>CBDHDK010000002.1:0-1231615 GCA_965261355.1 Dehalococcoidia bacterium | reverse complement strand
CTATGGTGCTTCGTCTCGCGTCTTCAGGAAGGTTTAATGCTCGTGTTCTGGGACGAAGTCCAGACGAGCTTGTCTTCCCGGTATCTGCTGGAAGGAGTCAGCGTACAATTGTACGTACGGGGTTACTGGAAGAGCCGGTGTTGAGTGGAGGGAGCGGAGGGCCTGGGCGGCTCCGGCCGGGGGGGCTTCCTTCTCCGTCCCCCGTAGAAGGGGTTGAGGGCCTTGGCCATGATGCCCGCGGCGCACGAGCTGCAGTAAGCGCCGGCGTCGGCGGCATGATCGCAGCACCTGCACTTTGCGTTCTTCATGGCCGAAGCCCTCGTGGGAAGAGTGAGGATTTGACGATACCTTTTCCGTCCTTCTCCCCACAAGGCCTGACTGTCAGTAATTCCACGCACAACGCCGGTTCACACAAGCCCATTATGTGGAAGCAGCTTGGATCTGACCTCCATCATTCTTCGCAGACGGATTGCCAAATATGGCGTCTGATCCTTTGTATTCGGCCACGAGCGAGAAATCGCGGTACGCTCACGGCAGCACGGTTCAGATCAAAATCGGTCGCGATAATCATCCTGCGGGATAAATCGTTGTTGTAACACTAGTCGTCGCCGCCGAAAAAGTCCGTAATTCTCAGGATAATCAGGAACAGGTTGATGAAGTTCAGGTACAGTCCCACGGCCCCCATTATCGCTATCTTGCCCGCAGCCTCTTCGTCGCCTTCTGCGGCGGCTTCTTGGGCCAATTCCTTAACCTGTTTGGTCTCGTAGATTGTCAAGCCCAGAAATATAGGCAAGAGCAAAAGAGTGACCACCCAGCCGATGAAGCTCGACCCGATGAAGATGTTGACTATCATCATGACGACCAGGCCCAACAGGGCGAACCCGAGGATGGGCCCCCAGTTGGTCAGGTCTTTCTTCGTGGTCAGCCCGATCACGCTCATCGCGACGAATACGCCTCCCGTCAGCGCCAGCGCAAACAGAAGCGTTTCGACCCGGTAGGCCGCTACCCCGGACAACATCACCCCGCCCACAGCGGTAAACGTAAAGTAGAGTCCCAGCAGAACCGGCACGGGCGCCCTATCCGAGGCCCAGCGCATCCCAAACAGGATTCCGATCCACAGCACGAGGGCAATCAGAAAGCCGAAGAATCCGATACCCACCTGATAGGCCGCGAAGCCGACGACTGTGGTGAGGACCAACCCGGCTGTCATCCACATGTATAGCCGGGTCATGGCGGCTGTGAAGATGGCGTCTACCGAGTCGGCGCCGAAATAGGGGGTCGATGCGGGTTGGAACGGTGTTGTCATGATGCTATCTCCTATTCACCGTATGACAGCTCGTTCACGTTTTCGCCGAAGATGCCCAGGCATACGAAAACGAGCGGCGGTCGGTTGCAGCAGCGATGCGCCGTTCTACAGATGTATCCAACTCCTACCATCTATCCATCCCTCTGCGCTCGCCACAGTGTCCGGCCCTTTCTCCAGATGTTCTCTTGCCTGCGGAGCAGCGCATCCAGTATTCAATGCTCTTCGCTGTCCAGGACGTGAGAGAACGCCGCCTCCAGTGACGCTACGTCGGTCAGCAGGCGCGAGTGGACAAGGCTGGAAAAGGGAGCGGCCGCGCAGACCAACTGACGTATCTCAAAGGTGTTCATGATCCCGAAGTCCAGCCTGGTTCTGGTGATCCTGACCTCCTCAGGTCCGGTCTCGCTCACAATTTCGTTGTCCACAGTAGGGAATCTGGGCCACGTTATTGCTGATCCGGCCTTTGTTCAGGCAGACCACGCGGCGGCCTGTGGCCGCGACGATGTCCCGGTCGTGGCTCCCCCATAGGGAAAGCTTCCAGCCGCCCGACAGGCGCTCGATGTTCTCGCCACCGGCCATTACTCTTCGTGGAGCATCTTGCGCTCACCGTTGTGGTTCTTCCTGCCCAAGCCGGGCTGCAACGCCTGCCACTGTGCGTCAATCTGGCGCACCTTCTCTCGCGACGCCATGATTGCTCCCTCCCGGCTGAATTTCACCCGGTGCGCCATCTGCCTTTCCCTGCCCCGGTCAGGCGCCGGCCGGGTTGGCTGCGGCGTGAACTTGCCGGAGCACGCATTCGAACAGCGGCCTGGCCCGGCTCCTTATATCCCTCTTGCCGTTGTGGTCGAGGTAGTAGGCGTAATCCTCGTCCGTGCTCCCGGAGAACTTCAATCCCGAGCAGGTCAGCCCCTCGTTATAGTCCACCTCCAGGCCCTGGTAGGAAACCTCGACCACGTCTCTTGAGACCATGCCGGAGTTCAGCATGAGGACACGCCGGTCGGTGGCCACGACGACTCCGTTGTGAACCCCGAGTTCAAGGCGCCGGGGCCCCCATACCCATCCCTCCCACCCCGGTGGTGGCGTTTAAAACGGCGCCGATGGCCATCCGGCCCGCCACGTGTCTCAGAGTGGTGAACTCTGTGGCGTCACCCCATCGGCCGCCCATCCAGTACTCGATGTTCTCGCCGTCTTCCAGGACCTCTTTGAGGATGCGGAGTTCACCTGGGTAGGTGGTGAGATTCTCTCCGGTGAAAAAGTTGAGCAGCCCTGCTATCAGACGCTCCGGCACGCTGGGGTCATTTCGCCCCCACATGGTGGAGCGTTCCCGCCACTGGGCATCGACCCGCTCCTCCTTGCCCATACCGGCGTAGCGGCTCGCCGGAGGCGGCGTTGTGTTCGCCCCGGTTGATGCTGCAGACCAAGCGGGCGTGGCCGGTGGGGGCGGAGCGGCCTGGAGTTCCCCCACCCGGTCGGCGAAATTCCGGGCGTTGCCATCCTGAACGTCTCGCATCCTGAAGGCCCCGGGGTTGCCGGCGCCATGCCACCCGCTGTAGCTCCGTCCGGTGAGGGTCACTTCGCCCTCGCCGTCTACGTCGACCGATTTCAGGGCATGAAGCGGCATCTCGGTGGTGAGCTTGTTCATGCCGCGCCTTGTGAGGAAAACGACCCGGCCTCCGGTTACAACGGCTATGCCGTCGTACTGCATCATCCTGTCCCACCGGCTGGCGCTGGGACCGAACGCGTTTTCCGGTCCCCAGACGCAGCCCACGAGGGCCTCGATGCTCTCGTCATCGTTCAGCGCGTCGAAGAGCATCTGGAGTTCGCCGTCGTGCTCCTTGGGACCCCAGCCGGGCTGGAGCTCCTTGCAACGGGTGTCGATCACGCTCCGTTTGTTCTGCATAGCCATCGCGCTACCTCCTATCTGTATGGGGTGTCTTCTACCACCCGCCGGCCACCGAACACCGGTTGCCGGCCATTACTTGGGGGCCATCCAGGACATCATGGCGAGCAGTTCCCTGCCGACGGTCTCGACGATGCGGTCGCGGCGGCTGAGGCTGCCGTACCCGGCGGTGTCGCTGACCAAGCAGTGAATACGGTGACCGCCTCCCCGGGACAGCAGGTCTACAATCATCTTCAGCTCGCGCAAGCGCCCGAAGCAGGTGCTTTCCCGCTGGAGAAGGGGGTCAGCTAGTTTGAGCCACAGGCTTCGTCGCGGGCCACCTTCAGTTCTTCTATCGGGGCGACCGAACTCACGTAGATGTACATCTCCTTCGCCTCTTCAAGGTTGCTCGCCGTGGGAAGCATCATGAGCATGCTTTGCTCGAAAATTTCAGGGTTCTCGGCGTTCTCGGCCATGCAGTCCCACGTTTGTTCCGCGATGTCTTCACTTCCGCCGCCACCTCCGCAGGCAGCCAACAGCACAATGGACATCAGGACACACGCAAGGAGGATCGCGGACCTAAACAAGGTGGCGTTCATAATTCCACATCCTTTCGGCTCGGCTTTTTACAAAATCCTGAATTTCAGATTGTGGTGCAGTTGGCCCGTTGAGGTCTGCTCGGGCTCTCCCTCCCATCCCCGGGTTGCACTGCGGGATTGTTGCTTATGAAAGCATCGTCAAGACTTTGCGGGAATTCTCATAGTTGTATCTCTGCGGGAGCCTTTACGCGGTGGCCCCACACCCGCTATGCCCTCAGCGGACCGTACCGGTTGGAGCCGGTATCGCTTGGCTGGACCAAAAAGTACAGCACCACCAAGCCCACGACTATCTGGATGAGCGCTCCCACATAGCTCGCCAGGAGCGCCAGCACCCAAGCCCCCGAAAACAGGGCGATAAAGGCCACAAGGGTAAGCAAGGAGGTCACGACGACGAAAGGCACCATCCACATTCCGGGTCGTCCGGAATCGTGCAGTCGCCGCACGGCCGCTGAGAAGGCGAGCCCGGTCGCGGCCAGCCCGATGAGCGCCCCCACGAGGGGGATGAACGATGAAAATATCATGGACAGGATGATGGCCGGGACGGCAATTGCTGCCCAGTACCACCAGAACTCCGACCGGGTCGCCCGTCCCTCGAAGTTGGTCAGGTTGTCTAAACCGGATTTGACTGCTTCCCGTAGTTCCATAAAGTCTGCTCCTTTTTTCTCGACGCCGGAGGGGGCCAGCGGCCAGGGCTCCTGGATGTTCACGGGCTTGCCATAATCTGAGAAAATCAGGGACGCTTCCGACCTGACGGTATTCAACTCGCCGGTGTGATCTTGTCCGGAAACCTCGAACAGTCCTCTGACCTTTCGCGCCAAGAGGGTCCTCGACTCCTACCCAGTATTCGATTTCGATCTCACCCGTCGGCGATTCGCCTTCCGTTCCGCCTGCTTGGCAAACACCCGCTCAGTTGGTTATCTGCGAGCTTCAGCCGTGTCAGGTTTGCTAGGTTGCCCAATTCCGGCGGTATCTCCCCGCTCAGCTGGTTCGACAGGCTTACCATGAACAGGGGGCAACCTCCGTACTTGATATGGGGACGGGCGGCGCCACGCGCAATAGCCAAGACGCGCCGGGAGCGCCTACAGGACGATATGCCGTCCGTCCCCGGCTGAGGGCGCGTGGCTTCAGCAGAAGGGCAGGCCGCCAAGGTCAGAGTAGTTAAGGTTCAACTGGTCTTCCAAGCTGCTTGGCACGCACCCGCTCAACTCGTTCTCATGGAGGTACAGACGTGTCAGCTTGGGGAGGTTACCCAGTTCCGGCGGTATCTCCCCGCTCAAGGAGTTGTTGTCGAGGTCCAGCGTTACCAGGTTGGAGAGGCTGCCCAACTCCGCCGGTATCTCCCCGCTCAACTCGTTGCTGCTGAGGTACAGCTCTCTCAGGTTGGAGAGGCTGCCCAACTCCGCCGGTATCTCCCCGCTCAAGGAGTTGTAGGAGAGGTTCAGGCGGTTCAGGCTGGAGAGGCTGCCTAACCACGCCGGTATCTCCCCGCTCAAGTCGTTGCCGAGGAGGGTCAGCCTTGTCAGGTTGGGGAGGCTGCCCAGCTCCGCCGGTATCTCCCCGCTCAAGCCGTTGCCGCTGAGGTCCAGCCATAATATAAGGCGCCCGTCGTCGTCAGCGAGGGTGACACCAGCCCATTCCCAGAGAGGCGCGTCGCTCAGCCAGTTGTCGCTTTTATTCCAGTTCTCACCGTTCGTTGCGTTGTAGAGGGCAACCAGGGCTTCCCGGTACGTTTCCACGGAGCCGGAGGCCGCGGGCGGCGCTGTCGCAGCCGCAGGTACAGGCGTATCGGTGGCGGTGGGCGCGTCCCCTGACCCTGTCGTGGTAGGCGTCTGTGCGGGGGAGGCCGGTGTCTCCGGCTCATCGGTGGCCCGTTCAGGGTCCGGCATGTCTGTTGGTTCGGCGGTGGCCCGTCCCGATGACGGCGCATCCGTCGGCTCATCGGAGCCGCCGCAGGCCAGCAACAACGGCATAAGCAGTGCCAGGGCAAAGACCCCCAGGAAAAGTCGTGACGTTCTCATTACGATTCACTCCATGTGTTGGTGGGTCGTGGTTGGACGGCCCGGTGGGCCCGGATAATAGCCCCCGGTTGGCAAGCACCCGCTCAACTGGTTCCCCCGGGGATACAGGGACTACTGTTCAGCGTCAACTACTTTTGCCGGTTCCGTCAATTATTCTTGCCGGTTCACCCCCTGTTTCTGGCTGCGCTGCTGGGCCACTCCGGTGCGGTAGCTGGGCACGTCGAATTCCAGGATGACCGAGTGGTGGACCACCCGGTCGATGGCCGCCGCCGTGGCCATTGGGTTGGCGAAGATGTGCTCCCACTGGGAGAAGACCAGGTTGGACGTGATGCCCAGGGACCGGCGTTCGTAGCGTTCGGCGATGAGCGTGAAGAGCACCTCGGACTCCTCGGCCCCTTGGGGCAGGTACCCCAGGTCGTCCAGCAGCAGGAAGTCGTAGTTGTCGAGCTTTCGTAGTTGTCGCGGCAGCGCTAGGTCGCGCTTGGCGGCGAGCAGGTCCTGCACCAGCCGGTAGGCCGGGGCGAAGAGCACCGAGCGTCCCGATTCCACCAGCCGGTGGCCCACGGCGCACAGTGCATGGGTCTTGCCGGTGCCGGGCAGTCCGAAGGCCAGCACGTTGACGCCGCGGTCGACGAAGCTGCCGTCAGACAGCTCGCCCAGTTGCTGCCGCAGAGCCAGGGGCACCCGGTCGTGCTCGAAGGTCTCCCAGGTCTTGCCCGCCGGCAGTCTGGACGCGGTGCGCAGCCGGCCGATGCGGCGCTGCCTCCGGTCCTCGGCCTCCTGCTCCAGCACCTCCAGCAGGGTCTCCAGGGCGTCGCCGTGCCCGGCGGCGGTGAATCGGGACACCGACTGCGCCCCCATGGTGGGCAACCGGAATTGATGGCACAGCACCCCGATCCGGACCTGAATGTCGTTGGCGTCCATCATCAGGCCACCCCCGCCAGCAGGGAGTCGTAGATCCTCAGGTCCGGCATCCCGGAAAGGCTCAACACCGGCGCCCGCGGCGAAGCCGGGTTCGCCAGTTCCTTGACTGTGGCATAGTCGAAGGGCTCACCGGCCTCCAGCAGCAGGGCCAGAGCACTGTCCACCGTGGACTCCATAGTTGTCGCCGCAAGGTGCAGGATCCGCACGTACTCCACGTCGGCCCGCTCGCCACGCCACCTCTTGAGGGCGTCGTAGGCCAAGCGGAAGGTCATGGTGGGAAACATCTGCTCACGGAACCGGTAGCGGGCGAAGGCCCCGGGTTTGCGCACCAAGGAGCCGATGACGTGGCGGTAATTGACGTTGGCCTCCCTTTCACCGCGCACCCGCTCCATGCGTTCCACCAAGTGGCCCTTGTAGTACACTTCCAGACGCTCGGCGTACAGGCGTATCTGCACCTCCTTCCCGATGAGCCGGGAGGGTACGGTGTAGGTCCGTCCGGCTGCCTGGATGGTGCTCCACTTGCGCACCCGGGCCTGGTGGTTGACGTACTCCGGCACCGGAGCTGGGGGCAGGCACTGGAGACGTGGGCGTTCCTGCTCCAGTTTCCCTTGCACCAGGCGGTTGCGCCGCTCAACCACCTTCCTGACGAAGCCGGTGTAGGACTCGGCGGAATCGAAGTCCCGGCTGCCCCGCAGCATCAGGGCCTGGTCCAAAGCGTCCTTCAACCGGTAATGAGCCTGCTCGGCCACGCCATTCTCGTGGGATTCCCCGGAATTGATCAGCGTGGCCTCGAGCCCGTAGTGCTCCAGGAGCTCGGCGTAGTTGTCGTTGAGGGCCCGGCCGCGGCTGCGCTTTATCTCATGGGTGAGGGCCGAGGTGTTGTCGGAGCGTATGACCTGGGGCGCGCCGCCCAGTTCCCAGAGCGCGTTCTGCAGTCCCTGCTTCAGGGCCACAAAGGTCTCGCCGGCAACCACCTCGGCGTGGCGCCACCCTGAATGGCTCAACACCAGCTGGAACAGCAGGTGGCGGTAGCGCCGGCCGCCGATGGTTACTCCCAGAGAGTTGCAGTGGGTGAAGTCGAGCTGCGCCTCCCGGCCAGGTGGATGCTCTTGGGGGAAGTAGACCTCCTGATCCGGACCGTTGAGTGCCCGCCAGTCCTGTAACCGGCGTTGCAGGGTGCGGAGCTGGGAGGCGCTGAACCGGCCGGGGGATTTCTCCTCCAGCCACTCGATAATTGTCGTTGCCCTGAGCCTGCCGGCGGCCTCGCCCCTGAGCAGGGGCAGGATTTCTTCCTCCCAGACGCCGTCAAAGGGGTCGGGGCGCGTGCGCCACCGGCGCTCGGTCTTGGTCTCCGAGGGCAACGGGCCACACTGCCACTTCCGCGCCGACCGCTCGCTCATCCCCGCCATGGCCGCCGCCGTCTGTTGTTTCTTTCCTTCCATCTGTCTTTGCCTCAGTAATGCGACTTGCTGATCCGTAACCAATCCGGCACCTCCTGTACCGGATGATTACCACATGTGACCGGCAAAAATAGTCGTCGCCACCGGCAAGACTAATTGTCGTTGATCAACTACGGATTGACAAGGCTGCCGAGCTCCAACGGTATCCTCTCGTTCAGCTGGTTCGACAGGCTTGCCATGAGCAAGGGGCTGGCTCCGTACTAAACTAAAGCCAAGGTGAAATGTACATATCGCTAGACCGCACTATCGGTGCCCGCCCAGTTGGGGCCTAAAGGTGATATGAGGTGCCGTGGAGTCCTTTCGGTCATCGTCAATCTCCCCGAAATGCACATCCCACCTTGGTATTGGTTTAGATACCGGTATCTCGACAGCGCCACGCGCAATAGCCAAGACGTGCCGGGAGCGCCTACAGGACGATATGCCTTCCGTCCCCGGCTGAGGGCGCGTGGCTTCAGCAGCAGGGCAAGCCGCCAAGGTCAGAGTAAGACACCTGGTCTTCCAGGCTGCTTGGCGCGCACAGGCTGAAGTCGTTGCCGTAGAGGATCTGCAATGTCAGGTTGGCGAGGTTGCCCAATTCCGGCGGTATCTCCCCGCTCAAGGCGTTGCCGTTAAGCCACAGTTCTGTCAGGTTGGAGAGGCTGCCCAGCTCCGCCGGCATCTCCCTTGGGCAAACCACGTGCGATCCCCGCAGAGTCGAGAGAAGTGGCACACCTGGGACTCAACAGTTGGCCCGTTGATCGATATATAGGTGGCGCAACCCACCCGTTAGACACGGGAAATCATTGCCATGGATCTCGATCTCGACTTCCCGCTCAAGCATGTTCCACACCTCGGAAGGTATCTCCCCGCCTAGCTGGTTTTCGTGTAGAGTCAGACTCTTCAGGTTATCGAGGTTACCCAACTCGGCTGGTATCTCCCCGCTTATCTGGTTTTCGTGTAGATTCAGACTTTCCAGGGTATCGATGTCGCCCAACCCGGAAGGTATCGCCCCGCTCAACTGGTTTCCGCTGAGGTTCAGCGATTCCAGCCTGTAGAAGGTTCCCCACTCGGAAGGTATCGCCCCGCTCAGCTGGTTGCCGTTGAGGCTCAGACCTATTAGGGCCGAGAGGTTGCCCAGCCACGGCGGTATCTCGCCGCTCAATTCGTTACCCGAAAGGCGTAACTCCGTCAGATGGGGAAAGTTGCCCAACTCTGGTGGTATCGCCCCGCCCAACTGGGTGCCAGAGATATCTAGGCCATACAGAAGCTTGAGGTTGCCTAGTTCAGGCGGTATCCCCCCACTAAGCCCCTCACCACGGAGCACCAGGTCGGAAAGGCTGGCCATGTTGCCCAGCTCCGAGGGAATCCCCCCGGTCAACCCGTTCCCCTCGATCCACAAATTCGTCAGGTTGGAAAGGTTGCCCAGCTCCGGGGGAATCTCCCCCGTTAATCCGCTGCCACCGAGGGACAGGTATTCCAGGTTGGGGAAGTTGCCAAATTCAGGTGGAATCTCCCCCCTTAAACCCCCGCTATAGTCGTTGAGGCCCAGTATTTCCAATGCTCCGAGGTCAATCAGCTCTAGGGGTATCTCCCCGCTCAACTCCTGCCTAGTCCCTGTCCCCCCCATCTGCAACCAAATCACGCGGCCGTTGTCGTCGGTTGTGACTCCAGACCATTCGCCCAACGGAGCCTCGGTCAGCCAGTTTCCGCTGTCCTCCCAGTTTGGCCCGTCCAGGGCATTGTAGACGGTGACCAGGATTTCCCTGTCCGTTTCGGGCGAGCCCGGTGCAGGCGCGCACGGACTCTGTCGGTCGCTTCGGGGACTACAACGACGCGTTTAAGGTGGTGGCTCCATCCTGCCTTCACGGTGGGCGGAGCGGCGTCTCTGGTGGGAGCGGCGCGCCCGCTCGTTGCGTAGCTGCGTATCCTCCAGCCACAGCAGCAACTCCTCCGGTCCGAACCGTTCCCGGGGCAGCATTTCCCGCACCACCCGGTACACCTGGGGACGGGTGATCCGGGGCATCTTTTTCCCCCCAGTCCTGCTGCAGGCCCAGCAGGAACGCTCCACCCAGCAGGCACATGGCTATGTGGTGATGCCAGCCGGACCAGCTACGGGTCTCGTATTCGTCCAGGCCCACGTCGCCCTTTTCCGTCTCGAACTCCGTTTCAATGGGCCACCTGGAACCGCCCACATAGGCCAGGGTCTCCAGGGGAGTATCCTCGGCAGCGTTGGACAGGTAGTAGCGAGGCTCGCTGCCGTCCAGGTTTCGGCGGTAGACGGCCCATGCCTCCTGGCCCGGCTTGCCCTTCCGGGTTACCCGCACCCGCTGGGCGCTGAACATATAGCTCCGCGGTCCCTGGCTTCCCTGGGCCACCGTTATCTCCCGCCAAGCCTTATCCGGCAACTCGCCACTGCGCTGCTCCATGGTACGACGCTGCCCGTCCCTGAGCCTGGGCTTGCGGGGGCGCCCGGACCCCTGAGACCCCGGACTGGTCCAAGCCAACTCCAGGGGCCAGACCGGAGTGCTGCCCGGAACGTCCAGCACGTAGCGCATCCCCAGGCCCGCCAGGGACTCCCGAAAGGACGGCGACATCCCGAAGGCGTCGTCCCCGGCAACCCATCCGGCCTTGAGGTGGCCCAACCCCAGGGCCCGCTCCAGCAGCTCCAAGGCCAACTCCGTCTTCGACCGGTAGCTCAGCCGCTCCTCGGGCACACCCGCCGCCGCACACCGGTCCTGGTCGGAGATCCAACTCTCGGGCAGATACAGCCCCTTGTCCACCAATGCCTGTCCCAGCGGGCTGACGTAGGCCAGGAACATCCCCGCCTGGCAGTTGGCCACCTTCCCCAGCCTGCCGCAGTACTGCCGGGCTACCCCCACCGACTTCCGTCCCTGCTTGGGAAAGTCGCTGCCGTCCAACACCCACACCGCCTCGGGGTGAGCCAGCCTGGGGGCCAGGTATTCCTGCAGACGACCGATGACCGCGGCATCGTCCCACCGGGCCTCGGTCAGAAAACGCTGCATCGCCCGGGCCGAGATGCCCACCGATTCCGACAGGTTCTCGGCGTTGCGCCGCTCCCCAGCCTGCACCAGCAGCCCCTGAAGATAGTTCCGGCTGTGCTCCCGCCACTGCTTGCGGCCGAAGGAGGCCGCGAAGAAGGCGTGAATTTTCCTTCCACCGACTCCATCACCCAAACCACCCACTATCATCTTGCATGTCGTACATCTTGGGCGACGGTTGGCAGAAGAATGTTCTCAATATTCTGGCCTCGTGGAGGGCGGCCTGGCAGAGGGTGAGAGAATTTAGCTCCCGCCGCCGCCGTCACCGCCGCCTCCACCGCTGCTCCTATGAGAGAAGGTCTTGGTTTTGGGGCCTCCGTCCAGATCCCAGGAGTCGGCGCCGATGAAATTGCGGTAGGCGCCATGGCGGCCCTGTCGGGTCTGTTCCCTGGGCCCGTCGGGAAGAAACCATGGCGGAACAGCGTTGATATCGTTGATCCACTGTCCCGCTTGGTTCAGGGCCACGGCGTACGGCAGCATGGGATCGGGCTGGCTGGGGTCCAGAGTTGGGGCGACCAGGCCGTCCCTGATCGATCCTGCGAAGGACCACCATCGGCTAATCTCGAGGGCCCCGGCCGGAGTCGGGTTAAGGCGTCCTGAGATGTCGTCAATAGCGTAGAGTAGGAAAACACACGCTATCGGGAATCCGATGGCTACGCCGGCCCACCAGGGCAGCCAGAGGTTGACCCAAAGGCCCACGCCCGCGGCCAATATTACTGTGGCCAAAACCCACGCGGTTCTCGCCACCCAACCCTGGCCCCGGTCTGCCATGACCTGCAAGGGGGGTTCATCAAAAATGCCCCGGGACCGCAGGCACTCGTCCAGATGGGTGGCAATGGCTTTCCGCCGCCCGTCGAAACTTGACTTCAGGTCATCTGATTGTGACTTCAGAAAATCTGAGTCAGAGTGAAAGGTCAGAGCGCTGTAGACCTCCTTTTCCCATGGCTGATCGGGTTCGAACTGTCGGGCAAACCAGACGCGGGATTGATATTTCCTGGCCTCCTCGAAATCGCCGTAACCGCCGGTGATGGTCAAGTTGCCCTTCTGGAGCATGTCCACGAGGATGGACAGGTAGGTTTGCGGGCCTACCTTCCGGCTGGCTAGCACCGACACCGCCGGGGCGGGAAGGTCGCTGGGGAGCGTGGTCAAACCCTCGGGCACTTGGGGGTAGTCGGCGGCGGCCGGCCGGCGGGACTTGCGGATGCGCGAGACGATGAGAAGCAGGGCGAGCAGGGCAAAGACGGAAATCCGGAGGGGCCAATAGAGGAGATAGGTGACGCGCTCCCAGTTCACGGTGGGGAACCGACTAATTAGGCTGGTATCGAATAGGGGGATGGGCTCCTTGAAAATCCAGGAAACTCCCTCTTCCTTGGCGGTGGTCGGGTCCGAGGATGGCCCATCCGCCAGTTCATCAGAGCCGCCGCAGGCCAGCAGCAGGCACAGAAGAATCAGCGCAAAGGCAAAGATCCCCAGGAAAAGGCGTGGCGTTCTCATCTCGATTCGCTCCCCGTGTTTGCTGGTCCGCGGTGGGGTGGCGCGTCCGAATACTAGCACACGTCGGGGGATTGCCTGCCTCCGCACCCGCCGCGGTGGAGTCAATGACCCGGCCGGTTTACGCGCCTGGCGTCCGGTTGGAATCCACCGGTAACGGTGGCTGTGCTGTGCCCGTAGGAGCGCCAATGGCAAAAACCACCCGTCCAGGAGTGAGGGCTTGAGCCACACCATCCAGCGGACGAAGGGTGATTACCCCTCAAAAGAAACGTTATTGCCTTCGGTCGCCAACGGCTCGCAGACGGGGTCCGTTCTGCCCCCGAGTTACGTCCGGCAGTCAGAGGACCGGTTGTGCGAACCGCGTTTTCAACGTTCAACGGCCCTTTCCGGTGTGCAAGTCTTTGCCCAGGACTATCTGGGTGCAGGGATTGTTCCTTCGCCGCAACCAAGATAGAGGTTGACGCTGAATACCCTGCGCGCATGTCCGACCCCCTGGGCTGTTGTTGTAATATTGGGGGAATGGCCAGAAAAGTGTCGGTCAAATGCGCCATCGCTGGCTGCCACTACCAGCGGAAGATGACCCTCGCCGAACGCGAGGAGCTGAGGCGAGTGGGACGGGAGAACAACGCCACGGCGGGCCTCGTCTGCCCGGCCCACGTGAAAGCTGCCTTCAACTTCGAATTCGACGATATCGACATCGATGTTCCGCTCGAGGAACTCCTGGTCGAGGCGTCCAAGGAAACTCCCCGTTGGCGCGTGATGTTGACCCCGCTGCCCGGGGCGGCGGGTGAGACGGACAGCCAGTCCACGCCAGGGTCAGGGAGACCGGGTTATCTAGTCCATCCACGCCGGCCCGTAGCTCCCGGGAGAATGCGGGCAATTTCCGAGTGCAAGGACCGGCCCGTCTGGCCGGTCCTGTAGCCGCATCCGGCGGGAGGGTTTCTTTTGGCTATAATCCTGGCAGCCTCCGGAACAGGAGCCTTCGATTATGGCCACGCCCCCCGAATCCGTTGAAATCTACTGCCTGAAGTGCCGGGCCAAGACCGGCTCGAGGGATGTTGAACAGGTGACCCTGAAGAACGGACGCCCCGCCCTTCGCGCTGTCTGCACTGTGTGCGGCACAGGCAAGTCCCGCATCGGCTCCGCCGGATGAACCTGGGCCACCAGGCGGGCCTCCGGCTGCACCCGTCTCGTGTGGCGCTTCAGGGAGCGCAACTCTGCTCCGGGAAATGCCGGGCGTGGCATCTCGCCGGCCCAGGGCTTTCAGCGGCCTACAGGACGCCGAGTCGCTCGAAGCCACCTTCAGGGAATGCCATTCTGCTTCCTGTCTCCGTCCCCGAAAGCCGGACTCTGAGCATCGAGTTGCGCTCCCCGGGACGGTCGTTGCGCACCGCCATGGCCAACGCCCGGCGGCTTCCGACAACCACGACCAGTTTCCTGCCCCTGGTGATCGCGGTGTACAGCAGGTTGCGCTGCAGCATCGGGTAGTGTTGCGTCAAAAGCGGAACCACCACCGCGGGAAACTCGCTCCCCTGGGCCCGGTGTACAGTCATTGCGAAGGAGGGCTGCAGTTCGTCGAGTTCCGAGACATCGTAGTCCACGCCGGTTTCCTCGAAGCTCACCGTGACCCGGCCGGCGGCGTGGTCCACCCCGGTTACCCAGCCCAGATCGCCGTTGAATACATCCTTGTCGTAGTTGTTGACCGTCTGGAGCACACGGTCCCCCACCCGGAAAGTCCGTCCGAAGCGTGTTACCTCGGTTCCCACCGGGTTGAGGGCCTCCCGGAGCCTGTCGTTGAGCCGATGGACGCCGACGTCTCCCCGGTTCATGGGACACAGCACCTGAACGTCCCTCATGGAGCGCAATCCGAACCGCGCCGGGATGCGTTCCGCGCAGAGGCGGACGACGGCATTGGCTGCTGCCTCCGGTTCTCCGGCCTCGACGAAGTAGAAGTCCCCCTGGGAGTCGCTGGAGCCAAGAGAGGGCAGGCGGCCCTGGTTGACCCGGTGGGCCGCCTCGACGATGCCGCTCCGGTCCCCTTGACGGAAAATCCGCTCCAGACGAAGGAAGGGTACAACTCCGGACTCGAGAACGTCCCCAAGGAACTTGCCGGGCCCAACGGAGGGCAGTTGGTTCGCATCTCCGACGAATAGCACCGAGGCGTGCCCAGGCACGGCACGCAGCAGATGGTGGCACAGCACGATGTCCAGCATTGAGGTCTCATCGACCACCACGGCATCGGCGCCCAGGGGCCGCTCGGCGTCTCGTCCGAATCGGCCCTCCCCGGGCTTGAACTCCAGCAGACGGTGCAGCGTCTGGGCTTCCCGACCAGCGGCCTCACCCAGACGCTTGGCCGCCCTCCCGGTGGGGGCCGCCAGGGCCACCCGCTGGCCAAGAGCCTCGAGGATCGATATCACGGCGCGCAGTATGGTTGTCTTGCCGGTTCCAGGCCCGCCCGTCAGAACGAAGACCTTCTGCGACACGGCTTCCTGGACCGCCTGCCTCTGCTCCCCGGTCAGCTCCACTCCCATCCGGCGGCTGGCCCACTCCACGGCGGCCGGAGCGTCGAAGTCCCGCCGCTGCCCAGGGCTGGTCACCAGGGTCCTGATGGAATCGGCCACGGCTCGCTCGGCAAGATAGAAGCCCCGAAGGAAGACGGCATCTCCATCCAGCACGATCCGTCCCGCCTTACGCAGACTTCCCACCGCCGCCAGCAGCAACTCCTCGGGGAGGTCGAAACGGCTTTGACACATCAGGACCAGCTCAGCATTGGGGGTGAATACGTGGCCCTCGCCGGCCCGCTCCAGCAGCAGGTGCTCCAGGGCGGCCTGGACCCGGTGGGGCGAATGCTCGTCTATCCCCATCTGCCGGGCGATCTTGTCCGCGGTGATGAAACCAATCCCCCGCACGTCCTGGGCCAGCCGGTAGGGGTTCTCCTGAACGACCTTCACCGCGTCCTGGCCGTATGTCTTGTAGATGCGCGTGGAGTAGGCGGCGCTGACCCCGTGGCCCTGCAGGAACAGCATCACGCCCCGTATCTCCTGCTGCTCTTCCCAAGCCCGCTTGATGCTCTCCAGCCGTCGGGGCCCGACCCCCGGCGCCTCGGCCAGACGCTCCGGCTGCTCATCGATCACTCGCAGGGTGTCGTCGCCGAAGCAGTCCACCAGCCTCCCGGCAAGTACCGGGCCGATGCCCTTCACCAGGCTTGAGGCCAGGTAGCGGCGCACGGCATTGGCGCTGGCGGGCAGCTGGGAGCTGTAGCTGTCAGCCCGGAACTGATAGCCATGGACGGGATGATTTATCCACCTGCCTTGCAGGTGCAACCGCTCTCCAGGCTGAATTCCCGGCATGGTTCCGGCGACGGTCACCAGGTCGCCCCTGCCTGGAACCACAAGGCGGCAGATGGTGAATCCAGATTCCTCCGAACTGTAGACCAGCCGCTCGACCTCGCCGCGTAGCTGTTCCAGGTCGTTCGTCATGGGATTCATGATACACACACCCCCCAAGCTCCCCGGCGACGACGATCCCAGCAGCACCGCTTCCAGCGTCGTCGCATGCCCCAGGAGGGGGTACTGGTGCAGACTTACGGCAGCCAGCGCCCTGGCTGGAGGACCGGGGCAGAAGCTGACGCTGCTCATCGTCGTGGACGAGGTGAACGGGGCCACCGGCTCGGCGACCGAGGTCGCCTCCGCGCCTGCGAGAACACCCGGGGCTACCTGATGCTCCGGGGGCTTAATCCGGCTGTGGGGTATCACCCTGACTGTCTACAGCAGCCGGCACGCCGCTTTCAGGTACAGCGACCGTCAGAAGCCGATACCGGTCGACTCCACTCGGTTCGCTCGGATGTGTCATCGCCTTCCGTAGGCAGGCCCGCTTGACCTGGCAGGGCTGGCAGCCGCAACCAGCGGCGTGGGTATCGTCCTGAAGGGCCATCTCGACCTCGAAATAGGCCTTGTCCTTGTCGGCGGCTAACCCTCGGCGTAGCAGGCGCAGGGCTCGGGACGGTCGCAAACAGGCCGGTCCTGACCAGTCATTGCATTCCTGCTTGCGCTGAACTCTCATCGAAGATTGCCCTGTTGGCCGTGCTCCACGAGATCTTCATGATCCTGGCCACACGGCTCACCGACGGGTTCTCCGCGAACATTCGCTTGCACTCGTTCACCTGGTCGGGTGAAAGCGCAGGCGGCCGCCCCTCGGCCTTGGCACGCTCTTGGCCCACCTTTATCCGCTCGCTGGTGGAATCAGCCTGGTAGGCACCGTTGGCCATCATCATCCGGCGGAAGTACTTGGCCGCGGCGCTGTCGTCGGTGGTGTCGATCCCTTCCTTGATGGCCACTATGCCGATGTTCCGGCTGGTCAGGTCCGCCTGGATCCTCACGCCCTCGTCGAAGTTGCGGCTGAAGCGGTCCAGCCATACCAACACGATGGTGTCGTTCGGCTGGATGCGGGCCATGAGATCATCCCATCCGGGCCGCGACATCAAACGGCCGCTCATCACGTCGGAAAAGATGAGCTCCCCGCGGATACCGTGGTTGGCCAGCTCGCGGAACTGGGTCTCGAGGTTCCGGTCGTCCCGGTCGCTCTTGCTGACCCGCGCGTAGCCATAGGTGACGGGGATCATCATCGCTTCACCACCCCGGTTTGCCGCAGTGCGGGCAGGGATTCCGGACCGCCCGACGCCAGGCAACTCCGCCCTTGGCATGGATTTCCCGATTGCAGTGGAGGCAGCGGCCCATGTATCTGTTCTGGTCGGCCAGGTCCTCGGCCACCGGCTCAAGACAGTCTCCGCATCCCCGCACCAGCTCCGGGTCGGGGGTCATCGGTCCGGGATTCTCCTCGAGGCCACACAGCGGGGAGTCTCCCGGGGCGTAGTGGACCACAGGGGCTGCGGCTAGAACTCTGCTCTCCTAGCTTCTGCGGCCACCCTCTGCCATGGTGGCGGAATCGACCCCTTCCGAAGCGAAGTCCCACAGCCTGTTGCCCCAAACCTCCGGGTCCATCGAGCCGTGCCACTGCAGTCCCCTCCCGGTGAGTCCTGCCGCGGTCACCCGGCGGCCGCAGACACCGCAGTTGATGGCGTGGTCCTTTCCCCAAGCGTGGTCCTGGTTGGTGACCACCATCGTTGTGCTGCGGCACCGGGGGCAGGCGGCTGCCAGGTAGATGTGCATGGCATTCTTCTCCACTCAACAAACGGCCGTTTTTGAGAGGCCCGGTGCGGCCCTCGTCCGTCAGCTTTGGCGAGCATCTCAAAAAATCCCCTCAACAATAATTGACACCCAAAAACGCTGCCAAGGGTTTGTTGAGTGGGGCAGGATCGTTGTGCGGTAAGGCAACACCCTGGGCCTTACCCGGGTATACGTGCCGCTCCGATTGTATTGGTCGAAGGGATTTGGAAACCGTCGGACCTGCTCTGCCTGTTTCGGACTGGCTTGCCCAACGCTGAGGAGATCTCCTTATGCAGCACTAACTTCCCGAAATTGCGGATAAACGCAAGTGCCGCAGAGTTTCCCAGGGAACCCCGTACCGACAATCAGGTATTATCGGCCGCCCGTTTGTTTAACGCCCCGGCGGCTGGAACACTTGGAGGCGGGTTCTCTGCCAGAGGTTCTGCAGCCAGAGTTTCCAGCCGCCCCGTCACCTACGAGAGGGATGAATTTACAGCCACCTCAACCGCGTGGGTCTACTCCAGAGCAACGTCCTGGACTTGGTGACCGTGAGGCAGGGCGGACGATGCAGCAGCTCCGTGAGTAGCGCTGCTTGCCAGAGCGTCGTTGACGGCCTGCAACGGTCACGGCGAGGTCGCTCCGGGCGGAATCAGGGTGTAGCCGTTGGGGGACTGCCTGCCATTCAGTATGTCTTTCATCAGGGGTGAGTTCGGTGAGAGAGATATTTCTGAGTCGCTGAACGGGCTCAGGGAAAATTCCTTTAGACCGTGCAACAGGCTAAGGGTGTCCTTGGCGATGGCGATCTGGATGTTGTTGGTATCGAGGCGAATTTCCACGACTTCCAGCGCTGGGTTGCTCTCGAACAGGTTGGTATTGAGCCGGAACCACCTGGGAGCGGTCTCGGAGTCGTCGTCGCCTCGAATTACCAGCGTTTGCAGGTTGGGCAGGTCTCGCAGATGACTGGCCTGCGGAGTGAATATCCAACCTCTGGTAGTGACCGTCAGCAGTTCAAGAGTGGGGATGTGGTCCAGTGGCGGGAGTGTTGGCCGTCGTTGCTGGTTCGAGTTGTTGATCGGCCAGAGGCCGGGACCGGCGGGGCTGCCAGGGTCTACTGCTGCCATCTGCCTGATGATCTCGTCCTCCTACACCACCTCGCGCCGTCAGAAATCCCCTTCCCGTGATTGCCACACCCGGCAACAGGACAAATCTATTGGTATCTCGCTCCCTCCCCTCTTACCTCCGGTCTGACCCTCGCGGTCACATCCCTTCGGTGAATTCGGGCTTATACTATCCCGGTCAGGACGACGTCAACGGCCGAGTGTTAGGTGAGGATGATCAATGGTTACCCCGCCCGAAGAACACGATCAAGATCCTCTGGACAGCAAGCTTAATGCTTTCATAGACGAGCAGAGGCAGGCCAATGCAAATCTGTCTGACTTCATCCGCCGCACTGACGCTCGATATAACACCATTAGCGAAGAATTGAGTACGTTAAAGGGTGGGTATGCCGTAAACGCGGCGCTTTCCTCCGCCCCCCGCATAGCCAACGATCTGGGATATCAGTTCGTTTCCCAGGTTCCGTGGCAGGAGATCAGCGCATTCGCCAACCTTGCCGCGGCTGCTGGGGAGCCAGAGAATGAAGTACAGAGCTTCCGCAATGCCGATATGGTGTTTCTAGTTCAGGATTCCTATGGGCAGCCACACTACCTGGCACTAGAGGTTTCGTACAGAGTGGCCGCAGTTGACATTCGAAGGGCGAACCGAAACGCTGATTATCTACAACGATTTACGACCATGCCATCTCTGGGCGCTGTGGTAGGGGTGATCGTGACCCAGTCTGTCCAGCACGAAGCGGATGCCAGTAACGTTAAGTGGCATAGGATCAGACCTACGTAGGGGTCAATATGGTCATCGAAGACATAGCCTATATCAGCTTGAATCTAGGTCCGGATGTGGGGGCTAACGATACGATCGTTGGCGTGCGTATTGTTCCGACCGGCAGGGAGGGCAACGTCGTTTACGCCCGTTCGCTGAACGCGGGAGAAGCAGACACCGGCGAGCGCATCACCCTGGCGGTCGGAGATAAGCTTGTATGCCCGCCGGGGAGCATCATGGTCAAGCTGGAGGACGTCGATCGGTACGCAGAACTGGAACCTGACGGATACAAAGCCATTACCAATACCGTATGGACCTGGATGCATCTACCTCCCGCTCCTGACGAATTCTTCTTCAACTTCATGCTGACGATGGCCAGACGGCTTGATGAGGCTCATGCCCTCTGCGCCAGCGCTCTGCGCGAATTGGGAGATCGTCCCGACGAGCCTTTCATACGGACCCGGTCCAGGATCTTTGATGCTGTCGGGAAGGCCGAATTGATGTGCGTCTCGTTGAGTCTTGTTATGGAATTGCTCGACATTGCGCCGTCTCGTCTTTCGTTATCGACCCCTGTACCAGAGGAGGTCAATGACATGTCCAACACGGTCCGGGTTTTGCGGAACGCCTTCCTACACCTATCCTCGCTGGTCTCTGGGGGGTATCTCATGGAAGAACGCCCTAGCCGTGCTGCACTAGTCGTGGAACAGGCAGGTGCGGATGCAACAGCCATCCTGGATCAGGGACAGCTAGTCTCGCACGGCATACTCAAATACGGAGGCTATTCGCTGGATCTGCGGCAGCAGGTGATTCCGGCGTCGGTCGCCATCCGCAGATTTATCTACGATGCCATTTCCGAGGCCGGCAATACGAAAACGCATAACAGCACCATCGAGATGGGGCCTGTCGAAGAGTAATGAGGCGGAGCCACTTTGTTACGTAGGCCCATATCACTCTGGCGGCTCGGTCTCGTGGATGGAGACACAGTCTATGAAATCAATTGGAATGACGAATGCGGCGGTGGACGCGGTCATTGAAAACGTACAAGCCATGCGGCTGAATAACCCAAATTACCTCGACCGCATCGTCTTCTGCTTTCCGAGAATTAAGGGCGACATGGATGACGATTGGACGGATGCGAGCCCTCACGTAGCAGTTGCATCGGCCATTGCCAGGCAGCCTGAGACGGCAAGGGAACAACCACCACCCGTCAAACCTATCTCACATGGCCATCCTATTCCTTCCGTGATTGTGCGGTTGTGCGGTTGAGCGGTATCAAGGACGTCGAATACCACGTCTCGCGCAAAAACTGGGAGCGGTTACTCCGCCTAGGGATCGCCGTCATTCAGCATGACCGGAATGGATTCTTCGTCCTGATCGCATTGAACAGCCCGATGTACCATGGGCAGCCATACCAATTCGACATTACTGAATGAGAAACGCGCCAGCTAGGGAAAGTTTCGCTACGCCAGAGCCGGCTTGTCGAGAAAATTCCGCTACTCAATCCCAAGCTTCAACGTAGCCTGAATCCGTCATTTTGTTAACGAAAGCCGTTTGCACAATTAGTCCAAGTGGGTGACCGATTTTGCATTTCGGTTGAATCTGAAAACTTGTCCAGTCGAGGTCGGAATCGGAGTCTTGTCGCTTTGACGCTGGTCGCGTTACATCAGGGCCAGGTTGATGGCTAGGTTGTAGGCGAACGAGCCGTATCCAGTCCTGAACTCAGGGGCTTGGCATTCTGGGCTTCCTGCGTCCCGGCGAACCCGCTGGTGAACGGGATGATTGCGTCGGCCATGACCACGGCTCCTTGGTCCAGGTGCTTGTTCACCAGTTCACCCAGACCCAGGCGCAGGGCTAGGGCAACCAGCAGAATCAACCCGGCGTTGGTCACCAGGCGGTGATTGTCAAAGGCCACGTGGATACGGTCCGGGTGGCTGCGTGATAGCATCTGTTTGGTGCTCCTTGTTCAGGACTGGGTTTCTGTCTCGAATCCATTATCCCAGATTCACGGGAACACCCTTTCACGTTTTCAGCACACCTTCAGTGCTCAGCCCTTCGGTGGATTCAGGCTAAGGCTTTTGTACTCTTTCTACGCTTAAAGGTCGCGGAGATTGCTCCGCCTGAATTTCCTCACTAGGTATAAGATGTTCGAGTGCGCGTTGCGCCTCTACGGCGGCGGACGCCCTCTCGTCGTCAGTCTCTTCCGCCCCTTGACCCCGAAACCTACCGGCGAAGGCGCTGCATACGTAGTTGTGATAGGTGGCGGCCCAAACGTATTTGTTTCGAACACTTGGAACTGACCGATATTCTTGCAAGTTGTCGCTCACCATGCCGTGGTGTGCCGCAAGAACTTCCCACCAAATCGGGCCATCTGGAAAGTGCTCAAAGGCTACTCCCAAATAGTCGATGAACAATCTGTTATCGATGGGGTCTTCAAGCAGGTAATGATGGTGAGGCGTCGATTCGATGTCGCCATACCATGAGATATGCTCCGCTATTAAAGGTTCGAGCGATGGCCCGATGACCAGTCTGGGGCCTCCTCCTGATCTGTCAAGGTCAACCGCCTCAAGAAGAGCGTCTCCGAATACAACGTCCTGATCTTGATAATGGTACCCCGCCGTGATTGCGCCTCTCAGGAAGAAGCCATCAGCTGCAAGGCTGGCTTGAATAAATGAGAATAGTGACAGCACGTCGTGAAGCTCAGGTTCCCCCAGGTCATGTTCAACTGTTGGAAGCGGGCAGGCAACTACGATGTTGTCGGTGAATACCCTCAGATCAAAAATGGGGTATTCGAGATTTCCGGAGTAGGTTGCACCTTCACGAATTTTCTTGTATGCAGCACCTAAACTGCGTTTCACTTTGCGCAGGAATTCTTCTCCATTACCCGACTCCAAGGCGTGCTTAGTCATTTCCCGGAAACCGAGGATATCCGCGTAACAAATTATCGTCGGAAGTAGTGTAGACGAATTCGGGTCCCATAAGGTCTTTGTCATTCTTCTAACCGCTTTTTACACATATCGGCTATGGACTAACTTGAGGTGTCACGGCGTGACCGCTGGGGCGGACTGACCAGTTAGTCGCCTATGCACGGGCCGGGCACGGGCATAACTTTGCTCCCCACTAACCCAGAGCGTCGTGCCGGCGCCGCGACTGATGCGTAGGTCGTCGGCGATGCCCTTTGGCGATGCTGATTCTCGTAGTACCGGGCGTAAGCGTCCCCGTATCCAAGTCCATAGTATGCTCTTTTCCGACGGCTGGAATACCTTGGGGACCGCCCTCATATAACTCACCGTGCATCAATCATGAGAAGGGCATTCAAAATCCCTTTTCCCTATTTCATACCGATGACCTGATGACGTACGTCCGAAAGTCTTCCCCGTAAGATCAACCCGACTGGTACATATGGTCAGTGTCCAAGAACCTTCCGGCCTCTCCACCCTGAAATAGTTTGAGTATCGGGGCGACGTTGATCTTCTATCTGGCCTGTCTTCTACATGCCCCCATCCTACGGCAAAGCAGTCTCGATGTCCGTAGTTGCGTTGGTCATAAGCAAGTCCTGAACTGCTCACATTGCCATTGGGCCTTTCTCTGGAAAAATACAAAGCCCATCCCGGCCATCCATTGTACTCTGGGCCGTCAGGAGTTCTTTCGAAGATATAGCAAAGGAATCCACCCTCGAGATGATGTGCCTTAAGTGGTATCTCACGTGTGTTGTAAAAGTTTTCCCTTCTACTACTTCCGCTGCGGACACTCGCCTTGCCGCTGAATTGCCAATAGATTTCATCTTCACTGCCGGGTGTTGGAGTGGACGATGGGCGGGTGGCACTATTTGGCCCAGTGTCTTGTTCGAGATTCGTAGTGGTCGTTGCCGTCGTGCCTCTCTCTGGGGTAGAGGTTGCAGACTTTGCTATTACCGTAGCCGGGGATGCCTTCGGACTCGGCATTTGAGCGGCCGCCGTCGTCGGGGAGGCAAAGGCCGTCGCCTCTGGATTCAAGGGTGTGGACGAATCCGCGGAAGTTGCGGTCGACTCGCTGTTGCAGGCCGCAGTGGCGCAGAGAAAGGCGAGAACCATCAGTGCCGTCATCGTTGCCGCTACCCCACCCCAGGGTTTGCGCAGCATAATGTGGATTCGCATCCGTAGATCCACTATCTAAATGTTCAAAACGCCTATGTCGTAACGCTTCGGGCTCTTCAACTGCGGAGAAACCGAACTAGGGAAACTGTTCACTATCTTCTCACCTTCCGGTGCATGTGCTCTTATGGCACTGTCTGGAGGTATTTGAGGTCGCCCAGCCCTATGGGTTGAGGCGAATGTACAGCCCAGTCCATGTTGCAAGTATAGCATTAGCACCCTCATATGTATGACTCCGTATTTGATTGGATTTGTGGACGGCACGTAAGAGGTGTTCTTCGAGGGGCTCTGCTTGGGATTGGGTTTCGGTGGTCGGTATTTCAGTTGTCCAGGCTGATGGGTCTCACCGGGGCTGACGGTCCGGAGCGGTATTGCCGGGGCGGCTACCTGAAGCGGTTGCCTGGGGCGGTTGCTTGTGGCTGTAAACCGGAGCGGGCTGAGGCAAGGGCGGTGTTCGTATCCTGATAGCACTGTTATTTTACCCTTGCCGGGACAGGAGGGCGTAAGAGGCGCCCGTCAGGTGGATGCACCGGTAGGATGCAGGTTCTGAGCGTCCCAGCGGCTGCATGAGCCGTTTTCTTGTTTGTGTGGGTCGAAGCGGTACAGAATCAGCAATTCAGGCCAAACTATGGCATTCGGCGTGTAAATGCCTGAACTCCTCTCCCCGTGGAGTAACGGAATTTTCTCTTGTCAGTTGGGCATTGAAAGCCTGCCCTGAATTTTGTTACGGTGGTTATAAGCTCCGTTCCTCTTGGACGCGTGACCATATGGGGTCGATTCCGGTAGAGGGCAGGATCGTACGCTAAGGGGAGAGGTGCCGGTTGAGTGTACGATAGACGGTTGGTCTTGAGACGGAGAAGAGCTCGGCGAGATCGCTGATGGAATACTCGCCCTTGGCGTGCATGCGGCAGAGTTCCCCTTGGCGCGGGCGATGGCCATACCCTCGCGGGTACGCATGCTGATGAGATCGGCTTCGAACTCGGCGAAGGTGGCGAGGATACTGAAGAACGTCTTTCCCGTCGGACCGCACGGGTCGTAGTGCGCCCGGCCGAGGGCCAGTTTCACGTCTCGTTCCCGAAGCCCATCGGCGCTGGAATACCGCCCATCTCGGCGAAGCGCTCAGGCAGCGGAAGCACGACGGGCTGACCGTAGAGCCCGAGCTCTTAGCCCACATCTCACCCCTTGAGTGGGCCCACATCCTGCTCACCGGCGAATACCGGTGGCCAAAACGCCGATAGCAGCCTTAGCGTACGATTCTGCCCCCTACCGGACTCGACCCGCATCTGTCCCCTGAGCGACTGCTAGAGTTGTTCCGACGACCTCGTGGATGTGTGGGTTCGAGTTTTTCGACAAGGACGAACGGCCAATTGGAAACGCCGTGCAACTAGTGGCTGGTGCGTTCATCTTGGTCGCTGGAACTCCCTTCCGCCTCGACCACGTCTATGATAAGGGCTCGCTGCTCGTCGGCGAGGTGCCCTGCCCGAAGTCTGTGAGCTCACGCGCTCATCGCTCTTTCAGTCTGCCTGAGATCTAGGCGCATCTTTGAACCGGGAGAGCTCCTCAGCGAGTGCTAACGAAATCCTCTGATCGCGGTTGCTCGCGACGCTTCCTTCAAGCTTGAGGCCGACGTCTATCTTGGGAGCCCCCTCTTGTGCGGCGAGATCGCTTACCGTGAGGTCCAGCTTCGCCTTTGGCCGGTGCGAGTTAGTCTGCGAGTCACCCATGGAGTCTCCTTCCATCGATTCTAAGCCCCGCTCTTTCGTAGTCTGCCAAATCTGATCGTCCTTAATGGGGAGGTCTCCTTCAAGCTTGAGGCCGACGTCTATCTTGGGAGCCCACTCTTGTGCGGCGAAATCGCTTACCATGAGGTCCAGCTTCGCCTTTGGCCGGTGCGAGTTAGTCTGCGAGTCACCCATGGAGTCTCCTTCCATCCGCTTCGGTATTTCTCGGTTAGCAGTCTTCCAATCTCTGACGTGAGACATTTAATTGCCGCCCAACAAACGGGCGGTTTCGAGCAGGCCCCCGGTGTTCCTTAGGCTCAGATAGGCCGAGCCGCACAACAAGTGCTGTCATTAATATGGAGGTAATGCTAAGGGGTTGGCGTCCATTCTACTATGTCCGATAAGTGTAATTATCGGTCATGGCAAGGTTGACGCCGGAGGGGTGTTTTGGAGCGATTTAGTGAGTTCCCCTATACGCGTTGAAGGCCTAGTCAAAGGGTGTGTGGAAGGGTCTACGGAAGTTCGTCGTCGGCCGGGGAAATTCCTTGTGCCGGCAGTGAGGGTAATGGCCTGATCGTTCTCACTGATTCGTGGAATGTGTCGATTTTATGGCGCATCGTCTGGATTTCCGTTTCGCTGAGACGTGGAGAACCGTCCCCCCCACCTTTTGCCATCAGCCCGGTCCCGAAGTGGGATTGTGCAGGTAGCAGGTGCGCGGTTTCATGGGTAATAGTGGAGTAATCGTCAGTCAGTGGGTGGTCCTTGAATGGCGTGGTGAATTGGCAGATATGTATCTCGCCTGTTTGTGATCCCTGTTCGCTTGGATTGGGGTCTGGCAAGACAAACCCCGCGGTCTTCATCCACTTACAAGAGCGGCTCCATGAATCTAGCCAGATTCTAATGTTCGCATCTTCCACCGAGTCGACATTTTCGTAGTTGAACCCCAACACTTCTACTGTGTCTGAAAAACCGGCTTTTAGTTCTTCGGACGGTTGTTTGTTCCAGTAAACTTTCAGGGGCAGGTCCTCGCGCCAGACCTCGCGATCCTCAGGCAACGTCGTTTTGTCAGCTGTTAGTTTCGTATCTACTACACGGGCTCCGCAAGTGATGGTCAAGAGAACGGAAGGTATGACCATTGCGATTAGCATCGGACGTCCCCAGGTTCTTAGAGCCACTCCCGCGGGGTTTCTCCATGCAGTCTTGCCGACAACCAAAATTGCCAGGATTAAGACTGCTGCTACTACCCCTCCGAGGGGTTCCATATCCCTGAGGAACAGATAGACCATGGCAGCGGCGGCTAAGACGAGTGTCAGGGCGACTGCTATTTTTTTCGTAGCTGCATTCCTCTTCGTCTGTGCGTTGGAAGTAACCCTCAAGTCTGTCAAATAAGCCTCCCGATATCGTCGTTACACCGTGTAACGCTAGTCCCGGGACTACCCAAACATGCGCTGTTGACCGGATGAGTTGCCGGCAGTGGGTCCTGGGCGCTGTGGAAGTGTCCGAGATCTTGGCGGAAGTTTCTTTGACCGGCCGCGGAAGTGGGGGTTGAGGGCGCTGGCCATGATGCCCGCGGCGCACGAGCTGCAGTAAGCGCCGACGTCGGCGCTGCGGTCGCAGTTCCTGCAGGTGGGGTTGGCCATGGCCCAGGTCCTCGAGGAAGAGTGAGAGTTCCACGATAGCCCCTGCCGTACCGGCGTCGCAAGGACGAACTGTCATCAGTCCCCCTGGTGCCCGCGCCACCGTTTCCCGGGGAACGGACCCCTAGACATCCCTCTGGAGCCTGCCCGGGCAAAAACGGCCCGGAGGCCTCCAAACCGTTGATTTTCCCGCTTTTCGTGCCGGTCGGGGCGAAAACGACCTCGCAGGGTGCGATTTAAGGCCCCTGTCTTTTCTCGGCCGAACCGGGGGCCATCCAGGTCCGGGCCTTTCCCGACGTCCTGAGCACGTGGGCCATGCCGACTGCTCGTCAGCGATCAGGCCCATCTAGAGGCTACGTCCAGCTCTGAGAGGGTCCAGGTGTTTTTGAAGATGGCGTCGCCCTGACCAACCTCATTCCGTCCGGCCCAGGGTGCTGCGGAGCGTGGACCTGGGCACCCCGTACTTCCTGGCCACCGCCGCCGCCGGCATACCCTCCTTGATGTCCTGCCTGATAGCAACGATCTGCCCCTCGGTGAGTCGTCGCGGCCGACCCAGCACCACGCCCTTATCCCTGGCGGCGTCAAGCCCCGCCCGGGTCCGGCGGCTGATGTTCTGCCGCTCTTGGCTGGCCACGTAGGCCGCCATGCTGGCCAGGACATTGCCCATGAAGGCCTCGGGCGAGTCGGGATCGGCATCCAGGTACTTCGTCCACTGCACCTCGCTGTCGGCCAGGGACCGCAGCCTGATGCCGCGGCGCTGCAGGTCGTAGATCGCCCACATCGTCTCGAGGTAGCGCCGTCCCAGGCGGTCAATGGCGGCCACCACCAGCACGTCGCCCTGAGCGAGCTGCTGGTCCAGGACGTGCCACTGGTCGCGGCTGTTGTAGTCCTTAGCCCCCGATGCCGCGACGTCGGCGTAGATCCGCGCAGGATCCACACCGGCCTCGACGAGCTGCCGGCGCTGGACGTGGGGGTCGCTTCCGGGATGGCCAGGCTCTTGGTCCCGGCTGGTGCGGATGTAGCCGTAGGTGGTCATTGGCCCATCTTACCCTTTTTCGCCAGGGGGTCACAAGAAGCAGGTGTCAGCATTTTCGCCAGTGGCGAAAACCGGGCGTTTTTCGCCTCAGTGGTGAACCGGCAGGAATAATCGACAGAGCCGGCAAAGGTAGTTGACGTTAATCAGGAGGGTCTGTTCTGGAGGCAGCCTCCGGAATTCTGGGTTGCCGGACCGGATGCGCGCTTCCAGTTGATGGCATTACGTTTTTCGTTGCCAGTTCGGGTCACACGCCGCTGGCTTGGCGCTGCGATTCGCGCTCGGCTTTCTGTCGTGCTCTTCTGGCGGCGTCTGATTTGCGGCGGCGCTGTCGGTGTTTTTCAGCGCAGACTTCGCACATAGTCTGGTCAGGTATGGCTGGCTTCCTACATGCTCGGCACAACCCAAGTGCTCTGGCGGTCAGGCGCATCTGCTTAGCGTTTTTTCTGTAGAATTCCTTCCGTTCAGGTGTTTGGTTTCTGGCCTTGTCGTAGGCTTTGCGTTGTTCCGGTGTCTGCTTGGGTCTCGTTATTAGTACCTTGGCGGGGTTAGGGGTCCGGTTGGGCTGGTCGTCGTTCTGTAAAGGCTGGGGCTTGGGGTTACTCGGTCTCCGGATTTCTGTTCGGGTGGGTTTCAGGAGAGTCGGGTATGAAGAGGGCCGGGTAGGCGGATTGCGATTGGGCCGAAAGGATTTGGGCAGGGAGATGCGGATGGAGAAGATTGTGCCTATCGCCCGCTTATGCGGGGATACACCCTGAGGGAGCACACGGTGAATTTCCGCAAAGAGGGTTTCCCCATCCAGGCACGTCTGAGAACGGTTACGATATAATCGGCTAGACAGGCTAGACGTAGGAGGTCGCGATGACCAGATGGCAATTGCAGGAAGCCAAGAACCGTTTCAGCGCTGTGGTCGAGGCCGCTCTCACCGGAGAGCCCCAGGAAGTCACACGTAGGGGCAAGCCGGTCGTAGTGGTACTGGCCTTTGAGGAATACCAGAGGCTGCGGGAAAGCAAGGCCGAGGACACACCCTCATTCGTGAACCATCTGATGACCATCCCGAAGGGCACCGACGAAGACGGCTTCGAGCTGCCTGAGCGTACTAAGGACTACACGTCCAAGGCCGTGGAGATCTGAATGTACCTCCTAGACACAATGGTCGTCTCAGCGTTGCGACGGCCCGACCGGCACGCGGCGGTCGTCAGGTGGCTGGAGGCTCAGCCTGCTGAAGCTCTCTATATCAGCGTCATCACAGTGGCTGAGATCATGTACGGCGCTGTCCGCCAGAGCAGGAGACAACCGGCATTCGCCGAGCAACTGGAGCAATGGCTGGAAGCTGTAGTGACCTCATTCCACGACCGTGTGCTACCGCTGGATGAAGAGACCGCCAAGCGCTGGGGCCTACTGCACGCGGAGCTAGGCTACACCAATTCGGACCTGCAGATAGCTGCCACCGCACTACGCCACAACTTGACAGTGGTCACCCGCAATGTACGGGACTTCATCCCCACGGGAGTCAGAGTAATAAACCCCTTCGAGGGGGACGAAGAATAAGTACCCAGAACCCCAAGTTGCCCCGCACACGCGGGGATAGGCCCGCCTGACTGATTCGCACAACCGGTCCTCTGACCGCCGGACGTAACCTGGGGGACTGAACGGGCCCTTCTGCCAAGTGCTGACGATCGAAGGCAACAACGTTGCTGTCGAAGGGCAATTACCCCTCGCCGGCTGGACTTTGGCTTAGGCCCTTCCCTCAGGCGGGTGTTTTTGCCATTGGCGCTGCCACGGGACACAGCCAGCCACTGGCATCGGCGGAGCTGGACTTTGTACAAGAGCCGGTGAACATAAAACAAGGAACTCCTCCACCATTCCGGCGTGTCCCGGGAACAGGCGCCATTGGTGCCAGTCGCCAAGCAGCCCAGACCCCGGTCAAGACAATCCTCCGGTCAGCTGGTTGCCGTGGAGGAGTAGTTTCTCCAAGTGGGACAGGTTGCCTAGCTCTGGCGGAACAGCCCCGCTCAGCCTGTTGTTTTCCAGATACAGCAGTTTGAGGTTGACGAGATTACCCAGCTCTGATGGAATCCCCCCGCTCAAGTGGTTTTCGCCGAGACCCAGTTCCTCCAAGTTGAGGAGGCTTCCGATCTGGGGCGGGATAGCCCCACTCAGACGGTTATCATCCAAAAATAGCGTCTTCAATTTGAACAGGTCGCCCAACCTCGCTGGAATCTCCCCGCTCAACTGATTCTCGTAGAGGTACAACTCCTCCAGGTTGGAAAGATTCCCCAGTTCCGCCGGTATCTCCCCGCTCAGCTGGTTTGTAGACAGGGACAGCCTTTTCAGCTTCAACAGGTTCCCCAACTCCACCGGTATCGTCCCGCTCAACTCATTCCTGAAGAGCTGCAGCCCTTCCAAGTCTGAGAGATTCCCCAGTTCCGCCGGTACCTCCCCGCTCAACTGGTTTGTGGACAGGGACAGCTTTTTCAGCTTCAGCAGGTTCCCCAACTCCACCGGTATCGCCCCGCTCAGCTGATTCTCGTAGAGGTACAGCTCCTCCAAGTTGGAAAGATTCCCCAGTTCCGCCGGTATCGCCCCGCTCAGTTGGTTTCTGGACAGGGACAGCTCTCTTAGCCTTGACAGATTCCCCAACTCCTCCGGTATCGTCCCGCCCAATTCATTCTGGTAGAGGTGCAGCTCCTCCAGGTTGGAAAGATTCCCCAGTTCCGACGGTATCTCTCCGCTCAACTGGTTACTGGACAGGGACAGCTCTTTCAGCCTTGACAGGTTCCCCAACTCCACCGGTATCGCCCCGCTCAGCTGATTCTCGTAGAGGTACAGCTCCTCCAAGATGGAAAGGCTCCCCAGTTCCGCTGGTATCTCCCCGCTCAACTGGTTTCTGGACAGGGACAGCTCTCTTAGCCTTGACAGGTTCCCAAACTCCTCCGGTATCGTCCCGCCCAATTCATTCTGGTAGAGGTGCAGCTCCTCCAGGTTGGAAAGATTCCCCAGTTCCGCGGGTATCTCCCCGCTCAACTGGTTACTGGACAAGGACAGTTCTTTCAGCCTTGACAGGTTCCCCAACTCCTCCGGGATCGTCCCGCTCAACCGGTTCTCGTACAGAGACAATCCGGTGACACACCCGTCGCTGTCAGCGGCAACGCCAGACCATCTGTTTACCGGGTCGTTGCTCAGCCAGTTGGCTCTTCGCGCCCAATTGTCGCCATCCGCAGAATGGTACAACGCTATCAGCGCCTCCCGGTGCCCGGTGCAGTCCGCACTGACGGCGCTAGTTGCCGCAGAATCAGTTGGCGTCGGCGACATCCTCCTCGGTTCAGTTGTCTCCTCTTGTCTAGTAAATCGCAAGGTCCCGAAGAGATATTCTGAGAGTTCCCTCGAGGACTCGCCGCCCTCGAAAAAGTGATACATACCGAAGACGAAGCGTTCGTCCTGAATGCTGAGCAGCACCTGCGAAACAACAGGCACCTTCTCTGTCTCCGTTTTAACGCCAAATTCCACGACAGGGTCTCCCCAAGACGTGACGGTCTCCTTTTCCAGTTGAATCGCAAGCCCCGCTTCGGAAAGTTCTGCCTGCACAGCGGCCACCAATTCCTCCAGGGTTTGTGCCTCATTCGACGCCAATAGATCGAATTTCTGGATGAGCACCCATCCATCCCGGTTCGGGCTCACGGCTTGAAAAGCGAAGTTTGAGTCTTGTCGGTCGTCGGGCCACACTTCAGTCCAATCCGCTGGCACCTGTACGGAAAAGTCGCCTAGCGAACTCTCATAAACGAGCATCCTGCCGAAGGGGCTGTCGACTTCCTGCGGACTTGGCGGCACTGTAACCGCTTCCATGCCGGCCTGGACCCGGTCTGAAGACAGCAGGTAACCACCGAGTCGATCGCCCTGGAAATCCTGAACGGCGATGATGTACTCGCCCGTCTTCGGGACGAGGTACACCAGTTGCGAATTCGTCTCGAACAGCCCGCCGCCGCTGTCATCGTCGTAGGCCACCTGATTGACGCGGGAGCCGGGGAAGTCAATGGACAGGTATGTATCCACGTTCCACGAGTCGGCAGAAAATCGTACTGTTTCTCCCTCCCTGAGGTGGATTGAGTACCAGTCCCGGTCGCCTGGGTAGTCGATATTTCCGGCGATTGTTACATTCATATGCAATCGTCGCCCGTCGTCCCGGTCGGTGAAAGGATGCAGGTATGCGCTGCTGCTGATATCCAAGGTGGTCGCGTCATGCAAGGCCGTATCAGCTACCAGAAAGTGGATTCCGCCCTCTGAAATCTCTGTGCTGGCATCCTCCGTACCACCAATACCGTTGTCCACATCCAGGAGGATGGTCCCTTGCCGGTCGGCCACGTGAAAGCCGGCGGGGTCGGAACTGTCAATTTCGACTTCAAGGAGCACTCCGGGATCGGCGTCCAGCAGAAACACCGCAGAGTCCCAATGGTTTCTCAAGTTCCTTGAGAACTCGAATCCGCCCTTCTCCTCCCGGAAGCGGCGGTTGCTGACCACCCAAGGATCCTGCCCCTGTATGAGCTGACGAACTATGGGCGCCAGGTCGGCCGCCGATGCAGCCAGGGCATAGTTGGACTCAGTAAAGCTCAAACCGGAGATTCCTATAATCTCGCCTTCGACATTGACCAGCACGCCACCGCTTTGTCCCCCGGCGGTGGCCGCATCGGTCTGGAAATAAGTAATTCCCGATTGGCTCCATTGACGGTAGCGGGAGAGAAGACCGGAGACGATGGCAGGCTTGGGCAACGGTTCATTCTCGCCCGGATAGCCCAACAGAAACAGCTCGCTGCCGAGGGCCAGGTCCTCCCCGTCCTGCAGTTCCAGAGGCGGGGCGGCCGTGTTTACCGGCCCCAGAACCGTAATGTCGCTCATCGGGTCCCACCCGGCCACAGGCGCAAGTAATTCAGTGCCATCAGGGAAGACAACCCGGGCTTCCTCATAGGGCCATACCACGTGATGATTGGTAACCACGTAACCGCCTTCAACCAGGAAGCCGGTGCCGCTGCCGGAGGGAGTGTCGATGTAAGCCACCGACGGATAGAGCATTGCGTATATCTCGGTGGGAGTTATTTCCTTGGCGACACTCGAAGCCGGTGCCGGCGTCCGAGTGCCAGTGGGAGCAGGCGTTTGTACCGATGTCGCCGTGGGAGCGGGAGCAGGCGGTTGTGCCGGCGTCGCCGTGGGAGTGGGAGCAGGCGTTTGTACCGGCGTCGCCGTGGGAGTGGGAGCAGGCGTTTGTGCCGGCGTCGCCGTGGGAGCGGGCATAAGAGTATCGGCGTCAGGCCGTGTGGCGATACCGGCAGCAACTGTTGGATCCGTCGCAGCAGGATCATTGTCGCCGGTGCAGCCAACTACCATGGCCACAAGAACCAAGCTTGTGAACAACACCAAGGGATAGAGACGCGATATCATTTCATACGTCAAGGGCCTGCGCTCTCTTGGGTTATCGCAAGAAACCGGGAAAGCAATCGAATTATAGCAACGCGGGGGTTTGGCGGTGGGCCAGGAAAGGGACTAGCAGTGAATCCTCCCTACTGCTCAGCAGGTGATGCGGCGAAGGGGCAGGTTTGCCTGTGGAAGGCTGCTTTCCGTCCTACGGATACGCCAGGAGGGTTCCAGAAGTCCTGTAGACGCCGATACTCTGGTTCGCACAACCGGTCTTCCGTCTGGGCGACGTAACCGGGAGACAGAACGGGCCCCGTTGTCAATGGCGCCTACCCTCTCCTGAGTCTCCCTCCGTCATACCCGCAACATCTCACCTGTGGCGTGGGCTGCTGGCCGCTAGAACTCGATGCCTGGCTGGGCCTTGATGCCCTCGTGATAGGGGTGCTTGACCAGAGTCATCTCGGTGACCAGGTCGGCGAACTCCACCAGTTCCGGCGGGGCGTTGCGGCCCGTGATGATGACGTGCATCATTTCGGGGCGGTTGCGCAGGGCTTCCAGTGCATCTTCCACCGGCACCCAGCCGTAGTGGAGAGCGTAGGTGAACTCGTCGAGAATCACGACGTCGTGCTCGCCCTTGGCGATAACTTCCTTGCAGTCCTCCCAGTGGGACCGGGCCAGTTCTGCCGAGTTCTCGAGATCCTTGGAGCGCCAGGTGAAGCCGTCGCCCATTGCCCGCACCTCGATGTCCATCTTCTTGGCGGCCCGCTGCTCGCCGAAGTTGGCCGTGCTGTGCTTGATGAACTGGAGCATGATAACTCTCATGTCGCGGCCCCAGGCCCGGAGCATCACGCCCATGGCGGCGGTGGTTTTGCCCTTGCCGGAGCCGGTGTTGACGATGACCAGACCCTTGTTGATGCGGGGGCCGGTTACCGACTGGGGAGCGGGTTCCGTCCTTGTGCCGGTGGTGTCCTGATTGCTTGCTGTCATTGCCAGTTCCCTCTACCTCGCCCTCTCCCTGGGGAGAGGAAAATCGTTTGATCAGACCTTACTGTGCGCGGCGCAGGTTTCAACGAATCGGGGGCCAGTGCGGGACTGCTGCCCAAGTGGACGTGAACGTATGTGGCCCAGACGCTGCCGGCACGAAACCCGTCGGGGCGCCCGCCCTGGTTGACCACCCGGTAGACCGATTCATCATCCTGCGGCGGCTGCTCCAGAGTGGACCAGTGGAACTCGTGGCCGCGGACCTGCTGCCAGCAACGGGCCGTCGGAGAGCGCCTCCACCTCTCGGTATCCGAGGGACAGGCGTGACTGCGACATGGCCGACGCAGCCGGCAACAACCCGGTCAGGCTGCGGCCGAGGTACATCAGGCCGCCGCACTCGCCGTAGACCGGCACGCCCCGTTCCGCCGCCTGACGTATGGAGTCCAGCATCGGCCGGTTCTCCGACAGCTCGGCGGCGAACAGCTCCGGGAAGCCGCCGCCCAGATACACGCCCCCGGCGCCCTCGAGGAGGGATTCGTCCTCCAGTGGACTGAACGGGGCAATTTCCGCCCCCCAGGCCTCCAGGAGGTCCAGCGAGTCCTGGTAGTAGAAATTGAACGCTTTATCCTGGGCCACGGCGATGATTGCCCGCTTGGGCTGCGGTTCCGCTGGGTAGACCTGCGGCGCATCTCCATGAGACGGCGCCAGCGAGGCCGTGAGTTGGGCCAGCTCCACGATCCGCCCGACGTCGATGGTTTCCTCGACCTGGGCAATCAGCGTGTCGTACCATTGCCTGGCGACTGTACCTTCTACGGTAGGGATGAGGCCGAGGTGCCGCTCGGGCTGCTCGAACTCGCCGCGCCTGGGAAGGTAACCAAGCACGGGCAGACCGGTGGTGGCCTCAACCTGCGGCTGGCAGAACGCCAGATGAGCCGGACTGCCGACGCCGTTGAGGATGACGCCGGCCACGTTCAGGTCGGGGTCGAACATTTGATAGCCCAGCACCTCGGCGGCGACGCTGCGGGCGACCTTGGTGGCGTCGGCGACCAGGAGCACCGGCGCGCCCAGCAGCTTGGCAAGCTGGGAGGTGGAGCCTTCCACATCGAGATTGGAATGGCCGTCGAACGGGCCCATGACTCCCTCGGTGACGGAAATCTGCCGTCGCGCCGACGCCTTGCCGTGAAGCACCAGCACCGTGGCATGAGACAGCAGCCAGGTGTCGAGGTTGCGGGATGGGACACCGCAAGCAATCTGGTGATAGGACGGGTCAATGTAGTCCGGCCCGGCCTTGAAGGGCTGCACAGCATAGCCTCGCCGGGTCAGCGAGCCCATGATGCCTGTGGCGATGGTGGTCTTGCCTACCCCGCTGCGTACACCGGCTATCACTACGGTTGGAGTCATGTATTCTCGCCCTTGATTCCGCTCTATTGGATTTTGGCACCCGCCCTGCCCAACGCTGAGATAGCACATCATTTGACCCCTACCTGTAGGCCGCTCTTCATTGCTGACCGGCGATTGCGGGAGCCGTAGTCCCCAAGCGCCATTCATATCCTGGTATCACAATTACGGTTCGCAAGAAAGGGATGCTGTGGACTGCCTCATTGCGACCTATCCGCTCACTTGACAGCTTTGTGGCCTTTCCTCCCGCGAAGCAATTTGCGGCCAAAACTAACCAACATCGGCGGGAAGTGTCTGCGGGTATCCTCATGATCGCAAAACAGGGCGTTGACCACGCATCCCGAGGCATCGTCCATCGCAAACGGGAGCATGAACTAAGGCCCTCTTAGACCAACCACAGGTGATGACTACCGGCCATTTGTATCAGCATTCCCTCAATGACCCAACATCCATACCTCCCTTGGCAGACCAACCAGTCGTGAATTACAGCACTCGGTCTCGACCCATTTCGGGCGCATTGGGCATAGGTGAGCAATTAACGAACGCGACGTTCATTAACTGGTGCTATTTTCTGAAATTTGGTATGGGTCTCCAAATCTGTGCGAAAATTGGGCAGCTGAGTCTCCGCACCAGGACGCTCCTGGCATGCACCGTCCTGTGCGGCGAGCGATTCGCGCACCTCGTCCCATGTACCCGGTGCGGCCTGTCCTCCCCAGCCGTCGTAATGCACCAAGTCGGCCACCGGCAGGCGGTCGCGCCAGCCCGCCGACTGGAGCAGCGGCTCTGGGGCGAACTCCACGGGATATCCCAGGCATAGATAGGCCACTGGCACAACGTGTGGCGGAATGCCCAGAATACGGCGAAGCTGAGGCAACTTCAGGATGCTGACCCATCCCACGCCTACTCCCTCAGCCCGCGCCGCCAGCCACAGATTCTGCACCGCGCAACAAGTTGAGTAAACGTCCGTTTCCGGCATCGAATTCCGCCCCAGCACTTCCGCGCCCCTGGTCGGATCGCAGGTGACGCACAAGTTTACCGGTGCCTCCAAGATTCCTTCCAGCTTAAGGGACAGGTATTGGGAGCGTCGAGAATCGTCAAAGAATTCGGCGGCCGCGCGGCGTTCCCGATTGAACAGGTCCTTCACTTGTCCCCGCTTTTCGACATCTCTCACCAGAATAAAGTCCCAAGGCTGCATGAACCCCACCGACGGCCCGTGGTGTGCGGCCTTGATTATGCGGGCCAGCGTCTCAGGTGGCACCGGGTCGCTTCGGAACATGCGAATGTCCCTCCTCTCATGTATGGCCCGGTAGAGTCCTTGGCGTTGTTCTGCAGAAAATTCAACGTTTGACATTTTCTCCCTCCGGATCAGGCCAATGCCGAATAACGGAAACGCCCCCGTCCTCTGGAAGGACGGGGGCAACAGTCGCGCAAAGACCTGCCCGCTCATTCCTCGAAGCGGCCGGACAATGCGCGGCAGGTCTCCTGACTGATGGATCGTCGCCCCCCGGCGCCTTCCCGCCTGTTAACAGGCAGTGGCTGGACTGCGCCTGGCCGGAGGACTCCCCAATTACAGTGGCGGGCCCGTGCCGGAATTTCACCGGCTTCCCTATTCTCCTCTGTACCCTGACCCGCAGGGTTGCAGAGGCACCGCACGCTATTCTGTTTCCATCGTTCACGGTAGGACAGCCGGGGTCATCTGTCAATATCGTCATAACCGTCCCTCGAGGACACTTGCCGCGGCAATCAAGATGGAAGTATGGAACAGCAGTTGCACCGTGGTGGTGGTGCGTCAGACTTAGAGCTGCGGTCCCCGGTTTGAGCCAAGGCGGGGCAGCGACTGAATAGCAATCCTCACGGCAGCTTTATCCGCTCTAGCAGGCCCTGTATCTCGTCGGGCGTCAGGGGAGCCGACTCCGATGTGGTCATCTGCATCCGGATCGTGTCGGCCAGGGTATCCGAGTGCAGTTCCTCCAGTTTGATGCAGGGCGCGCCCATCGCTTCGGCGACAGGTTTAGCCAAGCCCAGCCGCAGGAAATCCGTCTCGGTATCGATGACTACCGAGGGTATCCGCTTCTCCTTGATGGCCGCGGCAACGGCCCTGGCTTCGGCCACGGCCGTTGCGACCCCCGGCGGCTGGCCTGAACCTGCCGGTGATTCGTCTCTGCCCATCGCCACGTTGGCCCGCCCGTCGGAGAGCACCACCAGCAGCGGCAGCACGTTCCGGTCCTTCTGCCTTTCCGTCTCGATGACCTCCATCGCTAGCAGAAGGCCATGGCTCAGGGGAGTGCGGCCTCCGGTTGGCATCTCGCTGAGCAGGGCATGGGCCAAGTCGACGCTGGATGTTGGCGGCAGCAGGACCTGCGCTCCCGTTCCCCGGAAGGCAATCAAGCCGACGCGATCGCGCCTCTGGTATGCGTCTAGCAACAGGGACAGAATTGCCCCCTTGACCGCCACCATGCGCCGTTGTGCTCCCATGGAGCCGCTAGCGTCCACGACGAAGAGGATCATGCTGCCAGTCTTGGTCTCTCGCACCTTCTCCCGCACGTCCCACGGCTTGATGAGGAAGACTGGCGAGGATTCAGGTCCCATCTCTTCCGACTGATTGGCCCTCCGCTGTACCTGGTGGGGCGCGGCGGTACGCAGCGTGGCGTCGAGGGCGAGGTCGGAGACCTTGCCCCGCGGAACATCGGCACTGACGTAGCGGCCCGATGGCGAACCGCTGACCGTCCGGGCCCTGCGGCCGCCGGTTAGCCGGGCTCTCTGGTCCGGTGGCTTCACCTCCAGGGACCGAACGGAAAAGGTGTTGCCGACCTCAAAGTACTGGTCCTGGGGGCCGGAATTGCCTTCAGGTTCGGACTGCTGCTGCTCTTCCGGCTCTGATGAGTCAGGGTCTCCGTCCTCCTGGTCCTCGAACTGCGAGCTGTCCTGGTCCTGCGGTTCCCGGTTCTGGGGTCGGTTCTGGTACTCGTCGATCATCGAATCCAGTTGCTCGGTGGCCAGGTGCGGCTGCTGGAATGGCTGCCTTCGCTGCCGGTGAAGCAGGGCCATCTCGGCGGCCTCGCGCACATCGTCGGCGGTGACTTGTTCATGGCCCTCGTAGGCCGCGATGGTGCTGGCGGTCTTGTACATCACGATGTCGGCTCGGAGGCCGTCCACCTGGTACTCGTGGCAGATGCCGGTGATCAATTCGAGCATGTCGTCCGGTACGGTAACCTTCGACAGGAGTTGCTGGCTTTGGAGGATACGGTCGCGCTCCTCGGCCTCGGCCTCCTGCCATGCGTGCATGAAGCCGAAGGGGTCGGCCTCATAGGCTATGCGACGCCTGACTACCTCCTGCCGCTCCTCGGGCGTGAAGGCGCTGTCGACCTCAACGGCGAGGCCGAAGCGGTCCAAGAGCTGGGGGCGCAGGTCGCCCTCCTCCGGGTTCATGGTGCCGACGAGGATGAATTCTGCGGCGTGGCTGACGGAGATGCCTTCACGCTCCACGTAGTTTCGACCCATGGCGGCGGCGTCAAGGAGCACGTCAACCAGGTGGTCGTTGAGCAGGTTGACCTCGTCGACGTAGAGAATCCCGCGGTGGGTGGCGGCAATGAGACCCGGCTCAAAGCTGCGGCTGCCTGTCTTTATGGCCTGTTCGATGTCCAGTGACCCCACCAGACGGTCCTCGGTGGCGCCGACGGGCAGGTCAACGATGCGGACCTGGCGGGTAACCGCCGGGGCTTCCTCACCGTGGGGCTGGCACCACTGGCACAGCCCCTGCCGGTTCTCGGGCGGGCAACTGTATGGGCAGCCTCGCAGGACGGAGACCTCGGGCAGCAGCGCCGCCAGAGAGCGGACGGCGGTGGACTTGGCCGTGCCCTTCTTGCCGCGAATCAGCACGCCGCCTATGCGGGTGTTGATGGCATTCAGAATCAGGGCCCGCTTCATCGCGGTCTGCCCGACGATGGCGGTGAAGGGGAAGCGCGGTTCGGTCGTTTCGGACAAGGCTGCTCCTCCGGCTATTGGCTGGGTGTGTGGCGGTCGCGGCAAGCTATCCCTTTGGCACATTCCGGCCTGTCAAGTGTGGCGCCTTAACGTAGCTTCCAGTGGTGCATGTTCGTTGAGATAGAAATTGAGCCAGGGCCGCCCTGTCAGCGGGTCCGTTCCGACCCTTGCTCCCACCCCGAAGACATCCTCGATCAAGCGAGGAAGCAGCACCTTTTCCGTGCGCCCCGACGCTACGATTTGTCCCCTGTCGATCACGTGGATGAAGTCGCAATAGGTGGCAGCGATATTCAGATCGTGGAGCGCGGCCAAGGTGGTTAACCCCAACCCTTTTACCAACTCCATGGTCTCCAGCTGGAAGCGTATATCAAGGTGGTTGGTCGGCTCATCCAGCACCAGAAAACTGGCCTGCTGCGTCAATATCCGGGCGATCATGACCCTCTGTTTTTCGCCTCCGGACAGGGTGTTGAAGTTCCTATGGGAGAATCCGGCCAGGCCGACTCGTGCCAGCGCGTCCCTGATTATGCCCCGGTCTGTGGCGGTATCGCGGTCGAACATGCCCTTGTGCGGGTTGCGCCCCATGGAAACGATTTCACCAACGGTGAACTGGAAGTCCGACGGGTACTCCTGGAGCACCACGGCAACTCGCCGGGCTGCTTCCCGAGTGTCCATACTCCGAAGGTCGTCACCGTTCAGGGTAATGGTACCTGAGTCGGGGCGCAGAGCCCGGTAAATGCAGCGGAGAAGCGAAGACTTGCCGCTGCCGTTTGGGCCGATGAGCCCGGTGATGGATCCCGGCTCTACTGCGACCGAAATGTCCCGCAGGATTTGCTTTCCGTCTACGCTCCAGTTGACCCGGTCCACCTGCAGCCGCATCAGATCTGCCCTCCGTACGCCTGCCTGCGCCATCGCAGCAGCCACAGGAAGAAGGGCGCACCCACCAGCGCGGTGATCACGCTTACCGGAATCTCCTGCGGCTGCACCACGGTTCGGGCTACTACATCCACCCAGATGAGGAAGATTCCCCCGGTGAGGGCGCTGGTCGGCAGGACTATCCGATGATCAGCTCCGACCACCAGCCGGACGATATGAGGCATCATCAACCCGACGAATCCGATTGCGCCGGATACAGCCACCATCACGCCGGTGATTAGTGCAATCAGCACCAGCAGTTGACGGCGCAGCCCCTGCGTGTCCACCCCCAGGGTGATTGCCGTCTCCTCGCCCGCCAGCAGCGCGTTCATAGATCGGTATTTCAGAACCAGAATGGAGATGCCCAGCAGCAGAGCGGCCGCCGGCAGACCGAGGAAGCTCCACTCGGCGCCGGAAAGGGTTCCCAGCATCCAGAAAAGCACCGTCCGTACGGCGCGTTCGTCGCCCAGGAACAGGATCAAGCTGGTTATGGCCGTGAGGACGTAGGCCGTGGCCACTCCGGCAAGTATCAGCCGAGTGGGCGAGACGCGGCCTCCGGTCTGGGAAACGGCAAAGACGATGGCGAAGGATCCCACAGCGCCAACGAAGGCCAGTATCGAAAGCGAATAGGGCGCCAGAAAATTGATCCCCAGCATTATGACCAGGACGGCTCCGACCGAGGCCCCGGAGGACGTTCCCAGCAGGTAGGGGTCGGCCAGGGGGTTGCGCACGGTGGCCTGCATGGCGACGCCGACGACAGCCAGCCCGGCGCCAACGACACCCGCCAGCAGGACTCTTGGCAGCCTGATGAGCCAGACTATGTGGTCCTGGCCGGCGGTCCAGTCCCCTTGAGGGGTGCCGAGGATGTGAGACAGGATTATCTGCCAGACAGTGATGGGCGAGATGTAGACCGGGCCGATGGTGATAGCCAGCGTGACGGACAGCACGACGGCCACGCCCAGAACCCCGAGAATCAGGCCAAGCCCCACCCGGCGGGTTTCTTCGGGCGATTCGCGCCTGTGGGAAGCCGGCCTGTCCGGCGTCAAACGGTCTTCCAGGCCGATTTCAGCTACGGGACTGTCCGGCACCTCCGGCGGGTCTGGGGCACGATCTCTCAGGGTCTGCATTTCGCACATGCTCATCTGGTCTACGGGCTCAGGGCCTCGGCCAGTTTCCTTATGGCGGCGGCGTTCCTGATCCCCGGTACCAGGGAGCTGAATTGCAGAACCACGAATCGCTTTTCCTTTACCGCCGTGATATCTGCCAATGCGGGGTCGTTCAGCAGCAGGTCCATCTTCTCTTGGGAGGTGGACCAGTCTGCATCAGTCAGTGCGATCAGTTCCGGATCCCGGTCAATCACTTCCTCCCAGCTGACAGTCTTCCAGCGGCCCCCAACGTCGTCGAATATGTTCTTTCCGCCGGCTGTTTCCACCATGTAGGTGAACATGGAACAGCATGCAGCGGTATACGGGACTTCGTCTCCCGAGTCAAACATGAAGACACGCAGGGGCTCGCCTGAGGCATCAATGAGAGACACTGCCTCGTCGACTTCCTGCTGGAGAGATTCCAGCAAAGCCAGGGCCCGGTCGGTTACGCCGAATATTGCCCCGATGGTTCGTATGTCCGTGTAAGTGTCCTCCAGGGTGTCAGGAGAGTCGGTGTTGCAGATGGACCTGGTCAGATAGGTCCCGATTCCCAGCTTGTTGAGGTCATCCTGAGAACCTGCCGCGTCGTCTTCAAAGGCGCTGCCAAAGCCCCCATATATGAAGTCGGGATCCTGGCCCAGGATCACCTCCTTGGATGGGTATTCCTCAGCCAGAACCGGCACAGATTCATAGGCAGCCCGGTATTGGGGCAGTACCTCGTCATCCAGGTAGGCCGTGCCCACCATTCGGTCCTGCAATTCCAAGGCCAGCATTATCTCGGTAACGTGCTGGTTCAGGGCGATGGCCCGGGATGGCGGCTCCGAGTAGGTATAGCTCGCCGTCCCGGTTTGAACGTCTCCTTCATCGTCCGCCGTGGCGGTGCAACTCTCGACGGTTGCTGGGATGTAAGCTGACTGAGCCGAAGGTTCAGTGGCCTCGGGAGCATTGGTGGGCAGCACGGCCGTGTTCGCAGCGGGCTCCGCAGTGGGGGCAGGGTCGCCACCGCAAGCGGCGATGACCAAAACTACTGCAATTGCCGATAGCAGGAGGGAAACACGCTTCACAGACATTGCTGTTCCTATCCTCCAGTTAATTCGGCTGTGAGTTGTTCAGAAACCGGGAGCGACTGCGGGACAGACGAGGGCCGGAAGGCATGGGCACTGACTGGCTCCCCTTGCTGAAAATGCTGTTCGATGATCTGAGACAGGACTGATTCGTCCAGCCCGCAATACCAGATGCCCTCCGGGTAGACCACCATGACCGGCCCCAGGTTGCAGGGGTACAGACAGCCGGTGCGAGCGGCGAGAACGTGGCGCGGACCTTCATACAGGCCTGCGTCTTTCAGGCGGTTCCTGAAGAAAGCTCCCAACTCCGCGGCGCCGGACGCGGCGCAACGGGGACCATTGCAGAAAAGCACATGGTGTTTGTGGGGCGGAATGACCGACCAGTCCGGTTCCGGGGTTCCAGGCTTTTGACCTGTGGAGGCGAGCGGGGCTGCGGATCGTGCCGCCTCACGAACCAGCTCAACAGCGGCGTCGGCGACACCGGCCTGCTGAGCAAGAGGCTCGGTGATGGCGACCTGTGCCGATGTGTCGGAGTGCTTCTGCCACCTGCGTGTCACGAACCCAAGCCAGTTTCGCGTGGCAGTCTCCACCGGCATGAAAGCAGGGAGCACGATCACCTTCTCCACACCGGCCCGGCTGCAGGCCTCAAGCGCGTCGGGTACGGATGGTCCTCCGTGTTCCAGCAGAGCCTCCGCCACCACCCAGCCGGCATCCAAAGAGCGCAAATGGTCCGCCAGGGCAGCCAACTCCTGTCCGGGCTGGCGGCTGTACAGGCTGCCACGCCCGACCAACACCACACCGATACTGGGAGGAGGAGTCTGGCCGCGCGGCCCGGATACTGGCCCGGATACTTTCGATGTTTCGTCCAGAACTAGCCTCTTCTATTCGCACCATTTTTCGTACCAGGAAGGCATTACGGCTTGAGCACGACAGAGAGCCTCCCGGTTCTCTTGGCAGTGGGCTCCTCAGAGGGCAACAAAAGAGCCCGGCTTCGCGCCGGGCCCAAGAGTCGTAAGACTCACACCCTATCCGCGAAGTGTAGTTAAGTCAAAGCCGCAAGGCAGGTTTCCTGGCTTCCGGGGTCGTCATTCCTCTCGCCTTCCCGGCCCAGGGGCCAGTGACTCTCATCCGAGGGTAGAGGAGACTACCGGTTACAGTGGCGGGACCGCACCGGACTCACACCGGCTTCCCTTTCAGCCCCAAAATAATTCGGGACCACCACGCAGCTTGCCCAATTTCAATTTTTAATCGAACCCTATCCGGGGAAATAACGATCGACTGCAGCCGCTCTTTCCCGTGGCGGCAGTACAGGCCTGCAGGCGCTGTGGGCTACGACTTGGATGGCGGCACGTAATGAACGAAGACTATGCCGTCCCTGCCAACATATCTGTCCCGCATATCGGTGAACACTTTCAGCCGGTCAGACTGCAGAGGAGTGGGCTTGTAGTTCTCGTCGAGGTATGGGTTGGGGAAGTAGCTGCGCAGCAACGTCTCCTCGCCATGTCCCGAGAAGCGCACGTAGTAGCTGAGCCTGTCCCCGTGGGTCTTGGTCTCGACGAACTGGATGCCCACGACATCGTTGAGCGAGACGTGGAAGTGCCAATTCTCAGCCTCGACCGTGACCGAGTTGTTGTGTCGTTCCGGCCTCTGGATGCCCTTGGAATTGTTCTCGCTGACCACGGGGCCGCCTCCGACGACCCAGATCATGGACTCGTCCTTGGTCAGTTCCTCGATGAGTTCCAGCGCTATTTCCACTGTCCAGCTCCCAGGCCTGCTCTTCGGAGGGTTCAATCGCCAGGTAGGCTCAGGGTGTGCCCTGACCTTGGGTGGAGCCCACGCCCTCCTGCCGGGCCTCCAGGTCGGCCTCCAGTTCCAGGTACATCTGCTGCAGTTTTTCGCGTATCTCAGGCGACGGGTTCTCCCACATGCCTCGTTCGATGGCCTCCAGCAACCGCTCGACGATGCCCTTCAGTGCCCAAGGGTTGCTCTGCTGGAAGAATTGCTGCGTCTCCGGGTCGAGGACATAGCTCTCGGTAACGTCCTCGTACATCCAGTCCTCTATGACCTGCGCCGTGGCGTCATAGCCGAACATGTAATCGACGGTGGCGGCCAGCTCGAATGCGCCCTTGTAGCCGTGGCGCTTCATGGAGTCGATCCACTTGGGATTGACCACCCGGCTGCGGAACACCCGCCGCGCCTCGTCCTGCAGGTCCCGGGTCCTGGCCCGCGACGGGTCGGAACTGTCGCCGAAGAACTGGCGCGGGTTGCGTCCGGTCAGGGCTCGTACCGTGGCGATCATGCCGCCGTGGTACTGCATGTAGTCGTCGCTGTCGAATATGTCGTGCTCGCGCGTGTCCTGGTTCTTGGCGGCCACCACGATCTGCCCGAACCGCCGCCGGAACTGCGGGCGGGCGTTCACGCCGTGGTCCTGCTGGGTGTAGGCGTAGCCGCCCCAGGCGGTGTATACCTCGGCCAGGTCCTGCACTGTCTCCCAGTTTCGCTCGTCCAGCACGGGCAGGATGCCTGCGCCGTAGGTGCCTGGCTTGCTGCCGAATATGCGGTAAAGGCTGCGACTTTGGGGCGTGCCCGTGGCGTCCTTCGATGCCTCGTCGGGGCGCGACAGGTCCTCGTGCAGGTGCTTGACGACGTAGTTGTCCTCGGGCGATTCGTTCAGCGACGCAACCAACTCGATGCCTTGGTCCAGCAGGTTAATCAGGTTGGGGAAAGCATCGCGGAAGAAGCCGCTGATCCGCACTGTGACGTCGATGCGTGGGCGGCCAAGCTCTGAGAGCGGGATTGCCTCAATCCCCAGCACGCGGCGGCTTTCAGCCTGCCACTTGGGCCGGACACCGAGAAGGTGCAGGATCTGAGCGATGTCGTCACCGTGGGTTCGCATGGCAGACGTTCCCCAGACCACCAGACCCACCATCTCCGGGTACGCGCCCTCCTCCTCGAGATACTTGTCCAGCAGCGACTGGGCCAGTTGCATGCCGGTCTCCCACGCGGCGGGCGACGGGATGCTCTTCGGGTCGACCGAGTAGAAGTTGCGCCCGGTGGGCAGTATGTTGGCCATCCCCCGCGTTGGCGCACCACTGGGGCCGGGCGGGACGAACTTGCCTTCGAGCCCCCGCAGCAGGTTTCCTATCTCGTCGGGCGTCCGCAACAGAGCGGGGTATATTGCATCCGCCACGTACTCCAAGACGCGCTGGGTTTGCGCGTCGGGCGTCCCCAGCACATTGCGGACTACCGGCGCTGAATCGGCAGCGTGGAACCCTCGCTCCAGCATCTCCCGGTACATGTGCCGGCACAGGAGTTCGATGCGTTCCAGCACGTCTCCGTTAGTGCGGACCGGGCTTTCTGTGTCAAGTTCAGTGATGACCACCAGAACGTCGCTGGCGGGCGCCTCGCCGAGATCGTTGGTGAGCCGTGCGTAGTCCAGTCCCAGGGCCTCCGCGACGGAGCGGCGCAGGCTGGGGATGCCGCTGATGTCCAGCCGGGTCAGGGCGCAGAGCAGCCCGACCAACTGCTCGCCTCGGGGCGTGTCGCCGAGGATGTGCAGCCCGTCCTTGATCTGCGCGTCCTTCAACTCGCAGAGGTAGCCGTCAATCTCCAGGATGAAACCGCCGAAATCCTCCGGCTGGGAGTCGATACCCAGGTCCCGGTGCAACTCGGCCTGCTGAACCACCTCCCAGATCTGGGCTTCCAGCAGGGGCAGCTTGGACGGGTCGAGGGTCTGGCACTGGTAGTGTTCGTCCATGAGCTGCTCGACGCGGGCGATATCACCATAGCTGTCGGCTGTGGTCATCGCCGGGATCAGGTGGTCAACGATGGTGGCGTGGGCGCGGCGTTTGGCCTGCGATCCCTCACCAGGGTCGTTGATGATGAACGGGTAGAACAGCGGCACATCGTCCAGTGCCACCTCGGGGTAGCAGGAGGAAGACAGCCCGATGCCCTTGCCCGGCAGCCACTCCAGGGTGCCGTGTTTGCCCAGGTGCAAGATGGCGTCGGCCCCGAATACATCGCGCACCCAACGGTAGTAGGCGATGTAGTGATGGGTCGGCGCCATGTCCGGGCTGTGGTAGATGGCGATGGGATTCTCGCCGAAACCCCGGGGCGGCTGCAGGCCCACGAACACGTTGCCCAGATCTATGCCGGCGATGGCCAGGCTGCCGTTGGTGCGGTACACCTGCCCCGGCGGTTCATCCCAATCGCGGGACAGTTCCTCCCTGACATCGCCGGAGAATGTGGCGAACCAGTCGCTGTACTGCGCGGAGGTAACGTGTCCCGCGGCCAGCCGCAGCTGCTCCTCAGTCAGGGAATCAGTGTCGTTGCTGCAACGTTCGATTATGCGGTGCACCAGTTCGTCGCCGGTCTCCGGGATGTCGGTGACCCTGTAACCGGCGTCCTTGAGCGCGTTGAGCACCAGCACCGCCGATGCCGGTGTGTCCAGGCCCACGGCGTTGCCGATGCGGGCATCCTTGGTCGGGTAGTTGCTGAGGATTACTGCGATTTTCTTTTCGGAGTTGGGCTTCAGGGCAAGGTTGGCCTGCTTGATGGCCAGCCGGGCAACCAACTCCACCCGGTCTTCTCTCGGTGCGTAGCGCTGCAGTCGGCCGGTCAGGCCCCCCGAGCCGTCGGCGGGTGCTTCCTCCTTGAACGATATGGGCACAGAGATCAGGCGGCCGTCGAACTCGGGCAGGGCTACGCTCATTGCGGTATCGATGGGCCCCAGTCCCAGGTTGCTCTCCAGCCATTCCTCCTGGGTGCCGGTGCTGATAATGGCCTGCACCATGGGTACGTTCAGATTGTTCAGGTAATCCACCGACCAGCCGGTGGCGATGGCCGGGCCCTCGGTGCTCAGTTCGCCCATGGACATGCCCATGGTGTTGATGATGCACTGCACGCGTGGCGTTCCGTCCGGCGACGCCATGTACTCGGTGAAGGCGCGGTTGGCCACCCCGTCGCCCTCGGGGCTGTGTTTCAGGCTGAAGGCGTACACGGGCAGGACGCTGGCGCCCTTGGTCTCCAAGCTTCGGATCAGCGCATCAATGGGCAGCAGGTTCCCGCTCATCCAGTGAGCGCGGTAGAACAGGATGCCGATGGACGGGCGCCCCGGCTGGAGCCGCTGGGCGACGTAGGATTCAACCTCCGTTCCTTCCGCCACGTCGGGATGGTAGATCCCCTCCCAGGGCAGCGGCGCGGGGGCCTCGTGGCCGTAGTCCGTGCCGAAGTAGGTGTCGCTCAGGAACAAAAACAGGTTCTGGAAGTTCTGCACGCCGCCCTGCATCAGGTAGGCGAAAACCGTCTCGACCTCGGCCACCGGAGCGGTGCAGGCAGTGATCAGGTCCTCATCCCATTCCTGGTGCCCGGGGCAGGCGATGAGGGGAATGCCCTCGCTGCGGCACCGCCGCACCAAAGAGTCGAAGCTGTCGGGCATTGCCCGCTTGCCGCCCAGCAGTCGCAGAACCACGACGCCGGCCTCGGAGGCGCGGGACAATATATCGTCGGTCGGTTGCCCGCCTTCGGCACCGGAGTTCCCGCCCAGGGAAGACGGATTCACGGCGACCACCCGGGGAAAGCCCGCAGGCTGCGACGCGAGGGCTCGGTCGGCCGTCAGGATGTCCGTGTCGGCGGTGGTGATGAAAAGGATGGACTTCTTCTGCATATCTCAGCCAGCCGGAACGGCTACTCTCCCTCGTGTCCGGAACCGCTGCCGCTCAGGAACACCATGATGGACAGGTCACTGAATTCATCGGAAATTTCGCTGCATTCCTGCAACGGGCCTTCCCAGCACTGCTCATCCTCGAAGGTGAGCCGTTGGTACACCCGCAATGGCAGGTCGCTTCTCACCCCCTGTTCCAGCAGGCCAGCGGCGATCCCGGCGGGCATCAGGTCGTAGGGCCGGGGCAGCAGTATCACGTGCCTACGCCCCTCGTTGATGTAATGAACCAACTCCTCAAGTTCGCTGGTCGAATCGGCGCGCTTGTGCAGCGTGATGAACACCGAGTCCTCGAGGAAGATTCCGGTCCTCGCCATCGCCACCTGCACCGAGCTGATGCCGGGTACCAGGTCGACGCTGTCGGCGCGGCGCCGTACTCGCTCCAGCAGTTCCCGGGCAGAAACGTTCAGGTCGCCCCAGCAGCAGACAACGCATTTCCGGCCTTTCCTGACCTGGCTCTCCGCGTACTCCAGCACCTGCTCCTGGTCGCGATAGGTCATGGAACAGACCTCGGCGTTTTCCAGCCAAGGCCGAATCACGTTCAGCACGGTGTTGAATCCAAGCACCAGATCGGCGTTGCGCAGGGCTTCGTGCCCCCGCAACGTCAGCATTTCCGGGCTACCGGGGCCCACGGCGAGGAACGTTATCCGCGTACCGGTTTTCCCAATAGAGTCAGTAATGGAACAGGCCTCTCACATGGGCACAAAGGCCCAAAAATAAAAAATCCCCGGCTCTACAACTGCCGGGGACATTCCCTTTCGGGACAGGCGACATCTTTCGAGGGCCTTTCTGTTTAGCGCAGAAGCAGAGCACCTCCACCCGGGTAGGTTTCCTGACTTACCGGCATCCCGATGGTATCGGGAGCCGTATCACAGTGGCGCAACCGTGGCGGAATCTCACCGCCTTCCCCTAGAACCTCAAGGTAAATTCATCGGGCGGAAAATTCGATTTTTAAAGGCGCGTCCCGGAAAATGCCAGAGCCAGAACGCAGAGGAAAGTGTAGATTGACACCACAACTATGTCAATAGAGTCAGCTGACCATTGCCGACGGACCACACGACGGAGGGACGAAACAAGGGCGTTGACAACCCGCAAAACGGCTGGTAGCATCCCGAAAGTTACACAAATCGGTCAGCCCGCCGCGCCCGATAAACGGGCGCATAAGGGAAAGCGGTGAAAATCCGCTGCGGAGGCGCCACTGTAACCGGGTAGCCAACCGCTGAAGCCACTGTCCGCATCGCGGATGGGAAGGCGCGGTAGAGGCGATGATCCGGGAGCCAGGAGACCTGCCGGGCTGTACTGAGCAGTCGCTCTTCGTCCACGGAGTGCTCAGGTCAAGGCAGTGCCCATCACTTGGGCCGCAGGTCAGACTAAGCAGTCCCTGTCGTTATGAAGGCGACAGGGATTTTGTTTTGCACACTGCAAAATCCGGGGCGCCGAACCTGCGCTCCGACGAGAAAAGGCAGTTTTTCGGCAGACAGATTGGGCGGCTCTACCTGAGTTGGGTCAATCGATCACCTGCCCTTGGCTCGTCTCCCGTACTGGTGAGGCTGGCCGCGGGCGCCACGCCACTGCTGCTCCTTGGGCTGGCCCTGGTGGTCACCGCGGTGGCTCTGGGTCCCTACACAATCCCCATCTCCCACACTGTCGACATCCTGCTGGCCCAGGTCGGCGTGGGAGATACCACCGCTCCGCAGACCGAGCAGGCGATTGTTGCGTCTGTCCGCCTCCCACGGGTCGCCCTCTCCCTGATCGTGGGGGCGGCCCTCGGCGTTGCCGGAGCGGTGATGCAGGGCCTGTTCCGCAATCCAATGGCGGACCCTGGCATTATCGGCGTTTCCACCGGGGGCGCACTGGGCGCGGTGATTGCCATCTCCACCGGAGCGCAGGCGGCATTCGCGCTGGCCCTGCCAGCCATGTCATTTGCAGGGGCCACCGGATCTCTGGTGCTGGTTTATGCGGTCGCCTCCGTCGGCGGGCGCTTCTCCATGTCCGCTCTTCTGCTTTCGGGCATTGCGGTGGGCGCGTTTCTCGCCGCCATCATCTCCGCCTTCATCCTGTTCACCGAGAACCTGGAAGCCCAGCGTGACATGCTTTTCTGGCTGGCCGGGGGGCTGGATGCCTCGCGCTGGAGTGAGGTCCACCTGGCATTGCCCTTCGTGGTCCTGGGCCTGGCCGTGGCCGTATTCTTGGCCCGCGACCTGAACCTGCTTATGGTGAGCGATGACGAGGCCCGCTCGCTGGGGGTGCGAGTAGGGCTGACGAGGAACTCCCTGCTGCTGGCCGCCTCCCTGATTACGGGAACAGCAGTGGCCTTCTCTGGGACTATCGCCTTCGTCGGTCTGATCGTGCCGCACGCTCTGCGACTGATGACCGGTGCCGACCACCGGGTGCTGGTACCTCTGAGCGCCCTAGGCGGAGGAGTCTTCCTGCTGGCAGCGGACACTCTGGCCCGGCTGGTGATTGCCCCTGCCGAGGTCAGCGTGGGAATCATCACGGCGCTGGTGGGCGCGCCATTCTTCCTGATGCTGCTCGCCCGCAACAAGGCGCGGGCGTCAATGCTCTAGGCCAAAATTCAATCTGAGGAACGGCAAGTGCCGTTCCATCCTGGAGGACCAAAAGATGAAACCAAATCTGGGCGGTACATACGTTTCCTGGACGCTGGCACTGTTGACAGTGCTCGCTATCGCGCTGCTGGCCTGCGGAGGCGCGGCTCAATCCACGGAGGCCCCTGCGCCCGTCAACACACCGGTTGCGGCCACACTGGCACCGGTCAGTACACCGGTTCCGCAGCCAACGTCCGGGGCCACCGCATCGGCCAGCGTTTCGCCTACGTTCCAGCCCGCCCCGACGGCCGTGCCTCAACCGACGAACACACCGCAGCCGACGGCTACGCCACCTCCGACAGAGGTGCCCTACCCGGCGGTGCCGGGCATCGTAGACCCGTCGAACCACGGTTGGCCGCGGGAGGTCGAAACGTCCGAGGGCCGCATCACTCTGGAAGGGCCGCCGCAGCGCGTCCTGACCTACTCCCTCGGGCACGACGAAATGGTAATCGCTCTTGTGGCTCCCGAGAGAATCGCCGCAATCGGCAAGTTCGCCACCAACGATTCCTACTCCAACATAACCGGACAGGCCGCAGAATTGCCTATTTTCGAGAAGGGTGCGGAGAATGTTCTGGCAGCCAACCCGGACCTGTTTATCGTGTCCAAATTTACCAAGCAGGACATTGTCGATCTGGTAAAGGAGGCCGGGGTTCCCGTGGTTCGACCTGCCCTGGAAAACTCGGCAGAGGGGAATATCCCCAACATTCTCTTGCTGGGCTATATGTTCGGAACGGAAGAGCGGGCCCTCGAACTGGTCGATGACATCAGAAGCAGGCTGGCGCTGGTGGCGGACCGCGTTCCCCCGCTGGGTGACGAAAGCAGGCCGTCAGTGATTTCAATCTCCCGCTACTCGGATTCCATCAGCGTATCCGCTGGCGGCACCACCGGGAGCGCAATAGTCGAGACGGCCGGTGGCGTGGATGCGGCAGCTCGCGATGGCCTTGACGGATTCCAGACAATCAGTGTTGAGTCCATTGCCGCAATGAACCCAGACTTTATCATTATTCCCCAGGCCGGTGATGGCGCCGTCACCCTTCGGGACGACTTGCTGATGGACCCGGTGCTGGCCTCGGCCACCGCCATAGCCAGCGGGGAGGTTCACATTGTGGATGCTCCCAGCTTCATCACCCTTTCCCACTGGAACGTGCGGGGAATCGAGAGTACCGCGGAGATAATGTTCCCTGACCGTTTTGCCGATGTCACTTTCACAGACTTCGAGCCGTACGGCGGAGAATAACCGGATGGTTGCTGGAGTCAGCCGCTCCGCAATTGCAGCGCAGGATGTGTCGGTGAGCCTCGGAGGCAACCCGGTACTCAGGGGCGTGTCCTTCGAGGCCCGGTCCGGCGAAATCGCAGGTCTCATCGGTCCCAACGGCGCCGGCAAGAGCACACTGCTGCGGGTGATGGCCGGGCTGATTCGCCCGGACTCCGGTGTGGTGCACCTGGCAGACACTCCCCTGAAGGGATTGAACGCGGCCCAGCGGGCACGGCGCATCGCATTCATGCCGCAGCACGATGCCATGCACCCATTCACTGCCTTGGAGACGGTACTGATGGGGCGGTACGCTCACCTGGGAAGGTTCGAATTGGAAGGAAGGGAAGACCGGGACATTGCCCGGGAGGCCATGACACGGACCGACACGGTACAGTTCGAGCGCCGCCAACTGGACCGGCTATCGGGCGGAGAACGCCAGCGAGTCATTCTGGCTCGTTCCTTGGCGCAGCAGGCCGGGATAGTTCTGCTGGACGAACCGTCGGCCAGCCTCGACCTGCGACACCGGCTCTCGACCATGGAGACGCTGCGGGCCGAGGCGATCGACCGCGACGTTGCGGTGGTCGTGGCGTTGCACGACGTGTCCCTGGCGGGCCGCTACTGCGATCGGCTGACGCTGATGTCGGAGGGAGTGATCTCAGCGGAGGGAACACCCTCCGAGGTGCTTACCCCCGGAAACCTGAGGAGCGTATTCGGGGTAGAGACAACGGTCCAGATGGACCCGGCAACCGGTTGCCCCCAGGTATGGCTCATCGGGCCATCGGCGTAACCCAGCAAGGTCAGAATCAGGGTTAGGAGAAAATTCTGCCATGTCCGCTAACTCGGTTACCCTATCCCAGGCCCTCGAGCGAATAGAGGGAGCAGATTCTGCCGCCATGGCCCGCGCTGAAGAAAGGCAGGGAAACCTGACCAAGCCTCCCGGCAGTCTGGGACGCCTGGAGCAGATCTCGATAAAGCTGGCGGGAATTTTCAGAACGGAAAGGCCGTCCATCGGCGGCAAGGCCGTGATCGTCGCTGCGGGCGACCATGGCGTGGTGGCCCAGGGTGTGACGGGCTACCCGCAGGAAGTGACGGCGCAGATGGTGCTCAACTTCCTGGCCGGTGGCGCCGCCATCAGCGTGATTAGCCGCCATCTGGGGATACGACAAGTGATAGTGGACGCGGGCGTGGCCTCCGACCTGACGGAGCACCCTGACCTGCGCTCAGTCAGGATCGGCAGGGGGACCGGCGACATCAGCCAGGGCCCGGCGATGTCGCGCCAGCAGGCCGTGGCGTGCCTGGAGGCCGGAATCAACCTGGCCGTGGAGGTTATCGATTCGGGTGCCGACCTGCTGGCAACGGGCGACATGGGCATTGGCAACACCACCGCCTCCAGCGCCGTCACCGCCGCAGTTACGGGCCTCGATCCGGAGGAGACAACGGGCGAAGGCACCGGCCGCGATGCCGAGGAACTGCGGCACAAGGCCGGGGTGGTGCGCACTGCCCTGGCGGTCAACTCGCCCGACCCCTCGGATGGCATCGACCTCCTGATGAAGGTGGGCGGGTTCGAGATCGGGGTGCTGGCCGGCGTGATTCTCGGCGCGGCGATGATGCGCCGGCCGGTGGTCGTTGACGGATTCATCTCCGGGGCCGCGGCCCTGGTGGCCAGCGCTGTCTGCCCCGCCACCCGCGACTACATGATCGGTTCTCACGTTTCGGCGGAGAGGGGCCACCGGGCGGCGCTCGCTTCGCTCGAGCTCGACCCGCTCTTCGACCTGGGCATGCGGCTTGGCGAGGGCACCGGAGCTGCTCTGGCGATGCCCATAGTCGAGGCCGCCGCGGCCACTCTGTCTGAAATGGCAACCTTCGCGGAGGCCGGCGTGTCTGACAGGGAGTCAGAGGACGAGACGGCCCTGTGAACGGACTCCGCTCGGCCCTCGGGTTTCTGACGATACTGCCGGTGGCTCCACGGGATGCCGGCGGCCTTGCCGCTGCCCGGGGCTGGTTTCCCGCAGTGGGACTGCTCCTGGGTCTCGCCCTGGCACTCCTGGACCTGCTGATGCACCGGGGGTACCCCCTCCTCACCGATGAGTACCGGCAATTCCCCCCGTTGCTGTCTGCCGCCATCCTTGTGGTGGCGATGGTCGTCCTCACCCGCGCCCTGCACATGGACGGTTTCATGGATTGCTGCGACGCGCTGCTGGGCGGTTTCGACCGCGAGAGGCGCCTGGCAATTCTTCGCGATTCCCACGTGGGCGCCTTCGCCGTCGTGGGCGTGGCGGCCCTGCTGTTGCTCAAGGTGGCTGCCATCATGGCGCTGCCCCCAGCGGGGCGCTTCTGGCTGCTCATCCTCTTCCCCAGCCTGTCGCGCTGGGGGATGCTGCTGGTGCTCGAATTCTTCCCGTATGCCAGGTCGCAGGGCATCGGAATCCAGTTCCAGCCTTTCGGCAGGCGCTGGCAATTGCTGGCGGGTCTCGTCGTCGTACTGGCCGCCACGGTCGCGCTGGCTGGCCCCAGCGGGCTGGCGCTGTTCAGTGCGGCGACTGCGGTGGCCCTGGGCCTAGGAGGATGGGCGTCCAAGCTGCTGGGCGGTGTCACTGGTGACGTCTACGGGGCTGTGAACGAGGTGGCCGAGACAACGGTGCTGGTGCTCGCCGCAATCCTGGCCTTCGGGATATCCGGCACGTTCCTTGAGCCAATTCATCGCTGGTCTTGGTGATGGGCACGGCGATCGATATGGAATGGCGTTTATTTCCAGGAGAGTGGTACCTTGACGCGGGGGCGTTGTTGCTGGCGCTGGCGCTGGACCTCGCGTTGCGGGAAATGCCAACGCCGTTGCACCCCGTGGTATGGATGGGCAGGCTGGTCTCGTGGCTGGAGGGCCTGGGGCCGTCGCCCGAATCCAAGTGGGCGGCCCTCGCCTGGGGAGGCGGAATGGCGTTGGCGGTACCAGCGTTCTTTGGGGGCATGGCATGGCTCGCGGCCAACGGCCTGCGGGAACTTGGGCCAGCCCCGTATCTGGTGGGCGTTGCCCTGCTGCTCAATACCACATTTGCGGTCAAGGGGCTGGCAAAGGCGGCCAGCGGCGTCCGAGAGGCCATGGACGACGGCAGCATGGGCGACGCGCGACATGGACTGCGCAGCCTGGTGAGCCGCAACCCAAGCTCGCTGAACCAGTCCCTCGCTTCGGCGGCTGCCATTGAGTCTGTGGCCGAAAATACGACCGACAGCTACATCGGGCCCTGGCTGGCATTCGCGTTGCTGGGTCTGCCCGGGGCATTCGTCTACCGGGCCGTGAATACCCTGGACAGCATGATAGGTTACCGCGGAAAGTACGAATACTTGGGCAAGGCGTCGGCCCGGCTGGACGACCTGATCAACCTGGTCCCGGCGCGCCTGAGTGCGGGCCTGATCGTGGCGGCTGGCGTCCTTTGCCGTATGCCTGCGGGGCAGGGACTGCGCTGGCTGTGGGCAGGCAGGCGGTTAACGGAGAGTCCCAATGCCGGGTGGACCATCGGCGCCATGTCCGGTCTGCTAGGTGTGGCCCTCGAGAAGGCGGGGCATTACCGCATTGGCGACGGGCTGAACGCACCTGCCCCACGGCACATCGACGTGTCCGTGCGGGTGGCGCTGGTGGTGGCCGCCATCGGTGCACCCCTTGCGGTGGGAGTTCTGGCCCTTCGGGCACTGGCGGCGGGGTGAGCGGCGTGGAGACCGGAGACAGGAACAAAAGGCCAGTGCACGGCGGCCTCAACTTCGCCGAGTTGGAGTCCCTCGGACTGCGCCCTGAGGAAGTGATCGACTTCAGTGCCAGCATCAACCCGCTCGGTCCGTCTAGATTGTCGCTGGACGCCTCGCAGAGGGTGAACATGGCGGCCTACCCCGACCCGGAGTGTCTCGAACTCCGGAGAGCCATCGGGGCGTCCCTGGGCGTCGGTCCCGGCAACGTCCTGCCGGGAAACGGCTCCACCGAATTGATCCATCTGCTGGCCAGGGCTTTTCTTGGGCCCGATGATACGGCGGCGATATTCGCGCCGACCTTTGGCGAATATGCAGCAGCCTGTCGCACCGAGGGCGTCGAGCCGTTGCCCATCGTGCCCCCGGACGGCGGGGCTGGCGATGGGAACTTCGGTTGGGACTTGTCTCAGGCCATTGATCAGATTGTCCAGCTTTCCCCCTCCCTTGTTTTTCTCTGCAACCCGAACAATCCAACAGGCGTTTACCTGCGCGAGGACGAGGTCAGAGGCATCGCGGAGGCACTGCCGCGATCCGGGGTCCTGGCGTTGGATGAGGCCTACGTATCTTTCGTCGATGAGTCTTGGGACTCTACCTGTCTGTTGTCCATGGGCAACGTCGTGCTGCTGCGGTCGATGACCAAGGACTACGCACTTACCGGCCTGCGGCTGGGCTACCTGCTGGCTCCGGAGGACGTTGTGGCTGGCATCAGGCGTTTTCAGTACAGCTGGAGTGTCAACGCACCCGCGCAGGCCGCCGGCATCGCCGCCTTGTCTGACCCGGCACATGTGGCGAGGGGGCGGGAGGTCGTTCGCGAGGGCAAGGAGTTCCTTGTCGGAGTGGCGCAGAGCCTCGCAATAGAGTGTCCTCCGGCAACGGCAAATTTCCTGTTGCTGAAGGTGGGCTGTGCCCAGGATATCAGGGGCACTCTCCTCAGGGAGCACCGAATCTGTGTCCGGGACTGCGCCTCCTTTGGTCTGCCGGAGTACATTCGTGTTGGTGTCCGTACGATCCCGGATAACCAGATGCTCGCGCAGGCGCTGCGGCTGGTGATGACCCGGAGGGATAGCCTTGCCTAAGCAATTGATCTTTGTCCTCGGCGGTGCACGGTCGGGAAAGAGCGCTTTCGCCGAACGGCTGGCCGCGCAGGGGGGGCGCGTCGTGTACGTTGCCACCGCGGAGGCCTTGGACGATGACATGCGGCGCCGCATCGCTGCACATCGCAGCCAGCGTCCCGCGGAGTGGGGCACGGTGGAGGAACCGCTGGACCTGGCATCCGTGCTCCCGACCGCCCTCGATGGCTACGACACGTGTCTGCTGGACTGCGTCACCCTGTGGGTAAGCAACCTCCTGCTCAGCAAGGAGGGAAACTCCGCCGCCGAGCGCGAAATCCAGGAGGCCGCGAGGGCGCTGATCGAGGTCTACGAACGATCGCACGCCACCTGGATAGTGGTAAGCAACGAGGTCGGTCTCGGAGTGGTGCCGCCGTCGGCACTCGGCGCCAGATACCGGGACGCCCTTGGGCGGGTGAACCAACTCCTGGCGGCCCAGGCGGACCGGGTATACCTGATGGTCGCCGGTCTCGCCCTGGAACTGAAGAGCCTGGGCGCGGTACCTCTAGCCAGCGCCGAGCTGCCCCTGCCGTAATGCCAGTCTCAGCGAATGTTCGAAGGGCCGCCGCTTCGGCACCTGGTACCTGCGGCGAACTCGCACAGGGAATGCTTGACGGCATCGTCTGCATGGTGACCTGCCCCATTGACCTGTACAGCACTGCGGACGTCGAGCTCTCGCCGGGGCATGGGGAAATAAATGGGCCAGCCGACTCTCCCAAAGCCAGCAGGGCGGTGCGGGCGACGCTGGAATTTCTGGGAGAAAGCGCCACCGACGCGCTTCTGCGCCTGTACTCTCCTCTGCCCCGCGGGAAGGGCATGGCGAGCAGCACCGCCGACGTATCAGCGGCGATCGTTGCCACGGCATCAGCATGCGGCAAGGAGCTTTCTCCGTCGGAGATTGCGGAAATCTCCTTGATCATCGAACCCAGCGACGGCGTGATGTTCCCCGGCGTCGCTGTTTTCGATCACCGGGAAGGGAGTGTCGCCCGCACCATGGGGCCGCCGCCGCCCCTGTATGTGGTGGTGCTGGACTTCGCGGGCAGCGTGGACACGCTGGAGTTTAACCGCGTGGACAGGGCAGCAGAGTTGAAACGGCTGGCCCCCGAAATGGGCAAGGCGGTGTCCCTGATAGAGGATGGTATTCGCTGCCGCGACCCTGTTCTGATCGGGCGTGGGGCCACCCTGAGCGCCGTCGCCAACCAGCAACTGCTGCCTAACGACCATTTCGAAGCGGTGGCGGAACTGTCGAAGGCAACGGGCGCGGTCGGGGTGAACGTTGCCCATAGCGGCACTGTAATCGGGATGCTCTTTGCGTATGACCTGCTGTTGGCGGAGAAGGCCGCAGACATAGCGAGGCAACGCCTTTGCGGGCTGGAGTCAGTGCGGTGCTGCCGCATCGTCGGCGGAGGAGTCAGGTTCGGTTGACGCCCGTTGTGATTAATCGAAGATTTCGGGAGTCAGGCCACTGTAGGCTGGAGGACTTTGATTGGTCCACGTCAATCACCCTTGATCGCCGGCTGCTGGACGCCGCCCTCTCGCTGGAATTTCTCTCAAAGCTCGAGCATGTGCTACTGATAGGTCCGGCGGAGTGGGCAAGAGTTTTCCTGGCCCAGGCTCTGGGATACCCCGCCGTCAGACCTGGACACTCTGTCCGCTTCATCCATGCCGACGACTACTTCAGCATGCCGACGACTACTTCAGGACAATAGCCCAAGCCAGAGTCGACAACTCCCTGGAGCGCACCTTCCGGTCCTTCCTGTCGCCGGACCTGCTGATCCTCGACGACCTTGGCCTGCACCGGTTCACCGCCCAGCGGTCCGCCGGTCTCCATGATCGCATACTCCACCGGCACCGGGCCTCCGGCTTCGTGATCACTAGCAGCGTGTCCGAGAATTAGATTTTGGAGACGAAAAGCGCCACTGTCTAATCTCATTGGTGACTAATAGGCTCTAATACAACAGTTATCGGAATAATTAACTTTGTGATGACGAGATTCGTTTAGAGCATTATTTCTCAGACAGGCTGCTAGCAACCGGGCCGTGGACGAATGGCTCAACCTCTTCGACGACCCCATCCTGGGGAACAGCGCCCTGGATCGGCTGGCCAATGCCAGCTACCAGATCGTCATCGAGGGCCAAAGCTACCGAGAACGGCTCTCCCCACACCGGGCCCTGCTGGAGGCAAGGGGGGTAATTGACCAGCCAACTGGAACCTGATACAAGTCCAAATCGCGGGCGATCAGAGTGGCCGGATGTCTGTGAATATCACTGGCCTAATGTTCCTGAATAACGACACGCCAGGTCCTGGGCTCAATCCGACATGGCCGCTCGTTCCAAAGCGCCCACTGGTTGACCAAGCGGTGGCTGGAAACAGCCCTGTTTACAGCCATGGCTGTAAATCCCCACTCCCCGTAGCTGAAGGGGTGGCTGGAAACTCCATTTGCAGCCACCCCTTGGCAGAAAGCCATACATCGGGCCAGCACCCTCCAATACCAACCAGGACCAGCCGCCGTGTACGAGAATCCCTGTCCCCTCAAGGGCGTACCCAAGCGGGAGATCTTCCTCGGCCTGTTCCTCGGCTGATGGGAGAAACTCGCCAATGCCTCGTAACCGACAACCCCAGATCTCCACAAGAGAGGCGGCACCAATGTCCACAGTCAAGGTCACCATAGCGGTCGACGATCCACAGGGACTGCACTTTGAAGACCTCGAGGTCACCGTGGCCACCGGCTCCACCTACACAGCTGTCCCACGGACGCTCCTCACACGCCTCGGGGTGCCGATCGTACGTTCTCTCCCCACGGAGACCGCCGCCGGCCGCGTCTTGTCAATGGCGCTGAGAAAGTGGGCCACTGGGGTGTTGACGTCCAGCAAAAAGGTCCTCGCTAACAGGCCAGCATAAATGTCACATTCACCCCATGGAGAATGTGACTTTGACTCCCAAGGAACAGACAAGACTACAGGTTCTCAACAGCCTGATGGCAGAGCACATGACGTTGGATCAGGCGGCCACGCTGATGGGTGTCAGCACCAGGCACACCAGGCGCATCCTGGCGGCCTACCGGGAGAGGGGAGTTGCCGCAGTTGCCCACGGCCACCGGGGTCGCAGAGCGCCCAATGCTACCCCCGAGGCCGTTTTGGCCGATGTGGTTCATCTGGCTGGCAAGAGGTACCCAGGGGCCGACCACACCCATCTCAGCGAGTTGCTGAGCGAACGCGAGGGCATCGACATCGGCAGGACCACGCTCAGACGCATCCTGGTCAACGCCGGGATGATGAGTCCACGGCGAAGGCGTCCTCCCAAGCACCGGGTACGCCGCCAGCGAATGCCCCGACAGGGGATGCTGATCCAGGTGGACGGCAGCTTCCACCCGTGGTTGGGGGATCAGGTTCCGCCGTTCACGTTGCTGATCGCAGTGGATGATGCCACCGGCACGGTGGCCGACGCCCTGTTCTGCGAGAAGGAGGAGGCCTACACCTATTTCCTGCTGATCCAGGACTTGGTGCAGAGCGCTGGCATTCCCGTGGCCCTCTACGTCGACCGGCACGGGGTCTTCAGGCACACACCGGGGTCCGGCCTCCCTGCGACGTCGACCCAGTTCAGCCGGGCCATGGACGAGCTGGGGATCCAGCTGATATTCGCCCTCTCTCCACAAGCCAAGGGTCGCGTGGAGCGGGCTGCTGGAACCTTTCAGGACCGGCTGGTTACCGAAGTCCGCTTGGCGGGCGCCAGCAGCATCGGCGAGGCCAACGGGATGCTGGAGCAGTTTCTGCCGCGATACAACCGGCGCTTCCGTGTCCCCCCTCAATGCTCTGAGTCCGCGTATCGGCCGCTGGACTGTGAGCTGTACCTGGATCGGGTCCTGTGCTTCAAGCACCGCAGGAAGGTGGCCAAGGACAATACGGTGAAGTTCCAGCTACATACGCTGCAGTTGCTGCCGGAGCCGGAACGCCCCAGCTATGCCGGTGCGGTCGTGGAGGTCCTGGAAGGACTGGACGGCCGGCTCAGGGTGCGCCACGAGGGACGCATCATCAACGCCCAGGAGGCGCCGCCCAGGAGGGCGCCGCCCAGCCCGCTATTCCTCCGTAACGGCCATGGAGATTCGGCCACTCCTCCTGCCTCACCCGCCGGGGCCAAACACTCGGACCAGCGCTGGGCAACGACACTCATGTCCCTGGACTCAAGGGCAGCGGATGAGGAGGATCAAGCGGGTTTAACCGGCGGTGCGCCTGCCAGCTCGACACCCGCAACTATCTCCCCGCGCAAACCAACCTTCCTGCAGAAGGAGAGATGGAAGGCAATTCAGAAAGCCAGGCGCAAGGGTATGTCGCTGCGGGCGATCGAGAGGGAGTTGGGGATCCACAGAGCCACCATCAAGAAATACATGGATGCCGACGGTCCTCCGGGGCGGCGGTCCCGGCCTGTTCTCACTGCGTCAACATCCGATACAGTGGCGCCATAAGAAAGTGACATTTATGCTGAACACCTACCCGGACATTTATGCTGGCCTTCGACATTATGGATGGCGGCGGACGGTCCAATTTGCAACCGCCGTTTGTCAGAGATTACCCGCCCGCACGGGACAATTTATCTCCACCGCTTACATGCTCCTCGGACAACCGGCGAGGGGCGCCCAATTTCCTGCCGTCCGCCCTTGCCTTCTCCAAACCCGCCTTGGTGCGGCGGCGGATGGACACCAGTTCCTGGTCGGACACCCAGGGGCGAAGCCGGCCAGAGTATAGCCCAAGAACGATTCCGGCGAGTCAGGGTCGGCATCCAGGTACTGGTCCCAGGACTGTTCGTTATCGGCCAGGCTGCGAATCCTGGCTCCGCGCCGTTACAGGTCGTGGATGTTGCCCATGGTATCCAGTCAGCGCCGCCAGATGGACACCACAACCAGGGTGCCGCCCTGGCCCAGCCGGGAGTCCAGAGTGTGCCAGCCCTTCCGGCTGTTGGTACCGGAGGTTCCGGAGACGCCGACATCCTGATAGGTGTGAGAAAGCGCCACGTCGGCAGCCATCAACTGCTGGCGTTGGGTTTCCGGGTCGCTGCCCGACAGCTCGGAGACTCTGGGGGCGGCTGGTGCGGACGTAGCTGTAGGTCTCGGGCATCGCTCTCCCTCCAGCTGGCTCTTATTGCTCTATACCTTTGTGACCCACACCTGAACAAGCTGAAGGGAGTGAATTGTGGCCCAGTGTCACAAACGCGCGTTTGTGAACCACCCCAGCCAGGGCGCCTCATCCACATGGACCGCTCCGAAACTGACTAGAGGCTAGTCCGAGACCGCCCTGCTCGGGTGTCCCCACCGGGCCAGACTTGGCAGGATTCAATCGCCCAATGTCAGTGATCTTCCGCTCACACGGTCAACTTTAGCCTCGCCGCCTACAGGGCTGGCCTTCGGGCTGCAGGTAATCGAGGGCCTCCGTCACGTCAGAGTGGAGTTCCGGTCCCTGTCGGAAGACTTCGACGCCTCGACGGCCACCGGCAAGCTCCAGCTCGCGATGATGCTCGCCTTCAGTGAGTGGTGGCGAAACTCGATCAGGGAGCGATCGGTCGCAGGGCAGGCGAAGGCACGGACCGAGGGCAGTTTTCCCGGCCGCCGGCCGGTGTTGGCTCAAAGGGCCTATCAGGTCGATTCCGTCAGCGAACGCATGACGATGGGACAGGACCACGCCCGGGCCGACGGGAAACGGATCGGAATTCCACCAGCGTTGCCACCTAAATAGGTAGGGCAGCGACGGCGGACGGCGAAGAATGCGCTGGCCACTAAAATGAACGGTGAATCGCCCTGACTGCGCTGGGCATCGAGCTATGGGGACAGGTGTTGAGCTTGCATCACTATTTGACAAATATATGGCTAGTCGACTTAATAATATTGACAATGTCAGCATGCCGGGCTACAGTGTCCTCGGAGGTTGGTATGCCAGAGGGAGATCGTTTTGAAAGAAGCTTAGGCGCTGGGTGGCGCAGCGCCTTCCGGTACGCTGTTGGGGAAGCCGCCTCCGAGCAGGAGATTGAAGACAAGCTGGTGGGCTCTCTAGCCAAGACCCTACGTGAAAACGGCGGTGTGCCGGGTCATGATGCTATAACCAGGTCTATCGTGGGGGCGCACGAGGCTTCACTGATGGAGATTTTCGGAGCTTTGGACGGCATCGTGCGGGACCAAGGAGGCGACCGCCATACAAAAGTCGCTGTAGGCGTCGCGAAGTCTTTCCTCGTACAGCAGGGTGTAAGTGTTCCCTCGCCAGACCAGATGGCGCGCCAGTTCAGCCTGAACACATGCGAAGCCCTCATAGACCATTACTTTTTTGCCAGAGTGACTCAGCGCTTGATTGCTGAGGGCCGGTTCGCGGACCACAATGAGGCGCGCCAGTGGCAGGGCCGGGTAGAGCAAGCCATGCAGCCCCGCATCGAGAAGCTTGCCGGTCAGCTCGTTCAGGACGCTAGTGCCGCAAGCTTGAGGGCGCCAAGACGTGTCACCAAGAAGGTGTCTACCAGCGAACTCCTCGCGGAGGACTTGGGCGCAATTCGGTAGGGCAGCAGCATTCCGCCCGGACAGGTGAAATGAAGCAGAGGCATTTCGAATACGACTTCATAGCTGGTAGCAATCCGGAAGAGCTTGGCGGCTCCTACTGGATGAACGGAGAACGCCTAACCCGGTCGTTCTGCCAAGAGCTTCCCGCAGGACTCGCGGACCTGCTGGACATAGTAATGGCGGTCTACGCCGCTGACCGGCGATCGCCGCGAGACTTCAGCGGAACCAGCACCGGGCAACGCCGCATCCATGTTCGAATTGGAGTGAGGGAGCCGGGACCTTGGAATGAATCCGAGGTGGCTCACAAGCTCCAAGGGTTGCTGTACTGGTTGAGCGAGGATGAGTGGTCGTTCGAGTTTCTCAAGCGGCAAACTGATCCGTCTCCCGCGGAATCAGAGCGCTTTCTTTTCCGGTTGCCGCCCCAACGCCCGGCCACTGTCGCCCTGTTCAGCGGTGGTCTTGACTCCATCGCCGGACTGGCTGCGCGCGATCAGGAAGAATCCTCTGCGTCATATGTCTTGGTCTCCGGATATACCCATAACCGCCTAGCACATCAACAGAAGTTGCAGGTCAAGCATATCAGGTCGTCATCATGGGGAGAGGGGGTATTTGGAACCCCACCGGAGATATGCCATGTGGCAGTTCCCTTTGGCCTTTGCAAGCCAGAAGGCAACCGAGAGGAAAAGAGCCAACGCACCCGTGCGCTGGTATACCTCACCTTGGGTGTGGCGACGGCTCTACAGGCAGGCACCGATACTCTGTGGGTCTATGAGAACGGAGTCGGGGCACTTAACCTCCCCTTGGACGCGACGCAACTCGGGGTCGACAACTATCGAGGCGTTCATCCCCGGTCTCTGATGATGGTTGAAGATCTCTTTGCAATGGTGTTAGCGCGGCCAGTTCAAATCAAGAATCCTTTCCTATTCCACACCAAAGCCGAAATGTGCAGGGCATTATTATCCACCACCCTTGTCGATTCCATACGAGACACCGTCTCTTGCGACAGCTTCCCTCTGCGTATTCGTAACCAGCCAGGCCAATGCGGCTGCTGCACCTCCTGTATCCTCCGCCGGCAGGCCCTCTACGCCGGCAGATTAACTGGGTATGACCCGCCGGAGAGGTATCGTGCCGATGTCCTCATGAGTCAAGAGTCGCTGAAAGAGACTCAGCGCAGAGACCTTGAAATAATGCGCGGTCAGGTAGACAAGTTTGTCCAATGCCTTGCATCTGATGACCCTTGGATCTCGTTGGTTGCTTCATTTCCTGAACTGGCGCGGACTCACTCAGAGCTTGTAGCGCACGGAGATCAGAAGGCCGGCGAGGTTAGCGCCCGTTTCATACGGCTGTACCAGACCTACGTGAGGGAGTGGGATCCCTTAATGTCGCCCCTTTGTCTGGCAGCATAGAAGGTCCTATGCAGCACCATGTAATAGATACGATTGACCCTAGGGTTTTGGGACGGCGCCTTCAGGAGGCTAGGAAAGCCCGAGGTTTTACTCAGCAAGACGTTGCCGACTCCTTGGCCGTAGCCCGGACGACAATTACCGCCCTGGAAAAAGGCGAACGTCGGACTCGACCCGATGAACTCATCCAGATGGCGCGGCTCTACGGCCGGCCGGTGGGAGATTTCGTTGGCCCGAGGGAGCCAATGGCCGACTTTGCCGTGCAATTCCGTACGGCTGTCTCAGGCGCCGGTTCTCCACAAGATCAGAAGGAGCTGGGACAAGCAGTCCAGGAGTTTCAACGCCTGTGTGAGGACTATCTGTACCTTGAAAACCTGAACGGAGCATCACTCAGGCGGAATTACCCACCCCAGTATCAGATAGGGAGAACCGCTCCCGAGGATGCTGCCGAAGACGTGGCTTCGTCCGAACGCAATCGCCTGGGCCTTGGCGATGGTCCCCTTCTGAGGCTCCGGGAAGTTTTCGAGAACGATGTAGGCGTTCGCGTGTTCTCCACCGTACTGCCTTCCAGGGTGGCAGGCGTCTTTTCCTATACGGAGGAATTGGGCGGCTGCATCGCTGTGAACGCCCGCCATCCCGAGGAACGGCGGCGGTGGTCAATGGCCCACGAATATGGTCATTTTCTAACGAGCCGCTTTCAGTCAGAGATAGCCATGTTGGGCACCAACAGGCGTGTCCCCGTTTCAGAGAGGTTCGCCGACGCCTTTGCTCGTTGTATGCTCATGCCGGCTGTTGGTCTCCGGCGCAGGTTCAATGAGCTATCCCGTGCGGCCGATGGCAAAGTGACGGCAGCGGAGGTATGCCGGGTCGCCCACTACTACTTCGTCTCCGTAGAGGCGATGATGCTGCGCTTGGAAGAGCTTCGGCTTCTCCCTGGCGGCACCTGGGACCGGCTGCGTGATAGGGGTTTCAAAGTTCGGGAGGCTCAGGCGCAATTGGGTCTGCTCCCTTATTCTTCCAATGACCGGTTGCTACCTCTCAGCTATCAATTCCTGGCTGTCCGGGCTTACGAGGAAGGGAATCTCACCGAAGGAGAACTGGTCCGGCTCCTACGGGTCGACCGGGTGTCGGCAAGACAGACGGTTCAGAGGTTGACCCATCTACTGCATCTGCTGGATGAAGGAGTGGTCGAGTCTCTCCCCGTAGATCTCGCGATCAACATCAGCGGTCAAGACTCCTGAGGTGAGCGCGCCATTGTGACTCACCCTCTCGGCCCGATTCTTCTCGATGCCAGCTGCCTTCTCAATCTCTATGCAACCGGCCGTTTGCGAGAAATCGCTATGACACTGCTCTATCAGCTTGTGGTCGCCGATTATGTGCTGGAGCAAGAAGCCATCTACGTGCGGCTTCCGGGTTCGGAGGGCCTCTATGATGAGCGAGCCCCTGTAGACCTATACCCACTCGTGAATGAAGGCCTGATCCAGGTCATGCGCTTGGAACAAATACCAGAGGAGTCCACTTTTGTGGACCTTGCTGCCCTGGTCGACGATGGAGAGGCGGTGACGGGCTCCCTTGCGCTTCATCGTGGGTGTTCCATCGCTACTGACGACCGCAAAGCTCGCCGGGTGCTTGGAGAGCGGGCTTCTGGGGTCCCCCTAGTCTCCACGCTGGAGTTGCTGAAACTATGGGCTGATGCAGCCACAGTCCCCGATATTGAGTTGCGGGCGGCAATGGCTGAGATGCGGTCAGGTGCGAGCTACGTTCCCGGTGATAGAGATCCCCTTTATACATGGTGGCGCACAGTTCTGCATGGCGGCTAGCCATAATATTACAACGACGGAGTGCCAAAAGGGTCAATCATCTTGGCGGCCTTGGACGCCGGAAAGAATTCCATTAAAGCTGCAATGAGCGGGCGCTTGACCTTTCGAGAGGGGATAATCCGCTCTGCTCCCCATGCCATTGTTGTAATACTAAAGAGTGCGGTGTGAACTCCAGTACTCACCTCGACGGGATTCCATGTGGAGCGCAGGTTCTGCCAGTAGTTTTTGTAGTTGCTGTCTTCGGGAGCTGGGCAGCCTAGTTCCCTCACGGGAGTTTTGCAATCATCAGACCTGAGGAGAAACCATGCCGCTGACCAGCCAGGAACTGCAGAGCAAGCTGTGGCAGGCCGCTGACATCCTGCGGGGGCAGATCGACTCGGCCGACTACAAGAACTACATCTTTTCCATACTCTTCCTGAAGCGGCTTTCCGACCGGTTCGACGAGGAGGTTGAGAGCGCAGTGTCCACGAGAGGAGTGCCACTGGAGACGGCCCTGACCGATCCCGACGAGCACGAGTTCTTCCTGCCGGAGGACGCCCGCTGGTCCGTCATCACCGGCAAGGCCATGGGCCTCGGTGAGGCGCTGAACGTGGCCAGCCACGCCGTCGAAGACGCCAACACCGGTCGGCTGGACGGCGTGCTGACCGGCGTCAACTGGAACGACGAGCAGAAGCTGGGCAGCCCGGCCAACCGCGAGGGCCTCATCCGCCAGCTCCTGAATCACTTCGCCGGGCTGGACCTCAGCGACGCCAACCTGCGCGATGGCCAGGTGGACGCCGGCAACGTCCTGGGCGACGCCTACGAGTACCTGATCTACCAGTTCGCCGACGACGCGGGCAAGAAGGGCGGCGAGTTCTACACTTCCCGCGAGGTCGTCCGGCTGATTGTGGAGCTGCTGGAGCCGCAGGAGCGGATGCGCATCTGCGACCCCACCGCCGGTTCCTGCGGGATGCTGATCTATGCCGCCCAGTACGTGCAGGAGCAGGGCGGCGACATCCGCAACCTGGTGCTGCACGGGCAGGAGCGCAATCTGGGCACCCTGGCCATCGGCAAGCTGAACCTGCTGCTCCACGGCCTGCGGTCGGCGCGGCTGGAGGCCGGCGACGTCATCGCCGAGCCGGGGCTGGTGGACGGTGAGGGCCGGCTGCTGTCCTATGACCGGGTCATCGCCAATCCGCCCTTCAGCCTGAAGAACTGGGGCCACGTGGCCGACCTGGCCGAGATCGAGGGCAACGACTTCAACCTGAACATCAGCCGCTACGTGGACACCACCGAGCCGGTGGAAACGATGTCGGTGGCCGAGGCGCTGGCCCAGTTGCGGGAGGCCGAGCGCCGCCGCGACGAGGCCACGGCACGCATGGACGCGCTGCTGGCGGAGCTAGGCTATGGCCGGTAGGATGGAAGTACCATGCCCGTGTTGTTGAGGGAAGGCCCTTACAGATTCTATATCGTAGCGTGGGACCGGAACGAGCCGCCTCATGTCCATGTCAAGCGGGATAACGGTTCAGCCAAGTTCTGGCTGGTTCCCGTGGACTTGGCCAGCAGCCAGAATTTTAATCAGCAGGAAATACGGACCATCCGCCGGATTGTTGAGCAGAATCAAAGCGAATTGGTGAGGAGATGGCATGAATTCTTTAACCGTTGAACTGGAGATTCCAGGGGCGATCGCCATCAAAGTCACTGATGAATCGTTGACCGCAGAGCTTGCCGACGGGCGAACAATTACCGCGCCTTTGGGTTGGTACCCCCGCCTGGTCCACGCAACGCAGGAAGAACGGGACCACTGGGACCTGAACGCCGAGGGCCAGCATATACACTGGCCCGACCTGGACGAAGATCTCAGCGTGGAAATGCTGATGGCCGGCATACCTTCGGGGGAGAGTCCGCAAGGCTTCCAGCGTTGGCTGGCAGCCAAGCAGGCTGGCCTTCCGGTGAACATCTACGAAATAACGAAAGGCGCAACGGAAAAGGACTGATGCAGCCCCACGGCAAACAGACAGCTATTCCCCACGGCTGGCAGCGGGTGCGGCTGGGGGATGTAGCTGATGTCAAAGGCGGAGCGGGATTCCCTCCTGCCCGACAAGGCCGAACATCGGGCGACTATCCATTCATCAAAGTGTCCGACATGACGCTAAAGGGAAACGAAACCTACATCCGACTTGCGAACAACTACGTTGATGAGCAAGACGTAGCTGACTTGGGAGCCGTCGTATTTCCGTCTGGTACTGTAGTGTTTCCCAAAGTTGGGGCGGCAATTGCTACAAACAAGAAAAGGTCGTTGACGGTCCCAACCATTATTGACAATAACATGGTCGGCGTTACAGTCTCGGGCCAAGAGCGGTGCGACGCCCGATTTCTCCATAATTGGTTTGAGTCTGCAGACATTAGTCAATTTGCGAACGTAAGTACCGTTCCGTCCATCACTACGTCCCGGCTGAAAACCGAAGAAATACTCTTGCCGCCTCTGGCGGAGCAACGGGCCATCGCCGCCGTGCTGGACAGCATCGACGACGCCATCGAGGGCGCCGAGGAGGCCATCGCCGCCACAGAGGGCCTGCGCGACGCCCTGCTCCACGACCTGCTCACCCGCGGCCTCCCCGGCCAGCACACCGAGTTCCGCGAAGTCCTCGGCCTCGGCACCATCCCGGCGGACTGGGACGTGGTTCGCTTGGGGAACAAACTCGAGGATGGTCCGACAAACGGTATTTACAAGCCTGATAGCGATTACGGGAGTGGTGTCTGCCTGATACGGATAGATGACTTCGGTTTTGGTGAATTTGAGAGTTTCGGCAACTTCCAACGTATTCGAGCCACAGAGGACGAAATACGCCGCTACGAAGTCAGAGAAGGAGATATTGTTGTCAACAGGGTTAACAGCCTTAGCCACATAGGGAAGTCCGTTCTGATCCCTAAAGTTAACGAGCCTACACTGTTCGAGTCCAATATGATGAGGATCAGGTTTGACAGAACCTTGGATTCCAGATTTGGAGCTATGGTGTTGTTATCGGATGACACCCGACGGTATTTCAAGGCGAGGGCCAAGAAGGCGGTACAGCAAGCAAGTATCAACCAGCAAGACGTCAATGAACTCCCTATTCCCCTGCCACCCCTCGCTGAGCAGCGGACCATCGCAGGCGCACTGTATGGAGTGGACGCGGCTATCGAAGTTGCAGGGGAGGAACGGGACGGACTACGATTGCTGAAGGGTTCCACCGCTGATGCCCTGCTGACCGGGCGAGCTAGCAGCCCGTCCGAGAAACAATGTTCTAAACGCAAATCGTCTTCAATAAAGTCAATTTTTCCGATTACTGTTTTATTAGAGCCTATTAGTCACCGATGAGATTAGACAGTGGCGCTTTTCGTCTCAAAAATCTAATACTCGGACAGGCTGCTAGGCTGCAAATCTGAGAGGTCAAAGGTGGCAAAATCACGCATACACTCAGTAGCGGACGAGTTGGTGCGGAAATCACGCGAGGCGGCACTCAGCGCGGTTCAGACATTCAACAACCCGTTGACCACCTTCAAGACGGAAACCTTTATCGTCTTAATGGTGATCGCTTGGATGTACCTCCTGCACGCCTACTACAGGCGCGAGGGCATTGAATACAGATACTTCGAGAAACAGGGTATGCGGCGCAAATTTGACCGAACGAAGTCAGGAGCTTACAAATACTGGGAACTAGATCGTTGCCTGAACGAAAAAAAGTGCCCTCTGGACGGCCCCACCAAAAATAACCTCAGGTTTTTGATAGGGTTGCGGCACGAAATTGAACATCATCGCCCTGCCGGGCTAGACGAGCAGTTCTCAGGGCGCTACTTGGCATGTTGTCTGAATTATGAACGTTCCATCTGTGAGTTATTCGGGGAGAAACAATCCCTCGGGGAAAACGCCACATTTACCCTCCAATTTCGCGACCTTAATCCTTCCAAGCCGCCAAGTGAATCCTCCGCGCCGTTACCCTCAAATGTTGCCAAGTATCTCCAAGAGTTCGATGCTGAACTTGCAGAGGAGGACATTAGCTCGCCGTATTTTCGAAGGCGCTTCTTGTTTGTTCCGGTCACTGTCAACAAGAAAGCCCAAGCAGATACGATGATAGAATTCGTGCCCTTCGATTCCGAACTTGCAAAATCCATCAACGACAATTATCAACAAGTAATGTTGAAGGAAGTAGAGAAGCAGAAATACTTACCAAAAGACATAGTCGATTTGATGAAATCTGAGGGCTACGAGAACTTTACGAACCAAGCTCATATAGAGCTATGGAGAAAACTGGACGGGAAGAACCTAGGAAAGGGATTTGGGTACGAACTTGGTGGAAGGTGGTTTTGGTATGACCGCTGGGTCCAAGAAGTGCGCAAACATTGCGAAGAAAATAGAGAGACGTATCAAGGAACCTCTTAAGATCTGTTAAAAGCATGACCACCCCCGCCAAGCTCAACGAGTACAGCCAAGCCGAGGAGCCAGCCCGCGTCCTGCTGGAGCGGCTGGGGTGGACCTACGTGCCGCGCGAGGCGCTGGCATCGGAGCGCAGCGGCGAGCGCGAGGTCCTGCTGATGAGGCGGCTGCGGGCCGCCCTGTTGCGTCTCAACGAGTGGCTTACCGAAGAGCAGGCGGACCGTGCCATCTTCGAGCTGGAGCATGTCAACGCCGTAGGTATGGCCCGCAACCAGGTCGTGCACGAGTACCTGACTTTCGGCCTGCCTCTCACCGTCAACACCCAGCGTGGGCAGGACACCCGCAACGTCCGTTTCTTCGACTTCGAACACCCGGAAGGAGGGCTCAACGAGTTCGTGGTCACCACCCAGTTCCGGGTACGGCGCGGCAATCCTTCGACAGGCTCAGGCCAGGCGAATGAGGTGGAAGACGACCAGCGGGTGATCAAGCCCGACCTGGTGCTCTTCGTCAACGGCATCCCGCTGGTGGTGATGGAGGCCAAGTCGCCGTCGCTGCTGGACGTGTGGAAGTCCCAGGCGGTGCGCCAGCTTCGCCGCTACCAGGAGGCTGGTCCGGAGTGGCACGGCACCGGCGCCCCCGAACTGTTCCACTACAACCTGCTCTGCGTCGCCCACTGCGGGGCCAGTGCGGCCTACGCCGCCACCGGCGCGCCCGAGAACGCCTACTTCCAATGGAAGTCAGTGGCCCCGTACTCGGAGGACGAGGTGCGGGACCGATTCGGCGTGGAACCACAGGGCCAAGCCCAGCTCATTGTGGGGCTGCTCGCCCCGGCGACGCTGCTGGACATTCTGCGCGACTTCGTGGTCTACGAGCCGGACCAGGGCAGGATGGTCAAGAAGCTGCCCCGTTACCAGCAGTACCGGGCGGTGTCATCGGCCATGCGGCGCATCCTGTCGGATAGCAGGCCCGAGGAGCGGGGCGGCGTGGTCTGGCACACCCAGGGGTCAGGCAAGTCGCTGACCATGCTGTGGCTGGCGACCAAGATCCGCCGCGAGCCGCGCCTGGCCAACGCCGACATCATGGTTGTCACCGACCGAACCCAGCTGGACAAGCAGATCTCCGACACCTTCCGGCGCTGCGGCTTTCCGGCCCCGGAACGCATGGACCGCTCCAGGCCCGAGACGGAGGAACGCCGCACCCGGAGACGGCGGGAAGGCCCCGGCCGCGCCGCGCCCCTCGACCTGCAGACGGTCCTCAAGCAAGGCGGCGGCCGCACGGCGATGACCACCATACAGAAGTTCGAGGAGGCGCTGACCACGACCTACGGCAAGCTGGACGTGCTCAACGACTCCGGCAACGTCTTCATCATGGTTGACGAGGCCCACCGCACCCAGTACGGCGTGCTGGGCAGCCTGATGTCCCGCGCGCTGCCCAACGCGGTGATGATCGGCTTCACCGGCACGCCCATCGACAAGGGATTCGGCCGCAGCACCATGAGGCGCTTCGGCCCGCTCATCGACTCCTACACCATCCCGCAGTCGGTGGCGGACGGCGCCACGGTGCCCATCTGGTACGAGGCCCGCCTTCCGGAGTTGGCCATCGAGGGGCCGACGACGCTGGACAAGCTGTTCGACGCCATGTTCGGTGATGAAACGGACAGTGTGCGGGAGGAGATTAGCCGCCGATACGCCAACCGTGAGACGGTGGCCGAGGCGATGGAGCGAATCCAGATGATCGCCCTAGACATCGCCCAGCACTTCAAGGACAAGGTGCGCCCCAACGGGTTCAAGGCCCAGGTGGTCGCTCCCAGCCGCGCTGCCGCTTTGCGCTACACCGAGCAGTTGAATGGCTTCGGCCTCAGAGCCTACCCGATCATCACCACCGGCCACAACGACGGTCCCGAGTTCCAGATCGCCAGGGAACTGGACCACGAGCTGATAACCAGCAACTTCGTCGACCCGGATGGTGAGCCGGAGGTACTGGTTGTGGTCGACATGCTGCTCACCGGCTTCGACGCACCCGTGGAGCAGGTGCTGTACCTTGACCGCCCGCTGCGTGAGCACGGTCTGCTGCAAGCCATTGCCCGCGTCAACCGCCGTTTCTCTCACGATAAGGACGGCACGCCAACGGAGAAGGCACACGGCATGGTGGTGGACTACTGCGGCATCTCCCATGACCTGGAGCAGGCGCTTGCCAGCTTCGAATGGGCCGACGTGCAGGACACCATGCAGGTGCTGGAAGAAGACCCTGCCACAGTCATAGAGGCTGCGGCAGTCCGGGCCCAGTCCCACTTCAAAGGCCTGGACCTGAGCGACACCTGGGCATGTGTCCTCCTGTTCGCGCCTGACGCCAGCACCGAGGGCAACTACAAGGCCGATCTGTTCGAGCGGTTCAACGCCGACTACCGTCAGTTCTCCCGGTTGATGGACCGGCTGCTGCCCGACCCGCGCGCCCTGCCCTACGTTGAACGTCTGGCCCGGCTGACATTGATCCGCTCCTACACCCGGGCGCACTTCCTGCGTGAGGACGCCGACGTGAACTGGACGGACATTGGTGCCAAGGTCAAGCAGCTCATCGACCAGCGCATCAGCGCCGAAGTCCGCCAGATGATGCAGCCAATTTCCATCCTCGACGAGGACTTCGAAGAGAAGATAGCGCATTTGCCCCACGCCGAGGCGCGGGCCTCGGTCATGGAGCACGCCATCCGCGCCCAGATACACGAGCGTCTTGAACAGAACCCGGTCTTCTACGAACGGCTGTCCCAGCGCCTGACTCGTATCATTGAGCAGATGCGCTCTAAGCTTATCGACGCCGCTGAAGCCTACCGTCAGATGGCGGAACTGCAGAAGGACGTTTACGGCGAGGCCAACGTCGCCGCCCGGCATGGCCTTTCGACAGTGTCCCTGGCCATCTACGGAATCCTGCAAGGACCGTCCGCAGAGAGCGAGGAGGAGAGGCACGCCCGGCAGGATGCCGGCTCCTATGTCATCGATGTGGATACCGATATGCGGGATGTCGCGCTTAGGGTAGAGGGAGTGCTCGCCGGACACGCTGTCATCGAGTGGCAGACCAACGACGATGTCCAACGGCAGATGCGCCGGGACGTGAAGGGCAGCCTCCGCGCCACGGGCCGATATGACGAGGACCAGCTGGACGAACTCGCCAACCGGATTGTACAAGTAGCCAAGAGCAGAGTGTAACGTGGCTGAACTTGGCCGGGTCCAGTTCGGCGACGCGACCATCGAATACGATGTCCAGCGAAGCGACCGTCGCAAGAAGACCGTGCAGATAACGATGGACGGCGGCCGCGTCGTCGTGGCCGCACCCTCGGACACCCCGCACTCAAAACTGGAGGCCATCGTCCGAAAGCGGGCTCCCTGGATTCTCCGCCAGGCTCCAGACCCCGCCGTTCAAGCGTCACGGAAACGCTTCGTCAGCGGAGAAACACTGCCTTACCTGGGCCGCAACGTCCGTCTGATTGTCGATCCCGCAGATGTATCCTCGCCCGGGGTCCGGTTCGACCACTGGACCTTCCGAATCGCCGTGCCCATTGGGTTGGACGAATCCAAGCGTTACGAGGAGATCCGGAAGGCGATTGGTCAATGGTACCGACAGCGGGCCGCACAGCGATTACCCCGGGCGGTCGAACTCTGGCGGAAACGCATGGGCTGGCCGGAAACGCCGGGGGTACTGATTCGCGACCAGCGACAGCGCTGGGGCAGCTGCGCCCCCGACGGCACCCTCCGCCTCAACTGGCGTGTCGTGATGCTCCAACCGGAACTCGCTGAGTACGTTGTCGTCCACGAACTGGCCCACCTGAAAGTCAGCAGTCATTCCGCGGAATACTGGGCTCAGGTTTCCAGCCTCCTCCCCGACGCCCACCACCGCCGCCAACGGCTCCGGGAGGCCGGAAAGATGCTGCCCCTGTAGAAACTCCCAGAAGTGTCAATGGCGACACCTCCCAGGCCCAAACAGCCCGGTTATCCTTCCGCGAAGGCCGTCGGCGCTATCTCTTCAAGGTTCCAGGTGCAGATCCGACGAATGCTGCTGGAGGGCAACCCGGTTATCGTGGCGATGCGGCCCCAAGAGAGGCCGTCCCGCTGGCGCATGGTCTGTATCTCCTCGGCCCGCTTCCGGCTGACCCCCTTGCGCCGCCCAAGGTGCTTGCCCGTGGCCTTTACCCGCTCCAGCCCCGCCAGCGTCCGCTCCCGGGCCAGGTCGCGCTCCATCTCGGCGAAGACAATGGCCAAGTGCAGCATCGCCCGCCCCATGGCGCTGTCCTGATCAATGGACTCCCGGAGACTGATGACTTCTACGCCTCTCTCTCGCAGCCAGCCCAGAAGCTCCAGCACCTCGGTCAGCGACCGGCCAAGGCGGTCCAGCGCCGCCACCTTCACGCAGTCGCCCGGCTGGAGGGCGCCCTTCAGGCGACTCAGACCCGGCCGGTTCCAAGAGGCCCCGCTCCCCACGTCCTCATAGACCTGCTCGCAGTCGGCCAACACCCGGCGCTGGTTCTCCAGATTGTTGGCGTCGGCGTCGCTGGCCCACCGACACGCGGGCGTCTCCGTAGGGGTTCCAGCTCATCTTTCGCTGGCCCCCGGTTCTGGCATGGCGGCGTTATGCTACGGCGGGAGGAATTCTGGCTATGCTCAAATTCGTCCCTTTCCAGCAACTCTAGCCAAGCGGACGGCCCGGAGCTGAGCGGTTAAGGAGACCACAGTGCGTAGTCGGTCTACAATTCCGTCGGTAATTTATTTGGTATCGAAGCAGGACCGGCAAGACCTATTGTCGTTGATCAATCGCGGGTTAACCTTGCCACATCAAATCGCCTTCGCGTGACGCCCATCTGATCAACGACAATTAGTCTTGCCGGTTGGCGACGACTATTTTTGCCGGTCCCCAAGAGTAATCATCCGGTACAGGAGGTGCCGGATTGGTTACAGATCAGCAAGTCGCAACACTGAGGCAGAGACGAATGGAAGGAAAGACGCAACAGACGGCGGCGGCAATGGCGGGGATGAGCGAGCGCTCGGCCCGCAAGTGGCAGTGCGGCCCGTTGCCGTCGGAGACCAAGACTGAGCGCCAGTGGCGCACCCGTCCCGATCCCTTCGACGGAGTCTGGGAGAAGGAAATCCTGCCCCTGCTCCTGGGCGAGGCCGCCGGCAGGCTCAGGGCAACGACAATTATCGAGTGGCTGGAGGAGCGGCATCCCGGCCGGTTCAGCGCCTCGCAGCTGCGCACCCTGCAACGACGATTACAAGACTGGCGAGCGCTCAACGGCCCGGACCAAGAGGTCTACTTCCCCCAGGAGCATCCCCCGGGCCGCGAGGCCCAGATCGACTTCACCCACTGCAACTCCCTGGGAGTGACCGTTGGCGGTCGGGCCTATCGCCACCGGCTGTTCCAGTTGGTGCTGAGCCATTCAGGGTGGCGCTATGCCGAGGTGGCTACGGGGGAGACCTTCCTGGCCCTGAAGCAGGGGCTACAGAACGCCCTGTGGGAGCTGGGCGGTGCGCCTCGGGTGATCCGCTCGGACAACACCTCGGCCGCCACCCACGAGATGAGGCGCAGCCGCGGCAGGGCCCTGAACGGCAGCTACGCCGAGCTTCTGGACCACTATGGGCTCGAGTCCACCCTGATAAATGCAGGAGAGTCCCATGAGAACGGCGTTGCCGAGCAGGCCCACTACCGGCTCAAGGACGCCATCGACCAAGCCCTCATGCTGCGGGGCAGCCGTGACTTCAACTCCCTTGAGGAGTACGCCGGCTTCGTCCGCAAGGTGGTGGACCGGCGCAACCGGCTGGTGATGGGGAAGCTGGAGGAAGAGCGCCCACATCTGCGTCCCCTGCCCCCAGCCCCGGTGCCGGAGTACGTCAACCACCGGGCCCGGGTGCGCAAGTGGAGCAGCATCCAGGCAGCCGGACGGACCTACACCGTGCCCTCCCGGCTCATCGGGAAGGAGGTGCAGATCCGGCTGTACGCCGAACACTTGGAAGTGTACTACAAGGGCACCTTCGTGGATCGAATGGAGCGGGTGCGGGGCGAGAAAGAGGCCCGGGTTGACTACCGCCACGTCATCGGCTCCCTGGTGCGCAAGCCCGGGGCCTTCGCCCGCTACCGGTTCCGGGAGCAGATGTTTCCCACCATGACCTTTCGCCTGGCCTACGATGCGCTCCGGGAATGGCGTGGGGAGCGGGCCGACGTGGAGTACGTGCGCATCCTGCACCTGGCGGCGACGACCATGGAGACCACGGTGGACAGCGCCCTGGCCCTGCTCTTGGAGGCGGGCGGACCCTTCGACTACGCCGCAGTCAGGGAGCTGGCCAGTCCCGCGCCGCTGCAGGCGCCGGCACTCAGCCTGCCCGGGACGCCGGACCTGAGGGTCTACGACTCCCTGCTGGCGGAGGTGGCCTGATGCTGGACACCCTGACTAATGACACCCTGATGACGGACACAGTGGCCATACAGGAGCGGATCGGGGAGCTGTGCCACCAGTTCCGGCTGCCCACCATGGGTGCGCAGTCGGTGTCCCGCTTCACTGCAGCCGGCCACGGCGACGCCCTGGAGACTCTCCTGGAAGTACTGGAGCAGGAGGCCGAGGACCGCAGGCAGCGGCGCATCAGCAGGCTGCGCACCGCGTCCAAGCTGCCGGCGGGCAAGACCTGGGAAACCTTCGAGCACGACCGGGTGCCTCTGTCTCTCAGACAGCAACTGGGGGAACTGGCCGACGGCAGCTTCGTCGACCGCGGCGTCAACGTCCTGGCCTTCGGTCTTCCCGGCACCGGGAAAACACACGCCCTGTGCGCCTTGGGCCACCGGCTGGTGGAGTCGGGCAGGTCGGTGCTCTTCGCCCCGGCCTACCGGCTGGTGCAGGATCTGCTGGCAGCCAAGCGGGACCTGGCCCTGCCGCGACAACTACGCAAGCTCGACAGCTACGACTTCCTGCTGCTGGACGACCTGGGCTACCTGCCCCAGGGGGCCGAGGAGTCGGAGCTGCTCTTCACCCTCATCGCAGAACGCTACGAGCGCCGGTCCCTGGGCATCACCTCCAACCTGGTCTTCTCCCAGTGGGAGCACATCTTCGCCAACCCAATGGCCACCGCTGCCGCCATCGACCGGGTGGTCCATCACTCGGTCGTCCTGGAATTCAACGTCCCCAGCTACCGGACCGGAGTGGCCCAGCAGCGGGGGCAGGATAAGGAGGTGAACCGGCAAGAATAATCGACGCCAACCGCGCATTGCCTCAACAAAACCGTTACCCAACGCAAGTGGTTGCCTCAAATAAAATGTTACCCAAACTCGGGGAGGCAATCGCGTGGGAGGAGGCATCAGCAAGATGGCAAAACAGGAATTGCTGGCGACGATCCGAGACCGTTACCGAGCTTCATCGAAGCGGGAGAAAAGCCGGATTCTGGACGAGTTCATCGCGGTTACCGGTCATCACCGCAAGCATGGCATCAGGTTGCTGGGGCAGTCCAGCGACGACGGAGAGCAGCAGCCGGCGGTAAAAAAGGACCGACGGATCTACGACGAGGCGGTCCGCCAGGCGGTGATCGTGGTCTGGGAAGCTGCTGACCGGATCTGCGGCAAGCGGCTGAAGGCGGCATTGCCCCACCTGGTAGAGTCCATGGAGCGCCACGGCCACCTGGGTCTGGACCCTCGCGTGCGCCAACGGCTGCTGGCGGCCAGCGCCGCCACCTTGGACCGGTTGCTCCAGCCCATCAGGACACCGGCGAGCCGGCGGCTCAGACGCCGGAGGAATCAGTCGCCGGGCCGCAATATTCCGGTACGGACCTTCGCAGATTGGCATGCGCCGCCACCGGGATTCCTGGAGATTGACCTGGTGGTCCACCACGGTGGCTCCTTGTGGGGTTCCATGATCCACAGCCTGGTGGCCACCGACATCTGCACCGGCTGGACTGAAGCGGTGCCGCTGCTGGCTCGGGAGCAGTCCCTGGTGGTGGCAGGACTGGAGGCCATCGGGCGACAGTTGCCCTTCCCCGTCAAAGGCATCGACTCGGACAACGACAGCGTATTCATCAACGAAACTCTCACCCAGTACTGCGCCGAGCGGGGCATCGAGTTCACCCGTTCCCGGCCGTACCGCAAGAACGACCAGGCCTGGATTGAGCAGAAGAACGGCGCGGTGGTGCGCCACTACGTCGGTCATGACCGCTATTCGGGCCAAGTTGCCGGACAGACCATGGCCCACCTGTACGGGGCGGTGCGACAGTACGTGAACTACTTCCAGCCTTCGTTCAAGTTGGTGGAGAAAACTCGGCACGGCTCCAGGGTCGTCAAGCGGTACAGCCCGCCAGCCACGCCCTGCGACCGGCTGATGCAGCACGACGCGGTCAGCGTGGAGGTGAAGGCAGCGCTGAGTCAGTATCGGGTCAAGTTGGATCCGGTGGCGCTGCTGCACGCCATCAGGGAAGCGCAGTCGGCCCTGGCCGCGGTTACGTTCCCCGAAATCCGGCCCACTCCCAGCGGCGAGAGCCTGGAACAGTTCCTGGCCAAGTTACCCGACTTGTGGCGGCAGGACGCAGCCCGTACCTCACGGGAGCGGCGGGTGCAACCGCCCCGCACCTGGCGAACTCGGCCAGACCCCTTCGAAGGAGTGTGGTGCGACGTGCTGTCCTGGTTGCAGGAAGACCCGGACGCCAGTGCCGTGGTATTGCTGGGCCGACTGCAAGAGGCTGAACCGGATCGTTTCAGCCGGGCTCACCTGCGGACGCTGCAACGCAGAGTGCAGCAGTGGCGCGGCATCATGGCCAAAACGCTGGTCTACGCCGCTGCCGGTGAGCCCATGGCGGAACCCCCTGCAATGCCGGAATTAGCGCTGGTTGGAGTGGCCCCCAGGTGCTAAAGTCTCGGTAACATTTCTCAATGAGGCAACAGGACCGGCAAAAGTAGTTGACGTTAAACACCATCTCCTTGCCGGAGTAATGGGGTGTGATTTGACTGATGGTAATGTTTAGCGTCCTGTGGAGTTGCTCGATTGGAGACTCCCGTCGAACACGGCGAGTAAGCGATTGCTGCGCCATCGAGGAGCCTCCCATGGCTCAAAACGTTAGCCAATCACACAACTCGGCTCAGACTAGTAGGTAGGGCATGGCACGTGGAACTGTCAGGCAGCGATCGAAAGTCCGGAAGGACCCCAGGACCGTCCAGATATACTCCGGTGTGGACTCCAAAAACGGGAAATAGCGTTACTATTCCGAAGCCGTAAAGGGGACCAAAGCCGTAGCCCAGCGGCGATTGACCGAATTGTTACGCGGAGTAGACACTGGTACATTCGTGGAGCCCACTCGATTAACGGTGGCTGAATACTTCGAGCAGTGGCTTCGGGATTCTGCGGGACCGCGTGTTTCCAGTCGTACCCAGGAGAGTTACAGGGGCAAACTCGATCGTTACCTTGGTCCAAAGCTGGGGCGAATTCCCCTTGAAAACTGACCCCGCGTCACGTAGAAGAAATGGAAGCACAGCTTCTTCAGAACGGCGGCAGAAATGGAAGACCACTTCCGCCTCGCACTGTACTCCAAACCCATAGAGTTCTATCCAAGGCGTTGAACGATGCAGTCAAGCTCGGAGACGTAGTAAGGAACGTGGTCGACGCTGTTGATCCGCCCCGTACGACCAAGTTCGATGGCCAGTTTCTGGATTGGGAAGAATTCCACGTTCTTCTGGACCAAATAACGGATCCTCTGCGTCAGACCCTTGCCCTGCAGGACATCCAGACCGGGTTGCGGAGGCCCGAGTTGCTGGGACTGCAATGGAGGGATATTAATTTTCCCTCCGGCGCTCTATCCTCGCGCAGGGCGCTGATCAAACTGGCATCCGGGGGAACGGAATTGAAAGTGCCCAAGAATCGGCACGGGCGGCTAGTTGATCTGCCCACAGGGTCGGTCGAAGCCTTGAGGATCCACCGGGAACGGAATCCTGAAACGTCAGGGAATGGCAATTTCGTTTCTTGCCATTCCGCTGGGTCGCTTCTCGACCCGGACCTCGTAAGCAAGTGGTTACCGAAGGCTGCCAGCAAAGCAGGACAATAAAGCAGGACAATATGGACTGAGGCTTTATGACCTACGCCACACTCATGCTTCCTTGATGCTTTCGAGGGGGATTCACCCGAAAGTTGTTTCGGAGCGGTTGGGCCACAGTAGCATCGGGATTACTGGTGATCTATACTTTCATGTGTTGCCTACGGTGCAAGAAGATGCAGTAAGATGTTTTGAGTCCGAGTGGAGAAGCGGGAATGGCAAATTTAGCTCCACCTGACTGAAAACCCTCCCGATCGTAGCTAAAGCCGGTGTAGCTCAGTGGCAGAGCAGCGGTTTCGTAAACCGCAGGTCAAGGGTTCGAATCCCCTCACCGGCTCCATCTTCTTCCGGCTATTCAGGCCCGTTCTCCTATCATTGCCTCGCGCTCCTATCCTTTTCTCATTGCGCGTATAATGGCGCGAAGAAAGCCATTAAGCGGGACAGGAATCGCGCATGAAATTCGGACTTTTCTACCAGATTCAGGTGCCCAAGCCCTGGGACGATGAGAGTGAGGCCCGCCGCATCTGGGAGGCACTGGATCAGATCGCCTTCGCCGAAGAGATGGGCTACGATAGCGTCTGGTTCTCGGAGCACCATTTTCGTCCGGTATGGTCGCACAATAGCGCCCCAGACCTGACGCTGGCAGCGGTGACCCAGCGCACGTCGCGAATACGGATGGGCATCGGCGTGGTGCTGGCCCCGATCCATCATCCCCTGCACACCGCGGCGCGCATGGCCACGCTGGACATTCTCAGCAAGGGCCGCGTGGATGTCGGACTGGGGCGCACCGGCTATCCCTACCAGCTCACCCCCTACGGCGCCACTCTGGAGGACACCCGTGGTATGTGGGACGAGTTCGCCCAGGTGCTTCCCCGCATCTGGACGGAGGAAGTGGTCAGCCACGACGGTGAGTTCTTTCACATTCCTCCCAGGCAGGTGTTGCCCAAGCCGCTGCAGAAGCCGCACCCACCCCTCTGGTCAGCCTGCGCCAGCGAGGAGACAACCCGTCGCGCCGGTGAGTTGGGCCTAGGCGCGCTGGTGGGCAGCGAGGGCGGCCCGGACCGAGTATCCGGCACGCTGGAGCTGTACTACAAGAGCCTGAACGGTGCGCACGGTCCTTCCGTCAACAGCCAGAACGCGCTTATGACCGCCGGCTTCTGCCACGAAGATTCCAAGGTCGCCGCCGAGCGTGGGACGGAGCTGATCGACTGGTACCTGGACCAGCAGCGGGAACGTGCCCGTCTGGTCTGGCAGGGAGTTGACCCGGCCACCGTGCCTCCGGACTACCAGGGCTACTACGAGCGGGACATGCGCTTGGCTGCCGGCCCCCACGAGGGCGACCCGACTCCCGAGGAAGTGGTCAAGCGCGGGGCTAATTTCTGCGTCGGCACGCCCGACGACTGCATCCGCTTCGTGGAGAACTACGAGGCCATGGGCATCGAGCAGATTTTCTGTCTCAGCGCCATCGGCCCCGCCAGCCACGAAGAGACGATGAACACGCTGCGAATGTTCGGCAAACACGTAATCCCTCATTTCCAGGCCAAGGAAAAGGCGCAGTCCCAATAGTGATTCCCTCGAAGGTGGGAATGGCGCAATGCCGATGACTGTTGATGTTTGCAAGAGCTTAAGGGGAGTTTCACTATGAAGGCAGGCGTTGTCTTTCCACAGACCGAGATCGGTGCAGACCCGGCGGCGGTGCGGGACTACGTCCAGGCGGCCGAGGGACTGGGCTTCTCGCACCTGATTGTCTACGACCATGTGCTGGGAGCCGACACCAGCAAGCACGCTAACTGGAGACCGGGCGGTTACACGAAGGACAGCATGTTCCACGAGCCCCTCGTGCTGTTTGGCTACCTGTCCGCCATCACAACTTCCTTGGAGCTGGTGACAGCGATCCTGATCCTCGGGCAGCGGCAGACCGCGCTGGTTGCCAAGCAGGCGGCTCAGGTCGATGTGCTCAGCGGCGGCCGCCTGAGGCTGGGTATCGGCGTTGGCTGGAACCACGTGGAGTACGAGGCGCTGGGCGAGGATTTCCACACCCGGGGCGCCCGCCAGACTGAGCAGGTGGAGGTACTGCGTCAGCTGTGGACCAACGACGTCATCGACTTCCACGGCAAATACCACGACATCACCAACGCCGGGATAAACCCTTTGCCTATCCAGCGGCCCATACCGATCTGGATGGGGGCTGGAACCCGCATGAATGACCGTCCGTCCGAGCGGGTGCTGCGGCGGGTGGCACGGCTGGCCGATGGCTGGTTCCCGCAGGTTGGGCCCGACGACGCACCGGAGGTGCTGGAACGGCTGGCCGTTTTCGCCGAAGCGGCGGGAAGAGACCCGGCAGCCATTGCGATGGAGCCGCGCATCAACTCCGCTGACGGCGACCCGGAGTTCTGGCAGTCGCAGACCGAGGCCTGGGCCGGACTGGGCGCTACGCATATCTCCATCAACACGATGCGCGCTGGCTACCAGTCGCCCCAGGACCACATCAACGCCATTCAGCAGTTCCGCGAAGTGGTGAGTTAGGGCGATCCGTCGCCTATTCGCATTGGCCCACTATTGTGGCCAATTGCCTTCCCAGGAGTAGCGTTTCGTGTGCGGCAGGTTCACGCTAATCTCCAACATCAGCGAATTGCAGCTGCGGTTCGGCTTTGCCATGGAGCCGCCGGAGACTCAGCCGCGCTATAACATCGCGCCGACGCAGCAGGTGCTAACGGTCGTGAACAACGGCGAGCGAGGCGGCGAGATGATGCGCTGGGGTCTCGTGCCGTCGTGGGCCAAGGACATCAAGATCGGCAACCGCATGATCAACGCCGTCAGCGAGACGGCCGCAACCAAGCCAGCCTTCCGCAGCGCCTTCCGGCGCCGGCGCTGTCTGGTGTTGGCCGACGGCTTCTTCGAGTGGAGGCGCGAAGGGAAGCAGCGGGTGCCGATGTACTTCTTCCAAAAGTCCGGCGAGCCAATTGCTTTCGCGGCCCTTTGGGAGAATTGGCAGTCGCCTGAAGGTGAGTGGATTCGATCCTGCACCATTCTGACCACCACCGCCAACTCGTTCATTGAGCCAATTCACAACCGGATGCCGGTTATCCTCTCTGCTGAAACTGAGCCGCTGTGGCTTGATCCGTTGACCGAGACGCCCGCCAACCTCGAGCCGCTGCTACTGCCGGCGCCGTCGGAATTGCTGGACGTCCGCGAGGTATCTCCCACTGTCAACAACGTCCGCAACCATGGACCGGACTGCATAGCTCCCGAGACAAGCCCTGAAGAGGTGCGGCTGTTCAGCTAGCCGTCGACGCATCTGGCTCCGGCGCAAGCCGGACCCGCCTATACATGGCGGCGATGACGCTGGCCGCCCACTTGGCCGCCGGGCTGAATCTCTTTGCTCTTTCCCCGCTCTTGCCGCTTGCCATCGAGGATTACGGCATCACCCATTGGGAAGCGGGAATGCTGGTATCCCTCCCGATGCTGGTGGGTGCCGCTATCGGAATTCCAGGCGGGATTCTTATAGCCCGTGTCGGCGTGAAGCGGGCTTACATGTGGGCCTGGATATGTATGGCGTTACTGGCCCTGGCCCCTATCGCTCCCAATTTCTGGGTGCTCCTCTTTCTGCGTTTGGCCTATGGAATAGGACTGGCTCTCATGGTAGTCGCTACTGGGCCGCTGGTCATGCGGTGGTTCAGGCCCAGGGAAATGCTGGTCGTTAACTCGCTCAACACCGCCATCCTGAGCGGGGGCGTGGCAGCCTCATTGGCTGGCGCTGTTCCACTGGCGGAGTTGCTGGGCTGGAAGATGACGCTGACCGTATTTTCGGGAATAGGAATTGTCGGGACCTTGCTATGGCCGCTGGCGCCGAGAGACAGGCAAAAGGAGGCCGATCATTCCAGGGGTATTTCAGTCCGTGAGGTTCTGGGAGTACTGCGAGGACGGACCGTGGCGCTTCTGGTTGCAGCGGATGCGGGCATATTCATCCAATACACGGCGCTCACTACATGGCTTCCATCCTTCTACAACGAAGAGCGGGGCATTTCTCTATCGCTAGCGGGAATTATCACCAGTATCCTGCCGTTTGTTGGGATATTCGCGGTGCTGGCCGGAGGGGCGGTCCCGCTGTTGTTTGAGTCTTACCGAAACGCTTTCAGGCATCTGGGAGGCCTGGGCGACTTCGTTTTCTCATACCGCGGGGTGATGGTCTTTTCGGGAATCCTGGCTATCCTGGGCGGGCTCGGTGCCTTCATTTTGGGGAATGTCCCAGGAATCTATGTGTCGGTTGTCGTGCTCGGAGTGGGTTCCTGGTTCTATGTACCTGCCCTGCTGACCATTCCCATGCGGTTGACGGGAGCGACCCCGGAGCGGGTTGCCGCAGTCTGGGGTTCATACATGACCTTCTCCGGTCTCGGGATGTTCATCTTCCCGATCCTGGTGGGATGGCTGTATGACACTTTCGCATCCTACTATCCCGGCTTTATCATCTGCGCCGTGGCGAGTTGGTCCCTCCTCATATGCGGTGTATTCCTGCCCCGAGAGGCAGGGTCCATGAGATCCGATGCTGATTGACAATGCTCGACGGCGACGCGTAGGGTGAGTGCGGTTCCGATTTCGAATTCACTCCATTCGTCAGGAGGACAGGCATGGCAAGAATACCTGCCGCCACCCGTGAGAACGTCCCGCAGGACCAGGTTGCCGAATTCGACCAGATGGTGCAGAACCTGGGCGGCGTCCCGGCCTACGGTCCAGGCTCGGTGATGATCCATGTGCCCAAGGCCCACCAGGCTGCCACGGCGCTTAACAACTATCTCCGCAACGAATCCTCCCTGCCCCCCGCCGCGCTGGAGCTGGCGATGCTACTTGCGGCGCGTGAATACGACTGCCAGCACATCTGGAACGCCCACGCCGGAGCGGCCCGCGCCGCCAGCATACAGGACGGTGTGGTGGACGCCATCCGCGATGGCCAGGAGTTGCCTCCCCTCACCGACCTGGAGCGGGCCGTCATCAACTACGCCCGCGAGTTCTTCAATGACCGCAAGGTTGGGCGAGGGGCGTTCCAGGACGCGCTGGAGCAGTTCGGCAAGCAGGGGCTCATCGAGCTGACGCTGGTCATCGGCAACTACAGCTTCCTGGCCTTCGTCATCAACGCCTTTGACCCAGACCTGCCCTCCGACCGCACCGAACCTCTCCTGCCGGGGTAGGGTGCTGAATCTTAGCTCGAGGAGAAGTAGAAATGCCGGTGGAACCCTTCAAGATTGAAATTCCTGATTCCGTGCTGGACGACCTGAAGATGCGGCTGGAGCGGACTAGGTGGCCTGACGAGTTGCCGGGCGTCGGGTGGGAATACGGCTCCAACATGGACTACATCAAGGAGCTGGTGGAGTACTGGAAGAACGACTTCGACTGGCGGAAGCAGGAGTCGCTGATCAACAGCTTCTCCCACTTCAAGGCACCGGTCGACGGGCGACAGGTCCACTTCATCCATGAGAAGGGCAGGGGGCCGAACCCGCTGCCGCTTGTCATCACCCACGGCTGGCCCGGTACCTTCTTCGAGATGCACAAGGTCATCCCGTTGCTGTCGGACCCGGCGGCTCACGGCGGAGACCCGGCCGACGCGTTCGACGTGGTCGCTCCCTCGATGCCGGGCTACGGCTTCTCCGACGCGGCGCAGGAGCGAGGGCTGGACGTGCTGGCCGTCGGCGACGTTATGGCAAAGCTGATGACCGAGCAGCTCGGCTACGACCGGTTCGTCGCGCAGGGTGGCGACTGGGGCGCCAGCGTAACCGCGCGGCTGGGCCACTCGCACTCTGACCACTGCATCGGCATCCACACGACCTCGGTCACCCGACCCACGCCCTACATGGGCCCCGGCTCAGAGCCGCTGAACGAGGCAGAGCAGGGTCTGCTCCGGCAGCGCGAGGAATGGCTGGCCGCCGAGGGCGGATATTCGCACATCCAGGGCACCAAGCCGCAGACCCTGGGCTACGGGCTTAACGACTCTCCCGCCGGGCTGTGCGCCTGGATCGTGGAGAAGTACCGCACCTGGAGCGACTGCCACGGGGACGTGGAGTCGAGGTTCACCAAGGACGAGCTGCTGACCACGGTGACCATCTACTGGGTCACGCATTCCATCAACTCGTCCACCCGCCTGTACTACGAAACGCTGCGGAAGCCGTGGGACTTCGCCCAGGGCGAGCGCATCAACGTGCCCGTCGGCGTGGCGGTGTTCCCCGCCGAGATCAGCCGACCGCCCCGTGAGTGGGCCGAGCGTTCCTACAACGTGCAGCAGTGGACGGTGATGCCCAGCGGCGGCCACTTTGCCGCGCTGGAGGAACCGGAGCTGCTGGTAGAGGACATGCGCAACTTCTTCCGCCCCCTGCGCTAGAGCGGGGGCTAATACCCGGTTTCGAGACGCATGGGACCGTCCGTCCTGCTTGACAGGGCGGACGGTTCTGTCCATCTTGCGATTTCACACTTTCCGGCCTTCCATTCCAACTGGCGGCGCATGAAGATGAACCTGGGGGGCGTCCTATTCTAGCCAAAAGCATGGCCGTTTACTGGCTCCGGTCATATTCCGGGTTCATTCTGCTGGTGGCCCTCCTGGTCAACCTGGGAACCGGGTTTGTGCAGTTCGGGTTCAGCCTCACCCTGCCGTCGATGGAGGAGTCCCTCCACCTGTCCCACACCCAGGCAGGGCTGCTCATCACCATCACGGCGGCAATCCGGATGGGTGGCGCACTTGCCTCCGGCACCCTGGCACCGCGGTACGGCAGCCGGTCGATGATTGCGGCCGGCGCGGTGGCGGTGGGCGCGAGCATGGTGCTGCTGGGGTTCGCCCAGAACTTTGGCATAGCGGTGGCGGCCGGCGTGCTCATGGGGTTTGGCAGCGGCGTCACACTCACACCCATGATGGGCCTGCTGTCGGCCTGGTTCCGCATGCGGGACCGGGGACTGGCAGCGGGAATGGCGGCCTCCGGCGGCAGCATCGCCTTCATCGTGGCCGGAGTGTTCGTGCCCATCCTGACCGGCGCGAACTGGGAGGACGGCTGGCGGCATAGCTGGCAGCTGTTCGGCGGCGTGGTGCTGGCCGTGGCGGTGGCGTCCATGGTGCTCGTCCGGGAACGGCCCGACGAACCTCTGGAGGAGGACCGCCGTCCCGCTCCGGCCCGTAGAGCCTGGCCGGTGGAGGCGTTCAAGAGCCCCGCGGTGTGGCTAATAGCACTGATAGCCTTCACCTCCGGGTGGTCGCAGAACCTGTTCACCACCTTCTTCGGCCTGTATCTCACCCAGGAAAACGACATAACGCTGGCCACTGCCGGGCAGTTCGTGGTGCTCATCGGCGTGTTGAGCATCGGGAGCGGCGTGCTCTGGGGGCGGATGTCCGACAAGCTGGGGCGAGGGCAGGCCTTCGCCTATTCGTTCGTGGTGCAGGGCGCGGCCTTCGTCTTGCTGGCAATGGCGCCGGGGTTCTTGTCCTTCCTGATAGCCTCAGTACTGATGGGGGTGACGCTGAGGGCGACCTACACGATATGCGCGGCATCCTCGGGCGACTATGTGCCGGTGCGGTTCTCGGCGGCGGCCTTCGCCCTAATGTCCGTGGGCGCCGGGCTTGGCAGCACCATTTCACCCACCGTCGGCGGCTTGGTGGCGGATTTCGTGGCTATGAAGTGGGCCTTCTGGATGGCTGCGGGCGGCTCGGTTATCGGAACGCTGGGGGCGATTTACCTGCAGATGCGCCAGCAGGTCGAGACGCGCCTCAATGGCGTTTAGTGCTGAGTCCGGGCTTTGCACGATAAATGTTTTTAATTCCCGATTTTTCGTGCAGTTTTGTTTTTTATTGCCTTGGCTGCTTGCCTCTCGCCCGTCGTCTCTTTCCTTTCTCTCAGTTTACCCAGTCTCGGTTTCCTGGTCTTTTCTCCCTTCTGTCTGCTCTGATGTTGATCCTGCAGGGTTCTGGTCGTCCTGCCTCAGTTCTTCCGCCTTGCAGACTCGGATTCCGAGAATGACCGTGGCTTGAGCGGCTCTGAGGCGTACCATGGGGTCGGGGTCTTCCAGCATTTGGCCTATCACCCTGAAACTGTGGTGAAGGAGTTCGTTTAGTCCTTCGCGGGTCGTCTCCGCGATCTCGTGGGTCAGGCGGTCCATCTCGGCTCTGAAGTGTTTGTCCCGGCACCACCGCCGGAGGGTGGTCTCGTTGATTCCGGCCTCTTTGGCGCCCTCGGTCAGGTTGGGAGCTGCGGCGAGTATGGGTAGAGCGAGAGTCTGTCTGCGCGATAGCTGGGGTTTTGTCGTCTCTCCCCCTGTGGAGTCCTCGGTCTCGCGGTGATGCGGTTCGCTTTCTGAGTCGGTCATTGCACCTCTTGTTGTTGGCTTGGCCTGTTCCCGAGTCAAACGAAAAGGCGAGCCTTCAAAGGCTCGCCTCTTTCCTTCCCTTATCGGGTCGCCTGGGGCCTGCGTCTCCGCCCAGGCCCCAGGCACTGTTCATTTCTCTTTCTTACAACAGCAGGATCAACTTTCCCATACCCGTGCGATGGTGTTTTGGATGCGCTGCTCCATCTTGGCTGCAAGCCTCTCTGCTTCGCTGACTGCCCCCTGCTCTTCGTCCAGTTCGGCCACTATGATACGTTGGGTATCTAGTGGTGGCAAAGGAATCCGCAACCTCTTCAAAGTCTGCATGCCAAGTATGTTCATCGTTCCCCCGTGTGATAAGGCGTGCATCTGAGAGACGAAGAAATCCTGGGTGAACAGGTACCCGAGGAATTCGGGAATCATCTTCTGGTGGTCTAACGTGATTTTAATCAACCGGGGATTGATGATGCCAGGTTCATGTTCGTCTGGCACTATCAATGTCTTACCGTACGTTCCAACCAGGCTGACCAGCACGTCGCCAGTTCGTACTTTGCAGCTTTCAAGCTCTCGGAATTTTCCCTCGTCGATATAGTAGTTGCCGAAGTTAGCGTCTCCCCGAATTACTTGCTCCTGGCCGTAAATCTTGTAACCAGCATTGACGTAGGAGTCCTTTTTTAGAGAAGAGCCGAACGGCCCTGCCTTGATACTATGTGGGATGTCTGCAACTAGGTCTGCGATTCCCGCCTCTGGCCACTCTGGATCAACCACAATCCGGGGCTGCCAGTTGTCGACTACCGCACGTGCGCCGTCAAGCACCCGCTGGTAACCCTCAATCTCGGCGACGAGCTCGCGCTGAACTTCCAGCGGGGGCAGGGGGAAGGTGAAACCACTGTACTGCTTGGCATTGATGTTGCTGATGGTGCCTATCTTTGAGTTTTCCGTTATCCACTGTGCCCAAGCCCGAGACTTCGTTACTTGGTACACGTACTCCGGCAACGCTATAGTCGGGTCTATGCGAAACCTAATGAGGTAACCAGCGTACTGATGCACTATAAATGTAGCTTTGTGCAGGTAAGCGCGCCCTACAGAACCAGAACGGGCAACAAGAAGGTCGTTGGGTTCCAAGAAATACTGCGCGTCTATATCGGATGGGGAAACTAGGTCATGGTCTTTCAGCCGCCCGTTGTCGGTGATGTCCGTTATACGAACATAGCGCACTCTGCCGTCAAATTCTGCTTTGCTGGCCCCTGAACCGTACTTCGGTTTATCCGAAAGCTCTCCGAGACTCACGTATGGGAATTGTGTTTTTCCTAGTGTATTGCCCCTAAACCGTTCTCCACCCAGATTGTAGTCACCATCGGCAGTAATCCGCCCTTTCTCGACCACCAGACCCGTTTGTGGTGCGAAGTCGTCCAGTGATTCTTCCGCTCGTATCCTGCGCAGGTACTCGCTGATTTCAGCAGCTACGGTAGGTAGGTCATCTTCATTGATAGATCGACGCTGGTCCCCAAGGTCATATCCATCATTTTCCACCTTGAAGAATGCGATGTAATCAGTTTTCTGTGCCAGCACCCTATCCAGTATCAGGATGGACGTCTTCACGCCGCTGTAAGGCTTGAACACACCTCCGGGTAACGAAATGACCGCAACCAGACTCTCTTCCACCAGAAGCCGCCTAAGCTGTTTGTAAGCGTTCTGGCTCTGGAATATGATGCCCTCGGGCACAATGATCCCTGCCCTACCGTGCTCGTTCAGGTGGGACGCGATGTAGTCCACGAACAGGACTTCGGCTCTCTTGGCAGATACCCGGAATAACCCGTGCGGCTTGATCCCGCCCCTGGGAGTCATGAAAGGGGGGTTGGCCAGCATGACGTCGGCAAACTCGTTTGTAAGCGGCGGAGGTAAATTGTCCCGTGCGGGCGGGTAATCTCTGACAAACGGCGGTTGCAAATTGGACCGTCCGCCGCCATCCATAAGGGTTGTATCCGACCCCTTGGATGGTGTGACGGATGTACAAGGTGGACGTATATCTGCGGGTTCGCCGGGCAGTGATGGTGGAGGGCAAGAGCATTCGGGAGGTCTCCAGAGAGTTCGGTCTGCACCGGGACACGGTGCGCAAGATGCTGACCTACTCCGTGCCTCCGGGGTACCGGCGACAGAGTCCTCCTCGAAGGCCCAAGCTGGAGCCTTTCACCGGCGTCATCGACCGGATCCTGGAGGATGACCTCGCGCGCCCCAGGAAGCAGCGCCACACGGCCAAGCGCATCTTCGAGCGTCTCAGGGACGAGTACGGCTACGACGGCGGATACACCACAGTCAAGGACTACGTCAGAGAGAATCGCCGTCAGACCAGGGAGATGTTTGTCCCGTTGTCCCATGCGCCGGGACACGCGCAGTGCGACTTTGGCGAGGCCCTGGTGGTCATCGGCGGCGTGGAGCGTAAGGCTCACTGCTTCGTCATCGACCTGCCCCACAGCGACGGCTGCTTCGTGAAGGCCTACCCGGCTGAGACCACCGAGGCCTTCCTGGACGGGCACGTATCAGCGTTTGCCTTTCTGGGCGGAGTGCCCCAGAGCATCCTCTACGACAATACCAGGCTGGCGGTGGCGAAGATACTGGGGGACGGCCGGCGCCAGCGCACCCGCGCCTTCACCGAGCTGCAGTCCCACTACCTGTTCGAGGACCGGTTCGGGCGCCCCGGCAAGGGCAATGACAAAGGCAAGGTAGAGGGCCTGGTGGGGTACGTGCGCCGAAACTTTCTGATGCCGGTGCCGTCCTTCGAGAGCTTCGATGCACTCAATGCCCACCTGGAGCAGCGATGCCTGGAGCGAATGTACCGCAAGCTCAGGGGCCACACGGAGACCATCGGTCAGCGGATGGAGCGGGACTTGGACGCTCTGCTGCCCCTGCCGCCGGCGGCCTACGACGCGTGCGACAAGCAGGCAGGCCGGGTGAGTTCGCTGTCGCTGGTCAGGTACAGGACCAACGACTACTCGGTGCCGGTGGCCTACGGATACCGGGACGTCCTGGTACGGGGCTACGTCGACGCAGTGGTCATCAGCTGCGGAACCGAGGTCATCGCCCGGCACCCACGCTCCTACGAGCGGGACGACTTCGTCTACGACCCCATCCACTACCTGCCGCTGTTGGAGCGTAAGCCGGGAGCTCTGGACCAGGCCGCGCCCCTGCAGGGCTGGGAACTCCCCGATGAGTTCGGGACGCTGCGCCGGCTGCTGGAGTCCCGCATGGGACGGCGGGGCAAGCGGGAGTACGTACAGGTGCTGAGGCTGCTGGAGACTTTCTCCCAGCAGGAGGTGCACGCAGCGGTGAAAGATGCCATCCACCTGGGAGCCATCAGCTTTGACGCCGTGAAGCACCTGGTGCTGTGCCGGCTGGAGGGGCGGCCGCCCAGGCTGGACTTGGAGCTCTATCCCTACCTGCCCCGGGTCCGGGTCAGCACCACCTCCACACAAGACTACATGACCTTGCTGTCTGGGAGGGCGGCATGAGCGACCGGTCGACGCTGCTATTGGAACACCATCTCAAAGAGCTGAAGCTGCCCAGCTTCCTGAGAGAGTACGGGAAGATGGCTGCCCTGTGCGCCGCCGAGAATGTGGATCATCCCCAGTACCTGCTGCGCCTCGCCGAGCTGGAGATCATCGACCGCCACCAGCGCATGGTGGAGCGGCGGATCCGCGCCGCCCGATTCCCCGCGGTGAAGAGTCTGGACACCCTCGACTTCCCGGCAATCCCGTCGCTGAACAAGGCCCTGGTGATGGAACTGGCACGCTGTGAATACATCCAACGCCGGGAGAACGTCATCGCCGTCGGCAACAGCGGCACCGGCAAGACCCACGTGGCCCTGGGCCTGGGGCTGGCCGCCTGCCAGCGGGGCATGTCCGTGGGTTTCACCACCGCCGCCGGTCTGGTGCATGAGATGATGGAGGCCAGGGACGAAAGGCGCCTGTTGAACTTGCAGAAACAACTGGCCCGGCTCAACCTGCTGATCATCGACGAGCTGGGCTTCGTCCCCCTGTCCAGAACCGGCGCGGAACTGCTCTTCGAGGTCTTCAGCCAACGCTACGAGCGGGGCTCCGTCATGGTGACCACCAACCTTCCCTTCGACGAGTGGACCGAGGTCTTCGGCTCGGAACGCCTCACCGGAGCGCTGCTGGACCGGCTCACCCACCACGTCCACATCCTGGAGATGAACGGCGACAGCTACCGCCTCAAGCGCAGCCGGGAAACCGCTTCCCCGCAGGCTTCAGAAGAACCCGACGAAGAATAGCCGCACCGCCAACGCCGTCTCCTCCTGTTCTTGTAACGCCGCCACTCCGACTGATTTACTGCCGTCTGTCATCACGACAGTGGTACACGATCACGCCGCCCCAGTGGCCCACTTTCTCAGCGCCATTGACAGCCTCCACTGTGGCGTTGACGGTTCTTTCCGCCTGCTTGGCGGCTTCCAGTCGGTCATCTGCGTTGGCCTGTGGGTTGGGAGTCGGTTCCTGTTGGCCGGCGATGCAGCCCACGGCGGTTGTTGCCAAGAGTATGCTCAAGATGACGACGAGGATTCTCATTCCGGGTGACTCTCCCTTGGGTATCGGCTCCTGTCCTCTGACAGCCCGTTGGGATTGTCAGGCTGTTTTTGCACACCGGGTTTTGTTGCCGGCGGGTTTTTCGACTCCTTGGTGACGTGAAGAAGCCCGGCTTTTGTGCCGGGCCCTTTGCCTGTGCGAGTCCTGGAACTGGCGTCCTTGGTTGGGCGGCCGGTTACTCCGCCGAGATCACGACTTTGATCTTCTCCGGCGTTTCCTCTCCCAGTGCGTCCTTGTCGATGTAGACGCTCTGGATCACGCTCCCGTCAGCAGTGCCGTACACCAACCTGTTCTTCGTTTCCTTGGCCTTGTTGAGGGTGAGGGTCAGAGTCTCCATCGTTTTCTTCTCCCTACGTCGTTGCTGCTGTGATGCCACATACCATTTTGGTGGAGCTGTTCGGACTGTTCAACGGTCAACTGTCATCGGATCCCGGGCGGTGGCCGTTGGCTGAGTGCTACTCCGGGATGTCCTCCAGTTTTGTCCAGTCCTGCCCGTGGTTCATTATTCTTTTCCGTGCCTTCGGATTTCCCATCTATGCTTGACAAGGCGTCCGTCAGTTTGAGACAGTTACGTCAGGTGTCCGATTGAGGGACCTGCGTGGCCCGGTAGACTAATACCCCCAGCCTGAGTAGGATTTTAGCCCCGGATTCTGGTGAATGGCCTTCCGGCTTTTGTCGGAGGCGCCGTTTCCAGGCCGGGGCTTTTTTTTCAACCGGAGATTTGGAGGCATATATGACGAAGGATTTCTCGTTTGAATCGGTGGCTCGCAATGCCATTTTCAATGGGCACCCAGATACAGAAATGGTAGAATCTGAACAGTTGTTCGCCATGGTCCGAGCATAAAGGAAGGGCCGCTGGAGTTGACACCTCCAACGGCCTGGAACAGGGCCACCCGAACTAGAGAGGAACAAGGTGGTTGCCGATATCTTATCAAGCGGTGAGCCGTCACCGCAACATGGCCGTGGCCTGCTCAGTCTCTTGCTGGAGATTGACGAGGCTAGGGTAATATCTCTTCTCGCATCGTCCGAGGAGTCCGCCCCGCAGTTCACGAGCCCGTTCACCGGGCTGCTCCTGCGGATGAATTACGACCCTCTCAAGGTACTGAACCTTGTCAACAGGATCTGGCGGACTCGTGTTCACGGGCATCCTGGCCGTGGCAGGATGCCCGTGGACAGGCTTCCGCTCGTGTGCTACCTCCTCCCTGTCTGTGAGGCTAACTACGGGACAGTTCCCAATGTGTTGGGGCACTACCATCGTCTGAATGAGGACTATGAGTTCCGCAGCCTGTGCGGATATGGTGATCGAATACCCAGCCGGAGCGTGTTTAGAGACACTGCTGTTGCGTTGACCAATAACTGGTCCCGCTTCCAGGAGTGTGTCCTCTCTTCCGATGCCTCGGAGCGGTTGCTGGAACGAGTCCTTCGTGGCTTCAAGGATGACCACTAAAAGTCCGGTCTGCTGCGCGAGGATGTTTTCGCCTCGAGACTGCTGGAGTTGGGTTGGAATGGGAATTATCCGCCTCTATACCGTACTGATGTCGAGGTCTCTTCCCCGCAACGGCGTACAGGTTCGTCCAGAGATGAGGACCTCGAGCTTTGTTCCGGTGTGGGTTCTGCTGATGACGATGAGGCTGACGTGATCCAAGGTAATGTTCCAAAACCCTTGATCAAACGTATCCCGCGGGATTGGCCGGCATACAACCTTGCTCAGGGTTATGAGGTAGTTGATGCCAAGGCTATGCTGGGAGGTCTCTCGGACCTCATCAATATTCTAGAGGATGAAATAAAGGGGCCGGTTGGAAAAGGCCGGCCCAGGAGTCCTCTGGGACATGCCGTGTTTGCTACCGTGTGGAAGGCCTATCTTGGTCTTGCGTCCCGCCGGCTTCGCTCGCCTTTGGAAGAGGCTGTTGAGCAGGGCTACCTGCGGGATTTACCATCTTGTGTTTCTCGCAACGGCGGTGCCGCGGGTTCCCTCTCGTCTTCAAAGCGCTACCCGAAACCCAGCACCGTGTGGGATTACTTGAAGGCGGATTGGCTGACTCCCATCTTGCTGGAGCTGGTTTCAGTGGTAGCTGGTCCCTTGCGTGAGGTGGACACCATTTTTGCGATAGACGGGACTGGCCTGTCGACCCGGAACTATGAGCGATGGCTGGACTTTAGGTTGAGCAACAGGCCGTTGGGTGGGAGTGGGCCTGATGTAGATGCCGATGACGAGCCTCCGGTTAAGGTCGAGCGTATGCGGCATGACTGGGTAAAGTTGCACGCTATAGCTGGGGTCAGTACCCACGTCATAGTCAGGGCTGCAATCTCCCTTGGCAATGAACATGATAATCCGTTCTTCAAGGGTCTGGTGTCCGAGGCTGTGTCGCGGTTCGATGTTCGAAAGGTATCTGCAGACCTGGCTTACTCCAGCAGAGATAACCTTCGGTTGGCCGATGAGTTGGGATTCCAGCCACTGATCCCGTACAAGTCGAACACTCGTGTTCCTCCCCGTGATAATTCTCCATGGTCTAGGCATTGGCATAATCAAAACGATTACCCGGAGGATTTCCTGTCTGAATACCACCAGCGGAGCAATGTCGAGTCCACTTTCTCAGCTTACAAGCGTCTGTTTCCTGAGCAGCTTCGCACCAAGGTGTTCAGCGCCAAGGTAAACGAAGCCTTGTGCAAGACGGTCGCATACAATCTCAACGTACTGGCTATGCAGGTACGGATTAGGGGGATTGATTTGGACTTGCCGACGGAGGCGTTGGCCCTTCAGGATTGCGTCAGGGAAGTGGTTGAAATGAGGAAGCCGAGGTCCGAGTCCCTGGAGCTCGCTGCCTGAGCCGTGAGGGCGGACCTCCTATTTTTCGTGCAGGAGAATTTTTTTTAGGCCTCGATTTTGATTTTTCGTGCAAAGCCCTGAGTCCGAAACTTTATTTTCCCCGCAATTTCCGGCCAAAACCGGCCATTTTGGCGTTTGGGAGGCCCGCTTGACCGAAGACGGATTCCGTCCCGGATGCTCACCGCATATCGTCGGCTGCAAAGCCAGCGCGGTGGGCCACTAACAATTGTAGAGAGGCTGCGTTTAGTCCGGCAAGGGGAAAATGTCACTGCAGAATTCGCTCTCCCTTAATTACCGTGGGTTAGACTGCGGTCGCCCCTACGCGGCGGGCGTCCAGGATACGATGCAGGTTTGCAGGGGCTGGCTTCCCTTAATTCTCCAGATGCCGTCGGGTTCTTCCTGGAGCGAGGCGTCAAGGATGCCAGACAGCTTCGATTCCGCTTCTGACCCGCGGGAGATATACAGGCGTTGCGCGATCATATCCCGAGCTTCCTCTTCACTGTCGAAGCCGCGGGCCGGATCGGCAGGCAGTTCTTCAATCTCGTAAGCGAGTCCCATTTCGTCCAAAACGGGCCTGAAATGAGGCAGGCTGGGCAGTGGATGGCGAGGTTCGCCGTGCACCTGCTCCCATAGCTGGTACATCTGCGATTGCGGAGCCGACTGGAAGACCACCATCAGCACAAGCCGCCGGGCGTGGCTGTTGATCTTGCTCACAAAGGCCCCGATATCCTCGACGACATAGATTACATGGCTGCACAGCACGACATCCGCCGGTTCCACTTGCGCATCCGCCCAGTTGGACTCGACCACGCCGACGTCAATGCCGTTCTCTTCCGCCGTTTCTCGCAGGACGGCGCACATGCTGGGCGACGGCTCGACGGCGTTGACCGAGCGGCACGAGAGGGCCAGGGGAAGAGCCAGCCGACCGCCTCCTGCGCCCACGTCCAGCATAATATCCTCGGCCCGCAGGCGGGGCCCGCAGGCGGGCGCGGAGCTGCTCCAACAGTACGTCGCCGGAGCGACGCGGATCGTCCTTGAACAGACGGGCGTACTGGGTCCAGTGGTCGGTGGGTCGCACGCCCCGCATCCGGTCTGACTGCTCGTGCTCGACCCGCACCATTTCGCCCCAGGATTCGACTGCGCTCATTGTGACACCTTCGGAATAGAATGGTGAATTATAACCCCGGCGAGCACTTCGGATTCGAGATGTATAGAATTCTGTCCATGGTCACGATTGCGACGGTACTTATGTTTCTCCTGGCGATTGTCGCGGGCTGCGGAGTAGCCATGTCGACGACGCCACCCACGGACCCGGCGCCGCGGGTGAATCTGCGGCTGGAGCCAGTATTGCATGGTTTCGAGAGGTGGCTAGCGGCGCCCACCAACTTCGTCCAGGCAGCAGATGGCCGGATTCTGGTTACCCATCAAGAAGGGTTGATCTCAACTTTCAATGAGGAAGACCTGGGGGCTGAGCATATCTTTGTGCCAGGGCCGCTGGATATCCGCGACCGGGTGAACGACAAGGGCTGGGAAGAGGGGCTGCTGGGGCTGGCGCTGTCCCCGGCAAATGAAAGGCATCTTTACGTTTACTATTCTGCGGCCAACCCCCGTCGTTCGGTGGTGTCGCGTTTCAACTACAACAAGGCAGTGGCCCCGGAAAGCGAGTTGGTCATCCTGGAAGTGCCGCAGCCCTATGCCAACCACAACGGCGGGCAGATTGCCTTCGGGCCAGACGGCTACCTGTATATCGGCCTGGGCGACGGCGGCTCGGCGGGCGACCCGCGGCGCAACGGGCAGAACCCGTCGACGCTGCTGGGAGCGATCCTGCGCATCGACGTTTCCGGGGCCACGGCGGAGCAACCCTACGCCATCCCGCTGGACAACCCGTTCGTCGACGGCGGCGGGCGGCCCGAAATTTGGGCCTACGGCCTGCGCAACCCGTGGCGCTTCTCCTTTGACCGCGAGACCGGGGAGCTGTGGACCGGCGACGTGGGCCAGAACCGCTGGGAGGAAATCGACATAATCGAGCGAGGCGGCAACTACGGCTGGAACGCTATGGAGGGCCACCACTGTTTCCAGCCGTCCTCGGACTGTGAGAACGAGGACTTCATACCTCCGGTATGGGAATATTCACTTGACGGCGACGCCTGTTCGGTCATCGGCGGCTACGTGTACCGGGGTACCGCCATACAGACGCTGGTCGGGACCTACGTGTACGCCGACTTCTGCACCGGCGAGATCTTCGGCCTGCGGCGCGACGGCGAAGACGTGGTGAACCGGTTGCTCGTCGACACCGACCTTCGCATCTCCTCCTTCGGGGAGGACAACGACGGCGAACTGTACGTGCTGTCGCAGGGTGAGGGTATTTACTTACTCACTAGTTGATCCAACAGGCTAAGCATTTTAGCTAAAAGCCTGATCTGTTTCCATAGTAGCCTTTCTGGTAGTGAAATTTCAGATTCAAGGGAATATGGGAGAATCGATGGGTATATAATAGCTACTATTGTCGCAGCTGATTTTGGAATACTGGCCAAAATTCCGAGCAATGGTCTCGTTATGACTGCAAGGAGTGGAACTTTGTGCGTATCCGTATCCGCAAGGCACTCCTGATTTGAAGATTGGTGAAAAGAAATGCCTAGCTCCAGCAAAAGAATATCCAGACGCCAACGAAACAGTAGACACAAATCAAACAACACGCTTTTAGCGGTTACTGCGTTAATGATCATCGCGGTGGTTGGTACTGCCGCTACTACGTGTGTCATGGGGAATACAGGTTTAAACCTAGCCATAGAGATGCAAGATGAGCGACTTACGAGACTCCTGAACGAAGCCTTCGACAACTGCCCTTATCCTTCAGAGCAATACTTCAAAATCAGGGCCGCGGAATCAAGGCTGGCTGATAAGACCCGGAAACTTGAGGACAAGTTGGAATCTGCCTTATCAATAAACTCGAATATGGATTTGCGAGAAGCTCACGCCATACCCCAGGTTACGAAGGACTTCGTGGACGAATTAGAGGACTCCCTCGAGAATTTGGGTTGTTTGAATCGCATGTAAAGCAGGTTGTATTTAGGTCATTGGCCCCAAGCACATGGGAAGCAATTGCGGGGAAAAGTGATGGTCCGCCAAACAGCTTCCCAACTGAAAACACCTTGGTCATTGGAGTATCGGGTTGCGCCGCATCAGATGAATGTAGACTCAATGTAGCGATTGGATGGTGATTTCGTCCACAGAATTCTATGGACCATTTGTTACCTATAGTATGAGATTTATTCAAACACTCCGATAGATTCCCCTCCTAGGAGGTTCCAGCGATACGCACCGTTTTCTTTCTGTAGAATATGTAGCAGCTTTCTGCTGCAAGGGCCAAAGGGGCGCACGCCGTGCGCCCCGTGATTGACAGTGTCCCCAGGTACCCGCTAGGCCGACAGGTGCTGGCCGTAGAACTCCAGGACTCGGTGCCACATGTCCTGGGCCGGGGCGGCGCGGTAGCTGGGGCGGTAGTCGGCGAAGAAGGCGTGGCCGGCGTTGTCGTACATCACCCACTCGTAGGTCTTGCCGTGCTTGTCGAGCTCGGCCTTCAGCCGCTCGGCCTGCTCCGGCGTCGGATTCTGGTCCTCGATGCCGAAGAGCGCGAGCAGGGGGCAGGAGAGGTTGGCAACCATGTCGATTGGGTTGACCGGGCGCAGGTCGGTAATCTCCTGATCGGCAATGTGTCCGCCTGCTGAGTCCACGGCGGCGTTGATGTTGCTGCTGTGGCAGGCCATCATCAGCGTGTAGCGTCCGCCGGAGCAGAAGCCGATGATGCCGACCTTACCGTTGCTGTGGGCCTGCGATTTCAGGAACTGGGCCGCGCCGTCGAGGTCGTCCATGGCTCGCGAGTCGGGGCTGGCGAAAAGGGTGGCCAGCACGTTCTCAGGCTCGGGCGTGCCCTCGCGGGTGTACAGGTCGGGAGTGATGGCCAGGAACCCGCGGCCGGCGAAGCGCACCGCGATGTCCTTGTGGTGGTCCATCAGGCCCATGCCTTCCATGGTGACGATGACTGCGGGGTAGTTGCCGGGTTCCGCGGGACGGCTGTACAGGGCGTCGATCATGGTGCCGTCGCGGCTGGGATACTGGATCATGCCGGTCTCGAGCTGCTGTCCTGCCAGTACCATCGTTACACCTCCGGTTGTGTCGGATGACCAAGTTTAGCGGATGATGCCGCGTGGCGGCAGTTCAGGTTGCGGGTTGTCGGCGCCGTGCAAAACCTTCGCTTTTTAGGCCGATTCCCTGTAGAGCGTAACATTTTGAAACATTACGTAACATTTCGGGCAACCAGGAAAGGCGCGCCCTTTCTGCGGAGACTGATGTGCTTGCCGGTTTGGGGTAGCTTCACAAAATCTATGTTAGCCAATGGCATGGGTTTCAGGCAAGCAGAAGATGTCACAACAACGATTGGAGGGGCACATGCACGGCGATAGCACAGGGTTGGAAGGCTTGGACGCCCAGTTTGCGGTCCACAGGCTTCAAGCGGAAACACCGATGGGTGATCGGTCTTTCAACCGTGCTTGACACGCCATAAGCCCCGTGGTTTGCTTTGCCTGAATTGGGGAAGAGTCGAGCGACCGAAAAGGAGGCGCAGATATGGCTGACAAGCTGGTTGGAGTAGCAGTCGGCGGCGCGGGAATCCGCGAGATACAGGCGATGATCCTGCGGGCCGAGGAACTGGGTATCCACGCGGCGTGGATGACCACCGGCGGGGCGCGGCCGGACAGCATTACGGCCTTCGCCGCCACGGCAGGGCTGACGGACCGCATCAAGCTGGGGACGTCCATCGTCCCGACGTACCCACGGCACCCGCTGGTGATGGTGCAGCAGGCGCAGATCGTGGCGCAGCTGGCCCCGGGACGGTTCCGGCTGGGCGTCGGCCCGAGCCATCGGCCCACCATCGAGGCCATGGGCATCGAGTTCAACGAGCCGCTGGCCCATCTGCGGGAGTACCTACAGATCCTGAAGGCCATCCTGCAGGAGGGGCGGGTGGACTTCGATGGCGACCACTACACCGCCCACGACGGAATCTCCGAGCCGCTGGACATCGAGATCATGGGTTCGGCGTTGCGGCGCGGGTCCTTCGAGCTGTGCGGGGCTGAATCCGACGGTGCGATAAGCTGGATCTGCCCGGGCCAGTACCTGCACGACGTGGCGCTGCCGGCGATGCAGGAGGGAGCGCAGCGGGCGGGGCGGGAGACGCCGCCGCTGATCGCCCACGCTCCGGTGTGCGTTCACGACGACGCCGAGGAGGTTCGGGCTGCGGTGCGGCAGCAGGTGATGAACCCGAGGCTGCCCTACTACCAGCGGATGCTGGTGGCGGCGGGCTATCCGGAAGCCACGGAGGGCGTGTGGAGCGACGGCATGATCGACGGCGCGGTCATCTGGGGCGACGAGGAGAAGTGCGCCGAGGGAGTGCAGAAGCTGTTCGACCTGGGCGCGACGGAGGTGCTGGCCTCGCCGATATCGGCAGGGTCGGACGCTGCCGCGTCGGTGGACCGCACGATGCGGCTGCTGGGGCAGGCAGCGGCCGCGCAGGGGTAGGCGGCGCGGGACAGGCCGGACACGAGCGGGGGCGTACGGTGGTGCGCCCCTTTCTGTTCATGAATCGATGAGGTATTATAAGTACAATAGTGCTATTTCTCTAGTAATAGGCTGAAAGGAGCCAATTGGTGAGGTATGACCCTGACATTGCCCGACAAATCTTAAACGCGATGGAGTCCCACGAAAGCGCTGAGCTACCGCGTGGGACCAACCTTCTCTCTGATCTAGACGTAGAAGTTTATTTCTTCCACTATCGTTTGCTTGAGGAGGCGGATTACATCTCGACCTATAAGATCCGTTTTCAAGGCGGGGTTGGCCAATTTTGGCCTAGAGAACTGAAATGGCCCGGTGTTCAATTTCTCGAGATGTTTAATGAAGAAACTTTATGGCAACGCACTAAAGATGAGGCCACAGAAAAGGGCTTAGGCCTGGCAATGGATACACTAAAGGAGGTGGGGACTAGTCTGATAACAGGGATTATCAGGTCGCAAATCGGATAGATCCCTCAGAAGCTCTTCCAAGGATCGTGGCATAGGGTTACCACTGGATGCCTTGTGTCCTGCACCATTGCAACCACGCGGCGTTCACTGCCACATCGTCCACCATATATCCTCTCTCGGCTTCCAACACGGTTATGCCCCCAGGAGAGGGGATGCCAGTGATGCATTCCAGGGCGCGATACCATAGACCGCCCTGCTGCTCAAGCCGACGCAGGATCAAAGGGATAGCACCATCCCCCATCTCGACAATTTGGTGATTAGCGAGATGTTCAGCCATTTGTCCGATGAAAGAGAAATATTGTGATTCCATTTCCAGCCTGTCTGCCAGCGCGTGGAAGGTCGCTTCCAACTCTTGCGCTGTGACTTCTTTCGGTTGCATCGCCATCAGCTCCGTCCCTTGCGCCTTGCCTCGTGTTGAAGATTATCGCACATCGCTATGCTTGTACCTCCGATGAGAGCTGACACCGTCGTCAGAGGTGAGGGCGTTTGCCAATCTCGTGCCTCAGCCATAAGATGAGCGCGATGCTCGGGGAAAGCTGTGCCCATAATCCCGGTTGGCGGAGGGAGCCATGAAGTATGACGTGGTGATAGTCGGCGGCGGGTCGGCGGGGTGTACGCTGGCGGCTCGGCTGTCGGAGGACCCAAGCCGCTCGGTGCTGCTGCTGGAGGCCGGGCCGGACTACCCGGACTTCGAGATGCTGCCCGACGAAATCAAGTACGGCTACAACAACGGCGCGTCGGAGTTGGATTCGCCCTTCAACTGGAAGTACCGGGCCACCGGCAGCGCCCGGTCATCGCAGCCGATGGACATCGCGCGGGGCAAGGTCATCGGCGGGTCGGGCTCGGTCAACGGGCAGGTGTTTCTGCGCGGGCTGCCCGAGGACTACGACTCGTGGGCCGATGCCGGCAACACGGAGTGGAGCTACGTTAGCGTCCTGCCCTTCTTCCGTAAGCTGGAAACGGACATGGACGTGCGCGACGACTTCCACGGCTCTGAGGGGCCGATACCGGTGCGGCGGGTGCCGCGGCAGGAGTGGCTGCCGGTCTACGAGGCCTTCCATCAGTCGACGCTGGATGCCGGATACCCTTACGACCCCGACATGAACAACCCGGAGACCACCGGCACGGGCGCGGTGCCGATGAACAATCCCAACAACATCCGCATGAGCGCGGCGCTGTCGTACCTGAACCCCGTGCGCCACCGCCTCAACCTGACGGTGCGCGGCGGCGTGGCGGCTCGGCGGGTGGTGTTCGAAGGCAATCGCGCCTTGGGCGTGGAGGTCGAGAGCGGCGGCGAGGTGTTCACCGTAGAGGGAGAAGAGATCGCGCTCTGCGCCGGGGGACTGGCGTCGCCGCAGCTTCTGCTGCTGTCCGGCGTCGGGCCGGCGGACCACCTGCGGGAGATGGGAATTCCGGTGGTGCTGGACGCGCCGGGGGTGGGCAAGAACCTGCGTGACCATCCAATGGCCTTGGTGGACGTCGAGCCACGCGAGGGCGTGGCGCTGTCGGAGGACGTGCCGCGCATCCAGACGGGTCTTCGCTACACCGCCGAGGGGTCGGACCTGCGCAACGATATGCAGATCACTCTCACCTCGTACGGCGGCGACAGCGGCGGCGATCCCATTGCCGGAGCGAGCAGGATGCGCAACGGGAAGACGCTGCATTTCACGGTGATCCTGGAGCTGGCCGAGAGCGCGGGCGAGTTGACCCTGGCGTCGACCGACCCGGCTGACGGCCCGCGTATCGACTACCGTTACCTGAAGGACGAGTTCGACGTTCGCCGGATGCGCGAGGGCATCCGCCTCTGCGCCGGGTTGCTGGAGCATGACCAGTTTCGCTCGCTGGTGAGCGGACTGGCGGGGCCGACCGAGGCCGACCTGGAGTCGGACGACGCGCTGGACGCCTGGCTGCACGAGAATATCAGCACCACGTTCCACACCTGCGGGTCGGCCCGGATGGGCCCCGATGGCGATCCGATGGCGGTGGTGGACCAGCACTGCCGGGTCCGGGGTGTCGAGGGCCTGCGAGTGGTGGACCTGTCGGTTGCGCCGAACGTGGTGCGGGCCAACACCAATGCCACGGCCATCATGATCGCGGAGCGCGCGTCGGTATGGTTCTGAGGGCGTCGGCTATACTGGGCTCGGAACGTCACGACCAGTCCTAAGCGAAAGAGGAAACAGGAATGGGCATTCTCAGCGACGATATGAAGCGGGTGGTGCGGCAGCAGCGATTCGGTTTCATTGCCACCGTCTGCCCCGACGGCACACCGAATCTGTCGCCCAAGGGGACCACGGCGGTGTGGGACGACGATCACCTGGTCTTCGCCGACCTGGCATCGCCGACCACAATGGCAAACCTGCGCCACAACCCGGCGCTGGAACTGAACGTGGTTGACGTGTACTCTCGCAAGGGGTACCGGTTCAAGGGCACCGTGGCCATTGTCGAGAAGGGCGAAGCGCTGTTCGACGAAATGCACGAGGCCTTCCATACCGGCACTCGCGGCGTCCACCAGGTGCAGCTACCGGCGCGGTCCTACGTGTTGCTGAATGTGGAGCGGGCGCTGCCTCTGGTATCCCCGGCCTACACCTCCGGCAAGACGGAACGCGACACCCGGGAGGAATGGGCGGTCTACTGGGCGACCGTGCAGGAGAGCAGACTGGCTGATTTGGCCGACGAGAGATAGCCGGACCAAGACGTCGGCATCCCTCAGCCGGGGGCGTCGGGGCCTTCGCCTCCCGCTCCGTCGAAGTCGGGCGTGTCGGCGGGTGGCGGACGATGCCTGATGATCGCGGGCGGCGTCTTGGGCGCGCCGCCATCCACCTGTGCTGCCAGTTCGTCCGGAAACTGGAGGCTGCGCACCGGGTAGTTGATGACGATACTTTCTTCGGCGAAGCGACGGTGCAGCTCGTTGATGACCTCGGAGCGCAACTCGAAGCTGGCGAGGCGGTCCTTGGCCTGCAGGAACAGCCAGAAGTCGACGTTTGATTCGCCGAAGCTGTCGAAGGCGAAATAAGACCCGTACTCCTTCACACCGTGAGGGCTGTTGTCCAGCACGCCGTCCATGACTTCCCTGGACACCGATTCGACGAGGACCAGGTCGCTGTCGTAGCTGACGCCGCAGGTCAGGTACACGTTCACAGGGGGCGTGGGCTCGTAGTAGTTGGTGATGATGGTCTCGGCGAACCGCGCGTTGGGCACCACCACCAGCGTGTTGCTCCAGGTCCGCAGGCGGGTGCTGCGCCAGCCCACCTCCAGCACGTAACCGGCGACCCCTCCTTCCATCTCGATGTAGTCACCGGGTGATACTACGCCCTCGGTCATCACGTAGGTGCCCGCGAACATGTTGGAGAGCGTGGGCTGTATCGCCAGTGCCACGGCGACCCCGCCCAGGCCCAGACCGGCGATCAAGGGACTGATGGGAATGCCCAGGGCATTGATTACCAGCAACGCGCCCAGCACGTAGCTCAGCCCGACCAGAACACGGCGCAGCATAAGCAGCAGGCGTGGGTCCACGGTGCGTCGAGTACCCTTGGCCTGCTCCTCGATGGCCCAGTCCATTCCACGGGAAATCAGGCGACTGAACAGTACAACCAGCAGGAACGCCCCCGATGCCTTGGCCGCAGCGTTTATTACTTGCTGAGCGATGTCGGGAAGGTCGAGGGTGAGAGTGAGGCTGAGGTAGATGCCGAGCACCACGATGCCGACGTTCAGGGGCCATCGGACCGCCCTGATGAGCACGTCGTCCAACTCGGTGGGTGTCTGATTCGTGAGACGCGTCACCAGCGGAAACATCGCGAAGTGCGCCAGGGCGGCCACCGCCATCGCGATCAATACCACCGCGAAGGATATCACGGCATCGGCCCAGAGTTCGTCGGGCAGTCCGAACATGGACAGCAGAACAAGCATTTACTAGTGCTCCAATGAAACGGGAAACTGGGATTATCGGAAAGCCGGAACCCTTAGGTAACGGAGAAATCCCCGGACAATTATATCCAATGAAGCAGCTGTGGAAGGATGTCGTCAGCTGGCCCGGTCAGGACAATATCGCACCACTGAGTGAGGGACGTTGGCTCAGGGTTGATTTCGATGAGGACCGCGCCCCGCTCCTGGGCAACCAGCGGCAGGCGGGCCGCCGGGTTGACGGTGCCGGAGGTACCGACCAGCAGCATGCAGTCGCACTGCTCCGCCGCTTCCCGGCAGGCCATTAGGGTGTCTTGTGGTATCGGCTCGCCGAACATCACGGTATCCAGCTTGAGCACGCCGCCGCACTCGCGACACAGCGGCGGGCCGCTGGCAAGACCGGAGTGGTCCGACAGAAGTATGGCGTAGGCGTCTCGGGGGAAGCGAAGGCCACACTCGAGGCACCGCAGGCGGTTGCGGTTGCCGTGAATCTCCAGCACCTCACGGCTGCCTGCCACAGTTTGCAGGTTGTCGACGTTTTGGGTAATGACCCAGCGCAGGATTCCGCGCCGCTCCAGTTCGGCAAGGGCCAGATGCCCGGCGTTCGGCGCTGCTGCATCGACGGCCTGCTTCATCTGGAAGACAGGGTGAGACGGGTCTTCCTCGGCGGCCAGTCGGGCCCGCCACCACGCGGCAGGGTCGCGGGCGAACTCCTGGTACGAAAGCAGGGGCGGCGTGCCGTGCTGGGTCCACAGGCCGCCGACGCCGCGATAGGTCGGTATGCCGCTGCCGGCAGACAGCCCGGCCCCGGCCAGCGCCACCACGTGTGCGGCGCGGTCGATGAGCCCCGCGGCCCGGCGTATGTCGTCAGCGGGTTGGGTCATGGCGTGGCTTTGTGGGCACCCAGAGCAATTGCGAACATAGACCGTCAACTACTCGCTGCATCGTCCCTGCTCTTCGTTTTGGGTCTCGATGAAATTTGAGATTCGGGAAACAGGTAGGGTCGCAGCAACTCGGCCGCGTGTTCAAGTACGAACCCGGTCACTTCATCATCGTCATTCATATATGCCACCAGGTTCCTGGCGATAGTTTCTCCATTTCCGGATGGCGCGCTGCTTCTGAGCACAAGAGTATCGGTGTCCTGGTGATAGCGAATCGAAAGCTCTTTTTCTTCTACCCAACTCATGCGGGATCTCCAAACCTCAATGTCAGTCGCCGGTCGAAGTAGGCCGTAGGAGGCGGCCGCTCAGCACGACTACTTTCAACCACCTTTGCCGTCCGGGAATAGACCCATAGAACAGCTCGTTTCCGTCCGAATCTATTTCCTGATGATAAGGATCAATGATAGTTGCTTCTATCCATTCGAGTCGAACTTCAGGATGGTCGATGGGCTGGTCTTCGAAAAAATGGTTCGTGGGAGCAGACATCACTCTTCTGGCGTAAAGCCTTCGCTGGGCAATGTCGTCAGGTCCATTGCTTTCACGCATCTGAGTATTCGGTCGATTGACTCACCCCGGGAAGCCCTCGGGGCCGATAAGGGGGACGAAGTGGCAGGGGCCGAGGGCGTTGATGGAGACCCCCTCGCCGGTCTTGAGCACCAGCATCAGCTCCTGCTGTCCCCGCGGGCCGACGGGGATGGCCATCCGGCTGCCCACCCGCATCTGCAGCAGCAGCGACGAGGGGATGGCCGGCGCGGCTGCCGCCACCAGGATGGCGTCGTAGGGGCCGCGCTCGGGGCAGCCCAGGACCGGGCCCTCCAGCTCCACCACCACGTTGCGGTAGTCCAGCTCCAGCAGCGTCGCCTCGGCCCTGGCAGCCAGGGACGGCAGGCGCTCTACGGTGACCACCATCCCCTGCGGCGCCGAGGCGGCCAGCACCGCCGCCTGGTACCCCGAGCCCGCGCCGACCTCCAGCACCTTGTCGCGAGGCGAGAGTCGCAGGGCGTCCGTCATGTGGGCGACCATGGAGGGCTGGGAGATGGTCTGTCCCTCGCCGATGGCCAGGGCAATGTCGTGATATGCCTGGCTGCGTAGATCTGGCGGCACAAACCGTTCCCTGGGCACGGAGGCCATGGCCTTCACGGTCTGTGGGGAACGCACCCACCGGGACAGGCGCTGCATCAACTCTGCCTTTTCCTTCTCCATGTCCGCCATTTGCCGATTCTATCACGAGCCCGTACTATCGCCGTTCGGGGGCGTTTGACACGGTATTGGGGGCAACCTAGAATCGAATTCACACGACTTTCAAGGCCGGAGGGTTCATGCACGTCGGACTGGTGATGGAATGCGACTATCGCTACGGAGAGACCGAGCAGGCGGCCTTCGACGAGGCTTTCGCCATGGCCGAGGCCGCGGAGATGGGCGGCCTGAACGGAGTATGGCTGGCAGAGCGCCACTTCGCCGCGCCGAGGAGTCCGCTGGACACCGGTGGGGCAGGCATTCCTTCGGTGGTGTCCGCGCCGCTGATCATCTCCTCGGCCATAGTTGCCCGCTACGAGCGGCTTCGGGTCGGCGTCGCGGTGAACGTGCTGCCCCTGGCCCATCCTGTCCGGATTGCCGAGGAAGTGGCCACCCTCGACCACATCAGCCGCGGCCGGGTGGAATTCGGCGTGGGTCGCAGTGGATTCGCCCGCGCCTACGAGGGCTACGGCATCTCCTACGCCGAGAGCCGGGAGCGATTCCAGGAGTCGCTGGATGTGATACTGGCCGCGTGGACCAACGAGCGGTTTTCCTACGAGGGCAAGCACTACCAGTTCAACGACGTCTGCGTCATCCCCAAGCCTTTCCAGAAGCCGCACCCGCCGCTGCGCATTGCCGCCACCACAAAGGAGACATTCCCGCAGGTGGGCCGGGCCGGGATACCGGTGTTCGTCGGGCTGCGCGGCATGGACCGCCCTACGTTGGCCGACAGCCTGGACCAGTACCGCGCCGCCTGGAAGGAAGCGGGGCACGAGGCCGACGCCAGCGTATTCCTACGCATTCCGGTGTACGTGGGGGAGACGGACGAGCAGGCCCACGACGACGCCGAGGATTCGACCATGCGGGCGTACCGCCGTCTGGCCCAGAACTTCCTGAACAGCGCATCGGTGGCGGGCGCCACGCCCGATGAGGAGCGCGTGGAGCGCGGGCAGCAGCTCTCCGCCATCACCTACGAGGACCTGCTGCGTGACCGTTTGGCATACGGTGGTCCGGAGCGAGTGACCAGCCTGCTGCAGAAAATCAGCGACGAGCTTCAGCTTGACGGCGTGGTGGCCGAGGTCAACGTGGGCGGCGGCATCGCCAGGGACAAGGTGCTGGCGTCGGTCAACCGCTTCGCCACCGAGGTGGCCCCGGCGCTGCACTGAGTTTCGCCGAACTAGGTTTCGCCGAACTAGGTTTCAATGTAGATGCGGCCCATCAACCTGCAACACGGGGACAGCCCGGTGCGAGGCGGCGTGTCGGAGGCGAGTCCCGCATTCTCGGGCAAAGGAAGGCAGAACAGTATGGGAAAGATTGCCGCGTTTTTGATCGTCGGGGCATTGGCCATGGCCGTTGCCTGTTCCTCCGGGGTTGACGTGGAGGACGTTTCCGGGGCAACCCATGAAGAACTGGACCGGGCCTGCGAGGCGCTGGAAGAAGTGGGGTACGATTTCTGGGAATTGGACGTGGTGAGCCTGCAGGGAAGGATCCTGGAAGTGGCGGCCAGCATCCATGCACTGAATCCCGGCCCTGAGAACACATGGGAGTACTGCGAGGACCGCTGACCGGTAATGGCTGTCCCTGTTTTGCCTGTCGCTCAGCCGACTCTCGGCAGGATGACTTGGTCGATGGCTTGGGCGAGGCCGTCTTCCTCCACCGTTGGAACGGCCAACGCGGCTGCGGACTTGATGTCCTGGGGTGCGCCGCCCATGGCGATGGGCAGGCCGCAGGTGGCGAACATCGGCAGGTCGTTGTAGCTGTCGCCGACGCAGGCCATGTCGGTCGGGTCCACGCCCAGCATCTTACCCATGCGGGCGATGCCGCTGCCCTTGTTCACTCCCAGCGGGGTGAAGTCCACCGCCCATAGCCCGTTGTACGGCAGCGACGCCAGGATGACGCTGATGCGCGGGTGGCCCCGGTAGCGGGCGGTCAGGGCCTCGGCCGCTTCGCGGGAGAGGTCGAGGGCCGAGATGCGCACTATGTCCCAGTCGGGGATGTCGACGGCCCTCCGGAAGGTGCCTTGAACGTGGGTGGCGACGAAGCGGGCGTCCAGCTCTTCGATCAGCCGCAGCACCTCGGGGGCCAGCTCCGGGCCGAGGTTGGCGCTCCAGATGTGGCGACACTCCACCGGATCGAGGATGGCCGCGCCGCCGTCGGACAGCTGGGGGTTGGTCAGGCCGAGCTGGCGGGCGTAGTTGAAGACGTCCTGAGGCTCGCGCCCGGTGGCGATGAACACTGGGATGCGGGCCGACAGTCGCGCCACGGCGTCCTTCACCGCCGGGGTGATGAGCTCGTCGGGACCGATGATGGTGCCGTCGAGGTCGAGGGCGGCGGCCTTGATTTGTTCCCTTGAATCCCTTTCCATACCCTTTCCGCATACGCAAATGTAGGGGCGCACAGGCGTGCGCCCCTACTTGCAGACCTGGTTTACTGTGTCGGTCTAGTCGAAGACCAGCGCGGTGTTCTGGCGGCCGGGGCGGCGCATTTCTTCGAGGCCCTCTTCGGCGGTGTCGAAGGTGTTGCAAAACAGCTCGATGCCGTTGCCGTCCGGGTCCGTGATGTAGATGCTCTTGGTCATGCTGTGGTCGACGGTGCGGAGCTTGTCGACCTCGTAGTACTCCTGGAGCTTGTTGTAGTAGTCCTTCAGCTCCTCGTAGTCCTCGACCTGGATGGCCATGTGGTTCAGACCCAGGCCGCCCTCGGCGACTTCCTGAGCGCCTTCCTTGGCCTGGAACAGGGCCAGGTCGTGGTGGACGCGGCCGCAGGTCAGGAACGTGCCGAAGCCCGGCCGTTCCACGGCAACCTCGAATCCCAGGACTTCGGTGTAGAACCTGGTCGAGGCGTCCTGGTCCTTGACGTTGATTACCAGATGCCCGATCCTCTTCGGCTTCGCCATAATTCCCTCCGATTGGACTCACTTCGAGCCTATTGCATGGTATCGCTACTATACCGCCGCGCCCGCCGTTTGCCAAGAGTGGCGCGACGCCACCACAAGCGTATCAAGCCTAGACGACCAGATTCATGTCGATGGTCATTCCGGCCGCTCGCATTTCTCTGGCCAAGGTCAGCTTCCAACCGCCTGCGTCGTCTATGGGAACGTACAAAACCCCGGCATAGTCGGATGGCATGTCCATGTCTCCCTCCAATAAAGCGCATACCCTGTTTCGTCCCAATCTGCCCAGAAAGAAACCCAATTCCAAAATCACATTCTGGCTTGGCCGGTACATCAAGTTGTCCGATTCAGTAGCTATTGCTCCCACATCGTCTGGTGTGCATAGAACGACGGCAAATCTTACTTGGGAGGATTCCTCCAATTCTCGATTATCGTTACGACCTTCGCTAGGCTTATACTGCAACATATACGGTTCCAAATCGAGAGTTTCGAGAAATGTCGCCACTGTATTTTTGGCCCCGTCATCCCTACCGTGCACCACGAAGACCCGCCTAACGTCAGATACCCCGGTTTCACTCGCCGTGACATCAGGGGCTTGGGACGAATTCCCTTATGGGTCAGATAGCTCAATCTCGGTCAGATTGCTCAATATCTGCTAGCAGGGACTCAATGTCTACTAGCAGGGACTCAAGGACTGCTCCGGCCTTGGCCAAATCCTGACGAACCTGACGATAGTTGGAAAGGCCGAAGATCGGCTCTCTATTCCCATGAAGGGCTAAACCATCGAAATCTCTTTCTTTGAGGGGACCTAGCACCATATAGGTAAGAGATTAATTCTTTCGTGGAATGTTCCCACAAGGATAATTCTGGGTCTTCAGGGTCTAGGCGTATCAAATGAGGTACCTGATCCAGAGCTTTCTCGATGCGGTCCCGGGCTGTCTGCAATGAATTTCGTTGCATCTCTTTCCGCACCAACCGGGGCAGAGTAGGAGCTATGCGCTTTCAAACACCGGAGCGACTGTGTACCGAGTCCTTCGAGATGGGTCAACCGTCTGGGCGGCTGCCGCATCTGGGTCAGCAGTCTCAGAATTGGCAAAGGCGACATCATGCTGGGTAAAAGCCAGCTTGCCGGTGACAATACTTTTTTTCAGGCTGTCACGCAACAGGCAATGCCTACTCCCGCCCCAAAAACTCGCGCACGCGCTCCATCGCGCCGTCGCGGTTGTAGGTGCGGTAGAGGAGCAGGGCGTTGCGAGTGGGGTCGCCGCCGAAGAAGCGCTCGTAGAGCACCTGCCGGCCGCCGAAGGCGCTGCACGCCACGTCCCATGCCAGCCGGAATAGCCGCACCCGGTCGTGGGCGTCGGCGGTGTCGGTGGTGAGGTAGCGGGCGACCTCCGGCCCGATGTCGGCGTCGAAGTCGCCCTCCGACGGCAGGGCCATCAGGTTGCCGGAGCCGAGTAGCTGCACGATTTCGGCCAGCCGCGGGTAGATGGTGGTGGGAAACAGGGCGCGTCCCACGGTTATCGGCCCCTGCGCCGGGCACATCACGCCGTAGTCGTTGGGCGCGGCGTCGGCCTCGGAGGCCCGCATGCAGGCCTTCAGCGTTTCCAGGTGGATGATGATTTCGGCGATCCTCTCCTGAACGTGCTGAAGCTCGCCCGAGCCGAGGGTGTCCGCCATCAGTTGCGCCAGCCCCAGGATGAACTCGGTCTTGACCAGGCAGCGGTTGACCACCTGGTAACCCGAGTGCGTCGTCGATTGAGTGGCAATGCCGTAGTTGTTGCACATGTCCACGTCGCCCAGCAGGAACACCCGCTCCCACGGCACCAGCACGTCGTCGAAGAAGACGAGGCAGTCCATCTCCTCGAACCGCGAGCCGAGGGGGTGGTCGAAATTCGAGCGGCCGTAGTCGAAGCTCTCCCGGCAGATGAACTTGACGCCCGGAGTGGTGTTGGGAATCGCGAAGGAGAACGCCTGCCGCCACGACTCCGGCCCCAGCATGTGGGTGCGCGTGGGGTACACGGCTATCTCGTCGGACAGCGGCCCCAGCGTCGCCAGTATCCGGCTGCCCCTGACGACGATGCCCGCGTCGGTCTCCTTCACCACGGTCAGGGCCACCTGGTCGTCAAGCTGGTCCAGCACCCCGCTGGCACGGCGGGGCTGCAGGTTGACCAGCGTGTGAGTCAGCGTGACGTCTTCCTCGCGGATGTGCTCGAAGAAGCGGCGCACGTTGTCGGCGAATTCAGGACGGTTACGGCCAAAGTAGTCGGCGGCCCCGGCCCAGCCTGCAATTGAAACGTTCATGAAGTCGGGGGTGCGGGCCATCATGCCGCAGCCGACCCAGGCCCAGCGGGTCATCATCTTCCGCCGGCGCAGCAGCTCCTCCTCGGTGCGCGGCACGATGAACGACATCCCGACGGGGTCACCGGAAGACGGCGACGGGAACACCATCTCGTTCCCCACCTGCTCGTCATGCTGCAGGTCGTACAGGGCGGCCATCGACCTCACGCCGCCCTTCAGTGCCGGATGGGTGGTAACGTCCTTCACCCGCTCACCCCGAATCCACACCTCGGCGGGGTTGTCCCGCAGCCCGTCGATGTACTGCTGTCCCGTCTTCGCTGGCATGATGGCCCTCGTTCATTAGATTCCTTGCTGACCGGACGATTGTACCAGCGGGGCAGGCTGCAATATCATCTGTCCGCCAGTTATAGTCTCCTCCACGGGAGCTGGATTCCCTTTCCAGGAGCATCATCCTTGGTCGAAAAGGTCGAGATGCTGTTTGATATTGGATGCATGCGGTTCTTGGCTGCGGGGCTGCTCGTGGCAGCGGTCCTCGCGGTCGTTGCCTGCGGAGACGATTCCACGCCTGTATCGCAGCCTACGGACACGCCTGTTCCGCCGCCCACAGCCACGGTCCCACTGGCCCTGACGACCGCGGTTGTTCCCGCGCGAGCCCCGGCGAACACGCTGGAACCAACGGCCACTCCCGTACGGACACAATTGCCGACCCCGCCGCCGACGAACACCCCGCTCCCTCTCTCCACCCCCAATCCAATGGCCACTCCTGAGCCCTTCCCGACGGCAACTGCCGCTCCGAGGCCCACGGCCACGCTTGCGCCTGAACCCACGGCGCCTGAACCCACGTCCAATGTTACTCCTCAACCGACTGCCACTCCCGAACCCGTGTCTGAGGAGCCCGAGGCCCCTGTTGGCATCAGCGGGCAGGAGGTGATGGCGATGCTCACGGAAGAGGAGACGGGCTGCATCAAGGAGAAATTCGGCGAAGACCTGTACAACAGGATAGTTGAACTCAGGATCACCAGCCGGCTGGCCAACGACACAACCTCGCGTTTCCTCTTCGAATGCATCACCCAGGAAAGTATCAACAGAGTGGGACTCGCATTGATCCGGGCAGAGGCGGATCTTTCGGAAGAAACGTCGGCCTGCATCCTGGAAGCTCTGACGGACACACCGCAAGCGATGGACCTCCGGCTGGGCCGGCTACCCGATGATATCGATGTGGACGCCGTTCACCTGCTGGAATCCGGCGCTGCCACGATAGAGTGCCTGAACAACGATGAAGCCCTGAGTATTTTCAGCCGGATGAACATGGTTCTCGACCAACGGTCGCCTCTGCGCGGCAGGGACATACTCGCCATGCTGTCGTCGTCGGAGCTGACCTGCGTGAAGAACTCCGTTGAAGGCAGCACGCTGGAGGAGATTGAGGACATCACCGTAGTGGAAAGCTTCCAGGCTGCGCCACACTTGTTCGGCTGCATCGAACCTACCAGCTTGTCAACGATATTCGTTGAGGTATCTGATTCGAGATTGGGCGGTCTGAGCGACGAGACCCGCAAGTGCTCCGAAAGCGTTTTGAGGACCGCCATCCAGGCCGACCCGCGTCCTCACCTGATCGAGTTCTTGTTCGGAGTTACCGACGACAGGCCGGAACAATACGACGAAGCGATTGCCCTGTCGCGCCATGTCTTCGCGTGCATAGACGACGACGAACTACTGGAGGTACAGAAAGCCATAGCGGACTCACTGCACCGCGAGTAGACGGCGCCGGAAGACTCAATTTAGCCTGAGAATAGGTCAAAGTCGCGGTCACCGGCCCCCGGTATCAAAACAACCCACCATGTGATACATTTCGTCCACCCTGAAACCACCCTCAGGAGGATGCTATGAAAGGCCGAGTTATTGCCTGCGTAGAGTACGGCAAGCCCTTCGAAATCCAGGAATACGACGTTCCCGAACCCGCCCCCGGCGCGGTTCTGCTGCGGATGACCCAGGCTGGCATCTGTGGCTCCGACCTGCACGTCTGGCGCGGTGACCAAGTCAACGTGCCGCTGCCGCCCACAGGCCGCGCCATGGGCCACGAGGGCACCGGCGTCGTCGAGATCCTGGGCGACGGCGTCTCCACCGACTCGTCCGGCGCACCCATCCAGAAGGGCGACCGGGTGGTCTACGCCGCAGTATTTCCCTGCTACCACTGCCACCAGTGCCTACGGGGCAACACCAACTGGTGCATGAACCGCAACTATCCCGCGGCCGGCACCTGGCCCTACTTCACCGGCACCTACGCCGACTTCCTGTACCTGCCGTCGCGCCATCCCTTCTTCAAGGTCCCGGACGAGCTCGACGACGACATGCTGGGTCCGGTGAACTGCGCCATGGGCACCGTCACCACCGGCCTGATCCGCGCCGGCGCGAGCGAGGGCGACTACGTGGTGATCCAGGGAGCGGGCGGCCTCGGCGTGCACGCCACCGCCATGGCCAAGGAGATGGGCGCTGACCGCGTCATTGTCCTCGACCGCCTGGAGAACCGGCTGGAACTGGCCGAGGCCTTCGGCGCCGACCACACCATCAACATCGAGGAGTTCAACACCCCGGAGACCCGCGTCCGACGCGTCAAGGAACTGACGGACGGCCGCGGCGCAGATGTGGTTATGGAGCTGGTGGGCCGCGCCGAGCTGCTGGCCGAGGGCATCGACATGCTCGGCAACGGCGGCACCTTCGTCGAGATCGGCGACATCGTCCGCGGCCGCGAGGTGTCAATCGACCCGTCGAAGCTGCTGCAGGGGAAGAACATCATGGGCTCGTTGATGTACAAGCCCGACCTGCTGCCGAGGCTGCTCAACTTCCTGGTCCGCAACAAGGACCGCCTGCCCTTCGAGCGCATCGTGTCGCACAAGTTCCCGCTGGCCGACGTCAACGAGGCCTTCCCCCAGTGCGAGTGGGACCAGCGCCAGCCGGAGATCACGCGCGCCATGCTCGTGCCGTAGGGCGCGGTTCAGACTCGGTTGGTTGCAAAACGACAGGCCCCGGAACTGTTCCGGGGCCTCATCGTTCGAGGCTGGCTGCCCCATATGCTAGAATGCGCGTGAAAGTTCCCCATAGAGGATTGACGCATGAAATTCGGCCTGATGTATGAAATCCAGATTCCCGAACCCCACTATCCCGGCATTGAGGCGGAGCGCTACAAGCAGATCCTGGCCCAGGTGGACTTGGCCGACGAGGTCGGCTTCGAGTACTTCTGGACCGTGGAACATCACTTCCTGAAGGAGTTCTCCCACTGCTCCGCCCCCGAGGTCCTGTACGGCGCAATCTCCCAGCGCACCAAGCGCATCCGCATCGGCCATGCCGTGGCCCTGCTGCCCTCCCAGTACAACCATCCCGTCCGTGTCGCCGAGCGCGCCGCGGTGCTGGACATCCTCAGCGACGGGCGCATGGATCTGGGCACGGGCCGTTCCACCACGCTGGTCGAGATGGACGGCTTCGAAGTTGACCCGGCGCAGACCCAGGCCCAGTGGAACGAGGCCGTCCGCATGATCCCCAAGATGTGGACGGAAGACCCTTTCTCCCACCAGGGCGAATTCTTCAACATCCCCGAGCGGTCCGTCATCCCCAAGCCGGTGCAGCAGCCGCACCCGCCCATGTGGGTGGCTTGCAGCCAGCCAGACAGCTTCCGCCGGGCCGGCGAGCAGGGATTGGGCGTTCTCTGCTTCAACCTGGGCGGATACGCCGAGATGGAGAGCCGTGTAGGCGCCTACCGGGAGGCGGTGAAGAACGCCGACCCCGTCGGCTCCTTCGTCAACGACCAGGTGGCTGCCCTGTGTATCGTCCACTGCGGTGAAGACGGCGAGGAAACCCGCCGCGTCGCCGGGCCCGAGGGGGCCTGGTTCGTGCAGATGGCCGAGAACCTGTATGCTCCGTGGGCCGGACGCGAAGTTCCCGACAGCTACAAGTTCGCGGTGGACGCCGTCCAGACCGAGCGGGTCGGCAAGACCGCGCAGGACCACATCGACTCCGGCGCTTTCGCCATGGGGACGCCCGATGAGGTCATCGAGGTGATGAAGAAGTACCAGGAGGCAGGCGTCGACCAGGTGCTGTGCTTCGTACAGCCAGGCAACCTCTCCCACACTCGCATCATGGATTCCATCAAGCTGATGGGCAAGCACGTCATTCCCCACTTCAAGTAGGGAGGCGCGCCAAGGACTGATGGCAAAAGGGGCGCACGTCTGTGCGCCCCTACGGTTGTGGCCGTTCCAGTGAGAGATAGCCTGAGGTGATGGTCAGTCTAGTCGGAGGACGGCAGCTTGCGCGGTTCCTGGAGCTCCATTGTGGCTTCACAGCACTCGATTTCGCCGTCGCCGCTCTTGGTGCAGAGCACACTGCTGCCACAGGTCTCGCAGGTGTAACGCTTTCCCAACTGATTCGCCATCGCTGCTTCCCCTATTTGAGCTGCATCGGCTGGCCGCAGCAGCCGAGGTTGCCGTTGCCGCCCTTGGTCACGATGAACTCTGCGTTGCACTGGGCGCAGACATAGCGCTTGCCGGTCTGGTTAGCCAATTCACGCGCTCCCTGTTGCTTATTAATTTCCCGTAATTGTAGTCCGACGGTTGCGTGGTTTCAACTTGACCGCCGTTGCCGTTTACTGGGGTTGGAATCGCACGAGGAAGCTCGCCTCCCCCAGCGGGATGCCGTCGAGCAGGATGGCGGCAGAGTGCTGTCCCGGTGCCTGCACGGGGATGCGGAAGGTCTTTATCCAGCGCTGGAACAGTATTCCTTCGTCCCAGTCCACCCGTTGAGTCGGGGGCGTTTCGAGTGGAACGCCTGGGGTCTTCAGCGCTACGAACAGTCGATGCTCACCGGGCAGTACCCCGCCGATGCAGAAGGCTAGGTTCACGTCGACTTCCGCGACCACCGGCCCCGTCTCCCCGCCAGGCGGCGGCTCCGGCAGGTCCACCAGGTCCACGATGTTGTTGAGGCTGAGTTCGCCGTCGTCACCCTCGGAGGTGCTGCGACAGAATAGGGCGTATTTGAGGTATGGGTCGTCTATGCCTGTAGTCAACCAGGCCCTCCGGCAAATATCGAATTGCAACGCTTGATTTTATCACGGCACGGAGTTTCGCCGCAGATAAGACGGGCGAAGTATAATTGGGCCAGAAGCCGGAAGACGGAGGGAAATGAAATGTCACTGAACAAAGAACGGTTCGAAGCCGGTATGAGCACCCAGGAATACATTGACCAGATCAAGGTCAACAAGGACCCTTTCGTGGAAATCTACAACTCGGTGGAAGTCCCTTCGGAAGCGGCCGATTGGGTTGGAGCCCTCAGTAATCCCATCAACCTGGCCGTATTCACCGCCGACTGGTGCGGCGACGCCGTCAGCACCACGCCCGTGATTCTGCGGCTGGCCGATAGCAGCGCAAACGTCAACCTGCAGGTGTTTAACCGCGACGACGATGTGCCCCTCGCCGACACCTTTTTGCCGGAGCACCGCGCCGGGACCGTTCCAATCTTCGTGGTGCTGGACGATGATATGAGCGAGGTGGCGCGGTTCATCGAGACGGCCAGCGGCCTGGTTCCGCAGATCGACGCCATGGACGAAGCCATCAACCGCGACACCGAGGGGCTGGAAGAGGCGGCGCAGCGAAAGGCCCGCCGTGGCCGTCGCATGGCCCACCGGGTGTCTCACGCCCAGGATTGGGCCGAGGTCATCCTGCGGGAGTTCCGCGACCTCGTGGATGCCGGCATGAAGATGGGCCCTGGAGCGCGCCCTGCCGTCGGCGGCACCAAGTGGCCGCCCGAGGACTAGGCTGAATCGCTCTTGAGCCCCTCCTTGAGAGACTCTTCGTTATGCACCGAGTTCGACCACCCTGGCCGCTGCTGCGTCGGCGAACATCTCGGCAGTCGAGGGGTGGCAGGTGAAGACCAGGACCTGGTTGGTCTTCGCGAGCTGGGCGAAGGCCTCGGCGGCTAGGCGGGCTCGTTCCGGGTCGAAGTTGACCAGCGCCTCGTCGACGACTACCGGCAGGGGTTCGGCGTGTTCCCCGAACTCGAGAATGAGGCCGAACCGCAGGGCCAGGTAGAGCTGCTCGCGGGTGCCGCGGCTCAGCTCCTCGGGCCGCTTGCCAGCCCCGGTGGCGTCCGTCGCCGTCACGGTCTGCTCGCCGATGGGAGCGAAGAGCCGCTGGTATCGATGGCCAGTAACGGCGGAGAAGAAGTCCTGGGCGTGCCGGATGACGCCGGGCTGTCTCTCTTGCTCGAACTTCTGCCGCGTCCTGTCCAGCAGGGCCTCGGCGATGGTCAGGCGCGACCATTCGCGGGCGTACTCCCGCAGCTGCTCCTTGAGGGTGCTGCGGCGAATGCGCAACGCCGACGATTCCTCCTCCCCGGTGAGCTGCACCAGCTCGGTGTCGATGCCTCCGCGCTCTTCCCGCAGGACGTTGCGCCGGGTATCGACCTCCGCGTAACGACCCGACAGTTGGGCTGACTCTTCGGCCAGTTGGTTCGGGTCCGCAGTCGACAGCGCATCCCGAAATGCATCGTACCGCTCGCCGGGGCCGCCGAGGCGCTCGAGGCCCCGGCGGTGCTCGTCTCGCTCCCGTTCCAGCTCCAAACGCTCGGCGTGCTGGCGGGCACGGCGACGCAATTCTTCTGCCTCTTCCGTGCCCCCGGCAGTTAGCAGCTCTGCGCGTTCCTTTTCGGCGGCCTGGAGATGTTGCTCGCGGAGTTCGAGCTGTTGCCGCATGTCCTCTGCCTGTTCCTTGGCACGTTCCCGGTCGGAGTAGGCATCCTGGGTCTCATCCAGGCGCCGTATGAGTTCGTCAGCAGCGTGCGCCAGTTGCCGCGGGTCCTGTTCGTCCATCGTCAGCTCGTGGCGGATAGCCAGCGGCTGCATCACGCCCCGGAACTCCTCGATGTCGTCTTCGATGGCCAACACCCGCCTGCGGTTATCCCGCACCTGCTCCAGCTTGACCCTGGTTGTCTCAACTCGACCGGCGAACTCGATGACCGTGTCGGGCGTGAAGTTGACCGGAAGCCCGCGTTGCTCCAGCCAACTGCGCCATTTCGCATTGACCCCTTCGTACGCCTCGTTGACCGCCTTCAGACCGAAGTTGGCCGTTTCCACCCGCTGTTCCTGGGACCGTTGATGACGCTGCGTCTCAGCGAGCTTCTCCCGTGCCTCATTCCAGGCGGACAGGGCAACTTCGGCCGCGCCCAGCCGCTCATCGGCATTGTCCAGCGTCGCAGAAGAGGGATCCCCGCCGACGGCAAGCGCCGATGTGGCATCGACCAACTGGTGCAACGCCGATTCGGTGGCCTCCCTCGCCTGTTCCGCTCGCCGGGTCAGTGGAGCGGCCATCGGGTTGGCTGCCGGGGCCGGGGCGGAACGCCCACGAAGGGCAATGTACGTTGCCACGGCCAACAGGACTATTCCGCCCGCCAGGCCAAGGACCATCGCCGTGCTGCCCACTAACACCCCGCCAATCGCCAGGGCGATGCCCACGACAGCAAGCAACAGGGGCAGCGCCAACGAAAGAGGCGAGTTCGTGGCAGTCGCAGGTTCCCGCTCCGTCTCCGTTGAGTCCAGCAGGTATCGAAGATCCTCGTGGCTGCGGCGGGCGCGCTCGTACTCGTCCAGACGCCCACGAGCAGCGCGGAGGGCGGCGCGCTGCTGTCCCAGCGCCGCGGTGTTCAGCGGCGGCGGGTCGGCTGGCACTCGGTCGCTGGCCTCGGCCACGGCTGTCTCGCGGTCGACCAGTGTGCGCTGCTCCTGCTCCAGCCGCTGCTCTGTCCGGCGCACCGCATCCTGCCGGTCGGCCAAGGTTTCCTTGCCCAGCTCCACTTCCTGCCGGAAGGCAAGGGAAGCGTCGAATTCCTGTAGACGGTCTTCGTCCCAGTCCGCGCCAAGGTCTCGCAGCCGGTCCTGCAACTCCGACTCCAGGGCGCCCAATTCGGCCCTCCGCTCGGGCAGGTCCTTAACCGCCGAGTCGAACCGGTTGCGGTCGCGACGGATGCCCTCGATGCTGGCCGCGTCGTACAGCAGGTCCTCGCCCGGTATTGCTTCCCCGGCCGACTCTTTCAGGCGACGCAACTGGGCGGCGACCTTGGCCCGCGCCTCCGTGGCTTGCCGAATCTGTTCCTCGAGATTGTCCAGCCGGAGGACCGCGTCTTCGGGAAAGTCGTCGAACTGCGGCAGGTCCCGGAGACGTGCCTCACGGTCGGACAGGCTCAGCCAGTCCTCCCAGCCGTCCAGCAGCTTCTGGACTTCACTGCGCTGTGAGGCCAGGCCTCCAAGCTCGGCGTCGGCCTTCTCCAGTTCAGCCCCGATCTCGGCCCTGCGCGCTGTGAGGGCCCCGTAACGGCCCGCGTTCCCTTCGATATAGCGTAGCTGCGTGTCGACCGTCTGAAGGTCCTTCAGCAGGTTCGGCACCTTCTGGACGTTGCCCCGGCTGAGATATATCAGGCCCTTCTGGTCACCCAGCGACTTGGTCAGAGCTGGCAGCCCCGGCGCACCCTGGCCGGCGCTGTATATGGCGCCGCTGGAATCGTTGAGAGACGCGGCAACCTGCAACTCGTCCAGGCTGAATGCGAACACGTTGCGGAACAGGTCAGGAGTGGCGTTGCCGGTAAGGCCGGGCAATATTACGGCGGCATTCAGAGTTTCTCCTGCTTCGTTCTGAATCCTCAGTGGGCCGCCATGTGCGCCGGCGTACCTTTCCAGCGTGTATGCCGCCCCGGAATCGCTCGCCAATTTGATACGTCCGCCATGCCTCCCCCCGGAGAGAGGCGGATAGTGGGAGTCTCGATTTCGAGCAGGAAACCCGAACAGGATGGCCCGTATGAACGCCAGCGTCGTGCTCTTGCCCGCCTCGTTGGGGCCCAGGAACACGGTAACGGCCCCCGAGAGTGGGCCCAGAGTCTGCTGGTGGAAGTGCCCGAATCCGTCGAGGTAGAGCTCCTCAATCCTCACCCTTCGTCCTCTTCGCCCACCAGCGTTGCCAGGCACTCGTCCTCGGCGGCCTCCAGCAGTTCCAGCAGCTCCTCTTCACTCGGCAGGTTGTCCCTCAGATACGGGGCGGCGTTGGAGTTGACGTATAGTGGACGCAGCAATTCTCCCAGCTTGGCAAGGGCTGCCGGATCGGAGCGCAGGTCGTTGCCGAGTCGCGCCAGGTCGCCCGCGAAGTCCTCCCGCAGCGCCACCTGCTCGCGGTCCACCGGCGACGCCGTGTCGGCGTGGATGCGCTCGCACCAGAGCCACCTCGCCGCGCTGGCGTACTGCTCGTTGACCCGCTCTCGCAACTCCTCGACGGTCCCGGACCGGCGCAGCGTCCCGTGCAGCGTCCCTCGACCGATCAACCCCAGGCGGAACACCACCGAACGGCCGTCGGCGACATCGGCGCAGGATGCGGTGGCGTGGTTGATCGCGTCCAGCAGATCCTGCTCGGTCTCCAGGTCGCCGATGTCGACCTCCAATGCTTCCCACCGCACCACGTCGACCGGTCGGAAGTCCAGGCTGACCGTCCCATAGTCGTCGACCTCCACCAGGTAGACACCGCGAGCCCCGGTCTCGCGAGGATTCCGGCCCTGCGGATTGCCCGGATACACCACGGTGGGACGTTCCTGCCGCAACACCTGCCGCGTGTGGACGTGGCCCAGCGCCCAGTAGTCTAGGCCTGTATCGGCGAGGTCGGCGATGGAGCAGGGCGCGTAGGAGTCGTGTTCAGGGTTGCCGCCCACGTTGGCGTGAAGCAGGCCGATGCCGAAGCCGTTGCCCGTTGCCGACTCGTCGAACAGCGAAGTCAGGTTCTCGCGCACCTCCCGCCGCGGGTAGCTGATGCCGTGGATGGTGGCCCGCTGCGGCTCACTGGGAAACACCGCCTCGGCCGTCACTTCCGGCCCGAAGCGCACACAGCCCTGAGGCAGGGACAGCCGCGCCTCCCAGCCGTCCAGCGGGTCATGGTTGCCGTGGCACACGAAGGAGCGAACGCCGCCGGCGTCCAACCGGTTGAGGCCGTCCACGAATTTAAGCTGCGCTCGAAGGCTGCGGTCTGCCCCGTCGTAGATATCGCCAGCGACCAGCAGCGCGTCCACCTGCTCCCGCAGGCACAGGCCGACGATGTTATCGTAGGCGTCGAATGTGGCGCGCCGCAGAGTCTCGGCCACGTAGTCCGGCGCTTCGTTGCGAATGCCGCGAAAGGGGCTGTCCAGGTGAAGGTCGGCGGCGTGAACGAACCTCAGACGCGCCATCTACGCCACCGCCTTCCCATTTCTGTCGGTTGGAACGGACGCGCTCCCTAGGGGTCGTCGTCGCGCCATTCGAAGCTCAGGTTGGTGTAGCGGACGAAGACGCCGCCGCCCGGTGCGCCCAGGGGGCCGTTGGCGGCCAGGAGTGCGACGGTGATCTGGTCGCCGGGGTTGGGATTGTTGGCGAGTTCGATCCGCTGCGGGCGGTTGAATCCCTCGACGGTGCCCCGCTCGCGGTTGCACTCGCCGTTGACCCAGATTTCACCGTAGTCGTCTACGCAGGTTTCAAACATCATCCTCGTGCGCCGTACGTCGCGGCCGCCCACCGTGTTCGGGACGGTGATGTTGATTCGATACCAGACGAAGGAGAATCCCGTAACGTAGTCGCTGCCGAACTTGGCCCATAGGCTGGTGTCGGGGCACACTTCCCACAACGAATCGTCGTAGTCTGCAAGTCGAGCCGGGCTGCCCTCGATCCGTTCGGCCAGGCCGTAGTTGGACTCGCCGGGGATGTACCCCTCGGCGTATCGCCACTGGCCCTTGACTGCTGCCTGTCCCTCGGCGCTGTTTATGTCGATAGGGAATCGCGGCATATTTCCTCCTTTCTGTTCCCCCTCCTTCTGGGAGAGGGTTGGGGTGAGGCCGTCCCTCTCTACACTCCGGTAATCTTGATGCTGGCGTGGGTCTTGTAGATTCGGTTGATGTTGACCAGCATCGGCGTTATCTGCTCGACGTACTTGGCGTTGGCCAACGCCCCCCCGTCGACGCCACGCAGGCTGCGAATCTTGTCGGCCAGCCCCATAACCAGCTTCTTGGCGTCGGCGTGGTCCGAGCAGACCACCACGTCGCCTTCCATCTCCACCTGCGGGTCCATCAGCTCCTCGGCGCTGACGTTCTGGAAGGCGGCCACGACCTGCGCGCCGGGCAGGATTTCCTGCGCCTCCTGGGCGGCGGACCCGGCTTCAACCTCCACGGCCCGCGCTCCCTTGCCCCGCTCGAAGGCCATGGGAGCGATGACGCTTACCACTATCTTGCCGTCCAGCGACGGGGCCAGCTCTTCCAGCACCGGACGCTGTCCCTCGTAGGGGAAGGCCAGGAACACGATATCGCCCGCGGCGGCAGCCCCGGCGTTGTCGGAGCCGGAGATGGTGGCGCCCGGCGCACCCTCGGCCATCTCGGCGGCGGCCGCCGCGCCCCGCTCGGTGCTGCGCGACCCGATGGTCACCGCCTCACCGGCCAGCGCCAGCCGCAACGCAAGTCCTTTGCCCTCCGGCCCGGTTCCTCCCAGAATCGATAGCATCGTGCCTCCTGTGCCCTGTACCCGGAACTATCGGGGATACTATACAACACGCATACGCCGCTCCGTAACAATGAAATGTCACTGGGCAGACGGCGACGTGTAAAGGCACACTGTCGTCTGGTTGCTGACACCCGCCTCTTGCTAAGTCCGGGGCAGCCTGCCTACCATAGTTTGTGCGGGTTACTACCAGCAGCACCCTCGTCGTCGCAATTGGAGTGAGCTGCGATTGGTTTCGTACTGTTGGCAGGTAATGGCAGGATTTGGCCGTGCAATCGAGAAATTTTCACCGCGGCTTGGCACAACGAGGGGAGCTCAATTCATTGGAATGAACAAATTTCCTGCGGTAGACAAAACCGGAGTCGCCGCAATTCCCGGGCTTACTCATTTATCGCGGCAAGCAGTTGGCGCAGGCAATCAGGGAGAAACGCAGTGTCAACGGTAAAAGTCACCGTGGGAATCGGAGACCCTCAAGGCCGGCTGTTCGAGGATTTGGAGGTTGTAGTCGACACCGCCTCGACCTATACGGCAATATCCAGGGAACTATTGCAGAGACTGGGAGTTTCAGTTGAAAGGTCACTTCCGTCGGAGACGGCGGATGGCAGGATCGTTCCCGTCGACGTTGGCAGAACTACTATCAGGCTGGAAGGGATGGTGTTTCCGCCGCCGGTTATATTCGCGGAAGAGGGTGAGCCCAGCCTCCTGGGCGTAGTTTCACTGGAGGAAGCCGCCCTGGCCGTGGACCCACTGGCGGGGCGGCTGATTTCGACCAACTTGCTACGCCTGTAGTGAAGGATTAAGAATCCAAGCCCCTTGTCAACGGACCGCCGGCCTCCACCTCAGTTCAACCAACCCGCCTGCTGACACTTGCCCCTTGCCAACCACGGTGACGCACCCATACCATCATTAGTGTGATGCCTGCATTTTCTCCACAATCGCAATTGACCCTTTACCCAGTTGACGCACCGGCACTTTGCGATATGTTGCAAAATGCTACGGAATGTTACACATATAGTAAAGGATTCTCCCCTGAAGCCTGTCTCCCAACGGTCTGCGGCTTTGGTGGGCACAACGGGCCGTTAGCCTCGGTATTCAGCCACCCGACTCCCCTCTTACCTGCCCGCGTCCCATGGTTCAGGACCCCGCCTTGTGTTGCCGTAGCCGCTCGGTGATAATGTCGGCACCTTTCTGAGACTGTCGGTCTCAGCCAACCACTCCCGGAGGTATCCTGCCGATGGTTGACCTCAGACGGGCGGCCGCGATTGTGGGCGTCCACGAACACGTTACCCGCTACGCTCCCGACAAGAGCGAGCTCCAGATACAGGGCGAGAGCATCATCAAGGCCCTTGAAGACGCCGGGCTGTCCAAGAATGACGTCGACGGCCTGTTCACCGCTTCAATGTCGGTGCGCAACAGCGGCCTGAACCTCGCCGACTACCTGAACATGTACCCCAAGCACGTCGACAACACCACCGTGGGCGGCGGCTCCTTCGAGTTCCACCTGGCCCACGCGCTGAACGCCATCCATGCCGGGCGTATCAACGTCGCCGTCATCACCTACGCCACCCTGGCCCGCTCCGGCGGCGTCTCCGTGGGCACCGGCGGCGTCGGCCGGTTCGGCCACCCTCGCCTCGACCCGTCGCCCGACAGCTTCGAGGAGCTCTACGGCCTGACCACCGTGGGCCTCTACGCCATGATTGCCCAGAGGCACATGCACCTCTATGGCACCACGCCGGAGCAGCTTGCCGAGATAGCCGTGGCCGTTCGGCATCACGCCTCGATGAACCCCGAGGCCCTCTTCCGCGACGAAATTACCGTCGCTGACGTGATGCGCTCCCGCGTCATCTCTTCCCCGCTGCACCTCAACGACTGCTGTGTGATCACCGACGGCGGCGGCGCAGTGGTGGTCGCCTCGCCCGAGGTGGCCCGCAACTGCAAGCAGACGCCAGTCTGGGTGCTGGGCACCGGCGAGGCCGTGGCTCACCAGGGCGCGGGCAAGCGCGACCTCATCTACATCGCCGCCAAGCAGAGCCACGAACCCGCCTTCGCCGGCTCTGGCGTCACCCACGACGACATCGACATGGCGATGATCTACGACTCTTTCACCATCACCGTGCTGGAGACGCTGGAAGACCTCGGCTTCTGCGAGAAGGGCGAGGGAGGCCAGTTCGTCAGCGGCGGAAACCTCAAGATCGGCGGCAAGCTGCCTATCAATACCGACGGCGGCGGCCTGTCGTCCAACCATCCGGGGATGCGCGGTATCTTCCTGCTGATGGAAGCGACGCGCCAGCTCCGCCACCAGTTCGAAGGCACCCCGCGCCAGGTGCCCGATTGCAAGATAGCGCTCTGCCACGGCACTGGCGGCGCGCTGGGTTCCCGCCACAGCGGCGGCACCGTCATTCTGGGGAGGGACTAGTCATGCCTGAATGGAACAAGCCGCTGCCCACCGTCGTCGGTGAGACCCGCGCCTACTGGGATGCCTGCCGCCGCGGCCAACTGTTGATCCAGTACTGCGAAAAGTGCGAGGAGTACCAGTTCTATCCCCGGGGCATCTGCTCACACTGCTGGTCCGAAAACCCGAATTGGGTTCAGGCCAGCGGCAAGGGCACCGTCTGGACCTACACCGTCACCTACCAGAACCGCACCACCGGCTTCGATCAGGGCCCCTACGTCCTCGCCCTCGTGGAACTGGAAGAGGGCGTTCGCATGTTCACCAACATCGTGGGCTGCGACCCCGGCGAGGTCACCATCGGCATGCCCGTCGAGGTCACCTTCGAGCGCGCCACCGACCATATAAGCGTCCCCTACTTCAAACCCGCGTCTTAGGTTGATACGGGAATATAGACCATAGCCTGCGAGGGTCCGTTCATGGTGAGCTTGTCGAACTACGAACGGACCCTCGCAGGCTATGGTCTTCCGGCAGCGATGTTAACTTTCTAACCGCCGTCCTTTCTTTCCTGCGCTTGAACGTGTCGCGCCAGTTCGCGAATGGTCTCGGCGAAGGTCCTGTCCCTGTCCCGTGTCTCGGGGAATTCTTCCCCCAAGGGAGTGCTTCCGATAAGCCGGTACATCTCGGCAACGCCCTCGAACAGGTCGGGTGTCATTCCCAGGTTCTCGAACGTGTCCCGGATCTCCTCCATCTCGCTGACCCAACGTCGGGCACGCGGTGGCACCGTGGGCAGGCCCCGTTCCATCCGCTGCAGGACAGCCTGCTGCCCATACTCGAATTCCGCAAGGAGGGGCTCGATCAGTCCCATCAGCTCAGCGGCAATGAGCAGTTGGCTGTACAGTGCCGAGGTCCCCTTCGTCATGGCCGCATAGCACATCTTTATGCCCGAGGCCTGCCCTACATCGCCATCCAGCTTCAGCACAGTCAGCCCCAGGTCGCCCAGTTGTTCAAACTGCGAGGCATGCTCGCCCGAGGCATAAAAATGGGGACTGTAACCCTGTCGTGGCGGCCCGCCGATTATCGAGACGTCCACGAACCGTCCTCCCGCGACCGAAATAACCGGCTCCAGTTCCCGCACCAGCCGAGGAGAAATGGCGTTGCATTCAGCGAACAAGGTGTCGGAGCCCGTTTCCTTCAGTGCATCGGCCACCTCTCGACAAAGTCCGGGAACGGCAGCCGACACGGTCATGGACAAAATCAGGTCCGACTGTTCGACCAGTTCCTCCATCGTGGGAACATCCCGAATGCCGGCTCTTTCGGCCAGGGTTCGCGTCCGGTCGCTCCGCCCTGCCAGGCAGGTGATCACGTCCAGTTCGTGTTCCCGCAATCGCTGCCCGACGGCATGGCCCATGTCGCCGGGACTCAAAATGGCTACAGTGCTCAAGTCCATTGATGGTTTCTCTCCACACAGGAATCCAACCCAGCAATATCAACACCATGACTATGTTCAATCGGATGGAACGCCCCTTGCAGGTACTCCTTGGAAGAATTGAGGCCGAACTCGTCTTGGACTCACGCTCGGCCATGCTGATACATTTAGCTAGGAACGTGCGCAGCCTGGAACTCCTAAAGGCACCGGCTTGGGCGGTAGTGTCAGCGGTTGAACTGCAGGTGGAGGCAGCTCTACTCCGCCCCGAACCGCAGCTCGTCGCACATCTCCTGGTCTGCCTCGGCCAGTTCCGGCTGGTCGTTGAAGTGGTAGACCAGCGACCTCTGCCCGTAGTAGAGGCCAATGGTGGGAGCCAACTCGATGGCGCGAGTCAGGTCGGTGATGGACTTCTCGAGTTCCCCGACTTCATACCAGGAGCAGCCCCGGTTGTACCAGGCCTCGGCAACGTCCGGGTCCATCTCAATGGACGTTGTGAAGTCCTGGATTGCGCGGTGGTATACGCCGTTCCGCCCGTACCGGCTGCCCCGTTCCAGGAATCCCGCCGCATCCGTCGGCTCCGTCTCCTGTCTGCGCTGAAAGACCATCCTGCCCACCCGTGTCGAAACTGGAGTGCCCCCATTGATGAGGGCCCGTAGTGTGCCCAGTGATTAGTGTGCCCAGTGATAGAGTATTATGGCCCTGTGGCGCAATCAACCCATTGCCAGATGGAGAAGTAGACTCGATGGCCTACCTGACCCTGCCCGGAGTCGACCTGTGGTATGAGGATACCGGTGGGTCCGGAATTCCGGTAGTGCTCCTCCACGCCGCATCCGGCACCTGCGAAGGGTGGGTCCACCAGCTACTTGCCTTCACCGCTGCCGGCTACCGGTGCATTGCCTACGACCGGCGCACTTGGGGCCGCTCCAGGACCACCGACCCGGAGCACCAGCCAGGTTTTGCCGGAGACGACCTGCACGCTCTATTGGAAAGCCTGTCGCTGCAGCGCGTCCACCTCGTTGGCACGGCGGCGGGCGGCATACCTGCGCTGGACTACGCGCTCAGCCACCCCGAACGGGTGCGCAGCCTGGTGGTGGCCAACACCATCGGTGGCGTCCAGGACGAAAGTTACCTGGAAGTCCAGCATCGCCTCCGCCCTCCGGAAATCCAGGCCCTGCCCGTTGAGCTGCGTGAGCTTGGCCCCTCCTACCGTGGCACCGACCCCGAGGGAGCGGCCCGCTGGCTGGAAATCGAGCTGGCCAGCCGGCCCGGCGAAGCGGTCCCGGCACAACCGCTGAGGGAGCCTATAACCTACGCCCGCCTCGCCACAATGCCGGTCCCGACGCTGGTGCTCGCGGGTGAGGCCGACCTCTTGTCGCCCCCGGTCCTGATGCGGATGCTCGCTGCGGGCATCCCGCCTTCGCGCTACGTGTCGCTGCCCGAGGTCGGCCACGCGGGCTTCTGGGAACGTCCCCAGGTCTGGAATGGAATCGTGCTCGAGTTCATTGGCCGGCACTAGTAGAGTGGCCCTCATTCGAACTCGTCTCGAAAAAAATGAGGAGGCCAACGCCTCCTCATTTCATCCTGCCTGCAACGTCGACTAGGTGGGGATGCCACTCCGCGACAGCCGACTTTGCTATTGCAGACGGGTGCAGGATTGGCTACATCACCGACCGCACCAGGCCGCCGTCGACCAGGATGGTGGTCCCAGTGATGTACGTCGAGCGGTCGGAGGCCAGGAAGGCCACCAGGTTCGCCAGCTCCACCGGCTCGCCGACGCGACCGACAGCGGTGTCGGCGGCTCGCATGGCAAGTGCCTCGTCTACGCTGATGCCCAGTTCGTTGGCGCGTGAGGTCACGTTGGACAGCATCCGGTCGCTGAGGATGGAGCCGGGGCAGACGTTGTTGACCAGGATGCCGTCGCGACCCACCTCATCGGCCAGGCTCTTCGAGTAGGCCACCACGCCCATGCGCGTTGCCCCCGACAGCGCCAGGTTGGGGATGGGGTTGTAGACCGTGCTGGCCAGGATGTTGATGATGCGTCCGCCGCCGCGCTCCCGAAGGTGTGGGATTCCCTCGCGGCACATCCGCCCGAAGAAGATGAGCGACCGTTGAACGGCAGTCTCCCACTGCTCCTCGGTGGCCGTGGCGGAGCGACCCAGGGGAGGCCCGCCGGAGTTGTTGACCAGGATGTCGATGCCGCCGAACTGCTCCATCGTCGACGAGATCAGGCCATTGATACTGTCCAGCCGGTCCAGGTCGGCGGAATAGGCCATCACCTCGGCGCCGGTCGATTCCCGGATCTCGCTGGCCGCCTGCTCTAGGTCGGCCGCGGTGCGGCTGCAGATGGCGACCTTCGCGCCCTCTTCGGCCAGCACCTGGGCGCAGGCCCGGCCCAGTCCCTTGCTGGCCCCGCCGATGATTGCAACCTTGTCCTTAAGCCCCAAGTCCATTCTGACGTCCTTATGGCGTCCCAACTGCCGGAACGCGCCCTTGACTTAACCGTGCCGATTATACCAGCGGGCCCCTCGACAGGCATTGCCCGCGACGTTCCCCGGTTGACCGCGTGCCTGTGCTGTTCTAATCTTGCGCCAGTACGCCATGAGGGACGCCATCGTTGCCCACTCGAATTGGCGGCGTGGTTGGTGAAGTATTGGTGCAACCCCTTAAACTGGTCCAGATCGTCGAAATAGAGCGTCAGGCGGTGGAACTGGCCAGAGGCGCTGGCGAAATCCTTGCCGGCCACTTCGGACGTCGCATTGAGGTGGAGTTCAAGGACGACAAGCAGCGCGACCCCGTAACCGCCGCCGACAAGGAGACGCAGGCTTACCTGGCAGCCGAGATTATCCAACGCTTCCCCGGCCACGGCATCCTCGGAGAAGAAGCCACCGAGGAGGAGAAGCAGTCCGAGGAACCCGCTTCCGACATCCTGTGGGTCCTGGACCCGCTTGACGGCACCACCAACTTCCTGAACGGACTGCCGATCTTCGCCTCGTCCATCGGGGTCATCCACCGGGGATGGCCCGTGGCGGCGGCGCTATACGTCCCTTGGCCAACCAACGGGGGCGGCTTCGTGCTGCACTGCCGCAAGGGTGGCGGCTGCTACGCGGATGACGAGCCAGTGCAGGTACTGGAGACAGAGCAACCAATCCCCAACCGTCTGATAGGGCTGCCGGGATACTTCGGGGTCGCCAACCGCTTCACCGGCGGGTTGGCCGACAAGGCGGGCGAACTGCGCACGACCGGCAGCATTGCATACGAGCTGGCAATGACGGCTCGCGGCGTGATGCAGTACGGCATCTTCGGCGCGCCGAGGATGTGGGACATGGCGGGCGGCGCACTGGCGGTGCAGGAGGCTGGTGGAACGGTGATGACCCGCTTCAAGGGGGAGCGCCAGTGGCATCCCATTGAGAGCTTCGTGCCGACGTGGGACGAAAAGACTCCCACTATGAAGGAACTGCGCGCTTGGGTGGCGCCCCTGGTGGCCGGCAACCACCACCTCGCCCCGCTCATTGCCAACAACGTCCGCCGCCGCTTCAGCCTGCGCGCCAAGCTACGGCCGCTGGCGCGCGCGTTGCGGGGGAGGAAGGGACGGGGCAGGAATTAAACCATGCCGCAAAAGATTCGCTTGTGGGGAATAACCGCCCAGAACACTCTTAAAGAAATAGCAAGTAGTGAAATAAACTTGGAAGAAAGGTTGGAGAACTGGTTGGAAAGCGACATCTCCATGCTAGATCCCAACCTGATGGTTATAGGTCGCCAAGTGCGTACTGACTTCGGGGGGGAAATAGATTTACTTTGCCTGGACTCGAGTGGCGCCATTGTTGTCGTTGAACTCAAAAAGGGCCGAACCCCTCGTGAAGTAACTGCTCAAGCGCTGGACTATGCATCTTGGGTAAAGGACCTATCTTATCAACAGGCTGAAAACCTAGCTGAAGCCTACCTCAAGAAACCCTTGGATGAGGCATTCAGCGAGAAGTTCGATTTGGAATTGCCCGAGTCCTTTGGCCATCGCTCCCTTATTGTCGCAGAGGTGATGGACTCGAGCACCGAGCGAATAGTCCGATACTTATCGGACTTTGGCGTTCCAGTAAATATTGCGACAGTTCAGCACTCCCAATCTGAGGACGGTAAGGAAGTGCTGGCGCAAGTCTTCCTAATTGAGCCTGAAGAAGCGGAAACGAGAGTTTCCTCTGCCTCACGGCGCCGCCCTTCTGTCTCTGCCAGGGAAATGGCTACTCTGGCGGAGCAGTCGGGCGTAGGGGAGTTGTACGAACACCTCGGCAGAACTGCGGCCGGTACTTTCTCGTCTACATTCCCTCGAGCTACAAGCAGGGGCTTTAACTACGGTCTCGATGGGCGAAAGCTCATGCTCTTCGTGATTGACTTGGATGCCAGCGGTAGCGAAATGGGGATAAAGTTTAGGTTAAACGGCATTAGAGCAATGAACATTTTCGGGCTAAGTGAACACCGGATTCGAGAGTTTCTGCCATGCAGGTTCGAAGAAATGGACGCCACCGAGTTGAGGGGAAAGTCGCAAGATGAGATAGACCATTGGCTAGGCTACAAAGGTTTTTTCCAAACAAGAAGCGATATCGACAGATTCCTGTCACTCTTTGCTGAAACTGTAGTCTAGGGGCTGCGTCGGCCGACGCAGCCCCTAGTGTATCTATCATCGACTGGTCCTAATTGCTACGCGCTGTCCGGCGCCCAGCCCCAGGGGCGGGGGCCCCAGGCCGCCTCAAACACCTGCCCCTTCTTGACCGACATCACCGGGATTACGGCCTTATCCGACTTGCGGGAGTCCCCTATGACGTCGTAGACCACCCAGTCGCCGTCCTGGATGTCCAGCACGGACAGGTCGGCCTGCTTGCCCGGGTGCAAGGTGCCGATGCGTTCCTCGACGCCGACGGCCTTGGCCGGATTCTCGGTGCACATGGTGATTACCTGGTCGAAGGTGAAGCCCATGGCCAGGAAGCGGGTCATCATCTCCGTCATGCTGTGCACTGTGCGCGCGCGGCCGGGTACGGTCAGGTCGGTGCTGATGCAGTGGGGCAAGACGCCCTGGTCGATCACCCGCTCTCCCACGTTGAAGGCGAAGTTCATTCGACCGTGGGCTGTGTCCAGCCACACACCCCGCTCGTGAGCCTCGCGGGCTTCTGGCACCAGTTTGCCGTCGGCGTCCAGCACGCCGCCGGGGTTGGCAGTGAAGTAGTGGGTGACGATGTCGCCTTCCTCCAGGATGGGCAGCAGTTCGCGTATGACGTTGGCGTCGTAACGCTTCTCAGTGTCCCCGATGTGCACCATCAGCCGCACGCCGGCCTCCTTGGCGGCGCGCTTGGCCATGCGGGGCATCTCCATGCCCATGATTTCCAGCGCCGGCGAGACCATGCGCGCCTTGACTCCGGATATGATGTGCCGGTTCTCGTTGATGGTCTCGACGGTGTGGTCAAGGTCGATGCTTGACGGGCTGAAGATATCGGGTGTCGTGGCCAGTCCGGTTCGACAGATGTGAAGGAAGCAGATGATCTCGGTGTCCGTGTTGGGCAGGATGTGGCGCGGGAAGCCGCCGAATGTGTCACAGCCGGAACTGCCTGCGTCGACCATCGTGGTGACACCGGCTCTCACGCCGCCGATGTTGGGTTCCACTCCAGTTGCGTTGACGCCGGCGAAAACGTGGGTGTGCAGGTCGATCAGGCCGGGCGTCACCACCTTTCCCTTGACCTCAACCACCTGCGAAGCCTCGGAGGCGTCAATGTCCGGCGCCATGCGGGATATCTTGCCGTCCTCGATGGCCACGTCATTGACGCCGTGGATACCCTGCGACGGGTCAACCACCGTTCCACCCTTGATCAGCAGGTCGTACATCGTCAGTCGCCTCCTAATTGGCTTCATTATTGGTTGCACATAGGGGCGCACTAGTGTGCGCCCCTACAGGTCGATTCCATTGCCTCCCTAAGTGTTGAACATTTCGCCGATCGATAGACCCTTGTGGATGCGGAATATCGCTTCTCCCAGCAGGGGTGCAACCGGCAGCACGGTGAACTTTCCGTTGCGCTTCTCAGGCCCGATGGGGATGGTGTCGGTTACCACGATTTCCTTGAACGCGCTCTGGGCCATTGTCTGCGGAGCGTTTCTCGAGAGCACGGGATGGGAGGCGCAACAGTACACTTCTTTAACGCCATGGTCCAGCAGGGCCTGCGCCGCGTTGGCCACCGTTCCGCCGGTGTCAATTTCATCGTCGAAAGTTAGGGCAACCATGCCCTCCACGTCTCCAATGACGTTCATCAACTCGCTCTTGCCGCTGTTGTCCGTCCTGCGCTTTTCTATAATCGCAAGAGGGGCAGACAGCTTCTCCGCTACGTCGCGGGCCTTCTTGCTGATGCCAATGTCCACCGCCACCACGACCAAGTCTTCAATGCCCTTGTCGGCAAAGTACTGGGTCAGGATGGGCACTGCCGTCAGTTCGTCCACCGGCATGTTGAAGAAGCCCTGCACCTGCCCCGCGTGCAGGTCGATGGTCAGCACTCGGTCGGCCCCCGCCGCCGTGAGCAGGTCGGCGACCAGCCTGGCCGTAATCGGGACTCTCGGCTGGTCCTTCTTGTCAGTACGCCCGTAGCCGTAATAGGGCATTACGGCGGTAATACGCCCGGCCGACGCCCGCTTGCAGGCGTCGATCATAATCAGCAGTTCCATCAGGTTGTCGTTGACCGGGGCGCAGGTGGGCTGGATGATGAAGACGTCCCTCTGTCGGACGTTTTCCAGGATGCGGACGAAGGTGTTGTCGTTGGCGAACTTGAAGGCCTCGGCCTGTCCGACGGGGATGCCAAGGTATTCACAGACGGACTGAGTCAGTTCAGGATGGGCATTGCCGGAGAACACCACCAGCTCATCGTGAATGCTGACCATTCGCGCCCCCCTGGAAATACGGTTTGGGTGTCCGGTAGTCCGACGCTGCGCTGGATTTTCGGCCCGGAGAGCGGGCTGAAAACAGCGTGCAACGCCGACGGATTATAGCATAGGGGCACCCGCGGTGTGGGGTTGTCCGCCTCCTTCCGAGCCCTTGGAAACTGCCGCTGTGCTATTATGTTCCGGCCCAAATCAGCGGCTGTATGCGGCTGTATTTGCACGAGGAGGGACGCTTTGGAGGTTCTGCTCAGTTCTCCCAGGGGGTTCTGCGCCGGAGTGGTGCGGGCGATCGACGTTGTGGACGTCTGCCTGCGACGCTACGGTCCACCGGTTTACGTGAAGCACCAGATCGTCCACAACCCCTACGTGGTCAACGACCTGGAGTCTCGTGGCGCAATCACTGTGGAAGAAGTGGACGAGGTGCCTGAGGGCTCCCTTGTGGTCTTTTCCGCCCACGGGTCGCCGCCCGAGGACTTTGAGAAGGCCAAGGCTCGCAACCTCCGCGTCATCGACGCCGTCTGCCCGCTCGTGACCCGCGTCCATAACGAGGCGAAGAAGTACAGTCGCGAAGGCCGCCGGGTGCTGCTGGTGGGACACCGCGGTCACCAGGAAGTGCGAGGCACCATGGGGCAAGTGGATATGACCTTGGTCGACGACAATGCCCCAGAGGAGCTCCCCAACTGGGGGGATGCCGAGGAGATCGCCGTCCTGACCCAGACCACCCTCTCCGTTCGCGACACGGCGCATGCCATAGCGGCCATCAAGGATCGCTTCCCGCAGGCCGTTGTCCGTAACGACATCTGCTATGCCACCACCAACCGCCAGGAAGCGGTGACCAAGATGGCCGTCAACGTGGACCTTGTGTTGGTTATCGGGGCCCAGAACAGCTCCAACTGCAACCGGCTGAGGGAAGTGGCCGCCGCCCAGGGCGTCCCGGCCTATCTGATCAACGGCCCTGAGGAAATCGACCCCGAATGGTTCCGCGGCAAGAAAAAGGTCGGCATCACCTCTGGCGCCTCCACACCTGAAGTGCTGGTGGAAAGCGTGATCGAGGCCCTGGCACCGGAGCGAGTGACCATGCTGACCGGCGTCGAGGAAGACGTTTCCTTCACCATGCCCCGGGAACTGCGCTAGTCATGGCCCGGCCCTACCGGGCATTCCGGCCGGGCCCTTGATGGAAGCAGACAGCGAGGAACTGCGCGAGCCTGAGCCTCCCACAGAGACCCCGGATCGGCTCGAATCCATCCTCCGGCGTGTGCTGTCTATTCCAGCGCTGGTGTCGCTGCTGGTCGGGGGCGGCTTCCTGCTCTTCCTAGTCACCCGCTTCGACGTTGACCTCGCGGTGACATGGGAGAAGGTTCGTGGGGCGAACCCGTGGTTGCTGGTAGCCGCTTTTGCCGTCCACTACACCACCTTCTTCTTTCGCGGCGCTCGCTGGCGGATGCTTCTGGAGCACGCAGCAGACGCTTCTGGCGAGGGAGAGCCCGTCCCCAGCCTCCTGTTTTGCAGCCGGGCGGTCCTGATGGGCTGGTTCGTCAACTCCATCGGCTGGCTGCGACTGGGCGACGCCTTTCGGGCCTACCTGTATCGGGAGGAGTATGGCGCACCCTTTTCCGGCGCCATAGGCACGGTGCTGGCCGAGCGGGTGCTGGACGTGGTGCTGGTGGCCCTGTTGCTGCTGGCCGCCGCGCCGTTCTTGGTCGGTGCGGGGGACGACGGCGAGGCCTGGGTGCTGCTCACCGCCATCGCCGGAGTGCTGGTTCTGCTGCTGCTCCTGTTGCTGGCAGTTATGGTGCTGGCGCGGGAGCGCCTCATGCGGTGGTTCCCTGGCTGGCTGGCTTCCCGGTACGAGAGGTTTCACGCAGGCACCATCAGCGGCTTTCGCCGTCTGCCACAGACCACGCTGCTGGGACTGCTCGGCTGGGCTGCCGAGATGGGGCGGCTGTACCTGGTTGCCATGGCCCTCGGGTTTGACCTTAGCGTCGCGATGGTCGTGTTTCTGACCCTGGCTAACTCGCTCCTGTCGCTGGTGCCCACGCCGGGCGGCATCGGCGCCGTTGAATCGGGTGTGGCCGGATTGGCCGTGCGACTCGCTACCCTGGCCAAGGAAGCGGCCACCGCCCTCGTGCTGGTCGACCGCTTCATCACTTACATCAGCGTGATTATCGTAGGGGCACTCATCTTTGCCGCTAGGCCGCTCTTGCGCCGCCGTCTCTCTCTACCACCCAAGCCGCACTCTGAAGTGGCAGAGGGAGAGTAGTCCTACGTATGCTATACACCGCCAGCTTCTACGAGCCGAAGCACTGGGTCGGCGCTCGTTACCGGATATCGCGAGCGCACCCCAGGGGACGCAAGACCGAATGGGAAGTTCAGCCCGCGCTCTACCCGTCCCGTACCCTCCTGACCGAGTACCGGCAGGGCAACTTCGGCTTTCCCGAGCTGGATATCCGCTACCGTGATGAGCTGGACGAGACTTACGAAAGGGACAGCTCGTTTCGTGTCTATCTCGAAGGGCTGGTATCCGTGGGTGACTTCACGCTGCTCTGCTTCGAGCGCCAAGGCGAACCATGCCACCGCCGCTCCGCTGCCGGGTGGCTCCTGGAGCGCGTGCCGGGCCTGCAGCTTGGGCGGCTGCGCTGAAGGCCGCTACCACTCGCTGCGTACCGGGCGTTCCATCAGCTCGGCCGCCGCTTCGTGGGGAGAGAGGTCCTCGTAAAGGATGCGGTAGGTGGTCGAAGTTATAGGCATTTCGACATCCAAGCGCACCGCCATATTGAGGGCAGCTTCAGTGGCGTTCACCCCCTCGGCCACGTTGTCCATTGAGTCGCGGATTTCCGGCCACGACCGGCCCAGCGCCAGTTGCTCGCCCACGTAGCGGTTGCGGCTGAGGCGACTGGCGCAGGTTGCGATGACGTCGCCCAGCCCGGCCAGCCCGGCAAAGGTGAGCGGCAGGGCTCCGGCGGCGACGCCGAGGCGGGATATCTCAGCCAAGCCCCTTGTGACGAACGCAGCCTTGGCGTTCTCGCCGAAGTCCAGCCCGTCGCAGATGCCCGCTCCCAGTGCCACGATGTTTTTAAGCGCTCCGCCCAGCTCGACGCCGGTTACGTCGTTGCTGGTGTACACCCGGAACCTGCTGGACAGCAAAGCTGCCTGAGCCCGTTCTGCCGCCTCACGCGTCGCTCCGGCGATTACGGTGGACGCTGGCTTGCCCTGCAGGATTTCCTTCGCCAAGTTGGGGCCGGACAGGGCGCAGATTCCGTCGTGCAGATTCGGTGGCAGCTCCTCTAGGAGTGCCTCGCTCATGCGCAGGCCGGAGGGCAGTTCCAGTCCCTTGGAGGCGCTGACGACAATCGTATCCGGCTGAAGGTGCGGCGCAACGCGTCGAGCATTTTCCCGCAAACGGTGCGATGGCACCGCGATAACAGCCAGGGAAGCCCCTCGCAGTGCGCTCTCGGCATCCCCGGATACATGCAGGAGAGCTGGAAACTTCTCCCCCGGCAGGAATCGGGCGTTCTCACGGGCCGACTCCAGCCGGTCTCGCTCCGCCTCGTCGCGGGCCAGCAACGTGACAGGACGCCCCTCGCCGGTCAGCACCAGTGCCAGCGTGGTCCCCCAGGTTGTTGCGCCGACTACGACGGTTTCGTCTGGCACGGAAGTCCCTGCTTCGACACGAAGTACAACGACAGGAACGCGATATTGGCCGCAGACCCAAGCCCCTGGGTGATACCGAAGTTATTCGACAGGAGCGGCCGGGGCCCCGATTTTGCGCTCTTTGCCGTGTATAAGGCGCTGTATGTTGTCGCGGTGCTGCCAGATTAACATCACGGTGGCAATTCCGGCGAAAACCATGTAGGTCTGTGAGTACCATCCGGCCAACGTAACCAGCGCGATGAGCGTCCCGGCTCCGGCCACCACGCCAATAATTGAACCGAGGGAGATGTAGCGGCTCCCCAGGGCGGTAGCCGCCCATATAACCGTCGCCACCACTGCTGGCACTGGAGCCATCATCGAGAGGCCTCCCAGCGCCGTTAGAATGCCGCGGCCGCCCCGGAATCCGAGGAACACCGGCCAGTTGTGCCCCACCAGCGCGGCTAGGGCAGCGGCTACTTCCGCGCCGCTGGCTCCGGTGGCTTCCTTCGCCATCACCACGGCCAGTACTCCCTTGCCCACGTCAAGGGCGAACACGACCGCCGCCATCTTTCCGCCACCAGTCCTCAGGACGTTGGCCATACCGGTGCGCCCGCTGCCGTACTGCCGGACGTCCGTTCCCAGCCGCCATCGGAGAAGCATATATCCCCAGGAGAGCGAGCCCACCAGGTAGGCCAGGACTGCGACTACGACGTACTGAAGCCCTGCCGGTTGTCCCGGGAGGAGCAGGAATGCCGCCGCGATTGCCGCCGCCAAGAGGGGGATTGCCGCAATCTGTACCAGCAGCGTGGGCGGAAGCTGTCTCATAGCCGTCTGAAGACCAGCCGCAGATGGGTGCGGTCGAAGCCGAAGGCCTCCCGGATGCGGTTTTCCAAGTACCGCCTGTAGGTGTAGTGTATCAGCCTGGGGTCGTTGACCGTAAACAGGAAGGTTGGCGGGTTTATGCCGACTTGCCTCACCCGATTGATCCGCGCCCGCTGTCCCCGGTTCCGCTTGACCAGAGGCGGGCTGTGCTCCGACATCGCGTCGGCCAGCATGAACTGCAGGTCGCGGCTGGTAACCAGGCGGCGGCGCTCGTCCCACAGGTCCATGGCGGTATCCATCAGGCCGCCGATTCCCCGGAGATGAAGTGCCGAGGTGAAGCATACCGGGACGTACGACATGAAGTGCAGCCGTTCGCGGACCAGCCCTTCTGCCTCCGCGCGGGCGTACCTTCCCTGTTCGTCGCGTAGGTCCCACTTGTTCACGACCACGATGACGCCCCGGCCCATCTCCCACGCTAACCCCGCGATATGGGTGTCCTGCGCCGTGGCAAGCTCGGAGGCGTCCAGCACGATCAAGCTGATGTCGCTACGGTCGACTGCTCCCACGGCTCGGATGACGCTGTACTTCTCGATGCCCTGCTCTACCTGCCCCGGTCGCCGCATTCCCGCCGTATCCACAGCGACCACTTCACGGCCCCGGTACGAAAACTGCGTGTCCAGGGCGTCACGGGTGGTGCCCGCCACAGAACTAACGATGGAGCGCTCCTGCCCCAGGATGCCGTTGAGCAGCGCTGACTTGCCCACGTTGGTGCGTCCCACGATGGCCAGGTTCAGCTCCGCCTGCGGCGGCAGGTCCTCCAGCGACTCGGGAAATTCTTCGTCGTCGAAGTCGGCATCTTCGGTCTGTCTTGGAGGGTCCCCGGGAATGTGGTCTAGCACCCTCTCCATCAGTTCGTATATCCCGTAGTTGTGATAGGCGCTGATGGCAGTTGGGTCGCCCATGCCAAGCTGATAGAACTCCGGGGTGTTCAATTCCCGAGCGTCATTGTCCACCTTGTTGACCGCCAGAATGACGGGCTTCTCGGTGGTGCGCAGGCGCGAGGCTGCGATTGCGTCCGACGGGGTGATTCCATCTGCGACGTCGGCCATCATGATGATGACGTCGGCGTCGTTCATTGCCATTTCAGCCTGTTCCTGCACCCTGGACCGGATTTCTCCTTCAGGGGCGGACTCCAGTCCGCCGGTGTCCAGCAGAATGAAGCGTCGGCCCTCCCAGTCCGTGTCGGCCATGAGCCGGTCGCGGGTCGTGCCGGCCACGTCAGACACGATGGCGTGTCTCCAGCCGACGATGCGGTTGAAGAGTGATGACTTGCCCACGTTGGGGCGTCCGACGATGGCTATAATTGGCAGGGCCATAAAGGTTATACGTCCAACTGCTCCGGCGAAATTAGTGTTCTCCGATCGTGTGGAAAGAGAATCGTAAGCGGGAATATTTCCGGATTCTCTGGATTGGCGGCGTCGACCGGGGGACTCAGCCGCCGCTGAGCAGGAATTCCATTACCGCCTTCTGGGCGTGCAGCCGGTTGTGGGCCTGCGGATAGGCCACCGACTGCGGATGCTCCAGCATGCCGACCGGCACCTCCTCGCCGTAATGGGCGGGCATGTCGTGCATGAACAGCGCGCCGGGACGTGCTTGAGCCATCAGTGCCGGGTTCACAGTATAGCCCGCGAACTCCTGCCGCCGTTGCTCTGCCTCGCTTTCCTGCCCCATGCTGGCCCATACGTCCGTATACACGACGTCGGCGGTTCCCACGGCTTCCGATGGTGAGCGCATGGCTTTCACTACACCCGGACCACGTTCTTTGGCAGTTGCCACCGACCCAACGTCCAGCTCGTAACCGGCGGGGGAGGCGCAGTTGAAGTTCATGCCCACCGCCGGGAGCGCTAGGCATAAGCTCCTGGCCACGTTGTTGCCGTCACCGATGTACGCGAGGGTCAGATCGTCGAGACTTCCTTTGTGCTCGCGGACCGTCACCAAGTCGGCCATAATCTGGCAGGGATGTTCCCAGTCCGACAGGGCGTTTATGACCGGCACGGACGAGTATTCTGCCAGTTGTTGCAGGTCCTCATGGCGGAACACGCGCGCCACTATGCAGTCCACGTAGCCCGATAACACCCGTGCCACGTCGGAGACCGGTTCCCTCACTCCCAGGCCGACCTCTTCTCCTCCCATGTACACTGAATATCCTCCCAACTGGGCCACGCCCACCTGGAAGCTGACCTTGGTCCGCAGGGACGGCTTTTCGAATAGCAAAGCCACGGTCTTGCCGGCCAAGGGGGCACCGTAGCCGGCATGCTTTCGCTCCGCTGCTGATTCGACCAGCCGACGCGTTTCCTCCGGCGACAGATCGGTAACTGAAATGAAATCGCGTTTATTTGCCATTGAAGCCTTCCGCCCTGAAATGTTAACTGAATACGTACTGCCGTTCAAGCAAACATTGATTGGCGTGGGTTCCGGTCTGCCGCTCGTGGTGGCTAGTGCTCAGCCATTTGGCATTCGGTTGACTAATCAGCCCGACGATTATTACCATATAGACGGTTTCCTTCAATGGTGCCGGGCAAGTGATAACAATTACGTAGCGGGTATTGTTGACATGCAGGCGCTCGAAAGCAGCATGCAGGGGTCTGTGCCTCCCACGCACGATGTCCCCGAATTTCGCGACCTTTCTTATCCGGCCTACCGAGCAGAATTGCGTGCCCTGAGAGTGCATCTCCTGTCGCTGCAGGAGGATGCAATTTCCCAGGATAAGCGCATAGTCATTGTCTTGGAAGGCCGGGACGCGGCAGGTAAGGGCAGGCTTTCCTCGGGTATCACCCATTACCTGAACCCCAGGCTCTCCCGGATCATCGCCCAGGGGACGCCCACACCCCAGGCCATGCGCAACTGGCTGGGCCGGCATTACAAGGTGATGCCAAATGAGGGGGAGATCGTCGTATTCGACAGGTCGTGGTACTCCCGCGCCATGATTCAGCCCGCCATGGGTTACTGCACCATGCGGCAGTACCACTACTTCATGAACCGCGTCAACGATTGGGAAAGGGCACTGGTGGACGAAGGGATTGACGTAATTAAAATTTACCTCTCCGTGTCCCCGGAAGCACAGGACCTCAGGTTCAAGCTTCGAATCACCAGCGACCTGCAGTACTGGAAATACTCCGCCAACGATCGCATGGCCTCGGAACGCTGGAACCTCCTGACTTACTTCAAGGAGCGCATGTTCGCAGTCACTTCGACGGATTATGCTCCGTGGACTATAATAGACTCGGACAATAAGCAGCAGGCACTGTTGAACGCTATTCACTGCATTCTTCAGCGGTTCGGATATGAGGACAGGGGCCTGATTCATCCGTCATTGCAGCAGTCCGCCGAAGAATCGACCGAGGCCCAGGACTTGCTGGTGGATGGAGTATTGTTCACCGGACTGAACAGAGAACAGGTGGCTATATTGGATCGGATACGGATACATGAATAGAGATGAGTTGCCACGGATGGCGGCCGCCGGAGGCTTGGTACTTTCCGGCGGCCATGCGTTGCTAATTCGCAAGCATCACCTGTGGGACCTTCCAAAGGGCAAGCTGCGCGAAGACGAGTCGCCCCAGGAATGTGCAGTCAGGGAAATCTCCGAGGAAACTGGACTGGACCCTGACCTCCTCTCCATAAGGGCCCCGCTCTGCAAATCCAGCTATATTTCCTACTATGCTATCGGCCCGGTCAACAAGACTGTGGAATGGTTCCTCTTGGACTATGCCGGAAGCACTTTGGTTCCGCTGACTCCGGAACTGACCGAAGATATTGACCTGTGCCAGTGGGTGGACGCTGACAGCCTGCTCGACAACATGATTGACGCCCGCCTTTACCTTGCCCCAGTGTGGTTCGCCATTGAGGACGCCCTGTACCCTTCTCCTGCCGTTTGAACCCGATTCCCCGGTTCCTCCAAAAGCGCGCTTTCCCCGCATCGCTGCTCATCTGCTATGATAGTACATCGGCATCCGATGGACTTTTTATTTATTCACCAGAGCAAGGATTGAGTCATGCCGGGTCCAGACCTGAAGGCCGGACTTCGAGGGCGGATGGAGACAGTGGTGAGTGAGGCCAACGTAGCTCCTCACGTCCCCAAGTTCAGTACACCTTCCATGATTCAGTTGATGGAGCAGGCATCCATGGCCGGTGTGGTAGATCACCTGCTGACGGGCGAGACCACCGTGGGATTCGAGGTGAACGTCCGACACCTGGCCCCCGCTGACATTGGCGACACCATCACCGCTTCCGCAGAGCTCACCGAGGTGGACCGGAATCGCCTCACTTTTCGCGTCGAGGCGTACCACGGAGAACGGAAGATAGGTGAAGGCACCCACCGTCGCGCCGTCATCCAGATGCCTTCCTAGTGCCCCTCAAAATTCCCTGCTGCTTGCCCGTGTGCTAAAATCCGCTCTATCCTCTGACGAGCGGCGTTCTCTTGGAGTGGCGAATATGGCCAACATGGAACATGTGCAAATGGTGCGGCGGGGACGCGATGTGGTTGCCCGTTGGCGTGAAGCCAACCCCAATGAACTGCTCGACCTGAACGCGGCCTACATGAGCTACGTTCGGGCTCCTCAAGTCAACATCAGCGGCGCCGAGCTACGAAACGCCGACCTGATGGGAGCGGTGTTGCGGCGGGCAAACCTTTCGGGCTGTTTTCTCAACCCCTGCCACCTATACCACGCCGACCTTCGGGAATCGGACCTCAGCAATGCACTGTTCAATGGCTCAAATATGCGTGGGGCAGACCTCCGCGGCGCAAACCTTACTGGAGCCGACCTCGACCGCGTCATTCTGTCCGATGCCGACCTGTCCGGAGCGAATCTGACCAACGCGAACCTGCAACGCTCGAGCCTCGTTGGGGCCAAGTTGAAAGGCACAAACCTCGAAGGAGCCAACTTCGCTGGCGCCTCTCTGGTTCGGTCCGACCTCAGCGATGCGCTGCTCATCAGCGCCGACCTCTTCCAGACCCAGATCTGGGGTTGCGATGTGAACGGGGCCAACTTCACCGGGGCGGCCTTTGGCTACACCGTTCTGCAGGATTGCGACCTTCGCGCCACCGTTGGACTGGACCAGGCCCGCCATGACGCCCCAAGCTCAATCGGCGTGGACACGATCTATCGCTCCACCGGTCAAATACCTGCTTTCTTCCTTGAGAGGGCTGGTATACCATCCTCGGTGGCAGCATTTCAAGAAGCGATTGCCTCCGCTTCCGCCGATCTGTCGGAGTGCTACATTGCCTGCCGTGACGGCGATGAGGAGTTCGCCCGTCAGCTCAGTGAAGGCCTGAACGCACGCGGTGCCAGGACGTGGGTGTTCTCTGAGCACGTACGGGGCAGCGCATTGGTATCACGTCTCAGCTCCTCAGACCAGGAAGAGATTGAGCGTTGGCTGCGCAATTACGACAAGCTTGTTGTCGTTGCTTCGTCACGTGCCCTCGACACGGAGGCCATCCTCAACGACATCACGGCAGCACGCAACAAGCAGCAGGCCGCCGATCGATGGCTGCTCTACTTCGTCTCCCCTGACGACGGCTTGATGCGCCCCAGCAGTCGAGCCGCCCGCACAATGGCGGCGGAGAACGTCATCTTCGACCTGCGCCCCGGCGATCCCGCGACCTACGAAGCTGAGCTGGCAAAGCTGGCCGACGCCCTGCTCCAGGACCAGCCCGCCAGCGCCGGCGTCCCGGTGGTGGACTTCCAGCTTTAGCTGCCACAATCTGGACAAAGAAAAAGGGCGGGCCTGGACGGCCCGCCCTTTTAACGTGCAGTGCCTCGAGGTTCAGCCGCCGATAAAGTCGAACTGTTCGAACTGGCCGTGGACTATAGGGTCGGGATCCAGCCCCAGCCACCGGTCCAGGATGGTTGCGTAGGTTGACCGGAAGTCGGTGGTGTAGGCCATGTCTCCCTCGGACAAGTCTGCCTCCCGAAGCGACGGGTACTGCCCGAACAGTCCGCCCTGCACTGAGCCGCCGAAAACGAACGCCACGCCACCGGAGCCGTGGTCGCAGCCCGTGCCGTTGTCTCTCACGCGACGCCCGAACTCGGACCACACCAGCACCAGCGTGTCCTCCCACAGGCCCTGTTCCTTCAGGTCTTCGCTGAAGTCGGCAATGGCGGTGGAGGCGTCCTGCCATAGCTTGCCGTGGGCCCGCAGCTCGTCGCTGTGGGTGTCGAAGCTGCCGTGCTGGGCATACAGGATGCGCGTGCCGAGTCCGGCGCTCATCACCTGCGCCGCGTTCCGCAGGCTCTGGGAAACCGGCGTGTCGGCGTACTCAATGCTGGAGGAGTACCTTTCCGGTGCCGTGCGCAGGATGTCAGCGCCCAGCAGGGCCTGCGAGCCGTTATCGCTCAGAGCCTGCGCCACGACATCCCTCGCGCCGGCCGGGCCGTACATCCGGCCGAGGGCGTCGAGCGCGTGGTGCCGCACGTTTTCGTCATCGATGTCGGGGAGCAGGCCATAGGTCTCCAGGTTGCCCACGGAAGCGACCGGGACACCCTTGCCAACCAGTGCCCGTGGCAGGCCGCGGCCGAAGTTGACGCCGGTCAGCACATTCTCGCCCTTGGCATCAAGGTTGCGGATAGCGGCCCCCAGCCACCCTTCCGTGCCGATGGATTCCGGCTCGGCGGTGTACCAGATGTCCCGCGAGCGGAAGTGAGAGCGGTTTGGCTGCGGATAGCCAATGCCGTTAATCACGGCTAGCTCGCCCCGGTCCCAGAGGTCCTTGACTGCAGGCATGTTGGGATTGAAGCCGAGGTCGTCATTGATGGGCAGCACGTCCTGCTGGGCTATACCGATGCCCGGACGATAGTCGTAGTACAGGCCGTTGCCAAAGGGCACGATGGTATTCAGGGCATCGTTGCCCCCGTTGAGTTCGATCACTACCAGTGAGCGTTCCTTCTTGGTGGATACCATTGTCCTGCTCCTTCCGGGTTGTGTCGGTAGCTGTCTGCCATTCCCTCAAAAGCGTGAATGACGAGTTTAGGTTCCTTTATCGCTCCTTCGGTAAATCTGCAGCCGGTGCCGGTTGGTCTCGGTCACGTACAGGCGTCCCTGGCTGTCCAGTTTGACCGAGACGGGGCACCAGAAGTATTTCTCGATGTGCGACGATTCCTCGTGAGGGTCGTCGATGAAGTAGTCGATTTCCATATCCAGGTCGGCGGTGGCGCGGGCGGCAGCCTCTTCGCGGTTGATGCTGAGGAAGTTGGCAGCCCAATCCGAGATGGTGGCCTCGCCGCGCAGCAACTGCACGAAGTTCCCTTCGGCGTCCAGCACCTGAACCCGCTCGTTGCCCCAGTCTGCGACGTAGATGTACCCGTCGCGGTCCACCGCCACCGAGGCGGGGCGGGTGAACTGGCCCTCTTCCCGTCCAGAAGAGCCGAAGGCCGCCATGAATTCCCCGTCGGGCGAAAACTTCTTGACGGCATCGTTCCCGAAATCGGCTGCGTACACGTTATCCTGCGCGTCGCAGGCAAGCCCCCATGGCAGGCTGACGCCTTGTTCTCCTTCGCCGCTGACTGAGAGCAGGAAGCGTCCGTCCCCCGTAAACTTTTGCAGGCGGTTGTTGTAGGTGTCGGCGACCCAGACATTGTCCTTGCCGTCGAAGGCCAGCCCCGAGGGCGTGTCCATTTCTCCCTCGCCTGACCCTGACCGTCCCCAGTGGAACAGGTAGTTGCCGCTGTCGTCGTAAGCCGTGATGCGATTCTGCTTTTCGTCGCTGATGAAGAATCGGCCGTGGCTGTCTGTTGCCCCGCATGCGGGCCACACGAACTTGCCGCCCTCTTCCCCGTAGCCTCCGAAGTTGCCGAAATAGCCGCTCTCGGCGTCGCACATGGTCACGCGAATGCCTCGAGTGGTCTCCTCCTTGCTGCGGCTGATGACGTAGAGTCGGTCATCCTTGCCCACGGCGGTATCCACCGGGTAATAAAAGCCCTTCCCCTCCATCACCGTCATGCCCATTGTATGGGAATACTCCACCCGTTTTGTCCTTTGCGCAGTGGTCATGGCCGCACCTCGGAGTTCGTTTTCCCTTGGCTCAAAATCCCGGTTCCCAAACAGGTTTCAGGTCGAGCGTGAAGCCCGCCAGTTCTGGTTCGCCGGAGACGGTCTCCGGCCCTTCTAGTAACTCCACGGCCGAGCCGGCCCTGTAGATATACACCCGGTGCCTAGGATCAAGCTCGTCTATCAACCAGCCCAGTCGTACTCCGTTTTCCATGTATTCCTGCATCTTGCGCTGCAGCCCTGCCAGGGTATCGGAACTGGAGCGGAGTTCGATCACAAAGTCGGGACTGATGTGCCAGAATCCTACTTTCTGCTCGTCTGTCAGTTCTGCCAGCCGGGTCCTTTGAATCCATGAGGCATCGGGAGATCGTACCGTCACGCTGGGTAATGTGAAGCCAGCATTCGGGCCGAAGGCCACCCCAGTTCCGTCGGCTCTTGCCCAAATCATCACATCGGCGCTCACGTTGGATTCCTGATTTCCGGTAACGGGAAGGGTAGGAGGCAAGATTTCCAAGGCTCCTTCGGCGTTCCTTTCTAGGCGCAGGGTGTCATTCAGCGAGCTCAACTCAAGAAGCAGATCGTCGGTTAGCTGTACGCAGTGTCCAAGGCGCAGCACTATCGGTCCATACGGAACCGGCGCAGGTTGTGCCTGCGTTGAATTCTGTCGAGGTTTTACGCCCTGAGTGGCCACGGATGCAGCTCCGTCCTGACTCCCAAGGGTGAGTACTGTCTGTCCTGATTCGCCTGAGTCCGGTCAACCCTACGAACGCTGGAACTCCTGCGTCGCCGCTACCATCTGCAGGACGTCGGCAATGTGCTGCTGTTCGGTGTTGCCGCCCTGACTTCCTTGGGCGGAAAAGTCTACCAGCGTCCGTCGCGTGGACTCGTCCACTTCCAGCGATCCCACTTCTTCCAGGCAGGCATCCACCAGGCGCTCAGGAGAGGTGGTCTCGCTGAGTTCAGCGCTGATGCGACCAATCATGGCCTGTATGCCGGGCTTGTCAGAGTCGCCGATCTGCTGGCTGGCAAAGTTGATGCGCTCCACCAGTGTGCCGCTGTCCAGCCAGTCGGTGCCTTGATGCCAGCCCTCGACGCTGGGCGGATTGTTGAGAATCTGCCCCATATAGGAAGCCTGGTTGTAACGTTCCAGGATTTCGTAGCGGGGCCGGTCGAACTCGCCGGTCAGCCGCAGTACTCCGGCCACCAGCTCCACCGGACTCTTGACCTTGGTATACCGCACGTCTTCTGCCGTGAAAAAGTCGGAGTTGAACAGCACCCGCAGCATCGCCCCGATGTTGTAGTCGCTGTCGAAGTAGGCCTGCACCAGCGTCTCAATGGCGTCATCATCGCGCGGCGGCGTATAGGGCCACTCGGGCACCGGAGGCTCGTCGGCCACGAAGAAGCTGTACAGGTGGCGGGCTATGAACTGGGCCGTTGCCGGCTGTTTGCAGATGATATCGACAATATCTTCGCCGTTGAAGTTGCCCGTCTCTCCCAGGAAGGTCTTCTCGTCGTAGTCGTGGTCTTCGGGGTGGAACTCAAAGTGCCAGGAAATGCGTCCATACGGCCAGTCGGAATCACGCTGTGAGCGCATTTCCATGTACTGCCGGTTGGCGATGGTCCAGCCAGTGAAGGCCCGGGCGCACTCCTTGATGTCCTCTTCGGTGTAGTTGCCCACACCCATGGAAAACAGTTCCAGCAACTCGCGCCCGTAATTCTCGTTGATGGCGCCCTTGTGGTTGTCCTGGTTGTCCAGCCATATGATCATGGCCGGGTCTTTCGACAACTCTATCAGCAGGGTGCGGAGGTTTCCCAGAGCATAGTGGCGGAACATTCGGGTCTGGTCCGAAAGCGCCTTGCCGTGGATGACCTTGTTGTATCCGGTGGCGAAGATGCCATGCCAGAACAGGGTCATCTTCTCCTGCAGCGGAGACGTGGTGGTGGCCATACGGTACAGCCAGTTCTCGCCTGGTGCCAGTGGGCCCATCATGCCCGAAAGCTCCGGGTGGAATCGGCGAACAAGGTAGTCGCTGATGCGCTGCTCCTCCCTGGACGTCAATAACTCCTCGATGGTGGCTTCATAGCCCTTGGCTGAGAATGACGCCAACTCCTTCCGGGTGGCGCCGAAACTGGCCCGGCGCAGCAGATGGGCCATCAAATCAACATCAACTTTCGTTTCCGGCATGTATTCCTCTCCAGTAGGGGCAATGCCTTGGGAATAAAGGCATTCTAGGCGTTTCGGCATCACTGCGTCAATTGGCGGAAGTGTCGCGCGAGTTTCACCAAATGAAAGGGGCCGACGTTTCGTCGGCCCCTGAACTTCCTGGGAAGTTGACGAAGTCGAGGGCTAGATGTAGTCCTCTTCTTGCATCATGCCGATGTTGTCGCGGGACTGCTGCAGGCCGCGGGCGACCTCTTCCCGGAACGACTCCAGCAAATCGTCGCTGATGACTCCGCCGTTGTCCAAGGCCTGCTGGCGGAAGTTGTCGAAGGCGAACTCCTCGGTGTCGCCGTGAGGCATGGACGAGAAGAACTCGCGCTCGAAGACCGGCAGTTCGCCGGGGCCGAAGTAACCCTTGCCCTCGAGTTCGTAGCCTTCGAGGTCGTGGGTGCCCTTGCCCAGCACCTGCCCGGTAGCGGCATAGTGTTCCATCACGGTGGACATGCCGTACTTCTGGATCGGGCAAACCTTCATGCAGATGCCGCAGCCCAAGTAGCGAGCCATGACGGGGCGGCAGCGCTTGAAGTAGAGCTTGTTCTTTTCAATTCCCCGCCACCAGATCTTGTCGCGCATGAGAGCGCGGCCCGGGCAGCGGTTCACGCAGACCTGGCAGACCTGACAGAAGGCGTGGATGCCGTAGTCCACCGGGCTGTCATGGGTGACGTTGGCGTCGGTGGTGATGATCATGATGCGGCAGCGGGAGCCGACATGCGGGGTCAGCAGGTAGCCGCAGGCACCAAGGGAGCCGAGACCGGCAGCGACGAACATCGGAATGTAGGGACCGGTGTTGTCGTTGGGGCTGTGGACCTGCGCACGGTAGCCGAGGCCCTGAACGAACTTCGCCATTTCCAGACCGGCCGCCCCCTCGGTACGGTAGGTGCTGGAGTGGACGATCTCAGCGTCAATGCTGGGGATGGTCTGGGTGGGCTCGAAGTCCTGCTCGTATGCCAGACATATGGCGTGCGGGAACTTGACCCAGTCCTTCTTGCTCTGGTAGGTGTAGCGGTGGTCGTAAGCGGTGATGCCGACTTCGATGTAACCAAGCTCGCGGGCCTTGTTCTTGATGGCCTCGGTTACGTCTTCGCCGGTTGCCTCGGCCGTGGGCTCCTGGTCGCCAGTCATGCGGGCAGCCAGAATCAGCGGCTGGTTGAGGCGGTCATGCTCCTTCCGGATCTCACGCATCTCGACGTGCTGGTCGCGGATGGCGTTGGCCCAGTCACGAGATGCCCGCTCGGTAATGTTCATGGTCTCCAGCGGATATTCGCGGGCGTACCAGTCAACTTCGCGGCCGGTGAGAGGAATCCCCGGTACCGATTCCAGCTCTTCTGGAATTTGGATGGTTACCGGCTCATCGCCGAGGTACTTGCCAGGCCGAACGACCTCATGGCCTATGTTAAGCATACCTTCCCTCCAAAAATTATTGCGCCGGGCAATGGGGGTTTGCCTTATGCGAAACAATAAACCTAACCAGTTTTGATTGTCAAGCCTTGCAATTGCCTGATTTCCATATTCGTCTGCTGCATACAGATTAACTGTTCCCTGAATATGTGACCGTTTACGTAATCAGAGAACCCGATACTATGGCATACCCAGCATCGCGAAGCTCTTTTCGTAGATACGAGCCGCTCTAACCCCCAGTGCGTCGGGCAATCATAGCCGTAGCAAGCGGGCTAGCCCCCGAACGCACGGTGACATCCACCAGCGATGGTTGCCCTGAAGCCAGTGCCCGGCCCACGGCGTCACCTACCTCGCTGGGGTCCTCCACGTGCTCCGAGTACCCGCCGATGGCTTCTACCATCTTGTCGTAGCGGATGTGACGCAGGTCGGTGCCCACGGCCCGCCCGTAATAGGCCACCTGGAAGGTCTTGTCGATTCCCCAGGTGGCGTCGTTGCCGAGCACGGTGGTGATGGGCAGGTTGTGACGGATGCAGGTGTCGTACTCCATGGCGTAGAACCCGAAAGCGCCGTCGCCGATGAACACCAGCACCTTCGCCTCCGGATGGGCCAGCTTGGCCGCCATGCCGTAGGGTATGCCCGCGCCCAGGTGACTGAGGGGCCCCAGCCTCATGAACCGCCCCGGCTTCCTCGCCTTCATATAAGCCCGGCCCCACTGCACGTAGTCGCCGCCGTCGAAAATGATGACCGTGTCGTCGTCCAGGTGCTTCTCCAGTCCGGTGTATACGTCCAGCGGGTGCATCGGGTCTTCGCCAGTGGCCCTGTCCCGGAGCTCCGCGTCCCAGGCATCGCGGTCTTGCCGCAACTGGCTGACCCAGGCCGACTTGTCCCCATTAGTTGATGCGGAAGATGAGATCGCCGCAGTGAGCTGCTCCACCACCGCGCCGAGGTCTCCCTCGATACCCACGGCCACGCCTCGGTTGCGCCCGATCTCCGCCGGAGAAGGGTCTGCTTGGATCAGCTTCGCGTCGTCCGAGAATACCCCACCGTAACGATAGCGGTGATCCAGCCTCTTGCCCAGCAGCAGCACCACGTCCGCTTCCCGGAAGCGCCGGGCTGTAGGGTTCAGAGCCCCGTCGGCATACCCGAAGCACAGGGGGTGCTCGTCGTCAAGAAGGCCGCGGGCCTGCTCCACTGTGAAGACCGGGATACCTGTTGTCTCCGCCAGCTTCTCCATCTGCTCGGCGGCCACCGAGTAGCGGGCGGGGTTGCCCGCGATGATTACCGGTCGCCGCGCCCCTCGTAGCAGGCTTGCCGCCTCTTCTATGAAGGACGGATCGCCCTGGGGCCTCCCCGTGGGCCGGTACTCGTGGGGCAGGTACTTCGGCAGATCGTCCTCACTGATCTCCGCGTCTTGCAGGTCTATGGGCAGCGTAAGGTGCACCGGCCCAGGCCTGCCGGTGGTGGCGGTGCGGAAGGCAGTCGCCACGTATTCTGGGATGCGCTTCAGGTCGTGGATTAGCCAGGAACCCTTGGTGACCGGGCCGGCCATGCTGACCTGGTCGATCTCTTGGAAGGTCGCCATCCCCTTTTCGGGCAGCTCGGCGCATCCGGCCACGAAAACCACGGGGCTCTCGGAGGTGTAGATCGCTGGCAGGGCCGAAATGGCGTTGGAGAACCCCGGACCTCCCGTAAAGATGCCGCAGGCCGGCCGACCCGTGATTCGGGCGTACCCGTCTGCCGCGTGGAGCGCCGCCCCCTCGTGCCGGGTGTCGATGAACTCGATGCCCTCATCCGCGGCCGCGTCGACCAGAGGCAGTATTGTGTCTCCTACGATGGTGAACACCTTTTCAATGCCCTCTTGCTTCAGGCACCGAATGAACAGATGTCCCCCGTTGAGCTTCGCCATGAGTTCCTCCTGGGCCAGAGTAAAGGCATGCCGTCAAAACTTCGGACGCGGGGCCCCTATTAAATGGGGCTATCATTCAATAATGAAAAAGGCGGTCCGAATTTCAGCTTCCGTATGATATACGATAGGCAAGGCGATGCAAAACGAGCCCCGAAGGACCTGCTTGCCCCGTGATAATGCCTGCTCGCCCCTTGCTTGCGCTGAGATAAAGATGGAAGAGGCCTCTTCTCCAGGCATCCTGTATGTTGTGGGCACGCCCATCGGCAACTTGGAAGACCTGTCGCCGCGCGCCGCCCGCGTGCTGCGTGAAGTCTCGCTGGTGGCCGCCGAGGACACCCGCGTTACACGTCGCCTGCTGAATCACGTTGGGGCTCGCCCGCGCCTGCTCAGCTTCCACGAGCACAACTGGCGCGACCGGCTGGAGACCGTCCTCGCCGCACTGCGGGAGGCCGACGTGGCCCTGGTATCTGACGCGGGTATGCCCGGGATCAGCGATCCCGGCCGGGAACTGGTGGCTGCGGCAAGGGAGCGTGGAATTCGGGTGGAGTCGGTGCCGGGACCCTCGGCTGTCACCACGGCCCTCGCGGCTTCAGGCATGCCTGCTGATGCCTTCCAGTTTCTCGGTTATCTGCCGCGGCGGGTGCGTGAGCGGCGGGAACGTCTACGCGATTCCGCCGACAGCCCGTTGACGACAGTGTTGTTCGAGGCGCCGCACCGCTTACGCTCCACGCTCGAGGACATCGCTCTTGTCCTCGGCGAACGCCCTATCGCTGTATGCCGTGAGCTGACCAAGCTGCACGAAGAGGTATTCCGCGGGACGGCTGCGGCAGCGCTACAGCATTTCGACTCGCCTAGAGGAGAGCTCGTCCTGATCATCGCCGGCGCGACGGAACCACATGCTTTCCCAGACGACACCGATTTCGTACGGCAATTCCTTTCGGAAAAACGCATCTCGGGAGCGAGGGCGAGAGACGCCGTCGATGAAGCGGCAATCCGGTTCGGCATCCCGAAAAACCGCGCGTACGATCTGTGGCTTGAGACCCGTTCCATGCAGTAAGGAATCACGATTTCCGCAAGGGTTCCCGGACAGGCCTGTCATGGCGCAACTATCGCTATACGCGATGATATACTACGCTTTTAATCCGCCGCGACGATTGTAGCGCGACGATTGTAAAGGGATTAGGCGATTTTCGGTCTATTCAATTCCCAGCGAGCCGGAGGCTCCGCTGCTCAAGAAAGGAGCGGGGTATTTTACGGTTGGTGGCTGGTCGTCATCACCGGCCTCGTAATGGTCATCGCCACCGTGCCCCTCTTCCACGCTATGGCCGTTTGGTCCGTGGCCCTCGACCGCCACTTTGGCTGGCCCAAGTTCCAGCTGGGGCTCGCCTTGACGCTGACCCGCGTCGAAAGTGGGCTGATTGGCCCCCTGGAAGGCTACCTGGTAGACAAAGTCGGGGCCCGCCGCATGGTTTTCATCGGTCTGGCTATCCTCGGCGTCGCCTGGATTTTCTTTTCGCGCATTGAAAACCTGTGGATGTTCTATCTGGCATACGTCCTCATGGCGGTGGGCCAGGGCTTGGGAAGCTGGATACCCTTGATGACCATGTTGAACAAATGGTTCGTCCGGCGCCGGTCGTCGGCTATCGGCTGGGCCAACGTGGTCAGTCGCTTTGGCGCGCTTTTATTGGTGCCGGCGATCGCTTGGGCCGTGGCCGCTGGTCCAGGGCGAATCGGCTGGCAGACGACCGCTCTCGTTATAGGTATCGTCATACTCGCCCTGGCGGGACCCTTGGCCTTCCTCATTCGAAACGACCCTAAGGACTACGGCGAGGTGCCGGACGGCGAAGCCCACCGTTCCGCCGCCGTTGCAAGCTCGGGCGCCAGTCCGTCAGCGCCCCGCCAGCAGGAGTTGTCCGCCAGCGAAGCTCTGCGGACGCCGGCCTTCTGGCTTATCGCTTTCGGGCACGGCTTCACTTCCATGGTCATCTTGGCCATCATGACTTACCTGGGTCTCCTGATGGTGGACAAGGGCTACTCCGCGCAGGATGCCGGATGGGTGGTCTCCGCCTATACCGGTGTCGCTATGGTTTTCCAGCTGGTGGGAGGTTACTCCGGCGACCATATGTCCAAGCGTGTCGCCCTTGCCTTCTTCACCGTTGTACAGGCCGCGGGAGTGGTGGTGCTGGTGATGGCCGACACACTTCCGGTATTCTTCGCCTTCGCAGTGCTGTTCGGGGCGGGATTCGGCGGACGCAATCCCCTTACGGTGTCCATTCGCGCCGACTACTTCGGAACGGGTTCATTTGGCAAGATCCTGGGGTTCTCCACCGTCCCAATGAACTTGCTGCTGCTGACTGCTTCTCCCTTCACTGGCTGGATGTATGACCGCAACGGCAGCTACGACCTTGCCTTCCTGATACTGGCCGGGCTGAACCTCGTCGGCGCCCTCTGCTTCATTACATCTGCCCGACCTAGGCCAAAGCCACGCCGGGTCGAAGCCACTCCTGCCATCTACTGACCGCCCGGTACCGGGTCGCTGGCCCGCCATGGTTATCGCTGCCCCTTGCGGAGGTCGTCCGTGTTTAAGTGTGGCGCTTTGTCCGCTTTCCCCCTTTAATCAACCCTGCTTTCCCCCTTCGATGAACCCCGATTGTCACTCACCACCCTAAGTCGACTTGGCAATTAACGGCGGGGGCCAAAATGAGCGGCACGGACGACCGCAGCGCATCATCGCGACCTAGCAGCCCGTCCGAGGATTGACCAACTGGCGGTGTCGGTCAGCTGGGATTACCCTGAGGCAACGGTTCTTGCGTGGTGCGGGTAGGCACATGCCGATTGTCTCTTGAAAATCCCACTGCCCATGACCCGGCACGTCTCCCTGTTGTTCCCAGTGGCGCCTTTGCCTCCCACCCTGCCGGACATCCCAGCCCCGTACCGGAACAGCTTCAGCAGGTTGTGCCCGGCGCAGATCAGCAGCCACTCCCGGTTCACCTTCGCCAGACCCCGCAGCAGGAACTGCCGGAATCCCCGGCCCTGCTTGATCTGGCCGAACACCGGTTCCACCGTCTCCATCCGGAGGGCGTAGCGTTCCCTGCCCCGTTTCGTTCGCAGCTTGCGGCGCATCCGGTCCCTGGCCGACAGTCCCTCGGGTATGCGGCCGCGGGGCGCCGGTGGCGGCACCCAGCCGTGGCGGGTTCTCTCCGGCGCGACGAACGGGTCCACTCCCAGGTCGTAGAGCTCATCCACCTCCTTTGCCGAGTAGTACCCGGCGTCGGCGGATACCTCTTTCGGCACCGCGCCGGTGTTATTCACGGTCTCCTCAATCATGCTCACGGCCTGACCCTTGTCCGAAGGCTGATCGGTGGCACGGGCTGCCACGATCACCTGATGCTCGCTGTCCACCACCGCCTGGCAGTTGTAGGACTGCTGGAAATCCCTCCCTCCCGGGCCAGGCATGATCCGGGAGTCCGGGTCGGTGAAGTTCCGCTGCGCCTTGTCATCAGGCACCCCGGGGTGATTGCGGCCTTCGGACTCAGCCTGCTCCGCCTCCGCCCTTGCCTCGGCCTCCAGCGCCGCCTTGGCCTCCCTTATCTTCCGCAACCGTCCCTCCCGGAAGGCCAGTTCCTCCGGCAACTCATCCCCAGGCCTGTCCTTCCCGTAGCGGCGGTCCTCCTCCTCGTCCACCTCCTGCGCCTTCCGGAGCAACTCGTCCACCTCGGCCTGCAACCGCTCCTCTCTCTCCTTCATCCGCCCGTAGCTCATCGCCTTGTGCTTTGAGGCATTGGCCCTCACCTTGGTCCCGTCCAGGGCCACGTGCCCCAGCTTCACCAGTCCTGCCTGCTGGCATAACGCCAGCACCTGCAGGAACAACTCCCCCAACGCCTCCAGATGGTCCTTCCGGAAGTCGGAGACGGTGCGGAAGTCCGGCGTGTTGTTGGCCGCCAGCACCCGGAAGGCGATGTCCTCGTGCAGCCTCTGGGCGATGCGACGGGAGGAGGCCACACCGGTGCAGTAGCCGTAAAGCAGCGCCTTCACCATCATCCTGGGATGGTAGGGAGGGCCGCCCCGCCTTTCCTCCTCATAGCGGGCGGTGATGTCCGAGAGGTCCAACTGGTCCACCACGTCGAAGATGAAATAGGCCAGATGGTCCTCGGGCAGCCATTCTTGGAGGGCCGCTGGCAGCAGCAACTGCTGGTCCGGATCGTAGGGAAGGTAGGTCTTGCTCATTGACCGCTCCGCTCGTCTGATGCTCCGCTCCATCATACCCCCAACGGCTCGCCAACCCTGTTTCTCGGACGGGCTCCTAGCCTGTTAGCAAGGTCGCTTTTGCTGAACGTCAACACCCGCACGGGACAATTTAACTCCGCCGCTTACACGTCAAAATATAAGATAGTCATGAAATCAACTCCTGTTTAAGATGAATAATCATCAGCAGAAGGGATGAGATTTCAATCTTTTGAGGTGTCTATATAATTTGTATACATCTTGTTGTCCGATGTAAATAGACTTACAATCCGGTCTACTTCGTATTAGCGAATGACAGGACTCTCACTCCCTGCCGACAGTCGGATAGCGAGTGCGCCACCGTTTATGGTTTCCTCTCCAATTGTTCTGAAATATTCTTTCGATCTGAACGAGGCTCAAAATGAACCCGAATCAACGTGGCTTACTGAGTCGCCAAGCACTCACCATTGCAGTCTTAGCGCTGGCTGCGCTTATTGCTTTGACTTGGCTCGCCGGGCTGTACAACCCACAGCCTGTGTCTGCGGACACAGCCAAGTTCTACCTGGACTGCCCCACCACGGAGGTCCGAGAGGGCGGATCGGTGGACGTCTTCCTGGTGCGGGTCACCAACCACCAGCACAATTTCACCTTTGGCGCCTACTGGCACACCGACGCCGGCACGGCGGGCACGGCGGACTACGTGCACCAAAATTCGGGCGCAGTCTGGGGCAACTACGCCGAGCAGCGGGCCAACCGGGCCAAACGCACCTTCAGGACCAGGGAAGACAGCCTGGTCGAGGGTAATGAGACCTTCACCGCCCGGTTCACCCCCACGGACAACGTCGTGAACCTGAACGACCCGGACCGCGACAACAAGTGCGAAATCACCATCACCGACGACGACCCGAACATCACGGAAGTCGAGGTAACATCGTCCCCCGCCAGGGACGACGATACCTACGGCGTGGGCGAGACCATCGAGATCTCCGCCACCTTCAGCACGGACGTGGAGGTGGACTGCAATCCCGGCCTCGGTCTGTGGGTCGGCAGCACCTGGAGAGGTGCCTACTACCTCAGAGGCTCCGGGTCCGACACCCTGGTGTTCGGCTACACGGTAGAGGCTGACGACAGCGATTCCGACGGCATCAGGATGGGCGGCGGTTACCAGGACGGTGATGACACCTGGCACAACTTCCTGAACCATACCGCCGTCACCGCCACGGGCACCGAGACCGTTGCCTACCGGGTCTATGACGGCATCGATGACCAGTCGGGCCACAAGGTCGATGGCAGTCTGACCCCCATAGGGACCGGCATGGCGGTCGCCTCCGAGCCGGCCAGCGGCGACACCTACCGTTACGGCGAGACCATCGACATCGCTCTGACCCTCAGCGCCCCGGTCGACGTTAAGGGCGAAAAGCTTCTGAACGCCCGCGTCGGCACCGACTACCGTAAATGGCGCTCACTCTATTACAAATCAGGCACCGGCACCAGCACCCTGGTGTTCGGATATACGGTTGAGACCAGGGACCTGGATACCGACGGCATCTCCGTCCAAGACAGCTACGTTCAGAACGGCACCCTTTTCGGCTGGGACGGCCCCGGAACCGTCAAGGTCAAGGGTACCGACATTGTCGTCCCGCCCGACTATACCGGGTTTTCCGACCAGTCCGGTCACAAGCTGGACGGCCGTCCCTATCCCAAGACCATCTCCATCACCTCCACGCCCGCAGCCGCGACAGACACCTACGGGCGGGACGAGATAATCCAGGTCAGCGTCAACTTTGGACAGAATGTAACGGCTGGCGATGGAGTCTTAGTCTTGCTGCGCATCGGCTCCGTGGTGACCTTCGGGGGCGCGGTGTACACCTCAGGCAACGGCTCCGACACCCTGGTTTTCGAGTACACCGTACTTGAGGACGACAGCGACGACAACGGCGTGGACGCCTATGTGCCCCATGGTCAGGACATCAAGGCCACCGGAACTGAAATAGCCTACCAGTCTAATCCCGGCGGCGAGACCCCGGAAATGGGTGAGGATTCGAACCACAAGGTTGATGGCTCAATCGTAGCTGCAGATACCGTCGCTCCCACAATCTCGTCCATCGCCATCACCAGTGACCCGGGCGACGACGACACCTACGGCAAGGGCGACGCCATTGAGGCGACGGTGACCTTCAGTGAGGACGTTACAGTAACCGGGACCCCGCAACTGGAACTGGAATTCGACAGCACCGTCAAGACCGCGGATTACGCCGGCACCAACGGCGACGAGGTGGTCTTCAGCTACAACGTGGCGTTGAACGACAGCGACACCGACGGAATCTCCATCGCCGTCAACAGGTTGAGCCTCAACGGCGGCACTATCAGGGATGGCTCGAACAACGACGCCACGCTGATCCACGACCTCATGTCCACCGACTCGGGACACAAGGTTGATGGCTCGGACACGACGGCCCCCACCGTCTCTTCCGTAGCGTTCACCAGCGACCCCGGGGAGGACGAGACCTACGGCATTGGCGACGCCATTGAGGTCACAGTGACCTTCAGCGAGGATGTGACCGTTACCGGGACCCCGCAAGTGGAGCTGGACTTCGACGGCACGGCCAAGACCGCCAGCTACTCCAGCGCCAGCGGGGCTGCGGTGGTCTTCAGCTACATTGCGGTGTTGGGCGACAGCGATACCGACGGCATCGCCATCGGCGCCGACAAGCTGACCCTCAATGGCGGCACGATCCAGGACGAGGCGGATAACAACGCCACCCTGACCCACACCGCCGTGGCCGCCGACTCCGGGCACAAGGTGGATGCTTCAGACACGACAGAGCCGACCATCTCGTCCGTCACCATCACCAGCGACCCGGGAAGCGACTACACCTACGGCACCGGCGACACCATCCAGGTCACTGTGACCTTCAGCGAGGACGTCACGGTCACCGGCACTCCGCAGCTGGAACTGAACATGTACGAGTCGACTCCCTCGGCGCGGCAGGCCAGCTACAGTAGCAGCGACAGCAGCGGTGCCGACGTGGTCTTCACCTACACGGTGGCCGTTGGTGATTCGGCCAGCGACGGTTTAACCATCGATGCCAACAAGCTGACGCTCAACGGCGGCACCATTGAGGATGCCGCTGAGAACGAGGCTGTACTGACGCACTCCGCCCACGGCCCGGACAACGATCACTTCGTGAACGGCGCAGGCGGCCTCTAGTACATCCAGCGGCATCCGAACGGTGCCGCCCATCCCGTGTACTGAGGCATTTCCGCCGTTAGAACTGGCAACTGTTCTAACGGCGGATTGTGGCGGTAGCTTTCACTGATACCAAGGCTGAAGGAGAAAGGCGGACGCCCCATGTTTGACTTGAAGCTCAAGACCTTGTCGCTGGCGGCCCTGCTGCTGTTGGTCCCCATTCTGCTGGCCGCATGCGGCGATGACGATGCGGATGTCGGCGCGGGGCTGTCCCGCGAGGAAGTCCAGGAGATCGTACGCTCGGAGGTGACCGCATCCCCGGCGCCCGCGCAACCCGGCGTCAGCCGGGAGGAAGTGGAAGCGGCGGTCCAGGCCGCCATCACGGGTATGCCCGAACCGGAGGCTGGCCTGACACAGGCAGACGTGGAGACGGCCATTCAGGCCGCCATCTCGGGAATGCCCGAACCAGAGGCTGGCCTGACACTGGTAGACGTGGAAGCGGCCATTCAGGCCGCCATGGCAGTTATGCCGCAGCCGGAACCCGGCCTCACCGAAGCCATGGTTGAAGAGTTGATACAGGCTGCCATGGCCGATATCGCCGGGACTGGACTCACTGCCGAAGAGGCCCAGAAAGTGGCGCAATACACGGTGGCAACCGTTCCCTCCAAGTCCGCGCCTGCCGAGTACACCAAGTTCTTCGTGAATAACGCCATCAGCAGGTACGAAACGGAGGGACTGGAAGCTACCCTGGCCCACTACAGCCAGGTCGAGAGCATCGACGATCAGTGGTATGTCTTCATCGTCGACGAAGAAGGCACGGTCATCTCCCACTTCAACTCCCTCGTCCTGGGCGAGAACCTCAACGGCCCCCTCGGGACCGACGCGCAGGGATATAACTTCGGTCCTCAAATGCTGGCAGCCTCCAAGGACGGCGCGTGGGTAACCTACGTTTACAACAACCCGGCATCCGACAACGTCGGAGAGGACTACCTGGGCGCACTCCAACTCAAAAATGCCTGGGTGGTGAGGCACGACGGACTGTTGTTCGGCTCCGGCTGGTACGTCGAGGCCGATGAATTCACCAAGTCCCTGGTGTTCGCCGCGGTCAACAAATTCCGTTCGGAGGGACTGGAAGCGACCATCGCATACTTTACCGGCCCCGAGAGCGTTTATTCCGGACTGGCAGCGACTATCGAATACTACAACAGCGCCGAGACCGTTGAAGGGGAATGGTTCGCGTTCATAGCCGACGCCAGCGGCACAATCGTAGACCACTACGATAAGACGCTGGTGGGAACGGACATGAGTGACCTCCTCGGAGCGGAAACATCAGAGGTTCCCGCAGAGGGCCGCTGGCTGACCAACGAGTCCGTACGCGTCTGGTTGGTCGGCTACGACGGGATGACGTTCGGCTCGGGCTGGCACCAAGACGATAGTGGCTGACGCGGTTCCGTTTGCTTGTAGCGTTTATCCTCCAGAAATACATTCACTCGCCTCAACCATACGCTATAAGCGAACGGAACCACCCTTACGACTCTGGACTAAATGAGACGGTCATTTAGACTGTGTTTATCTACCAACGCCATTTGGGAGGCTAATGATGATACTGTCAAAGCCGACTGTTGGCGGACGCACTCTCCGCCATTAGCGTTTCCGGGTTCACGGTCGAAATGGGCCAATACGAGGCTTGTGGAGCCCGGAATTGCCCTTCTTATTTGTCTTCCGCGGAACCTACCGGCAGCCTTTGGGCCTGAACGCGTTGCGTAACCGGCTCGACTTTACAGCCGGCAGCAAGCCGCACGGCAGGCGCGGATGCCGAACAGGCAGCTGCGGCAGAAACAGACCGGAGGCTGGTGGTCTTCGTGACCCTCGTGTTCTTCGTGCTCATCCCCGTGGCAGTGGCCGGTAAAGTTCTCCCTGCCCTCTTTGATGAAGAACGGGACCAGAACCAGGGCCGCCACAGGGTCGGCCCACCACCACGACAGCAGGCTGTTGAGAGCCAGCCCCACCAATATAGTCAGGTCCTGCAGGTCGCAGAACAGGCTTTCCATCGCCTCCGCCCTCAATGCCCGCGACTGCATCCGGGTTGCGATGCGCATCTTGGCCACATAGAGAACGGCCATCACCCCGGCGCTGGCGACCACGATCACGATACCAGCAAGACTGGGCTGCGGCTCCGGCAGCCATCCCAGCAGATTCGCGCCGGAGTGGAGCACCACGTATACCGCCAGCAGGAAAAATGTGAGGGACACAATCCTCTACGCCCTCCTCTCCGCGGCCTCGGCCTCCTCCTCGTCGCGTTCGGTCCTCAGCCGCCACACCAAGACACCGCCGGCCAGCAACTCGACGATGCTGTCCAGCCCAAAGGCCAAGATGGCGACGCTGCTAGCTTGCAGGCCTGCCCAGAAGGCGACCACGGCCTCCAAGAGGTTCCACAGCAGGCCGGCGACCACCAGGATCAGGGCCGTTCTGCGAAGTGTGTCCGCTTCAAGGAGCAAGAGCCAGTTCTCCCTCCTTCCGGTAATCGTTCGAGAGGAAAGTCAAGGGTTATGCGGGGGTAACGGGGCGAGCGAAGCAGTATTAATCGGGCTACGCGCTCCAGTCTTATTTTCGAGATCGAATTCTCGGAAGTATAACGAGAGCCCCCGGGTGGCGGTAGGTGTGGTCAACGCACCTGTGAGTAGTCACGAACTCACTCGGATCGGTGGGCGTCCGATTTTGGCCAAGTACAAACATCTACGAATTGCGGTTAGAATGGCCTGTAAACCAAACCCCCTCCAGATGAGAGGTACCATCGTGGCCGAAGCCGAAACGAGAGTCGACTACAGCCCGATAATCGAGCGCCCGCCCATCAGGTGGCCGAACAGTGCCCGCGTAGCACTGTGGATTGCGCCGAACATCGAGCACTACGAGTACCTGCCGGAGTTCGACGGAGTGCGAACCCCGTGGCCGCGGGTGCCAATTCCAGACGTGCAGCAGTATTCCTACCGCGACTACGGCAACCGCGTCGGATTCTGGCGCATGACCGAGGTGCTGGACAAGCACAATATCAGGTGCTGCGTGTCGCTGAATCTTGCGGTGCTGGAACACTACCCCGAAATCGCCGAGGCCATGATTGAGCGGGACTACGACTTCATGAGCCACGGCATCTACAACACTCGCTACCTGAACGCCCTGTCTGAAGAGGAGGAGCGGGAATTCTACCGGGACAACATAGAGACCCTGCGCCGTCACACGGGCAAGCCGCTTAAGGGGATGCTGGGCCCGGCCGTTTCCGGCACCGACCGCACGCCCGACCTGATGGCCGAAGCAGGGCTCATCTACCACACCGACTGGGTGCATGACGACCAGCCGGTGCCCATACGGGTCAAGTCGGGCAAGCTGGTGTCGGTGCCCTACAGCTTCGAACTGAACGACGTTCCGGTGTTCCGCAGCAATTTCGAGGGCGATTATTTCGCCCAGATCTGCAAGGCGCAGTTCGACCAGCTTTACGAGGAGGGTGCGGAGAGCGGCCGCGTGATGTGCATCGCCCTGCATCCGTACCTCATCGGCCAGCCCCACCGGGTCAAGTACCTGGACGAGATTCTCGGCTACATCATGTCCCATGAGGGCGTTTGGCAGACGACGGCCGACGAGATCGCCGAGCACTACATCGCCAACCACTACGACGAGGTTGTCGCCCACGCGGCCCAGTACCGTCCATGATTACCGTCCATGATTGACGAGGGGACTCGGTGACGGGGAATTAGCTAATTCGCAGAGGGGTACCGTATGCCGGCTGAACGCCGTCCAGGAATGGACCACGAGCACTACCAATGGTCGCCGATCAACCGGCGTGGCACCCTCCGCTGGCCCAACGGCGCCCGAATTGCGCTCTGCGTGGTGGTCACCTTGGAGAAAATGGAATGGCAAACGCCGCCCAACAGCTTCACCGTCTCTCTGGCTGGTGGCCTTGGCGATCGCGCCTTCCCCGATTACGCCCGCGTGTCGCACCGCGAGTACGGCCACCGCGTCGGCATATTCCGGGTGCTGGATGTGCTGGATAAGCACGGCATTCCGGCCACCGTGGCCATTGATGCGATGACGGCGGAAGCCAACCCTTACCTGGTCGACCACTGTCGCCAGCGCGGCGCGGAGATCATTGGCCACGGAATCTCGGCCAGCCGCATGATCACAGGTCAAATGACTGCGGAGGCCGAAGAGGAGTACGCGCACTCGAGCCTGGACGCCCTCCGCCGGCTCACCGGCGAGCCTCCACGGGGGTGGCTTGGCCCGGAGTACGGCGAGTCGGATCGTACGCCAGGCATCCTGGCTGCGGCGGGTATTGACTACGTTTGCGACTGGGTCAACGACGAGCAGCCCTACCGCATGACCACACCGCAGGGAGATCTGTGCGCCTTGCCCCTGATGCTGGAACTCGACGACATCAACGCGCTCTGGGACCGCAAGGTGCCCGTCGACCGCTACGGCCGCATGCTGCAGGAGAGTTTCGACGGACTGTACGGGGATTCGCGGGAGTCGGGCCTGTTAATGGCCTTCAACCTTCACCCTTGGCTTATCGGCCAGCCCTTCCGCATCCGCTACCTCGACCAGGCCCTGGGACACATGATGCAACGGCAGAGGGTTTGGGCGGCCACTGGCTCCGAAATTACCGAGTGGTTCAAGGCCAACCCTCCGGCGTAGCGCTACCCAACTGCCCGCCGGACCTCAGTTCGGGCAGCCATCCGAGGGGCGAAGTCCGACGCTTCGCCTGCCGCCCACGGCTAGCCGGTGCCCAGGCGCATGTTCCTGCCGAAGACGACTGCAACCACCGCGCTTGCGACCGTGACGCCCACGCACATGTAGCCGATGCCCTCGAAGCCCGTGCTGGCCAGGATCGCACCGGCCATGGCCGCGCCCAGCACGCCGCCGGTCTGGTTGCTCAGGCCCATGATGCTGGCTCCGGAGGACTTCGACTCGCCGGAATACTCGGTGCTGGCGGCCACCAGCGCGGGCATGGTCACGGCCAGCAGGCACCCACCCACGGTCGCCACTGCCACCGCCACCCACATCTGCAGATCCACTGTGAAGCACACGAACGCGCAGACTCCGCCCGCTGCCGAGGTTGCGCCGAGTAAGAGCGCGCGGGAGTTCTGGGTCGCCACCGGCCCGCCGAAGAAGCTGCCCACCGCCTGCCCCACCGCCACAATCCCCAGGGGCAGGGCCGCGAATGCCACCCCCAGGTCATATGCATCCCTCAAGTAGGTCGGAAAGTAGCTGACCATCGTCCAGAAGGCTATCCGCTGGCACATCCCGATCGCCACCGCCGTCTGGAAGAAGGGCAAGCGTACCAGCGCTGAGTACCGGGAGAAGAAGGACCAGTTCCGGACCCGCTCCCTGCTGTCCCTGGGAAACCAGAGCAGGTTCGAGAGGAACCCGGCAGCCAGCACCAGTCCGGCAACTATGAAGACGAATCGCCAGCCTCCCACGTCCGCCAGCCCCAGGGCCAGCGGCACGCTGACGGCCGAGGTCAGGATTCCCATGGAGAGCAGGGCGCTGACCGCCTGCGCCCTCCGTCCCTGGGAAATCACGTCCGACAGCACTCCCACCGAGGTGGGCGGGAGCATACCCGCTGCCAGTCCCGTCAGCACACGAAGGGCCAGGAACACTTCGATGTTGGGCGCGAAGGCCGAGGCGAAGACCGAGGCGATCAGCACCAGCAGTCCGCCCAGAATCACCGGTCGGCGCCCGAAGGAGTCGGACAACGGCCCCGCCGTAATCAGTGAAACCGCCCAGGCTCCGAAGGTGACGGTCGCCAACTGTCCGGCCACCGCCACCGACACATCTAGGTCCGAACCTATCTCCTTCAGGAGAGGCGGCAGCATGAATACCGAGTTCTGGGCGCCGACGATGGCCAAGGAAAGCACGGCGAAGAACCACGCTTTGTTCACCTGTCTTCCGTCTGCCTGTGCCGTCCGCGTAACGATGCTGCCCTTCCTGTTCCGGTTGCGGAACCGCCATTTATTGCGGCCGTTGGCCGAATCCGTGGGCGTTGCCCTGCTGGAGCGCCGTTAGTATATGCCCAGGCACCATCCATGCGCAGCAGAGGGTACGTCGCGCCGCCCATGACCGGTCAACCTTCGGGCAACCGGCGCTGATATGGGTTAGAATCCCATCGACGAACCAGCGAAATACAGGAGGGAACATGGCATCGATAAGGCTTTATTCCGGAGACGACGGCGAGTCCCACATCGAGGTAATAGACCCGTCCTCACATCCCGCCTGGACCGAGCTTCACAACGCCAAGGGAATCGTTTTCCGCGCGCTGCCACCGGGATTCTTCAGCGACTGGCACGTAGCCCCCAGAAGGCAGTACTTGATCACCCTCTCAGGAGAGGCGGAAATCGGTCTGGGCGACGGCACGGTTCATCGCCTTGGGCCGGGAGACGTCAATCTTGCTGAGGACCTGACCGGGCGCGGGCACACCACCCGCGTCGTCGGCGACGTGCCCAGGGTCGTTGCCACCGTACACATCGACGACTAGCCGCGTTCTCTGTCGGTTCGCACTCGGAAGTCCCTCGCGCCTGCACGACGGCCTGCTCGACGGGAGGAATAGAAGCATGTCAACGGCCAGCGACCCCGACCGCCCCTTCCCCAACAGCTACTGGGTGGTGCCCGGCAGGTTCGCAGCCGGGGAATACCCCGGCGACCTCAACCACTCCAAGGCGTCCGAGAAGCTGGTTGGGCTGCTTGGAGCGGGTGTCAGCTACTTCATAGACCTGACGGAAGAAGGGGAACACAGCAATCTCGGACGGCTCGAGTCGCACATCGGCATCGCCGAGGAGATTGCCGACAGGCAGGGCCGAACCGTCGAGTGGGCCAGGCATCCCATCAGGAACGCGACCGTGCCGCGCAGCCCCGAGCAGATGTCGGATATTCTCGACGCCATAGACACGCAATTGGCCGAGGGCAAGACGGTCTACGTTCACTGCTGGGGTGGTGTCGGCCGCACGGGCACCGTCGTTGGGTGTTGGCTGGTCAGGCACGGAAGCACAGGACGGGAGGCCCTGGACGAAGTTGCCGCTCTATGGCAGGGGGTGGAGAAGATCGACCGGCAGCCCAAGTCGCCGGGGCAGCCGGACCAGCGGGACTACGTTCGCAACTGGCGCAAACCAAAATGATACGCGGAAGAAAGTCGTGGGGTGAGACAGAAGAACGCCGGGGCAGAGTTGGGGGATGGATTGGAGGCGACGGGCGGATTCGAACCGCCGCATAGAGGTTTTGCAGACCTCCGCCTTAACCACTTGGCTACGTCGCCCAGTCGTGAGAAGAACAGCATTTTGGTGGTGCCGAGGGCGGGATTTGAACCCACACAGGCGCACGCCCACTGCCCCCTCAAGACAGCGTGTCTACCAATTCCACCACCTCGGCCTATCTTGTAAAAATCAATTGTAGCATTTTTTCAGCACTGTAAACACCCATCGCGAGGCCGCTCAGGGCAATCGCGTTTTAAACGCTGGAGGCCTTGTAACCCGTCATTCCCGCTCAGGCGGGAATCCCAAACCCCCGTCTACCGTCGCACCCAGAACCCAAGGAAGCACTGTCAATTTCACCGCCACCTCTATTCCGGCCCAATTTGTGTGCCCAGAAATAAAACGCGATTGCCCTGCGAGGCCGCTCCGGTTTTAAGCGGGACCTTTCATCAGCTTGGACCGAAGACACCTCCGCAACCAGCGAGAACCAAGCCTTAGTTCCTCTCTCTCGTCCCGGCGCCCGTGATTTTGGTGACATTTGTCCGTTGCCTTCCCCGGTGGCGCTTCTTTAGCATGAAACTGTAGAGTACGCCATCCACGCCGGAATACGCCGGTCGCATGACCCAGCTGCAACACCCGATTTGACAGAAGTTAAGAATGCTTGGCCGCGAACCCTTTCAAATGGCCCAATTGGCCGGAAAAGGCCGGATTTGGCAGGGATAGCGAAATTTTCGCTGACCGACCTGTCCCACGAGGGCTACGTCCATCAGCCCGGTCCAGGATATTGCTGTCCTGGATATCGCGAGGGCATTCCAGCGACAAGCCACGCGAACCCGGGTCGGGGAATTTTCTTCCTCGGCATCGCTTCCGCGGGGGCGTTTCAGAACACGGTGGCGATCCAATTCAGGTGGTACGCGAACCAGCAATCCCTGGCCCAATGGCAGAACGCCGCTCGTTTCGCCACCATCGGCTGCACCTGCGCCCCTCGCAAGGCCCCGATTACCAGACGTAAACTGTCAGAATCTTACTGAATCTTACACTTCTGAGCAGAACTTGCCCCGGGAATTGGTAGCCTGGGCTTGAAGCTGTCGAGGTCATTGACGGTGTTCCGGATTTAACATTATTGAAACAGACGGGTGCCGGGAGTAGAATTAGCCATCTTGCGGCGAATCACCCCGGCAATGGCTTTTGATGCTTAAATTCAGTCTGCAGCGCGAGGGCCTGATCATTGGAGACAGGCGCGTCCACTATGCCTTCGTTATCGTCGGCGTGGCGACGGTAATGTGGATGACCAGCTCCAGCATGCGATTCGCCGTTGCGATTCTCGTTCCCGAGATGGAGACGCTCTTTGGCTGGAGCATCGGATTCATCACCCTCGGCTTTACCATACAATGGCTGCTTTCCGCCGCCTTAAGTCCCGTCTGCGGCTGGCTCAGCGACCGGTACGGGGTACGCCGTGTGATGTGGGGCGGCGGGGTCCTGTTCATGGCCGGCATGGTAATGACCGGCATCATGACCCAGCTGTGGGAGTTCTACCTGTATTTCGGCGTGTTGTTGGCCGCGGGCATGGCCTCCTTCCAGGTGACCCTGGTTTCCGGGGTAACCCTCTGGTTCCGCAAGAATCTCGGCCTCATCATGGGCATTTTGCAGGGGCTCCAGGGCCTCGGCACCGGGCTGGCCATCCTGATGGTCTACCTGCTTTTTGACCGCTACGGCCTGCAGGTTACTTTCTGGATACCTGGTATCGCCGGCGGCATCATACTGCTGACTCTCACCAAGTGGTTCTACAACGAACCGGCGGAAAGAGGACTGACACAGTGGGGCGCCCCCGCCGACGAACCGGTGCGCCGCCTGCAGAACAACTCCGTCGCCAGGCTCCGTACTGATGTGTTCCTGAAGCAAGTTCAGAAGACCTTCGCATTCTGGAACCTGGCCACAATTCACGGCTTGGGCTGCGCCGGCCACAACATCATCCTGATTCTGCTGGTGGCCATTGCCATCGAAGACGGCATTTCCAGCGGCGTGGCAGCCATGATCTACCTCTCTCTGACCGTGGTCAGCACCTTGACCCGGTTCGCCGTTCCTCTCCTGGCGGACATTATCGGCAGCAAATGGGTGATGGGAGTCTGCTTCGTCCTTCAGACATTACCGATCCTGATCCTGTTCGGCGCCGGCGACAGCATCTTCCTATACTTCGTCTTCGCGGTGCTCTTCGGCATCGGTATGGGCGGTGAGATGACTGCCTTCCCCATTATCAACCGGCAATACTACGCCGACGCACCCACCGGCACGGCGTACGGATGGCAGATGATGGGCGCGGGCTTCGGTATGGCGCTCGGCCCGGTTTCGGCAGGATTCCTCCGCGACATCACCGGCGACTATTTCTGGCCGCTGTGGCTGTCCTTCGGGCTCAGCACCCTAGCGGTCTTCGCCATCCTGTTCCTGCCCAATACCAAGCGGCGGCAACTACCCGAGTGGGAGGAAGCACTGCCGCCCGAAGCCCGCGGCAACGTCTCCCGCTACTCCGAAGAGCCCGCACCCGCGACTTCGCCTGCCCAGCCTGCGGCGGCGGCCGGCAGCACCGGCGACGGCGACGGTGACGGCGACTAGCCTCTGCCCGCCTCAAAGACCGGCCAGCCAACTCCCGACGGAGAGGACCAGCCGTCGAGCCTGACCATATCAGCCACTGAGTTGGGCAGCTACGCCGGCTTCGCCTTCTGCGCCCGCTGTGCTTGGATACGGATGCATGTGCGGCCCCTGCCGTGGCAGGGATTCCCCGGCATTTTCAGCAGCATTGACCGGTACACCAAGCAGGTCGTCGTCGGCCACCTGGAGGATGAGGGATGCCTGCCGCCATGGATGGCAGGGGTTGCCGACTCCACCGAGCACCTGGATCCGCCGCACTGGTCACGGTTCAAGGCCACCGACGAATCGACAGGCGTTACTCTCCGCGGCGAGGCCGACGCCGTCTTCAGGCTGGCGGACGACACCTGCATCATCGTCGACTACAAGACCTCCCGCTACAATCCGGACAATCGCAGCCAGCACCGGGTGTACCGCGCACAGCTCAACGCCTACGCCTGGATCGCCCAGCGGCTGGACTTTCCCTCGGCTTCCCGACTAGCGCTGGTCTACATGGAGCCGGCTACCGACTCCGAGACAGTCGACATTGCCGGTACAGTAAACACGGACGGCTTCGTCCTGGGTTTCCGCCCCCGCGTAGTGGAGGTGGACCTGGACCCGGAACGCCTGATTCCGCCCCTGCTGCGGCAGGCCGCCCGCATCCACGCCCTTCCCGACGCTCCCGACGCTCCCGACGGTCGCGACGGCTGCCGCGACTGCGCCGCGCTCGAGCGCCTGCTGGATACGCTGGGCAGATAGCCGTCGCATCAGCGCGTTATAGTAGAATCGACTCAGAGCACTATGAGCCCGGGTGAGCGTATGACGACCGCGAAGAACAAGCTGCTGACCGCCGAAGACCTGCTCCGGCTCAACAGCCAAGGAGTCAAGGGCGAACTCATCGCGGGAGTGTTGCACAAAAAAGTGGCAGCAGGGAAAAAGCACGCGCGTATTGCGGGAAGGGTAATAACTCTACTCAACAACTTTGAGATGCCCCTCCGAATAGGGCAGATCGGGGGAACCGATGGTGGCGTCCTGGTACACCGAAACCCGGATACCGTGAGAGAGCCGGACGTTTATTTCGTGTCAGCTGTCCGATTGCCTTTGGATGACGACTCTGACGGTTATCTTGAGGTGGTGCCTGAGTTGGCGGCGGAAATCGTCTCCCTAGGCGACTCAACTCAGGATGTCGAGGAAAAGATCAGGATGTGGCTCAACTTCGGCGTATCCATGGCGCTGGAAGTGCGTCCGGCGGACCGAACCCTCTTGGTGCACCGGCACGCAGATACGGCCGTGACGTTGACCGGGGATGATGTGCTGGATGGGGGAGAGGTGCTGCCGGGGTGCTGCCTGCCGTTGACCCAGATATTCGACCCGTAGGCGCTCAGCAGCCTTCTCCTTCGAATATCCCTCCTGCTATCTGCAGCTCACGCACGTAGCAGATTATCTTCTCCACATCCTCGTCGGAAACGTTCTGCTGCGCTGGCATGTGGCCGAACTCCCAGTGATGGGCAATGACCCCGTCCTTCACCGCATTCCGGAAGGACACATCGGGGTGATGCCCCGGCTCGTAAAGGCGGTGGACCAGCGATGGGCCCGTCTCGCTCCCCAGAGCACCAGTGCCGTGGCAGAGCACACAGGTCCTGTTGTAAATCTCCCCACCTTCCCACGCAACAGGTGACAAATTTACTGGTTCGCCAACACTTGCCTCTGACCCCGAATCGCCCGAGCAAGCCATCACAAGAGCGACGGCGACCACAGCAACTACGAGGGACGTTAGGAAACCGACCTTGAAATTCTTCGGGCTCATCAGAACTCCGCCAGCCTAGGTGCCGGCCCGACCCCGGCGCAGCGCCCGTCCGGGCAGAGCGCCGGTGTTCTCACCGTTGTCGATGACGACCCTGCCGTTGACAATCACGTAGTCTATGCCGACAGGGTACTGCTTGGGATTTTCCTTGGTGGCGAGAGCCTTGACGGTGTCGGGGTTGAAAACCACGATGTCGGCCTTTAATCCGTCGCGCAGGATGCCCCGGTCGGGGAGGCCCAGGCGCTGGGCCGGGAAGGAAGTCATCTTGCGTATGGCTTCGGGCAGCTTCAGGTGTCGTTCGGCGCGCACGAACTCCGCCAGTACGATGGGGAAGCAGCCGTAGCTGCGAGGGTTGGGGTACTCGCCAAACAGGATTGCATCGCTGGCGATCATTCCCGCCGGATGAGACACGAAGGCGTAGAGTGTCTGGGCGTTGGTGCCCAGACCGACCGTGGAAATGCCCAAGTTTTCCTCGACTAGCAGGTCAAAGAGGGCGTCCTCTGGGTCTTGGCCACGCATTTCGCCGATGTCGGTGATGAGTCGCCCCTCGTATTGCTTGTTCTGCGGCTGGGTGAAGTTGGTCAGCCAGTTGTTCTCCAGCCGTTCGCGGGATAGCTCACGCTTCATGCGCTGGCGGTCGTCCTGGTCGCTCAGGGCGTCCATGAGCCGCTCGGGGCCACCATCCTTGGCCCAGTGGGGCAGGCCGATGGTCACGGTGGTGCCAGAAAACGGGTAGGTGTAGCAGTCAAACGTGACGTCCATTCCCTCGTCGCGGGCTCTCTCCACCAAGCCCAGGTAGTCGAGGTGGCTGCCTACTCCAGCGGCACCCTGGCGGTAGTGGGTCAGGTGGACCGGACAGTCGCCCAGCCGCCCGATTTCCAGCGCCTCCTCCCATGGCGCCATCAGCCCCTGCGAACGCAAGCTGGCACGGGTGTGAGTGTGGTAGTGGCCGCCCATACGAGCCGCAATCCCGGCCAGCGCACCGAGTTCCTCGGTGGAGGCGTAGGAGCCGGGTGGGTAGTCGAGGCCTGTAGAAAGGCCCCACGCGCCTTCCTCCATGGCCTCGCGGGTTACCGCCTTCATATCCTCGAGCTCTGCAGGAGTGGCGGGGCGGTCGTTCCAGCCGACGCTCCAAATGCGAACGGGTGAGTTGCCAAGAATGTAGGCCATGTTGATGGCAACCGAGTCGTCGTACTTGTCCAACAGTTCCGCCACGGTCAGCCAGTCGGCCGGCAGAGGCGGGTAGCCGTTCAAGCCCGAGTCGAGCCATATGTACCGCTCGAGTTCCTCGCGGGTCTTGAAGGGAGCGTGGGAGATGCCGTCGATGCCCACGAGCTCTGTGGTGACACCCTGGCGCACCTTGGGGTCGTGGTGCGGCTCGCCAAGGATGGTCAACCCGGCGTGGGAATGCAGATCCACAAAACCGGGGCAGACGACATAGCCAGTGGCATCGATGGTCCGAGCCGCCTCCAGAACCGACGCATCGCCGCGCTGGATGCTGACGCGATCGCCCTCGACGGCCACTGCAGCATAAAAACCCGGACTTCCGGTCCCGTCAACCACCATCCCGTTGGTAATCAGCAAGTCAAGCATGACCGCCTCGTTCCGATTGAAGACTACTGAAGTTGCCGTCTACGTCCATTGGGATAGGAACCGGCTTCTTAATGCTGGCCGTCGAACTCTCGCGAGCGGATTGCACGCAGCACCTTCTCCGCCGTCAGCGGGAGGCTGGGAACCGGGGCGCCGATAGCGTCGGTTACGGCGTTGGCTATTGCGGCGGCTACGGGAATGTTGGCGCTCTCGCCTATGCCCTTGCTGCGGTAGGGGGCCGGGCCACTGTTGCCCTCAACCAGCACAGTAACGAGTTCAGGTATGTCGGCACTGGTGGGTATTTTGTAGTCGCCGAAGCTGAGGGTGGAGATGTGGCCATCTTCGGTCTGAAGCTCCTCCATAAGGGCGTAGCCGAGACCCTGGACGACCCCGCCTTCCACCTGTCCCTGGTGCATCAGTGGGTTGAGAATGGCCCCGACATCGTGAGCGGTTACGAATCGATTGAGGGTTATCTGACCAGTCTCGGGGTCAACATCCACCTCGGCGGCCTGGGCGCAGAAGGACGTGATGTCCGGCGGATCGGAGGCGAACTCGTACTCGGCGACGAGGGTGCCGTCTCTCACGTGGGCCACGACTTCGCCAATGTTAATGGTACGGTAGTATGCGGGCCGCAGTGGTGATGGACCGACCACCACTCGTCCGCTCTGCAACGAAACGTCCTCTTCCGGCGAGTCCAAGAGCGGCGCAGCCTCCCGGATCAGCTTCCGCCGCAACTCCCGAGCCGCGCCCACCACAGCCTGGCCAGCGGTGTAGGTCACCCGGGTGCCGCCTGAGCCGGAACTGAAGGGCAATTCCGACGTGTCCAGCAGCTCAATGTCCACCTCTTCCACCGGAACGGACATCTCCTGGGCCACCATCTGCCGCAGCACAGTATGGGATCCTGTGCCGGTGTCCCAGAAAGCCATGTGCAACGTGGGCCTGCCGGAAGAGTTCATGCTTATCCTGACGGCGAAGCGGCCTATTCCCTGGGACAGGTCCGTTATAGCCAGTCCACGACCGGAGAGCGCACCGGGCCTATCGGCCTTCGGGGCGTCCCACCCCACGACGTCGGCAACGCGTTGAAGTGTCTGTTCGGCGCGAATGTCCTGCCAAACGTGGCCGACGGGCGAGGAGTCGCCGTCCTGTAGCAGATTCATCCGGCGGAACTCGTAGGGGTCGATGCCCAACTCGCGAGCGATGAGGTCGGTGTGGGACTCGACAGCAAACACCACCTGAGGCTTGGCGGGGCTGCGCATGTGGCCCTTGGGGACGTTGTTGGTGTAGACCATGAAGCTGTCGATGCGGGCGTGTGGGATGCGGTAGACGCCGCAGATGTGGTCGGCGCCACGCAGGTACACCGTCGGCTTGAAAGCGCCGTATGCGCCGCTGTCGAACACCACCCGCGCCTGCCGTGCCACGAGAATCCCGTCGCGCTTCACACCGCTTCTGATGGTCATGGTCGCCGGGTGGCGAGGGTTGGCGGCCATCAGTTCCTGGATGTAGTCCATGACCATCTTGACCGGACGTCCCGAGTGGAGGGACAGGTAGTAGCACAGTGGCACGTCCATGAAGGAACCCTTTCCACCAAAGTCACCGCCGATGCTGCACGGGTGCAGCACGATGCTCTCCTCATCCATCCCCCAAACTGCCGCCAGCTGCTCGCGGAGGGCGTAGGGGTCCTTGTTGTTGACCCATGCCTGGACTTGTCCTGAAACTTCGGCGCTGACCACGCAGGCGTGCGGTTCGATGTAGGCCTGGTGCATAAGCTGGGCGTTGAAAGTGTGCTCGAAAACAAGGTCGGCCTCGGCGAACCCCTTCTCCACGTCGCCCTGCCCCCAGGTAATGTGAGCGAATACGTTGTTGATATCGGACTCTGGCTGCGGCAAGCCCTCATAGCCGGACATCTCAGGATGAATCAACGGGGAATCCGGTTGCATAGCCTCGTGGGCGTCAAACACCGGGGGCAGCTCTTCGTATTCCACTTCGATGAGCAACAGGGCTTCCTCGACGGCTTCCTGGGTCTCGGCGGCCACGGCGGCCACTTTCTCACCCACGAAGCGCACCACATCACGGGCGAGGACCGGCATATCTCGCAGACGTCTCCCTACGAGTGAATCGGGAAGGTCGGAGCCGGTTATCACGGCATGAACACCGGGAACAGCCTTCGCCTGCTTCGTGTCAATGCTGACGATGCGTGCGTGAGGGAAGGGCGAGCGAAGCGCTTTGCCCCACAACATGCCTGGAAGCGAGACATCGGCAGCGTAAATCGACTTCCCGGTAACTTTGTCAGGCCCCTCGCCGCGAACGACGGACTGGCCGATGGCGCGCGTGGTGGTGGTCATGACTCCCTCGAAGCTCCCTTTTCCCTGACTAAGTCGGCCGACTTGGTAGAATTCCCCCAGTACCTCTCGGAAGGTCCCAGTCCTCTTCCTGCAGGCCGCGCAGGTAGTCGATCTGGCCGTGGTGATGGTTCTGGTGAACGATCATATGTCGCAAGGATCCCGCAACCGTCTGGCGTGGCTCGTGGGGCTCCAAGTGCGCGCCCAGCCTGCCTTCGTCCAGCAACGCGATAAACCGCGTGGTCCGCTCGTTTACAGCCTCGAAGTATGCCAAAAGCACCTCAGGAGCAGGGATCGCCAAGCTGCGTAGACCCAGCCGGTCACCGGGGTCGGGCGCGGTAACGGGCTGGCCGAACTGCTCGTACCAGCCGCCTGTCACCCAAAGATCGGTCTCGAAGCCCTCAGCACCACATGCAGTGGCGGTGACGCGGCTGTCTTCGTGGCGGCCGACATGCCACAGAACGAAGCCGAGGTTGTTGGCCGTGGGCGAGGGCCGCCAAGTCATCTGTTCAGCAGTCAACCCTTCACAGGTTGCATGGAGACGCAGATGGGTCTGCGTGAGGCAGTCGGCGATGAATTGCGTGGTTTTCATATCCTGCCTTAAATTAGCGTGCCTTAGCCCTAGTAGAGGGAAATCTTTGAAATGATGGGCAGGGGGGAAGTCTCGTCATCCCACCTACGATTCGAACGCGAAACCTCCGTCCCAGAACTTCCCATCATTTATACGCAGTTGGTCTACTAGTAGTACACCGCGGTGCCGGTGCCGCCGCCGGCGGCAATGACTTCGCCGGTTACGGCCCATGCCTTGTCAGACGCCAGGTAGCATGTCAGGTAGCCTATCTCCGAGGCATCCACCATCCGGCAGATGTGGTTGCCACGGGGTGAGTCGGGGCCGAAATCATGGGCCTCAACCTGGTCAAGGGGGACACCCAACTGGGCGGCCCGGGCTTCGAGGAGGCCGGGCGTGCGCTCGGTCCGGGTGGTGCCGGGGTGGATGCAGTTGACAGTGATCCCGAAGCGCCCCAACTGGATGGCCAGCGTTTTGGTCAGATGCACCATCGACACGTTACGAGCGCCTCCGCTAAGGTTGCCGGCGGTGCGGCCGTTGCCGCCACTGATGTTGACTATGCGGCCCCAGCCCTGCTCCTTCATGAAAGGGATGGCCGCCCGGGCAGAACGCAGGGCACCGACATACTTCACGTCGAAATCGCTGATGAGAGAATCTTCGTTGACGGTATCAATTGGGCCGATTGCGTCCGACGAGCCTCCGGGCAGCGATGCGCTATTGACCAAGATGTGCAGCCCGCCCAATCGTTCGGCAGCCTCGACTATCGCCCGGTCGACCTGGTCGCGCTGGGTGGCGTCCATGGATATAGGGATGATGTTGCGGCCGGTTTCTTCCGCGATTTCCTGGGCCGACTTCTCCAAGTCCGCCGCGGTACGTGATGCGACTACCACGTCGCATCCCTCACGCGCGAGTTCCAGCGCGATGGCCTTACCGATGCCGCGGCTGGCGCCACCTACAAATGCCTTTTTGTCCGCAAGTCCGAAGTCCATTCTTTCACCTCTTTTTTTCAGTTGAGAAAACGGGATTGAGGGGCAGGGGGAGGCGGAGCATCGGCCGGAGCAGCCTCCAACCAGTCCTCGGCGATTAGTTCCGTGGTGCCACCATCAAGGTTGACGTAGTATACGTTTGGGATGCCGGATTCCAACTCCAGCTTGGTACCCGACCAGTCGTCGGTCATCTGGGGTGCGATGGTGCCCAGAGTACCCCGGGCGCTATCGGACGGTTGTCGGTACTTTCCGTCACCCCTGGTCCGAATACGCACACGCTGGTCAACTTGAAACATGTATGGAGATACCATCGGAGTAGTGCTCCTGAAAGCGGTTGGCAGAAGCATTATAAAGGAATCAGGGAACCGCCCCCACCCTAACCACCGCCCATGGGAAGAGGGAATTACCGAAGGACTCGGAAGAAGGCACGAATGTCCTCGGCCAGCAATTGCGGCTGCTCCATGGCAGCGAAGTGTCCGCCGCGAGGCATTTCTGTCCAGCGCTGCACGTTGTGGGTTCGCTCGGCCCACTCGCGGGGAGGTCGGTTGATTTCCACGGGGAACAGGGCCAAGGCACAGGGCACTTCCACGCGTTCTCCTGGCTGGAAGCGCCAGTTGTCCACCCTGTTTTCGTAGTAGTGTCGAACCGAAGATGCGGCTGTCTGGGTGATCCAATAGACCATGATATTGGTAAGGAGTTCATCGCGAGTGTAACCGTTCTCTGGATTTCCGCGACAATCTGACCAAGTGCGGAACTTCTCGACTATCCAAGCAGCCAGGCCAACGGGGGAGTCATTCAGCGCGAAGGCCAGAGTCTGCGGCTTGGTGCGCTGGATGTGGAAGTAACCGCCCTCATCGTCGAACCAGCGGCGGGTCTGGCGCAGGAATTCCTGTTCGGTTTCAATCAGAGGAGGGTCGGGCGCGCTGCGGAAGAAAGGGACGCCGGTCATCAGGTTCAGGTGGACTCCAGCCACGGACTCCGGGAAGTCGAATCCCAGCCGTGAACTGATCATGCCGCCCCAGTCACCGCCCTGGGCCCCGAATCTCTGGTAGCCCAGCACTTCCTTCATCAGCGTGTTCCACATCCCGGCTATGCGGGTGTTGCTCACGCCCCGTTCGGCGGGTTTGTCTGAGAACCCGTAGCCCGGCAGCGACGGTACGACCACGTCGAATGAATCACCCGCATCGCCGCCGTGGGAGGCCGGGTCGGTCAGCATGGGGATAATCTTAAGCATCTCCACCACGGACCCCGGCCACCCGTGGGAGATTATGAGAGGAAATGGGGCACTTCCCTTGCCTCGGGCGTGTATGAAGTGGACTCCATAACCGTCTATTGGGGCTCGGAAGTGGTCGAACTCGTTCAGAGTACGCTCTTGCGCCCGCCAGTCGTATTCCGCGCGCCAGTACTCCACCAGACGGCCCAAGTAGGCCAAGTCCGTTCCATAATCCCATTGTGCGCCGGGGATTTCTTCGGGCCAAAGGGTGCTGTCCAATCGCGCCGCCAAATCATCCAGCACAGCTTGGGGTACGTCTATTCTGAACTTCTCGATTTCCACGCCGAAAACCCTCCGCTCTATCAGCGCACCCGTCGCTTTTATTAAGCACTGAAGCCGGACTCCTGCCGCCATTGCAGGTAGTCGGCCATGCCGGCGCGCAAGTCGTATTGAGGCTGCCATCCTATGTCCTGCCAGAGGCGGTGCCCGGACAGAGGGCCCCGCGATGACACGGAAGCGCGCGCACGGTTCATTGCGTCGCCGACGGCTGGCGCCGAGGCGGGGAGGCTGCCTGGAGCCACATCTGCGAGCGCATCCAGTATTTCGCGGTATGTTATCCAAACCCCTGTCGTCAGGTTGTACAAGTCGTGGGGCAGCTCCGGCGCGTCGTAAATTGCCTGCAGTCCGCGGGCGGTGTCTACGACGTAGGTAAAGTCGCGCCCGTCGTCGGGGGCGAAGGAGTCGCCCTGCACCGACAGCGGTTCGCGGCGCACGAGTTGTCCCGTCCACTGATGCAAGGCTGACATCACGGCCCGGTGACCGGTGACACGCTCCATAGGGCCATAGGGTGTACTAAGCCTGACGCTGGCGGTCTGGAACCCGTAAAGTTCGCCGTAACGCCGAGTGATCAACTCGCCAGCGTACTTGGTAATACCGTACATTGAATCGGGGGAGACCGGCATATCCTCACTGTAGGTCTGGTCGGTGCCAGCGGCCAGTCCATAAGCCGCTCCAGAACTAACGTATACGAACCGGCGCACCGATGCGAGGCGTGCCAGTTCAAGCACGTTGGCCAGCCCCTCGATGTTGATGGCGACAACGTCGCGCCCTCGTTCGACCTCCAGGTCGAGCTGGTTCACGGTGTAGGTGGCGGCGTGAATGACGCCCTCTATGGCGTGACTGCTAACGAGCGACTCCACCGCTCCACGGTCACGAATATCGCCCTGTACGAAGGTGATGCCGTCTTCCCATCCCGAGATGAACTTTCTAACGAGGTCATCCGCAGGTGCGACGTCGTAGCTGACCACCTCGTGCCCGGCCCGGGCCAACTCACGAACAATGCTTGCCCCGACAAATCCGGTTCCTCCGGTGACTAGCGTAGACATAGTCTTTCCCCCAGTGCGCAATGCGGCTGCCAACGCCTCAACTTTGACGGTAATTGTAGCATCGCCTTCACCCAACCTCCCTGGAGCGATCAAGGACTGGCAAGGAGGTCGAGTTCAGCCTATTGCGCGACTTGACAGTCACCATCGAGCGGCCCTACGATTTGAACCAAGTCCTCCACCAAGGACGAGGTTGGTTCGCGTGGGGACATAGCTCAATTGGGAGAGCGCGGCGTTCGCAATGCCGAGGTTGGGGGTTCGACCCCCCCTGTCTCCACCACAAGCACCCGGAGATCCTTTTCAGGCCCCTGTAGCTCAGAGGATAGAGCGGCGGCGTCCTAAGTCGCGCGTCGGGGGTTCGAGTCCCTCCAGGGGTACCATCTTCCTCGCAACTCGTATGCCCATCTCCGATTGCGGCTGTGATACGGCCGTGAACTTTGCCGGTGAGCCTCAGGTGATTTCACCACGCAAAAGAGGTGGGCCTTCTTTGGATTGAAGATAATCGTGTTTGTAAATTATCGGAGCGAAACCCGCGGACACGACAATTCAAACTTGGTGTGCTGGTAAGTAGATTCAGCGAATTTTGCGTGAAGCACTCCTCTCCTCCCACCCCTTGATCCCGCAAATCAGCAGATAAGCAGATTCCCAAGTGTGCACTTTCGGTGTTCCGTATTGTATTATGTCTCTGCTATCGGGCCCCTCTCCAGTAGGTAATCCCCGTTCTCAGGATTGGCCGAAAGGCCACCAAAAAGGGGAAGAAAATATCGAGGATTAATACGCCGGAACAGATCCGGCGACGCGGGCTTTAGTTTGTGAACACGGGCGACACCGCATGGCTCCTGGCTGCTACCACTCTTGTTTTGTTCATGACCGTGACCAGGCCTCGCCGTATACTATGGCGGCTTGGTTCGGGCCAAGAACGTGCTCTCGGTGGCGATGCAGTGTTTCTCCATCGCGACCGTGGTTGGCATCTTATGGATGGTTGCAGGCTACAGCCTGTCGTTCAGCGGCTCTCACTTCGGACTCATTGGCAACCTAGAGCACGTCTTTCTTTGGGATATCGGCTATCAGAACACGCATCGCGAGGGAAGCACCATCCCGGAGATGCTGTTCGTGATGTTCGAAATGACTTTCGCCATTATCACTCCGGCGGTGATGGTTGGCTGCTATGTAGAACGCACCAAGTACACCGCGGTAATAATCATGAGTGCCCTCTGGACGCTTCTGGTGTACGTGCCGGTATGCCACTGGGTATGGGGCGAAGGTGGATGGCTACAAAGCCTGGGGGTGATGGACTTCGCCGGCGGCCTGGTTGTCCATACGACCGCAGGTGTTGCTGCCTTAGTAATTGTGAGCCAGTTGGGGCGAAGGGAGGGGTTTCCCTACGAACTGCAGCCACCACATAATCCCGGGTTGGTCGCCACCGGAGTGGGAATGCTCTGGGTTGGCTGGTTCGGGTTCAACGGAGGCAGCTTTCTGGTGGCGGACGGCCGCGCCGCCATGGCTCTGGCGTCAACGCATTTTGCAGCCTGCAGCGCCTCCGCGATCTGGGCTACGCTGGACTGGATCCGTTTTCGCAAGCCCTCGCTATTCGGAACCGTAACAGGGGTCATAGCCGGGTTGGCCGCAGTCACGCCAGCAGCGGGCTACGTGGGCCCGGTGGGCGCGTTGATACTTGGGGCATCGGGCAGCGCCGTATGCTTCTTCACAGTCAACATCATTAAGATTAAACTGAATCTCGACGACACACTGGACGTTTTCTGTGTACACGGACTGGGCGGGATCACTGGCACGCTGCTGGTGGCGTTTCTCGCCACTGAAGCCATGGGAGGTTTGGGAATCTTCATCGAAGGCGGGAGCGTGGGGAGACAGGTTGGTGTACAGGCGCTCGCGGCAGCGGCGATTGCCGGGTGGACTGCAGTTGTTACGTTTATAATTGTGAAGATAACCGGATGGATGCTAGGCGGAATCCGGGTGGACTGGGAGGACGAATTGGTGGGGCTGGACCTGGCGACCCACGGAGAGAAAGGATACGATTTCTAGGCCTTCCATGGGACCGAGCAATAACCATTTGCAGTTGTTTTTCGGTTAAACTTCAGAAACTCATTTGCTCCCATCAGAGTGTCAGTATACGAAACAGGAGGACGAGGTACGATGGACGTTACCACTGAAAGGGACGGAGAGACTCTTATCGCCAAGACCGACGGTAGGGTCGACGGCACCAACGCCACGGAGTTCCAAGACGCCTTGAAAAACGCCATTGATACCAACAACGACAAGGCCGTAATTCTTGACTTTGAGGAACTCTCGTATATCAGTAGCGCCGGCCTGAGAGTTATCCTGCTGACCGCCAAGGACATGAGATCCGCGAATGTGAAGTTCGCAGTATGCTCGCTTTCCAAGCCGGTTCACGACGTGTTCACCATCAGCGGGTTCGACCAGATTATCGACATTCACGAGACACAGTCCGCTGCGCGCTCAGCGGTGAGGGCCTGACGGACCCGGTCGACGAGGCCGGAATGAATCTGCAGACCGAAGCCCGGTCCTGAAGTCACGTAATTGAGCCGGAATTGAAGAGTCGGGACGATGCAAGACGCGGTGCAAGATTCATACAAGATTCTGGTTGTGGACGATGAGCCCGACCTAGAGCCGCTGATCCTGCAGCGGATGCGGCGAAATATTCGCTCGGGACGCTACTCCTTTGTCTTCGCCGGTAACGGTGTGGAGGCACTGGAGCGGTTGGCCAACGACCCAGGAATAGACATGGTCATCTCCGACATTAATATGCCGCAGATGGATGGTCTTACCTTGCTTGAGCAAATTCCCAAGGTGGACCCCAATGTTCGCTCAGTAATCATTTCGGCCTATGGCGATATGCGGAATATCCGCACTGCCATGAACCGAGGGGCTTTTGATTTCGTTACCAAGCCCCTGGATTTTGAGGACCTCCAGATAACCATAGACCGCACTCTCAGCCACATGGCTGAGTGGAAGGAGGCACTGGCGTCTCGCGACAAGCTGGTGGCCATCCAGAACGAACTGGATGTCGCCAGCAAGATGCAGCAAAGCATTCTGCCAGCCAGTTTCCCAATGGCGCCCGAATACGAGGTTTTCGGGAACATGGAACCTGCTCGGAACGTTGGAGGCGACTTCTTCGACGTCATATATCTGGAAAACGGACGAATCGGCCTGGCGGTGGCTGACGTGTCCGACAAGGGAGTTCCGGCGGCACTCTTCATGATGTCGAGCCGGACACTGCTCAAAGGCTGCGCTATAGGGATGGGATCCCCCGGCGATGTCCTAGGTGAAGTCAACTCTCTGTTGACCGAGAACAACGAAACGATCATGTTTGTCACGCTTCTGTACGCCGTCTTCGATCCCGAAACTGGGGCGCTGACGTACGCCAACGGAGGCCATTGCAACCCATTGCTTGTACACTCGGACGGCAGTTCCGAGGAACTGGCCCACACAAAGGGCGTGGCATTGGGCGTAATGCCGGACCTCGAATACCGTGAAGATCACGTCACTCTAGCTCCGGAGGATACATTAATCCTGTATACCGACGGCGTTTCCGAAGCGATGAACGCTGAGGGGGAAGAATTCGGCGTTGAGAGGCTGAGAGAATTGTTTACGAACAATCCCCCATCCAACGCCAAGGAGGCAAACGAGGCAGTATTGCAGGCAGTGTCTGAATTCGCGGGGGATACGCCCCAGTCGGACGACGTAACCTGTCTTGTTATTCGCCGGATTTCGAGGTAATCATGAGCGAGACAGTCTCCTTGAAGTTCGAGCCCAGTTCCGGTTCAAGCCAAGACGATGTCCTGAGGCACATTGCCAGCGAAGTCGAAGGGTTGGGTCAGCGAGAGTCTTGGCCGGACAGCTTGGTATTCAAGGTCAACTTGGTATTGGAAGAGGTGGGGATTAACATCCTCTCGTACGGAGGCGAAAGCGGTGGACCGTGGCCCAAGTTCGAAATAGCGATCAACTCAGAAGACGACGCGCTGACAATTCACGTTTCCGACGAAGGGCGGCCCTTTGATCCCTTTCGTGAAGCTCCCAAGCCCAGCCTTGACACCGGGATTGAAGAGCGGTCCATTGGTGGCCTTGGCGTCTACCTAGTGCAGACCATGATGGACGACACATCCTATGAACACAGTGGCGGGAGGAACCGCCTGACAATGGTGTCTCGAAGGGAGTAAACGCCCGTTCAAAGCAGGTCCGACCAAAGGGCAACGCAGAGTACCGGAGGGTACCGGAACCATCTCTGCGCCCTTTGTGGTTTTTGGGAGGACGGCAAGCCGGTTTGCAAACGATGCAGGGAAGTAAACAGCACGTCGACAAAATAGCAACTGTTCCGAGGAAACCAGCGATCAGTCGTGGCTCGATTGGCTGGCCAGTTCTTCTACCTGGCGTGGCTGGCGTGGGATTGGTTGTTGCCACCCTGTTGGTCGTGGCCCTGGCTGCCTGTGATTCGCAGCCGACAGAGACAGCCCCAGCTCCGATGTCCCCTTCGGAGGCGATGGAGGCGACCCCTTTGCCGGATACGGTCGGAATCACCTCGACGGAGGTACTGTTCGGACAGTCGGCGGCTTTCAGCGGTCCGGCCCGAGAGTTGGGCATCAATATGCGACTGGGAATTGAAGCAGCTTTTGCGGAGGTAAACCGGAGTGGTGGGGTTTATGGGCGGTTGCTTTCCCTCTTGTCCTTGGATGACACCTACGAACCTGAAGCAGCGGCGACGAACACTCAGAATCTAATTCGAGAGGGCGTATTTGCTCTCATCGGAGAGGTCGGCACACCTACTTCACGATCAGCCACTCCAGTCGCCGCCGAATCTGGGGTTCCCTTTGTGGCTCCCTTTACCGGTGCAGCTTTTTTGCGTGACGGTGAATGGGACAATATAGTTAACCTGCGGGCTTCCTACAATCAGGAAACAGAAGAGATGGTCGAGCGCCTTACTACGGACCTGGGTTTAGAACGCATCGCGGTGCTGTACCAGGACGATTCTTTCGGACGTGCCGGTTACAACGGAGCACTGGCTGCCCTTGAGCGACGCGCCATGGAACCTGTAGCCGTTGGCCTTTACCCTCGTAACACCACCGCAGTCAAAACCGCCCTGCTGGACCTGAGCCTGGGACGACCGGAGGCGGTGATCATGGTCGGGGCGTACGACCCCATTGGAGAGTTCATATTGTGGGCGCGCAAGACCAAGCTAGTTGAAGGGGAGTTCATCACAATCTCATTTGTGGGCTCCAACGCACTTGCTGAGAAACTCGGGCCTGAAGGCGCGGGAGTGTACGTAACTCAAGTAGTCCCTTTTCCCAACGATGAATCGGTGCCTGTCGTAATTTCTTATCTCCAGGCTCTGCAGGAATTCGATTCAAATGCGGAACCAGGGTTCGTGTCATTCGAAGGGTACCTGGCGGGTCGACTGGCCATAGCCGGGTTGAAACGCTGCGGCGAGGAACCCAGCCGTGCCTGCTTCCTTGACAGCCTCCTGCAGGGAGACGACTTCGAGATCGACGGTTTTCCACTCGCATTCGCAGACGGCGACAACCAGGGGTCCGACACGGTGTTTCTCACGGTGATTGGCTCCGACGGAAAATACCATCCAATTGAGACTCTTCGTGATGCCGTTAACTGAAGCAGAAGAAATTGTTTCCATTCAATCGATGCGGGACTCTGGTACGTGATGCTATCGATTAGGCTCCTGTTGGCGCTACGCTACAGGATATCGACCCAGCTCTTCGCGGCATTCGGGGTGGCTGTGGCGTTCACCGTTGCGGCCGGTCTGGTGGCATGGTTCAGCCTTATCAGAGTAGGAGACGCCCAAGAAAGGGTTAACGAGGGAAGCGTACCTGAATTGGAAGCAGCCTTCGGAGTGGCCGGGTACAGTGGTGAACTCGTCGCAGCTGCTCCTCGGCTAACCACGGCTTCCTCTCTGGAGGAAGTAGCCCGGGTATGGCTGGATATTTCCACCGCAGAGCGAGACTTCAGGGATCGGCTATTCACCCTGGAACAGGCCGACCCCGAGAGGGCCAAGCGAATCCGTGGCTATGCCAACAACTTGGAAGCCAACATAGCAGAAATGCGCGACAGCATGACGACCGTGTTCGTCCTTGACGCACATTCGGATAACTTGCTCAACGAGATGGTGGAGCTTCGCGCCGATCTGGAGCTTACTCTGATTCCGGCCGTCGATGATGAGTTGTTCTACGTTCTCACGGGGCGGAAAGAGCTAGACGGTTTCGCTGCCCCGTATGCGAGACATTTCTCCGAGGAAGAATTCGGGACCTATCGCCATCTGACGGCCATTCAGGCCAACGTCAACATCGCGCTCCAGCAACTTTCCACGGTATTTAGCATCTTTGACCCAGCCTTGGTGGAAGCCCAGGAAGAGCGGTTCGAGTCCACCACCGCCAGCATCGAGCGCCATTTGTCGGCCCTAGGGAATGAGGATATGGAACGTAACATCGCTCCGCCGTTTGCCCGTTTGAAGGATCTCGGACTCGATGTTGATGGCGTCTTCGTGGTTCGGAGAGACAGGCTGAAGGTGGCTGAGGAGCAGAGCAGGCTGCTTGCCGACAGCCAGGGCCAATCCGTAAACCTGCTGAAGGAAGTTGACGCATTGGTGAGCGCAGCAGTAGTGTCGGCCGAGGATGCCACGGAGGCCTCCGCCCAAGCGATCACCACCGGCGGCGCGCTGTTACTGGCCATCAGCGTAATCAGCGTTGGCGGCGCACTGCTCATCAGCTGGCTGTTTGTAGGCCGCGTAATCCTGCACCGCATCAATTTGCTGTCGGGGCGAATGCGCGATATGGCGGAAGGCAAGCTGGAAGAAGAGGTGGTGGTCGAGGGTCATGACGAACTCGCGGAAATGGCCTCGGCATTGGAAGTTTTCCGCCACAATTCCCTTGAGGCATTGCGCCTGAACCTTGTGGAGGAACTCAACCAAGAGTTGGAGGAAAAGAACACCGAGCTGGAAGTTGTGCTGACCGACCTGCACAAAGCGCAAGACCAGATAGTAATGCGAGAAAAGTTGGCAGCTCTGGGTGAGGTTACCGCGGGTGTGGCCCACGAGATTCGAAATCCTCTTAACTTCGTCAAGAATTTCTCCGAGGTCTCAGAAGAGTTGTTGACCGAAATGCGAGAGGCTCTTGAAGAAGGAGGCGATGCCCCAGACGTATCGCTGATAGCCGACATTTCCAACGACCTCACAGAGAACCTGGAACGAATCAGGCACCACGGAGACCGAGCCAACCGAATCGTTCACGACATGCTTTTGATGGGGCGCGGAACCAGCAACTGGCAGGCAATAAACCTCAATACCCTGCTGGTGGAGCACTCCATGCTGGCCTATCACAGCGCCAGAGCTACCGACTCCGACTTCCAGCTCACATTGGAGCAGGAGTTGGACGAAAACATAGGCGAAGTGCAGGCGATCCCACAGGACCTGAGCCGAACTTTCCTAAACATCGTCGGAAATGCCTGCCAGGCCACTGACGAAAGGCGGCGCAACCTGGCTGAGCAAGGCATTGGATTTGATGGCTACCAACCGACAGTGTGGCTGAAGACCCGAGACATCGGTGAAGACGCTGAGATTCGCATTAGAGACAACGGCACCGGGATGCCCGAAGACGTGGCGGAAAAAATCTTCAACCCCTTCTTCACGACCAAGCCCGCGAATCAGGGAACCGGACTTGGTCTTGCTATCACCAGCGACATTATTAGACAGCATGGAGGAACAATTCAGGTGGAATCGGTAGTTGGGGAATACACCGAGATGATAATCGTCATTCCTAAGACTCCGCCCGATGAAATCAAGGAAGCTTACGGGGCAGCCACTGCAACTTCCGCATAGGGACGGGCGCCGGGACAGCGACGTTCCGGACCCCAAGAAAGCCATTCATTTCGCATTGTTTCAAGGAGACATTCGAAGTAACCTGATAAACGTCCCCGAAGGTAGACACGCCTCATCCATTTTAAGTCTCTTAATTGTATTTATTGGCGAGTATAATGATGTATATCCCTCCGTTAAGTGAGGATAACATCTTGGGTTGGACCGTGAAGGTGTAAGTTGGACTTCGACAGCTATCAGCTGGACCCGTCCGTATTCGACGAGTTGTTCCTCCCGGACGGCAGCCCCAGGCAGTATGCCAAGAGGCTTTACGACGAACTGATTCGCTTGTCGCCGGAGGAACTGGCCAGCATTCAGGCCCGAGTGACGCGAACCTTTTATAGCGAGAGCATTTCCTTCACCGTATATGGTGACGCTGAAGCAGAAGAACGCATAATCCCAGTGGACGCCATACCCCGAGTGGTGTCTTATTCAGACTGGCAGCACCTAGATGCTGGACTGACGCAGCGTATTAAGGCACTCAATTACTTCCTGGAAGACATTTACAGCGAAGCCCGCATCATAGATGACGGAATCATTCCTGAGGACATGATCAGGGAGTGCCCTCAATACCGGCAGGAAATGCGCGATTTCTCCCCCCCGCATGGAACCTGGGTCGCAGTGTGCGGCACCGACATTGTTCGCACAAACGACGGCTTCCGAGTGCTCGAGGACAACCTCCGCGTTCCTTCCGGCGTATCGTACATGATCGCCAACCGGAAGGCAGCCAAGATCACTTTTCCCCGACTGTATCGAAGTTCCCGTGTCAAGGAAGTCGAAAGCTACGGAGCCACGCTTCAAACCACACTGCGGGAACTGGCGCCGGCCGGAAAGCCCGATCCTACCATTGCCCTACTCACACCGGGAGTCTACAACTCCGCGTTTTACGAGCACATGTTCCTAGCACGGGAAATTGGCGCCGAGTTAGTTGAGGGGCAGGACCTGGTTGTCCGCAACGGATATGCGTATATGCGCACCACCGATGGACTGCAACAAGTCGACGTCATCTATCGTCGAGTGGATGACGACTTCCTAGACCCGCTGGTGTTTCGTCCCGACTCCTTGCTTGGCGTGAGGGGCCTTATAGACGCGGCTCAGTTGGGTAACGTTACACTGGCGAACGCGCCCGGTACGGGGGTAGCCGACGACAAGAGTGTATACGTTTACGTTCCGGATATGATCCGCTATTACCTCAGCGAACAACCTCTGCTTCACAACGTGGAGACGTATTTGTGCCGGCGGCCTGAAGACCTGGAATACACGCTGGACAACCTCGCGAATCTGGTAGTCAAGCGTGTAGGGGAGTCCGGCGGCTACGGAATGATCATAGGCCCTCACGCTACTCAGGAAGAACGAGACGAATATGCGAAGGGTCTGCGGGCTGATCCGGCGGGATTCGTGGCCCAGCCCGTGCTGGCGTTGTCGCGTTCGCCCTGCCTCATCGACGGCGTCTTTGAGCCGCGACACGTGGACCTGCGCCCGTTCGTTCTCACAGGTCGGAACACCCGGATCGTTCCGGGAGCGTTCTGTCGCGTTGCCCTGCGCCGCGGTAGCCTAGTGGTTAACTCCTGCCAGGGCGGCGGGGGCAAGGACCTGTGGGTTATGGGCGAAGATGCCGCGGACAACGAAGGACTATAGATTTCCTCCGACACCATCGCAGACGCCCACACAGAGGCTACCAAGGCAATCCGTTGACGTCAGGGAGGGGCCCTTGCTTTCCCGTAGTGCGCAAAGCCTGTATTGGATGGGACGCTACCTGGAGCGAGCCAGTCACCTGTGCAGTCTTCTACAGTTACAGGCAGAGGCTCTAGTGGACCGTCCTGTCCGAGAAATTCACTTCGGCTGGAACCGCATCTATGCCAGCGTTGGTCGCGAACCTCCGGGAGGTCGGGTCGAACTGTTCGGAGACGAAGAGTTCGCGCTAGCGGATTCCTTCGCGCTTGCCGACGATTTGACGTTTGAGCGTTCGAATTCCTGCTCGGTGGTGAGTTGCTTCGCCCTGGGCAGAGAGAATGCCCGCCAGCAGCGCCACTGCATCAGCCCAGAAGTATGGACCTGCCTCAATGCCTCCTACCTGCGCTTGCAGGAACGTGATCTGGCGGAAATCTGGCGCTTTGAGCCGCGGAACTTCTATTCTGACGTTCAGGCCGAGATCAATACATTCAGCGGCCTTGTCGAATCCACGATGTACCACGATGAGGGATGGAACTTTCTGCAACTGGGCCGGAATATAGAACGAGTGCAGTGCGCTTCCGCGCTCATCCTCTCGCAGATAGACAACAGCAAATCAAGCGAGGAGGTTTATGAATCCGACTGGATTTCCCTTCTGCGCGTCTTCCACGCCCTGGAAGTGTACAACCACACATATAGCGCCGAAATCGTGCCGGAACAGGTGTTGGACCTTTTGGTGAGCGACCCGCTGCTGCCGGATTCGCTGAGCCGGTCCATAAACCTGGTATCCGAAGAGATTGAAACAGTTGGCAGAGGACCTCGCCGTCATTCCAACAGGGCCGTGCATCGTCTTTCCGGACGGCTAGCGGCAATGATCAACTACGATTGGCCCGACCGTGAAGACAGGGAAGAACTTCTCCAAGAGTTCGACGAATACTGCGGAGAGCTAAATTTTCTCATTACCGCAGCCTACTTCGAGTATCCGATCCAGGAAACAGCCCCTGACCGAACCAGGTAGCATGGGAAATGAAGGGCCCTCTCACTGTCAGTGAGAGGGCCGATTGCTTTGGATGCCGTCGGCGCGACTGCAACCCAGAAGTGTCCTTACAGTTGCCGCAGCTTCGGGTCCAGCCGGTCGCGCAGCCAGTCGCCCAGTAGGTTGAAGCCGAACACCGTCAGCATGATGGCCAGCCCAGGCCACAATGCCACCCACCAAGCGATGATGATCACCTCACGCCCATCGGCCACCATCAAGCCCCAGGCTGGCGCAGGCCGGGAAAGCCCGACGCCCAAGAACGACAGCCCCGCCTCCAGAAGGATAACGAACCCAACCTGAAGCGTAGCCAGCACGATCAGGGTGTTGGTGATGTTGGGCAGAATATGCTGGGTCATGATCCGCAAATGGGACGCCCCGGAAACCCTAGCTTTCGCAATGTAATCCTGCTGGCGGACGGCCAACGTGTCGCCTCGAACTTGACGGCAATATATGGCCCATAGCAGAGAGGCGACCACCAGGATTACCGTCTGAAAGCTCGGTTCCAGGGCGGTTGCCAGGGACAAGGCCAGCAACACCGGTGGAATCGACATCGATACGTCGACAAGCCGCATGATGACGGCGTCCACGCGGCCACCGAAATAGCCGGATATAATACCAAGGGTCGTGCCTATGGTACCGGCGATGGCTATTCCGATTACGGATATTGTAATTGAGATGCGTGAGCCGTGAATGATACGGCTCAACATATCTCTTCCGACCTTGTCGGTGCCAAGCACGTATTTCCAGCTGCCGCCGGCAAAGACCGGGGGCTCCAAGCGGTCCCGCACTCCTCCCGGAGCCTCCAGGGGCTCGTGGGGAGCGATCACGTCAGCAAAAATTGCTGGAACCACCAGCACCAAGAGCAGGATTATCGTTGCAAACTTGGGCAGCCTTCCAGCGGCACGTAACAATTTGAACGCACGGGCGCTGACAGACGGTGCCCTGATCAGGGCGGAAGCCGATTGTTCCGCGGACAATGGCGATTCTGCTGCCATTTATTGATCGACCGGTCCTTCTAGGGGTTTCGCTTACGCGTAACGAATTCGGGGATCCAGGTATGCGTAGAGAATGTCCACAGCCATGCTGGAAAGAATAAACATGCCGGAGAAGACCAGCACCAGCGCCTGGATCAGTTCGAAGTCCCGCGACAGGACCGCCTGGAAGGCCATAAGCCCGGTGCCCGGCCAATTGAATACCGTCTCAGTAGTGACCGAACCAGTCAGGGTGACGGCGGCTATCACGCCGAAATAGGTCAATGGTGTCAGCGCGGCATTCCTGAGGCAATGTTTCCACAGCACCTTCCATTCCGGAATGCCCTTGATCCGGGCCAGCTTCACATACTCACTGTCCAGGGTCTCCAGCATTGCAGAGCGGACCAGGCGCGTAATCGCGGCAACCTGGAAGGATCCCAGGGTAATTGCCGGCATGATGAAGTTCTTTACACCGCCGGTCCCGCTGGTGGGGAGCCAGCCCAAATTGACGGCAAAGAGCCACATCATCATCATGCCCAGCCAGAAGTTCGGTACCGATTGGCCCAATAGCGCAAAGATTTTGGCTGAACCGTCGAAAACCGTGTCTCGTTTTACCGCACTCAATACTCCCAACGGGATACCAATTGAGAGTGCAAGGAGCAAGGACACTCCCGCGAGATAAATCGTGGCGGGCAGGCGGTTTATAACGGCGCCGCCGGCCCCGAGGTTGGGGTACTTGATGGAGTCCCCCAGATCGCCCTGCAGGGCATTACCGATATAAATGCCATATTGGACTACGACGGGCTTATCAAGGCCGAGCCGGAGTCGCAGGGCCGCCAGTTCCTCTTGGGTGGATTCCAGACCGAGAATCATGGTCGCGGGATCGCCGGTTACCCGGCCGATGCCGAACACAATGATGGTAACGACCCAGAGGGCCAAAAGACCCTGTCCAAATCGTATCAATATGAATCGCTGCATTTCCTGTACCGAAACCCCGCTGGCACAACATTGGCGGGAACCGAGGTGCCCGGCTCCCGCCTATTAGGTTCATTTACCTAACCGATGCCCTGTGCCTTCAGTAAGTTACTCGCATCGGTCGGTGCCGACCGGACACGCCCTGATGTTGTGTGAATGCGTTGGGTGGGCCGACCCCACTCCGGGGTATTGCCATTCGGAGATGAACTCAGGGTCAATCGTCATGTCGAACGTGATTTGGAACAGCGGCACCATCGCGTACTGTTCGTATATGAAGTCCCCGGCTATGCGGGCGCATGCTTCACGCTCGTCTGCGTCAACCGATTCCCTGAGGCAGTTGTAATTCTCGTTGATTAAGTCGTGCTCGAACCCATAGATGAAGCCGTGGGGCTCGGAAGAGAAGAAGATGCGCAAACCTTCCTGGGTGGTGCGTATCGGAGTGTTCCTGCCGATGATGAATTTTTCGTAGTAGTCGTGTTCGGTAAGTTTTTCCAGCCAGATGCCGAAGTCCCACTCCTGGATTTTAGTGGAGAACCCGGCCGCCTCCCACATGGTGGACATGATCTCGAGCAACTGAGGAATCTCGGGATTTCCCGGGATAACCGTGGACCAGCTCTCTATTTCGACCTCACCCGGGGCGTAACCGGCTTCGGCCAGCAGCTCGATGGACCGCTGGGGGTCGTAACCATACCGATCATCGAATTCTTCCACCCAGCTGTCGTTCCAGCCTTCGGTGAACGGCGCATACAGGGGCACCACCACCGGAGTGGCGCGATTGTCGTAAATCTCTTCGATGATGGCTTCGCGATCAATGGCCCGGTTCATGGCTTCCCTTACCCGGACGTCGTGCCAAGGAATGGGGCCATTGTAGTACGGGTTATCGGTGCTGAGGAAGCTGCCTCCGAAAATTCCGTAAGACTGGTTGTTCTCATTGTTGGACGAAACGACCGTCATCCCGGCATTGATTGCTTGCGGCTGTACCTCACGGGCCAAGTCCGCTCCCTGCACTTCTCCAGCCAGAAGCTGAGACAAGCGAGTGAACTGCTCCGACGCCCACACCCATTCGAGCTCCTGGAAGTCAGGGTTCTCCCCGTTCCAGTGTTCTCCCTCGATCTTTTCATACCAGATAGATTCGCCCAACCTCCGGCCACCGTACTGATAGGAACCGGTACCGGCTGGCATGTCATCGTAGGCGGCTGGCACTCCGCCACCGGCGTCCCACTGGGCCTTGCTCTGAATGATCAAGTCTCCGGCAAGGCGCGAGAATAGACGCAGACCATCGACCATGGGAGGATCGAATACGAACTCTATGGTGTGGTCGTCAATGATGTTGGGCGTTCCGTCCACCCAAAGGCCTTTGAAGTTCCCGGCGGCCTCTTCCTGAGTTTGCAGCATATGGGTGTGGGCGACGTCTGCGGAGGTGAATTCACCCCAGCCGAAGTGCCACTGGACCCCTTCCGCGAGGTCGAATTTCCAATTCCTAAAACCGTTGGACATTTCCCAGCTCGTTGCGAGCAACGGCCTGGGTTCGGAGGTAACCTCGTCGTTCTGCAACAGGCTCTCTCCGTAGGGCTCATGCTGGAGGAGGATCGGCCAGGCGGCCGTCCAGATGTAATTATTCTCCGTCAAGGGCGGAGGGTTCGAAATACGTACCCGGGTGATCTTGGCCTCTACGGCTGTCTGCGGCTCCATGGCCTCAGTGGGCGCAGCTGTCGGGACAACTGTTGGAGTGGCGTCAGAGACGGGCCTGGCCGCGGGTGCCCTGGTGGTTGGAGTCACATCCGGGGCAGTTGTTGCTGCCGGCATGGCGGTTGGCTCACCGGGAGCAGCGGTCGCTGCGGGCGCAGCAGTTGGCTCCGCAGCCGGGGCGGAGGTGGCTGTCGGGTCTTCACCGCCGCAGGCGACGATAATCGCCACAAGCAAGCCTACCAGCCACACCGGATTGAAAATCAAACGTCTAAACCCTCGGAGAGATTGCATCCTGTTCCACCCCATACAAAAATAATTCGGCTCGCCAAAGCCGACAGGCCGGATTCTAGGCTCCATGACTACGAATGTCAATACAACCTTGTCGAGAATCGTAAGACAGTGAACGCAAGGCGCAGGTCAGGCCACCGCTCCATACAATCGCAGGATGGCGTGACATACGCAGGAAGGCGTGCAAAGGATGGCGTTGAAAAGGGTTTACCGCGAGGCTATAATCGAGTGGCATAGGAGCGTAGCTCAGTCTGGCCAGAGCGCTGGTCTCCAAAACCAGTGGCCGCGGGTTCGAATCCTGCCGCTCCTGCCATAAGCTGCAAACGAGAAGGCCCTCTGAAAGGTAGGGCCTTTTCTTTTTGCATTCTTTTTACATACATATACACCCCTTTGCGTTTGAATCCTGTAGCTTCTGCTAATACAATTATGGCAATTGTTTCGATGAACTGAATGCTGGATGGAGGGGCTATGACCAGCACACACAAGGACCCGGTCCTGATAGTGGTCCAGCTCACGGGCGGAAACGACTACATGAATACAGTGGTCCCGTACGGAGACCCACTTTACCGCGACAATCGGACGACCGTTTGCGTGCAGCAAGAAGAAGTGTTGCCGATAGACGATCGCTTCGGATTCAACCCCGTCCTGGCACCGCTGAAGGAACTCTTCGACGACGGTCGGGTTGCCGTGGTCAACGGTATTGGCTACCCCGACCCCAACCGTTCCCACTTCCGTGCCATGGACATCTGGCACACCTGTGAGCCGCAGCGGGTAGCCACTGAAGGCTGGCTGGGCAAGGTCATTCGAGACATTGACCCGCACGGGGAAAACGTGCTGACGGGCGTCAACTTCGGGCGCGGGCTTCCCCGGGCGATGGCCCTGTCGGGAGTGCCGGTGGCCTCGGTCGGTTCGCTGGAAAATCACGGATTCCTGACGGGCATCAGCGACGAGGAACGCCGGACCCGTGCGCTGGACGTATTCGGGCGAATGTATTCGCCAGCAATCGGGGCAGGGCCCACCCTGGACTACCTGGGCCGCACGGGTACGGACGCCCTGAAGGGCGCGGATATTCTGAGGACGGCCACCGCAGGTTATTCGTCCAGCATCGAATATGCCGAGACGCCCATAGCCAGCAACCTGAAGGGCATCGCAAAGGCGCATCTTGCCGGGCTGGGCACGAGGGTCTTCTACACGGCGCAGGCCGGTTACGACACTCATTCCGGCCAGATGCCGGTACAGACGCAGCTGCTGGGCGAACTTGCCCAAGGGATCAACGACTTCTTCGCTGACCTGCGGGAGCACGGCGCTTCCTCGGAGGCAGTGATGCTGGTCTTCACGGAGTTCGGACGGAGGGTCAAGGACAACGGCTCTGGCACCGACCATGGATCGGGCGGAGCTGCTTTCGTAATAGGAGATGCCGTAGCAGGCGGAATGCATGGAGCCTATCCGTCATTGAAGGAAGAGGATCTCCTTGACGGAGACCTGCGCTTCCAAGTGGATTTCCGCAGCGTCTACGGCACTATTGTCGAGCGATGGCTGGGGCTTGACTCGCAGCCGATCGTCGGCGGGAACTTCGAGAAGCTCGACTTCGTGAGCGCCGGCTGACGGGGCAGGACCGTCGTCGCTGGTACAGAAGCCAGTTAATTCGGTCATTTTCTTTCGAGGCTTAAATCCGACCTGAAGTGGAGTGCGGCAGTGAAAGTTGGAATTGGACTTCCGGGCAATGTACCGGGCACCAAGGGAGATTTCATTCTGGAATGGGCCAGGCGAGCGGACGAAGGGCCGTTTTCCAGCGTGGGAACGATTGACCGACTGGTCTACGACAACTATGAGCCGCTGGTGATGCTGGCGGCAGCCGCGGGCGCCACCAGCAGAGTCCGGCTGCTCACCGGGGTGCTGCTTGCGCCCCTGCGGAATCCGGGAGTGCTGGCCAAGCAGGCTGCCAGCCTTGACGCCCTGTCGGGAGGGCGGCTTACCCTGGGGGTGGGAGTGGGAAGGCGACCCGACGACTATGAAGCCGCCCCCGCCGAATACCAGCAGCGGGGACGCCAGATGAGCAGGACTCTCGCTACCATGCGCCGCATCTGGAAGGGCGAAGTGGTCCGGGAAGGAATCGGGCCAATGGGGCCGGCACCGGTTCGGCTGGGCGGGCCAGAAGTACTGATCGGAGCAGGGACCCCCCAGGCCGTACGTCGTGTGGGAAGGTACGCAGACGGCTTCATTGCGGCTGCCGGGAATGCCGCGGCCGTTCAGAACCTGTACTCGGTGGCGGTCGAGTCGTGGGAGGCAGCGGGGCGCTCGGGTACGCCGAGGCTTGCCGGGGTTGCATCCTACGCCCTCGGGCCGGACGCTGCCGACCAGGTGGGCGGGTACATTCGCCACTACTATGCCTTTCTGGGGGAAGCCGCGGAGCAGATGGCGCTAAATGCCATTTCCACACCCGAAGCGGTCAAGGACACCATCAGGGACATGGAAAGCATCGGCATGGACGAGGTGGTCTTCCTGCCCAGCGTGGCGGAGATGGACCAGCTGGAGCGGCTTGCGGATATCATCTAAGCTGCCTCCGGGATCACGAGCGAGGTGAATCGAAAATGTTTGACGTTGACGAATTTGTTGCCGCCTGTCGTGGCGCTCTCCAGGAACACACGCCGGAGCTGGCGGTGAAGGAGCTGCTGAGCACTGCCATCGAGAACCCTGGCGAAATCGAGGTGGCGCTGGGTACGCCAGAGGGAGGCGGAATCCAGACGCTTCACCGATCGGATGAGCTGACCATAATCAATGTAATCTGGCCGCCGGGAATGGCCATCTATCCCCACGACCACCAGCTGTGGGCAGTCATCGGGCTGTATGGAGGGCAGGAAGACAACACGTTCTTCCGCCGCAACTCCAATGGCCAGGGGTTGGAGCGGGCCGGATTCCGGGAGCTGCAGTCGCAGGACGCCATCAACCTGGGGCGCGACGCGATTCACGCGGTCCACAATCCACGGCAGATGTACACGGGGGCGATCCACATTTACGGGGGCGACTTCTTCGCGAAGCCCCGCAGCGAGTGGGCGGACGAATCGTCGCCTGAAGAGCCGTACAGCGTGGAGGGGGCCATGCGGACTTTCGCCGAAGCGAACGAGCGCTGGCTGGCATCGCAGAACTGACAGAGGCTACATCCTCACTGGTCCCTTACTCGATCGTCCTCAGGCAAGCTGAGGACGATCGAGTTTTTTTCAATCAAGTGTTGGCAGGCCAATGGGTCAGCTGAAGCCGAGGCGGGCTTCCTTCATGCTGACGTAACGGTTGCCGCTTCCGATGACCACGTGGTCGAGTAGTTCCATGCCGAGCAGCTTGCCCGCATCCACGAGGTCACGGGTAATGGAGACGTCTGCGCCGCTGGGGGTGGGGTCGCCGGATGGGTGGTTGTGGACGGCGATCAGGGAGGTGGCGTTGGCGCGGATGCCGGGACGGAAGACCTCGGCGGGGCGGACGACGGAGCTGTTGACGTTGCCGATGTAGATCTCCTCGATTCCCGAGACCTCGTTGCGGGTGTTGAGCAGGAGGACGCGGAGGTGTTCCTGCTCGAGGACCGACATCTCGGCTGAGAGTAGGTTGACCACATCCTCGGGGCAACTGATAACGGCCCGCTCCTCCGGGGCCAGGGAGACGAAGCGACGCCCGAGCTCCAACGCGGCCAAGATCTGGCAAGTCTTGGCTTCGCTAAGGCCCTTTTCGGCGCAGAGCTCGGCGAAGGATGCCTTGCCCAAACCGCGAAGGCCGTCGAAGCGGGACAGGAGCCGCGAGGACTGGGAGATGACGTTTTCTCCCGCCGAGCCGGTCCGGAGCAGGATGGCGATGAGCTCCGTGTTGCTCAGGTGCCGGGGGCCGTAGGTAGCAAGGCGCTCGCGGGGGCGCTCCTCGGTGGGCATCTCGCGCACGGTGGGACCTGCGCCATTCCGGTTCACCTGTTTGTCTTCCGTCGTTGCCGTCGCCATGCTACCGCTCCCTGAACAAATGTCCTACTGACATTTCAGCGCATGGAGGGGCACCGGGGCAAGGGGCAACTGTCATCAAAATCCAGGCTGACGGGCAGCCTTCGGTTCCCGCCTGCGTGAGAATGACGGTTGGTTGGGGAATGACGGATCTTGGGCAGGCCGGGAATTTCGCCCTCACCCCAGCCCTCTCCACGAGGGAGAGGGGATCAATCGAGGTGCGGATGCTAGTACTTGGAGAAGTTCCCCTCGTCGCGGGTGATGAATTCGAGGACGGCGGGTTCGCCGCTGGCGTTGGCCGTCAGGGCGCGGTTGATGGCGGGGATGATGTCGCCGGGCTCGGTGATCTTTTCGGCGTAGGCGCCCATGGCGGCGGCAACTTCGGAGAACTGCCCGCCGAGGGTTTTTACATTGTACTTCTGGATCGCCGTGGGGAAGCGGCTGTCGTCGTAGATGGACATGTAGGAATTGTTGATGACCACCGTGAGTATGGGAATGTCGCAACGCACTGCCGTCTCGACATCGAGGCCGACGGTGCCGAAAGCCAGGTCTCCCATGACGTTGATGACCTGCTTGTTGGGGAAGGCGACCTTTGCGCCCATGGCGAGGCCGAGGCTGTAGCCGAGCTGGGTGGACTTGCCCCAGCCGATGAAGCTGCGGGGGTTGCGGGCTTCCCAGAAGGGGGACATGTACTCGCGGGCGCTGCCGGACTCGTGGGTGACGATGGAGTTGTCGAGGTCGACGGTGTGCATCAGGTCCCAGACGACGCGGTAGGGATTGATGGGCTTTTCGTTGGACGTGAGCCTAGGCATCCATTGGGCAAGCCAAGCCTGCTTGACGGAGCGAATGTCGTCGTGGAGGGCCTGATTGACCGGGCGGGGACTGCCGGCGCGGTCCTTCAACTCGTCGAGCAACTGCCGAAGCACCAGCTTCGCGTCGCCGAGCAGCGGGTAGTTGCACTTGTATTCGCGGCCGATGGCGTCCTCGTCATTGGTGAGGTGGACGAAGGTCTTGTTGTCGGCGATGGGTACGGCGAAGAAGCTCTTGGTGAGGCTGGCGCCGACGCCGAAGACGGTGTCGGCTCCGTGGAGGTACTTGTTCACCATGGCGGTGGTGCTGGGGCCGCCGGCACCGATGGCGAGGGGATGCTTTTCGGGGAAGGCGCTCTTGCCTGGCAGGGTGGTCATCACGGGGGCCTGCAGGAACTCGGCAAGTTCAACGAGCTCATCGGTGGCCTCGGCGTAGAGAACGCCCTGACCGGCCTGGATGACGGGACGCTCGGCGGCGAGAAGCGCGGCGGCGGCGCGGCTGACGTCTGAGGGGTCGGCCTGCTGCAGCACGGAGCGGGGCGACTCGTAGTCGAACAGCTCCTCGGGGAACTCGGCGGTGGCGACGTCGGCGGGGATTTCGAGCAGGACCGGACCGGGGCGGCCGCTGCGGAGCTTGGTGAAGGCGCGGCGCATCATGGACGGGATGCGCTCGACCATGTTGAATTCGTCGGACCACTTGGTGATGGTCTCGTAGCTGCGTGTGGGGTAGAAGTTGGGATGGACGCCACGCTTGTCGCGGGCCATTCCGGCGGGGAGCAGGAGGATGGGAACGGACTCGGAGTAGGCCTGGGCGACGCCGCCAAAGCCGTTTTCGGCACCGGGGCCGTTCTGCATCATAAAGACGCCGATCTTTTTCCCGTTGGTGGCGCGGGAGTAGCCGTCGACCATGTGTATGCCGGTGACCTCCTGGCGGAAGATCATGGGGCGGATTCCGGCGACGGCGGCGGCTTCCAGCAGGGGCTGGTAGGGCACGCAGGCGACGAATTCCACGCCTTCCATACGCAAGATGTTAGCGATCGCGGTAACTCCGTCCATTGGTCCACTCCCTCGGCGTCGAATTGTGACGAAAGTCAGTCTAGGGAGCGCCCATAGGGGTGTCAAGCAAAGGGCCACGCCCCCCAGGTAAGCGCGTATTATTTCTCGGTACATATATCGGGCCGGAGTGCCGGTGGTGGTGGGAGTGGCTGTGCCTCCTTCGGTTCAGGGTGCGGAGGGAGACCGGGGTTTGGATTCCCGCCTGCGCGGGAAAGACGGGGTACGCGGCCTCCGGCGTTTGAGGCGGTATTGCCCTAGTGGTCAGTCCCGGGGGCGGGCGTCCCAGCGCAGGGCGGCGCGGACGAGGCCGGCGTTGGAGGCCCGGGGCAGCAGGGATTCGAGGAAGCCGCGGGGCTCGGGGCAGCGGTTGTCGTCGACGCAACTCCGTATGTATCTCTGAAAGTCGATGAAGGCCGCGTTGCGGATGCCGGCTTCACGCACCCTTGCGACCGCCTGGAAGGGGTCGGGCAGGGGTTTGCCGTCGGCGTAGTCGGCGGTTCCACTCCAAGCAGGCGCGTTCGGCGACGCGGCGGGCGCGGACTACGGAGAGGGCGAGGGCGAATTTCCGGTTCAGGGTGTTGACGCGTTGTCTGATCTGGGCCAGGGTCATGGTTATCTCTCCTGACATACCCGGGGCACTGTCCCGGGTGGAAATAAAGGCAGAGTGCGCAGAGGGGGCGCGGAGGATGCAGAGTGTTTGTTTTGAGGGGTCTCGCTTTTATCCTGACACTCCCGCTCTAAGGAGAAGGGGGTTGCAAGACAATTTCTTGCCGCCCCTATTGGCGGAGGGTGTAAATGCGGAAATCTCGAAAATCCGTTCATTCCCGTTCATTTCCGACGACCCGGGACCGTCGCAGGGCCGGGGCTCAACGTCGGGGGAACTGCCTGGGGTCCGGGAGCCGGGGGTATTCTTGCACTTTGTGGACATTAGACACTGTGGGGCCTCAGTGGCCGGGTTCGATTAGTTTGAAAGCACAAATGTTCTTATACGATATTTATGTTACAGGAAGATCTTCAGATTGGCAAGGGGAGAAGTGTCAGTGGGGGGCTGGGCGTGGCTAGTGGCAGGGATCATGTCGATCCCTGCCTTTGGGACTTAATGACGGCTTATCCCACGCAGTTATGCTGTTTCGTAGGGCTGAATTCCAATGTGGCGGAGAATTGTGGGTTCATCTCCAGAAACCGTATCGTTGTCTCCGTGCCGTCCTTCATCAGGAGGTCATATTTTTGACCTAAGTTGATGTGGTGCCAGGTGCTCACAGAGCCGTTTACTGACACGTCGCCATTTCGGCTGATGTGGAAATTGGTGCCATTGATCTGAACACTTCCTAGCGCTGGATGATTGATTGATCCACTACCGCCGGACCCACTAACGGGGATTGTTACCTGTTCCCACTCAGACTCCAATGGCGACAGGGTAAGAGACAATTTGAAGCTCTCTTTGTTGGGTCGGTATTCGCCAACAGTCTCTGCATGATAGCCCCGTGCTACCGCTTCAATACGCATCGGCTCGTTGTCGCAGTAAAGCAAGGGGACAGTGACTTTGCCTTCTTCTCCGCCATGGGCGTCTGCGCTTAGCCCGCTGTAGTTGTAGGTAGCGCGAACGAGGGCACCCGAGACTGGGGCCCCCTGATGGTCTTTCACCAAGATATCAATAGGTTTTAGTTCAGCCAAGGCGTTTGACATGCGTTGTGCTCCTATCTTCTCTTTCTGGTATTCAACAGTCATTTCTTGTTTGGAGTGAATGCGCAACTGGACGGGGAGTCGACATAGCTTCTTGCGATGAGGAAAAATGAAAAGCGACCACGTTCTTCAACGCGGTCACCTATCTCATTACGCCCGACGCACCAGAATCCAATTGGTGGCGGGCCCGCCGGGGCATGGGGGAAATGTCTCCCCACGACTCAGTGGGATTCCCTGCTCGGGGCGACAAGCCGTTGACCGGTAGACCCCGGAAGTCTGGCAAGTCTCACCAGTCCGCCCAGAAGTTGCAGTAGCCATAAAGGCCTCCAGCGCGTAGGTTTTCGCTGGCAACTGCGACAGCTCCTAGGGAATGTGCTGAGGGAATGTTATAGCTAGCTACCATTCTATGTCAACGCTTATTGTTCCCAATTTGGGGCTGAAATAATGATTGCACCTGTCGGGAGCCCACAAACTGTGAGAGCATCCGGTAGTTTTGGTGCCTGAAACGGACTCGACCCGCGACGATGGCTGGGTGGATGGAGAGCTCTTGGGCCAAGTTCATCACAGCCATCGCAGACGGATTTTCTTCGATTCCACTGGCCTTCCAAGCGTCTTCAGGCAAAAGTGCCTCCTCAGCCAATCTGTCCGCTTCCGTCTCTTTTTGGTCCGTTCCTTCTAGCCCGAGGTCGTCGATAAACAGATCGTCGTCTTCATCCAAATGGAAAGCAGCATGAGCTAGTTCATGGAGCAATACGTGCCAAAAGTTGTCTATCCGGTCGTAACGGAGGGTCATACCAATTACAGGTTGACCACTACCCGACCTCATGGCCGCTCCGTCTAGGTGCGTTCCGGGCAAATGTTGAACTATTTCGACGGCGATCCCATGTTCTGCAAGAAAATCGATTGCCTTAAGTGGACCATCGCCTGGCGGACTGAGTTTGGCTACCTGATTTAGCAAGTGAAGTCGATCTCCACTCTCGCAATACTCAGCGCTCAAGTTCCTTTTCCTAGCTTGTGCGAGGACCTGCCAACACCATGCTGTGAGTGCAAATGGATTAGTTTTCGCGTTAGCGCGATTCTGATCGTTTTTGCGGAAGAAGGCTGTCGTATTTCCAGAGATGCCAGCTCTCTCTTTCAGCCCGAGAATCAAATCTCTTCCGTTCTCTCGCAGGTTCTGGGTGTCCTCTATCCAGCCCAAGTTTGCCATTTGACGGAGAGGAAACCGTCGCCACTCCAATTCCTCGTTGGCTTCTCCGGAAGTGGTCGCAGGGTCTTTCAGCAGAGCCTCGGCAGATATACCGAGATGCCGATGGAGTGCCCGAGCCATGGGCATTGTGAGGGTCCGGGCTCCCGACAAAACTTCGGATACTTTTGCCCTGCTTCCGATAATAGGTATGAGGTCTCTCTGCGTGAGGCCATCCCTCTTCATGTAAAACTTGATTGCCTCGACGGGATCGTTAAATTCTGGAACTTGGTTCTTGCCTCGTGCCTCAGCCATGTCGTCCACCATACTGTCCCGGCTTGCCTCAAATAGATATCGTGCTAGAATGCTCCCATTTTGACTACATTATAGCATTTTGGTGACGATAATTCATTAGCTGTATCATTTGATTGCTGTAGTTGAGTGCTAATGAGGGTGTCGGAGTGACGAAGAATGAAGTCTGCTCTTGAGGCGCAGTCTGCATACCACTTATGCCAATGGGCCTAATGTGTCGAGCACGAAAATGGAGCGTGCCGCGTTCCCGGGACTTCCTTGGATCACCGCGCTTGCCTGCTTACAACACAGGGGATATCATCGGGATTGGGTATGGTGGGGAATCAGGGGCTTTTTTCGGGGGCGTTTTTGACTTCTTCCAAAGTCAGTGGAACCAATATCAGTCAAGCGAGTATGGGCAGCGCGCTGGCGGCGTTCGGGGTTGCCGATTTCGTCAGGCGGCTGCAGCAGATCGTTGGCGAGGCCAACGTGGTGTTTCATCCGGACGACCTGCTGGTGTTCGAGTATGACGGGTCGATCGACCGGGGGATGCCGCGGGCGGTTGTGTTCCCGCTGAACACCCACGAGGTGAGCCGGGTGATGGCGCTGTGCCACGAGGCGCGGGTGCCGGTGGTGGGTCGTGGGTCGGGTACGGGACTGAGCGGCGGGGCGATATCGCATCCGGACGGGATACAAGTCGCGTTCACGCGGATGAACCGCATCCTGGAGGTGGACCGGGAGAACCGGCACGCCGTGGTGGAACCGGGGGTCATCAACCTGGACCTGGACACGCACGTGAGGCGGTACGGGATGCGGTATGCGCCGGACCCGTCGAGCCAGCGGGCGTGCAGCCTGGGAGGCAACATCGCCGAGAACGCGGGCGGGCCGCACTGCCTGGCGTATGGGACCACAACGAACCACGTGCTGGGGATGGAGGTGGTGCTGGAGGACGGTACGGTGACGCACCTGGGGAGTTTGGCGCGGGAGACGCCGGGGTATGACCTGCGGGGGGTGTTCACCGGGTCGGAGGGTACGTTCGGCATCGCGACGCGCATCATGGTGCGTCTGCTGCCGGTACCGGAGGCAGTGAAGACGTACGTGGGCATATTCCATGACGTGGAATCGGCGTGCACGGCGGTGTCGGCGGTGATCGGGCAAGGCATCGTGCCAGCGGCGCTGGAGATGATCGACGCGCTGAGCATACGAGCGGTGCAGAACGTCTCGGACGCGGGGTATCCCGACGACGCGGGGGCCGTGCTGCTGATCGAACTGGAGGGGCTGTCGGACGAGGTGGACGAGATCGGCCTGGAGGTTGAGGCCGCGCTGTGGGACACCGGGGCGTCGCAGGTGAAGGCGGCAGCCGAGGCCGCGGAGCGCGAGCAGCTGTGGAAGGGGCGCAAAGGCGCGCTTGGGGCGCTGGGCAGCCTGGCGCCGAACTACTACCTGGTGGACGGGGTGGTGCCGCGGACGCAGCTGGGGCTGGTGCTGCGGCAGGTGGCGGAGGTGGGGCGCAAGCACGGCATCCAGATCGCGAACGTGTTCCACGCGGGGGACGGGAACCTGCACCCGTGCCTGCTGTTCGACGAGCGGGAGCCGGGTGCACTGGAGCGGATCACGGTGGCCGGGGCCGAGGTGCTGGAGGTGTGCGTGGCCGCCGGGGGGACGCTGACAGGGGAGCACGGCGTGGGTCTGGAGAAGAAGGAGCAGATGCCGCTGGTGTACACGGAGGAGGACATGGCGGTGATGCGGAAGGTGCGGGAGGCGTTCGCGCCGCGGAACAACATCAATCCGGGGAAGATCTTTCCGGACGGGCACCGGCACCACGCGGAGGCGCACCGGCCAGCGCCGGGGATGTTCGCTTAGGGGAGCGGTGGGGGTGGTTGGCGACGGGGGGATGGTTAACGGCAAGCTCGCTGGGATTGAGCAATTCGTCTAGCGGCATGGGTCCGGGGGTCTTTCCGGGCGGGCACCGGGACTACGCGGGGGCGCACTGGCCGGCGCCGGGGATGTTCGCTCAGGAGCGGGGGAGAGACGGAAGGGGCGAATTGCGCGGGGTGGGTGATATGACCACAGGGAAATACGAATCGCCCTCATTGGAAGTCCAAATAGAAAGGGCTTATCGGGACAGGATCGGACGATTCGGACCACTCACAGTGTTTTCTCTGCGACATGTTGTCGTCTACAACGGTGACGGACATTACGACGACAGATTCGGCGATCTTATGATTGATGCCAGGGAACAAGGTATCATCGGCCAACAGGAATGGGACGAAGCCTGGAGTATCCATACCGTATTAAGGGGTGAAGACCGACAAGACGGCTCAGTAGTCTTTGGAGTGGTCGACGTTGCTTTCAACGTTGAAGACCATCACATTAACAAGGCGGCGGCCAGAGCGGATATACTGCGGCGGGTTACCGGAGAGCGGGCCAACGCGGCGGTCATCGGGGCGTTCATCGGCGACGGTTCCTTGCGGGAGCTAGCCCACCGACGGGGCGTATACCTTGAATACGCCAGCCTGGAAGATGCCAAGCTGTATCGGTATTTCCGCGAGGACGTACTGGAAGAGATAGGTCGAGGTAAGTCGACATTATAGCCTCAACACAGGAATCAACATGACCACTGTTAACGACTTCGTCGACATATTGCGCATCATCCGGGAGCAGCCGGAGTGGGGCGAGGCCCTGCGGAGCGCACTGCTGAGCAAGGAAGTGCTGGAGCTTCCGCAGAGGCTGGCGGAGTTCTCGGAGGCGGCCAACAGGAAGTTCGACCGGCTGGAGGGGGATGCTGTCGAGCTGAAGGAGGGTCAGGCTCGGCCGGAGGGGGATGTGGCTGGGCTGAAGGAAGGGCAGGCTCGGCTGGAAGGGGACGTGGCTGGGCTAAAGGAAGGACAGGCGCGACTGGAGGGGGAAGTGGCTGGGCTGAAGGAAGGGCAGACGCGGCTGGAGAGGTCGGTTGGGCGTCTGGAGGGCCAAGTTGGCAATTTGCGTGGAAACTTTTACGAACAGAGAATTGGCGATACCATCTCCAGCATCATGAGCGACCGGATTGACATTCGGGTCCGTGCTCTTAAGAGAGCGAATCTGGACGACGATTCGGAATTTTTCGACCTCATACATGGCGCAGAGGGACGGGGCGCAATCAGTAGTCGGGAACGCAGTGATCTCGCCAAAGCGGACATAGTGTTACAGGAAAGGGGACGCCCCGATGCGGCCACCTGCTATATAGTGGTAGATGTTTCTACCACGCTGGCAGACCACGACGTCATCCGTTCAGCCGAAAGGGCAGCGATTATGCAGCGTGCCACAGATGGGACAGCCCTCCCATTAGTGGTCTGCGCTTATGTGGACGAGGCGCGGGAGCGGCTGGCGGAGGAACTTAACGTGACGCTAGTCATCGTGGGCGATTAGGCACGGAGCGAATGACCTCTTCGATCACCGAGGGGCTGGGCGCCATTGTGCCGCGGCGGGCGCTGCCACCCAGCTTCAGGTACGCCGAATTCGCCGTCGACGGGCTATCGCCAATGTCGGTGGTGGTGCCCGAGGAGCGGCACCAGGTCGAGCAGGTGCTGCGTTGGGCGGCGGATAACGGCGTTACAGTGTTTCCCAGAGGCGGCGGGACCAAGTTGGCGCTGGGCAATCCACCCGAGCGCGTGGGCTTGGTGCTGGACCTTTCGCGGCTCAACCGGGTCATCGACTACCAGCCGGGAGACATGACGGTCACGGTTGAGGCCGGCATCACCCTTGCAGACCTGCAACGGGAGCTGGGAACCGCGCGGCAGTTCGTTCCCCTGGAGTCGCCGAACGCAGACCGAGCCACCGTGGGCGGTACGCTGGCCACCGGAAGCGTGGGGGCTATGGCTCATGCCTTCGGGCCGCCGAGGGACTGGCTCATCGGGATTGGCGTCGTGGGGGCCGACGGGAAGGCCACCAAGGCCGGCGGGCGGGTGGTTAAGAACGTCACGGGATACGACCTGAACAAGCTGTACACCGGGTCGATGGGCACTCTGGGCGTGATAGTGGAGGCGTCATTCAAGGTGTCGCCAGTGCAGCCGGAAGAGTGCATGCTGGCGGCGCCGTTCCCGTCGTTGGAAGACGCCGCCGCCGCCGGGAGGGCGGCGCTTAGCAATCCGGCGGGTCCGATGAGCTACCTTGCGGTGACACAAGGGTTAGCGCGGCACCTGCTTTCCAACCAGCAAGGGGTATCGCTGAGCCAGGACTTGGGCGAGCGCATGGGCGGGCTCGGGCTGTGCTTCTTCTCGGGCCGGGCCAGAGCAGTCGGCAGGCGTGTAGAGGAGACATCGGCGATGCTGCTGGGCGAGGGGGCCAACGGCGTGTCGCGGGCCGGGAGCGACGGGGCGCAGGCGGCGCGGAAGTGGGCCACCGACCTGGGTTGGAGCGATGATTTCACGCCAACGCTGGCGATAAAGCTGTCGGCGCCCAGGCGGGTGATTCCATCGCTGGCAGAGACGTGCCTGCGCATCGGGCTGCTGGAGACGCCGTCGGAAGTGATGGCGGACCCGGGGTTCGGCACAGTGCGGGTGCTGTTCTGGGGCGAATCGGACGACGATGGAATCCTGGAAGCCATAGCGGAAACGCGCAGGGCAGCAGGGCGGCACGGTGGCACGGCTGTAGTGGAGGTGTGTCACCCATCGGTCAAGGTCAAGACCGACGTGTGGGGGGAAGAGCCGGGCAGCATGGCGATCATGCGTCGCATCAAGGAGCAGTTCGACCCGCAGGGGCTGCTGAACCGCGGCAGGTTCCTGGGGCGGCTGTAATTCTCCGTTCAGATAGCGCATGACAGGGCACGCGAGGGACTTTCTTTCTTAAGGCACAGGGCAATCGCGTTTTATTTCTGGGCACACAAATTGGGCCGGAATAGAGGTGGCGGTGAAATTGACTGTGCTTGCCTCGGTTCTGGGGACTGGGCGCGACGGTAGACGGGGGTTTGGATTCCCGCCTGCGCGGGAATGACGGGTCACAAGGCATCACGCGTTTTGAACGGGATTGCCACGACACGAGGGATTTGCTTTCTTACATTACATAAGCGTAACCTGTATATCCGCTGCGTCCTCCGGACTGAGAATTAAGAAAGGCCCTTGATTGATGACCACGCCCGAGCTTTCCACCCCTGAAGCTTCTCCACCTGAAGCGCCTCCGGTGAACCCCCTGTCGATGGTTTTTGCCGGGTTTGCCGGGCCGGACGCTCCCGCGGAAGAGGACATGTACCGGTGCGTACACTGCGGGCTGTGCCTGAGCTCGTGTCCCACGTACACGGTGACGGGGCTGGAGATGGAATCGCCTCGTGGCCGCATCGCGCTGATGAAAGCGGTGAACGAGGGGCGGGCGGAAATTAGCGAGCGCATCGTGTCACATTGGGAGGCCTGCCTCAATTGCCGTGCCTGCGAAGCGGTGTGCCCATCGGGCGTGCCTTACGGGCGCATGATGGAGCGAACGAGGGCGCAGATACGCAGCCATCGCCGGCAGTCGGCCGGGATGAAGCGAATGACACGGTGGTTCCTGCGAATGGCGCTGCCTCGCCCGGGCCTGATGCGGATGGGGGCGCGAATGCTGCGCTTCTACCAGCGTTTCGGGACGCAGGCAGTGGTGCGCAAGGCGGGGCTGATGCGCCTGCTGCCGAGGCCACTAAGGCAACTGGAGCCGCAACTGCCGCAGATGAGCAGACGCTTCTTCGGGCCGTCGCGGCGGTCGCATATGCCAGCGGAAGGGGAGCCGAGGATGAAGGTGGCCCTGCTTTCGGGGTGCGTGATGCCGCTGATGCAGGGGCCGACGATGGAGGCGACGGTGCGGACGCTGACCCGCAACGGGTGCGAGGTGGCGGTGCCGCGGCGGCAGGGGTGCTGCGGGGCGCTGAACCTACACGCCGGAGACCTGGAGTCGGGGCGGGCCATGGCCAAGAAGAACATCGACGCCTTCCTAGCGAGCGGGGCGGACCGAATCGTGACGTGCTCGGCGGGATGCGGGTCGACAATGAAGGAGTACCACGACCTGCTGCGGGACGATCCGGAGTACGCGGAGAAGGCGAGGCTGGCTGGCGAGATGACGCAGGACATCACCGAGTTCCTGGCGGCGCTGCCGTTCCGGACACCGGTGGCGAACCTGGGACGGAAAGTTACGTACCAGGACCCGTGTCACCTGGCGCATGCCCAGCGCATTACGGCCGCACCACGGGCCATACTACGCGGCATACCGGGCGTGACGCTGGCGGAGATGGACAACCCGACGATGTGCTGCGGGGGCGCAGGGGTGTATTCGGCGGTGCAGCCACTGCTGTCGCGGCGAATCCTGAGCCGCAAGCTGGACAACATCGCCACCACCGGGGCCAGCGAGGTAATCACCGCCAACCCGGGGTGCATGCTGCAGCTGGAGCAAGGGCTCCGGGACGCGGGACAGTCGACGCCGGTGCGCCACGTGGTGGACATTCTTGACGAAGCCTACCAGCAGGAAGAACGGGAGAACACCCCGTCGCGCCGGGAGTCGAGGGAGCCGCGACGTCGCGGGCGCGGGTCGAGGCCGATGCAGATCGACCTGGAGGAAGCCCAGGCTATTGCCGCCCAAGAGCAGAGGGGGCGAGGGCCATTTGGGCGGCGACGAGGCTCGAACAATACGCAATCCCGGAACCGTTTGCACTAGAGGTTGGGTGGATCAATGCCAAGGGCGTGCCGAGGCGGCCCGTGGCGCTTCCGTGGAATGGAAGGGACACCCTCGCCCTCTCCTGTGAGGAAAGGGGATTGGTGGGACACGCTATTAGCGACTGACTGCGCCGGAAGGAAAGGACATGGGAGAATTTTCTACTTCTCTGAGTAGCCGAGAGGGCAGGAAGAAAATCTCTCCAGCCGTGTTTGTGACGTCGATGATGTTTGCCCGGAACGCGTCGTCAAAGTCGGTATGGCCGTCCTGCGACAAGTAACGGCTCCTGAGCTGGCGCAGGACCTCGGACCGGTCGTCGGTGACCTGTATGGCGGTTAACCAGTCTTCCCGGTTGCCGGTGGTCAGACTTTCAGTAACAGTCAGGACCACCGCGTCGATACCCTCGACCATCACTTCCCGCAACCGCTCACCTGACTCACCGTTTGGCAGCTGACCCAGCGTGTCGCACAACTCAGCGAATTGCTCATCCAGCCAGACAATCAGCCTCTGGCGAGTGAGAGTAGAGTTGACGTCCTCGATGGAGTAGCCGGGATGACGGAGCCTGACTTCGGTCAGGAACTCTTCGATGTCTCCTATCAGCATCCTGACGGAATCTCTCAGGGAGTGGATCCCGTGTCCCTGCCGCACGGCATCCAAATATGTTGAAAAGCCGGAAATCACGCGTCGCTGCTCCAGTGCTATCAGCCCCAGAGCGATGGAAACGTTCCCATAGCTACGGTCGTCAATATACTGGGGACGCGACATAGAATCTGCCGCGGACGCCGGCCACATGCGGGTGAAGAGCCACACCATAAGGGGCAGGAGGAGGATGAGAACCGTTATCGCGAACAGGTCTCCCATCACACCCAAAACCGCCATGGGCTGGTCCAAAGGGATGGACAGAACAAGGGACTTCATCAACGGCAGGTCGGACCACAATTCGATGTACAAAAGCGGAACGAAGGTGAACACGAGCAGGAAGTTATAAGCCACCTGGAAAATGGCGAGACGGAGAGAGCCTCCGGTCAGGGTCCACGACAGCGCCAGCATGGTAATGTTCGTACCGATATACGACCCAAATACGGACACATACACTTGGTCAGGGGAAAGAATTCCGATGGCACCCATGCTGATCGCGACCACGGACACGGCCGCGGAGGACTGCACGGCGAAGGACAGCACCGCGGCCCCAAGGAAAGAAAGCAGCAAGGACCGGGACGAGAGCTCGGAAAATTCGGACAAGAAAGGCTGAATTGCCAGGGAAGCGGCAGACTCCCTGACGAGGCCGAGGCCGACATACATCAGGGCGACACCGAACATCATCGCGCCGATGTTGCGTAACCTGATCGCTCTCTCGCTCACCATCAGCACGCTGGCCACACCGAGAACGTAGAGGGCAGCAAGTTTCACGTCGAGCGATACGAGCAGCACCAGGGTACCCACGCCGAGGTTTCCGCCGAGGATGAAGGCGAAAGCGCGTTCCGTGTTAACCAGGTTGGCCCGAGACAGGCTGACGGCGATGAAGGTCAGCGCGGGCATACTCTGGATGATGCCCCCGGTCAACACGCCCCAGCCCAAAGCAGCGAATCGATTGGGCGCCCAATTGGCGGCAATCTCGCGAAGCCTGCGGCTGGCCGTCCGCTTGAGGCTTTCTGAGAGCATCCACATACCCACAAAGAACAGGCCCAGCCCACCAACGATGCCGCCCAGAGCTTCCGTCATTTTCTATCGGCCCAAGTTCTACAGGCTCCAGCGCTCCATGTTCTTCGGGCCCTTGTTCTACCGGCGGTGATGAGAGGCGTCACCTTCCGAAGGTGGCGAGGGCCAGCTGGGCGGCGGCGAGACTCGAACCATAGGCAACCTCATAACCGTTTGCGTTAAGGATGGTTTCGAGGGCGGAGAGCAGGGCGAACACGTTGCGGTCGCGGGCGGAGTCACCCATGAGGCCGATGCGCCAGGCCTTGCCGCGGAACTCGCCGAGCCCGCCGCCTATCTCGATGTCGTAGTCCCTGAGCAGCGTGCCGCGCACGGTGGCGTCGTCGATACCATCGGGGATACGGACGGTGGTCAGCGGGTTCAGGCGGTAAGCGGGATCGGCCAGCAGCTCGAGGCCGAGGGCCTCCAGGCCGGCGCGCAGGGCGGCGGCGGTGCGGGCGTGGCGCTCGATGCGGGTCTCGATGCCCTCCTCCATCATCATGCGCAGGGCTTCGCGGAGGGCGTAGGTCATGGAGATGGGGGCGGTGTGGTGATAGCTGCGGCTCTGGCCCCAGTAGCTTTCGAGGTCCTGCAGGTTGAAGTAGAAGCTCTGGACCATGCTCTCGCGGGTCTTGACCACCTGCATGGCTTCTTCGCTGAGGGTGATGGGAGCCAGGCCCGGAGGTGCACCGAGGCATTTCTGGGTACCGCTGTAGCAGACGTCGATGCCCCAATCGTCGACGCGCATGTCGTGGCCGCCGAGGGAGGTGACGGCGTCGACGATGGAGATTGCGCCGTGGCGGCGGACGATTTCCAGAACGTCCGGCAACGGGGTCAGCACACCGGTGGAGGTCTCGGCGTGGACAAGGCCCACAGCCTTGACCCGGGAGTGGCGGGAGAGTTCGTCTTCGAGGGCCTGGGGGTCAACCGGCTTGCCCCAGGGCGAGTCAACCTCGTATACGCGCGCGCCGCACCGCTCGGCGATGTTGCCGAGGCGGATGCCGAAGTAGCCGTTGCGGCAGACGACCATGGTGTCGCCGGGCTCGAGGATGTTGGCGCAGGCGGTCTCCATGGCGCCGGTGCCGGTGGCGGAGACGGGCATGGTCAACACGTTGGAGGTGTGGTAGACCTCGCGCAGCATATCGCCGATGTCGTTCATGACCTGGAAGAAATCGGGGTCCAGATGCCCGATGACGGGAATGGTCATCGCCTGGAGCACACGGGGGTGAACGGAGCTGGGGCCGGGCCCCAGGAGCAGCCGCGCGCTGGGCTGCAGTTCGTTGAGATATGAAGCGGTCACGATTGTCCTCCGGAGATTAAAACGCCCGCCATTTCCGTGGATATGGAATGACGGGGTAAGTGTTCAAGGTTAAGGGATTCGCCAATGGTTTCGAGTCTCACAATGCTGCCGGTCAAGATGCAATGCCACCGCCCGTCAGCGGGCCAGCCCGGTGAGCGGTTGGAGGATGTCCAACAGTTCGGCAATATCTTCCAAGTCTTCCTGAATTGCATCGGCGTTCAGGTGCCTCTTTCGCCTGTAGTAGTTGTGATGCAGCTCGTTGGCAACACTTCGGATATGGCAGATGCGAGGGTTGTTTGCCAACTGACTGGCTTGGAACATTACTTCGCTGAAGTCTGAGTGGGTTTCATACTTCCAGCCTTGGGCTGACGCAACGGCCTTGGCCATGTGCGCGGCAGCACCCCGGCCTTTTTCCGACGCCTGATGCAGGTTACCGGCGGCGAGAAAGTCACGACTGTTGGCCAGGAACTCGCGGGCCTGGCTCTCGTAGTCGGCGATTTCAGCGTGATTGTCGATGGGCGTAGTCATATAGCTAGTCCGAAACAATAGTTCGGCAGTTTCGACCCCCTACCGCATTACGAGCGGCCGATGGGTCTAGACGACTGCGGAGGCGCCGCCGTCGAGGTTGACCGCGATGCCGGTGAGGTAGCTGGCGCGCTCGGAGGCGAGGAAGGCGATGACGTCGCCAGCCTCCTCGGGTTCGCCGACGCGGCCGAGGGGAACCGAGCGGCCCACGGCGAGCTGGTCGTAAAAGGCATCGATGGACAGGCTGGGGTCGTTCTGGATGCGGGCGTCGAAGCGCTTCTGGTGCTGTCCGCTCTTGATGAGGCCGATGCAGACGGTGGAGACGAGGATGTTGTCTTTGGCCAAGTCTTTGGACAGGCCCTTGGTGATGGCGATGCCGGCGGCACGGGAGATAGAGGTGGGCATGGACGAGGGTCCGGGGGTGCGACCGCCGAGGTTGGTGACGTTGATGATGCGACCGCCGCCGACCTTGCGCATTTCAGGGATGGACTCCTGGATGAGGCGAACTGCGCCCCAGACCTTCAGGTCGAAGTCGTACTCCCAGTCCTCATGGGAGACGTCCTCGAAGGGCTTGGCCATGGAGGTGCCGGCGTTGTTGACGAGGATGTCCACCCGCCCGAACCGGTCGAGGGTGTTCTGCACGATGTTGCGGGCGCTGTCGGGGTTGGTGACGTCGGCGGAGATGGGGAACACCTCGCCTTCAGTGGCGGCCTTGATGTCCTGCACCGCTTCCTCGAGCACTTCGGAGCGCCGGGCTACGATGACTACCTTCGCTCCTTCCTGGGCCATGCTCTGGGCAGCGGCCTTGCCGATGCCGTCGCTTCCGCCGGTGATGATGGCGACCTTATCACGCAGTCCCAAATCCATGACGAGCCCTCCAGCGAGTCCTGTTACGAATTACGATAATGCGGTGAAAATTATATCACAAGGAGGCTGGGAATTCGGTGGTTTGCAGACGTCAGGGCAGCGTTCCAAACCAGGTGGTTCAATCGGGTGACGACGGGGGGTTGGATGCCCGCCCGCGCGGGAATCGGGAATGAGGATCACAGGCCGACGAACCACCTATATTGGAACGCGATCCAGGCGTCAGGGGAGGTAGGGGACGACCCTGTCCATCAGGAGGCGGACGGAGTTCATCTGCAGGTCGTGGGGGATGCGGCGGCCCGAATTGTGCTCGAAAACGATGTGGGAGAGCTCCAAGTTTTCGGTCAGTTGCAGCAACCGGTCGAGCACGGACTCCGGGGTGCCGACAACAACTTTATCGCGCAGCCAGTCGTCGTAGGTCATGCCCGCGATGTGGTCGGACTCGGCCTGCCAGTTGCCGGTGGTGCCGACGCGGTCAGCGCTGGCGGCAACGCGCACACTCAAGCCCGTCATCTGGGTCTCCATGCTCTCTCTCGGCTGCTCGTAGGCTTTTTCCGCGGTGTCGGCGACGTAGACCGGGAGGCGGATGCCGATGCTGCCCTCGCCGGGGTGGCCGGCTTCCTTCCATGCCTTGCGGTAGGAGGTGACGTGCTCGGCGAGGTCGTCGAGGGCGAAAACGCGGGAGGGGTTGACGAAGAGCGGGTAGCCCATGCGCCCGATGATGGGAAAGGTCTCGGCGGAGGTCACGCCGATGCGCAGCGGCGGGTGGGGCTTCTGGTAGGGCTTGGGGCGCACCGCCAGGTCGTGGCACTTGTAATGCTCGCCCTCGAAGGAGAATTGCTCGGTTGTCCAGGCCTTGAGGATAATCTCGAGGTACTCTTCGAAGCGGCCGCGGCTCTCTGGGTAGGGGGACAGGAAGGCATCGTGATGCTCGGGGAAGGTGCCGCGACCGACACCGAAGTCGAGCCGACCCTGACAAATGTGGTCGAGGGTGGCGATTTCCTCGGCGATGCGGATGGGGTTGCCCAACGGGAGAAGCAGGACGCCGAGGCCGATGCGGATGCGCTGGGTGCGGCCGGCGATGGCGGTGGCGACCATGACAGGGGACGAGAGGACGCTGAAGGGGATGAAGTGGTACTCGGCGAGCCAGACCGACTCAACGCCCAGCCGTTCGGCCTCTTCGGCGACCTCGAATCCCCGCTGGAAAGCCTGCTGGTCGGTGATATCGTCGAGGGCCGGGAACTCGAGAAACAGTCCGGTGTGCATGATGCCTCCTGTGGCCTGGTCAAGGCCGGCGAGGGTCGGGCCAGTGCGAGCCGGTGGTGTGCCGCAGGGTGGAAATATACCAGATTCAGGAAAAGGCGCGGTCGGGCTTACTCGGGGCTGGGTCCGCGGTCCTCGAGGGGATGCCAGTAGACCGTGCCCGAATCGATCAGGGCGGTGACGTCGTGGTCGTTCCTGACGCTGGCGATGGCGGGACGCGCGGGCTTTCCGGTGAACTGGGTGATGATACCTGCGTTACGCATCACTCGGTCGGACTCCCGGCTGTCGGCGGTAAAGGAGATTTCCATGGCGATGTAGCTGGATTCCTGCCCGTCGGTCACCTCCATCACGACATCAGCATTGCGGAAGCTGCGGGTCACGTCCCTAGAAAGGGAGCCTCGGACCATCCGGTTCAGGTCATCCCTGGACAGTGTGCGGACGTATTCCAGCCCCATGTCGGATGCTATTCCGGGAGCATCTTCGACGCTTAAAGTCCGAATATAGAATCCCTTCAGTGAGCCGATAACCCCTTCCATCCTATCGAAACGCGCCGTGGCGTTCCGGTTCCAGGTCCGCTGGTCTTCGGTGAAGGACTTCAATTCTGCGATGTCAGCCCTTATTTCACAATTGAAGGCCCGTTGCTCTTCGACGAAGGCGTTGAACCGGACTGGAAGTTGCAGGAGTTCCTCGCCCAGGATACGGGCGCGCACCGCGTCCTTCCACGACGGGTTTTCGTCGAGGGCTCGAAGGAAGTCGTCCAAGGAATTGATGGTGGTCATTGGCGTCTATGCCCGAGCGAGTAAGTTGATTGTACAGCCGGGTGTTTCGGGTGGTAAACCTCCGCTGGGTGGAAGGGTAGGGACTCCAGGCGGGCTAGAGGTCGATGTTTTCGGCTTCGGCCACGATACCGATGTCCTTGTCGCCGCGGCCGCTGAGGCAGACGAGGATGATGCTGTCCTGCGGGAGCTGGGGGGCGAGCTCTGCTGCGCCGTAGATGGCGTGGGCGGACTCGAGAGCGGGGATGATGCCCTCGGTGCGGCATAGGAGGTGGAATCCCTCGAGGGCCTGGGGGTCGGTGACCTCACGGTACTCGGCGCGGCCGGAGTCCTTGAGGTAGCTGTGCTCGGGGCCGACGCCGGGGTAGTCGAGGCCGGCGGAAATGCTGTGGGCCGGGCTGACCTGGCCGTCTTCGTCCTGCAGGAGGTAGGTCATCGAGCCGTGGAGGACGCCGGGGCGTCCGGCGGTGAGGGTGGCGGAGTGCTCGCCGCTGTCGAGGCCCCGGCCGCCGGCCTCGAGGCCCACGAGGCGCACATCTTCGTCGGGGACGAAGGGGTGGAAGGTGCCGATGGCGTTGCTGCCGCCACCGACGCAGGCCATTACGTAATCGGGCAGTCGGCCCTCCGCGGCGAGAACCTGGGCGCGGGCCTCTCTTCCGATGACGGTCTGGAAGTCGCGCACCATTACAGGGTAGGGGTGTGGACCGACGACGCTGCCAATGAGGTAGTGGGTGGTCTCGACGTTGGTCACCCAGTCGCGGATGGCCTCGTTGATGGCGTCCTTGAGGGTGCGGGTGCCTGACTCGACGCTGATGACCTCGGCCTCGAGCAGGCGCATGCGGAAGACGTTGAGGGACTGGCGGCGGATGTCTTCCTCGCCCATGTAGACGATGCACTGGAGGCCGAGCATGGCGCAGGCGGTGGCGGCGGCAACTCCGTGCTGGCCAGCACCGGTCTCGGCGATGATGCGCTGCTTGCCCATGTGCTGGGCGAGGAGGGCCTGGCCGAGGGCGTTGTTAATCTTGTGGGCGCCGGTATGGGCAAGGTCTTCGCGCTTGAGGTAAATCTTTGCGCCACCGAGGCGCCGGGAGAGGTTTTCGGCGTAGTAGAGCGGCGTGGGGCGCCCGACATAGGAGGTGAGCAGGTCGGTCAGGCGGGCCTGGAAGTCCTCGTCGGCCTTCACTTGGTTGTAGGCTGCATCGAGCTCGGCAACGGCAGCCATGAGGGTTTCGGGGATGAACTTGCCGCCGAAGTCGCCGAAGCGGCCGTGTTCATCGGGGAAGACTGGTGTGGGTTGAGCGGTCATTGGTTCTCCGTCCGGTTTTAGAGAATGTGGGGGAAGACGCCTTCACCCCAACCCTCTCCCGAAGGCAGGGGGATCGTCATGCCGTCAGGCGGAGCCGGTGAGGGCGGCGTCGGCGTGGCGGGCGTTTTCGACGAAGCGGTGAATCTTGCGGCGGTCCTTTTTGCCAATGGTCTCAACGCCGCTGGAGACGTCGACGCCCCAGGGACGCACAATGCTGATGGCGCGGCCGACGTTGGCGGGGGTCAGGCCACCGGCGAGCAGGAAGGGTACTCCGCGGCTGGACAAGGAAGCCGCAACTTCCAGGTTGAAGCTCTGGCCGGTACCGCCCTGGATGCCCTCGACTAGACGGTCGAGGGTGACGAGGCAACCGGCGTCAGCGTATTCGCGGACGCGGTCGGCGACCTGCGGCACGTCGTCGGGGGCGCGCCAGGACTCGGGGACATGAACGACCTTGATAACCTCGCAGTTGACGCAGGCGGCGTAGTCGACGCTTTCGCGTCCGCAGAGCTGCACGGCGTCGAGGGCGCAGTGGGCGACGACCTCGTTGACCTCTTCGAGCGGCTGGTCGGCGAAGAGGCCTACCATCCGGGGCGATGGGCCGTCGAGGGCGCGCACGGCGTCGACGATTTCCTTCGCTCCGTCGGGCGTGATGCGGCGGTGGCGTTCCGGCACGAAGACCATGCCGATGAAGTCTGCGCCAGAGTCGGCGGCCACACAGGCATCGGCAGGGTTGCCGATGCCACAAATCTTGACGCGGATCATAACCGGGACGCCCTCACCCTAACCTTCCCTCGCAGGGAGAGGAGACTTGGCCGGGTCGAGCTGGCCGGAGAGTTCGCGGACTTTGGCTGCGACATCGGGTGCGGTGACGAGGGCCTCGCCGACGAGGACGGCGTTGACGCCGACGCTGTCGAGGAAATGCAGGTCGTCGTGGGTGAAGATGCCGCTCTCGCTGACGATGACCCGGTTGCCGGGGATCTGAGGGGCGAGGCGCTGGGTTACGGCGAGGTCGGTGGTGAAGGTGTGGAGGTCGCGGTTGTTGATGCCGATGATTTCCGCACCGGCGTCGACGGCGGTTTCGAGCTCGTGCTCGTCGTGGACTTCGACGAGACACTGCATCCCAAGGGACTGGGCGGCCGCGCGCAGTTCGTTGAGTTGGGAGAGTTCGAGGATGGCTACGATCAGCAGGATGGCGTCGGCACCGGCGCCACGGGCTTCGTAGACCTGGTAAGGGTCGAAGATGAAGTCCTTGCGGAGCACGGGGGCGCCGCCCGATGCTCCAGTCTGCTTGATGGCGGACAGGTGGGCGATCTCGCCCTGGAAGCGAGGGTCGGTGAGGCAGGAGACGGCGGCCGCACCATTGGCGACGTAGGTTCCGGCGAGGCGCACGGGGTCGAAGTCGGGGGAGAGCAGGCCACGGGAAGGCGAGGCCTTCTTCACCTCGGCGATGAGGCGGATGCCGCTGCCGCTGAGGGCTCCCGAGAGGTCGAGGGGGCGCGGCTGCTCGGCGGCCGTCTGTTGCACGGCGGCGAGAGGCGCGGCCTGCCGGGCTTCGGCGAGTTCGATTCGCTTGGCAGCCACGATTTTGTCGAGGATGCTGGGCATTTCAGGCAACGGTCACCTCTCTATGGAGCAGGACGCTCTGTACGGATCCCAGCATGAACTGACGGCCGTTTTTGATTTCCAAGCCCATTGGCAGTTCATTCCGGTCGTAGTAAACAGCGATATCGCTGTTCTTGCGATGGAAGTCCGAAAGACCGTCGCCAAATTTCACCGTGAGAGTATCGCTTTCTGCGTGGTATTTGAATCGAAGATCGGCGTTGCCCTCGGGAATGGTCCAAATAGGCAGATTGCGTTCCTTGGTGAACGGAATTTCGGTGACGTCCGGGTTGGTTACTTCCTGGCCGGTAACCAAGCTGGTGTTGGCGAACATCACGAACAGTTTGGCATCCAGAATTTCGAGACCCAAGGGTTTGCCGTCTTTGCCATGATGGACGATTACCCCCTCGTTGTCTTCGCCGTATCCATAAGGCCCTTCAGACATGTCCACCATCAAGATTTCGACTTCGGAGCTGTACCTAAATTTCATATTGCCGCCTGGCGCCGAAGTATACCGTGATTATAACCAATCCTCAGTTCACTTCCTCGAACAAGACTCGCAGGAGATGGCGCTCGTCTATAGGAGACTGAGCAAACATCCGTCCACCCCGAGCGGGTACCAACTCATTTGGGTGGAGCAGGATTCCCGTTGCGGTCTTTTCGCTTACCTGAAACCTCTCTCCCTCTCCTCCCTGAGTTTTTCGATGGCATGGTCAGTAAACCTGATGGGACGTCCGTTCGCTTCTATTCTGCGTTGCTGAGGTGGACCAGAGCGTCGAGGCGTTGGCGGGCTGCGCCGCTGTCAATGGCGTGGGCCGCCTGCTGGATGCCTTCGGGGATGGTGGCGGCGGCACCTGCGGCGAGGAGGACGCCGGCGGTGTTGAGGACTACGGCGTCGCGGACGGGGCCGCCCTCGCCGTCGAGCAAGCGGCGCATCATGTTCGCGCTGGCTTTGGGGTCGCCGCCGCGAAGGTCGTCGACGCTCCAGCGGCCGAGGCCGGTGTCGTCGGGACGGAAGGTCCAACTTTCAACCTGGCCGTCGCGAAGCTCCCATACCGAGGTGTCGCCGTCGAGGGCGATTTCGTCGAGGCCGCCCGCGCCGTGGACGACGAGGGTGCGCTCCGAGCCGAGGAGACGCATGACGTCGGCAACCTTCTCGCCGAGCTCTGGGTAGGCGACGCCGATGAGCTGGCGCTGGGCGGCGGCCGGGTTGGTGAGGGGCCCAAGAATGTTGAAGACGGTGCGTATGCCGATTTCCCGACGGACCGGGCCGGCATGGCGCATGGAGGGGTGGAAGGCCTGGGCGAACATGAACCCGATGCCGCCCTCGTTGATGCAGCGTTCCACGGCCTCGGGGGGCAGCTCGATGCGGACGCCAAGGGCCTCGAGCACGTCAGCGGCCCCGCAGCTACCGGAGGCGGCGCGGTTGCCGTGCTTGGCGATGCGGACGCCCGCGCCGGCGGCCACCAGCGCGGCGGCTGTAGAGATGTTGAAGGTATTGCTGCCGTCGCCGCCGGTGCCGACGGAGTCGACGACGGTGCCTTCGACGCGGACCTTGAGGGAGAACTCGCGCATGACGATGGCCATGCCGGCGATTTCCTCGGTGGCCTCGCCCTTGAGGCGCAGAGCGGTGAGGAAGGAACCGAGCTGGGCGGAAGTGGCCTCGCCCTGCATCACCTGGCGCATGACCGCCGCAGCCTCGTCCATTGCCAAGGAGCGGCCGGACACGACTGCGTCTATTGCTTCACGAATGTCCACGGTTGGTTGCTCCGTTTGTGAATGATTTTATGTTGGGAAGAGAGCACTACTGAAAGTCAGATTCCCTCATAGTTTGGCTACTGCCCGTTACTGACATAATTCTTACAGCACCCCCGACAAGCCGGTATGTGACCAAGTAATTTCTTACAATGAGTTGGCGAATGTCCCGAGACCGAAAGCCTGGCACCCTGCGGCCCATCTCTGGAAAATCTGAAAAAATATACTGCGTCGTGAATTCGGTCGCCTATGGCGGCACCGTACTGAGCAGAGTACCTTGAGGCATCAATTTCAATTCTATGCAGGTCATCCAAGGCATCGGGCGCCATATTATTTCCGCCATTCGATCATTCGCTGCCGCACTTCTTCGTGGGAGATTCCCTTGCCTTCTGCAATCTGTCTCTCTCCCCTTTCGATTCTGTAGAGAAGATAAAGACGGTCCATGGCTTCATCTATGGTCTCTTCCGCCGTGGCTTCATCCGGGAGTTCCTGCATCAGCCTGATGATTTCATCTTTTATGGTCATTGCTTTCCCTTAACTGCCACGACTTTGTCATGCGGTCCCCATTCGCACTGTTGAGCGAACCACAGTCTTAATTCCTCTGCGGTGGCGTCGGTGGAGAGAAGCTGCATCAGCCCGACCAGGTCGGCCTTCTCGGCCTGCACACGCTTCTGCTTTTCAGCTTCCGCCTGGCCTGTGATGTAACAGCGCCAGTGTCCATGCGGGCGGGGCGGGTTGCCGTACTGGGCGATGATTGGCGCGACCTCCCGATTGTACAGCGGGCGGAGGAAGTAGAAGGCATCGGCGTAGGTGGGGGCTTCGGTCAGACCTTGCAACAGCTCGAGAATTTCTTCTTTGGCGGTCATTGGGACTGCTCCTGGCCGTGAGCCGCGACCTGGTTGAGGTAGTTTTGGAGGAGGGCCTTGCCGTCGGGGGTCATTATGGACTCGGGGTGGAACTGGATGCCCTCGACGGGGTGTTCCTTGTGGCGTATGCCCATTATGAGGCCGTTCTCGCTGCGGGCGGTGACCTCGAGGGTGTCGGGCACCGTCTCGGGGTAGACCACCAGGGAGTGGTAGCGTATGGCCTCGAAGGGGTTGGGCAGGCCGTTCAGCACGCCCGCGCCATTGTGGCGGATCATGGAGGTCTTGCCGTGGCGAATCTCGCTGGCCCGGTCGACGCGGGCACCGTAGACGTAGCCGATGCACTGGTGGCCGAGGCAGACGCCGAGGGTGGGCAAGCGAGGACCGAAACGACGGATGGCGTCGTTGGAGACACCGGCCTCCATGGGCGTGCACGGGCCGGGGGAGATGACGATGCCGTCGGGGGCCATCTCTTCGATTTCGTCGACGGTGATCTTGTCGTTGCGGTGGGTGTCGACCTCGGCGCCCAGCTCTCGAAGGTACTGGTAGAGGTTGTAGGTGAAGCTATCGTAGTTGTCGATCAGCAGCAGCATGGCGGGAATTGCCCTCACCCCAGCCCTCCCCCAGAGGGAGAGGGGATTTCAGAAATTACGGTCGGGACCAGTCAGAAGAGTTCGACGAACTCGAGCCAGTTGCCGTCGGGGTCGCGGGCGTAGCAGGCCTTGCGGGAGAGGTTGCCGTTGTCGTCGAACATGGATGCGGGCGGGTTATTGTATTGCAGGCCCTTCTCGCGGGTGTCCTCGTAGAAGCGGTCGAGGTCCTCGACGAAGAAAGCGAGGTGGGCCGCGCCGAGGTCGTTGCGCTCGACGGTGTTGGGGCCGCTGTGGGGCGAGAGGTACTGGATGAGCTCGAGCTGGTGGCCCTCGCCCATATCCACGAAACCGCCCTTGATGTGGGCGTTGGGGAAGGCAAGCACCTGCTCGACGAACTCGCCCTGGCGCTCGGTGCGGCCGGCGATGCGCATTCCGAGGATTTCGGAGTAGAAGCGGACGGACTCCTCGATGTCGCGGACGACGAAACCGGTGTGGAAGAATGATTTCAGCATTTTGAGTTCTCCTTAATTTATGGCCTTGTGGATTCACGCTTTCGCGGGAGTGACAGAGTGTGGGGAGGGAATCAGGCGCGAGATTGGCGAATTAGTCAGAAGCCGGTTTCGGCCATGTCTATGGCGCGCATCATGGCGTTGGACTTGTGGCGGGTCTCCTGGTATTCGTCCTCTGCCACGCTGTCGGCGACGATGCCGCCGCCGGCCTGTACGTACATGACGCCGTCCTTGTAGACGCCGGTGCGGAGGACGAGGGCGGTGTCCATATTGCCGGAGTAGCTGAAGTAGCCGACCGCGCCGCCGTAGGGGCCGCGGCGTTCGCCCTCAACCTCGGTGATTATCTCCATGGCGCGAATCTTGGGGGCACCGGATACGGTCCCGGCGGGGAAGCAGGAACGCAGGGCGTCGTAGGGCGTGAGGTCCTCGCGCAGGCGTCCCTCCACATGGGAGACGAGGTGCATGACGTGGGAGAAGCGTTCGACCTCCATCATCTTGGTGACCTCGACGGTGCCGGGGTCGCTGACGCGGCCGATGTCGTTCCGGCCGAGGTCGAGGAGCATGACGTGCTCGGCGCGCTGCTTCTCGCTGCCCTTGAGCTCGGCCTCGTTGGCCTCGTCCTCGCCGGGGGTTGCGCCACGGGGGCGGGTGCCGGCGATGGGATGGGTGGAGGCGACGCCGTTCTCGACCTTGACCACGGACTCGATGGCCGCGCCGACAATCTGGAAGCCGTCGAGGTCGAGATAGTACATGTAGGGCGACGGGTTGACGCTGCGGAGGGCGCGGTAAATCTGGAAGGGGTGTGCGCCGGTCTTTCGAGAGAAGCGCTGGGAGTTGACCACCTGGATGATGTCGCCGGCGTAGACGTATTCGACGCACTGGTCGATGACGTCGGAGTAGCGGTCGGGGGTGAAGTTGGACTCGATGGGGCTGGGCGGCACGGCGACGCCTCGCTGCAGCTCGTCGGGCAGGGTGAGCGGCTGGGACAGCAGGTGAACGACCTCGTCTATACGGTTGACGGCGTCGGCGTAGGCCCTGTCGACATCGCCGTCGAGGCGGGCATGGGAGACGACCTTGATGTCGTGGCGGAGGTGGTCAAAGATGAGGATGGTGTCGCTGAACATGAAGACCGACTCGGGAACGCCCTGGGGGTCGGCGGAGGCGGCCTGCACCCGCGGCTCGAAGTAGCGGATGGCGTCGTAGGCGATGTAGCCGACGGCACCACCGTGGAAGCCGGGAAGGCCGTCGACGGGGATGAGCTTGTGCCGCGACATCTCCTCTTCCACCGGCAGGAGGGGGTCGATCTCCCCGGCGGACTCGTTGGGGCCGGAGGTGATGACCCTGTAGGGGTTGGTGCCGATGAAGCTATAGCGGCCGAGGCGCTCACCGCCCTCGACGCTCTCGAGCAGGTAGGAGTAGGGGCCACGGGCGACCTTCAGGTAGGCGGAGACGGGGGTCTCGAGGTCGGCGTGTATCGAGCGGTAGACGGGGGCGAGGTTGCCCTCGCGCGCCCTTGCCTTGACCTGTGCCAGAGTGGGGTAGTACATAATCGCGCTCCAAACAAAAAGACCCGTCCATCGAGGGACGAGTCTGCATCGTGTTGCCACCCTTCATTCTCCGGCGCTGGCTCTGGCGTAGACAGCCGTGTCCGGATTCTCAACCGGCGGGGGGACCTGTAGTCTAATCAGTCCCATGCCGCGGGCCTTTAACGGTGCCCATACCGGCGCGGCCTAAGCCACCACGTCGCGGAGGTGGTTCGGCCTGCGGCTCCGGGGTCCATTCGGTCTTCTGCGCTGGGCGCCGACTTTCACCAAACCCGGCTCGCTTGTTGCCCTGCTGGAAGCCTACTACTCCCCTTCACAGCCTTTGGGGTATTCGATTGTTGTTACAGAGGATAGGGCAGGCGGAATGGGCGTGTCAAGAGTGGGGTTGGGGTCGAAAGCAGCAGAACTGGAACGCCCGCGCCACTGTTGCTGATTTCGAAACGAAACCGGGATGGGCGGTTGAGAATTATGCTACTCAATGCGCATGGGGATTGAACCCTGCTCATCGGGGTGCTGCCAGTCCACCATTGCGCCGGCGTCCTCCATCATCACCCCCTGCACAACCTGGCGTATGTTCTGAATGCTGGCGCTGGTCAGTGGCCGGTCGCCTGTGGTTACAGTGTCCCAGGCGTACCAAAACAGCGATGCAGACCCCAAAATGGGAGCTGCCAGCAGGAACCATGTGGTGCTATGCCAATGCTGCGACTGCGCATACATCGCCATGCCCGCCGAAGAGAAGGCCAGAAATTCCCCAAAAACCAGAACTTTCTCGTTCCATCGCCAGAGCGCAGGGTTCCAAATCCTCTGGCGGCCAACCGGGTGGGCGAACCTATCCCATCTGCGGCGCAGCAATTCTATCAATGGTGAACCTCCAGCACATCCCGGATATGTGACTCGGGCCAGATACAGGCGCAACAAGAAAGGACCAGGTGGTCTATCGACTATATGCAAACAGAACTTTAAAGACAGGTCAACAGGATTTCTCAACACGACCAGGGAAAATGAAGGGTAAATGAAGAGGCAAGCCCAAGCTTCCCCGATATTTCAGGGCAACGAGTGAGATGGCCCTGGAAGGCTATCGGCGACCAATGGCGGGGGCGACACGGAGGGCAGGGCTGCTGCGCGATGGGCCTTCCCCAGCAATGACGGCTCCTGCGAAAGGGGCCGTCAATCTCCTTCCGCCCGGGATGCGGCAGGGGCAGGCCGCAAACAGGATTGCGGGCGACGTATCCCCAGGCCTGCGTAGAGCAGAGCAGCCCGGGCATGGCGCCGCCCAATGTGGTTGGGGCCAACTAGGGCGGGCGCCGGTGGGTCAGATGCCGAGGAGGTCGTAGAGCTCGGGGTTGGCGCAGTGGACGAGGCGCTGGCCGCTGAGGCCGTTGACGAGGTTGCGGGCGGCCATGATGCTCATGGCGCGGCGGGACAGGACGGAGGCGCTGCCGATGTGGGGGGTGATGGTCACGTTGTCCATGAAGAGCAACGGGTGGTCGTCGGGAATTGGCTCGGGGTCGACGACGTCGAGGGCTGCGCCGCCGATCCAGCCTTCGTGGAGGGCTTGAACCAGGGCATCGGTGTCGACCACGGGGCCGCGGGAGATGTTGATCAGGATGGCGGTGGACTTCATGCTGCGCAGGGCGTCGGCGTTGATCAGGTGACGGGTCTCAGGGGTGAGGGGGCAGTGCAGGGACACGAAGTCGGACTGGGACAGAAGTTCGTCGAGGGAGGCGTAGGTGAGGCCGTACTGCTCCTCGGCGTCGGGGCGGCGATTGCGGGAATGGTACAGGATGCGCATATCGAAACCGTGGGCGCGTCGGGCCATTTCGAGGCCGATCTGGCCGAGGCCGACGATGCCGAGGGTGCTGCTCTGCACCTCGTTGCCCAGCCAATAAGTGGGGTGAAAGGCCAGTTCCCAGTTGTTGCCGCGCACCCACTTGTCGCTCTCGACGACGCGTCGAGCGGCGGAGAGCAGCAGGGCCATGGCGTGGTCGGCGACGGCCTTAGACAGGATGCCCGGGGTGCTGCCCACCAGTATGCCGCGGCGGGTGCATTCGGCGACGTCGACGTTGTCGAGGCCGGCGGCGAGTTGGCTGACAACTCGGAGCTTCGGAGCGGAGTCGAGGAGGGCGGCGTCGACGCGGTCCATGATGTTGATGAGGACGCCGTCGGCGTTGGCCAGCCTGGCGCGCAGCTCCTCGGCGGAAGGGGGCGGGTCGTCGGGCCAGACCTCCATATCGGTGGCCTCTCCGATGAGGTCGATGGCATCCTGGTGCATCAAGCGGCTGACGAAGGCCCTCGGCTGGGTCATGGTGTGCGTCTCCTGCGGCCCGGTGGTCCGGGAGAGTCCGTTGCTTCCAGTGTAGCCAATGGGGGCAGAGCGCGCCAGAAGCGGAGGGCGTGGGGCAGGGTCTTTTAATTGTAGAAAGGGGTGTTTGGGTTGTTGGATAATTGTGTGAGATGTACAGGGAGTGTGGAGGAAGGTTGTGTGGGATGGGAGTGTTGGCGATTGGGGGCCTGGACTGCTGGATGCCCTGAGTGAGGTGGAGGATCCCCGGAACCCCAAGGGAGTGCGCCATCCCTTGCCGGCGGTTCTGGCTCTGTCGGTATGCGCCATGCTGGGCGGCGCCAGGAGTTTGTACGCCATCGCCCAGTGGGGCCGGGAACATCCCCAGTTTGCCCAGTCTCTGGGATTCAGCCGGGAGAGAACCCCGTGCGTGGCCACCTTGCATCATGTGTTTCGGCGCTTGGACGCTGACGCCTTCGAGGCAGCGCTGGGCCGCTGGGCCCAAGAGTGCCTGGGGGAGGGGGCTGCCACCATTGCCATAGACGGCAAGGCCCTGCGGGGGATACACGGCGGTGAATTGCCCGGGGTCAGGCTGGTGGCGGCATATGCTGGGGAGAGCGGCCTGGTACTGGGACAAAAGGGGGGTCAGGGGGGATCGCAAGGAAAGTGAACTGGGGATGGCCTCCGGACTGCTGGCCGAACTGGAACTCAAAGGCAGGGTGGTTACTGGGGACGCCCTCTACGCACAGTGGGAGTTGAGCCGCAGCGTCCTGGAGCAAGGCGGGGACTACTTCTGGGTGGTGAAGGACAACCAGCCTGGGGTGAGAGAGGCGGTGAGTCTGCTGTTCGAACATCCGCCTTGGGGCGAGAGCTTTGGCGAGGCGTGCCTGGAGGGTCGCCATGGGGACCGGTGGGAACACCGGCGATTGTGGACATCGGCAGCCTTGAACGGGTACTTGGATTGGCCGGGGTTGGGGCAGGTCTGCTGCGTGGAACGAACCAGGAGGCACAAGGGCAGGGAGACGGTGGAGCGGGCTTACGCCATCACCAGCCTCCCGCCGGAAGAGGCGGATGCTGCCAGGTTGCTGGAGATCTGGCGGGGGCACTGGAGGATAGAAAACAGGCTGCACTGGGTGCGGGATGTGGTATTCGGCGAGGACCTGAGCCAAGTGAGGACCGGGTCGGCGCCGCAACTGCTGGCGGCGTTGCGCAACCTGGTAATAGGCCTGTTGAGGCTGAGCGGAGTCAAAAACGTATCAGCAGCCCTTCGACACTACGGCTGGAAACCCTGGGAGGCCTTATCCCTCATCGGCCTCTCCCCCCAACAATTAAAAGACCCTGGGATGTGGGGCAGGGCAATCGCGTTTTATTTCTGGGCAGACAAATTGGGCCGGAATAGAGGTGGCAGTGAAATTGACAGTGCTTGCTTGGGTTCTGGGGACTGGGTTCTGGGTTCTGGGTGCGACGGTAGACGGGGGTTTGGATTCCCGCCTGCGCGGGAATGACAGGTCACGAGGCCTTTGGCGTTTAAAACGCGATTGCCCTGGGACGTGGGTCGTGTCCGGATGCGAGCGGCCGGGCAGGAGGGTATGTCGCGGGCAGGGAGTGGGAGCGGCTTACCCGAGGGGCTGGAAATCTCTGAAATCCGAGCATTTCCGAGCGTTTCCGATCATCTGGGCCTTCCGGGGCCAGTTGAGGGGGGTTGAGCGGCGGTGGCTCCCTTGTATTGCCCCCAATCGCGGCCATCGGCCGTGGCTATCGGCGGAGATGCACCATGGGTTCCGGTGGGCGCTCGCCAGTGCCAGCGGTTTGTTGCGGTGGAATAATCGCATACTAATATGGTAGAGAGGCGGTGCAAGGGTTGGCAAGGGGCAAGTGTCATCGAGCCAGCGTTCCAAATCAGATGGTCGGGGCAACCAAACTTCGTCGGCCATTGAGATTCTCACCCCCACCCTCAATGGCAGGGTAGCTGAAGAGGCCTCGTCTCAAATCTGCTGCGGGCAATGCACCTAACTTTGCACTGTTTCGCCCAGGGGACCGCTATGCCATGACAAGGGAGGATGAGCGGTTTCTCTCTCTCGCGTAGGCGTGTGAATCTCTGTGAAGTTTTGTCAGGTTGCGCTGGACGTCCGGGGCCTGCGGATGCCGCCGGGAGTGCAGCTTCCGGGTTTCTAGCGAGGGAACTCATCGGACCTCAGCATCGCCTCCGCCACCAGGAGTGCCTCACCCAACCGCTCGGGCTGCACGAATTCCAGGATGTCCTGCGGAGTGTGGATCCTCGAGACGTCGGTGGAGTAGATCATCAGGACGGGGACGCCGGCCATCGCAAAAATCTGATGGTCGCTGGAGGCACCCGGCGGCAACATGCCCGGGACAGCCTGGAACCCCATCCCCGAAGCTGTTTTCATCGCGAGACCAGTGAGGTCGTCGTGGCCGACGACAGCGATAGACGGCCCGGTCCCGACCACATCGAAGTTCAGCATTGCGGTGATGCGTTCCAGTTCTCCGTCGGCAAGAGAATTGACGTAGTAACTGCTACCGAAGAGCCCGATTTCCTCGGCTCCGAAGGCCATGAACCGGACGGAAAAGGGTAGAGATTCTCCGGCAAGGGCTTCGGCCAGCGCCAGAATGACGGCGATGCCGGAAGTATTGTCGTTGGGCCCGGACTCCGTCTGGGGAACCACATCGTAGTGTCCACCGACGACAACGACGGCATCGCCGTCGCCTTTCAGTTCGGCGATCACGTTCTGAGATTCCAGTTCCTCGGTCTCTATGCGCACCGACAGGGTAATCTCCGTGGACTGCGACATTTGGTAAAGCTGTTCGCCGATCTGAGGCTCAGGGAGAATCAGGACCGGGACCGGAACCTGTACGCCAATCAACGGAGTGAACCGGTCAATGCCGGTGATTCCACCGGCAATGACGGCGGCGGGGGCGCCGGCTGCCGCGACGTTGTTGACCTTCTCGAGCAGGGACGCAAGGGTTTCGGGGTCGTTGACCGGGAGCTCCGCCTGATATATGAGAGCGATTTTCCCGGAGAGCCCCTCTTCAGGCAGGTCTTCGACCCGAGCCTCTCCCACCGCGACCGCGGGGCCGGTTACATGTCCGCCAATGAGGGTGCTGGTAAGGATCAGGCCGGGAGATTCCGCCTGAATGGGAGACTCGACAGCGATCTGGGCGTTTCCGCCACGGGTCTGAAAGTAGCGTTGCACGTCGAAATACTGCAAGGCAAACGGCTGAATTTCCGCCGAGTAGCCCAATGCTTCAAGTCGTTCCCTGATTCGCTCGGCGGCCTGAAACTCCTCGGGAGTGCCGGCTTCCCTGTGGCCGAACTCGGCTTCCAACGCTTCGACAAGGCTGTACACCGACTCGGAGGCAGACCTGTGCTCTTCGGACGTGAAGGGGGATGCGGTGGCAGCAGGCGGTTCCGCAGTGGCAACGGGCACCGATGTCGCAGTTGGCGCAACGTTAGGTGGCAGGGGCGTCGGTTCGGGCTCGGCCTCAGCAGTGGGGACGGCGGTCGGCGCGGCGGCGCGGCTGGTGGGTTCCGGCTGAGATGTCGCAGGGGAGGCGTCGGGCGTTTCCGTCGGAGGCGGGGCAGTGGGCGCCTGGGTTGGGGTTGGGGTTGGGCTCGAACAGGCAATAGATAGGGCCACAAGGAGCAAGGCTACGAAGGTTGCCCCCGACACTCTTAAAATCCGAGACCGAGTTTCCCTGAGTCCAGAATTAAACATTTCCCCGCTCACCTCCTGACAAGAGGCCGCAATGTACAGCAAAAGTATTGGTGAATCAATGAGTATCGAGTAACGGTGCAGCCCAGTGTTCAGCAATCTCCGGCGTATCCGATTGCGTGATCCCGATGCGGGCTTCCGTTTCTGCGGTGAACCACGTTCCCTGTCGGTCTTCATCGCGGGCCCTGCGATTCATGGCAGAGAAGTGGCACATATACCCGCAAGGGGCGGGTGTCAGGCGAATGACGCCGGGGCCGGGCCACGCACGCAGGGGCAGAGATTGCGGTTCATGGGCGGGCGGATGGCTTAGAATGGGGTGCTGTTTCGGCATAAATCTGATATTGGTCTGTATGAGGGGAAGAGATGGCCCTGTTTTTGAATGAGCAGGAAGTGGCGCAGCTGCTGCCCATGGATGAGTGCATCGAGGCGCTGGAGCGGGCGTTCGCCCACGCCGGCGCGGGGCAGGTGGACAACAAGGCGCGGTCTCGCATCCGGATGCCCGGTGGGTTCTTTCACTTCATGGCGGCGGCGGACGGGGGGCAGGGCGTGTTCGGGTACAAGGCGTACCCGTCCTTTGCCGGGCCGGGTGGAGCGAAGATGATCGTGATGCTGTATGACTACGACTCGGGACAGCTTCTATCGTGCATGGAAGCCGGACGGATGGGGCAGATACGCACAGGCGCGGCCAGCGGGCTGGCGACGAAGTTCATGGCGAGAGAGGAGGCCGCGAGCGTGGCGGTAATCGGATCGGGGTTCCAGGCCCGCACACAGCTCGAAGCGGTCTGCGCGGTGCGTCCCATAAGGGAGGCGCGGGTGTTCAGCCGACGGCAGGAACGGCGGGAAGAGTTCGCCAGTCGCAGCAGCGAGCGGCTGGGCGTCGAAGTCCGGGCAGTGGAGAGCGCGCAGGAATGCGTCGAGGGGGCGGATGTCGTCATCGCCATCACCTCGGCGCGGGAGCCGGTAGTGCTGGGCGATTGGCTGGCAGAGGGCTCGCACGTCAACGCGGCCGGGGGCAATCACTGGCTGCGGCGGGAGATCGACGAAGCGGCGGTGACGCGGTCGGAGCTGATAGTGGTGGACGACCTGGAGCAAGCCAAGATCGAGTGCGGCGATCTGATGTGGCTGGAGGCGCGGGGCACTTTCCGATGGGACATGGCTCGGGAGCTGCGGGACGTAGTGGCGGGCCGGGTGCCGGGGCGGCTGTCGACGGAGGGAGTGACGCTGTTCGAGTCGATGGGTCTGGCGTTGGAGGACATCGCGGCGGCGGACCTGGTGTACCGGAAGGCACGGGAGCAGGGAGTGGGAGTGGAGCTGCCGTTCTAGGGAGTGTCGCCCGGGCAGAGGTCTGCAATCAGTCTCGCGGGTCGAGGAACAGGGAAATCGAAGAGGGCTGTCGTAGTCCGGGACTATGGGGCGTCTCCGGGGCTGTCGGTGGTGTTCGGACGGCGTTGTGGCGGCGCGGGAGCAGGGAGTGGGAGTGGAGCTGCCGTTCTAGGGAGAGTCGCCCGGGCAGTTGCCTGCAAACAGTGTCGCGGGTCGAGAAACAGGGAAATCGTCGAAGGGGGCGGGTTTAGTGCCCGCCCCCTTCGATCTGCCATGGGTGTGTTTCAGTCCGGGGCTATGAGGCGTCGGGATCCGTGGACGTCTCGGAGGGTGGTGTCGAGGCGCGGGAACGGGGGCGGGAGGCGGGCTGGCGGAGGGAGGCCTCGACCTGGCTGCGGAGCTTGCGGTTTTCGTCTTCGAGGTCGTCTATGCGGTCTTCGAGGCCGATGACACGCTCGAACATTCGGTCAATCTGGCTGCGGGACGGCATGTTGAAGGACCGCAGCAGGGAATCCATCTGGGGTTCGGATGAGTTGGCGGCACGCTGCTGGGCGACCAGAGTCTGCTCCATGTACCGGCCGATGATGTTGGCGAAGTTCTCGGTGCCCATTGCCTCGGCGAAGGTCTTTGCCATGGCCTCGAGCTGGTCGGACCACTGCTTCTGGGCGTTAAGGATGACCTCGGGGCCAGCACCTCCGGCGGCCATTGTCTTCTGGGCCTGCTCGGCCCACATGTTGAAGAACTGCTGCCACAACTGCTGGACGTCGCCGGTGGAGAATGGCGGCGTGAACTGGCCGAAAGGGCCGAAGGGGCCGGCAGCGGACGCGGGGCCGAAGCCGGGAGCCGCCGCGCCGGAGAAGGGCGCCCAGAAGGGGTTGGCGGTGTCTCCGGCGGCCTGGGTCCAGGCCTCGGTAGATTTCTGGAACATTTCGCGCCAATAGTCGAAGGGATTGGCGGCATTTTCCTGGGTGGTCATCGGCTGCTCCTTGATTGTTGGTTTCGCCCTCGCCCCAATCCTCTCCTGGTAGTAGAGAGGACACTAAGCAGAGCGGGCGGATACCCACACGTCGATCTTGGGCCAGAGGGTCTGGTGGGCCTGACGGCCGGAGAAGACTGAGATGTGGCCACCGGGCAGCTCGACGTACTCCTTGTCCTCGCTGGAGACGACGTCCATCAGGCTGCGGGCGCAGGGGGCCGGGACGATGAAGTCCTGGCTGGCGGCGGCAACCAGCAGGGGCTGGGCGATGCGGCGGAGGTCGACGCGGCGGCCGTTGATGACGAACTCGGCATTGACCAGGCTGTTCCGGGCGTACATATCGTCGGAAAGCTGGTGGAAGAACCGGCCCGGCATTCCGATAAAGTCGTTGGCCCAGCGGCTCATTGCCTTGTAGCCGTCGACGTAGCCGGGGCGGTTGACGTTGGCCCACAGGCCGGAGAGGGCCTGGGCTTCAAGGGTGGGCCGGAGCATCTTGAAACCGGTGTTCATCAGGCTGGCGGGCAGACCGCCGTATCGCTGCACGATAAGCTCGGACGGGAAGTGGGGGTCGTTGAGCCAAGTACGAAAGAGGCCGCCCTCCTCGAAGTTGATGGGGGCGACGACGGCGATCAAAGTTTCGCACCGGAGAATCGGGATTTAAGGCGAGGTAGCAGGAGCTGATGGTGCCGCCGAGGCAGAGGCCGTTCAGGGTGAGCTCGGTGGCCTGGGAGGTCTCGAGGACCCGGTCAATGGCGCGGGGGAGAATCTTGCTGACGGCTTCCTCGAAGCCCAGTTCCTTGTCCTCCTCGGCGATCTCGCCCCAGTCGAGCAGGTAGACGTCGTGGCCGTGGTCGACGAGGTATTCGATCATGCTGGCGCCCGGCATCAGGTCGAGGACGTAGGGCCGGCTTATGCCGAGCCAGGGGACGATGAGGTAGGGCGCGGGGTAGGCGACGGGGGTGTCGAGGGAATGGTAGCGGTAGAGGCGGGTCTTGCCCCGCTTCCAGATTATTTCGCGGTGGGTGAGGGCCATCGGCGGGTCGGCGGGGTTGACGACGAAGGAATCGACCAGCGTCTGGACCCGCTCCATATTCTTCTGAGCCTCTTCCTGGAACTTCGCGGCGAACTCGGACGAGGTGGCCACAAGCAACTCCTCAAATGTGGGATTGGCGGTCTAAAGTACAGTCCCTCTCCGGTGGGAGAGGGACTGTGGTTGCTAGCTCTTCGTTACCTTGGCGGTTTCCATCGACCAATCGATGAAGGCTTCGCCGCACTTGACGGCGCTCTTCACTACTTCCTGGCTCGATTCCATGGCGCCGGCGCTGTTTTCAAGCATGGTCTTTACGGCGGCGCTCCGCCGTGCCTCGGCACCGGACAGGTAGTCCATCCAGCTCTTGGTCCATGCCTGGTAGAAGGTCATCTCACCTTCGATGAGCTTGTTAAGGGCGTCCTTTGCTTCAGGGGTGAAGGACGGGGCGGTGGAGACAGGCATAGCAGCCATGCCCTGCATCGCTGCGGCGATGTTCTCGCCGCGGGCGCGGGCGTGGCTCGCGGCCTTGTCCATGACCTTGCCGTATTCGTCGCGCTCGGCCTGGGCGGAGCCGGTGAGCAGCTTGACGGCGGCCGAGGTCTGTGCAAAGCTGGCATTGACGGCAGCCGAGGTCTGTGCAAAGCCGGCATCGGCGGCGGCAAAGCTACTGGAAATCGCCTTGTTGTAGGCCTTGACAAGTTCCTGGGCTGGGTTGGTTACCGTGTCTGCCATCGTGATTTCCTCCTAAGACGTTGTGCTGTCCTGTTCTGACCGATCTTCCGCCGGCGGCTTCGGGTGTTCCGAGGCCGTGGGCATAGTGCTGATGTCGAAAAACTGGGAATAGAGGTCGAAGAAGCCGTCAATCATCCGCTGGTATCCGGACACGACGTCGCTCCAGCCCTGAAGCATTTCTTCGCCAGAGTCGGTGATGCTGTAAACTCTGCGGGCCGGTCCGCTACCGGTGGTCTCCCACTCGGAGTCGACATAGCCGTCGCGCTCCAAGCGCCTGAGTTCCCTGTAGAGCGTGGCGTGGTCGACGTCGGGGAAACCCATGTTGCCGAGTTGCTGGAGAATCAGGTAGCCGTGCAGCTTCCATTGCTTCAGCACCAGCAAGACCCACGGGGTGAGGAAATTCCTGGGGAGCTTTGCGGCTCCTGGCACGCCTGTTTCTTCCATATATGTTCATTTTACACATATATGCTTATAATGCAAGGGTGCTTCATCCGGCCGCACAGCGGGAGCCGAATAGCAGAGGCTACGAGCACGCGCGCCAGCCGAGCCGTCGGGTGACGCGGAGCGATTGCCCGAGAGGCGTCCGGGGGCGTAGACTCGGTTGCCCCTTCGGAAGGGGCCGCGGAATTATCATAGATTACATACAGGAGCAATTGCAGACATGCCGGAATTCACGTCACACGCGCAGGGAGCGCCCTCTTGGGCAGAGCTCGACACCACGGACGAGCAGGGGGCACTGTCGTTCTACTCCGCCATGTTCGGGTGGGAGGACGACCCGCAGGAAATGGCACCCGGCTGCTACTACCACATGCAGAGGCTCAACGGCCTGCCGGCCTGCTCAATGTACCGGCAAAGCGAGGAAGAGCTGGAGCAGAATGTGCCGCCGCATTGGAAGACCTACTTCACCGTGAGCAACGTCGACGAGACCGCGGCCGCCGTCGGTCAGAACGGCGGAACGGTGGCGTTCGGGCCGATGGACGTTTTCGAAGCGGGGCGGATGGCGCTGTGCCAGGACCCGCAGGGCGCGTTCTTCGCCATCTGGCAGGCGAACCAGCACATCGGGTGCCGGGTCAAGTTCGAGACGGGGGCGATGTTCTGGAACGAGCTGGTGACCACGGACCGCGAGGCCGCGATAGACTTCTACTGCAAGGTGCTGGAGACGGAGCGCGGCGAGGTGATGCAGCCTAACCAATACGCCATGATGAGAGCCGGGGGGCAGGAGGTTGCCGGGGTGATGCAGATAACCCCGGACATGGGGGAGTTCCCGCCGCACTGGATGGTCTACTTCGGAGTGGACAACGTAGACGAAGCGGTAGAAAAGGCTCAGTCGATGGGAGCGACGGTCTTCGTGCCCGGCACCGACATCACGCTGGTCGAGGGGCAGCCGCCCATCGGACGGTTTGCCGCCATGGCAGACCCGCAGGGCGCGCCCTTCAGCATATTCCAGGACATGCCGCCAGCGCAGGGATAGGGCCCTTTCCTGCCGGTCAACGGTACTAGACACCCGGGTTACCGGGCCGTCCCTTGTCATCTGTTCCCTCCTCGCCCTGGGGAGGGAATTTTCGTTTTGGGGCGGCAACGGGTACAATCCGGCGGTAGCCAGTTGAGCCAATTGATAAGGGGAGGCAGCATGACCAGCGCCACCAACCTGAAGGAACTCAAGGACTCCGCACTGGAGCATCTGTGGGTCTATCTGCGGGAACCCAGCGACATGGCGGAGAAGGGGGAGCCGACGGTTTACGTGTCGGGCAAGGGGGTGCGGGTCACCGACGCCAACGGCAACACGTCCATCGACGGGATGTCGGGCCTTTGGCTGAAGAACGTGGGCTACGGCCGGACCGAGATCGCGGATGCGGCCTACGAGCAGATGCTGAAACTGACCTACATGCCGATGGGCACGACCACGGAGCCGACCATCCGGCTGGCGGAGAAGGTGGCGCAAATCACCCCCGGGGACCTGTCGCGTTCGTTCTTCACCAGCGGCGGGTCGGAGTCCATTGAGACAGCCATCAAGCTGGCTCGCGCCTACTTCAAGCGTGTGGGGGAGCCCGGCAGGATCAAGTTCATCAGCCGCAAGGACTCGTATCACGGCGCTACGGCGGGGGCCATGGCGCTGGGCGGGAATCATCTCTATCCCCGGGCCGACTACGAACCGCTGATGCCGGGCACATTCCACGTGCCGCAGCCCAACTTCTACCGCTGCGAGTACAACAGCCAGACCCCGGAAGAGTGCGGCGAACGCAATGTGAAGGCCATCGAGGATACCATCAAATTCCAGGGGCCCGAGACGGTGGCGGCGGTATTTGCCGAGCCGGTGTCGAGCCCGATGGGGGCGGTGGTACCGCCGGACAACTACTGGCCGATGCTGCGGGAGGTGTGCGACAAGTACGGTGTGCTGCTCATCGCCGACGAAGTCATCACCGGGTTCGGGCGCACGGGCAAGATGTTCGCCTGTGAGCACTGGGGCGTGACGCCGGACATGATGACGGTGGCCAAGGGCATCACCAGCGGCTACATACCGATGGGAGGGACCATCACTCGGAAGGAAATCGCGGACGCCTTCGTGGGCAACCAACGGGTCAGCTTCCGGCATGTAATCACTTTCGGCGGGCACCCGGTGGCGGCGGCCGCCGCGCTGCGCAACATCCAGATAATGGAGGACGAGGACCTGGTCGGCAACTCGGCCCGGATGGGGGCTTACCTGCTGGACGGCCTGAAAGAACTGCAGGAGAAGCACCAGATGATCGGCGATGTGCGCGGATTGGGGCTGATGTGCGGGATGGAGCTGGTGAAGGACCGGGAGACGAAGGAGACGTACCCTGCCGAGGCTGAGCTGGGGAGCCGCCTGACGGCGGGGTTCCAGGCCAACGGGCTGCACCTGCGGGGGAGCGACAACATGAACGTGGCGCCGCCGCTGTGCGTTACCTCTGGGGAGATCGACGAGATTGTCACCATCATGGACCGGGTGTTCACGGAGGTGGGGCGAGAGCTGGGGTAGGGCACCTGGATTTCTGAGTAAAGTCGGGGCCCTCTCGGGATGAGAGGGCCTTTCTCTTGTGTGCGAGGAAGTCGCGGCTTCAGGCTATCGTGCGGGTATCAATGGGACAGTATAGCGGGCGATCATCGCGTCGTCGGTAACGAGGGTGAGGCCCTCGGCCTGGGCCTGGGCAACCAGCATGCGGTCGAAGATGTCACGATGAATCAATGGGAGTCGAGCTGCCAAGTCTCCATGGTGGAATCTCACTGGCAATTCAATGAATCCGGAGTTTTCGACAAACTCAATCAAGTTGTCAGGGGCTTCCAGCTTGCCAGTAGCACGCTTGATCTCGATTTCCCATACGCTGGCGGCGCTTACGTAGACCTGGTTCCGGGGATCCAAGATGGTGGCGATGGTTGCTTCCCGTATAGGACGGTCCCTGGTAATCATCCAAAGTACGACATGACTGTCCAACAGCAGGCGCAGTGGGGTCGTCAACTTTCGGTAGATTCGGCGATTTCAACAGCCGGCTCATCAAAATCCGGTGAAATCCAAACTTGCCCTTCCAGCAGGCCGTAGGGCCTAGGCAGCACTTCGTCAGATGGTTCGCCGTCGGGATGGGCAACCAGCTTGAGATAAGGCTTACCTTCTCGAAGAATGACTATTTCCTTTCCTTCCCAGACCATTTTCCCCAGCCATTCGAGGTTAGATTCGGCTGCTCTTATAGTTACCTTCATAAGTGTGCCCTGCCATGCAAGGAATCATCGGAATATTTTCCTTCGAAAGCATCTACGATATCCGTGTCTTCCTCGAAGTACTCCGGGGCAATCCAAACCTTCCCGCCAAACCGCTCCAGGGGAATGGGTTTTCTATGAACTTCTTCCACTTCGCCATCGGGATGGGCAGAGAGTTTTAGGTAAGGCTTGCCATTTTTAGTGATGACGACATCGTCACCGTCCATCCAAGCCACCCGACCCATGTATTCCAACAAGCCAATCGCCTGTTTTAGTTCGATTTCCATGGGAACGACCTCCCTGTGGTCCGAATCGGCTCCGCGTGCCTGTATTTTACAGGGCGGAGAAGATGTCGGCGAGGCGGCGGACGCGGTCGGGGTCCACGGGCTTGGAGACGACGCCCTCTTTCTTAAGGTTGGTGCCCACGATTGCGCCATCGGCGTGCTCGAGGATGCGGGGTGCGTTGGACTCGGTGATGCCGCTGCCCACGAGCACAAAGCCGTCGGGGACAGCGCGGCGGACCACCGAGACGTCGAAGCCGTTGGTGGGCAGGCCAGTGGCCGTACCCGAGACGATCAGGCCGTCAGCCAGGGCGCGGCGGGTGGTCTCCTGTGCCACGAGGCCGATGTCGGTCTGGCCCATGGGGGCGGCGTGCTTGACCAGCACATCGGCGAGAATGCGGACGTCGGCGTTGAGGGAATGGCGTCGGCGGGTGGTCTCGTGGGCCTCACCCTCGACGATGCCCTCGTCGGTTGCCATGACGCCGTAGTGCACGTTTACGCGGATGAACTCGGCGCCGGTGGCCACGGCGACGGCCAGGGCGGATATGGCGTCGTTACGCAGCATATTTATGCCGACGGGCACCGACACCGAGGAGCGGACCGTCTGTAGCGCGAGGGTCATGGCGGCGACGGTCTCGGGTTCGACGCGGCCGGTGCGGAAGGGCGCGTCGCCGAAGTTCTCGACGATGATGCCGTGGGCGCCGCCGTCCTGGAGTATTCCCGCTTCCATCCTGGCCCGATTGAGAACGGACTTGAGGTTGCCGTTCCACCGGGGCGAACCGGGCAGCGGAAGGAGATGTACGACACCGATGAATACCTTACCTGGGCCAAACAGTTCCCGCGTCATGAGCGTGCCAAACACTCCACAAGTCGGTTGAGGCAATAAACGGCAATCGTAAGCATACAAACGCGCAACGGCTGAAACAGCCAACGCTCGGAAGATGTATGGTGTTTTTTTGAAATTTATATTATGTAAATAATAATACACGAAATAATGGAAAATCAGAATGGCGAACAGCACCGACTTTCCGTACACTTTCGAAGGGCTGCGAGGCGAGGGCGTGATAAAATTGCCCGGATGCCATGGTGAGAGGGATAGCCACGAATGCCACAGGACTTCATACACGTCAAGGGCGCGCGGGAGCACAACCTCAAGAACATTGAGATCACCATGCCAAGGGACAAGCTGGTGGTTATCACCGGCGTATCCGGCTCGGGAAAGAGCTCGCTGGCTTTCGACACGATCTACGCCGAAGGACAACGGCGCTACGTGGAGTCGCTGTCGGCCTACGCGCGTCAGTTCCTGGGGCGGATGGACAAGCCCGATGTGGACTACATCGAGGGCCTTTCGCCAGCCATATCCATCGACCAGAAGGGAGTGTCGCACAACCCTCGCTCGACGGTTGGAACCGTCACCGAGATCTACGACTACCTGCGCCTCCTGTTTGCGAGGGTGGGCGTGCCGCACTGTCCGAAGTGCGACAGTCCGGTGGCGCGGCAGACGGTGTCGCAGATTGTGGACGCCATCATGTCGCTGGAGGAGGGGAGCCGCATCACGCTTCTAGCCCCGAAGGTCCGGCGCAAGAAGGGCGAGCACAAGGACGTATTCGAGACGGCGCGCAAGGCGGGATTCGTCCGCATCAGGGTCAACGGCGAGATCCACATGCTGGACGAGATAGACAACCTGAACCTGAACAAGCAGAAGTGGCACTACATTGAGCTGGTGGTGGACCGGATCATCATCCGGCCCGAGACCGAGATGTCGCGGGTGGCGGAGTCGGTGGAGACCTGCCTGCGGGAGGCCGAGGGGGTGGTGGAGGTGCTGCGGGAGCCGACGGCGGAATCCCCGGGAGAGACGCTGGTGTTCTCGGAGCAGTTCGCCTGCGCGAAGTGCAACGTGAGCCTGCCGGAGATCGAGCCGCGCACCTTCAGCTTCAACAGCCCCCACGGGGCGTGCGGCGAGTGCACCGGACTGGGCTACAAGCTGGCGGTTGACCCGGAGCTGATCATACCGAACAAGAACCTGACGCTGTCACAGGGCGCGATCACTCCGTGGGTGAAGGTCGGGACCTCGGGCGCGTGGTACATCAGCCTGATGGAGGCGGTTGCGGAGGCCAACGGGTTCTCGGCGAAGGTGCCGGTGCGGGAGATGGACCCGGAGCACCTCGACATGATTCTGTACGGCAACGGAAACAAGAAGGTGACGGTGACCCACCGCACGCACCGCGGCCGAACCTACAGCTGGGACACCAACTTCGAGGGAGTCATCGCGAACCTGGAGCGGCGGTACAAGACCACGGAGTCGGACTACGCGCGGACGCAGATCGAGCGGTACATGTCGGCGCGCCCCTGCCGGTCGTGCGGCGGCAAGCGGTTGCGGCCCGAGGCGCTGTCGGTGCGGGTGTGCGGACTCGGCATCATGGACGTGTGCTCCAAGAACATCGGCACCGCAGCGGAATGGATCGAGCAGATCGATCCGGACTCGGAATACAACCTGAACGGCAGCTCCGCAATGGACGAGCAGAACGCCAACGGGAGCGCGGGCAGCAACGGGCACCGGAGCGGCAGGCGCAACGGCGCGAAGAACGGACGCAAGGCCGCGTCGAAGAACGGAGCGGCAGAGTCGCAGGTGCTTTCGACCCGCGACAAGACCATCGCGAACCAGGTGCTGAAGGAAATCGACGGGCGGCTGAAGTTCCTCATCGGCATAGGGCTGGACTACGTCACGATGGACCGGACGGCGCAGACCCTGTCGGGCGGCGAGGCGCAGCGGGTGCGGCTGGCAACGCAGATCGGGTCGGGTCTGACCGGAGTGCTGTACGTGTGCGACGAGCCGACGGTTGGGCTGCACCCCCACGACGATCAACGGCTGATCAGCACGCTGAGCCGCCTGCGGGACATGGGGAACACGGTGCTGGTGGTGGAGCACGACGAGGCGATGATGCGTTCCGCCGACTTCATTGCTGACCTGGGCCCGAGGGCCGGGGAGCACGGCGGGCAGGTGGTGGCGGTCGGGACGGTGGAGGATATCGAGAACTCCGAGGAGTCGCTGACCGGACAGTACCTGAGCGGGCGCAAGCGGGTGCCATTCCCGGAGACGCGCCGAGAGGGCAACGGGCTGTACCTGACGGTAACGGGCGCGCGGGAGAACAACCTGCAGGGCATCGACGTGGAGTTCCCGCTGGGGAGGCTGGTGTGCATAACCGGCGTATCCGGGTCGGGGAAGAGCAGCCTGGTCTACGAGATCCTGTATAAGAAGCTGAACCAGCGGATCAACAACGGGCGGGACCTGCCGGGCGACCACGACGACCTGCTTGGCGTCGAAGGCGTGGACAAGGTGGTAAAGATCGACCAGTCGCCCATCGGGCGGACGCCGCGCAGCAACCCGGCAACCTACACCGGCGCGTTCACGCCGATCCGGGAGCTGTTCTCGAACCTGCCGGAGTCGAGGGTGCGTGGCTACAAGCCTGGTCGATTCTCTTTCAACGTGAAGGGCGGTCGGTGCGAGGCCTGCCAGGGCGAAGGCTACAACCAGATCGAGATGCAGTTCCTGCCGGATGTCACGGTGCCGTGCGAGATCTGCCACGGCCTGCGATACAACCGCGAGGCGCTTGAAGTCACGATGCGGGGCAAGCACATCGCCGACGTGCTGAACATGACGGTGGACACTGCGCTGGAGTTCTTCCTCAACTTCCCTCGCATCCGGCCAAAGCTGGAGACGCTGCGGGACGTGGGCCTGGGGTACATCCGGCTGGGGCAGCCGGCGACCACGCTGTCGGGGGGCGAGGCGCAGCGAGTGAAGCTGGCGACGGAGCTATCGAAGCGGGCGACGGGGAAGACGGTGTACCTGCTGGACGAGCCGACGACGGGGCTGTCGTTCGAGGACTGCGCCGCGCTGCTGGGCGTGCTGCACCGACTGGTGGACGCGGGCAACACGGTGATTCTCATCGAGCACAACATCGACGTGATGAAGAACGCCGACTGGCTGATCGACCTGGGGCCGGGCGCGGGCGACAAGGGCGGGCAACTCATCGCCACGGGGACGCCGGAGGAACTGGCTAAACACCCGAGCAGCGTGACGGCGCCGTACCTGAAGGCGGCGCTGGAGGGCCGGGCGTTCGTAGTCGGGGGCGCGGCGACGGCGACGGCGGAACTGGCCGGGGTCGTTTAACGCACAGGTAGGAAGAAGGGAGTGGGCCTGGGACCCGAATAAGAGCCGGGAGAACGTTCGCAGTACAAAACAGGCACGAAAAGCCAGGCACGAAAACTGAGGTACTCATGGGCGGCGGGCTTGAAACCGGGCCATTGTGGGAAATGACCGCCCTTTGCCTTTTGAACTGCGGTCCGAGTCAACGATTCGAGTCTCTTCCAGTGGTAAGTAGCGTCCCCTCCTCCCTTTGTCGCTGCTCTCCTACGTCATCAGCGGCAACACCGAGTCAATTCGCCATAGAACCAATTGGACACGTCGCAGAATCTGGCAATATGCTGTCACCCTGAGAAATTCTGAACCCGTAAGGGGGAAACCAATGGGGAAACCAGTAGTGCACTTTGAAATTGCCGGCCCCGATGGGCCGGCTCTGCGACAGTTCTACACCGACCTGTTCGGATGGAACATTGACTTGCAGGGTGAAGAGATGGGCAGCTACGGCATAGTGCCGGCAAATGTGGGCGGCATCGGCGGAGGCTTGATGCCCACAACTGAGGAAATGCCGGCGCGCAGCTACGTTACTTTCTATGTACAGGTCGACGAGCTTCAGGCGGCTCTGGATAAGGTGGCCGGCAAGGGCGGGAACGCCGTCATGCCACCGAGGGAGATAGCTCCCGGCATGGGCTCCATTGCTTTGTTCGGGGACCCTGCCGCCAACATCATAGGGCTGTATGCTCCACCGGCGGAATGGGACGGAGAGATGCCCCCCAAGGGGGACGGTCCGCCGGTAGCGCACTTCGAGGTTGGCGGCAGCGACGCCGCGGCCCTCGCGGAGTTTTATACCGGTATGTTCGACTGGCACATCGACCATTTAGAGGAGGCCAACTACCGCTTCGTCCAACCGGAAGCTGAAGGGATTGGCGGCGGCATCTTCCAGCACATGGAGGGTATGCCGCCCAATCATCCTTCCGTCGCAGTCTTCGTCAACGACCTCCAGACGTATCTCGACAAGGCAGTAAGCCTGGGGGGTACCGCCCTCATGCAACCCACAGAGATTCCAGGAGCATCCGGCTCCCTTGCCATATTCTATGACATCGCTGGCAACCGCATAGCGCTCTTCAAGTCCTCTGAGTAGAGAGAACGCCGCACCGGTTGGATTGGCCCGCAACTCGGCGAACCAGAGCCCATAGGACCTGGCAACGCCCTCTCGATATCGAGAGGGCGTTTTCGTTACAGCTTGAGCAGGCCGGTCAGCGTCTTCTGGCCGCCCTGTGGCCCGACGACGGCGAGGCGGAGCTGCTCCTCGCGGAAGAGGCTGGTGGCGAGGGCGGAGATGTCGGCGGTGGTCACGGCGTAGAGGCGGCTGACTATGTCTTCGACGGAGCAGAGCTGGTCTTGGAGGAGCTGCTGGGAGCCCATCCATGATGCGACCGCACGGCTGTCCTCCATGCGGAGGAGCAGTCGGCCGGTGGCGTACTCGCGGGCCTTGTGCAGCTCGCGTTCCTCGGCTTCCTCGCGCATACCGTCGAGCTGGCGCATGACGGCGCGAACGGCGTCGTTGGTCTTGCGGGGCTCAACGCCACAATAGATCACCATCGAGCCGCAATCGCGGAAGTGATTGATGGAACTGCTGACGTCGTAGGCCAGGCCATGGTCCTCCCGCAGGTTGAGGAAGAGGCGGCTGCTCATGCCGTCGCCGAGCATCACGTTGAGCAGGCTGAGGGCGTAGCGGTCGGGGTCGTTCAGAGACAGTCCAGGCAGGGCGAGGCAGAGATGGGACTGGTCGGAGCGGCGGCGCTCAATCTTGATGACGGGGCCTTCCCCGGTTCCCTCCGCCACGGGCTCCCAGTCGAGCGTTTCCCGGGGTTGCCAGTTGTCAGTGGCATCCTCGAGCAGGCTGACGACCTCGTCGTGCTCAACGTTGCCGGCGACGGCTACCACCGTGTTGGCAGGATTGTACTGGCGGGTCATGTAGTCGCGGATGGTCTCCTGGCTGATGGCGGCGACGGTGTCTGGAGTGCCGCCGACGTCGCGGCCCATGGCCTGGTCGGGCCAAAGCGCCTCATCGATCAGCAGGTCGACTCGGTAGGAGGGGTTGTCGTAGGTCATGCGCAGCTCTTCCTGGATGACCTCCCGCTCCTTCTCGACCTCTGTAGGGTCCAGCAGGGGATGAATCAGCATGTCCAGCAGGACGGCCAGGGCGGTGCGGAAGTGGGGGCGGGCGACCTTGCACCAGAAGACGGTGACCTCGCGGTCGGTGCTGGCGTTCATCATGCCGCCCACGCCCTCGACAGCCTCGCTGACGTCACGGGCGGTGGGCCACTTTTCAGTGCCCTTGAAGGGGAGATGCTCGATGAAGTGGGACACCCCGGCCAGTTCCGGCGGCTCGTACCGGGAGCCTGCGCCGACAAAGATGGCGATGGAAACGGACTGGGTGTGCGCCATCATCGAGGTGACGACGCGCAACTGGTTGCCGAGAACCGAGCGTTGGAACATGCTTACTCCGTAGGGGGATGATTGGGATGACGATGATCGCCGGGGCGCAAACCAGGAGCGGTGAGGGTCACTCGCTTTCCAAGTCCTCAAGGCGCGCTTCCAGTTCGCGGACGCGGGCTTCGGCACGGATACGGGCTTCGCGTTCGTCCTCGAAGGTCGCGATGTGGCGACCGGTTTCGGGGTCGTGCCACCGTAGCTGACCGTTCTCCCACCGCAGGAACAGGTTCAGGACCCGGCTGTAACCCTGCAGGACGCCGTCGGCCACTTCATCTATGGCAATGGGTTCATAACTGCCGTCAGCTGCCAACCGGTCGCCGGCAAGACGGGTCCCGTGAAAGCCGCCGGTTTCGTCGAAGCGCCAGTACTCGGGGATGCCCAAAGCAGCGTAATCGTTGCGCTTCTCGGTGACGTCTTCACGGCCGGTGTTGCGGGAGGCTATTTCCAGCACGAAGTCTGGCGGCTTACCCTGGTCATCTATGATGTAGCCGTTGCTTTCCTTGTACGCCGCCGGGTCTGCGTTAAAGGCTACAAGAAGGTCGGGATACCTGCTTCCAGCCAAGCTGCGGGTGGGCCTTACGACCAAGTAACGCTCGCTGGCGATGAGGGTGGTTGCGGGGTTGCCCAAGTGTTGAATCAGGTGGTGGGCGCTGCCCGTAGCGCTCAGGTGGTCGAAGTTGGCCATCTTGTCTTCCGGGCGTTCCGGCGGGTCCGGCAGCTGGAACTTCCTGATGCTCCTGGCGGTGCTCATGCTGGCCCTCCTTTTCCGGTCGGATGCCAGGAGATTTTCGCGGGCGGGGGCGGACAGCTGTCCGCCCCCGGATTGATCTCGAAGGTCGGTGGTTGGCTAGCTCTCGAGCCAGTCGACGTCGCCGAACTGATCGGCGGCGTGGGACTTGGAAGCGTAGACGGCGTGGCGGCGATTTGCCTCGGCGATAGTGGTGTCATCGCCGTGGCCGGGGTACACCTGCACGTCATCGGGGAGGGTGAGCAACTTGGAGCGGACGCTCTCGAGTAGCGTCTGCAACGCCTCGGGGCTGCGGCTCTTGCCGGGGCCGCCGGGGAAGAGGGTGTCGCCGGAGAACAGGTGGTTGCCGACGAGGAAGCAGCTCGCGCCGTCGGTGTGGCCGGGAGTGGTCATCACTCGAAGTTCACGATTGCCGAATGGGATGACCTGGCCGTCAGACAGCTCCATCTCGGGGGCCTTGGGCAGCGGGCCCTTGTCGGCGGTGGTGATGCCCACGGGGGCGTCGAGGCTGCCGGTTATTTCGTCGAAGCCCAGCAGGTGGTCCTGGTGGTTGTGGGTAATCAGGATGGCCTTGATGCTGACGTCGCCGACTTCGTTGAGCAGCAACTCGGGCTCGGCCGGTGTGTCGATGAGAATGCCCTCGTTGGTCTCGGGGCAGGAGACGATGTAGCCGTTGTTGTTGAAGGGGCCCATGTTGACCTTGACGATGCGGACTTCGCCGTCGTAATGGAGCGCCATAATTTCTCCTCCGGAAGGCGGTATTGGACTAGGGCGGGGGTGTTCCGTCGGGTTCTATTCTAGCAGAGCGTGGCGGAATCCGCCGAACGGTCGGCGGGGCGGCGACGGCGACGGCGGCGACGGCGAGGAGGACCGGCGGGGCTGACGGACGGTACCGGGGGTTCTCCCGCGGACTCTCCGGGACCGCTGGGTGCGCCCGCTCCGTCTTCGGGGTCTTCCGTGGGCGGAGGGCCGTGGCGGGCACGGTGGGCGGCCCACTGCACCTGGGTGAGAAGGGTGAGCAGGACTCCGGGGACGAAGATGAACAGGTTGACGAAGCGATCCTCCTGCACCCACTTCACGGACATCACCACGCTGGCGATGAGGAAGAACCATGCGAGACCGCCGATAAAGACGCCGAAGAATCCCTCGCCCTTTTGCCACGGGGAGCGCAGGGTGAGGAACGACCAGACGGGGGGGAAGATGATGAAGCCAAAGTAGATTTCCGGCCGGTAAAACCAGGGCCGGGGGTAATCCGACAGGTCTCGTGTGGGTTGGGAGTCCATGGGAAAGGCTGGCGTCCTGTGGGCTGCGGGCGTCTAGTTACGCGCCAGCAGCATCTGGAATTCAATTTCGGGGATTTCCCGCTGCTGCCTGATGGAGGCGACGGCGTACTCGGTGCAGAGCCGGGCGAAGCCGGAGTACTGGATGATGTTGCGGCCCATCACGACCAGCGGCACGTCGCGCGAGAAGTCGACCTGCAGCTGGCCGGCTTCGTCTTCGTCGATGCGCAGCTCGATATCGCGACCGGTGAGGTCTTCAATTTTCTCCTGGATACGGTCGATGAACTCCTGGTCGTTCAAAGCACGCTCCTAAGGTTCAGCGGCGAGAGTTGGCACGGCGGACGCGGAAGTTGGCCGGACCCTTCTGCCTGCTGGCCCACTTCAGGTAACCGGCGAAGTCGGGGTCGGCGCGCAGGCGCTCGATGGAGTTGAGCTCGGTAGCCAGCGTTTTCTCGGAGAACATGGCGTGGAGCTGCCGGTGGCAGGTGGGGCAAAGGCGGGCCTTGGGGCCGAACTTGCCGCCGCGGGACCGAGGCACGAGGTGGTGCTCGGTGAAGCGCGTCGACTCCCGCTGGCACAGCTCGCAGACAGGGAGTTCCTCCCTGGGCCTGGGCTGGACCACAGTGTTGGCCTCTGCTCGATGATGCGCCGCCATTCCGGCACCCTACTCCTGCAGACCGCCCTGGGGTTGCTCGGGGTTGTCGGCCTTGGGATTCTCCATGAAACGCCAGCCGGGTAGGTCGACCTTCCATTCCCCGTCTTCCATGAGCATGGGCAGGATGAGGCCGTTCATGGCACGGCCCCGGCGAACCTCGGTATTGTCCTCGGTGATGCCGAAGGGCAGGAAGGCGAAGGCGTGCTCATCGTCTATGTAGCTGGTGGGAGAGATGCCGAGGTCAGTCAGGTCCTCAAGGGGCCATAGTTGCAGGACCGTAGTCCGGAAGTCCTCCAGCATCGCCTCCCGCATGGGGTGGCCCTGATTGTACCCGGCGCGGTAGGCCACCTGCATATCGACGCGGTATCGAGTGGCCCATACGCCCATGCGCATTCCGCGGGTCTCCTTGGACAGCATGGACCAGGCGACGTCCATGTTGCCGTCGCGGACAGCCTCGGCGAAGATGCCGGCCTGGTTGCCGCACTCATCGGGGAATGGGCTGCGTCTTTCGCCGGGTATGGGCATTCGTTGGCCTCATAGAGCTTGATTTGTCTTCGGAGGCGCCCTCTCCTAAACCTTCTCCCAGAGGGATATGGGACCCAGGGGCGCTTTACGACGCTTTCAGTAGAAGCAAGGGATTTCTATGAGTCTACCATCCTATGGCGTAGCCGTCGCGGCGGGGGTCGGCTGCGCCGTGCAGGGCGCCCGTGTCGCCGTCAATCTGAATCATCATCTCGCTGCCAGAAGCGCCCCAGGCGTGCATCACATCGAGAGTATGACCTCGCCGCCTGAGGCCGTCCAGCGCTTCGGCGGGGAAGCGGGACTCGACGTAGAGCAGGTTGTCGCACTCGTGGGGGATGTTGGATTCCGTCGGGCTGTGGGTGTTGCGCCAGCGGGGGGCTTCGACCGCCTCGGCAACGGTCATGCCGAAGTCGAGGACGTGGGTGATTACCTGCAGGTTGGTCTGTACCTGGGTGTCGGCGCCCGGGGTGCCGCAGACGAGGGCGAGACTGCCGTGACCGGAATCACCGTTGCGAGAGCCACCGTTCTGGAAGGCGTGCCGCGACTCGGCAGCGTCGCGGAAGACCATGATGGGGTTCATTGTGTGACGTACGCGCTTGCCGGGCTGGAGGCAATCGACGTGGTCGGGGTCGAGGTGCCAGTAGGTCATGCGGTTATTCAGCAGAATGCCAGTCTCGCCGGCGACGATGCTGGAGCCGAGGGAGCTCTGGATGCTCTGGAGCTGGCACACGGCGTTGCCCCAGCGGTCGACGACGACGAAGCAGGTGGTGTCTTCCTCCTGCATCGCGCCTGCGGCGGCGGCCTTGGGACGGCGGGCGTAGTTGGCGGGCTGGTAGCTCCAGGGGTCGCCGTGTCCCGCCACCTGGGCGGCTTGCTCGGGGTCGATGAGCCGGGCACGCTCGGCGGCGTACTGCCTCGACAGCATGCCCGCGATGGGAACGTCGGCCCAGTCGGGGTCGGCCATGTAGGCCTCGCGGTCGGCGAAGGCCAGCTTCTTGGCCTCGACCATCAGGTGGATGCTCTCGGGGGTGTTGCAGCCGAGGGACTTGAGGTCGAACTGCTCGACGATGTTCAGCTCCTGCAGCAGGACGTGGCCGCTTGAGTTGGGGGGCGCCTCGTAGACAGTGTGGCCGTGGTAGGTTGTGGAGATGGGCGCTTCCCAGCGGGACCGGCAATCTGCCAGGTCCTTCAGGGAGAGGATGCCGCCCTGCTCTTCGCTGAACCTGACGAGGGAGCGGGCGGTTTCGCCTTCGTAAAAGGCGTCGCGTCCGCCGTCGACGATGGCCTGGAAGGTGCGGGCGAGGCCGGGCTGGCGGAGGATCTGGCCGGGCTGCATGGGCACGCCGCCGGGGGCGAAGACGGCCTGGGAGTCTGGGAACTCCTGGAGCAGACGGTCGCCGCCGATGACACCGGAGAGAACGTGGGTGACGGGGAAGCCGTTCTCGGACAGGTCGATGGCGGCGTCGAAGACCTCGGCGCGGGACAGGGCGCCGTACTTGGCGTGAGCCGACATCCAGGCGTCGACGAGGCCGGGCACGGAGACGGAGAGGATGCCCTTGGCGGGGATGCCGTTCCTGCGGTACCAGTCGACGTCGGTGGCGTAGGGGGCTGCGCCGGTGCCGTTGCAGACCTCGATTGTGCCGGCCTCGCGGTTGTAGATCATGATGAAGCCGTCGCCGCCGACACCGGACATGTTGGGCTCGACGACGTTAAGGGCAGCGGCGGTGGCGATGGCGGCGTCGACGGCGTTGCCGTCCCGCTGCAGCACGGCCATGCCGGCCTGGGCGGCGAGGGGGTGTCCGGCGCAGACCATGCCGTTGCGGCCCATGACCACGGGGCGGTTGGACTCGAAGCTGACACCGTGGGGAGTGTGCGGCATCGGGGGGTGCCTCCTTGGGGAGTTGTTGTTGCTATTGCTTGTTGAGGAAGGCGAGCAGGCTGGAGCCGCAGTCAATGCGGTCTATCAACTTCTTCTTGCCGCCGTAAGAAACTGTCCTTGTTTGTAGTGTGCGAAGGTCGTTGCCCTTCATTTTGCCTCTGAAAAACAGCAATGGATACCACCGTTCAATGGTCCTGTTTCCAAGGATTGACCTGGCCAGTTCCAGCCCTCCCTGGATCTGCCTGATGGCTTTCGGAACTTCGGGGTTCGTGCCTCCCTTAAGTTCGGCGGCACAAATGAAGTCGTCATTCAGTCGCCCGAATATCAGGCGGTCGCAGAGCCTGTCGGCTACCTTGTGTTGAGGACAAAGCTGATTGCGGTCTCCATGAATAGTGTTGAGACTGGCGTCTTCGAGGCCCGTAATGCTGATTCTGCAATTGGGTTCGTCGTAGGAATCAGTGAGGCAACAATTTTCGTAGGCGTTGCGGATGGTCTCCGCCATTTGTATATAGGCCATTAACTTCGGTCGCGCTGCAGGGCAATGGACTCGTCGTAGATCGCTTCAAAGACGGCTGCGAATTCGTCTTCGTCGATGCCAGTATCTGGGTCGATATCCAGACGGACAACTTCACTGCCGCCCAATTCCTGTTTGTGCCGGAACAGATAGGCTCCGACCTGGTCTTCGCGCAGGAAGTCTTCGGGTTCGAACCCGCCCTCAGCGATCAACTCTGGGCTGGCCTGGTTCAAGGCCAGCAAGTTGTTGACTTGACTGATGATGATGTCGCTGTGGGTGGTTATCAGCACTTTCACGCCAGTGTTGACGAGGCGGACGATGCCGCGGGCGAGTTGACGCTGCGCGGCCGGGTGCAGGTGGGACTCGGGTTCTTCGAGGATGAGGAGGTCTCCGGGGTTGATCAGGTATTTCAGGAACAGGATCAGCGGGGCTAGTTCGGAGACCATCGAAGAGGAGTGTTCGAGGGTGAATTGCCCTGCCGCTGTGTTGAAGGAGATTTCGGGGTAGGGCAAGCCGGCGGATTCGTCCAAGTCGATCTCACCGTGCAAGACGTTGCTTTCAATGAAGTTGATGGCTCGGTCCCACTCAACATTGGGGCCGCGAAATCTTAAGCCTTTGTCCAAACTGACCAGGTCGCTCAAAAATTCGGTGGCCACTCCTGGCAAAGCAGGAATATTGACCCTTTGGGAACCAAGCAATGCCGACTGCCGGATTATGGTGGCCGCAAGTATTTTCTGCCCTTGAACAATTCCAGTTCGGGAAGCCGGTAGAAAATAGCTGTTGTGTGGAAGCCCCTCGAATACGAACTCTGCAGCAGAAATTCGCAGGAGGGAAAAAAGATGCGAGTACACTTCTGGGTATATTTCTTCATCCTGCTTTTGTTCAGTTCCCCAGTGCTCAATGATATTAGACTCTACAGAAGCTTCCGAAATGTCGAAGTGGGTGTTGGAAGCTCCGAAGTCCGTCAGCTCAATGTCAACTCTAAGTTCTGGAGATTTCCGCTCAACGGAGAGATGGAAATCCTCGGGCTTGCTTGCCCTGTTTACTATTTCGGACTTTCCTCTATCGGACTTTCCTCTATATGAAAGATGAAGCCGTTGCATTACATCATTGTGGAACCAACCAAGCACCTTGCGGGTAGACTCCGTTACCTCAGAGTAGACCTTCTCCGGCAAGGCTGTGACCGGGATGTCCTGACCATCCCAAGTGTTGCCATCCTGACCCTTCACCCACTCCCTGATAGCGTCCGTAACTTCGGCAGGAACCTCCCACTGACTCCTGAAATTGGACGCCAACCCTCGCCGCTCAAGATGCCGTGTGTACGGCACCTGCGGTCGCCCTTCCACCGCCCGCATCACCGCGTAGACGGCCGTGGCCATGTAGGATTTGCCGGTGTTGCTGGGGCCGACGAAGATGGTGAGGGGCTTCAGGTCTACTGAGCCCTCGGCGATGGGGCCGAAGTTTTTTACGGAGATGGTTAGCATGGCTGAGCCTGCGTGCCAAGGACTGGTGTTGGGGCGCAGATAATACTATAACGGAGAGAGGGCCCGGGTGGCGGGAGTTGCGGCGCTTTGGTCATATACGGAGAGAGGCCCCGGGGTTCGGGGCCTCTGTGCGTTTTCGGGGGACCGGGGGTCCGCTGGGGGTGGTGGGTCGCCTAGTGGCCGCCGCAGCCGCCGCCGCCGCCACAACCACATCCTCCGCCGCCGGATCCGCAGCCGCAGCCAGAGCCGCAACCGCCAGCCTGGGCGAACATGGGGTTGTTGATGACGAAGCCGACCTGGCCGCCGAAGTTCTCGACATAGTCGATGGTGGCCTCTTCGAGGAAGGGGGCGCTGTCGGAGTCCATCAGGAACTTGACGCCCTCCAGGTTCAGGACGGTGTCATCGTTCTGAGACTCGTTCTCCATGGTCAGCATGTACTGCAGGCCGCCAGTCTCCGCCGGGATGGCGATGACGCGGAGGGCGCCGTCCTGCTCACCCTGATCCTCCATGACTTCCCTGAGCTTTTCGATGGCGAGCGTCGTTACTTCCATAATTCCAGTGCGCTCCTTCTATTTTTGTCTCTTACTGGATGGCTCACGCAGCGCCAATCCACGCGGAATTTACCACGTCCTGTGACGCTAACACAACCGGGTGGGATTTTCCAGTCGAAGAAACCGGCCTCTGAGCTTTGCGGCCGGCGAGGCTTTCGCGGTCAGCAGAAGGACATGTCTCCCAGGTTGGAGAGGTCGGGGATCCGGATGCGCAGGTTGGTCGGCAGGCAGCCGGTCAGCCGGTTCCGGTGGAGAGTCAGAACCCGCAGGCCCGACAGGCCGTCGTTCATTTCCTCGGGGATTTCCCCCCTGAGCTGGTTCCAGTGGAGGTACAGCTCCTGGAGCTGGGAGAGGTCGCCGAGCTCTGCGGGAATCTCGCCGGTGAGCTGGTTGGCGAAGAGGCCGAGGGTCCGCAGCTCCGCCAGGTTGCCCAGCTCGGCGGGAATTTCGCCGGAGAGCTGGTTTCCGGAGAGGTTGAGCCGCCTCAGACTGGTGAGTTTGCCCAGTTCGCGGGGGATTTCGCCGGACAGCCGGTAGCCGGGCACTTCCTCGACGCCGAGGTCGAGCACCCTGAGGTTGGCGAGCCGGCCCAGCTCAACGGGTATCTCGCCGGACAGGGCGTTGGAACGGGGTTCGGCCTGCCCGAAGTTGAGCACCACCAGCCGGGAGAGATTGCCCAGTTCGGAGGGCAGCGCGCCGTTCCAGCCGGTTCCGCGGAAGTCGAGCTTGACGACGCGACCGTCGATGTCGGTGGAGACGCCTTCCCATTCGCCGAGGGGCTGATCGGTGAGCCAGGTGGAGAACCGGTCGCGGTGCTCGCCGTCCTCGGCGCTGGCTTCGAGCAGGGCGACCAGCGCCCCGCGGTCGACGGGATGGTCATCGGTGGTACACACCGTCAGGCCGTGATCCCCGGCGGCGGCATCGCGGAGCACGTCGGAGACGCAGCCGGTGACACCGTTACCTGTGAGGGCCAGGGACTCGAGGGCGACCAGGTTGTTCAGTTCGGCAGGCATGTCTCCGGAGAGGCTGTTGTTGGCGAGGGAAAGGAGGCCGAGCTCGCCGAGCTCGCCCAATTCGGCAGGTATCTCGCCGCGGAGCTGGTTGCCGGACAGGTCGAGATACGAGAGGTGGCCCAGAAAGCCAAGCTCTGCGGGGATTGGCCCCGCGAGGTCGTTGGAGCTGAAATCGAGCCACTCGAGCCGGGCCAGCAGGCCGATATCGGGGGGAAGCTGGCCGTCGAGGCCGTTTTCGTTGAGCCAAAGCTCGACCACGCGGCCGTGGCCGTCCATGGTGACGCCGTGCCACCTGGCGAGGGGCTCGTCGGTGAGCCAGTTGGTGCTGTCGATCCAGCTCGGGCCGCCGGTGGCCTCATACAGGGCGACGAGGGCGTCGCGGTCAATGTCGGCCGTGCCGCCGGACTCGGGTGGCGTGAACCGGGTGGGCTCGGGAGTGGCCGTCGGCCGGGCCAACGTGGGCCTCGGGGTAGCCGTGGGTTCCGGGGTGGCCGTCGGCGGCTGCGTGGGCGGGACGGGCGTCGGAGTTGCCTGAGCCTGGGTCGGGACGGCCGTTGGTTCCGTTGTGGGCGCGGGTGTGGGTTCGTCGGAGCCGCAGGCGAGGAGCAGGGCCAGGGTCAGTATCGCGAGGAGCAGGAGAGCCAGGGCGCCGGGCCGTGAGACGTTCATTTCTCCTCGCGACGGTTGCGTTGGCGTGGACGTGGTGAGCCGGAGGTCAGCGTCCTCCGGGGCCATTCGATGCTAATGGATGGCGGGGAGTAAGGCAAGGAACCGGCTGAACGGGGCCAGTCGGGCGGTGAATTTACATGGATGGACAGGATGGGCGTTGATTCGCGCGGTAAGGAAGGGGCCGGCTGCTGCGGGGCACCCGGTAAGGAGGCCGGTTTTGTGCGAATGGGGACCGGCTGCAGCCGGGGAGGCGCGGCGGCTGATGGTCTGGCGTCCGGGTATAGCCGGGGTGTGGGGCTTTGCTCAATGAATCCTCTTTAATTCCGATTCATAGTGCAGTGTGTGTTTCAGTTGGGAATTATATCGCTGTGTCCACTGCAATCAGTGTCACTATCTCACCGGCAATTTGGGCTCACCGGCAATTTGGGCAACTGATTTTCTGCCCATCGTGTCCTCGCGTAATTTTTCCTGTGTCCAAGCATTGTTTACACCTCGCATTTGCTACGCGGGAATAATACGAATTGACAGGTGCAGCGACATCATCATCCCGCGAGAACATTTTCTTGATGGCCGCGAACACTCTGCTTATCATTTGATCCCCCGCAATGGATACGGGCATCCCCTGCAATGGACACGGGTATATTTACCAAAGCTTCTTGAGCGCCAGTTGGCATTTGTTGGGCACGGCCCCGGTGCGGGCCGGTCTGAAATGGGCCCAAGAGTGGCCGATTCTATGCGATCCGGCGAGCGGTGGAGCCGGGGAGGCGCGGCGGCTGATGGGCATGCGATTTGGGGTGAGCGGGTCAGGGTTCTCGTGACTGTGTAACATTCAGTAACAGAACGTAAAATTTTCGGATTTCGTCGTGTTCGCTGAGGAAGGAGAGAATCGATTTTCCCGGGCTTGGTTGGCCGAAATTTTAGTTCCCTGGCATTCACAGTCATCGGGCCCGTCCGGCGGCGGGTGGGTTGGCTCCCGGGCGGGAGCGTGGTGGTGACCGCCTAGTGACCATGGTAGGCAGGCGATGCGGGAGGGCGCAAGGGGGAAGTGTCAGTGGGGGGAGGGTTTAACCACGGAGGACACAGAGAGCATGGAGGGTGACCGGTGGGGAATCAAATGTTGAGGGCGCGGAGACGGGTGGTGAATTTGCGTGAATGGACAGGGTTAGGGGATGTCTGAAGTCAACGGATTCCCGCGGGCACGGGAACTGGGATTAACAACTTTTCCGTCCAATAGCACCGAGGTGGATCGGGTCAGAGAGTTGATATAGCCTTTGGATGCTTGGCCGGGCAGCCTAGGCGCCTCAGGTCCTTCGGTACGGGGTGGGTTGAATTTTCGATAATTCGTAGCCTGCTGAAAAAAGGAGTCACTAGCCCACTCTCGACATGCGCTTTTTCCTATTTAGCATGAATCTCGGTAATGGCCTCGGCTGCTTGGTGCGCTTTTAGGAATTCCTCTCCAATTTCGTCAACCAATTGACTTAGGATGTTCATTACAACCACACAGTCCAAACTTGACTCAGTCGCAAGCAAAGTGGTGGTTACAACGTTCAGGGAGATAGCAGTTGAATGACCAGGTCCCGCCAAACCCAGACTACTGGGGCCAGCAAGAAGAACGTCTTCGTGCCATACATTGAGGCCTAATCTGAAATACAGGCCATGGGCGTTGGGATGCTCGTTGTCACTGGCCATTTTGTAATAAGGCCGCCAATGATCCAAATTCACGCTTTGTTCAATGTCACGAAAGGTAGGCTTCTTGTTGGGGAATGCTGACCCAGCCCAACCATAATCACCTTCAAAATCTTTCCCATAAGTCGCTACCAGTTCGTCTCGCTGCACTCTAAGCGCATCGATTTCGTGTTCAGGAATAGGAGCGATTCCAATTGCCTCGTGGTGTTTCTGAATTGACTCCCCCAGCTTAAATCGCTGCACAACCTCGTGATCAAGATATTTTTCGGCTATCCCTTGCCCATTCTCCTCGATGAAATTGCTGACGACCGATATCTCATGAAGCGAGCGCCAACGGGCATGTGCACCGTCCGCGTATCCTGATTCCAACAGAGTGAGTACCTCAGAGGCAGTCTGACACGCTCTTGCGTGCAGACGAGTCAATGCCTCAAATACGTCATCCCCTTCCTCGACTGCTTTATCTCTGAACTCACCGTTGAAATCAGCCCCTGCTTCTCTTGCGAGTTCTATAAGCAGATGCAAAAGGTCTAAAGGTTTCTTCCAGTGACGCCTTAACTTTTTTTCGAATTGCTTCTGAAGTTTCCGTCGGGATGCTTGCCCAGTTTGCGCATCCCGCTTGATTGCCTTCAGAACAATGCCAGAAGTATTTCCAGCGATTTCCTGAACAGCATCGGATATCTTTCGTTCAATATCGTCAGGCTCATGCAATAGGTGGGAGTCTGGGGAAATATCCTGCAGAGCGGATTCCAGAAGTTCTTGCAACTTGTACATGCGCGTCCTTTTGACCTTGTCCGTTCACACACCTGACATATTGATTTTAGCACAACTGTTTGAGTTGCCCTGCAATCTGCCCTGCGCTGCTTCTACCGGTCATTACTGAACACAATCAGACTCTGACCCACCTCATATGTTTGGGCTGCGAATCAATAAAGGAGTTGAGTAAAAGCTCCGAGTTATGACAGAAGCCCGTTGACAGGGGCGAGAGCGACTTCATAGACTAGAATTTAAATAGAAACGAGGCCGGTGCCGCCGGACCGCAGGTGGTCGGGGCGGTACGGCCGAACAGCGAGAGAATCGAGAGGGACGCACCCTGTTGGGCGCGTCCCTTTTTTGTTTGCCTCGAGGGGCGGGTCTGCAGTCCACCGACTTGCCAGGAGCGAGAGCAGACGGGGGTTCGGATTCCCGCCTCCGCGTGAATGACGGTTCGTGGGGGGTGTGGGTTGGCGGGGATGACGACGGGGTTGCGGGATAGACAAGCAGATAGACAGGGGGCCTGGAGGATGGAAATGGAGTTGATTTCGGAGAGCGATGCCTCGGTGGTGAAGGAGAGCGACGCGCCGGTGGTGAAGTGGAACGCCGTGGGCGTGGCGGCCGGGGCAGTGGCGAAGCGGGGCGCGGGTCCGGTGACCTTCGTGCTGTCGACGGACGAGGTGGACCGGCACGGCGACGTGGTGAGCGCCGACGGGTGGCGGCTGGAGGCGTACCGGGAGAACCCGGTGCTGCTCTAGGCCCACGACTACCGGCATCCGGCCATCGGGCGGGCGGCGTCGGTGTGGGTCGAGCCGCACCGGCTGCTGGCGAAGATCGAGTTCGCGCCGAGCGTTTTCGCGCAGGAGGTGGCGTCGCTGTACGCCGCCGGGTTCCAGTGGGGAGTGTCGGTCGGGTTCCGGCCTCTACGGTGGGAGGAACGGCGCGATTCGCGGTCCGGGGCGCTGGTCGGGCTGCGCTACCTGGAACAGGAGCTGCTGGAGGTGAGCGCGGTGCCAGTACCAGCCAACCGGAGCGCGCTGCGTCGCGGGGCGCCGCCGGACGGGGGGCTCGAGGCGCTGCTGTCGGAGCTTCGGGCGGCGAGAGGGGCGGATTAAACACAGAGGGCGCAGAGGGGACGCAGAGTCCGCGGAGACGGGGTTCACCACAAAGGGCACGGAGGGCACGGAGTTTTTTTCCGGTTTCCCATTCCTAAATAAAGCGAGAGCTAACACAAAGGAGTATCAGTAGGACGTATGACCACTGAAACAGGAAGCATATCCACGGCGAGCCTGGAGATGGTGAAGCGGGAGCTGGGCGGCATCCGGGAGTTCTACGAGTCGCGGATGAACTCGGAGATTCCGCCGCTGCGGGAGGAGCTGGAGCGGCTCGGGTCGCAGCTGACGAAGCTGCAGGACACGCAACGTCAGGGCGAGAAGCTGGCGCTGCTGCACCAGTACGGCGGCGGGCAGCACGGCGGGGAACGGGCACGGGTGCCCTTCGGCAAGTACGCCGGAATGGACCATCTTGACCTGGCCTGCGCCCGCAGCCTGCTGTCGGCGCAACTGCGGGAGCCGTCGGGGGCCAACCCGCGGATGCTGGAGGACTGGCAATCCAACGTGAAGGCGGCCATGGACTCCACCACTGCCGGGTCGGGCGACGAGCTGGTGGACACGCAGGAGGCGCGGGCGCTGTGGGACGACGTAAATCTCGAAACAGCCGTCGCGCCGCTGTTCACGGCGGTGCAGATGCCGAGCAATCCCTTCCAGATACCGCTGCAACTGGGCGACGTGAACTGGTACCCGGGGACGGAGAACACGGCGGTGACCGGCAGCGCACCGGCCACGGCGCGGCAGACGATGACGGCCCACGAGCTGGTGGCCGAGTTTCCCTGGTCGTATGACCTGGACGAGGACGCGGTCATCGCGATGATGGACGAGCTGCGCCGCAGCCTGCTGCGCAACGCCCACGAGGTCATCGACGACGTGATCCTGAACGGCGACACCACGACCCAGAACAACATCAACGCCGACGGGGCAACCATCGCGGCCACGACCGCCGGGTCGGGGCACTTCCTCGTGGGGTTCGACGGGTTGCTGCACCTGCCGCTGGTGGACAACGCGGCGATGTCCAACAACCACAACGCGGCGGTCAGCGCCGACATGTTCAACGAGATTCGGGGCAAGCTGGGCAAGTACGGCGTGCGCCCCTCGGACCTGGCCTACATCACCGACGTCAACACGTTCATCAAGGCGCTGAGCATCGACAGCTTCCGGACGCTGGACAAGTTCGGTCCGCAGGCGACGGTGCTGACAGGACAGCTCGGCGCGGTGGAGGGCATACCGGTCATCGTGTCGGAGCAGATGCGGCTGACGGACGCCGACGGCAAGGTCACCAGCGGCGGGAACGCAAACACCAAGGGCCGGCTGCTGATCGTGAACCGCTCGCAGTGGCGGGTGGGCTTCAAGCGGGAGCTGACCATCGAGACGGTCCGGGACGCGCAGAAGCGGCAGAACATCATGGTCGTGAGCTTCCGGATCGCGCTGCAGGAGCGCAGCGGCACCCGTTCTTCGGCAACGCACACGGCACTGCAGTACAACATCACCGGGGTGTAGGGACGGGTTCACTACAAAGGGCACAGAGAGCACAGAGTCTTCTTTGTTTTCTTCTGTGCCCCTGGTGTTTCCTGACTCGGGCTCCAACCTGAACAAAGCATAAGGAGGGACAAATGATTCAACCGAAGGACGGACGAGAGGGCCGCTTTTCGCGGCCGTGGGCAATGGTGGCGGGGCTGGGCATCGTGGCGGTGTCCGGCATCGAGACGTACGCGCTGTCGCAGGGCATCGACGGCACCGCGCTGACGGTGTCGCTGGCGGCCATCGCCGGACTGGGCGGCGCGGGCGTGGGACGGCTGCTGTGATGACCACGCGCCGCAACCGGCGGGTGCAGCCGCGGCCACGGGTGTACGAGCCGCTGCTGCGAGCCCGCGACTCCAACACCTCAAACGCACGGGACACGCTGGTAACGCCCAGCAAGGGCAGGCGGCTGCGGGTCCTGCGGGTTCGTGTCATCCAGGAAACGGCCGACGGGCGGCGGCTCTACGAGGTGTACTTCGGCACGGGCGAGACCATCGCCGCCGCGCCGTCGAAGGCGGTGGACACGCTGGACGTGCCGGAGCTGGGCGAGGACTCGACGCGGCTCTTTCTTTCCCTGGGACGAGGGTCCTCGTGGGCTGCGCGACGAGCCGCTGAGCGGCCGGTGGAGCGGGGATGCGCCGCCGTCGGTCCACAAAATACTGGTCGAGTACACCGAGGAGAGCTAGGGGAGGACGCATGACGACCAGACCATCGCACCGGGCGCCGTTGCGGCGGCGTCCCTTCGTGCTGAGGACCGCCGAGGTCGCCCCCAGCAACCGGCGGGGGCGGCAGACCATCCTGGAGCCGACGAAGGGTTACCGCATACGGCTGGTTCGGCTGAAGGTGGTGCAGCCGGAATCGGACGGACGCCACCTGTGCGAGATCTACTTCGGCACGGCGGGCACCCTGATCACCGAACCGTCACGGGCGGTGGACATACTGGCGGTGCCGGACAAGGGTTCCGCCTCAACCCGCGCCTACCCCCGGGAGCAGGGGCCGAGGGGGCGACGCGGCGAGCCGCTCAGCCTTCGCTGGCGGGGCAGCCGACCGTCGACGTCCCACAAGGTCATCATCGAGTACGCAGAGGAGAGCTGACGGCATCTCCTGTCCGGTCTGTCGCCGCCCGCCAAAGCGTGAATGACTGGAAACGCTCGGAAAATTGAATTTTTGGGAGGACCCATGGCGCGGGAAGCGTACCGGTCGCTGTACGGCGACCTTACCAAGCTGAAGGACGACAGTGTGCTGAAAGACCCGGCAGCGGGCACGGGCGATGACGACGAGCTGTTCGAACTGCTGCTGGCGGTTTCGGACTGGGTGGACGGCTACTGCAACCGGCACTTCTATCCGCGGGTGGAGACGCTGCTGTTCGACGGCACGGGTGGCGACCGGCTGGTGGTGCCGGACCTGATCGCGGTCGACGAGCTGGCGGAGACCGGTGACGGCGGGTCCGGCTCCGGCAGGGCGTGGCAGCCCGGCGAGTACCGGCCGCTGCCCCACAACGCCGCGCCGCTGCGCCCGTGGGGCTGGCCGTACGGGGCCATACCGGCTCGGACGGAACGGGGCGATGGGTTTGCATCGGGTGAGGGCAACATCCGCGTATCGGGAACGTGGGGCTACCGGCTGTTCGCCGAGCCTTCGGGCGCGACCCTGGCTGCCGAGGCGGCGGTCGGCGCGGCGCAGATCACGGTTAGCGACGGCGCGCAGTTCCGGGTGGGACAGACGGTGCTGCTGGGCAGTGACGGAAACGTGACGACGGCCGAGCAGGCGCTGGTTACCGGCATCGACGGCAACGAGCTGTCGGTGTTGCGGGGACTGAACGGGACGGCGGCGGCGGGCGGCGTGGTGGCCATACTGCACTGGCCGGCGGCAGTGGAGCGAGCGGCGCTGATACAGGCGGCGCGCATCTGGACGCGGGCCGCCGACTTCGAGCCGTTCTACGTGGACGCCGACGTGGATACGGACGTGCGGCTGCTGCTGGAACCGTACCGGAAGCCGTCGGGGGTCTAGCCCTGCCCTTTGCCCATCCGGCGATGGAACCTGTGGTCTCGTGGAGTTCTTGCTTCGCCTTTCGCCGGTCTCCCGGAAGGAGGACATTCCCACAGGAGTGGGTGGCTGCATCCTGCTATTCGAGGCGATTACGCTCCGGAATTCTCCCACCCGGCGTCTGCCGATATAGGCGAAATATGCGTCAGCAATAGCGTTTTGTTACAAGATAGTGCGGGATTAGAAATATTTCTTTAACACCATTGACCGATAGTGAAATGATTTCTAGAATTGCGCTGGCCTAAGCCACTGCCGTCGTCCGGAGGGAATATGTCCGACTTCACCCTGAGGGTCGGAGATGTAGAAATACTGGCCCTTTCCGATATGAACCTGCCCTTCCCGATGCCCCTGACGCAACTGTTTCCCACGAACACACCCGAGGTATGGACTCCCTACCGGGAGCTTTACCCCGATGCCTTCGAGCAGGACCACATGCTCATCGAAATCGGGTGCTACATGTTGCGTTCCGGGGGCCAGACCATCCTCATCGACATCGGCTACGGCGAGGGGCCCATAGAGGCCATCGGCGGCCGGCGAGGCGAGCTGATGGACGGCCTGGCGGATATCGGCATCGACCCGGAGGAAGTGGACCTGGTGTTCCTGTCGCACCTGCACTCCGACCACGTGGGCTGGAACGTGCTGGACGTGGAAGACAAGGTGGAAGCGACCTTTCCCAACGCGAGATACGTGGTGCACGAGGCGGACCTGGAGCATTTCCGCAGGCCGGAGGTGCAGGCGGCATCGACCTTCCCCTTCATGGACCGGTGCGTCGAGACCATCGTACGGATGGGGATGCTGGACACCCTGGACGGCGATGCGGACCTTACCGCCGAGGTGCGGGCGCTGTACACCCCCGGTCACACGCCGGGGCACATGAGCGTGCTGGTGTCGTCGCGGGGGGAGGAAGCACTGATCCAGGGAGACGTGCTGGTGCACCCGGCGCAGGTGACCGAGGAAGACTGGAACTGCCACTTCGACCACGACTGGGCCGTGGCCACCGAGACGCGGAGGAAGATACTGGACGAGGTCGAGGAGATGTCCACGCCGGTCATCTCGTGCCACTTCCCGGCCCCGGGGTTCGGTCGAGTGGTGCGACGCGAAGGCAAGCGCTACTGGCAGGTGGGCCTGGGCAGCTAGCAGGCAGCCTTGTACCCAGATGAGATATGGGCGGGTGCGACATGGACGCGGATGCAGCTCAGAAAATCCTGGACAGCGTTGATTCCGAGGAGATGCTGCGGCTGGCGCAGGAGCTCATCAGGATTCCCAGCTTCAAGACCGAGGAAAGCGACGTGGCCCGCTACCTCGGCGAATACCTAGAACAGCGTGGCTACGAGGTGGAACTGCAGGAGGTGGAGCCCGGGCGCTTCCAGACCATCGCCATCCTGAAGGGCAGCGGCGGCGGCAGGTCGCTGATGCTTAACGGCCACATCGACATCGACCCCTTGGCCATGGGCTGGAAGCGGGACCCGTGGACGCCCAGCATCGAGGGCGACCTCATCTTCGGCGCCGGTATCCGCAACATGAAGAGCGGCGTGTCGTCGTTGGTAACGGCGGCCGAGGCGGTGCGCCGGTCGGGCGTCACGCTGCAGGGAGACCTGGTGCTGGCCTGCGTGGTGGGCGAACTTCAGGGCGGCGTGGGCTCCACCTACCTCACCCGCAACGGGCCCTTGACCGACATGGCGGTGGTGCCCGAGCCCTTCGGCGCACACAACATCCTCACGACCCACGCCGGCGTGCTGGAGATGGCGATCCACGTGCTGGGCAACTCGCGGCACATCAGCCGCAAGGAGGAGGCGGTGGACGCCATCGCCAAGATGTGCAAGGCGGTGCCAGCCATCGACGGCGTCGAGTTCACGTACACTCCCCGCGAGGACCTGCCGGGCCTGCCGCGCATCAACGTTGGGGCCATCATCGGCGGGCGCGGGCGGGACTACGACATGCGCGGCCCCAACTTCGTTTCGGACTTCTGCACCGTGCTGGTCGACGTGCGCTTCCTGCCCGGCATGACCTCGGCGTCGGTGAAGGCCGACATCGAGCGTGCGCTCGACGCCGTCAAGGCGGCAGACCCCGACTTCCGCTACGAGATCGAGATGCCTCCCGACCCCAAGTACCGGGTGTTCACCGTGGTGATGGAACCCTTCGACCTGCCGAAGGACGAGTACATCCTGGACTGCGTGCTGCGACAGTACCGCACGGTGACAGGCGGACGGGAACCGGACGGCGTGGGGACGGTGCTGCCCGGGTCCTACACCGGCGACGACACCTGCCACCTGTGGGCGGCGGGCATTCCCTGCTTGCTGTACGGGCCTGGCGGCGGCTCGGAATCGGCCGACATTCCCGACGAGTACAGCCGCATCAGCGACATGGAACAGGTGGCGAATGTGCTGGCCCTGACCGCTCTGGACGTCTGCAGCCTGCCGAAGTGAAGTACGGCCAGCGGGAAGAACGGCCGACATCCCGGGTCGCCATTTCCCGTGAATTTCTTCCTCAGGCCTGTTCACCACCTATATATGTGAGGCGCCTGAATCTTCAGCCGCAGGAAGAAACCCAGGATCGGAAGCCGTCCCGTAGGAAATTGCCCAGGGGAAAAGGTTGACTTACGGGTACCTAAGGCCTAGTATCCTGCGATTTAATAGGACAGTTGCAGCCGCGTGTCCCGCCAGCCATCTGCGCTGGCTAGGCGGGCTGCTATACTGCACAGGCCGCGGCGAAAAATGCAGGCCGCGCCCGCGTTAGGAGGAGAAGGGAAGACAATGGACATACATAGAATTTTAAGCATACGGCTGCTGCTGCCACTGGCGGTAATGGCCGGGCTGGTCATCGGGGTGGCCTGCGGCTCGGCCGAGGAGCCGACCGAAGCGCCCGCTGCCGAGGCCACCACCGCCCCGGCGCCTGGTGCGACCAGCGCTCCCGCGGCAACATCCGCGCCGGCCCCCGCGGCAACCAGTGCGCCGGCGGTCACCGCCGTTCCCGGCGCAACCACCCGGCCGACCAACACCCCGGCGGCCACGGCTACGGCCGTGGTTTCACGCCCAACACCGACCCCTGCGGGTGGCCCGATATACGGCGGCACGGTGAATATGTCGGCCTATGCTGACAGCCGCGACTGGGACCCAAAGGGATCTTCGTCCCTTTCCAGCATCCAGGCGGTGAGCCAGTTGTACAACCAGATCGTTCAGTACGACACCGTGGACACCAGCCTGATTGTCTGCGACCTGTGCGAGAGCTGGGAGGTTGCCAACGGAGGAGAGACCTTCACCTTCCACCTGCGCTCCGGCATCAAGTGGCAGGATGGCGAGGACCTGACGGCCGATGACGTCCACAATTCCTTGCTTCGCTACGGCGATCTCGATTCCAAGATGGGACGTTCCGGTCTCTGGCGCGGCTACACGCTGGAAGCCAGTAACGGCGGAGTCAACCTGATCGATGAAGACACCGTCGAGGTCAACCTGAGGTTCGCCTCCGGCGCCTTCATCAAGTTCCTGGCTGTCGACTACGTCAAGGTGCTGCCCAAGCATCTGCTGGACCAGGGGATCGACCTCAACCTGGCCGAGAACGTCATCGAGAACCGGTCCGGTTCCGGGCCTTTCGTTCTCGACGAATACCAGAGGGGCAGCTTCTACAAGGTGTCGAAGAACCCCGATTATTTCAAGGACGGTCGCCCCTACTTCGACGCAATTGACCACACCATCATCGTGGACCCGAGCGTGCTGATCGCCCAGATCGAGGGCGGACAGATCGACATGTCCAACGGCGGCTTCACCAACCTGACCCCCACCCAGGTGTTCGAGATCGAGCGGGACACCGACGGCAAGTATCGGTCCTTTGCGGTGCAGCCCACGGCCGACTGGGGCCTGATGATGAACGTCCTGAAAGAGCCGTTCAACGACGCACGCGTGCGCAAGGCCATCGCGCTGGCCATCGATTACCAGCAGTGGAACGACCTGGTCTTCGACGACACCTCCGGCGTTGGGTGCCCCCTGATGGGCCTGGCCCACAGCTTCGAGGAATGCGAGACTTGGCCCGGCCTGAGGCCCAAGGACACTCCCGAAGGGCAGGGGGACCTCGAAGAGGCCAAGCGGCTGATGGCCGAGGCCGGCTATCCTGATGGCTTCGAAACGCGGTACGACGTGCGGCAGGTCGGGACATATCCCGAACAGTGCTCGGTGGTCAAGGACCAGCTGGAAAGGAACCTGGGTATCGAGGGCGATCTTGCGACCTACCCCAGCGCGGCCGGTTACGACCTGTTCGCCACCTCCCGTCCGGCAGACCAGCCAGGCGACTGGGAGCTGGCCTGCCAGGGTGAAGGCCAGGTGGTGCTGGACGTGGACGGCATCATGGGTGGCGTTTACCTGAAGGGAGCCACCCGCAACTACACCGACTGGGAAAGTGAACAGGTAAACGTCTGGCACGAACAGCAGAAGCAGGAAACCGACCCGGAGCGTCGCCGGGAAATCAACAAGGAAATGGAATCCTACCTGTTCACCCAGGACAACAACCACTGGGTAACCCTGGGTTGGGGCGTGCTGCAGTGGGTGATCGGCGAGCAGATCAAGAACTTCAACGCTCCGCAGACAGTGCAGACGCACTTCAAACACGAGGACATCTGGCTGGAGCGTTAAACAACGCGCCAACCTTCGTGGGACGGGGTCATATTCCGTCCCACGGCTATCTTTGCTGACTCACGGCACACCAATCGAGTCAACATCGTCGGAAGAATTCCCGCCATTCCTGCTTACGCGCGAATGGCGGGTTCCGGAATACCAGACAACGGGTGGACCCAGGTTTCAACAGCCCCCGGTATTCTGCCCTGGTATGGGACTGGGTAGATGAGACAGTACATCATCAAGCGTATCGGGCTCTTCGTCCCCACGATAGTTCTTATCACCATCATTGTGTTTGTGGTGATGCGTCTTATTCCCGGAGACGTGTGCCTTGCGATACTGAGCGACGGCGAGGCCACGTTCACGCAGGAAGAGCTGATCGATTGCCGCATTGAACTTGACCTGAACAAGCCGCTGGTGAACCAGTATTTCGACTGGATCGGCGGGGTGCTGCAGGGCGACTTCGGGAACTCCTACTGGTTCAAGGCTCCGGTGATGGAGGAGCTGGCCGAACGCATACCGGTGACGGTGGAATTGACCATCCTTGCGATGCTCATATCCATTGTCGTGGCCGTTCCGCTGGGCATAGTCTCCGCGCTCCGTCCCGAGAGCAAGCTGGACTACGCGGCACGGATTTTCACGATGACCGGCATAGCCATGCCGACCTTCCTGATCGCCATCCTGCTGCTGTTGCTGCTGGTGAAGGTGGGCGGCCTGGCCCCGCTCAACTACGAGGATCTCTGGGATGACCCAGTGACCAACCTGCACCAGATGATCTGGCCGGCGCTGGCGCTGGGATTTTACGAAATGGGTTTCGTGGCGCGCGTTACCCGCTCCGCGATGATGGAAATCATCCGCGAAGACTACATGCGCACCGCCCGTTCCAAGGGGCTGAGCGAAAACTCGGTGGTGTATGGCCACGGGCTGAAGAACGCCCTGCTGCCGGTTTTGACCACCTCCGGCTGGATCTTTGCCCGCCTGTTCGGCGGAACGGTAATCATCGAGACCATCTTCCTGTTGCCGGGCATGGGTCGGATTCTCATCGAGTCCATCTTCCAGCGGGACTACACGATGATACAGGCCGAGATCGTGATCATCGCCGCGTTCATTGTGTCCATCAACTTGGTGGTGGACTTGCTCTACGGCTGGTTGGACCCTCGCATCAGGTACGCTTAACGCATATACAGATGGGAGTGGAGCCGGATGCGGGAGTGAAAGCCCTCATTCCGGCCGGTGGTCCCTCTTTTCCTCACTCTCGCTCCTGAACGGAGGTATGGCGAGGTATGGCAGTGTTTCGCACGGAGGCAGTTGAAGAACCGGTCTTAACGGGCGCCGTAAGGTCGAAACCCACCGGGTTGCCCGCGATTCGGGCCGTCATCTGGAGTTTCACCAAGCGCAAGCCGCTGGGCGCCATTGGCGGGGTGATCATTATCGCGGCCATCCTGTTGGCGATTCTTGCCCCGTGGATTTCTCCCCACGATCCGGAGAGCGTCGGCGTTGCCAAGAAGTTTTCCCCTCCCGGGACGGAAAGCGCCCTGCTGGGCACCGATCATATCGGACGCGACATACTCAGCCGGCTGATCCACGGTGCCCGCATTTCGATGTACGTGGGGGTAATGACCGTCCTGATCGGGATTACCATCGGCACCATGGTCGGAATCGCCAGCGCCTATACCGGCGGAGTCTTCGACATGGTGGTGCAGAGGCTGGTGGACGCCTTGATGGGGTTCCCGCCGATTATCATGGCGCTGGGGCTGATGGCTGCCCTGGGCGCCGACATCAACAACGTGATCATCGCACTTGTGGTGATCCTGGTGCCTGGGGCAACAAGAGTGGTCCGCTCCGAAGCGTTGCGAATCAAGGAGTTGGACTATGTCCTGTCGTCCCGCGCCATTGGCGCCAATCCCATCCGGATTATGACCTGGCACATCCTTCCCAACGTGCTTGCGACCTACATCGTGCTGATGACCATCACGCTGGGATTCGCCATCGTCGTGGAAGCGTCGCTGAGCTTCCTGGGCGTGGGCGTGCCCGAGGGCGTGGCGACCTGGGGCAGCATGCTGGAGATCGGCCGCGAGCATATCCATACGCAGACCTGGCTGGTGGTCTTCCCGGGCATCATCATTGCAGCAGTGGTGTTCTCGGTGAACTTCCTCGGCGACGGTCTGCGCGACGTGCTGGACCCGAGGCTCCGCGGACGCTAGGACTCGCCGCTGAGACTTCCCTCAGGGCATGAGGAGATTGGACAGGGGCACGGCTGGAACGTGTCCCTGTTTCTTCGTTAAACGATGAATACCCTTAAACGATGAATACCCTTAACTGGGTTTCCGCAATCTGGCAAAGGAAGAAACGTTGCGCTATACTTTAGCGTCGACGGTTCCGGAGACAGAGCGGGATCGCTAGCCTGAGATACCGGAGGACGAGTGACCGGTTTGAAGAAGAAAGCATTTATCCCATTGGCGATTCTGGCGGGGATCTTGTTGTTGCTGGTCGCCGCCTGCGCCGCTGAGCCTGAGACCGTGGAGGTCGAGGTTACCCGTATTGTGGAAGTGGAAGCAGAGAGTGTTAACCGTTTGCAGACGGTTAAGGACCGGGGCACCCTGATCTGCGCCAGCCGCAACGACGTACCAGGTTACGGCTACATTGATGATTCCGGCAACAACGCCGGGTTCGACATCGACCTTTGCCGCGCCGTGGCGACGGCCGTACTCGGCGACCCCAACGCCATCGAGATCCGCCTGATCACCGCCGCCGAGCGCGGGCCGACGATCCAGTCCGGCGAAGTCGACATGCTGGTTCGCACGGTGACGTGGACGACCTCCCGCGACGCCGGGTGGGGCAACTACGTCCAGACCATGTTCTATGACGGCCAGGGCTTCATGGTGAACAAGGACCTGGGCCTGACCAGCGCGCTGGAACTGCAGGACGCCACGGTGTGCGTGACCCAGGGCACCACCACGGAGCTCAACCTGCAGGACTTCTCGAACCAGTACAACCTGAACATCACGCCGCTGACCTTTGAAGACACCGACGCAGTGGGCGCCGCTTACCAGGGCGGGCAGTGCGACGCCTTCACCAACGACCGCTCGCAGCTGGCCGCCATCGGCTCGGGCTTCGACGATCCCAGTGCCCACAGCATCCTGCCGGAGACCATCTCCGAGGAGCCGCTGGGCCCGGTGGTCCCCCATGGCGATGACCAGTGGTTCGACGTCGTAAAGACAGTCATGGGCATGCTGATCTACGGAGAGGCCTACGGCGTCAGCCAGGCCGACGTACCCAGCACCGCCACGGGCACCACCGTTATTGATCGCCTCCTGGGTATCGAGGGTTCCTTTGGCCAGGAGACCCTGGGCCTGAGCGAGACCGCAGCGCAGGACGTTCTCAGGGAGGTTGGGAACTACGGCGATATCTACGCGCGCAACCTTGGCCCCGACGGCATCAACCTGCCGCGCGAGGGCGGACGGAACGCGCTGTGGGCCGATGCCCCCTGCCAGGACTGCCCGAAGGGCGGACAGATCTACGCGGCCCCGCTGCGCTAGACGCTGTCTCCACAGACTCTTCAAGGGGCGGGTGCAACACCCGCCCCTTTTCTTATGAATCTCTCACAAAGACCTATTGTCCCCGGTGGGGCTGGAGGCGGTACGATATTGGTCGCTGGATGAGCTCGTTGCGAGAGACCATGTCATGAGGTTTTTTGAGGCGCCGGCCCTGTTGCTCTGCCTGCTGACGGCGGCGGCGGTGGTCTCCTGCGCCGCGGAGGACGCGGCGGATGTGCCCGGCGCCTCTCAACAGGGGGATTCCTCGCGGATGGAGCGGGTGCGGGACCGGGGAAGCGTGGTCTGCGCCACCAACGTCGTAACCCCGGGCTTCAGCTACCTGGACGACGGGGGGAACAACGCCGGGTTCGACATCGACCTGTGCCGTGCCGTGGCTGCCGCCGTCCTCGGCGACCCGTCCGCCGTTGAGTTCCGGATCGTCACCCCCGCCGAACGTGGGCCGGTGCTGCAGGCGGGCGAGATTGACATACTCGCCAGCAACACCACCTGGACTTCCTCCCGCGATTCCCAGTGGGGAAACTTCGCCCAAGTGATGTTCTACGGCGGGCAGGGTTTCATGGTCAGGCGCGACGTGAGCATCGACAGCGCGTTTGAGCTGCAAGATGCCAGCGTCTGCGTCACGCAGGGAACGACGACCGAACTGAACCTGCAGGACTTTCCCACCGAGTGGGACCTGAACATAGCGGCCGTCACGTTCGAGCACACCAACGCCGCCCTTGACGCCTACAGCAAGGGCCAGTGCGACGCGCTCACTGTCGACCGCTTCGCCCTTTCGGCATTCCGGGACAGGTTTCCGGACAGGGACAATCATGTGATCCTGCCGGAAACCATCTCGGAGGAGCCTCTGGGCCCGGTAGTGCCCCACGGCGACGAGCAATGGTACGACGTCGTGAAGACGGTGATGGCGATACTCGTCTACGCCGAGGCGAACGACGTAGGGAGGGACGAGGTGCCGGCCTCGGAGACGGGCAAGGCCAGGGTTGACCGGATGTTCGGCCTGTCGGGTTCCTATGGACAGGAGGAAATGGGACTGTCCACGACCGTGGCGCAGGACGTGATAGGGGCCGTGGGCAACTACGGCGAGATATACGACCGCCACTTCGGACCGGACGGCGTCAACCTGCCTCGGGAGAACAGCCGCAACGCGCTGTGGGCCGACGCGCCCTGCCGACATTGCCCCAAGGGCGGGCAGATCTACGCCGCCCCGTTGCGCTAAGGGTGAAGTTGCGGACGACCGTCCCCTGGCTGGTCCCCGGGCGTCGGGCTCACGCGGTCGCGGGAACGAGCCTTTCCGGTCGCCTCGTGAGCGCCATCAGGACCGCCGACAGGGCGATCACCGCTGACGACGCCACGATCAGCAGCGTATAGCTACCGGTGAAGTCGTAGATGAGCGGGCCGACGATCTGGCCCACGCCCAACCCGCCGGCTTCGAAGGGACGCATTGACCCGGCAATTGCGCCATAGGACTCGCGACCGAAATAGTCGGCCAGCATAATGTATCTCAGGACTTCAAGCCCGCTGTGGAACAGGCCCCAAAGCACGCCGAAGACGTAGGCCTCGGGGAGCGATTCCACGCGCAGCAACGCCAGTGCCGCCACTGAGGACAGTGCCAGCGCCGCCACGATACACCACCTGGCCGTCACCCGTGCCGCAAGCTGCCCCCAGACCAGGCTGCTCAGGGACAGAAAGGTGCTGATGCTCAGAACGCCACCGGCCTGGAGGATGGAAAGCCCGGCGGACTCGTGCAGGAGAGGCACGAGGCTGAAGCCCAGGCCGGAGGTGGCGGCGACCTCGAGGAAGGTGATGACCGCAATCAACCAGAATGCCCGGGTGCGCAGGGCCTCGCCCGCGGTCGCGCTGGCCTCCGCAGTGGCTGGCCGACTATCGCGGCCCAGGGGCGACCCGTCAGCGCCGGACGGGTCCTTCTGCACGCCGTCAGGGAGCAGGCCGATGTCCTCCGGGCGCCGCCGCATGATGATGATCATGGGCAGGGCCAGCGCCAGGCTGTAGAACCCCAGGAACCGGAAGGCAGTCCGCCAGTCGGCGACTATGGCAATCAGAGAGAAAGCCGGGATGATCAGCGCGCCGCTGAGAGGGCGATAGATGCCGCTCAGGGCTAGGGCGATGTTGCGCCGCCGGTTAAAGAAGTTGACGGCCATGGTGCGCGGGACCACGCCGATGAGTAAGGGCTGGCTGATGGCCCTCCCGATGACCGCCGCCAGGAAGAACTGCCAGGCGGCGTGAACTCCGCCGATGGAGATCATCGACAACCCCAGGACGATTGCGCCGACGGGCATTAGCCACCGGGGCCCGTACCGGTCGGCCAGCCTGCCGGCGAAGGGGGCGAAGAGGCCCGACAACCAGACCCCGCAACCGGAGGCAATGCCGATGCTGGAGCGGGACCAGTGGGTGTCCTCCAGTATGTAGATCTGCACTCCGCCCAGCACCACGCCCGCGATGGCCGTGGCGGCAAAGGTCCCCGCTCCCGACAGCCCGAGGACCAGCCAGCCATAGTAGAAGGGCGTATTGGGACGCCAGTTGAGGAAAGCGGAGAGAAAGGACGCCATAGGACTGATTTTTATATCAGACGCGCCGCCCCGGCACAACCTCGAAGGGCCCGGGCAGGTCCTACTCAGAAGAATGAGTGCCGAATTTTGAAGCTCACGCGTCTGTTGAGTGGGCTAGGCGGTCGGACGCCCATCCCCGAAATTGCAGGAGACCGTCGACGGGGTCTGCCGTGTTTGGCTGATTGATTAACAAGCTGGCCGGGGTGTGTTAGATTGATTCCTGACTATTCAGTGAATTGCGGCAGGAAAATATGGCGCAACTCAGGGGGATGCTCACCTATCAGGGCGTCGAGGTGTGGCGGCACACCAAGGTCATCCAGTGGACCTTGCAGATTGTGTCAGGCATTCTCGTGGTCGCGTTGGTGGCATGGTTCTTCACCAACATAGCCACCGCTGTGCAGGACCGGGATATACCCCACGGCTGGAGCTTCCTGGACCGGGCCTACCAGACCCCAATCGGCCACCACTTTCTGCCTTATGAATCTTCGGACTCGTACGGTTACGCGGTGGCAGTGGCCACGGTCAACACGGTTGTGGTCTCTGTCGTAGGCGTGATACTTGCCACGGCGCTGGGTGTTTTCGTCGGCGTGTCGCGATTGTCCAGCAACTGGCTGGTGGCCAAGCTGGCCACGGTCTACATCGAGTTCTTCCGCAATGTGCCGCTGCTGGTGCAGTTGTTCTTCTGGTTTTACATCATCCTGGCCCTGCCTCAGGTGCGGGAGGGCTTTGTCATCGGGCAGGGGCTGTACATACATAACGGCGGGTTTTCCATGCCCTTCCCGCAGGCCGCAAGGTTGGGACCCTCGCTGACATGGGCGCTGCTGGCAGCTGTCTCACTGGCCACAGGATGGAAGCTCTACCGGTTCCTGCAGGCCAGAGAGATTCTTACGGGGCAGACTTCCCATCCGCTGCTCGGGGCCGGAGCGGCCGCCGTACTACTGGGGGCCATCGCGTGGGTCGTGGTGAGCCTCGTGGCGGGCGACGCCCCATACTACATCTCATCGCCGGCGCCGGAGGGTCGCTTCGGACGCATCGACGGGGGATTCACCGCGCCCGCGGGCCTGGTGGGACTTCTGGTCGGGCTGGTGACCTACACCGCATCGTTCATAGCCGAAATAGTGCGGGCGGGCATCCAGTCGGTCAGCCGTGGGCAGATAGAGGCCTCCCGAGCACTGGGGCTTTCGGGGATGGAAACCCTGCGCAGCGTGACCTTCCCGCAGGCGCTCCGTGTCATCATCCCGCCGCTGATCAGCCAGTACCTGAACCTGACCAAGAACAGCAGCCTCGCCGGTGCCATCGGATATGCCGACCTGACCAACGTGGCCAAGACGATGACGCAGTTGGCCCCGGCCGTGTCCATCTACCTGCTGCTAATGGCAGCCTATCTGGCGATGAGCCTGACCTACTCCCTCATCGGCAACCTCTACAACCGGCACATCCGGTTCAGCGGGAGATAGGCAGTGGCTGCAGAACAGCGTACCGGAGGCAGCCAACTGCCGCCGCCCATAACCGAAACGGGCGCTATCGGGTGGCTGCTGGCCAACCTGTTCAACTCCCGGTCCAACACCGTGCTGACGGTCGTATCACTGGCCATCACGATCGCCGCTTTGTGGTTCGGACTGAAATGGGTAATCGTCGGGGCCGACTGGACAGTCATCGGAGTCCTGGGTGGACAGCTTGTAATCGGGCAGTACAACACCGAGTCCGCCTGTGAGGGGCAGAACTGCTTCTGGAGGCCGCAAGTCTGCCTGCTTCTGGCGTCGGTTCTGTTCGGCATGGCCTGGGGGCTGGCAGGCAACCCCGTGGCCCGGCGCCTGGGCATTGGCGCCGTGGTCATCATAGCCTTGTTCGCCCTGCTGCCGTATAGCTTCGAGCGGATGGGAATGGACGTGCGGGTGCTGCTGGTCGCCAACATTCCAGCGCTGCTGCTGGGTTGGGCCCTGGCGCGGTTCACTGGAATGGGCGGAAGGGCGATCGTGGTGTATGCGGTGCTGGCCTTTCTGGTTGCGCTGGTCCTGTTACGCGGGGCACCGGGTATCCCCGGTCTGCAACCCGTATCGACGCTTCACTGGGGCGGACTGACGCTGAACCTGCTGCTGGCGGCGGTGGGCATCAGCCTGAGCCTGCCCATCGGCATCGCCCTGGCGCTGGGGCGGCGCAGCAACCTGAACATTCCTCTCGGAGATATTCTCATCTTTCTGGTCAGCAAGCTGTTCACGACCGGGCCGTTATCTCCAGTGTCAAGATTGTTCGGGGCTACACTTGGGAGGATCGGCGGCGGCCGTCTTGTGACCTCAGCAGAGTCGCTTGTACGGGCCATCTTCAACGTGAATGTCGTCAAGTTGTTTTGCGTGGTGTTCATTGAAGTCTTTCGCGGGGTCCCGCTGATCACGCTGCTGTTCATGTCCCAGGTGCTTGTCCCGCTGGCATTCCCTGAGAACTTCAGCACCAACTCACTGTTCCGCGCCGCTGTGGTCATCATACTGTTCAGCTCGGCGTACATGGCAGAGAACATACGCGGAGGGATGCAGGCATTACAGCCGGGCCAGGCCGAGGCGGCGCGGGCCCTGGGGCTGCCGGCGTGGCAGACTACGATGCTGATCTCCCTGCCCCAGGCCATCCGGAACGTGATACCCGCCATCGTGGGGCAGTTCATCTCCCTGTTCAAGGACACGACCCTGGTCTACATCATTGGAGTGCTGGACCTGGTGGAGATCAGCCGGGCCTTCATCCAAGGGAACGCGGAGTACCTGACCAATGCCAAGGAACTGTTCATATTCCACGCCGTAGTCTTCTGGGTATTTTGCTACACCATGTCATATATCAGCCACAAGGTGGAAGAACACATGGGCGTGGGACAGAGGTAAACGGACATGGCCGAAGAGAGACAGGAAGGACAGTCATACAACGGCCCGATGATCGAGGCGCGGGACGTGCACAAGTGGTTCGGCAATTTCCACGTGCTTCGGGGCGTCACAACAACCGTTGACCGGGGGCAAAAGGTGGTGATCGTCGGCCCGTCCGGGTCGGGGAAGTCGACGTTCATCCGCACCATCAACCGGCTGGAGGAGCACCAGCGAGGCGACATCTTCGTCGACGGCGTGCCTATGACGCAGGACGTGCGGAACATAGACGCGATCCGTCGCGACGTGGGGATGGTGTTCCAGCAGTTCAACCTGTTCCCTCACCTGTCGGTGATCCAGAACATCACGCTGGCGCCGATCAAGGTGCGCAAGTGGAAGCGGGACGAGGCGGAGGAGGTGGCGATGGAGCTGCTGGAAAGGGTGGGAATACCGGAGCAGGCGGACAAATTCCCCGGAGAGCTGTCGGGCGGTCAGCAGCAGCGGGTGGCCATCGCGCGGGCACTGGCGATGCGGCCGCAGATCATGCTGTTCGACGAGCCGACCTCCGCGTTGGACCCGGAGATGATCCGAGAGGTGCTGGACGTGATGCGCGACCTGGCCGACTCGGGGATGACGATGATTATCGTCACCCACGAGATCGGGTTCGCCACCGAGGTGGCCGACCGCATCGTGATGTTCGACGAGGGCGTCATCATCGAGGACGCGCCGCCGCAGGACTTCTTCAACAACCCGGAACACGAGCGAACCAAGACCTTCCTCAGCCAGATACTTTCGTGAACGGGAAGGAAATCCGGATACACGGAGAGCGCAGGGATTCCATCCCTGCGCTCGTTTCGTCTTGCGGACTGGCCGGCGGTTACAGGTTACAGGACGGTGCCGAGGAGATCGAGGGCAGCCTGGGCCGCACCGTGCTTGGTGGCGTCGCGGTCGCCGTCTATGTGCACCTCGACAGCGGTGTCCTCGCCGTCCTTGACGGAGAGGCCAACCCAGAAGGTGCCGACGGGGAGGCCGGAGCGACCGGCGGCCGGGCCGGTAACGCCGGTGGTGGAAATGGCGTAGTCGGTGCCGGTGAGCTCGCGGACGCCTCGGGCCATGCCGACGGCCATCTCGAGGCTAACGGTGCCGTGGCTGGGAGCGACCTCGTCGGGCACGCCGAGCACCGACTCCTTGAGGCCGCCGGTGTAGGCGATGACGCCGCCGGGGAAGTATCGCGAGCTGCCTGGTACGGTGCCGAGCATGTAGCCCACGAGGCCGCAGGTGCAGGCCTCGGCGACAGATACGGTCTTGCCCGCTTCGGTCAGCTTCGCGGCGATTTCTTCAACTTGCATTGTTTACCCCTCTTGCTGTTGAGTCAGTTCTTGAGCGGCCCGTATGAATTCCTCAGTGCCATAGATCAGGTCGGGGATGTCGTCGTTGTCGCAGGCGCCGTAGTAGCAGGCATCAATGTGCAGGTACTGGGCTCGCTGGGCGTACTCGGCCGACAAGCTGGGACGGTCAAATTGCCTGGCGAGCAAACGCAGACCCGAGGATATGTTGATGGTGGTTGCGGTGCTTCCACGGTGGGCCAGCACGGCTGCCTCGGAGGCCGCCCGTGTGGCATTCCAGGCTTTGCCGCAAGCATCGCGCACGTCACCTGCATTGAGCCGCTCCACAGCGGAGCGGTACTGCTGCCAAGCATCGTCCAGCAACGCCTGCACCGAGGCCCTCGTGGGCTCCACAGGTCTTGAGGTCATAGCATTGGCCTATTCTTGAGGTCATTCAAAAGAGACGGGTACGAGGCTGGAATCGCCACCGCCATCACGACTAAACGTCCAGCATTTTGTCGGGGGTCATCAGCTCCATTATCTCGAAGCGGTTGCCCTCGGTGAGCGCGCGGATCTGAGCGCCTACGGAGAGGGCCGCCTGGGGCAGCTGGTTGTCGCCTCGCATGGGCGACATCAGTGCCTCGTCGGTCCATTCCAGCACCACGGTGTCAGGGTCGGTTGGCGTAGTGTAGCCGTTGAAATACACCCTGAACTCGCTGCGCTGCCCCGCTTCGTGGTAGATCTGCGCCTGCTTCTGGACCAGGCTGGCCACTCGACGGGCCTCGCCCGGCTTGCACTTCCAGATACGCCTCAGCAAGTACATTGAATTCTCTCCAGATTGAATTTGTCGCCGGACGATTCGTCGACCGGGTTAATCTTACTCGATTTTTGCCCAGTGGACTTGCAGCGCAGAACTGAACTGAATTACGGCTCCAGCTCGTAACGGCTAGACGTCCAGCATCTTGTCGGGGGTCATGAGTTCCATGATTTCGATGCGGTTGCTCTCGGTGAGCTGGGCCACCTGGGCGCCGATGTCCCTGACGGCCTGTGGTATCTGCGCTCCGGCCCGCATGGTCGACCTCAGGACCTCGTCGGTCCACTCCAGCACCACGACGTCCTGCTCAGCCGGGGTGGTGTAGCCGTTGAAGTAGGCTCGGCATTCGCTCCGGACTCCCGCCCCTTCGAAGGCATCCGCCTGCTTCCGTACCAGGGTGGCCACGCGGCGTGCTTCGCCCGGCTTGCACTTGAAGATTCGCCTCAGCACGTACATACCCTTCTCTCCCATAGCATTCTGCCGCCGGCCGCTCGCCGACGGCATCAATGATAGCCGATTTTAGCTCCCCGCAACGCCCCGACAGTGAGGGTTACAGCTTTCGCAACAGGGACAGGAACTCGTGGTTGCCTGCGTCGCCGGTGATGGGCGACGGGATGGTTTCCAGCAACTCGACGTCGTTACGGGCCGACAGCCACTGCTCCACGCGCATGAGGATGTCCTCGCGGAGATCGTCTTTGCGGATGACGCCGCCCCGGCCCACCTCACCTCGTCGTGCCTCGAACTGCGGCTTGACGAGGGCGACCGCGTGACCATTCGCTCGCAGGTGGCTGAGCGGCTGGGGAAGGGCCAGCGTCAGCGATATGAAGGACACGTCGATAACCAGCAGATCGACGGGTTCCGGCAGGTCGAAGGGAAGGCGCGCGTTCATCTTCTCGAAGCAGACGACCCGGGGGTCCTGGCGCAGGGTGTAAGCGAGCTGCCCGTGGCCGACGTCGACGGCATAGACACGGGCAGCGCCCCGCTGCAACAGGCAGTCGGTGAAGCCGCCGGTGGAAGCGCCCACATCGAGAGCCACGAGGCCTGCTGGGTCGATAGTGAAGCTGTCGAGGGCGTGCGCCAGCTTGTAGCCGCCGCGGCTGACATAGGGCAGGCGGCCACGCACCTCCACCTCCACATCGTGGAGCAGGAACGAGCCGGACTTGGCGACACGACCCGCCGGGGTGAACACGACACCCTCCATAATGAGGGCCTGCGCGCGCTCCCGCGATTCGGCGTGGCCGCGCTCCACCAGGAGCAGGTCAGCGCGTATTTTGCCTCTGGTTGTCAAGCGTTCGCCGACCGGGCTAGCGTCCAACGAAGTTGGGGCGACGCTTCTCGAGGAAGGAGAGGTAGCCTTCCTGGTAGTCCTCGGTATCGAACTGGGTCAGTGGGAGGGCGTTCTCCTCGTCGGTCAGGTCGGCGAGGACGGGCTTGGCCTGCACCTGCCGGAGGGTAAGCTTGTTGACGGCATGGGACAGCGGCGCAAGGGCTGCTATCTCGTTGGCCAGCTTGTAGGTGGCGTCGTGCAGGTCTTCGGGAGGAACGACCTGATTGACGAGGCCGATGCGCAAGGCTTCGTGGGCGTCCAGCAGCCGGCCGGAGAGCAGGATGTAGAGTGCGTTGCCCTTGCCGACGAGGTCGACCAGCCCGCGCATCTCGCGGTGGCCGATGGTGATGCCGAGGCGAGCCACGGGGATGCCGAGGCGGCTACCCTCGGCGGCGATGCGCAGGTCGGTGGCAACGGCCATCTCGCAGCCTCCACCGGCGGCGAAGCCCTCGATCATCGAGATGGTGGGCGTGGATATCTCGGTGAGGGCTTCCAGCAGACCGTTGACCGCGTCGTTGTAGCCCTTGCCCTTGACGGAGTCGGAGCGATGCCTGTGGAAATCGGCAATGTCGGCGCCGGCGGAGAAGGCCTCGCCGCCCGCGCCGGTGATGACAACGCAGCGCACCTCGCTGTCGGCGTCCAGCTTGCGCATCAGGGCGGCAAGCTCGTGCCACATATCGAAGCTGATGGCGTTGCGCTGCGCGGGACGGCTGATGGTGATGGTGGCCAGCGGCGGCTGGCGGTCGAGGAGGATGTAGTCGTTCAAGTCTGTGGTCCTGAAATCTGGTATTGGTTAGTCGTCCGCTGCCTTGTCCGGTGCGCCTTCCCGGGACTTGGTACCGTATTTGACCAGGATTGCATCCACGAAGGGTTTCAGCACGGTTTCGGCGCTATCGATGCGGATGGCTACCGAGGTCAACGATGCCCCTCCGTCGTAGTCCGTGCCATACAGGATGTGTACGTCCTTCGCCATTTCCTCGCTCAGTTCACACGCCTCACCGTTTTCGATAAACAGGGTTTGGGACGTGGTATCGTAGACCGCTTCCGAATAGGGCGCAAGCGCCCATTCTTCGCCACGGATCTGAGTGATCACGGTTTCTCTATGCCCCTTCTTGTGTCGATGCCGGGGCGCGTTAGGGTCCGGAGTGAAGTCATACTTCGACAGGATGGCGTCCACGAACGGCTTCAGCACCGATTCGGCGCTGTCTATGCGGACGGCTACGGCCTCGTCTTCCTTTTCCTTGTCGAAATAGACCAATACTTGCCGGGCCATTTCTTCAGCAGTCTCACGTATCCGACCGTTTTCGATATACAAAATTTGCGATTCTGGAACATACACCACTGTCGCCAATGGCGGCAGTTCATTTTGCTCGATCTTTAATTCGCGTCCCATGGGCCGCCCCTATAACGGCTGTTCAGCCTTCTGTCTCGATAAGCAGTGAGGAACTCTCCGGATTCGAGTGTCCCTTGAATAACCACCTTTATCCACTGGCGAGATTCAGGCACACTCCCAACTACAATGGTTCTAAGGGTTCCGCCCTGATACTCCGGGAACTGTTCACGGGGATTGGCAAGGATTAGCATAACCCATTCCGGCAAAACATCGCTATGCCGTTCCTCCAACGTCTCTCCGTGGCCTGGCGCTTTCGGGAGTGCATCGAACTCACGGCGCAGGCGAGCGATTTCCTCTGGGCCGCTAGGCATTCCCGAGCAATAGGGTCAGGGCCCGCTTGATGGTGTTGCGGGCCATGGGGAGCTTGTAGCCGTTCTGGGGGAGGGGTGTGGCGTTGGGCAGGGCGAGGGCCGCGGCTTCAGCGGGGACGATGTCGGCGATGGGCCGTCCGACGAGTTGGCCCTCGACTTCGGTGGCGCGGAGCGGGATTGGGGCGACGCCGCCCAGGGCGACGCGAGCCTGGCGTATGGTGGCGTTCGGGCCGTCGCCATCGAGGGAAAGAGCCGCGGCGACGCTGACCAGTGCGAAGTCGCCTGCCTCGCGCTCGCGTACTTTCAGGTAGACGCTGCGTTCGGGAGCATCATTGGGCAGCAGGATGCGGGTGACCAGCTCACCCGGCTCCAGCACGTTCTCGCGGAGCATATCGCGGCCTGGCCCAGCGAAGAACTCGCCGATGGGGAGCTCGCGCTGCCCGCTGGGTCCAGCGATTTCGACGCGGGCGTCAAGGGCTGTTAGGGCCACGGCGGTGTCTGACGGGTGGACGATGTAGCAGCGGTCGCCCCCGGTTACGCAGAGCAGGCGGGTGTTGCCGGCCAGGGCATAACACCGGTCGCCGCCCTTCTTCAGGCAGGGAACCAGGGGGCTGCGATAGTACCAGCAGCGGGGCCGCTGGTTCAGGTTGCCGCCAATGGTGCCCTCGTTGCGGATCTGGGGCGTGGCCAGCCCGCCTGCCGCCTCGGCGAGGGCGGCGTAGCGGCGGCGTACGATCGGGTGGGCAGCGACGTCGGCGATGGTGGCCGCTGCGCCGATGGTCAGGCCGTCGGCAACCTCGGCTATCGCCGACATGCCCGGGATGGCGGCCAAACCGATTAACTGATCAGCAGCGACGACGCCATCATTTACCTGGGGCAGCAGGTCGCTGCCGCCGCCCATCGCCACCGCGCCGGGCTGAGAGAGGAGTGCGACGGCTTCGTCTAGGGACTTGGGTTCGGTGTAGTCGAAGGGTGGCATCAGGCCTCCCTGGTCGCGTTCGGGGACTGCAAAGCCTCCAGCACCCGGTCGGGTGTGAAGGGGGTGCGGTGGAGGCGGACGCCGGTGGCGTTGTAGATGGCGTTGGCGATAGCCGAGGCGACGCCGCAACTGGGCACTTCGCCGAGACCCTTGGCTCCCAGCGGGCCGACGGGGTCGACGATGTCGGCAAAGATTACCTGGATGTCGGGGTAGTCAAGGATGGTCGGCGACTTGTGCTCCAGGTAGCCGGGGTTGAGGGTTACGCCGGTGGCTGCGTCGATGACCAACTCCTCGGAAAGGGCAAAGCCGAGCATCTGGCTGACGGCGCCCTCCACCTGGTTCAGTGCGGCGCGGGGGTTGATGATGCGCCCGGAGTCGTGGGCGGCAACGTAGCGAAGCACCCGCACCCGCACCCGGCCGGTGTCGGTGTCCACCTCCACCTCCACGAAGTGGGCGCCGAAGGAGTTGACGATGTGGTTGGCGCTGCCGGGAATGATTGACGCCGTGGCCGACAGTTCGTCGCCGTCCATGCGACGGGCAACCTCGGCCAGCGCCATGCGGCGGGCCGGGTCTGACTTCACGAAGACCCAGCCTTGAGCGGCGTCGAGGTCGTACGCGGGTGCCTCAAGCCCGACCGAGGCGATTTCCATCAGCGACTCGCGCACTTCGGTGGCGGCCTGCACCACAGCGGTTCCGGTGGAGAAGGTGGCAGTGGAGCCAGCGGTGATGGGGGCGTCGGGCGTGCCGCGACTGTCGGCAAACACGGCCTCGACCTGATCGTACTCCACGCCCAGCACCTCTGCGGCAATCTGTGGCAGTACGGTGGTCGCGCCCTCTCCCACATCCATCAGGCCGGTGATCAGCTTGATGGCGCCGGATTTCTCCACCCGCACCTCGGCGGCGGATGGAGAACCGGGACCGCCGCGGTAGATCATGATGGACATGCCCCGCCCCCGCTTCAGGGCCGAGTCGGAGGGCTGTTCAGGGCGGTAGTCGCGCCAGCCGAAGCCTTCGGAGCCTAGCTCAAGGCACTGGCCCAAGCCGTTGCTGGAGAATGGGATGCCTCCTTCCAGCGGCTGGCTGTCGATTACCTGGTCCGGAGGAGAGGTGCGGCGCCCTGGCTGTCCCTCGGGGCGGACGTGGTTCATCAGGCGGAAGTCGAGGGGGTCGATACCGAAGTGCCCGGCGGCGCGGTCAATCAGGCTTTCGAGGGCGAAGTGGCCCTGCGGCGCGCCGAGGGCGCGATAGGAACCGGCGGTGGGCCGGTTGGTGTAGGCCAGGTGCGCTTCGTATTTGACGTTGGGGCAGTGGTAGAGGTAGAGAATGCCCTGCCCGGTGCGACGGGTTACGCCTGCGCCTGAGGCGATGTACGCACCGGTGTCGAGCAGTGCGCTGGCCTCGATGGCGGTGATTGTGCCGTCGGACCCGAAACCGGCGCGGATGCGTATCTTTGCCGAGTGACGTACCCTCCCGGCGATGAATTCTTCCTCACGCGAGTATTCCAGGCGTACGGGGCGGCCCGCGCGCTGGGATAGCACGGCGGCCAGACCAGCCAGGCGGGTCTCGTCCTTGTTGCCGTAGCCTGCGCCGAGGAAGGGACCGACGACGCGCACCCGGTGGGACGACAGGCCGAGGGCTGCGGCCAAGGCATCGCGGTCGACGTGGACGCCACGCGTGGTCTTCCAGACGGTCAGGTCGGTGTCCTCATCCTCGTTCCAGGACGCCAGGGCAGCCCGCGGCTCCAGCGGGGCGGCCGAGTGGGTGGGAATCTCGAAGTCGTCTTCCAGCACCACGTCGGCAGCGGCGAAGCCGTCGGATACGCTGCCACGCTCCAGCGACAGTACCTCGCCGAGGGCCAGGTTGCCCCCTGGGTGGATGGCGACGGCGTCAGGCGCCAATGCAGCCTCGGGGGTCATGTAGTGCGGCAAGCTGGAGTACTCGACCCGGATGAGTTCCAGAGCCGCTCGCGCCGTGTCGAGGTCATCAGCGGCGACAGCGGCAACCTCATCGCCCACGAAGCGGACGCGGGTGTCGAGGATGCTCATGTCGGGAGCAAGTCTGCCCGGAGGCGCGTCGAAAGGGGTGACCACGGCGCGAACGCCCGGGAGGCGCAGGGCCTCGCTGGCGTCGACGCTGAGGACGTCGGCGTGGGGGTGCGGGCAGCGCAGGATGGCCCCATGGAGCATGCCCGGCAGCCTCAGGTCGGCGGTGTAGCGGGCCTCGCCAGTCAGCTTGACGTCAAGGTCGCGGCGGACGACGCTGGCGCCGGCAACGTTAAGGGTCATTCGTATCACCCAATTTCGTATCACCCAATGGTGAGGACGCAGAAAACTTCCTGCGTCCTCACCAGTCAAACTTGGCAAAAATCTCGGATTCTAGAGCACGTGGAACAACCTGAGGTGCTCACGCAGGACGTCGGCGGCGAAGTCGTTTTCGATATCGCGCCAGACGGAGTGGATGTGGTTTGCGCCGTCCTGCCGGTTGTCGAACTCAACGACGAAGTTACCGCCGTGGATGCGGTAGTAGTGGGGGTCTTTCTTGGACACCGGGCCAGCCCAGGCCAGGTGGAAATGGTCGAGCCTTTCTTCCTGGATGGCGGCCAGCTTCTGCTCGGCCAAGTCAGTGCGCACCTGTCCCACGTACAGGGCCACGAGGCTGAGCAGCGTCTCCTTCTGAGAGCCGGTCATGTCAGCGGCGGCCAGTCCCTGCGGACGGAAAGGGAAGGAGACCTTGGTGCTGTTGTAGGTGAGGATGTCCAGTGGGGCCTCGTCGTAGATGGTGGCTGTGGCCCGCTGTCCGTCCTCCAGGCTCTCCATGAGCTGGAAGGCCAGGTCCTCGCGGTCGCCCAGGATGCGAAGTCCCTGCTTGGGGCCCTTGCGAACCTCGGCGGGGTTTGATCCGAAGAAGAATGGGGTGACGGAGATGACGTTGTCGGCCCATACACTGAATTGGAGGGAGACGTGATGTCCCTCGATGCGCCAGCCCCAGGGTTCCTTCGGGCCGGGCTCGCCGAAGATGGTGAAGTAGTAGAGCTCCACGTCACGCACGAAGGTGACCATGCCCATCTCTTTTTCCAGTGGGCCGAGAACGTCTTCGTGCTCCATTATCTGGCGGCACTGTTCGTAGGAGCGGGGAGTCAGCCCCGATTCCAGCAGGGCGAAGGCCAGCTCGCGCTGGTTGGCGTCCATGTCCCGCAGGGCGAGGCCGTGGCGGTTGATGGGCGGGTAATACCAGTACATGCGCTCGCCGTCCATGTACTCGAAAGTGGCCCTGGACTTCTGCTCCGCAGTGAGGCTGTCGAGGAAGGTGCGGGCAGCAGCGCCCATCTGGGCGGCGGCCTGCGGCTGAGATTGGACCGTTGCCATGCTAGAAACCTCCTGGGAAGGTGCGGATTTCGTGCATTGCGTTCGAGTTTATGGGCGGGGCAGGGGCGCGTCAACCGCGCTGCCTTCAAGCGCGCCGGTTACTCACCTCGCAGACGGCGAATCTCTTCCTCCAGGCTACGGACCCGGGCCTCCGCTTCCAGCCTGGAGTCGCGTTCGGCGAGACGAGCGTCCCGTTCGGCAAGGCGGGCGTCGCGCTCGGCGAGATGTGCTTCGCGCTCCTCAGCGAAGGTGGCGAGGTAGAGATGCCCGACCGGGTCCCAGAAGCGAAGTTGTCCTTCTTCCCAACAGAGGGAAAGGCCCAGCGCTTCGCTCCTGCCCCAGTAGTGGTATTCATCTGTGCTCTGGATGGGGACAGGCACGTAAACGCCGTTCACGAGCCGGTCTCCAGCCAGGTGCGTGCTGTGGTGGCGACCGCCGGTGGGGTCGAAGCGCCAGTATTCCGTCACGCCCATGGCGGCGTAGTCGTCCCTCTTGGTAGTCTCGTCGCGACGTCCGGTGCTCTCGGAAGCCACTTCCAACACGAAGTCGGGGGGCCGGCCCTGCTCGGGGATCAGGTAGCCGTTTCGCGCGACCCTGGCAGCCGGATTGACGTTGAAGGCAATCAGCAGGTCCGGGTAGCGTACGCCCTCGAAGCTCTCCGATGGAATGAGCGCCGCGGCTATTTCGCTCGTGATGATGGTGGTTTCAGGACTGCCGAAATGGGCAGCGAGGGACGGGGGATATCCCGGAGCATTGACATAGTCGAAAGCAGTCATCTCTTCAGGTGGGACGTCGGGGAACTTGATTATCTCCCCGGCGCCGGGCTGCGGCGTGACTGGCCTGGTGGTCATGGCGGGCCTCGCAGGTAGGGAGAGAGTGTTGGGGATATTATAGCGTCTGGGGTACAGGCGGCCCGAACGGCGGTGAAGGCAGGTTCCGCATAGCCGAGAAAGCCAGCGCGCCTCCAAAGACTGCCACCGCCTCCAAACAATGCCTGACCGTTTGCCTAGCTTCGTCCCTCCCCTCGGTAATCGACTGGTCGCTGCTAAGGCGGCAGCTGGGAGACAATATCGTCGGCCAAGGCAGTTGCCGGACCCTTGGGAAGGGTTTCCACCCGGATGTCGGAAGATGAGTCGCCCTGGGTCTCGACGACGATTGAGGAGTTCAGAATGCCCGAATCGACCCTGACCGAGGAGATGCGGGAGACGCTCACCACTTCCTCACTCTTCCCTAGACCGAACAGGCTGTACTTGATGACGGTGACCTGACCGTTCTCGAAGGAGATCGTGTCGGGGTACATGAGCTTGGTCAGCCGGTAGATGCGGCTGGCCTGGAGCCGGGCGGCCTGCACTTTCATGCCTCTACAGGACCTCCTCAAAACGACAGAGCTGGATAATCATCCGCTGGTCCGGGCATCCTTCTTCTCCGGGTACCCTTCTTCACGGAATTCAGCGGCGACGTCCAGCGACTTCGTCACCGAATGTCCACAATTGCCAACCGCTTCGGTGTCAAACCTGTATACAGGCCTGAAGGCCATACGAGAAGGGCAGAAGTCTCGGTTACTTCAAGGATATGGTTAGGAATTCGTGTCGAGCGTGGTCGCAACAAGTTTCCCCGAACGGTGGCAGCCTCCCGGAGGAGGGATGCGACCGGTCAGCCGCGGCCGGCGGCGGTGCGCACCGACTGCAAGATGCGGCCATAGGCGTTGCAGCGGCAAAGATTGCCGGAGAGGGCCTCGCGAATCTCGTCGTCGGTTGGATGCGGGTTGGCGTCGAGCAGCGCTCGGGTCGACACCAGAAAGCCGGGGGTGCAGTAGCCGCACTGCGCGCCGTCCTCGTCGAGGAAGGCCTGTTGCACCGGATCAAGCTGCCCGTCGTGAGCCAGCCCCTCCACCGTCAGAACCGTTCGGCCTCGCACCTGTGCGGCCAGCGTGATGCAGGAGTAGACCGGCTTGCCCTCGAGCAGCACTGTGCAGGAGCCGCACTCGCCGCGGTCGCAGCCGCGTTTCGAGCCGGTCAGGTCGAGCTCGTCGCGGAGCACGTCCAGCAGGGTGCGGTGCGACGCTAGGGTGAGGTCGTGGGCCTGCCCGTTGACCATGAGGCGAACTTGCAGATTTGTCATGAGCCAATGCTAGGGCAACGAGAGGGGGATTTCAATGCGGTGCGGTGAGAGAGCGGCGCTGCGGCTGGAGGAGGGGACTGGCGGAGGAGGTGAAGCGGAGCATAGGCAACGGAAGCATTGGCATTAAGGCCGAAATGCGAACTCAGGAGGCGGGGAACGAGAGCGCGGAGCCTGCAATCGACTCCACGCCCTCGTTGTTCAACACCAGCCCAGGCTGCTAGTTCAGAGCCGACTGCAGGGACTCCTCGAGCTCGACGACCGTGGCGAAGCCCTCGAATCGCTCCAGGACAACGCCGTCGCCGTCAAGGACGAAAGTCCACGACTCGTTGAACCAGTGGGGCAGAGAGGTCAGGCCCCACTCGTCCACAGTGGGAGCGATGCGGGCACGGTCGAGGTCGCCCTGAATTTCGTCGGGGTTGTCGTAGACTTCGACGTGGATGAAGTGGGCCTGGCCGTCATAAGTCTCCCGCAGTTCAGACAAGGCATCGACCTGCGGCCCGCAGGTGGCGGTGGTGCAGAAGGCGGGGGAGGCGAAGACGACGACGGCGGGCAACGGGCTTTCCACCGCGTCGCGAATGGTCACCTCGTACAGGGACAGATCCGGGGTGTAGTCGGTGGTAATCAGCTCGATTGCGTCCACTTCGCCCAGGGTCTTGTTCTCGCTGAGGGGACCGACGCTGCCGATGAAGGGCACCGGCGAATCCTCCAGTATCTCGATGTCCACCGAGCCCACGCCGGCGTCCACTCCCGTAGCTGCAACGTCGATGCGCCAGTCCCCGGGGCGGTCGAAGTCCACATCGGCGGCGAATGCGCCACGAACGCCGTAGGGCCACAGGTGGAAGCGCGTGACGACGGTTGGGGCGGCGGTGCCGTCGCCCAAGTAGACCGGGGTTATGGAGACCTCGGTGTCGCCCTTGACCAGCCCCGTGGGCGTGGCAAGCAGGAAGGCCACGCGCTGCTCGCCGACTTCCAGCACGGTGGTGGCGAGAATGACGTTCAGGTCCAGCCCCGTCTCGGCCTGCTGCTCGGGCGCTTCCGTCGCCGGGGAAGCGGCGGCCGATGCCGTGGCAGCGGCCGGGGCCGCCGTGGCGGGCGCAGAAGTGTTGCCAGCCGAGGCGGTTGGTTGCGGCCGCGGAGTGGGCTGATGGCCCTCGGCCGGTTCCTGTTCCGCAGTGGGCGAGGCGACGGCCCCGGTCGAGGCGGGCATCGTCGTTGCCGTGGGATCGGGGGCCGCTGCCGGTTCGCTGCCGCAGGCTACCGCCAGCAGCATGAGCAGTGCCAATGCCAGGATTACTATCTGTGTGAATGAGGGACGAAACATCAGTAGCCGTCCTCGTAAACCCCGAAGGTGAAGGAATAGAGGCCGAAGTCGTCGGAGGTTGAGGACATCCGCAGTTCCTGGCGGCCCTGCCAGTCCTCATGCTCGACGATCTTGTACAGCTTCGGCTCGGTGACTTCCAGGTATGATGCGCCATCAGCGCCGATGGTAATGTCGTCGCCCCGGTTCTCATCGGTCAGGTATTCGCCGTTCACGGTGACCAGCACCTCGTACGGCTCACCCGACTCGGAAGTGAGTACCGCGTTGACCGACCGGGCGGAATAGACAAGCGACAGGTAGTTTTCGTAACCCTCTGTGGCCTCGGCCTGCCGGGCGCTCTCCGGGCCGATGGCCCACGGGCCGTTGAAGTAGATGAGGTCGGGTTCCAGCTCGTCCGGCGCTTCGAACCAGGCAACCACCGAGGGGTTGTCGTCTCCGTCAAAGGACTCCCGGGCGGCCTCCAGGTAGGGTTCTCCCTGGCCGATGCCGCCGCGGCCCTGGGTGGCGGTGAACTTCCAGCCGGCGAACAGCTCGCGGGTGACGTCCATCCCCATCCCGAAGGCGTCGTCGCGCTGCTGGTCCTCGGGTAGAGTCAGGCCGGGGTCAAGGGCGGCCATGCCTCCCTCGGCCAGCAGCCGCTGGATTTCCTGCTCGGTCTCGCCGTACTTGCCCTCGCCGAAGTGGCGGTACCGGATGACGCCGGTCTGGTCTATGAGGTACTTGGCCGGCCAGTAGCGGTTGGAGTAGCTGCGCCAGACCCGGAAGGCGTTGTCCTGAACCACCGCCCAATTGACGCCCTCGTCCTCGGTGGCCTGCAGCACGTTGTCGTACAGCTTCTCGAACTCGAACTCGGGAGTATGCACACCGACGATGACGAGGCCGTCGTCGGCATAGCGGTCATTCCATTCCCGCAGGAAGGGCAAGGTGCGGACGCAGTTGACGCAGGTGTAGGTCCAGAAATCGATCAGCACCACCTTGCCCAACAGGCTTTCCATGGAAAGCGGCTCGCTGTTGATCCACTCCTGGGTGCCCGCGAACTCCGGCGCGCAATCGCCGATGGACCCGCCTCGGCTACCATCGCAAGGCTCGGGCGGTGGGGCTGCCGTGGGTGGGACCTGCGTCCCTGCAGACGCCGCCTCGGTGGCCGTCGGGCCGGGCATTATGGTCTGTTCCGGCTGGACCGTCGAATCGCTGCCGCAGGCCACCACCAGCATTAGCAGGGCGGCGATCACCGCGGAGAGGAATATAAGGCCGTTTCATCTAGAATCCGTCCTCATAGGTACCGAAGGTGAATGAATAGAGGCCAAAGTTGTCGGACATGGAGAAGAGCTGCAGGAACTGGCCCTTCTCCCAATTGGGCTGCTCCACGATCTTGTAGGCCCTGGGTTCGTCTACCATCAAGTAGCTCACGCCGTCTTCACCGATGATGATGTCTTCGCCCTTGTTTTCCTCGGTGAGGTAGTCGTTGTTGACCGTGACCAATACTTTATACGGTTCGCCCGACTCCGAAGTCAGAACTGCGTTGACGGAACGGGCCGAGTAGGCCAACAGCACGTAATCGTTCAGTTCCTCGGTTTCCCGGGCGTGGGTAGCGCTTTCGGGACCTATGGCCCAGGGGCCGCTGAAGTATATGAGGTTGGGAGTAACCGATTCGGGCATGGTGAATTCGCCCACGACACTGGGATTCCCCTCCGTATCGAAGGAGACCTGGGCGGCGGCGACGTAGCTGTCGATCTGGCCGATGCCGCCTCGTCCCCGCACGGCGGTGAATTCCCATCCCGCGAACAGCTCCGGAGTCTGCTCCGCATCGGGCGCCTGAATGTAGGTGGCGTCCCGCTGCTGGTCGCCGGCCAAGGGTTCGGCGAAGTCCTCGGAATCGGCCCCGATGTCCTTCAGAAGCGCTCGAATCTCCACTTCGGTCTCGGCGTAGCGGCCCTCGCCGAAGTGACGGTACTGGATCACGCCGTGCTGATCGATCAGATACTTTGCCGGCCAGAACCGGTTGGCGTAGCTGCGCCACACGGTGTACTCGTTGTCCTGCACCACCGGCCAGGCGACGCCCTCGTCCATGGTGGCCTGCACCACGTTGTCGTAAATCTCCTCGAAGGCGAACTCCGGGGTATGCACGCCGACGACGACAAGGCCCTCGTCGGCATACCGGTCGTGCCACTGCTGCAGGAACGGGAGAGTGCGGAGGCAGTTGATGCAGGAGTAGGTCCAGAAGTCGATCAGCACCACCTTGCCCCGCAGGCTTTCCATCGAGAGCGGTTCACTGTTGATCCACTCCTGGGTGCCGGCGAACTCGGGTGCGCAGTCGCCCACCTCTCCGCCCCGATCGGCCTCGCATGGCGGGAAGGGAGTGGCCGGCACCTCAGGAGTCGAGGTTGCCGTGGGTTGCGGCTCGGGGGTGGCGGTCGGCGCAACCGTGGGCTCCGGCGTCGCCGTGGGTTCCGGCTGCGGCGGCGCGGTCGGCACGGCGGCCTCGGTTGGCTGCGGGACCCGCGTCGGGGCCGGAGTGTCGGTTGGATCAGGGGCTACGGTAGCTGGCGGTTCGGTGGGGGCAGCAACAGGCTCGGGCGCCGTCGTCGGCGCGGTCGTGGCCGGGGCCGCCTCCTCGCCGCCGCAGGCCGCCAGCAGGAGCACGAGCAGCGCAACGGCCGCAGCGAGAATGAGCGAAGGTCGAAGGGCAGGTCGAAAAGGGATACGGGTTGTGGGCAGCATCAAGGCAAGGGCCCTCCTATTAACTGCGGGTAATACGGACTCGCAGGGCGTGGCGGATTTATGAAGGTCAAATGCATCGGGAAACGACGGGAGGGAGGGAGGCGCGCAGTCGCGGGGCAGTGGCGCCGTCGATCGTGGTCAGCGGGCCGCGCCGGGCACGGGCACGCTTTCCAGCAGGCGGTCCACGACCTCGCCGGGCTGGAGGCGGCGCATCCTGGCAGTCGGGGACAGGATGATGCGGTGCCCCAGGACGCCGTGGGCCAGGGCCTGTACGTCGTCGGGGATGACGTAGTCGCGGTTATGAACCAGCGCGAAGGCACGGGACATGCGGAACATGCCCAGCGAGGCACGGGGAGACGCGCCGAGGGCGACGTCCTGGTCGTTGCGGGTGGCCTCGGTCAGGCCCACGATGTACTCCCGCACCAGACCGTCGACGTACACTTCGCGGGCCGCCGCCTGGAGCCGAATCACGTCTTCGGGAGTGGCCACGGATTCGAGAAACTCGATGGGGTGGATCTTCTCCTGGCGCTCGATTATCGCAAGCTCCTCATCGAAGTCGGGGTAACCCAGGCTCACCCGGACAAGGAAACGGTCGAGCTGGGCCTCCGGCAGGGGGAAGGTGCCCTCGTACTCAATGGGGTTCTGAGTGGCCAGGACGATGAAGGGGAAGCCGAGGTGGTGGGTGATGCCGTCAACCGACACCTGCCATTCCTCCATGGCTTCCAGCAGGGCCGACTGGGTCTTGGGCGTGGCACGGTTGATCTCGTCGGCGAGCACCACCTGGGACATCACGGGTCCGGGACGGAACTCGAACTCGCCGTTGCTCTGGTTGTAGATGGAGATGCCGGTGATGTCGCTTGGGAGCAGGTCGGGAGTGAACTGGATGCGCTTGAATTCGCAGCCCAGTGAAGCGGCGAGGCTCTTGGCCAGCATAGTCTTGCCGACGCCCGGAACGTCCTCGACCAGGACATGACCCTGGGCGATGAGGGCGGCGAGAGTCTGCTCGATTACGGGGGTCTTTCCGACGATGACCCTGGAAATGTTTTCGATGATGGCCCGCGCCGCAGCGGGGGCGGAATCTGTCTGCTGCACGAACCCCTCGGAGGGCCGGAATATGCTGGCAGGAAACAGGATTATTGGCAATTTAGTGTATCATACCGCCACCGGCGAAACGGGGTTGTCCCGTGGTCGCCCCCTCGGGAAAGGGGGATGACGGCGATGTTCACCGCCAACAAACGAACGATCGGGCTGCTGGTCCTGTTCCTGGTGATATTGTTCTACGCCATAGGGACCGGCTTTCCCTTTTTTCACCGACTGCTCTACGTGGTCCTGTTCCTGATCGCCATCGGCGGGGTGTGGGCCTGGGTGTCCTTGCGCGGGCTGGAATTGCGGGTGTCGCGCACCGGGGACCGTGGGCAGGTCGGGGGCTACCTGGAGGGCCGGGTGACCATAACCAACCGCACCTGGATGCCCAAGTCTTGGCTGGAAGTCGCCGAGGTTGGCGGGGCATCCCTCGAACCTGGAGGCCGCGGCCTTTCCCTGGACCGGAAGCAGGTGCGAAGCTGGCGCATCGAAACGCACCTGGCTCGGCGCGGAGTGTTCGAAGGCGGGCAGGTGCGCGTGGTGAGCCAGGACCCGTTCGGCCTGTTTCGCATGGGCCGCAACTTCCACGACCCGCACACCTACATCGTCTACCCGGCCACGGAGCCGCTGCCCAACCTGGACTCGAGGTTCGCCGGACTGCCGGCCGACAGCCGCATGACGCGATACTTCGACCAGGTGACCACCGACGTGTCCTCGGTGCGGGCGTGGCGCCCCGGCGACGCATACCGCCGCATCCACTGGCCATACACGGCGCGAATGAATTCGCCGATGGTCAAGGAGTTCGATTCCGGGCTGGCAGCGCAGTTCTGGCTCCTGCTGGACCTGCATCGACCCTCGCACCATTACCCTCCGGCGTCCGAAGAACCGGGCGGCATTCAGAAGCCGGAGGACAACACCGAGGAGATGGCGGTTACCATGGCAGCATCCCTGGCGCAGCGGCTGATGGAGCTGGGGCTGCCGGTGGGCCTTGCGATCAACGGGGAACCGGGCGGAATGCTGCGACCGGACAATGGCCCCGACCACCTGAACCGGATGATGGAAAACCTGGCGGAAGCAAGGGCAGGCACGGACGCTTCACTTCCGACGTTTCTCTACGGCATGAGGCCGCACCTGAACTACTTCCACTCCGTCACCGTCATCACCCCCAACTCCGACCCGGACTGGATAACCGCGCTGCTGGACCTCAAGCGGCTGAACGTCAAGGCGTCGCTGGCCTTGGTGGACACTGAGTCCTTCGGGAGCCGCAGGTCGGTGCGGTCGGTGGTGGAGGCAGCCGAGGCTGAGCTGTTTCCGGTCTACGTGGCCTTCCGGGGCGGCGGGCTCGACAACGTTCTGTCTCGCCCGGTGAACCGCGAAAGCCTCGAGGGGGCCGAGCTGGCGGCCCTAGGAATCGAGCGGTGACGACCGGCGGCGAAACCGCAGGACGCAGGCTGCCGCTGTCGTGGGACAGCGAAGCAGCGGGCGCTTCGACGGCAAGGCTGCTGGGCGGGCTTCGCCCGGTGGACGGCTGGATTGCGCTGCTTTCCCTCGCCGCCAACCTGTGCGTGGTGGTGCTGGCCGTCGAGCGGGCCGACTGGTCGCCCACGCCGGACCTCGTGGGCGTCCTGCTGCTGGCAATGCTCACCGCATTCGTATTCTACCGTCTGCCCATCTGGTGGTGGCTCGCCATACTGCCCGGCATCGCCCTGGGCGCGCTGACAGTTGTATGGCAGATGACGACCTACAGCTTCGACGGCGAGCAGCTCGGAACGGCGGCGGCGCTGTGGGAACGGCTGACCCTGTGGGGCGAAGCGGCCCAGGAAGGCAGCATCAACATCGACGAGGTGCCATTCTCCTTCGGACTGGTCACCGCTTCCTGGCTCACCGGTTACCTCGGGGGCTGGCTCTTCCTGAGGCACCGCAACTTCTGGGGCGTGTTCGTGCTGGGCGGGCTGGGGCTGCTGTCGAACCTGACCTTCCTGCCGCCCAACACCAGCGTGCACCTGGGAATGTACCTGTTCACCGCGCTGCTGCTGGTGGCGCGGGTGCAGGCCGTGCGGCGGCAGGGCGAGTGGGACCGGCGCGGCATTCGTTACGACGAGGGTCTGCGATCGCTAACGCTGTCTGACAGCTTCTTCATCGCCATCGCCGTTCTGACGATCGCCTTCCTGCTGCCAATATGGGGCTCCTGGAAGCCGGTGACCAACGCCTACGAATCCATGCGTCACCCCCTTCTCAGCTTCGAAGACGACTTCAACCGGCTGTTCGCCGGGCTCCCAGCCCGTCGGGCCATCGGGTTCCGGGTGTGGGACGACGTGATGGCATTCCAAGGGACCATCAATCCGGCGAAAACCACGGTGCTGCACGTGGATTCCCCTGCGCCTCTCTACTGGAAGGCGCGGAGCTACAGCACCTACACGAGCAAGGGATGGATTTCCGAGGATACTGAATACGTTCCACTGGCGGAGCTCCCGCCCGCCGCTTCGCCATCCGGACCGGATGAACGGGTGGAGGTGACCTACAAGGCCACTCCCCTCTACTCCTCGAAGGTGCTGTTTGTCGGCGGCCGGATCGTGGGAGTGGACCGCGAAGCGCAGGTGGAGGTCGCCACCGTTTCCGACCCGTCGACCTCGGGCATACTGGTGTCGGGAATCCCCAACGAGGGAGTCCGCTCACTGCTGGCTTCGGTGCAGAGGGAGCAAGACCATATTGACGCCAGCGTCAGGAGAAGGATACGCGGCCTGCCGCTGCCTTCCAGCGTGAAGATAACCGATGTGGAAAACGCGTCTCCGTCGCCGCCGGATATCCTGTCGGTGCAGGCCCTCGACGGTGTCTTCCCGGCGTATGAACCGTACATCGTGACCACGTCGGTTTCGTCGGCGGGACCGGAGGATCTGCGGGCCGCCGGACAGGAATACCCGCTGCACATTTTGACCCGCTACACCCAGGTGACGAAAGACCTGCCGGAGCGGGTAGAGGAGCTCGCGGAAACAATAACGGCGGGTGCTGAAACTCCCTACGACAAGGCGCTTGCGGTGGAGGCCCACCTCAAGACACTGCCGTACAGCCTGGAGATGGACCCGCCACCCTACAACGCCGACGGTGTCGACCACTTCCTGTTCGATCAGGGGCAGGGCTACAGCGAGTATTTTGCTTCCGCGATGACGGTCATGCTGCGGACGCTCGGGATCCCGGCCAGGATAGCGGCCGGCTACACCACGGGCGACCCCCTGGGAGACCTGCCGTCCTACAACATCACCGACAGCCACAGCCACGGCTGGATGGAAGTTTACTTCCCCGGCTACGGATGGATTCCATTCGAGCCGACGCCGGGCGCGGATCTGCCGGTGGTTATGGTGCCAGGGGGAATCGCGGCCGAGGGACTGGATAGTTCCTTCATCGGCGGTTTGGACTTTGACTGCCTAGACGAGTTCGACGCGGAGTGCGGCGTGCCGCTGGAGTCCCTGCCCGGCCAGGGTAGCGGGACCGGCGGCTTCGGGGCCGAGGGTGCGCTACCACCCTGGGGGTGGGTCATCGTTGCGCTGGCGGCTGCCGCGGTCACCGGCCTGGCAATCCGCTGGGCGCACCGACGCTACCTAGCGGAGACAGGTGAACCCGAGACGGCCTACCGCAGGCTGAGAGACCTGGCCGCCTTCGGGGGACTGAGCGCGGAGGCGTCGAGGACGCCGTACCAGTTCGGCGAGCAGCTTGGCCGCAGGCTGCCCACTTACAGCGAGTCTGTGGGTGTCATCGTGGACTCGTACGTGAGGACCCGCTACGGGGCCAAGACCCATACATACGACGAAAGCGGTGTCCTCGCCAACGCGTGGACTGCCGTCCGTTACCCACTGCTGCGGCTCTCCCTTCTCCGCAGGGCGCGTATTCTCTAGACTCTCGAACCGCGTATTCTTTAGACTCCCAAACAAGGAATATATGAAATGCCGGTCCACAAGTATCACCTGGAGCAGCTGCCCTCGGGCTGGATTGGCCTGGTTGGAGGAGACAAGGGCCTGCGCCGGGCCACCCTCAAACCCACTCCGCAGGAAGTGATGGAAGACCTCGGAGACGACGCTGAGGGCGCGGAACCCGATGCGGAGTTCTTCAACGAGGTGGTGGACAGGCTGGTTCGATTCAGCCAAGGCGACCTGGAGGCACTGGATGACATCGAACTGGACCTGGAGGGCGCACCGCCCTTCTTCCGCGCCGCCTGGAACGCCTGCCGCACCATCCCGCCCGGGGAGACACGCAGCTACCAGTGGCTGGCGGCCGAGGCGGGCAACCCGCAGGCCATGCGTGCCGCCGGCCAGGCCATGGCACGCAACCGATTTACGCTGATCATACCGTGCCACCGGGTAATCTCCAGCAACGGCGGTCTCGGAGGCTACGGCGGCGGCGGGCTGGGCGTCAAAGCGAAACTGCTGGAGATGGAACTGGACAGCACCGGCGACAATTTACCAGGTCAGGAGTGAACAAGTTGGCAGAAAAGAACACATCGGCGCCGGTAGTGAAGTGGGCCCACATCAACGGGCTGGAAATGCGATACCTGGATTGGGGCGGCGACGGGGAGCCCATGCTGGCCCTGCACGGCCTGGCCTCGTCGGGCCACTGGTACGACATCGTCGCGCAACTTTTGCGGGACCGCTACCGCATCATCGCGCCAGACCAGCGGGGCCACGGGCAGACAACACAGGCGCCCTCCGGATACGACTGGCACACGCTGTCCGACGACATCGCCGCGCTGCTGGACCACGTAAGCGCCGAGGTCCCGGGCTTCGCGCAGCCAGTGGCGGCGCTGGGACACTCCTGGGGAGGGCACGTGGTCAGCAACTTCGCGGCCCACTATCCCGACAGGGTGCGGCGCATCGTGATGATCGACGGCGGATTCCTCGACGGCCGACTGTTCCCCGAGCCGACGTGGGATGCCTTCTCCGACCGGCTGCGTCCCCGCAACGTGACCGGCGACCGCGAGGAGTTCCTGACACGCCTCCGCGAGCAGATGGCCGACTTCTGGAACAGCGAAATAGAACGCATCGTCCAGACGATGGTATACAAGGACGAGAACGGCCAGATACAGGACATTCTTCGCCCCGAGAACCAGGCCCAGGTCATCCGCGCTATGTGGGACGACCCGTGCTCGTCAACGCTGCCGCAGGTGCAATGCCCGACCCTCATGATAGCCGCCGGACCGCTGCCGGAGCGGGCCAACAGCGACTTCGCACAACTGCGCCGCCGGATGGTGGGCGCCGCGGAGGCCGCTCTACACAACGGCCACGCCCACTGGATTCCGGAGACGATCCACGACATCGGCTACCACAAGCCCGAGGAACTGGCGCGTGTGATCCTGGAGTTTTTGGAAGGGTAAGTTCAGCAATGGGGAGTGAAGCCTTAGGGACCGGAGGTCCACGGATGACAGATTGGGGGAAGTGTCAGGCAGTTGAAAGCAGCCCCGGAAAGAAGGGAGGAGCCTGGCTGTTCGCCGGAACTCGTGTTCCCATCGCGACTCTATTTAATCACCTAAAGGCAGGGGCCACTGTGCACGAGTTCGTTGAGTGGTTTCCCGGCGTTGAACCCTCTCAAGTGGAAGAAGTTCTTCAACACGAGATTGAATCCCTAGCGAAGCAAGTGAAGGTGTGAGGATACTGTTCGACCACGATGTCCCTGCTCCCTTGCGACGTTACCTTTTCGGACATCATGTCGACACTGCGAGGGAAAAGGGATGGGAGAGATTAGACAACGGGGATTTGCTTGACCAAGCTGAAGGCGAAAATTACGAGGTGTTCGTTACCGCTGATCAGAGCATCAGGTATCAGCAGAACCTGTATGGAAGGAGGATAGCTGTATTGGTCCTGCTGGACAACTTGTGGCCCAATGTCCGACAGAAGACCACTGACGTACAGGAATTGCTTGACCTGCTACAACCCGGGGAATACCGCGAGTTGGAAATCTGAGTCTCTGCAACCTTCCGAATTTTCCCGGTAGCTTGTCCCCGCTCACGTGAGCGGAAGGGGCGGCTGCCAGAACTTGCCGGTGTCGTTGACGGTTATCTCGTCGACCCACTTCACCCAGTCGTATCCCCGCTTGTGCGGTTCCACCATACGGGCCGGGAATCCGTGGCCCTGGCTTAAAGGCTGGCCGTCAACGCGGGTGGCCAGCATGGCGCGCTTGGCCTCGTCCATCGAGTAGCGGCGGTAGTAGCCGGTGCGGGAGCGTATGGTGATGCTGCCGGCGCCAAGCTTCGGGCGGGCGCGGGCCAGCAGTTCCGGCACCGGCGCTCCCTCCCACGGCCGCGTGCTGTACCAGCCTCCGGTGCAGTCGAGCGTGGCGGTCAGCCGAGCGTTCCAGGCCAGCAGTTCGTCATAGTCGAGCTCGAACGGTTCCTCCACGTGGCCGTTGACCCGCAGTCTCCAGCTTCTGGCGTCAACGCCGGGGGTGCGATCGTTGAGCCACATGGTCACGGGGAAATCGGGACCGTTCTCGGGGTGCGAGCCGGTGAATCGACGATCGGCGACGGGACCGCCCGCCAGGATGTTGACCCGGTCGGTCAACTGCCACAGCGCCAGTCCAGCCACCGCCAGGCCGCCGAAGCGCAGGACGTTGCGACGTCCGGCTACGTACCGCATCCGGAAGCTGATCTTGTGCCGCAGCGAGTGCCAGATCACCAAGGGCAACAACAACAGGGCCAGGTTGAGGTGAATGGTGGTGCCCGAGAAGCCCAGGAAGCTGTACGAGCCGAGGTGGCTCCACGCCAACCCCAGTCCCAGCACGATGAGCAGGCCAACCAGGAGCGCGCAAGAGCCCAGCATCGCCTCGGGCGACCTCTTCCAGTTCTGGCGGGTGCGAAAGGAGGCCAGGATGTTGCGGGACTTCCAAATGAAGAGGAATAGGATGGCGAAACCGGTGATGCGGTGCAGGTGCATGGCCGCGATCCACTCCGGGTTGTTGTGGGTCAAGCCCAAGTAGCCCGAGACCAGCTCGAAGCAGAACAGAAAGATGAGCGCGATGTTGGCCCACGGAAACTGCATGCCGCCAACTCCCGGCCGGAGTGAAACGAAGAGGGCGCGGGAGGATGTCCCGCGCCCTTCATACGCCGGTTCTTGTCATTCGGACTTGATCAGGCCGCCTGGAAGGCCCATATCTGGTGAAAGACCTCCGGCTCGCCCTTGGGCAGGGGCTGGTAGGGGTCGCTGGCCTCAGCCAACTTCCACCTGCCGGCTGCCGTCAGCTTGTCGAAATAGTCCTGGTAGCCCTCTTCCAACATGTCGACCCGCAGGCTGAACACGACGTATCCCCCGGGCCTGGTGACGCGCACCAACTCATCGAAGGAATCTACCGGCGCGTGGCCCAGGGTGAAGACGCCAATGCTGATGACCGCATCGAACTGGCCGGTCTCGAAGCCCAGCGTCTCTCCGAGGGTCATCTGGTGGAAGGAGTTGTATACGTTCTTCTTGCGAGCCTCTTCCAGCATTCCCTGGGAGAGATCCATGGCCGCGATGTTGGTGAACCCGGCGTCGGCCAGGCACTTTCCCGCCAGCCCGGTGCCGGCCCCAGCGTCCAGAACGGCGGAGTCGGCTGCAACCAGCCGCGCCAGGACGCCAGCCCCGGTCTGCGGGGCGTTCCAGGCGAAGACCTCGTCCAGGTCCTGGTCATACTCCGATGCCCACTGGTCGTAGCGTTCTTCCAGCTCCTGGTTGCTGGTGGAGCCGTAGACCCATTGCACCCGCCTGTGGATCTCTTCCATTGTCATAAAATTGCCTCCATTTCAAATTCCCTCTCCTGTTGCGGGAGAGGGAATTCGGTTGTTTCCTACGTTGGGAAGACTTTGGTGCTACTTGCGGCAGATGTACAGGCCCCAGCCAAGTTCGTCGTTCTCCACTGCCTTCGCCGTTTCCATGTAGGCCGTGGTCAGCCATTCGAAGTGCTCGGCGTGCTCGCTGTTGTCGCCCTTGGGCGTGCGATCGGCCAGGCACAGATAGCTCTGTCGCAGGTGGCTGGAAATGTCTATGGCTTCCAGCAACTCGAATCCCTGGGCCTTCAGCGCGTCCTGATACGACTCGAAGCTGAACTCCGTGTCATACAGCAGCCGGTCGTAGACGAACCGCTGGGCATCTTCGCTCACCTGCTGCTTCGGCTTGACGAGGTCGTCGAAGACGAAGATTCCTCCGTGCTCCAGGACCCTGTGGACTTCCTTCAGCACGGAGCGCTTGTCCGGCACGTGATAGATGACGGCCTGGCTCCAGACACGGCTGAAAGTGCCGTCCGGGAAGGGCAGCTCGGTGGCTGACGCCTTCTCGAAGGCCAAGCGGTCCCGCAATCCCGGTTCCCGGCGTTCCCGCGCGGAATTCGCGTTGTCGACGCGGACGCCGCTCAGGTCGATGCCGGTTGCGTGGCAACCGGAGTAGCCGGCCAGCCAGATGGCGGTGGTGCCGTTGCCGCAGCCCAGGTCCAGGACGTTGGAGTTGGCGTTGATACCGCCCTTCTCAACCATGATGCGGTCGAGATTGGCGCACCCTTTGAGGAAATCGGTGCCGGTCGTATCGTCGAAGTAACCCCAGTGAACGCTGCCATCCTCGTCCCAGATGGCCCGATAGATGGCATCCTCAGCGTCGTAGTAGGACTCAGTTTCCTGCTCAGTGAACCGGCTCGACATGCTTGATGCCCTCCAGGAATTCGACGAAGTCGTTGTTCTCGTCGACCAGGATCATCTGGGGGTCTATCGGGGTTTCGGTAACCTCGAAGGACATGATGATCAGGCAGTTGCCCTCGGCCGTGAGACGTGCGGCGGCGCCTTGCACGGCGATGTCGCCTCGGCCCCGTTCCCCGGGAAGGACGTAGGTCTCGAAGCGGCTGCCGTTGGTGACGTCGCAGACCAGGACCTTCTCAAATTCCCACATGTCGACCTTTTCCATCAGCGCTTCGTCGATGACGATGGAGCCGACGTAGTCGGGATTGGCCTCGGTCACCCAGGCCCTGTGGATCTTGGATCGTAGTACTTCGCGCATGGTTCCTCCTTGAATGCGTGTGCTGTAATGCGGCGGTTGAAAATCTGCTGCTTTTGGTTGATTTCTAAAGATTTGCTTGAAACTTGCGCCAATAAATATTGACGCAACAAGAGATTTCTGGGAGACCTGCCTGAATGGGGCTAAAAAGGGGCGCAAACTTCCCCGCGGACTGAACTGTGGGTTGTTGCGAGGCTGCGTGTGCGAGGGGCTGTGTCGAAACGAGGCGGTGCTAGAAGAGAGGCCCCATGCGGTCTCTGTTGGGGAGAAGAGCTATGGCTCGCAAGGCAGGGCGTACCTATCGCGGTTGCGGATTTCCTTCTGGCTCAGGCTGGATGATCCAACCGGAGGCCTCGTAGACAGGTATGTCTTAGTCGTTTCCATTGATCGTCCCAAGTGGCCCGCCCGGTTAAACATAGAATTACGGCGGGCCTGAATTGGCTCTTTAACCTTGATTTCCGGCAGTCTAGCATCGCCTAACGAGGCAGGTCAAATTCATTTCACCGGATATGACAGGCGAATTCGCTGCTTCCGGGGACTCAGTTGGCTCGAATCGATGCGAAATCGGTAGACGTCGGAATTTATTCGGTAATTTTTGGCTTGAATATGGCTATGATAAGGGCATTTGCTCCCCATTGTCGCAAAATGTCGTGTGAATCTTCCCTGCCGGAAGCGTATCCGCGTCCCCGGCGTGGCGACGCTGCCCCGGCCAATGGCCGGCCCCGTTCAGGAGCGCCGGACCCAATGGCGGACTAAACGCCCAGCGGCATCTCCTGGCTCAAGGTAATCGTGTCGGGGCCTAGTATGTCCTCCACCCGGTCCCGCAGATCGTCGCAGAATCCGGTGCTTATCACCGGCATTTCCATCAGCACGCGGCGGCCATCGGTGCGAATTTCCAGGTTTACGCGGTCGCGGCCCGGGTATTCCAGCATCAAGCCGATGACTTCCCGAAGCGTGTTGGCGTCGTGCCGCTGGTCGTCTTCGGTCACAATCAGCCGCACCAGGCGGTTCGACCCGTTGGAGCCATACGCCTCGGGAGCGGAGGCGGCAACACTATGCTGTCCGTTGCCGTTTCCGTTGCCATGGCCGTTGCCGTTTCCGTTGCCATTCCCGTTGCCGTTCGAATGGCCGTTTCCATTTCCGTTTCCATTTGAATAGCCGTTGCCGTTTGCCCTGCCGTGCCCGTTGCCGTTTCCGTTGGCTCGGGCCGGTTGGGGCGGCGCGGCCGACAGCGTCGAAGGCTTGTCCTGGGCATATTCCTCGGCGTCGTCGCAAACCAGCTCGACCTGGTCGCCACGCAGCCGGACCTTCCCGACCACCCGCACCGTGCGCCCCGGGTGCCAGACCTCCTCGGTGCGCTGCAGCGATTCGGGCCAGATGATGACCTCAAGCTGACCGCCCAGCATATCCATTGACACTATCAGGAATCGCTGTCCGTCGCGACGTGCCCGCTCGGTAACGGTGGAAACAATGCCCAGGGCGGTCACCGCCTGGCCCTGCATCTCCTCGCTGAGCTGGTCGACGGCGACGACGGCGTTTCCCGCGCCGACCGCGCTGCTCAGGGCCAGCAGCGGGTTGTATGAAAGCGCGACGCCCAGCAATTCCCGCTCCCACGCGGCCTTCTCCTCAGGGGCGGCGTCGTTGGTCCCAAGGGCGATGCCTGGCTCGTTTGGCTTTGCGCGGCCGCTCTCGCCCCCGAAGAGACTGCTCTGGCCGCTGCTGCGCATCTGTGCTTCGCGCTGCGCCGTGGCCACGATCCGGTCGAGAGCCGACAACATCGCCCCTCGTGGCGCCAGGGAATCGAAGGCCCCCGCCTTCACCATGCTCTCCAGCGTACGGCGGTTCAGCCCGGGGCCTCCCGTCCGGTTGCAGAAGTCGTCGATGGACCGGTAGGCGCCGTTTTCCCTTCGTTCCTCCACCAGCGGCTTCACCGCGCCCTCGCCCACCGTCTTGATGGCGGCAAGACCAATCCGCAGGCCAGCATTGCGTTCATCATCGTGGTCGATGGTGAAGAACTCGCCGGAGCGGTTCACGTCGGGCAGCCAGATGGGGATACCCAGGCGGAAGCACTCGTTGATGGAGCCTATGACCTTCTCGGTGTTGTCCAGCCGGGCGTTCAGCACCGCAGCCATGTACTCCACCGGGTAGTGGGCCTTGAAATAGCCCGTCCAGTAGGAGATGAGAGCGTAGCTGACGCTGTGGGCCTTGTTGAAGGCGTATCCGGCGAAGGGCTCGATCAGGTCGAAAATTTCCACCGCCAGTGCCTCATCGAAGCCCTTGCCCGTGGCGCCCGACACGAAGTTCTGGCGTTCCTCGGCCATCAGCGAGGCGATCTTTTTGCCCATGGCCTTGCGCACAATGTCGGCCGAGCCCAGCGAGTACCCGGCGAACTGCTGCAGAATCAGCAGCACCTGGTCCTGGTAGACGATGATGCCGTAGGTCTCGTCAAGCAGTTCCTTCAAGCTGGGATGCGGGTACGTAACCGCCGCCCGCCCATGCTTGGCGTCGATGAACCGGTCGATGTTCTCCATCGGACCCGGGCGGTACAGTGCAATCATCGCGGCGATGTCGCCGATGTTGGAAGGCTTCAGCTTCTCGATGTACCGCTGCATCCCAGCGCTTTCCAGCTGGAACACGTCGGTGGTGTTGCCCGAAGACAGCAGCTCAAAGGTCGGCCCGTCGTCCAGGGGCAGCGTCTGCAGATCGATCTCGACCCCGCAGCTATCGCGCACCAGCTTGACAGCCTGGTCGAGTATGGTAAGGCTGGTCAGCCCCAGGAAGTCCATCTTCAGCAGTCCGAGATGGGCCACCGGGTCCATGCTGAACTGGGTCATCAGCACTGGGCTCGATTCGTCGCCCCGGGCCGGCCGCTGCAGCGGCACCGTCTCCGTCAGCGGCTCGTCGGCGATGAGCACGCCAGCGGCGTGAGTGCTTACGTGATGCACCAACCCCTCGAGGCCCCGCGCCTGGTCCACCAGGTTCTGCACGGCTTCCTTGCTTTCGTATTCGCCCTTCAGCTCGGGGCTGACTTCAAGGGCGTCGGCCAGGTTGCGCGCCTTGAAGGGCACCATGCGCGCGATTCGGTCCACGTCGCCGTAGCTCATGCCGAGGGCCCGGCCCACGTCCCGAAGGGCGGCCTTGGCCCCCAGGGTTCCGAAAGTGATTATCTGGGCCACCCGGTCGTTGCCGTACTTGTCGATTACGTAGTGCAGCACCTCGTCGCGCCGGTCGTCCTGGAAGTCCATGTCAATATCCGGCATCTCCTTGCGCTCCATGTTGAGGAAGCGCTCGAAGACCAAGCGGTACTCCAGCGGATCGACGTCGGTGATTCCGAGACTGTAGAGGACGACACTGGCGGCGGCGCTGCCGCGGACGCCGAAAAGTATGCTCCTCTCTCGCACGAACTTGATGATGTCCCACACCACCAGGAAGTAGTTGGCGAACCTGGTGTAGCGAATGACCTCCAGCTCGTAGCGGAGCCGCTCAACGGCCTCGGGCGAGGCGTTCGGGTAGCGCTGGCGGAAACCCGCCTCGCAGACCTGCGCCAGGTATTCGTCGGCGTCCATCCCGTCGGGGGTCGCGTAGCGCGGCAGGTGCGTCTGGCCGAAGTCCAGGGACACGTCGCACATGTCGGCGATGAGGCCGGTGTTGCCGATGGCTTCGTTACGGATGTTGGCGGGCAGGGTGGAGAACAGGTCCTCCATCTCCTGCGGGCTCTTTATATAGTAGGAGTCGTCTTCCATCCGCAGGCGCTTCTCGTCCTGCTGCGTCGTGCCGGTCTGGATGCAGATGTAGATGTCCTGCAGCCCGGACTCTCGCTGTTCGACGTAGTGGGCGTCGTTGGTGGCCACCAGGGGCAGCTTCAGGTCGTTGCTCATGCGCAACAGACCCTCATTCATCCGGTCCAGACCCGGCACCAGGTCGTGCTGCTGAAGTTCCAGGAAATACCCGTCGCCGAACAGTTCGCGGTACCACCCGGCGGCCTTCACCGCTTCGTCGTAGCTACCGTCGATAAGCAGTCGCGGCACCTCGGCAGAGGGGCAACCCGACAGGCAGACCAATCCGGAGCCGAACTGCTCCAGCAGTTCCTTGTCGATGCGGGGCCGGTTGTAGAACCCCTCGACGTGGGACTTGGTCACCAGCTGCATCAGGTTGCGGTAGCCGGTGTTGTCGCGGGCCAGCAGCACCAGGTGGGCCGGGCTCTTCTCCGTTGCGTTCTTCTCGTGGCGGCTCTTATGAGCGACGTACACCTCGCAGCCGATGATCGGCTTGATGCTCGCCTCGCGGCAGGCCGAGTAGAAGTCGACGACGCCGTAAAACGTGCCGTGGTCGGTAATGGCCAGCGAGTCCATGCCCAACTCCCCGGTCCGGGCGACCAGCTGGGGGATGCGGCTGATGCCGTCGAGCATGCTGTATTCGGTATGTACGTGGAGATGAGTGAACGCCAAACCGGGTGGGCCTCCAAAGAACAAGGGTGCGGGGAAAGGGTGCCGGATTCAAGAAGGCTGGGTTTCAGCCATACAATGAAACACTATTATATGGGCCTCTTCAAAGCTATATGTCAACCGCTTTATCCCCAGAAATACCACATCTTGAGAGAAGCGAGGAAAATCGGTGCCAGATAATCCGCCGGACTCGACTGGAAGGATGAGTGTGGTCAGGCAACGCCTTTTCGGGGCGTTGGCGGCCGACAGGATGGCCGTCACGGCGAGCCTGGCGAAGCGGAAATCCTGCAATGGCATTATAAGTCATGCCTTTCTGCGGAATTCCCGGGAAGGGGACGGGCGGAGCGGAGCAGGGGAGAGGTGGGCCGTCAGGGAGCGGGCCGTCAGGGAAAGGAACAGGGGCGGATTTTGAACCCGCCCCTGCTACATCGGCGTCTGGTTATTTGTCGAAGGGGGTGAACAGGTCTATTCTTCGTCCCAGGAATCGTCCGATGAAATGGCGACCTGCTGGCGGACGGGGACCTGGCTGGGCATGAGGCGGGTGTCGCCCCACGAGGCCGTCTCAACATAGTTCTTGAACTCCCGGGTCTCGCCACAGATGCTGCAGGATCCGGGGCTAGTCGGGCCGTCCGCTGCCTGAATCAACCAGTGGTGACTGCATACCACGGAACCCTCGGGAACCTCTTGAACGGTGGAAACCTCCACCTGCTGAACCATCTCGCTCACCCCTCGGTTAATATAACGAAATCATACCATCTCATGGCCGTTTTCGTCAATATAATTGGCCAATATACTACTCATTAGAAAAATGATACTGTCCATATCCGTTCATCATGGTTTCCGTGGTGGATGTCAGTCAAAACCGTTTTCACCGGCCGGTCGGGCCTGAATTTCATTGACTAATTGGTGCCGGAAATGATTAAATCCGCAGTTAATCAATACCATTCCGCGATCTGAATTTTAAGGGGGTCGGCGATGGGGAGAAGGCTGTTTAAGGAACTGGAACGCTGCTACGGTTTCGACGAAGTGGCCATAGTTCCCGGTCAGGTGACCATCAACCCCGAGCTCACTTCCACCAAGATGACCATCCGCGATATCGAGTTCGAGATTCCCTTCATGGCTTCCGCCATGGATGGAGCGGTATCGCCGAGATTCGCCGCCCGCATGCACGAACTCGGCGGCCTTGCGGTCCTGAACGGCGAGGGCCTCTACTCTCGCTACGACGACCCCTACACGGTGCTGGAAGACATCATCGCCACTCCCCAGGAAGAGGTGACCGAGTTCCTCCAGCAGGTCTACACCGAGCCGGTGAAGGAGAGCCTTCTCGCGGCCCAGGTCGAGCAGATAAAGAAGTCCGGCGCGGTGTGCGCCGTTTCTTTTACGCCCCAGACCACCAAGCGGATGTCTCCGATAGCCGTTGAGGCCGGGGCCGACATCGTGGTGGTCCAGTCCACCGTCACCACGGCTCGGCACGAGTCCAACAGCTACCGGGGCCTCATCTTCTCCGAGCTGATCGGCTCCATTGACGTGCCGGTCATCGTCGGCAACTGCGTGTCCTACGAAGTGGCCTACGAGCTGATGGAGACCGGCATCGACGGCGTCCTCGTCGGCGTGGGCCCGGGCGCGGCCTGCACCACCCGCGAGGTGGTCGGCGTGGGAGTGCCCCAGGTCAGCGCCACCCTCGAATGCGCTGCCGCCCGCCAGGACTACTACGAGAAGACCGGCCGCTACGTCGCCGTCATCACCGACGGCGGCATCCGCACCGGCGGCGACATCTGCAAGTCGATCGTGAGCGGCGCCGACGGCGTCATGCTGGGCACACCTTTCGCCCAGGCGGAGGAGGCCCCCGGCCGCGGCTTCAACTGGGGCATGGCCAATCCCCATCCCGAGCTGCCCCGCGGCACCCGCGTCAAGGTCGGCACCAAGGCACCGCTCAAGCAGATCCTCTACGGCCCAACCTCCAGGACCGACGGCACCCAGAACTTCGTCGGCGCCCTGAGGGCCGGCATGGGCATGTGCGGCGCCTACACCATCCGCGACCTCCACAAGGCCGAGATGGTCATCGCCCCCGCCATCAAGACCGAGGGCAAGTTCTTCCAGCTCGGCGGCTAGACCGCCAGCGATGAACTGCGATGCGCCCGCACGAAGACCCGTCAAGGAGTAGCTCCATGACCACGGCAGAGCGAACGCTGGAAATCCTGGTTCCCGTCGCCGAGGACGTGCCCGAGGAGATAGGCCTGACCGACTCCCTGTCAGGGCTGGAGGGCAAGGTCGTCGGACTGCTGGAGAACCGCAAGTACCACGCCGACACCTTCATGCAGGAACTGGAGCAGACCCTGCTCAGGGACTACGGCGTCAAGAAGGTCGTCTACTCCCGCAAGGCCACCTACAGCGCCGCGCACCCCGACGACAAGCTGGAATCGCTGCTGCAGGAATGCGACGCCATCATCCACGCCATTGCCGATTGAGGCTCCTGCACGGCGTGGGGTCTCCACGACACGGTATTCACCGAGACCAGGGGCAAGCCCTCGGTCAGCGTCATCACCAGCAGCTTCACCCGCGCGGCCAATCTTCGCGCGGCATCGCTGGGAATGCCCGGCGTCCGCATCGTGGTGCTGCCCAGCCCACTGGCCAGCCGCCCGGTCGCCGACGTGCGGCAGATGGCCCACGACTTCGCCCCCGAGATCGTAGGCCTGCTGACTGACGGCAAGGGCCTCGGTGGCAAAGACCCCGGCACTTCGGATGACGAGCGCCCCACTATAAGAGAGTTGATGGGAAGTATCCCCGACCTGACCGGTGGCCTCTCCACCGAGGAGTACATGAGGAAGATCCGGGGTGAGTTTCCAACAGAATAAGCGAATCCACCTCGATTCCTCGGTCTACATTGCCGCCCTTAATGGCGAGACAATCCCGGCGCATGGCGGAATTAGCCGGCTGGATCTAACGGAATTGATTTTTGATGCCAGTGCAGTCGGTCTGATTACTATTTCTACCTCGACGGTTACGCTGGTCGAGGTGCGACGAGGAACGGATTCATTGGCAGCTTCGGACCAATCGCAAATCCGTGCGATTGATTCGCTGTTCGACCAGAGTCTGACTAGCTTTGTCGACTTAGATCATGGTGTGGCGTTGTCGGCCCGCCTGATAGCAAACCGGTATGGCGTCAGGGCGATGGACGCCATTCAGGTAGCCAGCGCGGAAGCGGCGGGATGTGATGAGTTATTCATTTGGGATAACCGCGTTGTCAGTAAGTTTTCGTCCAAACCCATGTCAGGGTTGAATGTGTGTGAACCTTACTGGGAAGGGCAAATGCACCTTCCCTGACGTTAGCTCCCAATTCGCCGAACAGAAAATTAGCCCGCGTTATTTGGGAATAGCCCAGGAGCCACCCATGACCACCCCCCACCTCACCTCCACCCGCGCCCGCGTCCCGGCCGACTTCCCAGCCATGCAGGACTACTTCTGGGAACAGGGGTGGACCGACGGCCTGCCAGTCGTGCCGCCAACCGAGGACGCCGTACGCGCCATGCTGGCCGCCGTCGACGCCGACCCGCAGCACTCGCTGGGGGTGATGCAGCCTCGCAACTCGCGCGCCACGGTGGAGAAGCTGGCCATCAACGCCGTCATGGCCGGCTGCAAGCCCGAGCACTTCCCGGTCGTGGTCACTGCCGTCAGGGCAGCCCTGCGCGAAGGCTTCAACCTCGCGGGAACCGCGGCCACCACCGGCGGCGCCAACCAGGTGATGATCGTCAACGGCCCCATCGCGCCGATGCTCGGCATCCAGGCCGACGCCGCCTGCTTCGGACCCGGCTTCCGGGCCAACGCCGCCATCGGGCGAGCCTTCCGCCTCATCGTACGCAACGTGGCCGGCCTGACGCCGGGCGAGATGGACAAGGCCACCCTCAGCTCGCCGGGCCGCTACAGCTTCTGCTTCGCCGAGAACGAGGCCCGCAGCCCGTGGGAGCCGCTGCACATCGAGAAGGGCTACGCTCCCGCGGACAGCACGGTCACCCTGGCCGGCATCCTCGGCGTCTACCGCATCATGGAGAGCACCTCCGGCACCGGGTTCGGCGTCCTGCGTACCATCGTCGGCAACATGAAGACCGTCGGCATCGCCAACTACTACCAGAAGGCCACCGGAGGGCAGGTTATCCTCATCCTCTGTCCCGAGCACGCCGCCGAGGTGGCCACGTCCGGCCTGACCAAGGCCGACGTCAAGGACTACGTCTTCCACAACGCCCGCATGCCCGTCGGCCAGCTCAAGGGCATCGCCCACTACGGCAACCGCACCTGGCCCGCCTGGATCGACGAGTCCCGCGACGACGTCATGGTCCCCATCGTCCGCTCGGCCAGCGACGTGGTGGTGCTGGTGGCCGGGGGAGACGGGCGCCATTCCTGCTGGATGGCCGGCTGGGGCGTAACCCTGGTCACCACCGAGAAAGTCCCGGAATCCTTCAGGTAGCCTTGCCGCTGGCGCCGGAGAAAGGCGCCAGCCCGTTTACCGGTCGCCACATAATGGCAAAGCCGCTGTCCTGACCGTGATTCCTCCGATTTCGGCGCCTCCCCAACGAAACCCCAATCCTGCGCATCCTTGAATCCTGTGAATACTGATTCAGACGAATTTGAGTGCGAACCCGCTTTGCTATCGTCCCGCCCGCTGAAATCTCCCCCTTGCCATGAGGCGTCGCCACTCGTACAATTGTTCTTATCAAGAGCGCCTCGAACCGCCCGATTGGCCCGTCGCAATTCTGTCTCAATTAAGGATTAAAATGATCGGGTTTGTTACGAAATGCTACGCAATGTTACATCTCCACGAGAGGCCCCTCGGATAATGAGACCGAACCCCCGACTCGTACCCCCTTAATGGCATGGGATTCTGTCCCTTCCGTCTGCCCGAAGGGTGACGTTCCGGCTAAAGCGAAAATCTCAATGGCCAATGACGTGTGGTTTACCAGACCACCTGGTTCGGACCCTGTACCGCTGAAATTCACCCCTTGCGCGATTGTGAAAAATGGTGCATACTACCGTCTCGAATGCTCCCTGGTGGTTCTAGCGAGGCGGCCCCACCCGTTCCCATCCCGAACACGGAAGTGAAACGCCTCAGCGCCGACGATACTGCTTGGGCGACTGGGTGGGAAAATAGGTCACCGCCGGGGGTATTTTCTAGAAACCTCTCTGAACCGGGACGAGCTTGGCGCGGCCGACTACTTAAGTGGCTGACGGCAGGCCGGGCATGGCGGCGGCCCGGATGTACCGGACTGTTCCTCCTCTATGCCTCTGCCGCTGTACCCGATTCAACACGATAGGGACAGGCAAGTATCCGCACCCTTCGCGCCTTTACACCCTACGGGTGCGCCCAATATAATTGGGCTTTGTTGGGGTACCTGCGGGTGGGATTGCGGACTCTTCCCCTGTAATCGGATATCAACTGATGTAACCGGATTTCACCTGACACGCCCTCACAGGACAGGAGCGGAATTATGGGCAGCAGATTCGAGAAGTTTTCGGAGCGAGCGCGGCGGGTATTGTCGCTGGCACAAGAAGAGGCACAGCGCTTCAACCACAACTATATCGGGACTGAGCACATTCTCCTCGGCCTTGTCCGCGAGACGGAGGGTGTGGCGGCCCGGGTGCTGTCCAGCCTCTCCGTTGACCTCTCGAAGGTGCGTTCCGCAGTCGAGTTCATCATCGGCCGCGGCGAAAAGCCCGCCCAGGGCGAGATTGGTCTCACCCCCCGAGCCAAGAAGGTGGTCGAACTGGCGGTCGACGAAGCCCGCCGCATGAACCACACCTACATCGGCACCGAGCACCTGCTTATCGGCCTCCTCCGCGAGGGCGAGGGCGTTGCCGCCGGTGTGCTGGAGAGCTTGGGAGTGACCCTGGACAAGGTCCGCTCCGAGACTCACCGCATCCTGAGCCACACCTCCGGCCAGGGCCAGCAGGCCCGGGGCACCAACACCAAGACCCCAACCCTCGACAACCTCGGCGTCGACCTGACCAACGCTGCCCGGTCCGAGAAGCTGGACCCGGTGCATGGTCGCGACTCCGAGTTGCAGCGCGTCATCCAGATTCTGAGCCGGCGCACCAAGAACAACCCTGTGCTGGTCGGCGAGCCCGGCGTCGGCAAGACCGCCATCGTCGAGGCCATGGCCCAGATGATCGCCAAGGGCGAGGTGCCCGAAACCCTGCAGAACAAGCGCCTGGTGACGCTCGACATGGGCTCTCTCGTCGCCGGCACCAAGTACCGCGGCGAGTTCGAGGAACGCCTCAAGAAGGTCATTGAAGAGATCAAGACCTCCGGCAACTGTGTGCTTTTCATCGACGAGATCCACACCCTAGTCGGTGCCGGAGCCGCAGAGGGCGCAGTCGATGCGTCCAACATCCTCAAGCCGTCACTGGCTCGCGGCGAACTCCAATGCATCGGCGCCACCACCCTCGACGACTACCGCAAGTACGTTGAGCGCGATCCGGCCCTTGAGCGGCGCCTCCAGCCTGTGCGGGTTGAAGAGCCGACCACCGAAGAGACCGTCGGAATCTTGAACGCCGTCAAGGAACGCTACGAAGATCACCACAACGTGGTCTACACCGAAGACGCCATTAACAGCGCCGCCAGCTTGGCCGCGCGCTTCATCTCCGACCGCTTCCTTCCCGACAAGGCCATCGACCTCATCGACGAGGCCGGTTCCCGGGTCCGCCTGCGCGGCAGCGTCACCCCAACCTCGGTGACCGACGCCATGAAGGTTCTGGAGACCGTCAGCATGGAGAAGGACGAAGCCATCTCCGAGCAGCGCTACGAGGCGGCCGCCGAACTCCGCGACCGCGAGCTTCGTCAGCGGCAGGACCTCGACGAGCTCCGCAGCGAGTGGCAGGAAGGCCGCAGCAAGGAAAAGACCGTCGTAACCGACGACGACATCGCCGAAGTGGTCAGCATGTGGACTGGCATCCCGGTCGCCCGCATGGCCAAGGAGGAGACCGAGCGTCTGCTCCAGATGGAGGCCGAGCTGCACAAGCGCATCATCGGCCAGGATGAGGCTATCGTCAGCATCTCCAAGTCGGTGCGCCGCGCCCGCGCCGGTCTGAAGGACCCGCGCCGCCCCATCGGAGTGTTCCTGTTCCTCGGCCCCACCGGCGTAGGCAAGACCGAGCTGGTGCGGACCTTGGCTGAGTTCATGTTCGGCCACGAGGACAACATGCTCCGGCTGGATATGTCCGAGTTCCAGGAGCGCCACACCGTCGCCCGTCTCATCGGGGCCCCTCCGGGCTACGTGGGCTACGACGAGGGTGGTCAGCTCACCGAGGGCGTACGCCGCAAGAACTACTGCGCCGTGCTGCTCGACGAGATTGAAAAGGCCCACCCCGAGGTCTTCAACATCCTGCTGCAGATCTTCGACGCAGGTACGCTGACCGATGCCCGGGGCCGCAAGGTGGACTTCCGCAACTCCATCTTGGTGATGACCAGCAACCTCGGTTCCGACCTGATCAAGCGCGAGACCTCCGTAGGCTTCATGGTCAAGGCGGAGAACGCCCGCACCGACCAGAGCGCCTACGAGCGGATGAAGGACAAAGTCATGGAGGAAGTCAAACGCTTCTTCCGGCCGGAGTTCCTCAACCGCATCGATTCCACCGTGGTGTTCCACCAGTTGGACCGGACCGAGATTCTCTCCATCGTCGACCTGATGATGGACCAGGTCAGGCAGGAGTTGGATGACAAGCAGGTCGGCTTGGAGCTGACCGAGGCCACCAAGGAGTACCTGGGCAAGAATGGCTTCGACCCGGTGCTGGGTGCCCGCCCGTTGCGCCGCCTGATACAGAACGAGGTCGAGGACCGGCTCTCTGATGAGATTCTCAGCGGACGCCTGACCGCCGGCGATATCGCCCTGGTCGACGTAGAAGAGGGCCAGATAACCATCACGGCCAAGGTTGCCACCGAAGAGGCCGACACGGTGAAGGAGGAGGAGCCGGCCCCCGCCGACTAGCCTCCCCCATAACCCCGAACGCACAGGAAGGCCCCCGCATGGCGGGGGCCTTCCCTTTCATCGCCGGAGCCCCGGAAGCTGATTGAGACGCAGGTCTCCGTACCCAGCTGCCCGAGATCAGTTCCCGCCTCGCGCTAAACCAGTCTTAGCAAGCCCAGCAGGATTGCAACACCCAAACCCATAGTTCCAACCGACAACAAGATGAAGTGCCCCGCTTGTGCCGGGCCCGAGAGCCCTTTGAAGTGGCTGGAATACCGATCCATGGCGAGGAACCGTTCCTCTCCCGGAGTTTTCGCGATACGGTTTCTGGTCTTCGCAATAAAGTTGTACATTCTTCTCCTTCCTCGCTGCCCGGTGCCTCGCGACCAAGACCGGGTGCCCGGTGAACATTGGAAATGTTACCAATCGCATGTGTATATGCCGTGAAAATGCCGCTGTCTACTGTAAGAAAACTGTGGAAATTTAATACAAAGATCAAAAATCCCGGAGGGATCTGTTGGTCCGCTCGTGCCCCATCCGCTCGTGAAAAAGCTAACCCGGCAGGTTTTCTTTATTTCCATGGATTATTGACGGATACCTGGCCTGGATTTTGATGACAGTTGCATGCCGACAGAAAGCTGCACCCGCCCGTATAATTTCGTTCTAAAGGGACACGCGGTGAAGAGAGGACGGCATGGCAAAGACAACCGACCGGCGCAAGACAGTCTATTTCTGCCGGGAATGCGGGCACCAGAGCGCGAAATGGATGGGATTCTGCCCCAGTCCGATGTGCGGTTCGCCCCGCCCTCTGGCCGAAGGCACCCCGTCGCCCGTCGCGTCGTCCGCAAAGTCGCAGCGCCGCGGGTGGGTCGCCGCCGAGAGGAGCGGCGTGCTGGAGCTGTCCGAGCTTTCTCCCGACTCACAACCCCGCATCACGCTCCCGTCCTCCGAGCTGAACCGTGTCCTGGGCGGCGGCGTGGTCCCCGGCTCCGTCGCACTGTTGACCGGAGAGCCTGGCGTTGGCAAGTCGACGCTACTGCTGCAACTCGCCCAATCACTGGGGAATCGCACACCGGAGTCCTCACAGGTCCTGTATGTCACCGGCGAGGAGTCGCCGATGCAGGTGAAGCTGCGGGCCCAACGCATGGACATAGAGGGCAAGGGCATCCTGCTGCTGGCCGAGACCGATGTCGACATGGTCCTTGAACACCTGGAGCAAAAGCAGCCAGGCCTTGTTATTGTTGACTCGATACAGACCCTGCACACCGACAGTGAGTCGTCCGGCGCCGGAAGCGTCGGTCAGGTGCGGGAGTGCGGCCTGCGCTTGCTCCGCTGGGCCAAGGCCCAGGGCAGGCCCGTATTCCTCTCCGGCCACATGACCAAGGACGGCTCGTTGGCGGGCCCTAGGGTGCTCGAGCACATGGTCGACGTGGTGCTGCACCTCGAGTCCCAGGAGTCCGGCGGCTTCCGCGTGCTTCGCGCTGCCAAAAACCGCTTCGGCTCCACCGACGAGGCCGGAGTGTTCCAGATGACGGAGCGCGGCCTCGACGACGTCCCCGACCCGTCCCGCGCCCTGTTGTCACAGCGCGGCGGTTCGCAGCTGGGCGCTATAGTGACGCCGGTGCTGGAAGGCAGCCGCGCCCTGCTGCTGGAGGTGCAGGCGCTGACCAATTTTTCGCAGCTTCCCTCCCCTCGCCGCGTATCCAACGGCGTCGACTACAACCGCCTGATAATGCTGACCGCGGTGGCCACCCGACGCGCCGGTCTTGAACTGGCCGGTCAGGACGTCATCGTCAATGTTGCCGGCGGCTTCCGCGCCACGGAGCCCGCATCCGACCTGGCCATCATCCTCGCCATCGCGTCCTGCTACCGCAACGCCCCGTTGCCGCCAGCCGCCGCCTTCGGCGAGGTCGGCCTCAGCGCCGAGCTGCGCTCCGTGCCCCAGGCCCAGCGCCGGGTCAACGAGGCCGCCCGCCTCGGAATCACCCGCTGCATCCTACCCGCCGTGGCCCTTCAAGACGTCGACGCCCCCAACAACATGCAGCTCATTGGCGCGGAAACCGTAGGCCAGGCCATCCGCGCGGCACTGTCTCACGGCACCAACGCCATGGAGCCGCTGCTCGCGGGAGAGGATGGGAGAGAATAGGAGACAAAAACCCCCTCCCTTGAGGGAGAGGGCCAAGGTGAGGACGAACTCAGTAGGTGAAATGACGGTTGAACAGCCACAGGCCCCGAATGGTCGCTAACCGTCCCCCGCCTGCAGCGCCGCCTCGTGTTCGTGAGTGAACTCGTGGTCCTCGCATGCCACCCAGCGCGACCCGTCCTCGTACACTTCCTTCTTCCAGATGGGCACCACTTCCTTGATGCGGTCGACCGCTTTGTGGCAGGCGTAGAACCCTTCCTTCCGGTGCGGCGACCCTACAGCGACCACCAGGCTGATCTCGCCGATGGCCACTGTGCCCGTGCGGTGCCCGATGGCGACGTCGTCCAGCCCGAACTCGGCCATCAGTTCCTGCCGAACCTCTTCCAGCTTCTTCACCGCCATCTCGTCGAAGGCCTCGTATTCCAACGTCACAACACCCTTGCCCTCGAAGTTGTCGCGGGTTGTCCCCAGGAATGTCACCACCGCGCCGTTGGTGCTGCGCCGCACCGCGCCGGTGAACTTATCAGGGTCCAGAGTCTGGGAGGTCAGCTCGATCATGGTGCCCTCGCTCCTGTTCCAGGCTATCCGCCGCTCACCGGCGGGATGAGGCAGACGTCGTCTCCGGGCTGCAGGACGTCTTCCGGATCGGCGTAGTCGGCATTGACGGCGACCACAATCTTCACCTCAGGAGGCGCCAGCCGCGGAAACTGCCGGCGCGCCGCATCGGTCAGATCTTCCACCGTCGCGCCTACTGGCAACTCCAAGGCAAACTCCTTCGTTCCCGCCCGCTCCCGGTACAGCGCAAACAGCCTGACGTTCAGTTCCATCCGTTGATTGTAGCCCCTGCCGTTCGCTGCGCCTAGTGCATCACCAGGCCGCCGTCCACGTTGAACGCCTGGCCGGTTATGTTGCGGACCCCCGGACCCGACAGGAAACGGGCCATCGCCGCAATGTCCTCGGGCGTGTTCGACCGCCGGATGGGGATGCGGGAGTCGCGGGCTGCCTCCAGCTCCGCAAGGGTGACGCCGGATGCTTCGGCGCGGCCCCGCATGGTCTCCGCCCCCATCTCTGTGAGCGTCGAGCCCGGGCAGATGGCATTGACGTTGATGTCGTGCTGTCCCAGCTGGTGGGCCGCGATCATCGTCATCGAGATCACCGCGCCCTTGCTGGCGGCGTACGCCGCGTTGGAGGTTCCGGAGTAGCCCTTGCCCGCGATGGAGGCAATGTTGACGATGCGACCGCCCTCGCCCTGATCGATCATCTCCCGGGCGGCCCGCTGCATGCAGAAGAACACGCCCTTGGCGTTCACCCGGTGGATGCGGTCCCAGTCCTCCTCCTCCACGTCCATCACGTACAGGTAGCGGGTGACACCGGCGTTGTTCACGATGATGTCTATGCGTCCAAAAGCGTTCTTCGCCTGCCCGATCATCCGGTCGATGTCGGCCACACTACCCATGTCGGCGTGGATGGGCAGGCTCTCGCGCCCCAGCGCCTTGACGGCGACGCTGGTCTCCTCCACGTTCTCGGCGTTGATGTCTGCCACGGCCACGTTGGCCCCGGCCTCGGCCAACTGAAGCGAGATGGCCCGGCCCATGCCGCGCCCCGCGCCGGTAACCACCGCAATCTTGTCCTGAAGCTCCATTAGAGCGCGCCTCCTGATGGCAATGTGGGGCGAGTGTAGAAACTGGGAAGGTGCTCAGTCTGCTACTGGGTCGTTGGCGGGTGCGGCCTTCTCAGTGTCTGTCTCATGTGAGAATTGCAAATTGCGAAAGCGAACACGCACGGCATTGTCCCAATCCACGTAGTCGAAGGAGTCGTGTGATTCCCAGAATCGCCGCTCTTCTTCCTCGTTGTCAAATGCCGGTATTGGCTTAAGTTTCTTGGGCATAGCGATTTCGCTCCCTGCGATTCATATCGCGAGCGGATACAACGCGGATGGCTGTACTGAGGTGGACCCCATCGGTTGGACAGGATTAAGCCACAATTAAGTGGGACTCCTGCACTCCTTCGTATGATACCAAGACCCGTTGGTCCGGGCACCTCCTTTCCTTCAGCTCCTCTTCTACAGGCTCGCCGTGGAAGACCTCCGCCGGCATACGGTAGCCCAGGGCCTGATGCGGCCTCCGGTGGTTGTAGAACCGGAAGTATTCCCGCAGCCCGTTGCGGGCCTCAAGGCCGTTAGCGTAGGCCTTCAGGTAGACCTCCTCGTACTTCACCGTCCTCCATAGCCGCTCGACTAATATGTTGTCCTGGTACCTGCCCCTGCCATCCATGCTGATCTTCACCGAGTGATCCTGGAGTATCTGCATGAACTCGCGGCTGGTGAACTGGCTTCCCTGGTCGGTGTTGAATACGTCGGGCCTTCCTTGGCCGAGGGCCTCGGTCAGGGCCTCGGCACAAAAGACGGTCTCCAGAGTGTTGGACAACCCCCAGACCACCACGTACCGGCTGTGCCAGTCCATGATGGCCACCAGGTACAGGAATCCCCGGGCCATGGGCAGGTAGGTGATGTCAGCCGCCCACACCTGGTTCGCCCGGGTGATCGTCAGATCCCTCAGCAGGTAGGGATAGACCCAGTGTCCCGCCGCTGGTTGGCTGGTGCGAGGCTGCCGGTAGATAGCCCGCAGTCCCATCAGTCTCATGAGCCGCTGCACCCGCTTCCGGCTTACCAGCAGGCCCTGCCGCTCCAGCGAAGCCTTCATCCGCCTGGAACCGTAGAAAGGGGTTTCCAGGTACTGGCGGTCCATGGCCTGCATCAGGGACAGGTCCCCCAGGGGTGTCCCCTTGGGACGGTAGTAGAGGCTGGAGCGGCTGACACCCATCAGCTGGCACTGCCGCACTATGGGCAGGTGCCGATGTTGCCGGTCGGTCAGCTCACGCCGCTGTGCTGGGGTCATGGACCGGACCTTTCCTCCAAGAAATCCCGCTCCACCTTGAGCTGGCCGATCTGCTGGTACAGGCGAGCCACCAGGGCGTCGTTGTTCTTGTTCTTCTGCTCCTTGCCCTTATTGGTCCCGTTGCCTTGGCCGAAGATGACGGCCGCGCCATCCACTAAGGCCTTCTTCCAAGTCTGAATCTGGTTGGGGTGGACCTCGAACCGGGCGGCCAACTCGGCCACCGTCTGTTCGCCCTTCATTGCCTCCAGTGCAACTTTCGCCTTGAAGGCCGGGCTGTGCTTTCTCCGCTCTGTGGACATTTCCCGCTCCTCATCAACAGCTGTCGCTGTCCGTAGTTTAGGAGCAGGATTCCCACTTAACCAACTGTCCAGTTTTCCGGGTCCACCTCAGTACCATGGTTCCTCATAGTGAAAGTAACGTGAAGCAAACGTCCATTCACGGTGCATCCAAGAGCATTATATCGATGTTCGGACTGGCTGTGATGGATGTCCCCGTCGACCAGAGGGTTTCCGTCTGCAAAGATTTGTTCGGCTTCAGCCTGATTGACGCTGTGGCGCTCCTCGCTTTTCCTGGCGTTACCTTCGTCCCACTGAAAGCCGACTACGTCGCCAAGGTCAACTATTGGTCCCATTGCCTGTCAGGCTACAGGGCAAAGCTCCGGTATTCAATCCCCATGCGATAGTACCGCCCTGGTTTGATGATTGTTGAAAAACCCTCGTTCCGCCGCTACACTCGCCGCAACTCAGATAGAGAACACCACGGAGGCGATCATGGTTGCAACAAGGGTCGACACCATTATACGCGGCGGCCAGGTCGTAACGTCGTCGCAGGTCCTTGACGCCGCCGTGGCGATCCAGGGCGAGAAGATCGTGGCCGTTGCCCCCGAGCACCTGCTGCCGCCCGCCGACCGCGTCATCGACGCCGAGGGCAAGTTCGTGCTCCCCGGCCTCATCGACGCCCACGTCCACCTCGACGGGCACGACGACTACGCCCTGGGCGCCCGTGCCGCAGCCCACGCCGGCATGACCACCCTCATCCCCTTCGGCAACTACACCCTCGACGGCGATGAGACGCTTCCCCAGGCCGGCAACCGCATCCGCGAGGAGATCAACGCCTCGACCGTGGTCGACTTCGGCTTCCACTTCATCCTGCAGAACCGCCCCTCCATCCTGCGCTCCCTCCCCGAGGCCATGGACCTGGGCTTCAAGTCCTTCAAGATGTTCATGACCTACAAGAAGCGCCCCGGCCGGATGTGCGACGACGACTACATCTGCGAGGCCATGGACATGGTGTCCCGCGGCGGTGGCGTGCTGCAGCTCCACTGCGAGAGCGGCAACATCATCGAGTTCCTGGAAAACAAGCTCATCGCCGACGGCCACACCCACCCCGAGAACTTCCCCGAGGCCTGCCCCGACTGGGCTGAGGAAGAGGCCATCAACCGCGCCATCGCCATGGCCGGCGCCACCCGCTGCCCCACCTACGTCGTCCACCTCAGCACCCACCTCGGCCTCGAGCGCATCAAGCAGGCCCAGATTCAGGGCCAGCGCATCTGGACCGAGACCTGCCCCCAGTACTTGCTGCTGACCGACCAGGAGATGAGCAAGGTCGGCCCGTTGGCCAAGATCGGCCCGCCCCTGCGCCCCGAGGACGGCCCAGACCGCGACGCCTTGTGGGCCGGACTGCAGCAGGGCCACATCTCCATCGTGGCCAGCGACCACTCGCCCCACCCGCAGGAGTTGAAGAAGCCCGGCTGGGACAACATATTCGTCACGCCCGACGGCGCGTCGGTGCCCTTCGGCTCGCCCGGCATCGAGACGCTGGCGCCGCTGATGTACAGCGAGGGCGTGGTCAAGCGCGGCATGCCCATCTGGTGGCTAGCCCGGACGATGGCTGAGAACCCGGCCCGCATCTTCGGCCTCTACCCGCGCAAGGGCGTGATCCAGCCCGGCGCCGACGCCGACCTGCTGATCCTCGACCCCGGCGTGGACCGCGTCATAACGTCAGAGGACCACCTGAGCAACGCCGGCTACTCCCTGTTCGAAGGCTGGGAGATAACCGGACGCCCCTGGATGACCCTCCTCCGCGGCCAGGTCCTCCTAAACGACGGCAAGCTCGAACAACAACCCGGCTACGGCCAGTTCATGGAGTGCGAGGGCCCCACCACCCCGCTAGGCGGCGCGGTGAGCTAGGGAGGGCTGCCGCAAAACAGAGCGTGGACCTGTGCCTCTTGGGAAGTCCATTCAAACGAGGAAAGTCCGTCGGGGAACCGCCGAGTCTGAAATTCCTTTCGTCTAAGATGCGATCGTCGACTCGGCGGCCTTAAGGGCAGGTGACAGAAGTTCGAGACGCTGTACCGATTCGTCGAATCCCAGTGGTTCATTCTCTCTTACATACAATCCGTGAAAACGCATAACCGAGTCATAGATTGCTCTGGCCCAGGACAGTTCTTCGCGGTCAACTGTATGGCCCAAGTCAGTGCAGCTCAATGCATGTACATATCTGCCTAACAGCGGAGAGGCTTTCCCCATTTCCTCGTCTGTTGCTGTAGGTGGAAGGTCGCTCCGAGCCACTCTTGCAGCTAATACCACTGCTTCTAACAGTGCACCTGGGCGTTCACGACGGAATTCTGCAAAGTTAGCCATACTAAAGAAAGACTCAATCGTTTCCTCCGCCGATATCTCGGCTTTCACGAACCTGCTATACAAGGATGGTTCAACAGCACTGAGTACTGTCAGAATCGTCAACGTCTTAATAAATACGTGGCCGTTGTTTCCCAACGACGAGAGCACTACCCCAAATCGATGGAGAGCTTGTCCGACACTTCTCAGGCTTAGGTTGGATTGACCCAAGAATTGGATTAGTGTAAGCGACACCAATTCGCGATCACCCTGAGCGAAGGGGTCGCGGGAATTGGCTAAGAATTCATCAACTCCGTTTGACGTAAGCATGTGGCGAATGAACAACTTGCGGTCAGGAGAGGGCAGTCGAAAATCGATGTCAAAAAACCGCCGCAAGTACCCTTCCGAATCGAATTCACTGCCATAGAGGGTTTTTACTGAGTGGGCAAGTTGTTCGCGGTTCACCGCCAAAACAAATACCACCCGGTCTACGCCAAAGATGTGTTTTGCGGTCTCCAATAGCTCGATCGCGTAAGTCGGGCGACACCTGTCGAGTTCGTCAATCAATATGATGATTGGCTTTTGGTTCTTGGCCTCCCAGAGGGCATTTGCCAATTCCTGTAGAGACTCATTGAACTGTTTTGTGGACTGCTTCGCCTCTTGGTGACTTGTCAGGACTTCTTCCGCATAAGCGCTGAAAGTGTGCCCCATCTCCGCGCCTGCAATTGGTACGAAGCTTGTCCCGAATCGAATCAACCCCGGAGCTAACTTTTTGATCAGCTCCTTGGCCTGGGTCGAGACTTGGTCAAGCCTAGATGTATCAGCAGTTCCTTTAAGCTGCCCTGTTATCTCAGCAGTAAGGGCCACAAGAGGGTCTCCAGATGCATCGGTCTCCCACGCGTTGAATTCCACAACCGGGAATTCTTTATTGCGCAGGTACTGTGCCCACATCTTGAGAAAGGTTGTTTTTCCCGCACCCCAAGCGGCGTCCACTGCCATGGTGCATGGACCGTCGATGTTGCTTATAAGGCTGGTCAGAACCTCCGCCTTTTCCTTGCGGTCCAGTAGGTCATTTTGGAAGGGATCATCATTAGGGTCATCGGTGATTACGATTTCCCTCGGTTGTACTCGGATGCCCATAGGCACCTACCTCAGTATCGAGATCCCAATGAAGTCAAATGGAGTGGCCCAGAAAATTACCGGCCCCGCATACAAGGCCGGTAACATCTGATCTACGCGACAAGAACCATGGTCTCACCCCTAGAAGTGCGGCATCACCTCGTCGCTGATCAGCCGTAGCGAGTTGTTCACGCGGTCGGCGGGGATCTGCCCGCCGTAGTTGACCTCCATCACCACGCCGGTTACGCCCAGCTCCTCCTGGTAGCCCTTGAAGGTGTCCACGATCTCGGCGGCGGTGCCGAAGAGCACCCGTTCCTCCAGCACCTGCTCATAGGGGGCGGCGGCGATCCGGCGCATCCGCTCGGCGATCTCCGGGTTGGCTGCGGTCTGGATCAGCTCGGTGACGGCGTACTGGATCGCTCCCAACGCGCTAGCCTTCGGGTCCTCGTGGGCCTGCTCCGTCGTCTCGGCGCAGTACACCGGCACGCGGATCGCGATGTCCGGAGTGCCCGAAAAGCCCGACTCAGCCAGCTTCTCGCGGTAGGACGCCAGCCGTTCCTTCAACGCCTCGCGCCCCGTGTTGGCGCTGATGAAGATGGGATGCCCCATCGCGCCCACCAGCGGGAAGGTGTCCTCGCCGGCCACCGCCACCCGCACCGGCGGGTAGGGCTGCTGGTAGGGCTTGGGCGTCACCGTCACGTCGTGGAAGGTATGATACTCGCCCTCGTGGGAAAGGGTCTCCTCCCGCCAGGCCTTCATGATGATTTCCAGCGCCTCCAGGAACCGGGAGCGGCTCTCGGAGTAGGGCACGTTGTAGCCCTGGTAGTACTTGGTCAGGCCGCTGCGCCCGATGCCGAAGTCGAAGCGCCCCTTGCTGATGTGGTCCACCGTGGCCGCCTCCTCGGCGACCCGCAGCGGGTTGGTCAGCGGCAGCACCTGCACCGCCAAGCCAGTCCGGATGCGCTCGGTGCGCGCCGCGATGGCGCTGGCAATGACCATGGGCGAGGCCAGCACGGCCCGCTCCGGGCTGAAATGGTGCTCGGCCAGCCAGACCGTGTCGAAGCCCATCTTCTCCGCCTCGGCGATCTGGGTAAAAGACTCATCGAAGGCCTCGGCCTGAGAGAGGCCCTTGCGTACGTGGAAGTCGGTAAACATTCCGAAATTCATCAACAATCTCCGAGAAGGGCTTTCCGGCCCTTGACTAATGAACAACAGCGAGTTTATGGGCCGCCGCTTGCAGCGTCAATCGGAGGCGCCGCTTACGGCATAGACAATGATGGTTGGTCAAGCGTTGGGTTGCCGCTCGCCACTACACAGGCGGGCGCTGCGTGTGCCACTCCGTCGCCTGCTCGTAGGCGTGCCCGGCGCGCAGCACGGTGGCTTCCTCGAAGGGCCGCCCCGCGATCTGCAGGCTGAGCGGCAGTCCCTCGGCACTGAAGCCGCACGGCAGGGCCAAGGCCGGCAGGTTGGCCAGGCTCGGCACCGTCGTAAGCAAATACGGCGTCCGGTTGACGTTCTCCGGTCCGGTGATCTCCGGGTCCGGCGAGAGCGGCTGCGCCGGCACGCCCGCCGTGGGCAGGATCAGAACGTCCACGTCAGCCAATGCGCTGAGCACCTGGGCGCGCAGCAACGTCCGAAGCTGGACGGCCTTGTAGTAGTACGTCGCCGGCATTATGGCGTTCACCATATAGCCGATGCGGTTGTCGTGGGCGATGTCCTGCGCCCTTTCCAGCAGCAGGTTGCGGTAGGTCGTTGGCGCCTCCACCCGTATGCCGCCATTGATCGGCCCGGCGTGGGCCGCCATCGGCACCGATATCTCCTCCACCTTCGCTCCCAGTTTGCCGAAGACATTGGCCGCGTCGAAGACGGCCTTGCCGGTTTCGCCGTCAACGGAGCTGTGGTACAGCACCTCCCGCAGGATGCCGACACGCAGGTCGCTGATGTCGCCGGTCAGCGACGCCCGGTAGTCCGGCAGCGGCTCCTGGTTCGTCATCCGGTCCCGGGGGTCGTGGCCCGCTATGGCGTACAGCAGAATGGCGCAGTCTTCCACAGTCCGCGCCAGGGGACCGATGGTGTCCATCGACCGCACGCCCGGCATGACGCCGTACCGGCTGACCAGGCCCCAGGTGGGCCGCAGCCCGGCCAGCCCGCACCAGGCAGCGGGGAAGCGCACCGAGCCGCCGGTGTCCTCGCCCAGCGCGGCGGCGCACATGAACGACGCCGTGGCCGCTCCGCTGCCGCTGCTCGAGCCGCCGCTGGAGCGTTCCTGGTCCCAGGGATTCCGGGGCGGATCGAACTGGTGCGACAGCCCGGTGGTGGCGAATTCCGTCATGTTCAGCTTGCCCAGCAGCGACGCCCCCGCCTCTTTCAGCCGTGTGATGACTGTGGCATCGTACGCCGGAACGAACTTGTCGAACACCGGAGAGCCGCCGGTGGTGCGGATGCCCTGGGTGTAAATCTGGTCCTTAACCGCGACCGGAATGCCGTGCAGCGTCCCTCGGTAGCGCCCGGCTGCTATCTCCTCCTCTGCCTCCCGGGCGGCATGTATTGCCTCCCTTTCGGTGACGGTCAGGTAGGCGCGGATGTCGTCGTTCAGCGACCCGATGCGTTCTAGGTACGCCTCTGTCGCTTCCACGGGCGAAACGTCGCCGTTGCGAATCAACTGGCTCAGGGCCGCTACGGTCAGGAAAGGAATCTCTGCCCGGTCCATCTGTTCCACCCCCTGCTTGAATACTGGCTTGCCCGAAGACGATGGCTGCCTCGACGTTACTCTCCGCCGTGTTCCACCGATACCACCGTGTGCAGCCCACCGCGTATCTTGTAGTCGAGCGTAATCTTCATTCGTCGCGGCTGGCAGCACGCCACCAGGTCGTTCAGGATCCGGTTCGCCGCATGCTCCTGCACGATGCCCACGTCCCGGTACGACAGCAGGTAGAACTTCAGCGATTTCAGCTCGATACAACTTCGCGACGGCACATAGCTGATGACCAGCTCACCAGTGTCGGGAAGGCCGGTCCACGGGCATACTGCCGTAAATTCGTCAGTGTCTATCACCACCTCGGTGTCCCGCTCCGGGTACTCGTACTCGAAGGTGAGCAGGCAGTCCGGGTCGATGGTCTCCTCCCCCTTCGCCGGGAGCTGCATGTCCAGCCCTTCGTACTTTTCTTTCAGCTCCGGTATCGTCACCATTGCCATCTCCAATTGCCCCTTCGTATTCAAGCCATATTACGGGCGCGTTTCCGGCTGTGTCAAAGCGGATTCCCTTGCGCCACCAGTCCGCCGGGGGCTAATATAGGCCATCGCACGGCCCCGCGCGGAAGGGCGTTCACCCGCAGTTCGTAGAGCCTCGCACTCCGTGAAAGAAGGAATGGCCGAGATGACCCAGACCGGAAGCGCTGCCCTCACCTTGGCCGATCTTGACGCCATGAGTATCGAGCAAGCCCAGGCGCTGCCCTTTGACGAGCGCGACCGGCTCCTCGACCTGATCATCGCCGACGGCCGAAACGAGGCCACCGGCTTCGTGTCCCACCGCACCGGCCTGTACACCGACTACTTCGAGGAAGACCTCACCCGGATGCTCAAGATCAGGGCGGTCAAGGTCTACGTTCGCGGCACTACCTCCTCCGACTTCGAGGGCAACCCCGTCGGCGACACCTACGAGGACCAGTACCGCGCCTGCTTCCGCCACGTCGAGACCATCCTGACCGCCGCCCGCACCAACTACGGCCGCGTCATCAAGATGATTGTCTTCCTGACCAACATGGACCTCTGGAGCGAGTTCAACAAGATCTACCGCGAGTTCATCCCCAACCCGCCATGCCGCGCCGTCATCGGGACCACCGGCCTCGCCCAGAAGCCCCTGGCCATCGAAATTGTCGAGTGCGTCGCCTACCGCGTAGCCGACTAGACCCCGCGCTCCCGCAATCGTGCGGCAACCATTTAGAAAAGGAGGGAACCATGGCTGAACTCACCTTGGCCTACACAGCAAAGAGCTACAGCACCGGCACCCTGGGCCGCGCCATCTGCAACGCCCGCAACCACCACTGGGTCGCCGACGACCCCGGCGGCGATGAGGTCGGTGCCGGCGAGCTGTTCTTCTCCGGCATAACCGCCTGCGCCGTCAACATGGTCGAGCGCATCGCCAACAGTGAGGACATCGCCCTCGACTGGATGGAGGTGGACATTGAGTCCTACCGCGACGCCGACAAGACTCCCGGCGACCTGACCCTGTACGACGCCATCCGTATCAACTTCACGATGTGGGGCGTGGACGACGACCAGGCCCACGAGCTCGTGGAAACCTGGAAACGCCGTTGACCCCTCTACGGTTCGGTCGCCGTGGCGACCGCTGATACCACCGTCGGCCTCACCTCCCACACCGAAAACCGCCGCTAGGGCCTGGTCCACCATGGAGTGCACGAAGACTGCAGAGGCAAATTGAAAATCTTAATTGACTCTGTGTCCTCCGTGCTCTCTGTGGTTGAACATTAAGGATTGAAATGAACATCTGCTCGTTTTTGCCCAGCGCCACCGAGATCGTCTACCAGCTCGGCCTGCAGGACGACCTCAAGGGAGTCACCCACGAATGCGACTACCCGCCCGAGGCCCGAAACAAGCCCTGGGTCGTGCGCAGCGTGTTCACGGGACAGGAGCCCCCCAGCAGCGGGGAAATCAGCCGAATCATCGCCGAACGGCTGGAGCAGGGGCTGGGCATCTACGAAATAGATGAAGAGGTCCTGCAGGCCGCCGAGCCAGACCTCCTCATCACGCAAGCCATCTGCGAAGTTTGAGCCATCTCCTCTCGGCAGGTTGCCGAGGTGAGCCTTAGCCTGAACAAGAAACCCGAGGTCATTTCCCTCGACCCCCAGCTCCTGGGCGATATCATCGAGAACATCCGCATGCTGGGTCGCGCCACCGACACCGAGGCCCGAGCAGACCGAATCGCCGCAGACATGGAGGCCCGCATAGAAGCGGTTGCCGCTCGCGCCGCAGACGCCGACACGAAGCCGAGCGTCCTTCACGTCGAGTGGGCCGACCCGCTCATGTGCGGCGGCCACTGGGTGCCTGAGATGGTCGGCATCGCTGGCGGCAGCAACACCTTCGGCGACAAGGACACCGGCACGTTCAAGCTCGAATGGGACGAGGTGGTCGAACGCCAGCCCGAAGTCATCGTGATGATGCCCTGCGGCTTCGACGTCAAGCGCGGCCTTGAGGACGTTCCCATCCTCGCCCAGCGCGAGGGCTGGAAAGACCTCCCCGCCGTCCGCAACGACCGAGTCTACGTCGTCGACGCCAGCGCCTTCACCAGCCGCTCCGGCCCCCGCCTCGTCACCGGCCTCGAAATCATGGCCGAAATGATCCACCCCGAGCTATTCACCGGCAAAATCCCCGAGCAGGGCGCCCTGCGCCTCTTCAACGCCTGACCCGCAACAACTCTGCAAACCGGAACGCCGAGGTTTCCAACCTCGGCGTTCTCGCTTTACTCCTGTCCCATCCCCAGCACCGCTAGTTCAGCCGCGGCCCCCGGAACGGGTTGCGCCGCTCGATCTCTTCCTGGAGAGCGTGGTTGCGCCGCTTCAGCAGCGGAATCAGCCGGTTCAGCCGGTCGGCCGCCGTGGGCGCTTCCAGCAGTTCCTGCCGCACCAGGGTCGGCGCGTCCAGGTTCGCTGCGATCAAATACGAAAGCTCCACCGGGTCCTCGGGAATTGTAACGTCGGCCGTGTACCCGCCGCTAAGGGTCATCAGGCCTTGTATCAGCTTGGTGTACTCCTCCGACAGCTCCGGGGATATACCGGAGAATCCCTCGCCCAGCGGTTCGTCCAGGAATCGCACAACCGCCGCCACGTGCGGCTCCTGCTGCGTTATCTCGACAATCTCGTACCGCTTCTCGCCCTTGGTGATGATGTTGATGCGCCCCTGTTCCTGCATCTCCGACCTCAGCACCCGGGCCGTGGTGCCGGTGGTAACGGGATCGGCCGGCGCCCCGACCTCCTGCCCCGAGCGGATCAACGACACGCCGAAGGGCTGGTTGTAACGCATACAGTCGCCGACCATCGCCTTGTAGCGCTCTTCGAAGATATGCAACGGCAGAGGCATGCCCGGAAAGAGCACGAGATTCAGCGGAAAGAGTGGCAATTCGGTAATTTCTGGGTTCTCGCTCGCCATATCTCATTGAGTATAGCACAGGCCCGGCTTCGGGTTGACACCCCGTCGTGGCGATTCCCATAATGTGTCATTCATGGACATCGGCGGTCCTGGCTGCCTCTTCGCAGCTTCAAATGCCCGAAATTAACGCAATGTGAGCCGACTGTTATGGCCAACTTGATTTCCGATACTGAACTGGATGCCCTGTTCAATGGCGACACTCCCTTTGCTCTCATAGACGTTCGAGAGTCCGGCGAATACAACAGCTCCCACATCCCCGGTGCTGCCCTCATTCCCCGCCGCCGAATCGAGTTCATCATCGAGGACTCGGTTCCCGCCAGGGGAGTGCACGTCGTGCTCTGCGACGACGACGGCCGCCGCTCCCCTCTGGCCGCCGCCACCCTCGAGCGGCTGGGCTATACCAAAGTCTCCGTCCTCGACGGCGGCGTAAACCGCTGGTCAGCCCGCGACTACCCCACCGAGTGGGGCGTAAACGTCCCCAGCAAGGACTTCGGCGAGAAGCTGGAAGTCGTGCACCACGTCCCCGAGATCAGCGCCGAAGACCTCCACGAGCGTATCGAGCGAGGCGACAAGCTCGTCATTCTCGACACTCGTACTCCCGAAGAATACCAACGCTTCTGCATCCCCGGGGGGCGCAGCATGCCGGGCGGTGAGCTGGCCCTGCGCATCACCGACGTAATGAACGAAATCGACGACGACACCACCGTCATCCTCAACTGCGCCGGCCGTACCCGCAGCATCACCGGCACTCACGTACTACAGCGCATGGGTATCGAGGCCCTGGGGCTGAAGAACGGCACCTCCGGCTGGCTGCTGGCCGGCTATGACCTGGAGAACGGCGCGGACCGCGTCGAGCTTAGCGAGGTCTCCGAGGAGAGCCTCGCCGCTGCCGAGGAATACGCCGCGCGCCTCGCCGCCGAGGACGGCGTGCGATACTTGTCTCCCGACGCCCTAGCCGACCTGATCTCCAGGCGTGACGCCGAGGCCGTTTACCTGGTGGACGTTCGCACCGAGCAGGAATTCACCGACGGCCACATCCCCGGGTTCCGCTGGTGGCCGGGTGGACAGGCCGTGCAACGCGCCGACGACCTGGCCGTGGTCAAGAATTCCACCATCGTCTTCTGCTGTAACGCCCGCGCCCGCGCCACGGTCACCGGCTCCTTCTACCGCCAGATGGGCCACCAAGAAGTGTACGTCGTCGATGGCGGCGCACCCGCCTGGGCCGCCTCCGGCCGCGAGCTCGCCCCCGGAATTGAGCGCACTTCCGTCGCTGGCCTGGGCGACGCCTTCCGCAGCGTGACACTGGTCGAGGCCCAGCAGCTCCACGACAACACCCCCGATGTGGTCCTGTTCGTAGACACCAGCCAGGACTTCTCCGCCGGACACACTCCCGGCGCCAGATGGGTTTCCCGAAGCTGGCTTGAAATCGAAATCGACGGCATAACCCCCGACAAGTCCACAGCCATCGCCGTTACCTGCGCCACGGGCCGCAATTCGGCCCTCGCCGCCGTAACTCTCGGCGAGCTGGGCTACACCAACGTCTCCGTGCTGGAGGGTGGCATGGGCGCGTGGCGCCAGGCCGGCCTTCCAGTAGAGCAGGGCCTCACTGGTGTCGTACGCCCGCCCGCCGACATCAACTACCTCGGCGTCGACCGCAGCTACGGCGAAATGATGAATTACCTCCGCTGGGAGACCGAGCTCGGCTTCAAGTACGCCACAACCTGATAGATTGACAGGTAATGTGAGGGCGCGCGGCCGTGCGCCCTCGATGTGTGTCGACAACCGACGTTAACTTTAGACTTGGGAGGGAACCGGATGACTACCCGCGAAGAAGGGGCGGTGCCCGATTTTCTGCGAATGGACGATTCCATCGGCTCCGACGCCGCCAACGCCGAAATGACCGGAGACTGGTACGGCTGGCCGTCCAAGGACGTAAAGCCGGTGACCCTGCTGGATGACGCGGGCCGCACCGTCCGCATCCGCACACCGGTGATGGACCTCGAGGGACTGATAACCCCCACTCCCCTGCACTACACGGTGCAGCACTTCGACGTGCCGCCGCTCATCCCCGCAGACCAGTGGACGCTGACCATCGACGGCGAGGTCAAGAACCAGCTGACCCTGTCCCTGGACGACCTGCGCCGCTTCCCCGGCCGCTCCGTGCGCACGGTGATGGAGTGCTCTGGCTCCGACGCAACCTTCTTCGAGTTCTTGAAGGGCGAGGGACCTCGACCCTCCCGCACTTCCGAGGCCATGATTCTTAGCGCCAGCGAGTGGACCGGCGTTCCCCTGCACGCCGTGCTCCAGGAGGCGGGTCTCACCGACAAGTCCCTGTACATCCGCGCCGAGGGCTGGGACATCGGAGTTCCCGCCACCGCCGAGGAAGGCACTGAGGCCTTCTACTATGACAAGGGCCTGCCTGTGCAGAAGGCATTGCACCCAGACACCATCCTGGCCTGGGCGCAGAACGGCGCGCTACTTGAGCACCTCCACGGCGCTCCCGTGCGTCTGCTGGTCCCCGGCTGGTCCGGCAACTGGTCGGTCAAGTGGATCCGCCGCCTCGAGATTACGGAGGAAATGCCCGACTGCTGGTATCACTACCAGTTCTACTACTACGCCGATTCCGCCGATTCCCCTGACAAGGAGCTCATCACCACCATCGGCGTGAAGTCCATCGTCACCAGCCCCAACGACAACACTAAGGTCATCAACTCAGGCGAGCACATGGTCCGCGGCTACGCCTGGAGCGGTGCCGGCGCCATCGACAACGTCGAGGTCAGCGTCGACGACGGCGAGACTTGGCAGTCAGCCCATATCGAGCAGCCCCGCGACCGCTTCATGTGGGTGCGCTGGTCCTACAAGTGGGACGCCAGGCCCGGCGACTACACCATTATGTCCCGCGCCACCGACGAGGTTGGCCGGGTGCAGTCTCGCGAGCCGCGCTACAACAACATGCGCAAGAACTTCAGTGCCATCGTCGGCTACCCCGTAACCGTCGAGTAGACCGGCGCGCACACGCCAGGCAACCTTCGCAATCAGCCGGACGCGCCGGGCCGATCAAGGCCACCCCGGCGTGTGCTGCGTTTGTATGCGCTCGTGGTGCCGTGGTGGTAAAATGCGATATTGTTTTGGAGTAAAGATGCCGTATATTGACCATTCCGACATCAGGATGCCCGCCCCGGTTGACCGGCTGAGCGAGCGCTACTTAGTGTCCAGCGCCCAAGGTGCCCAGTCCCTGACTATCAAGGAGGTGCAGATAGAACCAGACTGGGAGGGCCGCATGCACGTCCACAACACCGACGTGTCGATGCAGGTGACATCCGGTGCGATCCAGGCCATCATTGATGACGATGTCCGCACCATCCGTGCCGGCACCACGCTCCTGTGCCCGCCAGGGACTCCACACAAGCTGGTCAACCACCTGTGGACCCCCGCGGTCCTGCTCATCACGTACCCGACCAACGAACCCCAGACCAGCTATCTCGAATAGGCACCTTCAGCAATCCGAAAAAAATGACGGCCTATAACACCCCGTCACAACCGAAAGAAACACCCGGCGAAAATAAAGGCGCAAGCCGCAGTTACTAGGAGGACAAAATGGCCCTACCGCAGATAGGAACCCGCGCGGAACCACAGATTATCCCCACCAACGCCGGCCTGCGCACCTTCGCCGCGCCCCCCTCGGCGTTGCAGGAAAACATCGTCCCCAACGACCTTTTCTACGTCCGCAACCACTGGAAGGACTGCCCCGAGATCGACGTCGACACCTACCGCCTGAAGGTCGACGGCCAGGTCGAGCGCGAACTGTCCCTGTCCCTCGACGACCTCAGGGCCCTTCCCCAGAAGCGTTTTCAAGTCACCTTTGAGTGCTGCGGCAACAGCCCGGTGCCCGAATACTACACCAAGTCCCTGCGCATCAGTTCCGTAATGGAGCAGATCAAGGGCCACGGTATCATGGGCAACGCCGAGTGGGCCGGTGTTTCCCTCCGCGACGTGCTGGAGTTGGCCGGAGTGAAGGACAACGCCGTCGAGGTGATGTTCGAGGGCGCAGACCACGGGCCCGACGAAGTCGTCAGCGACCCTGCCGAGGTCACCTACGAGCGCAGTCTCCCCATGGCCAAGGCCCTCCACCCCGACACTCTCCTGGCCTACGAGATGAACGGCGAGCCCCTACCCCTCATGCACGGCCGTCCGCTGCGCCTCCTCGTCTCCGGCTGGTACGGCATGAACTCCGTCAAGTGGCTGGTCGGCATCCACATCCTGGACCAAGAGTTCAAGGGCTTCTACATGACCGAGCGCTACATGACCCAGAACGAGCCCGGCTCGCCCATACCCTACACCTACTACACCAAGCTGAAGGTCAAGTCCATCATCACCAACCCGGTGCCCGGCGAGGTAATCCCCGCCTCCGGCTACCAGCTGGCCGGCGCCGCCTGGTCCGGTGAGCAGGAGATCGTCAAAGTCGAGTTCAGCGAGGACGGTGGCCAGAGTTGGGTGCCTGTCGACACCCTGCACCCACGCATCGGCTACTCCTGGAACCGCTGGGAGCACTACTGGCAGCCGCCCGCCGCCGGCAGCTACACCATCATGTGCCGCGCGACCAACAACCTCGGCGACACCCAGCCCGTTGAGTTCCCCAACAAGTGGGACGGCCGTGGCTACGGGAACAACATGGTCTTCCCCGTCGACGTGGAGGTCGGAAGCTGACCCTCATACGAAACGCGCCAGCGCCATTCGTGTTCCTCGTTGTTATCGTGGCCACGGTTGTGCTGATCATCTTTTTCGGGGCTTGGGCCGTGGCAGCCGATGCCGATGGCCGGGAGTTGGCCTTTGGCTTCTCCAGCGCGACCCTTGAAGACTCGAACGTCTCCGGCACCGGAGGTGGGGAGCAGGCCTCCAACGCCTTCGGTGCTGGCGCCATTGGCGGCGACCCCTCCGATGATGCTCTCTCCGACACCTGGTGGGGCCAGGGCTTCCTCAAGGCCTGTCCCCTCCATTGAGGCACGTTCCCGGGCGTATACATGCCCGGCACTGCCACTCTGACGCCGGCATAAGGAAAACATGGCACAGCTAGCGGCATCGCTTCCCTTCCGGTTCCACCGCGCCTGGATCATTCTGGTCATCCTGATCGTGGTCCAGGTCATCGGCCAGGCCATCAGCATGTCCGCCGGCATCATGGTGCCCCTGCTCAAGGACCCCGAGGGAGCATTCGGCTGGAACATCTTCACCGTCAGCGCCGCCATTTCCCTCTACTACCTGATCGGCGCGCTGATGTCCCCCGTCGCCGGCATGCTTGGCGACCGCTTCGGCGCCCGGCCCATAATGTTCGCATGCGGTGTGCTGTACCTGGTCAGCATGGTGTTCGTGGGCATCGTCACCCAGACCTGGCACTTCTTTATCGCCTTCGGCGTCTTCCTCGCCATAACCCAGGCATTCACCTTCGTACCGTTGCAGGCCTCCATAGGCGGTTGGTTCCGTCGTCGCCTCGGCCTCGCCACCGGACTGCTGCAGGGAGCTGGCGGCATCGGCTCCGCGCTTCTGGCCCCTGCGGTCGCAGCCCTTCTCGACGCTTACGGTTGGCAGGCGACTTTCTGGTCCATCGCCTTCGTCGGAGGCGGGCTGATTATCCTCTGCAGCATTTTCTTCCGCTCCAAGCCGGCCGATGCCAACATCAGGCCCTACGGCATGCGCGGCGATGAGCTTACTGACATAACGCCCTCCCTCGAGCTGCTCAAGCTGCGACTCAAGGTGTTCGGACAGCACATGCGCCGGACTCGCGCCTTCTGGAACCTGCCAACCATCCACGGCCTCGGCTGCGCCGGCCACGGCATTGTGCTCATCTTCGTCATCGACTACGCCAATCAGATGGGAATCGAAGTTGTCCATGCCGCTTGGATTCTGTTCTGGATTTCCATTTTCAGCATAATCGGACGCTTCATCGTGCCCGTGCTCGCCGAGCGCCTCGGCGGCAAGCCCGTGATGATAGTCGCCCTGATCCTCCAGGGCGTGACTGTCCTTGTCCTTTTCTTCGCCAACGACCTCTGGGCCTTCTACCTTTTCGGCGTACTCTTCGGCCTCGGCTTCGGCGGCGAGATGTCCGCCTACCTGGTCGTGAACCGGCAGTATTTCGGTACCGGGCCAATGGCGACCCTCTACGGATGGGAAATCATGGGCGCCATGATGGGCCACGCCATCGCCACCTTCCTCGGCGGGCTGGTCATCTTACTCATCGGCTACCTGCCCGTGTTCGCCTTGTCTATGGGATTCAGCATCGTCGGCGTCCTGGTCATCCTGACCCTGGAATCCTCCAAGCGCGTGCTGATTCCCGACTGGGAGGAGTCGTTGCCTCCGGAGGCTCGCTCCGAGGCGCTATTCAATCGCAGAGCCGAACCTGCGCCCGCACCGCCCTCCGGGGCACTGCCCGAGGCCACTCCCGGCGACTAGAACGCGAAAATTCCCTCCCCTCAGGGGAGGGTTAGGGTGGGGGTGTAACCCGCATGCCACGACTCATTGATCTGACCCTGACCCTCGGAAGCGAGCGCGTGAGCGAAATTCCGGGACTCATGGGAGTGGAAACCTCTCCTCTCATGACCCACGAGACTCACGCCCGCTCCAACCAGCGCCTCTGCCTCGCAACCCACATCGGCACACACGTCGATGCCCCATTCCACTTCGTCCCCGGTGCCGCAACCGTTGACGAGATGCCCCTCGAGAGGTACATGGGGCCCGCCGTCCTCATCGACCTGCGCGATGTGGCCCGCGGTCTGGAGCCCCTGACCATCGAGCAAGTCCAGGCTGCCGGCGGCGTCCCCGACGCCCTGCCTGGCAAGATAGCCGTTCTCTTCACCGCATGGGCCGAGAACGAGTCCGGCGGCCCCCGCTTCTATGGCCACGGACCCTACCTCGGCACCGACACCGCCGCCTACCTGGCCGACAACGGCGTCAACGCCGTTGCCGTCGACTTCCCCATCGACAAGCACCCGCCCACGTCCCAGTCCACCATCAACGACTTCCCGGTCCACCGGCTGCTGCTGGGCCAGGGCATCCCTCTCATCGAGAATCTAATCAACCTCCACGAGCTCGTCGACGAGGAATTCGAGCTGTGGGCCCTGCCTCTCAAGCTGAAGGGGGGCGACGGGGCCGGCACCCGCGCCGTTGCACGCATCCCGTAGCCTTGCCGACGACATACGTGCCATGCCTGTTGCCACCGTCGTCCCCGCGAAAGCGGGAATTCATCGGCCCATCGCCCATCAGGCCTCACGCGAGAGGAAGACCTCCTAGATGTCCACCCCCATCCTCCTCGCCACCGGTAACACCGACAAGCAGGCCGAGTTTCGCCGGCTCCTCGAGGGGCTTCCATTCAACCCCGTCACTCCTGCCGAGGTAGGGCTCACCGCCATCCCAGACGAGCAGGGCGACACCCACGAGGCCATCGCCCGTGACAAGGCCGTCCAGTGGTCGAAGGCCGCGTCAATGCTGGCCGTCGCCTCTGACGGTGGCCTCGTCATACCCGTCCTCGGCCCCCGCTGGGAAAGCCGCTATACTCACCGGTTCGCCGGTCCCGCCGCCGACAACGACAAACGCCTCTCCAGCCTCCTCGAGCTGATGCGTCCCTACCGGGACGAGGACCGCCGCGCCTCCTGGGTCGAGGCCCTCGCCATTGCCGACAACGGCCGCGTCCTCGTATCGTGGGAGCTGTCCGGCGGGGTCGGCTACCTCGACCACCAACCCCCGACAGGCCCGCTTCCCGAGTTCTGGGTCTTCAGCGTCTGGCGCTTCCCCCGATTCGGCGCGACCTATAACGAGCTCACCACCCAGCAACGCGAGTCCATAGACGACCATTGGGGCCGCCTCCGCCGCCTCGTCCGTCGCTTCCTCACCTCAACCTGGGTGCCCTCCTCATAATCCACCAACCCTCTTGAGGATCGGCGAACGACTGCCTCTTCGCCCGACCGAGGACCGATAACACGCCACCTCCTCGTTCTCTCGCGTCTTACTCCTCACCCCTTTCTCATCATCTGACGACACTTGCCCCTTGCAAACTCCGGTTGCACGATTCTATCGTTGTTGTATGAGAGTCACAGTCCCACTGAACAAAGGGCCTACCCTCCCCCGTTGCAGTGTCGAAAGAAGTCCCAACTCCCCACCCGATAGGCGTGTAAGGTATGGCAACCATGGGCCGGTATCCCGCAAACAACATACGATTCCCGACCCAAAACAGCCCGGATGAACGGAAAACTGCAATTTTGTGCCTGTCTGGAAAGCCGGAATCTACACCCTGGTTAATAAGCCCACGGGCATGATGACCGCATTTGGCCGCATTTGGCCGGATATCCAGAGTTATTTCTTTCGCAGGTGGCTTCTCCGCTAACTCTTTTCGCATTGTGAGATTCCCGCCACTGACATCCGCCCCTTCGCAGCCACACTTCCCGTTACCACCCTCCAACTGCGGCTGTCCGGCATTTCCGCTACAATGAGTCCACCCACACCATTGGAGAGCCGTCCCTTGACTTCGACCACCACCGCTCCCGATTCCATAGAAAGCGTACAGGAACTGCTGCGCGGCCAGGGCTATATCGCTGACCGCGCCCTCGCCGTTCCCATATTCCTGGCAATGCGCCTGCAGCGTCCCCTCTTCCTCGAGGGCGAGGCCGGCGTCGGTAAGACCGAGATCGCCCGCTCCCTGTCCGCCGCCCTCGACGCGCCCCTCATCCGCTTGCAATGCTATGAGGGCCTCGACATCAACCACGCCGTCTACGAGTGGGATCACGCCCGCCAGCTGCTGGAAATCCGCCTCCTCGAAGCCAGCGGCAACGTCGACCGCGAGTCCGCCACCTCCGGGCTGTTCAGCGAGCGCTTCCTCATCAAGCGTCCTCTGCTACAGGCCATCGATGCCGCCCACGAGCGCGCCCCGGTGCTGCTTATCGACGAGCTTGACCGCGCCGACGAAGAGTTCGAGGGCTTCCTGCTGGAGATGCTGGCCGATTTCCAGATAACCATCCCGGAGCTTGGCGCATTCAAGGCAGCCCATCCGCCGGTGGTCATCATCACCTCCAACCGCACCCGCGAGGTCCACGACGCCCTGAAGCGCCGCTGTCTCTACTACTGGATTGACTACCCCGACTTCCAGAAGGAGATGCAGATCATTTCCTCCCGCCTGCCCGACGCTCCCCGCCGCCTTGCCGAACAAGTCACCGGGTTCGTCCAGGAGCTCCGAGAGACCGAGCTGTACAAGATTCCCGGCATCTCCGAAACCCTCGACTGGACCTCGGCTCTCCTCGCCCTCAACCAGCGCGAGCTTGAACCCGAAGTCATCGACGACACCCTGGGCCTCATGCTCAAGTACCAGGACGACATCGAGCAGGTCCGCGGCGAACCCGTCCGCGCCCTGCTCGAACGCTCCCGCAACCGCGGCCCCCGCCGCGGCGGCCGCCGGGGCTGAACCGGGCATGACCACCAACCTCTACGCTCTCAACCGCGACGGCGTCAACGGCAGCGGCCACATCCTGCCCAACCTGCTGCGCTTCGCCGAGGTGCTGCGGCGGCTTGGGCTCGACGCCGGTCCGGGCAATGTGCTCGACATGGTGCGCGCCACCGAGCACATCCACATCGGGCGCCGCAACGAGTTCTACCAGGCCGCTCGCAGCATATTCGTCCACCGCAGGCAGGACCTGCCGGTCTTCGACGAGGCCTTCAACGTTTTCTGGCGCAAGCCCAACACCGCCCGCAGCGGCATGGACCTGCGCTCCATGGGCGAGCAGCGCCGCTTCCGAAAGCCCCAGGTGTCCGCTGGCAGCGACGAACCCATGGACGACTCCCTCGCTCTCGACGGCGAACCAGACGACGACTCCGTCTCCCGCATTGATCTGACCCGCACGTACAGCGCCCGTGAGGTGCTGCGCCAGAAGGACTTCGCCCACTTCTCCGGCCAGGAGATAGCCGAATCCCGCCGCATGATGGCCTCCCTCCGCTGGGACCTCGGCCAGAGGCGCACCCGCCGAATGGTTCCGGGCGAAGGTTCTCATCTGGACATGCGCCGCACCCTGCGGAGCAGCCTGAAGTACGGCGGCGAGCTACTCGAACTGGCCGAGCGCGGCCCCAGGAGCCGTCCCCGATCTCTGGCCCTCATTTGCGACGTAAGCGGCTCAATGGAGCGCTACACCCGAATGCTGCTCCACTTCATCCACACAGTCGCCGTGGGGCAGTCCCCGGCGCCCCATCAAGTTGAAGCTTTCCTGTTCGCAACGCGACTCACCCGCATCACCCGCCAGCTCCGCTACCGTAGCGCCGACCAGGCGATCGCCGAGGTCTCCCGCGCCGTGCCCGACTGGGCTGGCGGCACTCGCATAGGCGAGGCGGTCAAGACCTTCAACTATCAGTGGCTGCGCCGCACCCTGCGCGGCCAGGCCATCGTGATGATAATCTCCGACGGCTGGGACCGCGGCGACCCCGAACTGCTAGCCCGAGAAACATCCCGCCTGCAGCGTAGCTGCCACCGCTTGATGTGGCTCAACCCGCTGCTCGGCTCCCCCGACTATCAGCCGCTGACTCAGGGGATGCAGGCCGCCCTGCCCTACGTCGATGACTTCCTGCCTGTGCACAACCTGAACAGCCTCCAGGCCCTCGCCGACCGCCTCAGCGACATCGGCCCCCAGCGCTCCCCGGTTCGTGCCTGGCGTCCCACACCCGTTGAACCGGAACCCGAACCGGCCCCTGCGTCGGAGGAGCGCCCCATCGACCGAATCCTGCCGCGCCCGACCTTCCGCCACCCCATGTGGGGCCAGGAACGATGACCTTCGCGCAGCCCTCCGCCGTCTCTCCTCTTTTGGCGCACACGCCGTGCGACTCGTCGCGGTTCCAACGAAGTGCGAGACAGTGGGACTCGTCAGGCTCGGAAGATGGGACAACGAGTGGAGCGCTCGAAGAATCGTGCCGGTCGTCGAACTCAACAAACGCTGGCGCCGGAACCGGCGGTGACCCGGTCGCCTATCGTCCGAGGCCCGCGGAGCCGGACCGTGAACCGCCTCCGTTGCCGAAGAACCGGCCCTCGGAGCGCAGCCTGGCCAGCTCAACTTTGAGAAGCTCAAGTCGACGCCGGGCGCGGTAGTAGGTGTCCAAAGCGGGAGTCAATCGCTGCCACACTTCCACCACGCCGAAACACAGCCCTGCCAGCGCTCCTCCCACGATGGCGTCCAGGATGAAGTGGTTGCCGGTGAGCGTGATGGCGAAGAACGTCAGCATCGGGTAGATGATGCCCGCTGCCTTGAACGGCTTCGGCAGCGACCGCCACCAATACACGCCCAAGATGACCGTCCAACTGAAGTGCAGGCTGGGCATCGCCGCCGACGTGTTGTAGAAGATGGCCATGGAATCCGTGCCGTAGAAGGTGGGGCCGAAGGCCTGGATCGTGTCGGTCAGATTCACCGATGGAATGGCGAAGGGAGAGGCCACCGGGAACAGCGAGAAACACAGCAGCGCCGCGATGAGGTCCAGCAGCACCACTGTGCGGAAGTAGTAGTACCGGCGGCGGTGTCGAAGGAACAGCACTATCGCCAGACCCAGTATGACTGGCCAGTAGGTGATAATGTAGGCCCAGTTCAAGAAGACGACGAGCCCTCGAACGTGCTCGATGGCCCAGGCCTGCCAGCCGGGCTCCCACAGGAACCCCAGGTTCTCCTGCAGGGCCACTATGCGCTCCCCGTTGACGATACCCACCCCTCGGGGATCGTCGAAGACCAAGCCCCGGCTGAAGACATATACCAAGTACGCCCCGACGTACAGGGCCACCTCGGCCAGCGCCCGCCGGCGCTCCAACGGCCACAGGAAACCGGGGTGGCGCTGGAGAGCAGACAGCCATTCCTGGGCCCACGACGGAAGGGCCGGCGGCCACATTGGACCGGCGTATCTGCCTCGGAAACCCGCCCGGCGGAAATTTCCTGTCCTAATCTCCCGCATCTGGCATCATTCCGTAGTGTTGCCGGAACACCTGTCGTGAATTTTGAATATACAAATATAGGGAATTCTTGGCTTGAAAGAACGAGGGAGGAGAGAGACCCGGGATTGTAGCGTGACCCTAGTGGCCCGCTACCTGTGCCACAAACGTGGCTCCTTTCCGGAACGGTGGCTTTGCGCAGTCCCCGACAAGGGCTGGAAAGCTTTGAAAGAAGGGACTAACGCAGCACAAATCGTTCACATCCCCCTTCCCAAGTAGTGTTCCAGTATCATACAACCCGGCAGGCCATTACAGCAACAGATGAGAGGAATCACATTTGACAATGGTCGCGAGGGAAACGACAGGGGCTTTCAGGGCAAAGAAATGCTGACTCCGGAACGCCCCGGACCAAAGTTTGAATGGCTTGGAGGGACCGATTGGCGAGAGTAGAACTGGTTACCGAGCAGCAGGCCACCGGGAGGGTCAAGGAGATTTACGAAGAGATCAAGGCCACCATGGGCTGGGACATGGTTCCCCAAACCTTCCAGCTGGTGGCCCATAATCCCGACCACCTCGAAACCTACTGGGAACACTACAAGCTGACCATGGGGCCGGGCAGGCTGGACCTGAAGACCAAGAAGCTCATCGCCTACATCGTGTCGGCGATGAATAACTGCGGGGTTTGAGTGCGCTTCCACCTGGATGCCGTGAAGCATCTTGGAGTTGACGACGCCACCCTGGCCGAGGCGGTGGAGGTCATGACCGAAACGGCCAAGGGCAACCTGATCATGCACTCCACGGGCCACCGGCACTGACGACCTCCCGTGGTAGACCCGCCACCGGGAGCAAGAGAGAGCGCCTAGTCCTGCAGGAACACGTAGGCCGCCGAGTTAGGACCCCGGTCCACGTGGCTGTGTCCCTTGCCGGAGGTATCCTCCATCAGGCGGCAGTCGCCGGGGAGAAAGACCCGGCTGGACCCATCGCTCACAGTGATCTCGGTTTCGCCGGACAGGTGGATGATGAAGCGGCGGTCGGGCAGCGGATGAAAGCCCATCACCCTCGGCTCAGTCCACCACTGTACCCTTACCTCGCCCACGTTCAGCATGGAGTGCAGGGCGGGGTAGTCCGCCAGGTTGAGCTCCTCCATGTGGCTTTCCCCGTCGTCGGTCGCGTAAACCCGGTAGATTCCCATATCGTGCCTCTGCTCTTAAGTGTCGGTCTCCATTCTAGTGTATGCTGGAACAAAAGCGGACGGGAAGACCGGGTTGGACTGGACGTTCTGGCTGATCCTTGGAGCTGCCGGGCTGGCGCTGTCGGCCCTCATGTGCGGTGGCGTGGTGGTGTATCTGCGCCAGCGCGAGCCTTATCGCTCGTTCATGCGGCTGCGGCTACGCGCCAAGCTTACTTTCCTGCGCCTGCTGGCCTTCGATCCCCGCCTGCCGTGGTATGTGCGCGCGCTGCCAATTCTGGCGCTAGCCTACTGGATTAGCCCGATCGACCTGATCCCCGGCTTCATGGCTGACGACATCGCCTTCACTCTTCTCGTGATAATGGCTGTCGTCCGCCTCACTCCCAGAGAACTCATCGCCGAGTTGCTGCAGGCCGCCGAGGCCGCTCACCCCGCCGGACAGCGCGACTAGCAAGCCCTATCCCGCAATCCACTCCCGTACGCGGCGGGTCCAGGGGCTGTCCGGGTCAGCGTGGTCCAGGCTGATCTGGAAGTGATTGTGGCCCTCCCGCACCATCTCCTCCACGTACCCCTGTTCCTGGCGCAGGGCCTCCATCATGCGCGGGTGCTGGGCGCGAAGGTTGTCGAAGTCGTCGCTGCCAATCTCCAGCAGAAAGGGCGTCGCATTGCCTCCGGTGTTATACATCGGGCTGGCCTCTCGGGCGTGCTCGTCCGACTCCAGGAAGGCCTCCCGGCGGTCGGGCGGGGTCTCGGTGACGTCGAACACGCCACTGACCGGGAAGCAGCCCTTGATGGCGTCCTGGGGCAGACCGAAATCCGCCAGTCGCCCCTTCTGCAACGTGATGAGCGCGGCCAGGTGCCCGCCCGCCGAGTGGCCGCCCACGTGGATGCGAGCCGGGTCGCCGCCGTAGTCCACGATGTTGTCGTAGACCCACCGCAGGGCGGCGCGGCAATCGTCGACCTGCTGCGGGTATTTCGCGCCAGGGGCCAAACGGTACCCAACGGATACCAGCAGCGCCGGCGCGGCTGTGATGGCCGGGGCCATGAAGCCCAGCAGGTCCTTGTGGCCGATGACCCAGTAGCCGCCGTGAAAGAACAGGAGCACGGGCGAGGGGCTCGAGGTGGGCGAATCCGGCATGTAGACGTCCAGCTTCTGTCGTTCGTCGTCGCCGTACGGCAGGTCGAGGGCGCATCGCGAGGTCGCTCTCACCTCGTCAGACCAGGCCATGGCGCTCTCCAGGTATTCGCCAGCCCCCGGCGAAGGCTGCGGAACGCGCTGCGCCTGTTCGACCATGACAATCCTCCGGCACCCCATGTACTGCGTCCGGGCGGCCCAAGGCTGCGGGTTAGACAATTGCCGCAGCGCCAGTAATATACACCCATGACTGATCACGCATTGATCGACCGCTTCCGGCAGGCCCGCCGGGACCCGTCGCTGGCGGTTATGGACGGCCTGCACGCTGTCAAGCACGGATTGCGCTTCGGCGCCGAGACCCTGGAGGTCGTCACTCCCGACGCTGAATCCGCCCTTCGCCTTGCTTCGGAGGTCGCTCCCGACATCGTGCAGCGACTATCGGACGGACTTACCCAGGTGTCGAAAGACGACTTTCGGAGTCTCTCACCGGTCCCGCCCGGCACCGGCGTCATTGCCATCGCCCAGCGCCCCGGGGTTTCCGCCGACGACGTCCTGAATGGCAATAGCAGCGCATCGGTGGTGCTGCTTGAGAATCCCCGCAACCCGTTCAACATCGGCGCAGCGGTGCGGGTGGCCGCGGCGGCGGGGGCTTCCGGAGTGCTGACGACCGGGTCGCAGGACCCTTGGCACCCCGCGGCCATCGTATCGGCCGCCGGACTTCAGTTCGCACTGCCCGTGGCCCGCTGCAACGGCCTGCCCGACAGCCCCCGCCCGCTGTTCGCCATAGACCCGCAGGGTGAACCGATGCCGTGGGGCGACGTTTCTCAAAACGCGATACTGGCTTTCGGGACCGAACGATACGGCGCAAGCCGGGAGCTGCTCAGCCGCGCGACCCGCCGGTTGTCCATTCCGATGACGCCCGGCGTCTCCAGCCTGAACCTGGCAACATCCGTCGCCGTCGCGCTCTACGCCATGAAGTTCTGAGAGGGCCGGCGGCAATGGTCGCAGAAAGTCTCTTGGGCGAGCAGGGGAGATCGCTCGCCCGCTGACGGTGACAGTCACAGGCCGACTGAAACCAAAAATTATCTACGGCCTTGGCAACCGAGGAGTTTCCCACCGGAGCGGTGGGTTCCCTGAAAAACTCCAGGGAATGTAACAATTCGTAACATTTTGTAACATCCGGCGTGTCGGCGCGGGCGAAGCGGTGTCCGTGAGGTCGATCTGAAAGTTTCCTTTTTGGTCGCTGGATTCCCTGAAAGGATTCCCTGAAAATTTTCCGGGGCGTGTCAATTTTTGTAAGGTCCTGCCGGTCAGTCCCGGGGGCGGGCATCCCAGTGCAGGGCGGCGCGGACTAGGCCGGCGTTGGAGGCCCGAGGCAGCAGGGATTCGAGGAATCCGCGGGGCTCGGGGCAGCGGTTTTCGTCGACGCAGCTCCGTATGTATCTCTGAAAGTCGATGAAGGCAGCGTTGCGAATACCGGCTTCACGCACCTTCGCGACCGCCTGGAAGGGGTCGGGCAGGGGTTTGCCGTCGGCGTGGTCGGCGGTCCAATCCTGGCAGAGGCGCTCTGCGACGCGGCGGGCGCGGACCACGGAGAGGGCGAGGGCAAAACGACGCTGGAGGGTTCTGACGCGGCTCCTTATCTGAGCGAGGGTCATTGAGCATCTCCTGACGGGCCCGGGCGGCCCATAAATCTTGAAATTCCGAGCATTTCCGAGCATTTCCGTTCATTGCAGCTTTGGGGTGTCGGGTGGAGTGGCGGTGGTTCGAGGGGCCTCAGCCCTGTCTCAGCCAGAATTTTCACAATGACCAGACTGCCAGGGCGGGCATTTACGGCAGCGATTTCACCCTCACGACGGCGATGTCTCCCACAGGGATAATATCCCGTTCCTGATCCGAACACATATTCTTATATCAATGCTACACACGTCCTGCAGGAGTACGCAAGGGGCGAGTGTCATCAATTCAGGAGTTAGGGTGGCTCCCGCGGTTCTGGGTGCGAGCGTAGACGGGGGTTTGGATTCCTGCCTGCGAGGGGATGACGGATTGCGGGGATGACGGATTACAAAGCCCCCGGCATTTAAGACGCGATTGCCTTGCCACAAAGAACTCTCCGCTATCGCACAACGGCAGATTATGTTACGCTAACCGGCGTAATTACGAACAATTTTGGCGGTTTGTGCGCCGAAAATCGTTGATTTTCGAGAGGGATTCATTTGCTGGCCCTTTGGACACTGAGGGCTTCAGGGACCGTGGGGTTCGGAGCGCTTGGCTGGTGGGTCAGTCTCGCCTCAGCACTCTCCGAGACGCAGGGCCGCTTCCTCCCCTGGGGGCTGGTCTTTACCGTGGCCGGGCTGGTGCTGGGTGCAGCCGTTACGCAAGGCGCCATCACGGCGGGCCGCAGTGCCTCCAAGGCACCGGGATCGACTCTCGTGTCGGCAATGCTCGGGCTGCTGGTCGGGCTGGCCATCGCGGCGCTGGTATCCATCCCGTTCTACGCCCTGGATGGCGTTATGGACTGGGTGATTCCGGTGGCCATCAGCCTGGCCCTGGGCACCGGTGGACTGTGGCTGGGTGCACAGCGCGAGGCCGACGTTCGCGCCATCCTTCCGGCCCTAGACCGGGCGCGACCACTGCCTGAGCTGGCGGTAGTGGATGGCGGCGAATTGCCGGAAATCCCTGCCGTTGGGCCGCCCGCAGAGTCACGAAACGGAGCCATCCTGGTGGACACCTCGGCCATTATCGACGGTCGCATCGCCGACCTCACGATAACCGGCTTCATAGATCGCTCCCTTCTCGTGCCCCGCTTCGTGCTGGACGAGTTGCGGCACATTGCCGACTCCAGCGATTCGCTACGCCGCAACCGGGGCCGTCGCGGGCTGGAGGTGCTGGGCCGACTTCGGAAGGACGCCTCGGTGCCGCTGCGAGTCCTGGACGTTGGGCTGGAGACCGGCGAGGAGGTGGACTCCCGGCTGGTCGAGCTGGCGAGGGGCACAAAGTCGTCCATCCTCACCACCGACTACAACCTGAACCGCGTCGCGGAGATTCAGGGAGTGCAGGTGCTGAATGTCAATGAGCTCGCCAACGCCGTGAAGTCCATCGTGCTGCCCGGCGAGGATATCCGGGTCGAAATATTGCAGGAAGGCAAGGAAGCGGGCCAGGGCGTGGCCTACCTGGACGACGGCACCATGGTGGTCGTGGAGGGCGGCAAGCGCTTCATCAACTCGGCGCGGGACGTGCAGGTGACCCGGGTGCTGCAGACCAACGCGGGGCGCATCGTCTTCGCCCAGCCGAAAGCCGGCTGAGTACGAGTTACATGGCTTCTCCGGACACAGCGGCTTCTCCGGACACAGCAAAAAAGCGGGGCTCGCCCTCGGCTGGCGCTGTGATCGTCGCCGCGGGCCGGAGTTCGCGTATGGGTGGCGTCGACAAGACATTTGCACCATTGCTGGGCGCCCCACTCATAGCACACACGGTGGAGCGGTTCGAGGCCTCGCCGCTGATCGGCGAAATCGCGCTGGTGCTTGCCGACGAAGCAGTCCCCCGCGGCCTGGAACTGGCGGCGTCCCGGGGCTGGCGAAAGGTCACGCGGGTGTGCGCCGGCGGAGCGAGACGCCAGGACTCGGTGTACAACGGACTGCAGGCCCTTGCTCCCTGCGAACTGGTGCTGGTACACGACGGCGCGCGGCCTTGCGTCGACGCCGCCACGCTGGAGCGGGGAATCGCTGCCGCCGCAGAGCACGGAGCGGCGGTGGCCGGTATGCCGGTCAAGGACACCATCAAGCGCGTGTCGCCGGATCTGCTCATCGAGGACACCCCGGAGCGGGCCCGACTGTGGGCCGCCCAGACGCCGCAGGTCTTCCGATTCGATCTCCTGCTGGAAGCCCACCGCACCGGCCTCACCGACGTGACCGATGACGCAGCAATGGTCGAGAGCCTGGGGCACCCGGTGACTATGTTCGCGGGCTCCTACGAAAACTTAAAGGTGACCACCGCCGGCGACCTGACCATCGCCGAGGCGTTCCTGCGCCAGATGCTGGAGTCCCAAGCCTCGACTGTCAGGACCTAGGGATTCGGCTATGGCGGAATACCCCGATTTCCGCGTAGGCATCGGCTTCGATTCCCATCCGTTGGCGGAAGGCCGAAGACTGGTGCTTGGCGGCGTGGAGATACCGCACAACCGCGGCCTGGCCGGGCACAGTGACGGCGACGTGCTGGTCCACTCCATTCTGGACGCGCTGCTGGGCGCGGCGGACCTGGGCGACAAGGGCACCCACTTCCCGTCGTCTGACCCGCAGTACAAGGACATTTCCAGCCTGCTGCTGCTGGAGCGGGTGGCCGCGATACTCGACGATGCCGGTTGGCGGGTGTCGAATGTAGATGCTACAATGCTGGCGCAAACGCCCCGGCTCGGGCCGTTCATCCCAGCCATGAAGGAACGGACGGCCGCAGCACTATCCCTGCCTACCGGCCGCGTCAGTATCAAGGCGACCACCACCGACCATCTGGGTTTCGTAGGCCGGGCCGAAGGCATCGCGGCCTGTGCCGTCGCCTGCGTAATGTCGCAATGATGCCGGGCAGGTCGGCTGCTCACTGCGGAACGTTTCGGTAGCACAACCCTCAAATTCTCAACCGGGCCCAGTTGCGTACCGCGGCCCGCCAAGCTCCGTCCCATGAAGCTGTACAGCACTCTAAACGGCGAAGCCACCGAGTTCACCCCCGCCGACGGCAAGACCGTCAAGATGTACGTCTGTGGCGTCACCCCCTATTCCTCCACCCACATCGGCCACGCGCTGAGCTACGTTGCCTTTGACGTGCTGCGCCGGTACCTGGAGCACCTGGGATACGACGTACGCCACGTCCAGAACTTCACCGACGTGGACGACAAGATTATCCAGCGGGCCGATGAGCAGGGCATCGAGCCGACCGAACTGGCCGAGCGGTACATCGAAGACTTCTTCAGCACGATGGACGCGCTGAATATCCGCCGTGCCCACATCTACCCGCGCGCCACCGAGGAAATCGGCCCCATCATTGACACCATCGCCAGGCTGATCGACTCCGGTCACGCCTACGCGGCGGGCGGCGACGTTTTCTTCCGGGTCGAGAAGAGCGACGACTACGGCAAGCTGAGCCATCGCACCCTGGAAGGAATGCAGGCGGGCAGCCGAATCGAGATAGACGAAAACAAGGAACACCCCATGGACTTCGCCCTCTGGAAGGGCGCTCGACCCGGCGAACCATGGTGGGAAAGCCCCTGGGGTCCGGGTCGACCCGGCTGGCATATCGAATGCACCAGCATGTCCATGACCTACCTTGGGGAGAGCCTGGACATTCACGGCGGCGGACAGGACTTGGTGTTCCCACACCACGAGAACGAAATTGCCCAGAGCGAGGCTTCCACCGGCGTCGTTCCCTTCTCGCGCTACTGGGTGCACAACGGCCTGCTGCGGCTGGGCGGCGACAAGATGAGCAAGTCGCTGGGCAACTTGGTATCGGTTGAGGAGGCCCTGGAACGCTTCTCGCCCGACGCCATCCGCATCTACTTCCTCAGTTCGCACTACCGCAGCCCGCTGTCATACTCCGACGAGGGATGCGCGTCCATGGAGCGCAGCCTCGACCGGATTCGCCACGCCCTAGACCACAACAATGGCGGCGAGGGCGACCCGCTGGACCCGGAGCCCTACCGCCGGCAGTTCTTCGAGGCGATGGACGACGACCTGAACACGCCCCGTGCGCTGGCCACGCTGTTCGACCTGGCCCGGGACATCAACCGCAACAGCGACCAGGGCAGTCCGGTGGCCGACGCGCAGGACACCCTGCGACACCTGGGGGGCATACTCGGCCTGACTTTCGCTGAACGCACTGCGGGAATGGAGCAATCCAGCGCCGGTGCAGGGCCGTTCATCGAGTTGCTGCTAGAAACACGGACCGCCCTGCGCCAGGCCCGGCAGTTCGAGCACGCCGACCGCATCCGCGCTGGCCTCGATGCACTGGGCGTGGCGGTGGAGGACAGCCCCAACGGCTCCGTCTGGCATTTCCGCGTTTCCTGACAAGCGCGCAAAGCCGTACCTGGGCCCTTCCAGTGTGTGCTCGAACTGACCCGGCGTGCGGAAAGGGGTATGATATCAAGGCAGTCAGACAAATACCGGTATTGCTATGACGAACAACACAGCGGCGTCAGCCCATGCGGCGTTCGACGACGCATGGGAGCAGTACAACTCCGCCATAGAGCGGCTAGGTGCTGGCGACATACGAGATGCCTGTGGCAAAGCCTGGAACGCCACTAGAGGGGCTACTCGGGCCGCGGCCCTCGCTCACGGCGAAGACCCTCAGTCAACCAACCATATTTCAGCGTGGATAAGGCGCGTGGGACGTAACCGAAATGGCTTTGAGCTAATGCCGCCTATGTTCAGCGAACGGGCACGTTTTCTGCACCAGGAAGCGTGCTATGACGGTTTTATCGACAACGAAGACATCCCCGACCTGATATACGGGACAGCAGACTACATACGCCAGGCCCAGCGGTTGGCTTCGATGTAATGCTGCCGTTCAGTTCCTACCTACACGTCCTGTCCCCGGGAACAGGAACCCGCCAGTGAGCACAAGCCTGCAAGCCACAGCCCTCTCCTCGCTTGCCCGCATCGTCGGGGCGGCCAATGTTATCGCCGACCCGGACTCCCTCGACCGCTTCACCGGCGACTCACTGTCTCCCTCCCGCGCCTTCGGTGCAGCCGACGCCTTCGAGCGCCTTGCCGACGTGGTGGTGCGGCCAGGGTGTACCGCCGAGGTTGCCGAAGTCTTGCGCTGGGCCAACGAACACCGTGTTCCCGTCGTCCCATACGGCGGTGGCACGGGCGTCATGGGGGCGGTCGTTCCCGCACGGGGAGGCCTCGTGCTCGACGTCAAACGCATGAATGGCGTCCTCGACGTGGACGCAGACAGCCTGACGGCCCGGGTAGAAGCGGGGATCGTTCTGGGCGACCTCGAGGTCATCCTGGCCGAGCATGGCCTTATGATCGGCCACGACCCGTACAGCGTGCCCATCGCCACCATCGCCGGTACCATATCTACCAATGGAGTGGGGTACCGCGCCTGCGCCCATGGCCCGATGGGCGACCAGGTGGTGGGACTGGAGGCCGTGCTTCCCGACGGGCGGATTATCGAGACGCGCGACATTCCCAAGTATTCCTCCGGGCCCAACCTGAACCACCTGTTCATTGGCGCCGAGGGCGTCTTCGGCGTCATCACCCGGGCCACCATCCGCGTGTTCCGCCTGCCGGAGAGCAGCCGGTTCGCCAGCGTTGGCTTCGACAGCTTTGAAGAAGGTTTCAGGGCGGCCTCGGAAATGCTGGCCGTTGGTATCCGTCCATCGCTGCTGGACCTGACCGAGGAGGACGGCGACGTCACGCTCCACTTGCTCTTCGAGGGATTCGCCGAAGGTGTGGCCGCGCAGGCCGATAGAACTGAGGCAATCTGTGACGCCGCGGGCGGCTATTCGCTGGGTACCGAGCCCACCGAGCACTACTGGGAGTTCCGACGCGACTCCGCTGAGAACTACAAGCAGACGGCCCTGATGCAACCCCGCAAGGTCCGCTGGAACCGGTGGCGGCGGCGGCGTGGCTTCGACTACCTCCACGTGGCCCTGCCCACCTCGAAGGTGCTGGAGTACAAGCGGCAGGCCGGCGAAATCCTGGCCTCCCAGGGCATCGCGGTGTCCGAATACGCCATCTGGAGCCGTCCTGAGCTGTTCTCCATGCTCATCCTGCCCGAATCGGGCGATCCCTCCGAGGCCCGACAGAGGCTGGCCCATACGGTGGACCGGGTGCTGATGCTGGCCCAGGACATGGGCGGCGCGATGGAGTACTGCCACGGCGTCGGCGTCAAGCTGAACCACCTGCTGGCCCGCGAGCAGGGCTCCAGCCACGAGGTCATCCGGCAACTCAAGCAGACACTCGACCCCAACAACATAATGAACCCCGGCAAGCTGGCTCTGTAGATGGAGTTCGGCCTGCAGTTCTTCCCCGACGTATCCCCGGAACAGAAGTCCGGCCAGCAGTACTGGAACGAGTGCCTTTCCCTGGTCGACCTATGCGATGAACTGGGCTACACGCAGGTCCGCACTGTCGAGCATTACTTCGAGCCCTACGGCGGCTACAGTCCGGCGCGGCGCCCCACGTTTTCCTGACCGCCGCATCCCAGCGCACCCGCCACGCACGCCTGCTCACCGGCGCCGTGCTGCCGGTGTTCAACCACCCGCTGAAGGTCGCCGGCGAGATCGGGATGCTGGACGCCATATCCGGCGGTCGACTCGACTGCGGCTTCGGCAGGGCCTTCCTGCCCCACGAGTTCCAGCGGTTCGAACGCTCGATGGACGAGTCGCGCGACCGCTTCGAGGAGGGCATGGAGGCGGTGCGGCTGCTACTGGAAGAAGAAAACGTCACCTTTGAGGGCCAGTTCTACCGCTTCCGCAACGTTACATCCCTGCCTCGCCCAACGCAGCGGCCTCGTCCGCCCTTCTGGACCGCCGCGCTGGGAACGTCGGAGTCGTTGCGTCGTGCCGGTGAACGCGGCTACAACCTGATGTTGGTGCCCTTCGCCGGTCCCCAGATGCGGGAGGCCATCAGCGTCTACCGCGAAGCCTGGAGGGAAGCAGGGCACTCGGGCCAAGGGCGCATCGCCCTCGGATTCCACATGTTTTGCCACGAAGACCGGGAGGAAGCCCGCCGCATCGCCCAGCCCAACATAGACTCCTACTTCGGATCGCTGGTGGCTGCAGCCGAGCTGGACTCGGGCTGGGGCGCCGGCACATCATCGTCAGACTACCCCAACTACGACAGCCACATGGACAAGCTCCGCCAGGCCAGCTTCGACAGCCTGCTGGACAGCGGCACCATCTGGGTCGGCACCCCCACCGATATCAGGGAGCAGATTGCATCCTACCACGATGCCGTGGGCGGATTCGACACTGCATCGCTGCAGGTCAACTTCCACCTGATATCGGTCGAAGACGCCACCGCGTCCATGCGCCTCCTTGCTTCCCGGGTCATGCCTTCCTTCCGGGATTAGCCGCTTTCTCCGGGATTAGCCGCTTTCTCCCCTGCCTTCATCCCTTCTTGTCTCGGCACCCAGACAAATTCATAATTGGAATACAGTTTCCTCTTTACTATCTGTTGACAAGATATACTGTCCGCTATATCATTAAACAGAATTAGTAATACAGAACAGTATTACGTTACGTCAATTAAGAGACATGGAGGAATCGCAGGAAATGGTCACTATGAACCAGGGCATCAAGGAAGTGCGGGAGACGGGCTCTCGGTTCGTCCATCGGCTGGAGACCGGCGTAATGTCCGTTTACAACTGGATGTCGGGGCCTGCCATGACCGAGCAGGATCGGATACAGCTCCGGATGGCGGAGACCGAATCGTACCGCCGCTACTCCCAGCCCGCCATCTAATCAAGCTCACAGCAAGGGGATGGATTTCGCGGCCATCCCCTTGGGTCCAACTCCCTATCGGCTTAGGGGCGCTCGCAGCGCCCCTTTTCTTATTTACCGGTCCAGCATCGCGGTTCGTGTAGAATAGGCCAAAATCGCTGTTACCCAATAACTGTTGCCGAGGAGGCGAGTCATGGCCGCCATTACCGCCAGCCGGATTCGGGCGTCCGAGCGGCGCGAACTGGAGCAGGAGCTGAGCCGTCGCGTATCCGGGGAGGTGCGATTCGATCCCTTCTCCCGCGTCCTATACAGCACCGACGCCTCCATCTACCAGATGGAACCCGTGGGCGTGGTCATTCCCCGAAGCGCCGACGACGTTCAGGCGACCATCGAGGTCGCTCGCGAAAACGGCGTTCCGGTGCTGGCCCGCGCCGGCGGCACCAGCCTGGCCGGCCAGACCGTGAATCACGCCATTGTGATGGACTTCAGCAAGTACCTGAACCAGGTCGTCGAGGTCAATCGGGAAGAGAACTGGGCCCGGGTCCAGCCGGGAATCGTCCTCGACCAGCTAAACCGCGAGCTGCTTCCCTACGGCCTCATGTACGCGCCGGACCCCACCACCTCCAACCGCGCCTGCGTCGGCGGCGGCATCGGCAACAACACCTGCGGCGCCCACTCGGTCATCTACGGCAAGTCCCTCGACCACATAATGGAGTTGGATGTCATACTATCCGACGCCAGCACCACCCACTTCCGGCCGCTCGACAGCGCCGGTCTGGAAGCCAGGATGAGTGGCGCGGGCCTTGAGTCAGAAATCTACCGCGGCGTGCGGCGGCTGGCCCAGGACAACGACGCTGCCATCCGTTCCCGCTACCCCAACATCATGCGGCGGGTCAGCGGCTACAACCTCGACGAGTTCCTGACCGAGTCCATCGGCCCCTACGCCGGCTCGGCCAACAGCCACGGCTTCAATCTCACACGCATGGTGGTCGGCTCCGAAGGCACCCTGTGCGTCGCCACCGAAGCCAAGGTCAACCTGGTCCCGCGGCCCACCATGACCGCCCTGTCGGTGGCCCACTTCCACGACATCTTCCAGGCCAGCGAGGCGGTCAAGGAGATACTCAACCACAGTCCGTCGTCCATCGAGATTATGGACAAGAACGTCCTCGACCGATCCAGGCAATCGCTTGGCCTGGGCAATGCCATGTCCCTCATCGAAGGAGACCCCGGCGCCATCCTGGCCATCGAGTTCTACGGTGAGTCCGAGGACGAGCTGACTTCCAAGATGGAGGACCTCAAGCGAGACCTCGAGCAAAGGCGGATGGGATACGCTTGCGTCAACCTGCTTGACCGCGCCGCTCAGGCCAACGTGTGGAATGTGCGCAAGAACGGCCTCGGCCTGCTGATGAGCATGCACGGCGACGCCAAGCCCCTGCCCTTCGTCGAAGACACCGCCGTCGACCCGGAAACCATGGGCGACTTCGTCCGACGCTTCGATGAGATTGTTCGCAACCACGGCACCGAGGCCGCCTACTACGGCCACGCCAGCGTTGGCTGCCTCCACATCCGCCCAGTGGTCAGCCTCAAGAACCAGGAAGGCGTGAACAGGATGTACGCCATCGCCGACGAAATCAGCGACCTGACCAAGGAGTTCGGCGGCGTTCTCAGCGGCGAGCACGGTGACGGGATCGTCCGAGGCGTTTGGACCGAGAAGATGTTCGGCTCGGAAATCTACCAGCTATTCCGGGAACTGAAGTCCACCTGGGACCCCGACGGCATCATGAACCCCGGCAAGATTATCGACTGCCCGCCCATGACAGAGAACCTGCGTTATGGCCCAAGTTACAGCGCAGATTCGCTGTCCACCAGCCTGGACTTCGCCGTTGACACTAACTTCGCCGGCGCGGTGGAGATGTGCAACGGCATGGGAGCCTGCCGCAAGCTGGACGGCACCATGTGCCCCTCCTTCATAGCGACGCGCGACGAGGAGCATTCCACCCGCGGCCGCGCCAACCTGCTGCGGGCAGCGATGTCCGGCAAGCTGCCCGAAGGCACCATGACCAGCCAGCGGCTCTACGACGCCCTCGACCTGTGCCTCGAGTGCAAGGGCTGCCGCGCCGAATGCGAGTCGGGAGTGGACATGGCCAAGCTGAAGTACGAGTTTCTCGACAACTACTACAAGACCAACGGGCTGCCTCGTCGCAACAAGATCTTTGGAGATATCGCCAAGCTCAGCAAGTGGGGCAGCAGGTTCGCGCCCTTCTCCAACTGGATGGCGGGCAACCCGCTGGGCAAGCTGTTGTCCGGCTCCCTCCTGGGCATACACCCCAACCGTCGCGCGCCCAGTTTCGTCCGCCAGACCTTCCCGAAATGGTTCCGGTCCCGGCCCCAGCAGCGTCGGGCCACCGCGGGGACGGTGGTGCTGCTCAACGATACCTACATGAACTACAACTACCCTGAGATCGGCAGGGCGGCTGTGGCCCTGCTGGAGGCCGCCGGCTACAAGGTGGAACTGGCCGACGCCCCCTGCTGCGGACGGCCCATGATCTCCAAGGGGATGATGGACGCGGCGAAGGCCAACGCGCGTCACAACGTTGCCCTGCTCCACGCCTACGCTGGCAACGGCGTCCCCATCATCGGCTGCGAACCTAGCTGCCTGCTCACCCTGCGCGACGAGTACCCGCAGCTTGTCCCCGGAGAGCAGTCCCGCACGGTGGCAAGCCAGTCCTTCCTCATCGACGAGTTCCTGGCAAAGCTGAATTCCGAGGGCAAGTTGGACATTGAGTTCAGGGACACCGGGAAGCAGGTGCTGTTCCATGCCCACTGCCACCAGCGCTCCCTGGCCGGTACCGCGTCGTCGCTGAACGCCCTGCGCCTCGCCCCCGGCTACCAGGTGGAGCTGACCAACGCCGGATGCTGCGGCATGGCGGGCTCCTTCGGCTACGAGAAGGAGCACTACGACCTGTCAATGACCATCGGGAGCCAGTACCTGTTCCCCCAGGTCAACGCCAAGGGAGAGGACTGGGAGGTGGCGGTCATGGGCGTATCCTGCCGCCAGCAGATTGAGCACGGCACCGGCCGCAGGGCCCGCCACCTCGCCGAGGTGCTGGCCGACGCTCTGCCCTAGGTCCGGACGACTGCGGCACATACGGCGCGGGGCACATGCGTCGCGGGCGAATTGGGCGCTCACCCAGCGTGTCCATCCGATTTGCATCGGCAATCGTAATATATTATATTACAGGTAGTCGCACGTGACGTTCTTTCTCGCGGTGACAGAGAGGGTTCGCAACGGCCTCCTGTGCAATGATGAACACTGCCGGTGGAGGTCTGGAGATGAGTGATGCATATCCCAGATGGGACATCACTGAGTTTCTGACCACCGAAGAAAGGGTCTGCAACTACCTCAGGGCCGCCGCCAAAGACGACATCGGGCGCGGCGACACGATCCGCCTCGCCTGGCGGGACATACAGGAGGCGTACGGCGCTGGGCGGATATCCCTCAACATCATCGCCATGAATGCCGAGGACCTTTCGCGGCTGTTGAGGGTCCATGACATCGGGGACTCTGTCATTCGCAGGATTACCAGCGCTCTGTCGAAGTACCTGACCTTTGCCGCCTGACGATCCCCCTCCGATATGAAGGCAACAGGGGCTGCTTTTCGCAGCCCCTGTATTCATTGACGCCTGCAACGTCGGCAGGGTTCAGTCAGCGGCCTACACCGCCGTGATGGTGATGTGCGACATGTACGACTCGGACCGGGCCCCGTGCCAGTGGTTCTCGCCCTTGCGGATGTGAACTACGTCGCCCACCGTGATCTCCTGCTCCTCGCTCTCGTTGGCCACGGTTCCCACCCCCGACGTCACCACCAGTATCTGGTCGCTCTCGTGGGTGTGCCAGCCAGTGGTCGCGCCCCGCTCGAAGTTGACCACGCTGCTGTTGAAGTTCTCGCTGGACCCTTCCGGAATCAGCGGCTGGCGGGTGCGCCGCACGTCGCCGCCAGTCCAGCCGGGCACCGGTGTCGCAGTGTCTATGGGAACAGTCTCCACCTCGGCAATCCTGATTACTCGCATATCGTCCCTCCCTGATACGGATTGCCCCGATAATACACCCAACACGACGAAGGCCCAACCTTGGTCGCAACAGCTATAATGCTGGCGGTACGGCAGTATCGATACGACCATGAGCGCTTACGCTCGAGACTGCCACCGCAGAGATTCCCGGACGGAGATGCAGCGATGATTGGCAACGGCGTGGCTTATGTCGGCGTGGTGGTGCGGGACGTTCCGGCCGTGGCGGAAATACTGGAACGCGACTTCGAGCTTCCCCGCGCTAGTTGCGCCGTCGGCGACTCCGACCGGCAGGTTCCCGTGTTCCCCGTGGGCCAGACCGCCCTGGCCCTCTTCGAGCTCGGTGACCCCTTCGTCGGTGGCGCAGAAAAGACCGGCCTTCACCATATGGCAGTGTCGGTGGCCGGCCTCGTCAGCGCCGGCGTCGACGCCTACGCCGCCGGCCTCCACGTACGCACCGCCGAGCCGCAGCCGGGACTGGGCGGGACGCGGCGGTTCCTCCTCGAACCGTCCACGACCTGCGGCGTCATCACCTACCTCTCCGACCCGCTGCAGCTTCCCGTCGCCGCGAGCCCGGACGGTGAGGTGGAGCGCATCGACCACCTTGGCGTTGCCAGCGCCGACAACACCGAGGTGCTGGAGGTCTTCGCCCATAAGCTGGGCTGGCCGGTGGAGAGCTCCCAGACCGACGTGGAAATCTCCACCAAGTCCGAGTCATTCACCTCCGACAAGTACGGCGTGGTCTACCGAAATCATCAGCCGGAATTCGTCGGCGGCCTGCGTTGCCACTTCATCACCGTGGGAGACCTGGAGCTGGAGTTCCTGCAGAATGTCGACTCCGCCTCACTGGGCATCATCGACTACGGACAGGCCGGCAGCACCCGCCAAGACCAGGGCGCCATCAGTCGCTACATCGCCAACCGTGGGACAGGACTGCATCACACCGGCTTAAAGGTGAAGGACATCAACCGACTGCTATCCCGCCTGCACCAGTCCGGACTCACCCTCATCGACCCGGCCGGCCGCCCCGGTGGACGTCGCTCCCAGATAGGCTTCATCCACCCCGCCAGCCTCGGCGGCTGGCTGGTCCACCTCGTCGAACGCCAGGATATGGACTAGAGCACTCGAGGAAACGAAAGAGGAGCGGGCAATATGCCCGCTCCTCTTTTCCCGATGTTCCGCCAACCCTAGTCCGGGATCTCCTTTTCCATACCCTCGCCCAGCTCCACCTCGAAGGCCGTCAGCACCTGGGCCACCAGCAGGTAGTGGCCGCACAGCACCGTGAAGTGCAACGTGTCCTTCTGGCCGAAGCGGTCGGTCATCGCCTTGAAGGTGGAGTCGCTTACCTGGTGGTTGCGCAGCAGTTCGTGGACGTAGCTCACCAGCAGCGCCTCATCGCCCTCCAGTCCTGCCGGGGCAGTGCCGTTGGCGATGGCCGAGATGGTGGACTCCGAGACCCCGGCCTGCCGGGCCAGCCGGGCATGGGCCGAGAACTCGTATTGCTGCTTCATTTCCCGGGCCGTTGCAATGATCAGCGTCTCCTTCAATGCTTCCGGCTGCTCGAACTCGAAGCGCACAAAGGCGCCCGTATCCGCGACGCGGGCGGCCAGCTTGGGGCTGTTCAGCAACACTCCGAAGGGCCCGCGGACGCTGCCCCGCGTCCCGACGATCGCGTCGTGGTACTGCTGGTCCTCTTCAGAGAGCTGGTCGCGTGTGACCGATGATATGCGTGGCATGTTTCGTTCCTCCGATATATTCAAAGCCGGGAGCGCCGGTCCCGCCGGACCTTTTTCCAAAGCCCTCGCGCTCCCTGCGCACCCGGCGTTTTATTTCGTTCCCTTACTTGACCGGCACGGGTATGCCGGCGATGTTGGTCTGGACCGAGCCCAGATGGTTGCGGCTGGTGAAATACAACGTCTTCCAGTCGTCGCCGCCGAAACACAGGTTGGTGGTTGCCGTGGCGCCGTGCACCACGCACCCCAGTTTCTTGCCCGATGAGTCCATCACCCACAGACCGCCGGAGCCGCCGCAGTAGACGTTCCCCTCCATGTCCAGCTTCATCCCGTCCGGCACACCGGGCGCGTCGCCGGTCAGGTCGACGAAGACGCGGTCGGTCTGCCGGGCCAGCGAACCGTTGGGGTTGAGATCGAAGGCCCGTATGTGCCCCCGCCGCGAGTCGTTGATGTACAGCACGCTCTCGTCGGGCGAGAAGGCCAGGCCGTTGGGTATGACAAAGTCGTCCACCAGCAGCGTGATGGTGCCCAGGTCCGGGGTGACACGGTACACGCCGGAGTATTGAAGATCCCACTGCTCGGGGGGCGTGGGCAGCGTCCACGGGTCGGTGAAGTACATGCACCCGTCCGACTTCACAACCACGTCGTTGGGACGGTTGAGGCGGCGGCCCTGGAAGCTGCTGGCCACCACGGTGATGCTCCCGTCGGGCTCAGTCCTCGTAACCCGCCGGCTGTCGTGCTCGCAGGCGATAAGGCGGCCCTGCAGGTCGCGGGTCAGGCCGTTGGCCCGGTTGGTCGGCTCGTGGTCGACACTGGCTCCCTGGCCGGGCTCGAACTTGATGCGCCGGTTGTTGTGGATGTCGCTGAACAGCAGGTACCCGCCCTCGTGCCACCACACCGGGCCCTCGGCCGGACCGTTGTCACCGCCGTAGTCGTCGGGCGTGTGCCGCGCGATGTCTGCGTCAGCGGCAATGATGCTCGCAAATCCCGGGGCATGTTGCTCGATTGGCATAGTCCCCTCCCTGTCTGAATTTAGCTGAAGGCATTATAGCTGTCACATGGGCAATGGGGAATTTGCCGGGCGGGTCGCCGGAAGCGGCCCCGGCAAGCATTCGCTTGACGCGCCTGTACGGGTAAACTATTCTGCCAGCGAGGGTATTTCCGCCCTCCGTTTCGTCGCAAGTAACGCACTCCACCCAACGTCAAGGAGGCCCGCTATGGCCCTCAGCCTGAACCACGTGCACCTCAAGTCGCCTGACCCCCACAAGACCGCGCAGTTCTATATCGACACCCTCGGCGCGACAAAGATTGCCGACGTCGGCGAGATCGGCGTCCGCCTCGACCTTCATGGCCTGACACTCAACGTCACCAAGCACATCGAGACGCAGACCCGCGAACAGAAGTACGGCATGGAGCACATCGCCATCGACGCCGACGACATCCAGGGCATGATCGACATGCTGAAAGCCAACGGCGCCACGATACTCGAAGAAGCCTCGGTTTCCGGCGACCGGCGCGTGGTCTTCTTCGAGGGACCCGACGGCGTCCAGCTGGAGTTCATCGAGAAAAAGTAAGGTCTACGCAAATCCGATCCACTCAAAGCCCCGGCTTTGAGAACCAACACCCTGAACGACAAAGGAGACCGCGATGATTTACGAGTCCCGTATCTACAAGGCCGTCCCCGGCCGTCTTCCCGACATCAACTCCCGCTTCGCCAACCACACCATGGGCTTCTTCAAGCAGTATGAGATCGGGATGATGGGGTTCTGGACCGACGACATCGGCGCCAGCAACCAGCTCACCTACATCCTTAATTTTGACAGCCTGGCCGACCGCGCCGACAAGTGGGCCGCCTTCCAGGCAGACAAGGCCTGGGCTGAGGTCCGCGCCGAGACCGAGTCCAACGGGCCCATCGTGGCCCAGGTGCTTAACTCGCTGATGAGCCTCACCTCCTATTCGCCGCAACCCAAGTTCAAGACAGCAGTGCAGGAGCTGCGCGTTTACGACGCGATGCCCGGCAAGCTGCCCGACCTGAACAACCGCTTCAAGAACCACACCATGGGCCTGTTCGAGAAGCACGGCATCGAGAACGTCGCCTACTGGACCGAGGACGTGGGCACGAGCAACCGCCTGGTCTACATGCTGGGCTACCCCGACCTCGGCGCCCGCGAGAAGAGCTGGACCGCCTTCCAGAACGACCCCGACTGGCAGAAGGCCCGCGCCGCCTCCGAGGAGAACGGCTCCCTGGTCCGCGTCTCCACCCACTCCATCCTCCGCCCCACTCCGTACTCCCCCCGCTAGCCCGCAGGACAAGCAGGTACGAATCGCAGGGCAGCCCTCGTGGTTGCCCTTTCCCAATTTGAGCCCGGCCGGAGTCGGATACAGGGGTTGATATAGATGGACGTCCAGAAACTGCGCGACGAGATACCGGTCCTCCGGAACCTGACCTACATGAATACCGGATGGTCCGGGCCCCCGCCGCGCGCCGCCGCCGATGCCATGCAGGCGCGGGTGGCCCTGGAGGCCGAGCAGGGCTCCACCACGCCCGGCGTATACGAGAGCGGACGTGAGATCCAGGACGAAGCCCGCCGCGCAGCCGCCCGCCTGCTGGGCGCCGACGTCGACGAGACGCTGGTTACCCGCAACACCACCGAGGGCCTGAACATCGTCCTCAGCGGCCTCGACTGGAAGGAAGGCGACGAAATCGTCACCTGCAACCTCGAGCACGGCTCCGTGTTGTCGCCAAGCTGGCACATCGCCCACCGCTACGGCGCGAAGGTTCAGGTGCTGGACATCGACCCCCAAGACTCCCACGACGCCATCGTCGGCAAGTTCGAGGCGGCGATGAACGAGCGCACCCGCCTCATATTCGTGAGCCACATCGAGTACTCCACCGGCTTGCGTATGCCCGCCGTCGACCTGTGCCGCGTGGCCCACGCCAACGGCGCCGAGATAATGCTGGACGGCGCGCAGACCGGCGGGCATATCGCACTGGACGTCCACCGCGACGGCTTCGACTACTACTCCATCCCCGGCCAGAAGTGGGTGCTTGGGTACGAGGGGGTCGGCGCCCTCTACATCCGCCGCGAGCTCATCGAGCAGGTGCACCCGGCCCACTCCGGAGGCCGGGCCGTTACGCAGGTCGGCGAGCCCGGCGAACCCGACAGCTATCGCATCAACCCGTCGATCATGGAGAAGTTCCTCGGCGGCTCCGGCAGCGTGCCCTTGCAGGCCGCCTTCGTCGAGGCGGCAAAGTTCATCGAGAGCGTCGGCGTGCCGGAAATCGAGTCCCGCAACGTGTCGCAGGCCGCCCGGTTCAAGGCCCAGCTTGCTGAGATCTCCGCAGTCAACGTCCTCTCGCCGATGAGCGATTCCCAGTCCGCGGGGCTGGTCTCCTTCGCCGTGGCCGGGCAGTCTGCCGACGCCGTCGTGGCCAGGATCTGGCAGGACCACCGCATCGTCATCCGCCAGGTCCACTACCCCGAGTCCATTCGCGCCTCCCTGCACTTCTTCAACACCGAGGAAGAGGTGGATACCCTGGCGCGGGCAGTGGCGGAACTGGCCTAGCAGTCTGGGAAGTCGAGATGCCCCTTCTTACTATTCCGGAGCCGGCTGCAGCTTGGCTTCCTGGTATCGTGCGCCCTCAAGCATATCGCCGGTCATGGCGTTGCGGACGCCCATCGCATAGTGGTACGGAACGTGGGCGCTGGCCGTAGCGATTCCGGCGGGCCGTGAGATGCCCTTCACTTCCACGATCCAGACCGGCATATCCGGAGGTCGGCTCTCCGGATCGGTCCACGCATCCTCTCCCAGCAATTGCTCTTGGTAAGATCCATACGTAGTCAAGCAACTGGCCCACACTCTTTCGACCTCTGTTGGCGAGACCTCCGGGGCCGACATCGAGAGCCTTGCCACGGCCATCTCCTCGGCTTCACTTCGACTGATCAGCCCGTTGTGGTCGCCGACAACCTCGAAGTCCGCTCAGGAGGGGCTGACAGCGCCCTCTGATGCGCCTCCGCAGCCGGCGGCAAACGCGAGGAGGAAGGCGACGGACAATAAGGTTTTGCAGCGAGAAAGGATCATGTCTGCGTGGGCCAAGGAAAACAAGATGCGTCTCTCTGCCTAGCCCAGCGTTCCCGGCGGGTACTTCTCAAGCCACCAGCGGGCTATCTCGTCGCGGCGGGCGAACCACACGCCGGGCATCTGCCGAGCATACTGCAGGAAGCGCTCGACGGCGCGGGCCCGCGCCGGGCGGCCTGCGATGCGGCAGTGCAGGCCGATGGACATCATCTTCGGGTGGGTGCGGCCTTCTTCGTACAGCACGTCGAAGGTGTCCTGCAGGTACTCGTAGAACGCCCCGACGCTGGACAGCCCGCCCCGCCAGAACCGCGCGTCGTTGGTCTCCATGCTGTACGGCACCACCAGCCAGGGCACGTCATCGCCGTCCGTTCCGTTGACCGTCGTGTAGTAGGGCAGGTCGTCGTTCATCCCGATGCTGTCGTAGATGAAGCCGCCGTGGTCCACCACGAGTTGCCGCGTGTTCAGGCTAGGGCCGTAGCGGGTGAACCATCCGACTGTGCGCTCCCCGGTGGTGCGCTCCAGCGACTCCACGGTGCGGGCGATGGAAGTCCGCTCGTCGTCGCGGTCCATCAGGTGGTACTCCTCCCAGCGGTAGCCGTGGCCGCAGACCTCGTGCCCCTCCCGCGGTATCTCCCGCGCCACTTCCGGATTGCGCTCCAGGGCCAGGGCGCAGCTGAAGAAGGTGGACTTCACGTCGTAGCGCCGGAACATGTCCATCAGCCGCCAGACGCCGACGCGGCTGCCGTACTCGAAGAACGATTCGTTGTTCAGGTCGCGGTCGCCAGCCGGCACCGGCGACGGAACCTCGTTGTTGGTCTCGTGGTGCGGGTCGCCGTCGAGGATGCTACGTTCCGCTCCTTCCTCGTAGTTCACCACCAGCGAAACCGCTATCCGCGCCCCGCCGGGCCATTCGATCTGCGGGGTGTTCCTGCCGTAACCCACCAAATCCCGCTGCATTGCATCCTCCAGCACCAAATGCCTTTCACAAATTTTTCATATAATATCCCAAGATATCTGAGGAGCCGCGCGTTCTGCGTGGTGGATTGCGATGAGTGTTGCCGCCGATCTGGTCTACGAACTGAAAGCCATGTCCGATCCGGCTGTGTCGCCCGACGGCCAGCGGGTCGTCTACGCCCTGTCGTGGGTTGACCGCACCGGAGGCGTCGCCGAGAACCGTTCCCGGCTGATGCTGGCCGGTGCCGACGGCGCGGAGCGGGAATTCACCCAGGGCAACGCCGACGGCGGCCCGCGCTTCTCGCCGGACGGCAGCCTGCTGGCCTTCCTGCGGGCCCGGCAGCCCGGCGAACCGCGGCAGGTGTGGGTGATCCACGCCCACGGCGGAGAGGCCCGCCAGCTCACCAGCGCCGCCAGGGGAGTGCAGGACTTCGTCTGGTCGCCCGACGGCTCCCGCATCGTGTTCTGCGCCGACACCGAGCCCGGGGCGGGCGCGGCGGCCGGCGGCCAGGTCGAGGGGCCTCGGGTCATCGAGATCGACCGGATCCGCTACCGCCACGACCTGCAGGGCTGGCGCGGCGACGCCCATTACCACCTGTTCATCGCCGACGTGCAGTCCGGCGAGGCGACGCAGATCACCCGCGGCGACTGGGACGACTTCGGCCCGGCGTGGTCGCCCGACGGCACGAAGATCGCCTTCATCTCGGGACGACGCGAAGACCGAGACTTCCGCGCCCTGACCGAGGCCTACGTGGTCGACGCCGATGGCGGCCAGGCCCAGTGCTGGTCCGACGGCCTGAACAGCGTGGGCGCCGTGGCCTGGTCGCCCGACTCGCGGCGGCTGGCGGTGGTCGGTTCCGAGGACCCGGCAGGCATGGTGCTCTGGCAGGGCTGGCTCTACGTCCTCGAGCCGGGCGGCAGCCCGAGGCGCATCACCGGCGACGACCAGCGTCCCACCCTCGGCGGCGGGCCCGGCGCGGCGCGGCAGCCCGAGATTCGCTGGAGCCCCGGCCCTGAAACAAGCGACGGGGGCCGCATCGTGTTCCTCGGCGAGCGCCGCGGCGAGAGCTACGTCTACGAGGTCAGCGCCGACGGCGGAGACCCGCGACAGCTCTGGGGCGGCGGCCGCCTCGCCGGGGGCCTGTCCCTCGACGGCGACGCTGGCCGGGCCGCGGTCGTGTCGTCCTCGCCCTCGGCCCCCTCCGAGCTGCACCTGGCCGACCTGTCGGGCGGCGCCTCCGCGCTGTCGGTCGACCCCAACGCCGGATACGTGGAGGGCCATCCCGCCCTGTCGCTCAGCAAGTTCAGCATCCCGCGGGCCGGGTACGACATTGAGGCGCGGCTGTGGTTCCCGCCGGGATTCGACCCCGCCGGCAGCTATCCCCTGGTTATGGACATCCATGGCGGTCCCAACGGAGCATTCTACGACTCCTTCGTGCCCTGGCAGCAGGCCCTGGCCTCGTCGGGCTACCTGGTGCTGGCGGTGAACCCCCGCGGCTCCTCCACCTACGGCAACGCATTCATGCGGGCGGTGCTGGACGACTGGGGCGGCGAGGACTACCTCGACCTGATGGCGGCGCTGGACGACGTGTGCGGCCGGGCTTACGTGGACGAGTCGCGGCTGGGCATCCACGGCTACAGCTACGGCGGCTACATGACCGGCTGGGTCATCGGGCACACCGACCGGTTCCGCGCGGCGGTCATCGGGGCGCCCTGCACCAACCTGTACACCATGTACGGCACCTCGGACATCGGAGTCAGCTTCGGCGAGCCGCAGTGGGGCGGCTCGGTGATGGACACGCCCGAAAAGCTGCTGGCCCGCTCGCCCATAACCTACGCGAAGGACGTGACCGCGCCGGCGCTGCTGCTGCACGGCGAGGCCGACGCCCGCTGCCCGGTGGCGCAGAGCGAGGAGTATTTCGTGGCCCTGAAGCGCCTGGGCAAGACCGTGGAGTTCGTGCGCTTCCCCGGCTGCAACCACTCCTTCCCGCGCACCGGCCACCCGAGGATGCGCGAGGAGTACCTGTCGCGGCTGGTCGGCTGGTTCGACGACTGGCTGGGGTAGGCGCCGGGGAGTTAGGCCGACACCTGCTCGAAGGAGAAGCCGGGAATGGTCATACGCTCCCCGGCGTGTTCGATGGTGATGGCGCAGAGGCGGCCCTCGGCATCCAGGTCCAGCAGGGTGTTCTCGTCGAGGTCTCGCGTCTCGTCTACCTCGGCCGGGTATAGTTCGATGTAGAGGGTGTCCGTGCTTTCGAAGTACTTTATCTTCATGGCCTGAATGATCGGTTGATTGACAACGCTAGACCAGCTTGGACTGATTTCCCGCGGAACGGCGACGGCGCGCGGCTCGGCGGAAGGTGGCTCCCGGAGCCAAACGGGGGTATTCGGCCTGCCTAGTACTGCTCAGCAGTTCTTCGATGGTGAGAATCTGGATGCGCGGGTAGTGGCTGTCGGGGAAGTGTTCAGGGGTGTATAAGCCAGCGGACGCTGCTTCTGCCTCCATCGGTCGAGTGGGCGGCTGCAGGGTGATGAACAGGCCAATTTCAGCTTTCTCGCGCTGCCGGTCGCTGTTCAGGGTGGCTATTTGGTTGCGGGTTACCTGTCCGCTCTTGACTTGGACTACTACGCGCTTGGCCTTGCGGCTGTTGTCGTCGAAGAAGTTGATGTAGCCATCTATGCCGGAGTCGGCGCCCTTCTTGCGGTCCTGGGCTGGGCGGGCGTCCACAAGGCCCAAGGCCCACCATTCGAACTGGTAGCGACCTGAGTTTTCGCTATCTATAGCGAGGGCTTGGGCGCTGGCGACGTCCTGGGGCTGGCCAAGGACCTCGTTGGGCTTGAGGTCGTCCTTAAAGGTGTCGTGGAGGCGGTGGCGGATGAGGGTGACTGCGAGATGGGTAATATCAATTCCGAGCCAGCGACGATTTAGTCGCTCCGCCGTTATTATTGCAGTGCCGCAGCCACAAAAGGGATCTAGAACCACGTCTCCCTCGTTGCTGCTGGCCTTAATGATTCGCTCCAATAGCGCATCAGGCTTTTGCGTTGGAAACAACTGTTTAATCGGAGGGACTCTGCCAATTTCCCACACGTCGTCCTGTCGGACACCCACCGAGTCTTGTGACTCAACTTGCGAAGGAACTCGTTGACCGTTTTCGTCATGTCCAGATACGATTTTGGCTGTGCCGAATCTCTTTAGTGTGGACGCGGCGCGCTCCATATAGAGCTGATTGAATACCCTGCTACGATCCTGCGACTTGGAATAAAACAGAATGATGTCGTGATTTCTTTGGAAGCTAAATTTACCGGTAGGCCACTTGCGATAATGCCAGATTATTTCGTTACGGAAATTGCGGCTCCCAAATACCGAGTCCATGAGCAGCTTGAGGTAGTGGCTTGCAGTGGGGTCGCAGTGGAGGTAGATGCTGCCGGTTTCCTTGAGGACCCTGTGAAGTTCGACTAGGCGCGGAGCCATCATGGTGAGGTAGGCCAGCATGTCGCTGCCGCCAACAAAGGCATACATTGACTCTAGCAGTTTGGACAGCTTGAAAGGGGCATCATTCACGACTTCCCATAATGCGTTTTCTGATTCGTTGTCTTTGTGTATCCAGTGCCAGGTGTCCTCGAAGGCGGTAACTTGGGCGGCAGACTGCTGACCGCTTGATTCCGTGAAAAGTACGTTGTAGTCGGCGTTAGATTTGAAGGGCGGGTCGAGGTAGATTAGGTCAACACTCCCGTCTGGGATGTATTTCGTGTCCCGCAGGATATCGAGATTGTCACCGAAGTAAAGCCGATTCTTCCATTCGTTAGTGGTCATTTTTGGAGCCTCTTCTTTGCGCGATAGCTGCCCCAGTTCCTTTTCGACTTCGCTGGCAGGGCGCATCTGGGCGAAGTCTTCTTCGGTGAGTTCCCAAGTATCCGGGTCTGCGGCGATACCGACTTGGATCGCGGCTTCCTCGCCGTATTTGGCGGCAATCTCGTCGAACGTCATGCCGCTGGTGTCAGTGGAGTCCTGCATACAGATCCCTTTCTTTCCGGCTGGCCCTGCGTAAGCTGATTTTCCGCCAGTCGGCACCACGGGGTGTATACACCACAAAGTGCAGGCTGCCAGCGATGTTGCCCAGGGCCGCGAACCGCGTTTCACCCTCGCGGTCGCTGGTCATAACGTAAGCTGTGCTCCAATCAAAATGCTCGATTTCCGCGAAGTCCACTCCATGGTTTGCCAGGTTGCCCTGCCTCTTCTCCTCATCCCACTCGTAGCTCATTTTTTATGGTATATGGACTCTATCAGGTGTCAACATCTCCCCCGGTGCGGATGGTTTCCGGCTATGCATCAATTATAGCAAGGTAGCTACCCAATCTTCCGTCTGGAAGTGGATTCCTGTTCCCTGCGTTCACGGGGGTTTGGATTCCCGCCTGCGCGGGAATGACGGGTGGCGGCGGGAATGACATGTGTGGGCGGGGATGGCGGTTTGCGGAAGGGATGCCGGGTGGTTGCGGGAGTGGCAACCATAGCCTACCCCCTACCCACGCGCGCGCGGCGGGGTGTTGCCCCAGGGGACTTCGGGGAGGTTGCGGGTGCGGCGGACTTCGTTGATGGTGAGGACGCCGCGGTCGAGGAGCTGGGTTTCTCGGGTTACCCGGGCGTTTTCGTCTTCGGCGAGGGCTTCGATTGACGCGAGGTCGAACTGCATTTCCAGGTCGGGGTAGCCCAGCAGGGGGAAGAGGTTGCGGGTTACCTGCTCGGCTAGGAAGGTCATCTCGGGGACCATGGTGTTGCGCCAGAAGAAGCGCTCGGCGGCGTTCACGTTGGAGAAGGTCGCCCGCTCCAGGTCCGACAGCAGCGGCCGGGGCACTCCGAAGGCGCGGCTCACCTCCTCGAGGCTCCAGCGCAGGCCCTGGATGAAGTCCATCTCGCGGTGGCTGAGGCCCAGGGTCTTGATGTCGCGGACGAAGCTGGCGACGGCGGGACGGTGCGAGCGTTCGGGGCCGCGGAAGCGAGCCTCCCAGCGGCGGTAGAACTCCTCCACCTCGCCGTCGGTCATCTGCTCGTTGGTCAGCATCACGAAGTCGGGCTGTGCCGAGTTGCGCAGGAAGTTGCGGTTGAAGCGCAGGCCGTCCTTGCCCATGTCCACTGCGAGCCGCGACGGGGCCACCGGCGAGAGGCCGGCGTACTCCTCCAGCGGGTTGAAGTAGCGGAACCAGACCACCTCGTCGGGGGTGAGCGCCACCGGGCGGCTGCGTCCGTGGTAGACGAAGCCGCGGATGTACTCGTCGCGGTCGGGGACGATGGACACGCGGTCGGGGCGCAGCGGCCACAGCTCGCGGTTGCCGGCGGAGTCGCGGTCGAGCATCCAGAAGGCAGAGCCCCAGAGGTTCAGGTAGATTTCGGTGGCGCGCCACAGGTCGGCCCGCGTGTACCAGCGATTGACCCGCTCCAGGAGCTGCTGCGCCGGGTGCTCGGGCCCCACGGGCAGTCGCTGGGCGCCCGATTCCCCGGTCGTGCGGCGGTAGACCACCACCGGCGGACGGGTCAGCGCGTCGGCCCGCGTACGGATGGCGGCGTAGACCGGCGTGGAGGTGGCATAGTAGTCGCCGTACTCGGTGCGGTTCCAGCCGCCGGCGCCGGACAGGGCCGGGCCGGACAGGACGGAAAAGCCGTCGACGTCGGCAGTGGCCGGGCCGCCGGCCTTGGCCCGCGCCGGGGGAGTGGACGGGGCGGAGATGCGCTTACGCCAGGGCATTCGCAGGGTTGGCAGCGGTATCATTTTCACCAGGTCAAACCCTCCACGATTTTTTCGTCTCGCGTGACGTGTAACATCTTGTACCGTTCTGTAACATTTCCGCTCATTTCAGTATCGATATATCAGTATCAAGAACGATGGGCGACCCATTCCAGCATCGACAAGGGCGGGCGGCGAGACAGCGCTGGCCGCCCCTGCCCGCTTCTTCGGTAGCGACTGAATCGCCAGCCATCGCTTACGTCCAGAAGCCCAGTCCGCCGGTGCGGGGGAGGAAGGCCATCATGAGGGCGTCGGCGAGGTCGAGGGACGGCAGTCCGCGCTTTCGCATTTCGTCCTTGCCCTCGATCTTGATGCGCCCCAAGCTGTCGTAGTCGTAGCGCAGGGCGGCCAGCTCGCCGATCAGGCCACGGTCGCCGGGGATGCTGATGCGGCCCGAGACGAACCGCTCGCGCAGACGCCAGTAGCCCTCGGCGCGGAGGTTGGCGTACTGCTCGCCCTGCTTCGCCTTATGGGCGACGTTGACGCCGCGCACCCCGAATCCGAGCTCGCGCAGGCGGTCGACGACGCCGGCGCCGATGCCGATTTCGTCCACGACAACCTCGGCAGGCCGGTGCTCCCGGATGGCGGCGACGATCCGGCCCGTGATCTCCATGGTGTCGTGCTGGCGCAGCACCTGAATGTCCTCCACGTTGTCGCTGCGACGGCGCAGTATGACGGTGCGGTCGCTGCCGAAGCGGGCCACGTCGACGGCGAGGATGACCTCACCGGCGGCCGCCCTCTGCGCTCCGTAGACGGTGTCGTTGCCAGCGTTCCAGGATTCCGCCTCGACGATGCCGTTGACCGCGGCCTCGATATCGCTGAAGCGCAGCAGCGTGTCCTCGCCCTGGTCGGGAAACTCTCCGAGGACGCGGGACCGGTAGACCTCCGTTCTTTCGCCCCAGATTTCCTTGCGCTCCTCCATCCACTCGGGCGTGGTCAGGCCGGGTATGACCACCCGGCCCTCCTTCAGGTTGGGGCTGTCGAGGGCCGAGATGGTGATGTTGCGGTAGATTCTGCGCTCTTCGTAGAAGGCCCGCCGGAACGCACCGGACATCGACGTGGGGTTGCCGATGAGCAGCAGCAGCGGGTCGGACGACGTCATCACCGCTTCGATGGCCTCGTAGATTTCCTCGCTGACGCCCTCGGCCTCGTCGACCACGATGAACAAGTTGGGGCTGTGGAATCCCTGGAACTGGTCGGCCCCGTCGGCCGACAGCCCCATGGCGTAGCGGTCGTCGGACAGCTCCCAGCGGGTGTCCAGCATCGTGCCGCCCAGCACCCGGGCTGCGGGCCGGTAGAGCCGGCGCACCTGCCGCCAGAGGATGTGGCGCACCTGCCGGAAGGTCGGCGCGGTGCTGAGGGCGATGGCGGCGTCGGGGTGGGAGTGGATGAACCACAGCAGGGCCACGGCGGCGCAGAAGCCCTTGCCGAGGCCGTTGCCCGACTTCACCGCCACCCGCCGGTGCTGGGCGAGGGCGGTCAGCACCTCCACCTGCTTCTCCCACGGCTCGACGCCCAGCACATCGCGGGCGAAGTCCACCGGAGTGGGCGTCGCGGCGTCCAGCACGAACGGCGGCGCGGGCAAGGCGAAGCGCCTCGCATCCGCGGTCCCGCCTAGCGACTTCCACCGGAGCCAGGACCCGTGTCCGGGCCGGGCCGCTGCGTTGCGAACGTGGCGGGCTGGCTGAACAGGTAGCCGCACTCTCGGCAGCGCAGGACGGGGTTGTCCTCCGGGCGTTTCCTTTCCAGGATGAGCAGGTTTGAAGACAGGCATCGTCGGCATTTCGTTTCTCTCAACTCTCGCACTTCCGCTCTTGCTCTTCCGGCCCGGACCGCGCCGTACCGGAATGCTTTGCAAAGGTTCACGTAATCAAGCGTAGGAATGTGTGACAAAAGGTTGCAAGCGGAAAATGTCACTAACGCGCCCGTCGACGACGCGGTTCCACCCCTGCGGCGGAGCCCCCGGAACGCCCGGACGCGCACGGCCCGGAGACTTGCCAAGCCTGCCGACGGGTGTCAAACTACGTAAATGCGAATCGGAAATTTCGAGTTCGAAGAGCCTCTGCCCGAGCTCAATGACCCCCACGTTCTGGCGGTGCTGCGGCCGTGGATCGACGTGGGACGGGTGGGCACCATCACCCTTCGCCGCATCGAGCGGCACCTGGAGGCCAAAGAAATCGGCCGTCTGGTGACGCCGGGGCGCTTCTACGACTTCACCCGCTATCGCCCGCGGACGCGAATCCGGCGGGGCAAGCGGGAATACACCATCCCATCCACCACCATCAAGGTGGCGATGCGCGAGAGCGGGCCCGATATCGTCACCCTGCACCTGCTGGAGCCCCACGCCTACGGTGAGGACCTGAACGAATCCGTCACCGAGATGATGGACCTGATGGGCGTGAAGCGCTACTCCCTGCTGGGCGCGATGTACGACATGGTGCCGCACACCCGTCCGCTGCTGGTGAGCGGCGGCACCCTGGACCCCAGCAACGAGGCGGAGTACCGGTCGGTGCGGGTGCGTCCCAGCGACTACGAGGGCCCCACGACCATCACGCACCGCATATTCGAGCACGCGGACGCGCACGGCATGGATACGCGCATCTTCGTGGTGCACCTACCCCAGTACTTCCAGGTCGAAGAGGACTTCAACGGCGCGGCCCGCCTGACCGGCATCCTTTGCCAGATCTACGGCCTGCCCGGCCGCCTGGAGGACCAGGAGCGTGGCTCGCAGCAGTACTCGTCGCTGCAGAACATAGTGTCGGACACCTCGGAGGTGTCGAAGCTGCTGGGCCGCCTGGAAGAGCGCTACGACCGCGAGAACAGCGAGGTTGCCAGCGGCGCGGAGCCGGTTGCGCCCCTGTCCCCGCAGATCGAGGCGTTCCTGGAGGGACTGGACTTCGGCGGCTCCCCCGGCCCGCTGCCGGACCCGGACGACGACCCCGACGACGAGTAGACGTCTGGGGGTCGACGACGGCCGTTTTCGCATCTGTCCAGGCCGGTCAAACGGGCCAGGATTCCCTGTGACAGCTTCCCGATCGCGTTGACGTGTTTCTGGCAGTGTGATAGATTGCGATATGCCCATCGGTTGAGACGGGGCATAATTCCTTTGGAGGTAAGACAGCATAGCGAGGCAGTATCGGGTCAACGAACGGATTACCTGCCCCCAAGTCCGGGTCATCGGAGGCGACGGTTCGCAGCTGGGGGTGATGGAAACCCGCCGGGCACTCCAGATGGCGCGCGACGCCGAGGTAGACTTGGTCGAAGTTGCGCCCAATTCGGAACCCCCGGTGTGTCGCCTGCTGGATTACGGTAAGCTACTATACCTATCCTCCAAGAAGGACAAGGAGTCCAAGAGAGGGCAGAAGAACACCGATCAGAAAGAGGTGCGCTTCCGTCCCAACATTGGGACTCACGACCTGGACGCCAAGGTGCGCAAGGTGCGGGAGTTCATCGGCGACGGCTCGAAGGTCAAGCTGACGGTCAGGTTCCGCGGGCGCGAAGCCGCCCACCAGCAACTGGGACTGTCCGTTCTGCGAAGAGTGGCCGACGAGCTGAAGGACGATGTTCGCCTGGAGAGGCCGCCCGCAATGGAGGGTCGGGCTCTCTCGATGGTGCTGATACCTTCGTTGCAGAAGACCGAAGAGCGCAACCTGCAGCGTGCCGCCGGCAAGACCGAAGACACCAATTCCGATCAGAAAGAAGAAATGGCCGATGCCAAAACTTAAGACTCACAAGGGCGCCAAGGCCCGCATTCACGTCACCGGAACGGGCAAGCTGCTCCGCCGCAAGCGGATGAGCAGCCACCTCCGCAGGAAGAAGCCCAACAAGGTCACCCGCAAGTATTCCGACAAGATGGATCTGGCTGCGGTCGACGCTCCCCGGATGAGGAAGCTCATACCCTACGGCTAGGCTTGCGGCGCCCCCAACATCGATAGCACCATCCTGGAGTTTTACCTGTGGCAAGAATAAAGCGCGGCGTCACCAAGCACCGCCGGCATAAGAAGATACTCAAGGAAGCCAGGGGTTTCCACGGCTCATCCCATCGCAACTACAAGTGGGCCAAGGAAGCGCTCATGCACGCTTGGTCCCACGCCTACAGGCACCGGCGGGAGCGCAAGCAGGAGTTCCGCAGCCTGTGGATCGTGCGGATTGGAGCGGCCTGCCGCGCCGAGGGAATGCCCTACAACCAGTTCATTCACGGCCTGAAGCTGGCCGACATCGAGCTCGACCGCAAGATCTTGGCCGACATCGCCGTGCGCGACCCGGAGGCCTTCTCCAAGCTGATAGAGACCGCCCGCGAGCAACTGGCCGCCGCCGCGGTCTAGCTCAACCGCACTTCCAACCTTCGCAACACAAGAACGCTAGGAGTGGCTCGCTCCTTGCGTGATTTTGCGTGTACGCTACTGGCGGCCTTCGCGCTACGCTCTTCAAGTGCCCGACTCGAAGCCCCAGTGCTGCAATGTCGTGACTTGCGCCATGAGCATCCGCGTCCCGGTTGCCGGCGGGAAGGCCGGGGCCGCGGCTACCTGGCGGGTTAAGTTTGCCTACAGGATTTGGCCTATGTTCGCATCCATCCATCTCGCTTGAAGAGAAGTAAACATGACAACTAGGCAATCCAGCGGTGTCTGCGCTTATCAGGACTGCGAGCAACGTATTGCGGCATGGTACAAATTGTGTCGGTCTCACAACGAGGCCAAAGATAAACGCGAAATCGACGAGTGTCCCAAATGCGAACAGTATAAGGATTCAAATTATCCGCTTTGTCGCAACTGCAACGCCTCCGCTAGAAATCAAGGCAGCGCTCGCCAAGGGAAGTACGAGCCGGAATCCAATCCCAAGTGGGAAGCTGCGGACCAAGAAGGCGATGTATTTTTCGTCTACATCCTGAAACTGGACGGCGGTAAGTTCTACGCGGGGCATACACGTGAACTCAGGGAACGGATGGGCGAGCACCGCGACGGGAAGACCAAGAGCACAGTGGGCAAGAATCCACGTCTTGTCTGGTTTGATGTTGTCGACACTCGTGAAGAAGCAGCAGACGGCGAATCGCAATTGAAAGAACTCATCGACAAGAATGAGCGTGAAGTGCGACGCATGGTCAGGGCGTTTCAAGACCTTGTAAGTGAAGTAGATACGGAATCAAACTCCAATGACACCGTCCATACGGCCAGAAACGACGCAGCCAAGACGGGGTACCGCCGACCCAAATACGGTTCACGTCGTCAAACGACCTAGTAGTTGACCACCGGGCTTAGAGGACACTACTTGGCCCCTTATGCATACAAAAACGCCAGGAGTGTCTCGCTCTTGGCGTGTTTTGCGTGTACGCTACTGGCGGCCTTCGCGATTCGCTCTTAAAGTGCCTGACTCGAAGCCTCAGTGCTGCAATGTCGTGACTTGCGCCATGAGCAACCGGGACGCGGATGCCGGCGGGAAGGCCGCGGCCGCGGCTACCTTGGCGTAGGCGAGATGGGCCAGGGAGCGGCACTTTCCGGTGCGGTAATCACGTTGGTCTCTCCCCATCCCGAGTATGTATTCAGCGCTTCGTAGTAGCTTTCCAACTCGCCATCTCGATTGAATTCGCCGTAGAAGGTCTCTTTGACCTGTCGGAACAGTCCTTCAGAATCGACCCAGAACTCCCTGGCGCGATAGCCTACATACCCCGGTTGTCTGTGGGACTGGTAGAAGTGCATCGTATTGACGCTGTCGACGACTTCCTCTCCGACATATTGGAATTCCACCATCTCTCCCAGCACCTCCGGGAGGGACCGGCAGAACCTGTAAATATCCTGCTCCGCTTCAGGGAGCGACCGCGTTCCCCTCGGTTCTTTGGGCCCAGCAACCCATTCTTCCCACTGCCCAGAGCTGTCGGTTCGACGCAGGAAGATGTGCTCTTCGGTAGATTCCCAGCTGTCATCGCTCGCCGGGTCCGCGCCGGCGGCTGCCGAGGCTGGAAGGAGCAGAAAAATTAACTCGGTCCGTTCCGTGCCTTCCGCGTCCGAGTCCAGGAAGTGCGCCGCGCCGGGAGCCTTGCGGTATTCCCTAGTCTGGTGCGGAACTGAGACTCTCTGCGTGGCGGTTATGGCGGTGGAGATGTCATAGAAATCCGGGTAAGTCACGCCGCCGGTGCAGATATGCTCGACCATCTCATCTGCAGTGAGCGGCCTCTCCTCATCCAACAGCGCCCACAAGATGACACCGGCGGCCAGGGCTGCGGCCGCCAGAAATAGAAGCGCAGCAAGTGCACGATGGTTGAACAGTGCAACGGTCATACCCGGAACGATCTCCCTTTGCCCGGAGAACGGCGGCGACGCGGGACACCGTTCTTCGGCACAGGTTGACGCCCGCTCTCAGCGGCGACCGGAGTGGGGAACGGTTGTGGGACCGAGGGTGTGGTCCCGGGCTGCTACTTGCCCTGAAACTACGACTGCCTGGGCGGCGGGTCCGTCACACCTCCGCGAACCCGTAGTAGGTGTCCGCCTCCAGTACCCGTTGCAGGCGCTCCTCGTCTATCGAGATGGGGCGCAGGGCACTGCTCCACGTATCGGTCAGCTCATGGTGCAGTTGGACGAGGGTCAGCGGCTCGTTGCCCCGGGCCAGCAGCATGCGGAACAGTATTTCCTGGATGGGCATGTCCGGGCGTATGAAATCGCCGACGTCTGCGTAAAATTCCCGGATTTCCCGTATCAGTGTGGCGGGTTCAAGCCCGTTGGAGGGCTGTCCGTAAGATGGGCATGCCTCGTTCAACCGGGTGTATAAGAGGTGCAGCGCCGAGCGGTTCAACTGCTCCAGACGCGGAAGGCTGATATGGTAGCGCCTGTTGCTTGCAAAGGGTTTCTCAGGCGCTCCGGATGTTTCGGGTCCGGCAATGGTCATAGCTCCACCTCTTCGTTCCAGTCCAGCATGATAATACGCACCTGCTCGCCAGCCTGTTTGGCGGGCAGGTCCTCGGGACAGATTGCGAGCCCGTTGGCCCGCGACATCGACGTCAGTATGTTCGAGCCCTGCGGCCCGGTGGGCGTGGCGTAGTACACGCCGTCGCGTTTCTCGACCTCGACGCGGGCATACACGCGGCGTCCGTCGTAGTTGCGAATCGGCCCGGTCAGCACGCCGTCCACGGCGGGGCGAGGCCGGACCGGCCGGCCCAGCATGGCGTGGATGGCCGGGCGGGCGAACATCTCGAAGGCCACCATGGCGCTCACCGGGTTACCCGGCAGGCCCAGCAACGGCACGTCTTTGGAAGTACCGGAGCCGCCGTCGCCGCTAAGGTGCCCGAAGGCCAGCGGCTTGGCCGGGCGCATCCGCACCGACCAGAAGTTCATCGAGCCCCGCTGCTCCAGCACGTCCTTCACGATGTCGTAGTCGCCCTTGGAGACCCCCGCCGATGTGATGACGAGGTCGGAACCGGCGGTTGCCGCCAGCTTGGCGTGCAGGTCTTCCAGGTTGTCGCGGGCGATGCCCAGGAGCCGCGGCACGCCGCCCGAGGCCACCACCGACGCCGCCACGCTGAAGCTGTTGCTGTCGTAAATCCTGCCGCCCGACAGGCCCGAACCGGCGGTCTCCAGCTCGTCGCCGGTTGCCAGCACCGACACCACGGGACGGCGCACCACCCGGACGCGGTCCAGTCCCAGCGACGCCAGCACGCCCACCTCGGCGGCGCGAATCACCGTCCCCGCTTCCAGCACCAGCTCGCCGAGCTGGACGTCCTCGCCGGCGGGCCGCACGTTGGCGCCCACGGGCATCTCGGAGAAGATGGCGACCTCGTCCAGCGGTCGGCCTTCGCGCTTGCGCTGCACCTCGTCGGTCTCTTCGAAGGGCACAACGGTGTCCGCGCCGTCCGGAACCGGCGCGCCGGTCATTATGCGCATGGCGACGCCCGCCTCGACGGAACGCTCCGGCATCTGCCCGGCGGCCACGATGCCCACCACCGGCAGGCGGCGCGGCGAGTCCTGCGACGCGCCCGCGATGTCTGCCCCCTGCAGGGCGTAGCCGTCCATGCCCGAGTTGGCCAATGGCGGCAGGGCCAGCGGCGAGGAGATGTCCTCGGCCAGGGTCTGTCCCAGGGCCTCCAGCAGCGGGACTTCCACGGGTTCCAGGGGGGCGAAGCTGGCCATCACCCGCTCATAGGCCTCCTCCACGCTCAGCATGTCCTCCCCGGCGTGGCTGTGGCCGTGATGGTGGGGCGCTTCCTCGTGGTGGCCGTGTTGATGACGATTATGCGTCGCCATGATGCGCCTCCAATTTCGGGAGTTGGGCGAGAGGAGTAGGGAGCAATCCGTTTGGGGAGATGATGGTCGTAATGTTACCCGCCGGTGTCCTGCGCGGCCAGCGGCTCCAACAGTTCCATCAGTTCAGCCACGCTTTCTATGTCCTCGCCGATGATGTCGGCGTCCAGTCGTCTCTTCCGCTCATAGAAGTTGTCGTGCAGGCTTTCGGCCCGGCTGCGCAAGTCGAGCAGGCGGGCGTTTGCGGCCAGCCGTCTGGCTTGATTCATCACAAGTACGAAATCCCGGTGCTTCCGGTATTCCCATCCCTGGGCCACGGCAACGGCCTTGGCCATGTGCGCCGCCGCCCCCCAGCCCTTTTCCGAAGCCTGGTGCAGGTCACCGGTCGCAAGGTATTCGCGGCTCCTTGTCAGGAACTCGCGGGCCTGCGACTGGTAGTCGGCAACTTCGTCGAAGTCCGGGGTTGTCATCGAATCCTCGTTGGGCCTTCGGGCATCCATCCATTTTGGGCATACGTCCATTATGAACGGAAACCGTCAGCTTCTCAAAGTGGCCCCGGCCTCCCGCTCCAGCGTGCGCAGCAGACCGTCCAGCGACCGGCTCACCTCCTCGTTGGTCAGCGTGCGGTCGGCGGCCTGGAAATGGACGTGAAACGCCAGCGACTTGGTCCCCGGCGAAAGGTTCTCGCCCGCGTAGATGTCGAACAGCTCGGCCTGCTGCACCATCCGATGTCGCAGGATGAGCCCCGTCACCCGACCCGCCGGAACGTCGGCCGGAACGATCAGCGCCAGGTCCCGCGTGGCTGCCGGGAACCGAGGCAGGGCGACGAAGTTGCGTTCCGACTCCGGAAGCGCCGCCAGCAGGGCCGACAGCCGCAGCTCGAACCCGGCAACCTGGGCGAAGTCGAGCCCCATCCGTTCGCGTATGACCGGGTGAATCTCCCCGGCGAAGCCCAGCTCGGACGCGCCCGCCTTGACCACGGCGCAGCGGCCCGGTTGGTAGACCTGGTGCTCGCCCGGCTCCCAGTCGGCGCTGATGCCCAGCCGGTCGAGCAGCAACTCCACCATGCCCTTGGCGTCGTAGAAGTCCATGCCGCCCCCGTCGCCACCCGCCAGCCACGACGAATCGCCGCGCTGCCCGGCCAGCACCCCGGCCACGGTCTCCACCTCCTCCGGCAGGTCCCCGCTGCGGGGCAGGAACACCCGTCCGGCCTCGAAGAGCCGGAAGGGGCCGGGCCCATCGGCTTGGTTGGCGGCCAGGTTGGACAGCAGCCCCGCCTGCAGCGTGGGCCGCATGTACTCGTGGATGGCGCTCATCGGGTTAGCCAGCCGCATCGGCGGCGCTGCCTCGTCCACCGGGACCACCCGCTCGATGAGCTCCATCGAGGCCAGGGAGTAGTTGATGACTTCCTGCATGCCCCCGGCCGCCAGGAGGTCCCGCACTTCATCCCGTAGAGCGATGGAGCGCGACGGGCTGTGGAACGGGATGGGCGTGGACAGCATCACGGTCGGGACGGCATCGTAGCCGATGACGCGCACCACCTCCTCGACCAGGTCGTCCTCGATGTTCACGTCGTTGCGCCACCACGGCACGGCGACCACCAGCGATTCGACCCCGGGCGTGCAGGTGAAGCCCAGCGACTCCATCGCCTTCTGCGCCTCCGCCGGGTCGATGTCCATGCCCAGCGACTGCCTCAGCCGCCGCATCGTCAGCGTCACCGTAAGCGGGGGCGCCGGCTCGGGGTACACGTCGACGATGCCGGGGGCCACCGTGCCGCCCGCCACCTCCTGTATCAGCGCCGTGGCCCGCCGCAGCCCCAGCGGCGCAAGCTCCGGCCGCAGTCCCTTCTCGAAGCGCAGCGTGGCCTCGGTGCGCAGGCCCATCGACGTTGCGGTCTCCCGGTTGTTGGCGGCGTTGAAGTTGGCCGACTCCAGCAGCACCGTGGCGGTCTGCGGGCCGATCTCGCTGTTGGCCCCGCCGATCACGCCGCCGAGGCCGATGGCGTCCTGCGAGTCGGCGATGACCAGGTTCTCGGTAGTCAGGTCTCGTTCCACCCCGTCCAGCGTCGTCAGCTTCTCGCCGGGGCGGGCGCGCCGCACGATGACCGTGGCGTCCTTCACCGTGCCGAGGTCGAAGGCGTGGAGGGGCTGGTTGTACTCCAGCATCACGAAGTTGGTGACGTCCACCACGTTGCTGATGGGCCGCAGCCCCGCCCGCGTCAGCCGGTCCTGCAGCCACTGCGGCGACGGCCCGATGCGGACGCCGTCGATGACCGTCGCGGTGTAGCGATGGCACAGGTCCGCGTCCGCGATGGAAATGCTGACCCGCTCGGCTACGGGCACTCCCGACTCGTCGTAGCTGATCTCCGGCTCGGTCACGGTCCCGCCGGTCAGCGCCGCCACCTCGTGGGCCACGCCCAGCATCGACAGGCAGTCGAGGCGGTTCGGCGTCAGCTCCAGGTCCAGCACCGTGTCGCCCATGTAGTCCGACAGCGGCTCGCCCAGCGGGGCGTCCTCCGGCAGCACAATTATGCCGGAGTGGTCGTCGCCGAGGCCCAGCTCCAGCTCGGAGCAGATCATTCCCTGCGACTCGACGCCGCGGATTTTCGCCGCCGCAAGCGTCTCCTGCTTGCCGCTGTGGGCGTTATACAGGAACGCGCCGACCCGGGCGAAGCATATCTTCTGACCCTCGGCCACGTTGGGCGCGCCGCACACCACCTCCATCTCATCCGCGTTTCCATCGGGACCGGGTCCGGTGGTCACGGTGCAGAGCCGCAGGCGGTCGGCGTTGGGGTGCTGGCGGACTCCGGTGACGCTGCCGACGAACACCTCGCTCCACCCGCCGGTCTCCTCAACCTCGCCCACCTCGACGCCGGCCATGGTCAGCCGGTGGGCCAGTTCATCCGCGCGGATATCGACGTCGACGTATTGCCGTAGCCAGCTGAGGGGGACTTTCATCGCATCCTGACTGCCCCCTCTCCCTGAGGGAGAGGGTCGGGGTGAGGGAATTGCTCTAGAACTGCCGGAGGAACCGCAGGTCGTTGGCGTAGAAGTGACGTATGTCGTCGATGCCGTACTTCAGCATCGCGATGCGCTCCGGCCCCATGCCGAAGGCGAAGCCGGTGTACCTGTCGGGGTCGTAGCCCACGCCGGCCAGCACCTTCGGGTGCACCATCCCGGCGCCCATTATCTCGATCCAACCGCTGTCCCGGCAGATGCGGCACCCCTCGCCCTGTCCGTCGCAGGCGAAGCAGTCGATGGACATGTCTACGCCCGGCTCGACGAAGGGGAAGTAGTCGCAGCGGAAGCGCACCCGCCGCTCCTCGCCGAACAGCCGCCGCGCGAACTCGTACAGCGTGCCCTTCAGGTTGGCGAAGGTGATGCCCTCGTCCACCGCCAGGCCCTCGACCTGGTAGAAGTGCCACTCGTGGGTGGCGTCGGTCGCCTCGTACCGGTAGCACTTGCCCGGCACGATGACCCGCACCGGCGGTTGCTGGTTCTCCATCACCCGCGCCTGCATCGGCGAGGTGTGGGTCCGCAGCAGCATCGGCTGCTCGCCGGCCTCGTTGGTGTAGTCCACCCACAGGGTGTTCCACATATCCCGCGCCGGGTGCCCCTTGGGGATGTTCAGCATCTCGAAGTTGTAATGGTCCCACTCCACCTCGGGGCCTTCGACCACGCTGAAGCCCATGCCCGCGAAGGCCGCGCAGATTTCGCGGACGATCTGCGTGGTGGGGTGCAGGCGGCCCTCCGCCGGCGGCCGGCCGGGCAGGGTGACGTCGAGGCGGTCTTCGCTGGCGGCCCTGAGCAGCGCGGCCTCGTTGATCTGCTGCGACCGCGACTCCAGCCCGCTCTCCAGCGACTCCTTGGCCTGGTTGGCCAAGGCCCCGATGCGGCGGCGTTCCTCGATGTCCAGTCCCGACAGCCCCCGCAGCACGGTGGTCAGGCTGCCGCGGCGTCCCAGGTACGAGATGCGCCACTGCTCCAGGGCATCCAGGCTGTCCAATGCCGATAGCTCGGCGAGGGCCGCGGCGGCGAGGTCTTCAATGTTCTGTTGTGTTGGGTTCTGCTGTGTGGGCTGGACCAATGGACTAACTTTCCTGCGCTTGTTGGGAATATTGCATCGGATTATAGGAATCGCCCCCGCGTAAGGTCAAGGAGCGGCAGATTCGCTTCCCCCGCGCTCCCGATTCCATTACTCGACCGCCAGCCCCCGGGTCCTGCGGTCCATGAATGCAAAATGTCATCTTAATTTAGAACACATGTACTGTTATTGTAAATATATAAAAGGTTTCAAAACAAACACGCGGGACTGACCCCCACGAGACACGAGATGAACCTCTACCGACTGGGCGCTTGCCTCAAGTGCCGCGGCGACCTGGCCCATGACGAGGGCGATTGGAAATGCCTGCAGTGCGGAGTTTACTACTACACAGGCCTGTATCCCGAATCGAAGACGCCAGCACCCGGCGAGCCTCTGCTCCAGATCGTCAGGCCGCGTCCGGCGTGGCCGTGGGGCGACGACGCCCACTTCGCCTCGGCGGCTGACTAGCCGTGGGAGGTAAAGAGCCCTTCGAAAGGGAGCAACCCGGCGAAATGGACCAACACGGCGTTGGGGAGCAACGGGGCAATAGGGAGCAGCCCGGGCCGCTCCTCTGCCTGGCCGCTGGCCTTGGGCAGTCGGGCTGGGCCGTATTCGACGGTTGCACCGTTGTCGACAGCGGGGTGGTCGGACTGCGGGGTCGCCGCGGCATCGCCCGCACCGTGCGCATCGCGCACCAGGTTGATGCCCTCACCTCCATTGCTGTCCGCTGGAAAGTATCCGAAGTGGCGCGCTGTCGTACCGCGGAAAGGAGCGGGGCCGTCGACACGAAGCTGCTGGACCAGTCCATCCGCCGCTGGGCCGTCGAAATGGGCCTCCCGATGCGGGAAAACACCATTCGCACCGTGCGCGCCACCGTCACTGGGCGGCACAGTGCCTCGAAGGAGGACTTCTGCTACGCCGTCATGCGGCGGCTGCGCCTGGTGGGCGACAACCGCCCCACCGTCGAGTGGGAGGCCATCGCCGTTGGCCTCCACCACCTGATGTCACAGGAGACGAACCGAAATTCTTCTCCCCCCGTGAGAGGCTCAGGTGTGAAAGGGCCAAGTCGAAGGTGAAATCCCCCTCTCAAACCGCCACCTGGCCCGCACCCCAAAGCTGACGTGAACGGAAACGCTCGGAATTGCTCGGAAATTCCGATTTTCCTCCCCGCCGACCAAACAGGAGAGTGAAACCATGTACAAACCCAGCCATATCCGCCGCAGGGTATAAACCCTCAAGCGCAGGTTCGCCCCCGAGCTCGCCGTCATACGCCTCCGGCGATTGTCTGAAGAGTTCTGCGACGACGGGGACGAAGCCGTCTCATGAGAGAAGCCCGCTCCACGCCACGTCCTGGACGGGAAGATATCCGCCTTCATCCCCCGCATCCGCAAAGCCCGCTTCCGGCTGGACACTCTGGATGGCCATGCGTAAGTACCTGGAACGCTGCATCGACGACTAGAAGCGCCCGGAACCCCGCGACATCGTGGGCAGCCTCCTGCCATGGGCCGCCAAGCGAGGCCTCCTCCACGCATCCCTCTGGTAACGGAAGGCCTGCCCTTTAACTAATGACCTGCCGTCGACTGGAACACTCCCGGCTACGAGAGACCACCATTCGGAACTGAAAAGCAACGACTACATCTGGACCGGCGGGCCCGCATCCCTCTCGAAATAGCCGGCGGCGCAGCCAGTTGGCATGGCGGCCAATTGGTGCGGTCGACAGAAGAAGCGCCAATTGGGGAATCGGCCCAGGGCTGAGCCGCGAGAGTCCGGCGCCCCATCATCTCCCGGGCCGGAACGGACAGCGGAACGACGGCGAATTCGGAAGAGCCTCAGCACGATTGCAGATCCGATGAGCGCGTTTTGCAGGGGTGCCGAGGGGGCTGCCGGGGGGAACCGGCGAAGCCTGAGACAGGGCATCGCCAGCCACTGCGGTCAAGCCTTTTCGCTTCCGGATTGCCCCTGCACCAGCGTCACACGCCATTTCCTTTTGTGCGCCTGGGATGGTAACATTCGGTGTTGCTTTAAAACCTTCGGGGGAAGATTCAGTATGACAACCAGCGCGGTGCAATTGGAGCTGCAGCCCAGGGAATTGCTGGGCAGGAAGGTCGGCCGGCTCAGGCGGGCCGGCATCATCCCGGTACATCTCTACGGGCCAGGCATAGAGTCCCGCTCTCTGCAGTGCGCCTCCCGCCAGCTCATTTCCATTCTGGCCGCCGCCGGCGCCAGCTCGCCCATCAGCGTTACCATCGAGGGCGAGCCCGGTAACCAAATAGCCTTCGCTCGCGAAATCCAGTGGGACCCCAGGCGCGACACCGTGCTGCATGTCGACCTGCTGGCCGCCGACGTGTCCCGCCCCGTATCCGCCCAAGTGAGCGTGATACTGAACGGCGAGGCCCCGGGCGCAGTGCGCATGAGCGCCACCGTGAGCCAGGCCCTCTTCGCCATCGAGGTATCGGCGCTTCCCATGGAGATGCCCGCTCAGGTCGATGTAGATGTGTCGGTGATGACCTCCGAGGACAGCGTCATCCGCGCCGGCGACATCCAGTTGCCATCCGGCGCAACCCTTGTCACCGACCCGGAAGAAATGGTGGCCCGCATCGATACCCCGCGGGGCACTGTGGGAGAAGAGGGAGCGGAAGCGCAGGGGGGCGAGGCCGAAGCGGAAGCCGGGGATTAGCCGGGGTTTCTGCCAGCCCCTTTCTTCCCCGCCCGGAAGATGGACGGTTGCCTTCCCCAACCGGTTCCTGCAAGCGCCATACCACTCGACGGCGGGCGACAGGAACCCAAGGGCATCAGATAGGGAGACGATGCTATGCACCTGGTATACATGGGACAGTCGGGCCGCACCGGGACCAGCGCAAACGACCCTTCCCAGCCCCACGAGGTGGTTGCGGGACTGCTGCTCCACGAGACCCAGATGATGTCGGTCAACGGGGAATTCGACGCCCTCTGTCGCCGCCAGTTTAACGCCCCCCTCGGGGAGGACGGGGCCCCCTCCAGGATTCGTCCCGTTGACCTGTTCCAGGGTCTGCGCCACTACTCCGGCTGGTCAGCCGAGCGCCGCTCCGAGATGATCCAGGACTGCCTGAACATCCTCATCCGCCGCGAGTCTCCGGTCATCAGCGCATTCCTGAGCAAGCAGTCCCTCGCGGAGGCCCGCGCGTCGGCATCCTCGCCCGCCGCCCTGCTCTGGAACAACCCCATCGAGCCCGTGATGAGCCGGTTCCTGCTGGCCTTGAGCATGTTCCTTGACGAGATGAACATGGCCAACATGGACCACGACCAGATAATGTCCGGCCAGTTCCCCGTGACACAGTTCGCCATGGTGGTGGCCCAGGAGGGCGCCAACATCGAGCCCCGCTTTCTGTCCGAGTACCTCCGCTCCGAGGAGGGCGTGGACGCCACCGGGCTCCACGAGAATTTCTGCTTCGTCGACGCGGACAACTCTCCCGGCATGCAGCTCGCCAACATCGTCGCCTACTTCACCCGCCGCTGGCTGCAGACCCCCGACAACCCCAATCCCTTTTTCGAGACCCTACGCGACAACAAGGTCATCCAGGTCATCTACCCGGTTAACGTCTAACGCCCCGCTCCGCTTCTGCAACCGGCAGTCTTTACAACCACGCTGCCCGTTGCTAGAATCAACGACGAACAGGAGGGTCGAGCGCATCGTCGGCTCTCCTAAACTGTGTGTCCCCTCCGGAGGGTTGGGCGATGCTTCAGGCTACTTATCTGACCAGCGAAGGTCTGAAGAAGTTGCAGGACGAGTTGGCGCATCTGACCACGGTGCGACGGCGCGAGATTGCCGAGCGGTTCCAGCAGTCCCGGGAACGCGGCGGCACCGTCAGCAACGCCGAGTACGAAGAGGCCAACAACGAGCGTTCTTTCAACGAGGGCCGCATCCGGGCGTTGGAAGGCATGATCAACAACGCCGTCATCATCGATGAAGAAGTGGGCCAGCGCGACTCGGTGGAAGTGGGCGCCACGGTAACCGTCAAGAACCGGCAGGGCAAGCGGTTGACCTACACCATCACCGGCAGCGCCGAGGCCGATCCCGCCCAGGGCAGGATCTCCAACGTCTCCCCCATGGGGAAGAGCCTGCTGGGGAAGAAGGTGGGCGAGGTCGCCGAGGTATCCGCCCCTTCCGGCACCATCCAGCTCGAAATCATCGCCATCAAATGAGCACTGACGTCAATGCCCGACCAATCTGAGATACAGCAGGAAGACGCTGCCCAACCGGAGGCCGCGGCCGCGGCCTCCGTGCACGTGGCCAGCCGCGAAGCCAAGCTTGCCCGCATCCGAGAACGCGGCATCGACCCCTTTCCCACCCGCTACCGCCGCACCTGCGACAACGCGGCCGCCGTTGCCCTGTTCGAGGCCGTTGAGACCGGCTCCCGCCCTGAAGCCGACGCAGAGGGCCAGTCCCTGGCCGGGCGTATTGTCACCCTCCGGAACATGGGCCGCTCCGTCTTCCTAGACCTGCAGGACACCTCCGGCTCGGTCCAGGTCATGCTCCGCAGGAATAACCTCGGCGAGGACTTCGAGCTGCTGCGAGACCTCGACATCGGCGACCATCTCGGCGTCGAAGGCAACCTCATGCGCACCCGCACGGGCGAAGTCACCATCGACGCCTTACGCGCCACCATCATCGCCAAGGGGATGCGCCCGCTGCCCGAGAAGTACCACGGTCTGCGCGACACCGAGACGCGCTACCGGCAGCGCTACCTCGACCTGATCGCCAACCGCGAGAACTTGGACGTCTTCCGGCTGCGCAGCCGCGTTATCTCCGGCATCCGCCGCTTCCTGGACGACCGCGGCTTCCTGGAGGTGGACACGCCGGTGCTGGTGCCCGTGGCCGCCGGAGCTCACGCCCGCCCCTTCGTCACTCACCACAACGCGCTCGACGAGACGCTGTACCTCCGCATCGCCACCGAGCTGTACCTGAAGCGGCTCATCATCGGCGGCTTCGACAAGGTCTACGAGATCGGCCGCGTCTTCCGCAACGAGGGCATCGACCAGGACCACAACCCCGAGTTCACGCTGCTGGAGAGCTACGAGGCATACGCCGACTACAACGACGTGATGGAGATGGTGGAGCAGATGGTCTCCGGGCTGGCAGTCGACGCCACGGGCTCGGCGCAGGTGGCCGCCGGCGAAGACATCATCGACTTCGCGCCCCCCTGGCGGCGCGTGTCCCTGAGGGAGGAACTGCAGCTGCGCGCCGGCATCGACCTCGACGACTTCCCGGACACCGAGGAGGGCATCGCGGAACTGCAGCGCCGTGCCCGTGCATTGGGAGTGGACACCGGCATCCGCGAGAGCCGTGGGCGCGTCATCGACAAGCTGCTCTCGGACCTGGTCGAGCCGCACCTCATCCAGCCGACCTTCCTGCTGGACTACCCTGTGGAGATGTCGCCGCTGGCCAAGGCCAAGCCAGACGCCCCCGGATTCGCCGAGCGTTTCGAGGCCTACGCCAACGGAATGGAGATCGCCAACTCATACACCGAGCTGAACGACCCCCACGTGCAGAGGGACCGGTTCATGGAGCAGGAGGGAATCCGCGAGCTGTACGGGGAGGAAGAGGTTGACCGGCTTGACGAGGACTTCCTGAACGCAATGGAGTACGGCATGCCGCCCACGGGCGGCCTCGGCATCGGCATAGACCGCCTCGTCATGCTGCTGTCCGGCCAGCGCACCATCCGCGACGTGGTGCTATTCCCGCAGATGCGGCAGGTGAAGATTGAGGCTGGCACCACCTACCCTTCATTCCAAGGCTCGGTGCACTTAGGGGCTCGTCAGCCCTCAGACTCGCCCGATTTATCAGATACCGGCTCGTAGGGCCAATACCCGTGCCACGAAGTTGCCGACTTTCGGACGGTCTTCAAGCCACTCTTCGCGACTTAATAGAAGGTGCGCATGGTGAGAGTCGTGGTAGTACATTCCGGAGATGCTGAACTCAGAAGCGATTAGCGGGTCGCCCTTTTCCAAGGCCAGGCGCTCTGCAACGGAGCTCAATTCCCGGCGGTCGTCGACAGAGAGGTACTTTTCTTCAGCTACCGCCATGACCGTGTGAGCAGCCGCTCCCCACAACTTTTCCGACGCTTGTATCTGGTCGCCGTCAGCAAAGTGCCGGTCGGCCTTTTCCAGGAAATCCAGTGCAGTTTGAGCGTGTTGTTCTTCAGTGAGCATTTCGTATCCCGGCCCGATGAGGCCTGAGTTCGCCATATAATTTCGCCATATAATATAATGGCTTGCCAGTGCGGCGGTCATCCGCCGCGTAACCCAATAACCAAAGGCTGGAATGAATGATTGCCATTGAGCAGGTGCGCCGCGATCCCGATGTCATCAGGAAGGCGATGAAGTCCCGCGGCGAGCCGGACCCGGTCGACGAGCTGCTGGAACTGGACGCTGCCTGGCGCCGCGACCGCACCCAGGCCGACGAACTGCGGAACCGACGCAACCAGGTCAACCGCGAGATCGGACACGCCCGCTCCGCCGGGCAACCCCCGGCGCCCGAGGTCATCGAGGAAATGCGGACTCTGGGCCGGCAGCTGGACGAGCTGGAGGCCAGCGCCCAGACTACCGAGGCCCGTATCCACGAGATACTGCTGGGACTGCCCAACCTGCCGCTGGACGACGTGCCCGTCGGCAGCGACGCCGACGACAACCGCGTTTACCGCGAGGAGGGGGTACCCACGGACCTCGGTTTCGAGGGGCTGCCGCACTGGGAGCTGGGCGAGCGGCTGGGCATCATTGACTTCCAGCGTGGCGCCAAGCTGTCCGGCAGCCGCTTCTACACCACCAGCGGCGCGGGCGCCAAGCTGGAGCGCGCCCTCATCTCGTGGATGCTCGACCTGCACACCCTCGAGCACGGCTACACCGAGCTGGCTCTGCCCGCCGTGGTGCGGCGCGACATCATGGAGGGCTCCGGCAACCTGCCCAAGTTCGCCGACAACCTTTACCATGACGCAGAGGACGACCTCTGGCTCATCCCCACCGCCGAGGTCCCCATCACCAACCTGTACCGCGACGAGATCATCCCGCCGGGACGCCTGCCGCTGTACTACGTGGCCCAGACCCCGTGCTTCCGCCGCGAGAAGGCCGCGGCAGGACGCGACACCCGGGGCATCAAGCGGGTCCACCAGTTCAACAAGGTCGAGATGTACCAGTTCGTCGAGCCGGAAACCTCGGCCGACGAGCTTGACCGTCTGCTTGGCCACGCCGAGGAGATCTGCCGCCGCCTGGGGTTTTCCTGGCGCGTCCTTGAGCTCTGCACGGGCGACATGGGATTCGCCGCCGCCAAGACATACGACATCGAAGTCTGGGCCGCTGGTTCCCAGGAGTGGCTGGAGGTCAGTTCCTGCTCCAACTGCACCGACTTCCAAGCCCGTCGCGCCAACGTCCGGTATCGCCGCGAGGCGAACGGGCGGCCGCAGTGGCCCCACACGCTGAACGGGTCCGGCCTCGCCCTGCCCCGCGTGATAATAGCCATAATGGAGAATAACCAGCAGCCTGACGGGTCCATAGTCATCCCCGAAGTCCTGCGTCCCTACACCGGCTTCGACCGCATCGAGGCTCCGGTAGCCTGATCAGGGCCCTGAATCGACACTGAAGGTCCGGTCTCTCAAGTCGGAAATGACGGAGGCAATGCGATGTCTGGTATCTGGCCCGGCGAAATTCAATGCGTGGCAATGCTGGGGTTCGACGTTGACGGCGTGTCCTCCTGGCTGAACCGCGACCCCAACTTCATCAACCACCCCAGCCTGATGTCCATGGCCGAATACGGCCCGGCCGTCGCCACCCCCCGCATTCTTGACATGCTGGATGCTCACAACGTGCCCGCCAGCTTCTACGTGCCGGGCTACGTGGCCGAGACCCACCCCGACCTGGTGAAAGAAATCGCCGACCGGGGCCAGGAGGTGGCCCACCACGGGTACATGCACGAGCCGCCGTCCACCCTGACCCGCGAGCAGGAGGACGACGTGCTGCGCCGGGGCATCGACATCCTCGGCGGCATCACCGGCGAGCGTCCCCTCGGCTACCGCTCCCCGAGCTGGGAGCTCAGCGAGCACTCGCTGGACCTGCTGACCGGCCACGGCTTCCTGTACGACAGCAGCCTGATGGGCGACGACGCTCCCTACCTGGAAACGGCCCCGGCATCGGGGCAACAGCTGGTCGAGATCCCCATCCACTGGCTGCTTGACGACGCTCCCAACTTCGTCTATGCGCCGGTGGCCAACCGCCTCGGCCCGATGCGGAGCCCCGACGAGGTATATCTGACCTGGGCGGCCGAGTTCGAGGGCCTGTACCGCTACGGGCGCGCCTTCGTGCTGACCATGCACCCGCAGTACATCGGCCGCCCCGGTCGCCTGCTGATGCTCGAACGCCTCATCGAGCACATCAAGACCTACCCCAACGTCCAGTTCATGCGAGCGCTGGACGCAGCGCGCCTGTTCGCGCCTGCGGGGTGAACCAAATATCGCTTATTCACGAAACTCCCTAAAACGTAAACAGCTCCAGTCGCTATTCTCGAACCAAAAATAGCGCCCGGCTCTATTGCAGTCTTGGCAGCTGCTATTTACACTTATACGTAAACTGTAAATAGTCTGCGCTGTTAATTTGGTTTCGTGAATTACGGGTGGGGTCATTGAAGCGTGAGCATACCGGACAGTACGAAGTAACCTGGACAACTGACGAGGCTGTTCGAGCTTTTATACCGGCGTCCCTGCCGCCAGTTCCTCCTCTGGACATTGCATCTCTGCAGTCCGAAATGGCGAGAGCACATCTGGCGTTGGGAAGGCTAGACGGACTCGCGCTGCAATTGCCGGATGCTCCGCTGTTCCTCTATTCCTATGTCCGCAAGGAAGCGGTGCTGTCATCTCAAATAGAAGGCACTCAGTCATCGTTGTCGGATTTGATGCTGTTTGAGATGGAAGACGCCCCGGGTGTGCCCATTGATGACGTGGTAGAGGTTTCGAATTATGTAAGAGCGATGGACCACGGGTTGCGGCGGCTTCGTGAAGGATTTCCCCTATCTAACCGCCTGCTACGCGAGATTCATGCCGAGCTACTGTCGCGAGGGCGTGGAAGCGACAAGTTGCCAGGGGAATTTCGTCGCTCCCAGAACTGGATTGGCGGCTCTCGGCCCAGCACGGCCTACTATGTCCCGCCTCCTCACACCTCTGTGCAGGATTGCATGGGAGAATTGGAGCAATTCCTACATGCTCAGGGCACCAACATTCCCCCGCTGGTAAAAGCAGGACTCAGCCACGCGCAGTTCGAGAGTATTCACCCCTTTCTAGACGGCAACGGCCGCGTAGGGCGGCTGTTGATTGCCCTGCTGCTGGTGCATGATGAAGTGCTGCGCGAACCGACGCTCTACCTGAGTCTATATTTCAAGCAGCATCGCCAAACTTACTATGAACTGCTAAACGGCCTCCGACACGATGGCGATTGGGAAGAGTGGCTCCAGTTCTTTTTGGAAGGCGTAACACAGACAGCGGAGAGAGCCGCATCCACTGCCCGCCAACTGCTGGAAATGTTCGACGAAGACGCATCCTTGATTCAGAAACAGGGTCGCACTGCAAGCTCAGCGCTTCGCGTTCACAAGGCACTGCAAGAAAGACCCATTATTTCCTTGCAGGAGGCAGGCAACCGGGCCGGACTCGCTTCCACCGCAACCAGCACCGGAATGCGCGTGCTGGAAAGTCAAGGCATTGTCCGTGAGATTACCGGCCGGGAACGCGACCGCAGATACGCCTATCGACGCTACATAGACATACTTTCCGAGGGCACGGAACCCCTTTAGACGCTGTACGCAGCCTTGCCAACGCCGACGGGCGCGTTTAGCATAGGCGGCAACTCGTGGGAGGATGCGATATGGTCAAGGTTCACGATATGGGCGGACGGCCCAATGATGATCCCATCGACCAGAGCGAGCACGTGCTGATGGACTGGGAGCGGCGCATCGACTCCATCCGCGGCGTGCTGGGCGTAAAGGGGCTGGTGGGCGTGGACGAACTGCGCCGGGCCATCGAGGGCCTGCCTCCGGAACGCTACGAGTCGCTCAGCTACTACGAACGCTGGACCGAGGCAGTGGAGGCCCTGCTCATCGAGAAGGGTGTGCTGACAGCCACGGAGCTGGACGCTACGATGACCCGGCAGGAAAGCGCGGGAGGTTGACAATGGCCACGACAGCGCAGGTCGCCTTCAGCAACGGCGACATGGTGAAGGTCCGGACCGGAAATCCGGCCACCCACTATCGCACGCCGGTATACGTGCAGGGCAGGACCGGGCGCGTGGTGGCCCTCTGCGGCATCTATCCCGATCCGGAATCGCTGGCCCACGGCGGCGACGGCACGCCATACAAGCCCCTGTACCGAGTCGAGTTCCCCCAGACAGACCTCTGGGAAAACTACAACGGCCCGTCCACCGACCGTCTGCAGGTGGACATCTACGAGCAATGGCTGGACAGCGCAGCCTGACAGGAGGCGTCTACATGAGCGCCAATCACGGCAACGAAATAGACCACGGCGACCACACCCACCCCGGCATGGATACCGAGGAACTGTCGTACCACGCCCGCCGCGTTCGCGCCATGGAGGCGTTGCTGGCGGAAAAGGGCGTGCTGACCATTGAGGAAGTGCAGCGCAACGTGGACAACGTGGAGTCGCGCTCACCAACGGATGGGGCCCACGTCGTGGCCCGCGCCTGGACGGACCCGGAGTACAAGGCCAGGCTGCTGTCGGACTCTGAGGCTGCACTGGCCGAGATGGGATACGAGCTGCCCGACCCGACGCCCAAGCTGGGCGTGGTGGAGAACACCAGCGACGTGCATCACCTGGTGGTCTGCACCCTCTGCTCCTGCTACCCCCGCGCGCTGCTGGGCCGCCCGCCCGACTGGTACAAGAGCTTCGCCTACCGCTCGCGGGCCGTCGTTGACCCCCGCGGAGTGCTGCGGGAGTTCGGCACGGAGGTCAGCGATGGCACCGACGTCGTCGTGCTGGACAGCACCGCCGACCTGCGATACCTGGTGCTGCCCCAGCAACCGGCAGGAACCGAGGGGATGAGCGAGGAAGAGTTGGCCGCCCTGGTCACCCGCGACTCCATGATCGGAGTCTCCCGCGCTCTATCCCCGGAGCCGGTCGCTGCTGACGACTAGCATTCCGGGCACCGACGTGAGGGAGAGCGACGCTAGTCCATCAGCCCGTTCAGCAGGGCTTCGACCTGAGAAATTCCTGCGTCATCGCCCATGCCCAGCTTCAGCGGTGTGATCGACACGTAGTTGTTCTTCAGGGCCAGGATATCGGAGTCGTCGGCCTGAGCCTGATTGCTGGGCCGGTTACGGGCGATCCGGTAGCTCTTGGCGTCGTCGTCGGTGCCTTCCAGCCGAACAGACTCGCGGTAGGATAGACCGCCCAGCCTCGTGGCGCGAATTCCCTTCACCTGGTCCGGGGCAACGTTCGGCACGTTCAGGTTCAGGAACAGCGGTTCGCCCTCCCGTTGGGACAGGCGCCGGGCCAACCCTTCCAGCAGCCGGCCGGCCACTTCATAGCGGGGGGCGGTTACCGACCCGACGGAGACCGCGATGGTGGAATATCCACGATTGAATCCCTGCACCGCGCCGCCCACGGTGCCCGAGACCATCACGTCCCAACCGGTGTTGGAGCCGGAGTTTATTCCCGACACGACGAGGTCGACCGCCCCCACCAACGTTTCGAGCGCCAGGATGCAGCAGTCGCCCGGCGTGCCTTCGGCAGCGAAGGCAGTGACTGGATAGAGCCCGGAGCCGGCACCCTGGAATTCGTCGTCAGGAGTCCACTCGATCACCTTCACAGGCGAGTGAAGGGTCAGAGACGCACCGACGCCGCTCTGCTCCTGCCTCGGGGCAACTACGGCCACCTCACCCACTCTTCTGAGAGACCGCACCGCCGCCCACAATCCCTTGGATTCTATGCCATCATCGTTGATTGCCAGTATCTTCATTGATCATCCACAAAAAGAATTGGCAGGCAGAGGAAGCATCCAACTCACCCGCCGAACCATCCTACCCATTTATGGGCCATCAGACCAGCGTATACGAGGATGATCGAAATACCGACCACGATGGAAAGCCACTGGTCGAACAATCTCTGTTCGGTGTCGTGGAACAGGAGAAGGTACTCGCCATCTTCTTTCGTTTGTTCCAGCTTGTGGGCGTCCCGTTCCCGGTCAAGGTCCAGTGAATAGGTCATCAGGAATATGATAACCGAGGAGACCAGCATTGCGAACAGGTCCAGGAGCATACGGATAAACCCGTCGGGTTCGGGTGGCTTCGTGAAAATGGTGAGAGATATTGTTATTCCGGCGAACACCAAGAGAGCAAAAATCTCGCCCAGCACCGGAGTGGCCTGCTTCGAGCGCACCAGGACATCGAGGTCGGCTTCCGCCTGGTTGAGGGCGCCCCTGTCCGAATCATCAATTGGTGTGGAGTCGCGAATATACCCCCTCAGCTTCAGGTAATATTCCTTGAGAGGGGCCTGCTTGTTCGACTCGTCGATCACCAAAATGCAATCGCGAGCATCGCCGTCAATGACGCCCTTCCTCACCAGGAGGTCCAGTCTTCTCAGGATGCCGAAGGTCCGGTTCTCCTCATCGCTGGTCCGGGTAACCAGCCGCGCGACCCGGAACGCAAGCAACAGTGTGAAGACGGTTGCCGCCATGGCGATAGAGCCGAAGTAGCCGTCCCCTGTCCAAGTCCAGCTCGGGACTCCCAGCCAATCCAGCATGTCTTCCCTGAAGTAAACGACCGTACCGCATCCACCAGCGCCAGGATAAGCGCTTCGAAGCTCCACCTGACTTCCGCCTCGAAGTTGATCAGCAGGTTGGCCACCACTATTGCGGTGGCACCGATGATCAGATAGTCCACCCGGGAAACATCCGCCAGCTGGAACATGAGCAGGAACAGAATGGCGACCACGGGTATCGCGTAGCCCAGCGCGTTGAAGCCGATATCGTCGTCGGTCATATTGGCCTTTCGCCACATCACGCCGGCGGTTGTATTGACCACCAATCCGCCGATGAAGGCCATGCCCAGCACGTTCATGTCGAGGTTCTCGCCACGGCCCAGCCCGACGATGGCACTCACGACCGCGGCCCCAAAGCTGCTGATCAGGAACGACACCAGCACGAAGAACATTGCCGGAGAGCTGCCCAGTCCGGTTATGCTGCCAGCCAACTGATTGCCCAGACGCCTCCCCCAGTCAATGCCAAAAGCCTTCAGATTTCCCAGCGCCATGGCGACGACTATCATGGCAATGCCAATGGCCATTCGGTATATGGATACTTCGCCCAGCTTGCCGATCTCGCCCGTCTGGCTGAATATGATGAAGGCGAATCCGATGAAACCCAGGCTTATCAGCAGGAACATGGACAGCAGAGTCTTTCCGTTTTGGAAGTCCCTGATGTTCTCTCGAAGCAGCATCGCAGAGAGCATGAGGAAGAAGATTGGCCAGGACTGGAACAGAATGGTAGCAATGGTAATGTCAATGAACTGAAGGGCCCAGGCAAACAGTCCGTACTCGCAGTTGCCGAGAATGGCCAGTAGAATTCGCCAGTCTATGAAGTCGCTCGGGATTTTCCATTTGACCAGCGGTATTCGAATCTCGTCTACGAGAATATGGACGTTGATTAACGGGAAATGCCAGTCAACCGCCTTGGTTTCAGAGGTGGAGAGGTAGTACCTGAACCTGCCCCAGTTGTACCGGTTGAACCACAGCGGTAAGTAGAAGACCGCGAGAATACCAATACATCCAACAGCCACACCCAGGCGCCAACTGGCCACAAAGAAGAACGGCAGTTTCTCGCCGCCTACGAATTCTATAACCGTAGGTATCAGGGCGTAGGAAACTACCGCTATCAGAATGTAGCCCAGGGCTATGCGGTTGTTGGTCGTGCGGCCAGCGGCCTCTGAGGGGGTTGTCAGATCTGCAGACAATACACGCAACCTCCTGACGGATCGCAGTTCAGTTCAAGTGGTCTATATCGGCCTCCGAGGCAGAAGCGGAATTGACGGTCTGCCGTTCTTCTTAATAATGCCAACGGAGCGAAGGCCTTGCCCCACTCGAATGCAGGGCGCCTTCGCTCCGTATCTGCCCAGTGTTCTCCTAATGGTGGGCTAGCCCAACGGCGTGGTAAAGGGCGTGTTTCAACTCGACGGCCGCCATGCTCCGGCGGTAGTCAGCCGAGGCAAAGACGTCGCCCAGCAGGTCGTCGCCCAAGTCTCCGGTCACCAGCGTCGTTGCGTCTGCGATGGAGTCCAGCGTGAGCTCCTTGCCTATCAGCGCAGCCTCAACAGCCGAAGACCGTGTCGGCCTGGGGGTCAGACCGCCGATGGCGACCCTGGCCGCCGTGCATCGCGGCGCGTGACCGTGTCCGTGGTCATGGCCATGGTCGTGACCGTGACCGTGTGCGTCACCTTCCAGCGTTACCACTGCCGCTGCGCCGACCACCGCGAAGGAGGTAGCCGGGTGGGCCATCTTCGCGTATTCGGCAACCTGGTTCGCCGCCAACGCGGGCACGCTGACGCCGGTGAGCACCTCATCCGCACCGACCGCGGTGGTGAAGGGTCCAAGGAAGAAGTCATCGGCCGCCACCGTGCGGGAGCCGGACGGCCCCTGCAGGTTGAAGCTCGCGCCAAGGGCCGTGAGCACCGTTGGCAGATCGGAAGCCGGGTCGGCGTGGGATACGTTGCCGCCGATTGTTCCCCGGTTGCGGACTGCAGGGTCGCCGACACCACCGGCCGCCTCGGCCAGAATGCCGCAGTTGGCCTGGATCTCGGCGGACGTGGCGACCTCGTGGTGGGTGGTCAGTGCGCCGATACTCACGACGCCATCGCTGACGCTGATTCCTCTCAGCCCGGCGATGCCACCGATGTCCACAACCCGCGATGGACGGGCCAGCCGCAACTTCATCAGCGGTATGAGGCTGTGCCCACCGGCTATAATCTTGGCCTCTGGGTCTCCCTGCAGGATCTGGATGGCCTCGGCCACCGAACCCGCCTTGCTGTATTCAAATTGAGCCGGGTACATGGCTAATCTCCTCGGGCCAACTCCCTCTCGCTTGGGAGATGCCCTCACCCTAACCCTCTCCCAAGAGGGAGAGGGGACTCCAATTACTACGCCCTAGCGTCCTGGATGGCCTGCCAGACCCTCTCGGGGGTCAGCGGCATCTCCAGCCGGGTAATGCCCAGCGGCCGGAGCGCGTCGATTACAGCGTTGTAGATGGTGACCGTGGAGGCGATGGTGCCGGTCTCGCCGACTCCCTTGACACCCAGCGGGTTGTGGGGCGAAGGCGTTTCAGACGACAGCGTTTCGATGTCGGGCACCATGTGGGCCTTTGGGAGTGCGTAATCCTGCATTGACCCGGTGAGCAGCTGTCCGCTATCGTCATAGACCACGCCTTCCCACAGCGCCTGCCCAGCTCCCTGCACCACGCCGCCGTGGACCTGACCCTGGACGATCATAGGGTTGATCTGCGGTCCGCAGTCGTCGACGGCCACGTAGCGGCGCAGCTCGATGTGGCCGTTGTCGAGGTCGACGTCCACCACCGCTACGTGGGCGCCGAAGGGATAGACGAAGTTGGGCGGGTCGTAGAAGGCCGACGCCTCCAGGCCCGGCTCCATGCCTTCCGGCATATTCCAAGCCACGTTGGCCATGAGCGCGATTTCCTGGATGGACTTGCTCTGGTCGGGCGCGCCGCGGACGAAGAACTGGCCGTCGGCATATTCAATGTCGGCCTCGGCGGCCTCCAGGAGGTGCGCCGCCAGGGCCCGCGCCTTGTCCTTGATCTTGTTCAGCCCCAGCAGCAGGGCGCCCGCGCCGACTGCCGTGGTGCGGCTGCCGTAGGTTCCCCAGCCCATGGGCGTGTTGTCAGTGTCACCGTGGACGATCTCCACGTCCTCCACCGGCACCCCCAACGTGTCGGAGACGACCTGGGCGAAGGTGGTTTCCTCGCCCTGACCGTGGGGCGAGACGCCGACATAGGCGTTGACCTTGCCCGACGGGTGGAAGCGCACCACCGCGCTTTCCCACAATCCGCCGCCGAAGCCGACTGCGCCGGCCACCTGGGAGGGGCCAAGGCCGCATATTTCGCAGTAAGTGGAGATTCCGATACCGGTGTAGTGGCCGTGCTCGCGGGAGTGGGCCTGCTCCTCGCGCAGGTTGGCATAGCCCACGTGGTCAAGGACCATGTCCAGCGCGCCCTCGTAGTCGCCGCTGTCATAGGTCAGGCCTACGCAAACATCGTGGCCGTTGTCGAACTTGGGAATCAGGTTGAGCCGGCGCACCTCCGCCGGGTCCTTGCCCACCTCGGCGGCTACCAGGTCGACCAAGCGCTCCAGCAGGAAGGTGGCCTCGGGGCGGCCCGCACCGCGGTAGGCGTCGACGGGCGTGGTGTTGGTAAAGACACCGTAGATGTCGGCCCGCGTGGCGGTCAGGTCGTAGGGGCCGCTGTACATCAGGCCGTGCAGGATGGTCGGGACCCCGGGCGCTGCGGTGGACAGGTAGGCACCCATGCCGGCGTGCACCACCGAGCGGACGGCGGTAATCTTGCCGTCGCTGTTGGCCGCCATCTCCACCTGTTCCACATGATCGCGCCCATGGGTGGTGGCCAGGAAGTTCTCTGAACGTGTCTCGGTCCACTTCACTGGCCGGTTCAGCCGCATGGCACAGAAGGCGGTGATCATCTCGTCGGCGTAGACTGGGATCTTGCTGCCGAACCCGCCACCCACCTCGGTGGCGATGACCCGTATTTTGTGTTCCGGAACCCCTGTGACGAGCGATCCGAGGAACCGGGCGATGTGGGGGTTCTGGCTTGTGCTCCAGAGGGTCAGCTCGCCCATCGAGCCCAGCCAGCTTGCCACAGCCGAGCGGGGCTCCATGGCGTTGGGCACCAGGCGTTGCTGGATGATGGTGTCGCTGACGATGACGTCGGCCTCGGCGAATGCCGCGTCCGGGTCGCCGCCCACGGCCACCCAGTGGAACGCCTGGTTGTTGGGGGCGTCTTCATGAAGCTGGGGCGCGCCCGCCTCCATCGCCGCCGCAGGGTTCACCACGGCGGGCAGCGGCTCATAGCTGACGTTGATCAATTCCAAGGCGTCCTCTGCCTGGTAACGGGTCTCCGCCACAACCACAGCCACCCCATCTCCCTGATAGCGCACAACGTCCTTGGCGATGGCCGGGTGGGCCACAGGCTTCACGTCGGATTCGGGGGGAATCCAAGCGCAGGGGATGGGCGCCAGCGACCCCTCGGTGTCGGCGCCGGTATAGACGGCAATAACGCCCGAAGCTGCGGCAGCCGCAGAGGTGTCGATGCCGGTGATTCGGGCATGAGCGTGGGGGCTGCGCAGTATCGCTGCATGCACCATCCCCGGCAGGGTTACGTCGTCGGTGTAGGTGGCACCGCCAGTTATGAGGCGCGGGTCCTCGCGGCGGCGGATGCCGGAACCAAATATTCTGGTTGTCATCGCCTAGCCTCCTTTGGCTTCGGCGGCGGCTAGCACCGCCTGGACGATGTTGTGGTAACCGGTGCAGCGGCAGATGTTGCCTTCCAGCCCGTCGCGAACTTCCTGTGAAGTCGGGTTCGGGTTGCGCTCCAGCAGCTCCACCGCAGTCATAATCATGCCGGCAGTGCAATAGCCGCACTGCAGACCGTGCTTGTTCCAGAAGGCTTCCTGAACGGCGTGGAGCTCGCCGTCGGCGGCCAGCCCCTCGATGGTCTCAATGATGGCCCCGTCAGCCTGGACTGCAAAGGCGGTGCAGGTCTTCACGGTGACGCCGTTCATGCGAACGACACAGGAGCCGCACTGGCTGGTGTCGCATCCGATCTTGGTTCCGGTCAGCCCCAGGTTTTCCCGCAGGAAATGAACCAGAAGCAGGCGCGGCTCAACGTCTGCCCCCCGGGACTGCCCGTTGACAGTCATCTTTATATCCAATGCAGCACCCCCCGAAATAAGTTCGGCGGCCTGAGCCGAATCTGCCCGCAGTATAATGTTGGCCCTATACCTAGTCAACGCGAAGTGCCTTGCGCTGGGGACGCGATACACCCTATGATTCCGGTTGTAGTTGGGGCCTCCTGAGGACATTTGGAATATGCCCACAGTGTTCAGGGAAGGGCCGTATCGCTCCCTCTTCTTTTTTGGAGATGGACCTGAACCTCCGCACATCCACGTCGAACGCGACAACCGAATTTGCAATTCTGGCTGGACCCGGTAAGGGTGCAAAGAAGCGGAGGATTGATCCGCACAGAGATTCGCCGAATCGCCAGGGCGGTCGAGGAACATCCAAGTGCCTTGATCGAGACTTGGAATGATAGTTTCAACGACTGACGTGCGCGTACCGGATGCCAAGAGCATATCGGTTTCCGAGGATACCCTGACCGCCGAGTTGTCGGACGGCCGGACCATCTCGGTACCGCTGAATAGGTATCCGCGTTTGGTAAGCGGAACACTCGTTGAGAGAAACAACCGGCGGCTGACAGGCGGAGGGCAAGGAATCCATTGGGTTGACCTGGACGAGGATATCAGTGTTGAGAGCTTGCTTGCCGGAAGGGCGTCAGGTGAAAGTCAACGCTCGCTCAAACGTTGGTTGGAGTTCAGGCTATCGGGTAGCGATGCATTTGGACGAAATTTAGGCCCTTATTCTTCTGGAGGCATCTTAAGATGTTCCCGAAATCCGTTTTTCCTGACACCGCCGAGGTCAACGCCGACGGGCACTTGGTCATTGGCGGGTGCAGCGCTCTGGACCTGGCCGAAGAGTACGGCACACCGGTCTACGTGCTGGACGAGGCCACCATTCGTGCCAAGTGCCGGGCCTTCGTCAGCGAGTTCAGTCAGCGCGCGCCCGGCGCCAAGGTGGCCTACGCCTGCAAGGCCTACATCAATCCGGCCCTGGCCCGCGTGCTGAACGAGGAAGGCCTGGGCTTTGATGTGGTTTCCGGCGGCGAACTGGCCACCATCGCCAACGCGGGGGCGCCGCTGGATGATGTTTACTTTCACGGCAATAACAAGACACCGCAGGAGCTGGAAGAGGCTCTGCAGCAGTCTATCGGATGGGTCGTCGTCGACAGCTTCCATGAGCTGGAACTGCTGGACCATCTGGCGGGCGTAGCGGGCAAGACGCAGGACATTCTGCTCCGGGTGTCGCCGGGCATCGACCCGCACACTCACGTCTACACGACCACAGGCATCCTGGACTCCAAGTTCGGCTTCTCCATCCAGACCGGTCACGCCGCCATAGCAGTGCGGCAGGCCCTGGCGGCGAAGAACCTCAAGCTGCGCGGACTCCACTTCCACCTCGGCTCACCGGTTTTCGAGCTGGAGCCTTACCGCGTAGCAACCGAGTTGGTGTTGCGTTTCGCCGCCGAGTTCCGAGAAGAGGGACTGCAGATGGAGCACTTCAGCCCCGGCGGCGGGTTCGCCGTTGCATACACCCGCGACCAGCAGCCGCCGTCGGTGGCGGACTACGCCGAGACCATCTGCACCGCCATGACCGCGACCTGTGAGGACCTGGGAATGGAGTTGCCAACTCTCGTAGTGGAGCCGGGTCGGTCCATCATCGGTCCCTCCGGAGTCGCCATCTACCGTGTTGGCGCCATCAAGGACATCCCTGGCGTCCGAAAGTTTGTCAGCGTCGATGGCGGCATGGGCGACAACATCCGGCCCGCCCTCTATGAAGCAGAGTACGAGGTAGTGGTGGCCAACAAAGCCGACCGCGACGCTTCGGAGACGGTCACCATCGCCGGCAAATACTGCGAGTCGGGCGACTTGCTGGCCCAAGGAGTATCGCTGCCGGAAATAGAGTCCGGGGACCTGCTGGCCATCCCGGTCTCCGGGGCATACTGTCCGTCCATGGCCAGCAACTACAATCTCAACCCGCGCCCGCCCATGGTGCTGGCCTTCGGCGGCCAGAGCCGCCTGATTCGGCGCCGGGAGAGCTACCAGGACCTGATGTACTGCGACGTGGTCTGACCGAAGGGAATGCGGAAAATTTGCAGGAAGATTATTCCGGAGTCTCCGCACTCTTTGTGGTAAACATAATCGCATGACTTGGCGGACCCTCGGACAGGACCACCTGCTGGCAAGGCTTCAGCCCGCGCTGGAACAGGGACGTGAGGCGCACGCTTACCTGCTGACCGGCCCGCCTCACGTGGGCAAGCTGACTCTGGCGCGGGAGGTGGCCCAGGCCGTCAACTGCCTCCAGGGTCCCGGGGCGCCCTGCAAAGAATGCCTTCAGTGCCAACGCATCGCAGACCGCCTGCACGCGGACGTGCGCGTGGTGGACTTCGAGTTCACCCGTAAAGTGGAGGGGCGAGAGAACGTAACCGCAATCACCATCAACTCAATCCGGGAGTTGGAGCGCACCGTAAACCTCAACCCCTTCGAGGGTTCTCGCACGGTGATCATCATCGACGGCGCGAACACCATGACCGTCGACGCCGCCAACGCCCTGCTGAAGACCCTGGAAGAGCCTCCTCCGGGAGTGCTGTTCCTGTTACTGTCCGACGACGAAGACGCTCTGCTCTCCACCATCTGCTCCCGCTGCCAGGCCTTGACCCTGCTGCCCATGTCACAGCGGGATATGCTGGACTATCTGATTCAACAGCGCGGGGTGTCGGAATCGGAAGCCGACATGCTCTATCGGCTCTCCCGCGGATGCCTGGGCTGGGCGCTGATGGCGCTGGAAGACCCGCCACTACTGGAGCAGCGACAGGCCGACCTGGAGCGGATGCAGGAAACCGTTACCGCTGACCTGGACGCCCGCTTCGGCTACGCCAATGAAGTCGCCTCGCTCTTCGGCTCGAACCGTCCTGCGGCCCGTGAGCTGCTGGCCCTGTGGCTGCGCTGGTATCGCGACCTGCTGCTGATCAAGGAGGGTGCGGAGGCCTATCTGCACAACGCCGACAAGTCCGACTCCCTGCGCGCACACGCCTCCTCCCTGACTACGGCGCAGGTCGCGACCTTTATCCGCCGCCTGTTGGACACCATGGCAGCGCTGGACGCGAACGTCAGCCCGCGGCTCGCTCTTGAGACGCTGATGCTGAACGTGGAGTAGTGTCCCAAGGAGTCCGTTCGGCAGTAAGGCAGATCGTCCGGTTGCAGGCGCACCATTACGAAGGACGCTGAAATCTCCCGACCCGGCTGGTAACATACCGGCGTCATGCTTGCCAGCTTTTTTTCCTCGATTCACTTGGGCCCTCGGCTGGCTACCCGCACGCCCTTCTTCTACGGCTGGGTCATCCTGGCCACGGCGGCGAGCACCCAGGTGGTGCGCAACGCAGCGGCAAGCCTAACAATTGCAGTGTTCATCTTCCCGCTCTCAGAGGAATTTGGCTGGAGCCGCGCACTGATAGCCGGGGCGGCGAGCCTTGGGGGCCTTGCCGCTTCGTTTGCCTCTCCGTTGGTGGGCTGGCTGGTTGACCGGTACGGGGCCCGGATGGTGCTGTTCTCCAGCGTGCTCATCCTGGGGATTTCCACCGTATCGCTGGCCTGGGCCACGGTCCCAGTTGCCTTCTACGTGGCGTACGGAGTGGGGCGGGTGATCTTCTCCAGCCCGGTGCAGATTGGCTCCTCCGTAGTGGTGTCGCGGTGGTTCATCCGGATGCGGGGCCGGACCAGCGGCATACTCTTCGGGTCACATTCCATCGGGCTGGTGGCCTTTCCGCTTATTGCGTCGATCATTATCGGGACCACCGGATGGCGTGAGGCCTGGATAATACTGGGCATCCTGATATGGGCAATTGCGCTTCTGCCCACAGGCCTGCTGCTGGTGCAGCAGCCGGAGGACGTGGGACTTCAGCCCGACGGGGACGCTCCACTCCCAGCGGACGAGGTGGCCGAGGCATCTTCCACCGCTTCCCAGGCAACGGCGTCAGAGGAACCGGTATGGACGCTGAAGGAGGCTATGCGTACGCCAGCGCTGTGGATGTTCGCCACCGCGACCGGATCGGTGTTCCTGGTGCAGGCCGGCGTCAACACCCACCTGGCCGCATATCTGCGGGACCTAGGCCTCAGCGCCGCGGTCGCTGGCTTCGGCATCAGTCTAAACGCGGCGTTCCTCGGTCTTGGCAGCCTCTTCTGGGGCTGGATTACCGAACGCATACCTCCAAGATACGCGATGGCGGGCATCGCAATCATTGTGTCAGTGTCTTCGGCCCTGTTTATAATCGCCGACTCGACGGTCGAGGTGCTGGTGTATTCCACCCTCTTTGGCTTCGGTGTGGGCGGGCTGCTTTCGGTGCCGCCGGTGGCCTACGCCGACTACTACGGCCGCCGGTCCCTGGGGGTGATTCGGGGAGTGACCGAACCGCTCACCAGCTTCGGGCAGGCAATAGGCGCGGTATTGGCAGGAATAGTTTTCGACCTGACGGGCAGCTACGCGATAGCGTTCGCGACCTTCGCCATCCTCAGTGGACTGGCGATGATGCTGGTGCTGTTCGCTCGACCGCCGCGGCGACCGGTGGAAGCGACGGCAGGCTAGGCGGCACGCCCTTTCGCCCTAACCCTCTCCGTCAAGCGAGAGAGGCTTTCTTCATTGCGGGAGTAGGGAGCTACTCCAAGTTCCAGGGGATGTAGGGCTTCCAGACCTCGAGGATGGTGCGGTTCTGGAGGATGAGGTAGGGGTTGGGGTCGGGAACGCGGGGAACGGTATGAAGCTTCATACGGGCCTCGGCGGGGGTATGCCCGGCCTTGCGCAGGTTGCACCGGCTGCAGGCGGCCACCACGTTCTCCCACGTGTGGGCGCCGTTCTGACGGCGAGGTATTACGTGGTCGAGGGTCAGGTCCTGGGCCTTCTTGCCGCAGTACTGGCAGGTGAAGCGGTCGCGCAGGAACACTTCCTTCTTGGAGAGCTTGCGAGGCAGGAAGGGACGCTTGACGAGGTAGACAAGGCGGATGATGGCCGGGGCGTCGATTTCGCCGGAGACGGTGTGCAGGCAGCCCTCATGCTGCTCGAGCAGTTCCGCCTTGCCCTTGTCCACCATCACGATGGCGCGGCGAACGGAACAGACATTTACCGGGACGTAGTTCAGGTTCAGCACCAACACAGGGGCGCGAATGAGGACATAGGGGTCTGGCCGCTCTCTGTCGTCCTCCAGGACGGTGGCCACACCGTTTGCCGGGGCAACCCTAGTCTTTTCAACCACTCTGGCCAATATTCGCGCCTCCCGGACTCTCTGACGTCTATATTGCAGTGCGAAAACGCCGGGTTATACGCCTGTTCTTCAACAATCCGCTGTTTATGGATCCCTTTTCACCGCACATTATAGCGTAAACGCCTGCCACTCCTTAGGAGGGTGTTCTTTCGCCAGTGTCTGTCGTCTTACTCGGGCGTGAAATCCATTGCGGTGGTGAAACGGTCGACCCAAGCGAAGGTCTCTCCAGCAAAAGAAGAATCCGAGATGGCCCTGCCGACCGGGGACACCGGGTACAGCTGCAAGCTCAACAGGACCACGGAAAGGAAGACCAGAGAGAAAAGGGCTCCCAACAACATGCCGCCTGCCCAATTGAAAAAGGCTCCCATTGGAAAGACAGTGATGAGGCTGGACAAAATCGACATCGGCTGCCAGAAAGCCCTGGTGATGAAGGCACCGAACAGCAGGAAAATCACAAATACCAGGCCAAATCAGGCCAAATCCGGCCTTGCCTCGCTGCCGACGGAACCAAAAATGCCGGGTCCAATCAGCAAGCCGAGGGCCCCGGCAAATCCCATAGCGGCCATCAGGAAGGCAAAGGGCAACCATACCCGCATCAGCCCGGCTACCAGCCCCACCACGGCGCCGACACTCAAAGCCGATATCGCTAATATATCAACCCAATTCACGAATCCAGTCTAACTCTTACCCAAATGGCACTGTGGATCCCGTAAATGCGGAGGCCTTCCATAGGGGAGACGTAGTCTGCCGCTATGTATCCGTTACATTTCGGCCCGGAGCATGCGGGCCGTGGGCGGCACCCGAGCCCCCCGAATTGACTACACAACTATCGTAGTAGGGCATTCCAATGGAACGCAAGCGGATATCGTCACTGTTTCGTGGGCGGATGCGGTAGGCGAGGCGGGAACTGCCAACTTGATTGAAGGCGGTCACTGCGGCACCCACATCGACCGATACAGACCGACCAGAACTGCGAGGCACACCCCTCCGAACAGGAAGCCGGCTACGACGTCACTGGGCCAGTGAGCCCCAAGGTAGACGCGAGAGAAACCGATGAAAAGCACAACGGCGGCCAGCACTCCCTGGCCCGTCAATCGCAGGGCGGGCCGGACGGATGGCCGATGCCACATTTCCAGCAGAAGGATGAGAGCTCCGCAGAAAGCTGCGGCAAAGACTGCGTGGCCGCTGGGAAAGGAGTAGCCTCCGGCATCCACAAGTGCCAGGGTCGCGTCCGGCCGGGGCCTGGCCGCAAGTTCCTTCAGGACCAGGTTGAGCAACGAGGGCAAGGATCCGGCCGCCACCAGGAAAATCATATCAGCCCAACGGCGCGACAACGCAACAAGTGCCACAACCGCCAGCGGGAACCAGGGGAAGAAGATCCCCTCCCAGCCCGTTTCGTTGAAGGCACGGGCTACGGCGGAGAGCTCTTCGGTCCGCCAGTGAACCAGTTGCAGCAACGCCCGCTCGTCGCCTGGAAAGGCATCGTAGATCCGGGCCAGCGCCGTCAGGGCCAGCACCAGAGCCAGTCCTCCCAAGAGGAATGCGGGCCTTCCAGGAATGGCCGATGATATAATCCTGCGCATGATTCACGACATCGCAATTGACGGGCCAGCCGCCTCCGGAAAGACCGTCGTGGGAAGGCGGCTAGCGCAGCGCCTTGGGTGGCGATTCCTCGACACGGGCGTCATGTACCGGGCGATCACCTGGCTGGCGCTGGAACGGGGCGTCTCGCCCGAGGACGCCATCGAGCTGGGCCTGCTGGCAACGTCAAACCCCATCAGCCTAGCCGACGGAGTGTCCTCGGACGACGTCACGAGGCCGGTGGAAGCGGCGGGCAGTCTGCTGGGCCCGGAACTGTATGAACCTCGTGTCGACAACAACGTGTCCAATGTATCAAAGCACACGACAGTGCGCCTGGCCCTGGTGAAACAGCAGCGGGAGATTGCCGCGCTGGCAGGCACGGTCAGCGGCATAGTGATGATCGGACGAGACATCGGCACTGTGGTCCTCCCCGAAGCGGGACTGAAAGTGTTCCTGACCGCGTCGGCGGAGCAGAGGGCGTACCGCCGCTGGCAAGAGATGAAGGAACGGGGTCTGGACATTTCGCTGGAAACGGTCCACAGCGAAATCGAGTCGCGAGACGTGATCGATTCTTCACGCGAGGATTCTCCGCTGCGGCCAGCAAACGATGCCTGGCAGCTTGACGGCAGCGACCTGACCGTGGATCAAGCGGTGGATGCCATCTACCAGAGGGCTCGGGAAGGTTGATGGCTCAAGGCGACCCCACCTTGATATATAACCTCGGAAGGCACCTGGGGCGATTCTGCTTCAGCACCTTCGGCCGATTGAACGTCACCGGCAGGGAGAACATTCCTCCTTACGGGCCGGTAATAATCGCATGCAACCACCTGTCCTTCACGGACCCACCTGTCCTCGTTTCCGCGTTTCCCCGGCCGCTGTATTTCCTGGGCAAGAGGGAGCTTTTCGGCAATCCAGTGGGCAGGTTCCTGATGCGTAGTTTTCACGTCTTCCCCTACGACCGCTCAACCGCCAGCACTGAAACGATGCGCACGATGCTTGGCCTACTGGACCGGGACCGGGCGGTGGTGATTTTCCCGGAGGGAACGCGCAGCCCAACCCATTCGTTGCAGGAAGCGCAGCTCGGCGTGGTGTACCTGGCATTGAAGTCGCAGGCCCCCATCCTTCCGGTGGGAGTTACCGGCACCCAGAATTTCAAGGCCTGGCGGATGCCTTTCCCGATGTGCAGGCTGAATGCCAGCATCGGTCCGCCCTTCACTCTGCCGGTGCTGGAGGGACGCACACCGCGACCGGTCATGCAGGGGATGCTGCGAATGATAATGGAGAGAGTGGCCCAGCAGTTGCCCCCGGAGTTTCAAGGCATATATGCCTCCCCTGTCAGTAAGCAAGAGGAGTAAACAATGCAGGACGCTTCCAGGTTCGGCATCTACCTAAACGACGGAGAAAGGAAGGTGGTCCGGATCAACTCGCCTTACTGGTTTCCCGAAGAACCCGACTGGGTGTTGGTGACGCCGGAGGTCAACGCTACGCTGCTCAGCATTCGCGAGTTGGCGCGAGAACAGGGACTGAGCACGGACGCCGAGTCGCTGACGTGGGGCACCATCCCGATGCGGGAGGAATAGCAAAGGCGCCCCCGTGTCCTTCACGGGAGCGCCCATCCGGCGTCGCAGGCTTCGCGACTTATAGTTGCCTAACCCCTGAAGGCGGGCATGACCTCTTGGGCAAAGATGCTGAGCTGATCCTTGAAGACGTTAAGCGGCATGCCCATGACGGAGCCGATGTTGACCCGCTCCGCTCCCGGATAGCTCTCTTCGGCCTTCTTCAGGGCCTCTACTGCAACCTCGGGAGTACCGCAGATCCATCCACCGCCCTCGACTGCTTCCTCCAGAGTGGGCAGCTTGACTCCACCGCGTCCGCCGGCGGCAACGGCGTCGATCTGCTCCTGGCTGAGGGCCATCAGGCCAAGGGGAGCAGCGAACTTCATTGCCTCTTCGTAGTAGGGCCTTGCCTTCTCGATGGCTTTTTCCTTTGACTCGCCGAGGAACATCCGGAACCCCAAGGCTGCGTTTTCGCCTAGCTGGGTTTCCACGCCGCGATCCAACTGAGCCTGCTGGAACATCCGCATGCGGTCGCCGAGGGTAGGCTCGGGGGTGTTGGCCAAGAGCGGCTTGATTCCCACTCTGGCCATGAACTCAACCCCGCGGGGGTTGCCGCTGACCAGGGGCTGCCAGATCTCCACCGGCTGGCTGATGGGGCGCGGCACGAGGGTCAGCTTCTCCAGCTCGTAGCCACGATACGGTACCCGAGCGGGGATCTGGAAGTGTTTGCCCTGGTGTGAGAAGGAGTCTTCGTTGAAGGCCTTGATCATTACCTCGACCTGCTCTTCGAACAGCTCGCGGTTGGCGTCGGAGTCTCGCATGGGCGCGCCGAAGGTCTCGACCTCGCGAGTGTGGTAGCCGCGGCCGACGCCGAAGATGATACGCCCCTTGGTCAGAATGTCTGCCATGGCGAAGTCTTCGGCCAGGCGAAGGGGGTGCCACATGGGGGTGATGTTGAAGCCACATCCGTACTTCAAGGTCTTGGTTTGGGTGGCGAGATACAGACCCAGCATCAGCAGGTTGGGGATTCCTTCGTAACCTTCCGGCTGGAAGTGGTGCTCGGCCATCCAGAATTCCTGGTAGCCGTTCGCCTCCAGGTGTTGGGCGATGTCGAGCGCCCAGTCGTAGGTCTCGGCCAGCTTCTCGTTGGAATACCAGCGATCGTTGGCGGGGGTTCCGTTGAAGCCCAGGTTGTCGTCAACCACGTGTCCGGCATAGGAAGCGGAGAAATTCTTAAACATACCTACTCTCTACTCTGATTTCTGCGGAATCACTGCATGGTCATGGCTTTGTCGAGAGCCTCCCGGGCTACTGGCGTTCTAGTCCCGGACCTGGCTGGGGGCCGGGTTGTAGAGCTCGAGGCCGATGGTGGCAGGGAACACGCGGGCGATTTCCTCCACGGTCCACTTGCCGTCCTTCTGGATGGTTTTCACCGGCTCAGGCTGGTTGAGCAGGTTTATCAGGCCTTCGGTCACGTGGAAGACCTGTCCATTGACGTGCTGGGCTTCGTCGGAGGCGAGCCAGGTGACCATGGGGGCGATGTCGTCGGCCTCGCCGCGGAGGGTGACGCTTGCGCCGGTGCTGATACCGCGGGCGGCGCGCAGCTCTCGGGCCTCGTCGGGGATGCTGGTGGTCATGCGAGTGGCAGCGCTGGGCGAGATAGCGTTGGCAGTAACGCCGTAGCGACCCATGTCGCGCGCCACGACCCGGGTGAAGCCGGCGATGCCGTCCTTGGCAGCGCCGTAGTTGGCCTGGCCGGAGTTGCCATAAAGGCCTGACGTGGAACTGAAGGTGATGATGCGTCCCGAGCGCTGTTGCCGGAAGACAACGGAAGCGTTCTTCACCACGGAGAAGGTTCCCTTCATGTGAACGGCGATAACGTCGTCCCATTCCTGTTCGGTCATGTTGAAGACCATGCGGTCGCGCAGGATGCCGGCGACGGTGACCACGATGTCCAGCTTTCCGAAGCTGTCGAGGGCGGTCTGCACGATCCTCTCGCCGCCTGCCATGGAAGCGACGTTTTCGGTGCAGGAGACGGCCTCGCCGCCGTGCTCTCGGATTTCGGCCACGACGGTATCGGCCACCGACATGTCTGCGCCGGAGCCGTCAACGTTGACGCCGAGGTCGCAGACGACGACCTTTGCTCCTTCTTCCGCCATGAGGCGGGCCACGCCACGCCCGATGCCGCGCCCGGACCCGGTTACAATCGCCACCTTGTCTGTCAGCAGGTTTGCCATTCGCTAATTCCTTTGTCTGAGTATGTTCTGGACCACGATCAGAAGGCCCTTTCCCAGAGTAGAACGACGGTGAGGTCGGCGCGGGCTCCCTTGATGGGCAGGGTGCTGAGTTGGAGCCGACCGTCGTCCGCGAACTCGAACTTCCGCACCTGTCGCTCACCGATCCAGTTGGGGAAGAAGCTTCCCTCCACCTGGTGAATCATCAATCCTTCCGCTTCGTCCACCGAGTAGCTACCGTAGTAGGCCACGTACCCCTCGAAGGCCGCGCGCACTTCTGAGTCGCTGCCCTTGAGCAGGTTTCCCGTGGCAAAGGACGGGCGTTCGCGGGCCATGATCTGCCCCGAGAAGCCGCCTTCTCCGTCGTACATAAGCATTCCACCGGGGTGTTTGCCGTAGGGATGGGTGACGCGGCCGTCAGACCACTGACCTTCACAGGCCAGAAGCCGCCACGAACCGGTGAAACGATCTACAACACTTGCCATCCGTCTGAGTTTTTTTCTCTCTACGTTCCGGCCCTACTCTCTCGGTGGAGTGGGAGGCGCAGGATTCACGACTCCCTGGGTAAGCACGGTTCGGGCGAGAGGGGCGAGGGTCTCCATATCCCAGTGACCCGACGGCTCGTATATCGATCGTTCGGGTCGCGGCTGGGACATCAGCGAGATGCTGTCACCGTAAACCAGGAAAGTCTGGCCGTTGACATTGTCGGCGTAGTCGCTGGCGAGGTAACAGATGAAGGGCGCGATGTGGGTGGGGTCCATCTCGGTGAGAGTTTCTTCGCCGGGGATGGCGGAGACGCCGCTGCGCGCCCTGATTTCCGCGGCGCTATCTGGAATGTCACCGATCATGCGGGTGTTGGCTCGGGGCGCGATTGCGTTGGCGGTGACCCCATAGCGGCCCATGTCCTTGGCTACGACCTTGGTGAAGCCGGCGATGCCGGACTTGGCGGCACCGTAGTTTGCCTGGCCGGAGTTGCCTACCAGTCCGGATTCCGAGGAGAAGGTGATGATGCGACCAGAGCGCTGCTGTCGGAACAGGATGCAGGCATGCTTGACCACCGTGAAGGTGCCCTTGAGGTGGACGGCGATTACATCGTCCCATTCCTGCTCGGTCATGTTGAAAATCATGCGGTCGCGAAGGATTCCGGCACAGGTGACGACGATGTCCAGTCTGCCGAAGTTGTCGACGGCGGTCTGGATAATCTTTTCGCCTCCTTCCATGGTCGTTACGGACTCCATGCAGGGGACGGCCTCGCCGCCTGCCGCTCGGATTTCCTCGCACACCTGTGCAGCGACCGAATGATCCTGCCCGGAGCCGTCAACGTTGACGCCCGGGTCTACGACCACCACCTTCGCGCCTTCGGCCGCCATCTCCATCCCTATGCCACGACCGATACCGCGGCCGGAGCCCGTGATGATCGCCACCTTGTCCACTAACGAATCAACCAATTGTTTTACCCCTGGGAAGTGTAAATTTGGTGCGGAGCGCCTTACCCGCGCTAACTCTTGGGAAGCGAGACCGTGGCCCGGCCGGGAGTGGTCTTCTGTCCCGCTTCGTTCTCAAGCCAGATTTCGCAGTCCACAAGATACTGGCCGCCGTCCTCGTACTTGCCGGTCACAACCCCGCGGGCCGTGATGGGATGGCCGGGGATGTCCATGCCGCGGTACTGGCAGGACAGGCGGCGCAGGTTGCCGCGAGGGCCCATCCAGTCGGTCACGAGGGTGCCGAGGAATGCATTCTTCAGAGCACCGTGAAGTATTATGTCTTCCAGGCCGGTGCCCTGGGCGAAGTCCTTGTCGTAGTGAATCTGGTAGTAGTCGCCGGACGCCCCGGCGTACTTCACCAACTGCTGCGACGAGGGGTAACGAACTACAGGAGGGATCTCCATGCCTTCGTCAACTTCATCCCAAATTATCTGCGCAGTCATTTCGGACCTCCGAGTCAATCTCGGGGCGCACTTCCGGGGACGCCCTTCCCAGGAACCTCTCCGGCGGGGAGAGGTATCTTTAGTTCAGTAGCGAATGGAGGTGTTGGTCTGGGTGGCCACCACCTGGTCGAACTGATTGGAGTAGGTGATGACGATGGTCTGTATGAGCATCAGGCCAATGCTTCCGTTGCGCTCGGTGATGTCCTCGATGCGGGAGACGGCTGTGATACGGTCTCCCGGACGCACCGGCTCAAAGTATTCCCAGTCGCTACCTCCGTCGAGAAGCCGTTCGAAGGGCACATCGAAGGGCAGGTCGGGACGGGCAGCAACGGCGGAGCGCAGGAAGGTCGGCGGCGCGATCAGACCACCGTAATGCGAGGCACGAGCGGCGGCCTCGTCGTTGTAAACGGGGTTGTCGTCTCCGATGGCCTCGGCGAACTTGATGATTGCGCCTTTCTCCACCTCGAGGGTCCTGGGCTCGCTCACAGTCCCGATAGCCTGACTGCGCATTTCCTCGGTCAAAAACGAAGGCGTGGTGGACACGGGAACCCCCTTGACGCAATGCATGTCACGCGCTTTGTGCGGGAAACGGCCATACCTGTTGACAACCTGCGAGTCTACCGACGGCCCGAATAGGTGTCAAGAACGGAAGCATCCAGCGAAACGGTCGATTTCCCGACGAAAATCAGCGAGTATGAGTGTTACGACAGCTAGAAGCCATTGTAGATTGGCATCGAAACGGTTATCCGGGCAAGGTGGGCGACGAATCAGGTTAGCGGAAATCGCCGCTAATTTGGCGCAGGAACGCCGCTCCAGCGCCGCATATAGGCACGGCGTGGCGTGGAGTCTGCGGGAGTCTCAACGCCGTTACTGTCCCAGACCTCGCTGCATTCCGCGAAGGTATCCCGCCTGGCCCCCGTGCTGGTTCACTTCCCATATCAGCATCCGAAACATCCCCGCGAGCGTGATTTCTTCGCCCCTGCGGGTGGTCATGGTTGAAGTGGTCAGCGAGACGTCGTCATGCTCGGCGAGGAAGCCGAGCAGGTTGTCCCGGACGGCGGCGGCGTATTCCACGAGCAGGGCCTTGTCGGGGCATCGCCAGTTGGAAAGGTCATCGGCACCATAGCCGAACCCCACATCCATGGCTTCCGGGTTGAACCCCAGCCGCACGGCCCATTCTCGTTCGTAAAGCTGCGGCTGCTTGCGGGCCAGACTCTGCGTCCACATATCCAAGGCCCGGCCGTAGTGCCATAGGATGAAGCCGATGGAGTGGCACTGGTCGTTGGGACGGAACTCGACCTCCTCCTGAGTCAGCCCATCGATGTACCGTTCCAGCCACTCCCAGTTGACTTCAAAGGACTCACGGATGAATTCCTGCAATGCCATGGCATCCCCCTTTCGATGACTGCTCAATTTCAACGGCCCTGGCTCGGTTTCATACCTGGAACCCTGTGTCCTGATTCAGTGGTTTATTTTAGCGCAGGAGAGCACCCCAGGCCGAGTTATATATTCGTTTTTCCCTCCTCTTGAGGGGCTACCGACGAGAATTACTCGGGACCCGGATGTGCTAAAATCGTGCTGGAAAATCAGTTGCCGGAGGAACGACTTGGAGTTCGGATTCTACCTGCCCAACAGCGGTCAGGGGGCCCAGCCCGACGCCCTCGCCAGCATCGCGCAGTTGGGCGACCGGCTGGGCTTCCATTGCATGGTGGCGCCAGACCATATCCTGATGCCCCGCGAAGTCGGTTCCGTATATCCATACAGTATCACCGGCAATATCCTGGCGGGCGGAAATTCCGGGGCGGGGGAATGGCCAGAGCAGATAACCACGCTGGCATTCCTCGCTGGCGTGACGGAGCGCATCCGGCTGGTAACCAGCGTCATGATCGTTCCCTATCGAAACCCCCTGCTCTGCGCAAAGATGCTGGCTACCCTGGACATGCTTTCCAAGGGACGTCTCATAGTCGGGGCAGGCGTGGGGTGGATGGAAGAGGAGTTCGAGCTCCTTGACGCACCTCCATTCGCCGAACGTGGCCTAGTAACCGACGAGTACCTGCAGGCGTTCATCGAACTGTGGACTGCCGACAGTCCCAGCTTCGACGGCAAACACGTTCAGTTTTCGGACATCGTCTTCCTGCCCAAGCCGACCCAGAAGCCCCATCCGCCCATCTGGATCGGGGGACAGAGCCGGGCGGCTCTGCGCCGCGCGGCGCGCCTGGGTAACGCCTGGCATCCGGTTGGGGCCATACCCGCCGCGCCACTGGAGCCGGAGGAACTGTCGGAGAACCTGGCATACATGCACCGCCACGCCGAACGGGCGGGCCGCGACCCTGCAGAGATACAGGTCTCGATGAAGGCCCCGCTCTATGACTCTTCCAACGATGCAGGGGGAACGCGACGGCGTTTTTCCGGTCCGCCGGATGCTGTGCTCCAGGACATCCACGCATACTCGGAAGTGGGCGTTTCACACCTGATCTTCGACTTCAGAAGCCCGCACCATAGCGAAACGGAAGAACGCATGGCCCGATTCTCTGAAGAGGTGATGCCGGAAACAGGTTAGCGCTGAAGACACCAACCATCCCGAATGGGAAGGGTCGATCGCATCGCCGTACCGGCTGGATGCAGTCGGGTTTTGGGTGAGGGTAAATTCGCCGCGACCGCGACGACCCTCATCCTTAGTTTACCCCGGGGACAGGGGATACGGAGGAGTAGAACCTTGGAGACGTTGGATGACCGCTATAACCGAGGCCAGGAAATGCGCAAGCGCATGGCGGGAGGCAACCAGAGCCACTACAGCCTTCCTGGCATCGACCAGCTTGCCCCAGACCTCAAGAGAATCGTGGACGAGGCCTTGTGGGGCTCGGTATGGACGAGGCCGGGGCTGGACACGGAACGTCGCTGCCTGTGCACGGTGGCGGCCCTTACAGCCCTTGGGCAGATGCCCCTGCTGCGCCGCAACATCGAGCGCAGCCTGAACCTGGGAGTCTCCCCGGACCAGCTCGTTGAGGTCGTCATCCAGATGACGTTCCTGGTTGGCATTCCAACGGTGGAATCCGCCTTGAAGCTGACCAAGGACATTTTCGAGGAACAGGGCATCGAGTACACTCCGACGAGGGCTTACAACACAGATAGAACTGTCGAAGAGCTGCACCAGAACGGCCTGCGAATCTACGATGAGCAGATGGGAGAACCACCCCTCTACCCGGTGGACGACCCCAACTCCCTGGAGATGGAAGCCCAGAAGTTCATCGAGGAATATCACTGGGGCGCTATTCACGCCCGCCCGGGCCTTGACCCGAAGAGCCGAGCTCTGTGCAGCCTCTCCGCCATGACGGTGCAGGGCCAGTACGACCGCCAGATACGCCGCCTTATCGAAGGCGCGCTGTACGTGGGAGCAACGCCGCAGGAAATCATGGAAGTGTTTTTCCAGCTGATTTTCTACGGTAGCTACACGAACTCCAGGACAGCTATGCGAGTTGCCAGGTCGGTGTTCGTGGAGAAGGGGCTAGGAACCGCCGAACGGAACTAAGCTCGCAACAGACCATCCCTCACCATCCCCGCACAGGAACCGGAGGCAGCATGAAACTTAAAATGAACGACGGAATGGAACTGTTCTACACCGTGGACGACTTTACCGACCCTTGGGAAGAGTCCGAGACGGTGGTAATGCATCACGGGATGGCGAAGAACCACAGGATGTGGTATGGATGGGTTCCCACGGTCGCTCGCCACTTTCGGGTCATACGGTTCGACATGCGCGGAATGGGACTGTCGGACGTGCCAGCGGCTGGGTATCCCTGGACGCTGAACAACTTCACCAACGACCTCGAAGAGTTCGCGGACAAGATGGAACTGGAACGGTTCCATCTCATAGGGGAGACGGTGGGCGGGTCCATTTCCATGAACTACTCGACTCGCCGCCAAGAGAGGCTGCTGTCGCTTACCGTATGCACATCCCCAACCAGTTTTGACTCCCACCACCAGGAGAGCGCCGACCTGATTGCCAGGGAGGGCATCTCGGCGTGGGTGGATGATTCCATCGGCAGGCGACTGGACCCGGACCTTGTTCCCCAGGCCTACATACGCTGGTACGCCGACCAGATGAAGGCCACGCCCGCTGAAATCGTTCACGGTTTCCAGAGCAATGCCGGAGGCGACCTCGGGCCGCTGCTGAAGGACGTGCAGACCCCGGTGCTGGTGCTGGCTGCGGCGAGCCTACGCGAGGAAGTACTGGGGGACTTCCGAGGAGCTGCGGACCTCTTCCCCAACGGCAAGCGGGTGGTATTCCCAGGTGTCACTGGCTTCGTTCAGCACATTATGCCGACTTCCTGCGCCCGAGTATGGCTCGACTGGGTGCGGACTCTGTAGCCTGTGATCTTCTGGGGCCGCCGCCGCCGTCGGTCCGGGCGACGCCGGATGGCCGCCATATTGCTATCCGGACGACTGCTGAGAGGTCGGCTGCGTCCCCTGGACTACAACCTCTTATTCCTGAGGCTGCTGTCCGGAGTTGACCCGGAGACGGGCGAGAAGTGGGTCTGGCGAGACCCGGGATTTGTCAGTTCCCCGTTCCGGTTTGTGGTACAGGCAGGCTTGGCAACCCTTGTTATGCTGGCCATCCTGACGTTCGTTGATTCCCTGTCCACTGCCGCCATCGCCGCCGGCCTGGCCTCCAGCGTGGTCGGCGTCTTTATCGCACCCTCCAACTCAACTGCCCGCATTCGCTCAGTGGTCGGAGGACACGGGGTCGCCCTGCTGCTTGGCTCGCTGTTCTCGGTCTTCTTGTTCTTGACTCCCATCGAGACGTTCCTAGGCAATACGGAGATTCTGCAGCTCCTGTCCCTCGCGTTGGCTGTGGGGATGTCCATGCTGCTGATGGCGATGACCAACACCGAGCACCCGCCCGCAGCGGGCACCGCTCTCGGCATGGCCAGCAGGGAGTTCGACCTGCTGATATTCTTTAGCATCATCGGGGCGGTGGCACTGCTGGCGGTGATGAAGCTGGCCTTGCGCCCACAATTGCGTGACTTGACCTGACGCCTTTCGTATCCCGGTAACTCGCCGCGCATCTGAAGGATCTCAATCAGAACCAGCGCAACGAACGGAACACTCCACGGCCACAATCTCCACAACAGGAGCCGCCAACATGCCCGAAGCCCTCGCCCGCACGTATGCCCGGTTCGTTTCCGGCCTTGAATTTTCGCAACTGCCAGCGCCGGTGGTGGACAAGCTAAAGGCGTCGCTGCTGCACGCCACGTTCGTCTCGCTGGTAGGCGCGCAGACGGCCCACGGCAAGGCGGCCATCGAGCTGGTCAAGGAAGAGGAGGCCAACCCCAAGGGAGCGACGGTGCTGGCCGACGGCGCCAGGGCCTCACGCAGCGGCGCGGCCTTCGCCAACAGCAAACTGATGCATGCCACCAACCAGACCGATTCGTACCGGATGCTGATTCACCCGGGGCCCTGCATCATTCCGGCGGCATTGGCGACTGCGGAGATTTCGGGGGCCAGCGGCGGGGATCTACTGACGGCGATGGCGGCGGGATACGAAGTCGAGGCCCGAATCGCCGGTGACTTCATTCCTGCCACGCAGGCGCGGGGCTTCCGGTGCAGTCCGGTCTACGGCACGCTGGGCGCGGCGGTGACCACCGCGAAGCTGCTGGCACTGGACGAAGACCAAACGGTGACCGCGCTGGCACTGGCCTGCACATTCGCAGGGGGCACCACCGAGGGTCCGCGGGTAAGCGGACGCGAGATGCTCTACCACGAGCCCAACGCAACCCGCAGCGGGATAATGGCCGCGCTGCTGGCGCGGGAGAACCTGCGCGGTTCGGAGACCTGCCTGGAGGGAGACGCCGGTTTCTACAACGCCTTTGTCGGCAACAACCGAGGCGAGTTGTCGTACACCTTTTCCGCCAACCCGCCCGGCGACTGCGGCCCGGGCTCTACGGACCCGGCGCAGACTGTGGAGGGTCTGGGCGACCGTTGGGAGCTTTTGCACGTCACGCCGAAGATCTACCCGACGGCAGGCTACAACTGTCCGGTCATCGAACTGACCACCCGGATGCGCGCCGCCCATGATATTGCGCCCGAAGACGTTGAGCACATGACCGTAGAGATGAACTGGCTGGAAACGACTTATCCGTCTCCGGCGTTCCCCAACACCGACAGGCGCATGCCCGGTGTTGGAAGCACTCACTACTTCACCGCGTACACCTGGACGCACGGCAGCTACCCGCCACTGCGGCAGCGTCTCGACCCCGGCATCGACTCTGCCGACTTCGACCGGCAGGTGATGTCGCTGCAGGAGCGCGTCGAGGTAGTCGGTCAGCGTACCCGCGGCTCCTTCGCGCCACGCATCACCGTCCGAACCCGCTCGGGCGAAGAGTTAACAGACGAGTTCACGGGAGACGAGCTGAAGTGGGACTTTGGCACCGTATCCGCCCGCCTAGGCCCGCTGTTCCCGCAGATGGACTGGCCCGAGGACAAGCTGAAGGGCCTGGTAGACGCCGTGAAGGGCATCGAAGGGGCGGCCGATGTGTCGGGCCTGGTGGGTTGCTGCGTGGCGGGTTAGTGGCGGCCCGGCTCGCTGCGCTAGAATACGGCATTCACGTGTACTGAGGAGCAACAGATGGACCTGGGACTGGAAGGCAAGGTTGCCATAGTGACCGGCGGAAGCAAGGGGATCGGGCGGGCCACGGCGCTGGCGCTGGCGCAGGAGGGGGTAGACGTCGCCATATGCGCCCGAGGAGTTGAAGAGCTTGAGGACGCGGCCGCCGAGATCCGTTCCCGCACCGGGCGTCGCGCACTGGCGGTCCGGGCCGATACAGGCGTGGCGGAGGACATCCAGAGTTTGGTCGCCACCGCAGTTGCAGAGTTGGGCGGAGTGGACATTCTGATAAACAACGCGGTGAACTCCACCGCGGCACCGTTTATGGAGCTGGCCGACGAGGACTGGCTGAACCACATCAACGTCAAGATCATGGGCTACGTCCGATGCGCCCGGGAGTGCATACCGCATATGAGGCAGCGCGGCGGCGGGCGCATCATAAACATCGGTGGCATGGCGGCCCGGTACTCCAACCCGCTGACCAACAGCAATGGCGTGACCAACGCCTCGGTCTCGAACATGGCCAAGAATCTCGCAGACCAGGTGGGGTCCGACGGCATCCTGGTCAACTGCATTCATCCGGGAACCACCCGCACCCCGCGCCAGACAATGATCCTGGAGCGACAGGCCCGGGACGCCGGCATCACGGTAGAGGAAGCCGAACCCCGGGCCGTCGCGGGCATCCCAATCGGGCGGATGGTGGAACCGGAGGACATCGCCGACCTGGTGCTGTTCATGGTGTCAGACCGCTCCAGCGCGATCACAGGCCAGACCATTGCCGTAGAAGGCGGCGCCGTCCGTGCGATCAACTACTGACCTGTCGCTGACCAACGGGACTTCTTTGTCCTCCCCAGGAAGGAGCGAGCTGCGGTGGGGTCGATTCAGCGTCCTATGCGCACTGTTTATTATCGCCCTCCTGGGCGCATGCGGCGGTTCGGACAGCGTCATTGTTCCACCAACGGAGGAGTTCGGCGGACCCGAGTTCGCCGCGGTGGTCATCACCAGCGACATTGCCGTGGGGAAGGAAAGGCTGGCCTTCGGGGTGGTGACCCGCGAGGGTCCTCCACTGCAGGCGGAGACCGCGACTGTCCGCACATATTACTTGCCTCCGGGCACGGACGGTCGGGAAGCGCGGCAGACTCTCACGGCCAAGTTCGAGCCGTGGCCCTTCTCGGCTGGGGTGTTCGCCACATACCCAGAGTTCGATGTCGCCGGCACCTGGGATCTGGAGACGGAGTTCACAACCCCCGACGGCCAGCAGGTACTCGCCAAGGCGGCCTTCACGGTGAAGGAGACCAGCGACACCCCGGCCGTTGGGGACCCGGCGCCAGCCAGCATCACCAGCGTTGCGTCCGATGTCCCCGATCTATCGCACATATCCACAGTCAGCGAACCCGACCCGGCGCTCTATGCCGTCTCGATACGCAACGCCATCGACGAGGGCAAGCCGCTGGTGGTCTGCTTCTCGACGCCCCGTTACTGCACCACCGGCACCTGCGGCCCCCAAGTGGAGCAACTCAGCGGCCTGGTGGAACGCTACGGCGACCGGGCCAACGTCATCCACGTCGAGGTCTTCAGGGACCCACACCTGATTGAGCAGGGCAAGCGCCTCGGCAAGGAGAATACGGTGGACGCCGTAAGGGAGTGGGGGCTGCCGACCGAGCCCTGGACCTTCGTCGTGGACGATGAAGGCATCGTCAGGGCCAAGTTCGAGGCGTTCACGGCCGCGTCCGTTATCGAAGAAGCATTGCTAGCGGTCCTCAACTGATCGCGCGGACTTCTTAAAACTGATGAGACCGAGGTTGGTACTCTGCGCCGTGGGCGCGCTCTGCATCCTCGGCGTTTACTTTGCAGCTTGCAACGGCGAACCGGGGGTGGTGCGCGGAACCGTGGTGGAGGCAGTGGACCGCGACCTGGCCGAGATCAAGACCCTGAGCATCCGCGACGGCGACGGGCGGACGTGGACGTTCACCACCGATGGCCCGCTGGAGAAGAACGGGGCGCACCTGCGGCTGCACCAGGTGCTGGGCCAGACCATCGAGGTGAGCTTCGAGGAGCGGGAGGGCAGGCTGTTTGCCACCGGGTTGAGGGATTGAAGCCGGGGAAGACGGAGGCGACAGGCGATCAGGCCAACTCCTCGGCGTCGCGGATGTAATCCGCAGTTTCCTTGATGCGCCGTTCGGTGTCATCCAGTGGCTCGCAAAGGCCACAGTAGAAACAATCTCCGTGCAGATGCCCTTGCCGGGTGTAGTAGCGGCTAACCAGACTGAGGCTACTGTTCCCGGGGTCAATGCCGGACAATTGTCGCAGTCCCGAAGAAGTTTCTGTTGAACTCTCAGGCTCTCGGCCCGTGCGGGACAGTATCAGGGCATCGGTGGCCCGTTTAGTAGCGCACCATGCCTTTTCAGCGGCGTCGCGGATGTATCCAGCCTCCAGGCGTTCCAGCGCGGCCTGATGCTGCACCATGGCATCGTCGAAAACCTCTTTTACGCGGCCGGTTGCAACCATTTCGCCTCACCTGAACATAAGCCAGTCACCAATATAACTCCTAGCTGAAGCGGAAGACGCGTACGGCCACGGCGGAGGTGGCTACGGCCCAGGCTCCCATGGCGGCGAGCTGGGGCCAGGTGTCCCAGAGGGGGGCGCTGTTGATAGCCACCTCACGCAGGGCGTCGAGCATAGGCGTCAGTGGCAGAGCCAACGACGCGTGGGGCAGCAGCCACGGCAGAGACGCGGTGGAAAAGAAGGTGCCGGCGAGGAACATCATCGGCAGGGCCACGGCGTTGCCCATTCCAGACGCCGCAGCAGGGCTGCGGGCCCAAGCAGAGAGGATGAAGCCGATATTCAGGAACACCACCGTCCCCAGCAGGACGATCAGCAGCACCCAGGCAACCTGGACGATGACGGGGTTGCCGTGGATGTCGCCGCCGAAGACGAACACGCCGACGGCCAAGATGATGAGGGCCTGGACCAGCGCCAGCAGGAGGTGGGCGACTATCTCTCCGGCAAAGAACTTCCAGACCGGCAGAGGGGTGACCAGCAGGCGCTTCAGCACCGCCTGGTTGCGGTAGGTGCTGATCCTGACGGCGATGGAGATGATGCTGTTGGTCATTATGCCGAGGCCCAGGAGGCCCAGGAGCACGGTATCGAAGTAGTCCACCTCCGGCGTGTCTATGACCTCGGACACGACGTAATGCTCGGGCAGGACAGGCTCGCCGCCGGAGCCCAGTTCGAGGACCAGGCTGTGTATTGCCCCCTCGACCAACTGGTTACGCTCCGGGTTGCGGGTGGAGTAGACCAGCGTAACCGGATCGGCGGTCCCGGCGAAGTTAACGCCCGCCGGGTCGTCGAGGCCCAGGGGAATCAGCAGCAGATATCCCAAGTCTCCGTCAGTCAGCCGCTTGCGGGCATCCTCCAGGGAGGCGGCATCTTCGGGATCCAGGTACTCCTTCTCAAGGAAGGAGATTCCGTCCAACTTTTCGCGAAGCCGCTCGGCCCTGGGGCCTCCGGAAAAGTCGGCGACCGCCAGCTCAGTGGGGGCCACGCCCTGGAAGTCGATGAGACCGAAGACCACCACCAGCAGCAAAGGAAAGATCAGAGCCCAGAACAGGCCCTGCCGGTTGCGCGCCATCATCTTCAGGTTGGCCAGCGTTATTGCCAGCAAGCGGGACCTCCGAGGGATTGCCAGGGGATGGGTGGGTACTCGGATTTCACCCCCGTCCTCACCTTCCCTCCTGATGGCGGAAGGGATAATGATCCCGCTTTCGTAGTGCCGAGGATTGAGGGCTCATGGTTCAGTTTCTGGTCAGCTCGATGAAGACGTCTTCCAGGGTAACTGGGGTGATTTCCAGTTGCTCGAGGGCTACGCCGCAGCGGCCAACCTCGTCGAGCAGGTCCTGCAGCGCCGCCGGGTCGTTGTGCAGCCGGAGCAGGCAGGTGTTGCCGTCAACTATGGGTTCGGGGCCGGGCACCGCTTCGGCGCACTGGGCCAGGGACTCCACCTGCTCCTCGGTGAGCGGAGAAGCGGCCACCAGCCTGACGGCGTAGGAGGCCTCGATGCGGTTGATGAGCTGGCGAGGTGAGCCGGAGGCCAGCAGTCGGCCATGGTTTATGATGGCGAGCCGGTCGCACATCTCTTCGGCCTCTTCCATATAGTGGGTGGTAACGATTACCGTCGCGCCGCGTTCCCGCACCTGGCGGACGAGGGCCCAGAGATCCCGGCGGGAAACAGGGTCGAGGCCGGTGGTGGGCTCATCGAGTATGACCAGCTCCGGGTCGTTGACAAGGCTGGCGGCGAGGGCGAAGCGCTGCTGCTCGCCACCGGAAAGCTGCCGGATACGACGGCGGGACTTGTCGGACAGTCCGACCAAGTCGAGTAGCTCCATGGGCGGCAGTCGGCGGGGGTAGAAGCTGCCCAGCAGGGCCAGTATTTCGTCGAGAGCCAGGTACTCGTAGTAGGAAGAGGACTGGAGCTGGACGCCGGTGCGGGCCTTGATCTCGCGGTTGCTGGTAGCGGCGTCGAGTCCGAGGACAGTCACGCGGCCGGAGTCAGGCTGCTGCAGTCCCTCGATGATTTCCAGGGTGGTGGTCTTGCCTGCGCCGTTGGGTCCCAGGAGGCCAAAAATCTCGCCCTGTTCGACGGCAAAGGACAGATGGTCAACGGCGACGACGTCGCCGTACCGCTTAACGAGCTCCTCGACCTGCAGGGCTTTGGGCATAGCAGTAAAAAATCATATCACAGGCCCATTGGAGGCGGCGGGACAATAGCAAGGAAGTCCACTCCAATCGCGTTTTATTTCTGGGCACACAAATTGGGCCGGAATAGAGGTGGCGGTGAAATTGACGGTGCTTCCCTGGGTTCTGGGTGCGACGGTAGACGGAGGTTTGGATTCCCGCCTACGCGGGAAAGACGGGTCACAAGGCCTCCGGCGTTTAAAACGCGATTGCCCTGCAAGGAAGTCCACGCTAATCGGGTCTTGATTTAGGCAACTCCCAGTTCGACCGACGCACCAGGTCGAGGCGGCGGGGGCCGGGGCCCAGCGGGACCGCCGTCGCGGGGTTGCCGGGACCGGACTTTTCGTTTTTCCGGTGATTTCGGGTAGTTTGCGCTATTCCCGAGCCGGATGCCGGTTCAAGGTTGAAGAATCTTCCCAGTAAGACTCACCTCTGAAGTGTACATTTCTGTCCCTTAGTGTCCGATTCTCGATCCGGCCCGACTGTGGCTGGCGCCGTAAGAATTCAAAACCCTGTCATTTCCGGCCATATCCGGACAGTCAAGCTTTGCGGACGCTGGCGACCGGGGCCCTGAATGGGCAGTATCGGCGACGTATTTTGCCAGTTCGGTCGCATATCGTCGGTTTATGGACGCCTCCGTGAAAGGGGCTTCATCAAGATGCGAAATGCGCCAAGCGCCCCAGCGGAAAGGCAGGAACGCGAGACCTGCCTGCAACTATGGTACGGAACCTCTTCCGCGTGAGGCAAGGGACAAGTGTCATCAAAGATGTGGGGAGGCGTGCCGTCATCCGGGTATGAGGGGAGGCAATGCGCCAGGAATTAGAGTGGGCTATAGTTGGGGCGGAATCAAGGCTCCTGAGGTAGTACGGTGGCGGACAAAGAGCACAGATACAGCGGGGTTTCAGCGGAGGCAGTGGCGAAAGCGACCGGCAGGGACTGGCACGCGTGGCTGGAATTCCTGGACGGGCTGGGCGCGGGGGAGATGAGCCACAAGGAAATCGTGGCCTTGGTGGCCGGTCCGGGCGAACTGTCCAACGGATGGTGGCAGCAGTCGGTGGCAGTCGGGTACGAACAGGCGCGGGAACTGCGAGTGGTGGGGCAGACGTCGGGCGCCGACTACCAGATCGGAGTCCAGAAGACGCTACCGATTCCCGCTGCGGAGGCTTGGCGGCTGATGGCGGAAGGGCCGTGGCGCGACGCCTGGCTGGGCACGACGGACGCGCTGGAGCTGCGGAAGGGGGCGCAGTATCGCACAGCCGAGGGGCGCTGGGGAGAAGTGCGCTCAGCCGTTCCCGGTGAGCGGCTGCGCCTCACGTGGTGTGGGCCGGAACTGGAGCGTCCGTCCACGCTGCAGATCTACCTGGCGGCGTCGGGAGACAAGACATCGGTGAGGTTTCACCAGGAAAGGTTGTCCAGCCTGGAAGAGCGGGAACGGATGCGGGCGCACTGGCGAGAGGTGCTGGAAAGGCTATTGAACCTGATTCACCAACCGGAAACCGGCAATTGACAGCCGCCGCAGGATGGGGCATTATGGGCGGCATAGACAGCCGTCTCTTTACAAACGAATAACCCGACGCTGAGAGTGCCCTTCAAGAGGGTTGAACGAGGAAGCTGGTCAAAGTCCAGCGCTGTCCCGCAACGGTAGGCCCCGGTTGAATCGCACAATCGAGGCGAGTCCGGTCTACGGCTCTCGGCGATGTTACGGCCTTCGAGGAAGGGCGCCGGCATTGCTCGGACAAATGAAATGTGCTCTGCCCCGAACCTTGGGGCAGAGCTTTTTTTGGGCAACGGCACAAGGCTTGATCCTACAGGGCTTGATTCTGCGGGATGGGCGTTTCGCCCACCTTAATTTCGGAGAAGCGAGAGTACACAGTGACCCAAGCACGATACCTACTACCTCTACTTGCAATTTTAGTCGTCATGGCTGCGGCGCTGCTGGCCTGCGGCTCGGAGCCCACGGCGGCGCCAACAGCCGCTCCTCAGCCGACGGCGGTCCCGGCCACGGCCACGGCCACGCCGGCACCACCGCCGACAGCCGTTCCAGCCTCACCCACAGCTGCGCCGGCAACCAGCACGACACGATCGGCGCCCGCCACTGCGGCATCAACTGTCGCGCCACCGACGGCTGAGCCGACAGCCACCCCCGCGCCTGCGGCAACTCCGACGGCCGTGCCGCCCACATCGACGCCAGAGCCAGAGCCAGAGCCGGTGACTGTGACTGTGATGTCGTCGGACGGGGCGGAGGTGACCTTCGCGACTCCGCCGGAGCGGATAGTGGTCTACGACGGGGCGGCAGTGGAGATGCTGTTCACCATCGGGCAGGGGCACCGCATCGTCGGTACGCACAGCTACGTCACATACCCGGAAGAAACGGCGGATATCACCAAGGTCGGCGACGCTTTCAATATGGACATCGAAGCAATCGTGGCCCTGGAGCCGGACCTGGTGTACGTATTCTACGACCGCTTCAACGCGGACCTGGAACGGGCCGGGCTGAAAGTGCTGTACATCAAAAGCCTGTCGCACGGCTTCACGGAAGTGGCGGACCAGATACGGATGTGGGGCGACATTACCGGCGCGACGGAGGAGGCGGAGCAAGCGGCGTCGGAGTTCGACGCTCGGGTTGCCACCATTGTGGAGGCGGTACAGGAAGTCGAGCCCACCTGGACCATATATTCCCACGGGTTCGACTGGTGGACGCCCGGCCGAAATACGCTGGTCAACGATGTTTTCGAGTTGCTGAAGCTGGAGAACGTGGCAGAATTCGAGGGATACCAGCAGATCAACCCGGAGATAATCGTGGCCGACGAGCCGGACTTCATCATGGCCGACTCGATAGAGAGCGTGGTGGACGATCCGGTGCTGTCGACTCTGCATTTGGCGGAGGACCTGCACCATGCGGAGGACCACATATTCGTGATGAGCGAAGGCAACACATTCAGCGTGGCGTCGCCACGCTTCATAGACGCGGTGGAAGAGTTTGCCGCGTGGGTCTACCCGAGACTATTCGGGGAACAATAGGAGAATCAGCGCTGACTTCCAAGGCATCATCGTGCCGCCGAGGCGATATGCAAGGAACCCTGTCCATCATCCGGGAGTTGACGGGCGTGGGCGATTCGCTGATGTGGATCGTCGGGCCGGGGCACATGGTCAGCGAGAACACCTCTCGCGGAATGAAGGAACCACAGGTGGAGGGGAGCGAAATCACAATCCAGGCAGACAACTGGCGTTTCCACCTGGATGCAGGACTGGTTGCAGGAATCCAGTTCGTGGAGACCCACGGCGACCTCTCGTCTAACTACGTACGCTTCTCGGACCGGGAGGGCGAGACGTTGCTGCGGGCCTATTTGCCGCAGCGTGGTCCGGATGATACCGAGGGCGAGTCGCAGGAATCCAACGCCGCGTTCGAAGAAATGCGAGCACGGTACGAGGGATTGGAAGGCATCGAGTACGTCCGGCGGGAAGTGCTGACGTCATCGTTCGAGTGAACCGGCTCCGCACACCTACTGCAGACATTCGACAAGGCAGATGAAGAGACATCAGTGGCAGGCATAAGGTTAAAAGGCAGGAGAGGCCTGGCCGGGGGACGCCCCCTCCCACTGGGAGAGGGAACTCTTGCTCCCTTCGAGGTAGAAGGGTCAAAGAAGGCGTCTGCCGGACTGGTGGGGCTGCGCTACCCGTGGTGGCGCATCGCGCTGGGGCTTGTGGCGCTGGCCGTAGCCGCCATATTCGCCGCGAGCCTGGGCTCGGTGCACGTGCCCTTCGGCTCGGTGGTGGAGATCATTGCGGCGCGGCTGCCGGGGGTCGAGCTGTCGTCGGACATACCGGCGGCGTGGGATACCATCCTGTGGCAGTTGCGGTTGCCGAGGGTGGCTCAGGCCGCAGTGGTGGGCGCGGCGCTGGCGATGTCGGGAGCGGCGTACCAGGGCCTGTTCAAGAACCCGTTGGCCGACCCGTACCTGGTGGGCGTGGCGTCGGGGGCGGGACTGGGAGCGGTGGTGGTGCTGCTGACCGGCGTGCCGATGTACTTGCTGGGAGTGAGCCTGCTGCCCGTCGCCGCCTTCGCCGGGGGAACGGGCGCGGTGGTGGTGGCCTACAGCATCGCCCGGAACTCGACGGGAACGCCGACGACCACGCTGATACTGGCGGGGGTGGCCATTGCGTCGCTGACCGGAGCGGTCACGAGCCTGCTGATCATGCGCAGCGACCCGGAACTGCGGCCGGTGCTCAGCTGGCTGCTGGGCAGCTTCATATCCTCGGAGTGGAAGGAAAGCGCCATCGTGCTGGCGTACGCGGTGCCGGGCATCGTGGTGCTGCTGGGGTTCGGCCGGGTGCTGAACGTGCTGCAGTTGAGCGAGGACCACGCTGCGATGCTTGGGGTGCCGGTGGAGAAGGTGAAACTGCTGCTGATCGCGGCGGCCACACTGGTCACGGCAGCGGCTGTGTCGTTCTCGGGTCTGATAGGGTTCGTGGGACTGGTGGCCCCCCATGCCGTGAGGCTGGTGTGGGGACCGGACTACCGCTTCCTGCTGCCGATGTCGGCCATCGTGGGGGCCACGTTCCTGGTGCTGGCTGACCTCGTGGCCCGTACCGTCGTGTCGCCCGGAGAGCTGCCGGTAGGCGTGGTCACCGCCTTCTGCGGCGCTCCCTTCTTCCTATACCTGCTTCGACGCAGGCGTCTGGGGACTTCGTAGATATGAGGAAAAGCGTAAACGGACATTCCACTGCCGAGTTGCCCCGCAACGGGCATGATGCCGAGGCGAGCGCCGGGCTCGGCGTGCCGGGCATCAAGGCTGTGGGCGTCTTCGTGGCATACGGCGCGCGCGCGGTGCTGAACGGGCTGGAACTGGAGGCAGCGCAGGGGACGGTGATGGCGCTGGCCGGGCCCAATGGCGTGGGCAAGTCCACGTTGCTGAGGGCGATTTCCGGGGCGCTACGGCCCACCCGGGGCGAAGTCCGGGTTATGGGGGCCGATGTTTACGCCATGAGCGGCAAGGAACGGGCGCGGCTGGTGGGGATGGTGCCGCAGAACCCGGAACTGCCGAGGGGAACGTCGGCGCTGGAGGTTGCTCTAATGGGCCGCAACCCTCACCTGGGACTGCTGGCGTGGGAGTCGGCAGCCGACGTGGACATTGCCATGGAGGCGCTGCGCATGACCGACACCGAGGATCTGGCGGAGCGGCCGGTGCATCAGCTTTCCGGCGGCGAGCGGCAGCGGGTGGCCATCGCTATGGCCCTGGCACAGCAGACGCCGGTGGTCCTGCTGGACGAGCCGACGGCTAACCTGGACCTGGCCCATCAGCCGGCCATCATGCGGCTGCTGCGGGAGCTGGCGGCGGCGGGCAAGACGGTGGTGACGGCGGTGCACGACCTGACGCTGGCCGGACAGTTCTGCGACAGCGTGGCGCTGGTGGGGGAGGGCCGGGTGGTGGCCTGTGGCCCGCCGGAGACGACGCTCACGCCAGAGGCCATCCGGCAGGTGTACGGGGCGGAGACGCTGGTGCTGGAGCACCCTGAGACGGGCAAGCCCATCGTGGTGTCGCGCTGACTGATCTTATTTCCTGATGAGGGAACCCCGGGGGATTTCCCTCATCTTCTTCTCCAGCCGCCTCTCGTGCGGGGACCGTCCGAGGCGAGGCTCCTCCCTTCGCCCTGGCCATCACCACCCCGCAGGGGCGGCGGCATTATACCCAAAATATGGGCACCCGGGCACCCCCTGCTGCTCATTGCGGCCTACAAACCGGGTTGCAAGAGCCCCTTGGGCCCATGGACCAGAACATCAATTGACAACCCGGCTCGGGCGGTGATACGGTTTTCGTCGCCGCTTCGGGATGCTCAGGGACCGAAGGAAGCCGAACGTTCCGCGAAAAAACGACCGCTGCAACGAACGCGGGAAGACCGGACAGTGATGGGTTCCGGTCGGGAGCTAGCGCCGTCATCCTCCTCATGTCTCTTCGTCTTTACGGCACGCCCGCGTCCGCCCGCACCCGGCCATCGCCTGGTGGCGGGCCGTCTTTTACTCCAAGGTTCGCGCGGGAGGGACTCAGTTGGCGGTAGAGGTCGGCGGGAGGTTCCGGGCGGGAAGCCTCGGGGCAGAGGGCTGGTTCCGGTGGTTGACCTGGGCCACGACCATTTCCGTGTTCGCCATGCTGGTGCTGGGGGGCGTGGTGCGAGTCACCGAGTCCGGGCTGGGGTGCGGCGACGACTGGCCGCTGTGTTCCGGACAGCTTCTTCCACCACTGGAGACCGAAGCCATCATCGAGTACGCCCACCGGGTGGCCGCATCGTTCCTGGTCGGTCCGCTTATCGCCGCGACGTTCATTGCCTCGTGGGTGTGCTACCGGCGGGAGCCGTGGATAATCTGGCCGGCGGCCACGGCGCTGGCGCTAGTCATCGTGCAGTCGCTGCTGGGCTGGGTCACTGTAGCGACGGAGCTGTCGGGCCATGTCGTGCTGACGCACCTGGCCGTGGCCGAATTGACGTTCGCCTGCTGCATTCTCCTGCTGGTGATGACCCACCGGGGCGGCCTGCGGGAGGGACCTGCCCCATGGGCCACGGGCGGCGCTCGGATGTTCCCGACGCTGTCGGTGTGGGCTTGCGTCGCGCTGTTCGTGCTACTGCTGTCAGGGTCGTACCTGACGAACACGGATTCGGCCACGTGGGCCTGCAACCAGTGGCCGCTGTGCACCAACGAGTGGGGGGGCGTGTTCCCGGGCGGAAAACTGGCGCTGATTCACATGGCCCACCGGTATGTCGCACTGGTTGCCGGACTGTTTATAATCTACGCGCTGCACCTCGGGTTCCGGGGAAGGACGCAGCCGGCGGCGGTGCGAGTGCTGTCGATGTCAGCGCTGGGGCTGTTCGCGGTGCAGGTGCTGGCAGGTGCGGGGATAATCTGGGCCGGATTCGGAGACGACGTGGAGATGCGGGCGCTACACCTGGCCCTCGCATCGGGCGTCTGGGGTCTGGCTGTCGGGGCAACGACGCTGGGCCGTTCGCGAGAAGCGAGCCCGTAAATGAGGCCAGTATGAGTTCAGGTATAGATGGTTGACCAAGCAGGACGGATAGAGTTGGAAGAGGCGGGACCCGAGGTAGTCGCCGAAGCCGGACATCGGCAGGAGAACGCAGAACGGAGCGGCCCGCTGCGGCTCGTTGCCGACTACATCGCGCTGACCAAGCCGCCGATTATCTCGCTGCTGCTGGTGACAGCCATCGGCGGGATGTTCCTGGCGGCGCGGGGCGTGCCCGACCTGCTGACGCTGCTGCTGGTGTGCGTGGGGGGAGCGCTGGGAGCGGGCGGGGCCAACGCCATAAACCACTATCTGGACCAGGACATCGATGCGCTGATGGCGCGCACGGCGCAACGGCCAGTGCCGGGGAATCGCGTACGGCCGTTCATGGCGCTGGCCTACGGCGTGGGTCTGAACATCCTGGCCTTCGGGGTGCTGTTCTACTGGGTGAACTGGCTGGCGGCGGTGCTGACGCTGGCGGCATCGCTGTTCTACGTGCTGGTGTACACAGGCTGGCTGAAGCGGAGCACGCCACAGAACATCGTCATTGGAGGCGCGGCGGGCAGCATCCCGCCGGTGGTCGGCTGGGTGGCGGTGGCTGGCACCTTCGACCTGCCGGCTCTGTACCTCTTCGCCATCATCTTCTTCTGGACCCCTCCCCACTTCTGGGCGCTGTCGCTGCTGATCCAGCGGGACTACGAACGAGCCGGAGTGCCGATGCTACCAGTGGTAGCCGGCGAGCAGAAGACAGTGGAGAACATATTCGCCTACTCGCTGGTGCTGGTGGCGCTGACGCTGGTATTCGCCGCCACAGGTTCGGTGGGAGGGGTGTACCTCGGAGCGGCCGCGGTCTTGGGGCTGGTCTTCGTCTGGGCGGCCTGGAAGCTGTTCCGCGGCCATACGCGGCAGCGAGCACGCAACCTGTACCTGTACTCGCTGCTCTATCTGGCTCTGCTGTTTGGGGCCATGATGGCGGACGGCGTTTACCGGGTGCTCTAGGGCTTCCGCAACTCTGTTTCGCGGGTCACTTTACATATGGAAAAGAACTACTTCACCGCGGGCTGAAGGCACCCAACAAGGGGTCTCATTTCGATTGACAGCCACTATGGCCTATGTTAATCTTTCGCGCGGTAAGTGAAAAAAAGCACATAGTCCATTCGGCGATCGCACTAGGGAGTCCATTTATGGGGTTGTTGCCCATGAAGAGGGCAGGGTCCCCAACGGAACCCACACCTGCTGAAAACACCTCCAGGCCTGCTCCACTCCGTAATCGCTTGTCCAAGTTGGCACTTTTCGGAGCGGCGGCGGCCATTCTCTTGCTGTCCGCTGCGTGCAGCAAGGGATACCAGTCCACTTGGGACCCCATTGGTCCGGTGGCGGACAAACAGCTAGAACTGTTTAACGTCCTGCTCTGGACGATGGTGGTGGTCTTCGTGCTGGTTGAAGGCGCGCTGATCTACATCGTCATCCGCTACCGGAGACGCCCTGGCCAACCTCGCCCACCGCAGATTCACGGGCATACCGCTCTGGAAGTAACGTGGACCATCGTCCCGACCGCGCTGATACTCGGTTTGGGCATCTGGTCGGTGTTCACGCTGTTCGAGTTGGACAAGCCTCCCACAGATCAAGGCGAAATCCTGGACGTCACTGTCACCGGTCACCAGTGGTACTTCGAGTTCGAGTACCCGGACGCCGACGGGAATGGAAAGCGAATCAGCACCGCCAACGAACTGCGCATTCCGGTCGACCGGCCCATATCGATGATCATGGAAAGCGACGACGTGCTGCACAGCTTCTGGGTGCCCAAGCTGGGCGGCAAGGTTGACGTAGTGCCGTCGCGGCAGAACACGCTTTGGCTCATGGCCGACTCGGAAATGATCGACGAGCCGTTGCCGGCGACGTACTACGGCCAGTGCGCCGAGCTTTGCGGCTTGGCCCACGCCCAGATGCGGTTCCGTGTCACCGTAATGAGCGAGGAGGACTACCAGGCCTGGGTGGCCAACTACGCTCCTCCGCAGGCGCTGACGCCGCGGGCCCAGCAGGGCAAGCAGCAGTTCAACATCCACTGCGCGTTGTGTCACACGATCGACGGTCCGGAAATCGCGTCCAAGGCCCAGGACCGGATGGAAAGTTTCTACGACGGTAAGGACAGCTTCCCGGGTCCCAACCTGACGGACCTGCGCACCCGACAAACACTGGCGGCGGGAATCACCGATCTGTCGGTGGAAAACCTGCGGGACTGGATCAAGAATCCGAACGACATCAAGCCCGGAAACTGGATGCACGAAAAGGCGGCCTTCTACCAGGATGGAGGTAACGCCACCCTTACTGACGACCAAATAGACTCTCTGATTGAGTATCTGCTGAACCTGCGTTAGACTGAAACAGGCATCGGCAGGACGGGACGCGGGTCCCGAATTACGGCTGCTGGAACGGCACATTATGGCTACAATAACCGAGGTATTAGCCCGCCCTACGTATGGCGCTGCCGGCATTTGGAGCTGGATAACCACGGTTGACCATAAGCGCATTGGCGTGATGTATGGCACGACCGCGTTCATCTTCATGCTGATTTCCGGCATCGAGGCCGGGGTGATACGCACCCAGTTGGCCACGCCCGACACCGATCTGATCGGTCCGGGCCGCTTCAACCAGATGTTCACGATGCACGCCACGGTGATGATCTTCATGGTCATCATGCCGATGGGCGTCGCCTTCTTCAATTTCGTGGTGCCGCTGGCCATAGGCGCCCGAGACGTGGCCTTCCCGCGACTGAATGCCCTGTCTTACTGGATATTCCTGTTCGGCGCGATCCTGATGCACTTCAGCTTCATCGTCAACCAGGTGCCGGACGCGGGGTGGTTCTCCTACGCCAACCTGACTGAGTACCCGTTCAGCGAGAACATGGGGCTCGACTTCTGGGCCATCGGCCTGCTGATCCTGGGTACCTCATCGGTGGCGGGCGGTCTCAACTTCGTAGTCACCATAGTGAACCTGCGGGCTCCGGGCATGTCGCTGATGCGGATGCCGGTGTTCGTGTGGATGACCCTGATAACGTCCATCCTGCTGATCCTGGCCATGCCGGTCATCACCGTGGGCCTGATCGAGCTGGTGATGGACCGCAACTTCGGAACGCACTTCTTCAACCCGACGGGGGGCGGCGATCCGATTCTCTGGCAACACCTGTTCTGGGTCTTCGGACACCCTGAGGTGTACATCCTGATCCTGCCTCCAATGGGAATCGTGTCGGAGATTCTGCCGACCTTCTCAAAGAAGCCGCTGTTCGGCTATCCCTTCGTGATATTCTCCGGCATCGTTATCGGCATCATGGGCTGGGCGGTGTGGAGCCACCACATGTTCACCGTGGGCCTGGGGCCCGTCGCAAACTCGGTGTTCACGATTACCACGATGCTTATCGCGGTACCGACCGGCGTGAAGATATTCAACTGGCTTGGCACGATGTGGAAGGGCAGCATCGAGTTGACAACGCCAATGCTCTACGCCCTGGGTTTCGTGTTCCTGTTCATAATCGGCGGGCTGAGCGGCGTTTCCCACGCGGTGTCACCGTCGGACTTCCAGCAGCAGGATACCTACTACGTAGTCGCGCACATCCATTACGTGTTGTTCGGCGGCTCGATAATGGGCATATTCGCTGGCCTCTACTACTGGTGGCCGAAGCTGACCGGCAAGATGCTGAATGAGACGCTGGGGAAGATAAACTTCTGGCTGGTGTTCATCGGCATGAACGTTACGTTCTTCCCGATGCACTTCGTGGGGATGAACGGAATGCCGCGGCGGATCTACACCTACGCCGAGGAATTCGGGTGGGGCACGCTGAACATGCTGTCCACCGTCGGCTATTTCGTCATATTCGTCGGCATACTGGTGTTCATCTACGCAATCTGGGAGAACCGCAGCGCCCGTAGGGTCAGTCACGACCCATGGGACGCCCCCGGCGTTGAGTGGAGCATCTCATCACCCCCACCGCCGTACAACTTCGCCGAAGTACCGACCATCCTGGGACGCGATCATTACTGGATCGTCAAGGACGAGGCCCGCGAGGCTGGCGATCCCATCACCGGGCCTGAGCCTGCGGTGGACCCGAATTCGATCCACATGCCAAGCCCGTCCTACTGGCCGATAATCACCGCCGCGGGCGTGGGGCTTATCGGAGGCGGCCTGCTGTCGCACTACGGAGTAAGTTTCCTGGGCGGACTGATTGCATTCATCGGCGTAATCGGCTGGGCCAACGAACCGCCTGCCGCCGAAGAAGGACACTAGGCGAGAGGGGTAGGAGACAGCAACCTTGGCCCACGCACCTGAATCGGCCCACCACGAACCGGCCCACCCGGCCCACGGCGAGACACTGACTCGTCACGGCGGGACCGGGCACGGGGAGCACGGCGGCTCGGTCGGACACGACTACACCACCACCGGCCTCAACCACCGGAAGCTCCTGATGTGGGTGTTCCTGGGGTCGGACTGCCTGTTCTTCGGCTCCCTGATCGCCACCTACATGGTCTATCGTGGACAGAGCCTGACTGGGCCTTACCCGATAGACATTATCGACATTCCGATCACCACCATCAGCACCTTCGTGCTGCTGTGCTCCAGCTTCGCGATGGTGCGAGCGCTGGCGGCGACCAACGAGAACAACCAGACGGGAATCAAGCTCTGGCTGCTGGCCACCGCGATACTGGGCGCCATCTTCATCGGGTTTCAGGTCTACGAATTCAACCTGTTCAAGAACGAAGGCCTGACCCTGGGACAGAACCTGTTCGGGGCAACCTTCTTCACGCTTACCGGGTTCCATGGCGCCCACGTAACGCTGGGAATCATCTGGCTGCTGGCCTTATTCGTGATTTCCTTCAAGGGACGTGTGCATCCCGGGACCGCGCTGGACGTGGAAATCTGCGGACTGTACTGGCACTTCGTTGACATCGTCTGGATAGTGATCTTCACCCTGCTGTACTTGGTTGGCGGTTTCGACGCCGGTCCGGGGGTTATCGGTCACTAGAAGGGCCGCATCTTCTGAAGCCGGGCTTGCTGAAACCTGCTTCCCAATACCTGGAGAACTCGCCAGATGGCCATAACTCACGAAACCGAACACAGCGGCGGAGGGCACCCCTCCCTACAGCAGTACATCGTAATAGCGATACTGCTGTTCGCCATCACCATCGTTGAGTTCATCATCATCATGGACTTCCCGGGTCCCCGGGAAAAGGTGATCAGTGACGCCCTGGGCCAGCCCTCGACCACCATCCTGCTGTTCCTGCTGTCGGGCATCAAGTTCGCCATCGTCATCCTTTTCTACATGCACCTGAAGTTCGACAACAAGTTGTTCTTCTGGATGTTCGTCGCGGGGATGGTGCTGGCGGTGATGGTGGGGCTATCGCTCATCGGACTGTTCACAGCAGTCAAGCCGACACTGGGCGGAGAGCCGCGACTGCCAGACGTGGCCGCACCTTGCGCCTTCGACCACACGATAGGGGAACACGGGGAGAACGTGTGCCCGGACCCCACGCCGCAGCCCGCGCCCACCCTGGCGCCCACGATTCCTGCCCTCACGATTACTGCTCCGGTACCCGGCAACGGAGGCCCCCAAGGCGGCCCCGCCGGCGAGCCATCCGTGGCCGAGGGACAGCGGCTGTCCAACGAGGTTTACGGCTGTAACGCCTGTCACTCGACCGACGGCACTGTGCTGGTCGGGCCGTCGTGGCAGGGAATCTGGGGGACCCAAGAGGGCCTGGAGAGTGGCGAAACGGCCACCGTGGACGCTGAGTACATCCGCGAGTCGATAAACGACCCGTATGCCAAGCTGGTGGAAGGGTTCGGCGAACTGATGCCCACGGGGTTGGGCGTTACGGAAGAGGAGATAGACTCGATCATCCTGTACATCGAATCGTTGGAGTAGCAACCGGACGCGAAGTCGTGGAGAGCCAAGGAATGGGGCAGGCGAGAAGGCCTGCCCCGTTTTGTATTGGGCAACCGGTCAGCGCGGCGCAGGGGGGGCGGTAGGCCTCGAGGAAGCCGTCGCGAATGGGGGCGATGATGTCCTCACCCATGCGCCGAGCGGCGATGGAAAGCCCCTGCTGAGCGAACTTCAGGTCTCTCGCCATGATGTCGCCGGGAGAGACCCCAGCCATCTGACGGGCGTACTGGGCGAGGAACTCGTCCATCTCGGTGCGGCTGTCCGCCATTCCCGCCATGATCCGGTACATCGGCAACGTGCGCACGAAGTTGTGCACCTCCTCTCGGCTGTAGTCCGGGTGGCGGTCCACCAACAGCGAGACGCCGAAGTCGATGAGTGTGCAGCCGGCGTCTTCGTCGACGATGACGTGGGAGCGGCCCTCCGGGTCGGCCAGGGTGGCGTCGTTGTAGTAGACGCCCGCGTCATGGAGCCTTCGCAGCATTCCGCCAAGGGAGAGGCCGACGGTACGCAGGGTGTCAGTGTCGCGGCGCTCGGGAGGCAGGTCGGTGAAGAAAATCCCGTCGGCGAACCGCTCGGTCAGGTAGCCGGGCAGCGATGAGAACTGCTCGGGGCCGACGCCGACACCAGCGGCGATGCGGGCAATCTCGTCCTCGCGAGTGTTCTGGAAGGGCTTGACGACAATGGCTTCGCCGCCGGACTGCAGGATGGCCGCCGGGCCACGGGTTCGGCCGGTGATCCGCAGTTCGGGTATGGCGCGCCCTTCCTCGCGCCACCGCAACACCGGCGGGAAGAAGGCATAGTGAGAGAGGGCCTTCACCCATGGGTCGGAGGCCAGGCGGCGAAACAGGTCGGGCTCCAGATCCACCAGCTTCCAGAAGGGGCGCATCCACTCAGGGACCAGCCCTTCGACAGTGCCGAAAACTTCGGATGGCGCGGGTGGAGGCGGGGGAGCGATGGCCCGATGAACCGCGGCAACTTCGGCACCGGAGTAGGGGGCGGAATCTTCGGCCATTCTGTGCTACGGGTCCAGGCGGTGGCGGCCGTCGGAGTCCAGGGACAGGTCGCGGACACGCACGACTGCGTCGCGATTGATGCGACCGTAGATATGAGGGTAGATCTCGCCGGAACGGCTGGGCTCGCGCTTGACCTCGGAGGTGAGACGGTCGGTGTCGACGTCAAGAACGATAATTCCCTCCTGACCGGCGTAGAGCCGCCCGGCAACGCGGAGAGTCTGCTCCTCGTCGGATGAGCAGTGGATGAACCCTTCCTCGCGAAGACTGGGCGCTTCATACTCGCCGCCATCCTGCACATCGGCCCAGGATTGCGGGGTGGTGAGGTGGTATATGGTAGCCAACACTTACTCCTCACAAAGTTTGCATGGATTCTACACCAACGCAGAAAGAGTGACGTGTTACCATTATTGCTCAGACTGAACGGCGAAGGTGCAGCATGAAAGGCGAAGTTCACGAAGGGCCAGGGTTGCAATACCTGACGGTGCTGCCTGACGACTACGATCCCGAGGCGTCATATCCGCTGCTGATCATGCTGCACGGCTTCGGGGCCAACATGCACGACCTCGCGGGATTGGCCCCGGCGATCAACGCCAAGGGCTACGTCTATGCCTGCCCCAACGCTCCCATTCCCTTCAACCTGGGCCTTGGGCACGCAGGTTTCGGGTGGATGACGCCGCGGGGAGGGTCGACGCCGGAGGAAATCGCCAACTCGGAGACCCTGCTGGGCAACTTCTTCGAGGAAGTGCTGGAGCGGTTCCACGTGGCCCAGGGGAACAGCGTGCTACTGGGGTTCTCGCAAGGCGGAGGTATGACCTACCGCTGCGGGCTGGGACGAGCCGGCACCTTCGCCGGGTTGGTGGCTCTGAGCGCCACGCTGCCGGGGGCTGAAGAGCTGGACCCACGCCTGCCTGCGGAGCGCACCCAGCCGGTCTTCGTGGCGCACGGCCGGTACGACCAGATGATCGCCGAGAACACTGCCCACGCCGCCAAGGACTACCTGGAGAAGGCCGGGTACTCGCCGGAGTTTCACGTCTACGACATGGGGCACGAGATCAGCGGAGAAGTGATCCGCGACCTCGTGGCGTGGCTGAACGGAGTGCTTCCTCCGCGCGACAACGCGTCCTAGCCGAAGGCGAGCCCCGCCAGCCTAGTCGTCGTCTTGCTTCCAGCACACGAAGCGGTCGACGGAAATGGCGATTAGCGTCAGCCTCTCGTCCGCCAGCAGCTCGCCGGCGAACTCGGCGCCACGCTCCGGGCCCTCATACAGGACACAGGTCTCGCGGACCATTTCCTCAAGACCCTCGCTGGCAATGTTGGCAGTCCCCTCGATGGACACGTAGTTGTACGGATGGTCGGGAGTTGCAATGCTGAGGGCCACGGCGGGATTGCGACGGATGTTGCGGACCTTCACCGCTCCGGCATCGGCCATGACCAACGCGCGGCCTTCCTTCCACAGAAACCAGACGGGAGCTACGTGGGGAGTTCCCGATGCCCGCAGGGTCACAAGATGGGCGGTTCGCGGCTCCGCCAGGAAAGCTTCGATCTCTGCAGACGTGAGATTAGCCATGGCGTGTGCCCCCTGTGCGCTTTCCGTCTCTATATCAGCTCGAAATATTTCGGATTGCGACTTCACTGTACGTGATTCGGATATTCATCTTTTCGATTTCAGTTAAGATGGTATCAGGTTATTTGAACTGATGTAACACGGCCCCTGGCCAATACATTCGACCTTCGGAACACCTGCAATGCCCCTGTTTCCTGTGCGTCTGGCACTCCTCCTCCTGACGATAGCAGCGGTCCTGCTTGCGTTCGGGTGCCAGCCTGAGCCGACGCCGACGCCAACTCCGACCACAACGCCAACGCCAATACCGACGCCCACCCCCACTCCCGAGCCGCTTGTATTCCTGCCGGCCGACGAGGCGCCCCACGACGCGCCCATCGAATGGTGGTACTTCAACGGGTTGCTGCGCGACGATGCGGGCGGAGAATACAGCTATCATTTCGTCACGTTCCAAAGCCAGGGCCCCCCGGGGGTGACTCCACACCTGTTGCAGGCCTCCCTGGGGGACCACGTGAGGGGCATCCACCACACGGCGGAGACCGGTATCCTGGAACCGGAGCGGCCGGAAGCACGCGGGGTCGACGTGGATACGAGTGGATGGCTGATGACCGGCGGCGGCGAGGGGTACGATTTGCGGTTCGGGTTCACGGGCGCCGAGGGAAATACCAGCCTGGAGCTGCGAGCGTTACCCCAGCGTCAGCCGATTCTGCACGGCAGAACAGGTCTGGTGCACATGGGCCCGGAAGCGGGTTCCACCTACTACTATTCCCGCACCCGTCTTGACGTCACCGGGTGGATTGAGGACGCCCAGGGACGGCGCCCGGTGAGCGGCCCCGCCTGGATGGACCACCAGTGGGGAGAGATTGCCAGCGGGCGCGTGGGTTGGGACTGGGCCAGCATCCAGCTGGACGACGGGTCGGACCTGATGGTGGCGGTGGTGTGGCACCCGGAGGGGCGCCGCAGGGTGTCCGCACACGGGACCTACGTGTTCGCGGATGGTGAGGGATTGAGCTACTTTGAGGGGGATGCCGTTTCCATCACGGCGCAAAGCTCCTGGACCAGTCCCGACACGGGCGTTGAGTACCCCGTTGGCTGGAGGGTGGAAGCAGGCCCGCTGGAAATGGAGCTAACGCCCTTCCTGGAACAGTCGGAGTTCGACAGCGACATTCTCGGCGTTTCCTATTGGGAGGGCGCAGCATCGGTGGCCGGACGACACCACGACCGCGAGGTATCCGGCTGGGGCTTCGTGGAGCTGGCGGGCTACGACCCGCGACGACTGGAGGTAGCGACGCCCACGCCGTAGGGAAGGCGGCTCCTTTCCCAGAGAATAGCGCTGCGGGGCACTCCATGTTCGCCCACCTCCGGTACGACCGCGTGCCGTCTCAGTTTCGACAGCCTGTCTGCAACGGTGCCGGCGGGCGAAAAGCCGCGGTAGTTGAGCACTGTCTCGCATCCAGACTGGCGCATACAGACCACGCCGCCAGGCGGCGACTGTCGATGGTGACAAGAAGCACGCTGCCGCCTTCCTGCATCGACTCCTGTTTCTAAACAATTCTTCAGGACGATTTCGACGGTCATTGATGGCCCAAAATAGCCGGATTTCCGCCACTTATGATGGACGAGGGCGTGTAAAATTCCGGAGAACTCTCTCAGCGAGCAACCATGACTGCGATTTCAGACTTCCTCGTTGCCAGCAATCTTCGCAAGGCCTTCAACGGGCTGCAGGCGGTGGACGGCGTCTCGTTCAGCATTGGCAAGCAGGAGATCTTCGGACTTCTGGGGCCCAACGGAGCGGGCAAGACCACCACGATCCGCATGCTGTCGACCGTGCTTGCGCCGGACGAAGGCGACGTCACCGTCGGCGGTCATTCGGTCACGCGGGAGAGCGACGCGGTGCGGAGGCTGGTGGGCGTCTGCCCGCAGGAGCTGGCGCTGTACCCAGAGCTGTCGGCCACCGACAACCTGGTGTTCTTCGGGCGGATGGCGGGCCTGTCGGGGCGGGAGGCGAAGGAGGCGGCCGGGGAGAACCTGGCATCGGTGGGGCTCACGGAGCGGGCTCGCGACAAGGTGGACAAGTTCTCGGGCGGGATGAAGCGGCGGGTGAACCTGGCGGTCGCCCTGATGAGCCGTCCGCAACTGCTGTTCCTGGACGAACCGACGGTGGGCATCGACCCGCAGTCGCGCAGCCACATCTTCGACACGGTGGAGGGCCTGCGTGACGACGGCATGACGGTGCTGTACACCACCCACTACATGGAGGAGGCCGACCGCCTCTGCGACCGGCTGGGGATAATGGACAACGGCCGACTGATCACCCTGGGACGCCCCGACGAACTGAAGGCGGAAATAGGCGACCCCGCCGATGTCACGCTGGAGACCGTCTTCCTGGAACTCACAGGCCGCCGTCTTCGGGACTGACGCCCACTCCCCCGCTCTGAGCTAGTCATGATACGTCCGGTCCACATCGCTCTGCTGGAGCTGAAGTTGTTCCTCGGTAACCGGGCGGAACTGGCCTTCAGCATCGCCCTGCCCATACTGCTGTTCGGGCTGATGTATGGCGCGCTCAGCAACGACAGCGAGGTGTTCACTCCAGCCAGCGTCGTCGACCTCGACGGCGGGCCTCACGCCCGCCAGCTGGTGGAGCGGCTGGACTCGCTGGCCGCCATAGAGGTGGAGGAGCGCAGCGAGGCCGAGGCCCGTGACGCCCTGGACCGCTCGGCCATCCTGTTCGCCGTGGTGATACCCGACGGGTTCAGCGAGGCGCTGGAGACCGGCGAGTCCGCGCCCCTGGTTTTCCGGCAGAGGGGCAACGGCGGCGACACCGGCCAGATAGTCTCCGCCATCGTCCGCGGCGTCGCCCGCGACATGGCCACCGAGGCCCGCGTCCGGCGCTTCACGCAGCAGGCGCTGTCGGGATCGGACGTGCCATTGGATACCATCGAGGCCGAAGTGGAGGCGCAGCTGGCCAGTCTCCGCAGCAGCCCGCCGGTGGTGGTGGTGGTACGCCGTCCGGGAGAAGAACCGGACTCCGAGTCGGAAGATGACCTGTTCTCGCGGCTGCTGCCCGGGTTGATAGTGATGTTCGTCATGTTCTCGGTAACGCTGGCGGCACAGTCCTTCGTCGAGGACCGCCGCACCGGCACGCTGGAGCGCCTGATGACCACGCGGTTGGGGGTCAACCAGCTCTTCGTGGGCAAGTTCCTGGCCGGGGTGTCCCGGGCGATGTTCCAGACGGTGGTGATGCTGTCGCTGGCGTTCATCGTGTTCCGACCGGGTGGGGCGCTGGCGTACGTGGAACTGCTGACCTTCGCCCTGCTGGCCGCGGCGGCCTTCACCGGCGTGTCGCTGGTCATCGGCGCGGTGGCCCGCACCCGAAACCAGGCTGCGTGGGCCGCGGTGTTCTTCACGCTGGTGATGGTGGTGTTCAGCGGGACGTTCTTCCTGATTGAGGAAGGGAGCCTGATGGAGACAATCTCGAGGGCCACGATCAACGCCTATGCCATCAACGCTATGCAGGACATCATCGGCAAGGGAGAGCACCTGGGCCAGCAGTGGCTCGAAATGCTCGTTATGGCGGGCGTGGCCGTGGTGGGCCTGTCCATCGCCCGCGTGCTGTTCCGTACCACCCCGGAAGGACGGTAGCCGACGATGAGCGTCATCGCCCGACAAGCCATGTTGCTGGCCGCGAAGGACACCCGCATCTTTTTCCGGGACCGGGCCGCGCTGACCTTCGCCTTCCTGCTGCCCTTCGTGTTCGTCATCGGGTTCTCGCTGGCATTGCGGGGAGCGGGGCCGGAGAATGCGGACCTGCGGTTCACAGTCACCACGCAAGAGACGGCCGGCATCACCGCGCAGGCGGTGGAGGCCATAGTCTCGTCCGCAGACGGTCTGGCTGCGTCCCTGGACCACGACGAGGCACTGGCGGCCGTGGAGACGGGGGAGCTCGACGGCTTTGTATCCTTCCCTGAAGACTTCACACAGAAGCTTCTTTCGGGGGAGACAGCCACACTGGAGGTGGTCACAGGAGACATTCCAGCGGCCGATGAAGCGGCCCTGCGCGGGTTCGCCCAGGAAATCGCGTCCCGCTTCTCGGAGGCGCAGGCAACGGTGGCGTCGGTCGTCGCGCTGGGGAATCCGCAGGAGGCCGCCGCCGCTATGCAGGAGCTGCTGGCGGACACCAGCGGCCCGGCCATCAGCGTCCGGGTGGAACAGGTTGGAGAGATCGCGCCGTTCAACACGTCGAACTTCGTCCTGCCGGGCTACCTGACGATGTTCGTCTTCTTCACAGCCGCCATGGGCGCCGAGGCCCTGGCCCGGGAGCGGCAGACACACACGCTGGAGCGCCTGATGGCAAACGGCGTGCGAAGGGAGTCGCTGATCGTGGGCAAGTTCCTGGCCGGGGCCGTGATCGGCGTGGCACAGGTGGCGGTGATGTGGGTGATCGGAGCGTTGGCGTTCAACATCGACCTGGGAGCGTCACCGGTCGCGGTGGTGCTTCTGTCGCTGCTGATGGTGGTGGCCTCGGCGGCCTTCGGGGTGATGCTGGCCAGCTTCGTGCGCAACGTTCGGACGGCATCGGCGGCAGGAGTGCTGACGTCGCTGGTGCTGGCGCCCATCGGCGGGAGCTGGTGGCCGCTGTTCATCACGCCGCCGTTCATGCAGTCGCTGGCACGCCTTACGCCGCACGGCTGGGCCAACGGAGGGCTGAACAAGCTGATGCTGTTCGGTGCCGAATTCACGGACGTGGGCCCGGAGATGGTGGCGCTGGTCGTGTTCGCCGCCGTGTTCCTGGCGGTGGCGCTGTGGCGCTTCCGGTTGGCACCGGAGGGGTAGGGCGTTTAGCTCTCCGCACGGTGTGTTAATCCGGGGTCGGTTGCGGCGATGGGGCGGGTTGTTTATCATCAAAGTGACGGATTCGGCAAACAAGGGCGAGAGCATTGGCTTCTGACGAAATAAAGATTTGGGCGACCGATGGCTCCGGCGGTGCGACTCCCCTGGAAACGGCGCATCAGATGGAGTCTGAGCGGCTGTTGGAAGACACGCTGGTAAACAACCCTAACCTGTTGATGGAAGGTCTCACGCTGGTAGGACGACAGTCCCCTACCGAGGGGGGGCCGCTGGACTTGCTGGGCGTTGATGAAGATGGGCGGCTTGTGGTGTTCGAGTTGAAGCGAGGCGCTTTGTCCCGTGAGGCGATAGCACAAGTAATTGACTACGCTTCCTACCTGGAAACCATGCAAGACCAGGAGCTAGCCAGTTACATATCCCAACGTTCAGGCTCTCGCGGATCGGAAAAGATCGAGAACTTTGAGGAGTGGCACGACGCCAAGTCAGGAGGTCAGGGATTGAGCGCACTGAGACCGGTGCGCATGGTGCTGGTCGGGCTGGGCGTGGACGAACGCACTGCGCGAATGGCCCATTTCCTGGCTGCTGGCGGTATAGACATATCGCTGCTAACTTTCCACGGATTTAACGAATCTGGGCGAATGCTGTTGGCCCGTCAGATGCAAGTGAAGCCTGAAATGGCGGCCGCTTCTGGTTCTCGAACTCTGAGGTCTCGACCTCCTCAGAGAGAACTTATCGAAAGAGTCGAAAACAGGATTAAACAATCCGAAGACCAATGGGAAGAAGGCTATCTCGTTTGGAATGCAATCCGCCAAATGTTTCGGGAAACATTCGCCAACTTTCGCGAAAGGGCTTCCAGATCGGCTAGTGACTGGGCCCTATATCGCATAAATTTCTCCCTTCGACGGCCAAGAGGAAGAATGCAAGTAGCAGCGGTTCAACTCAGTCCCCGGGGACTTCATCCGTGGGGTCAATGCGTTGAAGTAATTTTCTTCCCTTCTGCACTTCAATTGTGCCTTGAAAAATTCACGCAGCTTCGTAAGGAAATCCCATACATCACATACCCTCCGAACGACCCTGCAAAGGAAGCAGGCGTCTTAGAAGTCAAGTTTATGATGAAGTCCATGAGTGACTGGGAAACCTACAAAGAAAAACTTACCGCTGTCGCCAAGTCCGTCTTTGAAGCAAATGAAGCCCTCCTGGACGGTGAGGATGAGCAACATGGACTCAGCTAACCTTCGTACTTCGCTTTATGACGTTCACGTTGCCGCCGGCGGGCGGATGGTGCCCTTCGGCGGCTGGGATATGCCGGTGCAGTACCCGTCGGGAATCATCGCCGAAGTGCGGGCGGTGCGAACTGGCGCCGGGATTTTCGACGTCTCGCACATGGGGCGGGCATACATCAGCGGGAAGTCGGCCACAGAATTCCTCGACTGGGTGCTGACCGGGTCGGCGGCGAACCTGGCGGTGGGGCGCGCCCGCTACTGCATGATCTGCAACGATCGCGGCGGCGTCATCGACGACACCATCTTCTACCGGCTGGATGAAGATCACTACCTGATCATTCCCAACGCAGGCAACCGGCACCGGGTACTCGACTGGTTCAGCCTCGTAGTCGGGCAGCGATTCAATGGCGGCGTGACCATAGACGACCAGACGATGCAGACCTCGCTGCTGGCCTGCCAGGGGCCCGCCGCCCTTGGCATGACCCGGGAGCTGGCCGAAGACGGGTTGCCCGGCCTGCGCTCCTTCGCGTGGACGGAAACGAAAATGTGCGGCGCGACAGTGCTGGTGGGGCGCACGGGCTACACCGGCGAGGACGGCGTCGAGGTGATGGCGCCAGCCGCAGCCGCCCCCGCCATCTGGGAGGCGCTGACCGACGCCGGGGCCGTCCCCTGCGGGCTGGGAGCGCGGGACGTGCTGCGGACCGAGGCGGGGCTGCCCCTGCACGGGCACGAGCTGGACGAGGCAACCACGCCGGTGGAAGCTGGCCTGGAGCGATTCATCGATTTCGAGAAGGAATTCGTCGGGCGCGAAAGACTCCTTGACCAGCAATATCACGGCACCCAGTTCACCCTCGTTGGTCTTCAACTGCCGGGCCGGTCCGCGCCCCGAGCCAATTATGCCCTGTCCGTCCTAGGCTTCCCGGCGGGCCAGGTGACCAGCGGCTGCTATTCGCCCACTCTTGACACCAGCCTGGGTATGGGCTACGTTTTTTCCGAATATTCACGTCCGGGAACCATCCTCGAAATGGACAAACGGGGTCTCGTCGAAGAGATCACCGTCACCACTCTTCCTCACTATCGCCGTCCCCGTTCAACCAGAGCCAGAGCGTCCACGTAACGCGTCTTGCGCTCTGCGGGGGCTGGCGCAAGGAGCAGTAGATTCCAGATGAATCCCAGCAACCGCAGCTACACGCAGGAACACGAGTGGATTATCGTCGAGGATGCCGACGCTCAGCGCGCGCTGGTCGGCATTACCGACTACGCCCAGGACCAGTTGGGCGACATTGTTTACTTCGAACTGCCCAAGGTTGGCGACGCCATCACGCACTTTGGCAAAATGGGCGAAGTTGAATCGGTCAAAGCCGTATCCGACCTGTTCTCGCCGGTCAGCGGCGAGGTGGTCGAGGTCAATGCCGCCCTGGTCGACCGGCCGGAGTTGACCAACACCGACCCCTTCGGCGAGGGCTGGCTGCTCCGCGTCACCATGTCCGACCCGGCGGAACTGGATACGCTGATGTCGGCGGAGGAATACGACGCCTACATTGCCGGGCTGCACTGATGAGCAGCGGCGGCGCCATCAGCAATGGCAACGGCCATTTCCAGTCCCACTACATCCCGAACACTCCGGACGAACAGGCCGGAATGCTGGCCTCCCTGGGTGTATCCTCCATCGACGATCTCTTCGCCGACATCCCCGCTGAGCACCGCAATCCCCCGCTGCGATTGCCCGACCCGCTGCCGGAACTGGAGATACAGCGGGAGCTGGGCGCGCTGGCAGGACGCAATCGCCCGCTGGGCAGCGGACCGTCCTTCCTGGGGGCCGGCTCCTATCACCACTTCATACCAGCCATCGTCAAGTCGCTGGTGACCCGCGGCGAGTTCATCACCGCCTACACTCCCTACCAGGCCGAGGCCAGCCAGGGCACGCTGCAGGTCATCTACGAGTTCCAGACCCTGATCTGCAACCTGTACGGCATGGAGGTGGCCAACGCCGGCATGTACGAGGGGGCCACCAGCCTGGCCGAGGCCGCGCTGATGGCCTGCCGCGTCACCCGCCGCGAACGCGTGGCGGTGCTGGACACCGTGTCGCCCGCCTACCGGGCGGTCATCGAGGCCTACTGCCGTCCGCAGAGTCTCGAGGTCGCGATCGTCAGCGACGCCCCATCGGGCGTGAACGACGCCACCGCCTGCCTGGTCACGCAATACCCCAACTTCTACGGCGGCATAGAGGACCTGGGCGCGCAGGTGGACACGGCACACAACGTCGGCGCGCTGTCGGTGGTGTCCTGCGACCCCATCGCCGTGGGAATGTTCCAGCCGCCGGGCCATTACGGAGCCGACATCGTCACCGGCGAGGGGCAACCGCTGGGGATTCCGCCCAGCTACGGCGGGCCCTACGTGGGGCTGTTCGCCACGAAGCAGGAATACATCCGACAGATGCCCAGCCGCCTGTCGGGCCGCACCGTGGACCGCAACGGCGAGACGGGATACGTACTGACGCTGCAGACGCGGGAACAGCACATCCGGCGAGAGCGGGCGACGTCCAACATCTGCACCAACGAGGCCCTGTACGCCCTGGCCTCGACCATCTATCTAGCCGCGCTGGGCAAGACGGGCCTGCGGCAGGTGGCCGAGTTGTGCTACCAGAAGTCGCAGTACGCCGCATCGCAGATTGCCGCCCTGCCGGGGTACTCGGTGGCCAACAACGGCCCTTTCTTCCGCGAGTTCGTGGCGCAGTGCCCGGAGCCTCCCGCCGAAATCAACCGGCGGCTAATGGAGCGCAACATCCTGGGCGGGCTGGACGTCAGCGACCGCTACCCCAACGGGATGCTGCTATGCGTGACCGAGATGAACACGAAGGACGACATCGATCAGCTGGCCGCTGCGCTGTCGTCCAACTAGGAGAAACCGACCGATGCGTCAAGGCGGAAACCGCGATACATCGAAACTGCTGATGGAGCGAAGCGTGCCGGGCCGAGCGGGATCCGTCCTGCCCGCGTCCGACGTGCCGCCGCAGCCCATGCCCGACGCTGCGCTGCTGCGCGACGACCTGCCGCTGCCGGAGATTTCCGAGCCGGAGGTGGTGCAGTACTTCACCGGCCTTAGCCAGCGCAACTTCTCCATCGACACGCACTTCTACCCGCTGGGCAGCTGTACCATGAAGTACAACCCCAAGATCAACGACGAGACCGCCTTCCTGCCCGGTTTCGCCGGCATTCACCCGATGCAGCCCGCCGAGCAGTCGCAGGGAGCGCTGGAACTGCTGCACCGGCTGCAGGGCTTCCTCGCCGAGATCACCGGCCTGCCCGCGGTCAGCCTCGCCACGCTGGCCGGCGCCCACGGCGAACTGGCCGGAATGCTGATGATCAAGGCTTACCTGCAAGCCCAGGGCCAGACCGGGCGGACGAAGGTCGCCATCCCCGACAGCGCCCACGGCACCAATCCGGCGTCGGCGGCGATGGCCGGGTTCCAAGTGGTGGAGCTGGCATCGGACAGCCAGGGCAACGTCGACCTGGAGGCGCTGCACGACGTAGCCGACGAGAGCCTGGCGGGCGTGATGATAACGCTGCCCAGCACGCTGGGGCTGTTCGACACCAACATCGTCGAGGTCTGCCGCATCGTCCACGAGGCGGGCGGGCTGGTCTACGGCGACGGCGCGAACATGAACGCGCTGCTGGGTCGGGTGAAGCTGGGGGACCTGGGCTTCGACGTGTGCCACCTGAACCTGCACAAGACCTTCAGCACGCCCCACGGCGGCGGCGGGCCGGGTGCCGGGCCGGTCTGCGCCACGGAGCGGCTTGCGCCGTACTTGGCTGCGCCGGTGGTGACGGGGTCGGAGGCGGACGGCTACGGGCTGACGACTCCGGAGCACAGCATCGGGAAGCTGGCCGGGTTCCACGGCAACTTCGGGGTTCTGGTGCGGGCATACACATACATCCGCACCCTGGGCGCGGCGGGCGTCCGCTCCATCAGCGGGAACGCGGTGCTGAACGCCAACTACATGATGAACGCGCTGCGGGACGTGTATCACCTGCCCTATGACCGCACCTGTATGCACGAGGCTGTCTTCTCGGCCGACTGGCAGAAGGCGAGAGGCGCAGGCGGGCTGGAGATCGCCAAGCGGCTGCTGGACTACGGTTTCCACGCGCCGACGATGTATTTCCCGCTGATCGTGCCGGAGTGCCTGATGATCGAGCCCACCGAGTCGGAAACGCAGGAGACCATCGACGACTTCGTGGCCGCTCTGAAGCAGATCAACGCGGAGATTGACGAGGACCCCGACCTCGTCCGCAACGCCCCGCACACGACGCCAGTGGCCCGCCTCGACGAGGCACAGGCGGCGCGGCGACCCAACTTGCGGTGGACGGCGGAGGGTTAGGGGGCTAGAACAGCCAGCCCTCGCGTTGCATCAATTTCTGTAGATTGATGCAATCGATTCCAAAGTGGTCACATACGTTTGGGATCCTTGCTGCATTGGGCCGGCGAACTTCCTCTGTGACAACAGATATCCCCATTGACGCCGCCTTGGCAATCACAAAAGGATCTGCCACTGGGGTACCTTTGGCTATCGCCTTGGCACTAAGCAAGTTCCGAAAGTGCGGGATTCCGAAAATTTGGGCCACGAAGGACTGCTCGTCTGACGACGGATGTGCAAAGAAATGATTATTCAGTTGCTTTAAGTCTTGGACTGCAGAGATCAGGCCTAAACCTCTGCTTAGCTCTTCCTCCACTTCGCTTACGGAACTGGCTCGCCCAGAAATAACTAATTCGTTAAATCTGATCCAAAACTGGGAAATCGGTCCTTGAAATAGAAGCGGTAGATTAAACTGAGAGTACTCGTGTCAAATGAGTAATCGGTCATGTATGAGCTAGCCTTTGGTTGAGCCAGCTTTCAATGCCTCCGATATTGGATGCCTTAACATCGAGGTATTCGGAAAGCTGATCAACATCGTAGGCACCCTGATAAAAGCCCCGGAAGGCTAAGGTCGTGTATTTGGCTCCGAGATAAGTACCTTGATTTGAGTAATAGTTGCCTCCCCCTGACTCAATCCGTTCTGACACCTGTCCTTTCCATTCTTGCACTTTCTCGTCGTAGAAATTCTGATCAATCCAGTCTTGATTCAGGCATTTCCTTAGAGCGACTTCACGACTCACCCCGTACGTCCGTGCAAGAAGGGTCAGGACGTCGTCTGTTATCCCCGAACGGACGACGGGGGCCGCAAACGTTTGGAAGTGGGTGGTAGGCACTAGGAATTCACCAGCAAATCTATTGCATGCAATTTCGATTTCTCTGTCTTGGCCATTGAGTGAATTCACGTAGTGCCCAATATCTGACCTCTCCAGATAATTGAATTCAAAAAGCAAATGGGCCATCTCGTGAAATAGGGTAAAAATTTGGCGCGCCTTCGATTGACTATTATTCAAATACACCAAAGGGTGCTGGGCATCATAAAGACAGAAGCCTGCCACGTCTCCCTGTTTAAAGTGTCTCTTGAAGACCCATACACCCGCTGACTGCACCGCATCGCGCCAACCGTCAAGAGCGTCGTCCAGCGATCGCCAAGCGAATTGCTCATCCAGTGAAATATTCAAGTACCTCCGCGCTTCCATCGCCAGACTATCCGCGCCGTCTGAATTAGCACTTCCCGCTAAATCCCGAACGAGCTGCCGTTCCAATGAGTCGTCAAAGGGGGCCAGCTCTTCCAAATCGATTTGGCGAGCTCTTGCCTGTCGAATTGCCAACCACGTGTCTGGTTCCAAGTCATAGAGAGCGGCCTCTGGGAGGCGACGAAACTCCGCACTGGGAACGTGCTCGTCCGGAGGAGCAGGTAAGAAGAAGAGAGCGGTTGGACGGTGATAAACGTCCCTCGCCAACCGCTCCAGTTGACGCCAAGTCGGGTACTTGGTTCCGGTCTCACAGGCTTCAATCTCTTCCGCAGGGCGTTTTAGGCGGGCCGCGACCGATTCGACAGTCGCGTACCCGGCCTGTTCACGTGCCCAGCGAAGCATAGCGGGGTTGATCCCTGTTGCCCGGTCCGCCATATCTCAACCTTGGCCTGTGTGTTGAGGATTCAAGAGCAACGATTTTACTACACCTGACCCTACCCCTCTTGGCGTTCCTCATCCAAAGCGGCTTGCAGTATGGCCTCGTCGACGCGGACCTCGACGCCGGCGCGCTCTTCCTGGAGGAGCATGGCGACGCGGGAGTCGCGGTGGCCCCAGCCGCGGTTCAGGGCCTCGGTCATCTCCTGCAGCGTGAGCTGGGCGAGACGCATCGGTACGTCGTACTCGCGGCCTACGCCCACGGCGAGGTCCACGTCCTTGCGGGCCAGGCGGAGGGCGAAGTCGGGCGGGTCGAATTTGCCGGGGAGCAGGTGCTCGGCCAGGCCCTCGAAGGTGCCGCGGCGGCCCTGGGCGCCCTTGCGCACGGCCTGCCACAGCGCCAGCGGTTCGACGCCCGCCTTCACGCCCATGGTGAACACCTCGGCCAGCGCCGCCTGCACGATGTAGCCGGTGCAGTTGTGCACGAGCTTGGCGATGGCGCCGCAGCCGATGGGGCCGACGTAGTAGGCCTTGTCGCCGATGCTGTCGAGGACGGGCTTGCAGCGATCAAAGACGTCCTTGTCGCCGCCGACCCAGATGGCCAGGTTGCGGGACGCTGCGCCGCGAGGTCCGCCGCTGACCGGCGCGTCGAGCACGTGGATGCCGCGGGCGGCGGCCTGCTCGTGGATGCGTCGGATGAGTGTCGGGGTGCTGGTGCTGAGGTCGAAGTAGACCTTGCCCTCGCTCATGCCTTCGATAATGCCTTCCTCGCCCAGGCCGACGGCCTCGACCTCAGTGGGACCGGGCAGCGAGGTGAACACGATTTCCGAGGCCTCGGCCACCGCGCGGGGCGAGTCGGCCCAGACGGCGCCCGCCTCGAGGTGCTGGGTGGCGGACTCGCGCCGGATGTCGTGGACGACCATCTCGTTGCCGCCCTGCAGGCAGTTGTAGGCCATGCTGGCCCCCATTGTTCCCAGACCGATAAACCCTACCTTCATAGCAAGCCTCCGTGCGAATTTGGGTTACGTGCGAATTTGGGTTACGTGCGAATTTGGGTTACATGATAGCGCAGGGTGTGGGCGGAGACACGGGGGTTTGGGGGAAGGCAGGGCAATCGCGTTTTATTTGCAAGCACACAAATCGGGCCGGAATGGCGAATAAGGTTGGAGTTACGGTGGCTCCTTCGGTACTGGGTGCGGGTAAGACGGGGGTTTGGGTTCCTGCCTGCGCGGGAAGGACAGGTTATAGGCCCACCGGCAGTCTTGAGACGGTTTCGGCACACGACACTGCCCCATTCACCGAATTCCAGCAGGCTTGCCTTGGGGGATGCGACGGAGTAACTTTCAGCAACCAGGATTTCGGCACACCGGCATCTGGAAACACCGAGCAAGCCAATACTGCTCAACCCCTCACGACTTGCTTTCCCGGAATGCCATGCTGAGTAAGCGAAAGCAGAGTCATGCGCGATACGGGAAATAGAGGGTTCGTGCTCCTGGATACGGCAACTGTGGTAGACGGAAACCCGGCCGCAGGCGGCCGCGAGATATCGACCCGTTGCCTCTTTGGAATACCCTGCTGGTAGCACTTCACGCTAAACGACCGCCACCCAAACTCCTGGCAGGGCACGGATAGCGGAGCGCGAATTCCCGAATAGCCTGACCTCTCGAATCATGGCATCGGCCCACAGGGTGTGGAGCGTCGAAGGCTCCATGCAGCCAAGGCGACACTCCTCAAGACAAGGGAACACCCCTTCCCGTTGAAAGGGAGGGGGTGCCTTATTTGTGGCGGAAAGCGTGCCCGGCTACCGCTCGTCCGACAAGCCCTGCAGGCGCGCGGCCTGGGTTGCATAGGCCGTGAACTCGGCCACGTCGGCTTCCGGCCGGAGCTGCACCAGGCGCTGCGCCTCGGCGGCGACGGCCTGCAGGCTGCCGTCGCGGGCCCAGTAGCTGCCGCGCAGGACCTCAGCGAACTCGGCGACCAGCGCCGCCAGCTGGAACCGGTAGGAGGCCTCCGCGAAGGCGGGCGCGAGGTTTCCGGTGTAAAAGGCCCGGCTGATCTCGCCCACCTCGTCGAGGAGGGTGTCCTCGTACCGCAGGCGGATAGTGCCCAGAGTGCCCTGCGCGCCTTCCCGCAGCTTCAGCTCGTACAGCGCAGTGACGCTGTGGCCGGCCCCGACCTCGCCCGCATCCACCGTGTCGTCGCGGAAGTCCTCGTCGGCCACGTCCCGGTTCTCGTAGCCCAGCAGCCGGTAGAGGCTGACGGTCTCGGGGTTGAAGTCGACCTGCACCTTCGTGTCCTTGGCGATGGTCTGGAGCGTGCCGGTCAGGTCGTCGACGAAGATGCGCCGCGCCTCGGAGAGCGAGTCAACGTAGTAGTAGGCCCCATCGCCGTCGTTGGCCAGCCGTTCCATCAATATGTCGTTGTAGTTGCCCATGCCGAAGCCGACGGTGGTCAGGGTAACGCCTTGGTCCACATGCTGCCGAACCTGCTGAAGGATGGCGTCCGGACCGGTGTTGCCGACGTTGCCGACGCCGTCGGAGAGCAGGATAACGCGGGTCGTACGGCCCGGCTCGACCTCCGCGGCCGCCAGACCGTAGGCGATGCGCAGGCCGTCCTCGACGAAGGTGGAGCCACCCGGGTTCAGGGAATCGATGGCCGCGAGGATCTCGCCCTTGTACCGGCCCGGGGTGGTCTCAAGCAACACCGACCCACGGTCGCCATAGACAACGACGGCGACCTCGTCGTCGGAGCGCAGCTCGTCGACCAGCAGCCGGAGCGACTGCTTCACCAGGCCGAGCCGGTCCTCGCGAGCCATGGAGCCGGAGACGTCGATGGCGAACACGAGGGTGGCGTCCAAGCGCTGCTGTTCCAGTATGTCGCGTCCCTGGAGGCCGACTCGCAGCAGCCAGTGGTTGGCGCTACCGAAGGGCGAAGGCGAGCCCTCGACGTGGATCGCGAAAGCATCGCCCACGGGGGCCTCGTATCCCTGGTCGAAGAAGTTGACGAATTCCTCCACCCGCACCGAGTCAGGGTCGGGCAGGTTGCCGTCCTCCAGGAACCGGCGCGCCACGGTGTAGGAAGCGGTGTCCACATCGATAGCGAAGGTGGAGAAGCGGTCGTCCTCGGTGTCGATGAAAGGGTTGACGCCGTAGTGCCGGAAGAAGGTCATGTCGTAGGCTGGCTCGTTGACCTGGCCCGAGCCGTTCGCGCTGAACCCGTCGGTACGTGCGCCCTCGGTAGCAACGACCACCGGCTGCTCTTGCGGTGGCGCTCCCGATTCCTGTACGACAGCGGCCGCCGGTGCGGCCGTGGCAGCAGGCGCCGCAGTGGGCGCCGCCTCGTATTCCGCCTGTCCGCAGGCGGCCAGCAGCAGCACAATGGCCAAGGAAGCCGCGGCCTTTATCAAGGTGTGAAACATCTCATCGCCTCCATGAATTGTAATGTGGCAATGAGGATTTTTGCCTTTCACCAGATGCACACTCGACGACAGATATGTAACAATCCGAAAGTATTGTGTGCCGGAGTTGTATCAGTTGCCAACTTTTGCCGATCTATTGACAGCACACATCGACCGGGTGGGGATCTCCGACGCGGACCTGGCCCGGCGCATCGGCGTCAGCCGCCTGACGCTGATCCGCTGGAAGGAGGGCGTGACCAGCCGCCCGCGCTACCGAGAAGACGTGCTGCGCTGCGCCGAGCTGCTGCGCCTGACACCCGAGGAGCGCGACGAGCTGCTGACGGCGGCCGACTTCCAGCCCGAGGGCGGCCCACCAGTCACGGAGCCAGCGCCGCCGGAACCACAGACCGCCGCCCTGGCCGTAGCTGGCAATGCGCCGGGTGTACCGGTCACGGTGGCGGCAATGGGCGTACCGGCGGTCGTCGTCGCGGGGACGGACAGGCGGCGACGGCTACGTATCTCGGGCGTGTTCGCTGTCGTCGCGGCGCTGGTGGTGGCCGTGGTAGCGATCGTCGTCGGACTGCGCTTCACGGGCGGACCGGAGTACCCGGTGGCGACAGGCGGGGAGTCGCTGGTCGCCATCGCGCCGTTCGCGAACTACACGGCCGGCCGGCAGGGCTTCAACGTGCAAGGCAGGCTGCGCAGCAGCATCGACCGGGAGATCGCGGCGGCCAGATTGTCGGGCATACGGACGGCGGACTGGCCCGAGGAGATCGCCAGTGAAGGGGAGGCGATGAAGGCCGTTGAGCGCTCCGGAGCGTCCATCATCATCTGGGGAGAGTACGACAGCGGAAGGGTGCTTGCGTCGCTTACCACTTCCCGCGGCCAGAGTGAACCCCGCGGCCCGCAGGTGGTGGATATATCTTCCTCCCCCACCGAACTACCCACGGCCATCAACATCGACCTCACGGCCGAAGTGCGGTCGGTGGCCCTGCTCACCCTGGGGCAGCTGTACCTGGAACGGCGCGAGTTCGACCTGGCCAAGACGGTATTGATCTAGGCGCTGGCCGACCCGGCGGGGGACCCGGCGGCGCTGGCAGGACTGCGGTACCGCCTGGGACGGGCCTATCTCGGAGGGGAATACGCCGACTTCGACGAGGCCATCTGGCTGTTCACCCAGGTGCTGGCGGTCCAGCCCCGCTCGGCCGACAGCTTCAGCGGGCGCGGGTTGGCGTACCTGGAGCGGGGACGGCCCGGCGACGCCGACCGAGCCATCGCTGACCTGAGCCGGGCCGCCGACCTCGGTGCTCCCTCGGCCTCTCACCACTACAACCTGGCCGTGGCGTACCTAGAGCGCGGACAGGAGGGCGACCTGGCCCGTGCTCTCAACGACCTCGAACGCGCCATCGAAGCCGATTCAGACTCCGCCTCGGCATACGTGAACCGGGCGGCGGTGTACTTGGAGCGGGGGGAATCAGGCGACCTCGAACTGGCCTTCGACGACTTGGAGAAGGCCATCGAACTGCAACCGGAGCTGCCAACGGCGTGGATCAACCGCGGCAACGCCTACCTGCAACGTGGGGAGGAGGGCGACTGGGACCTTGCCGAGGCCGACTTCACCAAGGCCATCGAGCTGGACCCCGATTCCGCAACGGGCTACTACAACCGGGGTCAGATGTACTCCGGCATGGGTGGCGTTGATACCTCCGTCTTCGACTTTCGGAGGGCACAGCAGCGGGAGCCGCGCAACCCGGTCTACAACAACACGCTGTGCTGGCAGATGGGCATCCAGCGTCAGCCGGAACAGGCCCTGCCCCACTGCGAGCTGGCGCTGGAATACGACCCCGACGGACCGTACCGCGACAGTCGCGGGCTGGTCAACGCGGTGATGGGGCGCGAGGACGAGGCCATTGCGGACTTTCGGGCATTCCTGGCCTGGGTGGACTCGTCGGTCAAGGAGGCCTGCCGACCCCACTACCGTCCCAGCCGCGAGGCGTGGATCGCCACGTTGCAGTCCGGCGGCAACCCCTTCGACCGCGCAACCCTGCAAGAGCTCCGCCTGCGGCCGGCCCCGCCCGGGGCCGCCACCCCGTGCTGACACGATGGCGTTCCAATTTAGGTGGTTTTTCGCCATCCAACCCGTAATTCCCGGGCAGCCTGTCCTCGCGAAGCCGGGGAGCGGGAATCCAAACCCTGCCCTGAGCCTGCCGAAGGTCCCCGTCTCGCTTCTGGCCTGACCACCTGTTTCGGGACACCGTCCGCTGAAGCAGGGCAATCGCGTTTTGAACGCCGGAGGCCTTGTGACCTGTCATTCCCGCGCAGGCGGGAATCCAAACCCCCGTATACCGTCGCACCCAGAACCCTGGGAAGCACTGTCAATTTCACCGCCACCTCTATTCCAGCCCAATTTGTGTGCCCAGAAACAAAACGCGATTGCCCTGTCCGCTGAAGTGGCGCTTGCCTCGGGCGTCATAAATCGTACAATTGTTCTCAAGAAGAAACCCTGAACCGCCTGTTTGGTGCCCGAACCACCGGATTGGCCTGTCTCAATTTAGGACCACAATGATCGGGTTTGTTACAAATTTTTACAGAATGTTACACCTCTACGAGAGGACACTCAGATAATGATACTGGACTCCCGACTGTCATCTGCCCGAAGGCATAATGATAGCGGTCCAATTTAGCTGGCTTTTCGCCATCCAACCCGTCATTGTTATGAAATTAGGGAGCCAAACAGCTCCCTTTCCCTCCGGGAGAGGGTTAGAGCCTGCCCCCGCGAAGGCGGGGGGTGAGGGCGTCTCCGGCGTGTCTTTGCTGCTTTGGCAGATGAACCTCCAGCATCCACCTTCCCCGATTGCATCACATGGCAATCTACATCCCGCTGTAGCCTTGGTATAGGATGGCAGGAGCGGCCGACCCTGGTTGGCCGTCCCAATCACCCAATCATTGGATGGAGCTTATAGGACCGTATCGGACAACGCCGTATCGGACAACGATAGACACCTTTCCTGGGGTTTCCTTCATGGGACCGTTTCATCTCACCCCATCTCTTCGAAGCTTCGCCATGGGTGCGGGACTGCAAAGTGAGCGGAAATGAGCGGGTTTGAGCGGAAAGCGGAGAAAATGAGTATGCTGAGGACAACCAACCCGGTGAAGACCATCCCGGTGAAGATATGAGGATACGGGACTATGTCGAGTCAGTCCGAAGAACACACTGACGGTCAGAAAGGCCAGCAGGAACAGCCGCAGGAAGGTCGGGAATCCCTGGCGGGATACGTGGTCTCGCTGCCGGAGCGGCTGGTCCGCACCACGGCGGCCAGCGGCGGCGGGCTTTTGCTGGAGACCACCGACCACGTCCTCCCACCGCCGGTGCGGAACGCCAGGATTTACCAGTGCCTCATCGCTCGGCCCCTGCGCATCACCGTCGAGGCCGTTGGCGGAGTCAGCGGGCGCTTCCCCATGCAGGACATGTCGGGCCAGGAACTGATCCAGCGCAAGGTCGCTGGCAACTTCGTGGAGGCCTTCAGCGTCTTCACCGTGGGCTTTTCGCCCCTGTGGTTCCTCGCCGTGGCATCGGACGTAACCAACGGCACTCGGGTCTACCTTGACACCTTTGTCAAGGAGCTCAAGAAAGCCGACGTCCTGCCACACAGCACGGACATATCGTCGGTCGACGACCTGCTCGCGGTGCTGGACAGGACCGTGGGGCAGGCAGCGGACGCCATAGACATTCCTCCCACGGCGATATCGGACATGCGGGATTCAGTGGCACAGCTGCGGGAGAATGCCGATCTGATCCCGGGTCCGCAGCGTCTTGCCGAGCTCTTTTCTCAACTGAACCTGGCCGCGAGGGAGCAGAGGCGGTCGCCGCTGGTGGTTTCCACCCTGGTTGCCGCAGGCGCGCTCCAGGCTGGAATGCAACTGGGCACCGTCCACGTGCTTTCCTTCTACACGGAAGCCCTCAGCGCGATCCGCGCCGAGGGAGTATCCTCGTATCTCGGGCGGATAAGCCAGCCCTACGTCGACGCCGCCACCGGCCATCTCAACCGAGGCAGGGGAACCCACACGCGCCGGCTGATTCAGAAGGTGCTGGACAACATTCCGGCATCGGGACCGGACGCCAACAACTGGACAGAACCCAGGTAGCGGCGCAGGAGGACGGGAATTACGGGAGACACGAGGTAGCAGCACAGGAGGACGGGACAGTGGTAGAACAGGCGGAAAGGCTCTGGACATACGAGGCCGCGGAACCCGGCCAGCAGGGCGCGGAGACGGTGGTGGCCATCACCGCCGAGAACATCGCGGGGTACGCCGAGGCGGCGCTGAACGACGACTCCCACTACCGTGGACCGGGCGCGTCGCTGGCCATGCCGACGATGGTGCTGGCCTACGCGCCGCTGTTGCGCGAGGAGATCGCCGAGGCCAACGGCTTCACGGCGCTGGAGCAGTCGAAGACGGCGCGGCGGCAGACGCCCTTCGCCAAGTGCCAGATTCGCTGGCACGGGCCCGTCTGCGCCAGAGACACCATCACCGGCACTCGCGGCGTGCTGGAAAAATATGAGCGCCGCGGCAGCCGCTTCGTGACCTTTCGTGTCGAGGGCGTAACCCAGCGGGGCCAGACGGCGGTGGAGTACGACTACACCTGCATCTTCGACTACGCCAAGGGCCAGCGTGATGTCCCCTCCGGTTCCGCTCCCTCGTCCACATCAGCCCCGGCCGAGGAACCCCCACGACAGACGCCCCCACCCGCCGGCAGGGGATTACTAGACTACGATTCTGCCGCAGAGGGAACGGCGCTGGCCGAGCTGAGCATCACCGAGAGCCAGGAAATCATCAACCGCCGCAGCGCCTTCCGGCTGGCCGGGCGTCCCAGCGAGAGCAACATTCACACCGACGAGGAGTTCGCTCGGCAGAACATCTTCGGCGGCACGGTCAACTCCGGTCCGGCCACCATGTCCTACGTCGACCGGATGCTGCTGCTTTCCTTCCCGCCCGAGGCCTTCTACAACGGCGGGAGCCTGCTGATGCGGGCAATCACTCCCTTCCGAAGCGGGGACACGGTCACCTTCGCGGGAGAGGTGACGGGACGCAGGCGCGAGGGCGACCGGGGAATCGTGGAGTGCCGGGTGCGCGGCACCAACCAACGCGGGGAGCTGGTGTGCCTGGCCGACGCGGCGCTGGGGATTGGCTAGGCGGGCACCCTTGGTAAGACTCACTTGACCCCGCTCGACCTTTGCAGTAATGGGAGGACGAACAGTGCATTCTCTTCCTTTGCTAACACGTTAGCCAGCGGCAGAAGCTTACCCGCGGACCCTGCCGTAGACTCGCTCCGGCTCCACGAGGACGATTACGCCGTCCTGCTTGACCATCGCCTCGTCGTATTCTTCCCAGTCGGGGTGGTCGCCGTGGGCGCTGCAGGCACGGAACACCTCGCGCAGCTCGACGCGCATGGTCTCCGCGTCGGTATCGTGGTAGCTCATCGTCTCCGCCGTGCCCTCGACGCAGACGCAGCTGCGCCAGTCCTCGCTGACCGCCATGATGGTGCAGCGCTTGTCTCGCTGCAGGTTACGCACCTTGACCGAGCTGCCGTACACGATGACGTAGGCCGCCTTGCCCTTGTAGGCGCCGCAGACCACGATGCTGGTGTGGCCTGCGCCGTTGCGCCGGTAGGTGGTGATAACCCCGCGCTTGTTGTTGCTTACGAAATTCTCGTAGTCCTGGAACTCCATTTCGACACCTCCGGGCCATGGCCCGCAATTATTGGCCACACTGGTATAACATAGCTGGGGACAATTCTGCATCCTGCGGGGGAGGCCTGCATCCTGCATCGGAGGCTGGCGATGGAATACCGGGAGCTGGGCGCGACCGGCGTGATGATACCCGAGGTGGGACTGGGCACATGGAAGTACCGGGGCGGGCCGGAACCCCTGCTGCGGGGCATCGAGCTTGGCGCTAACCTCATCGACACCGCCGAGATGTACCGCACCGAGGACGCCGTGGGACAGGCCATCCGCGGCATCCGCGACCGGGTGTTCGTCGCCACCAAGGTGCTGGGCAGCAACCTGCGCTACGACGACGTGCTGCGGGCCGCCGAGAAGAGCATGCGCCTGCTGCAGGAAGACGTCATAGACCTGTACCAGATTCACTGGCCCAGCCGAAACGTTCCCATCGCCGATACAATGCGGGCGATGGAGACGCTGGTGGACCGGGGCATGGTGCGCTACATCGGAGTCAGCAATTTCTCGGTGGCGGACATGCGAGAGGCGAAGGCCGTGATGTCCAGGCACCCCATAGTCTGCAACCAGGTGCTGTACAACCTGAAGCGAAGAAGCATCGAACGCGACCTGATTCCCTACTGCGAGGAGAACCGCGTCACGGTAATGGCCTACACGCCGCTGGCCGACGGCTCCTTGGCCGTGCGGCCCCGTCTGAGGGTAGGCCAGCAGTGGGAAACGCTGGAAGCCCTCGCCCACGAGGCAGGCAGAACGCCAGCGCAGGTGGCCCTGAACTGGTGCCTCACGCGATCTCCGGTCGTGGTAATTCCCAAGACCAACAGCGTGGCCCGCACCGAGGAGAACTGCGGTGCCTCCGGCTGGCGCCTCACGCCGGAGCAGGTGCAGCGGCTGGAGGCTGCGTTCCCGCTGTAGCGACGCTTTCTAATCGTCCACCCGTTCTCCCCTGAACTGCACCAGCGCGAAGGGTATGGCCGCCAGCGAGATTATGGCGGCGGCGCGGAAGAAGTTGCGAAACACCGCCAGACCGGCCGTGTTCACGTCGGCCGAGTACTGCTCCAGCCGTGTGGCGTGAGACTCCGACGACTCGCCCGGCTGCAGGATGGGAAACTCGAGACTGGACGTCAGCACCTGGAAGTGCTCGACGCCCCAGGCCGACATCGCCGCCAGGCCCAGCGTCATGCCCATCATCCGCGACACCGTAACCAGCGAAGCCCCGGTGGCCCGATAGTCCTCACCGATCGCCGACAGGGCTCGGTGCAGTATCGGGGCGATGACCAGCCCGAATCCCACTCCGGCCAAGAGCAGTTGCAGAGTAAGCTCGGGGTCGTCCACGCCAATCTCCCACCGAGAGCAGAAGAACAGCCCTACCGACACCATCAACAGTCCGGTCACCGTCAGCGTCCGCGCACCCAGCCGGGGCACCAGCAATCCGCCGAGCACCGATGCTATTGGTATCACACCGGTCATGCGGAGCAGCCACATCGCGCCGGTGAAGGGCTCCTTCTGCATCACCGTGTCGGCCGTCAGCGGGACAGTGACTATGGCCAGGATCAGCGACACCCCCACCAGCGCCTGCGCCAAGTTGGAGACGATGAAGTTCCGGGAACGCAGAAACACGTCGGCCAGCAAGGGCTGCCAGATGCGCCGTTCCACCAGCACCAGCATGCCAGCCATCCCCAATCCCGAGGCCGCCAGCACGAAGGGCACCGGCGACTCCAGAGTGAACAGATCCTTACGCGACAGGGCCAGCGAAAGCAGCAGCAACGCCACCACCAGCAGCGCGCCGCCCAGGTAGTCCACTCGTGCCTCGCGGTTGCGACGGTTGGGCAGCAACATCACGGCAACGAACACCACCGCGGCCTGGGGCACGTTGAGCCAGAATATCCATCGCCAGCTCGACAGTTCGACGATGGCCCCGCCGTAGGCCGGTCCCAGCATGGAACCCGCCTCCGCCGCTCCGCCGACCACGCCCAGGGCCAGCGCCCGCCTCTCCGGGGGCACCAGCGTCGTCGCCAGCGCCATACCGATGGGTACTGTCCCACCGCCGCCGATGGCCTGGATCACCCGAGCGCCGATCATCCACTCGAAGTGGGGCGCGACGGCCACCAGGCTGGTCCCGATGCAGAAGACAACCAGCGAGGCCTGGTAAACCCGGGGATAACCGTACACGTCGCCCAGCCGCCCTATCAGGGGCATGGCGACCGTGTAGCCCAGCAGGTACGAGGTGATGATCCAGGAGACCTTGTCCAGCTCAGTGATGGGCAGCTTCAGGTCCACCATCACGCTGGGCAGCGCGGTTACCACCACCGTCTGGTCCAGTGCGGCTATGAATGCCCCCAGCGCGGTGATGGTCAGGATGGCCCATGTGGAGCGAACGCCGCGCGAGTGGATGTCGGCCTCCGCTACCATAGCTAAATTCCCCCGAAGGCGAGGGAATTTGCGGGGATTCTCATATCGTGGTCAGAATCCCGGCGGCGGCTCGATGGTGACCGGCTGGTTGATGTCGTCCAGCGTCAGAACCCGGAGGGCGTCCGTGACGTCGTCGTCGGTTACCTGGCCGGTTATGGTCGCCTTGCGCAGGGTGCCGTCCTGGCGCTCCATCCACATCTCCAGCATTACCGGATAACCGTCATCGGCTCCCGGCACCAGCTCGCGGAGGTCCTGGGACTGGATGCCACCGCGTATGTGATATACGTCCAGGTCCTCCAACGTGGTTTGGCTCACCAGCATGGGTTCCTGCACCGCCTCTACGATCCCGGCCAGGGTCCGGCCCAGGGTCAGCAGATTGATGGGAATGGACTCCGTCGGCACCTCGGCCCACTGGCCGGTAATGGGGTTGGTCATATACGAGGTGCCGTCCACACTCGCCATTCCCAGCTCCACGTACAGGTTGCCCATCAGGGCCTCCACGGTGACGTCGAACTTGCCGGGAATGCCCACGCTGCCGTAGGCGCGGTTCATCTCGACCCCCGAAGTGAGCACCGTGGCTCCTACGGTCTGGTCAAGAACGAAGGACACCGACTCCAGTCCCAATAACCGGTTGACCGTGCGCCGCAGCTCCGCCTGGGGATCTACTGGAGTGGGAGAGGGCGCCGACGTAGCGGTGGGCTGCTGCGAACACGCCACCAGCGCCATTGCCAGGAGCAGTCCCAAGGCCAGTGAGAGACGACTCAGTTCCAAGACCACACCGCCGCCTTCCCGGACGCGATCCTCAAGGTGGTGCCAGTGTCAGCGTCAACGACGTATATATGCCCCCCAGACGGGCCACTGCCGTTGCGCCGGCCATCCTGCTGTCCTTCCGTGCCAGCCACCACCAGTGCCGACCCGTCGGGCGCCCAGAGCGAGTGGGAGTAGCCGTACTGGTCGAAGAAGCTGAGGTAGGTGAAGAACTCACCGGTGGGACTGAAGCGGTACAGGCGCCGCGGATCGCCGCCAGCGACAGCCGACACGGTCAGCTCCATCTCGCGGGTTGCGGCGTCCACCCCGATCCATGCTATGCGGTCCCCTGAGGGCGACCAGAAGAAAGCCAGGTGCGATTCGTCGACCAGCATGGTGGCCTCCGAACCGTTCACAGGATGGACCGACAGCCGATTCAGCAACGGAGATCCCAGGCTGGCCTGTTCTGACACTGCCAGCGCTGATCCGTCCGACGACCAGGCAAAGACCACCAACCCCCGTGTCTCGGAGAGCAGTCGCGGCGTCCCCATGTCGGTGAACGGCGGCGGACCCACTGTGCGGACGAACACCCCGTGCACCTCGCCCTCAATCGCCGCGTAGGCCAGCTGCGTTCCATCGGGCGACAGCGCCGGCGCCCTGAAGCCAACGGCTTCAGCATCGATATGGGCCTGAGCTCCGTCCCGCCTCGGCTCCGTGAGCAACAGGCGGTCGCCGCTGTGCACCGCCAGCGTGTTGTCATCCTGGCTCCAGTGGTAATACAGAGGCGCGCCGACCACCAGCGGCGCAGCCTCGTCGGTCCCCTCGAAGTCTCGCACGAACAGGGCCAGGCCCTCACGGGTCGGCGCGAGGAAGGAGAGATAGCGGCCTTGGGGAGACCAGTAGATGTAGTGCGCCGCTCCGTCCGCCACCGGCGCTGGCACGTCGTTCTCGTAGGCAGGCGTCCTGCGCCCGGTCGACACGTCGAACACCTGCAGCGAAAGCCCGGCACCCTCTCCCGTGATAGACACTCGCGAGGCAACCAGCCTCGAACCGTCGGGCGACCAAGTCGGCCAGCTGTATGAGTCGCCCCGTTGCAGTGTCTGCGCCAGCAGCCCGGCCCGCACATCGCCGGTCAGTCTCTCCTCGCCGGTGCCGTCGGGATTGATCAGCAGCAAGTCGCCGCTGTTGTTCACATACGCTATCCGGTTCACCATCAAGCTCTCTTTCCCGTCACCTTCGGACTGTCCCCGGGTTGACTCGCGTCCCTGCGTTGCCCCTGCCCCCTGTCCGCAACCTGCCATTAAGGCAAGCACCACCATGGATACCAGCACGGCCAGCGACGTCATTCGGGAATTCATCCATTTTCCTCGCCGGAAGAGTCGCCGGCAGGATTTGGATCCGCCTGCCAATCATAACAAACACGGCCCTACAAAAAATGTGGATAATACGTCTTCCACAGTTGGCAAACGCCACCTTGGATAAACGTTCCTCTGCCTTATACGTTGTTATCTTATCGAGCAGACGAAGTGCTCCAGGAGACATTTCCCGACACCTGATGACATTATCCAAGGCTTGGAATCAAGCCTGCACCGGGAAGACAAGGATGTCCGTGATAAAATAGGCCGGTTGATGACCCATAGGCGTATTTGAGACCCAAACCAAACTGATGAACGGAATCAAGTTGTCAACGATATCAACGGCCTTATTACTGTTGTGACTTCGACATCACATTTTTTCTGTTAAGAAATATATCCGATAACATATAACCAGTGGACAAGCCATGATTGACACAGTTCGACTGAATATAAGAGCTGGCAACGGCGGGAACGGTTGCGCCAGCTTCCTTCGCGAGAAGTACCGTCCGAAGGGTGGTCCTAACGGTGGTGATGGCGGAGACGGCGGCACCGCGTATCTCATCGGTGATAATTCCTACAACACCCTGCTGCACATCAAGTTCAACAGCACCGTGTACTGCGAGTCCGGTGGCCACGGGAAGGGCAAAAACAAACGCGGCTCCAACGGTACGGATACCTATATCCCGGTGCCCCTCGGTACCGAAGTCTGGAGCATGAATCGCGATGGCACTCGCGACTTCCTCACCGACATCCGTAGCAACACTCCCGTCCTCGTTGGCCGCGGAGGTCGTGGAGGCTGGGGCAACAGCCGATTCGCCACTTCGACCAACCAGCAACCGGTGCTGGCCGAGCGTGGTGAGAAGGGTGACGCTGCGGTGCTGTTCCTCGAACTGAAGCTGTTGGCGGACGTCGGCCTCCTTGCCCGTCCGAATGCTGGCAAGTCCACTCTGATATCCCGCTGTTCGGCGGCCAAGGCCAAGGTCGCCGACTACCCCTTCACCACCGTGGAGCCGGTGTTGGGCGTGGTGCGATCGGGCAACAGCGACTTCGTGATGATGGAGATTCCCGGACTGCTGGAGGGGGCGCACAAGGGTGTTGGCCTGGGCCACCAGTTTCTGCGACACGCTGAGCGGGCGCGCCTCTACGTCCATCTGGTCGACGGCATTTCTGAAGACCCGGTGGCCGACTATCTCATGGTTCATGACGAGCTGGTCCATTTCAACCCCGATCTGGCTGACAAGAAGCAGATGGTGGTGGTGAACAAGCTGGACGTCACCGAAGTTCGAGAGCAGCGCTCCGAATTATCCTTGAGGCTGCATTCTGCGGTAAGAGAAGCCACCGGAGAGTCCTGCGACATAATGTTCATCTCGGCGGTCACCGGCGAGGGCATAGATGCGATGCTGACCCGCATTACCGCCATCCTGAACGAGATGCCCAAGGACGAACCTGATGACGATGGCGTCGCGGTGGCAGCGACCAGATCGTCGCGCCAGTCCCGGCTTCTCGAGTCGGTGCACGTTGAGGGTGGGGTGTACATCATCGATTCGGAGCGTCTGGAGCGGCTGAGCGCCCTGGCCGACACCCGAGACCAGCGCGTCTTGCTGCAGCTATGGCGTGAGATGCGACGTTCCGGCATGGCCGACCGTCTGATGGACGAGGGCATTGAGGTAGGTGATACCATCCGCATCGGCAAAGTCGAAGTCGAATGGTTCTGAGCCGGTTTGGTATCCTCGGTGGCACATTCGACCCGGTGCACCGCGGCCACCTCGAGATCGCCCAGCGCACCATGGACGAGGCCGCCCTGGACCGAATCATCTTCATTCCCGCCGCGCAGCCCCGCCTGAAGGTGGGGGAACCGTCTGCCTCTGCGCACCAGCGGCTGGAAATGTTGCGGTTGGCGATAGGCGAAACACCCGGCTTCGAGGTATCGGACGTCGAGTTGCACCGCACCGGTCCAACGCTTACCGTCGAGACGCTGCGAGAGCTTCGCGAACGGCTGGGTGAGGATATTGAGCTCTGCTTCATCTTGGGCCTCGATGTGCTGGAGCGTTTCGATCAGTGGGTGGAGCCGGAGGGCGTGGTGGAGCTGGCCAGACTGCTAGCGGTAAGCCGGCCGGGCTACACTGGCTTCGACTGGCCCGGCTTCTACGCGCGCAATCCCTACGCACGGGGCCGGGTCGACTGCATTGACTCCACCGCCATCGACGTCAGCGCCAGCGAGCTGCGAGGCCGCATCGCCGCCGGAGCGTCTGTGGGTGGCCTCATACCGGCCGCGGTGGAGCAGTACATCCGGGAGAATAGGCTCTACCACTCCTGACAGGTGTTTAGAATGACGATTGAATCTCTCGCTGTGAACCGTGAGCAACCAGAGATAGACCCCACCCGGTTGCTGGAGGAATCCGGTGCATTGCTATTCGGTACCTTCACCCTGAAGTCTGGCAAGGTCTCCGAATATTACTTTGACTCGAAGAAGCTGACCCTGGATCCGCAAGGGGCGCTGTTCGTGGCCACGCAGCTAGTCCGCAAGCTGGACACAGAGGGAATCAGGCACGTGGGCGGCGTTGCCTACGGAGGGATTCCCATTGTGTCCCATGTCGCCCTGCTCAGCGGCCTGCGAAAGGGTGAGCCCATCCGGGCTTTCTACCACCGCAAAGACTCGAAGGAGCATGGCACCGCAGCGGCGGCCGAGGGGCAGTTCCCCGAGCCGGGGAGTCCGGTGGCCATCCTCGAGGATGTGGTAACCACTGGAGGTTCCCTGATGGAGACGATTGCCCTCGCTACTGAAAGCGGCTGGAACGTAACCCACGCCCTGACCATCGTAGACCGGGACGAGGGTGGCCGTGAGGCGATAGAGGCCGCCGGTTACGAGTTCTGGTCCCTGTTCCGCGTGGAGCGTACGGACGGCAAGGTCAACTTCGTATACAACGGCGGGTAATTCTCTCCACCGTAGTCGCGGCCGATCTTTAAATGGAAGGTGACCGCGGCCCGTGGCTCCTAGCTGAAGTCCTGGCCTGGTCCGAACAGCTTGGGGGTGGCCTCGACCGTGGTGGTGCCTGAAGCCGGAGCCTGGAGGTCCAGCGTCTGCCCCGGCTCGGCGGCGGCGGTGCGCACGTAACCGAGGCCACGAAGCTCGCCGGCCAGTGTGCGATACAGCGACGTCACCTCGCCCGCCGTGCGGCCCTCGTGGGCCAACGCAGCCCCGACCGACGCATCGGCGCCTTCCGAGAAGTGCAGGACGGCCATATATTTCTGCACCTTGTCATAGCTGTCCAGCCTTGCGATGACCTCCTGCCCGATGTAGCAGCCCTTGGTGAAGTCGATTACGCCGATCAGCCCCGCTTCCAGGGGGTTGTACGGGTCACCCATCTCGCTGCCGAAGGCCGGGGCCCCGCTGCCGACCCGGAGCGTCTCCCAGTCCTCGTCGCAAACAGCTTCCGCTCCCGCGGCGCCCAGCGCGGCGATGATGCCGTCCGCTGCATCTGCGCGAGTGATCAGCAGGCGACAAGGCAGCTCGCCCAGCGGGCGGCCGACCGAGATGGCCTCCGCGCCGCCGATGTCAACCGTCGGCGCCGGATAGGTCTGGCCCGGAAGATAGTCCGGCTCATCGGTTGCAAGATTCAACGCCTCGGCGGCTTCGTTCCCGGCGAGGGCTATGACGGCCATCGAGCCGGAAACGTCCTCCACCTCCAAGTCCTCCATGATGGTGTACTTGTCCAGCCACTCGATGACCGGCTGTTGCTGGCCCGGGCTGGTCAGCAGGTAGACGCATTCGGCGGCGTGTACGACGCACAGCAGGTCGACGATGCGGCCGCGGTCGCTGGTGAGCACGGTGGGCGCCCAGTGGCCCGGCTCCAGGTGGTCCACCCGGTTGGTGGACAGGCGGTTGAGCAGGTCCAGGGAGTCATCGCCGGTGGCCTTCAGGCATCCGTAGTCCGTGCGATGGACGCTGAGTCCGCCGAATGGAGCCGCTGCGGCCTGGTTGGCCGGTTTCTGCAGAGTCATGGCACCCTCCGGGCCTTGGGTGGTTTTCTGGTTGGCTAATGTGAAAGCGCCGCCTTCGCTCAGGGAGGACGGCGCTTGCGCCTTTCGTATCGGGCCGTGCCGTTCGTTGCGGCAACTTTAAGGCTAGACGCTGAAGGAGGTGCCGCAGCCGCAGGCCTTCTTGGCGTTGGGGTTGTCGAAGATGAAGCCCTTGCCGTTCAGCCCGTCGGAGAAGTCCAACTGAGTGCCGACAAGGTAGATGTAACTCTTCTTGTCGACGATGACCCTGACGCCGTACTGCTCGACCACCTTGTCGGTGTCGGTGTACTCGCCGGAAATCTTCAGGTCGTAGGTCAGGCCGGAGCAGCCGCCGCCCTTTACGGCGACACGCACACCGACTCCCTCCGAGTCACCTTCCTTCTCGGCGAAGTACCTGATCTTCTCGGCGGCCTTTTCGGTGATTTCCACCGTCAATTCAACGCCGTCTCTGGTAATAGGCATAATCCCTCCGCTGCTGTCGCGACAGCATGCCTGCCCCAAGCCGGGCAGATAAGCTAATTCTATGCCCGGCGCGGGGCGGACGTCAAGGTAAACGGAAGCGCGTGGATGGCGTTTCGAGTCGCACGATCTGGTCAATCGGGCGTCCTCGTCCCGGGATTGCCAACCCCCGGAAACCCCTCCTTCCGGTGGATGGGGTGGGCCAAAATCCCATGCCTTTGAGAGGACGCATGTGGTGGCCTTAGTCTCATTAATTATCAGAGGGTCCTCTTGTGAAGGTGTAGCATTCTGCAACATCTTGTAACAAAGGCGACCATTTTAGCCCTCAATTGAGACACATAAATTTGCCGACCCCGAGAGACCATTGCTAGACCAAGTGTGTGGATGGCGTTCCGAGTCGCGTCATCCGGCTCCAGTGAGAAGACGCCCACGCAAAAGATTCCCAAGGGCGCAACATTTCGGAAAGTTCGAGTTGCCATGGGGTGACATCGCCGGTGCGGACGGACTGGGGTGTCAACAATTCATTTATGTAATGGTACCGGGACGTCAACGAGTCTGACAAGGGATAAATGTCACTGGAGCGTTCAGTGGCGAATGCTCCGGTCGAATGGCTCCGGTTAGTCCACGATCCCGGCGAGCCACTGCACGGTGGCGTGCTGTTCCAGGAGGGAGAAGAAATGGCGCACCTTGGCCAGGTGGTGCGTGGTGGCCGCGCCGAGCAGTCGGTCCAGCGCGTCGGCGGTGTCGATGGTGGACGATGGCACCTGCAGGAGCGGTATGTCGCGCTCCCGGGCCTCGGCTTTCACGTACTCGGTGGGCTCCCCGGGTCCGGTCAGCACGAGGCAGCGGGTCTGGGGGAGCATGCTCGCCAGCTGGATATCGGGCCGCTGGGCGCGGGCGATGACGGCCTGATTCCGGTAGCGGCCGTAGTACGTGGGCCCGTTGTCCATGATGTTGCCGCCGATCAGGTAGCGCTCGATGATGGCGTGCTCGTTCACCGGCTCCAGCGTCCACTCCGCCTGCAGCCGCTCGCCTATCTGCGCCACAGTTGGCGCGATCATGACGCGGCTCTCCGGTATGACGGCAGTTGCCACATCCGCCTGAGACCCGGCCGCTCCGGCTGCAACCGCTTCCTTCCGGTACTGGGGCACGGGGTTGACGACCACGCCGGCGAGGCGCCGGCCCCAGCGTACCGCAGCTTCGTCGACGGCGTTGGCCCAGTTTCGGCCCGGCGCGTAGGGCAGGACCTGCACCACGCGGGCGTCGATGGACTGGGCTAGCTCCGCCACCGGTGAACCCTCCGCAGTTTCGACCACGACGACGTCGTTCTGCCGCGAAAGCTCGGCGATGGCGGAAGGGGCCTTGGGCAGGTCGTCGGAAAGCTCAAGTGGTTGTGGCCCGACTGTAATCCCAATCGCCTCCGCCAGCACCTCGGACGCAAAAGCGTGGTCGGCGTCGCCGTCCGGTGTCGCCGAGAAGGGCTTGCAGTAGGCGGCAGACTGGCCGGCGTCCCGCAACAGTGCCAACAAGCCGTAAGCGAGGCTGCTCTTGCCGGAGGCGGCAGGGCCGGTTACGAGGATGGCGGGCATATCAGAGCCACTCTCTCCGCCCTAGACGCCCACGTCGAGGAACTCGATGTCCTCGGGGTCGAAGCCGTCGGGGAAGCGGGTGGTTTCGTCCCACTTGGCTAGGGTGAAGTCGGAGCGGTGCAAGCTGGCCTGGTTGAAATCGGCTCCGGTCATGTTGGTGGCGATCCACATCGAGTCCCGGATCATCGCGCGGGTGAAGTCCGCGCCCTTCATGCTGCAGCGCGACAGGTCGGCGCCGTTCATGTTGGCGGAGACGAACAGGGCGTCCGTGAGGTCGGCGTTGCGCAGGTCGGCCTCGATCATGTTCGACTGGCTGAAGTCGGTCCGGTGCAGTGTTGCGCCGATCAGGTTAACCCGGTTCATCCGGCAGTGCCGCACCACGGCGTCCTTCAGGTTGGCGCCCTTGAGGTCGGCCCAGAACAGGTTGACGTTGGTGAGGTTGGCCGAAGCCAGGTTTGCGCCGGAGAGGGATGCCCGGCCAAGGTCGGCCATCTCGAGGTTTGCGCCCGAGAGGTCGGCGTCCGGAAGGCTGGCGCGGGATAGGGCCGCGCCGCGCAGGTCTGCCCTGGCGAGGTTCACCCCCCGCAGGTCAGCGCCGCGCAGATCAAGCTCAACGTCCGGGTTGTCGGCGCGCCACTGGGCTATGGCGGCAGACCCGGCCCGCACGGTTTCCACGTGTTGAGGGTCAGACAAGATGATCCTCCGGGAAGGTGGTAATGGGTGACGCAGGGCAGGGGCCGGTTAACGCTCTCACCCTAACCCTCTTCCAGAGGGGAAGGGAACAGAAGGAGCGGTCCGGCTAGACATCGTCGAGATCGAACAGCTTCTCGGCAATGGTCATCTTCAGCTCGTTGACCTTGCCGAGGTCCGGGAAACCGCCGTCGGTCTTGCGGTCGAAGATCACTTCGCCGTCGAGGTACACTTCGAGGCGCCCCCGGTCGGAGGGGGTCATCTTGATGGCGACATCTCCGGGAGCGTCGGACTTGAAGAATTCCGTCGCCAGCCACGTGGCGACCGGGAAGTAGCCTCAAGCCACACAATAGACGATTTCCGCTTCTACCTTGCCGTGTTCGGAGCCTGGCATATCTCTTCTCTCGCGTTGAATTAGCTGCTCGGCGAGGACCCGCTACCGCGTCCCTGCCAGAGTGATTGCCTCATTGATGTAGGATTCGGTGTCTCGAATAAGAGCCGTCATTTCATCTTCCGGCTCGCAGTTGCCGTCATAGAAGCAGTTGATCTTCAAGAGACCAGAACGGGCGCTGTACTGGCCGTGGAATGCCACGAGATTGGGTTCCGAGTTGCGGCCACGCAGCAACTCCCGGTGTGCTTCAGCTTCGGACTGGGGTTCGGTTCCGGTTCGGGCGAGCACCATGGCGTCGGTGGAGCGCTTGGTCGCGCCCCAGGCCTTCTCCGCTGCGTTTCGGATTCTGCCCTGTTCCAACATTTCCAGGGCATCGCCGTACAGCTCGCGGGCGTCCTCGAAGAGTTCGCTTACTCGGTCGATTGTAGTGGACATTCGCTTCTCGAGGCGCCTTTCCTTCGTTCTCTGTATACCGCGCCTACTTAATCACCGCCGTGCCGATGCCCACCGCGGTCCGGTCGCCGTCCTGGTTCTCGCAGAACAGGTTGACGGTCACCTGCGCGCCGTCGTCGGTCTGTTCCTGGCCTGCCACCTCGCCGGTCACGGTGATGGTGTCGCCGCCCTTGACCGGGCGCAGGAACTTCAGGTTGACGGTGCCGGTGTGGTTAAACACCTCGGGTCCGAAGAACCGGCGCATGCTCTCGGAGGCGAAGGCCACCGACATCCGCCCCGAGGCGATGGGATAGGTGGTGCCGAGGCGCTGCTGGGCCAGCTCGGGGTCGTTGTGGATGTTCTGCCGGTCAAGAATGCCGCAGTTTTCGAACTGGTTGATGGTGTCCTGCGTCACGCTCTTGGTGACCGAGGGAATCTGCTGGCCGGGCTTGATGTCCTCTATCATTGCGCTCCTTCCGGCGGGTGCCATTTCTTGCCCACCTCGTCGGGTTTTTTCATCTGGTAGGTGCGGAGCTTCTCCAGCAGCCGCCCGTCCTCGTCGATGGCGGTGGCCTCGATGACCATGTAGGGCTTGTCGCGGCGCAGGTATTTGTCGGCGATGCGGCCCGTTACCCGAATCTTCTTCCCAAGGATTGGAGGGTTGAAGAACTCGACCTCGTTGCCGGCGTTGACACCGCCTGTCTGGTCGTCGTAGACCATGGCGAACGCGGTGGCGTCGTGCTTGACCGCCAGCGTCGGAAATACGGCCTCCGGGTCGTCGATGGAAGCGCGAAAGCTATCCAGCATTTCCTGGGTCAGGGTGTACTCGTAGGAGCCAAGTTCCTCGCCGATTTCGATCTTGTCGTAGTTGAAAATCTTCACTTCCGGATCGGGCATTTCCCGCTCCTTCACTGCTGCTTTGTGCGTATCTCGCAATTGAATATACATTACTGATTTTGCCCAATGCCGTCAATGTCGAGGTCCGGGCCGGGAGAACGGCCGGTGCTATAATTGCGGTACGGGGCCGCTGTCTCACGGTGGTCGGCGACTGGCATAATCGAACAGGCGGCGGTGCAGCGATGGACCTTTACTTCGAACGCGGACGGGAAGACAGTCCGGCAGGGCATGCCCTCCTGTACTTCAAGGTGGATACCGAGCCTGACAAGGTCTATGCCAGCTACATCGTGACCCTGCCCATCAAGGCCGACCTGACCAAGTACGTTCCGCCGTTCCTTGCCTCTCATCTCGGCGCCCTTCCCCTGAACGATCTGTCGGCGTTCGCCATGCCGCCGGTGCCGGAGGCTGTCGGTGGCTACAGCGTCCTCGAGAGCCTCAGCCAGCAGAGGGGCGACGACTTGGTATATGGCGGCAACATGTTCTCGTTCGACCTGCCCCGGCTGATGGAGGCGGTATCCGACGCCGTGAGCAAGTACGCTGAGCTCTACACTGCCTCTGGCAAGTCCGCCGCTTCCGCTGGCGAATCCTCCGTTCACGAGGAGGGCCAGCCGCCCCTGGAGGAGCCGGAAGACGCACTGGACTCGTCGTTCAGCGTCAACGAGGTGCTGCTCAGCTTCATGAGCGAGGGCGACAAGCTGAGCGAGCTGGCCCGGCTGCTGGGGCAGCTCCGCTTCGCCGTCGAGGGCTCCGACCGCACCGCCGCCGACCAGGTTGGCGAGGATATCCGGGCTTTGGCCCGCCACCTGCCTGAGGAGTTCCAGGTGTCCAACCTGCTCGTCGTCGCCCAGGACACCTCGGAGCGCAGCTCGCAACTCGCCAAGCTCTACCTGGACCGTTGCTTCCGCCTCTCCGCCGGCGATGCCGGCCAGGCCGCCGAGTTGGAAGCCCAGATACGCCGCCTGCAGGGAGAGTAGAAGACAGCCTAGACGATACTTCCGGACATACCGCAGGGCGCCATTACGGTTGCATCGGCAGTCCTGGTGGCCTTTGCCGGTGCCCCGGTTACTCTCGCAATCTTTGGGTTTCGGCTCCTGTACTCGGTTCAAGGCCGGCTGAAGGCCGTGGAGACCAACCCAGCACCTCTTGACGCGGGCCGTCTAGCAACAATATATGCGAGGATGGGTATCCCTTGGGATATGTTCAGAGTCGGGGCGTTAAATTCAGGGACTATCGACTCGCCGAGGAATCCGTGGAACAAGAACGCTGGAACGAGTTTTCAGAGAAGCAGCACAGGGAAGAGCTTTCAGACGAAGAAGCTGAGGAGTTTCTTGCTGCTCTCCTCAAGCGCGAGGGACAAGCCAGAGAGGAAAAGGATCTGGCAGCGCCGGCTATTATCGGACCCGGAAACATGCTGACCAAGTGGCAGCTCAAGGAAAAGGAACTTCGGGAACAGAAGTAGGTGCGCCTCTCCCGTCTTCGCCTGAGCAACTTCCGCAATCTGGCCGAGGTGGACCTGGAGGTGCCGCCGGGCGTCTCGGTGTACTACGGCCAGAACGCGCAGGGCAAGACGGCGCTGGTCGAAGCGGTGTACCTCCTCGCCATAGCCCGCTCCTTCCGGGCCGAGAACGAGCGTGAGTTGGTCAACTTCGACGCCGCGCGCGAGGGAGGGCAGGCCCTCGTAGACGGCCTTGTCGAGGACGACACACCGGAGGACTCGGACAGCGGCGCGCCCTCCCGCCAGCGCGTTATCATTGGCTACCGAGCGTCGCCCTCCGAGTCAGCAACCGGGCCCGGGTATCGCGTCCACAAGGAGATTCGCGTCGACCGGATGCGCCGCACCGCCGGGTCGTTAGTGGGGCTGGTCCACGCGGTCCTGTTCAGCGTGCAGGACATCGATCTGGTGCAGGGTCCGCCCTCGGCCCGTCGCCGCTTCCTCGACATCCTCATCTCCCAGGCCGATCCGCTGTACCTCCAGTGCCTGCAGCGTTACCAGCGGGTGCTGCAGCAGCGCAACCGCCTCCTTCGGATGCGGCGCGAAGGTCGGGCGGCCCCCGACGAGATGGAGTTCTGGGACGACGAGTTGGTGCGGGAAGGAAGCTGGCTGACCTGGCGACGCCGCGAGGTGATGAACATACTCACGCCCGCCTGCGTCCGTCACCACGCTGACCTCGTAGGGTCTGATGAGGCACTGGAGCTGCGTTACCGCCCCAGCGTTCCGCTGTCCGCCTCTGCCGATGACATGTCGGATAGCTACCGGGAAGCGCTGCGGGCCGTCGCTGGCCGCGAGCGAGCAACGGCCGCCACCGCCGCCGGCCCGCACCGCGACGACTTCGACATCGTCGTCAACGGCGTGGACATGGGCGCCTTCGCCTCCCGCGGGCAGGCCCGTACCCTTGCCCTCTCCCTGCGGCTGGCGGAGGCAGAGACGTTGTCGGCGGTGCGTGGCACCCGGCCACTGCTGTTGCTCGACGACGCACTCTCGGAGATGGACGCGGACCGACGACGCCGCGTGCTGGAGAAAACGGCCAACTATCCGCAGGTGATGATAACGACGACCGATCGTGAGCAGGTCGACGGATTTTTCGGGAATGGGGTGCCCTACCATTACGTAGAAGGCGGCAAAATTACGCTGGAAGGACGATTATCAAGTGGCGCGCCTTCTGTCAGGGGAGACTTGACTGTGGATAACCCCGAGGGAAAATAGCGCAGCCGAGATTGGTTCTTGCCGGCATCTGGTAGTTACCGTCTCCCTGGGGGAGCCCTAGCATGAGTTCTGGTTGGTCACCCGGCGCCCGTGGCTAAGTCCAACAGCTTCAGTACCGTTTTCCAGTTGCGCATGGTGCTGGTGGCGGCAAGACGCGAGTCAAAGTAGCTGTTGGTAAGCTTGGTGCGCGCCATTCCGTTTGGACAGTGGAGGTAGACCTCGCGACCCAGCAGTGCGAACTGGTCGGGCGGCGAGTGATACGGGTCAAGTGATTCGACGTTCACCGGATCGGGCTAGTCCGACAGGAATGCTACGTGGAGTTTGTCCGGCTCGCCACTGTGTTCCGCGAACGGGTTGCGCCGCACGATATCCTCGAGTTCCTGACCGTTGCGAGTCACCACGAGTATCTGAAGGCCGAAGCGGTCCAGGATGGACGCGCCGATCAGGGACGGGATATCTTCTTCCAGCGCCGGTTCCGCTCGATACAGGACGTTGCCGCTCTGGATGTAAGTCCGAACGTCGCTGCAGCCTGCGTCCATAAACATCGTGGCGAGATCCTTCATCGGCAGCTTGTTTTTGCCGCCCACGTTGATCCCGCGCAGCAATGCCACATTTACGCCTGTTCCACTGTCTGCCGGAGTGTTCGAGGTGTTCTCTGTTGAGGCCAACGGATGTCCCTCACGGTTCAGGAAGTCTTCTCAATCGGGACCACGCCCGTTAATCCCTTGAGTTGCCATGCAGCGGGCGCACTCATCTTACTAAACCAAAGCCAAGGTGGGATGTGCATTTGCCGGAGGCTGAGAATCGGTCCGGGAGGCTCGCAGGAGCGTCTCGCCCCGTGACTGCAAGACTGTCCGGCACCGCCGTCTCACCTCGTCTTTGCGGCTGGCCAGTCCGGCAAGGAATTTGCCAACCTTCTCCTGCACCGCCTCCCTGCTTCCCAAGCACAGATTGCCGGTGGCCTCCTCTCTCGCCCAACCCCAGATCGCCTCATCCCCGTTGAAGTCCGGGCTGTACCCCGGCAGGTTCACCAACCTCAACTCCAGCCCAGGCGTCCTGAGGTACTCCCGCATCGCCTCCCCACGGTGGGCCGGGGCATTGTCCCAGATGACCCGCATCGGCTCAGGGTGTTTTCCCCTCAGTTGCTTCAGGAAGTCAACCGAGGTCCCGGCGTTGCTGTTCCCCTGCAACTCCATCCACTCCACCTCACCCGTCTCCAGGCACACCGCCGAATAATAGCTGGCCTTCTCCCCATACCGCGGACTGGTCGAGTCCACCAGAGCAGCCTCTCCTCTCAGTACCCACTTGCCCCGCAACTCTGCATCGGCCCGGAAGTGGGCCTCATCGGCGAAGAATATCCTGGCTCCGGTCCGTTGGGCCTCCTCCCTCAGGGCGGTATACTCCACCACGAAGGCCTCCCGCTTGCCCTCATCCGCCTTGAGCAGACGCTTCTTGGGCCGCTTGAAGGCAAATCCCAACCGGTGCAGCCAGTTCAGACAACTGCTGCGGCTCAAACTGACCCCGAACCGTTCCAAGACAAACTGCCGGACTCCTTTCCAATACCAGTTGGCCAGTTCGATGCCCGCCTCAGCGGGCGGTTGCCCTACCGCCCCTTTCAACTCCGCCTGCTGCGTCTCGTCAAGGACGGGGGGGAACCACCGGTCTGCTCAAATATCAAGGCCGCTGGCCCTCCCTCGCCGAAAACCGAAGCCCACCGTCCTATGGTGTGGGGGTCCCGCTCCAGCGCCTCCGCCGTGGCCGTTGCTGTCCAGCCCTGCGCCAAGAGCCAGAGGGCGTACCACCGCTCCCGCTCCCTGGGTGTGGGCGCCAGAATCATCCGCCGCCGCAAATCCCTGACCCCCATCTGCCATTGTTCCAGAGACCGGTCTATCTCCCTCACACCCATCACCAACCCCCCGCTACTCCTGAGACCGGCTAACCCAGTTCCCTCACAAATTTACCCTACGCGTCTGCGTATTTCACCTTGGCTTTGGTTTAGATAGGCAGGCTACATAGGCAAGGCCCTGTTGGAAGCGGAAACCCTGCCCATTTCCGCTTGTCAGGTGGTAGTATTGCGGAGTAATTTCCAAGCTGCCCGGCGGTGAACCATGCCCGTTGCCCAGGAAGTTCTGGACGAAATCGCCCTGACCCGTGTCGAGTACGACCTGATCGTGGAACGGCTCAGCCGCGAGCCCAACGCCGTGGAGTTGGGCATGTTCGGCGCGCTCTGGAGCGAGCACTGTGGCTACAAGCACTCGCGACCCCTGCTGAGCATGTTCAGCCATACCTCGCCGGTCGTGCTCTCGGAGACCGGGGCCGAGAACGCCGGCGCAGTGGACATTGGCGACGGGCTGGCCGTGGTGTTCAAGGTCGAATCCCACAACCACCCCTCGGCCGTAGAACCCTTCCAGGGAGCGGCCACCGGCGTCGGCGGCATCGTGCGGGACATACTGGCAATGGGCGCCCGCCCCATCGCCCTGCTGAACTCCCTGCGCTTCGGCCCGCCCGACGACCTCGTGAATGGTGCGGTCAACCGGCACCTGTTCGGCGGCGTGGTGCGGGGCATCTCCTGGTACGGCAACTGTATCGGCGTACCTGACGTGGGGGGCGAAATCTACTTCGACTCCTCCTACTCTCACAACCCGCTGGTCAACGCCATGTGCGTGGGCCTGATCGAGACCGAGCGCCTGGCCTCGGCGGCGGCGCGGGTTCCCGGCAGCGTTCTGCTGCTGGCGGGGGCCGACACCGGGCGCGACGGCATCCATGGCGCGTCGGGCCTGGCCTCCCGCACCTTTGAGGAAGAGGCGGAGCTGCGCCCTACGGTACAGGTGGGCAACCCATTTCTTGAGAAGGTGCTCATAGAGGCCTGCCTCGAGGCACTCGATACCGGGGCGGTGCTGGCCATCCAGGACCTGGGCGCCGCAGGGCTGACCAGCGCGGCCATTGAGTCGGCAGCCCGGGCCGGGCTCGGCATCCGTATCGACCTGTCGCAGGTGCATCGCCGCGAGACCGGCATGTCCCCCTACGAGGTGATGCTGTCCGAGTCGCAGGAGCGGATGCTGCTGGTGACCCTCCCCGAGCGTGTCGACGAGGTGCGGTCTGTCTTCGAACGCTGGGATGTGGAATGCCGCGAGATAGGCGAGGTCATATCGGACCCGGAGGCGCAGATTTACGACGGCCCCGACCCAGTGGCTCACCTGCCCATCCGGCCCCTCTCCGAAGCTCCGTCATACCGGCTGGAAGGCCAGCCGTCGGAGGAAGACCTGGCGCGACGAGAAATGCCCTTGGCAGACCTGACATTGCCAGACTGCGGTCCGGCTGAAACGCTGCTTCGGCTGCTGGCCTCGCCCAACATCGCCAGCAAGCACGTCGTCTACCGGCAGTACGATCACCATGTGCAGACCAACACCGTCGCCGGGCCCGGAGGGAGTGACGCCGCTGTGCTGCGCGTCAAGGGCACTGGCAAGGCCGTCGCCGTGGCCGTGGACGGCAACGGGCGGCACTGCTTTCTCGATCCCTACGTGGGCGGGCAGATAGCGGTGGCCGAGGTCTGCCGCAACCTGTCCTGCACTGGCGCCCGGCCCCTGGCGCTCACCGACTGCCTGAACTTCGGCAACCCGCTGCGCCCCGACATCTACTACCAGCTTGAGGAGTGCATCCGCGGCATGGCCCTAGCAAGCGAGGCCTTCGACGCCCCGGTGGTCAGCGGCAACGTCAGCCTCTTCAACGAGACGCAGGGCCAAGCCGTGCACCCCACACCGGTGGTCGGTGCGCTGGGCCTGCTCGACGACGCCACCAAGACCGTCGGCGCGGGCTTCCCGGGCGAGGGTCTGGCTGTGATGCTGCTGGGCCCCGGGTTCGGCGCAGCCGGGTCGCAGGACCTCTCCGGCAGCGAGTACCTCCAGGTGATGCACGGCCTAACCGCCGGCCAGCCCCGCATTGACCTGGGCCTGGAGCGACGGGTGCAGGAGACCTGCCGCGAAGCCATCAAGCAGGGCCTTGTCCTATCCGCTCACGACTGCTCGGACGGCGGTCTGGCCGTGGCGGTGGCAGAGTCCTGCATCCTGGGAGACGTCGGGTTCCGCTTCGAGGCGTCGCTGGACTCCCTGTCTCGATGGGACGCAGCGCTTTTCGGCGAGAAGCAGTCGCGCATCGTCGTGTCGGTAGCGAGGGACAGGATGAATCTATTGCAGGACCTGGCCCACGCCAACAACGCTCCGGTGTCGCTGCTGGGATTCACGGGCGGGGATGCCCTCGGCCTCGACAGCCGCAATGAGGACGGCGCGGGTGCTGACAACGGCATAGACTTGCCGGTGGCCAGCCTTGCCGACACCTGGATGCGTGCCCTGGAGGCCGCAAGTGACTAGCGCGTCGCTGCGCGTGATGTACCTGACCCCCTACTACCGCCCGTACCTGGGCGGCATTGAGCGCGCCATCGAAGAGCTTTCCCACCAGATGCAGCAGTCGCCGCAGGTTGAGGCGGTGGGCGTGCTGACCACCAAGTACTCCTTCCCCCGTGTGGCCCAGCCGGACTGGCCCGACCGCGAGACCCTGCCCGACGGCGTACAGGTCTACCGCCTGCCTGGCTTTCCTCACTGGTCCCCGCCGCTCTATTCCGTGCCGCTGGTCTGGTTCTCGCCGCGCCGCGTGCAGCAGTACCTGGAAGAGTTCAGGCCCAACGTGGTCCACTTCGTCGGCGACGGCTGGTTCTGGGGACATTACTGCGTCAGGCTCCGGTGGAGGGGCCGCGCCCGGTTCGTCTTCACGCCGTCCTTTCACACCCTGCCGCTGTCCCGCTGGTGGCTCTCCCCCATCAACGCAGCCCTCTGCCGTGCTGTCGACGACATCGTTCCCCTGACACAGCAGGAAGCGAATGGCCTGGGCCGTGCCTACCTCGCCCAGCGCGACAAGCAGACCATCATTGGCTGGGGCGCTCCGCTGCCCGACGAAGCGGCGATGGCAGCTGCCGGTGCGGGACCAGTGCCGGGCCTCGCGTCAACCGACGACAGCTCAACCGAAGACAACGAAGCAGCATCACCACTCACCATCCTTTGCGTCGGGCGCCTCGGACGACACAAGGCACAGCTATGGCTGCTTGACGTCTACCGAGAGGCCCGACGTAGCTTCAACAAACCAGTGCGGCTGGTGCTGGTGGGTCGCGACGAGGGAGACGCCGCGGCCATCGCCGCCTACGTCGCCGAACACCGCCTGCAGGACGAGGTGCAGGTGACCGGCGAGGTGTCGGACGACGAGCTGGCCCGCTGGTACGCCCGTGCCGACCTGTTCGCGCTTTTCTCCCACTACGAAGCCTTCGGGCTGGTCTTCTTTGAGGCGATGGCTTACGGCGCGCCCGTCCTCTCCCACGACGTCGGCTCCAACCGCGAGCTGCTGAATCGAGGCGCGGTGGTGACGCCCCGCTTCGATCGCGCGGCGGCGGCCGCCCGGCTGACCGACCTCGTCAACGACGATGAGACCCGCCTGCGGCTCGGCACCGACGCCCGCAGCTACGCCCACGCCGAGTTCACCTGGCCGGCAGTGGCGGAGAAGTACCTGCAGGTGTACCGCGGCGGGCGGTAGGATGCAACCAGAGCTTGTTGGAGCGGGCAATTCCCGTTGTGGAGCCAAACTTACCGGCATATACTCTGAAGCATACTGAACATGAAGCCGTGAAGCTATGAAGAATATAACCGTCTCAGTTGACGACGAAACATACCGCCTCGCCGAAGCCATGGCTTCGAGATATGGTAAGTCGGTATCGGGTATGCTCGGGGAATATCTGAAAAATTTGACAGCCGGCTGCAAGGAGCCTCCCCAGCCTCCTGAGAGGACCTTGAGCGAAGTCATTGCGGACTTCCGCGCCAAGGGCATTGGAATCAGCGTGTCCGACAACGTCAGTCGCGAGGAATTGTACGACCGCGATGCGCTTCGTTGACACCAATATAGCGATGTACGCCGTGAGCACCGACCCTGAAGAAGCGGGAAAGCAGAGTATATCGGAAGCCCTCCTAGACCGGGAAGCAGGTAACTTAGCCGTGTCCGTACAGGTGTTGGGAGAGTTCTACACACAGCTTACCCGTCCGTCTCGCCCACACTCCCTGGGGCACCGCCAGGTGGTGGCGGCAATGGGAAGCTTGTTTCGCTACCATGTGCAGCCCCTCACAAAGGAAACTGTGGACCGAGCACTTCAATACAGGGAGCGGTTCGGGCTCAACTACTGGGACTGCCTGATATTGGCAGCAGCCAAGCTCAGCGGCTGCGATGCCGTCTACTCCGAGGATATGAGCGCCGGCCAAGACTACGACGGTATCCGCGTTATCAATCCCTTCGCGGCGGAAGGCGAACCAGCCCCAGTATAGGGAAAGGAACTCCGGCGCCACGACCAGTACCACGACATAGCCCGGGAGGCTCAAACATGACAAGCGCCATTTCTCGCGAGCAACTGGAAGAGGGCGCCCGCCGTATCCTGCTGTCGAACCTGCGGGAGGGCGTGGCCGACTGGAACGGCAAGGAGTTCAGCTTTGTCTGCCCCTCCCTGACCGGCTATCCCTTCCAGTGGTTCTGGGACTCCTGCTTCCATGCCCTTGCCCTGCTGCACCTGGACCCGGAGCAGGCCAAGAAGGAAATGCGCTCGCTGATGAGCGGAGCGCAGCCCAGCGGCTTCATCCCCCACATCATTTTCTGGGAGATGGAGAAGCAGCCCGACTTCCTCAGCCGCAACATCGTCGGGATGACCGAGCCCTACTTCAGCGCGACCATCCAGCCGCCCATCATCGCGTACGCCGTGGCCCGCATCTACCGCGTGACCGGCGACGAGGAGTTCCTGCGGGAAGCGCTGCCTGTCCTGACCGCGTTCTACCGCTACCTGCGAGAGGCACGCGACCCTGACAACGACGGTCTCATCGCCGTGATACAGCCAGAGGAGGCCGGCACCGACTGTTCCCCCAAGTACGACGAAATCCTCGGCCTGGAAGAGCTCAGCAACCGAGGCTTCATCACGGCACTGCGGAAGGTGTACGAGGCGTACGAGCCCCTGCGCCACGACGACCACGCCGTGCTGGCCGCCGACATATTTCACGTGGAGGACGTGCTGGTCAACTCCATCTACTGCTTTTCCATGCGGGCCCTGGCCCGGCTGCATGCGGAGGTCGGCGGGGAGGACTCGCCGGAGGCCGCGGAGTTCAACCGAGAGGCCGACAAGGTGCTGAACGCCCTCGTCGAGAAGTGCTGGGATGAGGAAGCCGGCGCCTTCTTCGACCTGTCGGGGGTGGATGAGAAGCCGCTCAAGACGGTGACCATCAGCTCGCTGATGCCGCTGATCATGGCAGACCTGCCCCGCCACCAAGTCGAGACGCTAGTCGAAAGGTGGGTGCGCCGGCCCGAGCACTTCTGGACGCCCTACCCGCTGCCGTCGGTGCCGGCGTCGGACCCCAAGTTTATGCCGGGCAACCCCGGGGGCTTCATCTGGCGCGGCCCGTCGTGGATGAACACCAACTACTTCCTGTCCCACTCCCTGCGCGGCCACGGTTATCCAGAGCTGAGCGAGCCGCTGGTGGAGAAGAGCAAGGAGTGCATCGCCAAGTCCGGCTTCCGCGAGTACTACCATCCTTACACTGCGGAAGGCCTTGGCGCCCGCGACTTCGGCTGGTCGACGCTGATCCTGGATTTCTAGCCCGGGACTTCTAGTGCGAAAGGGGGCGGGAACCGACCTTCCCACCCAACGCCCCCGGGAATCCCCGCGCCGCTCTGAAGCATGCACGCCACAAATAGCGATGCCAACAAGCATGAGGTTTCTGCCGGCCCTGTTCGTGGCCCTGCACAGGCTCCGGCGACTCCCCCACCTACCCTGCCGGGCGAATACGACTGGTCCGCTAGGTTGCCTGCAGCGCGGGCCAGCATTGGCCCGAAGGCGGTCTGGGGCCGTGCTCCAGTCTTGGGGTGTGGCCGATTGAGAGGCATTAGCAGGGTGATGCAGATAGTTGATCCTGCGATGAGCGCGATGGTGTGGCGGCTGAAGGGTCCAGTGCACTTCCCAGGGGAACTGCTGGCTCTGAGATAGTCAGCGCTACCCATGTTGGGGTGTGCAATCAGAGGCTTTCAGGGATTGGTTTCTCATTCAGTCATCCTGGTGGTGGCCCATGTGGGCCCTGGACAATCGCCCGTATCCTTTTTGATCTGACCACCCGCGACCATTATCGGGGCTCCCGTCCTGGCCACCACCTGCCTCACTGCATCGTGAATTTCGATGACCCCATCATTGACATGGGGCGTAAATCCCGGGGGCCATATGATGACGGGCCCATCTTCTCCGAGTCGCAAGCAATTGTCCTGCAACGTCAGGACTGCTTTTCCCAGTGCATCCATGTAGACCCTGTTGAGGGTGGTGCCGGGTTTTTCCCGGTAGAACTGGATGGACGTTCCCTCCACCGTCAGGACCTCCAGGTCATCCATGGCGGGGTACCTCTCCTGGCAGGCGGTGCAGACAAGGGTGGCGAATAACGCCAGCAGCCCCACGGCCCAGACTCTGCTCAAGGTTCCACTCCGTCTATTCCTGATCTGGCAGTGAGTCCCTGTCCATAATCCGGCGGGGCCCGGAGCCACTTTAGTCGGTCAGCGCCTCGATTCCCAGGAGCGATAAGTGATTGACGGCAACGCAGATGGCATCATCAATTCTTGCGTCGGCGCCGTTATCGACGATAGCGGCGACGACGGACCCTTTTGTGAGCCCGGTCTGCGCGTTGCCCCTCGCAAATGTCATGGGGCGCGTTGTAGCGCGCCCCATTGGTCGTGCTAGTTATGTGCCGCCGGTCAGCTCCGCAGCAGGCGGCTGGTGAAGGGACGGCGGCGAACATTGCGTGGCTGCGGCTCGTCGTCGTCCTCGTCGTCGTCCCGCGGCGGTGCTGGAGTCGGTTCGATGGCTGCTGGAGGCTCTGCCGCCGCGCCGTCGCCGTTGACCAGCGCTGGCTGCTGCTCCGCGGATTGTGGCTCCGGCTGCTGCTCCACGGGTTGCGGCTCCGGCTCCCCGGCGTCTTCCTGCTCCCCGGCCGCGACGGGTTCCGCTGGTGGAGTTCCGTTGGCGCCGGGGCCGAGGCGCGCGACCAGCACCCGTCCGACGAGCTCGCTGGTGCGGTTCAGGTTGAACGTCCGGCGCTGGCGGCGGCGGCCCGTGTCCTCTTCCCGCCAGGAATAGACCGCGCGGCGGAAGAAGTCGATGTCCGTCAGTCCGCGCAACATCTTGCTGAGGTAATCCCGGGAGCTTGCGTCGGTCCACCGCAGGGCGATCTGGGCGTTACCTGCCTCCAGCCCCTGCTCCAGCGCGGTGCAGATTTCGGCCACCATAAGATTGAAGGACACGTGGCTGAAGCCTTGCCGGTGCTCCAGGTGGTCGGCCATCACGATGAGGTCGGAAACCCGTTCGGTGTGTTTTCCGTCCTCCGGCTCGGCGGGCAGGCTGGCGGATGCCAGTGCCTCCAGCATCGCCTCCTCGAGCCCGGCATCGCTGGCGAACAGGTCCTCCGGCACAGCGGCCTCGGCCGGGGTCTCTTCTTCGGCCTTGGCTGTGGCGACCGGGTCGGACACGGCGTCCGCCTCTTTCTCGGCGGGCTCGCCGGCGACGGTCCCAAGTTGCGCGGCGGTTGGCGCCTCGAAGTCAGTCGCAGCCGTCTCTTCCAGGGAGACATCGAAGGGTGGGGCAGCGAAGTCCTGCGCGTCCTCATCCTCCTCGGCGAAATCTTCGGCGGCGTCGTCAGGCGTTTCATCACCGGAGTCGGTGCCGTCGCCGTCGCGCTGCCCGCCGTGGCGGCGGCGTCCGCCCCGTCGGCGGGTGGGCCTGGCGGCCACGCCCGACGGGGTTTCCTCGGTCGTGCCCTCGGGGGTTTCCTCGTCGCCCATGATGGCCCAGTCGACGAGGCCTGCGTGAATCAGCTTGATGTTGCCATCTTCGGCGGCCCGGGCCATGAGCTTCTTGAAGCCCGAGAAGCCCAGCTTCTTCTCATCGAAGCTGGGATACCGGCGCATCAGCCGCTGCTTGATGGAGGTCAACAGCGGATTGCCGCCGGCGGCGCGCTCATCTCGGATAATGTCCTCGATGGCACGGATGACCTCCGGCAGTTCCGGTGCCTCGTTCTGTTCCTCGCGCCGGTTGGCGTGCTGCGGCAGCACCGCCGGCTGCGGAGCCAGCGGGTCCACGTCCTTGTCGTACAGCAGGAGCGAGTCGACCTGGTCGGCCAGGCGGCGCGACGTGCTCCACGACACGCCGATGACAACCACCCGCTTGCCCATGGTCCGCAGCGCGTTCACCACGTGCAGGAAGTCCGAGTCGCCGGACACCAGCACGAAGGTGTCGATGTTGGGGTAGGAGTGGGCGCACTCGATGCAGTCGGCGGTCATCTTGACGTCGACGCTGTTCTTCACCCGGTAGGTCCGCATCCCGTTGGCCGACGAGGCCTGGGTGGAGGGGATCCGGGTGGGAACGAACACCGGCTCGATGCCTGCGGCGTAGAGGGACGGGGGGTCGATGCTGAACTGGCTGGCCCCTCGCAACTCCGGCGCCCGGGTCACCCAGTCGGCGTAGGCTTTGGCCACCACCACGCGGCCCTGGTTGGACACCTCTTCTCTGAGCGACGAAAGGTTGGGGCTGCGATTTCCTGCGGCGAGACTGATTTTGAAGTTTTCCCAGTCGATGAAGAGGGCGACGTCGCCCCCGCGGTTTGTCCGTTCAACCATGTGCTCGATACTTCCGGCCTAGCTGGTTCTGGCCCAGTTACTCTTGGCCTCATGCCCCGTGGGCAGGGCCGACGGTGCAATTGTTTCCAGAATGCACCGGGTTCAGTCTATGGGATGGGCGGGGGGGCGTCAAGGAAGTAGGTGAGGTTGCGCAGCGGCCGAATCAGTTGGATTGGTCAATTGCTCTTCGTCGGCTTGGGATTATCGGGGGGAGAAGCCAAAATCTCATGCTTACGAGCAGATGCAAGCGGGGACTCCGGTCTCACAGGGCAATCGCGTTTTATTTCTGGGCAGACAAATTGGGCCGGAATAGAGGTGGCGGTGAAATTGACAGTGCTTCCCTGGGTTCTGGGTGCGACGGTAGACGGGGGTTTGGATTCCCGCCTACGCGGGAATGAGAGGTCACAAGGCCTCCGGCGTTCAAAACGCGATTGCCCTGTCCGGTCTCATTATCCGAGTGTGCTCTCGTGGATGTGTAACATTCTGTAACATTTTGTAACGGTAGTATCAAATTGGCCTGTATTTGGGGCTATTTGCGACGGGGTATTTTGGCGGCTCAGAGCGTTCCATTACAGAACAATTGTACGACCAGTGGCGATTCAGCGCAAGGGAGAGATTCCAGTAGGCAGGGTTCGGAAGTAGGTGGCAGCGGGGAAGTCATTGTGAGCGAGGCTTTCGATGAAGGTTACTCTTCGCCGAATCAACCTTGGAAGATATGCTCTCTGTGGTATGCAAGAAACTTTGGGTCCGGGCTGAATTTCTCCGGGAGAGAAATTGGCTTACCGTCGAAGCCTTCGATGGAATCCGTAAAGAACGGGTCTCTATTGCCTGAATAAGATTGAGACACGCGAACTGTCATATCCCCGTTGATCGTTATGAGGCCAGAGTCAAAGGCCTTGTCATGCAGGGCAGACAGCGAGAGACCATTTCTGGGATTGACCCTATTGGACTTATCGTGACGCCAGGGAACGATATGGCTCGCAATCAGCAATCTGGGCAAAGCAAGTCCAGAAATGCAACACCGATTGTTGTACGCGCTGATGACCGCCGAACGAAAGAAAGCCTGCCCCACGCGTGCCGTGGTTACAACCACTTTGTCTAGTCCGGCATAGTCCCACGCGTCTTCGTCGTCGATTTCAAGCGACTGTTCCGGCGTTATTTGATCAATGGTATTTTGAGCCTCGATAGCGAATCCTTCCCAATTGCTATGCATTTCCTCCCACATGACGCGGTCAAGGGCTGACGTCGCTTTCAAGCCGCTCCTGCCCGTTGAAGTGATTTCAGGATCCAGACTGGCGATGTTTGAGAGCTTCATTGCGAGTGCTGATGGAGAGCGGTCGATTAGGCCTGCATAGTGGATTATTTCAGGGTTTCGATGATCCAACCTGCCGAACGGGAGGCGGCAGTAGAGAGCAAATGCGACCAATAGCTGTTCTCTAGTCCATCTGGTTGAAGGAGGCATTTTACTGCTTACTTTTGAGCAATCTAAAGCCCGTTGCAGCCAGGGCATGCCCAGTAGGGCGCTTCCGAAATTCCATATGAATATGGGGGTAATTCCCAGACGCACATGTAAAAGTCATCCAACTCGAGACAGAATCTATCCTCCGGCCAGTAAGCTAGAGGCCCCCATCCCGAATCGCTAGTGTAAATGGCACTGTCGTCCGGTCCTATGTGCACCAAGGCAGAATCATCATATTTGCTATAGCTTAGATCAGCTCGAGTTCCTTCCAATATCCTGCGTAGGCGTTCGTTAGATCCAGCCAATGCTCCGCCGGGGGCGACATGCTTGTCTGGACGGGAATCCCGGCGAAATTCCTTGCGAGAGTCCTCGTTGGCTTGGCTCAGTTCCGACAGGGCAATTTCCAGCACGCCAGTGTCATCAAAGCGGTATTTGCCGCGGTAGTAGGTTTGCTGGGCCCACGTTAGTTCGTTCCATTCGGAGATTTCCGACCTAATTGCGGTGGGGTGGCCCGTCCCACTATCTGGGATAATTGTCCAACCCTTTTCAATCAATTGGGGAAAGTTCATATTGCAAACGTCTGACATAGAGTTACCGGGAGGTCGACTTTTAAGGGAATTGTACACTCGTTGGCGCTTCGGTAGGGGAGCGGACCGCGCCCAATTCTCTATGGCGTCGGTACTATTCCGGTATCAAGAACTCCTCCCCTCCGCTTGACAACGCGCGGGCGTATACCCGATGGTACGGCCTGCGGCGGAACGCATCCGTCGGTGCCCGCCGCCCCTTTAATCGCGTACGACAGGAGAGTAGAACCCATGGCAGAACGCGCTCCCAGGCTTGAAGGCAAGGTGGCGATCATCACCGGCGCCGGTTCCAGCGGCGAGGGCATCGGCAACGGCAAGGCCGCGGCCATCCTGATGGCCCGCGAGGGCGCCAAGGTCCTGCTGGTGGACCAGGTGGAGGACCGCGCCCGGGAAACCCTCGACATCATCAAGTCGGAGGGCGGCGAGGCGTCCACCTTCCAGGGCGACATGACCAAGCTCGACGACTGCGAGGGCATGGCCCAGGCCGCCATCGACCGCTACGGCCGCGTCGACATCCTCGACAACAACGTCGGCATTTCCCAGCGCGGCACCGTCGTCGAGGTCAGCGAGGCCGACTGGGACCGCGTGATGAACGTCAACCTGAAGACCATGGTGCTGGCGGCCAAGGCGGTCATCCCCCGCATGATGCAGACCGGCGGCGGCTCCATCATCAACATCTCGTCCATCGCCGGACTGCGGGCCCACATGAGCACGCCCTACACCGCCTCAAAGGCCGGCGTCATCGGGCTCACCATTTCCATGGCCGCCGACCACGCGCAGGACAACATCCGGGTCAACGCCATCGCCCCGGGGCTGGTCTACACGCCGATGGTCGCGCCGCGGATGGACGACGACCTGCGCCAGTACCGTCGCAACTCCGCGCCGATGCAGGTGGAGGGCACCGGCTGGGACATCGGCTACGCCGCGCTGTTCCTGGCCAGCGACGAGGCGCGCTGGATCACCGGCATCGTGCTGCCCGTCGACGCGGGGCTGTGCGCCGTCCATCCTGGGACGTATTCGCCCATGGGCCAGCAGACCCGGTACTAGGCATGGGGGTTGATCGCTGAGGCCGCAGGGACAGCGGTAAGGACACAACGATTGCACCTCTCCGTTTTGTCTCTGTGCTCTCGGCGTATTCTGCACGGCGTATTCTGTATTGAAGCATTTATTGATGGGAGGTTCCCCATGCGTCTCGAAGGAAAGGTAGCCCTGATCAGCGGCGGGGCCCGCGGCATGGGCGCCGAGGAAGCCGTTCTGTTCGCCCAGGAGGGCGCGAAGGTCGTCATCGGCGACGTGCTGGATGCCGAGGGCCGGGCCACCGCCGAGTCCATTCCCGACGGCGCTGCGACCTTCATTCGCCTCGACGTCACCAGCGAGGACGACTGGCGGCAGGCCGTGGCCCTGGCCGAGGAGCGCTACGGCCGGCTGGACATCCTGGTCAACAACGCCGGAGTCAGCGCCGAGGTCAGCATCGAGGACACCACCGTCGAGGAGTGGGACCGCGTGATGTCGGTGAACGCCAAGGGAGTGTTCCTCGGCACGAAGCATGCCATCCCGGCCATGCAGCGCGGCGGCGGCGGCTCCATCATCAACATCTCGTCGCAGCTCGGCATCGTGGCGATGAACGAGTCCAGCGCCCAGTACATCGCCTCCAAGGGCGCGGTCCGTCTGCTCGCGAAGTCCACCGCCATCCAGTACGCGGCAGACGGCATCCGCTGCAACTCGGTGCACCCCGGCCCCATCGTCACGCCGATGACCGATTTCCGCCGCGCTGACCCGGCGGTGCGGGAACTGATGACCTCACGCATCCCCCTGGGTCGCTACGGCGAGGCCATCGACGTCGCATACGGCGTGCTGTACCTCGCATCGGACGAGGCGTCTTTCGTGACGGGCAGCGAACTGGTCATCGACGGCGGCTGGGTGGCGCGGTAGGGCTGCGGCTAACTGATAGGGTCTATCACAGTCAAGAACGGGAAACGAAGGAAGTCCCGGTCAAATGTGCAGATTGCCGCCACCTCGTGCTCACGCATCAGGACTGCCGTGTGGAGGTCATGCATCAAGTTCCCTTGGATGCCCGGTGTATCCGCTAACGTTGCCGCCAGCAATGACTGATGGCGGTCAGTGGGCCACAGCAGTCCAATACCAGGCGAATCCAGCAGTTGATTCAGGAAGCCCAGTGCCCCTGTCCGGCGTCAACGGCGACTGGAATACCCTCGGATGTGTGCTGACCCGCAGGAACTCGTAGCAGATGCTCCAGGTCAAATGAGAGGAGGAGGCTCGTAACCGAGCCTCCTCTAATCGTTGCAGGCAGATGCTCTGGACATCCGAGCTTTCGTTCACTGCGTGAATCAATACATTTGAATCAAATACCGGCAACTATTCCTCTGATTTTCCGCCGTCGGGTTCTGGAGCCTGTCCCAATCGTCCATGGTGTCATAGAGCACCTGCCGGTCGGAAACGTCCACCAAGGGCCTGCCCATAGGCCAAGAAGGCAATGGCCTCAACTCGGCCTCAACGGTCGGAGAGAGACCGGCAAAAACCCTGATGGCGGCTTCCACCAAGGCGTCTACGGTTGTCCCCCTGAGGTCGGCAACCTCTTGCAGTTGCTGCACGACCCCTTCGTCTATGTCGAAAGTCGCTTTCATACTTTCAACCTTACGTAGGGCTTTGCGGGCTGTCAAACATGGCAAAGCAGTGAATCTGCGGCGACAGTCGCTTCCATAACCCGCTACGGCGTGAGCAGGATCTTGCCTGTGGTTTCGCGGCCTTCCAGGCGGCGGTGGGCTTCGCGGGCGTCGGAAAGCGGCAACTCGAGCCCCACGTACAGCTTCACCTCGCCGGACTGCACCCAGCGCAGCACGTCGTCGGCGCGCTGCACCAGTTCCTCGCGGGTGGCGGTGTAGTCGCCGAGGCTGGGGCGCGTGAGGGACAGCGAGCCGTTGCGCAGCAGGCCGCTGTCTACCTCGCCCACCGGGCCGCCGGCCTGCCCGTACAGCGCCATGTGGCCGCGCCGTCCCAGCAGACGCATCCCCTTGTCGAAGGTGGTCGCGCCCACGGCGTCCATTACCATCTTCAGGCCCTTGCCGCCGGTGGACTCCCGTATTTCAGACTCGAAGTCCTGCTGCGTGTAGACGATGGCGTGGTCCGCCCCAGCTCCCCTGGCAAGCTCCGCCTTCTCCTCGGTGGACACGGTGGTGAACACCTCGACGCCGATGTTCTTCAGCATCTGTATCAGCCACAGGCCCATGCCGCCGGTGCCGGCGTGGACCAGCACCCGGTCGCCGGAGTTCAGCGACGCGATGCCGTAGACCAGGAAGTGGGCGGTCATGCCCTGCAGCATGGTGGCCGCGGCGTCGGCGAAGGACATCCCGTCGGGGATGCGCACCAGCAGCCAAGAGGGCACGGCGTGGTACTGCGAGTAGGTGCCCGTGTGCATGGCGTAGGCCACACGGTCGCCGACGGCAACCTCGGTCACGCCCTCGCCGACGGCGGTGACCACGCCGGCGGCCTCGCGCCCAGGGGTCCACGGGAAGGCGTCGGGCGGGTTGGTGCCCTTGCGGCTGGAAACGTCGGTGTAGTTGACGCCGATGGACTTGATCTCCACCAGGGCCTGCCCCGGCCCGGGCGACGGCTCCGGCGCGTCCTCGTAGTTCAGCACATCCGGCTCGCCTGTCTGGTAGATGCGGACGGTCTTCATTGCCAGTCTCCTTTCCGCAGAATCTCGCTACGGGGCGTCACTATACACCGCGTCCAGCAGCTCGCGGCTGTACTCGCCGATCTCGTCCCGCACCCGCCGGAACACCGCCAGCAGCTCGTCCTCCCGGTCCGTGTGGTCCGACGTGTGCGCCGAGAGGTCGATGCCCACTCGGCCATCACGCGAACCGACAGCGGGTGCAGGCCCTTCGGCGCCGTCCCCGCGCTGTCGGCCGACACGCGACCGCCGCCCAGGTGCAGTAGCCACCCTTGCGCCGTCTGTGAGCGCGCGCGGTTGCCGGTGCAGACGACGAGGATGCGGAATGGGTGTGGTTGGGGCATTCTGCGTCTCGCGCCGCTCTGAGGCCGGTTGCCTGCCGTTGTCCGATTGTGGAGGTAGTCAGTGTGGCGCATCTGCTCATTCGAGTATGAGCCTGTACATTCTACCTATAATCTTGATAATCTTGCTTTCTTGAGGAACATCGGATACCTGAAAGGCAATAGCGAAAACCCTCGGTAAAGTAAGCGGTTGAAACCGGGGAGGACGAAAGTGCACCAGTCGTTTGTAGACTTCGGCAAGAGGCCGGCGACGTTGCAGGAAGTCATAGAAAGGGTCGAGATCATTGTCAGAAAGGACTTGGAAGGACGCTTCAAGGACGAGTTCGTCTTCGATCCGATAATAGTGAACCCCGAACTGGACCACTGCGGCGAGGAATTCCTGCACATCTACATCATCTTCGACGGCGACCAGAAGAAGCTCGATCCCAAGTGGACCATTGGTATTGAAGATCGACTGTTGATGCACCTTCCTGAGGGCGAATTGACCCACACCCCCGGCCACGCGTTCATCGAGAAATCGGAATGGAAAGAAATCTTTGATGAGCGGATTCCGTGAATCCCCGAGACCTAATAAGAATTGCCAGGCAACTGGCGTCCGGGGTGACGGGTGGACGACGGGGACGTCCGCGTCAAGCTGAGTTACGCCGTGCTGTTAGTGCCGCCTATTACGCCCTTTCCCATCATCTTGCCCTGTGTTGCGCGGACCGCTTGGCCGGATCCCCCCGAGCCAACCGAAATGAATCGGCGTGGCGACAAACCTACAGGGCGTTGGAACACGGGCACGCCAGAAACCAGTGCGATAACCAATCTGCAATGAGGGCTTTCCCCGCGGAAATCCGAGTCTTTGCCCGAAGATTCGTGTATATGCAGAGTCAACGTCAGCAGGCTGATTACTGCACCTACCGCAACCTATTCTCGACGATGGGTAATGCAGATTGTCGATGAAACCGAAGAAGCCCTAACCTCCCTCGAGAGCTCTTCCAGCACCGACCGCCGCGCCTTCGCCATCCACGTTCTGTTCAGGCGTCGCGCGGAGTAACGCGGAGTCTATCCCTTTAGGTAATGTCAGGCCTGTATCTCCCATCGCCCCTTGGTTGTGCGCTGGGCTGCTGCCCGCTAAACTCTGGGCAATACTGGCGCACACGCATACGCATGCCCCGCCGTTTCCGGTGGGAGGCAAAGGAGTCATCGCAGTCATGGCCTTCGAGGTAATCTCCACCGACCAGGTGGACCGGGTCGCCATCGTCACCCTGAACCGCCCCGAGGTGCTGAACGCCCTCAACCTGAAGCTTGTCCGCGAGTTGGACGAGTTCCTCACCGAAGCCGAGGCCGACGACGGCATCGGGGCGGTCATCATCACCGGCGCGGGCGAGCGGGCCTTCTCCGCCGGAGCCGACATCCACGAGAACCGCGAGTTCACCCAGGAACAGCGCGATGAGGGCGCCGCCGAGCGCTCCAACTACACCTGGCACATGGCCACCTGCTCCAAGCCCATCATCGGCGCAATCAACGGCCTCTGCTACGGCGGCGGCACCGTCATGGCCACCAGCCTCGACTTCCTCATCGGCTGCGAGAAGAGCAGCTTCCGCTTCCTGGCCGTCAACTACGGCCAGCTCAACGCCACCTGGAGCCTGCCCAACCTGATCGGCTGGCCCAAGGCGAAGGAGCTGCTGTACAGCGGGCGCGAGGTCTTCGCAGAGGAGGCCTATCACATCGGACTGATCAACCACCTGGTGCCGTCCGAGCAGCTCATGGACAAGACCGTCGAGGTCGCTGCCGGCATTGCCAAGAACCGGCCCGAGGGCGTCAACAACATCAAGCAGCTCCTCATCGAGCATACCGGAAACTCGCTGGAGCAGCAGTTCTGGACCGAGATCGAGGGCCGTCAGGGCCGCTTCCGCGGGCTGACCGTCGAGGAAGGATTCAGCGACTTCCTGAGTCGCAAGGGCCGCAAGCCCGCCGCGACCTGACCGGCAGCGGCACACGCCGACGCAGCCAGGACCCCCGGCGCGCCGGGGGTCTTGCCTTGCGGCGCTCCTGCTTTCGGCAAACCGAATCTCTGATTTCCTCTTCCTCCGGAGGACGGTAAGGGTGGGGGCGTCCAGCCACAGACTTGAAGATGACGGCACAGGGTCCCACAGACGGATTGAAAATCTTCGGCGACCGGCCCGGCGTTGCCGCGGTGAAGTTCGCCCTGCCGCTGCTGGCCTTCGCCGCAGTGCTGCTGGCCGCCACCCCCGACGGCCTGTCGGAAGAGGGCCAGCGTGCCTTGGCGGTCATGGCCTTGGCCGTGGGACTGTGGACCACCGGCGCGCTTCCCCTCGCGGTTACCGGCATCGCGGCGGTCATCCTGCTCACCCTGCTGCGGGCTGTGCCCGACCTTGAAGCGGCTTTGTACGGGTTCTCCCAGCCGGTGCCCTACTTCCTGCTGGGCGTGCTGACCCTCGGCCTGGGCGTGCAGCACTCCGGGCTGGCAAACCGCATGGCCGGCTACCTGGTTCGCCTGGCGCGAGGCAACCCCCGCGCCCTCTACGTCCAGATGCTGGTGTCCTTCGCCGCCCTGACCTTTGCGCTGCCCTCTGCCACTACGCGGGGCGCTATCCTGGTGCACGTCTACGAGCAGGTCATGGGGCGATGGAATATCGAGAGGCAGCACCCGCTGAACAAGGCGGTGATGATGGCCATGGGGTCGCTCAACCGCCTGGGGTCCACCGCCCTGCTGGCCGGAGGAATCACCCCGGTCGTTGCCGCGGCCCTCATCGGCGACTTCTCCTGGACCCGCTGGTTCGTGCTGATGGCCCTGCCCTTCTGGAGCATCCTAGTGGTGGGAGGGCTGGCCGTCTTCCTGCTCTACCGATCGGGCTTCGCTGGGTCCCCGGTTGCCGCGGGGGGGGCTGACACGGAATTGGGCCCCGGGCCCTTTACCCCGGCGGAGGCGAAGGCCGGCCTGATTGCCGGAGGCGTCGCCCTGCTCTGGTTCACCGACTTCGCCCATGGCCTGTCGCCCGCAGTGCCGGCGCTCATTGCCATGGTCGTGATGCTGCTGCCCGGCATCGGGCTGCTCTCGTGGCGGGAGCTGGAGCAGAACCTGGGCTGGAGCAACTTCTTCATCATCGCCACCTCCCTTTCCCTGTCCGGCGCGCTGGTCGAAAGCGGCGCCGCGGCATGGTTCGCCGGCACGCTGGTCTCCGCAGTGGGCAGCTTCGCGGACTCGCCGTGGCTGCTGATGCTGGCGTTGGCGGGCGCGGCGTCGGTGGTCCGGTTCGTGATGCCCAACATCGCCGGATACCTGGCGTTCATCATACCGGTGGCGATGTCCACCGGAGCCTCGCTGGGGCTGAACCCGCTGGTGTGCGGCCTGGCGGTGGTCATCGTCGGCGATTCCGTGGTGTTCTACCCGGCGGCGGCCGCCGGTAGCGTATTCATCTACCAGAGGGCGGAGATATCATCTCCCGAGGTGCTGCGTACCGGCTTCATCATGACACTGGTGGCCGTGTCGGTGCTGTTTGCCTTCGCCCTGCCTTGGTGGAACGTGGTCGGAGAGAGCCTGACCGTGGCCGGGTAACCGTGCGCGGCAAGAGAACCGAGAATATATCCAGGAATACACAATGAACGAAATCGATTCCACATGGGCTAGGGTCCCGCAGCCCAACCGGCGCGCCGACCGCCCGGACGCCACCGCCCCCGACGGTTCGGAGATACGCCTACTGGCCGACGGGCGACACGCAGCGAGCAGGAGCAGCATGGTGGAGGTGACGCTCCCGGCCGGGCAGGTCTCGCGCCCGGTACACCACCGCACCGTGGAGGAAATCTGGTACATCCTCGAGGGCGAAGGCCAGGTTTGGCGCTGTCCGCCCAACGTCGCCCCCGCGTTCATCTCGCCGCTGCCCGTGTCGCCGGGTGACTCGCTGGTCATTCCCACAGGCTGGCGCTTCCAGTTCGCGGCCGGTCCCGACGGGCCCCTGCGCTTCCTCTGTCACACCACGCCGCCCTGGCCCGGCGAGGACGAGGCCGTGCCAGCAGACTGCGGCGGCCTGGGCGAACCGACGGTGTAGCCCAGCCGCAGTTTGCCAGTGCCGACACCCGGTTGCTAAGATGGCCCGGATCAAGACAGCATAGATACGCGGGGGCTAGATGCCGCATCACGAAGAGCAGCAGACACGGCGCGACTTCGTCAAGTACACCTTCTTCAAGATCGACTCGAAGTGGCGTGGTCTGGCCTCGCAAAACGGGGGCACGGAACCAGACGGTATGAAGGCCGAGTTCGCGTCGGTGCTCGACGAGTTCTCCGACCGCGTCAGCATCTCAAGCTACAGCCTCGTGGGCACTCGCGGGGACGCCGACATGATGCTGTGGATGGTCAGCCCCACGCTGGAGGCGATCAACGAACTGTCGGCCCAGCTCAACCGCACCGCGCTGGCGCCCTACCTCGCGACGCCCTACTCATACCTGGCGATGACCCGTCGCTCTCCCTACGTCGTGAACCACCGCCACGAGGGGCAGGAGGGCACGTCGTCCACCATGCGCATCGTGGGACGGAAGTACCTGTTTGTCTACCCCTTCGTGAAGACCCACGACTGGTACCAGCTGCCCAAGGAAGAGCGGCAGGAACTGATGAACGAGCACTTCGTCATTGGCCACAAGTACCCGGACATCAAGATAAGCACCGCCTACTCCTTTGGTCTGGACGACCAGGAGTTCGTGCTGGGATTCGAGACCGACGACCCATCGTCGTTTCTTGACCTGGTGATGGAGCTTCGGGAGTCCAAGGTCCGCCCCTACACGCTGCTGGACACCCCGATATTCTCCTGCCTCAGCAAGCCCATCGAGGCCTGTCTCGACGACCTCGGGTAGAAACGGAAGGTACCGCCACGGCAACAGTTATAGGGGCGGGCATTATACCCGCCCCCACGTTTCGCAAGGGTCGACGTGATGCGGTCGGGACTACTTCCGCTTCAGATCGGCGGGGTTGGTGTTCTTGAAGTAGTCGTAGTTCTTGGCGATGTAATCCTGCCACTCGGCGGGGACGGAATCCTCGGCGAAGATGGCGGTTACGGGGCAGACCGGCTCACAAGCGGCGCAGTCGATGCACTCGTCGGGGCTGATGTAGAACTGATCGTCTTCGTCCCGCGTGTAGATGCAGTCCACCGGGCAGACGTCAACGCAGGCGGAGTCTTTCAGGCCAACGCAGGGCTCGGCGATGATGTAGGTCATTGCGGTCGGCTCTCTATCTTGAATTAAGGGTTCGTTTGAATTGAGGGTACGACTGGCCAGTACGCCATGGCTTCGAACCAGCCACGGCAAATTATAGCACAGCGCAGGGGGTTTGCAAGGATTCCCGGCTCACCAATGGCCCCTGTGAGGCTGTGTCTAGAGCACCAGGCCGTAGGCCCGCTTCTTGATGGAGAGGTTCACGAAGGTCTGGGTGCCCTGCACGCCGTCCACCACGCCCACCTTGGTGCGGAGGAAGTTGCCCAGGTTCTCTGCGGATTCCAGTCCGGCCCAGACGAACACGTCGAAGGAGCCGGTGGTGATGGCCACGTAGTGGGCTTCCTCCATGGCGGCGATGGCGTCGGCGACCGTGTCGGACTTGCCCGGCCCGGTGGAGATGCCGATGAGGGCGGTGGTGGCGTAACCCAGCTTCTCGAGGTTTGGGACGGCGACGACCTTGACCATGTCGTCCTTGACCAAGCGACGCAGGCGGCGGCGCACCGTGCCTTCGCTGACACCCACTTCGCGCGCGATCTTCGCGTTGGACGCTCTTCCGTCCAGTTGCAACAGGGCTATAATCTTGCGATCCAGCTCATCCATGGTGCTATGCTCCATACCTGCCCACGCGGCGCAAGCCGGCGAGGATGCGTTCCTGCCCCTAGGGGGCGTGGTTGACACGACGAGATATAATAATTGCCATTATTTCCGGGTGTCAATAGCGAATTTCAGCGATGGAGTTTCAATTATAGCGTGTTTTCGCCCAATAGTGCCAGTTTGATGTCTGATTTGGCAAAATTGCACCAAATCTTCACAGATTGCCTCACTGGACTTGCCGGTACAGGAACCGTTGCGATGACAGCTACGCCAATTTGACAGTGGACAGTGAGGCTGATAAATTATATTAGTTGTGATTTAGCAGTCAACCCGTCCGGGCGCCAACTTTCCACCTATTCGCCTGCGTGATGTAGCCCTTGGAATCGCGGGGTCGACGCGCCGGGCGGTGAATGCCAGGAGATGACAAGTGCCTCGATACGATTACCGTTGCGTTGAATGTGATAACAATTTCGAGCTGAGGCAGAGCTTCAGTGAAGCTGGCAAGGGGACCTGCCCCGACTGCTCAGGCGAGGGACGCCGGGTCTACCACGCGGTGCCCGTGATCTACAAGGGCAGCGGATTCTACACCACCGACTACGGCAGGCCCAAGCCGCCGGTCGAAAACGGCGCCAGCAAGAGCAGCGATTCCTCCAAGTCTGACAGTGACAGCAAGACTTCCGAGTCCTCTTCCACCTCAGACAGTTCGAGCGGTTCCGGTAGCAGCGAATCTGCCTCCACCACTGCGGGAGCCACCGCTTCCAGCTAAAACCACTGGGATCCCGTCCCGCATATCGTCTACGAAGAAACGAGACCAGCCGGTCCGCATCGCGCGACCGGCTCATTTTTTGCCAAAAACGAAATTGCAGAAACGGCGGAAGTTTCCATGCGTGCCCTGGTTCAACGAGTGGCCGAAGCCTCGGTCGAAATCGATGGGAAAGAAGTATCCCGAGTCGGCCGCGGCCTTCTGATACTGCTGGGAGTGGCGGACGATGACGAAGAGGCTGACGCCGAATACCTTGTGCCCAAGGTTGCCAACCTGCGAATCTTTGCCGATGACGCCAACCGGTTCAATCTGTCGGCCCTTGACGTTGGCGCGGAGGCGCTGGTGGTGAGCCAATTTACCCTCTACGCTGACACCCGCCGTGGCCGCAGGCCCGACTTCACCCGCGCTGCGCCGCCGGAGCTGGCGGAGCAGCTCTACGAGCACATCGTGTCGCTGCTGCGAGAGACCGGACTGACCGTTGCCACGGGCCGCTTCCAGGCCTACATGCAGGTACGGTCGCAAAACGACGGTCCTGTAACCATCCTGCTGGACAGCGCTGACCGTCACAGGGCGCGGCGATAGCGGTGCTAGCGATGCCAGCCCATGCCGAGGAATAGACCCCGCAGGTAGGCGATCTGGCCGCCGTGGGCCAGGTTGTCCCACATCACCTGCCCGAAGCAGGCGGCGATTGTGCGCGGCTCAGGCAGCGGGGGCAGAACGATCTCGCGGGCCAGTTCCTCCTCGCTGACCTGCGCCAGGTAGGCCAGCGTCGCGGCGTTCACGGCGCGGTAGTAGCCTTCCTGTACTTCGCGGGACGGCGGGACCCACGCCGCTACCTGCTCGGCGGTCCAGCCCACGCCGCGGTCTTCGATGCCGGGCTCCACGTCGAACTTCTCCGCCCAGCCTTCCGTCTCCCACAGCTGCGAGGCGCCCTGCAGCCGCATGTGGACGAACATATCCATCACCCGCGTCAGGTGCCAGAGGATCCACGCGGCGGAGTTGCACTCGGCGGCCGGAGCGCGAACCAGCATCTCGTCGTCCATGCCGGCCAGCGCGGAGTCGATCATGTCCCAGTTTCGTTGCAGGCAGTTGGTTATTGGGTCGGTGGTATTGGCCATGTTCCCCCTTGGGTCTACTCGAATTCGAGGTCCAGGCTGATGTCCAGCGCTGAAGGGGAGTGGGTGAGCTCGCCGATGGAGATCAGGTGGACGCCGGTCTCGGCGACGGCCCGCACGGTGTCGAAGTTGATGCCGCCCGATGCTTCCACCACGGCCTTGTCGCCGATGAATCCCATGGCCTCGCGCATCATGTCAACCGGCATGTTGTCCAGCATGATGATGTGGGCCCCGGCGTCCAGGGCCTCGCGGGCGGCCTCCAGCGACTCCACCTCCACCTCGACGCGGATGGTGTGGGAGGCCCGCTCCAGCGCCAGCTCGATGACCTGCCGCAAGCCCATCTCGCGGAATCGGTTGGCCTCGATGTGGTTGTCCTTGATCAGGATGCCGTCGGCCAAGTTGTAGCGGTGATTGTAGCCCCCGCCGGACCTTACGGCGTATTTGTCCAGGTAGCGATGCCCGGGGGCCGTCTTACGGGTGTCCACGATGCGGGAGCGGGTTCCCTCGATGGCGCGCACGTAGCGGTTGGTCGCGCTGGCGATGCCGCTCATGCGCTGCATGAAGTTGAGCGCGATGCGTTCCGCCCGCAGGATGCCCGCCGCCGGCCCTGCCACGCGGGCTATGTCGTCGCCCGGTGACAGCGTCGCGCCGTCGGACATCAGCGCTTCCAACTCCAGGTCCGGCTCCACCCGGCGGAACACGGCCAGCCCGACCTCGACGCCGGCCAGCACGCCGTTGGCCTTGGCCCGCAGCATCCCGATGCCGCGAATCTCCGGCGGCACCACCGCCGCCGTGGTGGGGTCGTTGAAGGTCTGGTCCTCGGCGATTGCCGCGTCTATCAGCGCATGGACTTCGGGCGGAAACTCGGGCAAGAGGTGGCCTCCGGTATCAACAACGGTTATTGTGGGTTTATGAAGGTCTTCAAGTCGGCGAAATAAGTCTAGTAAAACCCGTTGTCGCGAGTGAGCAGCAAATCCGCCGAAAGCAGGGCGTGCGAGCCGATCAGGAGATCAGCCAATATTCGATTCCGCGGACCCCCTGACCTTCTGTACTGGGACCACCGTACCCCTGCTTCGTATGCAACATCGTTGCTGATGGGCGAGACCGTCAGGCCCAGCGTTTCGATGTTGTCGTCGAGAGACTTTCGGTCAGGCGATCCGTGCACCAGTTCAGCGTAAACAATATTGCAGATAGTGACTGAACCTTGCTCTTGGGCTTGCCTGAGCCACTCCTTGGAAAGAAGACCGTGAAGTGGGTCCGCTAGAAATATGTCCACCAAGACGTTAGTGTCGACCGCTGTGATCAACGTCCGCGGACTTCATTCATATAGGCGTCGGTATGCCCTCCGGAACCCCAACATCCATATACGCTCTCAATTGCATCACGCTCCACGGGGGACTTGCTGATCAGTAGTCCTCTCCCTGTCAGTGTGACGTCCACCTCGTCGTTTGGCCGCAATCCAGAGCGATCCAAGAGTTCCTGCGGAATCGTGATTTCCCTGTCTTCGGAGATGCGCAAGTCCACTTTCGTACCTCTTGACCTACCGCAGCGACAGCATCCGGTTGAGGGCCACCAGCGCTTCGCGGCGGATGTCCTCGGGCACGGTGATCTCGTTCATGACCCGGCCCTCCAGCAGCGACTCCATCACCCACAGCACGTAGGCCGGGTGGATGCGGTACATCGTCGAGCACGGGCAGGTGACCGGGTCCAGGCAAAACACCGTCTTGTCCGGGTTGTTAAGGGCCAGACGATTGACCAAGCTGATCTCGGTGCCCACGGCCCACACGCTGCCCGCCGGGGCGTTGTTGATCTGGTTGCGTATGAACTCGGTGGAGCCCACGAGGTCGGCGGCCTGCACAGTCTCCATCACGCATTCCGGATGCACCAGAACATTGACGTCCGGGAAGCGCTGTCGGGCCATCTCGATCTGCTTCACCGTGAACCGCGTGTGGACCGAGCAGTGGCCCTGCCATAGCACCATCCTGGCGCGGCGCAGCTGCTCAGGGGTGTTGCCTCCCATGTTGCGGAAGGGGTTCCACACCACCATCTCGTCCAGCGGCACACCCATTTTCAGCGCCGTGTTCCGCCCCAGGTGCTGGTCGGGCAGGAACAGCACCCGCTTGCCCTGCTCAAAGGCCCACTTCAGGACCGCATCGGCGTTGGATGAAGTGCAGACGGCGCCGCCGTTGCGCCCGCACAGCGCCTTGATGCCTGCGATGGAGTTCATGTAGGTCACCGGCACGATTTCGCCGGGCCCCAGTACTTCCATCAAGTCATCCCAGGCATCATCCACATCTTCCATCGGCGCCATGTCTGCCATGGAGCAGCCGGCCGTGATGTTGGGAAGGATCACCCGCTGGTGGTCTGCTGCCAGCACGCAGGCGGTCTCGGCCATGAAGTGAACGCCGCAGAAGATTATGTAGTCGGCGTCAGGTTTGCTGGCCGCTTGCTGCGACAGGAGAAAGGAATCGCCCTGAAAGTCGGCGTACTTTATGACTTCTTCACGCTGGTAGTGGTGCCCCAGCACCGTCACGGTGCTGCCCAGCTTCTGTCGCACCGCGTCAATGCGGGCGTCCAGCTCGTCGGCGGTGTAGTGCAGGTACTCGGTGGGAATCTGTTGCCAGCGCACGTTGACGGCCAGTTCTTCGGCCAGGGGCTTGGCGGGCAACTCATCTTCGGTCTTGCAGAAGGCCGAGTGTTCCAACTCGGTGATGGGTACGATGGGACGGCGACGGGTTGTCATCTTCGATTCCCTCTCAATGGGAATGCGGAGCGAGGACCTAATTCACCTGACTTTCCCTCGCTCCGCATTCCTCACTCTACTTCGGTTGTCCCTGTAGCGACCACGGCCCGGCCCGTTCAATGCGGACGTTTGCGAGCTGTCCCAGCCGGTCGCGGTCATCGTCTGATATGGGAAAGAACACCAGCTTGTTGGAACGGGTGCGTCCCTGCCACTTCCCCTTTTTCCTCGCCTCCACCAGGACCTCGAACTCGCTGCCCACCAATTCGGCGTTGATATCGGTGAGGATATGCTCCTGCAGGGCATCCACGCGTTGCCGGCGTCCGACCTTCTCCTCCTGCGGTACGTCGTCCTCCATGGTGCGGTCGGCGCTGGTACCGGGGCGGGTGGAGTAGGCGGCGCAGTGCACTTTGTCGAACTGAAGTTGCTCCACCAGTTTCAGAGTGCGCTGGAACTGGTCCTCCGTCTCACCCGGGAACCCCACGATGATGTCGGTGCTGATCGAAGCGCCCGGCACCGTGTCGCGTATCTCGTCCACGAGGGAGATATAGTAGTCGCGGGTGTAGTTGCGCCGCATCCTGGCCAGCACTTCGCCGTCGCCCGCCTGCACGGGGAGGTTGATGTGCTCGCACACCTTGGGCAGCTCGGCCACCGCCTCGATGATGCCGCGGCTCATGTAGTTGGGGTGCGAGGTAAGAAAGCGGATGCGGTCCAGCCCGTCAACGTCGTTCAGCCGCGCCAGCAGTGTGGCCAGGTCGGGGCGTCCGTCTTTCCCGTCGGGCAGGTCGTGACCATAGGCGTCCACCGTCTGCCCCAGCACCGTGACTTCCTTCACCCCGCGGGAGACGAGCAGTTCCACCTCGCGCGCCACCTCATCCACCGGACGGCTGACCTGCCGTCCACGGCGGTAGGGGATGATGCAGAAGGTGCACATCAGGTCGCAGCCGTGAATGATGGGCACGTGGCAGGAGACGTCGGGTCGGGTGGGCGCCAGAGTGCCGACGCAGCCTTCCCAATCGAGGTTCAGGCGCTCGCCTATCATGTCCAGCAGGGGCTCGAACTGCTGCGGCCGCATGAACACGTCGACGTAGGGGAATCGGCGCTCCAGCTGGTCCGTTTTAGGGCCCACCATGCAGCCCATCAGCGCGATCACCCGGTCGGGGTCCTGCTTCTTCAGCCGCGAGAATGCACCCAGGTTGCCGACCACCTTGTCCTCAGCCGACTGTCGCACTACGCAAGAGTTCAGGACCACCACGTCGGCGTCCCTGACGTCCTCCGCCGACTCCAGTCCCAACTGCTCCAGCGCGGAGGCGAGGCGCTCCGAGTCCGCAGTATTCATCTGGCAGCCGATGGTCCAGATATGATAGCTGTTCATTATGAAAGTAACGGCAAGTCCGGCTTAATGAAAATAATAGCCTCAAAGGACGCTGATGGGGAAAGCGAGGTGGCGGAGGGAATGGGATTCGAACCCATGAACCCGCTTTTAACGGGTTAAGCGCTTAGCAGGCGCCCGCACTAGGCCTCTATGCGATCCCTCCAGCTTCTTAAAATGGTAACAAATGCTCTGAACCGCGGCAAGAGAACGAAAGCTACCGGGGCGCCCCGGGCCCTCCAGGCTTTTCTGACTCACCGCGCCTTTATTGTGGTTACGCCGAGACAGTGGCTAGAGATCCGGAACCACCTGCTAGCGGTTGCGGCGGCTCTGCCGACGTCGGCGACGTGCCGCGCGCTGGGCGGCCAGCCGTTCCTTCTGTGCCTTGGACCTGAAGAAGCGACGGTCCTTCAGCTCCCGCAGGATGCCGGAGTGCTGTACTGAAGCCCGAAAGCGGTTGACTAGGCTCTCGGCGCCTTCGCCCTCGCGGGGGGTGACGTAAGCCATGCAATACTCCTAATACGCTTCTGATTTGATTGCCGGTAATTTACCACAAGCTGAAATTGAGGGCAACGGAAACAGTGCGGCCAAAGCCCGAAGAACGGCGAATCTGGAATCGAAGCAGGTGGAGCGGGCGAAGGGATTCGAACCCTCGACGTCTTGCTTGGGAAGCAAGCACTCTACCACTGAGTTACACCCGCTCGGCAAGTGGTGAGATACTTAATATTGTACACTCACTTAATATAGTACACCCAGGGTGGAATGGCAAAGTCAACCCGGGCGGCGAATTTCCTTCATCGCAGTGCAGGCAACTCCGATCTTCCCTTCTTCGCCTGACCGCAACGTCGCAGGCCGCTCGATGCATCCGTGACTTGAATGACCTTGTCCCCAGGGATATAATCTTGGATCAGTGTTTCGATAGGCGTTCGCCTGAGCGTCTTGCGCAAGTCGAGGCACCTCCTCCCCGGGCCTGTAGCTCAGGCGGTTAGAGCGCGGTCCTGATAAGACCGAGGTCGATGGTTCGAGTCCATCCAGGCCCACCAACCACTCCATTTATGGTAAACTCAGATATAAAGTGACGGCTTTTTCTCTCAGGTGCCACCAAATGAATGGTCGTCAAGCAGCATTTTGACCACAGTCTTCCCGCAAACGGAAAACGGTTTCTCACCAGCCTGAAGGCCTCCAACAGGTACTCCGAGGGGTACCTCGCCAGCCTCGAAACTACGGTCGCCATGGCCGCCCTGTACGCCGAGGAGCAGGGCTGGCCCGATGTGCAGGAAATCACCACCGAGCACATCGAGGACTACCTGTCCTACCTCCAGGACCGGGTACGGTGGTTCGGTGAGCGGATCTACGCCGAACCCAAGAAGCTGTCCAAGGGCCACATCAACGCCCAATACCGCCGTCTGAACCGGTTTTTCAACTGGCTGGTGGAGCGCAAACATATCGACGAGAATCCTCTCGCCGATATAGAGCCTCCCAGCTTGGAAGAGAAAACAGTTCCCATTGTCACGGAAGACCAGATGCGGGACTTGCTGACCTTGGCTGATCCCGCCCTCGCCAGAACTCCCGCCCACCGATTTCGGTTGGTTCGCGACCGGGCAGTCCTGTACGCATTTTGGGATACTCCCGGCCGACTGAGCGAAATCGCCAAGCTGCGACTCCAAAACACGGACCTGACCAACGGCACGCTGCTGGTGATGGGCAAGGGCCGCAAAGAGCGAAAAATGCCCATTGGCGACATGGCGAGGTCCGTGATTTGGGACTACCTGCAGGAAAGAGAAGCCCTCATGCCCCGCACTGAGGCTCTGTGGGTGTCCGAGCAGGGCGAGGCCCTGCTGCCAAACGGGATATGCCAGCTTCTCAGGCGGCTGGCCTGGCGAGCCAACATCGAGGGCATGCATCCGCACCGTTTCCGCCATTCTTACGCCATCAACGCCCTTCGGGCGGGAATGCCCGAGCAGGTACTGAAAATAGTAGGCGGGTGGAGGAAGATCCCTGAGACATACTTCAAGACTCTGGGGGAGGAGGACGCCATTGAGTTTCACCGCCAGGTCAGCCCAGGGGACCGGCTGGGGAGAGCGCCTTCGTCGCGAAAGACGGGAGACCGGGGGCGGCAGCGGGGGAAGCTGTAACTCACCCATAACCCAAAGCAGGTAGCGAGAAACCTTCGGGAGTATTAATGAAGATATACTTTGCCGGTTCGATACGAGGGGGAACTCAAGACCAAGACGTTTACCGCAGGCTCATCGAAAAGCTGCGGGCATATGGGCAAATTCTGACCGAGCACGTTGGCAACTCAAAGCTGACAGAGCAAGGCGAAAGGGACATGCCGGATTCGGAAATCTTCGAGCGGGATGTTGCTTGGATTCATGAGGCGGATATCATCGTTGCTGAAGTAACCCAGCCATCGCTGGGGGTAGGGTATGAGCTTGGATTGGCCGAATCTGTAGGAAAACCAATCATTTGCCTATTCAGAGAAACAGAGGACAGACGGCTGTCGGCCATGATTGCAGGAAACTCCAAGTTGATGGTTCATTTATATAAAGACGTAGAAGAGGTTGTTTCCTATATAGGGGACTTCCTCCAAAGTCGGGACCGGTAGAGCCGACCTGTCGGCAATAAATTAATCAGATAGAATACTATGGCAGCAATGCACACGGACTACCCACAGTTTGGGCTGACTTCTGCGTGTTCGGAACGCAATAGATGACCGGCAAAACACCCGAACAACGAGCAAGGGCCAACATCGACCGGCTGCTGGAGCAGGCGGGGTGGGCGGTGCAGGACCTGGCCGCCCTCAACGTCCACGCCACCCGCGGCGTGGCGGCGCGGGAGTTTCCGCTGCGAAGCGGCCACGGGACCGCAGACTACCTGCTGTATGTGGACGGTCGGGCTACTGGAGTGGTCGAGGCAAAGCCTGTGGGCCGCACCCTCACTGGGGTGGAGGCGCAGTCGGGAAAGTACGGTGCGGGTTTGCCGGACAACCTGCCCTGCTACGCTCGCCCTCTGCCGTTCCTGTATGAGAGCACTGGCGTGGAAACGCGGTTCACCAACGGACTGGACCCACAGCCTCGCAGCCGGAACGTGTTTGCGTTCCACACGCCGGAAACGCTGGCCGAGTGGCTGGGAGCATCCATACCGTCGTGGGAATTTGGACAACGGCAAGTCGCCGGTACTCAGGCAAGCTATACGGCGCCTTACAGCCTGCGAAGCAAGTTGACCACAATGCCGCCGCTGGAGGACTCCAACCTCTGGACGGTGCAGGCCGAGGCCATCCGGAACCTGGAGCTGTCGCTGGCCGAGGACCGTCCGCGTTCCCTGGTGCAGATGGCCACTGGAAGCGGCAAGACGTTCATGGCCTGCAACCAGGTCTACCGCCTCATCAAGCACGCCGGAGCGAGGCGGGTGCTGTTCCTCGTGGACCGCAGCAACCTGGGACGGCAGACGTACCGAGAATTCCAGGGCTTTACCGTGCCCGGCGACGGGCGGAAGTTCACCGAACTCTACAACGTGCAGCTCCTCCAATCGAACAGTATCGACCCGATGAGCAAGGTCTGCATTGCGACAATCCAGCGGGTTTACTCCATGTTGAGGGGCGAGGAACTGGACCCGGAGATGGAGGAGGCATCCGGTTACGACGTAGCAAATGTCCGGCCGTCGCCACAAACGGTGGAGTACAACCGGAGCTTCCCCATCGAGGAGTTCGACTTCATCATCACCGACGAGTGCCACCGCTCCATCTACGACCTGTGGCGGTAGGTGCTGGAATACTTCGACTCCTTTCTCATCGGCCTGACTGCCACTCCCTCAATGCAGACCATCGGCTTCTTCCACCAGAATCTGGTGATGGAATACAACCATCAGCAGGCGGTGGTTGACCACATCAACGTTCCCTACAGTGTCTATCGCATTGCGACGAAGATAACGGAAGAAGGGTCCACCATTGAGGCGGGACTGACGGTGGACCGGCGGGATCGCCGCACCCGCAAGGTTCGCTGGGAACAACTGGAGGAGGAACTGCCCTACACGCCGGGCCAGCTTGACCGCGACGTGGTGGCGGAGGACCAAATCCGCACGGTCATCCAGACCTTCCGCGACAAGGTAACGACTGAGATATTCCCCGGCCGAGAATACGTGCCCAAGACCATCGTCTTCGCCAAGGACGACAGCCACGCCGACGACATCGTTCGCATCGTGCGGGAGGAGTTCGGGAAGGGCAACGACTTCTGCCAGAAGATCACCTACCGCACCACTGGGGCAAAGCCCGAGGACCTGATCACGCAGTTCCGTAATAGCTTCAACCCCCGCATCGTGGTCACCGTGGACATGATCGCCACCGGCACCGACATCAAGCCGGTGGAGATCGTGTTCTTCATGCGCAACGTGCGCAGCCGCAACTTCTTCGAGGAGATGAAGGGTCGCGGCGTCCGCACCATCTCGCAAACCGAGTTCAACTCCGTCACGCCGGACGCCGTGGACAAGGAGCGTTTCGTCGTCGTGGACGCCGTAGGCGTCACCGAAAGCGATCTCGGCGAGTCCTTCTCGCTGGACCGCCACCCGACGGTGCCCTTTGGCAAGCTGCTGGACCTTGTGGCCATGGGCAACCGGGAGCCGGAAACCCTGTCGTCGCTGGCCAGCCGCCTGGCCCGCCTGGACCGGCGGCTCTCGTCCCAGGACCGGCAGGCGGTGGAGTCTGTGGCCGGCGGCGCCACGATAAAGGAACTGGTATTGAAGCTGGTGAATGCCACGGACCCTGACGAAGCGCTGAAAGAAGCACAGGAGGCAACCGGACAGGACGACCCGCCGGAGGAGGCCGTCGCGGCAGCGGAAAAGAAACTGCTGGAGGCGGCGGCCAAGCCGTTTGCGGCCAACCCGGATCTGCGGCAACGGCTGATCGAGATTCACCGGGCCTACGAGCAGACCATCGACACGGTGTCCCAGGACACTCTGATCCGGGCGGAGTTCTCCGGCGCCGAGGCCGACGAACTCACCCGCTCATTCCGCGAGTACATCGAGGAGCATCGCGACGAGATTACCGCGCTGCAGGTGCTGTATCAGCGTCCCTACAGCCAGCGCCTCAGGTTGGACGAAATTAAGGCGCTGGCCGACGCGCTGCAGAGCCCGCCCCGGTCATGGACTCCTGCGAGGCTGTGGGACGCCTACGAGCAGCTAAATCGGGATCGGGTACGCGGCTCCGGCCAGAGAGTGCTGACAGACATCGTGTCGCTGGTGCGCTACGCCGTCGGCGCTGATGATGAGCTGGCGCCCTTCGTCGAGCAGGTGGAGCAGCGGTTCCACGGCTGGCTGGCAACGCAGGAAATTGCTGGACGGACCTTCACGGACGAGCAGCGCCAGTGGCTGGAGGACATAAAGGACCACATCGCCGGCAGCGTCAGCATCGAGCCCGCTGACCTGAAGTTGTCCCCCTTCGCGCAGCGCGGCGGCATCGGCCGCGCAGGCGCGCTGTTTGGCGACGGCCTGGCCCCGCTGCTAGAGGAGCTTAACCTAACGCTGGCGGGGTAGCCGGAGGCCGGCGATATAATGGGAGAATACAGATCGGGAGAACTGCGATGCCTGACGCAGAGATAGTCTTCCAAGTCCGGGAGTCGCTGGAGGGGGGCTACGACGCTCGCGCTGTCGGGTACAGCATCTTTACCCAGAGCGACGACTGGGATGACTTGATGTGCATGGTGCGGGACGCCGTGCTGTGCCATTTCGACGACGGCGAAGCCCCGCAAGCGATTCGGGTAGTCGGGTCGCAGGGTGACGCGACTCTTAGCAGGATTGTTGCATGCCACCCAGAGTACGAGAAGCAATCCGCATAGTCGAAAGGGATGGCTGGTTCCTTGTAAGGACGAGGGGTAGCCATCGCCAATATCATCATCCGGAGAAACCGGGCACGGTGACCATTGCTGGCAATCCCGGGAAAGAGCTGGATACACAGAGGTGGTATAGCATTTTGCAGCAAGCAGGGCTGGACAGGAGAGATTACCGATGAAGTATGTGGCAATAATTGGCAAAACCGGCAACGGCTATGCGGCGCATTTGCCCGACCTGCCCGGCTGCATTGCCGCAGGAGATACCTTCGAGGAAACCCGTAACCTTATTGAAGAAGCCGCCAACTTCCACGTTGAAGGGATGCTGGAGCACGGCGAAACCATACCCGAACCACTCAACGCCGCCGTTGAGGTGGAAGTGACCGTCCAGACCTTCGACCGGGCACAGCAGGCCGCTGGGTAACTGGCCGCGCCCACGCCCTCATCGGCGATGGCCGAGTACCGGCAGCGATTCGGGTGCACTTTAGAAATCCAAGTCCAGCGGGAATTTGAATGCCTGGAAGAGCGCTGTCACTAAATGACCTACAGAACCTGACCGACGATGAGTTGGTCAATAGGCATGATGAACAAGCAGAGACAACCGTAGTTGGAACCCAATACTACCAAGACGAACTAAACAGGCGTTCACAAGATCGGCAGACAAAGGCGATGCTACGACTCACCAAGTGGATCATGGGTATGACAGTTGTCGTCACACTCGCAACCGTCGTAAATGTCGCAATAGCCGTAGAAATGTGGTTAGCGTAGTGATGTAAGTTGGATCCGCAGGGATGGACATGGTCAACTGTCGGCCTGTTGACCCGGAATTTCGACGGCAAACGTGTTCCGCTTAAGGCTCAAGACCGAGCCGTTATGCAGGGGTCATTTCCCTATTATGGAGCATCAGGTGCCATCGATTCTGTCAACGATTTTTTGTTTGACGGCAGTTATCTGCTTATCACAGAAGGTGGCAATTTATTGGCTAAAGGGAATCCCATAGCTTTTGAGGCGAGCGGAAAATTCTGGGTCAACAATCATGCTCACGTAGTCCAGTCCTACGGGGACATGCCGTTAGGCTACCTGAAGGCTTACGCGAATCACTTCAATCTAGAAGGTTTCGTGACAGGCACCACTCGGCCAAAACTTACTCAGGCGGCGTTAAATAGTATCCCCGTCCCCCTCCCGCCCCTCGCCGAGCAGCGGCGCATTGTGGCGGTGATTGAGACTCAGTCCACGCGGCTGGATGCGTCTGTGGCCGCGCTGTGGCGGGCGCAGGCCAACCTGAAGCGCTACCGGGCCAGCGTCCTCAAGGACGCATGCGAGGGCCGCCTTGTCCCCACCGAGTCGGAGCTGTCCCGCTCCGAGGGCCGAGAGTACGAACCCGCCGACGTCCTGCTGGAGCGCATCTTGGCCGAACGCCGCGTCCGCTGGGAGTCGCAGGAGAAGCGGCGGGGCAAGTACAAGGAACCCTCCGCCCTCGACACTTCCGCCCTGCCGGAACTGCCAGAGGGGTGAGTGTGGGCCAGTTTTGAGCAGTTGGCAGCCATTATCAGAAACGGCTATTCCAAACGCCCCCAAGGTGACGCTGGAACGCCCATCTTGAGAATCAGCGCGGTTCGGCCAATGGCAGTAAATTTGGAAGACATTAGGTGGGTAGACAGCAAAGAGGATCTGACTGACTTCCAAATTCATCCAGGTGACCTCCTTTTCACTAGGTACAACGGGAACCCTGCCTTCGTAGGAGTCTGTGGCGTGGTCCCTGATGGAACCAGGGATACACTACATCCCGATAAACTGATTCGAGCCGCATTAGTTCAACCTGACACCATGCCTGCTTTCGTGCAGGTAGTTGCTAACGTGGGAATATCCAGAGAATTCCTGAATCAACGGGTAAGGACTACGGCGGGTCAGTCAGGAATATCTGGTTCTGACCTAAAGGCCATACCCATTCCCCTTCCGCCGCTTGCCGAGCAGCAGCGCATTGTGGCGGAGGTGGAGCGGCGGCTGTCGGTGGTGCAGCAGGCGGAGGCCACCGTGGAGGCCAGCCTGACCCGGGCGGAGCGGCTTCGGCAGAGCATCCTGAAGCAAGCGTTCGCTGGCAGGCTGGTGCCCCAGGACCCCAACGACGAGCCGGCGTCGGTGCTGCTGGAGCGCATCAGGGCCGAGCGCGAGGCGGAAGCGCTGGCGTCCGCCGCCAGCAAGGGCAAGTCCGGGCGGCACGGCAGGAGAAAGGCGACGGTATGACGACCTCCGTGGACATCGGGCAGAAGCTCTGGAACTACTGCAACATCCTGCGCGACGCCGGGCTGTCCTACGGCGACTACCTGGAGCAACTCACCTACCTCATCTTCCTCAAGATGATGGACGAGCGCATTGCCTTATCTCGTATCCCTGGGTCCGGTTACGTGCCGCCGCCCATCCCCGAGGGCTACCGCTGGCCCGACCTGCTGGCCCGTGAGGGTACCGAGCTGGAGTCCCATTACCGCCGCACCCTAGAAACGCTGGGAGGCCAGCCCGGCACCCTGGGCGTCATCTTCCGCAAGGCCCAGAACCGCATCCAGGAACCCGCCATGCTGACCCGGCTGGTGCGGGAGCTGATCAACAGCGAGAACTGGCTACAACTCAGCGCCGACGTCAAGGGCGACGCCTACGAATCGCTGCTGGAGCGCAACGCCCAGGACGTGAAGACCGGGGCCGGGCAGTACTTCACGCCGCGCCCGCTGATCCGGGCCATCGTGGATGTGAAGCGTCCCGGCCCCGACGACACCATCTGCGACCCGGCCTGCGGCACCGGCGGCTTCCTGCTGGCCGCCCATGACTACGTTCTTGCCCGCCACCCGTCCATGGACCGGGACCAGAAGGAGCGGCTGCAGCGCGACGCCCTGCACGGGTGGGAGATCGTGGACAGCGCGGCGCGGCTCTGTGCCATGAACCTGTACCTCCGCAGCATCGGCGGCGACGAGACCAACATCACCGTGGACGACAGCCTGCGGGCCCATCCCGGCGTCAACTACGACCTGGTGCTGACCAACCCGCCCTTCGGCCGCAAGTCATCCCTCACCTTCGTCAACAGCGAGGGCGAGACGGAGCGGGAGACGCTGATGGTGGAGCGTCTCCCGACTTCTGGGCCACAACCAGCAACAAGCAGCTCAACTTCCTGCAACATGTGCGCACGCTGCTGAAGAACACCGGGCGGGCGGCCATCGTGGTGCCCGACAACGTGCTGTTCGAGGGCGGCGCCGGGGAGACGATACGCCGCCGCCTGCTGGCCGAGTGCGACGTCCACACCCTGCTGCGGCTGCCCACGGGCATCTTCTACGCCCAGGGTGTCAAGGCCAACGTGCTGTTTTTCGACCGCAAATCGGCCGCCGAGACGCCCTGGACCAAGCATCTGTGGATCTACGACCTGCGCACCAACCGCCGGTTTACGCTGAAGGCCAACCCGCTGACCCGCGACGACCTGGACGACTTCGTGGCCTGCTACAACACCGACAACCGTCTGCAGCGCGAGGAGACGGAGCGCTTCCGCCGCTTCACTTACGACGAGCTGGTAAAGCGCGACAAGGCCAACCTCGACATCTTCTGGCTCCGCGACGAGAGCATGGAAGACACCGCCAACCTCCCCCCGCCCGACGTAATCGCCGACGAGATCCTCGAGGACCTGCGGGCCGCCCTCGAGCAGCTGGAGGAGATTGCGGGGGATTTGGGGCAGGAACCCGCCCAATAGCCCCATTTTTTTCCACGCCAGAAAGAACCAGCCCACACTCGATTGCGTATATGTTGACAAATGGCTAATACTGTATATGGTGTCATAACACGATAGTAGCCCCAAACCTTCCGATGTATGAGCAAGTGAAAACACAATCGGTAGAAGGAAATGCGGAGATTGGCAGGAGGTGAAGGCGATGGAACTTAACGAATACCAGCGCCTTGCCAATCAGACAGACCAGCAGCCGGAAAACGAGAACCTCGAGGCCGACCCTCGCAGCATAATGATACCTCTTCTGGGGATGGCTGGAGAGGTTGGGGAACTGCTGGGAGAGCATAAAAAGTGGCTCAGGGACGGCGAGTCGTACAAACTGTTTCCCGAGCGAGTCAAGGAAGAGCTGGGGGACCTGCTCTGGTACCTGTCCAATGTTGCCACCAAGCACGGGCTGACATTGGAAGAGGTTGCAGATTTCAATCTCTCAAAGACCGGCAGACGTTGGCAGCCTATTGGTGTGGACAGAGCGGCGAAAAAGCTCTTCGATGAGGACTACCCCCTTTCAGAGCGTCTGCCCCGGCAGATGGACATTTCCATCGAGGAAGAATCTGGGATCGCCATCACAACTATTGACGGAGCTAAATACGGCGATCCACTGACGGATAACCGGTACCAGGACGACGGGTACCGGTTCCACGACATTTGCCACCTTTCCTATGCGAGCATTCTCGGCTGGTCTCCCACAATGAGAGCCTTGATGAGGCGCAAGCGGAAAAGTGTCCCCAAAGTTGACGAAGTGGAGGACGGCGGCCGGGCAATCGTCATCGAGGAGGGAATCTCCGCGATGGTGTTTAGCTATGCCGAGCGCCATAACTTCCTCGAAGGGGCAGAGGGGGTCAACTACGACCTGCTGCGCACCATCAAGGACATGACCTCTCACCTCGAAGTCAGCGCCCGCACCGAAGGCGATTGGGAACGGGCGATTATGACCGGGTTCGACATCTGGCGTCAGGTGAAGACGAAGAGCAAGGGCAGGATTCACGCCGACTTGGAGCAGGGGACGATAGAGTTGGTGGGGTAGTCGCAGCCGAGATCATATCTGATCGGCAAATGGATCCGCCAGCAATTTAAAAGATTATAGAATAGCTTTAGAGGGTCGGTTACCACAACCAGTGCCAGCACTTTCGAATCAAGCCAGTATTTGCTCTTGCTGTTCCCCTTCGATAAGGTCGGAAAAATCGCCAGCCAGCCGCTATTCCGACCCACGCAGTTCCTGCAATCCCAACAATTATGACCCAAAGCATCAGTGTCCGTGCTTCTACTGCCGTTAGGGACGATCCGATGACTTTGCTCGGATCGGGAGTTTGGAGGAGGACAGTAAACGCTACAGCTAAAATCGAGACTGCGACTAGAAAAACTCCGAACATCACCAACGGCTGAAAATAGTCTTTGACGCTTTGCGTCTCGGCGGATAGGTCGTTTTCTACCTGGGTAACATACGACCAGCTTGCATCGTCGAGATCCTTTAGCGTACGCTTAATCCGCGGCCAAGATTCTTCTCTTGGCTCTACAGGTTCAGGAACACGTCCTTTTACTTCGTGCAGTTCAAATGTGAATACCCCATCGCCTTCGCTAAGCCGGATTGGGTGGTTTCCGAAATTAGCCACTCTAATGTACAATCTTTCACGTTCTTTATCATGGCCAAAAAGGGGATCGACCTGAATACCCATTAGCCCAGTTAGTCCAAGATGTGCAAATTGTAGGCGAATTCCAATTTTACCGACCAGGTCAGACGGCATATCCAACTCTTCTATAGTTGAAAGTATGGCGATCTTACCGGGATCAATTTGGATATAGTTCCGTGGTTCAGTTAGCTTTTGTATGAAGGGCCAACCAGTCCTCCTTGCAAGTCTCTGGAGCCAGTTTTGTTTCTCTTTACTGAATGGATCTTGGAACTTGCCGTCAAGTAACAAGCCATCATCAGCTATTCTTAATACATAAGATGCTTCCTTTACGGAACCAGGATGCCAAGTACCTTTCCTAAATACCTCACCTTTCGTGAGCCTATTGTGGATTTCATTGTGCCCCAGTATCACAGCGCTATTCTCCCGCCTGCTCTCGCCGATGACGTTACTGCTGGATCGTCTGACGCACCGGTTAACGAATTATTGATGCCCCATTTGGGAGGGAACCAATATTCCATCGGCTTGTTCGATGGACGATAAACCTGTTTGATCCGGCTCCGGTCGTTCACTCCTGTGACCTCGGGGTGCCTCACACGGGCGTACTTCGACACCTCGCAGAAGAGGTTTTGGCAATCGATCAGCTGCAGTCTCCTCCCCCACAATGGGCGGAACGTCAGCCCCAGTCGCTCGAACTCGTACTCTTGGCGATCAGTAACCAGCCTTATGATGTCCGATTCGCTCAGCCCGCCCAAGTCGCTGAAGCACTTGTGGATCCCGTCTCGCGCTCCTGGACCTGGGACCACGAATTCCATTTCGGAGAAGTCGCAAATCTCGCTATAGTTCAGGTCGGTAACGAACTGGTATGCCAAGAAGTCGCCGATCATGGGATATGACCGCAGAATTTCGAAGGCCTGCCTCATACTGGCCGCACCCGCTATCTGGTACGGGACTTCATCGTCCATCATGCGTTCAAGAAGCTTGAGGTGATTCCGGTGTTTCTGTCGATAGCCGAAGGCGCTGCTCCCCGATGGCATGATGTAGGCTGCGGAATAGATACGAGTCTTGGATGACATGGCATCGGTCAAAACGGGATCAACCCTGTCGAATGAATACCTCTTCCAAGTAATTTCGCCCAACCGGAACCTCAGTAGTTCCCATGTTTCTATCTTGTTGAATAGCTTGAAGAGGATAGTGCGAAAGAAGACCTCCGAGAGAGACTGGTCTCCATTGTAGATCACGTTACGAATGAGGTACTGGCTCACCCGGTCGGAGGCCCGATAGGCATTAGTGAACTTGTGGCGGGCGACTATTGGATCGTCGGTCCAGGGCGGCTCCCTTCCCGCCAGCTTCCGAAAGAACACCTCCTGCCTTTCCGCGGCGAACCGCCAATAGGTGTCGTAGACCTCCGTTGGACAGGAGGGCGCAAGGCTCCGGAATATCGGTGTATCCGTTTGAGAACCTAACGGGAAATGCAGCTGACTTTGGGGCTTGGGCTGTCGGTCATCGCCGCTACGGATTGGTCTACCCATCCGATCCCGCATCCTCGAAAATCGCTAGGGCATTGCCGACACTCTCGGCCAGGGATTTTACCGAGTACTTTGGGCGTTCCAGCTTGACCGGGGTAGCAATGCAAACCATTTGATCAAACCTCAAGCCCATCTCCTGAGCCATGAACTTGCCGAGTCGGCACAGTCCCAGATAGTTTCCATAGGCTCTCTCGACCACATATTTAGTAGCATAGAATCCGGTGACCGAGAGACCTCCCGCTTGAACGGGGTAGTCCAAAGAGCGCTGATTCTTCCTGAGGAGTAGTTCCTCCACGTCCGCGTTCTCATTCCATTCCCGTGGGGGCATTGGAATCCTGTACCGGATGATCACGGTAGTCGTGTCTTTCTCCTCCCCTGGTCGGATTCTCACTTGGACTATCACTTCGTTCAGAATTTCTTTGGTGAGTTCGATGTTGTCTTTCCGAAGATAGGTTTGCAAGCTCTTGGCGTAGGCGGCCGCTTTCTTGGGGCTGGTAGTGAGGGACCGCTCGTTGGAAATCTTGGCCCTAGCCCGCTGGGCTTTCCCTTCCAGATCGACGATCTCTTTCCTGATTTCAGTCAGCCTCTCGGAAATGTCTCCTTGGACTGCCTGATTCGTCTCTACCAGAGTGAGCAGGTTCTTTCTGGCGTTCTTCTGACCTTCGATTTCTATTTGCAGGTCAGTGACTTCCTCCTCCACCTCTTGCATGGTCACTGTCTCGCCTTTGGCGACGATGTCGATGACCTGCTGCATATTCTCGGGGGTGAGAATTTTCCCGAACACGTGGTCGATCACAGCGGCGTCCAGATGGTCCGCCTTGGGATTTGGGGTGTCACAGGAGGGGCATACCTGGTTCCGTCGCCGGTTGCAGTTGTAGTAGGAGCGTTCTCCGCCTGTCGGACTCATCTTGCTCCCGCATCCGTCGCTGTATACCAGCCCGCTCAGGAGATGACGGCTGGCGACCTCACGGGGGTGCCTCTTTTTGGGTGCATGAGACGCCATTATTTCCTGGACCCGGTTGTATTCCTCCAGGGTTACGACTTCCATTTCGGGCACCGGTACCAGCTACTCGGTTCCGTCAAATTTTGATCTTTTCCCGAACTCAACGAAACCCGCGTATGCGATGTTCTTGAGAAAGCTGGTGACCCTGGTGGGAATCCATGGGTAGTCGCTGGGTCCCGGCACGTTCTCATCCTGGAAAACCTTGGCGATTTTCCTGACGCCTGTGCCGTCAAGGTACAATCCAAACAGCCGCTTGATGATATGCGCCGTCTTCGGATCTGGTACCAGGAAGGGTCGCATCCGTCCTCTGTCCAAGCGGTACTCCCGCACAAATCCGAACGGAAGGGAGCTGTTGGTCCATACACCGTGGCTTGCGGAAGTCATCTTTCCGCGGGCGATATCCTCACCCATGTTGTCGCTGAAGAACTCGCTGACGCCCCCGAGCAGGGTCCTCACGAAACGGACCACGGAGGGGTTTCCCTCAATGGGCTGCTGAACGGCGGTGATTGAGATGCCCAGTTCCTCCAGTTCAGTCGCACGTCGGTCGATGGAACTGGCCCTGCGGCCAAAACGGTCAAACTTCCATACGAGGACCTCGTCGAAGGGGCGGTTCCGGCTCCGGGCGTCCCGCATCAGCCGGTTGAGCTCCGGCCGGTCGTCTCTTCTGCCGCTGATGCCTTCGTCTGTGTAGACTCCGACGCAAATGCTCCCGGTGGCATCCGCGTACGACTGGAGGGCATTGAATTGTCCCTCCCCGGAGTTTTCCCCGTCCTGGTGCCAGCTTGACCACCTGATGTAAAAGACGACCCTTCTCGGCTCTCCGTCCTTTGCCTTCCTAGCGGGCATGGTCGTTCCCTCCCCTGGGTTTTGTTGCCAACGTCCACTCTTGGGCGCGGGGTACGGTTCCCCTGTCCTTGCCTGTCCTTCAGTTCAGGAGCATCCTTCCGGTCAGGAGCTCGTACATCCGGACCATCATGCGCTTGGCCTCCATTGAGAGCGGAGTCTCTGGTTCCCGGCAGGCGCTGAGCTTGGGGTCGTCAAGGATGAACTGATAAGCTCGTTCGACGTCCGCCATCCTGGTGGCCTCCGTATCAAGAGCGCTGTTTCTGAGCAATTCGGCTCGGCGGATGATCTCCGCCACTCCCACTTGGTAGTACTCGGCCACCCGGGCCAGAAATTTCAGGCCCGGTTGCTGGTAGCCGAGTTCCACATTGCACAGGTAGCTGTTTGCTATTCCCGTTTCGGTCTGGACATCCTTGAGCGTTCTCTCGCCCCTGAGCCTTCTCAGCACGGCGCCGATGGGGAGTGAGTCCTCCTCTGAGACGTCTCTCCTCTCCCTTTCCAGCAGGGCTGAGGACACTCCGGTTCCTGCATTTTCTTGTCTGTGCATCTGTTCACTCATGGCTTGGATCTCTCCACTGACGGGGAATTGATGACAGTTGCCGGTATGCTGGGAGTCTCCGTTGAGTTAAAATATATCATAATTGAATTTTGCCCTGAAACCGGTCCATCTTCTTGTAAATCATTCCTGTGTGCAAGTGATGGGTGCTGGGCAGGTGATTAAGCCCAAGATGAATAACGGGGAATTCGATAGTTGCGTTGGTTCCTCTGCCGGTGGTGTTTAACGTCAACTACTTTTGCCGGTTGGCGTCGATTATTCTTGCCGGTTCACCTCCTGTTCCCGACCCCGTTGCTGGGCCACTCCGGTGCGGTAGCTGGGCACGTCGAATTCCAGGATGACCGAGTGATGGACCACCCGGTCGATGGCCGCCGCCGTGGCCATGGGGTTGGCGAAGATGTGTTCCCACTGGGAGAAGACCAGGTTGGACGTGATGCCCAGGGATCGGCGTTCGTAGCGTTCGGCGATGAGGGTGAAGAGCACCTCGGACTCTTCGGCCCCTTGGGGCAGGTATCCCAGGTCGTCCAGCAGCAGGAAGTCGTAGTTGTCGAGCTTCCGCAATTGTCGCGGCAGCGCCAGGTCGCGCTTGGCGGCGAGCAGGTCCTGCACCAGCCGGTAGGCCGGGGCGAATAGGACCGAGCGTCCGGCTTCCACCAGCCGGTGGCCCAAGGCGCACAGTGCATGGGTCTTGCCGGTGCCTGGCAGTCCGAAGGCCAGCACGTTGACGCCGCGGTCGACGAAGCTGCCGCTGGCCAACTCGCCCAGTTGCTGCCGCAGAGCCAGGGGCACTCGGTCGTGCTCGAAGGTCTCCCAAGTCTTGCCCGCCGGCAGTCTGGACGCGGTGCGCAGCCGGCCGATGCGCCGCTGCCGGCGGTCCTCGGCCTCCTGCTCCAGCACTTCCAGCAGGGTCTCCAGGGCGTCGCCGTGCCCGGCGCCGGTGAATCGGGACACCGACTGCGCCCCCATGGTGGGCAACCGGAATTGGTGGCACAGCTCCCCGATCCGGACCTGAATGGCGTTGGCGTCCATCATCAGGCCACCCCCGCCAGCAAGCTATCGTAGACCCTGAGATCAGGCGTGCCGGGCAGGGTCAGCACCGGCGCCCGCGGTGGAGCCGGGTTGGCCAGATCCTTGACCATGGCGTAGTCGAAGGGATCGCCTGCCTCCAGCAGCAGGGCCAGGGCGCTGTCCACCGTCGACTCCATAGTTGTCGCCGCCAGATGCAGGATCCGCACGTACTCCACGTCAGTCCGTTCGCCTCGCCACCTCTTGAGGGCGTCGTAGGCCAAGCGGAAGGTCATGGTGGGAAACATCTGCTCCCGGAACCGGTAGCGGGCGAAGGCGCCGGGCTTGCGCACCAGGGAGCCGATGACGTGGCGGTAATTGACGTTGGCCTCTCTTTCACCGCGCACCCGCTCCACGCGTTCCACCAAGTGGCCCTTGTAGTAAATTTCCAGATGCTCGGCGTACAGGCGTATCTGCACCTCCTTCCCGATGAGGCGGGAGGGGACGGTGTAGGTCCGTCCGGCTGCTTGGATGGTGCTCCACTTGCGCACCCGAGCCTGGTGGTTGACGTACTCCGGCACCGGAGCTGGGGGTAGGCACTGGAGACGTGGGCGTTCCTCCTCCAGCTTCCCTTGCACCAGGCGGTTGCGCCTTGCCGCCACCTTGCCGACGAAGCTGGTGTAATCGTCGACCGTGTCGAAATCGCGGCTGCCCCGCAGCATCAGGGCCTGGTCCAAAGCGTCCTTCAGCCGGTAGTGGGCCTGCTCGGCCACGCCATTCTCGTGTGATTCCCCGGAATTGATCAGCGTGGCCTCGAGCCCGTAGTGGTCCAGGAGCTCAGCGTAGTTGTCGTTCAGGGCCCGGCCGCGGCTGCGCTTTGTCTCATGGGTGAGGGCCGAGGTGTTGTCGGAGCGTATGACTTGGGGCGCGCCGCCCAGTTCCCAGAGCGCGTTCTGCAGCCCCTGCTTCAGGGCCACAAAGGTCTCGCCAGCAACCACCTCGGCGTAGCGCCACCCTGAATGGCTCAACACCAGCTGGAACAGCAGGTGGCGGTAGCGCCGGCCGCCGATGGTTACTCCCAGAGAGTTGCAGTGGGTGAAATCGAGCTGCGCCTCCCGGCTAGGTGGATGCTCCTGGGGGAAGTAGACCTCCTGGTCCGGCCCGTTGAGTGCCCGCCAGTCCTGTAACCGGCGTTGCAGGGTTCGGAGCTGGGAGGCGCTGAACCGGCCGGGAAATTTCTCCTCCAGCCACTCGATAATTGTCGTTGCCCTGAGCCTGCCGGCGGCCTCGCCCCGTAGCAGGGGCAGGATTTCTTCCTCCCAGACGCCGTCGAAGGGATCGGGGCGCGTGCGCCACCGGCGCTCCTGCTTGGTCTCCGACGGCAACGGGCCACACTGCCACTTCCGCGCCGACCGCTCGTTCATCCCAGCCATGGCCGCCGCCGTCTGTTGTTTCTTTCCTTCCATCCGTCTTTGCCTCAGTAATGCGACTTGCTGATCCGTAACCAATCCGGCACCTCCTGTACCGGATGATTACTCTTGGGGACCGGCTAAAATAGTCGTCGCCAACCGCGCATTGCCTCAACAAAACCGTTACCCAACGCAAGTGGTTGCCTCAAATAAAATGTTACCCAAACTCGGGGAGGCAATCGCGTGGGAGGAGGCATCAGCAAGATGGCAAAACAGGAATTGCTGGCGACGATCCGAGACCGTTACCGAGCTTCATCGAAGCGGGAGAAAAGCCGGATTCTGGACGAGTTCATCGCGGTTACCGGTCATCACCGCAAGCATGGCATCAGGTTGCTGGGGCAGTCCAGCGACGACGGAGAGCAGCAGCCGGCGGTAAAAAAGGACCGACGGATCTACGACGAGGCGGTCCGCCAGGCGGTGATCGTGGTCTGGGAAGCTGCTGACCGGATCTGCGGCAAGCGGCTGAAGGCGGCATTGCCCCACCTGGTAGAGTCCATGGAGCGCCACGGCCACCTGGGTCTGGACCCTCGCGTGCGCCAACGGCTGCTGGCGGCCAGCGCCGCCACCTTGGACCGGTTGCTCCAGCCCATCAGGACACCGGCGAGCCGGCGGCTCAGACGCCGGAGGAATCAGTCGCCGGGCCGCAATATTCCGGTACGGACCTTCGCAGATTGGCATGCGCCGCCACCGGGATTCCTGGAGATTGACCTGGTGGTCCACCACGGTGGCTCCTTGTGGGGTTCCATGATCCACAGCCTGGTGGCCACCGACATCTGCACCGGCTGGACTGAAGCGGTGCCGCTGCTGGCTCGGGAGCAGTCCCTGGTGGTGGCAGGACTGGAGGCCATCGGGCGACAGTTGCCCTTCCCCGTCAAAGGCATCGACTCGGACAACGACAGCGTATTCATCAACGAAACTCTCACCCAGTACTGCGCCGAGCGGGGCATCGAGTTCACCCGTTCCCGGCCGTACCGCAAGAACGACCAGGCCTGGATTGAGCAGAAGAACGGCGCGGTGGTGCGCCACTACGTCGGTCATGACCGCTATTCGGGCCAAGTTGCCGGACAGACCATGGCCCACCTGTACGGGGCGGTGCGACAGTACGTGAACTACTTCCAGCCTTCGTTCAAGTTGGTGGAGAAAACTCGGCACGGCTCCAGGGTCGTCAAGCGGTACAGCCCGCCAGCCACGCCCTGCGACCGGCTGATGCAGCACGACGCGGTCAGCGTGGAGGTGAAGGCAGCGCTGAGTCAGTATCGGGTCAAGTTGGATCCGGTGGCGCTGCTGCACGCCATCAGGGAAGCGCAGTCGGCCCTGGCCGCGGTTACGTTCCCCGAAATCCGGCCCACTCCCAGCGGCGAGAGCCTGGAACAGTTCCTGGCCAAGTTACCCGACTTGTGGCGGCAGGACGCAGCCCGTACCTCACGGGAGCGGCGGGTGCAACCGCCCCGCACCTGGCGAACTCGGCCAGACCCCTTCGAAGGAGTGTGGTGCGACGTGCTGTCCTGGTTGCAGGAAGACCCGGACGCCAGTGCCGTGGTATTGCTGGGCCGACTGCAAGAGGCTGAACCGGATCGTTTCAGCCGGGCTCACCTGCGGACGCTGCAACGCAGAGTGCAGCAGTGGCGCGGCATCATGGCCAAAACGCTGGTCTACGCCGCTGCCGGTGAGCCCATGGCGGAACCCCCTGCAATGCCGGAATTAGCGCTGGTTGGAGTGGCCCCCAGGTGCTAAAGTCTCGGTAACATTTCTCAATGAGGCAACAGGACCGGCAAGACTAATTGTCGTTGATCAGGTGGCCGGGAACTTGGTGATGATCCCGTACCTGCCCTGCTTCGGCTGATCGGCAGAGCGGTCTTGGACGCCATGGTGGAGGACTGGACCGCCGAGTCGTTGGAGCGGTACTGCAAGACCGGGAAGGGGTTGCCCGTCCGGGAGTTGCCGGACGATTCGATCTCAGCGGGTTCGGTGTTGCAGATCCAGTTCATGCGGCAGTTGGCGGGGGAAACCCACCCACTGGACGATCTCTCCGGCGTCGTCAGGGATTTCTTGGCCCTGGCGGTTTCGGGTACCTCGATTCTTGAGGATGAGACCGTCTCCTGCCGGGTGGTCTGGATGGACCGGGGTGCGGTCGCCGACCCCGTCTTCGTGCTCAGGGGAGACTCTTAGGAAAGCGCTCCGCTCCGGGGAAGCATGTCACCTGAAAAGAACCGGGGGACGCCTCACATTTGTGGCGTCCCCCGTCTGTTTGCGTTCGTCTTGTGGACTGGTCTTCCCGGTTGGTCCAATGTTCTGACCTTGTCCTGTCACCGGTTCAGAACTGGATCTCTTCGGAGGACCTGGCCCGTGTTCCGCTGCCGTCAGGGAGCGGCAGCCTGTAGCTGATTGTCGCGGTCCCTGGTCCGGCCAGGATCTCCGTTACGGTAGATTCCATGATGGATCTGGTCGTGCTGATGTTGCTGGGCCTGAGGTATGTGTCGAGATTCAGTAAATATTGCCTCGCCTTCCCTGGATTTTCCGCCACGTTCACTTTGGGGCCGGCTCGTTCCCACCTCTCTCGGTATTCTGCTTCGACCCCCTGCCGGTTCTCTTCCGTTGTGTCTGAGGCCGCGGGGCTTCCGTTGTCGGCCAGGGGCATCCCCTCGTGAAGTCTGAAGAGACTTGGCAGCCTGTGCTGCAGGTCATATATGGCACGGAGATCCTCCGCGGCCTCGTCCAGTGCCTCCCTGCGGACTATCTCCGAAACTTCGTTACTGTTCTTGTCGTCAAGGATGGCGTTTATCGCCCTTCGTACCACCAGCCGGTTGAACCGTTCGGCGTCGATGTCCGGGGTGTCACAGCCCTTGTTCTTCGTGGCACACATGTACTTGGGCGCTTGGTTGGATGATTCTCCTGCTGTCTCCAGGGGTGTGCCGCAGTGTCGACACCTCACCATCCCGTCCAGGAGGTGACTGACTAGGCTATGTTCTATCATTGTCATGTTGTTTGGCCTCCCGGGTGCTTGTGATGCTCCGTGCGTGCCTGCACTCGACTTCAGGACTGGATGTATCCCCACTCTCAGGAGTTTCTTCCGTGTTGCCCTTCAGGATAACACAGGCAGGAGGGGTCCTTTCCACCCTGTGGGCGTCGTCGGTGACGAGTGCGGTTTGGCTCATTCCCGGCTGTCCTCCGCCTCGTCCACGCGAATCGTTACGGCTGTACGGGTGACGTCGGGCTCGAATGATCCCCTTTGGGCTAGGTACACTGGTGCCCCGGGTTCCAGAGGGTTGATTTCCGGAGGCCACCGCTCGTCCACCTCCACCCTGAGCAGGGAGAACGTCGCGGTTTCGTCGCCGATTCGGGTGATCCGCCCGGCGTACTTCGCCATGGCCAGTTGCTCCGGGTGGTATCGCCAGACTGTCACCTGTGCATCGGTCTTGAGTTCTGCCAGCTGTCCCTGTGGGGTCAGTCGAAATGTTGCTCCAGTCGGTACTGCTTCTTCGATGATACCGATGGGCATTACCAATGTCTGGTTCATGTGCTCTCCTACTGGACAGATTATCCTGTGCTGGTCTTTCTGAGAAGGTCTTATCTCCCCCATCGACTGGGGAAATGAAAAAGGGACGGGTGGTCTCGTCCCTTTTTCATTTGCTGAGCCGGTGCTCTGGCCCAGGTTCATTTGTCTGTCGGTCTCACCCGAGTACATTGCCCTGGGACAGGTGCTTGGGTGAGTACGTTCATACAGTAACCGGGGTGTGCGGTTTCGGTTTCTTGGGTTCCCCGGGGTTGGTGAGCAGTAATACTGTTTCATCCTGGGTGATCCGGTCGATGAATCCCAGGGGCATGATGTAGGGCTTTGCCATTGACCCTCCTTATCGGAAAAATGAAAAGGGACAGGCGGTTGCCTGTCCCTGGTGGTTCGGTTGAGTTGGCGTCCCGTCTGGTTGCGGTAACGCAGTAGAGGGGCGGGCCGTAATAGGCCCGCCCTTCACGTTTCCTCTCTGAAAGCCAGGGGCCGGCGACGCAACCAAGGCCCCAGGCTTTATTCTTCCCTCTACCTCTGGACTAGGTCTGGAATTGGGCGGCCTCCCTGCTGGCTTCCAGGGCTTGGCCCCAGGCCCGCTTGATTCCGCAGATCTCGCAGACACAGCCCTCGGGATGGGACGGGCCATCGGATTTGGCGATGAAGTTGGCAATCGTCTTATTCCTGCCGGCGGCGTATCCCTCGGCGTAGCAGACGCAGGGTTGCTCGGGGCAGTCGCAGAGCGGGCTTTCTCTGGCAGTCATAACGGTTTCCTTGGTCTTGTTGGCAGGGTGCTGGAAATCACTAATGGAATGTGTCGCTCGGCGCCGGCCTCATCATATCTGCGCTAGGCTGGCTCTGCTCCAGAAGGTCCCGGGCCGGGGTTTCTATTCCCTGGAGTCCGGTCTGTTCGTTTCGTAGAGATTTACCCACGGTTATTCCTGAACCTTGAGCCGGACGTGGGCCTCCCACCTGTTAAGTAAATCTTGGTCTTCCACGTATGCGGTTGCGATGCTCTCGACGGTCCCGGAGACCACCAGTACGTCTCTGTCCCATATGGACATTGTTTGACCGACCAGAGGCAGTGCCCTTAACTCGCCGCCAACCGCCCCAAAATTCGGCGCATCCTCCGCGGTGAACTCGCGTTCTTCCCCGTTTTCCGTCCAGGAGAAGCACACCAAGCTTTCCACTGCCCCGGAAGCCAATCGCATGAGAAACCAGTCATCTATCTGACAAGGCTTCTCCTGGCTGGGACAGGAGTGTCGGGCGGTGGTAAAGGCTCGGAGGCGCACGCTCCTGCGAGCAGGGTCAGGACGAAAATGAGCGCGGCTATACGGGACGTCTGGGCTTTCATAGCGGATTCACTTCTCTGCGTGGTCGTTGGTTGCCGTGGCCTAGTCGGCTAGGTTGACCATCTCGACCCACGCGGCTTGGTGGGCCCGGCGACACTGACTGTGTTCGCGGCTCAGTATGCCGGCCTTCTTGCGGCAGAAGGGGCAGGTGCCGGCGGCTGATTTCAGGAGGTTGGAAAGGGGCATGGATGGGTTAAGTCCTTGTAGAGGGTTTCAAACGCCATTGCCTTGGATGGCTTTGAAGGTATTTTCGCTCGCCCAAACAATTCGGGCTTAGATACTTGTCCAAGCCCGAAAATGTCGTTTAGCAGTGACCTATGTTCTTACTTGTCGTCGGCCCTGTTCGCAGGGGTGGTGTCGTTCTTCGGAGGTGTCCATGGCTTCCGTTCCCCGGAGGGTGTCTTTGGCTTGGGCTGGCCTCCTCCTCTACCCCTTTCTTGCAGGCCTTTTTCTGGTTTAACTTCTCGGGTTTCTGGTTTGTTTTCGCCTGCCATTACGCTAGCTCCTTGTGGTGTTTGTGTAGAGCTCTCCGGTACCATCCGTCAGTGAGTTTTGGTTCTGAGCCGTTCACGACGTATGCCGATGTGATGGTGGCCTCTATTTCTGATTTTATCACGAAATCCTGCGTCAACTGCTCTGTTTCCCCTGGTTCGATGCGTAGGTCGACCTTGACAGGACGTTCCGAGACTTTATACTAGGGGAATTCTTCCTCTTGGCTCCGGTCAGTTTCGCCCTCGAATTCCTCCACCATCAGGTTCACCGTTTCGTCGTCGTACGGAGACACCGCTACCACCATCCAGTTTACCTCGTTTACTGTGCATAGCCCTGTGCCGTTGTTTTGTGCTTCCAGTGACGCGACGATGACGTCGTACGTCTTGCTGATGGCGACTCTTTCAATGCTCAGGTGCATTGTGAGGTGTGGTATATGTACTCTGCCAAGGAGATAGCTCCTCCGAGCAATGTACAGTGTGGCGAGGAATGCTGTTGCGGTTCCGGCGGAGCCTACTACCATTCCCATCTTCCAGACGTCTATGGAATTTATGCCCCCGGGTGGTGTTTCCCCAGTCCAACTGTACACGTTCTGTGTCAGTCCGAGTGCTGCGAGGGCGAGCAGGAGTGCAGCGAACAGTATCCAAGCTGTCCTTGGTATCCAGTGGCTCGCTATTGCCTCTAGGGCGAACCTGACTCTGCTATCCATACATCGTCGTAAGTGCCTCCAGCATTATCCGAGGTTGGTTTTTGTTCCGGCGCAAGCGTGCCACCTTGGACGGGTGTTTCTGCCCACTGCTTCGGTTCTCGAGTATATTCCGGCGGACTGTTGACCACGTCCTGGCCGCCCCCGCTGGCTTTCTGGTTACAGAGACCGAGTGGCAAATAGCACTCGCTCTACTTTTCCCGTAGCTCGATTATCTAGCTACCTTCGATTCCGTGTCGTCTGCTTCCAGGGCGTTCATGTATCCCAGTATGAGGTCCCGGGTCCGGAAGGTCTTGAACTCTTTCTCGTCCTCCCGCTTGATGATGGGGAAGGTGCTAAGGATGTAATCAGCGTCTTCGCGGGAGATCCCATAAAGGTGGAAGTACAGGGCGTCGAGCCGGGCCCGGAGGTGTCGTCGTTCCTCCTCGTCCCAGGTGAACGGCTGTCCGTCGTATCCCATTTCCTTGGCGAAGGATGTCATGTCGTGGGACGTATACGTCAGGCGGAGAACATGGTCGCGTACGAGTTCTCGGGTCGTTGTGACACCAAACTGTCTGTCGTAGTCGTCCAGCGCAATGACAGGGAGTTGCTCTAGGATGTAGAGGTTCATGTGTGTTCCCTGGGCTTTCTGCCGGAGTATGAAATCCAGGCAAAAAGCATTCAGGTTGGCCACGATGAGCGATCCTGTAAGGGCAGTCAGTGATTGTTGATCACCTATGAGCAGAGGTAGTGTATTCCCGTACCCAGCCCTGGGTACGATGGAAGTGATAGCTGTTCGCGCATCGGTTGGTCGGGCGATGTCTCGAAATCCGATTGCATAACCGAGATTGAGTGGGATGAATGGCTCAACACTCGAATCCTGTACCCAGTATTGTGTCTGAGGCAGGAAGTTGGGATCGCTATGCTGTTCCTCGGTTACCTCCTCGCTCAGATATGGGTTGTGGGTGTTCTCAGGGTTTACCTGTACTGAATTGAATCTGTGGTCAAACTGGTGAATCATTCGTCCCTGATAAAGAGGTAGGTACAGTTCATCTCCCTTTTTCCAACAGTTGCCCGATACCGGAATAAATCCATCGGAGTCTAACTGTGCTGCGGTCCTGAACAGATGTGAGTCGTTGGTCATGTGAAACATCGTGTGGTATCGGACCGGCCAGGCGCGACGTTCCCCTCCTTGAGACCGGCCCACCAAGACGGGGTGCCGCTCATAGATGAACCTGGTAATGTCGGCGTCGCGTCGAGTTCGGAAAATCGGGGCAGTGCCCGTGTTTGGGTTCGCCCGAGCGAAGTCTTCCGGAGCGAGTGGGAAGCAACGATTCGGGTCATTTACCGTCTCCGTGTTGTGGAGGAAGAATGCGCACTCAGTCTCTAGAAGCCGGGCCGAAAAGCCCTGGATGGGGAGAGAGATTTCGGCAGTAAAGCCGGGGCGAACAGAATCTGGGACCACAGCAGTCCGAGCCGGACAGCGCCGAAAATGGCCGTAGCATGGGCGACCACACCGTGGGAAACAGCCTGGACATCACTGGGGACGGCACTGAGGACGGCGCGGTGGCGCGGAAGCCCACCGCCGACACTGTCCGACAGCTCGATTTTGCCCGCCACCAGGGTCAGGTTGGCCACTGTAGCCGCTAGGTACAGCTGGAATCGCGTCTTGGCGCGTCCGAAGTAGCGGGACTGGCGAATGCCCAACTGGACCAGTCGGGCCAATCTGTGCTCGACCACCACGCGTCGCGCTCGATATTCGTCATACCCGGCGCTCTGTTGCAACGCACGGGCCTGTTGCAGGAGAGCCTCCTGGGGATGGATCAGCACCCGCCGTCCCTTCCTGCCCTTGGCCGAGATGCACTGAGACCGCAGGGGACATGTCATACATTCGGACCCGTCGAACTGGAAGGCCTGCAAGTGGTGTATCCGACCCGCGGCATCCGTACGCCGTCCCGCTGGCACTATGGTGTGGGTGACCTGCCCTGCCGGACAGGTGCAACTGCCCGCCACCAGGTCGATGACAAAGTCATTCTTGGGAAAGCGCTGCCGGTCGGGCCGTCCCGGCACCCGGGCAATCAGGGTGCGGCCCGCGTCGGCGAAGGTCTGCCTGGTAGCTCCGTCTCCATAGGCGGCGTCGCCCATGGCCTCCTGCACCGGCACACCGGTGTTGGCCTCGCTCTGTTCTACCAGTTCCAGCGCCCCCAGGTTGTCCGGAGCGTTGCCCGGCAGTACCTCCACGGCGGTGATCAGCTGGGTGTCGGTGTCAACCACAATCGCCGCCTTGTGTCCGTCGAAGCGTCTCCTGCTGCTCTTGTGCCCGTGGCGCATCTCAGGGTCGTGCACCGACATCATCCGGTCCTTGCTCACCCCGTCCTTGAGGCTCACGCCGTCATCGCCGTCGCCGTCGCCACCCTTGCGCTCAATGTCCTGGAGCAGCAACTGCCCCAGCAGTTCCGCCGCCGCCACTATCTGCTGACGCTCAGCACCGTCCTCGGGCAACTCCCCCTGGGCCAGCCGCGATAATTCCAAGAGCCGGTCCGCGTCTCCCACAATCCCCGCCAGCAGTGCCGTCCGCGCCCGCTTGTCCGACCAGTCGATGGTCGCCTCTCCCTTGATGCTGGAGGCGAGGTACCGCCCGTATCCCCGGGCCTTGGCCCATTTCCCGACGCTGATTCCCTCAACCTGCGCCAGCGCCCGCATCAGTTTGACGATCCCGTCGGCCAGCAGATTGTAGGTGTCCCTCACCGCGCCCCGGCCCAGGATGTTGGTCGTGTCCAGAGCCACCTTCATGCTGCGCCTCTTCAGGTAGCCCGACTCCCGGGCGAGGCGCACGCTGGACTCGAATACCTCCCGCACCCTGTCGTGCAGGATCAGCTGGGCCCGGAACACCTGGAGCGTGCTTTTGGCGAAGGGCCTGTCCTCCACCTCAATCCCCAGAGCCACCTTCCAGCGGATGTCGAAGTCGGCCCGGGCCTTGGCCTCGGCGTCGCTCACCTTGTCGTGGGTCTGCAACAGCAGCGCCGTGGCCAGCAGGCTGGGCGGCACGCTGTCCCGGCCGTTGTCAGCGCAGTAGAACACCGCGAAATCGGAGTCCTGGAACAGCCGGCCCCGCAGGGAAGCCAGCAGACCGTAGAAGGTGTCCTTCCCCACGTGGTCCAGGTACAACCGGTCCGCTTCCCAAAGACCCCTCTGGTCCGAACGCTCTCCCAGCATTCTCAACCCTCGCTACTCTTGTTGACCCCAATTATAAATGCTCGGCGACTCAAACCACTTTCCGGCCAGATTTCTAGTACTACAACGACGGGTTCAGGGTGGAGGGTCCATTCTGCCTTCACAGCGGGCGGAGCGGCGTCTCTCGTGGGAGCGGCGCGCCCGTTCGTTGCGTAGCTGCGTATCCTCCAGCCACAACAGCAATTGATCGGGCCCGAACCGCTCCCGGGGCAGCATCTCACGCACCACCCGGTACACCTGCGGGCGGGTGATCCGGGGCATCTTTTTCCCCCCAATCCTGCTGCAGGCCCAGCAAGAACGCTCCGCCCAGCAGGCACATGGCTATGTGGTGATGCCAGCCTGCCCAACTCCGGGTCTCGTATTCGTCCAGCCCCACCTCGCCCTTTTCAGTCTCGAACTCCGTTTCTATGCGCCACCTGGAACCGCCCACGTATGCCAGAGTCTCCAAAGTTGTGTCCTCGGGTGCGTTGGACAGGTAGTAGCGAGGTTCGCTGCCGTCCAGGTTCCGGCGGTAGACCGCCCAGTGGATTTCGCCGGGCTTGCGCCTCCTGGTAACCCGCACCCGCTGGGCGCTGAACCGGTAGGTGCGCGGCCCTTGGCTTCCCTCTGCCACCGTTATCTCCCGCCAGGCCTCCTCCGGCAACTCGTCACTGCGCTGCTCCATGGTCCGGCGCTGCCCATCCCGCAGCCTGGGTTTGCGGGGGCGCCCGAACCCCTGATATTCCGGACTGGTCCAACCCGGCTCCAAAGGCCAAGCCGTGGTGCCGCCCGGAACGTCCAGCACGTACCGCATACCCATGGCCGCCAGTCCCTCCCGGAATGACGGCGACATCCCGAAGGCGTCATCTCCGGCAACCCACCCGGCCTCCAGATGGCCCAGTTCCATGGCCTGCGCCAGCATCTCCAAGGCCAACTCCGTCTTCGAACGGTAGCTGCGTCTCTTCGCCGGCACCCCCGCCGCCGCGCACCGAACATCGTCCGAAGCCCAAACCTGGGGCAGATACAGCCGTTTGTCCACCAACGCCCGGCCCAGCGGGCTGACGTAGGCCAGGAACATCCCGGCCTGGCAGTTGGCCACCTTCCCCAGCCTGCCGCAGTACTGACGGGCCACTCCCGCCGATTTCCTCCCCTGCTTGGGAAAGTCGCTGCCGTCGAACACCCACACGGCCTCGGGATGCCCCAGCTTGGGGGCCAGGTATTCCTGCAACCGCCCTATTACTGCGTCATCGGACCACCGGGCCTCGGTGAGAAAACGCTGCATCGCCCGGGCGGAGATGCCCACCGATTCGGAGAGGTTCTCGGCGTTGCGCCGCTCCCCGGCTTGCACCAGCAGAGCCTGCAGATAGTTCCGGCTGTGCTCCCGCCACTGCTTGCGTCCGAAGGAGTCCGCAAAAAAGGCGTGAAATTCCTGAAAGCTGTCGTAGACCCGCTTGAAGCTCGCCGCATCCATCACCCATACCGCCCACCATCATCTGGCCAGCTATCCTACCAAACAACTCGTCGTTGTAGTACTAGAAGTCTGGCCGGAAAGCCATCGGCCGGGTTTAGCGCTACGCCAAGCAGGCGTATTCCAGTCTTATATGGCACAGTAAAGCATGTAATACGTTGCACCACGCTCTGTTTCATCGATAATCGACGTTAAGAAAACGACTGCTCGGGAAGAATCGGGGTTTCCGGCCAAATTTCTAGGTCCAACTGCTCCAGGCTGGCCAGGTCTCCAAGCTCAGGTGGCATCCCGCCGGTCAGGCCGTTTTGCGAAAGCAACAGGTGCGTCAGGCCGGTCAGGTCGGCCAACTCCGGCGGCAACTCTCTCGTCAGGCCGTTGTCGCTCAGGAACAACTACTCGACCCGGCCGTCGACGCCGGTGATGACGCCGTACCACTGGCTGACCGGCTGGTCGCTCAGCCAGTTATCGCTGACGACCCAGCCCTCACCGCCCGTGGCGTTGTAGAAGGCGGCCAGCTCCTCCCTTTCATCCACCTCCGGGGCAACCGGAGCGGAGGCTGTTGCGACCGGTCCGGGAGGGGGAGGCGGCGTTTCCTGCGGGCTGGTGATGCTGGGCGTCGGCGGAGGAGGTGTGGAGGTGGGCACGGCAGTCGGTGGCGGGGTTGCGGGCCGCTCCCCGGGCGTGGGGCTGGCGGCTTCCTGCGCCGGAGGGTCCGTGGCCTCGGGCGTGGGCCGGTCGCGGACAGGGGTCTCCGTCGGCGAGTCCGAGCCACAGGCGGCAAGCAGGAACAGAAGGACCAGCACGGCTGCCAGGGTCACCGCCCAATGACGAAGGGCAAGAGATAATTTGGAGGTTCGGTATGGCATCATCCCCTCAGACGGTGAACGCGCCCCGGCGGCCAAGGGAGAGGGCGTAGCTGGCGCCGTCGAGGTTGGTCTCTGTAAGGCTTGGGGTCTTCGCGGAAGACAGGGTGGCGGATGGCATCCCGGCAGCGGCCGGAAGGGGCGGGCCTGTGGCGGAGGCGGGGGCTACGTGGGCAGGGGTACTGCCCCATCCGAGGGCGAGGGTGCGTCTCCCGAGCCAGCATCACGGCCCTCAGCAAGCCCGTTAGCGCCATCAATGCCCTTGTCCGGAAACGCTGCATGTTGACCTGTTAAAAGTTGATTTACCGATCCGTCAACCAAGGCCGATTTCCGCCCCGTCATTCCCTCGAATGACGGCTTTCCGGTGCCGGTAATCGGTCAGGGAGCACGGTGGGATGCGGCCCCGTCCGCGATCCCGCCCTCTTGGTGCGCTACCGCTTGTAGCCTCCCCAGCAGACCAGGGTGGCGTCGGGCCGGATTCCGCAGGTGTACAACCACCCCGCGTTGACCGATACAAACGGACCCTCCGAGGTATCGTTCTTCCTGTAGGGGCGATGCCATACTCGCTGTCGTCTCCCCAAAATTTGACGGAGCCGCCGGGCGGGTTCAGGATGCCATAGCTCTGGGAATCAGTGCCCCAGCAAATGACGGAGCTGTCGGGCTTCACGCCGCAAACATGCTGCGCTCCCGGGCTCACCGAGGTGAAGGTTGCGCCGGCGGGTGGCAGGTAGTCAGTCTGCTCGGATCCGTTCCAGCAGACAGCCGAACCACCGGTTTTGATCCCGCAGTCGAACCCGCCGTGGACGATATCGATCGATTCAAATGTGCCGCCGGGAATCATGGACGCGGGGCCGCGGCCCCAGCAGACGGCTGTGCCGTCGGTTTTAAGGCCTCATCCATTGCTCTTGTTTATTTCGTAACCATTTCCGACAGAGACCTCACTGTATGAACCGGCCGGCGGGTCGATTTCTGGAAGAATGGTTTCGTCTCCCCAGCAGGCTACCGAGCCATCGGACTTCAGTCCGCAGGTGTAGCGGGAACCGCTACTGACCGAGGAGAAGGAACCGTCGGGCGGTGTGGGGAAAAGTTCAGGGTGTCTTCCCCAGCAGAAGAGAGCGCCGTCTGTCTTGATTGCGCAGGTCTCGAAGGATCCGGCGTTTACGAAGGAGAAGGTTTCGCCGAAGGCCTCCTGCCGTACCTTGGCGACTTGGTCAATGAGTCCGCGACGGTTCGCGCCGCCCCAGCAGAGCAGGTAGTCGTCGGTGGTGATTCCGCAGGCATGTGTGCCGCCGGCGCTGACCGAGGTGAAGGATATTCCCTCTGGGACGTCAAGCTGGCCGTTTTCATTTTTGCCCCAGCGGGCTGGGGAGTTGTCGGCTTTTATACCACAGGTGAAGGTGTTTCCCGCGGACAGGGATATGAACTCTGTGTCGGCCAGGTGTTCCGGTACGGCCCCGGCTCCGAAAAGCCCGCCTGCCCTGGCCGCCTCTGCACTGCTCATCCGATCGTCGGCCCAGCCGCCCCAGCAGACTGCGGTGCCGTCGGTCTTCACACCGCAGGAATGACGCGACCCCGCAGATACCGATTCGAAAGAGATGCCGATGGACGCATCGGCCTGACCGTTCCTGTTGCCTCCCCAACAGACCACCGAACTGTCCGTCATCACACCGCAGACATGCTCGTAGCCCGCGTTGAGAGAGGTGAACTTCGGGGACACGCCCGCCTCGGGCGGACCGGCGCCCTAGAGCGGTTGGGTGGGTTCCTCGGCGGGCTCCGTGGCTGGCCCGGCGGCAGCTGTCGCCGGGGATGTTGCCGTCGCGGTTGGCGCTGCGGCGCCGGGCGCTTCCGTTGCGGGCTCGGCGGTGGCCTCCGGCGTGGGCGTGTCCCGGTCGAATCCCGGGCGCTCCGTTGGGCCGGAGCCGCCCTCCCCCTCGCAGGCCAGCAGCGAGACCGCGGTCAGAACGAGCAAGAGCGCGAGAGTGACGGTCGCCAGTCTTGGAAGACGATTTTTCAGCATTTGACCTCGTGTTTGCCTGGCAGAGGGGTCCGCCCGCAAAGGGAACAAGGCAGGACGGACCGCCTTGAACTGTCGCTGTAATCCCAGGTGTGGTCCGCACTTTCCTGCGAAACGCCTGAGTTCGCGTCGTCCATGAGCCATTTATTCAGGGACACGCAGAGGCTGATACGATGACTAAAGCCTGTCAATAATCAGTGATATATACCTTCATATATTTAACTATGCAATTGCTTGGTGGGTGGATACTTCGATGTATAGACACTTTATTCTATGTCAATAGTACTATAGGTGGGTCCATCTTGCAGGATGGCGGGCCAGATGATGATGGGTGGTTCGGGTGATGGATGCGGCGAGAATTTCACGCCTCCTTTGCGGACTCTTTCGGGCGTGAGCAGTGACTACACTACAGCCGGAACCAGCATCGGACCCTGCTGTCGCAGGTCCGGCAGCGGCGCGCAAGGCATAGAATCTCCCCGAATCGGTAAGCCTTTATGCCCTGGCATGAGGCGGGATTATTCTCCGTTCCTCCGTGTCTGCCAGTCGTCCTTCTCTACTGGGCGACCGTCGTTCAGTCCGGAGCCTGCGGCCCCTCGCAGGCACTCTCTCCCACCCACAAGCGGGTTTCGGCCGTCCTGCTCTCTCCGTGTCCTTCAGCGTCACAGCCAACTGTGACCCGGGTAGTGTATGAGTGGGACGTAACGGATGTTATTCATCTGTTTCCGATGATGCTAATATTAGTGCTATATAAGGCCTATATCAGTGATATATCATCTGACAGTAATGAACAACTTTCATCAATATGCTGCCAACCGCGACCCTAATATGGGGAATCCCAGCCAATAGGATGGTAGACATGGACCAAGCCCGCCCCGCATATTCCCGTTCGTCGAATGACGGTTACGGACATCGCCCCGTAGCCTCCCCCAGGCGTACTTGGATGCACCGCCTGCCGGCCGTGAGCCTGCGGTTGCCGGTAATCATCTTCGTGTTCGCGGCAGCCCTGGTTTTCATCCCCTTCATCCAGGCGCCCACCCCCCAGCCCGTCTCCGCCCACGGGGGTGGCGACAAGTTCTACGTAGAGTGCCTGTACTCCCAGGTCCGGGAAGGCTGGTCCGCCACTGCCTACTACCATCGGGTCACCAATCACGAGGATCACAAGAACAACGCCTTCTACACCAGGTGGAACACCAGAACCGGTACCGCCCAGCTCGATGACTTCGAGTACCTGGTCAACGTCTACGATAACGAGCCCTACCCGTACTCCGTCGAAAACTTCATTGTCAGGTACATCGAAACCACCGATGACGATGAGGTTGAGGACAACGAGACCTTCCGCATAAGGGTGCCGGAAGATGACACCATCCTGGACATGGACGACGCCGCCAAGGATAACGAGTGCATCGTCACCATCGTTGACGACGACCCCCACGTGACCGCTGTCAGGATCATCTCCTCCCCGGTGATCGGAGATACCTACGGCCTGAACGAGACCATCCGGCTCGCCGCCCACTTCAACCGTGAGGTGGTCGTGGAGGGCAACCTCAGGATGGGCTTCACCATCGGCAGCACCTGGAAGGGAGCTCCCTACGCGAGCGGTTCCGGCACCAAGATACTGGTGTTCGAACATACCGTGGTCGCCAGCGACTCGGATACCGACGGCATACACCTGAGCCGGGGTTATACCGACGACCAGGGAAACCGGCACGGGCTCGTGTCGGGTAAGGCGTTGGACAAGGTGAAAACCGATACCAGGTCGTTCCATCTCTATGCTGGGACCTCTGCCCGAGCGCGCCATAAGGTGGACGGTTCCTATGAGGCCCCACTCACCCTGCTGGAGGCTTCCACCAACACCACGGGAAGCAAGGTCATTCTCACCTTCAACCGGGACATCGAAATACCGACACTCCTGGAGACACTCAGCGACGCTCTGAACATCGACCTGGGGCGGTTCTACGCCGCCGTCTTCGACGTCTATGCCGGAAGCAACGGAACCAGGGCGGTAGATTCCAGGAACGCCTCAATAGATGGGGCCAAACTCACCATAGACATTCAGTCCGCTCACTACATCTCGTCAGCGGACCAAGTGAACGTGGCCTATAACAACATCTTCGCCGAAGACTCCGAGGGCATGTTCCAGGATTCGTCCGACAATATCCTGGAGAATTTCGAACCGTTCTCCGTCAACAATGTGTCGACTGATTTGGGTACGACCTTCCAGAGCAACAAGGTGTCGGGCCCCACTGATATCACCATAGATGAGGGTTCCAGCGCCACATACACCGTGGGAATCGGATACTACCCCGGCTCGTTCATCAACCGGGTGAGGTTCTCGGTCTACCCGGCGGGTGCCCTCACCCTGAGCCGTAACTCGGTCGCATTCGACCAGTTCAACTGGGAGGAAACCCAGTCGATCACCGTGACTCCGAACCCGTCTGAGGATGACGACAGCGTGAATAAGTGGGCCAGGATCACCGCCACCAGCAGCGCCGCCTTCACGGAGACCCTCCGGACCCGCGTTCTCATCGAGGACGACGACTAGCACTGCGCCCGGTTCGCATTCACATTGAAAGGGGCGGGATATTCTCCCACCCCTTTGTGTGTCTGCTGAGCCTCTTCCTCTACTGGGTGGCTGTCGTCCTGTCCGGCGCCGGGGCGTGCCCGGGTTCTGGGCCTGGGTGGCGATCCATGCCGGTCCTTTGTTGGGACGGCCGGCTGCGGGTTGGGTCCTTGCGGTCCCTGCTACTGTTGTCTCTTTTCGGAAAAAGGGAGCGGGTGCCATAACGGCGCCCGCTGGTTGCTTCTGAATAATGGGGGCGGGTACCGCCCCTCTTTGCCTTTGTGGCTGATGCCAAGTGATTGCAGTTTGCGGGGTTTATCCCGCTGGAACTGCGCTAATTGGTCTTCGTGATCTTCAACGTGTATGTGCCGGTGGCGCTTGCGGCGCCCTCGGCCTGGATGAAGTAGAGTCCAGTTACGTAGACCTTGATCTCGATACGCGCGTTCTCTCCGATTCCACCATCGTCATGAAGGATTCCGAACGAGGCTTGAATGGCGGAATTTGTAAGGTCAACAATGGCGTCGTCCAAGATCCTGGTGTATGTCGGGCTCATCAACCTGAGATAAGCGTCGGTCAATGTACCCCCATTTGCAGTGGGTTCGTCTCCCCAGAGGTCAATCCGGTATGATTTCCCTGCCTTGAGGAACACGGCGAAAGCATCCTTATCGCCGTTGCTTTCCACGTTTCCTGTGACTGCTCTCTTATTGACCCTGACACTCCCTTCAGTTGACGTACTTTCGAGAAAGTCATGTCCGGCGGGTTCCGAGACCCTTTTCTCTGTCCTTGTGATGTATATGGTATAGCCGCCGTTTCGTCCTCGGACTTCCAGGAAGTGCTTGCCGGCGCTTCGTCTCCTTCCGGTGGTGGCGTAGCGGATCTTTCCTTATGAAGGAGTACCCAATGAACTGTCCGTACTCGTCGTACACCATGATGATGGGTTGCTTGTTGGACCCGGTTGGGGTAAGGAGATGTAATAGATATTGTCGACTGGGAGGTTAAATTCAAACCAGTCGAAGTCCTTCTCGCGGTTCGAGTTCGACGAGATGTTGGCAATCGTGCCGTCAGTGTTCGAATAGAAGCCTCCTGCCTCGCAGGTGGTCCAGATACCGGCGGCGCAGTCGTCATTCGGGAAGTTCAGGCCGTCTCTGACCCACCACTTGAGGTCGAAGGTGTTGTTCGTGGAATCTGCCTGGTGGATGCGGATGTACCAGGTGACGGGTGCCACGAGCTCCCAGGAGAGCTCATCTTCGTATTTCCTGTTGGTGCCGGATCCGGTGGAGCCCCAACGGTCGGCCGTGAATATGACGTTGCCGCCTCCGCCGTAATCGTTAGCAGGGCCTCGCTGGTCTCCTGGTTGTCGATCAGGATGCGGATTTCTTTCTCGCTGTCGAGGACGAACTTGTAATAGTTGTACGCGTCAGTGGCTGAGTGTTGCAAAGTCTGACCGGTTCTTTGGCCGGAGCTGGTGTTGGTGAAGTTGCCCAAGTCGGTGGCGGTTGCGGCTGTATCATCCCCGTTGGCTGCCTGGGCCGGGGCTGCCCACCACTGAGTGGTTACCATGACCATCAGTAGTGCCATAAGTGTGGCGGCTATGAGCGAGCTCCTCTTTTTCTATGTCCCGTGCATATTGATTTCAACTCCTTTTTGTTCGCCGTAGATTGAGGCTGCCTTCTCTCTGTTCTGTCACCGGTGCTCAGTGACTGTGGGCAGGTGTTTTTACTTTCGTATTGTGGTCATACTATAACTACAGCTCTGAAAACTCAGAACCGCATCTGGCCAGAAGCGGCCATGCGGTATCCATTACCATCCTGATTGCAAACGCCACTAGGTGGCCCGTTATCCCGGGGCCCGCCTTGGTGGGCGTTTCGGCCCAGGGGCCTCTTCAGCGGCTCCTGTGTTCACACTCTTGGGAACCAGGCACGCGTTGGCGCTCTTGCCAATGGCCAGGTTTTGAGTATCATCTGACCGACAGGGACGCTCCTTCGCCGGTTGGCCGTGTCGATCACCCGGGGCGCTTCCGCGCTTTGGGGAGGCTGCGCCCGTGCGGAATTCTTTTCTTGCTGCATAAAAGCTGCGCAGGAGCCGGAACGGGGGGCCGCCCAACGGGACCACCCCTTCCGGAATTGCTCCTCTTGGAGGGGACCGGTGACCTCACCCTCTCTCTCGGCGAAGCCGGTCAGAATGATCGTCGGCTGGATCTGGTCCGACGGGTTTAGTCCGGAGGAACTCCGGTACGGAGCCATCATCTCCGTCTGGGTGAGGTGGTTCTGGGTGATCGGAGGGCTGATAGAAATCAACTATCCGGCCGGATACCAGGACCGCTACTATGCGCTAAATACCCTGTACGTTTTGACGCCGGGGCTGATCAACGGGTACGTCTATTACCGGATCCGGTCCGGGGGCGCCGTGTCGGCGCGGTGGCTCCTCGCCCTGTCGGCCCTGGACGTGTTCATCACGTCCTTCAGCGTCGCCATGTCCGGCGGGTTTGAAAGCCACTTCTTTCCGGTATATCTTCTCGTGCTGGCCATGTTCGCAGTGGTGTTCACCTCCGTCAGGCTGACCGTTGTGTGGACCACCTTTGTGGCAGCCGTCTATGCGACCTTGAGCTGGACGATTGGGGCTGGGCTGGACCTGGGGGCCAATGATGAGAAGCACCTGCTCACCCGGATATTGATGATGTATGCTGTCGCCTGTGCGGTCAGCCTGATAGCCCGGTACGAGCGGATCCAGCGGAGGGAGGCAGTGGCCCGCGAGCAGGTTCTGCAGCGAGAGCGCATTGCTCTCTCCCATACAATCCATGACACCGTGGGCCAGTCGGCCTACATGATCGGCATAGGCATCGACAACGCGAAGGAGCTGGCGGGTTCGGCCCACCCAGAACTGGCCCGCAGCCTGGAGGCGACAGGTAAGCTTGCGCGGTCGGCGATGTGGTCTCTGAGACACCCGATCGACATTGGTGTGATCTTCGATGGTCATGGGTTGGTAACTACCCTCAGCTCCCACGCCGCAACCTTCACGGCCATCACGTCGATACCGGCGAAGGTCACCCAGCTGGGGAGTGAGCCTCCTCTTTCAGTCGGTACGAAGAGTCTGCTCTTTTCCATCGCCCATAACGCATTGACCAACGTCTTCCGCCATGCGGAGGCGAGCCGGGTTGATATAGTGTTGGACTTCGAGTTGGACCGGTTGCGGCTCTGGGTGAGCGATGACGGCAAGGGGTTGCCGGAGGACTACGCCCGTCGTGGGCACGGCTTTCGCAATATGCGGGCCGATGCTGAACGCCTGGGCGGGAGTCTGTGCGTGATGGACAACCAGGGTGGCGCGGGTACCAGGGTGATGTGTTCAATTTCCTTTGAACCAGGTCAAGGAGGCTTCTGAGATGGTGGGTTCGCCTATGGTGAAGGTGATGCTGGTGGACGACCATGAAATAGTCCTTGAGGGCTTGCGGGACGTTCTCGAAAGCGCTGGGGATTTCGAGGTGGTGGGGCAGATCGCCGACGGGCAGATGGCGGTCGAAATGGCGTCTGATCTGCACCCTGACGTGGTGGTCATGGACCTGATCATGCCAGTGAAAAACGGCATCGACGCCTGTCGGGAGATCATGGACGAGCTGCCGGGTACCAGGGTCCTGGTGCTTACGATGTCCACCGAGCAGGACGCGGTGGTGGATTCGCTGGCCGCCGGCGCGACGGGATACCTGCAGAAGGTATGCGGAAGACAGGAGTTCCTGACTGCGGTGCGCGATGTTGCGGCTGGCCAGTACCGCATTCCGAATGACGCCATGCGGCGGGTGTTGGCCGGTGTCCGTTCGGCTCCCAGGCCGTCGGGTGGATCGACTCTCGACAAAATTACGGTTCGGGAGAGGGATGTGCTGGCTCTTTTCGCACGGGGTCGGAGCTATGCTCAGATAGGGGAGGCCAAGGGGATCCAGCCAATAACGGTGCGTAACGCCGTCTACAACATCCAGCGGAAGCTGGGGTTTGCGAACAAGCAGGAGCTGGTGTTCTGGGCGGTCCAGAACGGTCTGGTGGATGCGGGTTCCGAGCCGTCGTAGGATGCGCCTGGCCAGTGCCGGATCTGCGGCGTTCGGTCCATTGGAGTTGGTTGCTCCTGCGCGGTGGGGTTCCTAGGCGGGAGTCTCGTCCCACTTGTCCATCTTCTGTGTGCTCAGTCATTGCGCTGGCAGCCTGTGGAGGGGAGCAGCCTGCCCCAGCGGCGTCAAGGCAGTAACTCCCCGCAGTGGCGGCCATGGAGGTTTTTTGTATCGTGTAATACAAAGCTCGTCCCTTGGAGTGCACGAGGCGCAACTGGTCCGGCGCATTCAGAGAGCCATCCGGAAGAAATCTGCATGGGAAGAGCACTTCACGGCCAGCGAGCTTGCGGCCCGAATTGAAGCACTGTCCGGCGCTGGTTTGAGGGTCTCGGACCTGATCTCCCTGCTCAATAGGTGCGGGGCTTTTCCGAGGGGGACCGGTCCATTCCCATGCTGGCGCAAGACCGCCGATCTGAACCGCACCAAGACGGAAATGGTACTCGCGGCCGGACGGGGCGGCAGTGGCTTCAGCCCGTTTGCTTAACCAACCCTCCTCTCGCTTACGTCCGCTCAACGGAACCGGCCCCTGTGCGAGCCGCAATTACGGCCCGGCCTCCAGGCGACCGATTTATTTTGCGCCAGCGGCGCCGGCCGTTCCAGCAACTCAGCCGCGCACATCACGCGCTTCCTGATGATTTCCTGGTCCAGGAACTCGTGGGCCTGGGCGGCCACCTCACCAGTGTTCTCCATACCAGTGTTCTCCATGGTCATGTGATTCCTCGCTGAGTGGCTTGGGGCCCAATTGTCTCGAGAAAGACGGCATCTCTGGATGGGTCATCTTTCCTCAACCTTTGCTATCATTTACCAGTTGGAAAGACATCACCACCTTCCGCGATCACGACGGGCAACCTGGATTGCCGTCTGCCATGATTGCAGCACCATAAAAGCAACCTGAATTACCGGATTCCCTTATATGACCACCCTTCGCAAATTTGCCCTCTGCACCCTCGTTCTACTCATCGTTGCCGGGGTCGCCACCGTCGTTTCGGCCCAGTCGGCGATCCCACACACCTTTATCGGCAAGGCCAAGATCGACGGCGCCATAGCGGCTCCCGGCACGACCGTGCAGGCCCTGATCGACGGCCGAATGGTATTCGAATCAGCCGTCACAGCGACCGGGGACTACCTGCTAATCGTGGTGCCGGACACCGGCGAATCGTTCAACGGCAAGACCGTCAGGTTCAAGGTGGGCGGAAAGGACTCTCCCCAGTCGGAGAGATGGATTTCAGGCGGCGATACCATGCTGGATCTGGGCACCGCCGCGGCCCGTCCAACGCCTAGGCCCGTTCCCATCCGGCCCGTCGTGAGACCGACCTCTACACCTGTACCTGGCCCGCCGGGGCCACAGGGACCCGAGGGACCACAGGGACCGCCCGGTGAACCTGGACCGCAGGGGCCGCCAGGGCCGATGGGACCTGCTGGGGATTCAGGCCCGCAAGGCGCCACAGGACCCGCTGGGCCTCTAGGATCCCGGGGAGCCGAGGGTCCCCCAGGCGCGGCTGGTCCGACCGGTATCGCTGGCCTCGATGGCGCGCCCGGGCCGAGGGGCATATCGGGAACCCAGGGCGAGCGGGGCAGTTCAATACCCCTGTGGGTGGCCATAGGGGCCCTTGCCGCCGCGGTTATAGCTTTGCTAGCGGCCATGTGCCAATGGATAATTGACCTCAGAAAGTGAGGGTGTTCGTTCCATTGCCGAGCGCCTTTCGGTCCTCCCGGAGGCTCCCGCGCTCAGCTCAGCCGCCTGATTCGCGGCAGTCCCAGCGCCGACACGACGCTGATGGCCGCCAGCGCCGCGCCGTTGATCAGCAGCGCTCGCGGCGCTCCCACGAACCCGGCCAGCGCGCCCACGCCCACGTGGCCCACCGGGGCGAACCCGATGCTCACCACCCACGACCCCATGGCGCGGCCCCGCTCCTCGTCGGACACCAGGTCTTGCATCAGCGTCTTGTAGAGAGTGTCGACTGCCATGGCGCAGGCGTTGACGAACAGCAGCACTGCGATGAAAGAGTAGAACTCCCCGGCGATCGAAAACACCATCAGCCCCACACCGAAGCCAGTGGCGGTTACGAACATCATCAGACCCTTCTTCTTGACCGAGGACATGGCGGCCAGTGCCCACAACCCCAGCAGCCCTCCACACTGCCGCGCCGCAGTCATCACGCCGAGTCCCGTGGGGCCCACGTGCAGCACCTCCTTGGCGAACACCGGCAGCAGCGTCATGTGGGTAAAGCCCAGGATTTCCGTGAGGGCGGTCAGGGCCATAAGCGCCATCAGCAGCCGGTAGTTGCTCAGCAGCCGTACATAGTCGGTCAGGTTTTGCAGCACCGATGACGCGGCCGTGCGCACGGTGCGGCCGGGGTCGGCTATCGCCAGGGTGGTCATCGCCGACAGGAGGTAACAGACCGCTGCTGCCGCGAACTGCCAGCCCGCTCCGGCAGCCTCAATCACCGCTCCAGAAACGAGTGAACCCACAATACCGCCCCCCTGCATGGCCATGGCGCCCAGCGCCAGACCGTTCAGGGCCTGCTCCGGCCCGACGATGTCGTAGGTGAAGGTCTGCCGGACCGTCAGCACGAAGGCGAAGGTGGCGCCCAGCGCTGCCACCAGCGCGATAACGACCCACACCTCATCCAGGCCTCCCAGTAACAGCAGGGCCATCACCAACGCAACCACGGACGCGCCCAGCGTGCCCACCTGCACCAACCGCCGCCGGTCCCACCTGTCGGCGACTGCGCCCGAAACCAGGCCCAGCAGGAAGAAGGGCAGCATCCTGGCCGCCGCACCCACGCCCACCATCAGCTCCGAGCCCGTCAGCTCGTATATGAGCCACCCGACCGAAACCTGCTCCATCCCCGTCGCCAGGGAGTATAGGAGCGTGGATGCCCACAGCAGGCGGAAGTCCCGGATTCGCAGGGAGACCGCCCAGTTCCCAATACCGTTCACGACGCCCGATGATACACCTCACGCGGAGAGAACTCCCATTGGACGAATTCGCAGCTATGAACTACATCCGGTCCCGTCAGCTTCCCAAAGTGCTATGATTGCGCTGAATTGCACGACTCAGTCCTCCCGATTTAGGAGGTTTTGCTATGCCATTCGGAGGAAACGACTGGCTGTCCCTCACGCAGGAAGAACCCATCGAACCCGAAATCCCCCTCTGCGACCCGCACCACCACTTCTGGGATAGCCGGATGCAGAGCATTCCCTACCAGCGGTACCTGATCCACGAACTTATGGCGGACCTCAACTCGGGGCACAATGTTCGCTCCACTGTATTTCTGGAAGCGCGGTCGATGTACCGGGCTTCGGGGCCCGAGGAGCTCCGTTCCGTCGGCGAGGTCGAGTTCGTGCAGGGACTGGCAGCGGCCAGCGCCAGCGGTACCTACGGCGACGCCAGGGCCGCCGCGACCATCATCGGCGCGGCCGACCTCAAGATGGGCGCAGACGTGGCCCAAGTGCTGGAGGCACTGCAAGCCGCCAGCCCCAACCGCTTCAAGGGCATCCGCCACAATGTAACCTGGAGTCCCGACCCCGACATCGATGACCGCGAAACGCCGGGTGTCTTAGCCACCGAGTCTTTCCGCGCCGGCGCTCGCGTATTGGCCCGCATGGGCTTGTCGCTGGACATCATGCTCTCCTTCCCGCAGCTCAATGAGGTGGCCGAGTTCGCCAGGGCCGTGCCCGAGGTGTCCATCATCCTGAACCACCTGGGCGGCGTCAGCCGGACGGGGATCTACGCCGGCAAGGACGCCGAGAGTGTCCCGGCGTGGCGCGAGGGCATCGCCGCCGTGGCCCAGAACCCTAACGTCACCTGCAAGCTGGGCGGCATGGGCATGCCCCGCTGGGGATTCGACTGGCCCTACCGCGCCATTCCCATCGGCTCCGAGGAGCTGGCGGAAGGCATGGCGCCGTGGATGAACTACGCCATCGAGCAGTTCGGGCCGGACCGCTGCATGTTCGAGAGCAACTTCCCTCCCGACAAGGTGTCCTTCTCCTACAACGTAATGTACAACGCGTTCAAGCGCCTCTCCAGCAGCTACAGTCCCAGCGAGCGTGCCGCCATGCTCCACGACACGGCGGTCCGGGTGTACCAGATCGAAACGTAAATTCCCTCTCCCTCCGCTGAGGGCAAGGGTGGGGTGTTCCATGAAATACGATGTCATCATCGTTGGGGCCGGGTCGGCGGGCTGCGTGCTCGCCAACCGCCTGTCGAAAGACCCCGGCCGCTCGGTGCTGCTGCTCGAGGCCGGGCCCGACTATCCGGATCACCTGCCCGATGAGTTGAAGCACGACATGAACCAGGCCGCCTCGGAGCAGGGCGCGCCCCACAACTGGTCGCTGGTCGGCCAGTCCACGCCCCAGCAGCCCGGCCCTATCCATGTGGCCCGGGGCAGGGTGACCGGCGGCAGCAGCGCCATCAACCACCAGATAGTGCTGCGGGGGACGCCTGAGGACTTCGATGCCTGGGCCGCCGCGGGCAACGACGAGTGGAGCTACGTGAAGACACTCCCCTACTTCCGCATGCTGGAGAGCGACGCCAACATCCGCGACGACTTTCACGGCACCGACGGCCCCATCCCTGTTTGGCGTCACGCCCGCGAGGACTGGCTTCCTCTGCAGGCTGCCTTCTACCGGGCCTGCCGCGATGCCGGGTTCCCCGACGACTCGGATATGAACCACCCCGAGGCCACGGGCGTCGGGGCGATGCCGCTGAACAACCCCGGCGGTGTGCGGATGAGTACTGCCATCACCTATCTGGACGCCTGCCGCCACCGCCTCAACCTCACCATCCGGCCCAACGTGCTGGCCCGGCGCGTCGTGTTCGATGGGGCCCGGGCCACCGGGTTGGAGGTGGACAGCGGCGGTGAGACCTTCATGGTCGAGGGCGAAGAGATAGTCCTCAGCGCCGGGACCATCCATTCGCCGCACCTGCTGCTCCTGTCGGGTGTCGGTCCCGCGGAGGAGCTGAGTCCCTTCGGCATCAGTCCGGTGCGGGACCTGCCCGGCGTGGGCCGCGGGATGAAGAACCATCCGTCGGTCTCCATCGTGTTCCGCTCGGACCCGAACCACCACCTCTCGCCGGACGCGCCGAGGAACCAGGTGGGGCTGCGGTTCACCGCCGAGGGGTCGCGTATGCGCAACGACGTGCAGGTGCAGCCCACCACGTCCTACCCGGAGAGCGCGGCACCGCCGGACATCCGGTTCGGGTGCCGCATCGAGTACGTTTACAGCGAGGGGCTGCTGACGCTGGCGTCGGACGACGTGAGGGACCAGCCGAATCTTGACTTCCGGTTTCTGACCGACCAGCGGGACATCGTGCGCTACCGGGACGCGGTGCGGCGGACGGTCGCCATCTTCGATTCCGAAGGGGGCCTGACCGAAGGGGGCCGGAACCCGGCCTTCGACGGGCTGCTGTCGGAGCGGCTGTCGCCCACCGACGCGGACCTGGCCGACGACGAGTCGCTGGACACCTGGCTCCGCATGAACGCGGGCATCGCGGGCCACCAGACGGTCACGTGCCGGATGGGCCCGGCCGCCGACCCGACGGCGGTGGTCGACCAGTACTGCCGCGTCCACGGCCTGGAGGGGCTGCGGGTGGTGGACGCCTCGGTGATGCCGGACATAGTGCGGGCGAACACCAACGCCACCGTGATCATGATTGCCGAGCGGGTCGCCGACTTCATTCGGACAGGACAGGAGTCCGGGGAATGACGGGGGTTTGGATTCCCACCGGCTCGGAAATGATGAGGGGACGCCCTCACTCTGACCTTTCCCCCTCGGGAGAGGGGGTTAAATGGGTGGTGTGGGCATGACGCTTCCCGAGGGCAGCCGGTTCGAGCTGACAGCCAATTTGTCGATCTGCCGCATTCTGAACGGGATGTGGCAGGTGTCGGGGGCGCACGGCCGCATCGACCCAGAGGCGGCGGTCCGGAGCATGTTCGAATACATGGACGCCGGGTTAACGACTTGGGACCTGGCCGACCACTACGGTCCGGCGGAGGACTTCATCGGCGAGTTCCGGCGGCAGATGGCGGCGACGCGGGGCCAGCGGGCGCCGTCGGGGGTCCAGGCGCTGACCAAGTGGGTGCCGCGGCCGGGGCCGATGTCCCGGCAGGTGGTGGAAGGCAGCATCGATATCTCTCGCCAGCGGATGGGCATAGAGCGTCTGGACCTGCTGCAGTTCCACTGGTGGGACTACAGCGACAGCCGCTACTTGGACGCGCTGGCGATCCTCTCGGACCTGCGGGACGAGGGCAAGATACGGGAGGTGGCGCTGACCAACTTCGACACCCGGCGGATGCAGGACATTTCCGACCACGAAGTCCGGGTGGTGTCCAACCAAGTGCAGTATTCCCTCATCGACCGCCGCCCCGAGGTGGCCATGGCCGGGTTCTGCCAGTCCCAGGGCTCATCGCTGCTGGCGTACGGCACGCTGTGCGGCGGCCTGCTGTCGGACCGGTACCTGGGGCAACCTGAGCCGGGGACCGGAGTGCTGAACACGGCCAGCCTGCGCAAGTACAAGCAGATGATCGACGCCTGGGGCGGCTGGGCCTTGTTCCAGCAGCTGCTGTCAGTCCTCCGGACGGTGGCCGACAAGCACGGGGTCAGCATCGCAAACGTGGCGGTGCGGTACGTCATGGACCGGCCGGCGGTGGCGGGCGTCATCGTCGGCACTCGGCTGGGCGTGGCGGAGCACATTGCCGACACTGCCCGGGTCTTCGACCTGCGGCTGGACGCCGGGGACCTCAACGCCATCGAGGCGGTGCTGGCCCAGTCCCGGGACCTGTACCGGCTCATCGGGGACTGCGGGGACGAGTACCGTCGGTAGACGGACACCCCTACCCCAATCCTCCCCCGGAGGAATGGGCACCAGGGGAGAAGAGGCGGGAAGGACGGGGACGACTAGCCCACGGGCAGGACGGGCTCGGCGCGGTCGACGGGCAGGTCGACCTCGAAGGCGTTCAGGAAGAAGCTGGTCTGGGCGTAGTGGCTCATCAGGGCGGTAATTTCGACCAGGTGCTGAGTCCCGAACTGCTCCAGCGCCACCTGGAAGGTCGACGCCGATACCCGGTGGTTGGTGTAGAACTCGTTGCAATAGTTGACGATGGCGCGTTCGTCGTCGGCCATGCCGGGCAGCGGCTGGCGTTCGCGGATGGCGTCCACCAGCGCGTCGCTTACGCCCGCCTTCCGCGCGTCGGGAGCGTGGGCGTTCCAGACGTAGGGGCAGTCGAAGTTGCGGGCCGTCAGCAGTATCGCCAGCTCGCGGATGCGGTTGGAGAAGGTGCTCTCGTATCGGAGGTAAGAGGTAAGCCCGGCGCGGCGCCGAGCCAGCTCGGGGCTGTTGACGATGATGGAGATGGGTCCTCCGGTAATGGTGCCGCCGGTGTCCTTGGTCAGCTCGTCGAAGGCCTCGCGGGACTCCTCGGGCACCATGTCACGTGTAACAACGGGTACTCTGGCCATGATTCCTCTCTACTGAATGAATTGCCCGGCGATTCTATCATCAGAATGCGTCCAATCCAGAAGGCGCCGAGTCCCTCACTGGACCTAGGCCGCTGAGGGGCGCCACTCCGGGAAAGGCGGGAAAGCTGCCGCGCTACCAAAGAGGCCCCATTACTGTATAGCGTAACATTACGTAACATTCTGTAGCATTTGGCCCATTCCGGGAACTCAGGCGGCTGCGGTCAAAGATACGGTTCGTCATCGAAAAATAACTCTGAATGGAACATATATTCATATTTCCTTTATTCACAGTACGGTGGCGGCGGCAGAGTTGGCAAGGGGCAAATGTCAGTGGACAGGGTTCCGGACCAAGTTGTCTGTCCAGTCAGGCGTCCTCGGCATTGAGATTTTCCCCCTCACCCGAACACCTACCTGGGGGAGATGGAAGAAGCCAAAATCCCATGACTTGGAGGAGATGCAAGCCGGGAGTTCGTTCTCCCAGGGCAATCGCGTTTTGTTTCTGGGCACACAAATTGGGCCGGAATAGAGGTGGCGCTGAAATTGACAGTGCTTGCTTTGGTTCTGGGGACTGGGTGCGACGGTAAATGGGGGTTTGGATTCCCGCCTGCGCGGGAATGACAGGACACAAGGCCTCCAGCGTTTAAAACGCGATTGCCCTGTTCGTTCTACCCAGCCGAGGGTCCCCGCGTAGGGGTGTAAAGTTTTGTCAACTTTTGTAACGTTGGCCGGAAATTCAGGCGTGTTCCCGAAGTGAGTCGTCAGGCAAGGGGGTCGTGATACTGGTGTCTCCATTAGCACATTAATACTATATCGCGCCCATTTACGGCAACAGGCGAATGTCAGCAAATGGTGTTCCGGTGCGGGTGGAGAGTGACAGGGTAATCGTTGCGGCAAAGGGGGAAGGTCGCACGGCTCTGCGAGCCTGCGTGGTGCAGTTCATCTGAACAGGAATGCTTTCGCGTCAGCAGCTATCGGACTGGCCAGTGCAGACGATGAGTGCCTGTGTCGAGTGTGTTTTCCTCCTGAAAACGGATACAATCGCCTCAAAGCAGGAACCAGGCCTAAACAGGAGGGAGCGCCATGGCTGTCCCGCAACAGGTAACCGCAGACGAGGCCCAGCAGTACTACGATACCGCAGACAGCATCCGCATCAAGCCGGGCTGGATGCAGGGAGAAGGCCAGCCCATGCCGGTAATCGAGCCCTACCTGTGGCGCTGGTCGCAGGTGGAGCCGCTGGTGATGAAAAGCGGAGAGCTGGTGACGCCGGACCGGGACGTGGAGCGGCGCACCCTGCGGCTGGCGACGCCGGGTATCGACCGGGGCACCACGCACACCATCACCGCCGCGCTGCAACTCCTGCTGCCGGGCGAGAATGCGCCGGCCCACCGCCACACGCCGACGGCCATCCGCTGGGTGCTGAAGGGCACGGGCGCATACACCACCGTCGAGGGCGACAAGTGCTACATGGAGCCAGGCGACCTCGTCCTGACGCCCTCGTGGACCTGGCACGACCACAACAACGAGGGTTCGGAGCCAATGATCTGGCTGGACGGGCTCGACGTTCCGCTGGTGCGATACCTGCGGGCCAACTTCTACGAGCCCTACCTCGAGGACCAGCAGCCCATAGTCGGCGTGGCCGAGTCGGAGCGGAAGTTTGCGTCGGGAGCGCTGCGTCCGGCGTGGGAGACGCCGAACGCGCCCTATTCGCCGCTGTGGCACTACAAGTGGGACAGGACCTGGGAGGCCCTGCAACGGCTGGCCGAGGTGGACGCCAGCCCCTTCGACGACGTGGCGATGGAGTTCAGCGACCCAGCCACCGGCGGCCCGGTGCTGCGCTCGATGACCTGCTGGGCGCAGATGATACGGCCCGGCATCCGGACGCAGGCCCACCGCCAGACCAGTTGCGCCGTGTACCAAGTGTACAAAGGCGAGGGTTACAGCGTCATCGACGGGCAGCGTTTCGACTGGAACGAGGGCGACTTCTTCGTGGTGCCGCCGTGGGCCTGGCACGAGCACGCCAACGACACCGGCAAGGAGGCGGTGCTGTTCTCCATCCAGGACATACCGGTGCTGAAGGACCTGTCCCTGTACCGGGAAGAGCCGTACACGGAGAACGCTGGCCACCAGGATATAACCGGCCGGTTCACGGGGTAGGACTCAGCAAACATCAAAACACTAGTTCGTCGCAAAACCTTGCCGACATACGGGGATTGCTTTCTGTCGCAAAGCCCCAAGTTGTCGCAAAAGTCCACCTTGCGACCATCAGGACAAGGGTGGAATTGCAAAGCAAAAAATGAGACCCCTGTCGTCAACGACAGGGGCTTTCGTGAAGGCCAGTAGGTATCGACTAAGAGCGTTGCGCTTCCCGCCAGCGTTCCATAAATTGCCCACGAGCTTCCTCGGAGAGATTTCCTGTGGCGGTTGTTATGATTTCTTCAAAAACATCCTCTGGAACCCTTCCTTTAACAGATTGCAAGAAGTCCAGAAGCCAATTTTGCTGACGCTGTTCTTTTCGTTTTTCGTAGCTTTCGAGTGCTTTCAGTGCCAATACCATAAGTAGCCCTACCCCCGCTAAGTAGCCCTACCCCCGCTTCCAGAATCGCAAAAGAACCTGTATAGAATAGGATGCCAGCAGAGGCAAACTTAGCCGCTACCCCAAATTCCGCTTGGGAGTTCCATAACCACCCAACAGATTCGCCTTGAGATAGCCAAAGAGTCACCAACCCTGAACCGATGGGTGTCATTACCGCGTGGAAGCGAAGCCAGTTCTGTTCCCACCATTCCCTCGCCGTCCTTACCCATCTAGCTATCAACCTAGTCCCATTAGTTAACTTATCAGTCTATGCCATCTCGGGCTAGACCATCCTAACCTGATGATATGGATTTACCGAGAATACGTCAAACACACAGGGGGAATTCTCGGTAAACCCTAGAACTAGGGCATAGCGGATTACTGCCAAGCAATTCTCGGCGGCAGAAGCGGTTGCGGTTCACTGGCGTCCAGGCCCGTGAACTGTGGTGTGATGCCCAACTCATACATCGAGTGAACCAGCACGACGATGTTGTGGACAAGGATTTTTACCAGCGTCTCGTTAACCTGTCCTACCGGATTCTTGGAGCGCATGGAGCCGCCAAACTTCTACTCTACCATTGAGAAGTTAGTTTCGACGTTGTCCCGCTAGTGGTAGCGGGCCAAGAAGTCGGCGCGGTTCTCGTGGAAATAGGCAAACGTCCTCATCCACAACGGGTCCTTTCTGTGGTTCGGAGGGTAGGCAACAGAGTTTGTGAGAGGGTGAGGGTGGGGTGAAGAGGTAGGGACACCTCACCGCAGGGCACATCCGCGAGCTTTAACTTCGGATTTCAGGTAGTTCCTTGGCAACGTCCCTCGTCAGTCGGCGAAGAGGGGCATCACCTTCTCGCCGAGGAGCTTCATCGACTTCTGGACCGCGTGGGTGTCCATCTCGCCGGTGTTGAGCTTCAGCATCAGGTTGCGGACGCCGACGTCGCGCATCTCGGCAACCTGCTCGGCAACCTGCGAGGGCGTGCCGACGATGAAGGAGTGGTCGAAGCTCTCGCTAGCGGGAACCGGGCGGTTGGGGTCGAGGGGAGGCAGCCCGCCGGGGTTGTACAGCTCGCGGGCATGCCGGAAGTGGTGGCGTTCCCGCTGGAATCCTGCTTCGGCAATCTCCCGCGCCTCGTCGTGGCTTTCGGCAATGAAGAGATCGCGGGACGCCCAGCACTGGTCCATCGTCCTCTCGATCTCCGGGTCTGAAAATCCGCTGTAACGCATGGTCTCACGGTAGGCTTCCAGTCGGGAGCGGAGGGTGGCGTGGGTCTGGATGCCGATCATCACCGGGCGGCCGATGGCGGCCATCTGCAAGGTCGATTCCTCGCTGATGCAGGCTCGGATGAGCGGCGGGTGGGGCTGCTGGTAGGGCCGGGGGCGAAGCTGCGGAAACTCCAGGTCCCAGTGCTGCCCGTGGTACTGGAGGTCCTCGCCGGTCCAGGCGGCGACCAGCAGATCCTCGGCCTCCTCCAGGCGGGCCATGCCTTCCTCCATAGTGATGCCGAAGCCGATGTACTCGTAGTGGTTGTAGGCCGATCCGCGACCGGTCCCGACGATGAGGCGGCCGTGGCTCAGGTTGTCCAGCAGCGACGTCTGCACGGCCAGACGCACGGGATGATGGAAGGCCAGTTCCACCACGGCAAAGCCGATCTTCAGGTGCTCGGTGCGGGCAGCGACGGCTGCGCCCAGCACCAGCGGGTCGGCGTGGGCCGCAGCGCCGTCGAAATGGTGCTCGGTGAGCCACACGGAGTGCATGCCGATCTTTTCGGCCAGCAGTATCTCGTCCAGTGTGCTGTCGATGACGGCCGAGTCCCTCTCGGGTTCGTGGCTGACGGGGAAGACGAAGGAACCGAATCGCATAATGCCCTCATAGCTGTTTTGTTGACAGGGATGCAGTTAGATTATAGACCAGTGGAACGGGTTCACCACAGAGAGCACAGAGGTATTTAGTTTTAGCCGATGGTTGGGGGCACGGGTTCATCACTGAGGGCACAGAAGCAGACAGGGGTTTGGGTTCCCGCCTCCTTGGGAAGGACGTAGGGGCAGAAATGGCGGAAGGGGCGATGGAAAACGGTAAGGAGGAGCCATGGGCAGAGCGAAGATAGCCGTGTTCTCGGGGCCGAGGGCGACCATCGCGAACTCGCCGACGCTGGTGACGGGCAACAAGGGCCGACTGCCGGGGGAGCGGACGCTGCCCGGGCGGTATGAGCACCTGGTGCCGCAGGAGCTGCACGAGCCGGTGGTGGTGAGGATACGACGGTACAGCGGTCACCCGCTTGAGGCGGACGCGGCGGGGGTGTACCAGCAGGACGGGCGGGACTACTACGAGGTGGAGCTGCGTCCGGAGGACGGGCCGTACCCGCTGCCGTATGTGGCGCGGCGGGCCAACGGTTCGGGGCAGGGCCAGCTCTTCGAGGAAGCAGACCTGTTCGATCCGTCGCTGGGCTACGGCGGGCGGCAGTTCTTCTATCCCGACGCGTCGCGGATGTTCGCGGAGATCGACCGGGCCATCCCGGGGCGGGACGAGTCGGGCGAAGGCAGCATCCTCGACCGGAAGGCGGAGTACGACTTCGTCCGCGTGCTGCCGCCGGGCGGGTACGCCGCGAAGGGCGAGAAGTCGGGCGTCGACTACTTCCCCTACCGGCCGCTGGCGGTGCGAAAATCGCCGAGGTACCGGGACCTGGCGCGGGCGACCAACGCGGTGCAGGCGGCGATGCGCGGCGGCGAATATGCCGGTGGCATCTGGCTGGAGGGCAGTCCGACGGTGGAGGAGACGCTGTACTGGATGAGCCTGCTAATCGACACCGACCTGGCCCTGGCCGGATGCGCGGCGCAGCGTCCCCACGGGCAGCTGGCCAACGACGGCGACCGCAACATCGTCGACGCGGTGGACCTGATCCTGTCGGGGCAGGGGAATGGCATCGGGGCCGTGGGAGTGCAGGACGAGCGGATCTACGCGGCGCGGGAGTTCAAGAAGGCCGACGACCGTCCGGGCAACTACAAGGCCACGGGAGGCCACGGCGGGATACTGGGGACGGCGGGGCCGCCGGTGACCATCTGGTACAAGCCGGCCTACCGCCACACCGCCGGCTCGGACGTCAACCTGTCGCGGCTGCCCGACGCGGTGGAGTTCCCGGAGTACGCCGACGGCGGCGCGACGGTGCGGGTGGCAGTGAAGGACGACGCCGGGGCGCTGCTGGAGACGGCCGTGCCGCGAGTGCACATCGTCAAGTACGGCGCGTACATGGACGAGGACGAGACCGCCAATCCGGACAACGAGGTCGACATCATGGCCCGCATCGTGAAGGGGCTGGCGGACCAGGGCAGCAGCGACCCGCAGTCGCCACGGCTGCACGGCTTCGTGCTGGAAGGGTCGTCGCCATACGGGCTGGCCTCCATGTCGCAGCACGCGGCGCTGCAGGTGGCGACGTTCAGCGGGATGCCGGTGGCGCGGGTGGGCCGGGCCGACCCCGGCGGACGAGTGCCCAGCGGCTGGGACGACCTGACCATCGCGGGCAGCAGCCTGGACACGAACAAGGCGCGGCTGCTGCTGATGGCCGCCATGCTGAAGCTGGGGCGGCTGCCCAGGGCCCGCGACGCCCGCAACCCGACGAAGGCAGAGCGGGAGACGACCGTGGCGGCGGTGGCGCGGTTCCAGGAGATATTCGAGAACCACTAGGCCGCCGTGGCCCAGGGAACCGTTGCGGCTGTGGAGTCTCGGCTACTGGTAGATTTCCTCGCCGCGCTGCAGGCGGAGAGCTATCTGGTAGGTCTGGCCCTCGGCGCGCGGCGTGGGCGAGTGGGCGGCCAGGAAGCGGGACAGGCCAACCAGCACGTGTCGGCCCGACTCGGTGCCGCGACGCGACTCGTATTGCCGGAAGGCGGCGTCGACTATCTGGAAGGAGTGGAAGTCGGCGTCCTCCCGCAGCATCATCCGTCCCAGGGTGGCCAGCAGGTCGTCGGGGTCGCGGCCGGCGGCGAGGTAGCCGGACACCGCGTGGGCCGATTCCTCCACCTGCTGTCGGACGTTCACCATGTCGAGCAGGCCATCGAGCTGCTCGGCGGCAGGGGCGTCGCTGGCGGCGGTGTCGGGCAGTCGCTGCGGCGGCATGTTCAGGAAGCGGTCTAGGTAGATGCTGATGGCGACGTCGAACACGCCTCGCAGCAGCTCGGGGCTCGGCGTCCGTAACAGGGCCTGGTGCAGGGCATTGGCGGCTGTGAGGGTGTTGTGAACCGTGTCCCAGTCGCGGAACTCGTTGGACAGGTGGAAGTGGGCCATGCGCAGAAAGGAGGCGTGGGCCACCGCCGCGCCAAGCTGCTCGGGGGTTGCACCGTCGGTGACGGCGGCCTTGACGGCGTCGATGATCTCGTCCGGTGAGTCGCCCAGAATCCTTGACGCCAGGGCGTCAGTGTCGCCCCATTCGCCTCGGCTGCTGCGGCCCTGTTCCAGTAGCGACGGCAGCTCGGCGCGGGCCTGCCAGACCATGGCAGCGAGGTCAACGGGCTGACGCCACTGGCTGAGCTCCTGGCTGCGACGGGCGCGGGCCATGCCGTGGACGAGGCTGGGCAGCACCTGCCCGGCCATCTCCCAGCCGAGGTGGTCCAGCAGCTCGAAGGCCTTGTTGGCGAAGTCGACGACGTGCCCGGCGTCGATGTAGATGTGGTCGGTGGCAGCCGCAAAGACCATCTCGGCGATGTCTTCGCGTGAAATGCCGAGCGTGACGGCAGTCACCAGGCAGCGCTCGGCGCCCTCGTCGTCGCGGACGTCGATGAAGTTGCGGAACCAGCGCTTGAACACCTCGGGACGGGTCTCGCCGGTGGGCAGCGGGTCGACCTGGAAGCGCGGGGCCTTGCCGGCGCACTCGCGGGCAACGTGGCGGAGACCCTGGTACAGGGCGCGCGGCCGGTCGTCCTCGTGGAGCTGCGGCAGGATGTTGGCGGTGCAGGTGAGGATGCTCATGGCCGCGCCCCAGCCGCTGGCGGAGTAGGTGGCGCCGAAGCGGGCGCCTATATCCAGGGGCTCGCGGTAGCCGTCGCCTGAGGCCTGCAGCCCAAGCACCGATTTGGCAATGACCAGTCGGATGTTGTGATCGAGGCCGTCCTCCAGCCTTCGTCGCCAGTGCAGGCCTTCGTCGCGGACCAGCGGCTCCGGGTCGATCCACACCTGGCCGTCCACCACGCTGACGGGGAAGCCGCGCACGTCGTCGGCGAAGGGGTTGAAGGTTCCGCCGCTGGACAGGTCGAAGCGGGCGTGGTGCCAGTGACAGGTGAGGATGCCGTCCTTGACGCTGCCGCGGTCGAGGGGGAAGCCCATGTGGGGGCAGCGGTTGTCGACGGCGTGGACCTGGCCGTCGTGGTAGAAGACGGCGATGGCGTGGCCGCCGCCGGTCACCACGGTGCAGCCGTGCTCTCTGATCTGCTCCAGCGTTCCCGCGCTGATGTGTCCCTTCACTTTCGTTGCCATGGTTTCGCCTCCCAACGCTGGTGATGTGGGGTGTTCAGCGTGTCTTCGACTTCCCCTCTTTTCTGTGAGGGTTGATGGGATTTCTCATTGAGTAAAGAAGTGCTTGGGACTTCTTTCCACGTTTTCATCACACCTGCTTCAAATCCGCCCATTCACAAATTCACGTAGCTAATTATACACGGTAGTTTCAATAGTAGTTATCTGTAATTCTGATTGTTGATGATTGCCGGTAATCAGTCCGAGTTTGCGCGTTCAGAGGGAATTTTCGGCCATCAATTCACGGATTCCCTGCTGCCCGAGGAGGGATAAGCAATAGTGAAAGTTTCTACATTGGCTTCAATTGCGCGACGAACACACGCGAAGGTCTTGATCTCGCCGGCATGCCTGATACTGCTGGCCGTCGTAATGCTTGTTCCCGCAAGAGTTTCGGCCAGCGTCCCGAGAGACGGACCGCTCAGCCACGACGCCACGCTGGCTTCCCTTGCGTGGTTGTCGATGGTGAAGCGGTGGACCTGACGCCAGCATTCGATCCCGAAACGACGCTTTACTCAGCCACGGACACCGGCGAGCTCGTGAAGGTGGAGGCGGAGACAACCAAGAGCGAGGCAAGGGTCGCTTCGTACACCGTGGACGGCGATAAGACGGTGATGGACGAGGGCGAAGACAAGGAAGCTCCAAGCTTCCTCCTCAAGGAGGGCGCCATCACCGCCTTCTCGCTGGAGGTCAAGGCCGAGGACGGCGCTACGACAAGGAACTACCACGTCGGGTTCGCTCGTCCCAGCCGTCAGATGCTGCCGGAAATATCAATCGAGGCCAGCCGCGACGAATACGTCGCAGGCCTGGGAAGCCTAGTATTCACCCTGACGAGGACCGGCGACACCTCATCCGCCCTGGAAGTGACGTTCAACGTGACCCAGGAAGAGGTCTGGCTCTCAACTACATCATACGGCGCAACATTTACTGCCGGTGAATCCGAGGCGACGGTCCACTTGTTAGAGGAACATTTCTCGAAGGCCGTGACACGGAGCGGGAACCTGGTGGCCGCCGTGGGAGCCGTGGCCGGATACGATACCAGCGGGGCCAGTGCACAGGTTCGGGTGATTTCCCAGGAGGGCCGGCGATTGAAGTTTCTCTTGAACATACCGCCTATTCCTTCAGTGAAAGCGCCGGGGAAGTGGCAGCCCTGCTCGTCGCAAGGGCAGTTCCCGGCCTCCCCTACGTATCCAGTTTTCAGATATCGTTTTCCTCGGCGGCTCGCGAGGCAGTCAGTGGTCTGGGCGGCGACTACAAACCAATCTCGGAGCTGGTGTCGTTCGAACCATCGGACTTCGAGGAAGAGGGCGGATCGCTGGTCGGGCGCAAGGAAGCGCTCGTAACGATATTCGAGGATGACATTCACGAGGAGGATGAGGAGTTTGAGCTTCATCCCTCACGTTCTCTGGCACTTTCATTCGAGATTGTCCCAGTAGGCGCCAATGGAGACATCTGTGAAGGCTACTGCACCGACCCATACGTGGTCACCATCGTCGACAATGACGACCTCGACCTTTTCGTTGGAATGGACCAGATCGAGGAGAACGGGGCCACTTCGTCCACGGTCACGATCTCCATGGCCGACGGAAGCACCTTCAGCGGCGACACGAACATCACGTTCCACTTCCGCGGCGCGGCGTCTTTCGGCGACGACTACACCGTGAGCCCTGCCGACAGCGACACAGCGGACGGGTATCAGGTAACGGCCACTGCCGGGGCCACTTCGGTGGAGCTGACGGTGACAGCGGTGGACGACATCACGCCGATAGCAGTGGGGCTGGACGGAGAGCTGAGCGGCGGCCTGACCGAGTCCGACGCCGGAGCAGACCGGTTCAGTTTCGAGGCGACAGCCGGTGAGAGCTACATCATCGAACTGAAGCACCCGATGATGTTCACCGCCATCGGCGAGACCGGTGTCGGCGGAGATCCCATCCAGGTGCCCGGCTACCTGGTGGACCCCAGCATCCTGGAAATCACCGACGACCAGGGCACGCAGGTACTCGGTGAGCAGGGCCAGGGCGGTTTCACCCTCAACTTCGCCCGGGCCTTCTTCACTCCTGAGGATGATGGAACATACTACATCGCGGTTGGCGCGGGGCATCAGGGCCGGACGGCTTACGGCTGCTACACCATATCCGTACGCGCCGACGACCACGCCGACGATTTCAAGACCGATCCAACCGTCATCCTGCATCCCGGCGAGTCTCTCTCGGCCTCCATCGATTCGGACGTGGCCACTGACGACCCGGGTCTGCATCCATGGGACTGGAAAATCACCCCACCACTGCGCCAGGGCGGAGAGTCGGAAGATGTGGTGCGCCCGCGCCGGGGCATCGAATCGCTGGACGACCGTGACCTGTTCCGCTACGAGATTGCCGACGCAGGAATGTACGAAGTATCCGTGAGCGGCCAGCCCACGGGAGTCGGCATCTGGTACATCTGGGACCGTCAAGGCAACCTCTACGCCGAGTCAACCACTGGTCCTGCGGAAACTGCCACGCTGCCCCATGAGTCCGGCACCTACTACGTCGAAGTGGGCACACCGTACGAGAGCGAAGGCAACACCGGCGCCTACACCATTTCGGTGAATACGGCCAGTTGAGCCATGAACAGCTGACTTCCCTTGTCCATCCCATCCCTTCCGCGTCGAGCAATGCGCCCCTTGAGTTCCATCAAGGGGTGCTTTGTTTCCTGCCGTCCTTCAGGCGCGTTGCAGGCCACAGTCCGGTACAATTGCCCGCAACCTCGTCCATAAGCTATGCAGAAAGGGGCGTCCCCATGCTCAAGACCCGTTTTACCAAAATGCTGGACCTCGACCTGCCGGTGATGTCGGCCCCGATGAGCAATCACAGCGGCGGGCAGCTCGCCGCCGCCGTGTCGCTGGCGGGAGGGCTGGGCACCTTCGGCGGCACCAACGACTTCGGCCCCGAGTGGATGCGCGAGCAGATCGCCCACGTTCGCGGCCGGACAGACCGTGCGTTTGGCGCCGGGTTCATCACGCAGCTCATCGACTACAACACTGCCAACTTCGAGATAGCCCTCGAGGAGCGGGTGCCGGTGGTGATCTTCTCATTCGCCGACCCCGGCCAATGGCTGCCGAGGGCCAAGGACGCCGGGGCCGTCACCGTCTGCCAGGTGCAGTCACTGGAAATGGCGCAGCAGTCGGTGGACGCCGGGGCCGACGTGCTGTTGGCGCAGGGAAACGAGGCGGGCGGACACACCGGAGGGATGAACCTGCTGCCCCTGCTGGTGGCGCTGGTGGAGCGCTATCCCGACGTGCCGGTGCTGGCCGCCGGTGGCATCACCACCGGGCGGGCGCTGGCTGGAGTGCTGGGGGCAGGAGCGGAGGGAGCGTCGCTGGGGACGGCGGTGCTGGCCACCCCTGAGGCGGTGGAGGTGCCGGATGCGTTCAAGGAGCGCATCGTGCTGTCGGACGGGCAGGACACGACCTTCACTCGAGTGTACGACCTGCTGGGTGCCCGGCCCTGGCCCGAGGGAATCGCCGGACGGGTGTTCCGCAACCGGCTGGTAAGGGAGTGGGACGAACGGGACGCGGAGATACTGGCCAACCGCGAGGAGCTGGCGTCGGACGTCGCGGCGGCCCGCGCCACCGCTGACACGGAGTTGTCGGCGGTGTACATGGGACAGGGCGCGGGCCATGTGAACGCCATACGCCCGGTTGCGGACGTGGTGCGGGACATCTCTGAGGAAGCGGAATGCATCTTGCGGGGCGTCGCGTCCGGTCTGGCCTGACCGGTCGACCCACGGTCACGCGCAGCAGGACTTCATGGCTCTCCCAGGCGGTCGCGGATTTTGCCGCTGCTTCTCTACTCCAAGCCTACCAATACTGGCAATAACCGCACAATTGAAGCTGGAAACAAGGAGGCGAAATGCCCATCGAGCAATTCTCCCCGGAACTGGACCGCATAGTTTCCGCGGACGCGGAAGTGGAAGTGCTGGGCACAGGCTACATCGTCGCCGAAGGGCCGCTGTGGTGGAAGGAGGACAGCAGCCTGCTGTTCAGCGAAGTGCGTGGCAGCCGAAGGTGGAAGTGGTCGGAGGCCGAAGGAGTAACCCTCGTCGAGGAACCCACCAACAACGCCAACGGCCTGACCAGGGACCGACAGGGCAGACTGGTGATTTGCGAGGGCGGCGCGCGCCGGGTCTCTCGGGTGGAGCACGACGGGAGCATCACGGCCATCGCCGGCAACTATCACGGAAGGCGGCTCAACCGGCCAAACGACGTGGTGGTGAAGTCCGACGGCAGCATCTACTTCACCGACCCGGGCGGCCCGGCTCCGGACACCGACCTCGACTTCGCCGGGGTCTACCGGGTGTCTGCCGACCTCGGCACGATCAACCTGCTTGTGCGCGACTTCGTCCTGCCCAACGGCCTGGCGTTCTCACCCGACGAGAGCGTGCTGTACATCAACGACTCGCAGGGGCTAATGGTGCGGGACGACGCGATGTTTCGCAGCCAGGGGCGCATAGACGCCTTCGACGTGCGGGCCACCGGGATGCTGGCCAACCGCCGGGTATTCCACGAGCTGCAGGGCGAACTGTCGGGGATTCCCGACGGCATGAAGGTGGATGTCGAGGGCAACGTCTACTGCACCGGACCCGGCGGGGTCTGGGTGATGGACCCCGCGGGCAAGCACCTCGGGACGATTCTGACCGAGGTGGAGCACACCACCAACATGGCCTGGGGCGGCGACGACTGGAAGACGCTTTTCATCACCACCTTCGAGACCCTGGCGCGGGTGCAGCTGAAGATACCTGGGCTCCCGGTTCCGGCGCAGACGGCGTAGACGGCGGGCGGCGGCCGTAGTCTGGGTACCGGGCGGCTTACGGCAGGTACTTGTCCTCCATCTCGCGGATGCGCTGCGCCCCCAGGATTCCGCCGTTGCTGGCCACGCCCCACCTGCTTTGCGCGGCGGCGGCTAGGAAGTCGTCGATGGCGCCGGTGCCCCGTTCCTGGAAGTCGTTGAGCAGGTCCCAGGACGCCTGGAGTCCCGACATCGTTGTCAGGGAGGGATACCAGGCCCCGGCGGCCCCGGCTTCCTGCTGCTCTTCCAGGGTGGGGTGAGTGCCGCTGCCATGGGTGAACAGGGGCAGCACTTGCCCGGGTATGCGCCGGATGGCTTCCCGGTTCTCCTCCCAGGACTGCACGGCCGGGCAGACCACGTCGGGGTTGGCCTGCTCCTTGTAGGCCAAGCAGCGTTCCATCACGCCCTCGAAGGTGGACCCCGGCACACCGGCGAAGTCACACCTGGCGACGATGACGAAGTCCGGGTCGAACTCCATCTTGGCGTCCATTGCCGCCTTCAGCTTGCCCACCATTTCCTCGATGGACACGCAGCGTCGCCGGGGACCGGTCTTGGGCGGATAGGTCTGGTCCTCCAGGTGGGTGCCCGCGATGCCGGCACGGATGTACTCCTTGACCGTCTCATAGACCTGGATGGCGTCGCCGTAGCCGGTGTCCATGTCGCAGAACACCGGGATGTCCACGGTGTTCACGATGCGCCTGGCGTTGTCCACCATATCCCGCATGCTGGTCCCGCCCTCGGTGAGACCCATGACCTGGGCGGAGGTGTTGCCTCCCGACATATAGAACGCCTCGTACCCTATGACCTCGGCCATCTTCGCGCCCATGGCGTTCATGCCGCCGGCCAGCACGAAAATCTCCGGACGCTCGAACAGTTCCTTGAGCCTGGTGGTCCCGCGTTGCTTCTCTGGCATCGCCTTCACCCCTTCGCGAAATTCGGGTATGCGCCGTTGATTCCTGCGTTTCCGCCGACAGTCCGTCCGGACAGGACGGGCATCGCTAAACGGGAAGGACCGGCTCCGGCCCTCCCTCCGGCAGGTCTATTTCACCGGAGTTGGCGTTGTAGGCCAGCAGCGTGTAGTAGCCCATCATGGTCATGAGCTCGGTGAGCCACCGGGGGCCGAACTGCTTGATGGCCCTCTCATAGGTCTCTTCGCTGACGCGGTGGTTGCCGAACATCTCCGTGGCATAGGCCACGAGGGCCGCTTCATCGGGCGGCATATCCGGCAGAGGCTTCCGGTCGCGAATGGCGTCCACGAGTTCGTCGCTCAGTCCCTGCTGGCGTCCACGCACGGAATGGGCGTACCAGATGTACTGGCAGTCCATGTGCCGGGCGGTCAGCAGCATGGCCAGCTCCTGGAGCTTATGGGGCAGGTCGGTTACCTCGCGGAAATAGCCGACCAGGTGGTTGGCCCGCCGCCTCATTTCCGGGCTGTAGATCATCACCGAGCCGGGCCCCGAATCCACGACTCCGCCGCTGGCGGCGGTTTCCGCGTCGAAAGCCTCCTGGAACTCCTCGGCCACCTCGTCTCGCTTCAGGACTGGCAGACGCGCCATATCACACCCCTTCGTTCGGTCGATTTTCGAAATATGTCCGTGACGCAGTCATTATAGCCCTGAGCCTTCGCGATAGCCCTGAGCTTTCGCGGGGACGCAGATGGTGTAGAATTTTCCCTGGTTTCAGACCCATCATTTCGAGAGGCTTGAACGCACATGGCAAGTCAGCAATCGTCTACGGAACCCGGCGGCACCGCTGCCCAGAGGATGTTCGGACCGGCGGCTGGGGTCTACGCCGAGAGCAAGGTGCACATACGTGATGACAGTCTGGATACGGTGCAGCGGCTGACCGGCCCCGGCTTTATCGATGGCACGACTCCCTACCGCTGGGCTGTCGACATAGGCACCGGCGCGGGCTTCACCGCCTTCGCGATGGCCGAGGTGTCGGACAACGTGATGGCAAGCGACATCACGCGACCCATGCTGGAGCAGGCACGGCGCATCAGCGGCGAACGAGGGCTGCCCAACGTCGGGGTTGTGCAGAACGCCGCCGAGTCGCTGCCCTTTGCCGACGGCAGCCTCGACCTCATCACTTCCCGCAAGGCCGCCCATCACTTCCGCGACTTCGAGGCGTCGCTGGACGAGGCCAGGCGCGTGCTGCGCCCCGGCGGCTCGCTGGTGATTGCCGACACCGTCGCCCCGGAGGACGACTCCGTCGCTCCGTGGCAGAACGACATCGAGCTGCGGCGCGACTTCAGCCACGTGGAGGACCGGAAGATATCGGTCATCCGGCGGATGCTGGCCGACCGGGGCTTCGAGGTGGTGGGAAGCGAGGACGAACGGGTGTACCTGTGGTTCAACGACTGGGTGATGCGGACCAGGGTGCCGGAAGACGAGGTTGCCGCCCTGCGCCGGGAGTTCCTGGAAGGACCTTCAGAGGTGCGGGAAGCGTTCCAGGTCAACGAGCCGGAAGCGGACGGCGACTTCCTGTTTTCGTTCCCTGTGTGGATATTCCGCGCGGTGAAGACTTAGCCTGGGAGCTCCTCTTCACGCCGGCCACTGCTCGAGGCGCCAGGCCATGTCCCAGAACTGGTATTCGAGGCGCAGGCTGGTGACGTAGGCCTCCTCCATCGCCGCCTGATCCGCAGGTGAAGCCGCGCTGCCCAGGCAGTCGGTCAGCGACCGCAGGTGCAGCGCCAGGTCGCGGAACTCGTCCGACGAGTACATGCCCACCCACTCGGCATACAGCGGCGCGTGGGCCGGGGCGCCCTGGCGGGCCAGCTGCTCGCCGATTTCCCAGTAGCCCCACTGGCAGGGCAGGAGCGACGCTGCCAGCTCACCGAAGCTGCCCTGCGACGCCACCCGCAGCAGATAGCTAGTGTAGGCCACCGTGGTCGGCGCGGGCTTCGTGGCCTCCAGCTCGTCGCGGCCGATGCCGAACTGGGCGCAGTAGCCCCGGTGAAGCTCCATCTCGGTGTTCAGCGTCTCGTCCAGCAGCCCGGCGAACCACGACATCACTTCCAGCTCCGGCGCCCGGGCAGCACCCAGCGCCAGCACCCGGGCGTAGTCGACGAGGTAGACGTAATCCTGGGATACGTAGAACTTGAAACGCTCCACGTCCAGATCGCCCTGCCCGATGCCGCGAACGAAGGGGTGCTCCAGAATTGCCGTTCGAACGGGAAGACAGCGCCCTTCAACTCCCTCGATAAAGCTCACGGGCGAGCCTACTCGTCCCGCTCGGGACGCCTTCGGTGTCGGAAAATTTCGCCGAGCGGTATGGAAAGGTCAGGCAGCAGTGGAGTGGTCAACGTGTCGTCGGCGCTCAACACGTCCCGCTCGACGTACTCGCCATCGTGCAGTTCCAGTACGGTGACAGTGTCGTTGCGCGGGTCCATGGTCCAGTACTCCAATATCCCTGCTTCCGCGTAAATCTGCCGCTTTCGCACCAAGTCCCGGTTGCGGTCCGTGGACAGGATTTCCACCACGATGTCGGGCGCTCCCTCAACCCACATACCATCCAGAACCCCTTGACGCCCTTCGCGGACAACAACTATATCCGGTTCCGGAGCGCGTTGAAGTTCACGGGAAAGGATGGTGGTCATTTCCTGGTAGAGATGCGCTGGCGGTTGCTCGAAACCATCAATGTAGTCGAGGATGCGCCGACAGATTTCGAGCCCCAAGAATTGGTGGTCGCGCGTGCCAGATCCCATGATGTAAAGCACTCCGTCGTCGAGTTCCCACTTGCCGTCGGTCTCGCCGAGGGCCAGGAACTCGTCGAGGGACATCCGGGTTCCGGTGCGGAGGTCCGAGTCGGTGGTCATTTTCGGCTCCGTGTCCGCAGGTTGTGACAGGTGGGCCTATGCCCCGTCCGCTTCAGGCCAATTGTACCAAAGGGACACCATCCTTACCCACGCGACCCGGCGCCCAGAGGCCACATTACTGTCAGCAGCCGCTTTATCTGCCCCCGTCACCCGCGTATAATAGGCTCAACTCCTCTTCGATTCATCCCCATCATCCAGGAAGTGACACCCATGGAAGTTATTTTCACACAGGACGTGCCCAACAAGGCCCGCGCCGGAGAAGTCCGCCGGGTGCCGGACGGGTACGCCCGCAATTACCTCCTGCCCCAGGGACTCGCTCTTATGGCCACCCCAGAGGTGCTGAAGCGCCTGCACAAGATCAGGTCGGCGGGCGACGAAGTCCGGTTGCGGGAGACCCAGGTCCTCGAGGAAATCAAGGAAGCCCTGGACGACACCGAGATCTCGGTGCAGGCCCGGGTGACGCCCACCGGTCGCTACTACGGGGCCATCACCGCGACCCACATCTCGATGACCCTGGTCGAGGTGACCGGCCGCGAGATCGAGCGCCGCTGGATCGAGGTGGCCGAGCCCATCCGAGAGCCGGGCGAGTACGACATCATCCTGCGTCTCTCCACCGAAATCGCCGCCACCATTCACGTCAAGGCCGAGGCTGAAGAATAAGCCGTGACGATGTACGCGGAAAGGCTGTTGCCTCACAACCTGGAGGCCGAGGAAGCGGTCATCGGCTCGCTGCTGATTGACGGCGACTGCTTCTCGCGCGTCGCGCCGATTCTGCAACCCGGCGACTTCTACCGTGAGCGCAACCAGCTCTGCTTCGCGGCCGCGCTGGCCATGTTCCAGAGGGATGAGGCCATCGACCAGCTCACCCTGGCCGGTGAGCTGGCCCGCACCGAGAAGCTGGACGCCGTTGGCGGCATGGCGTACCTGTCGCACCTGGTGTCCATCACCCCCACGTCGGTACACTCCGAAGACTACGCCGAGATAGTTTCCCGCACGGCTATTATGCGGAAGCTGATCGACGCCGCCGCGCAGATCTCGGTCCTTGGCTACAACGACACCGACGACGTCGAGGGAACACTGCGACAGGCGGAGGACGCGCTGTTCGCCGTCCGGGGAGCGGGCCCAACGCGGGGCTTCATACCGCTGCGGCAGATCTACGACCAGTACCTGCAAGAGCAAGCGGGCGGGGCCGAGCCCCTGCTCGAGAACAGTGGCCCGGTGATGTCCGGCTTCGATGACCTGGATGTATTGCTTGGCGGCATACAACGCTCCGACTTGCTGATCCTGGGCGCGCGCCCGTCGCTGGGCAAGAGCACCCTGGCGCTGAACATCTGCCTGAACGCCGCCCGCAACGGTTCCACCTCCGGTATATTCAGCCTGGAGATGAGCCGGGAGCAATTGGCTCTGCGTATCCTGTCGGCGGAGGCCGAGGTGGATTCTCACCGGCTGCGACTGAACTTGACTACGTTTCCCGAGCAGCAGCGCATCATCGACGCTATCGGCCAGCTTTCCGATCTGCCGGTTTACATCGACGACACGCCCTACCAGTCGATGGTGGAGATGCGCAGCAAGGCGCGAAGGCTCTCCCTGGAGAGTGGCCTCGACCTGCTGGTGGTGGACTACCTGCAGCTGGTGCAGGGCCAGGGGCGTGGCTACAGCGCCAACCGCGTCCAGGAAATCAGCGAGATTTCCCGCTCGCTGAAAGCGATGGCCCGCGACCTCAACATCGGATTGGTCGCCTGCTCCCAGCTCAGCCGCCTGGTGGAGAACCGGCCCAGCCATCGCCCCCTGCTCTCCGACCTTCGCGACAGCGGCAGCATTGAGCAGGACGCCGACGTGGTGATGTTCATCCACCGCGAGGACGTTTACATCACCGAGGAAGAATGGGAGCAGCAGCGCCCAGGTCAACCCTACCCCGAAGGCATCGCCGAGATCATCGTCGCCAAGCACCGCAACGGTCCCACCGGCAACGTACACCTCAGGTTCCACAACAACCTGGTGCGCTTCGAAGCACTGCCCCGCGTGCCCGAGTACTAGCCAATCCCGCGTCGTTCCCGTCGACCGGGAAGGACGAGCCGAGTGAGACATGGCATTCGCCGGATTTCCTCGCGACACGAACTACACGCCCACGCCTGACCCGTTGCTCGGCGCCCTTCTGGAGGACATCCAGGAAATCGCCGAGCTGAAGGTGGTGCTGCGCGGCATCTGGCTGCTGCATCACAAGCGGGAGAACCCGCGGGCCGTGGCGCTGGACGAGTTTCTGGCCGACACCACCCTGTTGCGGGCACTGGCCCCCTCGGGCGAGGCCGGCGACGGCGAACCGGGAAGCAAACCGGCGGACGAGATTCGCCGCGGGCTTCGCCTGGCAGTGCGCCGCGGCGTTCTCCTGGCCCACGAGGCCGGGCCAAGACAGGTGTATTTCGTGCTCAACAACGACGCCGGAAGGCGCACCGTCGCACGCATGAAACAGTCCGGTGCGGCACCAGAAAGCACCGCCGCCAGGGTCGCCGACGAGCCGCCGGCGAAGCCGAGGGAGCGTCCCAACATCTACGCGCTGTACGAAGATACCGTCGGGACGCTGTCTCCCATCGTCGTGGAGCGGCTCAAGGAGGCCGAGGACCGCTACCCGCCGAGCTGGATCCAGGAAGCCTTTGAGATCGCAGCGCTGGAAAACAAGCGCAGCTGGCAATACATAGCCGCCATCCTAGCCCGCTGGGGCTCGGAGGGCAAGAGCGGATGGAAGGGGGGAAGCAATGACGATGGAAAGCCTGGGCGACATTCTCCGCAGAATCAGCGCCAGAAGTATAGCCAGGACTACCAACGGAGGCGGCGGAACTCACCTGCCCGAACCTCCGGCCGTTGACCGCTGCTCCACCTGCAACGACTCCGGCTGGGTCACCCGGCGGATGCCCGTCGGACACCCCGAGTTCGGCCAGGCGAGCCCGTGCCCGTCCTGCCGCAACAATGAGGAGTCTCCGTCCCGTCGCGAGTCCCTGAGACGCTACAGTAACCTGGGCGCCCTGTCCCGGGCCACCTTCGCTTCGACCAGGGAAGAGGGACCGACGGCCGACCAGGGCGCGAGGCGCATGTTCGCCGAGGCCTTAGCCCGGGCCGCATCCTACGCGGAAACTCCGGACGGCTGGCTGGTGCTGACCGGTCCCTCCGGCAGTGGCAAGACCCACCTCGCCGCCGCCATTGCAAACCGCTGCATCGAGCGTCAGCAGACCACCTTCTTCATAATGGTGGCCGATCTGCTGGACCACCTGCGGGCAGCCTACGCTCCCGACAGCCCCACAACCTACGACGAGCTGTTCGAGCAGGTGCGCAACGTGCCGATGCTGGTCCTCGACGACCTTGGCGCCCACAGCTCCACCCCGTGGGCCCAGGAGAAGCTGTTCCAGATCATCTACCACCGCCACAACAACGGCCTGCCCACCGTGGTGACCGTGCGCGGCCCGCTGCTGCGCCTCAACGAATCGCTGCGAACCCGCCTGGACTCCGCAGACGGGCGCTCCACCGTGCTCCAACTGGGCCACTTCAACAGTCGCCTGGCCTTGGGCATCGGGGAAATCCGTTCCGAGATGCTGGAGCGAATGCGATTCGCGAACTTCAACCCTGCGGGCAGCGCCAAGGCCACCACCCAGGACCGCGACACCCTGGCCCACGCCGTGCGCGCCGCCCGCACCTTCGCCGACGGCCCCGGGGGCTGGCTGGCATTCGCGGGAGGCCGCGGCTCGGGCAAGACGCACCTCGCAGTGGCCATCGCGGCGGAGAGTCTGCAGCAGGGCCGGCAGGTGTTCTTCGCCTTCGTGCCGACGCTACTGGACCACCTGAGGACGACCTACAGCCCGGACAGCGCGGTTGGCTTCGACGAACTGTTCGAGCAGGTGCTGAACGTGCCGTTGCTGATTCTCGACGACCTGGGCTCGGAGAACAGCACACCCTGGGCGGAGGAGAAGCTCTACCAGATTGTGGTCCACCGCCACGAGGCGCGCCTTCCCACGGTCATCACCACCGCGTCGACGCTGGAGGAGCTGGAGGTCGCCAAGCCGCGACTCGCCTCGCGACTGGTTGACTGGGAAGTGGTGGACTGGGTGCCCATCGACGCCCCCAACTACCGCGACCAGCGGTAATGGCCCTGTCAGGGCATCGCAGCGTTGCCAATAGACGGCCCTCGTGATAGAATCCATGCGAAGTTAGATAAAGAAGAAGCGAGAGAAGCGAAGACGCGCCAAATGCTAGACGGTGAAACCAAGACCAACATCATCCGCGACTACCGCATCAACGACCGGGACACCGGTTCCGCCGAGATCCAGGTAGCAGTCCTCACCGAGAATATCAAGCGGCTAACCGACCATCTTCGCATACACCGCAAGGACGTTCATTCCCGACGCGGTCTGCTAGGCATGGTTTCAAAGCGCCGCCGGTTGCTGAATTATCTGAGCAACGAGGACGTCAACCGCTACCAGACACTCATCACAAGACTCGGCCTGCGCCGGTAGTTTCGCACCCCAGCAACCCCGACGCTCTCGGGGTTGTTTTTCGTCTAGCCACCCGCCTTTCCGTGTTGTCCCTGCTGTCTTCCCGACTAACTCACCATTGCGTGAGGTCTTATTAGTTATGTCAACCCAGATTGCTACCCCCACCGTAGTTCACCGTGATATCGGCGGCGAGACCCTGGTTCTCGAAACCGGACGCCTGGCCTTCCAGGCCCACGGCGCGGTAACCGTCCGCTACGGCGAGTCCATCGTGCTCGCCACCGCCGTGATGTCCGACCGGCCGCGGGCCGAGGACATCGACTTCCTCCCCCTGACCGTGGACTACGAAGAAAGGCTCTACGCCGCCGGTCGCATCCCCGGCAGCTTCTTCCGGCGCGAAGGCCGCCCCGGGCAGGAGGGCATCCTGGCTTCCCGTCTCACCGACCGGTGCCTTCGGCCCCTGTTCCCCAAGGGCCTGCACAACGACTTGCAGGTAACGCTGACGGTGCTGTCCGCCGACCAGGAGAACCCGCCGGAAATAATGGCCATGATCGGCGCGTCGGCGGCGCTGGCCATCTCCCAGATACCCTTTGAGGGTCCCATCGGCGCGTGCCGCATCGCCTACCGCGACGGGGAGTACGTCATCAACCCCACCTACCAGGAAAGCGATGACAGCACCCTGAGCATGGTCATCGGCGGCACCCGCGACGCCATCATCATGGTGGAAGCCGGCTCCGACGAGGTGTCCGAGGATGTCATCCTCGAGGCCATCCGCCGCGCCCAGGAGGCAAACTCCGAGATTATCGGGCTCATAGAGGAGCTGGTCGCGCAGGTCGGTCAGCCCAAGCTCGAGGTGACGACCGACAAGGAAGCCACCGCGAAGCTCAATGACAGCATCCGCGGTGTCGTCGGCACCCGTCTCGCCGACGCGCTGCAGGAGAACCCTGACAAGGTTGCGCTGGAGGCCAGTGAGAACGCCCTCCGCGACGAGGTGTCGGAGAAACTGGCCGAGGAATACCCGGGCAAGGTCGTGTCGGAAGGCTTCAAGAGCGTGATGAGGGACGAGATCCGGCGCCGCATTCTGGAGCAGCACATCCGCTCCGACGGGCGGGCCCTGGATGAGATCCGGCCCATATCCTGCGAGGTGGGAATCCTGCCCCGCACCCACGGCTCCGGCCTGTTCACCCGCGGGATGACCCAGGTGCTGTCGACAGTTACCGTGGGTTCCCTGTCGATGAAACAGACCCTCGACACCGTGGGACCGGTCAACTCCAAGCGGTTCATGCACCACTACAACTTCCCGTCCTTCTCCACCGGCGAGGCCCGCCGCGTGGGTTCGCCGGGCCGCCGCGAGGTCGGCCACGGCGCGCTGGCCGAGCGGGCCATCATGCCCGCCCTGCCCTCCGAGGACGAGTTCCCCTACGCCATCCGCGTGGTGTCGGAAGTCCTGTCTTCCAACGGCAGCACGTCGATGGGCAGTGTCTGCGGCACATCCCTGGCCCTGATGGACGCCGGAATCCCGGTGAAGGCGCCGGTGGCCGGCATCGCCATGGGACTGGTGACCAACGACGATGGTCAATATGCCATCCTCAGCGACATCCAGGGTATCGAAGACTTCCTGGGCGACATGGACTTCAAAGTCGCCGGAACCGAAAACGGCGTCAACGCCCTGCAGATGGACATCAAGTGGACCGGCTTGACCCAGGAAATCCTGGCCGAGGCTCTGGAACAGGCCCGCGTCGGCCGGCTGCACATCATGGGCAAGATGGCCGAGGTGATCACTGCATCCAAGCAGCAGATGAGCCCCCACGCCCCCAAGATGATCCGCCTGAAGATCAACCCCGACAAGATTGGCGCACTCATTGGCCCCGGCGGACGGGTGATCCGGGCCATCCAGGAAGAGACCGGCACCAACATAGACGTTCAGGACGACGGCACGGTCACCATCGGCGGCGTCGACCAGACCAAGCTGGAGATGGCGCACGCCAAGGTGGACAGCCTGACCCGCGAACTTGCCATCGGCGATATCTTCACCGGCAAGGTGGTGCGCCTGACCAACTTCGGCGCCTTCGTCGAGCTGGTGCCGGGCCGCGACGGCCTGATTCGCAACGGCGACCTCGGCGACCTCGAGGAGGACCTGACCGAAGGCCAGGAAATCACCGTGATGATTCACGAGATCGACTCCCAGGGCCGGGTCAACCTGTCCCGCCGCGCCCTCTTCGGCGATGACAGCCCGCCCGCACCTCGCACCGACTCACCCCGTCCGGCCTTTGACCGGGGCGGACGCGGCGGCCCCGGCGGCGGCGGACGTCCCGGCGGCTTCAACGGAGGCGGTCGCGGTGGCCCCGGCGGCGGACGCAGCGGCGGAAACCGCAACGGAGGCGGCGGACGCCCGCCCATGGGTGGCGCACGCGGCCCCGGTGCGGGCCAGGACCGGCGCTTCGACGGCGGCGGACGCGGCCCGACTCCGCGCCCCTAGAGGCTCCCCAGTCGAGAACATTCGGAGCGCGGAGCTTAATTCCCTCTGCGCTCTTCCCTTTTAATTGTCCTGTTCAATCATTTTCCACCAGGAGGCTGAGATGGCTGCGATTCGAGTCGTAATTCATGGCGCAACCGGCAAGATGGGCGTCGAGACCGTCGCCGCTGTCTGCCGGGAGAACGACCTGGAACTGGTGGGAGCGGTCTGCCGCTCCGACCGCGGTGGCGTGCTGCCCACGCCATCGGGCGACGTACCCCTATCCACCGACCTGGCTCAACTGCTGGACGACACTCGTCCCGACGCCATGGTGGACTTCACCAACGCCACCGTCTGCATGGAGGCCGCCCACACCGCCGCCACCCGAAGGGTCAACCTGGTGCTGGGGTCCAGCGGCCTGAACGCGGACCACCACGCCCAACTCGACGCGCTCGCCAACGACAACGGCGTGGGCATCATCGTCGCTCCCAACTTCGCCCTGGGCGCAATCGTGCTGAAAAAGCTGGCCGAGCAGGCCGCCCCTTTCTTCGACTACGTCGACATCGTCGAGTCCCACCACGAAATGAAGATTGACGCCCCGTCCGGCTTCTCCCTGGCACTGGCCAACAGCCTTGCCGAACAGAAGCAGTTCCACCGCAACGTAACCGAGAAGGAGAACCTCCCAGAGACCCGCGGCGGCAACGTCAACGGCGTCACCGTGCACAGCGTCCGGCTGCCCGGCAGGAGCGCCCACCACGAAGTGGTCTTCGGCGCCGCCGGCCAGACCGTCACCCTGCGCCACGACACCTTGGGCCGCGACTGCTACATGCCCGGCGTCGTCCGCTGCATCCGCGAGGCCGCCGCGAAACCCGGCCTCGTCGTCGGCTTGGAAAAAGTGCTCGGCCTGTAGGGCATGAGCCGGAAGACCACTCGACTTCGTGCTCTCCCCGGACACCTGCCGGAGGAGGCCTGCGGGAAGAGACCTGCGGGAGCGCGGTCAAAGTCGCGTCTGTTATAGTGTTATTACGGTTTTCGACACTGAGTAGATGAAAGGAGAAGGTGTTCCCGTGGAAGACTTGACCATTGCCGTTGTTGGCGCTACCGGAGCCGTGGGCGCGGAGTTCCTGCGCATCGTCGAGCAGCGCTACGCCCCCGCCAGCCAAGAGGCGCCGGACAAGAACCGGATGCCGCGTTTGCGACTGATGGCGTCGAAGCGCTCGGCCGGCAAGCGCATCACGGTCGGCGGCAATGAGCTGGTGGTCGAGGAAGCCACGCCGGACTCCTTCGAGGGCGTGGACGTCGCCTTCATCTCGGCCAGCTCCGCGGTCAGCCGCGACCTGGCCCACCACGCCGTGGCCGCCGGGGCCGTGGTCATCGACGATGGCTCGGCCTTCCGCATGGAAGCCAACGTCCCGCTGGTGGTGCCCGAGGTCAATGGTGGGGACGTGGAGTGGCACCAGGGCATCATCTCCATACCCAACTGCTCCACCACGCCGCTGGTGATGGCCGTCCACCCCCTGCGCAATCTCAGCCCCATCCGCCGCATCATCGCCGACACCTACCAGTCGGTTTCCGGCGCCGGGGCATCCCTGGTGGCCAACCTGCGCGAGCAGTCGGCGCGGCTCGTCCACGCCGACCACGGCGCTACCGCCAGCGAACCGGGTCAGATTGCCTACAATCTGATCCCGCAGATCGACCGCTTCATGGACACCGGCTACACCTACGAAGAGCAGAAGATGCGGCAGGAATCGCAGAAGATTCTCCACGACCCTGACCTGCAGATTTCGGCCACCTGCGTACGCGTTCCGGTGTACGTCTCCCACAGCGCGGCAGTGCACCTCGAGTTCGAGCGGCCTGTGTCCGTGGGCGAAGCCCGCGAGGCCCTGGCGTCCATGCCGGGTCTGACCGTGCTCGACGATCCGGCCAGCAACTCATACCCCATGCCGTGGGACGTTTCCGGCGAGGACGACGTGTTCGTTGGCCGCATCCGGCAGGACATCTCCAACCCCAACGGCCTCGCTATGTGGATCGTCTCCGACAACCTGCGCAAGGGCGCTGCCCTCAACAGCCTTCAGATCGCCGAGGAGCTGGTGGCGCGGGGCCGCCTGAAGCCGCAGGCCGCCGGCGCCCGGGCCTGATTCCGCTGGCCGCCGGCGGCTCCACAGCGTTCTGTCCCGGCAAACACCGCGTCACCCGTCGATCGCCGAGGGTTGCGGGTACATTTTCCGTGCGTATAATGGGGCGCAGAAAAGAAGAGCGTCCAAATCCAGTAAGCAGAATTGCAGGAGGGCAATAATGGCTGAGATAGGCAGGCTCATTACGGCGATGGTCACACCGATGGACTCCGAAGGGAAGGTGGACTACGAACAGGCCAAGCGACTTGCCAACGCCCTTCTTGACTCCGGCAGCGACGGCGTCATCGTTTCAGGCACTACCGGCGAGTCCCCCACCCTGACTACCGACGAAAAGCTGCGCCTGTACGCCGAGGTCAAGGAGTCCGTCGGCGAGCGGGGCGCGGTCATCGCCGGCACCGGCAACTACAGCACCGCCGAGAGCATCGAGCTCACCCGCGAGGCCGAGAAGACCGGCGTCGACGGCGTGTTGCTGGTGGTGCCCTACTACAACAAGCCCCCGCAGGAAGGCCTGTACCAGCACTTCAAGGCCATCGCCGGGAGCACCAGCCTGCCCGCCATCGTCTACAACGTCACCAGTCGCACCAGCCTGAACATGACCCACGAGACCACCATCCGGCTCAGCGAGATCGAGAACATCGTGGGCATCAAGGAAGCTGGCAGCGATATGGACCAGATCACCCGAATCATCGACGGGGCCAAGCCGGGTTTCCTGGTCTGGAGCGGCAACGACAACGAGACCTTCTACATCATGGCCACCGGCGGCTACGGCGTGGTCAGCGTGGCCTCCCACCTCATCGGCAGCCAGATCAAGCAGATGATGGGCCTGCTGCTGGAGGGCGACGTCGAGGGCGCCGCCGCCGAGCACCGCCGCATGCTCCCGATGTTCAAGGTGCTGTTCGTCGAGTCCAATCCCATCCCGGTCAAGTACGGGCTGAACAGGGCGGGCTTCAACGTGGGCAACCCGCGCCTGCCCCTGATCCCTCCCTCCGAGAAAGCCGCCGCCGAGATCGAAAACGTGATGTCCCAGTACACCATCGATATCCCAGTCTAGGCGCAGCAGGGACACCGGGAAACGAAAGAGGGGGCATTCGCCCCCTCTTTTCATTAGCGACAGTGACGCCCGTGACTGCTAGTCGAACACCGGGCTCAGCTGTATGGTCTCGGACCGGCTGGGGCCGGTGGAAACTATCTGCGCCTGGCAGCCCACCAACTCCTCGATGCGGCGGATGTAGGCCACCGCGTTGGCGGGCAGCTGGCACAGCTTAGTGGCGCTGGCCGTGGGCTGGTCCCAGCCCGGCATTTCCTCGTAGACCGGCTCGCAGCGGGCCAACAGCGAGGTGTTCGCCGGGAAGCGGGAAACGTCCTCCCCGTCCGCCCGGTAGCCCACGCAGATTTTCACCGAATCGAAGCCGTCCAGAATGTCCAGCCGCGTCAGCACCAGCCCGGTGAAGCCGTTGACCAGCTGGCTGTACTTGGCTGCCACACCGTCGAACCAGCCGATGCGGCGCGCCCTGCCGGTGGTGGTGCCGTATTCCTGGGCGATCTCCCGTATCTTCTCCGCCGTGGGCTCGTCCATCTCCGAGGGCATGGGGCCGCCGCCGACGCGGGTGGAGTAGGCCTTGAAGACTCCCAGCACTCCCTTGATGGCCTGCGGGTTGAGGCCCAGCCCGGTGCAGGCGCCGCCTATGGACGGTGACGAAGATGTGACGTACGGATACGACCCGTGGTCTAGGTCCAGCAGCGTTCCCTGCGCTCCCTCCAGCAGCACCCGCTTGCCTTCGGCCAAGCGGTCCTGCATGATCTGCTCGGTGGGATGGGCGAATGGACGGAGCCTCTCGGCCCACTCGCGGCACTTGGCCTTCAGGTCGTCCAGCGACAGCGGCTCGCCTTCGTATATCTTCGTTATCAGGTCGTTCTTACGCTGCAGCACCCGCTTCAGCTTCGGGCCCAGCGAGTCCCAGTCCAGCAGGTCGCCTATGCGGATGCCGTCGCGGCCGGTCTTGTCCACGTAGGCCGGGCCTATGCCGCGTCCGGTGGTGCCGATGGCGCCAGACCCTCGGGCTTGCTCCTCCAGGGCGTCCAGCATCACGTGGTAGGGCATGATCACGTGGGCGCGATCACTGACGTGCAGCTTGCCGGTGTCGATGCCGCGTCCCTGCAGCATCTCCATCTCGTCCAGCAGCACGTCCGGATCGACCACCACGCCGTTGCCGATGATGCCGTCAACGTCGGGCCAGCAGATGCCGGAGGGCACCAGGTGGAGATGGAACTCCCCCTGGTCATTGACCACGGTGTGCCCTGCGTTGTTGCCGCCGGCATACCGGACGACGCTGTCCACCTCCCCGGCGAGGTAGTCGATGACCTTGCCCTTGCCTTCGTCCCCCCACTGGCCCCCGATAACGGCGTATGCCGGCATTCCTTGACCGCCTTAATCAACACAGATTAATTGGCTCTCGCGCAAAACGAAGCCGTCCCCTTTCGGGGCCCGGCAACACGAATATCTATTATAACAAAGAACCCGCCTGCAATAAAGGTGAATATCGAATCCGACAGGGCAATCGCGTTTTAAACGCTGGAGGCCTTGTGAACCGTCATTCCCGCACAGGCGGGAATCCAAACCCCCGTCTACCGTCGCACCCAGAACCCAGTCCCCAGAACCCGAGCAAGCACTGGCAATTTCACCGCCACCTCTATTCCGGCTCAATTTGTGTGCCCAGAAATAAAACTCGATTGCCCTGTCGAATCCGACGGATACGGCGACCTTCACCGGCGAAACGGCATAGCCCCCTTCCCGCTCGCACCACCCCCGGATCCCCGTATGACAGCGGGCGATTGCGGCGTGGGCGGGTGTGCTTTACTGTACTATCTGGCATTCACACTTCGTTCACGCAACAGCATCCGACCGAAGGAGCGGAGACCGCAAATGACCTCCCACACTTCCGCGCACGCACGCCTGCCTTCGGAAATCCAGGGGAAGCTCGACAGCATGCTTCAGCAGATGCGGTCAGGGTCTGACTGGCAGGTCGGGTTTCCCGGTAACCAGAAATTCGACTACTCTCCCCTGCTGCCCTTTCTGCAGTTCTCGCTGAACAACGTCGGAGACCCGTTCCACGACAGCGGCTACCGGGTCAACACCCACGAGATCGAGCGGGAGGTTATCGCCCGCTTCGCCGACTTCACCCGCATCGACCCCGATCAGGCCTGGGGCTACGTGACTTCCGGCGGCACCGAGGGCAACATGTACGGCCTCTATCTTGCCCGCGAGCTGTTCCCCAACGCCATGTTCTACTTCTCCGAGGACACCCACTACAGCGTCCTCAAGAACGTGCGGGTGCTGAACGCCCGCTACATCATGGTCAAGAGCCAGGATAACGGGGAGGTCGACTACCAGGACCTAGCCGACATGATTCGCGTCCACCGCGACCTGCCTGCCGTGATAATGGCCAACATCGGCACCACCGTTCGTGGCGCAGTGGACGACCTCGAGAAGATAAGGGCGATCCTGCGGGACCAGGCAGTCACCAACGCCTACATCCACGCCGACGCCGCCCTCAGCGGACTGATTCTGCCCTTCGTGGCCGAGCCGCAGCCCTTCGGCTTCGATGCCGGCATCGACAGCATCTCCATCAGCGGCCACAAGCTCATCGGCGCCCCCCTGCCCTGCGGCGTGGTGCTGACCCACCGGACCCACGTCGAGCGGGTGGGCCGCGCCGTTGAGTACGTCGGCGTGCACGACACGACCCTCTCCGGCTCCCGCAACGGCTTCGCCCCGCTGATGCTCTGGTACGCGCTGGCAACCCTCGGCGAGGAGGGCTTCCGCGAGATTGTGGCGGGCATGATGGACACGGCGCAGTACGCCGTGGACCGGTTCAACAAGGTCGGGATCCCCGCGTGGCGCCACCGGAACTCGGCCACCGTGGTCTTTCCCAAGCCGCCGCCCGAAGTGTTCGCCAAGTGGCAGATCGCCCCCGAGGGCCGCGACGTCCGCATCGTCACCATGCCCCACGTCACCCGCGAGATGATCGACGAGCTGGTCGAAGACTGCGCCGGATAAACGCATACCGGTTATGCCGCGTCGGAGAAACAAGCGATGAATACTACAGAGCGAATCATCATCATGGGAAAGAACGAGGTGGGGGTTCTCGCCGGCATCACCGGTGTGCTGGCCCAGGCCGGCATCAACGTGGAATCCATAAATACCCAGAACGCCGGCGACCGGGGAGTCGTCATAATGACCGTCGACGATACCGACCATGCTCTGTCCCTGCTGAACCAGGCCGGCTACAAGGCCGTGAGCGATGACGCCGTGGTGGTACGCCTGAAGGACGAACCGGGGGCCCTCGCTGGTTTGGCCGACCGGCTCAGGCAGGCCGGGGTCAATATCCAGAACCTTCACATACTGGTCAGGCAGGAAGGATTCGCGCTGATTGCCCTGACCACCAGCGACCGCGCCGCCACCAGGGCCGCCATCCCCAACGAGGAGGTCATCTGACACCGCCCGCCTCTTTTTCCGTAGATGCCGCCCGAGAGTCACGCCGGGACACCCGAGGCCCTATACCCCGTCTTTCCCGCGCAGGCGGGAATCCCAAACCCTCGCACCCAGAACCCAAGCATGCACTGACACCCTCACCTCTTGGACGCCGGAGTCCTCACAATCCGTCTTTCCCGCGCCGGCGGGAATCCAAACCCCCGTCTACCCTCGCACCCAGAACCCGGAACTCAAGGAAGCACCCTCACCCCCAACCTCCATAGCGGCCCAATTTGTGTCCTGTGAAATAAGCCGCGATTGCCCTGGCGGCTGGCGCCCTGGTATTCGCGCGCAGGCACCGTAGGGGTTAGAATGGAGACGAGATTTGCGAACGCCCCAACCGGCGTGATGCGGGACCTATCATGACAACGCTGAGAGACAAGCTGGAAGAGGACATTCAGGCATCGATGCGCCGCCGCGAGCAGGCGCGGGTGGATGCCCTGCGCTTCCTCAAGTTCGCGGTCCAGGCCGTGGAGAAGGACCGGCGCGAGACGCTGGATGACCAGGCCATGGTCGAGGTGGTCTCCAAGCAGATCAACGACCGCCGCGAGAGCGTCAAGGCCTTCCGCGACGGTGGTCGAACGGAGTTGGCCGACAAGGAAGCCGCCGACCTGGCCGTGCTGGAAGAGTACCTGCCGCCTCAGCTCAGCGAGGACGAAATCGTCGCCCTCATCCGCGAGACCGTCGAGGCCGTCGCCGCAGCCGGACCCCGCGACCGCGGCAAGGTCATGGGCCGCCTGATGCCCCAGGTCCGGGGCAAGGCCGACGGCGCAGAGGTCAACCGCCTCGTCGGCGAAACCCTCGACTCGCTGGGGTAGCCTCCCCGCAGACACGACTACTTCAAAGGGAATCGCGTCATTTCAGGGCTGCTGGAATGGCGCGTATTGTTGAACGCGATGCGATTCGGTATTCTTCGGTTCCCCGGCACCTGGAGCGAAGTCGACTGCCATCACGCGGTCAGCGGAGTTCTCGGCCAGGATGCGGACTACGTCTGGCACAAGGACGCCTCCCTCGACGGCTTTGACTGCGTAATACTGCCCGGCGGCTTCTCCTACGGTGACTACCTCCGCCCCGGGGCCATGGCCCGCTTCTCGCCGGTGATGGATGCCCTGTACGAATTCGCCGAAGCCGGCGGCACGGTCATCGGCATCTGCAACGGCTTCCAGATACTGTGCGAATCGGGGCTGCTCCCCGGCGCACTGCGGGCCAACCGGCAACTCGAGTACCGCTGCCAGTGGACCACCCTGCGCGTCGAGCGCATCGGCACCCGCTTCACCTCCGCCTGCGACCCCGGCCAGGGGCTGTTGGTCCCCATCTCTCACGGCGAGGGCAACTACTACGCCGACTCCGAGACGCTGGACATGTTGGAGCGGGACGGCCGCGTGTTGTTCCGCTACTGCGACGCCGCCGGTGAGGCCACCGACGCGGCCAACCCCAATGGCTCGGCCAACAACATCGCCGGCATCATCAACGAGGCGGGCAACGTGCTGGGAATGATGCCGCACCCCGAGCGCAGCTGCGAGGAACTCTTGGGCAGCGCGGACGGCGCGCTGATCTTCCAGTCCATTGTGGACAACACCGGGAGGGGACTCCCTCACTCGAGTCCTCTCCCCGGGGGAGAGGAACCGCGGGCCTGACCAGCCCCGATGCTGGCCTTCCCCATCGCCCTGTTGGGAGCCATCGGGCTCGGCGGTGTCGCGGTATCAGCCCGCGGGGCGATGCGGGGGGCGCACCTTGTGGCCGTCGTCGGCGTCTCCATGGCGCTGGCGGTCGCCGTAACGGTGATTGTGGCCCTGGTGTTCGCCTCCGGAAACATCGGGTACGGGCCCGTGGCCGTCCTGCCGTGGATTGCGGCCCTAGGAGTTGTGCATTTCATCGGCGGTCGCTCTCTTGGGATGGTTGCCGTCAATATCGTCGGGGCGTCCTGTACCTCCCTTTTCATCGCAGCCCAGGAGCCCTTCCCCGCCTTCTTTGCCATCGCCTTAACCGGAGAGACCCTGCGCCCTCTGGTGGTCGTCGGCGCCATCGCCGTGGTCATCGCGCTGGTGCCGGCCACCGGCGACTCGCCGACCCAAGGCTGGCGCACCGATCGTCGTTACCTGTTCGGCTACCTGGTGGGTCTGGTGTCAGGAGCCTCCATGGGCGCGGGCGCCGTTCTGGCCAAGCAGTCCATTGGCATCTACGACTCCCCTCCTCGTGATAACCTCCCTCAGCATGCTGGTGGCCCTGATCATCCGCCTGCTTCCCTTGGGCGCCGCGGCCCGCGACACCGCCGTCAGGGCGTTCGACCGCAAGTCCATGGGTTTCATCGGCCAGCGCAGCCTGAGCACCGTGCCGACCATCACCTCCCAGTTCTTCGCCGTGCGGCGAGCCGATGTCGTGATCGTGGCTCCCCGGCTGGCCGCATTACCGCTGTGGACGCTGCCGCTTTCCCACCCTTTCATCGCCTGCCTCGAAGCGATAGCCCTGCGCCCGGTCATCGGCGCAGTCCTCGCGGTGACGGGCGTGACAGCCGTGTCCCTCGGAGGCCCGCTGTGGCCACGGGAATCACCTCCGACCCCTCGCTCCGACATTGGGACGGCATATTCTCCTCACTCGCGGCGGCCCAGCGATGATAGCCATCTCCTTTCCCCTGCTAACGGCCATCTGCCTCGGCAGTGGCGCCGTATCCGCCCGCAGCGCGATGCCCCCGGTGCATCCCGCCGCCATGATCGCCGTGGGCACGGTGGGCGTGGTGGCCGCACTGCTGCTGGCCAGCGGCGACTCCCTCACGCAGGGCTGTCGCACCGACCGCCGTTACCTCGCGGGGTGCCTCCTCGCGCTGGGCGCGGGACTGAGTGTCGGCGCGGGCAGCGTTATCGGCAAGCAGGCGCTGGGCGTTTACGACTCTCCGCTCGCCGTCACGGTACTGGGTATGCTGGTTGCGATGGCCCTGATCGTGCCCGCCGTGGGATCTCTTGCCATCCGCAACCCTGCTGTCAGTGCCTGCAACCGGAAATCCCCGGGGCTCGTCGCCGTCTCCGGCCTGAGCACCGCGATCGCGCGGCTGTCCCAGTTCTTCGCCATACAGCGGACTCACGTGGTGGCGGTCGCTCCGATACTGGCGACCTTCCCGTTGTGGACGTTGCTGCAGTCTCACGTTTTCATAACGCGACTGGAGCGCATCACCCCTCGGCTCACCGTTGGTCCCCTCTTGGCAGTCGCCGGGGTGGTGGCCGTGACGCTTGGAGGCAGGATATGACGGTGTCCTTGGCCTTCCTCTGGGCCGGTTGGCTCACGCCGGAGATGAACACCTCGCTGAGCGGGGCCTGCCTATGATCGCCGTAGCCCTGTCCCTGCTGTCGGCCATCGGCCTGGGCAGCGGCGCCGTATCGGGCCGGGCCGGGATGACAGGTGTTCACCCCGTTGCGGTCATCGGCATCGCCCTCGTCGTGGGCTTCGTCAGCGTCGCCATCGCTGCCGCCGCGCTGTATCCCTCCGACCTCTCCGGGGTGTCCCAAGCTGCGCTGCCTTGGATCGTGTTCTTCGGGCTGGTGCAATTCGCCGTTGGCCGCACCACGGCCTACATCGGCCTCAGCACCATAGGGGCATCCCGCGTCGCACTGTTCATTTCGACCCAGGTACCCTTTGCCGCCCTTTTCGCCATAGCCTTCACCGGCGAGTCCCTGACGGGTCTCGTGGCCGTCGGAACGGTGGCCGTGATGCTGGGTCTGCTGCTGGCCAGCGGAGACTCCCTCACCCAGGGCTGGCGAACTGACCGCCGCTATCTCGTCGGCTGCCTTGCCGGCCTCACAGCCGGAGCAGCCACGGGCGCGAGCACCGTTCTGGCCAAGCAGGCTGTGAGCGTCTACGACTCGCCTCTGGTCATAACGACGCTGGGCATGTTGGCGGCCATGATTGTCGTGGTGCCCGCCGTTGCCGCCATCGCGTTCCGTAGCCCCGCCGTCCGGGCCTTCGACCGTAGATCCATGTCCTTCGTCTGGCTCTCCGGTCTGTGCACCACGGCGTCGATCATCGCCCAGCTATTCGCAGTGCAACGGGCCGACGTGGTGATAGTCGCGCCCATCCTGGCCACCTTCCCGCTGTGGACGCTCCTGCTGTCCCACATCTTCATCTCGAGGCTCGAACAGATTACCCTGCGGCTTACCATCGGCACCGTCGTCGCGGTGGCCGGCGTCGTCGCCGTGGTGATGGGAGGGCAGCTATGACCGCCATCGGGCTCTCCTTCCTCGCCATCATGGGGTTCGGCAGCGCCACCATCTTCGCCCGGTTCGGGATGGCGCGGGTCGGCCCCATGCCGGTGACCTTCTTCTCCCTGTGCTTCAGCTTCTTCGCGTCGGGAATCCTGGCCGTGATATTCGTCTCCCGCGATTTCATCACGCTGCCGCTGATAGTGCTGGCCTGGTGCCTGATGCTGGGCACATTCAACTTCCTCGGCGGACGCAATCTCTCCTACCTTGCCGTCGGGCGCATCGGCGCGGCCCGTTCCGGGGCCATCGTGGGCACATCGGCGGTGTTCGCATCCGTCCTGGCCATCACCATCACCGGGGAGCGGCCTCACTGGGTCGTGCTGTTCGGCACCTTCATCGTCGTGGTCGGGCTGGCGACCGCGCTGGGCAAGAACATCATGGAGACCGCCGGCCGACAGAGCGCGGGGCGACGCGCGGCGGTTATCGGATACCTCCTGGCCTTCGGGGCCGCATGCAGTTACGGCACGACCAGCGTGGTGGTCCGGCAACTCACCATCGACTACACCTCGCCCCTGGTCGTGGCAACCATCAGCCTTTTCTTCGGCGTGATTCTGGTGGCCCCGGTGGCGGCGAAACAGGCAGCCTCCAGCCTGAAGGGAGTGCGGCAGACGCCCGGGTTCATGGTCTACGCCGCCCTTTCGGGGCTGGCCGCCGCCACCGGCGTCAACTGCACCTACTTCGCCCTGCAGCAGGCCCCCGTCGTGGTGGTTGCGCCCATCGTCTCGGCCAACCCCCTGTTCACCCTGCTGCTGGCATCCCTCTTCCTGTCGCGGCAGGAGAACGTCAACCGTTGGCTGGTGCTGGGCATCGCCGTCACCGTTGCCGGGGTTGCCCTGGTGGTGTTCGGCAGCACCCTGTGACCGGGTTCTGCCCCCGCGTCAGGAGTCCCGGCCCCGCAGCCTGATAACCACCAGCCCGGCCTCGTGTCCCTCGCCGTCGCACTCGTCGAGGCGGGCCAGCAGGTGCTCGCGGGTCTGCAGGATGCGGCGGCTGGCCTCGGGCTCCGCCTCGGCGAACCCGCGTCCGAGGGGCGTGTCCAGCGTCCACTCCTCGCTGACGACGTGTTGCAGTCCACCCCGGTGGCACACCTCGACGAACTCGGCGCTGTCCCGCTCGTACTCCCGCTCGCTCCGATACGATATTGGCGCGACGTAAAAGTCCGACGACAGGAACAGCCCCAGCTCGTTGTCGAACACCTGCATCAGGTCCGAGAACGGTATCCAGCCTTCCAGCGCAAAGAACAGGTTCTCCGGTATGTCCTGCGGCGTCTGGTGGTAGTAGAACTGCTCCTCCGACTCCACCATCCTCACCGGCAGGGCCGCCTTGCTCTCCCGGCGCAGCAGCCGCTCCGCCTCCTCGTCCCGCAGGAACAGGAAGGGCACGTTGCCGTTGGTGGCGTCCACCAGCACCCGCAGGCCATTCAGGCGGTACAGCAGCGCCGTGTGCTGCCAGTAGCGCATGTACCGCTTCGACAACCGGAAGTCGAAGGTGGACAGCAGCTCCCGCAGCTTCTCCGCCGGAAAGGGCCCGCTGGCGTCCTGCCCGGCCAGCACGTACTCGGACTCGAGGCCGTAGTGGTCCGTCAGGAACTTCAGCGCCTGCACCTTCTCCGAGCAGATGGCCCCGCCGCCGTCGAGAACATTGTCGATGGTCTCGTCACCAGACTTGTACACCAGCCTTCGCCCGGTGAACCGCGAGTAGTTCTCGAACTGGCTGTCCCAGACCCGCCGAGCCAGGGACTTCACGAACTTCAGCTTCTGTTCCGTCGAGTGCAGCTCCAGCACGTCATCAGCCCCGGCCTCGCCGTGATCGGCGGCCAGCGTCTCGCGGACGAAGGCGGTGTAGCGCATCGGAGCGCGCTGCCAGCGTCGGGCGTGGAAGCCGCGCCAGTTGCGATCGTACTCGCAGGCGATGCGGTCGATGCCCATGTCCAGCACCTCGATTTCCTGACCCGCCGCCTGCGCTAGGCGCACGGTCAGCGCGTCGTCCACTCCGATGGCCTGTCCTGCGTCTGTGAAGGCGATGCCCGCGAACATCTGCCGCAACCGCCCGCCATCGTCGCTGGCATACACGAAATCCCCCAGCGAGTACAGCGCCTCGGCGGAGGAGCCTGTGATGCGCGACTCCCTAAGCAGCCGCTCGACCGGCGCCTGTTTCACGTAACGGCCCAGCAACTCGCCCAAGGGCAGACCGACGTCCCCCGGCTCCATCCGCAGCGAGCACTGCCGGGTGGACACGGTGTCGTGTAACTGCAGTATCGGCGCCACTGGAGCCTCCGGGCCTACCGTCTCGACTTCAGTCCTGGCGCGCTTGCCTGTCTAGCTCGGCTTCCAGTTCCCGGACTCGCTCTTCTGCCGCCAGAGCGCGCCTTCTCTCGTCGTCAAAGGTCGGGATGTGCCTGCCTGTTGCCGGGTCGTGCCACCGGAGCTGGCCGTGCTCCCACCTGATGAGCAGGTCAAGGGCCACGCTGTATCCCTGCAGGACTCCCTCCTCAATTTCATCGATGGCAATGGGCTGGTAGTGGCCGTCCACAAGCTGGTCCCCCGCCAGGCGGGTTCCGTGATGCTGGCCGGTCTCGTCGAATCGCCAGTATTCGCGGACGCCCAGGGCGGCGTACCCCGGCCTCTTCGAGTTCACGTCTCTCTCCCCGGTGCTGGGGGAAGCTATCTCCAGCACGAAGTCGGGCGGCTTGCTCTGCTGGGAGATGATGTAGCCATTGTTTCGCTGGTACTCCTCGGGGTCCGCGTCGAAGGCAATGAGCAGGTCCGGTATCAGCCGACCGGACACGGGAGAGTCCGGTGACGGCCACAGTCGCCTTTCCGCTTCTACTATGGTGGTCTCCCGGTTGCCGAAGTGCTGCAGAAGGTGGTGCGCATTGCCGGTCTTGAACAGGTGGCTATAGCTACTCATGTCCTCGGGTTCCCGCTGCGGCGCGTCCGGGAGCGGTTTCACTGACGGTCGTCTTGTGGGCTTGGTGGTCATTTTTGACCTCTCGGTCCTGGCGGCTGATGCTGAACTCATTCTACCCTTGATTTTCTCACAGGGTAAACGCGGCGTCATCGCGCTCCGGATGTACTTCAGGGCAACCGCGTTTTAAACGCCGGAGGCCTTGGGACACGTCATTCCCGCGCAGGCGGGAATCCAAACCCCCGTCTACCCTCGCACCCAGATACCAAGGAAGCACTGTCATTCCCATCTCCCTCGCCATTCCGGGCCAATTTGTGTGCCAAGAAATAAAACGCGATTGCCCTGGGATGTGTTTCCAAGGGCCTCCGTGCGTCGGCCTACCCCAGGCCCCAGCGGGCCGCGTACTCCTCGTACGACGGGCTGCCCTGCGGCACAAGCTCGCCGTCAGTCGTCAGGGCATACACCGAAGGCAGGGCCACCCCGTTGAAAGTGTGGGCCTTGACCAGCGAGTACGAACCGGCGTTGCTGAACACCACCCGGTCGCCCACGCTCAGTGGCTCCGGGAAGCGATAGTAGCCGAACAGGTCTCCGGCCAGGCACGTGCAGCCAGCCAGCAGGTACTCGTGCGCCGCGTCGACCTCCACCGCTGGTCCTGAGCTGTTCGCCGCGCCGCTTGCCTCCGCGCCCACCACGTCGGGCTGGAAGCCGTACTCGAACACCTCCGGCATGTGGTTCACCGTGGCGTCTAGCACCGCGACCGTTGCTCCGCCGCTCCGGAACAGGTCCAGCACCGATGCCACGAAGTACCCGGCGGCCCGTATCAGCCCTGAGCCGGGCTCGATGAACACCTCCACCCCGTACTCCGAACGCAGCGAATCCACGGCGCGGCACAGTTCGTCCAGGTCGCCGCAGGGCTCGCCGTCCTCTTCGAACAGGTAGCCCCCTCCCAGGTTGACCCACTTCACCCGTCCCAGCAGCTCCGGGATGCGCTCCCGCAGCCGCTCCACCGTGGCCCGCAGCTCGGCGAAGTCCGGCGAGTCGCAGTTGGAGTGAACCAGCAGCCCGCGCACACCGTCCAGACGGGCCGGCTCGTCCCGCAGCACGGCGGCTAGGTCGTCCAGCGGCACGCCCAGCTTGGACTGCGGACGGCACGGGTCGTAGCGACAGTCGTCTGCAAAGGAGAGCTGCGGATTCACCCGCAGCCCGCGGTTGGCTGTTCCACTCAACTGCTTGGAGAACCTTTCCCACTGTCCCAGCGAGTTGAAGGCCACGTGGTCGCACAACAACCCGATCTCCTCCATCTCGCCGGCCCGGAACCCCGGCGTGGTGATGTGCACCGACGACCCGTCGCTGCCACAATGGTCGACCACCACCCGGGCCAGCCGCGCCTCGTACAGCGAGCTCACCGCAAAACCGTCCAGCCGCGGCGCCATCACCCGCAGCGCGGGCGCGAAGGAGAAGGACTTGATTGCAAACAGCACCCGGCAACGGTCGTCGTTTCGCAGGGGCGCGGTATGGTCCAGCAGCCGGTGAATGGCCCGCTCGTCGTACACGAAGGCGGGCGTGGCGATGGAGTCTAGCCCATAGGGGAAGGAATCTGGACAGTCCAGGTTCGGCGTCATAACCCGCCGATTCTAGCACAGGGTCTCCCACCTCCTCTCTCTTGAGAGGGATGGTCAGGGTGAGAATGAAACTCTCAGGCGTCAAGGCCCTTCTATTCACCTGACCGCCCGAATTTCAGGCCCCTGCTGACACTTGCCCCTTGCCAATCCTCGGATTGATCTCTTACCATGGGTGTTGGAAAGACCAAATGTTCCATTATCGCGCATCCGGCTGTCTCGAACCGGATCCTTCCCGATTCGGGCAGGGCAATCGCGTCATAAACCCCGGAGGCCTTATAACCCGTCATTCCCGCGCAGACGGGAATCCAAACCCCCGTCTATGCCCGGACCCAGAACCGGAGGAGCCACCGTAACTCCATCATCATCCGCCATTGCGGCCCAAATTGTGTGCCCAGAAATAAAACGCGATTGCCCTTCCGACCTGTGTCTATCAAATGCGAATTGTCCGGAAATGTCACGAAATGACTGGAAAAACAATCATTTGGGCGCACCGCCCGCCGGGAAATTCACTACGCAGAATTCACGCAGACACAGCCAATCAACCCTGATGAGCGGAATTAAACGGAAATGAGCGGATTTTGAAATTTCCTGCCAGGCGGCTTTGCTCAAAAATTGTTTTTTAATTCCCTATTTTTGAGCGGATTTGTTTTTTATTCCATCGGCTTCCTGCCGTTGGCTCCTCGTTTTCCCCCTCGCTTCTCAGTTTATCCGGTCTGAGTTCCTCGGTCTTTTCCTTCGTCTGTCCGGTCTTGGCGTGCCTCTTTGATCTTCTCTTCCTTCTTGCGGAGTTCCTCTGCGTTGCACACTTGGATGCCATATATGATTGCGGCTTGGGCTGCCCGGAACCTGACCATGGGGTCGGGATCTTCCATGAGTTCGCCTACGGTCCTGAAGCCTTTCTGGACTATGTCTTTCATTGCCTGCTTGGTCGTCTCGGCTATCTCGTTGGTCAGGCGGTCCATCTCTGCCCGGAAGTGTTTGTCCCGGCGCCATCTCCGCAGGGTCGCCTCTCCGATGCAGGCGTCCTTGGCGCCTTGGGTCAGGTTGGGAGCGGCGGCCAGTATCGGGAGTGCCAGGATCTGCCGTCGCGATAGGCTGGGTTCTGTTCCGTCTTTGGGTAGTTCATGCTCCTCGGGTTCGCTGGTGTCATTGGTCATCGTCCCTCATCATCCCCCTGTGTGTCAGCGACGGGTTGGATTTGGCCCCCTATGGATTACATAGAAAAGGGCGAGCCTTTGATGGCTCGCCCTCTTTTGTTCACTTATCGGGTCGCCTGGGGCCAGCGTCTCCGCCCCGGCCCCAGGCACTGTTTGTTTCGGGTTACATTTGTGCGAGGTTCGTTGCTAGGTTAAACGCGAACCACCCGTCTCCCGTCTTGAACGCTTGCGGCTTCGCGGTCTGGGCGTCTTTCATGATTTCGAAACCGTCGCTGAACGGCTCGAAATCCACGATCCTGTCGTACCTCACCCTGAACTTCTTCTTGCTGCCGGAGAAGTACAGGTGCTTGGTGGTGAAACCGAGTAGGCCGGTGTCCTGGTGGATGGTCTCATCCCACTCGACTGCCCTGCTCCTGAATGTGCTGGGCCGGTAATAAAGGCCCCTTGCCACCCGGATGCTCAGTCCGTGGGAACTTCCCCGGCGTTCCCGGCGGGTGACGGTCTCGTGGTATTCAACTCCGTCCATCACCCACACCAGGGTCTCCGACTTCATCAGGTTGAATGGGACCCGTCCGGTGATGTTCTGACGCTGGGGGACGATCCCCTCTGTGATGTCGCGGATGACTGCGGCCTTGATGAGGCTGGTGTGGACGCCGTTGGCGTCGGTCTGGGACTGGCTCAGGTTGAAGTGGTTTATGTACCGGTTGAGGGTGTTCTCCTCGTCCAGTGTGAACAGCCCATCCTCCAGCGCTCCCTCGACTGTCGCTTCCCATGCTCGGACTAGGAGCATGGTCTGTTCGTCCTGGCTCAGGTTTGACTGCCGGAGGGTCTCGGTGAGGCTGTCGAGGTGGGCGCCGCCGTCGAATACGGCGATGGCGGCAAGCCTGGCGTCCAGCATCAGCCTATCTCGGGAGGCTTTGCCCAGATGTCTCATTGCGTCCGGGTCGGCGGTGTCGCTGCCTAGTACTACAGTCGCAGATGGGAAACGAATAGAATTGGGGCAAACAACGGGTGGTGATGTGAGGTTGTGGCAGGGCATCAGGATGAGGTGGCTGAGGTCACCCGGTGGGCCGAGGGCATCGAAAAGGTGCATGAGTGCATCGCGGGACGGTTCCGGCGTCCGGAGCCACGGCGGCGGGCGCTGGACTACCTGAAGGGGTTGCTCAGCCCGGTGGAGCGCAAGAACGGGTGGCAATTGGCGGAGCGGGCAGGCGACGCCACTCCCGATGGGGTGCAGCGCCTGTTGTACAACTACGGGTGGGACGCGGACCTGGTTCGCGATGACTTGAAGAGCTACGTGATCGAGCATCTGGCCGACGCTGCGGCAGTTCTGGCGGTGGACGAGACCGGATTCCTCAAGAAAGGGGACAAGTCGGTTGGGGTGCAGCGTCAGTACAGCGGTACGGCAGGGCGGATCGAGAACTGTCAGGTCGGCGTGTTCCTAGAAGCCGGGCCGAAAAGCCCTGGATGGGGAGAGAGATTTCGGCAGTAAAGCCGGGGCGAACAGAATCTGGGACCACAGCAGTCCGAGCCGGACAGCGCCGAAAATGGCCGTAGCATGGGCGACCACACCGTGGGAAACAGCCTGGACATCACTGGGGACGGCACTGAGGACGGCGCGGTGGCGCGGAAGCCCACCGCCGACACTGTCCGACAGCTCGATTTTGCCCGCCACCAGGGTCAGGTTGGCCACTGTAGCCGCTAGGTACAGCTGGAATCGCGTCTTGGCGCGTCCGAAGTAGCGGGACTGGCGAATGCCCAACTGGACCAGTCGGGCCAATCTGTGCTCGACCACCACGCGTCGCGCTCGATATTCGTCATACCCGGCGCTCTGTTGCAACGCACGGGCCTGTTGCAGGAGAGCCTCCTGGGGATGGATCAGCACCCGCCGTCCCTTCCTGCCCTTGGCCGAGATGCACTGAGACCGCAGGGGACATGTCATACATTCGGACCCGTCGAACTGGAAGGCCTGCAAGTGGTGTATCCGACCCGCGGCATCCGTACGCCGTCCCGCTGGCACTATGGTGTGGGTGACCTGCCCTGCCGGACAGGTGCAACTGCCCGCCACCAGGTCGATGACAAAGTCATTCTTGGGAAAGCGCTGCCGGTCGGGCCGTCCCGGCACCCGGGCAATCAGGGTGCGGCCCGCGTCGGCGAAGGTCTGCCTGGTAGCTCCGTCTCCATAGGCGGCGTCGCCCATGGCCTCCTGCACCGGCACACCGGTGTTGGCCTCGCTCTGTTCTACCAGTTCCAGCGCCCCCAGGTTGTCCGGAGCGTTGCCCGGCAGTACCTCCACGGCGGTGATCAGCTGGGTGTCGGTGTCAACCACAATCGCCGCCTTGTGTCCGTCGAAGCGTCTCCTGCTGCTCTTGTGCCCGTGGCGCATCTCAGGGTCGTGCACCGACATCATCCGGTCCTTGCTCACCCCGTCCTTGAGGCTCACGCCGTCATCGCCGTCGCCGTCGCCGTCGCCGTCGCCACCCTTGCGCTCAATGTCCTGGAGCAGCAACTGCCCCAGCAGTTCCGCCGCCGCCACTATCTGCTGACGCTCAGCACCGTCCTCGGGCAACTCCCCCTGGGCCAGCCGCGATAATTCCAAGAGCCGGTCCGCGTCTCCCACAATCCCCGCCAGCAGTGCCGTCCGCGCCCGCTTGTCCGACCAGTCGATGGTCGCCTCTCCCTTGATGCTGGAGGCGAGGTACCGCCCGTATCCCCGGGCCTTGGCCCATTTCCCGACGCTGATTCCCTCAACCTGCGCCAGCGCCCGCATCAGTTTGACGATCCCGTCGGCCAGCAGATTGTAGGTGTCCCTCACCGCGCCCCGGCCCAGGATGTTGGTCGTGTCCAGAGCCACCTTCATGCTGCGCCTCTTCAGGTAGCCCGACTCCCGGGCGAGGCGCACGCTGGACTCGAATACCTCCCGCACCCTGTCGTGCAGGATCAGCTGGGCCCGGAACACCTGGAGCGTGCTTTTGGCGAAGGGCCTGTCCTCCACCTCAATCCCCAGAGCCACCTTCCAGCGGATGTCGAAGTCGGCCCGGGCCTTGGCCTCGGCGTCGCTCACCTTGTCGTGGGTCTGCAACAGCAGCGCCGTGGCCAGCAGGCTGGGCGGCACGCTGTCCCGGCCGTTGTCAGCGCAGTAGAACACCGCGAAATCGGAGTCCTGGAACAGCCGGCCCCGCAGGGAAGCCAGCAGACCGTAGAAGGTGTCCTTCCCCACGTGGTCCAGGTACAACCGGTCCGCTTCCCAAAGACCCCTCTGGTCCGAACGCTCTCCCAGCATTCTCAACCCTCGCTACTCTTGTTGACCCCAATTATAAATGCTCGGCGACTCAAACCACTTTCCGGCCAGATTTCTAGCCTATGCCAGTGTCAATGGCAGGACTCTGCTGGACCGGGAATTGTACCTGCCCCAGGTGTGGGCGGAGGACTTGGAGCGCCGGCGGGAGGCCGGTGTGCCGGAGGGGGTGTCATTCCGGACCAAGCCGCAACTGGCGCAGCTGATGCTGGAGCGGGCGGTGAAGTCGGGAGTGCCCTTCGGCTGGGTGGCCGGGTACGAGGTCTACGGCAATGACCGCAACCTGCGGCTGTGGCTGGAGCGGCAGGGCGTTCCCCACGTGCTGGCCATCAAACGCAGTGAGAAGCTATGGGCTTTGACGGACAGGGGACCGCGTCAGGTGAAGGCCGACCGTCTGGCGTCCGGAGTTGAGGAATGCGCGTGGGTGAGGTGCAGCGCCGGGGACGGAGCCAAGGGACCACGGGTCTACGACTGGGCCACGGTGGATATACGTCCCCTGAGGGAGCTTGGCAAAGGCTATTGGCTGCTGGCGCGGCGCAGTCTGTCCAACCCCGAGGAACTGGCCTACTACGTCTGTTACGGCTCGGCGGGAACGACCCTGGAGGAACTGGCGAGGGTGGCCGGGACCCGGTGGGCCATAGAGGAATGCTTCGAGGAGGCCCAGGGACAGGTGGGGCTGGACCAGTATGAAGTGCGGAGGTGGGACGGCTGGTACCGGCACATCACGCTGTCGATGTTGGCCCACGCGTATCTGTCCGTGATCAAGCATCAGGCCATGGAACAGGGAGAAAAGGGGGCTGCTACGGTCCGGATGAAGAACTGATTCCCATGACAGTGCCCGAGGTGCGCCGGCTGCTGACCCACCTCGTATGGACAGAGAACCAACCGCCTGATTTCATCCTGTACTGGTCGTGGTGGAGACGCCGCCACCAAGCAAGAGCCCGGCGTTGCCATTACAAACGGCGCCAATCTAATCTGCGACTGTAGTATTAGGGCGAGTTGGTCCCGGAACTCCCTGAGGCGGGCTTCCTCGTCCTGGGTGATTATGCCGTCGGCCATGGAATGGGCCACGCCCTGTTTCCAGCCTTCCTCCAGTGCTTGGTTGACGGTGTCATCGTTCCCGTAAGAGATCTTCGCCACGGCGGACAGGGTGAGACGCAGGTGGCCTTCGTCGAAGTCTAGGGACCCGGCGGCATCGGCGGCGAGTTGGACCATCTCGTGCCAGCCGGCCTGGAATGCCCGGCGGCATTCGGGGTGTTCGCGGCTGAGTATGCCGGCCTTCTGGTGGCAGAAGGGGCAGGTGCCGGCGGCTGATTTCAGGAGGTTGGAGAGGGGCATGGGCGCCTCTGTGGATCGGTTGCCTTGAATGAGTTCAGCCTATTGCTGTTCGCTGAGCCATAGGGTTAGCTTGGACGTTCCGACGTATTCTTCTATGTGTTGCTCTTCTAGGCCAATTTCCCTGAGTAAGAATGCTGCCCCGGCTACATACAGGAGGTTGGTCATCATTATGATGTCACGTCCGTCGGTAACCACAGTACTCGTTGGATCTGAGTGGCTTATCTTCTGATCCCTTATGTCCTTGACTCTCTCTGCCCAGTCTTCGACTGAAGTGTTCGTGATGTTGGAAATCCCAGGTACCATCTGTTCCATGAATTGTGCCAATTCCCTGGATTTCACTCTGGCCCTGTTGCGACCTGCCCTTCTTGTAATCAGACCCTCCACTGCTGTGTACATCCTGGAAAATTTGTCCTCATTGTATGCACCCTTGTTGAACCAATTGGAAGTCAGAAGTCCTACTATGGGCCGATATGTTTCGGCCGTCTCAATCCACTTGGTCAGTCCCTCTGCTCCTCCTATACCATTGAAATTCGGACTCGGGAATCCGTGGCCCTTTTCATGTTCTCCAGAGTAGCCCCTCATTCTCACGAATGCCTTTCCTGGAAGTCCTTTCTGTTTCTCGAATCTCACAAAGAAGTCATTTACTACTGGTGTCTCGTTGCAACAGATGCTCAGGAGATTCAAGATGGATCCCGTGACTGAGAGGACACTCTCTAGGGGCAGCTTTGTGCCGTCTGGCTTTTCTATAACCAGTGTGCAGTGGTCTTCGACTGAATATCTGGAAATAACACCTTGGTGGCTGGATCCTCCTTTAGGTATGAACCTAATGGAGGCTTTAATTGTTTCCCCTCTGAAGTTCAGGATTGCTGTTTCGTCCTACCGTTCTCTGACTGATAAGTCAGTCTTGAACGGTGATATGTCTCCCTTGCCTAGAAGCCGGGCCGAAAAGCCCTGGATGGGGAGAGAGATTTCGGCAGTAAAGCCGGGGCGAACAGAATCTGGGACCACAGCAGTCCGAGCCGGACAGCGCCGAAAATGGCCGTAGCATGGGCGACCACACCGTGGGAAACAGCCTGGACATCACTGGGGACGGCACTGAGGACGGCGCGGTGGCGCGGAAGCCCACCGCCGACACTGTCCGACAGCTCGATTTTGCCCGCCACCAGGGTCAGGTTGGCCACTGTAGCCGCTAGGTACAGCTGGAATCGCGTCTTGGCGCGTCCGAAGTAGCGGGACTGGCGAATGCCCAACTGGACCAGTCGGGCCAATCTGTGCTCGACCACCACGCGTCGCGCTCGATATTCGTCATACCCGGCGCTCTGTTGCAACGCACGGGCCTGTTGCAGGAGAGCCTCCTGGGGATGGATCAGCACCCGCCGTCCCTTCCTGCCCTTGGCCGAGATGCACTGAGACCGCAGGGGACATGTCATACATTCGGACCCGTCGAACTGGAAGGCCTGCAAGTGGTGTATCCGACCCGCGGCATCCGTACGCCGTCCCGCTGGCACTATGGTGTGGGTGACCTGCCCTGCCGGACAGGTGCAACTGCCCGCCACCAGGTCGATGACAAAGTCATTCTTGGGAAAGCGCTGCCGGTCGGGCCGTCCCGGCACCCGGGCAATCAGGGTGCGGCCCGCGTCGGCGAAGGTCTGCCTGGTAGCTCCGTCTCCATAGGCGGCGTCGCCCATGGCCTCCTGCACCGGCACACCGGTGTTGGCCTCGCTCTGTTCTACCAGTTCCAGCGCCCCCAGGTTGTCCGGAGCGTTGCCCGGCAGTACCTCCACGGCGGTGATCAGCTGGGTGTCGGTGTCAACCACAATCGCCGCCTTGTGTCCGTCGAAGCGTCTCCTGCTGCTCTTGTGCCCGTGGCGCATCTCAGGGTCGTGCACCGACATCATCCGGTCCTTGCTCACCCCGTCCTTGAGGCTCACGCCGTCATCGCCGTCGCCGTCGCCACCCTTGCGCTCAATGTCTTGGAGCAGCAACTGCCCCAGCAGTTCCGCCGCCGCCACTATCTGCTGACGCTCAGCACCGTCCTCGGGCAACTCCCCCTGGGCCAGCCGCGATAATTCCAAGAGCCGGTCCGCGTCTCCCACAATCCCCGCCAGCAGTGCCGTCCGCGCCCGCTTGTCCGACCAGTCGATGGTCGCCTCTCCCTTGATGCTGGAGGCGAGGTACCGCCCGTATCCCCGGGCCTTGGCCCATTTCCCGACGCTGATTCCCTCAACCTGCGCCAGCGCCCGCATCAGTTTGACGATCCCGTCGGCCAGCAGATTGTAGGTGTCCCTCACCGCGCCCCGGCCCAGGATGTTGGTCGTGTCCAGAGCCACCTTCATGCTGCGCCTCTTCAGGTAGCCCGACTCCCGGGCGAGGCGCACGCTGGACTCGAATACCTCCCGCACCCTGTCGTGCAGGATCAGCTGGGCCCGGAACACCTGGAGCGTGCTTTTGGCGAAGGGCCTGTCCTCCACCTCAATCCCCAGAGCCACCTTCCAGCGGATGTCGAAGTCGGCCCGGGCCTTGGCCTCGGCGTCGCTCACCTTGTCGTGGGTCTGCAACAGCAGCGCCGTGGCCAGCAGGCTGGGCGGCACGCTGTCCCGGCCGTTGTCAGCGCAGTAGAACACCGCGAAATCGGAGTCCTGGAACAGCCGGCCCCGCAGGGAAGCCAGCAGACCGTAGAAGGTGTCCTTCCCCACGTGGTCCAGGTACAACCGGTCCGCTTCCCAAAGACCCCTCTGGTCCGAACGCTCTCCCAGCATTCTCAACCCTCGCTACTCTTGTTGACCCCAATTATAAATGCTCGGCGACTCAAACCACTTTCCGGCCAGATTTCTAGGTGAGCTTCTACCAGGCGGGGTTCCACCCATCTCGATAGCGTGGATATGTCCAGTATTGCCTCTTCGAAGGCTATCTCTTCGTCCTTTTCGAAGGCGATACCGTCCACTGCTTGATTCACGTGGAGGGTTTGGTGTGGCCAGTCGATTTCTCTCTCTCGTGTAGGAAACGGATTCTGTGTATTGACAGGAAAGCAGTTGATGAGGGTGACCCATCCGAATCCTCCTTTGATTTGTCCAATGATGTTTATCGGTGAGCGTTCCTCGAAGTTAAAGAGGGATCCAAAGGTCTCCAGCCTTGCCTCATTGGTTTCGCTGATTCGTAGCGTTCCCCATAATTTTCTCTGGTCGTTGTCTTGTCTCCAGAACAGCCCGTGTTCGGTGAATTCTTCTCTCTTGTTCATTTTTAGCCCAAATATGAATGATGGGTTTCCCGGGGCAAAAGGCTGGCCGTCAGGCTAAGGGTCCCAGAAGTAGGAATCGTCCATTCGAGGATCTGGTTTCAGGCTTCTTCCGAGGATTCTGGTTCCACCGCTCTCGAGTCGACGTTCCATTTCTTGTTCGTGATTGTGATTGACCCTGCTGCATTGCTCATCGTTCAAGTAGAACTCTAGGCTCTTTACTTTCTCGTATAGTTTTGCAAATTCCTCGCCATCAATGGGCGGAGACTGGCAGTATTCACAGAAAGCGTCCACCGATCTTGCTACTTCTCCCCGGTACACTCTCCGCATCATTTGGGGTAGAAGATCTATCGTGCCGTCGTCTGAGATGACGACGATCATTGATTTTACTTTTCCAGCGTTCAGGTAGCGGACCGCAGAGTTGAACCGGGACCCGCGGGCACGGTCTCCTTTTTCGTCAGCGGCCCCGTCGAGAATGACCCCAAAGGCGTAGCATCGACCATCAGGTCCGATAATGACGGCCCCGTCGACTGACCCTAGCCTAACTACATCTTGAGCATCCAGGTAATCCGGCTCAATGGGCATCCCTTCGCCGCTGAGGCGTGTGGTTTCCGCCTCTGGGTCCTTTGACACCACTATGGTGCATCCCTTGCCGCTTGCTTGGGCGGCTTCAACGATTTCCCAAATGCGTCTGGTGTTAGCATCCCCGATAGTGCGTTCCGCAATGTCGATCAGTCTCTCAAGTTCAAGGGGCTGGTTTGGGATGGTGGCCTTTCCATACCTCACGGTGACGAATTTGTCGCCGTTGACACTGGCATCCCATTCTGCATGCCCCGGCATTGATATTTCTAACACGTCAGGAGCTGTCTTACCGATACCCAATCCGTAAGCCAGTGTTGGGTCCGCCAGTACCGACGTAGTACCGTCGCTGAGTTGGAGCACTTTTCGGAGGGTTCGTGATTCTCGTAGGGGTACGGGCTGGCTGAACCTCACTGTCAACCAATTCTTCAGGGTTTCATATCTGGTGATCTTCAGGTTTCCCTTGGCGCCGGTTCGTTCGTAAGTGAGCGATGAGACCTCGTTCAGGGCACTGAAGGGGTCGGATGGCTTGTTGGCAGTTCGCCACAGTGTTCCTTCTATGAATCTTTCTACGGCCGATGTGATGATTTCCTCTGGTCTACCTAGAATCCGAGTTTCGGTGAGGTCCCCAGGGTCAGGCAGGTATAGTGCCTTATCTGCACGTCGGAGGCATTCTTCAATGACTTCGTGTTGTACTGACTTGCCCACCGGGAGCCGATCAATGGTGGCCTCTTTGAACGCGGGCAGGCTTCCCATCACATCCGTGGGGATACAAATGCAGGTATGCACCTCGTATCCGTTGATGGGAGATGACTGGCTTACGAAGAAAGTCAGGTTCTCAAAGACCCTTGATTTCTCTATCGCCTCTGCGACCGCCCTCCCGCGTGCTGATAGAAACAACTGGCGTTGGACTGACACATGGGCCCGTGGGTGCGAGATTCGCACCTGCGATTCAGGATCTGATTCGTACATTTCTTGGGCGCGGGTCAGCACTTGGTTTAGGTGTCTTGCCTGCAAAGGGCTTGTTTCAGGCTCCACGCATATCGCATGTCTGGCATAGTCCTCAGTTGCAATGCCTATCAAGACGACCTTGATGTCGGACGATGGTATTCCGAGTCCATCGAATACCAGCTTGGTGTTGTACTCGACGAGCCCCCTGAAATAGTGTTGGAACGCCCTCATAGACTGGTCGATCTCTTTCATCATGTGAATTTCTTGACCCCGACGTAGTTGTTGTCTCGATAAATTGGCTTCCCATACCGCAGAATCGAGGTCTTGAACTCGATGCAGGTGTTGTGGATGTAGAGGTCCATTCGGCCGGGTTTGCCGAGTCCTGGCGGTTCCTCGGTGGACATTTTGGATGCCTCAGAAATGCCTGCCGTTTCCATGAAACGCTGGAAGGCGTACCTGATGTCGTTCTCCGATGTGGGGTTGTTGTGGCGTTCAATGACGAGAGCGAATGCTTCCTGCTCTGAAAAGTGGTGGTCAAGATGTTCCTTCCTCGGCCTTGGCGGTAGAGGAGCAAGGATCCTATTACAGGACGGCTGCTAGTCAATCCCTCGTAATACTATATCGCCTCGGTGGGGACTAGAAATCTGGCCGGAAAGTGGTTTGAGTCGCCGAGCATTTATAATTGGGGTCAACAAGAGTAGCGAGGGTTGAGAATGCTGGGAGAGCGTTCGGACCAGAGGGGTCTTTGGGAAGCGGACCGGTTGTACCTGGACCACGTGGGGAAGGACACCTTCTACGGTCTGCTGGCTTCCCTGCGGGGCCGGCTGTTCCAGGACTCCGATTTCGCGGTGTTCTACTGCGCTGACAACGGCCGGGACAGCGTGCCGCCCAGCCTGCTGGCCACGGCGCTGCTGTTGCAGACCCACGACAAGGTGAGCGACGCCGAGGCCAAGGCCCGGGCCGACTTCGACATCCGCTGGAAGGTGGCTCTGGGGATTGAGGTGGAGGACAGGCCCTTCGCCAAAAGCACGCTCCAGGTGTTCCGGGCCCAGCTGATCCTGCACGACAGGGTGCGGGAGGTATTCGAGTCCAGCGTGCGCCTCGCCCGGGAGTCGGGCTACCTGAAGAGGCGCAGCATGAAGGTGGCTCTGGACACGACCAACATCCTGGGCCGGGGCGCGGTGAGGGACACCTACAATCTGCTGGCCGACGGGATCGTCAAACTGATGCGGGCGCTGGCGCAGGTTGAGGGAATCAGCGTCGGGAAATGGGCCAAGGCCCGGGGATACGGGCGGTACCTCGCCTCCAGCATCAAGGGAGAGGCGACCATCGACTGGTCGGACAAGCGGGCGCGGACGGCACTGCTGGCGGGGATTGTGGGAGACGCGGACCGGCTCTTGGAATTATCGCGGCTGGCCCAGGGGGAGTTGCCCGAGGACGGTGCTGAGCGTCAGCAGATAGTGGCGGCGGCGGAACTGCTGGGGCAGTTGCTGCTCCAAGACATTGAGCGCAAGGGTGGCGACGGCGACGGCGATGACGGCGTGAGCCTCAAGGACGGGGTGAGCAAGGACCGGATGATGTCGGTGCACGACCCTGAGATGCGCCACGGGCACAAGAGCAGCAGGAGACGCTTCGACGGACACAAGGCGGCGATTGTGGTTGACACCGACACCCAGCTGATCACCGCCGTGGAGGTACTGCCGGGCAACGCTCCGGACAACCTGGGGGCGCTGGAACTGGTAGAACAGAGCGAGGCCAACACCGGTGTGCCGGTGCAGGAGGCCATGGGCGACGCCGCCTATGGAGACGGAGCTACCAGGCAGACCTTCGCCGACGCGGGCCGCACCCTGATTGCCCGGGTGCCGGGACGGCCCGACCGGCAGCGCTTTCCCAAGAATGACTTTGTCATCGACCTGGTGGCGGGCAGTTGCACCTGTCCGGCAGGGCAGGTCACCCACACCATAGTGCCAGCGGGACGGCGTACGGATGCCGCGGGTCGGATACACCACTTGCAGGCCTTCCAGTTCGACGGGTCCGAATGTATGACATGTCCCCTGCGGTCTCAGTGCATCTCGGCCAAGGGCAGGAAGGGACGGCGGGTGCTGATCCATCCCCAGGAGGCTCTCCTGCAACAGGCCCGTGCGTTGCAACAGAGCGCCGGGTATGACGAATATCGAGCGCGACGCGTGGTGGTCGAGCACAGATTGGCCCGACTGGTCCAGTTGGGCATTCGCCAGTCCCGCTACTTCGGACGCGCCAAGACGCGATTCCAGCTGTACCTAGCGGCTACAGTGGCCAACCTGACCCTGGTGGCGGGCAAAATCGAGCTGTCGGACAGTGTCGGCGGTGGGCTTCCGCGCCACCGCGCCGTCCTCAGTGCCGTCCCCAGTGATGTCCAGGCTGTTTCCCACGGTGTGGTCGCCCATGCTACGGCCATTTTCGGCGCTGTCCGGCTCGGACTGCTGTGGTCCCAGATTCTGTTCGCCCCGGCTTTACTGCCGAAATCTCTCTCCCCATCCAGGGCTTTTCGGCCCGGCTTCTAGGACCGCTATGGCTCCTTTGGCGCTTCCGCCAACAGTTCTGCCACCACCGGATTCATCGCCTTTCTCAACTCTTCCAGCAGTTCCTCTTGCCCGTAGTGTATTGGCCTCTTGGCAGACCCCCTGCCCCTGCTTGGCCACCTTTTCCTGAGTGCTTTCGCCATCATGGTGTACTTGGGGATTGTGTAGAGTATTTCCCTCTGGCTCTGGTCAAATCCAGTGAAGTAGCTTGCCAGCGCACTCCTCAGTTTCATACTACGGAGTGCTTCCCCCGACCATATATTCTTGGCGTTGTGCAGGCCTGATTCAAATGCCATTACAGCTTCTTCGAGTGGTTGTTCTTGGAGCCATTTCGCAAGTCCGAAAATATCGCTTTCAATCCGCTTGGGCTCCATCTCCCGGTCCGGTGTCAGACCCCTCCATTTCTTTACCCTGTCCCCGGTGTGCCGGACTCCAATGCGACACTTCCTGGCCATGGCCAGCCATAGGTCCGGCCTCTGTCCGGCCTCCAGACTGTTTGAATCCAGGATTCGTGAATTGGCGATGGCCCTTCCGATGGCCCACCGCTTTGCGAAGAGGTTGGACTTGCCTCTCCCATGTTCATTTGTGAGCAGCCTGTGGGCCTCGTCCAAGACTCGGTCTATCTCAGCATCCAGTTCTTCCGCCTGTGGCCTGAGTTCCTCCCCTGCTATCCCTGACCAGTTGCCAGTTCGGATGGTGCTGGTCATCACCCCGGACTCGTCCACGTTCCAGATCTTCACAGCCATCAGTTCAGTCTCCGGAATATGTGGAGCATTTCGGCCACGGTCTGTCTCTTGAGAAGGTCATATTCCCGCGGCGAGTCCTTTCGTTGTGCGTCGAACCTCTGTTCCAGAAGTTCCAGCTTCTCGCAGTACCGGATCCATGCTTCTTCGTTGACCCCAGCTGGCTGGCTCTCTTTCAGGATCTCGAAACGAGAGCCGTCTGATCAACGACAATTAGTCTTGCCGGTCCTGTTGCCTCATTGAGAAATGTTACCGAGACTTTAGGGATTCTCTGAACAAGTCGGGTGGGATGTGGCATAGTTGGAATGAACCAGCAGGTGCCCGTTGAGGAGTAAAGGCAGATGGACCAGCCCACCTTTGCTGACCTGGAATACCAGGGAAAGAGGCGCAAGACCCGCCGGGAACTGTTCTTGGAGCGGATGGACGGCCTAATTCCTTGGCAGAGCCTGGAGAACCGCATCCGCCCCTTCTACCCCAAGGCCGGAAGGGGACGCCATCCCTACCCGCTGTCCGCCATGCTGAGGGTCCACTGTGTCCAGCTCTTCTACAACCTGAGCGACCCAGGCATGGAGGACCTGCTCTACGAGTCCGACCCGGTGCGGCGGTTCGTGGGGCTGAAGCTCTCAGGCCCCCTGCCCGACGAGACCACCATCCTGAATTTCCGTCATCTCCTGGAGCAGCACAGCCTGGGGCAGGGGCTGTTGGAAGAGATCAACGCCCACCTGGAATTTCAGGGGCTGAAGCTGCGGGAGGGAACCATCGTGGACGCCACCATCATAGAGGCACCGTCCTCCACCAAGAACCGTACCGGGGAACGCGACCCGGAGATGCATCAGACCAAGAAGGGGAACCAGTGGCATTTCGGGATGAAGGCGCATATCGGGGTGGACTCGGAGACGGGCATAGTGCACAGCATGTGCGCGACGGCAGCCAACGCGCACGATGTTACCGAGACCCACAAACTGTTGCACGGCGGTGAGACGGTGGTGTGGGGCGACGCCGGATATCAGGGGGTTCACAAGAGGGAGGAGAACCAGGGGCTGGAGGTAGAATGGCTGGTGGCGATGCGTCCGGGGCGTCGTCGGCAGCTGGAGCCTGAGAGCGATGAGGCGCTGGCAGAGAAGGCGAAGGCGTCGGTGAGGGCCAAGGTGGAGCATCCCTTCCTGAAGGTGAAGCGGTTGTTCGGGTATGTCAAGGTGCGCTACCGGGGTCTGGCGAAGAACACGGAGCGGCTGGCGCTGCTGTTCGGGCTGGGCAACCTGCTGACGGCGGAGGGTCAACTGAGGGCGTAGTGCGCCCGGAGGCAGGCCACAACCGGCCTCCGGCCCGCCCCAGTCCTTAAATAGTGCCGTCAGGGGCGAAACTCAGGGGACTGAGTGCTGGCCAGCAACGCCCGAAAGACAGTTCCCCTACCCCTTTCGCCGCCCCATCAAGCAAAACTGATAACAAAACACCCTTGTTCAGACTATCCCTAGCACCTGGGGGCCACTCCAACCAGCGCTAATTCCGGCATTGCAGGGGGTTCCGCCATGGGCTCACCGGCAGCGGCGTAGACCAAGACTGAGCGCCAGTGGCGCACCCGTCCCGATCCCTTCGACGGAGTCTGGGAGAAGGAGATCCTGCCCCTGCTCCGGGGCGAGGCCGCCGGCAGGCTCAGGGCAACGACAATTATCGAGTGGCTGGAGGAGCGGCATCCCGGCCGGTTCAGCGCCTCGCAGCTGCGCACCCTGCAACGACGATTACAAGACTGGCGAGCGCTCAACGGCCCGGACCAAGAGGTCTACTTCCCCCAGGAGCATCCCCCGGGCCGCGAGGCCCAGATCGACTTCACCCACTGCAACTCCCTGGGAGTGACCGTCGGCGGTCGGGCCTATCGCCACCGGCTGTTCCAGTTGGTGCTGAGCCATTCAGGGTGGCGCTATGCCGAGGTGGCTACGGGGGAGACCTTCCTGGCCCTGAAGCAGGGGCTACAGAACGCCCTGTGGGAGCTGGGCGGTGCGCCTCGGGTGATCCGCTCGGACAACACCTCGGCCGCCACCCACGAGATGAGGCGCAGCCGCGGCAGGGCCCTGAACGGCAGCTACGCCGAGCTTCTGGACCACTATGGGCTCGAGTCCACCCTGATAAATGCAGGAGAGTCCCATGAGAACGGCGTTGCCGAGCAGGCCCACTACCGGCTCAAGGACGCCATCGACCAAGCCCTCATGCTGCGGGGCAGCCGTGACTTCAACTCCCTTGAGGAGTACGCCGGCTTCGTCCGCAAGGTGGTGGCTCGGCGCAACCGGCTGGTGATGGGGAAGCTGGAGGAAGAGCGCCCACATCTGCGTCCCCTGCCCCCAGCCCCGGTGCCGGAGTACGTCAACCACCGGGCCCGGGTGCGCAAGTGGAGCACCATCCAAGCAGCCGGACGGACCTACACCGTGCCCTCCCGGCTCATCGGGAAGGAGGTGCAGATCCGGCTGTACGCCGAACACTTGGAAGTGTACTACAAGGGCACCTTCGTGGATCGAATGGAGCGGGTGCGGGGCGAGAAAGAGGCCCGGGTTGACTACCGCCACGTCATCGGCTCCCTGGTGCGCAAGCCCGGGGCCTTCGCCCGCTACCGGTTCCGGGAGCAGATGTTTCCCACCATGACCTTTCGCCTGGCCTACGATGCGCTCCGGGAATGGCGTGGGGAGCGGGCCGACGTGGAGTACGGGCCGACGTGGAGTACGGGCGCATCCTGCACCTGGCGGCGACGACCATGGAGACCACGATGGACAGCGCCCTGGCCCTGCTCTTGGAGGCGGGCGGACCCTTCGACTACGCCGCAGTCAGGGAGCTGGCCAGTCCCGCGCCGCTGCAGGCGCCGGCACTCAGCCTGCCCGGGACGCCGGACCTGAGGGTCTACGACTCCCTGCTGGCGGAGGTGGCCTGATGCTGGACACCCTGACTACTGACACCCTGATGACGGACACAGTGGCCATACAGGAGCGGATCGGGGAGCTGTGCCACCAGTTCCGGCTGCCCACCATGGGTGCGCAGTCGGTGTCCCGCTTCACTGCAGCCGGCCACGGCGACGCCCTGGAGACTCTCCTGGAAGTACTGGAGCAGGAGGCCGAGGACCGCAGGCAGCGGCGCATCAGCAGGCTGCGCACCGCGTCCAAGCTGCCGGCGGGCAAGACCTGGGAAACCTTCGAGCACGACCGGGTGCCTCTGTCTCTCAGACAGCAACTGGGGGAACTGGCCGACGGCAGCTTCGTCGACCGCGGCGTCAACGTCCTGGCCTTCGGTCTTCCCGGCACCGGGAAAACACACGCCCTGTGCGCCTTGGGCCACCGGCTGGTGGAGTCGGGCAGGTCGGTGCTCTTCGCCCCGGCCTACCGGCTGGTGCAGGATCTGCTGGCAGCCAAGCGGGACCTGGCCCTGCCGCGACAACTACGCAAGCTCGACAGCTACGACTTCCTGCTGCTGGACGACCTGGGCTACCTGCCCCAGGGGGCCGAGGAGTCGGAGCTGCTCTTCACCCTCATCGCAGAACGCTACGAGCGCCGGTCCCTGGGCATCACCTCCAACCTGGTCTTCTCCCAGTGGGAGCACATCTTCGCTAACCCCATGGCCACCGCGGCGGCCATCGACCGGGTGGTCCATCACTCGGTCATCCTGGAATTCAACGTCCCCAGCTACCGGACCGGAGTGGCCCAGCAGCGGGGGCAGGATAAGGAGGTGAACCGGCAAGAATAATCGACGCCAACCGGCGCATTGCCTCAACAAAACCGTTACCCAACGCAAGTGGTTGCCTCAAATAAAATGTTACCCAAACTCGGGGAGGCAATCGCGTGGGAGGAGGCATCAGCAAGATGGCAAAACAGGAATTGCTGGCGACGATCCGAGACCGTTACCGAGCTTCATCGAAGCGGGAGAAAAGCCGGATTCTGGACGAGTTCATCGCGGTTACCGGTCATCACCGCAAGCATGGCATCAGGTTGCTGGGGCAGTCCAGCGACGACGGAGAGCAGCAGCCGGCGGTAAAAAAGGACCGACGGATCTACGACGAGGCGGTCCGCCAGGCGGTGATCGTGGTCTGGGAAGCTGCTGACCGGATCTGCGGCAAGCGGCTGAAGGCGGCATTGCCCCACCTGGTAGAGTCCATGGAGCGCCACGGCCACCTGGGTCTGGACCCTCGCGTGCGCCAACGGCTGCTGGCGGCCAGCGCCGCCACCTTGGACCGGTTGCTCCAGCCCATCAGGACACCGGCGAGCCGGCGGCTCAGACGCCGGAGGAATCAGTCGCCGGGCCGCAATATTCCGGTACGGACCTTCGCAGATTGGCATGCGCCGCCACCGGGATTCCTGGAGATTGACCTGGTGGTCCACCACGGTGGCTCCTTGTGGGGTTCCATGATCCACAGCCTGGTGGCCACCGACATCTGCACCGGCTGGACTGAAGCGGTGCCGCTGCTGGCTCGGGAGCAGTCCCTGGTGGTGGCAGGACTGGAGGCCATCGGGCGACAGTTGCCCTTCCCCGTCAAAGGCATCGACTCGGACAACGACAGCGTATTCATCAACGAAACTCTCACCCAGTACTGCGCCGAGCGGGGCATCGAGTTCACCCGTTCCCGGCCGTACCGCAAGAACGACCAGGCCTGGATTGAGCAGAAGAACGGCGCGGTGGTGCGCCACTACGTCGGTCATGACCGCTATTCGGGCCAAGTTGCCGGACAGACCATGGCCCACCTGTACGGGGCGGTGCGACAGTACGTGAACTACTTCCAGCCTTCGTTCAAGTTGGTGGAGAAAACTCGGCACGGCTCCAGGGTCGTCAAGCGGTACAGCCCGCCAGCCACGCCCTGCGACCGGCTGATGCAGCACGACGCGGTCAGCGTGGAGGTGAAGGCAGCGCTGAGTCAGTATCGGGTCAAGTTGGATCCGGTGGCGCTGCTGCACGCCATCAGGGAAGCGCAGTCGGCCCTGGCCGCGGTTACGTTCCCCGAAATCCGGCCCACTCCCAGCGGCGAGAGCCTGGAACAGTTCCTGGCCAAGTTACCCGACTTGTGGCGGCAGGACGCAGCCCGTACCTCACGGGAGCGGCGGGTGCAACCGCCCCGCACCTGGCGAACTCGGCCAGACCCCTTCGAAGGAGTGTGGTGCGACGTGCTGTCCTGGTTGCAGGAAGACCCGGACGCCAGTGCCGTGGTATTGCTGGGCCGACTGCAAGAGGCTGAACCGGATCGTTTCAGCCGGGCTCACCTGCGGACGCTGCAACGCAGAGTGCAGCAGTGGCGCGGCATCATGGCCAAAACGCTGGTCTACGCCGCTGCCGGTGAGCCCATGGCGGAACCCCCTGCAATGCCGGAATTAGCGCTGGTTGGAGTGGCCCCCAGGTGCTAAAGTCTCGGTAACATTTCTCAATGAGGCAACAGGACCGGCAAAAGTAGTTGACGTTAAACACTCCGGCCACCACCACGCTCAGTGGTCCGCCGGCCCCGTCGACCAGGATGCTTTTCTTGCTTCCTGCCTTCCCACGGTCCGTGGGATTGCGTCCAATAGCGCCCCCCCCAAACGCGCCTTTCCCATCGAGCAGTCAGCTGACTGCCATTCCCAATCTACGCCGTCCAACTCCCGGCATTCTTCGATCAGGACGGCCCAGACACGCTCCAGCACCCCACACTCGACCCAACGCTGGAAGGTCCGGTGGATGGTGCTGTCATCCCCCAGCTCCTTGGGCAAGTGGTTCCACTGGCAGGAACTGCGCATGCGGAAGATGACGCCTTCCAGCATCTTCCGCTGGTCCACCCGTTTGCACCCCTTCCCCTTGGGTGGGTCCAACTCCAAAATCACCGGTTCAATTCGCTGCCACAGATCATCGGGTATTTCCCAGATCGTTGGCAGGGACACGCTCTTTCCCATCATCTACCACCACACAGGTTTCCCCCAGCTTAACCGAACCGCCTATGTCTTATCCCTTTAAGACCAATCCTAATTTGAGATAGTTTCTAAATCGTAGACCATCAACATCAATGGCGCCGAGAAATTGGGCCACTGGGGTGTCGAAGGCCAGCATAAATGTCCGGCTAGATGTTCAGCATAAATGTCACTTTGTTATGGCGCCACTGTATTGGATGTTGACGCAGTGAGAACAGGCCGGGACCGCCGTCCCGGAGGACCGTCGGCATCCATGTATTTCTTGATGGTGGCTCTGTGGATCCCCAACTCCCTCTCGATCGCCCGCAACGACATCCCCTTGCGCCTGGCTTTCTGAATTGCCTTCCATCTCTCCCTCTGCAGGAAGGTTGGTTTGCGCGGGGGGACGGTTGCGGGCGTCAAGGCGGCGGACGCACCGCCGGTTATGCCCGCTTGATCCTCCTCATCCGCTGCCCTTGAGTCCAGGGACATGAGTGTCGTTGCCCAGCGCTGGTCCGAGTGTTTGGCCCCGGCGGGTGAGGCAGGAGGAGTGGCCGAATCTCCATGGCCGTTGCGGAGGAATGCCGGGCTGGGCGGTGCCTCCTGGGCATTGATGATGCGTCCCTGGTGGCGCACCCTGAGCCGGCCGTCCAGTTCTTCCAGGACCTCCACGACCGCGCCGGAATAGCTGGGGCGGTCCGGCTCCGGCAGCAACTGCAGGGTATGTAGCTGGAACTTCACCGTATTGTCCCTGGCCACCTTCCTGCGGTGCTTGAAGCACAGGACCTGCTCCAAGGATAGATCAGGGCCCAGAGGCCGGTACGCGGACTCAGAGCATTGCGGGGGAACCCGGAAGCGCCGGTTGTATCGTGGCAGAAACTGCTCCAGCACCCCGTTGGCTTCCCTGATGCTGCTGGCGCCCGCCAACCGGAGTTCGGTAACCAGCCGGTCCTGGAAGGTTCCCGCAGCCCGCTCCACACGGCCCTTGGCTTGTGGCGAGAGGGCGAATATCATCTGTATCCCCAGCTCGTCCATGGCCCGGCTGAACTGGGTCGCCGTTCCGGGGAGGCCGGACCCCGGTGTGTGCCTGAAGACCCCGTGCCGGTCGACGTAGAGGGCGATGGGAATGCCAACGCTTTGCAGCAGGTCCTGGATCAGCAGGAAATAGGTGTAGGACTCCTCCTTCTCACAGAACAGGGCGTCGGCCACCGTGCCGGTGGCGTCATCGACTGCGATCAGCAATGTGAACGGCAGAACCTGATCCCCCAGCCACGGGTGGAAGCTGCCGTCCATCTGGATCAGCATCCCCTGTCGGGGCATTCGCTGGCGGCGTACCCGGTGCTTGGGCGGACGCCTTCGCTGCGGGCTATTCAGCCCGGCGTTGACCAGGATGCGTCTGAGCGTGGTCCTGCCGACGGCAATTCCTTCGCGCTCATCCAGCAACTCGCTGAGATGGGTGTGGTTGGCCCCTGAATACTTGGTGCGAGCCAAATGGACCACATCGTACGCCACGGCCTCGGGCGTTGCGTTGGGTGCTCTGCGGCCCCGGTTCCCGTGGGCCAATGCGGCGGGACCGTCCCTGCGGTAAGCTACGAGGAGGCGCTTGGTGTGACGCTCGCTCACTCCCATGATCTCGGCTGCCTGGGCGATGGGCAGGGCCTAGCGCATTTGAAAAATTCCGGGTCTAAAGCAGGCATTTTCGGGATCTTTTCCCTGCAATTTCTCGCAAGAAGGCCGCCAAATCACGAAATTTAAACCGCCTATAACTCGAATTTTTCGGTAGCCAGTCCCATTTTGGAGCATGATTAGCCCGCAAGAGTTCAAATGCGATAGCACTGGGGCGATGGGAAGCTGGTATTCCAGAACGCTGTTGAGAACCTGAATCCTTGCCTGTTCCTGCTGGTTCAACGTTACATCCCTCGTGGGGATGACTGCGATGATGTGTCCGGGCCATCACGGCTCGGGTCTGACCCTGGGGATGACCGGCCGAAGTGCCTCAACATGATCTGTCGGCCCGGTCTCGAGATGGCCCATCGGGTGTCAACGGCTTTGGCGAGCAGTGTCCTGATAGGAGCGTGGCCTCCAGCCCCATCGCAGTCTTGACCGCTCACCTGGCCGGCGCGCCATCTTCGCGACATTCCTCAGGAGGTGGTCATGACAGTAACCGCCGATCTGGACGGCAGCCCCGCTGTTCAGGTGATTATCGGAGTTGACACTCACCAAGAAGAGCATGTGGCGGTGGCCATTGACCGGCAGGGTATCCGCCTGGGTGAGCGCCGCGCACCCGCGAATACGTCCGGCTATTGGGAGTTGGAACGGTGGTCCCGAGACAAGGGAGAGATTAACGCATTCGGAATCGAGGGCACGGGTTCGTACGGTGCCGGCGTCGCCCGCTTCCTGACCGCCAGGGGTCATACCGTTATTGAGGTCAACCGGCCCGACCGCTCAACTCGTTACCGGAAGGGTAAGAGCGATCCCACCGACGCGGAAATGGCAGCCCGGGCGGTGCTCGCAGGCGTAGCCGACGCCACTCCCAAGTCGGGCGATGGCGAAGTGGAAATGATCCGCATGCTAAAGAGCGCCAAGGACTCGGCTGTCAAGGCTCGCACCCAGGCTGTCAACCAGATGAAAGCCCTGGTTGTAACGGCCCCTGCCGGACTTCGCGAATCCCTCAGTAGTCTCGCCACCAGCGACCTCGCCGCGAGGTGCGCCAGATTCCGTCCGGGTCACCTGGACAACCCCACGGCGGCGGCCAAGTACGCTCTTCGCTCCCTCGCCTGCCGCTATCGTCAGTTGAGTCAGGAGATCCACGCCCTGAAGGTCGAGTTGTCATGGCTCACCCGTACAGCATCGCCTGCCTTGGTCAGCGTTTTCGGCATAGGATCAGACACAGCGGCTACCCTGCTGATCACGGCTGGAAGCAATCCCGAACGCCGCCACTCCGAGGCTGCTTTCGCAGCCCTGTGCGGAGTGAGTCCGATACCCACCTCCTCCGGCAAGACCAACCGGCGCCGGCTGAATCGGGGTGGCGACCGCCAAGCCAATGCAGCTCTCTATCGCATCGTCGTAGTCAGGCTTCGCTATGATTGCCGGACCAGGGAATATATGCACCGACGTACCGTACAGGGAATGAGCAAGACTGAGGTCATCCGTTGTCTCAAGCGCTACGTTGCTCGCGAGGTCTTCGCCGCCCTCAGGACCGCAGGAGAAAAGGTCGCAAGAACAGCTTGAAATCTATAGCAACTGTCTTTGGTGTCAAGAGGAAAGAGCTGCGGATGGCGAACTCATGTCTCCCCAGGATGCACGATGCTTGAGCATGGCGTTGAGGATGACGAGCAGTTTGCGCATACACGCGACCAGGGCCAACTTCTTCGGTTTGCCAGCCGCCAGCAACTTCTGGTGAAAGTCCCGGATCACGGGGTTATAGCGGCTGGTCACCAGCGCTCCCATGTACAATACGGCCCGGATCCGGGCGCGTCCGCCCCAGACAGTGCGTTTACCCCGGATGGTACCGCTATCCCGGTTGAAGGGAGCCACCCCCACCAGGGCAGCGATGTGCCGGCGGTCCAGCGTGCCCAACTCCGGCAGGTAGGCCAGCAAAGTGAGGGAGAGCTGTTCTTCCACGCCGGGAACGGTGCGCAGCAGGTCATCCTTCTCACGCCACACCGGACTCCGACGAAGAGTCTGCTGCAGCCCTTCGTCCAAGTCGTTCAACTCCTGTTGAAGCCAGACGATGTGCGCCTCTATGCGGGGACGCACGTCGCTGATGGCGGTTCCCAGCCGGTTCTTCTCAGACACCAACATGGTCATCATCTGGTGCCTGCGGGCCACCAGCGAGTTGAGGACCTGGGTCTCGGTGTCTCTGAGAGGACGCACGGAGGGACGAACGGCGTCAGCATAGTGTGCCAGGACCGCCGCGTCCAAGGCATCGGTCTTGGCCGGCATCCCGGTGGCCTTGGCGAAATCTCGAACTTGGCGGGGGTTGACCACGACCACCGGCAGCGCCGCAGCGGCCAAGGCGGCCACCAGCGGCAGTTCCAGTCCGCCAGAGGCCTCCAGCAACACCAGGGCAGGACCCACATCCACCATCTGGACGACGCGTTCTCTGACCCCGGTCTCGTCGTAGGAGACGACCCATCTCTGTCCCGTAGGCAGGACGGCGACATCAACCTGGGCCTTTGAGACATCAATGCCCACGTATCTCGGTTCTCCTTCCGTCTCTACCTCCTGTTTGAGCGTCGGCCTGGCCTTGCAGGATGCGGGCTTGGTTGGCCAAGGCAACCGTTTGGGCTCTACTCCGGTACGGGTGCGGCGACCCTCGCTATAGAACGGTCTTCCATGACCAAGGAGCATTCGGTCTGCCGCACCCTGAATCACGTGAGTGAAGTGATTGTCACACGCCAAAACCAAAATACAAGGAGCATCATTTTCCCTGACCAGGTAGCAGGTGACCGAATCGTAGAACATCAACACATAGATCACCCAGTTCAGACCGCTCCCCCGATGGATTTGCGGGCTTGATAGAAAGTTTGCCCGCATTCGGGAGGGAGAGTACTATTGCTTTCGCCCATGTTGATGGGTTGGTGTTGGATCCAGTCAGCTGAATATGGAGAATCCCCGCGAAGGGCCCAGTAAAAGGAGGCGAAGCCCATGCTTTCACACAACTACACTTACCAAGAGTGTCTGGACATCTCGAAGAGGGTTTCCTGGCTGGAAGACGATGTCTTGGCAGACAAGAAATTCGACTTCTCGAAGCGCTTTCTGCCCAACAGGTTGACCGGTGTAGACGAGATTGGATGCTTGAACGACAACGAGAAACTTCGGTTGAACCAGATTATGGGTAACGCCTACTGCCACATCTTCGCGTTCGTGGAAGAGTTCATCATCCCCACGGTCGCGGAAGAGGCCATGAAGGATGTTTACGGGGATGAAGTCAGGGCCCGCTCGTTGTTGCGGTTTGCCGAGGAAGAGTTCAAGCACCAGGAGCTATTCCGGAGATCGGTCGACCTCTTCGAACAGGGGTTCGGCATTAAGTGCGACCTGATTCCAGGCCGGGAAGATGTTGCGAGAGTAGTTCGGAGCAAGTCGAAGCTGGCCGTCATGGTCCTGACCGCGATTATCGAATGGTTCACTCAGCTCCACTACATAGAGCACGTGCGCGACGAATCGGACCTCGACGGGCTGTTCCGGGATCTGTTGAGGTATCACTGGCTGGAGGAGGCGCAACACGCCAAGCTGGACACCTTGCTGATCGGTGAAGTGGCCGAGGACCTGACCCTGGAGGAGCGGGAGGCAGCAATAGATGAGGTCCTGGAGCTCGGCGGGGCGATCGATGGGCTCCTGGCACAACAAATCGGGTTCAACATAGAAGCTCTTGAGAAGGCGACAGGGCGGACTTTCACGGATGCCGAGAAGGAGGACATCACCATGCATACCCAGCGGGCGTGTCGGTGGACCTTCCTGGTGTCGGGATTGCAGCACCCGAACATAGTCAGGGCAGTCGGTGAGCTGACTACAGAAGGGCGCGGGAAAATAGAAGGGGTCGCCGCGGCGCTCTCTGCATAATGCTGTAGCCGCGGGTGGTCGCTTGGAGCGTAGCGCGGTCCTGAAATCACAATGTCCGGCAAGGTCGAATCGACAATTGCTAGAAGTCTGGCCGGAAACCTCGATTCCCCCCAGGCCGGCGTTTTCTTAACGTCGATTATTGGCGGCATAGTGGGTGTTGAAACGTATTACATGCACCACCATGCCATATAAGTCTTGAATACGTCCGCTTCGCGTAACACAAAACCCGGCCAATGCCTTTCCGGCCAGACTTCTAGTATTACAACGACAGTTGGCGAGACAAGATGACTGGGAGGTTGGGGCAGGCTTGGTCGGGTGAGGCAGGGAAGTGGACGCGGCAGCTTTTGAGCGGGTGTACCAGGACTTTCAGGAGTTTCACGCTTACTTTGCTGGGCTGTTTGGCCGCCGGGAGACACGGGAGCGCAGCGGCCATTATCTGCAAGCCCTGCTGGTGCAATCCGGGGAGCGGCGCAACGCCGAGAATCTATCGGAGACGGTTCCCGAGTCCGCCCGGGGGATGCAGCGGTTTCTCACCGACTCTCCCTGGAACGATGACGCGGTTATAGGACGGCTGCAGGAGTACCTGGGAACCCGGCTGGAGCATCCTGAGGGGGTGTGGGTACTGGACGGCAGCGACTTTCCCAAGCAGGGTAGGAAGTCGGCGGGAGTGGCCCGGCAGTACTGCGGCCGGCTGGGCAAGGTGGCCAACTGCCAGGCGGGGATGTTCTTGGCCTACGTGAGCCCGTTGGGCCGGTCCTTGGTGGACAAGCGCCTTTATCTGCCGGAGAGCTGGACCTCGGACAAGGACCGTTGTGCGGAGGTAGGGGTTCCGGGGGAGAGGCCAGGTTACCGGTCGAAAACGGAGTTGGCCCTGGAGATGCTGAAGCGGGCAGTAGAGTTGGGCCATCTGAGGGCCGGATGGGTCGCCGCAGACGACGCTTTCGGCGTGTCGCCGTCCTTCCGCGACGGGTTGGCAACCCTGGGAATGCACTACGTCCTGGACGTTCCAGAGGCCTTCACAGTGTGGCCGGTGGAGCTGGAGAGGACCACTCCGGTATATCAGGGACGGGGAGCGCCCCGCAAGCCCAGGCTGGCGCCTGGACAGCGCCGGACCATGGAGCGGCGCAGCGCTGAATTGCCGGAGGATGCCTGGCGGGAGATAACGGTGGCAGGGGAGCCAGGGCCCCGCAGCTATGAGTTCAGCGCCCAGCGGGTGCGTCCAACCAGCCGGCGCAAGCCCGGCGACATCCACTGGGGCGTCTACCGCCGGAACCTGCACGGCAGCGAACCCCGCTACTACCTGGCCAATGCTCCGGAGGATACGCCCCTGGAGACCCTGGCATACATGGGCGGTTCCCGGTGGCGCATTGAAACGGAGTTCGAGACGGAGAAAAGTGACGTGGGGTTGGACGAATATGAGACCCGTACCTGGGCGGCCTGGCACCACCATGTGGCCCTGTGCCTGTTGGGCGGAGCCTTCCTCCTGAGCTTGCAACAGGCCTGGGGGAAAAAGATGCCCCGGATCACCCGTCCTCAGGTCTGCCGGGTGGTGCGGCAGATGCTGCCCCGGGAACGGTTCGGGCCGGCCGAACTGCTGCGGTAGCCGGAGGATCCGCAGGACAGTAACGAACGGGCCAGACGCTCCCATGCCAAGCGCCGCGCCGCCATGCGGCCATCATCCCACATCCCTCCTTGAAGCGTCGTTGTAATACTAAACCAAAGCCAAGGTGAAATACGCAGACGCGTAGGGTAAATTTGTGAGGGAACTGGGTTAGCCGGTCTCAGGAGTAGCGGGGGGTTGGTGATGGGTGTGAGGGAGATAGACCGGTCTCTGGAACAATGGCAGATGGGGGTCAGGGATTTGCGGCGGCGGATGATTCTGGCGCCCACACCCAGGGAGCGGGAGCGGTGGTACGCCCTCTGGCTCTTAGCGCAGGGCTGGACAGCAACGGCCACGGCGGAGGCGCTGGAGCGGGACCCCCACACCATAGGACGGTGGGCTTCGGTTTTCGGCGAGGGAGGGCCAGCGGCCTTGATATTTGAGCAGACCGGTGGTTCCCCCCCGTCCTTGACGAGACGCAGCAGGCGGAGTTGAAAGGGGCGGTAGGGCAACCGCCCGCTGAGGCGGGCATCGAACTGGCCAACTGGTATTGGAAAGGAGTCCGGCAGTTTGTCTTGGAACGGTTCGGGGTCAGTTTGAGCCGCAGCAGTTGTCTGAACTGGCTGCACCGGTTGGGATTTGCCTTCAAGCGGCCCAAGAAGCGTCTGCTCAAGGCGGATGAGGGCAAGCGGGAGGCCTTCGTGGTGGAGTATACCGCCCTGAGGGAGGAGGCCCAACGGACCGGAGCCAGGATATTCTTCGCCGATGAGGCCCACTTCCGGGCCGATGCAGAGTTGCGGGGCAAGTGGGTACTGAGAGGAGAGGCTGCTCTGGTGGACTCGACCAGTCCGCGGTATGGGGAGAAGGCCAGCTATTATTCGGCGGTGTGCCTGGAGACGGGTGAGGTGGAGTGGATGGAGTTGCAGGGGAACAGCAACGCCGGGACCTCGGTTGACTTCCTGAAGCAACTGAGGGGAAAACACCCTGAGCCGATGCGGGTCATCTGGGACAATGCCCCGGCCCACCGTGGGGAGGCGATGCGGGAGTACCTCAGGACGCCTGGGCTGGAGTTGAGGTTGGTGAACCTGCCGGGGTACAGCCCGGACTTCAACGGGGATGAGGCGATCTGGGGTTGGGCGAGAGAGGAGGCCACCGGCAATCTGTGCTTGGGAAGCAGGGAGGCGGTGCAGGAGAAGGTTGGCAAATTCCTTGCCGGACTGGCCAGCCGCAAAGACGAGGTGAGACGGCGGTGCCGGACAGTCTTGCAGTCACGGGGCGAGGCGCTCCTGCGAGCCTCCCGGACCGATTCTCAGCCTCCGGCAAATGCACATCCCACCTTGGCTTTGGTTTAGTACTCGGTCAATTTTGGTCTGATAGATAGACTCAGAGACCTGCTGGTTGATGGTACTCTGAGATTTAAGGAAGATGTTGTTGTGAGGTGGCGGTATGGTCAGGGAGAAATTCGCGGTTCGGCTGACGCCGGAGGAACGCGACCAACTGGAGCACATGGTCCGGGCAGGGAAGAGTCCAGCCCGGGTTACGACCCGGGCCCGCATCCTGCTCAAGACCGGTGAGGGTTGGTCCGCGTCCAGGGTGGCCCAGGCTCTGGATGTGTCCGAGGGCACGGTGTTCCGCCTCAAGCGGCGCTTCGCCGAGGATGGGTTGAACGGGGTGCTCAGGGACCGGACCCAGCCCCACCGGTACCGCAAGCTGAATGACCGTGGCGAAGCCCACCTGATCGCCCTGGCCTGCAGCCCGGCCCCCGACGGCCACGACCACTGGAATCTGCGCCTGCTGGCGGACCGGATGGTTGAACTGGGCGTGGTTGACTCCCTGTCCCATGAGACGGTGCGCCTGCATCTGAAAAAAACGTCCTCAAGCCGTGGCAGAAGAAACAGTGGTGCATTCCCAAGGTGAGTGCCGACTTCGTGGCCCACATGGAGGATGTCCTGGACCTCTATGCCGAACCCTACAATCCCGAAAGGCCGGTGGTCTGCTTCGATGAGACATCCACCCAGATGCTGGCCGATGCCCGGCCGCCCATCCCGGCGGCGCCCGGACAGCCCAGGCGCGAGGACTACGAGTACCGGCGGGATGGCACCCGCAACCTGTTCCTGGCCTGCGAACCCCTGGCAGGCTGGCGGCACGTAGAGGTAACGGAACGGCGCACCAAGGAGGACTTTGCCCACCAGATGCGCTGGCTGGTGGATGAGGCCTATCCGGATGTCGCGGTGGTTCGAGTGGTCTTGGACAATCTGAACACCCATCGCAAGGCGTCGCTCTATGAGGCGTTCCCAGTTGACGAGGCCCGGCGCATTGCCAAACGATTGGAGTTCCACCACACGCCCAAGCACGGCAGTTGGCTCAATATGGCGGAGATCGAGTTCAGCATCTTCTCCCGCAGTTGCCTCAGGCAGCGTCTGCCGGACGAGGAATCCCTCTGCCGGGAGGTCCGCGCCCTGGAACTGGAGCGAAACGAAGCTCAAGCCCGCATCAACTGGCGCTTCAGCATCCAGGACGCCAGAACCAAACTCCATCGCCTCTATCCCATCAATTCCTGACTTGACCGAGTACTAGTATTGCGGGTCAATCTCCTGTTTCCGCCAGCACGGCGAACTCCCTGGGGTGCAGGTTTCCCGCGGCGTCGTGGCGGTGAGGTTTGCGGCGGGGTACAATTCGGGCCACTCTCAATCCGCAGGAGGGTAGGTGCTATGACTATGGACTCCGGCCTGTTGTTGGACATGTATCGGAAGATGGTCACCATTCGCACCTTCGACGCCAGGGCCGTCGAGGAGTTTCACGAGGGAAACATCCCCGGCGTGGTTCACGCCTACATCGGCGAGGAGTCCGTCGCCGTGGGCGTGTGCTCCGCCCTTCGCACCACTGACCGCATAGCCAGCACCCACCGCGGCCACGGCCACACCATCGCCAAGGGCGCCGACATCAACCTGATGATGGCCGAGCTGTTCGGCCGCAGCAACGGCTATTGCCACGGCAAGGGCGGCTCGATGCACATCGCTGACTTCAGCGTGGGGATGCTGGGCGCCAACGGCATCGTGGGCGCGGGAATACCTATAGCCACGGGCGCGGCCCTGGCCGCCAAGCTGGAAGGCGGCGACGGTGTTGCGGTGGCCTTCTTCGGCGACGGCGCCTCCAACGAGGGGGCGTTCCACGGCTCGCTGAACCTGGCATCCACCTGGAACCTGCCGGTCATTTACGTCTGCGAAAACAATCGTTGGGCCTCGGGCAACTCGGCGGCGGCCACGCTGTCGGTGGAGGACGTTTCGGTGCGGGCCGTGAGCTATGGCATGCCCGGCGTGACAGTGGACGGCACCGACGTCCTGGCCGTATACGAGGCGGCAAAGGAAGCGGTCCGGCGGGCCAGAGAGGGCGGTGGCCCCACCCTGCTGGAATGCAAGACCTTCCGCTGGCGCTCCCACTCCGAGTCCCGCGGCAACCCGCCGGACCCGCGGCCGGCCAGCGAGATCGAACTGAGCCAGTCCCACGATCCGGTAGCGGGATTCATCGACCGGTTGGTGGAGCAGGGAGTAGCGACTAGGGAGCAGCTTCAGCAGACCGACGAGGAAATCGCCGCTGTCGTCGAGTCCGCCATCGACTTCGCCAAGTCCAGCCCCTTGCCCAACCCTGAAGATGCCCTGACGGAGGTATTCGCCCCGTAATCGTTATTCAAAGGTAATCGTCAAAACCAATCAGAGAGATCTCCAAGTCTCCTCCCCCATAGGGAGAGGTTCAGGGTGGGTGCAAATCATGCGGGAGATAACCTACGCCGAGGCGATAATGGAAGCGTTCCGGGAGGAAATGCGCCGGGACGACAGGGTGTTTCACATCTGCGGCAACCTGGGACCGCTGGCCGGATTGGTATCCGAGTTCGGCATCGAGCGGCTACGTGCCTCGCCCATCTCCGAGGAAGCCTATGTCGGCGCGGGCATCGGCGCGGCAGGCAGCGGCTTCCGGCCCATCATCAGTCCGGGCATGATGACCTTTGCATTCACTGCCATGGACCAGATCGTGAACCAGATGGCCAAGATCCACTATATGTTCGGCGGCCAGGCGGCCTTTCCGCTGGTGTTTCGCGCCTCAACCGGCGGCGGGCGTTCGGCGGCAGCGCAGCATTCGCAGAGTCCGCACCCCATGTTCATGAACCTGGCTGGGTTGAAGCTGGTCATGCCCTCCAATCCCCACGACGCCAAGGGCCTTATGAAGAGCGCAATTCGGGACAACAATCCGGTGGTGTTCTTCGAGGACCAGATTATCGCGGCCCTCCCCGACCGGTTCCCGGTTCCGGAGGAGGAGTACGTGGTCCCCATCGGAGAGGCCGACGTGAAGCGGGAGGGGTCCGACGTGACGGTGGTCGCCATCTCGAAAATGGTTAGAGAAGCGCTGAAGGCCGCAGACGAGTTGGAGATGGAAGGCATCTCGTTAGAGGTCATAGACCCGCGCACGCTGGTGCCGATGGACACTCCGGCCATCCGCCGCTCGGTGCAAAAGACCGGCCGTGCCGTGATAGTAGACGAAGCCTGCATCACCGGCAGCGCCGCCGCCGAAATCTGCGCCCAGATTGCGGAGGACTCGGAGACCTTCCGGGCCTTGAAATCGCCCCCGGTCCGCGTCTGCGCCCCCGACGTCCCCATCCCCTACAGCCCCATCATGGAGCAGTACTGCCTCCCCGACAAAGACAACGTCATCGCTGGGGTGCGGAGGGCGCTGCAGTGACAACGACCGCAGCATCTTCCAGCAGAAAGAGTGCCGGCTGTCGTGAGCACTCCCGAGACTGGAGGGACCCCATCAATCCTGGAAATAACCTGACCGGTTGCGTGCTGCACGCTGGCGACAACGAGTACGGCTCGCTGATCATCACCCGTGTCAACGAGCAGTAGGAACTGTTGCGATGATTGGGCACGTCCAAAGCGGCCTATCCCTACTATCCCCACCGCTCTTTTCGGCTCAAGTAGGCCGACAACATTGATTCGTTTGTCAAGTTCCAAGGGACCAACAACTGCCAGTATGCCCACTTGGACGCCGACAGTGAGACCAACGTGCACAGGCACATTCAAGCTGCGCACGCGACGCAACCTGGCCCCCCAGTTCACCACTGTGTTGCGAAGCTGCCTCGACCGCTATTCAGCCATCGCCAAACCTGTCCCAGCAGCCGGTCGAGCCTATGACCCACGAGTTGCATGGCTGCCTGAACCCAAAGCAAGAGCAGCAATGAAAATCCAAGGGGTAGGCAGGCATGCCGCTTATAGCGGACATACACCCGTCATCCCAATCTCGACCGAAAAAGAAGGGCAACCCACGCTCTTACCGCTGCGGCAGATGAGCCATAGTTGTCCAGCCACCCTGAATGCCCCCAAGTTAACATGCTGTAAATGACAGGATATCAACATCTACCGGATAGCCAGGCATGGCGAAACCTCTACTCATGACCTCGGTAGCACTACTGGCCCTGGCAGCCTGCTCAGACCCTACTCCCTCACTTAGATAATATGTGGGAATGGAGGGCACCTGTGCGGGATGGGCAGCGCCCAGGAAATGGTCAATCTGGCCAAGGTGATGCTGGCTTGGTTCGCCGGGAACGAGGACCCGATTCAATAGGAGCAGGAGTGAGAGAAATTATAAGACCCGTGTACGTCATCTACCACGACCAGTGCCCGGACGGGTTCGGGGCAGCCTGGGCGGCGTTCCAAGCGCTGGGATACACAACCGGGAACGGTAGCCCGGTGCACTACATACCCAGCAGGTACGGCCATAAGCCCCCGGAAATGGACCCCAAGGGAATGGTCTACATACTGGATTTCTCCTACAACCTTGAGACCATGGCCGAACTCCACCACCGCCACGGTGGCCGCATCACCCTGCTCGACCACCACACAAGAGCGCCATGGAAGAACTCCAAGGCCAGCTGCCGGGCTGCTACTTCGACATGGACCGTTCAGGCGCGGCCATCGCCTGGGGCTACTTCAAACCTTTCAAGCGGATGCCGGAGCTATTGGCCTACGTTCAGGATCGGGACCTGTGGCGTTGGGAGCTGCCAGGCTCCCGCGCCGTGAACGCGGCCATTGAGGCGGCGCCCATGGACTTCGAGGTCTGGTCCAAGCTCGAGATTGATGAACTCAGGACGCAGGGGCAGCTTGTGGTCGACCGGAACAACCGTAAAATAGAAGAGTTGCTGGAGAGCGCCTGCGAGGTGCAGGTAGGGGAGTACACCGTCCCGGCGGTGGAGGCGGACGAACTCGCGTCGGAGATCGCCGAGCGGCTCCTGGATCTTCATCCCCAAGCGCCGTTCGTGGCGGTGTTCCACCACAGCGTCGACCAAGACGGCAACGGCATCACCAGGTACAGCCTGCGCTCAGGGGGCCGGTCGGACGTAGCCGACATAGCCCGGGAGCAGGGCGGCGGCGGACACGTGGCAGCGGCGGGGTTCTCCAGCCCAAGAGCATGAGTGAGGCGGGACTGTCCATTGACTTAGGAATTTGGGGTGCCCTCATCCAGGGTGGCCCATAGCGCACCATCAACCAACCGTCCTTGTACGGATGTTGGAGCAAGACAACCCCCCTGTCCTTCGCAGCAGGTCATGCACCGCCCACGCCGCACCATTGGGCCTTTACGGCGGCATTCCAGCATTAAAATACGCCAGCAGGCACCAATTTGTCAGACTTCAAGCACGTTGAATGGCAATAGCGACGATAAACCACCAAAGCAGCAGACAAGTTGTGGACAGTTCTGGCTCAAATTCCTCCCAATGCCTTAATATTGGGTTTTCCAAGTCTGCCGCATGGAGGTCGCAATGAGCGTCCTGATCAAGAACGGGCACATCTTCACTGCAGTGGACAGCTACGTGGCCGACATCCTGGTGGACGACGGAAAAATCCGCACCATCGGAATTGATCTGTCAGCAGACGCGGAAAACACCATCGATGCCACTGGCAAGTATGTTATTCCGGGCGGTATCGATCCTCACACTCACTTGGACTTCCCCTTTGGCGGCACCGTCTCTTCCGACGACTTCAGCACCGGCACCATCGCGGCGGCGGTAGGGGGCACCACCAGCATTGTCGACTTCGTCGTGCAGCAACGGGGCCAATCCTTGAGCGAAGCCCTGGAGATATGGCACCAGAAGGCCGAAGGCCAGGCCACTGTGGACTACGGCTTCCACATGATCATCCAGGACCTGCCGGATCACCGCCTGTCCGAGATGGACGAGATGGTCAGACAGGGCGTCACCAGCTTCAAGATGTTCATGGCTTACCGCGGCGCCGTGATGGTGGACGACGACACTATCTTCAAAGCCATGGTCCGGGCGGCGGACAACGGAGCGCTCATCTGCCTGCACGCGGAGCACGGACACATGATCGATGTCCTGGTGCAGGGAGCCTTGGCGCAAGGACACACCGCACCCAGGTTTCATGCCAGCACCCGCCCGCCGGTAACCGAAGCGGAAGCCACCCACCGTGCGATACGCATGGCCGAGGTCGCCGGCGCGCCGGTCTACTTTGTCCACCTGAGCTGCGCCGAGGCGCTGCAACAGGTGCAGGCAGCCCGCGCCCGGCAGAAATACGTTTACGCCGAAACCTGCCCCCACTACCTGACCCTGGATAACAGCATGTACGACCAGGATGGTTTTGAGGGCGCCAAGTATGTGCTCACCCCGCCCCTGCGGGACAAGTGGCACCAGGAAGAGCTTTGGAACGGGCTGCGCCGCAACGACCTTCAGGTAGTGTCAACAGACCACTGCGTCTTCCGGTTCAGCGACCAGAAGACCCTGGGGGTCAACGACTTTTCCAAGATTCCCAACGGAGGACCCGGAATCGAGAACCGCCTGAGCCTACTTTATACCCACGGCGTGGCCTCCGGACTGATGGACCTGAACCGGCTGGTGGAGCTGTTCTCGACGACTCCGGCCAAGCTGTTCGGCCTTTTCCCCAGAAAGGGCACCATCGCCGTGGGGAGCGACGCGGACATAGTCGTGTTCGACCCGGATGCCGAGACTGTAATCAGCGCCCAGACCCACCACATGAACGTGGACTACAACCTCTACGAGGGCATGAAAGTGAAGGGCGTGCCCGAGGTTGTAGTCGTCAACGGGCGCGTGCTGGTGGAGGATGGGAAGTACATCGGTATTTCTGCAGGCGGGCGTTTCCTCAAGCGCAGCGCGATGTAGGCGGATGGGACTTTGCTCAACCAGATCATCTGCCACCGGCAGGCTCCAGATACCCGGATGACTCTTGTTCCTCCGCGTCTGGATCTTCTGCCGAGAATGAAATTTCGGTCTCACAATGGAACGGTCCCTTTGGCGAGCTCAGGGGAACGAGGACTTGTTGACCGGGAGGCCCAGCGCTCCTAAACTCCCGGCCAACGAAAATATTCTGACGTCAGCTTCAACCAGGTGGGGTAGATATGGTCCAGCAGAGAATCGGCATGGTGGTAACAGCCGCAGACAGCAGCGCCGCCCTCAGAGCGGTGGAGGACCTGGAGAATCGGGGTGTCGGCGCCGCCTGGATGACCAGCGGCAGCACCGGCGGGGGAGACAGCCTCGGAGTCTTCACAGCCGCCGGAGCCCGCACTCAAAACATAATGTTCGGCACGGCCATCACCCAGACCTTTCCCCGCCATCCCATCGCCGTTGCCCAGCAGGTCCTGACCCTGGCCCAACTGGCTCCAGACCGATTCAGATTGGGGTTGGGCACCAGCGGTCAGGGGGGCGTGGAGCAGATGCTCGGCATCACCTTCCGGGCGCCCTTGGCTCACCTCAGGGAGTATGTACGCATCCTGAAGGCATTGCTGCAAGAGGGTTCAGTCGATTACTCAGGGCGCCATTACCAAGCCCACACCAGTATCCCTGCCCCTGTTGACGTGCCGGTGATGGCCGCCGCCCTAGGCGAGAGCGCATTCGAGATGTGCGGAGCCGAAGCCGACGGCGCGATCAGTTGGGTTTGTCCAGGGGCCTACCTGCGGGATGTTGCCCTGCCGGCCGTACAGCGCGGGGCCGAGCAGGCCGGTCGCCCCGCTCCTCCCCTGATAGCCCATGTGCCTGTGAGCGTCCACGACGACCCCGAGGAGGCCCGAGAAGCCATCGCGGGACAATTCAGTGGCTTTGCCAGGGCGCCCTTCTACCGGAACATGTTCAACAACGCCGGGTTTCCTGAAGTAACCGAGGGCGTGTGGAGCCCCGGGATGGTGGACGCCGTGGCGGTGTCCGGGAACGAGGAGCAGGTAACGGAGGGGCTGCGAGGACTGCTGGAAATGGGCGCGGCCGAACTCATGGCCTCTCCTGTGCCTGCAGGACCGGACAGGGAGGAGTCGCTGGAGCGCACAATGGGACTTCTGGCCCGGCTTTCTCAGTCAGTGGCGGCGTAGTGCGAGAACAGGACCATCCCAAGGAACTCCAACCGAACGGGTGGTGGATGGCAACGAAACATGGATGAAGCAGTGCAACAAGCCTTGGAACGAGACCGCACCATCGACATCACCACAACCGGTCGGAATACCGGGCAGCCCCGGCGCAAGGAGATCTGGTTCCACAATATCGAAGGACGAATCTACATCACCGGCTCGCCCGGCAGTCGCGATTGGTACGCCAACCTGGTGGCAAACCCCCAGTTCACTTTTCACCTCAAACAGAGCGCCCAGGCCGACCTGGACGCCCGGGCGACGTCAATCAGGGACCCGGACCGGCGGCGGGAGATCATTTCTCGAATCCACCAGAAAATTGGCGGCCACCGTGACCTCCAGGCTTGGTTGGAGGGCAGCCCTTTGGTAGAAGTGGAGTTGCTGCCGGATTAACATGGCAGGTGGCAAAACTCTTGGGCAGGTCAACCTCAACTATCCCGACAGCGACATTCTTGCCTCACCATCAGTTGACTGTCTAAATTCCATCCGCCCTGAATCTGCGACTGCAGTACTGGGCAGGGTAGAGACATTTTCGGCCTAGGAAAGCATTCTCCCGGAACGCAAGGGCATGTTTCAAACCTGCCCCAGCTGCCCGGAGGAGTCTGCCCGGTCTTGGCTATCGCATCGACAGACTGGTGCAGCACCACCAGGGAGGGGAAGCATGAAATACGACTTCGTCATCGTCGGCGCTGGCTCCGCCGGCAGCATCCTGGCAGCCCGGATGTCGCAGGACCCCGGGGTATCGGTGCTGCTGCTGGAGGCCGGCCCGGACTACCCTGAATTTCAGCACCTTCCCGAGGACTTAAAGTTCGGATACGGAACCGGCGGGAACGATCCTTCTCTACGCACTTTCGCCGGTCACCCAATATCCCTGTTGGATAGCCGCCACAGCTGGCAGTATGTGACCCGAGCCACTGAAATGTATCCGGACATGCCTGTACCACGTGGCAAGGTCACCGGCGGCTCCAGCGCCATCAACTCATCGGCCTTCTACCGCGGCGATACCGAAGACTTCGACCACTGGGCCGCGCTGGGCAACGACCGCTGGAGCTTCCGGGAGGTCCTGCCCTACTTCAGGAAAATCGAGACCGATGCGGATTACCGTGACGACTTTCATGGCACCGACGGCCCGATCTTCGTACACCACTCGCGGAGGGAAGACTGGCATCCCACGCAGGAGGCCTTTTACAACGCCTGCCAGGCTGCCGGATTTCCTGATTGCCCGGACCACAACAGCCCGGACGCCACCGGGGTCGTACCCGGCATTACCAACAGCCACAACCGGGTCCGCTTCAGTACTGCCCTAGAAGCCGGGCCGAAAAGCCCTGGATGGGGAGAGAGATTTCGGCAGTAAAGCCGGGGCGAACAGAATCTGGGACCACAGCAGTCCGAGCCGGACAGCGCCGAAAATGGCCGTAGCATGGGCGACCACACCGTGGGAAACAGCCTGGACATCACTGGGGACGGCACTGAGGACGGCGCGGTGGCGCGGAAGCCCACCGCCGACACTGTCCGACAGCTCGATTTTGCCCGCCACCAGGGTCAGGTTGGCCACTGTAGCCGCTAGGTACAGCTGGAATCGCGTCTTGGCGCGTCCGAAGTAGCGGGACTGGCGAATGCCCAACTGGACCAGTCGGGCCAATCTGTGCTCGACCACCACGCGTCGCGCTCGATATTCGTCATACCCGGCGCTCTGTTGCAACGCACGGGCCTGTTGCAGGAGAGCCTCCTGGGGATGGATCAGCACCCGCCGTCCCTTCCTGCCCTTGGCCGAGATGCACTGAGACCGCAGGGGACATGTCATACATTCGGACCCGTCGAACTGGAAGGCCTGCAAGTGGTGTATCCGACCCGCGGCATCCGTACGCCGTCCCGCTGGCACTATGGTGTGGGTGACCTGCCCTGCCGGACAGGTGCAACTGCCCGCCACCAGGTCGATGACAAAGTCATTCTTGGGAAAGCGCTGCCGGTCGGGCCGTCCCGGCACCCGGGCAATCAGGGTGCGGCCCGCGTCGGCGAAGGTCTGCCTGGTAGCTCCGTCTCCATAGGCGGCGTCGCCCATGGCCTCCTGCACCGGCACACCGGTGTTGGCCTCGCTCTGTTCTACCAGTTCCAGCGCCCCCAGGTTGTCCGGAGCGTTGCCCGGCAGTACCTCCACGGCGGTGATCAGCTGGGTGTCGGTGTCAACCACAATCGCCGCCTTGTGTCCGTCGAAGCGTCTCCTGCTGCTCTTGTGCCCGTGGCGCATCTCAGGGTCGTGCACCGACATCATCCGGTCCTTGCTCACCCCGTCCTTGAGGCTCACGCCGTCATCGCCGTCGCCGTCGCCACCCTTGCGCTCAATGTCTTGGAGCAGCAACTGCCCCAGCAGTTCCGCCGCCGCCACTATCTGCTGACGCTCAGCACCGTCCTCGGGCAACTCCCCCTGGGCCAGCCGCGATAATTCCAAGAGCCGGTCCGCGTCTCCCACAATCCCCGCCAGCAGTGCCGTCCGCGCCCGCTTGTCCGACCAGTCGATGGTCGCCTCTCCCTTGATGCTGGAGGCGAGGTACCGCCCGTATCCCCGGGCCTTGGCCCATTTCCCGACGCTGATTCCCTCAACCTGCGCCAGCGCCCGCATCAGTTTGACGATCCCGTCGGCCAGCAGATTGTAGGTGTCCCTCACCGCGCCCCGGCCCAGGATGTTGGTCGTGTCCAGAGCCACCTTCATGCTGCGCCTCTTCAGGTAGCCCGACTCCCGGGCGAGGCGCACGCTGGACTCGAATACCTCCCGCACCCTGTCGTGCAGGATCAGCTGGGCCCGGAACACCTGGAGCGTGCTTTTGGCGAAGGGCCTGTCCTCCACCTCAATCCCCAGAGCCACCTTCCAGCGGATGTCGAAGTCGGCCCGGGCCTTGGCCTCGGCGTCGCTCACCTTGTCGTGGGTCTGCAACAGCAGCGCCGTGGCCAGCAGGCTGGGCGGCACGCTGTCCCGGCCGTTGTCAGCGCAGTAGAACACCGCGAAATCGGAGTCCTGGAACAGCCGGCCCCGCAGGGAAGCCAGCAGACCGTAGAAGGTGTCCTTCCCCACGTGGTCCAGGTACAACCGGTCCGCTTCCCAAAGACCCCTCTGGTCCGAACGCTCTCCCAGCATTCTCAACCCTCGCTACTCTTGTTGACCCCAATTATAAATGCTCGGCGACTCAAACCACTTTCCGGCCAGATTTCTAGCCGCCTGTCCGAGAAACAGGGTTGGTGAGTTGCTGAGGGTATGATGGAGTGGAGCATCAGACGAGCGGAGCGGTCAATGAGCAAGGCCTACCTTCCCTACGATCCCGAGCAGCAGTTGCTGCTACCGGCGGCGCTGCAGGAATGGTTGCCCGAGGACCATCTGGCCTATTCCATCTCCGACGTGGTGGACCAGTTGGACCTCTCGGACATCACCGCCCGCTACTAGGGGGAAAGGCGGGGCGGCCCGCCCTACCATCCCAGGATGATGGTGAAGGTGCTGCTCTACGGCTACTGCGCCGGGGTGGCCTCCTCACGGCGCATCGCGCAGCGTCTCCACGAGGACATTGCCTTCCGGGTGCTGGCGGCCAACAACACGCCGGACTTCCGCACCGTCTCCGACTTCCGAAAGGACCATCTGGAGGCGTTGGCAGACCTGTTCCTGCAGGTGCTGGAGTTGTGCCAGCAGGCAGGACTGGTGAAGCTGGGGCACGTGGCCCTGGACGGGACCAAGGTGAGGGCCAATGCCTCCAGGCACAAGGCGATGAGCTACGGGCGGATGAAGGAGAAGGAGGATCGGTTGCAGGCCGAGGCGGACGAGTTGCTCCGCAAGGCGCAGGAGGTGGACGAGGAGGAGGACCGCCGGTACGGGAAGGACAGGCGTGGGGATGAGTTGCCGGAGGAACTGGCATTTCGGGAGAGCCGGTTGCGGAAGATAAGGGAAGCCAAGGCGGCGCTGGAGGCCGAGGCAAGGGCGGAGGCGGAGCAGGCTGAGTCCGAGGGACGCAATCATCCCGGGGTGCCTGATGACAAGGCGCAGCGGAACTTCACCGACCCGGACTCCCGGATCATGCCCGGCCCGGGAGGGCGGGACTTCCAGCAGTCCTACAACTGCCAGGCGGTGGTGGACAGCGAGCATCAGGTGATCGTGGCGGCCCGTGCCACCAACCAGCCTTCGGACAAGGGTCAGGCCGTGAGCATGATTGAGGAGGCCACCCTGAACGCGGGCGCGGTGCCGAAAGAGGTATCCGCCGACGCCGGATACTACTCGGCCAAGGAGGTGGAGGAACTCTACGACCTGGGAGTGGACCCGTTCGTCGCGCCGGAGAAGACCCGCCGCAGTTGGGTGCCGCCACCGGCGCCCCGGGGCCGCATACCCAAGGGACTGTCAGCCAGGGACCGGATGCGCCGCAAGCTGCGGACGAAACGGGGCAGGGAACGCTACGCCCTCCGGATGGAGACGGTGGAACCGGTGTTCGGCCAGATCAAGCAGGGCCGGGGATTCCGGCAGTTCCTGCTGCGGGGTATGGCAAAGGTGAACCGGGAATGGCTGCTCATCTGCGCTGGCCACAACCTGCTGAAGCTGTTCCGCTTCGGGGCCGGTGGTGCTGGCAAGGTGCGGGGCAAGGGCGCCACCGGGAACAAGAGGGCCACGTGCCGGGCCATGGCCAATGGGATTTTCAAGAGACAATCCGCCTGTGCCTAACCGCACCCCGCCAGAACTGTTGCCGCAGGGTAGTCCCGGCTGACCGACACCGCCAGTTGATCAATCCTCGGACGGGCTGCTAGCCATATAAGCCGTCGCCCTTGGAAATCCCAACCCTGCCACTCCCGCGCAGGCGGGAATCCCAACCCCCGTCTCCCATCGCACCCGAGAATCCGCGAGGGGCAACTAACTTGGCAATAAAAGAAAACTGCAAAAATCTCTGCGCCCTCGGCGTCCTCGGCGTTTAAACAACTCCTCTGCGTTCTCTGTGGTGAAAATCCCCGCGGGCCGGCCCTCAGGTTGCCCGGTATCGCCCCTGCCGGTAGAATGGCCGACGACGCCTAGTTTGTATCAAGAAGGTTTGTAATGGAATTTTCGCTGGCTTACGAGATGCAGCGGCCCATGCTGGACGACCACGCCGTTATCGAGGAGACCATCGAGCAGTGTATCCTGGCCGATGAGATGGGCTTTGATGCCGTCTGGTTCGTCGAGCACCATTTCCTCACCACCTTTTCCGAGTCTCCCTGCCCCGAGGTCATCTTCGGCGCCCTGTCGCGGCTGACCAAGCGCATCCGCCTCGGCTTTGGGGTTGTCATCCTTCCCTACCACCACCCCGTCCGGGTCGCCGAGCGGGTCGCCATGGTCGACCACCTTTCCCACGGCCGCGTCGAGTTCGGCACCGGCCGTTCCGCCCCGTATGAACAGCTTGGAATGGGCATCGACCCCCGCAACACCCGCGAGATGTGGGAAGAGTCCCTCTCCATGATTCCGAAGATCTGGGAGTCCGACTACTTCGAATGGGACGGCAAGTACTGGAAGGTGCCCCCTCGCCAGGTGCTCCCCAAGCCTTACCAGAAACCCCATCCGCCCATCTGGGTGGCCGCGCTCCAGCCAGCCACCTACCAGCTCGCCGCGCAGAAGGGCATCGGCTCCATGGCCCTCGGCGTCAACGCTCCCTCGGTGTTGGAGCCCTCCATCCGCGAGTACAAGACCGCCATCAGGGAGTCCGATCCCGTTGGCGCATTCGCCAACAACAAGTGGCTCTCCTCCTGCTTCGGCCTCTGCGGCGAGGACGACATCGCCACCAAGGAGCTGTCGGCCCAGTCTCTCAAGACCTTCTTCGGCCCGGGTCGTCCCTACGTCCAGGACCAGAAGGACATTTACGCTCGGCTGCTGGATCAGTGGGGCGGCGTTCCCGAGCATCTGGCGCAGAACTTCTCCCGCTACGTCGACGTCCCCGTCGAGGGCGGGAGTGGCGGTAACGGCCTCGACCTGTCCGGCGGCAGCGCCCTGGCCCAGAAGGTGTGGGAGGAATTCGACGCCGGCACCATGGCCGAGCGCGGCATCATCGTGGCCGGCGACCCCGAGTCCTGCATCAAGGCGGCCAGGCTGCACGAAGAGACCGGCGTCGACCAGTTGCAGTTCCTGATGGCCACCGAGAGCGTCTCCCACAAGAAGGTCATGGAGTCCATCGAGATGTTCGGCAAGCACGTCATCCCTCACTTCCGCAAGTCCGACCAGGGCACCCCCGAGTGCCCCATCGACGTCAACGCCGCCTGACCCGCTCGTACCAACAGCCCGAACGCGACAGGGCCCCGGTGCACACCGGGGCCCGTCCCGTCCCAGTTTCCGCGACCGGAACGACCAACGGATACATTGGGTTACAATGTAGCCGGCAACCACCACCCGTGGGAGGCAGTCATGCCGTTGGGAATCGGTCGCGGTTCCGGCGTCGCCGTAGTGGAAATACACGGGGTCATCGGCTCACAGATACGCTCCACCAATTATTCCCGCGTCTTCGAGTCCATCGCCAAGAACAAGTCTCACCGCGCCATGTTGCTCGACATCGATTCCCCGGGGGGGTCGGCGTCCGCCTCCGAGGCCCTGCACCGCAGCATCGAACGCGTGGCCGAGATCAAGCCGGTCTTCGCCTTCATCCGCGGTATGGGCGCCTCCGGCGGCTACTACCTCTGCTGCGCCGCCAGCCAGGTCTTCGCCATGCCCACGTCGCTGGTCGGGTCCATCGGCGTAATATATATGCGCCCGGTGCTGGAGCAGTTGCTGGGGCGCGCCGGTGTCGAAATCTCCATCTTCAAGGGCGGCAAGTACAAGGACATGACCGGCTTCTGGCGCAGCCCGACCTCCGAGGAAGCGGAGCGGCTCCAGTGGTTGATCGACGAGATCTACGACAACTTCGTGCAGGCCGTCGTGAAGGGCCGCTCCCTGCCCGAAGAAACCGTGAGGGAGCTGGCCACGGGAGAAGTGATAACCGGACAGCGGGCTGTTCAGGATGGCCTGATCGACCACCTCGGCGACTTCACCGACGCACTTGACGCGGTGGCCGAAGCGGGCAAGACTCGCCCGCGCCCCAAGTTTCTGCAACCCCGGCGCAGCCTCTCGCAACGTCTTATGGGACGCTCGTCAACGGAATCCTCGGCCATGACCGAGCTCACGGGAGGCCTGCAGCGCGTCCTCAACGGCGGCGTCTACTACATGAACCCGGCGTACATGGCAGGCTGGCCAAGTGAAGGATAGGACGCCACCCGGGCTAGCATCAGTCCGGCTGCACCAAACGCTTCACTTCCTGCCAGAGTTCTTCTTTCTGGACCAGCGGCAGCGCCTCGAAGTCCAGCCCTCGCTGGGTCGCCAGGTCCTCCATGCCCCGGTAGCGGGACCGGAACCGGTCGTTGGCCTGGCGCAGCACATCCTCCGCGTGGACATCGACCCAGCGAGATAGGTTGACTAACGCGAAGAGAATGTCGCCCAGCTCATGCACTTTCTCTTCCTGGTTGCCAGCCCGCCGGAACTCCCCGATCTCCTCTTCAATCTTGTCCAGCACGCCGGACACGTCGTCCCACTCGAACCCGGCGAGAGCAACCCGGTCCTGCATTAACTGAGACGCGGCCAGCGCCGGCAGGCTGGCCGGGATGCCGTCCACCGGCGACTTGCGGGTCCCGGCTGCGGCTCGCTCCTCGGCCTTGATGCGCTCCCAGTTGCGCTCCACCTCTCGGGCGTCCGAAACCGTCTCGTCGGCGAAGACGTGGGGGTGGCGGCGGATCAGCTTGCGGTTGATGCGCTCCACCACGTCCCCTATCTCGAAGTGGCCTGCCTCCCTCGCGATGTCAGCATGGAAGGCTATCTGTACAAGAAGGTCCCCCAGCTCCTCGGTCAGCACCGATGAGTCTCCCTCGTCGATGGCTTCCAGTACTTCGTGGGCCTCCTCTAGCAGGTTGCGCTTCAACGTCTCGTGGGTCTGCTCGCGGTCCCATGGGCAGCCGCCGGGGGCTCGCAACTTCGCCACGATGTCCACCAAAGTCTTAAATTCGGACATTCTCTCGCTTGATTCGTAATCATTCATAGGTCGATTATAAATGGCAACGCCCATGTTTCAATCAATGACACGCCCCGACAGCCCTTTGGCAAGAGTCCTCGCGCGTCTGCGCTGGCTGCCCGCGGCGGTCTTCGTCGTCGCCGTTCCGGTGTTCCTTGTTACCGGCAGCATCACATGGGCCTTCAACAACATCGGACTGTACGAAGGCGGATTCGACAAGTACCGCATCTCCCAAGTTAGCGGCATCGCGCCCGAGGACCTGCGACAAGTGGCCCTGGACATTCGTGCCTACTTCAACTCCGGCAAGGAGCCTTTGAGCATACGCACCCTCGTCTTCGGCTCGGAACGGGACCTGTTCAACGAGAAAGAGGTCATCCACATGCACGACGTGAAGCGTCTGGTGCGGGGCGTTTACTGGACCTTTGCGGCGTCGGCAATGTGCCTGCTCGCCGTGGTTGCGGCAGGGTTTGCATTGCAGCGGCGTGACTTCCTGCCGAAGCTGGCTCGCCGCACGCTGTGGGGCGGAGGAATGACGGTGGGCCTGCTGGTCGCGTTCGGGTTGGTGGCTACCGTGGGGTTCGACGCGCTGTTCCTGCTGTTCCACCGGGTCAGCTTCGCCAACGATTTCTGGAAGCTGGACCCGCGCACCGATTACCTCGTCCTGCTGTTCCCGCAGGGGTTCTGGTTCGACGCAACGATGTGGGTCGCCTTGCGTGCGCTGGCCGGCGGGATACTGCTGGCAGCAGCAGGCGGCGGATATCTGGCATGGCGGCGTTGGGGCGGGGGGAGTCAGCCGCCACAGGGCTTGAGGCACTAAATGTCAACAGGGAGAGAACCCGGGAAACCGGCAAGAGAAGCGGGCAAGCTCGGATGCGGTTGCCTCTTCATTGTGTTGCTCTTCGTCGGGGTGGCCTCGTTTCTGGCAATAGCCAAAGAGGCTGACTTTCCCGGCGCCGAAACTCTCCGCACCGCAGGCAGTGGAGGCGAAGAAGTATTCCAGCAGGCCCGCCAGAGTTTCGAAGGCAGCGACGCACCCGAAGAATCCCAGCCCTCTTCCTCGTCAGGTGCATCACAGGCCGCCTCTTCAGCCACGGCGCAGTCAACTACGGCAGCCGAGGCACGGCGGCAATCGCTAACGCAGAAGCACATTGACTACAAACTGTACATGCTGGAACTGGTCAACGAGGAACGCAGGAAGGCGGGAGTGCCGCCGGTTTCTCTGGGCGACAACATAGCAGCCCAACTGCACGCCGAGGCATCGCTGGAACACTGCATCAGTGGGCACTGGGGGGTGGATGGCCTCAAGCCATACATGCGCTACTCCCTTGCCGGCGGGTACCAGGCAAATGCCGAGAACGCCAGCGGCCTGCGTTACTGCATCACGGCTTCGGACCGAATCACTCCTGTCGGAGACATACGGGAGGAGATCAGGGAATCGATGGAAGGCTGGATGAACAGCCCGTACCACCGCCCTACCGTCCTGGACAAGTGGAACAGAAAGGTCAATGTCGGACTTGCCTGGGACGAGTACAACTTCAAGGCCATCCAGCACTTTGAAGGTGTATATGTTTCGTTCGAAGAGCCGCCGGAAATATCGAACGGCACGCTGTCCGTCTCGGGGCGTGCAAGAAACGGCCTGCAATTCTCACGCCGTGAACAGTTGGGCCTGCAGGTCTACTACGATCCGCCCCCTCGAACTTTGACCGTAGGCCAGGTGGCGCAGACCTTTTGCTATGACCCTGGAATACAGGTAGCAGGGTTCAGGTTTTCTCTAACAGAGATCGACCTGACAGACTTCAGGTTGAGAAACATCGATCTCAGAGACGTGGGTTTGGGCGAAGTCGATTTGAGCGACATCGACCTGTCCAACGCCGGATTGAGCAGCATCGACCTGGACAATATCGGTCTGAGTGACGTCGACTTCTGGGATCAAAAGGAGTTCACGACGTCATATTCGCCCTGTCCCGACCCTTACGACGTCGCACCCGAAGCTCCGGCTCCCGGTTCTCAGGAAGAAGCCGTCCGGTCCTGGGAACAGGCGTACGAAGCAAGCGATGGCAGGGTCCCTCAAGTAATCACCGTCCCGTGGATTACGGCAAACCAGTGGGTGGCCCGAGGTACTGAATTCTCCATAGAAGCTGACGTCGGCGAGCTGCTTACCAAGCACGGGCCAGGCGTATATACCGTGCTGCTATGGGGGGTAATCGGCGGAGAGGACGTGCCGTTTTCGAGATACTCGATCTTCCATCGAATAGAGCCGCCAGCCACTTATAGACAGTGAGTTATGGACACAAAAAGGGCGCGGAAAAGCCGGTCCGTGCCCTTTCGACCTGTGGATGCCCGGTGCAAGCGACTGGTCAGTGTCCGCAGCCGCAGCCTCCGCCACAGCACCCACCACCCCCGAGAGGCGGGAGTGGACCGGGGTTGAAGGACTGCTCTTCGCCTGCGCCGCCAGCCCTGGCGAACATCGATATAGCGCGCTTTGCGGGCTGTTCGCAGTTGGGGCAATCGGCACCCGAAGCGCTCATCGGCTGGAGCTTTTCGAACTTGTGGCTGCACGTGGGGCAGTGATATTCGTACAGAGGCATGGCTTCGCTCCATCGCTAGTGTGGTTTTCAGGAATTTAACCGAACCAGGCTCCGAAGGTCAAGGGAGCGCCAAATAGGCAGCGGTTTCAAATGGGTGCACTGACCTTCCCGAATCCGGAGATTTTTCTCAAACCCCGCTCATTTCCGATCATTTGGTGTCACCCCTTTCAGAAAGCCGCGGCGCGGAGATGAGGGGGTTGACCAGGGCAATCACGTTTTATTTCTGGGCACACAAATTGGGCCGGAATAGAAGTGGCGGTGAAATTGACAGTGCTTGCTTCGGTTCTGGGGACTGGGTGCGACGGTAGACGGGGGTTTGGATTCCCCCCTGCGCGGGAATGACGGGTCACTCGGCCTCCAGCGTTTGAAACGCGATTGCCCTGGGATGGTGTCCTGACGGTTGCGAGTCACAGAAATAATGGTACCAGCATGGCTCCGCACAAGACAACAAGGAAATGTCACTGGCACCGCCCGCTCTAAGACCCTGGGTTATATTTGGTTCCATGACCGCGCTTTCATTCGGTCTCATATTGCTCTCCGCGCTGTGCCATGCGACGTGGAACCTACTGCTGAAGCGCTCTGGCAACCAGGAGGTCTTCGCCTGGGCGCTCCTGATTGCGGGGAGCGTGATGCTGACACCCCTTGGCGCCGTGCTGTTCCGGTTCAACCCGATAGAGGGTCCGGGCTGGTGGTTCGTGCTCACCACGACGGTGCTGGAGATTTTCTATTTCATGACGCTGGGGCGGGCCTACTCAAGGGGTGACCTGTCCATGGTCTATCCCATCGCTCGGGGCATCGGACCGATGCTGGTGCCGGTGCTGGCGGTGCTGGTGCTAGGGGAGAAGGTAGCCTGGCCCGCCGTGGCCGGCATCGTCATGATCATCGCAGGCATATTCATCGTGTCGTGGTGGGGTCGTTTCCGGGAGATCATGGCCAAGCCCTCGGTGTTGCTGCGGGACGGCGCGGTAGGCTATGCCGTGCTGACCGGGCTGATAATTACCACCTATTCGCTGGTGGACAAGCAGGGAGTGGAGCATGTCCAGCCCTTCCTGTATATGTACCTTCTCATTGTGGGCTCCGCCATTGGACTTGCGCCGTACATCCTGCGAAGGTACGGGCTTGCCCCCGTGAGGCAGGAATGGCAGGAAAACGCGTGGCCGATCCTTGTGGCGGGCCTGCTGGTATTCACCTCCTATGGCCTGGTGTTGACCGCCCTATCACTGTCCCAAGTGAGCTATGTTGCCCCTGCCCGGGAGGCGGGTATTTTGGTGGGCGTACTTATGGGCGTTATCATTCTGAAGGAACCGTTCGGGAGGGGCAGGCTGCTGGGTTCGCTGTTTATCGCAGGGGGGCTCGCCCTAATAGCCCTATCCCCGTAAGAAGATGCGATGTAGGAAGATGCGATCCCGGCAAGAATTTTCGGCTTCGGGGTAGGGCAATCGCGTCTTATTTCTCAGCACACAAATCGGGCCGGGATGACGGTGGAGATGGGATTGGCAGCGCCTCCCCAGGTTCTTGGTGCGAGGGAAGACGGGGGGTTTGGATTCCCGCCTGCGCGGGAATGACGGGTTATGGGGCCTCCGTCGTTGAAGACGCGATTGCCCTGGAGGCCGGTCTCAATATTCGAAGGTCCTCTCGTGGAGATGTAACATCCAGTAACATTTTGTAACATCAGTATCAATTTGGATTCCCGCCTGCGCGGGAGTATCTGTGTTGTTTGTCAAGGGTTTGCCGCAGGGGAGAGTTGGGGGTGATTGGGCGTCCAGGGCGTGGCGCGGCGGGCGATGGCGTTCAGATGCAGCAGCAGTTTGCGCATGACGGCCACCAATGCCACTTTCCCTGCCTTGCCCCGTTTTCGCAGGGTCTGGTAAAAGCGGGCCAGTTCCTCTTGGCTCCGGATCACGGACAAGGCCGCCATGTACAGGGCGCGGCGCACCCCGCTGCGTCCGCCGCGCACCGCCCGGTATCCCCGTTGCTGGCCGCTGTCTCTGGACCAAGGCGCCAAGCCCACCAGGGAGCACAATCCCTTGCTTTCACCCCGGCCCAGTTCGGGCAGATCCGCCACCAGGGTGGCAGCAGTCAGTGCCCCTATTCCGGGGACGCTGCGGTAAAGCTCCGCCTTGGCGGCCAGTTCCTCGCTGCTTTCCAGGGCCTCGCGGTATTCCCGGTCCAGGGCGGCTATCTCCTGGTCCAGCCAGTCGATGTGGCGCTGGGTGGAGGCTCGGACTCCCGGATTCCAGGCCCGGTCCAGCCGGTTGCGTTCCTGCACCCTCTGGTCGACCAGTTGCCGGCGCCGCCGGAGCAAGGCCTGCAGTTCCTCCCGCTCCGGTTCCGGCTCATAGACCCCGGCAGAGGCAAACACCTCTCCGTAGCGGGAGAGCACCTGGGCGTCCAAGCGGTCGGTCTTGGCCATGCGTCCGCTGGCCCTGGCGAAGGCCCGCACCCTGTTGGGATGGGCCAGGTGGACCGGAACCCCTCCTTGACGCAGGCCCCGCACCATGGGTTCCTCGTAACCGCCGGTGGGCTCGCACACCACCAGCGCCACCGCCTGGGCCGCCAGCCATTCCATCAGCGCGGCGATCCCCTCCGCATCATTGGCAAAGGAGTGAACCTCGGCAAAGGAGTGAACCTCGCCAGCGCCGGCCGATGCGTCCAAGCGGGTCTTGGCCACGTCTATACCCACCACCAGCCCGCCAGATCTCCCGGGTACAGTACCGGGTACAGTAACAGTCGCTGCCACAATCATTGTTGTTCCCTCCAGCTGACAGTACTATTGCCTTGCGGTCCTCCCCACTTGCTGATGCGGGCCCGAAGCCCCGGTATCCGTTCGGAGGGCCGTGGCACTGGCCCGGAGGTGTCCTACTCCCGCACGGCACAACCGGACGCTTGCCTGTCTGGTTTGCCCAATGACGGACGACGCACCTCCGGGCTTGCCGCACAGACTGGCCAATCCGCACGACTCACGCAACATACAAATGACCGGTTACAGGGCCTCCGGCGGTTGAGACGCGATTGGCCTGGGCTTTGGGGCCACGGACAGGATGCCAATCTTGAATTCGTCTATAATAGTCCGCCTGTGATATCAAGAAACGCGATATGGTCGTCGCCGGCCGCCCAGCCTTCCAGCCAGGCAGCACCGCGCCTCTGCAGGATGTCGGACCGATGCTTTCCCGCGTAAGGGCCAGCCGCTCCTACAAGTGGTGGGTGTTTGCCGCCATCGCCGTCGGTACTTTCATTTCTGTAGTGGACAACGGCTCGGTGCTGGTTGCCCTGCCGGAGATCGAGAAGCACTTCAACTCCAACCTGCCTGCGGTGCAGTGGGTGGTGGTCGGCAATGCGCTGGCGATAAGCGCTCTCATCCTCCCCATGGGGAGACTGGGCGACATCGTCGGGCGGAAATGGGTCTACATCGGCGGACTGGCCATTTTTGTCGTCGGGTCGCTGCTGGCCGGGCTGGCCACCAATCTGCCCTGGCTGGTGAGCACCAAGGTCTTCCAGGGATTCGGTTCGGCCATGATCCAGGGAAACGGCATGGCCACGGTAATTTCCTCATTCAGCGGCGCCGAGCGCGGCAAGGCACTGGGCACCCACATGAGCGTGGTCGGCAGCGGCGCCATCGCCGGCCCGGCCATCGGTGGGCTGCTGGTGGCGTCCTTCGGCTGGCAGTCCGTCTTCTTCGTCAATGTTCCCGTGGGCATCATTACCATCGCAATTACCTGGCTGGTACTTTCGTCGTCACCTGCGGAGGAATCAGACCAGAGGGACTTTGGGCGGTTCGACTGGGTCGGGGCAGGACTCTCGGCCATGGCGTTGCTGGTATTCCTGCTGGTGGTGAGCAACGGCCACCGCCTGGGCTGGAGCTCTCCGGCGGTAGTGGTGGGCACGGCAGTAACGGTGGCACTGGTCGCCGGGTTCGTGTGGTGGGAACTGCGTACGCCGTCACCGATGCTGGAGCTTCGGCTGTTCAAACGAAAACTGGTGGCGATCGGGGCTGCTGCGGCCTGGCTATCGTTCATGGGAATGTCGTCGTCCCGCTTCATGATGCCCTTTTACATGCAGCGGGTGCTGGAGCTTGGCCCGAGGGATGTGGGGCTGCTGTTGATTCCGCCCGCGATTTGCATGGTCCTTCTGGGGCCGATTAGCGGACGGTTGTCGGACCGGTTCGGCTGGCGAGTGCTCACGGTGTCGGGACTAGCCTGCTCCCTGGCCACCAGCCTGAGCATCGCTTTCACGCTCTCGGAGTCGTCACCGGTGATCTTCGTGGTGCTAATGCTCATGCTACAGAGCTCGGGCATGGCACTGTTCAACTCGCCCAACAACAGCTCGCTCCTCAGCGCGGTGGAGCGCTCACAGTACGGGGTCGTCTCGGCGTTGACTCAGCTTATTCGCAACTCTGCCAACGTCACAAGCATCGCCGTAGCCACGACGGTGGTGGTGGTGACCATGGGCACCTACGGTGTGGAGCCGAGCCTGGACGCCGTCTCGCCAGAGGTGGCCGATGCATTCGTATCCGGGCTGAAGTGGGCGTTCCTGCTGATGGCCGCCATGCTGCTGACCGGAGTTGTTCTGGCGGTGATCAGAGGCGAGCGCAGGCGCCCGGAGCTTGCGACCGCAGTCCCTGAGCCAGCGCAAGCAGACTGAGGCCACAGCGCATGGCACACAGGCGGGCTCCCAGGGCAATCGCGTCTTATTTCTCAGTACGCAAATCGGGCCGGAATGGCGGTGGATGTGGGAGTGACATTGCTTTCTTGGGTTCTGGCTGCGAGGGTAGACGGGGGTTTAGATTCCCGTCTGCGCGGGAATGACGGGTTACAGGGCCTCCGGCGTTCAGGATGCGATAGGTAGGGGAGCGTTCGAGGTTGGACAATGACCGGGGCGGTTGCTAAACTAGGCCCGTTGTCCAGGCAAACAACGAACAAGCGGAGGAGAAACCGTGGCAGACGTCAAGATTGAAATCAGGGAGAACGGGCCCAACCGCATCACTGGGCCGATCGAAATAGTGGATATGAGCGGCGAGAATTACACCATTCCCGAGGGGCGCTGGGTCAGCCTGTGCCGGTGCGGACTCTCGGCAGAAAAGCCGTTCTGCGACGGCGCCCACCGCGACGCAGGATTCCAGGGGGAGTCGAAGGCCCACTAGGCGACACTCCACGCACAGCTTACGCAATGTGGGGGCGCCATACCGGCGCCCCCACATTGTTTATCAGGAGAATCGGCAGTTGGTCGGTGCAATGGAGGCGTCTGTTGTGTTGAGGCCGCTGACGCCGGAACTCATGGATGACCTTGGCAAAGTGTTGCGCGGCAGCTGGGGGTCGACCTGCTGGTGCATGTACCCGCGCTGGACCGATGCCCAGATGCGCGAACGGCACGCGACTGGCACGGCAGGCCCACGCCGGAGGGAGGCGATGACCGGGCTAGCCAGCGGCTCGCCCGCACTTGGGCTGCTGGCCTACGAGGATGGCGAGCCGGTCGGCTGGGTGGCGGTCGCACCGCGAGACGAGCTGACGCGCGTTGTCCGCTCGCGGGCCACGCCCCCGGTCGACGACGAACCGGCCTGGGTGATTCCCTGTGTCACGGTGAGGAAGTCGCACCGGGGACGCGGGATCGCGGTAGCCCTGATACGGGCCGCGGTGTCGTACGCGGGTGAACACGGCGCGCCAATGGTGGAGGCATATCCGAGATCGGGAGACGAGCGCACCGGCGACGACAACGCGTACTTCGGCACGGAGTCCATGTTCCGCCGTGCGGGGTTCGAGGTGGTGCGTACACCCCTGAATGGCCTGCCCCGCAACTGGGTGCCGCGACTGGCGATGCGTATGGCGACGCAGGAGCATCGGAAATCGGTATAGCGCTCTTGCGAGGCGCTTCGGGAGCTAAATGGCTCCAAAATCCGCGGACAATTTGGGTTAGGCGCAGGCGCGTTGCAGGGACCGAATGCGGCGGACGCTGTCGAGCCGGTCCTCGGCCAAGCGATCGGCGGCGGCGGCGGTGGGAATCTCCTGCTCACGGGAGGTCCGTATCACGCTGGCCATGATTTCGTGGATGCGCTCGGTCTTCTCGCGGGCGCGCTCCATGCTGTAGCCGGCGTCGCCCATCTCGGCCTCGACGTTGATGATTCCGCCAGCGTTGACGATGTAGTCCGGGGCGTAGAGGATGCCGCGCCTGTGCAGATCCTCGCCGTCAGCCTCGGTCAGGAGCTGGTTGTTGGCCCCGCCGGCCACCACGCGGCAATGGAGCTGGGGGATGGTCTCAGAATTCAGCACACCGCCCAGGGCGCAGGGGGCGAAGATGTCGCAGTCCATGGTCATGATGGAGTCGGGCGAAGTGACCTTCAGCCCGAGGTCGCGGGCCTTGTCCACCGCGGCTTCGTAGACGTCTGTGACGACGACGTGGGCATCTTCCTGCACCAGGTGCTCGCAGAGGTGGCTGGCGACCTTGCCGAAGCCCTGCACAGCCACGGTGCGGCCGCGCAGGCCGTCGCGGCCCCAGACCTCCTCGGCGCAGGCTTTCATGCCCATGTACAGGCCGAGGCCGGTCATGATGGAGGTGTCGCCGCTGCCGCCCAAAGAAAGAGCGAGGCCGGTGACGTGGGTCGTTTCCTGCCGGATGTACTCAAGGTCGCGCCCCGTGGTGCCGACGTCGGTGGTGGTCAGGTAGCGGCCTCCCAGGGTGTCCACGAAGCGGCCGTAGGCGCGCATCAGCGCCTCGGACTTCTGGGTATGCGGGTCGCCGATGATGACCGCCTTGCCGCCGCCGAAGTGGAGTCCAGCGGCCGCCGATTTGTAGGTCATCGCCTGCGAGAGGCGCAGGGCGTCGGTGAGGGCGTCGGCCTCGCTCTCGTAGGGCCACATGCGGGTGCCGCCGCAGGCGGGGCCGAGCGTAGTGTCGTGGATGGCTATGATTGCCTTGAGGCCCGAGCCGGGGTCGGAGAACATTGTCACCTGCTCATGGCCTTCCGTGCCCATTCGCTGGAGAATGTCCATTTCCGTCACTCCCATTGCGTTTCCTGTACCAACATTATAAGTCATGGGTTACGTTATATATATGCAATGAAGTGGAAACGGTATATAAAATCGCGCCTCTCCAGATGTCCGAGGCCAAGTGTTACAATTGGCGGGCTTACTTTGCCGGAGGTTTCTGATGCCACCAAAACAATACTCGAGCCCGCCACCGACCACCATCGACACCTCTAAGACGTATACGGCCACCATTGACACCAGCGCCGGTGCGATGACCGTGTCGCTGTTCGCTTCAGAGGCGCCACTTACAGTCAACAACTTCGTGCACCTGGCGCAGGACGGCTTCTACGAAGACTGCCAGTTCCACCGTGTCATCAAGGACTTTATGATCCAAGGCGGCTGCCCGAAAGGCGACGGAACCGGCGGCCCCGGCTATCGCTTCCAGGACGAACCGGTGACCCGGAAGTACGTCAGGGGTACCCTGGCCATGGCGAACGCGGGATCCAACACCAACGGCAGCCAGTTCTTTATCGTCCACGGGACCGATGCGGGACTGCCCCCGAACTACACAATCTTTGGAATGCTGACGGGCGGCGGCGACGTGCTGGACACGCTGGCAACTTCTCCGGTGGCCCGCAGCCGCGGGGGAGAGAATTCGTCTCCTGCAGAGCGGCTGGTGATCAACAACATCACCATCCAAGAGTCGTAACGGGCATACAACACAGAGGGCCGAAAAACGCGGAGGGTGCCCCGGCACCCTCCGCGTTTTTCGTTGGGATGCCTAGCAACCTTCCAATTGCTCGTTGGGAACTGACTCGGGCTGCAACTGCGGCTCTCGTGCCTTCAGGAAGCAATAGGCGGCCATGAGAGCGAGCCCTGCCAGTATCAGAAGAACCCTGTCATCTTCTATGAATTCCTACAAGGGCCAGTAGAGAAGACCACCGACGAATCCCATGAGTCCGGCAAAGTAGCCAAACAGACCCAGGATGGTTGCCAGGGAGTCGGTGCCGAAATAGTCGGCAAGAATCGACACTCTGAGAGGAGTGCGGCCTCCCTCTCCAATCGCCAACGCCGCGGCACAGAAGTAAGACGCGGCCGAGCTGTCGACGATGGCAAAGAGAGCCAGCCCCACCACCTGGAACGCGGCGAAGAGGGCCAGCAGTGAGCTCTTTGAAACCCTGCCGCCCAACAACCCAGCCACAAGCATAGATAGCAGTGAGGCAAGCCTAATCAGAGCCGATGCGATTGCCCTTTCGACGGTGGCGTCTTCGGAACCCAGTGCCTTCTCTAATTCAATTGCGGCCAGCCCGTCGCCCAATGCGATCAATCAGAAGGCACGGGTGCGCATGGCCTCGAGTGCCGAGAAGCGGGGCTGCGGCTTCGTGGCAGAAGCGCCGTAGCGTAGCAGGCCTCTGTCCTCCGGCCGGTTCCGCAGCCAGACGAAGGCCGCCACGGCGACGAGCAAGATGAACACAGCCAACGCGATAACGGTCGTGCGCCAGCCCACAAAGTCAATGTCAGACACAAAAAAGATGAGGGGAATTAGAAGTATCGATCCGAGGGGAACTGCCATGTTGGCCAGCGCAATTGCCAAGGTCCGTCGCCGGACAAACCACCGGCAGAGCACCGCCATCAGCAGAACCCATCCGCACATGGCAGCCCCGGCAGCCATCAAGACCGCCACGGCTAAGGCCATCCAGGGGCTTTGAAGCTGGCTCAGAAAGATGTATGCCCCGGCCAGGATGACAAGGCCGGAGATGACCAACTTTCGAATGCTGATTACGCGGTCACCAAGGTAGCCGGCCACCGGCCCAAGTACCCAACCCAGCAGGGAAAAGACGGCGATAGCTGCGGCAACAGCTGCGGCTGCGGCTCCGACTCCCACGTCGAAGTCATCCTTCATAGCAAGTCCCCACGAGGAGAAGGCGAAGCCGATCAGCCCGGTAGTAACCACCATGATCAGGCCTACCAGGCATACCAGGGCAACCAGGCCTACCAGGGCAACCAGCCACCAGCCAGGAAAGAAGCCATCGTCAGGCGTGGCGACCGTGGGCTTCCAGTCGTTCATGTATCTGCCCGTCCGCGATTTTCCCTGGCTACGTTCCTAGCAGTATACGGATTGCACCGAAGTATCCCGACCAGACGGCTATTCCGGCGCCCGAGCTTTCAGGAAGCAGTAAGCCCCCATCAGGGCCACGCCCAGCGTCACCAAAAGGGCCAGGGCGAAGTTTCCTGCGATGTCGCGCAGCAGGCCTGTTGCAGCTCCCAGGGGGGAGATGAATATTGAAACGAGACTCGTCAGTAGAATGAAGATACCCAGAATCCTGCCAAGGGACGGCGTTCCGAAATAGTCGGGGAGTATGGCCCAAACCAGCGGAGTGCGTCCGCCGCCCCCCATGCCCATAAGTACAGCAGCCAGAAAATAGACTGTCAGACTGCCAGCGAAGAACAACACTACTATTCCCAACGCCTGCAAGACTACAAAAGAGGCCAGCACGACCCTCTTGGGCATCCGGTCTCCGGCATATCCACCGACCAGATGGAAAATAGTAGCGACACCACTGTAGGTCGAGATCACCAGTGCCGCATTCTGTAGCGAATACCCTTTGTCCGTAATAATCAGGCCCAGATACGTTAAGATAGAAGTGAAGGCGGCAGACGCGAGGACATCAGCTATCAGAATGAGCCAGAAAGAGCGGGTACGAAGGGCCTGGGCCACCGGAAAACTGTCATCCTGAGACTCCTGTGAAGAAAGGTCGCCGTCTGGATGCAAGCCCATGTCCTGCGGGCGATTTCTCATTCTCGATAAAACAGCAGCGGTAGTTGCGACGGCTAGGCCTCCCATTACAAAGGCCGTCAACCGCCAACCTGCGCCACCGATGTCCATGGCCGTGCCCCAGGCCATAACCGGTACCAGCACCAGCGTTCCCGCCGACAAGGCAAATTGGGACGTCGCAATAGCCATGGCTCTGCGGCGGACGAACCAGCGGCTGAGCATGACCGTCAGCGGGATGAAACCACCCAGGGACTGTCCCGTAGCGATAATGGCAACGGCTGCGTAGAACATCCACAGGGTCCGCGTTAGGCCAAACACCAGGAAGCCCGCGGCAACAATGCAGAGCCCGAGGAGCACCATTCGGCGGGGGCCGAAGCGGTCGCACAGGTAGCCCTCCAGCGGCGCTGCGAGCGAGAAAAGGCGGGTAATGGTAAGGCTGGCACCGAGTTGAGAGCGGCTCCACGTAAAATGCCGCTCGAGGGCAACGACCCATACCGGAAATGCGTGGAACAGCGGGACACTTACGACGACCATAACGAGGGCTGCCAGCGCCACCATCCACCATCCGTAGTAGATGCGAGGGCGCGATGATGCGCTGCGGTCGTCAGTGCCTCTCATTTTGGCCCCCGCCGTTAATTGCCAAGTCGACTTAGGGTGGTGAGTGACAATCGGGGTTCATTAAAGGGGGAAGGGGGAAAGCGGACAAAGCGCCACACTTAAACACGGACGACCTCCGCAAGGGGCAGCGATAACTATGGCGGGCTAGGGACCCGGTACCGGGCGGTCAGTAGATGGCAGGAGTGGCTTCGACCCGGCGTGGCTTTGGCCTAGGTCGGGCAGCTGTAATGAAGCAGAGGGCGCCGACGAGGTTCAGCCCGGCCAGTATCAGGAAGGCAAGGTGGTAGCTGCCGTAGCGGTCATACATCCATCCGGTGAAGGGAGAAGCAGTCAGCAGCAGCAGGTTCATTGGGACGGTGGAGAACCCCAGGATCTTGCCAAATGAGCCCGTTCCGAAGTAGTCGGCGCGAATGGACACCGTAAGCGGATTGCGTCCGCCGAATCCCGCCCCGAACAGCACTGCGAAGGCGAAGAATATCGGAAGTGAATTTGTTGTTGTCCAGCGATTACGTCCCCTTATTTGAAAAGCGAATATGTCACCCTGACTTAGTTGGCTGCCACTAGCGGTGCGACCAGAGCCTCGGCCTTGGCTCGCTCCTTGGCGCTGAGTTTCTTGGTGGGTGGAGCGCCAGCCACGGCGTACTTCTTCGCGGTGTTTTTGGCCATGCCCAGATTCCGGGCAATGGCCCGGAGGGAAAGTCCCTGCTCCCTGGCCCTCTGTACCGCCTCCCAGCGGGCCTGCTGGGTTGCCATGGGCGTCCGGTGCAACCGGTGGCGAACTGGCTTTGTCTTTCCACCTCTGACCCTGGTGGTTGTGTCTTCGTCGTTGGCCTCGTCCAGATCGGACGATTCTGACGATTCAAGGGCGGCCAAGCGTTCCCGTTGAGCCTCGTTCAGGTGGCTGTTTACTGTGCCTTCGGCCACTTCATGCAGCCCAGGGTCGGGAGAGCAACCGGTGTCTGCGCCCCACAGCACCGAGGAGGGCGGCGGTCCCTCCTGAAAATCCACGGCCTCTCCCTGGTACTGGAGCAACAGCTCTCCGTCGGCTCGTTCCAGGACCTCCACCCGGAGGCCGGCATAGCTGGGCCGCTCCGCCTCAGGCAGCAGCTGGAGCACCCGCCACTGGTACTTCACCGTGTTGTCTCTGGCCACCTTCCGGGTGTCCTTGAGACAGATGGTCTCGGTCAGGGACAACTCGTCCGGCACCGGCCGGTAGACCGCCTCCGGCTGCTCCGCCGCCACGGCGAAACGCGCATTGAACCGGGGCAGAAACTCCTGCAAGACCAAGCCGGCCTCGTCGATGCTGCTGGCCCTGGCCAAGCGCAGTTCGGTTACCAGCCGGTCCTGAAAGGTTTCCAACATCCGCTCCACACGCCCCTTGGCCTGTGGAGAGAGGGCGAATATCTGCTGGACGCCCAGCTCCCGCATCACTCTGGCGAACTGGGTAGTCTCCACAGGCACCGGCTTCTGACGGGCGTTGTACTTGAAGGCGGCGTGGCGGTCGCTGTAGAGGGCCAGGGGGATACCCCACTGGCGGATCAGGCCCTCCAAGAGCACCAGGTAGCCGCGGGTGTCCTCGGTGGTGTGGAAAACGGCCTGGGCCACGGTGCCGGTGGCGTCGTCCACGGCGATGAGCAGCGTCAGCTTCGGTCCCCGGTCCTCCAGCCAGGGATGGTTGCTGCCGTCGATCTGCACCAGCAAGCCCTCCTGGGGCATGCGCCTGCGCCGGAAACGGTGCTGCTGGGAGCGGCGGCTGTGAGGACTGCCGATGCCGGCCTTGACCAGAATCCGGCGCACCGTGGGACGGCTCAGGTCGATGCCCTCGCGCTCCCGCAACAACTCGGTGAAGTGGCTGTGGTTTGCCCCGGCGTAGCCGTTGCTGGCCAGCTTCACCACGGCAGCGGCAGCGACCTCAGGGACGGCGTTGTGAGGTCTTCGGCCCCGGTTCCCATGGGCCAGTGCGGCGGGACCGCCCTTGCGGTACGCCACGAGGAGACGCTTGGTGTGGCGTTCGCTCACTCCCATGATCTCGGCAGCCTGGGCGATGGGAAGCCGGTATTCCAGAACACCGTTGAGTACCTGAATCCTTGCCTGTTCCTGCTGGTTCAACATTACATCCCTCATTGGGATGACATTTTCGCTGACCAGTTAGCAGGTGACCGAATCGTAGAACATCAACAAAATTGACAAGGTCATTGACCCCTGAATGACAGGGTCTATGACCCACCCTGGGAGCCGGAGGGGCGACCATTGTTGCACTTCAGAGATTGAGGGGTGGCGATGGCGTACTGGGAGGTTACCAGAGTGGACACACAGGAAATCATCCGGCGCTGGCAGGCTGGGGAAGGATACCGCCGGATCGCGTCCGGCACCGGCCTGTCCCGGAACACGGTGCGCAAGTACCTGACTGCGGCGAAAGCCGAGGGCATCGCCAGGGACGGGCCCGTTCCCACCGATGATCAGTTCAGCCGGTTGGCGGTCATCGGCCAGCCCGGCCCGCGTCAGACGGAGACGCCCAGCGAGGACCTGCTGTCCCCGTGGGCCGACCAGGTCTACCAGTGGCTCACCGGCGACCGGCTGCAGCTGACCCGTATTCACGAGTTGCTACTGGGTCGCGGCTGCCCGGTGTCGTACCAGTCGCTGCGGCGCTTCGTACAAAAGCGAAACTGGAGCAGGCGTAGCAGGACCACGGTGCGGATGGGGGACATCCCGCCGGGTGAGGTGGCGGAGGTGGACTTCGGGCGCCTGGGCCTGATCCACGATCCGGACACCGGCCGCCGCCGCACCGTGTGGGCGTTGATCGTGGTGTTGGCCTACTCCAGGCATTGCTTTGTCTGGCCGACCTTCGGCCAGACGCTGGAGGACGTCATCGCTGGCCTGGAGTCGGCCTGGGCATTCTTCGGCGGCGTCCCTCGCTACCTGGTCATCGACAATTTCCCGCCGGCGGTGGCGGGAGCGGACGCACTGCATCCCGTCTACACCAGGGGATTCCTGGAATACTCCCAGCGCCGCGGTTTCATCGCCGACGCGGCCAGAGTCAGGCATCCCAAGGACAAGCCCAAGGTGGAACGGGGCGTCCAGTACGTCCGGGAGCGCCTCTTCAAGGGCGGCAGTTTCAATGGCCTGCCACACCTCCGGTCAGAGGCGCAGCGCTGGTGCCGCGATGTCGCGGGGCTCCGCATTCACGGCACCACCCGCAGGAAACCATTGGTGGTCTTCCAGGACGAGGAGCGCCGAGCCTTGGTCCCGTGGGACGGCGAGCCCTATGAGATCGCAGACTGGCGCGATGCCAAGGTGCATCCCGATCACCACGTCCAATGCCGGCAGGCCCTGTACTCGGTGCCGTCCGCTCTGTGTCCCCCCGGTCAGCGGGTGGAGATCAGGGTGGACAGCAAGCTGGTGCACATCTATCACCGGGGCAGGCTGATCAAGACCCACCTCCGTCAGCCCAAGGGAGGCCGCGCCACCGATCCCGAGGATTATCCCGCTGAGCTTTCCGCCTACACCACCAGGGCACCCGACCATATCAAGCGCCGCGCGACCGAGTTGGGCCCAGCGGTGGCTGATTTTGCCGAGCGACTGTTCCACGGTCCACTGCCATGGGCCAAGGTCAGGCAGGGACACAAGCTGCTCCGTCTCGGGGAACGCTACACGGCGAAGCGTCTCGATGCCGCCTGTCGCCGATCACTGGAGGTCGACCTCATAGACGTGCGCCGGCTGGAACGCATCCTGGTCCAGGCCCTGGAGGAGGAGGCAATGCCCGAACCGCCTATCCCGCTGACCTCAGGCCGCTTCGCCCGTCCCGGCTCAGTCTTCGCCCATCCTGACAAATATCGCCGCCATACAGCATGAGGAGACTGCCATGACCCGCGCAAACGATCTCACGCCTTTGCTCAAGCGGCTCCAGCTGGGACCCATGGCCGCCACCCTGCCCGAGCGCATCGCCCTGGCGCGCAGGGAGCAGCTGGACTACGCCTCCTTCCTGGAGATCATCCTCAGCGACGAGGTCAACCGCCGCGCTCACCGCCGCATCGAGATGCGGCTGCATAGCGCCGGCTTCCAGGAAACCTGCCGGCTGGAGGACTTCGACTGGTCGGCCTCGATCATCTTGGACCGCCGCTTGCTGGACGCCGCCTTCTCCCTGGAATTCCTGGACAGGCACGAGCATGTATTGCTGGTGGGCCCGGCGGGAGTCGGCAAGAGCTTCCTTGCCCAGGCCCTGGGATACGCCGCCGTCAGGGCGGGGCACACCGTCCGCTTCAGCCACGCCGACGACTACTTCAGGACAATGGCTCAAGCCAGAGTGGACAATTCGCTGGAGCGCACTTTTCGGTCCTATCTGACACCCGATCTGCTCATCCTCGACGACCTGGGACTGCACCGGCTCACCGCCCAGCAGTCCGCCGATCTCTACGAGCTCATACTCCACCGGAACCGTGTGTCCAGCTTCGTCATCACCAGCAATCGTGCCGTGGACGAATGGCTGGGTCTCTTCGACGACCCCATCCTGGGAAACAGCGCCCTGGACCGGTTGGCCAACGCCAGCTACCAGATCGTCATCGAGGGCAGCAGCTACCGGGAGCGCCAGTCTCCCCATCGCGCGCTGCTGGGCGCAGGCAGGGAAGGAGGTGATTGACCGGAATACCACTACCAGATAATACTCAGATCACCATGCCCCAGGGTGGGTCAATGACCGTGTAAATCCCTGGGTCAATGACTCTGGAAATCAACAGAAGCGCCTCTGCCAGACTCTAGACTGGTCTCCCTCCTCGTGGAACACGGTGCAGATTTAACCGACTTGGCCACTAGCGTGGAAGGTGATCCAAGGGTGTCCGCTCTCGGTATGGCGATAGGTGCAGGTGCCGGCCCAGAGATCATCGGGCTCTTGCTGGAACACGGGGGGCAGACGCCACAGAGACAGGGACCTCCTCCGGGCGCAACCTGCTCCACTGGGCGGCATTCTATGGCGCAGACCCCGAGGTCTTTAAACAGCTGTTGGAAAAGGGAGCAGATGCCACCGCCGGCACCGACTCCGGCTGGACAGTACTGCATCAGGTAGTGGTTAGCGAGAACCCCGACCCCGAGGTGATCCGGCTCCTTATGGAAGGCGGAGCGGACGTCAACCGGACCAGCGAGTCGGGAGCGACCCCCCTTCACTTCGCCACTACCCACGCAGGCCCTGAGGTCATCCGCCTATTGGTTGCTAGGGGGCCGACATAAACGGCCGCGACGGCAGGATGCATACTCCACTGCACAGCGCGATGTATGAGTTCTACGTGGAACCCGCCGGGACCCACAACCCAGAGGTCATAGCGCTTCTATTGGAGTTCGGAGCGAACGTGAACGCGAAGAATGACCTCGGCAGTACGCCGATCCATTTCGCGGCCATCCATCCCACTACGGAGGTGCCCCAGATGCTGCTGGAGCGCGGCGCGAACCCGACGGCCCCTGACAGCTACGGGGTGACTCCCCTGCATAGAGCGGCGGAAGCCAACAGAATCCGGAATATGGAACTGTTCCTTTCGCTGGGAGCCAACGTCAACGCCCAGGACGAAACCGGCAATACCGCGCTGCACCTGGCAGCCCAACGGAGCCGCGAATGGAACTGAGAGCTGATGGAGGAAACCTTCGGTCTACTTCTGGTTTATGGGGCGGACATCAATACAGAGAACCAGAGTGGAGACAGGCCCTGCGATAGTCTTATCCAGGACGATGCAACGACCCTCGCAACCAGAAACCTGATATGCCGATGATCGCTCCCTCTCCGGTTGCTAAGCCCGAATCCAGCAAAAGACGACTTTGAGGACACCTCTTGAAGAAGCCAGAGGGTGCTCCTGTGTTTCTGGGATAATGGTTTTTGAAATAGAAAACCAATAAAAGCTAGTAGTCTAGCATGGTTGAACTGATGGGTGGTGGGGTACCATAATGCCAGCAGCCAAGAGGGAGTTTGGGGCGTGGGGTGTGGATGATGGTGAACAGGTACAGGGTACGGCTGGCGGAGGAGGAGCAAGAGGAGCTAATGGCGCTGGTGTCCAGGGGACGGGCGGCGGCCTATAAGCAGACCCACGCCCGCATCCTGCTCCTTTGCGACGAGAACCAGGCCGACGGCGGCATGAAAGACGAGGAGATTGCCGGGCCCTGAAGGTGGGCACCACGCACACCATCACCGCCGCGCTGCAGCTCCTGCTGCCGGGCGAGAATGCGCCGGCCCACCGCCACACGCCGACGGCCATCCGCTGGGTGCTGAAGGGCACGGGCGCATACACCACCGTCGAGGGCGACAAGTGCTACATGGAGCCGGGCGACCTCGTCCTGACGCCCTCGTGGACCTGGCACGACCACAACAACGAGGGTTCGGAGCCGATGATCTGGCTGGACGGGCTCGACGTTCCGTTGGTGCGATACCTGCGGGCCAACTTCTACGAGCCCTACCCCGAGGACCAGCAGCCCATAGTCGGCGTGGCCGAGTCGGAGCGGAAGTTTGCGTCGGGGGCGCTGCGTCCGGGGTGGGAGACGCCGAACGCGCCCTATTCGCCGCTGTGGCACTACAAGTGGGACAAGACCTGGGATGCCCTGCAGAGGCTGGCCGAGGTGGACGCCAGCCCCTTCGACGACGTGGCGATGGAGTTCAGCGACCCGGCGACGGGCGGCCCGGTGCTGCGCTCGATGACCTGCTGGGCGCAGATGATACGGCCCGGCATCCGGACGCAGGCCCACCGCCAGACCAGTTGCGCCGTGTACCAAGTGTACAAAGGCGAGGGTTACAGCGTCATCGACGGGCAGCGTTTCGACTGGAACGAGGGCGACTTCTTCGTGGTGCCGCCGTGGGCCTGGCACGAGCACGCCAACGACACCGGCAAGGAGGCGGTGCTGTTCTCCATCCAGGACATACCGGTGCTGAAGGACCTTTCCCTGTACCGCGAGGAGCCGTACACGGAGAACGCCGGCCACCAGGACATAACCGGCCGGTTCACGGGGTAGGACTCAGCAACCATCAAAACACTAGTACTCGGTCAAGTCAGGAATTGATGGGATAGAGGCGATGGAGTTTGGTTCTGGCGTCCTGGATGCTGAAGCGCCAGTTGATGCGGGCTTGAGCTTCGTTTCGCTCCAGTTCCAGGGCGCGGACCTCCCGGCAGAGGGATTCCTCGTCCGGCAGACGCTGCCTGAGGCAACTGCGGGAGAAGATGCTGAACTCTATTTCCGCCATATTGAGCCAACTGCCGTGCTTGGGCGTGTGGTGGAACTCCAGCCGCTTGGCAATGCGCCGGGCCTCGTCAGCTGGGAACGCCTCATAGAGCGACGCCTTGCGATGGGTGTTCAGATTGTCCAAGACCACTCGAACCACCGCGACATCCGGATAGGCCTCATCCACCAGCCAGCGCATCTGGTGGGCAAAGTCCTCCTTGGTGCGCCGTTCCGTTACCTCTACGTGCCGCCAGCCTGCCAGGGGTTCGCAGGTCAGGAATCAGGTTGCGGGTGCCATCCCGCCGGTACTCGTAGTCCTCGCGCCTGGGCTGTCCGGGCGCCGCCGGGATGGGCGGCCGGGCATCGGCCAGCATCTGGGTGGATGTCTCATCGAAGCAGACCACCGGCCTTTCGGGATTGTAGGGTTCGGCATAGAGGTCCAGGACATCCTCCATGTGGGCCACGAAGTCGGCACTCACCTTGGGAATGCACCACTGTTTCTTCTGCCACGGCTTGAGGACGTTTTTTTCAGATGCAGGCGCACCGTCTCATGGGACAGGGAGTCAACCACGCCCAGTTCAACCATCCGGTCCGCCATCAGGCGCAGGTTCCAGTGGTCGTGGCCGTCGGGGGCCGGGCTGCAGGCCAGGGCGATCAGGTGGGCTTCGCCACGGTCATTCAGCTTGCGGTACCGGTGGGGCTGGGTCCGGTCCCTGAGCACCCCGTTCAACCCATCCTCGGCGAAGCGCCGCTTGAGGCGGAACACCGTGCCCTCGGACACATCCAGAGCCTGGGCCACCCTGGACGCGGACCAGCCCTCACCGGTCTTGAGCAGGATGCGGGCCCGGGTCGTAACCCGGGCTGGACTCTTCCCTGCCCGGACCATGTGCTCCAGTTGGTCGCGTTCCCCCGGCGTCAGCCGAACCGCGAATTTCTCCCTGACCATACCGCCACCTCACAACAACATCTTCCTTAAATCTCAGAGTACCATCAACCAGCAGGTCTCTGAGTCTATCTATCAGACCAAAATTGACCGAGTACTAGTACTCGGTCAAGTCAGGAATTGATGGGATAGAGGCGATGGAGTTTGGTTCTGGCGTCCTGGATGCTGAAGCGCCAGTTGATGCGGGCTTGAGCATCGTTTCGCTCCAGTTCCAGGGCGCGGACCTCCCGGCAGAGGGATTCCTCGTCCGGCAGACGCTGCCTGAGGCAACTGCGGGAGAAGATGCTGAACTCGATCTCCGCCATATTGAGCCAACTGCCGTGCTTGGGCGTGTGGTGGAACTCCAATCGTTTGGCAATGCGCCGGGCCTCGTCAGCTGGGAACGCCTCATAGAGCGACGCCTTGCGATGGGTGTTCAGATTGTCCAAGACCACTCGAACCACCGCGACATCCGGATAGGCCTCATCCACCAGCCAGCGCATCTGGTAGGCAAAGTCCTCCTTGGTGCGCCGTTCCGTTACCTCTACGTGCCGCCAGCCTGCCAGGGGTTCGCAGGCCAGGAACAGGTTGCGGGTGCCCTCCCGCCGGTACTCGTAGTCCTCACGTCTGGGCTGTCCGGGCGCCGCCGGGATGGGCGGCCGGGCATCGGCCAGCATCTGGGTGGATGTCTCATCGAAGCAGACCACCGGCCTTTCGGGATTGTAGGGTTCGGCATAGAGGTCCAGGACATCCTCCATGTGGGCCACGAAGTCGGCACTCACCTTGGGAATGCACCACTGTTTCTTCTGCCACGGCTTGAGGACGTTTTTTTCAGATGCAGGCGCACCGTCTCATGGGACAGGGAGTCAACCACGCCCAGTTCAACCATCCGGTCCGCCAGCAGGCGCAGATTCCAGTGGTCGTGGCCGTCGGGGGCCGGGCTGCAGGCCAGGGCGATCAGGTGGGCTTCGCCACGGTCATTCAGCTTGCGGTACCGGTGGGGCTGGGTCCGGTCCCTGAGCACCCCGTTCAACCCATCCTCGGCGAAGCGCCGCTTGAGGCGGAACACCGTGCCCTCGGACACATCCAGAGCCTGGGCCACCCTGGACGCGGACCAACCCTCACCGGTCTTGAGCAGGATGCGGGCCCGGGTCGTAACCCGGGCTGGACTCTTCCCTGCCCGGACCATGTGCTCCAGTTGGTCGCGTTCCCCCGGCGTCAGCCGAACCGCGAATTTCTCCCTGACCATACCGCCACCTCACAACAACATCTTCCCTAAGTCAGAGTACCATCGACCGTCAGGTCTCCGAGCCTATCTATCAGACCAAAATTGACCGAGCACTAGTTCACCGGCAGCGCCTCCTTGAACAGTCGGGGAATGGCAATTTTGTCTTTTGCCATTCTGAATGGTTCGCCAATGAAACCGGATGTGGTAACCAAGTGGTTCAGGCGAATTGCCGATAGAGCCGGCTTTGTACAGGTCAGACTCCATGACCTCCGCCGCACGCACGCCTCCTTGATGTTAGCCAAAGGGATCCACCTCAAAATTCCCTCGGAAAGAGTGGGGCATAGCAACATCGGGATAACCGGAGATTTGTACTCGCATGTGTTACCATCCGTGCAGGAAGACGCAGTGAGCCGCTTTGGGGACGAATGGCAAAGGGAGAATGGCAAATCAGCAAATTGGACATGAAAATGTCTTGGCTTTATATCTAGGAGGGATGGCCGAGTGGACGATGGCGGCGGTCTTGAAAACCGTTATGCAGGCGACTGTATCGTGGGTTCGAATCCCACTCCCTCCGCCACTACACTTTCCCATGGGGTCTCATTTCCCACAATTTCGTATCTGAGTCAGTGAAATCTGTCCCTTGAACCTTCCCATTGGGCGTCGTAAAATGCCAGCAAGTCCCACACCTCGTGTGGGAAAATATGTGGGAAGGCGCGGACATGGGCAAGCTGACTGCACTCTCGGCAAAAGCATTCCGCGAGCCCGGCCGGCACGGCGACGGCGACGGTCTTTACCTGCACATCGCCCCCTAAGCCCCAATCCACCGAAGGGGTGAGTGTGGCGGCGGGTTGAAGGGGTAAGAAAGTGCTCCCGGCATCGGGGATAATGGTTGTTGTTACGGCAAACCATCCTCGAAGCAGGAGCACCTGATAGATGCTACCACCCAGCGAGCCCGACCGCATCCGAATCGCCTTCGACGACCACCGCCTGGTGAGCAATGCCGGGCTGATCCTTCCGGTCACCCTCGCCCAGCGCCTGGGCTTGGGTGAACTCGTCGGCAATCACGTTGACCTGGGAAATGCGCCGGGGCGGGCGAACACGGGGGACAAGATGCTGACCCTGGTGGCCTCCGCGCTGGCCGGTGGCGACTGCATTGACGACGCCGATGTGTTGCGCACCGGCGGGACGGCTGGCGCCATCGGCTGCGTGGTCAAGGCGCCGTCCACCCTGGGCACCTTCCTGCGCAGCTTCCGGTGGGGCCATGTCCGCCAGCTGGACCGGGTGAGCCGTGAGCTGCTGGCCCGGGCCTGGGCCACTGGGGCCGGACCCGGTGACGGGCCGTTGACCATCGACCTGGACTCCACCATCTGCGAGACCTCCCCACTAACCAACGTCGTCACGCGGCAATTGGCGCGTCAGGGGGGGGCGTAGGTTGTGTGTTCCGGAGCATCGGGGATGGGCACCAGCAAATAGCCCAGTTGCGCCGCCCGCCGCTTTGCCGCGCGCAACGCCCGCTGCTGATATCGGCGTTCGTAGTATTCGGCCCCGGCGTCCACGTACTCTTGACCGTAGCGCAGCATGGAATAGAAGATGCGAGCCAGCTTGTGGGCCGTGGCGGTGATGGCCTTGGGCCCGCCCATCTGTGCCTTCTTCCGGCGCAGGAAGGCGCCCAGGGCGCTGTCGGAGCGGTGCAGAGCGTTGGCCGCCAGACGTAAGGCCGCCGCCGCACGGTTGGCGCTGGGCTTGGTCTTGGAGCTCATGACCTTGCCGCCGGTGATGCGGTTGTTCGGGCTCAGCCCCAACCAGGACGCAAAGTGCTTCGCACTCGGCCATTTCGTCATGTCGGCGCCAATCTCACTCACCACCTTGAGCGCGGTGTAGGCATCCACACCGTCGATCTGGGTCAGGTCAACCCCCGTCATACGGTACAGGTGCGTCCAAACGTCGAAGCGTGGCGCGTTTCCTTTGCTGCGTCTCCGGCCGGACTTCGCCGCCGGAGGATCACCATTGCTGCGGTCCTCGAAACGCTCCAACTGGGCTTCAATCTCCCGGTCGCACTCGGCAATCTTATCCTGATAGAACCGGTACAGCTCCAGGGCTTGGTTCAGCTCGAAGATGTGCTCCTCCCGCCAGTGCCCCTGCAGCGACTTGGCGATGGTTGCCTCGTCGGCTTTGATCCTGGGATCGCGCAATTGCGCCAGTTGTCGCGGGTCCCGTTGGCCGTCCACGATGGCCTCGATGATGTCCAGGCCGGTCTTGCCGGTGATATCGCTGATGACGTGGTGGAGCTTCACGTTCATCTGGGTCAGCGCCTTCTGCATATGCTGGATATGGTGGGATGCGTACTGCACCAGCATGACCCGCTGCCGCAGGTAGCTGCGTAAGCGTCGGATCTCCCCGTCGGGCCGGAAAGCCCCCGAGAGCAGGCCGTAGGTGTGCAGCTGCTGCAGCCACTGGCAGTCCAGCACGTCGGTCTTGCGGCCGGGCACGTTCTTGATGCGCCGGGGGTCCACCAGCATCACCTGGAAGCCCCGTTCTTCCAGCACCCCGAACAGCGGTATCCAGTACACGCCGGTGGACTCCATGACCACGGTCTCCACACCACACTCGGTCAGCCAGTCCGCCAAACGGTACAGGTCCGCCGTGAAAGCCTCGAACTCTCGCACCGGCTGCTCCGCCCGGTCGGCGGGCACCGCCACATAGTGGCTGGTAGCGCCCACGTCGATGCCCGCCGCGTTCAGGTTCAGCTGGGACAGCCCTTCCGGTTTTGCCCCGCTCTGGCGTCTGCTCATCATCGCCTCTGCCATTGCCGTGTAGGCGTGTCGCCGGAGGGAGCCGCGGACTGTAGCCACTCTCCCCAACGGGATCGCCCCGATCGGGGCTTCACCAATGATGCCGTCGTAAGGCTCCCGGACCATGCTACGGGTCGGGCAATACGCACCAGAGTCTGCTCGGTCTTTGTCCGGACGACACGCCTCGCCATGAGCATACATCCTTGGGCCGACTCACCAGTTAGTCGCCTCTGCACAGGCCGGACAAGGCCATAATATTGCTACGGGCTGGCCAAGGAGGGGGCGCGCCACCACGGCTACACCGGCCAGCGGGGCTATCACCCGCTGCTGGCCGTCGCCGCCGGCACCGGCGACGTGCTGATGGTCCGGCTCAGAGAGGGCCGCGCCAATACCGCTCGGGGCGCCGCTCACTTCCTGCGTGAGACGGTGGGACGGGTGCGCTACGCCGGGGCCAAAGGTCAACTCACGATGCGGGCCGACAGCGGCTTCTACACCCACGCCATCGTCGCGGTCTGCCGCAAGCTGGATGTCCGTTTCTCCATCACCGTTCGGCAGCACGCCAGCCTGCGGAACCTCATCGAGGCCATACCGGAGGCGGACTGGACGCCGGTCCCCTACTGGACGGACGGCGCCGCCGACGTGGCGGAGACCAGCTACACCCCCTTCCAGAGTGAGCCCGGCGCCGCACCGGTGCGGCTCATAGTCCGGCGGGTGAAGCCCACGCCTGGCTCTCAACTGGCCCTGTTGGCCACCTACAGCTATCACGCCTTCATCACCGACCGGGATGGCGACACCCTGGATCTCGAGGCAGACCATCGCCGCCACGCCGAGATCGAGAATGCCATTCGCGACCTCAAGTACGGCGTGGGTCTCAACCATCTCCCGTCCGGCCGTTTCGCCGCCAACGGCGCTTGGCTGGCGGTCCAGGCGATTGCTCACAACCTGGCGCGCTGGACGGCGCGCATCGGTCTGGGCGAGCAGGTGGTGACCACCAAGACCCTGCGGCGGCGATTCTTCTCCCTCGCCGGTCGGCTCACCCGCTCGGCGCGCCGCCTGACCCTGCATTTGCCTCGGCGCTGGCCTTGGGAGGCCCAGTTCACTGGCGCCCTGACCCGATTGCGCACCCTGCCGCTTCCCTCCTGACCGTGGCGCCGGCAACCGGCCCACCATCCTCGCCCTCATCCACCAGCCAGTCGAAGATCTCTCCCACTCGCGCCGCACGAATCGGCCAGCGAGAGTTCCTTGCTGCCTTCGGCCACCTCATGAGCGGCTCCTCTCACCGCCAACAGACCTGCTACTGGCTCCGCCCGCCCCATATCCGCCGGGACGGTCCCTTCCCCATCCCTGTGATGCCCTGTTCCACCGCCCTCCCCACTCCGTTCGGTGGATTGGGGCTAAGGACCCACCCCCGCCACCACCTCCTCCGCCTCCGCCACCACCGCCGCCGGTTATCAGAACCACTAATACGGGCGGAGGTGGCGGCGGAGGGAGTAGCGGCGGCAGCTTCTCCTTCGGCGGAGGCGGAGGAGGTGGCGCGCCTGCTGGCCCGCCGCGACCACCTGCACTGGCCGGTCCGCAGGCCGTAACCCGCGTGTTTGCACCGATGCTGGAAAATGAGACCCTGGAGCGAGTCTGGAGGTTCAATAACGAGGACAAGTCGTGGGCGTTCTACGACCCGCGGCCCATATTCGCCCAGTTCAACTCCCTGCGCCTGATCCGTGCCCCGGTAATCCTGATAGTCAAGGTAACCAGGGCCCAGATGTTCCGCGGCGAGCAGCTCAGCGCGGGCTGGAACTACATCAACGTCCGATAGTACAAACGCCCGATAGTACAAAAAGCAGTTGTGGCCTGCGATCTGGGCCCTGCGGGGAATGCGTCGCCTCATGTACCAATTTCAGGTTGGGCGATTCTACAAGGCTTTAGTTCGAGCCGCCGAATGCTGGCCGGTCGGTGGAAATCAATGATCTCGGAGGGACACTCGTCAACGACGGCAGGTGGACGCTTCCCTTCATCACGGTCAGGCGTCTTCGCTGTAGCCGATTCCATCCCCCGCCGATCCGGCACCACGATGGCCGCCCGCCCGGTGTTCTTCAGCAGCGTGCGGACGTGCTGAAGGAAGTTGAGCTGCTTGTTGCTGGTGGTGGCCCAGAAGTCGGGGCGCTCCACCGTCAGCGTCTCCCGCTCCGTCTCGCCCTCGCTGTTGACGAAGGTGAGGGACGACTTGCGGCCAAAGGGCGGATTGGTCAGCACCAGGTCGTAGTTAACCCCCGGATGGACCCGCAGGCTGTCGTCCACGGTGGTGTTGGTCTTATCGCCACCGATGCTGCGGAGGTACAGGTTCATGGCACAGAGCCGCGCGGCTCTGTCCACGATCTCCCAACCGTGCAGGGCGTCGCGCTGCCGCCGCTCCTTCTGGTCCCGGTCCATGGACGGATGGCGGGCAAGAACGTAGTCACGGGCGGCCAGCTCTGCGCCTTCACAAGCCAGCAGGTCTGGATTTTTGAGGCCTTTACCTGGTGGAGTTGTACCTACCCGCCAACCGGTCAATGGCCGACTCCGCGTCGGGGAACCCCTCCTTGTCGAACACCAGGCGGAACACACCCTTGGCCGGGCCGTTCTGGATGGTCATCTTGCCTGCGTTGAAGGTCTCTTCAAGCGCAGCAAAAAGGCGCTCCTTGTATTCAGTGTCGTCGTTTCCCCTGAGGTGCTCTCCCTTAGTCTCGAACACCAGGACACTGGGCTTGCCGTTCTTTTCTCCTCCCATGGCCACAAAGTCCGGCCATACACGGTCACGGGGCCCCAGCCCCGTAGGTAATACTCTCCGTGTTGTCTGACGGCAACGCGATGCCACCACTGGAGCGCCTTCTGCTCATCGAGGTAGAAGGCAAACTTCCGCTCCAGGTCGTTGTAGTCCTGTTCGAAAACCGGCTCGAATAGGCTCAACTGAACGGATTGGCCGTAGCGCTGCAACAGCACGTCACTGTCCGCGACCAGTATCTCGTAGCTCTTGCGCACACGGTGGTTACGGTCGGTGGCTTCCAGGTCAAAGCGGATGTCTCCTGACCTGAGCTTGGAGCGGAAAACCCTCTCTGCCTGTTTGTCCATGGCATTGGCCACATGCTCCCGCAGTTGGGAGGCCAGCGCGGAGCGCTGCCGGTAGATTCCGCTGTCACCCTCACCCGCATCCCTCATCCGTTGCACCAGTTGCTGGACTATCCGGGCTGCCTGGAACGGGTTGGGCAGGATGTCGGAGACGCGGCGGGCGTACCACGAAATCCTGACGCTTTCATCGACGAACACGTCCTGAGGACGGTGGAAAGTGGCCGAGGCGCCTCCTCCTCCCAGGTCCACGGTCGCGCTGGACTCTTGTGGCCGGTCCGGGTGCGCGCTCTGGAGGCCTGGCGAACCAATCGCGTTCACGTCGATTCCAGGGAGGATATGTCTCTGGTAGTCCAGTTCCTCCCATTCGCCGCCTGCTTTCTTGTGCAACACCTTGGGGAGGAAAATCTCCGAGTCCCGAAACTCCTCCCTGCGATTGATCATGACGGTCTTGAACGTCGTCGCCTGACTGGTATGTACATCGTCGTCAAGGTCGCCCATCCCCTCCTGTTCCAGCGCGTCCTTCACGTATTGCATCGCGTCGCTGACATCGGTGCTTTGGCAGTAGACATAGCACTGGTCCAGCGCTTCTCGATACGTAAGCCGCGCATGGGGCTGGCGCATCACCCGTCCCACCAGCTGGGTGATGGCTCGCCTGGCGCTGGTATTGTCCAGCATCACCAAAAGGTAGGCGAAGGGGCAGTCCCAGCCCTCCATAAGCGCCGCCTTGGTGATGATCCATCTCACGGAGGAAAATTCGGACAGCAGGTCCACACCGTCCAACTCACGGCTGGCGGAGGACTGGACGGCCACGGCGTCCGCAGGAACGCCGAGATTCTGCGTCAAGTACTCCCGCACGTCCTCGGCGTGAATGCGCTCGCTGTCCCGCTGGTCGTTGCCCGTGCGCTCAACCCTCACTACGGCGATGGGGCGTATGTAACGCCCCTCACTGTTCTGCAGGGAGACGGCCTCGTTGTCCAGCTCCTCCAGCTTGGCATGAGCCTGACCCAGGGTGTGATGCCAGTCGGTGTTGGAGAATGAGGTGACCTGGACCGGCAGTTTGATCATCTCCTCGGTCTTCAGGTCCTGCCCGGCCACATCCACCAGCAGGTTGCTCTTGGCGGCGCTGGGTGTGGCCGACAGTTCGATTACCAGGCTCGGGTTGAGGCGATTGACAGACTCTACGAACTCGTCGCTGTCTTTCCCCTGCTGGCCGTAGGCCTTGTGCGCCTCATCCAGCACGATCACCGGGCGCACCATCTTGAACACGTTGAACAGGCTCTGCGCCACTGGACGGTCGGCGCCCTCCGGTTCCAGGTCGGGGTATTCGTTGCGCAGCCGGGCATCTCCCAGTGCGTCGTCGTTATCGGGGAAGAAGGACATGTATCGTCCGGAGTCCTGAAACATTTTCAGGAACTCCTTGTTGTTCTTCCGGTTGGCCGACTGCAAGGAGATCAGCATCACGCAGAGGTAATGCTCCACGTCACCGGCTGTGAACAGATCATCCTTTTCCAGCATCTTGACGCGCCCCCCGCTGCCACGCTCCAGCATCTGGCGGTATGGGTGCTGCCGGTCCCACAGCTTCTCCTTGGTCTGCCGATAGATGGCGTTGCTGGGAACCATCCACAGCACCAAGCCGCTGTTCCGGTTGAGGCGCTCCAATGCCGCCGCACCCAGCAGGGTCTTGCCCCCGCCGGTGGGCACCTTGAGGCAGACGTGGGGTATGGGGAACCCGGCGGCGGCGGTACGATCAACGTAGGGTCGGGAGCCGTGGGCGACCTCTCCGACTTGCGCCAGCTTTGTCCAAGCAGACTTGGGGTAGTTACGGACGTCGGGCGGTACGTCGGCCCCCACCCCATGCAACGCAGCGACGGCGATATCCGACTGCGTCTCTGCCACGGCCAACTGGGTGCGCCACCGGCTGAAGGCGTCCAGGGTGCGGATTTGATATTCCTTCAGTTCCATCGTCCGCCCCTAACCTTGCCGGTGCAGTTCGTAGGGAATCTGGCAGAAGGTGATTCCCAAGGGTTCGAGGAACCGCTGGCCCATGTACTTGTCTGAGGCGAACACCACCGCCTTCCGGCCCGCGTCGTGAATGCGCTAGACCTGCTCTGCATTCAAGATCGCCTCGTTCCTGCGCAGCCATTCAATGTCGGGACGATACAGCAGGTAGTAATCGGTGCCGCCGTTGCTGTAGAACAGGCCGTCATCGTTCTTTGCCTTCAACTCTCCGTTGAACGAAAGACCCGATGCCGTATGCAGCAGATAGGACGCCAGTTCCGAGTAGCCCGGCAGGGCCTCACCGGTGAGCATTCCCTCGACGTCGATGGGATCGCCTAGCGTGCAGTAGGTGAACGAGCCGCCAAGCCCCTCCCGAAGCGACGCATCATTGGCGCCGGGCACACCGTTGATGACGCGCCGCACCCGCTCAGCGGTAACGGTGTCGGAGTAGTCCTCGCACTCTACGAGAATGAAGTTGCGGTTGCCGCCGTCCTCCTTATTGAGGGCAAGGGCGGCATGGGCCGTGGTCCCACTGCCTGCGAATGAGTCTAGGACAATGGAGTTTTCATCCGTGGAAACTCTGAGTATCTTCAATAGCAAGCTGGTTGGCTTGGGGGTGGGGAAAGTTTGGCCCCGCCCGAACATCTGCTGTAGTTCTCTGGTTGCGTCGGTGGCGGTTCCGACATCACTCCAGATCGTGAATATGTTTGTTCCTCTTTCTCTTGCTTCGCTAAGCCCGAATCCACCGATAGTGGGCGTCAGGTTGGCGAACTGAAGCGGCAAGAAGGTGCTCCTCTGAATCTGGGATAATGGTTTTCGAGAAAGGAAACCGACCAGAAACAAGGAGCACCCAACAGATGCTACCACTTGAGCACCCCGACCGCATCCAAATAGCCTTCGACGACCACCGCCTGGTCAACAATGCCGGGCTGCTCCTGCCGGCCACCCTGGCCCAGCACGTGGGCCTGCGTGAACTCGTTGACCGTCACCTCGACCTCGGGGATGCGCCGGGGCGGGCGAACGCGGGAGACAAGATGCTGACGCTGGTGGCCTCGGCGCTGGCGGGCGGCGACTGCATTGACGACGCCGATGCGCTGCGTGCGGGGCGGACCTACTCGGTGCTGGGGTGCATGGTCAAAGCGCCCTCCACCCTGGGCACCTTCCTGCGCAGCTTCCGGTGGGGCCATGTCCGTCAGCTGGACCGGGTGAGCCGGGAGCTGCTGGCACGGGCCTGGGCCGCCGGTGCCGGACCCGGCGACGGGCCGCTGACCATCGACCTGGACTCCACCATCTGCGAGACCTACGGTCTGGCCAAGGAGGGCGCACGCCACCACGGCTATACCGGCAAGCGAGGCTATCACCCGCTGCTGGCCGTGGCCTCTGGCACCGGCGACGTGCTGATGTCCCGGCTGCGCGAGGGCCGGGCCAACACCGCCCGGGGTGCCGCCCACTTCCTGCGCGAGACGGTGGGACGGGTGCGCTACGCCGGCGCCAGGGGCCGACTCACGGTGCGGGCCGACAGCGGCTTCTATGCCCACGCCATCGTCGCCGTCTGCCGCAAGATGGATGTCCGCTACTCCATCACCATCCGCCAGCACAAAAGCCTGCGCAATCTCATCGAGGCCATACCCGAGACGGATTGGACGCCCATCCCATACTGGATGGACGGCGCCGCCGATGTGGCCGAGACCACCTACACTCCCTTTGAGAGTGAGGCCGGCGCCGCGCCGGTGCGGCTCATCGTCCGGCGGGTGAAGCCCACGCCCGGTTCCCAACTGGCCCTGTTCGCCAGCTACAGCTATCACGGCTTCATCACCGACCGGGACGGGGAGACGCTCGAACTGGAGGCTGACCATCGCCGCCACGCCGAGATCGAGAATGCCATCCGAGACCTGAAGTACGGCGTCGGCCTGAACCATCTTCCCTCGGGCCGCTTCGCCGCCAACGCCGCCTGGTTGGCGGTGCAGGTGATGGCCCATAACCTGGCCCGCTGGACGGCGCGAATTGGTCTGGGCGAGCAGATCGTGACCACCAAGACCCTCCGGCGACGGTTCTTCGGTCTGGTGGGACGGCTCACCCGCTCGGCGCGCAGACTCACTTTGCATCTTCCCCGGGGCTGGCCCTGGGCTGAGCAGGCCACTCTCGCCCTGGCCCGACTGCGAGCCATCCCACTCCCAGCCTGACGGCGCTATCCGCAACCGACCCAAGGCCTCCAAACTCGCGTCCGCCCGGTCCGCGAGTGCATTCCGCTGCGTCCGATCTCACTATCCGGCGATTCCCAGCCTCCATAGACCGCTTTCCAGGCCCGGGGCGGCTACTGAAAACCCTCTGCCGTGTCACATCGGTCCCAATGGAGCCAAGGCTCTCTCCCTTGTAGGCTCCCTCATACCAATTTGCCCAGCTTTCACGCCTCCCATCGGTGGATTCGGGCTAAGGAATCGCTTGTATTGTGGCCTGGCATTTCCCGATCTGCCAAACACTATCCGGTTATCGTTCAGAGACTCATCAAATCGTTCCTCCGTAAATCTCCAATGTCTACCTTCGGGTGGCAAATGAGCCTCCCCTGTTTTGGGATTTACGATTTGGTAGGTCAGGTTCTCCCTGATTGCTGGCGCATCCATTGGGTCCGCAACCCAAGGTCCACGCGGATCGTCGTCAGGGTCGGAGAACCTGCTTTCATCAACATCGCCAGCGTTGAACGAAAACGATGAACGGTTGCGGGCATAGCAAAGGATGTAATTGTGTGAAAGTGAAACGTCGATGTCGTTCTGGCTGGATTTCCTATGGTGCCAGATGATAGAAGCTGTAAAATTTGGCACGCCAAAAATCTCATCCATCACCATCCGCAGGTGGTGCTGCTCGTTGTAGTCGATGGAAACGAAGATGCCCCCGTCATCGGTCAGCAGTTCCTTGAGCAGATGCAGGCGGGGCCACATCATGCAGAGCCACTTGTCGTGGCGCTCCAGGTCCTCACAGTCCACGGGGCTGTTGGCCTACAGCCACTCCCGCATCAGGGGGCTGTTCACGTTGTCGTTGTAGGCCCAACCTTCGTTGCCGGTGTTGTAGGGCGGATCGATGTAGATGCACTTGACCCGGCCGGCGTAGCGGGGCAGCAGGGCCTTCAGCGCGTAGAGGTTGTCGCCGTGAATGATCAGGTTGTCGTCGGTCTCCGCCGGATTCAGCGAGCGGTCGGGGTCGGGAACCAGCGGCCGGTAGGGCAGGGTGAGGTGGTGGGCGTAGATGTGCTGCTTGCCTTTAACCTCCAGCGTCGGCATTTCCGGCTCCCAGGCAGCAATGTTGCCGCCGATGATACCAGAGCCGAGAAACCGCGTGTCAATCTGCGGGCTGCAACATCAGCCACTGTACCTCAGGCGTAGCGCTCCAGTCCGAAAAGGCCGAACAGGTCGTCACGGTTCAACCGGGTAGACAGATCCAAGGAAACATCGTCAACCAGCCTGTCGAACAGGACCTGCTTGCTGGCCAAAATGGCGTCTATGCGCTCCTCAATAGTATCGGCGCAGGAATACTTGATCACGTTTACCTTGGCCGTCTGTCCCATCCTGTGGGTCCGGTCTTCGGCCTGCCTTTCCACCGCGGGGTTCCACCAGCGGTCCAGGTGGAATACGTACGATGCCTCCTGCAGGTTCAGACCCAGGCCCCCGGCGCGGAGGGAGATTATCAGCACCTGGTGATCTGCACTGGATTTGAAGCCTTCAATCACTGATGGCCTTTCCTGCAGGGGCACATCCCCGGTGATTACCAACGGGTTGAACTCGCGCAGATGGTCCGCCGCCGCCACTACTCCTGAAAAGTCATTGGTGTATTGAGAAAAGACCAGCGCCTTGTGTCCCTGGCCAACCAAAAGCTCCAACCTCTCCCTGATGTCGTCCAGCTTGCTGGACTCTCCTTTCACCGGGTCGGCGTTGCATATCTGCTTCAGCCGCGTAATCAGCTCAAGCACATGCTGGATGGTGATGTCCCTTCCCAGCGACCGGAGGTATACAACCCCTTCCTGTTCGGCCTTGTCGTAGCTGGCCCTTTGAGCTGCATGAAGCTCGATTGGCAACAGGGTAACCTGCTTTTCCGGCAGGTCTTCCAGCACGTCGGCCTTCTTGCGCCGTAACTGGAGCTCTCGGTGCCGGCTGAACAGTTCTGGACCTGGCTGGTAGCGCTTTGCCTGACCATCTTGGTCGTGGTCCACGAACTCCAGAATGGAAGCCAATTCTTCCTCATGGTTCTCTATGGGCGTTCCGGTCAGCGCCCATGAACGCACACGATCCAGTCCCTTGAGGGACTTGCTGGTATCGTTGCGGTTTTTAATCCTTTGTGCCTCGTCGGCTACGACCACGTCCCAAGTCTTGCGCCTTACCGGGGATTGGGCGTTGCCCTCGAAATCCGAGCGAAGGGTCTCATAGCTGACCAGGGTCACGTCCGTTTCCGCCTGCCACTGCCAGCCCCTGTCCGACGCCGAGCCGCGAATGATGATCGCTGAGAGCTCGGGCGCCCACTTGCGGAGCTCCCCGCGCCACTGGTCCAGCAGGCTCGCGGGCGCCGCGACCAGCGCCGAGCGGATGTCGCCGCGGTGCCGCAGAATTCGCAGCGACGCAATGACCTGCAGCGTCTTGCCGAGGCCCATATCGTCGGCCAGTAGAAGGCGGTCGCTGCCAATGAGGGCCCGCACTCCTTCCTCCTGGAAGGGCATCAGTACGCCGGGCCACTCCAAGTTTTCCAATGACGGCGGCTCTGCGCCGGGTGGAGACAGTACTCTCAACAGCCTGTGAGCGAGATCCATGTCCGCCCGTTGCTGGTATCCGCCTCCACCATTGCCCCCATGCTGGGCTGAGCCGGAATTGCCGAAGGAGGTCAGCCCATCCAAGTCTACCGGAGTACCCTGCTCCGGCGATGCCGGGCGCGGGACAACCAGGAACCGGACCGGCTCAACATTGTAGCTATCACGATGGCTGTTATCAGGGACCCGCTGCAACTCCCCCTCCGTCACCGCCCGGCATAGGCTTCGGCAATTCCCGCAGCAACCCTGTCAAACGGCTCCAGTGGATTCGGATGTTCCGACAACCCTTTAAGCAATTGTCGAGCGACCGTTTCCTCACCAGGTGGAGGGGTGCTCCATACCAGGAACAGGGATGCGCCGAGCTGTTCGATGTCCTCCGACGCCCCTCTCCTAGGAGCGGGGTCAGTGGAGACACGACAAACCGGGATTTCCAGTTTGAATTCCTCGGAAAAGACCAGGGGCGGTATATCGTCGGCCAGCCCCAGTATGACATCGGGCACTCGATTTGCGGACCGGAACAGTTCTCGAATCAGGGACACTATGGCAACACGGCGCCCTTGGCCCTCCTCCCGCAGCACGGAATCTGCGACGTCCACCCGGGTGAAACAGAACTCAATGGGCAGTAGCCTGCTGGATGTCGCAAGCAATGCGGCCCGAATTCCCTTCTCCTGCTGCTCATCCAGGAGTCTCAGGAATCCGATGACACCGGGTGTTTCGCCATCCCTGGCACTATCGAACGGAATCGGCATCCGAACTCACGGTGGTCAGCGGCGACGGTCGCCTATTCGCCTTTGTCCTCGTTGTCTTGGGACCGGGTTTCCAGATCGGATATCTCAACGTAGTGGTGCGTGAACTCTCTTCCCTCGGTTTCTGGTCTGGAGTCCGGGTACAGCCTCAACAGATCCCACTCGTTGATGGCAGACCTGATCCTGTACCGCATCCGCTGCTGATAACCGGCCGCGGCGTTTCTCGCTTCTAGAGCGGGCGCGTCCCACCCGTAGGCCCTGCTGTAAATATAACGAAGGGTATTAAGGGTGTCGTTCACGTCTGCTTCATCCGGTGTGCCTAGCGGTGTACACTCACGTTCCAGCAGCCTCATGGCCGTTTCGGCCCTCGCGGCACCTCCGTCGTCACCACGAGCGCGCAGTCTCTGTCCGGCATAGTCGCGGTCCTTCTTGCTGCTGGCCTCGGGCGAAATGTTGGCCAGGGCATAGTCCGTAGTGACGGTTCCAACAACCACCAGGCCAGGGTAGGCCTCCCCCGATGCCTCCCCAAGCCAGCGGGCCAGTTCCGAATAGGACCGGGCCCGTTGCAAAAGGCTGTATTGTCCTACCAGCTCTATTTCGTCCAGCAGGATGACCCAACCACGGTAGCCCGCGCCCTTGATCAGTTCCGTCGCGAATCGGAGACGCTGCGGAGGCAAATCCGTCGCTCTGGGAGCCTTGAACGAGTAACTCTGCAACTGGCCGATCTGCCGAAGGCCGTTCTTTACATCGCTAACTTTGATCCTGTCGCCGGCCCAGAAGGACTCGACTGTGCGATTAAGCTCCAGCTCGTTAGAACGCTCGTGGACCAGAAGACTCGCCGGAAAGATGGGATGAACGCCGCTCGAGGATGAATTTGCCCATCGGAAAAAGGCGGCATATCCATCCGTGTTTGGGTGGAGTTTCTGCCCGAGTTCCTCGATAAGCGGACCGGTGTGATCCAGGATTCTCCCGTTGTCCATCGCAGACTGGAACACCTTGCCAAGGTCATAGAGAGGCGTTTCCTTGCTGATGGCCACCTTGCTGCACACGAAGCCCTGCGAGAGCGCCCGGTGTTCAAAGTGCGAGAGCAGGTGAGACTTTCCGGTACCAAAATCCCCTGAGACCAACATCCCCAGCGCACCTGCAGGCGGCTCATTAGTGTCGGAGGCTTGTCTCAGCAAATCCTGGAATTCCCTTTCTGCAAGTGGTTGGGTGCAGCCAAGCAGTTGCACCGCCTCGCGGTTCGGAACGCCGTTCCGGAGAGTCTCCAGTGCCCTCCGGCAGGACAGGACGGAGTGGCCGTTGTTCAACTCATTCATGAAAGCAGGACCCCTACTTTGATAACCTGACCAGGGACGCCACCGGATTGACGAGGTTGCGGTCCCGAACGTCGTCGATCACTCGGGTCATGAGGGCCTGGTAAATACCAAATCCCCGGTTCCTGTGCCCGGCCTCCTCTTCGAGAAAATCGTTGGAGGTGACGACTACCAGAAGGGTCGCGATGAGTCGGTCGGTGGTGTCCACGAACTCCCTGAGCAATTCGTAATGCTCCAGCACCATGGCTCTGGTGTAGTAGCGCAACCCGTCCCTGGGGTTACGGGCCAACATAACCCGAGAGTTGTCCAGCAGGATGATGGTACCCGGGTAGCCCACGTGATGGAACCAGAACAGGGCCGACTCAAAGAAGTGACGGGCCGTGGTGCGGTTGATGGAGGTATGGATTGAAAACGGCCTCACACTGCTGATCCTGGTGTTGGTGCCCGTCAGCCAGTCGATGATCGGCTGTCCACCGTAAGTTTCCCCTGCCCTGGTATCCTCCGCGAGACAGAGTTGAGTCATGGCAACCCTGAAGTCTCTCGCCATAAGTGGTTCACGGTACACCCGTTCCTGGATCTGCGGTCGAAGGTTGCCCAGCACAAACTGGTGCTCCAGGCCGTTCACCTCGGCAATCGCTTCGAACACATTGGTATCCGATTGTGGATCAATGCCGTCGACCAGATAGACCCTCTGCTGGGCCAGCATGAGGATCATGCGCCTAGCCGCCTCGCGCCAATCCACGGACAAAGCGATGCCATGGAACAGGTCCTGTGGCATGTGGGCCCGCCGGGTGGCAGCGTCAAGCGACACCATTAGCATTCCCTTCCTTGCGCACCGTTCCTTCACGGCCGCAAGTAGATCGGCCTTCAGTTCATCGGACGCCACCGCGAACTTGACCGAGGCTCCTCCATCCGGCACGAACGAGGACAGGTACTCGGACTCCATGACTTCCAGCCATTCGCCGAGAGGTATCGTATTGGCCATCAGGTACCTCCGGAGAACTGGATGCCATAGTAGGTTACAACCTGTCCATCGGGGGCCACAAAGGAAAACACGCCCTGGCTTCCGCGGGTGCCGGAAGACGCAGGGAACGACACCTGCATACCTCGCCTGGTGGTCTTCGGGCCGTCCCGGTCCAACAGGTACAGGTCCCGTGTAAAGTCGGTCCGATTGTATTCGCGATCGCTGCCCGGTAGCGACGTGAACAGCCGATACACCCGTTCCAATTGCACCACCCTTCCCTGTCGCCCCGTTATCATTCGGTCCGGGCCTTCTTCCTGGGTGATCTCCGCATACACCTGGTAGAGGGATTCGAGGAACCTGCCAGCAGGGAAGCGCGGAGGCTTCTTCTGAATGTCCAGGAGAATGTCCGTAAGGCGTGACGGCCGTATGGTGGACACCTGCTTCTTGTCTATCCTGACCGCCCGGTTAGAGGGCAAGATCCTGAGGATTGAAGGATGTGCAATCATTCGTCCGTCGCGCTCATAAATTTCGAGACCCCTCTCGGCGGCAACCGCGCGCAGTTCCTGACCGTAGTCATCGGTAAGGTATTGCTGCTCGTCGTCTTCCCCAAACGGCCAGGACTCCACAGAATTCGCGACCTCTTGCCGAAGAGCGTTGATAGCTTCGCTCATGCCTCTTTGGGCCCGCTTTGCGGCGGCGATGTTGCCGTCTTTAGCGGCCTTTTCCAATGCCTTGGCCAGCCTGGTCAAGTCGGTTGCAGATTTGGCGGTAGACGCAGCCGCTTTTTCCACGTCACTGAAAGCCTGCTCGAAACTTGGCATAGCTCGTCCTTTTCACAAATCCGTCGCTAGGACATTATACCAACCGGTCTATCTGATCAGATCACGTGCTCCGTAAATGGACTACGCTGAATAGCATTTTGGGTTTACGGCATGACCCGCTTCTTCGCCGTACATCACGCACGTCAGCCCGGATTACAGCCTCTTGCCTTGAATTCAATGACCGGGAGGTCTGTTGTACTCGTTAAGCAGACTCTGTACAAGTGTCGCTGGGACAGAGACTGGTTTGCGAAGACAAAGGTGAGCTTCCATAATTGATGGTACCTTCGATCACAAATATGGGCATACTGCATATTGTTACAACCTCCCCCGCTGCCGGCCCTGCCGCGGCTGCTGTGTCGTCCTACCCGATGCCACCTTTCCCAGCCGGTCCCCTGGGCTGACCTGCCGGTGAAACTCGATGGCGTCCTCCTCCCCCAGCGTCCGGAAGTAGGTCTCAGGGATCTTCCTCCACCCGCCGACTATTTTCAGGACCTTCTCCGGCATTCCAGCCCGCAGGGCGTCGATGGCGTAGGAATGGCGGAAACGGTGGGGATGCATGCCCTCAATGTTGGCTCGCTTCGCTAGGCGCCTCAGGATCTGGGATATCCCACCAGGAAGTAGAGCCTCGCCCTGCTCGGACACCCAGAAGGCCCTGGTGCGGGGCGTAAGGGATTCTCGTTCCTGCAAATAGTCCCACATTACCGACCTGGCCGCGTCGCCGATGGGCATTCTCCTCTCCTTTCGGCCCTTCCCCATCACCAACAGCGTCCCATCGTTCAGGTCCACATCACCGAGCTCGAGCTTGGCGATTTCAGCGAGTCGTCCGGGCTTATCCCAAAATGCGTAGGACTGCCCGGTCGCGAGACAAGCGAAAGCGATGGGCGGGCGTTCTGGCGAGGGAGGGGTCAGCGAGCGTGAGCAGGTCCCGCATCTGGTCCTCCGTGACAATAGGAACAGTTTTCTCTTCCAGGCTGGGTGGCTCTATATCGGCGAGAGGATTCTCGTCGTTGGGCCCGCGTTCCACCAGCCAGTTGAAGAACCGGTTCAGGCGACGGTACTGGGCGTTGATGTGGCCCTTGGACAGCTTCTTGGGTTCGGCGTAGGTCCGCTCACCGAACCACCGTACCCGGTACTGGAGGTAGGACGGGTAGTCCTCGATGTGCTCGGTAGTAATCTCCTGCACATCGGGCCAGCCCTGCTTCTCGGCATAGAGGGCGGCCATGGTGACAGTGGTTTCGAGGCTGGCAAGGTACCCTTCGGAGTACCGGTTGGAGGCCTTCAGGCTGCTGAGAAACCGTTTTCCGTGGGCGCGAAGACTGTGGTCAAAATGCTGCTTGACGACCATTCATCTGGAGGCACCTGAGAGAAAAAGCCGTCATTTTGTATCTGGATTTACCAGAAAAGAAGTGGTTGGTGGGCCTGGATGGACTCGAACCATCGACCTCGGTCTTATCAGGATAACGGTCTCCGGCGTGGAACAAGCCTTTGCATTTTTAACTGCTCCCACGGGGCGGTGAATGCACTCTTCTCCCCATCAGGTTCAGTCCCCTTACTGGTTGCTCTCCCGGTCTGCCACATAGTCTGCCTATCTCTGCATCAGCTCGATTCGGGCATTGAAGAAGTCCGTTCTCTTGTAGGCCTGCCTAGTCTTGCTTTTCTCCTTGTGGGCCAGGGCGGCGTCAGCCGCCGATGAATACCCTTCCAGAAGTTCCTCAGCCCAGTCCGTGAAAGAGCTGCGGAATCCGTGCGGAACTGCAGGTATCCCCAGCCGTCTCATCATCACATTGTACGTCATATCGGAGACCACGCCACCTCCAGGCTCGGAAGGAAATATCAGCCCGTCCAGCCCGGTTACCGGCCATGCTTCGTGCAATATTTCCATCGCGCTGTCGGAAAGAGGCACCCTGTGAAAACGGCGGGCCTTCATCTTGATGTGGGAGATTTCCCACGTGCGACGGTCCCAGATGATCTCTCCCCAGTTGGCCTTCCTTACTTCTCCCGAACGCGCCGTGGTTAGCGCCAGGAACTCGAAGGCCAGCTTGGTCAGCAGATTGGAGGTTGACTCCCGCACTTTGGCCAGGGCCCAGCCCACCTGGCTGTAGTGCAGAGCCGGATGGTGATTTGGTTCCCTGTTTACTTGGGGCAGGACCTTGAGAAGAGCCTTTCCTGCCGGGTCATCGAGGCGGTGTCCGTGGGTAACCACCCAGTCCATGACTGTTTCCACTCGCTTATTGATCCTGCTGGCCGTTTCGGGCTTGGTGGTTCAGATGGGCTCCAGCACTGCCAGCACGTCTTCCGAAGTAATCTCGTCGACTGCCGTCTCACCGATGAACGGGAAGACGTAAGTTGTCAACGTGCTTTCCCACTGTGCGGCATGTTTCGGGTTGCTCCATGCGGGCCGGCGGAACTCAATCACTCGGGACGCGGCCTCGGCGAAGGTGGGGACGGAGGGGACGGGGTTGCGGGCGGCTTCCTTGGTAGCCCGTTTTTCGGCCATAGGGTCCCGCCCTTCAGAGACGGCGGTGTGGTTGGAGGCGGCCATTGTTCGTGCCTGGACCAGGCTGACAGTGGAGTAGGAACCGAGGCCTATGTCACGACGCCGTCCGTCGATTACTATCCGCTGGACTCAGGGCAATGGAGTCTTAGCCCCAATCCACCGAACGGAGTGGGGAGGGCGGTGGAACAGGGCATCACAGGGATGGGGAAGGGACCGTCCCGGCGGATATGGGGCGGGCGGAGCCAGTAGCAGGTCTGTTGGCGGTGAGAGGAGCCGCTCATGAGGTGGCCGAAGGCAGCAAGGAACTCTCGCTGGCCGATTCGTGCGGCGCGAGTGGGAGAGATCTTCGACTGGCTGGTGGATGAGGGCGAGGATGGTGGGCCGGTTGCCGGCGCCACGGTCAGGAGGGAAGCGGCAGGGTGCGCAATCGGGTCAGGGCGCCAGTGAACTGGGCCTCCTCCCAAGGCCAGCGCCGAGGCAAATGCAGGGTCAGGCGGCGCGCCGAGCGGGTGAGCCGACCGGCGAGGGAGAAGAATCGCCGCCGCAGGGTCTTGGTGGTCACCACCTGCTCGCCCAGACCGATGCGCGCCGTCCAGCGCGCCAGGTTGTGAGCAATCGCCTGGACCGCCAGCCAAGCGCCGTTGGCGGCGAAACGGCCGGACGGGAGATGGTTGAGACCCACGCCGTACTTGAGGTCGCGAATGGCATTCTCGATCTCGGCGTGGCGGCGATGGTCTGCCTCGAGATCCAGGGTGTCGCCATCCCGGTCGGTGATGAAGGCGTGATAGCTGTAGGTGGCCAACAGGGCCAGTTGAGAGCCAGGCGTGGGCTTCACCCGCCGGACTATGAGCCGCACCGGTGCGGCGCCGGGCTCACTCTGGAAGGGGGTGTAGCTGGTCTCCGCCACGTCGGCGGCGCCGTCCGTCCAGTAGGGGACCGGCGTCCAGTCCGCCTCCGGTATGGCCTCGATGAGGTTCCGCAGGCTGGCGTGCTGCCGAACGGTGATGGAGAAACGGACATCCAGCTTGCGGCAGACCGCGACGATGGCGTGGGTGTAGAAGCCGCTGTCGGCCCGCATCGTGAGTTGACCTTTGGCCCCGGCGTAGCGCACCCGTCCCACCGTCTCACGCAGGAAGTGAGCGGCGCCCCGAGCGGTATTGGCGCGGCCCTCTCTGAGCCGGACCATCAGCACGTCGCCGGTGCCGGCGGCGACGGCCAGCAGCGGGTGATAGCCCCGCTGGCCGGTGTAGCCGTGGTGGCGCGCCCCCTCCTTGGCCAGCCCGTAGCAATATTATGGCCTTGTCCGGCCTGTGCAGAGGCGACTAACTGGTGAGTCGGCCCAAGGATGTATGCTCATGGCGAGGCGTGTCGTCCGGACAAAGACCGAGCAGACTCTGGTGCGTATTGCCCGACCCGTAGCATGGTCCGGGAGCCTTACGACGGCATCATTGGTGAAGCCCCGATCGGGGCGATCCCGTTGGGGAGAGTGGCTACAGTCCGCGGCTCCCTCCGGCGACACGCCTACACGGCAATGGCAGAGGCGATGATGAGCAGACGCCAGAGCGGGGCAAAACCGGAAGGGCTGTCCCAGCTGAACCTGAACGCGGCGGGCATCGACGTGGGCGCTACCAGCCACTATGTGGCGGTGCCCGCCGACCGGGCGGAGCAGCCGGTGCGAGAGTTCGAGGCTTTCACGGCGGACCTGTACCGTTTGGCGGACTGGCTGACCGAGTGTGGTGTGGAGACCGTGGTCATGGAGTCCACCGGCGTGTACTGGATACCGCTGTTCGGGGTGCTGGAAGAACGGGGCTTCCAGGTGATGCTGGTGGACCCCCGGCGCATCAAGAACGTGCCCGGCCGCAAGACCGACGTGCTGGACTGCCAGTGGCTGCAGCAGCTGCACACCTACGGCCTGCTCTCGGGGGCTTTCCGGCCCGACGGGGAGATCCGACGCTTACGCAGCTACCTGCGGCAGCGGGTCATGCTGGTGCAGTACGCATCCCACCATATCCAGCATATCCAGCATATGCAGAAGGCGCTGACCCAGATGAACGTGAAGCTCCACCACGTCATCAGCGATATCACCGGCAAGACCGGCCTGGACATCATCGAGGCCATCGTGGACGGCCAACGGGACCCGCGACAACTGGCGCAATTGCGCGATCCCAGGATCAAAGCCGACGAGGCAACCATCGCCAAGTCGCTGCAGGGGCACTGGCGGGAGGAGCACATCTTCGAGCTGAACCAAGCCCTGGAGCTGTACCGGTTCTATCAGGATAAGATTGCCGAGTGCGACCGGGAGATTGAAGCCCAGTTGGAGCGTTTCGAGGACCGCAGCAATGGTGATCCTCCGGCGGCGAAGTCCGGCCGGAGACGCAGCAAAGGAAACGCGCCACGCTTCGACGTTTGGACGCACCTGTACCGTATGACGGGGGTTGACCTGACCCAGATCGACGGTGTGGATGCCTACACCGCGCTCAAGGTGGTGAGTGAGATTGGCGCCGACATGACGAAATGGCCGAGTGCGAAGCACTTTGCGTCCTGGTTGGGGCTGAGCCCGAACAACCGCATCACCGGCGGCAAGGTCATGAGCTCCAAGACCAAGCCCAGCGCCAACCGTGCGGCGGCGGCCTTACGTCTGGCGGCCAACGCTCTGCACCGCTCCGACAGCGCCCTGGGCGCCTTCCTGCGCCGGAAGAAGGCACAGATGGGCGGGCCCAAGGCCATCACCGCCACGGCCCACAAGCTGGCTCGCATCTTCTATTCCATGCTGCGCTACGGTCAAGAGTACGTGGACGCCGGGGCCGAATACTACGAACGCCGATATCAGCAGCGGGCGTTGCGCGCGGCAAAGCGGCGGGCGGCGCAACTGGGCTATTTGCTGGTGCCCATCCCCGATGCTCCGGAACACACAACCTACGCCCCCCCCCTGACGCGCCAATTGCCGCGTGACGACGTTGGTTAGTGGGGAGGTCTCGCAGATGGTGGAGTCCAGGTCGATGGTCAACGGCCCGTCACCGGGTCCGGCCCCAGTGGCCCAGGCCCGGGCCAGCAGCTCACGGCTCACCCGGTCCAGCTGGCGGACATGGCCCCACCGGAAGCTGCGCAGGAAGGTGCCCAGGGTGGACGGCGCCTTGACCACGCAGCCGATGGCGCCAGCCGTCCCGCCGGTGCGCAACACATCGGCGTCGTCAATGCAGTCGCCACCGGCCAGCGCGGAGGCCACCAGGGTCAGCATCTTGTCCCCCGTGTTCGCCCGCCCCGGCGCATTTCCCAGGTCAACGTGATTGCCGACGAGTTCACCCAAGCCCAGGCGCTGGGCGAGGGTGACCGGAAGGATCAGCCCGGCATTGCTCACCAGGCGGTGGTCGTCGAAGGCGATTCGGATGCGGTCGGGCTCGCTGGGTGGTAGCATCTATCAGGTGCTCCTGCTTCGAGGATGGTTTGCCGTAACAACAACCATTATCCCCGATGCCGGGAGCACTTTCTTACCCCTTCAACCCGCCGCCACACTCACCCCTTCGGTGGATTGGGGCTTAGCGGTTGCGGTCGCTTCATTGGACCATTCGGCGTTGCCGTCCGCATTGACGGCGCGCAACTGGTAGGTGTAGTTCGTTCCAGTTGTGACATCGCTGTCCCGGTACGTTGTGGCCGCGACGCCGGGTGCGGTTGGGACTGGGGTGTAATTGCCGCTGCCCTCCTTGCGTTCCAGATCGTATTGGGTTATGGGGTTGCCATTGTCGCCCGGCGTGCGCCACCTCAGGTCAATGTGTGCACTGGTCCCCGATGCCCGCAGATTGGTAATCCGCTGCGGCGCTGCAACCAACGCCGTCGTGACCGAGTCGTCATAGTCCGCTGGTGTGCGGTCAAGTTGATCCGCCCCTGCGTTGGCGGTAAATCGAACATCTGCCGAGGCGTTGCCGATGACCTCGGCGACGATCTCCCCATTGGCGGTGTCGTTTCGTTCCAGCGTCCCGTGTGCACACGTGACCGTTCGGCCGGACTGCCTGCACTGGACGGTCACCGGACTTGTCCCCTGCCCCGAGACGAAAGATGTGCCCGCGTCAAGGGTGCCGGTGAGTGCCGTGCTCGTGGAGGCCGCCGGCCCGCTGTTCCTGACCGACCAATCGTAGGTTAGCTGGTCGCCCGGCACGACATTGCTTGCTCTGGCGTTCAGCGTCGTTCGCAAGTCCGCCAGCGACGCGACGTCGTCCGTGGTGGTCACCGTGGCCGTCGAATCGCCGAGGGTGAGGTACGGCTGGCCGGAGCCGACGAAAGCCAGCCTGACGGTGAATCGCTCCAATGGTTCGTCTACGGTGTCGTGTACGACGTTAACGTTGAAGGCTCGGGATGCCACCCATCGGAATTGACCATTCACCGTGGTCCCTGTGAAGTCGTTGCGGTCAAACGTTTCCGATTCTGACAACTGCTCGTAGTCGTCTGGCTGCCGAGCGGTGCCGTTGACGGTGTTCACGGTGAAGTCGAAGGTGAACCCGCTCTCGGGTTGTTTGTCCGTTGCCGTGACCGCCATCGCTCTCAGGGTCACCGCCGTGGTGTCCCCTGGGGTCGTCGGCTCTTCCGCAGTGAACTCCGTTTCTTCCCACCCCAGCGTAACTGGCACATGGTCGTTGTCGGCAATGGTCACCGTGGCAGTGTCGGGGCCTCCCTGTAGATGGGAAAGGCTTGGGTTGGAGTAGTTCAGGGTCACCGTGAAGCTCTCGTTCGGCTCGTCGTCGGTGTCGTTGGTGATGGAGACGGTGAGGTCCCGGGTTTCCTGGAAGCGGAATTGGCCCCCCACGTCTGCGCGCGTGAAGTCGCTCTGGCGGAAGGTGAAGTTGGTGTTCAGCCTGCTATAGTCCGAGCCTTCGGTGGCGGTGCCCCCGGCCGACGTAGCGGACAGGGCGACGGTGAAACCGATCTCCGGCATCTTGTCTGATGTGGTGGTGGCCCGGGCCTGCAGGGTGACCGTCCCCGCATCCTCGTCGACGCTCACGAACGTCTGGCCCCAGCTGATGGTTACGGGTACGAAGTCGTTGTCGTTGATTTTTACAGTCATCACGGCCGGTCCACCCTGCAGGTGAAGCGGGCCGGGATTCGCGTACTCGATGGTTGCCGTGAAGTTCTCCTCTTCTTCGTCGGTTGTGTCATCCTCAATGGGCACCAGCACCTGCTTTACGGCGCGATAGCGGCGTTGGCCGTTGACTGTCACCCGGCTGAAGTCGTTGCGGCTGAAGGAGACGGTATCGTCGAACTGCGTATAGTCGCCGGGCTGGACCGCGCTGCCGTTGGTCGTCTGGATGGTGGCGTCGAAGGAGAACCCGTCCTCAGGCCGCTTGTCCACTGTGGTGATGGCGTAGGCGCGCAGCGTGGCGGTTCCGGTGTCCTCACGAACCGTGACGTCCGGCTGTTCCCAACTGAGGGTGACTGGCACATGTTCGTTGTCCTGGATTGTGACGACTGCGGTAGAGGGGCCTCCCCGGAGATGCGGGAGGCCGGGAGTCGCGTAGGCCAGCCTTACGTTGAAGGCCTCGTTCGATTCATCCTCTTTGTCGTCTAAGATTGCTACACTGAAATCCTTGGTTGCGCGGTATCGCTGCTGGCCGTTCACGTCGGTCTGGATGAAATCGCTCGCGACAAAGGTCGCGGACGACGGAGGGGCAGTGTAGTCGTCGTCTTGGGTCGTGCCGTTGTCGGTAGTGGTCAGGGTGACGTCGAAGGTGAAGTCAGACTCCGGCGGAGCGTCAAGCGTCGTTGTGAAGACTGCCCTCAGCACGACGCTCCCAGCGTCCTCGGCCACCTCCAAAGAGGTCTCTTCCCATTCCAGGGTTATGGGTATGTCGTCCGGCAGCGGAGTTCCGGTTTCCGTGCCGGACCATGCTCCGTCCCCCGCGGAGTTGACGGCCCGCACCTGTACGTCGTACCCCGTCGCGTTTGTGAGACTGGAGATTACGTAGCTCAGGTCGCCGCTTCTCCATGCGTTGTCCCGCACGGTCCAGTTGGATTCCACCGTCTCATCTTCGCTGGTCTCGATGTAGCGCACGTCGTAGGCTGTGATAACCCCGCCACCCGTGTCAGCGGGGGCAGTCCAGACGACAGCCAGGGTCCTGTCGCCGCGGGTGATGGACGTTATGGCAGGTGCGTCCGGCGCGACCGTGGTGGGCTCGTCACCCACCGCTTGGGACCATGGGCCGTGTCCGGAACCGTTGTGGGCCCGCAGTTGGAATTCGTACTTAACCCCGCCATCCAGCCCAGTGATGGTGTAGCTCAGGTTGCTCGGTGTCCCCGCGCCCGGCACCACAGTCCAGTTGTCGTCGCTCTTGTCCGCAGCATCTTCTCGGATGTACCGCAGGTCGTAGGAGGTGATGGCCGTCGCCCCTGTGTCGGTAGGGGCTTTCCAGTCGATCGTTAGCGTCCCTCCTCCCGAGGTCACAGTGTCTATGTCGGGCGCGCCCGGAATCGAGCCGTGTCCGTAGATGGTGAGGCCCCACGATCTGAGATTGCCGGTACTTCCTCTCCGAGCGTCCTTGATCCTTAGCGTCCATTCGCCGGCCGCGTCCTCGCCCAGGTGCCGGGCAGAGCCGAAACGGAACTTGGTGGTCAACTCCCCGCTTATCGGAGCGGAGGGGGACAGCGTTGAAACGGCTCCTGAGGGAGACACCAGCTCAACCGTGAGGTCACGGAATCTGGAGTGATTGAAGTGGGCGTTGACCTCCACAAACTCAACGAACTCAACAAACGGGTTGATGGTCAGACTGGCAGTGACAGTTCTAGGCGTCCCGGACGACGGCGAGTCGGGAATCGCCAGGTTGATGATGCTTGACTCGGAGGTAATTTCCCTCAATTCGCGGACGTTGGTCCAACCCGGGGCCAGGTCCACGGCCGCCATGGCGTCCACCATGCCGAAGCCGTACTCGTGGTTGAAGTTGTAGTGGTCCATGGTGGAACCGTATTTGAAAGCGCCTTGCTCCCAGCCGGTGTTGTCCGGATCGTTCTTGCGGGCGGAGGCTGCCAGGATGAGCTTGACGTCCCGCCAGGTCAGCCCAGTGTTTGCTTCTCTAATCAGTGCCACCACGCCGGAAACTATGCGAGTGGCGGCGCTGGTGCCGCCAAAGCTGCCCCTGTACCGGTGGCCGTTGTCAGTGGTGGCTATTCTGGGCTGGCCCACCCTCCCGCTGCTGGACGGCCCGCACACCCACAGGTTCGCGCCTCTTTCCGAGAATTCGCTGCGTATGTCGTCGTGGCCGACGGCGCAGACGGCAGTCACGGCGTAGAAGTTGGAATACTCGTCCAGGGTGGAGTAGTCGCGTTCTCCCCCGTTGCCGGCAGCCCAGGCGTAGAAAACGCCATTTCCACCATAGCCGTTGTTCACGCCGTCTTTGACCGCCGCTTCCCAAAGCTCCGTGGTGTGCTCTGGCCTGGCGGAATCCCCAGGTCCCCAGCTGTTGTTGGATATGGCCGTGGTCGTGGCGTTGCGCGACATGGCGTTCGCTTCGTTGGCATCAGATTGCAACACCAGGTAGTTGTATCCGTATATCTTGGCCTCTGGCGCTACGCCGCGCATACCGAGGCCGTTGTCCTTGGCAGCGATGAGACCGGCCACGGCGGTACCGTGGTCTTCAAAAGGGTGGTAGATGTCGGTTGTGTCGGTTGTGTCGGGGTCATAGTTGTGATTGAAGGAGGTGAGCACATTGTCCTTCAGGTCCTCGTGCTGGTAGTGCATACCATCGTCCACCACCGCCACGTAGATGCCGGAGCCTGTGCGTGTGGGCCACACCTCTTCGACCCTGATGTCCTGACCGGCGCTGTTGCGGAACTGGTCGTTGTTCTTCAGGTGCCACTGACAGCCGTAGAGCGGGCCGTTTATGCCTGCGCTCCTGGAAATGTTGGTGCAGCGGTTTACGAAGGCGGTTTGCCCGGCGTCCACGATAGCCCTGACGGTGTAACGCCCCGTCTCTGTGCCATCCCCCTTCACCATCAAGTAATATGTGCCCGCATTTAGTTTGCCTTCAAAGACAAACAAGTCGTCAAAGTGGATCGAATCGGTCGGGGCATCGAGGTCGTTTTCATCGGTCAGTTTGCCGCTGATATTAATGACTTCGCTCACTCCCCCGATGATCACGTAAGTAGTCTCTTCGAGGGTCAGGCTGAAGTAGCCCTCGTCGCCGACCGGGTCTATGTTTCCACCCGCCGTATCGCCCAGGATCAGCGGCCGAGCGTCGGCGATGGCGCTGCCCGGCTCGGTGATAGCTGTGGCGTGCACTGAATATGGCCCATCGGACCTTTCGTCGTAAGAACTCACCTTGACGTAGTACACCCCGGCGTTCAGGCTCTGCCGGATTAGGAAGTTTCTCCTACCTCCGGGGAGATAGCCGTCATCGTTGTAGGCTATCACCGTGCCGTTGCTTCGTTGCAACTCGCCCTCGGTGTCGGGGAACCCGGAGGCGCGGATGGCGACCTCCGCTGCCGCGGAAAGCTCCAGCTTGAAGTAGTCATCGTCGTCCTCCGGGTCTATGGTGCCGCTCGCGGAGCTGTTGAGATTCAGGGTGGCAGCGTTGCTCCTCGACGTGGTGTCCGTGAACTCTCTGATCCTGAGGATGTACGGTTCGTCCGTAGATCCGTACCCGGTTACCTTGATGTAGTAAGTGCCGGACTCGATCTTGCGCCACAGGAAGAAGTTTTCCGGGTTGGGCAGCACGGCGCCATAGTCATCGCTTTCTACCAACATACCGTTGCTGTCCAGCAACTCGCCCACGGTATCCAGGTCGCCCAGCGTGTATATCCAGTAGTCGGCCGTTCTTGACACGCTAAGTCTGAAATAGTCTTCATCGTCGCTGGGGCCAATGACTCCCCACACCCTGGCGCCTGCGGTGACGCTCGTGGCCTCTGCCTGCGTGCCACCGTGGTCCGCGGGAGTTGCGCTAGTCGTGGCCGACCAGGCGCCGTCAATATCGTCGACGTCCACCGCCCGCACCTGCACGTCGTACCCCGTGCCGTTGGTCAGGCCGGTGATGGCGTGGGTCAGGCTGCCGCCGCCCTCTTCCCAGGCGTCCTCCTCCACAGTCCAGTTGGCGTCCACCGACTGGTCAGAATGTAGCGCACGTCGTAAGCCGCGACCCCGGTGGTGATGCCGGTGGGAGCGCTCCAGGAAACCAGCACGGCCCGGTCGTCGGCGCGAACGGAATCGACGACGGGAGCAGGCAGAGCCGGCGTCTCGACCTCAGTTGCGGACCAGGTCCCGTCGCCGATGGAGTTCACCGCCCGCACCTGCACGTCGTACTCCGTGCCGTTGGTCAGGCCGGTGATGGTGTACTCCAGCGCGCCGGATGTCCAGGCATCGTCCACCACGGTCCAGTTGGCGTCATCTGACTCATCCTCGCTGGTCTTGATGTGGCGCACGTCGTAGGCCGTGATGCCGGTCTCGCCGGCCGGAGCAGTCCAGACCCACGGTGAGTGTCGTATCGCTAGGGGATACGGAGTCGATGTCAGGCGCGGCGGGAGTGGACTGCGCGAAGGCGTAGCCCTAGGCCAGCACCAGGCAGAGCAAGGCAAAGCCTACAACCGACAGCAGTCTGGCGAGGCTGAGCGTCTTGCTCATGAGATGGATGACTCAGAAGAACCGTTAGTATTCACGGGTACAGTGGGTCACAACGACAGGTGGTATTCACAGGCAACCTTCACTTCGGGACGGCTTCTCTTCCCCAGTTGGGACTGGAGATTTCCACACCGTCCTGCGCTGCCAGGGCGTTGGCGAGGTCCATCGAGGGAAACCCCGGTTCAGTTTCAACGAAAAAGCCGTTGACGGCGTAGTCCAACTCCGACACGCGGTCCATCTTGATCCCGTTGTCGGAGAAAAAGGCGCTTGTTTCCGCCTGGCTCCATTCAGGGCTGAGCACCAGCAGAACGCCGCCGGGGAGGGTCATCAGCGCGCCGGACTCCGAGCGAAAGACGGGCAGGGTATCACTCTTCGATTGTCCTTCCGCACCCCTGACAACGTTGGTTCCACCCTCGTTGGCTGAGACGGCGTCACGAGGCAGTCCGCCGGACTCCTTCTCGACTACCAGGTCCGTATGAAGCTTTACCGTCATTGTCCTGTCGCCGTCCTGCCAGGCGTAGGATTCACCCTCGACAGGGCCGGTGGCGCCGGGGCCACCCTTCCGGGAAGATTCCGAATCACCAACCGTTATGGGATCTTCTTTGCTGTACGTTCCTGAAGAGCCGCCGGGCTCGAATTCAATCCCGTCGTCCACCGGCGACGCGGGAGCGGCCGTTGGCACGGAGTCGCCCACCTGAGGAGCAGATTCGGTGGTCGTGGAATTCAGGGATGGCGATGCGGTCTCCGTGGGCGCTGCAATGAACGGCGATTCTGTGCGGTCACTTGCAGCCGGCTCGAGAGTCGGCGTCGACAGGGAGTCATCTACTGGCGGGGCAGGGCTGGTGGCGGTGGGATTCGGCAGTGGCAATGCGGTATTGGTGGGCGCCGCAGTGGGTTGGTCCGTTGACGCAGACGATCCACATCCGGGCAGGACCGCCGCCAAGCCCGATATTAGGACAGCCATGGCCAGCTGAAAAACGAGCTTTCTCATTTCACTCCACCTGTGTGGCCCTAAATTATATTCCGGGGCACCGGCCATTTGAAAATTGTGGGGCTCGGGACGCCGAAACGTCTCGCGAAGGTGTCTAACTTTGGAGAGTAATCAGCCACCTTCTGACCGAACAAGTCCCTGATGCCAGCTACCGGCCGGAAGATGCGTAAGGGATTTCTGTTCACAGTTGGCGCCATCCATCGGGTTCCCTGCGCCGCCACTAATGTTGAGTCCGGGATATGTGTTGCCTGGCTGTCATCTCTGGTCTGGGACAACTGCCTTGCTTTATCGTGCCGCTTCCGAACAACACCTTTCCTCCCAGGGGAATGTCCCGCCAACAGACGTGAGACGCATCCTGGTCAACGCCGGGCTGAAGAGTCCACGGCGCAGGCTTCCGCTGCCCTGTCGCCCGCAACTGTCCCCGCGCAAACCAACCTTAAGGCCAATCGCGTCTTAAACGCCGGATGCCCCATAAACCGTCATTCCCGAGCAGGCGGGAATCCAAACCCCCGTCGCACCTCGTATCCAGAACCGAAGGAGGCACTGCCACCCCCACGTCCACAGCCATTCCGGCCCAATTTGTGTGCGGAGTCATAAGACGCGATTGTCCTGTTCATTCGCCCCTTTATGCGTTCTTCCTCTCAAATTGCGCGTATGGCGTATAGTAGAGTGGGATATATCTAAACTTGCCCTTCTGTTCAGTGGCCCGGAAGTCAATGGCCCGGAAGGGTTGGGGCCGGATTCGAAGCACCGATTTTCCGGTTGCGATCCGGATGAGTCGAGCGCTCTTCAATGTCGATTCTTTGGTCCAATCTTTGGAGGATTCCAGCAAGTTGCTCTCTACCCTAGGGTCGTTACTGTTGTCGCCGAGGTTCCTTCTGCCACTCCTGGCGGCTGTTGGCGGAGTGTATGTGGCATTCTTCGGGCTTCCCCTGGACCTGGGGGATGCCTGGGGGTTGGTTGTTTCTGCCGATCCCGTTCTTCTGGTCACAGCCTTACTGGTCCACTATGCCTGCTACTTCCTGAGAGGAGCCCGCTGGCGGCTGCTGATGGGCGGCTCTCCCGTGCCAGTACCGGGCTTCCTCTACTGCGGGCAGCTGGTCCTCCTGGGGTGGTTTGTGAACTCGGTGGCCTGGATCAGGCTCGGGGATCCCTTCCGGGCCCAACTGTGCCGACGGGAGTGGGGAGCGTCCTTTTCCTGGGTGATGGGCACTATTGTTGCGGAGCGACTTCTGGACGGGTTATTGGTCAGCTTGTTCCTGCTCGCGACGGGGCTGCTGCTGTTGCTGACCGGTCCGTGGGACGTGGGAGTGGGGGCATTGGGAGTCTCCCTGGTCATCCTGCTCGGGCTTGGTCTGGTGCTTGTGCTGGTGCCCCTGGTGAGATGGATGTTGCAGCACTTTCTCCCCGCCAGAGACTTTTCTGACTTCCTCTTGTCCTCTCACCTGCGGTTCCGTTCCGGCATTGCCGGCGCCAGCCGCCATTTTCCGTTGACCGCCCTCCTTGGTGCGCTCGCCTGGTCCGCGGAAGTCGCTCGGCTGTATCTCGTGTGCCAGGCCCTTGGGCTGGAAGTTGGACCGTTTGCAGCAGCGGTCCTCTCCCTTGGTGGTTCGCTCCTGTCTCTCTTCCCGACGCCCGGCGGCATCGGGGCAGTGGAGGCCGGCGTGGCGGGGTTGGCGGTGCGCATAGCTCCCGTCAGTCTCCCGGGGGCTGCCGCGATGGTGTTGCTTGACCGGGCCATCACCATGCTCAGCGTGGTCTTGACCGGCCTGCTGTTGATGGCTGTCCGTACGGCCTTCCCGAGGCTGTTCAAGCCCCGATTACCGGAGCCGGCGGGTGCCGCCGCCTGATGGCCATCCATTTCTTGCGTCGTTAACGCCGACGCAGGCCTGACCCGGAATCACCGGCGGTGGTCTGACCGACCAAGCCTTGGTTTTCCGGTCGCCGATGGACAGGCAGCCCAACTTCTGCTTGTTTTCGGTATCGCCTGCCTGAAGCTGAATCCAGGGCTTGGTGATATGCGGCCTTGTCCGTTGCCTTTCTCCTTCGCCTCGTCTCCAATGTGACGCGGCCCAAAGATACCGGCAAGGATTCACTTCAGGTTCGGTGGTTATAGCAATGCCGTTTGCCGGGTTGCATGGCAGGGCCCTTGGGTTTGGCAAAGGTGCCGAAAGCCTACCTGCCTGCCGATGGCCGCAACCCTGAAACACACGGGGAGCGAACAGTCGCAGCGTTCCGGTGAAGGCAGGCTTCATAATTTCTGCTCCCCGGCCGCTGCGCATGGGTCCTCCATGTCACGAACGATGAAGTCCTCAGCTCCGGTGCGCGTTGAGCAGCCGTCTTCCTTCCCGACCTCCGTCATCTCGTGCACCAGGCCGAAGGCTTTGATGTCAGGGCACGTCCATGCGGGTCAGCCGCCACACGGCCAGCCCGTAGAATACGGCGATCACCAGCAGCGCGCCCACGATGGCCGCCGGAAGCGCGATCACCCGGTCGCCAAATGCCTCAAAGGCCGTTGAGTCCAGCCCGTGCATGATGGCCAGGGTGTAACCTCGGACGCTGAGGTAGCCAACCCCGCTGATGAACGAGCCGATGATACCCTCCCAGATGAGGACATACAGCAGGGCCACCGCCAATGCCCTTCCAGTCACCAGGCCAGTCCAGGTGAAGATGGCCGAATAGGCGGCCACGCCAAGGAACAGGGCAACAGCCACCGACAGCGCGGCCCGGGCATCTAGCCCCAGTCCTATGAGAGACGTCACCACTCCGCTGACGATGATTACCGGTCCGGAGATGGCCGCGGCGGCCAGCAGCTTTGGAAGCACGACCTGCCAACGGGCCAGCGGCATCAGTGCCAGGTTGCCCAGGGTGCCGTCCTCCAACTCGTTGCCGAAGGCGGCGGTTCCGAGCGTCATGACGACGATGGGCAGGACTCCGGCGACCAGCAGCCCGCTCAGCATGACGTTTACGAAGTCGTCGCGTCCGATTCCTTCTTCGCCGGCGGTCACGGCGAGTATCGCCGCAAGGGCAACGGGCAGGGCGGAAAGCAGCAGGATCAGGCCCAGGCGCAGCGGCCCGGTCAACTGCCGGAAGGATAGGTGGAATACCTCTCGCATCTAGCGCTCGACCACGTAGCCGAAGATGCTCTCCAGCGACTCGTCCAGCGGTTCAACCCGTAGCAGTCGCGCCCCCAACTCCCGGGCCAAGCGGGGAATTGCTTCCTGCAGCACACCGACGTTCCGGCTCAGGACGACCAGGTCGCTGTCCGGGCCGAGGTTCACCGAATCGACCTCTTCCAAGTTTATCAGGGCCGCTGCCAGCGCTCGGGGTGCATCTGTCACGATCCGAACGTGATAGGCCTGCTCGTCCAGCTTCTCCCGGATGGCCCTTATATCGCCGGCGGCGGCGAGCTTGCCGCTGACCATCAGCACGATGCGGTCCGCCAGCAGCTCCACCTCCTCCAGTATGTGGGACGACACCAGCACGGTTCGGCCCTGTTCGGCGAAGCGGAGCATGGCGGCGTGAAACTCCAGGCGCTGCCGCGGGTCGGTGCCGCTCAGCGGTTCGTCCAGTATCAGCACCTCCGGGTCGTGCAGCAGCGCAGCCGCTAGGCGCATTCGCTGGCGCATCCCGCGGGAGTAGCCGCCGAGGCGGCGGCGCTGCGCATCGGCCATCCCGACTATCCCCAGCGCCCGGTCCACCGCAGGGGCGACCGGGGTCAGGCCGCGCATCTTCGCCGTGGATTCGAGGAACTGACGTCCGGTGAGGAATCCGTAGACCCCCTCTTTTTCGGTCATCACGCCGACCCGCCGGTACAGCTCGGGGTTGTTCCGCGACGGTTCTCCCAGCACCGTGACCGAGCCTTCGGAGCAGGACGCCAGCCCGGTGATGAGATGCAGCAGGGTGGTCTTGCCCGCGCCGTTGGGACCGAGCAGCCCGGTGATGCCGGGAAACACCTGCACCGACACGCCGTTCACCGCCACCACGTCGCCGTACCACTTGGACACATTGTCGACTTCTATCACCGGTCCCGGCCCACTCAAGCGGCTATCCTCTCGTAGCGCCTCCAGAGCAGGGTCCCAAGGCCGCAGGTCAGCAAGGCGTACCAGAGTACCGGCACGGGACGCGGGAGTTCGTCGGAAACGTCGGAATCCCCGTTGCCAGAGCCGGGATCGTCCTTGCCGAATATGATGTCGTTGACCATGGTGGGCGCCTCCCCCACGCTGACCAGCGACAGCCACTTCGCCGCTCCGCCCGTGACTCGCTGCTCGCACTCGCCGGACCTGCCCGATTCGGTACAGGCGGTGAGCGCACCCGAAACCGTGGCGCTGATGATGAACAGCCCTATCACGAAGGCAGCGGCGTACGCCCTCCGGTCGGTGAACGCTGACACCGCCAGCGGCGCAGTGGCCAGGAACACCGCCACCACCAGGCCTGCGCCCAGGATGCGCGGAATGTCCAGCCAGTTCTCTCGCAGATACTCCGCGGGATCGGATGCAGACAGCACCAGCCCCAGCCAGAGCACCAGCTGTCCCGAATATACGAGGGGGCCAGGGTCACCGTGAACAGCGCCAGCCAGCGCGCGGCTATGTAGTCCGTAGGCGTGATGGGACGCACCAGGTAGAGGTGAATGACGCCGTCGCGGCGGTCCGGACAGAGCAGCTCCGGCCCGATGATGGCGGCAAACAGGAACAGCACCAGCTAGACCAGGTCATAGTAGTCGGCATGGGAGGGCAGGGTGTCGGACAGGGGCTCCAACAACGACGCCACCACCGCCATGATCACTGCGGGTACCATCGCGGCCCCGAACATCAGGATGGCGAGCACCTTTGCCATCGTGCCCCGGCCGAGGCCCAGTGTCGTGCGCAGACCGTTGACGTATATCGCCCGGCGGGCTCTCGCCCTCCCTTCCCGCAGACCCTCGTAGTGCCGGTAGCCGAGATCGAAGACCTCGGCGCTGGTCTGCCGGCCCGTTTGAGGGGTCATCGGGGGACCGGTCACCGGTCCGTCCGGAAGATTTCAGCGAGCTGTCGGCGCCGGGGACTCATCCGCCGCAGACGCGCGCCCGTTTCAGCCACCGCGTCCCGAATGTCGTCGTACTGGTCCTCGGACTGCATTTCCACCGCCAGCGACGGTCCTTCCAGGGTCGCGTTTACTCCCCTGGCGGCCAGCGCGGTGGCTACTTCCTCCCGCTTGTCATCAACGTCGAGGACGATGATCTCGGTATCGGTGGTGAACCCGGCCACGGTCCCTTCCTCGATGACCTTGCCGCCCTCCAGGACGATGATGCGGTCGCAGGTGCTCTCGACATCGTTCATCAGGTGGGAGGAGAGGATGATGCTGATGCCGAATTCCCGCCCGGTCCGGCGCACCAGTCGCAGCATGTCCTCGCGCCCGGCGGGGTCGAGACCGGCGGTCGGCTCATCCAAGAGCACCAGGACCGGGTCGTGGACCAGGGCCTGGCCCAGCTTCACCCGCTGCTTCATCCCGGTGGAGTACTGCCCTATGGGACGGTAACGCTCCTCCTCAAGCCCAACGTGCCGGAGGATGTCGGCGGCGCGGGTGCGGGCCTGCGCCGGGGGGAGACCTGAAACCTGCGCCATGTGGGAGAGGAACTCGGCGGCGCTGGCCGCCGGGGGCAGGCAGTCGTGCTCCGGCATATAGCCCAATCGCTCCCGTACCTCCGGGGATTCGTAGGGCCTCCGCCCCACGACCTCCGCGGAGCCTGACGTGGGCCTGATCAGCCCCAGCGACAGCTTGATGGCGGTGCTCTTTCCCGCCCCGTTGGGCCCCAGCAGCCCGGTAATGCCCTCGCCGACCTCGAAGTCGACGGAGTCCAATGCCAGAATGGACCCGTACCGCTTGGTAAGGGATTTCGCTTCAAGGAGAGCGGTCATCTATTCCAATATACTGGCCGGGGTGGTTTACCGCCACTTGGCAGCGCCGTTCGCCCGGCTCAATTCGAAAGCGACCTGCTCCGGAGTGTACCGAGACTTCTTCGTGGGAGGATTCTCTTGGTCCCTGAATTCTGACCGACCCACAATGCTCGCATTTCCGCAGGCTCAGGATTTGGGAAGCAGACCATGGGTCCCATACTCTGGTTGGGCAACCGGCCGGGAGATCATAATGTCGCTGATCATCAGGTAAACTCCTGCCCTTTTAGCGCAGCCGAGTTTCGCTAAATGGTCGATTTGACCTGTTTCACCAATTGAATTTACGGACATCCCCTCTTTATAGTGTGCAGACCACCTGAAAGAGCTATTCAACCGGGCCGAGGCACTCGATGATAGATAGCGGCGATACCGCCTGGGTGCTCACTTCGTCTGCCCTGGTCTTCATCATGGTCCCGGGGTTGGCTTTCTTTTACGCCGGACTTGTCCGGGGCAAGAACGCGCTCAGCACTCTGCTGCAGTCATTCATTGCTCTCGCGATCGTCGGACTGACCTGGATACTGTTTGGGTATAGCCTCTCCTTCGGCCCCGACGTGGGCGGCTTCATCGGCAACCTGGAATGGGCGGGGCTTCACGGTGTTTCCGCCACCGAGGCTGGCCCGTACGCCGAGACGATTCCGCACCAGGCCTACATGGTGTTCCAGGCCAAGTTCGCCATCATCACACCGGCGCTGATCGCCGGGGCCTTCGCCGAGCGCATCAAGTTCAGCACCTTCGTCATCTTCGTGGTGGCCTGGTCAACCATCGTGTACACCCCGCTGGCCCATTGGATGTGGGGAGCGGGAGGATGGCTGGGAGAGGCGGGCGCTCTGGACTTCGCCGGTGGCGCGGTCGTGCACATCAGTTCCGGGGCCGCGGCCCTTGCGGCGGCCCTCATCTTCGGCAGGCGTTTGGGGTTCGGTCAAATGGAGATGGCGCCCCACAACGTGCCATTCGTGGTTCTGGGCGCCTCGCTCCTCTGGTTTGGCTGGTTTGGCTTCAATGCCGGCAGCGAACTCGGCTCGGTGGGAAGGGCCACTTCCGCCTTCGTGGTGACGCACATATCGGCGTCAACTGCCGCGGTGGTCTGGGTCTCCCTCGACTGGATTATTAACCGGAGACCCAGCGTCGTTGGAGCCGCGACGGGAGCCGTGGCAGGCTTGGCTACTATCACTCCTGCCTCCGGTTTTGTGGGGCCCATGCCCGCGGTGGTTATCGGGCTGGGCGCCGGGGCTCTTTGCTACACCGCCGTTTGGCTCAAGACCCGCGTGAGGCTCGACGACTCCCTCGACGTTTGGGCTATTCACGGCGTGGGCGGAATTTGGGGCATGCTCGCTGCCGGCCTCTTCATCGGCGTCGGCTTCATGACCTTGGGTGAACTCACCGACCTGAGCCGGGGCAGACAAGTCCTGATGCAATTGATGGCCATTGGTGTGTCCTTTGGCTGGGCCTTCATCACCACTTTGGCGATACTGGTCGCACTGAAGTACACCATAGGCCTGAGAGTCGACGAGCGGCAGGAGGAAGAGGGCCTGGACCTCTCCCAACACGGCGAGGAAGCCTACGACACGAGACCGTAATCCAGACCGTCAGCCCGACTCATATCGGCCCCACCCGCTCGGGCGCATCCCGGGCCGCCAGCAAGTAAACCGGGTTGGGGTTAAGGGCGTACTCCCGCAGGCAGGCCTCGGTGAACTTGATCGAGTGAGCGCCTCCTGCAGCCACGGCGCGGTCGATGAGTTCATCGCGGTCCTCTTATGGCGCATCCAGTCCTGAGGTGTCCTGGGCGGGTGCCCCCGAATACCACGAGTAGACTGCGGCGCAAGCCTGCCAGGCATAACGGGCCGCCTGGCGAGAGTCGTCCCAGTCCAGGTACGGGGTCAGCATCCGCAGTGCGCTGGGGCCGGTGACCGTGTGAACGTATGCGATCAGGTTCTTCGGGCTGGCCAGGTAGATTGCGGCGAAGTTCTCGGTGAGATGCGAAATGAAGCGCGACAGGTCGTCACCGGTGTCTACCAGGTTGATGACAGGCGCAAACTCAGGATGCCCTTCCATCCCTTTGATCTGTTCGGCGACCGGACCCGTGCCGTCGCCCGTGCCGCCGAATGAGAGGTCGTGCAGGAGCTCCACGTGGTCTAGCGCCGACCGCGGCGTGTGCCCCCCGTTCGTTGGTGAAGGACTGCCGGGGAGAGTGTAGTATCTCGCGGCCCAATAGCCCAGGCCCTGGGCCAACTCGCCTATCCGCTGCGGCGTCTCCCCCTGGGAAAGGCTGCGGGCCGCGTGGGCCGTGCGAATTAGACCGTGGGTGGCGGCGGCCATAACTGCTGGAGTCAGCCTGGGAACCCACAGCCGTATCACGTCCTGCCATGGGGCCTCCTCCAGTTCGTTTTCGAAGAACTGGACCCAGTCCCCCAGCCGTTCCCGCGAACCCAGATACTCTCGCCATTCACCCTGCGCGATATCCAGTGACGGCGAAGGGCGGTACTTCAGTCGCCCCTTATATCCGTCCACCCAGGGAACAACGGCGTCCTCCCTGCCCATTGCGAACAGGGCCTCGGCGGCCATTGGGCCGTGGTTGGCGTTGCCGTTCACCATTTCCGCTCCGGCAAAGCTTAGAAGGTCCAACATCTCGTCGATACTGATCGTCATCGCCGCTTCCCCTCATTCAATCAGCACTGCACCTTGGTTTCGATATGATAATCATCATGCATCGGAATATAGCCGTCAACGCGGTCGTTTGGAGAGGGCCCTAGCTACACTCGGGTGCGAGGCAAGTCACAGAGGCCTGGATGAACCAGATGAATATAGAGTGCCACTTGGAAGCCGGTTCAAGACTTCAGGTGCCACTGTCGCCCGAACCGGATCTGGGCACGCCACAAATGGATCAGGCCGACGTAGCTGGATGCCTTCTTGTCGTAGCGCTCCAGTATAACCCGGCATTTGGATTCCCAGGCCACGGTGCGCTCCACAACCCAACAGGAGGGGGATAACGATTCACATCCTCATGATCCAGCAATTTTCCCCATTCCACTACTGTATGGATGCGTCTGATCAACGACAATTAGTCTTGCCGGTTGGCGACGACTATTTTTGCCGGTCCCCAAGAGTAATCATCCGGTACAGGAGGTGCCGGATTGGTTACAGATCAGCAAGTCGCAACACTGAGGCAGAGACGAATGGAAGGAAAGACGCAACAGACGGCGGCGGCAATGGCGGGGATGAGCGAGCGCTCGGCCGGCAAGTGGCAGTGCGGCCCGTTGCCGTCGGAGACCAAGACTGAGCGCCAGTGGCGCACCCGTCCCGATCCCTTCGACGGAGTCTGGGAGAAGGAAATCCTGCCCCTGCTCCTGGGCGAGGCCGCCGGCAGGCTCAGGGCAACGACAATTATCGAGTGGCTGGAGGAGCGGCATCCCGGCCGGTTCAGCGCCTCGCAGCTGCGCACCCTGCAACGACGATTACAAGACTGGCGAGCGCTCAACGGCCCGGACCAAGAGGTCTACTTCCCCCAGGAGCATCCCCCGGGCCGCGAGGCCCAGATCGACTTCACCCACTGCAACTCCCTGGGAGTGACCGTCGGCGGTCGGGCCTATCGCCACCGGCTGTTCCAGTTGGTGCTGAGCCATTCAGGGTGGCGCTATGCCGAGGTGGCTACGGGGGAGACCTTCCTGGCCCTGAAGCAGGGGCTACAGAACGCCCTGTGGGAGCTGGGCGGTGCGCCTCGGGTGATCCGCTCGGACAACACCTCGGCCGCCACCCACGAGATGAGGCGCAGCCGCGGCAGGGCCCTGAACGGCAGCTACGCCGAGCTTCTGGACCACTATGGGCTCGAGTCCACCCTGATAAATGCAGGAGAGTCCCATGAGAACGGCGTTGCCGAGCAGGCCCACTACCGGCTCAAGGACGCCATCGACCAAGCCCTCATGCTGCGGGGCAGCCGTGACTTCAACTCCCTTGAGGAGTACGCCGGCTTCGTCCGCAAGGTGGTGGACCGGCGCAACCGGCTGGTGATGGGGAAGCTGGAGGAAGAGCGCCCACATCTGCGTCCCCTGCCCCCAGCCCCGGTGCCGGAGTACGTCAACCACCGGGCCCGGGTGCGCAAGTGGAGCAGCATCCAGGCAGCCGGACGGACCTACACCGTGCCCTCCCGGCTCATCGGGAAGGAGGTGCAGATCCGGCTGTACGCCGAACACTTGGAAGTGTACTACAAGGGCACCTTCGTGGATCGAATGGAGCGGGTGCGGGGCGAGAAAGAGGCCCGGGTTGACTACCGCCACGTCATCGGCTCCCTGGTGCGCAAGCCCGGGGCCTTCGCCCGCTACCGGTTCCGGGAGCAGATGTTTCCCACCATGACCTTTCGCCTGGCCTACGATGCGCTCCGGGAATGGCGTGGGGAGCGGGCCGACGTGGAGTACGTGCGCATCCTGCACCTGGCGGCGACGACCATGGAGACCACGGTGGACAGCGCCCTGGCCCTGCTCTTGGAGGCGGGCGGACCCTTCGACTACGCCGCAGTCAGGGAGCTGGCCAGTCCCGCGCCGCTGCAGGCGCCGGCACTCAGCCTGCCCGGGACGCCGGACCTGAGGGTCTACGACTCCCTGCTGGCGGAGGTGGCCTGATGCTGGACACCCTGACTACTGACACCCTGATGACGGACACAGTGGCCATACAGGAGCGGATCGGGGAGCTGTGCCACCAGTTCCGGCTGCCCACCATGGGTGCGCAGTCGGTGTCCCGCTTCACTGCAGCCGGCCACGGCGACGCCCTGGAGACTCTCCTGGAAGTACTGGAGCAGGAGGCCGAGGACCGCAGGCAGCGGCGCATCAGCAGGCTGCGCACCGCGTCCAAGCTGCCGGCGGGCAAGACCTGGGAAACCTTCGAGCACGACCGGGTGCCTCTGTCTCTCAGACAGCAACTGGGGGAACTGGCCGACGGCAGCTTCGTCGACCGCGGCGTCAACGTCCTGGCCTTCGGTCTTCCCGGCACCGGGAAAACACACGCCCTGTGCGCCTTGGGCCACCGGCTGGTGGAGTCGGGCAGGTCGGTGCTCTTCGCCCCGGCCTACCGGCTGGTGCAGGATCTGCTGGCAGCCAAGCGGGACCTGGCCCTGCCGCGACAACTACGCAAGCTCGACAGCTACGACTTCCTGCTGCTGGACGACCTGGGCTACCTGCCCCAGGGGGCCGAGGAGTCGGAGCTGCTCTTCACCCTCATCGCAGAACGCTACGAGCGCCGGTCCCTGGGCATCACCTCCAACCTGGTCTTCTCCCAGTGGGAGCACATCTTCGCCAACCCAATGGCCACCGCTGCCGCCATCGACCGGGTGGTCCATCACTCGGTCGTCCTGGAATTCAACGTCCCCAGCTACCGGACCGGAGTGGCCCAGCAGCGGGGGCAGGATAAGGAGGTGAACCGGCAAGAATAATCGACGCCAACCGGCAAAAGTAGTTGACGTTAAACAGCGTCCTCCGTGTCCTTGAGCCTCCACCGCCGGATTGTCGTATCCTTTGCCCCGGCACAGATGCCGGGGCCATCATCACCAGCGTCAGAACGCTCCACCGCTTTGCTTTCTCCGGGGAAGGCGGCAGCTGACGGTTGCACCTTTTCCAAGCCCGCCGCTTGCTATCTCAACCGTACCCCCGTGCGCTTCAACTATGACCCGGGTGATGGCCAGACCCAGGCCTGTGCCGGCTATACCCTGTCTGCGGGACTGGCCGGTACGGTAGAACCGCTGGAAGAGGTGGGGAAGGTCTGCAGCTAAACTAAAGCCAAGGTGAAACGCGCAGATGGTGGGTGTCAAACTACGGAATCGGGTCATTCTCCAGGTACGGATGAGAGCGATTCACCAGCGCAACTCAACTGATCATCATCGCCACTTAAATGTACATCCCACCTTGGCTTCAGTTTAGGATGCCGGTCCCGTCGTCGATAACCGATATGATTACCGCCGCATGGCTCTCCACTTCTGCCCTGACGATTATGGTCCCGCCGGCCTGGGTGTGCTGAATGGCGTTCTTCAGCATGTTCCCCAGGGCCTGGCTCATCCGAATCCGGTCAATGTCCATGTCCGGGAGGTCGACTGACGCCTGGAGCGACAGTCCAACCCCCCCGGCCTCGTACTCAGTTAGCCAGCGCTCTACCTCTACGACGACCAAGTCGTGGAGCGAGCATGGTTCTAGTGTGAGCCTCAGCTCCCCGTGGTCCGTTTCAGCAAGCCAGTTCAGGTCCGTCACCAGACCCCGCAGCCTGCCCACTTCCGAGATGATGTGATCGGAGGCGCTCTCAGTGGTCTGAAGCCCGTCCCGCAGTCCCCTCGCCTCCAGCTGAATGACACTCAGCGGCGTATTCAATTCGTGGGAAAGGTCGTTTATCAGCCTCTTGCGGAGTTCCCGTTGGGTTTCCAGGGCTGAGGTCATGTGGTTGAAGGCTTCACTCATCTGGCCCAACTCGTCCTTCGACGTGACCGGCAGCAGGGCCGAATCTCCCAGGGCGATTGCCTGGGTCGCTTCCGTCAGTGCGGTAACTGGCGCAGTTATGCGTCTGGACAGCCAGGCGGCGAGCAGTACGGCGACTCCGGCCGTCAGGAGTCCGGCGATGACTGTGATGTAAAGGAGGGCACTCAGAAACCCGTGGGACTCGGCTGAGAGGAACTCATGGTTCACGTCAACATAGACTTGGCCCACGGGCTGGTCCGTGCTCAGGTCGAACACCGTCTCGCGGCGCCCGTCCAGGTCGGGGGCGGAGACCCCGGGTTGCAGTCTGGACAGGTTGTCCATCACCACCACTCCATCTACGCTGGTGATGACGACCCGCACCGGGTCCCTGTGGAAGAGTTCTCGGGATTCTCCCTCGCCCTCCTCGTGACTCTCCCTCTGGGGAACCACACCGTAGATGTACCCGGCCTCAGACAGCGGCCTGTCCACCGTTTCCCAACCTCCGGCGCTGGTGTACTCCCGGCTCAGGTTCCGGGCCAGCCGGCTCGCCTGTTCGTCGCCTATCTCGTCCACCAACACGTCCAGGCGATACTGCGTCGCGTAGTAGCCCACACCGATGATGGCCAGTACGGTAAGTACGATGACGAATACCATGGAACCCATGATTCGCCACCTGAGCGACATCATTCGTCCTCCACCACGAACCTGTACCCGGCGCCGTACACGGTCCAGATGGGCTGTCTGCCGCCCCGGCCGATCTGTTTCCTGAGGCGAGCGATCTGGCTGTCGATGGCGCGGTCGAGCCCTTGGAATTTCTGGTGAAAACTCAGGGAGATCAGCTGCTCCCGGGAGAGCACCTGGTTGGGATGCCTCATGAACGTCGCCAGCAGGGCGATCTGAGTCTGGGTCAAGGCTACAGGTTCATCATCAATCGCCACGCTCCCGGCGGTCTCGTTCAGGGTGATGTTGCCCATTGTCAGGATCTGTTGGACCTTGCCTCTGACGCGGCGAAGCACGGCTTCGGCACGTGCAATGACCTCTTCCGGGTCGAAGGGCTTGACGATGTAGTCGTCGGCCCCGGTGTCCAGTCCGGTGATCCGGTCGGCAGGGGCCTCCCTAGCCGTCAGCATGATCACCGGAACGTCCGATTCCCGGCGGAGGATGCGGCACAGTTCCACGCCGTCAAGGCGGGGAAGCGTCAGATCGAGCACTGCCAGGTCCGGAGTCAGGTTGCGGGCCAGGGCGAGGCCGGACTCACCGTCGTGGGCAACGACGGCAGAGAACCCGGCACGTTCGAAATACACCTTGACCCAACCCGCTATCCTCGTGTCGTCTTCGATTATCAGTACCTTGCCGCTCATCGCCGGCCCTTCCCCTCGCCCGGTGCCCTCATCAGTCCCGGGCCCATCCGCGGAGTCGGTTAATGGGGAGAGTATCTCACCTGAAGGTTGGGTGTCTTGCCGGGGCCTTTTGGGGGCAGGGCAATCGCGTTTTAAACGCTGGAGGCCTTGTGACCCGTCATTCCCGCGCAGGCGGGAATCCAAACCCCCGTCTACCGTCGCTCCCAGAACCCAGGGAAGCACTGTCAATTTCACCGCCACCTCTATTCCGGCCCAATTTGTGTGCCCATAAATTAAACGCGATTGCCCTGCTTTTGGAGGGAAGCTAGTCGCGGTCCCCGTGATTCTCGCCCGCGCCATGTTCGCCGCCTGATTCACTCCCACTACTGTGCTCGCCGCCGGAATCTTCGCCGCCGCCGTGTTCTCCGCCTGGTTCCCCGCCACCGCCGATTTCGGCGTGTGCTGTCCATCCCGTGAAGGACTCCTCCGTAGCAAGCAAGCTGATCGTCAGTGCCTCCCCAGGGGCCAGGTCGGTGTGATTCGTCGGTCCGAGCTCTGTCCCGTTCGACAGGTGGACCTCGACCCTGACCCGATCCAGGACCCCGCTGGTCGTGCTCTCCACGGTACCTTCGAATGAGTTGCTGGCAGCGTCGTAGCCCAGAATCAGCCGGGCGCCGCTCCGTGTCATCTCAAGGGTCTCATCCAAAGCCAGGGCGTTGACGCCGCTGCCTTCTTTCTCTGCTGCTCCGCCGGATTCAGAGCCCTCACCGCCCCCGCCGTGTTCTCCATTGCCTTCAGCACCCTCTCCGCCGCCGTGTTCACCGCTTTCTTCAGAACCTTCTCCTACTGTGTGTGCCGAAGGGCCTGGGCTGATGCAGTCGAATACTTCCATGTGGACGACGTACCCGTCGTAGGAGACTCCGGCAAGTTTAGGTTCGCTTGCGACCGCCAGGCTTGAGATTACCTCCTCTCCGGGGCTCAGGTGTCCCAGTTTCTGGGGACCGAGTTCTCCCACGGTCCTGTTTCCTGACTTGATGTGGGGTTCAGCCTGCACGTAGCAGAGTCTCTGAGCGAGGGTGTTCTGGACCGTTCCGTGGACGGTTTTGGTTTCTGCATCGTATTGCATGGAGACAGCCAGCCCGCGAAGAACGCCGCTCCACGACTGCCCCAAGGGTATGATCGGGCTGGACATCTCGGCTTCCCTGCTCTCTGGGCCGCCTTCTCCGCCGGGTTCATGTTCGTCGCCGCCCTGGCTGCTTTCCCCGCCGGGTCCATGTTCGCTGCCGCTCTGGCGGCTTTCCTCGCCGATCCCGTGTTCGTCGCCTTCCCCTTCGGGAGCACCGACCTGTTCCCTGCCGCCGTGCTCGCCCGGGGAATCGCCGCCCTCTCGCTCGGTGCCAGTCTGGGCTGCCGTGGGGAAATCGGGATCCCGGCTGTCCTCCGGTCCGGCGCTGGACGTGCAGCCGGTGATCGTCACAGCCGTGAGCATGGCCCCCACAAGAGCTCCAGCCAGGAGTTTTCCCGTAATCAGTTGTCCTGTTTTCCTGCGAAACATCCTTCCACCTCCCACGTCGGTACCCCTTGTGTCGCTCACAATAGAGGTGAAATGTCGCAGAAATATGTCGTCTGGAGACGGGAATGGCCGACGAGGGCAAGTCGAAGGGATCGATATAAGGAGCAGAATGCTGTGTGGTCGCGTCTTGATACCGAACGATGTCAGCCTGCACGTTCACTGGAGCCTCAATAGGGTGCGCCCCCGCTGCGTCTGACATCATTGGAATAACGGATGATTAAGGAAGTGGCGTTCCAAGGTCGGGAAGAGATGGCGCTGGGCCCACTAGCAATGATCAGCAATTCAACCCCACCATTTCACCAAGTGCCCCGCTTCGCGCCGTATTCCAGTCTATGACGACTTCGCTGCCGTTTCGATTGGTGCAGGCCACAAAGGCCCAGGTGGCTCCGCACTTGGTCCGCGGTGTCCGGCTGCTGTCGGCAGGGCGGATGCTCTCCTCACCCGGGCTTGTCCTCGCGGGCGGGCCAATCAGGGCAGAGGGCTCCACCGCAGACCCAGGGCGGCCGCGACGAGTGCCAGGAGACCGCTGATGGCTGTCAGCACTGCCGAAACCTCCATGCGCACCTTCTTCTTCTCCAGTTGCACCGGTATGGTGGAGAAGACCTCAAAAAGCTCGTCCGCGCTGTCCGCCTGGAAATACTCCGCATCGGTGACCTCGGCGATACGACTGAGCGTCGCCTCGTCCAGGCTCAGGAAGTTCCTGCCGCCAAACCTGCCTCCCGTGCCCACGAAGCCGCCACGTCCGATGCGGATGGACATTTCGTCCCCTCCAAGCTGCTCTTCCGAACATCTCAGCACTGCCGGGTTGGTTGTGCCGAAGCCGATGGTGTACACCTGCACCCCCCGGTCACTGGCAGCGCGGGCGGCCTCCAGCGGTCGCACTCCCGACGTGCTCGCGCCGTCGGTCAGCAGCACAATTATGTCGGGTTGCAGGTCTGTTTCTGGGACGGACTCCGCCGCCCCGTCCCGGGGGCTAACGTAAGCGCTCACCGGCGCAATGTCCGGGTTCACCTCGGCCAGCGCGTCCAGCGAGCGCACTATGGCGCTGCCCACGGCGGTGCGGCGGGCGGTCGTCAGGTTGGCCACCGCTTCATGTAGCGCCTCCTTGTCCGTCGTGGGCGGCACGATGAGTTGCGCGATGCCCGTAAAGGCCACTATCCCCATCCGCGTACCCGGTTCCAGGCTTTCAATGAACCTGGAGGCCGCTTCCTGCGCGACCGTGAGCCTGTTGGGGTCTATGTCGTCGGCACACATGCTCAGCGACACGTCGAGCGCCAGCATAACGGTGGTCCTGCTGGACGCCACGGTCACGTTCGCGTAAGGGCGTGTCAGTGCGAGAATGAGCAGAGCGATGGCCAGTAGCGCCAGGACAAACGGCAGGTGCCGCCTCCATCGAATGCCCCCGGGCATGGCCTGCGTGATCAGGGACAAGCTGGAGTAGTGTACGGCAAACCGCCTTCGCCGCCTCAGGACCAGAACATAGGCCGCCACTATCAGTGGTACGGCAATCAGCAGCAGCAGAAAGGCCGGCCAGAGCAGTCCCATCAAATGACCTCCAGCTAAGGCGCCCGACCGAACCAGAATAGAGAGAGCCCGCCACTGGCGAGGAGCAGGAGCGCGCTGATGCCTCCCACGGCTGAAGTGACTTCGACTTCCCGCGACTCGACCACGAACTCGGTCTCCAGCTCCTCGTACACCGATGCGATGTCGTTGATGTCCTCCAACCTGAAGTAGTCCCCTTCTGTCAGCAGGGAAATCTCTTGCAGGACTGGCTCATTCAACTGTGTGAACAGGTTGAAGCCCTCGACTTCTATGATCGCTCCCTGCGGGGTGCCAACCCCGACGGTATGGACGCGCACCCCTCGATCGATGGCCTTCTGGGCGATCTCCGTCGGGTCGGGCGGGTCCGTGTTCTCCCCGTCCGTCAGCACTACTATGATCGCCGGCGCGAAGGCGCTTCGTGGAGCCGCCCCGTCTGCGGCGTCGGACTCCACTGTGCCCGGGTCCTCCTCGGGCGATGCGAGATTCAACGCCGTTAATAACCCTCGCCCCAGCGACGTCCCACTCTGGGGCGCAAGGCGGTCGATGGTGGCATGCAGCGCTTCCTCGTCGTCGGTCGGGGGCTGCACGATCAGTCCTCCCTCCCCGAAGGCTACAACGCCCGTGACGGCACTATCGGGACGCCGGTCGACCAGCGTCTTTGCGACCATCTTCGCCGCGGCCATCCTCGTGGGTTCGACGTCCGCGGCGGCCATGCTGCTCGACACGTCCATCGCCAGGATCACGGTGCCCTCCATCCGGGGCAGCGGCAGCGTCACCTGTGGGCGGGCGGAAGCCAGGGCCAGGAGGATTACGCCGATAAGCAGAATGATGGGCGGGACATGGCGCCGCATCTCCGCCAGGGTCGGCGTACCTCCCTGTACTCCGCCCAGGGCGCCCACCCTCGATGCGCTGACGCTCCTCTTCCGCTGCAGGTTTGCGTACACTAGGACGCATACGGGCAGCCCAACCAGGGAGGCGAGTACCCATGGCCATATGAAGGACACGGCTGCTGCCCCTACCTCCGCCGCGCCCTGTTCCGCAGCGAGGCGAACCGCAGAATGGCCGGTACTATGTCCTCCTGCGTGGACAGCGAAAACTCGTCCACGCCGGCGCGACTGAAGGTGTGCGCCAGTCCCTCTTCCCGCTGGCGCGCCGCTTCCTGGAATCGCCTCCTGAATCCCCGGTCGCTCGTGTCAACGGTCAGTTGAGCGCCCGTCTCCGAGTCCTGGACGAGTATCACGCCGACGTCGGGAAGATCCGTTTCCCGCTGGTCCCAGATTCGCACCGCCAACAGTTCGTGCTTCCTGTTCAGGCGGTCCAGGGCCCTGTCCCAGCCGGGCTGGCAGATGAAGTCGGAGACCACGAAGATGAGCGACCGTCTCTTGATGCTGTTGTATGCGGACTCCAGCAGCTTTGCCAGGTCGGTCATCGCTCCTCCCGGGGACGACTGCTGCCTCTGGATGTCGTTGATCAGCCGGAGCACCTGCGGCCGGCCGCCGCGCGGAGGAATCGTGAATTCCGCATTGTTGTCGTACAGTATGGCGCCAACCCGGTTGCCGTTGCGCGTGAGAAGGCGGGCCAGCACGCCCACCAGGTCCACGATGACCGACTCCTTTTGCCGCTCCACTGCGCCGAAAGTCATGGAAGGGCTCAGGTCCACCAGGAACCACGCCGTTACTTCCCGGTCTTCCATGAATAGGCGCACGTATGGCTCGTCCATTCGCGCCGTAACATTCCAGTCGATGTGACGGATGTCATCCGGCGGCTGGTACTGGCGGAGCTCGGCGAAGTCGAGGCCTCCCCCCATGAAGAGGCTGCGATAGTCTCCCTGGAGGATCCCGTCGAGCCGGCGCAGCACCTGCCAGTCGAGACGCTGCAGCACCCGCTGGGGCGTCTCACCGTCAGGGGATAGGACTGGTGGCTGCGTACTCACGTAAAGGCACCTCCGGCATCGGGACCGCCTCCATCACCCTGTGCAGTATCTCGTCGCTCTGGACATTGTCCGACAGCGCCTCGTACGAGAGCACCAGCCGGTGCCTCATAACGTCAAGCGCCATGTCGCGAACGTCCTGCGGCAGCGCGTAGTCACGTCCCCGCATGAAGGCCAGTGCCCGCCCTGCGATGATCATGTTGATGGATGCCCGGGGACTCGCGCCGAACAGTATGTAGCGCTTCATCCCTCCGAGGCCGACCGCCTCCGGCTGCCGAGTGGCCGTGACCAATTTCACGGAGTATTCGATAAGGGCCGGGTCCACGTAAACGCCGTCCGCACGCCGTTGCAGGGCCAGCATCTCTTCGGTATCCAGCACCGCCTGCACCTCCTGCAGAACGCCGGTCATCCGCTCCACGATGACGAACTCTTCGGTGGCGCTCGGATATCCCACGGTCACCTTGAGCATGAACCGGTCAACCTGGGCATCGGGCAACGGATAGGTGCCCTCCGACTCGATCGGGTTCTGGGTGGCCATCACAAGGAACGGACTCGGCACCGGATGCGTCTCCCGTCCTATGGTCACCTGCCTCTCCTGCATCACCTCGAGCAGGGCGCTCTGCACCTTCGCCGGGGCGCGGTTGATCTCGTCCGCCAGCAGAAGATTGGTGAAGACAGGCCCCATCGAGGTGTTGAACTCTCCCGTCCTCTGGTTGTAGATGCGGGTCCCTACGAGGTCGGCGGGCATCAGGTCCGGCGTGAACTGGATGCGCTGGAACTGTCCGTTTATGCCCTGTGCCAGCGTCTTCACCGCCATTGTCTTTGCCAGCCCGGGGACCCCCTCCACCAGGACATGCCCCCTGGACAGCAGTGCCACCACCATCCGCTCAAGCAGGTGGTCCTGGCCGACTATGACCTTCTTCACCTCGTAGAGTAACCTTTCCATCGGCTGGCTGTCTGCGCTGGTGGTCATACCTGGCTTACACCTCTCGGTCGGCTCCTGACGTTCGGCTACTGACCCGGGCCTCCCGCGGCACGGGCCGCCTCGTCAATGGGCACTGCGAATCCAATGCCTATGAAAACGTCCTCATCGGTGGGGTTGAAAAGCGCCGTGACTATACCGACAACCCGGCCTGCCGTGTCCAACAGGGGACCGCCCGAGTTGCCTGGATTCACCGCCGCGTCGAACTGGATCAACCCCTGTCGCGGTTCCTCCCCTTCCTGTGGTCGGGACTGCCGTTCCAGTCCGGACACCACGCCTGCACTCAACGATCCCACAAGCCCCAACGGGTGCCCCACCGCAAACACCTCGTCGCCGACTCGGAGCGCGGCGGCATTTCCAATGGTCGCCGGAAGAACCAGCCCGGGCAGCGCGGCCGGCGCAAGTACGGCGATATCCTTCTCCCGGTCAAAATTGACGACTGTGGCGGATGTCCGGGTGCCATCCGCGAAGCCGAGTTCTATCTCTTCGGAGTTTTCGATTACGTGCAGCGCGGTGAGGACATGGGCGTCGCGGTTGATCACAACTCCACTTCCGAGCCCGAATGCGTTCATCTCGTCGTACTTTTCTGTCTGTACGACCACCAGGGACGGCAGTATGACCTGGTACACAAGGGCCGACGCGGCCGGGGCTTGCGGTTGAGAGGCCAGGACCTCCGCAACCGCCGCCGCCACGTCAACTGGCGGGGATTGCTCGCTTTCGACGCTGAAGGTCCTCCACAGTACCAAGGCAAGCAGCAATGCCACCACGCAAAGCGCGATCGTCACTGCGACCGTGCCACGGCCTCGCAACGCTCGCCAGGGCCTCCCTCATATTGACGGCCTCGGGTCGGATGTACTGTCCGCCATCTCCGGAATCCGAGCCTCGGGGTCGGGCCTGTCAGGCGGAATCGTTCCGGCGCGCGAAACGTGCCTCCTGTCTACCTACCATACGCCCGCCTGCGTTTCTGCAGTGAACTCCTGTTGGTGAACTATTGTTATGGAGTAGGGGTCGCTCCGGGTCAATCGTATCACAGCACTTTCAGGAATATATGAAGGAATGCAAGCCCACCAACCGGAAGCAGGGCAACCGCGTCATTAACGCCGGAGGCCCCGTAACCCGTCCTTCCCGCGCAGGCGGGAATCCAAACCCCCGTCTATACCCGCACCCAGAACCGAAGGAGCCACCGTCACTCCCACCTCCACCGCCATTCCGGCCCAACTTGCGTGCTGAGAAACAAGACGCGATTGCCCAGCTTGCCAGGGCAATTGGAAGCAGGGCAACCGCGTCATTAACGCCGGAGGCCCCGTAACCCGTCCTTCCCGCGCAGGCGGGAATCCAAACCCCCGTCTACCCTCGCACCCGGAACCCAAGGAAGCACTTTCACTCCCACCTCCACCGCCATTCCGGTCCAACTTGTGTGCTGAGAAACAAGACGCGATTGCCCAGCAAAGCGAAAATTAGGATACCGACCGCCACACGCAAGGGACGGGGCAAGAAACTGCATACCATGGCGAAGGTTCGGAACGGTATCAGGCGCAACCAGCGTAAGCGTGGGGGAGGTCGTTAGTGGGAATACTTTATAAGCAAACGGGACCCATTGTCAGAGTCGATGCCTACCCGCCTGCGGCTCATCGCCGCTCCGAAGTCTAAGAAACTATCTCAAAACAAACCTGGAATTTCGCGGTTGCGGGGCGCGGCGATACTGCACTATCCTGTCACTCCCATCCTAACCTTCCCCTGTCAAGGGGGAAGGGACTTTTGTAGTGACTCATTTTGAAGTGTTTTATTCGGCTAGTCTCCTTTGATGATGTCCTCTAACTTGTAGAAGGCTGCTCGCTTGGCCTCATCCTCCGTATCGAACCTCCACTGCGACCACTTGGTCGCACCTCGCACAATCCAATAACCAAACGAGTACTTGTCGCTGATGACTATGATGCACTCATTGCGCTTGATGCGTTGGCCGCCGTTTTTGGTGGCGCGCCAGTTGGGCGAGCCCATGAACCTGCTGAGCTTGCCAGCTATGGACTTGGCGTTCGACTCGCGCTTCCGTGCGGATGTGTAGTCGGCCTCCATTTTCTCCGCACATACGCAGCCCACGTCCAGCACCTCAGGGTAGTCCGGGTGCCTCATGCTATGCACATACCGGATCTCCTGATGTTCGCACATCTCACATATCGCGGATGGCTCGCCGAGGTCCTCGAACCCGACGCACGACCAACCCTTATGAGGTACCCTCGACTGGCTCCATTTACCAGACTGGCTCATCACCGCTCCTCTCTTCCAAACCTAACCCTACACCTACCTCGGTCGATGCTGGTAGGCGCCGTTCTGATCGCCGTTCTGATTTAGAACATTTCAACATGCGTCACTACTGGGACTTTTGAGATAGTCGCTAAGTCTTCTGCGTTTGCTATATCGGGGTTCGTGGCCAGCCCGGATATGGGCGCAACACCGGCTGTCCTAGCAGCCCGTCCGAGAAACAATGTTCTAAGCGAAAATCGTCTTTGACAACGTCAATTATTCCGAGTACTGTTTTATTGGAGCCTATTAGTCACCAATGCGATTATACAGTGGCGCTTTTCGTCTCCAAAATCTAATCCTCGGACAGGCTGCTAGGCGGCCCGCCGACTCGGACGCGCATTTCCCCGCTTCGTGTCTTGTTGGACCGGTAAGTGCCGGTCGCCATAATGACTGCTTCAGTATGGGTGAGGGATTCCTGTCCTTTTCCATCGGTCTGGTATTCGGCTACTTCGCCAATCCCTGGGCCTGGACCTACTTCGTATTCATCGTCACGCTATGCACCTGGCGCGAGCGGATTGACGAAAAGGAATGAGCCGAGAAGTACGGCGCGGAAAAGTGGCAGGAGAACCAGGCGCGAGTGAAGTACCGGATTCTACCCGGCATTTACTGATACAGCTTCCTGCCGAGTCGGTGCCACGCGCCGCAGACAGTGGCCCGCCCTGAGACCCCGCCACCAGTGTCCGGCTATCGAGGTTCGACCCCGTCGATGAACTCCAGCGTTCGCGCGGCCAAGGCGTCCGGGATTTCCACCTTCATGTTGTGGCCCACGCCGTCGTAGACTTCCACCGTCGCGTTCGGCATTTCCCGGGCCATCTGTTGCTGCACTTCCAGGGGCGTGATGTCGTCCCGGGACGCGGCGAGAATCAGCGTTGGCGCGGCGATGTTCGGCAGTAGTGGCGTGAGGTCTTCGGCCAGCAGGCAGCCCTGCAGGCCCATTACCGCGGGCGCCGTCGTCTTGGCACCCTCGTCGGCGTACCACTCGATTACTCCCCTGTCGGTGCCGGGGCCGAATCGCTTGTCGGTGTCTGCCATCAGCCACGCCCGTGTGCCTTCCTCCTCCAGGATTCGACGCCATGCCCCGGCGTCCATGCTCGCGCCCATCCGGGCCAGCCGCGGCGTCGATGCCACCAGCGTCAGGCTGTGCAGCCGGTCGGGGAAGTCGTGGGCGAAGTGCAGGCTTACTATGCCGCCCGCCGACGCTCCCACCAGGTGCGTCCTGTCGATGTCCAGGGCATCCATCACGCGAGCGATGTCGGCGGCCAAGTCCGGCAGCTCGAAGCGCAACTCAGGCGGCGGCGTTCCGGCATGCCCCCTCATGTCGAACCGCACCACCCGCCGGTGCCGGGCCAGCGTGGGCACCCAGGCGCGCCAGCGGTGCAGGTTGCCCCCTGCGGCATGGTGCAGCAGTACCGGCGAGGACGGCCGCCACGGGTCGGAGAAGTCCTCGTTATGGTAGTGGAACCGGTCGCCGTCGACGTCCAGCATCGGCATTGGAGCACCGCCTGAAAAATGGTTGAATGGCTACCGAATCTGGGAGGTCTCGCCGGATTCGTGGGCCGCTGCAAGGCTACCACGAAGAGGAACCCCAATGGGCAATCCAAGCAACAGAAAGCCATTGGGGGGTGGGGAGAGAGGACGGAATGAGGAGCAAGCCAGACGGTCGTCTATTCCCGCCGGAAGCTGGCCTTGGAAGGGTATGAGGAGAGACGCTCTAGTAGGGGCTTGGAGGCCTTTCTTCTTCGTCGGACTTATCGCTGACGCTCGTCTCGATTTCGACGTCGGCTCCATAAGTCGGGCGGCCCTCGCCCGAGAAGTCTGGCTCCGAGGTCTCGGTGTAGCTGCCCGATGCGTTGGCGGTCTCCTCCGCCGGAGTGCTCTCGGGTGCTTCGGTCACCGGTTCCTTCACCTCGGCATAGCTGCCGGAGGTGCTGGCGGCTTCCTCGACGTGTCCTGTGTAGGTCTCGGACGCCCCCGGTGGATCGGCGTAGAAGTTGGCGCGGTCTTCTTCCGACGCCTCAGCATCGCTCGAGTAGTATGCTTCGGCTTCGAACGCCTCCTCGGTCGCAGGACTGAGCACCGTACCCATCCCTTCGACGTAGGCCTCTCCGCCCTGCTCACCGCGGTAGCGCAGGAGAGCGTCTTCCAGGTGGTTCCGGAACTCCATCGGCTCCCGCATCGGAAGCATCATCCGGTTTCCGGCTATCATCACCAGCCGCAGCCGCTGCCCGAACGGCATCTGCAGTACCTCGGCGTGGGAGATCTCCGCCAGCGATACCACCTTCGACCGCGGCATGCCGTACATGATGCTTACCCGGTCGCGGAACAGGATGTACTGTCGCGGCGTGGTCAGCCAACTGAACGCCGCCATCCCGACCCCCAGAATGATGAGCGGGTAGCCCTGCATTATGCCCAGTACCGCCACTACCAGGGCGAAAATGAGGGTCAGGTTCCAGCGCGACGAGTGCTGGTCCCAGTGGATGGGACTTTCCTGCTGCTCAGCCATGCCGGTATTTTATCACAAGCGATGCACGGTTGGCTCCAGGCCCAAACGGTTTTTGACATTGAACTGAGCCGCTGGTATGTTGATTCGCGGTTTGGCTCTGGGCCATGCCGTCCGTGCCCTAGCCCTTACCCTTGCACGGAACAGTCGACGTTGTTGCGGGATTAGACCTTGAACGCTAATGAACCTCGCCCCGAAAACTGGGCTCACCTCATCGTCCAGGCACTGAAGGACTACGACACCTCCCTCATCGCCTATGTGCCCGACTCCTCCATTCATCGGGTGACCAGGATTATCGACCAGGACCCGTTCTTCCACCTCGTCTCGGCCACCCGCGAGGAAGAGGCCGTCGGCATCGCCGTCGGCTCCTACGCCGCCGGACGCAACGCAGCCGTCTTTATGCAGACCAGCGGCTTGGGTAACAGTATCAACGCCCTCGCCAGCCTGTGCATTCCCGCCCGCACACCCATACCCATGTTCATCAACATGCGGGGCGGGACCGGAGAGTTCAACATCTCCCAGGTCCCCATGGGCCGGGCCACGGTGCCGATTCTCGACCAGTTCGGCGTCGTCAGCTACACCATCGACGACGACTACCGGATGGACAACCTGCTGGACGGCGCAATGAAGCTGTGCTACGCCAACCGGCAGCCCATCGCCATCTGCCTCACCCAGCGGTTGCACGGAGGGAAATTTGCGTAGGTTCGACGCGACGCAACTGGCGGTACGCCTCGCCGGAGACCGCCCCATCGTAGGAAATCTCGGCCCAACATCCGATGAGTTGTGGCACACTGGCCATCGCGACCGTAACTTCTACACCTACGGCAACATGGGCCTCTGCTCCTCCATCGCCCTCGGCATGGCCCTCGCCACCGACGAGCAGATCATCTCCCTCGACGGCGACGGCTCCCTGCTGATGAACCTCGGCGCCCTGGCCTCCATCGCCCGGGAAAAGCCTAAAAACCTCGTCGTCGTGGTCTACGACAACGAGGCCTGGGGACAGACCGGCCACCAGCTGAGCCACACCGGCACCGGTACCGACCTGGAGCAGGTCGCCATCTCCTGCGGCATCTCCAGCGCCACCACCGTCAGCGATCTCGAGGAGTTCGAGGGCGCGCTGTCCAGTGCCCTCGCCACCGACGGCCCCCACGTCATCATCGCCAAGATCGAAGAGGCCGGCTACCTCCCCATCGCTCCCGTCGAGCCGGAGTTCACCCTCTACCGCTTCCGCAACACCTTCGTCGACGGCCCCGAGCGCCAGCCCCCGCACTAGCGTGGTCGCTCCACTAAAACAAAGAGCCCGGACGCATTCAGAGCGTCCGGGCTTTCGGTTTCCGCTAGGCCAGCCGACTATAAGTAGCCCAACCGGCTGCTAGTTCTTCACGTACTGGTTGAACCAGCCCAGCGTGCGCGCCAGCGCATCCGCGGCGGCGTCCTCCCGGTAGTCCGGGCGCTCGTTGCAGTTGAAGCCATGGCCCGCGCCGGAGTACATCTTGAAGTCGTGCGTGACACCGGCGGCCGTTAGGGCCGTTTCTATCTGTGCCACGTCGGCCGGAGTCGGGTTGGCGTCGTCCTCCCCGAAGTTGCCCATCACCGGAACGGTGGAGCCGCTGGTGCGCTCGACCGGAGACGGGCCGTCGCCGAACGGCACCAGGATGCGACCGCCGTAGTACACCGAGGCCGCGCTCAGGCCCGGGCAGCTCGTGGCCGCCAGGTACGTGATCCGCCCGCCCACGCAGTAACCCACGATGCCGATCTTGTTGCCTTGCGTGCGTTGGTAGCGGTGCTGCAGGTAGTCGATGGTCTTGTTGATGTCTTCAATTAAATGGTCGTCTTGCAGCGCGCCCATGTGCTGCTGAACCTGCGGCATCTGGTCGTAGCCCAGCTTGATGTTCGGCGAGTCGCGGTGGTAGAGCGAAGGGGCGACCGCAACATACCCGTGGCGGGCGTATTCGTCGCAGACCTGCTCTATGTGGCGGGTAACGCCAAAGGCTTCCATGACTACGATGACGGCCGGGAAGCTGTTGCCTTCCGAAGGCGCCGGATGGCTGACGTAGGTCGCCATATCCATCCCTTGCGACACCATTACATCTTCACTTTCGTCAGCGAACCGTATGTTCTCCCAAAATGATGGCATGGAACTCCTCCTCTCCATTGTCCATAGTTGGGGCCCAGGACTCACGCGACACTGCTCCTCCGTACCGCTGCCCTCGCCGACGGGGCTCGGAAGGCATCTACGGCCAACGTCGCTGATTCCTAGACTAAATGCGAGTGAATTTTAGCAGATTCGCAACGGCGGGAATAGCGGACGCATGATATTAGGGCAATCGTGTCTTAAACGCCCCAGGCATCATAACCCGTCATACCCGCGCAGGCGGGAATCCAAACCCCGTCTACCCTGGCGCCCAGAACCCTGGTAAGCACTGTCACTCCCACCACCACCGCCATTTCGGGCCAATTTGTGTGCTGGGTAATAAGACGCGATTGCCCTGGCCGGATATCCTGATTCGGGTTCTTCCTTCCCCTGGCAACTCACCCTCCCCGGCCAGTCTCGCATCGAGCCCTTGCCTTCAACTCAACAGTCGTTGACGGATATCCTCCGGCACCGACTGCAGCCGCCGTCGAAACGCGGTGTTGGCCCGGTCCGACACCCGCCGCGCCGCTTCCTCCATCAGCGCGACTCCACCCAGGAAGTCGTCCACGTGGATGTATTCCGCCTCGATCCGGCCCTCCGGCGCACCGTTGTGATAGTTGCCCAGCGGAAACGCGATGCCCGTGGTGCGGTACCCATAGGCCGCGAAGGCGCTGGCCTCGCAGACCCCACCGCTCATCAGTTGCCGCTGCGACGCGAATCCTTCCTCCCGCTCGTTCAGCGCCTCCCTCGCCCGGATCAGGACCGATTCGGCTTCCGCATCGAAGGTGGACCCGGCGTCCCCCACCCGTATAACTGGCCCCCGCCCCTGCTCGGCCCCCGGCAGCGTCCGGCTCGACTCGGCCGAGACAATCAGCGTACCGGGCGGCAGCAGCCTTGCTTCGGCGGCCAGACGCGCTCCCACCAGCCCCACTTCCTCGGCGCGGGTGAACAGCACGTACACGTCCCCCTCCGGCGGCTCGCCGCTCCGGCGCAACCGGGCCATCGCCGCCAGCGCCGAGGCGCACCCGGCCAAGTCGTCCACCGCTCTCATTCTGATGAACTCCCCGTCCAGCTCGAAGTCCGTCAGGTCGAACACCGCCCCCGCAGGCAGGGGCAGCTCGGCGGCAGCGGCCGGGTCGGACACCCGTACCAGGGCCTTGCGATCAGATTCCTCGCCGTGAGGCCCCGCGGTTACCGCCGCAACCCGCTGCCCTCCCGGCAGCGCGACCTGCAGCGGCACTCCAGCGGCAAAGCTCGACGCCGGAATGCCCCCCAGCGCATCGGCCACGAACTCATCGGCGCTGTCGCCGTGCCGCTCGGTCAGCTCGAACCCGGGGTGGTCCATGTGGGCCACGATGGCCAGCGGCGCAACATCTGGATCGCTGCCCCCCAGCCGTGCCAGGATGTTCCCGAACTCGTCCACCCTGTAACCCACGCCAGTCTCGTCGAGGATCGCCCGCACCTCCGACGCAACTCCCGCCTCGTGGTACGCCACCGCCGGATGCGACCCCAGGCGCGCCAGGAAGTCCAGTGCTTCTTCTCTCTCGTTCATCGACCACCTCCGTCCACGCAATTTACCACGCCCGAAATCCCGTTCATCCTGTCCAAAAACGAAAACGAACCCCGCCCCTTCCTGCCCGCACCACTGCGCCCTCCGCCCCTTCCTGCCCTTACCTCTGCGCCCCCTGCGTTGAAAGCCCTCATCTCATCCAACCCTTCATCTCGCCCCCCTACGCCAAACCCGCAACCCCCCGTCTTTCCCGCGCAGGCGGGAATCCAAACCCCCGTCCCCCAGCGCTCCTGATATCCTCCAAAGAGCCATGAAAGGCGCTTCCCTCCCCCTTTCGCCATACCCGCAACCCCTCGTCTTTCCCGCGCAGGCGGGAATCCAAACCCCCGTCGCCCTCAGCCAAAGTAATCCCTCGCGCCTTGAGAGTTTCCCACACCCTCCTCGCCCCCTCCGCCCCCCCGTCATCCCGCCGCAACCTGTCATTCTTAGCAAGGCGAATAATCTCACCCTTCCCCCCTCGGCGCCCTCAGCGTTCATCCGTCCCCCCGCACGCGAAATTACTGACACTTGCCCCTTGCCTTGTGCGGTGGCACCTCCCTAGCATTGATGTATGACCTTCACAAAAACTCACGCAAAGGAGGCGACCGACCCCCGCAAATATCCCGGTGTCCGGATATGTCCGCTTTTGGCCGGACAAATCACAATTCGCCCGGACTCGCACACATCCCCAGGCCCGAGCGACCCCATCTGCCTGTTGCGAGAGGGCCACGGCCTGTCCCTTCACAGGCCGGAGCCAAGAGTGAACTCTCTGTGAAGCACCCGCCCCAAACCAGCCCGTTTTTCTACCCAAAACTGCCCAAAAGGAGCGGAAACAATGTCCTTGTCCAGCCTCCGCCGCCGCGTCAACGCACTGAACCGTCAGCTCATCGTCCCCCTGGGTGTGGTCCGCCTCCGTCCCATCATCGAGCAGTACTGCGACGAGTGGGACTATGCCACCAGTCAGGGCAGCGTCCCGCCGCCCTGCACCCCCGCCGACCCAGTTCCACCCAAAAAGACCCCGACTCCCCTCGGAGCCCGTCGTCGCGGTGCTCCCCGCGTCAGCCACGTTCCCCTTTTCCGGCGCATCACCGACGCCGGCTTTCACCTACCCACCTTCACGGCACTCCACCGGTACGTGCGCCAGTGCCGCGAGGAAGGGACCTGTCCTCAGCCCCAGGAGATTCTGCGCCTACTCCTCCCCAAGGCCGTGGCCTGGGACCTCCTCCCACGCTTCCCCCGCCCCGTCGACTGCTGATATGAACGGTCAAGCGATTTCCCATCCCACGAAAGAAGGCCAGCCTGAGGAAGTAAACTTCGGCAAACAAAACCCAACCAAAAAAACTCTGCGCCCACGGCGTCAACTCAGCGTCCTCGGCGTTTAAACTAACCCCCGCGTTTCAAGCTCCATTGTTCTATCCTGTATACTGCCCGCGAGACCAACAGTTAGGGAGAAGAGCCGTGCTGGAACAGTTCAAGGTAGGACACGACGAGGCGGAATTCGTACCGGGCGACGACCTGAAATCCACCGTGGCGGGCATTTTCCGGCATCTGGGAGTGCCCGACGACGACGCCGAGCTCGGCGCCGACGTGCTGGTGCTCGCCGACCTGCGGGGCGTCGACTCCCACGGTGTCTCCAACATGCTGCGCAGCTACGTCAATGGCTACCAGGACGGCTCCATCAACCCTCGACCGGATTGGAAGGTCATCCGCGAGACGCCGTCCACCGCCACTGTCGACTCCGACCGCGGGCTGGGCACCATCATCACCCCCAAGGCCATGAACATCGCAATCGAAAAGGCCCGCAACGTGGGCGTCGGAATGGTCGCCATTGGTAACGCCCGGCACCTCGGCATGGCCTCCTACCACTCGATGCTGGCCCTCCAGCACGACATGATCGGCGTTTGCATGACCAGTTGCCCTCCGTCGGTGCTGCCCACCTTCGGGGCCGAGCCGCGCCTCGGTACCAACCCCATAGCCATTGCTGTTCCCACCGGAGACGAGGCCCCCTTCGTGTTCGACGCCGCCACCAGTTCCGTCGCGGTCAACAAGATTCGCATCGCCCAGCGCCTCGGCGCCGACATCCCCGCGGGCTGGCTGGCCGAGCAGGACGGCACCCCCATCATGGACGAGAGGCAGGCCCCCGACAACTACTGGCTACTGCCCGTGGGCGGCACCCGCGAGGGTGGCTCCCACAAGGGCTATGGCCTCTCCTGCGTGGTCGACATCCTGGCCGGTGTCCTGACCGGGTTCGGCTACGGTGCCGTCCCCGGGCGGCCCAACTTCGGCCACTACGTTGCCGCCTACAGCGTCGACGCCTTCACCGAGGTCTCCCACTTCAAGCAGGAAATGGACGAGTGGGTCCGCATGATGAACGCCACCAAGCCGGCCCCCGGCCACGAGCGCGTCATCGTCGCCGGACAGCCCGAGGCCGACATGGAGGCCCTGCGCCGCGACGAGGGCATCCCCCTCCACCCCGAGGTCTCCCAGTCCATCCGCGACATCTGCGCCGAACTCGGCGTCCCCTGCACCTTCTGAAGTTCTGGGTGAGTTTTATCGGTTGAGAGGCAAATGGCTTCAATGGAAGACACCCGCTCAATGCGGATCGAAGGCATTGAGATAAAGAACTATCGCCTGTTCCGGCATCTGGTATTGAGCGACTTGCCTCGCATGACGGTCATTGTTGGCGCTAATGGCTCTGGCAAGACGACTTTGTCTGACGTGTTTTCTTTTCTGAAAGACGCTCTGACCGACAACGTCTCCGTCGCGGTTGCCAGAAGAGGGGGATTTCACGAACTGGTCAGCCGAGGCAGCGACGGACCTATTGAACTCGTCATTAAGTTCCGGGAAAGCGGTGGGCGACTGGTCACTTACCAGCTGGTGATCAGCACCGAAAGCGGCAAGGCAGTAGTCGAACGTGAAGTGTTGCGCTATCGCCGGGGACAGCGTGGCCAGCCATGGCGATTCGTAGACTTCAGTAAAGGCAGAGGGACTGCTATTACCAACGAGTCTGCCTACGGTGAAGAAGACGCAAAAGAAGTGCGCGCCGATTATGCCTTGGATGACCCCGGTATTCTGGCCATCAAAGGGCTGGGGCAATTTCGGGAATTTCGGGTTGTGTCGGAATTTCGCAGCTTGATCAAGAACTGGTATGTTTCCAACTTTCATATCGCCGACGCCCGTCCCAGCGCAGAGGCGGATCACGCTGAGCACCTCTCCAACCGCGGAGACAATGTGGCGCTAGTGGCACAGTACCTGTATGAATTTCATCCTGACAAGTTTCAGGAGATATTGAACGCGATGCGGTGGCGCGTTCCGGGCGTGACCAGTGTAGAGGCCAAACCCACTGGCGACGGAAGACTTGTTCTTCGCTTTCAGGATGGCAGTTTTAAAGATCCCTTCATTGCCCGCTATGTCTCTGATGGCACGATAAAGATGTTCGCCTACCTGGTATTGCTTTATGACCCCAAGCCATACCCCCTGCTTGCCATTGAAGAGCCGGAAAATCAGCTGTACCCGGAGTTGTTGCAAGAACTGGCCGAGGAATTTCGGTCTTATGCAAGGCGCGGTGGCCAGGTGTTTGTCTCCACACACTCCCCCGACTTTCTGAACGGCGCCAGGCTGGAAGAGATTTTCTGGCTGGTTAAACGAGACGGGTTCAGCACAGCAGTACGCGCCAATGAGAGCGAGAACCTGCGAAGCCTTGTGCAGGGCGAAATGCCAGGGGCACTATGGCGGAGAAATTTGTTTGATGGAGCAGGTCTCTCTTGGGTCGCGTGATATTCCTGGTTGAAGAGCAATCAATGCAGGTGTTCTTGTATATATTTCTCCATCGTCTGTACCCTGACCTGAGATTTCTCTGCGTAACTCATAATGGCAAGTCCCATCTTGATCGCAACATTGTCCCTACACTTCGCGAATGGCAGGTTCCCGGAGATCGTTTCGTAATTGTTCGCGACAATGACGCCGGCAATTGCTATGAGTTAAAGGAACGGTTGCAAGAATTGTGCCGACTGGGCGGGTGAGAGGACACGCTGATACGCATCGTCTGCCAAGAATTGGAGGCGATGGCTGATGCTTTTTGCGATGAGCGATTGCGCAATATTGGCAGGCAAGCCGCTTACCGAAACCCGGACGCCCGTCCCAAGCCATCATGGGATATGGATAGACTAAGGTCGGGTTTTGGGAAGTCGTCCGGTGCCCGCAGAATGGCGCAACACCTTACCCGAGAGAACAATCGCTCTCACAGTTTCTCGGTATTCCTCGACGGCGTTGAGAAACTGAACATTGGCGCAACCTGAGAAGCTTCGCCCTCACGCGTTCGGCGGACGCATCGTATGCCAGGGAGTATGCTGCTCGTAGGCGTGGGCCACCTTCAGCACCGTCGACTCGTCAAAGGGACGGCCGCCTATCTGCAGACCTATGGGCAGCCCCTCGGAGTTGAAGCCGCAGTTGATGGAGATGGCGGGCGCTCCGGCCAGATTGAACGGCCGCGTCATCACCGGCGGCAGGTCGCGGGCCATCTCCTTCGACGTTATGACCGGGTCCTGCCCTACCAGCGGCGCGCAGTTCTTGGACGTGGGCAGAATCAGGACGTCGTAGCTGTCCAGCGCTCCCAGCACCTCCCGGCGCGTCAGCTCCCGCAGCTTCTGCACCTTGTAGTAGGCCTGGGCCGGCATAATGCTCCCGGTGAGCAATCCAACCTGGTTGGAGTGACCAAACTCATGCAGCCGCTCGCGGAGCCAGTCGCGGTAGGTCATAGAGGCTTCGACGTTGATCAGCACCGTGGACAGCAGTCCGCCGTGAACGGTCAGGGGCAGCGATACATCCTCCACCGTGGCCCCCAGCTCCTCCAGCACCGCTCCGGCGGCGATGACGCCCTCCCGCACCTCGGGATCGGTGATGTCGCTGTCGATGAGTTCACGGATTGCTCCGACCCGCACTCCCTCCAGGCTTCCCCCCAGTGCGGCGCGGTAGTCTGGGACTGGCGCGTCCCAGGTGTACCGGTCCTTGGCGTCATGCCCGGCGATGGCGCCGAGTGTGATGGCGGCGTCTTCCACCGTCCTGGAAATTGGCCCGACCTGGTCCATGGACCACGAGCCGGCCGCCACGCCGTAACGGCTGACCCGCCCCCAGCTCGGCCGCAGACCGACGATCCCGCACCAGGCCGCTGGACGCCGTATCGATCCGCCGGTGTCTTCGCCCAAGGATGTGGCGCAGAGGAAGGCCGATGTGGCCGACCCGGAGCCCCCGCTGGAGCCGCCGGTGAAACGGTCGAGGTCCCAGGGGTTGCGGTTGAGGCCGTACCGCTGCGACCCGCCCAGCGCGAACTCGGTCAGGTTCGTCTTGCCCAGCACGACGGCCCCGGCCCTTCTCAGGTTGGCAATGGCCGTGGCGTCCTCGTCGGGAAAGAAGTCGCCCATGAGCCTCGACCCGACCGTCGTCCGGACGCCCTTGGTCCAGATCTGGTCCTTGACCGCCACCGGGATGCCGTGCATCGGGCCGAGATACTCGCCCCGGGCGATGGCCCGCTCGGCATCTTCGGCCTCGGCCATCGCCTCCTGCCGGCAGACCGTCAGGTAGGAGTTGAACTTGAAGTTCAGCGCGTCGATGCGGTCAATGTAGGCGGCGGTCGCCTCCACCGGCGACACTACTCGCTGCCGGATCAGCTCGCCCAGTTCTGCCACGGTCAGGAAGGGAATGTCCTGCTTGTCCATCAGTTCCTCCTGTGGCGACCGTTCGCCCGTATGTGTAGGTGCCGCTGGAGTTTGGCCCTAGTCGTCCTTTAGCGCGGGAATCACTTCCTTGCCGAAGAGCTCCAGGGACCGCATGGTGTCCTGGTGCGACAGGGGACCGCCCTGGGCCTCCAGCAGCAGCGCGCCGATGCCCAGCTCCTCCTTGATGTAGCGTAGCTTCTTGATCACCGTCTCCGGGCTGCCAACTACCAGGTGATACTCGTCCTGCAGCTCTTGGTAAGACATCTCGTTCAACGGCCGCGAGCGGCGCAGGGTGTTGGCGGCGGCCCCGGCGGCGGAGAAGTATCCCGGGGGCGACCAGTACTCGCGCGGGCCCTTCAGCGGGTGGCCCATTCGCCACATGAAGGCCTTGCCCGACTCCTGCGCCTTCTCGTCGGTGTCGTTGACGTGGGCGCAGATCATGAAGGCGAACTTCTCAGGCCCCGGCTCCCAGCCGTCCTCGGCGGCGAACTTGCGGTAGTTGCCGAACAGGTTGCGGGCCTGGTCCATCCTGGTGAGGAACGCAGCGTAGGTGTAGTGGTTCTCGGCAGCCCACTTCACCGTCTCGGGGCTGCCGGTGCCGGGCACCCAGCAGGGCGGGTGGGGCTGCTGGAGTGGCAGCATCCACGGGTTGACGGCGCGGTAGTGGTAGTGCTTGCCCTCCCAGCGGAAGGGGCCGGGCGTGGTCCAGGTCTTTTTGATCAGGTCGTGGCATTCCTCAAACCGCTCCCGATTGTAGACCGGGTTGGTGTTGTTCGCCCAGCTCTCGATGCCGATCCCCCGCACGAAGCCGGAGATGATGCGCCCGCCGGATATGACGTCCAGCATTGCGATTTCCTCGGCCAGCCGCACCGGGTTGTCGGAGGTGGGCAGCATGTTGCCCAGCATCAGTATCTTGGCGCGGTTGGTGACGCGGGCGAGGATGCCGCCGGTAATGTTGACCTCGACGTCCATGCACGAAGGCGTGTTGTGGTGCTCGTTGATCATCAGACCGTCGAAGCCCACTTCCTCGGCATACTGGTATTCGTCCAGGTACCGCTTGAACAGGTCATGGGCCGTGCCGGGGTCGAAGTACGTGTTTGGGAATGTTAGACGCATCGACGGATAGTCGTCGACCACAGACTCCGGAAAGGCGGCGTATGGGAACTCGGTGAAATAGAAGACTTCAAATGACATGGCGTGAACTCCCGGTTGGTAAGTTTTCATGTGCGGGATTTTCGTGTACGGGAATTGTACAACCAGATTTCCCTGGAGATGATGGCAATCGGGCGCATGATTTATTTCTGCGTCAGGAGCCAGTCCAGCAGAGCATCGACGAAGGCGTCGCCGTAGCTCGGGCTGTGGCCGCTGCCCTCGCCTGCCCAGAGCTCGATGTTTATGCCCTCGGCGCAGCCCGATCCCAAGCGGAAGGCGTGGGTCTCCGAGCCGGGAACGTATTGGTCCAGGTCCAGGGAGGCATAGGGTTGCGGCTCCTCGGGCCAGTCGCACCCGGCGCGCTCGCCCCAGCGACGCACCATGTCCGGGGCGCCAGCGTACCCCGGCCCGTCCTTGTCCGATTCTGCCTGTCTGCCTTCGAACAGGACCACGTCGTCTGCAGACCCGAGGATGTGCAGGACAGACACAGGAGGCGCGCCCTCGCAGGCAGCGTCCTCGACGTAGCTGGTCCCGGCTAGGCTGGCCACGGCGCGCAGGCCGGGCAGGCCCTGGCAGGCAATCCAGTAGGACATGAAGCCGCCGTTGGAATGGCCGAAGAAATAGACTGGCCCGAACTCCTTAACCATCTGGGCTTCGACTACAAGATGAGACAGATAGGCGACGTCGTTCTGGCTGGCCTTGCTGGAACCGCTGCCCTGGTCGGTGGGGTTCCAGAAGCGCTGTCCCTCGGCATTCCTTATCCCGTTGGGGAGCAGAAGGCCGAACCCGTCCCGGATAACCCGCTCGTGCAGGGGCATGTAGATGCTGTGATCGGCGGAATTACCTCCGAAGCCGTGGAGGGACACGATGAGCGGGTTCCCCTCGATCGGTTCCAGCGGCATCACCAGTACTGCGGGCTCTTCCCGGTCGGGGTGGTCGATGTAGTAGACCTCGCCCCCGGCAGCTTCCGCCAGGCTGACGGCCCTTTCCAGGTCGGTGCCTTCCAGTAGCTTCACCCGCTTGTCCATGCCCGTGAACCACTTCTCCATGGCTGGCAGAACCAGGTCGACCTCGGAGGCAACCGTCTCCAAGTCCTGCAAGCGCGAGTCCAGGACGAAGAATCGATCATCATTGCGCGCTTGGGCTTCTTCCAGGGCAGCGAGCTGTTCTTTCTCACCTTCCTCGAAGTCGGCCACTTCTTTCTCGTGTTCCCTTGTGGCGCCGGCTACCGCCTGGGCCTGAACGTAGTCGGCCTGCTCCTGACGCAGGGCGGCGAGTTCGTCTCGTAGCGCCGCGTTCTCCTCCCGTAGGGCCTCCAGCGATTCTTCCAACGAGTGCGTGTCCGCTTCAAGTTCCAGAACCCTTTCGCTGGTGGCGGTATCGGTGCCCCCTCCGATGCAGGCCGACAGGAAAGCGGCCAGCACTATGCAGGCCGCTATAAAAGCAAAATGGCGTGAAGCTCTGGGGTGGCTGGCGCGAGTCATCGACTACGCCAGGAACTCCAGCGCCGTCTTGGTGAACTCGTCGGGCTTTTCGACCTGCGGGGAATGTCCGCAGTTCTCAATCACCACGAGGTCGGAGCCGGGGATGCTTTCCTGGTAGATGCTGCCGCATTCGACGGGGACGATGCGGTCCTGCCGGCCCCAGACCATGCGGGTGGGAACGTTGACCCGCTTGAGCAGACCACCCGCGAGGCGTGGGTCATACATGTATGGCTTCCAGGTGAGGCGCACCGCCATCTCGCGGTTCAGGTCGGCAGTCAGCTGCTCCTCCGGCGAGAGCTCTCGGCCGTAGATGGCGTCATAGTTCTCTACCTGGCTGGTGTCGTGGAACTGCAGGTCCAGCACCTGCGCCGGGCTTATGATGAATATGTCGGTGATTTCGCCCTCGCGCGGCTTCACCCCTGCCGCGCCCACCAGCATCAGCTTGCCCACGGCGTTGGAGCAGGTCGCCACCAGCTCAGCTGCGATCCAGCCGCCCATCGAGAACCCGATGGTGCGGACATTTTCCAGACCCAGGGTCTCCAGATACCAGGTGTAGAACGCGGCCATGTCAGGAATGCTTTCAAGCCACTCAGGGCGTGGGGACTGGCCATAGCCAGGGTGCGACGGATAGTAGACGGTGTAGTGCTCGGCGAGGGCATCAACATAGCGGAGCCAGCCGGAGTTCCCCCCGGCGCCGTGGAGCAGCAGTAGGGGATCGCCACTCCCGCCCTTCAGGGTATGGACTCCGACACCGCCTACTTCAACAATTTCCTCGGTAAACGCGGGCATGATTGTTCTCCTCTTTACACTCAGGTTTCAGCGTGGGTTTGCCGATATAGGGGCGCACAGTTCGTGCGCCCCTCGTGGTTGGCTGACTCGTTCCTTTTGGACTACTCAGCGGACATTTTCTGGAACGGGTCGGTCAGTTCCAGTTCCTCGCCTATCTCGCGGAGGGCCGGCAGCACCTCTTCGCCCATCAGCCTCAGGCAGTTCATGGTGTCGGCATGGGTGGTGTCGCCGTCGTTGGTCCAGACACCGAGGATGCCGGGGCGCAGTTGCCCGAGCACATCGCGCAGCTTGCGGACCACAGTCTCCGGGCTGCCGACGATCCAGCGGTTGGATTCCAGGATCTCATCGTAGCTGGCCGTGTCCAGTCCGAGGCCGAGGAACGGGTCCTTGCGGACTCGCCCCTGGTAGCGGGCGACGCGCGGGTCCTTGACGCTGCCGCTGTAGCCGACGGGCATCATGTAATCGCGGGGCACCGGAACCCGGCCGACGCCGATGTTTCCGGTCAGGAAGCCCTTGGCCGACTCGTACGCCTTCTCGTCGGTGTCCTGCACATGGATGCGACACAGGTAGCCGAAGTTCTCAGGACCGGGCTCGTATCCGTTTTCGCGGGCCGTCTCGGTGTAGATGGACATCATGTCCTGGGTTCCCTGCGGGTCAGTCTCCAGGTAGATGTAGGGGTAGCGGCGCTCGGCGGCCCACACCAGCGTCTCGGGGCTCCCCAGCCCGGGGATCCAGACGGGCGGGTGCGGCTGCTGGATGGGCCGCTCGAATGGGTTCACCACCCGGAAGTGGTAGTGCTTGCCTTCCCACCGGAAGGGGCCAGGGGTGGTCCAGGTCTTGATGAGCAGGTCGTGGGCTTCCTCAAACCGCTCGCGGTTGAACAGCGGGTTGACGTTGGCGGCCAGGCTTTCGACGCCCGTGCCCCGCACGAATCCCGACACCAGGCGTCCGCCGGAGATCATGTCAATCTCGGCCAGTTCCTCGGCCAGGCGCAGGGGGTTGTCGAACACCGGCAGGGGATTGCCCAGCAGCACGATCTTGGGCGTCTTGGTGTTGCGGGCGAGGATAGCGGCCTCGAGGTTCATGGTTGCGCCAAGACAGGTCGGCGTGTTGTGGTGCTCGTTGAGCATCAGTCCGTCGAACCCGACTTCCTCGCAGTATTCATACTCGTCGAGGTATTCGTTGTACTGCCGCGAGCCAACCATCGGGTCGAAGTTGCTGTTGGAGAAGGTGAGCCGCACCGCCTGGTTGGGGCTGTTGCGGACATCCTCCTCCGTGTAGTTGGTGTAGGCCCGCTCGGTAAACCGCATCAGGAACATTGCTTCGTCTCCTATGTTTGTCTCATAGCCAAGCTAGTAGCTGCCAATCCAGTGAACACGCGGATAGAACCCTCGCGCCGCCCGGTAAAACGGCTGGTCGGCAGTCCAGAAATCGCAGTTCCGCGATTCGGCAAGGGCAAGGTAGTGGCAATCGTAAGCATTCCGCTGGCTGAGTTCCTCGGCCGAGTCTATAGCCCGGCCATGCACTAGCCGGGATGGTCGAAAGGCGATACCCGATTCGTACAACTCCGATACCAACTGTCGCGCTCGCTCGCTGGTCAGTTCCTCAGCTCGAATCTTCTTGTGGAGGGCATTGGAAAACTCTGTCGCCATGAAGTCCGGGGCAACTGGCTTGATTCCCTGAACATCCCAAGACAAAACAAGCGCTTTAGCTTGATCGGAGAATCGCTCTGGAACTACCACCTTAACTGCCACACTGGCATCAATTACTACCATCACCTGCCAAATCCCGGTGTCGTTCCTCCCGAGCCTCACGGATCAACTCTGCGGAGTCAGAGACGCTCAAACGCCCCCGAAATATCACTTCGCCAGCGGCTATCATACCTTTGGCTGAAAACTTCCGATTTGATGCATCACTACTCAGTTCTTTAGAAATAGCTTCCGAGCAATACTGCTCAACAGTTACTCCTATGCTGGTCGCTGCAGTCTTGAGCCTTTGCTCCGTTTCTTCATCAAGAGCTATCTTGATGCTCTTTTGTTCTTCGCTCGTTACTGCCGCTGGTGCTTGGACAAAAGCCCATTCCACGACGCAACCTATCCTACCCGCGCACCTTGCAAGGGTCAAGGAAAGGTACGGTCGCTGCAGCCGTCGCAGGCAAGGTGTCACAAGCCCGTATGCTATATTTGATGGCAATTAGTTTGAAAGCCCACCGTCCGCGCAGTTAAGCGCGGGCGCAAATTAAACAGGGTTCAACGAGGTATCCGCCTATGGCAAGAGTTCTTGTTTCAGATCCGATCGGCCCGGAGGGAGTTTCTCTGCTGGAGACCGAGGCCGAAGTAGACGTGAAGACGGGCATGAAGCCCGATGAACTGCTGGAAACCGTGGGGTCCTACGATGCCCTGGTCGTCCGCAGCGAGACCAAGGTCAACCGAGAGGTTGTGGAAGCAGGAAAGAAGTTGCAGGTCATCGCCCGCGCTGGCATCGGCGTCGACAACATCGACCTCGAAGCCGCCACCGGCGCTGGCATCGCGGTCGTGAATGCACCCACCGGCAACACCGTTGCCGCCGCAGAGCATACCCTGGCCCTGATGCTGGCCCTCTCCCGCAACGTGCCCGGAGCCCATCATTCGCTGAAGTCCGGCGAGTGGCGGCGCAGCGCTTTCATGGGCGTGGAGGTGCGCGACAAGACCCTGGGCATCTGCGGCTTGGGCCGGGTTGGCACCGAGGTGGCGCGTCGAGCCCAAGCATTCGATATGCGTCTGGTGGGATACGATCCATTCGTCGCTCCCGAATATGCCCGCCGCATCGGCGTGGAACTCCTGTCCCTGGACGACCTGCTGGCCGAGTCAGACTTCGTGACCCTGCATACCCCATTGACCGAAGGCACGCGTGGCATGCTTGGTATGCGGCAGGTGGAGAACATCAAGCCCGGTGCCCGCGTCATAAACGTGGCTCGCGGAGAGTTGGTGGACGACGCTGCTCTTCTAGCAGGACTGGAGTCTGGCCGACTCAGCGGAGTGGCCCTGGATGTGTTTGCCAAGGAACCACCCGACCCCAGTCCGTTGCTGGAACATCCGAAGGTTATTGTGACGCCACACCTGGGCGCTTCCACGCGCGAGGCGCAGCGCGAGGTCGCCATAGAGGCTGCCGAGCAGGTGCTGGCGGTGCTCAGGGGCGAGCCGGCACGCAACACCGTGAACGCCCCCTTCGTAGCGCCGGAGGTGCACGAGGTATTGGCCCCTTACGTTCCTGCGGCGTCCATGGTGGGCAAGCTGCTTGGGTTCCTCTCGGAAGGACAGGTTACTGGCGTTACTGTCAGCTACGAGGGTGAAATAGCCCAGCACGACTGCCGGATGCTGCAGGCTGCGGTGCTGGCAGGGTTGCTGGGGCCGGTGAGCACTGTCAACGTTAACCTTATCAACGCCCCCGTGTTGGCCCGCGAGCGTGGCTGGAGTGTCACCGACCAGAGCAACCGTGTCTCCCGTGAGTACGCCAGCCTGATATCGGCTACCCTGCAGACGTCAAACGGGAGCCTGACTCTGGCCGCCACCTCCATGCGGAACGAGACCCATATCGTCAAGTTCAACGACTACTGGATGGACATCGTTCCAAACACGCCGTACCTGTTGTTCGTGGACAACCGTGACCAACCCGGCTCCATTGGCGCTGTCGGCACCATCGCAGGCCGCCACAACATCAACATCAGCTTTATGGGTGTGGGACGCATTCTGCTCCGAGGCCAGGCTATGATGGTCATCGGTCTCGACGACCCCGTTCCACCCCTGGCGATGGAAGAAATCAGGGCCTTGTCCCACATAGAGAGCGCCCGACTGGCAACCCTGGCGGGTTAGCCGCCGACCGGGCAGTTAAGGAGGACCGCAGTGGGAGACAAGATAGGCATCATGGGCGCAGGCGCGCTGGGAAGCTACGTCGGGGCGTTCCTCTCCCGAGAGGGCGAGGACGTCACGTTCGTTGATATGTGGCCGCAACACGTGGAGAAGATGCGGGCAGACGGCCTGCACGTCACCGGCAGCCAGGGGCCCTTCACCGTGCCGGTCAAGGCGATGCACCTGACCGATGCCCAGAGCATCACCGAGCCCTTCGACTTCGTGTTCATCTCCGTCAAGTCCTACGACACCGAATGGGCCACCCACTTCATCCGCCGCTACGTGAAGGACGACGGTTTCTTCGTGTCGCTGCAGAACTGCTGGAACGACGTGATTGTAGCCGGAATCGTGGGGGAAGACCGCACCATGGGTTGTATCGCCTCCCACATAGAGGTGGCGTTGTGGGAACCGGGCCACGTGACCCGCGGCGGCGCGGTGGGCCGCGACCACGGACACCACGTCTTCCGGGTCGCCGAGTTGGACGGGAAGGTTTCGGCACGTGCGGAAATGGTGGCTGGACTGTTGGACAACATCGACGGGGCCTATTCTTCCGACAACCTGTTCGGCGAGCGCTGGGCCAAGCTGTGCCAGAACGGCATGGGCAACGGGATATCCGCTGCCTCAGGCCTGGGTTCGCAGCAGATGGCCGAAGACTCCCGCTGCCGGATGATACGCATCCAGCTATGCAAAGAAGCAGCGCAGGTGGGCCTGGCCATGGGCCTGAATGTGGTCGATATCAATGGTCTGCCCGCCCAAACCTGGGCCGACGCGGACAAGGGCGATGTGTTCGAGGAGCTGGACGCCTTCCTGTCCGCCCGGGGGGGTCGGGTCAACTGGCTGGCGTCCATGGCCCAGGACGTGCACAAGGGCCGCCGCTCCGAAATCGACTTCATGAACGGGCTGATCGCCGCCAAGGGCCGGGAGGTAGGCGTACCAACCCCCTTCAACGATGCGGTAATTGAGGCCATGCGAGCCGTGGACTCCGGCACTCTTCCGCAGGAGCCCGAGCACGTCGACCGCGTGATGCGCGCCGCCGGGCGGTGAGCCTCGCAACAGTAAACGCGTTGGCGCCCGGAATGCCGGGCTAGCGCTTCAGTCCCCACTCACCAGACGGGAGGGAAGCCATGTTCATCAAGGTGGAACCCGCCGAGTTCTTCATGTATCGCGTCATCTTGGTGTTCGACCTGGAGAGTTCCAACTCGGAAGACCAGGAAGTACGTGATTACATGACCGAGTGGGAGCTGGAACCCAAGTACCAGCGCGTTGGCGACTTCGAGGGGAGCAACTGCGAGATTATGCAGTTCGGTGGCTGCTACCTCGGTCGGCACCTCGGCAAGATTTCGGAAATCCAGCGTAGCCACGTGGAGCGGGAGATCATCGTCTCGGAGATTGCCCGCCTGCTCGACGATGCGGAACAGCCTGTCGCCATGCCCGAGGACCGCCGCGAGGAAATCACCCAGCATCTTGCGCAGACTTTCCATCAACCCGAGGTGTTCCAGCCTAACGACGAAGGGCTGCTGGAAGCGGTGCTGAACGCAGAGGTCGTAAGGGATGCCGCGCGCGAAATAATCTCCACGGCCTGAGTCTACCGGCGTGTGTACGCCGTGGATCGAAACAATGGTCCCCGCCGGTCATTCGGCGGGGACCTTCCTTTTCGCGTGGAGCGGGCGATGGGAATCGAACCCACATGGCTAGCTTGGAAGGCTAGAGCTCTGCCATTGAGCTACGCCCGCGAAACGGACCAACTGGAAACCTGTTCAAATTAGCAGACAGTAGAATTATAACCCTTGCCGGAGGCCCCTGCCAGTTGCTGAGAGCCCATCAATCGCTGCTCGTCGGTGCGGCTTCTGCTCCTTCGTCCGCCGTTCGAGATATGGGTCCTGAGGCTGCAGGGTCATTGTCCGACGTGCCGCCCTGCGTGGGCTTGTTGCCGTCCTGGTCTTCTTGCTTCAAACGTAGCGACCGGTTGGGCGCGCTGAAACTCAGCCGCTCCCGCAGTTGGTACACCACACGGTCAACCTCGTAGTCCGGGGTGCGGTAACGCGACAGTGCGTGTCGCAGCATCTCCAGGCCAGCCTCCATCTCCGGCCACACCACTTCCTGCACTCCTTTCTGTTGCAGGCCCTCGCCTTCGGTTCGAGCCCGCACCCGGGCCACGATATCCAGGTCCGGCTGGAGGTCAAGAGCGTGCTGGGCGGTCAGCTCCACCGAAATCGGGTCGCCTGTTGCGACAACCAGAAGCCCCGCCTGGGGTACCCGGGCCGCCCGCAACACCTCTTGGCGGTCGGCGGAACCCTGTACGGTCGGATAGCCGAGCAGTCGCCATTCGGAAAGGGTGCGCTGGTCAAGGTCGACTGCCACGAAAGGCACTTCGTGTTCGTGCAATTCCCGGGCCACCATCGATCCTACCTGCCCGAGACCGCAAATGACTACGTGGCCGAAAAGCTGCCGGGGACGGTGCTCACCGTGAGAGTCGCCAATGCGGTAAGGCCGCAATACCCGGAAGCGGTTGCTCAACTTCGTGATCAGTCGGGATCCCCCGGTAATCACAGGCGGGCCGGCGGCCATCGTCAACACTGCTGATACCACGATTAGCGAATAGAAGTCGTGATCAACCACCCCCAGGGCCAGGGCGCTGGCCACGAGGATAAAGCTGAACTCTCCGATCTGCCCGAGACCGAGCCCTGTCAGCAGCGATGTACTGGGCAGGTACCCGGCGAAGCGAAGGATAAGGACAGTAACCGTGAACTTGATGGCAATCACCGAACCGACTATCGCTAGGACCAGACCGTAGTTTTCGATTACGAATACAGGGTCGGTCAACAGGCCAAGGGAGGCAAAGAACAGCACACCGAACACGTCTCTCAGCGGAGAGATTTCCGCCAGGGCCCAGTGCCCCACGTCGGATTCGCTGAGCAGCAGTCCGGCAACGAAGGCCCCTAGAGCCGCCGACAGCCCTACCTGGTTGGTGAGGGCCGCCACGGCAAAGGCGGTGGCCACAACCATCAGCACGAACATTTCCCGCGAACCCATTAGGGTGATGCGTCCCATGGCCCATGGCACAATCTTGATTCCCAGCAGGGCCACCCCGCCGATTACTGCTGCGGCCTTGAGTACGCCGGTCCCAACTTCCTGTAGCACGGAAGCGCCGCCTCCACTGCCGTCCAGCGCAGGGAGCATGGCGATCATGGGTATGAACATGAGGTCCTGCAACAGCAGGAATCCCGTCATCAGGCGCCCTTGCAGGCTGTTCAACCCCCCCATGTCCGAGAGCTGCTTCAGCACAACCATTGTGCTGCTCAGGGCGCCTACCATCCCAAGGATGATGGCTGTGGTCAGGTCGAAACCCAGCAGTAGGCCAACGGGAACAATCAAAACGGTACACAGCACTATCTGCAGCATCCCGCCGATGACAATCACCTTTCCCAGGCTGAGCAGCTCGCGGAAAGAAACCTCGATGCCGATGGCGAACACCAAGAGCACCACGCCCAGTTCGGCAAGCGTGTGGACGCTGTCCTCTTCAGCGACAGTGGCGAAGTCCAGCCAGTCGGCGTCGATGCGGCCCATTCCGTAGGGGCCGATGAACATCCCCATGGCGAGGTAGCCCAGCACCGGTGGCACGTGAATGAGTCGGGCCAGGAACCCGCCAACGAAGGCGGCGCAGACCACCGTTACCAAATCTACGAACAGGTGGTTCTCAAGCCCGTGCAAGGCTCAAATCTCCAATTCCTTTCGACGAGCCCAAATTTATGCAATCAAGGCTATTATATGTTTACCGTTGCCTGACTCCGAAGTAATCACCCATTCCCTTCACAGCAAACTCACTTCTGGGAGCCGCGCCACGAAAATCCGAAATATTTTCCAATGATACTACAACCGACTACGCGAGAAGGAGATACTGTATGGCCGTAGAAAGAAAGGACTACCCAGACATCGCCCCCGCAGGCCCGACTTACAGCCGTGGGACTAGGGCCGGAAACCTGTTGTTCATCTCCGGATGCACCGCACGCGGGTCGGAGTCGCAGGGCAAGCCTCTGATGGAGCAGCTGGACGAGACGCTGAAGCGGGTTGTGGGGGTGGTTCGTGCCGAGGGAGGCTCGCCGGGAGACATAGCGAAGATAACCTGCTTCGTCACCAGCATCGCCGACTGGCAGAACAACCCCGGGAAGCAAACTGAACTCTTCGCCCACCACTTCGAGGGGAAATATCCGGCAAACTCGCTGATCGAAATCAGTGCCCTTGCCGAGCCGGGCCTGGACGTGGAGATCGAGGCGATCGCCGTCTTGGAATAGCAGTCAGCCGGCTACTGGGCTCGCTCCCTTGCGGCCTCCGAAATCCAGCGACGGATGTTGTCGGGGCTCAGGGGCATGGTGTTGACCCTCACGCCCAAGGACGACAGAGCATCGGCGACGGCGTTTCCCAAGGCAGCGCCGGTGGCAAGAATGGCCCCTTCGCCGGCGCCTTTGACACCGAGCGGGTTCAACGGCGACGGGGCATCTTCGGTTATAATGGTCTCGATGTTGGGTATGTCCTGGCTGGTGGGCAGAAGATAGTCCATCAATGACCCGGACAGGAGTTGCCCGCCCGCGTCGTATACCAGTTCCTCCAACATCGCCCCACCGATACCCTGCGCCGCGCCGCCCACCGACTGCCCGTGCATCGTTAGCGGGTTTATGCAGCGGCCCACGTCCTCAACAACAACGTAGCGCAGCACCTCCATCTTGCCAGTCTCGGCGTCGACAGCTACATGAGCGGCGTGGCTGCCGTATGAGTAGGTCCACTCCTCGATGCGGAAATATTCGGTGGCGTCCAGCGAAGTCTCGGGATCATCGAACTGGCGCTGCGATTCGGCCAGCGCGGCCACCTGTTGCAGGGTCAGAGTCGACTGGCCCGGGCTTGTGTCGCGGAACGTAACAATGCCATGACGGAGATCGAGGGCTTCGGGCGCGGTGTCGAGGTAACTGGCGGCCAGCGACAGTATCCGCGCCCGAAGGGTCTGGCATGATAGGTGGATGGCGCTGCCTGCCATCACCGTGGCCCGGCTGCCGAATGTGCCTATGCTGGCCGGTATGTAGTCGGTATTGCCATGAAAGATATGCACGTCCTCCATGGGAACGCTCAGCGAGTCTGCGCAAATCTGCGCCATCACCGTCTCGTGGCCCTGACCCATGGTCGTGATCCCAAGGTAGACCTCAACCCCGCCGGTCTCGGTCACCAGCACTCGCGCCCCCTCGAAGGGACCGAAGCCGGTGGGCTCAACATAAGAGGCGATTCCCACCCCGTGGAAGCGGCCCTGCTCATCTGGGCTCTGCCTTGCGGCCAGATCGTCGTAACCGATTTGCTCCAATGCCAGATTGAAGGCGCTGGGGTAGTCGCCGCTGTCGTATACGGTGTTGCGCCCGTCCAGACGTGTGACGCCGACGGTGTAGGGCATTTCGCTGGCTTGGATCAGGTTGCGCCGGCGCAGATCCGCCGGGTCTATGCTCAGGTCGGCGGCGGCCAGGTCCAGCATCCGTTCTCTGATGAAGGTGCCTTCGAAGAAGCCGGGAGCGCGATAGGTGCCTGCGCCCATCTTGTTGGTCATCACGCAGTTGACCGAGGCGTGGAAGTTGGGGATGCGGTACGGCCCGGTCATCATAACGGCGGTCAGTGCAGGCACCACGCTGCCGTGAGTGCGGACGTAGGCGCCCATGTCGCCGTAGACCGTGGCTCTCAGGCCCAGAAGAGTACCGTCGCTCTTGGCCGCCAACTCGACCTGGCATAGCACCTCGCGGGAATGATTGGCGGATGCGAGGTGTTCCACCCGGTCTTCCACCCACTTCACCGGACAGCCAAGCTTGAATGAAGCGAAGGGAATCAGGAAATCCTCGGCGTAGAACTCGCCGCGTACGCCGAAACCTCCGCCCACGTCGGGCTCTATGAAATGAATGCGCTCCTCTTCGATTTCCAGGTGCCGCGCCAATATGGCCCGGTTGGTATGGGAGACTTTCGTCGGTCCCCAGACACTCAAATGTCCGTCGACTGCGTCATAGCTGGCCACTAACCCCCGGGTCTCCAAGGGGTTGGCGGTGTGTCGGTTGGTATGAAACTCCTCTCTACGGACGTAATCGGCCTCACGAAAGGCGGCTTCGACGTCACCCAGATTGATCTCGGCAGAACCGGCAAGATTTGTGCCGTTTGCCGGATGCACCACTACGGCGTCAGTGAGCGCCTCCGACACAGTGGTGACGGCAGGCTGCGGCTCGTAGTCGACCTCGATGACGTCCAATGCATCCTCGGCTAGGTAGCGACTCTCGGCCACCACCACCGCAACCGCCTCCCCGGAGTGGCGCACCGTGTCGGCGGGCAAGGGCGTCTGCAGGTAGTCGTCCAGTCCCGGCAGAGGGAACACGCGCATGGGAATGGTCTTTGCGAGGTCGGCCATGTCGGAGTAGGTGAACACTGCCCTAACGCCGTCGAGGGCCAGTGCCGCAGAGGCGTCGATGCCACGCACCCGAGCGTGGGCGTGGGGACTGCGAAGGATGGCGGCGTGAAGCATCTCGGGCAGGCGCACGTCGTCCAGGTACTGCCCGCGTCCTGTAACGAATCGGAAATCCTCCCGCCTGCGGAGTGGCGCACCGATGTACGACTGCGATGACGTTTCAGCGGTCATTGCGGCACTTGTCCTTACCTTGGGGATTGGCCGATTATACCTGACCCTCTGAGCAAGACTAAGGAGGATCCTTTTCCGGTCGTGCATCTGTGATTAGGCGACCCCGTTCCACGCCAAGGCGCATCCGCCCATACTCGGAAGAGAATTCCGCCCCGAGTATTAGGATGATACTGGCAAGATATGTCCACCCCAGCAGTGCTATCACGGAGGCAAGAGATCCGTAGACCGCTTCGTAGTGGGCGAAGTTATCGAGGTAAAAGACAAAGACGGTCTTGGATATCTCAAACAGCGCGGCTCCCAGGACCGCGCCTGGCCAGATGTACTTCCAGTAAGTTTTGGTATTTGGAATGAACTTGTAGATGAGCAGGAATATGGCAAGTGTGAACAGGAAGGGCAGTGGACGGGTAAGAAGGTTGATTACGTTATCGTCCAGAAATTCCACGCGACCGATAGCCGGAACATTGTGTGTCTGCAGGATCTGAAGCGCAGCGGTGGTGGTAAGGGACATTAGGAACAGGGGAGCGACACTCATGGCCATCATAATATGCCGCGCCTTGTCGATGTAGAAGGGACGGTCCTTGTGTATGTCCCAGGCGCGATTCACCGCACGACTTATCGCCCCAAACAGAAGGCTGGCCGACCAGAACAGTCCCAGGAAGCTCACCAGTCCCAAAACCCCTCGAATGTTACCGGCGGCATTGATGTTGGCCGATAGGAGTTCCTTGGAACCGGGAAGGTATGTCTGGAAAAAAGAAAATACTTCGCCTTCGAGATTCTCCGATTTCAGGACTAGCCCGAACAAGCTGATGAGGCCAACAATCAGCGGGAACAGGGACAGCAGGGCATAATATGCCACTCCCGCAGCCATGTGGGTTGCGTCGTCCGCTCCCATTTCCTTGGCTGTGCGGTAGAGCAGATTTGCTAAGGGGATTTCGAGCAGTCGTCGAACCAGCCGCCTGCCCCGCACACGCAGCCGCAGCACCTCGCGCTTGCGTGCCCACTGCGACTGGATCCGCTCGATTTGAGTTGTCAATGTTTCTCTGAGACGGGCCGGCGACTTTACCATATGACCATTATAAGACAAGGGCGGGTGTATACCCGCCCTGCGCTATAGTCAGTGCCGCCTTGCGGCCTGACCAAAGGATACTGTCCGCGGAAGGTTCCTGCTTCGGTCGCCTCTAGTTTTCCTTCCTATTCTCGCTTCGGAATGGCGCACGCAGGATGACGGATACCCCTCCGATCACGCCGCTGACCGAGTCCCTGACGGCGGTGGTGGTGGCTTCCCCGAAGGAACCGGCGGCGCTCACAGCACCGTTGGCCGCAGCGGATGCCGCGTCTTCAGCCCGCACGCCGATGCGTTTGGCGGCTTCGATGGACTCTTCCACCGCATTCCGGGCCACGGTGCCCACGTCTCCGCCCACCTCGGCGGTTCCCTTGACCAAGCCTCGGCTGGTGTCCTCGACGGCCTGCAGGACGCTTCCGCCTATCTGGTTGGCTCCGTCGACCGCGCCATCAATCGAGTCACGCGCCGTGGCTCCAAGGTCGCCGCCGATCTCTCGCGTACCGTGAATGGCGCCGCGCGCCGCGCTGAACGCTACGTCCTGCATCCGCACCGTGACGCTGCCGGTGGCTTCAATGGTCCCCTCAACCGCATTGCGGGTGACCGACGCCACATCTCCGCCCACATCGGCGGCGCCCTGGATCAAGCCGCGCGTGCCTTCTTCCACTGCCAGGAGAACGTTGCCGCCCACCTCCGCCGTGCCGACTACAACTCCCTTGGCGCTGTCCCTCGCGGTAGCCCCCAGGTCTCCACCCACTTCCCGGGTGCCCTGGATCGCGCCCCGAGTCAAGCTGAAGGCCGTGTCTTCGGCCCGTAGCCCCACGCTCTTGGTGGTCTCCAGGGTGCCTTCCACCGCGCTGCGTGCCACGGTGGCCACGTCGCCCCCCACGTCGCTGGTGCCCTTGATGGCTGCCCTGACCGTGTCGCTGCAGACACCGACGGTTACGGTGGCCACCTCGCCCACGCCCCGTATCACTCCTACGACTGCGCCCTTGGCGGTGGAACCCAGCTCGGCCCCGACTCCGCCGGTGGCCTGGATGGTTCCTTTCATCACATCGGTGACCAGGCCTTGGAATTCATTGAAGAAGTCCCGTGAGCCTGAAAGCGCGGTTACCGTTGCCCCTCTCGCTGCGGAGACGGTGCTTTCCACCACGTCTCCCGCTCCGGTGATCGTTCCGGTAATCGAGTCTCTTATCGTTCGGCCAATATTACCCAGTACCACAGTCAACCTCCCCATATCGATAAATGCCCGGCTCTCATCAGGCTGTGAAGAGACTTCACATCTGGAAGAGACTTCACATACAGTATACTCGATACCCCCTGATTGAAGCCTGACCTGTATTGTTGAGAGGAATACTCCTGACAGTTACACTTTGCCTAACGGAGCTATCCGGGCACAGGTCCTCGAAGCCGAGGACACAGCCCGTGAAGGAGCCAAGGAGGGCGGTATGCCCAGCAATGACAAGCAGCAGTGGCGGGACGAAACCCTCGATCCAATCGTCGCTCGTTTCCCCGAACGGCAAAACTCCTTCGAGACCGATAGCGGCATTCATATAGATTCGCTGTATGTCCCCGAGGACCTGGCCTCTCAGGGCCACGACTACTCAGAGAATATCGGGTTCCCGGGCGAGTTTCCATACACTCGTGGGGTGCAGCCCAATGTGTACCGCGGTCGAGTTTGGACCATGCGCCAATACTCGGGCTATGCCACCGCCGCAGACACCAACGAACGGTTCCGGTATCTGCTGGAGCAGGGCCAGACCGGATTGTCCGTCGCCTTCGATCTGCCCACGCAGATCGGATACGATTCGGACCACCCGCTGTCGAAAGGAGAAGTGGGAAAGGTGGGTGTGCCCATCTGCAGTCTGGGCGACATGGAAACGCTGTTCCACGGCATTCCCTTGGGGCAGGTCAGCACCTCCATGACCATCAACGCCACGGCATCCCTGTTGCTGTGCTTCTACATCGCGGCGGCAGCGAAACAGGGGGTGCCGCAGGAAGAAATCAGCGGCACCGTGCAGAACGATATTCTCAAGGAATACATCGCCCGCGGTACCTACGCCTACCCGCCGCGCCCATCGATGAGGCTGGTGGTCGACGTGTTCAAGTACTGCGCCGAAAACGTGCCGCGCTGGAACACCATCAGCATCTCTGGCTACCACATGCGTGAGGCCGGAGCCACTGCCGTGCAGGAACTGGCCTTCACCTTCGCCAACGCCATCGCCTACGTGCAGGCTGCGCTCGACGCCGGGCTGAAAGTGGACTCCTTCGCCCCGAGGCTGTCCTTTTTCTTTGTGTCCCAGAATAACCTGTTCGAGGAGGTGGCCAAGTTCCGTGCTGCCCGCCGCATCTGGGCGCGCCTGATGCGCGATCGCTTCGGGGCCAGGGACCCGCGTTCGATGATGTTGCGGTTCCACACCCAGACTGCCGGCGTATCGCTCACGGCTCAGCAGCCCGACAACAACGTCATCCGCTGCACCGTGCAGGCATTGGCAGCCATACTGGGCGGCTCCCAGTCGCTGCACGTCAACTCTCGCGACGAAGCCCTGGCCCTGCCCTCCGAGGAATCGGCCCAACTGTCCTTGCGTACCCAGCAGATTCTCGCCTTCGAGAGCGGAACAGCCGACGTGGTGGACCCTCTGGGCGGTTCCTGGTACATCGAGAGCCTTACCAACGACCTGGAAGCCCAGGCCCTGGATTACATTCGACGTATCGACGAAATGGGCGGCGCGGTAGCGGCAATCGAAGATGGCTTCCAGATGCGGGAGATTGGCGACGCGGCTTATCGCCACCGACAGGAAGTGGAGTCTGGGGACCGCATCATCGTCGGAGTCAATCGCTACGCTAACGATGAGCCACCGGTAGAAGGACTGATGCGCGTTGACGAAGAGGCCGCCCGACAGCAGGTGGCGCGCCTCGAACGCCTGCGCCGTGAGCGCGACGGTAGCGTGTCTCAGGCCGCGCTCGCTCGATTGGCCGACATCGCCCGCGGTGCCGACAACACGGTGCCCGCGATACTGGAATGCGTGAATGCCTACTGCACCCTGGGAGAGATGTCCGCCGTCCTGCGTGAAGCCTTCGGCGAACAGGAGGAGATGGCGGCGTTTTAGTGCTCGATTTCACTCACGCATTCGGCGAAACGACAATATCCCCAGCCAACTGAAGTTGTTCCAGCCAGCTCTGCTTCAGGAGTCAGACCTGAGGTCAGTTTTGGCGCAAAGCAGCCTCTGGAAATGTTTTCTTGGAGTCAGCGGTTCTTGACGACCAGGGCGATCGGCCTTGGATGGTTCCGCGACATGACAGCGTCCTTATATAGCAAGATAACGTTCCTAATATAGGCGGTACGCGTGGCAACGGTACGAGGTGCCAGCGGAGGAGCGCCGTCTTGTCGGGTCGAGACCTGCATCCCGGCCCGGCTGGCTATGTTGCCATGGTCGAATGATCAATAATCTGGCGTCAGGCCGTCTCAGTCATCAGGAGTTTCTCGGTCGCCCTGATATTGCTGACAATCCCCGGCAGGGCAATCGCGTCTTCAACGACGGAGGCCCCATAACCCGTCATTCCCGCGCAGGCGGGAATCCCCAAACCCCCGTCTCCCCTCGCACCAAGAACCTGGGGAGGCGCTGCCAATCCCATCTCCACCGTCATTCCGGCCCGATTTGTGCGCTGAGAAATAAGACGCGATTGCCCTGCTGCTGAAATCTCCCCCTTGCCCTGGAGCGCAGTGCGCCGTACAATTGTTCTGAAAGAGAATTCCCTGAATCGCCTGAGTGCTATGTTTCAAATGAAAGCCAAATTGATACTGATGTTACAAAATGTTACAGGATGTTACATCTCCACAAGAGGACCTTCGAATATTGAGACTGGCCTCCAGGGCAATCGCGTCTTCAACGACGGAGGCCCCATAACCCGTCATTCCCGCGTAGGCGGGAATCCAAACCCCCGTCTTCCCTCGCACCAAGAACCTGGGGAGGCGCTGCCAATCCCATCTCCACCGTCATTCCGGCCCGATTTGTGTGCTGAGAAATAAGACGCGATTGCCCTGCAATCCCCGGTTGTCAGCCACACTGACACGCCTGTACCATGTATATTCTGATGGACCATAGTTGGCAATTCGCTTTGCGCGCTTCGGAATCTCTCGCTGTTGACCGTAACCTTACAAAAGTTTACACACAGTAAAATTTATTTCCTCCGGGAGTCCACCAACGCGACCGAAACCCTATCAGGATCATCGACAGCGTTCCAAGTCAGGCGGCATAGGTCAAGGACCCTCGGTACTTGGGAACTCACCGTTCCATAACCCTTTAGGGTTAAAGGGTTGAGTTCCATCAACCTACTGGGGGCCGTATCACCTGATTCCGAACGCTGCCCCCCGACAGGCCACTGTGGCGGCGGCGCTAACCCTGTTAACTTCGTCGCTGCCATCCGAAGGAGTATCCGGCTCTCGGTAGGGTGATACAGATATGACGCTTTTGTGTGTGCCCCCTCAAGCATGTCTCGCGAGCTGATGCGGCACTCGACGGAAACTCTTCGAAGGGGAAATAGTTCAACCATGCGACCAACACTATCGGAGGCGATCCCATTTTTGGTGTTACCCTTCTGGTACCGGCGAATTGAAATCGGCCCGGGGTTTCTCTACTGTAACGGTCCCAGGTCTTGGTCAACTGATTGCGAACGCTACGCGGCTGGACACCTCGCTTTAGTATGACGAGCCGTTAGTTGATAAAATTAACGGCGTGTTGATTGCAGAATGTAAACAAGGAGTAACCACAATGCCTGACCTGATGCTTTCTGAAGAGGAGCAGATGCTCCAGACGACCCTGCGGGACTTCGTAGACCGCGAGATTGCCCCCAAGGCCAGGGAGTCGGACGAACGCGGTGAATTCCAGTGGGACGCTTGGCGCGGATTCGCCGAGCTGGGACTGACTGGCTTAGGCATTGACGTCAAGTATGGCGGGAGCGGCCCCGCCGGATACAGGCAGGTGTCAATCGCTGCCGAGGAAGTTGCGCGGGGAGACGCCTCGGCCTCTGTCAGCTGGCTGGCACACCTTGCCCTGGGCGTGGCCTCCATCGACCGTTTCGGGAGCGAGGAGCAGAAGCAGCGCATTTTGCCGCCTCTGGTCGACGGAAGGGGTGTGGCCGCTTTCGGTCTCACTGAGCCTGGTGGCGGCTCCGACGCAGCCGCCATGCAGACGACGGCCGTCGAGCGCGATGGCACCTACTTCCTGAACGGCAGCAAGATGTTCATAACCAACGCGTTGGTAGCCCAGAATGTTGTCGTGTTCGCCACCCAGGACCGCAGCCAGGGCTACAAGGGCGTCAGCGCCTTCATCGTCGATAAGGGTTCGCCCGGCCTTACCATCAACCCCATGCATGGAAAGCTGGGCATGCGCAGCTCCACCACCGACGAGATCGTCTTCCAGGACACGCCGGTTTCCAGCGAAAACCTGCTTGGGGAGGAAGGACGCGGTTTCAACCAGGCCATGGAAATCCTCACCTCCAGTCGCATCATCATCGCAGCCCAGAGCACCGGCATCGGGCAGTCTGCCCTCGAGGCCGCCCTGCGCTATGCTCAGCAGCGCGAGACCTTCGGTCAGCCCATCTCCCAGCACCAGGGAATCCAGTTCATGTTGGCTGACATGGCCGCAGAAGTACACGCCGCCCGTGTGGTCACCATGAACGCCGCCACGCTGAAGGACGCCGGCCAACCATTTTTGCAGGAAGCCTCTATTGCCAAGCTGATGGCTTCCGAGATGTGCATCCGCGTGGCTGACAAGGCGCTCCAGATTCACGGCGGCTCCGGCTACTTCCAGGAGGCGGGAGTGGAGCGCATCTTGCGCGACGCTCGAGTGACAACGATCTACGAAGGTACATCGGAAGTACAGCGGCTTCTCATAGCACGGCAGCTGTTGAAGGATTACGCCATCTAGGGCAGACGGGGTTTCGTTCAAAGATGGGTGTGAAGTCAAATTCAAAGGCTAAGGCAGAGCGCAATGCAGAATAACGAACGACCCATCCGCATATTGGTGGCCAAGCCCGGCCTCGACGGACACGACCGCGGCGCTAAGGTCATCGCCCGCGCGCTGCGAGACGCAGGGATGGAGGTCATCTATACCGGTATTCGCCAGAGTCCGCAGATGATCGTCCAGGCCGCCGCGCAGGAGGACGTAGACGTTCTCGGGCTTAGCATTCTCTCCGGCGCCCACTTGGAGATCCTGCCTGAGGTCATGACCCTGCTGCACGGCGAAGGCATGGACGACGTGTTGGTGGTGGTGGGTGGCATCATCCCCGCCGTGGACCGACAGCCGCTCAAGGCTCTTGGCATTACCGAGGTATTCGGACCCGGCACTTCCACTGGTGAAATAGTTGAATTCATCCGAGAGTCTATGGCGGAGAAAGTATAGACCTCGAAGTGGTTTGGCCCCCCGCACGGTTGTTTAGTTCACGAATTGGTGCCCGAGAGAACAGAGGTACCGTCGCACAGGAGTCCAGGGACATCCTCTACCTGAGCTGGCCATAGATCACTAATGGAAACGTTCCTGTTTGCAGTCGGCACTCTTGCCCCTCTGCTGCTGATCCTGGTGGTGGTCCATGAACTGGGCCACTTCGCGATCGCCCGCGCCATCGGGGTAAAGGTACTGGAGTTTGGCGTCGGATTCCCTCCCCGCGTTTTCGGCGTCTACACCGGTCGCACAGAGGTGCTGCTGCACACCCGGACTCATTATATAGGTGTGGACGGTCCCCAGTCTCTCCGTCCCGGACAGCGAGTTAAAGTCGCCTCTATAGAAGAGGAGGACTTGGGGTTGGTGGCGGTTGAGGTGGAGCTGCACCGAAAGCGGGACGGGAACGAAGATCCCAGCCACTTCAACCGGCCCGTCGACCACCTGCTGTGGCATGAAGGCAAAATACGCTCCGTCAACGGCGGCTCAATCGAGTTGGCCGACATGCTCTACTCGGTTAACCTCATACCTTTGGGCGGGTTCGTGCGGCTGGCAGGGGAAAACAACCCCACCGTACCTCAGAGTCTGGCATCCCGACGCCCCAGCGCCCGAATCATGGTGCTGGCGGCCGGGGCGGTGATGAACGCCGTCCTTCCTCTGCTGATCTTCACCATCATGTTCATGCTGCCCCAGGAGGAGACTATCGGCCGTCTGGCTGTGAGAGAGGTGATTGAGGGCAGCCCCGCGGAACAGGCCGGAATTCTGTCGGGCGACATTTTCATCGCGGCAAACGAGCAGGTCATAGAAAATCGCACCGACCTGACCCGAGAGATCAACCTGACGGGCGGCTCGGAGTTGACGGCCCACATCGAGCGCGACGGACAGCTTCAGAACCTGACCCTCACCCCCGCGTTCAACACCGGCAGCAGCCAGTGGCAGGTGGGTGTCGCCGTCGACCTCACCGAAACGCGCACTGTCAGCAGGTCGATGCCCCTGTGGGAGGCTATCCCCGCCAGCGTCACCGGCACGTGGGATCTGTTGGTGCTGCTTAAGCAGTCAATCGGCGGCATGATCTCCCACGGCGCAGCCCCGCAGCTGTCCGGCCCGGTCGGCATCGCCCAGATGACCGGCGAGATAAGCCGCGAGGGGGGCCTCATCGGCTGGCTCACCGTGGGCATACTGCTGAGCGTGAACCTTGCCATCGTCAACATCCTTCCCTTCCCGATGCTGGATGGCGGGCGCATCGTCTTCGTGGTCATCGAGTGGCTGCGGCGTGGCAAGCGCATCTCGCAGGAGAAGGAGAACCTGGTCCACCTCATCGGCCTCGTCGTCCTGGTCGGCGGCATCGCGGCCATCACCGTCAACGACATCAGCCGCATCATCGAAGGAGTCAGCTTCTTCAGCGGATAGCCGGGGCATTAATTGCCCCGGCTATCGTAGAGGGTACCATTAACTTGTCGGATTGAAGTGGGCCCTTTCGGTCCCCGCTGAGCAACAACCGATTTTCGTCACTCCTGAATCTGGAACAAGTTCACCGTGTAGAGGCCGGTATTGCCGGCGCTTTGCCAGGGAGTCCCTATCTCCACGAAGTGGGTGCCAGGCTCGTAGTGGTCCACTACTGACTGGGCCGGGTCAGGCTCCGAGTGATGCCTGACATGCCCGTCTTCAAGATAGGTGGCCCAAATGCCGACGGACTCGGGTGCTGCGGTCACTGACAATTCGTAGGTCCCCTCTTCCGCGATTTCGAACTTGAAAAAGTCGCGGTCGTCCAGAGATTCCAGGCCGTACAGCGGCCGGGCGTGACCCTCTCGGGTCTCCCACCAGTCCCAGGCGTTAATCCCTGGATCGTCTGGCGAGACGTCCGAGTCTATGCAGGCCGTGATGGATTCTCCAGGGTGCAGCGTTACATCCCGGGCCGTCTTGTAATCGTCGGCGTAGTCGTCGGCGCGGACCGAGAGGGTGTAGAAGCCGAGGCCCCCGGGGTCCTCGGACCCAGCCCCGACGGCGATGTAGTAGGTGCCATCGTCCTGGGGCGTGAAATGGGCGCGGGCCCAGTTATTGATGAACCCGCCCTGGTCATGTTCGCCCATCACCTGCTCACCCTCTTCGTTGACGATTTCCAGTATGCTGGGGTCGATCAGTTTGTTTTCTACATACTGAATGAAGAAATGCTCCTCAGGGCCGGGTCCTGCCAGATCCAACGCGCTCACAAGCTCGATGAAGTAGTCCTCTCCACCTGTTGCTTCGAAGCCGTACCAGTCTCTGCCATCGTCCTCTGCCGTCAACTCTCCGTCAATCTTGCCGAGGAGGTTTGGCTCGATGTTTTCGACGTCATCAATCCATTCCGGCAGATCCGGTTCGACAATCGAAGGTTCCTCAATGAGCGGATCTTCGACGGGTGGAGTGATGGTCGGCTCTTCAACGACGACCTGGGCCACCAGGTGTTCCGGGTCATCGGAGAGGCCGTAGAACACCCGGTTCAGCCGACCGTCGTCGGAGTTGACGGGCCACAGGCCAGCGTCCTGGGTTTCTTCGTTGTAGTACAGCCCCGTGCCGGCCCAGCCGTTTTCGACGCTGATGCCGTCGAGGTCTTCGTCATCGGCCTGCACGGTATAACCGAAGATGAGGGTGTCAGTGCCGTCGCCCCGAACGACGTTGGCGACCCTGCGGTTCTCGCCCACCTGGAGGTACAGTCCGGCGTAGTCGGCCTGCTCACCCGTGTCGGGGTTGATGGTGGTGACGGGGTGGGTGAACTTGGCAGTGACCAGGATCACGTCCCCCTGGGTGTACGCTGTCAGGCTGTCTTCGTTGTTGGTACCCCACGGAATTTCCCCGGGGACCGAGCGAATTTCGAGGTCGAAGATTCCAACACCGTCGTCGTCCTTGATGGTGATGGTGCACTCGCCGTCGTCACCGTCGTCATTGGAGTTGTTGAATTTCAACAAGTAGGTCTCGTCGGGTTCGGGGAGTATGTCCTCCAGGGTATGGAAGTCACGTCCCATCTTGCCGGTCTTTGACTGGTGGCCGTTGCTGGCCTGGCGGACGGCATACATGTGCTCGTAGTCGGTCTCGTCCGCGGTTTGAGCCTCCGTGTACCAGAAGACTCTTATCTTTTTGTAAGGCGCGGTGTGGTCCTTATACTTTTTGCGAACTACCAGCCTGAATTCGTCTCCTTCCTCTACTGGATTCTCCGCGCATTCCATGTAAAGCCATGGCTCGCTACTTTCCGCGTGGGCGGTACCGGGCGGCGGGATGAGGGTACCGAAAGTCAGGACGAGCGCTATGATGCCAACGAAGGCAATCAATGTGACCGCACCCTTCTTTCGTGCCACCATTGCCACCTGGTTTCCGAGTCCTGTTCGTGCAGTTGCCATGTCTTTTCCCTCCTTTTGATGGTATTAAATCTGCCCTCGGAATAAGTTATATAGGATTTGTGGATATTTCGCTTTTAGGCTTCACTAGGTGGTAAATCCTTCAATCCAGATAGAACTTTGCCTTGCTGTCAGGAGAAACTGGACGCTCTCCCGAGATTCTGCGGGGCGCTATTCCATGGAATTCATGCCCGCCTCCAATGTGTATTTGTATCGAGAATAGTCATTATTCACTTGAGAGTCACTGATAATACGGGGCGCGGCTGCGCTCCGGATGTTGGCGGAATGGCGGTACGCAGCAACCCTGGGCAGAGACGGGCCTATCGACCGGAATCGACGGGCATTTATGAGAAAGTTATGAATTAACGCCTTCGGGCGCAGTGCTTTCGCCAGCCGAAGGATGGCGCGAACTCCACAGCGGCCAAGCTCGAGAACATCGCCAGGGCAATCCCGTCTTGAACGCCTGAGGCCCTGTAATCCGTCTTTTTTGCCCAGGCGGGAATCCAAACCCCCGTCTACCCTCGCGCCCAGAACCCAGACCTCTCGCACCCGGAAGACAAAGAAGCACTGTCACTCCCACCTCCACCGGCATCTCGGCACAATAATTGGGCCGAGGAATAAGACGCTATTGCCTTTCCAGTGACGCGTACCTCTTGCTCTTGCAGGCTCTGGTGTATTAGAAGGTTTGTACTGACTAATGAGATTAGCCACTGCTGAAATCGCAATGAACAAATCTGCAGCGACAGGCCAAGTCCCCTCTCCCTCGAGGGCTAGGGTGAGGGTAAGAATGACGGTGAGAGTGAAATCCCCCGCAACCACGCCGCTTTCACCCACGGCTCCAAGGCTGCAGCAATCGGAAATGATCGGGTTCCGAAAAAACCCCGGCAACCCAGCCATTCAAGAGAGTGAAATTATGTATTCCTTCAACGCTATCTGGGGCCGCATCAGGCACCTCCAGCGCCGCCTCGCCAAGGACCTCGCCATAATCCGTCTGCGCTGTCTCGCCGAGGAATTCTGCGACGACTACGAAGACGCTGTTAACGACGACCCTCCCGCTTCCCACCTCGAGCTCGATAGGATGGGCTCGGCCTTTATCCCCAGCATCGGGAAGGCCGGCTTCCGACTCAGCACCTTCATGGCCCTGCGCAAGTACCTCGAACGCTGCCTCGACGACAAAAGGCTCCCGGAGCCCCGCGACATCGTCGGCAGCCTGCTGCCCTGGGCCGCCGAAGGCGGCTTCCTCCGCGGCTCACTCTGGGTCCGCAATTCCTGCTGACCACCCTTGGTCCGTCACCTTCGGGTCTGAAACAGGGCAATCGCATCTCGAACGCCGGAGGCCCCATATCCCGTCTTTCCCGCGTAGGCGGGAATCCCAACCCCCCGTCTACCCTCGCACCCGGATCCGGAACCCAGAACCCAAGTAAGCGCTGTCCCTCCCACCTTTCGAACGCCGGAGGCCCCATATCCCGTCTTTCCCGCGTAGGCGGGAATCCCAACCCCCGTCTACCCTCGCAGCCGGAACCCCAAACCGAAGACCCAAACCCCAAGGAAGCAGTGTCACTCCCATCTCCACCGCCATTTCGGCCCGATTTGTGTGCCGACAAATAAGACGCGGTTGCCCTGAGAACATCGCTGGCCTGCTGGAATGCGCACCTGCTTTCGTGTAACATGTCCGCTAGATTTACATTGGCTGGCTAGGTAATCCGAGCCAGCCCTTTTTGGCACAGTTGGGGGGCTAAGAGGGATGACTAAGCGACGGCCAACCAAACCGGTCTACGTCGGCGGCGTCAAGGTGGGCGGCGACGCCGAAATCACCGTCCAGTCAATGACCAAGACCGACACCCGAGACGTGGCGGCCACGGTGCGCCAGATCCACGAGCTGGAAGAGGCGGGCTGCGACATCATCCGCTCCGCCGTTCCGGACATGGACGCCGCCATAGCCATGGGCGAGATCAAGAAGCAGATAAACATCCCGCTCATCGCCGACATCCACTTCCACTACCAGCTGGCCCTCAAATGCCTGGAAGGCGGCGTCGACTGCCTGCGCCTCAACCCCGGCAACCTTCGCAACGAGGATCAGGTGCGCGAGGTGGCGACCGCGGCCAGAGCCCTGGACGTCCCCATTCGCATCGGCGTCAACTTCGGCAGCCTGCCCCCGGTCGGTGGCATCGGTCGCACCCGCGGCTTCTCTCGCCACATGGACCTCGTCAACAAGCTGCCCAAGGCCGGCGAGGAGAATGAGGGCGACTACAGCGTCGTCGACCACATGGTGGCGACGGCCCTGTGGGAGATAAGCCTGCTGGAAGAACAGGACTTCGACCAGATTAAGATTTCGATGAAGGCCTTCGACGTGCCGACAACCGTCGAAGCCTACACCCGGTTGTCGGAAATGGTGCCGTATCCCCTCCACCTGGGCATCACCGAAGCTGGCACCAAGACCTCCGGCTCCATCCGCACCTCTGTTGGCCTGGGTGTTCTGCTCTACAATGGCATCGGCGACACCATTCGCGTATCGCTCAGCGACGACTCGGTCGAAGAGGTAATTGCGGGATACGAGATTCTGAAGTCTCTGAACCTCCGCCAGAAGGGCGCGGTGCTCGTGGCCTGCCCAAGCTGCGGCCGGGCCGACGTGGACGTGCGCAAGCTGGCCAACGACGTCGACGCGCTGCTGCGGAAGAGCAACCGCAACATCAAGGTTGCCGTCATGGGCTGCGAGGTCAACGGTCCGGGTGAGGCCAAGGACGCTGACGTCGGCATCGCCGCCGGAGCTGGCCGCGCCGTCATCTTCCGCAAGGGCGAGAAGGTCCGGGTTGTACCCGAAGCCGAAATGCTGACGGCCCTGATGGAAGAGGTCGAAGCCGACCCAGCCCCCGCCGACTGACCCACACGGCATATTGAAGAGCAGGGAGCGCCGGGGGTTTCTGGTAATATCAGGACACTCGGCGCTCCATTTGTGTCACTTGGAACGAGGCTGCAATGAAATTCACGCGAATGGTCAGTAGAACCCTTCGTTTCGATTCTCCCGAGGCCGAAACCGCCAGCCACCAGCTGATGCTGCGGGCCGGGCTGATCCAGCAGGTGGCGGCAGGCGTCTACTGCTACCTGCCCATGGCCCTGCGTTCCCTTCGCAAGATCGAGAACATCATCCGGGAGGAAATGGACGCCGCGGGTGGCCAGGAGCTTATGCTGCCCGCCCTGCAGCCGATGGAATTGTGGGAGCAGACCGGCCGCCGCGCCGCTTTCGGCGACAACCTGTTCTCCCTCGAGGACCGGCGCGGACGTCCTATGGTGATGGCGCCGACCCATGAGGAGGTCGTCACCAACGTAGTCAAGAGCAACGTCCAGAGCTACCGGGACCTGCCGTTGCTGCTGTACCAGATTCAGACCAAGTTCCGCGACGAACCCCGTCCCCGGGCTGGCCTCATCCGGGTGCGTGAATTCGACATGAAGGACGCCTACAGCTTCAACGCCGACGACGACAGCCTCGATGACAGCTACCAGGACATGGCCCAGGCCTACCGCAACATCTTCCGCCGTTGCGGGCTGCCGGTGCTGATGGCCGAGGCCGACAGCGGCGCCATCGGCGGCAAGGACTCCCACGAGTTCCTCCTGCCCACCGAGACCGGCGAGGACACGGTTATCACCTGCTCCGGCTGCGACTACGTGGCCAACGCCGAGAAGGCAGACTCGGTCTTTCCGCCCATCGATAAGGAGCCGGAAGCGCCGCTGCAGGAGGTTTCCACGCCCGGCATCAAGACCATCGCCGGGCTGGCCGAGTTCCTGGGTGTGCCGGAGTCGAAGACTCTCAAGGCGGTCTTCTACATGGCCGCTTTTGGTAACCAGTGGGAGCCGGTGTTCGTCACCATCCGGGGCGACCTCGAGGTCAACGAGGTCAAGCTGAAGAACGCCCTGCACTGCGACGACCTGCGGTTCGCCGAGGACGAGGAGGTGCGGGCCGCCGGGCTGGTGGCGGGCAGCGCTTCGGCGGTGGGCCTAACATCAGCAGAAGGGGGACCGAGCATCCGCAAGGTGGCCGACCCGTCCATCGAGAGCGGCAACAACTTCGTCGTCGGCGCCAACAAGCCCGACACGCACCTGACGGGAGCCAACTACCCCCGCGACTTCCAGGTGGACCTGATGACCGACATCGCTCTCGTCCGGCCGGGCCAGGTGTGCGCCCGCTGCGGCGGTACGCTGGAGTCCACTCGGGGAGTCGAGGTGGGCCACATCTTCAAGCTGGGTACCTTCTTCAGCGAGACCCTGGGCGCGACCTACCTGGACGACGAGGGTCGCAACCGGCCCATCACCATGGGCTGCTACGGCATTGGGGTGGGAAGGCTGCTGGCCGCGGCCATCGAGCAGAACCACGATGACAGTGGGATCGTCTTCCCCCGTCCCATCGCGCCATACCAGGCCCACTTGGTGGGGCTGAATCTGTCCAACGAGGACGTGGCCCACGCGGCCGAGGATCTGTACGAGCGACTGAACGCCGCCGGTATAGAGGCTCTGTACGACGACCGGCCCGACCAGGCTGCCGGGGTCAAGTTCAACGACGCCGACCTGATGGGCCTGCCCGTCCGGCTGGTCATCAGCCCCCGCAACCTGAACAACGGTGTGGTCGAAGTCCGGGGCCGGCAGGACGAGGAGGCGACCACGGTCCCGATAGCGGAGGTGTTGGGCGCGGTGCGGTCGAAGTTAGCTGGAGAATGAAATTCCTCGTTTGGCTGTTCTGTATGGGGCTGATTGCCGCGCTGACGGCCTGCGGGTCTTCTGCGACCCCGACAGCCCAACCTCCAACCGCTACCCTTTCTCCCACGGCCACGGTTGCTCCCACTGCTACCCTTGAGTCGCCGACGCCGACGCCGACGCCCACCGGGCCGCCGACTACCAGCGCCGCGCCAACTCCAACGCCCCCGTCGGAGACAGCAGAGTCGCAGCTGGTGGACATTTCGTCAGACCATCCGGCGGCGCTGCTCTCTCTGCTACCCGCGGATTCCCTCCTGTATGCCTTTGTGAACCTCGAAACTGTGGCGGAGAGGCCAGACCTGGCTGAGCAAGTTGAGTTCCAGCTGGGACACTTCGTGAGCACGGGCGAACTCCCGCTTGCAGATGAACTGCTCATCGCAGTTGGGGCCCGCGCCCTTGTGCTGTCATCCTTCCTATCCAGCGGGGAATGGGCCTGCATCCTGCAGGGCGATTTCGGACGGGTCGGAGATGCACTGGGAGAGGGAGCCGCATCGGGAGCGGGACTTTCGGCCACTATCGTCGACACCCACCGGAGCGTCGACATTTTCGGCCTGGTCAGGACACGCGAATCGGGCGGGCAGTCGGAAATCTACCTGGCGATCCTGAGCCCGGAAACGCTGGCCGCGAGTCCCGACCTGGACGGGGTGAGGGCCATCGTGGACCGTCAACTGGACGGCGGGGTTCTGCCCAAGACCCTCGCCAGGCTTGTCGAGGATTGGGGACTGTCCGATTTCCTGCAGGCGTTCGTCCTGCGGGGTATTGCCGGGAACATCGGCGCCCCGGGGAGTCCGTTGAATTTGACACGCATCTCCGCCTTTCACGCCACGCTGTCGGAGGACTCGACAACCACACTTCGCGGCCTGCAACAGTACAACAACGAAGAGCAGGCGAAGTCCGCGACGGACTGGCTGAACGAGCAGACTGAAGCGCGCTGGCGAGACATAGGCTGGGGCCGCAGCGCCGTGGTCGATCGTTGGCAAAGCAAAGGCCCGACGGTCTATGGCGAAGTCCTGGTGCCGGACGAGGACGTTCCCTTGGTGGTGCAGGGCAACTAGGACGCCTATGCCTGGTCGCGGCGGGGTTCCAGGAGTTCGTTGAGCATCCTGAGGTTGTCTTCCAGCTGGTCGGCGAGCTGGTGCTGACGGGAGTTTCGCAGCATCAGCAGCAGGCGGAACTGGGCGCCGAGGTCGTCGGCGAGGGCGCGCTTGGCCTCGGCCAGGGTGTCGGCCTCGACCGGGACACGGACTCCATGCAGGGGCAGGCGGTGCTTGGCCTCGCCGGCCCAATACTTGTCCAGGCTGTCCAGGACAAGTATGGGGATTTCGTCCTTGATGACAAAATTGGCGTCGGGCGAGCAGTCTTCGGGCCGCAGGGTGTCGACCAGTACACGGGTTATCTCCGAGTGGCTGATGTGGAAGACGGCGGAGTTGGGCTGGCTGGAGTCGATGTCGCGCCAGTCCCAGTCGGGCGGCTGTGCATAGTCGGCACCTGGCTCCACCACCACAGGCAGGGACAGATCCGAGGCCAGCATCCGGTCTTCCTGGGCTCCGGGGTCTTCCGGCGTCACGTCATCAGGCATGGTCGTGATTTCCCTCGGTGTCCAGCTCCCAAGCGGAGTAGACCTGCTCGGGCAGGGTGATGGGCCCGACAGCGTTCTCGTACTCGCGGACGTGCTTGGCGGTGAGCAGGGCGATGGCCTTGAGCATCTGTGGGCTGACCTTGATGCGGGCGCGCAGGATAGGCTCGCGCTCCTCCATCTGTTCGCCGAAGAACAGCACCGACGAATAGAGGCTGCTGAAGATGTGCATCGAGTCGGCGTAGAAGGTGATGGGTTCCAGGGAAGTGCCCTCGCTGGCTTGCTGGGTGTCGCCGGGGCGAGCGTAGTTTTCCTCGTGGGGCGTCTGGTCTTCGGGAGGAACGTAAGGTCGCTGGACGACTGGCATGGCGCATCTCCTGAGCCTGTCGAAAGTGGGCGGGTGTAAGTTGACGGCCATTATACAGGAACAGGTGGATATCCCCACAGAGGGCAGACAGAACCCAGAGAATTGTTTAAACGCAGGAGGGTTGTTTAAACGCCGAGGGCGCGGAGGGGTTTTCACCACAGAGGGCACAGAGAGCACAGAGATTTCTCTGTTTTCTTTTATTGCCAAGTTAGTTGCCTCTCGCGGATTCTCTGGAGACGGCATCTCCGGATACCGCTTCCTCCCACTCGTCGCAGAACTCTTGTGAGAGGTGGCGGAGGCGGATCACGGCGGGCGCGGGGGCGAACCTGCGCTTGAGGGTTACAACGCGGCGACGGATATGGCCGAGGTTGTACATGGGTTCACTCTCCTGTTTGGTCGGCGGGGCGGAAAACCTGAAATTCCGAGCAATTCCGAGCGTTTCCGTTCACGTCAGCTTTGGGGTAGCGGTCGAAGTGGCGGATTGTGGCGCTCTTAGTTTCACTCTCCAGATTGGCCGGCTGGGGTGGAAATTCTGATTCTCCGAGCGTTTCCGTTCGTGGCAGCATTGTGGTGGCGGGTCTCGGCGGAAGCGATGAGCGATGTATGTTCGGTAATTCAGCCTTACTCCACCCTCATTCAAGGGAGAAGGGTGTCAGTTCTCAGTCCACTCCAGGACAGAACCGATAATCAGTACGTATATTCTAACCACGAAAGCGAGACGAAAGCAAGGGGGCGTTTGCATGGATTGTCAGGGTATTGGTGAGGGCCGATGCAGTTGTGACGTAGAGCTTTGTCTACTGGTGGTGTTTTAGTTGGAGACAGACCGGGGTTTGGATTCCCGCCTGTCGCGGGAGTATCTGTGTTGTTTGTCAAGGGTTTGTCGCAGGGGAGAGTTGGGGGTGATTGGGCGTCCAGGGCGTGGCGCGGCGGGCGATGGCGTTCAGATGCAGCAGCAGTTTGCGCATGACGGCCACCAATGCCACTTTCCCTGCCTTGCCCCGTTTTCGCAGGGTCTGGTAAAAGCGGGCCAGTTCCTCTTGGCTCCGGATCACGGACAAGGCCGCCATGTACAGGGCGCGGCGCACCCCGCTGCGTCCGCCGCGCACCGCCCGGTATCCCCGTTGCTGGCCGCTGTCTCTGGACCAAGGCGCCAAGCCCACCAGGGAGCACAATCCCTTGCTTTCACCCCGGCCCAGTTCGGGCAGATCCGCCACCAGGGTGGCAGCAGTCAGTGCCCCTATTCCGGGGACGCTGCGGTAAAGCTCCGCCTTGGCGGCCAGTTCCTCGCTGCTTTCCAGGGCCTCGCGGTATTCCCGGTCCAGGGCGGCTATCTCCTGGTCCAGCCAGTCGATGTGGCGCTGGGTGGAGGCTCGGACTCCCGGATTCCAGGCCCGGTCCAGCCGGTTGCGTTCCTGCACCCTCTGGTCGACCAGTTGCCGGCGCCGCCGGAGCAAGGCCTGCAGTTCCTCCCGCTCCGGTTCCGGCTCATAGACCCCGGCAGAGGCAAACACCTCTCCGTAGCGGGAGAGCACCTGGGCGTCCAAGCGGTCGGTCTTGGCCATGCGTCCGCTGGCCCTGGCGAAGGCCCGCACCCTGTTGGGATGGGCCAGGTGGACCGGAACCCCTCCTTGACGCAGGCCCCGCACCATGGGTTCCTCGTAACCGCCGGTGGGCTCGCACACCACCAGCGCCACCGCCTGGGCCGCCAGCCATTCCATCAGCGCGGCGATCCCCTCCGCATCATTGGCAAAGGAGTGAACCTCGGCAAAGGAGTGAACCTCGCCAGCGCCGGCCGATGCGTCCAAGCGGGTCTTGGCCACGTCTATACCCACCACCAGCCCGCCAGATCTCCCGGGTACAGTACCGGGTACAGTAACAGTCGCTGCCACAATCATTGTTGTTCCCTCCAGCTGACAGTACTATTGCCTTGCGGTCCTCCCCACTTGCTGATGCGGGCCCGAAGCCCCGGTATCCGTTCGGAGGGCCGTGGCACTGGCCCGGAGGTGTCCTACTCCCGCACGGCACAACCGGACGCTTGCCTGTCTGGTTTGCCCAATGACGGACGACGCACCTCCGGGCTTGCCGTACAGACTGGCCAATCCGCACGACTCACGCAACATACAAATGACGGTGGGGAGCCGGGGGAGACGTTTTGGGTAGGAACAACATATTGCAGTGGAGGCGGGCTTCAGGAAGGGTGGAAGGCCTGCTTTCAGCTGGTATCGGGGTTGGGCAAATTGACAGCGGGGGTATCATTACAGGGTTGAAACTCAGCCGTGATTTGAGGCTGGAATAGCGTTCTGGAGGGTCCGAAATGGCGTCACATTCCCTGGGGCTTTCGCTTCACGATGCGGCGCGGCGCATGGGCGTGCCGTTCGTAGACGAGAACGAGCCGGTGGACCGGTTCGTGGACGCCGACGGGCTCCGTTTTCACTACCTGGAGTGGGGGAATCCGGCCAATCCGACGGTGCTGATGCTGCACGGCGTTTCGCAGCAGGCGCATAGCTGGGACTTCATCAGTCTGCCCCTCTCGCCCCAATACCATGTTATTGCGTTGGACCAGAGGGGGCACGGCGACAGCGACTGGGCCGGTGACGGCGACTACACGCTGGACGCGATGGTGGGGGACCTGGACGCCATCGTGCCGGCGCTGGGGCTGGACGGCGGCAGGTTTCACCTAATGGGCCACTCGATGGGGGGCCGCAACAGCTTCGTGTGGGCGTCGCGGCACCCCGGGGCGCTGCGGTCGCTGACCATCGTGGACACTGGGCCGGAGACGGCCTCGAGGGGACGGCAACGCATACAGCAGTTCCAGCAGTTGCCCGATAACCTTGATACCCTGGACGAGTTTGCCGACCGAATCCAGGAGTACACAGGGCGGACGAGGGAGCAGGTTCTGGGGGCGCTGAAGTACAGCATCCGGCAGGGCGGGGACGGCAAGTGGACGTGGAAGTATGATCGGGTGATTCGCGAACGGGGGCGGCAGGACGGCCCGTGGTCGCCGGAGCAGCTTTGGGACTGCTGGGGGCGCATCGACTGTCCGACGCTGGTGACGCGGGGCGACCGGAGCGACATATTCTCGGACGAGACGCTGCAGCGGATGGGGCGAGAGATCGCGGACTGCGTCACGGTGACGGTGTCGAACGCGGGGCACCTGGTGCAGGGGGACAACCCGCCGGAGTTTCTGGCGGCGGCACGGGCGCACTTGGACCGGGCGGAGGGAATTTAGGGGGGCGATTCGAGGACGCGTTACACCTTATTCAAATCGAATCAGGCCAGACTTGCCGTCAATGGTCAACTGATACTGGCAAAGTACGTCACGCCCAATGATGGCGTCCCAGGGATGTCCGTGCGCTCTCAAGGGCAGTCCTCCAATTGGAGAAGGCATTGTTACTCCCAAAATCGGAATCTGAAGGTCTGCGTCGAAGTTTGGGTAGCTTCCTTCTCCCGTTGCCCCTGTACTCCTGTGAGTTCCAGCCACCGGGAGTTCAAGTACTTCAGCAAATGTGATGTCGAGGCTTGAAACGGAGGCCCCTGTGTCCAGCAGGCCCACTCCGATCCTTCCGTTTACCGATATCTCAATGGCTGGCCCTGCCAATCGCAAAAGCCGCGCGGACATGGTGTACTGAACCACGTTAGCCACCTTGGGACAAGAAAACGGCCGAGTCCACTCCAACTTGGCGAATGTAGCAGGCCAAGACGTCCAGTCCCATTTCCTGAGCGGCAGCCTTTGCACCTTTGAAGGACTCGTAGTCTTCGCCCTTCTTTCTCGAGTCGTGGACGATCACCCAACGGCCCGAGAAGTCGCGCTCCAACTCGTGTTGCATATCCTGGTATGCCACCACTTCGTCTGCCAAAGGATGCTCGAAGAGCTCTGAAGAAGCCATCGGGGCCTCCAGTTTGGTGTTATCCGTTTGACCTATGGATTCCATGATACTCCGCCAATCAAGAGAATCCTGGCACCCTACGTAAACAGCCGCGGGATCAGCTCGCCTAGGGGGTAGCGGACGTTGGCGGCGCGGGCGCATCTGGACCGGGCGGAGGGGGTTTAGGGGCATCGCTGACAACGAAAGGCGACGATGTCACCCGACTGTGCTTGACCATTGCATCCTTGCGGAATAGCATCGAAGTGAAGAGGGATTACGGAGCAGGCCAATGAAGTCGAAAATGGAGAAGGTGGTGGAAGAAATCGCCTTGGACGTCCTGCGAAACGTCGCGGCCATTGCGGAGCCGCCTCTTCGGAAGATGCAGTTGGAGAGGAGTTTCCTCGGCGAGTGGCCCGCAGATTCAAGCAGATTCCCGATAAACGACGCGATGAAAGCCGCCGTGAACGCGGCCATCGCTAGCGGAAGCCGGCCAAACAGCGGTTGGAACCAGGGGGTGGAGGGATGGAAAACTCCAATAGCCGACACCTGGGACCGGGCAGTGAGTGAAGCCGTCGATGGATTCTTCGAAAAAGCCCGTGAGTGTTTCGACAAGGAGAGGTTCCTGGAAGGGACGGAAACGCTGACGGACGCCGTAAGGGTAACTTTGGGCGACATCGCAGCGCAGCGCGGGTGGCCGCATGGCACGGACGACGACCTCTACAGGGCCGCAGCGGCCCTGGCCACCGACGGCAGGTTTCCCGGTGACAGCGAAGATCTCTACGTCCTGCTTGAAAACGCCTCGGAAGACGGCATGGATCTCTGCGGCGCCCTGGGAGCGAGCATGGGGAGGCCGGAAACGGTGATGTGCGGACTGTACGGAGAAGAGCAGACGGGCGTAGGAGAGGACGCCCAGCGATTCGCAAGGATGACTATCACTAAAGCCAAGAGCCTTGCCGGTGAGAAGGCGGTCGCTTTCTGAACAGTGATGAGCACATCGAAACTGCTTTGGCGTTCAGTGCCAGGGCCGAACAGGAGCTTCGCAGCGGCGGCAACGGACTGGTTGCCGCCGAATTGCTGTGGGGAGCGTTCGCTCACTGCCTGATTGCCAGGTCGTTGATCGAGGGACTGCCGCACAACAGCCACGAGGACTTTCGTCGCATAGCACAGCAACTGGCTGCTTCACAGAATCTGGATAGATGGCTTTCCGACTTCGGGGCAGCAGAGGGGCTGCACATCCACTTTTATCACGGCAACCTGACGCCTCTGCAGGTGAATACCCACGCCAGGAACACCCAAAGGGGGACCGTAGAGCTACTGCGGATGCTACAAGAGGACGCATTGTTTGAAGAATAGCGATGGGTAGTGTGTACTCGAAGTGGCCGGGCGACACAAGACAGCGCGTTCACACACAGGACTCTTCGATACTCCAGAAATCACGGGGCGCGAGCATGTGCGCCCCTAAACTCTTTAGTCCGACCGGAATGGAATACTCGCCTACGTTAATAGCCGCGGGGGATCAGCTCGCCTTGGGCGTAGCCTACGCCGGCGGAGAGGGTGCGGCCGGGCGGAGGGGATTTAGGCAACTGTTCCCACTTACCAACGTTCTGAAACCCCGTTCGTTCCGAGCTTGTGTAGGGATGAGCGGGTTTTCCTTTTGTTCTAACTCCGTTCCCTACGGTGGATTGGCTGCTTCTTTGTCTAGTCCAATCATCCAGAAAGTGACCAAGAAGGCAGCAACTGTAACCGCCATGGGGCGCCAAAGGGCATTTTCGTCAGGAGCGACGAACGCGAACGCCGCTACTGTGGCTACCAGCAGGATGACCACGTCAATGGCATTTCGGCACAATTTGATAGCTAAGGCGAGACAGATGAGCATGGTGGCCGATATCCAGACCCAGGAGAAGACGGAAGGGGTCCAGCCATACAAGGGCAAGCTGATCAGGGCGTACCCCTGCCAGCCTCTTGGGAACAGGTCGAAGGCCATGTGGACGGCAAACCCTATGCCGATTCCCGCTCCCAGACGGCGCTGAACAGGATTGTCTCCAAGCGCGAATGCAAATGCCACGAGAGGCAGCAGCGGGCCGTGGGTGATGATCGAGCGGTGGAGGAGAAAACCGACGCGTTGATCAACGTCAGGGAACTTCAACCCAATGTACACCGCCGCGGCCAACACTATGAGGCTGAGAGGCTGCCATATCAGGGACATAGCCCATCCTTTTGCTGCGCCGTTCCCTCATGACCCAAGAGATTCCGGCTGGCCTCAGACACGTATTCTTGCCAGGAGTCGTCGAGCGCCGTATCCGACGAAAAAGGCCATGGTTGCCAGAGCCCCCTGAAACAATGAAGAAGCAAGGACGAACATAATCGCAAAATTATCATTACCCGAAGGCAAACCGACAGAGATTCCAATAAGAATACCGATGGGAAAGAAGAAAACACTGCTTGCCTGTGTTAAAAGCCAGCCGCCCAGAAAGGGGAATACACCTACATAGCATAAGAAGATCGCCTCTGGGAGTGGCGAAAGGCCGACCAACAATTCCGTGTAGGTGAAGCCAGCACCTGCTCCGGTGAGCCCGGAGAGGGCAATCGCTGCAGGGTCTCTCAATTGGGGGTATGCCATTCGAAGAAGAATAGCCCATCCCAACGGCAGTTAGCTACGTAAACAGGCGAGGGATGAGCTCGCCGAGGGCGTAGCCGATGCCGGCGGAGAGGGTGCCGATGCCGAGGATCTCGAGGCCCTGCAGCAGCGGGGCACGCTCGACGATGCGGCCCTTCAGGATGCCGAGGGCGAACAGGCCGATAAGGGTTGCGCCGACGGACACACCGATGGCCTGTCCGCCGGTCAGGAAGAAGTGGGGCACGAGCGGGATGGCGGCGCCGGAGATGAAGGCTGCCCCCATCACCATTGCGTCCTTGACCGGGTTGGTGGTCTCCTCGGGGCTGATGCCCAGCTCCTTCTCCACCAGGGTTCTGAGCCAGAGGTCGCGGTCCTGGGAGATTTCGTCGGCCATCTGCCGGGCCTCGTAGTAGGTCATGCCCTCGCGCTGGAACAGGACGACCAGCTCGGCCAGCTCCTCGGCGGGGTTTTCCTCGAGCTCGCGGGCCTCGCGCTCTATCTCCGCCCGCTGGACGTCCCGCTCGGCGCGGGAGCCGAGTAGCGCTCCGGTGGCCATGGAGATCATGCCCGGCAGCGCGCCGGCCAGTCCTGCGATTAGCACGGTGGTCTGGCTCTCGACGGCCACGGCGACGCTGGTGACCAGGGCCACGATGCTTAGCAGGCCGTCCTGGGTGCCGAAGACGACCTCGCGGAGGCGGCCGAGGCGGGCGACGCGCCACCGCTCGGTGTCGACCTCGGCGGCGGCGACGTTGTAGGTGGCGCGGTCGAAGGCGCGCTCGGCGGCGGCCTCGGCCTCGGAGGAACCGTCGGGCACCGGGGAGTAGGTTGCCGAAACGCTGGCGGGCATCATCGGTATCTCGGGGACAACGGGCGCGTGCCGGTTGGCCGACTGCAAGGCGCCCGACTGCGAAGCCAGCTTGGCCTCGAGGTGGGCCAGGGCCTCGGTGAAGCTCTCCAGGTGGCGCCGCTCGCGCTCCATGGCCATCGAGAAGGAGTCGGCGGCTTCCTGGTTGCCCTCCGCCAGGGCTTCCCGGATCATCCGGGGGTAGATGGTGGCGGCCTCCTGGGCCTCGCCCACGATGATGGCGCGGAGGTTCTCGGCCGTGGAGACCATGTCGCCGGTGACGCGCAGGTGGTTGATGCCGTGCACGGTCTCGGCGCCCGCCACTTCCTGGAAGATCTGCGCCACCTCCGGGTGGCCTTCCTGCATCGCCTGTTGCGAGTAGGCGTTGTACTTGAGGTTGGCCAAGGCCTCGGAGACGATGGCGTTCCACAGGTTCTTTTCGGTCCTGGTGAGGGAGGACGGGTCGGCGGTCATGGCGTTGCCCCTGTGCGTTAAAGACGGTACCAGTTCTCTCAATACATTGTATCAAGAATATTAGGCACGGAGAGTGTCTTGGCGAGACGAATTACGGAAATCGTCGAAATGGATGCCGGTGGGCAAGAGCGGAGGGACGGTGCGGCGGCGGAGGTGATTTTCCGCAGCGCTCAGAATTACAGATGGCATAGCCAGGGCAGTACTGGCGAAAAGCCGGACGGGGGTTTGGATTCCCGCCTGCGCGGGAATGAGGGTGTGGGGCTAGCCGCCGGGGGAGGCGTGATGAGCGATCATCTTCCAGCCGTCTGGGTGGCGGGCGAAGATGTTGGTGGCGAAGGTGGAGAAGTTGGCGGCGCGGCCCTGAACGACGCTGGTGACGCCCTCGACGCAGGTGACGCAGCCGAAGTCGCCCTGGACGACGACGTTGAGGTAGCGGACGGAGAACTGCATGAGGTTGGCGTTGTCGAAGATGCGCTCCCAGCTTTCGCGGATGGTCTGCCAGCCGACGATGGGGGTCCAGCCGGGGTGCACGCAGAGGGCGCGTTCGGAGGGTTCCCAGACGTCGGCCATGCGGTCGATGTCGAGGGTGTTGAAGGCGTCGTAGAAGCGCTGGTTGGCGGCGCGAATCTCCTCGACGATTTCGGGTTCGGCGTTCAGCATGAAGTTTCCCTACGGCGTGCGGCCGGCGCGGGTTGCCCAATATTCCCAGGCGCGGGCGATGGACGACTGCTTGGCGAGGCTCTGGGCCATGAGGTCGATTTCGCTGGTGGAGAGGTACTTCACTTCGCCCAACGGGAGTGAGGCCAGCAGCAGGCGGGCGTTGGTCTGCAGGTAGACGGAGGCCATGACAGCCTGCTTGAGGCTGGAACCGACGACTATGCAGCCGTGGCCGCGCATCAGGGCGGCGCGATTGGGACCGAGGCGGGCGGCGAGGTCGCGGCCCTGCTCCATGGTGGTGACGAGGAGGCTGGTGTCGGTGAAGTTGTCGCGGATGTCCCAGACGGGAATGGGCTCACCGACGACGGCGGCCATGTGGGACATGGGTCGCAGCGGGACGCCGGTGACGCCGAAGGGCAGGACGGCGGGCGAGTGGTTGTGGACGACGGCCATCACGTCGGGCCGGGCCTCGTAGACGCCGCCGTGGATGGGGCGCTCGGAGTACATGGGGCGGTCGCGCTGGTCGAGGGGTTCGCCCTCGAGGGTGTACTCCATCAGGTCGGGGGAGTCCACCAGCTCCGGGGCGCGGGACTGGGAGAGGATGTAGCGGTCGGGGTGGTCCGGGTGCCGGATGCTAACGTGGCCGAAGGCGTCGACCACCTCCTCGCGGGCGAGGATGCGGTTGGCGGTGACGAGGTCGTGAAGCTGCCGTTCGAGGTCGGGCATGTGCTGGCCTCAGTCCAGGATGGGTGCCGGACGGTGTAGGGGCGGGTTTCAAGCCCGCCCCTACGGATGATTCAGATTCTTAGCTTATCTTCGCTCAGAATGACATCATCAGACCGGCGTCTAGTGGGTTGGGGAGAATGAGGCCGGGACCATTATCTTGTTTTCCTGGCTCATCAGGAACTCGCGGGTGGGAGGCGGCCAGTGGGGAGACTTCACTGCTTCTTCACGGACGCGGTTGCGCTCTTCAAGGTCGCCGTAAGGCCAGATGTGCACCCACTTGTTCAGCCCGCCGAGCTCGGTGTACCAGGCGGCGGCCAGCGGGGAGTACTCCTCGCGGTGGGGGACGGCGGCCTCCCAGCGCTTGAGGACTTCGCCCATGGAGCCGGTCTTGTAGGTGTAGGAGCGCATCTCGTATATGTTGCCCAGGGCCTGGTCGCCGCCCAAGGGACGCATGAAGGGGGCGGGGATGAAAATCTCCGACTCCATATTCACGTACATCTCTGGGTCGTTGGCGGGGGGCCAGTTGGGGTCCTGGGCGGCCTCGGCGCGGATCTTGGTGCGCTCGTCCAGGCTCTCATAAGGCCAGACGTGGATGACCTGGTTGAGGGGTCCGATCTCGGTGTGCCAGAAGGCGGCGAGTGGGGAGTACTTCAGGCGATGGGGCAGGGCCTTGGAGAAGTTCTCCTCGAAGGTGGCGACGCTACCGGGCTTGAGGGTGTATGTACGGACTTCGTAAATCATCGCGGCGTCCTCCTGCGGCGCTGGGTTTCCGTTTCAATGGGGCAGTTCGGCGCTAGTGTAGCAAAGCGCTGGCCGCGCGGCAATTGACGCTGCCGCGCCCCGCTATTCCCGCCCTGGCAGGAACCCAACGGCAAGGGCGGCTTTCAAATCCGCCCTTCCATACGGATACCACCTGTATTCCCGGTACCACCGGTATTCAAGAAACCACCTGTATTCCAAATGCTCTCTGCTCGTTCCGGCCACATCCCCCTCAGAAGAAGTTGCTGACGTTCTTGGCGAGGAGGACGGTCTGGTCGAGGACAATCTTGCGGTAGGCGACCCTGAGCTGGCCTTCCTCGCGGCGCAGGACGTCCTCGCGGCTGCCGACGTAGAAGTCCTGCTCGGTCTCGCCGCGAGTGCGGTACATGATGAAGTTGGAGAAGACGCGGAGCTCGTTGTCCCGGGTACCGGGCTCGACTTCGATGTTGGAGACGAAGTGGCGGGTGCGGGACGGCGGGTCTTCGGCCCAGGCCATGCCGGAGTCGAGGCGCCGGATGCGGCGGGTGAGGGAGTCCTTGTCCTCGTCCATAATGGCCAGATCGTCTTCGCCGGAGAGGTCGCCCTCCTCGTAGCGGGAGCCGTCGAGGATGGAGATGGCCTTGCTGTGGGCGGGGTAGCGGTTGGAGCGCAGGGGCATCCAGTACTTGATGTCCTCGGCCAGCAATTCCAGCCAGTCGTCGAACCTGCGAGCGTCCAGCAGCCTAGCCTCCCGGTACAGAAACTGCTCGACTTCGCGGATGGTGTCGTCACGCATGTTTGGGTTCCTCTCTGAGAATTTGGTAAGGAGAATACGCCCTCACCCCAGCCCTCTGCCGCAGGGAGAGGGAATATCGTCGTTGGGGCCGTTTAATCGGGCCAGTCGTTGGAGTCCATGAGCTGGCTCCAGCGGCGGTAGAAGGCGCGGTGGTTGTTTTCACTGAGGCGGTAGTCGCTGGCCACTCCTCCGAGGTCTTCGTCGTAGTGGGCGTGGCCGAGGCCCATGCCGATGTTGAGCTGGTTGCGGCGAGAGACAACGCCCCGGCCGGACATGCTGCAGCCTTCCCAGTTGTCCATGTCGTCCTGCTCGAACACGCCAGACGGCCCGAAGGTGCGGATGGCAGTGATGCGAAAGGCCTCCTTGACCTCCGGCGGCGCGGCCTTGTCCACGTATACCGCGGCCTGAATCTCGGTCTTGCCGGGACCCTTGGGATGCCACATTCGGAAGGTGCGGGAGATGCTGCGGAGCAGGGAAAGGTTGGGGAAGATGGTGCCGGCGTGGGGGCGAATCAGGCGAAGGCGCTCGCCCATGCGCTGGGCGACCTCATCGCGTATGGACTCCTCGTAGGCGATGATTTCGGGAACGGACGGGTCGGAGGGGTCGTCCGGGCCGAGGCCCACGATGCAATGGCCGTTGGCGGGGGAGACGACGGCGCCCTCGCGGGAGGGATTGGAGCGGAAGCTGCCGCCGAACCCGGAGGTGACGGCGGACAGGTGGCTCCATCCGGTGTGATAACCGTCGCCGCAGAAGTTCTCGGCAGGCATTTTCCAGTTGGCGGGAATCTGCCACTTGTGGATGCCGCCGATGACCTCGACACCGCCCTCGCGGCGGTCAAAGAACACGTCGAGGTACCAGGTTGTGGGCCCGAGGTATTCCAGCAGGGGCGGAGCGGCCGGGTCGAAGGTGGCAAAGACCAAGCCCTTGTATATGTCGAGTTGCGCGACGGGGATGAGGCCCCACTGCGACTGGTCCAGCTCGTTGTAGTAGGCGTCCTGCAGGTTGGGGACCGCCTGCAGCGAACCGTCGTTGCTGAAGGCCCAGCCGTGGTAGGCGCAGATGAAGGCAGCGGCGTTGCCGTTGTCGGCGCGGCAGAGGCGGTTGCCGCGGTGGCGGCATATTTTCAGGAACGCGCCGACCTTGCCGGAGCGGTCGCGGACCACGAGCACTGGGTCTTCGCCCATGTAGGTGGTGAGGAAATCGCCGGGGTTGGGAATCTGGGTTTCGTGGCAGAGGAAGAGCCAGCAGCGGGCGAAAATCTGCTCAAGCTCCTGCTGGTAGATTTCCTCGTCGCTGAAGATGCTGGGGTTGATAACGCCGTTGTCGGTGTCCACAAGGGAGGCCATTTGCATCGTTGCCATGGGGAACCTCCTCGCCTGCTTTGTGTGATCTCACAGAAGTTTGCTGGTGGGTTTAGCAACTTATATGAATGACTCAAAAAGGCCGTCCGGCACCGATATTCTTGGCTTGCCAGTAGGTAATTTACAGCCCCAGGTCAATCGGTCCCAGAGACAGAGTGCAGGTGCGGCTATTGTATAAGCCCGAATCCACCGATAGTGGGCGTCAGGTTGGCGAACTGAAGCGGCAAGAAGGTGCTCCTCTGAATCTGGGATAATGGTTTTCGAGAAAGGAAACCGACCAGAAACAAGGAGCACCCAACAGATGCTACCACTTGAGCACCCCGACCGCATCCAAATAGCCTTCGACGACCACCGCCTGGTCAACAATGCCGGGCTGCTCCTGCCGGCCACCCTGGCCCAGCACGTGGGCCTGCGTGAACTCGTTGACCGTCACCTCGACCTCGGGGATGCGCCGGGGCGGGCGAACGCGGGAGACAAGATGCTGACGCTGGTGGCCTCGGCGCTGGCGGGCGGCGACTGCATTGACGACGCCGATGCGCTGCGTGCGGGGCGGACCTACTCGGTGCTGGGGTGCATGGTCAAAGCGCCCTCCACCCTGGGCACCTTCCTGCGCAGCTTCCGATGGGGCCATGTCCGTCAGCTGGACCGGGTGAGCCGGGAGCTGCTGGCACGGGCCTGGGCCGCCGGTGCCGGACCCGGCGACGGGCCGCTGACCATCGACCTGGACTCCACCATCTGCGAGACCTACGGTCTGGCCAAGGAGGGCGCACGCCACCACGGCTATACCGGCAAGCGAGGCTATCACCCGCTGCTGGCCGTGGCCTCTGGCACCGGCGACGTGCTGATGTCCCGGCTGCGCGAGGGCCGGGCCAACACCGCCCGGGGTGCCGCCCACTTCCTGCGCGAGACGGTGGGACGGGTGCGCTACGCCGGCGCCAGGGGCCGACTCACGGTGCGGGCCGACAGCGGCTTCTATGCCCACGCCATCGTCGCCGTCTGCCGCAAGATGGATGTCCGCTACTCCATCACCATCCGCCAGCACAAAAGCCTGCGCAATCTCATCGAGGCCATACCCGAGACGGATTGGACGCCCATCCCATACTGGATGGACGGCGCCGCCGATGTGGCCGAGACCACCTACACTCCCTTTGAGAGTGAGGCCGGCGCCGCGCCGGTGCGGCTCATCGTCCGGCGGGTGAAGCCCACGCCCGGTTCCCAACTGGCCCTGTTCGCCAGCTACAGCTATCACGGCTTCATCACCGACCGGGACGGGGAGACGCTCGAACTGGAGGCTGACCATCGCCGCCACGCCGAGATCGAGAATGCCATCCGAGACCTGAAGTACGGCGTCGGCCTGAACCATCTTCCCTCGGGCCGCTTCGCCGCCAACGCCGCCTGGTTGGCGGTGCAGGTGATGGCCCATAACCTGGCCCGCTGGACGGCGCGAATTGGTCTGGGCGAGCAGATCGTGACCACCAAGACCCTCCGGCGACGGTTCTTCGGTCTGGTGGGACGGCTCACCCGCTCGGCGCGCAGACTCACTTTGCATCTTCCCCGGGGCTGGCCCTGGGCTGAGCAGGCCACTCTCGCCCTGGCCCGACTGCGAGCCATCCCACTCCCAGCCTGACGGCGCTATCCGCAACCGACCCAAGGCCTCCAAACTCGCGTCCGCCCGGTCCGCGAGTGCATTCCGCTGCGTCCGATCTCACTATCCGGCGATTCCCAGCCTCCATAGACCGCTTTCCAGGCCCGGGGCGGCTACTGAAAACCCTCTGCCGTGTCACATCGGTCCCAATGGAGCCAAGGCTCTCTCCCTTGTAGGCTCCCTCATACCAATTTGCCCAGCTTTCACGCCTCCCATCAGTGGATTCGGGATAAGACAGTGTAAATGTTGGTGAGAGTGATAGGCCCTACTTCTACGGAGAACTCTCCCTCGTAGGTATAGGTACTGTTCGCGTTATCAAAGACCGTGGACAGCAGCTCCGAATTCATATCTATGTTGAGGTCCAAGTCGGTCAGCTCAGACGCTTTCTCCAGTATCCGGTCTGCCGCCCAGCCAACCACGTCGCTCGGCTCCGGGCAGGGAGTGGGCGTAGGGGTCGGTGTAGGCGTGGGCGTGGGCGAGGGTGCGCACGCAAGGGCCAAAATCAGGGTGAGTACCGCCGAGATTGCCAGGGCCATTGGCGCCTTGGTCATAGATGCCTCGTCAACAATTTAGTAAGGATTCCCTACAGATCCGCCCAGCTTTCGGCGGCCATCATTTCACTCCAGCGCTTGTAGAACTGGCGCTGGTTGTTGTCGCTGAACCTGAAGTCGCTGGTCAGCCCCTGGTTCTCTTCGCTGTACCTGTCGTGGCCGAGTCCCATCTGGTAGTTGAGCATCTGACGGCGGGCCACCACGCCGCGGCTGGTGAGGGTGCAATTCTGCCAGTTGTCCATGTCGTCCTGCTCAAGGGTGCCGGAGGGACTGAAACCGCGGATGGCGATGAGGCGGATGGCGTCTTTCACCTCGGGTGGAGCGGCCACGTCGGCGAAGACCCAGGACCATATCTCGATGCGGTCGGGGCCCTTCGGGTGCCAGACCCGGAAGCTGCGTGCGCTGGACTTCAGGAAGGAGAGGTTGGGGAAGACGGTGCCCACCATGGGACTCAGGGTCTCGGAGCGTGACCCCAGGCGGGCCTCCACTTCGCTGCGGATCTGAATCTCGTAGTCCTTGAGGACGTCCATTGGCTCGCTGGTGGTGCCGGTGACGGCGCACCAGATGCCGTGGCCGTTGCCGGTGGAGACGGCGCCGGCGCCATCGGCGGCCTGGATGGTGGGCCCTACACTGAAGCCCTGGAGGATGGGCGACAGGTGAGACCAGGGGGTGTGGTAGGTGTCGCCGATGAAGTTGTCGGCGGGGAACTTCCAGTTGCAGGGGGCGACTCACTTGTGGACGCCGCCGATGACCTCGACGCCACCCTCGCGCCGGTCGAAGAAGGCATCCATATACCAGGTCATCGGGCCGAGGTAGTCGAGCAGTGGCGGCGCATCTGGGGCGAAGGTGGCGAAGATGAGGCCCTTGTAGGTGTCGAGCTGGGCCACCGGGATGAGGCCCCACTTGGTCTGGTCGAGCTCGTTGTAGTAGGCGTCCTGGAGGTTGGGGACGGCCTGTAGCTTGCCATCTGCGCCGTAGGCCCAGCCGTGGTAGGCACAGATGAACGTCCCGGCGTTGCCGTCGTCGGCACGGCAGAGGCGGTTGCCGCGGTGGCGGCAGATGTTGAGGAAGGCGTTGACCTTGCCCTGCCGGTCGCGGGTGACGAGGACCGGATCCTCGCCCATGTAGGTCGTGAAGAAGTCGCCTGGGCTGGGAATCTGTGTCTCGTGGCAGAGGAAGAGCCAGCAACGGGCGAAAATCCGCTCCAGCTCTTGCTGGTAGATGTCGTGTTCGCTGAAGATGCGGGGGCTGATAAGCCCACGGTCGGCGTCGACCAAAGAATCGACGTTTGCAATGACCATTGGAACCTCCCGGGATTTCAGGTCCCACAAGGGGACGGGGACACCCTCACCCTCACCTTAACCCTCTCCCTCGGAGCGAGGGGATTGAGCGGGTGTTTGGCTAGAGGTCGGCCCAGCTATCGGCGGCCATGAGGTCGCTCCAGCGTTGGTAGAACCGGCGCTGGTTGCTGTCGCTGTAGCGGAAGTCGGCGATAACGGCCTCATAGTTCCCGTTGTAGGACTCGTGGCCGAGGCCCATCTGATAGTTGAGCATCTGGCGTCGGGCAACCACACCGCGGCTGGTCTGGGTGCATTCCTGCCAGTTGTCCATGTCGTCCTGCTCGAAGGTGCCGGATGGGCCGAAGCCCCAGATGGCGCTCTTGCGGACGGCCTCCTTGACCTCGGGAGGCGCGGCCACATCGGCGAAGGCCCAGGACCAGATCTCGACGGCGTTGGGGCCCTTGGGGTGCCAGACGCGGAAGGAATGGGAGCTGCCGCGCAGGATGGAGAAGTTGGGGAACACGGTGCCGACAACAGGGTTCAACATCGCGGCGCGAGGGCCGAGGCGGGCTTCAAGCTCTTCGCGGGTTTCGTCCTCGTAGTCTTTGAGAATCTGCATCGGAGCGCCGGACTGGTCCGCGCCGACGGCGATCATGCCGTGGCCGTTGCCCATGGACACCGGGCCGCCCTTCATCTTGGGCTGGGCGGTGACGCCGACGCTGAAGCCGGCCTTGATGGGGGAGAGGTGGGACCACAGGACGTGGTAGGCGTCGCCGACGAAGTTCTCGGCGGGCATCTTCCAGTTGCATGGGACGACCCACTTGTGGACACCGCCGAGGACCTCGGCGCCGCCTTCGCGCCGGTCGAAGAGGGTGTCGAGGTACCAGGTCATGGGGCCGAGGTAGTCCAGCAGGGGAGGAGCCGAAGGATCGAAGGTGGCGAAGACGAGGCCCTTGTAGATGTCGAGCTGGGCGACGGGGATGAGGCCCCACTTGGTCTGGTCGAGCTCGTTGTAGTAGGCGTCCTGGAGGTTGGGTACGGCCTGGAGGTTGCCATCTGCGCCGTAGGCCCAGCCGTGGTAGGCGCAGATGAACGTCCCGGCGTTGCCGTCGTCGGCACGGCAGAGGCGGTTGCCGCGGTGGCGGCAGATGTTCAAGAATGCGCCGATCTTGCCGGAACGGTCACGCACTACCAGCACCGGGTCTTCGCCCATGTAGGTGGTGAGGAAGTCGCCGGGGTTGGGAATCTGGGTCTCGTGGCAAAGGAAGAGCCAGCAGCGGGCGAAGATCTGCTCGAGCTCTTCCTGGTAGATATCGTGCTCGCTGAAGATGCGTGGGCTGATCAGGCCCCGGTCGACGTCGACCAGGGAATTGACGTTTGCGATGACCATTCCAGCGTGCCTCCCTTAGCGTCGTTCATGCCTTTTCAGAATGAAGGGCATTGTAATGCAAGCTCGGAAAATGCGTAAGGCGATGGGCAGGCGGTCAGCTAGCGCTCCGGTGCGTGGAGGGCAACGGCGTCGGCGTGGCGGCGGGCGAGGGCGACGGTCTCGTCAGTGTCGGCACCGTCGCCCATGACGCAGACGATGGCCCAGAGGCCCTCGCGGGTCTCACGGGCGGCGCGGTTCACCAGTTCTTCACGGTTGCTGGGGTGCATCGCCAGGTGGACGCCGCGGGTGTAGGAAGCGACGGCGGCCAGGGACGCGGCGTCGCCGATCACGGAGTCGGCCATGTTCAGCAGATCCTTGACGTGCTGCGACAGAAGGGCCGCGTCGCCGTCGCCGAGGGCTACGACGTTCAAGGCACGTTCCTGGGATCGGAAGGCGGCGATGTAGTGTCGGGTGAGGTCGATCTGGCGGGCGTGGGAGGCCTCGTGGCCCGCCGAGCGTTCCAGAAGCTCCAGGAGTGTCAGGCCGGGGAAGGAGTTGGCCGGATTGGGAGGAGTGGCCGGACGGGCGAGCTGCTCGGGGGTTAGCTCGGTGAGGAGGGCGCGGAACCGCCGGTGGGTGGCCTCCTGGCGCTCGCGCTCTTCGCGGAAGTGCTCATCGCGGCTGGAGAAGGGCGGCAGCATATTCATCTCGCCGCGGGCTATCTTCTCGAGGGCGTCGACGTACCTCTCGGAGTCGAGGTGGAGGAGAACGTCACGGATGGACCAGCGCTGGGCGAGGAAGGCCTCCTCGGCCTCGAGTCCTTCGAGGGACTTCAGGAGGACCTGGTGGCCGTCGTCGAGTCGGGCGAGGGCGGTATCGCGGCGTTGCAGGATGGATTCTCTTTCTTCGGGAGTCAAGGGGGCCTCCACGTATCAGTGCGAACAATAGGCGGTCAATCGGGAGGGATTATACCCGGAGAGCGGAAGGGCGGCGATGATAGAATTTCCGCATGGGAACGAGCGCTATGGGAACGAGCGATGCACTGAAAGGAATGACGGTGCCTGCGGCGCGGTTGCGGCGGATGCTTGACGCGCTGGCTGCCGAGGCCGGGGAGGAAGCGTCGTCGCTGTACCTGGGGCCGGGGGACAGGCCGGACACTGGGGCGCTGGCAGCGACGGGATGGGCCGATGCTGTCTCGGAGCACGGAGAGGCGGCGCTGCGGGACGGGTGCGGGCTGGTGGGACTTAGGGCCGGAGGGCGCGGGCTGCTGGTTGCGCCGCCGTTTCCCGTGGCGGAGACGTTTGTGTCGCTGGACTGGGACGACGGACCGTTGCGGGGGCTGCTGGACGCCGACTTCACCGTGGGGGTTGTGCTGGTGCGGCTGGGCCGGTTCTCGGTGGCGGTGTTCCGCAGCGGGGAACTGGTGGACTCGAAGACGGACTCCCGGTACGTGAAGGGCAAGCACCACGCGGGGGGCACCTCGCAGCTGCGGTACACGAGGGTGCGGGAGGGGCAGATCAAGCGGCTGTACGACAAGGTGTGCGAGGAAACGAGGGCGCACCTGATGACGCCGGCGGCGAAGCTGGACCACCTGGTGCTGGGGGGCGAGCGATTCACGCTGAATGGCCTGCTGAAGCAGTGCCCGGCGCTGGCGTCGATGCAGGGAATCACCCTGAGGCGGCGGCTGAACATCCGTGATCCGAAACGTGATACTCTGCCGCAGGTTGCGGCGATGCTGACCGAGAGCCGGGTGTGGGCGGTTGATTTCAAATGATTTCAACGCGGAGGACGCGGAGTTCGCGCAGAGGCAGTTCCCTGGATTTCCGTGAAGGCAGGGGTCGCCTTTACTAAGGATCGCCTTTGCACCGTTACAGAGGAAGGGGTGAGCGGCTGGAAGGGGTGAGCGGCTGGAATGTTGAAGAGCGAAGGCCGGACGGGTTGGGAATAGTGACAATCGGGATTGCAGGTATGGAGAAAGCTGGATGACGTTGGGCGGGTTTGAAAAGGCGGGGAGGTTGCTGGAGTTCGACCAGGTGCTGGCGCAGGTGGCGTCGCACTGCCGCACGGTGCTGGGTCGGGAGAGGGCGGGGGCGCTGGAGCCATCGGACGACCCGCTGGAGGTGGCGACACGGCAGCAGGAGACCACCGAGTCGCGCCGATACACCGACGGTGGGGGCTCGCTGGAGTTCGGTCCCGAAAACGACATCACCGAGCTGATTCACCGGGCGATGCTGGGCGGTCTGTTGCGGGGCGAAGAGCTCTACGCCGTCCGAACCTTCGCCCGGGCGGCGCGCTACGACCGGGACGAGCTTAGCCGTCGAGAGGAACTGCCGCTGCTGTCGAGCCTGGCCAGCAACATCCCGGAGCTGGGCCACCTTGACAGCCAGATCGGCTCGGCCATCAGCCCGGCGGGAGAGGTGCTGGACTACGCCAGCCCGCTGCTGGGACGGCTGCGGTCGGAAGCGCGGCAGGCCCAGAACCGGTTGAACGAAATCATGGAGCGCAACCTGCGTCGGTTCCAGCGGTCGGAGGTGGTGCAGGAACCGCTCATCACCCAGCGCAATGGGCGGATGGTGCTGCTGATCAAGACGGAGATGCGGTACCGGGTGCCGGGGATCGTGCACGACGTTTCGGACAGCGGGGCTACGGTTTTCCTGGAGCCAATGGCGGCAGTGGACATGGGCAACCGATGGCGGGAGGCGCGACTGGCCGAAGAGCGCGAGGTGGAGAGGGTGCTGCGGCACCTGACCAACCGAGTGGGAGACACGGGAGAGGACCTGCTGCTGGCGCTGGATATCGTGGCGCGGCTGGACCTGGATGTGGCAAAGGCGCGGTACTCCGCGGCGCTGCGGGCCATACCGCCTGTCATGGAGGAAGCGGAGGAAGCCGCTGGGTCTGGTGACGAGGAAAGCACCGACTTCTCTGGAGATGAGGACGAGTCGCGGCCCCCCGCCGGGCGCGGGGGCAGGCGAATGCGGCTGAGCCGGGCGCGGCATCCGCTGCTGTCGGGGGACGTGGTGCCCATAAGCCTGACGCTGGACTCGGAGCGAGGGGTGCTGCTGGTCACCGGCCCCAACGCGGGGGGCAAGACGGTGGCACTGAAGACGGTGGGGCTGCTGGCGATGATGGCCCACGCCGGTCTGCACATTCCCGCCGAGGATGCCAGTTTCCCCGGGTTCGACGGCATATATGCCGATATCGGCGACCAGCAGAGCATCCAGCAGTCGCTGTCGACTTTCAGCTCGCACATCACGAACCTGCTGGAGATAATGCGCCGGGCCACGGGTCGCTCGTTAGTGCTTGTGGACGAGCTGGGGACGAGCACCGACCCGGAGGAAGGGGCGGCCCTGGCCAGCGCGGTGCTGCGGCACTTCCAGCGGATGGGGGTGTTCCTCGTGGGCACCACACACCAGCGAGGGGTGGCGCGCACGGTGCAGGAGCACCCGGGGATGGTCAACGCCAGCGTTGACCTGGACCCGACGACGCTGGAACCGACCTACCAGCTCACGGTGGGACTTCCGGGGCGCAGCTACGCGCTGACCATCGCGGCGCGGCTGGGTCTGCCGGAGGAGATCATCGAGGATGCCAGCGCCGGGGTGTCGCCCGTGGAGCAGGCAACGGAAACGCTGCTGCGGGAGTTGCAGCAGGAACGGCAGACGGTGGAGCGGCTGAAAGAAGAAGCGGAGTCGTCGAGGCTGGCGGCCGCGAAAATACAGAGGGACCTGGAAGAGCAGCTGTCTTCGGTGGAGACGACCAAGACGGAACTGGTGGAGGAGGCGCGGCGGGAACTGCAACTGCGGACCAGCGACATTGCGGACAGACTGCAACGGGCGGAGCGGTCGATGGACCTGGCCGCCAGTTCGGCTGCGTCCAATGCCGCAGCTTCCGGTGCCGCAGCGGGCAATGCCGCACCGGGGCACATCCGTGCGCCTGCTTCAGGACGGGAGAGCAGGGAGGACCTGCAGGAGAGGCGGCGCGAACTGCGGGAGGTGCAGAGGGAGCTGGACGCCCCCAACTGGCAACCCATCGAGATCAAGCGCACGCCGTGGCAGGAGCAGCTGAAGAGCGGAGACCGGGTGTATGTGAGGGGCATCAGCCAGCCGGTGGAGGTCATCACGCCGCCCGATCTGTCGGCGAGTTCGGCACAGGCACAGCGGGTGGAGGTGCTGCTGGGAACGATGAGGGCGAAAATACCCGTATACCAACTGCAGAGCCTGGCGGAGGGTGATCCGTCGGCGGCGCGCCAGGGGGTGTACCTGGGCCGGGCGACAACGCGGGCACCAGCGCCGAAGGGTCCGGACCCGGAGATGGACCTGCGGGGGCTGCGGGTGGACGAGGCCGTTGGCCGGGTGGACACGGCGCTGAACGACGCGGCGCTGGACGGGGCGTCGATGGTGCGCATCATTCACGGCAAGGGCACAGGGGCGCTACGGCGCGCCATCCGGGAGTACCTGTCGGACCACCCGCTGGTGGAGACGGCGGGGGAAGGCGAAGGCCCCGGCGGCGAGGGAGTGACGGTGGCGCAGCTGCGGTAGAGTGAATCTTGAAGGGCGCCGCCGATGCCGAAAACGCAAGACGAAGTTCGGAGGCAGCTTCCTATGCCGAATTTGATCTCACCCTGCATGCCCTCAGACGCTGGGTGCAGAGGGAGATAACCGAACAGGAAATAAGACAAGCTGGCGCCGCTGGCGTAGTCATCGTCGCTGGTGTAGTCATTGAAGACTACCTCGCCGACAAATACTCACCCAGTTGCCTGTCAATGGGATTCACCTACGAAGAGAAACCGCCGCATATTCATGTGTCTCTGGCGGACACTACACTGGTAAGAGTGATCACCGTTTACGAGACAGATCCGTCCGATTGGATCGGTCTCACGACCCGCAGGCATTGATGTTCGAATGTGCTGTCTGTGGTTACAAGCAGAGCCGGACGGACCTGATTGACGAGGTATTCAAGGTCGACAGTGAGTACGTGCTGGTCGAAGGCATTCCAGCAGAAGTCTGCGCACGCTGTGGGGAGCAGTCGTTCAGCCTGGAGACGGCGGAGAACGTCAGACGGGCCGTCGATGGTGGAATTTCATCGCTCAGATCGGTCGAAATGCGTGTAACCGCGTTCGAGCCCGAGGAAGTCTCCAGCGGAACAAACCTGTAATTGTCGGACAGGGCTTACGATTAAATCCCCGATTGTCAGGTGCCCTGGAACCAGGGCTGGCGGCGGGCGGCGAAGGCTCGGATGCCCTCTTGGAAGTCGCGGGTCTGAGAGGTTCGGGCGAATGCCTCCGTCTCGGCGTCGAGCTGTTCCTCGAGGGTGGAGTCCCAGGAGCGCTCGTAGAGTTCCTTGACGCGACCGTAGGCCGCGGTGGGGCCCTCCGCCAAGCGGGTGGCCGTCTCGAGGGCGTGCCGGTCGAGCTCTTCATCGGGACAGACCTGGCTGACGAGGCCGAGTTCCAACGCGCGCGGTGCGCCGATGGGTTGGCTGGCGAGGAATAGCTCCATGGCCCTTCCGGCGCCCAACAGCCGGGGCAGCAGCCATGTGGAGCCGCCGTCGGCGGGTGCGCCGATATTGGCGTAGGCCATGAGGAAACGGGAGTTCTGGGATGCCACGCGCAGGTCGGCGGCCAAGGTCAGGCTGAAGCCAGCGCCGGCGGCCGCGCCGTTGATGCCGGCGACGACGGGCTTGGGCAAGCGCCGCAGGGGCAACACGACCTGGTTGTGCAGGGCGTCGGCCAGTTCGCGGATGGCCTGAGAGATGCCATCCGGACCCTTTTCCTCCAGGGTCGCCACCAGGTCCCGCACGTTTGCACCAGCGCAGAATGCGCCTCCCGCACCGGTGAGCAGCACGGCGCGCACGTTGGGGGAGGCGCAGGAGGCCACCGCGTTTCCGATCTCGGCGATCATGCCGGGGGTGAGCGCATTTCTCGTTTCGGGGCTGTTGAGGGTGATGGTGGCCACCGCGCCGGATACCTGGAACTTGACCGATTCGTCTGCCATTACGGGACGCTCCTTCTGCGGATTCCCGATTCCCCAGCACGCAGGAAGCGGCAAGGGAGTTCAGGCCTGCGGGAATCTTTGTTGGTGTGGTGATGCTACCGACAGTCTATCAGCGGTAGACACTGTCCATGTACTCGCTGATTTCTTCGAGGCCGAAGCCTTCGACGGCGATTTCGGGGGCCCAGGTTATCTGGTCGGAGGACCAGCGAACGGTGGGACGGCGGTGTGAGCCGATGCCGATGATGTTGCTGAGGACGCGCTGAACGTCGTCGTTCATGCGTATCGTGTTGGGCTGTAAAGGCGCGGCCAGGCGACCGTCCCGGATGAGCCAGGAGTCGGCGATGACGGTGCCGCTGAAGTCGCCGGAGGTGATGCCGTTGACCGGGTAGGTGTACCAGATGCGGCCGATGTAGACGCCGTTGCCAACGCGACTCAGCAATTCGTCGTGAGGCAGACCGTTGGCGCCCTCGACAACGAGGTTGGAGGCGATAGGGGACGGCGGCGCGGCGAAGTTACGCCCGCCACCGTTGCCGGGGCGGAAGCCGTTGCGGGGTGCGATGCTTGCCAGCACGTCGGCAGGGTCGCGGCCCAGCTTCTGTCGGGCGTTTGGGTCGTGGCGTATGCGCTGGTAGTTGTAGTAATCGGAGAGCAATCCGGTCAGTTCGCCGCGGCGGACCAGGTCGGTGCGCCCCGCTGGCAGACCCTCGTCGGTGATGATGCGAGCGCCGGGGAGGTCCGCGCTGCCCGTGTGGCCAAGGTGCTGCAAAGGCCCGTCGTCGTAGATGCTGATTTCGTCGGACAAAATTTGCTGGCCCAATCGGCCGAGGAAGGGAGAGGCGCCGGCGTAAAACATTTCGAGGTGCAGGCCGGGCATGAGAATCCACTCGAGAATCTCGGCCACGGGCTGCGGGCCGAGAACTACGCGGTAGGTTCCGGAGGGGGTGCGCTGCCCGCCGCCGTACTGGAGCCCGGTTGCGGCCACTGCGTTGCGGGCGGCCTCGGCGGCGGCCTGGCCGTCGAAGTCGGCGAGGTTGCCATGCACGGACCAGCCGCTGCCCTTGGCGCTCTGCCGCTCCACCATAGCGGTAGCAAAAGACATTACCATCGTGTTCTGCCCGGTCTGCACCAGCGGAAGGTGAGTGGAGGCAACGGCCATGCGGGACTGAAGCAGCACGACGTCGCCGCCGAGGATGAGACCGAGGTCTGGTATGCGGTCGGGCTGGCCGGCGAGGGAGATCAGATCTTCGGAGGAGCCGAAGATGTCGAGGGCGCGGTCCATCATGCGCCATCCCGTATCCACCAGCCGGTCGCTGTCGATGTCCATGATTGCCGGGTCATAGCCGGGGGAGCCGTCGTCGCCTGAAGTGGTAGAGGGGGCGGGTACTATCTCGTCCGGCTGAGGGAGGGAGACGAACTCGGGGTCGGCCACAGCGCCAGCGCGGGCCTTGTCCAGGGCGCGGCGAGCGCCGGCGGCGGACAGGTCGTTGGGTTCGCTGCCGAAGCCAGTGCGGCGGACGCCGCCAGTCTCGGGGCGGAAAACCACCCGCAGTCCGATGCCGAAGGACTCTGAGGACTTGGGTTCCTCGACGCCGTTGCTGGGTATGTGGGAGGTGTAGTTCAGGCGAACGGTGAGGTTGGCGTCAGCAGAGGCGAAGACCTCGACGGCTTCCACGTCGGGCTGGACCGACGCGAATTCGAGGGCCTCCGCCGTGGAGGCTCGGAGACGGTCAAGGGAGAGCATCTGAATAATTTCCCTGCTCTGATTCGAGCCCGATAATGGATGTCCAATATGAATTTACCAAATGTTTGTGCTCAGCCGGGGCCAGTGAGGCGGGCAATGCCGCGCATGGTGGGGCCGCCGTTGCTCATGCGCTTGGCCTGCATGGGCTGGCCCTTGCCGCAGTTGGGGATGGGGTTGACGCGAAGGTCGTTGCCCACGGCGTCAATTGAGCGGAAGTAGTCGCGGCTGTCGGAGGTGATGCCGCCATCGCGGTAGAGACGCCCGAGCCGGCCGTTCTCAATCTCGTAGACCTTGACAGCCGTGATGCGGAAGTTCTCGCGGGACTCTGCGATTGAGGGCGTGCGGTGGCCCGCGACGTAGTAGCCACGGTCGACCTCGGCGATGATGTCGTGGGGGTCGCGGTCACCGGGGGCGAAGACGGTGTTGGTCATTCTGATGAGAGGTACGAGCTGGGCCTCGGTGCTGCGGGCCGAGCCGTTGGGCGAGACCCCCATGACGGCGGCGGTCTGGCGGTTGTTGAGGAATTCCTCGAGCACGCCGTCGCGAATGATGTAGGCCCGCCGGGCCGGTGTGCCCTCATGGTCGTAGCGGAAGGAGCCGTAGCCTTCCAGCAGCGGGTCCGAGAAGGCCGACACCAGCGGGGAGGCAATCTGCTGGCCGAGCTGGTGGTCGTTCAGGTCGTTGAGGAACCAAGAGCGGCCGGCATAGCCTGTTTCGTACTTGAGGGCGCGGTCCAGTTCGGATGGGTGGCCGACGACCTCGTGCACCAGCAGGGTGTTGAAGTGGGGGTTGGTCACCACCACCACGTCGTGGTTGGGGGGCCTGAGGGGTGGAGCGTCGGCGACTTCCCGCGCGTCGGCGGACAGGCGGTCGCAGAAGTCGATGAAGTCGGGGAGGACGATGAGGCCGTTGTCGTAGCCGTCGGCGAGTATTTCCCAGCCCCGCTGGTGGCCGGTGAAGTCATAGAGCTCGAAGTTTCCGTGCTCGCCGGAGCATACGACGATGGCGAAGCCCTCGGTCTGGGCGAAGGTCTGGTCGATGTCGGCACCGTCTGAGCTGAGAAACAGCTCGCGCATCAGCTGGGTACTGGAGGAAGCGGCGCAGTAGGCGACCTTTCCGCCCACGTCCTGCAGGGCGCGGCACCCGTCGACGGCCATCTCCACCACGACGTCGAGGGGAACGCTGCGAGGATCTTCGAAGTAGACGGCGTCAACGCTATCCACCACGGGCGGCACTGGGGCGAGGACCGAGTCGGCGAGCGAACCGCCGAGCAGGGTGTGGCGATGGCGTGCCTGTTCCTTGCGGGCGGCGCTGGCGCGGGCGCGTTGGTGGGCTTCCTCCAGGCCTTCCCGCACCACGGACTCGATGTTCGCGGCATCGGACTGGCCGAGTACGCGGCCGTAGTAGCCCGCGGCGGTGGCGCGGTCGCCGGAGATGGCACGGACACCGAAATCGAAGGAGTAGTCCTCAGATGCGGCCTTGGCGAATCCGTTTTCGGCCACCGCCCCCTTCCCCTCACGCACTTCGATTCGCAGGTCGCAGTAGTGGAGGTCCGGAAGGGCCCTCGCACGCTCAGTGATGAGCGTACGAAGGTTGGGCCGGAGGGAGTTCAGCGTGTCGACGGTGATGCGCGGAGGCATCGGAATCACCCTTTTCCCGTTGGGGGAACTGACTAGCCTTGGTCGGCGAACCAAGCGTCGGCGCAGGCCTTGGCCACTGCGGCGGGGACGGCGCGATCCAGGGACCACGGGATGACCCGGTCGACAGTGGGCTCGGGTACCAGGGCCGCCAGCGCCTCACCGGCCGCCAGCTTCATTTTGGTGGTGATGCGAGAGGCCTTGGCATCGAGAGCGCCGCGGAACACGCCGGGGAAGACGAGGCTGTTGTTGATCTGATTGGGGAAGTCGCTGCGGCCAGTGCCCACCACGGCTGCGCCCGCCGCGGCGGCGAGGTCGGGCATAATCTCCGGCACGGGGTTGGCCATGGCGAAGACCACGGAGTCCTTGGCCATTGATGAGATCATTTCGGGCGTCACCATGTCGGCAACGGCCAGGCCGATGAACACGTCGGCGCCCCGCAGGGCCTCGGCGATGCCGCCGGTGCGATTCTCGGGGTTGGTGGTGTCGAGCATCGACTGCTTGACGGGGGTCAGGTCGGTGCGGCCGCGATGGATGATGCCCACGCTATCCACGAGGATGATGTTTGTTGCGCCGTAGTCCATGAGCAGCTTGGCGGAGGCGATGCCACCTGCCCCGGCTCCGGCGAAGACGAAGGAGGAGTCCTCGATCTTGCGGTCGGTAACGGCAAGGCCGTTGATGACGGCGGCCAGGACGGCGATGGCTGTGCCGTGCTGGTCGTCGTGGAACACGGGGATGCCGAGGTCCTGCAGGGCATCCTCGATGTCGAAGCACTTGGGAGCGGCGATGTCTTCGAGGTTGACGCCGCCGAGGCTGGGGGCGATAGAGCGCACGGTCCTGATGATTTCGGCGGGGTCCTGAGAAGCGACGCAGATGGGATAGGCGTCGACCCCGGCAAGGTTCTTGAACAGGATGGACTTGCCTTCCATGACGGGCATGGCAGCCTCTGCGCCGATGTTGCCGAGGCCGAGCACGGCAGAGCCGTCGGTCACCACGGCGATGGTGTTGCCGCGGTTGGTGAGGTTATAGGACTCGGCGGGGTCGGCGTGAATGGCCATGCACACCGAGGCCACGCCAGGGGTGTAGGCGATGGACAGATCCTCCAGCGTTTCCACGGTCATCTTGGAAAGGATGCTGACTTTGCCGCGGGTTTCGCGGTGCCGCCGGATGGCCTCTGGTCCGTAATCGGTTGTCATGGTGAGTTTCTCCTGTTCGGAATGGTGTTTGAACGGGTTCGGCTTCATGGCAACAAGTCCAATGCAAACCGTAACGCATCATCAATTGCGTCCATTTTCTCGCGGCTGAGACTGGAGATTTGCCTGCGCAAGCGGGACTTGTTGATTGTATATAGAGTGTCCAGGTTGACCGCTGAAGGTCTGGCCAATCCGTCTTCAAGACCCAAGGGAACTTCGGCTGAAATTCCGCGAATTCTTGTAGACACGGGAGCGACGATAATTTGTTGACGAGTTGAATAGGCTCCCTCCCTAGAGACCGGGACTAAAGGGCGAATTCCGATTGGGGGATCCAGGTTTGCCTACCAGACATCCCCCCAATTCATTTATATTGGGCCAAGGAGGCTCATCCTTATAAAATTCCCGCAGCCCAGCCATAGATTCCTGTTCTACCCAAGCATCCAGTTCCTCTTCGGTTTCCTCCCGGGCCCAGAACAGACTCTCCCTTTCTTTTGTCGCCTCGTCGATTCGCAGGTATTCCGCCAACGCGAAATGGATAAACTCACTGCGACTGACCAGTGGCGTAGACTTCCCGCATCGCTCATCAATCGAATTGAGCAACTCCGCAGGCAGGTCTATGGTTATCTTCGCCACTCTGTTCCTCCTGACCAGAACTCATCCGCCCGGCGTCTACCCGGTGACGGCCCCTTCGGAGGCGGAGGAGGCGAGCTTGGCGTACTTGGCGAGAGCGCCGGTGGTGTAGTTGGGCGGGATGGGCTGCCAGTTGGCGCGGCGGTCGGTCAGCTGCTCCTCGGTCAGCATGACGTTGAGCTGGCGGGCCGGTATGTCAAGGATGACCTCATCGCCCTCCTGTAGCAGGGCGATGGGGCCGCCGACGGCGGCCTCGGGGGCCACGTGGCCGACCATGGGGCCGTGGCTTGCGCCGGAGAAGCGACCGTCGGTTACCAGGGCAACGTCGTCGCCCAGTCCCTGGCCGACGATGGCGGCGGTTACGCCGAGCATCTCCTGCATGCCGGGGCCGCCCTTGGGGCCTTCGTAGCGGATGATCACGATGTCGCCGGCCTTGACCTCGCCGCGCTGGATGGCCTGAAAGGCAGCGGGTTCCTGGTCGAAGACGCGGGCGGGGCCGCGGTACACCCTCTCCTGATGGCCAGCCACCTTGATGACAGCGCCGTCGGGAGCGAGGTTGCCGCGGAGGATGGCTAGGCCGCCGGTGGGGCTGCGAGGAGTCTCGACCTCGGTGATTATCGGCTGGTCGTCAACGACGGTGATGTCCTCGAGGTTCTGGGCGACGGTCTTGCCGGTAACGGTCATGGAGTCGCCGTGGAGCAGGCCCGCGGCCAGCAACCGCTTCATCACGAGGGCGATGCCGCCGTATCGGGAGAGGTCGGCCATCACGTATTGGCCGGCGGGCTTCATATCGGCGATATAGGGAGTGCCAGCGCTGATGCGCTCGAAGTCCTCAAGGCCCAGGGGTACCCCGGCCTCGTTGGCGATGGCGAGCAGGTGGAGGACGATATTGGTGGAGCCGCCCATGGCAACGCCCACGGTGATGGCGTTCTCGAAGGCCTGCTTTGTCATGATGTCGCGAGGGCGGACGTCCTCTTCCAGTAGGCGCATCAGGGTGCGGCCCACATCGCGGGCCTCGCCCAGCTTGCGGGGGTCGATGGCGGGGATTGAGGCGTCGCCGGGGAGGGACATGCCCATGACCTCGATGGCGGTGGACATGGTGTTGGCGGTGAAGAGACCGGCGCAGGAACCCTCGCCGGGACAGGCGCGGCATTCCAGGTCGCGAAGCTCCTCGAAGGTGATGTCGCCCTTGGCGTAGCCGCCCACGGCCTCGAATACGTCCTGGATGTTGACGTCGCGGCCGTTCCACTGGCCGGGCATGATGGAGCCGCCGTACATGAAGATGCCGGGGACGTTGAGACGGGCCAGGGCCATCATGCAGCCCGGCATGTTCTTGTCGCAGCCGGCGATGGTGATGAGGCCGTCCATGCGCTCGCCGAAGGTGACCAGCTCGATGGAGTCGGCGATTACCTCGCGGCTGACGAGGGAGGTCTTCATGCCCTCGGTGCCCATGGAGATGCCGTCGCTGACGGTGATGGTGCCGAACTCGAAGGGCACACCGTCGGCGGCGCGCACGCCTTCCTTTGCGCCGTTGGCAAAGCGGCTGAGGTGCACGTTGCAGGGGGTGACGTCGCTGGCGAGGTTGGCGATGGCGACGAAGGGTTTTTCCATGTCCTCGTGGGTGATGCCCATGGCCATCAGCATGGCGCGGGCTGGTGCGCGCTGCGGGTCGTGGGTTATCTCGGCGCTGCGGTGCTTGGTCTTCGCGGGCTTGGTCATGGTGGCCACAGGGTCATCTCCATCGGGGGTAGGATCAGGTTGGGCGCATCAGGGCGAAATTTCCCTCATCGCGCAGTCAGCTCTGTCGAGAAAGCCTGTCGCGCAATTATAGGTTGCGGCATAATGCGGCACAAGGCGGTTGAATTCGATTGGTGGCGCCGGGGACGGCATCGGATGCCGACCTCCTCCCGAATGGCGGCCGAAAAACGAGCCAGCGCCGGAGAGTGTTACAGCTCTGGTTCACAAAGCGGGCTGATTGTTACACATCTGCTGTCCAAATTGCATCTGGACGCGGGCTAGCATTGGCATTGCGACGCCAAGTTGCGGGGGGCGATGAAATGCAACAATGCTTTGCGGGTCGGGGCTATACGGGTCGGGCCATGAGGCTGTCGGTGGCAATTCTGCTGACGGCTGTCCTGGCGGTGGGGATCGCCTGCCGGGAAGCGCCGATGCAGCCAACGAGCCTCGACTCGACAATCGAGTCTGCGGTGGAGGCGACGCGGGAGGCCTCCGCCAGAGCCGAGGCCACAGTGGACGCGAGGGTTGCCGCCACGGTGGCCGCCAGCGAAGCGCAGCAGCGGGTGGGGGCACGTCTGGCTCCTACGCCAACGCCGCTGCGGCCGACGTCAACGCCCCGCCCCACAGCGACACCACTGCCGCCTACGGCGAGGCCGCTTGCCCCGGACGCGGATCGACCCACGGCCTACGCCTTTGTATGAGGTGACGGTAGTTGCGCCGAGACTAACCGCGACGCCTCCGTTACCGACTGCCACGCCGCGCCCGACGGCTGTTCCGTCGCGGGGTTGCTCGAGCGGGGTTGCCGTGCGTGATCCTGAGCGCAACGCAGGTTTGGTGGGCGACTGCGAGGCGCTTCTTGAAGCGAAGGACATCCTGTTTGCAAGATACGGGCCCAACCAGTTGTCAAGAGTGTCGCTCAACTGGGGCACTGAAATCTCCATTTATGAATGGGACAGGGTCACAATTGACGGCTCACCCCACCGGGGGCAGGGGCTGGATCTGAGCGGAATGGGGTTGACTGGAGACATACCGGAAGCGCTTGGCTGGCTGACAAACTTGAAAATTCTTATTCTCGGAGGCAACCAACTGACCGGGTGCATTCCGCGCGGCCTGTCGCTGGAAGAGCTGCGGTGGGATTCGGGTATAGATTATCAGGTCTGTAGTGAATCACTGACCAGAGACATCACCGACCTTGACCCGGGGTTGCTGGCACAGTGTTCCAACGGAGTCGTAGTGCCTGACCCGGAGGATAACCCCGGCTTGGTGAGCGACTGCGTCACGCTTTTCGAAGTGAGGGAAGCACTGGCCGGAAGCGAACAGTTCGGCTGGAGCGTGAATGTTCCCATTGCGGAATGGAGGGGAGTCGACATTTGGGGAATGCCCAGCCGCGTGCAATGGTTGGTCCTCTCTCACAGTGAATTGACCGGTGAGATCCCTGCGGTTCTCAGCGAGCTAACCAGCCTGTCGGTGTTGTCACTCAGTAACAATAAGTTGACGGGCGATATACCTGCCGAACTGGGCAATCTAGGCAACCTGGATGTGCTCATACTCGGCGCCAATGAGTTGACAGTCGATATACCGCCGGAGTTGGGCCAACTGACTTACCTGGAAGAATTGGGTCTCAGTGACAATCAGTTGACGGGGAGGATACCGCCGGAACTGGGCCAACTGACGGAATTGAGGATGCTGAATCTATGGCTTAACCAATTGACCGGCGAAGTGCCTGTGGAACTGAGTCGACTGATGAGTCTGGAGTATTTGAATCTCAGCGCCAACGATTTGACCAGCGGGATACCGCGGGAACTGGGCCAACTGGGGAGCCTGAGAGATTTGCGTCTAGAAGCCGGGCCGAAAAGCCCTGGATGGGGAGAGAGATTTCGGCAGTAAAGCCGGGGCGAACAGAATCTGGGACCACAGCAGTCCGAGCCGGACAGCGCCGAAAATGGCCGTAGCATGGGCGACCACACCGTGGGAAACAGCCTGGACATCACTGGGGACGGCACTGGGGACGGCACTGGGGACGGCACTGAGGACGGCGCGGTGGCGCGGAAGCCCACCGCCGACACTGTCCGACAGCTCGATTTTGCCCGCCACCAGGGTCAGGTTGGCCACTGTAGCCGCTAGGTACAGCTGGAATCGCGTCTTGGCGCGTCCGAAGTAGCGGGACTGGCGAATGCCCAACTGGACCAGTCGGGCCAATCTGTGCTCGACCACCACGCGTCGCGCTCGATATTCGTCATACCCGGCGCTCTGTTGCAACGCACGGGCCTGTTGCAGGAGAGCCTCCTGGGGATGGATCAGCACCCGCCGTCCCTTCCTGCCCTTGGCCGAGATGCACTGAGACCGCAGGGGACATGTCATACATTCGGACCCGTCGAACTGGAAGGCCTGCAAGTGGTGTATCCGACCCGCGGCATCCGTACGCCGTCCCGCTGGCACTATGGTGTGGGTGACCTGCCCTGCCGGACAGGTGCAACTGCCCGCCACCAGGTCGATGACAAAGTCATTCTTGGGAAAGCGCTGCCGGTCGGGCCGTCCCGGCACCCGGGCAATCAGGGTGCGGCCCGCGTCGGCGAAGGTCTGCCTGGTAGCTCCGTCTCCATAGGCGGCGTCGCCCATGGCCTCCTGCACCGGCACACCGGTGTTGGCCTCGCTCTGTTCTACCAGTTCCAGCGCCCCCAGGTTGTCCGGAGCGTTGCCCGGCAGTACCTCCACGGCGGTGATCAGCTGGGTGTCGGTGTCAACCACAATCGCCGCCTTGTGTCCGTCGAAGCGTCTCCTGCTGCTCTTGTGCCCGTGGCGCATCTCAGGGTCGTGCACCGACATCATCCGGTCCTTGCTCACCCCGTCCTTGAGGCTCACGCCGTCATCGCCGTCGCCGTCGCCACCCTTGCGCTCAATGTCTTGGAGCAGCAACTGCCCCAGCAGTTCCGCCGCCGCCACTATCTGCTGACGCTCAGCACCGTCCTCGGGCAACTCCCCCTGGGCCAGCCGCGATAATTCCAAGAGCCGGTCCGCGTCTCCCACAATCCCCGCCAGCAGTGCCGTCCGCGCCCGCTTGTCCGACCAGTCGATGGTCGCCTCTCCCTTGATGCTGGAGGCGAGGTACCGCCCGTATCCCCGGGCCTTGGCCCATTTCCCGACGCTGATTCCCTCAACCTGCGCCAGCGCCCGCATCAGTTTGACGATCCCGTCGGCCAGCAGATTGTAGGTGTCCCTCACCGCGCCCCGGCCCAGGATGTTGGTCGTGTCCAGAGCCACCTTCATGCTGCGCCTCTTCAGGTAGCCCGACTCCCGGGCGAGGCGCACGCTGGACTCGAATACCTCCCGCACCCTGTCGTGCAGGATCAGCTGGGCCCGGAACACCTGGAGCGTGCTTTTGGCGAAGGGCCTGTCCTCCACCTCAATCCCCAGAGCCACCTTCCAGCGGATGTCGAAGTCGGCCCGGGCCTTGGCCTCGGCGTCGCTCACCTTGTCGTGGGTCTGCAACAGCAGCGCCGTGGCCAGCAGGCTGGGCGGCACGCTGTCCCGGCCGTTGTCAGCGCAGTAGAACACCGCGAAATCGGAGTCCTGGAACAGCCGGCCCCGCAGGGAAGCCAGCAGACCGTAGAAGGTGTCCTTCCCCACGTGGTCCAGGTACAACCGGTCCGCTTCCCAAAGACCCCTCTGGTCCGAACGCTCTCCCAGCATTCTCAACCCTCGCTACTCTTGTTGACCCCAATTATAAATGCTCGGCGACTCAAACCACTTTCCGGCCAGATTTCTAGGCGGCAATGAGTTGACGGGCGGGATACCACCGGAGCTTGCTCAAATGACGAACCTGAAGTATTTGAGTCTCGGGGGCAATCAGTTGTCGGGCGAAATACCTCCGGAGTTAGGCCAACTGGTGAACTTGGAGACCCTGGCTATAGGACACAACCAATTGACTGGCAAAGTGCCTGCGGAACTCGGCAAGCTGATGGAGTTGCAGGAGATACGCCTCTATAACAACCAGTTGGCTGGCAGCATACCGGCGGAACTGGGCCTGCTGAGAAATTTGGGGTATCTGTATCTCGGTGGCAACCGGCTGACCGGCAGCATTCCGCCTGAGCTGGGCCAACTGGCTGAGTTGGAGATATTGCATCTCAATCGTAATCGATTGACGGGTGAGATACCGCCGGAGTTGGGAAGAATGGCGAACCTGAGAAATTTGGGCCTCTCCGACAATCAGTTGACGGGCGGGATACCACCAGAGCTGGTTCAACTGGAAGCTTTGGAGCACCTGGAGATCAGAGACAATCAGCTAACCGGTTGCATTCCGACCGGCTTGCTGGAAGTATCTGTGCAGACCACCATGGATTACTGCGAGGACGGCACAACCGGCGGTTCCGGCGATACCAGACTGCCGCTGCGGGACTCCTGTTCCAATGGCATCGTGGTGCCAGACCCGGAGGACAACGCGGGTTTGGTGGACGACTGCATGGCGCTCCTTGAGGCAGGGAAAGTTCTGGCGGGAAGCGCTCAACTTGGCTGGAGCACCGGTGTGTCAATCTCCGAGTGGGAGGGGGTCACCGTCGACGGGAACCAGGCGCGAGTGCATCAACTGTATCTGCCCGGCAGAGGGCTGACGGGGCGGATACCGCCGGAACTGGGCCAACTACCGAACCTGAGGCTTCTTAGCCTTGGCCATAACCAGCTGACGGGCGGCATTCCGCCGGAACTTAGTGCCCTGAAAAATCTGAGGACCCTGGCAATCGGCTCCAACCCGTTGAGGGGAGAGATACCCATAGAACTGACGGGAATGCTGAACCTGGAGATTCTTGACCTGTCAGATGCCCAGTTGACAGGGAAAATCTTGCCCGCGCTGGGGTGGATGGAGAACCTGGAGCAGCTATGGCTGGGGAATAATGCCCTGAGCGGCGGGATACCGTCGGAGCTGGGCAACCTCGCGCAGCTGCGCTACCTGTACCTGCATGGCAATGGCTTGATTGGAACGATACCGAGGGAGCTGGGGAAACTCGGGAACCTTGAGGAGCTGTCCCTGCACGTCAACGCCCTGGCGGGGGAAATACCCACAGAGCTGGGGCGGCTGCCCAGGCTGGAGAGGTTCGAATTCGGGGGAAACCTATTCGCAGGGCAGGTCCCGCCCGGCCTCATGGACGTTGAGAAAGATACCGGCCTACCGCTGTACGTGTCGGGCAGGGTCCACCAGTATGGGCCAGGCTACCCATTGTTGGTGAACGCGTGCGCCAATGGCGTGGTCGTTCCCGACATTGAGAACAACCCGGGGCTGGTCAACGACTGTGTGGCCCTGCTGGAGGCGGAGGGACTTCTGACTGGAGACGGTGGGGACAATCTGCTGCGGCGAACTTCGCTCAACTGGGGGCCGGACGTAACCATTTTTGACTAGGACGGGGTTACGGTTCTCGGGCCTCCGCATCGCGTGCGAGGTGTGAGTCTCGGCGGACTGAGACTGGCCGGGGAGGTGCCGGATACGCTGGGCCGACTGAGCGACCTGTACGTGCTGGACCTCGGCGCCAACGAATTGACAGGCGGATTCCCGGCGGAACTTGGTCAACTGGTGAACCTGCGAAGGATGGACTTGAGGGGGAATAGGTTGGAGGGGTGCATTCCGGACGTGCTTCGGCACGTGGAGATCCATACCAGCCTCAGGCACTGCTATGGATCTACGAGTGAGGATGTCGCCGACACCGAAGGGCCGCAGAGTGAGTGCTCCAACGGGATCGTTATCCGAGGCGTCGCAGGGAATCCCGGACTGGTGAAGGACTGCGTCGCGCTTCTGAGGTCGAGGGAAGCCCTGATGGGAAGCGGGCGGCCAACTTCGACGGCAGAGGGCACACTCAACTGGGGCTCGGATGTGTCCATTTTCGAGTGGGACGGGGGTGTCCGTCGGTGGCTCTCCCAGCCGAGTCAGGGGCCTGGACCTGCAGCAGAGAGGCTTAACAGGGCTGATACCTGCTGAACTGACCAATCTGACCGGACTGGAAGCGCTGGAACTTCAAAAGAATGAGCTGATGGGAATCGTGCCGCACGAACTTGCCAGCCTTGCCAACCTGAAGACGCTTGACCTGTCGGAGAATCGTTTCACGGGGGAGATACCCTGGGAATTAGGCAGCCTCAAGGAGTTGCGGGGTCTGCGCCTCTTCAGCAATGTGTTGACCGGCAAAATACCAATGGAGCTTACCGAACTGACGAACCTGAGAGACCTGGCCCTCAGCGCCAACCGGTTGACCGGGGAGATTCCGCCGGGTCTGGGCCAACTGGCTAACCTGGAAGAGTTGGATCTTTTTGGCAATGAGTTGACCGGCGAAGTGCCTGTGGAGCTCAGCCAATTGACGGAACTGCAGAGTCTGGGCCTCGCCAGCAATCAGTTGACTGGCGAGATACCGGAGCAACTGGGCCAACTGAGTCATCTGGTTTTCCTGTATCTCAGCGGCAATCAATTGACCGGCGGAGTGCCTGTGGAGCTCGGTCAACTGACGAAGTTGCAGGACTTGCGTCTCGGAAGCAATAAGCTGACCGGCGGTATTCCCCCCGAGCTTGGCCAACTGGCGGGCCTGAGCGATTTGAGCCTCGGCGGCAACACGTTGAGTGGCGAAATACCACCGGAACTGGGCCAACTTTCCAAGTTGCAGAAATTGCGGCTCTACAGCAACCGCTTCACGGGAGGGATACCGGCGGAGCTGGGTCAACTGGCAAACCTTCGAGAAATGGACCTCATTCGCAATGAGCTTACGGGCGGCATACCGCCGGAACTGGGCAATCTGGAGAACCTGAAGGAGTTGCATCTCAGCGACAACGATCTGACAGGCGGCATACCGATGGAACTGGGCAATCTGGAGAACCTGAAAGAGTTGTATCTCAGCGACAACGATCTGACAGGAGAAATACCGCCGGAACTGGGCCAGTTGACCGGGTTGTGGGAGCTGGGTCTCGCAGGCAATCAGTTGACTGGCTGTATCCCGTATGGCTTGCGGCGTGCCACGACGGACAGTGAGCTGTCCTTCTGTCCGCAGCGTTAACTCTTCGCCTGGTCGAGACGCTTTTCGTAGCAGAGGCTGAGGGGGTCGTCTTTAGGGTAGCTGCCGAAGGGCGGGATGCGGCAGTAGCCGGCCTTCTCGTAGAGGCCGATGGCCTCGGGCTGGTAGATTCCGGTCTCGAGGCGCATCCAGGTCGCGCCCTTCTCCCTTGCCAGCGTTTCGAGATGGTCGAGAATCCTCATGCCGAAGCCGCAGCCGCGGAACCGGTCGCGGACGTACATGCGCTTCAGCTCTCCGTAGCATTGGTCCGGGTCGGCGCCGTCGTGGTAGAACTGGACGCCGCCGCAGGCCGCGGGTTCGCCGTCGTGGTAGAGAACGAAGAAGTGGACCCGCTGCTGAACGAGCTTTTCGATGCTGTACCCGTGCTGGCTTTCCTTGGGGTACAGGGGGTAGAGGTATGCGTCCAGCTCGGCGATGAGCCGGGCGGCGGCCTCGGTGCCGGGGTGTTCGCGGCGGATGGTGACGGATTCGGCAGGCTTCATAATTTCAGTCTAGCATCGCCGATTCGGGTGTTGCCACAGGACTCCCCACGGGTTGCGCGAGAAGCGGTTTTCCATTAACCTCTTGGACAGTTTACAGCCTGTACCAAGACGCATGAAGGCAACTAATTAAGATACGGAGGGGCATGATGTTCAAGCCCATCGGGTGGTTCAAGCCTGCGACAGCCAAGGCCCATTGCGACATTCCCTGTGGCATTTATGATCCCATCTCGGCCAAGATCGCAGCGCAGACGGTGCAGAAGATGGTGCTGCGGATGCAGAACCTGGAGCACCCGGCGCCCGGTTCGGAGATGTCGGCGCACCAGGCCTTTGCCAACACCTTCAACCGCTACGTGCAGGTGAAGGAAGAGCACGCCGAGAAGTGCAAGGAAGAGCTGCGCATCCTATGGGCCGACTACGCGTGGCCTAACACGGACGCAGGGGAGATCGCGGCCAAGTTCAACGCTGCACTGAAGCTGGCCGGCCAGTGCAAGCAGACGGTCAGCATGGAGAACGCCCAGAACCTGGTGTCCGCCTGCGACGAGATCGCGGCCGCTTTCTGGGCCACCAAGAACCAGGAATACAGCGATCCCCTGGAAGCCGCTCGGTACGGCGCCTAGGCATCGGCGACCGGGAATAGACCTGGAAAGAAGTAGGGGCGGGTATTACACCCGCCCCTACGGTCGTTTTCGCCACTTTCGGTCTAGGTGGCTTCGAGAACCGAGGGGCCCTCGGCCACCTTCACCTCTAACTGCTTGGCGCGCTTGGCCTCGGCCTTGGGCAGAGATACCGTCAGCACCCCGTGCTCGTATCGGGGCTCCGCCTTGTCCTGGTCGACAGAGTCGGGCAGGCGCAAGGAGCGGCGGAAGGAACCGCTGCGTCGTTCACGCATCAGGTAAGAGCCGTCGGTGTTCTCGAAGTGGGACGCCGTTTCGCCCCGGATGGTCAGGACGTTGTCTTCGATGGACACCTGTATGTTCTCGGGCGAGACGCCGGGCATGGAGGCGCGGATGACGAAGTCGTCGCCGTCGGCCACCACGTCAAGCGGGGCGGCCCAGGCCTCGATGCCGCCGTCGTCTTCATGGTTGAAGGATCCAAATCGACGCCACATGCGGTCCATGTTGTCCTGCACCTGCCGTAGTTCTCTGAATGGGCTGAAATGATTTCTTCGCTGCAACATCATGAGTTACTCCTTCTATCTCGCTCTTTTGCGGTTCCACCCTGTGAGTTGACGTTGTTTCCAGGGATTCCTAGAAGTAGTACCGGACTCCGGGGCTGGGTACGCGGTATGCCAGGGCGGGACGGGCCGGCTGCGGGTGGTCGGTCTCTCGCAGGATTTCGGAGACCTGCTCGGCTACCTTTTCGCTCAGGTCTCCGTGGCTGCTTTCCGCCCCATTGGTGGACCTGTTCTGCAACTCTGTCGCTGCCATTTCTATCATCTCCGTTAGTGGTATGAGAAGACTATATCAGTTGATATGATGTGTGTCAACTACTTTGTAGTATACGGTCATACCTTGAGTAATATTATATTAAGAGCAGGATACGTATTTAACAAATGTATGCCATATAGATATAAAAGGGCTATGCCGGGCGATTGCGGCATAGAGGGTCAGCCATGACAATGCAGCGGACACAGGGCATTTACCTGATCAGCGTGGTGGCGGAGACACTGGACATGCACCCGCAGACGCTGCGCAAGTACGAACGCGCGGGGTTCGTGGCGCCGCTGCGGATGGGGCCGCTACGGACCTACACGGACGAGGACGTGGCGCGGCTGAGGCTGATCAAGCACTTCGTGGACGACATGGGCCTGAACCTGGCGGGCGTGCAACTGGCGCTGGAGATGACGTCGGAGCTGCTGACGCTGCGGCAGGAAGCTGCGGCCGCCGGGGCAGCGGTGGAGCGCATTGACGGTATGCTGGCGACGCTGGGGGTGCGCGTGGTGCGACGCCCGGAACCGGAGCCAGCGGCGGAGCCGGGGGAGAGCTGGTTCAGCGTTAATCCGGGCGAGACGGTGGAGTTCGATACGGGAGGCGAGACTCCCCAAACTCAACCCCCTCCCGGAGGGTAAGGGAATCGTGTCTCTATCCCAAGTCAGCCAGCGTTTTCTTGACTCGCTCTATGGTGACTCGCTCTACGGTAGCGTCGACGTCGGCCTCGGTGTGGGCGGCGGAATGCGAAACCAGCCTCGAACTGGGAAAGAGCGATGTAGACGCCCCGCTCGAGAAGGGCCTGGAAGTAACGGGCATAGGCCGCGGCGTCGGGCTGCTCGACCTGGGCCAAGGATTCCATCGGGCCGGGGTTGAAGAATCCGGTGAACATTGAGCCGACGTGGTTGATGGTTCCCGGGATTTCGACGACGCTGACGCCGTGCCGGAAGCGATGTACCGCGGTGCGCCAGTGACGGCTCGGAAGGAGCGAACGGGGCTGTTGGCGCCCCGGGCATCAGGCGCGGGGCTTCGGCGAACAGGGCTTCGGGCTCGGCGAGCTGCTCCTGGCACATAAAGCCTGATGGCGGCTCAGGGCATGGCGGGCGGCTACTCCTGTGCCCAGCGTGCGAAGTCCTTGGCGAAGTAGCTGATGATGATGTCTGCGCCAGCGCGCTTGATGCCGGTGAGAAGCTCGGTGGTTACCGGGCGCTCGTCGATCCAGCCCTGCTGTCCCGCGGCCTTGACCATGGAGTACTCGCCGCTGACGTTGTAGGCGGCCAGTGGGTGGTTGAAGCGCTCGCGGGCCTCGCGGATGACGTCCATGTAGGCCATGGCGGGCTTGACCATCACGATGTCTGCGCCCTCGGCGATGTCGCTCTCTATCTCACGCATGGCCATTCGGGAGTTGGCCGGGTCCATCTGGTAGGTCTTGCGGTCGCCGAACTGGGGCGTGGAGCCGGCGGCGACGCGGAAGGGACCGTAGAACGCCGAGGCGAACTTGGCGGCGTAGCCCATGATGGGGGTGTCGTCGTAGCCGTTGGCGTTGAGGGCCTGGCGGATTGCCCAGACCTGGCCGTCCATCATGGCCGAGGGAGCGGGCAAGTCGGCCCCGGCCTGCACGTGGGACAGGGCGGTGCGGGCCAGCAGCTCGAGGGTGGCGTCGTTGTCTATGCGGCCATTGTCGATGACGCCGCAGTGACCGTGGTCGGTGTACTCGCACATGCAGACATCGGTGGAGACCAGCATCCCGGGGTGGTCACGCTTGATGACGCGGACCGCCTCCTGCACGATGCCCTCGGGGTCGTAGCCTTCGGTGCCCAAGGGGTCCTTCTCGGCGGGCAGGCCGAAGAGCAGCACGCCTCCGATGCCCAGTTCCGCCGCCTCGCCAACCTCTTCGGACATCACGTCAAGCGACACCTGGTTGCAACCGGGCATGGGCTCGATGGGCTCGCGCACACCGTGGCCGTGCATTACGAACATGGGGTAGATGAACTCCTTCGGCGAAAGGCGAGTCTCCCGCGCCAGGCTGCGCAGCGGGTCGCTGCCGCGCAGGCGGCGCAGGCGGGTCTCGGGATAGGCGTTGTAGCCGGTCATGGCGCTGCTCCTAATGCTGTGGACCGAGTTTTACCCGATTGACGAATTCACAGGATTGGTGGACTTGTCGGCGGCAAAGTGATTGTTGAGCGCATCGGCGAGGCCGTCGACGGTGTGCTCTTCGGCCTCGATGTCCACCCGGAGGCCCAGCTCGCGGGCGGTGCCGGAGGTTACGGGGCCGATGCAGGCGATGAGGCTGTCGGACAGGGCGGCCTTGCCAGGGCCTTCGTCGCTGGCAAGGAGTGACAGCAGGTTGCGCACGGTGGAGGAGCTGGTGAAGGTTACGATGTCGATACCTTCGGCGAAGGCGTTGCGGGCACGCTGGGCCGCGTCGGGAGGCGTGACGGTGTGGTAGGCGGTGACGCGCTCGACGTCTGCGCCGAGGCGTGAGAGGCCGTCGGCCAGCTCGTCGCGGCCGATGTCGGCGGCGGGCAGCAGGACGGACACACCGTCCCATTCGAGGGCCGAAAGTTCCTCCAGCGCTGCGGAAGATACGGAGCGAGAAGGGGTGAAGTCGGGCCGGATGCCACGTTTCTTCAGAGCGGCGGCGGTGGCCGGGCCGATTGCGCCGACGCGGACGGTCCCGAAAGCGCGGGCGTCCCTCCCTTTTTCATCCAGCCGTTCGAAGACTGAGTCGACGGCGTTTACGCTTGCGAAGACTACCCAGCCGAAGGACGAGAGGCGGCAGACGGCGTCGTCCAGGGGTCCGAAGTCGTCGGGTGGTGCGATGGCGATCGCGGGCAGCTCGACGGGGATGGCACCGGCGTCCTCCAGCAGCTCGCACATCCGCGAGGCCTGGGTGCGGGTGCGGGTGACCAGTACGCGCATGCCGAAGAGGGGGCGGCGGTCAAACCAGGCCAGCTCCTCGCGAAGGTTCACCACCTCGCCGATGACTGCGACCACGGGTGCGGCGAGCCCTGCCGCGCGTCCCATGCCGGCTGCAGTTGCGAGAGTTCCGGTCACCGTTCGCTGGCTGCTCCATGTGCCCCATTGAACAAGGGCCACGGGCGTGTCGGGGGATAGGCCGGCACGTTGCATGGCATCCAGTATCTTCTCGATATAAGCCCAGCCCATCAGGGTCACCAGGGTGCCGCCGTGGGATGCCAGGGAGCGGGCCAGCTCTTCCCAGCGCACCGCGGAACTCCCGTCAGGCGACACGGGCTTGGAAGGGTCTTCGCTGCCGCTGACCACGGTGAAGCCGGCGGCGATGCCGCGGTGGGTAACCGGGATGCCGGCGTAGGCCGGAGCGGCGATGGCAGACGAGACTCCGGGAACCACCTCGAATCGGATGCCGTTGCGGGCGAGGGCCAGTGCCTCCTCCCCGCCCCGGCCGAAGACGAAGGGGTCGCCACCCTTGAGGCGCGCCACGGTCAGACCAGCTTGCGCCCGGGCGACCAGCAGGGCATTGATGCCGTCCTGGGTCAGCTCCTGCTGGCCGCGGGCTTTGCCAGCGAAGACCCGCTCGGCCGATGCAGGCGCGTGGTCCAGCAGTGACGGGTGGGCCAGCCGGTCGTAGACGACGACGTCTGCCCGCTCCAGAGCCTCGCGACCCTTCACGGTCAACAGTCCCGGGTCGCCGGGGCCTGCGCCTATGAGGTAGACCTTGCCAACCAACGGTTTATTCCTCTATTTCGAACAGTCTTTACAGGTTTTCGGTGGCGGGCGGGCCCTGGGGCTGGCGGGCGCCTTCGAGGAGATCTGCGCCGCCGCGTTCGGCCACGGCGAGGTAGGCGTCACCGGCCAATTGCTTAGGGTCGTGCTTGAGGCCGTCTATCTTGGCGGTGAAACTGTGGGAGCCTTCGGGGTTGCTGAGGAAGACGGTCATCAGTAGCTCGTGACCCATGCAGCGGGCGTATGCGCCCACCGGCAGCGAGCAGCCACCACCGAGGGTCTCCAAGAAGGCGCGCTCGGCGGTCACCTCAAAACGGGTGGCAGGATGTTCGATTGATCCAAGGATGTCGAGCATCCGGCGGTCGTCGGCGCGGACCTCAACGGCCAATGCTCCCTGGCCCGGCGGAGGAACGAATCGCTGGGGTGACAGGTAGGAGGCGACACGGTCCTGCATGCCGAGTCGGGCCAGCCCGGCGGCGGCCAGCACCGCACCGTCGGCCTCGTCGCCCTCGGCCTTGCGCAGGCGGGTCTCGACGTTGCCGCGGATGGGCACGACCTCGGCGTTGGGGATGTAGCGGTGCAGCTGGGCGGCGCGGCGCGGGCTGCTGGTGCCGATGCGGGCACCTTGGGGAAGCTGTTCCGGCGGACAGTTCCAACGGTTGACCAGGGCGTCGCGAGGGTCTTTTCGCTCGAGGATGGCTCCCAGGACCAAGCCATCAGGGAGTTTCGTGGGCAGGTCCTTGAGGCTGTGGACGGCCATGTCCAGGTCGCCGGACAGCAGCCGTTCCTCAATCTCGCTGACGAACACTCCCAGTCCCATGCCGGCCAGCGGCGCGGTCTGGTTGGCGTCGCCGCTGGTGCGGACCACGACCACTTCGAACTCCAGGGCCGGGTGGCGGGCCTTGAGCTTGGAGATGGCCTCGTCGTCCTGGATCAGGGCCAATGGGCTACCCCGGCTGCCAACCCGGATGGGACGGCTCAATGTCATGCGTTGACCCCAGGGCGTGCGTCACATCCTTCGGCTCGGCAGGCAGTGATGTCGTCGCAGAGGCCGCGGCCATTGTCGCCGGTAAGCGCGGCAATCAGCGTCTCGGCGGCCTCGGCGCTGCGACCGTCCTGGGCCATGGCCAGCAGTTGCGGCGTGATGCAGCACTGCCAGCGCTTAGGGTCGATGGTGGAGAGCAGTCCGGCCTCCCGCAGGTGGGAGCGGGCGACGGCCATAGCGCCGGACAGGTCAGCCCAAGCCAGGTCGTCGGAGGACTGCAGGGACTCGCGCAGCTTGCGGGCCAGGGCCGGGGAGACGCCACCGGTTGAGATGGCCAGCGTGACCGGGCCGCGCTGCACGATGGATGGGGCTATGAAGCTGCAATTGGGCGGGTCGTCGACGGCATTGAGCATGACGCCGCGCTCTTCCGCTTCCTCGAAGATTCGGCGGTTGACCTCGCGCAGGTTGGTGGCGGCGATGGCGATGAACGCGCCCTCGAGGTCGCCGGCGCGGTACTCGCGCTGCTCCCAGCGCACGGCTCCGTCGTCGACGAACTGCCGGATGCCGGGCGTGGCGTCGGGACTGACGACGCATATCTGCGCGCCGGAGTCCAGCAGCCGACCGATCTTGCCCTCCGCCACGGCACCGCCGCCGATTATGACGCAGCGACGGCCCCGCAAGTTCAGGTACACAGGATAATAGGAGGTCATGGGCGGTCGCTCACAATTTCCCTGGTGGACGCGAGTAGCAGAGTACTCCCCCTATGCCCGGACATGACGCTAGTCTGAAGAGGCCAGCGGGGCCATTTCTTCGAATTCCTCTTCGTCGAAGTCCCCGGAATCGAGGTCCACGAGAGACTCGGACGCCAGGTACTCGTCGTAGTCGGGGACGAAGTAACGCACTCGGGTCTTCTTATATTCGCGGGTGCTGTAGAGGGCCAGCCGGTCGGTGATGCCGGTTGCCCCCGAAATTTCGTCGCTGTACTGCTCGCAGCCCTCGGGCGTGGTGGCGTGGACCATGGTGAAATGGGAGTATGGCCAGTCGGGGAAAGTGGGCCGCTCGTAGCAGTGGGTGACGGCCTTGTGGCCCGCCATTATCATGCCCACTTCCGCGGACCGTTCCGGCGGTACCTTCCAGACGATCATGGCGTTGGAGCGGAACCCGGAGCGGCGGTGGTGCAGAACGGCGCTGTACCGGCGCATGATGCGGCGTTCCTGGAAGTTCTCGGCAAGGGCGAACAAGTCGGCGGTAGTGATGCCCAGTTTCTCGGCGACGGGGTCGAAGGGCCGGGATACCAACGGCAGGTCCTCCTGCATTCCGCGGATTGCGTCCTTCTCCCACTCGGTGACGGGCTGCGGCTTGTTCCAGCCGTCGGCCTCGGTCTTGTCGAAGCCGTCAGGGCTGAAGTTGTACGACGAGCCCTGCTGATTGACCATGTCGAAGTTGACGCCGATTTTGAAGAAGCGGATGGTGGGCATGATGCGGGACTCGATGGCCCGGGTCTTCCGGCCCATGTGATTTGCGGTGGCTTCGAGATCGTGTTCCGGCGGCACCGCCAGGGTGAACCACAGGTTGTAGTAGGAGCCCTCGCGGGCGTAGTTGTGGCTGACGCCCGGGTGCCGGTTGATTTCCATCGCCGCGCGGTGCAAATTTTCCGGCTCAAAGGCCATGGCGACGAGGGTTGTCTTGTAGCCCAAACGGCGGGTGTCGAATATGGCGCTTATCTGGCGCAGGACGTTCTGCCGCTTCAACTCCGTGAGGCGCGCCAAGACGTCCTCTTCGGTTATTTCCAGCTGCTGCGCCAAGTCCAGGTAGGGATGCTCCACCATAGGGAAGGGGCTCTGGATAAGGTTAAGAAGCTTGCGGTCAATTATATCCATAGTTGCACCCTCGGCCTGTCGTTTGCCTTTCCACAAGCGGGAAAGGCTCAATTACCGGGAATCGGCTGAACCGGAGGCCCGCTGGTATGAGCTGCACAGTCCCGTGAGCACGCGGTCGGAGGTCTCGAGTATGCGAGACCACGACGAGGCAGGCGTGCTGTCCAATACCATGGTCCGGAAGAATATGAACGCCTCGACCGTGTCGGTCAGCGACACGTTGCGCTCCAGCATTTCGGAGCCGTATTCCTGGCCCAGTATGCGTGCTTCATTCAGCAGTTCCTGCCGTCGCCGTCGCGGCCAGGACTCCCGCAGCAGGAGGGAGAGCAGGCGGCGCCCGAAGAGGCGCATCCGGTCATTGCCCTCCGGCTCGGAGGACTGAAACCACGGCTGCTGGGTGACGCTGTCCTGGCTCAGCCGGCGCCGGATGCGTCGCAGGGCCGGGGCCTCGACGGAGTCATCGCTGGTGGGTTCGGCGGACGGACGGGACCTGGTCAGCGATTCCACGTCCTGTCGGAGGAAGCGACGGTGCCCGCCAGGAGTGCGGTAGACACGGAGATGACCCGCGTCGGCCCAGTGCCGCAGGGTCGTGTCGCTGACGTCAAGCATGCGGCAGGCGTCGCGCAGCGACAGCCATTGGTCGTCGCCGGAAAGCGGGCTCCTGGTCAGATTCTGCCTTGCCAATGAACCCAAAACCTCTGATTAAATTCTATAAAAAACTATAAGAATCCAAACATCGCACTGACACCGCGACAAGGCTAGCACACCGCAGTCTTCAGGTCAAACGCCGAGGCTCGCGAAATTTCACTGACTGCTTCCGGCACTACATTCACGAGTTACCTCCGCAACTATATTCACAAGTTGCCTCCGGCACTACAAAGGGGCGCACAAATTGGCGCCCCCTGAATTCGGATATTTTGTACCGGACGGGCCTACCCTGGGATATTGTCGTAGAAGTGTTCCTCGGAGATGACGCGGTTCTGGCGGAAGGCCTCGATATCCTCGGCGCTGTAGTCCAGGATCCCAGACAGCACCTCCTCGTTGTGCTCCCCCACCTGCGGCGTCGTTCCCACGTTCACCGGCGTGCGCGAGAAGTGCCAGTAGTCCCCACTCACCGCTATCTCCCCCGCCAGGAAGTCCGGAACCTCCACCATCGCCCTGCGCTCCCACGGGTGCGGGTCCGCCTCCGCCTGCGGTATCGTGTTCACCGGCGCAGCCACCACGTCGTGCTCCGTGAAGTGCGCTATCGCCTGCTCCATGCTCTTGTCCGCAAGCAGGTCCCGCACCGCCTGGTTCACCAACTCCGCGTTGTTGAGCCGCTCGTGCCTCGTGTTGAACCGCGGGTCCTCCAGCCAATCGGGCCGGCCCAAGGCGTTGCACACCCGGTGCCAGTGGTGCTGGTCCCCGGCCGATATCAGCACCCAGCCCTCCTTGCACGGGTAGATGCCCGAGGGCGGCGCCGTGGTGTCGCCCCGCTTCGGCGCCACCTTCGTCCCGTGGTAGGCGGTGATGGGTATCTCGGTCATGGAGTAACCGGTGTCCGCCAGGCACACGTCCATCGACTGGCCCATACCCGACACCTCCCGCTCGTGCAGCGCCGACAGCGCCCCGATGGCCGCATGCAATGCCGTGATGCGGTCGATGATGGGCACCCCGGTCCGTATCGGCGGCATCCCCTCCTCGCCGGTAACCATGGTTATCCCAGACATGGTCTGGCCTATGGGGTCGTAGCCTATGTTGTCCCGGTACGGCCCGAACTGCCCGTAGGCCGAGACGTTCACCATGATGATGCGGGGGTTCAGTTCCTTCAGGGTCTCGTAGCCGAAGCCCATGTTCTCGATGGTGCCCGGGCGGAAGTTCTGCACCAGCACGTCTGAGACCTTGACCAGCTCCCGCAGTACCTCCTTGCCCTCCTCCTTGCGGAGGTCGATGGACAGGGACTTCTTGCCGGAGTTGTACTGCACCCAGTAGGAAGACTGCTTCTTGACCCACGGGCCGTGGTAGCGGGTCTCCTCACCGCCCAGTCTCTCCACCTTGATGACCTCGGCGCCCATGCGGGCCAGCACCTGCGCGCAGCGGGGCCCAGCCTGGTGGCGGCCCAGGTCTATGACCCTCACGTTCTCCAACGGATGGTTCAGTACTGCCATGTCGTTCTCCCTTTCCCGGCCAAGTGCCCGGGAACGCTGTCGACTTTGGGGCATTCTACGGTTCGAAACCACTATCGGCAAGGCATCGAAAACATACTCGCATTTCGTAATACATTCGTAAGATTCGGCAATGTAGCATAGCTGCCGGTCAATCGAGTCGAAACCCCCATTTCCAATCAGGGAGGTATGTTCATGTTCAAGTTGCGCGGTTGCCCCAAGTGCCACGGAGACCTGTTCCTGGGAGAGGACATCTACGGTACGTACCTGTCCTGCGTCCAGTGCGGCCGGTATTTTCCCACTGACGCGCCCGCCCGGGTGGTGCGTCCCGAGCCCGATGCTCAGCCCGCCGGACCTCCCGTGCTGGCGGAACTGGACCTGGCGGCGTAGGGTCCAAGGGTAATTTATTGGTCGGTTTCTAAAAAATTTATGGAAATTGTCCAAAACCTATTGACTCCGGCTTCCTGGGAAGATAGCTTTTGCTGGACGGGAGCTTGCCCACTATGGGGCGGCCCGTCCGGCATTATTCTTTCTGTTTCAGATGCGGGATTGAGGAGGTGAAGCAATGGTCTTGGAACAGGAACAGGGAGTCCTGACGCTGGAGGAGGCGCCGGTCTGCCGGCACCACTGGGTGATCGAGCCCGCCAAGGGGCGCTACAGCACCGGAGAGTGCCGCAAGTGCCACGAGGTGAAGGCCTTCGAGAACTCGATCTATTTCGGGGCCGATGACAACGAAGAGTAAACGAACGAAGCGGCAACGAAAGAGACAGGGGCGGGTTGCAGAACCTGCCCCTGTTCGCGTTTTGGGGGATCTGCTGCCGGAACCCTACAGGATGGCCACAGGATTGACCGGCGAGCCGGTGCCGCCCACCACCCGCAAAGGGTTGATGGTGATCATGAATTCGTAGCGGCCCTCCTCGGCGCAGGCCTCGGCCAGCGGCTGGAGCAGCGCGTTGTCGAGCAGGCCGATGCCGTAGGCGAAGATGGAGCCGTGAACCGCCCACGAGAGGTCGTATCCGTTGGGGGTGTGGTCCATCATGTCCCAGCCGAGGAGGCAGATGTCGGACTCGCGGATGAACTTGAGGCAGCTCATGTGCAGGCCGGGGCGCTCGAGGGGGTCGCTGCCCCAGATGGGGTTGCCGTCGGCGTTCCAGGCCTCGCGCCCACCGTAGACCAGCAGCGCGTCGCCCGGGCGCATCTCGACGCCTTGCTCAGCGGCGATGTCCTCCAGCTCCCAGCCATGGATGGGGGTGTCCATGGTGACGTAGGCCCCGCCCCGGTGCTTCGGCACGTCAAGGAGCACGCCGCGAGTAATGAGGCCCTCCTTCCAGTGGTGCACCGCGCCCCACTGGGCCCCGTCCATGGTGATTTCCTCGTCAGGGTTGCGCCCATTCCACATTCCGTTCTCGTCCCACACGTGGCACAGGGCGTCGAGGTGAGTGGTGGCAGTGCCGTGGTAGGAGATGCCGTAGTAGTCGGCTGAGAACCCGGCGGTGGGGCTGCGGTAGACCTTTTTCATATAGTGGATGGCCGGAGTCGGGTTGTTGGGGGCCGGTATGGACGGGAACTCGCGGCTGAGGGATACGGCCCGGCCCGACTTGACCAGTCCGGCGGCCTCGATGCGCTTTTCCTGGGTGATCATGTTAACCGCGCCGAGCTGGTCATCGTCGCCCCAGCGGCCCCAGTTGCGGTCGTCCTTCAGGTATGCCAGCACTTCGTCCTTGGTGGGAATACTGCGTTCCATCGGGTTCCTCCTCGGTGGTAAATGCACTTTTCGCGTCAAGTCTTCCGGGGTTCAGTTCCCGGGCGGTTCAGTTACTGGTGGCGGACTCGGCCAGGCAGTTGAAGAAGCGGTCCATCATGGTGCGGGAGACGTTTTCCATCATGCGCTGGCCCACGCGGGCAATCAGGCCGCCGGCCTGCCCGTCGCCGTCAACCGAGACGGTGGTGACTCCGCCGTCTTCGGTCAAGGTGACGGAGGCCTCGCCGTTGATGAAGCCGGGGGGGCCGTTGGCCGAAACGACCATCCGGTACGACTCGTGGGGGTTCCAGTCCTTGATGCTGACCCTGGCGTTGAAGTTTCCACGTATTGGCCCCATCTGGGCGCTGATGGACGCCTCGTAGTTGCTATCGCCCACGTCTTCCAGGCGCTGACAGCCGGGGATGCAGCCCTGCAACGATGCGGGTTGGGTGAGGACACCCCATACCTTTTCCCGAGGGGCGTTAATTTCGTAGCTGCCGGATAGTTTCACAATGACGGGTCCTTCGCTTCTGAATGGACATCCCGAAAGGGCCTACAGCCGCTCGTCGGCCAGGAGCAGCAGCTCCAGCAGGACCTGCGTGCCGTTGGCGCAGTCTTCGGGAGAGGAGTATTCCTGGAAGGCGTGACTGATGCCCTCGACGCTGGGGACGAAAACCATGGCCATGGGGGCGATGGTTGCGATGGCCTGCGCGTCGTGGCCCGCGCCACTGGGGACGCGCTCCCAAGCGAAGCCGGCCCGCTCGGCAGCCTCGCCGACCCAGTCCTGCATACCCGGGACGATGGGCACGGGGTCGGTGAAGCGGTGCCGGTTGATGGTGATCTCGACACGGTCTTCTTCCTCTGAATGACGAGCCAGCCGCGTCAGTTCCCGCTCGGCGGCCTCCAGCGCGGACATCTCCAGGTCGCGGAACTCCATGCCGACTGTGGCGCGGCCTGGAACAACGTTCACCGCGTTGGGCGTGACATCCAGCGCGCCCGTGGTGGCGACGCGACAGATCTCGTCCTCGGCGGCCATCTTCTGCACCTGCACCACCAGCTTGGAGGCGGCGACCAGGGCATCGCGGCGCTCGGCCATGGGCGTGGTGCCGGCGTGGTTGGACATGCCGTTGATGTCCAGCTCGAAGACGGCGCGGCCGGTAATGCCGGTGACCACGCCGATGGGGGTTCCGGAACGGTAGAGGTAGGGGCCCTGCTCGATGTGCAACTCGAAGTAGGCGGCCAGGTCGCCGGGCTGGCGGGCGGACTCGTCCACTCGCGACAGGTCGCCGCCGATGTCGGCCATTCGCTCGGCGAGGGATACGCCCTCGGCGTCCACGGCGGCCAGGTCCTCGGAATCCAGCATGCCGGCCATGGCGCGGCTGCCGATGAGCCAGCGATGGAAGCGGGTGCCCTCCTCGTTGGTGAAGACGATGGCTTCCAGAGGATGGCGGGTGACGTGGCCGTTTTCCGCCAGCGTCTTGGCCACCTCGACGGCACCCATGACTCCCACCGCGCCATCGTACTTGCCGCCAAGGGGCACGGTGTCGGTGTGGGAGCCGAGGGCGATGGCTGGCAGGGTGTCGTCGGACCCGGCCTTGCGCCCGATGATGTTGCCGCCGGTGTCGATGCGCACATCCAGCCCAGCCTCACGCATCAGGCCCATGGTGTACTCTCGGCTGGCGACGTCGGCGGGGGAGAAGGCAAGGCGGTCCATGCCCTCGGGCGTCTCGCCGAACTTGCCCAGCTCGTCCAGTGTGCGGTTGAGGCGCTCTCCATTGATGGCCATACCCGGCATAATGACGTTTCTCCGTTCTCGTATTCGGGGCCCAGGCAGGAACGCTCGTGTTGAGCGAGGGCAGCTACCCGCCCTGGGGACGACCAGATCTCCGGCGGCGCAGCGGGCGGACCTGCTTGATCATTTCCTCGAGAGCGGCGCGGTCGAGGCCGAGGGCTACGGCGACGTTGATGTCGCGCTGGGCCTGCTCGGACTGTCCTATCATGGCGCGGGCAGTGGCCCGGTTGACGTAGGCCACTGCGAAGTTGGGCTCCAGCTTGACCGCCTCGTTCAGGTCCTTGATGGCGAGGTCGAGGGCACCGGTGGCGATGTAGGCGTCGGCCCGGTTGTTGTAGGGTACAGGGAAGCGCTTCTCCAGCCGGATGGCTTGGCTGAAGTCGTCGATGGCGGCGGCGATCCGACCGGCGGCGCGATGGGAAGCGCCACGGTCGCTGTAGGCAGAGGAGAATCGGGGGTTGATGCGCAGGGCCTCGGAGTGGTCGCGCACCGCAAGGTCGTACTGCTCGAGGGCATGATGGGCGTTGCCGCGGATGCCGTAGGCCACCGCCATCCGGGGCGAGCGCTTGATGGCCTGCTCGGCATCGGCGATAGCGAGGTCCGGCTTGCCCAGGTTGAGGTAGGCCGCGGCGCGGTTGCTCCAGGCAGTGCCCAATTCCGGGTCGAGGTTAAGGGCCTCGGTATAGGCCTTGACCGCCTCCTCGAGGTCGCCGCGGCGCTGAGTCCGAACGCCGTAGTCGTACCAGCGTTCGGCAGGAGGCTTCCCCATGGCCCCGGGCAACATTCGCTTGATTATGGTCGAAACGTCCGGCAACCTTCACCCTTCCTGACGAGACAAATTGGCGGTCAGAGGCCCACTCTGCCCCGGGTATGCTCGATCTGCTCCTGCAGGTCTTCCCGGTCCGCACCGAGGGCCACGGCCTCTTCCAAGTCACTCTGTGCCTGCTCATCCCGCCCGATGATGGCGTACATCATGCTGCGGTAGATGCGGGCGTTCACGTTTTCCGGGTTGATGCCGATGGCGGTACTGAAATCGCCGATGGCCCGTTCCGGCATACCAACGGCAACGAAGAGCAGGCCGCGATGGTAGAAGGCCCGGTCGCTGCGCTGGTTCATCCGGATGGCACGGCTGAAATACCACAGGGCGCGATTGGTCTGGCCCCACCGCGCGTAGATCAGGCCCCACTGGAAATAGAAGCTGCTGCCCAGAGAGGCCAGTCCGTAGAAGAGCTGGGTGAGGACCCGCAGCACGATCATGGGGCCGATTATACCGCAGGTGAGCGGGCTGAGGCAGGGCGGGAGATTGCGGTTGCGCTGCAATCACGTTTTATTTCTCAGCACACTAATCGGGCCTCGTTGGCGGTGGGGGAGACTGTGGTCCCTCAGGCTCTGGGTGCGAGGGTAAACGGGGGCTTGGATTCCCGCCTGCGCGGGAAAGACGGGTAATAATGCCTCCGGCGTTTAAGCCCCAATCCACCGAAGGGGTGAGTGTGGCGGCGGGTTGAAGGGGTAAGAAAGTGCTCCCGGCATCGGGGATAATGGTTGTTGTTACGGCAAACCATCCTCGAAGCAGGAGCACCTGATAGATGCTACCACCCAGCGAGCCCGACCGCATCCGAATCGCCTTCGACGACCACCGCCTGGTGAGCAATGCCGGGCTGATCCTTCCGGTCACCCTCGCCCAGCGCCTGGGCTTGGGTGAACTCGTCGGCAATCACGTTGACCTGGGAAATGCGCCGGGGCGGGCGAACACGGGGGACAAGATGCTGACCCTGGTGGCCTCCGCGCTGGCCGGTGGCGACTGCATTGACGACGCCGATGCGCTGCGTGCGGGGCGGACCTCCTTGGTGCTGGGCTGCGTGGTCAAGGCGCCCTCCACCCTGGGGACGTTCCTGCGCAACTTCCGGTGGGGCCATGTCCGCCAGCTGGACCGGGTGAGCCGGGAACTGCTGGCCCGGGCCTGGGCCACTGGGGCCGGACCCGGTGACGGGCCGTTGACCATCGACCTGGACTCCACCATCTGCGAGACCTCCCCACTAACCAACGTCGTCACGCGGCAATTGGCGCGTCAGGGGGGGCGTAGGTTGTGTGTTCCGGAGCATCGGGGATGGGCACCAGCAAATAGCCCAGTTGCGCCGCCCGCCGCTTTGCCGCGCGCAACGCCCGCTGCTGATATCGGCGTTCGTAGTATTCGGCCCCGGCGTCCACGTACTCTTGACCGTAGCGCAGCATGGAATAGAAGATGCGAGCCAGCTTGTGGGCCGTGGCGGTGATGGCCTTGGGCCCGCCCATCTGTGCCTTCTTCCGGCGCAGGAAGGCGCCCAGGGCGCTGTCGGAGCGGTGCAGAGCGTTGGCCGCCAGACGTAAGGCCGCCGCCGCACGGTTGGCGCTGGGCTTGGTCTTGGAGCTCATGACCTTGCCGCCGGTGATGCGGTTGTTCGGGCTCAGCCCCAACCAGGACGCAAAGTGCTTCGCACTCGGCCATTTCGTCATGTCGGCGCCAATCTCACTCACCACCTTGAGCGCGGTGTAGGCATCCACACCGTCGATCTGGGTCAGGTCAACCCCCGTCATACGGTACAGGTGCGTCCAAACGTCGAAGCGTGGCGCGTTTCCTTTGCTGCGTCTCCGGCCGGACTTCGCCGCCGGAGGATCACCATTGCTGCGGTCCTCGAAACGCTCCAACTGGGCTTCAATCTCCCGGTCGCACTCGGCAATCTTATCCTGATAGAACCGGTACAGCTCCAGGGCTTGGTTCAGCTCGAAGATGTGCTCCTCCCGCCAGTGCCCCTGCAGCGACTTGGCGATGGTTGCCTCGTCGGCTTTGATCCTGGGATCGCGCAATTGCGCCAGTTGTCGCGGGTCCCGTTGGCCGTCCACGATGGCCTCGATGATGTCCAGGCCGGTCTTGCCGGTGATATCGCTGATGACGTGGTGGAGCTTCACGTTCATCTGGGTCAGCGCCTTCTGCATATGCTGGATATGCTGGATATGGTGGGATGCGTACTGCACCAGCATGACCCGCTGCCGCAGGTAGCTGCGTAAGCGTCGGATCTCCCCGTCGGGCCGGAAAGCCCCCGAGAGCAGGCCGTAGGTGTGCAGCTGCTGCAGCCACTGGCAGTCCAGCACGTCGGTCTTGCGGCCGGGCACGTTCTTGATGCGCCGGGGGTCCACCAGCATCACCTGGAAGCCCCGTTCTTCCAGCACCCCGAACAGCGGTATCCAGTACACGCCGGTGGACTCCATGACCACGGTCTCCACACCACACTCGGTCAGCCAGTCCGCCAAACGGTACAGGTCCGCCGTGAAAGCCTCGAACTCTCGCACCGGCTGCTCCGCCCGGTCGGCGGGCACCGCCACATAGTGGCTGGTAGCGCCCACGTCGATGCCCGCCGCGTTCAGGTTCAGCTGGGACAGCCCTTCCGGTTTTGCCCCGCTCTGGCGTCTGCTCATCATCGCCTCTGCCATTGCCGTGTAGGCGTGTCGCCGGAGGGAGCCGCGGACTGTAGCCACTCTCCCCAACGGGATCGCCCCGATCGGGGCTTCACCAATGATGCCGTCGTAAGGCTCCCGGACCATGCTACGGGTCGGGCAATACGCACCAGAGTCTGCTCGGTCTTTGTCCGGACGACACGCCTCGCCATGAGCATACATCCTTGGGCCGACTCACCAGTTAGTCGCCTCTGCACAGGCCGGACAAGGCCATAATATTGCTACGGGCTGGCCAAGGAGGGGGCGCGCCACCACGGCTACACCGGCCAGCGGGGCTATCACCCGCTGCTGGCCGTCGCCGCCGGCACCGGCGACGTGCTGATGGTCCGGCTCAGGGAGGGCCGCGCCAATACCGCTCGGGGCGCCGCTCACTTCCTGCGTGAGACGGTGGGACGGGTGCGCTACGCCGGGGCCAAAGGTCAACTCACGATGCGGGCCGACAGCGGCTTCTACACCCACGCCATCGTCGCGGTCTGCCGCAAGCTGGATGTCCGTTTCTCCATCACCGTTCGGCAGCACGCCAGCCTGCGGAACCTCATCGAGGCCATACCGGAGGCGGACTGGACGCCGGTCCCCTACTGGACGGACGGCGCCGCCGACGTGGCGGAGACCAGCTACACCCCCTTCCAGAGTGAGCCCGGCGCCGCACCGGTGCGGCTCATAGTCCGGCGGGTGAAGCCCACGCCTGGCTCTCAACTGGCCCTGTTGGCCACCTACAGCTATCACGCCTTCATCACCGACCGGGATGGCGACACCCTGGATCTCGAGGCAGACCATCGCCGCCACGCCGAGATCGAGAATGCCATTCGCGACCTCAAGTACGGCGTGGGTCTCAACCATCTCCCGTCCGGCCGTTTCGCCGCCAACGGCGCTTGGCTGGCGGTCCAGGCGATTGCTCACAACCTGGCGCGCTGGACGGCGCGCATCGGTCTGGGCGAGCAGGTGGTGACCACCAAGACCCTGCGGCGGCGATTCTTCTCCCTCGCCGGTCGGCTCACCCGCTCGGCGCGCCGCCTGACCCTGCATTTGCCTCGGCGCTGGCCTTGGGAGGAGGCCCAGTTCACTGGCGCCCTGACCCGATTGCGCACCCTGCCGCTTCCCTCCTGACCGTGGCGCCGGCAACCGGCCCACCATCCTCGCCCTCATCCACCAGCCAGTCGAAGATCTCTCCCACTCGCGCCGCACGAATCGGCCAGCGAGAGTTCCTTGCTGCCTTCGGCCACCTCATGAGCGGCTCCTCTCACCGCCAACAGACCTGCTACTGGCTCCGCCCGCCCCATATCCGCCGGGACGGTCCCTTCCCCATCCCTGTGATGCCCTGTTCCACCGCCCTCCCCACTCCGTTCGGTGGATTGGGGTTAAGACGTGATTGCCCTGATGGCGGCTGCGTTGCCAGCGGGGAGATGGATTAACTGGAGGTTGCACTATGGGAGAGGAAGGGGCCTCGTTGCGTTTCGTTACGGCACGGTAAACCGCTCGAACGGGGTGGTCAGCCCTCTCGTCGACCGCGTAGCAGACCAGGCGGCAAAATACGGGGCGGCGTTTTCCCTATATGTAGATATGTAACATTCTGTACCATTCCGGGACATTTCGACCGCCGACCGAACTCCAAGAATTGAAAAGGCGCGGGCGAAATTGTTACGGAACGATTAGTCATCACATCAATGGTATAGGGGTGTGTACATACCAGGCAACCGACAACTGTCAGCAATATGGGTGTGGGCAACGGCAAGCCACGACGATATGGAGGCGGCGCTCCTGCTCAGACCAGGACCCTGAAGCCGTAGCCGGGCAGGTTCAGGTCGTTCTCGGCGAAGCGGGACATCCGCAGCGGCGTGATGTCTATGGTGCTGGCTTTGCCGTCGAGGACCAGCTCGGACACCAGCAGTCCCACGGCCGGGGACAGCTTGAAGCCGTGGCCGCTGAAACCGGTGCAGACGTACAGGCCGTCGATGCCTTCCACGCGGTCGATCACCGGGTGGGAGTCGGGCGTCTGGGTGTACAGGCCAGCGTAGCCGGTGGCGAACTCGGCGTCGGCCATGGCCGGGATGCGCCGGGCGATGCGGGCCCAGATCTCGGCGATGAAGCTCTGGGAGGCGCGCTGGGCGTAGACTCCCGGGTCGTCGACGTCGTCCTCGAGGTTGCCGTTGCCAATGAGGGTGAGGTCGGTGCTCTCGGGGCGGAAGTAGATCAGGTTGGCGATGTCGCCGCCGCCGGGGTGGTAGGGGATGTCCGGCGGACGGCGAAGGTGAATGACCTCGTGGCGGGTGGCCTGGAGCGGCAGGTCGATGCCGTGGTCCAGGAGGAAGCGGCGGCTCCACGGGCCGGTGGCGACGATGGCCCGCTCGGTCTCGATGCGCTCGCCGTTGGCTACGACGGCAGTCACTCGCCCGCCGCTGACCTCGACGGACTCAGCCGGGGCCTGCAGTCGCACTCGGGCGCCCAGCTCACGGGCGCGGGAGGCGTAGGCGAGGGCGGCTCCAGACGGGTCGGCGTGGCCCGACAGCGGCTCGTATGCGATTCCAGCACAGTCGTCGAGGTTGAACGCGGGGGCTATCTCCGTAGCGTCCTCGCGGCTGATCTCGCGGGTGTCGATGCCCACGCCCTGCTGCAGGGCGACGTTGGCGCGGAACCCGTCGACGGCTTCGTCGTTGGCGAAGACGAGATAGCCGGTGTTGGTGTAGCCGCATTCGCCGCCCACGACGTTGTCGAAGTCGCGGAAGACCTGCAGGCTGTGCCAGGCCATGCGAGCGTGGACCTCGGTGGAGTAGTGCATGCGCACCGCGCCGGAGGAGCGTCCGGTGGAGCCACTGCCCAGCGCCTCGCGTTCCAGCAGCAGCGTATCCGTCATGCCGCGCCGCGCGAGGTGGTACAGGATGCCGCACCCCATCGCGCCGCCGCCGATGACGACGGCCTCGGCTGTTTCGGTCATGGGCCGGACCCTCCTGCCTGATATCCGAGTGTCAAGACGCGGCTAGTCCACCCAGAATACCACCAGAATACAACGCGAAAGCGCTCATGCTGCCGGCGGGCGCCGCGCTTCCCCCGGCCGGGGGACGGGCTATAATGGCGAATAAGACACAGCGGAAGGCCGCTCTATCACGCTAACGGAGGGAACCGCAATGGGCGCTACCGAGACCATCGCAAGGTGGGTCGTCAACACCAACTACGAGGACATTCCGCCCGACGCAATCCGCGTCGCCAACGAGTCATGCTTCGACCTGCTGGGGGTGATCCTGGCCGGATCCGTGCAGCCGGTGGGACAGATCATCCAGAAGTACGTCAACGACCAGGGCGCCGTGGGCGAGGCGACCATCCTCTCCGGCGGCACTCAGACCACCCTGGCCAACGCCGCGCTGGCCAACGGCACCATGGGGCACGCGCTGGACTACGACGACTTCGGCGGCTTCGGCCACCCCACGGTCGCCATCTTTCCCGCGCTGATGGCCATAGGAGAGCAGACCGGGGCCACCGGCCGCGACCTGCTGGAAGCGTACGTCATCGGCTGCGAGGTCGGCCTAGCGCTGCAGCACACCACCAAGTACAAGCAGATGGACCGCGGTTTCCACAGCACCGCCGTCATCGGCCGGCTGGCCTGCGCCGCCGCCTGCGCCAAGCTGCTGAATCTGGCCGAGGACGAGACGGTGACCGCGCTTGGCATCGCCGGGTCGATGGCCTCGGGCTTGATCCACAACTTCGGCACCATGACCAAGCCGCTGCACGCCGGACTGACCGGGCGCGACGGCATCACCGCGGTGCAGCTGGCGCAGGCAGGGCTGACCGCCGGCGACCAAGTGGTGGAGCACCCCTTCGGCTTTGCCAGCACCGTCCTCGGGCCGGGGATCTACGACCTGGACGCGATGGCCAACAACCTGGGCCAGCCCTTCCGGACGCAGGACGCGCTGATCATCAAGAAGTACCCCTGCTGCGGCGGCAACCACGCCATGCTGGACAGCCTGTTCAGCCTGATGCGGGACAACGACTTCACTGCGGAGGACGTGGCCAACGCCGAGGTGGACCAGTCCTACTTCTCGGTGGTGATGCTGTACCAGGAACCCGAGGACGACCTGAAGGGCAAGTTCAGCGCCAAGTACAACGTTGCGGCAGCGCTGGTGGACGGCAAGGTCAACATAGACACCTTCACCCAAGAGAAGATCGACGACTCGACCATGGGTGAGGTGATGGACAAGGTGAACCTGCGGGTGATGGCCAAGTCCGAGGAGCTGTTGACCAACTCGGAGGACGGACTGAAGATCAAGATCACGCTGAAGGACGGGCGCGTCTTCGAGCACTCCACCGCCCGGGCCGACATCCTCGGCAGCCAGGGCAACCCGTGGGGCTTCGACAGCATCAGGGCCAAGTTCGAGGAGAACGTGGCCCTGGTGCTTAACGACGAGGACGTGAACCGCGCCGTGCAGGCGTGGTCGGACATACCCGAGGTCAGCAACGTCGCGGAGCTGGTGCGCAGCACCCTGGTGGCGACGAAGGGGTAGCTGCGACTGTCCGGGACTGCGGCGCGGGCTGCAGACAGAGGAAGGCCCCGGACTCTCATCCGGGGCCTTTGGTTTGGGCGGGTAATCTCTAGTGAAAGGGCTACTCGCCGCCGAAGATGTCCAGGATTCTCAGCAGGATGAGGAAGATGTTGAGGAAGACGAGGTAGAGGCCCACCGCTCCCATGATGGCGATCTGGCTGGCGGCCCGCTCGTCGCCGCGCATGGCGGCCTCCTGCGCCAGCTCCTTGACCTGCTTCGTCTGGTAGACCGCCAGGCCGAGGAAGATTGGCAGGGCCACCAGAGTGATAATCTAGGAAAGCATGCTGGAGCCGATGAACCAGTTGACGAATCCGGCAATGATGACCCCGAACAGGCCGATCATGCACATCGTCCCCAACCCGGAAAGGTCGCGCTTGGTAGTGAATCCGATGACACTCATCACGCTGAACACGCCAGTGGTCAACGCGAATGCAAGGATGATAGTGTCGCCGGTGTATTCCCAGAAGATGGTGGATATCATCAGGCCGGTTACGGCGGTGAACACCAGGTAGGCGCCGCCAGCCACCGCAGGGGGAACCCGGTGGGCCAGGAAGCTGAGGCCGAAGATCATGGCGATCCACACGCCAAGCACCACGAAGTAGCCGATCAGCCCGAAGTTTTCGATGATGCTTTCGAGGGCGCCGGCCTGGTGGCTGAGCCAGCCGACGGCCCCGGTGGTCACCACGCCCAGCGAGATCCAGCCGTAGAGGCGGGTCATCGCGCTGGTGAAGATGCCGTTCGCGGCCTCCTGCGAGTAGAACCCGCTCGTCGAGTTGTCGTAATACAGGTTGGTCATTGGCTGCTCCGCAATTGATGAGGAAGTCATGCTTTTGAATTCGGGATTCTGCAGAGCCCGCCATCGGGCTTTCCCACCGAACTACATTCTACCGAAATGAAAGAAGGCCGGAAATGAGTTTCCGGCCTCATAGAAGTCCAAGCCGCCGAAGGTCACTGAGGCTCCATCCGGCCTGTTTTTCAATAATGAATTGCAGGGTTCCTATCGGTATTGTGTCGCCGCGCCTTGTAAACGCAACCAAAACTCGACGACCATCTGCATGCTTATACCTGTGATGGCTGCCCCTCTGTCGGTGGAAAGAAAATCCGTCATCCAATAGTGCGGTCCCTGCCGGCGCGCCGGCAGGGACCGCAGACGACCGTAGTCGATTTCGTTCACACGGTTACTGAAACGAGAATGCCGCCCACAGGTTCCTCTGGTTCTGCAGGAGGAAGTGGAGTTCCTTCTTCTTCGAATTCCTCGATTATCATTTCGAGGACTTCCCTAATGTAAGACAGTGCCTCTTCCCGGGAGTATCCCCAAGTGGATGCCCCGATACTTGCCCAAGGAGGGTAATAAATGTGCCAACCCTCCTCATCGGGCTCCAATACTACCCGGAACACGCGAGTCTTCACTTTCGGTCCCCACACAAGGTTAGCCTGCTTGATTGCTGCTACGGCTCGACGCGGATGTTGTCGCCAACCTTGATGTCGCCGCCGTTGATTACCGTGCAGAGCATGCCGCGGCGGTGGTCCAACTCGGCCTGGAGTCCTTGGCGGATGGCGTCCATCTTGCCGCAGGGCTCGCACTCGCCGACGATCTCCATGGTTACGTCATCGCCGATGAAGACCACGTTGCCGGCCACGGTCTGGGAGAGGTCCAGGCCGCTTACGGTAATGTTCTCCTTGATCTGGCCCGGAGCCAGGCCGAACACGCCAAGGGTCTCGTTGTCCATTATCAATACCTGGCGCATATTTCCCTGGCGGCAGCTGCGGTCTCCCTCCAGTCCCATGCCGGAAATGGCGGTGGCTTCCTGCACCGGATCGGACGGGGTCTCCTTGACGCGGGCGATGTGTAGGTTGGTAATCGTACCCTGCTGCATTTCGACACTCCTTCGGCGTGGACCGGGCCGTTCTGCCGGCCCGCGGCCGTGTTGTTTGGCGCTCGGGGCGTATGCTAACCTGAAACAGCGGGACTGCGGCTTCGATGGTCGTCGGATCCGCCGTTTCCCCACGGCGATACGTGGCGATTATATGGGCTGCGGCGCGGTCGCGCTACCTCTCCAATAAGGCCGTCCGCGGGTTCAGGAATCGATACACCAGATTCAATGGAGTGATGGCAGATGGCCTACGAGTTCATCAAGACGGAAAACCGCGAGGGCGTGCTGGTACTGACCATGCACGACCCGCCGACCCGCAACGCCCTGGGTCCCGAGATGTCGACGGAGTTTCGCGCGGAGCTGGACCGCTTCGAGGACGACCCGGAATGCCGGGTGCTTCTGGTGACCGGCACGGCGCCCTCCTTCAGTTCGGGCGCAAACGTGAGGAACTTCAACCGCAACATCGAGGAGGCGGAAAGGGCCGGCGAGGAGCCGGAACCCCTGCCCTGGGGCAAGATGGAAACCCGCTACGCCAACCGGGACGACCGTGTTGAGTACGCCGGGGGCGCCCCGCTGGTGCCGCTCCGCATCCACAAGTTACAGAAGCCTTCCATCGCGGCGGTTAACGGTCACGCCATGGGCGTGGGCATGGGCGTGGCCTTGGCCTGCGACATTCGAATAGCCGGCGAGGGGGCGATCATGTCGGAAGCCTTCTCTCGCATGGGCCTTATCCCCGGCGACGGTTCCTGCTGGCAGCTTCCCCGCCTAATAGGGATGAGCAACACCCTGCTGCTCCAGTACACCGGGGACCGCATCGACGGCAACGAGGCCTACCGCCTGGGAATCGTCAGCAAGGTGGTGGCCGACGACCAGCTGATGGAGTCGGCCATGGAGTTGGCTACCCGATTGGCCAAGGGGCCGACCCAGTCGCATTCGCTTATCAAGTACCTGGTGCACCGCAGCATGGACCTGGACTTCGAGGAAAGCCTCGACCTGGCACACGTGGCCCAGGCCCAGGCCCGCAAGACCGAGGACCACAAGGAAGCGGTGCAGGCCTTCCTCGAGAAGCGTCCAGCGGTGTTCAAGGGACGCTAGACCGAGCACACGCCAGAGGGCCGGTCCGGTACCGGGGCATCGCGGTCTGCGAGGCCGCCGCAACGACGCAAGTCAATATGCGCGGGAGGGAGAGATGAGCACAACGAAGGAGAGTGCCCATGTCGCAACCTCCCGCGATGTGTTGGCCAAAGCCGAGACCCTGCTGCCGGAGATACGCGACGCGGCAGATGAAATCGACGAAGCGAGGCGTCTGCCGGACTGGTTGGCGAAACGCCTGAGCGACGCGGGGCTCTTTCACCTGCTGACCGGCGTGGAGCACGGCGGCCTGGCGGCCGACCCGGTAACCGCCGCCAAGGCCATCGAGAAGCTGTCCACTGCCAGTCCTTCAGTTGGCTGGGTGACCATGATCCTGGCCACCGCCTCCTTCTGGACCGTGCGGATGGCGCCCGAGGAGGTTCGGCGGGAGATTTTCGCCGCGGTAGCGCCCGGGGAAATACAGCCGACGGTCATCGCCGGCACGCTGGTTCCCCACGGTCGGGCCGTACGCGTCGAGGGCGGCTGGAGGCTGAGCGGGCAGTGGCCTTTCGCCAGCGGTTGTCACCAAGCCACGTGGATACCCACCGCCGCCTGGCTCTATGATGACGAGGGCCCGATTCGCGACGCCAACGGCGCGCCGGAGTGGCGGGCCTTCCATCTGCCGGCCTCGGACTGCGTCATTCTGGATACCTGGTACACCTCGGGTCTGCGCGGCACGGGCAGCACCGACTACACCATTGATGACGTTATCGTGGCCGACAACTACGTGAAGAAGCACTCGTTACTGGAGGAGGCCGTCCTGCCCGACCGTCGCTACGCCTGTGCCGCCTTCAACGTGCCCATGCTATCGGCGGTTGCGCTGGGCGCGGCCCGGGGCGCGGTGGACGCGCTGACCGAGCTCTTTGGGGGCAAGGTTGACCGGCGCAACCAGCGCCCGGTGGCCGCGGCCTTCGACAAGCAGGCCGACCTGGGAATGGCCGAGGCGACGGTAAGCTCGGCCCAGGCCTACCTCTACGATACGACATCCAGGGCCTGGGACATCATCCAGTCAGGCCGGGAGTTGCCGAGGGAGCTGCGGGCGGGAATGCGGCTGGCCTGCACCCACGCCGTGCTGGCATCGGTGGATGCCGTGGACCGGGTACACCTCGCGGGCGGAGCGACTTCCATCAACAGTTCCTCTCCCATCGACCGCTTCTTTCGCGACGCCCACGCCGTGGCGGCCCACGCCTTCGTGCGGCAGGCCACCATGGCAGACGGGGGGCAGTTGCTCCTGGGGCAGGAGCCGGCATTCCGGGTCTTCTAGCTTCGCAATACAGGGCAATTCAAGATTTTGACCAAAAGAGGCCTTGACGAGGTCTGCCGGGGTGCCTATAATCATCGTTACGCAAGAGAAGAGAGGCGAAAGCTTGATGGGAAACACCATCTGACATAGCATACCCTTGACAGGGATACCTGGACGGCGGTTCGGGGAGTACCCGACCCGCTTTTTTCTTGCCCGCACATTAACAAGAGAATACGTGATCTGAAAATCCTGCAAACTTCAAGTGTGTCCGCGCGTTTACCGTAAGCGTGGCGGGCGCAGGTAACTGACGGGGCGGAAGCCCCGGAAGGTTTGAAGTTCCTTGCGTGGGTCAAGTTATTAAGAGCTTACGGTGGATGCCTTGGGACCAAGGGCCGATGAAGGGCGCGGCAAGGCTGCGTTAAGCCTCGGTGAGCCGTCTAGCGGGCACAGCCGGGGATACCCGAATGGGGAAACCTTGACCGGTGTTGAGTCGGTCAACCTGCATCTGCAGGGGGTAAGTGGGGGAACTGAAACATCTAAGTACCCCGAGGAAAATAAATCAACCGAGATTCCCTAAGTAGTGGCGAACGAACGGGGAACAGCCTAAACCAGTGCGACCTAACGGCATGAGGGCCTATGTCGCATCGGGGTTGTAGGAGTCGCCTAGGACCGCCTCATAAGGTCCGCAGAAGTTACAAATCCGTTCTCTAGTCGAAGGAACCTGGGATGGACCGCCATAGAGGGTGAAAGCCCCGTAGGCGAAAGGGAGCGGACTTCTGGCGAATTTCCTGAGTACCACGGGGCACGGGAAACCTTGTGGGAATCCGGGGGGACCACCCTCCAAGGCTAAATACCCTTGGTCACCGATAGCGTACCAGTACCGTGAGGGAAAGGTGAAAAGAACCCCTAGCGGGGAGTGAAATAGATCTGAAACCGTAAGCTTACAGAAGGTCGTAGCCTCGATTCGTCGGGGTGGCGGCGTGCCTATTGAAGAATGATCCGGGGACTTAATGTGTGGAGCGAGGTTAAGGAACTGTAGTTCCGGAGCCGCAGCGAAAGCGAGTCTGAATAGGGCGACTAGTTCCATGTATTAGACCCGAAACCGGGTGAGCTACCCATGGCCAGGTTGAAGGTTCGATAAAACGGACTGGAGGACCGAACTCGTGGCTAGTACAAAAGCTTGGGATGAGCTGTGGGTAGAGGTGAAATGCCAATCGAACCCGGATATAGCTGGTTCTCCCCGAAATGCATTTAGGTGCAGCCTCGGGTTAGGTGGACGGAGGTAGGGCACTGGATGGGCTAGGGGGCGTGAGCTTACCAAACCCAACCAAACCACCAATGCCGTTTATCCGATGCCCGGGAGTGAGACAGTCACAGATAAGTGCGATTGTCGAAAGGGAAACAGCCCAGACCACCGGCTAAGGCCCCCAAGTGCAGACTAAGTGGGAAAGGAAGTTGGGTTCCCCAGACAACCAGGAGGTTGGCTTAGAAGCAGCCACCCTTTAAAGAGTGCGTAATAGCTCACTGGTCGAGGGGTCCGGCGCCGAAAATGTAACGGGGCTTAAGTCTGCCGCCGAAGCCGTGGATGTACAGGTGCAAGGATAAAGACCCGGCCGACAACGGTCCGCCAATGGCTGAAACCGCCTTCGGGCGGCGGAAACCGGAGGCAGGCCCGCGAAAGCTGGTTCGGAGTCCTTGAATACCGCCTGGGCATGGTAGGGGAGCGTTCCTCGGGCGATGAAGGTGAGTCGTGAGGCTTGCTGGAGCGCGGGGAAGTGAGAATCCCGGAATGAGTAGCGTAAATCAGGGTGAAAATCCCTGACGCCGAAAGCCCAAGGTTTCCTACGCAACGTTTATCGGCGTAGGGTTAGTCGGTCCTAAGCCGTAGGCAAGAGCCGAAGGCGATGGACAGCAGGTTAATATTCCTGCACCGCCATTTTTTCGCTTTAAAACCAAGGAGGGATGCGGGAGGCTAGGCAGGGCATGCCCATTGGACATGGTGTGTCCTTTTCCGTAGGCGAGCCGGGGCAGGCAAATCCACTCCGGCGCAAAGCTGAGGGTTGAGGAAATCGGACCTTAGGGTTACGAAATCCTGTTGAAGCCAAACCGACCAGAAAAGCTTCGTGGTTATGGAACTGTGGCGACCGTACCGCAAACCGCCACTGGTGGGCTGGGATAAAAGTCCCGAGGCGTTCGAGATAACCTCCGTTAAGGAACTAGACAAAAGAGCCCTGTAACTTTGGGAGAAAGGGCCCCCCGGGGGGTGAAGCCACTAGCTGGTGGAGCTTTCTGGGGGCGCAGAGAAGAAGGCCGGGCGACTGTTTAACAAAAACACAGGTCTGTGCTAAGGGGAAACCCTACGTATACAGGCTGACGCCTGCCCAGTGCCGGAAGGTTAAGGGGAGCGGTGAGAGCTGCGAACTGAAGCCCCGGTGAACGGCGGCCGTAACTCTAACGGTCCTAAGGTAGCGAAGTCCCTTGTCGGGTAAGTTCCGACCCGCATGAATGGTTGAACGACTTGGCCATTGTCTCGACGGAGGGCTCGGTGAAATTACGGTGCCCGTGAAGACGCGGGCGACCCGCGGCAGGACAAAAAGACCCCGTGGAGCTTTACTGTAGCCTGGTATTGGGCTGGGAGCTGTCATGTGTAGGATAGGTGGGAGGCTAAGAAGCCCCGACGCCAGTCGGGGTGGAGCCATCGTTGAAATACCACCCTTGTCAGTTTTTGGTTCTAACCTGCGTAGCGGGGACAGTGCCTGGTGGGCAGTTTAACTGGGGCGGTTGCCTCCTAAAAGGTAACGGAGGCGCCCAAAGGTCCCCTCAGGACGGATGGAAATCGTCCATAGAACGTATTGGCATAAGGGGGCTTGACTGCAAGACCTACAAGTCGAGCAGGGACGAAAGTCGGGCAAAGTGATCCTACGGCACCGTGTGGAAGGGCCGTGGCTTATCGGATAAAAGCTACCCCGGGGATAACAGGCTTATCTCGCCCAAGAGTTCACATCGACGGCGAGGTTTGGCACCTCGATGTCGGCTCGTCCCATCCTGGGGCTGAAGGCGGTCCCAAGGGTCCGGCTGTTCGCCGGTTAAAGGGGTACGTGAGTTGGGTTCAGAACGTCGTGAGACAGTTCGGTCTCTATCCGCCGCGGGCGCAGGAGGCTTGAGGGAACCTCTTCCTAGTACGAGAGGACCGGAAGGGACAGACCTATGGTGTTCCGGTTGTTCCGCCAGGAGCAGCGCCGGGTAGCCATGTCTGGTATTGATAAGCGCTGAAGGCATCTAAGCGCGAAGCTACCCCCAAGATGAGGCCTCCCTCCCCTATTAGGTTAGGGGGTAAGACTGCAGAGAGACTATCTGCTTGATAGGCCGGATGTGTAAGGTTGGTAACAACTTCAGCAAACCGGTACTAACCAGTCGAGCGGCTTGGCCCACGCAATGAACTTCAAACCCTTGTAGTGGAGGGCAGGAACGCAGACAATTTCAGATCGGCGCATTCTCAGCACACATACACCGCGGGGTGGAGCAGTGGCAGCTCGTCGGGCTCATAACCCGAAGGTCGTTGGTTCGAGTCCAACCCCCGCTACCAATACGAAACGAAAAGCCCCCGGAAATACTCCGGGGGCTTTGCTTTGGGTATACAGCGGAGGTAGAGAGAATCGCATTCACGCAGGCTGGGTAAACTCCCGCGGAGAATGCCCGTGAAATGGGAAGGGTTTCAGTTGGACAGTTGCCCTTTCCAGGGTAAGCCAGACCACCTCCCCGTCTTCATCAAGATCTGCTGTCAGGGAATCGGCTACTGTCTGGCAGCCGGACACCTGCCACCGGTTCCGAAGCCGCAAGGTGTCGGATACAGGGTTGTACTCGATCTGAAGCGGGATTCCCTCAAGGTACCCTTTCTGCTCAACCCTTCGCCCAACCGTTCCATAGTTGGTTTCCGCGCCAAATAATATGGGTGGCAATTCTCCGACTGCACTCTCAACGGTAGAATAGACTACCTAATAATCCGAGTTATCGAAAAAGACGGTTAGCCCAGCGGCAACGTCCTCCCCGCCGCCGGACTGCACTCCGTTCTATAAGGTTAGAAAATCGACGTCAGCAGAATCTTGGATCAAGAGAGTCATTGTGCTGTCTCTCTTCCTTCTCGAAGTAATCTGCGCGTTTCTTTTCGATCGAAGTGAGTGGTGACCACGATTCTTTCGGAGTTGACTATCGCCTTAAGGACTTTGCTGGTTTCAGAAATCTCTGCCCAACAAGCGGCAGATGGACCTTCCTTCTTAATCTGTAGTTCGAGGGCATGGTGCGTCTACAGAATCTGTCCAATCCACTCATGGCGAACTTCCTGATGTTGTCCCAGGGTTATCTGGCAAGTAGCGTGATCAGTCAGGTTCGTGTCACCGGCGGCATTCCACAATGCCAACGGAAGCTCGATGTATCCCCCAGTCTGTGCGTATGATTGCATCACCAGCCCACGCCTACGCTTCCCGCCTCAGCCGCCGCCGGCGCTGGAGTTGCGACCATACCAGCGATGCCACCACCAGCACGAATGCGGCGGCGGCGATGACGTACATCAGGTTGAACCCGCTCTCTGCCTGCGCCCGCACGCCGAAGCTGTGGTTTCCCTGGCCCAGAGGACTGTCGATTTCCAGGGTCAGCGACCAGTCACCGAGCTCGTCGAGGTAGAGGTTGCCCTCATAGAGCTGCGGATTCTGCGGCGAGTTGACCGCCTCGGTCCGCGAGGCGGCACCCGGGCCGCTGGCCTCGATGTTGACCATGGCGTCGTCGATGGCAGTCTCACCCTCAGCGTCCTGGATCAGGATGCTGACGTGAAGCGGCCCCAGGGTCGGGTCGCCGGGCAGCACGCCCACCCGCAAAAGGTAGGGACCGGCCACCTCGTCTATCACCACCAGCCGCACAGCTCCGTTGGCCGTTACCGACCCGGCGGAGATCACCGCCAGCGTTACGATGAGCGCCACGAAGACCAGGAGCCGCCGGGGAACAATGGATAGCATGCGGATCGGAAGTACCTGGACTAGACCGGCGGCAGGCCGTTGTCGCGGCGGACGTCGTTGATGATTTCGCGCACCCGGGATTCCAGCGGTGGGTATTCCAGCTCGAACTCGCCCAGCAGGCGGCTGTTGTCGACCAGGTAGTTGCCTGATTCCTCCACGCCGCCGTCTGCGTCGAAGGAGATGTCAGCGTCGGGCAGGAAGCCGCGAACGATGTCGGCCAGGTCTCCCATGCTGATGGGTATGCCGCCGGTGTTGTAGACCGTGTGAGCGCAGGAATCGGACATTGTCACCCGCACGAATGCCTCGGCCACATCCTCGACGTGCACAGGCAGGCGCATGAAACCGCTTCTGGGGAACCGCACCGGTTCCCCAGAGGCAGGAAGGGTGACGCACATCACGTGGTCGGTGGAGCCGCGCACCTTGTCGGGGCCGGTAACATTGGCCGGGCGGATGCCGGTGATGTTCATTCCGTAAACACTGTTGAACTGCTGGGCCTGGAACTCGTTGAACCGCTTGTGCATGGCGTACTGGCTGGTGCCGTACATCGGGTCGTCCTCGTCGACCAGCCGGTCGCCGAAGGCGCTCTGCTGTCCGCTGACCGCCACAGAGCTGGCGTACACCACGCGGTCAACGCCGCAGACGCGGGCCGCTTCGAAGCAGTTGTCCATTCCGAGCACGTTGAGCTTCATGGTGAAGTGGGGCGTGTCGTCGCCGCTGCCCAGCAGGTAGGCCAGGTTCATGATGCGGTCGGGCTTCGAGGCCAGCACCGCTTTGACCACGTCCTCGAACTCCATGATGTCGCCCCGCATCACGGTCACCAGGTCGCCGAACTCCTCGAAGGACGCCGCGTTGGGGTTGATGTCCATCACCGCCACTTTCTCGCCACGAGCGGCCAGCCGGGGCACGGCGCGCCGCCCGATGAAGCCTGTCCCGCCGAGGATGAGCGTGGTCATAGTCCCTCCTGAAGGCACTTTCCGCATATGAATTTGCCTTCGATAATCGAATGGCGGGCCTGGTTTGTCAAGCAGGGGGCTTTACCTCTCCAGTCCCATCTGACAGAATCCCAACGCGAAGCAAGGACCCGAAGGATGTTCGATGACTGAGCAATCATTGCTGGGCAAGATAGCCATCGTTACCGGGGCCAGCCGGGGAATCGGCAAGGCCATGGCGCTGGGGCTCGCCGAAGCGGGGGCCTCGGTGGTTGTGGCGGCGCGCACCGCCGAGCCAAGGGGCACTCTCCCCGGCACCATCCACGAGACCGTGGCCGAGATTGAGGCAGCCGGAGGGAGCGCGCTGGCCGTGGCCTGCAACGTCCGGGAGGAAGACAGCATTCACGACATGGTCAACACCACGCTGGACGAGTTCGGCGCGGTGGACGTGCTGGTCAACAATGCCGGCATCGGCGGCTACGCGCCCTTCCTGCAGATGACGCTGCGGGAGTGGGACCTGAACATGGCCATCAACCTGCGGGCCCCTTTCATCGCCTGCCAGGCCGTGGCGCCCATTATGATCGAGCAGGGCGGAGGCATCATCATCAATGTGTCGTCCCACGCCGCCACCAACATTTTCTCGTCGACGCTGGGCGAGGACCACGACGCTGGCATCACCATTATCGGACAGGCTTACGGCGCGTCCAAGGCTGCGCTGGAGCGGTTCACCTGGGGCCTAGCCGCCGAGCTGGGGCCGCACAACATAGCGGTAAACGCCCTGAAGCCACTGCGTCCGGTGGCCACCGAGGGATTCCGCTTCCAGCGCCCGGACGCCGACTTTTCCACCTGGGCCACACCTGAGGACATGGCCAAGGCCACCGTCTACCTGGCCGCCCAGGACGCCCGCGGCTTCACCGGCGCCATCATCACCGCCGAGGAGTTGGTGCGCAGGCTGGGGTTGTAGTTGTCAATCATACTACCGGTTGGCTCTGGCAGACGATCGGCCCTCTCTCGTCCTAAGTCTGCCATCTGACAAAGGAGCACCCCATGGACTTCGCGTTTACGCCTGAGCAGCAGGCCCTGAAGGACAGCACACGGCGGCTGGCCGAGGAGCGCATCGCGCCCATCGCCGAGGAGGCAGACGAATCGGGGCGGGTGCACCGGGGCCTGATGGCCATTCTGGCCGAGTCGGAGCTGCTGCGCTATACCGTCCCCGAAGACTGCGGCGGATTCGGTGTCCGGGTCATGGACCTGTGCATCATCCGCGAGGAGCTGGCCCGGGTCTCGGCCCAGGCCGACACCAACTTCATCATGCAGGGCTTGGGTAGCTTCCCCATCACCCTGGGAGGCACCCACGAGCAGAAGGCCCGATACCTGCCGCCCCTGGCCCGTGGCGAGTCCATCGCCGCCTTCGCCCTGACCGAGCCCCACGCTGGCTCCGACGTCCTCAGCATGACCACCGAGGGAGTGCTCGACGGCGACGACTGGGTCCTCAACGGCCGCAAGAAGTTCATCAGTCAGGCTGGCGACGCCTCCACCTACACCGTCTTCGCCAAGACCGACCCCGGCCAGGGCAGTCGCAGCCTGTCTGCCTTCATAGTGGAGCAAGGCACGGCGGGCTTCGACGACTCGCTACGCCTGGAGCTGCTGGCCCCACACCCCATCGGCGAGCCGGTGTTCGAGGACTGCCGCATCCCGCAGGGCAACCTCATCGGCGAGCGTGGACAAGGGCTGCGGTTGGCCCTGGGCACCCTGGATACATTTCGGACCACCGTTGCCGCCGCGGCCATCGGCATGGGCGTAGCCGCCTACGAGGCCGCCCTAGATTACGCGAGGAACCGCAGCATGTTCGGACAGCAGCTCAGCGACTTCCAGGCCACCCAGTTCAAGCTGGCCGACATGGCGGTCTCGCTCGACGCCGCCCGCCTGCTGGCCCACCGAGCCGCCTGGCTCAAGGACTCGGGGCGGGAGACTATCATCAAGGAGGCCTCATTCGCCAAGCTGTTCGCCACCGAGGCAGCCTCCCGCATCGTCAACGAGGCAGTGCAGATTCACGGAGGAGCCGGGCTGGAGAAGGGCAACCGCGTCGAGCGTCTCTACCGCGAAGTCCGCGCCCTGACCATCTACGAAGGCACCTCGGAAGTCCAGCGCCAGACCATCGCCCGCCAACTGCTGCGGGAGTAGCAGGACGATAGGATGAAGCTGACCTATTTCGGCCACTGCGCCTTCCGCTGGGAGACGCCTGGCGGTGTGACCGTCATGGCCGACCCGTACCGCAACCAGGCCGGGCGATATTGGTTTTCCCGACTGTTTCCAGACGTTCACTGCGACCTGGGCCTGATCAGCCACGCCCACTTTGACCACGATGCCGCCGAACGCCTGCCCGAGTCAGCTTCGGTTCTGCGGATGCCCGGTGAGTTGGCCGTATCAGACCTTCATATCCGAGGCATCGGCGATTTCCACTCTGGGCCGTCCCGACTGAGCGACTTCCCCAACGTGATGTTCCGGCTGGAGGTGAACGGCGTCAGCTTCCTGCACATCGGGGACAATCGCGCCAACTGGCCGGCGGAAGTGGCCCGGGCCGTCGGCGAAGTCGACGTGCTGATGGTGACCGTGGACGACTCGGTCCACCTGCTGACCTACGACGAGGTGGACGGGTTGGTCAACAGGCTGCAGCCCCGCGTTGTCATCCCAATGCACTACGCCATCCCGGGAATCACCTCATCGGAATGCGAGTTGCTGCCTCCGGAGCGCTGGCTTGACCGACAGCAGACGGTGCGCCGTCTTGAGTCCCGCCACGCCGATTCTTCCGTCGAGGGCCTGCCCGCCAGCACCGAGGTATGGCTGTTCCAGCCAGCGCCAGAGTCGCTGTCCGCGCCGGAGGTTGGCCCCACAGTGTCGGCCTAGCTTGCCGATAGTGGTTTCGAACCGTAGAATGCCCCAAAGTCGACAGCGTTCCCGGGCACTTGGCCGGGAAAGGGAGAACGACATGGCAGTACTGAACCATCCGTTGGAGAACGTGAGGGTCATAGACCTGGGCCGCCACCAGGCTGGGCCCCGCTGCGCGCAGGTGCTGGCCCGCATGGGCGCCGAGGTCATCAAGGTGGAGAGACTGGGCGGTGAGGAGACCCGCTACCACGGCCCGTGGGTCAAGAAGCAGTCTTCCTACTGGGTGCAGTACAACTCCGGCAAGAAGTCCCTGTCCATCGACCTCCGCAAGGAGGAGGGCAAGGAGGTACTGCGGGAGCTGGTCAAGGTCTCAGACGTGCTGGTGCAGAACTTCCGCCCGGGCACCATCGAGAACATGGGCTTCGGCTACGAGACCCTGAAGGAACTGAACCCCCGCATCATCATGGTGAACGTCTCGGCCTACGGGCAGTTCGGGCCGTACCGGGACAACATAGGCTACGACCCCATAGGCCAGACCATGTCTGGGATAACCATGGTTACCGGCGAGGAGGGGATGCCGCCGATACGGACCGGGGTGCCCATCATCGACCGCATCACGGCATTGCATGCGGCCATCGGGGCGCTGTCGGCGCTGCACGAGCGGGAGGTGTCGGGTATGGGCCAGTCGATGGACGTGTGCCTGGCGGACACCGGTTACTCCATGACCGAGATACCCATCACCGCCTACCACGGGACGAAGGTGGCGCCGAAGCGGGGCGACACCACGGCGCCGCCCTCGGGCATCTACCCGTGCAAGGAGGGCTGGGTGCTGATATCGGCCGGGGACCAGCACCACTGGCACCGGGTGTGCAACGCCTTGGGCCGGCCCGATTGGCTGGAGGACCCGCGGTTCAACACGAGGCACGAGCGGCTCAACAACGCGGAGTTGGTGAACCAGGCGGTGCGGGACCTGCTTGCGGACAAGAGCATGGAGCAGGCGATAGCGCACTTCACGGAGCACGACGTGGTGGCTGCGCCGGTGAACACGATACCGCAGGCGGAGGCGGACCCGCACCCGTGGGAGCGCAGGGCGATGGTGGAGGTTCCGGACTTCCTGGCGGGGGAGATAGCGGTGAGTGGGGACTACTGGCACTTCTCGCGCACGCCGGTGAACGTGGGAACGACGCCGCAGGTGGGGGAGCACAACGAGGAGGTGCTGTCTGGGATCCTGGACTACAGCGCCGAGGATATCGAGGCCTTCCGCCAGAACCGCGTCATCTCCGAGGAACACTTCTACGACGATATCCCAGGGTAGGCCCGTCCGTTGGCTATGAGCATCTCCTACTACGCTGAGAGAGGGGCGGCGACTGTCCTTCGGGGCATTGGCGAGCCTCCTAGGGACGGGCGGCCCGCTATACCGGAGCGGCTGCTGTGGAAGCTGTGGAAACGGCGTGCGGCGCGGCAGGACGAGTTCCGTACAGGAGCAGGCACACGGGTGAGGGTGCTGTATCCGGGGCGAACCGGAACGTCGGCCGGGCCCGACTTCCGGGACGCGCTCCTGGATGTCGAAGGCCTCGGGCTGGTCCGAGGCGATGTGGAGATCCACATCCGGCAGCGGGACTGGTCGGCCCACGGCCACGGCAGCGACCCCAACTACGACGGCGTGGTGGTCCACGGTGCCTTGGAAGTGGAGAGTCCGGATACCATCCTGCACAGCGGGACGACTGCGCCGGTGGTGTCTCTCTCCGGTCTGCTGGACGAGTTGGATGACAGCGCCACAGACGCATCGGACTCCGGGTCAGTTGCCGGAGACCTATGGGGACTGTTGTCGCGACGCGGGTACCCCCGTCCCGGTAGCGCGGCAGAGGCAGGCGAGTTGCTGGACCGCGCGGGGGATGAGCGGTTCCGGCGCAAGTCCGCCCTGCTGGGGCGATTCGTCGCCGAGCAGGGGCCGGAGCAGGCGCTGTACGAGGCCCTCATGGAAGGGCTTGGCTACCGGAACAACCAGCAGCCCTTCGTCAGGCTGGCGCAGGCGACACCCATCGCCGCGTTGCGGCGGGCGGCCCTGCCGGTGCTGGCGGAGCAGCGGTCGATGGTCCTGCGCCACTGGCTGATGGCGATGTCGGGCCTCGCCGAAGGCAGCCTTGCGTCTCTCGCCAAGCTCCCAGCCGGGCTGGGGCCGCCGATGGAACGCAGGGAATGGCACCTGTTCCGGGTGCGACCGTCGAATCACCCGGCGGCGCGGATGGAAGGCGCAGCGGCGTTGGTGACACGGTTTCTGCAAAGCGGGCTGGCTGCGGGCCTTGCTGAGGCTGCCAGATCGCCTTCTCAGCTCACGGCTGCCCTTACGGACGAAGGACGGAAGGGCGGCGCGGCATCCGTTGGCGGGAGCCGGGCAAGGGACCTGGCGGTAAACGCGGTGATGCCGATGCTTCACACCCTTGAGGGCGGCGAAGAGTCGTCATACTTGGAGCTGTACCGGCGTTTTCCGAAGCTGCAGGGCGACGAGGTGGTGCGGGAGATGGGGGAGCAACTGCTCCCCGAGGAGTGGAGGTCGCAAGTCAATGGTGCCCGCCGGCAACAGGGTATGTTGCACCTGGCTACCCTGTTGCGGGGCGGTGGCTAAGCCTTCGTCATTCCAAGGCAGGGCAATCGCGTCTTATGACTCAGCACACAAATCGGTCCGGATTGGTAGTGGAGGTGGGGGTGGCAGTGCCTCCTTCGGTTCTGGGTGCGAGGTGAGACGGGGGTTTGGATTCCCGCCTGCGCGGGAATGACGGGATATAGGGCCTCCGGCGTTTAAGACGCGATTGCCCTGCCATTCCAAGGCAGTAGATGCCCTCACCCCAACCCTCTCCCGGCGGGAGAGGGAGTTTTTTTGCGAGGACGACAGGCGGGGACCTCTAGTCCGGCTCCGCCAATGGGACGGCAAGCGAGGTGCGCATGCCGGCGAAGGGGGAACGGGCGATGTGGCCGTGGCCGGACAGGTCCTCGGCGACAAGAATGTCGCCCGGCTCGAGCTGTACCTTTGAGCCGTCGGCGCACTCGAACTCGGCAGTGCCCTCCAGGTTAACCACGTACTGCCGTCGCGGGGCCTGGTGGTAGTCAGAGAAGTTGGGGGCCTCGCGGCGATTGACGTTGATGTCGCCGGGGCCGACCCGGTCGACCATACCCTGCATATCCTCGAAGGATACTTCCTCGAAATGGGACTCGCCGTCGTCACCGGCGAAAACGCGGACGATCTTCATATCGATACTCCTGTGAGTGTTTTAAAAGCCGAGTCCGCGGAGAACGCGGAGGTATTCACTGGTCTCTCAGCGCCCCGATGCGACCGGAGCTTTAGTCGGACAAGGGGACGGCGAGCAGGACGCGGGGCGCGTCGCCGAGGCCGCGGGCTATGTGGCCGTGGCCGGTGAGGTCCTCGGCGATGAGGATATCGCCAGCGCCCATCTGGTACTTGGTGCCGTCGGCGCACTCGAACTCCGACTGCCCGCTGAGGCCCACCACGTACTGGCGGCGGGGCGCGGTGTGGTAGTCGGAGAAGGAGGGCGACGGGCGCTCGTTCAACTGAATGTCGCCGCTGCCCCTGCGCTTGGCAATTTCGGCGAACTCATCGGGAGACACCACCTGGAAGTGGGACTCGCCGTCATCGCCGGAGTAGACACGGACTATGTTCATAACGTCCTCCCTTATTGCATGAACGGTGACTTTCGTGATTCAGGGATTGCCAAGATCAAACAGGAAGAAAATCAAGGCAATCACGAGAATCCCACGAATCACAGTTCAGACGATTTAATTACCCTTGGTCGGCGAGGGGGATGGTGGCGGTGATGCATTTGCCTCCGCCGATGCTGCGGGTGGTGTGGCCCTGTCCGGTTGTGTCTTCCACGAGACGGGCGTCGCCGGGGCCGAACTGGTGCACCGAGCCGTCGCCCAGGCCGATCTCGATGCCGCCCTGGACGCAGATGACGTACTGGCGGCGGGGCGCCGGGTGCCAGTCAATGAAGTGTCCCGAATCCCGCTCGCTGAAGCTGATGGTGGTCACGTTCCTGGGACTGGACAGCTCGGGGTGGTCGGCCACGCTCTGCTCCTCGATATGAGTCTGGCCGTCGTCGCCGGTGTACATTCGATAGATTCCCATTACTTGCTCCTTACAAAAGAGTCCCTCCCTCTGCTGGGGAGGGTCAGGGTGAAATGCGTCCCTATGCCAGCGGAATGACCGCGCTGATGCTGGGGGTGTCTCCCGGCACTCGGGTGATGTGTCCTTTGCCGGAGGTGTCCTCGACCAGACGGGCGTCGCCCGGGTTGAAGGTGTGGGTGGTACCGTCGCCCAGCTCGATTTCGATGTTGCCCGAGAGCGAGATGATGTACTGGCGCCTGGGCGCGGGTTGCCAGTCGATGAAATGTCCCTGCTGCCACTCGCGAAAGGTGATGGTGGAGACGGCCATGGCTTCGGACAGGCCCGGATGGTCGGCGATGTGCAGCTCTTCGAGATGCGATTGGCCGTCGTCGCCGGAGTACAAGCGGAAGATGCCCATTTCTAGTCTCCCTCGGCAAGGGTGCCGGAATAATCTGCCAGGGTCTCGGCGTCGGTGATGTAGTCGACGGTTTCCCGGATGCGCCGCTCGATTTCGGCGACGGGTCGGCATACACCCAAGTAAAAACACGTTCCGTGCAGTTGACCTTGCCTTGAATAATAGCGCCCTACCAAGGGGCTGACGGCGTTGTCCTCTTCCGATAGCATAGCCAGCCCGACAGAAGTGTCAGAGGAGATTTCGGGTTCATTTCCCGTACGCGCCAGAATCAAGGCATCGGTGGCGCGTTTGGTGGCGCACCATGCCTTTTCTGCGGCGTCGCGTATGTCGCCCGACGTCAGTAGCCGCAACGCATCGGCGTGGACGGCGCGGGCGTCAGCGAAGATGGCGGATACGCGGTCGGTGGCTACCATGCGGCGATTGCTGCTCCTGATAGTGAGCTGACTGTCCCGTAGCTTAATGGTCGGCGCGGCGAGTGGCAACAGGCGAGTGTCAGCGGGGCGGCGTTCCGAAACAGGTGGTGAGGTGAATCAGTCTTCCTCGGCTTGAGACCTTCACCACCGCCCTAGACCTCTCCCTAGGGCAGATGGAATAATCTGAAACCCCATGCCTTTGAGGTGATGCAAGATGGGACTTCGACCTCCCAGGGCAATCGCGTTTTATTTCTGGGCACACAAATTGGGCCGGAATAGAGGTGCCGCTGAAATTGACAGTGCTTGCTTGGGTTCTGGGGACTGGGTTCTGGGTGCGACGCTAGACGGGGGTTTGGATTCCCGCCTGCGCTGGATTGACGAGTCACGAGGCTTCCGGCGTTTAAAACGCGATTGCCCTGGGAGAGCAGGAGGCCGCGTTGCGAATCAGGCAGTCTGCCCTGCCACTCTTCGTCGGCTTGAGATTCTCACCCCAAGCCGAATCCTCTCCTTCGTGGAGACGGGATTAGCTGCAATCCCAGGCCTATGAGGGGATGCAAACCAGGAGTCCAGTCTCATTTTTCGAGGGTTCCCTCATTGGGATGTAACATCTTGTAACATTTCGTAACGTTAGTATCAATTTGGCCTTTATTTGCGACGGAGTGTGCTGGAAGTTCAGGGTGTTCTTATTTAGAACAATTGTACCGTAAGCGACGCTTCAGGGCAATGGCGAGCACTCCTGTAGTGGCACGTTCCGAAGCTTGTGGCGCAATATCTTGGCGGCAGTGGATTGGATTTCCCACGCGTGGGAATTACGGGGCGTTGCAGGTCATACTACCTGAGCTGGAACGGTATTGTGTCACTTGTAATGAGACCAGAGATACCATTCTGGCGATTTGAACGACTGGAACGCGGTTGTCAGAAACGCTCCGTTCGCAATCCTTGCAGCCGCGGCCATCCCGTTCGGGCAGGCGCCGCGTTACTGCTTGTACCGAACCGCACTGCATCGGCACCACTGCCAGGGCAATCGCGTTTTGTTTCTGGGCACACAAATTGGGCCGGAATAGAGGTGGCGGTGAAATTGACAGTACTTCCCCGGGTTCTGGGTGCGACGGTAGACGGGGGTTTGGATTCCCGCCTACGCGGGAATGACAGGTCACAAGGCCTCCGGCGTTTATAACGCGATTGCCCTGTTCGACCTCCCCAGCCGAGGGTTCTCTCATAGGGATGTAACATCTTGTAACGGTTAGTAACAAATCCGATAATTTTAGTCCTTAATTGAGACAGGTCAATTGGGTGATTCAGGGCTCCAAATAGCTGGTTCGGGGTGTTCGTATTGAGAACACTTGTACGATAGACTACGCTTCAGGGCAAGAGGGGATATCAGCAGGGTTGGGCGATTGCGTCTTATTTCTCAGCACACAAACAGGGCCGGAATGACGGTGGAGATGGGAGTGGTAGTGCCTCCTTCGGTTCTTGGTGAGAGGGTAGACGGGGGTTTGGATTCCCTTCTGCGCGGGAATGACGGGTCCCAAGGCCGCCGGCGTTTAAAACGCGATTGCCCTGATCAGCAGGGTTGGGCGATTGCAAAGTAGGTTCGCACATAAATTTGTCTGAATCAGGATTCACAGGATTTAAGGATGGGCCGGATTGGGATCTCAATGGGGAGGTGCCGAAATCGGACGAATCACGGTTCGGACAACGGCTTTGCAATCGGCCTGATCAGCAGGTAGGGTTTAGAATTGCGAGGTCGAGTATGGCATCAGGCCTTCGACGGAAGAGGCGGGGGCACGGCTGTGTGCCCATACAGGTGGGCAAGTCGCCTATATCGGAACGCGAGCATGTATCGGAACGCGGGCATGACGGCAATATTTTGCCCAGAGGGCTGCGCCGTCATGCGCCGATGGAGTAGGGGGCGTAGATCCAGCCCTCGAGGCGGGCGGCTTGCAGCTCGGGCATGGCCATCGCGGACGGGGATGCCTGGCGGCGTCCATTGACAGGCGGGCCGCCCGGGGTGTCGCCGGGGCGGCGGAAGCGGGACGGGTCCCGTAGCCACAGGGCGGCGGCGACCGCTGCCACCAGCGAGTCGAGGCAGTCGTGGCTCTCGAGGCACCGGTCGCGGAACTCGCCCAGATTGACTACATGAACTTCCGACCGGTGCGGCAGGCCGTCCAGCACCCGCTGTCTCAGCTCCTGCTGCCGCTGCCCGTTCTTGTATCCCTTGTGCGGCAGGCCGAGGGCATTGATGACCGCGCCGGGCATGGACTCCAGCAGCAGGGGGCCGTTCCTGCCGTCGTCGGGCAGCGGAGGCACCCGGCAGCCGGCGTTCCAGAGCTTGTGGAGCATCTGCATCCCGCGGAAGGTCATGGGCACCATGTTGGGGTTGAACTTGTGCAGGCAGGAGTAGCATTCGGGGAAGTAGAGGTCGCCGCGCCGCATGGGCTCGCCCTTCTCGGAACAGAAGGCGTCGCGGATGGAGAGAAACTCCTCGAACTCCATCTGTGCCGCCGCTTCCCACAGTGGAGGCATTGCCCTTGCCGACGGCTGCCAGGCCAAGGCGAAATCGTGGGGGACGGAAAAGGGGAAGTCGAGGGCGGCCACGGTGTCGCCCGGAAGGGCTGCCAGCAGCTCGGTCAGCTCGGCCCGTTTCACCGGTGTGGATGAGAGCAGGCGGAGGCCGTCGGCTTCCTGCCTCGCTTGGGTGACCCAGGTGGCGCTGTCGGCCCTGGCGCCGCTGAAGTCCACGCCCACAATCATTGGGTTAGAATACAGGAAATTGTGGCTGGAGGCTCTTTATGGACTTCACGACGCGTCGGGCGAGATACCGGGGAATTCTGGCCGGAGACAAGTGCGTGCATCCGGGGTCGGTGTTCGACCCGATTTCGGCGCGGATCGCCGAGGACCTGGGTTTCGAGGTGGGCATGTTCGCCGGGTCCATCGCCTCGTTCACTGTGCTGGGAGCGCCGGACATCGTGGTGCTGACGCTGACCGAGTTCGCCCAGCAGATCCACCGCATCTGCCGCGCCGGCGACCTGTCGTTGATGGTGGACGCGGACCACGGCTACGGCAACGCCCTGAACGTGATGCGCACGGTGGAAGAGCTGGAGACGGCCGGCGTTTCGGCCCTGACCATCGAGGACACGGTGCTGCCCGTCAGCTTCGGCGCGAACGGCGTGCAGCTGCTGACGGTCGAGGAGGGCGTGGGCAAGATGAAGGCAGCGCTGGCGGGGCGCACCGACCCGGCCCTGACCATCGCCGGACGCACCAGCGCCCTGCGGGTGACGGGCGTGGAGGACACAATCCGCCGGGCCAAGGCATACGAGGCGGCCGGGGTGGACGCCATCTTCCTGGCTGGCGCCAACACCCGCGACGAGGTGGCGGCGGTGGCCTCGGAGCTGTCGCTGCCGCTGTTGCTTGGGGGAACCACCGGCGAGCTCCAGGACAAGGAGTGGCTGGGGGCCAACGGCGTGAAGGTGGCACTGCAGGGGCACCTGCCCTTCTCGGCGGCGGTTAAGGGGGTCTACGACACACTGAAGGCCCTGCGCGACGGGGTGGCGCCCGCGGACCTGCGGGACAGCATCGCCAGTGACGAAATGATGGCGCAGTTCACCCGCCGAGCCAGCTACAACCAGTGGACGACGGATTTCCTGAACTGAGGGGTTTCAACGCGGAGTACGCGGAGGACTCAGTGAACAGGGGAGAACCGCGGAGGGCGCAGATATTTGAATGGGGTTTCCAGTCTGCTCCGTGGTCGCTGTGGCATCCGTAGTTAATTCCCCCGTCGTTGGTTTTGGGATAAACTATTTGCGCATCCGAATCGATACAGGAGGGAACCCGTGAAGGTCTTCTACAATCACCTGCATTTCCGCAGCGCCGATCCCGATGACGCGGCCAAGTTCTACTGCGACAACTTCGGGGCCGAGATAGTGGCGGAGCGGCCGTTGTCCAACACCAAGTCCATCGAGCTGTCGCTGAACGGCACCTACCTGATGACCATCTCCGGGCGGGCGCAGGGCGAAGACCCTGTCGCCGGATCCACCGAGCCGCGGTACGGCCTGGACCACCTGGGCTTCCAGACCGACGACATCATGACCCTGGCGGCCACGCTGAAGTCCAACGACGTCCACTTCAACTGCGATCCCTGGGTGATGCCCTCGGGTTCGGCCGTGGCCTTCATCGTCGCGCCGGACGAGGTCAGCGTCGAGATCATCCAGCGGCCGGCATCCGGCGAAGAGAAGGTCGTGCTGGCCTAACCACCGGAGCTATCTACGCCGAGTACGAAGAGACCGCCGAGTAGGCAAAGACCGCCGAGCATACCAAGGCCTGCTCGGCGGTCCTTTTGTCAGGGGAACTCAGTCCAGTCCCCCGAAGAAGTCGCCGGTGACGGTTTCGCCGTCGGCGACGGCCGGGTGGGCGCGGACGTAGAACTCGCGGCCGAGGATGCGTGCGGTGACGTGGCGCGGCACGCGGTGGTAGGGCCAGTCGGGGGCGACCTGGGTGCGATGGCAGAGGATGCAGGCGATCTTGGCCTCCATGTCGCCGTCGCCGGAGACGTCCAGCTCCAAGTGCACCTCGTCCTCGGGGACGCCCTGCAGCTCCTGCTCCGGGGAAGGCCAGGGCCAGTCGATGCCCTCGCCGCGCAGGGCCTCGGCCCACTGGCGCCGGAAACCGCGGGGGCGCACGCTGTAGAACAGCCGCTGTGGCTGGTGGGGCTCCAGCCCACCGGCGAGCTGGTCGGGGAACGCGGCGGGATCGGCGGCGAGGCCGAAGGCTTCGGTGGCGTGGTTGCTGACGGCGATGTGGTCGGGGTGGCCGTAGAGCCCGTCGGGGCCGAAGGTCAGCACCACCTGGGGGCGGAAGCGGCGCATCTCCAGCACCAGGCGTTCCACCACCTCGCTCGTGCTAGCTTGGATGAACGCCCTGGGGTGATTGTTGGCCTCCCAGCCTTGCATCCCAGAGTCACGGTATCCCCAGACGTCGTTGCTGCCCAGGCGCAGCGCGCGCACGGCGCAGGATAGCTCGACCTCGCGAATCTGTCCCAGCGAATCCCGCGTCGCCGACCCCTCCTGCCGGATCTCGCCCTCCTCGCCGAGCGTGGTGGTCAGCAGGCGCACGTCGACGCCGCGGCGGGTGTGGGCCGCCAGCGCGCCGCCCACGGGGAAGGCCTCGTCGTCGGGGTGGGCAAAGCAGGCCAGGAGTCGGTGCTCGGGCATTTCAACCTTCCGTCTGTGCTTTAATCTCGACGCAGAGATTATACTGTCAATCCGAATCCTGCGTCCCCGGCTGGCGCAGTGGACCGGGTGGTGGCCCTGATGAGCCTCAGGTGGAATGTCTGCTTACTGGTGGCATTGGGCGGCGTGTGCGCGCTGGTGGTGGGGGTGGCCCTCCGGTCTTCCCATTATGGAAGCGGGACCGCGTCCTCGGTGTTCAATGCAGGCGTATTCACGCTGGTGCTATCGCTGGCGGTAGCTGCGTCGGTGGCCGGGGTAAACCTTCGACGGCTCGCCATGGCTGCCGGTCTATTCGGGGCCGTGGCCGGAATTTTCACGGGGTTCTGGGCGGTGTTTCCGCCGCTGTTGTCGACTGTGGCGCTGGCAGGCGCGGGGCTGGCAACCCGGCACCCGCGAGCGAGCATCGTCCTAATGCTGGTACCGGCAATCGGGGGATGGCTGGCGGCCCCTTCGGTCTACTCGATTCCGGCAAGGGTCCTAATAGGCGCCAGCCTGCTGCTTGCGGTCCACTTGGTCTGGGCCCGCTTCGCAGAGGACGAGTCAAGAATGGTGGCCGTGCGGGATTTTGAATCACAGGAGCTGCGTGAATGATCGAGCGCGGAATCAGGAACCGACCGACCAGAAACCGACCGACATTGAGGGGGCGGTAAATCCGGTGCATTTGACTGAGACGGAACTGGACGTACCGCTAGGCCCGGCGGGGGTGGGCCTGCTGGAGTGGCTGACGGGGCAGATGGACGAGCGGCTGCCGTCGGGCCATTCTCCGCTGCGGCTGGTGGTCACGGAGACGCATGGGCACGGCCACCGGTGCGAGGTGACTGTGCTGGTGGACGACGGATCGCCTTCGAGTGGGCGCAACGGCGTGCCCCACGCTGGCGTCAGCGAGTTTCGTACCCGGCTGTCGGAGAACACGGCTCAGTTCAACGCGGTGCTGCTGGTGCCGACGGGCATCGGGGCGGCCATCGGCGGGCACGCGGGGGACGCGACGCCGGTGGCTCGGCTGCTGGCGTCGGTGTGCGACACGCTGGTTACCCACCCCAACGTGGTCAACGCATCGGACATCAACGAGATGCCGGCAAACGCGCTGTACGTCGAGGGCAGCGTGGTCTGCCGGCTGCTGATGGGCACGGCAGGGCTGCAGCCGGTGCGGGCCAACCGGGTGCTGGCGGTGGTGGACTCGCACCCCAACCCGCTGTTCACCGAGCTGGCGGTGAACGCGGTGAACGCGGCCCATGCCTCCTATGGCCTGCTCTGCCCGAGCGTGGTGGCGCTGGAGCCGCCGCTGGTGATGCGTTCGGAATACACGGACTCGTCCCGGGCCGCCGGTCGCGTGGAGGACATCGACCGGCTGTTTGCGGTGCTGGACGGGCGTCGAGGCGAGTTCGACGCGGTGGCGCTGTCGTCGGTAATATCGGTGCCATTCGAGTTCCACTCTGACTACTTCACCAGCGACGGCGGCATGGTCAACCCGTGGGGCGGCGTCGAGGCGATGCTTACCCACGCCATTTCCAGCCGCTACGACGTGCCGTCGGCCCACTCGCCGATGCTGGAGTCGCAGGAGGTGCTGGACCTGGACGTGGGGGTGGTGGACCCGCGGATGGCCGCCGAGGCGGTGTCGATGACATTCCTGCAGTCGGTGCTGAAGGGGCTGCAGCGGAGCCCGCGCATCGTCACCGACCGGGAGGCGATGCGGGAGCCGCACGTGCTGACGGCTCGGGACGTGTCTTGCCTGGTGCTGCCGCAGGGGTGCCTGGGACTGCCGACGCTGGCGGCGCTGGAGCAGGGCATCGCGGTCATCGAGGTGGCGGAGAACGCCAACCTGATGCGCAACGACCTGTCGACGCTGCCGTGGCGGCAGGGGCAGTTCCACCGCGTGGCCAACTACTGGGAGGCCGCGGGGGTAATGGCGGCGCTGAAGGCGGGGGTCAGCCCGGCGTCGGTGCGGCGGCCACTGCCTTCGGTAAAAGTGCAGAAAACGTCTTCTTAATTTCAGGATCGCACCCCATTAGCCGCCTGGCAGGGCTTTGCACGGGAAATATCTTTAATTGCCGATTTTCCGTGCAGATTTGTTTTTTATTGCCTTGGTTACCCGTCCGGGCCTCGGGCCTTCTATGGGACCTGCCTATTTCTTCATTCTTTATTGATGGGTCCGTTGGCAATTCTGGTGTGGTTGTTGGTGATAGATCAGGTGAACAGTTTGCCGTCAGGTTTTGGCCAGCATACTACGCTCACGTCTCGGATACGTTTCGGGATCGCTTTGTAGGCTTCTTCGTCTTTCAGAAACGGGTTGATGGCCAGTAGCGGCAAGTTGTTGGCCGTGTCCCAGGAGTCGAATATCCAGATGGCTGCCAAGTGCCGTTTGTGGTTGCCTTTCTCATCGCACCAGATGCCGTCGGGCATCAGTATTTGTTTGACACCAACGGTTTCAGTTTCTCCTGTAACTGGGTTTTCTGCCAAGTTGATTGAGGAGTATGTTGTTCCGTAGGCGATTTCAGCGGCCATGTCGTGGCCCCAGGAGTTGTTGCTGCATAGTGCAACGATCAGGGGGTGTCCGTTTAGGGTCTGGGGGGTGTATTTCTTTATTTTCCTGAGTATCCGTTCCCGGTCAGAAATGTGTTGTTCGCTGACGTGTCCGCTACTGCTTGTTCCCTTTGCGAAGAAGACCGCGCATTTGCAGTGTCCTATATGTTGTGACTTGTATTCGTGGGTGTGTGGATCTATGTAGGCTATAAGCCTGCGACCCTTGATTTCTATTTCGCCCTTCCAGCCGCCAGATTGGTCGGTTTCCGCCTGGGTTAGGATCGTTACTTGGTCGATCATTGACTCTGCGTCTGCTCTGGACAGTGGATCGGTTAGTTCCTTCGCGGAGCAGGTTCGTTCGATGTCCCACTCGTCTCTTTCGGTCGTTTCGTATTGGATGGTGGCATGGAGACTTGCCTCAATGAGATTTGGCGACGCCAGTAGGCATAGGTCTACTTCGCCCTTCTTTTCTCTGAGTTGGTCAGGACCTTGGGCGCAAACGGCTTCGACGTAAGTGGTTCCGGAGTCGTGGTATATTGCGCCGTCTGGCTCCTTGCCGTTTAATTTTGGATGCACTTCATATTGCATCCCGGCGCTTTCTATCAGTTCCTGAACGACTTCCTCGAATCTCTCGGATATGGCTGCTGTCATATCTTTGTCTGTCACGAAGTCGTCTTTCACTCTTAACTTGCATTTCTCTAGCAGTCTGGCGTCCATGCTTTTCAATTTCTCCGGGTTTCCAATACACGGGTGTAGCGTTTTTATTGTAATGGCATCGGCATTTGCCGAGGTGGATTCGTTCGGTGTTTGTCCAGTGCATCTCGTGGAAGCATCTCAATCTGGTGGCTTGAGCGATCAGGAATCGTCTCCTATTTTTCGTGCAGGAGAATTTTTGTAAGCCTTGATTTTGATTTTTCGTGCATAGCCGCCTGGCAGGGCTTTGCTCAAAAATTCAAATTAAGAACGAATTAAAAATTTCCCTGCACAAAAATTCAAGCGTCGCCAAGACGCTCACGCAGCCCGGGCGAAGAGATGAGGACTTCTCATTTCAACCGCCTGCCGGACGCAATCCTCCAGAACCGAACTATCCATTCGCAAGTCCAAATCCAAGTTTTTCATCCTCACCTCTCGGGCAAGTACCTTCAGGTTGTAGGCAACCAACAGAGCAAGAGACTCGTTTACCTGGGCGCCGAATTTCTTGGTACGGATCTTGCCAGACCGAGTCCCTTTAACCGCCCCATTGGCGGACTCGACATTGCTGCGAACGTGATATGCCCCCATGAAGGCCTCATAGTTCGCATTGAAATCCTGCAAGTTCCGGTCCCATTCCGAACCATCACCCGTGGGCGGACGGGTGTTGTCCTTGAAGGGAATTTTGACATCAAACCCCAACTGACTCCCCAACGCAAAGTTGGAATGACTGGAGTAACCCATATCGGCAACCACAATTTCCACATCGAAGTGCTTGGCAGTTTCAATCACCAAGGGTCGAAAATAAGGACTGTCATGATGCGAACCTGGTGATATGGCAGCACGAGCAACCACGTTGGTATTGCAGCCGACCACAAGATGCAACTTCACCCACTGATTTCGCTCAGACTCATCCGCCAAGCGGTGGTCAAGCCACCGGTCGTACCACCGAGTACTCCACCCCGTCCCGTCAACGGCAAACTCACTCTCCAGAGAACGAAGAGGTCGTGCCGTTAGGGTTACAAGCTCAAGCAGAAGCGGAGTCAGCCACTCTGACCGCTCGAAATACCCAACGCCGTTGTAGGAAGGTATCCGGACGAACCCCGAATCGGCGGCACAGCCAGAGCCATGTGTCTCAAGCGAAGGATCCATCGGCACATTGCGAAGGTACCCAAGCTCAACAGCCTCTCGCAGATACGACTCAATCGGTCGAGTAGGGCAACGATGATATTCTTTCAGAACCACAGCGAAGACAACATGGCCCAGAGGGAGGGCCAGCCTACCTACCTTTCGAGGCCCCCGAATCCGGGCATCCATGTCGTTGATCAGGTCCGAGAAACCACCCCAAAGCGCCTTGACCTCCTCCGGCTCATGCGACTGAGCACGGTTGTAGGCGGGCCAATCTCGGGTATATCTCTTTATAGAAGACTGAGAACTCCCACAGTCATCACCAGAAGGAATCTGAACACCCTCGTCACTCGGAACACCACGAGGAAGCCTCGTCCTCCCGCGAGGCTTTCCAACAACTCGCGAAGCCTTCCAGACCTTGCCACTGTCCTGGTAGAGGGGAGGGAGGCCTTCGTGCCACCCCACCTCCGACAAGAAATCCAAGAGCGGAGTGAGACCGTCGCTCCTGACAAGGCCGTTGGAAAACCGAGCCGAGAGAACCTCCATCTCCTCCAGAGAGAGAAGACAAGCCTGAAAGCGACCCCAGTTGTTGGCCATCTGGGCGGAAATTTTCCAGAAAACGCTGCGACTGGGAATGTCATTCACATAGCCACACTCGCGCCGGTAGTCCTCGTCAGCCTCAAGACGGCGGCGAGGCTCGGCCAAGTCAAAAACATTCCCGTATTCAGGGTCACAAAAGGGCAGGAGGTAGCAGACGATTGGCAACGGGTCCTTCGGCTTCCTGCCACGACCGCGATGCCCACGGACGCGCGAGGGCCAAATCTCGTTTACAAGTTTCAGCACATCGACAGGGTCGTAGTGCATACCCAGCAGACGCCCGGTGAACGGGCTGGGCAGACGGGGAGTAGACCCTTCAGAGGACCCCAGAAGGGACACTGCCGTGGCCTCATCAATACTGCTGAGCAGGGCCAGAAGGCCACGGCTATGTTGCGGTGACAGTTCACCGCTTGATAAGATATCGGGAACCACCTTGTTCCTCTCTAGTTCGGGTGGTCCTGTTCCGGGCCGTTAGAGGTGTCAACTCCAACGGCCCTTTCTTTATGCTCGGACCATAGCGAACAACTGTTCAGATTTTACCATTTTTGTATTCGGGTGCCCATTGAAAATGGCATAGTGAGCCACCGATTCAAACGAGAAATCCTTCGTCATATATGCCTCCAAATCTTCCTTGAAAAAACTAAGCCCCGGGCCTGGAAACAGCACCTCCGACAAAAGCCGAAGGGCACCCACCAGGTCCGGGGCTACTCAAAGCTCGAACAACGGTCCCTTGGTCTACCAGGCCATGAAGGTTACCTCCATAGGTCCCCGTTAATTTGAAGATAAACCAGTAAAATTCACTTCGTCAAATTGGCGTGAAGTCCTGAGTGACTGAAAAAAGAGACCCGATGTCCATTCTTCCCAGTTTCGGTCACACATAGATTGGTATAAATCAAAAGCAGGTGCATACTACGAATTCAACCCAGAAAACGCACACAACAAAAAACGCACTTCCAGCGGCCCGAAATGGCCCTAAGAAGGGCAAGCAAACCCACCAAGCCCTGCTGTCGAGCACATCAGAGACCACGGGGAGCGGTGAAGAGCGACAATGATCTGTGGAAGGCCCGGCACTTGCCGGGTCTTTATCGTACAGAAACAAAACCGACATCCAGAAATAAACGCAAAGCATCGTTCCTTGTTAATCGCCGTTTCATCGGCGTCCAGTACATAATATATCTTGCCACACACATAATAAGCTTTTATAATCATTTGCCATAAGGCTGGCAGGTGAAAAGATCATGCAGGATTCAGGAATCCTGGAACAAGCCCTACAGGCAGAAAGAGCAGCACTAGAAGGGGAAAAGGGACTTCTGAAAGAGCAGGTCGCCAAGGGAGAGGAGCGACTTCGCCAGATTGATCTACGTCTCGCCCATGTCTACGGCCTCATGTCCCCCAACAACGGGTATGACTCGACAGAGGACGAGAGGAAGTCACCTCCTGGAACTCCCGTAGCTGACATTGCCTTCGAAATTCTCTCCGAAAGGGGAGGGGAGACCATGTATTACAAGGACCTAGCCGCTGAGGTGAATGCCCGCGGTGGTGAACTGCCAAAAGAAAACGCAGCCCAGAACCTGGTGGCCCGGCTGGTAAACGACGACAGGTTCGTCCGCCCGGTCCGAAAAGGTTTCTACGGACTGAGACAGGACTACCCCAAGGCACAAAACGTGGGAGAAAGGAAGAAGAGCAGGAGACGCAGGTAGTCCCGACAAGTGTCGTGGGAGGATCACCCCTTGAGCACTCAGTACGTCGCAACCCCGACCAATATGGTCACCCAAGTGGCAAGCATCATAGAGGGGTACAACATGGGCGCCCTGAGGGCGCTCGCCCAGGAGCCGGTCCAGAACTCCAAGGACGAGACAAGAGAGAAACTGGTCAGGGTGGAATACAGGCTCGAACGCAGAACGTCAGAGGACGGACGAGAGTACTTCCTCCTTGCGGTGACCGACAGCGGGACCGGAGGCCTCAAAGGGCCGGTGCTGACCCAGAATGAGTTAGAAGCCAGAGGACACCAGCTTAAAGATGGAGAGAACTGGGCTGCCTTCGAGGGACAGGGCTTCACCGAAAAGACCGGGGGAGAGGGTGGATCCAGAGGACAGGGGAAATCTGCTCTGCTGTACCACTCAGACCCGGAAGCCTGGTTGGGAGACGGCCGCGAAAGATGCCTGATGCTCTACGACTCTCTCCTGGAAAACGGGGAATACAGATTCGGCGTGAGGTACGCCAATCCCAGCGACAGGATACAGTCCCCGCCCCTGTACAACGACGAAGCCCGGGCCGCAGTCCGAGGCGATTACGAAGTGGACACCGACCTCATCGTCTCACTGGGCTTGGAGCCGCTGGACATGCCGGGAACCCGGGTCATAGTTCCCTTCCTGAAGCAGAGCGTCATCGACGCCATCCACAACGGCGAGTTACAGAGGTGGCTTCAGAGATGTTGGTGGAGAGCGATTCAGGTCGGTGACTTGAAAATCGCCGTAGTTGACCAAGAAGAAAATGAGACATTCATCCAGGTCCCCTCCTGCTGGGAGGAAATCCCATGGGAGAAAATCGACCCAAGATATGCGGTGAAAGAAGATATACCCGTGGGCGACGGACTTAAAATCAAGCGAATAGTCCTTTTTCATGACCCCGAACTTGAAGGGGACGAGATCCAGGGATACACCCCGCAGTTCCAAGGGGTCCAACTTCTCCGGAACCAGCAATGAATCGAGACTCAGGATATTCGGGACCATGTGCCACCGGAACACCGGGCCGGTTTCAGAGGATTTGTGATCAACGACAATTAGTCTTGCCGGTTGGCGACGACTATTTTTGCCGGTCCCCAAGAGTAATCATCCGGTACAGGAGGTGCCGGATTGGTTACAGATCAGCAAGTCGCAACACTGAGGCAGAGACGAATGGAAGGAAAGACGCAACAGACGGCGGCGGCAATGGCGGGGATGAGCGAGCGCTCGGCCGGCAAGTGGCAGTGCGGCCCGTTGCCGTCGGAGACCAAGACTGAGCGCCAGTGGCGCACCCGTCCCGATCCCTTCGACGGAGTCTGGGAGAAGGAAATCCTGCCCCTGCTCCTGGGCGAGGCCGCCGGCAGGCTCAGGGCAACGACAATTATCGAGTGGCTGGAGGAGCGGCATCCCGGCCGGTTCAGCGCCTCGCAGCTGCGCACCCTGCAACGACGATTACAAGACTGGCGAGCGCTCAACGGCCCGGACCAAGAGGTCTACTTCCCCCAGGAGCATCCCCCGGGCCGCGAGGCCCAGATCGACTTCACCCACTGCAACTCCCTGGGAGTGACCGTTGGCGGTCGGGCCTATCGCCACCGGCTGTTCCAGTTGGTGCTGAGCCATTCAGGGTGGCGCTATGCCGAGGTGGCTACGGGGGAGACCTTCCTGGCCCTGAAGCAGGGGCTACAGAACGCCCTGTGGGAGCTGGGCGGTGCGCCTCGGGTGATCCGCTCGGACAACACCTCGGCCGCCACCCACGAGATGAGGCGCAGCCGCGGCAGGGCCCTGAACGGCAGCTACGCCGAGCTTCTGGACCACTATGGGCTCGAGTCCACCCTGATAAATGCAGGAGAGTCCCATGAGAACGGCGTTGCCGAGCAGGCCCACTACCGGCTCAAGGACGCCATCGACCAAGCCCTCATGCTGCGGGGCAGCCGTGACTTCAACTCCCTTGAGGAGTACGCCGGCTTCGTCCGCAAGGTGGTGGACCGGCGCAACCGGCTGGTGATGGGGAAGCTGGAGGAAGAGCGCCCACATCTGCGTCCCCTGCCCCAGCCCCGGTGCCGGAGTACGTCAACCACCGGGCCCGGGTGCGCAAGTGGAGCAGCATCCAGGCAGCCGGACGGACCTACACCGTGCCCTCCCGGCTCATCGGGAAGGAGGTGCAGATCCGGCTGTACGCCGAACACTTGGAAGTGTACTACAAGGGCACCTTCGTGGATCGAATGGAGCGGGTGCGGGGCGAGAAAGAGGCCCGGGTTGACTACCGCCACGTCATCGGCTCTCTGGTGCGCAAGCCCGGGGCCTTCGCCCGCTACCGGTTCCGGGAGCAGATGTTTCCCACCATGACCTTTCGCCTGGCCTACGATGCGCTCCGGGAATGGCGTGGGGAGCGGGCCGACGTGGAGTACGTGCGCATCCTGCACCTGGCGGCGACGACCATGGAGACCACGGTGGACAGCGCCCTGGCCCTGCTCTTGGAGGCGGGCGGACCCTTCGACTACGCCGCAGTCAGGGAGCTGGCCAGTCCCGCGCCGCTGCAGGCGCCGGCACTCAGCCTGCCCGGGACGCCGGACCTGAGGGTCTACGACTCCCTGCTGGCGGAGGTGGCCTGATGCTGGACACCCTGATGACGGACACAGTGGCCATACAGGAGCGGATCGGGGAGCTGTGCCACCAGTTCCGGCTGCCCACCATGGGTGCGCAGTCGGTGTCCCGCTTCACTGCAGCCGGCCACGGCGACGCCCTGGAGACTCTCCTGGAAGTACTGGAGCAGGAGGCCGAGGACCGCAGGCAGCGGCGCATCAGCAGGCTGCGCACCGCGTCCAAGCTGCCGGCGGGCAAGACCTGGGAAACCTTCGAGCACGACCGGGTGCCTCTGTCTCTCAGACAGCAACTGGGGGAACTGGCCGACGGCAGCTTCGTCGACCGCGGCGTCAACGTCCTGGCCTTCGGTCTTCCCGGCACCGGGAAAACACACGCCCTGTGCGCCTTGGGCCACCGGCTGGTGGAGTCGGGCCGCTCGGTGCTCTTCGCCCCGGCCTACCGGCTGGTGCAGGATCTGCTGGCAGCCAAGCGGGACCTGGCCCTGCCGCGACAACTACGCAAGCTCGACAGCTACGACTTCCTGCTGCTGGACGACCTGGGCTACCTGCCCCAGGGGGCCGAGGAGTCGGAGCTGCTCTTCACCCTCATCGCAGAACGCTACGAGCGCCGATCCCTGGGCATCACCTCCAACCTGGTCTTCTCCCAGTGGGAGCACATCTTCGCCAACCCCATGGCCACCGCGGCCGCCATCGACCGGGTGGTCCATCACTCGGTCATCCTGGAATTCAACGTCCCCTGCTACCGGACCGGAGTGGCCCAGCAGCGGGGGCAGGATAAGGAGGTGAACCGGCAAGAATAATCGACGCCAACCGCGCATTGCCTCAACAAAACCGTTACCCAACGCAAGTGGTTGCCTCAAATAAAATGTTACCCAAACTCGGGGAGGCAATCGCGTGGGAGGAGGCATCAGCAAGATGGCAAAACAGGAATTGCTGGCGACGATCCGAGACCGTTACCGAGCTTCATCGAAGCGGGAGAAAAGCCGGATTCTGGACGAGTTCATCGCGGTTACCGGTCATCACCGCAAGCATGGCATCAGGTTGCTGGGGCAGTCCAGCGACGACGGAGAGCAGCAGCCGGCGGTAAAAAAGGACCGACGGATCTACGACGAGGCGGTCCGCCAGGCGGTGATCGTGGTCTGGGAAGCGGCTGACCGGATCTGCGGCAAGCGGCTGAAGGCGGCATTGCCCCACCTGGTAGAGTCCATGGAGCGCCACGGCCACCTGGGTCTGGACCCTCGCGTGCGCCAACGGCTGCTGGCGGCCAGCGCCGCCACCTTGGACCGGTTGCTCCAGCCCATCAGGACACCGGCGAGCCGGCGGCTCAGACGCCGGAGGAATCAGTCGCCGGGCCGCAATATTCCGGTACGGACCTTCGCAGATTGGCATGCGCCGCCACCGGGATTCCTGGAGATTGACCTGGTGGTCCACCACGGTGGCTCCTTGTGGGGTTCCATGATCCACAGCCTGGTGGCCACCGACATCTGCACCGGCTGGACTGAAGCGGTGCCGCTGCTGGCTCGGGAGCAGTCCCTGGTGGTGGCAGGACTGGAGGCCATCGGGCGACAGTTGCCCTTCCCCGTCAAAGGCATCGACTCGGACAACGACAGCGTATTCATCAACGAAACTCTCACCCAGTACTGCGCCGAGCGGGGCATCGAGTTCACCCGTTCCCGGCCGTACCGCAAGAACGACCAGGCCTGGATTGAGCAGAAGAACGGCGCGGTGGTGCGCCACTACGTCGGTCATGACCGCTATTCGGGCCAAGTTGCCGGACAGACCATGGCCCACCTGTACGGGGCGGTGCGACAGTACGTGAACTACTTCCAGCCTTCGTTCAAGTTGGTGGAGAAAACTCGGCACGGCTCCAGGGTCGTCAAGCGGTACAGCCCGCCAGCCACGCCCTGCGACCGGCTGATGCAGCACGACGCGGTCAGCGTGGAGGTGAAGGCAGCGCTGAGTCAGTATCGGGTCAAGTTGGATCCGGTGGCGCTGCTGCACGCCATCAGGGAAGCGCAGTCGGCCCTGGCCGCGGTTACGTTCCCCGAAATCCGGCCCACTCCCAGCGGCGAGAGCCTGGAACAGTTCCTGGCCAAGTTACCCGACTTGTGGCGGCAGGACGCAGCCCGTACCTCACGGGAGCGGCGGGTGCAACCGCCCCGCACCTGGCGAACTCGGCCAGACCCCTTCGAAGGAGTGTGGTGCGACGTGCTGTCCTGGTTGCAGGAAGACCCGGACGCCAGTGCCGTGGTATTGCTGGGCCGACTGCAAGAGGCTGAACCGGATCGTTTCAGCCGGGCTCACCTGCGGACGCTGCAACGCAGAGTGCAGCAGTGGCGCGGCATCATGGCCAAAACGCTGGTCTACGCCGCTGCCGGTGAGCCCATGGCGGAACCCCCTGCAATGCCGGAATTAGCGCTGGTTGGAGTGGCCCCCAGGTGCTAAAGTCTCGGTAACATTTCTCAATGAGGCAACAGGACCGGCAAAAGTAGTTGACGTTAAACAGATTTGCCGAGTTCGACAGAAAACTGGAACTCCGGCTGAAAGAATCAGAAAGGCCACAGCATGAAAGTTTCGACGGACGGTACTCCCCAATCAGTCAAGTGAGACAGGCCATACAGAATGCCGTTGAAGAATTCTCCCTGACCAAGGGATGGAAGAAGGCTGCAAGGACCCACGAGGCCACGGGAGCAGACCAGCAGCACGCCGAGAACTTCCTGGCTACCTTCGCGACCAAGGGTAGCCAGAAGACCAGGGCAAACAACCGGGGGGCCAATACCACCACGGCCCCGGTAACTGAATGGAAGTGCCAACTGGACGTCACCTTTCCGGACCCAAAGACCGCCAAGGTCAACTGGGGCGACACTCTGGGAGACATCACAGGGACAGTAGACGCTATGCCCGCCCCAGACAGCCGGTGGGTAAGAGTGGAGTTGGAACTAACCCGGGAAGGAGACCGGAATCCGGCCCGTTTGCATTCCACGGACTTGGAAATGGTCAACTCGTCGGAAAGCGCCCGGTTCGGAGACTACAAAATCATCCGCGGAAGGGCAGGCGCTGGTCAGCTTTTCTGCCCTGAGCCAGACGTGTACCAACTCAGGGCGGTAGTGGTTCACAACGGGAGAAGGGTCGCTTCCTCAATGCGCCGGATCTATCTGGGTGTGGAACCTCCGAATACCCCTAATTCATACCCGTACACGGTCTCCATCTCGGCCAGGAACCTGTCGGACCCCACCATAAGGAGATACAGGTCCGGGGACGAGATAGGAGTACAGGTCACGGTGAAAAACCGGACCGCGGAGGACGCGGAACTCCTGCTTGATGCCAGCCTGGAAGACCTGCTGTTCTGCAACGGACGGAAGGTTAACATCGAAGGAACGCCACTAGAAGCCTGGCCGGAAACCCGATTCTCCCCAAGTCGGCGTTTTCTTAACGTCGATTATCGATGAAACAGTGGGTGTTGCAACGTATTACATGCACTACCATGCCATATAAGACTTGAATACGTCTGCTTCGCGTAGCGCAAAACCCGGCCAATGGCTTTCCGGCCAGACTTCTAGGGGACACCCCGAACGTCAAGGTAGGGGCATCGGAAAGAATACGCCTACACACCCCAGACCGGAACCGGCAGATGAGCCTTGACCTTATACCGGGCACGATAAACTCCGCTGCAAGGGACATCAGGCTGGAGCCAGGTCTGTACTATGTGCGAGCTGACCTGAAGCTTCCCGGTAGTGAAGAGGTGATAGCCAACGCCAGCGTGGGCATACCCTTTGTCAATGGCGCTGAGAAAGTGGGCCACTGGGGCGGCGTGATCGTGTACCACTGAAGTGATGACTGACGGCAGTAAATCGGTCAGGGTGGAGACATTGAAGGAGCAAGAGGAGACAGCGTTGTCGGTGCGCCCTATTCTTCCTCGCGATCGTCTGGAGCTTGAGACGCGACGGATTCCCGGCTGCGCTTGAGCCGGTAGCTCTCGCCGTTCATCTCCAGGATGTGGACGTGGTGGGTGAGCCGGTCCAGCAGCGCTCCGGTGAGCCGTTCCGAGCCGAAGACCTCGGTCCATTCATCGAAGGGGAGGTTGGTGGTCACCATGACGGAGCCCCGCTCGTAGCGCTGGCTGAAGACCTCGAAGAGCAGTTCCGCGCCGGTTCTGGACAGGGGGACGAAGCCCAGCTCGTCGATGATCAGCAGGTTGAGCCGGGCCAGTTGTTTCTGCAAGTTCAACAGGCGCCTTTCGTCCCTGGCCTCCATCATCTCATGCACCAGACCGGCGGCGGTGGTGAAACCCACAGACATCCCGCGCTGGCAGGCGGCCAGCCCGAGTCCCAGGGCCACGTGGGTCTTGCCGGTGCCGCTGTTGCCGATGGCGATGACGTTCTCCCGGCGCTGGATGTATTCACAGCGTGCCAGTTCCATCACCAGGGCCTTGTTCAGCGACGGGATGGCCGGGAAGTCGAGGGTGTCCAGGCTCTTCACTGCGGGGAATCGGGCGGCCCGGATCCGCCGCTCCACCATGCGCTGGTGGCGGTCGATGAGCTCCAGTTCCGCGAGCCTGAGCAGGTACTGGGGATGATCCACATTCTCGGCGGCGCACAGGGCAGCCATCTTCCCGTACTCTCTCAGGAAGCTGGGCAGCTTCAGCTCTTTGAGATGGTGTTCCAATAGCAGCGTCGACCGGTCGTTCATGCCGCCCTCCTCCCTGTGAGGAGAGTCATGTAGTCTTGTGTGGAGGTGGTGCTGACCCTGACCCGGGGCAGGTAGGGATAGAGCTCCAGATCCAGCCTGGGCGGCCGTCCCTCCAGCCGGCACAGCATCAGGTGTTTCACGGCGTCAAAGCTGATGGCTCCCAGGTGGATGGCATCTTTCACCGCTGCGTGCACCTCCTGCTGGGAGAAGGTCTCCAGCAGCCTCAGCACCTGCACGTACTCCCGCTTGCCCCGCCGTCCCATGCGGGACTCCAGCAGACGCCGCAGCGTCCCGAACTCATCGGGGAGCTCCCATCCCCGCAGGGGTGCGGCCTGGTCCAGAGCTCCCGGCTTACGCTCCAACAGCGGCAGGTAGTGGATGGGGTCATAGACGAAGTCGTCGCGTTCGTATGATCTGGGATGCCTGGCAATGACCTCGGTTCCGCAGCTGATCACCACTGTGTCGACGTAGCCCCGTACTAGGACGTCCCGATATCCGTAGGCCACCGGCACCGAGTAGTCGTTGGTCCGGTACCTTACCAGCGACAGGGAACTCACCCGGCCTGCCTGCTTGTCGCACGCGTCGTAGGCCACCGGAGGCAGGGGCAACAGGGCGTCCAAGTCCCGCTCCATCCGCTGACCGATGGTCTCCGTGTGTCCCCTGAGCTTGCGGTCCATTCGCTCCAGGCATCGTTGTTCCAGGTAGGCATTGAGTGCATCGAAGCTTTCGAAGGACGGCACCGGCACCAGAAAGTTTCGGCGCACGTACCCCACCAGGCCCTCTACCTTGCCTTTGTCATTGCCCTTGCCGGGGCGCCCGAACCGGTCCTCGAACAGGTAGTGAGACTGCAGCTCGGTGAAGGCGCGGGTGCGCTGGCGCCGGCCGTCCCCCAGTATCTTCGCCACCGCCAGCCTGGTATTGTCGTAGAGGATGCTCTGGGGCACTCCACCCAGAAAGGCAAACGCTGATACGTGCCCGTCCAGGAAGGCCTCGGTGGTCTCAGCCGGGTAGGCCTTCACGAAGCAGCCGTCGCTGTGGGGCAGGTCGATGACGAAGCAGTGAGCCTTACGCTCCACGCCGCCGATGACCACCAGGGCCTCGCCAAAGTCGCACTGCGCGTGTCCCGGCGCATGGGACAACGGGACAAACATCTCCCTGGTCTGACGGCGATTCTCTCTGACGTAGTCCTTGACTGTGGTGTATCCGCCGTCGTAGCCGTACTCGTCCCTGAGACGCTCGAAGATGCGCTTGGCCGTGTGGCGCTGCTTCCTGGGGCGCGCGAGGTCATCCTCCAGGATCCGGTCGATGACGCCGGTGAAGAGCTCCAGCTTGGGCCTCTTTGGCGGAGTCTGTCGCCGGTAGCCCGGAGGAACGGAGTAGGTCAGCATCTTGCGCACCGTGTCCCGGTCCAGACCGAACTCTCTGGAGACCTCCCGAATGCTCTTGCCCTCCACCATCACTGCCCGGCGAACCCGCAGATATACTTCCACCTTGTACATCCGTCACACCATCCAAGGGGTCGGATACAACCCTTATGGATGGCGGCGGACGGTCCAATTTGCAACCGCCGTTTGTCAGAGATTACCCGCCCGCACGGGACAATTTACCTCCGCCGCTTACATGCTGCGATGAACTTGGAAAAGTGGCCGGGTTTGAGCTTCTCGGTGTCAGGACGTGGAGGCCGTGTAAGTCCGGCTATGCCGGCAGTGGCCAGTGAAGCGTCAATAAGCCTGCCTGCTGCCGCTGGCATAGATTAGGTCAGGTTTTTGATAGCGGGCGCCACATCGGCACCCTTCTTAATTTATCATACGTCGAAGATATCATACGTCGTAGAAACTGCGACTCTTAGCACCGGTGAGGCACGCTTTGGATCCCAGACCCAGCCGAGACAGAGTCCTTGCTATCAAAGGAATCCATACGGAATTGTGGAGCTGGCTCAAGGGCCGAGCCGCCCTCGAACGCAAGACATTGGGCGAAATCCTGAATGACCTGATTGCGCGGTACCGACTAGAGGTGGAGTCCACCGGTGTGCGGCTGCGGGAGCCCGTTCGGCCACGCAACACACACGGAAAGATGACCATCAGGGGGCTCGATTTCGAGCTTTTGACGTGGGCCCGGGCCTACGCCCGGCTGAATAGAATTACCGCGGGCGACATCGTCAACGACGCCATCGAGCTGTACAGGACTGCGGTGGAGCAGTCCGACGAGTCTCTTGGCGGCCCTTCCCTCGGGAGCGGTGAGTTGGTCACGACTACGGTGAAAGGAATCGACCGGCGGTTGTGGGGCTACCTCAAGCACCGTGCTGCTGTCGAGGATATGACCATGGGGGAGATGGTCAACGAGTTGGTCGTCCGGTACCGGAAGCAGGTGCCAAAATGAGGCCGCCCTCTGGGTTGGAAATGACCTTCTGCCGCCCCGCCTGATGTGTCGGACTGAATGTGGGAATTACATACAAGACGATCCCTACGGGACCGTCCTTGCCGCTGTCCTCGCCCCTTTCGAGACGGCAGGGGCGGCCGCAGCTAAGGTCAGGTAGATGACGGCTAGTTGCGGGTGGGTCATTGTGTTCTTACGCTTCGGCTGTCGGGTTCAGGAGGCGGTCGGCGTCCACTGGTATGAGTTTCTGGTTGACGGGGTCTACGGCCAGGAGGGCCTGCTCCAGAGTAACGACTCCGAGGAGGTTGGGGTGGCCTTCCTGCGCGAATATGACCTGAGTGGGAAAGGTGATGTCCTCGATGGTTATCATGGCCCAGCCTATGTCTACGGGGACGGTGGTACCGTCGGCCAGGCGAGAGTTGGCGGTGCGGGCGACGGGTATGCCGAGCTCCTGCAGGATGCTGCGGGGCACGGCGGTGAAGGTGGAGCCGGTGTCTACGGTTACTTCGATGTTTTCGAAGCGGCTGCCCTGCTGGTCGCCGACTGCTATGGTGACTGTGAGTCTGCCCATGATCAACTCCTTCTGGCTGAATTGTAGCCTGTGGGTGCGTATTGGGGAAAGGGTGCTGGCGCGGCCCTGGGTGCCGGTCCGCGCTGGTGGTCCGAGGGTTGGCAACTGCTGACAGTTGAGTAGGTGACAGTGTGTATTAGTTGTTGATAGTGAGGTAGGGCGAAGTCGCTCCGCAGACTCAATTGCCGTTGGCAGCCTCATGTATTGCGAACTGTAGTTCTGGTACCATGTATCTATGGCAATCCGCAAGGGAGACAACCGGTCATTTGCTGAGAGGGGCGTTTCAGGCAAGCCGCCGATGGCGACTTATCAGACGCGCATCCACGGTTACGCAGGAGTGGAAAGGGCGGCCGGGGACTCGGCTCTGTCAGCTTACGCTGGCCTGTACGTCCGGGTGCAGCGCAAACTGTTCGCAGAGGTGGCGGCGGGACGGTCGTTAGCGTCGCTCAAGAATGAGTATCTGGGGCGTTACGGCATACCGGCGCGGATGTTCAACGGGGTGCGGGTGTCGCTGGAAGGGAAGGTGGCATCGGTCAGGGAGCAGCAGAAACTGCGGCTGGGCGACCTGCAACGGCGGATTGCACGGGCTGAGCAGCAGATCGCCGATGCCGCCGAACATGGTCGGCTGGGTCAGGTTCATCAGAAGAAACGGCGGTTGGCCAACATGCGGCACAGGTGGGCTGCATTGGAAGCCGACATTGCGGCGGGCCGGGTGCGGCTGTGCTTCGGTTCCAAGCGGCTGTGGCGGAAGCAACACAATCTCGAGGCCAACGACTACGCCAGCCACGAGGAATGGCTCAGGGACTGGCGGGACGCTCGCAGCGACGAGTTCTTCGTGTTGGGGAGTAGGGATGAGACGGCGGGTTGCCAGCTCTGCGTGGCTGCCGTCGCCGATGACGGGACGCTGACCCTGCGGCTGCGGATGCCCGATTGTCTGGCGGGACAGCATGGGAAGCACCTGACAATCCAGGGTGTCCGTTTTGCCTACGGCCATGAACAGGTGCTGGCCGTCCTCCAGAGCAATGCCGAGTACTCCGCCTACCGGCGCGAGCATGGCCAAAAGGCGGCGCGTTCCACAAATCTGGGCCAGGCCGTCAGCTACCGGTTCAAGCGGGACGCCAAGGGCTGGCGGGTATTCGTTACCACCAACATGATGGGAGTGCCGGTGGTTACGGACCAGCGTCTTGGCACCATCGGCGTGGATCTCAACGCCGACCATCTGGCGGTAGCTGAGACCGACGCCAGCGGCAACTGCCTGAACGCCTGGCGGGTTCCGCTGGCCACCTACGGCAAGAGCGCTCATCAGGCAGAGGCTCTCGTCGGTGATGCAGTTGCCAGCGTCGTGGCTTGCGGCAAGGAAGCGGGCAAACCTGTCGTTATCGAGAAGCTGGACTTTCGCCAGAAGAAGGCTGCTCTCGAGGGACAGTCCCGTAAGTACAGCCGGATGCTGTCGTCTTTCAGCTACGGCAAGGTCAAGGCGTACTTCATCTCCCGCGGCTACCGCGAGGGAGTTGAGGTACACCAGGTCAACCCGGCATTCAGTTCGGTGATCGGCCGGGTGAAGTTCATGGAACGATACGGGCTCAGTGTCCATCAGGCTGCGGCCTTGGTGCTGGCCCGGCGTTTACTCGGTTGCTCAGAGCGCATTCCGCGCCTTCGGGCCTGTCCCGTCGGCAAATGGCGTTCGCGTCGCCTTCCGCGTACCTGCAAGGAAGCGTGTGAAGCACGTGTGGACGTATTGGAGTGCGATCTCGGGACAGCTGAGACCGGCGCTTGCAGCGCAACACCGGCTGGGAAAGCGGAGACGCAGACCCAATCCGGTTCAGGCTGTCGTGCGTGCTGATGTGCGCGGGCTGGCTTGAGCGGGGACCAGATCGATGTTCCCGGGTGCGATTCCCGGGCGGAGCCGTCTTGTACTGTTGGGATGGCGGCGCGGCTCAGACCGCGTTTTCATAGAAGGCTGACGGAAGTCCTGGGACTAAAGTCAAACCTTTTTACAACGGCCAAATGGTCAATGAGCTGGTCGTCCGGTACCGGAAGCAGGTGCCAATGAGGACGTCCTCTAGGTCCCAAATGACCTCTGCCGCCCCGCCTGATGTGTCGGACTGAATATCCACACGCCTTAGCGTATGCCACGCGAACCTTGAGAATCCCGCGGAGTGACATCAACTCATGCATCCTCGCTATTTGGGCGATGACTACGACATCGTAAAGAGGGAGATTATGCTAGCCCTGGCTCCCGGCGAGCCGTGGGCCGTCCATCCCATGTACTTCGATCACCAGGAAGGCGTGCAACGTAACTTCCCGGGCCGCTACGCCTCCTTTCTGCGGGCCCGGCTGGTCCCCGGGGACATCTGGGACAGAGACGAGGTGGTCCCGGCTGCAACCCAGTGCCGCACACACCTGCTCCTGGACCCCGACTCCGGGATTTGGCTGGGCAAGAACCTGGAGCCTGTCGGCGGCTGGCTCAGGCACCTGAAGGGTACCGAGCTCGTGCAGATAGCCCAGGATCCCGGTCGGGAGAGCAGTCTCACCATGGTCTTTGCCGACACCCAGCGGGACAATTTCGGATCCAAGTACAAGCGCATCCGCGAGATGCTGGCTCGTATCCGGCAGAGACACGGGATTCACGGCAACGGATACGTGTCGTCGCGGGTGGCCCTGGTGTGGGTGTCCATGGACGGGGATCTGGTCAAGGCGGCTACGGAGCGGATGGTGTCGAGTATGGAGGTACCTCGGTGGAGGATATTCGGCGGCGAATAGCGGTCTGGCCGATCCTGTAGCCGCATCCAGCGGGAGGGTTTCCTTTGGCTATAATCCTGTCAGCCTCCGGAACAGGAGCCTTCGATTATGGCCACGCCCCCCGAATCCGTTGAAATCTACTGCTTGAAGTGCCGGGCCAAGACCGGCTCACGGAATGTTGAACAGGTGACAATGAAGAACGGGCGGCCCGCCCTTCGTGCTGTCTGCACCGTGTGCGGCACAGGCAAGTACCGCATCGGCTCCGCCGGCTGAACCTGGGCCCGCTAGGCGGGCCTCCGGCTGCACCCGTCTGGTGTGGTGCGTCATGGGGCGCAACTTCCGCTCCGGGAAATGCCGGGTGTGGCATCGCCGGCCCAGGGCTTTCAGCGGCCTACAGGAGGCCGAGCCGCTCGAAGCCACCTTCAGGAAACGCCGTCATGCTTCCTGTCTCCGTCCCCGAAAGCCTGGCCCCGAGCATTGTGACGTCGCTGGCCACCTCCATGCGCTCCACCGTGTTCCATCGGTGATGAACCCTTTGGCGTAGGCCGTACCACTCCGGGGCGTCTCCAGCTTCTCCCTGATCCGCCTCCACTCCGCTGCCGTGAATTGTGTCGCCAAGTCTCACCTCCATCGTTGTCGAACTGTACCCGCCGCGTCACCCAGCCTTTGACCAGTCTGATAGTCCAGCGAAAACGCACATTCTGTGCCAGGTTCTGCGCGAAAGATGAGCACGTCTCTATCGTCGTAGTAATGGAGTAAGGTCCTGACGCCTTCTCCTATGGCTATTCGGGCGGCGTAGCCTGGCCGTATTCATCACTGCCCCAGCAGGCGACGGAGCCGTCGCTCCTCAACCCGCAGGTGTGTCGATACCAGGCACTGACGGAGGCGAACGAACCCGCGGGCGGCGTGGCCTGGCCGGATTCATTGTCTCCCCAGCAGGCGACGGAGCCGCCGCTCATCGCCCCGCAGGTGTAGTCCTCTCCGGCGCTGACGGAGGCGAAGGAACCCGCGGGCGGCGTGGACTCACCGTTCCCATCCCAGCCCCAGCAGGTGACGGAGCCGTCGCTCATAACCCCGCAGGTGTGGTACCTCCCGGCGCTGACGGAGACGAAGGAACCCCCGGGCGGCGTGGCCTGACCGCCTCCATCGTTGCCCCAACAGGCGACAGAGCCGTCGCTCCTCACCCCGCAGGTGTGGCTATCTCCGGCGCTGACGGAGACGAAGGAACCCGTGGGCGGCGTGGCTTGGCCAGCCCAATTGCTACCCCAGCAGGCGACGGAGCCGTTGCTCCTCACCCCGCAGGTGTGTGCCACCCCAGCGCTGACGGAGTTGAAAAGACCTGCGGGCGGCGTGGCCTGACCGAAGTCATTTCTGCCCCAGCAGTCGACGGAGCCGTTGCTCCTCACTCCGCAGGTGTGGCTATCTCCGGCGCTGACTGATACGAAGGAGCCCGTGGGTGGCGTGGCCTGGCCGCCGTAGTCATTGTTGCCCCAGCAGGCGACGGAACCGTCGCTCATTACTCCGCAGGTGTGATTCACTCCGGCGCTGACGGATACGAAGATACCCCCGGGCGCCGTCGTAGACGTGGGTTGGCCTGCAGTGGGTGCCAGCGTAGGTAGGGGTGGTGCTTCAGGCGTGTTTGTTTGCCCTGGAGTCGAGGTGGCAATAGTCGGGGTCGCAGCGACTTTCGCCTCCACTGTGGCGTCAATCCCCGTCGCTGCTTCGCGAGTGCCGCGGAGACCTGCCTCCACCGTCGCTGGAACGTCAGGTGTGGGTGAGGACGCTGTTTGCGTATCCGAGGGAGCCGGCGCCTCTCTGGAGCAGGCAACGGCCGCTAGGCTGAAGATTGCCAAAACAATCAGGATGGCAGTTCTCATTATCGTTCTCCAGCGCATCGGAAACTTCCAATCATCCCCATCGCCAGGTTCAGCGGCCACCGACGCTCACGAAGACGAACTCCCCGGCCGGAGGCCTGGCCCGACCAGGCAGCCCCAGTTTCCCAGCGCGCATACAGTCCCTTCCCTTCCGTCTGCGGAGGAGAGTGAGAACAAGGGGCTGGCCAGCGCAATGCCAGCGGTTAAGAGCCATGCTGCAACATTGGGCTCGGGTACTGGCTTGCGTTGCCGAAATCCCAGAGGTCAGCGCCAACTCCGTCCCCTGCTCGCATTGCTGCAGGAAGCCGACGTCCCCCAACTCAGCGGGCTCCGGTTAAGGCGCCGCCCCCGGCGTGGCTCCGGGCTGTGCTGGGACAAAGGGAGTGGGGACTGCCCCGGCCATCTCGTGGGCCTTGGCGCACCGGTACACCCCGCCAGCAGCATGGCGACCAGCATCGCACCCTCTCCCAGCAGTCCCAGCGCAATGGACTTTGACAAGGTCGTCCTCCCCGGCGCCGGATTCAGTGCCGCGCTCGGGTCCACGTTAACCCTCTGCAGGAGGGGCCGTAAGGTTCTGGTGCCTATGGCGGGGGGGGGGGGGTACTATTGTGTAGTTCCGGTGTGGTGTGCGAGAACCTTGCCGCCGCCCCCGCCTGGGGGCGTACATTATCTGCATCAGTCGAGGCTTGAATTTGCTGACCGCGCCGCGAGGTGGGGTTGCCGGGCCCCGCCGGGAGCCGGACCGGACCGACCCGGACGACCTGAGATACAGCCTGAGGATTTCGGTATGGGTGCGCTGGTTTCTCCTGACAGCCTGGCTGCTGCAGTTCAACTACCGGCCCAACTTCGGGGATCCCGCTTACATTCCTACCATGCTGTTTGCGGTATGGCTGCTGGCCCTGAACGGCCACGTCCACCACCGCATCCGGTCGAACCGGACGGTCACGCGGCGCTGGGCCGTTGCTCTCAGCGTGATGGACGTGGTGATGATCACGGCGGGCATCACCATCTCATCCAGCGGATTTCAGAACACCTTCTTCGTGCTGTACTACCCCGCCCTGGCCATGTTCGCCGTGGTGTTCACCTCCTTCAGGCTCAGCTTCGCCTGGGCCACCATGGTTGCGGTCGTGTACGCCGCTATGAGCCTGCTGCTGGAGCCGGGCGTCGACTACGGGATCAAGGAGGAGAAGGTGCTGTTCACCAGGATCGTCGTCCTGTACGCGGTCGTGGGGGCGGTCAACCTGGTCTCCCGGTTCGAGCGGACCAGAAGGAGAGAGGCAGTGGAGCGGGAGGGGCAGCTCCAGAGGGAGCGGATCGAACTCTCGCAGTCCATTCATGACACCATCGCCCAGTCCACCTACCTGATTGGCCTGGGCATCGAGACCGCGATCGAACTGGCGAAGGCCCGGGGCAACGGTGGCCGCGACGAAATGATCGCCAGGCTGGAGGCGGTCCATGCCCTGTCCAAGTCGACCATGTGGGAGTTGAGACATCCAATAGACGCGGGACCCATATTCGAGGGCATGGAGTTCGGCCTGGTGCTGAGTTCCCACGCTGCCACTTTCACCACGATCACGTCGATCCCCACCGGGGTGGAGCAGTCCGGCAGGGAGCCGCCGCTTTCCACGGTCACGCGGGGGCTGCTCTTCTCGATAGCCCACAACGCCATGACCAACGCATTCAGACACTCGCGCGCCGACAGGGTCGCCATCGCGCTGAGCTTCGATGACGACGGGCTCCGCATGTCCGTATCCGACGACGGGACCGGCCTCCCCGGCGACTACGCGGACCGCGGCCACGGGTTCCGGAACATGCGGAGGGACGCCGAGCGAATGGGCGGCAGCCTCAAGGTGGGCCCGGGCGAGTCGGGACGCGGCACGACCGTAACCTGCCTGGTTCCATACGACGCTCCATACGACGCAAATGGAGGAGGTCCGCAGCTTGGAGCCTGACAGTCAGATCCCGGACGAACGGATCAGGGTGGTGCTCGTGGATGACCACGAGATGATGCGCGACGGCCTGCGGGAGGCGCTCCAACGTGCCGGGGATTACGAGGTCGTGGGCGAGGCCGGAGACGGTGTGGAGGCGGTGAGGGTTGCTCAGAGTCTCAGGCCCGATGTGATCGTCATGGACGTCATGATGCCGATCAAGAACGGCATCGACGCCTGCCGGGAGATCATGGAGGTGCTCCCGGAGACGAGGGTGCTGATGGTGACGGCCGCAACGGAGCGGGACGCGGTGATTGAGGCCGTGGCCGCGGGTGCAACCGGCTACCTCGAGAAGTACTCCGGCATGGAGAAGCTGCTGCGCACCGTCCGCCACGTGGCGGAGGGAGAGCACCGCATACCCGGCGACGTGATCAGGCGCGTGTTCGCCGGATTCCGCACGGGGGCTCAGCAACCAGCCGACGAGTTGAACCGGCTGACCGCGCGGGAGCGGGAGATACTCACGCTGTTTGCGCAGGGACTGTCTTACGCTGCGATCGCCGAGGTCAGGGGCAACCGGCCGGTGACCATCCGCAACAGCGTCTACGGCATCCAGGACAAGCTCAAGATCGGGAGCAAGCAGGAACTGGTGGTCTGGGCCGTGCGAAACGGTCTCCTGGACGAGTCCGGGCCCGGCAGATAGGCACATGAAAGCGGTCGGGGTCTGTGCCGGTCGTTGCCGTTCGGGCCATCTTGTCCCGCATGTCCGACACACTCGGCGATTGCCGCCCACGACGCCACCTGTCAGGCTGTAGGAATAGCGATGCTTTTTCTCCACTTCTCCACCAGGTGCGAGTGTCGGCATTCCCGCCAGTGATCGTTGTGGAATTTCGGCAAAAAACACCGCTCCGGGGTTTACGCCCGGCAGTCAGAAGACCGGTTGTCCGAACCGCAATGTCGACTTTTGGACCCCCGGTGAAATCACTCCGTCCGAGGCCCTGGGCGAGTGAGCGCTGAAACCGTCGCCCAGGCCTGCCACCTTCGTCGCCGCCTTGATCCTCCGGAGATCTGGCCAGCCGGCAGACCTGCTGCAGCACCCGCTGGTGGTCATCACAGATGCGGGCGCGCGGCCTAACGGACATTGATGAAGTTCCAGCCCGCGCTGATCTGCTCGCCCCGAAATTCCTGGTCCCTGGTTACCCTGACTATCAGGATCACCGGCGGGGTGACCAGCCGCAGGGTGTTGAACTGGGCAAATATCGGCCTCGGGTCGTAGAAGGTCCACGACTTGTCCTCGTTGTTGAACCTCCAGACCCGCTCGAGGGTCCCGTTCTCCAGCAACGGGGCGAAGACGCGGGTGACGAACTGCGGGCCAACCAGCGCGGGTAATCGCGGTGGACCGACGACACCACCTCCACCGCCTCCACTGCCACCACCACCGCCGCCGGTCGACGTCGTGGTTGTAGTTGTTTCTTCCTCCTCCTTCTCCGGAGGGGGCGGCGGCGGAGGTGGCGGCGGTGAGTTATTAGCGGTTGCGGTCGCCTCATTGGACCATTCGCCGTTGCCGTCAGCGTTGAAGGCGCGCAGCTGGTAGGTATAGGTCTTTCCAGCCTCCACATCGCTGTCCAGGTATGTTGTAGCCGCGACGCCGGGCCCGGGAGTAACCAGAGTGTAATTGGGGCTGCCCTCCTTGCGTTCCAGCTCGTACCGGGTTATGGGGTTGCCGTTGTCGCCTGGTGAACTCCACCTCAGGTCAATGTGTGTATCTGTTCCCAATGCCCGCAGATTCGCGATCCGCCGCGGCGCCGCAACCAACTCCGTCGTGACCGAGTCGTCATTGTCCGCCGGTGTGCGGTCAAGTTGGTCCGCCCCCGCGGTGGCGGTAAAGTGAATATCCGCCGAGGCGTTGCCGGTGACCTCCGCGACGATGTCCCAATTTGAGGTGTGGCCGACTTCCAGCGTCCCGAACGTACACGTTACTGTCCTGCCGGACCGCCTGCACTGTCCCGTCACCGGACTTGCCACCTCAGCCGATACGAATGATGTGCCCGCGTCCAGGGTGCCGGTGAGCATCGTGTTCGTTGTAGCCGCCGGCCCGCTGTTGCTGACCAACCAATCGTAGGTCAGTTGCTCGCCCGGCTCGACGGTGCTTGTATTGGCGTTCACCGTCGTTCGCAAGTCCGCCAGCGACGCGATATCGTCCGTGGTGGTAACGGTCGCCGTCGACTCGCCGAGGGCCAGGTGCGGCTGGCTGGGGCCGACAAGAGCCAGCCTGACTGTGAAACGCTCCAATGGCTCGTCGACGGTGTCGTGTACGACGTTGACGTTGAAGGCTCGTGATGCCATCCAGCGGGACTGGCCGGCCACCGTATCGGGCGAGAAATCGTTGCGGTCAAACGTTTCCGTTTCTGACAGCTGCTGGTAGTCATCTGGCTGCCGTGCGCTGCCGTTGGCCGTATTCACGGTGAAGTCGAAGGTGAACCCAACCTCGGGGCGTTTGTCCGTTGCCGTGACCGCCATCGCGCTCAGGGTCACCGGCGTGGTTGTGCCCGGGCTCGTGGGCTCTTCCGCAGTCAATGCCGTCTCCTCCCAACCCAGCGTCACGGGCACGTGGTCGTTGTCGACTATGTCGACTGTCGCCTCGGCGCTGCCGCCCGTCCAGTGGGGTTGTAGGGCCCCGTGGTAGTCCAGGGTTACAGTGAAGTTCTCGTCCGGCTCGTCGCCAGTGTCGTCGATGATGGAGACGTTGATGTCCTGGGTTGCCTGGAAGCTGCCCCCCACGTCAGTGAAGTCGCCTTGGCGGAAGGTGAAGTTCTCGGGCAGCCCCCGATAGTCCGAGCCCTCGGTGGCGGTGCCGCTGGCCGTCGTAGCGGACAGGGCAACGGTGAAACCGCTCTCCGGCATCTTGTCCGACGTGGTGGTGGCCCGGGCCTGCAGGGTTACCGTCCCCGCACCCTCGTCGACGCTCACGGACGACTGGCCCCAGCTGATGGTCACGGGCACGAAGTCGTTATCGGTGATCTTTACGGTCATAACGGCCGGTCCACCCTGCAGGTGAAGCGGGCCGGGATTCGCGTACTCGATGGTTGCCGTGAAGTCCTCCTCTTCTTCGTCGGTTGTGTCGTCCTGAATGGCCACCTGCACTTGATTCACAGCGCGATAGCGGCGTTGGCCGTTGACTGTCACTCGGCTGAAGTCGTTCCGGCTGAAGGTGACGGTTTGGTCAACCTGCGTATAGTCGTCGGGCTGTCCTGCGCTGCCGTCGGATGTCTGGACAGTGGCGTCGAAAGAGAACTCGTCTTCAGGCTGCTTGTCCACAGTGGTGACGGCGTAGGCGCGCAGCGTGGCGCTTCCGCCGCCCTCGCCGACCGTTGTGTCCGGCTGTTCCCAACTGAGGGTGACCGGCACGTGTTCGTCGTCCTTGATTGTGATGACCGCCGTTGAGGGACCTCCCCGAAGATGCGGGAGGCCGGGAGTCAGGTAGGCCAGGGTCACATTGAGGATTTCGTCCGATTCATCCACTGTGTCGTTGATGATGACTACGATGAAATCCCTGGTTGCGCGGTATCGCTGCTGGCCGTTCACATCGGTCTGGATGAAGTCGCTCGTGACGAAATTCGCGGAAGAATCTGGAGCCATGTAGTCGTCGTCTTGAGTCGTGCCTCTATCGGTGGTGGTCAGGGCGACGTCGAAGGTGAAGTCAGCCTCTGGCGGAGCGTCGAGCGTCGTAGTGAAGACTGCTCTCAGCAAGACGCTCCCGGCGTTTTCGGCCACTTCAATTGATGTCTCTTCCCATTCCAGGGTTATGGGTATGTCGTCCGGCAGCGGTGTGCCCGTCTCCGTGCCGGACCATTCTCCATCTCCCGCGGAGTTCACGGCCCGGACCTGCACGTCGTACTCCGTCGCGTTTGTGAGACTGGAGATGACGTAGCGCAGGCCGCCGCTTCTCCAGGCGTTGTCCCGCACGGTCCAGTTGGAGTCCACCGTCTCGTCTTCGCTGGTCTCGATGTGGCGCACGTCGTAGGCGGTGATGACCCCGCCGCCCGTATCAACTGGGGCAGTCCAGACGACGGCCAGGCTTCTGTCGCCGCGTGAGATGGAGGTTATGGCCGGCGCGGACGGCGCGACCGTGGTGGGCTCGTCGCCCACCGCCTGGGACCAGGGGCCGTATCCGGCATCGTTGTGGGCCCGCAGTTGATACTCGTACTTCACCCCGCCTGTCAGTCCTGTGATGGTGTGGCTCCGGTTGCTCGGTGTTCCCACGCCAGTCTCCACAGACCAGTTGCCATCGCTCTTTTCGGTAGCATCCTCTCGGATGTAGCGCAGGTCGTAGGAGGTGATGGCCGTCTCCCCGGTGTCGGTCGGCTCCGACCATTCAATGGCTAGAGTTCCGCCGCCCGGAGTCACGGTGTCGATGTCCGGCGCGCCCGGTATGTAGCCGTGTCCGTATATGGTGAGGCCCCACGACCTGAGCATCCCGCTGTCTCCCCTCTGAGCGTCCTTGATCCGCAGCGTCCATTCGCCGGCCGCGTCCTCGCCCAGGTGGCGGGCCGAGCCGAAGCGGAACTTGGTGGTCAACTCCCCGCTTATCGGAGCGGAGGGGGACAGCGTTGAAACGGCCCCGGAGGGGGACACCAGCTCAACGGTCAGGTCCCTGAAGAAGGAGTGGTCGAAGTGGGCGTTGACCTCCACAAACTCCACGAACTCCACAAACGGGTCGATGGTCAGGCTTGTGGAAACAGTGGTAGGCGTCCCTGAAGACGGGGCATCTGGTATGTTCAGGTTGATGACGGCTGATTCAGATGTAATCTCCCGGAAGTCTGGGGCATTGGTCCAGCCCGTAGCCATGTCTACGGCGGCCTTTGCGTCCACCATTCCGAACCCATACTCGTGGTTGAAGTTGTAGCGGTCTGTGGTGGAGCCGTACCTGAGAGCCCCTTGTTCCCAGCCGGCGCTATCCAGGTCGTTCTGGCGTGCGGAGGACGCCAGGATCAGCTTTACGTCTCGCCACGTAAGCGCTGTGTTGGCTTCGCGTATCAGCGCCACAACCCCTGAGACGATGGGCGCTGCGGCGCTGGTTCCGCCAAAACTGCCTGTATACCGGTGTCCGTTTTCGGTAGTGGCTATTCTGGGCTGTCCTGTCCTCCCGCTGCTGGATGGGCCGCACACCCAGAGGTTTGTACCCATTTCAGAGTAGCTGCTGCGCTTGTCGTCGTGGCCTACGGCGCAGACGGCAGTGACGGCGTAGAAGTTGTTCTGCTCATCCAGGTTGGAGTGATCGTAATATTCACTCCCATTCCCGCCAGAAAAGATATAGAATACTCCCCTGCCTCCATACCCGTTGGTGACACCGTCCTCTACGGCCATTTCCCAAATCTCCGTGACGTGCTGCGGCCTGCCGTAGTCCTTGGCCCCCCAGCTGTTGTTGGAAATTGCCGTCGATGTCGCATTCAGATTCATCGCGTCCGCTATATTTATATCAGTGAAGGTGGTGAAGCTTGAGAGCAGGTCGTAGCCATAGATACTAGCCTCTGGCGCGACGCCGCGCATACCGAGGCTGTTGTCCTTCGCAGCGATGAGGCCAGCCACGGCAGTGCCGTGGCCGTCGAGTGGATCGTATATGTCGGTCAGGTCTGGGTCATAGTTGTGATTGAATGAGGTGAGGACGTTGTGGGTCAGATCCTCGTGCTGGTGGTGCATGCCGTCGTCCACCACCGCCACGTTGATGCCCGAGCCCGTGTACGTGGGCCACACCTCCTCGACCCTGATATCCTGACCGGCGCCGTTGCGAAACTGGGTGTCGTTGTTCAGGTGCCACTGGCAGCCATAGAGAGGGTCGCTTATGCCTGCGCTCCTGGTAATGCTGGAACAGCGGTTCTCGAAATGGGTGTAGCTGCCCTCCCGGATAGCCCTGACGGTGTAACGTCCCACGTCTGTAGTGTCCTTGCCCGCCACCTTCAAGTAGTATGTGCCTGCATCCAAGCTTCCTTGGAATTGAAAAAAGTCGTCAAAGTGAAACGAGTCTACCGAGGCTGCTTGGTCGTGTTCATCCGTCAGAGCGCCACTGATATTGGTGGCGCTACCCACGCCCCCGATGATCACGTGAGTTTCCTCGCCAAGGGTCAGGCTGAAGTAGTCCACGTCGCCCGGCGGGACTATGATTCCGCCCGCCGCGACGCCGAGGGTCAGTGGTTGAGCATCGGCTTTGGCGCTGCCCGGCTCGGTGATGGCTGTGGCATACACCGAGTACGGCCCATCGGAACTGTCGGCGAAAGAACTCACCTTGACGTAGTACACCCCGGCGTTCAGGCTCTGCCGGATCAAAAAGTTCGTCCTGCCGCCAGGGAGATAGCCATCATCGTTGTAGGCTATCTCCGTGCCTCCGCTGTTTTGCAGCTCACCGACGGTGTCGGGGAATCCGGATGCGCGAATGGCAACTTCAGTTGTCTCGGAAAGCTCCAGCTTGAAGTAGTCCTCGTCGTCTTCCGGGTCAATTGTGCCGCTCGCAGAGCTGTTGAGATTCAGGGTTGCAGCGTTGCTCCTCGACGTGGTGTCCGTGAACTCCCTGATCCTGAGGATATACGGTTCGTCAGTAGCTCCGTAGCCGGTTACCTTGATGTAGTAAGTGCCGGACTCGAGCTTGCGCCACAGGAAGAAGTTGTCCGGGTTGGGCAGCACGGCGCCATAGTCATCGCTTTCCACCAACATGCCGTTGCTGTCCAGCAACTCGCCCACGGTATCCAGGTCGCCCAGGGTGTAAATCCAGTAGTCGGCCGTTCTTGACACGCTGAAGCTGAAGTAGTCCTCATCGTCGGCGGGGTCGATGACTCCCCACACCCTGGCGCCCGCAGTGACGCTCGTGGCCTCTGTCTGCGTGCCGCCGTGGTCCTCTGGGGTTGCGCTGGTCGTGGCCGACCAAGCGCCGTCGACATCGTCCACGTCCACTGCCCGCACCTGCACGTCGTACTCCGTGCCGTTGGTCAGGCTGGTGATGGTGTACTCCAGCGCGCCGGATGTCCAGGCATCGTCCAGCACAGTCCATTTGGTGTCATCTGTCTCATCCTCGCTGGTCTCGATGTGGCGCACGTCGTAGGCGATGATGCCGGTCTCGCCGGCCGGAGCAGTCCAGGTCACGGTGAGGCTGGTGTCGCCAGAGGATACGGAGTCGATGGTGGGCGCGGCGGGAGTGGACTGCGCACTGGCGTAGCCCAAGGTCAGCACCAGGCAGAGCAGGGCAAAGCCAATAACTGCCAGCAGCCTGGCGGGCCTGAGCGTCTTGCTCATGAGATAGATGACTCTGAAGAGCCCTCAGTCTTCACAGGTACGGTGGGTCACAACGGCAGGTGGTATTCACAGGCAACAATCACTTCGGGGTGGCTTCTCTTCCCCAGTTGGGGCTGGAGATTTCCACACCGTCCTGCACCGCCAGGGCGTTGGCGAGGTCCAGCGAGGGGAACCCAGGTTCAGTTTCAACGAAAAAGCCATTGGCGGCGTAGTCCAACTCCGACACGCGGTCCATCTTGATCCCGTTGTCGGAGAAAAAGGCGCTTGTTTCCGCCTGGCTCCATTCGGGGCTGAGCACCAGCAGAACGCCGCCTGGGAGGGTCATCAGCGAGCCGGACTCCGAGCGAAAGACGGGCAGGGTGTCACTCTTCGATTGTCCATCCGCACTCCTGACAACATTGTTTCCACCCTCGTCGGCTGAAACGGCGCTACGAGGCAGTCCGCCGGAGCCCTTCTCGACTACCAGGTCCGTCTGAAGCTTTACCGTCATGGTCCTGTCGCCGTCCTGCCAGGCGTAGGATTCACCCTCGACAGGGCCGGTGGCGCCGGGGCTGCCCTTCCGGGGAGAATCCGTATCAACGCCCGTTATGGGTTCCTGCTTACCGGACGTCCCGGAAGAGTCGGCGGACACGACTTCAATCCCGTCGTCTGTCGACGACGGAGGAGTCGGTGTTGATACGGAGTCACCCGCCAGAGGAGCAGATTCGGTTGCGGTGGTCCTCGGGAGCGGCGATAGGGTCTCCGTGGGCGCTGCAACGGGCGGGGATTCGACCCCGTCGCCGGCAGACGATGTGGGAGTCGGCGTCGACACGGAGTCATCCACTGGAGGAGCAGATTCAGTGGCGGTGGGCTTCAGGTGTGGCGGTGTGGATTCCGTGGACGCTGCAACGGGCTGGTCCGTGGGCGAAGAAGATCCACATCCGGGCAGAACCGCCGTCGCGCCTAATACAAGAGCAACTATGGCCAGCTGGACAACGAGCTTTCTCATTTCACTCCACCTGTATGGCACTAAACGATATTCCGGGGTAATGAGAGCTAAAATTATTATTGGGAGCGGAAATTCTGAGACGCCTCGCGAAGGGGTGTAGAGCGTCGAGTTTTCAGCCACCTTCTGATCGGACGGACCCCCAATCCGAGCTACTGGCCGGAACATGCCACCAGGGATTGTCGTTCACCGTTGTCACCTTCCTGGACGCCTTGGACAACCGTAATGTCGATTCCAAGTTATCTGTTCCCTGACTACCGCCTCGGGTCTGGGCCAACTGCCTTACCCTCTGCTTCTGCCTCTATACAACGGCTTTTCCAAGGGTGGCGGGAAAAGGACGTTTCCTGCCAGAGATAGTTGTGGACATTCAGGCAAAAAACACCACCCCGGGGGTTACGTCCGGCAGTCAGATGGCCGGTTGTGCGAACCGCAATGTCGACTTTTGGACCCCCGGTGAAATCACTCCGTCCGAGGCCCTGGGCGAGTGAGCGCTGAAACCGTCGCCCAGGCCTGCCACCTTCGTCGCCGCCTTGATCTTCCGGGAGATCTGGCCAGCCGGCAGACCTGCTGCAGCACCCGCTGGTGATCATCACAGGTGCGGGCGCGCGGCCTAACGGACATTGCGGCCTAACGGACATTAATGTAGTTCCAGCCCACGCTGAGCTGTTCGCCCCGAAATTCCTGGTCCCTGGTTACCCTGACTATCAGGATCACCGGCGGGGTGACCAGCCGCAGGGTGTTGAACTGGGCAAATATCGGCCTCGGGTCGTAGAAGCTCCACGACTTGTCCTGGTTGTTGAACCTCCAGACCCGCTCGAGGGTCCCGTTCTCCAGTAACGGGGCGAAGATGCGGGTGACGAACTGTGGACCTACCAGCGCGGGTAATCGCGGTGGACCGACGACACCGCCGCCTGAGAAGCCGCCTCCACTGCCACCACCACCACCGCCGGTCGACGTCGTGGTGGTAGTTGTTTCTTCCTCCTCCTTCTCCGGAGGGGGCGGCGGTGGAGGTGGCGGCGGCGGACTGCCATCGTTGTCGGTCACCGTCACCGTCGTTGTGGCTGTCGTGCCCGCCGTCACACCCGCGGGCAGGGTCCCGAAGGTGAGCTTCACGCTCTCGCCGCCGTCGTCGTCGCTGTCCTGGGCGGCAGCGAAGCTGAAGGTCTTCTCGGTGTCCCCGCTGTTGAAGGTGACCTCCTCCGGGCCGGAGTAGTCAGAGTTGGAGGCCCCACCTTCGTTGGCCTTGTTGATGGGGATAGTGACCGTGCGTTCCGGGTCCTTGTCCAGCTTCACCTTGATGGTTTCCGAGCTGCCCTCGGACACGGTGTAGGTGGCCTGCTCGAAACTGACTGATACCTGGGGATCGTCGTTGTCCGTGATCGAGACGGCGACGCTGCCGGCGCTTATCCCTTGGTAGTCGCTGTCGTCAGCGGACGCGACGGTGTGGGTGAGGGTCACGGTTTCTCCGTCGTCGTCGATCTCGTCATCCACCGCGGCGACCGTCACCGTCTGGGCGGATGCCCAGGTTGTCGTGGTGAAGGTGAGGGTAGTGCTGTCCAGGGACAGGTCGGTCCCGGCCCCTGCGATGGTGACCGTCACGTCGCCCATGGGTTGTGAGTTCAGGCCCACCGTGTAGGTATCGGTGTTGCCCTCTGCTATGGTCAGCGACGATTCGGAGATGATGACTCCGGGACCATCGTTGTCGATAATGGTGACAAAGGCAATGAAATTATCTCCGAGGCCGACGCCTCCCGGCAGTCTCAGGTCGGCCTCAAGCTTGACAGACTCACCGTCGTCGTCGAATGAGTCATCGATCGCGGTGAATCTCAAGGTGGCCGTCGTCGCGTTGGCGTCGAAGCTGATGTTCGTTGGTTCGGCTGTATAGTCGGCGAGCGAGGTACTACCTTGAGGTATTACTTGCATGACAATCTCAATGCCGCGCTTGGGTGGCGCGGTCAATTGCAATGTGAGATCCATGTACTCACCTTCGGTCACCGAGTAGGTACCTTGAGAAAAGCCCAACTTGATACTCGGATGGTCATTGTCCGTGATGTTGACCTTCGTCGAGACGACGGTCGTTCCCGCGAAGACGCCCGCAGGAAGCTAGTCAAGATCGAATTCGATCTTGACGAATTCACCGTCGTCGTCATCGGTATCGTCGACGGGAGTGAAGGTGATCGTCTCCTCTGTGTCACCCGCAAGGAAGGTGACGCTGGTAGGAGTTGGCAACCTGTAGTCCGCGGGGGTTGCGCCGGCCTTCCCGGTTGCTGTGAGCGGAATAGTGACTTCACTGCCCAGGGCCGGGCTCAGCGTGACGGTAATCTCGACCTCTTCGTTCTCTTTAACGTCGTAAGAGGCGGCGCCGAAGTTCACGAACACCGAGAGGTTGTTAATGCTGACCGTGGTCTCGGTCGTGGCGCCCGCTGCGTAGCCCATTGGTAACGTGCCGAGTTCGATCTTCACACTCTCGCCAGGGTCGGTGTCCGCGTCCAGCGTGGCGCTGAACGTGATCGTCTCCGAAGTGTCGCCTGAGACGAAGGTGACGCTGCTGGGCACGCTGTAGTCGGGGGAGATTGCATCGCCCTCAGCAGTGATCGTTAGTGGGATTGTGACTGAACTGCTCGGCGCCGTGGCGAGCGTGATCGTGATCGGCACGCTCGCGCCTTCGTTGACGCTGTAGGTGGACTGCCCGAAGTCCACTGCTACCAATTGGTCCGTTACGATATCGCCGATGCTGACGACGGTTTCGTCGGTACTACCGGTCTGTAATCCCGGGAACTGACTATTTGGACTCAGTCCGATCGTCACGCTCTCACCAGGGTCACTGGGGATGTCGGTCCTCGCAACGAAATCGAAGGTCTCGACCGCATCGGTACCCGCCAACGTAACGTATTCCGGCACGCCTCCGAAGTCCGGCGTGGTCGCGCCCTGCAACGTCGTGGACAAATTGGCTCGTACCTCATTTCCCGGGACGCCGTCGAGCGACACCGACACCTGGACCGACTCACCCTCATCCACGGAGTAGGCGGCAGCGTCAAAATTGACGGTCAGGATGCGTTCGGCGGTGACCGTGTAGCGCTTCGTAGTGACGCCGTCCTCTGCCGTCAGATCGAAATTGATCACGGATTCGCCGGCCCACGGTCCTACGGTTGCCACACCCGACATCAGATCCGGACCACCGTCGTTCGATATGGTTGCGCCGTCGTGGTTCTGGATTCCGGTCAGCGTGACGCTGGTCACGGCGGCGCCCACCGAGGCGGTGTATGTAGTCGTGGCTGGGTTGAAGGCGGGCGACAGCGTGAGCGCAACCGGGGTGCTCGTGGTGCTGTCGACGAGGCTCAGGGATTCCAGCGTCGCGTCGGTGGCGGCGTCCTTGTTGACGTAAATTTTGTAGAACTTGATTCGCGACCCGTCGGGCGAGGTGACCATGAATTTGACCAGATTGTCGCCCGGGACGAGCGGCCAGACGGCGTCGTAGGCCGTCGTGTTCGTGTCCTCGATGCCGCCGACATACATGATGCTCACGGTTCCCGAGGTGCTCGGTACGGCGACTCCGGTGAGCGAGTCGAGTTCGCGGTTCGCGGTTGCCGTATATAGGAACTCGTACTGAGTGAATGCCGGCGTCAGCGCGATGGTGGCGCCATCGGAACCGGTCAGCGTGATCGAACTCAGCGTGCCATCGGTCTGGGTGGTCTGGTCGTTGTTGATGATCAGGCCGGAGGCGGAAGCGACGTACCCCAGTTGCGCGTTCTCGGACGGGTTGCTGAGTACGACAGTGAAGCTCTCGTCGTCCTCGTCGGTTGAGTCGGCCGTTGTGTCAATCGTGACGGTCTTCTCGGTCTCGCTGGCGGCGAAGGTCAGTGTCGCGTTGGATACGGCGGTGTAGTCGGAGTCGGCCGTGGTCGCGCTGTCGTCGGCTGTGCTGTATTCAACCGTGACTTCTTCTGCCAGCGCTGAGCTGAGGCTGACCGTGAATTGGACACCCGTGCCCTCAACGGCCTCTGATCCTTCAATCGAGAGGGTCGGCGTACCAGCTGCCAGCGGCGAATTGAGCACCATCACCAGAGCTGCTGTGAACCCTCCCGGGGCGGATGCGCAGGGTGTTGTTGACAAGGTGTTAGAGTAGACTGCACGACAACGGTCGGCCATGCTCCAGCCCTCATCGCTGTCTGGATCTTCGTCGTCGTCCTTGGTGTGAAGCAGAGACACTTCTCCCTGAATTAATTCGGCGTACGCGAAATAGGTCGTGTTGGCGGCCAATGTGATCGGTGCACCGGCCGCCGCGTTGAAGGTGAGTTCGGAACCGACCCCATTGCCAAGGCTCGAGAAGTCCGGCCGAGTCAACGTATGCAGCTTGGCGGCGGGATCGATTCCGCTCGCCGAGTAGATGTGAACGTCTATCAGGGCATTGTTGCTTCGTTTGCGGAATTCCGGAAGCGTGACGCTGCCCAGGAGGGCCGACTCAGAACCGGTGGTGAATGCTTGCGCGCGTGCTTTGAATTGGCTCCCCATCCCCAACTGCTCAGTCGAGGGATACCGTTGTGTGGCGTTGCCGACCAAGACCGTATTATCGGCGGTCGCCGCGCTGATCGGTGTCGCCCTGTCCCGGCTCACGGACGTTGGCTCTTGGGTGGACTGGCCGGCTTCGTTGTAGGCGATGACCTGGACATCGTATACGACCCCTCCGGTCAGTCCGGTGATCGTATGAGTCCTGGTCTTGCCGTCCACGACATCATGGCGGCGACCGAACGAGCCATCGGTGTCGTAGGCCTCCGCGCCCGACTTCCACATCACGTGGTAGCCGCCGGCCCCGGCGACTTCGCCCCAGGCGACTGTGATCGATTCGATTCCCGCTTCCGCTACCACATCTCTGGTGAGCGCAGGGTTCTTCAGTTGGAGCTTGAGCCGCGCAATCCTGTTGTCGCTGAACTTGCCTGTGTTGCGCAAGCTCGCGATTGTGCCCTGCGGTGATGTTGCCGTGGTGCTGGTCGCAAACTCCGTGCCGTCCAGAGTGCCGGCGTCGAACGGGAACAGGTCAACGAAGATGCTGTTGTTGTTCCCGGGTGTGGGCCAGGTTCCTCCACTTCGCAGATCGTGTGCGCTGACGCCGGCGAACCAGTCCGAGGTCGGGTTCATCTTGACAAGGACCGTGAGGCAACTGAATTCGTCCTCTACTGGAACGCTGCTCGGGCCATTCTTATTGCCCGTGGGTGAGTCTGGAGCAGGGATCGTCCACGATGCTTGTGCGTTTCCAGCCGCAACGGCCGCAGTGACTTCCGCTTGGAAGTCAGAGGTAGCGCCACCTTCGGCCAGCGCCTGTACTCCGGCGCTGGCCGAGTTGCCCACAGTGAAGAACGAGAAATCGCACTTGTGAGCGACGACGATCGTCTCGCCGAATCCCGCGCCGGCCGGGACTGAAACGCCCGACGCGAGGACCGGCGTGTCGAATTTGCCCTGGAATTGTGTCTTGAACTTCCGCTGCTCAGAGGGGCTGCCGGCGTCTGCGGTGCTGGGAGCGCCCGCGAGCACGGCCAGGACCATCAGCATGGTCGCCGCGAGCAGGGTCAGGGAATACCACCGGGAGCCGACGTGCGGCAGGGGGAGGATTCGACGGCTCATGCACTCTTCTCAAGTGCCACGGCCCGAGTATGCCGGCTGAAGGTGTTCACATTGCCTCGTACGATTTGTGGTGGCGGCGCCGCGTCCAGCACGGCGTCGCCGAACACCCAGGGCCGTGCTTGCTGGGTGCGGCGGATACTGTTGCCGTCGCCACGCTGGTCAGACTTTCGTCGTCGTCATCATCACCTGTGAAACTCACCTTCACTTTGACGGTCTTGCCCTCGTCGGCGTCGAGCCCCGGGCCGTGGACGGTCCCAGGGTCAGCAGTCCCGTGGCCACGAGCGGCAGGGCCGCCGTTATGTGGAAGATCAGTCGTGTGCGATCCAGTTCTCGTTTCTCAGCTTCGATGGTGAAGACGTTGGGCGGTGCTCATTGCGCCGCGGCAGTCGGCGCAACGGTCTTGCTGCAATTAGAAGACCGGCCCGGTATTCCCGGGACCGGTCTCGTCTGTAGCGCGGCACGCTCTCTCCAGCGGTCGCTGGAGCCTCCGGGCGGCCTCGCCTGATGGTTCATTGATACCTTAGGATTTCACAATTCCCTCACGGGATACAGGCTCATTCGTACTGACGGATCTGTTGAATAATCTGGTAACGAATCTGCATGTGCCAATGTGTCTGTCATGTGACTGTCTTGATGAGTACACTCTGGGCGGGGCGTTCCGTTCAACCCTGAAAGACCCGGGTCTTCCGTAGTGGTTGGGGCGGATGGCGGAAAAGGGGAACCTGCCGTCCCGGCTGGGCAGGTGAGTTGCTTTGTTTGTCTTGAATAGAGCGGAGTTGCCCGTGCTGAAGGCGCGCTTCCAGAGTGCGCTGGCAGAGTCGCTTGAGAGCGCTCGGGCGGACACTGAGGGTTTGCGGTACGCTGCCTGGGTTTCCGTCTGGGGCCGCTGGGTCGTCTGGGCAGCCGTGATGGTGGACGCGGTCTATCAGCCGGAGCTGAACGGCGGCACATACATTCCGTTCATCCTCCTCCATGTGGTGGTGGTCGGCTGCAACGCTTGGGTGCACCGCCGGCTGGCCTCCGGCAAGAGGGTCACCTGGTCTTGGGTCCTTTTCCTCAGCATCACGGATTTCGTGATAATCACGGCGTCCATCGTTTCGGACGCCGGGTTCGACAATTTCCACTATCTTGTCTACTACCCGGCGCTGGCCCTGGTGGCGGCCATCTGCCCGTCCTTCGTCCTCAGCATCGTGTGGACCACGGCGGTTGCGGCGTTCTACGCGGCCTGGTGCCTGACCCAGGGTTCAGGACTCGACTTTGCGGCCCATGACGAGGTGGTACTGTCCGCCCGGCTGGCGGCAATGTACGGCGTTGTCGTGGCGGTCAATGTGGTCGCCCGGTTCGAACGGACCAGGAGGCGCAGGTCGGGGGAACGTGAGCGGGCCCTCCTGCAGGAGCGGGTTGAACTTTCACAGGCCATTCATGACACGGCGGCTCAGAGCGCCTATGTGCTCGGGCTCGGCATAGACATGGCCCGGATTCTTGCGGAAGAGTCCAATGAGGAACTGAACGAGACACTGGCAGCCGCGTCCATGGTGTCCAAATCGTTGATCTGGGAGCTCCGGCGGCCCATTGACGGGGGGCTGATCTTCGGAGGAACGGAACTGGGGAAGACGCTTGGGGTTCATACCGAGAGGTTCGGGAGCATAGCCTCGGTGTCGGTTGAGGTGGTTCAGCTGGGAGCTGAACCCCCTCTGCCGGTTGAGACCCGGTCCCGGCTCTTTTCCGTCGCCCACAACGCCCTTGCCAACGCCCTGCTGCATTCCCGTGCGGACCGGGTCGAGGTGACGCTGGAGTTTCGGGGCGATCTGGTACGGCTGTCCGTTTCAGACGACGGGGTTGGTCTCCCTGATGACTATTTTGAGCGTGGTCGAGGCTTTGCCGGCATGCAGGCGGATGCGAAACGCATGGGCGGCAGGCTCCTCGTGGGTCCGGCCGGGCCGGAGGGAGGAACGGCTGTGACCTGCGAGATTCCTCTGGGACTGCAGAGTGGAGGAAACTGACATGCCTGAGAGTGGACCAATCCGCGTGATGGTGGTCGACGACCACCCGGTGGTCAGGGAAGGCATACGGCGGTTGTTGCAGCACTTCCCTGAGTTTGATGTCGTGGGGGTGGCCGGAGACGGGGAGGAGGCGGTCCGGTTGGCCTCCGAGGTGGCGCCGGACGTCATCATCATGGACGTGGTCATGCCGGGGAAGGGTGGTGTGGACGCCTGCCGCGAGATCATGGACCTGATGCCTGACATCGGGATCCTGATGCTCACCGCGTCGACCGCACCTGATGCGGTCATCGAGGGGATTGCCGCGGGTGCCAGCGGCTATCTGTTGAAGGACTCCGGGGTGGAACAGCTGGTGGGAACCATCCAGGAGATAGCTGAGGGCCGGGTGAACCTGACGGCTGACGCATTGAAACGGGCCGCGATGTTGATGCGCAAAGACCCTGCGGCGCAGGGCTTCCGGGGACCGGACCTGTTGACCCCAAGGGAGACGGAGCTACTGCGCCTGTTCTGCCGAGGTCTGTCCTACGCCCAGATTGCGGACGCCGCTGAGATCGGTCAGTCCACGGTGCGCAATACCCTGGACCGTGTTCAGCACAAGGCGGGGGCCGGTTCCAAGACTGAGATGGTGGTCTGGGCGGTTCGGGTCGGCCTCTTGGACGGCTTGGAGTGAACGACTGACGCCGCCAACGGGCTGGCCTCTGCTATTGCCAGGGCGTGTTGACAAATGGGGACGGAACGGTGGGGCCGGGTTGGGTTGTGTTTGTGCCCATACTTTTCCTGCGCCGTCGGCTCCGGCTCTCCATTTCCGGCTTCGGTGGCTATCAGCCGAACGGCCACGCCGGAGCGGTTGCAAGGCAGCCCCGGATGGTTCTCGCCCCCTTTATCGGGGTTCCTATGTGGTTGCGCGTCAAGGGCGTCGCCGAATACCTCACGGCCCTGGTGGGGCGGGGTGCCGGTCTTTCCACGGTGCGGCAGGCGGTGTCCGCCAGAGGGGGCCGCCCGCCGCGCCGCGGAACTGGTCTCGTGCACTGAGTCGGAGGTGGTCCGGCTGACCGTGGCCGGTCCTCCCCGCCAGAACCGACGGGGCCGGCCGCTCAGGCTCCGGCGCTGCTGGATGTGTCAATGACGGGTTAGAAATGAGCCATTTGTAACGGGTTGGAACTAAGCCACATCGTTGATGTCCAGCGATTCTGTCAGTCGGCGTAGTTGTCGCCGGCCCCTTCCGGCGAAGCAGCCAGATGTTGCTGTGACGGGAACAGCCCCGCCTGGCGTTTCTCCCGGAGCCGGTAGCTGTCCCCACGGATGTTGAGCACATGGCTGTGGTGCAGCAGCCGGTCCAGCACCGCCGAGGCGATGACGGTGTCCCCCAGGAGCTCGCCCCACTCGCCGAAGCCTTTGTTGGACGTCAGGATAATGCTGCCCCGCTCATACCTGGCCGACACCAGGGTGAAGAAGGCGGTGGCCGATTCCCGGTCGTAGGGCCAGATGCCGAACTCGTCCACGACAAGGACCTTGGGAGCGAGGTACACCTTCATGCGCCGGTCGAGGTTGTGCTCGTTCCGTGCCTTCCTGAGATCTTCCATCAGGTCGTAGGCGCGGACGAAGTAGGCACCGAAGCCGTTCTCGATGGCCCTGAGGGCCAGGCCTATGGCCAGGTGGGTCTTGCCCACGCCGGGCGGTCCCAGGAGCAGGATGTTGCTGGCCTCGGGGACGAAGGCCAGGTTGGCCAGTTCCTTGACCAGGCGCTCGTCGATGGAGGGCTGGAAGGCGAAGTCGAATTGCTCCAGGGTACGCTGGAAGGGCAGGTGAGCCAGGCGGGTTCGCGTGGTCAGATACCGTTCCCGGCGGGCGGCCACCTCGGCGCCCAGCAGTTCGGCCAGCATGTCGAGATAGGGCAATTGCTTGCTGGCGGCTGAGTCCAGGGTGTTGTCCAAAATCTCGACGGCCTGCTTGAGGCCGAGGGTCTCCAGGTGTTGACGGGCCTGTTCCAAGGCAATCACCTTGCACCTCCCGCGGCCAGTTCGTAGACATCCAGGGAGCGTCGCTCCACCTCACCCGCCGGGATCTGCACCGCCACCGCCTCCCGGCGGGGCCGGTTGTCTCCCCGGGGCAGTCCCTCCCACTGGCCGGGCAGGATGAAGCGCTGACCAGGACGCTGGGCCCGGGGATGCACCGCGATGCGCTCGTCGCCCATCCAGATCTCCACCGTGCCCCGACGCTGGCCCACCTGCACCGTCCGTCCCACCCATTTCCAGTGGACCCCGTAGCGGGAGTCCTCCCAGCTGACGAAGCCGTCCCGGGCCACCTTGCGGTCCTCCCTGAGGTACGGAGCCAGGGTGGCCCGGTCCGGCAGCCTCCCCAAATGGGGCCGCTCCTCGTCCAGCATCTCCCACGGTATCCGGTAAGTCGTGCCATGCACCCTGGCGTTCGCCACCACGTCGCACCACTCCAGGACCTGCCGGTTCAGGTCGGCGTCGTCGGTGAATCGCATGCTGGGCCACATGTTGCCCTTGACGTATTTCACGCCGCTCTCGACCTTGCCCTTGGTCTGGGCCCGGTAGGGACGGCAAAGCCGGATCTCGAAGCCCACCCGCATGGCAAAGTCCAGCATCCGCTGGTTCCACACCGGCTGTTGGTTCTCGTCCCGTCCCAGGGTCACCACCTTGGCATTGTCATAGAGGCAGCGCCGCGGCACGCCGCCCAGATATTCAAAGGCATTCACGTGGCACTGGATGAATGCGGCGGTGTCGGCCCGCCTGACCAACTCCACGTAGCCGGCCCGGGACCAGCCCAGGGTCATCACGAACACCCAGATGCGACGCTTGCGTCCGTCTTGGTCCAGGTAGGCCAGGCTGCCCCAGTCCACCTGGGCCTGCTCCCCGGGCGCAGTCTCGAAACGCATCGTGGCATCCGGTTGCCGGCGACGCCGGCGCGGCGACACGTAGGACTTCAGGATGGAATAGCCACCGTCATAGCCCAGGGCCTTGAGCTCGCGGTGCAGGACCACGCAGTTTTTCAGCCCCTCCGACACCCGCCGGTCAACGTATTCGGTGTGAGCGTCCACCTTCGATCCCCTGGAGGGCCGGGCCTTGGGCCGCATGGCCTCCGGCGACTTCAGGTATCTCCGCACCGTATTTCGAGCGATGCCCAGTTCCCCGGCGATCCCCCGTATGGAACGGCCCGCCCCTTTCATCTCGTAGATCTCTTTCACTTGTCCCACCTTCAGCAAAGTCTGTCGAGCACCTCCACGAAGACTTCGTGAATGATGCCCCAGCCATCGGGTGGGTCAACTCGACTCCAGCGATTTCGCTCATTTTCTCATCGGCGTTAACACGTCAGAGCGGACGGGGAAACTAACCCCCCAAAGCTGTCCGAATACGACGCGAATCATTCGTACAGGTTCATGATGAAAAGGGCGTCGACAAGGTGCGAACTGAAATCGACCTGGTGGTAATTCACCTGCGGAATGAGGGCATTGGCCGACAGCCGCTTCGATTCAAGGGCGGTGCTCATGAACTCGTAGTCGAATTTCAGCCATTCCTCGAGAACATCGAAGTAGGCCGTCGCCGCCTCATGCAGGCCGGCGACAAACGGCGTCGGTTGCAGGGCGCCGATTTGGCCATCCAAGGCCGCTGCTCGTCGGTGCACTGCCGAAGTATTTTCCTCTGCGGTCACCCTGTTGAAACTGCGGCCCCACTCCCTGATGGCCTCCGCCCGGAAAGCGCGGAGGTCTTGCTGCTCGGCGTCCATTTCCTCCAGGGCCAGCAGGTACGACCGGGCCGCAGCCCTAGCGGGGTCGTCCCATGACTTGAGCCATCGGATGAACTCCGATTCGAAATCGCCGTAGGATGACCCGGTAACCGATGCCACGGCATCCCCCACTGAGTTTCCCGCCCCGATGAGCTGCGCGATCCGCAGGGGAGCGGCGTCGCCGTAGTGTTCGGTCAGGTAGCGCACCGCCATGTGGCTCTGGGCGTACTGCAGGGATACCACGTTCCCGGGGCGGCGGTTCCACTCCCGCTGGCTTTCCAGTTCCGGCAGGCTAAACAGCCTGTCCTCGTCGGCGGCCTCCCGGGCCCGGTCGGCCTACCGCAGCATTCGTGTGTAGGAGGCGTCGGGCAGTTCGCCCTTCAGTCCGACCTCGAACTCATAGTAGTCCGCCAGGCCCTCGTTGAGCCAAGCGGGTAGCTCTGCTCCCTGCAACACCTCGTCCATGAGGAAATGGACGTACTCGTGGGTCAGGAGGTGGTAGAGGTCGGTCCGCTGTCTATCGCTCTGCATGAATATGCCGCGCAACTCGCCGTGGGAGCGGAAGAAGCCGGCCTCCCATCCCGGCTCCTTCCCGGAGGCCCTGGCTGCGCTTTCAAAATCCGAGCGATTCCCCAGCATGTAGATGACGGGCAACGCTTCGGTCCGGATGCCGAGCCTTTCCTCCAGCAGGTCCGCCGCGAAGGTGAGGCGTTCGTGCATGCCGACGGTGACGGAGAAGTTGACCGAGTCCGAGAAGAAGATGACGGCCTCATCGCTGCGGCAGCCGAAGAGAGGCACCCCGAGCTGGACATGCACCAGCCTCGGCAATCGGAACCTGGCATACGAGTAGTTTATGATCCGCAGCGAGTCGTCGATGCGAATCCGCACCGACCAGTCCCCGACCTGGTCCTGGGCTCCGTACCTCGTCCACGTCGTTCCCCCACGCTCGTCGGACAGGAAGTAGTTGGTGCTCCAGGAACGGGAATACTGGTCGTCTCCGATCCAGCGAGCCTCCTGTCCCGACGGCTCGATGAAGGTAACTTCAACGACGTCCGCATTGCCTCAACAAAACCGTTACCCAACGCAAGTGGTTGCCTCAAATAAAATGTTACCCAAACTCGGGGAGGCAATCGCGTGGGAGGAGGCATCAGCAAGATGGCAAAACAGGAATTGCTGGCGACGATCCGAGACCGTTACCGAGCTTCATCGAAGCGGGAGAAAAGCCGGATTCTGGACGAGTTCATCGCGGTTACCGGTCATCACCGCAAGCATGGCATCAGGTTGCTGGGGCAGTCCAGCGACGACGGAGAGCAGCAGCCGGCGGTAAAAAAGGACCGACGGATCTACGACGAGGCGGTCCGCCAGGCGGTGATCGTGGTCTGGGAAGCGGCTGACCGGATCTGCGGCAAGCGGCTGAAGGCGGCATTGCCCCACCTGGTAGAGTCCATGGAGCGCCACGGCCACCTGGGTCTGGACCCTCGCGTGCGCCAACGGCTGCTGGCGGCCAGCGCCGCCACCTTGGACCGGTTGCTCCAGCCCATCAGGACACCGGCGAGCCGGCGGCTCAGACGCCGGAGGAATCAGTCGCCGGGCCGCAATATTCCGGTACGGACCTTCGCAGATTGGCATGCGCCGCCACCGGGATTCCTGGAGATTGACCTGGTGGTCCACCACGGTGGCTCCTTGTGGGGTTCCATGATCCACAGCCTGGTGGCCACCGACATCTGCACCGGCTGGACTGAAGCGGTGCCGCTGCTGGCTCGGGAGCAGTCCCTGGTGGTGGCAGGACTGGAGGCCATCGGGCGACAGTTGCCCTTCCCCGTCAAAGGCATCGACTCGGACAACGACAGCGTATTCATCAACGAAACTCTCACCCAGTACTGCGCCGAGCGGGGCATCGAGTTCACCCGTTCCCGGCCGTACCGCAAGAACGACCAGGCCTGGATTGAGCAGAAGAACGGCGCGGTGGTGCGCCACTACGTCGGTCATGACCGCTATTCGGGCCAAGTTGCCGGACAGACCATGGCCCACCTGTACGGGGCGGTGCGACAGTACGTGAACTACTTCCAGCCTTCGTTCAAGTTGGTGGAGAAAACTCGGCACGGCTCCAGGGTCGTCAAGCGGTACAGCCCGCCAGCCACGCCCTGCGACCGGCTGATGCAGCACGACGCGGTCAGCGTGGAGGTGAAGGCAGCGCTGAGTCAGTATCGGGTCAAGTTGGATCCGGTGGCGCTGCTGCACGCCATCAGGGAAGCGCAGTCGGCCCTGGCCGCGGTTACGTTCCCCGAAATCCGGCCCACTCCCAGCGGCGAGAGCCTGGAACAGTTCCTGGCCAAGTTACCCGACTTGTGGCGGCAGGACGCAGCCCGTACCTCACGGGAGCGGCGGGTGCAACCGCCCCGCACCTGGCGAACTCGGCCAGACCCCTTCGAAGGAGTGTGGTGCGACGTGCTGTCCTGGTTGCAGGAAGACCCGGACGCCAGTGCCGTGGTATTGCTGGGCCGACTGCAAGAGGCTGAACCGGATCGTTTCAGCCGGGCTCACCTGCGGACGCTGCAACGCAGAGTGCAGCAGTGGCGCGGCATCATGGCCAAAACGCTGGTCTACGCCGCTGCCGGTGAGCCCATGGCGGAACCCCCTGCAATGCCGGAATTAGCGCTGGTTGGAGTGGCCCCCAGGTGCTAAAGTCTCGGTAACATTTCTCAATGAGGCAACAGGACCGGCAAAAGTAGTTGACGTTAAACACGAGGAGGGCGGTTTCCAGGGTGACGACGCCGAGGAGGCTGGGCTCGTTGTCCTGGGCGAATATGACGGGGGTGGGGAAGGTGCGGCCTTCGAGGCGGATGGTGGCGTGGCCGATTTGGACCGGTGTGGTGCGGCCGTCGGCCAGGCGAGCCTCGGCGGTGTGTTCCACCATGACGCCCAGCTCTTGGAGCATGGCGGCGGGTAGGGCGGTGAAGGTGGAACCGGTGTCCACGATCAACTCTATGTCCTCGAACTGTTGTCCCTGTTGGTCTCCGACTCCTATGGTTACTCTCAGCTTGCCCATTACGTTTTCTCCTGGGCGCGGGTGTGCTGGCTGGTCATTCTAATGGCGTGCCAGCAGGCGTTGCAAAGTTAAGAACGCTCTGATAGGTCGTCATCGCCCCAGACCCGTAATGGGAGGACCTCCGCCGCCGCAAGTCCTTGACTCCAATCTGCCATTGTTCCAGCGACTGGTTAATATCCCTTACACCCATCATCACCCCCATCAACTCCTGACACCAGCGAACCCAGTTCCTTCACAAATTTACCCTATGCGTCTGCGTATTTCACCTTGATTTTGATCCGGGTGTCGCGTGGGTTGGCAGGCATCAGTGTGACCGCCTGGTGCGGGGTCATGTACGCGGCCAGCAAATTCCTGAGAACCCACAGTTTGTCTGAATTGGAGGCACAAACTCCATACAGCGAACGAGACGTTCACACCGTCCGTTTAGAGACAACCTATTCTTAAGGTCAACCACCGAGTCAGCGCCTTCTGGTCCGCCCCGAACACTTCGCATCTGCCGCTCTCAAACCGGCGACGCAGTCCTGTCGTATTTATTTATGAAGGATAGCGGTGGCCCCTGGTCTGGAACGCCCGGCAACCCAGAAAAGCGACAGGCACAGATTTACAAGGAGGATATCCATGAAAGACTTGCCGACGACAAGGAAAAGAGGTTTCTCACAATCGCTGTTGTGGTTCGCAGTTGCGGCCGCCGTTATTATCACTGCGGCCGGAACGGCTGTCATACCACGAGCAGCCTGGGCAAGCTCCCGCGACCCGCCCAAGTTATAGCTGTTTTCTGCCACAGCGACGGGAATATAATGCTGTGGCGCACAGGGAACGATGGCCAGGTCGAAGCACCGGAGGGGTGGAAGGTCGAGAGAACGCATCGGAGTTCTCAGGGAAACAGCTTCGTGCAGACCTTCACCTTCATCGGCTCCGAGGCCGATGATCTTCTGACAGTCAACCAGGACCGCTGGCTTTGGACAGACACCAGCGCCGACCGGAACCTGCCTTACACCTACCGGGTCAGGGCCACCAACGTTGATGGATCCGACATGGACGGCAGGACCTGGTCGCGGAGTTTCGCGGTCGACTGCTTTGCAGATGCCTCAGAAGAGCCCGGCATATCTCTTCCAGTATGCCAAGACAACGGTATCGCCATGCTGTGGCGCACCAAGAACGGTGGTCAGGAAGGAGCGCCTGAGGGGTGGAAGGTCGAGCGAACGCTTCTGGATCCAGAAGGAACCGACGTCGTGCAGACCTTCCCTTTCACCGGAGCTGACGCCGATGCTCTCCTGACTTACGATGACCGCTACTGGGAGTGGGTCGATACGAGCGCCGACCGGAATGTGGAATACACTTACCGCGTCAGAGCCATCAACACCGACGGGTCTGACAAGGAGGGCAGAAACTGGTCAAGGAGTGTCTCGCCCAACTGCCTGCAAGGCCCCCTGAACCAACCCGGCATATCGGTTCCCAGGTGCCAGGACAACGGCGTTTGGATGTTCTGGCATACCAACAACGGTGGCCAGGACACCGTACCCGACGGGTGGAAGGTGGAGCGCAGGCACTGGGATTCTGACCGCTGGGTCGTCCAGACCTTCACTTTCATCGGCGCTCAGGCGGACGCTCTCCAGACCTTCAACGATGACTACTGGGACTGGGTGGACACAACGGCTGACCTGGGTGTTGCTTACACCTACCGGGTCAGAGCCATAAACTCAGATGTGTCCGATATGTCCGGCAGATTTTGGTCCAGGCGAGCGCCAGCGGAATGCGGACCTGCGGTCGCGTAGCCGTATAAGAAAGACCAGCCGCCCATAGAACCTAAACCAAAGCCCTCACGCGTATCCACTTTGAGGTAGCGGGTTGAAGAAGGTCGGTCTCTCCGGGTAAGGAACGGGTTGCTAAGCTCCGTTGCACCAAGGGAGGCCGACCATGCCATCGTATCACTGGGTCGCTAGCTTTCTGAACGGCGCTCTGCCGCAAGTTCGAGCCACTCGGCGGACCAATCTGGCCCTGCTCACCACGGCGATTCCGGGGCCCCGCAGCCTGGTCATTTCGGTGCTGGTGAGAGCTTGGCTGGTTGATTTGCCCTATCCCCACCACCAGCGTAAGAAGCGGCTGTTCCGCTTTTTGTCCAACACCGGTTTTGACACCGCGGCGGTGCAGACGGCGCTGCTTGGGCCTATCTGTGAGGCGGCTCGGTTGCGGGGGCTGGTGCCGATCATGATTGACTAGTCGGATCTGGGTCAGGGACGCAGCGGTTTGTTCGTTGCAGTATGTTACCGACGGCAGGGATTGCCCCTGCTCAGTTGGTTATCCACTCCAGCGGAACTGGACCCCTCCCAGAACCGAGCGGAGGAGTTCCTCATCCTGGGGGTGGGCGAGAGAGGAAGCCACCGGCAATCTGTGCCTCGGAAGCAAGGCCGCGGTGCAGGAGAGAGTCAACAGATTCCTGGCCAGGCTGGCCAGCACGAAAGAAGAAGTCCGGCGCTGCCGGACAGTTCTGCAATCAAGGGCCGAAGCACTCCTGCGGGACTCCCTGCACCCGGCAAATGTACATCCTACCTTGGCTTCGGTTTAGCCCGAATCCACCGATGGGAGGCGTGAATGCTGGGCAAATTGGGATGAGGGAGCCTGCAAGGGAGAAAGCCTGGGCTCCATTGGACCGATGTGACGCGGCAGAGGGTTTTCAGTAGCCGCACCGGACCTGGAGAGCGGTCTATGGAGGCTGGGAATCGCGTGATAGTGAGATCGGACGCAGCAGGATGCACTCGCGGGCGGGGCGGACGCGAGTTTGGAGGTGTTGGGACGGTTGCGGACAGCGCCGTCAGGCTGGGAGTGGGGTGGCTCGCAGTCGGGCCAGGGCGCTGCTGAACTGGGCCTCCTCCCAAGGCCAGCGCCGAGGCAAATGCAGGGTCAGGCGGCGCGCCGAGCGGGTGAGCCGACCGGCGAGGGAGAAGAATCGCCGCCGCAGGGTCTTGGTGGTCACCACCTGCTCGCCCAGACCGATGCGCGCCGTCCAGCGCGCCAGGTTGTGAGCAATCGCCTGGACCGCCAGCCAAGCGCCGTTGGCGGCGAAACGGCCGGACGGGAGATGGTTGAGACCCACGCCGTACTTGAGGTCGCGAATGGCATTCTCGATCTCGGCGTGGCGGCGATGGTCTGCCTCGAGATCCAGGGTGTCGCCATCCCGGTCGGTGATGAAGGCGTGATAGCTGTAGGTGGCCAACAGGGCCAGTTGAGAGCCAGGCGTGGGCTTCACCCGCCGGACTATGAGCCGCACCGGTGCGGCGCCGGGCTCACTCTGGAAGGGGGTGTAGCTGGTCTCCGCCACGTCGGCGGCGCCGTCCGTCCAGTAGGGGACCGGCGTCCAGTCCGCCTCCGGTATGGCCTCGATGAGGTTCCGCAGGCTGGCGTGCTGCCGAACGGTGATGGAGAAACGGACATCCAGCTTGCGGCAGACCGCGACGATGGCGTGGGTGTAGAAGCCGCTGTCGGCCCGCATCGTGAGTTGACCTTTGGCCCCGGCGTAGCGCACCCGTCCCACCGTCTCACGCAGGAAGTGAGCGGCGCCCCGAGCGGTATTGGCGCGGCCCTCCCTGAGCCGGACCATCAGCACGTCGCCGGTGCCGGCGGCGACGGCCAGCAGCGGGTGATAGCCCCGCTGGCCGGTGTAGCCGTGGTGGCGCGCCCCCTCCTTGGCCAGCCCGTAGCAATATTATGGCCTTGTCCGGCCTGTGCAGAGGCGACTAACTGGTGAGTCGGCCCAAGGATGTATGCTCATGGCGAGGCGTGTCGTCCGGACAAAGACCGAGCAGACTCTGGTGCGTATTGCCCGACCCGTAGCATGGTCCGGGAGCCTTACGACGGCATCATTGGTGAAGCCCCGATCGGGGCGATCCCGTTGGGGAGAGTGGCTACAGTCCGCGGCTCCCTCCGGCGACACGCCTACACGGCAATGGCAGAGGCGATGATGAGCAGACGCCAGAGCGGGGCAAAACCGGAAGGGCTGTCCCAGCTGAACCTGAACGCGGCGGGCATCGACGTGGGCGCTACCAGCCACTATGTGGCGGTGCCCGCCGACCGGGCGGAGCAGCCGGTGCGAGAGTTCGAGGCCTTCACGGCGGACCTGTACCGTCTGGCGGACTGGTTGGCCCAGTGCGGCGTGGACACCGTGGTCATGGAGTCCACCGGCGTGCACTGGATACCGCTGTTCGGGGTGCTGGAAGAACGGGGCTTCCAGGTGATGCTGGTGGACCCCCGGCGCATCAAGAACGTGCCCGGCCGCAAGACCGACGTGCTGGACTGCCAGTGGCTGCGGCAGCTGCACACCTACGGCCTGCTGTCAGGGGCTTTCCGGCCCGACAGGGAGATCCGGCGCTTACGCAGCTACCTGCGGCAGCGGGTCATGCTGGTGCAGTACGCATCCCACCATATCCAGCATATCCAGCATATGCAGAAGGCGCTGACCCAGATGAACGTGAAGCTCCACCACGTCATCAGCGATATCACCGGCAAGACCGGCCTGGACATCATCGAGGCCATCGTGGACGACCAACGGGACCCGCGACAACTGGCGCAATTGCGCGATCCCAGGATCAAAGCCGACGAGGCAACCATTGCCAAGTCGCTGCGGGGCCACTGGCGGGAGGAGCACATCTTCGAGCTGAACCAGGCCCTGGAGCTGTACCGGTTCTATCAGGATAAGATTGCCGAGTGCGACCGGGAGATTGAAGCCCAGTTGGAGCGTTTCGAGGACCGCAGCAATGGTGATCCTCCGGCGGCGAAGTCCGGCCGGAGACGCAGCAAAGGAAACGCGCCACGCTTCGACGTTTGGACGCACCTGTACCGTATGACGGGGGTTGACCTGACCCAGATCGACGGTGTGGATGCCTACACCGCGCTCAAGGTGGTGAGTGAGATTGGCGCCGACATGACGAAATGGCCGAGTGCGAAGCACTTCGCGTCTTGGTTGGGGCTGAGCCCAAACAACCGCATCACCGGCGGCAAGGTCATGAGCTCCAAGACCAAGCCCAGCGCCAACCCGTGCGGCGGCGGCCTTACGTCTGGCGGCCAACGCTCTGCACCGCTCCGAGACAGCGCCCTGGGCGCCTTCCTGCGCCGGAAGAAGGCACAGATGGGCGGGCCCAAGGCCATCACCGCCACGGCCCACAAGCTGGCTCGCATCTTCTATTCCATGCTGCGCTACGGTCAAGAGTACGTGGACGCCGGGGCCGAATACTACGAACGCCGATATCAGCAGCGGGCGTTGCGGGCGGCAAAGCGGCGGGCGGCGCAACTGGGCTATTTGCTGGTGCCCATCCCCGATGCTCCGGAACACACAACCTACGCCCCCCCTGACGCGCCAATTGCCGCGTGACGACGTTGGTTAGTGGGGAGGTCTCGCAGATGGTGGAGTCCAGGTCTATGGTCAGCAGCCCGTCGCCGGGTCCGGCACCGGCGGCCCAGGCCCGGGCCAGCAGTTCCCGGCTCACCCGGTCCAGCTGGCGCACATGGCCCCACCGGAAGCTGCGCAGGAACGTCCCCAGGGTGGAGGGCGCCTTGACCATGCACCCCAGTACCGAGGAGGTCCGCCCCGCACGCAGCGCATCGGCGTCGTCAATGCAGTCGCCGCCCGCCAGCGCAGACGCAACCAGGGTCATCATCTTGTCTCCCGCGTTCGCCCGCCCCGGCGCATCCCCGAGGTCGAGGTGACGGTCAACGAGTTCACGCAGGCCCACGTGCTGGGCCAGAGTGGCCGGAAGGAGCAGCCCAGCATTGTTGACCAGGCGGTGGTCGTCGAAGGCTATTTGGATGTGGTCGGGGTGCTCAAGTGGTAGCATCTGTTGGGTGCTCCTTGTTTCTGGTCGGTTTCCTTTCTCGAAAACCATTATCCCAGATGCAAAGGAGCACTTTCTTGCCCCTTCACCACGCCGCGACGCTCATCTCTTCGGTGGATTGGGGTTTAGGTTCAGTCGCAGGGTGCTGTTGCAGACTTACCTCGTTGTGGCCGGTCCTTGAACCACGAGGTGTCCCCCTCCCTGTGGCTGGATGTTGTGACCCAGAACGTGAGCTAGGCGTGTCGCATCGTTATCGTCAGTGTGCTGGTAACCAGGATGGAGCCCCACTCGCATAGACCCCTGGCTGGAATACCCGCAGTATGGCTTTCTGCCAGAAGCTCTGCAACCGGGTTTCCAGCCGCCCGGTCAGTTACGGGGAGTGGGGATTTACAGCCACGGCGGCCTGCTGGGTCTGACCCGGGCCGGCGTTCCGGACTTGGCGATCATGCGGCAGGGCCGAGGGTACAGCAGCGCTAGGGCGGCGATGTACACCCGGGGCGAGTCGGCGGGCGAAGCCGCCGGGGGCTGGAATGAGGGGTATGAGCCAGCGTCGCTTCACGTTTGCCACTGGCGCAGCCCGGGTAGGCTTCGGTGAATCCTGCCCACTGGCCGTCAGTCCGCCGCTAGTTCTGTACGCTGACAGGCGGGCGAATCATCTCCGGTGGTCAGCAGGTCGTGGAGCTGGGCCAGCGCTGGTTCGTTGCTGCTGGCTTTGAAGCTGGCGGCCAGTGACAGATAGTCATCGTCCTGCAGCATCACCGGCACCGACACCCGGACTCCCGTCGTATCCGTCTCCTGCACCAGCCACGGTACGGTTACCTGCGACACGCAGTTGGCGTGGCTCCTCCGGAAGATGGTGTCCAAGACAGACTCGTCAGGTGCCGCGGGGGAGGTGTCTGTAACGAGTGAAGAAAGCCCAGTGAGGGACTGCAGTAGCTGCAGAGCACCCTCGGCCTTGCCGATAAGTCGAACCAGCCCGAGGAGAACCGGGCTCAGGTCGGGCACAGCGGCGCGGCGGGAGAACATCGCCTGCTCGTCGGCCTGCGTGTGCGCCGTCCAGCTTCCAGACTCGCGGGTCTCGACAGTGATGCCGTCGTACTGCACCCACGCGGACTTGGTCAGTGCCAGGATCGCTGTGCCCGCGCTGCCGCCCGACGCCTGCGCCCCGCCCAGCGGGCCGGTGCCCTCCCCGAAGCCGTTGGGGTCCTCAATGGTGATCTCAAGTGTGCCCATGGGCAACGTGGGCAACAGCTTGACCGTCATTGTAGGGCCGTCGGGGGCATAGTCGGCGTGAGCAACATCGGAGACCGGGCCGTCATAGAGGATGCGGGGGACGGCTTTGACCGAGAGGGTGAAGTCGGCCTCCACGCCGTCGGCGTAGAAGGTGGTGGCCTCGATGGTGTACTTGCCGGCCTTAAGCGTCCCGGAGATCAGCGAGTTGTTGCCGGGGCCGCTGTCGTCGTCCTGTTCGATTACGTTGCTGGAAAGGCCGCCACGGCGCAACACCAGGTATTCGTCGAGGTGCGAGTCCAAGGCAATTTCGACGGAGGTGGTGATGGGGAGGTTGAAGGTGTAGTACTTGGCCAGCCGGCCGCCGCGGGTGACGGAGGGGCAGCCGGTCACCCACGAGTCGGCGATTATGTCGCCGAGCTCGATGTCGCCACCGTCTGGGTCGACGATGTCGGCGACGCACAGGTCGGGCTTGATGACGGAGGGACGAGCGGGGTCGACGTCGTCAGTCTCTGAAGTGTCCCCGGCCCCGGTTGTGGTGGTGGTTCGTCGAACAGTTACAGGCACCTCGGGTTCCACTGGGAAATAGTACGCATAAATCTCGTCGTCGTCGTCCACCACCCACATGACCGTCCCGTCAGACCAGATGCCCCTGGGTTCATCGTTGCCTGTTGCAGGAAGGGCGTTGAATTCCTTCTCCTCAACTCGCCCCTTGGTCTCCATGTCATAGGCGTAAATCCTGTCGTCTGCTTGGTCCGCCACCCACATGGTCACCCTGTCGGACCAGATTCCCGCAGGGTCACCATTTTCGGAATGGAGGCTACTGAATTCCTTGGTGATGTCCTGGACTTTGGTGGACATATCGTAGGCATATATCTTGTCGTCGTCGTCCGCGACCCACATAGTGGTACCGTCAGACCACAGCCCAGTGGGGTTGGCGTTCCCTGCGCCTGCGAGGGTGTCGAGATCCTTGTCTGCATCCCTGGCTTTGTCGCTCACCTGGTAGGCGTAAATTTTGCCGTCGTCGTATTCGGTGGCCCACATGGTGACACCATTGGACCAGATGCCCGTGGGGCGGTCGTTGTCGGCGTCGTCCAGTGTGTCGAAGTCCTTGTCGGAGTCCCGTGCCTTGGTGTTCAGGTCGTAGGCGTAAATCTTGTCGTCATCCGTGTCCGCCACCCACATGGTCGTCCCATCGGACCAGATGCCCTCCGGGTTATTGTTTCCCGCAGCGTCCAGGGTTTCGAAGGCTTCGGTGGCGCCGCCTGAGTCGACAATGTAGGCGGGCGCGGTTGACTGCCCAATCAAAATTCGTGGATCCAAGTTGCTGTTCCGCTCCAGCGCAAACCTTAACTCGGCGGTTGCCTCGATATCGATGGTGTCGATCTGGAGATCTCGTCGTGTGTCGCAAGATTCGAATGCCACTCGTGACGCAGGCTTGGGGATCGCGGACCTGGCCCCCCGCGGTATCGCGCTCCCCAGCGAGACATAGAACGGGAATTCAACCGGGCAGGTTGCGTCCCCCGAGAAGTGCACTGCCAGATCGAGCGAAGTGCCCTCGGTCACCGTGTATTCAGCTCTGTCGAACCCCAAGAGGGCTGTGTCATCGGCTGTGTCCGTTAATGTCACTATTAAACGCCGCGAGCTAAGGATGATCCTACGGTCTAATATTTCGGTGCGCTCCAACCTAAAACGGAAAGTCTTTGTAAGCTCAAGTGTGTCGTCGACGACGATTGGAATACGGACCACGCTGCGCTTATCACAAGGGTCGAACCTAACAACGGGGTCAAAAGAACCAAATTCCCGGCTCGTTCCCTCTGGATCAGCGCCTGTCAGGCGGAAGGAAAACGCCTCGAAACTTGGGCACTCCCCACTTGGGTGAGTTATTTCAATGCCGATATCGATGTGACCATCGGCCTCTGTAGCACTGTAGCTCTCTGCCTCGAACCCCACGTACACCCTTTCTGAGTCGTCGTGTATAGAAACCGTGACTTCGGCAGGACTAAAAATGACGAAATCCGGGGTTGATCCGGTGCGCTCCATCCTTAACGAGAACGTCTCTACGGGCTCGAGGGTATTGTCATTGACCAAGGTTATCCGTTCGGTGGTAGCTTCCCGTCTCCTGCAGCGCACAAAATTCACAGTCTCGTTAATACCCTGGTAATCCTCGGGGGACGTTGCGCTGCCATCGGACGTGACCACTCGGACGGAAAACGGCATATCATAAGGACAAGTTATTTGGGGACTGACTATTGTGATTGCGGGGCGATGAGGTGAGGAGGTCTCCTGAAGTGAGTATTCTCTCCGATCGAACACCAATACCAAGTCGTCATCGCTACCTATTGTGACCGTCGCGGTCCCCCCGATTGCGACTCGCTCATCGCCGGACTCCAGGCTAACGGTAAAGGACTCGTCAAACTCGGGATCCGGGTCATCAGTGATCGTTATCTCGACTGTTTGCGCGGCTGAGGTGTTTGCGGGAAAGGTGACGGTCTCTGAAACTGCGGTGTAGTCCCGCCCCGCGCGCGCGGTGCCGTCGGACGTGCTCAGATCCACGCTGACTTCGTAAGCGACTGAGGTGGAGATGGTTAACGTCACCGCAACTGTGCCTGTGCTGTCAGCCTCACTTATCTCGTAGGAGGTCGGGCTGAACGATATGGTGGTCTCCACCTGCTGCCCCGACACGGCCGCCGGCACCCCCGCCAGCAGGGCGAGGGCGAAGAGCAGGGGCAACAGCTTCAAGTACTTTGCCATCTCACACACTTGCCTGGACTATTCCGCCTCTAATTCGGGTGCCATGCACTCCGGCGGAGCGCTGCCGGTGGCCAGCAGGTCGTGCAGTTGCACCAGCGCGGCCTCCTCGCCGTCGTCCCCTTCGGCGAAGACCATGGCGGCTGCCAGCGAAATGTAATCGCTCGCCAAGACGTCCACCGGCACCGATATCCGCACGCCCTTTGTCTGCGACGCCAGCGCCAGCCAGGGCACCGCCACCTGGGACACGCAGTTGGCGAATGATTCCAGGAAAATTTCACCCACGGAAGGCTGGCCGACTTCGCCGAGTCCCAAGGCCAAGTGGTCCGCCGCGGTCAAGGCCGGTCCCGGCGCAGTCCCCACCGCCGGCGTCAACCCCAGGCCGGTCGGGGCCGTGCGCTGCTCTCCGCCCGAGATGGTCTCGAGTACCAGCAGGGACTCCTCGAACTCGCCGGTGTACTCCACCCACGAGCCCAGAATGTTCATCTCCACCGATATCCCGCCGTAGTTCACCCAGACGTCGTCGGGCAGAGCCAGCACCAGAGCCCCGGGGCTGACATAGTCACCCGCCGCGGCCGCGAAGCCGTCCTCGTCGTAGAGCGTGATCTCCAGCGTCGGCACGTCCGGCGTGGGCAGAACCCGCACCTGTATCGTCGTGTCAGTCGGCGAATAGCTCGAGTGCGCCCACTCCGACGCCAGACCCGAGATGAGCACCCGGCCGCCGTCGCTGGGCTCCGGCTCTTCTTCCTCTTCGTCCATGTCGGGGACCACTACCACCGTCGGTTCCGTCGGGTCCGCGTTCACCGTGACTGTCTGCTTCTCGGAAACGCACCCGGAGACGTCGTTGCACACTTCCAGATTGACTTCCTGCTGCCCGCTGAAGCTCCACTTGGTCGCGAAGTTATCGTCGCTGCCCGACGACGGGTCCCCGCCGACCACGCCGTATCCGGCCTTCCAGGTGTACGAGTCGATTTCTCCCCCGTCGTAGGTGGGAGTGCAGTTCACCGTAACGCCGACATCGACGGTGTCGGCGTCGCAGCCCATGCTCTCGATCTCGGGCTTGGGGACCACGGTGACGGTGAACTCGTACACCGCCCAGTCCTGCTGGTCGCGCCCGGGGTTGTTCGTGTCGTCCTGCTTCGGGTATTGACTGCAGTGCGGGTCGCCGGCGTCGTCGACGCGCTCCTCGTTGCAGAGCCAGTAGCGGTACTGCACCCTGAACTCGCCCGCCTCCCTGGGGGTGACCTGCAGACGCAGCGTGCGGGTGGGCACGGATGGGCCACCGGGCCAGTCGTCGGTTTCCACAGCGACGGCCAGGTGCTGAGGGCTGACCTGGCTGCCGGCAAGAGTTTGGAGGCTGCCGGAGCTGCCGCTGTCGAGGTACTCCACGTCGGCAAAGGTGGTGACCGAATCGACGGTCCGCACGCGGCCTTCGTCGGAGCCGTAATACGAGCCGCTGTTCACAGAGTTGTCCAGCGTAAGGTCGGGGAAGGACACGGTGATGCCGCCCGGGCCGCCGACCCAGGTCTTGCGGCCAACTTCGAACTCCAGGTCGAAGGTATCGCCGACGCCGATGTACTCGGGCAAGGTGGAGGGACTGGGGTTCTGGAAGTATATGCTGGGCACCACGTCTGCAACCTGAACGGTCTCGGTGGCTTCGGCGCAGGCGCCTTCGGTTTCGAATTCCACCTTAGGGCGTGTCAACCCTGGTATTGGAATGTCTTCCTGAGCGTAGTCGGACGCGTCGCCGCTACGACATGCAACCACTCGCAGGGGCTTGCCGCCCGATGACTCCCAAGTAATGGAAGCCTTGTTGCCTCCGCTGCCATCCTCAGTGCTGATGACCACAACGGGAGTCCCGTCCTCGGTTTCCCACAGGTAGCTGTAATTGGGGATTCCCCTCCCGCCGATAGTGGCCGAACACTGGACAATTTCTCGGGCGTAGAAATCTTCCGGCGTGCATGAAATTTCGTCGATGCTGAAGCCTTGGTATACGACGGCGGTGTCGGATAGAGGACCCGTCCCCACCCCGTTGATCGCGGCGATCCGATAATAGCGGGCACCCCAGTCCGAGAGACCGGTGCGGGAGTAGCTGGTTCTAGTGGATCGAATGTTTCCGGAAACGGTTGTCCAGTTGAGCCCGTCGTCTGACTCCTGCACGACGTAGCCGGTGATGGGGGCCCTGCCGGTGTCCATAGGTGTCTGCCACGTCAGGTTGACTTGCGAGTCTCCGACAGTGGTCGCAGTCAGGTTCTGGGGGGCGGACAGCGAGTCGGGTAGGGTGTAGGCGAAGATGCGGTCGCTCTCATAGTCGGCCACCCAAATGGTTTCGCCGTCGGACCAGATGCCGGTTGGTGAGGAATTGTTGGCAATGTGGGAGTAGTTTTCCTCCGTAACGTCTACTATTTTTACAGTAACGATTTCTTTGCCTATTTCCCGCTCTCCCCAGGCCGGAATACCGGTTTCCTGCTCACCCTCCCTGACGCTGTAGGCGAAGATTCGGCCTGCCTCCCTGTCTGAAACCCACATTGTTTTCCCGTCCGACCACAGACCGTAGGGATGTGCATTCTGTTCTGCCAAATTACATATTTCCTTATCTCTGTCGGCAATATCGATACTCACAAGCGGTCCGGTGGGATATTCATCAATATTGTTTAATCCAACGATGCCGCAATCTTCTCTGGTAGTGAGCCACATCGTGGTTCCATCGGACCAGATTCCCCCGGATAATTTGGGAAACTGGCTATTTCCGTAAACGAAGGAGAAGTCCTGCAATGAGTAACTTGCACGTTCGTTGACGTCGAACTTGCCCAGCACGCGAGGGGCATAGGTGTCCAATATCCACAGGTAAGTGCCGTCAAACCAGATTCCTCTAGGCGTACTATTTGCTCCATGTGAGGAGCGTAGAAAGCGAAGGTCTTTTCCTTCCAATTCGCTACGCTCCTCCAACGAGAAACGATAGATCTGGTGAGAATGAGCTGTCTGCCCTGTTACTATCCACATCGTTTCATCATCGGACCAAATGCCCAATGGTTTCACGGCATCGTCCAGAAATTTAAAGTCCTTAGTATGGTCCCAGTTGCCGCCGAAAGTCTTGCTGAGTATCTCGTCTCTCTCGTGAAAGATTGAATTTCGCTCGCTTGTAACGATGTCGTGGGTTATCCTGCCGTCGCCAAAAATACCAACGTCCACTTCAGCAAATTCAGGATCAGATTCAGCCGCTCTGCCGAGATGCTTGTAGTAGCCGAATTTCAGGTAGTCTCGAATCTCCTCCAGCGCCTGCCGATCGGAGTCGGTGAGGCCGCTGTCCCTCAAACGCCTGTGGACATGGGAATACACCTGAGTTGACATTCCCGCCAGGGTTATGCCGTCCCAGAATTTGTCAGTTTCATCCTTGAGTTCGTACAACTCATCGATGGTGAACACTGCGGCAATCGTTATGGGAAGTGCGACAATGGCGACCGGTGCGCCGGCGAGTAATGCCACACTGCCTATGGCCTTTCCGGCCAATTTGGCGGCGGCCTTTTTCACAGCGTACTTGAGGGCCAGTTCTGCATAAGTGGCGACTATATTCGGCAGGTTCTGTTCCACGGCGGACGACCAACGCCTGAGCCCGTCAGGGCTGGTCATATCATCCAGTTCTGTCTTGGCCCGCTGGACCGCCTCCTCCCAGGCTGCGTCTTCCAGTGCAAGTTCTTCCAATACGGCCAGTGTCTTCTTGGCTTGTCCGTAGTGAATAGTGCGGTTTAACGACTCAGTAATCCTGATGTCATTAACTAGTCCCGCAGTCTTGGTGCCAATGGAAACTCCCGTCAGAAAGCCGCTCACCTTGTCTGCGGTTAGATGATTCAAGTGACCATGGAATATGTCGTTATCCGAAAGGTCAATTTCGACACCTGTCACCTCAGCCATGTCGATGAGGAACTCAGACACATTTATGACCTTTTCCCCTACTTCGACAACGCCCTCTTTCGATTCGTATACTTTGCCAACAGTGTCAAGGAATTCTTGCTTTTCTTCCTCGGTCTCTCCGACGGAGTAGAATTTGTTTCCATAAGTTTGGCCACGCCTGGCTATTTCCAGTGCCAACTTTTCATAGCGCTCTATCCTGTCCTCGCGATGCTCGAGACCCCCGGTAGTTCGTTCCACTATCTCTTCAGCCAGCTCTTCGGATTCCCCTGTGGAATATTTGGTCGGAACGAAGACCCAGAAAAATTGACTGCCGTAATTGAAACTCGACTCTTGTATTGAACCGACTATCACGGAGGCCAGTGCTCCCAATACCGGACCCAATCCAGCAAAACTGGTTGCCTGCGAGCTTTGGGAAATTTCCTCAATATCGATGTCCACATTCAGGCCGAGTTGGAATTCGTCGTCAACGTGAAAAAATGCCTGAATTCCACCCGGGAACGCGTCGCCCATGTCGGGAAGAAGGTATATAAGGCTGCAGGATCTATTGTCTGATTCGTCAGAATCTGTTGTCGGGTTGACATATTCGGTCAGCACACAGAGGAAACGCGGGCCCGGGTCAAGGCCATCCGTAACAGTTGCGCCGCTCAGAGTATCGCGCCGGGTCTGACCTGCGTAGAGGCCTGGGATTGTGAATTGTGAGGTAGCTTCGATGTTGGCTTGGACGTCGACATCGTCGTTGATATTTCCATCAAGTGTGAAGCTCCCAAAAGCGACGATGAGGCGCAGGGGACCGGAAGGGGAACCACCGTTGTTGGCAATGGTTACCGGTAATGAAAAGGGTTTGCCCACGATGGGGGTGACCTGCTCAGCGATTTCGATGGCGAGATCGGGAGGGTCGGGGGCATCTACAATCTGGAATTCCTCGCTTCCCGTCGCGTTGCTAAAGAGGTGGTCGGAGTCCCAGTTGTTCTCCTTGCCATCGATGCCGTAGACCTCCGCTTTCAGCTCGTACCTTGTATACTGACCGGTCGACTGGGCGAAGTTGTAGGTCTTGCTGAGGGTCACCGTTTCGTTCCTTTCAAAGCTGACGTTATCCCAGGCATCGTCGTCGTCTGTGGGATACACGGTGTTGTTGAAGCCAGGAGGGTCCACTTCCAGGCGGACGTCGAAGGTGGCTGCGCCGGCATCGGGCCCGTTTCTGGAAGAGAGGTTCCGCACGTTCACGTAGATGGTGGCCTCGCCCACGTATATGGGGCTTGGGGAGATGCGAATGTCCGTAACTTGGGCGGCATAGGGTGAGGTAGAGTCAACTCGGGTTTCGGAGTCGTCAAACAGATGTGTGCGGCTCGGGTTCCAGATCCGGGCCTTGATGGTGTAGATTCCCCGTTGCTGGAACCGATAACGCTTTTCCAGTTCCTTTCGCTGATTCTTGGTGAAGTTGCGGTCGGCGTCGTCAGTAAACCGCAGTACCTCGGAAGGGCCACTTGGGGGAGTCACTTCGAAGTCGATGTCGAATGTCCCGTCGCCGCTGTTTGATTCGACCTGGTTGGTGAAGGTGGCACTGATGGTGGCAGTGTCTCCCTGCCGGACCGTGTTAAGGGAGACGTTGACTGCACCGACATCGGCGTCGTAAGAGACGGCGCTAACCTGGAATTCCTCGCTTCCCGTGGCGCTGCCAAAGAGGTGGTCGGAGTGCCAATTGTTCTCCTTGCCATCGATGCCGTAGACCTCCGCTTTCAGCCGGTACCTGGTGGACAGGACAGTCGACTGGGCGAAGTTGTAGGTCTTGCTGAGGGTCACCGTTTCGTTTCTACCAAAGCTAACGTTGTCCCAGTCATCGTCGTCGTCTGAGGGATACACGGTGTTGCTGAGGCCAGGCGGGTCCACTTCCAGGCGGACGTCGAAGGTGGCTGCGCCAGCTTCGGGTCCGTTTCTGGAAGAGAGGTTCCGCACGTTGACGTAGATGGTGGCCTTGCCCACGTATATGGGGCTTGGGGAGATGCGAATGTCCGTAACTTGGGCGGAATAGGGTGAGGTAGAGTCAACTCGGGTTTCGGAGTCGTCAAACAGATGTGTGCGGCTCGGGTTCCAGATCCGGGCCTTGATGGTATAGATTCCCCGTTGCTGGAACCGATAACGCTTTTCCAGTTCCTTTCGCTGATTCTTGGTGAAGTTGCGGTCGGCGTCGTCAGTAAACCGCAGTACCTCGGAAGGGCCACTTGGGGGAGTCACTTCGAAGTCGATGTCGAATGTCGCGTCGCCGCTGTTTGATTCGACCTGGTTGGTGAAGGTGGCGCTGATGGTGGCAGTGTCTCCCTGCCGGACAGTGCTTCGTGACACGTTGATGCTGCCCACGTCGGCGTCGTAAGTAACGGCATTGACGCTCGTTTCCGATGAGTACTCGTCGAACAAGCGGAGCTGGCTGGGGTCGTACACTCTGGCCTTGAATCCATACCTTGATAATCCAGATGTTCGTTCGAATGTGTATTCTTTTTCGAACGTCTTGAACGCGCCCGCCGAGGTCGGCTTCCCGAATGCCATGGTGCCGAGATCGTAACTCACCGTATTAGAGGACCCAGGCGGGTCTATCTCGAGGACCACTCTGAATGTGGCCTCGCCCTCTTCGGGTCCATCAAGGGAAGAGCGGTTGCGCACATTCACATAAACGGTGGCGTCTCCTTCGTATATAGGGTCCGATGAGAAATAGATGTTCGTGACTTCGGCGACATAGTGGTATGGCTGGGGCTTAAGAGCAGGCGTACGTTCCACTCCCACGGTTTCATCGGCGTGCGCGGTCTGGACGACCGCAAGCGGGACCGCGAAGGCCAACAGCACCACTGCCGCCAGCGCGACCGCCACTATCTCCGACCTATTCGGGAACCACGCCATGAATCTGTGTCGCTCCTAGCCGCCGGAGTGTCTTCGTCTGCGTCCACGCATGGATGGGGACCTCCGCATCCTCCGGGTCCGCCTCGGGCCGCTGAGGGTCACCGTAGCCCCTCGGTCCCCGTTGGGGGTTGCCTGGGCCCTGCGCCCGCCTGGGGGGCCTCATTGTTCTCACCTGTTCTTGGCCCAGATCTTCGTGCTTTAGCCGGTCGGCCACCCTTACGGCCGTCTCTGAAGGCGCCTTGTCCCGGTCCCTCCTCAGCTTTTCAGCGTTGACGCAGAGGGCTGGTCCACTCACTTTCTCCGTGACAATATGTGCGTCTGTTGCATGCCAGACAGAAGCGCCCTCCCCGATTGTCCAAGTTGCTGAAAAGTCTTGCACTTTCCTACGGCGTTTCGATAGGTCAATACCGAAAAAATGGCCTTTGTCTTTTACCAATTCTTAGGGCACGAATTACCCAGTCTCCTTGGTTAGTTGCGTCCGCACGGTCCGCTCGGCACAGGGCGACCTAGAAGGTTTCATGCACATGAATGTCCCGGCTCCTGCCCCTGGGATTCATTCCATTCGGCCCTGAGCCGCTGGACCTTCGCTCCACCGCGGGGCAAATTGAAGGTGGGAACCCACGCTTCCTTGGCCGCAATATATTCATCATTTGATCCACTACTTGCGATTCGCGCTACCTCCGCCTGTTGCACTCGGGGTCTGACGGAAGGCGACGCCTCGGCTGGAGACGGCATGAAATACGCCGCGATCAATAGGCCCATGGCGATTGTAGCCAATGTCAGCAGCAGGGCGGCCCTTGGCCTTCCGATGAACTGACAATCCACTTTATGTCCGTTCATTGGGAACTTCTACTTGGGAAACTTATGCCCCGGGCAGGATTTCTTTGTCTTCGGTGTGGCCTTCGGGACAGGGCACCTTATCAACCGCGGAGTCGGTTGCCTGAATTAGAACGCAGAGTTCGTACGCACCCACGGAGGGGGTTCTACTTCCAGGGACTTCGACGCTCAAAGACTGGGAATCCGCATCGCCCGCCCCGACGCCTTCGTAGGGTCCCGAAACAGTCCCAGCCGTCTCTGCTGCTATCCGCGTGGCCCCGCTGTCGTCCGTGGAATAAAAGACCAGGTCGTAACCAGCTGTTGGGGTATTTCCCTTGTTCCTGACGGCGACGTCTACATCAACGGTCCTGCACAGGGCCACCGGAGTGTTAAGGGCAAGGGCCTCTGCCACGAAGCCCGCCAAGGCAGGCGAGACGGGACCGCGGCTGTCCAGCTCATCCTCCTCCGACAGGGCAGCGACCCATTGAGTTCGTGGGGTGAACGAACAGGGCCGGGGGGAGTTGGCAGAGACGTTAGGTAGATCGTCATGCATGGCGCTCCTCGTCAGACCCGCAAGAGCCAGTAACGTGAGGAATATAACGGCAGGACGAAAACTACGCAGGTAATTCATCCCAGTACTTCGTTCCTCTCGTTGTCCAAGAGGACCACTTTGTAGTAGTGGGTGTAATCGAAAAACCTGCTCCCGTTTACGACCCCGAGGGTAGCCCTGAGCGTTTCGCCTGCCGCAACTTCACTTCGATTGATCGAAAAACTGGCGATGCTCATGTTAGACGTGCAGTTGTCGGCGGGAACGCTGGCATGGGGTGCCTGGGGTGTTTCGGCGGCAGCGGCAGACGGGGCCGCACCGATTGCGACCAAAAGGACGAATATCGACCGCGCCTGCGAGCGCTGCGCCGATTTCAATGCTGCATCCGATTCACTGAGGTACCGTTCTGCTGGTTTCGGACGGGATCGCCTGGCACCTTCGAGGTTGCGTGCCTCCCGCTGCAGGTTTGGACAAGGGGAGTTGCTGTGGCGCGTCGGGTCGTAGCTCTTCGCAGGGAATCCGCAAGGACCTTTCGACCCGGCTCAGCGTGCGCTGAGGATGGATGAGTGCTTTGCACCCTATTTGACATACACAATGCCTGACGGACAGGGTTTCCGCCTTGTTAAGCATCAGAGTGCGTGTCAAAATACCACAAATTTTTAACTAAGTCCGTGAGTCGTTCAATGTTTGAAAATCCGGACATTTCAGATATGGAAAGTGCGGAAAACAGTGCAATCAGACCCGATGACACCTCAAATGAGACCGATTATAGGAAAATGAGAGCCCGGCAGGTGGGGCGGCTGATGCTCTCCTACCGCCTGGAACGCAAGGGCCGGGGAAGAGGTGGGCGCCTATCCCAGAAGGGTCTGCTGGACCTGATGGGAAGTGTCAAGGAAGGATACGAGGGCTACAGCCATTCCACCGTAGGGCGATGGGAGAGCGGGGAGATCCTCCCCACCAAGGAGCGGCTGGAGGTATTCGGCTCTGCCCTCAACCTGGGCCGGGCCGAAATCGACGGGCTGATCGCGCTGGCGGGGCTGGGAGACGGCGAGGGGAATTACGCCGAGGTTGCCGCGACTGACAGCAGAAATGTTCCGGCCACTGCTCCAGAGGCTTCCACAGAAGCGGATAACCCATCCCCCCACGGGGACGAGGGACGGTCTTATTCCGGAGAGGTCATCCGGTTCCTGCTGTCAAAATTCCTGCTGCCAGGCCTCGGAATAGCCGGGGCAGGTTATCTTTTGGCGTCAGTTGGATGGAGCGCCGACTGGATGCTGAGCACGTACATAGTCGTAGTGGTCTGCGCAGTGCTTGCGCACTACTTCCTCCGTCCGCGCCGCGCAACGGGGCACCGCGATTTTCTGTTCGTATCTCTATTTGTGCTGCTCAGCACGCCCATGTTGCAGGCCCCCCTGATGCGGATGGACCATTTCGGCTTCTATGCGATTGACGGATTCGGCGGGACACCGATTCCCTATGTCCTGGCCATGCTGGTGAACTTGGTCCTGGCATTCATCGCCGGGTTTATGTATGACCTCTTGTACATGTGGCAGGATTCTCGAGGTGCGGTCAGTCCGTACCGGCGTGCTGCATGGGTAACGATCCCGCCCCTTGCCTTTGTATATATCTGCATGCTTTTTATAAGTTGCGCAGGGACGTGGCTCTATCTTCTGGAGGCGCTGCCCGTATTGGGCGGAGTCCTTATGGCGATCCTGATACTCCGGGATGAGAGCGTAAGGTTAACCGAATTGGACAAGAGACTTATGCTCCAGGTTGCAGTTGCAATCACAATTGTTCTGACTGTCATGAGCCTGTTGGGTATGGTGGTAATCTACTGGGACCCCAGCCTGCAGTTCGTACCGGACCACACACTCGTGCGATCCTGGGAAATTGATTTCAACGACTTGGGGTATTCTTCCGAAGAATTCATTGACCGGTCTCGGATTTCGACAATATGGTCCAGCTTGGCCGCAATCATATATATGGTCGTGGTTGTCGGCGGCAGCTTGGTGGTAACCATCTTAAAGAAGGACACCGGTGACTCTGCCGACACTGCCCCCTCTCCCGCCGTTTTGCCCGCCGCCACTGCTTCGCGGAAGCGGCGCTCAAAGCGTTCCAGGCTTGATGCGCTCTACCGCCCGGGATTACTGGCCGGACACCGTATCCTGCAGCCGATACGCAGCAGCGCAGGGATTTCACCCTGCTAGAGGACGAAAACCCGGGCCCCCCAGCCATCTGGTGTGAGTTCAGTGAGCGATGCGGATGATTTCGTACATGTGGCGGTAGAGTCGCGCGGCCTGACCGAGAACTGTCAGGATTCCTCCTCCGCTGGGCGTGACGTGGTCGAAGGCCAAGAGTTCGGTGTGGCGCACCCTGACCCGGTCGCGACTCGCCTCCACCAGGCGGCGCGACTCGGCGGCGGGCACCAGCAGGTCATTGCGGTCATGCATCACCAAGAGCCTTGCCCTGATGTCCTGAACGTAACTGGAGGGCGAGATTCCGGCCAGGTCGGCATGGAACGAGGACGGCAGTGTCTCGTACAGCGCCGCGGCATCCTCCGGCCCTACACCCCGGAGTAACTGCGCCACCGTCCGGCCCGGGGGGTCAGGGTTTCCAACTCTCCAGGGTGGGCATCCATGTCGCTCAGAACGAACTCAGCGAGGAACTCGGCATCGCGGGGGCTATCCAGGGTTTCGATCAGTTCGTTTCCGATGACGCTCAACGTGAGCGCCGCCGGCTCCCACTCGGTGCGCACGCCGTCGTAGACAACGGTACGGGACGCCGCCTGCAGCAGCAGCTGTTCCGCGTCGAAGTAGGGGCCGAGGGCGTTGACGAAATTAACCCGGTCCCGAATCCTTTCGTCCGCAGCGGCCACAAGCGCGAAGGAAGCTCCTACGGAGAACCCGCCAAGGCCCACCCGTTCGTGGTCAACGTATTCCTGTTGCTCAAGAAACCGGAACCCCGACACCAGATTCTCCGGTTCGGCAGGGTCGATTTTCTCGCTGACCCCCATGGCAGGGGACCACTGGTACATCACCACGAAGTTGGCCCTGGCTAGGGCGTTGCCGAGATTGATCACGTTGGAGTCGGCAAATCCCTGGCCAGTGATGCCCAGGGATAGCAGCACGGCGGCGCGGGGCTTCCCGTCGGAGATGCGATAGACCTGGCCTACCGAGGTGCCGCCAACGGGCGGGGGTTGCACGTCGTGTCGCAGCGGTTCGGCTGTGAACCAGCCCTGTGGCTTGACCGGGGCGTCCAGCACCTCCGTCAGGAACAGCGCGGTGTGAAAGCTGGCCCGGCCTTGTGGGGTGACGGCTATGAACAGGGTCAACAGCGCCCCGCCCACCACCAGGAGTTGGAACAGCCAGGACCCCGCCCTGCGCAGTATACGTTTCAACCGGCCGGCTCCAGTAAGCGTGATTGCTCTTCAATGACCGCAGTACAGCATCCCAAAGCTGGGATGGCAAGCGCACGGCTGTCAGGGGATATCGGTGCGTCCCATCCTGGGCGACACGGAGGGCGAGGCATGGGAGTGGGCAACACTGCCACTTCCGCGCCGACCGCTCGCTCATCCCCGTCATGGCCGCCGCCGTCTGTTGTTTCTTTCCTTCCATCTGTCTTTGCCTCAGTAATGCGACTTGCTGATCCGTAACCAATCCGGCACCTACTGCACCGGATGAGTACCATGTGTGACTTGCAAAAGTAGTCGTCGCCAACCGGACCGGCAAGACTAATTGTCGTTGATCAGCATAGGATGTCGTCACCAGGCCGGATAAGGGTGATGTTGGTGCGATGACCATCCCGTAATGAGGAACGGCCTGCAGCAGGTGCTGGAGGCGTCGGGCCGCTTCGAGGTGGTGGGACAGCCCGGCGATGAAGAGAAGGCCGTGGGGACCGCTGGGGAGATGAAACCGAAGGTCATCATCATGGATGTGATCACGCCGCGCAAGAACGGCATAGATGCCTGCCGGGAGATCATGGAGCTTCCGCCGGACACCCGGGTTATGATGCTGACGGCCTCGACTCAGTAGGATGCGGTGATTGAGGCGATCGCCGCCGGCGCGACGGTTTACTTGGAGAAGTACTCGCGACCGGAGGAGCTGACGGAAGCCGTTGTGGATGTTGCCGAAGGCCAACTGCGGATTCCAGACGAGGCGGTTAGGCAGGTCTTCGCGATGGTCCAGGGCGAGCGCGGGCTCGCCCCCGCCGGCCTTCGGACAGGCTCTCGGCTCTGGAGCGGAAGACCCTGACGCTGTTCGCCAGCGGCAGGTCATACATCGAGATCTCCCAGGCGAGGGGCAACAGCGTCGTTACCGTCCGGAACACCATCTACCGCATACAGGACAAGCTGGGCATCGGGACGAAGCAGGGACTCGTGGTCTGGGCCGTGGGGAACGGCCTGCTGGATGAGGTCGTGGTGGGCGTTGGCTCCCAGCCGGTGCCGGAGGGACAATGACCCACTGCCAGACGCTTACAGGCTCCGGTTGCTGGTTTTGGCTGAGCGAGTCTACGTTACCTGAGGGGCGCTGAATCGGGCAGATGGATGACGCCGTGGAGGCCATCCTGGCGACGGGCCGGTTGCCCAGGGAGCGGGGTCGCGGGGGCAGGGAGCCCGGCGGGGCCTGGTGGACATTCAGGCAAAAACCACCCCTCGGGGGAGTCGTTCGCGGTTACCGCGGTCGTCGTTCTTGACCGTTTTGGTGCCGTACCAGGTTCTGTTACACCGGTTGGGTCGACGGCGGCGGCGCTGCCCGTAGGTTGGCGGAGATGTGATCGCACTCCGAAAAGACTCAGAAAATATCGAAACCGTCTCAGACGGGTCCGTTCAGTCCCCCCGGTTACGTCCGGCGGTCAGAAGACCGGTTGTGCGAACCGCAACTTCAACCGTCTGGGGAGTTTTGCCTGGATGGGAGTTGAGAGGACTAAGATCAACGCGGCGGTGGACCTGCCACCGCCGCATCTGCGCCTGTTCCGTGAACGAGTGCCACCGCTCAACCGGCTCGGTATTATTTGCGGTCTGCTGGCTGGCGACTGGTGGATTGGGTCCCTTTGCTTTTGTAGCTCTCCTGCTGGCGAGTCAGTCCTGTTCGGGCCCTCGGTCCTCAATCTCGTACCAGTACAGGCTTCCTTCCTGCACCAATTCTTGGACCTCGTTACTGTTTCTCACGCTTGCGATCGCGGCCGTTGCCTTGGCGCCGGTAAGGTCTGTGAGTATCCCAGCGTTCCTGACCGCTCTGTCCGAGTCCCGGGTGTCTGCGGTGTAGGAAATTTCCATGGCGATGAAATGTCTCTCGCCGTATCCGTCGGTGGCCTCGATGATGAGATCGGCCTGCCTGAAACTCCTCCTGGTGGTGGATTCCATGGGTTGGCTGTTGGCCAGCTGCCTCAGGTCCTCCACGGTGAGTGTTCTGGTGTACGTGAGCCCCATGTCGTCAGCGATACCCGGGGCGTCCGCTGTCATTCTGCTCTGGGCGTAATATCCCTTTATCGTCCCCATGTCCTGTTCCATCCTGCCCATCCGGGCATCGGCGTTTGTTAACCGCGATTCTGTCCTGCTGTTGAAGGATCGCTGCTCTTCCACGAAGGCTGCAAATGCTGCCGGTAATTGCAGGAGCTGCTCGGTGAGGATGTGGCGGCGCAGGGCGTCTTTGAGCCCCGGGTCGCGCTCCAAGGCTTGGAGGATGTCTTCAAAGGTCGTGATCGGCGTGGTCATCTCGCATTCCTTGTCCTGATTCTATCGCCATTCGGTGAAGGACTGCCACCGGCTCCTGTGTCAATGGCGCCGAGATGCTGCGCCATGCCAAAGAGCTGGAAGGAGAGCAAAAGGGTGCGCCCACTGATCAACGACCATTGGATCTGGTGGCCTGTTGCCCCGGAGCCGCCGCATTAGTGGAATTCAAACGACGATTCAAGAAGGGACGTTCTGGACGTACGAAGGGCGGTTCGACGCTTGGCATTGGATCGTATGGTCCGATCATTGCCCCCTCGGGCGTCCTTCAGCCCCAGCTACTCGACGAACGGGCGCGCCCGTTCCCTCTAGAGGCGTCGCACCTGGTGCCGTATCGTCAGGCCGGAGCCGCCACCTCAATCCCGTCGTTGAAGTGCTGGCGGAAGGGAGCCGTGGTTGTGTCCCGTGCCTGCTCCGTCTAGATCTCCGGTGCTGGGATGTCGGGCGGTTCCGACGGCCCCATGTGGAGATGGACGGCCCGATTGGAGGCGGCGCGGTAGATGTCCTGCATTGCCGGGACGAATTCCAGGTTGCCCTGCCAGAGCGGGAACCGGCCCAGCTGTTGGGGCAGGGCGGCAGCCAGGTCGGGTATGACGGCCGGGCCCGCATGGTCCTTTTCCCGCAGCGCCGTCAGCGGGTTGGCCCAGAACTCGCCGGGTTCCGGTGGCAGGGGCTCGGCGGGCAGTGTGAGTCCCTCCAGGGTCTGGGCCGAGCGGCGGAACTCCGGGCCCAGCAGGTCCTCCCGGTCCATGCCCCGCATCCGGAATATCAGGAAGGGGTCCCGGTCGAACTCCTCGCCCAGCAGCAGATAGACGGCGGCAACGTGCTTGCATGGGTTGGACCAGTCGGGACACGAGCAGTCCGTCTCCAGGTCGCCCTGCCGGTCGGGGAACATGGACAGGCCGGCGACCCGGAAGGTGTCCTCGATGTTGTCCGGCATGCGCCCCGACAGCAGGCTGGCGGCGATTATGGGCTGTTCCGCCATGGCCTCCTGGAGGCGTTCCCAGTCCGGTGGGCTGATGGTCCGGACCTCGATGCTCACGTTGTAGGGTCGCTTGCGGGAGCCCTGCACCTTGGCCGTGACGCCGCCGGGCTGAATGTCGATGGACATGACCTGTCCCCGGCGGGCGTAGGATCGGCCCCGGTCGAGGCGGCTCCCGATTTGGAACTCCTCAAGGGTCTGGAGCCACCGCTTGGCCCACCAACTGGAGCCGAAGGCACCTCGTTTGGACCCGGCCCGGATGCCGCCTCTGACTTCAATTGGCTTGGTGTACAGGTAGTCGTTGTAGCTCATAGTCGTTCCTGCTCTGGGAAGGAGCTTGGGTTGTGTCCCATCGATCAATCCGCCGGGCTCGCGCTGAGGGCCAGCACGTCCCGGAGCTCGGCGTTGGAGAGCTCGGTGAGCCACCGTTCCGAGGTGGTTCCCACCACTTGGTCGGCGGTCTCCTGCTTGATTTCGATCATCAGGTCGATGCGGTCCTCCAGCGTGCCGGCGCAGATCAGCTTGTGGACGTGGACGTCCCTGGTCTGGCCGATGCGGAAGGCCCGGTCGGTGGCCTGGTTCTCCACGGCCGGGTTCCACCAACGGTCGTAGTGGATCACGTGGCTGGCCCGTGGCAGGTTGAGGCCGGAGCCTCCGGCCTTGAGTGACAGGACGAACACCTGCGGGCCGTCGGGGTCGTCCTGGAAGCGTTGCACCATCAGGTCCCGTTGTTTCCGGGTGACGCCGCCGTGGAGGAATGGGGTTTCGAGGCCGTAGGTCTCCTGTACGTGCTGTTGCAGGATGGTTCCCATCTCGGCGAACTGGCTGAAGACCAGCACCCGGTCGCCTCCGGGAAGTACCTCATCGAGGATTTCCTGCAGGCGGGCCAACTTCCCGGAGCGGCCGGTGATGGCGGAGTTGTCGCCCAGCAGCTGGCGGGGATGGTTGCAGGCCTGCTTGAGCTTGGTCAAGGTGTCCAGGATCGACCCCCGGCGTTTCATGCCCTCGGCGGACTCCAGCCGGGTCTCCGCCTCGCGCAGCACGGCTTGGTAGAGCGTTGCCTGCTCCCTGGTGAGGCTGCAGTACTGCTTGGTCTCGTTCTTGTCGGGCAGGTCGTCGATGATGGACCGGTCGGTCTTGAGGCGGCGCAGGATGAAGGGACCGGTGGCCTTCTGCAGGCGGGCCGCCGCTCCGTCCCGGTCGGTCTGGATGGGCTGGAAGTAGTTGCGCTTGAACTCGGCCTGGGATCCCAGGAGGCCGGGGTTCAAAAACTGCATGATGGACCAGAGGTCGCCGACGTGGTTCTCCACCGGCGTGCCGGTGAGGGCGATCCGGTAGTCGGCCTGGAGCCCCTGGGCGGTCCTGGCCTGCTGGGACCCCGGGTTCTTGATGTTCTGGGCCTCATCTAGGATCACCGCCCGCCAGGGTACGGAGCCGAGCAGGTCCCGGTCCCGGTGCATGGTACCGTAGCTGGTCACGACCAGATGGTGACTGCCCGCCTGGCTACGGAAGGCAGCTCCGCCCTGGCGGTTCGAGCCGTGGTGCAGCAGAACTGGCAGGTCCGGCGTGAACCTGGCCGCCTCCCGCTGCCAGTTGTTGATCACGGATGTCGGGCAGACCAGCAGGTTGGGCCGGTCGTTGCCCTGCTGGCGGTCCAGCTGCAGGGCGGCCAGCGTCTGGACGGTCTTGCCCAGGCCCATGTCGTCGGCCAGGCAGGCTCCCAGCCCCCAGTCCCTGAGGAAAGCCAGCCACGAGTAGCCCATCTGCTGGTAGGGCCGGAGCTGGCCGACGAAGTCCGTGGGGGCGTCCATCTGCTCAATCTGGCCCTTCTGCTGCAGGCGCTCCAGGAGATCACGGAGCCAGTCGCCGGCCGCCAGGGAAACGTTGTCGTCCTGGGCGCGCTGGTCGGCGCCCAGCCCGATCTGCACGACTTCCCGCAGGCTGACCTGCTCCCGGTTGCGCCAGAAATCGGCTGCCGCCCGGATGTCATCGGCGTTGATCTCCACCCACTGGCCCCGGAACCGCACCAACGGCACCTTCAGCTCGGCGAGCTCCTCCAGTTCCTGCACCGATATGGGTTCGTCGCCCAAGGCCATCTCGACGTCGAGATCGATCAGGGAGGTCATGGTCATGCCGGAGCCGCCCTGCATGGCCGGGGTCTTGGCCCTGGCCCGGATGCTGGGCCTGGTCCTGGTGCCCTGCCGGGTCCACCAAGCGGGCAGCAGCACGCCGAACCCGGCCTGTTGCAGCGCGGCGGCCTGGCTTTCCAGGAACCCGTAGGCTTCCTCGGTGTTCAGCCGGTATCCCGCGGGTTGCTTGCGCTTCAGGCTGTCGGTGATGGGTGGGCACACCGAGCCGGCCTGGGCCAGGGAACTTAACAGGAACTCGGCGGGGTTGAAGTCCGGGTGCGCTCCATTGACCCGATTCTTCCACACGGCTTCGGCGGGGAGCAGGAGGCTCTGGTCGTCGTGGGGCTGGAGCAGGTAGCGCAGGTACCAGTCGTCCTGCCGGATGGCCGGCGCATCGTCGTCTGCGCCGGGTTCGGGCGGCTCCTCCAGCCTGAGGCAGAGCCGGTATGGAGAGTTGGCCGCGATGGCCAGGGGCCTCTGCCATTCGGCAACCTGGCGGCGGAGCTGCTGGAGCTGTGCCGGGTTGCTCCGGACCTCCGGATTGGACCGGGAAAGGGCGGACAGCCAGGCGTCGTGGGCGGAGTCGAACTGCGGTTGCGCCCCGTGTTCGGTATCCGTTCCGGCGCGTGCCAGGTGGTCAACCTGGACTGTTATGAACTCTCGGAGGACCGCTTGGGCCGCGGTGGCCGGCGGTTCGGTGGCCCCGATGTCGGTGAGCGCCCTGGCCGACGCTGGCATCAGTCCGGACAGCTCGGCCACCCGGTGGGCATCCTCGCCGATGAACACCGGAATCCATGCCGCCACGGTCTTCCCGCCCCGTTCAGAGAGGCTGGGCAGGAACTGTTGACGGGCCGTCAGAGAGACCGCCAACTGCACGGCGTGGGTCCAGTAGGACAGATCGGGCCCGATGGCGACGCCGGGTCTCACGACCTGTCGTCCGTGCCACGCCTGCAGCAGCGTGACGGCTTGCTCCGGTGTCAGGCGGAGCGTTGCCACGGTCCATGGCCTGATGCGCGGCTTGGCTCGCGACCTGGGCATGGGGCCGACTATTGGGCTGGAGGGCACGGGAGCGTCGCCCCGGCTGGGCAGCCAGGCGATTGCGCTGGCGAAGCAATTGTCGCCCATTTCGAGGCCGATGGCTTCGGCTATGACCTGGGCTTGGGCGCTGTATGGGTGGTTCCCTTCCAGCTGCCGGTCGGGTGACGTCAGGCGTGGTTCGGAGTCCTCGCCCCAGAGGACGAGGCTACCTTCAATTTGGGCGGCGTGCAGGATGAGCATGGCGTTGTCCGATGCCGTATGAGGATGAGTTTGGACGATAGGGCGCGGGTCTGGCAAGGTGCGGGTGGATTTCAAAGGCAACAGGCCTGGATTGGGCGCATTTCAAGTGGAGCATGTAATGGGCACGACAGGTTTCTGGTGCGGGGCAGCTGGGAGGTTCCGGGCATGCGGTTTGCCCGCCGGTCTGCAGTGCGCCGCGGCCATTGGGAGCCGTTCGTGCCTGAATTGCCGCGGCTTCCCCTGCCGTCGGTTTACAGGGCGACGACGATGGTGTCGCCAAGTCGGCGCCTGGTCTTCGGCTACTGCCTGCCGGGGAGCTTCAGGGAGCCGCCGCTCCTGCGTCCTGATAGATGAGATCATCCCGGACGCCCTAGCCTGTCAGGACGTTGATGTGGGTCTCCAAGTGCCTGTCGTCGCGGCCTGCCTCGATGACCCATGCATGGACATAGGTGACGAGGATCAGAGGCTCATCTTCGCATAAGGCCCCTTATGTCGAAGAGACTCGGATCTAACTCCCATCATTATTCGCAGACTGGTCCTGTCCAACCAACCAACTCGAGACAGGACGTGTTCCAGAAACAACCGCTGGCGCAGTCGAACGTGTACCAGTGATACTTTTCCAGTCGATATGCAGCCCACAGCCACAACCGGCTCGAGTGGCCAATGGTTCGGCCTTCTCCCTCCTCGCCCAGCGGCCTATGTCGGCCGACCACTCTTCCGGCTCTGTCTCAATGAAGGCCCTGAGCATCCGCCTGGCCTCCTCGAGGTCCAGGTCGGCCCAGTTCTACTCCATATCTGACCAGGAACTCGCGACTGTTGTCCTCCGGGAGGTTTCTGGATTCCCCATACACCACCTTGATGATGCCGGAGTGCACGATGGCTCCGGCGCATATGTTGCAGGGAATGAGCGTGGAGTACATGGTCATCCCCCGGAAGCTGCTCAGCTTCCGGCCGGCGTTCAACAGGCAGTAGATCTCCGCGTGCATGACGCAGGCCCCTTCCTGCAGCCGGCGATTGCGACCGGTGGCCACCACCGTCCCCCGGGCGTTTACCAAGACTGCTCCGATGGGGATGCCTCCCTCCCGGGCACCGGTGCGGGCTTCCTCGAGTGCTGTAATCATGTACTCGTCCATGACGGCACCCCATATGTCCCAGGTTCAGGCTGGGTTGCGGGCACATCATCCGTCCACTCTGACGCGAGTCCTTGAATGTTTCAGCTGGGCCTTGGTCTAGTCCCTTTGTTGCAGCACCTCTCCGGATAATTCCGTGATCTTGTCTATCCTAATGAGGACGGCGACACCCAAGCGTTCAGGATCCCGGTCCAGTTCGGCTTGGACGCAGCGGTCCATGACTTCCTGGCGAATGGGACCGTCTTCGTGGACGGTTGCCCTGCCGTGGAACCGCCACCTCACCCGGTCGGCGGCGTGGGCGTAGTAGACGACGACCTGCGGATTCTCGATAACGTTGTCCAAGGCCGACCGCTTGGCCCGCTCCCAATAGGCCAGCGTATCTCTGTCGAAGGCCATCACGCTTCCCTTGGGGCTTATCTGGGGTTCGCCGTTCTTGGAGGCCGTGCCCACCAGGCAGGAATATCCGTCGGCTAAAGCGCTGTCCAACCGCGATACCATCTCGTCAGTCAAATTGATCATCGTGGTCTATCTCCTTGGGAGCAACGGCGGTTTGTAAGGCCTCGTCCCTGCCCCCGGCGTAGCGGGCGCAGGGTTCGGGGCAATCGCAGACCGGTCGGCCCCGATCGGTCATTGCATTCCTGCTTGTGCTGAACTGTCATTGAAGATTGCCCGGTTGGCCGTGCTCCACGAGATATTCATGATCCTGGCCACACGGCTCACCGACGGGTTCTCTGCGAACATACGCTTGCACTCGTTCACCTGGTCGGGTGAAAGCGCAGGCGGCCGCCCAGGAAGCCTCCCCTCGGCCTTGGCACGCTCTTGGCCCACCTTTATGCGCTCGCTGGTGGAATCAGCCTGGTAGGCACCGTTGGCCAGCATCATCCGGCGGAAGTACTTGGCCGCGGCGCTGTCGTCGGTGGTGTCGATCCCCTCCTTGATGGCCACTATGCCGATGTTCCGGCTGGTCAGGTCCGCCTGGATCCTCACGCCCTCGTCGAAGTTGCGGCTGAAGCGGTCCAGCCATACCACCACGATGGTGTCGCTCGGCTGGATCCGGGCCAAAAGATCATCCCATCCGGGCCGCGACATCAAACGGCCGGTCATCACGTCGGAAAAGATGAGCTCCTCACGGATGCCGTGTTTGGCCAGCTCGCGGAACTGGGTCTCGAGGTTCCGGTCGTCCCGGTCGCTCTTGCTCACCCGCGCGTAGCCATAGGTGACGGGGATCATCATCGCTTCACCACCCCGGTTTGCCGCAGTGCGGGGAAGGGTTCCGGACCGCCCGACGCCAGGCGACTCCGCCCCTGGCATGGATTTCCCGATTGCAGTGGAGGCAGCGGCCCATGTATGTGTTCCGGTCGGACAGGTCCTCGGCCGCCAGTTCAAGACAGTCTCCGCACCCCCGCACCAATTCCGGGTCGGGGGTCATCGGTTCGGGACTCTCATCGAGGCCACACAGCGGGGAGTCTCACGGAGCGTAGTGGACCACAGCGGCTGCGGCGGCAACTCTGCTCTCCTCGCTTCTGCGGTCACCCTCTGCCATGGTGACGGAATCGACCCCTTCCGAAGCGAAGTCCCACAGCCTGTTGCCCCAAACCCCCGGGTTTACCCAGCCGTGCCACTGCACTCCCTTCCCGGCGGGTCCTGCCGCGATCACCCGGCGGCCGCAGACACCGCGGTTGATGGCGTGGTTCTTTCCCCAAACGTCTCCTGGTTGGTGACCACCATCGTCGTGCTGCGGCACTGGGGGCAGGCGCCTGCCAGGAAGACGTGCATGGCGTTCTTCTCCGCTCAACAAACGGCCGTTTTTGAGAGGGGTCCCGAGGACCTCGTCCGTCAGCTTTGCCGTGCCTCTCAACAAATCCCCTCAATAATAGTTTGATCTCAAAAACGCTGTCAAGGGTTTTTTGAGTATGACGGCCAGAGGATTGCCGCGGATTCGGTGTTGACGCTGCCGTGGACGCTCAGATTAAACAGAAGGAGACGATTGCAAAAATCGTGGGTATTAGCTTTGCTCAAGAACGGTATTCCCGTGCAACGCCGTGGGTGGTTCTGACCATCGGAAATCTTGGGGTGAAGGTTGAGCCGTGCGTGGCCCTTCCGGTCCGCTGGTCTTCAGCCTGTCGGCCTTTCCTGCATTAGCACCAGCACGGCCACCGCCCTGCGCTCCCTTCTGGGCATCTGTAGAAATGATTCTGTCACGGTCTCCACGGTGTCCAGTAGTTCTATTACCTCACTTCTTGCGAACCTGCTGTGAGGGTCGTAGTCCGCCGCGTGTCTCTGTTCCTGCAGTGCGGCGAATGTTGCGGCGAAGCTCCGTGCCGGGCTCGGAATTTCGCTCCGGGCCCGCGTCAGCCTGTTCTTCGCTTGGCGGTGGTCCAGGGATCTGTAAGTCCTGGTCCAGGCGAGCCTGTTGGTTGCGTCGGTGCTTCTGCCTACCAGGGCGTCGGCGTTGTTCTGACACAGGGCATGAAACATAGCGTAGTAAGCCCTGTTGACGGCCGTTTTGAGAAGTTCCTGTCTTGGTCGCCCGCGTGGTTGGGGTTCCGTGTGTCCTACTATCTGCCTGGCGGTGTCCATCAGGTTGCGCCAGTTCATTCTTCATCCACTCCCCATGGGGGTTCGGCCCGGAGGTCCAAGAGTATCGGATATTCCGACAGGGGGACGTAGGACTCGATGAGTACTGGCGGCAGCCCCAGGTTCTCCAATGGGTCCATCAGGGATGCCAGGACGGTTCCTCTGGTCTTGGGGTTAGGCCTCTCGTTCCCGTCGTCGTAAACGACGGTGACCCTGAAGGTGTCGCGGCCTTCGCTGTCTTCGGCCGGTTCTACCCGTATGGTGTCGAATTTCACTGTTGCTGGAAACTCTTTTTCTAGGTGCTCACGGTAGATGGCTTCCACCTTTTTTCCCAGTTCCGCGGTAAGTGCCATGAGTGTCCTCTCTATACATGAGCGTTGCGCGGGTGTTGGTGATGTTACGGCTCGACGCTCAGGTGGGTCAACGCCGCATGTACCTGCTGGCGAATTTTGCAATCGCCTGAGAAGGGAGCCGACTTGCGGAGGTGTCAACAAGGGCAAAGGTGGGACTGTAGGGCAAGTTCACGATCGGGTTTCCGGCGATGACCAGGACGGTGCAGGTCCATAAGCGCGGGCCCAGGCATCGGCAACTCAAATGGATTGTCGAGAACCCTATTCGTGCCGCGTTGGTCTACGGGGTGAACCAAGCTCTGGGTTATCCCAAGGGTTTACTCCAGAAACTGTTGCAACGTTCCCTGGGAAACGGACGCCCTGGGCAAGAGAAATCCCTGGCCATGTTCGGAACATCGCCAGATAGACTCGACCGAAAAGCCATGCGAGTCAGGTAGGAGAGTGCGGCATCGACCAAGGCGACGGCTTCCTTCATGGTGGAGTAGGCAGGGACCCGGTGGAGTCTGCGTGCCGTACTACCGCCATATAACTGCCCTTTGAAAAGCGATGTCGCAAATGTAGCCCACGGACGAGGGACGCGCAAAGCTGGTTGGGGTGGAATTTGCCGGGGCGCTTTCCAAAATCGCGCATTAGCGCAAGTGATGGGCTGGGCGGAGGTGTTTCACAGGGAACGGGTCCCGTTCAGTTGCGTTCTTGGCATTGCCGACAGTCAGGGTGAATCCCATAAACGTCTGCGCCGTCGAACCAAGGCTCTACCCCACCATAGACGTTCGCCTGTAGTGCCCAAAAGCATTCATCGCAGAAGTATACGTATCTACAGTCCGCTTCTCCGAATGGCTTGTGGGTCCATATCATGCTGACTCTGAAGCCGACCGATTGGCCGTCGTCGGAGACTATTTCGACCGGCTTACTGTTCCCGCTCGAATTGCATTGCTCGCAGATAGGCAGGGCACCTTCCTCGGTAAGATGCCGTGAGATACCTCTTCGGCTCTCAAAGGGATCCTGTTGTCTTTCACTATCTACGCCTCTTGAAGTTTCCGGTGGTCCTGCCTTAGCGCCCTTCACTCAGCTTGGGGTCTCCGTTGCGTAAGCCGGTCCAGCAACTCTGCCTCGCTGCGGTCCAGGGGACTGGTTGTTACCGTTACCACCAGTAGACCGTCGCTCGGGGCGACGAACGGGGCAGCCGTGTTGACCTGTATGGGCAGCGGGTCGTTGACCCGCACAATCCCTTGCCTCTGATGTATCAGGACCGGCCCATCCCAGGCACGTTGCTTCTTGGCCTGCCGCAATCTTCTTCGTCTTTCCGCCCGGTTCTTTGGCAGGTCTAGCTCCACCTCCATGTTGGAGCAAAGAACCGCGCCGCTGCCTATTTCAGTTACGGCCTTGCCGAACTTGACCATCGAGACCGAGTTCCTGTCCGTGTCCGGCGGTTGCATACGCTTAGGTCCGGAGTCCCGATGGAAATTCGGGTCTTCCGGTTTCTCGCAGACCGAGCAGATCGCCACGTCCCCGGCCGGGATGATGTATTCGCATTCGTGTTCCACTTCGACTGCATCGGGAGCCAGCAGGCTGTCATTGATCGGCGACGGGCTGGGCCACCGGTATCTTGCTGCCCGCATCACATCATCGTGCTTGTGGAAGACGAGCCCCATGGTGCCCTTCCCCGACCTTAGCTGGCGGTCGTCAGAGTTTGTCTTGTTGTCTCCCTCATACAGGTGCGAGGGCTGGATGCAGTATGGCCTGTGACACAGATGGCAGATTGAGCGGCCCAGCTTCGGATTTGTCTTTCTGGACTGGGCGTAGGCCTGAACGTGGGCCAGATGCACCCCATTGGGGAAATTGCCCGTACCGTACCCGTCTCCGTTCAGCCGGCCGGTCCAAATCAGGCAATCTCCCGTTGGTTGTACGGGCAGGTTAGCCGGTGGCGGCGCGGGCCAGTACTCATCGGCTTTTATGGAACTCTTCGTTCTCCCCCGTGACCTGCCGTGAGGGATGTACCGGGCTTCTTTCAGTATCTCGGCCCGCGCCTGTATGTGCTTATTCATGCTGCGGCCTGCCTCGCTCGATGGACCTACCCATAAACTGTCTGTGCTTTGCTGGCTAGCTTGGCCTGTTTGTTGGAGTCCTTCTATCTGCTGGTGCCGAGGCCCCGTTGCGGCGTCGCTGCCGACGCATACTCTTCGTCGATCGCAACCGGGCCTCAGGTTTATTTTCCGCTATGGCCCCTCAAAATCTCAACTGCCTGCTGTCATAACAGTGACGCGCCCCAGGGCGTCGCTCCTCCGGCCTTAAGGCCGACGGCAAAAGGCAAAAGCCCGGCTTTCGCCGGGTCTCGCATTTGGGTGGACTCCCCCCAATTGATTGGGGATTGGGGATTGAGGGCATTTATCACTGAACCTTCCTTTTGCCACCGCTGGGCTTAAAGTGAGCCAAAATCGCTGTCGTTGTCCAGCGAAAATGTCCGCCCAAGTGCTCAGGGAAAATATCCGTTGGTATGGTGCTGAGTTACTGATTGGGCAGTCAGTCTGGGAGTCCGGTTGATGGGGGGAGCTGGCAAGTCGACGTACTTCCTGACCGTGTTTCTGGAAATACCCAGTTGCTTGGCGATGCCCCTCAGGGAGACACCCTGCAGCTTGGCGTGGTGGACAGCTTTCCACAGGGCCTGCTTGCGCGGCGTTGCCTGCTTGGGTGGCGGAGTGTAAGAGGTGGGGCCGCTCTCATCATTCATCGGTTGGTCGACGGGTGCTTCCAAGGCGGCCAGGCGCTGCAGTTGCAACTTGGTGAGACCATGCTGGCTCAGGTTCCTGACCACCTGGGCCAGTTCGGGAGTAGGAGCCAGTGCCCCCTGGGCGGCCCGCAGCGCTCCCGCCTTGGGCGGAGCTTCCTGGTGGGCGATCACCTTCCCCTCGTGCTGCACCATCAGCTGTCCGTCGCTCTGCTCCAGCACCTCCACCTTGACACCGGCATAGCTGGGCCGGTTCTGGACTGGAAGCAGCTGCAGGGTGCGCAACTGGTATTTGACGGTGTTGTCCCTGGCCACCTGGCGCAGGTGCTTGAAGCAGAGGATCCGTTCCAGATGCAGGGAGGAGGCCAAGGAACGATAGGCAACCTGGGGCTGCTGGGCAGGCACACGGGATTGAGAGTTGAAACGGGGCAGGAAGTCCCGCAGCGCGGCGTTGGCCTGGTCGATGGTCGCGGCTCCCGCCAGCCTGAGTTCGCTGACCAGCCGGTCCTGGAAGGTGCCGTTCATGCGTTCCACGCGTCCCTTGGCCTGTGGCGAGCGGGCAAAGATCTGTTCGATGCCCAGTTCACCCATGGCCCGGGTGAACTGGGTTGGGCCCACCGGTTGGGGGATATGCCGGGGCTTGCCGTTGAACTTGAAGACCCCGTGGCGATCACCGTAGAGAGCCAGGGGGATGCCGTAGCGCCGGATTACCCCATCCATCAGCTGGAAGTAGCCCCGAGTGTCCTCCTCGGGTCGGAATATGGCATTGGCCACCGTGCCGGTGGCGGCGTCCACTGCCAGCAGCAATACGAATCTGGGACCTCTGTCCTCCAGCCAGCGATGATGGCTGCCGTCGATCTGCAGCAGCATGCCCTCCTGGGGCATACGCTCCCGGCGTACACGATGTTTGGGGGGACGATGGCCCCTGGCACTGTTCAGGCCGTGGCGGTTGAGCAGACGGCTTATCGTCTGCCGGCTCAGCTGAATGCCCTCCCGCTCTGCCAGGACCTCGGTCAGATGGCTGTGGTTGAAGCCGAAGTAGGTCGTGCTGGCCAGGATGACCGTGGTGGCAGCGACATCCTCGGGGACCGAGTTGCGGGGCTTGCGGCCCCGGTTGCCGTGGACCAGTGCGGCGGCCCCATCCCTCCGGTAGGCCGCCAGGATTCGCCGGACTTGGCGTTCGCTGATCCCCAGAAGTTCGGCCGCCTGAGCCCTGGGAAGTTGATATTCCATCACGCGGTTGAGCACTTGGAGTCTTGCCTGCTCTCATTGGTTCAATGTCACGTCCTTCATAGACGGACATTTTCCCTGAGCAATTCACGCGGACGTTATCGTAGAGCAATGACAAAATCGCTGACTCAGAATTGAGCCACCTCGGTAGCGCAGGCATAATCCGCGAAGACTTCGTGGAGGTGCCGGCAGCATTGCTGAGCTGACTGTGCCATGTCTGATAAGTGTAATTATCGGTCAAGGCAAAGGCAACGCCGGAGGGGTGGTTTTCGTACAGAATCGGCAAGAATAGGAGCGTCTGGCGTGCGCAGACGCACAGGGCACCGGGCCAGACAGTTGCCCTGCTGAAGACACACAGTCTCTTGGTAAAAGATATCAATAGTGATATCATGTTGGCATCGTAAGCTCGAGCTCCATGGAAGAGAGGTGAGCGATGGATAAGGAGAGAATACTAATGCGAGGCTTGAAATATGGAAGGCATTCCCGCGGCGATTCAGGAACTCCGTAGGAACCGCAAGGGCATCCGGTTCGCAGACCTCGCCAAGATATGCGACCGTTTCTTCGGAACACCACGGCGGCAGGGAAGCAGCCACTCGGTCTACCGGACCCCGTGGCCCGGGGACCCAAGGGTGAACATTCAGAGGGGTAGCAACGGTATGGCCAAAGACTACCAAGTCAGGCAAGTCATAAAAGCCCTTGAGCGGTTAGAGAAGGAGCTTAGAACCTAGACCCAACGTTACCTAAGAATCTAATAGAATCGAATTACATAGACTTACATAGACAGTGAATGATGATCGACCACTACACATATCGAGTTACTTGGTCCTCCGAAGATGGAGAATTTGTTGGTCTCTGCGCAGAGTTCCCGCTGTTGAGCTGGTTGTCCGGCAGTCAGGAAGAGGCCTTCTCCGGTATTCGCGAACTGGTGTCCGACTGTGTTGCTGACATGCAGTCCAACAGCGAGCGAGTGCCGGAGCCAATGGCGGATCGCGTTTACAGCGGTAAGTTCATGGTCCGCGTCCCCCCTGAAACTCACCGCGCATTGGCCGTTCAAGCCGCTGAGGCAGGGGTGAGCCTGAACCGCCTGGTAAGTGCGAGGCTTGCGGCCGACGGCTGATAGCTGGGCGGGTTTCAAGAGTGCTTCTCTTGAGGCCAGATCTTTGTACTGATACGGGTCCCAGTGCAATCCTCCCTCGTACTCGAGAAAGTTCCTTGCCTCGGTCCGCGCCCTAGGCTGGGGGTGTTCCCGACCACCTCTGGTCCAGGACTCTCTCGTCCGACTTCGACCTGCTGGGCTTCCTGAAGGCAGAGCGGTGATGTCGCACCCGGCACTTCCCAGAGCAGAAGTTGCGCTCCCTGAGCCGCCACACCCAGAAGGTGCGGCCGCAGGTCCAACAGGCGGCCATCTTTCTCATATCGTTACACCGTGTAACGCTATGGTCGGGACTGCCCGAACAGGCGCTGTTGACCTGAAGAGTTGTCGGCAGTGGGTCCTGGCCGCCGTGGAAGTGTCCCTTGTCCTGGCGGAAGTTTCTTCCATCGGCCGCGGGAGTGGGGGTTGAGGGCACTGGCCATGATTCCCGAGGCGCACGAACTGCAGTAAGCGCCGGCGTCGGCGCTGCGGTCGCAGTTCCTGCAGGTGGGGTTGGCCATGACCCAGGCCCTTGAGGAAGAGTGAGAGTTTCACGATAACCCCTCGGTCCTTCCACTCGCAATGCCCGACTGTCATCAGTTGCTGGCCTCCGGCTCCTCTCCGTTTTCCTGGGAACGGCGCCCTGGAGATGTCATCCATGTCGCGCCGGGTAAAAGTGGTCCAACTGGAGAGGAATCCGCAAGGAAGCGCCGGTCCATCTCCTGACGCTATACTGCATGGCCCTCAGCCGCGCCCCTGGGCGGACGGCATGATTCTCGTCGAGACACCGTGGGGGCGATGGTGGAGCTACTTGGAGGTTGGGCTGTCCGAGCGGACCTACGGGGCTGTGCTACCGAGGTGCGCCAAGTGCGGGTCTCCGAATCGCATGGACAATCTGCCGGTTCTCGTCGTCTGCCGCGATTACCTGGCCGAGGGGTCTTTTCACCTAACCGCGGCCGACTAGGAGGTACCTCGGATGCTCACCATGACCCTGAGTCGGCTGAAGGACAGCGAAATTTTCGGCTCTGGAGTGTGGTCTTGCTACGGCCAGCAGGTCACCCCGGCTCCGTAGAGCCTGTGGACGAAACCACGTCGGTACCAGGGATGCTCTTGTCTGTTGGGTCTCGGGTTGAGGGACGGGGCAGCCCTGTCAGGGGCTGATCTTGCCCTCGGGAAAGCGTATCCTGAGGGTCTGTGAGCGCCGTTAGGCGGGCGGATGGCTCCTGACATCTCGCCCCTGATGCATTGGCCAGTTCTGCTGGGCAGGCAATTAGACATTTGGCTGGCCTTGGGGGGAGCTTTCTCCCTGATCCGTGCTGGGGCCTCAGACGTCAGTACGTTGGCCTGCTTGGGCGCTGGTCCTTGATTCCGCCAGCCCCCTTGATCGTTTCAACCACGACCGGATGGCGGGAGAGATCGTCGGTCTTCGCGATCCCCGCGGCGGCATGGGCGTGGGAGATGGCGGCCACGGGCTTCCTATCCGCCGCTAGGTGGCCCAGGTAGAGGGCGACAATCAGGGATCTGCGGGCATGGATTGCTGGTCAGTGAGTCGGGTCCAGTCTCAGAATAGCTTCCATGCGGCTAGATAGGCCCGCCGGGTGTTGGCGGCCTTGGCATCCTGCAGCTGCGGCGATGGCCGCGACCGCGGCCCGGTCGCGGTCCGACAGCTCCAGGACCTCCTGTAGGTGGTCCGTTCTGGCCAGAACGGACCGGCGGTCCCCTTCCACTTGCACCGACATCGGGGGCTCCCATAAACCCGTGACAAGCCTATCTTTATCACGGGTTTAACTTGCCTCTAAAAATGGGAGTGACCTGGCTGTTGGTACACTTGGCTGGGGACATGGGATTGCTGGGTTTCGGCTGATGAAATCGAGAGGGACGGCTAGTCGATGCCTCTCTCTGTGGTCGAGACCAGCTTGGTGCCAACTCGTCTGAGTTTGTCTCGCAGCTCGATGGTCTCCTCCAGGGACATGGAGAAGCGATTGAGCTTCCAGACGACTATGAAGTCGAGGGGGATATCGTCAAGGGTGGCTACGGAGATCATCCTGGTGAACTCGTCCTGGTTGCCGGCGGTGTCCATGAACGTGGCTGAGACTGTGAGGCCTCGTGCCTGGCAGTATTCTCGGCAGGCATTCTCCTGGTCCTCTTTGGAGATGATGCTGCCGGCTGTTGTCAGGGGATCTCTGACGTAGATGGCGGCTTTCTGCATGGGGTGGCGTCCTGGAGGTGGAGAGAGGATGAGCCGACAGCGCCGGCGTCGTCGCCGTTTACTGTCTGTCAGGCGCTGAACGGCTCGTTTACATGATCCGGCATCCAAGTGCTGATGCGCAACAGGCTGCTGTCATCAAAAGGCAGACCTGGGGAGGTGCTCAGGGTCCTGTCAGGACGCAGGAGCAGGGGGTGCTGGAATAGCTGATGTATAGGATTCTGCCAAGGATCCTGCAACGGGAGTTTCCAGCCACCCGGCCGGGTGGGTCAGACCCGGGCTGGCGTTCCAGACTCAGTGTTCATGCGGCAGGGGCGCACAGCACCACGATGGTGGCGAAGTACGCCCAGTGCGAGTTCGCGGGCGAGGGCCTCCCCGTGGCTGGAATGAGGTGTATGAGCCAGCGATCCTTTGGGGTGGTGGCAGTGCTGGCTGTCCGGGACTGCGTCCCCGAAATGGAGGGGCGGTCCAGCAGCCCTCGGGCTTGCGCCGGCATGGCTCGGCACCCGGTGGGCGGCGGACGACGTTGCGGGGTGCACGGAGGACACGGAGGACACGGGGCCTCGCCTCCTGTACTCTCCGCGGAGAATTTATCTCAGCGATAGGCCGGGTGAGCCTGGGCCTCACTGGCAGAACTGGAGACCACCCAGGTTCGAATTATCCATATCCAACCGGCCCGATAAACCCCTTGGCACGCACCCGGTCAACTGGTTAAAGCTGAGGTTCAGCAATGTCAGGTTGGCGAGGTAGCCCAACTCAGAGGGTATCTCCCCGCTCAGCTGGTTCCCGCTTCGGACAGGCTACTAGAAGCCGGGCCGAAAAGCCCTGGATGGGGAGAGAGATTTCGGCAGTAAAGCCGGGGCGAACAGAATCTGGGACCACAGCAGTCCGAGCCGGACAGCGCCGAAAATGGCCGTAGCATGGGCGACCACACCGTGGGAAACAGCCTGGACATCACTGGGGACGGCACTGGGGACGGCACTGAGGACGGCGCGGTGGCGCGGAAGCCCACCGCCGACACTGTCCGACAGCTCGATTTTGCCCGCCACCAGGGTCAGGTTGGCCACTGTAGCCGCTAGGTACAGCTGGAATCGCGTCTTGGCGCGTCCGAAGTAGCGGGACTGGCGAATGCCCAACTGGACCAGTCGGGCCAATCTGTGCTCGACCACCACGCGTCGCGCTCGATATTCGTCATACCCGGCGCTCTGTTGCAACGCACGGGCCTGTTGCAGGAGAGCCTCCTGGGGATGGATCAGCACCCGCCGTCCCTTCCTGCCCTTGGCCGAGATGCACTGAGACCGCAGGGGACATGTCATACATTCGGACCCGTCGAACTGGAAGGCCTGCAAGTGGTGTATCCGACCCGCGGCATCCGTACGCCGTCCCGCTGGCACTATGGTGTGGGTGACCTGCCCTGCCGGACAGGTGCAACTGCCCGCCACCAGGTCGATGACAAAGTCATTCTTGGGAAAGCGCTGCCGGTCGGGCCGTCCCGGCACCCGGGCAATCAGGGTGCGGCCCGCGTCGGCGAAGGTCTGCCTGGTAGCTCCGTCTCCATAGGCGGCGTCGCCCATGGCCTCCTGCACCGGCACACCGGTGTTGGCCTCGCTCTGTTCTACCAGTTCCAGCGCCCCCAGGTTGTCCGGAGCGTTGCCCGGCAGTACCTCCACGGCGGTGATCAGCTGGGTGTCGGTGTCAACCACAATCGCCGCCTTGTGTCCGTCGAAGCGTCTCCTGCTGCTCTTGTGCCCGTGGCGCATCTCAGGGTCGTGCACCGACATCATCCGGTCCTTGCTCACCCCGTCCTTGAGGCTCACGCCGTCATCGCCGTCGCCGTCGCCACCCTTGCGCTCAATGTCCTGGAGCAGCAACTGCCCCAGCAGTTCCGCCGCCGCCACTATCTGCTGACGCTCAGCACCGTCCTCGGGCAACTCCCCCTGGGCCAGCCGCGATAATTCCAAGAGCCGGTCCGCGTCTCCCACAATCCCCGCCAGCAGTGCCGTCCGCGCCCGCTTGTCCGACCAGTCGATGGTCGCCTCTCCCTTGATGCTGGAGGCGAGGTACCGCCCGTATCCCCGGGCCTTGGCCCATTTCCCGACGCTGATTCCCTCAACCTGCGCCAGCGCCCGCATCAGTTTGACGATCCCGTCGGCCAGCAGATTGTAGGTGTCCCTCACCGCGCCCCGGCCCAGGATGTTGGTCGTGTCCAGAGCCACCTTCATGCTGCGCCTCTTCAGGTAGCCCGACTCCCGGGCGAGGCGCACGCTGGACTCGAATACCTCCCGCACCCTGTCGTGCAGGATCAGCTGGGCCCGGAACACCTGGAGCGTGCTTTTGGCGAAGGGCCTGTCCTCCACCTCAATCCCCAGAGCCACCTTCCAGCGGATGTCGAAGTCGGCCCGGGCCTTGGCCTCGGCGTCGCTCACCTTGTCGTGGGTCTGCAACAGCAGCGCCGTGGCCAGCAGGCTGGGCGGCACGCTGTCCCGGCCGTTGTCAGCGCAGTAGAACACCGCGAAATCGGAGTCCTGGAACAGCCGGCCCCGCAGGGAAGCCAGCAGACCGTAGAAGGTGTCCTTCCCCACGTGGTCCAGGTACAACCGGTCCGCTTCCCAAAGACCCCTCTGGTCCGAACGCTCTCCCAGCATTCTCAACCCTCGCTACTCTTGTTGACCCCAATTATAAATGCTCGGCGACTCAAACCACTTTCCGGCCAGATTTCTAGGGCTCACTGCCCCCCTTCAGGAATTCTGACAACTCTCCCATGGCAATCGTACCCCGCCCTCCGGTTGCTTCATAAAAGTTGTACATGCCATCACGACTTTCCCCAGGGAAACTGAACGCGGCGACGTAGGAACTCAATTGGTCCAGTTGCCACTTCGTTGCCGGGTGGTTCCCGTCAATTAGCATGACCACCGCCGCCCGGAAATCCTTTTGGGACCGGGACGAGTCCGGGATGCGTTCGCCATGCTCCGCTATGATTTCCTCGATCGTATAGATCCTGACCGTACCCGGCTTGAAGAAAGTGTATTTCCCACTGTAGAGCGAATACGCTCCCCACTGGTCCCGTACCCATTCCGCGTCCTCACCAACCCAAAGGTCTGGCACGCCGCCCGGTGGCATGAAGCCCGCCACGTACAATTCAATTGGACTGTAGACATCAGTTCGACTGGAGTCGGTAAGTACGCCGGTGCTGAGCGAATTATGCCTGACGGCAAAGTCGCCGTCGCCGAGATCCATCAAGTCGGCAATGTCAAATCCTCCCAAAATTCCGTGGGTACTGCTGAAGGCCCAATGGTAATCCAGGCTCCCTGTTATATAAGCCCCCCAGCGGTGCATGAGTTCATGCAGCAATATGTGTTGATGAGCCATCGTTCTGTAGGTGGGCATCCGGACCAAACCTTGAAGCCTGCCGCCCGAACCCATCTTCTGCGCATTGGACCAAATGCGGAACCCGATTCCCCGCACGCCGTTGGACACAGGGTAATACTGGGGATTACCGCCGCCGAGCCTTTGTTCTACGAATTGGTGCAAACTTGTGACGAATATCAGAAAATCAAACTCATCGTCAAAGTATTCATAGAAGCGGGAAGTGTAGTGAGTGGGATTCAGGGGTTGCTCCGTGACCAGGTCTCCCGGGATGGGCAGGACGAATACGTTGTCGTTGAAAACCTTGGGTTCTTCACCGGCAGTGAGAACCACATCTACGGTCTGGCAGATTTCCGGAATGTAAACAGAACCCAACTCCGCGGGAGGGGCCCAGTTGACCGTCCTGAGGTCCTCCAGACTTTCGATGGCGTCAATGCTCAACAGGTGGTGGTGCAGATCCTCAGGGATGCATTCTGCGAACCCTATGGCAGCGGGTATCGTGGTGGGCCGGCGCTTGGAAGGTTCACCCCAGGCACGGCAGAACTGGAGATCACCCAGGTCTGAACGTTCCATATCCAACCGGCCCGACAAATAGTTTGGCACGCACCCGCTCAACTGGTTCCCGCCGAGGTACAATCCCCCTGTCAGGTTGGCGAGGTTGCCGAACTCCGGCGGTATCTCCCCGCTCAACTCGTTCCCGTCGAGGCCCAGAAATTCCAGGTTGGCGAGGTTGCCGAACTCCGGCGGTATCTCCCCGCTCAACTCGTTCCGGACCAGCCACAGAAATTCCAGGTTAACGAGGTTGCCCAACTCCGGCGGTATCTCCCCGCTCAACTCGTTCCCCTCGAGGTCCAGTTCGGTGACGCGGCCGTTGCCGTCAGTGGCGACGCCTTCCCATTCGCTGATCGGCACGTCGCTCAGCCAGTTATTGTCTCTTATCCAATTCGGGCCGCCGGTGGCGTTATAGAGGGCGACCAGCGCTTCCCGGTCCGTTTCGGGCGGGGTCTGCGCCATCATCGGCTCGGCGGTGGCCGCAGGGCAGGGCGGAAGACCACCCAGGTCTGATTCTTCCATATCCAACCGGACTGACAAACTGCTTGGTACGCACCCGCTCAACTGGTTCCCCTCAAGGTGCAGCCATTTCAGGTTGGCGAGGTTGCCCAACTCCGGCGGTATCTCCCCGCTCAACTGGTTCCGGACGAGCCACAGAAGTTCCAGGTTGGCGAGGTTGCCCAACTCCGGCGGTATCTCCCCGCTCAACTGGTTCCAGCCGAGGCCCAGTACTGCCAGGTTGGCGAGGGTGCCCAACCCGGGCGGTATCTCCCCGCTCAACTGGTTCCCGTCGAACCACAGTTGGGTGACGCGGCCGTTGCCGTCAGTGGTGACACCTGCCCATTCACTGATCGGCACGTCGCTCAGCCAGTTATCGTTACTATTCCAGTACGGGCCGCCGGTGGCGTTATAGAAGGCAACCAGTGCGTTCCGGTCCGCTTCGGGCCAGGGGCAGAGCGGGAGACCACCTAGGTCTGAACGCTCCAAATCCAAACGGCCTGACAAACTGCTTGGCACGCACCCGCTCAACTGGTTCCCGTCGAGGCCCAGAAATTGCAGGTGGGCGAGGTTGCCGAACTCCGGCGGTATCTCCCCACTCAACTGGTTCCCGTCGAGGCCCAGAAATTGCAGGTGGGCGAGGTTGCCGAACTCCGGCGGTATCTCCCCACTCAACTGGTTCCCGTTGAGGCCCAGCCTTATCAGGTTGGCGAAGCTGCCCAACTCCGGCGGTATCTCCCCGCTCAACTGGTTCCTGCCGAGGCCCAGCACTGTCAGGTTGGCGAGGTTGCCCAACTCCCGCGGTATCTCCCCGCTCAACTCGTTGTTGGAAAGGCCCAGCCTTGTCAGGTTGGCGAGATTGCCCAACTCCGGCGGAATCTCCCCGCTCAACTGGTTCCAGATGAGGTACATATGTTTCAGATTGGCGAGGTTGCCCAACTCCGGCGGAATCCCCCCGCTCAACTGGGTTTGCTGGATGTATAGCGATGTCAGGTTGGCGAGGTTGCCCAACTCCGGCGGAATCCCCCCGCTCAACCCGTCCCCGCTGAGGCCCAGCCCGGTCAAGTTGGCGAGGTTGCCCAACTCCGGCGGTATCTCCCCGCTGAACTGGTTCCCGTCGAGGTCCAGCCATGTCAGGTTGGCGAGGTTGCCCAACTCCGGCGGTATCTCCCCGGTCAACTGGTTCCTGAAGAGGTACAACTCGATCAGGTTGGCGAGGTTGCCCAGCTCGGGCGGTATTTCCCCGCTCAACTCGTTCCCGTTGAGCCACAGTTCGGTGACGCGGCCGTTGCCGTCAGTGGTGACGCCTTCCCACTCGCTAATCGGCGCGTCGCTCAGCCAGTTATTGTTTCTTATCCAATTCGGGCCGCCGGTGGCGTTATAGATGGCGACCAGCGCTTCCCGGTCCGGTGCGGGCGGGGTCGGCTCGGGTGTGGTCTGTCCAGAGGATGCCCTGTCCTCCGGCTCATCGGTGGCCCGTTCCGAGTCGGGCAGGTCTGTCGGAGCCGCGGTGGCCCGTTCCGAGGATGGCCCATGCGTCGGCTCATCAGAGCCGACGCAGGCCAGCAGCAACAACGGTAGAATCAGTGCAAGGGAAAATATTCCCAGGAAAAGTCGTGACATTCTCATATCGCTCCAGTCCCTGCGTTTGCTGGGCGGCTTTGGGGAGGCTTGTCCGAATCCTAGCACAGGTCGGGGGATTACCTGCCTCGGCATCCGGCGCGGTGGAGTCAATCACCCGGCCGGCTTACCCGCCTGGCGTTTCCGGTTCGACTCCGCCGGCGCCGGTGGCTGTGCTGTGCCCCGTGGGAGCGCCGATGGCATAAAAACGCCCACCCGAGGGAGATGGTCTAAGCCACACTCCAGCGGACGGGGGGTAATTACCGGTAAAAAGTAACGTTTTGCCTTCGGTCGTCAACAGTTGGCGGACGGGGTCCGTCCTGTCCCCCGGGTTACGTCCGGCGGTCAGAAGAACCAGTTGTGCAAATCTCATTTTCAGCGTTCAACGGCCCTTTCCGGTTTGTGAGCCTATGCCCAGGACTACCTGGGTGCAGGGATTGTTCCCACTCCACAACCAAGATAAAGGTTGACGCTGAACACCCTGCGCGCATGCCAGCCCCCCTTCTCGAGCTGTTGTTGTAATATTGGGGAAATGCCCAGAAAAGCGTCGGTCAAATGCGCCATCGCTGGCTGCCACTACCAACGGAAGATGACCCTCGCCGAACGCGAGGAACTGAGGCGGGTGGGACTGGAGAACCACGCCACGACGGGCCTCGTATGCCCGGCCCACGTGAAGGCTGCCTTCAACTTCGAATTCGACGATATCGACATCGATGTTCCGCTCGAGGAACTCCTTGTTGAGGCGTTCAAGGAAAGTCCCCGTTGGCGCGTAATGTTGGCTCCTTTGCCCGGGGGGTCTGGTGAGACGGACAGCCAGTCCACGCCAGGGTGGGGAGACCGGGTTATCTAGTACTACAGTCGCAGATTAGATTGGCGCCGTTTGTAATGGCAACGCCGGGCTCTGGCTTGGTGGCGGCGTCTCCACCACGACCAGTACAGGATGAAATCAGGCGGTTGGTTCTCTGTCCATACGAGGTGGGTCAGCAGCCGGCGCACCTCGGGCACTGTCATGGGAATCAGTTCTTCATCCGGACCGTAGCAGCCCCCTTTTCTCCCTGTTCCATGGCCTGATGCTTGATCACGGACAGATACGCGTGGGCCAACATCGACAGCGTGATGTGCCGGTACCAGCCGTCCCACCTCCGCACTTCATACTGGTCCAGCCCCACCTGTCCCTTGGCCTCCTCGAAGCATTCCTCTATGGCCCACCGGGTCCCGGCCACCCTCGCCAGTTCCTCCAGGGTCGTTCCCGCCGAGCCGTAACAGACGTAGTAGGCCAGTTCCTCGGGGTTGGACAGACTGCGCCGCGCCAGCAGCCAATAGCCTTTGCCAGGCTCCCTCAGGGGACGTATATCCACCGTGGCCCAGTCGTAGACCCGTGGTCCCTTGGCTCCGTCCCCGGCGCTGCACCTCACCCACGCGCATTCCTCAACTCCGGACGCCAGACGGTCGGCCTTCACCTGACGCGGTCCCCTGTCCGTCAAAGCCCATAGCTTCTCACTGCGTTTGATGGCCAGCACGTGGGGAACGCCCTGCCGCTCCAGCCACAGCCGCAAGTTGCGGTCATTGCCGTAGACCTCGTCCCCGGCCACCCAGCCGAAGGGGACTCCCGACTCCACCGCCCGCTCCAGCATGAGCTGCGCCAGTTGCGGCTTGGTCCGGAATGACACCCCCTCCGGCACTCCGGCCTCCCGTCGCCGCTCCAAGTCCTCCGCCCACACCTGGGGCAGGTACAATTCCCGGTCCAGCAGAGTCCTGCCATTGACACTGGCATAGGCCAGGAACACGCCAATCTGACAGTTCTCGATCCGCCCTGCCGTACCGCTGTACTGACGCTGCACCCCAACCGACTTGTCCCCTTTCTTGAGGAATCCGGTCTCGTCCACCGCCAGAACTGCCGCAGCGTCGGCCAGATGCTCGATCACGTAGCTCTTCAAGTCATCGCGAACCAGGTCAGCGTCCCACTGGTAGTTGTACAACAGACGCTGCACCCCATCGGGGCTGGCGTCGCCCGCCTGCTCCGCCAATTGCCAGCCGTTCTTGCGCTCCACCGGGCTGAGCAACCCCTTCAGATAGTCCAGCGCCCGCCGCCGCGGCTCCGGACGCCGGAACCGTCCCGCGATGCACTCGTGCACCTTTTCGATGCCCTCGGCCCACCGGGTGACCTCAGCCACCTCATCCCCGTGCCCTGCCACAGCCTCACCTCACCACCCGTTGATTGCCCCAATTCTACCCGTTTTCGATCTGCGACTGCCGTACTAGTAGACGACCATCATTGAAATGATGTCTGGTAAGATGCAGGAAACCGGAGCCGAAGGAAGAGGATCGTGAAGTGGGGTGGATGTGATGGTCAAGAAATACCGTGTGGGACTGACTGGGGAGGAGCAGGAGGAGTTGAGGGCACTGGTGTCCAAAGGCCGGGCTGCGGCCTACAAACAGACTCACGCGCGCATCCTCCTGCTCAGCGATGAGAACCAGTCTGGCGAACCAATGATGGACCAGGAGATATCCCGGGCCCTCAAGGTGGGCACCGCCACGGTGGAGCGGGTGCGGCGCCGATGCGTGGAGGAGGGGGTTGATGCAGCCTTGGGGCGCAGGGAGCAACTGCGCCGCCGTCAGAGGAAGCTCGATGGCCAAAGTGAGGCCCATCTGATTGCCATGGCCATATCCCAGCCGCCGGAGGGACGGGTCAGCTGGACCATGCAGATGCTGGCCGACGGATTGGTGGAGCGGGAGATTGTGGACAGCATCAGCCCGGAGACGGTGCGCCGGACTCTGAAAAAAACGAACTCAAGCCTTGGCTGAAGGAGTGCTGGTGCCTCCCGCCCCAAGGCAGCGCAGAATTCGTGTGCGCCATGGAGGACGTGCTGGAGGTCTATCATCGTGAATACCAGGACAATGAGGTCTTGGTGTGCTTGGACGAGACCAGCAAGCAACTGGTGCAGGAGACCCGGCAACCCCTCCCGCCGCGGCCCGGGGCACCCATGGCCTACGATCACGAATACCAGCGAAACGGGGTGAGCAACCTGTTCATGCTGTTCGCGCCCTTGGAGGGATGGCGGCGGGTGGAGGTCACGGACCGGCGCACCAGGACCGACTGGGCTGAGGTGGTGCGGAGGCTGGTGGATGAGGACTACCCCAACAAGGAGCGAATAGTGCTGGTGATGGACAACCTGAACACCCATCACCCGGCGTCGCTATACGCGGCCTTCGAGCCGGCGGAGGCGCGGCGCATCGCCGAACGGCTGGAGATTCACTACACGCCGAAGCACGGGAGTTGGCTCAATATAGCGGAGATAGAACTGGGGGTGCTGGCGCGACAGTGCCTTGACCGCCGGATACCCCGCCAGGAAGACTTGGCGCGGGAAACCGGAGCATGGCAAGAGCAACGAAACCGGGAGGCAATTCGAGTGGACTGGCGCTTCACCACCGAGGACGCCCGCATCAAGCTCAAGTCTCTCTACCCGTCAATACAATAGCGGCGAACTACTAGAAGTCTGGCCGGAAACCTCGATTCCCACCAGGGCGGCGTTTTCTTAACGTCGATTATCGACGGTATAGTGGGTGTTGCAACGTATTACATGCACCACCATGCCATATAAATCTTGAATACGTCTGCTTCGAGTAGCGCAAAACCCGGCCAATGGCTTTCCGGCCAGACTTCTAGTAGTACGACATCTTTGAGCTGATGAGTGGACAATATTGGCCGGAGTACCCGGCGATACTCTGCCGACGGTGCTCTTCGAAAAGACCGATACTCTTCAAGTCATCATATCAAAGCAGTTGGGCCACTAGGGCCTGTTGGACATTTGGCCGGTTCTGGATGCCAGCTGTGGTGTGGGCGCTCGGCTGGCAAGGGGAAGGGGATATTAGATTGTAGCCAGGTTGTTTTCCTTGGCCCCGTGGACGGCGTTGAGGGGAATGTGAGTGTCCAGCGTTACCGGTTGCGCTTCATGGGCCACTGCAAGGGCCAGCAGGTATATGTCGGTGAGTTGCCGGTGGCCGGACACGTGGCGGAAGCGCACCACTGTGTCGTCAAGCAGGCTTACGTCGTCGGGAATGAATTGATGTTGCGGGGCGGCGGTGGCTGTCAGCATTTGCTGGTAGGCCTCGGCAAGGGGTCTTGGTCGCGGGTCGCGGGCTTGTGAGACGATGCGCAGGTAGCCGTTCTGGGTTAGCGGACAGGAGGCCCATCCGTGTTCGATGTTGTTCCCGAACCAGGAGGATACGGCGTTGTGAGAATCGTGATTCGTGTCCAGCAGGGCGAGTAGGGCGTTTACGTCGTAGAGTGATCTCATAGTTCAGATGCCCAGTTCGTCCCGGATGTCGTTGACGATGTCGTTGGTGACCACGTAGTCGGCGGGGGGGAAGGGCCTGATGCCGTACTTTTCGAGGTCTAGGGGTGACTCAATCGGATTTACGTCCGCTTCCACCCGGTGGCCTTCGGGCAGGTCGATGGGGTGGTCGAACACTATGGTCTGGCCCTTTACGGTGCCCTTTAGCCTCATGTTGTGTCCTCCGAACGGTGCTGGTCGGATTGTACACTGTCGCTGTCGGTGGTGCGGGTAGTGGGACCGGCAGGCGTTATCGTCATGTTTGATGGCATGTCAGTGATTGCTCCTGTTGATTCTCCACACGCCCTAGAAGCCGGGCCGAAAAGCCCTGGATGGGGAGAGAGATTTCGGCAGTAAAGCCGGGGCGAACAGAATCTGGGACCACAGCAGTCCGAGCCGGACAGCGCCGAAAATGGCCGTAGCATGGGCGACCACACCGTGGGAAACAGCCTGGACATCACTGGGGACGGCACTGAGGACGGCGCGGTGGCGCGGAAGCCCACCGCCGACACTGTCCGACAGCTCGATTTTGCCCGCCACCAGGGTCAGGTTGGCCACTGTAGCCGCTAGAAGCCGGGCCGAAAAGCCCTGGATGGGGAGAGAGATTTCGGCAGTAAAGCCGGGGCGAACAGAATCTGGGACCACAGCAGTCCGAGCCGGACAGCGCCGAAAATGGCCGTAGCATGGGCGACCACACCGTGGGAAACAGCCTGGACATCACTGGGGACGGCACTGAGGACGGCGCGGTGGCGCGGAAGCCCACCGCCGACACTGTCCGACAGCTCGATTTTGCCCGCCACCAGGGTCAGGTTGGCCACTGTAGCCGCTAGGTACAGCTGGAATCGCGTCTTGGCGCGTCCGAAGTAGCGGGACTGGCGAATGCCCAACTGGACCAGTCGGGCCAATCTGTGCTCGACCACCACGCGTCGCGCTCGATATTCGTCATACCCGGCGCTCTGTTGCAACGCACGGGCCTGTTGCAGGAGAGCCTCCTGGGGATGGATCAGCACCCGCCGTCCCTTCCTGCCCTTGGCCGAGATGCACTGAGACCGCAGGGGACATGTCATACATTCGGACCCGTCGAACTGGAAGGCCTGCAAGTGGTGTATCCGACCCGCGGCATCCGTACGCCGTCCCGCTGGCACTATGGTGTGGGTGACCTGCCCTGCCGGACAGGTGCAACTGCCCGCCACCAGGTCGATGACAAAGTCATTCTTGGGAAAGCGCTGCCGGTCGGGCCGTCCCGGCACCCGGGCAATCAGGGTGCGGCCCGCGTCGGCGAAGGTCTGCCTGGTAGCTCCGTCTCCATAGGCGGCGTCGCCCATGGCCTCCTGCACCGGCACACCGGTGTTGGCCTCGCTCTGTTCTACCAGTTCCAGCGCCCCCAGGTTGTCCGGAGCGTTGCCCGGCAGTACCTCCACGGCGGTGATCAGCTGGGTGTCGGTGTCAACCACAATCGCCGCCTTGTGTCCGTCGAAGCGTCTCCTGCTGCTCTTGTGCCCGTGGCGCATCTCAGGGTCGTGCACCGACATCATCCGGTCCTTGCTCACCCCGTCCTTGAGGCTCACGCCGTCATCGCCGTCGCCGTCGCCACCCTTGCGCTCAATGTCCTGGAGCAGCAACTGCCCCAGCAGTTCCGCCGCCGCCACTATCTGCTGACGCTCAGCACCGTCCTCGGGCAACTCCCCCTGGGCCAGCCGCGATAATTCCAAGAGCCGGTCCGCGTCTCCCACAATCCCCGCCAGCAGTGCCGTCCGCGCCCGCTTGTCCGACCAGTCGATGGTCGCCTCTCCCTTGATGCTGGAGGCGAGGTACCGCCCGTATCCCCGGGCCTTGGCCCATTTCCCGACGCTGATTCCCTCAACCTGCGCCAGCGCCCGCATCAGTTTGACGATCCCGTCGGCCAGCAGATTGTAGGTGTCCCTCACCGCGCCCCGGCCCAGGATGTTGGTCGTGTCCAGAGCCACCTTCATGCTGCGCCTCTTCAGGTAGCCCGACTCCCGGGCGAGGCGCACGCTGGACTCGAATACCTCCCGCACCCTGTCGTGCAGGATCAGCTGGGCCCGGAACACCTGGAGCGTGCTTTTGGCGAAGGGCCTGTCCTCCACCTCAATCCCCAGAGCCACCTTCCAGCGGATGTCGAAGTCGGCCCGGGCCTTGGCCTCGGCGTCGCTCACCTTGTCGTGGGTCTGCAACAGCAGCGCCGTGGCCAGCAGGCTGGGCGGCACGCTGTCCCGGCCGTTGTCAGCGCAGTAGAACACCGCGAAATCGGAGTCCTGGAACAGCCGGCCCCGCAGGGAAGCCAGCAGACCGTAGAAGGTGTCCTTCCCCACGTGGTCCAGGTACAACCGGTCCGCTTCCCAAAGACCCCTCTGGTCCGAACGCTCTCCCAGCATTCTCAACCCTCGCTACTCTTGTTGACCCCAATTATAAATGCTCGGCGACTCAAACCCTTTCCGGCCAGATTTCTAGGTACAGCTGGAATCGCGTCTTGGCGCGTCCGAAGTAGCGGGACTGGCGAATGCCCAACTGGACCAGTCGGGCCAATCTGTGCTCGACCACCACGCGTCGCGCTCGATATTCGTCATACCCGGCGCTCTGTTGCAACGCACGGGCCTGTTGCAGGAGAGCCTCCTGGGGATGGATCAGCACCCGCCGTCCCTTCCTGCCCTTGGCCGAGATGCACTGAGACCGCAGGGGACATGTCATACATTCGGACCCGTCGAACTGGAAGGCCTGCAAGTGGTGTATCCGACCCGCGGCATCCGTACGCCGTCCCGCTGGCACTATGGTGTGGGTGACCTGCCCTGCCGGACAGGTGCAACTGCCCGCCACCAGGTCGATGACAAAGTCATTCTTGGGAAAGCGCTGCCGGTCGGGCCGTCCCGGCACCCGGGCAATCAGGGTGCGGCCCGCGTCGGCGAAGGTCTGCCTGGTAGCTCCGTCTCCATAGGCGGCGTCGCCCATGGCCTCCTGCACCGGCACACCGGTGTTGGCCTCGCTCTGTTCTACCAGTTCCAGCGCCCCCAGGTTGTCCGGAGCGTTGCCCGGCAGTACCTCCACGGCGGTGATCAGCTGGGTGTCGGTGTCAACCACAATCGCCGCCTTGTGTCCGTCGAAGCGTCTCCTGCTGCTCTTGTGCCCGTGGCGCATCTCAGGGTCGTGCACCGACATCATCCGGTCCTTGCTCACCCCGTCCTTGAGGCTCACGCCGTCATCGCCGTCGCCGTCGCCGTCGCCACCCTTGCGCTCAATGTCCTGGAGCAGCAACTGCCCCAGCAGTTCCGCCGCCGCCACTATCTGCTGACGCTCAGCACCGTCCTCGGGCAACTCCCCCTGGGCCAGCCGCGATAATTCCAAGAGCCGGTCCGCGTCTCCCACAATCCCCGCCAGCAGTGCCGTCCGCGCCCGCTTGTCCGACCAGTCGATGGTCGCCTCTCCCTTGATGCTGGAGGCGAGGTACCGCCCGTATCCCCGGGCCTTGGCCCATTTCCCGACGCTGATTCCCTCAACCTGCGCCAGCGCCCGCATCAGTTTGACGATCCCGTCGGCCAGCAGATTGTAGGTGTCCCTCACCGCGCCCCGGCCCAGGATGTTGGTCGTGTCCAGAGCCACCTTCATGCTGCGCCTCTTCAGGTAGCCCGACTCCCGGGCGAGGCGCACGCTGGACTCGAATACCTCCCGCACCCTGTCGTGCAGGATCAGCTGGGCCCGGAACACCTGGAGCGTGCTTTTGGCGAAGGGCCTGTCCTCCACCTCAATCCCCAGAGCCACCTTCCAGCGGATGTCGAAGTCGGCCCGGGCCTTGGCCTCGGCGTCGCTCACCTTGTCGTGGGTCTGCAACAGCAGCGCCGTGGCCAGCAGGCTGGGCGGCACGCTGTCCCGGCCGTTGTCAGCGCAGTAGAACACCGCGAAATCGGAGTCCTGGAACAGCCGGCCCCGCAGGGAAGCCAGCAGACCGTAGAAGGTGTCCTTCCCCACGTGGTCCAGGTACAACCGGTCCGCTTCCCAAAGACCCCTCTGGTCCGAACGCTCTCCCAGCATTCTCAACCCTCGCTACTCTTGTTGACCCCAATTATAAATGCTCGGCGACTCAAACCACTTTCCGGCCAGATTTCTAGCAGCCTGTCCGAGGATTAGATTTTGGAGACGAAAAGCGTTACAGTCTAATCGCATTGGTGACTAATAGGCTCCAATAAAACAGTAATCGGAAAAATTGATGTCGTTGAAGACGATTTTCGCTTAGACCATTGTTTCTCGGACGGGCTGCTAGGGCGGCCGCTTCCTCTTCGCTGAAGTAATTAGGGATCCGCTGGAGTCTGCGTGCTATCCTACCGCCCTTTAATTACCTTTTGGAAAGCGGTGCCTCAGCTGTAGCCCACGGACAAGGGGCATGCAAAACTGATTGGGGCGGGAATTACCGGGGTCGCTTTCCAATACCGCAGATAAGCGCAAGTGAGCCTTGATCACATCCAGCTAACGAAACCCATCTTGTGCGAGCTGAATTTTCGGCCTCTAGGGGGCCCTTTAGTTTACCCCTCCCCGCGGTCCGTTCGGCACCAAGCCGTGCGCACCAGCGGGGTTTGTTATTGGCCAATGACCAGCACCTCAGGCCTTCTCAGAAGATATTCCACAAGCTGGAATGAAGCGGTCATCGCGCCAGCATGTCGCACATCGTTCATGTGCTTGTTGTAGAAGTGGCCGTGCAGCTCACCGACCACAGCTAGGCTGTTCTGCAGTGGCGGTTCCCTGGGGTCCGCCTGCTGCAGGTGTTCCATCACAAGGCGCCTGGACATCGGGGCGCCGCTGGCCATGACAAGCCCGTGGTGGTCAGCAATGGCATTGATGATGTGGTTGACAGCTCCCCACAGCATCTCGCCAGACGCGGTCAGAATGCCCCTGGCCTGGAGCTCTGCGGCCAGAATGGCCATGTCCCTGGCCTCAGCAAGCCTTTCCGCAGGGGTCATGCGGCCGCGTAGTATTCCTGCAGGCAGCTTACGAACTCCCTGGCGTTCTCCGGAGACATGAGGGTCTCCTCAATGTTCAGGAATCGCAGGTGGAAGTTGTCGTACATTGCCCTGGCAGCTTCAAACCGCACGAAGTGAGACCATTCGGGTCCGTGTTCTTCGTCCAGGGTTATGGCCAGGCGGAGCAGGTCGTCGTGGTCTGCATGGGGGAGATTTCTGCGCTGGGCCAAGCCGATCATCGTGGTCTCGATGGCGCTGTACATCATCAGGCCGGCATCCCCGATGTTCCCGGCGCTGATGGCCTTTTCCGCCTGATCGACTTGCCACAGTGGGTAATTGGACGTCTCGGTCATCTTGTCCATTAAAGGCCTCCCGGGCAACCCTGCTTTGTCCATTTTATACCAGGCGGTTTTCCCGGGGATCTCACAATGGAATCAGGGACTGAGTTGTTCCCTTACGTCCAGGAAGTGGTTGGTCAGGACCCCAGGAGGCGACCGGCCCGGTGCTATCCCCGGTGCTATCGTGGTGGATACCTTATACGAGGAGGTCAGCATCACCGTGCCTCTGCTGAACTACACGACAAAGATCCCGGCCGAGCAGACCGCCGCCGAGATCATGTCCATCCTCGTCAGGAAGGGCGTAACCGAGATTCTCACCCACTATGGTCCCGGAGGAATGGCCACCGGCCTGAAATGGCGCATGGAGACGGCGAGCGGGACTCTGGGCTTCTCCCTCCCCATCAACGCTGATGCGGTCTTCGAGATACTGACCCGGGACCGGGTGATGAAGACGAACCCCGCGGCGCGGATGCAACAGGCGAACCGCACCGCCTGGCGAATCATCAAGGAGTGGATACTGGCCCAGATGGCACTGATCGAGACGGAGATGGTCACAGTGGAAGAGGTCTTCCTCCCATACATGCTCACCGGCAAGCAGACCCTGTACCAGGCCCTCTCCAATGGAGACTTGAAGATGCTCCCAGGCGCCGACCTGGATATGCTCTCCAGCGCCGACACCGGCGACTGACCTACCCCATGTCAGCGGGTGTCCCGCCCGAGGTCGAGGGACCGGGCTTCCTGTAGGCCGAGCGGTGATGTCGCACCCGGCACTTCCCAGAGCAGAAGTTGCGCTCCCTGAGCCGCCACACCCAGAAGGTGCGGCCGCAGGTCCAGCAGGCGGCCATCTTCCTCATATCGTTACACCCTGTAACGCTAGTCTCGGGACTACCCGAACAGGCGCTGTTGACCTGAAGAGTTGTTGGCAGTGGGTCCTGGCCGCCGGGGAAGTGTCCCTTGTCCTAGCGGAAGTTTCTTCCATCGGCCGCGGGAGTGGGGGTTGAGGGCACTGGCCATGATTCCCGCGGCGCACGAACTGCAGTAAGCGCCGGCGTCGGCGCTGCGGTCGCAGTTCCTGCAGGTGGGGTTGGCCATGACCCAGGCCCTCGAAGAAGAGTGAGGGTTTTACGGTAGCCGCAGCGACGTCGCCGGCGCAATGGCCAACTGTCATCAATTCTGCCCTCTACCGGACCTTCACGGTGGTGCGTTCCCCGGGGAACGCACCACCGTGGGCCTTGTCTGGCTCACTCCCGGATTAACCTCGATTTCAAACCAACCCCCGGTCCACTCCGGGCTCAGCCCTATGTCAATACACGCGAACGGTAAAAGAAATTTTTGGGAGCGATCCGGTACCCTCGGAGACGGGTTTCTCGGTCTCCGAGTGGAAGCAGGAGTCCTCGAGGCTTGCGGCGCGCATCCTGACCTCGTCTTCGGGATGTCGCAGTGCATGATCCTGAGTCTGCTGTAGGTGGGGAGCTCGTCTGGGACGCGGATTCGCGGCGCGTCTTCGGTGAGCATTCTGACGACGGATTTCCATGGACGGGGAGCTGGTCAAGGCGGCTACGGAGCGGATGGTGTCGAGTACAGGGGTACCTCGGTGGAGAATATTCCACAGCGGTTACAGCTGAGTCGGACGATACCGCCATCATCGTGGCTCAGTCTGGTTCGAGGTGTCTGCGCTCTGTTTCGTACCAGGTGAGGTCACCATGGCGTATGGCCGCTTCCGCTTCCGGTGTGAGCCGCAGTGCAGCAACCACTGCATGGGCCGGCTGGCCGGTGAACCGCGTCAGATACCGGGCGTTGCGCAGGGCGCGGCGGGTGTCGTCCTCCCCGCCGGTGAACGAGGCCTCGACGGCAATGTAGTGGATCTCGCCGCTGTCGCGGTGGCTGGCCCGGAGTACGATGTCGGCATTCTCGAAGCTCTTCAGGTCCTCCGGGGTGATGCCGGTGGTGTCGTTGTTGGCTGTGAAGTCGTAGAGGTCGTCGTCGTTCAGTTGTTCCTGCAGTCGGCAGTTGACGATGCGGGCAATGCGGCGAACGGCGCGTTGGGCTACGTCGCGGGCGTGGGAGCCTCTTATGGAGGCCAGGTCTGTTGTGACTTGGCGTACTTCCTCCTGGAGCCGGTCGACCTTGGTCGGAAGCTCCATCAGCATGCTTAAGTCCTCCTGGAGCTTGTCAACCTTGGCCGGCAGTTCCATCAGCCGGTCGACCTTGGCTGGCAGTAGCAGGAAGTCGTCAGTGAGCAGCGCCCGCAACAATAGGGTCCTGGCTTCGGGGTTGGCGTTCAACTCCCCGATCATTCTGGCGACCAGGCTATCCGGGGGCGTTCCTTCTTGGGTGGTCATATTTCCGTTCCTGCTTGTCTATGCTGGACGTTGCCGGCGAAGACCTAGAGGAAGCCATGGATGTTCTTGATCCTGATCCGTGGCTCGATTATACCTTGGCGGTTTGTGTTGAGTGCGATGGGAATGCCGCAACGCTGCAAAGGACCGTGGATCAGCAGGAAGCAACTGTGGGCGTCCTCCTTCTTGCAGAAGAGGGCGTCGACCACCGTGCCGCTGGCGGCGTACCCGGTGCTTTGGCTGGCGCCTGCGCCGCGGACTGCTCAGCCCGGCGTTGACCAAGATGCGCCGCAGTGTGGTCCTGCCGATGTCGATGCCCCCGCGCTCACTCAGCAACTCGCTGAGATGTGAGTGGTTGGTTCCTGCATCCTTGGTACGCGCCAAATGCACCACATCGGCCGCCACGGTATCGTGGGTGTCAGGAGCGGCGGCAATGTGGAACCTGTGAGCGGAAGATCGCTGACATCTGGCGGTTAAATCCTGCCAGCCAGCCCCAGAGGTGGCACCTGAGCAGAGCGGTCTTCGGACTGACTTCTGGTCAGCCCCGGAGCGGTCCATGTGGATGAGCCAGTGGATGAATCGCCGTTGTAAAAAAGGTTGACTTTAGTCGCAATGACCAAGAAAACCTGCCCTTTCGCCGTCCCAACAGTTCAAGACGGCTCCGCCCGGGAATCGCACCCGGGAACACCGATCTGGTCCCCGCTCAAGCCAGCCCGCGTGTTTCAGCACGCGCGACAGCCTGAACCGGATTGGGTCTGCGTCTCCGCTTTCCCAGCCGATGATGCGCTGCAAGCGCCGGTCTCAGCTGTCCCGAGATCGCACCCCAGTACGTCCACACGTGCTTCACACGCTTCCTTGCAGGTACGCGGAAGGCGACGTGAACGCCATTTGCCGACGGGACACACCCGAAGGCGCGGAATGCGCTCTGAGCAACCGAGTAAACGACGGGCCAGGACCAAGGCCGCTGCCTGGTGAACACTGAGCCCGCAACGCTCCATGAACTTCACCCGGCCGATCACCGAACTGTAGGCCGGGTTGACCTGGTGAATTTCCACTCCCTGACGGTAGCCGCGGGAGATGAAGTAGGCCTTGACCTTGCCGTAGCTGAAAGACGACAGCATCCGGCTGTACTTACGGGATTGACCTTCCAGAATGGCCTTCTTCTGGCGGAAGTCCAGCCTCTCGATGACGACGGGCTTGCCGACATCTTTGGCGCAAGCCACCACACTCGCCACCGCATCACCGATGAGAGCCTCAGCCTGATGCTGGGACTTGCCGTAGCTGACCAGCGGCACCCGCCAGGCGTTCAGGCAGTTGCCCGAGGTATCGGTCTCCGCGACCGCCAGATGGTCGGCATTCAAATCGACGCCGATTGCACCACGCCGCCGGTCCGTGACAACCGTCACGTCCATCATATTGGTGGTAACGAATACCCGCCATCCCTTGCCATCCCGCTTGAAACGGTAGCTGATGGCCTGACCCAACTCCGTGGATCGAGCCTGCTTTTCACCATGCTGCCGCTGATAACCCACGTACTCGAAATTGCTCTGAAGTGCAGCCAACACTTGGTCGTGGCCGTAGGCGAAGCGCACATTCTCGAGCAAAAGGTACTTTCCATGCCGCTCCGCCAAAGAGTCAGGCATGCGCAACCGCAGGGTCAGACTACCGTCATCGGCAACATTCGCAACGCACAGCTGGCAACCAGCCTTTTCATCACGGCTCCCCATTACGAAGAACTCGTCGCTGCGGGAATCCCGCCAGTCCTTGAGCCACTCCTGATGGCTGCCATAACCGTTGACCTCAAGGTCATGCTGCTTCCTCCATAACCGCTTCGACCCGAAGCACAGCCGCACCCGGCCCGCCGCAATGTCGGCTTCCAGTGCAGACAACCTGAATCTCAGATTAGCCAGCCGGCGCCTCTTGTGATGCCCCTGATTCACGCGTCCACGTTCAACAGCCTTGGCAACCTCACCGTCAGCCCGGCCAATCCGGCGCTGAAGGTCATCCCGCCTCAGCCCCATGGTCTTCTGGACAGCGGACACCTTGCCTTCCAGCGACACCCGCACCCCGTTGAACATCCGCGCCGGTATGCCGTATCGTTGCAGGTAAACCTTCTTCAGAGACGCAGGCAACTCACCAGCCGAAAAGTCCGCAAAAAGCTTGCGCTGCACCCGACCGTAGAGCTCCGCGTATGCGGCCAATGCCGCCTCGCCCTCAATGGGCTCCACGACACCATAGTCAGCGATCCGGGTCTGATAGGTGCTGACCAATGGGCCGTGCGACGGATTCAGACCGGAGGACGCTGAGCGACCTCTGTTGTGACGTACCATGATCACATCCTACCAGAACTCGTGTTCGTGTTGCTCCAGTCAGCAACGCACACCAAAGACGGAGCACATCCTAGGTCGGCTTGACTATTAACTACCAGCACATTCTGAAACCCACTAATTTGTGAGCAGTTGTTAACCCTTGGCTGGGTGGTTCACAAACGCGCGTTTGTGACACTGGGCCACAAGTCACTATCTTCGGCTTGTTCAGGTGCAGGCCACAACGGGCGCCTTCGGGTTACTGGAAACTTGCTCGGCAAAGGAAACCCGGAGGCAAGTTGCCTCCGGCTGTGGACGAGGTCCTTCATTGTCTCTGGACAGTGTGATCGCCACCCCTGGGTGCGGCGTTCAGTCGAGGTCTGGGACTTCCAGGAAGACGGTGTCTCCCTTGTCCAGTCCGTTCTCCAAGGCTGTGCCCACGAGGAGCGGCATGGTTCTGGTTCCTGTGGCCTTCTGTAGGATGGCTGCCCTGTTGATCGCTCGGGCCATGTCCCTTTCCTGAATGGTCATCGAGATTTCTGCCAGCAGGTAGAACGTGGGGCTTTGACCTTCTGGCACTGGGTTCGTTTCCTGGGGTTCCAGGGACGTGGACGGAGTCATGTTCGTCGGCAGGACGATGCCCTCCAGCACGAGGTCGGCTGCTTGGAGTTGCAGGGCTTCGGCATGTGTGATGTCTCCGCTGAGTTGGGCCCTCAGTGCGAGGTCATCGAGCCATTGCGTTTCGCTGGTGCTGGACAGGGTCTCCACGGTGGTCAGTTCCAGCAGGTTTGCCACCATCAGGAGTGCTCTGCGGGCGGCGTAACCTTCGTAGTCTCTGTCGGAGAGGCGGCTCAGGTCTCCTCCCATGCTGGTTTGGCTGGTTGTGAGATGAGCAACGTTGGTTTCGATCGCGCACAGGCGCTGGTTCGCCATGCGGGAGTTTTCCCGGTTTTCCGAGACGAATGCAGCGAAGGTTTCCGGCAATGCCAGGAGTTCTTTCGACAGGAGCACGCTTCGGAGTGCCTCTGCCCAGTCAGGGTCCTGCCGGATGATCCTGATCAGGTCGCTTATATCGTTGATTGTGGTCATGACGTTCTCGGAGGTCTCCGTATGGTGCGGATTTTATCCCATGGTCTGTTGCTTCCCGGGTCCTTGGCTAACAGCGGCGCGGTGTGCAACACCAGTGGGACCGGGTTCCCTTGGTATGTGTTGGCGGTTCCATCCCAAGTCAGGAACCGTTTTGATCGACCTGACCTTGTCGTGGGTCTGCAGCTGTCCCCGGTGATGCAGCTCGCCTCCGGCCAAGGGTGTTCCAAATGAGTAACAATGGTTACATTGCCAGCGTGAGCTGGGTGTTGGCCTCTGTTCTCGGCTTGGTTCTCCCTTCATCCGGGGCAGTTTCACCAATGGTGGAATCACCGTCGGCCAGAGCTGCCCCGTCCGGGAGCATCACATTCTCGCCCACCGCGAGTAGCGCAAGTTTCAGCAGGTTGCGAGCTGCGTTTTCGTTGCGGTCATGAGTGACGCCGCAACTGGGGCATGTCCAGATGGGTTTCCTGCCCAGGTCCTTGTTTACCTCACCACAGGCTGAGCACGTCTTGCTGCTGGGATACCGGCGACTCGCTGCCACGACCTGGGTGCCGTACCACTTGGCCTTGTAGCGTATCTGGGCCAGCAGGCTGGACATGCCGGCGTCGGAGAGGGCCTTGGACTGCAGTCCGGCCCTGATCATGCCCGCGACGTTCAGGGTTTCGATACCCAGGGTGTGGTACTTGCCGACCAGGGCCCCGCTGACCTGATGGTGCGCGTTGCTCCGCAGTCCCGTGGCCCGGCGGTGAGCACTGTCGATACTGCGTTGCGCCTCCCACCAGCCCCGGCTGCCTCTGGTGCGGCGGGCCTGCGCCCTTTGCCGGCGTTTCAGGCGGCGTTGTGCCTGGTGGTAGCCGCGGGGGTTGTCGTACGTGACGCCGTCGCTGTCGACCGCCAGGGGATTGATGCCCACGTCGACGCCGCCGGCCGATTGTGTTTCTCGGTGCGGCGCGTCTGCGGGCGGCTTCCAGTAGGCGATGCTGGCGTACCAGCGTCCGTTGCGCCTTTTGATGGTGACTTCATACGGGATTCCCTCCCGTAGATCTCGGGTCATTCTGACGCTGCCCAGGTAGGGTAGCCGTATGCGGCGGTGTCCGTCGTATTGGATCTTATTTATGCTCGAGGCCGCGAGGAAAGACCCCGTCCCCGCTTGGTTCTTTTTGCGGAATACCGGGCGACGGGCCTTGAGGTCCTTGTTGAGCCATCTTGAGCGGGCGTTCCGGTAGTTCCGGCAGGCGCCCTGGGCAACGAACTTGCTGACGTGGGTTACGAAGGCCAGTGATGGGTTGGTCTGTTTGACGGCGTTGAATTCCTTTTCCAGTTCATGGGGCGTGAGCCAGAGATCTGCCTTTCGTGTCGCTTGGTCGTTGGCGACCATGCGGTTGTAGACGAAGCGTGCAATGCCGACGGAGCGTCTGGCGCACCTTTCCTGCCGGCAGGTCAAATCCAGTTGCACCACGATGGCGGCTGGTAGCCAGTCCTGGGGACAGGAACTGGGCTGTTTTTGTTTCTTGCCTTTTAGCTCAACCACTGACGGTGTCCATTGCTCGCCGGGCTCGGTTGGCTGCGGAGCGTTTTCCGTAGAGCCGGGCACAGAAGCAGGTGAGTATCTCCGTCATATCACGGACGAGGTCGTCGGGGACTTCTGCGTCGTCAATAACAAGCAGTGAGCCTCCCCTGGCTTGGAGCATTGCCTCGACCATGCCGACGCCGAACCGGGCCAGTCGCTCCCGGTGCTCCACAACTATGGTGTGAACGATGGGGTCTGCCAGCAGTTTTCTGAGCTTGGGGCGTTTGTCGTTGAGGCCACTGGCGACTTCGGAGACGACGTCATCGAGGATGATGCCGTTTTGTCCGGCGTATGCCCATAGGCGGTTGGCCTGGTTTTCCAGGTGTGGCTTCTGTTCTGCGCTGCTCACCCTGGCGTATCCGATGACACGGCCGCCAGTGGTTCCTGGGTTGGCCAGGACATAGATGATGTTGCCGATCTTCTTCGGTTGGAGTTCTGGCGGCAGGGTGCCGGCGGTGTAATGGCGCCAGGCTGTCATGCGGTGCATGCCGTGCTGGGCTGCCCATTGTGTGAGGCGGATGTAATTGCTGTGCACCATAGTTACTATAGTAGCTTGAATGTGTAACTTATTGCAGGGCCCTGCCCCCGCTGGGATGGTAATGGACGCCTGCCACAATGAAGGCAACAGGTACCGGCCTTGAGCTACTGCAGAAGATTGTGAGCATATGCTCATGTAATTATATGATTACATGATTCTGGCCCAGCTGCGCCGGAGCAACGCGATGACGCTCGTCGCAAGCATCGCGGACCTCCAGGGCAGCGCCCGCGACAGCAGGCACTCCAAGACCACCGGCCCCCAGGACCTGCTCGATCTGTGCTGACGCGGTTCCAGGCTTATCCACCGCCGCCCAAGGCGCGTCGCCGCAAAGTCGCGCCAATCCGCACCAGCATCCCTTCATCCGGCAGCGAACATCATTGTATCCTCTGCTCATGTAATCCTATGCTCATATCGTCGGATGTTCATTTGATTTCATGCTCTTGTGATTATATGATTCTGGCTCAACCAGGTCGGAGCAACGCAATGACAGTGGTCGCAATCGTCAACCAGAAGGGTGGGGTCGGCAAGACCACCCTGGCCACCAACTTGGCCTGGTCCCTGGCGCAGACCGGAACCGCACTGCTCCTAGACGCCGACCCCCAGGGCGGCGCCCGCGACTGGGGACACTTCAACACCCACGGACCCGAAAGCCTGTCGGTGCTGGGTGTCGGCCACGACCCACTGGTCGACCAGGTGCGCAAACTATCCGGTCGCTACGACTGGGTTATCTTGGATGGCCCTCCCGGCATCAGCAACACCAGCGCCGACGCCGTGCGGGTGGCTGACGTGGTGCTGATACCCGCCAAGGCCAGCGCCTTCGACGTCTGGGCCGCCACCGACATCGTGGCGGCCGTCAAGGCCCGTCAGAAGTCGAACAAGGGCATCCCCCGAGCTGCCTTCGTGATCACCATGGCCAAGCCCCTGACCCGCCTGGGCCGGCAGATCGACGCCGCCCTAGCCGAACTGGGGTTGCCAGTGCTGGACAGCAGGACCTCCGATCGGGTGGCTTACACCCACGCCGGCCCCGACAGGACCGCACGCAATGAGATCCTAGCCATACGCCGCGAACTGGAGCAGTTAGCACATGACGACCATCAATAGCCGGCCCCAACGCGATGACCAGCAGGACAGCAGTGACTTCCTGAGCCGGGCCACCGCGGAGGACATGGCCAAATTACAGTGTTGGATCCCCAGCGAACTCCACCACTGGCTCAAGGTCAGAGCGCTCGACAGGCGCACCACCGCGACCGCGCTGGTCATCGAGGCTCTCGAAAACTACCGGCGTGAGCGCGAAGGTTGAACAGCATCCGGCGGCGACGCCGGCGCAACCGGAAACCTGCACTGCCTGAGCGGACCCCACAACAAGTGCAACCGACGGGAACCGTTCACAAATCGCCAACCCGCGCGACTTGCCTCCACCTGACGGTACAGGCCGAAGAACAGGAAGAAATCACCCGCCGCCACACCCTCCTTCTCCAAATGGCGTTCCGCTATATCTACCTGCCCCAGCAGCCCTCGCCATCCAGGCTCCCGGGGATAGGCCCCGGCATCAAGGTCAGGATCCAAGTGGGCCTCATCCCCAGGGTGGCGGAAAAGGTGTCGCTGGATCCGTTGGCCTGTAGCGTACTCGAAGGCGCAGGCCAGAGCAGGCCTTCGCTACAGGTAAACGGAACCCGGCCGAGGCTTTGCACAACGAATCGGAGTTACAATAAATTCATCGTGCACAATCCTCTCATTTTGACACCTGCCCCAGACCCAAATAAACTTGGCGGCATCGGAATCCCATCGCCATGAACCACCGCGAACCCCTGCCAGAAGACTGCCCACCCGGCGAGGCGGAGGAAATCTCCGTTCCTCTCACCGTGTACCGCTTGGTACGAAACGACCCGCCCACCGACGACGACTTCAGGTCACAAAAAGACCTGAGACCCGCCACCCAGTTCAACGTATCCGAGTGCCAAGCACGAGGACTGTCGGTGTTCACTGAACAACCCGATGCCCAATCACTAACAGGGCGGCGCACCTGAGAGATATGGCGGTCTGCCAGCTCAACCTGACACAAGGCGCAGGCCACATCATGAAAACCGGACGAAGGTCCCACCACACATGGTGGCCCTACGCCAGCTACGACATCATGGCGGCCTGCACAATGGTGAACCCATGAACACCATCACACTCACCGAGGTTCTGGAATACTACGACGGGATACAGATGTTCGCGGCCCGCGACACCACCGGCGTCCACTACGTCTGCGACATGATCGAATCCGCAGGAGACTTTGACCGCTACGCAGTGGCGGCCGTCTGTCCCAAGCGCCTAAATGATTTCCGGACCGGCCAAGTCGACCTCCGGACGCTACTCCTGGAGTCCCCAGGTGGAAAATGGTACATCGCAGTGGCCAAAGGCACCATCGACCAGCCTCTGGAACTAATACCGCAGTCCGAACCCCTCGCCGGTTCCAGCCATCTCCCTGAAGAAGGGTACTTCCTGAGACCAGCAGAAACGCACTAACGCGGAAAAACCCGGTATACGACCGGAGATCACAACAAAGAAAATGTGTAGCTTTCCACAATTAACCGGAATTAAAAGAGATTCATTGTGCAAAGCCCAAGACCGAGGAAAAACGGGGGCCTTAAACCACGTCCTGCGATGACGTTTGTGCGCCGATCGGCGTGAAAATCAGGAAAGCCACTGGTTTCGAGGCCTCTGACCGTTTTTACCCGGGGCGACGTGGATGGCGTCCAGGGCACCGTTCCCCGAGGAACGGAGGTGTGTGGGGTCCCAGCAATTGATGACAGTCGGCCCTTGCGACAGCGGCACAGCAGGGGCTACCGTGAAACTCTTCCTCTTCCTCTTCCTCGAGGACCTAAACTAAAGCCAAGGTGAAATGTACATATCGCTGGACCGCACCATCGGTGCCCACCCAGTTGGGGCCCAAAGGTGATATGAGGTGCCGTGGAGTCCTTGCGGTCATCGTCAATCTCCCCGAAACGCACTTCCCACCTTGGTATTGGTTTTGTGTCGAGCTAAGAAAGAGCACGGCTTGAGTTCGCCGTGCTCTTCGGTAAACCTGTAGAAATTGTCCGGGAAGCCTGCGTTCGCGCTAGACGAACCAGCCCATGCCTTCCCAGTGGCCGCGCAGGAAGGCTATCTGGCCTCCGTGGACGACGTTGTCAAAGACCAGGACACCGATGATGGCCTCTTTCGGCTCGGGATCCGAACCGGGCCTCAGGCTCATGGTGGCGCTCAACTCCTCGTCGGTCACGGAGGACATATACTCCCGGCAGCAGGCCTTCATGGCCTCGTAGTACCCTACCAGGACGTCTTTGGAGGGAAGCGGCCACGCGGCCACGCGCGCCGTGTCCCAGCCTTGGCCGGTCGTCTCCGGGTCGTCGCTCAGGTCGAATTTCTCGCACCAACCGTCCTCTGTCCATATCTGAGGCTTGTCTTGGAACCTAGCATTCATGAAAACGTCCACCACCCGGCTCATGTGGAAGAGGAGCCAACCGATGGAATTGTCGCTGTCGGATATCCGGCGCGCCAGTGTCTCATCACTCAGCCCGTCTATGGCGCGGTCTACCATACCCCAGTTACGTTCCAGCGCATTCGATATCCCGGCGGAAACAGCCATGATTGCTCTCCAAAAGTTTCGTTAGTTTGGGGTCGCGGGGCTAATTGTAACAGCCGCAAAACTGGAATGGTCTGGAATGGTGAGGTAGCGCCGACGATCAAGAAGAGACCTCTTGCTAATCTGCGACTGTAGTATCAGGGTCCTTTCGGTAGTCTTCAAGACCCTCGAAATGTAGATCCCACCGTGGCTTTAGTTTAGGCCATGGTCAACTCCACCTGCAGGAACTGCGACCGCGCCGCCGCCGACGGCGCTTACTGCAGATGGTGCGCCGCGGGTATCATGGCCATCGTTCTCAACTCCCACTTCCGCGGCCGGCACAAGGAACTTCCTCCAGACCAAGGGACACTTCCACGCCTCCCAGGATCCACGATCGGCGGCACACCCGGTCAACAGCGCCTGTCCCGGTAGTCTGGTCTTAGCGTTACACGGTGTAACGATAATGAGGAAGATCGCAGCCTGCTGGACCTGCGGCCGCACCTTTTGGGTGTGGCGGCTCAGGGAGCGCAACTTCTGCTCCGTGTCAATGGCGCCGAGATATTGGGCCACTGGGGTGTCGAAGGCCAGCATAAATGTCCGGCTAGATGTTCAGCATAAATGTCACTTTCTTATGCCGGCACTGTATCGGATGTTTAAGCAGTGAGAGCCGGCCGGGAACGCCGCCCTGGAGGACCGTCGGCGTCCATGTATTTCTTGATGGTGGATCTGTGGATTCCCAACTCCCTCTCGATCGCCCGCAGCGACATCCCCTTGCGCCCGGCTTTCTGAATCGCCTTCCATCTCTCCTTCTGCAGGAAGGTTGGTTTGCGCGGGGGGACAGTTGCGGGTGTCAAGGCAGCGGACGCACCGCCGGTTATGCCCACTTGATGTTCCTCATCCGTCGTCCTTGAGTCCAGTGCCTTGAGGGTGGCTGCCCAGCGCTGGTCCGAGTAGTAGGCCCCGGCGGGCGAAAGGAGAGGAGTGGCCGAATCGCCCTGGCCGTTGCGGAGGAATACCGGGCTGGGCGGCGCCTCCTGGGCGTTGATGATGCGTCCCTCGTGGCGCACCCTGAGCCGGCCGTCCAGTCCTTCCAGGACCTCCACGACCGCACCGGCATAGCTGGGGCGTTCCGGCTCCGGCAGCAACTGCAGCGTATGCAGCTGGAACTTCACCGTATTGTCCTTGGCCACCTTCCTGCGGTGCTTGAAGCACAGGACCTGCTCCAAGGATAGATCAGGGCCCAGAGGCCGGTACGCGGACTCAGAGCATTGCGGGGGGACCCGGAAGCGCCGGTTGTATCGCGGCAGAAACTGCTCCAGCACCCCGTTGGCCTCCCTGATGCTGCTGGCGCCCGCCAACCGGAGTTCGGTGACCAGCCGGTCCTGAAAGGTTCCAGCAGCCCGCTCCACGCGACCCTTGGCTTGTGGAGAGAGGGCGAATATCATCTGTATCCCCAACTCGTCCATGGCCCGGCTGAACTGGGTCGACGTCGTAGGGAGGCCGGACCCTGGTGTGTGCCTGAAGACCCCGTGCCGGTCGACGTAGAGGGCCACGGGAATGCCAGCGCTCTGCACCAAGTCCTGGACCAGCAGGAAATAGGTGTAGGCCTCCTCCTTCTCGCAGAACAGGGCGTCGGCCACCGTGCCGGTGGCATCATCCACTGCGATCAGCAACGTGAACGGCGGAACCTGATCCCCCAACCACGGGTGGAAGCTGCCGTCCACCTGGAGCAGCATCCCCTCCCGGGGCATTCGCTGGCGGCGTACCCGGTGCTTGGGAGGACGCCTTCGCCGTGGACTCTTCAGCCCGGCGTTGACCAGGATGCGTCTGAGCGTGGTCCTGCCGATGTCGATGCCCTCGTGTTCGCTCAGCAACTCGCTGAGATGGGTGTGGTTGGCCCCTGGGTACCTCTTGCCAGCCAGATGAACCACATCGTCCAAAACGGCCTCGGGGGTAGCATTGGGCGCTCTGCGACCCCGGTGGCCGTGGGCAACTGCGGCAACTCCCCTCTCCCGGTAGGCCGCCAGGATGCGCCTGGTGTGCCGAGTGCTGACACCCATCAGCGTGGCCGCCTGATCCAACGTCATGTGCTCTGCCATCAGGCTGTTGAGAACCTGTAGTCTTGTCTGTTCCTTGGGAGTCAAAGTCACATTCTCCATGGGGTGAATGTGACATTTATGCTGGCCTGTTAGCGAGGACCTTTTTGCTGGACGTCAACAACTGGGGCGGCGTGATCGTGTACCACCGACGTGATGACAGACGGCAGTAAAGCGGTCGGAGTGGGGACGTTACAGGAGCAGGAGGAGACAGCGTTGGCGGTGTGCCCTATTCTTCCTCGCGATCGTCTGGAGCTTGGGACGCGGCGGTTTCCCTGCTACGCTTGAGCCGGTAGCTTTCGCCGTTCATCTCCAGGATGTGGACGTGATGGGTGAGCCGGTCCAGCAGGGCTCCGGTGAGCCGTTCCGAGCCGAAGACCTCGGTCCACTCGTCGAAGGGCAAATTGGTGGTCACCAGGATGGAGCCCCGCTCGTAGCGTTGGCTGAAGACCTCGAAGAGCAGTTCCGCTCCGGTGCGGGAGAGCGGCACGAAGCCCAGTTCGTCGATGATCAGCAGGTTGAGCCGGGACAGTTGTCGCTGTAAGTTCAGCAGGCGCCTTTCGTCCCTGGCCTCCATCATCTCGTGGACCAGTGCGGCGGCGGTGGTGAAACCCACTGAGAGTCCGCGCTGGCAGGCGGCGAGGCCCAGTCCCAGAGCCACGTGGGTCTTGCCGGTGCCGCTGTTGCCAACGGCGATGATATTCTCCCGGCGCTGGATGTATTCACAGCGTGCCAGTTCCATCACCAGGGACTTGTTCAGCGACGGGATGGCCGGAAAGTCGAGGGTGTCCAGGCTCTTGACCGCGGGGAAACGGGCGGCGCGGATCCGCCGCTCCACCATGCGCTGGTGGCGGTCGATGAGCTCAAGCTCAGCCAGCCTGAGCAGGTACTGGGGATGGTCCACCCCCTCGGCGGCGCACAGGGCAGCCATCTTCCCGTACTCTCTCAGGAAGCTGGGCAGCTTCAGCTCTTTGAGATGGTGTTCCAATAGCAGCGTCGACCGGTCGTTCATGCCGCTCTCCCCGACAACAGGGTCATGTAGTCCATGGCGGACGTGGTGCTGACTCTGACCCGGGGCAGGTAGGGATAGAGCTCCAGGTCCAGCCTGAGCGGCCGCCCCTCCAGCCGGCACAGCACCAAGTGCTTGACGGCGTCGAAGCTGATGGCTTCCAGCCGGAGGGCGTCCTTTACCGCTGCGTGCACTTCCTGCAGGGAGAAGGTCTCCAGCAGCCTCAGCGCCTGCACGTACTCCCGCTTGCCCCGCCGTCCCATGCGGGACTCCAGCAGCCGGCGCAGCGTCCCAAACTCATCGGGGAGTTCCCAGCCCTGCAGGGGTGCGGCCTGGTCCAGAGCTCCCGGCTTACGCTCCAAGAGCGGCAGGTAGTGGATGGGGTCGTAGACGAAGTCGTCGCGCTCGTATGATCGGCGGTGCCTGGCGATGACCTCGGACCCGCAGCTGATCACCACCTGGTCCACATATCCCCGTACCAGCACGTCCCGGTATCCGTAGGCCACCGGCACCGAGTAGTCGTTGGTCCTGTACCTTACCAGGGACAGCGAACTCACCCGGCCAACCTGCTTATCGCAAGCGTCGTAGGCCACCGGAGGCAGGGGCAGCAGGGCGTCCAGGTCCCGCTCCATCCGCTGGCCAATCGTCTCCGTATGTCCCCTGAGCTTGGCGTCCATTCGTTCCAGGCATCGTCGCTCCAAGTAGGCATTGAGCGCATCAAAGCTTTCGAAGGACGGCACCGGCACCAGAAAGTTGCGGCGCATGTACCCCACCAAGCCTTCCACCTTGCCCTTGTCATTGCCCTTGCCGGGACGGCCGAACCGGTCCTCGAACAGGTAGTGGGACTGCAGCTCGGTGAAGGCGCGGGTGCGTTGACGCCGGCCGTCGCCCAGGATCCTCGCCGCCGCCAGCCTGGTGTTGTCGTAGAGGATGCTCTGGGGGACTCCGCCCAGAAAGGCGAAGGCTGCTACGTGGCCGTCCAGGAAGGCCTCGGTGGTCTCGGCCCAGGACGATTGCAAAGTCACGGAGGGAAGTTTATAAAGACAGGGAAGTGAGATATGGGAGTGTGCGGATATGGAGGCGGCGGAATCTCTGTTCGGATGTTTGGAACTGGTGCCGGATCCCAGGAGGGCCAGGGGAGTGCCGGCATCCCTTTCAGGCCATCCTCCGGCTGACCCTGCTGGGCTTGGTTTGTGGTCAGACCACCATGGCCCACATCGCCCTCTTCGCCAAGATGCACTGGCCGGTGCTGAGGGAGCCTTTGGGCTTTGTGCGGGACCATCCGCCCCACGCCACCACCATCTCCCGCACCTTGGCCGGGGTCCCTTATGAGCAGCTGCAGGGCGCCCTGGCGGGATGGGTGGCCCAGGCGGTGGCGGACCAGGAGGTGCACGCCTCGGTGGACGGCAAATGGGCCAAGCAGTCTGAGGACGTAAGCGGCAATCCTCTGGTGATGGTGAACGTACTGGCCCATGACCTGAAGCTGTGCCTGGCCCAGTGGCCGGCATCGGAGAAACGGTACGAACCCTGGGTGTTGCGGGAACAGTTGGGGAAACTGTTCGAGCGCTATCCCGGCCTGAGGCTGCTGACCATGGACGCTCTGTATGCGGAGCGGGACCTGTGCCAGGCCATCGTGAGCCACGGACGAGACTGCCTGGTGCGCATCAAGGGGAACCAACCCCAGGTGCTGGCGGCATTGGCAGAGGAATTTGCTGTGTTAATAACGGGCTTAAACTGAGCCAAAAATTACGGACTGGAATTGAGCCACCTCGATAGCTGGGGCATCATCGCCGGACACTTGGCGGAGGTGCTTGCAAGGATTGTTAAGAGGTGGAGACGTGAAAGAGATTTACGAGATGCATGGCCGGGGCCATTCGGCCCGGGGGATTGCCCGGGACTTGGGCCTCGCCCGCAACACGGTGCTCCGGTACCTGAACTCACCGGAGGCGATGCTCCCCAAGCCGCGGCCGCCACGGGGATCTAGGCTGGACCCCTACACCGAGCACATCGACCGGCGTGTGGCAGAGGGGTTGGAGAACTGCGTCGTGCTGCTGCGGGAACTGCGGACCCTTGGATACCAGGGGAGCTACACAGTACTCGTGGAGTACGTGCGTCCCCGACGACGGGGGCGTCAGCCCGAGGCGACGATGCGGTTTGAGACAGCACCGGGAGAACAGGCCCAGGTGGACTGGGGCAGTTTGCCGTACGTCGGCGAGGACGGGAAGCGACGCCGCGTCTGGGTGTTCGTGATGACCATGGGCTGGTCCAGGGCCTGCTACGTGGAACTGGTCCGGAGGGCGGACACCGCCGCCTTCATTCAGTGCCACGCCAATGCTTTCGAGTACCTGGGCGGCGTTCCCCGGCGCTGCCTGTACGACAACGCCAAGGTGGTGACCCTGGGGCGCGACGATGACCAGCGGCCGGTGTGGAACCAACGGATGTTGGACTTCGCCCTGCGGGTGGGCTTTGAGATCAGGCTGTGTCAGCCATACCGGGCCCAGACCAAGGGCAAGGTGGAGAGCGGGGTGAAGTACGTACGGCGCAACATGTGGCCCAGCCTGCGCTTCACCGACGACGCCGACCTGAACCGGCAGGTCCTGGAGTGGTGCGACGTGGTGGCGAACGCCAGGGTGCATGGCACGACTTACCGGATACCGTGGGAGATGCTGGACGAGGAGCGGCCCCATTTGGGGAGGCTGCCGGACCGGGCCACCCTGGCTCCGTACCTCAGGGAGGACCGCAAGGTGGCCCGGGACGGCTTCGTCAGCTGGGAGGACTCCCGCTACGGGGTCCACTGGAAATGGGTGGGACGGACGGTGCAGGTGGGCCAGCGTCGGGGCACGGTGGAGATCTGGATGGGCGACGAGCGCATCGCGGTGCATCCCCGGGCCCAGCGTCCTGGTCAGCGCTTCATCCTGCCCGGCCAGTGGGAGGGACTGCCCCGGGGAGACGACCGGCCCCGCCGGGAGGTGGTGGCGGTGCAGATCCCGGTGGGCGAGGTGGAGCGACGCTCCCTGGATGTCTACGAACTGGCCGCAGGAGGTGCAAGGTGATCGCCTTGGAACAGGCCCGTCAACACCTGGAGACCCTCGGCCTCAAGCAGGCCGTCGAGATTTTGGACAACACCCTGGACTCAGCCGCCAGCAAGCAATTGCCCTATCCCGACATGCTGGCCGAACTGCTGGGGGCCGAGGTGGCCGCCCGCCGGGAACGGTATCTGACCACGCGAACCCGCCTGGCCCACCTGTCCTTCCAGCGTACCCTGGAGCAATTCGACTTCGCCTTCCAGCCCTCCATCGACGAGCGCCTGGTCAAGGAACTGGCCAACCTGGCCTTCGTCCCCGAGGCCAGCAACATCCTGCTCCTGGGACCGCCCGGCGTGGGCAAGACCCACCTGGCCATAGGCCTGGCCCTCAGGGCCATCGAGAACGGCTTCGGTGCCTACTTCGTCCGCGCCTACGACCTGATGGAAGATCTCAGGAAGGCACGGAACGAGCACAACCTCGACCGGCGCATGAAGGTGTACCTCGCTCCCAAGGTCCTTGTCGTGGACGAGTTCGGCATCTGGCCCTACGACCGGGAATCGGCCACCGCCTTCTTCACCCTGGTGTCGGCCAGGTATGAGCGGGGCAGCATTATCTTGACGTCCAACAAAGGCTTCGGCGAGTGGGGCGAGCTCCTGGGGGACACCGTCATCGCCTCGGCGGTGCTGGACCGGCTGCTGCACCACAGCCATGTGCTCAACATCCGTGGGGACAGCTACCGGCTCCGGGAGAAACGCCAGGCGGGGCTGTTCCCGTCACAGCAACATCTGGCTGCTTCGCCGGAAGGGGCCGGCGACAACTACGCGGACTGACAGAATCGCTGGACATCAACGATGTGGCTTAGTTCCAACCCGTTACAAATGGCTCATTTCTAACCCGTCATTGACAGCGCTCAAAACCCTGGGGCGAAGCTCTGATGGCACTGGAAATTGGGCTGGAGCAAGGCCCAGGATGACTCCGGGACAGGCGAGGTTGGTCCCAAAATGCTGGTATTCGGGAGGACCATCAATGCGGTAGATACTCATTATGCACCATAGATTAAGACGCGATTGCCCTGGTATCGAGAAAATTCCGCCACTTGGTTCCGGCTCTTAACTTGGTCCCGGATCCGCCGACGTTCTGACGAAAGGCGTCAACGCGGGCGGGCTATCTCGGTGCCGGATTTCGGGATCGTGCGTGCTAGGCCCCTCAAGTGATTGCGGATAGGGAACGTCGCTGCATCTGGACGGGATTCCAGCGCGCCCTACCGGTGTTCCCCCACCTTCCTGATGCCCTCCACAATCTTGAAGTCTTCCAGTCTGCAGTCGTGTATCTCAACGTGGCCGCTGGCCAGGTAAGCCTTGCCGTCAGCTAACAGAACCATCTCAAGGGACAGCACTCTTAGGGCCGACCAGCCCGGCTCCCCCACCCTGAACTCCATGCGGACGTTCTCGACCAAGAAGTCCGGCGGGTTCCCGAGTTCCAAGCTTGCCCGGTCCCACAGGAGCATGTAGGGAGCGCCGCCGTTGCAGTGCGCGGCGTCGATTCTGAACGGCCCATCGGCCCCTGGGCCCTGCAGATCACCAGCGAGGAGGTACGCCCCGGCCACTACTAGGGCGGCAACCACGATGGCGAGGGCGGCCATTGCCCGCTTGGCTCTGCTCACCGGCCCTCCACTTGGCTGATGGAGCGGCATTATAGCCGCTTTGACGCGGGGTTGTCCGCTCGGCAACCCCTCCCCCCAGGACGATTGCAAAGTAACGTCGCCTATCGGTTTCTGCTCATCCTGAGCTTGTCGAAGGATGCCCATACTAGCCACCGATGGTTCGACAGGCTCACCATGACGGGGTTGTAGAAGACTTTGCAATCGTCCTGGGGGCTGCTGGGTCTGTCCTTGACCGTCTGTTCCGGCGTATGTAACCTTGTACGCACCCGCATGGCAATGCCGTTTTCTGACTGGCAGGAGAGCCATGCCCGAAACCGCCGGTGGTGGAAGACGCCCGATGGATGAGGCGGATGTGCAGGCGATCATCGACCGGCTGGGCGGCGTTGAGGCCCTGCGGGAGAGGAGAGAGGAGTTCCGCGAGGCCGTCCTGCGCATGAATCGGGAGCGGGGCGCCCTGATGGAACTGTACCCTGACCAATGGGTGGCGGTGGGCCGGAACGGGGTTATAGCCGTGGCCGGCTCGTTGGAGCATGTGTTCGCCAGGGTTGAATCCGCCGGCCTGCGCGACTCCGAGTTTGAGGTCGAGTTTCTCGATACCGATCCGGCGGACTTGCTCCTGTGATTGTCGGCCGGTTTGATGATCGGGGGCGCCCTATGTTGCGGCCCGGGTCGTCGTGGACAACCGAGGCAACTCCCTTCTCCCGGTAGGCCGCCAGCATACGCCTCGTGTGCCTGGTGCTGACACCCATCAGCGTGGCCGCCTGATCCAACGTCATGTGCTCTGCCATCAGGCTGTTGAGAACCTGTAGTCTTGTCTGTTCCTTGGGAGTCAAAGTCACATTCTCCATAGGGTGAATGTGACATTTATGCTGGCCTGTTAGCGAGGACCTTTTTGCTGGACGTCAACAACTGGGGCGGAGCAAAAATGTATCACCAGAGAGGTCATTGGCCAGCGTAAATGTCCGCGCCAGTTGTTCGGGAGAAGTGTCACAGAGGCAGGCTGGCAGCTGGCTGGGCGGGTGAGTGAGTGAGGACGGCTTCTGGCACGGCTTATGGGTTGTCTGATTCGTCCGGGGCTTGTGCTGCAGCGTTCTCCCTGCTGCGCTTGAGGCGGTAGCTCTCGCCGTTCATCTCCAGGATTGGGGCGTGGTGGGTGAGCCGGTCCAGCAGCGCTCCGGTGAGCCGTTCCGAACCGAAGACCTCGGTCCATTCATCGAAGGGAAGATTAGTGGTCACCATTGTGGAGCCCCGCTCGTAGCGCTGGCTGAAGACCTCGAAGAGCAGTTCCGCGCCGGTGCGGGACAGGGGCACGAAGCCCAGTTCGTCGATGATCAGCAGGTTGAGCGGGGACAGTTGCCGCTGGAGATTTTGCAGCCGTCTCTCGTCCCGGGCCTCCATCATCTCGTGGACCAGGGCGGCGGCGGTGGTGAAACCCACGGACATGCCCCGCTGGCTGGCGGCCAGCCCCAGCCCAAGGGCCACGTGGGTCTTGCCGGTGCCGTTGTTGCCGACGGCGATGACGTTCTCCCGGCGCTGGATGTATTCACAGCGTGCCAGTTCCATCACCAGCGCCTTGTTCAGCGACGGGATTACCGGGAAGTCGAGGGTGTCCAGAGTCTTGACGGCGGGGAAGTGGGCGGCGCTGTGTCCGCCCGGTTTCCGGGGAGTTTTACCTTAGTCATAATATTCATCCGTTACTTCACCTCCTTCGGACAAGGAAGAATCGAACTCCTGCCCGAAATCAGTGAGACCTTGGTCAGATTCGCTATATCTGTGTCCATTACGTCCTTTGCCACCCGTCCAATTGGGCAATCTGCTCCCCAAGGGAGGGACCGGAACAGTCGCGTTCCTGCCTAGGAATCTGACAGTTCCGGTTGACACCGGCTCAAAATACTCTGGATGCCGCTTGAATGTTTGGCCCACTTCCCGGCGGAGGCTATTCAGATTTCCTCGAGATTGCCCGGTTTCGATAAGGAAATTTGCGACCATTGTGGCGTTCAGGAGCTTCCCTTCAGCTGCATCGCCTATCCTCAGTATCCGCTGGAGAAGGTTGCGAGCGCCTCCGAAATCCACATACAGGCCGATCAAGCTGGTTTCAGCATTCTCCGGACGCCTGTACGGTTCGTCGCGGCCATCGTACCTACTCAGTCTTTCGAAATGGATCCTCACCATCCCCATTGCGGCCTGTAGTTCCATCTTTTCCTTGATCTCGCGACCCAGGTTGTCATACTGCTGGGTCAGAGCGTCCAGAACGGGCCTATAGCTCTGTGTTTCCATAGACCTCCTCGCGTAGAAGTCGTACCTTCGATAATCCGTTCCGGCTGTAACCGTCTTGGCGAGAGTTGTCACCTCGTCGGCAGGCCGGGTGCTTGAACGCATGGGGGCGCGACTGATGGGTCAGGCCCCATGCGTCCTGATGTACCTACGCCGCCATCGGGAACCACGAGTTGACCTCACGCGGCCCCGAATCAAAGTCGGGCTCAATACCGAGGTCGTACTTCGCCTTGATCACTACACAAAGGTTGTGGCAGAGGAATTTGAGAAGCACCTCGTTCAGTCGAGCGGCTGGGGTCTTGGAACGTACAGAGCCCCCGAACCTGCTCTTCACCATCGAAAAGACGGTTTCAACATTCGACCTCTTGTGGTAGCCCTCTAGGAACTCGCTGCGATGATCATGGAAAAAGCGGAAGTTTCGCTCCCACACCGGATCGCGCCGCTTTTTTGCTGCGGACATAGCCGAATTCGACTTGAAAGGAATGCGAGCGCTTGCCCCAAGGGCCTCAATCACCCCCAAGTTTTTCCGGCTCAGATAGGCCTTGTCCGCAGAGACGGAATCCACCCGGAAATTCGGGGCTGTGGCCTCCAGGAGTGGGGTGAAAAACGGAGCGTCGTTCGCAGTTCCTGGGGTGGCAACAGCGGCGGTGATGATGTTGCTTCGGACGCCGCAGCAAATGTGACCCTTGACCCACAGTGTGTTCTCGCCGCGGCGGACCCATTTGTGGTCGTGCCAGTTCTCGTAAACCGAAGAGGAAAAACCGCTGGCGTCTATGGCGAAGTCGACCTCGGTCGTACGAAGCGGCAGAGCGCTCATTGCGATCAGGTCCTGTAGGACAGGGGTTAGCTCTGGGTTCTCAATACACCGGAAGACACTGGCGACCGACGGTGCCTTGCTAAGGTACCCGTTCGCTTTGGCGTCAGAGATTTCCGCCATAGCCCGACGAGTGGACCTAGTGCTATAAACTTTTGTGCAAGCAGCGTGCAGCACATCGCCAAGCGGCAATCTCGGACGCCCCTTGGACCTCGGATGTTGGGGCACGGCGTCGCAAAGCTCTCTTAGTAAAGCGGGAAAGAGCCTCCCCTCGTTGGCCTGTGCATCGTTGTAGGCGGACCAGTCTCTGTCCGTGGTGGACTCTCGGGCTCCTTTGTCGGTTTTTGTTGGGTTTCTCGGCGCACCCTCCCGTTGGACAAGGAACTCAACCGCGAAGATGTGCTTGCAGGGCTCTTGCCGCAATTCGAAATCGGGGCAGGTGCAGAAGGGCTCACCATCCAAATTCACCAGATACGAGCCGGTGCCGGACTGCGAGGGAACCACGTACCCCGCGCGGTTTTTGCCAATCTTGATCGTCGCTGCTATTTCCAGCCCGAGCTGACGGCGCCCGGTGGCAGCATTGTCTTGACCTCGCAAAGCGGTTGCCGTAGAGTAAATAGTAGGTTGGGGGTTCATCTCGTTCCTCCAGTCAAGCTCCCTCTCTGTGCAAAGGCGGGGGAGCTAAATTTTTGAAATCAGCTTGTCTCTGATCCATCCGCGAATTTGCCGATGCCTCGCTGCACATCTAGTTGTTCGTTCGAAGGATTGTCTTCCCTAACCCTCATCCCAAGGTATCGGTAGGTTCCGGGCGAGACCTTCTCAAAAAGGTCTGGGCTTCCGTTCACGATGTCGTGCACGTTAGTTCGAAGGTTCGGGATCGTTGCTTGGGATTCTCCAGCTTCGATCAGGAACCGAGCCACCTCTGTAATGTTTAACAACACGCCCTCCTTAGCTAGCGCAATTCTGATCAATCGCTCCCTAAGGTTGGCCGATCCCTTGAAATCGATAACCAAGTCATTCAGGTCTGTTATATTCCTCTGCTGACTGCCGATGGGATCCGTCGCTGCTGGATGGCTGCGATTATTCCGATCAGTCGAACACTCAGCCGACGTAGCGCCGCTGTGACCTAGGAGAGATTCCAATGCTTTGGCCACCGTGTCCCGTTCCTCTGTGAGAGTAGCAATCTTGCCATTCAAGTGGGCCAAGTGGCTTCTCAGCACATCTACGGCAATGGCGGCATTAGGATGAGTGGCCATAACGCCTCCTGCACATTGATACCTCGATACCTCCTTTCTGTTCTGTAGACCGAAGCCTGTATAGGCCGAGTTCTTGGTAGAGACCTAGGAGCTCACTTGTAGCGGACCAGTGCTCTTGGGTCTATTTTTGCGGATCGCTACCCACTTGTCAACTATCTCACCCTAGTTCTTGGCAAGATCTGGAAAAAAAGTTGCCTAGGGTGTGGCAACGGGCTCACGGTTAACTAGTGTAACACATAGCCAAACCACGATTGAGGGACTTTGTAGGAACGAAAAATTTGTCATCGGATCAAACATCCTCTCGCAATCGCGACTAGTAGGCCAACCACTTTGAAATGATGGCTGATGAGCAATGATGAGCTAGCGCTTACGCGCAGGGACCGGGAATTGGGAGGATGTGATGGTGAGGAAATACTGGGTGAGTCTGACGGGAGAGGAGCAGGAGGAACTGAAATCACTGGAGTCCAAGGGCCGTGCTGCGGCCTACAAGCAGACTCACGCTCGAATTCTGCTGCTCAGCGACGAGAACCAGGCCCAGGGTCCGATGATGGATCAGGAGATAGCCCGGGCCCTAGGGGTGGGCACGGCCACGGTGGAGCGGGTGCGCCGCCGTTGCGTGGAGCAGGGAGTGGAGGCGGCCCTCGGGCGCAAGAGGCAACTCAACCACCGCCCCAGGAAGCTGGACGGCGAGGGACAGGCCCACCTGATAGCGTTGGGCTGCTCCAAGCCGCCGGAGGGACGGGTCAGTTGGACCCTCACGATGCTGGTCGGCGGACTGGTAGATAGGTAGATAGGGAGATAGTGGACAGCATCAGCACCGAGACGGTGCGCCGGACACTGAAAAAACCCGGCTCAAGTCCTGGCTGAGGCAGTGCTGGTGTCTCCCGCCTCAGGTCAGCGCCGAGGTTGTCTGCGCCATGGAGGACGTGCTGGAGGCGCATTATCGGCCCTTTGATGATAACGAGGTGCTGGTGTGCTTGGACGACAACAGCAAGCAGTTGGTGCAGGATACGCGTCAACCCCGCCCAGGGAGGCCCGGAGCACCCTTGGCCTACAATTACGAATACCAGCGCAACGGGGTGAGCAACCTGTTCATGCTGTACGCGCCGCTGGAGGGATGGCGGCGAGTGGAGGTCAGGGAAAGGCGCACGCGGACCGACTGGGCGGAGGTGGTGCGGAAACTGGTGGATGAGGACTACCCCGACAGGGAGCGGATAGTGCTGGTGATGGACAACCTGAACACGCACCACCCGTCATCCTTGTACGAGGCCTTCGAGCCTGCGGAGGCCCTGCGGATAGCCCGGTGGCTGGAAATCCACTACACTCCGAAGCACGGGAGTTGGCTGAATATGGCGGAGATAGAACTGGGAGTGCTGACTAGGCAGTGCCTGAATCGCCGGATACCTGACCGGGAGGTTCTGACCCAAGAAAGCGGCACTTGGCAGGAGCGGCGCAATCGGGACGGAGTCAGGGTGAACTGGCGCTTTAGCACCGGGGACGCCCGGATCAAGCTTAAGTCCCAAAACCCATCATTCCATTAGCGATTAACTACTAGGGATAGTCTGAACAAGGGTGTTTTGTTATCAGTTTTGCTTGATGGGGCGGCGAAAGGGGTAGGGGAACTGTCTTTCGGGCGTTGCTGGCCAGCACTCAGTCCCCTGAGTTTCGCCCCTGACGGCACTATTTAAGGACTGGGGCGGGCCGGAGGCCGGTTGTGGCCTGCCTCCGGGCGCACTACGCCCTCAGTTGACCCTCCGCCGTCAGCAGGTTGCCCAGCCCGAACAGCAGCGCCAGCCCGCTCCGTGTTCTTCGCCAGACCCCGGTAGCGCACCTTGACATACCCGAACAACCGCTTCACCTTCAGGAAGGGATGCTCCACCTTGGCCCTCACCGACGCCTTCGCCTTCTCTGCCAGCGCCTCATCGCTCTCAGGCTCCAGCTGCCGACGACGCCCCGGACGCATCGCCACCAGCCATTCTACCTCCAGCCCCTGGTTCTCCTCCCTCTTGTGAACCCCCTGATATCCGGCGTCGCCCCACACCACCGTCTCACCGCCGTGCAACAGTTTGTGGGTCTCGGTAACATCGTGCGCGTTGGCTGCCGTCGCGCACATGCTGTGCACTATGCCCGTCTCCGAGTCCACCCCGATATGCGCCTTCATCCCGAAATGCCACTGGTTCCCCTTCTTGGTCTGATGCATCTCCGGGTCGCGTTCCCCGGTACGGTTCTTGGTGGAGGACGGTGCCTCTATGATGGTGGCGTCCACGATGGTTCCCTCCCGCAGCTTCAGCCCCTGAAATTCCAGGTGGGCGTTGATCTCTTCCAACAGCCCCTGCCCCAGGCTGTGCTGCTCCAGGAGATGACGGAAATTCAGGATGGTGGTCTCGTCGGGCAGGGGGCCTGAGAGCTTCAGCCCCACGAACCGCCGCACCGGGTCGGACTCGTAGAGCAGGTCCTCCATGCCTGGGTCGCTCAGGTTGTAGAAGAGCTGGACACAGTGGACCCTCAGCATGGCGGACAGCGGGTAGGGATGGCGTCCCCTTCCGGCCTTGGGGTAGAAGGGGCGGATGCGGTTCTCCAGGCTCTGCCAAGGAATTAGGCCGTCCATCCGCTCCAAGAACAGTTCCCGGCGGGTCTTGCGCCTCTTTCCCTGGTATTCCAGGTCAGCAAAGGTGGGCTGGTCCATCTGCCTTTACTCCTCAACGGGCACCTGCTGGTTCATTCCAACTATGCCACATCCCACCCGACTTGTTCAGAGAATCCCTAGTCCTCGTAGCTCGGTACCAGCCAAAGCGTTCGGTACGCCGATGTTATCAATTACGCTGCTAATCTCGGGGGTTTTGAGACAGAAACCGGGCTTTTGATGCAGAACTCAGGTTTTAGACGTAACTAGCTTTTTTGATGCAAGGCCGGGCTAGCGTCACCTGGAAGGGATTCAAATCAGGTGGTCCAATAGTCAGGTGACGGGGGTTTGGGTTCCTGCCTGCGCGGGGATGACGGTTTGGGGGAGACGGGGTTTCTCAACGTGGAAGGGGGCAGAGAGGTGAATGGCAGAGAGTGGAGGGAGGGGACGGGGGCAGGCACGGTGGCCTACCCCATGAGGACGACTTCGCGCTGCACGGGGGAGGAGGGTGCGGGGCCGTTTTCGGACATGAAGACGTCTATCTCGGAGCGGACGCCGAACTCGGGCAGGTAGATGCCGGGTTCCACGGAGAAGCAGACGCCGGGGATGATGCGGCGGGTGTCGTAGGTCTCGAAGCCGTCAAGGTTCACGGCCTCGCTATGCACCTCGAAGCCGATACTGTGGCCCAGGCGGTGGGTGAACCACTGCCCGTAGCCGCGCGCTTCGATGTAGTCGCGGGCGACCCGGTCGGCCTGCCAGCCCTGCACCGATTCGCCTCGGCGGTACGAGTCCTGCAGGTACTCGACGGCGGCGTCCCTGGCGCCAATCACGATGTCGAAGATTTCCTGGTGTCTGTCGGGAACACGGTCTCCGGCGTAGGCGCACCAGGTGATGTCGGCGTAGACGCTGCCGGGTGCCACGCCCTTGGCCCACAGGTCTATCAGCAGCCAGTCGCCGGGACGGATGGGGCTGTGCTGCTGCTCGGATGGCTCGTAGTGGGGGTCGGAGGCGTTGGCGTTGACGGCCACGATGGGACCATCCGGTGAGGCGATGCCTTCCTCGGTGAAGCGGTGGCGGATGAACTCGGCCACGTCGAACTCGGTTACGCTGCTTCCGAGGCGTTCGCCGGCGTGAGCGAAGGCCTCGTTGACGATACGGCCGAGGTTGAGGGCGGTCGTGTGGTGGTCGGCGTACTGCTCCGGAGTCCACCGGTGGGTGGCAGCTTGCATCAGGTCGGCGGAGGACACGACATCCACGCCGGTGCTGCGTACGAGCTCGATGGTGCCGGCGTCCACGCGGGAGACGCGGGGGAGCTCGTTCATCGGCGAGTATTCCATGGCCAGCCGGCCGACGCCGGAAACGAGGTCGCGCAGGGCGGAAACGAGGGTTTCGCGGTTACTGTAGACGACGCAGTCCACGCCGGAGTCGGCGAACTTGCCCGCGTCGACGTGATGAGTCAGCAGGGTGGGCCTGCCGTCGACGGGCAGGTAGAAGTAACAGGGCCGCGTTACATGGCCGGACGGGCGGATGACCTGCCGGAAGATGGGGTTCGATTCACGATAGTCATATACGAGCCAGCCGGGCAACTCGTCCTGGGCCATGAAGGCCTGGGCGGCGCGGTATACGTTCCGGAAATGGTCGGCCTGCTCGTTCATGGGCACCCCACCTGCGTGTCGATGTCGTCCTGGTGCAAATTATCGCATATTCACCGTGGGTCGGTGATGTCGGAACGCGAAGGGCAGCAGTTTCGGGATGGGAGGGTAGACGGGGGTTTGGATTCCCGCCTGCGCGGGAATGACGGGTTGCGGGGGAGGGTTCGGGCTAGTGGATTTCCTGGCGCATTCCGCCGTCGAGGACGACGCTTATTCCGGTCATAAAGGAGGCACGCTCGGAGCAGATGTAGGCAGCCGCGTCGCCCACTTCCTCCATGTGACCGAGGCGTCCCATGGGCACCGGGGCGGCCAGCTCGCGCATCAGGTCCTCCTTCGGACGCTCCTCGGCCTCGCTGCGCTCCATGAGGGCAGACTTCAGGGCTTCGGTCAGGACCGGGCCGTGGATGAGGTTGTTGACGGTGATATTGAAGGGAGCGAGCTCGTTGGCCAGGCTCTTGGCGTAGCCCACGAGGGCCATCCAGTTGGAGTGGGCAAGGCCCGCCTCACCGGAAACGTCGACGTGGTCGGCAGCCGGAGAGGAGGTGTTGAGCTCGGGCAGCAGGTTGAGGATGCGCCCCCAGTGCTGTCGCTTCATGTAGGGAACGACCTCGCGGGAGAGGCGCACCGCGCCCAAGAATCCTTCGCTGAGAGAGCTCAGGATCTCGTCGTCGCTGAGCTCGGAAGGCCGCTCGGCGGAGTGGTAACCCATGTGGGTGACGAGTATGTCGACGTGGCCGAAGCGGCTGATGGTGTCGCGCACGACGCGGCGGATATCGCGGGCGTCGGTGATGTCGGCGGGGACGGCGAGGACGTGCTGCTGGGAACTGGCGCGGGCGATGTCAATCTCGGTGCGGCGAAGGTCCTGCTCGGTGCGGCCGCAGATGGTGACATTGGCGCCCTCGTGGGCGAAGGCCAAGGCGATGGCGCGGCCCATGCCGCGGGTGGAACCGCCAACTATTGCCACCCGGTCTTTCAATCCCAGGTCCATTCTTCACGTCCGAGTCTGGAATGGTGATTCCATGTCCTGGGCCACCGTCGCCTTATATCACGTCCCGCTTCAGCAGGGAGTCGATGTCGGCGTCGGAATAGCCAAGATCCTTGAGGATTTCGCTGTTGTGTTGGCCGAGCAGCGGCGGCGGCAGGTCGAGGCCGCCCGGGGTGCGGGAGAACTTGACGGGGATGCCGGTCTGCTTGATCTTGCCTGCGACCGGGTGGACCATTTCCTGCAGCATGTCGCGAGCTTCGATCTGCGGGTCGGCGAAGACGTCGGCCAGATCATTGATTGCGCCGGAGGGTACGCTCACCTTCTGAAGGTCGGCGACCCACTCGGCAACCGGGCGGGTGAGGAACACCTGCTGCAAGTAAGGGACGAGGACCGAGCGGTTGTTGACGCGGTCGCCGTTGGTGGAGTAGTCGGGCTTGGCCAGTTCGTCGAGCTGCATGGCGTCGCGGAAACGCTCCCAGATGCGCTCGGAGCCGACGGCGACGTTGATGAACTTGCCGTCCTGGCACATGAAGGCCTGGTAGGGGCAGAGATTGGGGTGTGCGGCCCCGAGGCGCGCGGGGGGCTTGCCGTTGGCGAAATAGGTGGCCGCCTGGTAGGTGAGCCAAGCCACCTGGCCGTCGAGCATGGAGACGTCGATGTACTGGCCCTCGCCGTGCTCGGCGCGGTGGTGGACGGCGGCCATGACGGCGAAGGCGGCCCACATTCCGGCGCCGATGTCGGAGATGGCGATGCCCACCTTCTGGGGTTCGCCGTCGGGTTCGCCGGTGAGGCTCATCATGCCGCTGACGCCCTGCATTATCTGGTCATAGGCCGGCAGGCGGTGATATGGGCCGTCCTGCCCGAAGCCGGAGATGGAGGCGTAAATGATGCGGGGATTGGCGGCGCTGATCACGTCGTAGCCGAGGCCGAAGCGCTCCATGACGCCGGGGGTGAAGTTCTCGACAATGATGTCGGCGTCTGCGGACATCTTCAGGAAGATTTCCTTGGCCTCGTCTTCCTTAAAGTTGAGGGTCAGGCTGCGCTTGTTGCGGTTGATGGACATGAAGTAGGCGCTTTCGCCTTCGATGAAGGGCGGCCCCCAGTGGCGGGTGTCGTCGCCGCTGCCCGGGATTTCGATCTTGATGACATCGGCGCCGTGGTCGCCGAGCATGAGAGTGCAGAACGGGCCGGCGAGAGCCCGGGTCAAGTCAAGTACCTTCAGCCCTTCCAGAGCTTTCATTGCCTTCAATCTCCCGAATTCCGTCGAGGACCCCGGTGGCGCGACGAGGTGTCGCCGTCCGCTGCGGGATTCACGATAGAATTCTAGCGGTGAAATCTTACCAGAGTCTTACGTATATCCTTGTAAGAGTGTTGTGGACAAGTTATGAGCATATTGTGAATTTTCCGGGCCGGTTCCTTCACTTTCGGAGGGTAGCGGCGTCGGTGAGGTGGACGCGGCAACCGCCGGTGTCGGCCGGGTCGAAGTAGATGAGCCGGTAGCCCATAAAGTTGGTGAAGGGTTCATCGTTCAGGAAGCGAAAGCCCTTGCTGCGGTGTTCGGCGACCACCCGGTCCAGGTCTTCGACCGCGTAGGCCATGTGGTGAACGACGTAGCTGCCGCCGCTTGCCTCCAAGGCTGACGTGTCCTCGGGGTGGATGAATTCGACTTCGACGGCGCCCACCTGCAGGAAGGCGACTTCTCCGAGGTTGGCCACGTGGCCCCGGCCGGTGAGTTCCGCGCCGAAAGCCTTCGAATAGGAGGCGACGGCGGCGTCAAGGTCGGGCACCAGGTAGCTCACACGATGAATGTCGCTAAACATAATGCCTCCAAACTGAAAGGGAGCGCCAATCGAGCCTGTTGCTGTATCGCGGCGCGGCGCATATTATATGTTCTCGCTGCGAGAGAACCAAATCCAAGGCTCGCAGGTTATGGGTGAAGAAGAAAATGGCAGTTGGGAGCACATACAAGGTACTCGAGCTGGTTGGGTCTTCGAGCGAGAGCATACAGCAGGCCATCGACGGAGCCATCTCCAGGGCCGCGCAGACCATTCGGAACCTGGACTGGTTCGAGGTGCGCGAGATTCGGGGCACCATCGACGGCGGGAGCGCCAACTGGTACCAGGTCAAGCTGGGGATCGGCTTCCGGGTCGACACCGACGACGACGTCAGCCAAGACTAGGGTTTCTCAATGGCCGGCCCGTTCGAAATGAGCCGCAATGCAGTGGTGATCGACGCGCCGGCCGAGCGGGTGTTCGAGTACGTGGCGGATATGACCCGTCACGGAGAATGGAACCCCGAGCCGGATTTCGAGGTCACCGCCTTTCCGGAAGAGCCGCCGCACGTCGGCGCAGTATTCCGTCGCCAGAAGATGGGTGTGATGCGAGGGCCGCTGATCATTCGCGGCGGCATGAGCGACAACCCGGTGAGGCTGGTCAAGACCATGACCGTAACCGATCTTGAACCCCACAGCCGCCTGGCTTTTGATACGAGCAACAGCTACAACAATCTCTTGGTCAGCATCGACAAGATTTCGTTCGAATTCCGGCAGGAGACAGAGGGCACGCGGGTGATCATGATTTCCCGGGTGGAGGCCCTAGTCCCAGGAGCCTTCATGGGCCCCGCCTATGCGATGCGCATAGCGCGGGGGTTTTTTACGCGCATCCTGGGAGGGAAGCTGACCGACAGCGCTCCCAAATTGCCTGTCGGCCCACACCTGTCACGCATCAAGGAGATGATAGAGACAGGGAAGGCTGTCACCAGAATCTGACTCCCCGCTTCAACACCTCTCAGTGCCATAGCCACGGATTCAGAGAATGGGGCATGGCGATAGTCAATTCCTGCTGATTTCGAGGTCCCTGGCCGAGTGGGCGACGGGCCGATGAAACGCCGGTCTACGTCGGCGGGAGGATGAGACGCCGGTCTGCCTTGGCTGGTCTACCTGGCGGACGGAAGGGCGGGCGGAAACGGGTCCCTCAGCCGGTGTTAACCCGCAACTGCCTGGCGAACACCGCGAGCAGCAGCGCGCTGCCAATGGTCAGGGCAAGACAGAGGTAGCCGATTCCCTCGTAGCCCACGCTCGCCAGAAGAGCGCCGGAGAGCCCGGCCCCAAGCACTCCCCCCACAAAGTTGCCGACACCGATAGTGCTGGCTCCGGTGGCCTTTGAATCTCCCGAATACTCCGTCGTTGCGGCGACCATGACTGGGGCCAAGACGCTCAACAGTCCCGCCGCCGCCGTTGCCAGGGCCACCGCAGGCCAGAGCCCGAAATCGACGGCGAAGAAGAGGAATCCGCACACTCCCCCCGCGGCCGTGGTGACGGCCATCAGTACGACGCGGTAGCTCCTCGTGGCCACAAATCCGGCGGCGTAGCTTCCTATCACCTGGGCTGCCGCAGCAATCAGCAGGGGCAGGGCCACGAAGCCCACGCTCAGGTCATAGGCCTGTATCAAATAGGCGGCGAAGAAGCTGATCAGACCCCAGTAGGCCAGGCGCTGGGTCACGATCACCGTCAGGGCGACCCGGAAAAAGCCCATGGAAAGCAGCGACCAATACCTGGCAAAGAACACCAGGTCGCGACTGCGTTCCCTTCTGTCCCGGGGATACCAGAACCAGCCCAAGAGAAGCGCCGTTGCCAGCAGCAGGCTGGCCAGTACAAAAGTGAACCGCCAGCCCCACCAGTCTGCGAACAGGGCCACCAGCGGGACGGTGATGGCCGAGGTCAACACGACTGTTCCCATAATGCCGCCGACGGCCTGGGCCCTCCTTGCCGGGGAGATGACGTCGGACACTACTCCCACCGATGTGGGCGGTATGGTTCCTCCTCCAAAGCCGCCCAGCACTCTGAGCGCGAGGAATACCTCCATATTCGGCGCGAAAGCCGACCCCAGCATTGAGACCAGGACCATCAGCACTCCAACGAGAGCCACCGGGCGGCGGCCGAAGGAATCGGCCAGCGGCCCCACGGCAACAATGGAAACGGCCAATGCAGCGAATGAGGCCGTGTTCAATTGCCCCGAGACTGCCACTGAGACATCAAAGTCAGTTGCAATCTCTACGAGGAGCGCCGGAACCATCACAATCGCGGTTTGGGTGCTGAGAATGGTGAGGGAGAGCACGAAGTAAAACCAGGCCTTGTTTACCTCTGTGCCCTCTGCCTGAGCCGTTGGCGTGATCATAGAGTCGTTTATTCCTGTTGCCCCAAGGGTGCCTGTGCCAGTCTCAGCCATTCACGGTTGGTGGCGTTCCGTACGTCCCGCCAATACTTGGGCTGGATGCCAGCATTCAAGGGCGACTGGGCGTTGAATTAGCCATCCGGCCCCAGCCGCCATTGCCGCGAACGCGGGAGTGCACTGAGCAGGGCCATCGGATATGGGACGGTACCGTAGCCAGAATCAGCCGCTCAGTCTCCCCAGACGCGGCGAGCAACTTCGGCCACCAGTTCGAGCTTGCGCCACTGCTGGTCCTCGGTGAGGAGATTTCCGGGCGCGGTGGAAGCGAAACCGCACTGGGGGCTCAACGCCAGGTTCTCCAGCGGAACGCAGGAGCTGGCCTCCTCGATTCGCTGCAGCAGGTAGTCGGGGGATTCCAGCGCCGATTCCTTGCTGCTGACCAGTCCCAGCACCGCCATCTTTCCCGAAGGAACGAACCTGAGCGGCTCGAAGGTGCCTGCCCTGTCGGTGTCGTATTCCAGGAGAAAGCGGTCGACCGGCAGGTTGTTGAAGAGGCGCTCGGCGATGTTTTCGTAACCGCCCTCGGCGTACCACTTGCTCTGGTTGTTGCCGCGACAGACGTGAAAGGCGACGGTTCTCCCGGGGCCCTGCGCTCCTTCGAGGCTATACATCTCGGCCTCAACCGCCTCTTCGAACATCCGGTCCGGGTCCTCGCCAAGCTCCCGCAGGTGCTGACGCCACCTGGGGTCGGCATAGTAGCTGTAACGAGGGGCGTCCACCTGGATATAGTCCACGCCCAATTCCACGAGGGAGGCGACTTCCGCCCTGATGATGGCCGCGATTTCCCACATCAACTCGGAGCGGGTGGCATAGAACCGGTCGGTGATGCCGGGCTGAAAGGTCAGGGCAGGGAACTGGCCGGGACTGGGGATGGTGATCTTGACTGGCCCGGGAGCGTGGGCCTGTAGGAATTCGCGCTGGGTGTCGGTCAGGCCGCGAACCTGGTGCAGCTTGCCGCCCACCACCTGGCGGGTACCCTGCTCGGTCGGCTGATCGCCTGGGCCCTGCCAGATGCGTATGACAGCGGGCGTTTCGGCGTGGACGAAGCCTTCGACTGATTCGATCAGATCGTTCTGGAAGCCAGTGCGCCTGTATTCGCCATCGGTGAAGACCAATGCGCCCGCGGCCTGCTGGCGATGGAGGGCGCGGAGTATGGCCGCGTCTTCGATGGAGCGAAGTTCGTCCAGTCCAATCTTTCCATCCTGGAAGGCGGTCCTGCCCTCCTTGACCTCCGGCGGACGGAGCAGGCTACCCACGTGGTCGGCGCGAAAGACACCGGGCATGATTTGTCCTCCTCAGATGCCGTGCAGTAGATGCCGTGTAGTCCAACCAGTCAGAGATCACCTGGTGACGGAAGCGTGAAGATGAGGCTACTCATCCAGATACTGCTCGCCCCATTTGTCGAGGTAAACGAACTCGGACAGGGGGCCGCGACGCACTGGGCCGAAGTTGCCGATGGGGTAGCCGATGGGCAGGATGGCGTATGAATGTACACCGGGGGGCAGTCCCAGGATTTCCTCGACCTCCTTTTCGTGGATGAGGTGGCGGCAGGTGAGGGTGGAGCCCAGCCCGAGGGCCCGTGCGGCGAGGAGCATGTTCTGGACCGCGGGGTAGATGGAGGCTCCCAAAGCGCGGTCGGGCAGGCCATCTCCGCCTTCCTGGCACGCCACGATCCAGACGGGGGCTTCGTGGTAGTGCTCGGTTAGGTAGTGTACGGCGCCGTGCTGCCGACGGTACCGGCCGGGGCTGGATCCTGGCGGCGGAGCGCTGCCCTCGTAGCGGGGGCCGATCACATCGTCGTAGGCCTTCTGGTACCAGACCTGGACGCGTTGCTTGATGTCGGGATCCTTGACGACCAGGAAGCGCCAGCGCTGGTTGGCCCCGCCGTTGGCGGCGCAGACGCCAGCATCCAGAATGCGTCGAATCAACTCGTCGGGCACCGGGTCAGGCTTGAGTCGCCGCATGGAGCGCGTGCTGTGGATGATATAGAACAGGTCGGTGCTGTCGGCCATGGCGTTCATTGTCCTGTTGGAGATTTGTCCGTGTGCGATAAGAAGGTACGAGCCTTCGTTGACGAAGGGAATATAGTCGGGTTGAACACGCTAGGCAAGGAGGGTCCGCTTCCTGAACAAGATGGAGCGAAAGATTGGGCCACGCCTTCCGCTAGCCGCCCGCGACGAGGAACAGGACACCGAAGGCGAAGACGATGGCGTTGATGCCTATGGTGAAAACCTTGTCGGGAATCCGGCGCATGAGTCTGGTTCCATAGTATGCGCCGCCGATGGCCACGACGCCGAGGGCCAGGCTCAGGATGATGACGAAGGGAGTTATCAGATCTCCGGTGCTGTACACGGCAATCTTGGGGACCTGGATGAGGAGCATGCTGAGGGAGAAGGTGGCCATGTACGCGCGGGGCTTGAGGCCGTAGGCGATGTAGAAGATGGGCGCGAAGGGGCCGGGTATGCCCATCACTGCGGCGAGGAATCCGGATGCTCCGCCCAGCGGGAGGAAGCCCCACAGGGTCATGCGGACCCTCTTCGCCCAGGGAAGCTGGGTAAGCACCACGAGAACGATCATACCGGCGCCCATGCCTCGGATGATGAGGTCGGTGTCGGCGGCTATGAACAGGAAGCTGCCGAGGATGGCAAAGGGGGTGGAGCCGGCGACGAACCAGGCGACCACCTTCCAGTTCGTGAATTCCCGGTTCAGCCACACGCGGGCGAAGGTGCCGATGAGCTGGAATATGGCAATGACCGGCACCGCCACCTCGGGACCGTAGAGCCACACCAGCACGGGCAGAATCAGGACGCCGCCGCCGAACCCCGCGACGCCGGACAGCGACATGCCAATGGCCGCGACGATAAAGAGGACCGCCAGTTGCCAGAGGACCAGGTCTTCCAAGGCAGCCATTCCTTTTCACGCAAGGATGGGCAGACGCACAATCATACACCGGCGGCCGCAGGGGACATCGCCCCGAATGGCCAGGCGTGGCCGCTAGCGACAGGCATGTCGGAATCCGTAGAAGAGCAGCCTTCAAAGGCATAGTTGATGTTACTCTTACGCCTATAGTCGGGAGCGGAAAGACATCGGGGGTTGGAATGAGGGCGGTGGCGGCGGTCATCCTGCTTTGCCTTGGGGCAGTAGTCTCCATGGCATGCGCCGGCGGTGAAGGGGAGCCGGCGACGGGCATCGAGGCCACGGTGGAGGCGGCGGTAAGGGGCACGCTGGAGGTCGAGGCCACGGTGGCTGCGGCGGTAAGGGGCACGATTGAGGCCAGGGAGACCGGTGAGCGCGCCAGCGACACAGCAGCCCCTTCCCCACTGGGCGAGAGGAGGGCGCAGGCAGGTGCGGCAGTTTCGCCAGTGCCAACGCCTTCCCCGGTGGCCACGCCGCCGACGACTACTACGCCTACACCTACGCCCACTCCGACTCCCACCCCAATGTTGACACCTACACCTACACCTACACCTACACCGACTCCCACGCCCACGCCCACGCCGACACCGACACCGACGCCCGCGCCCACGGCGACGCCGACGCCGAGGCCGACGAAGACACCGACCTCGACGCCCACGCTGACACCGACACCCACGCCCACGGTTTCACCCACGCCGACGGCTACTCCGACCCTGACTCCCACGCCCACGTTCACGCCGACGCCGACGGCTGCTCCCACGCGCACACCGAGGCCGACGAATACGCCAACGCCGACGAACACGCCGACACCTACGCCGGCGCCGGCGTGGATGCAGGTGCCTCCTTCGGCCTTGAGGATGGTCGGTCAGCTGGCGGACATAGACACAGAACTGGCGGAGAGGGCTGCCGAGTTCGACTGGGTCGCCGACGGGCTGACGGGCAGGGAGTGGCTGCCGCTCGCCGGCGCCAGGGATCTCGCGAAGTACGATGTGGAGACGGCCAAGATCCTGTTTGATTACCCGTACATGGCCGATGACATGACTCTCCTGGAGCGCCAGACAATCACATCGCTGTTCCAAATCGCACGGAAGGACCCGGAGCGGGCCCGGTGGATGGCGGCGCAGCCCTTCATGGAGCCGCCGTTCAGGGACAGGGATTCCTTCGCGCTGGAGGCGATGACACTGATAGTATCGGCAAGGCCGGAGACAAACGCCCTTCCACTGCTCAGAGAACAGTCCTGGTTCTCGGACGGCGTCGACGATGACGAGACAGCGCTGCTGACGGTGATACGGTCGCTGATCTACATCAACGAGGCCTATCGCAAGGCGCTGATCGAAGAGCACCGGATTGTCACGAAGTCCGTAGAGTTACCGCTGGCGGGGGATGTCGACCTGATTGTCGTCAGTCACAAGCAGGAGGTGGACTACGACGCAACGTTTGCCGCGATGGAGGCTGGGGCACGCGCGCAGGAGTTGTTCCTGCAGTTGCCCTTCCCGTTTACCGATATCATTCTACTTCTAGCTGATATCTCTATCTGGAACACCGCTGGGTCAGGAAATTACCTGGGGTCCAACACTTCCCCCTATTTCAAGCTGGACTTTCCATTCCGCACCCGCAGTGTCTACCACGAGGTTGGTCACTTCTATTTCTACGGTGGACAAAATAGATGGATCAGGGAAGGAGGAGCCGACTTCCTGGCGACAATAGCGGAGGTCTCGGTGGAAGCAACCAGCATTGAGGATCGCATGGAATACGTTGAGGGCAGAATTCGTACAGGATGTGACGAAAACATCCGGGAGTTGCTGGTGGACTGGCGAAGGAGCGGCTGCGACTACAATCTCGGCGAGCGGCTGTACTGGAAGCTGTACACTGAGCTGGGCGCAGAAACTACATCGGACGGGATGAGGGCTGTAGTCCTGGCTTTGCGAGAGGGCCAGGTCTACGAAGATGACTTCTACAGAATCTTCCGGGAACAGGTCGGCGCGGAGCAGGTGGATGACTTCAACCGGGTATACGCGACGTACCACGGGGGTGCGATTCCCGAGTAGGTGCGATGGAGGCGGGTCAGCCGGGTATGACGGTCGAGAATCTAGTCGGGGCTGCGGCTGGTCACTCAGAGCTCGATTCCCGCTACAATAGGCCGCAAGATGGGTCAAGACTCCCGGGCATCGGAGGAATATGGCGGACCTAACGAAGACGCAGAGAATCGGGGCGCTGGTGCCAGCCACCAACCCTGTTGTGGAGCCGGACTTCTACCGGGTCATACCGCCGGAGATCACGGTGCACTTCGAGCGGATGTGGAACGGCAACTGGGGCAGCCAGCCGGAGACCGCGGCCGACGGTGGGCACCGGCTGAACATGTCGAGCGGAGAGGCCAACGAGGTCGACTGGGCGCTGTTCGGGTTCGACGTGAACATGATGAACGACGACGTGGCGCGTGGGGCCAGCGCGCTGTCGAACATCGGGCCGGACGTGCTGGTCTACGCCTGCACCTCGGGCACGTGGCACAAGGGGTACATGGCCTTCGACAAGCACATGGCTGACGTGATGGAGGAGGCCAGCGGCATAACGTCGGTCACTGCCGTGACGTCGTGCATCGAGGCGATGCGGCACATGGGAAGCCGGAAGCTGAGCATCTGCGGGCCGTACCGCAACTTCCACCTGCGTAACCGGCTCAAGCCGCTGATGGAAGAGGCCGGGTTCGAGGTGCTGAGCGCGGACGGGGAGCCGTGGATGCAGGAGTCGATGAACCCGCGGGAGATCGACGAGGAGTCGCCGCAAACCATTGTCGACTTCGCGCTGTCGGTGGTGCAGGACGAGGCGGACACGGTGTTCCTGCCGGGGACGGCGTGGCGGGCGCTGGACGCGGCCGAGCCGCTGGAGCAGCGACTGGGCAAGACGGTGATCACGGTGAACCAGGCCAGCATCTGGATGGCGTTGCGTCAGCTGGGCTGGACCAAGCCGATCGAGGGGTTCGGGAGCTTGCTGCGCAGCCTGGATTGACCGGGAGCTCGGCGTTCGCATTCGGGCGGTCTTGCCTGAGCGGGCATGGAGGCCGCGATGGTCGCGACCACGGAGCGGCGGGACACAGCCAGCCGCCCGGGCGTGCTGCCCGACCGGTGTGGGGAAAGGGTGTGGTGCCGGGAGTGGGGGTCGAACCCACACACCTGCTAAGGTAGCGGATTTTAAGTCCGCCGCGTCTGCCATTCCGCCATCCCGGCATCGGATGCTGTACGACTTATTGTAACTGGAATGCGAGTCTCCCTGCTGACACGTGAGCTCTGGCCGCAGGGCAATGGCGTCCTATTTCTCAGCACACAAATTGGGCCGAAATGGCAGTGGAGGTTGGAGTGCCAGTGCTTTCTTCGTTTCTGGGTGCGAGCGTTTCTGGGTGCCAGAGTAGACGGGGTTTTGCTTCCCGCCCGCGCGGGAATGACGAGTTATAAGGCCTCCGGAGTTCAAGACGCGATTGCCTTGGCTCCGGCCGCAGTGCTGCGGCAGGCGATGCGGCGGAGCTAGCAGCCCGTCCGAGAGACAATGTTCTAAGCGAAAATCGTCTTTAACAACGTCAATTATTCCGGTTACTGTTTTATTGGAGCCTATTAGTCGCCAATGCGATTAGACAGTGGCGCTTTTCGTCTCCAAAATCTAATCCTCGGACAGGCTGCTAGTCGCCGATGCCGAGTTCTGCCTTCATGTCGGCGACGGCCTGGTTGCGGGTCTTGCGCTGCCACTGGGGACGGGCGTTGATGGGCTCGTTGATGATTTCGGGATCGATCTTCAACGCGACGAACACCGGACCGGGCTGCGCCAGGATCTCCTCGATCTGGCTGGCGAAGTCTTCGAGGTTGTCGATGGAGTAGGTGGCGGGGTAGCCGCATCCCTGGGCCACCACTTCGTAGGCCATGACGTCGGCGTTGGGGACGGGCTGGCCGCCGGTGGTAGCGTACACGCCGTTGTCCAGCATGAAGTGGTACAGGTTCTGAGGAGCCTTTTCGGCGATGGTGGGGAGCGCGCCCATGCCCATCAGCAGGTCGCCCTCGGAATCGAAGAGCACCACGCGCTCGTCAGGCAGGGCCAGGGCGAGGCCCAGGGCGAAGGAGGCGTGGCCGCCCATGGCGGGGTCGCCCAGGGGCAGGTCGCGGTCTGGCTGGTCGCTGATGTTCACCCAGAACCGGCCACCGCGCCCGGGGATGACGATGGCGTCGCCCCGCTGCTTGCTGAACACCTCCAGCATCTCGGCTGTCTTCATCATTTCGTTCACTTCCTTAACGGGTGGTCCCTAACGGCTCACGTTGAAGCCGTGGTATTCGTCGCCGACAAGCACGGCGACGGGGCGCTTCTCGCGGGCGGCCTCGGCGAAGGCGATGGAGATGCGGTCGGCGTCTTCGTCGGACTCGACGAGGTAATAGTTGATGTTGAAGGCGTGCAGGAACCGCTCGGTGTAGAAGGCCGCCGTGTCGGTGATGACGCCGTGGCGGGTCCAGCCCCGGTAGCCGACCATCATCACGACGGGGGTGTTCATGCCGATGCCCCAGCCACGCAGCGAGTCTCCGGACTCCATCATGCCCGTGTTCTGGATAAGGATGACGGGCTTCTTGCCCCCGGCGGCAATGCCAGCGGCGGTGGAGAAGGCGTGACCCTCGCGGCTGACGGTGACGAGGTCGAGGGACGGCTCATCGTTCATCAACACGTAGAGAAAATTGGTCTCGCTGTCGGGCAGCCAGACCACGTGGGTGACGCCGTTGTTCTTGAGTTCTTCCAGAACCCTGGCCGGGCTCAGTTCTGCCATGGCGCGTTTCCTCCTGACCGGTGGCGGCAACCGCAGTGCGAATGCCTGCAACAGGTATACCGACCGGGCCGCCAGCCGTCAACTCTTCGTACTTCTGTCGGGCAAGAACAGCTCGCGGCTGGCGATGTTTGCGCCTTCGCGCATGGCCTGCAGCTTGAGCCAGACGATCCCGGCGTCGACGCGGTTGGAGCCGGCGGAGGTATCGAAACCGCAGTCGGTGCCGGCGAGCACGCGGGCAGGGTCGCCACCGGCGGCGGCCACGGCCTGGTGCAGGCGGTCGGCCACCAGGCGGGGGTGCTCGACGTAGTTGGTCTTGGTGTCGATGACGCCGGCCACCAGCAGCATGCCGTCGGGGAGCGGCAGGTCGCGATAGACGCGATGCTCGTGAGCGTGACGGGGATTGGCCATCTCCATCACCAGAGCGCCAACGTTGGCCCGGTAGATGATGGGCAGGATGTCATCGAGGGGCACGTCGTGGTGATGGGGGCCCTCGCTGTTGCCCCAGCAGACGTGCAGGCGCACGCGGTCGCGGGGGATGTTCACGAGGGCGCGGTTGATGGCATCGATGTGCAGCTCCACCACCGCCTGGAAAGCCTCCAGCGGCTCGTCCTGGTAGGAGATGTGGCGTTCCATGGCCAAGTCGGGGCAGTCTAGCTGCAGAACCATGCCCTTGGATACCACCAGCTCGTATTCCTTGCGCATCTCCTCGGCGACGGCGTAGACGTAGTCCTCATAGGTCGAGTAGTGGTCGTTCTTCATAGTCAGGGTGATGATGCCGGGAGAGGCGGCGGTCATGAACAGTTCCTCGTGGGCCGCCCCCGACTCGGCGACGGAGCTGAGGAGGTCGTCGCATTCCTGCCCGGCAATGTCCAGCCGGTTATAGGACAGGGGGCCGACGCAGGTGGGCACGTCGCGCATGAGCTGCACGACACGAGGACGGACGATGGAGGGGAACTCGTTCTGGTCGCGGTGGCCGCGACGGGTCCAAGCGCCGCCGAACCCGGACATACGCTGAGTGACGTAGGTGGAGAAGCTGACGCGGGACTGCTCGCCGCTGTTGACTACGTCGACGCCCGCCTCGGCCTGGGCGCGCACGACGCTGGCGGTGGAGGCCTTTGCGGCGTCGGCGAAGGCTGCTTCATCCACCGCCTCGCCCCGCGACACGGCGGCCAGCATCGCGACGAGGGCTTCGGGCCGGGGCAGGCTGCCGGTGTGAGTGGTGAGGATTCGCGATTCGCTGCGCTTCATACGTGATTACCCAAGCCAATAATTTTGATTTTCCGTTCAATTCCAGTCATTCTCGTGCTCCGGCATGGTGGCCGGGTTGAGGGATGGCTAGCGGGGTTAGTCCGCAGGCATGCCCGGTACGCTTATGGTAGGGGAGTGCTACAAAGGCTGGCAAGGGGAGGCTGTCAGTGGAAAGGGAAGCGGAGGGCCCATCCAGGCCCTCCGCGCGGGTCCTTCGGGTAGTGAGTCTCGCTTCGCTTCAAGGTGTATTTTTGCACTTGCAGGAATTAGCGCAGTTAATCGCTATTTTTTGTCCAAATGGCAGCATATTAGAGTACAGAGCCGAAAATAATTCCTACACCTCCGGCCATCAGTGTTCCCCAAAATAGCACCCATCCTACGTTCCCTGCGCCCGCGTCACTCAACACATATGTAACGCCTACGATGGTCATTGCGGTGCCAACTAGTGCTGCAAACAATGGCGGTGAGTTGAACCATCCAGGCAACTTGATTGGAATAAGGCCGACCAACACAAGTAAAGGCACCATGAACGAATATACTTTTGATTTTTCGTCGAGAGTGGGAGTATCTAGGAAAATCAACACAATGCCGAGGCCTAGAAGATACAATACCACGCCCAACTGAAATCCTCTAATACAGAATTTCACTATGTGATTTACTGTTATTACATTTACCTCTGAATAGGCTAATAGAGCGAAAGACGCGAGGAATTTGGTCAAAAATGGGAATTGGCAAATAGCATTCAGTCATTTAGGTCAAGGCTTACATAAAGTGCTTCCGAGCGAGAAGGGTGGTTGCCTAGCGACTGGAGCAGGCAATAGGCCCGCCCCGTCGCTGTGATCGGCTACTTGCCGGACTTGATGAAGTCGGCTAGCTTTTCGGCGATCATTATGGTGGTGGCGTTGGTGTTGGCGCGGATGCAGTCGGGCATCACGGATGCGTCGGCGACGCGCAGGCCCTCCACACCCTTGACTTTGAGGTACTGGTCGACGACTGTCATGGGGTCGCTGTCCGGGCCCATCTTGCAGGTGCCGGAGATGTGGTGGGACGTGCCGGTGTTGCGGCGCAGCCAGCCGTTAAGGGCCTCGTCCGTAGCCAGTTCCTCGTCGGTGGGCGTTACCCGGCCTTCGAGAATGTCCTCGTACATGGTCTGCTCGGCAACGCGGACGCCGAGCCGGATGCCGTCGCGCATCCGGCGCAGGTCCTCCTCCTCGCGGTAGTAGTTGTAGTTGATGAAGGGCTGGACGTGCGGGTCGGTGGACTGGAGGGTCAGCTCCCCCTGTCCCATCGCGAGCTGGAGGCTGGCGTTCATCCCGATGTAGTTGGAATCGTCGTCGATTTCCACCTGGGCTGGGCGGTGCTCGCTGGTCATCAGCATCGGCTGGAGCTGCATATCGTTGCGCAGGCTGGAATCGGTGGCGGTGTAGCGCATGCCGACCTGGGTCATTGGCGCCTGCACATCGGGGCGCTCGCCCTTCGCGCGGTACAGCACGGCTGCCGACGGATGGTCGCGCAGGTTCTTGCCAACGCCGGGCGACTCGTGCACCACCTCGATGCCCAAACTCTGCAGGTGGTCGGCAGGGCCGACGCCGGAGAGCATCAGCAGTTGGGGAGAGGCAATGGCGCCGCTGCAGACGATTACCTGGTCTCCCTGCACGGAGAACATCTCGCCGCCGCTCTCAGCCTGTACCCCGACCGCGCGCTTGCCCTCGAACAGCACCCGGTGGGCGGTGACACTGCCGCGGATGGAGAGGTTGAGCCGATGGCGGGAGGTGTCCAGGTAGTTGAGGGCGTTGCTCATGCGCACACCGTCGATGGTGTTGCGGGCACGGGGGGAGACGCCGGTGGAATCGGGGTCGTTCTGGTCCTCGTGAACGGGGTAGCCCTCGGCCACGCAGGCCTGCTCGAAGGCCATGGCGTGGGGCAGCCACTCGGTGCGCGGATAGCGGCGAACGGGGACGGGGCCGTTGTTGCCGTGGAAGTCGCCGCCGCCGAAGTCGAGGTCGGTCTCCATCTTGTTGAAGTAGGGCAGGCAACTGGTGAAGCCCCACTCGTCGTTGCCCCACGAAGCCCAGCGGTCGTAGTCCTCGGGTATGCCTCGCAGCAGCACCTGGCCGTTGATGGCGCTGGAGCCGCCGGTGGCCCGGCCGCGGGGGATTTCGAGATCTGGCAAATCGTCGGTCATGTGACCGCGATAGGCCCAGCTGTGCGGGCCATAGGCAGACAGCCAGACGTTGTTGCCCAGCTTGAGGTCGTCGGGAAGGGTTTCGAAGGTGGGATAGTCCGGCCCCGCCTCCAGCAGGAGCACCGTTGCATCCGGGTCTTCCGACAACCGCGCGGCCATGACGCAACCCGCCGAGCCGCCGCCGACTACGATATAGCTGTATCTCATCGGACCCCTCCGTACGCTAAATATCACAAAAGCGCAGAAGGGAAATTCGGGATTCCCCTCTGCGCTCTCCGTGGCTGAACCAGTGTCAAGCCCTGGCCTTACTTGCTGTCCCTGATGAAGTCGGCGCAGCGTTCGCCGATCATAATTGTGGTGGCGTTGGTATTGGCGCGGATGCAGTCGGGCATGATGGAGGCGTCGGCGACGCGCAGGCCCTCTACACCCTTGACGTGAAGGTGCTGGTCCACCACTGCCAGCGGGTCGCTGTCCGGTCCCATCTTGCAGGTTCCGGAGATGTGGTGCGAGGTGCCGGAGTTGCGCTTCAGCCACTCGTTCAGGGCCGCGTCGTCTTCCAGCTCCTCATTGGTGGGCATGACCCGCTCGATGATGATGTCTTTGTAGAACTCGTGGCTCTCCGCCATGCGGACGCCCAGGCGGATGGCCTCGCGCATTCGGCGCAGGTCTTCCTCTTCCTTGTAGTAGTTGTAATTGATGAAGGGCTGAACGTGCGGGTCGTCGGACTGGAGGGTCAGCTCGCCCTGCCCGAGGGCAAGCTGCAGGCTGGCACTCATGCCGACGTAGTTGAGGTCCTCGTCAATGGTGATCTGTGCCGGACGGTGTTCGCTGGTCATCAGCATGGGTGAGATCTGCATGTCGTTTTCCAAGGGGCTGCCAGGCACCTGGTAACGCAGTCCAACCTGGATCACCGGCGCCTGCACGTCCGGCTTTTCTCCCTCGGCCTGGTATATGGCGGCGGCGGAGGGATGGTCGCGCAGGTTCTTGCCCACGCCGGGGGAGTCGTGCACGACCGGGATTCCGAAGCTCTCCAGGTGGTCCTTGGGGCCGACGCCCGAGAGCATCAGGATCTGGGGCGAAGCGACAGCGCCGCTGGACAAAATTATCTCGTTGCCCTCGACGGTGAAGACTTCGCCGCCGCTCTCGGCCTCCACGCCGACGGCCCTTTTGCCATCGAAGAGGATGCGACGGCAGGTGACGCTACCGCGGATGGTGAAGTTCAGACGGTGGCGGGCCATGTCCAGATAATTCAGGGACATGCTCATCCGGACGCCCGTGCTGCCCTTGAAGTTAAGGGTGTTGCGAGCGCGCGGCGACACGCCGGTGGACTCCGGGTCGTTCATGTCCTCGGAGATCTCGAAGCCCTCTGCCAAGGCCGCTTTCTCGAAGGCGACGGCGTGGGGTAGCCATTCGGTTCGCGGGGCACGCCTGACCGGCACGGGGCCCTCGGTGCCGTGGAAGTCGCTGCCGCCGAAGTCGAGGTCGGTCTCCAACTTGTTGAAGTAGGGCAGGCAGTTGGTGAAGCCCCACTCGTCGTTGCCCCACTGGGCCCAGCGGTTGTAGTCGTCGGGGACGCCGCGATACAGCACCTGGCCGTTGATGGCGCTTGAGCCGCCGGTGGCCTTCCCGCGGGGGATCTCGAGGTCGGGGAGTTCGTCGGTCATGTGGCCCCGGTAGGCCCAGCTATGGTCGCCGTAAGCCGAGAACCAGACGTTGTTGCCCAGCTTCAGGTCATCGGGCAGCGTCTCGAAGTCAGGATAGTCCGGTCCCGCTTCCAGCAACAGCACCGAATTGTTCGGGTCTTCCGAAAGCCTCGTGGCGATGGTGCATCCCGCCGAACCGCCCCCCACAACGATGTAGTCGTACTTCATGCGTGAACCTCCATTAATGAGAATTTCCGCTTGTATCCGGTCTTCTCTTTCCCAAGCGTCGAAGATTTGTTCGGCGCGGGCCTTGGCGTATTCAGGGTCGGCCAGTTTGGGGTTAGCCGCAAGAATCTCTGCATTTAGACGGGTGGATTCCTCTTCAATAGCTTGAAGTCGCTCTGGTGGCAGATTCTTTAAGAGCTCCGAAAATGGTCGGTGTCCGCTCATGGAATTAACCCTTCCTGCCGTAACTCCTCAAGATACTGGTCATAAAGACGGTCTGCGACAGGCACATGCTGGCGGTAGAACAGGTTGTTGTCGGTCTTGTGCCCTCCAATCAACAAAATTGAGGTGCGTCTAGGGTCGAAAGCGTAGAATATCCGGATTGGGCTCCTGCCACCTTGAATCCTCAGTTCGCGCATATGGCTATGGCGAGAAGAGTGTATTCCTGATGAGTGAGGGAATCGAAGGTTGACTCCATTTCCCATCAGAAGGTTTACGGAGTTCGAAATCGAGTCCTGCCCCCCTTCAGAAATTTCATTCCACCACTCTAAAAACTCGCTGGTATACTCCACGCCCCAAGCCATGGCTAGGATATCCTGAAAGTGGAGTTCTTATTATACAAAATGTCCGTCGTTCGCGCCGATGCTGTCGGAGATTCGCCTCTACTCCAGCTCCATTAGGGGGTCGTTGGTGCGGACGGAGTCCATGGGCTGGACGCGGATCTCCTTGACAACGCCGTTCTGGGGGGAGCGGATGCTTTGCTCCATCTTCATCGCCTCGACCACGCACACTTCTTGGCCGACGGACACGGTGTCACCTGGTCGGACCATGATGGAGATGACACGGCCGGGCATGGGGGAGCGGATGATGTTGCCGTCGCCGCTGGTGGGGTTGATGCGGCTGGCAGGAGGCGGCACCAGGATGCCGGGGGTCTGTGTGCGGCCGCGCCGGGGGCGGGTGCGGGTCTGCTGCGGCAGGCCCTCCACCTCCACGGTGAAGATTTCGCCGTCTACGTTGACCTGCACGGGCGATTGGGTCAGGTCGCCGACCTCTACGTTGTACCAGTTGCCCCCAACCCGTACGCGAAGCCTGGTTACCGCCAACCTCGGCTCCCCGTGGGCAGCGGGCTGAGCTGCTCGCGACGCCGCAGCGCCTTCCACCCGCTGGACTTGGCCTTGGGCGTGTCCATTGCCATCGCGAGGGCCAGGCCGATCGCGGCGGCGGTCTCCCTGTCCGCTTTCCCGTTTTCGCCCGCCCCGCTGAGATCGGCGACGCTCCTGTTCTGGAGGTGATGGTGGATGGCTCCCCCGGGCTGGTGGGCCAGATTTCGCTGTCGCAATTCGTTCACCCAGTGGGGTACGGACCCTGTATGATAGCCAGCCTCGGTGAACTCCCTGCTGGCGAGTATGCTCTGCAGAAGGGGCACATTGTTTGTCACGCCCTCCAGCCGCATTTCCAGCAGGGCCCTCTGCAGGGTCTTGATGGCCTGTTCCCGATCTTCACCCCAAGCCATCACCTTGGCCATGAGCGGCTCGTAGTCTAACCCAACGGTGTATCCCTCGCAAAGGGCCGAATCGATGCGCACGTTGTCTTCGTTGGGCGGTAGGTGCAGGTCGGTGAGCTGGCCGGCGTCGGGCATGAAGGATTCCGGGTCCTCGGGGTAGATGCGGGCCTCGATGGCGTGCCCGTTGCTGACCACGTCGTCCTGGGTGATGGGCAGCGTTTCGCCACAGGCCACCCGCAGTTGCAATTCCACCAGGTCGAGGCCGGTGACGAGCTCGGTGACGCCGTGCTCCACCTGGAGACGCGTGTTCATTTCCAGGAAGTAGGCACCGCCCTCGCGGGAAACCAGGAATTCGATCGTTCCGGTGTTGTTGTAGCCGATGCGCTGGCCGAGGGTGATAGCCAAGGACGCGAGACGCCTTCGAGTCTGGGGGGTGAGCTTGGCCGAAGCAGGCGTTTCCTCGATAAGCTTCTGATTGCGACGCTGCACCGAGCAGTCGCGTTCGAACAGATGGACGAGGTTGCCGTGGTTGTCGCCAAGGAGCTGGACCTCGATGTGGGAGGCGTCTTTCAGGTAGCGTTCGAAGTAGAGGCGGGCGCTCCCGAAAGCGCCCGAGGCGACCTGGCGGGCCCGCTCGATGAGGGGGAGCAGGTCCTCGCGGGACTCCACGACGTGAATGCCCATGCCGCCGCCGCCCTCAGCGGCCTTGACCATGAGAGGGTAGCCCAGATTCCACGCGGTTTCCTCGGCCTGGTCGTCGGGCACTGCTTCGTCGGTTCCCGGGAGCAGCGGCAGGCCTGCTTCCCGGGCCAGGCGGCGGGCGAAGAGTTTGTCGCCCATCTGCTCCATGACCTCGGGTCGGGGGCCGATGAAAGTGATGCCGGCCTGCTCGCATTCGCGGGCGAACCGGGGATTTTCCGAAAGGAAGCCGTAGCCGGGGTGGATTGCGTCGGCTCCGGCCAATTGTGCGGCGGTCAGTATCTTGCCAATGTTGAGATAGCTGTCCTGGGGGGCCGCGTTGCCCAGGGGCACGGCCTCATCGGCCATCTGCACCGGCAGCGAGCCGACGTCCACGTCGGAGTAGACCGCCACGGTCTTCACGCCCAGGCGCTGGCAGGTTCGGATTACGCGGCAGGCTATTTCGCCACGATTTGCAATCAATACTTTGGAAAACATCGCCGCACCCTTCCCCTATTATTCCCCAATGCAGGCTGATTAAGTCCGAACAGCGCCGTTAAGGCGGTGCTATTTGACCGGACATAATAACAGCAATGAGGTAAATACGCACGACTTATCGTTTGCGGATTTATGCCTGTGCTGGGAATTCGTTGCGCCTTTCGTCGTCCAGCAGGTCCAGGAATGAACTGGACCGGATCTCCTTGCCCAGCCAGTAGCGGACGGTCTGAAAGAGGACCGACTTAAGCTCGGAGGAGAGGGAAGGGTTCAGCGTGAGCGAGGCCGTTTCCGAAAGGGTGCCGCGGTGCATGAGCCGCAGCACCTTCATGGCCCGAAGCGACATGGGACGAACCAGCGCTTCCGAAGGGTTGCAGTCTGGACAGAGGACGCCGCCAAGGTTGATGCTGAACCGGTGGGCGTCCGGCGCTATTTCCGTGCTGCATTCGACGCACTGGTACAGCTCGGGCAGTACGCCGGTATGCCGGAGCAGGTGGAACTCAAAGTAGCGGAGCAGGGCCTCCGGATCGTTCGCCCGGGGTAGCTCGCGCAGCACTCCGACGGCAAGGCGGAACAGGGCAGGCGACGGGTTGTCCTCAGGGCCGAAGCCGTCCAGCAGTTCCGCGACGTACAGGCCGCGGGTCATCAGGGACAGGTCTTCCTTAAAGGCTGAAAATCCATCGGTGACCTGGGCCTGGGAGATGATATCCAGTTCCCGACCGTGGGCCAGGGAAAGGCGAGCGAGCGTCAACGGTTCCAGGTGTCCAACGAGCTTGCTGGTGGAGCGGCGGGCGCCTTTGCCGACGGCCCGCACCTTGCCGTACTCTTCGGTGAACACGGTGACAACGAGGTCGGCCTCGCCGATGGCTGCCTTGCGCAGTGTCAGCCCCTCGCAGCGATAGGTGCGCGGCGGGGCCACAGCTACAGCTCCTGTCGTCCCTGGAAGGCGCGGCTCAGGGTGGTCTCGTCGGTGTACTCCAGCGATCCGCCCACCGGCAGGCCGCGGGCAAGGCGGGTGACTCTCAAGTCGTTGCGGCCCAGGTGGCGTTGGATGTACATCGCAGTGGCCTCGCCCTCCAGGGTGGGATTGGTGGCGACCACCACCTCGGCAACCTCGGGGTCCACAATACGGGAAAGCAGTTCCCTGAGCTTGAGCTGGTCGGGGCCGACGCCGTTGATGGGCGAGATGACGCCGTGGAGCACGTGGTACAGCCCGCGGAAGCTACGGGTTCGCTCGAGGGCCAGCACATCCATCGGTTCCTCCACCACGCAGATGATGGAGCGGTTGCGGCGCGAGTCGGCGCAGATGGCGCAGGGGGTGGCTTCGGCGAGGTTCTGGCACTGACCGCAGAGGACGGTGTTCCGCTTGACGGCTGTCACCGCCTCGGCAAGGGCATAGGCTTCCTCTTCAGGCAGACGGATGATGTGATAGGCCAGTCTCTGCGCGCTCTTGGGCCCGATGCCGGGCAGCCGGTTGAGCTCCTGCACCAGGCGGGCAATGGAAGGCGAGGTGGAAGGCAGGTTGTCTGGGGTCATCCAACAGCTCGCAGGGTAAACTCGATGCGGGCATCATCAGATAGCATTTCCGGTCTCCGGCCCGTCCCCTTCGAGGACAACGGACGAGAGAGGGCGCCCAACCGCGCGAGCATGCAATGCCCGGTTTGCGCGCAAGTTACGTCCGCTATCCAAGTTACGTCCGCTATCTAGGTCAGCCCGGGGATGTTCATGCCGCCGGTGATGACGCTCATCTTGCTGGCGGCCAGTTCCTGGGCCTTCACGGCAGCGTCGTTGAATGCGGCGACCATCATGTCCTGCAGCAGCTCGATGTCCTCGGCGGCCTCGGGGTCGATCTCGACGGACTCGACGGCCTGCTTGCCGGTCATGACGACTTTCACAACGCCGCCGCCGGCGGTGCCGGAGACGGTCAGGGTCTCCAGCTCGTCCTGAATCTTCTGAAGCTGGGCCAGTTGCCGCTGGGCCTGGCGCATCATGTTGCGGTTCATTCTTCCACCTCTTGTTCCTGGATGATTCTTGCGCCCATGCCGAGGGCGGCACGGACCAGCGGACTCTGCTGGGCCGTCTTGTTGGCGTTGCCGGGCGCCTGCTGCCCGTTGGCGAGGGTCAGCTCGTAATCGCAGCCGTCCCCGAAAAACTGGGACAGTGCGTCGGCCATGCGTTTCTGCGACGACTGGTCTTCCAGTTCCTCCTGCATCCGCTCGAGGTTGGCCTTGTTGGTGAAGGGTAAAACCAGCCTCTTGCCGTCCAGCGAAATGCTGTTGACCTTGCAGTCGCGCAGAAGGGCTCCCAGATTGTACTTCTTACCCTTGTGCCGTGACAGCGACTTGACGGTGTCGTTCCACTGGACCCACAGGTCGCTGGACTCGCCTCCCGACCGCCCGGTTCCGGCGGCGGCGGGCTGCGGAGCACGTTCCTGTCGCGCCGGGGCGGGAGCCGGCCGCTCCCGGGGCGGCGGTCGCTCAGGCCTTGGCGCGGTCGGCGGCGGAGCGGCACGGGCAGGTTGCGGGGCACGTTCCTGTCGTGCCGGAGCAGGAGCGGCCGTCGGAGGCGGAGGCGCTTCCGAGGGAGGGGCCGGTGCGGCCGATTCCTCGCATATTTCCACCACGGCGAGTTCCAGAGGCAAGGTGGAGGGAGCGTCGTAGCGCATGTTGACCGCGCCCCAGGTCTTCAGCGCACGCACGATGCGCCACGGCGGTAGCTGGCCAACCAGTTCCCTGAGCTGAGCGGTGACGTGCTCCGGCAAGTCCACCGCCTCTTCGGAGCCCCACTGCAGGTGCATGAATCCACGCAGCAGGTCGGAGGTCTGGCGGTGGAGCTGGCGCAGGTCGCTGCCTTCCCATGCGGCCTGGTTCACCGCAACAAGGGAAGCGGTTGTGTTGCCCAGCAGAAGATACTTGACCAGCTCGAGGGCGGTTTCGTCGCTACCCATTCCCAGCAGCTTCTCCACCTGGGGGGCGGTAACGCCGTCGGGGCAGGAAACCACGAGTTGCTCCAGAAGATTCTCGGCGTCGCGCAGGCTGCCGACGGAGTAGCGGGCGATGATGCGCAGGGCGGCCGGCTCCACCGCGACGCCCTCGGCGTCGGCGATTTCCGACAGGCGGCCGAAGACCGTTTCCGATGGGATGCGGCGGAAGTCCATGCGCTGGCAGCGGGAGATGATGGTGGGCAGGATGCGGTGGGCCTCGGTGGTGCACAGGACGAAGATGACGTGCTCTGGCGGCTCCTCCAGCGTCTTCAGGAAAGCGTTGGAGGCGGCGTCGGTGAGCATGTGTGCTTCGTCGATGATGTAGACCTTGCGGCGACCCTGCACCGGCGCGAAATTCACCTTGTCGCGGATGTCGCGAATCTCGTCGATGCCGCGGTTGCTGGCCGCGTCCAGCTCGATGATGTCCATGAAGCGGCCGTCGTTGATGGACTGGCAGACGGCGCAGGCGTTGCAGGGGTCGCCGTCCTGCAGGTCGAGGCAGTTGGCGGCCTTGGCTATGATGCGGGCGGTGGTGGTCTTGCCGCAGCCGCGAGGGCCGCAGAAGAGGTAGGAGTGGGAAATTCGCCCCAGCCGGACCGACTGCCGCAGGGTGGTCGACACGTGCTCCTGCCCAGCCAGCTCGCTGAAGCTGGAGGGACGCCACTTGCGATAGTAGACCTGCGACGTCACGGCAGCGAGGTTTCCGTCAACTGCAAGGAATCGAGGGCTTCCCGCTCCCGGGCCTGCATCAGCGCTTCTTCCTCCGGCTCGAGGTGGTCGTAGCCGACGAGGTGGAGAGCGCCGTGGACGACCAGGTGCGCCAGTTCGCGCATCGGGCTGACGGCGTGTTCTTCGGCCTGCCGCAGGGCCTGGGGCCAGGATACGATGATCTCACCCAACGGTTGCGGCGTGTCCGCGGGGAGCACGAAGACCACTTCGTCGAGGTCCTGCTCCGGCCCGTCGTCATCGCCCTCCCAGTGGCCGGCGTGTTCGGCGGAGAAGGACAGCACGTCGGTGTTCTCGTCCAGGCCGCGGTACTCGGAGTTGAGGGCGCGCACCGTTTCGTCGCCGGTGATGAGCAGGCTCACCTCGCCGTTGGCGTCCTCTCTCGCGGCGGCCAGGCCCGCGCGGGCCACGTCTTCCAGCCAACCGACGCCGATTTCGACGTCGAATGGCTCATCGATGGATACGAGAATTGCGAGGTTGGGGGATAAAGCCAAGAGACTGTTCCGAAGGGGAGTCTGCGGGAATGGCCACCGGCGCACCGGCGGGGCGCACTAATCATAATGCAAAGGGCGCGGGCATTCCAGCATCCGGTCAACGGCAATTGCCCCGTCGCCAGGGCAATCCCGTCTTATGACACAGCACACAAATTGGTCCGAATTGGCGGTGCAGGTAGGGGTGGCAGTGCCTCCTTCGGTTCTGGGTGCGAGGTGAGACCGGGGTTTGGATTCCCGCCTGCGCGGGAAAGACGGGGTACGCGGCCTCCGGCGTTTGAGACGGGATTGCCCTGGTGGTCAGTCCCGGGGGCGGGCGTCCCAGCGCAGGGCGGCGCGGACGAGGCCGGCGTTGGAGGCCCGAGGCAGCAGGGATTCGAGGAATCCGCGAGGCTCGGGGCAGCGGTTGTCGTCGACGCAGCTCCGTATGTATCTCTGAAAGTCGATGAAGGCAGCGTTGCGAATACCGGCTTCACGCACCTTCGCGACCGCCTGGAAGGGGTCGGGCAGGGGTTTGCCGTCGGCGTGGTCGGCGGTTCCAATCCTGGCACAGGCGCTCTGCGACGCGGCGTGCGCGGACCACGGAGAGGGCGAGGGCAAAACGACGCTGGAGGGTTCTGACGCGGCTCCTTATCTGAGCGAGGGTCATTGAGCATCTCCTGAAGGGCCCGGGCGGCCCATAAATCTTGAAATTCCGAGCAAATCCGAGCGTTTCCGTTCATTGCAGCTTTGGGGTGTCGGGTGGAGTGGCGGTGGTTCGAGGGGCCTCAGCCCTGTCTCAGTCAGGATTTTCACAATGCCCAGACTGCCAGGACGGGCATTTACGGCAGCGATTTCACCCTCACGACGGCGATGTCTCCCACAGGGATAACATCCCTTTCCTAACCCGAACGCATATTCTTATATCAATGCTACACACGTCCTGCAGGAGTAGGCAAGGGGCGAGTGTCATCAATTCAGGAGTTAGGGTGGCTCCTCCGGTTCTGGGTGCGAGCGTAGACGGGGGTCTGGATTCCCGCCTGCGAGGGGATGACGGATTGCGGGGATGACGGATTACAAAGCCCCAGGTATTTAAGACGCGATTGCCTTGGCCCCGTCGCTCCCTATCGCGCCTGACCCTGCTGCTTGGTATCATTCTCGAACATTTGCGGCTTGAGGAAATGAGAAATGCGCGGAGTGACTTTCAAGGGCAACCGGGAGGCAGAGCTTCGGGAGTTTCCCGACCCGCACGCGGGGCCTGGCGAGGCGGTGCTGCGGATTCGGGCCTCCGGCCTGTGCGGAACGGACCTGCACCGGTACCGCGACGCGGAGCCGACGGAGATGATCACGGGGCACGAACCCTGCGGAGTGATCGAGGAGCTGGGGCCGGGCGCCCCTCCGGGCCTGAAGCTCGGCGACCGGGTGATGTGCCACCACTATGAGGGGTGCGGCGTTTGCGAAATCTGCTCCATGGGCTACGAGCAGCTGTGTCCCCACGGCCACGTGACCTTCGGGGGCGGCACGGGCCACGGCGCCAACGCGGACTACATGATCTGCCCTTCCCGCACGCTGGTCCATCTGCCCGACGAGCTTTCCTTCGAGGAAGGCGCGGCCATATCCTGCGGCACCGGCACGGCGTGGAACGGGCTGAACAAGATGGACATCAACGGCAAGGACATTGTGGCGGTCTTCGGGCAGGGACCCGTGGGACTCAGCGGTACCCTGTCGGCCAAGGCCATGGGCGCACGGGTCATCGCCATCGACGTGATGGACGAGCGGCTGCAGCTTGCGACGGAACTGGGGGCCGACCACACCGTAAACGCCGCCACCAACGACCCGGTGCAGGCGATTCTGGACCTGACCGATGGGCAGGGGGCGACGGCGTCTCTGGAGACTTCGGGCAACCCCACGGCACGGCAACAGACCCTGACCTGCCTGCGGCCGTTCGCCCGTGCCTGCTACGTCGGTGTTGGCGGGCCGGCGGAGATAGACTTCAACCGGGACGTTATCTTCAAGGTGCTGACGGTGTTCGGGTCATGGACTTTCAGCAAGGCCGAGCTGATCGAAATCGCGCGCTTCTTCGTAGATACGAAGGCGCCACTGGACCGGCTGATAACGCACCGATACCATCTCGACGATGCCATCGATGCCTTCCAGACCTTCGACGGGGCGACCACGGGCAAGTGCGTGTTCGTGTTCGACTAGGGCAATTGAACGCCGGGAGCGCAGAGGACGCCGGGGTTCTTGTTTGGAATGCCCGCCGCCCCTGAAATGCCGGTGTCATTGGTGTTTATTCCGCCTTCCAGACCTGTCGATGGAACTCTTCGCCCTGCAACCTGGAGAACACGACGCTTTCGATTGCGATGGCGAAGCAGTGGAACTCGGGCTCTTCGAGGCGGAAGCCGTTGGCGACAAAGACCGCGTCGGCGAAGCGCCTGCGTTCGTCGGGGTCTGTAACTTCGACGGCCAGTCCGTAGACCTTGAACTCGCCCTCGGTGCCGTCGCGGTCGGAAACCGTGCTGTGCACCACGCAGCGGGGGTCGCGCAGCAAGTCGAGCGCCTTTACCGAGCGCCACATCATGCCGAGGTAGAGCTGGCTGTCGACGAAGAGCGGCTCGACCGGTGAGATGCGAGGCCAGCCATCCCGCCGGAGGGTGCCCACCAGCGCGAGACCGGTGCGGGCGAACTGCGCTTCGCCCAGTGCCGCCAGGTCAGGGGACCGGGCCGCGAATTGCTGCCAGGTGACGGTCATGATGTTACGACTTCAATTTGGACATTGACCAATATTATGTCCAAAACTTTCAGATACAATATAGCTATGGATCACCAGTTGACATTGTCATTGCCAATGTCTGGTTTGCGAGGAGCATTTTGCCTAGCTGGGAAGTTCATTTCAATCTGACTCTCCGGGCTGGAAACTCGCGCATCATAGAAGACGTTGCCAGGATACACGCTTTGGCCAGCGTGACCAGAGGCATTCCAATTCCGCCATCCGTTCAAGAACGCCTTGACCGGCTCAACATACTGCGGGCGGTTGGCGGCACTATCGGTATTGAAGGTACGGAACTTTCGGAGGAAGAAATCAGGCTGGTTATTGCTTCTCCTCCGGACGTCTCGCCGTTGGGGCCGGGTCGGGAGCGGGAGGAACAAGAAGCCAGAAACGCCAATGAACTCATGGAATACGTTGCCGAGTATGTCAAACGCAACCCGGGCGCCCAAATTTCTGAACCGCTGATATCGGAATTTCACCGAATTCTGACGCAGGGAATCGCATATCCCCACAATGAGCCGGGACGCTATCGCAACCACGCGGTTACAGTTGGCCCCTACCGTCCGCCTGCAATCGGGGAAGAAGTGCGGCGGCTGATGGCTGAATTTGTCCACTGGTTTAACATAGCAGAGCCCATATCGTGGGATTCGGTTATCCGGGCGATTGTGGCCCACTTCTACTTGGTGAGTATCCACCCCTTTGGAGACGGCAATGGACGCACTTCCAGAGCAGTAGAGAGCTTCCTGCTCTATAAGGCGGGTGTAAATGTTCGCGGCTATTACTCTCTTGCCAACTACTTCTACCGGCACCGCCCGGAATACATAGACAGCCTGAACCTTGTTCAGATGCGGGGAGAGACCGACCTGACACCATTCGTCGCCTTTGCCCTCACGGGACTGGTGCAGGAATTGGAGGCAGTTCACGCGGGAGTGCTGGCAGAGGTCAGAATACTCGCATTCCGGGACCATGCCCGTCTGACCCTGGCCGAAGCAGGGAGACTGGGAACACCGGCAGGTGAAAGGCAATTGCAGTTCCTTGCCGAGTTAGCTGTCGAGCCTGTCTCAATGCGACTCTTGCGTTCCGGTGGTCATACTCTGTCGCGTCTCTACCGTAGAGTAACCTCCAGGACGCTTTCGCGCGACATGAGCTCTCTCAATCAGCAGGGTCTGATAGTAGTGGAAGGGGATGAAATACGGGCAAACCTGGATTTGATGAACCGGTTCACGGCCTGATTCCAGTCTTTTGAACAGTCCTCTTACAAACAAAAGCCCCGCGACGCAACAGTCGCGAGGCTTTCTGAGTGTCCAATAGTTGGTACCCCGGAGGGGCTTCGATCCCCTGATCTCCACCTTGAAAGGGTGGCATCCTAACCGGGCTAGACGACCGGGGCACTACCTTTTCAGTTTAGCATACGGCCCCGCCGGACGCTATGGGTATACGGCCAGTTCGTCCAGCGAGGTGTCCTCGGGGAAACCGGACATCAGGTTCATGTTCTGGACCGCCTGGCCGGCGGCGCCCTTGACCAGGTTGTCGAGCACACTGAACACCGTGAGGCGACCGGTGCGGCGGTCGATGACCGGGTGCAGCAGGCACATGTTATTGCCCAGAGTCTGCTTGGTCTGCGGCGGGGCCGACACGACCCTCACGAAGGGGTGGTCGGCGTAGTAGTCGCGGTAGATGTCGACCAGCCGCTGCTTGCCCTCGTCGCCCGCCCAGGCGTCGGGGTTGGCCAGCGGGGCGTAGCAGGAGCTGAAGATGCCGCGCGTCATGGGGATCAGGTGCACCTGGAAGGTCACCCGCAACTGCTGCTCGGTCAGCGAGTCCAGCTCCTGGGTGATTTCGGGCAGATGGCGGTGTCCGTTGACCGCATAGGCGAAGGCGTTCTCGTTGACTTCCGAGAAGTGGTTGGTCATCACCAGGCTGCGGCCTCCGCCGGACACGCCCGAGAGGCTGCTGACGATGATGTCGGGGCTGATGACGCCCGCGGAAACGGCAGGAGCCAGGCCCAGGATGGCGCTGGTGGGGTAGCAGCCGGGGTTGGCCACCAGGCGGGCGGCGCGAATCTCGTCGCGGTGCAGCTCGGTCAGCCCGTACACCGCCTCTTCCAGCAGGGACGGCTTCAGGTGTTCGACGCCGTACCATTCCTCGTACTCGTCGGCGTGCTTCAGGCGGAAGTCGGCGCTGATGTCCACCACCTTGACTCCCTGGTCAAGCACCGGGATGCATGCTTCGGCACTGGCCTTGTGGGGCAGCGCAGAGAACACGAGGTCAAGGCTGCCGCTGAGTTCCGGCTCGATGGTCAGGTCGAGGCTCTCCAGGTGTGGGAACACTTCGCCCAGCTTCTGCCCGGCGGCGCTGCGCCCGGTGACGGACGCTATTTCGACCTCGGGATGGCGACGCAGAATACGGGCCAACTCCGATCCCGAATACCCGGTGACGTTGATGATGCCTACCTTCACTTTCTGGCCCTCCTAAGTCGCGTCCGCGCGAATTATACGCAAAACGGAACGTTCAGCTGAATACATTCAATGCAACGGAAATCAATGCGGCGGAAATCGGTCGCTATCCCGTGTTCATCAGGATGGGAGGCACGTGCGGGAGCGCGTCCGGATCGACCGTGGAGGTCTTTGCCGCCCGTCGCGGCTTGGCTTCGGTGTCGTCCGCAGCCCTCTTCGACATCAATTTGGTGCGGGAGGGACATATATCGCCCACGCAACATTCCTCGCAGAGGGGCCGCTGCGCCCTGCACACCCGGCGGCCGTGGTTGATGAAAGCCACATGGAATTTGAACACCCCGTCGGGAGGCACCTTGCCCTCCATAACATCGTGGGCCTTGTCGGCATTGGTCTTCGCGTCGATGGCGCGCAGGCGCTGGCACACGCGGAAGATGTGGGTGTCGATGGCCATCGCCGGCATTCCCAGGGAGAAGTTCAGCACGATGCCGGCGGACTTGGGGCCGATACCCGGGAGCTGGCGCAGCCACGCCTTCGCCTCGTCCAGCGGCATCTCCCGCAGGAAGGAGAGGTCAAGCGATCCGCCGTTGAGTTCCAGCACCTGTTCCAGGACTTCCTTGATCCGGGGGGCCTTTACCTTCGCCAGCCCGCCCGGCGCGATGGCCTCCTCGATGTCTGATACGTCCGCCCTTGCGACCGCTTCCAGAGTGCCGAATCGCTCCATAAGGCGGGCGAAGGCGCGACCGGAATTGATGTCGGAAGTATGCTGGGAGAGGATGGTGAAGACCATCTCGTCGGTTGGAGGGAGCCGCCGTTCCTCGGGGAAGGGGCCGTACTCCTGGGCCATCAGCTCGACAGCCAAGGCAATGCGCGCCGGAGTCATCGTGGGGCTGCGGCGCTTGGCCTTCTTCTCCGTGCTCATGGAGCAGATTCTAGCATTGGCGGTGCAATTAAGGAACGCGGAGCGGCAGTGGTGGAGCCGCCTCGTTTCATTCCGGAATTAGAACAGGTGGCAGGACACGGTGTGGCCCGGAGAGACTTCCTTCACCACGGGATCCTGCAGCCCGCAGTGGTCCATCACGAAGGGACAGCGGGGATGGAAATGGCAGCCTTGGGGCGGATTCAGAGGCGACGGCACCTCGCCGGCCAGTATAATCTCTTCCTGCACCGTATCCGGGTGGGACGGCAGGGCCGCCGACATCAGGGCCTTGGTGTAGGGATGCGACGGGTTCTCGAACAGTTCCCGCGCCGGCGACAGCTCCACGATGCGTCCCAGATACATCACCGCAATCCAGGTGCACATGTAGCGCACCGTCGCTAGGTGGTGGGCGATGAGCATGTAGCTGACGTTGTATTCCGCCTGCAGGTCCCTCAGCAGGTTCATTATCTGGGCGCGAATGGAGACGTCCAGCGCGGAGACGGGCTCGTCCAGCACAATGAGCTTGGGATTGAGGGAAAGTGCCCGGGCGATGGCCAAACGCTGCCGCTGACCGCCCGAGAATTCGTGAGGATACAGGTTGGCGTGATACTCGTTGAGGCCGACGTCGTTCAGTAGCTTCAAGACACGGTCCTGTATCTCGGACCTGCTCATGTTCCAGTTGATGACCATCGGCTCGGCTATGAGATCCCGCACCCGCATTCGGGGGTTGAGGGAGCTCCACGGGTCCTGGAACACCGCCCCGACCGATCTACGGTATTCGCGCCGGGTGTCTGCATCCCCTTCGCGAATATTCGTGCCTTCGAACAGGATGGACCCTTCCGTGGGCTCCTCCAGCATGAGCATCATCTTGGCCGTGGTGCTCTTGCCACAGCCCGACTCGCCGACGATGCCCAGGGTCTCCCCGGGACGCAACTGGAAGGAGACGCCGTCCACCGCCTTGATGTGGCCGGTGGTCTTGGTCAGTATCAGGCCCTTGGTTACCGGGAAATACTTTTTCAGGCCCACGGCTTCCAGCAGGGGTCCATCTGAGGTGGAAGAAGTACGTGGTCCGTCAAGGGTGGCTGTATTCGTACTCATATCAGCTCAACCGCCAGCATGAGGCATGGTGGCCCTCGTTTATGGATGACTGCGCCGGATACTCCTCCCTGCATTTGTCCATCGTGTACTGACACCTTGGCGCGAAGGGGCAGCCCTCCGGCAGGTTGTGCAGGGTGGGAGGCTGTCCCTCGATGGAGTAGAGGCGGTCAACGTCCTCTTCCATCTTGGGCACGGAAGCCAGCAACGCCTCGGTATAGGGGTGCGAGGGGTTGTTGAAAATGTCGCGAACGGTGCCCTGCTCCACGATTCGTCCGGCGTACATCACGGCGACGCGGTCGCACATCTTGGCGACGATGCCGAAATCGTGGGTGATGAAAATCAGGCCCACGTTGGAGTCGCGCTGCAGTTCCTTCAACAGGGCCAGGTACTGCGCCTGGATAGTTACATCCAGCGAGGTGGTCGGCTCGTCGGCGATTAGCACCTGGGGCTGGCAGGAGATGCCGATGGCTCCCACGACGCGCTGGCGCATGCCGCCGCTCATCTGGTGGGGGTAGTCGCGCATCCGCGTTTCGGCGGCGGGGATGTTCACCTTGCGCAGCACCGACAGGGCCTGCTCCATTACCGACCGCTTGGGTATGTCCTGGTGAATCCTGATGGCCTCGGAGACCTGGTTGCCGATGGTGAACACGGGATTGAGGGAGGTCATCGGGTCCTGAATTATGAGAGCGATCTTACTGCCGCGGATGCGGTTCATCTCGCTTTCGGACTTCTGGAGGAGATCTTCTCCATCGAGGACGATACTGCCGGAGATTATTCGCCCGGGCGGGCTCGGGATCAGCTGCATCAAGGAAAGCATGGTCACCGACTTGCCGGAGCCGGACTCGCCGACGATGCCCAGCGTTTCTCCACGCCGCAGGTCAAAGCTGATGCCGTCCACGGCCTTGACCGTGCCCCATCGGGTCGTAAAGTAGGTTCGAAGGTCATCGACCTTTAGAACAACGTCGCGTTCGGTAGCTACTTCAGTAGTCATGTCCAATCCCTGGGGTAGGGTTAAATGCAAAGAGCGCAGGGAACGCTGGGATAAGCTACTGGTTCTCGCTGCGCCCGGTGCGTTCAGTGGATTCCTTACATTCTACTCTATTTGCCGCAATCGCGGGTCAAGCTTGTCTCGGAGCCAGTCACCGAAGAGGTTCAGCGACATTACCGTCAGCATGATGGCGATGCCAGGGAAGGTGGAAATCCACCACGACCCGGTCTGGAACCCCCCGGCCAGGTGGTTCCGTCCATCTGACACCATGCCTCCCCAGGTTGCCGTGGGCGGTGGCACACCGGCTCCCAGGAAGCTCAGCGTGGCTTCCAGCAGGATAACGATGCCCACCTGCAGGGTTGCCACCACAATCAGGGTGTTTATCGTTCCAGGGAAGATGTGTATGAACAGAATACGGGGGATCGACGCCCCGGCCACTCTGGCCAGCGACACGTAGTCCATATTCTTGAGTTGCAATACCTCGCCTCGCAACTGGCGGGCGAAGCGAGGCCAGATGAAAATGGTCAGCACCGCCACGATAATGGTTAACGAAGTTCCCAGGGTGGCCACCATTGCGAGGGCAATCAGAACCAGAGGGATGGCCAATAGGATGTCCACGAAGCGCATAATTGCTTCGTCCACTACCCCGCCGTACCAACCGGCCACCAGACCCAGCAGTACGCCGATGGTTCCGCCAACGCCCAGGGTCACTGCGGCGGCCAGCAGGGAAATGCGAGCGCCATAGATGATGCGGGAAAGTATGTCCCGCCCCAGTTGGTCGGTGCCCAGCCAGTATTTGCTGCTGCCGCCTTCACGAATTACATCCAGGACTCCGATTGTGTCGCCGATCTGGACGTCGGGGTTTATCGCTTGGGCTTCCGCCAGGGAGATTTGCAGATCCTGACCAGGCAGGACCCGCTGCACCACTGTCTTGGTGACGCTTTCCGTGTTCGCTTCATACCAGAACGGTGGTAGCCGGCGCTCGGGTAGTGAGTTCTTGTTGGGGTCGTGAGGCGAAATCCAGGGCGCGGCAATGCCGGCGAAAAGCACCAGCCCCAGCAGGAACACCGGGATTATCGGCCAGCGCCTGAATATGCGGTAAATCCCGACCAGCCGCACTCCAATACCGTTACCGCTCGGAGCAAAAACATCGGTTGTTGTGTTGACCGCCATGATGCCCGCTTCCCTTCCTATGCGTACCGGATGCGTGGGTCAATGTAGGCGTAGAGGATGTCCACCGTGAAAGCCACCAGGACGTAGAGCAGCGTGAAGACGACAACCACTCCCTGAAGGAGAGGGTAGTCGAAGGCGTAGAGCGCATCGATCGCCAGCTTGCCGAGGCCGGGCCAGGCGAACACGGTTTCCACCACCAGCGAACCGGTGACCAATGCTCCCAGAGTCACGCCCGCGAAGGTCAGCGGCGGTATCAAGGCGTTGCGGAACGCGTGGCGCATCACGATTCCCCAGTAGGGGACGCCCTTGGCCCGGGCCAGCTTGATGTACTCCGAATCCAGCACGTCCAGCATCGCCGAGCGCACCAGCCGCAGGTTGGCCGCAGCATAATACCAGCCAAGAGTGACGGCCGGCAGGACAATACTGTCCCAGTTCTCCCGCCCGGAAGTGGGGAAAAATCTCAGCGAGACGGAAAAGAGAATTATCAGCATTATGCCAAGCCAGAAGGGCGGCGCCGACTGGCCCAGCAGTGCAACAATTTTTCCCACTTGATCAACCAGGCTTCCACGCTTGACTGATGACAGTATTCCCAGCGGAATGCCCACCAGCAATGAGACGATGAAAGCGGTCGCGCCGAGGTACAGAGTGGCCGGAAGACGCTCCAGAATGACATCCCTTACCGGACGCCCTTCCTTGATCGAATCTCCCAGATCTCCCCTGACCGCGTTCTGAAGGAATATGAAGTACTGCTGATAGTAGGGTTTATCCGTCCCAAGCTTTGCCATCATCCGGTCGATATCCTCCTGCGTGGAGTATTCGTCCAGCATGAGAGAGACCGGATCGCCCGCGGACCGGCTTAGTATAAAGATGATGAGTGAGACAGCCAGAAGGGTGATGACGGCCAGAACCAACCGGCGGACTAGGTATCTTTGCATGATGCCCTAAACCACAATCTGAGAGTTTCAGTTGGAACGAATATGATTGTATGCGATACGATACTTAACCTGCTATAGATTCAATCAGGAACCCAATTCTTCCGAATCAGGACTTCCCCCGAATCAGGACTTCCGGAGTAAAGTATTGTCTGGACGATATTGCCGGCCCGTTCCCGGTGGTTGCTGCCGGAGCAGCCAGACGTGAGTAGTCCCTGAGCGTGGCATATTCCATTTCTTGCAGGGCTTCTGCGTAGGGGCGGGTCTGAGACCCGCCCCTGACCTTTTTCCTATTGGCGGTGCTTGATGTACTCGAAGCCGGAGGGCGACGAAACTTCGCTGAAGTCTATGGGGCGCCAATCAGGATCGAGCCGCTTGCCCACGGGCCAGATTCCGTCCACGGAGTAGATGGCCATGGCCATGACGTTGTCATACATCCAGCCGTAGACGTTGCGCTCCTTCTCGGTAACCAGGACCGGGTTGGTCTCGCCCAGCAGGTCGGTGATGTTTTCCTGCATCCACGGGTGTTCCGTGCCGTAGCTGAAAGTGGACTGGGAGACGTAATTGGAGGCCCCGATGCCCGGGGTCAGGCGTCCACTGAGGCTGTGGCAGGTCGCGCCCTGGTATGTGCGGGTAATCAGCTCCGGGCGGATGGTGGCGTAGGGGATGCGCTGGAGGTCGACGTCAATACCGACTTCCTCCCAGTAGCCCGCTACGGCCTCGCAAGCCTCAACCTCGCCGGGCCTTCCGCGGATGGCAGGGGAGAGAGTGATGCTGAACTCGTTGCCAGGGCCGTAACCGGCTTCCTCCAGCAATTGCCGGGCCATGTCCGGGTCATACTCAAAGGTCCAGCGAGGGTCTGCCTTGGCCTCGTGACCCATCCAGTCCCTCATGTACAGGGGTGCGCCGAAACCGGAGAAAATGGTGTCAACAATCTCCTGCCGGTTGATGGCGATGGCCATGGCCTTCTTGACCTTGACGGTGTTCAGCCAATCAGCAGAGGTGGGGTCTTCGTCGCAGGACACCCAGGCGTTGTTGCAGTCAAGATGCTGGTAGGGATTGCCTTCCCTGTCCACGCCATAGGTCTGTCCGTAAATGTTCAACCCAGCCTGAGTGGCAAAGGGCCAGGCTACGATTTCCGTGCCTTCCACGGCTTCCACCGCAGCCAGGGAGTCGAACGCCATTTCCATGATGTCCAACTCGCCGGTCTGGAAGGCTGCTACTCGCGTGGCCTCCTCGGGGATGGACCTCATGTTGAATTCCGCGAAGTAGGGGGTCTGCCGCCAGTGGTTTTCCACGGCCTTGAAGCGCCAGACGCTGCCGCTGTCGTGGGATTCGAGTTCCCACGGGCCAGTGGCGGAAATGTTCTTGCTGGCCTCTTTGGCGCCAGCTTCGTACTCGTCCGTAGTCGTGTCGTCCATGCTGCCGCCGTTGGCTTCCACCAGCTCCTGGGTCTGCTGCATGCTGACGATGGTGGTGCTGACGCCGCCGAGGTGGCGCATGAACTCAAAGGCCGCCTCCCGGAGCCAGGGCTTGCCGGTGTCGATCTCTACGGTGTAATCGTCGATCACCGTCTGGGAACCGCCGGCTTTACCAACCCAGAAGTTTCCGATGATGCCGGCGCGGGCGTTCAGGGAACCCTCGTGCCATTCCTTGTAATTCCACAGAATGTTGTAGATGTTCAGTGTGCCGCAGCTCTGGTCGCTGGACTCGCCGCACTGGTGATGAAACTCCACGTCATCCCGGACCCTGAAAGTCCAGAACTGCCCGTCGTCGGAGATGTCCCACTCAGCGGCCAGCAAGGGCCCAGGCGAGAGATCGGGCTGGATGGCGACCATTGACTCGCCGAAACTCACGGCGGAGTACTGTACTCGGGGGCTGGACATGAAACGCGGATGCCCCTCGAACACGCCGGTCTCCTTCACCGAGTAGTTCATTACGCCCTGCGGCTCATGGGACACCGCCGCCGCCCGGGTCGGCGCGGGCCTCGGCGTCGAGGTAGGAGGCACTGCGGTGGCTGCGGTCTGCGCAGTTGCCCCCGGTGCCGTGGTTGCCGCCGGTGCTGCTGCTGTCGTAGCAGCTGGTGCTGTCGTAGCAGCCGCCGCCGTAGTGGCGGCTGGCGCCGTCGTAGCCGCTGGCGCAGTCGTGGCGGCCGGCGACTGCGTGGCCTCCGGCTCTTCTGCAGAACCACAGGCCACTATCAACGCCAGCGAAAGCGCCAATATGACTGGAAGCCATAGTTTCGAAAAAACAGTTCTTGGGTTTATCACTTCTGCTCCTTTCTGGATACACACAATTACACCCCCAACGGGATTGGGCCAGCCGCCGGGAGTGTGACCTAAACGGGAAACTTATATTGATTTCTCAGAATTTTGTCAAGTGGAGCGGCGCGATGACACTCCGCGATGCCGCTTATTTGAGGGCGGACGAAATACGTAAACCTAGACGAATAGCACGGAACTTTCAGGCAAAGTAGGTGCCAAATCAGAGGTTCCCGAAATCGCGGTACCTCCCCAAAATTGCCAAATCGAGTTTTCCCAGCCTGATCAGCGCTCACCCCGAAGGAATCTCTCGACGTCCTGCAACAGTTCTTCCGGGTCCAGCGGGTTGTTGGCGGCGGCGCTTTCGTCGTACTGCCCTTCCAGCTTGGCCACGTAGGAGCCGATCTGCTCGTCGGCCTGGATGGCGCGGGCAACTTCCTCATCGAACTTGGCGGCGGCGCCCCGCAACTCCTCCAGTTCCAGCGGCAGGCGCAACAGGCGGGTGAGAGGTTGCAGCAGCGAATAGGCCACCCGGTAGTTGGGCGCGGCCTGAAGGTAGTGGGGCGTGTGCCCCCAGATCGACGAGTAGCCGAGTCCCTGCTTGACGCAGGCGTCCATTACCGAGGAGCTGATGCCAGTGGGCCCCTGGTAGTTTGAGGAGCGAATCTCCCGTCCCTCAAGGAACTCAGACAGGTCAGGTCGGGTGGCGGTTCCACTAAGCTTGACCGGACGGGTGTGGGGCACCGCGTCCAGCAGGGCCCCGACGTGGATCACCGTCTCCACTCCCTGCTCCTTCGCCAGCGTGGCGACGCCCTGGGAGTAGGTTCTCCAGCGCAGGTTGGGCTCGACTCCGGTGAAGACCATGATGCCGTTGCCGGTTTCGGGAACGTCGAGGTGAAAGAACTCGTTGGCGGGCCAGTGGATGTGCCGCTTTCCGTCTCGGGTCCGGGTGGTTGTGGGCCTGGTCTGGGTGAAGTCGTAGAACTCTTCCGGGTCGAACTCTGCAAACTTCCTCGCCTTCAGCTTCCGCTTGAGGAACTTGACTGCGCTGGTCGCGCCCTCTGCGGCGTCTGCCCATCCGCTGAACGCTATCAGCAACGTGCTCAGCTTGCCCTCGGGCTGGTGGTCAACGGAAAGAAAGTCCATCGTGCTCCCACCCTGGTAAGAATGGCCAAATCAGTCTAACACAGGGAACAAAGAGGCGCGAAAATCCGCGATGCCGCCGCTTGATTCCACGGCCGGCCAGGCCTTATCGAGTCCAGTTTCGCTTCAGGCAGGATAGGTGGAGTTGAGCGGCAGTATCGGCTTTCCCGCCAGCCGTCACTCCTGTTCGAAGCGGTCGAGGCGGAACAGCGACAGGTCATGAGACGTCTCGCCGAACATTGCCAGGTCTGCCATCACCTCGCCGATGACGCTGGCGAACTTGAACCCGTGGCCGGAGAACCCCGAAGCGAGGGACACCTGCGGGTAGTCGGGGTGCAGGTCGATGATGAAGTGGCCGTCGGGCGAGTTGGTGAACATGCAGGTCTTGAGCGAGAGGGCTGGCCCGGCCGCGGCAGGGAAATAGCGCTCCACGAAGTTTCGCAGTATCGCCTCGTCCTCGTCGTGGATATCCCGGTCGAGGTTGTCGGGGTCAACGGTCTGATGCAGGTGGTGCGACCGGCCCACCTTGAAACCGGGCACCCCGTACACCGGGAACCCGTAGAATCTCCCATCTTCCACGTAGAGTCCGAACACCGGGAATGTGTCCGCCCGGAACAGGTCCGGTCTCTCCGGCTGGAACCATCCCAGCACCTGCCGCTCCGCCACGGCGTATCGGGCCAGGGTGGGGGCGATCTTGGCGGCCCACGCCCCGGCCGAGACCACCAGCCGGGCAGCTCGGTAGCTGCCCCGGTCGGTGCGCACGACGACGCCCTCCCCGGACGGCTCCCAGTCCAGGACACGCTCGCGCCCGTGGACCTCGGCGCCCGCCTCCAGAGCGGCGTTGACGTGGTTCACGATGCAGCGCTCCGGCAGCAGGAAGCCGCCGTCGGCCTGGTAGACGGCGGATATGTCGTGATCGAAGTTGTAGCCGGGGAACCTACGGCTTGTCTCGGTGCCCGTCAGGACTTCGTAGGGGATGTGGTGCTCCTCGCAGGCGGCGATGGCGCCCTGGAAGTAAACGTCCTCGGCGTATCCGGCGCGGATGGAGCCGGTGGTTACCAGCAGCTTCTCCCTCGAGGCGTTCTCCAACTGGTGCCACAGCTCGTAGGCACGGCGCACCAGCGGCACGTAGGAGGGGTGCTCCTGCAGCGTGTAGCGGATCATCCGCGAATAACCGTGGGATGATCCCATCTCGTGGGGCACGTCGAATTGCTCCAGTCCCAGGGCCCGCCAGCCCCTGCTGGCAAGGTGGTACAGCGCGGCGCTTCCCATGCCGCCCACGCCGATGACGATGGCATCGAATTCCTTCATTCACGCGTCTCACGGTTAAAGCTTCGGACCATTCAAAAAGAATGTCGCAACAAAGTGGCCCTCTCTCGTGAGGGAGAGGGCAAAAAGGTTACTATCAGTTCCGGATAGACGGGCCTATCACGCCTTTATCTCCGTGGGAGCCGTCGTTCCCGGGGTTGTCATCCGCAGCGAGTACACCGAGGTGCGGGCGGTGAAGAGCAAGGTGCGATTGTCGTCTCCGCCCCAGGCGCAGTTCGCCGGAATTTCCGGCAGGCGGATGACGCCCAGGCCGTTGCCCGCCGCGTCGAACACCCAGCAGCCGCCAGGCCCAGTACAGTACACCCTGCCCTCGACGTCGACCTTCATGCCGTCAGGGACGCCGTCGTCGGCCGAGTACATGGTGGCGAAGACGCGGTTGTTGCTCAACGAGCCGTCGGCGGACACGTCGAAGGCTCGGATGAACTGGTGCTCGCAGACCTCGCCTCGCTCCTTCTCACCGATGCAGCCGTCGTCCCGCCGGGTGATGGCCACGTACAGGATGCTCTCGTCGGGAGAGAAGGCGAGGCCGTTGGGGTACTCGGTGTCCCGGGTCGCCACGGTATGGCTGCCGGTCATTGAGACGCGGTGAACTCCGCTGAAGTCCAGCTCCCGCTCCTCGGCGGTAAGCCGTCCGTTGGGGTCAGTGAAGTACAGCGAACCGTCTGAGCGGCCCACCACGTCGTTGGGGCGGTTGATGCGTTTGCCGTCGACGTGGGTTGCGATGGCCGAATAGGAACCGTTGGCGTTGCGGCGCCCGAGCTGGCGGTTGTCGCCCTCGCACAGGACCAGGTTGCCAGCGATGTCGAAGGTGAGGCCGTTGGAGCCGCCGCTATTGTCTCGGAAGACCGAATGCTGCCCGTCGGGCGCCATCCGGTGCACCAGGGAGGCGCGAATGTCGACGAACAGCCAGTATCCGTCTGGGTTCCACAACGGCCCTTCGGTGAACCCGAAGCCGGTGGCAAGCTGCTGGGCCTCCGAGCCCGATTCCACGATTCCGGGTTGCAAGTCCGCCATAGTTCCCCCTTACGGTGAAGAGTTGGAGAATGATTGAGAGTGGCAAGAGCCTTCAGGGGCGCAGTCGCCCTCTACTCCGGGTTCACTCCCGGAGGTGCGCCAGATACTGCTCCTCGAAGTCCATGCCCGCCAGGTCGCTGAAAGACTGCATCAGCCGGCGGGTAACCGGGCCCGGCGAATTCCCGCCCCCGATGACCGCCCCGTTGACCGAGGACACGGGACAGATGCACAGGCTGGTCGAGGTCAGGAACGCTTCATCAGCAGTGTAGGCATCGAAGAGGTCGAGGTCGCATTCCGCCGTTTCCAGTCCCAATCCGTCAGCCAGGTCCAGCACCGTGCGACGGGTGATTCCCTCCAGAACGTACTGTCCCCTGGGCGTGGCGACAGTGCCGTCCTTCACCAGGAATATGTTGGACCCGCGACCTTCCGTCAGGTTGCCCGCTTCGTCCAGCAGCACGGCCCATGAGCCCGGGTCGGTTCCCTGCGCTTCCAGGTCGCCCAGCACCAGGTTCAGGTAGTTGTGGGTCTTTGCCCTTGGACTCATGAAGCGAGGCGGTACGCGTGGCACCGAGGGCGTGGTGACCCTTGCGCCGTCTCGGTACAGCGGAGCCCTCGAGACGAAGGGGATGGCGTGAGTTTCAATGAGCACCGTCGGCGAAGCTTCACCAGGCCCTCCTTCGACGCCGCGGGTGACTCGCTGCATCACCCACATGTCCTGACCGGGAGGCAGGATCGGGTAGTTGTGCTCGACCACCCTTCGCGACCATTCTTCCATCTCTTTCATGCCGATGCCCGGGTCGATTCGCACGTAGCGAAGGGAGTCATAGAGGCGCTTGACGTGTTCCGTCAGCTTGAAGGGAACGCCGTTGAACGTACGCGCCGCGTCAAATACGGCGTCGCCGTAGATGAAGCCCCTGTCTCGAATGGGTATGCCAGCCTGCGATTCGGGAACAATCGACCCGTTGAGGAATACGATCGGTTCGGTATCTGCCATGTCGCCCTCCCGGCGTCGGGTGCGCCGGCGGTATTTTTGCCAGTGGTATTTTTGCCAAATGATACCAGCAAGCCATTGGCGCTGCCAGCGGAGTCGATTGATGCCCAGGGCAATCGCGTTTTAAACGCTGGAGGCCTTGTGACCCGTCATTCCCGCGCAGGCGGGAATCCCAAACCCCCGTCTACCGTCGCACCCAGAACCCAGGGAAGCACTGTCAATTTCACCGCCACCTCTATTCCGGCCCAATTTGTGTGCCCAGAAGTAAAACGCAATTGCCCTGGATTGATGCCCGAATATTCGCCGGACGCTGCAAATTGTGAAGGCCGGAGTTTTGATCCTCCGGCCTTCGTTGGTGCCCTGCTTTAGCTTCCGCCGAAGCGGTCGCCGGTTAGCGGGTTACGATCGGTACTTCCAGGACTCCGCGCTCTTCCGCGTCGCCGGGGAAGGTTACGTCGCCACCCAGGATGTCGATGCCGTGCCCGATGGCGGTGAACTCGATGCCCAGGGCATCTTCGGCAAGGAACACTCCGTTGCCGGCCACTGCCACGGTTACCACACGCCACTCCCAGGTCTCGCCAACTTCCATTATCCCGAATTCGCCGTCTTCGTTGGCGTAGTCGCCGCCGACGTACTCCATGGAATCGCGGTCGAGGATGATACCGGTGGGCTCCACTTCGACGTACACGTCGGTCAGTGGGGAGTCGCCATCGTTGGTCTCGGTTACCGTGAGAACCTGGACGACCAGCCGCAGTACCATGGTATTGAGCTCACTGAGCCCGATTGCCGTGCTGGGGCGCAGGATTATCACGTTGGCCGAGTCCATTGCCTCCACCGGTTGCCCGTCGGCGGCAGTGGCGGATACCACCGCGGTGGTTGTCAGGTCGGTCAGCATGGCGCCGCTGATGCAGTCGTAGGTCTCTTCGGCACCGGGATCCAGCTGACTGAAGGAGTTGTTGCACTCCGGGACCGTGATGTTGGAGACGTCCACGGCCGTCAGCACAGCGTCTCCAGCGTTGCCGATGGTAACCGTGAAGCTGGCAGTGTTACCCTCGCGGATGGTCTGCTCTTCCGGATCGATGGAGATGTACAGGTCCAGCGCGAAAACTTCGACAACTACCTCGTCGGAGTCGGTAAGCTTGGCCAGGTTGGCGACCTCACCGGACACGGTGGCCACAACGTCGGTGGTGCCCTGCTCCAACAGTGCCTGGCAGGAGTAGGAGACGACTGCGCCGGCTTCCATGGTGCCGAGCAGGTTGTCGCAGTTGGGCACCGCCGGAACGCTGACCACCACGTTGTTCAGAGAGGTGGTGCCTGGGATTGTAACTTCAACCGTGAAGGTGGCCATGTTCCCGATACGGACGCGTTGTACCTCGGGTTCAATGTCGATGCCGATCAGAACAGTCTCGACCGTAACGTCGGCAGTGTCGGTGGCCTCGACCTGGGCCAAGTCCTCGGGCACTCCGCCGACCACCTGACCGATGGCCGTCGCTTCATTGATGATGTTGTTCCCGGGGATCAGGGTACAGGTGTAGGTCTCGGATGCGCCGACCGCCATCGTGGCGAATACCGTTTCGCAGTCCACGGCGCTCCGGTCGGAAACTACCACGTTGGACAGAGCGAAGCCGCCTGTGTTGTTGACGGTGATTTCAAAGGTGGCCGGCTGGCCCAGGTAAACAAGCTGGTTTTCGGGGGTCATGATCAGCTCGATGCCTGGTGGGGCAATCCGCGTCGTGCTGGAGACGGCGGCCCCAGCCTCGGGAGCCTCTTCACCCTCGGGGACGCTGTGGGACACCCCGCCGGTGTAGCTGGCCTTGGCGGAGAGCTCCATGTTGGAGGCGTCGCTCTGATCGACCACATACTCGACAGCGGGAGCCACGTAGGGGGTACCAACCTGGATGGTGGATATGGATTCACCGGAGTCGCCACCCGCAACCTCAATATCCTCGCCGTTCGGCAGGGTCATCGTCAGGATGCCGTCACCGTAGTTACAGGCGACGTCGCCAATTGGCAACTCTGGGATGGACAGAATGACCCGGTAGTTGAGGACGGCTCCGTGGTAGGTGTCGAACACGGTGGAACCGGATGCGTCGGTGGTCAGGACGGAGATACCGACCGTGGAGACGTTACACCCTACCGGCTCTTCACCGAAGGCGATGGGGCTGCGGGAAGATATGAGCGCCCCGACCCCAACGGCGATAACCGCCAGCAAAATGAACAGCGGGACAGCATTGCGTTGAATTAAACTCATCGACGTGGCTCCAAAAAAGATGTGTTCTCCATGTTAGCCGGAACCCTCTTTACCAGCCTTGGGCTTGTTGCCCACAGCCTTGCATTCCGCCCTTTCTAACGCGACCTCATTGGGCCGCACGGCAAGGCTGCAAAGCGTCCGCAACATCTTACTAACACTGGTTGGGTAATTCAACCGTTTAAGTTCGGCATTTTAGGCTAATTCAGGCTAGTTGCCAGACGAAACCCGTCATTCCCGTCTGGGATGCCGGACTTCCTGCGGGCGGTATTCAATCACAGAGTAACCCCTAGGTCAAGCAAGATCCTCCAGATTCACCGGCCGTTCGCAATTGGCAGACCCGCGCATTCCGAGAGGTGAAGACCGCCGAGGTGAAGTCTGCCGGATAGCGTACCGGTGCCTGGCGTCGGCTGCGAGCAGCCGCCCAGACGGGGCCTGGCAACGTGGGCCGACATACACAACGGCCGGAGGGGAGGGACCTCCGGCCGTTGCTAGAAGAATTATTGGTATCTGACTGAAACCCGTCTGGCGGTCTGAATTCGCCGGTCAAACGCGGGTCAGGTGAACCGCCCTTTGATGAACGAAGCGCCCTGGCTCTCCTGCCTGGGCAGCGCCGTGTTCGTTTCAAACCCGCGACCACCTGTCGGAATTCGCAGTCCTGTTGCTCCTGATGTTGCCGCCTAGGAAAGAGCCTTGGCCAACTCTTCAGCTTCCGCTTTGCTGAGGATGCGGAATACCGAGAGGGTTGGATCTTCCTTGGCTACGCCCTTTGCTGCGGGGCGGCCGTTTTTCATCGTAACCAGTTCAATCTGGTCCATCTCCACCTTTTTGCGCAGCTTGGTGCAGTAGGCGGTCAGCACAGGCATATTTGACTCCGTGTTCTGGGCTTTTGACCTCCGTGGAGGCATAACATCACCTCTTTACCTGCGGGGCAGGTAACATAACACTCCGCAATGTCCAAATATTGTAGGCAAGCAGCCTTACCGTGTCAATATAATGTAGGAACAAATTCTGGCAAAAGCCGTTTCCATATTGAGGCGGCCCCTGCTTGCCGGTTATCGTGGTCCCGCGTTGGTCGGCCGGGGCTCCCCGCGGCGTGCTGGGCATCTGTCCTTCGGGCGGCGTTAATTGCCGGTCTGCGTGTTAAAATATCCGCGAATTCTCAAGCAATACTCCGGTTGAAACAGGAAGCGATGGGCAAGCTTTACATAGCGCGACACGGTGAGACCGCCTGGAACCGGGAAGGGCGCATCCAGGGCCATACGGACGTGGCCCTGTCCGAACGCGGCCAGGAGCAAGCCCGCTCTCTGGCAGGTCGACTGAGAGACGTATCCCTCGACGCCGCGTATGCCAGCGACCTCAGCCGCGCCGCCGAGACCGCCGCCGCGGTGCTGGAAGGGCGCGATGTTCCCCTGTACCCCACGCCTCGACTGCGCGAGTACCATAAGGGCGCCTTCGAGGGCCTGACCGAGCCACAGTTGAGGTCCCGCTACCCCTCCGAGTACCCCGGCTACATCGCCAAAGACCTCGACTACGCGCCGGCCGGCGGAGAGTCGACCCGCGAGGTCAGCACCCGCATGACCGCCGTCATCAGCGAAATCAAGGAACGCCACCTGGACGAGAACGTGCTGGTGGTGGGCCACGGCGGCTCCCTGCGAGCCGCCATGATGGCCCTGCTGGGGATGTCGATGGACGCCAACTGGCGCTTCGTATTCGGAAACTGCACCCTGACCATAGTCGACACTTACCACGACAACGCCGTGCTGCGCCTGTTCAACGACGGCTCCCATCTTGCGAACCCGGACAGGCACTTTGCAAACAGCGTTGGCGCTGCGCGTCCCGCTGTGCCCGGAGAATGACGCCTTGAACGCCCGAGAAGAACCCAGTAACGAAGAGGCTCCGGCAGGAAACGAGGGCATCATCGGTTCCGCTACAGCGAGGGCGCCGGGCGTCTGCGGTGTCCTGGTCCAGGGCGTGCTGGGCGATATGCCGTTCTCAGTTGCCCTTCCGGTGGACTTCTTTTCCCGAGTGCGGGTGGAGTTGCGTCCCGGCTCCCCTCAGGTGAGCGCCCCCGAAGGCTGCGAGAAAACCGTGGCAGCGGTTCGCCGCACGCTCATGCACCTGCGTCGGGCCAAGGTGCGCGCCGACGTGCGCATCAACAGCCCTATACCCAGGAGCAGAGGTCTCGGCAGCAGCAGCGCCGACCTGTCCGCCGCCATCGTCGCCACCGCCCTGGCCGTGGGAGTGGAGCTTGCCCCCTACGACATCGCCCAGATAGCCCTGTCAGTCGAACCCACCGGCGGCGTGATGATGCCCGGCCTCGCGCTGTTCGACCATCGGGCCGGCACGGTGAGGCAGAGCATCGGTCCGCCCCCGCCCATGGAGATTGTCGCGCTGGACTTCGGCGGCTCGTCCCGTTCCGATCTTGAAGGAAATTCCCAGCAATGGCGATTGGTGGACGCCCTGACCGAAGAGGCGTTGAGCATGATCCGCCGGGGCGTTGCGGAAAAGAGCCCAGCACTGGTCGGCCAGGCGGCGACCATCGCGTCCGAGGCCGCCGGCCGTGTCTCCGCTCGCCCCCGGTTGCCGGAGGTCGCGGAATTCGCCCGCGAGGTCGGCGCAGTCGGCGTCAACGGAGGCCAGAACGAGGGAGTGACGGGCGTGCTGCTCGACGCCACCGAGCGGCGCGGGAAGTCAACCTACCTGAAGGCCCGGCAGGCCTTCCCAGACGCCGAGACGGTCTATCACTTCAGGGTCATGAGCGGCGGCGTCCTGACCGTCGACACAAGTCAAAGCTAGTCCGAGGAAGGGGAACGATGGCCGAATACAACCTGGCAGTTATTGGCGGCGACGGCGTGGGGCCCGAGGTGATCGCCGAGGGACGCAAGGTGCTGGAGGCCCTGTCCTCGGCAGGCGGCCCCGCTTTTCGCTTCACCGAGTTTCCGTGGGGCAGCGACTACTACCGTGAGACCGGCCGCCTGATGCCGGAGGACGGGCTGGAACAGCTCTCCGGTTTCGACGCCATACTGTTCGGCGCCGTCGGCGATCTCAACATCCCTGACCACATAACTCTGCACGGCCTGTTGTTGCCCATGCGCCGCGGCTTCGACCAGGGCATCTGCGTCCGGCCCGCCTACCTCTACCCCGGCGTGACTTCTCCGGTCTCCGGGAAGCAGGCCGGCGACATAGACATGGTCATCTTCCGCGAGAACACCGAGGGCGAGTACGCCCCGGTGGGTGGAAGGCTCAACACCGGCACGCCTCACGAGACTGTGATCCAGAGCAACGTCTTCACCCGGCGCGGCACCGAGCGCATCATCCGGGCCGCCTTCGAACACTGCGTCCGACGCAACAAGCGCAACAAGGTGACGTCGGTCACCAAGTCCAACGCCCAGTCCTTCGGCATGGTCTTCTGGGACGAGGTCTTCGAGGACGTCGCCGCCGACTACCCGCAGGTGGAGACCGAGTCGCTGCTGGTGGACCGGGCCTGCATGGACTTCGTGCGCTGGCCCGAGGATTTCGACGTGGTGGTGGCTTCCAACCTGTTCGCCGACATCCTGTCCGACATCGCGGCCGTGGTGACCGGCAGCATGGGCCTGGCCCCCAGTGCCAACATCAACCCAGACAAGGTGTACCCGTCGCTGTTCGAGCCGGTGCACGGCGCGGCCTTCGACATAATGGGCCAGGGCATCGCCAATCCCATCGCCACCATATCAGCCGTGGCGATGATGCTCGACCACCTGGGCGAGGCCGAAGCCGCCGCCCGCGTGGACGCCGCCGTTGCCCGCTGCCTCGAAGAGCGCCGCGTCCTCACCGCCGACCTGGGCGGCACCGCCTCCACGTCGCAGGCAGGCGACGAAGCCGCCCGCCTGGTACGCGAGGGGTAGGCGGGGCCGGCCGTATCAGCCAGTTTGGTCAGAAAACATTGAATACGAGGCGGATCCACACTCGGAAGCTCACCTCATGATGCTTACCGATTGGGAGAAGCTCGACTACTCAATAGTGATTTCCGATATATCCTCGATTTCTATCTGCTCTTGGCACCTATTGCAGTAAAGCTCGAGTACTGCCGGGTCAGTGAATTCTGAGCGAAGATGTATAAGCTTGGTCCCCACTGCGAGGTAGACTTGATAGGTGTCGAAGTCCCCTCGAACTTCGTGGCAACCGCAACTGCGACAGGCGTACTTCGGCCCCTCTTCATTCTTTGAGCTGCCCATGCGTCCGACTTCCTATTTTCCGATTTAATTTTGAGATCGGGATCTTTGATCAATCAAGAATGGAAGTCAACCAATCGACTAAGTTGCCGATGAGGGGATGTAGGATTTACCCAATTATCTGGTAACGCCCCTTGCCCAAAAAGGCGAGCACATTCCCATCCCTGAGAACTTGCAGTTGCTGACGGATTTTCGGTTTTACGTGGAAGTTCTCTGGGTGCAGTTGTGACAGCCTTTCAGCGAACCGCCCGTAGAATTCTCGAAGGGTGAAGTTGGGACTTTGCTTCTCCGTCTCCAGAATACGGACGCAAACCAATATGTCTGCCCCCCAGCCTTGCGAGGCCCTGGCATCCGTAGCCAGGAAGGCCACTTTCTTCCAACTTTCTCTGACCGCGGAAGGGTCGACCACTTCGTCTGCGGATATGAGCTGAATCCGACCCTCCGTTGGTATCTCACCAAGCAGGATATTCGAACCGACCCAACCCGCCCTTCTTGCCTGCGGCCCCAAGGGCTTTCTTTTCTCGATCACGCTTCGGCCAATCAAATGTCCCGGCACAACAAAAAGGCCCGTTACCTTCCAACGGGCCCTGCTGTAGTCGAGGAATGCATAGTGGGGAACTTCGCCCCGGTCAATGGCAGCAATCTTTTTGCTGTAGGCCGAGTTGGAGACGATACTTCCGTGCTTCCCGTTCTTGCTTTTAAGCTGATAGGTTGCCAAACAGGACGAACAGGTAAAGTCCCGGACCGGAGAGTTTGGAAGTTCTCGGGCGAGGTTCTCCGATGCGCAAGCTAGGCAGTAGAGGTTTTCGGCGGCCCACGCTTCGGTTACTAGTCGAGCTATTTGAGTATTGCTCGTGTAACCGGTGGCGGTTGTAGGATCCAGGTCAAGGTTCATGACCGGAATTCTTCTTTCCCCTACACCCCCAGCACCACTGAGGCTATGCGCTTCTCTAGGGCATGCCCGATCTCCATCGTCAGCTCCGGGCGCTGGTGGTTGCCCACCGTGCCGATGAACGCCACGCCCAGCAGACGGCCCAAACGGAAGTCCACGACCGTCGACGAGATGAGCCCCGACGGCCCTCCCTGGAGCACGTGCAGGGCCACCGATTCGTCGAAGAACCCGCTGGTCTCGACGCGGTCGGTCGACACCAGCTGATGCCCCTGGCCCACGCTGTCGCCCACGTGGTCCTCGAAGTCCTTGAGGAAGATGTCGTGCATCCAGCTACTGACCGACTCGGGGGTGTCGAACAGGTGCACCACCGACGCGGCCATGAAGTCGAAGCCGTCGGCCATCCCCATCTCCGACGTCGGGCCCAGCTCACGCATGTTGCCGGTCACCCGCCCTGCCCCCAAGAACCGCTCGGCAGTGCTGCCGGCGAACCCGTTGCGGGCCAGCGTCTCGTTGTCCAGTTCCCCCTCGCGCACAACCTGGTGCGCTTGGAAGTCGGCCGGAAACTGGCCCTTGTCCAGCACCATTTCGGCCAGTGTTTCCTGTGTTACGCGATATGTAGCTCGGGTTAGTGCAGAGGTCGCCAAACCGGTCCTCCGGGTGAGACTAATATTGAGTATCGGCCATTGAGTAGCGATGCGACAGGATCCCCGGTGCTGATCGCACGGGCCCGACGCGAAGGCGGGCTGCGGCGTACATCCGCAGCCCGCGTTGCTTACTATGCCAGACGTTTATCCGCAGACCATCGGGTAGATGTGGAGGGAGCGAGTCGACTCCACGGGAAGCATGGTCTTCGTCCAGGTCTCGCCGCCGTCGTTGCTGCTGTACACCTCGCCGGAGTAAGAGGCGCAGCTGATGCGGGACGGCGCGGCGGCGTCGATGGCCACCTGCATCATCCTTCCCGGCGGCACGTCGCCCAGGTTCAGGCGCTCCCAGGTCTGGCCCACGTCGCGGCTGCGGAACAGCGCGCCTTCAGGCACCGTGTCCGGAGGGGCGGCGCCACCGCCGGCCCCGGAAGCCAGGTAGATGGTGTTCGGGTCGTCCGGCGCCACCGCCAGGTCGCGGCAGTAGGAGCCGCCGGGGAACATGTCGTCCACCTGCACGTGCTCCCAGCGTTTCCCGTTGTTGCGCCCCCGGAACATGGCTATCTGGGTGGCAATCTGGACGGTGTCATGGTCCGCCGCGCTCACCACGACTTCGTGAAGGTCCAGGGTGTTGTTGCGGAGGTAGGGACCGTCCATCAGCTGCGACCAGGTCTGCCCGCCGTCGTGGCTCGCCAGCAGGCCGCCCACCTCGATGGCCGCGTACATGTTGTTCGAGTCCACCGGGTCCACCGAGATGCCGATGACCCGCTTTCCCAGCGGCGGCATGTAGGTGGTGATGTGGGGGAAGACGACCCCGCTGGTGTCCATGTCCTGCCAGGTGTCGCCGCCGTCCTGCGAGCGGGCGATGGCGCAAGGCTCGTAGCCGGCGAAGATGGTGTTGGGGTCGGAGGGGTGCGCCGCCAGCGACCACACCTCGCGGCCTTGGGCGGGATCCGGCACGCGCTGCCAGGTGTCTCCGCGGTCGGAACTCCGGTAGACGCCGTCCTGAGTGCCAGCGAACACCACCGAGGAGTTGTCGGGCTTCAGCAGCAGGGCCCGCACCTGCGGGTTGCCGGGTAGGCCGTTTGAGATGTCGTCCCAGCCGTCCTGGCCGTCGGCCTGGCGGAAGATGCCGCCCTCCCCGATGAAGTCGCCCTCGCCGCCCATTCCGACGTAGGTGTAGGTTCGATGATTGGTTGCGACCATATTCAAGTCTCCTGTCGCGATCGATTGCTGCTTGGATTTTTGGCCCAACCCTTCCTGTTGTCAAGTGGCGCGGCGTTACAGGCAGGGTTCCGAATCGGCTGGCCCGCACCACGTGGGCTCACAGAGCCGTGCGACCTTCCCCCTTGCCGCAACGATTTCCCCATCATTATCAACCCGCATCGGAACCCCATTTGATGACATTCCCCGGTTGCCGCCAATGGGTGCAATGTAGTATAAATGTGCTAATGAATACGGAAATATCACCGCCCCCGTTGCCTGACGACTAGCTCCGAAAACATGCCTGAATTTCCGCCCAAGTTACAAAATGTTACACGATGTTACACGTCTACGAGAGGACCCTCGGCTGGGGAGATCCAAGGCGCGACCTGCTTCCCGTCCAAAGCGTGGGATTTTGGCTTCTTCCTCACTCCCCGAGGGAGATGTTTCGGGTAACGGCGAAAGTCACAATGCAAGGTACGCCAGACTGGCCGGACCACCTGATTTGGAACCCTCGGGCGTTACTGGGGAAGCGTTGTTCGGCTCCCAGCCCGTGATAAAATGCGCTTTGACAGGGGTACAAAGCAGGGCAATCGCGTTTTAAACGCCGGAGGCCTTGGGGCCCGTCTTTCCCGCGTAGGCGGGAATCCAAACCCCCGTCTACCGTCGCACCCAGAACCCAGTTCCCAGAACCCAAGCAAGCACTGTCAATTTCACCGCCACCTCTATTCCGGCCCAATTTGTGTGCCCAGAAATAAAACGCGATTGCCCTGGGTTCGTTCTTACCCGACGCATCCCGTTCTCTGACACGGTGGCGCGACGCCTCGCCGTGCGCTAGTATTTGACGCAACTCTCCGACGGCGCATCGCCGTCGGCCCAACTTCCGACCGAAGGTACACACGAATGAAGAACAAGGTGTACGCCACCATGGACGAGGCGGTGGCAGACATGCCCGACGGCTCCACCGTCATGTGCCCCGGCTTCTCCGGCGTCGGCGTCCCCCGCAACCTGCTGGCCGCCGTCAACCGCCAGGGCGCCACTGAGCTCACCTGCATCTCCAACAACGCCGGCACCCTCGATGAACTGGTCGACGTGGGCACTCTTGTCGAGGCAGGGCAGGTCAAGAAAGTGGTCTGCGCCTTCACCGCGCCGACGCACCCGTCGATGGTCACGCCTTTCGTCCGCATGTACAACGAGGGACTGGTCGACGCGGAACTGGTGCCGCAGGGCACCCTCGCAGAGCGCATCCGCATCGCCGCCGCCGGCATCGGGGGCTTCTACACTCCCACTTCCGTCGGCACCGAGCTGGCCGAGGGCAAGGAGCACCGCGAGATCAACGGCCGCACCTACGTGCTGGAGTACCCCCTCAACGCCGACTATGCCCTGGTGCGCGCCTGGAAGGCCGACAAGTTCGGCAACCTGCAGTTCCGCCTCTCCCAGCGCAACTTCAACCCCATCATGGCCATGGCTGCCAAGACCACCATCGTCGAGGTCGAGAACGACGTCGTTGAGATAGGCGAGATCGATCCCGACCACGTCCACGTCTCCGGCATCTACGTCGACCGCATCGTGAAGATTCCCGACGACGGCATCTGGTCCGGCGCAAAGCCCGGCCTCTAACAGACACACAGTTCTCTCTCCCACCGGGAGAGGGTCAGGGTGAGGGCGCACCCAGCGCATCACTGAGGAGCAAAGAAAATGACCGCCGAAAAGACCAAGCTGACCCGCCAGCAGATGTGCGACCGGCTGGCGATGGAGTTCCAGGACGGCTGGATCGTCAACTTGGGCGTGGGAATGCCCACCCTCTGCTCCAACTACGTGGACACCTCGAGAGAGATCATCAACCACTCCGAGAACGGCGTTGTGGGCTACGGCCCCCTTGCCACCGAAGGCCACGAGGACCGGCACTTGGTCAACGCCGGCGGACAGCACGTCACGCCCCTTGACGGCATGGCGATCGTTCACCACGCCGACTCGTTCATGATGATCCGCGGCGGCATGATCGACGTCACCGTGATGGGCGCTTATGAGGTGGCGGAGAATGGCGACTTCGCCAACTGGCGCATCCCCAACCGCAAGGGCGGCGGCATCGGCGGCGCCATGGATCTGGCCGCTTGCGCCCAGCGCGTCTTCATCGCCATGGAGCACACCACTCGCGAGGGCGAGCCGCGCCTGCTCAAGCGCTGCCAGCTGCCCATCACCGCGCCCGGGGTGGTCAAGATGCTGGTAACCGACCTGGGCCTGTTCGCCATCACGCCCGAGGGCTTCGAGCTGGCGGAGCACGCCCCCGGCTGGAACCCCGAGGAAATACAGGAGCTGACCGAGGCGAAGGTCCACGTCTCGCCCGACCTGAAGGAGTTCCGCTTCCGCGACTAGAACGCCAACAGCCACGAAACGATGGGCTTCCAAGAATCCACAAGGCTTGCCCAATAAAGGGTCAGCCCGTATCGCCAGGGTCCGCCCTGGGCTGGACCCCGTCGTTCCGGCACTCCCTTCGCGTTACTTCAGGCTAATCAGGCTCCACCCGGCGTTTAGCAGGTCGCCCTGGAATTCCTCGGTGGCCGTGGTCTCCAGCCACACGATGTCGCCTGACTGCACGTGGGTCAGGTCGTTCAGCTCCGACAGCTCCTCGGGAACGGCCGGGTCGTACAGGTCCCAGTCCTGCGTGGCGTTGTCGTAGCGCCACACCGCCACCAGCACCCCCGAGCTTACCAGGTCCCGGAACACCCGCTCCGGAGGCCCGCTCAACGGCAGCGGCACGATGCTGATGGTGTGGGTGAGCACCACGCCCGATACCTCCACCCGCAGCGGCTGGTCGCCAAGCGGTATCCCAGGCACGCGTGCCTCGACCTCGAACGCCCCGGTCTCGTCGGTGGTCGGCGCCGGGAAGGGCGTGACGTTCCGCCCGTCGATCTCGATGGGCCGGACGATGGCAAAAGGCGGTAGGTCCTGTCCCCGGATAGTGAGCAGGTCCCCGACAGACACCTCGGCAGGGGACGTGCTGATGGTACTCAGGGCGGGTGAGTGAGTCGCCGACGCCGAGGCTATTGTCGAGCCGACTTCCGCCTGAACCGTGACCTGGTAGCTCCGGCCGATTTCCGCCGACAGCGGCACCCTGAACGGCAGCGACACGTTGCCCCCGGCGTCGGCGAACCCTGCCGCGACGTGAATGTCGCCGCTGCCCAGGCTTCCACCGTCACCGTAGCTCACCCGCACCGGTGTGTTGGCGATGAACCCGCTGCCGGTAACAGTCGCTTCCGTCCCAGCCCTGCTCTCCGACGGCGACACCGTAACCGCCGGCTCCGGCACCGTCAGCACACCGGTGCCCAGCGAGTTGTCGTCGCCCACTACTCGGACCTCGTTCGCGCCGACGGGAGTGTTCACAGGCACGGTCACCGTTAACGAAATGAACCCAGTTGTGGAAACCTCGAACCTGTCGACATCCTCCGGAACGTCCACCCCTCTAATCTGCACCATGCGGACCCCGCCGCCCCGGCCGAACCCGAACCCGGACACAGTCACCCGCTGCCCCCGCACCGCTGTGGTGGGAGAGATAGTGAGGGAGCGGCCTTCGATCTCGACGGTCGCCTTTGCTATGGGGCTAGTACCAGGCGTTACATGGGCAACAACATCAACGCTTCCAGTGCCCTGCGGGTTGTCACAGATTTCTCGGTCGATTGGCTCGCCCTCTTTGCCGTTCTCATCGATCAGGAAGTGAGCCAAGTCCTGATGGTCGAACAAAGAAACTGTTTGCTCTCCTGGAGGTACGCCATCCGGCACAATCACTTCAAAGTAAATCTCCCTATCTTCGTCTGGCCCCTTTTCTCCGGTGTATTCGAAACAATCGTCGTGTCTCACGACAGGAGTTATGTAGGCTTCCACCCCTCCTATGTGGACGGCTGCTACCTCCCTATGTTCTCCGTCAGCCGCAGGCTCCCAGTCTGCGATCGTGATTCTTACATTGGAGCCTATGGTTACGGTCGCAGGTTCAAAGGACATCGAGTTCCTAACCGTGAATTCGACTGATCGCGTGGTTCCTTCGCTGTCCCTTGTCCAAACTGTGTATTTCCCTTCGTCGTCTCGACTGCGCGCCTTTAGCTTGACCCGAAAGGCCCCTCTGAGGGTTCTGACCGAATCCAGTATTTCTCCGGGGCCGATCTGGCCGTTTTCCCCGTCAAAAACGGTGACAGTGCCCTGGGCGTAACCCTTTCCTTCGAGGGTGAATTCGCTGCCTCGCGTCCCGCTCAACGGATTTACCGTCGTGGTTCTTTCTATTACCGCCGTAATTTCGTCCAGATCATCGCTAGGATCAACGGAGGAAACCGCGATTATCCTGTTTCCTGCGGCAAATGGATTCTTGATTCGCGCCAACTGGCTGAAGCTGATGGTGTAGTCACCTACTTCGACTACCTCGGCGTCCTCACCGGATGGAACGGTCAGGATAACCCTTGCCCCTTGAACGAGAACGTCAGAAGGGCTGAAGTTTTCATCTCCTGATGTAATCGTGATTCTGTTGGTGGATATTGTCGAAGGGATAACAAATTCGGAATCCGCTGATGGGCCTGTGAAGTCTACGAATATTTCATCGCCAGGATGTATTCGAACTTCGGCATTCGTAGCCAGCTCGACGCGAATGGTGGCGCTGGGTACAGTGGAGCTGATTGGGTTCTTCACTACTACAATGTTTTCGTCTGTTGCATCTGGACCATTGGTGGAGCCATCTTGAATGAACTTGATCCCGATTCTGTAGCCTCTATCTGGATCATCGAATCCCATTGGTGTTTCTGGAGTAAGGATGCCAGTCCCCTTTTTGACGGTGATTCTTAGATATTCGGGGTCTTGCACTCTGTCTCTTAATTCATCCGGTAGAGTTAGAGTAATCTTGTCGCCCAGTGGAGAAAAATCGACGCTGCTGGGGTGCACTGCTTCGACTGAATCCCCACTTCCGCTTAACTCAATTTCCATCACGGTGGGAGTGTCGCTGAAGTTGGCATGGGATAGATCGAACTCCGGTAGTGTGATTTCGATCCGGTCTTTCGTATCAAGGTATTCGCTTCCGGGCGGGTACACTTTCAGTTCTAGTTCCCAATCGCGGCCCCCGTCAACTTCGATGACATTTGGGTGATCAGTCTGATGATGTCCTTCGCTATTGCATTGTACCGGCGTACTCTGAAAATCTTTGTGCTGGTCAGACGGAGTAGCTGCGGGGTCGCAACGATGAGCGGCCACGCTCGCGGGCCCCGGCGGCGACAGCGTGGCGACGAACAGCACGGCCAGCAGCCCCGCCGCCAGCAGCAGCGCGATGCCCGCTGTCCTGCCCAGTTGTCCCCTCGTATGCCCCATCTCTCCCGTCGACGCCAAAGAGGGCTCGACGCCCGTGGCCTAGAAGTAGGCCGTGCCCCCGTTGACGTGCAGGGTCTGCCCGGTTACGAAGCCGCAGTCGTCCGTCGCGAAGAAGACGCAGGCCGCCGCGATGTCGTCCACGTGGCCCAGCCTCGCCAGCGGAATTTCCGTCGTGTCCGCCATGTTCTGCCCCGGGTACCATGCCAGGTCGCGGCTGGTGTCGATGCGGCCCGGCGACACGACGTTCACCCGTATGTTGTGCGGCGCGAACTCCGACGCCAGGCCCCGGGCCAGGCCCACGACGCCCATCTTGGCCGCCGAAACGTGGGAGCGCTCCGCCGAGCCGTTCCATGCCCCGTCGCCGGTCAGGAACACGATGCGCCCGAACCCGTTGGCCTGCATCGCCGGCAGCGCGCTGTGGGCGCAGTAGAACGCGCCGTCCAGCACCACGCCGCGCACCCGCTCCCAATCGGCAAGCGTCAGCTCCGTGAAGGGCTTGTGAGGACGGATGGCGGCGTTGCTTATCAGCACGTCCACCTGCCCGAACCGCTCGGCCGCGGCGGCGAACATCCGCGTCACCTGCTCGTGGTCCGAAACGTCGGCCAGGGCCGCCAGGGCGTCCACGCCCAGGGCGCGCACCTCCTCGGCCACAGCTTCGGCCTCATCTTGGTTGGAGCGCGCGTTGACCACCACGTTGGCCTCTTCGCCGGCCAGCTTCAGGGCGATGGCCCGCCCGATGTTTCGTCCCGCCCCGGTCACCAGTGCTGTCCTTCCCTGCAGTCGCGTCATGTCGATGTCCTTATGCTAGGCGATTCTTCTATGGGAATTCGGAATTGAACGTGGGGATTTGCTGTTCAAATAGTGAATGAAATGTGAACGGTTGGCAATCTGCGTCGATTGCAAACACCGCTCCGAGTCATGCGCTGCTTGTGCCATGGATTATACTTGCGTCGACGTATCGAATCGGCGTCTTTGACATAACTGTTTCAGTCATTTCAGCTACGGAGTTACATATGCTGGTCCGCATCTACACTGGCGACGACGGCCAGTCTCACCTCGAGGAACTGGGAATGCCCAGCGAGGACGTGCTGCGCGTCACCACTAAGCCCGGCGAGGACCTGGTCTTCCGCCGGTCCGCCGAGAACAGCTTCAGCGATTGGCATCAGCCCACCCGCCGCCAGTACCTGATCGTCCTCGAGGGACAGATGGAGGTCATCTGCGGCGACGGCTCAACCCGCCAGTTCCAGCCGGGCGACGTCCTGCTGGCTGAGGACATGACCGGACAGGGCCACCAGACCAGGGCCATCAACGGCAGCTACCGCAGCGTCAGCATGGGCATCCCCGACTAGAATCCCGGTGATTCCGACCACTCGACGTCCTGGAGATGGCAGGCCGCCAGCGAGCGCCGTCAATTGGTAGCCGGCACGCCGCCCTCTTCGGCTACGCCCTCCCTGTGGGACCGGGTCACGGGGCCATGGCAGTTTCACTCCTTTCGCTGGTATTGGGCCGGTTCGCTGGCCCAGTCGATGTCTCAGGGTATGCAGTTCCTCGTACTGGGCTGGCTCGTGCTGGACGTCACCAACGACAAGACCCAGCTAGGCCTGACGATTTCCCTGTACGGCCTGCCCAACATTGCCTTCCTGCTGGCTGGCGGCATCGTCGCCGACCGGATGGACCGCAAGCTGCTCCTGATGGTCACGCAGACGTTGGTGGGAGTCATGATTGCCGGTCTGGCCGTGCTCACCATCACCGACAACGTGGTCCTCTGGCACATCTACCTGTCGGCGGCGCTGCTGGGAGTGCTGCAGGCCCTGAACATGCCTGCCAGGCTGGCGATGCTTGCGGACCTGGTGGGCGAGCGCAGGCTGCTGGACGCCGTGGCCCAGTTCAACGCGGCGCAGCACGGCGGACGCATCGTCGGCCCGCCCGTGGCCGGGGTCCTGATAGACCTGTGGGGCATGGGCGTGGTGCTGGCCGTGAACGCCGCGTGTTACGGGGCCAGCGTTCTACTGCTGGCCATGGTCCGCGGAACGTTCACCCGCCCCGAGGTGAGTGGCCAGACGCTCCTGAACAACATAGGAGAGGGGCTGTCGGTAATCCGCGATACCCCCATGCTGCTGACCGTCCTGGTGATGACCTGCTTCTTTGGCGGATTCGGAATGGCGCACCTCCAGGTCATACCGGCCTTTGCCAAGGAGCAGCTCGATAGCGGCGAGTCCGAGGTGGGATTGCTGTTGTTAGGTTCGGGCATAGGGGCTCTCATCGGCAGTATGACCCTGACGTTGATGCACCGGGCCTGGCTCTACCGCTGGCTGCTGTTCTGCCTCGTGACGTTCACCCTTCTGCTGACGCTGTTTGCCTGGAGCGGGTCACTCGATGACCTGACGGGGTCGGACTGGAGTGGATGGTTCTGGGTTACCTGGGTTTTCGTCCTTCTGGTGGGCGTGGTGGCCATCGGCTGGGTGTGGCCCTTGACGACCACCATCACGCAGCTGTCCACCCCGGCAGACTTGCGGGGCCGGGTGATGGGAGTGCTCCATCTTGTCCCCGGCCGGCACTTCCTCGGGGCCTGGCCCCTGACGCTGGCCGCCGCCGGAGTGGGCTGGCCTCTGGCAATGACCGGGGCCGCCGGTGTCACCCTGCTGGTGGCGCTCACCTTTGGCCTCGGCCGCAGGACGGGCCGGGAACTGGCGGCCCGCCCTGCCGCGGCGTGAACCATCGGATTATGGGCAACCGTTGGCCGAATCGCGTAAACTGTTGGCGAAAAGCGGTCGGCGGTTTTGCCAGGACTCCCGGCCGCGGACTTTCCGAGAGATACGCCCCTTGAGCAGCACGCGTTGGTAGCGGAGTCCCCCTCGAGCCCCATTGCTTCATCCTATTGGGCCCGCGTGCGCGGTCCCTGGCGCTTCGTCGGCTTTCGCTGGTACTGGCTGGCCTCCTTTTCCCAGTCGGTGGCTCAGGGAATGCAGTTCCTGGTGTTGGGCTGGCTCGTGCTCGAGTTGTCCGGCTCCTCCATACAGCAACTGGGCCTGGTTGTCTTCCTGTACGGCATTCCCAACACCCTGATGCTGCCCATCGGCGGCGTCATAGCGGATCGCATCGACCGCCGGGTGATGCTGATGGTCACACAGGGAGGAGTGGGCGTACTGATCGCCGTCATGGCCGTCCTGACGGAGATGGAAGCCGTCGCCCTCTGGCACGTCTACCTCGCCGTGGCCCTCCTCGGCGTGCTGCAGGCCCTCAACCAGCCGGCACGGGTTACCATGCTCTCCGACCTGGTCGGCGAGAGAAGCCTGCTCGACGCCGTGGCGCAGTTCAACGCCGCGGTGCACATCGGCCGCATCATCGGTCCGCCCCTTGCCGGAGTCCTCATCGACGGCCCTCCATTCATTGCCGAACACTTCGAAGTGTGGGGGCTCGGCGCGGGCCTCTCCGCCAACGCCGTCTTCTACGGACTTAGCGTCCTGTTTGTTTTTGCCATTGGTGGCAGCTTCAAGGCGGGGTCCGTATCCCGCGAGCCGCTGCTGCAGAACTTCGTCAATGGGTTTTCCGCCATCAAGAACAGTCCGGTGCTGCTGACCGTGATAGTGCTGGCCTGCTCCTTCGGCGGGTTCGGGATGTCCCACCTGCAGGTGATCCCCGCCTTCGCCAAGGACCAGCTGGGCGCCGACGCCACCCAGGCCGGCCTGATACTTCAGGCTTCCGGCGTCGGCTCCCTGCTCGGCAACGTCTTCATAACCTTCATGCACCGGGCCTGGCTGTACCGCTGGCTGCTCTTCTGCTTGGTGAGCATGGCGGTCATGCTGACGGTGTTCGGATGGACCACTTCCTTCTGGGCGGCCTGGGGCCTGTTCGCCGTGGTGGGAATAGTGAGTCTCGGCACCGTCTGGCCCCTCGCGACCACCATCCTGCAGCTGTCGACACCTCCCGAACTGCGAGGGCGGGTGATGGGCGTCTTCCACTTCACCCCCGGCTTTCACTACATAGGAGCCCTCCCCCTGTCCTTCATCGCCGCGGAAGCGGGCTGGCCGTTGTCGCTCACCATAGCAGCGGGCCTTATGCTGCTGATGACCATCTGGTTCGGCATGGCCCGCAGGGATGGCCGGGAGCTGGCGTCCAGGCCATCGCCCGCGCCGTGAGGCGTACGCCGTCGCCACACCATCCTTGACACCCTGCCGCCCGGTGGTTAGATTGCGGAGCAGGCCCGGTTCCTTGTTTGGAACCGTCGACTAGCTACGCAAACTCCCAGGAGCCGCTTCGATGAAAGACAAAATTGAGGTTTTCTGGTTTTCCGAGCAGCCCTACGCCCATGTCGCCGAGTCCGACCTGGAGCAGTACGAGTCCGGCAGGCTCGGCTTCCCAAACACCTTTTTCGACCCGGAGAAGGCGCACGTCCTGTACAACCAGTACCACGACCAGTACGCGCTGGCTGACGAGGTGGGCTTCGACGGCATCATGTCCAACGAGCACCACGCCTCCTACTGGTGCATGAAGCCTGCGGTTAACCTTGACGCTGCGGTCATCTCCAAGATCACGAAGAACACGAAAATCGCCATCCTGGGCAACGTCATCGCCGTCAACGACCCCATCCGCATGGCCGAGGAAATCGCCATGCTGGACTGCTTCTCCAACGGTCGCATCATCTCCGGATTCGTGCGCGGCACTGCCGTCGAGAGCCTGGCCGGCGGCATCATTCCGGCCGAGAACCGCGCCCGCTTTGAGGAAGCCCACGACCTGATCATCAAGTGCTGGACCGAGCCCGGTCCTTTCCGCTACGAGGGCCAGTACTACCACTACCGCGCCGTTAACCCCTGGGTGCTGCCGGTGCAGGACCCGCACCCGCCCATCTGGTTCCCCGGCCTCTCCAGCGCCGAGAGCGTCGTCTGGGCGGCCCGACACCAGCACCCTTACATGAACCTGGGATCGTTGCTCGACTACACTGAGGGCCTGAAGGGCGTTTACATTGACACCGCGAAGGAGGTCGGCTTCACCCCAGGCCCGGAGCACTTCGGCTACCTGCTCCGTGTGTTCTGCGCCGACACCGACGAAGAGGCACAACGCATCGGAGAGACCTTCCTCTGGACGGAAAACCACCGCAATCGAGGCCCCATCGAGCATAACGACCCGCCCGGCTACCAGTCCCGCGAGGCGGTGCGCATCCAGCGGCAGCTCCCCGGCGCCGGCGGCTTCGGACGTCGCATGACCTATCAGGAACTCCAGGACGTGGACAACGTCATTGTCGGCAGCCCCGACACCGTCACCCGCAAGCTGAGCAACATCATCGAGCGGCTGAACCCGGGGTACCTGCACATCTACGGCAACGAGGGCGACATGGACCACGCCGACGTGATGCGTTCAATCGAGTTGCTTGGTCGCGAGGTCATACCCGCCCTCCACGAAATCCAACTCCAGCCCTACGAATAGCGGACAGGAATTCTTCGCTTCGGGGTCAGATACCGGACAATCTGGTGCAGCAGCAGTACGTCAGGCTGGTGATTACCGTGACCTCCACCAATGGTGGGCCTTGGCAGCACGTGTACGTCCTGCCCGAGGACCTCAGACAGCGCGACGAGATTGTTAACGAAATAAACAAGAAGATTGCGCTCCTTGACCAGTCGACCGGCGTCATCTATCTGCCGAATCCTTCAGCGGTCTACAGTGTCAAGAACATTGTGCGCTTCGGATGGACCCTCTCACACCCTTCCCAACAGGAAGCTGACGAAGTCGAGCGACAGCTCGGCCTCAACATTCCCAGGTAATTACCAGCGGCGGATTCATTCCAACCGACGGAGGCGACCATGATTACCAAGTTTGACAGTCTCTTCGCCGGCCACGTCGATATGACCAACATCGGCTACGGCGGCACTGCGGTCAACGACCGCGTGTTCGATAACGACCACCTGTCCACCGTTTTCCCCAAGTCCGAGGCCATTGCGAAGACCATGGACGAAAACGGATACGACACAATGTGGATGGCCGAGCACCACTTCCAGCCCGAGGGCTACGAGTGCATACCCAACCTCATCATGCTCAACGTCCACCTGGCCCACGTGACCGAGAACCTGAAGTTTGGATGCGGCTTTAACATCGCCCCCATGTGGCATCCGCTGCGACTGGCTGAGGACTACGCCACCGCCGACATCCTGTCCGGCGGACGGGTCATCTTCGGGGTGGGCCGAGGCTACCACACCCGCGAGGTCGAGTCCTTCGGCTCGCCCCTCCAGGATCAGGACGGCAACCGCGAGCTCTTCGAAGAGCAGGTGGAAATCATCTTCAAGGCCTTCAACGAAGAGTCGTGGTCCCACCAGGGCAAGTACTACACACTGCCGCCCGAGGTTCCCTACCGCGGCTACACGCTGAAAGAATTGACCCTGGTGCCGCGCCCGACCAAGCTGCCTGTCGACTGCTGGCAGCCCATCCAGGGGGGCACCCCTCGGGCCTTGGACTTCATGGTCAAGCACAACATCAAGGGCATCATCGGCGGCGGTGTTGCCGAGGGCGGCGCAATGGACTCCGTCATCTACGGCTACCGCGACGCCATGATTCGCGCCGGCTACGAGGCCCCCGAGCCCGGGACCAACATCAGCGTCGGCTTCCACTTCCACCTGGCGCCCTCTGTGGAGCAGGCGATGGAAGAATCCCAGGGCTTTTTCGAGGAAAACCTGAAGATGTTCGGCCCGCTGCGTCTCTCCCGGCGCTTGTCCGACGAGCAGATTCGGGACATCAGTGACCCCAGCCGCGCTCCCACCGCCGGCCTGCCCACCATCCAGGGCGCGGTCGAAGGAGGCTCGTTCCTGGCCGGCCCGCCCGACCGGGTTATCGAGCAGCTCAAGGCCGTGGAGAAGCAGTACCCCGGCCTTGAACGGGTGGGCGTCAGCCATCCCGTCGGGACCCCCCAGAGCGTAATTACCGAGCAGCTCGAATGGTTCGCCAAGGAAGTGATGCCCGAGTTCAAGAAGTAGGCGGCCCTGTGCGCCTCCTTCTTGTCCCATACCCGCGCGAGTGTAGACAATGCTGACAACCGAGCTTACCGACGCCATCGAGCTGATGTTCGAGACCGGCTGGACCGACGGATTGCCCGTCGTGCCGCCGTCGGAGGAATTGGTCCGTCGCTTCGTGGCCCACACCGGGCGCGACGGCGGCGAACTCATCGCCGAGCTGCCCCCGCTGGAAGGCCGCGCTACCGTGGAGCGCATCGCCGTCAACGCCGTAATGGCCGGCTGTGTCCCCGAGCACATGCCTGTGGTCATTACCGCCCTGCAGGCCATGATGGACGAGCGCTTCAACCTGCGCGGAGTGATGTGCTCCACTGGCATCCACACTCCGCTGCTCATAGTCAACGGCCCCGCCGTGCAGAAGCTCGACATCAACGGGGGCTACAACTGCTTCGGCGCAGGATGGCGCGCCAATGCCACCATCGGCCGCGCCGTCAAGCTGGCCCTGGTCAACCTGGGCGGCGCAATCCCCGGCGAGACCAACAAGGCCACTTTCGGCCACCCCGGGGCCTACACCTATTGCGTCGCCGAGGACGAGCCGGCCAACCCGTGGATGCCGATGCACGTGGAGATGGGCTACGCCGCCGAAGACAGCACCGTTACGGTGTTCCCCGCCGAGGCGCCGCACAACGTCATGTACCACGCCTCCAACTCCCGCGATTTCCTGACCGTGCTGGCCGATACCATGTGCACCCTCGGCAACGTCCAGATGTACGTGATGGGCGACACATTCGTCGCCATCGGCCCCGAACACGCCAAGTTCCTCCACGCCGACGGCTGGAACAAGCGGGACATCCGGCAGTTCCTGTTCGAGCACGCCCGCAAGCCGGTCCGCATGATCAAGCACGGCGGCCCGCCTCAGGGCGACGCCCGTCGCGGCCATTTCTGGCCCCGCTTCATAGACCCGAATGACGACGATCAGATGGTGCCCGTGGTCCGCGCCCCCGACCGCATCCATATATTCGTAGCCGGAGGCGCAGGCGGCCCCCACTCGGTCTACCTGCCCGGTTGGGGCTCCCGAGCCGTCACTCGCAAGATCGAAGGTATCTAACTCGAGTAATTCCTTCCAATACTAAATATCCCCTGGCGACCTCAATTCCCTCTCCCTCAGGGGGGATGAAATCGGGTGGGGGTGAAACGCGAGGCAAAGATGACCGCAACCAACGTGGAAGAACGTTTGAAACAGATGGGCCTGATGGCCCCCATCGACCCCGACGCCGCCAATCGCTGGCGTCCCGCTCCCCGGCTGGATACCCTCCACGGCAAGGTCGGAGGCTTCCTCGGCAATCGGAAGGCCAACGCCGCCTTGTTGCTCGACAACGTCAGGGAACTGCTGGACCGGGACCTGGAGCTGGGCGACTCGATGGCCGTGGACAAATACGTCTACTCCCGCCCGGCCGCCGATGACATCATCGACAACCTGGCGAGCCGATGCGACTTCGTGGTGACCGCCATCGCGGATTGAGGATCCTGCACCGCGTGCAGTGTGCACGACGCAATGACCCTCGAGAATCGTGGCGTCCCCACCGTGGTGCTGTGCACTGACCCTTTCCTGAACTCGGCCTTCCGACATGCCAGCACCTTCGGTCGCAAGGAATTCCGGCCCCTGGGCTTCCCCCACCCGCTGGGCGGCCTTAAGCCCGAGCAGGTGGCGGTCCGCGCCAGCGAGCTGGAACAGGCGGTTATCGAGACGCTGACGACTTACTGACGCAGCACATTGTTCCCTCGCCCAGAGAGAGGGTCGGGGTGATGACGTTTCCCAGAACGCAACTAAGACAGGAGGCCCACGATGGCAACCGTTGGCAAGGGCAAGTACACCTACGAGGTGGTATCCGACTGGGAGAAGCTGCCCGAAGGCTGGGTGTTGGGGCAGACCGCTATCGTCACCGACTCTCAGGACCGCGTCTACCTCTTCAACCGCGGCGACCACCCGCTGATCGTCCTCGACCGCGACGGCAACTTCCTCACGTCCTGGGGCGAGGGTCAGCTTCCCGACGCCCATGGAATGTACATCGATGGCGACGAGAACCTGTTCATGCCTGTGAAGAACAGCCACGTCGTCCTGAAGTACGACCCGAAGGGCAACCTGCTGATGACCATGGGCGAGTGGGACGAGCCCTCCGACACCGGCTGGTCGGGAAACTACAGCGACACAGTTGAGCGAGCGGCCGGACCCTTCAACCGTCCCAGCGACATCGCCATCCACCCCAACGGAGACCTGTTCATCTCCGACGGCTACGGCAACGCTCGTGTCCACCGTTTCACCAATGACGGTCAGCTCATAGAGTCCTGGGGCCAACCGGGCAAGACCGGACAGGGAGAGTTCCATGTCCCCCACGGCGTCTGGGTGCACACCGACGGACGCGTTTTCGTGGCCGACCGCGAGAACAACCGCATCCAGATTTTCGACGACCGGGGCAACTTCTTGGAACAGTGGCTGGGCCTCGCCCGCCCCTGCGACATCTACATCGACGCCGACGAGGCCATCTTCGTCCCCGAGCTTGACGGCTTTATGACCATCCTCGACATGGACGGAGACATCCTCGCCCGCTGGGGCAGCCCCGTCGAGGTGGAACACGGCCAGGGCGCCCACGCCGTCTGGGTAGATTCCCACGGCGACATCTACGTCAACCAGAACCTCGAGGGCCACCGCTTGGTGAAGTACCGGCACGTCGGCGAATAGCGGCGTGAAGAGGTAATGGCAGCAGTCGCGAGGAACGCGCACTGCCGGGCATCAACTACCGAGGAGCGGCTTCAATGCGTGTAGGCTACCAGGTGGGCCACGTCGTCCATCGCGATTCCATCGACCACCAGCAGCAGTGGCAGAACCACTTGGAACAGTTCCGGGCCAGTCGGGATGCCGGATTCGACATCTATTGCTGGGGCCATCACTATCTCATCGATCCCTTCCAGCACTTCCAGCCCTGGCCGGTGCTGGCTCGGTTGGCGGCAGAGCCGGGCGAAATGACTTTGGCCACCTCAATTCTGTTGCTGCCGCTGTTGAATCCGGTGGACGTGGCGGAACAGGCCGCCACCCTCGACCACATCGCGGAAGGGAGGTTCGTTCTGGGAATTGGCCTCGGTTACCGGCCCGAGGAGTTCGAGGCCTTCGGGGTCAGTATGTCGGAGCGGGGCGCCCGTTGCACCGAGGCCATGCACTTGATGCGCCGTTTGTGGAGCGAGGATGAGGTGACTCATCACGGTCGATTCTTCAACGTCACCGGAGCCCGTCCAACCGCACGGCCCTACCAGAAGCCATACCCGAAGGTGTGGCAGGCTGCCATGAGCGATCCGGCCATCCGGCGCGTGGCGCGCGAGGGTGAGATTCTATACGTCGGTCCCGCCCAGTCCAACGAGTCCGTCCGCCACCAGGTTGACCTCTACCATCGCACGCTGGAGGAGTCTGGACACGACAAACCCGAGGAAATGGTCATCGTGCGCGAGTTTTATTGTGCTCCGACCCGCGAGGAGGCCCTGACCAGAGCCCAGGCGAACTTCGCCACCAAGTACGAGGTATATGCCCAGCATGGCCTGCACGGTACCGACAGCGAACTGACACGGAAAGTAACTGGCGATCTGGAATCGCTCATGGACGACACGTTCCTGGTCGGCAGCCCCGAGGAATGCATTGAGCAGATCGCCGTCTACCACCAGATGGGCTTCACCGATGTGGCCATCCGGCTGTTCTACCCGGAAATGTCCCAGGGCGAGGTGCTGGAACACATCGATATTGTGGGACAAGAGGTGATTCCAGCTCTGCACGCGCTCTGAGCAACCTGGACTCTCTTCGTAGTAATCCCGCCTGCTGTTACAATTCACATTTACGCGGCATCCGGCACAGCCTGTCCGGTCGGCCGGAACTCAGCGGGCCAAACGGCGGCCCGGCCGCAGCGGCCATTTGAGATGTTTGAAGCCGCCATATGGATCGGGGTTGCCCTCTTCGGCCTGGCTTTGCTGGCCGTCGTCGAGCGCGTTCGCTCCAGCGCCTTCATGCGGGCCAATGGCGCGACTATCATGGCGTACCTACCCATTGCCGCTCTTGCTCTGCTCGGATTCATCGCCGGATCCATTGCCTACCTGTTCTTTTTCCTTTTCTTTATGGTCGATATCTGGCAATACGCCCTTATCATCGGCGGCCTGACTTTCGTCTTGTTGTTTGTCCGCATTCGGCGGAACTGGTCCGAATTTGCGAGAGTTGCCCCATCCCCGTCGGGTCAAGTGGTGCAGCATTCGCCTGTCTCCACTGGTCTGTTCCCGCGGATTGGCACCTTCGTTCTCCAGGTCGCCGGGGCTGTGGCGGTTCTGTTCATGATGCTTCCCGTACTGACTGGGTGCTGCCTCCTCTACAACTTCGTCAGTCATATTGCCGGGAACTCGATTGCCAACCTCCTGCTTGCCGCCGCCGCTCTTTCCCTGGCGGCATACTTGTACAGCCGCCTGCGCACCCCGGCGCCGAACGACGCCGAGGGCCCGGAATGAGCGATTCGAATTCAAATGGCCACGTTTACCGTTAGGAGAAGATCATGACCACTCAGAGCTCCCTGCTCACCATAAGCGACTACGAAGCCCGCGCCAGGGAGACCATGCCTAAGGCGCTGTTCGACCGGCTCTTCGGGGATCTTGACGCCCACGACTGGACCACCAACACAGCCAACGTGCGGGCCATGGAGTCGGTCAAGCTTCGCCCCCGGGTTCTGGTTGATGTCAGTGAGATAGACCTGTCCACCGAGGTGCTGGGCCAGCGCATCAGCCTGCCGGTGATGCTGGCTCCAACGGGCACCCACCAGCGCGCCCATCCGGCCGGCGAGCTGGCCTCCGCCCGCGCCGCTGCTGCCGCCGATACCATCATGGGCCTGAGCACCGCCTCCAGCTACAGCATCGAGGAGGTCGCCGAGGTCGCCGACAACCCTCTGTGGTTCCAGCTCTACTTCTTTCAGGACCGCGAGCTGACCGAAATCCTGGTGCGCCGCGCTGAAAACGCCGGCTACACCGCCATGATGCTCACAGTCGACAACCTCGGAGCCAACTCCCGTGAGCGCGAATTCCGCTACGCCTACATTCTGGACCAGGAGCGCACCCTGAAGAACTTCGACGGCATCGAGCTCCCCAACCTGCCCAACCAGGGCAACTTTGCCGAGAGCTTCGAGCACGCCCTGAACTGGCGCGACCTGGAATGGCTGCGGTCGATAACCTCCATGCCGCTGGTGGTCAAGGGAATCCAGACCGCCGAGGATGCCCGCCTCTGCGTGGAGAATGGAGCCGAAGCGCTGGTGGTCTCCAACCACGGCGGCCACGCCCTGCAGGGCACCGAAGGCTCCATCGACATGCTACCGTCCATCGCCGATGCGGTGGGCGACCGGCTGGAGGTCTACCTCGACGGAGGAGTCCGCAGGGGTGCCGACGTGCTCAAGGCTCTGGCTCTTGGCGCCAAGGCCACCTTCGTCGGCCGTCCCATCTTCTGGGGCCTCTCGGTCGCTGGCGAGGCAGGCCTCACACACTGCCTGGAGATCCTGCGCAACGAGCTCAGCGTGGCCATGGGCCTCTGCGGTGTCACCAACGCCCGTCAGGTCGACCGGTCCGTCGCCCAAGACCCTGCGGCCGACGCGTCCTCGGTCGTCGGCGACCTCGAGCGCCTCGCCCGCCTCCTCGACCAGGGCTACCTCACCCGCGAGGAGTTCGAGACCCAGAAGTCCCGCCTTCTGGGTTAGAATGGAAGCAGGAGGCAAGCGATGGTTACTGAGGTACGCGCCCGATATTCAAACGGAACATTGACCCTTCTCGACCCTGTAGACTTGCAAGAGGGTACGGAAGTAATGCTGACCCTCGATAGGACCTTGGCGGCGGGGCAGCCGACCATGAGAGGTCAACTCACCGTTGCTCCCGACGCAGCTGGTGAGGTTCCTAAACCAAAGCCAAGGTGAAATACGCAGACGCGTAGGGTAAATTTGTGAGGGAACTGGGTTAGCCGGTCTCAGGAGTAGCGGGGGGTTGGTGATGGGTGTGAGGGAGATAGACCGGTCTCTGGAACAATGGCAGATGGGGGTCAGGGATTTGCGCTGGCGGATGATTCTGGCGCCCACACCCAGGGAGCGGGAGCGGTGGTACGCCCTCTGGCTCTTGGCGCAGGGCTGGACAGCAACGGCCACGGCGGAGGCGCTGGAGCGGGACCCCCACACCATAGGACGGTGGGCTTCGGTTTTCGGCGAGGGAGGGCCAGCGGCCTTGATATTTGAGCAGACCGGTGGTTCCCCCCCGTCCTTGACGAGACGCAGCAGGCGGAGTTGAAAGGGGCGGTAGGGCAACCGCCCGCTGAGGCGGGCATCGAACTGGCCAACTGGTATTGGAAAGGAGTCCGGCAGTTTGTCTTGGAACGGTTCGGGGTCAGTTTGAGCCGCAGCAGTTGTCTGAACTGGCTGCACCGGTTGGGATTTGCCTTCAAGCGGCCCAAGAAGCGTCTGCTCAAGGCGGATGAGGGCAAGCGGGAGGCCTTCGTGGCGGAGTATACCGCCCTGAGGGAGGAGGCCCAACGGACCGGAGCCAGGATATTCTTCGCCGATGAGGCCCACTTCCGGGCCGATGCAGAGTTGCGGGGCAAGTGGGTACTGAGAGGAGAGGCTGCTCTGGTGGACTCGACCAGTCCGCGGTATGGGGAGAAGGCCAGCTATTATTCGGCGGTGTGCCTGGAGACGGGTGAGGTGGAGTGGATGGAGTTGCAGGGGAACAGCAACGCCGGGACCTCGGTTGACTTCCTGAAGCAACTGAGGGGAAAACACCCTGAGCCGATGCGGGTCATCTGGGACAATGCCCCGGCCCACCGTGGGGAGGCGATGCGGGAGTACCTCAGGACGCCTGGGCTGGAGTTGAGGTTGGTGAACCTGCCGGGGTACAGCCCGGACTTCAACGGGGATGAGGCGATCTGGGGTTGGGCGAGAGAGGAGGCCACCGGCAATCTGTGCTTGGGAAGCAGGGAGGCGGTGCAGGAGAAGGTTGGCAAATTCCTTGCCGGACTGGCCAGCCGCAAAGACGAGGTGAGACGGCGGTGCCGGACAGTCTTGCAGTCACGGGGCGAGGCGCTCCTGCGAGCCTCCCGGACCGATTCTCAGCCTCCGGCAAATGCACATCCCACCTTGGCTTTGGTTTAGGTCTGAGTTCCGTGTCGTTCCGTTCCACAGTGAATTCTTGCAAGGAATGGACGACCCTAAGCGAATGAAGCAGCTACTGGACGACGAGGACGTAGAGCACTTCTTGAGGGTCCAGGAGTACGGCCGAGGAACATGACTGTACCTGACGTCAAAATGCTGGTTTACGCTCACAGCAGCGCCGCCCCAAAGCATAATGACGCTCGGAGATGGTGGGAGACGCTCCTGAACGGGACCGAAAGTATCGGACTCTCATGGGTCGTGTCCGCAGGGTTCGTTAGGGTAGTCTCTAATCCTAGAGTACTGAGTCCTCCGCTGGCCCGCACGAATGCCGTGGACTACGTGGCAGGTTGGTTAGCTCAGAGCCATGTAATTCCATTGAATCCCGGTACTCGTCATCTGAGCCTTTTTCGACAATACGTTGCCGGTACGGGTGGAGGTCCCAATCTGGTGACAGACGCCCACATTGCCGCGGTGGCAATGGAACATGATGCGGAAGTACATTCCGCCGACGGGGATTCGAAAAATTCCCCGGCGTCCGCTTGGTCAACCCATTGGCCTGACCGGCTACCCAACACTATGCATATAGGACCGGAGCATCCATGGAAATCGGAGTCATCTTCCCCCAGACTGAAATCGAGCCCGACGTCGTGGCCATCCGCGACTTCGCCGAGGCTGCCCAGGACATGGGCTATTCCTACCTGTTCGTCGCAGACCACGTCCTCGGAGCCGACGCCAGTGCCTACGACCACCCGCTATTCGGCATGTACAACCACGAGTCGGTGGTGCACGAATCCCTTACGACCATGGGCTACCTCGCCGCCGTTGCCCCCGGCATGGGGCTGATGACCGGCATCCTCATCCTTCCCCAGCGGCAGACCGCCCTCGTCGCCAAGCAGGCTGCCGAAATCGACGTCCTCTGCGGCGGCAAGCTGCGCCTCGGCATCGGCGTCGGCTGGAACTTCGTCGAGTTCGAAGCCCTGGGCATGAACTTCAACGACCGGGGTGCCCGCAGCGCCGAGCAGATCGAGGTCATGCGGGAGTTGTGGACCAAAGAGTCGGTCGATTTCCACGGCAAGTGGCACGATATCACGCATGCCGGCATCAATCCCCTGCCCGTGCAACAGCCCATCCCCGTCTGGCTCGGCGTCGGCAGCCCCGCCGCCCCCATCCCGCCCGACGTGGCACTTCGTCGTGTGGCCCGAATCGCAGATGGCTGGTGCCCCAACTTCGGCCCCGACGAAGCTGGCTACGCATTGCAGGGCAAGGTGCACGGCTACATGGCTGAATATGGTCGCGACCCTTCGAAACTCGGCCTCGACGGCCGCCTGAAGACCGCCGGTGCCTCTCCCGAGGACTGGGCTGATGAAGTTGCCGGCTGGCGGACAATGGGCGCTTCCCACCTGTCCATCGAGAACCGCCGCGCCGGGCTGAATACGGCCGACGACCACATCGAGATGATGCGGCGCTTCAAGGAAGCTGTCGAATTCTAGGCCAGGCCGTTTCCATGCGCCAATTCCAACCCCGCGACCCCGGCTACGCCGACCGAGTCGCCGCCTTCTTCCGTAAAGACTCCGCAGCCTCACGCTGGGGCGGCGAACTCTCGTCCGTCTCCCCCGGCGTGGTGGAAATCGCACTGTCCTTCCGCAACGTTTCTACCGGCGGGCCCGGTATGCTACACCGCAGCATAGTCGCCGCTATTCTGGACGACGCCTGTGTGCTGGCCGCCCTGACCCTGGCATCACCCGGCGACACCGTCGCCGCCATCGAGTACAAGGTGAATTTTCTGGCCTCGGCGACCGGCAGTCGAGTCGCCGCCCGGGCCGAAGTCCTCCGTCCCGGCCGCACAATCACCGTGTGCCGTGCCGAAGCCCACTCCGGCGATGCTCCGGTCGCCCGGATGCTGGCAACCCTGTCCGTGTCCCGTCCGGAATAATCTCCTCTCCCCACGTGAGACGGTCAGGGTGAGGGCGCTCCTCGGCAGTGGCGGGATAATTGGCTGTTTGCTACACTCGAAACACTTACCATCAAGGAGACCGCAATGATCGGACAGCTCGTTCGTTACGAATTGCAGGAAGGAGTCGCCTTCCTTACCCTCAACAACCCCGGCCGTCGCAACGCACTGTCCACAGAGTTGCTGGGCGAGTTGAAGGAGCTATTGAGCGAATTCGAGCACGATGATGCCGTCCGGGTGGTGGTGCTGCGCTCCGAAGGCCCTGTCTTCAGCTCCGGCCACGACCTGAACGAAATCATCGACCGCGACGCCGAGGCCTACACCGCTGTCTTCGCGCTCTGCACCGAGGTTATGGAGGCCATACGCCTCCTGCCCAAGCCGGTCATTGCCCAGGTGCAGGGCCTCGCCACCGCCGCCGGCTGCCAGCTCGTCGCCACCTGCGACCTCGCGGTAGCCGCCGAGTCTGCCGCATTCGCCACGCCCGGCGTCCAGATCGGCCTGTTCTGCACCACCCCTGGCGTGGCGCTGGCCCGCTCTGTTGCCACCACCAAGAAGGCGATGGAAATGTTGCTGACCGGCACGCCCATTCCGGCGTCCGAGGCCCTGGAAATCGGCCTCATCAACCGCGTCGTCCCCGACGACGAGCTTGACGACAACGTTGCTGCCCTGGGCAGACAGATAGCCTCCGCCAGCGCCCAGACCCTCGCCATGGGCAAGCCCGCCTTCTACCGTCAGATCGAACTCGACCGGCCCGCCGCCTACGAAATGGCCCAGAAGGTGATGGTCGACAACCTCCTCAAGGAAGACGCCCACGAAGGCATAACCGCCTTCCTCCAAAAGCGCAACCCCGAATGGAAGTACTGACGGTCTAAGTCGCCACCAAGCGCTCCTCGGTCGCTCCACTGACTGTGCCCAAGGGTATCCGGGTATCTTGTGTCACCATTCGCGCATTGTGGGCCACGGATAGGGCAATAAGGTAGATATCTGTCGGCTGCCGGTATCCCGACAGCCGCTCGGGGTTGGCAATCGAGCTGTCGGAGCGGATGGATGGCCTGATTCCCTGGCAGAGCCTGGGGAATCGCATCCGCCCCTTCTGTCCCAAGGCCGGGCGGGGACGCCATCCCTACCCGCTGCGCGCCATGCTGAGGGTCCACTGCGTCCACCTCTTCTACAACCCCCGCCTCCGCGGGGGCAGGCTCTGAGCGACCCGGGCATGGAGGACCTGCTCTACGAGTCCACCCTGTCAGGCGGTTCGCGGGGCTGAAGCTCTCAGGCCCCCTGCCCGACGAGACCACCATCCTGAATTTCCGGCATCCTCTGGAAAGACACAAGCTGGGACATCGAGGCCCCGTCGTCCACCAAGAACCGGGCTGCGGAGCGGGACCCGAAGATGCATCAGACCAGGAAGGGGAACCAGTGGTATTTTGGGATGAAGGCGCACATCGGGGTGGACTCGGAGATGGGCATTTTGCACAGCATGAGCGCAACGGCAACCAACGCTCACGACGTTTCGCAGGCACACAATCTGCTGCGCGGGGGTGAGAGTGTGGTATGGGTCGATGTCGGCTACCCGGGGGCTGGCGAAGAACTCGGAGCGGCTGGCGGTGCTGTTCGGGTTGGGTACCTGCTGACGGCGGAGGGTCGACTGGGGGCGTAGTGCGCGTTGATACGGGGCAATGGCGGCCTCAGGGCTGCATCAAGTCCCCAACGGGCCCAGTCAGGGACGAAACGCAAGGGGCTGAGTGCCGGTCGGCAAGCCCCTCTGACCGCAGTCCTCACCCCATTCGCCGCTCCGTCAAACACAACCCAGGCCAAAACGCCCTCTTTCAGAGGATTCCTAGAACCCCCGCGGTCGCCTGGGTGCCTTGCGGACGACGAAGCTTCCTCCCAGGTAGTCATGGGGGCCGCGTTTGCGGGAGTCCATGCCCACCCAGATGTACAGCAGGCCGAGAGGAAACAGCGCCAGCAGGATGATCCCGCGCAGCAGTTCTCTCACGAGAGCCTTGTGCCAGGGGGGGATGTTTCCCTCGGCGTCCACAACCTGGATGCGGAGCAGCATCTTGCCCAGCGTCTGGCCCCTGACTACGGTCATTACGATACTGTAGACCGCAAAAGTCGCGCAGAAGAGTAAAAGGAAGCTGTAGTTGAGATTCTCGATGGCGATGGAAAAGTCTTCCATCGCCTGGGGGTCTATGTCTCCGGAGGTCATGGATATGCCGATTATCGCGGCGGCGATTGCCGCGGCGACGTAGACAATTATCCAGTCGGCGACGAACGCGGCGAACCGGATCCAGAATCCCATGTACTCTATAGCATGGGCTGAACCGACCGTGGCCGCCAAGCCGCAATTGGGGCAGAACTCCACGTCGGGGAACAGGGCTCCGCCGCACCGTCTGCAGGACAGCCCCTGCGCCGTCTGCGCGACGGCCTCCGCGCTCCCAAACGACGGGGCTGCCGAGCAGTCGAGGCACATGCCTGTGGCGGACCGGAAGTGAAGGTCGCACAGGGGAGCTACTCCGCAGCGCTGGCAGGCATGGCCTTTTTCCCAGGGAACGCCCACGCCGCAGCTGCGGCAGTAGGGTATGTAGTCCCGCGTGGGCGCGTCGGACGGCGCGAAGGAGGGCTCCACCCGTTGACCGCAGCTTGCGCAGGCGGGGCTTCCGAATTCGATGGTGGCTCCGCAGTTGCCACAGAAGGAAGGTCCGGCCTGTGGACCGGGGTCAGTGGTCATCTATTCAATGCCCTGTTGGAGCGAAATCAACCACAAACAGCATACGCGGCTTCATTCCGACGCTCAACCCGGTGAGCGAACTGTCCGGACGGGAATATAATCTGGGGGCCCACACCGGAGTCGCAGCACGTTTCCGCGTGCCCGAGTACCGCATTTTGGGTGCTGCAGGAGGCGCAGGCTGCTGAGACAAAAATGGGCGCCGGTTGGGAACATTCCAGGTGTCGTCGATGAAGTGTATTTAAGGCGAAGCGCATTCAAGGGGATGAAGTGCATTTAATGGATAAGCAGGCAAGGCAGTGAATCAGAACAATGGATTCCGCGGGAAGTCCGGTCGGGTTGCGCCCTTGATGCTGTGCCTGCTCCTGGCTATGGCTTGGGCCGGTTGTGATTTTCTTGCGACGGCAACCCCTGCTCCCACCAGCACAGCTGCTCCAACGCCAACCCCGGCTACCACAGCGCTGACGCCGGCGGCGGCCACTCCGAGCGCCACCCGGGCCGCTGACGGGCTGGTGCTGCAGGTTGCCGTTGCCCCGGTTGCGCCGGACCTGGCGGATTACGATCGCGGCGATTGGCGACACTGGGTCGATGACGACGGCAACTGCCAGAACGCAAGGCAGGAGGTGCTGATCGAGGAGTCCCTGACACCCGTGTCCTTCGAGTCCTCCGAAGAATGTCGAGTGGAGTCGGGCAACTGGGTGGGACCGTACACCGGCATCGGGGTGAGCGATCCAAGCGACCTGGACGTGGACCACATGGTACCGCTGCAGAACGCGCACCGGTCCGGGGCCTGGTCGTTGGACCGTGACCGCAAGCGGGAGTACGCCAACTATCTGGGGTACGAAGACCACCTCATTGCCACGACCAGCAGTGCCAATCGCTCCAAGGGTTCGAAGGGTCCCGAGGCGTGGCGGCCGTCCCTGGAGGCCTACTGGTGCGACTATGCCACTGACTGGGTCGCCATCAAGCATGGCTGGCAGTTGACCGTTACCGAGGCAGAATTCCGGGCCCTGCGCGAGATGCTGGATACCTGCCCGATGCCCGTTCTGCTCCAGCGGTCCGATGCGGCGAGCGACGGGCCGTCCCCGACCGCCGTCATCGAGCAGGAGCCCCGTCCCGGTCCGTCTCCGACGCCCGCCCCGGCGCCGACGCCGACGCTGTCGCCCGACCTGCGGTACGATCCCTTCGGCCCCGACCGGGATTGTGGGGAGTTTGATACCTACGAGGAAGCACTGGCCTTTTTCCTCGCGGCCGGAGGCCCTGGAAAAGACCCGCACCATCTCGATTCCGATGGAGACGGCGAGCCCTGCACTTCCCTTCCCCGCTCACAGTCTTCTGTCCCGCAGGAAGGCGCGGACGGTCCCAACGCGGGATTGATATCCCCTTACCCTCCGCATCAGAGGGTTGTAGGTCCCGCCCAATTGACTCCCACTCCGGTTGCCACACCCACGCCGACACTGCCGCCGCCTCCATCGCCTGCCGCGACCCCGGTTCCCACTCATACGCCCACCCCCGCTCCAACCCCTGCTCGCGAGTCCACACCCGTTCCAACTCAACCTGCAGCTCCAACGGTAACCTACTCGGGACTTCCCTATGACCCGAAAGGGGCGGACAGAAGCTGCTCCGACTTCGAATCATGGTGGGACGCCCAGAACTTCTACTACGCCGCGGGCGGACCGGAACACGACCCGCATCGTCTAGACGGCAACAGCGACGGCGTTGTGTGCGAGTCCCTCGCCGATACACCGCAGTCGGACTCCAGCCCTTCCACGCCGGAATCCACTGCCTCGTCGGCGGATTTCGTGGACCGGAACTGCGGCGACTTCGCCGACTGGCAGTCGGCACAAGCCTTCTTCGAGTTTCAGGGCGGGCCAAACCGGGACCCGCACCGCCTGGACAGGAACGGCGACGGCGTGGCCTGCGAAACATTGCGCAGCGCTCCGGATGGCAGCGGTTCCCCCGGGACTTCGCCGCTCTCGGCTGAGACTTCGCAGCCCACCTCTTCCGCCGAAGAGTTCGAAGACCGCAACTGTGGCGACTTCGACACCTGGCGGGAAGCGCAGGACTTCTACGAAGCTGAAGGCGGTCCAGACAGCGATCCGCATCGCCTGGACGGCAACAGCGATGGAGTTGCTTGCGAGAGACTTTCCGACGCTCCCTGACGGTGCCGGCCAGGCGGCAGCCGCTCGCGAGGGCAGCCTGTTGTGCAAGTTTCGCCACGGTATGCTAGGCTGGATTCAGAGGTGCTTTTCCATATGACCGGGAACGATATGACCGGGAACATTGAGCCGAACAGGGTCGTAGTGGCCATGAGCGGTGGTGTCGACTCCTCCGTTGCCGCCCTGTTGCTGCAACAGGCGGGATGGGACGTTATCGGCGTGACGCTGAAGCTGTACAGCCTCGACGAATCCGAGCTGCCCGCTGACCACCAGGGCTGCTGCACGCTGGACGACGTGGAGGACGTCCGCTCCGTCTGCCGACGTCTGGGCATTCCTCACTATGTGCTGAACATGGAGCGCGAGTTCCGCGACCGTGTGATGGACTACTTCGTGGACGAGTACCGACGCGGCCGCACGCCGCACCCCTGCATCGCCTGCAATGACAGGATCAAGTTCAGCCAGCTGATGGACCGTGCCGACGCCCTCGGGGCGCAGTACGTCGCGACCGGCCACTACGCCCGCATCGAGCGAACAGCAGGCGGCGCGACGCTGCACAAGGCTGTCGACCAAGCCAAGGACCAGTCCTACGTGCTTTTCGGCATGACACAGACCCAGCTGTCGCGCACCCTGCTCCCCGTTGGCGGGTACCGCAAGGACGAAATCCGCCGGATGGCCGTCGCCGCCGCGATGATTACAGCCGACAAGCCAGACAGCCAGGACATCTGCTTCATCCCGCTGGGCGACTATCGCGAGTTCCTCCGGCAGAGGACCGAGGACATCCCCGGCGAGATTGTGGACATTTCAGGCAAGGTGCTGGGAACGCACCAGGGCATCGAGTACTACACCATCGGACAGCGGCGTGGGCTGGGTTCGCTGCCGTACAGCGAAGAGCCACGCTACGTCATCCGGCTGGACGCCGCCGACAACCGCGTGGTGGTCGGCCCCGAGAGCGCCCTGTTCGCTGACAAGGCCTGGCTATCGGGCGTCAACTACGTCGGCGGCATTGCGCCAGTAGAAGGGATGCCAGTGTCGGTCAAGATTCGCTACAAGGCCTACGAGGCCCCGGCGACGCTGCACCCGCGGCACGAAGGCGCGCTGGTGCGGTTCCGGGAGCCGCAGCGGGCCGTGACTCCTGGCCAGGCCGCGGTCTTCTACGAAGGCGACCGGCTGCTGGGCGGCGGCACCATCGAGCCAGGGTGGGATGTGGCTGATATAGCCGGAAAAGAGATTGAATCCCTTTCATCAGTACGAATTTAATGAGCTTCCAAAAAGCAGATACTGGCGAAGGACCAGCTCGCGAAGACATTTGCACCAGTTTGGACTGTCGGCCGACGTAATCATGGATACACTGGGATATCCTGCCGACACACAGTCGCAAGACGACGAGTCGGGGAGATATCAGGAATTTTATAGGTACTACCCGCCTGCGGCGGATGAGACAATAAGCTTGTATGATGCCGCAGGCGGCGCATGGTTTCGAGTTGTAATTGATCCGGAAGGTGCTTTGTACACCGCATTCCGCGACCACTTCACCGAATTACAAGGAGGGCGCGAATGCTTTCCGACACCGGACACGAGAAGAAATTTCTGACCCCCGCCGATCTCTCCCGCGAGATCGAATACGATGAAGAGTCCGATACTCTCTGGATGGGAAACGGGAAGCCCGCACCAGGAGGAATGGACCTCTTTCCCGGCTGCATCGTCTTCTTCGATGAAGACGGAAGGACCGTTACCGGCGTCATGCTCAGGGGCGCAAAGCACCTCCTTCAGCCGCACCTGTTTGGCGATGACGCCTTGCCCAGTAGCGACAATTAAATGCCCGACCTCTCCCTGGAGCTAGCGCTGTTGGGGCGCGGCGTCCGTCCGGTGGCTGGGGCCGACGAGGCCGGGCGTGGGCCGCTGGCCGGGCCGGTGGTGGCGGCGGCCGTCATACTGCCGCCTGAGCTGACGGGGCGAGAGAAATGGCTCCGGCTGCTGGACGATTCCAAGCGGCTGACGGCGGCGAGACGGGAGCAGGCGTTTGAGGCTGTGCAGGAACACGCGCTGGCGTGGGCGGTGGCCGTGGTCGACCCGGCGGAGATTGACCGCACCGGAGTCGGCGTCGCGGCGCTGCGGGCGATGCTGACGGCCGCCGACGACTTGAGCGTCAGGCCGGCGCACCTGCTGCTGGACTACATTCCGGTGCGAGAGTGTCACTATCCCTACGATACCTTGGTCAAGGGGGACAGCCGGAGCTACAGCATCGCCGCCGCCTCCAACGTGGCCAAGGTGACACGGGACCGCATCATGACCGATCACGAACTGGAGTACCCGGGGTACGGCTTCGCGCGGCACAAGGGGTACGCCACCGCTCTGCACCTTGAGCGGCTGCGGGAAATCGGCCCCTGCGATATTCACCGTCGTTCCTTTGCCCCTGTGGCGCAGGCCCGACTCGACCTCCGCGAGCGGCCCGTCTGGTGAGCGCTGGCAACGCCGAACTGGGGCGCTGGGGCGAGAGACAGGCGGGACTGCACCTCGAAGCCAAGGGATACGGCATCACAGCCACCAACTTCCGTTCCCGTACCGGCGAGATCGACATCGTAGCCACCTGCGGCGAAGAGCTGGTATTCGTGGAGGTCAAGACCCGGCGGGGAGACGCCTTCGGCGAGGCTGTCGAGTCCATCTCGCCCGGACGGGCGGAACGCATAGCCGCCGTTGCGGAGGAGTTCCTGCAAACTCAAACGCCAGCCGGATACAGCTCATCGACCCCGTGGCGCATTGACCTTGTCTGCGTGAACCTTGACCGCGGAGGCGCGTTATTGTCGGTGGATCACATCAAGCACGCCGTGGAGTTCTAGAATCCCCGCCTGCGGTTCGACCCTTGACCGATGCTCCGCCGGGTCAGGGCTGAAAGGCACGACGACGCGGCAGAACATCCCGCCGAACACGAACATCAGGGCGAACAGGATGGCGAGGAGCATGCAGCCGACGCGGCAGTTCACTGTTCTGTCTGCTCCTCGGGGCGGTCTGATAAGAAGTTCGCGCCGCGGTTGATCCGGGCCGCCAGGTATCCCGCGCCGAAGCCGTTGTCGATATTCACCACAGCCACCCCTGGCGCGCAGCTATTCAGCATCGCCAGCAGCGCGGCCAGGCCTTCGAAGCTGGCGCCGTAGCCCGCGCTGGTGGGCACGGCAATGATCGGCACCGCCACCAGCCCGGCGATCACCGACGGCAAAGCGGCGTCCATGCCGGCGACGACGATGATGACCTTGGCTTTCCGTATTTCGGGAAGGCGGTCCAGCAGCCGGTGCAGTCCGGCCACGCCCACGTCGGCGATGAGTGCTGGGTCCTGTCCCATGAGCCGTGCGGTGAGCAGCGCCTCCTCCGCCACCGGCAGGTCGGCGGTGCCAGCGGTAACGATCAGCGCTCCCGAGGTCTTGGGCATCTCGGACTCTGGCGGAATGACGATTGCGCCCGCTGGTTCGTGGAACTCGGCTTCTGGTGCGACTTCAATGGCGGCGGTGTAGGCGTCCCACCCGGTCTTCGTCACCAGCACCGGATGTCCTCGTCCCTTCAGTGCCGCCACGATGCCCGCCACCTGCTGCGGCGTCTTGCCCTTGCCCAGCACCACCTCCGGCGAGCCGGTGCGAAGCGGGCGGTGGTGGTCGATGCGGGCGTAGCCGAGGTCCTGGTATGGCAGATCGCGCAGCCGTTCCAGGGCCTGGTCGGTGCTCAGGTCCCCGTCGCGCACCTGCTCCAGCAGCCGCTCGATGTCGCCGCCGTGGCTTTCCGGGTTCACGGCCATTGGTTCAGACCGGGAGCTGTTGCCGGGCGGCCTCGGCAACCCGCTGGTAGACTTCCTGGAAGGGCAGGCCGGTCTCAATGGCAATGCGGCGGCAGTCGTCGGGCTCGGGTGCGGCGCTGATAGGTTCCAAGCCCCCATTGGTTGAGGCCAGCGACTTCACCTTGACGGATACGGGGCCGAACTCGGTCTCGACGGTGACGCTGTGCCGGTCGGCAACGTAGCGGTCGACCTGACGGGAGCGGATGCCGAGCGTCGGCGTTTCCCGCAGGATCAGCTCGACTGCGGCCTGCTCCAGGTGAGGCGGCACCAACACCGACAGCACTGCGCCGGGGCGGTTCTTCTTCATCTGCACCGGAGTGTGCCAAACGTCCAGCGCGCCGAGAGCGAACAGTCGCTCCTGCGTGTAGCCCAGCACCAGCCCGGGGGCGTCGTCGAGGTTGGTCTCCAGCAGCACCACGCTGGCCGGCTGGAAGATGTCGGGCTTCTCTTCGGTGTGCGCCCCTTCCGTTTCACCCAGCCATACTCTAAGCGCGTTGGCGAATCCCGGCGGGTCCTTCGTGCCGAGGCCAACTCCAATGTGCTGGACAGAAAAGGCGGGCCGGCGGAACTCGGCCAGGGTCGTTATGAGCGCAGCCCCCGTCGGCGTCGTGAGCTCGCCCGCCCCGGCATGGACGGGACTGTCGGCGGCTGCGGGAGCGCCCCTCGCGGCAATCAACTCCAGCGTGGCAGGCGCGGGGTTGGAGTATCCGCCCGGTCGGCGCGCCGGTGCAGTTTCGCCCAGCACCAGAGGAGCGGCGTAGACTTTTTCTATGCCAAGCTCCCTGAGCCCGGTGCAGAATCCGACGACGTCCACTAGGGTGTCGACGCTGCCGAGCTCTTCCAGCTCAAGCGCTTCCTCCGATTCGCCGTGCACGCGCGCCTCGGCCTGCCACAGCGCCTGGAGCACAGAGACAGCATGCTGCTTCACGCAGGAGTCGAGGCCGCTTTCTTCGACGGCCTGGAGCAGCGCAAGAGGGGTGTGGCGGGTGCGGTCTTCCAGGTGCACCTTCAGGTGGGTGCCGCGCACCTCGCAACGGGTCTCCTCAGCGGCGTCGATGGAGTAGCCCGCGACGGGCAGCCTTGCAAGTTCGCTTCGAAGAACGTCCAGGGAAAGGCCCGCATCAACCAGCGCGCCCAGCAGCATATCGCCGCTGGCCCCGCCGACAGACTGGATGTAGGCGATACGCATACGCTACCGGCGGGGGGGTTCAGCAGTAGACAGCTTCAGCTGGTCGTTGAGGCTGCCGGAACGCAAGGCAGCGAGGTCCAGCGACACCCACAGGTAGCCTATCTTCTTCAGCGCGGCGACGATTTCCTCGCGGTGCCGGAAGGCGATTTCCATGTCGGCCTCTGAGGCCTCGACGCGGCAGAGCTTGTCGTGGTGCCGAGCCCGGACTTCGCGCATACCCAGGCCGTGCAGGAAGTCCTCGGCCCGCTCGATCTTGGACAGCGTTTCCACTGTTACGGGCGTACCGTAGGGGACACGCGACGACAGGCACGGCTGGGCCGGCTTGTCCCACACCGGAATCTCCAACTGCCGGGCGATGGCGCGCACCGCCGCCTTGTCGAGCCCGGCTTCCAGCAACGGGCTGCGGGCGCGGTGCTCCGCCGCGGCCTCCATGCCGGGACGATAGTCGCCCTGGTCATCGGTGTTTGCGCCGTTGGCGACCCAGGCGTAACCCTCGGCCTGGGCCAGGGCAGTCAGGTGGGTGTAGAGCTCGGTTTTGCAGAAATAGCAGCGGCGGGGCGAGTTGGTGGTGTAGCCCTCCCGCTCCATCTCGTTGGTGCGGATGACCCGGTGGGCGATTCCGAACTGACGCGCAAGCCCTTCGGCTTCCTCAAGCTCGCGCGAAGCCAGGGCGGGCGACACGGCGGTCGCCGCCAAGGCGCTATCGCCCAGCACCTGGTGCGCCGCTACCGCCACCAACGCGCTGTCCACGCCTCCGGAGAAGGCGGTCACGACCGAGCCCATCTCGCGCAGGATGTTGCGCAGGTTCTCGAGCTGTATGTCGGTACTGTCGGCTGTCATCGTTGCAATGTTTTCAAAAAGCCTGCCATTTCCGGCCAAATCGTGACGTCCCTTCGTGAGGAACAACGGCGCATCGGGCAGAAATCAGCTCCCTTCGGACAGAAATGCGGAAATAGCATCGGCAAACGCGTCGGGATGTTCCAGCATCAGCAGGTGCCCGGCGTTGGCGATGGTCCCCGTCCGGGACTCGGCGATCAGGCCCTGGAAGTCGGCGGCGTAGGACGGCGGATTGATGCGGTCCTGCCCGCCCCAGAGGATGAGGGTCGGCGCCTTGATGCGGTAGGCGCGGCGGTGCAGCCCCCGGTCGGGCAGTGGCCAGAGGAACTTGCCGGCGGCGGCGATGTCCTGCATCCGGTCGCGGGCCAGCATGTCGGCGAAGCCGTCGAGGGACGCCGCGCCGTTGGGGGTGGCGGTCAGGCGTTCCGATAGCTCATCGGCGTTGAGGGCCAGCAGGTCGGCAACCGGCTCTTCGTCGTGCCACACGCCGGCGGGCGATACCAGTGCCAGCCGGTCAATCGACGGCGGGGAGAAAGCGGCCATCTCGGCGGCGATCATCCCACCGAGGAAGTGGCCCACCACATGGGCGCGCTCGACCCCGAGGGCGTCCAGCAGGGCCAGGTGGTAGAGGGTCAGGTCGGTGAGATCGGCGATGTGCTCCAGGCCGGAAGCCTCGCCGCAGCCGGGCATATAGGGCGCATAAACGGTGAACTGCTGCGACAGCCGCTCCAAGAACGGCGCCCAGCCCTTCTGGCCCACGGCCCCATGCAGGTACAGCAGCGGCGGCCCGTCGCCGCCGGTTTCGACGATGGCGCGAAAGTCGCCGCCGCGCATTTCCAGGTTGATGGTCTCAGGCATCGTTGCTCCGATGGGGTTACCTTTTCATTGCAACCAGCACATTGCGATTACTAGGTTACATCGCGACAGGCGAATTATCAAAACTCGGCATCTCGTCCCAAGTCCTGCCGTCCAACTCTCGCCCGTGCCGTTTCTTGAAGACGCCGCCCCATTGCTTGAAATGAAAGGGCACTTCAGCCTCGATGCACTGGTCGCGAATGTCCCGCGCCCACTCCGCTTCCATCGGCCGGGCTCCCGGACCGGACTCGCCGCCAACTATCACCCAGTCAATGCCGTCCAAGTTTAGTTCCGGCAATGGGCCAAGCAGAGGTTCCAGCGAAAGGAATTTAGTCTCTGCTCCGCACTCGCGCAACAGATCAATGCGGTGGGTATAGCGGCTGGATTCGACGCTCATGCCCTACCAGATTTGCAGTGGCCAGGGCAGTTCTGCACTCAGGGCCGCCACCCGCTCCGGCCGCTTCGTCAGCACTTGGTAGCGGTGCCAATTCGCCTGTTCCATAACGTTGAAAACGTCGTGCACGAACTGGTCCGGTACTTGGTAGTGGAACAGGTCGCTCATCGAATTGACGAAGATGGTTCGTGGTTTGCGCCACTGCAGGGGCGTTTCCAATGCGTCGGGATGCAGAGTAACTGCGAAGCCGTTGCGGTACTTGACCATCCCGGTGGCCTTGAGCCGCTTAGACAGCCGCTCGGCGTAACACAGTTTGCGGCCCGGGCTGACCTTGTTGCAGCCAGTCACCGGGTTCCAGGTGGCGTCGGTCCATTCTATTTTGCTGCCTACGGCCATAATTCCGCCGGAAATCGCAATGTGCCCCGTATTTATTTGAAGAAATTTTCCTTACTAAACGAATCTCAGAACGGTTCCTTTAGGATAAGTGCCAGACTTCTTTCGGCTGCCTGCGCGAACTTCTAGCTCCCCTTTTCCCTCCATAGGTCTCAAGGTTTGAGTTTTAAGGTGACTGGAAGTGAATACAGTCTTGTCGGATTTCATAAAATCCATGACACTTTCGATCGTAGCCCAATTGCCAAACCCAAACGCATCAGTTAGTTCAGTCTGTAAAATGTTGAAGTCGATAACGCTCGCGCCGAAAGTGAGCCGATTATTTAATCCACTCTTGAATTTGAAATCGCCGAAGGGCGCCACTTTCCATATTGCTTGCTTCATTTTATCGCAGCCCTCGAGGCTCTGCGTTCCAAAGAAAATGGCATATACTAGTGCATTTCCCTCGTATAACTCAAAATGCAGAACCTGTTTGGCTCCGTTGTTCTTTAGTTGCCTCCTGTATAAATCAAACAGAAAACACTTTTTCTGGTAAGAGTCAGGAATGTTCTTTGCTTGCTTCCAATCGGGACATCCGAACAAATCGTTAAGGTGGTGTTCAAAACTCGGGTGGTCTAGAAACCGATTGATTTCTCTGTACATCAGAGAAACGTACACTTCGGACTTTGGGTTTTCTAGAACTCAGCCTATTGTCTTCATTGGAGTTCCCGATACGCCGAAGGGGTCTATCATGACGAACGACGGCGCAAGCTGTTTGTTGTGCGCCTCAATAGCATCTAAACCTTCATTCAGAGTCTCGTCGAACTTACCCTGAATGACTTTGTAAGCACAATTGCTTGGTATCTGTTGCCCAAAGCCCTCCAAGACGCTCTCCAAGTGATCTGATCTTTCTGGATCGGCCTCTATGAACAAGAACCGAATGTTACTCAACATTCGGTTTCGAGAGTTGTGCTCCAGAAAGGACTTCAATGCTATTACAGGAGAACCATCTTCGCCTCCGGTATAGTCTCCGGGGCCAGCAAAGGCATCAATGAAGAGCACCCTACCATTCCACCGGGTCATGATTGGTAGCTAGGCGTTTAGGTAGTGCCTGAGAACCAAGTGCTTACCAATGGTGTGGCCATCAAGGGCCCAAGTGGTGGTTGACGGAGGCATCAAACAGTCCTGTGAGTTCTGAAAAATGTGGAATGCTTTCAGAATAACACGGACCGCCCAGAGTCTCGCAAGGGACAACTGTCACCAATTCACAGCACCGCGTACCACTCCGCGATGGCCGCCCCTATCTCATGCGGCGAGTCTTCCTGGATGAAGTGGACGCCGGGGACTGTTACCTCGCGCTGGTTGGCGAAGGTGCGGCAGAACTCGCGCTGCGGGCCGGTGAGGATGGCGCCAGGCTCGGCGTTGACGAACAACTTGGGCGTGGGAGTCCGCGACAGCCATTCGGCGTACTCGGCGACGATGGCCACCACGTCGGGCGGTTCACCTTCGATGGGAATCTCGCGGGGCCACGACAGCGTGGGCCGGCGCGACTCGCCGGGTTCGACGTAGCGGCGGCGGTAAACTTCCATCGCCTCGTCGCTGATGCCGTTGATTGTGCTTCCCGGCAACACGCGTTCGACGAAGATGTTTCGCTCCAGCACCACGGTTTCTCCGGCCTCGGAACGGAAACCCTGGAAGACCTGCCGCGCCGCCTCGGGCCACTCGTCCCAGGTCACCGGACGCACGATGGCCTCCATGTAGACCAGCCCGCGCACCCGCTCGGCGTGGCGCCGTGCCCAGTGGAAGCCCAGGGCCGAGCCCCAGTCGTGCACCACCAGCGTCACCGGGCCGTCAGGCAGCACCGCGTCGAACCAGGCGTCCAGGTGGCGGCTGTGGTCGGCGAAGCGGTAGGAGCCGTCGGTGGTGGCGTCGGACCCGCCCATTCCCACCAGGTCGGGGGCGAGGCAGCGGGCCAGAGGCGATACGTGAAGGATGATGTTGCGCCACAGGTAGGACGACGTGGGATTGCCGTGCAGGAACACGACAGCGCCGTCGGACAGCGCGATGGAAGCGTCAGTGTCGACGTAGGCCATCTCGATGCCGCCGACGTCGACGCGCAGGCGTGGGTGGGGGTCGTTTGCGGAAATCTCGCTGGTGGTCAACCGTATATCCTCTGCTTTCTGCTCTTTGTAAATCAGGGGCGCCCTCGTCAGCCGGAGGACGCCCTCGTTTTGCGCTCGCTGTTATGACCGGAACTTACACCGCGACGGGCGCGGGAGAGGTGGGGTTGGAGACGCCTTCGGGCCACCAACGGTTGTCGTACTCAGACCAGAGGTCGCGGACGTAGGGCATGACCTCACGGGCGAAGAGCTCGGTGTTCTTCATCGCCAGCTCCTTGGGCATGTCGCCGAACTGGAGCAGCAGCATCAGGTTGCCCACCTTGAGCTCCTTGATGGCATGGGCCAGGTGCTGCCGTACCGTCTCGGGCCCGCCGACGATGACGTTGCCCGCCTCCAGGTAGTCGGTCCAGGTGAACTCCTTGAGCTGGTCTTCCCGCGACTGGGTGGTGGCGTTGGACAGCTGGGAGTTGTTGCTGCGCACCGAGCGGTAGCCCGGCGGGTTGCCGAAGCCGGAGTGGATGTGGAGGCACTTCTTGAAGAAGTACTCGATGGACTCCTTGTATTCTTCGGCCTGGGCGTCGGTCTCCGAGACCGCGACGAGTTGCAGGAAGCCGGCGTGGTAGGGATTGAACTCCTTGCCCTGCCGGTCCATCTCCTCCCAGAAGCCGTCAAGCACGGTTTTGCCGACCTTGTAGCCGGAGTAGGAAAGGTAGCAGTAGACGTAGTCGTTGCGTATGGTCCAGTCCCAGGTTTCGAGGCTGCCGCTGCCGGGCACCCAGATGGGCGGGCGCGGCTGCTGGTAGGGTCGCGGCCAGATGTTGACGTAGCGCTGCTGGTTGTACTTGCCGTTGAAGGAGAAGGGCTCGCGCTCGGTCCAAGCCTTCACGACGAGGTCGTGGGCCTCCTGGTACTTCTCGCGCAGCGTGATGGGCACCTGGCCGTAACCGAAGATGGTGTCCATGGCCGTCCCCAGCGGGAACCCGGCGATGAGCCGCCCGCCGCTGAGCACGTCCAGCATGGCGAACTCTTCGGCAACGCGGATGGGCGGGTTGTAGAGGGCCAGGCTATTGCCCAGCACCACGATGGCGGCGTCGGACGTGTCGCGCGCCATGGCCGACGCCATCAGGTTCGGCGATGGCATTAGACCGTAGGCGTTGGCGTGGTGCTCGTTGACGCAGATGCCGTCGAAGCCCATGGCCTCGGCGAACTTCAACTCGTCAAGGTAGTCGTTATACAACCGGTGGCCCTGGCTGGGGTCGAACAGCGAGTTGGGCACGTCAACCCATACGCTGTGGTAATCTTGTTCAAAGTTGCTGGGCAGCCCCTGGTAGGGCATCAGGTGGAAAAAGCACAGTTTCATAACTATAAATTCCTTCGGGGGACGTTTCGCTGAATTTTACACTGAACCCGTAGGCCCCGCCACTTGCGAGCATTCTGATGCGACGGTATCCACATCGGGGCAGACTGGTGACATTTGCCCATTGCCAAGTCTCGTGACACCTCTCTACCATGAATAGTGTAAGTATCACCAAGCTCGCGAGCCCCGGAATTTGGGCAGGTCTCGGTCCGCATTGAGGGGCCTCGCCCAGCCCAGCCGGAAGATCGAAATGTTACATAACGTTACGGAATGTTACGCACTACAGGGGGGCGGCACCCCTGCGGCGCCCGGGCCGGCCCTACGCCGCCTTCCTCGGAACCGCCTCATGTTTCCCTGAGCCTCGTGTTTCCCTGATATGAAGGGCCATGGATTACGTTGGCCGGAAGATGCAGGGAGAATTTTCTCGTACAAATTTTGAGCGATCGGAGCAGAGCAATGCCGAGCATCGAACAGCAGGTTGAATTGGCCAAGACCCTGGTCGGCGATATACGCCAGAGTTTCGCCGCATTGACTCCGGAGCAGGCGGCGAGCCCCAGCGCCTGCTCCGACTGGCAGGTGCACGACGTGCTGAGCCACCTCATCGGCGGCGCGGAGCGGCAGACCGACAGCATGCAACGTGGCCGCGCCGGCGACTCCGGGCCCGCACCCGGCTTCACGCCCGCAGACAGCACTACTTTGTCGGTCAACAACGCCCAGCGGGACATACAGCGCCGCGAGCAGCTCGGCAGGGGCCTGCTCTCCGCCTACGATACCGCCTACGCCGCGCTGCAGGAACAGATAGACGCCCTCGGCCCCAACGACTGGGAGACGCCCTGCTGGCACCTGCGCCGGGGCGCCATCTCCGCTGCTGACTACCTGGAGCTGCGCATCCAGGAACTGGCCATACACGACTGGGACATGCGGCACGGCGTGGAGGACTCGCCGCAGCTCAACCCCGAATGCGTTTCCACGCTGCTTAGCGCGACACCCAAGTGGCTCGGCATGTGCTTCCGACCCGGCGAGAAGCTGGAAGCCCCGGTTGTGTACGAGTTCGACCTCGCCCCGCCCCACGAGTCCAGCATCATCGTCCGGGTGCAGGGCGACAGCTTCGACTTCCCCGCCGAAGATGAGGTGCCGAACCGGTGGACGGTGTGTGCCGAGGCCCCGGCATTCCTGCTGTTCATCTACGGGCGCATCACCGGCCGGGAGGGCATAGAGGCCAACGAGTTCGCCATCTCCGGAGACGCCAACCGGCTCGACCGCTTCGAGGGCTGGTTCCGCGGAGTCTGAAAATCCGCCGCCCTCCCTATGGGAGAATCTCCGGGGTTGGGCGTATTATGGATAAACGGGTCATTTTCGACCGTTCGTCCGGCGGGAATACCGGGACGGACGGTCGATTCTTTCCAAAACCACGGTCGAATCACCGGGTAACCCAAAGGGGAGCCCAATCCAGGAGATGATGAGTTGAGAAACGCTGCCAAGGACGTGGTGGTCATAGGCGCTGGCATCATTGGCAGCTTGAGCAGCTATCTGCTGTCCCGGCGGGGACTCAGCGTCACCATGCTGGAGGCCGACACGCTGGGCAGCCACGCCTCCGGGCTCGCCTTCGGCGGCCTTGATCCCCTGCACGGCATGGGCCTGCCCGAGCCGCTGCTGGACTTCAGCCTCTACTGCTTCGGCCGACACTGGTCCATGGCGCGGGAGCTGCACGGCGCGACGGGGATCGACCCTCATTTCCAGCCACGCAACCGCCTGTATCTGGCATTCGACGATCAGGACGTCAATGAGTACGACGCCAACCTGAAATGGACGAAGGACGTCTCAATGTTCGACGTCCACTGGGTGGATGGGTACGCCGCTCGTCGATTGGAGCCCAAGGTGAACCCAGCCTGCGTCGGCGCGCTGTACCAGCAGGGGGCGGCCTCGGTCGACGCATACCACCTGACCCTGGCAGCCGCCCGCGCCGCCGAGCACCAGGGCACGGACCTCGTCCTGCAGCGGGCGACCGGCCTCGAAAGCCACGGCAGCCGGGTCGATGCGGTCACCTTCGCCGACGGCAAGGTGGAGGCCGGAGCGGTCATCATCGCCATGGGGCCGTGGTCGCAACTCATCTCCGACTGGTGTGACACTACTTTGCCGGTCGAGCCGTTGAAGGGACAGATATTGCGGCTGCGCCATGACGGCCCGGCCTTCAACGTGGCCCTCAACTATCGCGGCAACTACGCGGACAGCAAGCCCGACGGCCTGGTGTGGACCGGCTCGACCGAGGAAGAAGAGGGCTACAACGCCAATCCTTCGTCAGCAGCGCGGGACATCATCTTGAAGAACGCCGCGCAGATGGCCCCCGACCTGGCCAATTCCCAGTTGGTGAAGCACACCGCCTGCCTCCGTCCGGTGACTCCGGACGGCATCCCCATCGTCGATCGGCTGCCCGGTTGGGACAACGTCTACGTCGCCACCGGCGCTGGGCGCAAGGGCATCCTGTGGAGCACAGGGATGTGCGACATCATCACCAACATGGTGATGGAGGACGACACGGAAGTCGCCGGTGCCGAGCACCTGAAGGCCGACCGCTTCGCCAGGGTCTAAGCGGGCCGGCAAGTGAAGTTACTCGCCTAGGCTCCCGGCACATGCTTTCGCGCCACGAGCAGCCCGTCCTCGCGGGTGATGCTCATGGCGAAGGGGTAGCGGTCAGCCTGCAGCGCCAGCTCCACGTCCTGCGGATGGAACTGCGGTTGCCGGTCGTCGAAGAACTTCTGCGTAGCGCCGCCGGTCATTATCAGCGACTTCACGGCCTCGAAGTCGGGCTTCCGGCCTTCGATGATGTTGCGCAGGTAGATGCCGCACTGCTCGTCCTCGTCGGAGCGCACCCGGCCCTGGTCTCCCATCGCGATAATGGACACTACGTCTGGCGAGTCCCGCAAGATTGCGTCCGTAGTGGCCTGTGCCACTACGAAGGAGCCGAGGAAAATCGTGTCGGCGGCATCGGCCGCTGCAGCCACGCCCACGGTGCCGGCGCGGGTGGACTGCACCAGGCTCTTGCCCGCCACGTCGGCCTGAGAAATCTCGTACGGGGAGTTGCCGAAGTCGAACCCCTCGGGCCGCTTTCCGTCGACCTCGCCCATCAGCAGGTCGCCGACCCCGCTGCGGTGCAGCTCCAGCGCGTCCTCCGCCTCGGCCACCAGCGTAATCTGCGTCGCTCCCCGGTCGAAGGCGATGGCCGCCGTGGTGAACGCCCGGAACACGTCGATGATGATGGCCGTGCCGGTTGCTTCCCGCGCGTCCCGCACCAGGCTGCCCATGCGAATTTCCATGCCGGATACACCCTGCCCTGCGATAGACTCCCGCACCCCGCCGGAACCGCAAACGAGGGCCCGGGTCGCCGCCGGATTCTATCACGGGGTGAAGGTGCGTGCCTGTCCGTTGACCTCCACGGTATACTCCGTGCCCGCCTCGAACCCGGTTCCCAGAGGCACCACCGTTTCGTTGATGGGGAAGTCCTTGGTGCACCTGGCTTCCGGGTCTGACACCTGGTGGTGAGTTACACGCACCTCGATGACTTCCGGTTCGTTCCGGATGACCTCGTACCCGTTGACGCGGGTGCAGCTTCCGCTGGACCTCCCGGACACCACCCGCAGCTGATACTCCCCGGGGTCATCGCCGGACCGCCTTATCTAGAAGTCGCGAACGACGGACTCCGCCAGGTGGGTGTATCCCAGGGCCGGGTCCGGCAGCGTAAACGACGCCGTTTTTTGGCCGTTGGCGATTATCCGGTAGCTCTTGCCATGAGACAGGGACGCTTCCAAGGGCAGTATCTCGTCCACCTGAACCGTCTCACCGTCGCACGGTATGGCCCACGGAGTATCGGGAGGCTGCATCAGGGTGACGCTTACGATGATTTCGGAGCCCTCTACAGCCAGTGTCTGGTTGCCGCGGCGCGCGCACCCTTCGACCGTAGACTGGAGGTGCACCACGCGGACGAGGGGCTCCGGCTCGTTGGGGAGAAGGTTTGCGCTGATGATTCGGACCGGCCCTTCCACCCACGCTGTGTTCACGAACTCTTCACCGGAAGGTCCCGGCGGGGGCTGCACCATCACGAGTCGCATATCCACGCGGCCGGGATTGCCCCGGGTTATCACCTCTTGGGCGGTGTCGTTGGTGAAGGCCATTCGGCCGTCGGACTCGAATATGGTGGCGCTGACCGAGTAGATGTTCCGGGGATCGATGTCCGCCGTGTCGTACTCCAGCCTGAAGTGAATGGGCACCTGCCCTGGGTTGGAAATGTTCATGCTCGCTATGAGGGGTGCAGGAGCGTCGGCGTAGGTCACGTCCCGCAGCTCGATGACCAGCCTCGCGTCCGGCGTAAGCGCCAGCCGTTCGCGGTACGTGACCGACCCATCAATCGATGCGTATCCGCTCCGTGAGGAACCGGAGGAGTCGGACACTGTGGCGCCGCCCTGGCAGGTGGTGAGAAGGAGCATGAATGCCAACAACAGGGTAACAAGGGAGGCCATCGCCGGCTCCTGGGGTTGGAAGAGTTAAACAACTCTGGCGCGTGTGAAGATAGTACGCCGGTTAGGTTGGTGCTGGATGCAGCCTGTGCCATCGGGTCAAACGCGGGAATTCATAAGCCGCCCATTCTTCCAAAGTCGAGGGGCAGCGGTGGCTTCATTGACGTGGTGAGATGTCGCCGAGGACCGGACTGCGCAACAGGCCAAATTCAAAGGCCTGCTGCGCACCCGGATGAAGGAATTACGCCAACTTGGTCAGCTTCTGCAGCGATCGGATCTCACGGGGCGGGTTGAGGTGGCTGCCGGTGTGGGTCCACGAGACCTCGCCAACGAAGATGTCGCCCTTCGAGTTGATGCAGACGCCATGGGGGGCGATGAAGTGGCCGGGGTCTTCGCTCTCCGGAGCGTCGCCAAGGCGCGCCAGCACGTTGCCCTTCACATCGTGGATGCCGACGCGGGGGCCGAGACCGTAGGCCTGCGAGTTGGGGCCGATGGCGACGCCAAGCTCGCCCACGTAGACCTTCTGGTTGCCGCTCTGGTCGATGTACAGGCCGCAGGGGCGGGCCATGTTCTTCCACTGCGTCTCGAACTTGCCGTTCTTGTCGAAGACCTGGACGCGCTGGTTCTCGCGGTCTGCGACGTAGACCCAGCCGTCCTTGTCGGTGCAAACGTTGTGGGCGATGTTGAACTGTCCCTCACCGGTACCCGACTCTCCCCATGAGAACAGCAGCTTGCCCTCGGGGTCGTACTTGTGGACGCGGGCGTTGCCGTAGCCGTCGGACACGTAGAACTCGGCGGTCTGCGGGTCGATGGCGACGTGGGTGCAGCGGTTGAACGGGTCGCCGCTCATGAAGGGCGCGGGCGTGCCGGGTATGCCGAGGGAGAACAGCACGGTGCCGTCCAGGTTGCACTTGCGCACGGTGTGGTCGCCGTCGTCGGTCAAGAAGATGGTGCTGTCGGGACTCAAGGTTACGCCGTGTGCCCGCGGGTACAGGCCCTCGCCCCAGGAGCGCAGGAAGTTGCCGTCGGCGTCGAACACGATCACCGGATGCTCGCCACGGTTGAACACGTACACGTTATCGTTTGCGTCGCAGCCTACGGCGGCGCACTCCTTGAAACCCCACCCGTCGGGCAGCTTGCCCCAGCCCTCGGAAACCTCGTACCTGTACTCGCCTTCGCCCAATACCACCATTTCATGGCCTCTCTGATGCTAAAAGTTTGGAGTCTTTGGTTGTCAGTTCGTTCCCTGGCATGCCGGACAGGACCGTCGTCCGGGCCAGTGGGCCCGCCGCGGCGGGCCTTGGCGCTCCACTCCTCGATCCGCACCTCCACCAGCGCGGTGATGCCGAGGTCGGAAGCGGGCGGCGGGTTGTAGTCGCGCTCCAGGAGCCGGCCGGGGAAATATCGCTGCACCATCCGGTCGAAAAGCGCGAACTTCTCGTCGTGGTCGGTCACCTCGCGAGCTGTGCCAAACAGCACCACGCTGCGGTAGTTGATTGAGTGGTTCATCGCCTTGCGGGAGTAGACCAGCCCGTCGGTCAACGTCACAGTGACGCAGACCGGCGCTCCGGAGGCCAGCAGCTCAAGGGCGCGACTGCGGATGGAGCCGTGCAGGTACAGCCGGTCGGGCTGTTCTCTTTCGTAGTGGTATGACAGCGGGATTACGTAGGGGAGCCCGTCCTCGATGAAGCCGACGTGGGCCACGAAGCCTGCGCTGAGGATTTCCGCCGCCTCTTCTGGCACCGCCCGCTCCGGGTGGTTCTTGATTCTCGTTCGTTCGCTCGTCTGCAACTTATATGACCCCTGATTCGAAAGTACCTGTGCGGCACACGGAACCCGCACGGCATCTGTTGGCCGAAACAGGAAGATTTTAGCACGGCGAGGCCCAGCTGCAATTGAGGCGAGGGCAATTGAGACGGAAAGTTGGAAAGGCTGCCGGTGGACATTCAACGGCAGTGCGCCGTTGGTATACTTGCCCCGACCTTCATGCTTGGCGGAAACGATAGTTCATTAGGAGGGACAACGATGGCGGAACGGAACGGCAATCACCCCACGATGCCCATCGGCAACACGGTGCTGGTGGTGACCATGGAAGTAGACCCGGAGGACGAGGCGGAATTCAACAAATGGTACAACGAGCAGCACCTGCCGGAGCGGATGGAGATCCCGGGCTACGTCAGCGCCCGCCGCTTCAAGCTGGAAGAAGGCGATGGCGCGCTGCAGTACCTGTGCATCTGGGAACTGGAAGACGGTAGCCCGCTGCAAAGCCAGATGTACAAGGAACAGCAGGCCGACCCGACGGCCTTGTACCTGCGGGTCAACAAGACCGTCAAGGCCCGCACCCGCGGCCTCTACCGCCAGATATACCCCGAATCCGGCGCATTCGCGGACCACTCCGGCTTCCACCCCCGCCACCAGGAGGTGTCGGCTTAGGGGTGGGATGGCTGCGGCAGCCCTCTAGCCCGCCACCAGCATCTCGTTGGTGCTGATGAGCGGCGACAGCAGGCGGGGCTCGTCGTCGGTGACGAGCACCATGTCCTGCAGGTGCCAGTAGCCGATGTGGGGCTCGAGGGCAACGACCATGCCTTTCTCGAGGACACGGGCGCTGGACGGCACCATGTATGGCTCCTGCTGGTGCCACCAGGCCCCGACGCCGTGGCCGGCCAGCGACACGTTGCCCTGGAACCCGGCCTCGTGGAAGCTGTCGTTGGCGAAGTGGTACAGGTCGGCCGTCCTTGCGCCGGGCCGGCAGCGGTCGATGGTGGCGCGGTAAATGTTGCGGGTTACCCGGTAAATCTTTTTCTGCTCGTCCGAAGGCGTTCCGACGCAGACGCTCCGGGACTGGTGGCCCGGGTAGCCGTTCAGGTAGGAGACATAATCGTTGCGTATGATGTCTCCCGCCTCGAAGGGCATGTCGCTCTCGCCGCCGTAGGCTACGGTGTTGCGGCTGGAGTTCAGGATGCCGTGGGCCCAGTTGGCGCCGCGCCTGAGGCAGCCCTCGATGATGCGACTATGCACCAGCCGCTCGGTGTCGCCGGGGCGCACCGTGGGCAGCACCTCAAGGTAGGCCTCGTCGAGCAGCTTCGCGCCCGCCTCGAGCGCCGCCACCTCCTCGGGCGTCTTGATCCAGCGCACACGGTCCATCAGCTCGGTGCTGTCGACGATGCGGGCCTTCGGCAGCAGCCCGGCAATCTCCTCCCAGCGGCCGGCGTTGACGTAGGTCTTCTCGAAGCCGATGGTCTCCTCCGCCAGGCCCAGCTCCCTCAGCACGTCGGCGGCTCGCTCGTAAGGCGACTCGGCGTAGTCGTCGTACACCTCGACGCGCTCCAGCCACGAATCGCGGCGGGCCAGCGGCGCGGCGTAGGTGTTCAGCACGATCACCGGCTCGCCGACACGCGGCCACACCAGCAGCACCTCTCGCGGCGAGTCGGGGAACTCCAGGTGGCGAGCCAAGGTCCCGGGGTAGGCGAACCCGGCGAGGTAGGTGAAGTTCTTGCCCGAGCGGGCGACAAGGGCCGAGACCCCTTCCTCGTCCATCAGGGCGTGCAGGCGGTCGACGTTGGCGATTATCTTGCCGAAGGCGTTGGGCATGGCCGTTCCTCCCCGCAACTTGAAGGATGCTGGCGCGCCTACTCGAAGCGCGCCAGCCGCAGCAGTTCCGTGAGGTCGGGTGCCTCGTCGATGTGCCAGAGGTGGGTCAGCAGCGTGTCGATGCGGTCGTTGGGCAGGTGCTCGGCGGCGAGAGAGCGGAACTTGTCCTCCACCTCGGCGTCGGTCAGCGGGTTCCGGTAGTGCCCCTTGTGGTACGCGACCTGCGATGCGTACCGCTGGCCCGACGTGGTCACCACCTCTAGAAATCTGGCCGGAAAGTGGTTTGAGTCGCCGAGCATTTATAATTGGGGTCAACAAGAGTAGCGAGGGTTGAGAATGCTGGGAGAGCGTTCGGACCAGAGGGGTCTTTGGGAAGCGGACCGGTTGTACCTGGACCACGTGGGGAAGGACACCTTCTACGGTCTGCTGGCTTCCCTGCGGGGCCGGCTGTTCCAGGACTCCGATTTCGCGGTGTTCTACTGCGCTGACAACGGCCGGGACAGCGTGCCGCCCAGCCTGCTGGCCACGGCGCTGCTGTTGCAGACCCACGACAAGGTGAGCGACGCCGAGGCCAAGGCCCGGGCCGACTTCGACATCCGCTGGAAGGTGGCTCTGGGGATTGAGGTGGAGGACAGGCCCTTCGCCAAAAGCACGCTCCAGGTGTTCCGGGCCCAGCTGATCCTGCACGACAGGGTGCGGGAGGTATTCGAGTCCAGCGTGCGCCTCGCCCGGGAGTCGGGCTACCTGAAGAGGCGCAGCATGAAGGTGGCTCTGGACACGACCAACATCCTGGGCCGGGGCGCGGTGAGGGACACCTACAATCTGCTGGCCGACGGGATCGTCAAACTGATGCGGGCGCTGGCGCAGGTTGAGGGAATCAGCGTCGGGAAATGGGCCAAGGCCCGGGGATACGGGCGGTACCTCGCCTCCAGCATCAAGGGAGAGGCGACCATCGACTGGTCGGACAAGCGGGCGCGGACGGCACTGCTGGCGGGGATTGTGGGAGACGCGGACCGGCTCTTGGAATTATCGCGGCTGGCCCAGGGGGAGTTGCCCGAGGACGGTGCTGAGCGTCAGCAGATAGTGGCGGCGGCGGAACTGCTGGGGCAGTTGCTGCTCCAAGACATTGAGCGCAAGGGTGGCGACGGCGACGGCGATGACGGCGTGAGCCTCAAGGACGGGGTGAGCAAGGACCGGATGATGTCGGTGCACGACCCTGAGATGCGCCACGGGCACAAGAGCAGCAGGAGACGCTTCGACGGACACAAGGCGGCGATTGTGGTTGACACCGACACCCAGCTGATCACCGCCGTGGAGGTACTGCCGGGCAACGCTCCGGACAACCTGGGGGCGCTGGAACTGGTAGAACAGAGCGAGGCCAACACCGGTGTGCCGGTGCAGGAGGCCATGGGCGACGCCGCCTATGGAGACGGAGCTACCAGGCAGACCTTCGCCGACGCGGGCCGCACCCTGATTGCCCGGGTGCCGGGACGGCCCGACCGGCAGCGCTTTCCCAAGAATGACTTTGTCATCGACCTGGTGGCGGGCAGTTGCACCTGTCCGGCAGGGCAGGTCACCCACACCATAGTGCCAGCGGGACGGCGTACGGATGCCGCGGGTCGGATACACCACTTGCAGGCCTTCCAGTTCGACGGGTCCGAATGTATGACATGTCCCCTGCGGTCTCAGTGCATCTCGGCCAAGGGCAGGAAGGGACGGCGGGTGCTGATCCATCCCCAGGAGGCTCTCCTGCAACAGGCCCGTGCGTTGCAACAGAGCGCCGGGTATGACGAATATCGAGCGCGACGCGTGGTGGTCGAGCACAGATTGGCCCGACTGGTCCAGTTGGGCATTCGCCAGTCCCGCTACTTCGGACGCGCCAAGACGCGATTCCAGCTGTACCTAGCGGCTACAGTGGCCAACCTGACCCTGGTGGCGGGCAAAATCGAGCTGTCGGACAGTGTCGGCGGTGGGCTTCCGCGCCACCGCGCCGTCCTCAGTGCCGTCCCCAGTGATGTCCAGGCTGTTTCCCACGGTGTGGTCGCCCATGCTACGGCCATTTTCGGCGCTGTCCGGCTCGGACTGCTGTGGTCCCAGATTCTGTTCGCCCCGGCTTTACTGCCGAAATCTCTCTCCCCATCCAGGGCTTTTCGGCCCGGCTTCTAGGTCGCACAGCATCGCCTCCGGCACGCGGCGGTTGGCCTCTTCAGACACCGACACGTTCACCTTGCTCACCAGCTCCAGCAACGTCTCGTCGAACAGGAACTCGTCGTCGAAGTGACGGCTTGCCACGCCACCATACAGCAGCGCTATGGCGGTGGTGTATGGCATCGAGTGGTCGGCGGTCTCGCGGTTGGCGGGACGCCACTTCTCGGCGTCGCCCGCCATGATGTTCACCGCAGTCTGCAGGGTGGCGATGTTCACCTCGGCTACCGCTTCCGGCGCGATGCCGCCGGGCACCTGCTCCCGCACGTCGAGGGCCGCCTGCGCGATGGTCTGGGAGTACTGGCCCAGCGGGAACCGCTTGATGCTGCACTCGGCAATCTTGAAGGGCTCGCCGTCGCCGCCCATTTTACCCAGTTCGAAGGGACGCCCGGTGACCGTGTTGAAGTAGCCGCCCGCGCCCTCGTACACCGGCGACGGGCCGGTGATGCCGCGCTGCGCCAATTGCACGGCGAACATTGCGTTGCGGGTGGCGTTGGCGTAAGCGCAGCCTTTCCACATCGACACGTCTCCGATGCGCGTCTGGTACAGGGCGAGGTTGGAGGCGACGTTCAGGTTCAGGGCCTGCAGCGTCTGCTCCGGCGTAAGGCCCAACGCACGCGCCGCCGCCAGAGCGCTGGCCGTGCCGCCAACGGTGACGTGGTCGAAGCGGGGCTTGATGTCCACCGTGTCGCACAGCCGGCAGAACACCTCGTAGGCCAGCACCGTCGAGAGAATGAACGTCTTTCCGCTGCCGCCCGCCGCCTCAGTGGCCGACAGCGACGCGGCGATGCTGTCGCTGGGGTGGCCCGACTCGTTGCTGGTGTAGCCGTCGTTGAAGTCGAGGTATCGGATGGCGACGCCGTTTGCAAAGGATGCCAGATCCAGGCTGGTGTGCCGACCGCTGCCCATAACCGTTACGGGGTGCGAACTGGAGACGAGGCCGGCCATCTCCCGGGCCACCCGCGCCGGTTCGCTGCTGTACCCGCCCAGAGCGCAACCGAGGGTGTCGATGATGAACCGCTTGGCTAGGTGGACCGTCTCTTCCGGCAGGTTCTCGTACCGCAGCGACGATGCGTAGCCGCTCAGCGTTTCAGCCATGGTGGTCATGTCGTCGCCTCCTGTCTGCGCTATTACGGGCTGGTGAGACGCATTTATTACTCTCACCCTGACCCTCTCCATGGGAGAGGGGATTTTCTTACGCGAATTCGGGCATCACTTCGCGGGCGAACAGTTCCATCGACTTCAGCACCTTGTCCTGGGGCATCCCGCCGAAGGAGAAATTGCAGCCGAAGTAGCTAATGCCCGCATCCTGCAGCGCGCGGATCTTGGTGGTTATCTGCTCGGGGTTGCCGATGAAGGCCCGGTGCTGGAACAGGTACTCGAAGGAGGTCGGCTCCTCGGTGCGAGTGCGGCGGAAATGCTCCAGGCTGTCGTAGACCTCGCTGCCGCCCTGGTAGGTGCGGCGCCACTGGTTCACATCCATCGTCCAGTTCAGCGCCGCCTCGCTGTCGCGCCGCGCCTGCTCCTCGGTCTCCGCCACGTAGAAGTAGCGGAAGAACGGGATGCCGCCGATGTCCATTTCCTTGCCCGACTGGCGCGCGCCCTCCGCAAGCTGGTAGCAGAGGTCCAGCCCGTCGGCGGTGTCCAGCACCACGCCGATGATGCCCGAATGCCCGCTGGCCGCGGCGAAGTCCTGCGTCTCGCGTGTTCTGGTGGCGGCGATGTACATCGGCGGGTGCGGCTTCTGCAACGGCGGCGGCACCAGGTTGGCGTTCTCCACCTGGTAGTACTGGCCTTCGAAGGTGAAGCCCGGCGTGGACCAGAGCCCCTCGACAATCTGGATGGACTCTTGGAAGCGTGCCTGGCTTTCGGCGATGTCGACGCTGTAGCCGGTGTATTCGTACCCTGCGGTGCCGCGACCGAAGCCAGCGTCCAGCCTGCCGCCGCTGAGCAGGTCCAGCGTGGCGGTGTCCTCCGCCAGCTTCACCGGGTGATGCAGCGGCGGGATGATCACCGCTGTGCCCAGCCGCAGCTTCTTCGTGCGGGCCGCGATGTTCGCCAGCAGCATCAGCGACGCCGAGCCGATGCCGTATCGGGAGAAGTGGTGCTCGGCCAGCCAGCCGCTGTCGAAGCCAAGCTCCTCGCCCACCACGAACTCTTCCGTGATGTTGTCCACCACCTGGCTCGGGGCGATATCCTCAGGCCAGGGCACATGGGAAAACAAGCCAAATTTCATTCGATAAATTCCAGCATCCGGCAGTTGGGGGTGATTGGAAAGACGGCTCATTATTCCACAGACCGCCGGAAGCCGCCACAGTGGGCGACCCCGCCAAGGCTGCCTGTCTCTTGGGATGCCGATGCTATAATCCCCGCGGGTCTGACTCGATGTTCGGAGTGGCTCTTGCCAGCTTTCCTTGTCTACGGCGACAGCTTCCTCGTGCGTCAGCGACTGGCGGCGCTGGAGGCGGAGCTCGGGGCCAATGACCTGCTGGACGCCAACCGGCACAAGATGCAGGGCGGGCAGGTTGCCCCGCAGGAACTGCTGGGTGTATGCATGGCCATACCCTTCATGGACCCGCTGCGCCAGGTCGTGGTCGACGGCCTCCTTGCCACCGCCGAATCGCGCTCCGGCAGTAGCGGCGGACGCGGGCGCGGACGTCGCGGCGGTGGCGCCGCAGACGGCTGGCAGTCCCTGGCCGACGCCATCCCGCAGATGCCGGACACCACGCTGCTGATACTGTCGGACGGCGCGATTTCAGCCAACAACCCCCTGCTGCGCCTGCTGCGCCAGCCCTGCAACGCGGAAGAGCTCACGGCGCCCCGGGGCGAGCAGTTGGCTCGATGGATCAAGGAGACGGCGGAGGCGAGGGGAGCGGCGATCAGCCCCGCTGCCATCCGCTCTATGGCCGACCTTGTGGGCGGCGACCTGTGGACGCTGGACCAGGAGCTGGAAAAGCTGTCCCTCTACGCGACTGGACGTCAGATCGACGAGTCAGACGTGCGGCTGATGGTGTCGCAAGTGCGCGAGGCCAGCATCTTCGAGGCAGTGGACGCGATGATCGACGGCCGGCCCCAGGTCGCGCTGCGGCTGCTGGCCCAGTTGCGCGACGACGGGCGGGACCCGCTGTACATAATCGCCATGGTCGAACGGCAGCTTCGCCTGCTGGCCCTCGCCCGCGACTCCATGGACCGTCGATTGCCCGCCGACGAGATGAAACGGGCCCTGGGCACGTCGTCGGACTTCGTCGTGCGCAAGACCACCGACCAGGCGCGGCGGCACACTCGCCAGGACATCGCGTGGCGCTACGATCGCCTGCTGGAAGCCGACCTTGCCATCAAGCAGGGCCGCCTTGATCCCGACCTGGCTCTCGAGCTCCTGGTCGGCGACTCAGCCCCGCGCCGGTAGGCCAGGCTCTAGTCCGGGGGCAGCACCGGGTTGTAGCAGGCGACGTAGTGTCCGGCCTCCGTCTCGCTCAGGCGGGGACGGCGCAGGCTGCGACACTGGTTCACCGCCTTGAAGCACCGCGGCAGGAAGGGGCATTCCTCGCCCATGTTCACCATGTCCGGCGGGCTGCCGGGCAACGGCTCTATCCGTCGGCCCGGTTCGTCCAGGCGGGGCAGCGACTGTAGCAGGGACCAGGTGTATGGGTGCTGGGCGCGCCGGAAAAGCGGCACCACGTCGGCGTGCTCCACGAGATTGCCACCGTAGATTACGCCCACCCTCTTGGCCATCGACGCCACCACGCCCATATCATGGGTGATGAGCAAGATGGAAGAGCCATTCTCCCGCACCAGCGCCCTGAGCCTCTCCAGCATCTCCGCCTGCAGGGTGACGTCCAGCCCCGATGTCGGCTCGTCGGCAATCAGCAGCTTGGGGCGCAGCACCAGCGCGATGGCCATCATCACCCGCTGGCACATGCCGCCGCTCAGGGAGAAGGGATACTGCCCCATCACGCGCCTCGGGTCGGGCAGGCCCATCTCCCGCAGCGTTTCCTGCGCCAGCCGGTTGGCGTTCCGCAGCGACATGTTGCTGTGCTGGTGGATAACCTCTTCCAGCTGGGAGCCGATGGGCTCCACCGGGTTCAGGGCGGCCTGCGCGTCCTGAAAGACCATCGACATCTGGCTGCCGCGCAGGCTCCGGATGTACTCCGGCCCGGCCCGCATCAGGTCGACGCCCTCGAAATAGATGCTGCCGCCCAGGATCGACGAGTTGTAGGGCAGGAGGCCCATGATGGCCAGCGCCAGGGTGCTCTTGCCTGCTCCGCTCTCGCCTACGACGCAGTAGATCTCGCCCTCTTCCTGGCTGAAGCTGATGCCGTTCAGGGCCTTGACCGTACCGGCCGGGCTTCGAAACTCGACGAACAGGTTTTCGATTCTCAGGGCTTCCGCCATGCCAGGCGCTCCCTCCTATCAGTCGAGCTTGGTGGTCCCTGGAAAATGGGGTGAAAGTACAGGAATTCGAAGGAGATCGGATCGCTGTTTCGGCGAGGTTACCTGCCCGGTACGCCGGCCCGCAGGTTCACCGGTCGGAACTGCCCGGCCCTGAGTAGGCGGATCAGGTCGGCCAGGCATTCCACCTTGCCCTGGAACTCGGTTGCAGCCGTCCCGAGCTGCCCCACGCGGTGAGCGTCGCTGCCGGCGGTGGAAGGCAGCCCCAGCGAGGCCCCCAGGTCGCAGGAGTAGCGGTTCTGGGCCTCGGACCCACGACCGTTCAGCGCTTCGACAGCCTCGCACAGCCCGAAGAAAGGGTCTTCCAGAGCCCGCTCCATCATGCCGGCACGAGCCTCGGGATCGCGGCCCGGCTCCTCCAGGAAGCGGCGGCGGTGGGGATGCGCGGCGACGAGCACACCGCCGTCCCGGTCGGCGCAGGCCCGCAGATACTCCGGCTTGTGCATCCCGAACTCGTACTCGCGCAGGCCGAACGCCAGGACGTGGCCGCCGTCGGTGTTGATCTCGCTTCCCGCCAGTACCAGGATGCCGTGGCGCTCTGATAGCTTCCTAGTGTGCTCCTCAGTCCAGAAAGCGTCGTGATCGGTGAGACAGATGCCGTCCAAGCCCAAAGAATTTACACCGTCGATGGCATCATCAACGCTCATGAAGCTGTCGTCGGACATGGGATAGCTGTGGGTGTGGAGGTCAATGAGCACAGCAGCAGCCGGGGGCCTAGTCAAGAATTGCCCAATGATAGCACGGGAAACGTGTTTGCGAAACGAAGGGGCGCCGTATTGTGCGGCGCCCCCGAAGGCAGTTTTCTTCCCGGAATAGTTCTTTCTGGAATCAGCGAGGCACCAGGTATCCCTCGTCTTCCAGGACCTCCAGTATTTCCTCGGCCTTTCGTCCGCCCACCTTCAGGCGGCGCTCCAGCACCGAGGTGCCGATGTTGGGGTTGCGCGCCGCCAGGTCGCGGGCCATGTCCATCTGGTCTGCGTCCAGGTTCAGCGACTCTGCGTCGTCGTCATCCTCGTCGGTCAGCAAATGGATGGGTGGGACCGGCGGGCCCTCCTGCTGCTTCCAAAATTTGACCAGCTCCTCGACTTCCTCGTCGTAGACCAACGCGCCCTGCATCCGCTGGGCCTTGGGCGATTCCTTGTGCAGGATCAGTGAGTCGCCTTTGCCCATCAGCTTCTCCGCCCCTGCGGAGTCCAGGATGACGCGGGAGTCCACCTGACCGGAAACCGCGAAGGCGCAGCGCGCCGGGATGTTGGCCTTGAGAAGGCCGGTGACCACGTTCACCGATGGACGCTGCGTCGCCAGTAGCAGATGTATGCCAGCGGCGCGTCCCAGCTGCGCCAGGCGCACCAGGCTTTGCTCCACCTCGAAGCCAGCGACCATCATCAGGTCGGCCAGCTCGTCCACGACCAGCACCAGGAAGGGCATCTTATCCTCGGACTTGCCGTTGTAGCCCTCGATGTTGCGGACGCCCATTTCCTCCATCTGCTTGTAGCGGCGGATCATTTCCCGGTTCAGGCCGCGCAGGGCGTCGGTGACCTCCTCCGCCTCCACGATGACCGGCTGGATCAGGTGGGGGATGCCGTTGAACGGCGTGAGCTCCACCCGTTTGGGGTCCACCATCAGCATACGAAGTTGGTCCGGCGTCTTGGTCAGGAGAAACGAGGCGATTATGGAGTTGATCTGTACGCTTTTGCCGCTGCCCGTGGCGCCCGCGATGAGCATGTGAGGCAGCGCGGCCAGGTCGAGGGCCACGGGGGCCCCGCCGGTGTCCTGCCCCATGGCGATGGGCAGGCCGCCCTTCTTCAAGACCTTGGCGAACTCCGGCGTTTCCAGCACCGCGCGAAGGTGCACCTTCGTCGGAGTGGGTACCGGCACCTCGAGCCCCACGAGGTTCGTGCCCAGGACGGGGGACTCGACTCGAAGGTAGGGGGTCATCAGCGCCAGTGCGAGGTCCTTCTCACGCGTCAGGATGCTCTGCACTTTGACCCGGCCGCGTGAGCCGGACCCGTCCTCGCTGTCGCCGCCTTTCTTGGGGACCCAACCGGGCGAGAGCCCGAACTGCACCACCCGGGGGCCGGCCTTGATATCGGATACCTCCACCCGGACGCCGTGGTCCGCCAGCGTTTCCTCGACGAGGTGTCCCATATCCACGAGGGTCTCCTGAGAAGCCTCGACGGACTCGGGTGGCGCCAGCAGTTCCACCGACGGCAACCGCCAGATTGGCCCGGCGTTCGGGTCCGCCAGCGGAGGTGCGTAGTTGGACCGGGCCGTCTCCCACGGCGGCGCGTAGTCCTCGCCGTAGTCGTCGTGGGGGTCGGGCGCCGTGGCCTTGTCCCAGATGTCGGACACGCTGATATGGCGTGAACGTTTTTCCTGGGCCGGTTCCGGGACGACGGAAGGCGCAGGCTTTTCTTCCTGCTCCTCGCCGTCTTTGTCTTCGGACTTCTGGGCCAATTGCCGGGCTCTGCCCGCCCGAGCCCGGTCGCTCATGGAGCCAAAGACCGAACCGGCATGCCGGATTCCGATGTACAGGTATCCCGCGGCCAGCAGGAAGTGTCGCCAAGACCAGGACGCGGCGCGGGAATACAGCGGACCGGCGATGCGCGGAAACAGCATCAGCGGCACGAACGCGACGATGGCCAACAGCTTCACCAGCCCGAAGGGGAGAAGCGTCGGTCCTCCAATGGCCGTGCCCCAGCGTCCGGCGTAGGAAACTTCCTCCAGAAGCCCGTCGCCGGGGCTGACGTAGGACAGTCCGCCGACGGACAGGGCCACGAAAGCGGCGGCCACGGCCCAGCGTCTCCAGTACCGGAAGAGCTGGCGCGGCATGTACCTGAGAGCGAATGCCGCCGATGCCGCCCAGAGCGCGACCAGTGCCCACCCGTAGCCCAGTGCCTGATATGTCGATTCCCTGGCGTCAGGATAAAGAAAAAGGAATACTGCTCCAATTACTGCCAGGGCCGCTATTACCAGGGTGTCAACGATAAGCCACGGACTGTCGCGCAGGGAGAATGATAACGGAGGGGAGGCACCGGAATGCCCCACTTTTGCCGAAGTCACCACACAAGCCACCTCCCAACGGTTATGCCGCGGCAACCGGGGGCGGACCACTGTCACAGGCAAGGCAGGGAGATAAAGAAGAAAAAGGACTCACGCCCCAAGAGCTAATGGGGCGCGCCCTGCCTAGAGGTATTCGGATTTATCAGACCTCGGTCACCACGGGTATTATCATAGGCGATCGCCGGGTGGCGTTAGCTATGAAGCTGCGGGCAGTTTCGCGCACTTTGCGCTTCAATTCGTCGTTGCTCACGGGTGGGCCGCCATTGGACGAGAGCTCAGCGACCAGGTGCTCCCCCAGCTCCTCGAACAGCGCGCCCGTCTCCCCTTCTTCCATAAACCCGCTGGCAACCGTGAGCGGGCGCACGGTCGGAATCCGGGTGTCCTGCCCAATGGTCAGCACCACGACTACGACGCCGTCCTTCGAAAGGCTGCGCCGTTGAGACAGCACGGGACTCTGGACATCGCGTCGGGAAATGCCGTCCACGTAGATGGGCCCGGCCTTGATGCGCTCGCCCGTGGCGCCGCTGTTCGCGTCCAGTTCCAGCACGTCGCCGTCTTCCAGGACGAAGATTCCCTCTTTGGCGACCCCCATGTCCCAGGCCAGTTGGGCGTGGGCATTAAGGTGCCGGTACTCGCCGTGCACCGGAACGAAGTAGCGCGGCTTGACCAGGCTGAGCACCAGCTTGAGCTCCTCTTGGCTGGCGTGCCCGTGGACGTGCACCGTGGCTACCTTGTCGTGGAGCACCCGCGCCCCCTGCCGCAGCAGGTTGTCGATGGTTCGGCTGACCGGCACTTCGTTGCCCGGTATGGGTGTCGCGCTGACAACCACAGTGTCCCCGGGCATTATCTTCACGTCCCGGTGCTCATTGTTGGAAATTCGTACCAGCGCCGAGGTCGGCTCACCCTGGCTGCCGGTGGTCATCAGCACCACCTGCTCAGGCGGCAGGTTGCGGGTCGCGTTCAGCGGCAGCAGGATGCCGGGCGGCAGTCGCAGGTACCCGAGATCGGAGGCCACGTTGACCGTGTCCACCATGCTCCGGCCGACTATGCTGACCTTGCGGCCGTATCGCTCGGCGGCGTTCACCACCTGCTGCACCCGAGATACCAGGGACGCGAAGGTGGCGACCATCACCCGCCCGGGCGCCTCGCGGATAGCCCGGTCCAGCGCCTCGCCCACTACCTGCTCGGAAGCCGTGTAGCCGGGAACCTCGGCGTAGGTGGAGTCCGACAGAAGCAGCAGCACGCCCTCTGAGCCGTAGTTGGCAAGGGCAGTCAGGTCGAAGGTGCGCCCGTCGACGGGAGTGTGGTCGATCTTGAAGTCGCCAGTGTGTATCACGGTGCCGATCGGGGTGCTGATGGCAATGCCCATGGCGTCGGGAATGCTGTGGCACACCCGGAACCAGCGGGCGGCGAAATGCTGCCCGAACTGGTACGGGATACCGGGCTCGATGGGCGTCGTCGTGAACTCGCGAGTGGCACGGCGTTCCTTGAGCTTCGCAGAAATCAGCCCCTGGGCCAGCAGCGGCGCGAACACCGGCACCGGAAGCTGCGGCAGTACGAAGGGCAGCGCACCGATGTGGTCCTCGTGCCCGTGGGTGATGAGTATGCCGCGAACACGGTCAGCCCGCTCCACCAGGTAGGAAACGTCTGGGATTATGAGGTCGACGCCCAGCATTCCCTCCTCCGGGAACTGGACGCCGCAGTCTACGATGACAATGTCGTCGCCGAATTCGAGGGCCATCATGTTCTTGCCGATTTCCCCCAGCCCTCCCAGGGGAATGATGCGCAGTTTTTCAGCCAAGATGATTTTCGGTCCTTTCAGAAAGTGTGTCGTGTTGACGGCGCCCTGCCTTCGCTGCATTCAGGGCAGGCTCGGGAAGGCGATTGATACGCAAGTAGGTCGTGGGCGGAAAAGCGACAATCCCCGAAGCACGCAACGGAGCAGAATGCCGCTGTCGCGGATTCTTCACCAAGTCTTCACCGGACCAGCCTTCGCCGGAAATAATGTATGCAGCTATGCCGCCGAATCGGAAGTCTCTACGGTAATACGAGCCGTTCCTAGAGCAGGGTGAGCTGCTGCGGCCCATCTGGCTGTCCCTGTTCAGTTGGAGAGGGTTCTTCCTGAGGTTCCTCGGCGGGTGGCGGAGGAGGAGACGCTACTGCCCCGAAGATGTCGAGTTGCATTGCGGCAGGTTCAGCGAGAGTGCTGTCAGCGCGGGCTTCCCCCTGCGGCTCAGGCAGTTCCTCGGACTCAAGAAGCGCGGCGATCGCCCTGAAGTCGTCCACCAGCGTTTTTCGCAGTTCGTTCCTTCGCAGGGCGGCGGCAGGGTGCAGCACCGGAAAGATGGCCCGGCCGTCCTTGTGGCGCAGTTTGCCGCGGGCACGGGTAACGCTCTCCCCCGGGAAAAAGCGGCCCAGCGAGAACCGGCCCAAGGTTACGATTAGCTTCGGATTCACCAGCTCTATCTGCCGTTCCAGGTACTTGCTGCAGGAGGCGATTTCCGACGGATCAGGGTCGCGGTTGTCTGGAGGCCGGCACTTCACCATGTTGGCTATGAAGACATCGTCGCGGTTGGTGCCGATCGTCGCCAGCAGGCCTTCAAGAAACTGCCCGGCCGGTCCCACAAACGGGCGCCCCTGACGGTCTTCGTGAAACCCGGGCCCCTCGCCGATGAACATAAGTTCCGCGGAAGGGTTGCCCTCGCCGGGGACGGCATTGGTGCGGCCCCGGTGCAGCGGGCAATCGGTGCATCCGCGGACCGCTTGGGCCACCTCGTCCAGGCTATTCATAGCCTAGCTCCTCAGCCGTGCCCCGCTTGGGCAGGTAATGCAGCCGTGCTCTCCCGGGTTCTGACGCTGCCGGGCGCCTCAGGAGTCTTCGATTCCGCGGCCCTTCAGGTAGGTCACCGCGTCCCCGACGGTGGCTATGCCGCCGGCGTCTTCGTCGGGTATCTCCAGCGGATTCCCCTCGGTGGTGAACTCCTCCTCAAAGGCCATGATGAGTTCCACCAGGTCGAGGGAGTCGGCGTTCAGGTCTTCAACGAAGGACGCGCCTTCAGACACGTCCCCTTCGTCGACTCCCAGCTTGTCTACAACTATGTCTTTGACTCGATCGTAAATCGTGGGCAAGGTTCATCTCCCTTTAGGCGAGGGTTCGGCGGCGGCCAGTTCCCCGGTCTCCAGGCTGGACATGATGGAGCCTAGCACTCCATTCACGAACCTGGGGGAGCTGTCACTACCGAACACCTTGGCTATCTCCACCGCCTCGTCCACGGCCGTTTTGCGGGGGGTCGCCGGATTATGCAAAAGTTCGAATATGGCAATACGCAGTATGTTGCGATCGACGACGGGCAGCTGCGGCACGGGCCAAGCCGGCGCGTAGCGGCCTATCAGGTTGTCTATTCCCGGCCAATGTTCACAAACGCCATGGTGAAGGCGTCCTGCCAACTCCATGACCGATCCATCAAATTCTTCGTCCATCCACCCGTAGTCTGGGTCTGCCTTCCGAGCGCGAACGTCGGCGGCAAACAGGGATTGCAACGCGACGGTTCTTGCTGTGCGCCTGGGGTCAACGGACTTGACCATATAACACGGCCCCTGGGTATTTCAGGGTGGTTCAGGCTATTGAGAGGGCCAGCTCTCGGCCAGCTTGCGAATGGAATCCGGGTCGGCAACCGCGGACACTTCCACAGTCCGGTCGATTCGCTTGATTAGCCCCGCCAGCACGCCGCCTGCGCCAAACTCGACGAAGTTTCCTATGCCAGAGTCTATCATTGTGCGAACCGAGTCCTTCCACTGGACGCATTCGCAGAGGCCCCGCACCAGTTCTTCGCGCACCTGCGCGCTGGTCGTCAGGGACCGGCAGTCGCAGTTGGCCACAATCGGCATTCGCGGCTCTCCAAGCGCGATGGAAGTCAGTTCCTCGGCCAGGCCCTCCTCGGCCTCGAACATCAATGAGGAGTGGAACGCGCCGCTGACCGGCAGCGGCACGGCCTTGCGTGCGCCTCTGGCGGTGGCGAGGTCAACGGCGTGGGCAATGGCCATCCGGTCGCCGCTGATAACTATCTGGTTGTCGGTGTTTATGTTGGCGAGTTCCACGCCGGTCTCGGCGCAGATCTGGTCAAAGGCGAGCTCGTCCAATCCCAGAATGGCCGCCATGGCGCCAGGCCGGTTGATGGAGGCCTGGTGCATCAGCTCCCCGCGGCGGCGCACCAGTCGCACCGCGTCTCTGAAGTCCATGACCCCGGCCGCGACCAGCGCCGTGTACTCTCCCAAGCTGTGTCCGGCGACCGCGCCAACGTCAGCCACTTGCGGGCCGCTGAGTTCGCGCCATGCACGCCAGGCAGCAATGCTTACGGTCATGATGGCCGGTTGGGAATTGACTGTGTTCTGAAGTTCCCCGGCGGGGCCTTCAAATATCATTCGGGAAATGGGGAACCCCAGACTGTCGTCCGCTTCCTCGAAGGTCATGCGCGCGGCCGCTGAAGACTCGCGGAGCGCCTCGCCCATTCCTACCTTCTGCGACCCCTGTCCGGGGAACACGTATGCCCGATCGCTGTATGTTGTCGTATTCGTAGCTACCTCCTCCAGGAGGAAACCGGAGACTCAATTTCACTTTGGAGAAGTTTAATTATGTTACCAACAATTTGCAATGCAAAAAAAGTGAAGCATTATGTAAAAAAGATGCACATTAGGAACTGGTATGGACCGGGCTGAAGCAAGGTACACGGCTCCACACCTACACTATTCCGCTACCCGTCCGACTCGTGTCGCTACCCGTCCGACTCGTGTCGCTACCCGTCCGACTCGTGTCGCTACACCACTCGTGTCGCTACACCACTCGTGTCGCTACACCACTCGTGTCGCTACACCACTCGTGTCGCTACACCACTCGTGTCGCTACACCAATGTATAGCTTTCCCCAACCGCCTCGATGGTCTCGCTGGAGGGCATGCCGTTACGACCAGCGTAAAAGGGTATCATCCCTGCGGGCAGGCTAGACCCGTTCCTGAAGTACCTGCCGGCCCCGGTAGTACCCGCATTCCAAGCAGGCGGTGTGCGGACGTTTAGCGTTGCGGCATCGCGGACATGTGGCCGCGTGTATCGGCTTCAGCTTGTACGAGGCCAGCCTGCGGCCTTGCCTGGCCCTGGTCAGTTTCTTCTTGGGTAGGGCTCCCATCTCTCTGGTTCCTCCTGAGCGTATCCCGGCCCTTCCGGGCTGACAAATGCAGAGCGGCCCATCCGCATTTCTGCATTATGTAACGTAAAAGTCCTACTTGTCAGTGGCGTGAGGTGGTCCATCCTGCCGGGAGTGGAAGGTCTAAACTTCCTTCCCGATTAGCCCGGTGAGTACGCCCCAGCGCGGGTCGATGTAAGCCTCTTCGCAGTTGCACTTTTCCGAATTGAGGTCGGCGCCGCACTCCGGACACAGCCCCTGGCAGTCCATTTGGCACAGCACCTTGAGCGGCTCGTCCGTGAGTAGGTACTGCCGGAACACGTCGCTCAGATCAAGCATTTGGCGTGTATCGATGTGGACTACGCCCTCGCTTTCGTCCGGCGGACCGGCGTGCTGGCCCGTTGACGGGTCTAGGGTCGGATAGCATTCCTCCTCGAGCGCCAGCGTGGTAAGGCGGTCGCAGGGAACGAGGCAGCGGGAACAAGAAGCCGCCATCTCAACCTCGACGGTGGCGGTCACCATCAACCCCTGGTGGGTTCGAAGCATCTTTACGGTGCCGGTCGCCCGGGCGGTCCGGCTTCCGCGATCAGCGTCATTCTCTTGGCGAGACTCGCCTTCCACGCCGTCAGGGACGGCGATGGGCTCGTCCAACTGGAACCGTCTGGTAGAGCCGGTTGGCTCCATCAAAAGCTGCGAGACGTTATAGAGCATTTTAATCCGGCTCGTTGCTCCTGGGTCCAACCAAGCCAAGCAACATTATACGTACTCCCTGAGAACGCTTGTCAAGCAAGAGCACTGCGGGAAGCATACAAAAAGAAGGTCGCCCAGGTCGCGCAGTTGAAGCCGCTGCAGTCAGCAGTTGAAGCCGCTGTAGTCAATGGAGTAGTCTAGACTGGCTGAATGTGATGAATAGTCCAACGATTGTCGTGCTGATCGACGGTTTCGACCCCGAATACTTGGACGCCTGCCCAGCGCCGAACATGGCTGCCATGGCACGGCGTGGTTTCCGGGTCGAGGGGCGTGGCATGACGCCCAGCGTCACCAACGTGAACAACGTGTCGCTGGTCACCGGCAGCTACCCCGAGAGCCACGGCATAACCTCCAACTACTGGCTGGACCGAGCGCGCGGCGAAGAGTTCTACATGGAGTCGGGCGAGTTCCTTCGCGCACAGACCATGTTCCAGCGTGCCACGGAAGCCGGACTGAGGTCCCTGCTTGTCACGGCCAAGGACAAGCTCCGCCGCCTTTTGGGTGGTTCATATCCGGGCGATGGCGCCACCGTCAGCATATCCTCCGAAGAGCCGCCCGGGTGGGTGGTGGCAGGCGTGGGGGAACCTCCGCCCATCTATTCGTTGGAGGTCAATCGTTGGGTGCTGGACGCTGGCCGGTACGCCATGTCGCGTGAGCCCTTCGACCTGGTCTACCTGACCACCACGGACTACGCCATGCACACATACGGCCCGGAACATCCCGAATCGGCTCGCCACGTCGCGCTCCTGGACCAGGGTCTCGGCGACATCCTCGGCCAGGCGCCCGGAGCGCAGATGCTGGTGACCGCCGACCACGGCATGTCCGACAAGTCCCGAATGCTCCACCTCCCGGGAGAGCTTGCCCGCTACGGCATAAAGGCCCGCGCCATTCCGGTCATCAAGGACCGCTACGTCGTCCACCACTCCAACCTCGGTGGCTGCATCTACGTCCACCTGGAAGACTCCGCCGATCTGAACGCCGCTCTCGACACCATCGGCAACCTGGAAGGAGTCGAGGAGGCCCTGCCCGGCGAGGAGGCGGCCCGGCGGTTCCGCCTCATGCCGGAGCGCATCGGCGACGTCCTGGTGCTGGCCGACGCCACCACCGTCTTCGGGGACCCCGCAGAGGTGACCATTCCCAAGGGTCTGCGTTCCCACGGGTCGGCCCACGAGACCACCGTCCCGATTATCGGCTGCGGCCCGGGACTCGACGGCGGTTCGTCGTCGGACCGGTTCGGCAGGAACCTCGATGTGGGACGCTACATCTTCGACGAGGTCCTCCGGTCGCCCTGATGGCCACAGTTCGCGTTTCCGCTCCCGCCACCTCCGCCAACCTCGGCCCGGGCTACGACTGCCTCGGCATGGCCCTCGACATCTGGAACACCGTCGAGGTGGAGCGGATGGAAAACGGCGCGACCCCGTCGGTGACCATCTCCGGCGAAGGCGAGGGCGAGCTGGAGGATGGTCCAGACAACCTGGTCTACCGCTCCATGGAGTTCCTATACCGCGAACTGGGCCGCTCCGTGCCACCAATGCGGGTGACCTGCGAGAACGAGATACCCCTCGCCCGCGGCCTGGGCAGCAGCGCCGCCGCCATCGCCGGAGGTCTGGCCGCCGCCAACGCCCTGTCGGGTGGCGAGTTCTCGGCCCGCGACCTGCTGGAAATGGCCGCCACCATCGAGGGGCACCCCGATAACGTGGCCGCCGCTGTCATGGGCGGCCTGCAGCTGGTCGTCACCAACGTTGATGATTCTGGGGAAAGCACCCTGTACACCGTGCCGGTCAGTGTGCCCGCCGAGATTCACGCCGTCCTGTTCATCCCGAACACCCGCATAGCCACCGCCGACGCCCGCGCCGTGCTGCCGCAGCAACTCTCGGTGCCCGACGCCGTCCACAACATGGCCCGCGTCGCTCTGCTGGTGGCTGGCATGGCCACCAACCATCCGGAGTACCTCGCCGTGGCCACCCAGGACAAGCTTCACCAGCCATACCGGCAGCCCCTGTTTCCGGCGATGAAGCTGCTGATGAAGGCCGCCATCGATGCCGGGGCGCTGGGCGCGTTCCTGTCCGGCAGCGGTTCTACCGTGCTGGCCCTGACCAAGGGGCGCGAAATGACCGTGGCATACGAGATGGCCGAAGCCGCGCGCCAGGCCTCCGTGGAAGGCACGCTGAAAGTCACCCAGCCAACCGCCCTGGGCGCGCATCTGATATCGTAGAATTTGAAGGCAGCGAAGATTCTGCGCGCTTCATTTCCGGTTCCATTTACCCCGGTTCCATTTTCCAGTGACCAGGGGAAAATTCTATGGGTCGCATAGTGCAGAAATATGGGGGGTCTTCCGTAGCCGACGTGGAGAAGATTCGAAACGTCGCCACGCGTGTCAAGGAAGCCCACGATGAGGGGTCTGAGGTGGTGGTGGTGGTATCGGCCATGGGAGACACCACGGACGACCTCATCGCGCGGGCGCGCTCTGTTTCCCCGAGTCGCGAACCCCGAGCCCGCGAGCTGGACCTGCTCCTGTCCACCGGTGAGCTGGTTTCGTGTTCCCTGCTCACTATGGCTCTCCTTGATATGGACTGCGATGCGATCAGCCTCAGCGGGCCGCAGGCCGGCATACACACCGACACCACCTTCGGACGCGCCCGCATCAGTGGGATGGATGTGCAGCGAGTGGAGGCGGAACTGGAGTCCGGGAGGGTGGTCGTGGTGGCCGGTTTCCAGGGCATCACTGACGAAGACGACATAACGACCCTCGGCCGCGGTGGGTCAGACACCACCGCAGTGGCCATTGCGGGAGCGCTCGGTGCGGACCGTTGCGAAATCTATACAGACGTCGACGGTATCTACACGGCCGACCCGCGCATCGTTCCGGCTGCCCGCAAGCTGGACGAGATCGCCTATTACGAGATGCTTGAGCTGGCCAGCCTGGGAGCCAAGATGCACCCCCGCGCCATCGAGCTGGGCAGCGTGTTCCAGGTGCCGATTTTGGTCGCCTCCAGCTTCAACAAATCTTCGGGTACGCTGATTAAGGCGCTCCAGGGAACTTCGCTGGAAGAATTCGGTGGCTTCCCCATAGTATCCGGCCCTCCCCGGGAGGACCGGACCGTGACCGATCAGTCGTCATGCGAATCAGAGGGCAAGAATGGCGCCTCGAGGCAGGCGATTGAAGACCGCATCAGGGTACGGGGCATTTCCTACCGCGGCGATGTTTCCAGAATTACCGTCAAGGGCGTGCCCGATGAACCGGGCATGGTCGCCGCCCTGTTCGAACCACTGGCGGAATCCGGAGTTAACGTCGGCACCATCGTGCAGAACACCGGCGGCAACCGCGCAACCGACGTGAGCTTCACCGTAAATCGCGCAGCCTTTGAGACCGCCCTGGATAAAGTGAGGGAAACGGCCCTAGCCACGGGCGCGACCGGCGGGGTGGACGGCAAGCCGGACAGCGGTGCGGTGGCAATCGTCGGGTCGGGCATGCTGAACAGCCCCGGCTTTGCCTCCCAGATGTTTCGCGCCCTCGGCGAAAGGCGCGCCAACATCGACATGATCTCCACTTCCGAAATCAGCACCACCTGCATTATCTCCAACGAAAGCGCCGTCGAGGCGGTCCGTGGGCTGAACGACAGTTTTGGGTTCCACGACAAACCCTTCGACCCGCACGCCGGCACGCTACCGGAGGACGTGAAGGGGTCTGGCGATGTTGAAGATGCCCCGCTGAAAATTACCGGGGTGGCCTACAAGGACAAGATTGCCAAGATTACCGTGCGAAGCGTGCCCGACCAGCCCGGCCTTGCCGGTACCCTCTTCGCTCCGCTGAGCGAGGCAGGCGTCAGCGTCGACACCATCGTGCAGAACACGGCCCCTCAGGATACCGGCGCCGAGCCTGCTACCGACATCAGTTTCACCGTCAGCAGCGCCGACCTTCCGGCCGCTCGGGCAGCGATACAAGACGCCGCGAATCGTGCTGGCGCAATGGACGTCGACGTTGACACCGAGATAGCCGCCGTCAGCATCGTGGGGTCGGCAATGCGGGTCCGGCCAGGCTTCGCCGCCAGGATGTTCCGGTTGCTGGCCGACGCCGACGTCAATATCGACATGATTACCACCTCCGAAATCAGCCTCACCTGCATCATCCCCGGCGAAAAGCTGCGGGGCGCGGTGGCCCGGCTGCACGAAGGGTTCCAGCTTGACCGGGCATAGCGCGTTCGCTATTCCCCGTCTGTAGTAGTCGTGGGCGCCGGAACAACCAGGGCACAGGCATGAGCCAGAATCCGCCGTCCTCCACTCCCTGCTTGTCCGTCGTCATTCCGGCCTACAACGAGGAGAGCCGTATCTCTCGCACGGTGCGCGAGGTCGTTGACTATCTGGTCGGCTGCGAATACACGTGGGAAATCGTAGTCGCCGACGACGGCAGCGTTGATGGCACCGCTCGCCTCGTGGCCGAAGCGGCGGCTGGCGACCCGCGCGTTCGGGTGCTGCCTCTCGAGCATCGCGGCAAGGGATGGGCGGTACGGAACGGGATGCTGGCCGCCACCGGCGAATTTCGTCTCTTCTGCGACGCCGACCTGTCTGTCCCCATCAAGCAGGTGGAACGCTTGCTTCATGGGCATGCCACGGGCGTGGACGTAGCAGTTGGCTCGCGTGAAGCCCCCGGAGCCGCCCGTTACGGCGAGCCCGGCCGCCGGCACCTGATGGGCCGCGTCTTCAACGGCCTTGTCCGTCGTATGGCGGCCGTGGGGCTGGCCGATACCCAGTGCGGGTTCAAGTGCTTCCGCGCCGACTCCGCCGAAACTCTGTTCCGAAATGCGTCCCTGAATGGGTTCTCTTTCGACGTCGAAGTGCTGTATCTTGCACGACGTTCCGGCATGACCATTGCAGAAATCGGCGTCGACTGGCATTACCGCGAACACAGCAAGGTGAGGCCCCTACGCGACGCACTTTCGATGACTATGGATTTATTGCGTATCAGGTGGATTCATCGGGGCTTTTCCCGGCGATAAAAATCGGCACGGCGTCTCTTCTTTTTTCACGAAAATCCCCTGGAAAATCCACATTATCAGCACGATTTTGCTATTGACCCTCCACTGCCGAATGATGACACTGTAATAAGCAACGTTGCGAAACCTGACCCCAGCAGGCGATGTCTGGCCGGTCCGCGTCCAGAGGGAGATGCGGAAATCGCCACCGGCATGGCAGCCTTGGGCGCCAAGAAATGGGATGGAGAAAGATGAGTACGGAATTACACGCCGCCGCTAACGGAGCAAAGTTCAGGCGAACCCTGGACCGTGAGGCAGTGGGCCTCGCCCTGAAAGGCGAATGGGAGCGCGCGGCACAAGTGAACCGGGCAATCTTGGAGCAGTACTCCGATGACGCGGAAGTCATGAACCGGCTCGCCAAGGCCCTCATTGAGACCGGCAACTTTGATGAAGCCGGCAGTGTGCTGGATCGTCTGAGCGAGGTTTCCCCTCAAAACAATATCGCTCGCAAGAATCGGTCCCGCCTTGAGCAGATGCGCAGCAACTCGGTCGCCACCGCGCGGCAGGCCCGCAAGGCAACCGGTGCTCCCCAGTTGTTCATCGGAGAAAGCGGCAAGTCGACCACCACGTTGCTGTGCCAGACGCCACGCGGTCTCTCGCTGGCTCTGCTGTCTCCCGGAGACCCAGTGTCGCTGTGCCTGGAGCATCACCACCTTAACGTGTACGCAGAAGACGGGCGGTTCCTTGGCCAGGTTGACCCCAAGCTGGGCCACCGGCTGAGTCGCCTCATTGAGGGTGGCAATACCTACGCAGCGGCCATCATTGGCATCGGAGACAAAGGCATCAGCATCACCATCCACGAGACCCATCGCAACCGCAGACTGCTGAACGTTGCGTCGTTCCCCACGCGCGCCGCTGCGTCGCTGGAAACTCGCTCCGAACGCGAGTCCGACGTGGCCGACCGCCTGGCGGACGAGGACGCCTCCTACGACGATGAAGAATTTGAAAACCTGATCGACGAAGAGGAGCTTCAGCCAGCCTGGAGCGAATAGCCGACACAAGCTCGCGTATGGCCGAGATGTCGAGGGGCGCACATGAGTGCGCCCCTTTTTCGTCGCCGGGGGCCATGGCGAAGCAAGATGGGTCGCTGGGAATGAAGGCAGAAAGGGGAGAAGGCTGGGGAGCGGAGCCCGGCCGCGAGGCGTGGTCGCTGAACGCTAGATCGTGCGGAAACGCTAGACCATGAAGACCGGGGCGTCGTCCCGGTTGATCCGTGTTTCCCCGGCGATGCCTTCACGCAGGAACTTGGGCAGCGCGAACATCCCTTGGTGAGTCTCCGCGTCGTAGTGCCGGAGCGCATTGTTGATCCGCCCCGAAATCGCGGCGTCGAGCGCAGATCCGGTCAGAGGGCGTAGAGGTTCGTCGGAGGCGATGGTGAATCCCCACAGCGTCTCGAATGCGGGCACGTGTACTTGTACCGCCGCCGTGTGGGCGAATACCTCGCTCAGTGTGTGGAAGATGGTGGTGAAGCATTCCTTGTGGTTGGGCAGACCCACGGGCCCAGACTGCGTTACCAGCACACCACCCGGGTTCAGCCGGCTCTTCGCGATCCGGTAGAACTCCTCGGTATACAGCAGGTAGGCCGGCCCTCCCTCCAGCGGGTCCACCAAGTCCATCAGCATCACGTCGAAGCCGTTGCCCTCCGACTGCAGGTAGCCCCGAGCGTCCTCGTGCAGCAGGGTCAGGCGCGGGTCGTCGAAGCTGCCCTTGTGGTGGTCGGGCAGGTGTTGCCGGCACAACTCAACGACCTCGGAGTCCAGGTCGATCATCGTGACGCTTTCCACCGAACGGTGCGCCAGTGCCTCTCGCAGCGTGCCGCCCTCTCCTCCGCCTCCGATGAAGACGCTCTTCGGACCGGGGTGGCACAGCATCGCCGGATGCACCAGCGATTCGTGGTAGATGAATTCGTCCAGTTCCGTGGACTGCGTTTTCCCGTCGAGAACCAGGCTTCGGCCGAACTCGTACGAGTCCAGAACCTCCACCTTCTGGTAAGCGGTGCTCCCGGAAAAAATTACAGCCCGCAACCTTGCTATTACGGCAAGGTCCGGGGTGACGCTTTCGGCAAACCAGTTGCCCGTGAGTTCCATGCGTCGGGGGACTCAGCCGCTAACCGGCTGAACTATCAGGCCCCGCTCAATCTCCTTGATTTCCGCATCGCGCGATTCCAACTGCGCTGCCAGCCGTTGGGCCGCTTCTCTCGGCAGGAATGAAGAGCCGCAGGAAAAGATGTCTGCCGCAGCATACGAATATTCCGGCCACGTATGTATGGAGATGTGAGACTCCGCAATGGCCAGTATGCCTGTGACGCCTTGGGGGCTGAAGCGGTGAAAGGACTCTCCGACGACTGTGGCGCCAACGTCATGCGCGGCCGTCAGCATCGCCTGACGTATGTAATTGAGGTCGTTGAGCAGAGTGGGGTTACAGTCCCTCAGTTCGAGTAAAACGTGACAACCTAGAACCGTCAATCCACAGGCCCTCCCTTCTGGTCATAAATTGGCGTCGCTCCTTGGCAGAATCGTATTGCGCGACGGTGTTCAATTCTATATTGGAGCAGGAGCTTAATCAAGGGATATTATGTTTACTATACAAAAGAATGGCTGCCGGAACGGCTGTTTACGCCCCGGCAGCCCCGTTCAAACTGTTTACAGCGCTCCGACGCGCCTCTTGGTCGAGTAGCGCAGACGCCTTTACGTCGTTTACGGCTGTATCAGCACCCGCACCGCCCCGTCCGGGTCCTTGCGCTGCGTCAGCAGCCGGTGACCGGCCTGCTCAGCCCAGAGCGTGACGTCGTAGATGTTCAGCGCGTCGGCCAGGATCGCCTCCACGAAGGACTCCTTGTCCTGCTCCATCTGCCTCGTGAGGGCGGCGATCACCCCGGCGCAGCTCTTGCCCCGTCCGTCGATGACCACCCAGCCGTTCGCGGAAGTTACCGGCGCCGGCTCGCTGTGAACGGCAATCTCCCCCGTCTTGCGCAGATCCAGCTGCCGCTTGAACTCGGCAACCGCCTCCCACGCCACGGCCCGGCCCCGGTCGCCCGACGAGCAGACCGCGCCGCGAACGCCCACGATGTCCGGGTTGATGCGCGACAGCTCGTCCAGGTCGCTGATCTTCAGGTGTCCCGACAGCGCCGTGCTCATCCCCAGTTGCTTGCCCTCCAGAATTATCTGGCGCAGCACCGGCTCGGGCATGAAGTCGAACAGATTGCGCCCGTCCTTGGTCAGCGTGTCGATCAGGAATCCGTCGCAATCGCCGTCCTTGGCCAGTTGCACCATCAGGTGCGGGTCCAGCCCGCCCTCGTACAGCTCGTTGTCGGCGAACAGCGATCCGACCAGCTTCGTGTTGAACCCGTCCAGCGCACGCCGCGACTCCTGCAGCACCTCCGCCGCCGTGTCGTAGTCGGCTACGCGGAACCCCACCTTCACCGACGTCGCGTCCATCATAGCGGCCGCGTACACCGCCATCGCCACCGTGCCCGCTTGGTTGGGCACCACGCCCAGCGTCACGCTGACGTGCTTCTCCACCGGGATGATGCCCCGCACCTGCCGCACCGTCGACGGGTGGCCCGAGCCCACCATCGCTTCCTGCAGGTTCTTCACGTCCACCACGTCGGCTCCGCCCTGCTCGGCCTCCAGCGCCTCATCGACGTTCTGGACGCTGACCATCAGCAGCATTCCTGCAGCGAAGTTGTCGTTGCCCGTGAGCCACGCCGTTCTCGACTGAGGGTCCGACGGCCTGGAGTACACCGGTCGGGGGGTGTACTTCGGCCTTGACTCAATGCGCTCCGAGATGACCTCGGGTGGGCGCGCTTCTGTAACCCGCGGCTTGAGCGGCTCCAGCTCCTCGCGAAGTTGCATCTTCTCGCTGGGAGTGAGGTCCAGCAGCGGCAGGCGCGGCTTGCCCGCTGCCATGTTCATCAGCTCGCCCCAGTGCTTCACCAGCGATACCGGCAGCGCGCCGTTGTACTTGTCCACCGTCCGCGTCCACCAGGCGTCCGAAAGCTCGTTCAGGCGGCGCAGGTGATTGTCGTAGAAGGTCTCGTCCAGGTCTTCCTGGCACGCCCGGTCGATCCAGCGCACGTAGTTGTTGGCGCCCGGGACATCGAACCTCCAGTCCGAGGTGTTGGCGAACATAACCTGCTGGTTGATGCCCAGCTCCTGTCCCTTGAAGTAGATCCACTCGTCCGGCGTGCTGATGATGGACTCCTGCCCCAGCGTCAGGTGCGCCTCGATGGATAGCTGCTGGTTGAAGCTGGCTTCCTTCACGCCCACCACGTTGGGCAGGCTGCACAGGCGGGCGAGCCCGTTGACGCTCATGGTGATGCCGAACTGCGGCGAGTTGTAGAACATGATGGCCAGGTTGGTGTGCTCGGCCAGGAGCCGCACGTACTCCACCACCTGCTCCTCGGTCTTGGTCACCATGTACGGCGGCGCGACGATCAGCAGGTCGTATCCCCTGCCCTCTGCGTGGGCCGCCAGCGACAGCATCTCCGGAGCCGACGTGTGCGTCACGTGCGCCCCGATGGGCCAGCTCCCCTTGCCAGGCGAGGATTGGGCTTCCTCGGCCACCGCGTCCATCACATCCAGCCGCTCCTCGTGGGTCAGGCTCCAGAACTCGCCCATGCCCCACGCGCAGCCGGCCCCGACCGTGCCCAGGCTGCGGATGTGGCGGATGTTCCGCTTCATCCCCTCCCGGTCGAAGCGATTGTCCGGCGTAAAGGGCGTGATCAGCGTCGTCCACTGCCCCTTCAGCGTCTCCCATGCCCACTCCTGGGCCTCATGCTTGCGGTAAGTAGCCATCGCGCAGCTCCTCCATCAAGAAGCGATTTTCTCCTGGTTCTGTCCGTTCTTCTGGGCCAGTTAATAATGAACTTGGTATTCGGATCCAATCAATCCAGCGGTCGCCCCGTGCACTCAAAGCTTGCTAACAAATCCACCATGTCTCTAACGCTATGGTCGCAGTAGTCACGGCCTCAACATTCGCCACACAAATACACGGCGTTGACTAGACAGCCTTCGCAACATTCTTGGCAGTTGCAATCTCTACCATCCGCTGCAAGGGCACACTTCGTCTCTCGCCGCTGGCTTGCTTTTCTCATAATAGACTATTCCGCAGGCGTTTCGTCGCGGACTTCCTCAGGAAGCAGGGACAGAATACTGGTGATGGTCCTCCGTATGCCCGGCAACAAACGTTCAATTTCCTCAATAGTATCAACCGGGATGTAAAAGTTATGGTGCAGGCTCCTGGCTGACCGCAACACAAAGCGAAAAGAGGAATCACCTATCTCTCGCTCAAGGGAGTAAGCGAAGTTTATCAAGTCTCGGTGAGAGTCGATTACAGGCCCGCGCCAAGCATCCACCGCATGAACCGCTTGTGCAACGCTTCCCCATATCAGTTCCCCAGCCTTTCCCGGCTCATTGTTGTTCAGTGCTTCCAGCGCATTATCCATGTACTGGCGGCAATGGAAAAGGTGGTTACTGGTGGCTCCTATGTCTTGGGTCGGGGTCGTCATCGTGGGTACTCCGACAAGTATTGAGGGTTAATTTCCTTTGTGGTAGGGGCGAGGGGCGTACGGCCGTGCGCCCCCACATCGAACGCCTTGCACGACTCCTACTCCTCGTCGCCGTACTGCGCCTTCAGCGAGTCCACCACCGCCGGGTCCGCCAGCGTCGTCGTGTCGCCCAGCGCGCGGCCCTCGGCCACGTCGCGCAGCAGGCGCCGCATGATCTTGCCGCTGCGGGTCTTGGGCAGCTCGGCCGCGAAGTGGATGTCGTCGGGCCGGGCCATGGCGCCGATTTTGCCTGCCACGTGGGCCTTCAGCTCGGTTATCACGTCGTCCGAAACGTCCACCCCGTCCTTCAGCGTCACGAAGGCGACTACGGCTTGGCCCTTGACCTCGTGGTCCTTGCCGATGCAGGCGGCCTCGGCCACCTTCTGGTTGTCCACCAGCGCGCTCTCCACCTCCATCGTCCCGATGCGGTGCCCCGATACGTTGATGACGTCGTCCACCCGGCCCAGCAGCCAGAAGTAGCCGTCCTCGTCCAGCCGCGCTCCGTCGGCGGTGAAATAGATGCCGCCGCCCTGGAAATCAGCGTCATAGCGAGACCAGTAGGTGTCGATGAACCGCTCCGGATCGCCGTAGACCCCGCGCAGCATCGATGGCCACGGCCGCTTCACGACCAGGTATCCACCGCCGCCCGGGCCGACCGGGTTGCCTTCGCCGTCCAGTATCTCCGCCTCGATGCCCGGGAAGGGCTTGGTGGCGGAGCCCGGCTTCAGCGTGGTCAGGCCGGGGAGGGGAGCAATCATCATTGCCCCCGTCTCAGTCTGCCACCACGTGTCCACCACCGGACAGCGGCCACCGCCGATGTGCTGCCAGTACCACACCCACGCCTCCGGGTTGATCGGCTCGCCCACTGTGCCCATCAGCCGCAGCGACGACATGTCGTGCTTGTCAGGGTAGCTCTCGCCCCAGCGCATGAAGGTGCGGATGGCCGTGGGCGCGGTGTAAAGGATGGTCACCGCGTACTTGGCGACGATTGCCCAGAACCGGTCCCGGTCCGGATAGTCCGGCGAGCCTTCGTACATCACGGTGGTTGCGCCGTTGGCCAGCGGCCCGTACACGATGTAGCTGTGCCCAGTCACCCAGCCGATGTCGGCGGTGCACCAGTAGATGTCGTCTTCCTTGATGTCGAAGACCCACTTCGTCGTCGCCATCGTTCCCAGCAGGTAGCCGCCCGAAGTGTGGACGATGCCCTTGGGCTTTCCCGTAGTGCCGCTGGTATAGAGCAGGAACAGCATGTCCTCGCTGTCCATCGGTTCCGGCTCGCAGGTCATCGGCTGGCCTTCCATCAGGTCGTGCCACCAGATGTCCCGCCCGTCGACCATCTTGTCGTCGGCGCTGCCGGTGCGGCGCAGCACCACCACATTCTCCACGGTTGGCGCGCCGTCCAGCGAGCCGTCGGCGTTCTGCTTCAGGGGCACGATGCCGCCGCGACGGTACCCGCCGTCGGCGGTTATGAGCAGCTTCGACTCCGAGTCGTTGATGCGGTCGCGCAGCGACTCCGCGCTGAACCCACCGAAGACCACGCTGTGGGGCGCCCCGATGCGGGCGCATGCCAGCATCGCTATGGGAAGCTCCGGGGTCATTGGCAGGTAGATGGTCACCCGGTCGCCCTTCTTGATGCCCAGGCTCTTCAGCCCGTTGGCGAACTGGCACACCTCGCGGAGCAGGTCCCCGTACGTATACACCTTCCAGTCGCCCGGCTCGCCCTCCCAGACGATGGCGGCCTTGTTCCGCCGCCCGTTCTTCACGTGCCGGTCGATGCAGTTGTACGACACGTTCAGCTTGCCGCCGATGAACCACTTGGCGAATGGGGCGTCGCTCCAGTCCAGTACCGTGTCCCACTTCTTGTCCCAGTCCAGCCCCTCGGCCAGCCCGGCCCAGAACGCCTCCGGGTCTGCGGCCGCCCGCGCGTAGATGTCCGGGTCCGACATGTTGGCATTGGCCACGAAATCCGCAGGCGGCGGAAAGATCCGCTCCTCCTGAAGCAATGCATCAATCCCACCCGTGCTCTCAACCATTGCTACCCTCCTGGCCTCGCTCGTTGAAACACCCTATTTTTGCGCTATTTAGCCTATTTCCGTATCATTGAATTGTGGGGCCTAGTATAAACGCTGGAGAACTCTTCTAGCAGTCTAGCTATAGGTCTTGTCAATGAACAAAAGTAATTGATGGGTTTCATTTTGTGAGACTGCCGCGGCTCTTTATGCCCAATTGGTGGGGGGGTGAGCTAGATTGCTGAAAGCCGGCTTGACAATCAACGGGTTCAGGGTAGCCCCAAGTAATTTGACGCAGTTAGGAATCATCCGAAACTCGAAGAACAGGATGCAGCATTTTTCTAGAGTGATTCCCCTCGAATCTGGAAATCCGATCAAGCCAGTCTGCTCAAAGGGCAGCAGTAACCAAATCACACGTTATGAAATCGTGGGGCAACTGTTCGACTTGGACCCGATTGTCAAGATTCTCGACTTGGATCACGTTGATGATTTCTGTCAGCAATGCAAGAAGGAATGTCGCCGTCTTTTGCGAGTAGACTTCACAGGCCCCCTTTCGACTGCGATTAGGAGAGAAGTCTATCTAGGAGAAGCAGTCAGCGAGCGATTCATACTGTTTGGCTCTGAACATCGGCAGGGGAGAGACGGAACAGGGTTAACTCAGTAGACTATGGAATCCGCAGCCGCGGAATTTTACGCCTGTTTCGCCCCGGGACTTCATTTGCCGATCTCTCAAAACCTATGATGCTGTAGTGGCAGTAAGCCCCGGGTGCTCCTCTCCTGGTTTCGAGCCAGTGAAGGGTCCGGGGCAAAGTTTTTCCCAAGTCTAGCTGCCGAGATTTCCCCTCTGACCGTCGCCTTGCTATGATATAGGCGTGGGCCCCGGATGTTCCCCTCCCCGTCTTCTGCAGGAGATTGGTGATGACTCCGGGGCATTGGCTTTTCTTGAACCATCCACACGGGAATGCGTGGCCCCAACGCATATTATCATCCAACGCCTCCTGCCCTGCCCCGTTCCCCCTCTGCCCCTGCTCCCCTTGCCCCATAGCGTAGAATCCCCCAATGATGGATTCCCGCAGCATCCACGCCGCCAACCGCCCAACCTGCACCCGCACCGCGAGCAGCGCCCTTGGCCGCCGGTGACGCCATCGCCGGCCCGATCGCCAGCGGTGGCCGTTGGCGCAATGTCCTCATCGGTACGACCTCCGGGCTGGCAATGTTCCTGGCTTCCCTTGACTTCTCCGTCAACGTTGCCCTGCCCGAGTTAGCCTCCGACCTCGATGCCGACTTGCAGAGTGTGCAGTGGGCCCTCGTGGTGTTCATGGGCATCCGCGCCAGCCTGGTGCTTGGAGCCGGTAGCCTCGCCGACCGCTTCGGCCTTCGCCGCGTCTACCTCTGGGGCGGAATGGCCTACCTGGTCTCCATGTTCTGCATCGCCCTGTCCCCCGACCTCTCCTCCGTCGTCGGGTTCCGCGTGCTGCACGGCGTCGGCACTGCCTGCATGTACGCCGTGGCCCCCGCCATCTCCGCCAACCTGTTCCCGCCCCACCGTCGCGGACTCAGCATGGGCTTCACTTCTGGCAGCTTGGCCTTGGGCATGGTTGGCGGCACCATCGGCGCCGGGCTGCTGGTGGGGGCCGGCTGGTTCGGTCAGGACTGGGAGTGGGTATTCTGGGGAAGAGTGCCCTTCATGGTGGCGGCCTTGATCCTGGCGTGGCTTTTCCTGGACCGTGACCCTCCGTTGTCCTCCGGCCTCGCCGGAGCAGAGGGGACGAAAGGCCCTGCCTTTGACCTGACCGGGGTGCTCACGTTGGCCGGTGGGTTGATCTGCCTCATCATTGGAATGCGGTTGGGCCGCGACCTGGGCTGGGTCTCGTGGCCTGTGCTAACGATGCTGGCGCTCACGCCGACGTTGTTCGCGCTGTTCTGGAGCATCGAGCGGAGGGCCGAGTGGCCCGTCCTGCCTTTGACCTTGTTGCGGGATCTCGGCTTTGCGATTTCCAGTATCGGCATGTACCTGGCCTTCTTTGGGGCCTTCGTGGTCTGGTTCATCTTTCCCTTCTATGTGGCCGATACGCTGGGCAGAGGCCCTGTGGTCCTGGGAGGGTTGCTGGCCGCATCTTCCCTGCTGGCAACGGTGTTCTCGTTGCTGGGAGGCTGGCTAACCGACCGCATCGGGACCCAGCCCGTCGGCGTTGCGGGGATGCTGGTGATGGCGGTGGGGCTAGCGTGGATGGCCCTGCTGAACGAGGAGTCTACCTTGACCCAGGTGCTGGTGAGGGCCTGCATAGTGGGCGTCGGCCTGGGAACCTTTCAGGCGGCGGCCTATGCGCTGGTTATGCGCAGCGTCGAGCCTGCCCGGTTCAGCACGGCGGGGGCGATGCTGTCCCTCACCCAGGCGCTGGGGTCGGTCACGGCGGTGGCAATCGTGGGCGGCATCTTTGCCATGCGTAGCGACCATCACTTGGCCACGTTGGCCGGAACCGCAGGCGCCGAGGGCATGGCCTTTGTCCTAGCCTACCGCGACGTATTCCTGATCGGGTCGGGGGTTGCCGTTGTCGGTGCCGTGGTGGCGCTGTTTGGCCGACCGCCGCGCACCCTCCCCTAGATCGGCCCCTCCGGCTGCAACCCCAGCGCCACCCGACCGTAGTCCCGCCCGCCCATATCCATGATCAGTCCGTCCCGGTGCGCCACCGCCTGCGCGTCCCGATGGAACCGTTGCAGCGGCGTCGATTCGAAGATGCCGTGTCCGCCGCTGATGTCGAACAGCCGGTTCACCGCCTGCTGGCACAGCTGGACCGTGAACGACTTGTCCCGGCGAAACCTCGCTCGCTCCAATTGGGTGAAGGCCTCACCCTCCTTTCCCTTCCGCAGGATCTCGCGGATGTCCCCCTGCATCACCGTCCGCGCCGCGTCCGTCTCCGCCGAAGCCTGCGCCAGACGCGTGTGCACCGCCGGCGACTCCGCAGTCCTGCCCGGGCCCGACGTCCCGGCGAGCCGCGTCGTGAACTCGTCAATCATCCCCTGGGCGATGCCGACCATCGGCGCAACCAGGTCCCAGCCCAGCAGTGTCCCGATGGGCACCCGGTAGCGGGCCTGTCCGTGGATTTCCCAGCCCGTCCAGTCGCCGTTGCCCGCGCTGTTGACGTCCAGCACACGGTGATGCGGGATGAAGGCGTCGCGCGTCACGATGTCCTTGCTGCCGCTGCCCCGCAACCCTGACACGAACCACGTATCATCTATCTCGAAGTCGCTGCGCGGCACCAGCACCCAGTTCCGCTCGCCGATGTTCGGCGCACCGAGCATCACCCAGTTCGCGTGGTCGCACCCGCTGGAGAACTCCCACCTGCCCGACAGCCGGTACCCGCCGTCGACCGGCTCGCAGGTGGCCTTTCCCACGTTCAGAGAGCTCGACAGCAGCGCGTCGGCCCCGTCTCCGAACACCTCCTCCTGCGCCCGCATGGGCCAGTAGCCCACCAGCCAGGCATGCGCCGCCCACAGGCCATAGCACCACGAGGTCGATGGACATCCCCGGCCCAGCTCCGCGGCCACGTCCAGCGCCAAGCCGTAGCCCGCGTCCAGCCCGCCGAACCGCCTGGGCGCCCCGATGCGGTGCAGTCCCGTGGCCAGCACGTCGCAGACCGTCTCGTCCGGGACGCGGCGCAGCTCCTCGGTGTGAGCCGCCCGCTCCTTCAACGCAGGGACCAGGTCGGTGGCCAGCTTCAGGAGGTCCTCCGCGGTTAGCGCTGCCATCTCTTGCCTGCCATCTCGTGTCCTACCATCTCTTGTAGGGAAGGAACTTCCCCGACATCGTCACCTTCACCCGGTCGCCGTGCTCGGGGTCTTCCTCCTTGTCCAAGTTCATTGTGAAGTCGATGGCGCTCATGATGCCGTCGCCGAACTTCTCGTGGATGATGTCCTTCAGCGGCATCCCGTAGACCTGCATTATCTCGTAGAACCTGTAGATGAGAGGGTCGGTCGGCACCACTGGCCCCAGTCCCTTTGACGGAGGCTCCGTGAGGTTTTCAACCAATACAGGACTGACGCCAAGGGCCTCTGCCAGCTTCAGCGCCTCTTCCTGGTCCGCGCTGGCCTGCCGGTATAACAGTGCCGCCACCCAGACTTCGTCTCTGCCGATCGTCTTCCCTAGATCCTCGAAGCTGAGACCGGCGGCCTTCTTCGCCGCCAGCAGTATTTTCGTCGTGTCTCCTACTTCCAACGTCCCCCCGGTCCCTGTGATGAATCAATTCCCGCGTCCGGGCGGAGTATATCACTCGATTTTGCGCATGAACGAATCTTAATCTCCATCCGAAAACGGATTGATGATACGGAGTCCGCCGCAGTCCCCTTGATGGCTCATGTCTTCCGAGCACACTGCGTTGCAGCCCGGCATCCTTGCCGCCGCCGGAACCTCGGGATCCCTATATGCCAGCGCAAAGTCCTCTTCTTTTCGCACCTCAACAGCTCCGGTGATTCCGTTTGCATGTGGCCCGTTCGCTCATGGCCCGTTTGCATATGATATGTTGCCTGATAGCGGCATCCGAACGCGAATGTATCCATGTAGCCAAACCCCGGAAGGTTGTCCGACTATGAAGACTCTTGTCCCGGTGGCACTGTTTCTGCTTGTAACCCTGGTGGCGTGCCTAGCTTGTGCGCCAGCGACTGAGGGAGTGCCTGTAACGAAGGGTGTTGGGTTGGTTCAAAAAGCAGTGGACACAGAATCAGTGGACATAGACGACCCAGACGAACCGAACCGACCCCGGCCAACCCCGTTTAACACGCTCGCGCCCGAGGAAATACCGGAGGGTGTTTCCCCGGCTCTGGCGCAAGATGCCCAGTGGTATGCGGCACAATTCGGCGTCGAGTTGTCGGAGGCGATCAGGCGGCTGACCCTGCAGGAAACAATTGGGGAATTGGGGGCAGCTCTCGAAGCCAACGAAAAAGGCACCCTCGGGGGGTTCTGGATTCAGCACGAACCGGAATACCGCGTTGTGGCAGCCTTCACCAGGCACGGGGAGGAGACAATCGCCAAGTATGTCCAGGACGGGCCAATGGGGGACATTATCGAAGTCAGAACCGTCGACGCAACCCTTCAGGAATTGAAACGATCCCAACAAGATGCTGGCTCGATGGTCAGAGGGCTAGGGTTTCAAGCGGCATCCGACATCAACGTATTCGAGAACCGGGCTGAGATATACGTGCATGATCTTGCGCAGGTCGAAGAGGCCTTGGAGAAGAGCGGAAAGACGCTTCCGGAGCATGTCCGCATTTTTGGGCAGGGACTTCCGAAAGAAGAATAGACCTTGCGACAGAGCGTTGCGCGGATGCAACGAAGGGCCATACCTCATAAGCAAACGGAACCGCTCTTGTCCTTTTCAGGGTATTCTAGTCTCCCTGGCGTGCGGCGACATTACAACCCACACCGGTCCCCGCAGTCGTCATCCCTGCCCAGCAGCCGGCCGATGCGCATCCGGTTGCGCGCGAACCAGCGGTAGAAGGCATCGAATGCCGGTCGTGCCGGCCACCACCCGGTCCACGTCATCAGCCAGCCTAGCCCGGCCAGCCGGTATCCCTCCCGCAGGCTTGCCATCCCCACCGTCACGCTGCCGTCGGGCCCTATGCCGTAAAGCGCCGCATCCACTTGCTCGTCGGTCAGGCCGAACCCTTCGGCGTCGAAGCCTTCTGCCGAGATGTCCACCGCCTCGATCGCTTCCGGCCGCCGACGGTGCAGCCACAGCACCTCGCGGCTGCATATCGGGCAGGCGCCGTCGTACAGCAGACGGTAGCGTTCCTTCGTGGCCATCGCGCACTCCCAATTGCCCGGTTCACCAGCTATTTACTTCCATTGTAAACCCGCCGTGGGGCAGGGCGGTCCAGCTAACCTCCCAACTGCTGCTGACGCGATAGAGTTCCAATTCAGGCGGTATTCGAGCTCGCGTTCCGGTATTACGACCGAGCTTGTCCTCCCGAAAGCGGGCAGTGGGAATCCAGACCCTGAGCTGAGCCTGCCTGAGATGGTGTGGGACAAATCCCCTCTCCCTCTGGGAGAGGGTTAGAGCCTGCCCCTACGGAGCCGGGGGGTGAGGGTGTTCCTCTACTCCCGCAGGAACGAGGGATGCCGCTTTGTCTTGTACTTCATAAGCAATGGGCAATTGCCACACGTGCTCTGAGGGCACCGTCTTCTGTTTATTGGACCGCCAAATCCGGAACCCTGCCCGCAGAAGAGACGATTGCAAAAGTCCCGGTAGGCTGATGCGTGCACCACCAGCTAGATAACGACAATACCGGAGTACCGCTCTCCATTTTGCACAAGGCCCGCAAAAGGATGCCTACCTCCGTCGCTTTCGGCGTTGTCTCTTGTTGCAACCACGTCGTATCAGCAGAGGGCTGCTTAACCCTAAAGACGAACACACCTCGCTTAGTTAGAGGCATAGAGTTTTGGGAGGTTGGCATTGACGCACGGGCCTTTCGTTGCCACAGTACCACATGATGTTGGATTTTCTGGTACTGCTTGCTACTCTTGCGTATTTCGGTTCACCCTTGTTCTTCGGGGCAGTGGCTGGGCTGGGCTTGGGTGCGTTTTCGTCCAGAATATCGACGCGTCAATCTCTCTTGTGGGGTCTGGGGATCGGACTGGTTGGGGTCGCCATCACCACGGTCATTCTCCAGTCCTATGGCTACTGGAATGAGAACCTCCGGGGTTGGCCAAACGAGCAGGACAGTCTGGACTACTGTATGATCTCAATTCGACCACTGATCGTATATTCGCCCCTCTGTCTAGCAGCCCTGACCGTGGGAGCAACACTGCTGATCTTGCGTTTTAAGCTGCGGTGAGCATCACGGCGCGTTCACCTACATCACTTTTGCAATTGTCTCCCGCAGAAACATCACTCTTGCCCTGAGGCACTTTTAATCGTACAATTGTTCTGTCAATGAAATCTCAGGAGCGACAAACTTATCTGTCTCAATTAGGGGCTAAGCTGAAGGATAAGATTCGGGCGGGGCAAAACTTTCGCACCAGTGCCCCATGATCGACCGGACCACCTGTTTCGCAACCCTGCCTGCTGACATTTGTCCCTTCGCTGACCTCCACACGCCACCAGGAAATGAGCGGAAATGTTACATAATGTTGCAAAATGTTACACCGTCACGAGGGAAGGCCCCAACGCCTTTTGGTTGTAGCCAACCCGTCGGCCTTGAGTCTGTCGAAGGGCCGCCCGTTGGTGCTTCGACAGGCCCGCCATGAGCGGGCTTGAAGGGTCAATGTCCAAAACCAAAAGACCCCCGCCAAAGTCCCAGGGCTATCGCATTTGGAAATAAGATCCCCTCTCCCCAGGGAGAAGGACCGGGGCGAGGGTGGAATACTGGAGTTCTATTGCCCTGCTTGTGGGCGTCTCATCCGAACAAAAACTCCCTCTGAGGGCCCGCGCGAATCTTGACCGTCGACACGCCGGTTGTTACACTGCTTGCAGTGCGGGCGGTTAGCTCAGTTGGTTAGAGTACTTGCTCGACACGCAAGAGGTCAGTGGTTCGAGTCCACTACCGCCCACCATCAGGCCCGCTCCCGGTAGCGACGGAGGGACGTCCGCTACGAAGGGAAAGGCACGGCCGACAGGGTAGGCGCCCCGCACTGATTTCGACATCGATGGCTTGAACCGGCCCGCCGCGTCCTTCGACAACGCTGAGGCCAGTCATATTTGCTGAATATTGACAGAGACTGGAACATGAACGCCTCAGAGATTTACAAGCCCGAAGCCAACCCCCGCATTGCTCAGTTCTCCGCCGGCGACACCGTTCGCGTCAACTTCCGCATCCGTGAGGGCGAACGCGAGCGCATCCAGGCCTTCCAGGGTGTGGTCATCCGCCTCGACCACGGCAATGGCCCCGCTGCCTGCTTCACTGTCCGCCGCATCACCGCGGGCATTGGCATAGAGCGTATCTTTCCCATGCATTCGCCCCTCATCGAATCTCTGGAAGTAACCCGCCACGGCTCCGTGCGTCGTGCCAAGCTGTTCTTCCTGCGTGGCCGGCAGGGCCGTGCCGCCCGCATCAAGGAACTGAACCCGGCCCAGCGCCGCCGTGCCATCGAGGCCCAGACCGCCGCCGAGGCGCGCCGCGAGGAAGCCCGACTCGCCGCCGAGGCTGAAGCTCTGGAGCAGGCGGCCGCCGAGGCTGAAGAGCAGGCCGATGAGGAAGTCGACGAGGCCGCCGAACCCGTGGCTGAGGCCGAGGAACCGGCCGCGCCTGAAGAGACCGAAGAGCAGGCGGGAGCGTAAACTCCCCTTTCTCCCGCTTTCGACAACAGGACGAGAGTCGCGGGGAGTTCCGTAACATGCCCTCCCACGCCGGTGAGTTGTGGATGAACTAAGGTTTGCAGATGTGGCCGTCGATGCCCCGGTGGGCCACGCCCGTACATTCACCTACGGTATCCCCGCCCGCTTCACCGTTCGACCGGGGCAACTGGTCTGGGTCCCCTTCGGATCCCAGGTCCTGCAGGGCATCGTACTAGAGCTGTCCTCCGCCGAGCCCGACTTCCCGACTCGCGATATCCTCCAGCCGGTGGAACCCACCCCGCTTCTCAGCCGCGAACACCTGCGGTTGGGGCAATGGCTCAGCCGCTACTACCTTTCGCCTCTGTTCGCCGCCCTTTCTCTGATGCTCCCGCCTGGCTTCGAGTCCCGCGTCCGGTCCACCGTGTTCCCTGGCGAAGCGAAAGAGCCCGACAGCGAACCCCCGCGTTTGGAGACACACGCCGCCCTGCAGGCCCTGAACGGCAAGGGCCGCATGACCCAACCCGATTTCGTCAAGCTGCTGGGACGCCGCGGCGCCCGCGAGCTTATCCGACTCGTAGAGGGAGGTGTGGTCCGGCGCGAAGTCTCCATCCCCCGCCCGTCGGTCGCACCGAAGTACCAGGCCTACCTCGTCCCTGTCCGGACCACGGGCGCTGAAGCCGCTGACCTGACCGCCCGGCAGCAGGCCCTCCTCGACATCGTCCGCCAGTCTCCGCAGCACCTGCCGCTGGCCGAAGCCAACCGCGAGTTCTCGCCCCGGACCGTGGGGGCCCTGTGGCAGAAAAGGTTTGTGGCGATGGAGTGGCTGCGTACCTCGGGCGGCCCGCCCCCCATCCCGCGCCTGGGCGAACCCGGAAGGCCCGGGGATCTCACCCTGACCTCCGAACAACGCCACGCTCTTGCCGAGATCACCGCCGCCCTCGACGCCTCCCCCGACAGGGAGGCCGGTGCCGCTGGGAACCCGCTGTCTTCCCGCTCCTTCCTGCTCCACGGAGTCACCGGCAGCGGAAAGACCGAGGTCTACCTCCGTGCCATCGACCACGCCATCCGCCAGGGACGCCGCGCCCTGTTCCTCGTTCCCGAGATTGCGCTCACACCCCAGACACTGGAGCGGGTGAATGCCCGATTCGCAGGCCGGGTCGCCCTGCTCCACAGCAAGCAGACGCCGCGCCAGAAATTCGACCAGTGGTGGGACATCCGCGGCGGCACCTTCGACGTCGTCGTCGGCCCCCGCAGCGCCCTCTTCGCCCCGATAGACAACCTCGGCATCATAGTCATCGACGAAGAACACGAATGGACCTACAAGCAGGAGGAGACCGCCCCCCTCTACCACGCCCGCGCCGCAGCCTTCGAGCTCGCCCGGGTAACGGGCGCAGCCGTGGTTCTCGGCAGCGCAACCCCTTCCGTGGAGAGCTACTACCACGCCTCTCGCGGTCGCCTGCGCCTGCTGGAACTTCCTTACCGCGTGGCGGGTGGGTCCCTCCGGCGAACCAACCCCGACCGTGGCATCGGCGAATCGCATGACGGCTACGAGCCTGGCTCTCCGCCTAGCCTGCCGCAGGTCGAGGTCTGCGATATGCGCCGCGAGCTTCGCGAGGGCAACCGGCACATCTTCAGCCGGGCTCTCACCATTGGACTGCGGGAGTGCTTGTCTGGCGGCAACCAGGCGATACTGTTCCTCAACCGCCGCGGCTCTTCCACCATCGTCCAGTGCCGCGACTGCGGTCACGTTGCCGTCTGCCGCCGCTGCACTACTTCTCTGACCTATCACAGTGGCCCGGCCCGGCTGCTCTGCCACCAGTGCAACTATTCTCGCCGTCCGCTGACCGAATGCCCCGAGTGTCGCGGTCGCCGCATTCGGCAGCTCGGTCTCGGCACCGAGCGAGTCGTATCGGAGGTGAGCGAGCTCTTTCCAGGCGTCAGCGTCGACCGCCTTGACTCCGACGCCACCCGTTCCGCCGGCGCTGCCGAGGACGCGGTGGCCCGGCTGGCCTCGGGCGAAACGCAGGTGCTCATCGGCACCCAGATGGTCGCAAAGGGGCTGGACATACCCAACGTTGCCCTGGTCGGCGTGGTTCTGGCCGACATCGGTCTGCATGTGCCCGACTTTCGATCGGGCGAGCGCGTCTTCAGCCTGCTCTGCCAGGTCGCCGGCCGTGCCGGCCGCGGCGACGCTCCCGGCCGCGTCTTCGTCCAGACCTACGACCCCGAACACTACGCCGTCCACGCCGGGTCCAACCAGGACTACGCCGAGATGCATCGGAGGGAAATCGAGTTCCGCCAGCAATACGGATACCCTCCCTTCAACCAACTCGCCCACATCGTCTATCAGAACACCGACGCCGACGCCGCCCAGCGACAGGCCACAATCATCGCCGACGAGCTCAAGCGTCGCGCTGCCTCCGAGGGGCGCTCCGACATCGACGTTACTGGCCCCGCCCCAGGACTGCCCCCGCGCCTGCGTGGCCGCCATCGCTGGCGCCTGCTGCTGCGCGGCCGCAATCTCGCCGAATTCCTCGAGGCCACCGACTTCCCGGTCGGTTGCACCTTGGACATAGACCCGGCCCACGTAACCTGATCCGTCATTCCCGCGGACGCGGGAATCCAAACCCCCGTCTCACCTCGCACCCAGAACCCGTCATTCCCGCCGGATGCACCAGCCTGATAAACTGGCCGCGCCATTCACCAAATCGAAAGAGGCCCGCCGATGCAGATAACCCCTCACATCTTCAGCACCCACATCGAGGAGGACCCGACCACCTTTGGGGCAATGCACCCGGGCGGTACCCAGATCTACTTCGTTGGCGACCCTTTGGAGCACATGGTCGTGGTCGACTCCGGAGAACCCTACCGCTTCTGGACGCGACAGATTCTCGACTACCACACCGAGTTGGGCCGCCCCAGGATTTCCGCCATCCTGGTAACCCACGGCCACGGCGACCACATCGGAGGCCTGGACAGGCTGCAGGAGAGCTTCGACTGCGAGGTCCGCTGCCACCCCAGGCTCGAGCCGCGCCTGACCCATCAGCTCGGTCAGGGCGTGGTGCGTCCGTTGGAAGAACAGGAAACGGTCGATGCCGGAGGGCGCGTGTCGCTTCAGGCCTGGCACACTCCCGGCCACGAGGACGACCACATCTCTTACCACCTGCCGGCCGATGGCGCGGTTTTCAGCGGCGACACCATCCTCGGCAACTCGTCCTCCAGTGTCCGCAATCTGAAGCAGTACATGGAGTCACTGGGAACGCTGGCCCGCCTGAACCCGGACATCCTCTGCCCAGGGCACGGTCAAGTCATTCGCGACGGAGCGGCCCGCATCGCCTGGTATGCGCGCCACCGCACCGAGCGGGAAGAGCAGGTGCTGTCGGCCCTTGCCGACGGGGCGGGTTCGGTGGACGATATCGTGACCGTCGTCTACCCTCGAGACTTGGCCGACAACCTGCGCGACGCTGCGGCCCGCAACGTCCGCACCCATTTGCAGAAACTGGTGGAGGAAGGACGCATTATAGAGTCCTACTCGACCTACGCTCTTATCAAAAGTGGATAGTGGGCTATCAAAGGCGCATAAGAATCGGCGGCAGGGGACCCGGTTGTGGCCTGCTGGCTGGCGTGTGGCTGGCGTGTGGCTGGCGGCTATCGGTGCGGTGCTGATTTCGCCGGTTGGTGAGTGGATAATCAAGGGCATGGGATGGCTGCTGCTGGGAATCGGGGCCATCGTCGCGGTGATGACCATCGTGGGCTGGCTCACCAGCCGCCGCCGTGAACCCTGACCGGCCAGCAAAGACGGCAGAATGGGCGCTATCCAGCTAGTTATGCGTCTCGTCAATGCGGACGATCTCCGCCTGCATTACAGCCACTGCCTGCAGCATCTGTTGCATTAATTCATCCCTACGCCTTTGCGAGTTCTCAATTCGCTGTTGCGACTCTTCCATTTCCCTGGCCCACTGAGTGGCAATTTGCGCGAAATTCTCGAGATTCCTTATTCGTTCCTGCATCCGAGCACCCTATGGACCCAAAGCGTCCGGCCCAAAATAGCCCCATTTTACCCCGACTAAAAAGACCATGTGATTAGTCGCTGACATTCACTGTAACAGTTGCCGCAGCTTGATTCCGCCTCTATGACCCCACGCGGTTCGGGTCCTTCTCCAGCAGCTCAATACGAATGTTGCCGGGCGCCACGACAAAGGCAATTCTTACACCGGGGCGTATCTCGTGCGGCTCGGAGGTAAACTCTGCGCCCTTGGCCTTGAGGTCGACGGCAGCCTCGTCCAGGTTCTCCACCCGCAGCCCGAAGTGGTCGAGGCCCTGGTGCGGGTGGTCGGCGCTGTGAGTCGTATCTTCGGCGCACCGGGCGATGAAGATTTCCAGACCGTTCAGGTCCAGGTCCACGCGATGGTTTCCGTCGGACTGCACTGACTCAACAATCCGCGCCCCGAACATCTGGTTGAAATACCTGGCGGTTTCGATGGGCTCAGGGCTCAACAGGTGGATATGGTCATAGGTGTAGAAGGCCATTTCAAGTTCCCCTTCAGAAATAAAATTCCCTCTCCCTCATCGAGAGAGAGGGTAAGGATTTGCCTTTACCGATGCCTAGCGCGCCAGGCCGTAGGGAATGGCCTTGACCGCCGGGTCCTCCGACTGGTTCATAGTCTCGGCCAGCTTCACGATGAGACCGCTCATTGCCGTCTCACCCCAGTACCATTCGTGAATCTCGCTGTCATCCGCACCGGGGCGTTGCTCCATCCGCGCCTCGTAGTAGAACGCCTTGAGGTCGTCCACACAGTACCGGATGAACTGCGGCACCCCGACGCCGTCGGGACGCCCGTCGTAGTCTGAGTCCTCTCCGACGGCATAGGCTTCCAGGAAACGCACGATACCCCGGAACCGCCGCTGCGGCACTCCGCTGACGCCGACGGCCGTGCGGCCACCGTTCTTCTCCGCCCACCGCTCGTAGTAGGGCCGCAGGGCCGTCAGCTCGTCGGCGGGGTTGAGGCCCTTCGCAGTGCTTGTACGCTCTGCGCCCGAAGCCTGGAGCAACTGCTCCGGTTCCGTCTCGTCCTCGAACTCTTCAAGCACCGGACCCGAGCCAGCATCCAGCAGGTCGAAGGCGGCCTTCATCACCTGGTGCTGGTTGAGCGGGTCCCCCGCCCTTCCCAGCGCATTGCCGAAAGAGTACGGTACCCAAAGCATCCGCGGGGGCTTCGTCCGTTCCGCGTGTTCCTTCACAAACACCACGCCCGTGGTAGACATTCCGGCTTCCTCGAAGCACCTTGCCAGCACGCTGACCGCGTGCGAGCAGAGGGGTCAAGTGGGGGTGAGGAAGACCACCTCCACCCCTTCGTCCAACATCTTCTGGGCCACCTCGGGGCCGGTCTCGTTCACCACCCTTGAGGTGTCCCGCAGCGCGCCCATGTATGAGTAGTAGTTGTCGGCTAGCGAGCCGACAACGCCCTGTTCCTTCAGTTCTTCCAGCCTGTCGATGGGAAAGGTGACGTTGATGTCGCGGTAGATGCCGGTGTGGTCGAACCCGATGCTCACATGGCTCTGGATGATGTCAGCCGCCGGTGTGCGGCGCGGTATGACCCGGTAGGAGCAGTCGCCGCCCTGTGTTTCGGTAATGAAGGGCTTGTCATCCCGCAGGTGCAGCCCCGCCGAGGTGACCAGCGCCACCTTGCTGTCGCTCAGTGGCTTGCGCATCGGCGCCCAAGTGGCATCGTCGTGCTCCATGCACGGGAACATCTGCAGCATCTTCCGCTGCACTTCGCTGAGGCTCTCGAGCCTGGGCATATTCGCACCTGCCGTTTGAAAATACTTTGGACTTTGATGGAGAAAGGAAACGACTTAGCCAAAGCCGCTCTAGCCGCTTCGGGCCGCCGACAATTGCCCTTCAATAACCTTGAGGTAGATTTGCAGCATGTAGTGAAGCCACGTCGCCATATCCGGCCAGCTTTCCGGGTTGTCGACGTCAAACTCACGCTTGGCGTCAAACCCGCCCGACACGTCAATCCACTCAGTTTCAGGGGAGTTGGGCAGCCGACCGTCGAACGCTTCTGTCAACGCTGCCCTGAAAGATTCCTTGAACTCCTGGATTCGAGGTGCCGCCTCCGACAGCGACTCGCCCTTCCGCCCACGTAGCCAGAGGCCGACTCCCCACGGATACACCGCCAGCGACACGTTGAGATCTACGGACGCAACCGGTATCCAGGAGTAGACCCTGCCCCACCCGGCCACGACCCCGTCCTCAGGGTAGAGCTCGGCGTAGCGCGTCCAGAAGTCCCGTCGAAACTGGGTGGTGTCGCTCGACATGCCTGCCTCCAGGACCACGAAGCGGAAGTTCGCCGATTCCCAAGAGTTGGATTGCTCCCCGGAAACGACGATACGGAGAGAGCGGCTTACTGCCAATGCGCAATTGTTATGCTATCGTAGCGTTGGGCAGGGCGAGTGTCAAAATAACGTCCTCGCCATCCGGGAGCCAGTCACGAATGACCCCTACCATAGTGGTTGCCGGCGTTCGCAGCGGGGTGGGCAAGACCACCATCGCCACCGGTATCATGGGCGCCCTCACCCGCCGCGGCTATGCCGTGCAGCCCTTCAAGGCGGGGCCCGACTACATCGACCCGTCATATCACCAGGTGGCGTGCGGTGTTCCCTCGCGCAACCTTGACACCTGGCTGCTGCCCCACCCCACGGTGCTGGAACTGTACGAAAAGGCCTCGTCGAAACGGCAAATTTCCGTCGTCGAGGGCGTGATGGGCCTGTTCGACGGCCATTCCAGCCTCGACGAGGAGGGCTCGACCGCGCAGCTTGCCAAGCTGTTGGGAGCCCCGGTCCTGCTGGTGGCCGACGCCTCGAAGGTCGCGCGCAGCGTGGCTGCTGAGGTGCTGGGATACCAGCAGTTCGATCCTGACCTGAATCTGGCAGGCGTGATCCTGAACGGCGTGGGCAGCGATGCCCACCTGCAGTTCTGCAAGCCGCAGATCGAGGCAACCACCGGCCTGCCAGTCCTCGGCTACCTGCCAAGGCGGCCCGATTTTGAGCAGCCGGAACGCCATCTGGGCCTGGTCCCCACCGTCGAGGGCACGGTGGCCCGCCAGTGGTACGACGCCCTCATCGCCCAGGTCGAGGAAACCATCGACGTGAGTCGAATCGCGTCACTGGCTGGTCTCGCCAGCGCTCCCAGTGCTCAGCCGCAGGTTTATCCGCCGGAACAGCAGCACAAGCGGGCCGTGATAGCGGTTGCCCAGGACAAGGCGTTCAACTTCTACTACCAGGACTCGCTCGACCTGCTGGAGGCCTGGGGCGCCGAAATCGTGCCGTTCAGCCCGCTTGAAGACGAGGCCCTCCCGCAGGGCGCGGGCGGCGTGTACCTCGGTGGCGGCTTCCCGGAAATGTTCGCTGCCGAACTCTCGTCCAACCTGCCGATGCTGGACTCCATTCGCCAGGCTGCGGCGCGAGGCGTACCCATATACGGAGAATGCGGTGGCCTCATGTACCTCGGTCGCAGCCTTACCAACTTCGACGGCGAGGCCCAACCGATGGCGGGGCTGATACCGGCAGCGTCTGCGATGTCCCAGTCCCGGCTTTCCCTTGGTTACCGGGAGATAGAAGCGTGCGCCGACACCCCGTTGCTCGCCTCCGGGCAGAGGGTTCGAGGTCACGAGTTCCACTGGTCGACGCTGGAACGCCCGCCACGAGAGGACGAATCGGTCTACCGGGTTGTGAACCAGGGCGGAAGGCCAGACGGCTTTCGCTCCGGAAGCGTCTTGGGCACCTACGTTCACGTGCATCTGGGTAGTGCCCCGGGCCTGGCCCCTCGTTTCGTCGACACTTGCGCCGCACGGAGTTCCATCTGACCGCAGCATTCCCTCCGCATATAATGGTTCCTTCTCCCTTGTCTGATGGATAAGAGTGACATGCAAATCGTGGGCCAAAATCACACCTGAGAGAATCGCAAATGACCACCAGTGATCAGTCGGCTTCCGGTGCCACACCGGAGCCAGGCCCACAGTCCGTTACCGGCCCCCGCATTAACAAGGGACTGGTCATCGTCAACACCGGCACCGGCACCGGCAAGGGCAAGACCACCGCCGCCATGGGGGTGATGCTGCGGGCCTGGGGCCGCGACATGAAAGTCATCATGATGCAGTTCATTAAACACACCACCGCCAACTTCGGCGAACAGCGGGCCGCCCGCAAGATGGGAATCGAGATGCGCGCAATGGGCGACGGCTTCACCTGGCGCTCCCGAGACCTTGACCACACCGCAGAACTGGCCAGGGAACACTGGGAAAACTGCAAGGAAGTCATCGCCCAGGGTGAATACGAAGTCGTCATACTCGACGAGTTCACCTACGCCATGCACTATGGCTGGATTCCCGTGGATGACGTCCTTGAAGTCCTGCGCAACAGGCCTGAGATGATGCACGTCGTCATCACCGGTCGAAACGCTCCCCAGCAGTTGGTGGACTTCGCCGACCTTGTCACCGAAATGACCCTCGTGAAGCACCCCTACCACGAAGGCATCAAGGCCCAGCCGGGCATCGAGTTCTAGCTCCGGCTGGACGCTGCCAACCCCCGGCATTAGAATCACGGAATACGTTTACTGGAACAAAGCAACAGAAAGGAGCGGGCGCTATGACAGCCATCAGAGACCAGGCAGTGGGCGATAGCCAGTTCAACGGGCAGTTCGGCCCTCCGTCCGAACGGGCGGTGAAGAAGCTGAAGGGCCACCTTACCCCGTGGGTCCAGGAGTTCGTGCAGAACGCTCCCTTCGTGGTTATGGCCTCCGCCGACGCCGACGGACGCTGCGACGCCTCGCCCAAGGGCGGCAAGCCCGGCTTCGTCAAGGTGATTGACGACCACCGCCTGCTGTTCCCCGACGTGGCCGGCAACAAGCTGTTCCAGTCCTACCAGAACATCGAAGCCAGCCCCTACGTCGGTCTCATCTTCTTCATCCCCGGCATCAATGACACCGTGCGCGTGAACGGCAAGGCCAGCGTGGTCAACAAGGACGAGTTGGATCGCCAGAATATCGAGCTGGCCCTCTACGAGACCGACGACAACTCTCGCCATCTTCAGGGGATGCTCATCGAGGTCGAGGAGGCTTACAGCCACTGCCCTCGCGCCCTCAAGTTCTCCAAGCTCTGGGACGCCGAGGAAGTCGCCAGCAACCGGGAGAACTCCCCCGTCAGTGAGCGCACCGACGAGAACTACTGGGGCCACGAGTCCGGGGCGTAGATGCCTCAGGAGCCCTTCAGAGTTTCCGTCCGCGTATCCAATCACAGTACTGGCCTTGAAGAAACAGTCGACGCTCTCGTTGGAGTGGGGACCGCGATCTCAATAATGCCGGCGTCGCTGCTGCGACGGTTGGGAATTGAACCCGAACGGACCATGCACTTCCGCTCGGATGACGGCGGAAGGGTTGAATTCCCGGTTGGGCACGCGTATTTCTCTGTTGAAGGTGCTGAAGGCTCTGCTTTGGTCGTTTTCGGACCCGAAGATCGTTCCGAATTGGGCACCAATACCCTTTCCGACCTGTTGCTGGAGCCAGATCCGGCGACCCAATCGCTGTCTGGGCTCTTGGGGTTGGGATTGCTGCCGGGCATAGTCTTGATAGAAGAAGACGACCTTGGAAACTGACACAAATCAACACGCATAGGAATAGCTAATGGTCACCATCGCCTTCGAGCAGCACAAGCTTTCCAACGGGATGGACGTCATCCTCCACGAAGACCACACCATCCCGCTGGTGGCCGTCAACGTCTGGTATCACGTGGGCTCCAAGAACGAGGAGATGGGGCGGACCGGGTTCGCCCACCTCTTCGAGCACGTGATGTTCGAGGGCACCAAGCACCACACCCGTAGCCACTTCGAGCCGCTGCAGAAGGCCGGGGCCAACCTCAATGGCTCCACTACCACCGACCGCACCAACTACTGGGAAGATGTCCCCTCCAACTACCTAGAGCTGGCACTATGGCTGGAGGCCGACCGCATGGGCTTCCTGCTGGACGGCCTCGACCAGCAGAAGTTCGATGTCCAGCGAGACGTCGTGAAGAACGAGCGCCGCCAGTCCTACGAAAACCGCCCCTACGGTATGGCCCACTGGCACCTGCAGCCCGCCATGTTCCCGCTGCCGCACCCCTACCACTGGATGACCATCGGCTCCCAGGAGGACCTCGACGCCGCCAGCCTGGACGACGTCAAAGACTTCTTCCAGCGCTTCTACGGCCCCTCCAACGCCAGCCTCGCCATTGCCGGCGACTTCAATCCCGAGCAGGCGCTGGAAATGGTGAACCGCTACTTCGGCGACCTCCCCCCTGGCGAGAGTGTCCCGCGAATCGGACGGCAGGACACGCTGCTGTCGGGTCGTATAGACATCGAGATGCGCGACAAGGTCACGCTTCCTCGCCTGTACATCGCTTGGCCCGCTCCTCCTGAGGGGCACCCCGACGACGCGCCTCTCGAACTGTACCAGGCCGTAATGTCCGACGGTCTCAGTTCCCGGCTGCATCGCTCTCTGGTGTACGAAAAGCAGATCGCCCAGCACGCCTTTGTGCGCTATGTACCTTCGGAGATCGCCGGTCAGCTTATTGTTCAGGTGACCGCCGCCGAAGGCCACAGCCTGGACGAAGTCGAAGCCGCCGTTGAAGCCGAGTTGGAGAACATCCACCGAAGTCCGCCCACCGACGAGGAAATCTCCCGCTCCAAGAACCGCATCGAGGCGACGCACTTCCGCCAGTTGGCCCGCATCGGCGGCTTCGGAGGGCGCGCCGATCAGCTCAATCACTTCAACGTCTTCGAGTCCGATGCCGGGCTGATAAACACCAGCCTCGACCGTTGCCTGGCTGTGGAGCGCGAGGACGTTCTGCGCGTGGCCCAGACCTATGTGTCCGGCAACCAGGTGCGGCTGCGGGTATTGCCCGAAACGCCTCTGTCCGCCGCTGCGACCACGGTCGACCGCAACATCATGCCCCCGCCGACGCAGGAGCCCCTCTTCACGCCTCCGTTGCCCGTACGCGATCGCCTGCCTAACGGCATGGGCGTTACCGTGGTGGAGCAGCGCGGAATGCCCATCGTCGCATTCGGCGTCCTCCTGGACTCCGGATCGTCCGCCGATCCGGACAACCTGCCCGGCTTGGCCGGAATGGTGGGAGATATGTTGCCGGAGGGTGCGGCGGGAAAATCCAGCCAGCAGATTGCCAATGATTTCGAGTTCATCGGCGCTCGCCTGTCCGTCGACAGCCGCCGCGAGAATTCCCTAGTTTCCACCGAAACCCTGTCGAAGCACTGGGCCAGCGCACTGGAAATGATGGCCGAGGTTATGCTGTCGCCTGACTTCCCGCAGCACGAACTGGACCGGGTGCGCCGCGAGCACCTGACTGACCTGCGCCGCAGCAAGGACGAGCCCAACGTGATCGCCGAGCGCCTGGTCGCCGGTCTGGTCTACCCGGCCGACAGTGGCTACGCTCATCCTATGGGTGGCACCGAAACTTCGGTCCAGGCAATGACCCGCGAAGACCTTGTTGCCCAGTATAGGCGTGGGTATCAGGCCGGCAGCGCCCACTTGCTCGTTGTTGGTGACGTGGACCGGGAAGAGGTCATGCTCCGCGCCGCAGACGTGTTCGGGGCCTGGAACGGTGCCTCTCCTGCATCCGGCGCGGGCGATGGCGGCGAACTCATCGTGAATCCGACCACTGCCTATCTGGTGGACCGGCCCGGCGCGCCACAGTCAGTAATTCGCGCTGTCCAGTCGCTGGTTCACCGCGGGCACCCCGATTACTTCGCGCTGTTGCTGGCCAACTACGTCTTCGGCGGACAGTTCTCGGCCCGGCTCAACCAGAACCTGCGGCAGGACAAGGGTTACAGCTACGGCTACATGTCCTCGATCCAGTGGGTTCGTTGCCCGTCGATTCTGGTCGCAGGAGGTTCGGTCCAGAGCAATGCCACCGGGGAATCGGTCTTCGAGACACTGAAGGAGTTCAACGAGGTTCATTCAGACCGCCCCATCACCGCCGAAGAGCTTGCCAACGCCAAGGACGGCCTGATGCGCGCCTACCCGGCCAGTTTCGAGCGGCCTGCTTCCGTCCTGGGCCAACTTGTGTCCATGGAGCAGTTTAACCTGCCCTCCGATTACTTCCGCACCGTGCGCGCTTCCGTAGAGGCCATCACCCTGGAAGACGTGCACCGCGCTGCCAGCATACACATCCGCCCAGGCAACCTGCAGATTCTTGTCGTCGGCGACCGCGCCAGCGTCGAGGGCCCGCTGTCGGAGCTGGGCCTGCCGCTCGTCCACCTTACCGAAGACGGCCAGATAACTACCTGAAAGAGCGTATGACGCCCCCATCATTCTGGGAGAGGGCTTAGTACTACAGTCGCAGTTGCCCGGCACAGGGCGGATATTTCAGAGAATCGCCAACATACAGCTACGGACTTGGTGTTTGCACGTGATTGAAGCATGTCAGTCACCAGGCTCCAAGTCTCCCGTGTATTGGATGTGCGGCTGTAGTATTAGGGGGGTGGGGGCGTCCTGTTAGACCTGTCGCAGCGCTTCCCTCTGTGCGCGGAACATCGGTTCCATCCCACGCGCCGCCAGCGATAGCACCTGCTCCACCTTTGGCCGCGCGAACGGACGGCCTTCCGTCGCGCCCTGCAGTTCCACCAGCCCGCCGGTGGCCGTCATCACCACGTTGAAGTCCACGTCGGCCTCGAAGTCCTCCGCATAGCAAAGGTCGAGCAGCAACCCCTCCCGCAGAATGCCCACACTAACCGCCGCCACCGGACACTCCAGCGGGACCCCGCGCAGCACTCGCTGGCGTACCAGCAGCGTCATCGCCTGGTGCAGCGCGACGTAGGCTCCGGTAATCGACGCCGTTCGTGTGCCCCCGTCGGCCTCGATTACGTCGCAGTCGATCTGTACTGTACGCTCTCCCAGTGCCTCCATGTCGGTGACAGATCGAAGAGATCGTCCAATCAGCCGCTGGATTTCCTGTGAGCGCCCGCTGATTCGCCCGGAGTCCCGCTCGCGGCTGGAGCGGGTGTTCGTGGCCCGTGGCAGCATCGAGTATTCGGCGGTAACCCAGCCGCGTCCCTGTCCCCGCAGGAACGCCGGCACCCGCTCTTCCAGCGATGCCGCGCACAGCACCCGCGTACCGCCCATCTCGATCAGTGCGGACCCTTCCGCCGACCGCTGGTATCCCACGGTGATGTTCACCGGCCGCGGCTCGTCCCATCGCCGCCCATCAATGCGTTTCTTGTCTGTCAAAGTGAAACCCTCATTCTGAATTCATGCCAGCAACATAATTCATCCCGACGAATGAGAGCAACCGGCAAGGAGTCGCTTCTCCATCGGTTTTACCGTCGGGGCCCGTCCCCAATGGTGGCTGCAGGGCGGGTGTACAGAAGATCGGAACCGCAGTCAGTGCGGAATAAGTTGCTGCCGCCCCCACGTTCCACTTGTCAGCGGGCGGCATTTTGATTAGACTTACCATCGCTGACTAAAGTCGCTTTGATCCCCCAAGAGGCAGCAAGGCTGGGTCCGTTTTATCGCTGCGGAAGGTGCCGTATTGTGAGGGCTCTGGCCATTTTCTAAAGGAGGAAGTTTTCGAGAGGCTATGTTTGACAAAGAGTCGCTTGACGCTCTATTCGACGAACTCCGTGATCAGTACGAGTTGGAACCCGACTGGGAGGAAATCCAGCGCGATGCTCACCTGGGCGTTGCCAGGCTGGACGGCGGCGTGGAAATCGGCGGCATCGACCCCCGCGTGTCCGAGTTGGTGCTCCGCCACAACCCAGGCTAGATAGCCCTTCAGACAGGAATCGTCTTCAGGAACTCGGAACGACCCCGAACTATCGGGGTCGTTCTTCTGTTTTATCCGTCAACCCGCAACCCTGCGTGCTTCGTTAATCGTATCGATTTGGTATGATTACCGGCACGAAATGGAACAATCCGACCGACAGTTCTCCCAGGTTCTCCTGGCTTCCCGTTCAGCCCTGCCGTCTCTTCGGTTCGCGGTTGCAGTGCTGTTGCTATCGGCGGGGATCGCCGTCCTTCTCGAATGGGGCGAAGGCAGCCAGTCTCCTTACGCCGCCAACCCCAACCTCCCTCCGTTCCGCTACGTCAACAGCGGCTGGATTTCTCCCCTCGACTGGGAGGAAGCCGGGCCCTTCGCGACCGAACTCCGCGCCTATGTTCTCACCAGCCAGGAAGAGCTGGACGACTTCGAGGGCGAGTTCATCAGCAAAAGGAGTTACGGCAACTCCACTTCTCTGGGACGAATCGAGTTCGCCGACTCCGTGCTGCTGGCAGCCTACTACGTCTGGCGCCCTGCGCGAGGCGACCCTCTTTCCGTGGCCGATCTGATGATCTATGGCAATCGCGCGGAGGTAAAGATCGAGCTCGACGAAGAACCCCAGGGGCGCGAGTACCCTTACTTGTTCGCGCCAATGATCATGGTGGCGGTGGAGCGCGCTCTGTTCCCCCAGGGCGAGGCGGTGGAGTTCGTATTCGAACTGGACGGCCACCCGTCGATCACATTGGCCGCAACCCCCCACCCCAGGTAGCCGCGCAGTACAGACTGCGCTGGCCCCCGCCTTGGCCGCAGGCTCCGGAACGGCTCTAGCAGTTGCCCATTTCCACCAGCTGTCCCTCAAGCCACGCCATCTGACCTGCCCGGACCGTGGCGTACGTGTCGAGACGCATTGCACCCCGCTGCAGGTGCCCTTCCGAGTCCATCCACACGAACGCGCCCTCCCGCTGATCGAAGACGGCAGCGTCCCCGCACATCCCGGGTGCCAGCGAACCGATGGTGTCCTGCAGTCCCAGCACCTTCGCCGGCGTGCTCGTGGACGCCGCGATGGCGTCGACCAGGGGCATTCCCATGGCGCTCATCTTGCTGACGAGGTCGTTCATCTGGTAGACGGTCCGTTCCGGCGGCGGCACGTGTATGTCGGTGCTGATCGTGTGCGGGGCCAGCCCCTGCTCCAGTGCCGCCCGCGTCACTTCCACGTCGCAGTGGACTCCGGCGTGCGCCAGGTCCATGATGACTCCCCGGTCCACCGCCGCCTGCACCTCCGGGCGTATTTTCATGTTGCGGTCCAGCATGTGCTCCGGGTGCCCGTTGAAGGCGTGGGTGGAGATGTCTCCGGGGCCCAGGAACTCCAGCACGTCCGGCAACGGGATCGGCGTTCCGCTCACATGAACCATCAGCCGGGTGCCCGACTTGTCCGCCACTTCCCGTGCCGCTCTCATCGCCTCGTGGGCGTTCCAGTAGGCCACCGCATTGACGTGCATGCGCACCTTCACGCCGAAGCAGAAGCCCGGGTTCTGCTTGATGTGCTCTGCAGTCTCGTCGACGTCTATCACCCTCATGTCGTGCAGACCGCCGCCAAGCACCCGGTTGACCGCAAGGCCCACCGCTCCCACATGCAGGAAGGCTATGAGCCTGGTGCGGTGTGCCGGAAACACGTAGTCCCGCATGGCCTGGTAATTCAGGAATCCGGCGCTCCCAGCGTCGACTCCCGTGGTGGTGCCGGACGAAAGGCAGATGTCGTCAGGATTGACCGACGTCGGATTGCCGCCGTGGTAGAAGTGACCGTGCAGGTCGATCAACCCCGGCGTGACCAGCTTGCCCGAAACTTCGACGGTCGCCGCGGCCTGGGCGGCGTCTATGCGTTCGGCTACGGCGGCTACCACTCCATCCTTGAAGGCGACGTCGCGGCGGTCGTATACGCCCTGGCCCGGGTCAAGCAGCGTACCGCCTGTGAGCAGCAGGTCATAGGCCGGTGCGGTGGTGGTCATCGGTCATCCCCCGTTGGTGAAAATTCCCTCGCCCTCGGGGAGAAGGTTGGGGTGAGGGCGTCCGTTACGGCTCTGTGGACGCAGGTCCGTCCCCGTCTGCCGGCGCATCCTCCCCCAGCCCCTGTACCTGGATTATCTGCGGCTCCACGTATTTCATCCGGCGGACTCGCGGATACACCTGCACCTTGGGGTCTTCCATATCGGCGTCGGTGATTTCCTCCGACTCGTCCACCGGCAGGAACCCATACGACTCGATGGCGCGGGCCATCAGGTTCTCCACCAGTTGCGGGGAGCGGCCCTCCAGCCTGCCCAGCTGGTACGCCAATGTCACTGCCAGTTGGCTGCGGGAAATCTGCTCAAATGCGTCTCGGCTCTTGAGGTCCTCCGGCATCCCGCCCGACTGGTCCGCGAAGTCGTCCAGCACCTGCCCCATGATGTCCGACAGGCCGCCGAGCTCGATCTCGTACATATAGCCGGTCAGCTTGTCGGTCAGGTCCTCCACGCCATCCGCCGGCAGAACTCCGTAATGCTCGTGGGGCTCGTGAACGTGCTCGTGCTGTCCGCCTTCCGGGTCACTATCCGGGCGGTGATCTTCGGTCATGGCCCCTCTCGTTAATCGTCGTCGTCGTCGTCGTCGTCTTCAGCCGGTGCCGGCCTGCGGGCCGAGTAGACCGACCCGGGCAATATGGCGCTGGAGTGGCTGCGGCGGTCGGAACCTGGCCTCGGCATATTTTGCAGCGCATCCTTGAGCCCGCTGATGGTTTCCTCACCGGCGGAAACATCTATCACCAGGCCGCTGACCCCGGCGTTGCGCAGGGCTTCCAGCGTATCCCCGTCGGGCGCTCCAGACACTTCGGCCAAGACGTGCTTGCCCACTCGGCCGCTGACTCGCGAGATGCCAGAGAGGTCCTGCAATGTCCAGCTCGACGGGTCTCCCGGCAATGCGACCAGCACCGCGTCCACGGGAAGAGGGTTGATGTCGCGTAGCTCTTCGGGCGGCAGGCCGGTGTCCACCACGAGAACCCTTGCGGCATCCTTCGATGTCACCGCCCCCAGCGCCGTGTCCCCCAGCGAGAAGACGATGGGGTCCGCCCCCGCTTCGCGCCAGGCCGCTGCCGATTCCACCGAGAGCGCCGCTGCCCGTGCTCCCCAGCGCACGCTCCCCGCTGCCTCGCCAATTTCACCGGCATCGACTGCGGCCGAACCGGATACGATGATGGCGTCCGGGGCCAGTCCGCTCGCCGTCGCCGCCCCGTCCTTTCCTCCCGCCGATACGATGAGCGCCATTCCAGGCGACCTCGCGCCGCGGGAAGTGCCGAACCCCAACGGCACGGGCGACCCCTCTCGAATCTCGTCTAGCCGTTCCAGAAACTTGCTACTCATTCCCGCCAGTACTCACATTCACTCAAGATTCTTCAATTGCCGCGCTGATTATAACCCATATTCCTCGCCGCGGATTCCGGGGCTAAAGGTTCAGTCAAGGAAATCGCGTCTTAAATGCCGGAGGCTTTGTAATCCGTCATCCCCGCAATCCGTCATCCCCGCGCAGGCGGGGATCCAAACCCCCGTCTACGCTCGCTCCCAGAACCGCGGGAGCCACCCTCACTCATGAATTGATTACACTTGCCCCTTGCCTACTCCTGCAGGACGTGTGTAGCATTGATATAAGAATATGCGTTCGGGTCAAGAGCGGGATATTATCCCTGTGGGAGACATCGCCGTCGTAAGGGTGAAATCGCTGCCGTAAATGCCCGTCCTGGCAGTCTGGTCATTGTGAAAAACCTGATTGAGACAAGGCTGAGGCCCCTCGAACCACCGCCACTCCACCCGACACCCCAAAGCTGCAATGAACGGAAATGCTCCGATTTGCTCGGAATTTCAAGATTTATGGGCCGCCCGGGCCCTTCAGGAGATGCTCAATGTCCCTCGCTCAGATAAGGAGCCGCGTCAGAACCCTCCAGCGTCGTTTTGCCCTCGCCCTCTCGGTTGTACGCGCACGCCGCGTCGCAGAGCGCCTCTGCCAGGATTGGACCGCCGACCACGCCGACGGCAAACCCCTGCCCGACCCCTTCCAGGCGGTCGCGAAGGTGCGTGAAGCCGGTATCCGCAACGCTGCCTTCATCGACTTTCAGAGATACATACGGAGCTGCGTCGACGACAACCGCTGCCCCGAGCGAGCCCCGCGGCTTCCTCGAATCCCTGTTGCCCCGGGCCTCCAACGCCGGCCTCGTCCGCGCCGCCCTGCACTGGGACGCCGGCCCCCGGGACTGACCGGCAGGGAAATCCCGTCTCAAACGCCGGAGGCCGCGTACCCCGTCTTTCCCGCGCAGGCGGGAATCCAAACCCCCGTCTCACCTCGCATCCAGAACCGAAGGAGGCACTGCCACCACTACCTGCACCGCCAATACGGCCCGATTTGTGTGCTGAGTCATAAGACGCGATTGCCCTGCTGCGCCACCTTTATTGCCGCCTTTTCCCGCCCGCCGTATAATCTGGCCGGTACGGTATGGTTCTCGGAAGGTGCTATGCTCCTCGCCCTCGACATCGGCAACACCATGGTCACCATCGGCGTCTTCGGCGAATCCGGCCTGGCCTCCACCATGCGGGTCGCCACCGATTCCCGACGCTCAACCGACGAGTACGGCCTGCTCCTTACCAGCCTGCTCCAGTTGAACGGAATTCGTCGCGAGGACATCACCGAGGTCTCCATGTGCAGCGTGGTCCCCCCGCTGACCGGGGTCTTCGAGGAGGTTGCCTCCAATTACTTCGGTGTTCAGCCCTTGACTGTAACTGGCGCGGTCCGCACCGGGCTGCAGATTGCCTACGACAACCCCCGCGACGTGGGCGCTGACCGCATCGCCGACGCCGTCGCGGCCAAGGACCTGTACGGCTTCCCGACGATAATCGTAGACTTCGGCACCGCCACCGTATTTGACGTGATATCTGCCGAAGGCGTATACCTCGGTGGTGCCATCGCTCCGGGCATCAGCGTCGCCGCCGAGGCCCTGTTCCTTAACACCTCGCAGCTCCGGCGCATCGAGCTTACTCCGCCCCCCTCTGCCATCGGGCAGAACACCACGGCGGCCCTCCAGGCGGGCCTCGTGCTGGGCTACGCCGAGCTGGTCAAGGGGCTGGTCGGTCGTATCAAGGGCGAGTTGGGCGGATATGCCACCGTAGTTGCCACCGGCGGGTTGGCTGACGTTATTTCTCGCGAGACCGGCATCTTTGACCACATCAACCCCAACCTTACCCTCGTCGGACTGCGTCACATTTATCGCCTGAACCAGAACCCTGACTGAGCGAACGGGGGTGGCGGCGTAGGTCCGCCCGGCCGGAGGGCATATATATGCACGGCAAGCGCGTCGTACTGGGTGTCACCGGCAGCATCGCCTGCTACAAGGCCCTCGACCTAGCCAGCAAGCTGACGCAGGCCGGCGCCCTCGTGGATACCATCATGACCCATGGGGCCACCCAGTTCGTGACCCCGTTGGCTTTCCGCAGCCTGACCCACCGTGCGGTGGTCACCGACGCCTTCGATAAAGACTCGGAATACGCCGTGGAGCACGTGGAACTGGCCCGCCAGGCCGACGTCATAGTGGTCGCTCCCGCCACCGTCCACACCATAGCCAAGCTGGCCCTGGGCATGGCCGACGACCCGCTGACGACCACCGCTGTGGCCTCAAGAGCCCCGCTCATGGTCGCTCCGGCCATGGACGCCGATATGTACGAGCACCCGGCGACCCAGGAAAACCTGGAACGCCTCCGGCAGCGCGGCGTGGTGATAGCCGGCCCGGCTCAGGGACGACTGGCATCCGGCCTCACCGGCTGGGGCCGCCTCCTTGAAACCCCCGAGCTTCTCGGCTACATCGCCTACACTCTCGGCCGGGATGGAGACCTCAAGGGCCGGACCGTCGTCGTCAGCGCCGGCGGCACCGCCGAGCCCATAGACCCGGTCCGCGTCATCACCAACCACTCCTCGGGCAAGATGGGCTACGCCGTGGCCGAGGCCGCCCGCGACCGCGGTGCCAGGGTGGTGCTCGTATCCGCGGCAAAAAGTCTGCCAGACCCGGCGCTGGTGGAGGTGATATCCGTGAGCACGGCGCAGCAGATGTGCGACGCGGTGCTGGCTCGCACCGGGGAGGCAGACGCCCTCATCATGGCCGCCGCGGTGGCCGACTACCGCCCGGTATCTGCCGCTGAACAGAAAATCAAGAAGTCCGACGACGACCTCAACATCCCGCTGGCCAAGACTGTCGACATCCTTGCCACGGCCCAGGGCGACTTCGTCCGCGTGGGCTTCGCCGCCGAAAGCGAGAATCTCGTCGCCAACGCCGCCGCCAAGGTGACATCCAAGGCCCTCGACCTCATCGCCGCCAACGACATCACCAGCGAGGGCAGCGGCTTCGGCACGGACACCAACCGAGTCACCCTCATCGACCGCAATCTCGACGTCGAGGAGCTCCCGCTTCTCAGCAAGTACGAGGTCGGCAACCGTATCCTCGATCGCGTCGCCCGGATGTTCCGGGTATAGGACCCGGGGAATTCGGCACAGCAGGCAGGAGCAGCGATGGAGGAAACCACAACCAGGCAGCGACTCCCTATCCTAGGGTGGGCCGACGTCGGTATCATCGCGGTCGGCCAGAACGCCATCGGGATAGTCGCTGCCGGGCTCTACAACTCCTTCGGCATCGCTGCGCTGAGCTTGCTGAACGCCATGGGTCTGGTGTCCTTCGGCCCCATCAATTCAATGGGGCTGGTTGCCATCGGTGGCGTCAACGCCGTGGGGCTTGTCGCTATCGGAGGAGTCAACGCCGTGGGTGTGGTGGCCATCGCGGGGTTCAACGCCACCGGCGTAATCGCCATCGGCGGCGGCAGGAGCAGCAGCGCCCTGCCGTTGTCCTGAACCGGGGGCATGCAGAATACATGAGGGCGTGGAACCCAATTCCACGCCCTCCGATCCGACGAGCCCTGCTCTGGGTCTAGGATCTATCCTGAAACGGTCTCCTTGAACCGCCGTATCGCCTCGATGTGCTGGTCCGGCCCATTGAGCCCAGCCTTCATGGTGTTGACCGACAGGTGGGTGGCCCCCACGTTGGCCCAGGCCTCGGCCAGTCTGCCCCAGTGGTCCTGGCTGTCGGTGGCAAGACCGATGCGCCCCTCGATGCCGATGTCGTCCGGGTTGCGCCCGGCGTTCACGGCGATCTGCCGCATCTCGGCGATGCGCTCTGCGCCCTCGCCATCCGGCTGGAACTGCGGGAACCAGCCGTCGCCCATGCGGCCGATGCGCCGCACCACCTGGGGAGCGCCGCCGCCGAACCAGACGGGGATGGACTTCGCAGGCCGAGGGTTGATGCCCGCGTGGGTGATGTCGTGGTATCGCCCGTGGTAGTCCACCACCTCCTGCGTCCACAGCAGGCGCATGACCTCTATCTGCTCCGCAGACCGGCGGCCACGGTTGCCGAAGTTCTCGCCAAGCCCCTCGTATTCAACATCGTTCCAGCCGACGCCGATGCCGAGGCGCAACCGTCCCCCGGTCAGCACGTCCACCTCGGCGGCCTGCTTGGCCACCAGCGCCGTCTGACGCTGGCTCAGGATCAGCACTCCGGTCACGAACTCAAGCTTCTGGGTGATTGCCCCCAGGTATCCGAATAGCACAAACGGCTCGTGGAACATGTCCACCGAGCTGTAGGGACGCTCCCACGACTCGCGTTTGCTGGCGTCCGCCCCCAGCACGTGGTCGAACACAAGCAGGTGCTCGTATCCCAGGTCCTCCGCGGCCTGAGCGAAATCGCGCACTCCCGCCGGGTCGGCGCCTATCTCGGTCTGTGGAAAGATGGCTCCCAGTTGCATCGCTGCCTCCTGAATTTCCAATCCTGAATATCAACCCGCATTATAAGTTCCGATGGGCTATTTTCAACGCTGGCAGGGAACAACCTCTGAGGTGCGATTACAGCCTGGTCCGCCAACATGTTCGCTGGGTAAAGATTGATATTTGCATTACAAACTAATTTGTGATAATGTCGCATTCGCTCAGCGGTTCCCGCAGGAGGTGCATCATGGCACAAGCTCGACTCACTCCGGAGGAGAGTTGGCGCACCATACACAGGACTATGGCCCAGTCCCAGAGCTCGCTTTACCTCGCGGGGACGGCTTACATATTGCTGTTGTGGGGCGCCTTGGTAGCGGTCTACTTCTTCGCCCTGTTCGCAATAGCAGAGTTGGCGCCGGGTTTCGAAGCAAGCTACCCCTGGTACCGGGGCCCGCTCTGGGGTGTAATTGGCGCCTCCGGCATGGTGGGTAGCGCATTGATCGGGCACCGCGAGGGCTCGCGCAACGCCGATCATGAAACCGCTCGAAGAGCGGGGCTCACAGTGTTCGCGTTCTGGATGGCAGTGATTGCTGCGGCATTTCTGGTTCCCGGTGCCGCGGGACTGTGGTCCTCCGAGGGCGCAGAGAAGATACCCTTTGTCGCCATCGGAATAGTGTGCCTTGGATATGTTCTGTTTGGCATCTTGCACCGCCCGGCACTGGCCGTGGTAGGCGTTGGGATGGCGGCCGCATTCTACGTCCCCGCCTACTTTGGAGGCGACGTGGCGGCCTTGGGTACGGGCGCTGCCATGCTGGCAGTGACGGTGCTCGGCGCAGCGTGGATTCACAAGAGCGGCCTGACTTGACCAGCGAGGACATCTACCTCGACGAGACCATCCACCAGCCCACGAGGCTGAGAATGATGACTATGCTGGTCGCTCAGTCCGAAGACGCGCGGCTTGCTTACGGCTTCATACAGAGCACCCTCGGCCTCACCGGAGGGAACCTGACCACGCACCTTCGAAAGCTGGAAGCGGCAGGGTATCTCGCCATGACAAAGGAATTCGTCGACTCGAAGCCACGCACGTGGATTCAGGCGACCGCCTCGGGACGCCGAGCCTTTGCCGAATATCTCACCAATCTCGAGAGAGCCCTCACCTGGCCTTCGGAATGATGCGATTGCAAAGGACGGACAAATCGCTCGCGTCATCTCCGCTCGTAGGGATATTGCAGAATAAGCCTTGGCGCCCACACAGGGAATTAACAACGATGCGACGGTTTGAAAAGCGCACCGGTGGTGCCTCTGAGTCCCGTGAACGGCCTGTCTTGTACGGATTCCGGCAAGACCGTATGCTGGATACGCAAGGGAGGGCGGAATGGAAGACCTCGTAATCCGGACCGACAATTTGACCAAGCGGTACGGGCGCGTGCTGGCAGTGGATGGCCTGTCGCTGAACGTTGCCCGAGGGCGCATCTTCGGGTTGCTGGGCCCGAACGGTTCGGGCAAGACCACGCTGATGAGCATGCTGCTCGGCCTGGTGCGGCCCACGGCCGGCAGCTTCACCCTGTTCGGCCAACCGTCGGAAAGGGGCGGGCTGGACCGACAACTGCACCGTATCGGCGCTCTCATCGAGACGCCCTCCTTCTACCCCTACATGTCCGGGCGAAACAACCTGGCCTACTTCCAGGGCATTTCCGGACGAGGTGGCGCCGCCGAACTCGATGCTCTTCTGGAGCAGGTGGGTCTTGGCGGCCGCGGCGGCGACAAGTTCCAGACCTACTCCCTGGGAATGAAGCAGCGGCTGGGGATTGCCTACACGCTGCTGGGCAACCCGGAGTTGCTGGTGCTGGACGAGCCGACCAACGGCATGGACCCGGCGGGCATGGCCGAGATCCGAGAACTGATTCGCAGCCTGGCCAGCGAGAACCGCACCGTTATCCTCTCCAGCCACCTCCTGAACGAGGTGGAGCAGGTCTGCGACAGCGTCGGGATCCTTTCTCGCGGTAGCCTAATCGCGCAGGGCGACGTGGCCGAACTGCTCTTGGAGCGAGGCCAGCCACAAGTGCGGCTGCGCACTACGGACGACCGAAGGGCCTGGGAAATCCTGAACGCCCTCGCCTGGGTTGAAAGTGTCAGCACCGACAACGGCTACCTGGTGGCCGAGGTTGACGCCGCGCGGTCGTGGGAAATAACCGCGGCCCTCAGCCGCAACGAGGTGTACGTCGCGGAAATGACTGCGGCCCAGATCTCGTTGGAACAATACTTCCTCGACGTTACCGACGAAGCGGCGGCGCGAAGCGAGGTAGCGTAATGGCGATGGCGATGCAGGTGGCGATGCTCACCCGCTGGGAGTGGTTCAAGCTGCGGAGACGGTGGGTGCCGTGGATTGTCCTGGGCTTTGTGCTGGTGATAGTACAGCTCCTGTTCTGGCTGGTTGCTACTCTCGGTGATGACGTGTCCTATCAGTCGCCGACCGAAAACATTGCCAACGGCCTGGGATTCTCCGCCTTTTTCGGGCCATTCGTCGCGGTGATTCTGGCCGCCGCGGTGCTGGGCGGTGAGTACGGCTGGGGCACCCTGCGGCCGGTGCTGAGCAAGGGTGCGGGACGCTGGCAGTTCATGGCGTCCAAGGTCGCGGTTGTGGTGCTGGTTACCGCTGCCATCCTGATCATCTTGTCCATTACAGTGATGATAAGCGGATTCATTGCCGAGGCCATTCTCACCGCCGATCCTCAGGTCGAGGGATACGGGGCCATTTCGTGGGTGGACCTGCTGGCGCTGTTCGGCAGGATGATTTACGCCTTCGTGCCCTATATTGCCCTAGCGCTTTTCCTGGTGGTGCTCACCACTTCCAATGGGGTTGGCATCGGCCTGTCCCTGGGCTACTACATTGCCGAGACAGTAATACTCATTCCCATTTTGGCCAATTTCAGTTGGTCGGACCAGGTATTTTCCTATATGCTCGGCCCCAGCGTCAGCGCCTGGCAGGCAGTGCAAGGCAACGAGGGCGGTCCCGGATCCAACATCGCGACTATTGGTGGGATATCGGATATGGCCCACGGAGCCATCTTCGTCACCATTTACGCCGTTGTCCTGGGAGGAGCCGCTCTTGCCCTCTTCCTGAGGCGCGACATCGCGGGCGCCAAGGGCGGATAGGGCAAGCGGTTCGTGCCTGAGGCCGGAAACAGCAGGGGCGCACAGCCGTGCGCCCCTGGATCGTTCCACGGGAGTCTGTTTGTGTCTACTTGCCGTTGCCGCCGTTGCGGAAGGCGGGAATGACTTCCTTGCCGTACAGCTCGATGGACTCCATCACCTTGTCGTGGGGAATTGTCTCGGTCTGCATGATGAGCATGACCTGGTCGACGCCGATGTCCTCATAGGTCTTTATGGTGTTGATGCAGCTCTCGGGGCTACCGGCGATGATGACGCCGCGGTCAGCGAGAAGGTTGGCGTCAAGCTGGGCCACGGCGGCACGGGCCGCGCCGGGTCCGCTGTCCAGGGAGATGCCGGCCTCAGCGGCCTGGGCCTGGTGGTCCTCGTCGGACTGGCGGAGCCAGCGGCCGAAGTCGGCCTTGAGGTGCTCCGGCACGCCGCCCCAGGCCTCCAGCAGTTCCTCGTAGGCGTTAATACGGCTGGCAATGTAGGGCTTGTCGGGGCCGAAGAAGGTCTTCATCGACTCGGCGCACAGCTCCTTCGCTTCCTGGTCGTCCTTGGCGCAGAAGGAGTGGACGTTGTTGCCCCAGAAGTCGTTGATCTCGGCGCCCACAGGATCGGCGTCTTTGATGGCGTCGCGGTACACCTTGACGTGCTCGGCCAGCACGTCGACGGCGTAGGAGGCGGAAGACAATACGCCTATGCCTCTCTGGGCCGCGAGTCGGAAGCTCTCCGTCTGCGTGCACGCCAGGTACATTCTCGGGTGCGGCTTCTGGAAGGGTTGCGGCAGGACACGGCGCGGCGGCACGTTCCAGAAGTTGCCTTCCCAGGAAAATTCGCCGGAGGTCTGCCAGATCTGGGGGATCATCCTGATGGCCTCGTCCCAGCGGTCGCGGGTCTCGCGCGGGTCGATGCCCTGGCCCAACTGCTCGTAGGCGTTGGAGCGGCCGGTCCCGAACTCCACCCGGCCGTTGGTCAACTGGTCAACCATGGCGGCCCGCTCGGCGATGCGCACAGGATGGTGGTTGGGCAGGATGGACACGCCAAACCCGATGCGGATGTTCTTGGTGCGCTGGGACAGGGCCCCGAACATCACCTCGGGACAGGGCGAGCCGGAAAAGCCATAGAGAAAGTGGTGTTCCACGAACCACAGGTTGTCGAAGCCGACCTGGTCCGCGAGCTCGCATTGGTCCAGTGTTTCCCGGTATAGCGAATTCCAGTCAATTTCGTCGTCGTAGGGACGCTGCATTTCGTACAGGAGTCCAAACTGCATGAACAAGCTCCTTTCCGTATCGGATGCACAATATCAAACTGCGCCAAGTATACCTTATGGCCCACAGAATGGCCCACAGAGCGAATAGATTGGCGATGGGCTGGGCAGCGTTCTGAATCAGGCGTTCCTGGTTCAAGAGTTTCACACTCGTCCGAAACCTCTCCCTGGGAGAGTTGAATGGGCATCTCGTGCTTACGAGGAGATGCCACTCGGGACTCCGGTCTCATTATCAGAGGGTCCTCTCGTGGATGTGTAACATTGCGTAACATTTTGTAACGCTAGTATCAAATAGGCCTGTATTTGGCAGGGCAATCGCGTTTTATTTCTGGGGACACAAATTGGGCCGGAATGGCGAGGGAGACGGGAATGACAGTGCTTCCTTGGCATCTGGGTGCGAGGGTAGACGTGGGTTTGGATTCCCGCCTGCGCGGGAATGACGGGTCCCAAGGCCTCCGGCGTTTAAAACGCGATTGCCCTGCTGTATTTGGTACGGAGTATTCAGGAGGCGAAGAGAACCAACTTGGTGGTTTGGGGAGTTCTTCATCAGAACTATTGTACGATTAGTGACGCATCAGGGCAAGAGGGAGATGTCAGCGGGGCAATCGCGTCTTATTTCTGGGCACACAAATTGGGCCGGAATAGAGGTGGCGGTGAAATTGACAGTGCTTGCTCGGGTTCTGGGTTCTGGGTGCGGCGGCAGACGGGGGGTTGGATTCCCGCCTTCGCGGAAATGACGGGGCACAAGGCCGCCGGCGTTTAAAACGCGATTGCCTTGGGAAATGTCACTGGGGCGGGTAGCAAACCCGCCCTCGCAGGGTGCATGCGATGCTGCCCGAGGACTTACGACTTTCGACGTCCGCTCCAGGAGGAGACGAACACCAGCCCCTTCAGCTTGTGAAAATGTCCAGAGGCAGGAAGGCCGATACCACGAAGTTCGGAACATCCACCACCTCGCTGACCTTGAGGTCAACGGCCACGCTGCAGATGCAGTAGGCCTGCTCGCGGCTCCATCCTCGCTCCATGAGCAGGTGAATCATGTTGAGCAGGGCCTGCCGTGATGCCATGGTCCCGTTTTCCGACTCGTTGACACCGTCGGCTATGCACATTCCCGTGGAGGCGATGAACCGCCGGGGAGCAGCCATTTCGGGGCTGGTGAAGTAGTCGTCGCGCTCGAAGTAGGGGAAGTTGATGCCACGGCTGGCCGCCTCCCCCTTCCGTACCTGGAAGCTGACGTGCAGGGTGCAGTCCATCTCGATGGCCGTGCCGCAGCATTCGGAGTCGCCCTGCGCGTAATGAGCGTCGCCAGCCGAGAACAGGGCTCCTTCGGTGAACACCGGCAACATCAGGCGCGTTCCGGCGGTGAGCTGTTTGATGTCGACGTTTCCACCGTACTCGCGGGGAGGGATGGTGCGCAGGCCCTCTGAAGCGAACGGTTCCTGGGCAGGCACCGCACCCCCGGGCGTGGGTCCCACCACCATGCCACCGCGGCGCAGCAGCTCGTCCTCGCGGAGCAGAATCTCCTGCCGCAGCGCCCGCGAAGGGGCCACGCCGATGGTGCCCATGAACGAGGCCTCGGGCACCCGAACTCCCGGAAGCTGCTCCGACGTGGCGAACCCGTCGCGCATCTCCCAGTGGCAGATGAACGGTTCGGTATACAGGTCTCGCAGGAAACCGAATCCGGGCAGGATTGTGGTGAACCCCCACGATGACGGTTCGATGTTCTGAATATTGATTTCCAGCAGGTCTCCCGGCTCCGCGCCGTTGACGTAGACGGGACCGGTCAGGGGATGCACCAGGCCGAGGTCTGTGCGCAATAAATCCGGTGCCTGGGTCTGAGGCGTAATCTGACCATCGAAGGCGTTGCGGGTCTGCATCACAATTTCTTCACCCTGGTCGGCACGAACGGCGGGCGGGATGTCAGGATGCCAGCGGTTGTGTCCCTTCTCCGGTTCATCGCCGCACTGCTTTGAGTAGTCCAGCAATATCTCTTTCACGATGGCCTCTCCTGAATCTGGTCCAAGGGACCGGAATTTCCTGGGCGCCGGTGCCGGTGGTCGCGGTGATTATAACCCAACAATCCGAAACTGCCTGAGAGACAACTGGGCTGCAGTCTTGATATTCTGTCCGGCGGTGTATCGAGCTCCGAGGTATGAGTCTGCAACTAGCCCAGGACTTGAGGATCGCAGAAAATTCACCGGCTGCACACGCAAATTGAACTGGGACGAGGTACCGGAGTTACAGCGGCGTTCCAATTGGCCCGCAGCGCCAAGGCAATTATCCCGCTCGTAGACTATTTCTTCCGGAGGTTTGAGTATGAGGATTGTCCTGTTCCTGGCGGCTTTGCTGCTTACCGGCGCCCTGGTCGCCTGCGATCCAGATGACCCAACCGCGACCCCGCAATTGCTGGCTCCGCAGCCAACCGCGACGTTAGCCCCCACTGCAACAAGTATTCCAACGCCCGAGCCCACGGAAGCACAGCAAGGAGGCACTGCCCAGCAGGAATTGAGAGGATTTCCCATTGAGGGCGGCGTGCTGAAGCTGCTCGGTGGCGACCCGCCCACGCTCGACCCGCATCAGACCGGCGACGTTTCGTCGTCGCGCTATGTACTGGAAGTCTTCGGCGGACTGCTCACCATCGACCCCGACCTGGTCCTGGCTCCGGACATTGCCCAGGACTGGACTGTCGATTCCGACGGCATGGGATACACCTTCCGGCTGAACCCCGCGGCCTCCTTCCATGACGGGCGCCGCGTGACCGCCACGGACTTCCAGTGGTCGCTGGAACGCGCCTCCGACCCGGCCACCGAGTCGCCGGGCGTCGACACCTTCCTCGGCGACATCGTTGGGGTTGCGGACAAGCTGAACGGAGAGGCGGACTCCATTTCCGGCCTCAGCGTCATTGACGAGGAGACCCTCCGCATCGACATCGACGCGCCCAAGGCATACTTCATCTCCAAGCTCTCCTACCCGACCACCTTCGTTCTTGACCGGGACAATGTGGAATTGGGGAGGGAGTGGTTGACGGCGCCCAACGGTACCGGTCCCTTCAAGCTGGCAGAATACGATCCCGGCGTTTTCATGCGACTGGAAAGGTTTGATGGCTACCACCTCGGCGCAGCCAAGCTCGACGCGGTGGAGTTCAACCTGGCTGGCGGCGATGGTTTCCTGATGTATGAGAACGATGAGGTGCATCTCGGCCGAGTTGGCGTCTCGACGCTGGAAAGGCTGAACGACCCCAATGACCCGCTCCACGGCCAGCTGCACCAGGGGCCGCCCGAGTTCGACACCAGCTACATCGGGATGAACTCCTCGGAGCCACCTTTCGACGATCCCAACGTCCGGTTGGCCCTGAACTATGCCATTGACCGCGAGACGATTGCCGAAGTGCTGCTTGAGGGCACCGCCGTCCCGGCAAAAGGGATACTTCCGCCGGGCTTTCCTGGATTCAATCCCGACCTGCAAGGATATGAGTACGACCCCGACAGGGCACGGGAATTTTTGGCCCAATCCGAGTACGGCGATGACCCCAGCACCTGGCCTTTGATAACCATAACGCTTCCCGGCTCTTTCGGGTCCAGCCCCGGGCCGATGACGGAGATCATCCTCAACACCTGGGAAGAGCAACTGGGAATCCGGATGGACATCCTCCAGACGGAGTGGGCCACGTACCTTCAGGACCTTCGGGAAAGACGGTTCCAGATTTTCGGTGGACTGGGCTGGATCGCCGACTACGCCGACCCGGAAAACTTCCTTGACGTCCTGTTCCACAGCGAAAGCAGCAACAATCACACCCACTACAGCGACCCGTCCCTGGATGCGCTGCTGGAGCGGGCCCGCGTGGAGCAGGATCGGGAGGCTCGATTCGCTCTCTACAGGGAGGCAGAGCAAATGATCCTGGATGGCGCTCCGTGGGTACCAATCTATCACTCCTCAGGGGAGCACTATCTGATCAAGCCCTACGTCAAGGGCTTCCCGATTTCCTCCCTTGTCATCCCACGGTTCAGATTCGTCTACTTCATCGAGTAGCCGACCGGTACAGCAGGGGGCGGGTGCAGAACCCGCCCCTTCCGCTATAGTTGGGTATAGTTGCGGAGTCCTGAAACGGCCCTGCGTTGACCCTGTTACCTACGTTGACTCCGCTAGAGGATTAAGGGTGGAGAAATTGGAAGTCTACTTGATCGATGGCACCTACGAGCTCTTTCGTGCGCATTTCGCTATGCCGCCGCTGGAATCCCCCACCGGTCAGACCGTCGGCGCAGTGCGCGGGTTGACTCAGAGCTTGCTGAGATTGATGCGGGACAACGAGGTTACACACATCGGGTGCGCTTTCGACAGCGTTATAACTTCTTTCCGCAACGACCTTTTCCCGGGCTACAAGACCGGCGAGAGCACGCCGGAGGAGCTACTGTCGCAGTTCCCGCTGGCCGAACGCGCCGTCGCCGCCCTCGGTATCTGCGTGTGGCCGATGATTGAATTCGAGGCGGACGACGCCATCGCCACCGCGACGGAGCAGCTTCGCCGGGAGCCGGGGGTCGACCGCGTCGTCATTTGCTCTCCCGACAAGGACCTGGCCCAGCTCGTTGAGGGGAACCGTGTCGTCTGCCTGGACCGGCGCAAGGGGGACACTCTCGACGAGGCGGCGGTGGTGGCCAAGTATGGCGTGCCGCCGGCCTCCATTCCCGATCTGCTGGCGCTGACCGGCGATAGCGCCGACGGCATCCCCGGCCTGCCGCGCTGGGGGGCCAAGGGCTCTGCAGCAGTTCTGTCGCGATACGGACACCTCGCGTCGATCCCGGTGGAAGGCCCGTGGGACGTCACGGTGAGAGGAGCGGCCACCCTCCAGGAAACGCTGTCGCGGGAGTACGACAACGCCCTGCTTTATCGAGATCTCGCCACCCTGCGCCGCGACGTTCCTATCGACGCCGGCCCGGAAGCGCTCCGGTGGCGTGGCGCTCGGCGCGCCGAGTACCAGGACTTCTGCGAGGGGTTGGGGATGTCCCGCATTTCGGACCTGCCGCATCGCTGGGATGGGGAGCAGTAGCATCGAAACTCTCATGGGTTACAATAACAGCACACACTCCGACTGGAAGGACAGCCGCTGATGTCCTCGCAGAAAACGCTTTTGACCGCCGATGAGTTCTACCTCTTTTGTTGCAGGAGTGAGGGGCGGTATGAACTGGTGAGCGGAGAAGTAGTCGAATTGGCGCCTGTCAATGAGCAGCATGGAGAAATATCAGTCAATATCGGCACGGCCCTGAACTTGTACTCTCGGCAACGCGGAGTTGGTCGTGTCAGGGTAGATACCGGATACCGGCTCCATGGCGATCCAGACACCGTGCGTGGTCCCGATGTTTCTTTCGCACTTGTGTCGCGCCTGCCCAGGGAAGGCACAGTTTCAGGGTTCGTCTCCGGTGCGCCGGACATCGCCGTTGAAGTCGTGTCGCCCTCCAACACAGGTGCGGAGATGGAGCGCAAGGTTCGCGAGTACCTTGAAGCCGGTTCGCAGCGAGTCTGGCTGGTGTATCCCGCAACGCCCACTTCACCTGCTCGAGTATTGGTTCGCCGCGCCGACGGCACCGATGATATTTACAGCGGTGATGACACAATCACCGACGAAGTGCTACTTCCCGGGTTCTCGCTGCCCCTTTCCGATATCTTCGACTAGCGGGCCCGCACCCCTCCTCCCACGAGTCGGACGCACCTTACTGACTTCAGGTCTCCAAACTGCCGTTCCGCCACGTCATTCGCCTTTTGCGCCTGCCTTCGGGCACCGGCGAATAGAACTCCGATCACCGTGCCGCTGTGCGCAACATTGATGCCTACCGCGCCCACGCCGTTGGCAAACTCAAGCGCTGCTTCGAAGTGCGCGTTGGGCAGAACCTGCTGATTTGCGATGGCGCTGAGTGTGGCTCCCCGCTTCCGGCGACCAGCCTCTAACGCCGGACGAGGTTCAGCAACTCCTGCAGCAGATAAAGTTGACCTGACGACTGTTTTGGTCCTCTCCTTATTGCCCCGTGCCAGGCCCGGGTGCCCTTCCTTACCTTACTTCTGGACAAGCTTGCCTTCCTTGAAATGCCACCGGTCCCGGGTTCGCCTGGAAGTCGCTGCCACCTCGGAACTGGATGGCCGGAAATGGCCGGATATGAACGGAAAAACAAGAATTCAGCTTCCATCGAAACTCGGGAAGCGTCCCGGCATTGCCCGCAACAGGGAACTTGAATTGGATGGAGTCTCCGAGGGCGGGGAACCCAGCCTTGACGCCCTGCCATCCCAAGCTACAATCGACCGGGAGACTCATTCCCCGGTACAACTGAGGAGGCACTGAAATGCCGCATTTCACAAGAGGCGACGTCACCATTCGCTACGAGGAAGTGGGGTCAGGGTTCCCGCTTCTCGCCACCCCAGGTGGTGGACTGAATTCCAAGCTCGAGAACTGGCCCGGCCAGGTGTTTGACTCCATGGAAGTGTTCAAGAACGACTTCCGCGTCATCACCATGGACCAGCGCAACGCAATCGGCGGCGAGTCCACCGGCCCGGTGCAGGTGGAAGACCCGTGGGGCGCCTTCGCTGACGACCAGTTGGCCTTGATGGACCATCTGGGCGTCAACGAGTTCCTGTTCATCGGCTACTGCATCGGCGGCCCCTTCGCCATGAAGCTCATCGAGCGCGCCCCCGACCGCGTGATGGCCGCCGTGCTCTGCCAGCCGGTGGGCCACGCCTCCAAGACCCCCGACGCCATGTACGACATGGGCCGCGACTCGTGGGGTCCCGACCTCATCGCCCAGCGCCCCGACCTGACCATGGAGACCATAGAGCAGTACCTGCACAACCTGTACCGCCTCCAGCCGGACTTCTTCTACTGCGTGTCCCGCGATTTCGCTCGTGCCTGCCAGACGCCACTGCTGGTGATGCCCGACGACACGCCCGCCCACTCCCTTGAGGCAGCCATGGACATGATCGAGCTGGCGCCAAAGGCGGAGGCGACGCCTTATCCCTGGAAGGAAGACCCGGACCTCAAGCAGAAGACCGTCGAGCAGGTCCGCTCGTTCCTGAAGGCCCACCAGCCCGTCGCCGCCCGATAACCGCCGCTACGGCATACCGGGCGCAACCGGGCGGCCGGCCAGGGCGCTGCTGAGCGGCGCTTCCCGGTCGAAAATGAACACAGCCCTTGGCACCCAACGGAACCTGTTCGGGGCGCAATGCAACGCGCCCCGCTGTTTTGTCCGGCGAAGTATGTCCCCTACGATAAAGTATGTCCCCTACGATAAGAGGAGAAGCCAATTATGGTCATTCCCGGTAAGCCTGAGACCGTGGCCGTCGTGGGGGCCGGCATCATGGGCGCCTCCATCGCTTTCCGCCTCGCCCGTCGCGGCATCCACGTGGTCCTCTTCGACAAGGGCCAACCTGGACACGGCGCGTCCAGCCACAGCTTCGCCTGGATCAACGCCGGTGCCAAGGAGCCCATCGGCTACCACAACCTCAACCGTCGCTCCCTCGAGATGTGGCCCCGCTTCGCCGCCGCCATCGGAGACGACGGCGACTCCGACAGCGTCGGTCTCCGCTGGGGCGGCAAAGTCTCTTGGGAATCCGACCCGGTGGTGGCAGACGACCTCTTTGCCCGCGTCCGTCAGCTCCAGTCCTGGGGTTACCCGACCCGCCTGGTCGACGCCGACGAGCTGAAGCGACTGGAACCGTCGCTGGACGTCGGTCCCGTGGCCGCCGCCGAGTTCAGTCCCAACGAGGGACAGGTTGAGCCCCAGTTGGTCGTCGACGCCTGCCTGCGTCGCCTGCGGGAACTGGGCTGCGAGATTCTGCCCGACACCGAGGTCGATGGTTTTGAGCGGGACACCGATGGCCGTGTGCGCGTGCTGGAAACCGGCTCGGGCCCCCGCGATGTCGATGCGGTCGTCGCCGCCGCGGGCACCGACACCACCCGCCTCGCGGCCCTTGCCGGCGTGAACGTGCCGCAGGCCGAGAGCCCCGGCGTGGTCATTCGCACGGACCCGCTGCCGCTCCTGCTCCACAACGTGCCGGTGGTCTATGCGCCAGCCCTGGGCGATGGCCGTCGGGAGATTCACATCCGCCAATGCGCCGATGGACGCATGATGATTGGCGAGGGCGACCAGGAAAGCCTCGCCGAAGACGACTCACAGTCCCATGCCGACGACCTCCTCTCCCGGGCCTCCCGATACCTGCCTGCCCTGAAAGACGCGACGGCCGTTCCGGTGCCGGTTGGCTGGCGTCCGATGCCGCTGGACGGCTATCCGGTGATGGGTTTCACCACCGAGGCGCCCAACCTGTACGTGGCCCTCACCCACAGCGGCGTCACCCTCGCTCCCGTGCTGAGCCAACTTGCCGCCCAGGAAGTCTGCGACGGGACCCCTGCAGACGCCGTGCTTGGTCCCTACCGCCCGCAGCGGTTCGCTGGCATGACCTTGGAGCAGGTTGCCGCTACGGCCCATCCCCGCGCAGCCAAAATCTGAGGACTCCTGTGCTGTTCCGGCATACCTCCTGAACTCCGTTTGGACTCACGCTTGCCAGGATGATTCCCGTTCCGCCAAAGCCTCTTTCAATTTCAGGGGGGAATGCTGGTCAGAACGCACGAATTTCAACGTCAACACGCGCCAGTTTTGTTTTAAAATGTGGCGCGCGACCAACTTCACTGGACACTTGGAGACTGACCCGTGTCGTATCTTCTCCGAACCCTGATTCCGCTGACCGCAATTGGCCTGATTACATTAATATTCGTTGGATGCGCTGCCGAGCCGACACCCGTCGGGCAGACCGGCACGTTGGTTCCGCCGCCTACCGCTACTCCGGCGCCCACGCCTGTCCCTCAGCCGACCACCACGCCGGCGCCTTCGCCCACGGCTCCACCGCAGCCAACATCTGTTCCGGTACCTACCCCTGCCCCTGAGCCGACTCCCACGCCGGAACCGACGCCCACGGCTGCGCCTGCCGCCACTCCTTCACCCACGCCGGAACCCACACCGGCGCCGACTGACGAACCCACGCCAGAGCCAACACCCGAGCCCACGCCGGAGCCGACACCGGAACCTACCCCGGAGCCCACACCGGAACCCACTCCGACTCCGGCGCCTGGAGACATCCCGCCGATCGCCGGGGAGCGACCTCACAGCTACACCTACCCCGGAGCCCACACCGGAACCCACTCCGACTCCGGCGCCTGGAGACATCCCGCCGATCGCCGGGGAGCGACCTCACAGCTACACCTACCACGGGATCACCGTGGAAGACCCCTGGCACTGGCTGGAAGACGAGGACTACCCCACGGTGGACGACGAGGATGTGATCGCCTACCTGGAAGCTGAGAACGAATACTTCGAAGCCAAGATGGCGCCCTACCAGGACCTGATCGACACCATCTTCGAAGAGATTGAAGGCCGTCAGCCCGCCGCACTGACCAGCCTGCCCAGCAAACTTGGCGATTGGTACTATCAGTGGCGATATGGGGAAGGCAGCGAGTACCGTGAGTGGCTGCGCTGGCCCGCGTCCGACCCGGAGGCTCGGGAAGGCCCCACTGACAACGCGGTGGTGTTCCTGAGCGAGCCGGATCTGGCGGAAGGCCATGAGTACTTCCGCCTGGGTACCATCTCGGTGACCAACGACTGGTCAAAAATCGCCTACAGTACCGACACCACTGGGTCGGAACGCTACACCATGGTGGTCAAGGATCTGGAGACCGGAGCACTGCACGACGACAAGATCGATGAAACACGCGGACGGGTCGTCTGGTCCACCGATAACTCATTCTTCTATTACACCCTGCTCGACGAGACCGGGCACCCGTATCAGATTCGCCGGCACGTCCTGGGCACTCCGACCGAAGACGACTCCCTGGTCTACGAAGAAACCGATCCGGGATTCTTCGTCTGGGTTACCGACACCAACTCCGATGAATATGTCGTCATAGGAGCCGGCGACCATATCACGAGCGAGTACCGGCTCATCAAGGCGGACGACCCAGAGGCCGAGCCGGTGCTGGTCGCTCCGCGACGGGTCGGGCACGACTACTCCATCGACCACCAGGGCGACCGGTTCATCATCATGACCAACGATAACCACCAGAACTTCCGGCTGGTCATCGCCCCGGAGGGCGACCCCACCGAGGCGGCTTGGGAAACGCTGCTGCAGGGCTCGGAATCCCTGTACATCCAACACTTCCTCGTCACCGAAGACTACGTCGCGGTGGAGGAGCGCATCGACGGCCTGGACCAGGTGCGTATCATTGACCGCGACGGAGAGTCCACGCACGTCGACTTTCCTGAAGATGCGTATTATGCCTACATCGAGTTTGATCCCGAATTCGATGTAAATACCCTGCGTCTCGTCTACACTTCGCTGACCACGCCGTGGACCGATTACGACTACCACATCGACACCGAGGAACTGGAACTGCGGAAGGTCCAGGAGATACCCAGCGGCTACGATGCCTCGCAGTTTGTGACCCACCGTGAACTGGCCACTGCGCGAGACGGCGTGCAGGTCCCGGTGTCCCTTGTCCGCCACAAGGACACCCCGGTGGACGGCTCAGCGCCCCTGTACATCTACGCCTACGGTGCCTACGGAAACGGCATTCCGCCATACTTCTCCTCGCCGCGGCAGTCGATTCTGGAACGAGGGTTCATCTTCGCCATCGCGCATGTGCGGGGTGGAGACGAGCTTGGTTACCACTGGTACGAGGCAGGCAAGCTGTTCGAGCGCACCAACACCTTTAACGACTTCGTCGATGTGGCTCGTCACCTTGTAGCCGAGGGATATGGCTCAGAGGGGCGGATCGCGATCTCAGGGGGGAGTGCCGGCGGCACGCTAATGGGCGCGGCGGTGAACCAGGCGCCTGAGCTATGGGGGGCGATGGTCACGCAGGTGCCCTTCGTTGACGTGCTGAATACGATGCTGAACGCGACCTGCCGCTGACCCCGCCCGAGTGGCCGGAGTGGGGCAACCCCATCGAGGACAAGGAAGCCTTCGAGTACATCCGGTCGTACTCGCCCTACGACCAGCTCAAACCGGGCGAATACCCGCCGATACTGGTAACGGCCGGCCTGAACGACCTGCGGGTTACCTACTGGGAATCGGCCAAGTATGTGGCCAAGCTGCGGGCCGTCAAGACCGACGAAAACCTGCTGCTGCTGAAGACCGATATGGGCTCCGGGCACGGCGGCAGGTCGGGACGGACAGCTCAGTGGTACGAAATCGCCGAAGAGTATGCCTTCATGCTGTCCAGCCTGGGCCTCACCGACGAATAGCCGCGCACCCTTTTACGGCTGCCCGCATCTCGTGGCATGGGCGCTGACCGGTGGAAAGCCGGTCAAGCCCATGCCTCTGTAAGTCCGACACAGCACACCGGCATGTTGTTCAAGGCAGCAAAATAGCAGGGCTTGAAGTGTACGCGAGTGTTCGCGAATGGAAGTGAACGCAAGTGTGCGCGAATGAAGGAAGATGATGGCTGGGGATGGAGGATTCGAACCTCCGCTGCCTGATCCAGAGTCAGGTGTCCTACCGCTAGACTAATCCCCATCAGACACACCGCCCGCTGCGGAAAAACGCGAACGGCTCCATTTATGGTATGGCTGGGCCCCAACCGTGTCAAGACCGCTTCGCATCCCGTACCCGGCGAGACGCAGCCCTCGCTAGCTGATCCCCACTCTCCGCCCAGGCTCCTCCGCCACCGCACCCTCACGATGTCCACGCCGTGGTACTTCTGGTGTCGCACCGACTGCGCGTAGTGCGTGAGCAGCCGGAAGGACGCCTCGTTCTCCTGCGGAGCATCGCCGCTCATGAACGCCAGCCTGTCCTGCAGGTTCTCCCCCTCCAGCGAAGAAAAGAACTCCAGCTCCACGACGTTGTTGCCCGGGCGGGCCACAATTGACAGCCTTCTGGGAGTGCCCGGCTCATCGTTGGCGTGAGTATCCAACAGGCTCCACAGAGCCTCTTCCCCCACGGCGCACAGCCTCTGCGTCGCATCCTCTCCTCACTTGATTCTGCCTGCCACCCCGCGCAGGAAGCCGTCGATATCGGGCAACGCCGACTCGCTGAGCCGGGCCTGCAGCCGCCTCGACCGCGGTCCAGTGAGCTCTGCAAACCAGGTCATCAGAACGACCGCCGCCGTCCCCGCGGTCAGCCCATTGTCCAGGAACAGCAGCCAGTCGCCCGCGGGCAGCGTGGCGATGATGTCCGAGTTTTCCAGCGCCACCCCGAACGAGAACGCCAGCCCCACCATCAGCGCCTTCTTCTGGTCCAGACCCTCCTGCTGAACGGTGCGAATGCCCTCCACAACGTAGGTGCCCATAACCACCAGCAGGTAGGCGCCCATCACCGGAGCGGGAATGATGAGAAGTACCGCCGTCAGCTTCGGCGAAAATGCCAGCGCCACCAGGAGCGCCCCGGCGATGTTACCCACTCTCCGGCTGGCTACCCCAGTGAGGTTCACCAGGGAACCGCTGGTAGCCGAGTTGATGGTCGTTGGCGGAGACCCGGCGACTCCGCTCAGCAGCACGCCCAGACCGTTGGCGTTCAGCGATCCCTGCACCAGCCGGTAGTCCGTCGCGGGTGGCTCGCGCCGCGACAGCCTCTGTACCACCACAGAGTCGCCCATGTTCTTGATCCCGTTGATCATAACCACTATGATCGCCATGGGCAGCAGCGACAAGAAGGCGGACAGCTCGGGCACCTCGAAGTCGGGGAACCACGTGCCCGGGATGCCGACCCAAGGCGCCTCCGTGACCAGCCGGAAGTCGTACAGCCCGAAGGGGATTGACGCCAGGCACCCCGCCCCGATGGATATCAATGGCACCCACAGTCGCCACGCTCCCGACACCCTCAACCCCAGCACGGCCAGCGTTATCAGCGCCACCACCGGACCGGACAGCGAGGACGCATCCTCCGGCAGCGCCGTTACCCTGCCGGCGGCAATCGGAATCACCGTCGCCGCCAGTAGCATCAGTGCGGTGCCCGTGACCACCGGCGTGATGATGCGGCGCAGCAGTGGCAGCCATAGCGACAGCGCAAATTGGGAGAGTGCCCCCGCCACTACCACTGCCGCCAGCAGGCCCGGTCCGCCCGCCTCCAGCGCTGGCACGCTGACCACGATCAGCGACACGCTCGCGGCCGTGAGCAGCACGTGCCCCGTGCCGAATCGCCAGACTCGTCCCGCCCCTGCAGGGCCGTTATCAGTCCGCAGATTAAGAAGGCCGCGAACGCCGACCAGACCAGGTAGTCCTGAGATTGTGCCGCTACCAGCGCCGTGGTGGTCACCGCCGTCACCATCGGCGTCAGAACCAGCAGCACACCCTGGAAGCTGGCTATGAAGGAAACTATGAGCGGACAATGCTCGTCCGGCTCATAGCGTATGTGGTCGTTAACCTGTTGCGATGCCAAATCGTGCTGCGGGGAATGGTCGGGAGGTGTTCGAAAAACTGCACCGACCTGTTCCGGATTAATTCCGTAATTGTGCTCAATTTAAACCGTGGCTGGAACTCCGGCCATAGGATTTTGTGATTATTTCGTGCACGTTTGAAGTCAACGAAAATGGCATCGTGTTTCCATTCCTGGGGATGCTCGAATTGAAAGGGCTTGCGGCCCTCGCGAGGCGGGATTCTCAGCTTGACATTGACCGCCTTATGTAACAGAATCGGATTGCTTTTTGGCTATTTTTGCGGCATCCGCCGTTACGCATTGCCGCTCTCGCGTGCTCCGATTCCAAGAGGGGCGCGACACTCACTGAAAGCGAGGTATATGGCATGACGCTGGCAGCAGTGGGCAACAGGTCAACGGTGCAGGTATCCGGCACTCCGGTTGAGGTATTCTCCGGCGGCTCGGGACCTCCCCTTCTCTTCCTGCACGGCGGCGGCGGTTTCGGCACCTTCGATCCCACCAGCGGCCCCATCGCCCAGCGGCGCACCGTCTTCGCGCCTTCCCAACCCGGGTTTTTCGGCACCCCGCGTCCTGGGTGGATGTACTCCATCACAGACCTAGCCCACTTCACCCTCGAGTTGGCCAGGGAACTGGGCCTTGACGGCTACGTGCTTGCCGGCCACTCCATCGGCGGCTGGGTTGCCGCTGAAATGGCGGCCATGGGCGGCAGCGACATCGAAGGTCTGATACTGATCAACGCCGCTGGTATCCGGCCCGAAAAGTCTGAAATCGCCGAGGTATTCATGGTGGGCGCCACCACCCGCCTTCAGCTGGCTTTCCACAACCCCGAGCAGGTGCCCAACTACGATTACTTCACCCGCGAGTTGACCCCGCAGGAAGCCACAGTCGATCACTCCAACCGCGAGATGCTGTCCCGGCTGGCCTGGAAGCCCTACCTGCACAACCCCAGCCTGCCCCACTACCTGTCCAAGGTGCAGGCCCGCACCCTGATCGTCTGGGGCGCAGAGGACGCCATCATCCCCCTGGAGTGCGGCGAGCTTTTCCGTGGCTCCATCCCCGGCTCACAGCTCTCCATCATCAACGAATGCGGCCACAGCCCCCAGATGGAGAAGCCCGACGAGTTCAACGCCGTGGTGTCCGCCTTCCTCGACCGCATCTAACCCAGGTCCTGGGACTCCCACACAGGAAATGACCTTTCCCTCTCCCCTCAGGGAGAGGGAATTTTTGTAGAATACCGCCATTATCCAATAGCCACGGGGGCCCAATGCCGGACGCTTCACTGAGAATTGAAAACGTGCGCTACATCATCACCATGGATGAGGAGCGCCGCATCATACGCGACGGTGCGGTGGTCATCGAGGGCAGCCGCATCACGCAGGTCGGGAAGACGGCGGACCTCGCCGGCGTCGCCGCCGAGCGCGTCATCGATGCCGACGGAATGGTGCTGGCCCCGGGCCTCGTCAACGGCCACATGCACGTCAGCTACGCCCACGCCACGCGCGGCATCTTCCCCGACAGTCTGGGCTCCGACTACCTGCCCAACGTGTTCCGCCTCCAGGGTGTGATGACCGCCGAGGAAGAGTACCTGACCTCGCTGCTGGGAATCACCGAACTGCTGAAGTATGGCACCACCACGTTCATCGACCCCGGCAGTACCAAGTTCCTCGACGCAGGCCTCCGTGCCTACGAGCAGTCCGGCTGCCGAATCATCGTCGGCGCCCATGTGACCGATCTGCCCAACCCGATCAACCTGCCCGTCTACGAGACCGACGAGGCCATCTCCATCGTGGAGAGGGTCATCCGCGACTACGACGGCGCGCTGGAAGGGCGGGTGCGCGCGTGGGCCATGCCCTTTGCCCCCAGCGCCTCCACACCCCGGCTGCTGCAGGAGTCGAAGCGCCTCGCCGACGAAAACGGCGTCTCCCTCACCCTGCACTTCAACAACAGCAGCTCATACGTCGAGTCCTGCCTCCGCGATCACGGCATGCGCCCAACCCAGTACCTGGAGAGCCTTGGCGTCCTCGGCGAGAACGTGGTGATGTCCCACTGCCTTGGCCTAGACCGGTCGGAGGTCGAGGCCCTCGCCCGCACCGGCACCAAGGTGGTGGCGGTGCCCACCGCCGCGGTAAAGTCCGGTTACGGCATGACCTCCGACGGCCTGCTGCCCGAGATGCTGGAGGCCGGAATCACCGCCGCCATCGGCACCGACGCAGGCAACAACTCAAACCTCGTCGAGACCAACCGCGCCATGTACCTCATCGCGGTCCTCTACAAGGACGCCCGCCGCAATACCACCGCCATCACCGCAGAGACCGCCCTGGAGTTGGCCACTATCGGCGGTGCCAATGCCTTGGGCCTGGGCGACGAAATCGGCTCTATCGAACCCGGCAAGAAGGCTGACCTTGCCCTCTACGACACCCGTCGCGCCGAGTGGGCCACCCTCTTCAACCCGGTCAACAGCCTGGTTTACAATGCCGACGGGCGCAGCGTCCACACCGTTATCGTGGACGGCCGCGTCGTAGTCGAAGACCACAAGGCCCTGTTCGTCGACGAGCAGGCGTTGATAGCTGAAGTCCAGGCCGTTGGCGAAAGCATGCTGGCCCGCACCGGTCTGTCCTTCCCGCCACCCTGGCCCATAGTTTGATTGGTTAGTCCCCTCTCCTTCCGGAAGAGGGTCGGGGTGATCGCGTCCCCTCAAGAGTGATGTCGTCTCACAATTCGGAGGTATGCAATGTCCCAGTTGGTCCTGATTCACGGCCCCGGCGCCGGCGGATGCGCCGCCTCCTATCGCTACCAGTTGCAGCGCTTCCCCGACGCGCTCGCCCCCGACCTGCCCGGCCACCTGGAAGGCGACTCCTTCGATGACGTGGCCGGCTACACCCGCTGGCTGCGAGACTGGCTCCACGCCCGCGGGCACACCGGCGGCCTGGTGCTGGCGGGCTTCACCCTCGGTGCATGCGTCGCTCTCGACTATGCCCTCACCTGGCCCGACGAGATCGACGGCCTCCTGCTGATGACCGTTGCCATGCGCCCCAAGGAGCGCGCCCCGGGCAGCCTCGAGTTCCGCCTCAACGCCGCGAAGGGCGGCGAGGCCCAGCAGAAGTGGCTGGACGCCATGGAGCACATGCTGCTGTTCGTAGATGATTCGGACTTTCGCGATGAGTTGATGGAATGCCACAGGAAGGTGGGCCCCATCTCCCAGCACAACGACCTGCTGACCATCGACCGCTTCGACGCCCGCGACCGCATCCACAGCCTGAAGGCCCCGCTGACCCTCGTCCGTGGCGTCGACGACCCCATGCAGCCCGACGAATACGAGCTTGAAATCCACGAAGCCGTCCCTGGCTCCCGCTACATCAAGCTGGAGCGCGCCGGCCACTTCCCCCACTGCGAGCGCCCCGACGACGTCAACACCGAGCTCGCCGCGCTGCTCGGGGAATAACCGGGCTCGGTGGCACGACGACAAAACGGAAAACATACAATTGCGCAGTGCCATCAGTGCGCTCAGTGGTTGATTCCCGTTGGAGGTAGCTGACAATGCCCGGTCCCTTGGAAGGTGTGACGGTGGCCGACTTTACCGAGATAATCGCCGGCCCCTTGGCCGGGAGAATCCTGGCCGAGCAGGGCGCCGACGTCATCAAGATCGAGCCGCCCTGGGGCGAGCCGTGGCGTCTCACCCAGCGGTTCACGCCTCCAGGTCACCCAAAGCCGGAGAGCCGCACCTTCATGACCTACAACCGGGGCAAGCGCAGTCTGCCACTCGATCTCACCAGGCCCGAAGCCCAGGAAATCCTGTCCCGCCTCGTCAAGCAGACCGACGTCGTCCTGGTCAACTACCGTCCCGACGTGGCCGAAAAGCTGGGCGTCGACTACGAGAAGCTCTCGTCCATCAACCCCCGCCTGGTCTACTGCGAGCTTACTGCCTACGGTCGCCGCGGCCCGGACGCCCATCGCCCCGGATACGACATGATCATCCAGGCCATGACTGGCATGATTGCGTCGGAGACCAAGACCGTCGACGACGTGCCCTCGTGGGTATGGTCCAGCCCCCTCATCGACACCGCGTCCGGCATCGCCATGGCCGGGTCGGTCGCTGCCGCCCTCTTCGCCCGCGAACGCACTGGCGTCGGCCAGAAGATAGAGACCACCCTCCTCGGCCAAGCCCTCAACCTGATGGGCGCCCGCTTCCTCCATGTGGAGAAACTGGACCGTGAGACCCGCGAAAAGACGCTGAAGGACATCCAGGAACAGCGGGAAGCCGGTGCCACCTTCGACGACCTCGTGCAACTATCCCCCGGCAGCCGTCGCCGCGAACACCACGGCAACATCTACTACCGCGTCTACACGGCCGCCGACGGTCCCATCGGCGTCGGCTGCCTCAGCCAGCCCCTCCGGGAACGGCTGCTGGAAACCCTCGGCCTCACCGACGAGTCCATGGCCTCCGATTGGGACCCCACGAAGCCCGAGTCCCGCGAATACACCCGCGACTTAGAGCGCCGCGCCGAGGAACTGTTTCGTGCCAAGCCCAGCGCCGAGTGGCTGCGTATCCTCGAGGAACGCAACATTCCCGCCGGCCCGGTCCGGTTCATCGAGGAGATGTTCGACGACCCGCAGGTGCTCGCTAACGAACTCGTTGACGAGTTCACCCACGCCCAGGAAGGCAAGGTAAGGATGGTCGGCCCCTACGCCCACTTCAGCGGCACTCCCCCGCCCCCTGCCCCCCCGTCTCCATCTCTCGGACAGCACACCGCCGAGATACTCGGATGGCTGGGCTACTCGTCCAAAGAAATCGACCGCCTGCTCGAGGACAAGGCCGTTTCCTGACCCTGGAACGGATTGCCTGAACGAAAGAAGGGACCTTCAAGGCCCCTTCTCACTTGAGTCGTACCAGGCGAACACTTGACCTCACTGCCCGATAGGGATCCGAGGTGGCCCGCGCAGAGCCTCCTACTACACTCGCAGCAGTGCCGTTAGCTCGCGGATGTCGGCCAAATCCTCCAGCCGTGAAGCGGTCTCTATCACTTCCCGCATCCGGTCAGGACCCAGCACGTCCTTGGTCAGGAACGAGAACTTCTCCCTCAATTCGTCCGGCGTCGCCGGATTGCGGTGGTCACCGTGATGCGCCACCACCGACTCGCTCAGCGTACGTCCGTTATTCAGCGACACCGTCACTCTTGCCGCTGGGTAGTCGTACCGCCGCAGGTCCATCGCGGGGTCCGACGCCACCGAAACCCTCTGCGCCAGGTCAAGCGTGGGCTCGTCGGTCAGTTTCTCTTCGTAGAAGGCGGTGACGTCCGTCGCGCCATGGGTCACCGTCGCGGCAACCGCGTATGGCAGCGAGAACTTGGCCGCCAGCATGTTCGGGGGTGCAGGATCGGTCATGATCGAAGCCAATGGCGGCGCCAGGACATCAATGCGCTCGACGTCCGACGCAGCAAACGACTCCCGGTTGAGGATGTGCTGCATCCCGTCCAGCGCCGGGTGATTGTACAGGCAGCAGGCGTGCAGCTTGAAATAGTTCTGCTGGATGCGCAGCGGTTCCGGTCCTCCCAGCCCGTCGACCACGGCCTCCGGGTTGAAACCTTGGCCCAGCAGCGACCCGTAAATGTCCGACGGCCCGTCCTTCAGGCCCGTGAACCCGCACAGCACCAGGTTCGTCGCCATGATGCCCTGCATCGCCGACCGGCCCGGGTACAGGTTCCGCACCGTTGCTCCTTCGATACAGGGTGTCCACGTGTTGGCCGGGCTCATGGACGCGGCAATGCCCAGCGCCTCCCGCGTATGCTCCGGCCCGAAACCCAGCAGGCGCGCTGTCGCTGCCGCCGCTCCGATGGTCCCCCATGTCCCGTGCGAGTGTACCTCCGACCGCACCACCGTCCCGGTGCCGATGCGGGACGTCGTCTCGTATCCCACGATGACGCTTTCGAGGAACTGCCGACCACTGGCTCCGATCTCCTCCGCCATCGCGAGAGCGGGCGGAATCACATGGATGGCTGCGTGCCCGCCTCCCAGTCTGTTGCCTTCGTCCATTTCCAGGGCCACTCCCGCGGTTCCGTTTGCCAGGGCTGCGAAGGTGGCCGTGGCCTGCTTCTTGTGCCCGACGACGCTGGCCGGACCCTTCCCTCCCAGCTTCACAGCCAGCTTGGCCAGGTTGCGGTTTTCGGGTAGCCTGCTTCCGGCCAGTATGGCCCCGAGGGTGTCCAGCGTCACGGTGCGGGCGGCGTCCAGCGCCTCAGCGCCAAGGCTGTCCAGTTGCATCTCGCTGATGAATCCGGCCAGCCGGTCAAGGTATTCGGGGTAGTCTCCCATGTTGCCCTCCTCCGTTGGAGCATCGGGCTCTCTGGTCGCTTGTATATTGCCTAGATTTGTTCGAATCAGCATAATGGTAAGCACCATGAGGGACAAGCGAAATCTGGCATACGCTTTCTTCGAAAATTTGCGTATCCCCATGGTCCTGGGCCGCAAGCTGCGGCTGGTGCGCGACAATAATCTCGCGAAGATTAAGCGGCTTCGCGGCTGCTGCGGGAACTATGGCAGCCCCGGGTGTTGACTGAAGGAAGTCGGGCCGCCGGGCGGCGGCCATCACCACCACGAGCACTGAGCCCGGTTCCTGAGACATATAGGCGTGGACCCAGGTGTGTTGAGCTACTGTTATCGGGGCAGCGCCGACCCAACTGGAGGCTGTTCTTCCTCAGCCAGGCGAATGCCTTCCCACCAGTGCTTGCCGTGTCCGCGCCTCTTGCGCGTCAGTCCCAGGGCCGTCAGTCGCATCCCGAAGGAACGTTGCGATACGGTCCTGTCCTCGTCCCTGCGGCACCACTCCGCGAAACCTTCGTACAATTCCCCGGCCAATATCCGTCTCCCCGACCCGGTCTCGCAACGCTCGGCCACGAACTGGTCCACGAGGCTGTGCCTTTTGGCCAGGCTCAGTCCTTGGACGGGACGAGCCTCAGGTTTCTCTTCTTCTGCGTCCAATGTCTCCGGTTCCTCTTCTTGCGTCGGAAAGCGTGTGCCGTTTTCTGTGTAGCCCGGCGGAGGCCGTATCGGCCTCGCTCCCGTGGGCGGCTCGACATCCTGAGGCATCCCGATGACCCCGCTCACTTCCAGCTTCGACAGGTGGAACGGAAGAATCACCGGCGCCGTGCCGTATCCCTCCTCCGGCACCGCATCGGCGCTCTCGGCGCAGTAGTCCAGCAGGTCTAGGTAGACGTCCAGCCCGCCGAATTCATCCCAGCTGAACGGCCTGCCGCCCAGGCCGGTAGCGTTCAGCGTCAACCCCAGCCTTCGGATGTGGAACACGCGGCGGTACCGTGGCGGGCACTCCCAGACAGGCCGAAAGATCGAGTGCTGAACGGCCAGCCCGATGAGGTGCATCACTGACAGCGCCGTGCGCAGTTCCGGAAGCTCCTCCTCAATCGGCTCCCCCGGGAACGCCACGGCCAAGCTGCGGCGGGCCTGCAGGGCGGACAGCGCGAAGGCCGCTCGCATCTGGTTCGCCGCTCCTCTGGTTACGTCGATGGGGTGTCCGGCATTCGGCTTCTGCTGTATCGCCGTTCTCCGGTCATCGGGCGTGGCTTGAGGCAGGTCGTAATGGGTAATAGAACCGGCATCCGCAGCTTTCCACAAAGCCACCGTGAACGCCAGGTTCTCTTTTACAAGTCTGATTTCTTCTCCCGGCCTCACACGCCACCCGATGCAGTTTATCCTTGGGCAATGATGTCCGAGATAGAACCGTGGACCGAGGCGCCCCCGTTCAGTTCCGAGCTAGTAACTTGACATAAAGAAATCCCTCCGGCCCAGTTATCAACCGGACCGGAGGGATGTTGATTCCGATGCGGTTAGGCGCTCAGGTCCATCACGACCTTGATGATGTTGTCCTGGCGCTGGTCGTACATGTCGTACGCCTGCTGCACTTCCGAGAAACCCATGCGGTGCGTCACCAGCGGTGCCGGGTCGCACCAGCCGCGCTGCCTCAGTGCCACTATCTCCTGGATGTGGCTGATGGGGTTACCGCTGCGAGCTCCCGTGGTGGGAATGATTCGCGGCTGCTTGTCCATCAACCAGTTGTGTTCCAGAGGGATGAACTCCTCTTCCTGGATGCCGAACACTATCACCGTACCGTTCTGGCACACCAGCCGGAAGCACATGTTGAAGGTGTCGGCATACCCCGCCGCTTCCACCACCACGTCGGCGCCAACGCCGCCGGTGATTTCCAACACGGCTTCTTCCACATTATCTGTGTCCGGGTTCAGCTGGTGAGTGGAACCGAAGATTTTCGAAGCTTCCAGCCGGTAGTCTAGTAGGTCGACGGAGATTACGTTGCGGGCTCCAATGCGCGAGGTGATCATCGTGAAACTGAGGCCAATGCTGCCCTGCCCCATCACTACCACGTTCTTGCCCAACAGGTTGGGCATCTGCTGGCAGGAATACAGCACGGTTCCCGAGGGCTGGCACATAATCCAATCGTCCAGCGATCCCTCGTCGGGAAGCAGGATCATACGACTGGGGTCCGACACCATGTATTCCACAAGCCCGGCAGAACCACGGGGCGGGATTACGATAACCCGTTGCCCCTCGTGGTAGGCGTCGGTACGGCTGTCCACGATGGTTCCCGCCAATTCGTGGCACGGGTGACCGATGGGCGCGGGGTAGTACTCCTCGGGGTTGATTGCGAAGCCGTGCCGGATGTCGCTTCCGCACACCGACACTCTCTCCAGTTTGACCAGGCATTCACCGTCCTGGGCCGTGGGGGTATCCGCTTCCAGCAATTCGAAGAGTTTGGGGCCGGCGAGTCTGGCCGCTTTCATGCTATACAGTTCTCCCTGGCGAATATGCCGCGGCCCATGTGGGCAGCAGGTTCTGTTTGCGCTATCTTAACGGCTAGCCACGCCACGGGGCAATACGTTCCGCGAAGACTGACCACCCGGACCCCGTCACCCCACCTCCACATATCGGAAGCAGTCCACCGTGTGGTCGTTCACCATCCCCGTCGCCTGCATGAACGCATAGCAGATCGTCGGACCCACGAACCGGAATCCCCGCCGCCGCAACTCCTTGCTCATCGTCTCCGACACCGCCGTGCTCGCCGGTACGTCCGCCATGATCTGCCATGCATTCCTGACCGGACTTCCGCCCACGAATCCCCAGATGTACGCGTCGAAGCTACCGAACTCCCTCTGTGCCTCCAGGAATGCCCGAGCATTGCCGACGGCCGCCGCCACCTTCAGCCGGTTCCGCACGATGCCCGGATTGGCCAGCAACTCCGCCACTTTGCCGTCCCCGTACTCGGCGACCCTCACCGGGTCGAACCTGTCGAACGATTCGCGGTATGTGTCGCGTTTCTGCAGGATCAGTTCCCACGAAAGCCCTGCCTGTGCCCCCTCCAGGATCAGGAACTCGAAAAGGCGCTGTTCATCATGCAGGGGCACTCCCCATTCGTTGTCGTGATAGGCAATGCCCAGTGGCGTCTCGGCCCATGCGCAGCGTGTCGTCATAGCTACCGCGTCCAAACGTTGAAATTCTCGAAGCTTGGAGAACCCAGGTTGTCCTTGAAGAAATTTCCCATTATGGCGATTGTGCCGTAGTCCTGGTTGTGGGACAGGTCTAGACTCGGAAGCAGTTCCCCGTTCAGGAAGAAATAGCCGAATTCACCTATCGCTACCAGCAGCAGGTGGTTTCTGTCGCGGAGCGTGGCGCCTGCATCTCTCAGTAACCCATCCGCGACTTCGGTAGATTCCGTGTCACCGACGTCGCGGGTCACGTGGAACCACCGGCTCTCGTTGGACATCCCGACGATTTCCGCCCGGTTGAATTCGGGGTTGCGGATCACGAACCCATAGCTCCAATCCTGGCTTCCCGAGTCCGAAAATTCGGCTTCCGCAATAAGGTCGATAGCCCGAACTCCGCTGCTGTGGAAAGAGACCTCCCCTATCTCCAGTTCCAGCTTGCCGCTGCCCGGCCCGTACTCCTTCGACAGTGGTACGCCGGTGAAGTCCTCGAATCTGGTGGATGCCCCTGCTACTTCATTCCCCTCGACTGCTCCCGTCATTACCGCGACGCCCCCCGAACCCGCAACAGCCGACAGATCTACGAGCGATATGAATTCGCCGTTGACGAAAAGCATTCCGCGATCCCCGAAAGCAGCAAGCCACAGTGTGTTTTTGCCGCCGGCTCCGGTCTCGAATCTGGTCAGCGTTCCTCTCCCTACCTCGTCGTAGGGAGGGGCTGTCCCGGTTTTCACCTTCCACGTCCTGTCGCTGCTGACAATGATCTGGACAAAAGGCCCGTCCTGAATTTCCCGCACGATGAACCCGTAGTCCCAGTCGTTTCGGCTCGCCGAATACGGGTTGACGAACGTCGCGGAAACGATCATGTCCGAAAGCGATACCCCGGCGTATTCCGTCTTGATAAACCCGTCCGCAGGGTCGTGCCGAAGAGATCCGAAATTCGGCCCAAAGCTGACTTGTCGGGTCCAGAATGGCGTCGGCCTCGCCGCCCGTGTCGGTACCGGAGTGGCCGACACCGTTCCGGACTTGAGTTCGGCAATCCTCCCTCGCACCGTCTTTTCCGAGATCGCGAACCCCAGCCCCTCCACCGGTCTCCCGCTCTCCGTCTCGTGGTACCGGAACGTGTTGATGCCCACTATCTCTCCGGACAGCGACAGCATCGGGCCCCCACTGCTCCCGGGGTTGATGGCCGCGTCCGTCTGGATGACGTCGCTCTGGTGCTGCGAATCGTACCGGATGGCCGAAACAATGCCCCGGGTGATAGTGGCCTCCCCGGAAAGCCCCAGCGCGTATCCTATCGCGATGATCCCGTCCCCCGCTTCCAGCGCGGACGCATTGCCGAAGGCCAGTGTCTCGAAGCTCCCGCAGCAGATGCTCAGCATCGCCAGGTCCCGGACGCGGTCACCACCCAGTATCGAACCACGATAGGTCGTCGCATCGTTCACCACCACGCTGACGTTTCTGTGTCGCTCCACCACGTGGAAGTTGGTCAGCACGTATCCCGTCTGTCCCTGTGTCTCGAAAATAACCCCCGAGCCTTCATTGGTACCGGTCTGAATCCTCACCACGGCCGGACGAACCCGCTTCACCATGTCGCTCAATCCCTCCGCTTCTCCTGCGGGGGTGGACGTCGGCCGCGGCGTGGCCGTTGGCGTGGTGGTCGGCGTGGCGGTCGGCGTAGGAGTCGGCGCCAGTGTGGCCGAGGGGACCACGGTTACCGTGGGCGTCGGCATTGGCAGCGCCGTGGCCGTGGGTACCGGCGTCGCAGTGGGCATCGCCGCGATCGTAGCCTCCATCCGCGCTTCCACCGTGGCGTCGATGTCCGGCGTCGGCGGCTGCGGCGTCGCCGTAGCCGTCGGTTCCGCCGTCCGCGTGGCCGCGATGCCCGCCGCCACTGTCGCCGCGATGTCCACCGTTGGCGCGACTGTGGGTGCCCCCATGGCCCTGGCTATCGCGGCCTCCACCGTGGCCGCGATGTCAGGCGTGACTGTCGGTACTGGTGTCGGCGCCACTGGCGACACGGCGACTGTGCTCTGCCCCCTGCAGCCAGTGGAAAACAGGACCGCGAAGGCCAGAAACATCACTATCATCACGGATTTCGCTAACATACAACCTGCATTTTATCGCAGGTCCCCTTGCGCACACTCCCGCGTTCCGATGCAGGTGTTCGTCGATGGACGCAGGCCCCGTTGCGCACACTCCCGCATTCCAACGCAGGTGTTCGTCGATGGACGCGGGATTGATGACATTCGCCCGTTGCCAGCCAGGGTGACGCCCCGGTACCATAATAGTGATGCTCAATGCCTCCCAGCCTTCATTCCGCCCTCTGGAAACCCTCGCCCGCAGGGCCCAATCTTACATAACGTTGCAAAATGTTACACGCGTAAGGGAAAAATCTCCTTCGGGATTCCACCGCCTTGGTCTAAGCGCTGCCCCACAGGTACTCCTCATTTCACAACCGTCGCTGTCGGCCTTATGATATTGCGAGTTGTTTCTTGTCCATGGACAAATTCACAGGAGGAACCTGATGGCCAACCCCTATGACGTAATCGTCGTTGGCGCGGGCAACGCCGCGCTGTCCGCCGCCATCGCCGCGCGGGAAAGCTGCCCTTCGGTCCTGGTGGTCGAGAAGGCCCCGGAATACTTTCGCGGTGGCAACACCTACTTCACCGGCGGCATCATCCGCTTCGCCTTCAACGACCTCGAAGACATCAAGACCGTCATCCCCGATATGTCTCCAACCGAGGAGGAATCGGTGGACGTCGGCAGCTACACCGAAGACCAGTTCTACGACGACATGATGCGCGTCACCCAGGGCAACAGCGACCCGGAGCTGGCCCAGATTCTCGTCAGCCAGTCCTTGCCCACCATGCGGTGGCTCCGCACCAAGGGCGTCCGCTTCGTGCTCTCCTACGGCCGCCAGGCCTTCAAGGACGACACAACCGGCAAATTCCGCTTCTGGGGCGGCCTGCTCGTCGAAGCCGTGGGAGCCGGCAAGGGCCTGTCCGACCAGCAGTTCGACGCTTGCCGCGCTGAAGGCATCGACATCCGCTACTCCACCCAGGCCGTCAATCTGCTCCGCGACGGCAGGGGCAACGTCAACGGCGTCCAGGTGCTGGGCCCGGACGGCCACGAGGACATCTACGCCAACTCTGTGGTGCTCGCGGCGGGCGGCTTCGAGGCCAACTCCGAAATGCGCTGCCGCTACCTCGGCCCGGGTTGGGAGCTGGTAAAGGTCCGTGGCATCCCCTACAACACCGGCGACGGCATCCGCATGGCCCTCGAGGCCGGTGCCATGCCCCACGGCCACTGGAGCAGCTGCCACGCTGTGGCCTGGGACCTGAACGCCCCTGCTTACGGCGACCGCAACATCACCGAGCTTTACCAGAAGCATTCCTATCCTTTCGGCGTTATCGTCAACATCGACGGTGAGCGCTTCCTAGACGAAGGCTACGACTTCCGGAACTACACCTACGTCACCTACGGCCGCGCCCTCCTGACCCAGCCCCAGGGCGTAGCCTTCCAGATATTCGACGACAAGGTGAAGCACCTGCTGCGAGATGAGTATCACATCCCCCAGGTCACCATGGCCCAGGCCGATACCATCGAGGAGTTGGCCCGCCGCCTCGACATCGACCCCGACGGTCTCGCCGCGGAAATCAAGACGTACAACGCCGCCGTCCAGACCGACATCCCCTACAACCCGACGGTCAAGGACGGCCGCCGCACCGTGGGTCTGTCTCCCGACAAGACCAACTGGGCCCAGCCCATCGACACGCCGCCCTACCTTGGCTATGCCGTCACCTGCGGCATCTCCTTCACCTTCGGCGGCGTTCGCATCGACAGCCGGGGCCGTGTCCTCAACACCAGCCTCGAGCCGATACCCGGCCTCTACGCTGCGGGCGAGATGGTGGGTGGCATCTTCTACCACAACTACCCCGGCGGCTCCGGCCTCGCTGCTGGCATGGTCTTTGGCCGCCTCGCCGGCAACAACGCCGCCGAGCACGCCGCCGCCCTCCGCGACTAGAAGGGTATGACAATGCAGAAATACGACTAGCGAAAGTGTATTCTTTTACGCAGTATGACTGGGTTTGGGAATCTGGAGCGTGATCAAAATGGCAACCCGTCGTCGCCTGGATCTAAAACAGGTGGCGGCGGGTCGCTGAGTTCCTCAATGCATGCTCAGGAATGTCGATCCACCAATCAGTAGCATCAGGATGCTATGTTTCTGCAATTGGGCCCTGTTCGCTTACCACTGTGGTATCAAGGCTGTCTTGCCAGTCGATATGCGAAATTGTCGATTTACGGCACTCAGTGAAAACACCTGCATTAAGCATTGCAAACGGGACAAGTCTCTTGCAAAGAGTAACCTCCTCCCCCTAGAACCAGTTCGACTTGTCCACCAGATTCCGCAGCGGGCGACCCTCGTTGAACCGCTTGCAGTTGTCCACAAACAGCTCCGTGCGCCGGTTGTCCAGGTACGGCCCGACCCCTGCCACGTGCGGCGTAATCAGCACCCCCGGCGCCGTCCACAGCGGGTGGCCCTCCGGCAGCGGCTCAACCTCGAACACGTCCAGCCCGGCCCCGGCTATCTCGCCCGCCCGCAGCGCCTCTGCCAGGTCGTCAAGCACGGTCGTCGCCCCGCGTCCAATATTGATGAAGAAAGCGGTCTCCTTCATCGCCCGGAACTGCGGCCGCGCGAACATCCCCTGCGTTTCCGGCGTCTCCGGAACGGTGACCAGCACGAAGTCCGCCCTCGGCAGCACCTCCAGCAGGTTTTCGGGCCTGTGCAGCTCGGCCAGTCCCGGCGTGGGTTCCTCCAGGCGCGGGTCCACTCCCAGCACCGTCATCCCGAATTCGGCGCACAGCCGAGCCGTCTCCCCGCCGATGCCACCTACGCCAATCACCGCCGCCGTCGCTTCCGGCAGGTAGATGGTCTCGTACCGCTGCCGCCACACGCCATCCACCTGCTGCGGGATATAGACCTGGAACCCGCGGGCGAAGGCCAGCAGGAACGCCATGATGTGCGCGCTGATGTGGTCGTTGTAGATTTCGCGAGTATTGGTCACGGCCACGTCGCTCTCGATGAGTTCCCGTGTGTAGTAGCCGGCCCGAGGCCCAGCCTGTGGACAGGCCACCCAACGCAGCCTCTCCCCACGCTCCAGCAGTTCCGGCACGATGTCGCCGAAGGCGGCGTCGGCGTCGCCGATGACCTCCATCGCTTCGCCCACTGTCGGGCACAGGTGTACGTCGATGTCGGGGATTTCCTGCCGCAGCAGCTCCGGCCAGTGTTCCTGGTAGTTGGGTGGGCAGATTACCAGCTTGAACCCCATGCGCTTCACCTTCGGCCTTATCAATCTGCTGCCAGTGTAGATACGTGCAGGCGGCGGGGTCAATTGGGAGGCATCGCTTGCCACTATCCCGATGACCCGGGTCATCGAGCCTGCGCGGGCTGGTGACATTTGCCCCTTGCGTCCGGTTGTGCACTCTCGATAGCATGGTAGTTGTGAAACTTGCTCCCCTGTCTCTTGCAGGCCCGGGCGGAGAAAACGACGACAGACGGCCCTATACGGCACCTATTGGCAAATAACACACCGGGCACATCGCATTACCTTGACCGGTTCCGTTTGAAATTGGGGTTTGGGAAGGATTACAACTACTTTGGCAAGGAGGTAAGCAATGGTGCGTGGCTCATCGCGTGGCGGCAGTAGTAGTTCTCGTGGTTCGTCAGGTCGCCAACAATCGTCTGGGCATAGCAAGCAGTCTGGCCGTTCCGCGACGGCTCCGAAAGGTCAAATTAAAGGCGGCAAGGCTGTCCAGTATGCCATCAAAGGCAAGACCGGAGAGACCAAGTATATAGGGTCAACCAATAACCCAACTCGCAGAGCAGCTCAACACCAGCAGTCTGGCAAAATGCAACCGGGAGAGAGCCTGGAAATTCAGATCAAGCCTATTTCCCGAGAGCAAGCGAACCGTCTGGAAGCTGGGCGGATGTCAGGGCACCGCAAGGCGCACGGCGGCAATCCTGAACGGAATCATACAAACGACGGGCAGTACCACAAGTAAGCATTCACACCAAACCCCAATTTCAAACGGAACCCCTTGACCCTTATTGCCCGGAATATCCATTTTCGGACGACAAGAGTACGCTTGCCCGCCATTGTGCAAACCGGCGTAAAGCTGCCATGGCCGGAAATGTCCGCAAATGACCGGAAAACTGAATGTTGGCCTCCGCCTGTATTGCACCGTCCGACATGACAGGGTGCACGCTGAAATCTTGTGGACCCTGCTTCAGACAAGCTGGAGTTGCGCCGGTTCGCCATTCGCAGACAGTCCGGACGGGGCAATCGGACGCACTCGGACAGCAATGGACACGTTTGGGGGTGTGTCTTACTGGAAAGATTCGCCGACCTTGAACTGGCGTCCAGCCCAGGAATGGCGGGAAGAATTGAAAGTGACCAGATAACTAATTGTCGTATTTTGCTCAGCGCATCTGGCTATGCACGGCCCATCATCGTCCTCCACATGCCAACCACTATGAAACCACACGGTAGCCACGACTCAAGGCACCCTGGGTGGTATGATTGACCCTCTCCGGATCGTGATGCCGCACTGGAATCGTGATGCCGCACTGTAGGAAGCGCTGAATGGACGCAAATACGACCAGCCCGCCCCGACGACCGATGTTCTTCGGATGGTACGTCGTATTCGCCTCGGTGTTCATTGGCTTCGCCGCCGTGGGTGCACGCAATGGCTTCGGCGCCTTCGTCAACCCGATGAGCGATGAGTTCGGCTGGAGTCGGGTGACGATATCCACAGCCTTTGCGCTGGGGATTCTTCTCAACGGGATTGTTCAGCCTTTCATGGGGCAGGTCTTCGACCGGACTGGCGGGCGTAAGTTGGTCCTGTTCTCGGCGCTGATTCTGGGCTTTGTTACCATGGCAATCGCCCTGACGAACCACATCCTGTTCTTCATCTTCGTCTTCGGCGTTTTGGCGTCTCTCGCTCAGAGTGGACTCTCGCTAACCAACACTTCCGCCTTGCTCTCTCGATGGTTCCAACGAATGCGAGGCACGGTTATCGGCATCAACTCCACCGCCCTGTCTCTGGGAGGCCTGATCCTGGTGCCTCTCGCGGTCTACCTGATGGAGGCCACGGGTAGCTGGCGAATCGCCTGGTTGGGCCTCGGCGCGGTTGTGCTCGTTTCTCTGCCCGTCGGTTGGTTCTTCATACGTGAGAACCCCGCTCAGATGAACCTGCGCCCGGACGGCGACGAGGAGCCGAAGGAGCAGGCCGGTAGTACCCCGCAGGTCCGCACCCCTGGGCCGCTGGAAGCGACCTCGTGGCGTGAGTCCTTGCGGTCGGCCCCTTTCTGGCAGATGTCCGGGGCATACTTCGTATGCGGTGCCACCACGTTCATCCTGTCGGCTCACTTCATCCCCTACGCCCAGGACCGTGGGGCAAGTGCAGGCATGGCCGCACTGATTTTCGCCGTCATGAACGGCTTGAACATCGTAGGAGCGACGTCGGCGGGGTATCTGTCCGACAAGATCGGCGGCACCAAGAACTGGCTTACGATGGTCTACGTCATGCGTGGACTGGCCTATCTCCTGCTGTTGATTACCCCAGCCATCCCGGGGATGTCCATAGCCGGTTTGTGGATCTTCGCCTGCATCGCCGGGTTCTCCTGGATCGCGACCCTGCCGCTGACGTCGTCCTTGACTGCCGAGGTCTACGGCTTGAAGGCCATGGGCACCATCTCCGGCATCACCTTCATGTTCCATCAGATCGGGGGTTTCTGCAGCGTAATGCTGGCCGGATGGCTGTATGACGTTACAGGTTCCTATACCCTGCCTTTCGCCATGATCGGGTCACTGCTGGGTTTGGCCGCGATCTCGGCCTTCAGCATCCGCGAGAAGCGTTACTCGGCCCGCTACCAGCAGCAGCGAACTGTGTGGGTGACCGATGCCTAGCCTTGCGGCCCTCTTCAACCTGATTCTGCTGCACCAGGGCGATGCCGCCGACCCAGAGCTCATTCACTGGCTCAAGGACCGGATGGACGAGATCTTCGGCGTGGGCCCGTGGACCATGGTCGGCGCCACCGCCGGCATCGTCATCGCCATCCCGGCCGCCATTGGCCTGCTCTACTTCTACCAGCAGCGCCAGGGCGGCCCTCCCACGGGCAGTGGCTGACCATCCGCCGCAGCTACCCCGCTGGACTCAACCTGAACCCTTCGAGGCGGCCCACACGCCCTTGAGTCTGCCCCGGAGTCCGGGAATCCGGTTGCTCAGCGCAGGCTACCGCTCAGTCTGCACCCACACGGAGACGCCGTCCGACACCACCTCTATGCTGCCTTGGATGTCCGTGCGATATACGTTGTCCGTGCCTACAAGGTTGCTCAGTCGTTCCACAACCTTCGCCGAGGGATGTCCGTAGGGGTTGCCGGCCCCTGCGGAGATTACTGCCACAGACGGATCGACCGCCGCCAGGAACTCCGCGGTGGAAGACGTCGTGCTGCCGTGATGCCCGACCTTCAGCGCCGAACTGACCAGCACCTCGCCGCTGTTCAGCAATCGCTTTTCCCCTTCCTGCTCCAGGTCCGCCGTCAGCAAAAAGGCCACCTCGCCGTACGCCAGCCTCGCGGCCACCGAGTCGTTGTTCGCATCCCCGAAGGGTCGATCGGGGTCCGGGCTCAGCACCCTGAGCATCACGCCATCGCCGAGCCCTACGGTGTGTCCTGCCTGCACCTCGACCGGCGAGATCCGGTGTTTCTCCAGCCTCTTTGCCCACTCTGCGGCCATCTCGCTGTCGGCGGGCACGGGCCCGGACAGCGCCGCGCCAACCGAGAACCGGTCGAGCACCTCCAGCAGGCCTCCGCTGTGGTCCAGGTCAAGGTGGGTCATCACCACAAGGTCCAGGCTCCGGGCGCTGCCGGGCAGTGTCTCACTCAGTTCCTGCGACACCACGTCGCCGTCCGGCCCGCCATCAATCAGCATCGTCCGACCCGAGGGCGTCACCACCAGTACGCTGTCGCCCTGTCCCACATCGAGGAAGTGCACGTGAAGCAGCCCGTCCGGCCCTCCTGTGGCCCTGGCCCACAGAATACCCGCGGCAACCGCCAGCACAACGGCGGCCATAAGAGAAACGTAGGGGCTGGGCAACTGCAGTAGACCACCGGTCCCAGTTTGGCCCCTTGAGAATATGCCCCTCACCAATGCTCTCAACCGCGCCACTCCGCCGCCCATGATTTGTCTGATCCGCCGCGTCCTTTGCGGTTGCGCGGCTAAGAGTGCGAGTCCCAGGCAGCCGTAGTACCCGATGAGAAACTCTCTCCCGGCCCAATCAGCCTCAACGGTCCACGCTGGCAAGGCCGAGACGACGGCGATAAGGTATCCCAGTGGCGCTACTGCTAACCATCCCAGCAGTTGACCCAGGGGCTCGAACACCAGTCCGACGGCCGCCGCTGCCAGCGTTGCCACGATGGCCGGCGCCATCGCCGGTATCGCCAGCAGCGACATTGGCACTCCCAGCAGCGCCACCTCCCCGAAGTTCGCCGCCACCAGCGGCCAAGTCGCCAGTGTGGCTGCCGCAGAAACGATGGAGAGCGAGACCGCCCACCCCAGCAGTCTTCTCGGCCAGCTCGCTCTGGAAGAACTCCAGCCGCCCAGGTTTCCACCCAAGAGAGCCAGTGATAGCGCGATCCCGCCGACAGCGGCGAAACTGAGCTGGAAGCTCACCTGCCGGATCAGGTTGGGCGATGCAACGGTCATCAGCGCCGCAGCGAGAGCCAGCGCCGGCAGCACGCTGGACGGACGTCCTGCAGCTAGCGCCGCCAGGTAAACCGTGCCCATCACAGCCGCCCTCAACGCGGACGGTGGCGCTCCCGCCACCAGTGCGTAGACCCAGATGGCCGCCGCCGCAACCAACAGATACGTCGGCCGCTGCCGACCCAGCAGCCACGCCGCAGTCGCTGCAACGGCGGCCAGCAGAATCCCGACGTGCAGCCCGGAAATCGCCAGCAGATGCGCTGCTCCGGTGTCTCGAAACCGCTCGACCAATTCCTCCGGCAGGGATTCCCTCTTACCCAGCAGAAATGCCTGGCCCAGCGCCGACTCCGGGTACGGCACAGTCCGCTCGATGCTGTCGGCCAGGTTTCTGCGCGCCGAGAACAAGGCCGACCGCCACCGCGAACCCCCCTCGCCTGATACCCGTGCTTCCCCCGCGAACATCGTCGCCGTGATTCCCTGCGCCGCCAGGTATGCCGGGTAGTCGAATCCGTCAATGAATTCAGGTTCTTGTGGCGTGCCTGCGACGGTCAATATGTCCCCGTATCGGAAGTACGGAGATTCCCTCACATCTACCAGCCCATCGCCGGGCTTCGCGTAGACCAGCCAATGCTCGTTGCTTTCCAGCCTCTCGCCGCCCTCAATGACTTCTGAAACCCGCAGCTCAAACCGGACTCTCGTTCCGGAACTTTCCGGATCATCGGCAATCTGGCCTTCTGCCGTGACTTCTCGTCCGCTGACAAGAGTTGCTGTACTGAGTCCCGCCTGTGAGGCCTCCACCCGAGCCACCGCCAGGAGCAACACCGCTGCCAGGACCGCTGGGAACGAGGGCACGCGCGTCAGCCGTAGCCCGATGGCTGCCAGAAAGCTACCTGCAGCCAGCAGCAACACCACGCTGGTTCCGGGTTCGAACTCTTGTGCGAGAAACAGACCCCCGATCCAGGCCGCCGCCAGCAGTCCCAGCTTCAACGCTGAAACCTCTCCTCTGGCGCCACGCGGAACTGGAACACGGCAGTCACTGTAGGCAGGGTGCTAGAGCCCGCTGGAAACTGAGACCAGTCGCCGGATTGCCTCCAGCGTCTTCGGTCCGATGCCCGGAACGTCCTCCACCTCGTCAACGGTGCCAAAGGGGCCGTTTTCGTCCCGGTATGAAACAATTGGAGCGGCCAGTGAGGGGCCGATGGCGGGAAGGATTTCCAGCTCCCGGGCCGTGGCGGCATTCAGGTCGATTAATCCTCCGCTTTGCTGACCTGGGCTGGAAGTGGGAGATGAAGGGCCGTTGGGCCCTTCTCCAACACTGGGTACGTGGTAATGGGCCTCGTCCTGTACCCGGCGCGAAAGGTTGATGCCCGAGATGTCGGCGTTGGGTGTAATGCCTCCGGCTGCGGCCACTGCGTCTATCACGCGGTCGTCGACTTTGACCCGGTAGACGCCCGGGAACATTACCTCCCCACTCACCTGCACCTTGATCTCTGTTGTGGGCTCAGTGACGCCTGTCGGTGCAGGGGCAACTATGCGAATCGGCGCCGTCTCATCATCTCGGGTAACAAGCACTACCGCTGCTACTACCAGTGCCAATGCGGCAAGCCCGGCCACTGCTGCGCCAACGTACCTGACCGCTTGCCCACTCATCCTGCTGCTCAATCCCTCTTGTTCCTATCCGGAGAACGCACGGGATTATAGCTTACGGAACAGCCCTCTTGGCCGAATTCCGGTACAGTTGCCACCCGCCGCCACCCTGATCCAAGCTTGTTGTAATGGATTCGCGCTTTCCAATATAATCACCTTCTGAATCTGTCCCAAGGACTGTGAAAATGACCAATCGCACGGCATCCGGCAACGGCGTGTCCCAACCCCAGTTCGCCTTCTTCAAAGGCGAGGTGGTGCCCTTGGAGGATGCCCGTGTGAGTGTGATGACCCATGCTCTCCACTACGGCACTGCTGTTTTCGAGGGCATCCGCGGGAACTGGAACGCAGAGCACGAGACTACGTACATTTTCCGACTGCGCGAGCATTACGAGCGCCTGCATCTCGGTTGCAGGATACTGATGCTGGACATACCCTACAGCGTCGACGATCTCTGCGACATTACCGTCGAGCTGGTCCAAAAGAACGGCAATCGCTCCGATATTTACATCCGCCCCCTGGCCTACAAAAGCGAAGAGCTGGTAGCCAACCTCAAGCTGCACGAGATCGCCAGCGACTTCACCCTCATCGTCGTCCCCTTCGGCAACTACCTGGGCACCGAGAACCTGCGCTGCTGCACCTCGTCTTGGCGCCGTCTGGAAGACCAGATGACGCCCACCCAGATCAAGACTTCGGCCAACTACCTGAACAGCATCCTCGCCAAGACCGAGTCGGTTCTGGCTGGATTCGACGAGGCCATTCTCCTGAACCAGGACGGCCATGTGGCCGAGGGCTCCGGCGAAAATCTGTTCATGATGCGCAAGGGCCAGCTCATCACACCCGTTTTGGAGGACAACCCCCTCCCTGGAATCACTCGAGAGACCGTGATGGAACTGGCCCGAGAGGAGCTTGGCATCGAAGTCGTCGAGCGCCGCATCGACCGTACCGAGCTATACCTCGCCGACGAGGTGTTCCTCAGCGGCACTGCGGCCCACCTGACGCCGGTTATCTCGCTGGACAGCCGCCCCATCGCCGACGGCAACCCCGGCCCGGTGTCGACCGCCCTCAAGCGGATGTACTTCGACATCGTTTTCGGGCGCAATCCCAAGTACCTGCACTGGTGCACCGCCGCCGTGCCCAACCTGGTCGCTGCGTAATTGAGCCGCTGGAACTTTCCTGCACGTTCGCAATCCTGTGAACGTGCAGGTGTTCTATTTTCGTCCCTGAACGGCTGGGCCGGTTACCACTGAGAGGCGAAGCAACTTAGCATGACGCCAGAGCAGAGAGCCCGGAAAATCGAGTCCTACGGAAAGGGCTACGCGGAACTATCCGCCGCCCTCGGAAAATTCCCCAGTGGAATGTGGACTTTCAGGGATGTGCATGGCTGCTGGAGCATCCACGAGCACATTATTCACATTACCGACAGCGAGGTTAACAGCTACATCCGGTGCCGAAGGCTGATCGCTGAGCCAGGCGAGTCCCTCATGGCCTATGACGAAAATCAATGGGCCCAGGCGCTGCTCTATCATGATCAGGACGTCGCCGACACCATTGAGCTGTTCAAGTGGCTCCGCCACAAGACCTTCACCCTGGTAAAGACCCTGCCCGAGTCCACTTGGAGCCACACCGCTTACCACCCGGAAAACGGTGACATGACCCTCGACCACTGGCTCGAAGTTTACGAGAGCCACGTCCCCGAACACGTCCACTCCATGCAGGAGAATTACGACGCCTGGACAAAGTCGATTTAAGCGGTGTCCGTGAGTGTTCCGCTTGACGGAGGCAGGTGCAGTGCCTGCCCCTGTACTTAGGGGAGACGGCAACAGGAGCTTTGGAAACACTTGTCGAAATAGCCCATTGGCTCGGTCAGGGACTCCTGGGGTACGCCATTGGAGCGATTCCCACGGCATACCTGTTCGCGCGATTCGCCGCCGGCCGCGACATACGCAGCGTCGGCGACAGCAACAGCGGCGCTGCCAACCTCTACCGTGAAATAGGGCCGAGGGCCGGGCTCGCCTGCGGCGCCCTCGACATCATCAAGGGCGGCGTGGCCGTCATCATCGTGCGGCTCATCATCCACGACACCGGCATCGAGATGTTCGCGGGAGTCTGCGCATTCGTCGGACACGTCTGGCCGGTGTACCTTCGCTTTCGCGGTGGCCGGGGCGCGGCTGTTGCTGTCGGTGTGATCATAGCCAGCGTACCCCTGATAGCGCTACCACTTGGAGCCCTCTCCCTAGTTGCCCTCTACCATACCAGGAAGTCCATTGTGCCCCTCTTCATGTTCCTCGCCGGTGTTCCGCTCCTGTCCTGGGTGGCAGTGATTACGGTGGATTCTTCAGCACTCCTTGCAGGCTACGCATTGGCGATTCCCGTAATGGCTGGTCTAAGCCACTTCTATTCCACGCTGGTCTTGCCCAGGCTCAGGGCCGATGTTGCTGAGTCTGGAACATAGAAGGATGAAGGAATGTCCGAGATTGAAGTAATCGGCATGATCGGGGTCAATCGCGAGCGTGACTCCTCTCGCGGCGTTACCGTCAGTCTCTTTGGTGGCGGCATAAACCCGGCCGATGAAATCCCGGCGGGCGTCGATCCCGAGTACATCGTCGAGTTCTCAAGGGCCCACGAGCAGAGCGGCTTCGATAAGGTGCTCATCGGCTATTCCTCAGCCACCGCCGATAGCTTTGCCGTGGCCGGATACGCCGCCTCCCACACCGACACTCTCGGCTACATGATCGCCCACCGCGCTGGCTTCATGGCCCCGACCCTCGCTGCCCGCCATGCCGCCACCCTCGACCAGCTTTCCGGCGGGCGCATTGCCCTGCACGTCATTTCCGGCGGCAGTGACGAGGAGCAGCGGCGCGATGGCGACTGGCTGGACCACGATTCCCGTTATCGCCGAACCGGAGAGTGGATGGACATCGTCCGCCGCATCTGGACCGAGTATGCTCCCTTCGACTACGAGGGCGAGTTCTACCATCTGGAGCAGGTACACAGTCAAGTGCGGACAAGGCAGCGGCCTCACGTCCCTCTCTACTTCGGCGGAGCGTCGGAGGCCGCAATGGAGATCGGCGCGCGCCACGCCGATGTGTACGCCCTTTGGGGAGAGCCGATCGCCGCCATCAGGGATCAGATTGCGGATATCCGCTCTCGCGCCGCCAGATACGGCCGCGAACTTCGCTTCAGCGTCTCGGTACGGCCCATCCTGGGCGACACCGAGGGTGAAGCATGGGAGCGGGCTCGTGGAATCCTGGAGCGGGTGCGCGGCTCGGTGGGAGACTCCGTCGGCCCCAGCCGTCCGGCCCGTCTGCAGTCCGTTGGCTCCCGTCGCCTGCTCGACTTAGCCGCTAAGGGCGAAGTCCACGACCAGCGTCTCTGGATGCCCATTGCCGCTGCTACAGGCGCCGCCGGTAGCACCACCGCCCTCGTCGGCACTGCCGAGCAGGTGGCCGAGTCTTTACTGGCCTACTACGACGCTGGTTGCACCACAGTCCTCATTCGCGGCTTTGACCCCATGCAGGACACGGTCGATTACGGCCGCGAACTCATACCAATCCTTCGTGCCGAGGCCGCCGCTCGGCCCGTGCCCGTTTAGCTGGTCGGCCCGCCCTCCATCGAAAGTCCGCAGCCGATGGCCACTCCGAAGAAGGCCATGAACGCCGCTTCGTCTCCGCCACCCAGGGTTTCCGCCATTCCTTCTGGCCCGCCCAGTTGTTCCATGACGCACTGCAGGCTTTCGCGATCGCTGGGACTCATTCCGATAGTCGGTCCGGCGCTCTCGAACTCCTCTTCGTTCAGGCATGAGATGGCAAGGAAGAAGGAGGACATTCCGCCCACCATTGCGGCCTCTTCATCTCCGCTGACACCCGCCAGCATAACCGAGCGGAGGTCTATGCCTTGCATTCCTGTGTTTATGCACGCGGAGGTCTCTACGCTAAGGGGACCCGTATCGCCGATCAGCCCAGTCAGGAACATACGCGTCACCGTTTCGTCTTCCAGGCAGTTCAGCAGTTGCGCCTGCTGCTCGGGGGTCGCTTGTTCGGGCGCGGCAAAGAATGTGAGCAGATCCTCAGTCCCAGCAACCCCCGATACACATAGAAGCTCAGCGTCGGACAGTACGGAGGCAATCGCTTCCGGATCGTCCATGCTTAGCGGCGAGAGTTGCCCCTCCCCTGCGACTCTCACCTCCGCCTGCTCTGTTGGCGCAGCCTCGACCGTGGCTTCACGCATCGCGGTCGGCTCCGGTGCCGAAGTCGCTGTCGGCGGGGGGGTCGCTGTCGGCGCAGGCGTGGCCGTGGGCGCCGTCGTGGCCGTTGGGGCCGGTGCTGGCGAGGTGGGCACCGCAGTGGGTGGCGGGGCTGTTGTGGCAGTTGGTGCTTCCGTTGGCGTGTCGCCCCCGCACGCCATGATCGCCGCGATAGCTACTATGACTGCAACCCAGAGGAGTTTGGACATTATGTGCCTTCTTTTCAAGAAATACGCTGGCGATTATGGTACAGCAAGTGGCCCCGCATTCGACATAAACGGAGAGTCGGGAAATTAGGAATCTACTGGCCAGCGGCCGTCGCTGCCCATGGGTGGTCGAAGACTTTCAGGTTGCATCGCCTAAAGTCCCTTCCAGCCGAGGAGGTCCCGCAGCAGGGCAAAGAACCGTGGAGCATCTACGTTGTGGGCCACAGCCACCGTACCCTGCTCCGCCGCTAGCGTAGTCTCGCCCCAGTGGTCGCCCGGCATTGTTCCGACCTCCAGCGACACCACTCGCGCCGTCGCCACCCCGGGGTCCAGTGCTATCGCCACCGCCAGTGGATCGTAGAACTCGAACCTTTCGCGTTCACTGTCCCGAGCGAACCACGCCATTAAAATACGCAGCGCCAGCTTGCCCAGATTTGTTTCCGCCGTTAGAGCTGCCGCTCGCTCGCGAGAAATGCCCACCTGCCGACAGGCCGCAAGGTCAGCAAGCGCTATGGGTACGTCTCGGCTCAGGACATGTGACGCAGCTAGCGGGTCGCTGTGAAAGTTGAACTCGGCCCTGGCCGTAACGTTGCCGCGTGTTTCCACCGCGCCCCCCATGACCACGATGCCTGCCGTTTTCGACAGCGTCCCGGGGTGCGTCCTTTCCAGCCGTGACAGGTTTGTCAGCGGTCCCAGTGCCGCCAAGGTTATCCTCCCAGGTTCCCCTGCGAGGGCCTCAACCAGGAAATCCACCGCCCTCTGTTCCACTGCCGCCGTGGTCGGGTTCGGGAGCCTCGCGGACAGCCCTCCGGGGCCATGAAAGGCCACTGAGGGCCGGTAGCTCCCGGATAGAGGCCTGGCAGCTCCCTGCGACACTGGAACGTCGGAACGGCCCGCCGCCTGCAGTAGAGCCAACGCATTGCGCGTTGCCCTAGCCCGGGGCACGTTTCCACCAAGGGTGGTCAGTCCGACCACCTCCACCCGGGGAGCCGCCAGCGCTAGGAGAATTGCGATCGCGTCATCCACCCCTGGGTCGGTATCTATGACCAGGCGCAACCGATTTTCTGGTCCGCTCAAAACAGCAACCTTCTCTGGAAAGGCTCCTTGACCCAGGACAATCCTCCCCTTGTTAGCGAATCTCTACAGCGCCTCGCAGACGACTCTGTACCTGTTCGTTGGAGTGGGCGAAGGCCTTTACCGCGTCCAACGCCGTATGCCGAAATCGGTATCCAATAACACGGCGCAGCTTGGCCGTGCTCATGATAGTCGCCGACCGCGCCATTCCATGGTCGTCAGCGGCGGCGCTGCCTCCAACTGCTCGGTTCACCACTCGTGCCAGCGCGGTCGGCAGCAGCGGCTGTCGGGTGCCTAGAAAGGTCGCCAGTTCTCGCAGAAACACCACTCCATCTCCCGCGACGTTGAATATTCCGTTCACCTCTTCCATGATGGCCAGGACCACTATCCGTATCAGGTCGTCATCGTAAACGAACTGTAACGGTGGATTGTGGTCCAGCAGCCCCACAGGCCCGGGAAAATAGAACTCCTTCAATAAAGCCATTTCCGCTGTCGTTCCCAATACTGGGCTGCAGCGCAGGATCGTTTGTTTGACTTGTGGCGACTCATCGGAGAAATCACACAACTCCTGCTCAGCCTCGCAGTGGTCGATGGCGAATTGGAGAGCAGCGGCGGGATTCAGCGGCTGGTCTTCTCCGATTGGTAACGTCCTGTTCGCCCTCGACCCGTACACAGTATGAGAACTCAGGTAGACGACGTGGCCGACCCCGGCCTGAACGCATGAGTCGAGGACGCTCTTAAGCGTAGCTCTGTGGCTTCGTCTGCCTACGTCTTCTCGGCCTCGACCGCTCTCTCGGTTGTGGGCAAGGTGCACAAGGGTGTCCACCTTGTGCCGGGACAATTGTTCGACGATGGGTGTGGAAACATCATGGCGATATGCGGCGACGTTGTGAATCGGCGCCGGAACCGGTTGTGTGTCGAAGATCACCAGTCGACCCACGCCCGGCGCCTCCTCCAAGTGCTCAAGTAGCTTCGCGCCGATGTATCCCGAGGACCCAGTAACCGCAACTATCTTCGGCTGCGTAGTCATAGCCGCATAGTTATAGCACGGATACGGGCGGAATAAATCCTCTCACTCTTCAGCCCGGTGCGGAGTGTGGGCCTACCCGAGACCCGGCAGAGAGAACATGCTGCTCATCAACGCCTTTACGGCGATGCGCGCCTTCTCACCGCCGCTCAACGCAATGCGCTCTTCACGGAGAACGTCGTAGCCGGAGGCCTCAATACGGTCTAGCACTCGTGAGTAAATGGCGCCCAGTGCCGCCGGACAACTCCGGCTCCGACGCGACAGGTAGGGCAGCAAGCGAAAGCCCCTTTGGAAGTAGCGGCGTGCCCGCTCCCCTTGGAATCGCAGCAATTCCACCAAGGCGTCATTGCTGATGCCCTCGCCGAGCAGTTCATCGGAATACCCGAAACGCGCCATCTCGTCCTGAGGCAGGTACACCCGGCCCATCTCCCAGTCCTCGCGTACATCCCGCAGGATATTGGTCAGCTGCATCGCCAGCCCGAGATCCACGGCATACTCCCTTGCCGCTTCGTCTCGATATTCGAATATCTGGATGCAGACCAGACCTACCACCGAAGCCACCCGGTAGCAGTATTCCCGGAGTTCGTCGAAATCTTCGTAGCGGGTTTTGACGAGATCGGTTTCCACTCCCTTGATTATTTCGCTGAAATATTCGTGGGGAATGGAATAGCGGTCTGCGGCATCGGAGAGGGCGAGAAAAACGGGAGTTGCAGGCCGGCCTTGATAGGCGCTGTCCAAGTTGGTCTGCAGTTCGGTCAAAGCCGACAGCTTCGCATCCAGGGAAGCAGCCTCGTCCACCGAGTCGTCGCAATGCCGGCAGAAGGCGTAGGCCGCATAAATGGCCTTCCGCTTGTCGGCGGGAAGGGTAACGAACGCATAGTAAAAGTTCTTTGCTTCCCGCCGGGTGAGGTTCCGGCAGTCAGCATAGGCCAGCGCCAGTTCGCTGCTAGAAGCCGCCAAGTCTCCCTCTACGACGGAGGATGATTGGGAATCGCGAAATCAGCGGGAGCAACGGAGACCCTGGTCTATTCTCCCACCACTTGGACCATTACTTCACGGTTGCGCGGATGGTCCAGCTCGATGAAGAAGATGCTCTGGTACATCCCGAACTGCATTTCGCCGTTGATAACAGGCACGGTCTCGCTTGTTCCCAACAGCAGGTGCTGCAGATGTGCATGACCGTTGGGCGACTCATCCGGATTCATGTTGACCGTTCGAATCTCGAAGTCGTTGTGCCGGTACGCTGCGTGTCGGGGCGCGACGCCTTCGAGGAATGCCGCCATGTCTTCCAGCAGCAGGGGCTCGTTCTCGTTGATCTTCACCGCTGCTGTGGTGTGCTTGGAGAATACGACCGCAAACCCGTTGGCTATCGTGGATTCCGAAATGCAGCCCGATACCCAGTCAGTAATGTCGATAAACTGGGGTGCTTCCTCGGTTTTGACCCTGAGACAGAACGTCTTGCTCTTCATTGTTCGATTCCTCACATTCGGTGGGTCGGGCCTGCGTGGGCTACGCCTTCGAACTGACGCGGCTCTCTTCGCCCTCGGTCTTGACGGCAGCTCCCCAGCCGCCTTCCGACGTGGCCCTGTCGAAGCGACCCAGCGCCAGCAGGGGCCAATAGTTCCTGTAGAGGTGATAGTTGATCATGAATCCGGCTGGCATATCCAGGCCCTGGTATTCGGCCTCTCCGCGTTTTGGCATTCCCTTGGGCGGTTGCCCGATCCGGTAACCCGGGAAGCCGGTACCGGTAAAGTAGGGTTCGTCCCAGCTTCCGTCAGGCTGCTGAATGTCCAGCAGGTACCTCACCCCTCTTCGGCACGCTTCCGAACCCGCCTCCCCGGCTGCTATGAGCGCCAGAAGCGCCCACGCTGTCTGCGATGCCGTGGAGGAGCCGACCCCCCTGAGCGATTCGTCCACGTACGACCCGCAGCATTCTCCCCAGCCGCCGTCATCGTTCTGGTGGGCCAACAGCCACTCCACCGCGCGACGGATGAAGGGCTGGCCCATGTCTTCGCCGATGGCCTCCAGGGCTGGTAGCGCTGCCCCTGTGCCATAGATGAAGTTGACTCCCCACCGGCCGAACCATGGGCCATCCAACTCCTGCTCTTGCCGCAGGTACTGGTAGCCGCGCTGTACCGGCGGATGCTCCAGCGAGTAGCCCAGCCGACCGTACATCTCCAGAATGTGGGCTGTAACGTCGGCGCTCGGCGGGTCCAGCGTTTCCCCGAAGTCCGAGAACGGTATCTTCGCCACATACCATCGGTCGTTGTCCTTGTCGAAGGCGGCCCAGCCGCCGCTCCGGGACTGCATTCCTTCAATCCAGTCCACACCTCGCCTGATTGCCTCCTGCCGGCGTTCCTCTTCTGCCCCTTCCAGCCTGGCCAGCTCCAGCGCGATGATGACCTCGGAGGAGTCGTCTATGTCCGGGTACTTGTCGTTGTGAAACTCGAAGGCCCAGCCTCCGGGAGGTGTTCCCTTCGCGCGGACGGCCCAGTCACCTTCCTCCAGGATTTGGTTGTCCATGAGCCACTGGCTGGACTTTTGGACAAGCGGATCGTCCGCTGGCACTCCGGATTCCAACAGCGCAACCTGGGCCAGGCATGTGTCCCACACCGGTGAAATGCAGGCTTGGACCGAGCAGGTGTCCTCATCCTCGATGGCGAACGAGTCGAAACCGTCGAACCCCTTGTCCAGCGCGTCCGAGAACTCGTCCCCTCCCGCGTGCTGCAGCGCTATCAACGAATACACCCAGGGCGGCTGAATGCCTCCCCATGCGCCGTCCTCTTCCTGATGCTCCAAGATCCACTGAATTGCTCTCTTGCGGGCCAGTCCTCTCAGCGGCTGCATTGGCGACTTGCGATAGATGTTCATCAGGCGGTCAAGGGTGAACAGGCCCCGCGATATCCAGTCGTCGGGAACCGACAGAGAAAAGTCCGCGGATTGCCTCCCATCGGGATACAGTTCGTCAATCCGTGCCGAATCCGGCACAGGGCAGAAAGGCCGTTCAGTCAGTATGATGCTCATGGGCACTATCGTTGCCCTCGCCCAGCTAGAAAACTCGTAGATGTTGAATGGCGCCCACGACGGCAAAAGGATCAACTCCGGCGGCAGATTCGGCGTCCCGCTCCACTCCCACTGACCGAACAACGCCAGCCAGATTTTCGTAAAAACCCGCGTCTTCTCCACCCCGCCTTTGCTCAGGATGAACTCTCGAGCCTTTGCCATCTCCGGCGAATTTGGCGAATGGCCCGCCAGCTTCAGCGCGAAATAGCATTCCACGCTGGTGCTGACGTCTCCGGGCGCCTCATAATACTGCCCCCATGAACCGTCATCCTGCTGTTTGCCCACTATGTAGTTGGCGACCTTCCTCCACCTCTCCGGGTTCTGACGACCCATGAAGTGGCTCAGCATCAGGTACTCGGCTTCCATCGTCGGGTTCGACTCCAGTTCACCCCACCAGTAGCCGTCGGGGTGCTGCGACGCCCGGAAGTACCTGTGCGAGTGGCTTATCGCTTTCTTGACTTTGTCCGCCAATTCAACCGGTTTTGTCAGTCCATTTAGTGTCGAACCCATTGAGTTTGCCTCAAGATCTTGCGCCGTCCTTCCTGGATACCACGTTCCTTGTTTCCGAGTATCCGTGTGCCTTGAACCATTCCACCGCCCGAGCCAGTGCCCCTTCCACCGGGCTCTGCGGCATTCCCAAGTCCTGTATTGCCCGGTTGCTACTCACCCACGCCGGCTTCTTTGAGGCAAGCACTCCCTCCACTGGTATGGTCGGATGCCGTCGCAACAACCCTCCCGAAATTGCTTGGTCGACATATCCGGCGCCGACCACCAGCCAGTAGGGCAATCGCACCCGCGGGGCGGGATTTCCCGTTATCCCGCTGAGCATTTCGAACATTTCTTTCAACGTAACATTGCGGTTCCCCAGTATGTATCTTTCGCCAACTTGTCCCCTCTCAAGTGCCAGGACGTGGCCCGCGCTAACGTCGGCCACATCCACAAGGTTCATTCCCGTTGCCAGGTATGCCGGTATCCGTTGCCTGATGAAATCGAGCACAATCTTCCCGGTCGGAGTCGGTTTCACGTCCCACGGTCCAACCGGAGCCGTTGGGTTCACCACAACTACCGGAGCCCCGATTCCTTGTGGCGCCGGCTCAGTCAGCCTCAGCGCTTCCTGCTCCGCTTCGTATTTCGACTGCTTGTAGTGCCCGTGAAGCGAACCGGGTGTCAGCACGGTATCTTCGTCCCCCACGGTGCCGTGGTTTGGGATTCCGATTGTGGACACTGTGCTGGTGTAGACGATTCGGTCGACCCCTGCCCGAGTAGCGCACTCCAGCACGTTTAACGTGCCTTCCACGTTGGCTCGCCGCACTCCCTTGGGGTCCTTCGACCAGAATGTGTATGCAGCCGCGCAGTGGAATACGGCCGTGCATCCGGTGACCGCTCTATCTATCGACTCCCGGTCCAGAATGTCGCCCTCGACTCGCTCCGCTCCGGTGTCATCAATTGTTAAAGTGTTGTTCCCCGGTCGTACCAACGCCCTGACCTTGTACCCGCGGGCGTCAAGTTCCCGGGCTAGGTTGCCGCCGATGAATCCCGTGGCTCCAGTTACCAGGACTTTCATAGAACGTCAGCCAACTTCATCCCGGGCCCCGTCTGCCAACAGAATTCCTGTATTAGACCCTAGTAGATTGCCTCAGCGGTCGCCCTTTCCTTTTCGCTCCTTAGCCTCTTGGACTCCAGATGCAGATATGACATTCCGAACCTGGTTAGCACCGCCTGGCACAACCCCATCTGCGACTTGAGCCGCCTAAGGACTGGAATACGCCATGGCTTTGCCAGAACCTCGCTGAAGACCGCTCCGCGACCCTGCGACAGCTTGGGCAGGTAGCCAGGAAGCGTCTGCTCCGCCGTGTCCAGCACTACTCGCACCGACAGGAAGGGCACTCCGGCTGCATCCGCCGCGGACGCCACGGCATGGTCTTCCATGTTCACGCTGTCCGTGCCGTACTTTTCTCTCAGTTGCCGTCTTTCCCAGCTTTCGCAGATTAGGTGGTCCACCGTCAGCGAGTCTCCTCGCGTTACCGGCATACGCTCATCCGCTGCTGCCGCTTCCGCCGCTTCCAGCATCGCCCCGTTCGGCGCGATGGCTTGCCTCTCCTTGACGTCGGAGTCCAGCGCGTAACTCCCCGCCAGGATCAGTTCGCCCGTCTCTCTCCCGGGCTCCAGTGCCCCGGCGACCCCCAGCATCAACACGCCCGCGGGTTTGCGTCTCCCATTGGCCAGTAACTCCGCCATGGTCTGGCCCGAGCGTTCCGGCCCGATCCCGACCACCTGGAACTCCAGCGGAAACCTAAGACCCTCCTTCACTCCGGGGGCCTCCAGTTCATGCCGCAGCCCGGCCAGTTCGTCCACCATTCCAGCGACGACGTACAGCAACTCTGACTTACGCGGCCGTGATGCCGCCCTTGTGGGCCGCACCTGACTTGATAAGCGTGGCCCAGTCTCTGGGCGACTGCACCGCGTTGAATATCGTTGCCGACTCGAATCCGCAGTGCATCATGCAGTTTGAGCAGCGTGGGTCCTTCCCCACTCCGTAATTGTCCCAGAGGTCCTTGTCGAAGAGTTCCGAAACGTGATCAACGTGTTCGTCGGCCAGCGGGTAGCAAGGCTTTCGCCAGCCCATCACCGTGTAGGTCGGGTTCGACCAGGCCGTGCATTGGTACTCCCGGTCTCCCTTGAGGAAATTCAGGTACAGTGGGTTGTTGTAGAACCGCGCCCCTTCCGACGTTTCCGGGTCCAGCAGTTCCTTGAACAACGCGTGCGATTCTTGCCGTGTCAGGAAAATCTCTTGGTCTGGCGCGTCGATGAAGTCGTACCCCGGCGAAATCATCGACCCCTCGACCCCTATGTCGCTCACCATCCGGAACATCTCGGTCAGGTCTTCAACGTCGCTGCCCCGGAACACCGTTGTGTTCGTGCAGACGCGATAGCCCCGTTCCAATGCCTGCTCGATGACGCCCACCGCCTTCTTGAACACCCCTTCCCTTGCCACCGACTCGTCGTGCTTCTCTTCCATCCCGTCCAGGTGCACCACCCAGCACAGGTATTTCGAGGGCTCCACCTTGTCCATCACCCGTTCAAGCAGCAGCCCGTTGGTGCAGCAGTAGACGAAGTATTTCTCCTCCACCAGCCGGTTGATGATTTCGTGAATCCGCGGGTGGATTGTCGGCTCCCCACCCGCTATTGAAACGATAGGCGCCCCCGACTCTTTCACCGCGTTGATCGCCTCGTCTACAGGCATCATCTTGTCCAGCACCGGCTTGTACTCGCGGATTCGCCCGCAGCCGATGCAGGCTAGGTTGCACATCTCCAGCGGCTCCAGCATGGTCACCAAGGGAAACTTGCTCCGCCTCCGCATCTTGTTTTTGAGAATGTAGCCAGCCAAGCGGACGGACAGCTCCATTGGACGTTTGGCGCGTTTGGAAGTCGTCGTCATTGGTTATTCCTTATTGACCAGACTTTGGCCCCTCGAAATCCGTCATTTTGGTCTTACTGACCTTCGACCCACTCGGGGACTCGAATCATATTGGTGTTAGCCTAGATGTGTTCGCTTGTGCCGGCGAGACGAGCTGATGAATTCCGCTGCGCCTATTCTATTTCAATTTCCACCATTCCTAGTATTCCCGCCTGGCCAGGAAATCCACGAGTTCCTCTGCCTCGGTTCGAGCCCAGACCGGAAGCGAGATGGGCTCCAGCGCTCCCAGGGCATGATTGGCCGCCGAATGTGTGAGGTACTGGGCGCTTTCTCGAGCTCCCACCTGGTCCAGTATTGTCAGGACCCGCTGCACGTCGTCATCTTCCAGTTCAGTCTGCGAATAGATTCGCTGCAGATCTTTCAGCGCACCGCCCTCCGCCTTCTCTAGGGCGAAAACCACAGGGTACGATTTCTTGCGCCGTCGTATGTCATTTCCCGTCGCCTTGCCCAGCGTGGCCTCGTCCCCCCAGATGCCAAGGTAATCGTCCCGGATTTGGAAAGCGCGTCCCAGTCCCTCTCCGAACCGGGCGAAGGCCCGCACTGTATCTTCGTCCCCGTCCGCCAACAGCGCCCCTGCCTCGAGACCGCAGCGAATGAGTGCTCCGGTCTTGCAGGCGATCATGTGCAGGTACTCATCTATTGTGATATCCGTGCGCCCTTCGAATTCTAGGTCCAGGCACTGCCCTTCTATCATTTCAAGGTAGCCACCGGTCAGGATCGCCGAAACCCTGAGCGCAACCTCTTCAGGAACTCCCTCATCTGGAACCCTGAGCAGGACCGCATCTCCCGTCGACTGCATCGCATCCCCTGCTACCAGGGCCTTTGGTATTCCCCAAACGCTCCACGCGGTGGGCTGGTGCCGCCGTTCCAGGTCCTGGTCCTGGATGTCGTCATGCAGCAGCGAAAAGTTGTGGATGAGTTCCAAGGCCGCGGCGGCTGGCGTGGCTCGGGTGTGGTCGGGAGTAAGTGCCTCGCAGGCGAACATGCAGAGTGTGGGGCGAAGGGCCTTTCCTTGTGAAGATGCCGAGGCGGCCCGCTTACCGTGTCGGTCAACCCAGCCCAGATGGTAGTTAAGGAGCAGGTTTAAGTCGTCGCCAGTGGTTTCTGGCACGGCGCGTCCCAACGCTTCCTCTATAAGGTCTTTGTAGCGAGCGAACATTCCCGGGAGCCCGGGAACGGAACGAGCATCAGTCGTGGGAACGTAGGTTGAGTCCGATGCCATCGTTTGCGCCTATCCCGCCTGCTTGCCATATAATACGCTGGCTCGGCCGCTCAGGGAGCCGGAAGCCGTGGCTGACGGCTCAACATCGGATGCCGATGTATAGCATTGAATCCTAGCAAGCGTCTAAAACTATGTCAAGCAAATGCGTGTCATATCTTGCCTTCTGTTTGCCCGTGTTGCTCTCTCGAATTTCAGTTGTCAAGAAATGGTAGATCGCGGCTGAGGTTAAGCCCGAATCCACCGATAGTGGGCGTCAGGTTGGCGAACTGAAGCGGCAAGAAGGTGCTCCTCTGAATCTGGGATAATGGTTTTCGAGAAAGGAAACCGACCAGAAACAAGGAGCACCCAACAGATGCTACCACTTGAGCACCCCGACCGCATCCAAATAGCCTTCGACGACCACCGCCTGGTCAACAATGCCGGGCTGCTCCTGCCGGCCACCCTGGCCCAGCACGTGGGCCTGCGTGAACTCGTTGACCGTCACCTCGACCTCGGGGATGCGCCGGGGCGGGCGAACGCGGGAGACAAGATGCTGACGCTGGTGGCCTCGGCGCTGGCGGGCGGCGACTGCATTGACGACGCCGATGCGCTGCGTGCGGGGCGGACCTACTCGGTGCTGGGGTGCATGGTCAAAGCGCCCTCCACCCTGGGCACCTTCCTGCGCAGCTTCCGATGGGGCCATGTCCGTCAGCTGGACCGGGTGAGCCGGGAGCTGCTGGCACGGGCCTGGGCCGCCGGTGCCGGACCCGGCGACGGGCCGCTGACCATCGACCTGGACTCCACCATCTGCGAGACCTACGGTCTGGCCAAGGAGGGCGCACGCCACCACGGCTATACCGGCAAGCGAGGCTATCACCCGCTGCTGGCCGTGGCCTCTGGCACCGGCGACGTGCTGATGTCCCGGCTGCGCGAGGGCCGGGCCAACACCGCCCGGGGTGCCGCCCACTTCCTGCGCGAGACGGTGGGACGGGTGCGCTACGCCGGCGCCAGGGGCCGACTCACGGTGCGGGCCGACAGCGGCTTCTATGCCCACGCCATCGTCGCCGTCTGCCGCAAGATGGATGTCCGCTACTCCATCACCATCCGCCAGCACAAAAGCCTGCGCAATCTCATCGAGGCCATACCCGAGACGGATTGGACGCCCATCCCATACTGGATGGACGGCGCCGCCGATGTGGCCGAGACCACCTACACTCCCTTTGAGAGTGAGGCCGGCGCCGCGCCGGTGCGGCTCATCGTCCGGCGGGTGAAGCCCACGCCCGGTTCCCAACTGGCCCTGTTCGCCAGCTACAGCTATCACGGCTTCATCACCGACCGGGACGGGGAGACGCTCGAACTGGAGGCTGACCATCGCCGCCACGCCGAGATCGAGAATGCCATCCGAGACCTGAAGTACGGCGTCGGCCTGAACCATCTTCCCTCGGGCCGCTTCGCCGCCAACGCCGCCTGGTTGGCGGTGCAGGTGATGGCCCATAACCTGGCCCGCTGGACGGCGCGAATTGGTCTGGGCGAGCAGATCGTGACCACCAAGACCCTCCGGCGACGGTTCTTCGGTCTGGTGGGACGGCTCACCCGCTCGGCGCGCAGACTCACTTTGCATCTTCCCCGGGGCTGGCCCTGGGCTGAGCAGGCCACTCTCGCCCTGGCCCGACTGCGAGCCATCCCACTCCCAGCCTGACGGCGCTATCCGCAACCGACCCAAGGCCTCCAAACTCGCGTCCGCCCGGTCCGCGAGTGCATTCCGCTGCGTCCGATCTCACTATCCGGCGATTCCCAGCCTCCATAGACCGCTTTCCAGGCCCGGGGCGGCTACTGAAAACCCTCTGCCGTGTCACATCGGTCCCAATGGAGCCAAGGCTCTCTCCCTTGTAGGCTCCCTCATACCAATTTGCCCAGCTTTCACGCCTCCCATCGGTGGATTCGGGTTAAGCCGGGGCGTGAGGGCAGGTTCGGTGGAAAAACTGTTGACACCTCCGTCTCATTGCCATATATTTCTTTCTTGTAATGAATGTTACATAAGGATGGCGACCCCCGACCGGCGGTCCGCTGCGGGCGGGGTGGCTATTTATGTAACCGGCAATATCCAAAGGGCGTCGACAAAGGGTATAATCCTTGGGAAACAAAGGGAAAAGGCTATAAAAAGGAGGAGCATATGGCTGACCAGGACATTGCATTGGTAGCTCACCTGATGCGCCGCGCCGGTTTCGGGGCGAGCCGGGATGAGATCGAATCCAAGGCAGCGCAGGGCTACGACAACGTGGTCCGGGAGTTGCTCAACCCAAGTGGCGGCGTCGACGATGATCTCCTTATGCGCTACAACCCGTCTTATCACGAACCGGGCGCTATTGAGGTCAATACCCAGCTCTGGGTATACAAGATGATCAACAACCCCAACCAGCTCCAGGAAAAGGTCGCCCTCTTCTGGCACATGATCTTCTGCGCCGGCCACAGCAAGATCGACTCCGGCCAGGAAATGGGCATCATGGTCAACATGTTCCGGGAGCACGGCATGGGTCGCTTCGACGACCTGCTTCTTAGGCTGTCCGAAAACCCCGGCATGATGTACTACCTGGACAACACCGAGTCCCATAAGGCCAACCTGAACGAGAACTATGGTCGTGAGCTCCTCGAGCTCTTCTCCCTCGGCGTTGGCAAGGACGGCGCCTTCAACTATAGCGAGGATGACGTCAAGGTTTGCGCCCGCGCCTTCACCGGCTGGAACGTGGCCCCTTCATACCCGCCCTTCCCCCACGGCCGCAGCCCCTGGGTCTTCCGCTTCGACCCCGCCGACCACGACAACAGCGAAAAGACCTTCCTGGGCGAGACCGGTTCTTGGAACGGCGACGACATCATTCGCATCATCTGCGAGCAGCCCGGAACGGCCCGCTTCCTCGCCCGCCACTTGTACAACTACTTCGTGGCTGACGAGCCGCAGATCCCCGCTTGGCGGCTGACCCCGCCGCGGGACATCGAAGCCATAGAGACCCTCGAGAAGGTCTACTTCGACTCCGGTCACTCCATCAAGGCCATGCTCGAGGCCCTGTTCACCTCCGACTTCTTCAAGGACGAGTCGGTTCGCTACCAGAAGGTGAAGAACCCGGCCGAGATGGTTATCAGCCTGATCCGCATGGTCGGTGAGCACAAGGATATCAAGCCCGGCCTGTTCGAGTTGTCCCAGGAGCCCAAGTACATGGGCCAGGACCTCATGAACCCACCCACGGTGGAAGGCTGGCACACCGGCCGCGAATGGATCGACAGCGGCACCCTGGTAGAGCGCATCAACTTCGCCGCCGAACTGCTCGGCAACACCGCTCTCGAGGGCGTTCGTGGCTTGGTGGATCGCCTGATGGCTCGCGGCGCTACCCTGAGCCCCGAGCAGTTCGTGGACGGCTGTCTGGACATGACCGGCCCGGTGCAGGTCACTGCCGACACCCACGCTCAGTTAGTGGCCCACGCTTCCCAGGAGGGCAATCTCAGCCACGGCAGCGACGATGAGCGTGCCACTTTCACCCGGCGCACTGGCGAGATGTTCCAGATGATCGTCTCCACCGCCGAGTTCCAATTCGAGTAATCTCGGTTCCAAAGTATCCAACCGTGTGTCCCATGACACACGGTTGGACAGCCAGTCAAGGCAATAGCAAAACGCAAATCACAATGCTAGCAAGGAGCGACAAATGGTATCGACCGCGAAAGACCCTGTCCTGGCAGTCCTCTCCCTGTCGGGCGGGAACGACGGCTTGAACACTGTCATCCCCCGCAACAACGGCTACTACCGGGACTTCCGCCCCACCATCGGTGTGCCGGAAGACCAGATTCTGCCCATCAACGACGACTTGGGCTTCCACCCGACCATGGCTCCCCTGATGAAGTTCTGGGAAGCCGGGCAGTTGGCCGTATTCGTGGGCATCGGCTACCCGACCCCCAGCTACTCCCACTTCCGCAGCATGGACATCTGGCACACCTGCGAGCCCGAAATCATCGGTACCGAGGGCTGGCTGGGCCGCGCCGCCAAGCTGATGGACCCCAACTCCGAGAACGTGCTGACCTCCGTTAACTTCGGCCGCGGCCTCCCGCGTGCCCTGGTGATGGAAGGCGTGCCCGTTGCCTCCGTCGGCAACCTCGAGACCTACGGCCTGCTGACCGGCATAGACGGCGAAGACCAGCGCAATGAGGCCCTGGACGTCTTCGGCCGCATGTACTCCCCGGCAATCGGCACCGGCCCGGTCATGGACTACATCCACTCCACCGGTATCGACGCTTTGAAGGGCGCCGACATCCTGGCCACCGCGCCGAACCAGTACACCTCCAATGTCGAGTACTCCAATACCGTCATTGGCGGCTACATGAAGAACATCGCCCAGACCCACTTGGCCAACTTTGGCACCCGCGTCCTGTACACCACGTCGCCCTACAACGGCTTTGACTCCCACGCCAACCAGGCGCAGGCCAACGCCGCCTTGTGGACCGACGTTTCCAACACCGTCGACACCTTCTTCACCGACCTGCGCGACCACGACGCCAGCGACAACGTAACCCTGTTGCTGTTTAGTGAGTTCGGTCGCCGCGTCAACGACAACGGCTCCGGCACCGACCACGGCGCAGCCAGCGTCGCTTTCGCCGTCGGCGAGCACGTCAAGGGCGGCGTCTACGGTATGTACCCGTCCATGGCTCCCGCAGATCAGGAAGAGGGCGGCAACCTGGCCTTCAACCTTGACTACCGCTCCGTCTACTCGACGATCCTCGAAGACTGGTTCGGTCTTGAGGCCAACCCCATCGTCAACGGCAACTTCGAGCGGGTCAAGTTCTTCAACACCTAGACCACTTCCGGCCATTGACTCTTAACGGGAAGGTGTCCGATGATGCCTTCCCACGCACAAAGTACGACGAGGTAAGGATATGGCGACACATTTTTTCGGTCTGAAAGACCGGACATTTTACCATAGCCACGCCGTCGGCCGGAACGAATTTGCCGGCACCGGCTTCCGTAACCCGGTGGACATGGCAATCTCTTCCGACGGCTCGGTCTATGTCGTAAACCGCTCCTACGAAAACCGCCCGGACGGCGTGCACATGACCGTGTGCACTCTGGACGAGGAATACATCTCGGCCTTCGGCGAGTACGGCGAGGGCGATGGCCAGTTCGTCTGGCCCACCTCTGTGGCCTTGGACGCAGACGGCAACGTTTACGTCGCCGACGAGTGGCTGAACCGCATCTCCAAGTTCACGGCCGATGGCGACTACATCAGCAAGTGGGGAACCGCTGGCTCCGGCGAGGGTGAGCTTAACGGCCCGTCCGGCATCGCCATCGACTCCCACGGCCACATGATCGTTGTCGACAGCAAGAACAACCGGGTCCAAAAGTTCGCTCTCAGCGGCCAGTTCATCAGCAGTTTTGGCTCCGAGGGCAGCGGCCCTGGCCAGTTCAACTTGCCGTGGGGCATTAGCCTCGACAGCAACGACAACATCTACATCGCTGACTGGCGAAACGACCGTGTCCAGGTCTTTAGCCACGACGGTGAGTGGCAGCAGTCCATTGGATCCACCGGCGATGGCGTCGGCCAGTTCAACCGGCCCAACGGCGTAGCCGTTGACGCCGACGGCGACATCTATGTTGCCGACTGGATGAACAACCGGGTGCAGGTCTTCGCTCCCGACGGTCGCTTCGTCACTATGTTCCGCGGCGACGCCGCCCTCTCCAAGTGGGGCAAGGACAAGCTGAATTCCAACCCCGACATGATTCGGCAGCGGAACATCGCCTACGTCAACGACCCCACCTACGAGCAGCGCTTCGCCCACCCCTGCGGTGTGCGGATTGACGATCAAGGCCGCGTGGCCATCATCGACCACACCCGTGGCCGCATCCAGGTCTACGTAAAGGAAGACGAACCCGTCCTTCGCTAGACCGCTTGTTGCTCTCGCAACGACTAAGGGGCGCACAACCGTGCGCCCCTTTCTTTTACGTGCCGCGACTGCTGTATGTGAGAGGGTGGCACACCCTCTTGGCCCCTAGCAGTCAGGCCCCTTTGGCATTCCGTTGTCGATCCAGGCGATGATTTCCTCGACCTCAGCTCGGGGCATGAACGGGCCGCGCAGTGGCATTCTGCCCGAGGTGCCCACGCTGCGCGCCAGCGAGCGGACTAGCTGCGTGTCCTTTCCGGGTACGCCCGGCTCAATTGCCCGTATGCCCGAGAGCACGGATTTTTGCAGCTCCTCCGGTGTTTCCCAGTAGTAAGCGTGGATGCCGGGCAACGGTTCTCGCCCCCAGCGTTCAATCCATTTCGCCATGATGCCATCCAATAGTTCTTTGACCCTGGGCCAATAGACCACGTTCTCGTTGCCGGAACCTTCGCTCATGCTCCCTAACCCGAATTCAAAGTGTTGACGCAGCTAGCCTATTCCCCGTTCAGAGCCGAATCACTCAGACAGGATGCTCGCTCACCGTTTCCCGTTGCAGTAGTTCTATTGAGTGGTGGAGGACCGGCTGCACCACCTCCAGGCACTCGCGCACGCCCTTGGTGCTGCCCGGTAGCGTGATGATCAGCGTGTTGCTCCGGATGCCCGCCACCGAACGGCTGATCATCGCCATCGGTGTGAACTCCAGCGTCTTGGCCCGCATCGCCTCGGCAATTCCCGGCACTTCCTTGTCCAGGATCGACAGGCAAGCCTCCGGCGTCACGTCGTGTCTCCCCAGACCGGTGCCCCCCGTGGTAACAATCAGGTTCACGTCAGAAGCGTCAGCCCACTCCGACAATTTCTCTGCAATCGTCGCATGGTCGTCCGCCACTATCTCGGATCGCACCACCTCAAAGCCGTCCGACGACAGTATCTCGCGGATGGCTTCTCCGCTGGTGTCCTCGCGGCTGCCCTGCGCTCCCGATGTGCTGACCGTCAATACGCCCAAACCGAACATTGCGACCTCCGCCGCAAATAATACCACAACCCGAAAAGCCGGAAAACGAATCTGGAAGCTGCGGCCGGAACCCCGTGAATCTCCCCGGCGATTCGTTCAGCCCATTACCGGGCCGGTTTCTCAGTAGGTGGGTCACCCCAAGGACTTGGAATTGATCGGAGTAGGCATGGCCTGCACTTCCGGAAGGACCTTTTCGGCGAAGAGTCTGAGGCTCTTTTCGGCCTTTTCCCTCGGCATCCCTCCGTAAAACATGTGGACTACCAGCTTTTCCAGGCTGATGGTCCACTGCAGCGCCCTGATCTTTTCGATGATCTCGTCCGGGGTGCCAATGGGTTGCGTGGCGCGCCTCATGGCGAAACTGGCGTCCGCCGTACCGACGTCGGCTGTCTGGCGTATCAGGTATTCCTCGTAACCCTGTATGCCTTCATAGCCCGGGTTGTTCCACTCGAAGTAGTGGTGCTGCGCCGCGGTGAGTTGGTTGTGGAAATACGTCCAGCCCTCTTCGGCCTCCTCTGCGGTCTCGGCGCAGTACATCCAAAGCAACGTCGTAGGCTGGTCGGGAGGCAGGCCTAGTTCCCTCCTGATCGCATTGAACCGCCGCACCTTGTCCGTCATTTCGTTGACGTCGTCTCCGGCCACAAACATCTGTCCGAGACCGTTTTCGGCAGCCATTCTCGCCGATGCCTCTGTGGTGAACGCTACCTTGATGTCCTTCGTAAGCTCACCCTTGTGCCGGGCCTGGGGCCGGATGGTGGTCGGCGGAATGTCGTAGACGTCCCCCTTGAAATCGAACCGTTCCGCACCGTCCGCGGCCTTGATGGCGTTGATCACATCGTAGAAGTACTTGTGTGATTGGTCGATCGGGTAGCCCAATGAAGCATACTCGTGCGGCGCGATTCCGCGGCCGATTCCGAGGTGCAACTGCCTGCCTTTCAGCAGGATGTCCAGCATGGAAATCTCGGACGCCAGTCTGACTGGGTTCCACCACGGAGCGACGATGACCGCGGTACCCACATCAACACGACTTGTTCTGCCTGCCCAGTACGCTAGGTACTGCAGAGGGTTGGGCTGCATTGAATAGGCAGAACCGTAGTGTTCGGTTGCCCATATCGAATCGAACCCCAGCGGTTCGACCAGTTCTCCCATGTAGAGGGTGTCGTCCATATTGCTGGCGTCCGTTATCGCCGGTGGGCGGTCGTAGTCTTCCGCCATCAGGCGGGGCCAGTCGCCTTGGTTATACCCGGTAACCATCACTCCACAGTGCATCGATCTGTTTCTCCTCCAGGCTCGCCTGCTCGCTCCAGGCGCGGCATGCCTTTCCGCGGGCAAATCGCGGCATCAGTATAACCGCTTCTGCCGCGTTAGGGTTTCCAGCCACGTCAAGGCCAAGGCAATCGCGTCTTAAATGCCGGGGGCTTTGTAATCCGTCATCCCCGCAATCCGTCATCCCCGCGCAGGCGGGAATCCAAACCCCCGTCTACGCCCGCACCCAGAACCGAAGTGAAGTAGCCACCCTCACTCCTGAATTGATGACACTTGCCCCTTGCCGACTCCTGCAGGACGTGTGTAGCATATATATAAGAATATGTGTGCTGATAGAGAACAGGATATTTTCCCGCGGGAGACATCGCCGTCGTGAGGGTGAAATAGCTGCCGTAAATGCCCGTCCTGGCTGGCTGGCCATTGTGAAAATCCTGACTGAGACAAGGCTGAGGCCCTTCGAACCACCGCCACTCCACCGGCCACCCCAAAGCTGCAATGAACGGAAACGCTCCGATTTGCTCGGAATTTCAAGATTTATGGGCCGCCCGGGCCCTTGAGGAGATGCTCAATGACCCTCGCTCAGATAAGGAGCCGCGTCAGAACCCTCCAGCGTCGTTTTGCCCTCGCCCTCTCCGTAGTCCGCGCCCGCCGCGTCGCCGAGCGCCTCTGCCAGGATTGGACCACCGACCACGCCGACGGCAAACCCCTGCCCGACCCCTTCCAGGCGGTCGCGAAGGTGCGTGAAGCCGGTATTCGCAACGCTGCCTTCATCGACTTTCAGAGATACATACGCCACTGCGTCGACGAAAACCGCTGCCCCGAGCCCCGCGGATTCCTCGAATCCCTGCTGCCTCGGGCCTCCAACGCCGGCCTCGTCCGCGCCGCCCTGCACTGGGACGCCCGCCCCCGGGACTGACCACCAGGGCAATCCCGTCTCAAACGCCGGAGGCCGCGTACCCCCGCCGGAGGCCGCGTACCCCGTCTTTCCCGCGCAGGCGGGAATCCAAACCCCCGTCTCACCTCGCACCCAGAACCGAAGGAGGCACTGCCACCACTACCTGCACCGCCAATCGGGCCCGATTTGTGGGCTGAGTCATAAGACGCGATTGCCCTGCTTCAAGGGCAGGCCCGTCACATTCCGCCTCTCCAGCCAAGGTAGTCTAGCCGCCATTCGCGTTGACAACCTCATTGCCCCCGACTATATTCACATCGCAAAATCGCCGGATTACCTCTGCGGATACGAGCCCTTGAGAACCGATCCCAACTGTGTCTTTTGCCAGATAGTCGCTGGCAAGTCACCCGCCAGGGTTCGCTATGTGGACAATGACATTATCGTCATCGTAAACAGGCTGGACTGGGTGCCACTCATGCTTCTGGTAATGCCCAAGGAGCACCTATCGCAGATTGGTATGTGGGACAGCGGGTTGTTGCCCCGGCTGGGCCGGTTGATGGTAGACATGGGCGCTATGTACGCCCCCAACGGGTTCCGCATCCTCTCCAACTTCGGACGGGATGGCCTTCAGAGCCAGAGCCACGGTCACCTCCATGTCGTTGGCGGCACCTTCCTCGGCCACTACGTCGAGCATGACCTGAGTATGTCGTCCATCCCCAGCCCGTACCCTTCGCGATCGTAGTAACAACAGTCTTATCTAGGGAGCATACCGATTTGGCTGAAACAGTCCTTTACGAAAAGCGGGATAACATCGTAGTCATCACCCTCAACCGCCCGGACAACCTGAACGCCATCAACCGACAACTCCGTGGCGAGCTTGCCGACGCCATCACCGAGTTCGACAGCGACCCCCAGGCCTTTGTCGCCATCGTCACCGGCGCTGGGCGGGCCTTCTGCGCCGGCCGCGACCTTAAGGAGCGCGCCGAGGACAACGCCGAAGGCGTTCAGGCCCGCGCCTCCCACAGCATGAGTCCTGACAGGCCCTACATGTGGCCGCAGACCTGGAAACCCATGATCGCCGCCGTCAACGGCTTCGCCCTGGCCGGTGGCTGGTCCATCGCCCAGATGTGCGACCTCCGCCTTGCCTCCGACGACGCGAGGCTTGGCATCACCGAGACAAAGTGGAGCCTCCTGCCCCCCTTCGGCACCATACTGCCAAAGATGATTCCCCTGTCTGCGGTGCTAGAACTCGTCTTCACCGCCGCGCCAATCACCGCCCAGCGCGCTTACGACATCGGCTTCCTCAACAAGGTAGTCCCGGCCGAGGATCTGATGGAAGAGGCCATGGCCCTCGCCCTGCAGATTGCCGAGAACGCCCCCTTGGCCGTCCAGTATTTCAAGGAGCTCGCCTACCGCGGCCTCAACATGTCCACGCAAGACATCTCATCCCTCACCTATCACATGTACGACCAGCTCCTCACCACCGAAGACAGCCAGGAAGGCCCCCGCGCCTTCGCCGAAAAGCGCAAGCCCAACTGGCAGGGCCGCTAATCCCTTCAGACAACCAGCGAGAAGCAGAAGGGGCGGGTTTCAATCCCGCCCCTTCTACGTTCTTCGACTTAACCCGCCGGCCGCTACCCCTGCCCGGACAATTTCCTGAACCTGGCAGGGAATCACATCCCAGAGTTATGGCGAGCCGACTCGGGCGCTAGCCTCCTCCGCCTCTCGCACCAGGCGCCGCACACGGTCGGGACTGAGCGGCAGCCCGCGCACCTGAACCCCAAATGGGGCCAGGGCGCTCGAGACCGCGTTGGCCAGCGCCGCTCCCGTCGCTACGATGCCGATCTCGCCGCCGCCCTTCACGCCCAGCGGATTCAGCGGCGAGGGAGCCAGGTCCAGCACCCTCGTTTCGAAGTCCGGTATGTCCGTGGCCGTCGGCAGCAGATAGTCCATCAGCGTTCCGGCCAGCGGCTGTCCCTGATCGTCGTAAACCAGTTCCTCCAGCAGTGTCGCCCCCACGCCTTGCGCCGCCGCTCCGATGATTTGCCCGTTCAGCAGCAGCGGGTTGATGACGTGCCCTACGTCCTCTGCAATGACATAGCGCAGAATGTCGATCTCGCCCGTCTCCGGGTCGACCGCCACATGCACCGCGTGGGCCCCACACGGATACAGCTCCTGTGGCGACTGGAAGTAGTGGTTCACCTCCAGTCCCGCCTCGCCCAGGTTATAACGGCTCGCCGGGGCTGCCAGCCGAAGCACCTCCGCCAGCGTGAGCGTCAGGTCCGATTCCAGTGCGCCCCCCTTGCGCTGTACCATCCAGTTAGCCAGCTCCAGTTCCGACGGGTCGATGTCCATATACGCCGCCGCCACCGCCAGCACCCTGTCCCGCAGCTTCTGCGCCGCCCCATACACCGCGTTGCCCGCCAGCGTCGTGCCGCGGCTGGCGTATGTGCCCCCGCCGAAGGGCGTCAGGTCAGTGCTGCCGTGGTACACCGTCACGCTTTCCAGTGGCACTCCCAGCCCGTCGGCGCAGATCTGCGCGAAGATGGTCTCGTGCCCCTGTCCCATCGTGGCGATGCCCAGGTAGACGGCGACCTCCGCCCGCGCCGGTTCGCTTTCGTCTCCCCAACCTGGGTACGTTTGCATTCCTCGCTCGCCCGGCAGCGGCCCTTGGTGCGGTCCCCCCGCGTTGGTGATGACGATTCGCGCCCCTTCGCCCGGGTCCCCGGTGCCCGTGCTCTTCACGAAGCACGCCGTCCCCACGCCGTGGTACTTGCCATCCACTTCACGTCCCATGTCCGGCTTCAGCGACTCGTACTCGATTCCCTCCAGCGCCTGCCGCAGCAACTCGGGGTAGTCCCCGCTGTCATAGATTATGGAATAGGTTTCCGGACGGGTCCTTCCCACCTCGTACGGCATCATCGAAGGCGGGATGAGGTTCTTCTGCCGGAACTCTGTGGGGTCCAGGCCCAGGTCGGCGGCAACCATGTCGAACATCCGCTCACGGAAGAAGCACGACTCATACCGCCCCGGTGCGCTGAACGTCCCCATTCCCACTTTGTTGGTCAGCACGCACTTCACGTCCCACCCGTAGTTGGGGATGTTGTATGGACCTGTCATCAGCGCCGTCGTTGAGGTCGGCACCGACGCCCCGTGTGTCCGTACGTACCCGCCCAGCGCACCCAGCACCCGTGCCCGCATCCCTAGTATCGTGCCGTCCCTTCGCGCTGCTACCTCCAGTTCGCAAACGTGCTCCCGCGAGTGGTTGGCCGCGATTAGATGCTCGGCCCGGTCTTCGGTCCACTTCACCGGTCGCCCCGTCTTGATCGCCGCGAAAGGCACCAGGAAATTCTCGGGATAGAATTCCCCGCGTACTCCGAACCCGCCGCCCACATCCGGCTCCACGAAGTGGATGCGGTGCTCAGGCATCTGCAGCAGCGATGACAGCACACCTCGGTTGTAGTGCGGCACCTTCGTCTCGCCCCAGACCGTCAGCTGCTCCCGTCCCGCGTCATAAGACGCCGCAAGACCCCGGGTTTCCATGGGGTTGGCAGTGTGCCGGTGGCAGCGGAACTCCTCCTTCCGCACGTACTCTGCGTCACGGAAAGCAGCGTCGGGATCACCGATTGACGACGAGAACTCGAAGGCGATGTTGGTTCCCTGAGCCTCGTGAATTAGCGTCTCGCCCTTCACTGACTCCTTCACGTCCACCAAGGCAGGCATTGGTTCGTACTCAACCTGCACCGCCTCGACAGCATCCTCCGCAAGGTACCGGCTTTCTGCCAGCACTATCGCCACCGGATCGCCAACGTACCGCACCTTTCCCTGGGCCAGTGGGTACTGCAGGAACCGCAGCAGATCGCTGTACGCTCTAAGCCGAACCGGGATGGGTCGCGGCTCTACCATCGCCGCTATGTCCTGGAAGGTCAGGACATCCACCACGCCAAGCATCTCCCGGGCCGGCGCGGTGTCGATGGAGACGATGCTGGCGTGGGCGTGAGGACTGCGCAGGATGGCGGCGTGCAGCGCATTCGGCAGCTTCACGTCGTCCACGAATTGCCCACGCCCGGTGAGAAACCGCCGGTCCTCTTTCCTCCTGATGGGCTTGCCGATATACCTGAACCCGCCGCTCTCGGTTACGGCAGACGAACTTACCATCACGATTTCCTGCCCGGACGACTTTCTAGGCTTCCGCGCCCTTGATCAGCCCCCACACTCGCTGCGGCCCCACCGGTGGATGTGTCACCTCCACTCCCAGCGGCAGCAACGCATCGGCCACCGCGTTCGCCACGGCGGTGTATGCCCCAACGGTCCCCGCCTCCCCTACGCCTTTCACCCCGCCTTCCGTGAAGGGTGAAGGCGTCTCCGTGTGCGTGGTATGGATGTCCGGTATGTCCGGGGCAGTCGGCACCAGGTAGTCCATGAACGTGCCGGTCAGCAATTGGCCGTCTCCGTCGTACACCGGCTCCTCGTGCAGCGCGTTGCCGATGCCTAATCCCACGGCGCCCACCACCTGTCCGTCGACGATGACGTGGTCGATGATGGTGCCGCAGTCCTCCACGCACACGTAGTCCTCCACCTTCACCATCCCCGTCTCCCGATCGACGCGGACAAAGGCCATGTGCGCGCCGTGGCCGAAGGTCTGGTGTGGCGGGTCGAAAGTGCGTGTTGCCTGCAACCCCCGCTCGATGCTTTTCGGCAGCGAGACGATCCGCGATGCGTCGTGGGCCGCGGCGGCTACTGCGGCGAACGCGACGCTGCGGGACGGGTCCCCGATGGCGTATATCTTCCCCTCTGAAATCTCCAGCTCTCCCGCTTCCCCCTCCATGAAGAAACGGGCGATCTCGGTCGCCTTGTTCTTCACGTCGCGCACCGCCAGCCGGATGGCGCCGCCCGTGCTCACGGCGCTGCGGCTGACTCCCGTACCCGACCCGAAGGGCACCGCGTCGGTGTCTCCCTCCAAGGATCTTCACCGTTTCATAGGGAACCCCAAGCTCGCGCGCCACCAGCAGGGCGAAGACGCTGTCGTGGCTCTGCCCTGTGGATTTGGCGCTCACCGCCACCATTATGTTGCCGCCCGCATCCACCTTCACCGTGGCAGAATCGAAGGCGGGAAGCCCGTAAACGCCCCTCTTGTGGTAGTCCTGCGAGCCGGTGCTGGAGTGCTCCACGAAGCAGCAGATGCCTATGCCGGCCAGTTCGCCCCTCTCCCGTGCCTCTGCCTGCGCCGCCCTCATCTTCTCGTACTCCGAAACTTCCAGCAGCTTCGCCAGCGTTTCGGGATAGTCTCCGCTGTCATACAGCCGGCCCGCCGAAGTGTTGAATGGCTGGTCTTCAGGCTGAATGAAGTTCTTCATCCGAACGTCGGCCGGATCCAGCCCCAGCTTGGCCGCGATAATGTCCATCACCCGCTCGATGACGAATACGCCCTGCACCGTGCCAACTCCCCTGTAGGCGGCGCCGGGACACTTGTTGGTCAGGACGCCGTAGGAGTTACATCGAAAATTATCAATCCGGTATGGCCCGACAATTGACTGCCCAGCTGTCATCGGCTCGAGCCTCGCCGAGGTGGGCCCTAGGGTGTGCGCTCCCTGGTCCACCAGCACCTTCGCGTCAATGCCCAGAATTCGCCCGTTGTTCGCCGCGGCCACCGACACCTCAATCACCATCTCGTGAGCGTGTCCGCAGGCCAGCAGGTTCTCCATTCGGTCTTCGACCCACTTCACCGGCCGGTCAATCTTCCGCGACAGGAACCCCAGTATGATGCTCTCCGGGTAGGCCGCCCCTTTGATTCCGAACTCGCCGCCCACGTCCTGCGATATCACCCGCACAGCGTGCTGCGGCAAACGCATCACGTTGGAGATGGTGGTTCGCACCAGGTGAGGCGACCGGCAGGACGTCCACACCGACAGCCGCTCTTCTCCCCGGTCGTAGTGAGCAACCACTCCGCGAGTCTCTATCGGGACCGCAGTCTGCCGCGGGAAGTTGAAGGTCTTATCCAGAGTAAGATCCGCCTGCCGGAATGCTCGCTCCACGTCGCCGCCGCCGAACTCGCGATAGAAGACGATGTTGTCCTCCATGCCGGCGTGAATGACAGGCGCACTCTCTGCGAGAGCCGTCTCCACCCCGTCCACCACCGGTAGCGGCTCGTACTCAACGATAACTGCTTCCGCCATGTCCTGAGCCGCGTGGGCAGTCTCGGCTGCCACCGCCACGACTGGATCGCCAACAAAGGTCACCTTCCCCGGCGGCATCTGGAACCGGTCATAGGGACGCGCGAACTCACTGGAACCGGGCGCCGCCGGTCGCACCGGGTTCACGTGCGGCAGCACTTCCTCCGGCGTGATGACGCCGATTGCCCCCGGTATCTTCAACGCCTCTTCGACGTTGATCGCCTTGATGTTGGCGTGGGCATAATCGCTGCGCACGAAGGCCGCGAAGCACATCCCGGGCAGCTTGACGTCGTCCACGAACCGTCCTCGCCCTCGCACCATGCGGGCCAGCTCTGGACGTACTACATGCTCGTGTCCTTCCATTGCGCGCTCCTATCGGACGTTGGTCTACCGTCGTCTTCGGAACAGCCTCCACACCTGCGTTGAGAAGCCCGGCTGCAGATTCTCGATGTCCAAAACATCATCTTCACCGAAACTGATCGGCTCGGCGTTGGGCCTGTAGGCGATGCCGGTGCTGGTGTCCGGGTCAGGGACTATTGCCAATTGCGAACCGTAGCACGGCCACATCTGGGCCTAGGCTGCCATCTAAGGGTTGGAGTTGCTGGGAGGCTTGATTCCGCTTGCCTTCTCCCCGGGAAAGCGGCAGCAGCTCTTCGGCGGTTATCAGCTTCTGCTCGGTCGTTGTCATTAGCTGCCTTCAGGTAAAGAAGGTCGTAGTTCAGGAAAGTGAGGCTCCTACACTGTCCCTGTATCCATGATCGCCTTCACGATCGGCACATATCCCGTGCACCGGCAGATGTTGCCGCCGATGCCGTTGCGCACTTCCGCCTCATTCGGGTTGGGGTTGTCCCGCAAGAACGCGTAGGCGGTCATCAGGAACCCGGGTGTGCAGAACCCGCACTGCAGCGCGTGGTTCTCCTGGAACGCTGCCTGCAACGGGTGAAGCTCGTCGCCGTTGGCCAGCCCCTCCACCGTCATTAGCGTCGCTCCGTCCGCTTGCACTGCCAGCAGAAGGCACGACCGCACCGCCTCGCCGTCCACCAATATGGTGCAGGCCCCGCACACGCCATGCTCACAGCCCAGGTGGGTGCCCGTCAGGTCCAGTTCGTTGCGGAGGAAATCGGCCAGCGTGAGCCTTGGCTCCACCCTCCCTGTGTACTCCCGTCCGTTTACCGTCATCTGGATGTCGATCAGTGGCGTCATCTCGGGTCATCCCCCTGTGCCGATGCTGGGCTAGCGTATTCGAATCCTGTGTTGCTGGCTCTTACCCTAGCGTGTCAAGAAACCCGGAACATCGATCAGCCCGAACAGGCGTCTTCCAATGCCCTCCGCGCCATCACTCCGCTCACTTCTTTGCGGTATTCGGCCGAGGCGTGTATGTCCGATCCGGGATCTACCGCCGCCGATACCAGCACAGCAGCCTCGGCCCGAGCATCGGCATCTACGACCTTTCCCAACAGCGAGGCCTCGGCCTCGGACATGCGCATCGGGCCGTCGCCCACCGCGAACATCGTGATACGCGCTTCCTGGCACACTCCCCCGCCGCCTACCCGCAGCAAGGCAATCGCTCCCACCAGCGCGAAATCCCCGTCCCGGCGACACACTTCTCGGAACCCCCAGCGCCATTCTCCATCCCCGTCCAGTGCTGGCAGCCGGACCTGCGTCAGAAGCTCCTCTGGTTCCAGCGCCGTTGTGAGCACCCCCTGCGCGAAGTCTCCGGCCGCTATGGTCCGCTCTCCACTGCTGCTGGCCGCCGTTATTTCGGAGTCCAGTGCTACGCATAGCGCGGGAATCTCTGCTGCCGGATCCGAGTGTGCAAGGCTACCGCCGATCGTTCCGCGGTTCCGTATCTGGAAGTGTGCGATGTGCGGTATCGCCGCAGAGATTACCGGAAACCTCGCACTTACCTCGGACGACCGCTCTATCTGTCGCTGCCGGGTCATTGCCCCGATAGTCAGTCCTCCGCCGTCGCTGGCGATCCCCGAGAGGCCGTCCACGCGGTTGATGTCCACCACCACCGCCGGTCGCGCCAGGCGCAGGTTCATCATCGGCATCAGGCTCTGGCCACCCGCCAGCACCTTGGCGTCGTACCCGTGCTGCCCCAGTAGTTCCAGCGCCTCGTCCCGGGTCGTTGGAGCATAGTAGTCGAACTTCGCTGGCTTCATCCTTGCACCCCTTTGTGCTGTTCAGAGCCTTTACTTTATGCCCTTTAGATCTGGTACTCCGGCCTCCGCAGCAGCTGACGCGCAATCACCAGCCGCATGACCTCGTTTGTTCCCTCACCGATGATCATTAGAGGCGCGTCCCGGTAGTACCTTTCCACCGGAGACTCCTTGATGAAACCGTAACCGCCGTGGATCCGCATGGCCTCCATGGTCACTTCGCCGCAAACCTCGCTGGCGAACAGCTTGGCCATTCCCGATTCTACGTCGATGCGTCCGCCTTCGTCCTTCTTGGTGGCGGCGTCGTACACCAGTAGACGGGACGCCTGTATCTTGGTAGCCATGTCAGCCAGCTTCAGCTGTATGGCTTGGTGCTCGGAGATCGGCTTGCCGAAGGACTCACGCTGCTGCGCGTACCGGATGGCTGCGTTGAACGCCGCCTGCGCTACGCCCACGGCACGCGCCGCCACGTTGATTCGCCCCGTCTCCAGCCCGCTCATCACATGGCCGAATCCGACACCCTCCTGCTCCCCGATCAGGTTGTCGGCGGGGATGGCATAGTTGTTGAAGTTCAACTCCACGGTGTCCAGGCCGCGGTACCCCAGCTTGTCCAGGTCGCGGCCCACTTCGAAGCCCGAACCCGGCTCGCCCCGCTCCATGACGAAGGCGCTCAGCCCCCGGTGTCGTGGCTCCATATCCCGGTCGGTGCGCGCCAGCAGGCAGAACATATCGCCGTAGCGTCCGTTGGTGATAAACATCTTGGAGCCGTTGACGATGTATTCCTCGCCGTCCTTGGTGGCCGTGGTCTGCAGGTTAGCCACGTCTGTCCCGCCGCCCGGTTCGGTCAGCGCCAGTCCGCCCCGCTTACGCCCCGAGGCCAGGTCGGGCAGGAAACGCTCCTTCTGCTCCTCGGTGCCGTAGTGTGTTAGCACGTAGGTCAGGATGTGATGCGTCCCGATGGCCCCGCTGAGGCTCATCAGGCCCATGCTTAGTTCCTCGAAGATGCTGGCAAAGGTGGTGTAATCCAGTCCCAGCCCTCCGTACTCTTCCGGCACCGTGATTCCGAATAGTCCCAGATCCTTCATCTGGTCAATCAGGTCGTGAGGCACCCGGTCTTCCCGGTCCAGTTCGGCGGCCACCGGTTCCACCTCCCGGCGCACGAAATCGCGCACCAGCGCCACAATCTGGGAACGTGCCTCTGCGGATGTTGCTACCACGGTTCGCTCCTTAGATCTTTCTCAGCAATGGGAACGCGGTGATTATAGCGGTTTCTCGCTGACATCTCCCGGCTTACTTCGCCCTCAGTTGCCATCCGAATTCGCCGCCCCCGGAGTGGGGTTGCCGACCGTCTGGAACTCGCCGCTCACATCCGGCACTCGAGCGAAGCTCTCTCCCTCTCCCGAGTCGCCCTCATCCCAGCCTACGCTGTCCACCAAGTCACCGTCAGTGCTCCAGCCCTCCTTTTCGCTACCGGCGAGGGTCCAGATGCCCAACTCCTCGCCGCCTCCCAGATTGAACCCGGCCCAATTGTCGCTATTCACCTCGACCTGCACATACTGGCCCGGCGCGATCGTCAAATTCGTCGGGAATGCTACCCGCTTGCCGACGTCGGTCAGGTCGTCGGCCACGAAGAAGTTAGCCAGGGATATGTGCTGGTCGGTGGAGTTGTAAATCTCAAACCAGTCCAGTGGGTCGCCCTTTGCGGCGACTTCGTTGATGACTAGCCAGGTGTTTGCCGTCTCCGCAATCGGTTCCATGGCACTCGTTGGGGGAACAGCGCCGCCGAAGGTGCCGGTGAAACTGCCGGAAATTTTCGCGCCCTCATTGGACCCGGCTTCCGACAACTCCAGCTTGCCTGCGGTGAAGGGCAGGAAGAAGTCCGGCACAGAGCCGCCCGGCGGTATAGCCCAGATTCCGCCCGCGATATGGTCCTCGCCCATAACCAATGTGGCGCCGTCGGTCAGTTGGGATATGGGCAGCACGAGGGTCATACCGGTCAGGGAGCCGTCTTCCTCCAGGCTGAAGACGGCAACAGAGGCTACATCTGCCACATCGGGCAGTAGGAGCCGCTCATCCGGCCCAGCGTTTCCGGCGATGGCAACGACACCCTCGGCGGATTCCTCGATATCGCTGAGTTCTAGATAGGTAACCGAGCCACCCGCGGAGAAGGGGTCGACGCTCTGATTAGTCCCCCAAGCGGTCTCAAATCTTACTTCCAGAGAGCCGGATTCCGTTCCGTCAGCTTCGCCTTCGCCCACCTGAGCCGTGGAGCCTTCGAAACCTGCGTAGAGACGTCCCGCGATGACCGCGCCCGGCTCCGCGTCGGCCTCGGTCAGTTCGATGCTGCCGCTGGTGACCGGAACGAACCCCTCGGGCTCGAACTTGCCAGCGGGTATCTGCCAGATAACTCCGCCGACCCCGGCGACCACGCCGATAGACAATTCGACTCCGGCGGCAATCCGGTCAGCTGGCATCCAAAAAGTGGCTCCCTGAATGGTGCCGTCAGGATAAAGCCCCATAACGGTGATCATCGCCGCATCCTTCACACCGATGTCCGTCTCCTCCTGAGGACTGGCCCTGCCGGCGGTGGCTCCGGCGTCGCCCTCTGATGCGACCCACTCCCCGTCTTCGTTCAACCCGTAAACCTTTCCTTCCGCGAGCGGATTGGCGCTTACGTGGGACCCCCAGGTGGTCTCAAAGCGCACCTCAAAAGCTTCGAGATTGAACTCGTTTGAGGTCGCTCCTGCCTCTTCCGGTTCCGGCCAGTGGGGCGGCTCCGGTGTGAGGTCTGCCAGTATCTCTCCCTTCCGTTTCAGGATGAACTTCCGCACCCGTTCAGTGTCCCTGGCCCTCTCATCCTTTGCCTCCGGCAAGGCGTGTTCCTGCAGAATGGCAGCCATCGCATCCACACTTGCCAGCAGCGCGTCCTCGTTCCAGTCGGTGTCCAGTAATTCCTTCAAGCGCCCCACGTACTTCGCCCGCCATTCAGGATGGTTGTAAAGCCGGTTGGGGATGGCCGAGAGGGCGAGCACCGACGGCGGCGGCTCGAGAACATGGTCGAAGGGATTGGGGTCGTCCTTCAGGTGGAATACGTCGTCCACCCCCCACGGAATGAACACGAACTTCCCATCCGGCTCCCGGTAGAAGTGATAGTTGTTGCGGTCGCCTGCATACCCGTCCCAGTGCCCAACCAGCACTTCCGTTGCCCAGAAGGTCAGGAACCGGTCGAGGTCCACCAATTCGCCCAGAGCCTCCAGCCCGGCATCCGACGGGTCCTGCAGCGCCGCCACCATGGCATCTACGTCCGACCAGTCGTCCTCGTCTTCGTTGGTTTTCTTTTCCATCGTGCCGCGATGTGACGACGTGAAGTCGCTGACCGTCCCCTCATACAGGTTGCCCTCGGCGCTGTCGAAGTGCCGCGCCAGAAACGGTTTCTTCAGTTCTTCCACGTGAACGTACAGGCCCAGTTCCATCCCGTTCACCGTGACGTTGGCGAAATTGCAGCGCGGCGCGGGATTGCCGGCGGCGGCAAAAACCTGGTACGCAAGGCAGGTGTTGACCATCGACGGGTCCTGGACGCTGTTATTCAGGGTCATCCGTTCCATGACGCCGCCCAGGCTCTGGCCATCCACGTACTTGTCGTACCGCAGTTTCAGCGACGGCTTGGTGTCGCTCTGGGATCCCAGGAACCCCTTCTTGCGCACTCCTACTTCGGCATTAGTCTCTCCGTCAATAGTCACAGTGGCGGGAAACCATGTGTAAATGTCGGCGAAGGGCTGGGAGAGGTTGTATTTCTCGATCTCCGCCATCAGTTCCTCGAACGTCCGCGTCTGATGCCGTAGCGTGTCCCAGTCGTCGGGATCGATTTCGATACTGACTTCCAGCACCCTGTCTATCGCGAAGTAAGCATCGCTGGGATCGGCTTCCCCCGGCTCCTCGGGAGTTGGCGCCGGTGTCGGAGCCGCCGTCGTCGCGGGCGCGGCCCGGGTTGGGCCCTGCGTGGGCTGCGCCGTCGGTTGCGGAGGGGTCGTTGCCGTTGGCACGGGAGTCGCAGGCGCTACCGTTTGTGGGGCCTCGGGTGCTGCAGGCACGGTGGGGGTGGGATCAGACCCACACGCAACAATAAGGAGTGCCAGCGCTACAACGGCCAGCACTCCGACGATCATTGCGGTCCGCTTCATCAGAGCGGTTACTCCGGGCATTGGGGATTAGCTGTCTCGCAACGCCGCCTGCGCCGCTGCCAGCCGCGCCACCGGCACCCGGAAGGGCGAGCAGCTCACGTAGTCCAATTCCGCCTCATGGCAGAAGGCCACGCTCGACGGGTCGCCCCCGTGCTCGCCGCAGATGCCTATCTCCAGGTCCGGCCGCACCTTGCGACCCGCCTTCACCGCCATTCGCACCAGCTCGCCCACGCCGTCCCGGTCGATGGTGGCGAAGGGGTCCGCTGGCAGCACTCCCTCGTTGATGTAGTTTCGCAGGAACTTCCCCTCGGCGTCGTCCCGGCTGAAACCGTATGTCATCTGCGTCAGGTCGTTGGTGCCGAAGCTGAAGAACTCCGACTCCTCTGCCACTGCCCCCGCCGTCAGAGCCGCCCTAGGTGTCTCCACCATCGTCCCGAATTTGTAGTGCACCTCGACGTCCATCTGCTCCTGCACTAACGAGGCAACCCGCGTCAGGTCGGCCCGCAGCCTCCGCATCTCTTCCACGTCCACCGTCAGCGGAATCATGATCTCCGGATGGACCTCGACGCCCTCTTGGACCAGTTGTGCCCCGGCCGTAATGATTGCCTCCACCTGCATCCTGTAGATGTCCGGGAACGACAGCCCCAGCCGGCAACCGCGATGCCCCAGCATCGGGTTCGTCTCACGAAGCGACTCCACCCTCTGCAGGAACGATTCTTTCTCCGAGACCAGAACCGCATCCGCTCTCGTTGCTCTGAGCGTCACTACTTCCGTCAGCAATTCCTCGTACGGCGGCAGGAACTCGTGCAGCGGCGCGTCCAGCAGCCGGATGATCACCGGCTTGCGCGACATCACCCGCAGTATTCCCCTGAAGTCGTTGGTCTGCAGCAGTTTCACCCGGTCCAGGGCCTTGTAGAAGTCGACGACTGCCGACGGGATGTCCGACACTTCCGGGTTCATGAACGGATTGGCCAGCGGATCGACATGCAGGTCTCCGTGCTCCCGCCGCCACTCTTCCGCCGCCTCCGAGTTCAGCAGCATCTGTCGGACCGCGGGTAGGCGGTTCGGGTCAAGGAACATGTGCTCCGTACGGCACAATCCGATGCCCTCCGCGCCCATCACGATTGCCTGCCTGGCGTCGGCCGGCGTATCGGCGTTGGCCATCACGCCCAGCCGGCGCGTCTCGTCCGCCCAGCGCAGCAACTCGCTCGCTTCCGGCAGGTCCTCCAGTCTCGGGTTCACCGTGGCCAGCTCCCCCGTGTACACCCGCCCCAGGGCTCCGTCGATGCTGACCCGCTCTCCTTCCTTGACGGTCAGCCCGTTGCCATTCATCTCCCTCTGTTCTAGGTCGACCTGCATCCCCTCGCAGCCGACTATGCAAGGCTTCCCCAGCCCCCTCGTCACCACTGCTGCGTGGCTCGTCACTCCTCCGCGGCTGGTGACCACCCCGGCCGACGCGATGATGCCGTGGATGTCGTCCGGCTTGGTTTCCGGCCGCACCAGGATGACCTGCTCGCCTCTTCGGGCCAGGTCTTCCGCAACGTCCGCGTCGAAGCACACTCGGCCCGACGCCGCCCCCGGCGAAGCCGCAGCTCCCGTGGTCAGCAGTCTCTCGTCCAGTTCGTTCGGCGACATATCGGCGGCGAACTGCGGCACCAGCAGCCGCGTGATTTCCTCGGCGTCCACCCGCTTCAGAGCCTCCTCACGGTTGATCATCCCCTCCCGCACCATGTCCACCGCCGTCTTCACCGCCGATAGCGGTGTGCGCTTGGCGTTTCGCGTCTGTAGCAGGTACAGCCGCCCCTGCTCGATGGTGAACTCCACGTCCTGCACGTCGCGGTAATGCTTTTCCAGGTTGTTTGCCAGCGTCAGCAGTTCCTTCGACCGCTCCGGCATCGCTCCGGCCAGCGCCGACAGCGGCTCGGGAGTGCGTACCCCGGCCACCACGTCCTCGCCCTGCGCGTTCCTCAGGAACTCTCCGTACACCTCGCGACGCCCGTTTGACGGGTCCCGTGTGAACAGCACTCCGGTCCCGCTTGTCGGGCCCAGGTTCCCGTACACCATGCCCATGATGGTCACGGCCGTTCCCATGTGGTGGTCGATGCCGTACTGGTTGCGGTACACGGTGGCCCGGGGGTTGTTCCAGCTCCGGAACACCGCTTCCACTGCGCCGAAAAGCTGCTCCCATGGGTCATTGGGCGGGGGTGCCCCGGCGGACTCCCGTGCAATCTCCTTGAAGTCGGAGGTTACCGCCTGTAGTTGCTCGGCCGTCAACTGGAAATCCAGATCCACACCCGCTCGTGCCTTGTGCTCCGCCAGGCATTCCTCGAAAGGTTCCGGCGCAACCTCTTGCACCACTTCGGCGTAGATCTGGACGAAGCGGCGGTAGGCGTCCCAGGCCGGCCTGAGGTCGCCCATCATCGCACCCAGTCCATCGACGATCTCGTCGTTGATGCCCAGGTTCAGGATGGTGTCCATCATCCCGGGCATCGAGATGCGCGCACCCGACCGCACAGACACCAGCAGCGGGTTCGTGGCCGAGCCGAAATCGTGCCCGATCGATTTCTCAAGCTCGACAATGCGTTCGCGGACGGTCGCCGCCAGCCCCTCGGGCAGCGTATAGTCCCCGGCTAGGTAATCGCGGCAGACCTGCGTTGTGATGACAAACCCCGGAGGGACCGGCAGCCCCAGCCGCGTCATCTCGCAGAGATTGCTTCCCTTGCCGCCCAGAAGGTCCCCCATCGAGGCGTCCCCTTCGCTAAACCGGTACACCATTTGCGCCGCCTGAGCCTCAACAACCATCGGCAAAAACCCCTTATATTTCCATCAATTGCCCGGTCGTTTCACGCACACAACAACCCCATACCTCAATAAACCAGGAAATTCGATTATACCCGACCACGCGGGGAGGGCCAAACCTGTGCTGCGGCTAGCCAAACGGCATTGGAATCATCGTTGACATCCCAATGCGGCGATTCGAGAATCAACACATAAACGTAAGGTATGTTCTCGATCGTAGGGGTATCGGCGATTCTGGCTCAGTTCAGCCCGTAAGTTTGCTGTTTTGTCCCATGGCGTTAAGATACCCGCTAGCCGCCTCGTTTCGATGAGGATACTCAAGCTGCAAGTGAGACATTGTCTGCATGACCATCCGTACAATGGATGACAATCAGCGTAAGGGCGAATTGTCTTTTTCTTATCTTTCCGCTTTGTGCGCAATTGCAGGCTATACCTGCCAAAGGGGACCCACACCGGACGAAGATGGTATTGATGCCACTGTACGTACTCGAGGTTCGAGTAGGCCGGTGTTCGACGTACAACTCAAAGCGACATCATCACCCGACTGGCACGCAGACGGTTTGCACTTTCGGCTGAGGCGCAAGAACTATGACGATTTGAAGGAGGATCGAACGCTAAAGGCCATATTGGTGGTTCTCGAGCTGCCCGCTGCTTCCGAGGAATGGGTAGATTGTAGTGCCGAGGGACTGATTATCCGTCGATGCGCGTGGTGGGAATGGCTTTGGGGGTATCCCGAAATTGAGAGGGATTCTAGGGTCGTTGTAATTCCAGAATCGCAAAGGTTTGATCTCGACGCGATGTTTCTCCTGATGGACAGGATAAGGCGTGGCGAGCCGCTAAAGGGGTGAACACATGATCCGGTATGCGAGTGAATCTCTAGGACTCTCGTCGGTGACTCTGCGGTCCCTTTATTTTTACTTGGCATCTCAAGGCTGGCAGAAAATTGAACCGTTCGGCGAATCAGGGCTTCTCTTCGGTTTGGAAAATCAGCCTCAGGAGCTTCTGGTTCCTTCACGCATTCTTTCTGACTACCAGCGCAGGATAGAGGAGATACTCCAAACATTATCGGAAGTAGAGGATCGCGACTCCCTGGCTATCCTTAGGGATGTCTCAATGTCTGAATATGACCTAATTCGCGTCCGATTACCCGAACCCGCTCCGAGCGGCTCGGTGCGCGTGTCCGACGGAGTCTCATCCTTTCAAGAATCTCGTAACCTGTTGCTGGCAGCTGCATGCTCCGTTTCGCGGCCGCAACGAGCTTATAGGGCGGGGCGAATTCAGGAAGCGAGCGATTATATGGACACTGTCCGGTTCGGACAAACAGAGATGGGAAGTTTTGTAATCAGTCTGCTTTCCCCGGTGCCTCCCAATCTTATGGGACAAGCTGATATGAGCACTGGAATGCCGCCTGAACCTTTCGCCCGTAGGGTTACTCGGAAACTGGTCTCGGGACTTAGGTCGGCCAAGAGTGCTGTATCCTTGGCAGACCACGGTGAAGGCATCAGTGCGTTTGAACAGAATGTATCACAAGGGGTGAGCGCCAACCTGTGTGATGCCATAGCTAACCTTCTCGATGTTGAGAACCGTCAGAGTGTCGATGTATCTGTGAGTTGGTCGCTGGTTCGAGAACCCCCTGAGGGTCGAGCTCAGATTGCTTTTAACAGTTCGGATATGGCCGTTCTGAAAGAAGCGTCCCGAATACTAAAAGGCCGACAAGAACGCACCAACGAGCGACTTGACGGGTACGTGTACGTCTTGGCCCGCGGACAGACCCAAATTAGTGGGCGTGTAACCCTCAAGGCGATAGTTGATGGAGCGATCAGTTCCGTCAGGGTAGACTTCGCCCCCTCAGAATACAGCCGAATTGTGGAGGCCCATGACCAGAGGAAGGTAGTCTCGTTGGAAGGTGACTTGCGTCGCGAGGGGCAGCGTTGGGTTCTTGACAACCCGCGCGACCTCCAGGTGCAAACCGACGACGATGACTGATCGTCAGGATGACAACAAGAAGGCCCCCAAATCTCTTACCCCTCGGTGGGGAGGGATAGGGGGAGGGTCGAGGTAAAGCCAACCCCGGGCAGAAGCGATTCCTAAATCTCCCGGAAAACCGGCTCCGGGTCCTCCAGGTAGAACTTGTTCTGCCAAAGCTCGTCCAGCAGCCCCTGCTCCTCGTCCGTCAGCGGCGGCGTATCCACCGCGGCCGTGTACTCCCGAAGCTCTTCCATCTTCGTGAAGTTGGGCAGCACCGAAACAATCTGCGGCTTCTTCAGCACGAACTGCAACGCAGACTGCGCCATTGTCCTCGCGTCCTCCTGTGCTAGGAACCGCACCCGCTCCACCTTGGCCAGCGCCTCCCGCATCCACTCGCCTCGCCGGAACGCCCGGTGGTCCGACGGGTCGAACTCCGGCACCTGGGTGAATTCTCCCGTCAGCGTGTTCGACGCGTGCGGCACCCGAGACAGCAGCCCCACCTCGCACTCCTCGGCGATGGGAAAGAAGTCGATGGCCGGCTCCATCTCCAGGATGCTGTAGATGATTTGCAGGCTTTCCACCTGCCGCTCCCTCATCGACATCTCGCCTTCCTCGAACCAGCCGATGTCCGGCCCCAGCGCGACCCCGAAGTGCCGTATCTTCCCCTCGAACTTGAGCTGCTCCAGGACTTCGAACAGTTCGTCCCGCTCCAGGGCCTCCACCCGCGGGTTGTGCACCTGGTACAGGTCGATGTAGTCCGTGTCCAGCCGCTTTAGGCTCTGTTCGCAGGCGAACTTCACGAACTCCTTGTCGAACTTCTGCGGCCTCTCCCGGTGCCCGTCCCGTGGCGTCGGATCGTAGATGTCGTACCCGAACTTCGTCGCGATGACGAGGTCGTTGCGCTTGTGTCCCAGCACCGTGGCCAGGATTTCCTCTCCGTACCCGTCGCCGTACGTGTCGGCCGTGTCGAAGAAGTTGATTCCCAGCTCCACCGCGTTTTCCAGCAGCGCGGCCCGCTCGGCGTCCTCCAGCTTCCCCCACCAGTTCGTGGCAACAGTCCACACCCCGAACCCCACCTCTGACAGCACCAGGTCCGTTCGCGGCAATTGTCGAAACTTCATCTCGCCTGCGTCCTCATGTAGATTCCCCCAGCCAGCTCCCCATGCCCTCGATGAACTCGTCGCGCACCGCGCTGCTGTCCCCGCAGAACTCCGCGATTACTTGCTCCTTGAACTCCTGCAGGTTACATCCATCCGGCACTGGAATCGTATCGATCGGCTCACAGGCGATGACCATGTCGCGCTCCGGCGTAAACTCCCGGTTCACCGTCATCCCCAGCGGCCCCGCGCTGCTCGGCCATGTGGCATCCACCACCGCCCAGCCCTCCGCCGTCTTCACCCGAAGATACGTATGCACATCCGGCACGGGCGCAGAGGCCACCAGTTCCCGCAGCTCCGCTGGAAAGTGCCCGGTATTCTCCTTCGTGAACCAGTGGGTGCACATAATCACTCGCGATTCCAGCCCCATCTCCCGAAAAATATCCGCCAGCAGATAGTGCTTACCCAAGCACGTCTCGCGCCACTCCTCGATAATCGCATTCGGCTTCCGTGAGCTCGCCCGCTGGTAGGGCATGTCCCGCACCAGCGCAAACGCCCGCTTCGCTGTAAGAGATTCGCCATCAGCCAGAAACCCACGCTTGCGGCTTTCCTGTTCCAATAGGGAAACCAGCCCTGTCAATTCAGCACTCCCACGCTCGGCTGATGCCTCAAACCACCGCTACCCGGCCGTCACCGCCAGACCCAGGCTGCCCTTGATGGCATCCACCTGCGCCTGGAACTTCGCGTCGGTCAGCACCGGCTCTATCCGCCCCAGCGGCACGTCCGTCAGCACATCCACCCACGAAGTGCACCCACTGTACTCCGGCAGCCACGGCACCGTCACCGGCGCTTCCAGCCGATACCCCCGCAGCAGCATCACCGACAGCGGCAGCATGGGCTTCCAGCGCAGTCGCGACTGCGCGTAGGCGGTGGTCCAGATGTAATGCGGCGCCAGGTCGTCCACCTTCCCCTGGTCCTCCACTTCCAGAACTTCCTCAGCCCTGGCGTAGTGGGTGAAGGTGATCTCCTTCGCGTCATGCGGCTGCGCCAGCAGAGCTTCCAGCGCTGGCTGGTGCTCAGTTCGCAGCAGATCCACCTTCTGGTGCTCGTACGTCGGATACAGTAGGAACTCCCGGTGGATCACCCTGAAGTCCTTGCCGTCCTCGTGGATTCCGCCCTTCCGTAGCAGCAGAATCTGCTCGCCCTTGCCGATGGCCTCACAGGTTATCGCCCACTCCTTCAGGGCCATCTGGCACTTGTCTGGAGTCGTCATGGCCTCATCCTCCGGACCGGTTCCTCTGGGCGCGGATCGCCCTCGGATTGATGATGAAATGGTACCACAGCGTTGTAGCTGCGATTACTTGCCCCGGCTGCAGAACTCCGAGTAGTCCGGTACTTCTTCGCCAAGGACGTAGAACCAGAAGTACGTCCCTGTGTCGCCCATGTACTTGAACTGCCTCCGCACGTCCTTGAGCGCGGCGTAGAAGTCGCTGTGCGACCTCATGTAGTTCTGTATCCCGCCGTACTCTTCGTCCAGCTCGATCAGCCGCTGCGCGTTGTGTACGGTAGCCGCGATCTTACGTCGGTTGCGCACGATGGCCGTATCCTCGGCCAGCGCGTCGATCTCCGGCTCGCCCATGGAGGCAACAGCAGACACGTCGAACCCTTGAAATCCGACCTGGAACCCCGGCCACTAGCTGGTAACCACCTGCCACGACAGGCCGCTCTGGAACACAGCCTTGGTCATCACTTCCAGGTAGTCGTTCAGGCTCTGTGGGACTATCTGTTCTGGCGCCTCAGGGTGATCGTGCTCGGTCGTCATATAAAGGTGTTCCCCCGGTTCAGCATCTTCCTCAAATTGGCGGTGGTCACTTCCGCCACTTCATCTACCGATACCCCCTTGACCTCCGCCAGGCACTGCGCCACCTCCGCTACATGCCGCGGCTCGGTCCAGTTGTGGCGGTACTTCTTGAACGGCTGCGGAAAAGCGTCCGTCTCCAGCACGATGTTCTGCAGCGGTATCGCCCGCGCCGCCTCCTGCACCTCCGGCAGCCGGGTCAACGGTCTCGCCAGCGATATGTAGAACCCGCAGTCGATGGCCTCTCGTGCCGTCGCCTCGTCGGCCTGGAAGTAGTGCATCGCGCCGCCCACGTCGCCCGCCGACTCCTCGCGCAACACTTGGAAGCAGGCCGAGTGCGCCTCCCGCGAGTGGAAGATGATCGGCAGGTCCAGGCTTTTCGCCAGCCGGATGTGCTCACGGAGCACCTGGTCCTGTACCCCGTGGTCCGGCGACTCCGGCAGATAGTCCAGCCCCACCTCGCTGATGCACACCACCTTCGGCAACTGCGCCAGCCGTTCCAGTTCCGCGTACATCGCGTCATCCACCCGCTCATAGGCCTGGCACGGATGAATCCCCACGCCCGCATAAAAGGCATCAAACTGCCCCGCTAGTTCAATACACCCCCTCGTAGACTCCAGCGTAGTCCCCGCCAGTATCACCGACGTCACACCCACCTCCGCAGCACGTTCCACCAACCCGGGCAACTCCGCAGCATCGTACTGGTCCAGGTGCGTATGACAGTCCCCAAACAAAAGCGGCTCGCTCATCCCCCGCTCCTCATTTCCGTGCTCAAGTTGCCCGAATCATATCCACGCAAGCCAAACCCGGTCAACTTTTATGCCCCTCCAACGCTCGTTGACACCCCCAACCGCCAGTGCTAGCATAATTGTTGACCTGTTTGGTCAAGAATGCTAATCTATCCGTTGGTCGCCATGGGCGCGGCGGCCCAATATACCGCTAATGCGCGTTCGAGACGCGTTCCGAATGCATTCCCCCATCGGGAGGAGCAGCCGATGACCACCCCCAGGGTCATTTCCCGTGACACCACCTCCACCGAGTTGGATTCCGACTACAAGTGGGGCTTTACCATCGACATCGGCTCCGACCTGGCCCCCAAGGGGCTCAGCGAGGACGTCGTCCGTCTTATCTCCGCCAAGAAGGAAGAGCCCGAGTGGATGCTGGAATGGCGCCTCAAAGCCTACCGCCACTGGGAGCGGCTCAAGTACGAGGAACCGGCCTGGGCCAACATCCACCACGCCCCCATCGACTATCAGGACATCTATTACTACGCCGCTCCTTCCAACGGTAACGCCCCCAAGAGCCTCGACGAGGTCGACCCCGAGGTTCTCGAGGCCTTCGAAAAATTGGGCATCCCCCTCCAGGAGCGTGAGCGCCTGGCCGGCGTGGCCGTGGACGCCGTGCTCGACAGCGTATCCGTCGCCACCACCTACCAGGACAGGCTGGAAAAGGAGGGCGTCATCTTTTGTTCCATGAGCGAGGCGGTGAAGAATCACCCCGAACTGGTGCAGAAGTACCTGGGTTCCGTTGTCCCCTATACCGACAATTTCTTTGCCACCCTCAACTCGGCGGTGTTCAGCGACGGCTCCTTCGCCTACATTCCCAAGGGCGTACGCTGCCCCATCGAGCTGATGACCTACTTCCGCATCAACCAGGCTGACTCCGGCCAGTTCGAGCGCACCCTCATCGTCTGTGAGGAGGGCGCTTACGTCAGCTACCTCGAGGGCTGCACCGCCCCCGCTCGCAAGTCCCACCAGCTTCATGCCGCGGTGGTCGAGCTGGTGGCTCTGGACGACGCCGAGATCAAGTACTCGACACTCCAGAACTGGTTCCCCGGCGACAAGGACGGCAACGGCGGCGTCTACAACTTCGTCACCAAACGCGGCCTCGCCAGCGGGCGCAACTCCAAGATTTCCTGGACCCAGGTAGAGACCGGCTCGGCCATCACCTGGAAGTACCCCAGCGTCATCCTGCAGGGCGACAACTCCACCGGCGAGTTCTACTCGGTGGCTCTCGTCAACAACTACCAGCAGGCCGACACTGGCACCAAGATGATCCACCTGGGCAAAAACACCAAGAGCACCATCGTGGCCAAGGGTATCTCTGCTGGCAAGGGCAACGCCACCTACCGCGGCCTCGTCAACATGATGCCCACCGCCGACGGCGCAAAGAACTTTACCCAGTGCGACTCCCTGCTTATTGGCGACCAGTGCGGCGCCCATACTGTCCCGTACATCGAGGTCAAGAACCCTACGGCACAGTTGGAGCACGAGGCGTCCACCTCCAAGGTCAGCGACGACCAGCTCTTCTACTGCCAGCAGCGCGGCATGTCTGTCGAGGACGCCCACTTTATGATCGTCAACGGCTTCTGCCGCGGCATCTTCCAGGAACTCCCCTTCGAGTTCGCCATGGAAGCTTCTCAGCTCCTCAAGGTAAGCCTCGAAGGCGCCGTCGGCTAACCGGGCAACCCACGTAACCGATCGCCGCGCCGTATCTCCGTTCGTTAAGGGCTGGTCTCGCCCCGAAGAAGAATAAGTTTGGGCATACTTGAGGTACAGGAACAAACTGTAATCACTCATTGCACCGAGTGACTCCATCCCGGTCTCAAAGAGTGCTCGACCATAAGACCCACTCGAAAACTGACCTCCTAGACTAGAATCGGATGCGACAATGACCAACAACAGTCCCCTCCTCTCCGTCCGCGGCCTCTGCGCCTCGGCGGGCGACCTCAAAATCCTGAACGGCGTCAACCTCGAAGTCTACGCCGGCGAAGTCCACGCCATCATGGGCCCCAACGGCTCCGGCAAGAGCACTCTCGCCAACGTCCTCGCTGGCCGCCCCGACTACACCGTCACCGGCGGGGAGGCTATCTACGACGGCGAAAACCTCCTGTCCCTGGAACCCGAAATCCGCGCCCGCATGGGCGTGTTCCTCGCCTTCCAGTACCCGGTTGAGCTCCCCGGCGTCCGCGCTTGGCAGTTCCTCAAGGCTGGTGTCGACGCCCGTCGCGTTCACAACGGCGAAGAAGAGCTCTCGGCCCGCGAGTTCCAGCGCCTTCTCGACGAGAAGGTAAAGGCGGTCGAGATAGACCCTGAGCTGGTCCGCCGCGCCGTCAACGAGGGTTTCTCCGGTGGTGAGAAGAAGCGCAACGAAATCCTCCAGATGGCCGTCCTAGAACCCCGCTTGGCCCTGCTCGACGAGACCGACTCCGGGCTCGATATCGACGCTCTCCGCATCGTCTCCGACGGCGTCAACAGGCTGCGCTCCGACGAAAACGCCATGGTCCTCGTAACCCACTACCAGCGCATGCTGAACTACGTCCGCCCCGACCACGTCCACGTCCTCGTCGATGGCCGCATAGTACGCTCCGGCGGCCCGGAACTAGCCCTCGAGCTGGAAGAAAAAGGCTACGACTGGGTTCGCGAAGAAGTGGAGTCCAGCAAGCAATAAGATGACAACCCAAACTATCCGCCACCCCCAATACTACGAAGACCACTTGGCCCTCGTCGCCGGTAATACCGCCCCGGCGTGGCTGAACGACCTGCGCGCTGCCGGCTGGGAGCGCTTCAACGAGATCGGTTTCCCCACCGCCCGCCGCGGCAATGAGCGCTGGAAGTACACCAGCGTACTGCCCATCTCCCGCGTCAACTTCGCTTCCCCTCACGCTGAACCAGAGAACTCGGGCAGCCCGGAGTTGGACTTCGGCTTCTCTGCGGTCTCGGCGCTCTCGGCGTTTGATGAAGAAGGGGAAGTGCGCCACCATCTCGGCAGCATCGCCCCCCTCGAGGACGACGGCTTCGTCGCCCTCAACACCTCCTTCCTCTGCGACGTGGCCGTCGTACGCATCCCCGACGGCAGCGACGAGCCTGTCACCGTTTCCGTCAACCACACCGGCCCGGCCAGCCCCGACGCCGGCCAGCAATTCGCGCGCCACCCCCGCACGCTCATCATCGCGGGCCGCAACGCCAACCTCACGGTTGTCGAGACCTACACCGGCCCCGACGGCCCGCGCTACTTCACCAACGCCGTCACCGAAATCGTGCTGGCCGACGGCGCTCGCGTCGACCACTATCGCCTGCTTCACGAAAACCCCGACGCCTTCCACGTCGGCACCACCCGCGTCCACCAGGCGAAAGACAGCAGTTTCAGCTCTGCATCCTTCGCCTTGGGCACCGCCCTGGCTCGCAACGACTTCTCCGTCACCCTCGACGGTCCCGGCGCTTTCTGCTCCCTCAACGGTCTCTACTACACCGGGCAGGGGCAGCACATCGACAACCTCATAAGCATCGACCACGCCCAGCCCCACTGCACCAGTCGCCTGAACTACAAGGGCATCCTCGACGGTAACTCCCGTGCCGTCTTTGGAGGCGAGGTGGTTGTCCGTCGCAACGCTCAGAAGAGCGACGCCCAGCAGACCGACAAGAACCTGCTGCTCTCTGAGGACGCCGAAGTCGACAGCAAGCCCAGCCTGCTTATCTACGCCGATGACGTTCAGTGCAGCCACGGGGCCACCGCCGGCCAGATTGACGCCCAGACCTTGTTCTACCTGCGCAGCCGCGGCCTCGACCTCGAGACCGCCAGCCGGATGCTGGTGCAGGCCTTCGCCAGAGAAATCGTCGATACCGTCAAGCCCGAGTCACTTCGCAATTACCTCGAGTCCCTCTTTGACCGTTCCATTGCCGTGAAAAGCCTTCCGGTCGCTTTTGTCTAGGGAGACCGGCAGATTCAGGAGATAGCTCAAATGCCCACGGGTTTTGATGCCGAAAGAGTGCGGGCCGACTTCCCCATCCTGCAACAGCAGGTCAACGGCAAGCCGCTTGTCTACCTCGACAACGGTGCAACCTCTCAGAAACCCCAATCCGTCATTGACGAGTTGGTGCGCTACTACACCACCGAAAACGCCAACGTGCATCGCGGCGTCCACACCCTCAGCCAGCTTGCTACCGACGACTACGAGGGCGCGCGAGCCAAGCTGCGCCGGCTGCTCAACGCCGCAGATGATCACGAAATCATCTTCACCCGTGGCACCACCGACAGCATCAACATCGTCGCCCAGGCCTTCGGGAAGCAGACCCTCGGCCCCGGCGACGAGGTAATCGTCTCCAACATGGAGCACCACTCCAACATAGTCCCTTGGCAGATGCTCCGTGAGGAAAAGGGCATCGTCCTCAAGGTCGTCCCCATCGACGACGCTGGCGAACTGATGATGGACGAATACGAGCGTATGCTGTCGCCGCGCACCAAGCTGGTGTCCATCACCCATGTCTCCAACGCTCTCGGCACCATACTGCCTGTGGAGGAAATCATCGGCATGGCTCACGCCCAGGGCGTTCCCGTTATGCTGGACGGCGCCCAGGCCGTGCCTCACCTGCCAGTGGACGTCCGAAAGCTGGACTGCGATTTTTACGTCTTTTCCGGCCACAAGCTCTTCGGCCCCACCGGAATCGGCGTCCTCTACGGTAAGGCCGAACTGCTGGACGCCATGCCGCCGGTGCATGGCGGCGGCGAGATGATCAAGTCGGTAACCTTCGAGAAGACTATATACAACGACCTGCCCTACAAATTCGAGGCCGGCACCCCCAACATCGCCGGCGCCATCGGCCTCGGCGCGGCCGTCGATTACGTGCAGTCCGTAGGCTACGACGCCTTCGGAGCCTACGAGGATGAACTGCTTGACTACGGCACCAAGGCCTTGGAGCAGATCGGCGGCTTGCGCATTATCGGTACTTCGCCCCACAAGGCCGGCATCCTCTCTTTCGTTATCGAGAACATCCACCCCCACGACATCGGCACCATCCTCGACGCTGAAGGCGTCGCAGTCCGCACCGGCCATCACTGCGCCCAGCCCGTGATGCAGCGCTTCCAGATCCCCGCAACCGCCCGCGCTTCCATGGCTATGTACAATACGAAGGATGACATCGACGCCTTGGTCCGTGCCATTGACCGCGTCATAGAGGTGTTCAGTTAATGTCGGGACTCAGCGACCTCTACCAGGAAATCCTCCTCGAGCACAACAGCAAACCCCGCAACTTCCGGCGCGTGGAAGACGCCAGCTCCACCGCCGAGGGCTACAACCCCCTCTGTGGCGACCAGATTACCCTCTACCTCAAGGTCGTCGACGACGTCGTTGAGGACGTCGGATTCCAGGGCGTCGGCTGCGCCATCTCCCGCGCCTCAGCCTCCATGATGACCCAGAGCATCAAGGGCAAGAGCCTCGAGGAAGCCCATGTGGTCTTCGAAGCCTTCCACGACATGCTCACCCACCCGGGTGCTGAACTCGACTTCGACACCCTCGGCGACCTCGAGACCCTCTCCGGCGTCAATGAGTACCCCACCCGCATCAAGTGCGCCGTCCTCGCTTGGCACACTATGCGCTCCGCCCTCGACGGCGAAGGCGACACGATCACAACGGAGTGAACCTGATCCCCGTCTCCTGCATTTCTGTTACACTCCGGTCGGCAACTCGACGCTAACCGGGACCCCGAATGCCATGACCCAACAGTCCGGCCCAGTCTTCGACGGCCTCTACGGCCAGATGATAATGGATCACTACCGCACCCCGCGGAACCGCGATCCATTGGCCGATCCCACCCTCTCCGCCTACGAGTTGAACCCCTTCTGCGGAGACTCAATCGACCTTAAGCTGCGCCTTGACGATGACGGTGCTGTCGACGGTGTCAGCGCCCACAGCGAGGGCTGCTCCATCATCCAGGCATCCGCCTCCATGATGTCCGAGGCCGTGAAGGGCAGGACTGTCCCGGAAGTGGAGGCCCTCTCCGCCCGCTTCCGTTCCTTCCTCCGACCCGGTCCCGGCCGATCGGCCCCCTCGTCCGAGCTCGGCGACCTCTACGCCCTTGGTGTCGTCAAGCAGTACCCCGTCCGTATCAAGTGCGCCCTCCTGCCCTGGACCGCCCTGGAGGAAGCCATCTCCCGTAACGCCCCCGCCCGCTGACTCACCGTCCTTTCGCCCGACACCTTCCTGCCGCCCCTTCCGTCGCCTCCGTTACCCTTCGTTCGCCCGCCATTTAAGCCCCAATCCACCGAACGGAGTGGGGAGGGCGGTGGAACAGGGCATCACAGGGATGGGGAAGGGACCGTCCCGGCGGATATGGGGCGGGCGGAGCCAGTAGCAGGTCTGTTGGCGGTGAGAGGAGCCGCTCATGAGGTGGCCGAAGGCAGCAAGGAACTCTCGCTGGCCGATTCGTGCGGCGCGAGTGGGAGAGATCTTCGACTGGCTGGTGGATGAGGGCGAGGATGGTGGGCCGGTTGCCGGCGCCACGGTCAGGAGGGAAGCGGCAGGGTGCGCAATCGGGTCAGGGCGCCAGTGAACTGGGCCTCCTCCCAAGGCCAGCGCCGAGGCAAATGCAGGGTCAGGCGGCGCGCCGAGCGGGTGAGCCGACCGGCGAGGGAGAAGAATCGCCGCCGCAGGGTCTTGGTGGTCACCACCTGCTCGCCCAGACCGATGCGCGCCGTCCAGCGCGCCAGGTTGTGAGCAATCGCCTGGACCGCCAGCCAAGCGCCGTTGGCGGCGAAACGGCCGGACGGGAGATGGTTGAGACCCACGCCGTACTTGAGGTCGCGAATGGCATTCTCGATCTCGGCGTGGCGGCGATGGTCTGCCTCGAGATCCAGGGTGTCGCCATCCCGGTCGGTGATGAAGGCGTGATAGCTGTAGGTGGCCAACAGGGCCAGTTGAGAGCCAGGCGTGGGCTTCACCCGCCGGACTATGAGCCGCACCGGTGCGGCGCCGGGCTCACTCTGGAAGGGGGTGTAGCTGGTCTCCGCCACGTCGGCGGCGCCGTCCGTCCAGTAGGGGACCGGCGTCCAGTCCGCCTCCGGTATGGCCTCGATGAGGTTCCGCAGGCTGGCGTGCTGCCGAACGGTGATGGAGAAACGGACATCCAGCTTGCGGCAGACCGCGACGATGGCGTGGGTGTAGAAGCCGCTGTCGGCCCGCATCGTGAGTTGTCCTTTGGCCCCGGCGTAGCGCACCCGTCCCACCGTCTCACGCAGGAAGTGAGCGGCGCCCCGAGCGGTATTGGCGCGGCCCTCTCTGAGCCGGACCATCAGCACGTCGCCGGTGCCGGCGGCGACGGCCAGCAGCGGGTGATAGCCCCGCTGGCCGGTGTAGCCGTGGTGGCGCGCCCCCTCCTTGGCCAGCCCGTAGCAATATTATGGCCTTGTCCGGCCTGTGCAGAGGCGACTAACTGGTGAGTCGGCCCAAGGATGTATGCTCATGGCGAGGCGTGTCGTCCGGACAAAGACCGAGCAGACTCTGGTGCGTATTGCCCGACCCGTAGCATGGTCCGGGAGCCTTACGACGGCATCATTGGTGAAGCCCCGATCGGGGCGATCCCGTTGGGGAGAGTGGCTACAGTCCGCGGCTCCCTCCGGCGACACGCCTACACGGCAATGGCAGAGGCGATGATGAGCAGACGCCAGAGCGGGGCAAAACCGGAAGGGCTGTCCCAGCTGAACCTGAACGCGGCGGGCATCGACGTGGGCGCTACCAGCCACTATGTGGCGGTGCCCGCCGACCGGGCGGAGCAGCCGGTGCGAGAGTTCGAGGCTTTCACGGCGGACCTGTACCGTTTGGCGGACTGGCTGACCGAGTGTGGTGTGGAGACCGTGGTCATGGAGTCCACCGGCGTGTACTGGATACCGCTGTTCGGGGTGCTGGAAGAACGGGGCTTCCAGGTGATGCTGGTGGACCCCCGGCGCATCAAGAACGTGCCCGGCCGCAAGACCGACGTGCTGGACTGCCAGTGGCTGCAGCAGCTGCACACCTACGGCCTGCTCTCGGGGGCTTTCCGGCCCGACGGGGAGATCCGACGCTTACGCAGCTACCTGCGGCAGCGGGTCATGCTGGTGCAGTACGCATCCCACCATATCCAGCATATGCAGAAGGCGCTGACCCAGATGAACGTGAAGCTCCACCACGTCATCAGCGATATCACCGGCAAGACCGGCCTGGACATCATCGAGGCCATCGTGGACGGCCAACGGGACCCGCGACAACTGGCGCAATTGCGCGATCCCAGGATCAAAGCCGACGAGGCAACCATCGCCAAGTCGCTGCAGGGGCACTGGCGGGAGGAGCACATCTTCGAGCTGAACCAAGCCCTGGAGCTGTACCGGTTCTATCAGGATAAGATTGCCGAGTGCGACCGGGAGATTGAAGCCCAGTTGGAGCGTTTCGAGGACCGCAGCAATGGTGATCCTCCGGCGGCGAAGTCCGGCCGGAGACGCAGCAAAGGAAACGCGCCACGCTTCGACGTTTGGACGCACCTGTACCGTATGACGGGGGTTGACCTGACCCAGATCGACGGTGTGGATGCCTACACCGCGCTCAAGGTGGTGAGTGAGATTGGCGCCGACATGACGAAATGGCCGAGTGCGAAGCACTTTGCGTCCTGGTTGGGGCTGAGCCCGAACAACCGCATCACCGGCGGCAAGGTCATGAGCTCCAAGACCAAGCCCAGCGCCAACCGTGCGGCGGCGGCCTTACGTCTGGCGGCCAACGCTCTGCACCGCTCCGACAGCGCCCTGGGCGCCTTCCTGCGCCGGAAGAAGGCACAGATGGGCGGGCCCAAGGCCATCACCGCCACGGCCCACAAGCTGGCTCGCATCTTCTATTCCATGCTGCGCTACGGTCAAGAGTACGTGGACGCCGGGGCCGAATACTACGAACGCCGATATCAGCAGCGGGCGTTGCGCGCGGCAAAGCGGCGGGCGGCGCAACTGGGCTATTTGCTGGTGCCCATCCCCGATGCTCCGGAACACACAACCTACGCCCCCCCCTGACGCGCCAATTGCCGCGTGACGACGTTGGTTAGTGGGGAGGTCTCGCAGATGGTGGAGTCCAGGTCTATGGTCAACGGCCCGTCACCGGGTCCGGCCCCAGTGGCCTAGGCCCGCGCCAGCAGCTCACGGCTCACCCGGTCCAGCTGGCGGACATGGCCCCACCGGAAGCTGCGCAGGAAGGTGCCTAGAAGCCGGGCCGAAAAGCCCTGGATGGGGAGAGAGATTTCGGCAGTAAAGCCGGGGCGAACAGAATCTGGGACCACAGCAGTCCGAGCCGGACAGCGCCGAAAATGGCCGTAGCATGGGCGACCACACCGTGGGAAACAGCCTGGACATCACTGGGGACGGCACTGGGGACGGCACTGAGGACGGCGCGGTGGCGCGGAAGCCCACCGCCGACACTGTCCGACAGCTCGATTTTGCCCGCCACCAGGGTCAGGTTGGCCACTGTAGCCGCTAGGTACAGCTGGAATCGCGTCTTGGCGCGTCCGAAGTAGCGGGACTGGCGAATGCCCAACTGGACCAGTCGGGCCAATCTGTGCTCGACCACCACGCGTCGCGCTCGATATTCGTCATACCCGGCGCTCTGTTGCAACGCACGGGCCTGTTGCAGGAGAGCCTCCTGGGGATGGATCAGCACCCGCCGTCCCTTCCTGCCCTTGGCCGAGATGCACTGAGACCGCAGGGGACATGTCATACATTCGGACCCGTCGAACTGGAAGGCCTGCAAGTGGTGTATCCGACCCGCGGCATCCGTACGCCGTCCCGCTGGCACTATGGTGTGGGTGACCTGCCCTGCCGGACAGGTGCAACTGCCCGCCACCAGGTCGATGACAAAGTCATTCTTGGGAAAGCGCTGCCGGTCGGGCCGTCCCGGCACCCGGGCAATCAGGGTGCGGCCCGCGTCGGCGAAGGTCTGCCTGGTAGCTCCGTCTCCATAGGCGGCGTCGCCCATGGCCTCCTGCACCGGCACACCGGTGTTGGCCTCGCTCTGTTCTACCAGTTCCAGCGCCCCCAGGTTGTCCGGAGCGTTGCCCGGCAGTACCTCCACGGCGGTGATCAGCTGGGTGTCGGTGTCAACCACAATCGCCGCCTTGTGTCCGTCGAAGCGTCTCCTGCTGCTCTTGTGCCCGTGGCGCATCTCAGGGTCGTGCACCGACATCATCCGGTCCTTGCTCACCCCGTCCTTGAGGCTCACGCCGTCATCGCCGTCGCCGTCGCCGTCGCCACCCTTGCGCTCAATGTCCTGGAGCAGCAACTGCCCCAGCAGTTCCGCCGCCGCCACTATCTGCTGACGCTCAGCACCGTCCTCGGGCAACTCCCCCTGGGCCAGCCGCGATAATTCCAAGAGCCGGTCCGCGTCTCCCACAATCCCCGCCAGCAGTGCCGTCCGCGCCCGCTTGTCCGACCAGTCGATGGTCGCCTCTCCCTTGATGCTGGAGGCGAGGTACCGCCCGTATCCCCGGGCCTTGGCCCATTTCCCGACGCTGATTCCCTCAACCTGCGCCAGCGCCCGCATCAGTTTGACGATCCCGTCGGCCAGCAGATTGTAGGTGTCCCTCACCGCGCCCCGGCCCAGGATGTTGGTCGTGTCCAGAGCCACCTTCATGCTGCGCCTCTTCAGGTAGCCCGACTCCCGGGCGAGGCGCACGCTGGACTCGAATACCTCCCGCACCCTGTCGTGCAGGATCAGCTGGGCCCGGAACACCTGGAGCGTGCTTTTGGCGAAGGGCCTGTCCTCCACCTCAATCCCCAGAGCCACCTTCCAGCGGATGTCGAAGTCGGCCCGGGCCTTGGCCTCGGCGTCGCTCACCTTGTCGTGGGTCTGCAACAGCAGCGCCGTGGCCAGCAGGCTGGGCGGCACGCTGTCCCGGCCGTTGTCAGCGCAGTAGAACACCGCGAAATCGGAGTCCTGGAACAGCCGGCCCCGCAGGGAAGCCAGCAGACCGTAGAAGGTGTCCTTCCCCACGTGGTCCAGGTACAACCGGTCCGCTTCCCAAAGACCCCTCTGGTCCGAACGCTCTCCCAGCATTCTCAACCCTCGCTACTCTTGTTGACCCCAATTATAAATGCTCGGCGACTCAAACCCTTTCCGGCCAGATTTCTAGGGTGGACGGCGCCTTGACCGTGCACCCCAGCACCAAGGAGGTCCGCCCCGCACGCAGCGCATCGGCGTCGTCAATGCAGTCGCCACCGGCCAGCGCGGAGGCCACCAGGGTCAGCATCTTGTCCCCCGTGTTCGCCCGCCCCGGCGCATTTCCCAGGTCAACGTGATTGCCGACGAGTTCACCCAAGCCCAGGCGCTGGGCGAGGGTGACCGGAAGGATCAGCCCGGCATTGCTCACCAGGCGGTGGTCGTCGAAGGCGATTCGGATGCGGTCGGGCTCGCTGGGTGGTAGCATCTATCAGGTGCTCCTGCTTCGAGGATGGTTTGCCGTAACAACAACCATTATCCCCGATGCCGGGAGCACTTTTTTACCCCTTCAACCCGCCGCCACACTCACCCCTTCGGTGGATTGGGGCTAACGCAGATGCCCGGCAGGGGCATGACCTTGCCGGGCATCTCTGGGCGTTATTCGGTCGAAATTGGCCGCTAATGTGGCAACGTACTCGAAGTGCGCAACCTACGGCATGGCCAGCGCCTCTGTGGCGGCATACTGCACTCGCAACAGCTCGTCCTCGGTCATGCAGGCGTATTGTCCTTGTCCGACGTCGCTGAGCTCCACGAACTGCTCGGCAGACATGTTGTGTATGGAGTCATAGCCGGACGCGAAGAGCGCGGTGAACTCCGGGTTGTCCCTGGCGAAGTTCTCAAGGCAACTCAGGGTCTCGTCGGTCACGCCGCCGATGGCCCACTGTATCCCGTTTGCGAGTATTTTGATGTTCGTCTCAGGGTCGATGCAGTGGGACACTACGCTGCCAATGGTTACGGCCTCAAGGGGTGTGGCTACCGCGATCGCGATTAGCTGTTCTTCGGTAAGGCCCTCTTGTAGACAGGCCGCCTCGGCATCCGACAGCAGGCCAAGGATGTCGGCCCCGGTGGCCCCTGTGTGCCTGTCGAACGCTGTCCAGAGGCCGATCGTGAAGTCCCTCTGTTCCTCGATGGACAGGCACTCGTAGATTTGCACGTTGTGGTCAAGGGTTTCAGACGGGTCTATGGGTTCAGGCGACAGTTGCAGTCCAAGCCTCACGTACACCGCGTCAGGGTGGTCCAGGCCCACGTTGGTGATGCAATCGCGGCTCTCCTCGCTCCACCCACCAGCCTGGACGTCCAGGAATGCCACAACCAGGTACACCACGTTCTCCTCGGTCAGACAATTGAACAGCGGCGCCGTCTGGGAGATGTCTCCGGCCGCCATCATCATTATGGGAGCGGACTGTATCAGTCCGAAAAGGGCGTCCCCCACGGCCTCGCGAACGCAGGTGTTCTCCTCGTCCGATAGCAGGGCCGCCATTTCTCCTCCTGTCGTCGTCTCCGTGATCTTGAACTCCCTCAGGGATCCTGCCATCATGCCCGGCGGTTCAGTCGGAGCCGCCGTTGGCTCCGGAGCGTTGGTCGGAGGAGGTGCCGGCGCCTCGGTGGGGACCGGCGTATTCGTTGGCGCGGGCGTGTTGGTGGGAGCGGGTGTATTCGTAGGTGCGGGCGCGGCCGTTGGTTCAGGTGTGTTCGTTGGCGCGGCCGTAGGCTCCGGCGCCGCCGTCGGGGCAGGAGCGGAGGTCGGTGTCGGGTCAGATCCGCAAGCCGCGGCCATCGCGACTACCGCCACCGTCAATGCTGGGACAATAGCCCATCGTATCCAGGATGTGAACGCAATCATCGAAATAGCCTTCCTCATTTCTGGGCTCGCTGACTCGCTCTGGTCTATCTTGGAACTGCCAGCGACAACTTACTCTAGTCTCAGAAAGTTTCTTAATCAAAGGCCTTGTATAACGATTTCGTGAAAATTTTGTGTATTCTTTCCTCTCTTGATACATACCCTGCACGAAAGTCGGAAACCATTCCCTCCCGTCAGCTGACGATGTCCCTCCAGGCCTGGACCACTTGACGCCGACGGCCTTCCAGATAGCGGCCAGCGGGTTATGCGATCGGAGCGCAGGTCCGACTTCATTGCCATCTTCTCAATCGCCGCCCACAATACTGCGGTTTGACGCTGGAAGGACACTGGCAACCCCAAAATTGGGATTCACAAATGGCGCAAGGTCTTCAGTAGGCGCTGACCAATGCTGACCGGAATGGAGCTCGCCGTCGTCCAGCGCTGGCCCACCGAGACGGTTCGCGCTTCCCTCGCTGCAATGTTCGGCTTCTCCAGCCTCATCGCGGTCGTGCTCTATGCCTCCACCGGTCTCTACACTCGCGACACCCTTGTCAATATGGCGATGCTGCTCCCAGGGTAATCGCGTCTTATGACTCAGCACACAAATCGGGCCGTATTGGCGGTGCAGGTAGTGGTGGCAGTGCCTCCTTCGGTTCTGGATGCGAGGTGAGACGGGGGTTTGGATTCCCGCCTGCGCGGGAAAGACGGGGTACGCGGCCTCCGGCGTTTGAGACGGGATTTCCCTGCCGGTCAGTCCCGGGGGCCGGCGTCCCAGTGCAGGGCGGCGCGGACGAGGCCGGCGTTGGAGGCCCGGGGCAACAGGGATTCGAGGAAGCCGCGGGGCTCGCTCGGGGCAGCGGTTGTCGTCGACGCAGCTCCGTATGTATCTCTGAAAGTCGATGAAGGCAGCGTTGCGGATACCGGCTTCACGCACCTTCGCGACCGCCTGGAAGGGGTCGGGCAGGGGTTTGCCGTCGGCGTGGTCGGCGGTCCAATCCTGGCAGAGGCGCTCTGCGACGCGGCGTGCGCGTACAACCGAGAGGGCGAGGGCAAAACGACGCTGGAGGGTTCTGACGCGGCTCCTTATCTGAGCGAGGGACATTGAGCATCTCCTGAAGGGCCCGGGCGGCCCATAAATCTTGAAATTCCGAGCAAATCGGAGCATTTCCGTTCATTGCAGCTTTGGGGTGTCGGGTGGAGTGGCGGTGGTTCGAGGGGCCTCAGCCTTGTCTCAATCAGGTTTTTCACAATGACCAGACTGCCAGGACGGGCATTTACGGCAGCGATTTCACCCTTACGACGGCGATGTCTCCCACAGGGATAATATCCCGCTCTTGACCCGAACGCATATTCTTATATCAATGCTACACACGTCCTGCAGGAGTAGGCAAGGGGCAAGTGTAATCAATTCATGAGTGAGGGTGGCTCCCGCGGTTCTGGGAGCGAGCGTAGACGGGGGTTTGGATCCCCGCCTGCGCGGGGATGACGGATTGCGGGGATGACGGATTACAAAGCCTCCGGCATTTAAGACGCGATTTCCTTGATGCCGCTCCCAGGACTGCTCGTCGGATTCGGGACCGCAAGTTTGCTGGTCAGTCGCCTCAACCAGCAGGCATTCCGCTAGGTCGTTATCATTCTGGTCGTCCTGGGGGGCGGCATGCTTCTCGGTCGGGAACTCCTGGCGTGAGCGATCAGTGATTTGAGCGAAGAAAAGCCTGCAGGTGCTGGGTAGGTCTGCCTCCGTCTTAATTTCCTCCCAATGTTTGACACAACCGGAACCCATACATATAATCAATAAGGCAGTAATCTCCTTCCCCCCCTTCGCGTTGCCACTGCGACGTCTTTCACTTTTGTCAACTGCAGCGGCGCGCGCTTAACAGCATTTCCTTAACCGTTGCTGCGCGGGTATATGCCTACAAAGTTCATCTTCGTCACTGGCGGTGTCGTAAGCTCCCTGGGCAAGGGCATCTGTGTCGCATCCATCGGTCGTATCCTTAAGAGCCGTGGCCTCAGCGTTTCGGTTTTGAAGCTCGACCCCTATTTGAATGTTGACCCCGGCACAATGTCCCCCTATCAGCACGGTGAAGTGTTCGTGACTCAGGACGGCGGCGAGACCGACCTCGACTTGGGACACTACGAGCGTTTTATCGACCTCGAGTTGACCCGCAGTTCCAATCTCACCGCAGGGGACGTCTACCTGAACCTCATCACCAAGGAGCGCCGCGGCGACTTCCTCGGCGGGACCATTCAGTCCGTGCCTCATGTGACCAACGACATTAAGGAACGCATAGTCCGCCTGGCCGACGAGTCGGGAGCGGAGGTGATTGTCGTGGAGGTCGGCGGCACCGTCGGCGATATTGAGGGACTGCCCTTCCTGGAAGCCATCCGGCAGATGCGCAACCAGGTCGGTCGGGACAACGTCTACTACATCCACCTCACCCTCCTCCCCTACCTCTCCGCCGCTCAGGAACTCAAGACCAAGCCCACCCAACACAGCGTCAAGGAACTGCGCTCCATCGGCATCCAGCCCGACGCCATCATCTGCCGCAGCGACCATCCCGTCCCGCCCCAGATTTGCGAAAAGATTGCCTCCTTCTGCGACGTTCCCAGCGATGCCGTCATTCCTTTGGAGACGGTTCAGAACGTCTACGGCGTGCCTCTGGTGCTTGAGGAGGCGGGATTGGGAGATATCATCCTCGACTCCCTGGCACTGCCCGGCTACCAGCGCGGGCTTGACGAATGGCGGGCCATGGTCGAAATGATGGACCGGCCCAAGGAACCCTTGCCCATCGCCCTCGTCGGAAAGTACGTCGAATACCCAGATTCCTACCTTTCCGTACGCGAGGCCCTGCGCCACGCCGGTTTCATCAACTCCCGAGACGTCGATCTCCAGTGGGTCCATTCCGAGGACATCGAGCGCGACGGCCCCGACGACCTTCTCCGCAACGCCTGCGGCATCGTCGTCCCCGGCGGCTTCGGCACCCGCGGCGTCGAGGGCATGGTCGACACCGTCCGCTACGCGCGTGAGCACCGGGTTCCCTACCTCGGCCTCTGCCTCGGCCTCCAGGTGATGGTCATCGACTGGGCCCGCAACGTCCTGGGTCTAAAGGGCGCCAACTCTGAGGAGCTGGAGCCCGAGACTGCCCATCCCGTCGTGCATATCATGGCCGAACAGGAAGCTGTCACCATCAAGGGCGGCACCATGCGCCTCGGTAGCTATCCCTGCCGTCCCCAGGCTCATACCATGACCCACGCGGCCTACGGCGGCGGCGAGGTCATGGAGCGCCACCGCCACCGCTTCGAGCTCAATAACGCCTACCGCGAGGCCCTCGAGCAGTCCGGCCTCATCGCCGCCGGACTCTCCCCCGACGGCCAGCTCGTGGAGGCCGGCGAGGTCCGCGGCCACCCGTTCATGGTCGGCGTCCAGTACCACCCCGAGTTCCGGTCTCGCCCCAATCGACCCCATCCACTCTTCGTCCGCTTCCTCGCCGAGGCCACGCAGACCATCCGCGAAGGTAGCCAGCAGCCGCTTCCCTTGGGATAGACCACACTTGAAGGTCAATTTAATTTCAGTGAACTGCCCCGCCAACATCACTTTATATTCAGCGCCCGCCGCTGTACATGTAAGTAAAAGGTAGGGTGAGGGTTATGAAGCTCTTTCTCGACACCGCTAACATCGACGAGATCCGCGACGGCGCCCGCATCGGCGTCATCTCCGGCGTCACCACCAACCCGTCTCTCGCCGCCGCCACTGGCATCGGCGACCGCGAGGCCTACCGCTCCGCAGTCGCCGAAATCTCCGAACTCGTCGACGGCCCCATCTCCGTCGAGGTCGTATCCACCGACACCCAGGGCATGATCGACGAAGGCCGCGACATCGCCGGCTGGATTCCCAACCCCTGGGTCAAGATTCCCAGCACCATCGAGGGCATCGAGGCCATCGCCGCCCTCGCCTCCGAGGGCATCCGCTGCAACCAGACCCTCTGCTTCAGCGTCAACCAGGCCCTCTTGGGCTCTCAGGCCGGCGCAACCGTCGTCAGCCCCTTCATCGGCCGCCTCGATGACATCGGCCACGATGGCATCGAACTCATCCGCGACATCGCCGACCTCTTCCGCGATGCCGCCGTCGATACCCAGGTCATGGCCGCCAGCGTCCGCCACCCCCTTCATTGCCTCAAGGCGGCCCAGGCCGGCGCCCACATCGCCACCGTCCCCTACAAGACCCTCCTGCAGATGGCCCAGCACCCCCTAACTGACTCCGGCCTCGCCCGTTTCATCGCCGACTGGCAGAAAGCGTCCCAGGCCTGAAGAGCGATCTGACAATGACTGAAGACAATAGCAACACACCCGCACCGGCCAAGACCGGGACGCGGCGAAGAGCCACGGGGCAGACGAATCAACAAGAGGTGAACATGACGGCTACCCGGAAAAGCCTGGACGTTGTAGAGCTCGGCTCCAAGTCCAAAGAGGAACTGTTAGGCCTTGCTCCCGCCGTTGGCCTCGGCGACCCAGCCGCCCTCGGCAACATGCACCGCGAGGACATCCTCGGCCGCATGTTCCAGGTCGCCTCCGCCAACCAGTCTCTAGTCGCCACCGGCATCCTCGAGATCATGGACGAAGGCTACGGCTTCCTCAGACAGATCGCCGCCCACCACCGCGCCACCGGCGACGTCTACATCTCCCAGTCCCAGATCCGCCGCTTCGGCCTACGCACCGGCGACACCGTCACCGGACAGGTCCGTCCCCCCAAGGAAGGCGAACGCTACTTCGGCCTTGTCCGCGTCGAGAAGATCAACGGCTTCGAGACCGACAAGGTCCACGGGCGCAACCGCCCCTTCTTCGAGCACCTCACTCCCATCTTCCCAGAGGAGCAGGTCGTCCTCGAGACCTCCCCCAACGAGCTCTCTACCCGTATGGTCGACCTCTTTGCCCCCATCGGCCTCGGCCAGCGCGGCCTCATCGTCTCGCCACCCAAGGCTGGCAAGACCACCATGCTCAAGCAGATCGCCCACGGCGTCGTCACCAACTGCCCCGAGGCCGTCCTCATGGTCGCACTCATCGGTGAGCGTCCCGAGGAAGTCACCGACATGCGCCGCTCCGTCGACGGCGATGTGTTCGCCTCCACCTTCGACGAAAATGTCGAGGAACAGTGCCGCGTCGCCGAACTCTGCCTCGACCGCGCCAAGCGACTCGTCGAGCTCGGTAAGGACGTCGTCATCCTCCTCGACAGCATCACCCGCCTCACCCGCGCCTACAACCTCGCAGTACCCACCAGTGGCCGCACCCTCTCCGGCGGCATCGACCCCATCGCGCTATACCCGCCCAAGAAGTTCTTCGGCGGCGCTCGCAACATCGAGGAGGGCGGCTCCCTCACCGTGATCGCCACTTGCCTCGTCGACACCGGCTCCCGCATGGACGAGGTCATCTACGAAGAATTCAAGGGCACCGGCAACATGGAGCTGCACCTGGACCGCAAGCTCGCCGAGCGGCGCTACTTCCCCGCCATCGACATCGTCCGCTCCGGCACCCGCCGCGAAGAGCTCATATACTCCGGCGAGGCTCACAAGCAGGTCGTGCTCCTGCGCCGCATGATCGGCATGCTCTCCAATAACAACAACAACGACGGCAACGCCACCGAGCGCGTCTTGGAACGTCTGGCCAAGACCCCAACCAACCACGAATTCCTCCGCACCCTCTCCGCCGCATCCACCGCCGCCTAGACTCAGCAACGCTACCCCCGCTCCAATCGTCACTGCCCAGGGGCGCACCCACCCGTGCGCCCCAACCCTTTCGTTCACCCTTTCCTCCAGATAAGGGTAGGGTGAAGGAATCCCCAAGACTCCCCTCTGGCCCAACAGTCGCACCTGACCACTCGGCATTCCCGCGTCGGTGGGAGCCCAGACTCCCGTCGATTGTCGCACCCAGCAACCCGAAGGGACCCGGCAACACACCAGTTCCCCAAACTCGCAAAACCCCGCACTCGGAACAAAGGCCACTCGCCCCCCGATCCGTATAGAATGAATCAAAATCGGCGGTGGAGGTATGAGCCGTGCGCGTGTGGTGGTGGCTGTTGGGAGGCCTGCTCCTTTTAACATTGGTGGCAGCGGTCCCCGGACAGGAGGGACGGCCGCCCTCCCCCCTCGAACCCGACTACTACTCCGGTACTGTGACCGTCCAGGGCTTCGCGCCCCCGGGGAGCACCCAGCTCGTCGCCTGCGTCGAGACCTGCACGGCCTACCAGTCCGACCCGATGTCCCTTGACGCCAGCGGTGCCTTCGAGTGGCTTAAGGTCGCCCCCAACGACCACAGCCTCGTCGCCGACACCGTGACCTTCCACATTGTTAACGAGCACGGTAGCATACAGGCCGCTGAGAACGGCATCCACGCCGCCGCCCGCAACCGCTTCACAGTGAACCTCACCTTCGCCGACCCGCTCCCGACCCAGGCACCCGACCCGACGCCAACCCCGACGCCCGCGCCCGAGCCGACTCCCACGCCCGAGCCGACTCCCACGCCCGAGCCGACTCCCACGCCCGAGCCGACGCCGACCGCGACTCCCGAGCCGACGCCCACCCCGACGGCCATACTGCCCGTCACCGGCGACCACGCCGTGACCCGCATACCGCCCGGCGCCATCGCTGTGGGTATCGCCTTCGTCACCGCCGGCGCCGCCCTGCTCTTCGCCGCCCGGCGCCGCTCACCCCTTGGCCCCGACGACTCTATCGCTCCCGCCGGCCCGCCCGCCCCGCCCGATTCGGCTGGACCTTCCCCCGCCGACGACTGAGCACCGCCCGTCGCCAGCCCAATCAGGAACCAAAAAAGAGGCAGCCAAACGGCTGCCTCATCAATTCGAAGCGAAGTTCCGCCCGCCCCCCGAGGCCTACCCCCGCGGCGGTGTCATCAGGTTAACCCGCAGATCCGAGGGCAGGTTCCCCGTTGAAACCACCAGCCGGGACTGTGGCTGCAACTCGTCCTGCCCCAGCCGCCGCAGGAACCCCTCCGGACCCTCCAGCGACACCCCGGCCTGCCCGTGCGAGTAATGCATCGGAATCACGATCTTCGGGTCCAGGTCCTGGATCGTTTGCAACGCCTGGTCCAGGCTGACCGTGCAGTGCCCGCCCGCCGGTACCAGCGCCACGTCCACCGGCTTGAGCTCGTCCACCTGCCGAGTCGTCAGCGGCAGTGCCAGGTCTCCCAGGTGGCAGATGTTCACCCCATCTATCTCGATGGTGAACGCCACATTCCGCTGCTCGTGCGGCGTTCCCGACGGCAGAGGCGTCATCACTCCCCGCACCACGATGCCGTTGAACTCGTACTCCCCCGGCGCACTGAACACCCGCGGCTCCCCGCTCAACACACCCTTCGCCGAGTGATTTGGATGCGTGTTGCTGACCGTGACCACCGCCGCCGGTCGGTTCTCCATCCGCAACCCCAACCCCTCTGGGTATGGATCGGTGATGACCACCATCCCGTCTGCATGCAGCCTGAATGACGAATGCCCGAGAAACGCCAGATCCATCCTGTGTCCCCTCTTCCCCTACAGCCAGCGCCTGCCGGAGCCTTCCGACCGCCGGTAACCGTCGTCTTCTCCGCCCAGCCAGCGGTTGGCGATTCCCCACGACGCGGGAACCAGCAGCGCCGCGGCCACCAGCTTAAGCAAATCACCGGCAATGAAAGGGTACAATCCCCACGCCAGCGTCTTCCCCGACGGCGCGAACAGCGACAGCTGTATCAGCCCCGGCACGTAGACCAGAATGTTGCCCACCAACAGCGTTGGCAGTATCCACACGCTCGAGCCGACACCCCGCTCGCACAGGAACCCAACCACATATGATGCGGCTATGAAGCCGATAATGTACCCGCCGGACGGCATCCCCCAGAAGAGACCGGAACTTCCGGAAGTGAACCCGAACACGTACTCTCCCACTGACGCATCCCAGAGGTACGAGTCAGCCGACCCTGCGTAAAACGGCAGGAACATCCCGGCCAGCAGGTAAACACCCGTAGCCCCTGCGCCTCTCCAGCTTCCAACTGCTGCGCCGGTGAGAAGCACCGCAAAGGTCTGCCCGGTTACTGGCACGGGAGTGAATGGCAAGTGCAGGGAAAAGCGGGCAAAAAGGGCAATGAACAGGGCAAAGCCCACGATCAGTGCCGCGTCTCTGGCGATGCGCCCCCGGCCCTCTTCCATCGGCAGCGCAAGATCAGCCAGAGATGCGGTAGTGGATTCAGAGTACACCGTCACACATCCGCACAAAAATATTGAACGGCCCCTGGCACTGGCCGCCTTTGCAGAGTATACCATCCGGGCCTGCAGTCGGCGATAAGCGCATAGTGGCGACAGGGCAATCGCGTTTTAAACGCCGGAGGCCTTGAGACCCGTCTTTCCCGCATAAGCGGGCGATAGGCACAATCTTCTCCATCCGCATCTCCCTGCCCAAATCCTTTCGGCCCAATCGCAATCCGCCTACCCGGCCCTCTTCATACCCGACTCTCCTGAAACCCACCCGAACAGAAATCCGGAGACCGAGTAACCCCAAGCCCCAGCCTTTACAGAACGACGACCAGCCCAACCGGACCCCTAACCCCGCCAAGGTACTAATAACGAGACCCAAGCAGACACCGGAACAACGCAAAGCCTACGACAAGGCCAGAAACCAAACACCTGAACGGAAGGAATTCTACAGAAAAAACGCTCAGCAGATGCGCCTGACCGCCAGAGCACTTGGGTTGTGCCGAGCATGTAGGAAGCCAGCCATACCTGACCAGACTATGTGCGAAGTCTGCGCTGAAAAACACCGACAGCGCCGCCGCAAATCAGACGCCGCCAGAAGAGCACGACAGAAAGCCGAGCGCGAATCGCAGCGCCAAGCCAGCGGCGTGTGACCCGAACTGGCAACGAAAAACGTAATGCCATCAACTGGAAGCGCGCATCCGGTCCGGCAACCCAGAATTCCGGAGGCTGCCTCCAGAACAGACCCTCCTGATTAACGTCAACTACCTTTGCCGACTCTGTCGATTATTCCTGCCGGTTCACCACTGAGGCGAAAAACGCCCGTATTTCGCCACTGGCGAAAATGCTGACACCTGCTTCTCGTGACGCCATGGCGAAAAAGGATAAGATGGGCCAATGACCACCTACGGCTACATCCGCACCAGCCGGGACCAGGAGCCTGGCCATCCCGGCAGCGACCCCCACGTCCAGCGCCGCCAGCTCGTCGGCGCTGGCGTGGAACCCGCGCAGGTGTACGCCGACGTCGCGGCATCGGGGGCCAAGGACTACAACAGCCGCGACCAGTGGCACGTCCTGGACCAGCAGCTCGCTCAGGGCGATGTGCTGGTGGTTGTCGCCATCGACCGACTGGGACGGCGCTACCTCGAGACGATGTGGGCGATCTACGATCTGCAGCGCCGCGGCATCCGGCTGCGGTCCCTGGCCGGCAACGAGGTCCAGTGGACGAAGTACCTGGACGCGGACCCCGACTCGCCCGAGGCCTTCATGGGCAACGTCCTGGCCAGCATGGCGGCCTACGTGGCCAGGCAAGAGCGCCAGAACATCAGCCGCAGGACCAGGGCGGGGCTTCAAGCCGCCAGGGCGAAGGGCGTGGAACTGGGCCGGCCGCGGCGTCTGACCGACGAGCAGCTCGTCGCAATTAGGCAGGATGTGGAGGGAGGGATGCCGGTGGCGGCGGTGGCACGGAAGTACGGGGTGGCCAGGTCCACGCTCCGCAGCACCCTAGCAGTCTGTCCGAGAAACAATGTTCTAAACGAAAATCGTCTTCACCAAAGCCAACTATTACGATTACTGTTTTATTTAACCCTATTATTCACCAATGAGATTAGACTATGACGCTTGTCGTCTCCAAAATCTAATCCTCAGACAGGCTGCTAGGCCGGACGGCGTGAAGTTGATCTGGGGACCTCGGCGTCGCTCCAAGGTCTCGTCGATACCGAAGATCAGGGGGTCATCGCCCCGGTCCAAGTGGCGGATCAGCAATACCAGCAGGACTTGAGACACCGACCATGCCGCCCGATTGAGCACATGATGGTAGTGGGCGTAGTTGCGGTCGCCGCTGAGTCCCATGACGCGAAGGGCCGAGGCCACGGTGCGCTGGCCTGGGGCCAAAACGGCCCCCACCAACAGGACCTGAGCTTTGCGCCAAGTCGGGCCGCGAAATAGTGTTGCGAAGGGGATTAGAACCGGTGGAATCGCCTCGCGCAGGGTAAGCATGGCGAGATCTTTTGTGAGAGAGGGGTCTAACCAGCTTACTCTGCCTCTATCGCAGACGCATAAACCGAAGCCAAGTTCAACGGCCGTCAAGGCCCTCCGGCCCTAAAGCCAGTCATCTGCGACTGTAGTACTAATCCGACTCCGTTTCGACTAGGCACTCTGAAATCTACGAGGGAATTGCGAAGTGAGAGTATTGATGACCGGCGACGACTCTGCACAAATTCGGAGGTAGTTCCTGATGACAACCCCCAAGTTGGTAAACCGCTCAGAGGAGATCGTCACCCACACCCTGGGACACATCCTCAGCAGTTCCGAAGCCTCCAGGCAGGCCCTGCGTGATTTCCTGCTGACCCGTGACGTCGACATTGGAGAAATCAAGAGAGTTGATACGCAGAACCTAGGCAGACGGGGCGGTGGAACTCCTGACCTAGCGACTTATGATGAAACAGAGCAGGAACGGCTGCTGCTGGAGGCCAAGTTCTGGGCCGGCTTGACCAGCAACCAGCCTGTAACCTACCTGCGCCGACTGCCGAAGGACAAACAGTCGGCGCTTCTCTTCGTTGCCCCGCCAGTCAGACTGAAGGAGCTTTGGCAGGAACTGAAGGACCGAGTGTCAGTGGAGGCTTGCTTTAACCTGAGTAACGAAAATGTGGAGCAGGAAATACGCTGGTGCGATGTTGACGAGCATCGCAAACTGATCCTCACCAGTTGGCGTTTCCTTTTGGACAGCATAGCGGCCCAAGCCAGCAGGGCAGTCGCCCAGACGGTGAACGACATACACCAACTTCAGGACATTGCTGAACTGAGGGGTTTCGATTCTACACAGCGCGGTCCACTGACTCCTGAATTCCCAAGGTCGCTGCCGCTCCTGTACGGGCTGATTGACGATACGGTCGAACGTCTGATAGAGAACTCACGGGCGGCGGTTCCAGGAGGAGCCTACCGCCCGGCGGTCCATCGTGTCTACAGCGTCCGATACATGACATTCTGCGGAGTGGAAAGCTCCTCATTCGGCATTTATTTTCGGGACTGGAGCACTTACCATCACAACCCTCTCTGGTTTACTCTGCACGACTATGGGCTGCGCCAGGAAGTCGTCGATGCACTGTTCAAGGAACCATTCCACGCACACCAGAACGGTACCCACATTTATATCCCGGTCCATCTGCATGGCGACAAATACGAGGCTGTTCTCAACTCGATAGTTGAGCAAATAGAACGGATCGCAACGCTAATTGAATCCGGCCGAACCTGACCCCACTCCCGGCCATCCCTGTCTTTCAAGACCAAGGACTGATGGTTTGCCTACACCCCGGTGGCGAACCCGGCCCAAATCTCGAGATGAGATGAGAATCACAGGGGAATCAGAGTTCGTGATGGGAGCTACACTCAAGACACCGGACTCCTCGGGTTCACGACCAAGCACATCTACTTCTCCGGTGACAGGAAGAAGTTCAGGGTCAGGTAGGACGGGTTCGGACTGGTGCGGGACGCCCACACCGCGAAGCCGCAGAGCTTCCGGACCCGGGACGGCTGGTTCGCCTACAACCTGGCCGTCAACCTAGCGCAGATGTAGGAGCGTGGTTTGAGAAAACACCCTGGGAAAGTCTGTCCAGCCCAGTGGGAACCGGTTGGCCGGACAGCAGCACCCGTCCAAAGGACGTGAGGCTACATGACGCAACGGTACAGCCAGGACCTGAGAATGCTGCTGGAGCTTGAACTACAGAGGAACGAACGGGTACGAGCAGCGGTCGCCGCGTACGAGGAACTGGCGGATGAGGAGAAGGCCCTGTTCCGCCTTGCTGTCGGCATCAGCCAAGACACCACAGTCAGGACCAGGGAACCGGGGTGCCGGTCAACTGCCGATATGAGTGAGGGAACCCAGCCCGACCAGGTGCAACCCATCGTCCGGGAACTGATGAAAACACTCTTGGAGGACTACCCCTCTCTCTTTACAGAAACCGATATTGAAAACCTGATGAACCGGGACTACACGCAGAACATCCTAGGCCTTCAACTTGGCGGGTTCCCACTTCTCAGACGAAGGGAAGCGGGTAGAAGGGGGTCGGATAACGACAGACAAAACAGGTTCTACACCAAACTGTACGCCGACAGGTTTTATGTATGCTCCCAGTGGTGGCGAGACGACCATCTCGACAACGCCAAGAGCCTGCTGCGGTTTGTAGACCAACTCGCCGGCCGGGACCCGAAGCACATTGGAATCCCTGAGTTGGAACGGCATATGAAGTCGCTCAGAGATTACATCAACCGATCCGCGTAGACCACCGCGTTCCCCGCTCTCGCGGCGAGACTGACCACCTGGAAAACCTGCAACTGTTTTGCTCAAGCTGCAACCGCATCAAGGGCGGCCGGCCCCACGAGTACCTCGTGGCGAGATTATCGGAAATTGGGGTGTGAAGTAATGGCATCAATGGACAATTGGGAAAGGCGCATGGAGATTCTGGAAGGGTATCAACAGTTCTTCGGATCTTGGTTGAAAATCTCGGAATCGATGTCCTCTGATTGGTTCGGTGAGCAATTCGAGCAATCGCTGACAAACAACGAAATTCCCGACGGTTTGGACCATCAGATTATGCGGCAGGGGCATAATCCCTGGCTTTTCATGAAGGCGTACAGCGTGATATTGCGTCGCCAAATAGATTTCAATGCGACCGTCATCCAAATGCTCACCGACCTAGACCATCGGAAGGACGAACCATGAAAAGCCGTCCAGAAGAAAACGCTTTCGACGTGGCGCGGATGGAGCGCGACATTCTTGAGGATGTGCTGCACACTTCACGCACAGACGTTTGGAATTCAGCTAAGAGCAAGATGGTTCTTGACAGACCCCACATAAGGGGGCGAATCGATGCTCTTGTCGCGCATCTCTTCGATGACGGGCTTCTTGTTAGTGCCTCCCCTCGTAATGCGGACGGAAATGTGCCCACTTCTTTCATAAGTGGACTCACGCCGAAAGGAATAAGAAGGCTAGAGGAAATCAAGTACCCTCTTCGCACATGGCTGAAGGTAAACTGGTTCCCGATGGTGGTTGCGGTTCTCGCAACAACTGTTGGAATTGCCTCAATCGTCAGCGATTGGGTTAGGAGCTGAATGAAAGGCCGCATCCGACAGCACAGCCCCGGCAGGAGGAGGACCGTTGATCACATCCGACACTGAGGCAGTTGCAGACCACGTGAATCAGGCGCGCGACTTCTTGGCGAAGAGCAGGGAGTACCTGACCCAGGGCGACCTGCATCAGGCGTCCCAAAGGGGTTGGGGCGCCGCCGCCCACATGGCGCCAAAGCCGTGGCCATCGCCCAGGGTTGGGAATACGAGAGGCACAGCAACTTCAGCCACAGAAGAATCCATGGCTGTCAGATGGCCTTGGAAATCCGCCACCAAGCACCAAGACGACGGACAACCATCTTTCGTGCTGTTCTACCTAACCGCCCTCTACGGCATCTCTGGGTAGCCGCGCAGGGTGCTGCGGAAAGCCTTGTCCCTTCTGCTGGTCGCGTCCGCCCACCTGTTCGTAGCGCTCTCTGTCTTATTGCCCGTGGCCCTCGTCGCTCTAACCATATACCTCGTGCTCAAAATCTTCGTCGTAGGCACGGACTGAGAGGACATGAGGGAGATACGCGAGACTCAGCAGGAAATACTGGAATTCCCGCGCCGCCTCGACCCCGGGGCTGACAGGCTCCTCGCCGACTTGGATGGACACGCTCACGACCCCGGCACAGGGCCTAGTAGGTTTCCGGGGCACGGCCACGCGACTTGGCGGGCACTCAGTTGAGGAAGCGGGTGCTGTTGGCACTTACCGCGGCAGCGGTACTCGCAGCCTTAGTGGTCGTAGTCGGTGTCTTCTGGTTCGGCTGGTACGAAACCGGACGGAACCGAGAGCTGTTGGACTCCCTGCCCGTCTTCCCCGGAGCGGATGCAACCCAAGACCACCCCCATCCCTCCGAGAGCAACGAGAACCCCGTCTCGCCCCCGGACAAATGGGTCATTCTGCGCACCTACCGCGCCCCGAACGGCACCACGAAGGAGGACGTTGCCGCGTTCTACATGGAGCGGATGCCGCCGGAATGGGAGCGGTGTCTCCGCCACGCCTCGACCTATGACTCGGCGACCGGCAGGGAGGGCGTGCTGTTCACGGGCGCGGCTTTCTACTTGGAGCGCACCTATGTCAGCGTCGACATCCTGAATCTCAGCGGCAGTGGGCGGAGCTACGACGTGTTCATCGACCGGCACCGGAACATACGCCACGACCCCTGCGAACCCCAGCCGTTCACCACTGACCCGGCCTGCTACGACTTGGATCCCCCGGCTCACACCGGCAGGCTCATCAGCCGGGACGAGGCGGAGAGGGCGATGGGGTGGCTCGCCGGCGGGCCTGCCCCTGGAGGAGCCTCGGCAGTCGAGATAGAGGGGGTAACCTCCAGTTGCCTGACGACATTCGAGGCATACGCGCAACGGTTCTACCGGGCAGGCGACTGGTCCAACACCCCGCCGGACACCCCGGTCTGGGTCGTGGAGATCAAGGGGGTCTCGCAGTACCTAGGCAGCGACAGTGAGCCGTGGCAGTACGCGATGAACGTCCTGCACGCGGAGTCGGGCTCCTCCATGGAGGGGGCTCGCTACCTCGAGCCTCGCTTGGCCCCCACCGTGAGGGACGGCTCCTGAGACCTGAGGTGTTCCGGGCCGAGCTGGACGAGTTCCGGGCAGAGTTACGGCGGCTATTGGAGCTGCAATGCTGACAATCGTCAGGGCAGCTAGACTGCTGCTCTTCACATCGGCATTCCTCGCGGTGCTGGCCTGCTCTGCTGGCCCTCCCGCCGAGCCCCCGCCGGGCAGGCCACCAAGACCGCAACGCCGACCGCAACGCCAGGTGCCGAGCCGTTCACGGCGGCGAGGCCGGACATCGAGCAGGTGTCGACCAACTCGCCCGGCGGCATGCCCTCCATGACGGAAATCATCACCTTCCCGATGGCCCCGCGGGAAGCCGTCCGAGCGGCGGCCAAGCTGGCGCAGTGGCCCGCTATACCCCAGTTCAGCACCATGATCGGCGATCCCTCGGCTGCGGCGGGTGCCGTGCTCGCATACGGGGAGGCTTGGAAGTACTACTCCGACGGTGCCATGCACCGGAACGATCTGCCGCTGGCGGACGACTTAGTACTACAGTCGCAGATTAGAAAGTCGTCGTTTGTAGTGGCATTTCTGGGCTCTGGCTTGGTGGCGCCGTCTCCACCGTGACCAGTACAGGATGAAATCAGGCGGTTGGTTCTCCGTCCATATAAGGCGGGTCAGCAACCGGCGCACCTCCGGCACTGTCATCGGAATCAGCTCTTCACCCGGGCCGTAGCAGCCCCCTTTTCTCCCTGTTCCAAGGCCCGATGCTTGATCACGGACAGATAAGCGTGGGCCAACATCGCCAACGTGATGTGCCGGTACCAGCCATCCCACCTCCGCACCTCGTACTGGTCCAGCCCCACCTGTCCTTTGGCCTCCTCAAAGCATTCCTCTATGGCCCACCGGGTCCCGGCCACCCTCGCCAGTTCCTCCAGGGTCGTTCCCGCCGGGCCGTAACAGACGTAGTAGGCCAGTTCCTCGGGGTTGGCCAGACTGCGCCGCGCCAGCAGCCAATAGCCCTTGCCAGGCTCCCTCAGGGGACGTATTTCCACAGTGGCCCAGTCGTAGACCCGTGGTCCCTTGGCTCCGTCCCCTGCGCTGCACCTCACCCAAGCGCATTCCTCAACCCCTGAGGCCAGACGGTCGGCCCTCACCTGTCGCGGTCCCCTGTCCGTCAAAGCCCATAGCTTCTCGCTGCGTTTGATGGCCAGCACGTGGGGAACGCCCTGCCGCTCCAGCCACAGCCGCAGGTTGCGGTCGTTGCCGTACACCTCGTCCCCAGCAACCCAACCGAAGGGCACTCCCGACTCCACCGCCCGCTCCAGCATGAACTGCGCCAGTCGGGGCTTGGTCCGAAAGCCGACACTCTCCGGCACACCGGCCTCCCGCCGGCGCTCCAAGTCCTCCGCCCACACCTGGGGCAGGTACAACTCCCGATCCAGTAGCGTCCTCCCCCTGGCACTGGCATAGGCGAGGAATACGCCGACCTGACTGTTCTCGATCCGCCCTGCCGTGCCGCTGTACTGACGCTGCACCCCAACCGACTTGTCCCCTTTCTTGAGGAATCCGGTCTCGTCCACCGCCAGAACTGCGCCAGCGTCGGCCAGATACTCGATCACGTAGCTCCTCAAGTCATCGCGAACCAGGTCCGCGTCCCACCGGTAGTTGTACAACAAGAGCTGCACCCCGTCGGGAGTGGCGTCGCCCGCCTGCTCCGCCAATTGCCAGCCGTTCTTGCGCTCCACCGGGCTGAGCAACCCCTTCAGATAGTCCAGCGCCCGACGGCGCGGCTCTGGACGCCGGAACCGTCCCGCGATGCACTCGTGTACCCGCTCGATGCCCTCGGCCCAACGAGCCACCTCCGCAACCTCATCCCTCACAACAACCACAGCCTCACCTCACCACCCGTTGATTGCCCCAATTCTAGCCGTTTTTAATCTGCGACTGTAGTATTAGAAATCTGGCCGGAAAGTGGGGTCAGCTCGGTGGTGGCTATACTTGGGGTCAACAAGCGTAGCGGGGGCTGAGAATGCTGGGAGAGCGTTCGGACCAGAGGGGTCTTTGGGAAGCAGACCGGCTGTATCTT
>CBDHDK010000001.1:0-114498 GCA_965261355.1 Dehalococcoidia bacterium | reverse complement strand
TCCGTAGCCTTCCGGTGAGCCAACGGGAACGGCAAGACCAATTGACGGCAGGTCGGCAGGAATGCTTGACGCGGGACAGATACCTGATGAAGCGCACCGTGTGCCTCGGCTATGCCACTCGCGGACGGCCGTCGGCAGAACCAGGCTCAAACTGTCAATGGCGTCGAGAACTTGGCCCACCTAAGTGGACTCGGACCAAATTGACGAAAAGCACCTCTTCAGCCACAACTCTGTTGAGTGGATTGTCAATGGAGCCGGGAAACTGGGACACTGTGGCGGCGAAATTGCGTACAACCTACGTGATGACAGACTGCAGTGAATCAAGCAGAGCGGCGACTTCACAGGCGCAGGAAGACGCAGCGTCTACAATTCGTCCTGTTCTTAGCCGGGACCGCCCGGTGTTTGCGGGGCATCTTTCTCCCGGCTGCCCCTGAGGAGGTAGTTCTCGCCGTTCATTTCCAGGCTGTGGACGTGCTGGGCGGGCAGGACCAGCAGCGAGCCTGTTGGGCGGCCCGAGACGAACACCTCTTTCAAGCCGTTGCTGGTAATGTCGGTGGCCAGTGTTCCACCTTTTCCATTCCTTCCACTTCTTCCACCCGTTCCACCAATCCCAGGGCCGGGTTAACCTGGAACCTCCCTCTTCTGTCAGGCACCTCGGCGAGGTAATGTTCACGCGTCAGCAACCTGACAACCCTTGTCCGGAAGTCCGGGTCCCGGAGTTGGCCGTGGCGTACACGGTCATTGATGAGTCTCGTCATCGCCACGTGGCCGTGCTCATCGACGTGCCGGGGTGCTTCGCCCCGGGCAGCGCCCTGCAGTTCCGCTCTCACCCAGTCGAGAATTCCGTTGGCCGCGGCCACGACCTCGCTCTCGCCCCGAAGGGCCAGTATCCTGCCCAATTCACCGACATGGAAATGGACGATGTCACAGGCGGCATTTATTTCGTCCAACCCGATGCGCGCGTCCTCTGGCCCAGGTGTCTCTCCGGGACAAAGAAGGAACCACTCGCCAGCGGCCAACACCGCCGCGATACGGGCCGCCAGCTCCGCAGCCCTGCCAGCCAAGGAGGCCTGGTGAAACGCGCCCTCCTCGCGAAACCTGTCGGACTGCAACTCCATTTTTCCAGGAACTCTCGCAGCTGTTGCCTGGCGTCGGTTTCCAGTTCAATGACCAGTGGCTCGCGCCAAACGCCACTCTCCATATGGGATCCTTCATCCTGGCGCCGACGGTGGGCGAGGACAGCCTCGCGGTAGCAGCGCAGGATGTCCTTGTCCCTTTCGCTGGGCTGCTCATGACTAGAGGGCCGGTGGTCGTCTTTGGCGACCAGGCACCTGCCTGCGAAACCGTTGCTGGCCGACGGGTGGCAGATGACGGCCATGAGATCGGAACTGCTGCCCACCGCCACCAACTGGTGCCGGTACTCCATGATCGCGCCGGGTTCGGTGCTGTTTCCCTTGACCTCATACGACAACTCGGATCCATCGAAGGTGCGGCAGTAGAATTCAAGGGTGCTTGGCAGGCTAGCCTGGGTGAAGGACGCCTTCACGAGGGCGGCGGCACCGTCGCAGACCTGCGCTTGGCTGGGGCGGCCCTGCTTTAGAAACCGCTTGACTTCTGCAACGGAGATTGCCCCTTGGGTGAGCCTTGGGCTGGCTCGCCTGGGCATCATGGAGTCCGGCCACCTGCCCGAAGGAAGATCCATCATGAGAGCGGATGCCTCCCTCCATGCACTCTCGACCTCCCTGTCGGCCTCGAAGTGCGGCTGCCAGATCCTCCCTGCCGCGGTGGTTTTCCGCCAGGTGCTCTCGGAGATCCCCAGCAGGTGGAAAATCGGTGGCTTGGGGTCGTGAGCCAGGGTCTGGACGGTCCAGTCACCCGCTGCCAGGGCGGATAGGGACCCCAGGACTCCCAGGACGGCAATAGGGCGGGAACACCCGCTGCTCTTCCGGACCGCTTCCACCAATTCTCCGACGTGGCCCGGGATGGGCGGGTATTCTGACTGCGTCGCGATTCTGGCGTTAAGCCTGTCGGGAACCGGAGGCCAGTCCAGCTTCGTTCCTTCCTCTGGGGAATCGAGTTTAAATTCCCGCCCTTCGTCGGCCAGGGAGCGCTGCATGGGGACGGTTTCAGCCCCTGCTACCGGAGGCAACTCCACTCCCATGTCCGCAAAATCCGATTGGCGGAATGGTGAACCCTCCTTGTCCACTTTCTCGCCCCCGCCTGTTATTTGCTGCTCACCGTATTTCTGCTCCATTGTGTCTCTCTCGATTCGGGGTCAGCGCCGTCGCCCTGCATGCGCGGGAGGGCGGCTCAGATTCCAGTCGTCGACCTCGGCCTCGACCCAGGCCACTGAGCGGTCCCCCAGCCGGACCAGCGCCGGGAAATCCCCCGCCCCGATTTTTCGATACAGGCTGCTCTTGGACAGACCGGTCAACTCAAGCACTTCCCGGATCCTGATCAGCCGAGCACGTCGTTGGGACATACCGTGCCTCCTCGTCTTCGCTGTAACTTCCGACCCACTCCATTATTGCTCCCGTGGTTCGAGAATTTACCGCCAGTCGTTGTTTTCGGCGGATCCTCGGCCGTTATTCCGAGTCCGGCCGCAGAGACCGGCCGCCCTGGGAACCGACTGACAGCTTTGCCTGACGACCTGCATCAGCTTTTCGACAGCGAATTTTCACCGCATCAAGTCTGCGCCAATAGCGAAACAGTCTGTCAATAATAATAATAATAATCCGATTCGATATGGAGGGCGGCAAGGCGTTTAATCAAGCTCTTTGCGCCCCGTGGTGAACGGGCAGGTCCTGCCCTGTGGCCATTCGGCCAAACAAGGGCATCAAGTCTGTGGGAGATCCGATGACGTACATCCACCTCCTCCCACCAAGTTCACGGGGACACATCACCGGGACATGGAGGCGGTTGCCTGAATTGCCCTGCAGTAGGTTTGCTGGACATGGGTTGCTGGAGGGAGCTTCTTGACCGGCCGCCGGACCCGCGTAGGCACCAATAGAATGCTCGGCTTGGCTTCTACCGGTTCTATTGGGAAGGTGGACCCTGTCGACCCTGTCGACCTCGACAAACCGATTTCGACTTGGGTGCTGTCATTCAAAGGGCTGTGGAGGTTACAGGCGCTGGCGAGGTGGTGCGCGCCGGTGACAAAACAGACCTAGTTTCCCGTTTTCCCGCCGCCGGTGATGTCAGTGGAACCCTATCTGCGCTGGCGCCTGACTCATCCTGTGCGGGAAGGGAAAGAACAGTTGGCCCGTCTTCGTGGTGAATCAGGGCGTGCATGGAAATGGGGTAAATGCCTGCCTTCTCTTTTCGATGGTTCATGGCCCGAGCGTGGTGGCTGCGCCCTCAACCATCATCTAGAGAATCTGAAAGCACTCAATGACCACTAGTCTTGCCGGTTTGCCACTGCTGCTCTTGCCGGGCCCTGTGGTGATCATCCGGTTACCGGAGGTGCCTGATTGGTTACGGGTCAGCAAGTCGTACCACCGAGGCAAGGCGGATGGAACGAAGGAGACAACAGATTGCGGCGGTGGTGGCCGTGATGATCAAGCGGCCGGCCCGCAACCGGCAGTGCGGGACGTTCGGAAGAATTCCCGTGCGCGATACGACTATCAGTTCAACCCGTGACCCAGTTGCCGCCGTCGGCAATTCCGGAAATGGCATGATGAATGAGCCGGGGTTGCCGGCCTTGTCCTACGGCAATAACCCGACACCAGTTCCTGATTTCCCCGCGTGATGTGCCGGCGTAGTCAGGACATCCTCTCCCTTGACGAGGCTTCCATCGTGCCCAACGTTTCCGACTTCGGTCATGACGTAGTCACTCCATTTCTGCATCAGCCCTTTCCGCTGGTCGAACAGGTCACTCCTCTTGTAGGCCCGGCGGGTTTTGTTTGTTTCCTCATGAGCCAGAGCTTTATCAGCCGCAGCGGAATACTCCGGCAACTGTTCGTCTACCCAGTCGGTGAAGGAGCTCCTGAACCCGTGCGGCACGGCGGGGATGCCCAGCCGGCGTAGCAGGGCGTTATAAGTCATGTCGGAAACTGCGCTGCCTCCAGGTCTGGAGGGGAAAACCAGACCGTCAGGTCCGGATATCGCCCAGGCTTCGTTCAGGATCTCCATCGCCCTGTCGGACAACGGGACCCGGTGCGGGCGGCGCGCCTTCATCTTGATGGCTGGAATCTCCCATGTGCGTCTGTCCCAGCGAATCTCACCCCAATTGGCGTAGCGCACTTCCCCCGAGCGCGCCGCGGTCAGCACCAAGAACTCAATCGCCAGCTTGGTCAGCAGGTTGGCGGTGGATTCCCGCACCATTGCAATCGCCCAGCCCACTTGGTTATACGACGGCAGTGCCGTATGGTGATTCTCCTCCCGCTTGAAGGCTGGTAGAACCTTTAGCAGGGCTTTGCTTGCCGGGTTGTCAATCCGGAAGCCATGGCTGACCGCCCAGTCCATCACGGCCTCCATGCGTTGCCTGACCCTGCTGGCGGTCTCGGGCTTGGCGATCCAGATGGGCTCCAGAACTGCCAGCACGTCTTCCGAAGTAATCTCGTCGACTGCCGTCTCACCGATGAACGGGAAGACGTAAGTTGCCAGCGTGCTTTCCCACTGTGCGGCATGTTTCGGGTTGCTCCATGTGGGCCGGCGGAACTCAATCACGCGGACGGCGGCCTCGGCGAAGGTGGGGACGGAGGGGACGGGGTTGCGAGCGGCTTCCTTGACGGCCTGCCTTTCGGCCAAGGGGTCCCGCCCTGCGGAGACGGCGGTACGGTTGGAGGCCGCCATTGTTCGTGCCTGTACCAGGCTGACGGTGGAGTAGGAACCGAGGCCTATATCACGGCGCCGTCCGTCGATTACTATCCGCTGGACCCAGGACTTGGAGCCCGAGAGGGCGATGTGAAGGTAGAGACCATCGCCGTCGCCGTATCGGCCGGGCTCACGGAGCGCCTTCGCCGAGAGTACGGTGAGCTTGCCCATGTCCGCACCTTCCCACATATTTTCCCACACGATGTGTGGGACTTGCTGGCATTTTACGATGCCCAATGGGAAGGTTCAAGGGACAAATATCACTGAATCAGATACACAATTGTGGGAAATGAGACTCTATGGGACTGTGTGGGAAGGTAAAGTGGCGGAGAGGGCGGGATTCGAACCCGCGAGAAGCTTGCGCCCCTACGCGATTTCCAGTCGCGCCCGTTCGTCCACTCCGGCACCTCTCCGCGCGGGGACGATGCCAACCATTATAGGTTCGGCCATCTACCGCCGCAAGCTTGACCCAGGCCGCAATCCGCCACTTATATGGCGATATCCGTCGCGCGTACCCGGTTCAGCCTCCGTCTACGCAGTGGCAAATCTCGCGACCGCTGGCCTATAATATCTCCCGAAAGATTTCCCCACAGGAGATGCAGCACCTATGGCCGATGACGGCTTTGTCAAAGTTGCCCAGGTCAGCGAGATCCGCCCCGGCGACATGATCAGCGTCGACTTCCCCAGCGGAGACGCGGTTCTGCTTGCCAACGTCGACGGCGTTTTCCATGCCTGCGACGACATATGCTCCCACGCCTACGCCTCCCTCTCCGAAGGCGACCTGAACGGCCCCGAAGTCGAATGCCCCCTCCACGGCGCTGTATTCAACATCACCACCGGCGAGGCGCTGACCCCTCCGGCCGACGCCCCGGTGAAGGTCTACCGCGTCCAGGTCGAAGGAGACGACATCCTGGTCGCTCCACCCGAAGAATAGCCGGGACCGTTCGTTTCGGGCCTGCGGGCCGCGTCTATAAAACGAAAACCCAGCCTGCATCCAGAAGACACCTTCAGTTGGGGCTGGGTTTCCTTCGTGCCTGTGGTTCGGCGCTGCCTACGGCGAGTCCCTGCCTACGGCGAGTCCCTGCCTACGGCGAGTCCCTGCCTACGGCGAGTCCCTGCCTACGGCGAGTCCCTGCCTACGGCGAGTCCCTGCCTACGGCGAGTCCCTGCCTACGGCGAGTCCACGATATGGATGTCGTCCCACGGCCAGTACACCAGCCACACCCGCCCCACGATGTTGTCCTCTGGCACCGGCCCCCACGCCCGCGAATCGTTGCTGTTGAGGCGGTTGTCCCCGATGACGTAATACTCCTTCTCCCCCAGGGTGATCGCCCGGGCGCTGGAGTTGTCCTTTCGGGCGAGGTACGGCTCCCTGAGCGCCTGCCCGTCCACGTACACCGTCCCTTCCCGCACCTCTATCCTCTCGCCCGGAAGGCCGACCACCCGCTTCACGAAGTCCTTGTCCGGCTCCAGGGGGAAGTTGAACACTATCACCTCACCCCGTGTCGGGGGGGCGAATGCATACTCCGGTTCTGCCTCAGACGCCTTCCAGAACGGAACGATTCGCGACAGCCTTTCCTGGTCGATCTTGAAGAAGGAGGCTTGGTTGACCACCAAGTATTGCCCTCCCTCCAGGGTCGGCGACATGCTGGAGCCTTCCACCTTGAAGTTGCGAACGGTGGTCTGCAACACCAGCAACACCACCAGCGCCAGCAGCACGGCCTCGGTTATTTCACGCGCCAGTCGCGGCATTCAATCCCCTTTGCAATTTCCCTATATATCCAGCATATCCCAAACGCCGCTAGAAGTCTGGCCGGAAAGCCATTGGCCGGGTTTTGCGCTACGCGAAGCAGACGTATTCAAGTCTTATATGGCATGGTAGTGCATGTAATACGTTGCAACACCCACTGTTTCATCGATAATCGACGTTAAGAAAACGCCGACTTGGGGAGAATCGGGTTTCCGGCCAGGCTTCTAGGCCTATATCCAGCATAGCCCAAACGCCGCTATGATTGTAATCTCCCCGGGTTGCTTGTCTGGTGGTGTTGGGGAGAGTGCGCCTTTGCGAAGGCCCCGGCCTGCGCCGGGCTAGCGGTCGACTGTGTGCTAAAATCACTGCGTTTCCCGGCAACTTTCGTACCTGAAAATTTGCAAATCGGGGTTCTGTAATGAGTTGGAGATTTGAGCTGCTGAACAAGCCTTATGGCGGCGTCACCGAAGGACCCGTCTGGGACGGCGAACAGTTGCTGTTCACCCACATCCCGGCCAGCCGCATTATGCGCATCGATCCGAAGACCGACGAGATAACCGTCTGGCGTGAGGGCACCAACCGTACCAACGGCCTCGCCCACGACTCCGCCGGCCGTCTCTTCGGATGCTGCTCCGGCGGCCGCGCCATAGTTCGTTTCGACGACGACGGCTCCACCGCCACCGTCGCCGATCGCATCGAGGGGCACCCCATCAACACGCCCAACGACCTCGCCGTCGACGCCCAGGGCCGAATCTGGTTCACCAACCCCTGGAACGCCGGCAACATCGATGCCACCGAGGTCGAGGTTCCCGGCTGGCGCTGCGTGCTCCGCGCCGATCCCCAGCCCGATGGCTCCTACACCGTGGCCCGCGTCGAGAGCGACAGCACCATGCCCAACGGCATACTCGTCTCCATCGACGGCAAGACCTTGTACGTGGCTGAGAGCAACAGTGACGACCCGTCCATCGACCGCGAGCTGCGGGCCTACCCGATCAACGACGACGGCTCCCTCGGTCACTACGCCATGCTCCACGCCTTCGGCACCGACGGACACACCGCCCAGCGCGGTATCGACGGTATGTGCTTCGACCGCAAGGGCAACATCGTCGCCACTGCTGGCTGGCCCACCGCGGGCCCCGGACCGTTGATCTACGTCTTCGATCCCAAGGGTCGGGTCATCGAGACCCACCCCGTGCCCTGCATCCGGCCCACCAACTGCTGCTTCGGCGGCCCCGACCGCTCGGTGTTGTACGTCACCTCCGCCGAGGGGCACGTCTTCAAGGCGCAGACCGATATGGAAGGCTGGGCCCTCTTCCCTTAGGGAGAAGTCAGATCTGAGGAGTGAGTATTGAGAGGTTGTTTCCTGCTCTCACTCCTCTCCCCTATTTTCCAAGGAGGACCTTATGAGCTTGCGAAACTTGGGCGGCTTCGGGCGCGACCAGCTTCGCCAGGGTGGCGGCCGCGGCAACGGCAACGATCACTTCGACGAACTGGTCGGCGCCACCGAGTTGTTCATCTACCAGACGCCCAACCGCCGTGCCAAGGGATTCGACGCCCTCAAGCTGTTTCTCGATGCCAACGAGTGCGAGCTTATCTTTACCACCGACGTCCCGCCAGAGCTCCGCAACTACGAGGCCTTCCGCATCACCCACAAGCGCGGCGAGGCCATCCCAAACCCCGTGCTGCGTCGCTGCCACTCCTGGGCCCACAACCGTAACTTCCTGCACAGCTTCTTCAAGCCGTTGTACCGCTGAGCAGCTTCGGTACGGGAACAATCAGGGGGCGGGTTTGACACCCGCCCCCTTGACGTTGACCCCCTGGATGTGACCCCGCGACCACCTACTCCAGGCTGAACCCCGTGTATCCGTTGGAAGCGATTTCCCTGCGCTTGGCCCGCATCACTGGTGCTGTGTCAGGAGCAGTCAGCAGGAATCGCGCCTTCCCGGGAATATTCGCCCCCACAAACCAGTTGTCGGCCTGCGTCCGCAGTATGCTCTTGCTACCTTCGATCATGTGCTCGGTCCACTCGTCCTCGGATTGCTGCATAGGTTGAATGCGCTGGTAGCCGTTGTCTCGGACGTAAGCTATGCACTCGCTGATCCACTCCACCAGCGGCTCGGCGGCCCGCACGAAGTTGCCGACCGAGGCGGCGTTGACGGTGAACAGGTTGGGGAACCCCACGCTGGATATGCCCATGAAGGTGCGCGGACCCCCGGTGAACTTCTCCTGCAGCGTAAGACCTTTCTCTCCCTGGATGTGCATCCGGTTCAACGAGCCTGTGACAGCGTCGTAGCCTGTGGCGTAGATGATGACGTCCCGCTCGTAGTGGGCGTCGGCGGTCTGGATGCCGGTTTCCGTTATCCGCTGGATGGGGGCCTTCTTCACGTCCACCAGCAGCACATTGTCTTGGTTGTAGACCTCGTAGTACCCGCTCTCGCAGGGCAGGCGCTTCGACCCGAACATGTGGTCCTTGGGCGCCAGCATTTCCGCCACCACTGGGTCCTTGACCCGCTCGCGGATCTTGTTGCGGAAGAATTCAGCGTAGTCCTCGTTGGCCGGACCGGGCATCATCACGTCGTAGAAGTTGCTGAGCCACTTCTTGAAGCCGGGCTCCTGCCATAGGGATTCGTAGAACTCCACCCGTTCCTCTTCCGAAACACTGAAGGCGGAGCGGGTGTCGAACTCGTGCATAAAGGAGCCGGGGGTCTCCAGGCACTTTTCGAATATTTCCGGGTAGTGCTCCCTGATTTCCTCTTGCTCCTCCGCGGTGATGGGGCGGTTTCGCAGCGGGGCGCAGTAGTTGGCGGTGCGCTGGAAGACGGTCAGGTGTCCGACCTCCTTCGCGATTTCCGTGATGAGCTGCACGGCCGTGGCGCCAGTGCCAACCACGCCGACGCGCTTGCCCGCCAGGTCTATGCCATCCTTGGGCCAGCGCCCGGTGTGGAACCACGGCCCCTTGAAGTCGTGGATGCCCTCGAATTCCGGCACGTAGTGGGCCGACAGCAGGCCGACGGCGGTGATCAGGAACTGGCCCCTCGCCTTGTGGCCGTCCTGCATCGTCAGCTCCCAGCGGTTGGCGTCCTCGTCGTAGACGCAGGACTCCACCCGTGAGTTGAAGCGTATGTGGCGGCGCAGGTCGAACTTGTCAGCCACGTAGTTCAGGTAGCGTTCGTTCTCAGGCTGCCCTGAATACAGCTCCTTCCAGTGCCATTCCTGCAGCAAGTCTTCGGAGAAGGAATAGCCGTAGGTGTAGCTCTCGGAGTCGAAGCGCGCTCCGGGATAGCGGTTCCAGTACCATGTACCGCCGACGCCCGAAGCGTCCTCAAAGGACTTGCAGGAAAATCCCAGCTCTCGGAATCGATACAACGAATACAGGCCGGTAACCCCGGCGCCGATTATCAGGACGTCATATTCCTCGACGTTGCCGTTCCTGGAAGCCTCTGCCGTTGGAGCCTGTTGCAAGGAATCAGCCATGGAAATTCCCTCCTAAGCTCTTCATTTTTAATCTGACCAGATTATACAGAAAATCAATGATTCCGCTAGACTTATATCAATATTCCAGCGATATTGAGCTACGTGTACAGCGACGCTGGCGGCGTCGAGCCCATCAGCATCGCCCCGCCAAACTCGAAGTTCAGCGGCAGCCCAGAGATGTGTTGCCCGTGTACGTGCAGGTCCCGGAAGTAGCGCTCCAGCCCTACCGACCGGTGTATCGCGTTGGTTCCCGCCGCGTTGAACAGCTTGTCCCCCACCGCGATCGACTGCTGGATGGCGTGAGTAATGGCCAGCCGTGCACGCATTGACAATCCCGGCAGTTCCTCGCTTCCCACCTGCTGCGCCTCCCACATCGTGCTCACGGTGTCCAGCACGTAGCGGCGCGCGCTGTCGATCATTGCCTCGCACTCTCCGACCACTACCTTGATGTGCGGTCGGTCCATCAGCAGCGTGGGCGAGTCCGTCGACCCCCTGTCGGTGGCCAGGTCCACGAAGGTGTTCATAGCTCCTCGCGCCATTCCCAGCGTGTTCGCTGCCGACAGCGTCCAGCCCAGCACGATTGCCGACTGCGGCGGCGAGTACAGCGGCCCGTCGTAATGGGCCTGGGAACCTCTCGCATAGGTGTGGTGCTCGGGCACGAATATCTCGGAGAATTCCGCGTCGCTGCTGGCCGTTCCCCTCATGCCCAGGGTGGACCAGGTATCCAGCACTTCTCCCTTGGCCACCGGCAGCACCACCGTTCTGAACATCGGCGTGCCGTCCTCGTTCAGGACTTGCCCTTCGTCGTCCATTACCCGGCATGACACGAAGATGGCGATGGAGTGGTCGATGCCGCTTAGGAAATTCCAGCGGCCCGACACGATGTACCCGCCGTCCGAAACCTTGGCCGTGCCACCGGCCCGGGCCGACCCCGAGCCCAGGATGCAGGGAGGGTCGCCGAATATTTCCTTCGCCGCTATGGGCGAAATCCGCACTATCGCCGATGAAACCGCCGCGCCGTTGAACACGCACCAGCCGGCGGAGCCGTCGGCCTGCGCGATTTCCTCCACCACGTGAAACGCCGTTATCGGGTCCGTCTCCGGGCCGCCCAGTTCCCTCGGCACATACAGCCCGAACAGGCCCTTCTCGGCCATCTTGGCCGACAGTTCGGAGGGGAGCTGGCGCTCGGTGTCTATCCTGCCCCGGTTCGCCGCTATCTCAGGGGCTATCTTCTTGGCAGCCGCAATAAGCTCGTGGGAAGAAAGGGCCGCAACCGGGCTTTCTGTCATATACAGCAAGGCTCCTGGCAAATATCCGTCCTATTATAGCCATAGTCGGCGGCTGCGCCCAACCACGGGTCCGCAGTCGAGCAGGGAAATAGGTTGAGGAATTTCAATTGGCCTTCTAGGCTCAACTGTATTTGGTTATCACGATTAAGCAGCATTCAACCTAATGGCAAGGATTCCAGAAGTAGATCGGTCAAATTGCTGCTTTTGGACCTCGGGTTGGCTTCATGCGGTTGCTGTAGTCCACCCTAGCAGCCCGTCCGAGGATTGACCAACTGGCGGTGTCGGTCAGCTGGGATTACCCTGAGGCAACGGTTCTTGCGTGGTGCGGGTAGGCACATGCCGATTGTCTCTTGAAAATCCCACTGCCCATGACCCGGCACGTCTCCCTGTTGTTCCCAGTGGCGCCTTTGCCTCCCACCCTGCCGGACATCCCAGCCCCGTACCGGAACAGCTTCAGCAGGTTGTGCCCGGCGCAGATCAGCAGCCACTCCCGGTTCACCTTCGCCAGACCCCGCAGCAGGAACTGCCGGAATCCCCGGCCCTGCTTGATCTGGCCGAACACCGGTTCCACCGTCTCCATCCGGAGGGCGTAGCGTTCCCTGCCCCGTTTCGTTCGCAGCTTGCGGCGCATCCGGTCCCTGGCCGACAGTCCCTCGGGTATGCGGCCGCGGGGCGCCGGTGGCGGCACCCAGCCGTGGCGGGTTCTCTCCGGCGCGACGAACGGGTCCACTCCCAGGTCGTAGAGTTCATCCACCTCCTTTGCCGAGTAGTACCCGGCGTCGGCGGATACCTCTTTCGGCACCGCGCCGGTGTTATTCACGGTCTCCTCAATCATGCTCACGGCCTGACCCTTGTCCGAAGGCTGATCGGTGGCACGGGCTGCCACGATCACCTGATGCTCGCTGTCCACCACCGCCTGGCAGTTGTAGGACTGCTGGAAATCCCTCCCTCCCGGGCCAGGCATGATCCGGGAGTCCGGGTCGGTGAAGTTCCGCTGCGCCTTGTCATCAGGCACCCCGGGGTGATTGCGGCCTTCGGACTCAGCCTGCTCCGCCTCCGCCCTTGCCTCGGCCTCCAGCGCCGCCTTGGCCTCCCTTATCTTCCGCAACCGTCCCTCCCGGAAGGCCAGTTCCTCCGGCAACTCATCCCCAGGCCTGTCCTTCCCGTAGCGGCGGTCCTCCTCCTCGTCCACCTCCTGCGCCTTCCGGAGCAACTCGTCCACCTCGGCCTGCAACCGCTCCTCTCTCTCCTTCATCCGCTCGTAGCTCATCGCCTTGTGCTTTGAGGCATTGGCCCTCACCTTGGTCCCGTCCAGGGCCACGTGCCCCAGCTTTACCAGCCCGGCCTGCTGGCACAACGCCAGCACCTGCAGGAACAGGTTCCCCAACGCCTCCAGATGGTCCTTCCGGAAGTCGGAGACGGTGCGGAAGTCCGGCGTGTTGTTGGCCGCCAGCACCCGGAAGGCGATGTCCTCGTGCAGCCTCTGGGCGATGCGACGGGAGGAGGCCACACCGGTGCAGTAGCCGTAAAGCAGCGCCTTCACCATCATCCTGGGATGGTAGGGAGGGCCGCCCCGCCTTTCCTGCTCATAGCGGGCGGTGATGTCCGAGAGGTCCAACTGGTCCACCACGTCGAAGATGAAATAGGCCAGATGGTCCTCGGGCAGCCATTCTTGGAGGGCCGCTGGCAGCAGCAACTGCTGGTCCGGATCGTAGGGAAGGTAGGTCTTGCTCATTGACCGCTCCGCTCGTCTGATGCTCCACTCCATCATACCCCCAACGGCTCGCCAACCCTGTTTCTCGGACAGGCTGCTAGAAATCTGGCCGGAAAGTGGTTTGAGTCGCCGAGCATTTATAATTGGGGTCAACAAGAGTAGCGAGGGTTGAGAATGCTGGGAGAGCGTTCGGACCAGAGGGGTCTTTGGGAAGCGGACCGGTTGTACCTGGACCACGTGGGGAAGGACACCTTCTACGGTCTGCTGGCTTCCCTGCGGGGCCGGCTGTTCCAGGACTCCGATTTCGCGGTGTTCTACTGCGCTGACAACGGCCGGGACAGCGTGCCGCCCAGCCTGCTGGCCACGGCGCTGCTGTTGCAGACCCACGACAAGGTGAGCGACGCCGAGGCCAAGGCCCGGGCCGACTTCGACATCCGCTGGAAGGTGGCTCTGGGGATTGAGGTGGAGGACAGGCCCTTCGCCAAAAGCACGCTCCAGGTGTTCCGGGCCCAGCTGATCCTGCACGACAGGGTGCGGGAGGTATTCGAGTCCAGCGTGCGCCTCGCCCGGGAGTCGGGCTACCTGAAGAGGCGCAGCATGAAGGTGGCTCTGGACACGACCAACATCCTGGGCCGGGGCGCGGTGAGGGACACCTACAATCTGCTGGCCGACGGGATCGTCAAACTGATGCGGGCGCTGGCGCAGGTTGAGGGAATCAGCGTCGGGAAATGGGCCAAGGCCCGGGGATACGGGCGGTACCTCGCCTCCAGCATCAAGGGAGAGGCGACCATCGACTGGTCGGACAAGCGGGCGCGGACGGCACTGCTGGCGGGGATTGTGGGAGACGCGGACCGGCTCTTGGAATTATCGCGGCTGGCCCAGGGGGAGTTGCCCGAGGACGGTGCTGAGCGTCAGCAGATAGTGGCGGCGGCGGAACTGCTGGGGCAGTTGCTGCTCCAGGACATTGAGCGCAAGGGTGGCGACGGCGACGGCGACGGCGATGACGGCGTGAGCCTCAAGGACGGGGTGAGCAAGGACCGGATGATGTCGGTGCACGACCCTGAGATGCGCCACGGGCACAAGAGCAGCAGGAGACGCTTCGACGGACACAAGGCGGCGATTGTGGTTGACACCGACACCCAGCTGATCACCGCCGTGGAGGTACTGCCGGGCAACGCTCCGGACAACCTGGGGGCGCTGGAACTGGTAGAACAGAGCGAGGCCAACACCGGTGTGCCGGTGCAGGAGGCCATGGGCGACGCCGCCTATGGAGACGGAGCTACCAGGCAGACCTTCGCCGACGCGGGCCGCACCCTGATTGCCCGGGTGCCGGGACGGCCCGACCGGCAGCGCTTTCCCAAGAATGACTTTGTCATCGACCTGGTGGCGGGCAGTTGCACCTGTCCGGCAGGGCAGGTCACCCACACCATAGTGCCAGCGGGACGGCGTACGGATGCCGCGGGTCGGATACACCACTTGCAGGCCTTCCAGTTCGACGGGTCCGAATGTATGACATGTCCCCTGCGGTCTCAGTGCATCTCGGCCAAGGGCAGGAAGGGACGGCGGGTGCTGATCCATCCCCAGGAGGCTCTCCTGCAACAGGCCCGTGCGTTGCAACAGAGCGCCGGGTATGACGAATATCGAGCGCGACGCGTGGTGGTCGAGCACAGATTGGCCCGACTGGTCCAGTTGGGCATTCGCCAGTCCCGCTACTTCGGACGCGCCAAGACGCGATTCCAGCTGTACCTAGCGGCTACAGTGGCCAACCTGACCCTGGTGGCGGGCAAAATCGAGCTGTCGGACAGTGTCGGCGGTGGGCTTCCGCGCCACCGCGCCGTCCTCAGTGCCGTCCCCAGTGATGTCCAGGCTGTTTCCCACGGTGTGGTCGCCCATGCTACGGCCATTTTCGGCGCTGTCCGGCTCGGACTGCTGTGGTCCCAGATTCTGTTCGCCCCGGCTTTACTGCCGAAATCTCTCTCCCCATCCAGGGCTTTTCGGCCCGGCTTCTAGCTACCTCTATTTCATTTTCGGTCAGATTCCTGATGAAGGTCACCACATCCCAGGAATATTTCACCAGTGCGCCTTCGTCAGACTCCCAGCAGAATTGCCGATTGTCCTTTAGATTGTGTTTCCACAAAATCGCCTGAAAAACGTGACTCGAGAAATTTCCATTTGGAGTAAATTTTCCTCGGTGTAAATCCGCGATCTTTTCGAGAATGTCTTTTTGTCGAAGTGGGTGAGTCTTATTAGGATCTTGCGTACGAACGATGGCAAGAGGCCCCTCAGAATCTTGATCAATCCCGATAACTTCATCTGCGTTTTCTATCTTCTTGATTGATTCCAACTTGACATCGAATATCGTAAAAAGACGCCCAGTATCTTGATCATCGTTGGCTAGTTCGTCCACTGCTCCTGACAACGCTGCTAGGAATTGGCGGACAGCGGTTGAACTCTTGGACGATGACTTGCCGGAGATATAAGTTAAGACATCGATTGGAGGACTGACTCCAAGGGGAAGGAGATGCCAGTTCATTTGATCTGCCAACTCTTCTCCGAACGATGCCCTGAGTAGGTCGCGGTAGTTGATTATTGCGGTTTGAGAAAGGGGATACAGGACGACGCCAAAGTCCTGGCTGTTGTAAAAGTGGACCGCGTTGTCGCGATACGTTCCCAGTAACTCTAGGTTTCGCTGCACGGCCAGGTTGGAAAAGTTCCCAGGGAAATGAGGCAGCCCCTTTGAAAGGGCGTCTTGCAAGATCAAGGTCCTGTAAGGTTGGTTTCTTCTTTTCGCGTAGTAGATCGACGCCTTGTTCTTTGAAAGCAGAGCTTTCAGAAGAAGTTCCCAAGCGTTGAGCAAGAGGATTACCGTGCATTCGTCCCGGTACTCAAACAGAGGCTTGTTGTAGATTTCAATTGCGGCCATCATTGCCGATTTTGAGTTGCCCAGCAGCTTCTTGTAAGAACCGCGATAGTTCACGTGCCTATTACACCATCGAGAACCGACAATTAAACTTCCAGCTAACCTTGACGGAGAACCTCTGTGGGATCAAGTGGCCCGTTGTTTCTATAATAAGTCAACTTCCCGCTCATACCCAACCCCCAAATCGAAATCCGCCCACCATTGCGAGTATTCCGGGCACCCTGCGGACCGAGGGTATGCACGGAGACAAGCTGGTGTCCATAAAACGCCACCGATGAACAGACTGAACCGACGGACGTCACGGTCATCGGGGCCGTAGCAATTGATCCGTATTGACAGGGCGGAAGTTGACAGGGCAGAAGCAGTGCGCAACGTGGCTGTGGCATTGCCGCGCCGCGTCGGCTGGGGATGGGAGACTTGCGTGGCGATGTCCTCGGCTGCGCAACAGGGCCAGGCAGATGGCCACGGCGTCCGTAAAACATGGGTGGCGTGCGCCAGCAGTCCCAGGCTTCCGGAAAGAACGCCTCCGGTAGTTTTGATGGCTATCTGGAAGCAAATCAGACCCAGGACCAATAAAAGGCCGCGCTTGCCTGCAGCTCGATATTCGTGGGAATGGTCATGCGCTATGGCGCTCCCGCCAGCGGCATGGTTAACTGGGTAAATGGCCATTGTGGGGTGCCTCCTGAACTCGGGACGCCCCAATCACCCCGGCACGACCTGACGCAGGCATAGTCTTGATGTGCTCCGGGGCCTATTGAAGCTGACAGTGGCGTTGGGACTAATGAGACGTATCAGTGTCCTTGGTGGCCGCTGTACCAATGGGGTGGCGAGGCGGCTCTTGAGACGGCGAGGCCTCTCTGGCAAGCAATTATGAAAATGGAACGAATATGGCCGGTGGTTTCATGAATGTTTCGTGAGAAGCAATTCATAAGTGCCGGTCCGTCACCCTGCTTAAATGCCCAGGGCTATTGCATTTGGATTTTGGTGAATTGGGATAGCAATGTGGCGAGGTAGTTGTTGTCCCACCCGGCCCGTTTCAGCTTGCCTCTCATGGATCCTTTGGAGGGTTCCAGCCGGGCCAGGTTTAGCGCCAGTTTGCGTAGCAGGGCCAGATTGTCCGGGCAGTTGTCCTTCCGGTTCCGGGACTGGTCCTCATTGAACACCACGTCCAGCACCCAGTGCAGTTGGTTCTCGATTCCCCAGTGGGCCCGCGCGATTTGGTTGAACCGCGCCGGCGGAAATGCCTAGCTCAACAGATAGTACCGGCTCTCGACACTGCTATGGCCTCCCTCCTGGCGGCTGGCGGTTATCTTCCCCACTGCCGCAAGCCCGGGCCACTGGTGCCGCTCCTGCAGCCAGGCCACATCGCTGCTTATGCTGGCCGTCCGGATCTCGATACGCCCGTGCCCCTTGTTGGTCTGGCTTGCCTGTGCCACGTCTGTGGCCGAATCGTCGAGGAACAGGCGCACATCATCGTTCAGGGACTCCTGGTTGCCCTTGAGGACCAGTACGTAATCGGCCCCCTGGTCCAGCACCTGCTGGGACAGCCTTCTCTGGCAGTGCATGGCGTCAGCGGTGACCACCATTCCCGGCAGGGCCAGCATTTCCAGGAGTTTGGGCACTGCGGTTATCTCGTTGGACTTGCCGTCAACGGCCAGTTGCCCCAGCACCAGGCGCTGCTCTGCGGCCCAGGCATTGACCAGGTGCAGAGGCGACTTGGTCTCGGCGCGGTCATAGGAGCGCCGCAACGTCTTGCCGTCTATGGCCAGGACCCCCTCGCAGCCTTGGGCAAACTGGCCCATGAACCCCAGAAACCACTTCTGGAATGCCTCTGGGTCCAACAGGCGAAACACCCTGGAGAAGGTGTCGTGGCTGGGGATGCCATTCCTGAGCGGCAGGAAGGATTCCAAGAACTCCCGCTTTGAGTGGCCGAAGAGGGCCATGTCGGTGCACGTTTCGCCGCCGCATAGGATGGTGCAAAGGGCAATGATCAGGATGTCGTGCAGAGAATGCCGCTCTGCGTTTCCGTGTCTGGGATCCTCCAAGGGCTCCAATTCCTCAATCGTCATCCCCATCACCACTGCCTCCACACAACTCAGCGCCAAAGCACTGTGTCTTCCTCAACACCTGCTACTCTAAAACCTCCAACACCACTCCCCCGCAAATGCGATTGCCCTGCTTAAATGCCGCATGCGGCTTGAATTTGCGCTTACGAAATGTTAGGGTGACACGGATTATTGCTGGCCCTTTTTGGAGGTGAATGTTCCTATGGGAGACCAGGTAACTTCACAGGATATCGCCCAGATGGCCCACCTGATGCGTCGGGCCGGTTTTGGCGCCCGATACGACGACCTCGTGGAGCGGGCGCAGAAGGGATATGAGGCAACCGTGGAAGAGTTGCTCAATCCCGAGTCCAACCCCAACGGCCTCGACCTCGACCTTGCCGAACGCTGCTTTATCGAGTGGAGCCACTTCACCCGCGGCGTCCCCGAGTACTTCGCTTGGCGGCTCATCAACTCCCGGGCCCAGCTCGAGGAAAAGATGGTCCTCTTCTGGCACAGCATCTTCTGTACCGCCGACAGCAAGGTACAGAGCTACCCCACCCACTACGACCAGCTCGAAATGTTCCGCACCAAGGGCTTGGGTAGCTTCCGCGACCTGCTGGTCGAGATTTCCAAAGACCCCGCGATGATTTTCTTCCTCGACAACTGCCTCAGCCACAAGGAGTCCATCAACGAGAACTACGGCCGTGAGCTTCTCGAGTTGTTCTCCCTGGGCGTCGGCAAGGACGGCGAGTACAACTACACCGAGGACGACGTTAAGGAATGCGCCCGTGCCTTCACCGGCTGGACCATCACCAACCCCGTCCCAGGCCAGCCCTATGGCCGCTACTCCGCCAAGTTCCTCTACGTAGCCGAAGACCATGACAACGGCGAGAAGACCTTCCTCGGCGAGACCGGACGCTTCAACGGTGAGGACATCATCGACATCATCGTGAAGCAGCCCGCCGCCGCCAGGTTCATCTCCCGCCACCTCTACAGCTACTTCATCGCCGACGAACCCGGCGTCCCTTCCTGGATGGAGACTCCGCCCCAGGACCCGGAGACCATCCAGATGCTCGAGGACGAGTACTACCGCTCCGACTACAACATCAGGTCCATGCTCCGGGTGCTCTTCAACTCCGAAGCGTTCAGGAACTCCCGCTTCCGCCGCATCAAGAGCCCGGTCGAAACCGTCATCGGCACCCTGCGGATGGTCGGCGACTGGACCCAGCCCAAGCCCGGTTTCGAGTTCATCTTCGACGAGATGAAGTACATGGGCCAGGAGCTCCTCAACCCGCCCTCCGTGGAGGGTTGGCACACCGGCCGGGAGTGGATCGACGGCGGCACCCTGGTGCACCGCATCAACTTCACCGCCGACTTCCTCGGCGACATCAAGTTCCCCGGCATCCGGGACATCGTCGAGAAGCTGGCCGACAAGGGCCCCGGCATCACCCCCGAAGTGATGGTCGATGGCTGCCTGCAGTACCTCGGCCACTATGAGGTCTCCGAAGAGACGCGATCCATGCTGATGCGCCGTGCCGCCAAGGACGACGTCGTCCGCACCGACACCGCAGAGTTCCCCCAGGAAGTGGGGGAAATGCTCCAGCTCATCGCCTCCACCAAGGAATACCTCTACGCCTAGTTGACGAAACGAAATGGAGCGGGAAGCCGGAGGGCTCCCGCTCCCGCATTGTTAGGCACTGCTAGACAACTAAACGAAGGAGACGGCAAACAGCCATGACGACCAACAAGAAAGACCGGGTCCTGGTGGTCCTCCAGATGACGGGCGCCTACGATGCCCTCAATACCGTCATTCCCTACAATGACCCGCATTACACCGACTATCGACAGGCGGTGAGCGTTGACCCCGCCGATGTGCTCCACATCAACGACGAGGTTGGCTTCCATCCGTCCATGTATCCGTTCAAGGGCCTTTACGACCAGGGCAAAGTTGCGGTAATCCAGGGAATCGGATACCCAACCCCGAATCGCTCCCACTTCCGCTCCCTGGACATCTGGCACACGGCGGAGCCGGCCAAGATGGTCACCGAAGGTTGGCTGGGCAAGGCCGTCCGTGAGCTCGATCCCACTCGCGAAAACGTCCTGACCGCCGTCAACTTCGGCCGTGGCCTTCCCCGCGCCCTGGCTGCCCCCGGCGTCTCCGTTGCCTCCGTCGGCGACATCGAGAGCTACGGCGTGCTCACCGGCATCGACGGCGAGGACCAGCGTATGGAAGCGCTGGACATCTTCTCCAAGATGTACTCGCCCCTCATCGGCACCGGCCCGGCCAACGACTACCTGTCCCAGACCGGTCTCGATGCGCTCAAGGGCGCCGATATCCTGAACACCGCTCCCGATAACTACACCTCCACGGTGGAATACGGCGGGAGCATGTTCGCGCAGTGGTGCAAGAGCATCGCCCAGGTGCACCTGGCCGATTTCGGCACCCGCATCCTGTACACCGGCGTGAACCCGGGCACCTTTGACACCCACGCCAATCAGAACGCCTCCTTGGCCAAGTTGTGGGAGGATGTCACCACCGCTACCGTCGACCTGTACGAGGACCTGAAGGAGCACAACGCATCCGAGGAAGTGGTCATCTTCATGTTCTCCGAGTTCGGGCGCCGCGTGCAGGACAACGGCTCTGGCACCGACCACGGCTCTGGCAGCGTGGCCTTCGTCATGGGCGACGGCGTCAAGGGCGGCACCTATGGTACGTACCCGTCTCTGGAACCGTCCAAGCTGGACGAGGGCGACCTCCGCTGGAACAGCGACTTCCGCTGCACCTATGCTGAATTGCTGGACAAGTGGATGGGCCTCGACGACCGGGCCATCCTCGGCAACACTTTCGAGCAGCTAGACTTCATCAAGTAGAGATGTGAGTGGTAGGGAGCGAGGAGTGAGAGAAGCAGATCGCCTCTTCTCACTCCTCGCTTCTTTGTCTCTCACCCCCTGGAGGAGAAAAAATGGTAACGCAGATTGCGCCGGTAACCTTCCAGTATAGTCACACCATCGGCCGACAGGAAGTCCGCAGCGGCAACGGCTTCTTTATGCCGGTGGCCATTACCCGCGACCCGCAGAACCGGCTCTATGTCCTCAGCCGGGGCTCTGAAACTCCTGCCTTCTTCCCCTGCAAGCGGGTCACCGTTTTCACCGTCGATGAAGAGTTTATCGAAGACTACGGTCAGAAGGTTCCGCCGGAAGATGCCGACCCGGCCACCACGCCCAACGGCAGCTTCATGTGGCCCACCTGCGTCGCACTGGATAGCGAGGGCAACTCCTACGTCTCCGACGAGTGGCTGCAGCGCGTCTCCGTCTACAAGCCCGGGCAGGGCTGGACCGATATGTGGGGCACCGTGGGCTCCGGCGAAGGTGAAATAAACAAGCCGTCGGGCTTGGCCTTCGACAAGGATGACAACCTCTACCTCGTGGACAGCTACAACCACCGGGTGCAGGTATTGACCAGGGACGGCAAGTTCCAGTTCAGCTGGGGCTCCCAAGGCAGCGGCCCCGGTGAGTTCAACTACCCTTGGGGCATCGAAATCGACCACAACCGCGACGTCTATATCGCGGACTGGCGCAATGACCGCATCCAGAAGTTCGCCCCCGATGGCACCTTCCTGATGCAGTTCGGTTCCTCCGGGTCCGGCGACGGTGAGTTCGACCGCCCCACTGGCGTGGCAGTCGACAAGGAAGGCATCATCTACGTAACCGACTACAAGAATGACCGCCTCCAGGTCTTCAACCCGGACGGCAGCTTCATTACCGAGTTGTTGGGCGAGGCCACCCTGTCCACGTGGGGCCGCGAACGCGTCCTCATTGACCCTATCACGGTCAAGGGCCGTCTGGCTGCCAACATGCTGGAAGAGCGGGAGAAGGCCTTCCAGGGCCCCATTGCCGTCGAGGTCGACGACGAGGGCCGCGTCTTTGTCGTCGAAGTCGCCCGCCAGCGTGTCCAGGTCTTCCTCAAGCAGAAGTCCGTCTACCAGGGCGGCCTCCTCTAGCTAAGGCCCCCTACCCCAATCGGTTCACAGCAGTAAACCCCAGGGGCGCACAACAGTGCGCCCCTGCTTTTGGCCCTGGCTCCAGGGCAATCGCGTTTTAAACGCCGGAGGCCTTGTGACCTGTCATTCCCGCCTACGCGGGAATCCAAACCCCCGTCTACTGTCGCACCCAGAACCCGGGGAAGCACTGTTAATTTCACCGCCACCTCTATTCCGGACCAATTTGTGTGCCCAGAAACAAAACGCGATTGCCCTGCCCCCGGTTCCCGTTTTCACACCCACCCGTCCGCACATTTGGTAGTATTTGGAAACTGACCGAAGCCTTACACCTTTCGAGCCCGTTTTTTGCCAAGGAGACACCATGACCACTGTTGATTACAACCCGGCAGCCCGGTTCGATTTCGATATGACCGACCTGGTTTACCTGGAACACACCACCGGCAACCTCGAAGCCACCATCTACCGGCCCCAGGGCGAGGGCCCGTTCCCTGCCTTGGTGGACGTCCACGGTGGCCGCTGGTTCCTGAACGACCGTACCGCCGACCGCCACATGAACTCGGCCCTGGCGGCCAGCGGCATCGTGGTCGTGGCGGTGGACTTCAGGCTGGCCCCCGACCATCCCTATCCGGCTCAGGTCGCCGACGTCAACTACGCTATCCGGTGGACGAAGGCCCAGGCCGGCCGGATCAACATCGACCCCGAATCGGTTGGCGCCATCGGCTGCTCCAGCGGCGGCCACACCATCGCCCTTAACGGCATGCGCCCCCGAGACCCCCGCTACGCCGCGGTCCCGCTCCCCGGTGGAGAGGATGTGGACGCCTCGCTGCGGTTCATGCTGTGCTGCTGGCCCGTCCTCGACCCCCACGCCCGCTACCTCTGGGGCATCGAAATCGGCGACGAGCGGTTCATCGGCCCCACCGAGACATACTTCGGCGACCACGCCAACCTCCACGAGGGCAACCCACAGGGGATCCTGGACCGCGGAGAGCCCGCCGAGCTGCCACCCGCGATCATCATCCAGGGCACTAACGACAACAACGTTCCCCTGTCCATTCCGCACAGATTCGAGGAGACCTACCGCGCCGCCGGAGGCCACGTGGAGCTTGAATTGTTCGAGGGAATGCCACACCAGTTCGGCAACACACCCGGCCCCGAGTCCGACCGCGCCATCGAGCTGATGAAGGGCTTCATCGCCCGCCAGCTATCACGCCCTGCTGTCGCCCAGGTCTAGCGCCCCTTCGCATCGGCCCACCACCGGCAGTGTCCCTCTAAGGGGGTTGATCATGGGAACACGGTCTGGGATAGATTTGGGGGCGGGTATCAAACCCGCCCCTTCCTTTCTTGGTGTTCGCCCAAGACTCATCCCCGTCCGGCTTGGCCGCTCGAACCCCACACCAGCATAAGTGTCCCGGCATCGTCCTAGCCCGAATGTCCTCCGCCTTCCTGCTCCGTCATTCCAGCGAAAGCTGAAATCCGGTGTCTCCCAGAGAGCGCCCTGTCACAGTGCCCGGACCTGCGGCACAATCTCCGTCAGCCCCTCCAGCGTCTCTCGCATCCCCTCGTACAGCGGCCGCCCCGGCCGACGCACCGCGGCCACGTTCATGCTCACGCTGCCGAACCCCATCCGCCGCAGCTCCTCCATCTTAGGCAGGCACTCCGTGGGCGTCCCCGCGATCGCGAACCGCTCGATGATTTCCGGCCCCACCAGCTCGTCCAACTCCGCGGGATAGGTGACGTCCGGCTCGAAGTACCACCCCGACGCCTGCGCCACCAGCTCGCTGATGCGCCGGAACTGCTCCTCCGGCAGCAGCGACTGCTCCTCGCCGCCCAGTGCCAGGTAGTGGGCCGCGTGCAGCACCACGCTCCGGCGCGCCTCTTCCTTATCCTGTGACACGCAGACAGTCACTCGCGGCGCAACCTCCACATCCTCCGGTTTCCGGCCCACCGACACGGCGCCCTCCGCAACCCAGTCCCGGTACTGCAGCAGCACATCCTCCGACAACTCCCGCGCCCCGACCACAACGGCGTCCGCCTCTCGCCCCGCCAGCTTCGCGATCAGTCGGCTGCGCGTGCCGATGACCACCGGTACCGGCCCTATGATGTCCGGCTGCAACCTCGCGCCCTTGAGTTGGTAGACTGGACCGTCCAGGCTCACTTTCCCGCCGTCCAGAAACTCCTTCACCACCACGATGAACTCTTCCAGCAGCCTCGCCGGGTGCGGCTGCTCGATGCCGATGCCCGACAGCCCGGCGCCCGCGCCGATGCCCAGGAACGCCCGGCCCTGTGACACCTCGTTCAGCGTCCCCAGCGCCGCCGCCACGATCGCCGGATGCCGCACGTACGGGTTCGTCACCAGGCTGCCGATCCGCACGTTCCTAGTCGCCGACGCGCATAGCGCCTGTAGCTGCGATGAGTCGCGGAACAGCGCCACGTCCGATATCCCCAGCCTGTCCACCCCCGCATCGTCGACGATGCGTGCCAGATTCAGGAACTCGTCCACCGCCACCACGGGGCTCAGTTCAACCTCTATCTGCATCTGCCTTTCTCGCGTATCCTTACCTGTGAAGCTCCAAAGTTATCCCTTTCTCTCGAAGGCGGGGACGTATAGTCCGTCCCTTTCCCAGAGGGAGAGGGTAAGAGGGAGAGGGCGATACACCGCTATGCCTGATTTCCGCTTCAGCGCCAGCGTATTGCTGCCCTATCCTCTCTCGGAAGTCTTCGACTTCTCCTCCGATGCCGGGAAACTTGATCTGCTGACCCCGCCGTGGGTTCACTTCAACATCCTCACTCCCCTGCCCATCGAGATGCGCCAGGGCCTTGTCATACGCTACCGCATTCGCATTCGGGGCATACCCGTCCGGTGGGACAGCAGAATCACCCAGTGGGAGCCTCCCTTCCGGTTCACCGACGAGCAGATTCGTGGCCCCTACCGCATGTGGCTCCACCGCCACGCCTTCGAGGAAACCCCCGACGGCACCTTGGCCACCGACGATGTCACCTACCGTGTACCCGGCGGCGCCCTCGTCAACCGTCTCTACGTCGTCCCCGAACTGCGCCGCATCTTCGACTACCGCGAGGCCCGCCTGCGCGAGCTCTACCCCTGACCTCCCTCACGCCCCATCCCCACATCGCGCCGCCCGTCCGCCACGGCTATGAAAGCGACATTCCGGATACCTGTTTTAACAGCGATTGCGGCAGGGCAGCAAGGCAATCGTGTGAAGGTTTTGTGTGAATGGTACGGACGCAGGCGACCCTGACCGTCGTATCGTCTGGATACCCGCGATGGCGCGGCGTTATGACCGCATCCGCACTGGCCCGGTGAACAGCTCATCCGGCAACGGATGCTCGATGCCCAGCGTCGACACCCGCGCCATGGCCGTGAAGTGCACCGACTCCCCGCCGACCTGGTTGCTATCGCCACCGTGATGTCCCCGAAGCCACTCCGGCCCCATCAGTCGCTCCCCGTCCCACATACCTCCCGTCGCCACGAAATGCCCGAACCTTGCCAGGTCCAGCGCGCTGATGACCACCCAGCCGGGGCCACCCCTGACCACATTCCCTCCGATCTCGTACGGCGGATCCACGAAGTCCCCGTACCCGGGCGCCTCCGGATACCAGTCCTTCGCCTCGAACAGCGTGCGCCCCGGCGTCCACTCCCAGCGGTCTGCGGCAATCCCCATCGGACCGAACAGCCGCCGGTCGACCACCGCCTTCAGGTCCTCTCCCAGCAGGTGCGTCAGTGCCTGCGACAGCCGCCACACTCCGCCGCTGCTGTAGATTCGAGTAGTTCCGGGCCGGGTGTGCGCGTAGTTGTCGTAGTATGGGTCGCCCGTCCAGTGTGCCCATTCCGGCGCCTGCGAGGGACCGAACAGCGCCACCGACGCCGCGTTCTGCTGATCCGCCGGGGTGGCGTTTCGCCAGTGGAACCCATTGGTCACTGGGAACCCGCCCAGGTGCCCGTAGACCTCTTTGTCCCCCAGCAGGTGACGCCAAGTCAACTCACGGTGAAAGCCTTGGTCCATGTGCTTGTGAACGTGCGAAAGTTGGCCCTCGCCAGTCCACGTGTTCAGCACCAGGTCGTCTGGGTCGACCAGCCCGTCCTCCACCGCCAACCCGAACACCGCCCACGTCAGCGCCTTCCCCACGGAGGCCGTCTGTCCCCGGTATTCCGGGTCGCCCCACGTATGCAGCAGGTACCCGCCCCGCGTAACTGCGGCTCCCAATTGCGGGCCTTCGGAGTCACCGGTCGTCTGGCTGCCGCCCCTAACGTTGCGGCCTTCGAGGAATCGCGACCACCTGTCGGAGTCCAGACCTGCATCGGCCGGAGAGATACCCTGCCAGGATTCCCCGGGATACGTCACCCAGCTAGGAACTTGTGGCCCCATTACTTCCTCTCTCGCCCACGACCCGTAGAATCAACGAATTCTACTACGAATGGCCAAGTCAATCGCGTCCCAGACGCCGGAGCCCCCACGCCGTCATTCCAGCGCAGGCGGGAATCGAAACCCCCGTCTACCGCTCGCACCCAGAACCGAATGTGGCACCGCCATTCCGGCAAAATGCGCGTGCTGAGAAATAAAACACCGGAGCCCCCACGCCGTCATTCCAGCGCAGGCGGGAATCCAAACCCCCGTCTACCTTCGCGCCCAGAACCCAAGGAGGCATCGCCGGCCCGGCCAGCGTTGCGGGTCGCTGCTAGTCCCGGGACCGGGACCCGTCTCGGCGATTGCGCTTTCGGTCCAGGGCGGAGAGCTCCATCTTGCGTAGGCGCAGATTCTCCGGCGTGACTTCCAGCAGTTCGTCGTCGGCGATGAATGCCAGTGCCTCTTCCAGGCTCATCGTCACCGTGGTCTTCAGGCGCTTGGCCACGTCGGCCGTTGACGAGCGCATATTCGTGAGTTTCTTTTCCTTGCACACGTTGATTTCGATGTCGCCTTCCCGTGGGTAGGCGCCGACAATCATGCCTTCGTAGACCCTGACCCCTTGGTCGATGAAAGTTTCGCCGCGTCCTTGGGCGTTGAGCAGCCCGTAGACGACGGCCACCCCGCTCTCCGACGCTATAAGCACCCCGTTTCGCCTGGACTTGATCTCCCCTTCCATCGGCTGGTAGGACGTGAAGACGCTGCTCTTCACGCCGTCCCCTCGCGTGATGCGGTTGAAGAAGGCGTTGAATCCGATCAGGCCCCTGGTGGGTATCTCGTACTCCAGGTGAACGTATCCGTCCCCGCTGTACCGCATATCCCGGTGCTTGGCCATGTGGCCCGACAGGTATTCGCTCAGCGGGCCCAGGTAGTCCTCATGGGTGGTGACGTTCAGAATCTCGTACGGCTCGCATGTCTTTCCGTCAATTTCCTTGTTGACTGGCGTCGGACGGGACACCTGGAATTCAAACTGCTCCCGCCGCATGGTTTCAACCAGGATGGACAGGTGCAACTCTCCGCGACCCGCAACCACGAACACATCCGGACTGGAGGTGGGCTCCACTCGCAGGCTCACGTTGGTCCTCAGCTCCCGCATCAGCCTTTCGTGAAGGTTTCGGGATGTGCAGTGCGAACCCTCCTTGCCCATGAAGGGTGAGGTGTTGACACCGAAAGTCATCCGCACCGTGGGTTCGCCGATGTCGATCGAAGGCAGCGCCGTCGGAAACTCCAGCGAGGAGATGGTGTCGCCTATGGAAACGCCTTCCGGACCGGTCACCGCCACGATGTCTCCGGTATGAGCCTCCGACACCTCCACGCGGTCCATCCCGTGGAACACGAAGATATGCTCAACTGTATGGGTGCTGAAGGCCTCGCCGCGGCCCAGCAGGGCCACCTTGTCCTGCACCCTGATCAGGCCGTTGGTGATCCGACCCACGGCAACCTGTCCCAGGTAGTTGTCGTAGTCCAGGGCGGCAACCAGCATTTGCAGCGGCGCGTCCGGGTCGCCCGCGGGCGGAGGCACCGAATCCAGGATCGCCTCAAAGAGAGGCTGCATGTCCTCCCGCGGCGCGTCCAGGCTCCTGGTGGCGTAACCCTGCCGTGCCGACGCGTAAAGCACCGGGTAGTCCAGTTGTTCCGCCTTGGTGGCAACTTCCAGGAACAGGTCCTGGACCATGTCGACCACTTCTTCCACCCGGGCTTCGGGCCGGTCTATTTTGTTGATGACCACCAGGGGATTGACGCTCTGGCGCAGGGCTTGGCGTAACACGTAGGTGGTCTGGGGCATGGGCCCGTCCACGGCGTCGACCAGCAGCAGGCACCCGTCGGCCATGTTCATCACCCGCTCCACTTCGCCGCTGAAATCGGCGTGGCCGGGTGTGTCTATCACATTTATCCTGACGTCGCCGTACGAGACCGAGGCGTTCTTGGCCAGGATGGTGATGCCGCGCTCCCGCTCCAGCGGGTTCGAGTCCATGATCAGTGTCCCCACCTGCTGGTGCGCCCGGAAAACCTTGCCCTGTTTCAGCAACGCGTCGACCAGGGTGGTCTTCCCGTGGTCGACGTGGGCAATAATGGCAAGGTTACGGATGTCGTTATTATGGTAATCGTTCAAGTCAAATCACCTCCCCCATATAGTAGCATTCCGGGCACCGTTTAGTCGCATTCACGAACATGCATTTGGGGGGTGTGATTTCAAAGCGAAGGGAATGACGACGCAGAAAGCGGCGCGATAGAGGGCGTCTTGATAGGGGCGGTCCTTGGGCGTGACACCCGGGCGGAATGCCATGTACCTTGGACTGAACAGTCATGATGCCCGCTCAGAAATCAGGGAAATGCCAGAAGCCTCGGACCTGACTATAATGACCGCACAATGGCCGCGATACGGCGATGCCCATGCTTCGGCACATGCGACCGGCGACGCCCCAAGGGCGGTCGGCCATCAAAGTCATTCCCACGACAGGAGGCTATATGTCCGTACTGAAGATAGAAGGCGTAACCCACTGGTCGATCCCCGTAAACAACCTCGACGAAGCGGAGGAGTTCTACGGTGAGCTGTTGGGTCTGACCGCAAAGGGCAGGCTGGGCAACAACACCATGTCCTGCTTCAACGTCGGCGACCACAACATCCTGCTCTGCGAGCGCTCCAGCCCCGTTGACGGCTCATTGTCAGAGGACGGAGGCGCTCACCATTCCTTCACCGTATCCCCGGAAATCTTCAACGAGGCCTGCCGCGTATTCCACCAGAGGGAAATCCGCATCGACAACCTGACCTACCGCGCCCGCGGCTTCTTCACCGGTCGCGAGCTCTACTTCTTCGACCCCAGCGGCAACCGCCTCGAACTCCGCGACCCCACCTGGACCGAAGGCATGCCCGAAACCCCCTTCCACGAACTCGCCACCGCCTGACCCTCACCCGCAACAGGAAACGCAAATGCCCCACCAGACCGAACCCAGCGCCAACACCACCCTCGGCAACATACTCCAGCGAATGCTGGGCAAAGCCACCGTGCGCTCCGAAAACACCCAGGTCATCGAGGGCCACGCCGGCTACCACCCCGACATCCTTATCACCGCCACGGGCCGCTCGCCCGTAGTCATCGAGGCCGAGTACGACCCTGCCCAGAACGTCGAGCCCGAGGCACGTGACCGCCTCAACCTGAGAGTCATCGGCCAGACCAGCCCCATCGAGGCCGCCATCGCCCTCCGCTACCCGGAGGCCGTTGGCGATGCCCACGACCTCTCCGCTGCTATCGCCGATGCCACTCTCCGCTACTGCGTCTTCACCGCTGAAGGCGACAAGACCGTCCGCTTCCCCCAGTCCGGCTGGCTCGACGGCTCCGTCACCGACCTCGCCGACCTCGCCCGCCTCGTTTCCGTTCCCCAGAACGCCGTCGACCAAGCCGCCACGTTCCTCTATCAGGGCATTGAGGACGCTGCCAACATCCTGGGGGCTATTCACGAAACCAGCCCCGGCATCACGGCATCCATAGCCGGACTGCTGGGAATGGACAACGTCCCGCAGACCCGCCGCATGGCCTGCGCCATCATCGCCAACGCCATGATCTTCCATGACCGCATCGCCGGAATGCACAATAACATCGATGCGCTCAATATGGTTTGCGGAGACAGTGTTCCCGACCCCCAGGGCACAACCTTGTCCGCGTGGACTGCCATCCTGAAAATCAACCTACTGGCCCATCTTCGCCATCGGACTCGATATCCTGTCTCAGCTACCCTCGCAGACCGCCTCGGCGGTCCTGCGACGGCTGCGCCGGACTTCTGCCAGTGTCAATGGCACTGGCGTCAACAACGCCCACGACCTCACCGGCCGCGTCTTCCAGCGTCTCATCTCCGACCGCAAATATCTCGCTACCTTCTACACCCTGCCCGCCTCTGCTGCCCTGCTGGCCCGCTTGGCCGTCGCCAAGTTGGAAGGCGTGGACTGGGCCGACCCCGAGGCAATCGGCAAGCTGAAAGTTGGCGACTTCGCCTGCGGCACCGGTGCCCTGCTGTCCGCGGTCTACGAGCAGATTGCCTCCCGCCACGAGAGCGCCGGAGGCGACGCCGCTGCCATCCACCCCGTGATGATGCAAGAGGTCCTTTACGGCTGCGACGTGATGCCCTCCGCCATCCACATCACCGGCTCCACCCTCGCCGGCATCCAGCCCGACGTCATGTACGACCGCTCCCGCCTCTACACCATGCCCTACGGACGCCAGGAAGACGGCACCGTCAAAATCGGCTCCCTCGAACTGCTCCAATCATCGAACGTGATGACGTTGTTCAACACCAGTGATCCAGCCCTCCAGACCGGTAGTGTTGGCGAGGAAACCGCAGCCCAGATCAACGTCGAAATCGCGGACGGCACTTTCGACCTCGTCATCATGAACCCGCCCTTTACCCGCAACACCACCCGAGAAGGAGCCACCGCCGACGCGGTGGCCGCTGCCTTTGCCGCTTTTGACGCTACCGAAGCCGACCAGCGGGAAATGGCAAAGCGGATGGGACAGTTGAGGCACGGAACCAGCTATCACGGGAACGCGGGCGTCGCTTCCGCCTTCGCCGGGCTCGCCCACAGAAAACTCAGACCCGGAGGCGTATTGGCCCTGGTATTGCCGCTGTCTGCTGCGGTCGGACTTGCATGGCAAAATTTTCGGGCAATGGTGGCCCAGAATTACACGGACTTGACGGTGCTAAGCATCGCCGCAAATGGCGATGGCATGGCATTTTCATCCGACACTGGTATGGCGGAATGTCTCGTGATTGTCCGCAAGTTACACCAAGGAGAAGCGTCCAACCTAAGGGTCCAATTCGCAACTCTGGAGCAAGGACCGGCAACCCTCGCGTCGGCTAACGCCTTAGCGACGAAAGTGGATTTTGGCGACCACGTCAGGAAAATCGAGGATGGGCCTTACGGAGGCACTCGCCTTTTAGTAGGCAGTGCATTCGTAGGTGTAATGCTTACCGCACCTTGTTCTTCCGATGGAGATTCTTGGGCTGGCGTCCGCCTTTCGGATTATTCCCTCGCTCAAACAGCTTTTCATTTAGTTTCGTCACAATTGAACTTGCCCGGAATGGCTATCATCTTCAACTTAAAGACAACAACAATTGGGAATATCGGCAAGGTTGGTTTATACCATCTGGATATTGTGGGGACGCCCCCACGGGGTCCATTCTCCAAAGTTGCCCCCAGCCTGACAGCCACCTACCCAGCGCTTTGGAACCACGACGCCAAACAAGAAATGCGAATCGTCTGTGTTCCAGATTCTCAGATGGAAGTCCGCCAGAAGTTGGAAACAAAGGCTCAATCGGTGTGGGCAACAGCAAGCCGGAATCATATTAGCCAAGACTTTCGCTTCAATTCACAGCCGCTATCGGTGGCATTTACCAATCGAGTCAGCCTAGGGGGGCGCGCTTGGCCTAACGTGTCCTTTATTGACGAGCGGTTTGACTACGCTTTCTCCGTGTGGAGCAACAGCACGCTAGGGTTATTGGCCTATTGGTGGCACTCCAGCCTGCAACAACCAGGGCGAGGCATCATAACCATCCGAACCGCCGAAACCCTCCCCGTCCTCGACCTCCGCGCCCTCAGCGACGAGCAGCTTGCCACCGCCCAGCGCATCTTCGACGAGTTCCGCGAGCTGGACCTGATGCCCGCCTACCTGACCGACGCCGACCCCAACCGCGCCCTGCTGGACCGCCGCGTCATCTGCGATCTGCTCGGCTTCGACGAGGAAATATACCTTGGAGTCCGCCAACTGTCCAAGAAATGGTGCGCCGAGCCCTCCGTCCACGGCGGCAAGGCCCGCCCCAAGTCCGCGAAGTACGTGGAATAGCGTCCGCCCCTATCCCAGCCAACCACCCTAGAAATTAAACGGAGTCCACGGCTGGTGCTGCACTGCAAACATCCGGTCCGCCCGGTGCAGCGCCCCCGGCGTATGCTCCTCCGCTGCACCCGCGCGTGCCAGCGTGGTGAAGCTCACCGCGCCCAGGTACCCCGACGCCAGCGCCACTACGTCAATCGAAATGTCCGGCGACGCGACCGTGCTCCGGCACGAAGCCCCCTCCGCCGAACCCTCAAGCTCGAATCGCCCGTCGTTCCACTCGCACAGCCCGTCCCGCACCTCCAGCGTCAGACGGTCCGCCCCGGCGTACCTGCGCTGCCCCAGCGCCCCCGCGACGTCCACCACCCGCAGCCAGATCCCGTCCCGCACCGTCCGTTGCAGCCGCCGTGGGTCCAGCAGCACCCACGGCAGCGGGTCATCCATCGGACGCTTGACCGCCTCCGTCACGCTCATCAGGTCCAGATCGAAGCAGAACCGCCACAGCGCCGACGTGGCCTCCTGCTTCACCGCCATCAGCTCCGTCACCATGATCGTCGGCCGGTTCGAGCGATAGATGGCGTAACCCTCGATGATCCCGTCTTCCTCATACGCCGCGTAGAACAGCCCTCCGCGTCCTCGCCCCCGGACCCGCGGCTGCGGCTCGTGCGCGTCCGGCGAAGTCGCCTCCTCAACCCACTTGTGCGGCGGCTTCGGGAACACCCCCGGATGTCCCGCCGTGCTGCGCTCGTAAACTTCCGGCAGCCTCTCGACGGCCTCTTCCGGGTCCAGGAACACAATCCGGCCGCGACTCTCGAACTTCTTCGCGTACGCGTTGTACGGCCGCTCCAGCTTCCAGCTCTCGTGCACCGTCCCAACGCCGTACCCGAACCGTCCGTAGATGCTGCTCTCCGACGCGAACAGCGCCGCCAGCGGCTCACCCCACTCGTGGATGTCGTTCAGCTGCCGCCGCATCATCCGTGTCATCACGCCCAGCCGCGTGTGCGTCGGCTGCACCGCCACGTTCGCCACACCGGCCACCGCCGACATCCCTCCCGGTATCGACATCTCCAGCCGGTGCGCCTGGCAACCGCCGATGATGTTGCTCCCCTCGAACACACCCAGCGAGCGCTCCAGGTCGAAGTGCCGCCTCAGTTCCTCCGGTTCGTTGTCCAGCCGGTTGCTGTGCGCCCGCGACTCGGCCCGGAGCCACGACTCGAATTCCTCGGAATTTACGGGCCTGAGTTCCTGCATCGGCTCGACTCTCCTGCCGCGGCTGCCCTGCCGATTAATGCATAGACTCCGGCCCTAAGTATACAGCCTTGCGCCAACCGAAGGCACTTGCGCCGCCTGCCCGCACTCGCCCGCCGACTTGCGACGAATCCACCTATGGCGCCCAATCTGCTATCGTTTGCATTGCGCCCCCTCGCGGCCCGGTGCTAAACTCGCCTCCAATACAATATATTGTGATTCGTACCAGTTTTGTACAACTATGGGCTGATAGGCGATATGTCCTCCGCGGCGCTCGTCGGGACCGACGGCTCCGTCGATTGGTGCTGCTTCCCACGCTTCGACTCCCCCAGCGTCTTCGCCGCCATCCTCGACCCCGACATCGGCGGCCGCTTCCGCATAGCCCCGGCCGCTGACGGCCCCCCCGGCGAACAGGCCTACGTCGCCCACACCAACATCCTCGAGACCACCTTCACCACCCCTACCGGCGCAGTCAGGCTCACCGACTTCATGCCCGTCCTCGGCGATGACGACGACAACCCCGATACCGTCCCGCCGGACCCGCCCCACGAAATCCACCGCATCCTCACCTGCCTCTCCGGCCAGGTCCAGATGCGCTGCGAGTTCCGCCCCCGCCACGACTACGCCCGCGCCGGCACCGCCATCATCCCCCTCGACGGCCAGCCCGGCGCAACCGCCGTCCAGGCCCGCGGCGGCGGCCAGGTCATGACCCTCCTCGCCGACGTCACCCTGCCTGCCAGCCGCGACGGCATCTCCGCTGTCTTCACCCTCACCGAGGGCCAGTCCGCCACCTTCGTCCTCGTCTGGGGCCCCGGCCGCCTCACCAGCCTCCGCCAGCGCCAGACCGACCGCAAGCTGCGCCGCACCGCCCGCTACTGGCGCAACCTCGTCGACCGCATGGGCTACGAGGGCCTCTGGCGCGAGCAGGTCATCCGCTCCTTCCTCGTCCTCCACCTGATGATGTACCCACGCACCGGCGCAATCGTCGCCTCACCCACCGCCAGCCTCCCCGAGACCATCGGCGGTTCCCGCAACTGGGACTACCGCTACTCCTGGCTCCGCGACGCCGCCTTCACCGTCGACATCCTCTACCGCCTCGGCGACGAGTATGGCGCAGACCGCTACATCCACTGGCTCATCGAGCAGTGCCAGCTCCAGAGCCGCCGCACCCGCATCGTATACGGTATCAGCCCCGACTCGTCCCTCACGGAATACACCCTCGACCACCTACGCGGCTACGAGGACTCCCGTCCCGTCCGCATCGGCAACGCCGCTGCCGAGCACCTGCAGCTAGACGTCTTCGGAGAGGTCATCATCTCCATCCACTCCCTCCTGCTCCTCCACGGCGACATACCCGATGAGGCCTGGGAGCTGGTGGAAACCCTGGCCGAGACGGTGATGAGAAGCTGGCAGCGCAAGGACCGCGGCGTCTGGGAGGTCCGCGGCGAGCAGCAGCACTTCGTCTACTCCAAGGTCATGTGCTGGGCCGCCCTCGACTACGCCGCCTACATCGCCGCCGCCACCGGACACCGCCAGCCCTACCGCCGCTGGTCCCTCGCTGCCGACACCATCAAGACCGAGATCCTCGACGAGGGCTGGAGCACGAAAAAGGGCGCCTTCCGCCAGCGCTACGGCCACGAAGCCCTCGACGCCTCAAACCTCGCCATACCCTTCATGGGCATCATCCCCCGCGACCACCCCCGTGTCCGCCAGAACCTCGACGCCATCGAGCGCGAGCTCGCCGACGGCCCCCTGGTCTGGCGCTACCTACCCGACGAGACCGACGACGGCCTCGGCGGTCAGCGCGAGGGCGCTTTCACGCTGCTGAGCTTCTGGCTAATCGGCAACCTCATCTACACCGGCCAGACCGACCGCGCCTTCGACTACTTCAACGAGGTCATCACCACCCAGGCCAACCACCTCGGCCTCTTCGCCGAAATGTACGACAAGACCACCAAACGCCAGCTCGGCAACTTCCCCCAGGCCTACTCCCACATCGGCCTCATCCACAGCGCCCTCAACCTCTCCGGCTACATCGCCGAAACCCCCACCCGCCGGAGCCACCGCGCCCACCGCAACTCCGTCTGCTAACCCCTTTGCGGACTTGAACCCAAACGTCACCAAAGAGCTTAGGTTCATTAATTTACTGACAGAAGCCAGTTTCCTAAACTCCATTAGTTGCGGTATGCTATTAGGCAACGTCCAAATTCGAAATCCGTATGACTTCTAAAATTTTTCACGAAATACGTGATCCTGTTCACGGTTTTATCACCTTGGACACACCTGAAAGGGAGGTAGTGGATTCGTCTCCAGTACAGAGATTGAGGCATATTCATCAACTAGCTCTCGGTTATCTGGTCTATCCCGGTGCCTCCCACAAGCGATTTGAGCATGCACTCGGAGTAATGGAACTAGCTGGAAAGGTTTATGACGTAATCACTAGACCCGATATTGTTAGTGACCAGATTCGCAGCCTGATTCCAGAAATTGGTAATGAAGACCAACGGAGGTATTGGAGGAGGGTGGTCAGAATGGCGGCCCTGTGTCATGACATAGGCCACTTGCCATTTTCACACGCGGCTGAGGACGATTTGTTTCCGGAGGGATTTAAACATGAAAATATGACAGCTGCTCTCATTGGTAGCGACGAGCTGAGACAAATCTGGGATTCTCTGGTTCCACCTTTAAACACCAGCCATATACTAAAGCTGTCTGTAGGGAGAAGGTATTTGCCGGAGCTTTCATTTTCTGCTTGGGAAGAGTTGCTCTCCGAGATAATCGTCGGAAATGCTTTCGGTGTAGATCGAATGGATTATCTACTCAGAGATTCGCTACATATTGGAGTTCAATACGGTAGATTTGATCACCACAGACTAGTCGATTCGCTCAGAATACTCTCGACCACAGACTATTCAGACGATCTCACGGTTGACCCTCCGGCTACTTTGGGGCTGGAACTAGGTGGAATTCGATCGGCTGAGGCGTTGTTGTTGGCACGCTATCAAATGTTCACTCAGGTCTATTTACATCCAGTGAGACGAGCGTATGACCTGCATTTGAGAGATTTTCTGCGTGAATGGCTTCCGGGAGGCAAATTTACAACCAAGCCACAGGAATATCTTGAGTTTTCCGACATTGAAGTGTTAGCAGGTATCCGATTAGAGGCTAGAAATGGGTCGGAATCCGCCAAGAGAATCGCATATAGACGGCATTTCAAAGTCGCATATGAAAGAAATCCTGGAGACCAGAGGTTAAACATTGAGGCGAGTGAATTCGTTTACAGGGCAGTGGAAAAAGAGTTCGGTGCAAGTAACGTCACGCTTGACAACTATGAGCCATCTGGCAGTGTTATCGATTTCCCAATATTACAGCCTGATAAGCGAATAGTATCGTCTACCGGGCATTCGGACTTGCTGCAAAGGATTCCAACAGCGGCCATAGGGTTCGTTTTCGTGGAACCTTCAATCCGATCTCAGATCCAGAAATTTATTGGCGACAACCGTGAGTCTATTCTCGATGGCAACTGGGAGTAAGAAGAGGATTAGGATGCTGAACAACATTGATAGATGGGCAGTCGTTGCCGAAATCGTTAATGGCATGCGAGCTAAAGGGGGCTGGGCAGGGGAAACGCATCTTCAGAAGACTTTGTTTTTCATTCAAGAGATGCTTCAAGTCCCTTGTGGTTACGATTACGTACTTTACAAGCATGGTCCTTATTCATTTGACTTACATGATGACCTTGCCAGAATGTTTACGAATTCCATTCTTGGAATTGAGCCGAGGCCTCCGTATGGTCCTTCACTAAAGGTGGAAGATGTGGGGGTAGGCGTCATTCAGCGACGAAGTCAAACTGTTGGCCAATACGAGAGACAAATCAAGTTCGCAGTAGAAACACTTGGATCGAAAGATGTGAGGGAGTTGGAGCGTCTAGGAACCGCGTTACTTTTAAAAAGGCGAGATCCAAGCTTGGGTGAGGCTTTGCTGGCAAAGGAAATAGTGCAGTACAAGCCTCATGTGCCCGAGAATTTGGCGGTAGACGCTGTCCGGACAGTAAGCCAAATAGAGCAAGAGGCGAGGTCTGCAGGAATGGTAGGGCATTAGTCTGCCATATCGCGTTATGCAGGAGCAATATAGCTCTGGAGGTTTCACTCGTTCAATAACTTACGATTCCGCCTGGCACCCATCAAAAACCCAACTTGCGCGGGGCCGGTCACTACCTGCATCGACGGGTAACACCCAACCCCCTAATCCGTAACATACGTGTGCGTGATGACCTCCCACACGTGCCCGTTCTCGCACTCGAAATAGAACCCGCGCCCTCCGTGGTTGTGGTTGATCTCGCCATCCGTCCGTGAGCGCGGTCCGCTCCCGAAGACCACCTCTTCGTCCTTGATGCGTTGCAGGACGGCGTCGAACTCCTCATCCGAGGCCAGGAACGCATAGTGATTGGACCGCGGGTTGTCCGAGTCGTCGAAGTCCAGCGTCAGCGTGTCATTGACCTTCACGGGCGCGAAGTGCCCCCATGGCCCCTCGTACTTCAACCCGAAGAGACGCGCGATGAACTCCGCTGACTTCACCTTGTCGTAGGCGGGCACGATTGTGTGGTCAAGCTGCAATGGCATGGCGGCCCTCCTCTTGGCGAAAACTATTCAGAGCTTCAACGTCAACCCGGCGCCTGGCCTGATTCCAGCAATGCGAGGATCAGCCAGGGCCTCAATGATCTGAAAAGTAACGCGAAAAGTGGGCCCGGCTGGGATCGAACCAGCCACCAGCCGGTTATGAGCCGGCTGCTCTACCACTGAGCTACGGGCCCTCACTTCTAGCCTATGCCCGCCCCTTCCACCTGTCAAGAAACCCACCCCCGCCCTCTGCCTCCCGCGGACACCCGCCACTCCCGCGCAGCCGGAAACCCAACCCCCCGTCTACGGGTGATTTGCCAGCCTACCCTCAGGCAATCCCGCGCACCCGGAAACCCAACGCCATCACGCGAATCCGAAAACGGCAACCCCCGCTACTCCCCGCGCGGGCGCCGCACCTCGGCCTCCAGCTCCCGCACCCGCTTCTCGGCGGCGATGCGGGCCTCTTCCGTCTCGTCGAACGTCAGCACATAGCGTTGCGCAGCAGGGTCGTACCAGCGAAGCTGCCCGTCCTCCCAGCAGACGTCCAGCCCCAGGGCCTCGCTGCGCCCCCGGAAGTCGGAATCGTCCGTGCTCGAAACATCGATGGCCTGATACTCGCCCTAAACCAGCCGGTCCCCCGCCAGCCCGACGTCGTAGCGGTCCCCACCCGTGGGGTCGAACCGCCAGTACTCCGGCACCCCGAGGGCCGCGTAGTCCACCCTCTTCACCGTATAGTCGTTCTCGGCGGTGCTGAGCGACGCCACTTCCAGCACGAACTCCGGCGGATTGCCCACCTCCTCGATGGAGTACCCGCTGTTCTCTATGACACCCGCCCGGTCCACATTGAACGCGATCATCAGGTCGGGAATCCGCAACCCCTGCCTGCGCCGCACATTCCACCCGCCGGGACCTCCCCCAGGACGATGATGGTCTCCCGATTGCCAAAGTGCCGTGCCAGGGCCGACAAATGCCCCGGCATATACAGGTACAGAGGGTTCTGCACATCGCCTCGAGTCGTAAACACCGAAAACTCCCCGCCCGACCAGCCCATTGCGTCCCGGCGGCTGGATCCCTTCTGCCGGGCGATCAGATGCTGTCGAATGTTTCGGCTTGCTGGTCATGGCTGATCTTATTGGCCAGTTCAAGTGGAAGTAACTTAAATGATTATTCGCTGGCCAAGCCAATTAGGCTGGGCGTTAGGCCTTCTGCTAAAATGGTGGTGCCGAGGACGGGACTCGAACCCGTATGACGATTTCGTCAGTGGATTGCAAATCCACCGCGTTTACCGATTTCGCCACCTCGGCACAAAATAGGCGTAAGCATCACACTGCCTGCGCCTATTCCCTTAAAAGGGCAAATCATCCTTTTCGTCCCATGGCGGCTCCGTTTGTTTTTGGAGCACCTCGAATGTGTTTCTGGCAATTCGATGAAATCCTTCAGCACTAGAAAGTACAGTCCCGATTACCGCTAAAGGTTGTTGAACTCCTATATTCAGCCCCCGTCTCCTCAGCAGGTCTAGAACGTCCTGTGCTCTTATGAAGGCCGGTTCGGCTTCTCTATAGTTGTCATTAAGAATTTCTCCGTAAATCTCCGTGGCTGCCTCCACGATGACGCGAGACCTTTCTGACGGCTCAATAGGTTCCAGGCCGTCAGGAACTTCTACGGGATCAGTCGACGTGTCAACATCCGGGTGTTCGCGAAGCACTTGGCCTAGCGCTTGGATGGCTTCTTCTTGCTTGCGTAGCCGCGCGACATCACTCCGAATTTCGTGCTGAAGTTCACGCACCCTTGAGAAGGCCGCTTGTTCCCCTCCCGCCGTCCAAGTCTCCATCAACTCTTTGACGTAATCCCTCAATGCCTCTTCTCTTATAGTACAGTATATAAGTGCAGTGATATTCTATACTAACAATGTGTAATGAGTCAACAGACTTTCACATGAATTTCACTCTCGCCTTGCCCGGCCGAAGCCGACGAAGTTAGATTAATCAGACCTTATGGCCGTTTGTGGCAATTGGGGGTGGCGAGACTTCTCTCTCTCTTTGCGATTAATCATTCGGATTCCAGTTTGTTTAGGAACGTCTGGAGAAATCAAAAATCCCCCCCCAGTCACTGACACTTCCCCCTTGCCAACTCCGCCACCCCCTCCCTACCATAGTTACTGTATGCATCACCACACCGACCCAGCTGTCCACCAGCAGCCCCTCGCAACCCGTCCATCCCCCGAAAATTTGCAAAACTGTACAAACCTTGACACTCCTGCGCGAGGGAGCGCGGCCAAGCCCGAAAGAACTCCCCGAACCCCACAATTTCGCGCTCTGAACCGCCTGTGCGGTCCGTCCCAAATGAAGGCCGCAATTGATACCAACGTTACAAAATGTTACAGGATGTTACATCTCCACGAGAGGACGTCCGGATAGTGAGACCGAAGTCCTGAATTGCACCCCCCGGAGGTATGGGATTTTGGCTTATCCCGCCCTCCCGAAGGAGACGCCTCAGGTGAGGGTGGGAATCTCGGTGGCCGACGAAGTGTGGTTGACCGGACCACCCGATTCGCAACCCTGCGCCAACCACCCACGCCCCTACCCCCGGCCCGCCCCAACCCTGTATACTGTTGCCCGTTCTCGAACACCCTCTTGAGCCCACCGGAGGAACAGCCTTGCAGTTCAACATCGCAGTCATGGGCGGCGACGGCATCGGCCCCGAGGTCACCGACCAGGGCGTCCGCGCCCTCGAGGCAGCCGGCCGCGCCTTCGGACACAGCTTCAACCTGTCCTACGGCGATATCGGCGGCATCTCTATCGACAAGCACGGCATCCCCTTCACCGACGACGTCCGCGCCATGTCCGGCGATAACCACGCCGTCCTCTTCGGCGCAGTCGGCGGCCCCAAGTGGGACGACCCCAACGCCACTGTGCGCCCCGAGCAGGGCCTCCTCGACATCCGCGCCCACATGGGCGTCTTCGCCAACATCCGCCCCGTCAAGGTCTACCCCTGGCTCGCCGACGCCAGCCCCCTCAAGTCAACCGTCCTCGAGGGCGTCGACATGGTCGTCGTACGCGAGCTTACCGGCGGCCTCTACTACGCTGAGCCCCGCGGCCGTCGCCAGACCCCCGGCGGCATCATCGCCGAGGACACCATGCGCTACACCGAAGGCGAGATTGAGCGCGTCCTCCGAGTCGGCTTCGAGCTCGCCCGCGGACGCCGCAAGAAGCTCACCTCCGTCGACAAGGCCAACGTCCTCGAGTGCTCCCGCCTCTGGCGCACCGTCGCCACCCGCCTCGGCGAGGAGTACCCCGACATCGAGCTCGAACACGTCCTCGTCGACGCCTGCGCCATGCAGCTCATCTCCCAGCCCTCCCGCTTCGATGTCATCGTCGCCGAGAACACCTTCGGCGACATCCTCACCGACGAGGCATCGGTCCTTGCCGCGTCCATGGGCCTCCTGCCCTCCGCCAGCCTCGCCGGAGTCCCCGTCGACGGCCAGCCCTCCATTGGTATGTACGAGCCCATCCACGGCACCGCGCCCGACATCGCCGGCAAGGGCATCGCCAACCCCATCGGCTCCATCCTCAGCATGGCCATGATGCTGCGCTACTCCCTCGGCCTCACCGAGGAGGCCGCCGCCGTCGAGTTGGCCGTCGAGACCACGCTCGAGAGCGGCATCCGCACCGCCGACATCGCCGGCGGCGCAGCCTCCGTCGGCACCATCGAAATGGGCGACACAATAATCTCCGCCATCGCCGGAAAGAATTGACATAGATTTACAGGGTGCAGAGGATTTTTGATTTCGTTTGCCTGATCCTGTATGTCTATGTCCTTGTCAACCTCGCCAGCCCCGGTCATTCTGCCGACAGGAAATTTTAGACAGGACTTGTAATGGAAGAAATTCCCCTTCTCGTTCTGTGGCTAATGCTCGCCGGCGCAGCCATCGTCATCCTGGGAGCCTCCAACTTCCTGGCCAAGTCGGCGGACGTCATCTCCTTCAAGACCGGTCTCGGCCGGGCCTTCATCGGCGTCGTGCTGCTGGCCACAGCGACGTCTCTGCCAGAGTTGGGCGTCGGAGTCAGCTCCATCACCTTGGCGGACAACCCTGATCTGGCCGTGGGCGATGCCTTCGGCAGCAACCTGTTCAACCTGCTGATAATCGGACTGTTGGACCTCTACTGGCGCAACGGGCCTATCCTGGGCACCGTCAGCATCGCCGCCGTGCTGGTCGGATCCCTGGGTATACTGGTCATCGCCCTGGCCGCCACTGCCATGCTGATCCATGGAGAAACAACCGCCATGGATTCGTGGAGCGTCAGCCCGGCGAGCGGCGTTATCCTGGTGGTGTTTCTGTTCGCCATGTTCATGCTTTACAAATTCGAGCGGAGAGAACAAGACGACGGAGACTATGCCGCACCAGACCTCGCTGAGGAGGGGGACGAGGGAGAGGAATACGCCAAAGAGAGCATGGCCAAGACGTTGGTCATCTATGCCATATCTGCGGGACTAATCATCGGCGCGGCCATCTGGCTGTCCATAGTCGCTGAAACTACAACTGAGAAAATGGGCTGGAATGCCAGCTTCTTCGGCACTCAGTTCTTGGCCTTCAGCACCTCTCTGCCCGAGCTGGCTGCCTGCTTTGCCGCCATCCGCATCAACGCCCCGGAGCTGGCCATCACCGGCGTGCTGGGCAGCAACCTGTTCAACATGGGGTTCATCCTGTTCGTGGATGATGTGGCGCTGGTTGGCGCGCCGTTGTGGTCTCCAAATGCCATCTCCCCCATACACACGCTAACGGCGGCCATAGCGATAGTGATGACGGCAGTGGTGCTGCTCTCGATAGTCCGGCGGGGACGAGGGCGGCCCAACAGGTTCTTTACCTGGGAGGCACTGGCAATCATCGGCCTGTACGTCGGGGCCAGCGTGCTGGTGTTCCTACTGGGGGACACCGTGCATTAGCAGCGAGGTATGACCGGGCGCCCCAACACCTCAAGCAGATGTAGAATAGTATTTTAGGTACTGCTGCAGATTCGGACGAAGCCTTGTTAGCGACCGACAGAGTTCAAGAGTTGTTCACCAACGCACGTGCAATGCTGGACAGCGCTTTAGAGCGCCTGGAAGCTGGCGACATCCGCGATTCCGCAGAAAAGGCGTGGTGCTCCACCCTGCGCGCCACCAACGCCCTAATCCTCGCACGCACTGGCAATGAACCCGAGACCACGGGTATGACATCAACAGGCATACGCTTGTTGGAAGAGCAGAATAGCGCACTGGAGAATCTGGTGGGCAGGTACTACACTAGGATCGGCCACCTCCACGGCGAATGCTTCTATGAAGGCAGGTGCTCCTCTCGAGACACCGAACGCCGCATCCGCGAGACCATCGATTACATCACCGACGCCGAAGCTCTCGCCTCCTCCACCGAAGGCCGCTAGCTGGATACCGACTCCTCTCGGTATAGAAGCCAGCCGCAACCTCGGAGTACAGTAGAAGAAAGGGCTGACAATACTGGTTCAGGCGGCACATGGTAGCAACCGACAGGGTCAGGGAAATCTTCTCCGATGCCCACGCGATGTACGAAGACGCGCTGGAGCGTTGGGAGGAACGCGACGTCCGCGACGCAGCGGAAAAGGCGTGGTGCGCCACCCTGCGCGCCACCAACGCCCTCATTCTTTCACGAACAGGTGAGGAGCCGGAAACAACGACGGAAACTGCACGTCGGCTGGACCGATTGGCCCGTCAGGAACAGGGAGTCCGGAGTCTGGTGGGCAGATACTATTCCCGTCAGGTCCGTCTGCACGGCGACTGCTCTTATTCGGGAATACTTTTGGACACTGACGAAATAGAACGCCGCATCCGCGAGACCATCGATTACATCACCGACGCCGAAGCCCTCGCCTCCTCCACCGAAGGCCGCTAGCTAGACCTCCGCCCCCGAGTAGTTCGCAATCTGAACGAACCCTCCTTCCTCGTCCGACCACGCAAACAGCGCCGCCTCCTCCACCCGCGCCCCCGTTATCCCGACGACGAGTTGCTGTACCGGATACGCCGGCCCGTCGCCCCAGGGGCTCGTTGCAACCTCCCGGTCCGTCGGTGAGAAGTACGCCCGCCCGTTCGGATGCGAGTGATAGATGACCTTCGCTGGCGTGTCGCCGTCCAGGCTCTGGTTCAGCGACAGCAGGTCGCTGCCTGTGATGACGTAGGCTGTCTCCGCGCCCCGCTCCGCTTTGGTGGGGTGGGTGCCCGAGTCCTGCGCGTTTTCGCAGCTCCGGACCGATTCCACCGCCGGGCCTTCGGCGGGCCCGGCCAGCCAGCCGCAGCACTCGAACGGAAACGCCTTGCGCGCTTCCCGGTATACCTCCGCCAGGATCTCAACGGGTATGTACAGCGGTGTCGCCAAATCGGACATAGGAAAACTCCTTGAGGGACGTGGGTGCGTAGCCTAATATTATTGTAAGCGGCGGAGGTAAATTGTCCCGTGCGGGCGGGTAATCTCTGACAAACGGCGGTTGCAAATTGGACCGTCCGCCGCCATCCATAAGGGTTGTATCCGACCCCTTGGATGGTGTGACGGATGTACAAGGTGGAAGTATATCTGCGGGTTCGCCGGGCAGTGATGGTGGAGGGCAAGAGCATTCGGGAGGTCTCCAGAGAGTTCGGTCTGGACCGGGACACGGTGCGCAAGATGCTGACCTACTCCGTTCCTCCGGGCTACCGGCGACAGACTCCGCCAAAGAGGCCCAAGCTGGAGCTCTTCACCGGCGTCATCGACCGGATCCTGGAGGATGACCTCGCGCGCCCCAGGAAGCAGCGCCACACGGCCAAGCGCATCTTCGAGCGTCTCAGGGACGAGTACGGCTACGACGGCGGATACACCACAGTCAAGGACTACGTCAGAGAGAATCGCCGTCAGACCAGGGAGATGTTTGTCCCGTTGTCCCATGCGCCGGGACACGCGCAGTGCGACTTTGGCGAGGCCCTGGTGGTCATCGGCGGCGTGGAGCGTAAGGCTCACTGCTTCGTCATCGACCTGCCCCACAGCGACGGCTGCTTCGTGAAGGCCTACCCGGCTGAGACCACCGAGGCCTTCCTGGACGGGCACGTATCAGCGTTTGCCTTTCTGGGCGGAGTGCCCCAGAGCATCCTCTACGACAATACCAGGCTGGCGGTGGCGAAGATACTGGGGGACGGCCGGCGCCAGCGCACCCGCGCCTTCACCGAGCTGCAGTCTCACTACCTGTTCGAGGACCGGTTCGGGCGCCCCGGCAAGGGCAATGACAAAGGCAAGGTAGAGGGCCTGGTGGGGTACGTGCGCCGAAACTTTCTGGTGCCGGTGCCGTCCTTCGAAAGCTTCGATGCACTCAATGCCTACCTGGAACAACGATGCCTGGAGCGAATGGACCGCAAGCTCAGGGGACACACGGAGACCATCGGTCAGCGGATGGAGCGGGACTTGGACGCCCTGTTGCCCCTGCCTCCGGTGGCCTACGACGCGTGCGACAAGCAGGCAGGCCGGGTGAGTTCCCTGTCGCTGGTAAGGTACCGGACCAACGACTACTCGGTGCCGGTGGCCTACGGATATCGGGACGTCCTAGTACGGGGCTACGTCGACACAGTGGTGATCAGCTGCGGAACCGAGGTCATTGCCAGGCATCCCAGATCATACGAACGCGACGACTTCGTCTATGACCCCATCCACTACCTGCCGCTGTTGGAGCGTAAGCCGGGAGCTCTGGACCAGGCCGCACCCCTGCGGGGATGGGAGCTCCCCGATGAGTTCGGGACGCTGCGGCGTCTGCTGGAGTCCCGCATGGGACGGCGGGGCAAGCGGGAGTACGTGCAGGTGCTGAGGCTGCTGGAGACCTTCTCCCAGCAGGAGGTGCACGCAGCGGTGAAAGATGCCATCCACCTGGGAGCCATCAGCTTTGACGCCGTGAAACACCTGATGCTGTGCTGGCTGGAGGGACGGCCGCCCAGGCTGGATCTGGAGCTCTATCCCTACCTGCCCCGGGTCAGGGTCAGCACCACCTCCACACAAGACTACATGACTCTCCTCACAGGGAGGAGGGCGGCATGAACGACCGGTCGACGCTGCTATTGGAACACCATCTCAAAGAGCTGAAGCTGCCCAGCTTCCTGAGAGAGTACGGGAAGATGGCTGCCCTGTGCGCCGCCGAGAATGTGGATCATCCCCAGTACCTGCTCAGGCTCGCGGAACTGGAGCTCATCGACCGCCACCAGCGCATGGTGGAGCGGCGGATCCGGGCCGCCCGATTCCCCGCAGTGAAGAGCCTGGACACCCTCGACTTCCCGGCCATCCCGTCGCTGAACAAGGCCCTGGTGATGGAACTGGCACGCTGTGAATACATCCAGCGCCGGGAGAACGTCATCGCCATCGGCAACAGCGGCACCGGCAAGACCCACGTGGCCCTGGGACTCGGGCTGGCCGCCTGCCAGCGCGGGATGTCTGTGGGTTTCACCACCGCCGCCGGTCTGGTGCATGAGATGATGGAGGCCAGGGACGAAAGGCGCCTGTTGAACTTGCAGAAACAACTGGCCCGGCTCAACCTGCTGATCATCGACGAGCTGGGCTTCGTCCCCCTGTCCAGAACCGGCGCGGAACTGCTCTTCGAGGTCTTCAGCCAGCGCTACGAGCGGGGCTCCGTCATGGTGACCACCAACCTCCCCTTCGATGAATGGACCGAGGTCTTCGGCTCGGAACGGCTCACCGGAGCGCTGCTGGACCGGCTCACCCACCACGTCCACATCCTGGAGATGAACGGCGAGAGCTACCGGCTCAAGCGCAGCCGGGAATCCGTCGCGTCTCAAGCTCCAGACGATCGCGAGGAAGAATAGGGCGCACCGACAACGCTGTCTCCTCTTGCTCCTTCAATGTCTCCACCCTGACCGATTTACTGCCGTCAGTCATCACTTCAGTGGTACACGATCACGCCGCCCCAGTGGCCCACTTTCTCAGCGCCATTGACAATTATAGCGACGGTTCGCAAAAAGGGGCCTTGAGTACCTCTTCAAGGCTATCATCCCACACGCTTGACAGCTTTGTGGTTTTGCATTCTGAGGTAGATCCAGGAAACTGACCAAATCAAGGAAGCGTCGTTGTAATAATAGGCGCCGTAGAAAATGGCGATGTAGCGCCAGGTGATCTACAGCCCGCTGAAGCAGGAGACCAACCTGAAAGTTGGCATCTAGGACAAGCGCCTCCAAGCCGACTAGTGAGAAGGATACTTGCCAGAAGTCCCACAAGGTTAAGACGCGATTAAAGGTACATAGTCGAGTATGGACTTGCCTTCTGCATAGTCGTGCTGGTATGCTTTTCCAAACCCTGTGTATGGAGGTAATCCAGTAGTGACCGACAACATCAGCGACCATGCTCGCGAACTTTCCCGGAGGGGCGCGTCCAAGGGCGGTCGTGCGCGCGCGGCCAATATGAGCAAGGAAGAGCTTAGTGCCGCCAACCGCCAGGCTGCCTTAGCTCGATGGAATAAGGCAGACGAAAGAGACATTCGATGGGCCGTCGCGCAAGGTGCCCTTGAATTTGGGGACCGCGTCATTCCGTGTGCCGTTTTAGACAACGGTGCAAGAGTGCTGACCCAGCAGGGTGTCCTTTTGGCTTTAGGACGTTCGAGAGCTGCGAAGGGTGGTGAGGGTGCAGCAAGTGGCGGACTGCCTGCTATTCTCCGTCCCCGAAACCTCGGGCCGTTTATTGACGACTCCCTTATAGCAGTGAGCCAGTCGATAATTTTCAGGCCGTTGGTGTCTGGATACAGCAAAGGTATTGCCTACGGACTACCGGCTGAGACCTTGCCAATGATTTGTAGGGTATACGTCGATGCAGAAGATGCGGGGGCCCTCACTGCTAGACAACGTCACGTTGCCCAAGCCGCACGCCGACTGCTCATTGCTCTGGGGGACGTAGCGATGATTGCCTTGGTGGACGAGGCGACCGGATTCCAAGCACTTCGTCCACACAACGAACTACAACGTATTCTGGAAGCCTACGTATTGCCAGAGCATCGACCTTGGCTAAAGACCGTGCCGGTCGAATTCACGAAAGAATTGTATCGGCTTTGGGGATGGGACCTTTCTGAAACCATGCAAGGGCCACGTTATGCTGGCAAGTTGATTCGCAAATACATCTATCAACAGCTCCCGGGAGGCGTTCTGACTGCTCTCGATGAAAGCAACCCCCACGATTCGAGCTGGCAACGCAGAAGGAAACACCATCAATTCCTCACAGGAGAAATGGGCCTAGAACATTTCAAGGCGCAACTTTCAGGTGTTATGGCCCTCATGCGAGCTTCTGCCAGTAAGGACGAATTTGAACGCCTGTTTCAGCGGGCTTACGGGACTGCCCAATTCCAAGGCGAATTCCGATTCGAACTGGACGAGTCCGCATAGTGATCTACCTTGCATTCTCCAAGGCTCACATAGTGCTGTCTGGCGTATCCTCCTGGCCCACTATCCGGTGGGCAGGTCGGCTAGTATTACAACGACTGTTCGCAAGAAACGGACCTTGATCAACTCTTCATCGTGACCTACACACACGTTGACAGCTCTGTAGTCTTACCTCCCGCGAAGTGAATTCCGGCCAAGAACTGACCAAATTTAGGAAGCGCCGTAGTAATACTAAGAGGATGCGTTACAAGTACCCTCTCCCAGAGGGAGAGGAGAGGGAGAGGACGTTCCTTTGATTTCTGTACTAAGAGAGAATGACACCCAATAATCTCTCCCATCACCCTCCGGAATCGCCGACCGCCCCGAGCCGCCGGGCGTACTCGTACACCGCCGCTTCCTGCTCCGGAGTCTGGATAGATCCCGGCCGCAGCCTCCGCACCTCTTCCACGGCGTCACCCGGCCACGCTCCCTTGCTCACCAGGTAGCAGCCCAGCACCGTGCCCGTTCGACCGATGCCCGCGTAGCACGACACCGCCACCGGACGCCCGTCGGCGTTCTGCGCTTCGATGAACTCCAGCATCCGGTCGATCTGCTCCTGAGTCGGAGGCGTGAAGTCCGGCACCGGCTCGAACATGTCCACGATGTCCAGCATCCCGTCCCCGTCGGCCGAAATCGTCCGCTCCTCCATCCGGATCATCGCACGCACGCCCTGCTGGTACAGGTAGAACAGGTCCCTCATCCCGGCCGGTCCCTGCGAACCGCCCAGCTTGTCCTCCACTATCCAGCCGAAGTTCATATATCGCATATATTACGGCGCCTTCCCGAATATCAGTCTTCCCCGGAGAGTCTGCCAACAGTTCCCTCTCCCCCTTGGGAGAGGCTTGGGGTGAGGGCGAATCCCCTTACCCGTCCAGCATCCGCAGCAGTTCCTCCTCCGTCATTCCGTCCACCGCTACCGCCTTGTCCCGCGAAGTATGCCCTCGCACCACGCGAACCCGCGATTTCGCCACCCCCAGCGCTTTCGCCAGCAGCTCCGCCACCGCAGCGTTCGCCTTCCCGTCGACTGGTGGTGCCGTCACGCTCACCCGCAGCATCCCGTCCAGGTACCTAACGACGCTGTCCCGTGACGCCCGAGGCTGGACCCGTAGGTTGATGGTACAGCCCTCCAAGAGTCCTCCTGAGCGCGAACCGCGCCAAGTCGAGTATAGTATAGGGTATATCCCTTTTCACCGGAGTTACTGTGGAATACACCAATGTCAAGCTGACCAAAGACGACGGCATCGCCACCATTCGCCTCAACCGCCCCGACGCCATGAACGCCCTCGGCCGTGAGCTCTGCACCGACCTGTCGGCGGCTCTCACCGACGTCGCCGGCGACGATTCGGTCAAGGCCATGGTGCTGCGCGGCGAGGGACGCTGCTTCTGCGCCGGCGCCGACCTCAAATATTTCCAGGATGCCTTCCAGAGCCCAGAGGCGCTTCGGGGCTACCTCGCGGATATCAACGAGGTTATATTCCAGGTGGAAGACCTGCCTATCCCCGTGATAGCCGTGGTTCACGGCTTCGCCCTCGCTGGCGGCCTCGAACTGATGATGGCCTGCGACATGGCCCTCGTCGCCGACAACGCCCGCATCGGCGATCAGCACGTCAACTTCGGCCTCATGCCGGGCGGTGGCTCCACCATACGCCTGCCCCGTCTCGTCGGTCCCCAGCGGGCCATGGAACTGCTCACCACCGGACGCTGGCTCAGCGGTCCCGAGGCCGTCGAATGGGGCCTCGCCCTTCGATCCGCTCCGCTGGAGGAGCTGGACGACGAATTGGAGAAGCTGGTGGCCCCCATGCGCAGCAAGAGCCGCCCCGGCCTCGGCTGGATCAAGCAGGTAGCACATCAGGGCCGCGACCTCTCCATCCGCGACGGCTCTACCGTCGAACAGATGGCCTTCGCCCAGTACGTCGCCACCTCCGGCCACCCGGCCGAAGGAGTCCAGGCCTTCGTCGAAAAACGCACCCCCCAGTTCTAGCCGGTTACATTCATATGGAGTGTTCACCAGCTTGCGCCCCGCCATTCCCGCGCAGGCGGGAATCCAAACCCCCAGTCGTCAACCACCCAGTCGTCAAATGATTGAACGACATCAAACCGGACCCCTCCGCTCAGGCGGAAAATACTAAAGGGCGTCCCACCTTGGACGGAGTGCACCAAACCGCGAGGGTTGGGGTGGGGGTTAATACACAGGAGGAACGATTAGCAGGTTTTGAAAATACGCGATATGCTCCGCGAGGAGCGCACCATATCTTTTGAGCTTTTCCCGCCCCGCACCGCCGAGGGCATCCCCGGGGTTCTGGACACGGTTCACGAACTTACTGCCTACTGCCCCGACTTCGTATCGGTCACCTACGGCGCGGGCGGCTCCACTCGTCACTTCACCGAGCAGATCACCGTCGAAGCCAAGCAGTCCGCCGGCGTCGAGGTCATGGCCCACCTCACCTGCGTCGGCCAGACCGTCGATGAGCTCGACTCCGTTCTTCAGCGCCTCGATGAAGCCGGCATCGAGAACGTCATCGCCCTCCGCGGCGACCCGCCGCGCGGTGAGGACCACTTCGTCGCCACCGAGGGCGGATTCAGCCACGCCTCCGACCTCGTCACCCACATCCGCGCCAACTACGGCTTCGGCATCGGCGCTGCTTGCTACCCCGAGGGCCACACCGAAGCCGAGAGCCTCGAGCGCGACCTCGAGTTTGCCAGGCTGAAGGTCGAAAACGGCGCCGAATTCCTCATCTCCCAGCTCTTCTTCGACAACGACGACTACTTCGCCTTCGCCGACCGTGCCGGTGCCGCCGGCATCGACGTGCCGGTGATCCCCGGAATTCTGCCCGTGCTCAGCGCCCCGCAGATTCGCCGCTTCACCGCCCTCTGCGGCTCCAGGATTCCGCCCGACCTCGACTCCGAGCTCGACCGCCTCGGCGAGGACGACGAAGCCGTACGCGAGCTTGGCGTCGACTATGCCGCACGACAGGTCGAGGAACTGTGGGCCGCCGGCGTCCCAGGCGTCCACTTCTACGTCCTGAACCGCAGCTACTCCGTCTCCAAAATCCTGGACCGCCTCGGCATCCCCGGTCACATCCCGGAATAGCAGGTGTCCATGCTGGACGTCTTCAGGTTCCCTTCTCTCCCAGGGAGAGGCCACCCCAAATCCCCTCTCCCCCGGGAGAGGGTTAGGGTGAGGGCCTGACCCGACATGCTGTCCACCGGCGTCGACATCATCGAAATTGACCGGATAGCCCAGACGCTCGAGCGTTACGGCGAGCGGTTCCTGAGTCGCGTTTACACCCCGGGCGAGCTCGAGTACTGCCGCGGCCGCCCCTCCAAGCTCGCATCCCGCTTCGCCGCCAAGGAGGCCACCATGAAGGCCCTCGGCACCGGCGTTCGCGGCGTTGGCTGGAAGGATATCGAGGTCACCCGCGCCCCCAGCGGCGCACCTAGCATCCTCCTCCACGGCCGCGCCCGCGCCCGGGCTGAACGACTCGGCGTCCTCGAGATTTCTGTCAGCATGTCCGACTCCCGCGAGCAGGCCGTCGCCTTCGTGGTCGCCCGCCGCGAGGACCCCGACTGAGACGGGCAGGAAGATAGCCCCGTGAAAGTCGTAACCGCAGCGCAGATGACCGCCATCGAGCAGGCCTCGGACCACGCCGGCGTCAGTCTCGACACCCTCATGGAAAACGCCGGCCTCGCTGTCGCCCAGGCCGTCCGCGACGAGCTCGGCGGCACAGCGGGCCGTCGCGCCGTAATTCTCGTCGGCCCCGGCAACAACGGCGCAGACGGCCTCGTCGTCGCTCGCCACCTCCAACGCTGGGGAGCAGACGTCGTCTGCTGCCTCCTCACCCGTCGCCCCGAACTCGACCCCAAGCTCGACCTCGCCCGCGAATACGGCGTCGACATCGTCGCCAACCCCGCCGGCGACACCCTCGACCGGCTACTGCGCCGCTCCCGCGTGGTCGTCGACGCCGTCCTCGGAACCGGCCGCTCCCGCCCCCTGTCCGGCCCAGTCCGCGACGCCATGCTCGCCCTGCAACGCCTTCTCCGTAGTTCCCGCGACAGCGGCAGCCCGCCCGGCCCGCCCCTGCTCGTCGCCCTCGACCTGCCCACCGGCCTCAACGCCGACACCGGTGAGGTCGACCCAGCCTGTCCTGAATTCGACGTGACCCTCGCCCTCGGCTACCCCAAGCTCGGCCTGCTCACCTTCCCCGGCCCCGAACGCGCTGGCCGTCTGCGGGTGCTCGACATCGGCGTCCCGCCCGGCCTGCCCGAGGAGCGTTCCGTCGACGTAGAGATGCTAACCCCCCGGTGGGTCGCCTCCCAGCTCCCTCCTCGCCCCCTCGACTCCCACAAGGGCACCTACGGCCACGCCCTCGTCGTCGCCGGCTCCCGCCACTACGTCGGCGCGGCCTGGCTCGCGTCCCAGGCGTCCGTGCGCACCGGTGCCGGCCTGACCACCCTCGCCAGCCCCGAGAGCGTCTACCCCATCGCTGCCGCCAAGGGTGCCGAGGCCATCCACCTGCCGCTCCCCGAGGACGACTATGGCCGCATCCACCCGTCGGCCGCCGCCGTCATCCGCGACTCCGACCGTCGGTTCTCGGCCGTCCTCGTCGGCTGCGGATTGGGCTGGTCCCACGGGACAACCGACTTTCTGCGCCTCCTGCTCCGCGAGACCGGCGACAGGCTCGCCGGCCTCCCCGTCCTCGTCGACGCCGATGGCCTCAACAACCTGTCCGGCATCGAAGACTGGCGCGGCCAGCTCAACGGCCCATTGGTGCTGACTCCCCATCCCGGCGAGATGTCCACCCTCACCGGCCTCCCCGTCTCCGAAATTCAGTCCGACCGCCTCGCCGTCGCTCGGGAATGGGCCGAACGCTGGAACGCCACCCTCGTCCTCAAGGGCGCCCACTCCGTCATCGCCAGCCCCGGCGCACCCGTGCGTATCGCCCCCTTCGCCAACCCGGGCCTCGCGACAGGCGGCACCGGCGACGTCCTCAGCGGCATTATCGTGTCCCTTCTCGCCCAGGGCCTGCCGCCCCACACGGCTGCCGCCACTGGAGTCTACCTCCACGCCAAAGCCGCTGCGAGCGTCGCCGCCCGCCTTGGCCACGCCGGCCTCGCCGCCTCCGACCTGCTCGATGCCCTGCCTCCGGCCATCGCTTCCATTGGTCGTGCTACACTGGATTTGTCATGGCTTTCAGTGAATTCATAGACTTCATCTCCGACCCTCTGGAACGGCTCGCCGACGCTCCCTTCCACGAAGCGTCCGACCTGCCCGCCGACGAGTTGGCCGAGTTCGGACGTGCCATCTTGGACATGGACGAAGACCGGCGCCGCGAGGTCGTCTCTACCATGGTCGAGCAGGCCGAGGAAAACCTCGAGCTCGACTTCACTTCCATCTTCCGCCTCTGTCTGAAGGACGACGACGACCGTCTCGTCCAATCGGGTGTCGAGGGCCTCTGGGAACTGGAAGATCGTTGGCTCCTTCTGGAGCTCGTTGAGATCCTGTGGTCTGAGAGAGGCCCCCAGGTTCGCGCCGCCTCCGCCCTTGCCTTGGGTAAGTTCCCCGGACTGGCTCTGGAAGGCAAGCTGACGGCCCAGGACAGCGAACTGGTCTATCGCGTCCTCACCGACTTTCTCGAGGACGAAATAGAGGACCTTGAGGTCCGCCGCCGTTGCTTGGAGGCCGTTGCCCCCTACAACACTGAAGAGGTGCAGGATTACATCCGATGGGCCTTCGACAGCGAAGACCAGGACCTGCGCTCCAGTTCAATCTACGCCATGGGCCGCACCGGCCACGCGATGTGGCTCCCCACTCTCATGCAGGAACTGGACAGCTACGACCCCGCAGTCCGCTTTGAGACCGCCCACGCCTGCGGTGAGCTGGCCGAAGAGGGCCCGGTCCCCCAGCTCGTGGAACTGCTCAAGGACGACGACCCCGAGGTGCGTCTCGCCTGCATCGCTGCCCTCGGCAAGATAGGCGGTGCCTTGGCCCGACGCGCCCTGATCGACTGCGTCCGCGATGGCGATGCCGCCATGTCCGACGCCGCCAACACCGAGCTGGAAAACCTCGCCTTCCTCGACGACCCGATGCGCCTCCTACCCGGCGACACCTAGCCACAGACTGTCGACTGACTTAACCGCCGACTGTCGGCCAAAACGAGTCGCAACCCGTTCCACCGGTACCGGCCTCAACCCGCCATTCCCGCGCAGGCGGGAATCCAAACCCCCGTCCAACCTCGCACCAAGGACCGAAGGGGCCACTGTCACTCCCACCTCATCCGCCATTCCGGCCCGATTTGTGTGCTTGGAAACCAGACGCGATTGCCCATGTTGCTACACTAAGCTGGAAGGTAGAACATAACCGCCCAAATATAGTTGCAGAGCCTGCAGAGAGAATTCGTGCCGCCTCTTACCGAATCCCAGGCCCGCTTCCTAGCCGAAGCGCGGGTCGCCCGCCTCGCCACCGCCGACGCTGGCGGCCGCCCCCACGTAATTCCGGTCTGCTTCGCCTTCGCCGACCTGGGATTTGGTGGGGAGAACATCTACATCGTCCTCGACCGGAAGCCAAAGTCCACCGAACTCACCCGCCTGCGCCGCGTCCGCAACATCCTTGCCAACCCGCAGGCGTCCCTCGTCGTCGACCACTACGACGACGACTGGCAGTCCCTCCGCTACATCCTCATCACCTGCCGCGCCGCGCTCCTGTCCGGCGACGAAGGCGAGGCCGCCGGCGCCGTGTCCCTCCTCCGTGAGAAATACCCCCAGTACCGCGAAATGGACCTCGACGGCAACCCCGTAATCAAGCTCACCCCCGAACGCTTCACCGCCTGGAGCTACTCCGGCGACTAGCATCCCTGGCTCAACAGCCTCCCCTTCCCCGTCCTTCAACTTGTCCGTCCTTCAGCTTGTCCGTCATCCTGAGCGAAGCGAAGAATCTCACCCGCGCCCTCTGCGCCCTCTGCGTCTCCCTCCGCGTCCTCTGCGTTGAAATCCCCTCACCGCTCCCCTTGCCAATCCGAAGATCTTCCTGTAACATAATTATTGTATAAGAACATGCGTGCGATCTCACAAATCGAACCCGGCCACTGAGGCCCCGCGATGTCCAATGTCCACAAAACGCAGGAAGCCCCCCGGTTCCCTGACCCCCGGCAGCTCCCCCGACGTTGAACCCCAATCCTGCAACAGCTCCCAGTCGTCGGAAATGAACGGAAATGAACGGATTTTCGAGATTTCCGCATTTACACCCTCCGCCAATAGGGGCTGCAAGAGATTGCCTAGCAACTCCCCTCTCCTTGGAGCGGGAGTGTTTGGGGTGAGAGCGTAACCCCTCAAAACAAACACTCTGCATCCTCCGTGCCCCCTCTGCGTACTCTGCTTTTATTTCCACCCGGGACAGTGCCCCGGGTATGTCAGGAGAAGTAACCATGACCCTGGCCCAGATCAGACAACGTGTAAATACCCTGAACCGGAAATTCGCCCTCGCCCTCTCCGTCGTCCGCGCCCGCCGCGTCGCCGAGCGCGCCTGCCAGGAGTGGACCGCCGATCACGCCGACGGCAAACCCCTGCCCGACCCCTTCCAGGCGGTCGCAAGGGTGCGTGAAGCCGGCATCCGAAACGCTGCCTTCATCGACTTTCAGAGATACATCCGCCACTGCGTAGACGACAACCGCTGCCCCGAGCCCCGTGGCTTCCTCGAATCCCTGCTGCCCCGGGCCTCCAACGCCGGCCTCGTACGCGCCGCCCTGCACTGGGACGCCCGCCCCCGGGACTGACCACCAGGGCAATACCGCCTCAAACGCTGGAGGCCCCGTAACCCGTCTTTCCCGCGCAGGCGGGAATCCAAACCCCCGTCTCCCCGCGCAACTGCCAACCTGCGAAGAACCAGGCAACCGGTGCCCTCAGCAACCCGTCTTTCCCGCGCAGACGGGAATCCAAACCCCCGTCTCCCCGGGCAACTGCCACAACCTGCGAGTAAGCAGGCAGCCGGTACCCTCAGCAACCCGTCTTTCCCGCGCAGGCGGGAATCCAAACCCCGGTCTCCCATCGCACCAGAGAATCCGCGAGGGGCAACTAACTTGGCAACAAAAGAAAACAGAGAAATCTCTGTGCTCTCTGTGGTGAACAGACCCTGAGCATCCGGAACCCAGAGACCCAGGAGAGCTACCCCAGCCCCAGCCGCTCGCGGTAGTCCGGGTCCCACCCCGCGATGATGCCACGTTCCAGCGCCTCCGCCTGCGGCACCACCGGCGACGGCTCGCCCGTGGTCGGCACCGTGGAGACGATTACGTCCTCCACCAGCTGCCGGTACTGCTCGTCCGACACGCCCAGCAGCTCCTTCAGCGCCGGCTCGTTGTGCTGCCCGAACCCCGGCGACGGCCCCTGTATGTGCAGCGGACTCTTCGAGAACTTGTACGGACGGCTCAGGAACATCCGCTCGCCCAGCTTCCGCTCCGGAGGGTACTGTGCCCGCTCCAGGAAGTTGCGGCTCTTGTAATGCGGGTCGTAGTGGATGTCCCGACCCGTCAGCACCGGCCCCGACGGGATGCCCTCCGCCTGCAGCGCATGCATCGTGTCGTACCGGTCCCGCGTCGACGTCCACCCTGCTATCACCTCGTCCAGCGCGTCGTGGTTCTCCCGACGGCCGATCAGCGTCCGAAACCGCTCGTCCATGACCAGCTCCGGCTGCCCCATCACCCGGCAGAAGGCCCGCCACTGGGCGTCGTCCCCCACCGAAAGCGTGATCCACTGGTCCTCGCCCGCCGCCGGGTAGCACCCCTGCGGCGCGCGCCAAGGGTGCCGATTCCCGATGCGCCCGCCCTCTCGCCCGTTGGCGATGGCGTCCAGGATGTACTCCGACAGGAACATCACCCCGGCCTGGTACATGCCCATGTCTACCCACTGACCTAGCCCGGTCTTGGCCCGATACCGCAGCGCCGCCCCGATGGCGAACAGCGCCGTCCACGTCGACAGGAAGTCCACGAACGACGCCCCCGCCTTCGCCGGCCCGCCATCGACATACCCCGTAACCCAGCAGTGTCCGTGCGTCGCCTCCTGCGTCGTCGCCTGCGCCGGATACCCCGAGTACGGCCCGCCGCCGTGCCCGTACCCCGTGTTCGACACCAAGATCACATCGGGCCGCAGCTTGCGCATGTTGGGGTAGTCCAGACCCCAGCTACGCATCACCCGCGGCGTGAAGTTCTCCATCACCACGTCCGAGACCGTCACCAGCTCGCGGAACAGGTCCCGACCCCGCTCGTCGGTCATGTCCAGCGTCACCGACTGCTTGCCCCGGTGAATCAGGTTGTACGTCGATGGACGGTTCCACCAGTCCTCGCCCAGGTCGTTCTCCGCGAACACGCCCGAGTACCCGCCCGTCCGAGTTACGTCCGGCCTCCCCGGCCCCTCAACCTTGATGACCTCCGCGCCCATGTCCGCCAGCAGGCCGCCCGCGTACGGTAGGGCGAACACGTACGTCGAGTCCAGCACCCGAATCCCTTCCAGCGGCAGCTTGCCCTTGCCTTCAGCCATCAAATCGCGTCCGTCTGCCGCAGCACGGTCATCTCCTGCGGGGTAAGCCCGAGGCCGTCTACGTATATCTCGCGGTTGTGCTGCCCCAGCGTCGGGGCCGGCATGGTGTACTGGTACGGTGTCAGCGAAAGGTTGAACAGCGCCGCCGGCACCTTGATCTTGCCGATGACCGGATGATCTACCTCGCGGTAGAACTGCCGCGAATCAAGCTGCGGACACTCCGCCAGCTCCGACGGCGTCTGGACCAGCCCGAACAGCATCCGCGAGGTGGCCGCCTCGGTGAACAGGTCCCACTTCCCACGCTCGCTGATGGACTCCAGCACGATGCGGTCCAGCTCCTCGCCGTTTCGGTTCCGCTCGGCGGTGTCGGTGAACCGCTCCTCGTGCAGCCTCGGGTCCCGGAAGAAGTTGGCGATGGTCTCCCACGTCGCTCCGCCGCCCGTCTGCACGATGATCCACCCGTCCTCGCAAGCCATCGGATGCCCGAAGTTGCTCCCCGCAGGACGCCGCCGCGGCTGCGTCGCCCCGATGAATGGATACATCGTTTGCGTCGCCATCATCGTCGATGCCACGCTCTCCGTGATCGACACGTCGATGTGCTGGCCCTCGCCGGTGTTGCCCTGCATGAACAGCGCCATCGCCGTGGCCGCCGCGCCGTTCAGCCCGCCCTCGTATTGCGCCTGGAACCCGCCGTGCTTCAGCGGCTCCCGGTCCTGCATTCCGCTGATGCTCATGATCAGCCCCATGGCATAGCTGACGATCTCCTCGCCTGCGTACTGGCTGTACGGCCCCGTCTGCCCGAAGGGTGTGACCGAAGTCATCACCAGCCCGGGGTTGATGGCCTCCAACTCTGGATACCCCAAACCCAGACCTTCCAGGTAGCCGGGCCTGTAGCTCTCAACGACAACATTCACATGGGGAATCAGCCCACGGAACAGCTCTCTCCCCGCTGCTGTCTCCAGGTTCAGAGTCGCACTTTTCTTGTTCAGGTTCATCGCCAGGAAGAACAGGCTCTTCTCAGGGTGCGGGTCGTCTTCAAAGAAGGGCGGCATCCGGCGGAGCGAGGCCCCGGCGGGTGGCTCGACCTTCAGCACCTCCGCCCCATAGTCGGCCAGCAAGCGCGCGCAGAAAGACCCGGCGATGTCCTCGCTCAGGTCCAGAACCTTCACCCCGTCCAGAGGCCCGTGGCCCATAGGCTCAGGGAATATCGCATCATCGGTCAATTCAACAGGTCCAGCAGGTCAGGGTATGCAGTCGACGGTCAAATCGCCCCGCAGATTGTAACGAAAGCGAATGGACGCGGCAACGCTCCGATACCGCAGAGAAGCCCGAAGCATCAGGTGGGTTACAGGAACCGGGTCCTTTCGACATTGCCTCATCGCTGGGAAAGGATGCCTGCAAGTGCCAAATATAGAGTAACTGCGCTTCGTCAGCGACTTTTCGGCTCAGAGCAGGTACTGCCGGTGATGGGCGATGCGCCAATTGCCAACTCAAATGGCCAGCTTGCAACCAATGATGCGGTCCATGATAGTTCGCAACGAATTCGTTGCGATGTCGCACAGGCGGACAATCACCTTCCAAAACACTCGTGGAGCTTTGCCTCGTACTCTTCAACCGTATATCCATAGGTCTGGGTGCCGTTGATCTGCACGGCGTAGTGTCCGCACACTGCGCCCATCTGCACCGACCGGTTGATGCTCGTTCCGTTGGCCAGTCCTTTTATCAGCCCCCCCCGGAAGGCATCACCTGCCCCTGTCGGATCGATGGCAGATTCAGTAGGAACCACGGGCACCGTTTGAATATCCCCGCCCGAATAAATCTTCGCCCCGTCACCTCCCAGGGTAATGACCAGATGCTCAACCATTCCGGTAAGTTGCTCGATGGAGAGACCGGTGCTATTGGTGATCATCCCGAACTCGTACTCATTGCAAATGAGCATGTTCGATTGGCCGATGCTGCGGGAAAGGGCTTCCCGTTCCCATATTGGCAGCGACTGGCCAGGATCAAAGATTGTGTAGATCCCTAGACCCTCGTTGGTTGCAGTAAACTCCATCATGTCGGCCAGGTTGCCCGGACCCACAATGGCGATGGTGTTTGAAGCTTCGATCCCTTCGTAGCTGAATCCAGCTTGGTGCTTCATTGCCCCTGGATTGAAGCCGGTGAACTGGTTCGAGTCCAGGTCCGTTGTGATGTATGCGCCGGCGGTTAACTCCTCGTCCACTACTCGAATGTTGCCAGTGCCAATTCCGCAGGCATTCAGCCACTCAAAGTACCGGTGATAGTCGCGCCCCATCGAAGCCACAATTCGGGGTTTTTCTCCGAGAAGCGACAGGGAGTATGCGATGTTCCCCGCCGTGCCTCCGATATGCTCCGTCAGGCTGTCCACCGCAAAACTTACGTTGATATTGTCTAGTTGGTCGGGCAGGATGTAATCGCTGAACCGCCCGCTGAAGTTCATTATGCGGTCATACGCCATCGAGCCCGATACCAGAATGTCCATCTGACTTTCACCTGCTCCCTTGTGAATTTCTGCCTTGATGTCAATCCAGTCCTCAGCAGCCGTATTGTCCTTCAATCGACCCCAGGAACTGCACGGGGTCACCGGCCGACATCCCATTACCAGCCCACTCCCCCGCGTTGACTTCCAGCACGTAGAGTGCGGGGAAAGGCGAGTTAGCTCTTGGTATGTCTGCGCTCTCGGCGTCAGGTGGAGCCGTCGGCACCTCGGCGGATACCCCGACCAGTTCGCATTGGCCGTCAATCCAGATGATGTCCAGCGGGAAATGCATGTCCTTCATCCAGAAATGCAGTGGCCGCTCTTCCTCGAAGATAAACAGCATTCCCACGTCCTCGGCCATCGTCGGTCGGCCTGATAGACCCTGTTGCCGTTCTTCCGGAGTGCCCGCCACATCAACGGTATAGGTGGTCTCCCCTCCGATGCGTACAATTGCCTCTTGGGTGGAGTTGGTTTGCGGTACGCCGCAGCCTCCCAGCAAGGCTAAAAGCATCAGCAGAGACAGGACTATCCCCACGCAGTGCATCTTCCCCATTCCGGCTTGTTCCCAGTCGCCGCACGCAATGTTATCCCAATGAGCAACCGACTCTCAACTCGCAAGTGCGGCACAGCAAGCTCTGGTTGACTTACCGTCGAGGGCTGGGGTAGGCTTGCCCCGAACCAGCGAGAGCCCCGCGGCGGCCACGTGCCAACGCAGGGGCAAGTGATGTCCCGGTGGAGGAAATAGCTATGACTCAGCAGGCCCAGCACGACACGGAGTCGGTGCTCACGCCAGAGGTCCGGGCGATGATCGGCGTGTCCGGCGAGGTGGTCGAATCCTGGGGCTATGTGGACGAAGAATACCTACGCCGCTTCACACAGGCTGTAATGGACCCCGACCCCCGCTATTGGGACAAGGATTTCGCTGAGGGAACGAAGTTTGGTGGCGTGATTGCTCCTCCAATTATGGTCAGCTACATGGTGAGCCGCCACAGACCCGAGCAGGAAGACCCTATTACTCGCGCCTTCCAGGAAAACCCGGAGTCCGACGGAATTGGAAGCGTGGAACGTCCCGGGGCGTTGCCACCCGTGCCCACCAATCTGGTTCGGGTTCTTAATGCTGGCAACGAAATCGAAATCTACAAGTACCCGAACATCGGCGACAAGATCTACTTCCAGAACCGTTATTCCGACATCCGCGAGCGTTCAGGGCGAGACGGGCGGGCGTTCCTGATAATGACCGTTGAAACCAGCTTTACCAACCAAGCAGGCGACCTGCTTTGCATCACTCGTCAATCGTCCATCCGGCGTTAATTCCGAGTCCCTCCAGAGGCACGAAGCATGAGCGTAAAACTCGAAGAACTGCTACAAATGACGCCGGAGCAGATCTTGGCGCACAATGAGAGGCCTTCCGGCGAGCAGTTGCGTAACAAGAAGCAGACTTACTACGAAGACGTGGAGGTGGGCGACGAGTTGCCAAAGTACATTTACGCTCCCACCCCCACCCACCTATTTCGGTGGAGCGCCGCCATAGAGAATTTCCACCGGATTCATTACGATCTGGACTTCGGTCTCAACCACGACAAGAACCCTAGCATATTGGTGCATGGATCATGGAAGCAGAGCGTGGTGCCGCAATTTCTGAAGGACTGGACGTTGCCTAACGGCTGGCCCTGGAAGGCCCGTTTCGAGCATCGGGCAATGCTTGTGCCCGGCGACGTGCTGATCATGTGGGGCACGATCACCGGCAAGGAAGAAAAGGACCGCATGGGCTTGGTCGACCTTGAAATTGGAATGAAGACGCAGGATGGAGTAGAGAGCATGCCAGGCTCAGCTACCGTGGTTCTCCCCCTTCGCGACGGGCCGCCGATTCCGTATCCTTTCGTGCCGCCACAGGACTAATTTCAAACTCGGTAGAGGTGACATTGGCATGGCCAGGTTTCTAGCCAGGCACTCCATTTCGGGATTGACCGAGGACGAACTCCGCAACAAGCTGGGGGCCTACACCGGCGGCGTGAGCAAGTGGCGCCCCGACCGCCGCACCACCATACTCAAGGTCTACGCTGATACCTCTACCGGCAAGCTATTCACTGAATGCGAAGCAGTGGAGCAGTCCCATTTCGAGGACTGGATGAAAATGGCTGGCTGGCCTGCGGATGAGGTCTACCAAGTGGACATGATATTCCAGACCGGAGATATGTGGCGAGTGTAAACGATTGGGGCGGCCCCGCAGCCGCCCCAATCGTTGGCTAATTGACTTCAAGTTGGGCTGGCCGATCAAGGTTTGGCTCCGCCTCCTGACGCCGTATCGCCTCTCGCTGCCTTTCTCTCCCCCTCAAAGCTTCCAGCATCTCCCGTTGTTCCTCCGTTTGCCAGGGAGGGTTTTCCACTACCGCTTCCATCTTCGTCCATGGCAGTCCGATACCCTCGGACTTCTTCTCCACGTACACCGGGCCAAGACGGTCAATAACCAGCCTAAGGCTGGTGGCAGGATGTCGCCCATCCGACTCCAGGAACCCGTTCACAAGCTGATGCTCCATCAGCACGCCATCGATGTCCGTGATAGTCAGTTCGTATTCCTGAGGGTTGTCGCGCTCCTGAAGGAGTGGGTCGGAAAGGAATTTTTCAGAAGGCTTGAAGGTCTCCACGAAGTATTCGAAGGGCGAGTACTCAACCTTCTGCCCTGATTGACGGTTCTCAAGGGTGACTCGGAAGGGCAGGCGGCTGGGAACCTCGTAGAAGTGCTCTCCCGTGGGGAAGAAGCAGGCACCCATGCTGACCCCGGTTATCTCAGGGGCGTCCAGACCTGCCACCAAGTCCCGAGCGTGCATCACCTTGTCGTCACCAAACCAGCGGCGGAGGTTTTCCTCGAAGAACGGAGAGCGCGTAGGACCTCCGAACAATATGATACCGTCCACATCTCTTGCCATGTCGGAGTAGTTGAGCTGCCAGAGGAAGCGCACCTCCCCAGTCTCCGCATTCCTGTCTAGCGTCATTTCATCCGGTTTGTCAGGCTCGTCGCCGCGCCGCCAGACCACCGCCTTGGCGTTGACATAAGCGTCTCGCAGGGCCATGAGCGAAAGCGGAATATACTTGCCTTCCTTCAGCGCCGACTCAACGTCTTGCCAAGTCAAGCTGAGGCTGTCGTTAATTCGAGCTGCGGGGTTGTCCGGAGAAACCTGTTCTTTGGCCAGACGCAGCAGGTTTCCGGGGTTGTCGATAGTGAGCTTGTCAGCGAGGGACGAGTCAACGTTTGAACCCCCAAGCAGGGGGTGCCCATCGGCGCCGTAGACAATCATCTCGCCACCGTCGCGAAGCTCAACCAGAGCGCAGTCGAAGGAGCCGCCCCCCAGGTCGTAAACCATATAAGAACCGAGATCCAGGTTGCCCATGCGGCGGGCGAGGGCCAGTAGGAGTACGGGTTCGTCCACTACCCAATTGATGCTGCTCCTGGCTCCAGAATTGGGCAGTATATCCTTCAGCATTGAACGATATTCTAGGCCCGCGTGAACCGGACAGCCAGCTCTCCACTCAAACTGGTCCGGCAGGTCGGCGCGCCCAAGAGCTTCCTTCAGGATATCTGCCATCAACTTTTTGACCTGAAAATGCTGTCCCCAAACGTCGACGCAATGCAGATCTGGATTCCACCAGGTCGGCCAGGAGGCCTCGTTGACTTCCAATCGCCACTTGACATACGGGTCATTTGACAATGCCCATCGCTTGATGTTGCGAATAACAACGATATCCTGGGTCTCCTCCAGATCGTCGGCTTCTTCGCCTGCGACTATAGAAACCGAGCCGTCGGACTCGCGCCTGAGGGCTACGACTGCGGGCATAACGGTTGTATCGCCTCTGCCAATTAGGCGGGGTTGCGGTATGCCGCCGTCGTCCGGGTCCCAGGTAGAGATACGCACGTTTGTAGTGCCAAAGTCAATACCAACGATTTCCATTAACCTGCCTCGTGTCTGACGTGGGCTTTGAGCAGCACCTTGTCTCCGTGAATCCCGCCGCGAACTATGACGCCTGGCGCCAAGACCCTCACGGTAGCGGATTCGGTCAAATGGTCCTTAGTCAAATGCCATTGATGTCTGTAAATGACCGTGTCTCCCGGTTTTTCAAGCAACTCGGCTCCGCCTGCCTGCAGCGCAAGGGTAAGTCCGGCTTCAACACTTCCGGTCATCTCCTCAGCGCGGTCCCGCAGGAAAACCGACTGCAGGACCTCGCCGACAGCCAGCAAAATGTCCTGCCGGATTTCCAGCCTTGATTCCTCCCTGTGTGCGCTCAATTCCGAATCCAAGGCCTGCACTTGTTGGTCTAGTCGCGAAATCTGCTTTTGCAGCCGTTCTTTTTCCCGATATTCTCGCTCAATCTCGAAGGAAAGAGACTGTTGAAGGGATTCCATCTTGCGATTGTGGTCTTCTTGAATGTTCTGTACCAATGGCTGCGGATTTGAAACCCCTAGTACTCCGTTGAAATCAGGCTCTCCAGCTTTAAGAGTTCCCTCCAGTTTCGCAGAGTCTGTCCCTTGTTTTGCCAGTGCCAAGACCGCCATCATGCGCAGATCCAGATGCTCCGGACCAGATGCATGTCGGCTGTTAGCCATATAGTCCAACACGCCGTCTTTCTGTCCTGGGGTTGCAAAGGCAATCATTTCCTGCAGAATCTGTATCCGCTGGTCTTCCGGTAGCATGTCCAGGAGGCGGTCGAGTTCGGAATTTCGCCGGGACGAATAACCTGGGTCGAAGGCGGCCAAGGCGATTTGGCGCGCCAGATCTGCGCGCGCATGTCGGCCCAACACAGCGGACGACTTGCGGTACATCTCCCTAGCATCATCACCTTCAAAGGCCTCCCACATGCCCGCCACGAACCCGCGCCGCCAAGCATCGGTGTCGCCTTCCAGAGCCCCGGCTTGCAGAACCAGATCTTGGGATGCCCCGTCCCCAGCAATCCTGGACAGGCGGGCCAGTAATTCCCCGACTCGGGCCGCGAGGTAGCCTCGCGAATCCTGCCCGCCAGTTTCCCGCTGCCGCAGCGCAGCCAGTGCCACCGCCCTCAGCCAGCCCTCCGCCACTTGAGGAGAGATATCGCCCGCTGACGAAAGTTCCTCAGCTGCCAATGCCACTCTAAGCAGAGTCTGATCGATAGTACTTTCAGGCCATTTGGCTAGGACTTCTGCTACTGGTCTGGGCGGGAAACGGCCCGGTGGATGTTCGTGAGCGCTGGATGAGAGCCACTTCTTCCAATCGGACACGCTGGCCGATCTTGGTTCAGACCAGTCAGGCGGGACATCAGCCACGCCCGAGAGCAAGGTATATTCGGAGACGCCGGCAGTCTCGTTGATCCGGAAGTGAGAAGGCAGGTTACTGAGCTTGGTTCGAGTTCGCTTCCACCACCCGCCCCAGTTGGGAGAGAGCGGCGCCCGGCCGTTCAATTTTTCACGAATATCGGAGTCGGTGCCGGTCCCACCACACGCCAACAGGGCCAGCGCGACGAGCTTTAGAGGAGATTTCCTAGCCCACCCATCCAGTTCTCCCGCTGTCTCGTCCGGTTTGCTGTCGGAGGTATCGGAGGAGATCAGGGTCAACAGAGCAGGGGGGATATTTTGGGTAGCACCTGATTTCTCATCAGACCAGAAGAGCACCGAGGGGCTGCCGTGGAGTTCCTTAACCCGGCCGAGACCCTTGGCAGCATACCAAACCAAGGCCCCGGGCCGGATGTTTGAATCTGTCAAGCCTATATACCCGCCTGTAAACGCAGCCGCCTTTGCTCCTACTATATCTTATTACATTTGACGCCGTTTGTTAAATGCTGTCACTTGACTCGCCCCCAGGCATTTGGGGGCCAACAGCGCAGCCAGACTCGGCCCAGGATACGGTCGGCTGAGACCGGGCCGAAGGCGCGGCTGTCCGTGCTGCGAGACGGGTTGTCGCCCAAGACAAAGAACTCGTCCGACCCATTCCACCATTTGCCGTTCATCTTGCCGTCGGGCCCTGCGGGGATCAGGTCCGGAGTCGCGAGCACGTCGTCCACATACAGTCTACCTCCGTCGAGTGCAATTGACTCGTCTGGCATGCCCGCTACACGCTTAATGAGCCAATCCCACGGGGGCACCAGTTGTCTGAGGACGACCACGTCGCCACGGTGCAGGCTGCCCCTGTGCAGGAAGGGAGGCATCAGCAGCACCAACTGGCCGTCTTCAATTGTCGGGCTCATGCTTTCGCCTTCGACCCTGAACGTCCTCGGCGGATTGCCTGGATCTAATCGTCGCATCTTTTTACCACCAACCACTACTCCCATCCTGCGACTGATTATAAGAGAAGCATTTGCCGGCTCCGGAGTCTGTACGATAACCGCCTCGTGATAGAATTGCCGCACTACAAAAATGCCAAGGAGTCATTTTGATGCAAAACGGAATCATCCGCGTTGGCCTCATCGGTGCCGGAGCCAACACTCGCCTTCGACACATTCCTGGCTTCCGCGAACAGCGCGACGTGGATATTGTCGCCGTGGCCAACCGCAGCCGCGAGTCGGGCGAGCGCATCGCCGCTGAGTATGAGATTCCCAAGGTATACGACAACTGGGTGGACCTGCTGGATGACGACAGCATCGACGCCGTCTGCGTAGGGACCTGGCCGTACATGCACCGGAACCTGGTTGTCGCGTCGCTGGTGTCGGGAAAGCATGTGCTGACCGAGGCGCGGATGGCGATGAACGCCGACGAGGCCCACGAGATGCTCGATGCCAGCCGTCTGCATCCCGACCTGGTAACGCAGATTGTTCCTGCTCCGCAGACTCTGGAAGTGGACAAGACCGTTATCGAGCATGTGGGGAACGGCTACCTTGGAGACATTCTGGCAGTGCGCCTCCGTGTCTGTGACTACCATGGGCGGACCAATCGGGCTGACACTTTCATCGACACAGATTCCCCACTCCACTGGAGGCAGAACCGGACACTGAGCGGTTACAACATACTGGGCATGGGCATCTGGTACGAGACTGTCATGCGGTACGTCGGTCCGGCGACCAAGGTATCGGCCATGACACGGACGTTTGGCAACCGGCGGCCCGACGAGAACGGGGTGATGCAGGCCGTGACTGTCCCCGACCACGTGAACGTGCTGGCGGAGATGGGCTGCGGTGCCTCCGCCGACTTCAGCTGGAGCGCGGTGACCGGTCTGCAGACCGGAACGGAGTTCTGGATCTTCGGCACCGACGGCACCATCAGCCTGCAGGGGCCGCCCTTCAACAAGGTACTGGCTGGCAAGCGAGGAGACGAGGCGCTCTCCGAGTTGACCATCGCTCCCGAGAGTCGAGGCAAGTGGCGGGTGGAGGAAGAGTTCATCAACGCTATCCGCGGCAAGGAAGCGATAACCCACACGCCATTTGATATCGGTGTGCAGTACATGGAGTTTACCGAGGCTGTAACCCGAAGCACCCAGACGGGCCAGGCCGTGGCGCTGCCGCTTTAGAGTCGAAGAGATGCGCACGGCAGCACCCACATCTACCCTCAGAATGGTGAAATAGCATGGCTGACGAAGGTATTCGCATTGGACTTATCGGCGCGGGCAGGAACACCCGCGACCGGCACATCCCTGGGTTCCATGAGGTTGAGGGGACGGAGATTGTGGCGGTGGCCAATCGTTCCCGCGAGTCGGGGCGAGTGGTGGCCGACCAGTTCAACATACCCACGGTGTACGACAGCTGGCAGGAGTTGGTGGAGGACGAATCCATCAACGCCGTCTGTATCGGGACGTGGCCTTACATGCACCGGACGTTGACCATCGAAGCGCTGGCAGCCGGCAAGCACGTGCTGACCGAGGCGAGGATGGCGGCGACGGCGGCGGAGGCGCGAGAGATGCTGGACGCCTCCAGGGCGTATCCCGGGCTGGTCGCCCAGATCGTTCCGTCGCCCCTGACCTTCAAGGTGGACAACCTGCTGTGCCAGAAGATAGCGGAGGGGTACGTCGGCGACGTGCTGGCAGTGTCTGTGCAGTCGCTGACGCCGGGGGTCGCGGACATCGGCGGCCCGATGCACTGGCGGAACGACCGCGACCTCAGCGGCTTCAACATCCTGAACATGGGCATCTGGTACGAGGCGATGATCCGTTGGGTCGGACCGGCCACGCGGGTGATGGCCAACAGCAAGGTCAACGTGAAGCAGAGGCGGGACGAGGATGGACAGGCTGTCTCGGTTACCATCCCGGACCACGTAGACATCCTGGCCGACCTGGCCAGCGGTGCGCAGGCCAGCATGCGGTTCAGCGCGGTGACCGGCTTCGGGTCGGGCAACGAGGTCTGGATTTACGGTAGCGAAGGGACGCTGCGGGTGGACTCGGGGCTCAACGTGTTCGGGGGGCAGCGAGGCGACAGCGCGATTACCGAGCTTCCCAATCCGGCCGAGGGGCAGGCCCACTGGCGGGTGGAAGAGGAGTTCTGCAGAGCCATCCGCGGGCAGGAGCGGATCACCCGCACGCCATTCGACGTGGGGGTCCACTACATGGAGTTCACGGAAGCTGTAACCCGCAGTTCGCAGACTCGGCAGGTGGTGTCGCTGCCACTGTAGCCGGCCGGTTCCGGCTGGCTGTCGGGGCGTAGTCGGTCGGGCTTCACCGTGACCGGCGACCTTCTGGAGAGGGTACAAACGAATAGAGACAAACCGGGGCGACCCTTCGGTGAGGGTCGCCCTTTTCTATCTGGATTCCAGCTCAATGGGGAAGCTGAGCATGGCGAAGTCTTCGCGGTTGATGTCGGCCTTGAGAGTGACGACGGTTTCCTCGGTGAGGATTTCGGTCAGGGTGATGAGCGGGTTGGAGTTGATGGCGCGTTCGATAATCGGGGCAGCGCTCGCAGCCGTGGGTGGGTCGCGGAACAGGATGGCGGCTGAGCCCTCAATCACCGTGAGCCGTTCACCGCGGGCGAAGGACCAGGCGGAAGCCCGGCAGCCAGGGTAGGAGACCAGGTCGCAGTCGCGGGAGGCGGTTACCACAAGGCCTTCGCCGGTGAGATCCAGAGCGGCATTCAGGCTTCCCTGGTCATCGTTCCAGAGGAGTCCCGAGTCGCGGCTGGCATCCCGCAACAGGTCCAGCACCGCGTCCCGGTCGCCCTGAATGAGGAAGCTGTCGTCGATGAGCAGGGCGAAAGCGTTCTCACGGTCGTTGGACTCCCACAGTTCATACTCTCGGTAAGTGCCCTCCCCGTAGTTGTCTTCCTGCAGGGCTGTTCGGACATTTTCGTAGTTGAAGATGCCTCCGGAAATTGTCGCGCTGCCTGATGGGAAAGTGACCGTGGCCTGCCGGCGTACGTCGCCGTAGTTTTCGAGGTCGGCAACGGCTCTTTCGAGGTTGGCAGGCAGGTCGGTGCGACTGAGGGCCGCCTCGCTGACGTCGACGATGACCAGGTCCCAAGCCACGTCCGGGACCAGCCTCTCGGGGCCGTCGGGAGCGGAACCGCTGAAGAATCCGCAGCCTAGAGAAGCGACCAGCACGGCCACCAGGAGGGCAAACAGCGAGTAACGTTTCATCTGGTCAGTCTCCTTGACTCTGAAAGAACCGCAAAGCATCGCATATACAAGCCCCGGACCGTTGGGCCGGGGCCATTTCAGCGTGCGCCGAAAACCGTGAATTCACTAGAGCGTGAGGGGAGTGTCGTCTCGGTTGGCCCACTCGCCCATAGAGGCGTCGTAATTCTTTGTCCGGTTGTAGCCAACGAGCTGGAGGACTAACACGCCGTGCGCCGCACGGATGCCGCCCTGTCAATAGGTGTAGACGTTCTTGTCGGGCGTGATGCCGTGGTCGGAAAGGACCTGGCGTATCTCGCTGGCGGGCCTGAAGCGATGGGTCTGTCGATCCATTACGTTGAACCATTCGAGGTGGACCGCGCCAGGGATGTGTCCGGCTCTCTTGTTGCCGCGAGGTTCGCTGCCGTCCCATTCGCCGTCGCTGCGGACGTCCCAAATGACCGGATCGTCGAGGTTGCAAGCTTCCTTGAGCTCGTCAACCTTGACCAGCAGGGTCTCGTCGCGGTTGGGAGTGAAGGTGACACCCTCTGCGGGCCCCTGGCGATCCAGTCCCACGTCGTGTCCGGCGGCAATCCAGCCACGCCAGCCGCCGTTCAGCACCTTGGCGTTACTGTGTCCGTAGGTATTCAGGGCCCACCACAGCCGGGCGGCGTACAGGCTCTGGGAGTTGTCATAGGAAATGACCAGGGTGTCGTCGCCGATGCCGAGACGCTGGCACATGGCCTGGAACTGGTCCGGGTTCATGAGATGGACGCGGCCCGTGTCGGGATCTTTCTCGAAGTTGTCGGGCACCACCACCGCGCCGGGAATGTGGCCCCGGTTATAGGCGGGGTCGACATCGCAGTCCACGACGACGACGTTGGCGTCGCCATAGTGGGTGGCCAGCCAATCGGGCTCCACCAGGTATTCGGGGTGGGTGTAGTCTTCGTGGGCCATCGCTCCCTCCTCTGCCACCGTTTCCGGAAAGGCTGCCGGGAGGCCATAAGCCTTCCTACAACCACTACCAGATTCAGGAATTGTAGGCCAACGGCGCGAACAGGGTCAACGATGGCCCAGTTGAGGGTCAGCAGGAATTGCGGACCCAGAGGGAGCCGCGGAGGAAGCCACCCTCGGCGGCCCAGGGCAGGAGACTGCCGACGATGTCGCGAGGGGTGGGGAGCCTCTTGTCATCGAGGCAGCGTTCGAGGTACTTGCGCAGGGCCATGAAGGTGCTGAGGCGGAAGCCGGCCTTCCCGATGCTGGGGATGAAGGCCGAGCCCATCCTATCGAGCTCGAGGTGGGAAGCGGGCGGGTCGTCGGAGGCGGCCTCCTCGTAGTCGTCGCAGAATTCCTGGGCGAGGCGGCGGAGTCGGATTATGGCGAGGTCCTTGGCGAGGCGACGCTGTAGGTGTCTGATGCGGCCCCAGATAGAGTTGAAGGAATACATGGGTTCACTCTCCTGAATGGTTGGGTTGCCGGGGTAATTTCACAGCCCGCTCATTTCCGAACATTTCCGATCTTGGCAGGTTTGCAGCGGCGGGTGATGGTGGCGCTGTAACGGAGGTTTTTTACATGGATGCACAGGATGTACAGGATATAAGTGATTCTCCTTTGAGAGCCGATTACGCCGAAGGGTTCATTTACCACGGAGGGCACAGAGAGCACAGAGATTTTTTGGTCGGGCTCCCTGGGTCGAGGGATATGGGTCTCGAAGGGTCCGAAACAGTTGGCGTCTCTTATTGGTACACATATTCTAATACCCGTTACCCGGCCATGGCAAGGGGCAAGAGTCACCAAGAAGGGTTTCAAATCAGGTGGTCCAATAGACAGGTGACGGGGTTTGGATTCCCGCCTGCGCGGGAATGACGGCTGGGAGTCGGGAAGGACGGCTGGGAAGCGGGAATGGCGATTGGGAAGCGGGAAGGACGGCTGGGAGGCGGGAGTGACGGTTGGGAGTCGGGAATGATGGCTGGGAGGCGGGGAATGCCTATCGCAGGGTGAGTGCGGCCGGTGCTTCATCGGCGAGTGGAGGGGCATCGGTCGTGGTCGCGGTTTTTCTTGCCGCCCATACCCCATAAAGCTAGAATGTAGCGAAATGAGTCGGCCCGCTCCGGTCCCTTGGGCTGGGGCGGGCCGTGTTATCTTGCGCCGGAGTTTGTTTTCTCATGAAGTTTGGCCTATTCATGCTGCCCTCGTGGCCGGAACCCGACCCCAAACACCAGAGCCGAATCCTGGGCGAAATGATGGAGCAGATCGAGTTCGCCGAGGAACTGGGCTACGATTCGGTATGGCTGGCCGAACACCACTTCACCCGCTACGGGATAGTCCCGTCGGCGGTGGCGATGGGTCTTCACGCAGCCGGGCGCACCAAGCGGATCAGGATAGGCACCGGGGTCAGCGTTCTGAACTTTCACAATCCGGTGTTCGTTGCGGAGGAGACAGCGCTACTGGATGCCCTGAGCCATGGTCGCCTGGACTTCGGCGTTGGACGCGGGCAGGTGGTCTACGAGTACGGCAACTTCAACGTAGACTACAACACGAGGAGCGAGCGGTTCAGCGAGATTCTGGACGTGATCATGGGGCTGTGGAAGCATCCCGGGTTCACCTTCCACGGTGACTTTTACCACGTGGACGACATGACGATAGCACCGGTTCCGGTGCAGGAACCGCACCCGCCAATGTTCCTGGCGGTGTCCAGGACGCCGGAGAGCGTTTCGGTGGCGGTGGACAGGGGACTGCCAGTGCTGACAAGCGCGAACATCACCGACGCCGAGGCCCTGGAGATTCGCAACGTGTACTCGGCGGTGTGCGCGGAGAAGGGAATGCAGCCGCTGTGGGACGACATGCCGTATTTCCGGAAGGTCTACGTGGGAGAGGATGAGAAGTCGGCCATTGAAGACCCTCGGGAAGCCGCTACCTGGGTATATGACCTGAATGGATACCGCCGAACCCTGAAGGGCGGGAGCGAGATCTACTACGACCTTGACCAGTGGATAGCGAATCGTCCGGAAGACCCGCCGAGCTACGAGTCGAGGCTGAAGACCACGACGTGCTTCGGCACGCCGGAGCAGTGCATAGAGCGCATCCGGAAGCTGCGAGACGATTACAACGTCCATTACTTCGGCGCCAACATGTCCTTCGGCACGCTGGAACACGGGAAGGTGATGCGGTCGATGGAGCTGTTTGCCAAGGAAGTGATGCCAGCGTTCCGGTAGTGCCCGCCAATATCACCCGACACGGCAGGGGGTTACGGTGCGAAACGAATTCACGGCGATATTCGAGCTGGACGACAGCGGGGATGAGCCGCGTTATATCGCATACTGCATTGAAGTAACCGGGGCCAATGCGGAAGGCAAGACGATGGACGAGGCGCGGGATAATCTGGCCGAAGCGATAAAACACACGCTGCAGGCCCGACGTGAGAAGACCATGCGCGATATTCTGTTCGACCTGCCGCCCGATGCCACGCAGGAGGTCATTGCTGTGCAGGAGACAATTTCCTTGTATTGATGTGGCAGGCCGTATTGGTGCTATCAGCTATCGCTGTTTACCGATTGGAGGGCAAGCAATGAAACAGCTAACCAAGGAATTGTTGCCCGAGGATACACAGGCGACATTTACCTACAGAAAGCAGGAGTTCCTGGTGTGCAATGAATTCACTGCGGTCATCGAACAGGGCGAAGAATGGCTGGTCGCTCATTGCCTGGAAGTTCCGAGCGCTCTAGGACAAGGTAAGAGCAGGGAGGACGCGCTGGAGAACTTGGCTGAGGCAATTTTGCTGATGCTGGAAATGGAGCGGGAAGAGAGATTGCGCGAAGCCCCTATCGAAGCCGTGCGAGAGGTAATTGTCGTCCAGTGAAGCGTGGGGACTTAATTCGTCACCTTGAGGACCACGGGTGCCGATTGCTTCGCGAAGGCAGAGCTCATTCCATCTGGATTAACCCAGATACAAGAGAGTCCAATCCAGTGCCAAGGCACACAGAAATCGACATCCAAACTGCCCGGGGTATAAGCCGCAGACTGTCTATTCCCGTAATCGGCCGAGAAAACAGGTAGTAAAGGAGCCTTGATATGGTGCAGCAAGGACAGATTGACCACCTGCTCCAGGAGACTGGGGAGATTTTGCCGCCGGACTCTCTTGTGGAGCAGGCGTTTCTGCAGGACTACGAGGGCCAGTATCGTCACTCGATGGAATCGCCCGAGGGGTTCTGGGAAGGGGTGGCGTCGGAGCTGGAGTGGACGCGCAAATGGGACAGCGTGTTCCAGTGGGACTACCCCACCTTCCGCTGGTTCCTGGGGGCGAAGTGCAACATCACGCAGAACGCCCTGGACCGGCACCTGACCAACGGCAACCGCAACAAGGCGGCGTTCATCTGGCTGGGCGAGGACGGCTCGGAGCGCGTCTTCACCTACGGCCGGCTGGCACAGCTGGTGAACCGATTCGCCAACGGGCTGCGGTCGCTGGGCGTGGGCAAGGGCGACCGCGTGGTCATATACATGCCACTGACGCCAGAGGGGGCCATCGCGATGCTGGCGTGCGCCCGCATCGGCGCAGTGCACAGCGTGGTGTACGCCGGGTTCAGTTCCGGGTCGCTGCGGGACCGCATTCTGGACGCGCAGGCGAAGGTGGTCATCACCGCCGACGTGGGTTACCGGCGGGGCAACGAGGTCGACCTGCTGGGCATCACGGAGCGGGCGGTGGAGGACCTGGATCTGGTGGAGAAGGTCATTGTGTTGCGGCGCAAGGGAGCGTCGGACGTCGCGGCTTCGCTGGGCGGTCGCGAGGTGGATTTCGACACGCTGATGGCAGGGAGCTCCGCCGAATGCGACGCCGAGGAGATGGACTCGGAGGACCCGCTGTACATCCTGTACACCAGTGGCACCACCGGCAGGCCCAAGGGAGTGCAGCACGTGCACGGCGGCTACATGGTTGGGACGTACTATCACTTCAAGAACTTCTGGGACGTCAAGGATGACGACGTCTTCTGGTGCACGTCGGACATCGGATGGGTCGTCGGCCACAGCTACATCGTGTACGCGCCGCTGGTGGCGGGGGCGACGACGGTGTTCCGCGAGGGGGCGGTGGACTACCCGCACCCGGGGGTGTTCTACGAGACCATCGAGAAGTACGGGGTGAACGTCATCTTCACCGCGCCGACGGCCCTGCGGATGCTGATGCGCTACGGCGACGACTACCCGAAGCAGTACGACCTGCGGACACTGCGGTTCCTGACGTGCGCGGGCGAGCCGCTGAACCCGGAGGCGCTGCGATGGAGCTACGAGCACATCTGCGGCAGCGGCGAGTGGGGTCACATCGTAGACAACTGGTGGCAGACGGAGACGGGCGGGCCGTGCCTGGGCACGACGGCGACGATGCCGGTGAAGCCGGGCCGGGTGGGCCGGCCGATGCCTGGGGCGGAGATGGACATCGTGGATAGGGAGGGTCAGCCGATCACGGAGCCGGACAAGGGCGGCCTGCTGGTCATCAAGAGGCCGTTCCCGCACTTCTTCCGCACAGTGTTCGGCGATCCGGAGCGGTACGCTCGGGATTGGAACACTATTCCGGGGGTGTACTTCACGGGCGACGTGGCGCTTCGGGACGCCGACGGGTACTACATGGTGGTGGGGCGCGCCGACGACGTGCTGAACGTGGCCGGGCACCGCATCGGGTCGGCGGAGGTGGAGAGCGCGCTGGTGTCGCATCCGTCGGTGGCAGAGGCGGCGGTCATCGGCAAGCCGGACGAGCTACGGGGCGAGAGGATCAAGGGGTTCGTGACGCTGCGGGTGGGGAACGAACCGTCGGAGGATATGGTGAACGCGCTGAAGCTGCATGTACGCAACGAGCTGGGGCCGATAGCGGTGCCGGCGGAGATCGACTTCACGCCGACGCTGCCGAAGACGCGGTCGGGGAAGATCATGCGGCGGCTGCTGAAGGCGCAGGAGCTGGGGCTGGACCCGGGGGATATCACGACGCTGGAGGAGTAGGGGTAAGATCTTTGATACCCGCAATGTAGTTGTCTCGAGATGACTGGAAGGGAATTTTGTCAGGAGGGCACGACGGTACGCGAGGCGGCATGGTCTGGAGTTCGACTTTGACCCTCGCAAAGGCAAGGGCAGTCATGGGACGATTTACTTGGGAAATCGCCGCACAACAGTCCAACAGGGCGAGATTAAGCCAGAAACACTGTTCAGTATGTTGCGGGATTTGGGCATAACCTGGAGGGATTTCTGAACTATGCAATATGCATATCCCTGCAAAATCATCGGAAGCGAAGATGATGGAGAAGGGTTCGCAGTAATTTTCCCGGACGTATATGGGGCCAACACCGGAGGCGACACTTATCAACACGCCCATTTTTTGGCTGAGGATTGCCTAGTTGCCGCGTTGGGAGCGTACATAAATTGCGACGAAGACCTCCCAATACCCAGCCCGGCGGGCAAAGGCCAAGAGCTGATAGTCGTGCCACTTATGGTCGCCATCAAGCTGGCCCTGTACTCAGCAATGCGACGACAAGAAATCACCAAAGAGGAATTGGCTGGGCGTTTGGGCATCAGCGGTCCTGCGGCCAACAAACTGCTGAACGTCGATAGCCTCACTCCCATGGGACACCTCAACAAGGCGCTGAACGCCGTAGGGTGTCGCTTGGTGGTAGAGGATTTGGCGGCGTAGTGATATGGAGGCCTGGATGGCGGATCTGCTAGAACCGTTAGTTGGAACCATCGAAGAGATCAAGGCCCGGATCGCCACACACGGACCTGCTTTGCGGGAAAACGAGACGCGCACTCGAATGGCGTTGATTGACCCGTTGTTGAAAGCGTTGGGTTGGGATACTTCCGACCCAAATATAGTATTGCCAGAGTATGACGTGAGTGGACGCAAGGCCGATTACGCTTTGCTCCAGGAAAACGGTAGCCCAGCGGCCACTGTCGAAGCCAAGAAATTGGGAGAGAATCTGGTATCGCACCGGATGCAGATGCTCAACTATTCCAATGCATCTGGCGTCGAATATGCGGGCCTCACTGACGGAGACAACTGGGAGTTGTACGAAGTCTTCAGGCGCGGGCAACTGGAGAATAGGCGCGTCCTGGACATTTCCATCGCCAATACGCCTGTACACGAAGCCGCTCTGAAACTACTTTTGCTCTGGCGGCGCAACTTGGCATCGGGGCAGCCTACGGAGGCGAACTCTCCCGTTTATTTCGAAATTTGGCCTGGGATCGATCAGAGTTCAATTGCGCCGTCAGCCGATACAGACATTGAGGTTCAAGTTGAACGGTCTCCTGAGCGACGCATTGCCGAAACAACGTTAATAACACTACCGGAAGTAACAGAACGGGGATGGAGGCGCATTTCAGAGGTGATCCCCAAGCCCGGAGATGCCCCTCCATCAAGAATTCGGCTTACAGATGGAAGCGAACGTGGTTTGAGGAGGGCATGGGCTGCTGTCGTGGAAAATACAGCCGAATGGCTGTGGGCAAATAATTTACTTTCTCTGGACATCGTGCCCATTCAGTCTAGCAATAGGCGGAACATAGTAAACATGCGACCTCTCCATCCTGGAGACAACGAATTTAATCAACCCGCTCAAATCGCGGGCACACCGCTATGGGTGGAAAGGAACATCAGTGGCCGAGCAGCCGCAGCCAATGCAAGGACGCTACTTGAGCAGTGTGGGATCATGCAAGACACAGTGTTTCTTTGGTTTGATTAAGGTTGAAATCTCGCAGAGTTCTGGGCGTGGTATTCTGTCGGGTGATTGCTTGGGGTAACGAGATGGGTATGCAGGGACTATAGGAGATAACTGGCAGATGAAGGTTTACTACTTTAGTGAGTTTCCGTATCACGAGTATCCGGATGACGAGGCGGAGAAGCATCCGTCGATACGGCTAACGTTTCCCAACAGCTATTTCGACCCGCCGACGGCCAACCAGCTGTTCAAGCGGTACTTCGACGAGTGCCAGTACGTGGACGAGCTGGGTTACGACGGCATCATGGTCAACGAGCACCACAGCACGCCATCGTGCATGAACGCGTCGTGCAACCTGACGGCGGCGGTGCTGGCCCGCACGACGCAGAACGCGAGGATCCTGCTGCTGGGCAACATTCTGCCGATTCACGAGAATCCGGTGCGGCTGGCGGAAGAGATCGCGATGATCGACGTGATCTCCGGCGGACGCGTGATCTCCGGGATGGTGCGCGGCACGGGCGTTGAGACGGTGTCCACCAACATGAACCCGGTGGAGAACCGGGAGCGGTTCGAGGAATGCCACGACCTGCTGATCAAGACGTGGACGACGCCTGGTCCCTTCCGCTGGGAAGGCAAGCACTTCAATTACCGGGCGGTCAACCCGTGGATGGTGCCCATCCAGAAGCCGCATCCACCGGTTTGGGTGCCCGGCACCTCCAGTCCTGAGACCGCGGAGTGGGCGGGCCGGCATGGATATACCTACGTGGCCTTCCTGACGGACGTGGACGTGACCGAGGAGCTGTTCGGCATGTACCGGCAGGCCGCCGCGGAGGAGGGCAGGGAGACTTCGCCCGACAACTTCGGGTACCTGCTGTGCTGCTACGTGGCGGAGACGGAGGAGAAGGCCAACGAGGAGGCCAAGCACTTCGTGTGGCGGATGGGTGCAACCACCCGCGCGCCCCGCGAGTACATGAACCCGGTGGGCTACCGGTCGCAGGCCAGTGCCGCTGTGGCAGCCCGCCGCACGATCAAGCCGCTGGCGAATCAGACCTACGAGGAGCTGAAAGAGAACTATCACATCGTCTGCGGCACTCCCGACCAGGTGCTGGAGAAGCTGGAGTACATTCACAAGCGGCTGGGCATGGAACACCTGATCATGTATGGGCAGGAATCGAAGATGTCCCACGATGCCACCATGTCAAACATCGGCCTGTTCGGCAAGGAGGTGCTGCCCGTCATCAAGGACTGGTAGCGGTAGCCTCAATTCGAGTTTCGTCCTGTCCCTCTCCGTCGACGGAGGGGGACAGGCTGTTTCAGAGAGGCGGCGATTTTCTGAAGTTTCCGAATGCTGAAGATACTACGCTGTAACGAATCCGAGCTGTAACGAATCGGACTGCTGTAACGAATTCGAAGCGCTATTTCGAAATAAGTTCAAGATTGGCAGCAATCACAATTGTATGATTATGAATTTCTCGCGGCTATCTGACGAACCCTGTTGGCAATTGATATAAAATGGTGCACCAGTAGTCCGTGCTACGGGCCAATATCACGGGAATTGAACGAAAGGCAACGGGTAGAACCATTCAGATGGAAAATCCTCGTTCTCACAGCAGACCGAAGGTAAGGGGGGAAGCACCCTCGCCTGTCCCTGTGCCGGATGCCGAGGGGAACCTTGTGCCGCGGGTGGTACGGCTCTTCATCCCCTACCGCATCCAGGTGTCAGTGGTCGTGTTCCTGATCCTGGTCACCTCCGTGGTGGGTGTGGTGAACCCGATGCTCATCCAGGTGGTGTTCGACGACGGGTTGGGAATAGCATCGGACAGCGGACCCAACATCAGGCTGCTGTGGATCATAGGCGGCGTGATGGTTGGAATTGCCGCCGCCAACGCTGCCATGGGCGTCTTCCAGACGTACGTGACCAACAAGGTCGGGCAATATGTGATGCGCGACCTGCGCGATTCCGTGTACGCACACCTGCAGGGCATGTCGCTGCGATTCTTCACCAGCACTCGCACCGGCGAGATCCAGTCCCGGGTGTCAAACGACGTGGGCGGCATCCAGCAGGTAGTGACCACCACCCTGAGCGACACCATAGCCAACATCGCCATCCTGGCCAGCACCCTCGGTGCGATGGTATACCTATCGTGGCAGCTGACCGTGGTGGCCGTCGCCACGGTGCCCCTGTACTTCTTCCTGGCCCAATGGGTGGGACGGAAGCGTAGGGAGATCACATCGCGCACCCAGAAGTCCATGGCCGAAATGACGGTCATCACTCAGGAAACACTGTCGGTTTCGGGAATCATGCTGGCCAAGCTGTTCGGCCGCCAGCACGAAGAGATGGAGAATTTCCGGAGACACAACCAGGAACTGTCCGATCTGACGGTAAGGCAGCAGATGATCGGTCATTCCTTCTTCGCCGTGGTGATGGCATTCCTTTCCGTCAGCCCGGTGGCCATCTACCTCCTGGCCGGCTACATAATTGCCGGCGGCGGAGCATCGGTAATTTCCGCAGGCACCGTTGTGGCTTTCACGGTACTGCAGAATCGGCTGTATTTCCCGGTGGGGCGCCTGCTGCAGGTGTCGGTGGAACTTCAGTCGTCGCTGGCGATGTTCGAGCGCATCTTCGGCTACCTGGATATGAAGCAGGAAATAGTGGACTCGCCCAAGGCCCGGCCGTTACCGGCAGATCGAGTGAAAGGGCAGGTTACCTTTGACTCGGTGCGGGTGAATTATCGTCGCGGAGCGGTCGGCGAGACTGAAGGGGAATACGAAGGCGATTCTGACGACGACAGGCAGTGGGCGCTGGACGGGGTGAGTTTCAGCATTCCAGCGGGCCAGATGGCGGCTTTCGTGGGGCCGAGCGGAGCAGGCAAGACCACGATCGCGTCGCTGGTGCCGCGGCTGTACGATGTGACAGAGGGCGCGGTGCGCATCGACGACATCGACGTGCGGGAAATAAAGCTGGCGGACATGTCGGAAGTCATTGGTTATGTGACACAGGAAAGCTACCTCTTTCATGCCAGCATGGAGAGGAACCTGCTGTACGCCAAACCCGACGCCTCGTGTTTCGAGCTGGTGGAAGCGGCAAAGGCGGCCTACATCCACGACCGGATCATGGACCTCCCTGAAGGGTACAACACAATCGTCGGTGAGCGTGGCTTCCGGCTGTCCGGGGGCGAGAGGCAGAGGCTGGCGATAGCCAGGGTCATTTTGCACCAGCCGCGAATCTTGATACTGGACGAGGCGACATCGTCACTGGACACCGCCAGCGAGCGGTACGTTCAGTCGGCACTGGATCCGCTGATGCACGGACGCACGACGATGGTGGTGGCGCATCGTCTTTCCACCATTCTGTCTGCCGACGTAATCTACGTTCTGGACAAGGGCAAAGTCGTGGAGTATGGGAGCCATGACGAGCTTCTGTCCTACGAAGGGCTGTACGCCCACCTCTACCGGGAGCAATACGGGGGCGGCCTTATCGAGGCGTACTGCGAGGATGGCGTAGTGTACAGCGACGGCCGGATAGTGCCGGCCGGAGACAAGGCACCCGCCCATACCGGCTCCTCCCGCCAACCGTAGTCCCACGGGCCGAGAGGACTGTCGATGGCGGAATCACAGCAACCCCACCATCACCGGCAAATGGACAATGGCGGCAATCTGAGCCTTGCGCGACGGATTGTCGCGTTGTTCGGCCCCTACAGGCTGCCGGTAGCTGTGGTGGGGTTGCTCATTGTGGTCAACGCCGCCCTGGGCGTTGCGAATCCGGTCCTCATCAAGGAAGTGTTCGACTCGGCCCTCTTTCCAGCAGAAGGCGGGCTGAAGATGACGCTGCTCTGGGTTCTGGCAGGGCTGATGGCGGCGATTGCGGTAGTGGGTGGGGTGCTGAGCATCGTACAGTCCTACCTGACCAGCAGGGTAGGCCAGGACGTGACGGGGGACCTGCAGGAGGCGGTCTACGACCACCTGCTGGGGATGTCGGTGAACTTCCTGGCGCGGACTCGAACAGGGGAGATGCAGTCTCGGGTCTCCCACGATATCAACGGCATCGAGCCGGTGGTTACCAACACCTTCGCCGATTCCGTGGCCAGCGTCGCCGCCCTCATAGCGGTAGTGGTCGCGATGCTGCTGCTTTCGTGGCAGTTCACGGTGGTGGCAATGGCGGCCCTGCCAGTCTTCTTCCTGCTGACGAAGTGGGTCGGGCGCAAGCGGCGTGAATTGATGGCCGGGACACAGACATCCATGGCCCAGGTGACTGCGGTCACGGAGGAGACCCTGTCCCTGCCTGGGGTACTGCTGGCGAAGCTCTTCGGGCGGCAGCACGCTGAGCTGCACCACTTCCGGCGACACAACGACGAGCTGGCACGGTTTGCGGTGCGGCAGCAGATGATCGCCCAGGGCTTCTACACGGCGGCGACCGCCTTCCTGACCCTCTCGCCGGCGCTGGTATATCTCTTAGCTGGCTACCTGATTTACACGGGCGGGGCCGGAGCGGCGACGGCAGGGACGATAATCGCATTCACGGCGTTGCAGGCCCATCTGTACCGGCCGGTGGAGCGGCTGCTGCAGGTGTCGGTGGACCTGCAGAGTTCGGTAGCGCTGTTCGAGCGCATTTTCGGCTACCTGGACCTTGAGCAGGAGATTACGGACGCACCCGATGCCGTGCCGCTCGACCGCGTGGCGGTGGAAGGCGAGGTCGTGTTCGACTCGGTGCGGGTGCGAGGCCAGGGCAGCGAAGGAGAGGCGAACGATCCGCACGGGGCCAACGAAGTTCGGCAATGGACGCTGGACGGAGTCACGTTCCGCATCGAGCCTGGACAGCTGGCGGCGTTCGTCGGCCCGAGCGGCGCGGGGAAGACTTCCATTGCGGCCCTGGTGCCAAGGCTCTTCGACGCGACCGAGGGCACGGTGTCGATAGACGGTATAGACGTGCGCCGTATCAAGCTGGCCGATCTGGCCGCCGGCGTGGGGTTCGTCACGCAGGAGAGTTTCCTGCTCCAGACCAGCATCGGGGAGAACCTGCGGTACGCCAGGCCCAATGCGAGCGAGGATGAGGTCGTGGCGGCGGCGAAGGCGGCCTACATTCACGACCGCATCATGGAACTGCCGGACGGTTACGGAACCGTGGTGGGCGAACGCGGGTTCGGGCTGTCCATCGGCGAGAGGCAACGGCTGTCTATCGCGAGGACGCTGCTGCACGAGCCACGCATACTCATCCTGGACGAGGCTACGTCGGCCCTGGATATGGCCAGCGAAAGGCGGTTGCAGTCGGCGCTGAAGCCGCTGGTGGAGGGACGGACGACGCTGGTGATTGCTCACCGGTTGTCGACGATACTGGCCGCCGATGTCATATTCACGGTCAGCGGCGGCAGGATCCATGACTTCGGGACCCACGAGGAGTTGCTGGGGCGTTGAGGGATCTATACTCGGCTGTATGCCGAGCAGTTCAACGAAGGGCGGGTGGAGGCGTACTGCGCCGACGGCGTGGTGCTGAGCGACGGGGCGGTCGTGGCCGCGGAGCCGGTGGTGGCGGGGGTGGATGGCGCAGGGTAGGGCCGGCCAGCGGGCGGGGAAGGTGCGGGTGACTGTCGCTGACGTGGACGGGGTGGCTGATACAATGGACTGCGGGAGGGCGCCACCATGATAACGAACATTACGCTGGAAAACTTCAAGTGCTTCCGTCAGGTCAGCATCAACCCGAAGCGGCTGACGGTGCTGATCGGGCCGAACGGGACGGGGAAGTCGAGCGTGCTGCAGGCGCTGCTGCTGCTGAAGCAGTCAGTGGGGGAGGAAGAGCTGCAATTCCAGGGAGAGTTAGTGAATTTTCCTTCTGAGTTTGTATCATCTACTGTTCCAAATTTCTCTCGTGATATGGGACCTCTCCAAATTGCCTTTGAAGGCAAGGGAAATCAAGACACCAACTACCGGTACGAGGCAATCTTTGGACTGTTTGGAGAATTGATAGAGAATTTCGGGGCTATCGAGTCAGAAATCCAAGGATGTGTAGTAAAGCTGAAAATCAAGAAAGGTGATCGCGCGACGGTTGGTGGGATTCAAGTAGGTAATGCATCCCAGCAATTTCTGAGGTCGAAGCTAATAGGTACCCTAGTAGATAAGCAACCATTTCGAGGATGGAGCGGAGTAGTGCCAATGCCATCGAACGAAGTGTTGGATAAGGCAGTGCATCTCATAGATGCTCCAAGACACGTTTTGCGCGATTTAGTGTCAGTCCCAAGTGTGCGAGGGTTAGTACGACCAAAGTATGAACTTGGGGACAGACGAAGTAGAAATGTATCCTCGCTCGGAGGCCTTAGCGAACAGGAGGAGCAGATCGCCTCCAACCTTGGATACAGTCGCCCTACAGAAGAAACGCTCTCCAGCATGATGAAAGCAGTAACTGGTACTGGCCTTAGGGCTGAAGTAGTTCCTCCACAGTCTGTGGAAGTAAAGTCCCTGGCTTCCTCAGGCACTGTCAACATGGTAGGGGAAGGATTTGGTGCAAACGCTCTTATTTTGCTGTTTTACCAGTTGGTCAACTCCCAGAAAGACTCGACGGTTCTGATTGAGGAGCCGGAGATTCACCTGCACCCGAAGGCGCAGGCGGAGTTGGCGGAGGTGCTGGCGGAGACGGCCAAGGCCGAGGACAAGCAGATCATCATGACGACGCATAGCGAATATGTCGCTGGGCGTCTGCTGACGCTGGTGGCCGAGGGGACACTCACCACGGATGACTTGGCGATTTACTCCTTCCTGAAGGACGAAAAGGGTGAATGCTCGGCCACGGAAATTGAGGTTACTGACCGAGGGCAGACCAAGGGCGGGCTTTTCAGTTTCGACGAAGCGACCCGGGATGAGATGCGACGCTATGCGGACGGGCTGCGAAAGCGAGCATGACATCAAGGTTCATTCTCGACGAAAACGTGGTCATCTATGCTCACAGAGGGCTGAACGAGTACGACGAACCCAACCTTGATTGTAGAAACTTATTCGAGAGGATTGCGAACGAAGACGACCGCACATTCGTAGTCGACGATGTTTTATGGGGAAAATACGACCACCAATTGTTTAATCCCGTTTACTTTGATTCTGAACGAGGTCCATTCCTGAGGATCAGGCTCTGGGAATTGCTCCGTAGAGAAGGAAAAGTAGAGGGCCTCGGACACAGCGCCCCGCCATTTCCCGAAGAGATTGATATTCCGCCCGGCAGTCTGGATGACAAGTTCATTGTCAGGCTGGCAGTGGAAGAAGCGGGCAGGGATACGGCTCTTGTCACCACAGACCAACCGCTTCGAGACGATCTGGCGTCTTCCAGTATTCAAGCCCGCTACAGGCTGAACGTGCTTTCGCCTGAGGGCGCGCTCGCGTCGCTCTAGAACCCCTTACCGGGACGGGAAGGTGCGGGTTATGACCTCGCGGGCTTCTTCGAGGGGGATGCTATTGGCTACGGCGCAGGGTGCGGTTTCGGCGAGGATGGCGTCGAGGTTGCCCGAGAGGGTGTGCTTCTTGTACTGGTCTTCGTATTCTATGCCTAGGGCGCGGCCCACGAGGGTGAGGTAGTGCTCGACGCGGACCGGGTAGCCGGCCTCGAGTCCGCACATGTGGCGCTGGCAGCCGTGGTAGAGGGTGGCATAGGTGTCGGCGCCGGCGTCGACGGCCTTCTGTACCCACTGACCCGACATCTCGTCCCATGCCTCGGGGCCCATCTGCTGGCGGACCGCGGGGGTGCAGTGGCGGCCGAAGCGCTCGTCTCCGCCGATGTCACGGACTGTCACTCCGGGAAGCTTGCTCAGGAGCGTGAGGGCGCTCCGAGCCTCGGCGTCGGACTGGGGTCGGCCGGTGTGGTAGTGCATGGAAACGGTGGTCTCGGGCTGGGGCTGAAAGTCCAGCTTGTCGAGGTTCTGGACGAGGTACTCGGTGACGTGCTGGAAGGCGAAGTCCTCGCGCATATCCATGATGTCGTCGTAGAAGAAGATGCAGGACGGGCACCACATCACCACCTGCTCCGGCTGGAACTTGCGGAAGTTGGCGGCGGTGGTCTGGGCGACGGAGTTGGCGGAGGCCTCGTCGCCTCGCTGGTGGTGCTGGATGCCGCAGCAGTAGGCGGCCCCGCCGACAGCAGTGAAGTCGACTTCCAGGAGCTTGAAGACGTCCATAACTGTGCGCACGAGGTGGGTGGTGCGCATCACGTTGCAGCCAAGGTACAGCACGATGTCGGACTGCTTGACGTCCCCCTTGGGGGTGGTGAGCAGCCAGTCGCGCTCTTCGGGCGCGGACTGGAGCCCGTGGAGCACGTCGATCTCGCGGTAGTAGTTGCGGTAGAAGCTGCGGTCGCTCTTCGGGTCGGCCATGTCCGTCTCCTCATCTTCCGGAGGTTAATGTCCCGGCCAATGACGGGATGCGTGGGAACTCGTGGGCGAGGCCTACCAGCCCACGACTGCGCCGTCCTTGCGGGGTTCGGTGCCGCCCTGCAGCACGCCGGTCCGGTGGTCTCGCATGATGACCTGAGCGCCGCCGATGGACACACGGGAGCGCCCGGCCATGAGGCCGAGCTTGTGGCCACGGGACTGCAGTTCGCGGGCGACGTCGGAGTTGATGCCCTCTTCGACGAGGGCCTGATCATTGCCCACCATGAAGCGCAGGGAGTTTATGGCCTGCTGCGGGTCCATGCCGTGATCGACCATGTTGCTGATGAGTTGGAGATGACCCTGGGGCTGCATGAACGCGCCCATCATGCCGTAGCAGTAGAGCAGCTCACCGTCCTTCGTTGCCAGGCCGGGGATGATCGTGTTGTAGGGGCGCTTGCCGGGCGCGAGGGCGTTGGGATGCTCGAGGTCGAGGGAGAACAGCCCGGCGCGGTTGTGCAGCACGATGCCGGTGCCGGGGGGGACCATGCCGGAGCCGAAGTCGGAGAAGATGCTGTTTATCAGGGAGCAGGCGTTGCCCTGGCCGTCGACGGCGCTGACGTAGACGGTGTTGCCGCCGGATATGGGCTGGCCGTAAGGGGCGGTGGCCATGGCCCGGCTGCGGTTGATCAGCGAGCGACGCTGGGCTGCGTAGTCCTTGGAGAGCAGTTGCCCGGTGGGGACGTCTACCACACGAGGGTCGGCGACATAGCGGTAAGCGTCGGAGAAGGCGAGTCGCATGGCCTCTATCAGGTGGTGGTAGGCGTCGGCAGACTGGGGGCCCATGGCGCCGATGTCGAAGCCTTCGGCGATGTTCAGTGCCTCAAGGGCGGCAATGCCCTGTCCGTTAGGGGGGCATTCCCAGCAGGTGACGCCTCGATAGTCGGTGGTGATGGGTTCGTCCCAGTCGGAAGTGTGGGCGGCGAGGTCCTCGGTGGTGAGCCAGCCGCCGTGTTCCTGGACGAACGAGGCCATCTTCTGGGCGATGGGGCCGTGATAGAAGGCGTCGCAGCCCTCGTCGGCGATGGCGCGGAGAGTGAAGGCGAGGGTGGGCAGCTTCATCAGGTCGCCCATTTTCGGAGGATCGCCGTTCAGCAACATTTCCTGCCCCGACGGGTACGAGAGGAGCTTGGGCAGGTTGTTCTCCCACTGCCAGGCGATGACCTCGGAGACGGGGAAACCTTCCTCGGCGTAGCTGATGGCCGGCTCAAGGAGGCGGGAAAGGGGCATGGTGCCGCACTCTGCCCTGAGGGTTTCCCAGCCGTGAACGGTGCCCGGTACAGCGACCGAATAGGGCCCTGCGCCGGGCATGGCGCGGTAGCCCTGGGAGGTCAGCTCCTCGATGCTGGAGGCGGACGGAGCGCGCCCGCTGCCGTTGATGGCGCGCACCGATTTCTCTTTCTCGTTCCAAACCAGCGCGAACAGATCGCCGCCCACGCCGGTGGAGTTGGGTTCGACCACGTTGAGCGCGGCGGCGGCGGTAATGGCGGCATCGACCGCGTTGCCGCCGTCCCTGAGCGCCTGCAGCCCGGCCATGGCCGCCAGCGGCTGGCTGGTGGCCACCATACCGTTGGTTGCGAGAACGGTGCTGCGTCGAGAGTCAAAGTACATATCCGTCGTTTTCCCCCACCGCATATCCGCGGCCTCGGGATTGTAGCACAGGGATGGCGGCCTCTCGCCTTGGAAAAGCGGGGGCCGCGCGTGCTTATGATAAGATGGCGGCACACTAAGATATGGAGGACAATACATGCCAGCGGATGTTGGACAGCCGGCTCCGGAACTCGGACTCTATGACTTCGACCGGCAGGTTCGAAACCTTTCGGACCACCGGGGCCAGACCGTGGTGTTGGCCTTTTTCCCCGGCGCATTCACGGGAGTATGCACCACGGAGATGTGCAGCTTCCGGGACCGGGCCGATTCCTTCAACAACATTAACGCCCAGGTCTATGGCATCAGTGTTGATGGCCCCTTCGCCCTGAAGGCATGGGCGGACCAGAACAACCTCAACTTCCCGCTGCTCAGCGATTTCAGCCGAACGGCAGTGAATGCCTACGGCATCACTTTGCCAGGGCTGGCAGGAATGGAGGGCTATGTAGCCTCCCAGCGGGCAGTGTTCATCGTCGACGGAGAGGGCGTCATCCGCTACAAGTGGGTGGGCGAGTCGCCTCTCAACGAGCCGGACTATGACGAGGTGCAGCAGGCGGCCGCGGCACTGGGTTAGGTCGACCACTGACGCGAATTCCGAACATGAAGGGGGCGCAACAAAATGCGCCCCCTTCTCTATTTAGGCTCTCATTACCCGGGAGAAGTGCGGCTACCGGTAGCCACTGCACAGGCGCTCGGTGAACAGCGCGGTGAGCGCGGCGGAGTCAACTTCCAGGCAAATCGTCGCGTTGGGCTCGGCCGAGTTCCAATCGGCGACTGTCTGGCCTCGTGTAAGATCGCTGTGCGTCTCTATCTCCACCAGAGCCGGGCGGGCGTCAAACAGAGCCGGGTTAACGGCATAGCCGACGGCGGGCATATCGTTGTAGCGAACGCCATCGCGGGGTCCTATGCGCCCGGTGCGGATGTAGGCCTCGCGCAGGTAGCCCGTGGCTTCGGACAGCAGATTCGTGGCCGCCGAGCCGGCCCGGGCGATGGCGTCGAGCTGGGCCTGGCTGACGGTTACGCGGTTGCACACGTCGAGGCCCACCTGCACGATAGGCGCGCCGGAGCGGTAGACGATGGATGCTGCCTCGGGATCTTCGTACAGGTTGGCGGTAGCAACCCCGGACACATTGCCGGGGACGGTCACCGCGCCACCCATCACCACGATCTCGCGTACTGCCGCGGCGATACCCGGCTCGAGGGCGAGAGCGAGGGCCACGTTTGTCATTCGACCCAGGGCAAGAATGGAAAACTCGCCAGGAGAGGCCATGACAGCCTCGGATATCGCCAAGGCCGCATGCTTCCCCTGGCCTTCCTCAAGTCCAGATGGGTCTGACTTGTCGGCATCGGCGCCCGTAACGCCTCCCATGCCGTCTCCCCCGTGAATGTGAGAAGCCCACCCCTCGTTGGCCGGCCGCAGCAGTGGCTTGCCCGCGCCCATGAATACCGGGACGTCGCTGCGCCCTGCCGCCGACAGTACGCGGTGGGCGTTGACGGTACAGGTCTCGACCGATGCGTTGCCGTAGGTTGTCGTGACGGCGGCTACTTCGATTTCGGGACTGGCCAGCGCAAAGAGAATTGCCGCCGTGTCGTCAATGCCGGGATCGGCGTCTATGATCACCCGCTTCATCTAGTCCGCCTGCGTGATTGAGTGCCATCCTGTCGATGGGCTGGATTGCGCTATACTACCCCAGACCCACGACGTTTTGTGGAAGTCCCTGTCCACTGTGGAGGACCGGCGTGGCAACATTCGTACTGGTGCATGGGGCGTGGCATGGCGGCTGGTGCTGGAATAAAGTGGCACCCCTGCTTCGCAGGACGGGGGCTGAGGTGTATACACCGACTCTCAGCGGGCTGGGTGAGCGGGCGCACCTGTCATTACTGCTTGAACCGTCGCAGGTCAACCTCGACCTGCACATCCAGGACGTGGTCCGGCTGATGGAATTCGAGGAACTGGACGACGTGGTGTTGGTGGGCCACGCCTACGCAGGAATGGTAATAACCGGAGTGGCCGAACTGAGTCCTGAAAGGCTCTCGCACCTGGTGTACGTCAACGGCGTGATTCCCGCGGACGGCGAAAGTATGGTCGACCAACTGGTGCCGGTGCGGGGCCAGGAGTTTGCGGCCTGGGTTCGGGACCACATCGACCGTGGCGAGGGTTACCTGCCGGCGCCCGCATCGCCGGAAGAGATAGGGCGTCGCTGGGGGATTCCCGACGCCGCCGACCGGCAGTGGATGTTTTCGAAGGTCACCCCACAGCCGGCGGCCGCCATGGCCCGTCAAGTGCGCATCGGAAATCCCGCCGCTCAAGATATTCCGCGCAGCTTCATTGGGGGTGAAGAGGCCGGATTCCAGCCCGTGGCCGACAGGGCACGCGAGGCGGGGTGGGCAATGTACCACCTGGATTCCGGACACGACCCGATGGTCAGCCATCCGCGAGAAATGGCCGAAATCCTGGTGGGAATCGGCGCAACTTTCTAGTACTACAACGACGGCTTTGGCTTTAAGGTGGCGGCTCCATCCTGCCTTCACGGCGGGCGGAGCGGCGTCTATCGTGGGAGCGGCGCGCCCGTTCGTTGCGTAGCTGCGTATCCTCCAGCCACAACAGCAATTGATCGGGCCCGAACTGCTCCCGGGGTAGCATCTCACGCACCACCCGGTACACCTGCGGTCTCGTGATCCGGGGCATCTTTTTCCCCCCAATCCTGCTGCAGGTCCAGCAGGAACGCTCCGCCCAGCAGGCACATGGCTATGTGGTGATGCCAGCCTGCCCAACTCCGGGTCTCGTATTCGTCCAGCCCCACGTCGCCCTTCTCAGTCTCGAACTCCGTTTCAATGCGCCACCTGGACCCACCCACGTAGGCCAGAGTCTCCAAGGTTGTGTCCTCAGGAGCGTTGGACAGGTAGTAGCGAGGCTCGCTGCCGTCCAGGTTCCGGCGCCAGACGGCCCACAGCTCCTCGCCGGGCTTGCGCCTCTTGGTGGCCCGCACCCGCTGGGCACTGAACCGGTAGGTGCGCGGCCCCTGGCTTCCCTGGGCCACCGTTATCTCCCGCCAAGCCGCATCCGGCAGTTCATCACCGCGCTGCTCCATGGTCCGGCGCTGCCCAGCCCGCAGCTTGGGTTTGCGGGGGCGCCCGAACCCTGGATATTCCGTACTGGTCCAAGCCGGGTCCAATGGCCAGACCGTGGTGCCGCCCGGAACGTCCAACACGTAGCGCATCCCCAGGGCCGCCAGTCCCTCCCGGAAGGTCGGCGACATCCCGAAGGCGTCGTCTCCGGCAACCCACTCGGCCCTGAGGTAGCCCAGTTCCAGTACCCGCTCCAGCATCTCCAGGGCCAACTCCGTCTTTGACCGGTAGTTCCGCCGGTCCTCCGGCACACCCGCCGCAGCACACCGGTCCTGGTCGGAGGTCCAACTCTTGGGCAGATACAGCCGCTTGTCCACCAACGCCCGGCCCAGCGGGCTGACGTAGGCCAGGAACATCCCACCCTGGCAGTTGGCCACCTTGCCCAGCCTGCCGCAGTACTGCCGGGCCACTCCCGCCGATTTCCTGCCCTGCTTGGGGAAGTCGCTGCCATCGAACACCCACACCGCCTCCGGGTGTCCCAGCCTGGGGGCCAAGTATTCCTGCAACCGCCCTATGACTGTCTCATCGGACCACCGGGCCTCGGTGAGAAAGCGCTGCATCGCCCGGGCTGAGATGCCCACCGATTCCGAGAGATTCTCGGCGTTGCGCCGCTCCTGGTCCTGCACCAGCAGCGCCTGAAGGTAATTCCCGCTGTGCTCCCGCCACTGCTTGCGGCCGAAGGAGGCCGCAAAGAAGGCCTGGAATTCCTGAAGGCTGTCGTAGACCCGCTCGAAGCTCGCCGCATCCATCACCCAAACCACCCAACATCATCTGTCCAGCCATCCTACCAAATAACTCGTCGTTGTAGTACTAGATTCATGTAGCTAGGAGTATGGAAGTGGACGACGTAAAAGCGTTGGTCTTTGACGTATTCGGCACGGTGGTGGACTGGCGCAGCTCGATCACGAAGCAGGGTGCTGCGTTCGGCGAACGCCACGGAATCGAGGCCGACTGGGCCTCCTTCGCCGACGGCTGGCGGAGCAAGTACCAGCCGTATATGAACAAGGTGCGCACCGGAGAGATTCTCTGGACGAAGCTGGACGTGCTGCACCGGATGGGGCTGGTGGAGTTGCTGGGCGAGTTCGGAATCAACGACGTGGGCGAACACGCCATCGACGAGTTCACCATGGCCTGGCACCGCCTGGACCCGTGGCCGGACTCCCCCGCCGGCCTGTCCCGTCTCAAGGCCAAATACATCATCGGCACCATGTCAAACGGGAACGTGGCGCTCATGACCAACATGGCCAAATACGCCGGGCTGCCGTGGGACGTCATCCTTGGCGCGGAACTGGCGCAGGCCTACAAGCCCGACCCGAAGACGTACCTGACCGGGGTGGAGCTGCTGGGACTAAGGCGAGAGCAGGTGATGATGGTGGCGGCGCACCAGAACGACCTGCGGGCGGCGGGAGAGCAGGGGCTGAAGACTGCCTTCGTGCCGAGGCCGATGGAGTTCGGCCCGGACCGCAAGCCGGACCCGACGCCCGACCCGTCATTCGACATCGTGGCCTCCGACTTCCGCGACCTGGCGTCGCAGATGGGAGTGTAGAGAGGCCGCAAGGCATGGAGGACTCGCCAATCGGTCTGGAGTGGACCCGACACGCAGAAACTGCGCTGCGGGAGCGCGGACTTCAGAGGGAATGGGTGGAGCGAACAGTCAAAGAGCCTGCACTCAGGACGCCAGACCCGGATGATCCGGAGATTGAGCGGTTTTTTCGAGTAGTAGCGGAGAGAGGAAATCGGATACTGAGGGCAGCAGTCAACACCAAGGTTTCGCCATGGAGGGTGGTCAGCGCCTTCTTCGACCGGGAAATGAGAGGGACACTATGAAGCTCAGCATAGACAAGGAATCGGACGCCCTATATTTGCGGCTCGACGAGTCTCCCATCATTGAGTCAGAAGAAGTCGCGCCTGGCATAGTGCTGGACTATAACGAAGCTGAACAGGTCGTGGGCATTGAGATGATGAACCTCTCAAAACGCTCTCCCGAGACCAGCCTGACAAACCTGCAACTGCAAATTTAGTTGGGTGTGAGCCCCCCAATCCGGGAAGAGCCAACAATTTCACCAGAGGACTGAAGCGTCATGGCCCGATACGGAGTGAGATTCGAGAATGATCCCTCGCTGACCCCGCAGGACTTCCAGGAACTGGGGAGGCTGGCTGAGGACCTGGGGTATGAGACTGTCTGGGTGCCGGAAGGCGGCGGACGCGACTCGCTGACCGCCCTGGCGGCCATTGCCCTGAAAACCGAGCGCGTTCGGCTGGGCACGGGCATCCTGCCCATATACGCCCGCACCGCCACGAATACGGCCATGGGCGCGGCAGGCATGGCCGCTGTCTCCGGCGACCGCTTTATCCTGGGCCTGGGAGTGGGGCACCGACCCACGGTGGAGGGACGGGACGGGGTGCCGTTTCGTCAGCCGATGGCGCGCTTGAGGGAGACAATCAGCATCGTGCAAGGGCTGCTATCGGGCGACACGGTGGCCACGGAGGGGCGGCACTTCAACATCGCCTCGGCTTCGCTGGGAGGAGCCGCCCCCACGGAACGGGTGCCCATCTACATCGCCGCGCTGGGGCCGCAGATGCTGGAGCTGGCCGGAGAGATGGCCGACGGCGTGCTAATGAACTGGACGGCGGAAAGCTTCATCAGGGAGGCGGTGGAGCGCGTGAAGCACGGCGCGGAGAGGGTTGGCCGCGATCCGTCGGAGGTCGACATTGCCGGCTACGTTCGCGTGGCTTGCGGTGGCGACGAAGAGGCGGTGCGGTCCTCGCTGCGGGGACAGGTGGCGCGCTATGCCAGCAACACCTTCTACCGCAATTTCTTCGTGGAGACAGGGTTCGGCGACGAGATGACCGAGGCGGCGGAAGCCCTCGCGGCTGGGGACATGGCCCGCGCATCGGAGGCGATTACGCAGGAGATGCAGGACCAGCTCGCGGTGGTGGGAACGCCGGAAGAGTGCCGCGGGGCCCTGGAGCGCCGACGCGCCGCTGGGCTGCAGCTGCCGGTGGTCGCTCCCTTCGCCATCGGGGACAACAGGGAGTCGCACCGCCAGACCATCACCGCGATGGCGCCGTAAGACTGTGGTCAAAAGCAGGGGCGGTCTATTGCCGCTCTGACGATTCGCCCGGGTGGCCGCAGACCCCCGCCACCAGCTCGTAGCTGCGGCGACGGTCTGCGTAGTCGTGGGTTATCGTGACTATGCTCAGGTCGTTGGTCTGGTACATCTCCGCGATGTCGTCCAACTGCTCCTTGACCTGTTGCGGGTCGCCGTCAGCGCAGACCTGGGCGTACTGCTGGACGAAGCGCCGTTCGTCGGGCGTGTACTGGTAGGCGAGCGCCTCCTCCATCGAGGGGACGCCTTTGGCGCGGCCGGTGATGTTTTGCAGGCGGGCCAAGTTGCGCGGCTGGGCCAGCCGCTGCGCTTCCTCCTCGGTCTCGGCGCAAACGACGTGAACGCCGACGTTGATCTTCGGCTCCGACAGGTACTGCGAGGGCTTGAAGTTCTCGCGGTAGTTGGCGGCGATGGCCGGTCCTTCCTCCACCGCGATGCCGAAGAAGTGGGCGTAGGCGAAGGGCAGCCCCAGCTGGGCCGCCATATAGGCGCTCTCGTAGCGTGAGCCCAGCAGCCACACTTCGGGAGCAGCTACGGGTTCCCGCTCGGGCCCGGCCTGGATCTGCGAGAAAATGTGGCCATCCTCCATGTCGCCGCGTAGGTAGCCCAGCAGGTCCACCACCTGGCGAGGGAAGTGGCGAATCTCCTTGGGATGGTTCGGGAAAGACAGCGCGGCTGCCGTAATCTGGTCGCTGCCTGGCGCGCGACCGATGCCGAGGTCGATGCGGCCTGGGTGGAGTGATTCCAGCATCCGGAAATTCTCGGCGACCTTGAAGGCGCTGTAGTGGGACAGCATTACGCCGCCGCTGCCGACGCGGATTTTCTTCGTACGGGCAGCGACGTGGCCGATGAGCACCTCCGGGCTGGTGCCAGCGAAGTTGGGCAGGCTGTGGTGTTCGGCCAGCCAGTAGCGGTGGTAACCCATCTCCTCCACCGCGGCGGCCAATTCGATGGTCTCACGGAGCGCTTCGCCTGCCGTGGCGCCCGACCGCACGGGCGACTGGTCGACGACGCTCAAGTACAGCTGCTGGCTCAAGGGGGTCTCCAATGTCTCACATGAGGAAATAAGACGAGAGCATCAGTATACAGCTTGCAGCGGGACGGGTGCGGTCACCTGGGCCCAAGGTGACAGGGGTGCAGGTTCCCAGACAGCGAATTTGCCCGAGATTCTGATTTTCCCCTTGCGCTGACTGCAAAGCTGTAGATATAATTTCGCACGGTATGAGAAAAGCAAAGTATTTTGCGATGCCGCTCGCCGGGTCTCTGACTCAGGGGAGCGATTTTTTTTGCCATTGCCATGACCCCCTTTCGGCGGTTTTTCCTTGCCCGGAGCACAGCCAATCCAGTGATGATCCGGAGAGGGCTCAACGGTGGCTAGTGGACATTCCTTGAGCGAACTTGCTGGCAGCCAGAGCGGGCGGGCCCTGAGGGCCAGCTGGCGCAAGGTACTCCCCGAACGGATCATTACGGTCATCATGGTCTTATGCACCATGGTGTCTGTCCTCACCACCGCCGGCATCGTATTCGTCCTCCTCTTCCAGGCCCTCCAGTTCTTCGGCGAAGTCTCCTTCATAGAATTCATCACCGGCACCCGGTGGACGCCGCTATTCGCCTCGAAGCACTTCGGCGTGCTGGCGCTGGTTTCCGCAACGTTCCTCATAGCCATCCTGTCAATGTGCGTAGCGCTTCCGCTGGGACTGCTCAGCGCCATCTTCCTAAGCGAGTACGCGCCGGAGCGGGTGCGGCGGGTGGTGAAGCCAGTGCTGGAGGTGCTGGCGGGCATCCCGACGGTGGTTTACGGTTACTTCGCCCTGCTGTTCGTTACTCCCATCCTGCAGGCAATATGGGGAGACATCTTAGTCTTCAACGCCATGAGCGCTTCCATCGTGATGGGTATGATGATCCTGCCAATGGTGGCCTCTCTTTCAGAGGACGCCATGCGGGCGGTGCCGCGCTCGCTGCGAGAGGGGGCCTATGCGCTGGGTGCGACCAAGCTGGAAGTGTCCACCAAGGTGGTGGTGCCGGCGGCCTTTTCGGGCATCGTAGCGGCCTTTATCCTGGCAGTCTCCCGGGCCATCGGCGAGACGATGATAGTGACCATCGCCGCTGGCAATATCGCCAACTTTACCTTCAATCCCTTTGTTGCCATCCAGACCATGACAGCCTACATCGCGACGGTGAGCACGGGAGACACCCCCACCGGGACCCTGGAACACGAGACGATATTCGCCGTCGGGATGTTGCTCTTCGCCATAACGCTGATGATGAACTTGCTCAGCCAGTACGTGGTGCGCCGGTTCCGAGAAGAGTACGAGTAGTGGCGCTGATAACTCAAAGTGAGTTTGCCCGCCTGAAGCAGCGGCGGGAGATGAAGGGCAGGATTTTCTACGGCCTGTGCCTGATGGCCGTGTGCATATCCCTGGGAATGCTGGCGATTCTGTTGATATATCTCGGCTCCAAGGGTTACGCCGGGATTGACTGGAGCTTCATCACCTCCTTGTCTTCATACAAGCCGGAAAAAGCGGGCATCAAGGCAGCCCTGCTGGGGAGCATATACGTGGTGGGCATCACAGGAATCACGTCCTTCGTGCTGGGCGTGGCGTCTGCGGTATACCTGGAAGAGTACGCCCAGCGCAGCAAGTTCGCCCAGCTTGCCCGTATCAACATCGCCAACCTGGCGGGAGTTCCGTCCGTCGTATACGGTCTCTTGGGAGTGGAGATATTTGTGCGAATGATGGAGCTGGGGCGCAGCGTTCTGGCCGGCGGGTTCACGCTGGCGCTGCTGGTGCTGCCCATCATCATAGTGGCCTCCAGCGAGGCAATCCGCGCCGTGCCCAGCTCGCTGCGGGAGGGCGGTTTCGGCCTGGGAGCGACCCGTTGGCAGGTAGTGCGGCACCTGGTGCTACCCCAGGCTTTCCCGGGCATCCTCACCGGCGTCATCCTGGCGGTGAGCCGGGCCATCGGCGAGGCCGCACCGTTGCTTATCGTGTCGGGGGTGGCCTTCGCGTCTTTCTCCCCCGACGGGCCGTTGAGCCGGTTCACCGTGCTGCCCCTCCAGATTTACGAATGGGTCAAGAAGCCCGAGGAGGGATTCCATGAAGCGGCGGCGGCGGGCATCATCGTGCTGCTGGTGGTGTTGCTGGCAATGAACGCGCTGGCGGTTTTCCTGAGAAACAAGTTCCAAAACAGGTTGGAAGGATAGCATGGTGGAAGCAACAGAAACGAGCACCATCATCCGGACGGAAGACCTCTGCGTCTACTATGCCGGCAAGCCAGCGGTTGCCGATGTGACCATGGACGTGCCCAACCACAAGATCACTGCCATAATCGGCCCCTCGGGCTGCGGCAAGAGCACGCTGCTTCGCAGCTTCAACCGCATGAACGACCTGGTGCCGACAGCGTCGACCACCGGGCAGGTTATATTTGAAGGGCGGAACATCTACGACTCCGGAGTGGACCCCACAGAGATACGATATCTCATCGGGATGGTGTTCCAGCGTCCCAACCCCTTCCCCAAGTCCATTTACGATAACGTGGCCTTCGGGCCGAAAATCAACGGCTTTCGCGGCAACATGGACGAGCTGGTGGAGCGGTCGCTGCGTAGCGCGGCGTTGTGGGACGAGGTGAAGGACCGGCTGAAGGGAAGCGCACTGGCACTGTCGGGCGGGCAGCAGCAGCGGTTATGCATCGCGCGGGCGCTAGCGGTGGAGCCGAGCGTCATCCTGATGGACGAGCCCTGCTCGGCGCTGGACCCCATAGCCACGCTGGCTATCGAGCAGCTGATGCAGGAACTGTGCGAGGAGTACTCCATCATCATCGTCACCCACAACATGCAGCAGGCGGCCCGGGTGTCACACAACACGGCCTTCATGCTGAGCGACGAGCGCAACATCGGTGGATTCCTGGTGGAGTACGACGAGAGCGGCCGCATCTTCACCAACCCGAGGGAAGAGCGGACGGAGGCGTACATCACCGGGCGCTTCGGCTAGACGAGCCTGTTCCGCTATGAGGCAAACAGATCGGGGCGGGAGTCAGGGCAATCGAGTCTTATTTCCAGCACACAAATTGGGCCGGAATGGCAGGGAGGTGGGAATGACAGTGCTTCCTTGGGTTCTGGGTGCGAGGGTAGACGGGGGTTTGGATTCCCGCCTGCGCGGGAATGATGGGTTATAAGGCTCCGGCGTTTAAGACGCGATTGCCTTGGGGCGGGAGTAAAACCCGCTCCTATTCGTTGTCGCGATGGGGTAAAATGGAATTATTCATCCTGTCGGTAAGCGAAGATGACCCAGCGATACGAGAAAGAAATCGAAGAAATACTCAAGAACGCGGGTGAATCTCAGACGGAAGAACCCCCTTCCGGACCGGCAGCTCCGCCACCGGAGCGTCGCACCGGCCCGAGTCGCCCGCCGCGCAGGACGCGGGCGCGTTCCCTGACCCTCAACTACAAGTATTTGCTCGGGGCGGGATTAATACTGCTGCTGGTGAGCATGTTCGTAGGGGGATTGCCACTGTTCCTGCTTGGCGCGGCATTGCTGGTGGCGGGCTACGTCGTGTACTACAAGGCCCCGCGGTCCGGGGGCGGTACGAGCAACGGCGCCGGGGGCAAGAGGGCACCGAAAATGTGGCGCGGCCGGACAATCGACCCGGGAGATTGCTAGGCACCGCGCCGACGGTCGCAAATGCAAAAGGAAAGGCTAGGCAATTCGCCTGGCCTTTGGCTTTTCGAGTCACTTCCCGCAGCGTCGTAGGTTCAGCCTTCCCTCTGCCCTGTGTCGAGGCGCTCCGCAAGGGCCAGCACGAGGTTGCCCATGTGGGGGTGTTCGGGCTCCACGTCCACCTTCAGGTCGTTCTCCAGGATCCGGCGGGTGCATACCGGCCCGACGGAGGCAACCAGCACCCCGTCGGAATTCAGGCAGCGGCGCAGCTCGTCTTCCCGCCCGGCATTGGCGGCAATGGACAGCAGGTTGGGGACCTGGGGCTGGCTGGTGAAGGCGACGGCCGAGATTTCCCCGGACTCCAGCCGGTCCATCATGCCCACCACCGGCGAGATGTCCTCGGGTAGCCCCCAGGAGTATAGAGAGGTTTCTCGCACCTCGGCGCCCCAGTCCCGCAGCGTCCGCATCAGCAGGCTGTTGGGGCCGCCGTAGGCCTGTACGGCCACGGAGCGCCCGTCGAAGTCGATGCCGCGGAACGACTCAATCATGTCCTCCGAGGTGAAAGGCTCCGGAGGCATCAGGTCAATGCGGACCTTGTTGCGGCGAAGCACCGCCGCCGGCTTGGGGCTTCGGGCGAGAACCGTCATCCCGTCCAGGGCGGCCAGCAGAGCGGGAAGCCGTCCCTGGGCTTCGGCCGCTTCGAACAGGGCTCGGGTGCCCACCCCGGTCTGGAGGATGGCGATGTCGATGCGGCCACCGCAGACTTCGTCTATGAGCGCGGCGACCTCGGGAGTGTCGGTTGCGTAGATTTCCTGCAGCACCGGCGCGGCGTAGGGCACGCCTCCATGTCGCTGGATGAGGCCCCCCATTTCAGATTGGAATCGGGCTTCGACATAAGCGATGGTCTTTCCGTTGAGCGATGCGGGCAAGACTTCTCCCGTTGGTCTCGAGTATAGATGAAGACAGTCCGCTTATCCTTCCGCATGTTCAGGTCAAACGGACTGCTTTGTTTCGCCAATAGCGGGTTCAGATCGCAGGAAGTGCGGAGACTAGACGGCGCATTCGCCTTCGCCACGCTCCAGCTTATAGATGTTGGTTCGCTCCCAGTCGACGTACATATCGGAGCCGGGAGCCGCTTCCTGTGCCGACTTTTCGGCGGCAATGGCCACCTCGGTCAACTCTTCCATTCCCACTCGTTCCAGGAACTGGTTGAACTTCTCCGAGTCGTCGGTGCGGTTGTTTCTATAGTAGGTGACGATGGTTTTCAGCACACCAGGCGCGGCCTTGGCCGGCACCTTGACCCGCGGGATGCGGGTGCCGATGCGGGAATCCTCGACGCGGTTGTCGCCGTAGTTGCCACCGAGGAACAGCTCGTAGGCGGGCAACTGCTGGCCGTCGGGGCCCTTGAGCGCGGCGCCATGGAAGCCGATGTTGGCAATGTGGTGCAGGCCGCACCCATTGGGGCAGCCGGACATCTTGATGCGGATATCCTTCACGCCCTGGTCGTCCAACAGGTCACCCTTCCAGTTGTCCATCTCGTCCCGCAGGGCCTTGGCTAGGCCCATGGATGAGGTGATGCCCAGCTTGCAGCTGTCGGTGCCGGGGCAGGACACCACGTTGGTGATGGCGCGGGCGTCCGATTCGGCGAGGCCGATGCGGTCCAGTTCCTCCCACACGTTGTGTAGGTAGCTATCGGGTATGAAACGCAGCACAAGGTTCTGTTCCTGTGTAGCGCGGGCGCGACCGCCAGTGTAGCGGCGCATGATGTCGGCGATGGCGCGGAACTGCGGGCCGTCGAGGTTGCCAAGCTCGGGCTTGACCATGACGGAGTAGTAGCCGTCCTGCCTCTGGCGCTCCACGTTGGTCTCGCGCCACTTGAGGAACCCCTCGGACGCGCCCACGCCGTTGGGGGCGGGCGCGGCGGGCGGGGTCTCTCGCAAGAGTTCGTCAATCTTCATGTAGGGTGTCGGGTCGATGGGGCCTATGTTTTCCAGCTCGGCGTTCACCATGGTGCGGAACTCATCGAGGCCGATGCGGTCGATGAGCACCTTGAGGCGGGCCATCATGCGGTTCTTGCGGAGCATGTCAGCGTTGTTGAACACCGTCCAGATGGCGAGGGCCACACGCAGGTAGTCGTCGGTGGAGACGAACTCGTAGAGCGGCTTGGCCAGGCGGGGCATGATGGAGGTGCCGCCGCCACAGAACACCTTGAAGCCGCGTTCTTCCTTCCCGTTCACCATGCGGACCTGCGACACGTAGGTCAGGTCCTGGATGGCGGCGGAGACGTGGTCGCGGGCGTCGGTGCCGGTGAAGGCGGACTTAAACTTGCGCGGGAAGCCCTGGGTTATGGGGTGGCGGACGCCGAAGCGGACGTAGGCCGCCAGGTAGGGCGTGGGGTCGAACACTTCTTCGGGATCAACGCCGGCATAAGGGGAGCCGACGACGTTGCGGACGGTGTTGCCGCAGGCCTCGCGGGTGGTCAGGCCCACACCGCCCAGCAGCCGCAGCACTTCGGGGCATTCTGACAGCGGGATGTGGTGGAACTGAACGTTTTCGCGGGTGGTGATATGACCCTTGCCCAGCGGGGCGTAGTGGTCGGCCACCTCGCCCATTCCTTCCATGGCTTCCGGGGTGAGGATGCCGCCGGGGATTTTGATGCGGATCATCTGGACGTCGGCCTGGCGCTGTCCGTACACGCCCTGTCGCAGGCGGAAGGGAGTGAACACCGTGTTGTCCATCTCCCCGGACGTAAATGCGGCTGACCCCTCCTCCAGCCGCACAACCTCCTCGTCCATAAATGGAATGATAGCCTCTGACGACCTGGCAAGATCCAGGCTGTCGTGATGGATGTCCTCTAGGGTGCGCTGGCTAGAGCTCTGGGTACTCAAGATTTCCTCCGGACCATTAAGGTTTAAGAATGACAAAAGAAAAACCCGCCGACTCGTGTCTAAATCGGCGGGCGATCAGGTCTGACTATGGTTTTCGGCTAATGCAGCAGAATACCCCCACCTATGTAGGCGGACAGGTACAAGAACAGAATGCTACGGGCCGATTACTATTCACATCGCCAATGTACTCCTTCGAAAAAGAAGTGTCAACGGGATTGCCCGGTCACTTTGGCAATAGTCGCAGACTTGCCAACGCAGATGAAGTGCGGGTAAGTTTACGCACGGCAACGCCCTTCGGTAAACCCAGCGGGAGGCGACGGGGAATGCGGACGACGGCAGACGTGGTGGTAATCGGTGGTGGAGTTATGGGATGCAGCATCCTCTTTAACCTGGCGCAGATGGGTATCACCAACACCGTGTTGCTGGAGAAGGACATTCTCAACGGCGGCTCCACGGGCCGCAGCCAATCCATCTGCCGGATGCATTACTCAAACCCGGTGACGGCCACGATGGCGTGGGAGAGCCTGCAGGTTTTTTCCAACTTCGAGGAAGTGGTCGGCGGGCCGTCGGGATTCACCGAGACGGGCTACCTGGTGGTGGTCAAGGAAGACGACCGCCCCGGGCTGGAGCACAACTGCGCCATGCAGGTGGGCCTCGGTATAGACACCATGGTCGTAACGGCCGCCGACCTTCAGGACATCGCGCCGATGGTGTCGGTGTCGGAAGACGAGGCCATGGGCTGGGAACCGCAGTCGGGCTACGCAGACCCGTACCTGGTGACGTCGTCATACGCCAATGCCGCCCGGACATTGGGGGCCGAGATCAACCTGGGACTTGAGTCCACGGGCATTGAGATCGTTGGAGGGCAGGTCCGCGCGGTTAACACGCCGCAGGGCCGCATCGAGACGCCGGCAGTGGTGGTGGCCGCCGGGCCCTGGTCGAAGGCGGGACTGGCGAGGGTCGGTGTGGACGTTCCGCTGGTGACCGTGCGGCACCAGGTGGCGTCGCTGGCACGGCCGGTGGACAAGCTGCCCCTGCACCCGGCGGTCGGCGACATTGCCCAGTCCTTCTCCTTCCGACCTGACGGGCCGCGGATGACGCTGATGGGATTCGGCGACGACGAGGAAGCCGACGTGGAGACCTACAATCAACTGTCGGGGCTGGACGACATGGCCGTGGCCAAGGAGAAGCTGGCGCGTCGCATTCCGGCGATGTCGGACTCCTACTTCCGCGGCGGCTGGGCAGGGCTGTTCACCACCACGCCGGACTGGCACCCGATACTTGACGAGGCGCCGGGAGTGGAGGGACTGTACTGCGCGGTGGGCTTCAGCGGACACGGGTTCAAGCTGTCGCCGATGATCGGGTTGACTATGGCCGAGCTTATCGCCGAGGGGGCGTCGTCGACCATAGACATTTCGCCGCTACGATTCAGCCGCTTCGACGAAGGCGACCTGATGGAGTCGAGCTACAAGTACAGGGTGCTGGCGTAGGCAGACGGAACCGGGGCTCTCTTTGCAGGGCTGCTCTGCATCGAAAAGCCGGACCCGGTCGTATAGCGGGTGGATACTCCTCTATAGAGGGCGAGTATGAACACCGCCCATCCCGACTACCGCGCATTGATCGCGATTTACCTCAGGGCTGCCTTTCAGGGTTTCATCCGATGCCTGGCCCTGATCGCGCTGGCGGCACTCTTGCTTTGGTCCGGGCGGGACTATCGCCCGACGGAGACGGAGGTCGCAGTAGCGTCTTATCGCTTCAACCTGCTGGCTTGGGAAGCCGGAAACGTCTTCGACAAGTGGTATCACGAGCTGGCGGCACTTGTTCCATGGAACTCTCCTCCACCTCGAGAGGAACGCATATTTCTGGCAGAAGAGTTCTTTGACCTAGGGGCGGAAGAGCGGCGGGTGGAGGGGCAGCTTCTCACCGTCGACGACGGTTCAGAGGAAGCAGACAGTATCCGGCATAGACTCGACGAGATACATGAGCAGCAGGACAGCGTCCGTCCCATTGTCGAACAGACCGTAGAGCGGGAAATAAGCGACGTACTGGTTGCCGAAGGGTTCGCTTCGCGGGTAGGAGCGATTCTGCCGCCGGTGGACACCGTGCTGAGCCATTCGCCCTCGCTGCTGGTGACTTCGCCACGCGACCGCATCTTCCGGCTGGAGAACACGCTGCTGCGGCACGGCATCAGACCGGACGACCGGGAAGCGCTGGAGGAACTGACGCTAAGGGAGCGAGACCTGTCGGCCATCGTCGTGGACACGGGGGGCATCGGAACCTTTCCGTCCGTGGTGTCATCGGGAGGAAGCCTGCACCACGCCCTCACCACGGTCGCCCACGAGTGGCTGCACAACTGGTTCTTCTTCCATCCGCTGGGCCAGCACTTCTGGGACAACCCCGAAATGACCACGCTCAACGAAACGGCGGCCACTCTCGGCGGATGGGAGATCGGCGACCGGGCCTACGAGGCTATGACGGGCATCAAGTTTGACCGCAAGCCCCCTATTCCTCCGGCGGAAAGGGACCCCAATGCCTTCGACTTTAATTCGCACATGCGAGAGACAAGGCAGGAGACCGAGGGACTGCTGGCCGAGGGCCGCACCGCCGAGGCCGAGAGCTACATGGAAGAGCGGCGGCTGGAGCTCTTGGAACGAGGCTATCGGATACGGAAGATCAATCAGGCCTACTTCGCCTTCTACGGCTCCTACGCCACCAGCGCTGCCTCTGTCAGCCCCATTGAAGGGCAGTTGCGCGGCCTGCGCGAGCGCAGTGAAACACTGGGGGAGTTCCTGAACACCGTCGCGAAGTTCTCGACCTATGAGGATTTCCTGGATTACATCGGGGAACCGTAGTCCGGCCGAGGACGGCACCGGAAGAGCTTCCGGACTTACTGTCCAGTCGAGCTAACGCAGCACGCGCTCGTCGCCGGAACGGCGGGTAATCTGCTCCTGGTCCATGCGTTCCAGCAGCGGCAGGATGTACTTGCGGCTGGTGTCGAACAGGGTGCGGGCTTCGGCGACGGTGATGCTGTCGTGCTCACGGAGGTGCTGCACGATGCGCTCGGTCATCTCGCGGAAGACCTCGGCGGCGAATACCACGGAGTCGCCCACGCGCACCACCTTGCCCTGCTCCACCAGGGCTCCCAGGACCTCGGAGTCGGGCTGATTGTCGGTGGGAGGCGAGTATGGGTCGCGTTGCAGGGATTCAAGGAAGCGGGCGACCTGCTGCTCCACGCGGGTCGAAAAGGTGACCTCGTGGCCGGGCAGACGAACGGCCTGACCGTCCTCAACCACGAAACCCTCGTGGGTCAACAGCGCCAGCGCCCGCAGGTATACGGGCTGCGACAGCCCAAGCCGGCTGCGGATCTCCTGCGCCGGAGCGCCCTTGCGGAGCGGGAACTGGTCGTGGTAGGCGCGCAGGGCGGTGGCCAGGCGGCCCTTGACCGTGCCCCAGCCCAGGGCCGAGTAGACCACCGCGTCGTTGTCGGTGGCAAGGTCTCCCAAGGCGACCAAATCGCCTTCGTCGGCCAGGTCTGCGGCTCGTTGCAACGCTTCCTCGCGGGGCAGGTTAGCGCGGCGGGAGAGGTCGGTCAGCGTACAGGGTCCCCATTGCTCGGCAACACTGACGATAACGTCCTCGCTGGCGCCCTCGTCCAGGAGCATCAGGCGTTCGGCAACGTCAGGGTCGAAGCGGCGGTGTCGCCGGCGCGGATTTGGGTCGACCACCTGTCCGCCGCCCAGGGTGCTGTCGGCAGAGCGGACCACGAAGTAGTCGCCCTTGACGACCGGCAGCCTATCAGAGAGCAGTATCTGAACCCAGCCCTCGGCGCCGGGATCCAGTTGCTCGGCGTCGAGCAGTCGCGTACGGCCCGGCGATTCGCCGGTGAAAAGGTGGAAGGTGATTCCCTCGTTGTGCTTGAGCGCGTGAGGGGCGTCGTTCACCATTCTCATGCGGGCGTCCAGCCGGTTGGCAGGGCGCAGCCAACCTGGGGAAGTGAGGATTTCGCCACGCTGGATGTCGTCGCGGGAGATGCCTGACAGGTTCACGGCCAGGCGGACGCCCGGCTCGGCGCTGGTTACACGGGTCTTGTGGCTCTGCAGTCCGCGAATCCTGGCGCGCTGCTGCGATCCGGCCAGCTCGATTTCCTGGCCGACGGCAAGGGACCCGTCGATAAGGGTGCCGGTGACCACTGTGCCGAAGCCGGCAATGGTGAAGCAACGGTCGATGGGCAAGCGTGGTCTACCAAGGTCGCGCCTGGCTTCCGTGTCGTCGAGGATCACGTCGATCATGCCGCGCAGATCGCCCAGCCCGTCGCCAGTGTAGGCCGACACGCCCACCATCGGGCAGCCTTCGAAGGATGTGCCGGCGAGGACGTCTTCCACCTCGGCCATTACCAGTTCGACCAGTTCCGGGTCGACGAGGTCGGTCTTGGTGACCACGATCAGACCGCGGGTGACCTGCAGGATGTCGAGAATCGCCAGGTGCTCGCGGGTCTGTGGCATGACGCTTTCGTCGGCGGCCACGATGAGCAGGGCGAGGTCGATTCCTCCGACGCCGGCCAGCATGTTCTTGATGAAGCGTTCGTGACCGGGAACGTCGACAATGCTGACCTCGCGGCCGCTGGGAAGGGTCATCCAGGCGAAGCCAAGGTCGACCGTCATCTCCCGTTCCTTCTCTTCAGGGAGACGGTCGGGATCGATATCGGTCAACGCCTTGACCAGCGTCGACTTGCCGTGGTCAACGTGTCCCGCAGTGCCGATTACGTACATCGCAGCTCTTCCTGTCCCTACACGCCGACGTTGCTGCGCGGGTGGGAACATCGGGGCTCCCGGCAGCTCAACGACGTTTCATCGGGGGACTAGAATACCACGCCGACATCCGGCCATCACAGGAAGCGGGTGAAGGCCTGGTTGGCGATGAGGTAGGCGGCCTCGTCCAGGCGGACAGTATCTCCTTCGCGACGCAACAGGCCGAGGGTGAGTAGTTCGTCGATCTCGGAGCGGTAGCGGTTGGCCAGGTCCTCGCCGACGGCGACTGATGCTCGCGACAGATCCAGCCCGTCGAGCAGCCGCAGTCCCAAGAACATGGTCTCGGAACATGCGATGCCGACGTCGATGTGCTCCCAACCGTCAACCGTTTTTGCCTCGCCCAGTTCCATCTCGGTGAAGCAGCGCCAGGGCACTGGGGAGTCCTGCCGCCATTGGGTGGCGCGGGCAGCGTAGTCGCGGGGAGCCAGGACGGTCCAGAACCGGTATGCGCCGATGCGGGAGTGGGCTCCCGGGCCCACGCCAAGGTAGGGCTCATTGCGCCAGTAGATGAGGTTGTGTCGCGACTCCATACCGGGGCGCGCCCAGTTGGAAATCTCGTAGTGCCGGTAGCCGTCTTCTGCCAAGAGCCGGCGGGCCATGGCGTACATATCGGCGGCGAGGTCGGGGTCGGGTTCGGGGATTTTGCCCTGGTCCGCCCACTGCTTCATGGGCGTTCCTTCCTCCAGCGTCAGCGCGTAGAGGGAGATGTGCTGCGGCTCCAGCGCGGCCAGCCCCTTGATGGTGTCCTGCCATTGGGCCAGGTCCTGTTGGGGCAGACCGTACATCAGGTCCAGGTTGACGTTGTCGAAACCGGCGGAGCGGGCCGCCCTGAAGGCTTCGATGGCTCCGTCGGAGGTATGGCGTCGTCCAAGGAGTTGCAGCAGGCCGTTGTCCAGGCTCTGCACGCCGATGCTGAGACGGTTAACACCCTGGCGCAGCAGCCCCTCGCAGGCCTTGGCGTCCAGGTCGCCGGGGTTGGCCTCGATGGTTACCTCAGCGTCGGAGTCGATGGCGAAGGCGCCGCCGGCGGCGGCGAGGATTGCTGCGATGTCACCTTCGGGCAGGTAGGACGGGGTGCCGCCACCGAAGAAGACGGTCCGTACGATAGGTCTGCCGAGGACCTGCCCCCACAACCCGAGCTCGGCGGTAACCGCTTCGAGGAAGCTGCCCATCTGCGACTCGATGCCCTGGTAGGTGTTGAAGTCGCAGTAGGGGCACTTGGTCTTGCAGAAGGGGACATGGATATAGAGGCCCATGCCGGGGGTCGGAACCAGGCAATGATCGTTTTTCTGTGAGGAGGAGGCATCAATCGGGCTCTCAGTGGCGATTGGACCACCCCCTGGGAAGTAAATCTGACGGCATGGGCGAGCGTCTATTCGTCGTCAATGACGCGACCGGTGCCGTCGACCACCTTGTTCGGGTCCTTTTCCTCGGGACGGTTCGAGGATGGGGCAACGCCGTTGTGCTCGTCGACCACTTCCTTTGGGGAGAGCTTAACGAGGAGCAGAAGGGCGAAGGTGAGGAAGATCAAGTCGTCGAAGCGTCCGAGGATGGGCACCCGGTCAGGCACGAGGTCGAAGGGCGAAACTGCGTACAGGATCGCCGCCGGCAGGAGCATCCGCAGCAACAGCGGCACCCTCCGGTCGAAGCTGAGGCGCCACACCAGCCTGGCGAACCGCAGTATGTGAGGCAGGAAGCGGGGCGCGAAGAATAGCAGGAGTGGAACCGCTAATCGCATAAACATGCCGAATCCCTCTCTGTTCCGCCGCTGCGTTCAATTATAGGGTAAGTTGTGGTAAGTTTGTACAACCTTTGGGGTGGCCCTTGCCAGAGGGACCGCGATGCCGGGATCAGCATTTGCAAACCGGAATGGAGCCTCAGCTGATGAACGACTACAGTGCCCTGCGAACCATCGACGACTTGCGTAACAGCGGATACGAAGTTCGCCCGGTCCGTGAGGAGATACGAAACAACCTGATTGCCCGGATTCGGGCCGAGGAAATCGTGTTTCCCGGCATCATCGGGTTCGAGGACTCCGTGATCCCGCAGCTGGAGAACGCCATTCTCGCTGGGCAGGACGTGATCCTGCTCGGGGAGAGGGGGCAGGCCAAGTCGCGGCTGATCCGGGCCATGGTGAATCTGCTGGACGAATACATTCCGAAGATCGCCGGCTGCGAGATCAACGACAATCCGTATCAACCCATCTGCCAGGCCTGCCGGGACCGGGTGGCCGAGGAAGGCGACCACACGCCCATCGAGTGGCTGCCGCGGGAAGAGCGGTACTCGGAGAAGTTGGCCACTCCCGACATTTCCATCGCGGACCTGATTGGCGAGATCGACCCGATCAAGGTGGCGGAGGGCCACTACCTCTCCGACGAGCTGGTGATCCACTACGGGCTGGTGCCGCGGACCAACCGTGGCATCTTCTGCATCAACGAACTGCCGGACCTGGCGGAGCGCATACAAGTTGGCCTGTTTAACCTGATGGAAGAGCGGGATGTGCAGATCAAGGGGTATCGCATTCGGCTGCCGCTGGACGTGTACGTGGTGTCGACGGCCAACCCGGAGGACTACACGAACCGCGGTCGCATTGTAACACCGCTGAAGGACCGGTACGGCTCCCAGATACACACGCACTATCCGCGCGACCCCCGTGACGAAATCGCAATCATGGAGCAGGAGCGCAACCGGTTCCCCGACGAGGACAAGCTGGTGGTGCCGGAGTACATGAAGCGGATCCTGGCGGAGATCACCGCGCAGGCACGGCTCAGCAGCGAGATCAACCAGCGGTCGGGGGTGAGCGTCCGGGTTTCCATCGCGAACTTCGAAACAGCGCTGTCCAACGCTGTCCGCCGGAGCATCATCAACGATGAGGAATGGGCATGCCCAAGGGTCAGCGACCTGTCGTTCATCGTGGCATCGTTCGCGGGCAAGATTGAGCTGGAGACCTTCGAAGAAGGGCGGGAGTCGCGGGTAACGGATGAGCTGACCCGCCGCTCGTTGCTGCGGATCTTCGGCAGCTACTTCGACCTTGAAGTCCTGGAAGACGTGGTCATGGCCTTCGACATGGGCCAGATTGCCCTTACCGGCAGCGACCGACCGGCTTCGGACTACCCGGAGATGGTCTCGGCCATCGAGGGTCTGAGCGCGGCAGTGGCGAGGCTAACCGAGGGAGACGAGCGGCCGGAGGTGGTCGCGGCGGCGGCGGAGTTCGTGCTGGAAGGACTGCACCTGAGCCGGCGGCTGAACTGCGACCGGTCGGGTGACGGCTTCCGCTACTCCCGGTAGAAGCGGAGGCTCAGTCCTTGCTAAGAGGACGGCGGGGCCACCTGCGGCAGGGTAGGACGGGTTGTCGTGCTTTTCGTTGTTGTGGGTGGCGCAGCAGAAATTTTGAATTTTCCGTTCATTTCCGACGTTTTGCCGGTTGGCAAGGTCGATTGGCTGAATGACGTACCGGTTTCAGCAGTAGCGAGTCGACGCTCCTATGCCGTGAGGGCAAGCTCCAACTGACCGGTCTGCTGCGGCGAGGCTGACGCGGGCCGGCGTGGGCGAAGCGGAGGGGCCTGCGCCGGGCTCAGCTCGAGTTGGCCGCGGACCGGTTTGGGGGCGGGGTCGCGCTCGCGGCGGTGCAGTCCCCAGCGGCGACGCTCGCGGTCCACGATGGAGAGCACGTTCCGGGTGTACTCCTCGGGAGCATAGGTCTTGCGGTAGAGCTTGGCGTAGCCCTGCTCGAGGTGGGGGTAGGTCTCGCGCAGCATGGGCATGAACCATTCCTTTGAGCCGGGCTTCAGGAACAGGACGTTTGCGCCCAGATACTTTGCACCATGGTCGTGGGCGGCCACGGCCACGGCGGCGATGTTCTCCTCATGGTCGCTGATGCCAGGGAGTAGAGGCGCCATCATAACGCCGGCGTTGATGCCGTTCTCGACCAGGTATTGCATGGCTTCGAGGCGGGCCTGAGGTCTGGGAGCGCCGGGCTCGGTCTGCTGCCAGACCTCTTCGTCGACAGTGCCGATGCTGAAGTTGACGCTGACCTCGGCGACCTCGCTGAGGCGCTGCAGCAGGTCGACGTCGCGGCGGACCAGCACACCCTTGGTGGTGATGCTGCACGGGTTGCCGAAGTCGACGAGGACCTGGAGCACGCCGCGGGTCAGCTGGTATTCCGCCTCGGCCGGCTCGTAGGGGTCGGATGCCGTGCCGATGGCAATGGACTCACCGCGCCAGCTGGGGCGCTTCATCTCCTTGCGCAGGACCTGGGGGGCGTTGACCTTGGCGAAGACGCGCTGCTCGAAGTCGCGGCCTGAGTCCATGCCCCAGTACTCGTGGGTGGGCCTGGCATAGCAGTAAGTGCAGGCATGGCGGCACCCACGGTAGGGATTCAGCGTCCACCGGAATGGGAACATGGGCACGTCCAACCGGTTGAGCAGAGTCTTGCAGTGAATTTCGGTTACCTGAGCTCCCGCCATCCTGAAACCTCGCTAAAACATCTGTTCGTATTATAGACGACATAACAGAACAGGTCAACAGGTGGATGTCAGGGGCCGCGTTGCGACTCAGGCGGTCTGGTCAATCGGTTGTTTCTGGATTGAGGGTTTTGCGCCCGTCCGAACCATGTCCCTCGGGTGGACGGAAAGGGACAATTTCCCTGCCCTTGATGGGCAGCAAGCCGGGCCTCCAGTCTCATTATCCGAAGGTCCTCTCTTGGAGGTGTAACATTCTGGAACATTTTGTAACATCGGTATCAATATGGTCTTAATTTGAGACTTCACAATCTGGGGATTAAGGGCGTCAAATGGGCGGTTCGGCAGGGTAATCGGGTCTTATTTCTCAGCACACAAATATGGCCGGAACGACGGTGAAGATGGGAGTGGCAGTGCCTCCTTCGGTTCTTGGCGCGAGGGTAGACGGGGGTTTGGATTCCCGCCTGCGCGGGAATGACAGGTCACAAGGCCGCCGGCGTTTAAGACGCGATTGCCCTGGGCGGTTCGGGTCGCTATTGATAAGAACAATTGTACGATCACTGACGCTCCGAGGCAAGGGGCATTTCAGCGGGCAGAGTCCCGAACCAGGTGGTCCGGACTACAGGGAGACGGGGGTTTGGATTCCCGGGTGAGCAGAAGTGACGGGTTTAACCGGAGGGAAACAACCCAAATTGGAATTCTATCTTGTCAGGCACCGGCGGGCTGAAGGGTGTTAAGGAAAAGAAAAGCCCGGCGTTTCGGGTGAAACGCCGGGCGAAGGGTTGCGGTGAGAAGGGCTAGCGGGTGAACGCCTCGAGGCGCTCGCGGTGGAGCCGCTGCAGGCGCTCCGCGGGGACGTCGATGTCTCGACCGTCGACCAGGAAGATGACCTGCTCGGCGATGTTGGTGGCGCGGTCCGCGATGCGCTCGAGGTCGTGGGCCACCCAGAGCAGGTAGGTCGCCCGCTGGATGGTCTGAGGGTCTTCGATCATGTAGAGGAGCAATTCGCGGTAGACCTGATCGTAGAGATCATCGACCTCGTCGTCGGCGTCCACCACAGCCTGGGCCTTCGCCGTGTCGCGGTTCAGCAACGCGTCGATGCTGTCGCGCAGCATGGCGGTGGCTTTTTCGGCCATTCGAGGGATGTCGATCAGAGGCTTGAGGGTCTGCTCGGGCCCGATCAGGAGGCTGATTTTGCCGATACCTTCGGAGTAGTCGCCCATGCGCTCCAGCTCTACGGCGATGTGGAGCAGGGCAATGATCGCCCGGAGGTCGCGCGCCACGGGCTGCTGCGTGGCGATCAGATGGATGCAGCGGTCCTCGATCTCGGACTGCTTGTCGTCGATGTAGTCGTCGAAGTCGACAACTTTCTGGGAGGCGGCGAGGTCCCGGTTCTTCAGCGCATCGACGGAGCGGATGACGGACTGGCTAACGACCTCGGCCAGCGCCTCTACTTCCCCTTCCAAGCCGACCAGTTTGAGGTCGAATTCTTCACGGCGAGTGGGTGTGAGCATCGCTATCCTCTCCGACACAAATGCCGGTAGCCCGCCCACTCGAGGTAGTCTAGACCTGAGTCCAGAAGGGGGGCCGCTGACGCTGCGCCTCTAACAAGGTCTCGTCCAACAGGTCGAGTTTGGCTCCCGGCGCTGGAGCGAATGGTAGAGCATATCCTATAGTCTCGAATACTGTCAAGTCAGTGTAGTAGCCGTTGTAGACCTGCAAGACTAATTGTTCGAAGAAATTGGCGTGAGAGGACTCCACAGACCGCAAGGCCTGGTCCTTCTGCTCGACGGGCAGGGCAGCGAAACCGCCGGGGCCCTGCTCAGAGGCGACGATTTCGATGGCGGACAGCCCCTGTACGAACATTCGCGTGAGGCCCGGCTCACCCACTGCCACGGATTCGACGAAGTCGCCGACTCCCAGAGAGCCGGCGCCCGGCCGGTTTTCCTGGGGCGGGATGATGCGGTCCAGCACGGCGTCAAGCAGTTGCCGTTGCGCCGGGGAAAAAACCTGTCGGGACGTGCTCATGGCTTGCTTTCTTGCTCCTCTTGCTCCCTGATGGATGTTGGTTTCGAGCGCGGACTAGCGCGGGATGACCGGCAGCGTAACATGGGACGGGTAGTCGGCGGTGTGAACAATGGTCTGCAGGGCTGTCTCCAACCTGGCGTCGATGCCTATGGGCGCGCCGGTGTTGGGGTTGCGGTCGAAGCGGGGGAAGTTGCTGCTGGAGATTTCCAGCCGGAGACGGTGGCCGGCGAACAGCACGTGGCTGGTGGACCACAGGTCGATCTCGTACTGGTGGATGCGCCCCGGCCGGATGGGGGACGGTTCCGCCACGGAGGTGTGGAAGCGGGCGCGGACGATGCCGTCCTGCAGGTTGTGGGCATAGCCGTCGGGACGCACGTCGAGCAGCTTAGCGGTGAAGTCGGTATCGACGGCAGTGCTGGCGGCGTAGAGGGTGACGGTGATGGGGCCAGTCAGCTCCGTGTCGCGTTCCAGCGGCTCCGAGGTGTAGACCAGCACGTCGTCGCGCGCTTCCACCTCGCGGTGGTCGGCGACGCCCTGGGGGATGATCAGGGTGCTCCCGCCGCGGGTGGGAACGGGGTCTGCGGGGTCGTAGGTGTAGACGTCGTAGGGTTCCTCGGCGGGCGGAAAGGTGGACATAGTGCCGTCGCCGTCGAAGGTGTTGGCGGAACCGCCGGAGTGAAGGTACCACTTCGTGTAGTGGGTGCGGGCCAACGGCCAGTCCTGTTCGGAGCGCCAGCGGTTCTCGCCCATGACGAAGATGCTGACAGGGGGCTCGTCGAGGAGGCCGGTCTCCATGTCCTTCAGCCAGTAGTCGAACCAGCGCAACAGATGCTCGTGGAGCTCGATGCGGGCCTCGGGGCCAAAGTCGATGTCGCCGGTGTCGCCTGAGGTGGGCGCGGTGTAGGGGCGGATGTGGGCCCACGGGCCGACCAACAGGCGCTGGCTGCGCCGGGCCTCGGCGGTGGCGGCGCGGTCGCGGAGGGCCTGGTAGCCGTTCAGGGCGCCCTCGAGAAAGATGTCATACCAGGAGCTGACGTGGAACATGGGCAGGGAAATCCGGTGGGCGTGGCGCATCAGGTTGACGCGGGACCAGTAGGGGCCGTCGTTCTCTTCGTCGAAGTACTCGTGGAAGTAGGGAGCCGTCTCCTTGAGGCGGTCGATCCAGTCGCGCAGGGGCAGGTGTCGGAACCAGGCGTCGGTCAGCGGCTGGGCGAAGTTGTCGGGTGGCAGAACGTACTCGTCCATCTGGGCCAGCAGGTCCTCGCGACCGGCGCGCACCAGGGTGTTGCGGCCCTTGTGGATGGCGTAGGGGACCATCCAGCCCCACTCCATTGCGCCGCCGGTGTGGTAGACCCAGCTCTGGTGGAAGTCGGCCGAGGCCGACACCGGGGCCATGCAGGCCAGGTGCGGCGGGCGCGGCCCGGCGGCGAGGGTGTACTGGGTTGCGCCGAGGTAGGATTGGCCGGTGGTGGCGACGCGGCCGTTGCACCATGGCTGGCGTGCGGCCCACTCGACGGTGTCGTAGCCGTCCTGCCCTTCCTGGAAGAGGGGGTCGTAGTTGTCGCCTTCGGAGTCGAAGCGGGCGCGGCAGTCCTGACTGACCACGACGT
>OZ253464.1:2680000-3491348 GCA_965261355.1 Dehalococcoidia bacterium | reverse complement strand
GAGTCATGCGAAGTCGACCCATCGGCCGGGTGGCTTGGTGATAGAACTCCTAGAACACCTGCACCGACAAGCACAACTCCTCTTCCTTCAGCACTTCCGCGGCCCTGGCTCTCTTATGCCTCTCCTCCGGGGAGGTATCGGCGGCGTAGATGAGGATGTTGGTGTCAGCGAGCCGCATTTCTGTCGTACAGTTCCTCCCGGCTCAGTCTCTCACTGGCATCGAGCCCCACGCCCTCGGCCTCGAACCTCGCCATCACCTCGTCGAGCATTCTCGCCCTGCGCTGCGGCTCGGTTTCTACGAGACTGCGATCACCGGCGTCATCGAGAATCTGAAGGAGGTAATCCCTCAGCATGGCGGACATTGAGGTGCCCCTCTGGGCAGCTTTGATTCTGGCCAGCCGATGAGTCTCATCGTCGACGGCCACGCTTATCACTTTCATGGCAGGTTCCCATTACTTATGGAAATATGGAATTATGTTAGCATTTTACACCGATTCCAGCACCTGACTCTTCAGTCCGGCTGTCTGATACCAAGATCGTCCATCGCGGAATTCCTTGGGGTGGTGGATAGGACTGTGGACGCGAGGATGGATACAATACCCTGGGCAGCCTGAACACTCCGGTCGTGCAGGGTCGTGAGCCCGCTGGAACCGCTTGTTGTGAGCATCGGTACCCTGGCGACAGTTCAATGGAGGGTGGGTCTACGGTTTGAAGGTAGCAGTTGTTGGCTTGGGTCATGTGGGGATCGTCGCCGGCACAAGCCTTGCACGTTCCGGCCACGAGGTGCTGGCGACGGACATTGATCCAGTCAAGGTGCAGTCCCTCAGTGCAAGGGTCTACGACGGTTACGAACCGGGGTTGGCGGACCGCCTCGAGGTCGCGCTCACGGCGGGCAACATCCGGTTCAGGCAGTGCGACGAGGTGGACGAGGACCTTGGGGAGGTTGCCGTCATCGCGGTCGGGACCCCGCCTGGTGAGGGATATGCTCCTGAACTGGGCCAGGTGCACGCCGCTATTCGCTGGGTGAGGGAGAGGTGCACCGGGAACCTGGTGGTGGCCATGAAAAGCACGGTGCCTCCGGGTACCGGCCACAGCATCATCCAAAGCGAGCTGCACGGCACCGGCATCGGCTACGCCGCCAACCCAGAGTTTCTCCGTGCTGGACAAGCGCTCTTCGACTGGGATTCCCCAGACCGCATTGTCATCGGGACCGAAACCGGCGATACCCGATCCTTGGAGGCGGTGCGCCGTCTGTACGGCAACATCGACGCCCCGGTGCTGGCCACCGACATCACCACGGCCGAGATGATCAAGTACGCCAGCAACGCCTTCCTTGCCACTCGCATTTCCTTCATGAACGAAATCGCCACCATCTGCGAACAGGTTGGTGCGTCCATCGACGATGTGAGCGAAGGTCTGGCCCTGGACTCCAGGACCGGCGCCAAGATATTCGCCGGAGTCGGCTACGGTGGGCCCTGCCTGCCCAAGGACGTCGGCGCCCTGGAGCATCTCGCCCGGCGGACAGGAGCCGGTTCCGACCTGCTCCGGGCAGTCATCGGCGTAAACGATCGACAGTGGCAATTTCCGCTCCGCGCTCTCAGAGAACGGTTTGGCGGCGAGTTGCGTGGTCTGAAAGTCGCAATTCTCGGCTTGGCCTTCAAGCCCGGAACTGGTGACTTGACCGAGGCCCCAGCAGTGAAGTTGACCCGCGCTCTAGCCGAGGAGGGAGCGAAACTGGCTATCTATGATCCCAGCGTTGGAGACGGCGAGAAATCGCTCCTCCCTGATGGTGTACGGGTCGCTGCGGATATATTTACGGCCACCACCGGAACACAGGCCGCTGTGGTTGTGACCGAGTGGAGCGAGATTGTCGATGCCGATTGGGCCGCTATCAGCCGCAATATGCTTCCACCAAGGTTTGTCTTCGACGGCAGAAACGCCCTGGATCCGATGACCATGAGGGCTGCGGGGTTCGAGTATGTCTGTGTCGGCCGTGGCGCGATGCCGCAGTAGGTTCCACGCAACTGCTGAGGTGCCAGATGCCCGTTAACGTAAGTATTCTCATCACAGGAGCAGCCGGTTTCGCCGGGTCCAGCCTCGCCAAGGCGCTGCTCGCCAAGGGGCACCAGGTCTCTGGCCTCGATGTGGTTGCTCCGGCCCACGCTAGCTTGCTTCAGGAAGAGCTTTTCCACCCAAACTTCCGCTACGTCTGGAAGAGTGTCCAGGACATCCGGCCCTCGGATGTTGAAGGACATTCAGTGGTGGCGCACTTGGCTGCCCAGCCCGATACGCCGATGGCATTCGACTCACCCCGGTATACCGCAATGCAGAACATCGGCGGGACGGTGGACCTGCTGGAGGCGGTGCGCCATGCGGGTGGCGTTTCCAAGGTCCTGTTCGCCGCCTCCGGAAACGAGCTTGGGCGTCCCCTCTACCTGCCTATGGACGAGGAACACTCTCTCACTCCCCACAATCCCTATGGGTTCTCCAAGGCTGCCGCCGAGTTGGCCATGTGGGCTTGGCACCGGGCCTATGGCATTCCTTCGGTGGTGCTTTCCACCGGAGTGGTCGTAGGCCCCAACATGCGCCGCGAGGTCTTCATTTTCAAGTGGCTGTGGAACGCCCTGCACGGCAGGCCCATCGTCGTCGAGGGAGGTCAGCAGACCCGTGATCTGACCTACGTCGACGACGTGATTCGGGCTTGGATGCTGGCCATGGAAGCTCCTGACAAGCAGGTGGTGGGGCACAAGTTCTACGTTGGCTATGGAGAGGAGCACACCATTGAGGAACTGGCCTTGATGTGCCGGGCCATCACTGGTTCAGACGTGCCAGTCGAATACGCCGACTACCGCCCCGGGGAGGAGGGGCAACGGGAGGCGTTCAGCACCGAGAAGGCCCGGCGGGTGCTTGGGTACAGCCCGCAAGTCCCTCCCGGGCAGGCCATTTCATTTACCGCAGAGTGGGCGAGAAGCATCCAAAAGTCCTTGCCAAAAAATGGAGATCAGTCATTCTAATGATTCTTCTATTACAAGCGGTTGAGCTAGATTGCAAGCTCCTCATTCCCAATTAGACGCCAATCGGGGAGCCCCGACTCCCTGAGGAGTGTATCACTGGCTTTTTTTAGGACTCTCTCGTCCGCTGACACTATGATGAATTTTGCGTGGGAATTATATGCGACCCCGTGAACACAGTGTTCCTTCAGTTTCCCGAGTTTCCACTTGATCCGAGCCTCAGATTTGGCCTTAGGATTGCTTTTGATACTTGGATCGACGACATAGGCGGGGTCGATAATTTGATCGAACACCAAGGTAAGCTTCTTTCGTCGGATATCGGCATTCGCGATGGCGGCTAATTCAGCAAGTGTAAGCGGCGGAGGTAAATTGTCCCGTGCGGGCGGGTAATCTCTGACAAACGGCGGTTGCAAATTGGACCGTCCGCCGCCATCCATAAGGGTTGTATCCGACCCCTTGGATGGTGTGACGGATGTACAAGGTGGAAGTATATCTGCGGGTTCGCCGGGCAGTGATGGTGGAGGGCAAGAGCATTCGGGAGGTCTCCAGAGAGTTCGGTCTGGACCGGGACACGGTGCGCAAGATGCTGACCTACTCCGTTCCTCCGGGCTACCGGCGACAGACTCCGCCAAAGAGGCCCAAGCTGGAGCTCTTCACCGGCGTCATCGACCGGATCCTGGAGGATGACCTCGCGCGCCCCAGGAAGCAGCGCCACACGGCCAAGCGCATCTTCGAGCGTCTCAGGGACGAGTACGGCTACGACGGCGGATACACCACAGTCAAGGACTACGTCAGAGAGAATCGCCGTCAGACCAGGGAGATGTTTGTCCCGTTGTCCCATGCGCCGGGACACGCGCAGTGCGACTTTGGCGAGGCCCTGGTGGTCATCGGCGGCGTGGAGCGTAAGGCTCACTGCTTCGTCATCGACCTGCCCCACAGCGACGGCTGCTTCGTGAAGGCCTACCCGGCTGAGACCACCGAGGCCTTCCTGGACGGGCACGTATCAGCGTTTGCCTTTCTGGGCGGAGTGCCCCAGAGCATCCTCTACGACAATACCAGGCTGGCGGTGGCGAAGATACTGGGGGACGGCCGGCGCCAGCGCACCCGCGCCTTCACCGAGCTGCAGTCTCACTACCTGTTCGAGGACCGGTTCGGGCGCCCCGGCAAGGGCAATGACAAAGGCAAGGTAGAGGGCCTGGTGGGGTACGTGCGCCGAAACTTTCTGGTGCCGGTGCCGTCCTTCGAAAGCTTCGATGCACTCAATGCCTACCTGGAACAACGATGCCTGGAGCGAATGGACCGCAAGCTCAGGGGACACACGGAGACCATCGGTCAGCGGATGGAGCGGGACTTGGACGCCCTGTTGCCCCTGCCTCCGGTGGCCTACGACGCGTGCGACAAGCAGGCAGGCCGGGTGAGTTCCCTGTCGCTGGTAAGGTACCGGACCAACGACTACTCGGTGCCGGTGGCCTACGGATATCGGGACGTCCTAGTACGGGGCTACGTCGACACAGTGGTGATCAGCTGCGGAACCGAGGTCATTGCCAGGCATCCCAGATCATACGAACGCGACGACTTCGTCTATGACCCCATCCACTACCTGCCGCTGTTGGAGCGTAAGCCGGGAGCTCTGGACCAGGCCGCACCCCTGCGGGGATGGGAGCTCCCCGATGAGTTCGGGACGCTGCGGCGTCTGCTGGAGTCCCGCATGGGACGGCGGGGCAAGCGGGAGTACGTGCAGGTGCTGAGGCTGCTGGAGACCTTCTCCCAGCAGGAGGTGCACGCAGCGGTGAAAGATGCCATCCACCTGGGAGCCATCAGCTTTGACGCCGTGAAACACCTGATGCTGTGCTGGCTGGAGGGACGGCCGCCCAGGCTGGATCTGGAGCTCTATCCCTACCTGCCCCGGGTCAGGGTCAGCACCACCTCCACACAAGACTACATGACTCTCCTCACAGGGAGGAGGGCGGCATGAACGACCGGTCGACGCTGCTATTGGAACACCATCTCAAAGAGCTGAAGCTGCCCAGCTTCCTGAGAGAGTACGGGAAGATGGCTGCCCTGTGCGCCGCCGAGAATGTGGATCATCCCCAGTACCTGCTCAGGCTCGCGGAACTGGAGCTCATCGACCGCCACCAGCGCATGGTGGAGCGGCGGATCCGGGCCGCCCGATTCCCCGCAGTGAAGAGCCTGGACACCCTCGACTTCCCGGCCATCCCGTCGCTGAACAAGGCCCTGGTGATGGAACTGGCACGCTGTGAATACATCCAGCGCCGGGAGAACGTCATCGCCATCGGCAACAGCGGCACCGGCAAGACCCACGTGGCCCTGGGACTCGGGCTGGCCGCCTGCCAGCGCGGGATGTCTGTGGGTTTCACCACCGCCGCCGGTCTGGTGCATGAGATGATGGAGGCCAGGGACGAAAGGCGCCTGTTGAACTTGCAGAAACAACTGGCCCGGCTCAACCTGCTGATCATCGACGAGCTGGGCTTCGTCCCCCTGTCCAGAACCGGCGCGGAACTGCTCTTCGAGGTCTTCAGCCAGCGCTACGAGCGGGGCTCCGTCATGGTGACCACCAACCTCCCCTTCGATGAATGGACCGAGGTCTTCGGCTCGGAACGGCTCACCGGAGCGCTGCTGGACCGGCTCACCCACCACGTCCACATCCTGGAGATGAACGGCGAGAGCTACCGGCTCAAGCGCAGCCGGGAATCCGTCGCGTCTCAAGCTCCAGACGATCGCGAGGAAGAATAGGGCGCACCGACAACGCTGTCTCCTCTTGCTCCTTCAATGTCTCCACCCTGACCGATTTACTGCCGTCAGTCATCACTTCAGTGGTACACGATTACGCCGCCCCAGTGGCCCACTTTCTCAGCGCCATTGACAAGCAATCTTCAGAAATGATTGTGGCTGGGCTTTCGGCAGGTCTCGCCGAAGTCCAGTATTGGGGCCCAAGAATAGATGGCATTGGCAGCCTTTGGCAATCTTGATCCATTCTTTTCTGCATGATTCACGAAACGCTTTTGGTTCGGGCAACACGGGTCCAACATTGAGGAAACCGTAATATTCTTTCGCAAACGACGAGTCGCCAGTAATCATGGGATGTACAGCCCATTTGCCGCATGAAGAGAGCCATCGAAGGATGCTCTGTTTTACAATGTCGTATGAGTCTCCAAACTTATCTTTATGCATCGTGACTGTAACCCTATAACTTTCGTATGATGGATTGGTGAGAAGCCTGCTGGGGACTCCGCTAAGAGAAACAAAGCTCTACATCGGAGCGCCACAATAGCAGTCTATACAGGTAGCCGGGCCACCCAGTCTCCTCCAGGGACGAACGGAAGATGCTGGCCACGAAGACCGACAGGATGATGTCGTGCGCAACAAAGACGTGGAGCTGGCCCTCGTTTCTCAGCGGTAATGTCACCAAATCCAGCAGCATTTCGACTCCCTCTGAGGTCGGGCGCATTCCCGGTAGGGAGGCGGAATCGTGGAGTTGGCGGGGTGCGATTTCGGGGATGGGAAGCTCCAGGAAGAGCGGGCCGGCAACCTCGGCATCGACAACGAAAGCGCCGGGGCCTCCGAGACGTCGGTCCGTGGCGACCTCGACTGACGAGCCTGTACTCCGGAGCAGAGCCTGCGCGGTCTGCACACATTTCGGCACCGGGCTGGACACTACGGTCAGCACCCTGAATTCCGACAGGGCCGTGCCCAGCTCTCTGCTGCCCGAGTCCCCCCTGTGGTGAGATCCACGTCGTGTCCCAAAGTGCCCGCCGGAATGTCCTCGCGCTCGGCATGCCTGATGACCAGTGAGGCATCCGATTCTCTGGGGACCATGGCCAACTGCTCCAAGATGGAAGCAACAGGATCGGGTGCGGTCAAACCGCCCTCGCCCTGATGACCGAGCTTACCGAACGGGTCGGGATCACCTCTGTTAGTTCAAACCCGGCGTTGTCTAGCAGGCCCCCGAACTGCTCCTCAGTCCGCTCCGCTCCCCCAGCCACTATCAGCATGTTCAGGTCCAGCAAGCCGCCGGTATCGGTGTCGCCGTCCAGCACTATCTCGATCACGTAGAGCGTGCCGCCCGTCGGCATCGCCTCCCTGGCCCGGGCAAGGATGCGAACCGCGTCATCGTCGGGCCAGTCGTGCAGCACCCGTGCCAGCACCACTGCATCGGACCGGAGCGGCCACTGCTCGAAGAAATTTCCTGGAGCAAACCGGCAACGGCCCTTCAGTCCGTCGGGCGGCTCGGCTTCGCCCACCACCTCCGGCAGGTCCGTCACCGCGACCGTCAGGTCAGGGTAAGCGCGAAGCAGGGCAAATGCCAGTTCTCCGGTCCCGCCGCCCGCATCTAGAAGCCGGGCCGAAAAGCCCTGGATGGGGAGAGAGATTTCGGCAGTAAAGCCGGGGCGAACAGAATCTGGGACCACAGCAGTCCGAGCCGGACAGCGCCGAAAATGGCCGTAGCATGGGCGACCACACCGTGGGAAACAGCCTGGACATCACTGGGGACGGCACTGAGGACGGCGCGGTGGCGCGGAAGCCCACCGCCGACACTGTCCGACAGCTCGATTTTGCCCGCCACCAGGGTCAGGTTGGCCACTGTAGCCGCCAGGTACAGCTGGAATCGCGTCTTGGCGCGTCCGAAGTAGCGGGACTGGCGAATGCCCAACTGGACCAGTCGGGCCAATCTGTGCTCGACCACCACGCGTCGCGCTCGATATTCGTCATACCCGGCGCTCTGTTGCAACGCACGGGCCTGTTGCAGGAGAGCCTCCTGGGGATGGATCAGCACCCGCCGTCCCTTCCTGCCCTTGGCCGAGATGCACTGAGACCGCAGGGGACATGTCATACATTCGGACCCGTCGAACTGGAAGGCCTGCAAGTGGTGTATCCGACCCGCGGCATCCGTACGCCGTCCCGCTGGCACTATGGTGTGGGTGACCTGCCCTGCCGGACAGGTGCAACTGCCCGCCACCAGGTCGATGACAAAGTCATTCTTGGGAAAGCGCTGCCGGTCGGGCCGTCCCGGCACCCGGGCAATCAGGGTGTGGCCCGCGTCGGCGAAGGTCTGCCTGGTAGCTCCGTCTCCATAGGCGGCGTCGCCCATGGCCTCCTGCACCGGCACACCGGTGTTGGCCTCGCTCTGTTCTACCAGTTCCAGCGCCCCCAGGTTGTCCGGAGCGTTGCCCGGCAGTACCTCCACGGCGGTGATCAGCTGGGTGTCGGTGTCAACCACAATCGCCGCCTTGTGTCCGTCGAAGCGTCTCCTGCTGCTCTTGTGCCCGTGGCGCATCTCAGGGTCGTGCACCGACATCATCCGGTCCTTGCTCACCCCGTCCTTGAGGCTCACGCCGTCATCGCCGTCGCCGTCGCCGTCGCCGTCGCCACCCTTGCGCTCAATGTCCTGGAGCAGCAACTGCCCCAGCAGTTCCGCCGCCGCCACTATCTGCTGACGCTCAGCACCGTCCTCGGGCAACTCCCCCTGGGCCAGCCGCGATAATTCCAAGAGCCGGTCCGCGTCTCCCACAATCCCCGCCAGCAGTGCCGTCCGCGCCCGCTTGTCCGACCAGTCGATGGTCGCCTCTCCCTTGATGCTGGAGGCGAGGTACCGCCCGTATCCCCGGGCCTTGGCCCATTTCCCGACGCTGATTCCCTCAACCTGCGCCAGCGCCCGCATCAGTTTGACGATCCCGTCGGCCAGCAGATTGTAGGTGTCCCTCACCGCGCCCCGGCCCAGGATGTTGGTCGTGTCCAGAGCCACCTTCATGCTGCGCCTCTTCAGGTAGCCCGACTCCCGGGCGAGGCGCACGCTGGACTCGAATACCTCCCGCACCCTGTCGTGCAGGATCAGCTGGGCCCGGAACACCTGGAGCGTGCTTTTGGCGAAGGGCCTGTCCTCCACCTCAATCCCCAGAGCCACCTTCCAGCGGATGTCGAAGTCGGCCCGGGCCTTGGCCTCGGCGTCGCTCACCTTGTCGTGGGTCTGCAACAGCAGCGCCGTGGCCAGCAGGCTGGGCGGCACGCTGTCCCGGCCGTTGTCAGCGCAGTAGAACACCGCGAAATCGGAGTCCTGGAACAGCCGGCCCCGCAGGGAAGCCAGCAGACCGTAGAAGGTGTCCTTCCCCACGTGGTCCAGGTACAACCGGTCCGCTTCCCAAAGACCCCTCTGGTCCGAACGCTCTCCCAGCATTCTCAACCCTCGCTACTCTTGTTGACCCCAATTATAAATGCTCGGCGACTCAAACCACTTTCCGGCCAGATTTCTAGGATGTGGTCGTGGATACCAAAGTCCCAAGAAGACGCCAACGACTGGTAGTCGTGCCTGGCGTAGCTGGCGAAGGCCCTGTGGGAAGAGCGCATCTGGTCCGGCCTCTCCCTCAGGTGGTCGAATAGGTTCTGTCCGTACAGCTTCCTGAATGCGGAACGGCCGGTTCGCAGGGAGTACATCGCCTCGGCCCAGGCCGCATAGGTCTCGCTGCCCCATAGTGTGGCGGCATCGGCCAGCGAAAGTGAGTGCGAGCCTCGCAGCAGGGCTCCCTTTTCGGTGGAGTGATATACGCCATTGTCATCGCTCCAGACCAGCGACAGCTCGGCGAGGGCCCGCATCAAACGGCTGCCCACGGAGTCCGCCAGTTCAAGGGATCTCTCGATGTACTGCGCCGATGCCGGCAGGGACTCGAATACACCCAGTTCCACCGCAGCCCGTATGGCCTGGGTCTTCCACATCCCAACCATGTCGCCGGACAATTCCTCCAATGTGGAGCACAGCGGCCCTCTCAGCTCCATCAGGGTTTCGCCCGTTTCTCCAATGACCGACAGCGACCCGTCAATGCTCTCCACCCTGGCCTGACCGTTGTAGAAAGGTTCCACGTTCCTGTAACGGTCCCGGTACAGCGGCTGTCCGAGAGTATCGACGTGATGCCAGCCCTGCTCGTCGCGGGCACGGGCAAAGTTCTTGTGGAACGCGTCCAGGTCCAGGAACCACCGGCCATGTAGTAGCGCGCCGGACTGGTCGATATGAGTGTGCCGCCCGTCATCGCCCTGCACCACCGCGTAGCCGTCCTTGAAATCCCCGGCGTAACTGTGGCGTTCGAAATAGGCAGGCGTGCCGTCCTCGTCGATGTGGAAGTAGCTTCCGTCCGGGACACGTACCGGGCAGCGGCCCTCCTGGAAGTTGCCGCACCAGGCATATCGCTCGGGGTAGAGAGGACTGCCGTCGGGCAGGACATGGAACCATCCATCTGCGGAGTGGATAGCGGCGCGGTTTTCGTAGAATCCGAAGGTCCTGAGGTGGCGAGAGTCGTAGGCCGACAGCCCGTCGGGGGTGATGTGGTAGGCGCCCGAGTCATCCAGCACCGGCGCCAGGCCCGGTGCGTGGAACTTCAGCACGTCCAGGAAACGCGCCGCATATATGGGCATCCCATCGCAGACGTGGTGGGTGCCGTCCACCGATTTCCGGTAATCCCGCCAGTTGCCACTCACGGGCTTTCGGGCCTCCTCATGTTGCATCCCTGGCAGAGCGGCTTCTCCATATAGTTGGACCGGAGGTCCCGGTAGGCATCACCCTGCCAGATGTCGTACAGGCTGGTGTTGTTGACGTTGCCGAAATCCCCCAGGGTGCGGCGCAGAGCGTCGGGCGCGCAGCAGGGATTGAACCTACCATCGAAGGCCACCCATGCCTCCTGTCCAAGGAACGGACACTCCGCACCGGCCGCTATGTCGCCCTCATCGATGGGATCGAGCCTAAAGATGTTCTCTAGCAACACCCGGCTCCCGTCGGGCAACCGGTGTTTGTCTGCGACATCGTATGCCGCGTCCACCGTTGCGTTCCATCTCTCGATGGCCTCGGGGCTGCGGCGGAGGGACTGGTCCTTGATCTGCGGGAAGTTCACCCACAGGTGGTGGCCCTTTACTCGGTCAACCCCCATTTCGGTGGCCAGTCTCACCACATCGGGCAGTTCGGCGTGGTTGATTTCCATGAAAGTGAGCTGGAAGGTGACCCGGCAGCGGTTGCCTCCGTTGGCCGCGTGTTCGTCCCGCACGGCGATGAAGGTGCGCAAGTCCTTGAGAACCGTGTCCCATCTCGTGCCGAGCATCACCCTTTCCTGGGTATCCTTGGTGGATCCGTTCCAGGAAACCTTGACGTCGGAAGTCACGGGCACGATGCGCTCGGCCCAGGCCTTGGCTCCCCTCTGAGGGAAGGTCCCATTGGTGGTCAGGTTTAGCTTGACCCCGTACCGGGCGCAGAGGTCCAGTATCTCGTCGAATTCCCGGTACAGCAGCGGCTCGCCCATGGTGGAGGGAATGATTTCGCGCAGGGGAGTGCCGACCGATTCGGCCAAGACTCGGCGGATCAGGTCGATGTCCATGCGGCGCCTAGGTAGTCCCGCGCTGAGCCGGTCGGGCTGCGTCGTGCTGTACGGGGAATGGTCCTCGCACATGATGCAGTGCAGGTTGCAGTCGTCGGGGTTGGTGTCGAAGGTGATTCGCCACGGCCCCGGTCTAACGCTTGACGGGGGTCCGGTCACTGGCGCCGCGTTGCTGAGCGTTGTCATCACGTCCTCCTTTCGCGCACCAGTCTCTCGTAGATCTGCTCCACGGCAAGGGCGTGGTCCCTGATGTCCGGGACGTTGCCGTCCGCCGATTGCAGGTACCCTCGGCTGCCCAGCCGCATCGCCAGTTCCGGGTCATCGGCCAGCCGCTGCATCTGGCGGGCCAGCGATTCGGGGTCCCGGTGGGCAAAGAGCAGACCGTTCACCTCTTGGTGCACGTACTCTGCCATCCCTCCGTAGTCGGCCGTGACCACCGGGACACGGGCCTGCTGGGCCTCGTGGATCACCAGGGGCGAGTTCTCGGCCCAGATGGACGGCACCACGATGGCGTCGCACCGGTTGAACACGTCGGGGACGATGTCCTGGTTGCGGTATTCCCCGATCCACTCCACCCGGTCTCCGGCAGACCCGGGCAGATTGCGGGCCAGAGTCCTGAGGCCCGCGGTCTCGACGCCTCGGTCGCGCCCCCAGATGCGCAGCCTTGATTCTCCAGACAGTTTACCGAAGGCCTGAATCAGGTGGTCCACGCCTTTGGCCGGGATGTGGGTGCCGATGTAGCCGAACGTGAAGGGCTCACCCTGGGTGCGTTGACGGCCCGCCATCCTGTTCAGGTGGAAGCCGTAGTCGAGATAGACAAGCTTCTCCTCTGGAAGCCCGAACTCGTCCCTGAACCGGCGCAGCAGGTACATCGCCGGCGCGACGAATAAATCCACCGCGTCGCACACTTCGCGGACATGTGCCATGCGACGGCCTACCCACCCGGTCCAGTAGTCCACGTCCAGTTCGTACTCCCGCCGGTCGCCTGAGAAGTACCGGGAGTAGCAGCGCTCGGCGCACTTGCGATCGTCCTGCCCGTCGCACACCGCCCAGGGGTCGGCAGGATTCTCGGGGTACATCTGGATGAACTGTCCCCGTGGGCACATTAGCCAGTAGTCGTGCAACGTGAACACCACCGGCGCGCCCCGGTCCCTAGCTGCAAATACCAAGGAGGTGGACAGGTGGTTCAGGTGCCCGATGTGCACTACATCCGGCCTGACCTCGTCGAGAACGTGGGCGAAGGCCTCGTCCACAGCCTCGTGCCGGTAGCCGTCCCTGGCCCTCGCCATGTTGATGACATGCAGCTTGATTCCCAACGCAGTCGGGTCGCTGTCCCCATAAACGGCATACTCGGGCAGGAAGCTATTCTCCTGCCTGGTGAAAACATGAACCTCGTGACGGTCCGCAAGCGCCTGCGCCAGCCCCTGGGTATACACCTCAGAACCGGCGTTGTAGCGCATCGGGTAGCCGTGGATTACTTGGACGATCTTCAACTAAACCAAAGCCAAGGTGGAATGTTCATTTGGGATGGGTAGGCCGGGCTGCGGCGTTTCCTGCTTCGGAAGCGGTCTTCGCCTTTACTGGGTCTGATTCGTCTTCATCGCAAGAGGGTGCCGAGCATCTCCAAAACCTGTTCCACCACTCGCGGAGTCGCTTGGGTTGCCAAGTCGGCCTGCCTGGCACGCCAGTCCAGACTCTTGATGTGGTCAGACAGCACCACGCCGGTGATGTCGTCTCCCTGCGGGAGGGATACTTCAAAGGGGTAACCTTTAGCTGCTGTGGTAACCGGGCAGAGCAGGGCGAGTCCTGTCCTGTCGTTATAGCTCCTGGGACTCAGGACCAGCGCTGGCCGTCGCCCTGCCTGCTCGTGCCCGGCCTGAGGGCTGAAGTTCAGCCACACGATGTCGCCCCTGTCGGGAACATAGGGTGCGCTCACTATATTTCCCTGCCTTGGGCTGAGCCTGTATCCCATTCAGAGTGCAGGTTATCCGCGGTGACCCGGGACAGCATTTCATCCAGGTCGTATATCCTCTTGGTCAGAGTCAGACGTTCACCGTCCGTGGTCATATCGATTGCTGACCCGGCGTGGATGCCCCACTCTTCTGCCAGAGGCTTTGGTATCCGGACCGCCAAGCTGGTGCCCCACTGGGCTATGTGCGATTGTGTTCCCATTTGAGGTCCTCACTGTCCTAGAAATATCTATTATATATATCCAGTTGTTGCTGTGTTGTCCAGCGGGTGAGCCGGGGCGATGCCCTGTTTTCAAAAAGACGGATGCTACAGGGCTACTTCCCGGACTTCAACGCCCATGAGGCCAGCCAGGGCTGAGTCAGAGAGCAGGTCTTCTTAAAAACGGGAGTGGTGACCGGGAGAGGGTAAGGATGGCCATGCCGACGTCGAAGGCATGGTTGCCGAAAGGAAGTGCTTCAGCCACAGTGCGTATGGCAGGAAATGCCCCGGGCTTCCTTTGGGAGATCATGGCAAGCGACGGTTTGACCGCAACTACGGTGCGGTCCGCGGGTTCATAGTTGCCCGTATCAGCGCCCACGTTTATGACGCTTTGAGCATCACCTAGGGCCGTATCAATTATCCGCTGAATGCGGGGGCCCGCACGGCGGGCCGCCGAGTAACTCCTGCCGATGTCCTGATAAAGCTGGTGCCTAGCAGCCCGTCTGAGGATTGACCAACTGGCGGTGTCGGTCAGCTGGGATTACCCTGAGGCAACGGTTCTTGCGTGGTGCGGGTAGGCACATGCCGATTGTCTCTTGAAAATCACACTGCCCATGACCCGGCACGTCTCCCTGTTGTTCCCAGTGGCGCCTTTGCCTCCCACCCTGCCGGACATCCCAGCCCCGTACCGGAACAGCTTCAGCAGGTTGTGCCCGGCGCAGATCAGCAGCCACTCCCGGTTCACCTTCGCCAGACCCCGCAGCAGGAACTGCCGGAATCCCCGGCCCTGCTTGATCTGGCCGAACACCGGTTCCACCGTCTCCATCCGGAGGGCGTAGCGTTCCCTGCCCCGTTTCGTCCGCAGCTTGCGCCGCATCCGGTCCCTGGCTGACAGTCCCTCGGGTATGGGGCCAAGGGGCGCCGGTGGCGGCACCCAGCCGTGGCGGGTCCTCTCCGGCGCAACGAACGGGTCCACTCCCAGGTCGTATAGCCCATCCACCTCCTTGGCCGAGTAGTACCCGGCGTCGGCGGATACCTCTTCCGGCACCGCGCCCGCGTTCAGGATGGCCTCCTCAATCATGCTCACGGCCTGACCCTTGTCCGAGGGCTGATCGGTGGCACAGGCCGCCACGATCACCTGATGCTCGCTGTCCACCACCGCCTGGCAGTTGTAGGACTGCTGGAAGTCCCTCCCTCCCGGGCCAGGCATGATGCGGGAGTCCGGGTCGGTGAAGTTCCGCTGCGCCTTGTCATCAGGCACCCCGGGATGATTGCGGCCCTCGGACTCAGCCTGCTCCGCCTCCGCCCGTGCCCCGGCCTCCAGCGCGCTGCCTTGGCCTCCCTTATCTTCTGCAACCGTCCCTCCCGGAAGGCCAGTTCCTCCGGCAACTCATCCCCACGCCTGTCCTTCCCGTACCGGCGGTCCTCCTCCTCGTCCACCTCCTGCGCCTTCCGGAGCAACTCGTCCACCTCGGCCTGCAACCGCTCCTCCCTCTCCTTCATCCGCCCGTAGCTCATCGCCTTGTGCCTGGAGGCATTGGCCCTCACCTTGGTGCCGTCCAGCGCCACGTGCCCCAGCTTCACCAGCCCGGCCTGCTGGCACAACGCCAGCACCTGCAGGAACAACTCCCCCAACGCCTCCAGATGGTCCTTTCGGAAGTCGGAGACGGTGCGGAAGTCCGGCGTGTTGTTGGCCGCCAGCACCCGGAAGGCGATGTCCTCGTGCAGCCTCTGGGCGATGCGACGGGAGGAGGCCACGCCGACGCAGTACCCGTAGAGCAGCACCTTGACCATCATCTTGGGATGGTAGGGCGGACCGCCCCGCCTTTCCCCCTCGTAGCGGGCGGTGATGTCCGAGAGGTCCAGTTGGTCCACCACGTCGGAGATGAAGTAGGCCAGGTGCTCCTCAGGCAGCCATTCCTGGAGGGCCGCCGGCAGCAGCAACTGCTGGTCCGGATCGTAGCGAAGGTAGGTCTTGCTCATTGACCGCTCCGCTCATCTGATGCTCCGCACCATCATACCCTCAGTAACTCGCCAACCCTGTTTCTCGGACGGGCTGCAAGGCGCGAAACCATTTCCTTCCTTTACTCAATAGTGCCTCTGGGCAAAGCAGTAACCACTGTCTTCGTGACAATTTCCATCGTAACTGAACTGATGACGCGAGATCACTTCTCCTTCGGTTGGGTAGCACCTCTGAAGAGCATGAAGCCTTCAGCCAGAAAAACCCAAACGGCAGAGTGGGACCACCGGATAATCGGGGGACCAACCAGACGCGATTAGTTGTTTCACCAATTCGGATCAGAACTTGCCAATTCATGGAATAGGCGACATGGAGTGAGTTGGTCAACTCCTACACCGGATACCGCCTCCTGCTGCTTCTGCAATGTCGCCACTCTGCCTGGTTTACAGCCGTAACCCATCAGGCCGGTGGTACACTATCCCTCCGACGCACTGGCTTATTGTCTCGGCGCCATTGACATTTGTGGGCAGAAACAACTCCGACCAAATAATCCGATGCAGTAATTTCAGAGACCCGAACGCACCAAATCGGCGATTCTTTCGCCGATCATCAGCACGGCCGGGTTGATTGGCGCGCTCACCAGATCCGGCATTATGGATGCGTCCGCCACTCGCAGACCCTCCAATCCATACACCCGCCCGTTCTGGCTCACCACGGCCATCGGGTCCGATGACGGTCCCATCTTGCAGGTGCCGGATATGTGAGAAAAGGTCACTGCATCCCGCAACATCCAGGCATCCAGTGCCTCGTCAGAGACCAGGTCGGGGTCGCCGGGCTCCAGTCGGTCGCCCAGCAACTCCCTCAACCCATCGTGCTGGGACAGCTGCAGGGCCTGCCGCACTCCATGGCGCAAACGCTGCCGGTCAAAGGGTTCACTCAGGTAGTTGTAGTCCAGCCAGGGCTGGACGTTGGGGTCGCTTGAGGTCAGCTTCAACTCGCCGCGACTGCCGGGCCGCAGCAGCGCAACCATCATCTCAGCCAGGTCGGGAGGGGCAGCTTCCGTTTCGGTGCCTTCTGGGACTTTCAGTGTCTTGACTCGCGGTGTTACGAAGGCGGACATTCCGATGTACAGGTCGTTCCGGTATTCCGAACCCGGCGCGGTGAAACGCAGGGTGGCGCCGCCCCGGCCAGAGGTGCCGCCACTGGAGTAGCCCTCCCTGATTCGCCAGCTCGCGTACAGTTTGGGATGGTCTTTGAGATTCTGGCCCACCCCTGGCGAGTCCAGCGCCACGGGGATTCCCAAGCCTTCCAGCTGCCGCGCAGGCCCAACCCCTGACAGCATCAGCAAGTGGGGCGAGCCGATGGCCCCTGCGCTCAGGATGATCTGGTCTCCCTGGACGGTGAACGTCTCACCGCCGCACTCGACCAGAGCACCGGTGGCCCGATTCCCCTGGAACATCAGCCGGTGCACGGTGCAGTTCGGGCGGATGGTGAGGTTCAGGCGGTGCCTGGACGGTTCCAGGTAACCCAGGGCAGTACTGAAGCGGACCCGGTTGTGGTTGTTGGTAATGCCGGGTCCGACCCCGGTGGCGTCCGGGCTGTTGTGGTCCGGGCAATCAGGAAATCCGGCAGCCCGGCAGGCGTTGTATAAGGCCTCCTGCGTGGGATGCCAGTCTTCCCTCTGCGAGCGGTGCACGAATCTCGGACCGTCGGTGCCATGAAAGTCATCACGGTAATCCACATCGGTCTCAATTTTCCTGAAGTAGGGCAGGACCTCACGGAAGCTCCAGCGGTCGTTGCCCAGCGCGGCCCAGTGGTCGAAGTCTTCAGGATCGCCGCGGTAGAAGGCCGATGAGTTGATGGCGCTGGAGCCGCCGGTGACCTTGCCACGTGGTACGGGCATGTCCGGATACATTTCAGTGGCGCGGGCCACATACTGCCAGCTGTGACGGCTATCCAACAGGGATATTGGATGACCGGCGAATGTGCGAAGAGAAGGATCGTTCCCGCCGGTGCCGTATCCGAACTTTAAGTCTTCGGGAAGGTGCTGAAATTCAGGATAGTCCGGGCCGGCCTCCAGCAGCAACACCGATACGCGAGGGTCCTCTGATATCCGGGCTGCCAGGATGCTGCCAGCGGAGCCGGCGCCAACGATGACGAAGTCGTATTTCATGCTTCCCCTCCCTGGTAGTGCCGTACCAGTCTGTCGATGCGATAGCCAGGTCCGGGCAGATTCCTCCGGGCAGCAGAGGCAGGTTTGAAACATGCCCTTGCGTTCCGAGAGAACGCTTTCCTAGCAGCCCGTCCGAGAAACAATGTTCTAAGCGAAAATCGTCTTTAACAACGTCAATTATTCCGAGTACTGCTTTATTGGGGCCTATTAGTCACCAATGCGATTAGACAGTGGCGCTTTTCGTCTCCAAAATCTAATCCTCGGACAGGCTGCTAGGCCGAGAATGTCTCTACGCGCCCCAGTACTACAGGCGCAGATTCAGTCCGGGTGGAATTTAGACAGTCCATTGGTGGTTAGGTGAGTAGGTGGCTGTACCACCGGCCATGTTAATCCGGCAGCAACTCCACCTCCACCAAGGGGCTGCTCTCAACGGGAACTAATCACCTCGCTAGACCCCCCGTCCAAGCCAAATCGGCGTGATTCGCCGCCCACTCCGTAGCCCCGCGCGGAGATTCGTCGGAGCCAATAAAGTGCGATTCCGAGATTCACCGTCGCAATCGAGGAGGCGCGCCGCTTCCCCGAGTTCGCAACAGCGTTTGGCCGGTTTGACAATGAAGGCCGGGCGCTCGAAACACCCGGCCTTTTGCGTCCCCTCGTCGTGAAGAGGTCTGTCGAACAATTCTTGTTGGCGTGGCATCTCTGTGTTTCACCGACAAAGGCGTTGCGTCATTCCCCTTCCCCGTTGGTGCGGCGTTCGTGCCCCAGTTCGTCCCGGAATGTGGCTGTCATGTCTTCCGGCAAGGCCCGAAGCGCGTTGTTAATCCGGTTCAGACTTCGCTGGATGCCAGCGATGGCATCCTTCTGTTGTGTAAGAGATTGGGCGACCCATTGCTTGAACTTTGGTTGGTCCAAGTCGGTAGGAAATTTAATGCAACCGGGGTGAGCGAGGTTGTTTTCGGCCCGGGCCGACGCGAGTCCGCCAGTGGGTATAGTACCAGTGGGTATGGTATTAGCTTGATCCCGCTGAACGTTACGCCCCGAGACAGGAATACCATAGTCTTCGCTCAACTCATCCTTGCACACTGCGCAAGCAGCCATTGTTCACTCCAGCAAGTCGGTATGTCCATTATGTACGACACGTGAAACGCAGAAAAACCTTGCGGCGAGGCCAACGTCTACCGGAGATCCAGCCCGCTAGACCCCCACCCTCGGACTTAGCGCCCTTGGCCCCGCGACAGACCGCATTTTTGGCCTATATGGTTCGGTCAATTTTGCCGGTTGCGACGCCAATCCCGGCGAACCTTTATGAGGTCCGATGGCATCTTTTCATTATGGTTGATGATAGGGAATTGACCACCTTGCGGAAGGCTTCATACCAAGAGCTAGCTAGTCGGCTCCCATCCCTGTCCCCAAGAAGAACTGTGCGGCGAAGACCGCCAAGGCTATAACCAGGGCAGGAGGATAGTAGAGGTACACCGACGGGGATCGCAGGCACCTCATTATTGTGCCGATGGAGAAGTCCGCCGGGGCTATCTGATACGCATCTTCCGGCCCGTAGACACCATCCCGTAACTTCTTCAATGTGTCTTCATACGAGCCTCGGAAGCGCCGCTCAAGGGACAAGTAGTAAACGTCTAACAGGAAGAACAAGAACAACGGCACCAGGGCTATCAGCGTGTGCCACGGGACTCCGGTTCTGGCGGCCAAGAATATTACGGCGGACAACGCTGTTATGCTCCACAACTTGCATGAACGGCTGTTCTCCGCCATCCGTTGGATGACCCCCTGTAACATCTCCAAATGAGAGCGGACAGCGGGCGTCTCGAAGTCGAAAGTCACAGCAGGCCAACTTCTCCAAGCTCCCTCTGCAAGACCGACTGCCAATTGTGCAATGGCTCCGTCACTAAGCCTCTGTAATCGGACGGCACATCCACTTTGTCCTCCTTCAACACGCACACCAGCTTTGGGTTCCGGTCAAGCACACGGGCCAATTCCATCATCGTGTTGGGTCTGGCACGGAACATGCCATTGGTTAGTTCCTCGTCGGCGGTAAGAACCACGATGTAATAGTTCGCCTCGTCGATGACGCTGTTCACCTTGTCGTTAACAAAACGGCCAGAATTTGGGAGGTCAGCAGCCTTGTGAGCGACTAGACCGCGTTCGTAGCACCAAAGCCGTATATCGTTCACGACCTGTGGCACGTTCCCTTCTTGGCTGCCATGGATCACCATTATCAAGGGTTGGTTCCGCCGCACCAAGTCTCTGCCGATGGGGTCTGGTTCTGTATCAACTGACGAATTCCAGGCGTCCAGAGCCGCCTTGCCGTCCTCGGTTAGTTCGAAGGCGTATATGCCTTCGCCTGACCATGAGTTCGCAATGTCCATGAACCCTCGACGAGAGCTAATCCAACCCATATAGGCCAACGTTTTAGCGTCCGTATGCTCCTGGCCGCCGAAGTCCGGCATTCTAAACATGGACCCCGTAGCGTCAGGAACCGGCTCTCCAGCTTCCCTCGCATCCAACTTGCAAAGCAATTCCATCAGACGCCGTTCTTGTACCTTGCCCATTGACATGCAACAACCTCCAACCTTCTTGCCAACGGCCAGCACTTCTATTGGCGACGATTCTTTATTGCGTTTTCCACCCACCCTTCGAGGCGGTCCTTGATATAACCGTACACATCCTTGCTGCCTGCCTGCGGCGGATCATAAATCGTGGCAATACTTGGCAAATCGGCTATTGTCAGACCGCCCTCGAGTTTGATACAGTTGAACGGGTTGTTGCCTTTGGTGGTGGCCTTGCCTTCTTGGTTGAGAAGTTTGTGGATGTGGATACCCAGCAGCCCCTTCTTGTCGTTTCAAGCTTTTGCGATTTCGTGGTTGATCCATTTCCTATTGGCGGTCTGCGAGCCAATCAAGACAATCGCGCAGGATCGGGTAGCCATCTGGTCGTTGATCCACTTCTGAATGGCGGCGTCGCCACCTCGCTTAACCTGTTCCCACGAATTGTCCGAAACAGGCTCGTCGTGCTCGGTGACTCCGATGTTTCGCACTTGTCCCGCTCTCCAAGCGTCATTATCGAAGTGGAAGCTGTAAAATGTTCGCCTCTTCGGATGGCTGGTCGTCAATTCATTCCTCCTACGTCCGTCGCTGTCTGGAGCCTGACGGGGTCTTGGTGGGTGTTTTGTCAAAACAGAACGGCGCGGGATTAGGCCCTCACCGGATGCCGCGTGGCGAAGCGGCTCATACTCCACATCGCTCGCCAAAGATTACAATGGCTAAACACAGCCCGATTCTAGCACTAATGTTCCGACCAAGTCAACTCATGGTACTGGTAGGGCCTGACATATACCACAACACGTAGCACACCCCCAACGACGTGGATTATGCGGCCCGCCAGACCATCCGTCTTGACTCCCCTCAACGTGTATTGCTTATAGTGTTAAGGAGGCCACCCTTTCGGGTGGCCCTCACGCCGGGACTTATGCCTATTGCTATGCGGGCATCCCCCAGGCCCGCTTTGCAGTCACGCGGGGCATGCGTCGGCTCGCGCTTTCTAGTACTACAGTCGCAGTTGCCCGGCACAGGGCGGATATTTCAGAGAATCGCCAACATACAGCTACGGACTTGGTGTTTGCACGTGATTGAAGCATGTCAGTCACCAGGCTACAAGTCTCCCGTGTATTGGATGTGCGGCTGTAGTACTAGGGGTTGACACCCCTCGACGTGTGTTCCTTACAGTGAAAGAGCCACCCACTTCTGGGTGGCTTCCTCAATTATGGAGAGCGTTGCCTGTCGGCCACAGGACCGGGACTGAGACCCCCGGAGCGCGAGGCACGCCCTCGTTGTTGCAGTTCGACTCAGCCGCTCTCCGCCTGCAATATCCCACAATTATGAAATTGCCCGGCCGAGGGCGTCAATATCGAGTATTCGAGAATGCCGGGGGGTGCCTGGCCAACAGCCCGCTAGGCCACACCATTGGGTTGTGGCTAATCCAGCGAGTGCCTCTTGGCCCCTCTCTTGATGCGCACTTCCACATCGACGGTTTGTCTGGTGGCGTCGCTTATCCGGGGGTCATCCTCTAGGGCACCGAACAGTATCCACAGCGAGAGAAATGGCGTGTTCGGATTGCGTTTCTTGGCCCTGACTTCAAGGACGTGTTTGGCTACGGATTCGGGCGCGATGTAGAACACCCCTCCCCCGGCGGTGTTCCCTTGCAGTTGTTCCCAGCCGTCAGCACTGAGCCGATAAGCTATCTCGGCTTTGGTAAACCCGAAGGCGTAGGCAATTCCCGACCCGGGCTCGGGGTAAGCGCCGTCCTTCCTAGTTATGTGGACGCCGACGACAAGAGTTCCGTCGCCGCACCTTACGATGAGCCGGGCCGTGTCCTCGCCCTTGTTCTCGCCGTGGGCGGGGTAATTGCCCTCCAGGCCGTAGCGCGGATAGTCGTGTTCTTCGCACCATTCTTGTTGCCACGACTTGTCCACGGGCGTCGATGTTGGCCTGGGCGTCGGCGTCGGCGTGGGTGGCGTCAGGACCGAAGCCGCGACCCTCGCCTGAACTTCGTCTTCCGGCGGGCGGCAGTGGTCCGCGAGAACGTCGTGGACGGCGCGGAAGCCTGCGGTGTCGAAGGTGTGTTCGCCTTCCTCCCCGTTGTGCCTCCCATACTCCACATCCAACCCCGAGACGCCAGCGAGCAACAGCCCGTCGATGATGGCTTGGGAGCCGTCCGCATTCATGCGGAGGATCACCGCGCCCGGGCTGCCGCTGTACACCGGCGGCCCGCCGAGCCATCGAGCGTTGTTGTGAATCCACCCCAGATGCTTGATGACCTCTTCCCCCGCGCCGCCGTGGAAGCGGAGATTGATGTCCGTCTGCTCGCGTTTGGTCCAGTTCCTCACGAAGGACACCATCAATTTGCCGGTGTCCGTCGCGCACTCGATTTTTATGCTGGTGTTCGGGTCGCCGATGGACACGGTGAGGAAGTCGTCTTCGCGGGCGTAAGGGTTGATTTCCCATCTGCCAGTGTCGGCCTCTTGGAAGGCATTCAGGAGAGGGATTCCCTTTCCCATTCGCTCACCGAAGGCGGCTTTCGTCGCCAACTGTTCCTCCGTTAGGGCGACTGGGGTGTCAGTTGCCACCGTTCCGTGCTCCGGGGCGGGTTGGTTCTGGTCGGAGTCTGGTCTGGCCGTGAGCGGCACTTCCGTGGGCCTGGTGGGAGTCCCGGAAGTGCCGGGCGACGCCGCCGGGCCGCAGCCCACCGCGAATAATAAAGCGGCGGTTAAGAGAATGCCCCGGAGGGCGATTGTTGGAGCCAACTTGGGCAACACCACCTCACCGCTCCACACGAGAGAAGTGCTTGTTTTCTCCCCACGGGCCACGGAGAAAACGGCCAATCCGGTCTTCCAGCCACGGCACATGACCGGGGTGCGGGATCACAAAGAAAACGGGCGTGGTGCCCCTATGGAGGCGGAGGGTGATGGTCTTCGACCCGTCCGCCAGTCCCAGCCTGTCGTCAACACAAGACGCGAGCGACTGCGGTGTTGTGGTTCTGTCCATGTGGTGATAAACCACAAGGCTTTTGTTCCCTTGCCGCCAGAACGCCTCGAAGTCGAACGGGTAAACGTACTTCCTGCCCTCCGGGCTGTGCATCCCCTCCTCGCTCCTGGAAATGCCTTTGTCGGGGTCGAGGAAGCTGATGTCCGCCTTTTGCTAATCCGGAGGGCCCCGGAAAGCCAACGCTCCCGGCTTTCGATTTTAGCTTGCTTGGCGATGGTCGAACTGCCCGGTTCGTGCGGGATCAGGGCATCGTGGAAGCGGGTGCCCTCCGGCAGGATTCCGGCATCCTGAACGCAATGAACGCATCGGTTGTTATTGCATAACGGGCAATAAAGCTCCGCCCAAAGTCCGGGGTCGGAGCCCTGGTAGAGGTTCACATCCCTGCGGTCTGGGTTCAGAAAGCCGGTGTGTTTGCCGTCCTTGTTCTGGTGCTGCTCGTGGTTCATGTACCAGACCACGGCCACCGATTTGTCGGCCTGCCCGGCCGGGGGTTCATCCGTGCCGTCGCTTTGGCCGGTCATGCTGGTCAGAAACCGGAGAAGTCCGTACTTACCAAAATCGCTCACTTCGCCCACGAATCTGTGCTGCATAAATGCCCCCTATGCAAACAAAGACAACAGTAGACCGTGGGGGTGAGCGAGTAAAGAACTGGTGAGAGGAGTGGGAAATGTCCCAAGGACGGAGAAAACACAGCGCGGCATTCAAGGCCAAGGTGGCACTGGAGGCGGTGAAGGGCGAGGAAACGGTGGCCCAACTGGCCGCCCGGTACCAGGTCTACCCCAGCCAGATTCAGGCCTGGAAGAAGGCTCTCACCGAGGGCGCCGCCGGTGTCTTCGGCAACGGTCAGGACCAGAAGGCCAGGAGCGACGCCGCGCTGACCGCCCGCCTGTACCAGGAGATCGGCCAGCTGAAAGTGGAGCGGGATTTATCGGCGGAGAGGTCCGGTCCATGGGCCTGGCACAGCGGCGGAAGTTGGTGGACCGGGAGCACCCATCATTGTCCATGACGCGCCACCAACCGAGGCCCGAACTTGCCTTCCTCAGGGAGCTAAAGGACCATCACCCACTCAAAGGTTTGTAATACAGTCACGCAAGGCCCACCTTGCAGGGATCGAACTAGCACCCTATGGTGATGTGCTGTAAGCCTGTAGAAATAGCAGTACGTTGAATCGCAACGAACAGTGCCTTTGCGGCGTCGACCTACGGTGGGATCGTCGATTCAGATCAAATATTTGAGGGACGCTGAGCTCGCGGTAAGAGAAAGTTTTAAAGCCTCCCCCGCTGCCGTCCCCGGTTTGCCGCCTTCCGCAACAATGGCGCTCTCCCCAGCCGATCGCCCGGGCTCACCTGTAGGTGGAATTCCCTCGCGTCCTCTTCCCCCAACGTCCGGAAATACGTCTCGGGTATCTTCCTCCATCCGCCGACTATTTTCAGAACCTGCTCAGGCATACCAGCCCGAAGGGCGTTGATCGCGTAGGAATGGCGGAAACGGTGGGGGTGCATGTCCTCGATATTGGTGCGGATCGCCAAGCGCTTCAAGATCTGGCATATCCCGTTGGGCAGCAAGGCCTCGCCCTGCTCGGACACCCAGAAGGCCCTAGTGCGGGGCGTGAGGGATTCTCGTTCCTGCAAATAGTTCCACATTACCGACCTGGCCATGTCGCCTATGGGCATCCTCCTTTCTTTCCGGCCCTTGCCCATCACCAACAGCGTCCCATTGTTCAGGTCCACATCACCGAGCTCCAGCTTGGCGATTTCAGCGAGTCGTCCGGGCGTATCCCAAAAAGCGTACAGGAGTGCCCGGTCGCGAGACAAGCGAAAGCGGTGGGCCGGACTTGACGGTAGACAGTACTGTCTTCGAATTGGCAATGCCCCTTTAGCTCCTCATACAAAGCCGGTCCGAGTATCTCAGATATTCTCTTGTGGGTCCGCTTCGCCACCCCTTGATGACCTGACCTGCTGCCGTTTGGTGCTACCTACGCTCATGGGGTTCCTCCTCTGTCGTGGCCATAGGCTCTTTTCCGGCCATGACAATCGTCGCAGCCCACGCCCGCTGCTCCGACCAGTTTGCTGACAAACTTCCAATTCAGGTGCAAAAGAACCTTTATGTACCGCCCGAGGATGGATAATGTAGGGCAAGGGAAAGTGATGTCTGCACGTTAACCGGAACGCCTCGTTCTCCAAAACTAAATGTTCGTGCGCTCCTATAGTCGATCACTCCTGAAGGGCCCGCCGCTAGAACGCGGACATCGACCTGTGATGAGAGTAAGGAAGAGGAACTTAAGTGGAACCTAGAAATCTGGCCGGAAAGTGGTTTGAGTCGCCGAGCATTTATAATTGGGGTCAACAAGAGTAGCGAGGGTTGAGAATGCTGGGAGAGCGTTCGGACCAGAGGGGTCTTTGGGAAGCGGACCGGTTGTACCTGGACCACGTGGGGAAGGACACCTTCTACGGTCTGCTGGCTTCCCTGCGGGGCCGGCTGTTCCAGGACTCCGATTTCGCGGTGTTCTACTGCGCTGACAACGGCCGGGACAGCGTGCCGCCCAGCCTGCTGGCCACGGCGCTGCTGTTGCAGACCCACGACAAGGTGAGCGACGCCGAGGCCAAGGCCCGGGCCGACTTCGACATCCGCTGGAAGGTGGCTCTGGGGATTGAGGTGGAGGACAGGCCCTTCGCCAAAAGCACGCTCCAGGTGTTCCGGGCCCAGCTGATCCTGCACGACAGGGTGCGGGAGGTATTCGAGTCCAGCGTGCGCCTCGCCCGGGAGTCGGGCTACCTGAAGAGGCGCAGCATGAAGGTGGCTCTGGACACGACCAACATCCTGGGCCGGGGCGCGGTGAGGGACACCTACAATCTGCTGGCCGACGGGATCGTCAAACTGATGCGGGCGCTGGCGCAGGTTGAGGGAATCAGCGTCGGGAAATGGGCCAAGGCCCGGGGATACGGGCGGTACCTCGCCTCCAGCATCAAGGGAGAGGCGACCATCGACTGGTCGGACAAGCGGGCGCGGACGGCACTGCTGGCGGGGATTGTGGGAGACGCGGACCGGCTCTTGGAATTATCGCGGCTGGCCCAGGGGGAGTTGCCCGAGGACGGTGCTGAGCGTCAGCAGATAGTGGCGGCGGCGGAACTGCTGGGGCAGTTGCTGCTCCAAGACATTGAGCGCAAGGGTGGCGACGGCGACGGCGATGACGGCGTGAGCCTCAAGGACGGGGTGAGCAAGGACCGGATGATGTCGGTGCACGACCCTGAGATGCGCCACGGGCACAAGAGCAGCAGGAGACGCTTCGACGGACACAAGGCGGCGATTGTGGTTGACACCGACACCCAGCTGATCACCGCCGTGGAGGTACTGCCGGGCAACGCTCCGGACAACCTGGGGGCGCTGGAACTGGTAGAACAGAGCGAGGCCAACACCGGTGTGCCGGTGCAGGAGGCCATGGGCGACGCCGCCTATGGAGACGGAGCTACCAGGCAGACCTTCGCCGACGCGGGCCGCACCCTGATTGCCCGGGTGCCGGGACGGCCCGACCGGCAGCGCTTTCCCAAGAATGACTTTGTCATCGACCTGGTGGCGGGCAGTTGCACCTGTCCGGCAGGGCAGGTCACCCACACCATAGTGCCAGCGGGACGGCGTACGGATGCCGCGGGTCGGATACACCACTTGCAGGCCTTCCAGTTCGACGGGTCCGAATGTATGACATGTCCCCTGCGGTCTCAGTGCATCTCGGCCAAGGGCAGGAAGGGACGGCGGGTGCTGATCCATCCCCAGGAGGCTCTCCTGCAACAGGCCCGTGCGTTGCAACAGAGCGCCGGGTATGACGAATATCGAGCGCGACGCGTGGTGGTCGAGCACAGATTGGCCCGACTGGTCCAGTTGGGCATTCGCCAGTCCCGCTACTTCGGACGCGCCAAGACGCGATTCCAGCTGTACCTAGCGGCTACAGTGGCCAACCTGACCCTGGTGGCGGGCAAAATCGAGCTGTCGGACAGTGTCGGCGGTGGGCTTCCGCGCCACCGCGCCGTCCTCAGTGCCGTCCCCAGTGATGTCCAGGCTGTTTCCCACGGTGTGGTCGCCCATGCTACGGCCATTTTCGGCGCTGTCCGGCTCGGACTGCTGTGGTCCCAGATTCTGTTCGCCCCGGCTTTACTGCCGAAATCTCTCTCCCCATCCAGGGCTTTTCGGCCCGGCTTCTAGTAGGCCAACATCCTTGTTATGACGGGTGGAATGCCGGGTTGCTCGGCAATTGTCTGCATGGGCCCAGTCTGTCAGAGCAGAGCCCCAATACCAATTAACTCATCCTTACAAAGATTTCGGACTACTAGGCTGCTCCTGGGTGTTACCCAAATTGTCCATGCGGTTGCCGAGCATCGAATAGGATTTTTCTGATGCCATTAGAGGTCGGGGTGCCCATCGACTCCACTTTGTGTCTGGGAAGCGCGACAATTAAACTTCACAGCGCTGCTACAGTAATTCCCCCTACGGTCGCAAACATTCCATGCAGCCATGATTGGTCAGGCAAGTTTTGAACCAGGGCGCGACGCCCCTGCATCAGCCCTTCCGGCGAATTCTCGCCCGGGAGTGCCTGGTTCCTTCATCTGGACCGGGGACCCGACATTTGAGCATTGGGCGAGCCATCGGGAACGCTCCTTTGTGCTGCAGTCCGGTCATGGGACCACTTCGGTATGACAAGTGTGCCATTTGATCCAAGTCATGAGTCGGCGTCATGCGTCATCGCGATCGTCTGGTTAAACCAGTATTGCATGCAGCGAAGGGGAAGAGGGCGACCCAGCCGCAGAGGAGATCCTGCTGGAAAGGCGGCGGGATTCAGGGCCGATTTGGCGGCGAAATGCAGTGTTAGCTTACTGGCTGCAGCATTGACTTCACAGGAACCCGAAGTCCAGCGCATTTTATTCCATTTTGACCAGGGTCCTCCCGGTAGGGTGTATAGCCAAACGTTTCACTTCGTAGACCCAGGTTCGCCACTCGTCGAAGGAGCATGAAATCACCATGTCGACCTTAGCAGGATTTCGACAGATAAATGATCTTGTGGAAAAAGAGGCGCGGTTCGTCCAGGTACTGGACGGTGAGATCCGCAAGGCCATCGTTGGCCAGGACCGGCTGGTGGAGCGGACCCTGATCGCGCTGCTGGCCGACGGGCACATCCTGCTGGAGGGCGTGCCGGGACTGGCGAAGACGCTGTTGGTCAAGACCATCGGCCAAGCGATTCAGTCCGGGTTCTCCCGCATCCAGTTCACCCCCGACCTGCTGCCTGCGGACCTGATTGGCACGCGGATATACAATCCCCGCACCGGCGATTTCAGCGTCCAGAAAGGGCCCGTATTCTCCAACCTCATCCTGGCCGACGAGGTTAACCGGGCGCCGGCCAAGGTGCAAAGCGCCCTGCTGGAGGCGATGCAGGAAAAGCAGGTAACCATCGGCAACGAGACCTTCCCTCTGGATGCGCCGTTCCTTGTCTTGGCTACGCAGAATCCCATCGAGCAGGAGGGTACCTATCCGCTGCCGGAGGCTCAGGTCGACCGTTTCATGCTCAAGGTCATTGTGGAATACCCCGAGCGTTCCGAGGAGCGGGAGATCATCGACCGGATGACGTCCGGAGCTCCGATAGACGTGCAGCCGGTGGTTGATTCTGCGTACATCCTGAGCGCCAGAGAAATCGTGCGGCAGGTTTTCGTTGACGAGAAGATAAAAGACTATGTCCTGGACCTTGTGGTTGCGACGCGGGACCCCGGTGCTGCCGGACTCAACGAGCTGGCGAACCTGATCTCCTTTGGCGCATCGCCCCGCGCCGGCATTTTCCTGATATCAGCGGCCCGGGCATATGCCTTCGTCAAGGGGCGCGGCTACGTCGTTCCCGATGATATAAAGCAAATGGCCCCCGACATACTCCGGCACCGCATCATCACCACCTTCGAGGCCGAAGCCCAGGATGTCACTTCCGAACAGATAGCGAGACGCATTCTGGATAGCGTGGAAGTGCCGTAAGATGCCCACCGGTGACCTGATTGCCAGGATAAGACGCATCGAAATAACGACCCGGAAGCTGGTCAGCGACAGTTTCGCCGGGGAATACCAGTCGGTGTTCAAGGGCCGGGGTATGGAGTTCGACGAAGTTCGCCAGTACCACCCCGGCGACGATGTGCGCTCCATCGACTGGAACGGGACCGCCAGGACCGGAGAGCCCCACGTCAAGAGCTACATCGAGGAGCGGGAACTAACGGTCATGCTGGTGGTCGACGTCAGCGGCTCGGGAGATTTCGGTACCCGCAACCGCTTCAAGCGGGAGCTGGCTGCGGTCATGTCCTTTGCGGCCACCACCAACAACGACAAGGTGGGGCTCCTGCTGTTCACCGACCGCGTGGAGTCGCTGGTGCCGCCGAGGAAGGGGCGAAGCCACGTGCTGCGGATGGTGAGGGACCTGCTGCTGTTCCAGCCACAGGGCACGGGCACCGACATTACCCTGGCACTGAACACGGTCCACCGGATGCTCAAGAGGCGCAGCATCGTTTTCCTGGTTTCCGACTTTCTGGCTGACCCGGAATCGTACCGGCAGGCCATGCTGGTGACCAACCGGCGGCACGACGTGGTGGCCTTCGACCTGAGCGACCCAATGGAACACGAGGTTGCCAACGTGGGTGTAATCGCGCTGGAGGATGCCGAGAGCGGACAGCTGCGCCGGGTGGATACCGGAAGCAGTGAGTGGCGAAGAGAGTTCAGCGACAAGGTGGCCCGGCTGGAGGAAGGCAAGCGCGATGTTCTCACGACGGCCGGGGTGGACCGGGTCAACCTTACCACCGAGAAGGACTATGTAGCAGAGGTCGGTGCTTTCTTCAAGACCCGGCTGCAGAGGCTGGGGCGATGAGGGAGCGCAGAATCCTGTTCGGGCTGTTACCCCCTGGACGCTGGAGGGATGGCAGTTCTGGTTTACGGGGGTGGATTCCCTTCTCGATTGTGGTGCTACTGTCTGCTGAGGCCATCGCGGCCGCTCCTGCTCAGGGCGGCCCGCCTCCCGGCGTCCGGACGTCCTTGGTCGCAGATTCCTCCGAGTTGACTGTGGGCGACCTGGTAACCATTAGTCTCATCGTCTCACATCCCGAGGACTTCACCGTGGTTATCCCCAAGCTGGGGCGGGAATGGGGTTTCTTCGAGGTCCAGGCGCAGACTTCCGTGCAGACAGTTTCCGTTGCCGACGGCATCAGGACGGTGGCAAAGCAGTTCAGAGTAACACTGTTTGCTCCCGGCATTTTTGAGACTCCGGACCTCGCCGTTTCAGTTCGCGGCCAGGATGGGACCGTGGCGCAGGTCTCCCCCGTCCCCATACGGCTGACTGTCAACTCCGTTTTGGCGTCCCAGGATGAAGAGTTGAAGGACCTGCGCCCGCCAGCCGACCTGTCGACTCCGTTCTGGGAGCGGACGATCGTTCTCATATTGATCGCAGTTGTAGTTCTTGCAGCAGCGGGCGGTACCGCCTTCTTCCTTACTAGCCGGTCACGCCGAGTTGCCAGGCCAATTGGAGTCCAGCCCGATCTGCGAACGCCCTGGGAGGTGGCGACCCAGGAGCTGGACCGCATCGCCAGCCTCGACCTGCCGGGCAGGGGCGATCTGAAAGGGCACTACACCCTAGTGTCAGCGGCTCTGCGCACCTATCTGGGAGCGACATACCTACGGGATGCGGGAGGCCGGAACGTCGACGATATGTCGACGGATGAAATCTCGGCAAGCATCGGGCAGTCGGAGCTCGATCACGGTAACGCCAGGCTGGTCGTCGAATTGTTCCAGGAAGCAGACCTGGCGAAGTTCGCCAACTACGAGCCGACCGCAGACCGCGCCGTGGAAGCCCTGAGTCAGGCTCGAAACATCGTCGGCGCCACACAACCGGCTGTCGCCAGTGCACCAGGCGCCGCTCCCGTAGTACATGGAGCAGCGCCGTGAGTGATCTGAGCTTCGAGTCGCCGTGGCTGCTGTTCCTGCTAGCCGCCGTGCCGCTCCTGTTTGTGGTGCCCCATCTTTGGAGGCGTCGGATGGGCCCTCCGGCAATGAGGTACGCCGACACCGGCCTCGTCTCCGCGGGCGGACGTTCGCTGCGGCTACGGGTAATTTCCTGGGTTTCCGCGCTGCGATTTATTGCGCTGGCGCTGATCATTGTCGCCGCTGCCCGGCCGCAGATAGCGGATGCACGGGAGGTCATCCGCGGCGAGGGCGTGGACATCGCCATCGCGGTGGACATATCCGGCAGCATGGGGCAGACGGACTTTGCCCCGCACCGGCTGGGGGCGGCCAAGCAGATAATCGCCGAATTTATCGAGGAGCGGCAGTATGACCACATAGGACTGGTCGTATTTTCCCAGGAGGCGTTCATCCAAAGCCCGCCCACCCTGGACCACGATGTCCTGCTCCGCCTGCTGAGCGACGTGCATCTGGCGGACCAGCTGGGCATAGAAGACGGCACGGCCATCGGCAGCGGCCTGGCGACTGCCGCCAATATGCTGAAGGACTCCGGCTCCGAGAGCAGGCTGGTAACCCTGCTCACAGACGGCGTCAACAACTCTGGACAGCTGGATCCCATTACAGTGGCCACCGCGGCGGAAGCACTGGACATCAAGCTGTACACCATCGGAGTGGGGACTACTCAGACCGGCGTGACGGCAGAGGAAAGCCCTCTGGACGAGGAGACGCTACAGGAAATCGCGGACACCACCGATGCCAAGTACTACCGCGCCACCGACGCCGAGGGCCTGCGGGGCATCTACGCGGAGATCAACGCGCTGGAGAAATCGGAGGTTGAGGTCCTGATATTCACCCGCTACCGGGAGGTTCTGGCCTGGTTCCTGCTGCCGGCCCTGTTGCTGATTCTGCTGGAAGTGCTGCTCTCCCGTACCGTGTTCAGGAGGATACCCTGACGCCATGACCTTCGGAGCGCCTCAATTCCTGATTCTACTGGCCGCGCTGCCCGCGCTGGCGCTATTCCTGTGGTGGGCGTGGACGCGCCGTACCGCAGCGTTGCGGCGAATCGGCGACTCAGCGCTCTTCGAGCGCCTGGGGCTGGTGGCTGGCCGACGCGTGCGTGGCGTCCGGCTGGCCCTCTGGTTCGTCGCCGTCGCTCTGCTGATCCTGTCTCTGGCCCGGCCCCAGTGGGGCAGCGACATCGAGATCGTTGAGCAGGGCGGAGTGCAGGTAATGGTCGCCCTGGACGTCTCCCGCAGGATGCTGGCCGAGGATCTGAAGCCCACGCGGCTCGACCGGGCCAAGCTGGAAATCTCCGACCTGATTTCGAGGCTGGAGGGCGACGAGGTCGGTATCGTGCTGTTCTCGGGGGCCAGCTTCGTCCAGTTCCCACTGACCTCCGACCACGCTACCGCCCGCACCTACCTGAACCACGCCAGCCCCAATGCCATCACGCGCCAGGGCACAGTCATCGCCGAAGCGATCGAGACCGCGATGGGGGGATTCAGCGCCGAGCGGGAGCACCAGAAGGTAATCGTCATAATGACCGACGGAGAGAACCACGAAGGTGATCCCATCACCGCCGCCCGCGAGGCATCGGAGCAGGGCACCCTGATTTACGCCGTCGGCTTCGGTTCACCAGAGGGCGCCCCGGTGCCCGAATACGACGCACGGGGCGAAATCACCGGTTATAGCCAGAATGAGCAGGGCCAGGTGCTCATCTCCAGAATCGACGAGGTCGGGCTGCAGCAGATCGCCGAGAGCGGAGGTGGCAGGTACTTCCGGGCAACCGACGGTGGTGCCATCTCGGAGCTGGCTGGCGAGATTGAATCGTTCCAGGACCAGAGTCTCCAGAGCGAGTTCAGCCAGAGGAAGGTGGAGCGGTTCCAACTGTTCCTGCTTGCGGGCGCGCTATGCCTGGCGCTGGCCGAGCTGACGACAGACCGGCTGTTTCTCCCCCGGCGAGCAAGGCGGCAGGCACGCTCGGATGGGACCTGAGATGCCCGCTCGCGCAATGCTGGTGGTCGCAGCAGTCTTCGCGATCTGCCTGATGGCCTGTGGGCCGACTCCGGCGCAGGTCAACAATTCGGGCCACGAACCGTATCTGGGCGGCGAGTATGCCAGCGCCCTTGAATCCTACCAGGACGCCCAGGTCCGCGCCCCCGAGTCCGGTGAACCACACTACAACTCCGGCAACGCGCTCTACCGGACGGAGGAATACGAGGAAGCGGTGCAGAGCTACGACAAGTCGCTGCGGCACGCTGGAGGAGAGTTGCGGTCGCACGGATTCTTCAACCGGGGCAACACAGCCTTCCAGCAGGAGCAGTACCCCGAGGCGGTCGAGGCATACGAAGAAGTGTTGCGCATGAACCCGGACGACCAGGACGCCAAGCACAACCTGGAACTGGCGTTAAAGCAGATCCCCCCCGGTGAGCAGGACGAAGAGGAGCAACAGGAAGAACAACAGGACGAGCAAGAAGAAGAGCAAGAGCAGGAAGAAGAGGACGAACAAGAGGAGGAGGAACAGGACGCCGAAGCCGAGGAGCAGGACCAGCCCTTAACGGAGACCCAGGCACGCCAGATCCTGGAATCGGTGGGCGAATCCTCCCAGACCCTCCAGGAGCGCCGTGGGCAAGTGCTGGTCTCTCCCAAACCGCCCAGTGAGTTCGACTGGTAGCCATGAAGGTCATGACAGGGCTAACAACCATACGACGATTCCTGGGCGTCGTCTCGCTCACAATCCTGGCGATGGCGGCAATAGCCGTTCCTGCCGTCCTTGCGCAGGCGCCACCCGCCGAGGCACTTTTCGTCAGGGCGTCCGTGGACAATGAACGCCCCTACCTGGGGCAGCAAATTACCTACAGCCTCAGGATCTACCATAACAAAAACGCCGACCTGTCTTCCCTGCGCATAAGGTATATCCGGCCGGACTTTGCCGGTTTCTGGAACAGCCAGCAGACAGAACAGGCGGAGTATGAAGAAACTATAGAGTCCAGCGAGTACCGAGTCGTCGAGGTGAGAACTGTGCTGTTCGCAAGTGTCGTGGGAGCGGCGAACATCGAACCCGCCGTTTTGGAAATTTTGACCGGCACGTCCAACACCCCAGGCCGGCTGGAGAGCTCTCTCGTAGCCGCGGAAGTGCGACCCTTGCCCGTCCCGGAACCGGATAGGTTCACGGGCGGTGTAGGCAGGTTCGAAATCTCGGCCGCGGTGGATGCTGCAGAAGGAAATCTCAACGAGCCGGTGACGCTGACGGTCAGAGTTTCCGGCGAGGGAAATATCGAGGCGCTTCCAGATCCCGATTGGCCCCAGTTTATCGGCTGGCGCGTCATCGAGTCGCCAGTAAGTGTCGAAAGCCAGGACGTGGCCGGGCAGATCACCTGGAGCCGCACTTACGAGATAGTCCTTGTGCCGGAACAGGCTGGGGGGCTGACTATTCCCGAGATTCGTTATCCCCATTTCGACCCGGCCCAGGAGCGGTACGTTGAAGTTGCCACTGCCCCGATCGCTGTGAGCATCGGAGACGCGGCTGGTGCCCCTACCGTCCCATCACTGCCAGCCGTTGAAGATGCCGCGGAAGACGTACCGGAAGTGCGGCCTATCAAGGCCGTGCCGCCCTCCCTGCGCCAGGCCGGGGTGGAGCTCGCTGAAAGCATGGCGTACTGGGCAGTGTGGGCCATACCTCCTCTGGTCGTAATCGGGGCAGTAACGTGGCGGAGACGACGCGCCTCGCAGGAGGCCGCGCGCGCCGAGGTCATGCGCAATAGCGCCCTGCCCGACTCCAGGGCGGCGTTGGCCCGTGCCGTGAACTCCGGCAGCGACCCCAGGGTGGCCGCTTCCGAGGCACTCCTGTCCTATCTCTCCGCCCAGCTGAAAATGCAGGTCAGCGGGGTGACCCGCGAGGCGCTTTTCCGCAGGCTGCGCGAGGCGGGAGTGGGGTCTGACCTGGAGGACAGGGTAAGTGAGGTGCTTACTGAGGGCGAGTCGGCCAAGTATACCCCGCCCGCAGGCAGCCCCGGCGGTGCTAGAAACTATTCTGACCACGTCTCGCAGCTCTTGGACGAACTCGAGGGAGCATTGACGGCATGAACCGGTGGGCGAGAGTGGCTATGGGTCTGCTGGCGGCCTTCGCAGTCCTTGCGGCGCTGGCGGGCGGGGCGATGGCTCAGGAACCGTCGCCGGCCGGTATGATGGCCGAGGCCAACCAGCGGTTCGAGCGCGGGGAGTACGCCGAGGCCGCCCAGCAGTACGAGGCCCTGACCGGCCTGGGATACCGGGACGCTGCTGTCTACTACAACCTGGGCAACACCTACATGGAGGACGGCGACCTGGGGCGGGCAATCCTCAACTATCTGCGGGCCGAGGAGTTGTCGCCCCGCGACCCGGACATCATCGCCAACCTGGACCTGGCCCGCAGCCGGTCGGTTGACCAGCTACAGGCGGAGGGTGATTCATTGGTGGCCAGCGTTGCCGATTTTGGACGGCAGTGGGGCACTGCAACGGAATTCGCGGTCGCCGCCCTGATGCTGTGGGCCGTTGCCGGTGTCGCCATATGCGTCTTGATCATCCGGCCAATCATGCGGCGCAGGGCGATTGTGCGAGGCGTGGCTGCCGCTGCCTTCGTAATCATGTGGGTGCCGCTGGTGCTGTTGCTGGGTATGCTCTACTCCAATCCTTACGAGAACACGGGCGTGGTCACTGCGAGAACAGTGGAGGTGCTGAACGGGCCGGGGCCGCAGTACGGCGAGGAGTTTGCCCTGCACAGCGGCGCACAGGTCCGGCTGGTGGACTCCCGACACGGCTGGCTGCAGGTCGCCCTGCCCGGCGGCGAGCTGCAAGGATGGCTCCCGTCCCACGCCGTAGAGGCCGTGGGGAGTGGCCACTAATGGGCGGCAATCCTTGACGACCGTGCTTCCTTTATCCCAACGGCAGTCTGCGACTATTCAGTGGCGCCTGCAGCGACCAAAATCTGTTCAATTTCTGTCTTACCACGCCAGCGCGCCACGTGCAGCAGCGACTCGCCGTTTGCCCTTCTTGCATTAACGTCTGCGCCTGCGTTTACGAGAATTCGTGCGGCATCTATTTTGCCTCGCCAAACGGCCGTGTAGAGAAGAGGGTCATTCTCGTGGTCTCTTGCGTCAACGTCCGCTCCAGCGTTTACGAGTGTCCTTAGGGCGTCGATCTTATCCCGCCAGATGGCGGTGTAGAGCATGGGCTCGTTGGATGAGTCCCTCACGTCAACGTCCGCGCCGGCGTCCACAAGAACTTGCACCGTCTCCGGTTTGGCTCGCCAAATGGCAGTGTACAAGAAGGGTTCGCCCCTGTTCTCGTCGCTGACGTTAACTGCCTTGCCCATAGCGATGTGGTCGCGCACGTCGTCAGGAGTGCCTGCCCAAATAGCCCTGTAGAGGCCTGGGTCCCCTGGCGGCAAGGGAGGGGGTTGAGGAACTGGCGTAGGCACAGGAGGAAGCGGTTCAAGCGGCCTGGGCGTGGCAGTGGGCCGAGGTGTGCGAGTGGGCCTGATCGTGGCAGTGGGGTTAGGCGTCGGCGTCGGATTCGGAGTGGCCGTCGGGTTGGGCGTTGCCGTCGGTACAGGGGTGCCTGTCGGATCGGGTACGGCCGTCGGCACAGGGGTGCCTGTCGGATCGGGTATGGCCGTCGGCACAGGGGTGCCTGTCGGGTTGGGCGTCTGCGTCGGCACAGGGGTACCGGTCGGATTGAGAGTGGGCGTCGGCACCGGCGTGTAGGTCGGGTTGGGTGTAGGAGTGGGTTGGGGTGTGAAGGTGGGTTCGGGAGTGGGTTCCGGAGTGTTCAGCTCGATGGTAGGCGGCTGGTCACCCAAAACCGGGGACTCCTCAGTCGGAAGGGTGGAGAACATCCCTGGGGGTGCAGTGGGAGATCCAGCTGGCTCCTCGCTGGAATCGCCGCAGGCCATCGCAGCGAGGAGGGCCACGCCAACCGACGCAACTAGCAACAGCATTCCCAGCCAATTCCGCCCGTAGTATAGGAAAGGCATCAGTTTGGTTACTCCAACCCGCTTCTTTGAAACGGCTCTTTCCTCAGTTCGCGCCTGTTGGGCTCTTGCAAATTAACGGGACCCCTCGGCGAGGAGAATCTGCAGGATTTCCTTGTTGTCTTCCTGGACCGCGCGCTCCGGGGCCGAGTCGCCGAAGGCGTTGGTGATGTTGATGTCGGCACCGGCCACGACCAGGGTTCGCACCAATTCACTGTCGCCCTTGAGAATAGCACGGTGAAGGGCCGGGTCCCCGAAGGCGTTCTTTGAGTCAACATCGGCGCCCGCCTTCAGTAGAAGGGCCGCCATGCCATAGTCGCCCTTGTCGATGGCTGCGTGAAGGGGCGGTTCCCCGAAAACATCGCTCTCATTAACGTCAGTGCCCCCGTCAATTAGAATGCGCACCATTTCCTGGTCGCCCTTGGCTATGGCGGAGTGCAGGGCTGTATTGCCGAAGGAAGACGCTCCCCCTGACGGGGCACCGGAACCCGTGCCAGCGGAGGTCGAGGCCGGTGTGGTGGACGTGGCGGACCCCGGACTGTCGGCGAAGAAGCCCACCGCCAGGACCGCCAGCACTGCGAGCACCAGGAGGGACACCCCACCCGCCACCAGTTTCAGGAAACGGCCCGACACCATGCGTTTGCCGCTCAGTTCGTTCATGGCTCCATCCCCCCGTTTGGATTCATGGATGGCGACTCCCTCTCGCATCCCGCGACTACTCCGTGGCCCCAGCGGCCAGGAGGATGTCCTCGATGCCGGAATGCTCCCTGAAACGGGCCTCCTGCAGCATTGAGTCCCCGCCCGCGTCCTTAGCGTTCACGTCTGCACCTCCTTCTATTAGCAGGCTTACGATTGCAGTATGCCCCCGCCAGACGGCCTCGTGCAGGAGCGGGTCGCCATCCGCATCCCGAGCGTTGACGTCGGCGCTAGCGTCGACGAGAATCCTCAGGGCCTCCTTCTTGTCACGCCAGACCGCGGTGTACAGGAGGGGCTCGCCGTCGGCGTCTCTGGCATTCACGTCCGCGCCGGCGGCAACGAGAATCCTAAGGGCCTCCGTCCTGTCTCTCCAGATGGCAGTGTAGAGTAGAGGGTTGTTGTCCGTGTCCTTGGCGTCAACGTTTGCCCCGGCGTCGACTAGAATCTGCACCTTTTCGGGTTCGGACCGCCAGATGGCGGTATACAGGAGCGGTTCTCCATCCTCTCCGTCGGAGTTTACATCAGCTCCCGCCGCAACAAAATTTCTCACCTCGTCGACGGTGCCCGCCCAGACCGCGCGGTAGAGGCTCGGCTCTCCCGGAGGCAACGGCGTGGACGCAGAATTGGAAGCCGCCCGCGTTGTCTGCTCGGGCACGAGCGTAGCCGTCGTCGGGCCGGAGTTGACGGTTACCACGCCCTCGGGGGTGTCTCCGTCGCCCCCACAGGCCAGTATCGCAAGGGTGGCCAGAACGGCCACTGTCAGCGGCAGCAGCAATTTGGCCCATTTTTGTTCCTGTTTGGAATTGTTCATCCCTTCACTCGCACCAGACAATTTCATTCCGTTTTCGATAATTGGATCTGCCCTGAATAGCTCTTTTGATGAGTACTCCGAATCAGAAAGCAATCGCACGTTTCTTTTAGATGGCTTCAGTTGATCTCCAACCACTCTACGTCGGCTCCGCAGTTGCCGACGCTCTCGGATACGATTCCGTTGACACTGAACGATGCAGTCTCACCAGCCTCCATGTCCCCAACAACGTCAATTCCCACAAATCTGCCGTTAAAGGTCCCCTCAACCCTGACATTATTAACGGCCCTTTTGGCGGTGACGGTCCCCTCGATGGTGATTCTGTAACTATCGATGCCCGGAGCCAGTTGCTCGCCCTGACAGCTGGTGACACTCCCGGTGACTGCCTGTCCCGTCGGCCTTGGGGGCGGATCTGGGTCTGGGTCGGGCGCCGGGGCCGCACTGACGGTCACTGTCACCGCGCTGGAGCAGTTGTTCGTGGTAACGGACTCCCCGGACACGGAGTCCACGCAGGCGCCGTAGTAGTACGTGCCGGGAGTATCCGGCGCGGTGAGGTCGATTGACTCATCTCCGCTGCCTCCCGCGCTGAGCCCGGATACCGAGTCTGTTCCCACCGATGTGTCTGAACTCGTAATCGTCGAGTCGGTGGAGCGGTAGTAGCGCAGCGTTGTGGAGGCCGACGAAGCATCACCTCCGTTGCGTACCGTGGCGCTCAGGGTGAAGGAGTCGCCTGTTTCCAGTGAGCTGTCATCCACCGTGGGTGTGTCCAATGTCAGGTCCGGGGCTGTTGCAGCGCTCACGGTTATCGCCACTCCGCTGGAGCAGTTGTTCGTGGTAGCGGACTCCGAAGACACGGAGTCCACGCAGGCGCCGAAGTAGTATGTGCCAGCCGTGGACGGCGTGGTGAGGTCAATTGACTCATCGCCGCTGCCACCCGCATTGAGCCCGGACACCGAGTCTGTTCCGACAGCCGTATCGCTGGTTGTGATGGTGGAGTCGGAGGACCGGTAGTAGCGCAGCGTGGTGGAGTCCGACGAGGCATCGCCCCCGTTGCGTACCGTGGCGCTAAGGGTGAAGGAGTCTCCTGTTTCCAGTGTGCTGTCGTCCACCGTCGGCGTCCCCACCGTTAGATCCGGTGCCGTAGCCGCATCGGTGTTTGCCGAATCGGTGTTTGACACCGGGCCAGTGCCTTCGGAGTTGATGGCCGATACCCGGTAGTGCCGCGTGCTTCCGGCTGCCAGGTCCATGTGGCTGTAGCTGGTGCTGGTGGAATCGGTGTCGGCCACCAGGTCGCTCCAGCTGGATCCGTCGGTCGAGACCTCAATGCGGTAGCCGGTGATGGACGCCCCGCCGTCGTCCGATGGCGCCGTCCACGACAGGTCGATCTCCATCTGGCCGTCCGCAGTTGCCGTCAGGCTGGTGGGTTTGCCGGGTTCAGTGGATCCGTCGCAATCCAGCAGACCGACCCTAACAAGGTCGTTTTTTGCTACTTTTTGCAGCGCGCTGGGTATGCACCCGGTGAAGTTGTTCTGGGAGATATAAATTTCCTGCAGGCTGGAGAGACCGGCCAGTTCAGTAGGTATCGATCCACTAAGCTGGTTAAATGACAGGGCCAAGGTAAGCAGGCTGGACAAGTTGCCAAATTGCGCCGGTATGGATCCGGTCACGCGATTAAGATTAAAGTTCAGGGTTTGCAAGTTCCCGAGTCTCCCTAGTTCCGCCGGTAACGTCCCGCTCAAGTCGTTGTCATGGAGTGATAGCGTCTTCAGTTTGGACAGATTCCCCAGTGACTCAGGTATGGACCCGCCTATTTGAGTGAAGTTAAGTTGAAGTTTTTCCAGTTTGCTCAAGTTGCCAAGTGCGGCCGGTATGGTCCCTGATATTTCGTGTTGATGTAGAGTAAGTTCGCTCAGTTTTGTGAGGTTCCCCAACTCCGCTGGTATACTTCCAGTTAACGAAATTGGCTCACCATCGTCGGTTGATGCTCCGTAGATAGCCAGCACCTCCAGATTGGCCAGTTCGCCCAATGCTGCAGGCAACTGACCAGTGACACGCGTGCTACCTCTGACGCGAAGTTCCAGCCGGGTCACTCGTGCCGGGCTCCCGCCTACGGTGATGCCATCCCAACTATTAATGAGGGTTGATGGCGACCAATTCAGGGACCCGGTACCGACCAGTCTATTCTTCAATCCCAAAAGGACCTCGCATTCAGATACCAAGTCCTCGTTGTTATCCGGACTTGCGACTGCACCATCTGTAGCACATGCGCGTGTGTCTGAAGGGGTCGCCGCATTTGTGGTCGCCGTATCCGCGTTAGATGCCGGGCCCGCCCCTTCGGAGTTGATGGCCGAAACGCGGTAGTGCCGGGTATCGCCCGCCATGAGGCCGGTGTGAGTGTAGGTAGTGCTGGCTGAATTGGTGTTGGCCTCGAGGTTGCTCCAGCTGGACCCGTTGTTGGAAACCTCGATTCTGTAGCCGGTGATACTCACGCCGCCGTCATCCGATGGCGCAGTCCACGACAAATCGACCTCAGTCTCACCGTCTGCTGTGGCAGTCAATCTCGTTGGTGCTCCCGGCGCATTGACGACGGGCGTCGTTTCGACGAACGCGGCCGGGTTGGCGCTGTCGATATCCGAACAGCCAGCACTGTTGCAGGCGGTAACCCAGTAGTAGTTTCTATCCCCGTCCGGGCTGGTGTGGGTGTATGTCGTGCCAGTCACATTTCCGGCCAGCAGTTCGCAGAAGCTGGGGCTTCCCGAACTTAGCCGACAGCTCGAATCAAAGAATTCGTCGTAATAGACCTTATAGTGAGTTACTCCTGTCGAGGGGGCCCAGCTGACTAAGGTTGTCGAGCCATCCCGGTGGAATTGCGAATTCGCGGGGGCCGGTGGCCTGTTGTCCATGAACCCCGCCGGGTTGCTGCTGTCGATCTCCGAGCAACCTGCACTATTGCACGCAGTCACCCAATAATGGTTGGTATCTGCGGCAGGGTCAGTGTGGGTGTAGGTTGTACCGGACACGCTCCCCGATAGTTCGTCGCAACCGCTCAAAGTGCCTGACGAAAATCGAGAGCAACGCGCGAGCAGTGAGTCGCTGTGAAAGACCTTGTAGTTGGTGGCTCCTGCCGACGGGTCCCAAGTGACGACCGTCGTTGTGCCCACACGCACGTACTGAGCGTTGGCCGGGGAGCCGGGCGCGGATTGCCCCGCGGTGGGAGTACCGGTGGCAGTGACCGACCAGGAGCCGTCACCGGCGGAGTTGATGGCCCGAACCTGCACGTCGTACGAGACTCCGCCATCAAGACCGGCCGGCTCGTAGCTAAGCGCGCCGGAGCCGGTCCAGACATCCTGAACCTGGGTCCAGTCGGCATCGCCCCTGTTGGTTGCGTCGCTGCGTATGTGGCGCAGGTCGTAGGCGGTGATGGGAGAGCCGCCGTCGCTGGACGGCGCCCTCCAACCTACAGTCAACAACTCCGTGCCTGCCGTCGCGGCCGTTACGGTGGGTGATGCTGGAACGCCCGCCGCAGCGGTGGTACCGGTGGCTATGCCGGACGCTTGGCCCGTGCCTGCGGAGTTTATGGCCGAAACGCGGTAGTTCCGGGTTGTCCCCGCCGTCAGACCGGTATGGGAGTAGCCAGTGGCCGTGTTACCCGTGTTGGCTACGAGGTCGCTCCAGGACGAGCGGTCGGAGGAGACTTCGATGCGGTAACCGGTGATAGCGATCTCGCCGTTACCCGTCGGAGCGCCCCACGACAGGTCAACCTGTGTCTGGCTACTGCCGGTGGCTGTCAGACCGCTGGGAGCACCGGGGATGGTGGCAGACGCGCAGTACTCCAGACCACCAAGGTCGGTGTTCGTCCCGGTTAGCTGTCCATCCAAACTACTTGGAATGCATCCGGTCAACTGATTGCGTCCAATGGACATGGAAAACAGCTTGGACAGCTTGCCCAATTCCTGGGGCACTTCGCCACTCAACCGGTTGTTGCGGAGGAACAGGACCTGGAAATTTCCCAGGTTCCCCAGTTCAGACGGTATCGTCCCGCTCAGGTTGTTGTTGGACAGCCACAGAATTTCCAGATTATTTAGGTTTCCCAGAACCTTTGGCATGGTGCCGGCTAATTCATTTCCGTCGAGTTTCAACTCCGTTAGATTGCTGAGGTTGCCCAGTACTGCGGGGATAGGGCCGGTCAGGTCATTATCCCGAAGCACCAGTTCCCGCAGGGCAGATAGGGTGCCTAACGCCTCTGGAATAGTCCCTTTCAGTTCCATGTTCGCCAGACTGACCCTCGTCACGCGCCTCGGCGAACCCAATGCCAACACGCCTTGCCATTGAGTGATGGGTGTACTTGCAGACCAGTTCCTTCCGAAACTACCCGTGCCCGTTAGGATTACCTTTGCGGCCAGCAGCGTCTCACAGTCGGCCACCAGGCCAGGGTTGTTGGCGGCGTCGGGGACGGCTCCTTCAGTGGCGCACGGGTTGGCCAGAGCTGTCCCGGCGGTGGTGGCGGTAGCGATGTTGGATGCCGGTCCATTTCCTACGCCATTCCTCGCATGAACTCGGAAAAACACCTGCCCCTCCGCCAACAGCGTGCGTAGTCTGGGGCAGTTGGGGATGGAGTCTGTGTCAAACCTAATCTCATTGGTGTTGGCGGGGGTGTTACTCAGGCAGACTATATCCTGCCAGAACGATCCGCCAGTAGAAGCAGTGACGCCATAGCCGGTGATATCGGAGCCGCCGTTGTTCAACGGCGGACTCCAAGCCAATTCTATGGTGGTTTCACCATATCGTGTTACCCGCAGATTTCCCGGCGCCCCGGGTGCGACCAGGGGCCCCAGAGCGGATTGGGGTGGCATGTTGTAGGAGAAGATTCTGTTGCTCGCGCTATCAGCCACCCACATGGTGACGCCGTCTGACCAGATTCCCCAGGGAGACCTGTTGCCGGCAACTGTGAGTGTGTCGAAGTCCTTTGCTGGCGCCCGCAGCTTGGTGGCCGTGTCGTAAGCGTATAACTTGGCGTCCGACCTGTCCGCCACCCACAAGGTGGTGCCGTCTGACCAGATGCCGAACGGGTTGGTATTGCCGGCCGCTCTCAGAGTATTGAAGTCCTTGCCGCTGTCCCGGGCCTTCGTGGTCATCTTGTAGGCCCTCAGCTCGCCGCTTTGGGCAGTCCAGAGAGTCGCGCCATCCGACCAAATGCCGCGAGCTGACAGACTGCCGAACTCCTTCCCAGTATCACGGAAATAGCTCGCCGTCTTGTAGGCGTATATCCTTCGGTCGTTTGCGTCCGCTACCCACATCGTAGTCCCATCGGACCAGATGCCCATGGGAGAGTTGTTTCCGTGGGTCGCCAATGTGTGATAGGTGTCCCATTGGTCCGTCAGGTTGAAGGCGCACAACGAGGCGCCAATGTTGGCATTGCCAGTTGCGCAGGCAGCATAGAAGGCTGCGCCGTTGGACCACAGACCACGAGGGTGGAACCCGGAGGGCAGGTCCAGTTCGAAGTCGTCGGTGACCTTCCAGCCGAAGGGGTCATCAGATCCCCGGTCAATGGTAACGGTGTAGGTTTTGGTCGTTTTGCCATCTCCAGCCGTCACCGTGAAGGTGATGACGTTGCTGCCCTCATTGAGGAAGACCGCGCGACTTGAACCTCTGGAAAGTACCGTGCCATCAACCCTGATGGTGGCCCCCAGGTCCCTGGCAACCGGTACGACCGTTACCCGCGAGACATCGTTCGCCACCCCCACATGATAGGTTGTCACGCTGAGATGGAATCCGATGACCACGGGGATCACGGTCAGCGCCGAGAGCGTGGCATCGCTGGAGAGAATTGGGCTGGTCGGGGTGCCGGTTCTCGTCGGCGACCACGGCCCCTCGCCAGCGGAGTTGACCGCCCGAGCCTGTACGTCGTGGCGAGTACCGCCAGTCAACCCGGTCAGCGTGTGGCCCAAGGCGCCCGCCCCGGACCATACTCGCCTCACCACCGTCCAGTCGCCGTCTGCCTTGCTGGGCGCGTCGCTGCGTATGTGGCGCAGGTCGTAGGCGGTGACCGCCGCACCGCCGGTCTGGAGCGGGGCGCGCCAAGCCACGGTCAGGGAGCCTGTGCCCGGGGTGACGGAGGTTATGCTCGAAGCGCCCGGGACTGTTGCCGGAGGCTGGGGAGGCTGGGCAACAGCCGAAAGAACGAAGAACCCGTGGCCCCAGGTGTTATTGGGGTCGGGGCCGCTTATCCGCTGCTCGGCGTTGTCCTTCAGGTAAGACACGACCTGCGCGGGGCTGTAGTCGGGAAACCGTTGACGGACCAGTGCTGCCATTCCAGCCACATGGGGTGACGCCTGGCTGGTGCCGCAAAAAGGGGTGCTCCTAGTGGCCGTTTCCCCGCAGTTGGCGGCGACCACGTCGGGTTTGATCCTTTCGTCAGGCGTGGGCCCACGGCTGCTGAAGCTGGAAATTACGCTTGTGTTGCTCCAGGGCGCCGCGCCCACTGCCAGCATACCGGGGTTGGCGCTCTCCGCGGGGTTTATAATGCTGCCGGCCCCGGAGGAGTTCAGCGTGAGCCTCGTCGGTCCCCATCCCACAAGTTGGATCCAGTCTGGGTCGGGGCCGCCACGGTGGGCAACAAGTATGTCAAAAGTGGCGAGAGATCCCACCGACTCGTAGGGGTTGTGGCCCGGTTCTCCTGATTGCGGGTTGATGCTCCGCAGGGCGATTTCGTCCGTTCCCCTTGCGAGGGCAAAGAGGTCAAGATCGGTATCGGCCCCACCCCACTTGTCATCCCACCGCAACTCCAGCCGACCGCCAATGTACGAATTCAGATTCTTGATTTCGGGGCCCGAGAACCTGAGAAACTTGATCTCTTCGCCGTCAATGGTATCGGTGGTGTAATCCAACGGGCTGCGCTTGAACCACGTCCCCTGAGCTTGATTACCAGCAGCGTTGACCCAGACAATGCCCGCCGAAACCGCCCGGTCAATGGAGTTCAGCGGGCTGATGGATAAAGGGGAGGTGCCGTCTCCTGGTCCGTCAAATGCCCAGAGTCTTGAGTGGTTGATCACCAAGACCCCTTCGGAGATCATCCAGTCAACGGCGTCCCTCATCTCCGATAGCGACTGAGGGTCGGAGATGTAGAGCGTCGCCTCGGGAGCGATGTCCATGACCGACTCGGCGACGGCGGTGCCGTGGGTGCCTCCGTCTGAGCAGTCGGACAGGTTCTGGGAATGCTGGCCTAGCCAGATATAGCACCTTGCCTCAATCGTTGCTGGAACCTCGGACCCCATAATGTCCGAAAACCCTGAAAATCCGCGGTCAATCACTCCCACCTTTATACCCTGGCCGGAGTAGCCAGCGTCGTTCCAGGCACGCGAGCCGTGTACCCCTGGTCCCTGTCCGGTAACCTGTGGCGTTCTCTGGTTCTCGCCAGGCGGCTGTATCTGGTCCACCCGCAACACCCCCGGCTGCTCGGAGGTCTGGCCCAGGAGAAGGACCGGCACGAACGCCTCGATGTAGTCCTCCCCTGCGTTGATGTTCGACGCTCCGTTGGCTTCCAAGAAAGCGACCACGCCGTCAACGTTGCCGGACAGCAGAATGATCACCCCTACGGACTCGCCCCGGTGCAGCGGCGCTTCCTCGGCGGCCTCCTGCGCGGTGATTTCTCCGGCCTCAACTCTCTCCACCAGGCTGTTGATCGCGGAGTCAGCCTTGGGATGCTTCACCTCGGACTTCTTCGGAATGGCGATCCGAATAGTTGGGCCAGCCTGGGGCGCGACTGTCGTTGCTTCAGGAACGGAAGGACCGGGACTGGACGTCTGCTCTCCTGAACCCACCGCAACCGGGTATGGCGTTGGCGTGGGGTAAGGTGTGCCTGTAGGATAGGGCGTGGACGTGGGGTAGGGAGTTGCGGTCTGGTTCAGCTCGACCGTGATGTCAGCGCCCGACTCGTCATCAGCGCCCGTGGAAACGGCGGAGGGTGGAGTGGCGAACAGGACCGAGCGCGGCGTGGGCGAAGGCACCGGCTCCCCTGTTGAATCGCCGCAGGACAGTATCGCCAGTAGGGCCAGCAGGACAATCGTTGACGGTGTCAGGACTCTGGCTAAACGTATTGGGCCATTCATGCAGTTCATGTATTTTCCGTGGACTGCCCCGAAAGTCATTCGGAGGTTTACGCCTAAAACAAAACTCGACAATACAGGACTTGTCGGAACTTGCTGCAGCTTCTGGCGCCGCTCCCGGAATCAGCTTCCTAACTCCCAGTCATCCAGCAGCCCGTTGCGCACCGACCACACCACCAATTCCCGCTTGGTCCCGATACCCAGTTTGTTTTGGATACCATAGATCGCGTTTCGAATGGTCACCCATTTGTTGCCGCGGATGTCGGCAATTTCGGCGTACGTAAGGCCCTGGCTGAACAGGGTGAGAATTTCCCGCTCTCTGTCGGTCAGTTTGCGGGTATTTTGCTCGGTACTTTGAGACGCCCCTGATCGGATATCAGAGAAGGCACGCTTCACGGCCTCATTGGGCATTCGGTATTCCCCGTGGGCAACGTCACGCGCCGTGCGAAGCAGGTGCTCCTTTCCCGAATACTTCTCCAGGTAGCCGGTAGCACCCGCCGCGAATGATTCCACCACTGCGTCCTCCTCGGGAGAAGCGGTAAACATAAGCACTTTGGTGCCAGGGAGAATGTCGACTATCTCGCGGCATGCCTCTATCCCATCCTTTAGCGGCATGATCACGTCCATAATGATTACATCGGGCTTCAAAGCCAGGGCTTCCCTTACTGCCGAATCGCCGTCCCCGGCTTCCCCAATGACCTCGAATTCCCCCGACCTCTCCAGCGCCTCTCGGAGTCCGTCGCGCATAAGCTCATGGTCGTCTACAAGCATTACTCTGGTAAGCACGGTAGGAGTCAAATCATGGCCCTCCCTTTTCTGAGGCTAGTGGAACCACGCATGCAACGGTCGTGCCGCGTCCGGATTCACCTGGCCCTGCCTCCAACCACCCGCCAATTCGCTCCGCATCCATTCGCATATTGCTGAACCCCTGACCACGGAGGCAATAGTCACCCGGCAGCCCGATTCCGTCGTCAGTTACGGTTAAGCGAATCGTGCTATCGTCGAAGAACAGTTCTATGATGACCCTGTCTGCGTTGGAGTGTCGGTGCGCGTTGCTCAAGGCATTGTGGGTAATGGATAGGAGAAGCCGCCGTGTGATAACAGGGAGAGGCGGTTCTTCGCCAACTTGAACTACTTCCGTGGGAATCGACGTGATAGTGCTGAAAGTCGCTGCATGAGAACGCAGCACGCGACCGAGTTCTCGTCCTTCAAATATGGGGCCAATGTTTATAGAGTGCCTCAGGTCCCACATAGTCGATCTGGACAAGGCGAGAGTAGCATCCAGCTTTTCGATCAATTCGTCCTTGCCTTCGTCGTTCAGCCCGTCGGCCAGCTCTACCGCAGTCTCAAGACCAAGTCCAATCAGGTACGCGGATTGGGCTATGGTGTTGTGGATGGTTTGTGAAAGCTCGATTCGCTCTTGTTGGAGCTCCTCCCCTTTCTCCACGGCCTCTCTCCTCCTGGCACGGTCGAACCATGATCTGTTCCGTTCGAAGCTGGAAACGAGGCTGATAGCGAATACAACAGCGTACATCGCCACAATGCTGAGCAGGAGAAGCGGCTCCGGCTGGACTTCAAGGGCACCGCCGGGTCCAGTCGACAGGCTCAACGTCGCGTGTACTGCCGCAACCACTGTTGTCGCCGCCAGGGTCACTTTGAATGAGGAGCTTACTGCGGCAAACATGGCAAGGGCCGCGTAATACAGAACGAAATATGCGCCTTCGGAACCGATGGCGATCGTCAGTCCACCGGTTAGCAATGCCAAGTCCATGGCGCTTAGGGCCAGAGCCCAACGCCATGTTACCCCGCGCTTGGTCTCGACACGGTAAAGGACCGGGGTGTTGACCGCCAACAGAAGAGCACCGGAGAGAACGTGCGACAAGTACGCCGGTTGGGCCAACCCGACATGGTGATGAAGCTGGGCCAGCCAGGCGATCACCACGAACCACCTGAGCCACAGCGAGACCCTGAGGCCGGAACTCATCAACAGAGCTATTGCCCGGACCCTCGTCCTGGGGCGCTGTGCGTCTGCGTTGCGTGTCGGCGTATTCAAGCACGATCCTCGATTCAGCAAGTATACGCAACGCGAATGCCAGTGATAGGTTCGTGTGAATCTTTCGGGGCTTATACGAATGAATCCTGCCGACAGGGTGCAAACGAACCTTACGTCGGCGCCCGACCAAGGGCAGTATGGCCGCGTTTAGTGCATTCCCATCCGCTGCTGCGCTGGAGTTGGTAAGAACAGTCGCTTTGGGCAATTTCCTGGGGGCGGAATTGTAGCGCCGACCTGATGCTTGAGTACGGGAATCCTGCTTTTATTCTTGAGTGGTGAATGATTGATGATTCGAGGAAATGATAGCCGGGGTCTGCCAGCCCTGCTTGCGATAACGGTCATACTGTTGACTCTCGTCGCCTGCGGGGGAGACGGAGAGGATCCTACTCATACACCCCGGCGCGACTCGCCCACCGCAACTCCGGTCGCCGGGGCGGACGAAGGCTTGCGGAGTTCCTTGGACGAGTACCTGGCGATTTGCGGAATTGGGCAAACGGAGGAAGCGGAGGTCGATGAACTCCCCCTGAATGAAATGGCTGCCTCCTTCCGGGCTCAGGCCGAGCGATTGGAGTCCGTGGAACCGCCGGCTGAAGTTGCAGGATGGCGTGATGCCATCGTGGAGTATCAAAAGGCCGTAGCCGAGAGGATGGATGACTATTCGAGCAACCCACAAGGCCAATCAGAAGACGAATTCCTCCTTACCACCCTGTTCCCGCTCGCCCTTGAATATCAGCCCGCCATTGAGGCCGCAATCAGTGGCATGGACCCTGATGTTCGTTCTCGTATGGTCGCTGCCGGCTGCATCGACGACGAAACCGTCGGCGTAGTCCCCTCGGAAGGCACTGGCCCTGTACCGTCGGAGAGGGAAGAGATTCCTGAGGGATCAAGCGTAGCAGGTTCCTTGGACGAACCCGACGAGACCGACCGGTTCCAGTTCCAGGCAGAGGCGGGAGATTACTACCTGATCGAAGTAACCTGGGAGCACATGCCCCGCCTAAGGCTGAGTTTGTTTCAGCCCCCCGGTTACACCTGGACTTTCGACTCGGAAATCTCGCCGATTACTGAAAGGTGGACCCCCGACGTTTCAGGTACAGTCAACATATCGGTATCTGCATCGGATGCAACGGGCGCCTATGTCCTGTCCATCTCAGCGGACCCCTCTCCCGAAACGCCTGTCAACGTAACGGCCTCCTGGGAGGGTTCGGGTGCTAGGCTCACCTGGGAAAGGGTGGAGAACGCGGAATACTACAAAATCTACTTTAGCGATTTCTTTGATTCCAATTGTTCGGTAGGAAGGGACGGCACACCCGCCTTTTGTGAACGGCTTGCTACAAGCGTGATGGAAACGGAATACCTTCACGCCGGCACTAGCGGCGTAGTCAACTATTACTGGGTCGTGGCCTGCAACAGTGAGGGATGCTCTCAAGTTGATACCGAGAATCCAGCAACGCTTGCAGCAGACCAACCCGGCGGGCCCACGTCCGGTGGACCGTGCCAGATGGCGATCGACCTCCAACCGGGAGATTCCTGTTTCGTCGACGCTCCCGGCGGACAGACCGGCGCCAGCATTTTCGAAGTCAGAGATGGTGAGGCCTGTTACGGGGACATCTGCAGCGAAGAGTCAATAGTCCAGGACGAATTCCTGGCCTACGCAAACTTCGACGGCAGCTGGTTCATAAATCGCCTGCCGGAGGGGACCCCAAGCGGCGGGGTGTCCACACCTTCGCCTGCGCCCACCCGGCCAGCGGAACAGACGGCCACCCCGACTGCCATGGCCTCGTCTACCCGGACCGCTTCTCCCACTCCCGAGCCCCCGACCCCCAGCCCCGTAGACGCGACGCCTTCAGTTCCAGGCAGCCTGAGGTATGCTTTTGAGGAGACAGGGACGCTGATCACTTGGGAAAGGGTGGAGAACGCAGAATACTACGAGGTCTACCACGATAGCTTCTTCAATTCCAGTTGTTCGGTAAGAAGGGACGGCACACCGGCCTTTTGCGAACAGCTTGCCACAAGCTTGACGGAAACTGAATACCTGCACGCCGGCACTAGCGGCGTAGTCAACTATTACTGGGTCGTGGCCTGCAGCGCAGGAGGCTGTTCGGCGGTCGATTCCGAAAACCCTGCTGCACCGGCTGTTGCCAGACCCGATGCTCCATCAAACGCCATGTACTCCTGGGAAGGAACGGCTGTAATGGTCAGCTGGGACGCCGCCGACGGGGCGGACTACTACAAGGTCTACTTTAGCGATTTCTTTGATTCCAGCTGCTCATTGAACGTGGACGGCAGCCCGCGCTTCTGCGAGGAATTGGCTCTCGACGTGACCGAGACCAACTACCTTCACCCCGACCCCAACCTCAACGAGGAGCGAAACTACTACTGGATAGCCGCCTGCAACCGTGGAGGATGCTCTGAGATCGATTCGGAAAGGCCGGCTCGGACCTCACCTTAGCGCTCCGTGCCCCAACCTCAGATATTCGCTCCGGAGTCCAATTGAGGATTCTGGACAAACTGGAGCGAGCCCGATGTTGGCCGGAGCGGCACAAGAATGGTCCAACAATTGAGATCAGGTCATAAGGGCGGATGGCAACACTAGCCACAAAAGGGTACTGGCTACCGTCAACTATAGCCTGATTTGGTGGGCCTAGATGGACTCGAACCATCGACCACCTCGGTCTTATCAGGACCGCGCTCAATGTGACTAAGGATCTAAACACGCCTAATTGCGGTCCGAGGCCGATCGGCATTTCTTATTTCCCGAAAGGCTTGAATTCTTTGAATGCGTCAATGGCCTCCTCCTCAGCTTCCATCGCCGCCACGTAATGGTCCAGCATCTGGGGTGTCGACCAACCCGCAATGGCTTGGACATAGGGCCGAGGGATCTTCTGCTTGACGGCGTTGGCCGCAAAGGTGCGACGGAAGATATGGCAGGTGTCCTTCAAAACCTCTTCCGCCCTTTCTGTTAACCGCTTCAGGTCCTGCCAGATTCCGTCGTATCCCAGTCTGATTCCCTCTTCAGAGACCCAGACCCAGTCGAGAGAATCTCGTCGTTGTTGCATGTAGCGGAGCACCGCTCGCTGGCATTGCCGGTCAAATGGGATCCACCGCTCTTTTTGACCCTTACCATGCACCACTCGAATCGCCGCATTGTCCCAGTCCAAGTCCTCCTTTTTCAGCATCCACATCTCGTTTCTTCTGATCCCGGTAGTGACCATCATCCACAGCATGGATTGCCTGCGAGCGCCGGCAAAGGTGTTAAGGGGATATAGGTTGAGCAGCGAAGCGAATTGCTCTTCGGTCAAGAAAGGCTTTCGGGTCTTCGGCACCTTGAGGGCTTTGATCCGCGCGGCAGGCGATACGTCAATGAGGCCCCACTCAACGCACCAGTTCAACCAAGTGGTGATGGCTTGCCACCGAGTACGGATTGATCGGGGCCTCAAGCCTCCCTCCCGCATTGAGCCGAGATGCTGGAGGACATGAAGTGAGGAAAGGTCGGTCAGGGTGTGGCAACCGGGATCAATCTTTTCGAGATCCTCAAGAAACAGCCGCAGTTCCTTGGCGTAGAACTTGACGGTCGCCTCTGTGCTTCCCTCGATGCGGTGGTAACTGAGGTAGTTTTCGAGTATTTCGGATAACCGCTGTGACATCTCCAAAGCTGGGTCAGCTTTGAGCCACGAGTTAACCGCTGTGACATCCATCCATAGTTTGCCGACTCTGGACGCCGTTTTTGTATCTGTTGGCTCCCCGAGTAGGATTCGAACCTACGACCTAGCGGTTAACAGCCGCCCGCTCTACCGCTGAGCTATCGGGGAACATACCGCAGGTAAAGGCGGCTCTACCTCCGTACAGTCATTCTATCAGCATTGACCGTTCTCGTGAATCCCCAGCGAAGGAACTTGAGCCTCTGCAATACTCTGACTTGTTTCTATGCATATACTTGACAGTGCTACTATCAATTCTTACAATAGCAATGAGGTCAAGTTACGCCGCGTTTCGCTGCATTGGCCAGACAAATCACCGACTAGAGAGGCGCTACCATGGCCAACTACTACGAAGTGCTGGGCGTCTCAAAAGGCGCCTCTGAAAAAGAAATCCGCCAAGCCTATCGCCGGCTGGCACGGCAATACCACCCGGACGTCAACAAGGGCGACCAGTCTGCCGAGGACAAGTTCAAGGAAATCAATGAGGCGTACAGCGTCCTTTCTGACGAGGAGTCTCGCAAGAAATATGACCTCTACGGTGACGACTGGCGACGGGTGGGTGAGCACGGCCCGTCGGATAGACCGGGGCCGTCCGGCAGAAGCCGCCGGTGGACGTCCAACTCTGGCGATTACGACGGCATCTTCGCCAACTTCCGGGGCCAGACAGGAAGTCCATTCTCGGACTTCGCCGGCGCCGTTCCCGTTGAGGAATTGTTCAATACCACCCGTCGCCAACCCAGAAGACCACCTCCGGAATACCCCGCAGAAATTACCCTGGAAGAAGCGTTCTACGGAGCGACACGAACTCTTCGTCTCAACGACGGACGCAACCTTGAGGTAAAAATCCCTGCCGGTGTGGACGATGGGTCAAAGGTGCACATAGCGTCCGGCGGCACCGAGGGCAGGGACTTCAACTTGATCGTGTCCGTAATGGAGCACTCCAGGTTCCGGAGGGATGGCCGCGATCTTTACATCGACATTGAACTTGATGTAGACGACGCCGTACTTGGGGCCGAAATCGTGGCGCCGACCCTCACAGGGAAAGTCGCCTTGACCGTTCCTCCCAACACCCCAAACGAGCGCCGCTTCCGGCTCTCGGGACTTGGTATGCCGGGTCTTTCGAACCAGGGAAGGCGTGGCGATCTCTTCGTAACCGTTAAGTTACGCATTCCGCCGGACATGACCGACGAAGAAGTGGACCTGTTCCAGAAGCTCCGTCAGATGCGGTCTGAACGCTCCGTATTCGACGATGGCGCCACGGTGAGGGGACCGTAATGCATCAAGGCCTCGTAATGCTTATCCCCACATCGGCAAGCATCCGGATACCGTTCTTTCAGAGGGAAGTCCAATGATGTCACAAGAAAATCGTCTTCATGAAGAACCCTGTTTCGCAATCAGCGTCGCGGCGCGCATCGTGGGAGTGCACGCCCAGACCTTGCGCCATTACGAGCGGGCTGGCCTGATTTGGCCCTCGCGGAGTACCGGCCGCCAAAGGCTGTATTCGATGGCTGATATCGCCCGCATTCGTCGTTTGCGAACCTTAATCGATGACATGGGGGTGAACCTCGCCGGGGCGGAGGTGGCCCTGAAGCTGATGGACCAGATTGAAAAGTTAGAGGCTGAAGTGGCCGAGCTTACCAGCAGTGTGAATGCGCTGCGTCGCAACAGAGGCAGATAGAGCGGCGGCTATAACCGCACCGGCGGATCCGGCTGAGGAGGTGAAACATGACCGCACAGAACGATCAATTTACAAATCAGGCGCGGCAGGTGCTGCAGAACTCACAGGAATTGGTTCGCCACCACCGCCACAGCCAATGGGACGTCGAGCACATCCTTCTGGCGCTGCTAGAAATCTGGCCGGAAAGTGGTTTGAGTCGCCGAACATTTATAATTGGGGTCAACAAGAGTAGCGAGGGTTGAGAATGCTGGGAGAGCGTTCGGACCAGAGGGGTCTCTGGGAGGCGGACCGGTTGTACTTGGACCACGTGGGGAAGGACACCTTCTACGGTCTGCTGGCTTCCCTGCGGGGCCGGCTGTTCCAGGACTCCGATTTCGCGGTGTTCTACTGCGCTGACAACGGCCGGGACAGCGTGCCGCCCAGCCTGCTGGCCACGGCGCTGCTGTTGCAGACCCACGACAAGGTGAGCGACGCCGAGGCCAAGGCCCGGGCCGACTTCGACATCCGCTGGAAGGTGGCTCTGGGGATTGAGGTGGAGGACAGGCCCTTCGCCAAAAGCACGCTCCAGGTGTTCCGGGCCCAGCTGATCCTGCACGACAGGGTGCGGGAGGTATTCGAGTCCAGCGTGCGCCTCGCCCGGGAGTCGGGCTACCTGAAGAGGCGCAGCATGAAGGTGGCTCTGGACACGACCAACATCCTGGGCCGGGGCGCGGTGAGGGACACCTACAATCTGCTGGCCGACGGGATCGTCAAACTGATGCGGGCGCTGGCGCAGGTTGAGGGAATCAGCGTCGGGAAATGGGCCAAGGCCCGGGGATACGGGCGGTACCTCGCCTCCAGCATCAAGGGAGAGGCGACCATCGACTGGTCGGACAAGCGGGCGCGGACGGCACTGCTGGCGGGGATTGTGGGAGACGCGGACCGGCTCTTGGAATTATCGCGGCTGGCCCAGGGGGAGTTGCCCGAGGACGGTGCTGAGCGTCAGCAGATAGTGGCGGCGGCGGAACTGCTGGGGCAGTTGCTGCTCCAGGACATTGAGCGCAAGGGTGGCGACGGCGACGGCGATGACGGCGTGAGCCTCAAGGACGGGGTGAGCAAGGACCGGATGATGTCGGTGCACGACCCTGAGATGCGCCACGGGCACAAGAGCAGCAGGAGACGCTTCGACGGACACAAGGCGGCGATTGTGGTTGACACCGACACCCAGCTGATCACCGCCGTGGAGGTACTGCCGGGCAACGCTCCGGACAACCTGGGGGCGCTGGAACTGGTAGAACAGAGCGAGGCCAACACCGGTGTGCCGGTGCAGGAGGCCATGGGCGACGCCGCCTATGGAGACGGAGCTACCAGGCAGACCTTCGCCGACGCGGGCCGCACCCTGATTGCCCGGGTGCCGGGACGGCCCGACCGGCAGCGCTTTCCCAAGAATGACTTTGTCATCGACCTGGTGGCGGGCAGTTGCACCTGTCCGGCAGGGCAGGTCACCCACACCATAGTGCCAGCGGGACGGCGTACGGATGCCGCGGGTCGGATACACCACTTGCAGGCCTTCCAGTTCGACGGGTCCGAATGTATGACATGTCCCCTGCGGTCTCAGTGCATCTCGGCCAAGGGCAGGAAGGGACGGCGGGTGCTGATCCATCCCCAGGAGGCTCTCCTGCAACAGGCCCGTGCGTTGCAACAGAGCGCCGGGTATGACGAATATCGAGCGCGACGCGTGGTGGTCGAGCACAGATTGGCCCGACTGGTCCAGTTGGGCATTCGCCAGTCCCGCTACTTCGGACGCGCCAAGACGCGATTCCAGCTGTACCTAGCAGCCTGTCCGAGTATTAGATTTTTGAGACGAAAAGCGCCACTGTCTAATCTCATCGGTGACTAATAGGCTCTAATAAAACAGTAATCGGAAAAATTGACTTTATTGAAGACGATTTGCGTTTAGAACATTGTTTCTCGGACGGGCTGCTAGCGGCTACAGTGGCCAACCTGACCCTGGTGGCGGGCAAAATCGAGCTGTCGGACAGTGTCGGCGGTGGGCTTCCGCGCCACCGCGCCGTCCTCAGTGCCGTCCCCAGTGATGTCCAGGCTGTTTCCCACGGTGTGGTCGCCCATGCTACGGCCATTTTCGGCGCTGTCCGGCTCGGACTGCTGTGGTCCCAGATTCTGTTCGCCCCGGCTTTACTGCCGAAATCTCTCTCCCCATCCAGGGCTTTTCGGCCCGGCTTCTAGAACTGGAGGACGGCGTGCCGGCGAGAATTCTTGCCGAGTTGGCGGCGCCGACAGAGGAGATTCGGGCTTCCCTGCAACGGGCTCTCCAGGCTGCCCCTAAGCTGGCCTATGAAGCCCAGCAGATCTATCCCACGCCAAGGGTCCAGCGGCTTGTCCAGAACGCCCAGATGGAAGCGACTCGGCTGAACGACGAGTTCATAGGCGCCGAGCATCTCTTCGTTGCCGCGGTCATGGAGCCGCAGGGGTTCTCAGCGGATTTGTTGCGGGCCTTTGGCATCGATCGGGAGCGCGTGTACCAGGCCCTGACCCAGGTGCGTGGCAGCCGCAGGGTGAACGACCCCGACGCGGAAACCCGTTACGGTTCCCTGGAGCGATTCAGCATTGACCTCACCGACATAGCCAGGGAGGGCAAGCTGGACCCTGTCGTGGGCCGGGCTCCGAAATCAGGCAGGTAATGCAGACCCTCACCAGTCGCCGCAAGAACAACCCCGTCATCATCGGCGAAGCGCGCGTGGGCAAGACCGCCATCGTGGAGGGCCTTGCCCAGAGAATCGCATCCGGCGACGTACCGGACTCGCTCAAGGACCGGCGCGTGATGGCCTTGGACCTGCCGGCCATGGTCGCCGATTCCAAGTTCCGTGGCGAGTTCGAGGAACGGCCCAAGTCAGTCATCGACGAAGTGAAGGAATCTGGAGGAACGGTTATCCTGTTTCTCGACGAGCTTCACACCATGGTGGGGGCAGGAGGCACCGAGGGCGGAGTCGACGCCAGCAACATGCTCAAACCGGCCCTGTCCCGCGGTGAGATGCAGTGCGTGGGCGCCACCACCCTGGATGAATATCTCAAGTACACCGAGCGCGATTCCGCGCTGGAGAGACGCTTCCAGCCCATCTAACTGGAAGAACCGTCCGTCGAAGACACGGTCGAGATTCTCAAAGTGCTGCGTCCCAGGTACGAAGCCCACCACAAGGTGGACATCAGCGACGCCGCCCTCGCCGCCGCTCGTCTGAGCGACCGCTACGTTACCGGGCGCCAGTTGCCGGACAAGGCCGTGGACTTCATCGACGAAGCTGCCAGCAAGCTGCGCATTGACGCCCAGATCCTTCCTGCGCATCTCAAGGAGCGCGAAGAGAGAATTCGATATCTCAGCGACCAGGAATCAGCCGCGGCCGAACGCTCCGACTACGAGCGGGCCGCGGAACTGCGCACCGAAAGGCTGCGCCTGCATGAGGAATACGAATCCGACCTCCGGGCCGAGCGGCGGGACCGAAAAATAGACAGCGTGGTCGACGAAATGTACATAGCCCAGCTGGTCTCGGACTGGACCGGCATTCCCACCAGACGCCTGTTGGAAGGTGAAGGTGAGAGGCTGATCCACATGGAGGATGACCTGCAAAAGCGGCTGGTCGGACAGGACGAAGCGGTGGTGGCGGTGGCCGAGGCCATCAGGCGGTCCCGCTCCGGCCTGAGCGACCCCCGGCGTCCTATCGGCAGCTTTATTTTCCTGGGGCCTACCGGCGTCGGAAAGACCGAGCTCGCCAGGGCGCTGGCCGAGTTCCTGTTCGATGACGAAGCCAACATGGTCCGCATAGACATGTCGGAGTACATGGAACGCCATTCCGTGTCCCGATTGGTGGGCGCTCCCCCAGGTTATGTCGGCTACGACGAGGGTGGCCAGCTTACCTAGTCGGTGCGGCGGCGACCATACCGGGTCCTGCTGTTCGACGAAGTCGAAAAGGCCCATCCCGACGTGTTCAACATCCTGCTCCAGATCATGGAAGACGAAAGGCTGACGGACGGACAGGGCCGTACCGTTGATTTCCGGAAAACGGTCGTCATTATCACCAGCAATCTCGGCAGTGAGACAATCGGCCGTCAGCCCTTCAGGATCTGACCCGAGAGCGTTGTTGAGAAGGACGAGATGAATGTCCTGCGGGAGTCGGTTGATGCTGCCCTGAAGCGGGCTTTCCGACCCGAGTTCCTGAATCGAATCGACGACACCATCGTCTTTCATCCGTTGACCCAGGAACATATCATCCAGATCCTCAAGTTAATGGTAACCGACGTTCCGCTGCGCCTGAAAGACCGGGAAATCACATTCGACCTCACTCCGGAAGCAGAGACGTGGCTGGCCAGGGAGGGATTCGACCCCGTGTACGGGGCGCGTCCATTGCGCCGGGCCATACAGCGGCAATTGGAAAACCCGTTGGCCAGGATGGTACTCTCGGGTGAAGTCACTCTTGGAAGCCACGTGGTTGTCGACTTGGGACCGGAAGGTTTCACGATTTCTGGCGGAAGTGATGCGGACAAGGCAGCTATCGAACCCCGTGAAGCCGCGATAGTGTAAAATAAGGCGCCGCAAGTGCGGCCCCTGCCCCTGACTCTTTGAAGCGTACGTTTGCTTAAGGTTTCAGTCAATGACTGCGGCGCTGATGCAACAAGCGAAAATCGAAGATGTCATCGTTGACGGCATAAACGTTCGTTACGCCATTGCCGGTAACGGGCCATCTGTGTTCCTCGTGCATGGATTGGCCTCTTCCATGATTACCTGGTATTGCAACATGAGCGCCCTGGCGGACGCTGGATTCACCGCCATAGCCGTGGATCTGCCCGGCTACGGCGACTCCGAGTTGGCAGACCACCGCGGCTATGCACCCGAAAGCGCTGCCCACTTCCTGGCCGACTTTGCAACGGAACTGGGCATCGACCGCTTTTCGGTGGTTGGCAACTCAGCCGGGGGGCTCATCGCCGGGGTCACCGCCCTGGAATACCCCGAAAGAGTGGATAATATAGCCTTGGTGGCCGCTGCCGGGCTGGGAAGACGACTATCGTGGCCCCTCCGCTTGATTTCCATTCCGGTGCTTGGCGAACTGATCTATAAGCCTCACATGTTCAGCAAGACGGCAATGGTCAAGCGGATCTTTTTCCGACCGCCCGCGATACTGGACGACATCCTGCCGGAGATTCTGAGAGTACGCTGCCTTCCTCACGCCCCGCAGGTAATGCTGCGTTCGGTCAGGTCGGGCGTAAACCTGTTGGGCCTTCGTCCCGAGCACAACATCCTCCATCGTCTGCAGGACCTCCCAGTCCCTTTGCTGGCGGTGTGGGGTGAGGAAGATCTGGTTATCCCCCCGGTCAAGGCCGCGGATGTTAAGCGTGCCCTCCCCCACTCCACCGTGCACGTCCTCACTGAATGCGGTCATTGGCCCCACATGGAGAAGCCGGACGAATTCAACCGCATACTGACCGACTTCCTCTCCGGGCCCTCAACGATCGCCGAATCGTCGCCTTGGGGCGAAAAGGGCCTGGCGACATCGTACAGCCAATAGAAACCCCACCCAGCACTACCGGAGAGGACGGTCTCGCAGTCCAGGGGGCGACGCCCTCAGAGGCTGTGGTTGTCCCCGCACCCTCCTACGCCCTGCGCATCCTTACGATCAATTCCGCATTTGAGTGGCTGACATCCACCTGGCGCGGGCGCATTCTCCTTTTAGCATTCATAGTGGCGATATCAGTCGTCGCCTATTTCATGCAGGACCGCATCAGTGTGGGTCGACTGAGTTATGGCGCAGTGGCCGGCGCGGTGCTGCTCGCCAGCGGCGGGCTGGTTGTGCCCGTCCCCGCACTGGCTATCACCTGCACCACTGCCACGTTCCTGCACCCCGCCGCGGTCGCCCTTATCGCTGGTGTCGCCGGTACTTTGGGGGAGCTGACTGGCTATTTCCTGGGCTACAGCGGAAGCGGCGTTTTCGAGCGCGGCCGTTTTTATCAACGCGTGGAAAACTGGATGCGGCGGCGCGGATGGCTGCTGCTTTTCGTGATATCCGCTGTCCCAAACCCGCTGTTCGACATAGCAGGAATCGCCGCAGGAGCACTGCGGTATCCTCTTTGGCGGTACCTGGTCGCAGTGGGATTGGGAAAGCAGGTCAAGTTCTTCATGATTGCCTACGCCTGCCACTACAGCGTGCAGGGCCTGAAGGGAGTTTTCGGCGTGTAGAGCCCTCCGCCGCCGATCATGGCTCCAATGTCGACGAAGTGGCGGCGGTCGTTATCAGGACGATGTGGCGGCGGTCGTTATCAGACTGTATTCTTGCTGTACTCTTGTTCCGGTTCGTGCTTCGGTTCATGCTTAAGGAAAGGCCTGATTCAGGCAGGGGAGGTCCCATTGATACGTGGACTTGACGGCAATTTTCCGAAAATCCATCCATCCGTATTCGTCAGCGAAGCGGCCTACATCGTCGGCGACGTCAGCATCGGCGAGGGCTCCAGCGTATGGCCGGGAGCAGTCATCCGCGCTGATTACGGCGACATCATCATCGGCAGAAACTGCTCCCTGCAGGACAACTGCGTACTGCACACTGACGATCACCTGGAACTGGGTGACAACGTCCTGCTTACTCATGGTGCCGTCGTCCATGGCGGGAAGGTTGGCAGCAACGTGCTGGTCGGCGTGAATGCCGTGCTCCTTGAGGACGCAGACGTGGGCGATTATGTCTTCATCGGTGCCGGGGCGATTGTCCGTGGCCACGTGCCGCCCCACTCGCTGGTCATTGGAGTGCCGGGACAGATCAGGCCCCTCAGTCCGGCCCAGGAGGCAAGGCTGCAGGACCCCACCGCCAACTACGTCCGCAACGCCAGGCGGTTCATCTCCAACGGCCTCGGCCTCCAGATACCCGTCGACTACCAGGCAGCGGAGGGCTGACGATGACGGTGGAACCGGACAGCATTCCCCTGCCCCTCGACGGGCTCCGCGTATTGGACGTCACCCACATCGTCGCAGGCCCATTCTGCTCAATGATCCTGGCCGATATGGGCGCCGAGGTAATCAAGATCGAGCGCCCTGGAGTCGGGGAGCGAGGGCGCAACAACGGCCCCTTCATCGACGGCCCGGATGGTCAGAGGGTCAGTTCCCGATACCTGGGCCTGAATCGCAACAAGAAAAGTGTGACCATCGACCTCAGGGACCCCCGTTGCCGGGGTGCCTTCGAAGCCATGGTGGCCGAATCTGATGTGCTGATAGACAACTGGGGCCCCGGCGCCTTGCGTCGGCTCGGCCTGGGATACGACCGCCTGAACGAAATCAACCCCCGTATCATTTACGCCAGCCTCACCGGTTACGGCGACCCGGAGGGCCCGGCTCCGGGTCCATACTCCGACTGGCCCGCCAACAACCCCTGCGTTCAGGGCATGGGCGGCTGGATGACTGTCACCGGCGGCCCTGCCGAGGGTCCGCAGATGGTCGGCGATAACATCGGCGATTCCGTTCCAGGTGTCTGGACCGCCCTCGCCATAATGATGGCCTTGGAAAGCCGCCACCGCACCGGAAAGGGACAGTACATCGACATGGCAATGTACGACTGCATGGTTGCCCACATGACCAGCACCATGCCCTTCTACCAGGCCACCGGAAGCGTCGCCGGCCGTGAGCGTGGCAACATGCTCAGCGCGCAGCTATGCCTGCAGGCCATGGACGGTTATGTCGTTCTCGCCGGAGCCGGGGGCCCGGAGAAGTGGAAGGACCTCTGGCGTCTCATCGGCCGCGAAGACCTCATCGAAGACCCCCGCTACCTGGGCGAAGGAGTCAGTGGCGAGTTCTACATGAGCAACTTTGTTCCCGCCATCGAGGAGTGGACTCGCCAGCGGACGAAGTCCGAGGTCACCCGACGCCTGATCGAGATTGGCTACTCCATGGGAATGGTGCAAGACCAGGCCGACCTCGACTCCTGCCCTCACCTGGAAGCCCGTGGAATGTTCGTCAACGGCGGCAACGATATGGGCGGCACATTCCGCACCGTCAACACCCCGATCCACCTCGACGGCACTCCGGGAACCCCCAACCATCAGCCGCCGCTGCTCGGAGAGAACAACGCCGAAATCCTCTGCTCCATTGGGGGCCTTACAGCAAACGAACTCGCGAAACTGTCGACAGAAGGTAAAATCTAGGGGGCTTGCCAACTGATGCGCATCGCCGTCATGGGCGCAGGAGGAGTCGGCGGATGTCTCGGCGCATTGCTGACCGAAGCAGGCAATGACGTGTCGCTGATTGCCCGCGGGGAGCACCTGCGGGCAATCCGGACCAACGGCCTGCAGCTGCTTCGCGATGCCGGCGACATTTCCGTCAAGGTCCCGGCAACCAGCAAACCCGCCGACGTCGGTCCCGTCGACCTCGTGCTGTTCGCCGTCAAGACCTACCACAACGCCCATGCCATCCCGGCGATTCGCCCCTTGATTGGCCCCGGCGCCGCTGTGCTCACGCTGCAGAACGGCGTGGAGACCCATCGGCAACTATCCGCCGTCCTCGGGCCCGGCCACGCCCTGCCCGGCGCATTCTGGTCCGCGTCCAGCGTCAGTTCTCCGGGCGTCATCGCCAGCGTCGGCGGAGCGCCGCGCTTGTCCTTCGGCGAGGAAACGGGCGGCACGAGCACCCGGGCCGTAGCGATTCTCGAGACCCTGACCCAGGCTGGAGTGGAAGCCGAGCTGTCCCCCGAACCGCTTCAAGTCATCTGGTCCAAGTTCGTGGTGCTGTGCTCCATCGCCGGCATAACCAGCGCTTCGCGCACCCGCATAGCCGAGTTCATCCGGCGCCCCGAAGGTCTGGCGCTGTTTACCGAGGCCATGCGGGAGGTCGATGCCGTCGGCCGCGCCATGGGCGTAAATCTGCCTCCCGATTTGGTCAACAACTCTGTGGAGTTCATCAAGGGCTTTCCGGACTTTCAGAACTCGATGCACGCCGACTTCGAGAATGGCCGCCCCACTGAGCTGGAAGCCCTGAACGGCTCGGTGGTAAGCCTGGGCAAGCAGACGGAAGTCCCAACGCCTTTGAACGAGTTCATCTACGCCGTCCTGCTGCCGCTTAAGGACGGAATCTCTCATCCATAGCTCTCCACCCGTCGGAGCTTTCCACCCGTGGGCCATCAACCTATAATTGAGATACGTCCCCTTCACTAAGGAGTTGATGCCTTGGTCTTTCGCGCACCCCGCGGCACCGCCGACCACCTCCCTGAAGAACAGAAATACTGGCGCTACATCGAGTCGAAGGCCGTTGACATCGCCAACCGCTTCGGCTATGGGCGCATCGATACTCCGGCCTTCGAGGACTCCAACCTGTTCGTCAGGTCGGTCGGCGAAGGCACGGACATCGTCGAAAAGGAAATGTACACCTTCGAGGACCGCGGCGGCGACAGCGTAACGCTGCGCCCCGAAGGCACCGCGCCCGTCTGCCGCGCCTACCTCGAGCACGGCATGCACAACCTTCCCCAGCCGGTCCGGATGTACTACTTCTGCCCCGTCTTCCGCTACGAGCGGCCCCAGGCCGGCCGCTTCCGCCAGCACCACCAGTTCGGCGTCGAGGCACTGGGCGACGCCGACCCCTCGGTGGATGCTGAGGTAATCGAGGTCGCGTGGGAGCTCATGGGCAGCCTGGGCCTTCGCGACGTCCAGCTCCTTGTCAACAGCATCGGCGATGCCGAATGCCGCCCGGCCTACATCGAGCGGCTGCGCACCTACTACTCCGGCCACCACGGCCGCCTCTGCGACGATTGCAAGGACCGCCTGGAGCGCAATCCCCTCCGACTGCTGGACTGCAAGGTCGAGACCTGCCACGCGCTGGGAGACGAGGCCCCCAGGTCCACGGACTACCTCTGCGACGCCTGCCGCGATCACTGGGGCAAGCTCTCGACTTACCTCGACGCCATGAACCTCCCCTACGTCGTCGACCACCGGCTGGTCCGGGGCTTGGACTACTACACCCGCACCGTGTTCGAGATTCAGCCCCTCGACGTGGGCGGGCAGTCGACCATCTGCGGCGGTGGACGCTATGACGGACTGATCACCGAGCTCGGAGGGCGATCCACGCCCGGTATCGGCTTCGCCACCGGAATCGAGCGGCTCGCCCTCAACCTGAAACGGAGCGACGTTCCCGTTCCGGATGAGCCTTCCCCACGTTACCTCGTCGCCAATGTGGGTGAAAACGCCCGCACTGCGGCGCTGGAACTGGCCGTTCGCCTTCGGCGAGAGGGTGTCGGCGCAATACTCAGCAGCGGCGCCCGCGGTCTGCGGGGCCAGATGCGCCAAGCCAACGCACTGAATATCCCCTACGCCCTTATTCTGGGCGACGACGAAATTCAGCGCGGTGAAGTGGTCGTGCGGGACATGTCTGCCTCCACCCAGGAATCTCGGCCGCTGGCCGACTTCCTTTCGGAAATTGCCGAAACATAGGCTCTTTTTGCGTAGCAGGCTGCCCTTCGTCTCGTCATCATACGGAGAGGGAAACCTTCTAGCGGCTTGTGCGAGACAGGTGGCGACTTGGCAGCGAATTGCCCAGCGAAAATTGGTGACATTTGTCCGTTGACCAATACAGCCTCTGTGTTAGAACATATATGCGTCTTTATTTCCCCGGTGGTGCTCCGCTAGCCGGGCCAATTCAAGGGATGCAATATTTCTAATTTTTTGAGGCGGACAATGAAAATCTTTTATCGCGGCTACGTTATCAGCGAGAACCACTTGGCTGGCCCCGGTTGCATGGTGTTCGGCAAGCGGCCGGAGCGCACCACGATGACCATCGAGGAAAACTCGCGCTCTGCCATGCGCTGGGTCGACCGTGAAGTCATCAAGCACCGAGTCCAGGCCGCCGGCTGGCTGGCCCCACAGTCGGCATAGCGCTTGAGCGCCCATCCGTCCGACTCCTGCGATGAGAAAATTGCAGGGAAAGCGGAAAACAACGGCCCCGACTTGATCGGGGCCATTTTGCATTCACGAATCGTCGACTTGAGTCACCCCATTTCTACTTCGATCCCGGTCTGGCCGGGCGATCCTCCACCCGCGTTCGAATCCTGGTCCAACATCGACCGCGACGGGTACTACCTCCGTCGTTTCTCCTTGAGCGAACACGGCGGCACCCACCTGACTGCCCCTGCCAGTTTTTTCGCCGACGGGAAGAGTGTGGATGAATTTGCGCCGGAGGATCTGGTAAACCCCGCCGCCATGATGGATGTAAGGACTCAGTGTCGCGACAACCCCGACTACACCCTCTCCATCGCCGACCTGTCGCAGTGGGAATCTCTACATGGACCCGCGCCTGCCGGCGCGCTGTTCCTGCTGCACACGGGATGGGCCGAACGCTGGAATGACCCTCCTGCATACCTCGGTACGAATCCCGACGGCGGACTGCACTTCCCCGGTTTCGGCGTCGATGTGGCAGAGCTGTTGGTCAATCGCCGCGGCGTCGCCGGACTCGGCACCGACACCGCAGGAGTGGAACCCGGGATAGACGATGATTTTGCCGTCAGCCGTCTGGCATTGTCGAAAGAACTCCTCGTGCTGGAGAATCTCGCCCGCCTGGACGAGCTGCCGCCAACGGGCACGCTCGTGGTCATAGGGCTGCTCCGGCTGGCCCGAGGAAGCGGCAGCCCTGCTGCTGTTACGGCCTTCTGTCAACTGGAAAACAAATAGGGAAGCGCGTCCGCGCTTCCCTATGCCGGTACTCCGCCGGCGAGATTCTCAGAGACGCGGAGGAATTTAGATTCTGTCTATCCCGGCCTTCGAGCAGTCCTCGTCCTGCTGGCTGCTGCCGCCGCCCACGCCGACGGCTCCGTCAACCACGCCGTTGCGAATGATGGGCAGCCCGCCCTGGCTGGCAATGCCATGGCCACCCTCGGCGGATAGGATGCCCCGGATAATGGGCGACTCCGACCGCTCCTGCAGCTCGCCGCTGGAGCGTCCAAAAGCGGCACTGGCCACGGCCTTGCCCTGGGAACCATAGGACCCTCCCCAGATCGCGCCGTCCATGCGGTTGAAGGCCAACAGGCGGCCGCCGGCGTCGACCACGGCCACGTTGATCTTGATTCCCATTTCGTTAGCGGCGGCTATTGCCCCTTCCACGATGCGGTTTGCTTCGTCCAGTGTGAGTGCCATGACTGACCTCCCTGCCTTTCTTTCATATTCACTTCGACCGGCGACATTTTACCCCACCGCGATAGTGTCGCCAACCGAATTCCAGGTGTCGGGAATACCATCGGCCTGCAATGGCAAGTGACATTTTTCCCTTGCCAGGTTTGCGCACGCCCCATTACCATTGAAGAGAGTCGCTTGAAGTGTGTCGCTCGTGTTCCTGCGGCGTCGACTTGCCACGGCTCATTTGTGTTCGAGCGACACGCAATCACCGCTGACTCTCAACGGAGCCACGGCGATTTTCCCTGGCGTCCCGAATGTTACGTTTTGTTACACAATGTTACCGAAATAAGGAGGATGGGAATCCGGGATGACCGTCTGCCGTCCTCAGGAATCATGTTCGCATCAGCGGCAAAGGGGATTCTGTCAGAGACCTCAAACGGCCCAGCTAGTCTCCGGGATAGTCCTCCTCATCCTTGCCCATTCACTCCCTGTTTCTGACTAAATTGCCTCGAAATTTACCAAAAAGGGCAACGATGCAAGCAACGCCTGCAACCTGCTTCTCGCCGGTGCGGCAGGAAATGTCCGCAAATGGCCGGATATTTGAAACTTTGCCACATGCGCCGCACCGCACCCATCGTGCAGGGCAATCGCGTTTTAAACGCTGGAGGCCTTGTGACCCGTCATTCCCGCGCAGGCGGGAATCCAAACCCCCGTCTACCGTCGCACCCAGAACCCAGGGAAGCACTGGCAATTTCACCGCCACCTCTATTGCGGCCCAATTTGTGTGCCCAGAAATAAAACGCGATTGCCCTGGCCCATCGTGGATCGCGCCGCCAGGCACAGCCGCCCGATGATATACTTCAAACGGAATTTTTCGAAACCATTGCGGCGGTAGCAAACAGTTGTTGACCAAGCGAATCATCCCCTGCCTGGACGTCGACGCCGGCCGCGTCGTCAAGGGCATCAGCTTCGTGGAATTGCGCGACGCCGGCGACCCGGCGGAACTGGCATCCGTCTACGATCAGGAAGGCGGCGATGAGCTGGTCTTCCTCGACATTACCGCCAGCTCCGACTCCCGCGACACCATGGTTGATGTGGTACATCGTGTGTCCGAAGAGGTGTTCATCCCCCTCACAGTGGGTGGCGGAATTCGCACCGTCGAGGACATCCGAAGGATGCTGAAGGCAGGGGCTGACAAGGTGTCGCTGAACACGGCCGCTGTCAATAACCCTGCTCTCATTGGCGAAGGGGCCTTCCAGTTCGGCAACCAGTGCATTGTCGTCGCCATCGACGCCAAGCGAGTCGACGGCAACCCTTCCCGTGCGGACGCCCCCACGCCGCTCGACGAGAGTCTGGGACTGGACTCCCAATCTCGTTGGGAGGTGTACACCCGCGGAGGAAGGACCTCCACGGGAATCGATGCAGTGAAGTGGGCGGCCAGGGCCGTGGAGCTGGGGTCGGGCGAGATCCTCTTGACCAGCATGGACGAAGATGGTCAGAAACGCGGTTATGACCTGGGTCTCACTCGGGCAGTGTCGAGAGCTACATCGGTTCCTGTGATTGCCAGCGGAGGCGCGGGCAATCTCGGGCACCTCTACGACGCGTTGGATGAAGGAGAAGCCGACGCGGTCCTTGCAGCCAGCATCTTCCATTTCGGTGAGTATTCCATCAGCGAGGCCAAGGACTACTTGTCCAGTCGTGGAGTCCCGGTTCGCCTCCGCTCCTGATGACTTCCCAACCAGATTGAAGGGTGAAAGAGGCTCGTGGCGGATATCAAAGCGGTAATTTTCGACATGTACCAGACCTTGGTGCAGGATCCCAGCGGACAGTGGCGCACCAGCTTCAAGTCAATCTGCGAGGAGCAGTCCCTCGGAATCTCCGCGCAGCAGCTCTGGGAAGGTTGGCATGAATCGGAGGAGCAGTTCCGTCTCCGTCGGACCGACCCGTCGCTTCCCTTCCAGTCTTATTTCGACGCCTGGGCCGGCGGATTCCGTGAGGCTTTCGACCGAATGGCAGTCCCGGGAGACGCAGAAGCCGCTACTCACCGTTTCTTCGCCGACTTGTCTCGGCGCGAGCCCTTTCCGGAAACCCCAGTCGCCCTGAAGGAAATAGAGCAGCGCTACCGCACCGCCGTCCTCTCTAATGCGGACGATGGCTTTCTGCTTCCCAACCTCCAGTTGCTGAACATCGAGTTTGAAACTGTGCTCTCTTCCGAAATGGCTCGCAGTTACAAACCCCAACCGGAATTGTTTGAAGAAATGTTGAATCGACTCTCACTGTCGCCGGGTGAGACCGTGTATGTGGGCGACCGTCACTATGAGGATGTTTACGGCGCGTCCAGCGTTGGCATCAATGCCGTCTGGATCAATCGTGGAGATCGCGGTCTCCGAGACGACATCCCTCCGCCGACACATCAGGTGACCAGCCTGCTGGACCTGTCCGAGCTAATTGAAAACCACATTTCGCAGGGATGACCCACGACCCCAGGCCACTTGTTCGATTCGGCAGAATGGCAAATCTTGAGACTCGCATCGGGGTAGCATTGTTATGAAGGTCAAACTGAATGAGCAGGGATTGGTACCGGCCATCGCCCAGGACGTCAACAACGGCAACATTCTCATGCTGGGATATATGAATCCCGGGTCTATCAAGCGCACCGTTGAAGGCATCCAGGTCTGGTTTTACAGCCGCAGCCAGGAAGACCTCTGGCATAAAGGCGAGGTTTCGGGCAACTACCTGAACCTGCGCGAAGCTTGGCTGGACTGCGACGGCGACACCATCCTGCTCAAGGTGGACCCGGACGGACCAACCTGCCACACCGGCAACACTTCCTGCTTTTTCACTCCTATCGAGGGACTGCCGGAGGGTTATGAAGACACCGACCGGGGCCCGGGCGTACTGGGAGAGCTTTACGCCCTGGTGCAGGACAGGCAGAGGGAGATGCCGGAGGACAGCTACACAGTAAAGTTGCTACAGGAAGGTGTGGGCCGCATTGCCCAGAAGGTCATCGAGGAAGCGGGCGAGACCGCCCTCGCCGCTGCGCAGGGCGACAACGAGAACCTGCCTTCCGAAATAGCCGACCTCATGTACCACACCCTCGTGCTGATGGCTGCTTCGGGCATCAAGCCGGAGCAGGTATGGCAGGAACTGCGGGATCGCCGCCGCTAAAAGCCCTGCGGCAACTGCTCGCCCGCTCCGAAAACGGCAAAGTCTCCTCCACCATAAACGGTCACTTTGCCGAATCCCGCAACCTTCCAGTTGTCCGGACCACCGATGACTCCCGTACGGGCATCGATCGCCAGGTAGGTTACTTCTGAGGGGGCTGACTCCCGCAATCCGGCCAGCGTTTCTGCCGGGTCGCGCCGCTCGTGGTGAGGCAGAACGCAAATGCCGGGCGCGATACCGAGTCCCTCAACCCATCTGTCGCTTGCTGGACGACCATCGGCGGGAGGATACAGGGGCGGACGGCGCATTATGGACCCCATGACCATTGCTCCCGCCGAAGACCCTCCGAGTACAAGCCCCCGTTGCAGCCCTTCGTTGAGCAATCGCAAGAGCGTCGATCCCCTCAGCGTGTCCAGCAGGTAGTCCGGGTTGCCACCTGTAAAGTAGACCACGTCGGCCTCCGTGACTGGCGCAACAAATGAAGCATCGTTCGCCTGCCCGGATTCCAGCACCATGAGCTGGCTGGCTGCGCCGCCCAGCGCGGCAAAGTGGGTCACGCCGTCGTTGGCCGCCTTGGCCGGCCCCGTGACAGCGGCGGTCGGGATGATGATGACTCGCGCGGTATCTTGCCCGGACGCCCGCATCACCTCGCGGTCCATTTCCTCGCAGCCGACGCGAAACTCGTCGCCGCCCACCAGTAATATAGTCCCAGCCATCGCACACCTCTCGCTGTGTCGGAACTGGCCTGTGAAACGTGGCAAGTCTCAGATAAGGAATTCTATGAAGACTGCCGCCAGCCCCAGGAACAGGGCAAATCCTATCACGTCGGTGAAGGTCGTTACGAACACTGCGGCCGACACCGCCGGATCCATGCGAAGGCGCTGCAACAAAAGCGGTACTCCCGCCCCTGCAATTGAGGCGACCACCATGTTCCCGATCATCGCAAGTGCCAGCACCGCGCCCAGTATTGGATTGCCCTGCCAGGCCCAGCCGATGCCTCCGACTATTGCACCAAGGACCAGTCCGTGAATCAACCCCAGCGCCACCTCTCGGCGCAGCAGCCTGAAAGCCATTCGCCGTGGCAGTTCGCCGGTGGCCAGCCCGCGCACCACCAGCGTGACGGTTTGCGTGCCCCCGATTCCTCCCTGGCCTGCCACCACCGGAAGAAACGCGGCCAGTGCCACCACCTTCGCAATGGTGGACTCAAACAATCCAATTATGACCGCAGCCAGGAAAACCGTTACCAAGTTGATCGCGAGCCAAGGGAAACGGCTGCGAATGGAATCGGCCAGCGGCCCCGTGACTCGTTCTTCCCCAATGCCGGCGATTCTGAACATATCCTCGGTCGCGCTTTCCTGCGCCACTTCAACGGCGTCTTCGGCCCGAATCAGGCCGGCCAGTCGACCGTCCTCTTTCACCACTGGCAGGTCGCTGACCTTGAACCGGCTGATCAATTGGGCCGCCACCTCCTCGCCCACGGTAACGCTCACCGAGGTCAGATCGCGGTCCATTATGTCGCCTACCTTGCTGTTGGGACGCGCCAGAGCCAATCGGACCGGTTTCAGCGTGCCCACAAGCACCCCGTCGCCATTTACTACTGGCAGCGAGTTCACTTGCTCGGCAGCATCGCCCATCAGCCTCAGCCGGTCGATAGCTATTGGTGCGGTGGTATTCTCGTTGAACACCGGAATCGCCGGGTCGATCAGCCTGCCGGCGGTACCATCCTCATATCGAAGCAAAGTCTCCACCGGAGACGAGGCGACCATTTCGTTGATCGTTTCCAGCCGCTTTGTCTCGGGAAGGCGTTCCAGTACTGCGGCCGCAGCTCCCGGTTCGGCCAAGTCCAGCACCGTGGCCAGCTCTGCAGGCTCATAGTCCCGAAGAATGCTGGCAGAAATACGAGGTTCCAGGTATTCCAGCAACCCGGCAACAGTCTCCTGCGCCATCTCTCCTACTAAAGACCTCCTGAGTCTGCCTCGCAGCCCGGTAAGCACTTCAGCACGGCCGGACGGATGGAGCTGCAGATAGTAGTCCCAGGCCGCATCTTCCTTGCCGTCCTCCTGGAGCATTTGCCCCATCAGCAGCACACGTTCGAATGTTGCTTGGGAAGGCGATGCGGTCTGATTTTCAACCCTCGTCCAGAACGGCGTAACGGCACCCTCTTCAATTGGTGAGTCTTGCACAACTTCCTTGCGCCCGAGCGGTTTCTCAACCGCCGGTTCTGAACGGCTTGTACTGTATATGGAGAGTCCCCTGCATCAATATTAACCCTATCCCTTCCGCAACGAGTACCTGACGAAGTCCCTGTCGCGCGTCTTCAGATATAAATGGGGATGCCAGACAGGTGTCGCCCCGCCTCCATGTGATAGAATTCGCTTTTCTATCCTTTGGCCACTCTTCCCGTTCATTCGCGGGATATTCAGAAAGGGAAACGAATCACGTGAGGATAGCCCGGCTATGACCGCTGTCCCCCTAATCGACGACATCCGACGTCTGGTCTCTCAAGCCGTCGAAGCTGCCCGCAAGGACGGCGTCCTTCGCCTTGAAACCACACCGGACATACAGGTGGAGCATCCCGGGAACCCCGACCATGGCGACTTCGCCACCAACCTGCCCCTCAGGCTTGCTCGTGCCACCCGCATCAAGCCTCTGGACTTGGCGCAGGAACTGGTGCAACGCATACCGGAGAGCGAACCGATTGGGTCAGTGGAAACGGCTGCGCCCGGATTCATCAATTTCCGCTTGAAGGAAAGCTGGCTGCAGCGCCAGGTAGAATTGGTCCGCGAGGCGGGTGATACCTTCGGAAACGTGGATTATGGCAATGACCGTCGGGTCATGGTGGAGTTTGTCAGCGTCAACCCCACTGGCCCGGTCCACGTGGGCCACACCCGGGGCGCCGTGCTTGGTAGTGCCTTGGCCAACGTGCTTGAAGCCGCAGGGTACCAGGTCACTCGCGAATACTACGTCAACGACGCCGGTAGCCAGATGGATGCCTTCTACCGTTCTGTGCTGGCGCGGTACCTTCAGTCCCACGGAAAAGATGCTTCCATGCCCTCAAACGGGTATATGGGGGAGTACATATCCGACCTCGCCCGGGAAATCTCGGAAGCGGAAGGGGACCGTTTTCTGTTGCAGCCCGACGAGCAGGCCATCAGGGCCATAGGCGACTTGGGCCGCGAGAATATGGTCGGCCTCATCCGGGAAGACCTGAGCAAGATCGGCGTCGAGTTCGACGTCTGGTTCAGTGAGCGCAGTCTCTACACAGACGGTGAGTACGACAGGGCACTAGAGACGCTACGAGAGAAAGGGTTCCTTTCCAGCAGAGAGGAAGCCCTGTGGTTTAACTCGACTATGCTCGGAGACGAGAAGGATAACGTGGTCGTACGTTCATCGGGCGAACCCACGTACTTCGCTTCCGACATCGCCTACCACTACAACAAGTTCGTGGGTAGGGGCTACGATTCGGTGGTCAATATCTGGGGTGCGGACCACCAGGGGCACGTCCCTCGCATGAAAGCGGCGGTCGAAGGGCTGGGTGTAGACCCGGATCGGCTGACCATCCTGATCGCCCAGATGGTCACCCTCAAGCGGGGCACTGAAGTCGTAAAGGCCTCCAAGCGCACCGGCGACTTCGTCACTCTTAGGGAACTGGCCGATGAAGTGGGCAGCGACGCTTGCCGCTACTTCTTCCTGGCCCGCACGCCCTCTACTCAGATGGAATTCGACCTGGAGTTAGCGAAGCAGGAGTCATCGGAGAATCCGGTGTACTACGTCCAGTACGCTCACGCCCGCAACGCTGGCATCCTCAGCCTTGCCCGGGAAAGGAACATTGACTGGAGCCAAGGCGACGTGAGACTCCTCACAGACCCCAGCGAATTGGCCCTTATCCGCGCTATGCTGCGACTGCCTGAACTGGTCCAGCAGATGGCCCGTACCCTTGAGCCCCATCATCTGCCCCATTTCACCATGGAGCTGGCCCAGGCCTTCCACGGTTTCTATGAGAACTGTCGTGTAATTTCCGCAAATCCGGAAGACGCCGATGTCACATTGGCCAGGCTGAAATTGGTGGAGTCAGCCCAGATCGTCTTCCGCCGCTCTCTCGATCTTATGGGAATGAGCGCACCGGAGCGGATGTAGTCTTTATCTTGACAGATCTTTGCCCCAGCAAGGAGGCAACAAGAAATCAGAACGACTGAAAAGGAAACGGTGGTCAGTCCAGCCTAATGGAAATTCTATTACGAATTAACAGTATCGCCTGGCAGTTCCGCACTCGTCTCATCTTGGCATACGTCACCTTCGCCGTCGCTGTCGGATTTTCCTTGTTCATCCCCTTCCTCTTCGGGCAGGCCATAGACATTCTTGTCTTCTTTGACGACGAAACCAAGACCTTCCGCGGACTGAATCCGGAAACTACTACCCTCCTGTGGCTGGCAGTTGGCTTGCTGGCTGCAAGCTTGTGCCGCGGGGCTTTCGACTTCGCTCGAACTTACACGACGGACTCATTGTCACAGAAGGTCACCTATGTGCTGCGGAATCGCTTCTACGACAAACTGCAGCACATGAGCTTCGCCTATCACGACCGCGAGCATACCGGCGACCTCATGTCGAAGGCCACCGCAGACGTGGAAGCCATTCGGCGCTATGTCAACATTGGAATGGTGCGCTCACTGGAGGCTGCCCTTCGCGCCGTCGCCCTTTTGGCAATACTCATCTTCATCAATTGGGAACTGACGCTTATCAGCCTCGCTTTCATCCCGTTCATCGTTGTCCGCTCCGTCCTGGTTATGGGCAAGTTGAGGGTCATGTGGACCCGGGTCCAGATAACCATGGGTGAAACCGTGACCGTGCTCCAGGAAAATCTGGTCGGAATGAATGTGGTCAAAGCTTTCGCCTCAGAGGAGTTTGAGAAGCGCAAGTATGATCGCAAGGCTACTCAGCTGAGGGCTGAGTACTTCGATTCCGAGCGGACTCAGGGAACCAACAGCGCGTGGATGTCCTTCTACTTCACTGTAGCGTTGGGACTAATCTTGTGGTACGGAGGCTGGGAAGTCCTTCGCGGAGACCTGTCTCCAGGCCAGATGGCCATGTTCATGCTGTTCCTGAACCAGCTCACTTTCCCAGTCCGCATGGCAGGCTTCATCATCAACAGCTTCTCTCGAGCGATCTCTTCCGGGCGACGTCTGTTCGACGTACTTGACGCCCAATCGCCAGTTGTCGAGCGTAATGGCGCGATTGAACTGGGTAGAGCCCGAGGGACAGTAAGATTCGAAGAAGTCAGTTTCGCCTACGTCCCCGGTGCGACTGCCTTGAGCGACGTCACTGTAACGGCGGAACAAAATCAGGTGATTGCGATCCTTGGTGCACCCGGCAGTGGCAAAAGCACGATCGTCAACCTGCTGCCACGCTTCTATGACGTGAGCCAGGGGAAAATAACGATCGACGGCACCGATATTCGAGATGCAACCTTGGAATCGTTGCGACGCAACGTGGGTATCGTCCAACAGGATGTATTCCTATTCAGTGCCACCATTCGAGACAACATCGCTTACGGCGCCACTCACGCCTCCATGGATGACGTCATTCGAGCCGCAAGTGTGGCGCAGCTTCACGACCACATCGTGACGCTTCCAGACGGCTACGACACCTGGGTCGGAGAGCGCGGGACCACCCTCTCCGGAGGACAGAGACAGCGTCTTTCCATCGCGCGTACGGTATTGATAGACCCTCCGATCCTCATCCTGGATGACTCAACTTCCAGCGTGGACGTGGAAACGGAACGGCTGATTCACCGGGCGATGACGGCTGTTATGCAGGGCCGGACCACCTTCGTCATTGCCCATCGTCTCAGTACTGTACGTGACGCTGACCACATCATAGTCCTCGACAAGGGCACAATAGTGGAGCAGGGAACGCACACCGGACTGTATGAAGCAAACGGCATATACCGGGAGATTCTCGAACTTCAACTGCGGCCCCAGGAAGATCTCATGCTGGACGTTGCCCTGAACACCGAAACGATCGACCGAACAGTCGGAGCCGTTCGGCAAGCGCGGGAGGCCTGATATGAGAATGGCAGGGCCCGGAGGCGGCTTCGGGGGCATGATGGGCGGCATGCGGGGGTTGAACGCCGCCGGCGACCGCACCGCCACCACGGACAACCTCAGCGACGAAGCGGTGGTGGGAGCGGCTTACGACCATCGCGTAGTTAGAAGACTGCTGACCTACATTGCGCCTTACAAGCGGGACGCAATTCTTGCCGTCCTTGCGGTGAGCATATACACGGGCGCGAACGTGTGTATCCCTCTTCTGGTCAAGCTGGGCATTGACGACGCGGTCAAGGGCAACAACCTTGTCTTGCTCCACTGGATAGGAGCTGCATTCCTTCTGGTGGCGATTGTCCACTTCATTTCGAACTACCTGCAGTTTGTGTTTATGCCACGAGTGGGTCAGGGAATTCTCTATTCCCTTCGGACCAAGATGTTCAATCATTTGCAGGAATTGTCGCCTTCCTTCTATCACCGCACCCCCGTAGGTCGCATTATGTCGCGCAGTCAGAGCGACGTGCTTCAATTGCAAGAAACTTTTGAGCTGATCGTTCAGAGTTTTTCGGACGTCCTGAGCCTGCTCGGCATTATCACCATGATGTTGATCATTGACTGGCAGCTCGCGCTGATTTGTCTCTGCATCGTGCCGCCTCTGTTTCTCATTCTAGGCTACTGGCAGAAATTCGCGCGGCATTCTTTCATGCGAATCCGTCGGGCTATCGCTATGGTAAATGGCGAATATAACCAGAACATCACCGGGATAAGAGTGGTCCAGAGCCTGAATCGTCAAGAAACAAACATGGCTCACTTCGACGACCTGAATTCCGAACACCTGAACGCCAACCTCGAGGCCAGCCGTTTCTCAGGAGGTCTCCAGCCAATTGTTGAGTTGCTGATCGGCGTCGGAATGGGATTCGGCGTGGTGCTTGCCGGAGGCGTGATGGCCAAAGGCGGGGCACTTGAGTTGGGTGTCCTGGTTGCTTTTGCCCTCTACATCCAACGGTTTTTTGAGCCCATCAGACACCTGACGATGCAATACAGCCAACTCCAGCGCGCCATGGCGGCCGGGGTTCGAATCTTCGAGGTGCTGGACCTTGAGCCTGAGGTCAAGGATGACCCGGATGCCGCTGAACTGCCTCAGATTCAAGGGGAAATCAGGTTCGAAAACGTTTACTTCCACTATGTGCCGGGTGTCGACGTTCTTAAGGACGTCAACTTGCATATTAGCCCAGGAGAAAACGTCGCCATCGTAGGATCCACCGGAGCGGGTAAGACTACCATGGTGACTCTCATCCACAGGTTCGCCGATGTCACTCAGGGCCGAATCCTGGTGGATGGCTACGACATAAAGCAAGTCACACGCCGCTCCCTGGCCGGGCAAATGAGCATGGTGTTGCAGGAGCCTTACCTGTTTTCGGGAACCGTGGCCGAAAACATCCGGTATAACCACGAAGATGCCACCCACGATGAGGTGGTTGCTGCGGCAAAGACTGTGGGCGCCCATGATTTCATCGTGAATCTGGAAAATGGCTACGAATCTGTGTTGGCCGAGAGGGGGGTCAATCTGAGCGTAGGGCAGAGGCAACTGCTCAGCTTCGCCCGGGCGGTCATCGGTGATCCCAGAATCATCGTGCTGGACGAGGCCACCGCAAACATAGATACTCAGACCGAGCTGATGATCCAGCAGGCCCTTCAGAAGGTTCTCGAGGGACGCACGTCAATTGTTATTGCACACCGGCTTTCCACAGTGCGCAACGCTGACAAGATCATCGTCTTGAGCAGAGGCGAACTGGTAGAGATGGGCTCCCATGATGAGCTCCTGGCCCTGGGTGGAGTCTACGAACGCCTGTACGCTGTAAACTATGGACTGCTGACCGAATCGGAGACCGCCGCTGAGTTAGAGGCTTTGGAAACCAGCGTTCAAGGAAACGGACGGGGTTCGCTATCAGGAGGCCTGTCTCCTGCCGTCGCCGACGACTGACCTGTCTACTGCACGATGACAGAAACTGCCGCGCGATTTCCATCGCAAATGCCGAGCGGCCGACAATATTCTGAGATGCGCGGCTAGTGCAATTACTGAATAGGAAACGAGCAAATGTTTTCGCGAATTCTTACGCCCTTGGACGGCTCCACTCTGTCGGAGCAAGTCCTGCCTTATGCAAGGTCTTTGGCGGCTGCGCTGTCGTTGCCTATGACGCTTTTGTATGCCATCGAGCCGGAAGTCCTGACCATTCCTCGGGTTCTGAACCCCTCGCTACATCTTGAAGAGATGGCAACTTATCGGATCACGCTCGCCAGGAATTATATGGCTCCAGTCTCCGACGACCTCCAGAGGGCCGGAGTCAACGTCGACGTCGAAATCCCTCAGGGAGAGCCCGCTGAGTCAATTGTAGGGCGCGCTGAGAGGGACCCCAGTACTCTCATTACGATGTCCAGCCACGGCCGCTCCGGTATTGCCCGGTGGTGGATGGGCAGTGTAACGGACAAAGTGCTTCACTTGACACAGAATCCGATGCTGGTGATCAGGGCTGAAGACCCGCCTCTAAGGCCTCCGGAGAGCAACTTCACGCGAATCACTGTGCCCGTAGACGGTTCGGAACTGGCTGAAGAAATCCTTCCTCACGTCGTATATCTGTCATCAGCAATGGGCTTGGCAGTTGACCTTGTGCAGTTCAACCCTTCGAGGGAGGAGTACTATAGGTCGATGGCAATCGGCCCCAATGAGTTGGCCCGAGCGACTCCATCCTACGAAGACTACATCTCCGCCGTGGACGCTGAATCTGAGGGCTACCTGGCCGAACTGAAGGAACGCCTGATCCGTCAGGGCGCGACTTCAGTGGAGACGCTATTGCTTCACGGCGCTGCGGCAGAATGCATTGCCGACTTGGCCGCCGAGACTCACGACAATTTAGTGGCGATGACCACTCACGGCCGTTCCGGAGTTGGCCGGTTGGTTCTCGGCAGCGTTGCCGAACGCGTCGTACGCCAGTCAGGGGACCCGGTTCTTCTCGTACGTGGAGGCCAGGGTGGCTAGGCTCAGCTGACCGGCGCGCCTGCCTTCGCTTGACAAATATGGCTGTTAGAACTGGAGGCGGAGTGGGGTAATTGTCCACTGCGCCTCTTGCGTTTATCAGGGGCCGCTGGCTAGAGGCTAGAGAGGTTCGTTACCAGATTGTAGACAAACCACCCATCGCCCACCACAAACATTTCCGGCTTTGCAGTATTCCTGTCGCGCATGATGCCGAAGCCGTCTCCATACGGCTCGTAGGACACGATTTAGTCGAGCCTGACTCTGAAGCGCTTTCTCGGCCCGTGGAAATATATGTGCTTGGTGGTAACGCCCAAAAGTCGGTATCGCTCTTGACTGTCTCTTCCCACTCATGAATGCTGCTGCGAACTGCGCTGGGCCGGTAGTACAGTCCACGGGCTACGCGAATGCTGACTCCTTGCGAGGTCCCTCGGCTTTCGCGTCTGGTCTTTGTCTCGATATAATCCACAGCGTCAAAGACCCAGACCAGTTTTCAGACTTCAGAAGATTGAAGGGATGTCCCAAAACGTTCTGCCGCTCGGGAACTAACCCCTCCGTCAATTCCCTGATGGTCGCGGACTTGACCATATTGTGGTGAGCCCCATTGCCATCGACGTCCTTGACCGACAGATTGAAGTGATTCAGGTAGCGTATCAGCGCCGCCTCTTCATCCAGCGAAAGCACCCCGTCTTCCAAAGTGCTGTCGACAGCAGCCTCCCAAGCCTGAGCGAGCAAGCGTTTGGCATCACTGTCGGAGATTCCAAGTTCCTGAACCGAGCTGCCCAGTTCGTCCAGGTGAGCTTGGGCGTCAATTACTGCAAGCACGGCCAGAAGTGCGTCGAGCATCAAGCGATCTCGGGCCGCGCCTTCGAGCATTTCGGTACCTTCGTTCAGTGCCTCGTCAATGGCCAGCCGCTCTCGAAAGTCCCGAAGCCGAGACCCCTCCTGCTGTGTCAGGATTCCGTCGGAAAGGCTGGCCTTCACGGCGCGATGCCACCCTTCCGCTATGGCGGCGTTGATGCCCTCTCCGTCGAAGAAAGAACGTTTCGCAACGTCCATTAAGTCCAGCCGAAGCTGGGCATGGCTGAATTGAGGGTCTTCCGCCGCCTCGGCCGCGATGGTCACCATCTCACCCCAGCCTTGCTCATAGGCAACAAGACACTCGCCATTAACCCCGCGAAGGAATCCCGCTCCGTTTCCGCAGTGCTTGCAGTTGCCCATTTGTACGTCTCTAGCAGCCCGTCTGAGGATTGACCAACTGGCGGTGTCGGTCAGCCGGGACTACCCTGCGGCAACAGTTCTTGCGGGGTGCGGATAGGCACCTGCGGATTGTCGCTTGAAAAGCCCACGGCCCATGGACCGGCACGTGGCCCTGTTGTTCCCAGTGGCGCCTTTGCCTCCCGCCCTGCCGGACATCCCAGCCCCGAAGCGGAACAGCTTCAGCAGGTTGTGCCCGGCGCAGATCAGCAGCCACTCCCGGTTCACCTTCGCCAGACCCCGCAGCAGGAACTGCCGGAATCCCCGGCCCTGCTTGATCTGCCCGAATACCGGTTCCACCGTCTCCATCCTCAGGGCGTAGCGCTCACGTCCCCGTTTCGTCCGCAGCTTGCGGCGCATCCGGTCCCTGGCTGACAGCCCCTTGGGTATGCGGCCGCGGGGCACCGGTGGCGGCACCCAGCCGTGGCGGGTTTTCTCCGGCGCGACGAACGGGTCAACCCCCAAGGGCCAGAGTACCTCCACCGCCTTGGCCGAGTAGTACCCGGCGTCGGCGGATACCTCTTCCGGCACCGCGCCCACGTTCAGGATGGTCTCCTCAATCATGCTCACAGCCTGACCCTTGTCCGAGGGCTGATCGGTGGCACGGGCCGCCACGATCACCTGATGCTCGCTGTCCACCACCGCCTGACAGTTGTAGGACTGCTGGAAGTCCCTCCCTCCCGGACAGGGCATGATGCGGGAGTCAGGATCGGTGAAGTTCCGCTGCGCCTTGTCATCAGGCACTCCGGGGTGATTGCGGCCCTCGGACTCAGCCTGCTCCGCCTCCGCCCGTGCCTCGGCCTCCAGCGCCGCCTTGGCCTCCCTTATCTTCCGCAGCCGGCTCTCCCGGAAGGCCAGTTCTTCCGGCAACTCGTCCCCACGCCTGTCCTTCCCGTACCGGCGGTCCTCCTCATCGTCCACCTTCCCGGCCCTCCGCCACCTCCGCCTCCAACTGCCCCTCCCTCTCCTTCATCCGCCCGTAGCTCATCGCCTTGTGCTTTGAGGCATTGGCCCTCACCTTGGTCCCGTCAGCGCCACGTGCCCCAGCTTGACCAGCCCGGCCTGCTGGCACAGCTCCAGCAGCTGCAGGAACAACTCCCCCAACGCCTCCAGATGGTCCTTTCGGAAGTCGGAGACGGTGCGAAAGTCGGGAGTGTTGTTGGCTGCCAGCACCCGGAAGGCGATGTCCTCGTGGAGCCGCCGGGCGATGCGTCGTGAGGAGGCCACGCCGACGCAGTACCCGTAGAGCAGCACCTTGACCATCATCTTGGGATGGTAGGGCGGACCGCCCCGCCTTTCCCCCTCGTAGCGGGCGATGATGTCCGAGAGGTCCAGTTGGTCCACCACGTCGGAGATGAAGTAGGCCAGGTGCTCCTCAGGCAGCCATTCCTGGAGGGCCGCCGGCAGCAGCAACTGCTGGTCCGGATCGTAGCGAAGGTAGGTCTTGCTCATTGACCGCTCCGCACGTCTGATGCTCCGCTCCATCATACCCTCAGCAACTCGCCAACCCTGTTTCTCGGACGGGCTGCTAGACCCCTTTACGGCGGAGGAGGAAAGGCCTCGCAACACCGTCGGGCGGTGCCTGAAAATGGATTTGGGGCGATCCACCCGATTCTACTGACTCTGGTATCGCTCCATCGCTTGCTTGAAGATGGGGTAAGGGTGGGCGCCGGTGAACAAAAGATTGCCAACCAGGAATGTGGGTATGCCATTGATGCCGTACTGAAGAGCTTCGCGGTATTGGGCAATTACGGTTTGCGAATGCGTTCCTTCCTCCAAAGCCTTCGTCATATCCTCGCCATCCAGCCCCACACTGTCTGTGATGTCTTTCAGAACTTCAATCTGGCCGATGTCCTGCCGATCTTCCCAAAAGGCCTTGTAGGCGGCGTGATGGAATTCCATGAATTTTCCGTGTTGCTGGGCGTACTCGGTGGCTTCCAACGAGTACAGAGTATTGGGAGTTCGAGAAGGCGGTCGCATAACCAGGCCAGAATCACGAGCTTGTCCTCGTAACGGTTCGGATAATTCTTCCGGAGATTCACCCGGTCGCGCCGGACGGTCCGCACCCTCCCTGGGAGTGTCCGGACGCAGCAGGTAGGCCTTTCCTTCCACTTGGATTTCAAATTCCTTGGCCAGCTTGTCGACCCGCTCCAGGCCGATATAACACCAGGGTCAAATGTAGTCGTACCAGACTGCCACCTGAACAGGGGAATGTCCGTCCTGTCCATTAGGGGTTTCCTGAGTCATATCGAAACTCCAGCGGTAGATTTCGGCAAGTATCGAGGCGCCACGGCGGTGCTTCCTAGAAGTTCGACTCGGATTCCAATAACCCGATCAAGTCGCCCAGACAAGAAATCTTGGGGCATCCTTCAACTGGTTCATGCCATCCCCCCCGGTCAAGGAGTGCGGCATGCATCCCTACCGCCCGGGCTCCCGCCACGTCGGAGCGAACCTGGTCGCCGACATGCAGCACTTCTTCTGGGGAAACGGACGCACGCTTCAACGCTTCCGCAAATATTGGAGGATGAGGCTTTTCCTTGCCTGCCTGGGCAGATGTAACCGAGAAGTCCAGCATACCCTTCAATCCAGCCCTGCTGATCAAAGGATCGAGATCTGCTCGCAGATTGGTGATTACACCCAGCCGGTACCCTCGTTCCCGCAAATACTCAAGCGACGAGACTGTGTCCTCGAACGGAGCAAATTCCTTTGGGACGGCAATTGCCAACTGCCATAAATGCCGTGCCAACCCTATTGTGACCGGGACTCCGGCGGTCTCAAGAATCACGCGCTCGTATTCGGCAAAGAATTCCAGCCTGCGAACAGAGGATCGAAATGAAAGAGGCTCTTCCTCGTTTGCACGGTTGAAGAGAATGTCAGCTGTTGCGTAGCCTCTTCTGATCCCTTCCTTGGAGACATTGAGGCCTACTTTTGAACAGCACACCTGCTGAATGTCTTCCAGCGGAGGCCAGAACTTCACAAGTGTGTTGTAGAAATCGAAGGTGATTACTTTAATCATTCGATAAACGGCTACGAACCGGCGGATAGGTCAGTCTAACACGGCATTGATACCCTTGCGACTACCGGACGCTGGTGGGCCGAGCAAGGCGTAGCCTAGAGTTGCTAGGCATTGGCACCGGTATGTCATATCATTATCCTTAGACTCATCAGAGCACACGCCCCGGAACTGTCTACCGCAGGAAAGCAGCCTAATGAAGCTAGCCATCGGAGCAGACCACGCAGGTTACGACCTAAAGACCCAATTGGTTCCCTGGCTCAAATCGACCGGCCACGAAGTAGTTGACGTAGGCGCCCATACTATTGACCCTGCCGATGACTTCCCCGACTTTGCCGCAGCGGTCGCCCGTTCTGTAAGTGAAGGTATTGCGCAACGCGGCATCATGGTGTGTGGGAGCGGCGTGGGCGCCAGCATAGCGAGCAACAAGGTAAAGGGCATACGTGCCTGTCTGTGCCACGATACTTACACGGCGAGGCAGGGCGTAGAGCACAACAACATGAATGTCCTCTGCCTGGGAGGGCGCGTAATCGGGATTGAGACGGCCAAGGAGGTAGTGTCTGCCTTTGTTGGGGCGGACTTCACCCCGGAAGCCCGTTTCCAAAGGCGGATCGATAAAGTAGGAGATCTGGAAGCTGCAAGACTGACCGGGAACGGGGACCAGTAGACCTCACTCTTCCCTGAGGACTCGATACCTCGTCAGTACCATCCTGTCAGTTCTTCAAGGAACAGGCGAAGCGTTTCCCATACCTCTTCTGGCGAATCCAACTGATGCATCGCCACCGTTCCCTGTCGTGGTTCCCCGACAAACACAGCCAGCCCGCCCATTTCCTGAACAACAACGAACCCGTCCTCGTCGGTGCGGTCGTCTCCAAAGTACACCGCAAACGGTGTGTTGCCGTATAGCCCCCTTATTTTCTCGATGGCCTTGCCCTTGTTCCAAGGGATGTCGGGGCGCACCTCGACGACCTTCTTCCCGCGCGTGAGTCGTAGTTGGCCTTCTGTGGCACGCTGCGAAATGGCGTTGATTACAGCTGTTTCTATCTCGCCGACGCGCTCCTCACTCACAGCGCGGTAATGCACTGTCAATGTCAAGCCCTTGTCTTCCACCAATGCTCCCGGTATCTGCTCGGTGGCCTTGGTCAGGGCGGAGCAAACCTGCTGAAGTACAGGCCGGGCAGAGACGGCTTCCGGGTGGGTGAACTGGAAACCCGGACCTTGAATTTCCATACCGTGGTTGCCGGCGCAGATGAGGCCGGGGACGCCCGCCCTGTCCTGCAAGTCAGAAAGGCTGCGTCCGCTGACGATTCCAAGGATAAAACGAGGATGGGACGCGAGACTTGTCAGGCGCTGTCGAACGTCGTCGGGGAGCAGGGCATCCTCCGGGCGAGCTACGATGGGCGTCAATGTGCCGTCATAGTCGAACAGAAGGAGGATACGGTCCTCTCGAAGCAGCCTGGACCTGACGGAGGGCCAGACGTTCAGAAGGTGGGCCATTTCAACTGGGGGCCGTGGCTGTCCCGTCAGACGCTGCGGATTGGCTGGCGGGAGCGGCGGCCCACCTGCATCATATCCACCAGCGACCTGGCAGCCCACTTGTAGATGTTATTCTCCTGGACCACGCCCCTCATATTGGCCATACGCACCTGCCGTTCCATTCGGGGCATTTCCAGGGCTTCCCGAATGGACTCGGCGAACCGTTCAATGTCGTAGGGATTGACGATGAGGGCGTCGGTCAGTTCAAGGGCAGCTCCGGTGAAGGGGCTCAGGATGAGCACGCCGTCATGGTCAAAGCGACTGGCCACATACTCCTTGGCCACAAGGTTCATGCCATCGTGCAAGGAGCTGACGACGCAGAACCTAGCCAACCTGCGGAGGGCCATTAGCGTCAGGTTCGGCAGGTCTGTAGGCATATATATTATCGGCTGCCAATTGTCGGTGCCGAACCTGCTGTTAACATCGTCCAGAAGACGGTCGATCTGGTCGGCAAGCTGCTGATAGGCGATGATGTTGGTCCGGCTGAAGACGCCAGCCTGAATAAATACGACCTTGCCTATATACCCGGGGTTCCGTTCAAAGAAACGATTGATGGCGCGAATGCGGTGGGGAATACCCTTAGTGTAATCAATGCGATCGATGCCAAGTCCGATGATCTTGCCATTCAGATCCCATTCTTCGCTGATCCGCTCCATTTCCTGGGCGACTTCTTCACTCTGGGCCTCGGTTTCCAATTGGTGGAAGTCCACGCTGATGGGAACCGGGCGGACCAAGGTCGAATCATCGCGGTGGTATACGAGGCTGTATTCCTCGTTAACCCGAGCTCCCAGAACCCGGGCAGCGCTTTCCATGAAGCTGTTACAGTGGTCACCGATGTGAAAGCCCAGCATGTCATTGCCGAGCAGCCCATCAAGCAACTCTTCCTGCCAGGGACAGATTCGGAAGACTTCGTAGTTTGGCCACGGTATATGCCAAAACTGGCCGGTAACAACGTCCGGGGCGGCGTCGCGAAGGAGGCGGGGCAGGAGGGCGAGGTGGTAGTCCTGGATGAAAACGGCGGCGGGACGGCCGTCAATTTCGTCAATTACATGGTCTGCAAATGCACGATTAACGGCGGTGTAAGTCTCCCAGTCGCCCTGGTCGAAAGTAGGCTCTATGAAGGCGTTATGGCACAACGGCCAGAGTCCCTCGTTTGAGACACCGTAATAGTAGCCCTGCTGCTCGTCGTCTGTAAGCCACACCAGCCTGAGGGCATAGGACGGATCGCCCGGGGGGACCATGACGCGGTTCCGTTCGTCGACGGCAAGGTAGTCACCAGCGCCGCCGCCGTGGGCTATCCAAGTGCCCGAGCATTCCTGCATCAAGGGGTCTATGGCTGTGGTAACGCCACCAGCGGGAGTGCTCACGCGCAACTCGCCGTCTATGAGCTCGTGCACGTAGGGCTGCCGATTTGAGACAACAATGATCCTATAGTCGCCTACCTCGCGGTTAACCAAGCGGCGCAGCCTGTCTCTTGTCCAGACCGGTTCTCGCACCTTTACCTCGTTGCTCTCATCGGCCCTCTCGATGCTATCTCTCTGTTTGGATTCTGGCACATGGAAGGGGGAAAGGTCAAACGAAATGGCTGTCGAGACAGGGCAATCGCGTTTTGTTTCTGGGCACACAAATTGGGCCGGAATAGAGGTGGCGGTGAAAATGACAGTGCTTGCTCGGGTTCTGCGGACTGGGTTCTGGGTGCGACGGTAGACGGGGGTTTGGATTCCCGCCTGCGCGGGAATGACAGGTCACAAGGCCTCCGGCGTTAAAACGCGATTGCCCTGGAGGCCAGTCTCAATATTCGAAGGTCCTCTTGTGGAGATGTAGCATCCTGTAACATCTTGTATCATCAGTATCAATTTGGCTTTCAATCAATTTGGCTTTCATTTGAAACATAGCGCTCGGGCGATTCAGGGAATTCTCTTTCAGAACAATTGGACGAAATACAGCGCCCCAGGGCAAGGCAGGTGATTTCAGCAGCAGGGCAATCGCGTTTAATTTCTGGGCACACAAATTGGGCCGGAATAGAGGTGGCGGCGAAATTGACAGTGCTTGCTTGGGTCCTGGGGACTGGGTTCTGGGTGCGACGGTAGACGGGGGTTTGGATTCCCGCCTACGCGGGAATGACAGGTCACAAGGCCTCCGGCGTTTAAAACGCGATTGCCCTGGCTGCGAGGAGGCCCCTGCCGTGATACCATAGCCGACAAAGTGCGGGGTGCGCCCGAACACCGACCAACGAAAGAGCCTGTCGCTTGTAGGGCCCGCAGCAATCCCCGCCTCTCGATTCTGCCCGCTGATAGAGGAGGCTCCATGGCCCTGCTTGTTCGCCGCGACCTCACCGACAGCGTACCCACTCCAGAAGGAAACATGCATTTTGTGAAAAAGGGAGCGGGCTATCCAGTAGTGCTCCTGCACCCTCTGGGAACCTCCGTCTGGACTTGGGAATACGTCATAGACGCAATCAGCCAGAACTACACGGTTTACGCCTTCGATATGTTGGGACATGGCGACTCCGACAAGCCGCAACGCCACTTCAACCTGCCTGACTACGCCAAGGCTCTGGACGAGGCGTGCCAGGTGCTCAACATTCATCGTGCGCACATCGTGGGAAACTCCGTGGGGGCCGTACTGGCCACGGAAACGGCTGCCAGCTTCCCGGACCGGGTGGACAAGCTGACCCTGGTGGGAGCACCGGTCTGGAACGCCTTCACCGCCAAGGAACGGCTGGCTGTCACGATGGCACAGTATGACGCCGACGGGATGCCCAAGCCACGGACGCTGCAGGAACTGAAGGACGGCACGACCTTCGCGGAGCCGACCCAAGAGTGGTTGGACAAGAACAACGAGAGCCGGGCGAAGGCAGGCCTTTGGGTCCGCAAGCTGATGGAGTCGCTGGCCCACTACGACATCATGTCCCGCCTGCCGCTCATCAAGGCCTCCTCGACGATGGTACTCTACGGCGAGATAGACCGACTCCGCGACGGTGAGGAGCTTCTTCACAACAACATCGTCAACGCGCGAAAGGTCGTCCTGCCCGGCATCGGGCACATCCCGCAGGTGGAAGACCCGGAGGGGTTCCTGGGAGCCCTGATGCCGTTCCTGTCTGAGTAGAGACTGGCCTCCGCTGGAAGGTCTGTCGTTCACGCTAGATTCCTTGTCCGCGCTTTACCTGCTCTTGGTGGCATTCTTGGGTCTTGCGTGTGGCACAGTTGAGACGGCAGGGCCGTTGCCATCTGAACCGAGCCCAGGAAGCCGCGACAGGGTGTCGCTCGAGTCCACCGTAGGGCCACAGCTGGTCGACTGCGTTGGAATCGCGCCGCAGAAATGCCTGGTTGTCGACGGACTGTACTTCTACGACAGCATCGAAGGGTTCGAGTTCGAGCCTGGGTACACGTATAGAATCCTAATGGAACGGTACGACAGGTGGCCTCGGATGGAGGAACCGCCACAGGACGCCTCCAGGTACGGCTACCAGCTGATTGAAATACTGGAAAAGGTGCAGGAGCCATGACTACCGGGGCACGTCAACCTCTTCGACTGATGGAAACCTGGAGGTCCATCTTCTACACACCCATCTACGTTTCGGTGGCCGGCGGCTTCCTGGAGCAAGAGGGTCTGGATGTGGAGTTCAGCACCTGCCCACCGCAGTTTCCTCATCCACTGGCTGCGCTGCACCATGACGCCGCAGACATCGTGCAAAGCGGCATCATGAGATCCATCATCGCGTCGGACTGGGGAGCGGAAACGGTTCCGCTGCACTTCGCCAAGATAAACTCGCGGGACGGCTTCTTCATAGTCGGGAGAGAGCCGCAGGTGAGCTTCGACTGGGGGTCTCTGAGGGGCAGCAGGGTGATTCCGGTAGGGTTTTCCCCGATGCCGTGGGCGTCGTTTCAGTTTGCGCTCCGAAAGCACGGCATGGAACCCTCGGAGTTGGACCTGGTGCTGGGGCTGACGCTTGAAGAAGCGGTCGCATCGTTCAGAGCGGGCGAGGCCGAATTTGTCCATGTCGCCGAACCGGTAGTGCAACAACTCATAACCGATGGCGCAGGGCACCTGCTGACCGCATTGGCTCAAGAAAACGGGCACCTGGCGTACAGCTCCTTCGCAGCGACGCACCGCTTTCTTGCGGAAAGAGAGGATACCGCGGCGCGTTTCACCTCAGGATTTACCAAGGCACTCCGGTGGTTGAAGGCCGCCGACCCGGGCGATGCGGCGGAGACCGTGTCGGAGTTCTTTCCAGACACGACCACCGAGGTCCTTGCATCGGCCATAGGGCGGTACCAGTCGCAAGACCAGTGGCCCGCCGACGCGGTACTGGCGCAGCCCGAGTACGACAGCCTGCACGAAATTCTGTTGTCGGCGGGGATGTGCCGCATGCGACAGCCGTACGAAAAGGTTGTCCGCACCGACCTGGCGGAGGCCGCGGCCGGAGCCGTCTAGACAGTGCCCACTCCATCTCTGAATTGATTTGTCCAGAAGGGCGGCCGAGCCGCCCTTTTCATTTGCGCGGGACCGTTGGTTCGGCGAATGGGGTACCACAAACGATATCTTGACACGCCAAGCAGGAGTCGCCGGACAGGTGAAATGTTAAATATCCTGCCATTTCCGGCCATTCCCGGTCATTTGCCCTATATGAACTCTTGATCCTGGTGGGGTTCATGCGGGCGACCAATTTCACGCCGGCCGCATCCTTTCCAAGCAGCGAGGGTTCAGCAAATTCTCGGGTTTCGAAGTCCGGTCAGTGGCGAATTTTCCGGTAGGCTCCCTTGCGGTACATTTCGTGTGGCCCTTTTAACCATGGTAGGGATGTGTAACCGCTTATGGCAAGAGACAGATGTCACTGGACCAAGGGTGAGGTTAGTGGAGCTGCATAGGCGACAGGCAAGGGCGGAAGGTGAATTCAAGGCGGACAGACACCGTGCGGGAATGACTGCCCTGGTAGCAGTCTAAGGGAGACAGAACTCGAACCGTATCCGGGTTACGCCTTGGGGAAAGGGCGGTTAGTCGCAAGGGGCGGGATGTTGTAGAATGTTGTTTTAACGCCGCCCACTTCATTTCTTAAACTAGGTGAAGGGGCAGGAGGCAGCCTTGCCCAAGATAGCGATAATCGGTACCGGCTTAATCGGGACGTCGCTGGGGATGGCACTTCGCCAGTCTGACCTGCGCGACCTGGAGGTGGTAGGAACCGACTACGACGGCCGGGCCCGAAGCGGCGCCCAAAAGCAAGGAGCGTTTCACAAGGTAGAGGGTCGCCTGTGGCCCGCAATTGAAGGTGCCGACATCGTGGTGCTGGCCACGCCGGTCATGGCAATGAAGGACCTCTTCGAAACAATCGGGCCTCGGCTCCAGCAGGACGCGATAGTAACGGACGTTGGCAGCTCCAAGAGGGTGGTCGCCAAATGGGCCGCGGAGTACCTGCCTCCCAACTCTCCCTATGTCGGAGGGCACCCGATGGCCGGCAGGGAAACGGCAGGTCCGGAAAACGCCGCCGCAGACCTGTTCCAAGGCAAAGCGTACTGCATCGTGCCAAGCGCGCAGGCGAAGGAGCAGGCCGTCTCCTCGGTCACCACAATGGCGGAAGCGATAGGCGCCAAGCCGTTCTTCATCAGTGCCGATGAGCACGACAGTTTCGTAGCCGCGGCGAGTCACCTGCCGTTCATGATGTCGGTGGCTTTGATGCAAACGGTCTCCAAGAGCGCGAACTGGGAAGACATCGCGCAGGTGGCCTCTTCAGGCTTCCGGGACCTTTCGCGACTGGCATCCGGCGACGTGATAATGCACCGGGACATATCCATCACCAACCGGGAGCCGATCGTAAGCTGGATAGACTCCTTCATTCGCGAACTGTACGAAATTCGCACCCTGTTGAATGGAGAGCCAGACGCGGACCCGGAGGCAGTGGAAAACCTCTTCAAGGAAGCCGCAGAAGAGCGGGCTAAATGGCTGGCCGGAGCGATCTCACCAAGTGATCGCCAACAACGAAACATGCCGGATATCCCCTCGTTCAGTGAGTCTATGGGTCAGATGCTGCTGGGGAGCAAAGGGATGGAGATGCAGCGGCGCATGTTCAAAGGCGACCGGGAGAAGGACCAGGAAGGGCGTAACCGGTAAGCTGAACTTCTTAGCGAAGCAATGAAGTATAAATCACGAAAATCAAAGGATTACGGGACTTCCCAAAGCTACGAGAGACACCAAGGCTTCTCGATGTCATCGGATCGAGCAACCAACATGCCGTTCTGCCGGACAGAATATGCCAGTTGAACCCTCGATACGAACTGTTTCCAGACCGGCGGCACTGACCGGCGAACTGTCCGTTCCGGGGGACAAGTCGATTTCCCACCGCGCACTCATCCTGAACGCCATGGCGCGAGGCACGGCGCGGGTTTTGGGCCTCTCCAATGGTGAAGACGTGATGTCGACCATGACGTGTCTACGCGGGCTGGGGGTCGATATCACCGCGGGCGCCAGCGCGGGTGAATTCACTGTCACAGGTGGTGGGCCGGTGCTGGGAGAACCTACGGATATCCTCGATGCCGGGAACAGCGGCACTTCCATGCGGCTACTGTCGGGTTTGCTGGCGGCGCAGCCGTTCATGTCGGTGCTTACCGGGGACTCATCGCTGCGCATGCGACCGATGCGAAGAATCGTGGAGCCGCTGCAACGCATGGGTGCACAGGTGTTGGCTCGGCAGGACGGCTCCCTGGCGCCGCTGGTGATTCGAGGCGGGTCGCTACGAGGCATCGAGTACGATCTGCCCGTGGCGAGCGCCCAAGTGAAGTCCTGCATTCTGCTGGCCGGACTTTCAGCCGGCGGGGACACAGTGATCCATCAGCCGGCACTGTCGCGCGACCACACGGAGCGGATGGTCACGGCGATGGGGGCGACAGTAGAAGAGGACGGTCTGGACCTCTCGCTCAGGCCCGCCGCGCTGAAGGCGGTTGACATTTCGGTTCCGGGCGACATCAGCTCGGCCGCGTTCTGGATCGTGGCGGGGCTCTGCCATACGAACTCGCGAGTGCTGGTGCGCGGCGTGGGCCTGAACCCGAGCCGCACGGGCATCATCGACGCGCTTCAGGCCATGGGCGCTGGGGACAGCCTGAAACTGGTTGATGAGAGGACGGAAGGAGGCGAGCCGGTAGCAGACCTGCTGGTGACTCCTGGCCAACTGCGGGGGACGGAAATCGGCGGAGACATGATTCCACGCATCCTGGACGAGGTGCCGATTTTGGCCGTCGCCGCCTGCTTCGCTGAGGGAGAGACTGTCATAAGGGACGCCGCAGAGCTGCGGGTGAAGGAGTCGGACCGAATAGCCACCACCGTAGAGGAGTTGTCGCGGCTGGGTGCGGACATCGAGGCGCACGAAGACGGCATGTTAATACGCGGAACCGGGAGGCTGAGTGGAGCCGCCTGCCAGTCCCACGGCGACCACCGGCTGGCTATGTCGATGGCGGTGTGCGGGCTGCTGGCGGAAGGCGCGATGGAAGTGCACGGTGCGGAAGATGCATCCATCTCATACCCGAGCTTCTGGGAGGACCTGGAGTTGTTCGCGGGAATCAGCGGCGATGGTGGGTCCACGCCGCGAGATAAGGGACGGAGCGCCTAGCTCTTGGTTTCCCGCCTGCCTGACTCGAACCTGTCGCCTCCGCTGCTGGTGGTGTTGTCGGGCCCTTCCGGAGTAGGAAAAGACGCGGTGTTGCACGAACTGCGGAAGCTGGACCGGGCATGGCATTTCGCGGTAACCGCGACGACGAGGCCCATGCGGCCCGGCGAGCAGGACGGGGTGGACTACATCTTCCTCGACGCCGACACTTTCGCTAGAATGCGGGAGCGGGACGAATTCATCGAATGCGCCGAGGTTTATGGCCGGTGGTACGGAGTGCCCCGGAGCCAGGCACGAGACGCGCTCCGTGCGGGGAAGGACGTTATCCTGAAGATAGACGTTCAGGGGGCGGCTACCATCCGCAGCATGGCGCCGGAGTCGCTGCTGATCTTCCTGATTCCGCCTACGGTGGACGACCTGCAACAGCGGCTGCAGGGCAGGATGACAGAGTCGGCGGAAGAGCTGGAGCGGCGGCTGAGGACGGCGGAAGAGGAACTGACGCGTATCCAGGAATACGATTACCGGGTGGTGAACGAGAATGGAGGCCTTCAACAGGCCGCCGCCGACATTGACGCCATTATCTCCGCAGAAAAGTGCCGTGTAATGCCCCGTCTCGTCCAGTTGCTATAGCCCCGTCTCGTCTAGTCGCTATAATAGTCAGTGGCACCATTCAACCGGAATCCGAGGATTCGATGACCCAGCCAAAGAAGACAGCAGAACTGCGGCCCAGGCTTCCGGAGTGGCTTAAGGTCCAGATGCCCGGGAGCCCTCGCTACATGCAGCTGAAGGAACTGATGCGTTCCCAGCAGTTGCACACTGTGTGCGAAGAAGCGCACTGCCCGAACATCGGCGAGTGCTGGGGGCGCGGGACCGCGACTTTCATGATCCTGGGCGACATCTGCACGCGAAGGTGCCACTACTGCGCCGTTACGACCGGACGCCCATTCGCGGCGGACCTGCTGGAACCCGCGCGGCTGGCGGAAACAGTACAGGCTATGAATCTTCGCTACTGTGTCATCACGTCGGTGAACCGTGACGACATGCCGGACGGCGGGGCTTCAGTGTTCGCGGCATGCATCACAAAGATACGCGACGTGCTGCCAGCGTGCCGGGTTGAGGTGCTGATACCGGACTTCGCGGGCAACTGGGATGCTCTCGCGAAGGTAATCGAGGCCGGCCCTGCGGTTTTGAACCACAACATTGAGTCCACCGTTCGAGTCTTCCCGAGGGTGCGGCCGAAGGGGAACTACAGGCTGTCACTGGAGCTACTGGCCAAGGCGAAAGATATCGACCCAGGAACGGTTACCAAGTCGGGCATCATCGTTGGCATGGGCGAGAACACCGACGAAGTGCTGGAAACTATGCGGGACCTGCGGAGCGTGGACTGCGACCTGCTGACCGTCGGGCAGTACCTGCGTCCCTCGGCAAAGCACCTCGCCATTGACCGGTTCTACTACCCGACTGAGTTCGAGGAACTGCGGCTTGCCGGGCTGGATATGGGCTTCAAGCACGTGGCGTCTGGGCCGCTGGTGCGCAGCTCGTACCATGCCGACGAGCAGCATGACGCCGCCTTCGATACCCTGCCGCTGGGTTCCAAAAGCTAACGGGCCGCCAGGGCTTCACCTCGACAATCGGCGACAACGGCTATGGTCACGCGCAACGCCAGCCTTGCCTTTATCAACGCCAACGTACTCACCATGGATCCCGCGTCGCCTTCAGCGAAAGCCGTCGCCGTGGCGGAGGACAGCATCTTTGCGGTGGGCAGCAACCTCGATATTCGCCGCCTAATTTCGAATACCACACGCGTCATCGACTGCCAGGGCATGACGCTACTGCCCGGATTCAACGATGCCCATCTTCACCTGCCGGGACTGGCAAGCCGGCTGCAGGACCTGGACTGCGGGCCCGAGCCAGCGCCGTCAATCGCAACTCTGCAGGATCTGGTGCGCAAGCGGGCGGCGACAGTGCCCGCCAGCCGATGGGTTCGCGGTCACGGGTATGACGACCGCAGGATGGCCGAGGGCCGACACCCAACACGTTGGGAACTTGATTCTGCCGATTCGCAGCATCCGGTGTGGCTGGAGCATCGCAGCGGCCACGCTGCCGCATTGAACAGCCTGGCAATGGCGCTGGCGGGGATTCACCGTGAGACGCCGGACCCGCCGGGAGGAGTGATCGAACGAGACCCGCGGACGGGAGAGCCGACGGGCGTGCTGTACGAGATGCACGGGTTCCTGCGGGAGCGTCTGGGCAACGTTCGCGGACCGGAGGAGTTCGAGGCCGGAATGCGAGCCGCCGGCGACCTGCTGAATCGCTACGGCATTACATCGGCGCAGGATGCCGGGGCCGATAACGGCGTCGAGCGGTGGCGCACTTTCCAGCGGCTGCAGTCGGATGGGGCGTTGCACTGCCGCATTGCCATGTTCGCTGGCACGATGCGGCTGGGTGAATTCGAGGATGCGGGGCTACTCTTCGGCTACGGTGATGACCGCCTTCGGTTGGGACACGCGAAGATGATGCTCACGTTGACGTCCGGGGCGCTTCACCCGACCGCCGGAGAGCTGGCGGCGAGGGTGTCCGAGGCGCACCGTCGAGGGTTTCCGGCGGCGATTCACTGCATCGAGGAGGAGTCCATCGCCGCAGCAGCGGAAGCGCTGGCGGCCAACAGGACTCCGGGGTTGGTCGACCGTATCGAGCACTGCGGGGAGGGGACGCCACCTATGATCCAGGCCGTAGAGCGGTCAGGGGCTGCCGTAGTGACGAACCCAGGGTTCCTATACCACCGAGGGGCGACTTACCGGGAGGATGTGGAAGGGCGACTGCTGCCGCACCTGTATCCAACCGGGATGTTGCATCGCGTGGGTGTCCTCGTGGCATTCGGTTCCGATGCACCAGTCATCGATCCCAATCCGTGGCAGGCGATTTACAGCGCAGTCACCCGGCGGGACTCGACCGGGAATCCGCTGGCCACGGACGGCTCTGATTTACAAAGAGTGGATGTGGGAGAAGCCCTTCGGATGTACACGGTAGCTGGCGCAGAGGTGGAAGGAACTTCTCATTTCAAGGGCAGCATCACGGCGGGTAAGCTGGCGGACTTCGTTGTGGTGAACGCCGACCCACTCTCTGCTGGCGACGAGAGGTTGCCGGAAATCGAGGCGGTGATGACGGTGGCTGGCGGAGAAGTGGTCTGGACCAACATTTAGGGGCGGGTGTTCAGACCCGCCCCATCTTGGTTTCCGATTCGAGCACTACCTTCTAGTCGGCAGCCAACTGGGACAGCCGGGCGTACTCGGGGGTGTTGGTGTCGGCCTGCTCCCAGGTCTCCTTGACGCGAGAGACGTTCTCTGTGGCATCGGCCTGGTTGCCCTGCCCGCGCTGGGCACGGGCCAGCCAGTAGAGCTCGCGAGGAGACTCGCGGCGGGACAGCCGCTCGCGCAACATATCGGTGGCCTTGTCGAACTCCTCGGCCCGGAGGTATGCCTCGAGCAGAGTGTCTTCGAAGACGAGACGCTGGGCGTGGCTGCCGCCGACGCGGGTGAGCTGCGGGTAGACCGGTTCCATGAGGCGCACTGCTTCAGCATAGTCGCCGCTTCCGAAGGCGCCGATGCCCTGGATCAGCGGGAGGGTGGCTTCTCGCGCGGTGGCGTCGCCAGCATCAGCCATAGCCTGAAGGCCATCCACCAGCTTGCCGAAGGATTCATCGTCGCCGGCGGCGGTGAAGGCGAGGGCGGCATGGGCGTCGCGGAAGGAGGGGCCGGGCCGATTGGCAGCGGGGGCCGCCAGCTTGACCAGCTCTTCCCACGGGGCCTGGGGAGCGACGTCACCGTAAATCTTCATGCGCCATATCAACGAAGCGCTGTCGGCCAGCGACGCGTACTTTAGTTCCTGCACCGCGGGGCGAATGTCGCGTTCGTACCAGGCCAAGGCCTCGTTGTATCGACCCATGGCCAACTCGAACAGTGCTTGGTGCCACGAAAGATGTACGCGGTAGGTGGAGCGGCGGTCATAGTCCTCCAACCAGCCACTGAGGAAGGCTGCCCCCTCATCGTCCTGGCTCATTTCGTAGAACACGTGGGCCACGGAGTGAGCGGCCACACCGTTGGACGGATTCAGATCCAGGGAGCGCTCGGCCAGGTCCATACCCTCAGCCATTTTGCCGATCTCGTGGTTGGCCCAGGCATATTGACCCATGAAGGCCCAGTCCTCACCGTAAGCCGGGGCGGCCTCTGACATCAACTGAAAGAAACGCGGTGGATAGTCCGGTGCGCCGATGCCGACACACCCCTGGGAGTAGAGACGCTGGGCCAGACGCAGCAGCAGGGCATCAACGGGAAATTCCCTGAGGTGCTCATGCACGGCGGCCGTGGCATCGTGGTTCTGTCCATTGACGAATTTGGACACCACATCAATATAGCCCCGTTCACGACGGCTCAATCCCGAAGACAACTTGACTGCTGTCTCGGCGCTGGCTTTCGCCTCTGGAACGTTGATACGCAGAAATTCCAGGAACGCCTTACTGGCATAGGCCAGAGCAAACCCCTCGTCGGCTTCAATGGCGCTGTCGAAAGCATCCTCGGCGCCGAAGTTCTGGGACAGGCCGAGGTCCAATCCTTCGGCGAAGTGGGCCAGAGCGGTCTGGGAGTTGGTTGTTACCGGCAATCCATAACGATCGGTGAAAGTCGCTTCAGCAGTCATAACAGACCTCCTGTGGGTTGATTTTGCCACGACAGGGGATACGTAGCAAGGCCACCGGTGAGCACCTCAGGACTAAGGTACGCCCAGAGCACCCCGGTCAGTTGACACTACAACTGCCCGACAACATAATACGGCCACTCCATCATCGGTGGTTCTGTTTGCTCCATGAGCAGACCAAACTTGGCACATAGCGACGGGCAATTGGGGTTGTTCACCGACCTCTACGAGTTGACCATGGCCCAGGCTTACTTCAGCCAGGGAATGGACGCCCAGGCCACGTTCGGGCTAACAGTAAGGAGCTATCCCCTTAACCGCGGTTACCTGGTGTCGACCGGACTTGAGGACGTACTGGACTACCTCTCCGCGCTTCAGTTCGATGACCAAGCGATCGAGTACCTCCGCTCACTAGGTCTTTTTACGTCGGATTTCCTTAAATTCCTGCGGGGCGTCCGGTTCACGGGAAGCGTCAGGGCAATTCCGGAGGGCCGCCTCTTTTTTGCCGATGAGCCTCTGATGGAGATCACTGCACCGATAATCGAGGCGCAACTGGTCGAGACGTACGTCATCAACCAGATGAACTTGCAGACGTCCCTGGCGACCAAGGCTGCTCGCTGTGTGTGGTCGGCACAGGGCCGAGGAATAGCAGACTTTGCCTCGCGGCGCACCCACGGCTCCGATGCCGCGATGAAGATGGCCCGATCCAGCTACATCGCAGGGTTCGCTTCCACCAGCAATGTGCTGGCCGCCAGCCAGTACTGCATCCCTCCCGCCGGAACCATGGCGCACTCCTTCATATCAAGTTTTCCTTCGGAACTGGATGCATTTCGGGCCTATGCCAAGTGCTTCCCCGATAGGACGGTCTTGCTGCTGGACACCTATGACACGGTGGCGGGGGCGTGGAACGCGGTCACAATCGCCAAGGAGCTGGAAGCCGAGGGCCACAGGCTGACTGCAGTGCGGTTGGACTCGGGGGACTACGGTGAGCTGAGCCGCCAGGTCCGGCTGGTGCTGGACCGCGAGGGGCTGGATTACGTCAGAATCCTGGTAAGCGGCGGACTCGACGAGTACGAGCTTGACTCGCTGATTCAGGACAGAGCGCCGATTGACCTGTTCGGGGTCGGCACAAAAGCAGGCGTCTCCGCCGACGCGCCGTGGTCGGACATGGTCTACAAGGTGGTTTGCTTCAACGATAGGCCTGTGATGAAGCTGAGCGAAGGCAAGATGTCGCTGCCGGGGGCGAAGCAGCTTTTCCGTCGACACGACCAAGACGGTTCGCTTTCCGGGGACATCATCGGCCTGCAGGATGAGGCGGGACCCGTTGACGCCGAGCCGCTGCTGCAGGAAGTGATGACCAGCGGGATGCGCACCGGGGCAACGCCGACTGCTACGGAACTGAGAGAACGGTTTCGCGAGGAATTCGCCTCGCTGGATTCCCGGTATAAGAACCTGCACCGCCCTCCGCATTTCCCTGTGTCCATCAGCCCACGTCTGCAGCGGATGACGGCCGAAGTCAGGGAAGAGGCCGTGCTCACGAATGTCTCGGGCGAGTCTGCGTAGTTTCTTCAGTCAAACCCCGTATATCATGCTGCCCCCTGAGACGGGAGCACGATATCCGCTTCCCTCAGCAGGCAAAGAACTATTCGTCGCTCCAACTCAGAAACGGAAGTGACCACCAATGAAAACCGCCGTCTGTATGAAATACGTTCCGGTCATCGCACGGATGCGGTTCGACTATGAAGCAAGGACCATAATCCGGGAGGGAGTGCCTTCCGAGGTGAACCCGTTCGATGTCCTGGGCGTAGTGCGTGCGGTAGAGCTGAAGCAGGCGCCGGAAGACGAGGTGGTGGTGGTAACCATGGGACCGCCGGGCGCCGCCGACGGGCTGACTGAATGCCTGGCACTGGGCGCGGACCGGGGCGTATTGGTCACTGATCGGGCTCTGGCGGGCAGCGACACCCTCGCGACCTCGCGAGCCCTGGCGCTGGCGCTGGAGCGGGAGCAGCCGGACCTGATCATCTGCGGGCGAAACAGTACCGACGGCGAGACTGGGCAGGTCGGGCCCGAGATTGCCGAACTTATGGCGCTCCCCCACGTCAGCCACGTCAGGCGGCTGGACCTGAGCGGCGACCGCCGCACCGCAATCGTCGAGCGCATCACAGACGAGGGATTCCAGACCCTTGAGTGCGACCTGCCAGCGGTCGTCTGCGTCACGGAAGGCGTTGCCCCGGAACTGTTCCCCAACAGGCAGCAGATTGAGGAGGCGGCGACAAAGCCTGTGGACGAAGTCAACTGCGCGCAATTGTCGGATGATGCATCGCAGTTCGGGTCCGAAGGTTCGCCGACATGGGTCAACGAAATCCGACTGGTTGAGCCAAACCGACTGGGCATTTCACTGCAGGAAGTCGAGCCAAGGGACGCAGCCAAGCAGATAGCCGATTCTGTCAGGGAGAGGCTGGCGGAACTGAGCGAGTACGACGGTTCGGAAAGCGAGGCGGAAGCTTTGCCCCGGTACCCGGGGGTTGCGGAACGCAGCATCTGGGTCGTGGCCGAGAACTCGCAGGACGGGCTGGCTCACGTCACCTTCGAGATGCTGGGCAAGGCGCGAGATTTGACCACCTTCACGCAAAGCGAGGTGGTGGCGGTAGTCATTTCCGCTGGCGCAGAGTCCCACGTCCAGGCGCTGGCAGCAGCCGGAGCGGACCGGGTGCTGGCGCTGGACAACTCGGAGCTTGGCCCCGTCTGCAGCCGGGCGGTGAGCAGCGCCCTCACCGCGGCGGTGGAGCGGGAGCGGCCGTACGCCATCCTGTTCGCCTCCACGGCAGACGGTCGAGACCTGGCGGCGCGCCTCGCGGCGCGGCTCGAGCTTGGACTGACTGGGGACGCCATCGACCTGGAAATCGACGACGAGGGCCGCTTGGTACAGCTCAAGCCGGCGCTGGGCGGCAACGTTGTGGCACCGATCCTCTCAAAGACGCTTCCCAACTTGGTCACGCTCCGGCCGGGTCTGTTGACCCCTGCGACCATCGAGGAAGGGGCGACGGCCGTGGTGGAGCACCTGACCGGCGAACCCTTCAATGGATCGGACGTGCGGCTAATAGGTGAGGAGTTCCAGGAAGACACCGAGGGACGAGACCTGGCGCGCGCACGGGTCGTCATCGGGCTGGGGATGGGCATTGAAGAGGAAAACGTAGCGGCGTTGGTCGAGACGGCGCGGTCGCTGGGCGCTTCGGTGGCGACGACTCGGGACGTGGTGCACGCCGGGTGGCTACCGCAGCAGCTGCAGGTGGGCATCAGCGGCCGAACCATCGCGCCGACGGTGTACATCGCCGTGGGCATACGCGGAGCCTTTAACCACACTGTCGGACTGCAACGTGCTGGCATCATCGTGGCCATCAACCAGAACCGTCGCGCCACCATATTCCGGTCCGCCGACTTCGGCGTGGTGGGTACGTGGCAGGAGTTCCTGCCGCCTCTGATCGAAGAGCTGCGCCCGGTGCTGGCCGGGCTCACGTGATTACGTCGACGGGAGCCAAGTGATTATGCCGGTAACTGAGCAACTGGCCCAGCACATCGCATCGGCGAAGTTTGAGGCCATGCCCCGGGAAGCGGTGGAGGCGGCCAAGGTGGTAATCCTGGACGGGCTGGCTGTCACACTGGCCGGGTCGCGGGAGCAGGCGGCCCAGATCGTGGCGGACTACGCCAGGGAAATGGGCGGCAATCCGCAGTCTTCCATTTTCGGTCATGGTTTCAAGACCTCGCCTCCCATGGCGGCCTTCGTCAACGGCGTGGCAGGCCACGTGTTGGACTACGAAGTGATGTGGCATCCGGCCACACATGCCACGTCACCAACCTTGCCCGGCATCCTGGCCCTTGCGGAGAAACAGGGCGCAACGGGTAAGGACATCGTCACGGCGCTTGTTACCGGTTTCGAGGTCCAAGGCCGCATCCGGGTGGCATCGGCGAACCTGAGCCTGGGAGGCTTCCATCCGCCGGGGCTGGTGGGCGTGATGGGCAGCGCGGCGGCCGGCTCGGTAATGCTGGGGCTGGACACGTATCAGACGCGAATGGCGCTGGGGATTGCAGCGTCTCGGGCTGGAACCGTGTCGGCCAACACGGGAACGATGACGAAGTCGACCCACTGTGGCAACGCCGGACGCATGGGGCTGGAGGCGGCGCTTCTGGCCGCCAGGGACTTTACGGCCAACGCAAACGTATTCGAGCACGAGAATGGGTACGCGGCGGTCCTGTTCGGTGAGGGGTTCGAGCTGGACGCGGTTACGCGGGACTTCGGCAACCCCTACCGGCTGGTGGACCCGGGAGTCGCCATCAAGAAACATCCCAGCCAGTACGGCACCCACCGTGGCATCGACGCGGCGCTGGACCTGCAGCAACGCTACGGCGTCGACCCTGGCCGCATCGCCGCAGTGCGCATCGAGACGCCGGTGATGCGGTACGTGGGACGTCCCTTCCCCGAGACCGGACTGGACGGCAAGTTCAGCTTTCAATACACGGTCGCAGCGTCGCTGCTGGACCGGCGAGTCGGCATCGAGACGTTCACCGACGAGGCGGTGCACCGACCGGAAATCACGACGCTGCTGGAAAAGACCACGGTGGATATGAGATCCGACATTCCGGCGAACTTCGAGGAAATGTGGATTGCCGTCCGCGTTGAGACCACCGACGGGCAGACGTACATCAGCCGCTGCGACCGGCCACGGGGCATCTGGGGCAACCCGCTTAGCCGGGAGGAGAGGCTGGCAAAGGTGCACTCGTGCGCAGGAAGGGTGCTGGAGGACTTCGGCGTGGATCTGCTGATTGAGACCGTCGAAGACCTGGAAAACGCTGATGCAGACGAAGTGCAGCGCCTGATCGCGACCCTTGGCGGTGCTCCCTCTGGCTGAAGAGGCCCTATCGTATCGGCTTGGCCCAGTGACATTTCGCCCTTGCCAGAACTCATTGGACTCCGCTACCATTTTTACAGAGACCTCGTATTCTCAGATGCTTGCTGTCCGGATTCTGCTGAATTACGACCTTCCAGGCGACTGCTGACGCTCCCTCGCTACTGTCTCAGTATCGGGGCAGCGAAAGCCCAAATTTTACGTTTCTTTACATTTTGTTACATGCGCCATATATGGCGCATGTAACAATTATTCACCTCCCTTGGCCACGCAATGCATGCACCTCAATGGCAGGGACACATTTGGCTTTTCGGACGGACCCGGCCCAGCAGCGTCGACCCGGCCTAACTTGACACTGCTACCCTAGCGCAAGACAATGACTTTGGCGTCGGCAGCGGCGCCGTGTAACCCACCGGGAAAGGGGCGAGCATGGACTTTGGGTATACACCGGAGCAGGAAAAGCTGCGACGGGAAGTACAGGAATTCATCGCAGAGCACGTTACTGACGACGTCCTCGGCGAACTTGAGACCGCCGAAGAGGGTGGGCGAGGTGTCCACTACCGCGAATTGATCCGCAAGGTGGCGGAGCGTAATTGGATCGGCATCAGCTGGCCCAAGGAATACGGCGGACAGGGTGGAAGCCGCATGGAGCAATACATCGTCGAAGAGGAATTCACCCGGGTCGGCGTAGCGGTCGGCGGTGCGGGCAGCGGAGCCCCTGCCATCCTCGCGGCGGGCACCGAGGAACAGAAGAAGGAATTCATTCCCGGGCTGATAAACGGGGAAGTCATCTTCGCTCTCGGGTTCACGGAGCCGCAGGCGGGCGCCGACCTTGCCGGGCTGCAGTGCCGGGCGGTGCGGGACGGCGACGAGTACGTTATCAACGGGCAGAAGATGTACACCTCGGCGGCGCACTACGCTACGCACGTCTACCTGATGGCCCGCACAGACCCCGACGCACCGCGGCACCGCGGGATTTCCATTTTCATGGTGCCGATGGATGCACCCGGCATCACCGTGCGTCCCCTGTGGACGATACAGAGCGACCCACCCGCACCGCTGGGCACGACCTACGGCATGGCCCGCACGAATGAGACTTTCTTCGAGGACGTGCGAGTGCCAGCGTCGGCGATGCTGGGCGAAGAGAACATGGGTTGGTACGTGGGCGCCATGGGACTGAACCTGGACCGCGTGGGCGCCAGCCGCTACCTGATTTCAGTGCGGCGGGACGAGGACATCGTCAACTGGGTCAAGGAGAACGAATTCGGCGGCCACTCGCCAGCAGAGGACCCGGCAGTTCGCGACAAGCTGGCGGAGCTGTGGACCGACGCACAGGTCTGCCGCTTGATGACCATGCGAAGCATGTCCCTGGTGGAACGGGGTGGCAACTTCACCTACGAGGGCTCGGCGGAAAAAGTCTGGGCCCCCGAGCACGGCGTCAAAACCACCGAGACCATCACCCAGATTCTGGGGCCCTATGCCACGCTGCTTAGCAGCTCGGAAGAGGCCATCGAAGAAGGCGTCTTCGCGCACAATGTGATGGGCGCCTTCCAGTCGGGCATCAATCACGGTAGCGTTCAGGTGATGCGAGACCAGATGGCCCGGCGTGGCCTTGGAATGCCGCGGGGCTAGCAGGAAGAACAACCAGGAGCAAGCGATCAACTCGACCCTCTCCCAAAATGGGAGAGGGAAAATTGTTAAGGAAGATATGGACGTACTACCCTCCGAAGAAGAACAACTGCTCAAGAACGCTGCAAGGGAATTCCTGGAGGCTGAGGTCTCCACGGCCCTTGTTCGAGAGATGGAGCTGGATGAAAACGGATATCCGCAGGCCCTGTGGCAGCAGTTGGCGGACTTGGGCTGGCTGGGGTTGGCCGTTCCCGAAGAATACGGCGGACAGGGCCTGCCGTTGACCTATCTGGGCCTCGTTATGGAAGAGCTCGGGCGGGTGCTGGCGCCGGTGCCGCTGCACAGCACCATGGTCGCCGCTCTGACCGTCGCCGAATCGGGAACCGAAGAGCAGAAGCGAGAACTGCTGCCCGCCGTTTGCAGCGGCAGCATGGTGATGACGTGGGCGGTCATCGAACGGGACCCGAGGCTGATACCATCGGCTATCGTGGAGCAGGCGCAGCCGGACGGGGACGGTTGGCTCCTCAACGGTGAAAAGATGTTCGTCGACAACTTTAATGTCGCCCGAAGTTGCCTGGTGGCGGTACGTACCGCGCCCCCTTCGGATGAGAACGAAGGAATTTCGCTTTTTCTAATCGATCCCAACGGCGTGGGCGTTTCGCAGACGCCGCTGGTGACCATCGCCAAGGACAAGCAAAGCCGCATTTCCTTCAATGACGTGAGAGTTACAGAGGCCGACCTTGTCGGTGAACTGCACAACGGTTGGCCCATCGCTGAGCGAATGCTGGAGCGGGCGACTGCCCTGCTATGCTGCCAGATGCTGGGAGCAACGCGAAGAGACGCTGACATGGCAATCGAATACGCCAAGAACCGCGTCGCCTTCGGTCGTCCGATAGCCTCCTTCCAGTCGATTCAGCACATGTGCGCAGATATGGTGCTATTCGCAGATGGAGTGCAGCTTCTGACGTATGAGGCACTGTGGAAGATGGACCAGGGGTTGCCGGCCGGCGTGGAGGTATCGCAGGCCAAGGCATTCGCCAATGAGAAGTGTGAGGCGGTGGTGCGGCAATCACAGGTCATCCACGGCGGCATCGGCTTCATGATGGAGTTCGACCTGCACCTGTGGCTGCGGCGAGTGTCGGCCTGGACCATGCGATTGGGCACCACCTTCGACCATCGTGCCAAGATTGCCAGCGCGTTGCTTGACAAGCCTGGAAAAGTACGGCTCGGCCTGCCGCTGCCCGTCTAGCATAAAATCCTTTCAACTGGAGAGATAACGATGGCCAAAGACCCTGTCTGTGGAAAGGAGATCGACCAGGAGCAGGCCCGGGCGCAGACCTCCCAGACCCGGCACGGCGCTTCCGAAGTTGACCCGAGCCAGGGAACCCGCATATTCCACGACGGCAGTTGGATCTACTTCTGCGGACTGGACTGTCGCACGAAGTTCCTGGCGAGCCCGGCGACGTATACGGGGACTTGAGTCTCCCATCCGAGTCACATACCTGCAATCAAGACTTTCAAAGTCGTACATCGGAGTGTAGGAAATGCCCGACGAGCTTAAGCTTGACCCTAAGTCCACCGCAGTCATCCTGATTGACATGATCAACGCTGTGGCCAAGGGCCAGGGTCCGCCATACAACATTCCTCCCAACCGGCAGGGTGTTATAGACAACTTTGTGCGCTTGGTCGCGCATTGTCGTCAGGTTGGTACTCCCCTCATTTACATCACCACCTATCGCCGCCCTGACAATGCTGACGCTCCGAGAACCGTCGCGGATGTCGGCGGCGGCGGCGGCGGCGGCGTGCCGATGCTGGAAGGCACGCCCGCAGTGGAAGTGATCGACGAGCTGGCCCCTCAGCCTGGCGACTACATTGTAGTAAAGCCTCGGTTCAGTGCCTACTACGGTACCAACGTGGAGGGCATTCTCAAGGCCCTTGGCACGGAGACCATCCTGGTTGGCGGAATCTCCACCCAGCGTAGCGTGGAGGGAACCGCGCGGGACGCCAAGAACCGGGACACGCAGTGCGTGGTGGTCAGCGACTGCTGCACCGCGGGTGAGGAAGATGTCCACGAGATGACCATCAAGCACGTTCTGCCGCTGCTGGTGCGGGTGCGCAGCACCGACGAGGTGGTTGCCGCCCTCTCCCAGGCTTAAGCAAGCTCTTTGTCCAGGATCACCCCTCACCCCAAACCCTCTCCCTCTCGGAGAGGGAACCGCAAGACGGGAGGTATGCGTCATGGCCGACGTGAAGACAATCCTGGTAGGCACCATCGGACAGGGAATCATGCGCAGCGCCGACGGCGGCGACTCGTGGCGTCGGGTGGGCATTGACGCCGGGATGCACTCGGACGCCCTCGTGCGAGCACTGGGTAATCATCCAGGCAGGCCGGGCGTGGTGTTCGCCGGAACGGACAAGGGACTGTACCGCAGCGAGGACTGCGGGCAGCAGTGGAAGCAGCTGGACACGGCTATGAGCGGATCCTGCGTCTGGGCAATGGCGATCGACTCTGCCGATCCCAAGTTGATGTTCGCTGGCACCGGCACGCCCGACCGTGCCGGGGTGTATCGCTCGACGGACGGCGGGGAGTCTTGGGAACGGCGACCGGTGGAAGTAGCGCTGGAATGCCCCAACGTGGGGGTGCCTCGGGTGACCGGAATCGCCATCGACCCGATGAACCACAATGACGTTTGGGTGGGGCTGGAAGTCGACGGGCTGCGGCACAGCTCCAACGCCGGAGAGACATGGGAGTCCATCAACGGAGCAATACCCAATCCTGACGTCCACAACGTGGCTGTCGCCTCCGGACCGCCCCACACCGTTGTGGTGGTAGTCAACAACGACGTCTACACCAGCGACGACAACGGAGCGACCTGGGATCGGCTCGGAATCCGCGACGTGTTTCCGCTGACTTACCCGCGGGGCATCATGGTGAAGCCAGACGACCCCAGCGTGATATTCGTTACCATTGGCGACACGACTCCGGGACAGACCGGTACGGTGATGCGCTCGAAGGACACGGGCAAGACGTGGGAAGACTTGCCGCTGCCGGTAGAGCCTAACACCGCGATGTGGACGGTCAACATCCAGGACGCCGACCCGTCGGTGGTATTCGCGGGTAGCCGCTACGGCTACCTGTACCGGAGCGACGACGGAGGAGACTCGTGGAGCAAGCTGCGGCGTGAGTTCAGCGAGATCTCCAGCGTGATGTGGCTGCCTGAGTAGCCGTCGCAACACGCGGCACAGCCCAAAGTCATAGTCCTGTCACATGCTACCGCAGGCCTCAGTGGTAGTGGCGAGAGAGCTCGGAGGCATAGCGGCGACCGAGGGTGTGTCTGTTCTCGTGAAGCCAATCGGTGAAGTGGGTGTCGCCGGTCGGAAGGTTGGTGGAAACCAGGTGACCAGCCATTAGGCCGTCGATTTCGTCGCGAGTGAGGACAACGTCGCGGAGGGCGAGTCCCGCCAGGCCTGCTGCGGCGAGGGCGACGGATGGCGGAGAATGGACGAGGCGGGCGCGGCCGCCGGTGGCGCGACGGACCTCACTCAGCAGTTCGTTGAAGGCGAAGGTCTCGGGGCCGACAGCGTCGAGGGTTATGTTGCCTTCGGCGGAGGCGGATTCAACGGCGAGGCGCGCGACATCGTCAACGTAGACCGGCTGAAGCCGGTAATCGACGCGTCCCGCAACGAGGAAGACGGGGAAGCGGCGAAGGAACCAGGCGATGTTGTTGATGAGCACGTCTTCGCGACCGAAGACAACGGTGGGCCGGATGATGGAGTAGGGCAATCCGGAAGTGTGGATGTAGTCCTCGACCTGTCCCTTGCCTCGGAAGTAGGGGAGGGACGAGGAAGCATCGGCGTTGGTGATGCTGATGTGGACGATGCGCCTGACTCCGGCGGCGATGGCGGCGTCGACGAGGTTACAGGTGTTGCGGGCGGCTGTGTCGTGGTTGACGTTGCCTCGGGCGAATCGGATCCAGTAGGTATTGTAGAGGGTGTGGGCTCCTCGCAGGCTTTCGGTTAGCTGGGCTGAATCGTTGAAGTCGAGTGGGCGGCGCTCTACTCGGTCGGCAAATGGGCTGGCAGACCCAAGGTTGCGGGTGAGGGTGCGAACGGAGGCGCCTTCTTCTAGGAGTCGTTGGGCAATGTAGCGGCCGGTGTAGCCGAATGCGCCGGTTACGACACTGATGCCGTTAATCATTGACCGGGTACAGGCTCTGACGGAGCGGGTACGGCGGCTTCAGAGCTCCTACTGCCAAAGCGCTGGACTTCCTCTACCTGCTTTTCAGTGGCTGGCCCGACGTCAACAATCATGACGCAACTGGCCCAATCGGTTGACACAGTTTCAGAAAACTGCAGGTACGCCTGCACTGCGGGACTGGAGAAATCGCACGTGCCGTCAATCATTTCTCCCACCAGCGCTTGTCGATAGGGAGAGGAGTTCTCCCAAAAGGATGGCACGTCACGCTTCATCTGTTCCAGTTCAGCCAGGGCAAGCGGGCCGATGCTTACCGCTTGCATGCAATTCTCCGTGATGCCTGAATAAGTTACCGGGTATTTCGTAGTGGCATCGTCAAACAAACACTCTCCATTTACTTTTTCACCCGTGCGTATCCTCGCCACCGAGACCGGGTCGGACGGTGCTTCAGAGACATCAGGGCTGCAGGAAAGGGTGAGCACCACCAATGAGACTGACAGACCGACAATCAGACTGACAAGAATTACGGGAGGCCGTTTTCCTCCGGTCATGTTAAGTCAAGGGAAAGCCCCGCTGCATGAGCGGGGCTGTTCGTCAACCCTGGGACAAGCACCGTGGCTACGGGGCTAGGCCAGCGGTGCCGGTGCTGATGGTATCCATGCGGGGGCGGTTGTCGTAGGGCTGCAGCTGGACTTCGTGGAGGGCCGGGATGACTTCCTTGCCCAGCAACTCGATGCTGCGCATGGTCTCCTTGTGGCCCATCGCACCCTCGTTGCCGTAGATGTGGATGTATCCGGGGCTGAGGCGCTCGATGACCTCGGTCAGCTTCTGGGTTACGGTGTCGGGATTGCCGACGATGATGTTGTTGACGCCGCGAAGCTGGTCGTAGGACAGGCCCACACCCAAGCCACCCGCGCCGGCGACGTTGCCGGTGGGACGCTGGGCCTTGATCTCGACCGATGCCCTGGACTGGTATCCGGGCGGGTCGTTGTGCTCCATCGGCCCGCGCTGGCGGTGCTCAATGGTCCACATGAACTCCTTACCCAGTTCTATCGCCTTCTCGTCGGTGTCGGCGACGAAGCAGCGGAGCAGGTAGCCGAAGTGCTCAGGACCGGCCGTCCAACCCTCTTCCTCGGCGGTGTCGATGTAGACCTGCTTCAGCCACTCGGTGGTGTCCACCAGAGCGCCGAGGTTCATGTAGGGGTGCTTGTGCTTGGCGGCCCATACCACGCTCTCGGGGCTGCCGGTACCGGGGAACCAGATGTCGGGGCGGGGCTTCTGCATGGGCACCACCCACGGGTTCACGGCGCGGTAGTGGTAGTACTGGCCCTCGTAGCGGAAGGGGCCGGGCTCGGTCCAGCACTTGATGATCAGGTCGTGGGCTTCCTCGAAGCGGGCGCGGTTTTCCGTGGGATTAACGCCGCCCTGCAGGGTCTCCACGGCCGTGCCACGAACGAAGCCGGAGATGATACGACCGCCGGAGTAGCAGTCGAGCATGGCGATTTCCTCGGCCATGCGGATGGGGTCGTTGATGGCGATGACGTTGCCGAGGATGGCAATCTTGACGTTCTTGGTGAGCTTGGAGATAACGGCAGCATCGAGGTTGACGGAGGGCTTCATGCACCAGTAGGAGGCATGGTGCTCGTTGGACATGATGCCGTCGAAGCCGACCTCGTCGGCCAGGGCGTACTGCTCATGGTACTGGTTGTAAAGGATGCTGGCCTTGTGAGGGTCGAAGTAAGTGTTGGGGAAGCCTAGTCTGCCGGAATCGTACTTCTCAAGGTCAGCGTCGCCGACGTGGCCATAGGGCTGCTCGGAGAACCAATAAATATCGGCCTTATCCTTGGGTCGCGCTAGCTGGTCGACCATTCTCCACTCCTTTTCCGGCGCCTCTTTTGTAAGAGCTGAAAGCGTCGGATACGGGCGCGTACCGGCTGGGAACACGGTGGCCGTTTGAGTCTGCAATCGAGAAGACTGTGACGAATTCCGGATGGCAGGCCGGGGCGCATCCCTCTATTTGTTGGCGCAATTATAGTCAACGCGGTTGGCATAGGCAACAGCGCGGAGTGGAGGGTTGTTTACCGCAGAGACCCCAGAGACCACGGAGATTTGCTTTAACGCCGAGGACGCAGGGTTGGCGCAGAGGGCGCGGAGATTTGTTTTTCTTTTTCACCACAGAGGGCACAGAGATTCCGGAATTGGTAGGACTCCTTTTACCAGAGCGGTTGGTTTGGACGATAGACGGGGGGTTGGATTCCCGCCTGTGCGGAAATGACGGTTCCCTGGGTGCGTTGGAGTTGGCTCCTTCGACGAGGGGAGGACATCCTCACCCTCACCCTCACCCTCACCTCGATCCTCTACCGGGGGGAGAGGGGTGAAAGGGGAGGCCGCGGGTCTAGCAATCGACGGGGCGGGGGAAGCGGGGGAGAAGACCCCATGCCACGGCCTTGGGGAGAATGCGGCGCAGGATTTCCAAGGGCTGGGGGCAGGTCGCTTCCTCGCGGCATTGGCGCACGTATCTGTTGAGCTCAATGAAGGCGGGAATACGATAGCCGGCGTCGGTGATGCGGCGAAACAAGGGAACGGTACTGACCCGGGGAGTGCCGCGGCGGCGGCGGCCGGTGGGGGCGGGGGTTTTTCCGGCTGGAATGGCGTCTGCGTAGGAGCAGGGCGGCGGCGCGCTGCCCTCACTCGTGGCATAGGCCCATTCGTCGCAGTACTTCTCGGCGATGGGACGGAGGCGGACGACGCCCAAGGGGACGATGAGCTGACGGCTCAGGGCGTTGACGCGGCGGCGCAGGCTGGCGAGAGACATGATTTCGGTCCTTTTGTGCAGTTTTGGGCAGAAAGAGAAGGGTTTTTGACAGGGATGTTGCGATGATTGGTATGGGACCCCGGCTGTACGTGTCTTGCATAGAGGTAGGGCACTGGCATAGAGGTAGGGCACTGGATTCCTGCTTTCGCGGAAATGACGAACCGTTGGCCGGAGGACTCCCCCACCCTTACCCCCTCTCAGAGGGGGAGGGGATTTCAGGGGCGGCGAGCACGACCCGAGGCACCGGGCTATGCGGCGGGGAGGCGGGCGCGCAGCTGGGCGAGGGCTTCCTCGAGGTTACGGACGTCGAGCTCGAGCTTCTCCATCTCCCACATCTTGACAGCGAAAGACTGGATGTGGCGGGCGGAACGGATACGCATCGCCGGATCAGGGGCCTCCATGCCCTCTGCCATTATGGTGACGCTGCGAAGCAGGAGGCCTTGCATCTCCTCGCGGGCAAGTCCCGCTGTCTCGTGGCGCAGGCGGGAGAGTCTGGAGCGGAAGGAGTCGTCCTTCATCCAGCGGCGCAGGGTCCTTTCGCTGACGCCTGCGGCCGGGCGGCCCGGGCGATGGAGGGAGACAGGACAATGGCAGGCAGGGCGGCCTCTTGGCGCCGGGAGATGCCGGGTTCTTCGTTTGTCCGGCCATTTGCGGACATTTCCGGACGTTCCGGTATGGTGGCCGCGCTGGCGAGGGGCTGGATTTCCCGTGGCCGTTGGGTTTTTGTGCGTTTCCTGGTCATCGAATTCCATGGGGCCTCAGTGGCCGTTTCAAACTCGGCCCGGCGATATCGGACCCTATGTTCTAGGCTAGAGACGTGACACGAGACTTGGCAAGCAACAAATGTCACCAATCCAGGAAAGCGGGAAGGGTGAGAGAGGGAGGCGATTGACTGCGGGGGGCGCGGAGGGGCGGCCGAGTTCGCGGGTTGGGATTGTGGCAGGTGGCGGCAGGGGTCTGGTCTATTGCTGAGGATGCCCTGCTTTCTTCATGGCCTCAGTTAGGATGTGAAACGCAGGCAGGAAAGTATCCGCAACCAAAGGGAAGTTGGCTTTTCTCTTGTTTTGGCGAAATGAGTGAGCATCCCTGTCCCTCAATTTTTTTATTTCCGTGTATTTGCATAGCAGAGAGTGTAATTGCGTTTCAGAAATTGCCGACTTTTCGCAGAGTTCTTTGAAATGCTCCTTGAGATAGTTATCCAATGTTTTCTTCGAATTGGCCTTTACTTTTTCATTGCACACACACGCGGCCTTTGCGAGGTTTTCAGCACCCACTGTCAAGAACACCCAAGCCATATAACGCCCGAACTCTGGATGGAATGTGGTCCGCCAGTATTTCTCGAAGGCCTCTTCATCCTTGCAGGGCACGAAACTTGCGCCGCAATAGTGAGCCAAGCCACTCTTGTCGACGAGGGCCACGCCTGCCTCGTAAAGTTTCCCACAATTTTCATGGCTTATCTTCAATATACCAACCTCTTAAAGGCTGAGTACCAGCCAGCCCTACGAGGAGATGCTATCAGCACACGCGATTGGCATCAACCTTGATCGGCTTTCTAGGCCGTAGTTGTGGCAGGTGGCAGCAGGGGTTAACATTGGGGCGCGTTGTGCTTCGCAGGGTTCCAAATGTACCGAAGCAACGCGAGGGACGCGCGGAACGGGAACAGAACTTGATGTCATTAAGGAGTACGGATATGGCTATATCATTGGCAGACGCAAACCGAATTATCGGAGCCTCGATCGCAGAGGCGGAAAGGATCGGAGTGAAGCTGAGCGTGGCGGTGGTGGACGGCGGCGGGCAGCTGCTGGCCTTCCAGCGGATGGAGGGGGCGATCGCGGTGAGCGCGACGGCGGCTCCGGGGAAGGCGGTGGGGTCGGTGTTCTTCGGGCGGGACAGCCGGGAGATCAACGCGGACTCACCGGTGATGCAGGCAATCATCGGCAGCCAGGGCGGGCGGATCATCCCGGCACAGGGAGCGATTCCCATTTACCAGGACGGCGCGCTGGTGGGATCGATCGGCGGCAGCGGCGGAACGGCGCAGGAGGACGAGGACTGCGTGCGGAAGGGCCTGGAGGCGCTGTAGGGAGTTACAGTACTCCCAAATGGATGAGAACAGGGCAGGTCAATAGACCTGCCCTGATTTACAATAGTAGATAGCGACTATCTCACTAGTATATATATGCCACCTAAAATACGGGAGCTCATCGCCGATTTGGAGCGAGCAGGGTATCGCAACCGCGGAGGGAGAGGGAGCCACAGAAACTTCGTGCATCCGGATGCGGTCAAGCCGATTACCATATCCGGCAACCTGGGAGCGGACGCGAAGCCGTGGCAAATCATGGACGTGAGAAGGGCGATTGAGGAGTTGCAGGAATGAAAGACAGCGCCCGGTATGTCAAGCTCGTTGAGTGGTCCGATGCGGACGAGTGCTACATTGGCACGTCTCCGGGGCTGATGAACGGCGGATGCCACGGGGATGATGAGAGAGCAGTGTATGCCGAACTCTGTGACATCGTTGACGAGGTGATTGAGCTTTACCGCGAGGACGGCAAGCCGCTGCCGCCGCCTACGGCGGGCAACGGTTTGGCGGAGCAAGTGTTCGAGCGCAACGTGGCCGACAGGGACCGGGGGGCGGCGGTGTCGGAGTAGGGCTCAGACCAGGGGGCTGGAGGCGCTGTAGGGGGTTGTCTGGCAACGAACGCTTTAGCCCCAATCCACCGAACGGAGTGGGGAGGGCGGTGGAACAGGGCATCACAGGGATGGGGAAGGGACCGTCCCGGCGGATATGGGGCGGGCGGAGCCAGTAGCAGGTCTGTTGGCGGTGAGAGGAGCCGCTCATGAGGTGGCCGAAGGCAGCAAGGAACTCTCGCTGGCCGATTCGTGCGGCGCGAGTGGGAGAGATCTTCGACTGGCTGGTGGATGAGGGCGAGGATGGTGGGCCGGTTGCCGGCGCCACGGTCAGGAGGGAAGCGGCAGGGTGCGCAATCGGGTCAGGGCGCCAGTGAACTGGGCCTCCCAAGGCCAGCGCCGAGGCAAATGCAGGGTCAGGCGGCGCGCCGAGCGGGTGAGCCGACCGGCGAGGGAGAAGAATCGCCGCCGCAGGGTCTTGGTGGTCACCACCTGCTCGCCCAGACCGATGCGCGCCGTCCAGCGCGCCAGGTTGTGAGCAATCGCCTGGACCGCCAGCCAAGCGCCGTTGGCGGCGAAACGGCCGGACGGGAGATGGTTGAGACCCACGCCGTACTTGAGGTCGCGAATGGCATTCTCGATCTCGGCGTGGCGGCGATGGTCTGCCTCGAGATCCAGGGTGTCGCCATCCCGGTCGGTGATGAAGGCGTGATAGCTGTAGGTGGCCAACAGGGCCAGTTGAGAGCCAGGCGTGGGCTTCACCCGCCGGACTATGAGCCGCACCGGTGCGGCGCCGGGCTCACTCTGGAAGGGGGTGTAGCTGGTCTCCGCCACGTCGGCGGCGCCGTCCGTCCAGTAGGGGACCGGCGTCCAGTCCGCCTCCGGTATGGCCTCGATGAGGTTCCGCAGGCTGGCGTGCTGCCGAACGGTGATGGAGAAACGGACATCCAGCTTGCGGCAGACCGCGACGATGGCGTGGGTGTAGAAGCCGCTGTCGGCCCGCATCGTGAGTTGACCTTTGGCCCCGGCGTAGCGCACCCGTCCCACCGTCTCACGCAGGAAGTGAGCGGCGCCCCGAGCGGTATTGGCGCGGCCCTCCCTGAGCCGGACCATCAGCACGTCGCCGGTGCCGGCGGCGACGGCCAGCAGCGGGTGATAGCCCCGCTGGCCGGTGTAGCCGTGGTGGCGCGCCCCCTCCTTGGCCAGCCCGTAGCAATATTATGGCCTTGTCCGGCCTGTGCAGAGGCGACTAACTGGTGAGTCGGCCCAAGGATGTATGCTCATGGCGAGGCGTGTCGTCCGGACAAAGACCGAGCAGACTCTGGTGCGTATTGCCCGACCCGTAGCATGGTCCGGGAGCCTTACGACGGCATCATTGGTGAAGCCCCGATCGGGGCGATCCCGTTGGGGAGAGTGGCTACAGTCCGCGGCTCCCTCCGGCGACACGCCTACACGGCAATGGCAGAGGCGATGATGAGCAGACGCCAGAGCGGGGCAAAACCGGAAGGGCTGTCCCAGCTGAACCTGAACGCGGCGGGCATCGACGTGGGCGCTACCAGCCACTATGTGGCGGTGCCCGCCGACCGGGCGGAGCAGCCGGTGCGAGAGTTCGAGGCTTTCACGGCGGACCTGTACCGTTTGGCGGACTGGCTGACCGAGTGTGGTGTGGAGACCGTGGTCATGGAGTCCACCGGCGTGTACTGGATACCGCTGTTCGGGGTGCTGGAAGAACGGGGCTTCCAGGTGATGCTGGTGGACCCCCGGCGCATCAAGAACGTGCCCGGCCGCAAGACCGACGTGCTGGACTGCCAGTGGCTGCAGCAGCTGCACACCTACGGCCTGCTCTCGGGGGCTTTCCGGCCCGACGGGGAGATCCGACGCTTACGCAGCTACCTGCGGCAGCGGGTCATGCTGGTGCAGTACGCATCCCACCATATCCAGCATATGCAGAAGGCGCTGACCCAGATGAACGTGAAGCTCCACCACGTCATCAGCGATATCACCGGCAAGACCGGCCTGGACATCATCGAGGCCATCGTGGACGGCCAACGGGACCCGCGACAACTGGCGCAATTGCGCGATCCCAGGATCAAAGCCGACGAGGCAACCATCGCCAAGTCGCTGCAGGGGCACTGGCGGGAGGAGCACATCTTCGAGCTGAACCAAGCCCTGGAGCTGTACCGGTTCTATCAGGATAAGATTGCCGAGTGCGACCGGGAGATTGAAGCCCAGTTGGAGCGTTTCGAGGACCGCAGCAATGGTGATCCTCCGGCGGCGAAGTCCGGCCGGAGACGCAGCAAAGGAAACGCGCCACGCTTCGACGTTTGGACGCACCTGTACCGTATGACGGGGGTTGACCTGACCCAGATCGACGGTGTGGATGCCTACACCGCGCTCAAGGTGGTGAGTGAGATTGGCGCCGACATGACGAAATGGCCGAGTGCGAAGCACTTTGCGTCCTGGTTGGGGCTGAGCCCGAACAACCGCATCACCGGCGGCAAGGTCATGAGCTCCAAGACCAAGCCCAGCGCCAACCGTGCGGCGGCGGCCTTACGTCTGGCGGCCAACGCTCTGCACCGCTCCGACAGCGCCCTGGGCGCCTTCCTGCGCCGGAAGAAGGCACAGATGGGCGGGCCCAAGGCCATCACCGCCACGGCCCACAAGCTGGCTCGCATCTTCTATTCCATGCTGCGCTACGGTCAAGAGTACGTGGACGCCGGGGCCGAATACTACGAACGCCGATATCAGCAGCGGGCGTTGCGCGCGGCAAAGCGGCGGGCGGCGCAACTGGGCTATTTGCTGGTGCCCATCCCCGATGCTCCGGAACACACAACCTACGCCCCCCCTGACGCGCCAATTGCCGCGTGACGACGTTGGTTAGTGGGGAGGTCTCGCAGATGGTGGAGTCCAGGTCGATGGTCAACGGCCCGTCACCGGGTCCGGCCCCAGTGGCCCAGGCCCGCGCCAGCAGCTCACGGCTCACCCGGTCCAGCTGGCGGACATGGCCCCACCGGAAGCTGCGCAGGAAGGTGCCTAGTACTACAGTCGCAGTTGCCCGGCACAGGGCGGATATTTCAGAGAATCGCCAACATACAGCTACGGACTTGGTGTTTGCACGTGATTGAAGCATGTCAGTCACCAGGCTCCAAGTCTCCCGTGTATTGGATGTGCGGCTGTAGTACTAGGGTGGACGGCGCCTTGACCACGCAGCCGATGGCGCCAGCCGTCCCGCCGGTGCGCAACACATCGGCGTCGTCAATGCAGTCTCCGCCCGCCAGTGCCGAGGCCACCAGCGACAGCATCTTGTCCCCCGTGTTCGCCCGCCCCGGCGCATTCCCCAGGTCAACGTGATTGCCGACGAGTTCACCCAAGCCCAGGCGCTGGGCGAGGGTGACCGGAAGGATCAGCCCGGCATTGCTCACCAGGCGGTGGTCGTCGAAGGCGATTCGGATGCGGTCGGGCTCGCTGGGTGGTAGCATCTATCAGGTGCTCCTGCTTCGAGGATGGTTTGCCGTAACAACAACCATTATCCCCGATGCCGGGAGCACTTTTTTACCCCTTCAACCCGCCGCCACACTCACCCCTTCGGTGGATCGGGGTTTAGGAACGAGAGCGTCACGCTGGGATGGACTTGGCGTGCCCTTAGCTCTTCTAGGTGCGGATGCACTGTATTCGATGGTGATTAGGGGTAAAATATCTAGCAGGGTCTTAATCAGCAAATATGTAGAAGAATGTTCGGTTACTCCTGGTAAATCGGGGCGTTATTGCTTTGAGAGGTGTTAGATTGCGGTGCCCTAGTTGTCGAGTAGAGTGTCATTACAGAGAGGACGAATGGCATAAAGCATACGCCGCCGACCATTTGAAACGACAACTCCACGTCGTATCAGTCACTCTATGCCCTAGCTGTTCTCACCCCATTGTGGACATCGCCGCGCAGAATATGGTTGGTGGACCGGTATTTGACAGGAAGACCATCTATCCTATTTTTCCAGAGATCATTCAAATCGATCCTGTAGTTCCAGAAACGCAAAGGAACGATTTCTTGGAAGCTGCAAACGTGTTGGACATTAGCCCGAAGGCCTCTGCCGCGCTTTCTCGGCGAATATTGCAGTCTATCCTTAAGGAACAAGGTTACTTAAGTCGCGATCTCGCAAAACAGATCAAAGCAGTTCTAGAAGCCGGGCCGAAAAGCCCTGGATGGGGAGAGAGATTTCGGCAGTAAAGCCGGGGCGAACAGAATCTGGGACCACAGCAGTCCGAGCCGGACAGCGCCGAAAATGGCCGTAGCATGGGCGACCACACCGTGGGAAACAGCCTGGACATCACTGGGGACGGCACTGAGGACGGCGCGGTGGCGCGGAAGCCCACCGCCGACACTGTCCGACAGCTCGATTTTGCCCGCCACCAGGGTCAGGTTGGCCACTGTAGCCGCTAGGTACAGCTGGAATCGCGTCTTGGCGCGTCCGAAGTAGCGGGACTGGCGAATGCCCAACTGGACCAGTCGGGCCAATCTGTGCTCGACCACCACGCGTCGCGCTCGATATTCGTCATACCCGGCGCTCTGTTGCAACGCACGGGCCTGTTGCAGGAGAGCCTCCTGGGGATGGATCAGCACCCGCCGTCCCTTCCTGCCCTTGGCCGAGATGCACTGAGACCGCAGGGGACATGTCATACATTCGGACCCGTCGAACTGGAAGGCCTGCAAGTGGTGTATCCGACCCGCGGCATCCGTACGCCGTCCCGCTGGCACTATGGTGTGGGTGACCTGCCCTGCCGGACAGGTGCAACTGCCCGCCACCAGGTCGATGACAAAGTCATTCTTGGGAAAGCGCTGCCGGTCGGGCCGTCCCGGCACCCGGGCAATCAGGGTGCGGCCCGCGTCGGCGAAGGTCTGCCTGGTAGCTCCGTCTCCATAGGCGGCGTCGCCCATGGCCTCCTGCACCGGCACACCGGTGTTGGCCTCGCTCTGTTCTACCAGTTCCAGCGCCCCCAGGTTGTCCGGAGCGTTGCCCGGCAGTACCTCCACGGCGGTGATCAGCTGGGTGTCGGTGTCAACCACAATCGCCGCCTTGTGTCCGTCGAAGCGTCTCCTGCTGCTCTTGTGCCCGTGGCGCATCTCAGGGTCGTGCACCGACATCATCCGGTCCTTGCTCACCCCGTCCTTGAGGCTCACGCCGTCATCGCCGTCGCCGTCGCCGTCGCCGTCGCCACCCTTGCGCTCAATGTCCTGGAGCAGCAACTGCCCCAGCAGTTCCGCCGCCGCCACTATCTGCTGACGCTCAGCACCGTCCTCGGGCAACTCCCCCTGGGCCAGCCGCGATAATTCCAAGAGCCGGTCCGCGTCTCCCACAATCCCCGCCAGCAGTGCCGTCCGCGCCCGCTTGTCCGACCAGTCGATGGTCGCCTCTCCCTTGATGCTGGAGGCGAGGTACCGCCCGTATCCCCGGGCCTTGGCCCATTTCCCGACGCTGATTCCCTCAACCTGCGCCAGCGCCCGCATCAGTTTGACGATCCCGTCGGCCAGCAGATTGTAGGTGTCCCTCACCGCGCCCCGGCCCAGGATGTTGGTCGTGTCCAGAGCCACCTTCATGCTGCGCCTCTTCAGGTAGCCCGACTCCCGGGCGAGGCGCACGCTGGACTCGAATACCTCCCGCACCCTGTCGTGCAGGATCAGCTGGGCCCGGAACACCTGGAGCGTGCTTTTGGCGAAGGGCCTGTCCTCCACCTCAATCCCCAGAGCCACCTTCCAGCGGATGTCGAAGTCGGCCCGGGCCTTGGCCTCGGCGTCGCTCACCTTGTCGTGGGTCTGCAACAGCAGCGCCGTGGCCAGCAGGCTGGGCGGCACGCTGTCCCGGCCGTTGTCAGCGCAGTAGAACACCGCGAAATCGGAGTCCTGGAACAGCCGGCCCCGCAGGGAAGCCAGCAGACCGTAGAAGGTGTCCTTCCCCACGTGGTCCAGGTACAACCGGTCCGCTTCCCAAAGACCCCTCTGGTCCGAACGCTCTCCCAGCATTCTCAACCCTCGCTACTCTTGTTGACCCCAATTATAAATGCTCGGCGACTCAAACCCTTTCCGGCCAGATTTCTAGAGGAACCTGACCCAGATAAGAAGCTTCCTCTGGCTACTAGGAAAACTATTGATGCGGTCAGAAATTTCCGAAATTTTTCCGCTCACCAGCAACAGGACCCAATTACTTCGGAAGTCATCGATGTCGAACCCGAGGAAGCTATGTGGTGTCTTGAAATAGTGCTCGCCTTATTTGAACACTATTACATAAGGCCTGCTGCAGATGCGATGAAGATAGCGGAGCTTAATCGGAAGCTTCAGCAGGCAGGGAAACCGTCATCCAAGTGAATGACATGAATCATCGGTCTCTAGGGAAGAGTGGGGGCGGGTTTGAAACCCGCCCCTGCGTTTTTGTGGGTCGTTGTGGCCCATTTGGTCGGCGTTGCCGGGGGATGGCTACTCAGCGATTTGAATGAGGGTGACGTTCATGGCGATTGCGCGGGTTTCCTGGTGGGGCGGGATGTGCTCGCCAATGGCCACTGCGAACGTCGAAACGCCAGTAGCCCTCTCCAATCTTGCGGCCCGGTCGGCGGCGCGGGATATGTCCCTGTTGCCGACGGTGAGGGAGATTTCCACCACAGCGTAGGCAGGCTCGCCCTCGTGGGTTCCCCGAACGATAGCGTCTGAAAGCACAACATCAAACAGATCATGTCGCTCCATGAGGTCTTCGAGCCTGATGCTGAGTTCATCGCTGGTGCCGAAAGCGGCTGAGTGGGCCAGGCGAGGCCTGCGGAGTCCCAGCCGTCGGCTGACAGGGCTCAGGAGGGTATGGCTAACGTACCGCTCATATTCCCTGCCTTTCAGATTGGCAAAATCGTCCCGGACTTCCTTCACGAAGTTGTCGAACTTTTTGGTGTCGGCTTCCCGGTTGCGGCGTGCCTCTTCCATGAAGTCCCGCGTTTCTTCCGCGAAGTCGTCGAAGCGGTCGGTCAACTGCTGCAGGCGAGTTTCGGTGCTGTCAGGTCCCGGTTGGGTCATGTTTTTCTTTCCCCTTGGTCCCAGCCATCTGGTATCAATTGTATCTTACACCGCTTGCTTTGGTTCGAGGACTGCAAGGGTTTTCGTCAATGACCTGATAGAGACGGGCGATGCCAAGTTGCACACGCAAGAGGGGCGGGAATGGATCCCGCCCCTTTCTCGCGCGGTGATGGTGACGGAGGGTTAGTTGGGGGTTATGGCCAGGGAGCGGATTTCGCCGAATTCCTTCTGGAGCTTGCTCCAGGAGTTGCCGCCGTCTTCGCTGACGTAGAGGTAGCCGAAGAGGCTGGCTGCGGCGATGACGTTGGGCATCTCGGGGTTGTTGGCGAGCCAGTATACGACGGAGTTGGGCTCGACGGGGAGGTCGGCCTTCTCCCAGGACTGGCCGCCGTCGCGGGTGACCTGTACGGCGCCGGTGACGCCTGGGATGAAGTCGCCGTTGCCGACGAACATGGTCTGGGGGTCGTCGGCCTTGATGAGCATGCCGCGGCAGTAGGAGCGTGCGTCGGCCTCACTGAACTTGGGGAAGTAATGGTAGTCCCAGCTCTCGCCCTCGTCGTTGCTGGTGGCGATGCCGAAGGGGCTGGTGCAGTAGAAGGCCGGGTCGTCGCCGGAGCGGAGGGCCATGCCGTGGATGTCGCCGTGGAAGGGGTCGGGTCCGAGGTCTGGCAGGTGGAGCCAGGTGTCGCCACCGTCGAGGCTCTTGTACATGCCGTCGACTTCGATGCCGGCCCAGACGGTGCGGCTGTCGCGGGGGTCGACGATGATGTTGGTGGTGCGGGGCGTGCCGATGGGGCAGTCCATGTTGACGCCCATGTCGAGCTTGTCCCAGGACCTGCCACCGTCGCGGGAGCGGAAGCCCTCGGGGCGGGTGCCGGCGAAGAGGGTATCGGTGTTGGACGGATCGATGGCCACGGACCAGACCTGCAGGTCGGCGGTAGGGCTGTCGACGCTCTCCCAGCTGAGGCCGTTGTCGTCGCTGCGGAAGAGGCCGAGGCCGTCGGAGCCGGCGAGGATGCGATGGGGGTTGCCGGGGTAGGTGCTGAGGGCGCGGACATTGGATTCAGTGGGAATGGGGTTGCGAATCTTGGTCCAGGTGTCGCCGCTGTCGGAGCTGATGTTGAGCCCCTGTCCAATGGTGCCGACGAAGATGGAATAGTCGCCCATTTTCGTTCCTCCCAGATAGCGTTTCGGGTTCTGCTCGGGTCTGGGGCTATCATAGCCGGGCGACGGGGGAAATTCCAGCGGGTAAGGCCCGGGGACATGCTTAACGCGATCAGGGGATTAATGGGGTTGGCGTGGTAGTGGCAGGTGGGAGGCGAGAACAACGGGTTATGGGGAATCCGGGGTATGAGACGCGATTGTGCTGACAGGGAGCCAAGTTGACACTCACGTGTAGCCCCGGCAAAATTGAGTGAGAGGTACACCGGAACCATGAGGGAGGCTAAGGATGACTACCACTGCTTACACGGTTGACGAGTTCATCGACAACGTACGCGAGATTTTCGACGATACGCAGGACCCGCTGGCGCAGGCGAGCCGGGTGTCGGAGAAGATGGAAGTGCTGCTGCAGACGCCGGGCTGGCTGGAGGAGCGACTGGAGCTGCCGGACGAGGGCGGCTACGGTCGGTATGACCTGCATCTGGACGAGGACTACGGGCATCCGGGCGGCGGGTTCTGGCTGATGGCGTCGGTGCAGAAGCCGGAGCAGGACAACCTGCCGCACGACCACGGCAACGCGTGGGTAGTTTACGGGGTGTACGAGGGCGCGATCAAGCAGACGAAGTGGCGCTGGTTCTACCCGGGCGAGGGTGTGGACTCGGTGCAGATCGGGAAGACGGGCGACTTCGTGCAGGGGGACGGCAAGGTGGCGTTCTTCCTGCCGGGTGAGATCCACGACACGCTGAACGTGTCGGGCGACCGGGCGCTGGTGGTGCGGCTGGAGTCGCAGAAGCTGGACCGGGTGGTGCGGTACCAGTACAACCCGGAGGAAGGGACCGTCAAGGTGATGGACCGGTAGGTGCCGATCGACCGGTAGCGGCCTGATTCGCGAACGCGGAAACGCCCTCGGCAGTGCCGGGGGCGTTTTTGTGTGTGTGGTTTGCGGCAGCGGCTAAAAGGGGGGATCGAGGATCGCTTTAGTTTTCGTTAGCTACACCCTTATATCTTCACCTAGTCTTTTCCCGCACATCATGCCAAAAGTGGGTCTCGACGAATCCCCGAAGGGAGCAGGAGAGGCTAACCAAATCCGGGAGCTACTGTTAGCAAGTCATCAAATCCAAGACTGAACCCTTTGGGAATCTGACTGGGAATTTGCTTGGACAGACCAGCCTCTTTGGAATCTTGCTTTGTTAACGGAGTAGACCTAAAGCTAATTGGCTTGTCCAAGTAGAATAGCCGAACTTCTATATTGGCAAAGTCCTCATCCTGGGTTAGTTTCTTAAGCTCGGCCAATCCCTTGCGCCACTGTATGCGATGATCTTCACTGGGCGATTCCACAGCTAAATCCTGCTTGTCAGCCAGTACGACAATCTCAGTGTCCCTCACACGGCTGAGCATAGATATGCCGCTATCACTGCCCTGCTTGGTGAAATAGGGAGCGAAGTATAAAGGAGCCTTCTTGTCCTTAAGGCTGGTCACATACATCCAGCATTCTTTGAATATTTTTGCGTTGGTCGGATTCACGTCCTGGATTAGAATTTCGGCATCATAGTAGCCCATACGGTAGTCCTTCCTGATATATCGGATGAACTCATCAAACAGGTATCGAGACACCTCGGAGTTGCCAGATGACGAGTGTCTGAGGGCAAGGTCAACTACCTCATGCCATTGTATGTTGTTAAAACGTATACCCTTGTCAGAAAGTTTCGCTTGGACTCTTTCTTTCGTCGCTGAAGCCAATTCGACTTGAGTAAGGGCCACTACCCCACGTATTCTATATTGATTCCACAGGTTTTCCTCATCACCATATTTGAGAAGTTGATCAGCTGTAGGCTCAGAACTTCCAATCTTGGCCTCCAAAACCAAACGCATTGCTTTATCCTCTATGACAATGTCTCGGCGACCAAACTTCGCATCAGTGACTTCTTGTAAGTAAACCGAATAGTCAGGCTTAAGAGTTCGACGCGGGGCAACACCCAAGCGGCGAATCATCTTTGCGCAAAATTCATGGTCTAGCGCAAGCAAGAACCCCAAGGCGTACGTTAACGCATCCTCGTCGCTGCCCATCAGCCTGAACAGGCTTTGGACGGATGTGTTTTGACCCTCATGATTCTTGCCCACGAAGAGGCGCATTCTACTTATCCACGCTAATCTCAGTCCGCGGCTTCGGTAGCGAGGTTGGTGCGGAGGGATTGGGTGGCGGGGAGGTCCAGGTTGCCGTGGGCGTCGAGGACTACGCCGTATTCTGCTTTTGCGTAGGCGGGGGTTAGTTTTTGTTGCTGGATGTCTTCGAGGACGGCTTGGGGGTCGCGGTTGAGGGGGTTGCCGTAGCCGCCGGCGCCGGCCTGGATTACCCGGTATAGGTCGCCTTTTTTGAGGGTCATCAGGTGCTTGCCGGGGAGGTCCTGCTCCTCGGGAGTGCCGGGGTTTAGGGTGTTCTGGGTGGGGGTGCCGTCCTTGCCGCCTTCGACGCCCCATGGGCGGAAGTTGGTGCGGTCGGAGCGTAACTGGAAGGTGGCTTCCTCGGCGAGGAGGCGGAACTCACGGACGATGCCGAGGCCGCCTCGATACTCGCCCGCGCCGCCGGTGTCGGGAACGAGGCCGAAGCGCTCGACGAGGAGGGGCTGGTCGGACTCGATGCTCTCAATGGGGGTGTTAGCCATATTCAGCACAGGGGATGCCATGCCGTCTGCACCGTCGATGCTGGGTCCGCCGCCGCGGGGGCCGTCGTTGTTGAACTCGAGGTAAACCCAGGCCTTGCGGTTGGGGTGGTAGCCACCGAAGGAAAGGCCGATTTCGCCACCGCCCCAGGCAGCGGGAACGCGGCCGGGCAGGGCCTGGGCCATGGCACCGAACATTGCGTGGCAGATGCGGAATCCGGCGAGTCCGCGGGCGGCGACGGGCGCGGGGTGCTGCGGGTTGACGAAGCAGCCCTCGGGGGCGGTGATGTTGAAGGGCCGGAAGAAGCCGCTGTTGGACTGGATGGCGGGGTCGATGAGGCACTTCATCACGGCGTAGACGTTGGACTTGGTGTACGCAAAGTTGGGGTTGATGCTGCCCTTGGCCTGGGGCGAAGTGCCGTCGAAGTCGACGAAGACCTCGTCGCCGTCGATGCGGACGTTGACGTGGATGTCGATGGACTGGGGGTCGATGCCGTCGTTGTCGATGTGGTCGACGAAATTCCACTCGCCCTGGGGGAGAGAGGAAATCTCGGCGCGGGTGAGGGCCTCGGTGGTGTCGAGGATGTCGGCCATGTAGCTCTTCATTTCCTCGAGGCCGTACTCGTCGACGAGGCGGAGCAGGTCGCGCTCGCCGAAGCGGACGGCGGCGAGGAGGGCCTGGACGTCGCCGAGGACCTTGTCGGGGACGCGGACGTTCTTCTCGAGGATGCGCCAGACGGCCTTGTTGAGCCGGCCTTCCTCGTAGAGCTTGAGGGGCGGGAGGATCAAGCCTTCCTGATAGATTTCGGTGTTGTCGCAGGCGTTGCCGCCGGCGACGCGGCCGCCGATGTCGGTCTGGTGTCCGATGCAGCAGCTCCAGCCGATGAGGACGTCGTTCACGAAGATGGGCTTGAAGAGGAAGATGTCGGGCAGGTGGCTGGCCCCCTCGTAGGGGTCGTTGTTGGCAAAGATGTCGCCGGGGAGAACATCGTCTCCGAAGGCGTTCATCACCCCCTCGAGGGCGGGGGCCATGCTGCCGAGGTGGGGCGGGAGGGTGAGGCCCTGGGCGACCTGCTGGCCCTCGGCGTTGAACAGGGCGGTGGAGAAGTCCATGCCGTGCTTGATGACGGCGGAGCGGGCGGTGCGGACCACGGTGAGGGCCATGGTGTCGGCGGCGCTCATGAGGGCGTTCTTGATGATTTCGCGAGTTACGGGGTCGGTGGTCTGCAGCATGGGGCTCTCCTCTTCGGCGCGGCGTCACAGGTTGGAGCGGATTGGGGGCATAGTGCCACAGGGGGGATGGAGGTGCAAGGTGGGGGGGGGTGAGGAGTGATAATATGAAAGCCACGAAAGGTCAACAAGAGAGGCTGAAATAGCGATGCAGCCCAGTCTCGGAACCTCGGATTCCGCCGCTCTTGCGGTCGCGAAAGCCGCGCAGGATTCAGTGCAACACAGCACTATCATCCTGTTCGGGTCGCGGGCCACGGGGACACACCGGCCAGATTCCGATGTGGACCTGCTGCTCGTATATGAACGGTCGGGAATAGCGGAGCAGGCACGGGCGCAGAGAGCCGTGAAGGCTCACCTCGCAAAGAACCGTCCGAGCCTCCGTGTCGATATAGTCCCCATGGAACTAGGCGAGTTCCATTACTGCCGGAGGGCAAAGAACCATGTTGCGGGTCAAGCATCGAGAAAGGGCATAGTCATGAGCGGTGAGAGACTTGGGGAGTCCGGAAATTGCGAGGACGGATTTCCAGAGAGCTGGCCAGACGTGAAATGGAGGATCCGTGCCGCCTACAGAAATCTGGGAGGGTTTCGGAGAGAGTTCGAGCACCTGGAAGGGGAGCAGGAGAATTACTGTTTCCATGCTCAACAGGCCATAGAGAACTCACTCAAGGCGTGGATTTCCGCCGCTGAGCTCGAGTATTCCGGCGTCCATGACCTTGATTCCATCGCGCGGTCCGTCCTCGACGATCCAAGGGAGTCGAGCACGCTGGCTGCGCAGCAACTTCGCCTACTTCTCGAATACGCCACGGCTGAGGACCCTGAAGAACCCGGACAGACGGTAAACTGGCTAACGCAGTACGCCACCTGGTACCGATATCACGGTACGAACCATCGTATATCCGAGGCCGAAAAAGGCAGGTTTCTTGATGAGATCTTCCTGGCAACACGGACCTTTATAAATCGAGCCCAGGAACTAACCGGTACCAACGACGACGACCTCGCCTAGCAGCTTCAGGAGTTCTTGGGCAAAGTGCTGAAGTCAGTGCCCAAGAGTATGGCCTCTTCCGACGGGGGATATGGGCGACGGGGGATATGGGCGACGGGGGATATGGGCGACGGGGGATATGGGCGACGGGGGATATGGGCGACGGGGGATATGGGCGACGGGGGATATGGGCGACGGGGGATATGGGCGACGGGGGATATGGGCGACGGGGGATATGGGCGACGGGGGATATGGGCGACGGGGGATATGGGCGACGGGGGATATGGGCGACGGGGGATATGGGTATGAAGACGTCAACAAACGCCACATGTGTCGTGAGCCTCTTCCGACAATAGAGACAAGTTCTCAGTGCGAGGCGGTATATCGGCGCAAGTGGCGATAAGTTCCTCAGCGGCCTGGAGGAGACGACGCGGCCTATTCGGCCGGGCGTCTGGGCCGGGGCGGGTCAGGAAGAGGATGGCGAGGGAGAGGACGGGGTTAGAGGTGCAGTTGCGGCTCCCATTCGTTGAGCCGCATGGGGTCCAATCGCTGTACGCCGGGAATCCTGTCGAAATCGACGTCAGTGGATATCACGAGATTTGCGCCGACCCGGCGCATCACGGCGGCATGGACCAAATCCCGGGAACTCGCCTGAGTTACGTGGTCAGCCAACTGTGAAGCGTCGAGTACGTCAGCGGGGTAGACCGGCTCAATCCGCCCCCGGAGCACCGTCTCGAACCTTTGCAGAATCTCCCTTCCGGCAATCCACCTGTTGGTACGCAAGTAGTGGTGCATCAGTTCCTGAAGCACCTCCGCATTGGAAACATACCGCGCCGGACTGTTGGCGATATTGCGGATAATGCGGGCGCAGGGTTCCTTGCAGGGGTGGTCGCGCCCGGAAGCGTAAATGGGGACATTGGTGTCAACAAATGCCAGAGACGTCATGAGCCGTTTCCAATAGCCGGGATAGTTCTTCAGGGTCAGGCGGGACTTCAGCATTCATGGAGACGAGCTCCTCTGCGGCCCGCAGACGACGCTGCCTGATGACCTCCTCGTATGCGTTGTCTATCAGTTGGCGGACTACATCGGCGGCGGTGGCTCCCTTGTTAACGGCTAATTCGTCCAGTCTTTCACGGCACTCTTTGTCCAGCCGTAACTCGAATCGGCTGACCATGTTTTCTCCCCGTACGAAATTGTATTTACGTAAATTAGTATCCGGTGCATTCGCCGATCAGTCAACGGTGGCTGGCGTACGGAGGCGCTTTCCCCAGCCGTGGCGGGCAGTATGCTGGCGCAAGGGGTGACGGGAGTTTGGCTTCCCGCCTGCGCGTGAATCACGGTTGGGGCGGGAAATACGAGTGGAGATGGGCAAAGTCGGTATTGATGGATTCGAGTGGCGCTATTCCGGCTGGGTGGTGCCGCCGGGGCGGGTCAGGAAGAGGACGACCAGGGAGAGAACGGGGAGGGCCATCATGGCGAGCATGCCGAGGGTGTAGGTGCCGGTGAACTCCTGGAACATGGCGAGGGGCAGGGGGCCCACGGCGGACGCGCAGACGGCGAGGGTCATGGCCGGGCCCTGGATCCGACCAAGTCCGTGGCGCCCGTAATAGTGGGCCCAGATGGTGCTGTGGACGATCATGTAGGAGCCGCTGGAGATGCCCATCATCACGACGTAAGCCATTGCCACGAGCAGCGAGTCCATGAGCACACCCACGCCCAGGGTGGCCACGAGGGTCGCCATCGAGAAAACGAGGAGGACCCTGGGGCCAGTGCGGTCGGAGACGAATCCCGCGATCATCGAGCTTGTGCCTGAAGATACGGAGAATACGGCGAAGGCTCCCGCGGCGAGGGTGGCGCTGAGGCCATTCTCCAGGAAGATGGAAGCCTGGTGAAACATCAGCGCCGTGGTAATCAGGCTCGGCGAGCTCAAGGACAGGGCCAGCAGCCAGAAGCTGGGGGAGCTGAATACCTTAATGTTCCTGCGGACTCCGGACGTGGCCTGTCGGGTCTCCGAGAGAGGAGGCCGGGGAGAACCATCGGGGAAAAGGCCCATATCTTCGGGACGGTTCCTGACGACGAAGAGGGCCACGGGAACTATCAGGCCGATGGCCACCACGCCGAGGACGGCGTATGCGCCGCGCCAGTCGATGTTGACGATGAGGAAGCGGGCGAAGGACGGGAAGAGGGCGGTGGAGAGCATCGAACCGAGGGTCATCAGGCCGACGGCGAGGCCCCGTTTCGAGACGAACCACTGGTTGACCAGCAGGATGCAGTTGATGCTCAGGGAGCCCTGGCCGAGGGCGCGCAGGGCGGCAAAGGCGAGGTAGAAGACGAGAATGTGGGTGGCGGTGGCCATGCCGAAGCAGGCCGCTCCCAAGCCGAGTCCGGCGGCCACCAGCATCATTCTGGGGCCGTAGCGGTCGGAGAGGCGGCTGACGATGGTGACCAACAGTGCGCTCACGATGGTGCTGGCCAAATAGAGGACGGAAATGCCGGTGCGGGACAGGCCGGTGTCTTCGATGATGGAATCGAGGAAGACGGAGAAGACGTAGGACTGGCCCGGTCCGGAGCTGAATACGACAAGGCCCGCCGCTGCAACGATGAACCATCCGTAGAAGATGCGGTTGCCGGGCCTGGGGGTTACGCCTGTCGGGACAGTCACCATGCGGTAGTAGCGGAAGGGGCCATCATAGGATGCAACCTGTCGGGCGCCATTGTAGATTCGGGGCCATAATGGTGCGAATGGCGCGAATGGGTAGATTCAGGGCGACAACAGTGCGAATGGCTCAAATGGAATGAAGGGCGTCAGGCAGGGAAGAAGCCAGTGTATGGCGTTTATGTCCGATGTCTCCCGGCGCCTTCAGGTGCAGCGCGAATTTCGCCACACATAAAAATAACACTGTTTGCGCCTCAAGTCCCATCAGGGGTTCAGAGCCGTTTTCCGCAATCCAGTCTCGTCTAATCGCCGGCAGTTTGGCAAATCGTTGCGGAGTGTGGTCAGGCCAGCCACTGAGGATGGTCCGGTAAAGGCGTCCCTCTCGCAATATGCGGTGGTACAATCTGGCAAACATTCCCGTTGATTGCCGCATCCGGCGGAATGACGGGTGAAATAGAGGGTTACGAATGAGTATAGACGTAGCAACGGCGATTGCCCGGATCCTGAAGCAGGAGGGCATCGAGTGGGTATCGACCTTCCCGGTGTGCCGGGTTAACAACGCGCTGGGGCGCGAGGGCGTTCCGATGATCATGATGCGTGACGACCGGTACGCGGTGGCGCTGGCTGACGCGTACTCGCGGGTGACGGCCGGGGAGCGCATCGGGGTGTGCACGGTGCAGGGAGGAGTCAACGGCGCGGGGCTGCAGTACTCGTACCCGGGGTTGGCGCAGGCGTTCGAGGATAATTCGCCGATGCTGTGCATAACGGACGGCATCCCGGCGGGCAGCTCGGAAAACACGCAGTTCGACGTCACTACGAGCCTGAAGACGGTGTCGAAGTGGTTCGGGTACATCGACCGGCCGGAGCGGGTGCCGGAGTTCATGCGGCGAGCGTTCTCGTTGCTGCGCAGCGGTCGGCCGGGGCCGGTGGTGCTGGCAGTTCCGAACGCGACTGCGACGTATGACGAGACGGCGGACCCGTACTTCCCGCCCAAGGCCTACAAGTCGCTGCCCAACCCCGAGGACGTGAACGAGGCGGTGGACCTGCTGCTGAACGCGAAGAACCCGCTGATCTACGCGGGCGAGGGCGTGATATACGCCGGGGCGTCGGCGGAGCTGAAGTCGTTCGCGGAGTCGCTGAACGCGCCGGTGATCACGACGCTGAAGGCAAAGGGGGCGTTCCCGGAGAATCACCCGCTGTTCGTGGGCGTGAGGGGCGACAGTCCCGCCGAGTTCCTGGAGAAGAGCGACGTGATACTGGCCGTCGGGTCGAGCCTGTCGCCGGGGCGGTTCACGCACGGGATTCCGGATGCGGCGAACAAGAAAATCATCCAGTGCAACCTGGACGAGCTCCACATCAACCGCATCTTCCCCACGCACCACGCGGTGCTGGGGGACGCGAAGTTTACGCTGCAGGCGCTGGCGGACGGGGTGTACGAGCGCACCGGTGGCGGCGGACGAGACGGCGACGAAGTGGCGGCGGCGGTGAAGGCATCGCGGGACGTGGGGCAAGCGAAGTACCGGGAGGCGATGGCGTCGGACGAGAAGCCGATAAATCCCTACCGGGTGTTCGGGGACATGATGAAGGCGCTGGACCCGATGAACTCGTTCGTGACGCACGACTCAGGGAACACGCGGGACCAGCTTAGCACGGTCTACGACACGCTCATCCCGCGGGGGTTCCTGGGCTGGGGCAACATTTCGACGCTGGGGTTCGGCCTGGCGGGCGCGATGGCGGCGAAGCTGGCCTACCCGGAGCGGCAGTGCGTGGCGGTGACGGGCGACGCGGGCGTGGGCTACATGCTGGGCAACCTGGAAGTGCCGGTGCGACAGAAGGTCGGCATCACCGTGGTGCACATCAGCAACGGAGGGTTCGCGGGCTACGGTCCCGGGTTCTGGGGCGAGGGCCACGACCCGTTCACGCACCGGGTGATGGGGCATGAGGATGTGGATATGTCGCGGGTGGCCACGGAGATGGGGCTGCAATCGGAGCGGGTGTCGGAACCTTCGGAGGTTGTGGACGCGCTGAAAAGGGCGCAGGCGGCGAATGACAGCGGGCAGCCGGCGTACATCGAGTTCATTTGCTCGCAGTACCCGGTTTACGGCGGCTGGGTGCCGGGGCCGATCGCGCACTAGGGACGGGATTCAACGCAGAGGGCACACAGAGAGCGCAGAAGTCCAATTTGTTCGGTGCGCTCTCTGCGTCATTGACATACGGAGGTTGCGGCTATGGCTGACCTGAATCCGGAGCAGTGGAGCCATCACACAACGCGAATCAACGGGATAAACATTCACTACGTGCTGGAGGGCGCGGGCGACCCGGTGCTTTTCCTGCACGGGTGGCCTGAGTTCTGGTATGGGTGGCGGAACCAGATCAACGCGTTTTCGGGGCAATACCAGGTGATCGTTCCGGACATGCGCGGGTTCGGTCATTCGGACAAGCCGTTATCCGGCTACGACACCAAGACGGCGGCAGCGGACATGTACGAGCTGGTGCGACAGCTGGGGCACGAGAGCGTGAACATCGTGTCGCACGACATCGGGGCGCGGGTTGGCTTCAGGTTCGCGCTGGACCACGAAGAGGCGGTGCGGAAGATCGCCTTCCTGGACGCCACGCCGCCGTACGAACAACTGGGGCCGCAGGCTCCGTCGGTGGTGCGGGAGCGGTGGCATTCGTATTTCCACCAGCAGTTCGACCTGCCGGAGAAGCTGCTTGAGGGCCGCGAGGAAATCTACCTGCGGCACATACTGCGGGACTGGTGCATCAACAAGTATCCGCTGACGCAGGAGATTATCGACGAGTACGTTAAGGTGTACTCAGCCCCGGGCGGACTGCGGGGAGGGTTCAACTACTACCGGGCGGCGGCGTACCTGGACCCGGCAGACTGGCTGGCCGACGAAGGCCGGACACTGTCGATGCCGGCGCTGTTCCTGTATGGGACGCGTCGGGTGCGGACGGCAGAGGAGATGGGCGCGGGGCCGCTTGATGACGCATGGAGAGGCGTGATTCCCAACGTGCAGTCGAGGCACCTGGGCGACTACGGCCACTTTCTGCAGTGGGAGTGCCCGGAGGACGTGAACCGGGAGCTGGCGGCGTTCTTGGGGGGTTAGGGAACTTTCCCAGAGGCCGTCGGGATAAGCCATTGATCGCTTCTTTGGTGAGCTGAACGGGGGTTTGCATTCCCGCCTGCGCGGGAATGACGGGTTGGTGGGCGGGAGTGACGGGAGGTGAGAGTGAGGGTGAGCCCCGAAAGGCGTTTTGACCCAACGATAGAGTGGCACGTCCTGCCATCTGAAATAAAAGGCAGAAAACCGGAGGTTGGGACCAGAATGGCAACGTCTGAGGAACTGGCAACACTGGTAAGGTCGGAATCGGCGAGGCTGCTGGAATACTTCAAGGGGCTGTCGCCGTCGGACTGGGAGACGCAGAGCGCGTGCGACGCTTGGAGCAATGCGGACGTGGTGGCGCACATGGTGATGGCCGTGGATATGTTCTCTGGCAACATCGAGCGGGGCGCGAACGACGATTCCACTCCGCCGGAGGGCATGGGGCCGCCACAAGAGACGGACCTGGTCGGGCGCATGGCCGCCAATGCGGCCCGCGCCGTGGCGATGCGGGAGAGCCTGGGGGATACGCTGGTGGAGTCGTTCGGGCAAAATTGCGAACGCCTCGGCGCCCTGCTGGACCGGATGGGGCCGGATGACTGGGACAAGCCGTGCTATCATCCCGCCGCGATGCTCACAGTCAGCAGGTACATGAACCTGCGGCTGGCGGCGATGTCGGTGCACGAGTGGGATATCCGGTCGCGGCTGGAAGGTTCAGCCAAGCTGCCCGACGCAGTGGTGCCTCCGGTCATCGACCTGCTGCCGGGATTCGTGGTGGGCCGGTTCTTCCAACCGGGGGCCAACATTGCAAAAGCGTCGAGGTTCCGGTTCAACCTGTCGGACGGCGGATCGTATGACATAGTGGCCGGAGGCGGCGAGCTTCGGATAGAGCCAAGCGCGGGCGGCGCGGCCGACGTTACGTTCACGTGCAGCGGGTCCACCTTTGCGCTGCTGGCTTACGGGCGGTTTACGTTGGAAGAGGCGGTAGCCGCGGGGGACATCACGGTCGAAGGGGACCGGGAGCTGGCGGCGCAGTTCTGAGGAGGCGCTTAGACCGGGGAATCGTTCGTCCTTCTACAGACTCAGGAAGGAACGGGCGGGGTTCAGGGCCGCTGGCTGGGGAGTACCGGGTGGTGGTCGACTCGTCGTTGGTGGGCAGGACTCTGCGGGTAAGGCGAGTTGTTTGCAGCGCAGACGGTGTCGCCATTCGGAGACGGGCGTTTGGGTTTCGGCCTGCGCGGGAATGACATTTGGGGGGACGGATGGGGGCATCAGGGACGGATGCCGACGGGGATGACAGTTGGAGATGGAGACCCGATCAGTACAGGAGGCTCCTGTCCCATCCGATTATAAAGGGAGTTTGCTGTGGACTCCCTCCGATAGAGGTAACCAAAATAGAGGAGGCTAAGCGATGAAGCTGTTGGTAATTTCCGGGGGAAGGCACCCTTATGAGGAGTCGACGCCAGTGCTGGAGGGGTTTCTGAAAGGGGCGGGGCACGACGTTACGATAATGGAGGATGCCTCGGTCCTAGCTGACGGGACTGGGATGAGCGCGTATGACGCGCTGGTGTTCAACACCAGGCGGGAGAACGTGCCGGACTTCGGGGACTGGGAGCTGGCGGCGTCGGAAAAGGAAGGGCTGAAGAGCTACATCAAGTCCGGCAAGGGCTTCGTGTGCATTCACATTGCGTGCTGCGTCCCGAAGGGGTGGTCTGAATTCGACGAAGTCACCGGAGGCGGTTGGGTCACTGGCACAAGCTACCATCCGCCGTATAGTGAGATGAAGGTAAACATCAGCAACTCGGCGCACGTCGGGGTCGAGGGCGTGTCGGACTTCGTCACCAACGACGAACTGTACATGAACACGACGTTCAAGGAAGAGGGCAACGACGTGTTCCTGACAGGGGACGCCGAGGACGGGACTTGGCCGTGGGGGCCGGACCGGGCGCCGACGTTCATGCCGGGCGGGACGTATCCGCTGGGGTGGACGAGAAGCTACGGGGACGGCAAGGTGTTCGTGCTGCTGCTGGGGCACGACGGGCGGAGCTTCGAGACGCCGGAGTTCCAGAAGATTGTGCTGAACGGAGTGAACTGGGCCGGGGGTTAGCGACTGGGCCCGGTGGCACCTTTTGAGAACAGGTCGGGGCGGGGGTAATATCCCGCCCCGATTCCTTATTCAGCGGAGGCTGAACTTTGCGCTGTCTACGGACAGAGTGCCGCTTTTCGGACTAGCTTTCCTCTCGTGCCCTTAGTTGCTCTTCCAGTTCACGGACTCGTTCTTCGGCGGCTATACGTGCGTCGCGCTCGGCGAGCAGGGCGTCGTGCTCCTCGGTCGGAGTCGGCAAGTGGCGGTCCACGGAAGGGGCGTACCAACGCAACTTGCCATGGTCCCAGCAGGGGTCGAGCCCGAGGACTTCGCTGCGACCGTGGAGGTGTCCCGGCGAGATTTCGCGGATTTGGACGGGATGATAGGCTCCGTTCACCAAGCGGTCTCCGGCGATGGGCGCATCGTAGCGCGCACCTCCAGTAGAGTCGAACCTCCAGTATTCGGGGATACCGAAGTTGGCATAGTCTCGTCGCTTGTCGATGAGGTCGGAGCTACTGGTGGTTAAGGATGCGATTTCCAAGACAAAATCGGGCGGTTTGCCCTGGTCCCGGATGGAGTAACCGTTCTGCTCCACGGCGAGTGGACGATCAACCTCGAAGGCGATGAGGAAGTCGGGAATACGGTGGCCTTCGCGCTGGGCCGGAGTCCACCTGACCGGGACTTCGCTGAGAATGATGGTGGTGTCGTTAATGCCAAAGAAGCGGCGCAAGATGACCTGGTGGCCGTCATCATACAGGTGGAGGGCGTTCTGCATATCTTCCCTGGGAGGAAACTCCGGGAACTTTTCCAGCGTCCCTGCGTCTTTGGCCTGCTTTGTCAGTCTGCTGGTCATGCCGTTCCTCGTGGCCCGGTCGGACACCTTTGCGTTTCATTCATTATAGGGCATTGCGTGGTTGGCTGAGGTGTTGCCGCTGTTGCGACATGGCCAAGCCAACGGGAATCAGGGGCGCTCCAGGATGATGTTGCTGGCATCGTCGACGGAGGCGGTCCAGGTTGGAGGGACGACGGTGGTGGAGTCGTACTCCTCGATGATCAGGGGGCCGGGTTCGGAGCGGCCGGCGAGGCTGGGACGGCTGACGACGGGGGTGTCGGCCCAGCCGCGGTTGGGGCCGAAGTAGACGGGGCGGGAGGCGGGACCGCCGTTGGTGGCTGCGGCGGGGAGCTCGAAGCGGTCGGGCATTCGGGGCGCGTCGGGCAGGCCGCGAGCGATGACGCGGATGTTGACTAGCTGGTAGCTGGCTCCGCCTTCCGTCGGGCCCTGGCGGTAGCCGAAGGACTGCTCGTGCTCCTGGTCGAAGGTTTCGGCGATGGCGGCCAGGGTTGACTGGGTTATGGGGCCTGCGGGGACGGCGACGGTGAGGTCGGACACCTGGCCTTCGTACTTCATATCGGCCTGAGCGCTGAATTCGTGGCGGGAGTCGTCGAAGCCCTCGAGACGGAGTTGGCGGCGGCCCTCATTCCACATGCCTTCGACCAAGCCGGCGAGGGTAGGGAGGTCTATTTCCTCGAAGGTTTTGAAATGGGTCTGGACGAAGTGGTGCTCGACGTCGGCGACGAGAAGGCCGAAGCTGCTGAAGACGCCGGGGAAGGGCGGGACTACGACGCGGGTTATGTCGAGCATCTCGGCGAGTCCGGCGGCGTGGACGGGGCCGCCGCCACCGAAGCAGATGAGGTCGAAGCGGCGGGGGTCGCGGCCTCGCTCGGAGGAGACGGCGCGGAGGGCGCGGCCCATGTTGGAGTTGACCAGCAGGTGGACGCCGTGGGCGGCATCGACTTCGGACAGGTTGAGGGGTCCGGCGACGTTGTCGGCGATTGCACGGCGGGCAAGCTCGGCGTCGATGGGGAAGTCGCCGGCCAACAGGTGCTCCGGGTTGAGGTAGCCGAGCAGGACGTCGGCGTCGGTTACGGTGGCGTCCTGGCCGCCGAGACGGTAGCAGGCCGGGCCGGGGAATGCGCCGGAGCTCTGGGGGCCGACGCGCAGGGAGCCGCTGCGGTCGACGGTGGCAATGCTGCCACCGCCGGCACCGACCTCGGCAAGGTCGATGGCGGGGACGCGGAGGATGTGGCCGCTGCCGCGGAGGAGGCGGTGTCCGACGCTGATGCCGCCGCCAACCTCGTACTCGGGGGCCTGGAGCATTTCACCGTTCTCGATAATGGAGGCCTTGGCGGTGGTGCCGCCCATATCGAGGGTCATCAGGTTGGGCATATCGAGGCGACGACCGAGGTGGAATGCGCCGACGACACCGGCGGCGGGGCCGGACTCGATGCAGTAGACGGGGCGCTCCATGGCGATACCGGAGGTGGCGAGACCGCCGTTGGACTGCATGACGGACAGCGGTACGGTGATGCCCATGTCGGTCAGGCCCTCGGTGAGCAGGGTCAGGTAACGCTCGACGACGGGGCGGACATAGCAGTTGATAACGGTGGTGCTGGTGCGCTCGTACTCCTTCATCTCGGGGAGCAGGTCGGAGGAGAGGGTCTGGATGACGCCGGGGGCGCGTTCCTGGAGGACCTGGGCGATGTACTGCTCATGGGACGGGTTGGCGTATGAGTGGAGGAGACAGACGGCAACGGACTCGGCTCCGCTGTCGACAACGGCCTGGACGGCGCGGTCGACGGAGGATGTGTCGAGTGGGCGGAGCACTTCGCCGCGGAAGTTGAGGCGTTCGCCGACCTCGAAGCGGTACTGGCGCTTCACGAGGGCCGGGGACTTCTCGTAGTAGAGGTCGTACAGGCGAGGGGTGCGGTTGCGGCGGAACTCCAGGACGTCGCGGAAGCCCTCGGTGGTGATGAGGGCGGTGTGGGCGCCCTTCTGCTCGATGATGGCGTTGGTAGCGACGGTGAAGCCGTGACCGACCTCGGTGACGGCGGAGGGTTCGATGCCGAGCTCGTTCATGCCAGCGCGGATGCCGTTGAGGACGGCACGGCTGTAGTCGTCAGGGGTGCTGGCGACCTTGCGGGTGAGGACGCGGCCGTCGTCACCGAGGAAAACGATGTCGGTGAAGGTGCCGCCGATGTCTACGCCGATACGGAAGTCAGGCATGGTGTTCTCGCAAAAAGAGATTGGCTACAAGATATTGCTTATGGGAGGGATTGCGCCCCCACCCCAACCTTCGCCACCAATGGGAAGGGAACTATTCTAGCCGCCGATGCATTTGCCCAGCCAGGCGCGGCCGTCGCGGGCTAGGAAGTCGTCGGCGGAGAAGGGGCCCTCGCTGCCGACGTCGTAGATTTCCGGGGGGCGAACGTCCGGGTCGGAGAGGCCCGCGATGATGGGGTCCATTATGCTCCAAGCCTGCTCAATCTCGTCGCTGCGGATGAAAAGGGATGCGTCGCCGTTCAGGGCATCGAGCAGGAGACGCTCGTATGCGTCGGGGATTTCCTGTCCGCCGAAGGAGTCCTCGTAATGGAACTCGAGGTTGACCGGGCGGAGGTCGAGGGCCGAGTCGGGGGTCTTGGCCTGGAACTCGAGGTGCACGCCCTCGTTGGGCTGGAGACAGATGGAGAGGGTGTTGGAGCTGATGTCGCCGGTACTGCCCTGGGGGAATATGAGGTGGGGCGGACGGCGGAACTGTATCAACACCTCGGTGCGCTTGTCGGACAGGGCCTTGCCGGAGCGGAGATAGAAGGGGACGCCCTGCCAGCGCCAGTTGTCGACGTCGAGCCGCATGGCGGCGTAGGTGGCGGTGCGGGATTCGGGCGGGACGCCGGGCTCGCCGAGGTAGCCCTCGTACTGGCCCTGCACCACGCGGAAGGGTGCGTCGTGGGGCGGAATGTAGCGCACGGATTCGAGGACTTTAACCTTTTCGTTACGGAGGGTGTCGGCCTCGAAGGTGGAGGGCGGCTCCATAGCGACCACGGCCAGAAGCTGGAGCAGGTGGCTCTGGAACATATCGCGCAGGACGCCGGCGCGGTCGTAGTAGGGGGCGCGCTCGGCGATGGACACGGACTCGGAGACGGTTATCTGGATGTTGTCGATGTAGTTGCGGGACCAAAGGGGCTCAAAAATTGCGTTGGCGAAGCGGAAGACGAGAATGTTCTGAACAGTTTCCTTGCCGAGGTAGTGGTCGATGCGGTAGACCTGATGCTCGGCGAAGACTGAGTGGACTACGCGGTTGAGCTCGTGGGCCGTTTCAAGATTGGCGCCGAAGGGTTTTTCCACGACGACGCGCCGCCAACAGCCTTCTTCGCGCTGGTGCCCGGCGCGGCCCAGGGCCTCGATGGCGGGGGCGAATAGGAAGGGAGCCAGTGCCAGGTAGTAGAGCCGGTTGGCGGGCCGGTGAGGCGACTCGATATTGGTCAGCGTGCGCTCCAGCTCGCGAAAGCCGTCGGGGGCTGTGACGTCGCCGTAGCAGGAATGGATGCGACCGGCGAAATCGTCCCACAGTTCCGGGGCAGGCGGGAAGTCGGGGTCGAGGCCGAAGCCCTCGTAGAAGGCAGCGCGAAATTCGTCGGCGGTCATGTCGGTGCGGGAGACGCCGACGATATGGATTTCCGGGCCGAGGCGGCCCTTGGAGTAGAGGTCGGCCAGCGCGGGGGCGAGCTTCTTGCGGGTCAAATCGCCGGATGCTCCGAAGATGACGACGGTGGTGGTCTGGTCAGGCATAGACAGGCCTTCTCCCGCCAGCCTACTCGCCACTACGCCGGACGGCGTGGCCGCCGAACTGCTGCCGCAGGGCGGCGAGTAGCTTCGCTCCCAACGGGCCCTCCTGCCTGGAGCGGAAGCGCTGTTGCAATGCCGCTGTGATTGCAGGGATGGGCACGGCGAGGTCAACGGATTCCTGGACAGTCCAGCGGCCCTTCCCGGAGTCTTCCACGAAGGCCTGCAGGCTCTCCAGCCTGGGATCTTCCTTCAGGGCGGTGGCGGCTAGGTCGAGGAGCCAGGAGCGTACGACTGCGCCGTGCCGCCAAGTCTCGGCGATAGCGGCGAGGTCGAGGTCGAACTCATCTTTGGCTGAGAGCAGCTCGAAGCCCTCAGCGTAGGCCTCCATCAAGGCGTATTCCACGGCGTTGTGGACCATCTTGACGTAGTGGCCCGCGCCGCTGGGGCCAACATGCGAGTAGCCGGTGGTGTCGCTGGGAGCGAGGGTGCGGAAGGCGGGCTCGAGGCGGCGAACGGCGCAATCGGGTCCACCGACCATGAGGCAGAAGCCGTTGGTGAGTCCCCAGATTCCGCCGCTGGTGCCGACGTCGATGAAGTCGATACCGGTTTCGGAGAGTTGATTGGCGCGGCGGATGCTGTCCTTGTAGTTGGCGTTGCCGCCGTCGAGTATGGCATCCCCGGGGGATAGCAGGGGCGCGACGCTGGCGATGGTGTCCTCGGTGACCGGCCCGTGGGGGAGCATGAGCCAGACGGCGCGGGGAGTAGACAAAAGGGAGACGAGGTCGGGCAGGGACGCAGCGCCCTCTGCGCCAAACTGGCCACTGGCGGCGACTGCCTCAGCATCGAGGTCGTAGGAGACGACACGATGTCCATCGTTGATAAGACGGCGCGCCATGTTTGCGCCCATGCGTCCGAGGCCTACGAGTCCTATTTCCAAGGATGCGCCTCCTGGCCCGGAATTGCGTGTGGGGAGGTTACGGTTACAGTTCGTCCAGGAGGCGTCGCAGCCCGACGACGGCGTCATCACCGAGGTTGACGGTTACCACGCGGCGGCCCAGGTTGGAAAGGGCCTGGTAGTCGCCAATGGACTGGGCTGCGGCCAGGACGTCGAAGCCGTATTGCTGGCCCGGGATGGCGAGGGCTTCGTGGCTGCCCATAGTGAGCTGGAGATAGAGACCGGAGCCAGGGCCGCCCTTGTGCAACTGTCCAGTAGAGTGGAGGTAGCGCGGGCCGTAGCCGGCGGTGGTGGCGATGCGGCACCGTTCCATTACCCGCGTCCGGAGCTCATGGAGCAGGTCGTCGATTTCCGATTGCTGGGACAAGTAGGACATCACGGCGAGGTAGTCACCGGGGCGGGCCTGATCGAGCAGCTCCCTGAGAGAGCCAGAAGGCGCGCGCGCGGGGAGTCGGCCCTGTTCCAGGTACGCAGCGAGCAGACGGTCGGTGTTGTCCTTTGCCCCCTGAACGTCGGGCTGGTCGAAGGGATGAAGGTCGAGCATGGACCCGGCTACGGCCGTGGCGTATTCCCAGCGGAAGAACTCTGCGCCGAGGTCGTAGCAGTCGGAGAGTTCCAGGCGCTGGACGGGGTGGCCGGCGGCCTCGAGACCCTCGACGGCCTCGTTGTCGGTATCGCCACCCCCGGGGTGGAGGTATACGAAGAGCCGGTCTTCGCCGTAGCAGTCGGGGCCGAGGAGCGGCTCCCCAGCAACGGGGACGATGCCGCGGCCCTCCTTGCCGAGACTTTCGGCGATCATCTGCTCAACCCAGAGGCCGAAGCTGTAGATGGGCGGTGGCGTGATGAGGGTGACCTTGTCACGCCCGGAAAGGGTCATTGCGCCGAGCAAGGCGCCGAGGAAGACGCCGGGGTTGGCTTCAGGATCGTCTGCCTGGCATCGGTCGCGCATAGCGGCAGCGGTATCAAGCAGGCGGGCCACGTCGATGCCAGCCAATGCGGCGGGCAACATGCCGAACCAGGAAAGAACGGAATAGCGGCCCCCGATGTCGGCCGGGTTCAGGAAGACACGACGGAAACCGGCCTCACAGCCCAGGCGCTCGAGGGGAGTGCCGGCGTCGGTGATGGCGACGAAGTTGGCTCCGGCCCCGTCAGACGGACCGGAGGACTCGACGAGGTCGCGGAAGTAGCGGTAAAAGGACAGGGTCTCGATGGTGCCGCCGGACTTGGAGGAGACGATGAACAGAGTGCGGGCAGGGTCGATGGAGGCGGCGACGGCGGCGACCTGCGCGGGGACGGTGGAGTCGAGCAGAATCAAACGTGGGTTGTCGTTCTGCAGGGACTGGCCGCCGTTTGGCGGGAAGAAGGAGCGGCGCAAGACCTCGGGGCCGAGGCTGCTGCCGCCCATGCCGAGGAGGACGACGTGGCGGTAGCCTTCGTTGCATATCTCGCCGACGAAGGAGGACAAATCGGCAAGGTGGGGACGCAGGAACTCTCCCGCATCGAGCCATCCGAGGCGGTCGGCGATTTCCTTCGGATCGGTGCGCCAGACAGTGTAGTCGCGTTCCTTCAGGCGTTGAGGGACGCGCCGTCTCGCCAAGCCGTCAAGGGCCTGCCTGGCAATTTCGGACAGGTTAGGTCCGGATTCGCTCACGCTCACGCACCGTTGACCAGCTTGCGGGCTTCTTCGGCGACACGGGCAGCGGTGAAGCCGAACCTCTCGAGGACCACGCCCCCGGGGGCCGACGCCCCGAAGGTGGACATGCCGATGGATGCGCCATCCAGCCCGACATACCGGGCCCAACCGCCGATGGCACCGGCCTCGACGGACAGCCTATTGCGTTGGGCGGGAGGCAGGACGCCATCACGGTACTCCTCGGGCTGCTCGTCAAAGAGCTCCCAAGACGGCATGGAAACGAGGCGGGCGTTGATTCCCTCTTCCTTCAGGGCCTGGGCGGCCTCGAGGGCGATGTGCACCTCGGAACCCGTGGCGATGATTATGATCTGGGGGCCGTCGCCGCCGGGTATGGGAGTGTCCTCCCAAAGGACGTAGCCACCCCGAGCCGCACCCTCGGCCGGGGGCAGACAGTTGGCGCTGGCCGAGCCGGTGGCATGGTCGAGGACCGGAAGGTTCTGCCGGCTGAGGGCCAAGGCGGTCGGGCCGTCGCCGCGCTCCAGGGCCGACTGCCACGCCGCTGCGGTCTCGATGGCGTCGGCGGGACGGATGACGAAGAGGTTGGGCATGGCGCGGAGGGACATCAGGTGCTCGACGGGCTGGTGAGTCGGCCCGTCCTCGCCCAAGCCGATGGAGTCGTGGGTAAATACGTAGATGACCTGCTGCTCCATCAGGGCACTGAGGCGAAGGGCGGGGCGCATGTAATCGGAGAAGATAAGGAAGGTGGAAGCGTAGGGGATGGCGCCGCCGTGGACGGCGATTCCGTTGCAGACCGCACCCATGGCGTGCTCGCGGACACCAAAGTGGAGGTTGCGGCCGTCGAAGTTGCCGGGGCCTATGTGCCCCTCGCTGTTAAGAATGGTCAGCGTTGACGGGGCGAGGTCGGCCGAGCCGCCGATGAGGTTGGGCACAGCGCCGGCGATGGCGTTCATGACCTTGCCGGACGCCTCACGGGTGGAGACAGCCTTGCCGTCGTCGAAGAGGCCGGCGGTTCCAGCGCTCCAGCCGGGCGAAAGCTGGCCGGTTAGGGCGGCGGACAACTGGGCAGCCTCGTCGGGGTAGCTGTCGCGGTAGGCGACAAATGCGGACTGCCAGTTGTCATGCTGCTGCCGACCGCGTTCAAGGGCGCGGCCCAAGTGCTCACTGACGTCGCCGGGGATGGTGAAGCTCTCGGCGTGGGGCCACTCGAGATGTTCGCGGGTCAGGGCGACCTCGTCATCACCGAGAGGAGCGCCGTGGACTCCGGCGGTGCCGGCCTTGTTGGGGCTGCCGTAACCGATGACCGTCTGGCAGGCGATGAGGGTGGGCTTGCCGGTCTCGGCCTTGGCCTCGTTGATAGCGGCGGTCACGGCATCAAGGTCGCGGCCATCCATGGTTCCGAGAACCTGCCAGCCGTAGGACTCGAAGCGGCGGGGCACGTCCTCAAGGAATGCGATGTCGGTATCGCCCTCGATGGATATCTGGTTGTCGTCGTAGATGACGATGAGCTTGCCCAAGCCCAGCGTTCCGGCCAGGGAGGCGGCCTCGGAGGCGACGCCCTCCTGGAGGTCGCCGTCGGAGGCGATCGCGTAGGTATAGTGGTCGATAATCTCGTGGCCCGGTCGGTTGAAGCGGGTAGCCAGCCAGCGCTCAGCGAGGGCCATGCCGACGGCGTTGGCGAGGCCCTGCCCGAGGGGGCCGGTCGTGACTTCGACGCCGGGGGTGAGGCCGTACTCGGGATGACCGGGCGTACGGCTACCCCACTGGCGGAACTGCTGGAGCTCCTCCATGGGCAGGTCGTATCCAGTGAGGTGAAGCATCGAGTAAAGGAGGGCCGAAGCGTGGCCGGCAGAAAGAACGAAGCGGTCGCGGTCGGGCCAGTCGGGATCGGCGGGGTTGTGCTTGAGGAAGCGGTCCCACAGCACGTAAGCCATGGGGGCGGCGCCCATGGGCGCGCCCGGGTGCCCGGAGCGCGCCTTCTGCACCGTGTCGACGGATAGCATACGGATGGTGTTAACGCAAAGCTGGTCAAGAGCCGAAACGGTCAAGGCACTCCTCTATGTGCAGCGGCATCGTCATTGGACAAGCCCGAAACGGGATTTGCGGGCTGGCCTGTCGCGCCTCTAGATGTATCGGTAGCCCTGGAGAAAGGATGGCGGGAAACACTGCTCCAGCCGGTGGATATGGTATCCAAAGCAGTGGAATCTGTCTATCGCGTAAACAGGAAGAATTCCGCGCAGGAATCCGCGGAAGGGGATTTCTCCAACGTAACCGGGAATCGTAACGAGGAATTTGGCAAACCGAGGAAAGGCTCAGGCAGCCAAAGAGGCGCGTGAGGCCAAAGGGCGCGTCCGAGGCACCGACCGTGGACGAGCGTGGCTAGAAGGCCGCGGCGTCGCCGAGGATTGCCTCAGTCTTGAGCTCAATGCCGTCTCGGAAGAGGCGCAAGGAAATGCGGTCGCCCGGAGGATGGTCCAACAGGAACTTGGACAGGTCGCCGGTGTTGCGAATGCTGGAGCCGTTCATGGCGACGATGACGTCGCCGCCGCGGAGACCCGCCGCTTGAGCATCGGAGCCGTCGACGACGCGGGCGACCACAATTCCCTCGTCCACGGGGACGCCCATCTGGGTAGCGATGACGGGCGTGAGGTTGATGGGGGCGATTCCCAGGAAGCCGCGCTCGACAAAGCCGTGCTCGATGATCTGGCGGGACACGGTCAAGGCATCGTCGATGTTGATGGCGAAGTTAATGCCCTGGCCGCCATTGATGCTGGCGGTGTTGACACCGACGACCTCACCGCGGACGTTGACCAGTGGGCCGCCGCTATTGCCGGGGTTTATCGACGCGTCGGTCTGAATCAAGTCGATGAAGGTGTCCTGGAGCCCGGCATCGATGGAGCGGCCTAGGGCGCTGATGACGCCCTTGCTGACAGTCGGGCCGCCCGGCAGGGCGAGGGCGTGGCCGATGGCGATCACGTCCTGTCCGACCTCGAGGTTCTCAACGCTTCCGGCGCGGGCAGGCCGAAGCCCTTCGGCATCAATCTTGACCACGGCAACGTCGGGGTTGAAGTCGCCTCCAACCACCCTAGCGGCATAGCTCTCACCGTTGTACAGGGTGATGACGACGGACTCGGCACCGTCAATCAGGTGGTTATTAGTCAGGACGTAACCGTCCGACTGGAGGATGATTCCGGTGCCTACGCCAATCCCGGGCGAGGCAGGGTTGTCCATTCCGGTCGTGGGCGGGATGGTCAAGACGTGTACCACCGAGGGGGTGAGCTGGCGGACCACGTCGACGGTGGAGAGCTCGGCGGAAGCTTCGCCCACGACGGCGGCAGAGTCGGGTGCGGTCCCGGAACTGCAGGCAGCGGAAAGAATAAACACCAAGGCCAACAATCCTCCGAGGAAGGCCGTCGCCCTGCGTCGCCTATGGCTGGAATATTTCCTTGGCCTATTCATGGCCATCCGAGACCCTGGCCCAGTTAGATTCACTGAGACAAATACTAAATATCAATCTTCCAAAGAGTATTGTACATCCGGAGAGCCGCCGAAAGGTTCCAGTATTATATAGAAACTATGAAGGTTTAACAGACTTGCCGGCCGCTCGCCCGACTTCTTTCTCTTGGGTGAGCGGCCAGTCGCCATTTGGTAGTTGGGAAGCCCAGATTATGTCCCTATCCGCCGTTCCGGTCGAGGGAGGGGAAGATGTGGTCGCGGAAGGCGGCCAGCTCGCCGGTGGCGAACTCGTAGGTCGCACCAGTCATCAGGTACAGGTGAGTAAGTCCCTCCTTCTCCGCCTGCTTGATGCGGTTGGCGCAGTGCTCAGGAGTGCCGATGAGGCCCATGTAGTCGCAAATGGCGGCGAGGGCGTCGTCGGGCAGCAACGAGCAGAGTTCCTGGGCCTTCTCCCAGTCCTCCGCGTGGGGAACGTCGGGGTAGAGGTCCCAAAGACCGGCGGGGAGCTCGAGGTCGCCAACGTCGATGCCGGCGGCCCTGAGCCAGCGATGGTAGGTCTCCTCCATCAACCGCGAGACGGCAAGGGGACGGGCCAGCTCGCGGGCCTCTTTAAGGTCATCCTTCAACCGCGAGACGGCAAGGGGACGGGCCAGCTCGCGGGCCTCTTTAAGGTCATCCTTGATGATGGTGGTTGCGGTGAAGATGGTCTCGATGTCGTCGGGGTTGCGCCCGGCGGTGCGTGCACCATCGGCGATAATCTCGCGGGCCTCTGCCACTGCACCGGGATGGATGCCGGTCATCAGGAGAGCGCCGTCGGCGACCTCGCCGCAAACCTTCATGACCCGGGGGCCGGTGGCGGCGATGTAGACGGGTGGCGCGGGAGCCTCGCCGCCGTGCCGCATACGGCTGTTGGCGTCGTTACCGAAGGACACCATTTCACCGGACATGAGCTCCTTCATGGTGACGACGGAATCGCGCATCTGCCGGACGGTGGCGGGCGGGATGCCGATGGTGGCGGTTGAGCTGTAACCGCGGCCGATCCAGATCTGCACGCGGCCGGGGGCGAGTTCGGCCACGGTCTGGGCAGCGGAGGCTACGACGGACGGATGCCGCGTTGCGGGGTTGGTGACTGCGGAGGCTACGTTGATGTGGTCGGTGCCCTGCACAGCGGCGGCCATGCTGACGAAGCAGTCGCGCTCGAGGAGCTGGGAGTCGAGGATGCCGACGCCGTTGAATCCGGCGTCCTCGCACTGCTTCACGAAGTCGGCGACCACGGGAACAGGCTTGCAGGGCGGCACTCGCAGGTCAATCTTGATGGACATTGTTCGCTCCTTGTTTTGGCTACGATCAGGGTTTTCGCTGCGATCAGGCGGATCCAGCGGCGAATAATTCGGATGCAGCAAAGGCCGTTGATTCCCTCCCGCGCGGGAAAGACAGGGCTCTACCTGGTGAGTTCTTCGCGGAGGCGACGGATAACGGTTTCGGTCTCCTCTTCGGTGAGGTTCAGGGGGTCGACGGCAAGCTCGTGGGGGCCGCCGAGTTGGTGCAGGTACACCTTGGGGCTGCCGCTCTCCATGGCGGCGGCGACGGCGTCACGGGAAGGGCCGCGCCAATCGTCAGTGAAGCGGATGACGGCGTGGGGAATCAGGTAGTTGATGCCGTCGTGCTCCAAGTCAACGCGGAGGCCGGGAATCTCGACGAGCGCGTCCACTGCGCGCTGGGCCAACTGGCGGTAAGCGGCCATTTCGGCAGCTTCATCCTCTTCGACGAAAGCGGCGAGGGATGCGACGAGGCCGATGACCTCCTCCTTGGCGACCTTCATGCCGCGCCCGAGGAACTGGGCGGGATTGGCCTGGGCGGCGGCGGCCTCGATGAGGTCCGCGCGGCCGACAAGGATGCCGCTGCCCTGCGGGCCGCGGATGCCCTTGCCGCCGCTGTAGACGACCATGTCGGCGCCGTCGTTCAGGTAGCGGTAGAGGTTGGCGCGGGGCGGCAGCATGGAAGCGGCGTCGACAATCACGGGCACGTCGTGGGCGTGGGCAATCTCGCAGACACGCTCCAGCGGCAGCACCTTGTTGCTGGCGAAGGGGGCGCAGAGGTAGGCGACGGCGGCGGTGCGCTCGTTGATTGCGCCTTCGAGCTGCCAGGGATGGGCGAAGAGGTAGTCTCCGAACTCCACCATCTTCGCACCGGCGACGCGATAGGCCTGGTCATAGGGGAAGCGGTGCATGGTGTGGATGACTATCTCGTTCTTCAAGCCATCGGTGTTGGGCAACTGACGCATCCTGACGGGGTCGTTGCCCGCTATGACGGCGGCGGCCTGTAGCACGAGGCCACCGGCGGCCCCGCTGCAGACGAAGCCGGCCTCGGCGCCGGTGAGGCGGGCGAGTTCACGGCCGGCGGCGCGGTTGAGGTCATCGATGTTGACCATGACGCGGGCGGCGCGGGACATCATTTCCAGGGTCTCGGGGCGTGTGCGGGTGCCTCCCAGGCGGGTGATGGAACCGGCGGCGTTGATCACGGGTGCGACACCCATACGCTGGTAAAGGGCATCGACGTCAAAGTCGTTGGTATCGGCCACGGTTCCCTCCTGTATCTCGCCAATGGTTCTGGGTTGCGGCGCTGCATGGCGCGGGCTGCCGGACATTATATCAACATCAAACTGCCAGAGGACGTATGGTAACATTTCAGCAAATTGCCTTTCCTCCAAGGGGAACGGTCAGGTTGAGGGCGCAAAATGGCTGATGCCAATGGGACGATGGAAGGGCTGTCGACCAGGGCAAAGATCGGGCTGGTGGTGGTCAGCGCGTCGACGGTTTCGGAGCTTCGATATCCGAAGGTTGCGCCGGAGGTGGGCTTCTTCGCCAGCCGGATGATGCTGGGAGGCGACGGTGGCCTGGAGGCCCTGCTGGAGATGGAGGGGAACTCGTCGCGGGCCGTACAGGAACTGGCATCTGCGGGGATGGATTCCATTGCCTACTGCTGCACCGTCAGTGGGGCGCAGCGGGGGCTGGAGAAGGACCGGGAGTTCTGCGAAGACATGGAGCGGCAGTTCGGTTCGCCGACAACATCGACGATGCTGGCCGCGGCCGAGGCGCTGGAGCACCTGGGCATCCGACGGGTGGTGCTGACCAGTCCATACCCTCACAGCTACCACGATGCGGAGAGCCTGTACCTGGCGGAGGCGGGCATAGAGACCGTGTCGGCTTCGGGCATGGGGTTCGTGGCCGCCGAGGAGTTCGCGGCCGTTTCTCCCGAGGAGATTTACCGGTTCGCGCTGAATGCGTGGGAAAAGAGCAGCGGGGAAGCGGACGGCTTGTTCATCAGCTGCATGAACTTCGACGCCATGGCCGCGGCACAGGCGCTGGAAGACGCCATCGGCAAGCCGGTGGTAACCTCGCACTCTGCGACGCTGTGGCGGGCGCTGTCGCTGGCTGGGGTCAGCGAACCGGTGCAGGGATACGGGCGGCTGCTGGCTGAAATCCGGGAATGTCGAGCACCAACTGCCGCATAACAAAGATTCAGGAGAGATGAGAATGACCACAGCCGACCGTCTGAACGCAATGCCGCTGGGGGAGGCGATGTTCACCCAGCGGGCCATCCGGCGCTTCAAGAAGGACCCGATTCCCGATGACGTGCTGGAAGACATCATGCAGGCCACAATCCGGGCGCCGAACGGGGGCAACACCCAGCAGTGGCGGTTCATCGTAGTAAAGGACGAGGAAAAGCGCCGGAAGCTGGGGGAGCTGTACCACGAGGCGTGGTGGGCCAAGAGGGCCGACGCGGGCATCATGGGGCCGGAGGACCTGCCGCCGGGCAGGAACTCGATGCAGTCTGCGAGGAGGCTGGCCAACGAGATCGGCGATACGCCGGTGATGGTACTGATCTGCGCGACGGCAAAGGGAGCGCAGGCGGCGGGGTCGGTGATCCCGTCGGCGCAGAACATGCTGCTGGCGGCACGGGCCTTCGGCATTGGAGGCACCATCACAACGCTTCATGCGGTGGTGGAGGAGCGGGTGCACGCGATGTTCGGCATCCCCGACGACGCTCAGGTAGTGTACTGCATGCCGCTGGGCTACCCGCGGGGGGAGTTCGGCTCGGTGCAGCGCAGGCCGCTGACCGAGGTGTGCGGCCTGGACAGCTGGAGCAACAACTACCCGGGCTAGCACGGCAGGACAAGCCGGATTTCAACGCAGAGGGCGCAGATTGTGCGCCAAGGGCAGAGGGCGCAGATTGTGCGCCAAGGACGCAGAGGTCATACGGGAGCCGAATTTCTCCCGGCCTCTGCGTTAATCTTTGCAATCTCAGTCCTGTTCGAACGAGGGAAGGTAGATGGCGGTACGAACGGGGGAGCAATTCCTGGAGGGGCTTCGCGACGGGCGTGAGGTATGGCTGGAGGGTGAGAGGGTGGCGGACGTCACCGCGCATCCCAAGATGCGGCGCATGGCCGAGACGCTGGCGGGCATCTATGACCTGCAGCACTCGCCGGAACTGCGGGAAAAGATGACGTTCGCGTCGCCGACCACAGGAGAGCCAGTGGCACTGTCGTACCTAATACCGGAAAACAACGACGACCTGATGCGGCGCAGAGGGGCGCTGGAGATCGTGGCGGAGTCGTGCCACGGGATGCTGGGACGGACGCCGGACTACGTCAACATACAGCTCACAGCGTCGCGGCAGCTGGCGGGGCTGTTCGGGGAGAAGGACGCGAAGTACGCCGACAACCTGCGGGCGTACCACGAGTACGTGCGGGAGCGCGACCTGTGCCTGACGCACGCCTTCGGCCACCCACAGGTGAACCGGTCGGTAGGGCTGTCGGAGCTGCCCGATCCATACGTGGCCGTGGGGGTGGTGGACACCTGCACCGAGGGGGTCGTGTTGCGGGGGGCGAAGAACCTCGCGACACTGGCGCCGTTCTCGGACGAGATATTCGCTCCGCTGTACCGGCCGCTGCGGGAGGACATGGAGGAGGACCGGAAATACTGCATCGGGTTTGCCGTTCCGTCGGACATCAAGGGGCTGAAGTTCATCTGTCGGCCGTCGCATGACTTCGGGCTGCCGCTGGGGGACTACCCGCTTTCGGGGCAGTACGACGAGATGGACTCGCTGGCGGTATTCGACGACGTGGTGGTGCCGTGGGAGCGGGTGTTCCTGTACGACGACGTGGAGCTGGGGAATCGGACGGTGGCGCAGGTGACGCTGTGGCGGCAATACATGCAGCAGGTGGCGGTGAAAAACATCGTCAAGCTGGAGTTCATCCTGGGCATCGTGCATATGATGACGGAGGCCATCGGAATCGGGGTGTACGGGCACGTGCAGGAGAAGACGGCGGAGATCATCGACACCATCGAGACGTGCCGGGCGTACATGCGGGCGGCGGAGGCAGACGCCGGGCCGCTGAACGGAGCCGTGGGCCTCTGGCCGGCGCCGGAGCCGTGGATCGCGATGCGCAACTGGTACCCGGACGCCTACGCGAGGGTGGTGGCGATCGTGCAGCAGCTGGCGGCCAGCGGCCTGATGCTGACGCCGAGCGAAGCTGACTTGGGCGGGCCGCTGGCCGATGACGTTGCGAAGTACTACCAGGGTACGAACATCGGGGCGACGGATCGGGTGCGGCTGTTCCGGCTGGCGTGGGACCTGATCGGGACGCAGTTCGGGTCGCGGCAGACGCTGTATGAGCGATTCTTCAACGGCGACGTGGTGCAACTGAGGATGCGGCGGTACGGGCAGTACGACTACACGCGGGCGGAGGAGTCGGTGCGGAAGTTCATGGGGAGGGTTTATGGCGGGAATAACTCCGGTTAGTCAAGAGCGCTGGGGAATTCGATCTGTTCGTAAATGCAGGTAAGTGACCTGCTGTCGACATCAATTGCGTGCGCCTCCACAGCCGGGTGTTCGATGCTGGCGGAGGAGCCAACCCGGTTTATGAACATCTGAAAATCGCGGTGATTACTAGCTCCGATGGATTGGTCGAATAACGCCGTCTTGAAGACCAAGACATAGAACACGTGGTGATCAAAGGGGTCTCCATTCTCCTGGAGCGCGGCAACCGTACCCGCCGTGCCATGTACCAGCTGATAGCGTATATCAAGGATCAAGTCGAGGCTCAAGCCAGAGGAATAGCGGCCTGGCAGGTCCTTGATTCTTTGAGCCTTCTTCGACCCGGGGGTTTTCACCAGTATTCTCTCGGCCTTAGCCTGCTCTTCTTGAATGAGCTCGCCGAATGTTTCCTTCACTTTTGCTTCGACACCAACGAACAGTGAATCCTGTCCTTCGACAAAGCAATTTATCCCCAGATCATGCTTTCGCCCTCTACCCCGGTATTAGTCGAACTTGATTTCTTTTTCCGGTGTCATGGAGCGGATATGTACATCCCGCTCCAGCACCTGCGTGAGGCGAGACTCAAAGTGTGCAACGCCGTCGCGGTTCAGAATGAAGTCAGCGACAGAATAGGCGCTGCAGCCCTCCTTCCAGTGAATTTCTGAATGGAGCTTGGCCCAGTCTTCCATCGACGATATTTGGTTGCCGAGAGGACTGACTACTTTCATTACTAGCTGAAGAGGTTTTTGATGCGGTCGAGGAAGCCGCCGCGGGTGCCGCCGCGTTCCATGAAGCGGGCCCACTGCTGCTCGGCGGACTCGGAGCGGCGGAGGTCCTGGGCGCGCTGCTTCATCAAGCCGAGGACACGGTCTTCCTCGCCCTTGTCGAGCCAGTAGCCGTGGTTGTGGGCGCAGTGGTCGATGGGCAGGTTGTGGGCGCGGTAGTTGAAGACGTCCATGGCCGCGCCGCAGTGGGGGCAGGGCCGCTCGCCGGAGCGGCGGGCGTACTCGCGCTGGCCCTTGAGGATTTCGTCGCGGTTGGCGGTGTCTTCCAGGAGGTCGAGCTCGTCGAAGTCGAGCCAGAGGCCGCGACATTGCGGGCAATGGTCAACTTCCAGGCCTCGGTGTTTGCGCTCGTCGAGTGCCACGTTGCAGTCGGGGCAGTTCATCGTTGGTACTCCGGTTCTACCGACCGTCCTGGTCGACGGTACGGGTTAAATTGAAGGCAGGATAGCATAGGGTCTGGACCCGATGTTTAAGAGACGCCCAAACAGACGGTCAAACGCGCTCACGGGCCAGCTTCGCTCCGGCAACGAGGGCGGCAAGCTTGGCACGGGCGGCGGCGGGGCTGAGGGGCACGAGTCCGCAGTCGGGGGCGGCCTGGAGCATGTGCGGGTCGTGGTGTCGGGCGGCGGCGAGCAGGCGTTCCGCGATGTGCTCGGGGTTTTCGGCCTCCGGGACGCCGTTGTCGACGCAGCCGAAGAGCACGGTCTTGGACGGACACAGCTCCAGCAAGGACACGTCGAGCTGCGGGGCCTCGAATTCGAGGGCCAACTGGCCCACCTGAGACCGCTCCAGCTCGGCGAGGATGACAGGGTAGCTGGGCTTGATGGGGCGATCAATGCCGGGCATGGGGTAGCTGTAGCAGACGTGCACGGCGGTGGCGGCGTTGAGGCAGGCGACGCAGCGGTCAAGGGCCTCGATGCCCCAGTCGGCCACCTTTTCGGGATAGCGGCTGAATACCGGCTCATCGAACTGGATGACCGCGGGGTTGAGTTTGTCGAGTTCGAGGGCTTCGCGGTTGAGGACTTCGGCGACGGCCATGGCGAAGTCGCGCTCGTTGCCGTAGTGGGCGTCGAAGGTGGAGTCGACGATGGTCATAGGTCCGGGCAGGGTCATCTTGACCGGGCGAGAGGTCTCGGCTTTCAGGAAGCCCAGGTCATCAACGGCCAGCGGGCCCGGCCAACCCACGGGGCCGACGCAGCGGCCGACCTGGGCCAGGCGGCGGCCATCGCGAATCCACTTCTCGCCGAGTGTTTCGTAGTCGAAACCGTTCAGGCGATTAGCAATGTAGGTCAGGTAGGACTTGCGGCGCTGCTCTCCGTCGGAAATTATGTCGATGCCGGCGGACTCCTGGGCGTGAATGGCCAAGCGGGTGGCGTCGTCCTGGGCCTGGGTCAGCAGGTCGCCGTCGAACATCCAGTCAGCGCCGCTGCCATGGTGATCGGTGCCCGGCCCGGCCAGCGGACGCTGCTGGTAGAGCCAGTCTGGTTTGGGCATACTGCCGACAACAGTGGTTGTGAACGGTTCAGGCATGGGTTTCGGTCCTGCGGGTCGAATCAGCTGGTCGTAACTGGCGAGGAAATGACGACCTCGATTTCGACCATGGCAAAGGTGGTTGACAATAATGGAGTATCGTCGTGCACGTCGAATTCCAGGTCAGGTTCTGAAGAGAGCTGGCTATGAAACACCATGGCCTCTTCCAGTGACATACGCGGCTCGGGAACGGGTTCGCCATTTTCCACCATGAATTCTATGTGAAAAGTTAGAGCTTCTCGAATCATCTTTTGCATTTTTTTCCAGGTCTTGCCCGTGCTAACACACCCGGGGATGTCCGGTGCATACGCGCAATAGTTGTTAGGAGTCTGTTCATAGACCACCGCGTACGTTAATTTCATCGGACTCTCCCTTGAAGGCCTGCTTGTCTCTTAATGTTTCCCCAAGTGCCTTTTTTCAAGTCTTCGCCCGGGTGGCCGGCTATGGCAACCGAGCCGGGTTTTTCGGGGTGGACGAAGATCCGGTGGCTGCCACACGTGCGAACCCATAACCACCCGTCCTGCTCCACTAGGCGGATGGCATCCCTGACTTTCATCTAGGCTACCCCATGACGCGGCGGAAGAAGGCCATGGCGTTGCCGCCGATAATCTTGCGGACGTCGTCGTCGGAGTAGCCGCGGCGGATGAGGCCACGAACGATGTTGCCGCCGTCGGCGGGGGACTCGAGGCCGTTGAGGTAGGGCGCGGGCAACTGGTCTGGGCCTTCGCGGCCCATCACCACGCGGTGGAAGGCGACGTGGTCGCCGACGGTGGTGTCGGTGCCTATGCCCACATGGTCGACGCCCACGAGGTTGGCCATGTAGTCGTAGTGGTCGAGCACGCACTCGATGTCCTGCTCGGGATCGTCGCTGAGGGAGTTGGGGACGGCGGTGATGCAGATGAGGCCACCGTTCTCGGCGCAGGCGGTCAGCTCTTCGTCCCGGCGGGTGCGGCGGTTGGGCCGCAGGGTGTAGGCAGCGTTGTGGCTGAACACCACGGGCACGCGGGAGAACTCGATGGCGTCGAGGGCACTGGGCGTGGAAACGTGGGACAGGTCGATGGCCATGCCGAGGTCGTTCATGCGGCGGACGACCTCGATGCCGAAGTCGCTGAGGCCGCCGGGATTGCGCTCGTACATGCCGTCGCCGATGTAGTTGCGGCGGTTGTAGGTGATGCCGGCGAGACGGACGCCCATGCTGAAGAGCTGGTCGAGGCGCTCGATGCGGTTGCCGATGGGCAGGTGCTCGAGGGTGGGCAGGAAGCCGATGTTGCCCTGCTGCTTGGCGGCCTCAATTTCGGCGGCGTTGCCGACGCGGGTGATGCCTTCCTGCGTGGCGACATCGGCCACCATGTTGCCGACCTCGGCGGCGACGTCGTCGTATTCGACGAATGACATATCGGCGGTGCTCTTGAGGCCGCCGAAAACGTTGGCGGTGGTGACGGCGGTCCAGCCGCCGGCGCGGACGGCGTCGTAGCCCCACTGGTAGCGGCCGATACGGACGAGGTCGACGAGCTGCTCCATCACCTCGGGAAGGACGAAGGGGTGTTGATGAACGTCGATGGAAATTGCGTCTTCGATGATGCCCTGGTAGCGGACTTCCTCTCCGGCGTCGAGGGGGACTACCGAGGATGGGACACGGCCCACCTGGCGGGACAGGGGGATTCCAGCAGCCATATCAAGCTCCGCGGGGTTGGATGTGGTGGTCAGTTGACGGATATGGGTGCGCCAGCACCGCCGGTCTGCTCGTTGACGAGGAAGGTGGCCTGGTCGCGGCCATAGACCGTCTCGAGGTCGGCGTCGAAGCGCTGGCCGCCAAGTCCTCCCATGATCTCGTAGCGGCCCTCGGTGAGCAGGCGTCCCTCGAAGCTGTCGTGTTTCACCTTACGCTCGTACTCGCCGCCGAGGTACATCTCGACGGCCTGCACCATCAATTCGTTGGACTCTTCGTGGTTCAGGTAGTTGGACGACCGCAGGAACACGTAGCCCCAGCGGATGCCCATGTGCTCCATCATCATAAGCGGGCCTCGCTGGCGTTGTGGGTGCGACTGACAGGAAGTGCAGGCGGCATGGTCAACCGTGTCTCAATCAGTATCGGGATTGAGGAAACTCTATTCAGTGGGGGCGGGTTCGTCAAGACAAAGGCAAAGGAAGGCAGGGTTCCGAATCAGGCGGCGTGGTCAATCAGGAGTCCTTGGTTTGGGGGTTTCGCCCCAAAGCCAACCTAATCCATCGGGCGGGAGGAATGGGACAAATCCCATGCGTTTGATAGGAGGAAAGTCGGGACTTCGATTTCTCAATCCGAAGGCCCTCTCGTGGAGATGTAACAATTAGTAACATTTTGTAACAAACCCGATCATTTAAGTCCCTAATTGAGACAGACCAATCTGGTGGTCCAAGGAGCCTCCATAGAACAATTGTACGATATACAAGGCTTCAGGGCAAGGGGGAGATTTCAGCAGGCAAGTACGATTGCCAAGCCCCGCAATCCGTCATCCCCTCGCAGGCATGAATCCAAACCCCCGTCTACGCTCGCACCCAGAACCGGAGGAGCCATCCTAACTCCTGAATTGATGACACTCGCCCCTTGCGTACTCCTGCAGGACGTGTGTAGCATTTATATAAGAATATGTGTTCGGATAAGGAACGGGATATTATCCCTGTGGGAGACATCGCCGTCGCGAGGGTGAAATCGCTGCCGTAAATGCCCGTCCTGGCAGTCTGGTCATTGTGAAAAACCTGACTGAGAAAAGGCTGATGCCCCTCGAACCACCGCCACTCCACCCGACACCCCAAAGCTGCAATGAACGGAAACGCTCGGATTTGCTCGGAATTTCAAGATTTATGGGCCGCCCGGGCCCTTCAGGAGATGCTCAATGTCCCTCGCTCAGATAAGGAGCCGCGTCAGAACCCTCCAGCGTCGTTTTGCCCTCGCCCTCTCCGTAGTCCGCGCACGCCGCGTCGCCGAGCGCCTCTGCCAGGGGTGGACCGCCGACCACGCCGACGGCAAACCCCTGCCCGACCCCTTCCAGGCGGTCGCGAAGGTGCGTGAAGCCGGTATTCGCAACGCTGCCTTCATTGACTTTCAGAGATACATACGGAGCTGCGTCGACGAAAACCGCTGCCCCGAGCCTCGCGGCTTCCTCGAATCCCTGTTGCCTCGGGCCTCCAACGCCGGCCTAGTCCGCGCCGCCCTGCACTGGGACGCCCGCCCCCGGGACTGACCGGCAGGGCAGTCCCGTCTCAAACGCCGGAGGCCGCGTACCCCGTCTTTCCCGCGCAGGCGGGAATCCAAACCCCCGTCTCCCCGGGCACCCAGAACCGAAGGAGGCACTGCCACCCCTACCTGCACCGCCACTCCGGCCCGATTTGTGTGCTGAGTCATAAGACGCGATTGCCCTGGCGGTGTGGGACTGCGAATCCACAATGAGGCGATGTTGGGGTATGATGCGTGACGGACTCTGAAGACGCCTTACTATGTCAAGTTTTCCGGTTGGGCGAGGAGTCTACATCTGTACGAAAGGTGCGGGAAATGAATTCAGCAGGAAAACCGGTCGCCGTGGTTATAGGGGCGACGTCGAAGTGGCAGTCGGACGGGCGCAACACCCACCTGGTCCACGGCGGGGACATAGACGACAGCGAGCTGCCGGTGGGGGTCCGCTGGGGCGTCGGAGGGGCGATTTCGCTGAAGTTCGCGCAAGAGGGCTTCTACACGGTGCTGACCACCCGCAACACCGCCAACGCGGCGCCGCTGGAAGCAGCGATCAGAGAGCAGGGCGACGACGCGATGATCGTGGAGTTGGACCTGTCGTCCCGCGAGTCCATTTCGGAAGCGTTTGCCCGCATCCGGGAGGAGGCCGGCAACCCGGAGGTGCTGGTCTACAACGCGGGGTACCTGGAGGGCCGGGACCTGCCGCCGGAAATGGAACTCATGGAGAACATCCCCTTCGAGATGTACGAGACCGCGCAGCACATCGCCAGCAGCGGGCCGTTCCTGGTGGCCAAAGAGGTGCTGCCTTCGATGCGGGAACGAGGCGAGGGAAGCATCCTGATATCCAACAACAACTTCTCTTTGCGGGGAAGGAAGCGTTACACGGGGCAGTCGCTGTACTACCCGCGGGTGCTGATGCGGGGGTTTGCTCAGGCGCTGACCGAGGAGTATTCGGAGCACGGGGTGCACATCGCCAACGTGGTGATCGACGGCATGATCGACTCGCCGGGCACTCACCTTCTGCCGCACGCGCAGCAGAATCCAGATTTGCTGATGAATCCAGTGAAGATAGCCGAAGCCTTCTACTACCTGCACACCCAGGACAGGTCCTGCTGGACCCACGAACTGCAGCTGACGCCATTCCCCACCAAACCGAGCTTCTGACGTACGCCAGCCGGTGGGCCTATGAACATTGCGCTATTTTGAAGGAGTAGATTCATGGATGTCGGACTGATGCTGGTCATGACCAGCTACGGCTGGGACGAGGGCACGGACGCCCAGATGTGGGAAGAGGAACTGCGACTCGTTGAAATCGCCGCAGACTACGGGTTCGACAGCGTCTGGTCGGCGGAGCACCACTTCAACGACTATTCGTTCGTGCCGGACAACCTGCAACTGATGACCCATATAGCGGCCAAGCATCCAAACATAGACGTGGGAACGGCGGCGGTGATCCTGCCGTGGCACGAGCCGCTGCGGGTGGCGGAGAACGCGGCGGTGCTGGACATGCTGAGCGGCGGGCGTTTGCGGCTGGGGTTCGGGCGAGGGCTAGCGCGGCGCGAGTTCGAGGCCTTCGGCATCGACATGAACGAGTCGCGGGACCGATTCGACGAGGCTGCGCCTATGATTGTCGAAGCCCTGAAGACCGGTTTCATCGAGGGCGACGGGCCCTACTACAAGCAGCCCCGAATCGAGATCCGTCCGCGGCCGCAGCACTCCTTCGACGGGCGCATCTACGCCGTGGCCGCCAGCGACGAGTCGGTAATGTCGGCGGCGAAGCTGGGGGCACACATCGTGATGTTCGCTGACCGGCCGTGGGAGATGCGGATGCCGGGTATCGAGCGCGGCCGGGAGCTGCACCGGGAGTTCCACGGAACGGAGCCGCCGACCCTGATGCTGACGGAGTTCGTGGTGTGCGGCTCGGACCTGGAGCAGACGGAAGCGGAGGCGTGGCAGTACCAGGGCAAGTTTGTTGAGAGCAACTTCCATCACTACGAGTTCCTCAGCGACCACTTCAGCGAGGTGAAGGGGTACAACGCCTACCAGCAGAAGGCCGAAATCGCCCGTTCAGCAGGCCTGGAGGGAGCGGTCGAGGGGTTCATGAAAGCGGCGAGCTGGGGCACTCCGGAGAAGATCCTGCGCGGGCTGGAGGAGCGGCGGGACCTGCTGGGTGAGTTCGAGTGGAACGTGTCCTTCCGCTTCGGCGGGATTCCCCTCGACGTCGCGGAACGGAGCCTGAAGCTGTTCGCGGAAGAGGTGCTGCCGGTCGTAAAGTCCTGGTAGCAGCGGAAGTCCGCAGGCAGACGCTCACCCGATGAGAAAGAGGCCGTGCGATGACACGGCCTCTAATTCTTTGGGTGCCCCCAACTGCCAGACGGGGATTGCACGCGCTAACCGCAGGCGGGGATTACCTCTTCGCCGAACAGCCGGATGGCGTCCATTATCTTCTCGTGGGGCGGGCCTCCTGAGTGGGCGTGGCGCAGTCGCAGCAGGAAGTATTCGGCGCCCACCGCCTCGCCCCAGCGTTGGAACTCTGCCGCGCATTCCTCGGGGTCACCAAGAATCAGGCGGTCCGATGTCAGATTGTCCAGGGTTATCTCGTCCTCCGACCTGAAGCTGCGAAAGTCGGACAGGCCGTTGCGCCAGTAGTACTTGTAGGCGGTAATGACCTCTGGACCGTAGACACGCTCGGCCTCGGCGCGAGTGTCGGCCACCCAGGCGTCCCGCATAAGGACCACGGTTGGCTCACGGTCATACTGCAAGGCGGTCTCGCGGTAGATGTCGGACAGATCCAAGGCGCTGGCGAGGTCGATGCTGGGTGTTGCCACGAAGCCGTCGGCCATCCGGCCCGCGCGGCGCGCGCCGCGCGGTGTGCCTGCGCCGATCCACAGCGGAGGCGCAGGGTCCTGGTAGGGACTGGGAGTGATGTGCAAGTTTTCCAGCTGATGGTACTCGCCGTGGAAGGAGAAGGGCTCTCCGCTCCAGCAGTGGCGGATGATTTCCACGCTTTCCTCGAAGCGGCCCACCCGCTGTCGGATCGGCACCTCAAAGGCGCGGAAGTCAGCATCCTGGTATCCCAGGCCCACGCCGAGGATGATCCTTCCCTTGGAGACCAGGTCGAGGGTGATCACGTCCTCAGCCAGGTGCACCGGATTGTACAGTGGAAGCAGTATCACCGACGTGCCCACGTTCAGGGTGGTGGTGCGGGCGGCCACCGCCGTGGCCACAATGAGTGGAGACGGCAGGAATCCGTCCTTGTCCTAGAAGTCTGGCCGGAAAGCCATTGGCCGGGTTTTGCGCTACGCAAAGCAGACGCATTCCAGTCTTATACCGTGTGGTAGTGCATATAATACATTGCAACACCCACTATTTCATCGATAATCGACGTTAAGAAAACGACGGCTTGGGCAGAATCGGGGTTTCCGGCCAGGCTTCTAGTGGTGCTCACCGAAGAAGCAGGAGTCGAAACCCACTTCCTCCGCCAGCTTTGCCTCGGCGATGACCTCGTCGATCCGCAGATCAAGCCGCTCTCCGCGAGGCGGGTCGGCGATGGAACTATAGATGCCGAATTTCATACCTGGTCTCCCTCAAAGATCCATCTGCCAACTATGCCGGGGATCCAAGCGCCACCGAGGGCGAACGCATTCCCGCCACGAGCCATGGGCCCGCGATGTGCTACCGATCCAGCAGATGGCTGATCGCCTGTGGAGCGGCTACAGCGGCCCGGTCCACCAACTCTTGCGGGGTCAGAGTGACGATAGGGTGGTCGATGATGGCAAGCCCGTAGTCGGCGTCGCCACGCAGGCGGGCCATGGCGCGGGCCTGGCTGACGAAGGGCCGAGTCGTCAGCACCGTGGAGGCCACACCGAGAAGTTCCATCTCCATTGCGTCGTGCACACTGCAAGACGTGCAGGACCCTCATTCAGCGGTGGCGTGAATCATCACGTCGCAGCGGCTGGCCAAGTCCTCTAGGTCGGAACGCTCGGCAGGCCACTGGTGGCCTCCCTTGTTGTATTCCACGACTCCGGCCAGTGAATATCTTTCGCCAACTATGCCTGCCACCATCCGCAGCAGATCCTCGGAGTGGGGCTTGTTGTTGGAAAGCAGCCCAAGGGTCTTGCCGTCCAGGCTGGCGGGACGCAAGGCCAACGCAGCCGGAGACGCCTCAGCCGAGTCCCTGGGGTCGAGGGTGTAGATGCTTGTCATAGGTGTTCCACCTCCTCAGGTGGGTACGGTTATTTCCCTGGTCACGGAACGGCTGCTGCCCCAGGACGTGATAAGAGCCATAAATTCGCCGGCATCGCCGCCCGCAGGGACGACGGTTATCCGGTCGGGGCCGGCGACGCAACCTACCAACGATTCCCGGTCCGCGTCCGGGGGAAGCGTGTCGATGCGGCGCCACAGGTCCCACTCACCGGCGGTGCGCAGGGTTTTCTCGTGCAGGAACTCGGCCACCTGGGTGCGGCTCCAGCCGGAGGCCGCGACGTAGGCCATTAGCTCCTGACTGATGACCAGCACAACTTCGGACAGCCTCGGCCCGAACCCCAGCATGGCGTGAGCGGCAGCCGTGAGGAAGCCTTCCGGGTCGCGGTCGCCGTGGGTCTCCAACTGCAACGGGGCGTTGGCGGCGACCATCGTAACGACGCTGGAGCCGGGGCGAAAACCCTTCGATTCAGCCAGGGAGGTCCAGGGCTGGTTTCCGAATCCTCGGCGAAGCAGAAGCTGTACTTACCGGAATGACCGAAGGTGCTCTTGTCCATCTCCTGGGAAACGGAGCCGTAGAAGTTGGCCTTGATTAGGTTGACGGCCCTGCCGATGGCAGCGTTGGCGCGGTTCCCATTGCCGAAGAGGTTGACACCGTGATTCATGCCGATGCGGGAGGCGTAAGGGCCACTGACCATCACAAGGTTGGCGATGCCGTTGGTCGAGGTGCTGCTGGCGTGAAAGTTGTAGGCACGGTCGCTGACCGCGGACACCGCTGCCACGACCACCGGGAAGTGTTCCGGCAGACAGCCGGCCATCACAGCGCTGACCGCCACTTTCGCGGCAGGGAAGCTCTTGTGCCGGATGCCTTCGGTTCCCAGGACATCGTCCGGGGACAGTCCGCAGTAGTCCAACAGGGCCTGCACTTGTTCCGGAGTGGGCGGAACAACAGGCAGCCCGTCGGTGAGCCCTTCCCGGAAATAGTATTCCAGGGCGGCTTCCCAACCTTCGAATTCCCAAGATTCCATCGGCATAGCGACCACACTTTAAGCCAAAGACGACGACCGGCGCAATCGGACGACAACAGGACCGGCGCGGGAAAGGTTCGGACGTTTCTCGGTGTCAGGATACTATTGGTCAGCCAAAGCGCTGTCTACAGTCGCATTTATCAAGCGGAGTTCCCGGAATCCTCAGCTCTATTCCGGACCGGATTCTGTGGAAGTGGTCACTGCTTTTGCTTGGCTCCGCTGTGGCTGCACGCGGCGGGTTCGAACCTACGCTGGAGGTGACGGAGCTGCCTGCGCCTTTCGTGATTCCCGCGGTCACGGCCGCTCCGGAGCTCCGGCCTGGCCTGGCTCCGCTCCGTATGATGGAGCTCGCGGCAGCGGAGGGGTTCCTGCCTCCGGAGGAATTGGCCTGCATCGGGGGTGAGGGCGGCGGTGTGGACCTGCGGCCGCTCCTGGCGACTCACCATCTTGCCACGCCGGGCCAGCAGACCCGGATGATGCAGTGCATTAGCGATGAGACGGTGCTTCGGATCTTTTTGGGAGGCATGTCCCCGGAGGAACTGGCTTGCGTGGGCAGTGGCCAGGAGGTGCGGCTTCTGCTGTTGACGCCGCATTTGGCAACCTCGGGTCAGCAGGCCCGGGTGGTTGCGTGCATGAACAACGAGACATTGTTGCGGTTCTACTTGGGGAGCTTGACGGGCCTAGAACGGCTCGAACCGGAGACCTAGGACTGCATCCGCGAGGGGACCGCGGGCCTGGATTTGCGTTCGGTCATGGGCGCCGGCCCTGTCGGGGATGAGCACGCCGTGATGGCCCGGAGCCTAGCGGCGGCGTCCGTGGGGACTTCGTGTCTGAGCGATGCTGAGTTCGCCCTGGCGGCGACGGCCTTGGGGATGGGGCCGGGGGACCGGGAGGTGCGCGGTTCTGCGTGGTGGAGGCGATGGGCGGCCCCGGTGAGCTGAGCGCGGCCCTGTCGGTCACTGACGGCAGCGGCGTGTCCGCACTGAAGGGGCCATGGCGTCCTGTGGGATGCAGCCGCTGCGCGGGTTCCAGGGCGGCCAGGGACGTGCCTGGTTGTCTTCGCCGGTAGACCCTGTCCCAAGTGTGGATGGAGAGTGCCGATTGCGGCTGGCCGGCGGTGAGTTGGGAGTTGGAGGCGGCAGGATGTGGAAGAGGGTGTAGTAGGCCGGTGCTGATTGCCCCCGTTATGTCCGCTTCGCAGGACGGTGGACCTGCTGCCGCCGGGTACCAGCCTGTGACAGGTAACGATAAGTCCTCGGGGTCGATCATGCTGCGGTCGGTGGCTTACCGGTCTCTTCTGGTGTTGATGCCAGGTTGGGGCGTTCACGTCGATGTAGTTCACCAGGGTGCGTGGGGCGATGCAGGGGACGGGGATGGGCTCGTCGATGACCCTGAACAGGATGTTCATCAGGTTGCCGTCCTGGACGGGATCAACTGCGGTGAACAGGAGTTCGAGGCTTAGGCACTCCTCGTTCTCTGCGTTCAGCAGAACCGCGACGATGGCGTCCTGGGCCGGACCTCGGCCGGAAAGTTCTTTCGGGCTCCGTCTAGCAGGATTTCCCTGACCTTGTCCATGTTCCGTTCGGTGATGGTAATTGCGCGACCTGGTGATGTAGTTGTCTCTTACCCGATGCCAGTGCCCCTCGCTTGCCGGTCAAACTTCAGCGTGCCACGGGTCTGGGGCACGCTGCTTCTTCATCCTCATGGTCCGGGTCCGGTCCTTGGAGGACCGCCTCTTGTCGGCACTGATCCTGGGCACGCTGGCGTGGGCCGACAGATGGGTCCCGGCAATCCTGGCACCGGTACCCTCTAGAGGGGGTCGGTCTAGAGGGCCTCGGCGGCTGCGCTGGCCACCCTTGGCCGCCGGTCAGACATGAAGAGCGACCCGTCCTTTTCGAAGCGCCCTTCAAATCGAAGAGCCCCCTCATTTGCGGTCCCCTTGAGGTCTTCGAATTTCAGCTTGGACCCCGCGCTGGCGGAGACAAGTTCAGGATCGAACACTCTGACCATCCTCACCTTTCGATCAGAGAATTTCCCGTTCTTTTCCAACATCCGGAGTTTAGCCAGTAATTCAGACCCCATACCAAACTCGGAGTTCAAGTGCCGGTTGATTGCCTGAGTCACCACCCGGGGCTTTGGAGCTTTCCAGAACATTAAATTCATGGACTACCATCCTTATGTGAACTTCCTGGAATTTTAGGGCGTCGTGATATTAGCTATCTGTTCCAATCTCCACGGGACCAAGCGTGAGGATACTCAGCAAGTCTCCTACGGCTATGTCCTTCAAGATCGGTCCATGTAGGGGTCGGTCTTGGTTCACCCTGTAAGTATTGGTTCGCCCTTGTCGGGACCTGGTTATATACCCCGCATCTTCCAAGTCGCCGACGATCTTCAGCACGGCCCTTTCGGTAATCCCCAGTTGCTGCGAAATCTCTCTAGCGGTGATCCTCGGTTGCCGGAACACGGTCGCCAGCACACCGCCGTGGTTAGTAATGAAGTCCCACCCCGGCATGTTAGAAAGTCCTATCAACCGATTTTCTTAAAGAACTTGTAAGTGAAAATGAATTCATGTTTCACCATTCATACTTGAGAATTCATAATATACCACAATAGTCCAAAAAGCTAATGCGACGGAACCAATGGCAATCCTGCCTTGGTCTTCCCAAACGGTCGGCATTTACCCAAGGCAGGGGTCTTCTCCCGAACGCGGGAGTAAAGCCGTCCAGGATCAAGTTGGCCTCGGCGATGGTGGCGCCGGCCAGACGAAGTCCGGTTACCGGCCGGTCCCGGAATGTTCCGGCGGCACGCTCCACCCGGCCCTTTGCCTGGGCGATCGGGCAAAGATTTGCCGGATCACCAGTTCCTCCTTGGCCCTGGCGAACTGGGACGGCCCTGCCGGGTAAGGGCGGAGTCGCCAGTGAATATGAAGACCTGATGACAGTCGCTGTATATGGTCAGGGGTATGTCACGCTGCTGGATCAGCCTGTTCACGAGCAGGAAGTAGCTCGTAGTGGCCTTCTCGCCTCAGAAAATGGCAGCGGGCACGGTGCCGGTGGCGTCATCGACAGTCAGCAGCAAGGGTAACCTGGGACCCCTTTCTCCCAGCCAGCGGAGGTGGCTTCCGTCAACCTGCAGCAGCATTCCCTTCGTAGACCAACAGCAGTGCGCGTCCCACCTGGCTGGCGAGGCTGAATCGTCCGCGCGTCACGGCTTAAACGCGACTTGGCGTTACAGGGGAAATCACCTTCCTAGTCGTCAGTCGCTCCCTCCAAGTAAGAGCGGAAGGTGACAGGGTCGTTGATCAGGGCCTGAAGCTCCATCGACGGCAGACGATGCGGGTCTGTGTGCTCGGTAATGTACCTGGTGCTGTTGGGCGGGCCACCGTCGGCCTCATCAGGTTCCGCCGCCGAACCGGCCAGCTCAGCATAGCGAATGGGCCTGCCGTCGGCCTCGTACTCCGACCCCACTACCCACAGCCGGCCGAAGCGGTACCTCTTCCTGACCTCGGCCTCGGCAGCGCTGCTCCAGCTGGTGCCGGTGAAGGCGAAGTCCTGCGGGACGAAGCCCATGTTCTCCTCGATCACACGGTTGCACCGGTCCAGTTCCTCACGTATCACCTCGCCGTCCGCGTCCTCGGCGGCAAGGTTGGAGAGGTTGGGGTGGCTCACGGTGTGCGCGCCGATGTGCCAGCCAAGTTCCCTTAGCTCGCGTATTTCCGACCAGGGCATGTGCTCCGGCACCTGGGCCAGCGCCAGCGGCCGGGGATACTCCGGGTCATAGGGCGAGGTGTAGATGAACAGGTTGCCCTTGAACCCGTACCGCTCCAGCGTCTGGAATACTTCCCGGCGCATTGAGACGACAGGGTGGTCGAAATCGATCATGATGGGCCGTTCCGGCAGTGAGCCTGACCCTTCACGCCACGCGGCCAGCTGGTCGTAGTTGATCGACTTGAACCCCATCTCGGCGGCGATGCCCATGAGGGTGTCGAAGCGTTCCTCGGTCAGGGGATGTCGGAGGGCGCCAGCGGCGGTGTGCCGGATTCCGTGGCACATAGTAATGGGGATTCTCATGGCACGCTCCGCAATATCGCTGGGTCAGAAGCTCCATCGACGGCAGACGATGCGGTTCGGTGTGCTCGGTAGTGGGCTTGGTGCTGTTGGCCGGGCCTACACGTACCGAATGGCGAACTTTTAGGTAGGAGGTACAAAGAGGTGCAAATATGATGAGGAGGGGGGATGGTGGAGCTGGAGGGGATCGAACCCTCTACCTCTTCAATGCCATTGAAGCGCTCTCCCGATTGAGCTACAGCCCCACAACAGGCTTTTATGATAGCAAAGGGCGCGATTGACTCGCAAGTCCCCCGCGCGCCCTTCGTCCCGGTACTGACGGCTGGGTCTAGCGGCGGTGGAACTTGACCACGCGGCGGCTGCGGCCCCACTCGCCGGGCATGACGAAGTAGAGGTCCTTGCTGGAGTCGGCCCACACTCCGTGGCAGGAGCGGTGCAGCTCGGAACCCCACTGGGTGATGATCTCACCGTCGGGAGACAGTACGCTGAACAGCCCACCGTTGTGCTCCGGGATGTACACCACATCGTCGGAGTCGATGTAGAAAAGGGCCGGGCCGATGAGCTTGCTGGGCCAGGTGGTGATGTACTCGCCCTCCTGGGTGAACACCTGCACCCGGTCGTTCTCGCGGTCGGCCACCAGCACCTGTCCCTGGCGGTCAATCCAGATGCCGTGGGGGAGGCGGAACTGTCCGGGGCCGTCGCCGGGCTCGCCCCAGGACTTGATGAGCTGTCCATCGGGGGTGAACTTGTGGACGCGGGCGTTGGCGTAGCCGTCGGCAATGAAGATCTGGCCCTCGTCGTTCAGGGCAATTCCGGCGGGCATGTTGAATGGGGGGCCGCCGTGGGTCACCGACTGGAAGGCCGTGGAGCTGTAGTCATCGGGGTCGACGCCAGTGTCGGAGCGCACGCCCTTCTGGCCGATGGTCATGATGTGCTGGCCGTCGCCAGTGTACTTGTGGACCTCGTGGGTGTTCCGGTCAATCAGCCAGACATTGTCGTTGCTGTCCAGCAGGATGGAGTGGGCGAAGGATATCAGGCCGGCGCCCCAGGCGGAAACGAAATTGCCGTCCTTGTCGAAGATGCAGACGGGATGCTCTGGATCGCGGTTGAAGGCGTAGACCCGGTCATTGGAGTCACCGTACACCGCCGCGCTGGGCATCTCCCAACCCTCGGGCAACTTGGCCCAATCGGGGTTCATTTCGTAGCTGTAATCTCCGGAACCTACAACGTTGCTCGATGTCACTATTGTTCTCCTGATAGCTGATTCAGATTGCCGCCAATGATACAGGGTGAGGCGGCAGTTCTCCACCCACTGGACTGGAAGGGCAGGGCTCGCGCGTTTTGTTTCTTAGCAAACAAATTGGGCCGGAATGGCCGTGGAGGTGGAATTGACAGTGCTTCCCTGGGTTCTAATTGCGAGGGTAGACGGGGGTTTGGATTCCCGCCTACGCGGGAATGACGGGGCAAAAGACCTCCGGCGTTTAAAACGCGACTGCCTTGATTGGAAGGGCAGGGCAATCGCGTTTTGTTTCTCAGCACATAAATTGGGCCGGAATGGCCGTGGAGGTGGAATTGACAGTGCTTCACTGGGTTCTGGGTGCGAGGGTAGACGGGGGTTTGGATTCCCGCCTACGCGGGAATGACAGGTCACAAGGCCTCCGGCGTTTTAAACGCGACTGCCTTGACCGGAAGGGCAGGATTCCCATCCAGGTGGTATGGCCGATCAGGCGTGTTCGGCTTGGGATTTTCGCCCTCACCCGAACCCTCTCCTTCGAGGAGATGGGATAAGCCAAAATCCCTTGCCCATGAGGGAACTCAAGTCGGGACTCCGGTCTCATTATCCGAGTGGTCTCTCGTGGAGGTGTAACATTCTGTAACATTGCGTAACGTTAGTATCAATTTGGCCTTTATTTGCGACGGAGTGTTTTGGGTGTTCAGGGCGTTCCATTACAGAACAATTGTACGATACGCGACGCTTGACGGCAAGGGAGCCTACGGCTTGATGCCCGGGGTGGTGACGCGGAAGCTGTATATCGACCGGCCCGGGGTGGTGTAGACGGTGCGGTAGTCGGGGCCGCCGAAGGCAATGTTACGGGGCACTTCGGGCCCGCGAATGACGCCGACGTGGGAGCCGTCGGGCTCGAAGACCCAGATGCCGCCGGAACCGGTGCAGAACACGCGGCCAGCCGCGTCGACCTTCATGCCATCGGGGACTCCGGGTTCGGCGGAGCTCATGTCGGCGAAGACGCGGTTGTTGCTGAGGGAGCCATCGGGAGCGACGTCGAAGGCGCGTATCTTGCGGTGGGTGCAGACCTCGCCACGCTCCTCTTCGCCGATGCAGTCGAGGCTGACGCGGCTGATGGCGACGTAGAGCACCGACTCGTCGGGAGAGAAGGCGAGTCCGTTGGGGTATTCGCAGCCATCTGTGGCCATGTGCACCTCGCCGTCGGGGGCGATGCGGAACACGCCGGCGGCATCGTACTCGCGCAGCTCGGGCTCCAGACGAAGGGACGGGTCGGTGAAGTAGATGCTGCCGTCGGAGCGGGTCACCACGTCGTTGGGCTTGTGCAACCGCTTTCCCTGCCACCGCTCCGCGATGGCGGTGACCGCGCCGTCGGCATCCATACGGGTGATGCGGCGGTGGTCTGCGCCTTCGCACATTAACAGGCGGCCCTCACGGTCGAAGGTGCAACCGTTGCCCTCGCCGGTGTTTTCGCGGATAACGGACACGCCGTTCGCCTCGTCCCATCGATAGAGGCGGCTCTCGGTCAGGGAAACGAAGGTCAGGTAGCCGTCGGGGTGCCACAGCGGGCCCTCGGTGTTGCCGCCGACTTCGGCGAGGTGGTTGTGCTCGGGGGATTCGAGTATGCCGGACAGGTCGTCAGCCATAACACGCTCCTGATTTTGAGACTCAAAGTTCTTGGGGATTATATCAATAGCGGCCCTTGGGTTTGCCTACGCCTGACAAAATGGCCGCACAAGTCTCGCCGCCTCTCAGCAAATGAGCTGAAAGCCGCGCCCGGTTACATTGACCGGCTGTCACGGCGGACTTAGAATCACGATATCTTATGTCGACTCCAGCTCACGCCGCTGGAGCGCTTCCTGCTTGACACGGAGCAAATATGACACAGAGTTCCAATCAAGAAGCCATTTACCTGGAACTGAAACGGAGGGCAGCGGCGGAGTTCGGCGAAGAAAGGGCTGCCGAACTGGAAGAAGCGCTGCACACCACCGCGGGGCAGATAGCAGCCGTGGAACAGGCGGAAACTCCGCCGGACCTGGAGCCGCTGCTGCAGGGCTGACCTCCGCTAGAAATATTGCGCGCTGGGAATATTGCTCGTTAGAAATTTTGCGCACCGGAAATATTGCGGCCGGAAATGCAGCGGTTCGCCGCGTTGCGCTCCGCCGAACCGAGGTTGATATATGGCCGAGCCTTACGAACTCTCGGTAACCGAAGCGGTGACCGAGATCAAAGAAGGGAAACTTTCTCCCCTTGAGCTGGTGGAGTCGCTGCTGGCGCGCATAGACGCCCTTAACGGCGAACTTCGCGCGTGGGTGACTATCGATCCCGATGGGGTGCGGGACGCCGCGCGCCAAAAGGAGTTCGCCGCTGACTGGGGCGGCGAGCTTGGGCCGCTGCACGGTGTGCCGGTGGGCCTGAAGGATATCTTCTACACCGCCGGAATGCTGACCGCCTGCGGGTCGAAGGTGTATTCCGATTTCGTACCGGAATACGACGCGACATCGGTGGCCAAGATCAAGGCCGCGGGCGGGGTCATCCTGGGCAAGGCGGTAACCACCGAGTTCGCCACTTCGGACCCATCTCCGACCCGGAATCCGTGGAACCTGGAGCACACGCCGGGCGGGTCGAGCAGCGGCTCATCGGCGGCGGTGGCGGCGCGAATGGTGCCGGCGGCGCTGGGTTCGCAGACGGGCGGGTCGACGTGCCGCCCGGCAGCGTACAACGGGATCGTGGGGCTGAAGCCGACGTACGGGCGCATCAGCCGTTACGGCGTGGTGCCGGTGAGCTGGTCGCTGGACCACGTCGGCATCCTGACTCGCACGGTGGCCGACGCGGCCCTGATGCTGACGGTGCTCAGCGGCGGGGACGACAATGACCCGGGCAGCCTGCGACAGCCGGTGCCGGACTTCACGCAGCAGATGAACGCGGCAGCGGGCGGTGCCCCGCCACGCATCGGGCTTATACGCCAGTACTTCGAGGACTATGCCACGCACGAGGTATGGGCCCACACGGAGTCGGTGGCGCAGAAGCTGGCGGGAGCGGGCGCCGAGGTGATAGAGGTGCCGCTGCCGGAGAGCTTCGAGCACGCCCACAGCATGCAGCGGATTGTGATGAACGTGGAGTGCGCCGGCTTCCACGTAGAGAACCACCGCACCCGGGCCGCCGACTACGGGCCGCGCGTCCGGTCGGGCATCGAGATGGGGCTGATCACACCAACAGCAACCTACCTGAAGGCGCTAAAGCTGAGGCGTCAGTTCCGTGAAGATATGAGCGCGTTGGCGAAGCAGGTGGACATCCTGATGACGCCGGCCACTCCATCGCCCGCGCCCAAGGACCTGAACACCACCGGCGACGCCGCGTTCCAATCTCCCTGGACCGCCGCCGGACTGCCAACGGTCGTGGTTCCCACGGGATTGAGCAACCTGGGGATGCCGATGGCGGTGCAGTTTGCGGCACCCATGGGCCAGGAAGGCAGGCTGCTGGGAGCGGCACTGCGGTGCGAACAGGTCGCCGGACTGAAAGCTTCGCCGCCGAATTACCCATAAGGCGTCCACTGCAATTGCCTCTCTCGCCTGAAACGGCGGCATCCCCGACGCCGCGCAGTCGATGAAGGCCGACTACGACCTGATCGTCATCGGTGCCGGGTCGGCGGGACTGACGGCGGTGCGGTTCGCCCGGTCGCTGGGGCTGTCGGTAGCGATTGTCGAGCGTTCCCGGGTTGGCGGCGACTGTACTTGGACGGGCTGCATTCCCAGCAAGGCGCTGCTGAAGGCGGCCGGGGTGGCCCATTCCATGCGGAATGCCAGCAGGTTCGGGCTGTCTGATGTTGTACCGGACGTGGATCTCCGTGGAGTGATGGAGCGCATCCGCTCCGTGATACGCCACATCTACGACACGGAGTCTCCCGATACACTGACAGGGGAAGGCATTGACGTCGTCGAGGGGGATGCCTGCTTCACCGGTCCTGGCAGCGTATCTGTTGAAGGGCGGACGCTGACCGCGCGCCGCTTCTTGGTCTGCACGGGGGCTTCTCCCATCGTTCCGGCAATCTCCGGTCTGACCGACGTCGAGTTTCACACCTACGAAACGGTGTGGGACACGGAAGTGCTGCCGTCGTCGCTGGCGGTCGTGGGAGCCGGAGCCGTCGGGTGCGAGCTGGCGCAGGCTTTCGCGAGACTGGGGGCGGACGTGACGCTGATTGAGGCCGCGGGCCGCGTTCTGCCGCAGGAGGACCCGGAGGCATCGGCGGTGGTCGCAGGAAGGTTCGCCGACGAGGGTGTTCGAGTGCTGACCGGCGAGGCGGTGGGGGGCATTGCTCCGGTGCGTGAAGGCGGCTGTGGGGTTCGAGTCGAGCTGGGAAACGGGGGAACAGTCGAGTCCGAAGGGCTGCTGGTGGCGGTGGGACGGCGGGCCAACGTCGAGGGGCTGGGGCTGCACGCTGCAGGGGTGGCACACGGCCCGTACGGCATCAGGGTGGACCGGTATCTGCGGACGACCGCGAAGGGCATCTACGCGGCGGGCGACGTCACCGGGGGGCCGCAGTTCACGCACTACGCCGGGTGGCAGGGGTTCATGGCGGTGCGAAACGCCTTCCTGCCGATGAATACTGAGGCGGTTCGGCAGCATGTAGCGCGGGCGACGTTCACTGACCCGGAAGTCGCGCAGGCCGGGCTCACGGAGGCGGAAGCGCGGGAACGGGTCGGCGACAAGACGCTGGTGTCGCGGTGGCCGCTGGGCGAGGTGGACCGTGCGCTTACCGACGGCGAGGCGGACGGTTTCGTGAAGGCAGTGCACCAACGCAGCGGCGCGATTCTCGGGGCGACTGTCGTGGCGCCACGTGCGGGGGAGATGATTCACGAGTGGACGCTGGCCATCGAGAGGGGAATCAAGCTGGGCGACCTAGCGCGCTCGATTCACGTTTACCCGACGTACTCGATGGCGACGCAACAACTGGCGCTGCGAGTCCTGTCGGAGAAGCTGCAGGGCGGGCGAATGGGGGCGTTGCTGCGGCGACTGGCGCGACGGGGATAACGGGAGCATCCTGTCGCACAACGTTACGACGCGGGCGATGCCTGTCGCGCAACGTTGCGACGCGGGCGATGGCTGGCTTCTTGCTTAACCTGCACGACGCAGGAAGTCAAGAACGCTTGAGAGCCGCTCATCACCCGACAGACTCGGATGAGCGGCTCTCAACTTGCCAGGCGTAGCTTGGGATTCGGAGGTTACTCGCCGAGTGTTGTGGTGAGGACCCACATGGGGCGCGCACCTACGTCGTAGGTGGCGAGGGGCGTCATCTCGCCGGTTGCGCGGTGGATGCTGTGGGAGGAGAGGCGTCCGGTGGCGGAGCCTGCGCCGAAGACGAATTTTCCCTGTGGGTCGAGGCTGAAGGCGCTGGGCACCGACTCGGTGGAGGCGCGGCCCGCAGCGGTCAGGGCGCCAGTCCCCGCGTCCACGGTGAAGCTGGCTATGCTGTTGTGGCCCCGGTTGGGTACGAACAGCAGGCTGCCGTCAGCGGTGATCTGTATCTGCGAGCAGGTGTTGCGCTCAGTGTGGCCCTCGGGCAGCGTGGAGATGGTCTGGAAGGCGGACAGCCGGCCTTCGGCGTCGATGTTGTAGGCGGTGACGCTGCTGCCCTGCTCGTCGGAGAAGTAGACCACGTCCAGGGACGGGTGGTAGCAGTAGTGGCGCGGGCCCAAGAAGCCGTTCATCTCCACCACCAGCGGGTCGTTGGGCGTGAGGCGGCCCGTGTCGGCGTCGAAACGGAACTGGTAGATCACGTTGGGGCCGGGGATGTTCTTGGGCGGCTCGAGTACGTTGTCCTGTACGTAGGCAATGTGCGGCACGTAGGCGAAGCGGTTGGAGCGGTCGGTGAGGATGGAGTGTGCACCTTCGACGGTGGTCACCAACTCGCTGTGCGCACCTCCCAGCTCGCCGTCGGCGCCGATGGGGTAGACCCCGGCGCGCGCGCCACCGTAGAAGGCCACCGTCAGGTGGCGGCCGGTGCGGTCGGTGGCGATGTAGGCAGGCCAGTCCTCCACGTCCACTGAGCCGGTCTGGGTAAGTCCGCCGGTCGCCGGGTCAATGCGATGGCTGGAGAGCGCGAGCGACTCGCGATGGCTCACGTACAGAGTGCCCTTGTCGGGGCTGATGGCCAGCAACGACGGGCCTCCGGGCATGGCGGCGTCGGCCTGGTGGGTCAACGCGCCGGTGTCGGCGTCCATGGTGAAGATTCCAACCTTGTTGTCGTCCTGAGCGGCGACATAGACATAGTTCGGCAATTTCCTGCCTCCTTAACAAGAGTCCCCTCTCGAGGGAGGGGACTTTGGGGTCGCTAGAATATCGCGATGGGATTGACCGGAGATCCGGTCGTGTTGTGCAGCCGCAGCGGGCCGATGGATATCATGAACTCCCAGCGGTTGCGCTCGCGGCAGGCCACGGCAACCTCCTCGAGGTTGGCGTTGTCGAGGATCCAGATGCCCATGGCCGTGATGCCGACCTGGTGGATGGGGCTGGGAACCTTATCGTACTGGGGCGGATTGACGTCGTTGCCGGTATCGGTGCCGAGCATGGCGATGCCGCGCTCGTAGAACAGTGGCAGGCAGGATGCCTGGCAGGCGGCGGAGCCGGCCTCGCGGGACCACGGGCCCTCGACATTGCGACGGTGGAGCTGGCCGGTGCGAATGAGCAGGACGTCGCCTTCCTCCACCTTGAAGCCGCAGCGTTCCTCGGCGGCGAGGATGTCGTCGATCATGACGCCTTCGCCCCGATCGATCCAGTCGATGCCCTTGATCATCGGAACGTCGACCAGCACGGCGCGGGAGATGATGCCTTCCTTGGCCTCTTCCACCGAGCCGAAGGTTGCGCCGAGGCTGGTGGAGACGAGGTGGGCGGGCTTGCCGTTGTAGGTCTTGCCGTTCCAGAAGAAGTGGGCGAGGCTGTCTACGTGGGTGACGGTGTAACCGTGGAAGATCATACCGAAGTAGTCGGTGGCCGCGGGGAAGGCGCGGTTGCTGACCTTCTGGCCGCTGGCCCAACCCTCGCCGCTCTCGACCATGAAGTGCACCGGCGGCGAGGGCGCGTCCAGCGAAGGCTCGAAGCTGACGGTGCGGGACATCGAGATGCGGACGCCTTCCTGCACGGTGGCGATGGCCTGCTTCACCTTCTCGGGCGTGATCAGGTTGGGCGCGCCCAGCTCGTCGTCATCGCCCCAGCGTCCCCAGTTGGAGAACTTGTCGAAATAGCTGAGGACTTCCTCTTCGGACGGGATGTTGGCTTGCGGCATTGCGTTTTCTCCTTCGAATCTATCGAATCATGAGCGCTGACGTAGTTCATCTTCGAGCTGACGTACGCGATCCTCTGCAGCGTCTCTCTGGGCCTCGGCTGCCATACGCCGTTCTCTTTCGTCAGCGTGGGTGAGTATGTAGCTCTGAGACTCCGGGTCGTACCACCACAGCTGACCATGCTCCCAGCACAGGTCAAGATTCAAAACGTCGCTTCGGCCTTTGTACACTCCGTCGGCCGTTTGAACGACTTCTATCGGATGGTATGTCCCCTCAACCAGCCGGTCGCCCGCGAGGCCGGTCGGATAAAACTGGTCGCCGGTGTGGTCGAATCGCCAGTACTCAGGCACTCCATAATCGGCATAGCCGGTCCGCTTGCGAGTGTAGTCGTTCTCGACGGTGTTCAGGGAAGCGATTTCCAAGACGAAATCAGGCGGCTTTGGCTGATCATCAATGGCGAATCCCGCCCTTGCGATGGCCTCTTCACGGTCCACGTTGAAGGCGATGAGAAGGTCCGGGTAGAGCAGGCCGCGGCGCTGACGGAGGTTGCGGCCTATGGGCATTTCGCTGATGACCAGGGTGGTGTCCGAAGAGCCGAAATGCTGGGCCAAAGCAGGCTGATAGCCGGGGAAATTGAGGTAAAGGGAGTTCTGCACATCACCCCTGGGAGGCCTTTCCGGGAACTGTTCCGTCGGCCCGTAGGAAGGCGGCGCGGGGCGTTTGGTGGTCATAGCGGCCTCGCTGCGATGACGTTATTTGCCGTCAAATGGCACACGATCAGACCTTAACGTGGAATCAGACAGTCGATACTTCCACTATAACCCCATATCCAGGGGGATGGTATCTCGTAGGTGCGACCGGCGCGGTTCCGGCTCAGGTGGTCAGGTCAGCAAGGGAGACGGCGGTTTGGATTCCCGCCTGCGCGGGCATGACGGGTTGGATGGCGAAAAACCACCTAAATTGGAACGCCATCATGCGATCTACACGGGCGGGGCCAGATGCACGTCGAGGACGCGCTCGCACCAGCGGGCGGCGGCGAGGAGGCGTTCCTCGCGGAAAGGAGCGGCGATAATCTGCAGGCCCATGGGCAGGCCCGACTTGGCCAAGCCGGACGGTATGGTTATGGTGGGCAGGCCGCACGAGGTCCACGGGCCCTGGAACTGAGTGTTGCCGGTGTTGGTCAGGTCGGCCAACGCCGGTGTGGGCGTGGTGGGCGTCAGCAGCACGTCGGCGTTCTCGGCGAGGACCTGCATGTCGGTGATGAACTGCAGGCGCCGCTCGAGGGCGCCCGAGTATTCGATGGCGCTGGTCTCCAAGCCCCGGCCAATCAGACGGCGAAGCAGGGGACGGTATTCCTCGGAGCGGGTTTCGTACATCGGACGGTGGAAGGCGGCAGCCTCGCAGCGCATGATGATGAGCTGGTCCTCGATGGCGGTGCTGAAGCTGTCGGGCAGCCTGACCTCGTCGACCGAAGCCCCGGCCTCGGCCAGCCTGCCGAGCATGGCTCGGGTGTGCCGCTGGGTCTCTTCGTCGGATTCCTGCATGAAAAAGGAGGTTATCAGGGTGATACGGGGCGGAGCGCCGTCCTCCAGGCCCGACAGGTAGTCGCCGGCGGGGAAGCGGGCGCATATCGGGTCGGTGGCGTCGGGGCCGGCGGTTACCTGCAACATCAAGGCTGCGTCTTCAACCGAGCGGGCCATCCAGCCCATGGTGTCCAGCGACCAGCTGACGGGCACCACGTTGTGTCGGCTGACGCGGCCATAGGTGGGCTTGAGGCCGACCACTCCGTTATAGGACGCGGGTCTCAGCACTGAGCCAACGGTCTGGGAGCCGAGGGCGACGGGGCACATGCCCGTGGCCACGGAGACGGCGGAACCGCTGCTGGAGCCGCCGGGCGTGTGGGCCGGGTTCCACGGGTTCAGCGTCTGCGAGGGGTCGAGGCAGGCGAACTCGGTGGTGACCGTCTTGCCCATCATGACCGCTCCGGCCTGCTTCAGGCTGGTCAGAACAGCGGCGTCCTGGTCTGGCACGAAGTCGGCGTAAACCCGGGAGCAGGCCGTGGTGGGGATGCCGGCGGTGTAGAAGATGTCCTTGACGCCGACGGGTACGCCGTGCAGCGGGCCCGGGTTGGGCAGGGAGTCCAGCTCGCGCTGGCGCTGCTCTGCGTCGGCCAGCACGGTTTCCCGGTCGATGTAGACCCAGGCCTGGAGGGATTCCAGGGTGTCGGTGCGGGCCAGCAGCGCTTCGGCAACATCGACAGCGCAGATATCGCGAACGCGAATCCGGCGGGCCAGTTGAACGGCGGTGAGTTCGTGGAGTTCCGGCATTGGTTTTCCTCGCATTGCCCTTCCGTTGTGGGAGAGGGTGGGGTGATGATCGGCTTATGTTGCCTAGACCGGCGGGCGGCGGGTGTGCCAGTCGGTGGACTGCTCGTAGGCGTAGGCGGTGCGGAAGAGGGTCGATTCGTCGAAGGGGCGGCCAACAAGCTGGAGGCCGACGGGCAGGTTGTCGGAGGTGAAGCCGCAGTTGATGGACAAGCCCGGTACTCCGGCGAGGTTGGAGGGGGTGGTGTAGGTGCGCCTGCCGCCCAGCATGGCCAGGAAGTCCTGCTTGCCGTTCTTCGCCATGCCTGCCTCGGTGGGAATGGGCGTGGCCTGCACCGAAGAGGTGGGGAGGACCAGAACGTCGACGCGGCTGAGGGCATCGAGTATCTGGTTTCGGATGACCTGTCGCAGGCGGCTGGCCTTGTGGTGGGCCTGGGCCGGTATCAGCGCGCCGGTCAGCAACCGGACGCGGTTGTTGTGGTCGTATTTCTCGGGGTATTCGCGCAGACCCCGGCTATGGACGGCGGTGGCGTCGGTGTAAATCAGCGTGGTGGAGATGGCAGCGGACTGGGCCAGAAGAGGTATCGATACCTCTTCGACTTCCGCCCCAAGCTCGCCCATGTGGGCGACGGCGCTGTTAACGGCGTCCCGCACGTCGGGTTCCACGCCCTCGGCGTCGATGCGGTCACTGATGACGCCGATTCGCAGGCCCTGAACGCCGGCGTCCAGCCCGTCCAGGTAGTCGGGCACCGGGGCGTTGCGGGTGTAGGCATCGTTGGGGTCGTATCCGGCGATGGCACCCAGGGTGACGGCGCAGTCCTTCACGGTGCGGGAGATGGGTCCGGCGGCGTCCATGGACCAAGTGGAAGCCAGCATCCCATAACGGCTGACGAGGCCCCAGGTGGGCCGGATGCCGACGAGGCCGCAAAATGCAGCAGGCCCGCGGATGGAGCCAGCGGTGTCCTCGCCGAGGGAGGTGGCGCAGAGGAATGCGGCAGTGGCCGCGCCGGAGCCGCTGCTGGAGGTGCCTGGATTGCGGGACAGGTCCCATGGGTTGCGGGGGCGTCCGTAGGGGTGATGGAAGGCGTCGCCCATGGCGAACTCGCTCATGTTGAGCTTGCCCAGCAGCACGGCGCCAGTGTCCTTCAGCCTGCGCATAACCGTTGCGTCGTAGTCCGGCACGTACTCCCGGAGGATTTCCGAGCCGCCGGTGGTCAGGACACCATCGGTGCAGAACTGGTCCTTCACCGCCACCGGCACGCCGTGGAGCGGGCCGCGGTACTGACCGGAGGCGAATTCGCTCTCGGCCTGTCGGGCTTCCGCCATCGCCTGTTCGGCGGTAACGGTGATGTAGGAGTTGAGGGCCGGGTCCACCTGGCCGATGCGGGACTGGTATGCCTCCGTCGCCTCGACCGGAGAGACGGCGCCAGACCGGTACAAATCTGCCAGTTCGGTGGCACTGAGGAAAGGAATTTCGTTGCGTTCCATAGTGAAGCCTTCGATTGCGGTTGACGAGGGCGGGAATATCCCCGAAAGCAGCCCAATTGTGCCGCTGGCACTGGCGCGTGTCAACGCGATCCGGAGCCACGAAGCCACAGGGAGTTATAATCGCATTGCGGCTGACCGGAAGCAACGGCGCCGCGGGAGGGTACGGAAATGGGCTTGGCCGGCGTGGTCATGGCAGCGGGTGAAGGCAAGAGGATGCGTTCCCGGGTTCCCAAGCCGCTGCATCGCATCTGCGGCAGGGAGATGGTGCAATATCCAGTGGAACTGCTGAGGGAATCGGGGGCCGAGCGGGTCGTGGTCGTTGTGTCTCCGAAGAACCGGGATGCCATCAGGTCGGTGCTGGGGGATTCGGTGGAGTACGCCGTTCAGGAAGTGCGGGACGGAACCGGCGGCGCCCTGGCCTGCTGTGCTCCGTTGCTGCAGGGCCAGGCGGAGCAGGTCCTGGTGATCGGGGGCGATACCCCGCTGGTTTCCGCTGCGTCGGTATCTCTGATGCTGGAGAAGCACAGCGCTCACGGAGCTCAGATGACCCTGCTGACCGCGGCCGTCGAGGGCAAGACTGACCTGGGCAGAGTCGTCATGAAAGACGGCAGGGTGACCGCCATAGTCGAGGCCGCCGAGCGCACTGATGAGGAGGACGGCTGCGGAGTCAACGCAGGGGTCTACTGCTTCGAGGGACAGTGGCTCTGGCAGGCGTTAGAGAGGGTCCAGCCCGGGCCGTCCGGTGAGCGGTACCTGACTGCGCTGGCATCCATCGGCACGGGGGAGGGGGCCTGCGTTATGGCCGCGGAGGCCGTCGATCCTGCGGAGTCCCTCGGCGTCAACGACCGGGTGCAGCTGTCGGCGGCAGAGGCCGTGATGCGGCGGCGGATACGGGAACGCTGGATGCTTGATGGCGTTACCATCAGCGACCCGGCCACAGTGTATATCGACGCGGACGCGTCCATCGGCATGGATACGGTGATACTGCCCAACACAATACTGCTGGGGCAGACGTCCATCGGCGAGAACTGCGAGATCGGGCCCAACTCGGTCATTCGGGACAGCACGGTAGGCAGCGAGTGCCGGGTCACATCTTCGGCGATGGAGGAGGCGGTGATGGAGGACCACACCGATATTGGCCCCTTCAGCCACCTGCGGCCTGGCGCGTATCTCGAGTCGGGCGTGCATATCGGCAACTACGTCGAGGTGAAAGAGAGCCGGTTCAAGGCCGGGGCTGTAATGGGACACTTCGGCTACGCCGGGGATGCGACCATCGGGGAGCGGGTCAACGTGGGCGCCGGCATGATCACCTGCAACTACGACGGCAAGGACAAGCACCGCACAGTGGTGGAGGATGACGCCTTCATCGGGTGCGACACGATGCTGGTCGCGCCGGTGACGGTGGGCGAGGGATCCATCACCGGCGCGGGCGCGGTGGTGACTAAGGACGTTCCCCCCGCTAGACTGGCCGTGGGTGTTCCTGCTACTATTAAACGAAAGTTGGACTAGCCCGTCCTCTCCGCTGCGGCGCAAAGCAGAAACATTGCTGCGCCGACCGCCCTGAGTTTCGGGAGTTTTAAAGGCTTGGATACAGATAGCGGCAACCCCGATTTAGGCACCTCGGACCACCCTCCGTCGCCCTGCCGCTCGAGTGCAACTCGGGCCGCCCGAAAGGCGTCCGTCCCCTACGTGCGTCGGTTCCGTCGTTCCCCTACGTTCGATCCCTCTACCAATTGCGAGTCAGAACTATGACCGCCCTGGGGTGGCTGGACAGGGTGTTTCGGGGCAAGGTCAGGAATGACCGCCACCGACGACCGAAGCCGGAGGGAGCAGGCGGCGCAAACGGTTCCGCAGACGCCTCGGCTGGCAGGAAGGCTGGCAGCGGCGACGACTCCGAGTCCACAGTTCCGTCTGAAAGGCTGTCGATCACCGAAGAGGAACTGAGCGGTCTGGACCAGCGGGACCGTGAAATGCTCCGGTCCATAATCGAACTGGACTACACCACCGTCCGCGAGGTCATGGTCACCAGGCTGGACATGGTAGCAGTGGAGGCCAGCGTGTCGCTGGAAGAGGCGGCAGCGGTCATCGTTCGGCACGGACACAGCCGGCTGCCGGTCTACGAGGAGACCATGGACGAGGTGCTGGGCATCCTGTACGTCCGTGACCTGCTGGCGGCCATAGCCAGTCCCGAAAACGGGCACGACCTGCGTTCCCTGACGCGCCCGGCGTATGTCGTTCCGGAGACCAAGCGGGTGGACGCGCTGCTGGAAGAGTTTCGACAGCGGCGCACCCAGATCGCCATCGTTGTCGACGAGTACGGAGGCACCGAAGGGCTGGTCACGATGGAAGACGTGCTGGAGGAGATCGTCGGGGAGATTGAAGACGAGTTCTCCCGGGTCCGGGAGGCCGAAATCCTGCGCCAAGAAGACGGCGCGGTCTTCGTCGACTCGGGCCTGAGCACGGAAGACGTTGAAGACCTGTTCGGGATAAACATCGAAAGTGACGATTTCGACACTGTGGGCGGGTACGTCTATCACCAGCTCGGGCGTATCCCTAACGTGGGAGACGTAGTGGAAGACGGCAACCTGCGCGTGGAAGTGATGTCGGTGGCGGGCCGGAGGCTGCGCCGGCTGAAAATCTCCAGCGCTCCCGGCGACCACGAGAACAGTTCCGGGTAGCGGCCTCCGACAATTATTTCTATCCGGACAATTGGCCGACTGTTTCTCTCCGGACGGTTGGCTGACGGAAGCGCCGCATTCCGCAAAAGAAAACCCGCTCGTGGTCCGGTTGATGTCCACGAGCGGGTTTCATCGTATGCCGAGCGGATGTCAAGTAATCAGTCTTCGGGCAATCAGTTCCGCGTCTACTATCAGCCGGTGGTCATAGACCAACCGCGGCACGCAGGAAACCAGGTGTATTTCCGGTCCGCCGCCGCTTTCGAGGGCCAGTTCGTCCTCGTGGACCACCCGGGTCGCGGTTACACGGTATAGGAACTGTTCCGTGCCGTTGTCGGTGATGATATCGATGTTTTGCCCCCTGCGGAGCATGTCCGGGATCTCCTGGAGTGCGAAGAACACCGATCCTTCGTCCAGCACGGGGCTCTCGGTGTGGCCGAAGTACCAGCCTTCGCCATACTCGCCAGCATCGGCGGTCTCCGGAATGTGGCCTATCGCGTTGTTGGGCGTCTCATAGGCCCGGCGGTCATCCAGTTGCAGGATCGAGAGCTCCTGGATGTTGGAGTCGATCTGAAGGGCCGAGATGCTCATCCGCGTGGCCGGGGCCACGGATGCCGGTGCAGTATTTGCTGACAAACCGACAAGTTCGAAGCCGTCGGGCAGCTTCGGCCCCAGAGTCGCCGGGTCCACTCCCGCATCGCCGGAGTACAGGGACCACTCAGGAAGGTACGCCTGGCTGTATGGTTCCACCACTACCTCAGGGGCGGGCGGAACCCAGGCGGGGGCGATTTCGACTGTGTTTACTTCGTATTTGGCGAGATCGGACCGGGCATCGTCGGCATAGCCGTAGTAGGCGCTGCCCACCCCGATGAGAACGCCACCGGTTATCAAGAGCCCAGCGGCTGTGATCCTGGTCTTGTTCCAGAAACCGCCCACTCTCAACCGGAGGGATAAGTAGTCGTAACCCGCAATCATAGCTTTTCTCCACCTAGTTCCCCGGACGGCGCTGGGTGCGCATTGTTATTCCGGGGAACTGTAACCTCACTTCACCACCACCCTGCTATTCCCCGGAGCGTTCGGGGCTTGCGGCGGAGGCACTGGGAAACGGCCGGATAATTTCTCTGGGTTGCTCCGAATATTTCTCAGCGAGCCCTGGGGGCGTTCATCGATCCCGGTGTTATCGGCTCGTTTAGGTAAATGTCGCCATTCCGAATTTTAATGTTAAACCCGCACGGGGGATTCACACAGACCCAAGCCTTAAAGTGCACTGCGGCGCCCTGCCCGCCATAGTCCGACAAAGGCACCAGATAGCCAACATCGCACTTAAGGCACTTGGGTACAGTCATGCCTTCCACAAGAACCTCCTCCCTCACTTACGACTGAAGCGAGTATATCCTCCATGTGAACAATGATTCAACAAAATCGGTAATGTCTATCGGCAAATTTAACGAAATCAGATTACATAATGTCGCAATAGACACATTATGTCTTCTGGGCCTCAATCAACAAGGGCGGGCAACACGAGCCCGCCCTTGTTGTGGCCGAAGCTGCCGAATCGGCCACCGGTGTGATACATACGGCATAACGGGTGCCTACTCCAGAAAGTCACGAAGCTTCCGGGAGCGGGTGGGGTGTCGCAGTTTTCGCAGCGCCTTGGCCTCGATCTGCCGAATTCGCTCCCTCGTCACACCGAACTCGCGGCCGACCTCTTCGAGGGTGCGGCTGCGACCGTCTTCCAGTCCGAAGCGAAGCTGCAGCACGCGGGCCTCGCGCTCAGTGAGGGTGTGCAGCACCTCATCCACCTGCTCCTTCAGCAGCTGGAAGGAAGCCGCGTCAGCGGGCGCCGGAGCGTTGCGGTCTTCGATGAAATCACCCAGATGCGAGTCTTCTTCCTCACCAATCGGGGTTTCGAGAGACACCGGCTCCTGGGAAATCTTGAGGATTTCCTCAACCTTCTCGGGGCCGATTTCCATGGCCAGGCCGATCTCCTCGGGCGTCGGCTCCCGGCCGTATTCCTGCAGCAACCGGCGATGCTGGCGCATCAGCTTATTGATCGTCTCCACCATGTGCACCGGAATGCGTATGGTGCGGGCCTGGTCAGCGATAGACCTCGTGATGGCCTGCCGGATCCACCAGGTGGCGTAGGTGCTGAACTTGTAGCCCTTGCGGTAGTCGAACTTCTCCACTGCCCGTATCAGGCCGATGTTGCCTTCCTGGATCATATCGAGCAGGGCCATGCCGCGGCCGATATACTTCTTGGCCACGCTGACCACCAGACGCAGGTTGGCCTCGGTCAGGTGGGACTGGGCCCGCTCGCTTTCGGCCGTAACCCGGCTGTAGTGCTGCTTCAAGAGGGGGTCCATGCGCTGGAGCCTAGCCATGTGGTCGGGATTTCCAAGCGAGCCGCTCAGTTGGGTCAGCTCGCAGTCCCTGAAGGCATCGACGGTGTTTGGGGACATCACCCACGAGCTGAGGGACAGGTCGAGCACCCTCTTGTATACGTCTTCGGGCGGCTGCTCCAGCTCGTCGGACAGCCGCCCCAGCATCTCCTGGGAGACCTCGGCGTCTATCGCGGCCCGCAGCCTGGGGTTATTGATGACCTGGGACAGGGGCGGATTGACCGGCGGCAGGTGCGGGTTCATATCGGCCCGTTGCGCCGGGTTCTCCATCATTTCGGCCAGGCTCGGATTGAAGGGCAGCACTGCATTCTTAATCGCCTGTTGCAACTCCGGGGATATGGCCTCCTTCAAATCCGGCATTTCGAGTATTTCGGACAGGGTCGGATTGAAGGGCTCCGGCTCCTCGACCGCGGGACTGTCTTCGGGGACCACTTCGGCCTCGACCTCAGTCTCGGTTTCGCTTTCCAGGCCGTAAGCTTCCCGCAGGTCGCTCTTAACGAATTCGGCGACCTCCTGGTTGTCCAGAATATCGGAAAGGCGTGGCTCGGCAGGCAGGACCTCGTCCTCGCCCTGCAACAGGGCCTTGAGGGCCTCCTTCGTCCGCTCGCTGACGCTGTCGTTCTCCAGGATCTCGGCCAGCTTCGGGTTGGAAACGGCGTCGGCGTCCGCGTCGCCTGACTCCTCTCCGGAAGACCCATCAGCGGACGCGGAGGAAGGCCCGGAGCCGTTGACATTCTCTCCCCTGCCATCACCTTCTTCGTCAGAAGGGGCAACGGGCAGGGACGAGATTATGCCGGCTGCGGCCAGCTTCTCCCGCAATTCCGGCAGTTCCAGGAGCTGGGTCAGCGCGTCGTTGTAGCGCCCGCGGAAGTCCTCTGCCATTGCGTTGATGAGGGGTTCCGCCCCGATGAGGCGCTCCACGAGACGCGAGGTGATCTGCCACGGCTTGGGGTCCTCGCCGAGCTCCTCGATCAGTTCCGTTTTCACGCCCTGCAGGTGCTTGCCGCCCTCGAGCTGGCGGGCCAGCTTACGCTCGTCGGCGGAGGTGAGCAGGCGGACCCGGCCGATCTCCCGCAGGTACATCCGTACCGGGTCGTCCAGCACTTCCATCGACTCGGCGGCCTCGGTGCTTCGCTCCTGTTCTTCGGCCTCCGCCTCCGGGGCGGCCTCGTCGGTGGTTTCTGTCCCATTTTCCGCTTCCGGCGTGTCCCACTGTTCCTCTTCACCGGCGATGGCCATCGGCGCGGCCCTTGCCGCCGGGTTTTCATCGCCATCGTCGGAACCGTCGGCATTGCCGGCGTCCACCTTTCGGAAGATATCGATTATTGGATCGCGCTCTTCGGTTTCCTCAGCGGCCGGCTCCAAAAAATCTTCCGGGTTCAGCTCTCTGGCGGCGTGTCGGTTACTAACCATGTATTCTCCTTGTCTGTATTGAACATCAGTGATACGGGGACTGGCCTGAACTAACGGGCCCGTTCCCCGCTGTATATTTCTGCATCCCTCATTCGCTGGTTGACCGCCACGATATCCTGCAGGTCGTCCACGTCGAGGTCGGGCGGCGACTCGGCGAAGCGTATCTGCTCTTCGCTCTTCAGTCTCCGCAGGCTGCGCTTCTGCAGTTGACCGACGACATCGGTGATGGCGCGACGGCGTTTGACCAGATCCATAGTCGGCATTTCCTTCTGCCGAATGGCCTCGAGTTGTTCCTTCACACCTAGCGGTGCGTCGCCCGGCACAGCTTCGCCGACGTCGTCGCCGAGAGCCAGGTAGTTGTCGAAGATCTCCCGGTTCTCGTGCCTCCAGAAATGATCGGCGGTCAGGCCCTCCACATACTCATCCAGGTCCGGATACCGCATCAGCAGGGCCAGACAATACTCTTCGACCGGGTCGTGTTCGAGCCTGGCAAAGGGGGAGGCAATAGCAGTCCGCTCCCCCGTCGCCGCCTCCGCCTGCCGGCGACCCTGAGGCGCCGATGAACGGCGTGCAACCGACGGCCTGCCGACGCTGGCCAGCAGCGTTTCCGTTGCCACACCAAGCTCTTCCGCCAGCTTCTGGAAGTAATAGTCCTGCTGGGGGGCGTCCTGCACCGCCGCAATCAGCGGGAATATGGCTTCGGCCACGGCGGCCTTGCCCTGCGCGTTGGAAGAGTCGATTCCAGCGGTTGTGGCCGAAATCAGGAACTCCAGCAGCGGCTTGGCTTCCTCGATGAGCCTGCTCCATTCCACAGGAGAACGATGAATCACATCGTCTGGGTCCTGCCCGGGCGGCATGGCCGCGATGCGAATTTCCGGCATCTCCGGACGGTTCATCAGGGTGGTGCCCCGGGACTGTCCCGCGACACGGCTCTGGTAGATACGCCAGGACGACTCCAGGCTGCGCAGGGTGGCCTGTTGACCGGCCGCGTCCTGGTCGAGGGCCATGGTAACCCGGCCTGTCAGGCGGCGGATGGCGTCAACCTGCGGCTCGGTGAGCGCGGTGCCCATGGAGGCGACCACGTTCCGGAATCCGGCTTGGTGGGCCGCGATGGCGTCCATATAGCCTTCGACGATAACCGCGCCGTTCTTCCGTATGTCGTCCCGCGCCCGATCCATACCATAAAGAGTTCGGCTCTTGTCGAACACCTCGCTCTGTGGAGAGTTGAGGTACTTGGGCTCCGAATCATCCAGGGCGCGGCCGCCGAAACCCGCCAGGCGGCCATCGGCGTCGCGGATTGGTATCATCAAGCGTCCGCGGAACAGGTCCCGCTGCCGGCCGTCGTCTCCTACCCGGACGATGCCCGCGGCCGCAAGCTGGGAGGGAGAGAAGCCTTCCCGGCTGAGGTGGCTGCGAAGGGCGTCTCCATCGGACGGGGCAAGACCAATCTGGAACGCATCTGCGGCGGCGCGGTCGATGCCGCGTTCCTCCATGTAAGCCCTGGCCTCGGCTCCCTGGGTTGAGGCCAGAAGGCGCTGAAAAAAAGCGCGAGCGGCCTCATTTATGTCATACGCTGTGGGATCAACGCGGGATTCACGCCGCTCCTGCAGCTGCACACCGGTACGACGGGCCAGTTCGCGAAGGGCTTCGCTGAACTCCAGGTTTTCGGCGCGCATCACGAAGCCGAAGACGTCACCGCCCGTGGCGCAGCCTCCAAAGCATCGCCACGACTGGCGGTCAGGGAAGACATGGAAGGACGGCGTTCGTTCCTGGTGGAAGGGACAGTTACCCTTGAAACTGCGCCCCGAACGTTGAAGCTGCACCCGCTGTCCGACGACCTCCAGGATGTCCAGACGGGACTTGATGTCGTCGACAACGGTCACTCACAGCCCTCCAAAACGGCTCGGCCATTACGCAAAGTGCGCAATAGACCAACCATATTATAGCAAGTTTTGCCTAGAGGGGCAATGGTCAGCGCATCAGAGCGATACGCTGCTGCAGAAGCGGCTCCAGTTCGTCGGTCACCGTCGCATCGAGTCTCGCCTCCGCCATTCGCGACAGGTCCCGCCCGAAATCAACGTCCCAGGCAAGCGTACGAATGCCGCGGGACCGGATGCTCTGCATCAACCGAGGGTTGTAGCTGGTGTCCGCGGGGTCGTACCAGTGGGCCTTGACCAGCGGGCTGAATACGCGGGAGCTGATGGGCGGCGGATGACGTCGAGACCAGATGTATCCTCGCATGATCCTGGGCTCGATCCGGCGCAGTTCCCACAGGGATATGGGGTTAAAGCTGGCCACCAGGGTGCTGTCCCAGCGTTCGTGGCGGCGTACGACATTGGCGACAAGGTGCGCGATGAACCGCATGTTGTGGATGACCGCCTTCATCTCCACGTTGACCAGGTAGTCGTGGGGAAGCAGCTCGAACACCTCGTCCAGCGTCGGGGCCTGCTCCCCCCGGTGCTCGGGAGCGAACCAGCCCCCGGCGTCCAGGGCGCGCATCTCGTCGAGGGTCGCGTTGCTGACCAAACCGGTCCTGCCGCCGATACGATCGAGGCTGCGGTCGTGGAACACAATCAGCTTCCGGTCGCGGGTGACGCGAACGTCCAACTCAATGCCGTCGGCGCCACGTTCGAAGGCGCTGCGGAAAGCCGGCAGGGTGTTCTCCGGGGCGCGGGACACGTCCCCGCGGTGGGCGATGATCAGGGGCAAGCTGCGGGCCCCGGTGGGAAAGTCCCAGGACGTGGGTCTCCTCACGTCGGTAGGGCTGTCCAGCGGTTGGGTGCGGGAAAGGCTAATGCCAAATCAGACCATACATCGGAAGGCTATGTGGGCCTAAATTATCGGCAACTGCACCGGCTGTCAAGGCAGGGCGCAATGGGCTCACCGGGCGCCAGCAAATAGCTCCGGACCGGGAACCCTTGGCCATCGATTGCGAATCCACGGCAAGACGGCATGTCTGTTGCGGCCGTTAACGCTTGTAGCTCGCGTTAGAATACGTGGACTCCCGTATGAGGGAGGGTCGATGAAACGAAGAAAACGCCGTCGGAGCATTGATGAGGCCAATCCCCGGCATACGCGGCACGGCGGCCATGCTGATGCGGGAGCGCGACTTTCGTTTCATCTGGGGCGTGGGGGTTCTTGCCGAGTTCGGGCGCCGGAACGAAATCCTGGTCTGGAGCCTGCTGATTCTCCAGGTCGTGGACGCTCCGGTTTCGCACCTGATGCTGCTCTGGGTGTTCAACAACCTTCCCAGGCCCTTCATTTCGCCCATAGCCGGTTACATCGCCGACCGGTTCTCCCGCCAACGGGTCATGCTGCTGGTGCAGGCCGCGAACGTGATAACCGTCGCCGGTCTACTGGCCTTGATGATTTACAGCCTCGAATCCCTGCAGTCCTGGCACGTATTCGCGGCGGCATTTATCCAGGGGACCACCAAGGCCATCGAGGACCCGTCGCGGAGGACCGGCATATTCGACATCGCAGGGCGGGACCGGATCGTAAACGCCATGTCCCTGGACGTGATCGCCCAGAACGTCGGCAAGATGATCGGTCCCATCGTGGGCGGGATCATCATCGAGCTTTCCGGATACCAAGCGGCCTACATCTTCCTGCTGTTCGTCCACATCGACAACCTGTGGCTCATTTCCCGCCTGCGAATCCCCGAGACCGGCATCCGCACGGCCTTGCCTCCAATCTGGCGGGGCATGGGCAACGCCTTCAGTTTCGCCTGGAGCAATGGGGCCCTGGTGGGGATGCTATCCATCACCATAGTGATGAACGCCTGGGCATTCCCCCTGCAACAGTTCATTCCCGCTGTCGGCACCGACCTGCTGGACGTCGGCGAGGCTCTCGTTGGTGCGCTGGTGGCCGCCGACGGGTTCGGACACCTGGCCGGGGCGGCGCTCATGGCAACAAGGCGTGGAGTCAGGTTCCACGGGCGGTACTTCGCCTTCGGGTCCATCATCGTGCTGCTGGCGTCGGCGGCCTACGTGTGGTCGCAGTGGTACGAGCTGGCCTTCTGCCTGCTGCTGGTGAGCGGCCTCGGGCAGGCGGGGTTCTCCACCATGCAGAGCAGCATAATGATGCTGGTGTCCCCACCCGCGATGCGTGGCCAGATGATGGGACTGCTCAGCTTCTGCATAGGCATCGCGAACCTGGCGGGCGCGGCTGAACTATACTTCGTGGTGTCCGCGCTGGCCCTGCAGCAGACTATCTCCCTGCACGCCCTGGCGGCGCTGGCATTGTTGATCCCAGCCATGGCGATTTCTCCACTGGTTCGGCGGCCCCTGCCGCAGACGGCACAGTAGGCCGCAGGTTGCCCCTCGACAGCCGAGGCGGTATATTCAAGCACGCCTGCGGCCGGCACGAAGGGCGCGGCGGAGCTGTAGATGACGCAGGTTATAGACTGGCCGGGGAGAATGCAGGAACTGGCCGAGTTCGTCGGCCTGGACCAGGAGGGCCTGGCGCTGATCCAGGCGACGCGCGACGTCGTACTGGAGCATGGGGACGATCTGACGGCCTCGGTCTATGACAACTTCCTGGAAAACCCCGCAACTCGCCGCTTCTTCACCGATGAACTCGGCGAGGTCAACGAAGAACGCCTGACGCGGCGAAAGCACAGCCTGATGCGCTGGCTGCGCGGCTCCATCGACTTCCAGATAGACACGGACTACCCCATCCGCGTGCTGGCCATGGGCATAGTGCATAGCCATCCGCCGCTGCATCGCGCCCACCTGGGCTCAGTTCCGGCGCGGTTCATGATCGGCACCATCTCGTACATCCAGTCGGCTGTGACCGACCTGCTTCGCCAGAAGCTGGACGACCCGGACCTGGCAATCAGGGCGGCGGCGGCGTGGAGCAAGATGCTCATGCTGCAGTTGGACATCATGCTCGCTGGATATATCAGCGAGGTGCCCAACGAACCGGTAACCGGCGGGCCGCAGTACACCGGGCCGGGCGCGGAGTGAGCTGCGGACACGCCGGTTGACTCCCTTTAAACGGCGTTGAAGACAACTTAAACGGTGTTGAAGACAACGCATTCAAGAGCCGACGCAATCGCGACAACGAATACCGATCAGATAGAACAGGAGCGTGAAAGATGAGCAAGGTTCTGGTGATACAGGGCGCGGGAATGAACATGCGGGGCAAGTCGCAGGTGGAAATCTTCGGCCCGGCCACGCTGGACGAAATCGACGAGCAGATCAAGGGATACGCCGAGGGGCTGGGCATCGACGTTGAGATGTTCCATTCGAATATCGAGGGCGAGGTGGTCAACGCGCTGTACGACGCCCACGACAGGGACTTCGACGCGGCACTGATTAACCCGGCGGGCTACACCACCGTGGCCGGACCGTTGCGCAGCGCCATCACGCAGGTCAAGTTCCCCGTCTACGAGGTACACGTCTCCAACCCCACGGCGCGGGGCACCGTTTCGCAGGTACTGCCGGTGTGCAAGGGAGCCGTATACGGCTGCGGCATCTTCGGCTACCGTCTGGCCCTCGAGGCCGTGCAGCAACTGTCCTGATAGTCGGACCACCGTGATTGAGGCAGGGAAGGGAACAGTGTAGTTCGCGTCGGGAGTATTGGGCAGTGGGCCGCCAGTAGATGGCGGCTCACGCGTATTTTTGCAGCACCTCGCGGCCTGGAATTATGAGGCACCCGACTCATAGTCTTGGCTTTCCCGGGTACGCTCCCTTTCAGGGTGTTGCTCCCAATGTAATTTCATCCACTTGCAGACGCGTCCGGTTCGCATGGAGCGACGTCTTCCCGCGTGTGTTTGCAAAGCCTATCTCAGCAAAGAAGACTGAATCGATTGGAATCTGGCTCATAAGGCATTTCACAGACGCATTCGGCTCATATACGATTTACGCAAGCGAAGAAGAACCCCCTTTTTGTCTTTCGCGAACACCGCATCGCTCTACTTGCCTGCACGTGGAGATAGACAGATGAACTCGTGCGGGACACTTCGTCTCAAATGGTCAATCGCAGTCTTGTCAGCGGGGATTCTGTTACTGCTGGCCGCATGCGGGTCGGATCCCACGCCCACGACTGCCCCTGAAACCGAAGCCGCCACTGCGCCGGCAACCGACCCCACCGCCTCGCCGACTTAGACTCAAACGGTCGCGCCTGCCCCCTCTCCAACGCCCGCACCGACTCCCACGCCCACTCCGTCGTCTACCGCCACGCCGTCGCCCGAGGAGGAGCTGAACAACCTGCTTTCGAGCGTCGAGGAAAAGCTGGCCGACATGTCGACCGCCAGGTTCAGCATGATCGACGAAACGGAGTCGGGCGCACCCTTTTTCGGGACGACGTTCAAGAGCCTGGAAGGACAGGTCAAGTCTCCCGACAGCTTCTGGATGCTGGTGAAAGTGGTGGCTCCCGGCCTTGGATTCGTTGAAATCGAAATGCTGGCCGTCGGTGGCGAGTCATACATGAAATTCTCTGAAGGAGCGCCGTGGACCCCGCTGCCCCTGGAACAGGTTCCGTTCAATTTCGGGGAAATCGGCATAACCTTGAGCCAATTGCTTCCCGCCATGAACAACGTAACCCTGATCGGCCGGGAGTCAGTGGGAGGCACCCAGACAATCCTGATAGAGGGAACCATTGGCTCGGAAGGCCTGTCCGATCTGATCACCGGCGTGGACTCCGGACATACAATCACGTTGACTTTCTGGGTTCACGAAGAAGAGCATACCCTGCGCCAGCTTCGGATAGGCGGAAAACTCTTCGACGGTGACGCGCCAGAAACGAATCGCCTGCTGGACATTACCGGCGTCAACGTCGCCGTCGATATCCAACTACCGGACCCAGACACGCGGCAGTGAACGCTGCTCGATCGCGCCTCTCGTCCCTGGGTTCCTCAGAGGCGGTTGCCCTGGGGATCATCTGCCTGGGGGTGTTTTCGACCGCCCTGGACCAGACCGTAGTGGTCGCGGCGCTCCCCAGCGTGATGGTGGACCTGGAGATCCCTTTTACTGACCTGGACAGGGCCTCCTGGATCGTAACCGCAACCTGGTCAGCTACACCGTGGCCATGCCTCTGGCGGGGCGCCTGTCCGATGTCTACGGCCGTATCCGGATGTTCCAGGCGGCGCTGGTAGTGTTCTCAATCGGGTCGGCCCTGGTGGCGGTTGCGCCGGACTTCCCCTGGGTCGTGTCGTCCAGGGTTCTGCAGGCCATCGGCGGGGGCGCAACAGTACCCATAGGCCTGGCCATGGCGGTGGGGGTTGTCGCGCCGCACAAAAGGGGAATCGCCCTGGGGCTGGTGGCGGCCTCGGCGGAAGCCGGGTCCGTACTGGGCCCCCTCTATGGTGGGACCATCATCGAATGGATTGGCTGGCGGTGGATATTCTGTCTGGACGTGCCACAGAACTTCATTCTCATAGCGCTCCTGGCCATCTTGCCCAATGTGGCCACCCCGTCGGCGAAAATGGACTACTTCGGGGCGCTGGCACTGGGAGGAGCGCTGACCGTCCTTACCATTGGGCTGTCCCAGAGAAGCATCTTTTCCGGGGAATCTTATGTTCCGTTCCTTTTGCTGGGGCTCGGCGTGTTCCTGGTCCTCGTCCTCATCGTGGTTGAGAAGAGTGCGGCACAACCGCTCCTGGCATCTTTCCTGTACCGCTCCAAGGCGTTTCTATCCGCCAACATAGCCCAGTTTCTTGTTGGGGTCGCCCTGATCATATCCCTGGTAAGCGTGCCTCTCATGGCCAGCACCGTTATGGAAAGAGGGGCCTGGGAGAGCGCTCTCCACCTGGTCCGCCTCACCGCCGCCATACCGGTGGGAGCGGTGGTTGGCGGCTACATCATGCGCTGGACGGGGGTGAGGCCGGTGTGCGTCACCGGCCTTGCGTTCATGGGAGCGGGGCTGCTGATAATGAGCAGCTGGGGCACGGAGGTGGAGGAACTCAGGCTGTCGGTGCCGCTGGCCGCCGCTGGCCTGGGCTTCGGGCTGGTAATACCGCCCATCAGCGTGAAAGCCCTGAGCGCGGCGCCCAGCCACTACTGGGGCGCGGCTGCCTCGCTGGTCACGGCGTCGCGGATGGTGGGGATGGCCGCCCTGTCAGCGTGGGGGATAGAGCGATTCTACAGCCTGACCGCTCACGTGACGGTGGGGGCGACCTACGAAGAGACCGAGGTGCCCCTGATAGAAGCCGGTGTTATCGTCTTCCAAAATATGTTTACCATCGCGGGTTTCCTGTCCCTGGTTGCCATTCTGCCCGCGCTGCTCATGACAGTGGAAAATGCCGAAGAAGGTGAGGAGGCCTTTCTCTGAAGCGACTCCCGGCCACGCCGAGAGAGCAGTAAGAACTTTCGCCAGTCCTTCGGGGCGGGCCTGGCCGCTTACCACGCTTTAATAGGGGACGAACAACCCCCGACGACAAGTCGATGGCTACTCGCAGCGAAGGCAGCGCGGCTCCGAAAACACCGAGGCGTGAATGTCCGGGCTGGTGATCAGGTAATCCAGCACCACCCTGATCGCCTTGTCTTCGCTGTTGATGTTGTACTTTTCCTTGGCCTGCCTGATGAAGGCCATCTGGTCTGGATTCAGTTCGATGGTGTACGCTTCCTTGGGACCTGCCATGATGAAGGCTCCTTGCTTCAATTGAATTGGGCGGCGCACCGCCCGAGGCGCCCTCAGCATAGAGTACCCGACGGGGCCGCGCAATCTCCTCGTCCCCTCCTGCAGGCATTTCGTCCCCGGAGCAACCCGTTGCTGAATTACAAGATCGTCCTGCTGGGAGTGATGGCGGTGCTGGCCTTGCTCCTGTCCTGCCGGGGAGAACCTTCACCCGCGCCGCAAAACACCGAATCGCCGCCCGCCGCGAAGTCTACTCAGACGGCACTCGACTCCACTACCGCTCCGACCTCTCTTGCCGCCGGCGCTGCCTCAGCGTCAGCAGCCGCGGGGCTTCCATCTCCCACGACCGCTCAAGGGCGACTTTCGCCCACGGACCCGCTCCCAACGACCGCCGTCACACCCACGAATGCGCCGCTCCCAATCCCGGCCCTTGCCCCGGCAGCCATTCCCGCGGAGGAAATAGCCGCCATTCGCGAGTTGGCTGCGACGTACTGGGAGATCTTCAATGACTACAACGCAGACGGGGCGTTGTCGATGCTGGAGAAAAGTTACCGGGTTCTCGAGGATGAACTCATCCGCCGGGACATCGGGAGGATTAAGCTGTTCCGCGTCAAGCTCGAGGTGACGGAAGAGATCCCGCCGACGCTCAACGAGAACGGCGACTACGAGACATACCTGTCGCTGAAGACGCCCATCGACTCCCGTACGGTACTCATGGTGTTCCGGCACATCGACGGGCAGTGGTGGATTGTCTTCTCCGACGAACCGGACGAGTAGAGGGAATCACTCACAGGCGTCGACGATGGCCTGGGAGATGGCCGCCAGCCTGGGAGTGTTGGTAATCTCGGCTCGGAACCCGTTGGTTATGTAAGCCACCGCCAGGCCGTTGTCGGGATTGGCCCAGCCTACGGAGGTCCCGGAGCCAGCGTGGCCGAAGGTGCGCGGATCGAGCCGGTCGGGGTCACCGCTGCGGGGATCGGCCAGCGACAGCCCCATCCCGCGGATGACACGGCGGTTCAGCGAGTGGTCGATCCCCTCCGAGTGAGGGGAGGCGACCTCGGCAACCGTTTCCGGTGACATTATGGTAACGCCGTCCAGCGTCCCGCCGAGTTGCATCATCGCGAAGAACCGGGCCAACCCGCGCGCCGTGGATATACCGCCACCCGCCGGTTGGACAGTACGATGCACCTCCGGGTGGTTGTACAGGTCAACCTGGCTGCGGCGGTCGCAGTCCTCCATTGCGTGGAGCTTGGACACGCGAGGCAGCATCCACTCGGGCAGGCCGATGTACAGGTCGTTGATTCCCAGCGGACGGGTTATTTCCTCGCGGACAAAGCGGTTGATGGGGCGGCCGTCAATGCGGCGCACAAGTTCGCCGATGACCCAGCCGAAGTTGCGCGGGTGGTAGGCGATGACGCGCCCCGGCGGGTAGTCGGGCCGCAGCTCCTCCATCGCCTTCACCGCCGCGTCCCAATCGTTCCAGCGGTCCCAGGTCATGTGGCTGGGGCTGTCGGGGAAACCGCCCCGGTGGGTCAGCACCTGCCCGATGGTGACACCTTCCTTGCCCGACTGCGCGAACTCCGGCCAGTGGTCAGCCACCCGGTCTTCCCACCTCAGCTTGCCCCGCTCCCAAAGGATGAAAAGGCAGCACGCGGTGACGGGCTTGGTGGAAGAGTAGAGGACGAACATCGTGTCTTCGTCCACCGGCCTCCCGGCTTTTTCGTCTGCCAACCCCCCGTAGATGTCGAGGACGGGAATGCCGTGGCGATACACTGCCAGCACCGCCCCTGGATGCTGTCTTCTTTCAATCTGCTCGAAGAACAACTCCCGGACGCGATCGAGCCCCTTCTGGCTCATCCCTGCGTCCGATGGCGCTACAACGCCGCGTACCGTCGTCACTGTGCGTTTCCTCACCTCGTCAAAAGGCCCAGCCCCCCCGCGGCCCGGCGTTCACTCGCGGGTCCTGGCTTACTTTACGTTCAGCGAAGCCTCGCCCAGGCCCTCGATACCAATGGTTGCCGAATCGCCCGGCTGGAGCCACTTGGGGGAGACGATGCTGCCGGTGATGACCACCATGCCCGCCTTCAGTTCCTGCCCGTGGGCGGCGAGGGCGTTGGCCAGCCAGGCCAGCGGCTCCAGCGGATGGCCCATGACGTCCGACCCCATTCCCTCTCCCACCAGCTCGCCGTTGATATTCATAAAGCCGCGGCACCCGGCCAGGTGGATTCCCCGCCAGTCGGTAACAGGGCTTCCCAGCACGACCCCCGCGTTGAGGATGTTGGAGGCAATGGTGGTGAGTAGCTGGGTCTGCGTGTCCTGCCCCTGGGTGCGCCGGTTGTCGATCACCTCGAAGGCGGTCATCACGGCATCCACCGCCTCAGACACTCCGTCCCGTTCGTAGGGAGCGCCCGAAGCGGGGAGGTCCCGTCCCAGCCGCACGCCGACCTCGCACTCAATGCCGGGCTGCAGGAAGTGGGCCGAGTCCAGCACGGCAGGGGAGTGCCGCACGTTGTTGGCCAGTATCACCCCGGCGACGGGTTCGCTAATGCCGGACGCCTGCTGCAACGCGGCGGTGGTGTAGGCGATCTTGTAGCCCGTCACTGCGCCATAATCGGCGCCCAGAGCGCCCTGGTACGCCGCCTGGATTTCGTAGGCTTCGTCCACGCTCTCGGGCAACAGGTCGCCTTCCAGCAGGTACTTTCCCTTGCCACGAAACTGTGCCAGCAGGGCATCGGCGGTCTGGGTGACTCTGCTCATTTCTTCCTCAATGTGCCTCTTTTTCTCAAACGCGAATTATACCAGCTACGCAGGAACGCTCGCCTCGTTCGAGACTACTCGTAGGGCGCAAGTTGTATCTCGTGGAGGGCGGGCACGACTTCCCGGCCCAGCAGTTCTACCGACCGCATCACGTCCTTGTGGGGGATATTGCCATCGCTGCCGATGAGAATCATATAGCCGGGGTTGAGCTGCCCGATGGTATCGGACAGCCGCCTGATTACCGTGTCCGGGCTGCCGACAATGATCGCCCCCACTTCTTGCAAGTCCTCGTAGCTCATGGGAGGTCCGCCGCCCCCGCCGATGCGCCGCGCCGCAAGACGGCTGGCCGTCGGCGACTGGTATCCGGGCGGGTCTAGGTGCTCCATTGGGCCGCGCATTCGGTGCTGGCCTGCCCACAGGAACCCTCGCCCCAGCTCCTGCGCCTTCTCGTCGGTATCGGCCACAACGGCCCGGACCTGGTACCCGAAGTGTTCCGGACCGGGGGTGAAACCCACATCCTTGGCGGTGTCGATGTAGACCTGCTTCAGTTCCTTGGTGAGGCCGATGAGGGCGCCTAAATTCATGTAGGCGTACTGGTGCGTGGCCGCCCACACCACGCTCTCGGGGCTGCTGCCGCCGGGGAACCAGACGGGCGGGTGAGGCTTCTGCACCGGCAGCACCCACGGGTTGACCACCCGGTGATGGTAGAAGCGTCCCTCAAAGCGGAAGGGGCCCGGCTCGGTCCAGCACTTGATTATCAGGTCGTGGGCCTCTTCGAAGCGGTCGCGGTTCTCGGTGGGGTCGATGCCGGCCTGCAGCGTTTCCACGGCCCCGCCGCGCACGAAGCCGGATATGAGCCGCCCGTTGGAGAAGCAGTCCAGCATCGCCAGCTCCTCGGCCATCCGCACCGGCTCGTTGATGGGGATGATGTTGCCCAGGATGGCGATCCGCACCCGATTCGTGATGCGACTGATGACGGCGGCGTCCAGGTTGGCCGAAGGCTTCATGTTCCAGTAGGACGAATGGTGCTCGTTGGTCATAATGCCGTCAAGCCCAGCCTCGTCGGCCATGGCGTACTGCTCGTGGTACTGGTTGTACAGGTGGTGCGCCTTCTCCGGGTCGAAGTAGGTGTTGGGGAAGTCCAGCCGCCCGGACTGGAACTGGGCGATGTCCTCTTCGTTGATGTGGGTGTAGGGCTGCTGCGAATGGAAAAAGACTTCCACCGTGTCTTTCATGTCGGCCTCCCTGGGTTTGATTCGGCAGGGGCGCGCGATGGCGGCTGGGTTTCAGGGGATTTCGATGCCCACCGGGCAGTGGTCGGAGCCCATTACATCGGGCAGGATGAAGGCGTCCGTAAGGTTGGAGGCGAAATCGTCGTCGGTGAAGAAGTAATCGATGCGCCAGCCGACGTTTCTATCTCTCGCGCGGGTCATCTGGTCCCACCAGCTGTAGTTGCCCGGTTCCTGGTTGAACCGGCGGAATGTGTCCACGTAGCCGTGTTCGATGAAGGTGTCCATCCACGCCCGCTCTTCGGGCAGGAAGCCGGAAATCCTCTCGTTCTCCTTCGGACGCGCCAGGTCGATTTCCTTGTGGGCGGTGTTGACGTCGCCGCACACCACCACGCTGCGGCCTTCCTTTCGCAGGTTGTCCACGTAGTCGAGGAAGGCGTCGTAGAACTCCATCTTGTAGCGTAGCCGGTCGTTGGAGCGTTTACCGTTGGGAAAGTAGATTCCGAGGAACACGAAGTCGTCGAAGTCGGCGACGACGGTACGGCCCTCGCTGTCGAACCGCTCGACGCCAAGTCCGTAGCTGACGCTGCGCGGTTCATGCCCTTCGCGGGTGTACAGGCCGACGCCACTGTAGCCTTTGCGCTCCGGCGTGGTGAACCACGCGGAATACCCTTCGACCTGCTTCAGGGCCGTGGGCAACTGCACCTCGTGGGCCTTGGTCTCCTGCAGGCACAGCACGTCGGGCCGCTCTTCCTGGAACCACTCCAGAAACCCTTTCTTGTGCGCCGCCCTGATTCCGTTGACGTTCCAGGAAATGAGACGCATGGACCACCCGCCGTATCGCTGGACTTCCGCCCGATTATAGCAAAGCCCAAGCGCGGCGGGACGCCGGCTGCCCTGTGCTATCATTCCCGAAAGCTGGGAACCAACGGCAGGGCAGAGCGATGACCAAGACGGGACAGCAACACCTGGACAGCCTTCGCGACGGACGCCAGGTCTTTCTCGACGGCGAACTGATTACAGACGTGGTCGACCACCCGGTCTTCCGCAACGCCGTGCATACGACGGCCGGCCTTTACGACTTCCAGGCCGCGCCGGAGAACGTGGAGTGGATGACCTTCGAGTCGCCCACCAGCGGAGAGCGGGTCAACCTCAGCTGGCAGCTTCCCGAGTCCTACGACGAGCTCGTCTCGCGACGCCGGGCGATGGAGGCGTGGGCCGAGTGCACCTACGGCTACATGGGCCGCTCGCCGGACCACGTCGCGTCGTCGCTGGCGGGGATGATGATGCGGCTGGACCTGTTCGAGGCCCACGGAAAGGAGCGGGCCAAGGCACTGGCCGACTATTACCAATACGTGCGGGACAATGACATATTTGTCACTTACACCATCACCAACCCGCTGGGCTGGACCGGCGAGCACGACGAGTTCCTCGTGGCCGGCATCTACGACGAGGACTCCACCGGCATCACCATCAAGGGCACCAAGACCCTCGGCACCAGCAGCATCCTCGCCAACGAGGTGCTGATTACCACCATCCAGCCCCTGCGTCCCGGCGCCGAGAAGCACGCTTTCTCCGCCGCGGTGCCGATGAACGCGCCGGGCCTGAAGATACTGTCCCGCAAGTCCTACGAGGCGTGGGCCCCCAGTGAATACGACAACCCCTTGTCCCACCGGCTGGACGAGAACGACGCCATCATCTACTTCGACGAGGTGAAGGTGCCTTGGGACCGGGTCTTCATCCACCGGGACATCGCCCTGTGCCGCGACCAGTTTCACGAGGCGCCGACGCACATCTTCCAGAACTACCAATCGCAGGTCCGGCTGATGGTGAAGCTACGCTTCCTCATCGGCCTGGCGAAGAAGATGGCCGACGCCAACGACCTGGCCCGCATCCCGCAGGTGGTGGAGACCCTCGGGAAGCTGGCGGCGCAGGCGGGAGTGATTGAGGGCCTGGTCCACGGCATGGAAGTGCAGGGACGCTATATCGGGCCCTACTACGTGCCCGACCGGCACCCGCTGTACACCGCGCAGGTGATGGCCCAGGAACTGTACCCGCAGGTCACGCACACCCTGCGCGAGCTGGCCGGTGGCAGCCCGATCATGCTGCCCTCTTCCGAGAAGGACTTCGCCAACCCGGAGATTGCCGACTACATCGCCCGCAGCCAGAGCGGCGTGGGGCCGGAATCGCCGGAGCGGGTCAAGCTCTTCAAGCTGGCCTGGGACGCCATCGGCTCGGAGTTCGCGTCGCGGCACATACAGTTCGAGCTGTTCTACGCCGGCGCTGGCTACGTGGTGCGCAACAACTCGTACCGAACCTACGACTGGGACAGGGCAACCGGCATGGTAGACGGCCTGCTGGGCAGCTACGGGCTCCCCGGGTGACCGGCTCTTATTCGCCCGGCCCCTGGTCGAACTGAACAAGAATCCCGTCCGGGTCGTAAACGAAGAAGGTGCGCATCACGCCCCGGTCGTCGATGAAATCGTCCATCGTGCCTGCCAGCGGGACGCCCTTGGCTATCAGCTCTTCGGCGAAGGCGCGAACGTCCTGCACCCCGAACGAGATGTGGCTGATCCCAATCTGGTCCAGCTTTATGGGCTCGCCGTCGACCTGGCTGCCGGGGTGCGAGGTCAAGACCAGGAAAGGCTCAGTCGTATCCGGATCGTCGAACCACACGTTGGCCACCGTGCGCGACTCCCGTGGCCTCTGGTACATCTCCGCCGACTCGGCGCCGGGCCTTCGCGCCATCTCCTGCGTGGTGTGCATCCTGACCGTCAGTCCCAGCAGATCGCGGTAGAAGTGCAGAGAACGCTCAAGGTCAGCCACGCAGACCGCTATGTGGGAAACTCCATTCACCTGCATCTGATTCCCTCCTTCGTGATTGCTATTATGATAAAGCCACCTACAACGTCGCGAAATCCTCAACTTGCCCGGCAAACCGGAGTAAAGCCATGACCATCCCCGCACAGTTCCCCCTGAGCATGCCCACCGGCCTCCCGCTGCCACTCGAAGGCGTCCGCGTGCTGGATGCCACGCATATCGTCGCCGGGCCCTTCTGCTCGCTGATCCTGGCAGACATGGGAGCTGAGGTCATCAAGATCGAGCGGCCCCGCACGGGCGACATCGCCCGAGGCCGCACCCCCTTCGTCACCGACGCCGACGGCAACCGGATGAGCTCGCGGTTCCTGGGCATCAACCGCAACAAGAAGAGCCTCAGCATCGACCTGCGCAACCCGCAATGCAAGGAGGCATTCGAGAAGCTGGTGGCCGTGTCGGACGTGCTGGTGGACAACTGGGGTTCCGGGGCCTTCCAGAGGCTGGGTCTGGGATACGACCATCTCAGCGAAATCAACCCCGGCCTCGTCTACACCAGCATCACCGGTTATGGCGACAGCGAGGGGCTGACCGGACCGTACTCCAACTGGCCAGCCAACAACATGGCGATTCAGGCGATGTCGGGCTGGATGGACATGACCGGCGATCCCGACGGCCCTCCCCAGGCCGTGGGCGACAACATCGGCGACTCCATCCCCGGCCTGTGGGCCGCCCTGAGCATCGTGCTGGCACTGGAAACGCGTCGCAAGACGGGACGCGGCCAGCACATCGACGTCGCGATGTACGAGTGCATGGTGTCGCACATCGAGAGCAACATGAACCACTACCACGCCACCGGGGAGGCCCCCGGCCGCTCCCACGACCGCATGGCCACGGCGGGCGTCACCTTCCGCGCCAAGGAACGGCTACGTGGTGCTGGCCGGCGCGCGGTCCGAGGAACGCCTGCGCTCGCTGTGGCAGACAATCGGCCGCGACGACCTGGCGGAAGACCCCAGATTCCTCGGCGGCGAGATGGGAGGCGAGTTCTTCGTAAGCGAGTTCGTCCCCGCCATCGAGCAGTGGTCGGTCAACCTGACCAAGCTGGAAATTGCCGAAAAGCTGGTTTCGCTGGGTTTTTCCATGGGCATGGCGCAGACGATGGAGGAGCTGGCCCACTGCCCCCACCTCGAAAACCGCAGAATGTACGTGGACACAGGCGACACCCTTGGCGGCACGTTCCGGTCGCCGCGCACGCCCGTGCGCCTGACCGGCTGCGTCGAGTCGCCCGCGGAGACGCCGCCAACATTGGGCCAGCACAATCGCGAGATACTGTGCGGCATCGGCGGCATGACGCGGGAAGAGGTGGAGGCGCTGGAGGCGGAAGGAGCGCTGTAACTACCGATCGCGTTTCCCGGCGGGTCAGTCCTCGGCCGGGCTGACGGGGCTCTTTATCAGCGGCGTGAAGAGCATCACCGGTATGAGCAGGGTCAGCCCGAGGCCGGTGCTGAGTGCCACCGCGGCCTGCGCGCTGAGGTAGTCGGCCACGAATCCTACGATCACACCGCCGACAGCCGCCACTCCGATGCACTGCCCCAGCACACCCAGCAACGCTCCGCGAATCTCCGGCGGTGATGACAGCATGATGATGGTGCTCTGCATGGTGCTGAACCCAGCCGCGCCCAGTCCCGAGAATAGCAGAAGCATGAACGACAGAGGGTACCAGGGCGACAGCGCGAACAATATCAGCGCAACAAGCTGGATTGCCATCCCGAAGCAGAACACCCGCCCGTGGTACCGCAGGTTGGGCACCAGTCCGATGGCCAGGGCCGCTCCCAGCGTCCCGAATGATTGGGCCGATATCAACAACCCGGTCAGCTCCGGGCCCACTTCCAGATGCTCCTTCGCCACCACCGGGAACAGCGATTCAACGCTGAAGGCCAGCGCGTTGAAGATGATGGTGCCCATCAGCACAGCCCTCACCACCGGGCTCGCGAAGGCGTACCCGAAGCCGGCCTTCGCCGTCTGCACCAGGTCGAAGTGGCCGCTGCCCCGAGGAGGCAGCCTCGTCCTGATGAGCAACACGAACAGGAAGGCCAGGCTGTACAGGCCCACCAGGGCGGCGAACGCGACAGTAAAGCCGAGCTGGCCGACTACGACTCCGGCGGCGAGAGGCCCGAGCATCCTGCCAACGGTGGTGCTTATGGTTTCCAGGGACATTGCCCCCACCACCTGCTGGCCTCCCACCAGCTCGTAGATGAAGGAGCGGCGCGAAGGAAACTCCAGCACATAGAGCCAGCCCAGCAACAGCGAGCCGATGAAGAGGTGCTCCGGGCGCGCCTGGTCGCTGGCGACCAGCACCAGCAAGATGGCCGTGACCGCCACCGCAACTCCACGGGAAACGATCATCACCAGCCTGCGGTTGGCGCGGTCGGCGACCATGCCGGACACCAGCGCGAAAAGCAGCATCGGCGTCCAGCGAAAGGCGAAGAGCAGTGCGACCTGCAGCGCGGAGCCGCCGATGTCCAGCATCAGCAGCGCCATCACCACCGCCTCCATCCAGCGCCCGGTGTTGTCGGCGCCTCCGGCCAGCCACAACTGGCGGAAGTCAGAGTTACCCAGAACGGCAAGGATGGAGCTGGAGCGGCCAGGAGAGCGCGCGGCGGTGGTCATATCGAAGAGGACGTTCCCTGCAGCGCCCGGGGCGGCGCTGAGTCAGCGCCTTGAGACGCTGGCGAGATGATAGGCCACCCTATTCTAGCCACTGGCCCGACGCACTACGGCCATTCCCGGTACGAATCCCGCACGAAATGGTCCTTTCGGAGAACCTGAACCAGTCCGATCACCGGAAGAACAGCGCTCCCCGGCGTCTTCTCAATTGCCTCCGTGCCGGCCGCCCTCAGGCCCGGGGAGGGTCATCCCCTGCTCGCCGCCGCCGCTAAGGTGGCTCCCTCGTCAGTCTGGTCGGGTTCGTCCGGCGGCGTAACGGGCCGCTTCACCAGCGGAGAGAAGGGGATGAGCGTCACCAGCAGGAAGAGACCCAACCCGGTGCTCATTCCCACGGCTAGGTTGGCGTCAATACGCTCGGCTATCTGGCCCACCACGAACGCGCCGAGTGCCGACACGCCGATGCTGTGTCCCAGCACCCCCAGCGACGTACCCCGCATGTCGGGGGTGGCCGCGATCATGATGATGGTGCTCTGCATGGTGCCGAACCCGGCGCTTCCGATTCCGGCGCAGAGCAGCAGAATGAACGACACGGGATACCAGGGTGAGAAGGCAAAGAGCACCAGGCTGACCAGCTGTATGAACAGCCCGCCGCAGAATATCCGACCGTGGTAGGTGCTTCCGCTGAGCATTCCAATGCCGATCGCCGCCACGAAGGTCCCGATCGACTGCGACGCTATCAGCAGCCCGGTCAGACCTTCGCCAACCCCCAGGTGGTCTCGGGCCACCACCGGAAACAGCGACTCCACGCTGAACGCCAGGGAGTTCATGATCATGGTGAACCCCAGCACGGCGCGTATGATCCTGTTTTCCCAGGCGTAGCGAATTCCCGCGGCTGCGGTCGACAGAAAATTGAAGGGCCCGGTGGAACGTGCCGGGATTCTGGCCCTGACCAGCGCGGTGAACAGCCACGCCAGCCCGTAGAACATGGTCAAGAGTATGAAGGCGGATTCATATCCCTCGAACTCGACGATGAACCCGCCCAGCAGTGGTCCGAGGAAGCGGCCGATGGTGACCGTGATGGTCTCCAGCGACATGGCGCCCACGATCTGCCTTCCACCCACCAGCTCGTATATGAAGGACCGCCGCGACGGAAATTCCAGCACGTACAGCCACCCCATCAAGAGCGAGCCGACGAACAGGTGCCAAGGCTCGATCCGGCCGAAAACCACCACCAACGAGAGGACGCCGATGACCGCCAGCATCAGTGTGCGAGCGCCAATCATCAGCAGCCAGCGGTTGGCGCGATCGGCAAGCATCCCCGACGGCAGGGCAATGAGTAGCATCGGGCTCCAGCGAAAGACGAACAGCAGCGTCACCTGGGCGGGAGAGTCGGTCAGCTCCAGTACAAGGAGCCCCATGACCACGGCTTCCATCCACCGCCCGATGTTGTCCAGCCCTCCTGCGGCCCACAGGTAACGAAAGTCCCGGTTCCGCAGAACGTCCCGGAACGCATCGGTCTTTCTCTGAACCGAGTCTGCGGAGGACATAGAGTCTCAGCGTCCAATAGCAGAAAGGGCCCTGTCAACAACAGGGCCCCTGGGTTTGAGTGGATAACCTGAGCGGGCTCTAATCGCCCTTGCTGGCGATGGCCTCCAGCACGTCTGCCGGGGTTATCGGAAGCTTCTTGACGCGGACGCCTATGGCATTGGAGACCGCGTTGGCGATGGCAGGCAGCGGGGGAATGAGTGGAGCTTCACCCACGCCGCGCAGGCCGAAGGGGTGCCGGGGGTTCGGCACTTCCACCATCACCGTCTCAATCATTGGCACGTCGAGGCTTGTGGGCATCCGGTAGTCCAGGAAGCTGGAGTTCTGCATTACCCCCTGGTTGTTGTATGAGTATTCCTCATTGAGCGCCCAGCCGATGCCTTGGACGGTGCCGCCCTGCATCTGTCCTTCCACGTAGCTCGGGTGTACGGCGGTCCCAACGTCCATGAAGGCCGTGCAGCGGACTATGTCCACCTTTCCGGTGTCCGTGTCGACCTCAACGTCGAAGAGGTTTCCCGCGATGATCGGCCCGACGCCGGTGGAGACCGCGGAGACGGAGGTGGTGATGGAACCTCCGGTGCGCATCATCCTCGCGGCCAGCTCCTTGAAGGTGAAGCGGTCCTCCGTGCGGGTGCAGGTGAACACCCCGTCCTGGAACAATACGTCGTCTTCCTCCACTTCCCAGATGGCCGCAGCCCTCGCACCCATCTGGCGCGCGACGTCCTCCGCGGCCTGGATGGCGGCCAGACCTGTATCGAAGGCGGTGCGGCTGCCGCCGGTGACGGCGGTGTACCCGATGGTGTCGGTGTCAACCACCGTGGGAATCACATCTTCCGCCGCGATGCCCAGCACCTCTGCGGCCTGCATGGCGACGGCGGTGCGGGTACCGCCGATGTCGACAGAGCCGGTTACCAGGTTGATGGTGCCGTTGCTATTTACGATTATGGTGGCAGCAGACATCTGGCCCGCCTGCCAGCGGTAACCGACGGCGGAACCACGTCCCCTTACAGCCGACGGTGAACTGGGCTCACCCAGCGGCTCGATGTAGTGGGCGTGGTCCTTCATGGCTTCTTCCATCTCGCGCACGCCGAACCGCGGGTGGGCCACGCCGTTGGGCATCCTGTCGCCTTCCTTCGCAACGTTCTTGATGCGAAGCTCAATTGGGTCCATGCCCAGGGCCTCGGCCAACTCGTCGATGATCGGCTCGATGGCGAATGCTCCCTGGGGCTGTCCTGGGGCGCGGTACGCCTGCACCTTCTGCTTGTTGACCACCACATCGTAGCCGTCAATCAGCAGGTTATCTATGTTGTAGGGGCCAGTGGCGCATAGGGTGCCTCCGCCCACGGGAGAGCCCGGGAATGCGCCGGCCTCGAAGGCCATCCAGCACTGGATCGCGGTGATCCTGCCGTCGTTGGTTGCCCCTATCTTGGTGCGCAGCGTAGTGGCGGAGGTGGGGCCGGTGCCCTCGAACACATCTTTTCGGCTCATCACCATCTTGACCGGTCGGCCCGTCTTCTTCGACAGGATCGCCGCCAGCGGCTCGAGGTACGTGGTGATCTTGGCTCCGAAGCCGCCGCCGATTTCAGTGGGGATCACTCGCACCATGTCCTCGGGAACAGCGCACATGGCGGCGGTGGAACTGCGGATGGCGAATGCGCCTTGTGTGCAGGTCCAGACGGTGAGGCGGCCGTCGCCGGTCCAGGTGGCGGTGGAGGCGTGGGGCTCGATGTAGCCCTGGTGCACGGTGCCGGTGGTGTATTCCCGCTCGAGGACGACGTCAGCCTCCCGGAACCCCTCCTCTACGTCACCCAGCTTGTGCTGAATGTGACTGGCGATGTTGCCGCGGGCTCCGGTGTCCTCGCCCCGGGCGAAGCGCTCCTGCTTGAAGTGGGTGGACAGCGTCTCGTGGATGATGGGCGCGTCGGGGCGCATGGCGTCCTCGAGGGACAGCACCGGCTCCAGTACTTCGTAGTCGATGTCTATGAGCGCCAGGGCCTGCTCGGCTATGTGGGGGCTGGTGGCGGCTACCGCTGCCACTGCGTGGCCTTGGTACAGAGCCTTCTCGTTGGCCATCACGTGCTCGGCCATCAGCCGCACGTTGCCCTGCGTTTCGGCCAGGTCGATGACCTGGTCCTGAATGATCGGGAAGTCCTTGGACGTAATCACCGCCAGTACGCCCGGCAGTGCCTCGGCGCGGCTGGCGTCGATGTTGCGGATGCGAGCATGAGCATAGGGACTGCGCAGCACCTTGCCGTGCAGCATGTTTGCGAGCTGAATGTCAGCGCCGTACTTGGCAGCGCCGGTCACTTTGTCGATTCCGTCGTGGCGGATGGGCCTGGTGCCGACGACCTTATATTCTCTTCTGGGACGTTGCTCGGTGGTGGTCATTCGTACCTCCGGCAGGTTGAATTTTCGTAGCTTGGCCGCGCCTGGCAACCGCCACTCACTATAGCCGCCGGAGGGCGAATGTCAAACATCGCAACGCCGTGCAAAAGGGAATCCCCTTCCTGAATGGAAGGGGATTTGGGGCAGGCTGAGGTTGGCCTCTGCCCTTCACCACTTGTGGGACTCTTCCGAATGGACGTGGTCCGGAAGACGAAAAGAGATGCCTTCCCGATCATAGACGGAGGCATCCATCAGGTACTTGAAGTGGCTGAATCGCCTTTTTCGAGCGCTTCTCTGGGATATCGAACTCTTGATGAGGGCGAACCGTGTGTGAAGCCATACCTCCTCAAGCAGGCCCCAGGTCCGGTACTTGGGATACTTCAGCCGGTCGGCCATTTCATTGCCAATGAGGGCGCGGGACACCGAGAAGGCCAGCTTGAGCACATCTTCCTTCTCCTTTTCGTCTTCGATGCTCAGCACCTCGGGTACCGCCTCTATCAGCTCGTGCGCCATGATGATCGAATCGAAGCCGGGCGGAGGTTCGCAGGTGGCGCCGACTTCGAACAGTTTCAGCGCCTCATGTTCATCGCGCCAGAGGATGGTGGACGGCACCCCCATCAGGTGCATGGTGTAACGCCACACTTGCATGAAACTTTCCCGTTCTCCGTGGTGGAAGGGAACGCCCAGCCTTTCCGCATGACGCAGCAGCCTGGCCGAAAAGGCAGCGGAGGCGAGGCCCATGTGCGCTGCGCTGAGGGGAACGCCCCAGGCATCCGTGTCCCATTCCTCGGACATGGTCAGCAGTCGCCGGACCTGGGCGTGGACAATCCGGATGCGGACAGATAGTTTCCAGCCGTCGCCTTGTCTTTCCGGGCCGCCCGGCATGAAAATCTCCACCATGTGCCGGTTGTTCTGCTCAAGGCGGCGCACGCCCTGGTCTCGCAACCGCCCCGTAATGTCAAACGACCTGGCAATGTTGCTGGAAAATCCCTCGATCAAGCTGCCGCCGACCAGTCCCTGCATAATCAGATCGGAGCTTCGGTGGAAGCTGAGAATTCCCGGCATGAAGTCTTCCTGGCTGACCCAGTCGGGCGGGTGGTCCACGGCCTCGAAGAATTCCCGCACCCCGTCGGGAGCGTCCCTCAGCGCCTGCCTGTCCCGGTTCACCCCGGCCTCGATATACCGGTACCCCTGTGTCCTGTTGAGAGTGGACAGCGCGTCGACCAATGCGTCAGCCAGCGGGTCTCCAATTGATGTATGGGCTATGTAATTGTCGGCCAGCTCCGGGTCGATTTGCCGAGCTCTCTCATAGCCCGCCAGATAATCCTCAGGTACTTTCAGGGTTTCCTTGCTCATTGGGAAATCTCGTTAGCTTGCAGCCGCGGTGAATTTCTCCCGTACGGGAGTGCGCTTGATTGTATGGGAGCGAAATTCTCGTCCTCAACATCAAAGCGTGACCCTTTCGTAAGAGTATCGTGAAAAAATTGTGACTAGCCGCGACGTGATGTGCGTTTCCGTGGGCCCGCACCCAGCTACGGAAGTGGCTCAGGAAGAAAGGGCAAATGCTCCAAAAAAGTAACTCCCTCCAGTATGGAGGGAGTGCCATTGTGTCGTGGATTTAATCGTCTTCTCACCACCGTTTGGATTGTTCCGAGTAAACGTGGTCTGGCAACCTGTACGAGATGGAATCATCGTAGACGGAAACCTCGACCAGACCACTGAAGTTGTTAAAACGGTCGGCCCGGGACTTTCCCGGCACCAATCCGCGCTTGAAGCGACCTAGTTTGGTGTTCAACCACATCTTCCCGATGATCCCCCGAGTATTGGCTGGCGGAAATTTCAACTGATCGGCGAGTTCATCTCCAATAAACGCACGCGCCACGGTATATGCCAGCTTCCTCACTTCCGCTCCTTCGTCATCCATTGTGAGTCCCAGGAGCAGAGGAACGGAGCTGACAAGCGCATTTGCCATGATGACTGACTCGAAGTCCGGGTATGGCTCGCAGATACGGGCGACATCGTACAGCTTCAGGGCTTCTGCTTCGCTGTGGGGAAGGATGGTCTCAGGGATGCCCATGAGATATGCCGAATAAAGCCATATCATCATGAAGCTGTCGCTTTCCTCTTTGCTGAACGGAACGCCGATTCTCCTGGAATGTTTCAGCAACCTGGCGGAAAAAGCGGAGGCAGCGAAAGCCAGATGCGCCGCGCTGATGGGGTCTCCCCAAGCCTCACGTTCCCAATCAGGCGCGTGGCGCAGCAATCGCCTGACCTGGGCATGAACCAAGCGGATCCGGAGCGACAGTTTCCAGCCGTCGCCCTGCCTTTCGAGACCTTGCGGCCAAAAAATCTCGATTACATGGCGGTTGTTGTTTTTCAATCGCCTGACGCCCTGGTCCCTCAACCTGCCGGTAATGATGAATGACCGGGCGATATTGGTCGTGAACCCCTCCACCAGGACACCGGCGGCAAACGCCTGCAGGATCATGTCGGAATGCCGGTGAAAGCTGCGGATACCAGGATCAATGAAAGAAGGATCCCACCAGTCCGGTGGATGTGAAATATTTTCGAAGAAGTCCAGCAGCGACTGGGGAGGGTCGCTTAGACCCTTGTCGTCCTCATCCATGGCGGCTTTGATCAGACGGTAAGCCTCACTGTCGCCCAGGGCAAAAAGCTCCTCCACCACTGCTTCGCATTACGGGTCCCCAATCACCGTGTGGGCGCAGAAATTGGCCGCCAGTTCGCGGTCTTTTATCGGGACTCTCTCGAAACCGGCCCTGTAGTCGGACCCCATCTGGAGTGTTTGCATTTCTGACTCCAAGTCCCGGTTAACATTCCTCATGGAGACATTTTTGCTGGCTTCCTACTCACTGGCGGAAGGATCAGCTTCCGGTTCCTCGGGCAATTCGATTTGGAGAGCGGGAAGCCAGCGAAGGAAGGAAGGAAGGTACCAGTTGCGGGAACCCAGCAATTCCATGCTGGCCGGCACCAGCACCGAACGAACCAGCGTGGCGTCCAGGAACACCGCCACGGCAAGGCCGAATCCCACCTGCTGGTTGATGATCGTCTCACCGGCGGCGAAGGCACCGAATACCACGACCATTATAACAGCGGCTCCAGTGATGATCCCTGCAGTCGTGCGCAGCCCGAACTCCACCGCCTCGGCGTTGTCGCCCGTGCTGTCAAACCGCTCCTTGATCCGGCTCAACAGAAACACATGGTAGTCCATTGACAGCCCGAACAGGATCGAAAAAAGGAACAGCGGTATCCACAGGTCAATCACATCGGTCCGTTGGAATCCAAACAGACTTGCTCCGACTCCCATCTGAAAAACGATCACCAGCAGCCCGTAGGCCGCTCCCACTGACAGCAGGTTCATGATGATGGCCTTGATGGGAATCACCAGGGACCGGAACACGATCATCAGCAGAATGAAGCTCAAGCCAAGCACAAAGGCGAAGACGATGGGTGTGTAAACGTCGACAATGTTTCTGAAGTCCGCAGCCGCCGCCGAGAAACCGCCGACGATGGCATCCGCCGGAACGCCGGTGAACGCCTCCGGGATGTACTGCCCCCTGATGGTGTTCACCGCCGCTATGGCCGACGGGCTGCTGGGTTCTCCGGCTATTGCCACGGATAGCACCGCCAGATTGGCCTCGGGGATTTCCCTCAGCTCCGGCGGAAGGGGAAACCGGGGGTCGGATTCGATGGAACTCTGTAGCTTGCCGATAGCCTCCTCGACATCGGGGCTCTCTATATCCCCGTCAATCAGGATATCCGCCGGATTGACGACGCCGAAGGAAAATTCCCTCTCAAGAATAAAGAATGCGTCCCGGTTGAAGGAACCCTCGGGGAATGCGTCAACCCCGTTGCTGCCGGTGTTAATCTGGAAGAAAAACGCGGCGGCGGCGATCATCAGACCGCCAACCAGAATGAGGCTGACGATTGGCGCCCTGGTTACCGCCCGCGTTACTGCATCCCAGAACCCGCCGTGCGCCTCCGAGGAACGGCCCGAAGCGGCCCGGCCCACAAAGGGCAGACGCAGTGCGTTCACCTTCGTGCCCAGCAACGCCAGGGTCGCCGGCAGAAGCGTGAACGTGGCCGCCAGCGTCACCAGCACAACGATTATGGCCCCAAGTCCCAGCGACACGAACAGAGACGACGGGATGATCAGCATGCCGCAGAGCGCGAATACCACCGTAATACCGCTGAAGAGTACCGTTCGCCCCGCCGTCGCCCCAGCCTTGGCGACCGCGTCCCGGGGGTTTTGCCCGTGCCGCATTTCTTCCCGGAAGCGGGAGACGATCAGCAGCGAGTAGTCTATTCCAATGGCCAGGCCAATCATCGTAATCATCAGTGACACGAAGAAGGAAAGCTCGAAGGCTTGCCCAATCAGGGACGTGATCCCCAGCGCCACCGCAATGGAGATGATGGCCAGACCAACGGGAAGCAGTGCGGCTACCAAGGTTCCGAAAATGACCAAGAGAATGATCAGGGCCACTGGTATGCCGAAGCGTTCGCCCTTTTGCAGGTCGGCTTCCGACAGTTCATTGTTCTCATAGGAAAGGCTGGCTTCGCCGCCCAGCAGTACCCGGAAGCCCTCCTTCTTGTCCACTCCTTCGGTAATGTGGACCAGTTGTTCAATGTTCTCGATTGCCTCTTCGAGTTCGCCGGCCATGACCATCGGCATTATCGTGGTTGTTCGGTCGGCGGACACAAGGGACTCGTCGCCTGTGAGGTAGTAGTTCACGCCTCCGGACATTACTTCCGGACCCAATGCCACGAGTGCTGCGAATATTTCCTCGGTTTTTTCTTTGAACGCCTCGTCGTCTACCGTCAGCGAATCCGACTGGATTACGACGATCTCGGATATGGTCCGGCTTCCCAGAGGGTCTTCAAGAAGTCTCTTGGCCCGCTCCGATTCAACATTGCCGGTCAGCCGTAGTTCCGTCGTGGTCGCGCTGTCCGGCAATGCCCCGGTTATCAGCACCGCCAGGACTGCCAGCACAAGCCAGACGGCAATCACAACCAGGGGCTTGGAAGCAGATGCGCTCGCCAGGGATTCAGGCAGCAGATGTTTCAGCACTTGAACTCCAATCTTCGAGCCAACTTTTCTTGTTCGAGCAAGGTGCGCCCATTATATGGATATGGAATTTCAGCCCACAATGAATATGTTTGGCTCTTTCCTAAGGATATCGTGATGATAGCGTGATGATTTTGTAGCTTCGAGCATCGGGCATGCCTCGCGGCTGTATTCCTTACTCCCGCCCGGCATTGGATCCCGCAAGTCTTGAAGTCCTGTTCATAAATGCCATTATCCCTTTCTTGCCCACCCTTGGGATCGCCCACCCTTGGATTGCCCACTCTTGGATTGGTGACATTTTCTGCTTGCGTCCATTTGTCACGCATGTCTAGCATAGTTGTATGAGACACAGGACAATCGCGTTTTGAACGCCGAAGGCCTTGTGACCTGTCATTCCCGCGCAGGCGGGAATCCAAACCCCCGTCTACCGTCGCACCCAGAACCCCGGGAAGTACCGTCAATTTCACCGCTGTCCCTATTCTGGCCCAATTTGTGTGCCCAGAAATAAAACGCGATTGCCCTGGTATGAGACACACAAACCCACCGAACTCAATTTCACTACAGTCTCATCTAGTGGCCCGGCATTCCCTCTTCTTCGCCGAGGGAAAGTGTCGGTGTGAGTAAGAAGACCCTTTCACACCGACACCTGCCCCCGCACGGCAATGCTGCCGTGAACGGATATGCTCGGAAATGAACGGGTTTTTGAATTTTCCGGCCCAGCCCACCATCCAGCAGGGTGAAACTGAGCACTCCCAACAACCGCCACTTCACCCGCCCCCGCAAAGCTGTCAGGAACGGATATGCTCGGAAATGAACGGGTTTTTGAATTTTCGGCGCAACCGACCATCCAGGGAGTGAATCTATGCACAGCCTCACCCATGTCCGCCGCCGCCTCTGCGCACAGGCTCCACGGTTGACACCAATGGGCGGGATATATACTCTTTTACGCGGCGATTTGCACTCATTCGCCCTATTCTCTTGGCACAAATTAAACCGGCAGGGTTCGCCGTAGGGGCTACGCGCCCCGGGAGATATAAGGAATGGCAGACGTCCCTCTGTTCCCCGTTACCGTTGTGGGCAGTTGGCCCCGCTCCAACGACCTGGTCCGCGCCCTGCGCAGCAAGGAGGCCGGCGAAAGCACCTACGCCGACTTCAGCAAAGTGGCAGATGGCGAAGTGCTGCAGTGCATTCGCGACCAGGAAATGGCCGGAGTAGACATCCTTAGCGACGGCGAGCAGCGTCGCGACAACTTCTACTCCTTCGCCGTGGACAAGCTCAACGGCATGCAGCTGATGAAGGTGTCCGAGCTCCTGAACTACTCGTCCGACCGCGCCCGCATGGAAGAGGTTCTCCGAGCCCTCGACGTTCCCGCCTTCGCCATCAAGAGCCCCATCGCCATCGAAACCCTTACCAAGCGGCAGGGGCTGGCCCTGGACGAGCTGGCCTTCCTGAAGGAACACACCGACCGGTCCGTCATGGTTCCCCTTCCCGGCCCATATATGCTCACTCGCTCCGCCTGGTTCGAGGGCCTGTCCGACCGCGCCTATCCCACGCCCGACGATCTGGCCAAGGACGTGGTGGCCCTGCTGCGGGAGGAAATCATCGCGCTGCGGGACAGTGGCTGCGACTTCGTGCAGCTCGACGAGCCGACTCTCTCCCAGGTGGTGTTCGGTGAGGAGACCACCGAGACCTTCATGTGCGCCGCCCTGCCCAACCGCCGCGACCCAACCGACGAGCTGGAGATGGCGGTCCGGCTGATGAACGAGACCCTCGAGGGCATCGAAGGCATCAAGACCGGCGTTCACGTGTGCCGCGGCAACTGGAGCCGTAAGGAAGAGGTGCTGCTGCAGGGCAACTACGGCCCGATGCTGCCATACCTGGTGCAGATGAACATCGACCGACTGGTTCTGGAGTGCGCCACTCCCCGCGCCGGCGAGATGGACGTATTCAAGGAATACAGCAACGAGAAGGAAATCGGCCTTGGCGTCGTCAACCCCCGCACCGACGAGATCGAGCCGCCGGACCAGATTGTCGCCCGGGTGAAGGAGCTGCTGCAGTACTTCGACCCGGACAAGATCTACCTGAACCCCGACTGCGGCTTCGGCACCTTCGCCGAGCGCAACGTAAACACCCACGCAGTGGCCATCGAGAAGATGAAGACCATCACCAAGGCGGCCCACATCCTGCGGGCCGAATACGCCTAGCCCCTTCTCCCTTTCCGGGAGTCAAGAGTGGATGTACCCCCAAAGCCAAGAAATACAGGAGTGACCAGATGGCAACGGAACCGGAACGCGATCTCAACGGGCTTCCCCGCGAAAAGCTGGCCGAAGTGCTGGAATCCTTCCGTGACCCCGAGGTCTTTAACGCGGTAACCGGGCCCTGGAAGTCCCGGGTCGCCTGGCAGGGCGGTATGAAGGCCCGCGCCTTCATGCGCAACCACACCGTGGACATGGACGAACCCGGCGACCTCACCGCCACCGACGTCGCCGCCAGCGCCCACGAGCAGCTCCTTTCGGCCATCGGCAGCTGCATGACCGTCGGCTTCGTGGTCAACGCCACCAAGCAGGGCGTCCGCATCCACGACCTGGAAGTGGCCGTGGAGGGCTACTTCGACAACATCCGCAAGTGGGCCGGCGTCGAGGACGAAGGCAACCCCGGCTACGGCAAAATTTCCGCGAAATGCTACGTCCGCGCCGACGCCGACGAGGACACGCTCCGTGAGATCTGGCGGCTGGCCGTAGAGGGCTCGCCGGTCACCCAGTCGGTGGTCAACCCAACACAGGTCTCCACCGATTTCGAAGCGATTGGCTAATGGCCACCTTCGTTTCCCCAGACTGGGTTGAAGAACATATTGGCCGCCCGGGGTACCTTCTGGTCGATCCCCGGTCGGCCATGCGCTATCTCATGGGACATCTTCGGGGTGCCGTCAGCGTCCCCCTCAAAAAGCTGCAGGACGACCAGGCCCGCCTCCGTCAGCCGGAAGAGTTGGCCGCCGTCTTCGGGGCAGCCGGGCTGGGCGACGACGTCGTCCCCATCCTTTACGACGGCTCAGACGGTCGCAACGCCGCGATGCACGCCTGGATCTTGGAGTATCTCGGCCGCGACGACATCCACATCATGGACCTCCTCTACGACCAGTGGAAGGAGCAGGGCCGCGACGTCCTGTATCGCCCGGTCCCGGCCGACGCGCGCAGCTTCACCCCCAGCGCCCGCGAAGGCATCCGGGCCATGGTCGACGACGTCGCCAGCCCCGGCAAAGCCAGGCTTCTCGATACCCGCGCGGCCGAGGAATACCGCGGCGAGGTGGAGATGGACCAGCGCCCGGGCCACATACCGGGATCTATCCACTTGGCTTGGAGCGAGCTGGCCGGACAGAACGGCCACCTGCTCATCGAGACAGACCGGCTGGAACAGGCCCTCTCGTCGGTCGGCGTTGGCAGGGATGATTCGGTCATCGCCTACTGCCGCAGCGGCCTCCGTGCGGCGCTTCCTTACCTCGCCATGAAGCAGGCGGGCTACGACGTTCGCCTCTACGACGGCTCCTACGTCGAATGGATGATGAGCGGAAACCCTGTGGAAATCTGACCCGCCGCCGCACCCATCGCAAACAGAAACGCCGGGTCGGCTGGTAGCCAATCCGGCGTTTCTCGCCGTCTTCCCCGCGTTTTTCATTGACCAGTTGAAGCTCTATTTGTCTGGCAGGTCCCAGCCGATCCAGTTGCACAGCGCGCGGCCCATCACCTTCTCCAGATCGTCACCCGTGAGCCAGGGCAGTTCTTCGGTAAACAGGGTGATGCACTCCCGCCACGAGCAGGGCATTCGGGTGATGTCCGTACCCCAGAAGGTGCGGTCGGGCCCGAAGGCGTCGAACACCTGCTGCAGGTAGTCGTGGATGTTGCGGAACGGGTAGGGATGGCTGGAGTAGCTTGGCGCCCCCGACGCCTTGCAGGCAACGTTGGGGTGCTTCGCCAATGCCAGCAGGTCGGGCAGCGTCTCGAAGGCCTCGTCGTCGGTTACCCGCTGGCCGCGTCCCATGTGGTCCACGATGAGTTTCAGCCCCGGGTATCGCTCCGCCACCTGCCCCACCACGGGCAGGAAGTTGGCGCAGGCCAGGCCCACCGGCAGGGCCGCCTCCTGCGCCGCCGGCCACACCCAGTCCATGGTGCCGTCGGTCGGCCAGTTCTGCTGATGCGGCAGCAGGAAGGTGAAGCGCAGGCCCAGCATCCCGGGCTGCTCCTTCCACGTCGGTATCAGGTCTCGGCTTGCCGGATCTTCTAGTGGGAACTTCCCCAGGATGGAGAAACGGTCGGGGTACTGCCGTGCCGCCTCCACGGCCATGTCATCAGCGCCCGGGTCCCAGCCCGGCGGGTGAATCACCGCGGCGTTCACGCCGGCCTCGTCCATCTCGCGCAGCACGTCCTCAGCAGTGTAAGAAGTGATCTGCCGGTGAGCCGGGTTGGCGGGGAGATTCGCTCCCCAGATATGGATCTGCGAATCGACGATCAACATCAGTCTGCCTCCTGCGTTCGAATGCGACGGGCCCTCGCCCTGGGGAGCTCCTCCACCTCTTCTTCTTCCTCCTCCACCTCTTCGGCGACCTCCTCAGGTGCTGCCGCGGCCTGCTCCGGCAACTGCCTCGGAGGACGCCGGAAGCTGTTGTAGAGGGCCTTGAAGTACGGCTCCGTAACACGGAGAACGAGCTCCAGCAGGACGACGAATATCCAGTAGTAGAAGATACTCTCCCACTCCGCCCCCACGCGGTTCAGCAGTTCCGTCGAAGTGCTCAGGTCGAAGTAGTTAAGGTCAATCAGGAAGATGCCCAGCAACGCGAAGGGGAGCATCTTGGCGATGTCGCGGCTGAGGTCTTCTGTGTAGTAGGAAGTAACACGCACCGCCGTGAGTACCGCCATGGCGATAAGGAGCAGGTCTTCCACCTCCTTGGTCTTGGACAGGAAGGCCACCATCACCACCAGCACTCCAAACCAGAAGAAGGCAAAGAGCGGGAACAGCAGGATGTACTTGGCTACGTAGAAAAAGAAATGCAGCGTCTTGCGCAGGGCCGCATGCCTGGACTCCTCGTACTTGGAGAAGTCCAGGTTGAAGATGTTTCGCCTCGACATGAAGCGGTAGAGGTTGAAGATAACCACGGCATAAATCGCGACGCCCACGGCGAATATAGCCGCCGGCCGCAGCAGGTTTATCGCCTCGTTGAGGCTGAGCTCGCGCAACAGGTCAACTTCAGGCGTCATATATCCTCCGATGAGATATCAGGAGTAGTCCGCCCAAGGATCGTAAGAGCCAAAGTTCCAGAGGTGCCCTTCAGGGTCGCGGGCAGAATACAAGCGGCCACCGTATTCCTGGTCGGCAATCGCATAGGCGATTTCGGCCCCGGCCTCGACGGCCCTCCGGTAATGCTCCTCGATTTCTTCGATGACGATATAGGCGGCTTGGGTCGTGGTTCTCGCCTGCCGAGGCGTGGTGACGAGATTGTCATACTCGCCCCCCTCGCGAACCGAACCCAGCATGATCATGCCGTTACCGAGGGTGAGCTGGGCATGGGCGATCCCGCCGCTGTCATCGGGGACCACCAGATGCCGCGAGAAACCGAAGGCGTTGCAGAGCCAGTCGATCGCCTTCGGGGCATCGTGGTACCTCATGCCGGGGATGATGCTGCCGTTGGCCGGATTCTTCATGGTTTGAACACACTCCTTCACCACACCCACCTTACATAACCAATACCTATATTACCAGCGGGTGCCGCCCGTTGCGATTGCTGGACGGACGAATATGCTGGTTATCTTCACAAAGAAAGGCCAGCGCCATCTTTTTCAAGAAGGCATGTGCAGCGGATAATTCGCTGGAAGATTTCCTTGAGGAAAGTGTTGACAATCTACAAACAGTGCTCATAATGTCTGCATATTGTCTTGTCAGTAGTGTACATACTCATTTCTGTATTAACTCTGAATTTCACTGATGCTTGTGCCTGCACCGCTGGAAGGAGGGAAATATCGATGAGGAAGCTATCGACTGCCACAGTCTCACTCGCTGCATTGCTGGCCGTGATGCTGACTATAGCGGCATGCGGTGCTCCCTCGGCTACCCCAACTCCGGCTCCCACTCCCACCCCTTTCAATGCGGATGAGCTTCGCTCCCTCATCCAGGAGGCAGTGTCCCAGGCGGTGCCGAGTGACTCAGGCGAACCCGCAATCACGGAGGAACAACTGCGGGCAATGGTCGAATCCGCTATGGCTGACTCCACCTCCCCTGCCCTCACGGCGGCGGACGTCGAAGAGCTGGTGCAGGCTGCGGTGGAGTCGGCCATGACCCCCGGCGTAACGCAGGAGCAGGTCGAAGCAGCCATAGCCGCAGCCCTAGCGGCCGAATCGGAACGTATGCAGCGGGAAGCCGCGCAGTCCGAAGAGCCGCTGGTCGTCTACTCTGGTCGCAGCGAGTCGCTCGTGGACGCGGTCATTCAGCAGTTCAGCCAGGCCAGCGGCATCGATGTCGAGGTCAAGTACGGCGGCACGGCGCAACTGGCGGCGACACTGCTGGAGGAAGGCGACAATTCACCCGCCGACGTGTTCTTCGCCCAGGAGCCGGCTGGACTTGGAGCCGTGGAAGGCATGCTGGACACCCTCCCTGAAACGATCCTCGCTCGGGTCCCGGAGTGGGCCAGGTCATCGGAGGGCAAGTGGGTGGGACTTTCCGGGCGCGCTCGCACCGTGGTCTACAACCCCGAGAGAATCGAAGAGGACGAACTGCCCGGCGACCTATGGGACTTCGTGGATCCGGTATGGAAAGACCGCATAGGCTGGGCCCCCGCCAACGCCTCTTTCCAGACGATGGTTACAGCTATGCGCGCATTGTGGGGCGATGAAAAGACAGTCGAATGGCTGGAAGGTGTACAAGCTAACAATCCGATTATCTATTCGAAAAATACTCCCCAGGTTGCGGCCGTAGCTGCCGGCGAAATAGACGTCGGCCTAGTCAACCATTACTATCTGTTCCGGTTCCTGGCCGAGGAAGGTGAGGATTTCCCTGCCCGAAACTACCATCCCCGAAAGGGCGGCCCGGGTGCGACGATAATGGTGGCAGGAGCGGGGATTTTGGACACCACGGACAACAGGCGCGCAGCCGAGAAATTCCTGGAGTTCATGCTGTCGACTGTCGGCCAGCAGTACTTCGCCGGACAGACCTTCGAGTATCCCCTGATCGAGGGCGTAAGGGTTCCCCACGACCTTGTCCCCTTGGAGGAAATCAACCACCCGAGCATTCCTCTGAAGGACCTCGCCGATCTGGAAGGCACCCAGCGGCTCCTCCGTGAAACCGGAGTGCTTCCCTGACGGAAAGCCAAAGCCAGCAGCCCGAACGCTGAGCGGGATCTGGGATCCCATCCTGGCCAATCCCTGACTTCTGCTCCGCCGTCCCTCAATCCAGTGCCCTTCCCATGCGAGGAACACTCGGATATCCGAGGCATTTCGGGATATGAACGAGGGGCCAAAAAATTCCCAAAGACCACGAGGGTCCCGACCGCCGATCCGACAACCAAGACGACATGCGACCTACTGCGGAATAGGAAGAAGCTGCTTGAACCGCCGCCCACAACATCTCTCTGGCCGGCACGGCGGAAGGCTTGGCGGTGACCTGGGAAACCGGTGGAGTCACCCGGCACCCCGGGTTGAAAGAACTGCTGGGAGCCGAAGACTCGTGAGAGATGGCAACGACGCTGCTCATCGGCCATCCTGCCGAGCACCCGGTGGCTCGCAGGTCTCCGGCTTTGGGATTCGTCCGGTGGTTCGAATCTGGGAGCTAGTCTCCTGGCCTATTCCCTTCCATCGCGACTATGGCAGGACAGGACAGGACAGGAGTTTACCTCCCTGACGCTTTCATCGCTATTCGGTTGCGGTGGAGGGCAGGCTCCACATAGGCGCTGGGGGACGACAGGGCGTCGTCGATAATCTCCAGAACGGCGACGACAGCTGGGTTGGTCACCAGCGCCGCCCGTTTTTCGGGTGTGTCGGCCAGCGGTTCGTATCCCGCAATTCCGGCGCTCTGGCTGTCCACCACCTCCGCAGCGCCGACTATGGCCCGTTCCAGGTCAGACTGATCGATTACGCCGTGCAGCCGCCAGTTGGCCAGGATCGCGCCGTCGATCCGCTCGGTGGCCCGGTCCTTCATCTCCTCGATTCCGTCGAAGTTGGGAACGCCGCTGCACCCGACGCCCCGGCGCACCCATGGCTCCACGTAGGCCACCATGCTGTGGGCGTAGCGCAGGGTGAGGTTGGCCTTCACATTCGGGTCCGCCACTTTTTCTTCCCTGAGCAGCGGGAAAGACAACAACGACACACGGTTTATGTTGAGGGCAGGAGAGTCGAGCATCACCCGCTGCACCTCGTCCACGTCGATCATGTGGTAGTGCATGGAATGCAGGTCGCTGGGGTAAGGTGCGGGCACCCAGGCCGTGTTGCCTCCGGTGCGGGGGTGGTCTATCTTGCGCTCCAGCATCTCGGCCATGGCGCGGTTGCGAACCTGCATGCCCTTGCCGATCTTGCCGTGGCGGTTGACGCCGGCGCGTAGGCTGACGTCGACGTTGTGGCGCTCGTAGCTGATGTTGTATGTCTCCTGGGTCAGGTCGTCGCGCAAGTCCACGGGGCCAGCATGCATCTGCGCCCGGATCTGGGAGCCGGTGCGGTCGAGGAAGCCGGTGTTGGTGAAGAAGACCCGGTTCTGAGCGGCCCTCAGCGCGTCGGCGAGCTGCAGCGTCATGCCCAGCTCTTCATTCATGATGCCTATCAGGATGCAGCCGCGTGTGAGACCCAGCCGCGACTCGATAGCCTCGAACAAGCGGACCTGTTCTGCCACTTCCTCCGAGGTCTGCAACTTGGGAGTTACCTGGTAGACCATTCCGCGGCTGCTGTTGGGCCCGCGAACGGGCATGGGGCCGGAACCGTCAGCGTGGGCTTCGCCGTTGGATCCCCTGTCGTGGCTGGTGGCGATCAGAGTGGTCAGGAACAGACCGACTATTCTCTCCGGTACCTCGTGACCACCAAGCTTGACGATCCCGTTGTACATATGCAGGGAGACGTTCCGGACGGACATCAAGCTGGTTGCCTTCAGAGTTCGCGGCTGGCCGTCCGCCCCGGTGCATGTGCGATCGGAGTTGAGCGCCTTGCGGTTGCCTCGGGAGCTGAATCCCACCAGATCGCCGCGGATCAGACCGAGGTAGTTCCGCAGCGACGCCACCAGGTCCTCCGCATCTACCACGGCGACGGCATCCTCGAAATCGACAATGTTGGTGACCGCCGACTCAACGAAGATGTCGCGAAACTGTCCGTTGCCCTCGTCGACTTTGCCCCCCTCGTAGAGCTGGAACTGTATGCGAAGGCCATTGTCTTCGAGGTAGAAATCACCGAGGTCGCCGTTATCGGCAAGGTTAAACCCTAAGAACCTGGCCGGGTCGCTGAGCCTCGCTTCGCCGCTGCCTGTGTGGCCGACCAACTCGTACTTCCCATCGCCAGCCTGGCTGACGGAAAATGACTTTATGTCGCCTATGCCGCTGGCGTTTTCCCACTGCGCCACGTGCTGGTCGAAGAAGTCGTTGGTCTGCTCCACGACCATGCGCAGGCGAGCCGGGCGCTGATCCTGCCGGTCGATTTCGGAATGGACGTCGCTGAGAAAGTAGGCGTCGTAAAGGCTGCCCCAGCGGGCATTGGCGCCGCCCACAGCCATGCTGGCGTTGGAGACGGGAGTGACCAGTTCCGGGCCGTTCAGGTCCATCTCCTCATCCAGTTGCGGAGTAGCCATCTCGAAGTCCACCGGCCTGTCGGGCTGAAGGTAGCCGATGCCGATCAGGAACTGCTCCAGGTCGGCGGCGTCCTGCTCCTGTGTGTCTCGCGATGGACGCCATCCAGATCCCCCCCTGCCCCGGTAGTAGTCGTCGATCTGTTGCTGCACGCTGGACCGCTTCTCCAGCAGGGCGCGATTGGGCGGCTCAAATTCCTCCACCAATTCGCCCAAGTGACGGAACACCTCATCCACCTTAAAGGACGTCCCGGGTACCACCTCGTCCCTGACGAACTCGTAAAGGAGATCGTCGACCTCTACCTGGTTGCCGGAGGGCAGATCGAGCTGTGCCATTTCTTGCTCCGTTAATGGGAATCAGTGAACCGGAATTACTGTTTCCATCGCGTTATGGGAAGTCCATTGATGTACGACGGAGCGAAGACACTCGATACTTGGCGGTCTTCGCTCCTCTAACACAACCTTGCCGTAAAACCGCCACGGCTACCACTGGACAAACATCGGGAAGTCTGTCGGATTGGCGTTACGCCGTGGTCCTAATGTGCAAGCCATATGAGTCGTCTGAGAAATGCAAGTCAGCCGGGCGATCCGAGGGCCGATCAGGATTGCTTACTCGCCCCATTGCGGGCCATTCTACCATCGCGTCTGGCATTGTGGCTCGTTCTACGGGTTGTCGTTAAATGAGCTTGCTCCAGATCATCACTGCCCGGAGTTGCCAGCCGACTAGGTATGACGCTGTTCTCTACACCATAGGAGTGCCCAGGTATTGTCGTCTTCGTTGGGTCCCGGAAAGAATTCGAAGACGGTGTGGCGGCGATTCCGACCGTAGGCGATGAGGTCGGATTCAATCAGGTCTCTGAACTCCTCCCGGGAGATGATGCGGGACTGGACTACCGCTTGCAGCGCTTGGTTGAAGTAGGGATGGTTCGCGTCCAACCGGAGAAGGCATCTCTGAGGCCATGGATTCCCAGTTCCGTGCTGGCAAGTTGGACTGCCGTGCGGAGCCCATGCTTTTCGTGCCGGTTGCCTTCGATGTCGCCCAGCCGACCTTTGACGCGGCTCATACGCCTCTTCAGGTCCTGACGCCCGCCCTGAGCAGCAAGAACTGTGCCGGGAGTCACAGGAGCCCTCGTGTCAATGGCGCCGAAAAGTCGAGACACTGTCGGGCAGAGATGGTGGCCCGCTCATATTGTGAAGAACGGCTCTGTCAGTGGCAGGGAGAGGGGATTTGTCACACACCCTCAGAGACCTTGAGATCTGAAGTGTCGGGCCATTCGCCGAAGCGGATATTGGTGAACACCCGCAGTCGAATCGTTAAGCTTCACTCAGGACGGACCAACGCTGAGAGCCGCCCGTTTTCAATATCCACGCTCAGAGCCCTCATGCGGACATGAGGCTGGTTTACGCAAACCCCTTCACTCTTGTCAAACTGCCAGCCGTGGCCGTCGCAAGTGAACACATCCTCACCTTCGTCCTGAACCTCACCGCCTTGATGGGGACAGATCACCGAAAGCAATTTGTAGCCATCGGCGCCCTTGGCCAAGAAGAATTTGGCATCACCCACCTCGACCGGAATGGGAAGACTTGGGAGCGACGACTCTTCCCCCAAGTCCACTTTAATTCTTCTTGGCCGCCCGAGAGAGTTGAGTGGTTGGGAAGACATAGTTATTCCTCCCTTCATATAGTGGGATACAGGTAGTTGAATGCGGCCAGCATAGCAAAAGCCTCCGATTCCATCAATGCGACATCCGCCTCTGCTCGCCACTGAAAGAGAACCACACTGGCCGCACCTCGTCTTCAGCCAACTCATAATCCTGGCGTTCAGTCCGCCCCTTCGACAGGCTATGGAAAAGCGTCCTGAATCTTCTCTTTGCCCTCCTTGCCGCAAGCAGCCTGCTGAAAATCCCGGACTATTCGTCCCCATCCTCGCAGCCTATGGATGTTTGTCAGTTTTCCTGCAGGATTGTTCTAACGCCTTCCCAAGTTTCACCTTCTCAGGAATTCCTCACCGCCCTCGACTCCTCCAAGCAACACCTTCTCTAATACCACAAACCAACGTCATATGGACCAGCATAGAATGAGGGGCTCCCGTTTTCGGGAGCCCCTCCTGTTACCGCTGAAAACTAGTGGTGGCTAGCGGCTAACCATGTCGTAGCTGCGCAGCAGCTTGCCGGGAGTCGCTCCGGTGCACACGGTGCCCTCGGTGAAGGTGACCTCACCGTTGACGATGGTGAAGCGAATTCCCTTGGCCTTCTGGATGATTCGCCGCTCGCCGCCGGGGAAGTCCGTGTCATAGACCGGGCTGTCGAACTGGAGGCCCAGCTCGTCCAGGTTGTAGACAATGATGTCGGCAGCGAACCCTTCCTTGAGTATGCCGCGGTCGGTGAACCCGGCGATGGAAGCGGGGAGACTGCTCATCTTGTAGTGGGCCTTCTCCAAGCTCATCATCCCTTGGTCCCTGACCCTGTCCGCAATCATGTTGACCGGCCAGGTGCCCAGGGTCTGGTACCTGGTATGCGCCCCACCGTCCGACACGCAGGGGTGGGTATAGGGATGGTTCAGAATTTCCGATACCGCTTTCCGATCGGTGCCCTGGGCCGAGTCAAAGGTGAACTCGGTGCGCAAACCTTCGTCAATCGCCAAGTCGAGCATGGCGTCCATGGGATGCGTGCCCATCATCTCGGCCAACTCGGCGATGGACTTGCCCTCGTACTTCAGGTTGCGGTCCTCGCGGACCTCGACCACCCGCATCTTGGACCATTCGGAGGCCGCATCAGCGGCGCCGCCCTGGCCGGCGTAGGCGCCTACATCCTGGCGCATCTTGTCCCGGTTCTCAGGGATGCTCAGCTTGGCGATCCGCTCCTCGGGGGTGCCCACGAAGGGATCAATCCAGTTAGGCATCGCGTCGAAGCCGTTGTACTCGGCCAGCTCGAACACCGGGGACGGAGAATAGGACGTCGTTTGGGCGAACATCGGCGCGCCTTCCTGCCGCGCCCTCTCCAGGAACGCCAACTGCTCCCGGTAGCGGCCGGGGGCATTCTCGTTGAAGGACACCGCGCCCCACTGGATGGGCCGGCCTGAGGCCAGACACATCTCGATGAGGAAGTCCTCACGGCCACGGCCCGGAGCGTCTCCTTCCACCGCGTCCATCAGGATAGCCGACTGTCCGGTTACGGCGGCGACCGCCGCGCCGGGGTCTCCACCACCGATCAGGTCCGGCTCACCGGGCGGCAACGGCCGCTCCGCCGGGCCACGGGTCCAGCCGATGTGCCCAACTCCAAATTCGTTCAGCACCTTGGCCAGCGCCAGGAACTCTTCGTTGGAGGCCACCTGGCTGGGGATGAAACGCCCGTCGTCGGGGCGGTTGGCCAGAGTCTTCATCGCTGACCAGCCAAAGGCGCCGGCGCGCATGGCCTCGCGTTGGAGCTCCTCCATCTGCCGGATCTGCTCGTCAGAAGCCTGAATCACCGTGCGGGATTCCTCCAGACCCATCACATACATCCGCAGGGTGTTGAAAGGCACCAGCGCGCCCACGTTGACGCCTAGGGGATGGCTGTCCAGGCTGTCCATCCACTGCGGGAAGCTCTCCCAGTCCCAGCGCAGACCCAGTTCCATGGTCCTCATGGGGATCGCCTCGATCCTGGTCATCAGGCGCATGGCCGCCTCGCGGTCTTCGGGCTTGCACGGGGCGAAGCCGAAACCGCACTGGCCGATGGTCACCGAGGTGACGCCGTGCCAGCCGGACATGGTAGCGTAGGGCTCCCAGTTGAGCTGAAGGTCGTAGTGGGTGTGCAGGTCAATCGCTCCCGGGGCGACTATGCAGCCCGTGGCATCCAGCTCCTCTGTGGCGGAGCCTTGGATTCGGCCGCTGATCATGGCGATTTTGCCGTCCTTGATCGCAATATCGCCTCGGAAAGCCGGCATCCCGCCGGTGCCATCGACAATCGTACCATTACGAATAATTTTGTCGAATTCTGTCATATTTTCCCCTCTATTCGGGATGATTTCTTGTCCCCTTCAGAGTACCCAATAGCAATGCGCCCGTCAAGACTCGTCCTCCCGCTCCAGGGGCCGATCGTGGGGAGATCTGAAGCCGGAAAGGCCCTGTTCCGACGGGAACCCCGACGGGGGAGCGTTGGGCGGCGTCGTCAACACCCGGTCCGGTTCGTGAATCGGGAAGACGAACAGTAGCCGGGCCGGACTATCAGAGAGGTTGATGAACCCGTGCACTGTTCCCGCAGGAGCAAGCACAACATCGCCGGCCGCGATGCTTTCTCTCTGCAAACCTACCAATGCCTGCAACTCCCCTTCCAGGACAACCATGGCCTCTTCGGTGTTGGTGTGAGTGTGGCGCGGCACGCGGGACTTGGCGGCAATGGTCACTTCCCCGACTCTAAGGTGGTCGCTGCCGCGGGCTGCGTCCACGATGCTGAACGACTCCAGCCCCGGAGATGTTCCACCATCTCCCTTGTTTCGGTCGTTGCTCCTGATAATGGGCATGGCGCCTCCTTATCTGTGTTGGATCGGAGAAAACTATTCCAACCACTGTACGAAGTTGGATACCGGGGTGCGCTCGGAGGTGGGCGATTCAGCGGGATAGCCGACGGACAGCATGGTGGCCAGGCTCCAGCCGTCCTCGGCCCCCAGTGCCTTGGCAAGGTCGGGATGGCGCGTTGGCCCGCCGGTCTCCCAAGTGACCGCCAGACCCTCCGCCACTCCGGCCAATGCAATGTTGTGGGCAGCGCAACAGACCGATGCGTAGTTCTCCTTGGTGCCCTCTTCATCGCGTCCGGGAGTGGAGTAGGCATAGATGAGCACCGGGGTCTTCAGGAGGGAATCGCGGGTGGCCTCGGCGCGCCGCTCGTTGCCGCCGCGTTGGAGTGCGAATTCATAGGCCAGCCCGGCAATCTTCTCCGCCGCCCCGCTCCCACTCTCCAGGATGAAAAACCGCCACGGCTCGGTGAGGCGATGGTTAGGGGCCCAGACTGCGGTGGCCAGCATCCTGTCCAGCGCATCCCTGGGGACGGGCTGGTCGCGGAAGTCCCAAGCCATGCGCCTGTCGTAGAGGGCCTGGTAAACGCTAACGTTGGTCTCCGGAACACTGCAATTGCCAGATCCCAGTTTTTCCGTGGGTTCCGATTCGCTTGACACTGCGGCTTCCTCCTCAACTCAAGTCGGTTTTCCCTTTACTCAGTCTCTCGGCAGCCCCCGAATAAATTCTCCGCTAAACAATTCGGGTCGGTCCCGATACAGAAGGACCGGCCTGTCCGATTGCCTGATCATGACAGGCAGGGTCTGGAGGGTGTTTAGGCGCTTGTGGGGAGAGTTGGCGCTCAACCCAAGCCGAACTGCTCCCGGGCGTTTCCCCCCATCATTCGGGCGATGACCGGCTGATCCACGTCGGCCTGGGTCAGCGTCTGGATGGCATCCCAAGCGCTGCAAGTGTCGTGATGGGGATATCGGGAGCCCCAGACGATTTTCTTTTCAAAGGAATACGGGAGTTCCTGGATCAGCCGCTCTTCAGCATCGAAACCGAGCATTACGCGGCCTTCCTCCCACATGTCCTCCGGTTCGGTACTGACGGGGTAATAGTGCTGAAGTGGAATGACCCGCGTCGATGCCTCCATCTTCTCCAGCACTTCCTCCATCCAGGAGGCTTTCCCGTGGGCCATTATCACTTTCATCCCCGGGAATCGTTCCATCACGGTATAGCCTATCAGCGTGGAGGCGACGAACAGGTGATTGTCCAGCCAATGGGAGAGTATCGGTGCCAGAGGGTGGCCCAGCGGAACCATCCCGGTGGCCGGCGACACCCGATTGCGGTCGTCGGTGCCGCCGCCGGCAAAGGCTCCGCCGCCTCCGCCATTCAGTGCAGGGGTCTGCGTGAGCCGGCCCTTGACCTTTTCAATGAAGGGCCCGTGGGAAGTCCACTCCGGGTTCCACAGGCCGGCGGTCGGATGCACTGCGGCGGCCAGCCCCAGGCTCTCCAACTCCGCCCAGAGGGGATCATAGTATGGGTGGGTGAAGTAATGCCCATCCATGAACATGGGGCGGATAAAGGCCCCTCGGAAGCAGCGAATCCCGGCGACACGGCGCAACTCGGCCAAGGCAAAGTCCATGTTTCGGAGCGGGACCATCGCGGCAGCGTACAGGCGACCGGGAGACGCTTGGCAGAAGTCAGCAATCCAGTCGTTGTAGGCACGCGCCAGGGCGTAGGAAACGTCCGGGTCTTCCACCAAGTGAAACCCCTCGGCAAACCACGTGGGATACAGGAACGCTTGGTCGATGCCCATGCCATCCATGTCCCGGAGCCTCGCCTGCGGCTCCCATGCACCCTCGCTCATTGGGTGGCGGATGTCCGGGTCCAGCTCGCCGACTGAGTCCCAGGTCATTCCGGGCGCCCAGATGGCATGGCGGGGAATGTTGGGGTTGCCGTTATCCCGGAACACTTGGCCGTTGATTTTGAGGTACGAATCGAATTGCCCCTCTTCCCGCCAGAGGGCATGCTTCCCCAGGACCCGGTACTCGGGTTCCAGGTATTTCTCCCACACGTCTCGGGGCTCTACCACGTGGGAGTCGCTGTCGAAGACCTCGAAGTCTTTGCTTGTTGTCATCCTCTCTGTCTCAATAGATTTCCAGTTAGCGGCGGGTGACCGAAGACTCCGGCTTCAGAGCTTCCCTGATTTCATCTTCGTCAGGCCACCAGTCCGGGCGGTGAATCTCGGTTACGCGGTCGCGGATTATCTTCTTGGGCGCATCGATGTTGTAGAGCCGTCGAGCGTTCTCCCCCAGAAACTTGGCCTGGTCGTCGATCGGCAATTCGCATTCTTCCATGGTCTCAATTGCCCGCCATGCGTCGTCCCCGTCGTGGTGATAAACGTCGGAAGCCCAGGCGAGTATGTCGCGGTAGAAGTCGGGCAAGCGCGACGGCGGCGCCTCGTCCCCCTCGAACCCGGTGACGCAATGCTGGAAGAATGTCTCGCTGGGCATCTGCTTCAAAGCGGGTAACGTGCGGTCGTTGCGGTAGAGTCGATAGGTCTTGTCACATTCGTCCAACAGGAAGCTGAGCCAGGTGGAGGAGGCCTCAAACACCGCGGCCTTAATTCCGGGATGGCGCTCGAAGAACCCCGACATAAGCACCATGGTCACCCACAGGGACGCCTCGGCCTGGAAGTTCTGCACATTGGACAGGAGGGTATGAGGCAGGCCGGACGTCGAGATGGTCTTCCTGACCAACTCTGCGCCCGAATACTGGTCGGAGTAACCAGGCGGCTTCGCAAGCCCGGTGGCTGGGAAGGGGTGCATACCGTAGACCAGCCCGGTATCTTCCAATGCGTTCCAGACGCCTTCGTACTTCGGCTGGATCGGGTAGTTGCCCATGGCGTCTATTGGCCGGATGAGGGCGACACGGCAGCCCTTGGCAGCCACTCGATAAACCTCTTCGGCAGCGTACTGCGGACTCTGCATGGGTATGAGAGCGGCGAAGAAGAGCCGTTCTGAATCTTCCTGTGTATATTCAAAGGCCCAGTCGTTGTAGGCCTTGCACATGGCCCTCGCGCCCAGAGCGTTCTGCAACCAGGGATACGTGTCGATGCTCGTTGGTATAATCATCACTTGGTCGATGCCCTGAACGTCCATGTCCCTCAGCCGTGGGCCGGGTTCGTCTGCTCCGGCGTGGGCCAGGTAGTCCGACTGCTCCTGCGTGAGTGCGGTACCTGCGCGGAGGTTGCGAACATTTAGGGCGCGCTGGATGTCGTGCTTCAGGCCGGGGCCCGCCAGCCGAACGATGTCGATCATGCCGGGGCCGGTTTTCGGCGTCGGGGAAAAGCTGTTGACGTCGGCCTTGCCGTTGACCAGCAACTGCTTCGACTCGACGTCGTACCACATCGTGGACTTCAGGGCTTCCAGCTCGTCCCTGGTGAGGTTGTCTGCGGCCCGCTCCCAGATCCTTGCCGGCTCCACGATGTGAGCGTCACAGTCGAAAGTGGGGAAATCCTTGGTCATAGGCCTGAATCTCTGGACTGGCAATGCTTCCCCCTTATCGGAACGCGATGAGTTGTTTCGGAACGATAATTTGCCTAATCTAGCAATGGGTATTCCCATTGTAAACGCAGATGCGTCTAATTGGGACAGTAATCGTAACACATAAATCTGGGCGCTCGCCCCTTTACTCAAAGGGAGTGGAACGTCGACGGAATATCATAGATTCCGGCCAGCGGATATGCCGGTTTCGGCCATCGCATGCAGTCGAAGGAGACGGAAGGCACTTGCGGCGGCGTTAACTGCTGTAAACGGCGGAGGTAAAGTGGACCACGTGGGCGGCTCGGCCTGCCTGATTTGTGGCTGTCGATATCCAGGGGATATGTCTGCGTAAGTGTTCAGAAAGAATGCCACTTTCTATTCCTCAGTGGTATCCGATGGCGGGGTAGCCGAAGTCGCCCGAGACAGCCGACACGGCTGTCTTTCAGCATGAATGTATTTCCTCACGGCCTCTCTGTGGATGCCCAACTCGCTCGCCATACCTCGAATGGACAATTCTTTACATACCAGCGCAGGGCAACCGCATTTGGGTTTTTGGTCGTTCCCGGCACCAACGGCTTGTTTTACTGCCGCTGCGTAACTCTGTGCCGGAAGTCTCTTCTCAGTTCACCGAAGAGACAGAGCGATTCGTTTGCGCTCTAGGTCGACTTCAAGCACGGTCACCCACACCCGCTGCTGAATTTTAACGATGTCCGAGGGGTTGCTGACGAAGCGGTCCGACAGCCTGCTGATGTGAATCAACCCGTCCTGGTGTACACCCAGGTCTACAAAGGCGCCAAAACCGGTCACATTGGTTACCACCCCGGGCAGCTTCATACCTGCCGTCAGGTCCCCGATCTGGTTTATCCCCTGGGCGAAGTGAAAGGGTTCAAATTCCTGGCGTGGATCCCGGCCGGGCCGAGCCAGTTCTTCGATGATGTCAGTCAATGTCGGCAGCCCAACGTTATCTCTGATGTAGCGACTGGGGTCAATCCTATGGGGCATAGCAGCATTGCCCACCATCTGCACCAGTGATTGGCCCAGGTCTTGGGCAATGGCATCGACAACCCGGTAGGACTCGGGATGCACTGCACTGACGTCCAGCGGATGGTCACCGTCTCTGATGCGTAAGAACCCGGCCGCCTGCTCGAAAGCCTTGGGACCCAGGCGAGGCACTTTCTTCAGCGATTGCCGGGAGGCAAACGGGCCGTTGTCGTTCCGGTACTCCACAATTGCCTTGGCCAAACGAGGTCCAAGGCCAGAAACATACGATAGCAACTGGCCGCTGGCCGTGTTCAGCTCCACGCCCACGCTGTTGACGCAGCTGGCAACCACGTCGTCGAGGCGCTGCCTCAATGCTTTCTGATCGACGTCGTGCTGGTACTGGCCCACACCGATAGACTTGGGGTCTATTTTGACCAATTCGGCCAACGGGTCCATGAGGCGCCGCCCAATGGAAACCGCCCCCCTCATGGTGATGTCCTGGTCGGGGAACTCGGTCCGCGCCGCATCCGAAGCCGAATAGACCGAGGCCCCGCTCTCGTTGACCATCACCACCGGAATCTGAGGGTCCAAATCCAGCTTCCTCAGAAAGGCTTCCGTCTCCCGGCCCGCGGTTCCGTTGCCCACCGCAATGGCTTCCACCTGGTATTTCCGGCAGAGCAGAAGCACCTTACTGGCGGCTTCCTCCCGCACCCGCGACCCCAATAGCGGATAGACAGTATCCTGGTGCATCAGCCGGCCCTGCCGGTCCAAACAGACCAATTTGCAGCCCGTGCGGAAGCCGGGATCCAGGGCCAGGATGTTCTTCTGGCCCAGGGCCGGAGCCAACAGCAACTGCCGCAGGTTGTCGGCGAATACCCTGATGGCCGCCTCTTCGGCGCGAAGCCTGACCTCCTTGCGGACCTCCGTTTCCATTGACGATTCCAACAGCGGCTTATAACGAGCCTGAATGGCCAGCCGAACCTGCTCAGATGCCTGGGTTGACCCGCTAACAAAGAGCCTTTCCAGGATCGCTAACGCAGAGGAAACCGGAGGCGCTATATGCAACGAAAGCAACGCTTCCTTCTCTCCCCTGAACATGGCCAGTGCCCGGTGGGAAGGCACACCCGCAACAGGTTCCTGCCAATGGAAGTAATCCCGGTACTTGGCTGCCGCCTCTTCCTTACCCGAAGCCACCGTCGCCGAAAATACTCCCTCGTCCCAAAACAGCTCCCGAATTGCCCGCCGCGCCGTGGCGTCCTCGCTGACCCATTCGGCGATAATGTCCCTGGCGCCGCTCAGGGCGTCCTGGACATTTTCTACCTCAGTGTCGGGGTTCACGTACTCTGCAGCGGCCAAGCAGACGTCAAAATCTTCCTGTTCCCGAATATACAGAGCCAGGGGAGCCAACCCTTTTTCCCGGGCGATGGCAGCCCGAGTGCGTCGCTTGGGCCTGAAGGGCAAATATACGTCCTCCAGGGCTGCCAAGGATTCAGCAGAGAGAACCGCCTGACCCAGTTCCTCCGTCAGAAGACCCTGCTTTTCCAGGGAAGACAGTATGGCCTCCCGACGATGCCCGAGTTCCCGGAGCTGCGACAGACGATCCCGAATATTGGAAATCACCACCTCGTCCAGGGTGGCGGTATTCTCCTTCCTGTAACGGGCGATGAAGGGTACGGTTGCCCCGTCGTCCAGCAAGGCAACGGTGGCCGCAACTTGCCTCCGCTCCAACTGAAGCTCGCGGGCAATTTGGGGAATCAAAAAAGTATCCAAATTATTCATGGTGGTGGACGGTCCATCGGGTATCGTTAGCTATATTGTGCATGTATGGTCCTGTAGATTCCTTGTTGAAGCAATTTTCTATTGAGCAATGGCTGTTTGGGAATGATCCTGTGGAAAGGGACACCACCTCTCCAATCGGCAGTTCTGAGCCTCTTGGGTTGAGGCGCACCCAATCTGCCAGGTGATTCCGGCCGGTTGCTGGTTCCTGCCATTTATCAAAGAGACCCCGTTTCCCCGGCACATCCAAATTTGTGGCATTAAGAGGACTCCTTTTGATCCTCCCGAGCTGTTCCGCGCCCGGCTTTCGTCTTCCCGGAAGGACAAGTCCAGCACCCAATGGATCCGCTTCTCGATTCCCCAATGGCTTCGAGTTGCTTGGAGAAGTCTCTTGGCGTCCGACTCTAAACTGGATATGCAGTACCGGGATTCCACCGATACCCGGTCTCTCTACCGCCGTTCTGCCGTCACCATCCCGATGCTCCTCAACCCCGGCCAATACTTACCGGTCTAGCAGCCCGTCTGAAGATTGACCAACTGGCGGTGTCGGTCAGCCGGGACTACCCTGCGGCAACAGTTCTTGCGGGGTGCGGATAGGCACCTGCGGATTGTCGCTTGAAAAGCCCACGGCCCATGGACCGGCACGTGGCCCTGTTGTTCCCAGTGGCGCCTTTGCCTCCCGCCCTGCCGGACATCCCAGCCCCGAAGCGGAACAGCTTCAGCAGGTTGTGCCCGGCGCAGATCAGCAGCCACTCCCGGTTCACCTTCGCCAGACCCCGCAGCAGGAACTGCCGGAATCCCCGGCCCTGCTTGATCTGCCCGAATACCGGTTCCACCGTCTCCATCCTCAGGGCGTAGCGCTCACGTCCCCGTTTCGTCCGCAGCTTGCGGCGCATCCGGTCCCTGGCTGACAGCCCCTTGGGTATGCGGCCGCGGGGCACCGGTGGCGGCACCCAGCCGTGGCGGGTTTTCTCCGGCGCGACGAACGGGTCAACCCCCAAGGGCCAGAGTACCTCCACCGCCTTGGCCGAGTAGTACCCGGCGTCGGCGGATACCTCTTCCGGCACCGCGCCCACGTTCAGGATGGTCTCCTCAATCATGCTCACAGCCTGACCCTTGTCCGAGGGCTGATCGGTGGCACGGGCCGCCACGATCACCTGATGCTCGCTGTCCACCACCGCCTGACAGTTGTAGGACTGCTGGAAGTCCCTCCCTCCCGGACAGGGCATGATGCGGGAGTCAGGATCGGTGAAGTTCCGCTGCGCCTTGTCATCAGGCACTCCGGGGTGATTGCGGCCCTCGGACTCAGCCTGCTCCGCCTCCGCCCGTGCCTCGGCCTCCAGCGCCGCCTTGGCCTCCCTTATCTTCCGCAGCCGGCTCTCCCGGAAGGCCAGTTCTTCCGGCAACTCGTCCCCACGCCTGTCCTTCCCGTACCGGCGGTCCTCCTCATCGTCCACCTTCCCGGCCCTCCGCCACCTCCGCCTCCAACTGCCCCTCCCTCTCCTTCATCCGCCCGTAGCTCATCGCCTTGTGCTTTGAGGCATTGGCCCTCACCTTGGTCCCGTCAGCGCCACGTGCCCCAGCTTGACCAGCCCGGCCTGCTGGCACAGCTCCAGCAGCTGCAGGAACAACTCCCCCAACGCCTCCAGATGGTCCTTTCGGAAGTCGGAGACGGTGCGAAAGTCGGGAGTGTTGTTGGCTGCCAGCACCCGGAAGGCGATGTCCTCGTGGAGCCGCCGGGCGATGCGTCGTGAGGAGGCCACGCCGACGCAGTACCCGTAGAGCAGCACCTTGACCATCATCCTGGGATGGTAGGGCGGACCGCCCCGCCTTTCCCCCTCGTAGCGGGCGATGATGTCCGAGAGGTCCAGTTGGTCCACCACGTCGGAGATGAAGTAGGCCAGGTGCTCCTCAGGCAGCCATTCCTGGAGGGCCGCCGGCAGCAGCAACTGCTGGTCCGGATCGTAGCGAAGGTAGGTCTTGCTCATTGACCGCTCCGCACGTCTGATGCTCCGCTCCATCATACCCTCAGCAACTCGCCAACCCTGTTTCTCGGACGGGCTGCTAGTACTACAACGACGGGTTCAGGGTGGAGGGTCCATTCTGCCTTCACAGCGGGCGGAGCGGCGTCTCTCGTGGGAGCGGCGCGCCCGTTCGTTGCGTAGCTGCGTATCCTCCAGCCACAACAGCAATTGATCGGGCCCGAACCGCTCCCGGGGCAGCATCTCACGCACCACCCGGTACACCTGCGGGCGGGTGATCCGGGGCATCTTTTTCCCCCCAATCCTGCTGCAGGCCCAGCAAGAACGCTCCGCCCAGCAGGCACATGGCTATGTGGTGATGCCAGCCTGCCCAGCTCCGGGTCTCGTATTCGTCCAGCCCCACCTCGCCCTTTTCAGTCTCGAACTCCGTTTCTATGCGCCACCTGGACCCACCCACGTATGCCAGAGTCTCCAAGGTTGTGTCCTCAGGAGCGTTGGACAGGTAGTAGCGAGGCTCGCTGCCGTCCAGGTTCCGGCGCCAGACGGCCCACAGCTCCTCGCCGGGCTTGCGCCTCTTGGTGGCCCGCACCCGCTGGGCACTGAACCGGTAGGTGCGCGGCCCCTGGCTTCCCTGGGCCACCGTTATCTCCCGCCAAGCCGCATCCGGCAGTTCATCACCAAGCTGCTCCATGGTCCGGCGCTGCCCAGCCCGCAGCTTGGGTTTGCGGGGGCGCCCGAACCCTGGATATTCCGGACTGGTCCAACCCGGCTCCAAAGGCCAAGCCGTGGTGCCGCCCGGAACGTCCAACACGTAGCGCATCCCCAGGGCCGCCAGTCCCTCCCGGAAGGTCGGCGACATCCCGAAGGCGTCGTCTCCGGCAACCCACTCGGCCCTGAGGTAGCCCAGTTCCAGTACCCGCTCCAGCATCTCCAGGGCCAACTCCGTCTTTGACCGGTAGTTCCGCCGGTCCTCCGGCACACCCGCCGCAGCACACCGGTCCTGGTCGGAGGTCCAACTCTTGGGCAGATACAGCCGCTTGTCTACCAACACCCGGCCCAGCGGGCTGACGTAGGCCAGGAACATCCCACCCTGGCAGTTGGCCACCTTGCCCAGCCTGCCGCAGTACTGCCGGGCCACTCCCGCCGATTTCCTGCCCTGCTTGGGGAAGTCGCTGCCATCGAACACCCACACCGCGTCCGGGTGTCCCAGCCTGGGCGCCAAGTATTCCTGCAACCGCCCTATGACTGTCTCATCGGACCACCGGGCCTCGGTGAGAAAGCGCTGCATCGCCCGGGCCGAGATGCCCACCGATTCCGAGAGATTCTCGGCGTTGCGCCGCTCCTGGTCCTGCACCAGCAGCGCCTGAAGGTAATTCCCGCTGTGATCCCGCCACTGCTTTCGGCCGAAGGAGGCCGCAAAGAAGGCGTGGAATTCCTGAAGGCTGTCGTAGACCCGCTCGAAGCTCGCCGCATCCATCACCCAAACCACCCAACATCATCTGGCCAGCTATCCTACCAAATAACTCGTCGTTGTAGTACTAGACGGAGGGCAACTGCTCCGGGTCGTCAAGCGTCCAACAACGGCGGGTCTCAATGCGTCCGTGGCTCTTGTCCAGGGTCTGGCAGAAATCGTGCTTCATATCTTCAAATCCGGTCCTCTCTCCGCAGGAAAACAGGTCTTCCACATCCTCCAGCAGCCTCCCTTGGTTTTCCTTGACCGCCAGAACGTAATCGGCTTCCTGGCTCACAATCTGCCGGGCTATCTTCTTCTGGCAGCCCATGGCGTCAATTCTGCCGGGCTATCTTCTTCTGGCAGCCCATGGCGTCAATGGTGACGATGCAACCCGACCTGTCCAGCAGGTTGAGCAACTCAGGTATGGCCGTTATTTCATTGGACTTCGCTTCCATCTTGGTCTGAGCCAACACCAAGGAGTTCTCCGAAGCCCAAGCGCTGACCATGTGAATGGCCTACTTCCCCGAGTTGCGGTCGTGGGAGCGCCGCAAGGTCTTGCCACCCACGGCAATCACCTGCCCTGGGTCAACCGGTTGACGCTGCTCACCCAGTCCATGAAGCAGTCCCGGAATTGTTCCGGGTCAATGCGGGCGAACACCCTGGCAAAGGTGTCAGGGCAAGGTACCCCGTTGGGCAGGTCCAGAAATCTCTGGAACCATTCGTACTTGCATTGGACGAACAACTCTACGTCGCTTCAACCCTCAGCGCCCCCGATAACCGCGAGGATGGTCATCGCGATGATGTCCAAGAGTTGATGCCGCTTGCGCTGGTCCCTTCCGGGGTCCTCCATATTGCCAAAATGTTCGCCTACGCTGCCACCTGCATTACTGCTCATCACCACCATCCTTCCCATCACATGCTTGCTCACCACTTAAATCTTGGCAGGCACCTTCCTTTTCTGGAGAATGCGGTTGCCGTGCCCTGCCCTGGCCTCCCCTTCCCTGGCCAGTAATCCGTTGATAATTGACACCGTAATTGGGCTACACTAGGGTGTCGATTGAGCGGCGCCAGTATCCGGTGTCATTCCACTCGTGGTCTAGTCGGCCCGAGTGGTTTAGCCAGCCAAAAAGGAATGCAGGTCTGGAGGTAAATCATGCCCGGAACTCCGTTGCCTATAGGGTCGTTCACCTCCCCCCTGGTGAAACGAGTCCACTACGGTGAAGGCTGTCTTTCCGGTCTTCCGGCGGCGGTGGATGAGCTGGGCGGCGCCCGAGTGTTCATCATCACCGGGCACTCCCTGATGCAGCAGGGAACAATCTTGGGGCGAATTCAAGAGTTGCTTGGCGACCGCTGTGTTGGATTTTTTGGTGAGACGCGGCAGCACGTTCCCAGAGCCACGGTGTTGGCGGCTACCCGAGCGGCCCAGAGTGCTGATGCAGACCTCCTGATCAGCTTTGGTGGGGGCACTCCCAACGACACCGCCAAGTTGGTAGCGTTATGCCTAGCTGAAAACATCACCGATGAGCGCCAACTTGACCGCTACCGCATCCGATTCCAGTATCCGGATAAAGTAGAAATACCGGAGGTGCACAACCCGTGCCTACCCCACATTTCTGTCTCCACTACCCTATCAGCCAGCGAGTTCACCAACTTTGCCGGGGCCACCGACGAGGAACGCAAGGTAAAGGACCTGTATGCCGGCGATGGGCTTTGGGTGTCGGAGGCGTTTCTGGACCCGGTGGTCACCACGGCGACACCGGGATGGCTCTGGGCCTCGACTGGTATTCGAGCGGTGGACCACGCCATTGAAACCGTCTGCTCCAACATCAGCTTTCCCTTTTCCGACGGACTGGCCTTGGAGGCGCTGCGGCTCCTGCAGCAACGCTTACCCCGGTCCACCAGCGACCGTCACGACCTGGAGTCGGCCGGTTACTGCCAAGTAGCCGCCTGGATGTCCATCTATGCCTTGACCAACGTCCAAGTGGGCCTGAGCCACGGCTTGGGCCATCAGCTTGGCGCCAGGAATGATGTTCCCCACGGGGTAACTTCCTGCATCATGCTGCCCCGAGTGATGGAGTTCAACCGCTCGGTGACGGCTCCGCAACAACGGCGGATTGCTGAGGCCATGGGTGTCGACACCCGAAACGCCAACGACGACGAAGCCGCCGCGGCGGCGGTCTCGGCCTTGGAGAACCTGATCGACACTCTCGGCATTCCCCGCCGGCTTAGCGATTGGGGTGTTTCGGAGGCTGACTTGGCCCTCATTGCTCAGGACGCCTTGGAAGACTTGGTGGTCGCAACCAATCCTCGCCCTATAGCAACTCAAGAAGAGGTCGTGGAACTACTGCACCGGGCGCTTTAAGCGTTGCCATGGCCCCGGTGGACTGCAACGCTTGTGCACAGTCCGTAAAACCACATTAACGGACATTTCCTGCACGCCCCCAGCTCATGGCGAACCGGGTGCTTGCAGCGGGTAGGTGTGGTGTAGGTCAGCTCAGCCACTTGAGGGTCTCGCCGGCTGCCTAGCCCCGGGTGTATCGCGCGATCATGTCTCCGTGCCGCCATCGCCCCTGGTGCTGGATCACTGCGGTGGGCGCTTCTGCGGCGACCATCCCCCTGGCCACGCCGATGCGGCCGCTGTGTCCGGAGAAACCATCGCCCAGACCCGCAGCCCCGGCTGCGTCCCTTACCCGGTTGGCGAGGGCCTCGCTGGTCAGGCCGAACACCGAGGCCTCCGAGACGGGGTGTTCGGCCCCGTCCGGCTGATTATCGTGCAGGGCGCCGGAGGATGGATCGAGGGAACTTTGAGTCTGAAAGTTCCCATTTCTGGCGTGTCGTCCAACTCCGGACGGATGGCCACAGGTTCATGTCGTGAGTGATGGTGGAGGGCCGGATTGCCCGAATGGGAACTTTTGGTGTAACAGTTCCCACATGATAATTCCTCACTACTGGAACCCCCAGCAGGTCGAGCGGTTTCTGGATTCCCTGGCGGCCCTGGGACTTCGCCGCGCCCGGGTGGCGGCGCTCATCATGTGGTGATCCGGGCTGGGTGTCGGTGAGACCGTGGCCTTGGAGTGGCGGGGCATAGACCTCACGGACGGCTTCCTGCTGATCCGCCGCGGCAAGGGTGGCCGGGGACGGACCGTTCCGTTTCACCCGGACCTGGCGGCCTGTTCGCCAACTGGCCCACATCCTACGGTCCGCGGGACCTGGTTGTCGGGTTGACCACTAAGACGGCCCTGCGGCATCTGCGAGCTGGCATTGAGCATGCCGGCTTGGATGCGGAGGCGCCCGGTACCGGGCGCCAGAGGGCTGGGGCCCATAGCCTCCGGCACAGTGCCGCCCGTCACTGGCTGACCACCGCCGGGATCCCGCTGAACGTGGTCTCGCAGTGGCTGGGGCATGCGACCCCGGAGGTGACGCTCCGCATCTACCTGCCCATCGTGGGCAGCACCCATTCCATGGCGGACGTGCCGTACGTTCAGGCGTCGCGGATGGCGTGTTCGCGGGGGCTGTTGTTGCCGGGATGACTAAGTAACTATCTCAAAATGGTATTGGTCTGAGAAGGGGAATCCATAGGCGGTCGGGGTAAGATAGGGGAAACTTGGGTGGTGGTGGATGATGGGAAAGAGCGTGTCCCTGCCAACGATCTGGGAAATACCGGATGATCTGTGGCAGCGAATTGAACCGGTGATTTTGGAGTTGGACCCACCCAAGGGGAAGGGGGCGCAAACGGGTGAACCAGCGGAAGATGCTGGAAGGCGTCATCTTCCGCATGCGCAGTTCCTGCCAGTGGAACCACTTGCCCAAGGAGCTGGGGGATGACAGCACCATCCACCGGACCTTCCAGCGTTGGGTAGAGCGTGGGGTGCTGGAGCGTATCTGGGCCGTCCTGATCGAAGAATGCCGGGAGTTGGACGGCGTAGTCTGGGAATGGCAGTCAGCTGACTGCTCGATGGGAAAGGCGCGTTTGGGGGGGCGCTATTGGACGCAATCCCACGGACCGTGGGAAGGCAGGAAGCAAGAAAAGCATCCTGGTCGACGGGGCCGGCGGACCACTGAGCGTGGTGGTGGCCGGAGCTAATGTCCACGACACGAAACTCCTCAGGCCGACGCTGGAGAGCATAGTGGTGGACCGTCCAGAAGGCGTCCAGAACCTGTGCTTGGACAAGGGGTATGACAACCCCACCGGCCACCGAACCGTCGCCGACGCTGGATACCAACCGCACATCCGGCGTATTGGCGAAGAGAAATTGGGCCAGTCGGGCGAGAAGACCCACCCAGCGCGGCGGTGGGTGGTGGAACGGACCCTGGGCTGGCTGTCCAAGTGCCGGGCGATACTGGTGCGCTACGACAAGAAGCCATCCAATTACCTGGGTCTGCTCCAACTGGCATGTGCCCTTATCTGGTACCGCCGTCAATGGGGCCTCGCTAATTTGAGATAGTTTCTAATACTACAGTCGCAGATTAAGAGCGGGTAGAATTGGGGCATCAGCGGGTCGTGAGGTGAGGTTGTGGCAGGGCATCAGGATGAGGTGGCTGTGGTCACCCGGTGGGCCGAGGGCATCGAGCGGGTACACGAGTGCATCGCGGGACGGTTCCGGCGTCCGGAGCCGCGCCAGCGGGCGCTGGACTATCTGAAGGGACTTATTTCTCCGGTGGAGCGCAAGAACGGCTGGCAACTGGCGGAGCAGGCGGGCGACGCCACTCCCGATGGGGTGCAGCGCCTGTTGTACAACTACCAGTGGGACGCGGACCTGGTTCGCGATGACTTGAAGAACTACGTGATCGAGCATCTGGCCGACGCTGGCGCAGTTCTGGCGGTGGACGAGACCGGATTCCTCAAGAAAGGGGACAAGTCGGTTGGGGTGCAGCGTCAGTACAGCGGTACGGCAGGGCGGATCGAGAACAGTCAGATTGGCGTATTCCTGGCCTATGCCAGTGCCAGGGGGAGGACGCTGCTGGACCGGGAATTGTACCTGCCCCAGGTGTGGGCGGAGGACTTGGAGCGCCGGCGGGAGGCCGGTGTGCCGGAGGGGGTGTCATTCCGGACCAAGCCGCAACTGGCGCAGCTCATGCTGGAGCGGGCGGTGGAGTCGGGAGTGCCCTTCGCCTGGGTGGCCGGAGACGAGGTCTACGGCAACGACCGCAACCTGCGGCTGTGGCTGGAGCGAGAGGGCGTTCCCCACGTGCTGGCCATCAAACGCAGCGAGAAGCTATGGGCTTTGACGGACAGGGGACCGCGACAGGTGAGGGCCGACCGTCTGGCCTCAGGGGTTGATGAATGCGCTTGGGTGAGGTGCAGCGCCGGGGACGGAGCCAAGGGACCACGGATCTACGACTGGGCCACTGTGGATATACGGCCCCTGAGGGAGCCTGGCAAGGGCTATTGGCTGCTGGTCCGGCGCAGTCTGTCCAACCCCGGGGAACTGGCCTACTACGTCTGTTACGGCCCGGCGGGAACGACCCTGGAGGAACTGGCGAGGGTGGCCGGGACCCGGTGGGCCATAGAGGAATGCTTTGAGGAGGCCAAGAGACAGGTGGGGCTGGACCAGTACGAGGTGCGGAGGTGGGATGGCTGGTACCGGCACATCACTCTGGCGATGTTGGCCCACGCGTATCTGTCCGTGATCAAGCATCAGGCCATGGAACAGGGAGAAAGGGGGGCTACTACTGTCTCGATGAAGAACTGGTTCCGATGACAGTGCCGGAGGTGCGCCGGCTGCTGACCCGCCTTGTATGGACAGACAACCAACCGCCTGATTTCATCCTGTACTGGTCGTGGTGGAGACGCCGCCACCAAGCCAGAGCCCAGAAATGCCACTACAAACGGCGCCTGTATGATCTGCGACTGTAGTATTAAGAGGGTGTCTCAAAATACAACAGGTGGCCGAGAATCCGCTGGACTTCAAAGTGGGCCACTGGATTCCTGCTTTCGCAGGAAAGATGGAGTGGGTGCTGGCTCCATTTTGAGATAGTTACTAAACCAATACCAAGGTGAAATCTACATAGACCCTGACGCGAATCCTTGCATTTTTCAGCTGGGCTTTGGTCTAGTACTCGGTCAATTTTGGTCTGATAGATAGACTCAGAGACCTGCTGGTTGATGGTACTCTGAGATTTAAGGAAGATGTTGTTGTGAGGTGGCGGTGTGGTCAGGGAGAAATTCGCAGTTCGGCTGACGCCGGAGGAACGCGACCAACTGGAGCACATGGTCCGGGCAGGGAAGAGTCCAGCCCGGGTTACGACCCGGGCCCGCATCCTGCTCAAGACCGGTGAGGGTTGGTCCGCGTCCAGGGTGGCCCAGGCTCTGGATGTGTCCGAGGGCACGGTGTTCCGCCTCAAGCGGCGCTTCGCCGAGGATGGGTTGAACGGGGTGCTCAGGGACCGGACCCAGCCCCACCGGTACCGCAAGCTGAATGACCGTGGCGAAGCCCACCTGATCGCCCTGGCCTGCAGCCCGGCCCCCGACGGCCACGACCACTGGAACCTTCGCCTGCTGGCGGACCGGATGGTTGAGCTGGGCGTGGTTGACTCCCTGTCCCATGAGACGGTGCGCCTGCACCTGAAAAAAACATCCTCAAGCCGTGGCAGAAGAAACAGTGGTGCATTCCCAAGGTGAGTGCCGACTTCGTGGCCCACATGGAGGATGTCCTAGACCTCTATGCCGAACCCTACAATCCCGAAAGGCCGGTGGTCTGCTTCGATGAGACATCCACCCAGATGCTGGCCGATGCTCGGCCGCCCATCCCGGCGGCACCCGGACACCCCAGGCGCGAGGACTACGAGTACCGGCGGGAGGGCACCCGCAACCTGTTCCTGGCCAGCGAACCCCTGGCCGGGTGGCGGCACGTAGAGGTAACGGAACGGCGCACCAAGGAGGACTTTGCCCACCAGATGCGCTGGCTGGTGGATGAGGCCTATCCGGATGTCGCGGTGGTTCGAGTGGTCTTGGACAATCTGAACACCCATCGCAAGGCGTCGCTTTACGAGGCGTTTCCAGCTGACGAGGCCCGGCGCATTGCCAAACGATTGGAGTTCCACCACACGCCCAAGCACGGCAGTTGGCTCAATATGGCGGAAATAGAGTTCAGCGTTTTCTCCCGCAGTTGCCTCAGGCAGCGTCTGCCGGACGAGGAATCCCTCTGCCTGGAGGTCCGCGCCCTGGAACTGGAGCGAAACGAAGCTCAAGCCCGCATCAACTGGCGCTTCAGCATCCAGGACGCCAGAACCAAACTCCATCGCCTCTATCCCATCAATTCCTGACTTGACCGAGTACTAGTACTGAACCAAGTCGGGATTGGCAGGGGTATAGACGGTGGAGTTTGCGTCTGGCGTCTTGGGCAGCGAACCGCCAGTTGATGCAAGACCCTAGTATTACAACGACGCTTCCCCAGTTTGGTCAGTTCTTTGTTTGACGTCAACTACCTTTGCCGGCCTGTTGCCGGCAAAGCCCGGGAGGCCGAGGCGTGAAGACTACGAATACCAGCGGGCAGGGAAGCACAACCTGTTTCTCAATTGTGAACTTCGCCGGGGCTGGCGGCACGTGGCGATAGCCCGGCAACGCACCATGCAGGACTTCGCTCACCGAATGCGCTGGCTGGTGGATGAGGCCTACCCCGACGTTCCGGTGATCCGCCTGGTGATGGACAACTTGAACACTCACCGGATGACGTCGCTGTACGAGACCTTTCCGGCCCCGAGGGCCCAGCGCATTGCCGAGCGGCTGGAGTTCCACCACACAAGCACGGAAGCTGGCTGAATCCTGTCCTGAGCTTGCCGAAGGGATGGCGTAGATCGAGTTCAGCGTGCTGATCCGGGCCCGCCTGCGCGGACTCAACGGAGATGACGACAGCCTGGGAAAAGCGGTCAACGCCTGCGTCTCAGAGCGCAACGCGCTAGTACTACAACGACGAGTTGTTTGGTAGGATAGCTGGCCAGATGATGGTGGGGGGTTTGGGTGATGGATGCGGCGAGCTTTAAGCGGGTCTACGACAGCTTTCAGGAATTTCACGCCTTCTTTGCGGCCTCCTTCGGACGCAAGCAGTGGAGGGAGCACAGCCGGAACTATCTTCAAGCCCTGCTGGTGCAAGCCGGGGAGCGACGCAACGCCGAGAATCTCTCCGAATCGGTGGGCATCTCCGCCCGGGCGATGCAGCGTTTTCTCACCGAGGCCCGGTGGTCCGATGACGCAGTCATAGGGCGGTTGCAGGAATACCTGGCCCCCAAGCTGGGGCATCCCGAGGCCGTGTGGGTTTTCGACGGCAGCGACTTTCCCAAGCAGGGGAGGAAATCGGCGGGAGTGGCCCGTCAGTACTGCGGCAGGCTGGGGAAGGTGGCCAACTGCCAGGCCGGGATGTTCCTGGCCTACGTCAGCCCGCTGGGCCGGGCGTTGGTGGACAAACGGCTGTATCTGCCCCAGGTTTGGGCTTCGGACGATGTTCGGTGCGCGGCGGCGGGGGTGCCGGCGAAGAGACGCAGCTACCGTTCGAAGACGGAGTTGGCCTTGGAGATGCTGGCGCAGGCCATGGAACTGGGCCATCTGGAGGCCGGGTGGGTTGCCGGAGATGACGCCTTCGGGATGTCGCCGTCATTCCGGGAGGGACTGGCGGCCATGGGTATGCGGTACGTGCTGGACGTTCCGGGCGGCACCACGGCTTGGCCTTTGGAGCCGGGTTGGACCAGTCCGGAATATCAGGGGTTCGGGCGCCCCCGCAAACCCAGGCTGCGGGATGGGCAGCGCCGGACCATGGAGCAGCGCAGTGACGAGTTGCCGGAGGAGGCCTGGCGGGAGATAACGGTGGCAGAGGGAAGCCAAGGGCCGCGCACCTACCGGTTCAGCGTCCAGCGGGTGCGGGTTACCAGGAGGCGCAAGCCCGGCGAAATCCACTGGGCGGTCTACCGCCGGAACCTGGACGGCAGCGAACCTCGCTACTACCTGTCCAACGCACCCGAGGACACAACTTTGGAGACTCTGGCATACGTGGGCGGTTCCAGGTGGCGCATAGAAACGGAGTTCGAGACTGAAAAGGGCGAGGTGGGGCTGGACGAATACGAGACCCGGAGTTGGGCAGGCTGGCATCACCACATAGCCATGTGCCTGCTGGGCGGAGCGTTCTTGCTGGGCCTGCAGCAGGATTGGGGGGAAAAAGATGCCCCGGATCACCCGCCCGCAGGTGTACCGGGTGGTGCGTGAGATGCTGCCCCGGGAGCGGTTCGGGCCCGATCAATTGCTGTTGTGGCTGGAGGATACGCAGCTACGCAACGAACGGGCGCGCCGCTCCCACGAGAGACGCCGCTCCGCCCGCTGTGAAGGCAGAATGGACCCTCCACCCTGAACCCGTCGTTATAGTACTAAGCGGGTGTCTAAAAAGGCAAAAGGCGGGTGAGTCTGCGTAGCATGAGCCCGGTCATGGAGATGTACAGCCAGGTTTCGGTGGTTTCACACAATGCCTCGTAATCTTTGCTCAGCCGCCGTTGCAGGTTCAGCCAGCCGAAGGTCCGTTCCACCACCCAACGCTTGGGCAATACTTGAAAGGTCTTCTGCCCAACGGGACGGCGCACTAATTCCAGGCTCCAACCGGCGGTCGCCTGGGCCCATCCACCAGTTTGCCTCCGTAGGCTCCGTCGGCCCAGATCACCTGCAGCCGGTGGCATCGACCCACCAGCCGTTGTAATACCAGCCGAGCACCGTCTCGATCCTGAATGTCGTCCGGATGCACCGCCACCGCCAGCAGCAGTCCCAGGGTATCCACCACGATGTGGCGTTTTCGCCCTTTCACCTTCTTGCCCGCGTCGTACCCTCTGGGCCCCCTTTTTCGGCGGTTTTCACCGATTGGCTGTCGATGATGGCCGCGCTGGGGGTGGCCTGGCGGCCCTGAGCTTGCCGCAACATGACATGCAGCGTGTCGTGGGCTCGCTGCCAGGTTCCATCCCGACGCCAAGTACGAAAATAATGCAATGCGGTGCGCCAAGGCGGCAGGTCGTGGGGCAGCATCCGCCAAGAGCAGCCGGTGCGCAGCAGGTAGCGGATGGCGTTGACGATCTCACGCCTCGGATACTTGACCGGTCGCCCTCCAGGTTTGGGCGGCGGCAACAACGGTTCCAAAAACTGCCACTCCCGGTCGCTGACATCGCTAGCATAAGCAGGTCGTTCCATGCCTCCACACTACAACCAACTCCCGGGTTCCTGCCTTCGTACCACTATTGTTTAACGTCAACTACTTTTGCCGGTCCTGTTGCCTCATTGAGAAATGTTACCGAGACTTTAGCACCTGGGGGCCACTCCAACCAGCGCTAATTCCGGCATTGCAGGGGGTTCCGCCATGGGCTCACCGGCAGCGGCGTAGACCAGCGTTTTGGCCATGATGCCGCGCCACTGCTGCACTCTGCGTTGCAGCGTCCGCAGGTGAGCCCGGCTGAAACGATCCGGTTCAGCCTCTTGCAGTCGGCCCAGCAATACCACGGCACTGGCGTCCGGGTCTTCCTGCAACCAGGACAGCACGTCGCACCACACTCCTTCGAAGGGGTCTGGCCGAGTTCGCCAGGTGCGGGGCGGTTGCACCCGCCGCTCCCGTGAGGTACGGGCTGCGTCCTGCCGCCACAAGTCGGGTAACTTGGCCAGGAACTGTTCCAGGCTCTCGCCGCTGGGAGTGGGCCGGATTTCGGGGAACGTAACCGCGGCCAGGGCCGACTGCGCTTCCCTGATGGCGTGCAGCAGCGCCACCGGATCCAACTTGACCCGATACTGACTCAGCGCTGCCTTCACCTCCACGCTGACCGCGTCGTGCTGCATCAGCCGGTCGCAGGGCGTGGCTGGCGGGCTGTACCGCTTGACGACCCTGGAGCCGTGCCGAGTTTTCTCCACCAACTTGAACGAAGGCTGGAAGTAGTTCACGTACTGTCGCACCGCCCCGTACAGGTGGGCCATGGTCTGTCCGGCAACTTGGCCCGAATAGCGGTCATGACCGACGTAGTGGCGCACCACCGCGCCGTTCTTCTGCTCAATCCAGGCCTGGTCGTTCTTGCGGTACGGCCGGGAACGGGTGAACTCGATGCCCCGCTCGGCGCAGTACTGGGTGAGAGTTTCGTTGATGAATACGCTGTCGTTGTCCGAGTCGATGCCTTTGACGGGGAAGGGCAACTGTCGCCCGATGGCCTCCAGTCCTGCCACCACCAGGGACTGCTCCCGAGCCAGCAGCGGCACCGCTTCAGTCCAGCCGGTGCAGATGTCGGTGGCCACCAGGCTGTGGATCATGGAACCCCACAAGGAGCCACCGTGGTGGACCACCAGGTCAATCTCCAGGAATCCCGGTGGCGGCGCTGGCCGCCAGCAGCCGTTGGCGCACGCGAGGGTCCAGACCCAGGTGGCCGTGGCGCTCCATGGACTCTACCAGGTGGGGCAATGCCGCCTTCAGCCGCTTGCCGCAGATCCGGTCAGCAGCTTCCCAGACCACGATCACCGCCTGGCGGACCGCCTCGTCGTAGATCCGTCGGTCCTTTTTTACCGCCGGCTGCTGCTCTCCGTCGTCGCTGGACTGCCCCAGCAACCTGATGCCATGCTTGCGGTGATGACCGGTAACCGCGATGAACTCGTCCAGAATCCGGCTTTTCTCCCGCTTCGATGAAGCTCGGTAACGGTCTCGGATCGTCGCCAGCAATTCCTGTTTTGCCATCTTGCTGATGCCTCCTCCCACGCGATTGCCTCCCCGAGTTTGGGTAACATTTTATTTGAGGCAACCACTTGCGTTGGGTAACGGTTTTGTTGAGGCAATGCGCGGTTGGCGTCGATTATTCTTGCCGGTTCACCTCCTTATCCTGCCCCCGCTGCTGGGCCACTCCGGTCCGGTAGCTGGGGACGTTGAATTCCAGGATGACCGAGTGATGGACCACCCGGTCGATGGCGGCCGCGGTGGCCATGGGGTTGGCGAAGATGTGCTCCCACTGGGAGAAGACCAGGTTGGAGGTGATGCCCAGGGACCGGCGCTCGTAGCGTTCTGCGATGAGGGTGAAGAGCAGCTCCGACTCCTCGGCCCCCTGGGGCAGGTAGCCCAGGTCGTCCAGCAGCAGGAAGTCGTAGCTGTCGAGCTTGCGTAGTTGTCGCGGCAGGGCCAGGTCCCGCTTGGCTGCCAGCAGATCCTGCACCAGCCGGTAGGCCGGGGCGAAGAGCACCGAGCGGCCCGACTCCACCAGCCGGTGGCCCAAGGCGCACAGGGCGTGTGTTTTCCCGGTGCCGGGAAGACCGAAGGCCAAGACGTTGACGCCGCGGTCGACGAAGCTGCCGTCGGCCAGTTCCCCCAGTTGCTGTCTGAGAGACAGAGGCACCCGGTCGTGCTCGAAGGTTTCCCAGGTCTTGCCCGCCGGCAGCTTGGACGCGGTGCGCAGCCTGCTGATGCGCCGCTGCCTGCGGTCCTCGGCCTCCTGCTCCAGTACTTCCAGGAGAGTCTCCAGGGCGTCGCCGTGGCCGGCTGCAGTGAAGCGGGACACCGACTGCGCACCCATGGTGGGCAGCCGGAACTGGTGGCACAGCTCCCCGATCCGCTCCTGTATGGCCACTGTGTCCGTCATCAGGGTGTCAGTAGTCAGGGTGTCCAGCATCAGGCCACCTCCGCCAGCAGGGAGTCGTAGACCCTCAGGTCCGGCGTCCCGGGCAGGCTGAGTGCCGGCGCCTGCAGCGGCGCGGGACTGGCCAGCTCCCTGACCGTGCCGTAGTCGAAGGGTCCGCCCGCCTCCAAGAGCAGGGCCAGGGCGCTGTCCACCGTGGTCTCCATGGTCGTCGCCGCCAAGTGCAGGATGCGCACGTACTCCACGTCGGCCCGCTCCCCACGCCATTCCCGGAGCGCATCGTAGGCCAGGCGAAAGGTCATGGTGGGAAACATCTGCTCCCGGAACCGGTAGCGGGCGAAGGCCCCGGGCTTGCGCACCAGGGAGCCGATGACGTGGCGGTAGTCAACCCGGGCCTCTTTCTCGCCCCGCACCCGCTCCATTCGATCCACGAAGGTGCCCTTGTAGTACACTTCCAAGTGTTCGGCGTACAGCCGGATCTGCACCTCCTTCCCGATGAGCCGGGAGGGCACGGTGTAGGTCCGTCCGGCTGCCTGGATGCTGCTCCACTTGCGCACCCGGGCCCGGTGGTTGACGTACTCCGGCACCGGGGCTGGGGGCAGGGGACGCAGATGTGGGCGCTCTTCCTCCAGCTTCCCCATCACCAGCCGGTTGCGCCGGTCCACCACCTTGCGGACGAAGCCGGCGTACTCCTCAAGGGAGTTGAAGTCACGGCTGCCCCGCAGCATGAGGGCTTGGTCGATGGCGTCCTTGAGCCGGTAGTGGGCCTGCTCGGCAACGCCGTTCTCATGGGACTCTCCTGCATTTATCAGGGTGGACTCGAGCCCATAGTGGTCCAGAAGCTCGGCGTAGCTGCCGTTCAGGGCCCTGCCGCGGCTGCGCCTCATCTCGTGGGTGGCGGCCGAGGTGTTGTCCGAGCGGATCACCCGAGGCGCACCGCCCAACTCCCACAGGGCGTTCTGTAGCCCCTGCTTCAGGGCCAGGAAGGTCTCCCCCGTAGCCACCTCGGCATAGCGCCACCCTGAATGGCTCAGCACCAACTGGAACAGCCGGTGGCGATAGGCCCGACCGCCAACGGTCACTCCCAGGGAGTTGCAGTGGGTGAAGTCGATCTGGGCCTCGCGGCCCGGGGGATGCTCCTGGGGGAAGTAGACCTCTTGGTCCGGGCCGTTGAGCGCTCGCCAGTCTTGTAATCGTCGTTGCAGGGTGCGCAGCTGCGAGGCGCTGAACCGGCCGGGATGCCGCTCCTCCAGCCACTCGATAATTGTCGTTGCCCTGAGCCTGCCGGCGGCCTCGCCCCGGAGCAGGGGCAGGATTTCCTTCTCCCAGACTCCGTCGAAGGGATCGGGGCGCGTGCGCCACTGGCGCTCAGTCTTGGTCTCCGACGGCAACGGGCCGCACTGCCACTTGCCGGCCGAGCGCTCGCTCATCCCCGCCATTGCCGCCGCCGTCTGTTGCGTCTTTCCTTCCATTCGTCTCTGCCTCAGTGTTGCGACTTGCTGATCTGTAACCAATCCGGCACCTCCTGTACCGGATGATTACTCTTGGGGACCGGCAAAAATAGTCGTCGCCAACCGGCAAGACTAATTGTCGTTGATCAACTATCCCAGTTACACCCTTTTTAGACACCCTCTAAGGGTTTCGACTAACGCCTTCAGGATATGGGACGATGGCGTAAAGTATCAGAATTCCCGCCAGGAGGGTGTATTGGGATTAGTCTTTGAGTTTGCGTTGCCTCACTGGAAAAGGCACCGACGGAATCCCACTCCGGCTACGCACGGTGGCCTACACAGCCCGTACCTTCGGCCCTTCGGCCAGGCCAACCTTGTTGGAAAGGGACTGATTTGATCATAGCCAGAACTGTGCCTAACGCAGTATCACGCCACCCTGCCAGAACCGGGGGCTAGTGAAAAGTGATTGGATGGCCTATGGAAGTGCCCGTATGTCGGTGGCCAGCGACGCCTACGCCAACGACTTGGAGAATCAGCGCCTGGTGTTGTCCGACTGCGAGCAGGTCTTCGAGGACGCGGGGAGCGGGGCCTCCTAAACCAAAGCCAAGGTGAAATACGCAGACGCATAGGGTAAATTTGTGAGGGAACTGGGTTAGCCGGTCTCAGGAGTAGCGGGGGGTTGGTGATGGGTGTGAGGGAGATAGACCGGTCTCTGGAACAATGGCAGATGGGGGTCAGGGATTTGCGCTGGCGGATGATTCTGGCGCCCACACCCAGGGAGCGGGAGCGGTGGTACGCCCTCTGGCTCTTGGCGCAGGGCTGGACAGCAACGGCCACGGCGGAGGCGCTGGAGCGGGACCCCCACACCATAGGACGGTGGGCTTCGGTTTTCGGCGAGGGAGGGCCAGCGGCCTTGATATTTGAGCAGACCGGTGGTTCCCCCCCGTCCTTGACGAGACGCAGCAGGCGGAGTTGAAGGGGGCGGTAGGGCAACCGCCCGCTGAGGCGGGCATCGAACTGGCCAACTGGTATTGGAAAGGAGTCCGGCAGTTTGTCTTGGAACGGTTCGGGGTCAGTTTGAGCCGCAGCAGTTGTCTGAACTGGCTGCACCGGTTGGGATTTGCCTTCAAGCGGCCCAAGAAGCGTCTGCTCAAGGCGGATGAGGGCAAGCGGGAGGCCTTCGTGGCGGAGTATACCGCCCTGAGGGAGGAGGCCCAACGGACCGGAGCCAGGATATTCTTCGCCGATGAGGCCCACTTCCGGGCCGATGCAGAGTTGCGGGGCAAGTGGGTACTGAGAGGAGAGGCTGCTCTGGTGGACTCGACCAGTCCGCGGTATGGGGAGAAGGCCAGCTATTATTCGGCGGTGTGCCTGGAGACGGGTGAGGTGGAGTGGATGGAGTTGCAGGGGAACAGCAACGCCGGGACCTCGGTTGACTTCCTGAAGCAACTGAGGGGAAAACACCCTGAGCCGATGCGGGTCATCTGGGACAATGCCCCGGCCCACCGTGGGGAGGCGATGCGGGAGTACCTCAGGACGCCTGGGCTGGAGTTGAGGTTGGTGAACCTGCCGGGGTACAGCCCGGACTTCAACGGGGATGAGGCGATCTGGGGTTGGGCGAGAGAGGAGGCCACCGGCAATCTGTGCTTGGGAAGCAGGGAGGCGGGGCAGGAGAAGGTTGGCAAATTCCTTGCCGGACTGGCCAGCCGCAAAGACGAGGTGAGACGGCGGTGCCGGACAGTCTTGCAGTCACGGGGCGAGGCGCTCCTGCGAGCCTCCCGGACCGATTCTCAGCCTCCGGCAAATGCACATCCCACCTTGGCTTTGGTTTAGAACCGGTCTCTAGAGAGAGACAGCGTGAACGTCTGGGCTGCGGGACTTGGATCGATGTAGGGAATGAGGATTGACGAGACGAACCCTGTGAGTCGACACTGAATGCTGGCCATTTGACCACACGGGGTTCTGGGCTCAGGCGGCCAATCAACTCAGCGGTGAATGACATGGAAAACCCGTTCTACGACCGGCCGATACTGAACTCGCCCTATGATTACCCCTACCGGCACTGGGAGCTGGACGAAACTGGGCAGCCAACCCAGCAGGTCATTGAGAGCCGACGTGGGGCCGAGTTCATTACGCCCATTCCCAAGCCTAGGCAGCGGGGCAGGGCGCGCGGTGGACGCCAGGAGCAACTGGTCTTCGACGAGGGGCAGGGTCTTTCCACTGAAGAGCAGCAGTACGACGTTACCGCCGCCGTAAACGAGATTCGCCGGTACGTGAACCAGTGGCGCGACATCCCCAATCCCCACAACTGGGGCGTTACGCCGGAAACGGCCCTGCTGCTCCAGCACTGGCGGCACCACAGGTTCAGCCATTACCGCCCTTTCTTCTGCCAGGTCGAAGCCGTTGAGACGCTGATATGGCTCACTGAGGTCGCGCTGCGGCTTGGGAAGGGGGAGCGGCTGGCACTCCAGCGTCTGGAAAGCGCCAGCCTGGAGGCGAACCCCGAACTGTTGCGGGTCGCGCTGAAGCTGGCCACCGGTGCGGGAAAGACCACGGTGATGGCCATGATCATCGCGTGGCAGACAATCAACGCCGTGCGGCACCCCAACAGCCGTCGGTTCACGCGGGGCTTCCTGGTGGTCACGCCCGGAATTACCATCCGGGATCGGTTGCGGGTGCTGCAGCCGAACGATCCCGACAGCTACTACGCCAGCAGGGAGCTGGTGCCAACGGATATGCTGGGCGACCTGCAGCGGGCCAGGATAGTCATCACCAACTATCACAGCCTGCGCCCCAGGGAGCGACTGTCGATATCCAGCGGCGGGAGGGACCTACTGCAAGGGCCGGGCAAGCCCATCGAAACCGTGGAGTCCGAAGGCCAGATGATGCAGCGGGTGATGCCCGAATTGATGGCCCTGAAAAACATCATGGTGCTCAACGACGAGGGCCACCACTGCTATCGTCAAAAGCCCGGAGAGGCTGACGAAGACCCTCTGACCGGTGAGGACAAGCGGGAAGCAGCCCAGAACACCGAGGAAGCCCGAGTGTGGCTCTCCGGGCTGGAGATGGTCAAGAGGAAACTGGGCGTTCGGCAGGTGGTGGACCTGTCGGCCACTCCCTTCTTCCTGCGTGGCTCAGGGTACGCCGAGGGAACCCTGTTCCCTTGGACCGCCAGCGACTTCTCCCTGATGGACGCCATCGAATGTGGCATCGTCAAACTACCGCGGGTTCCGGTGGCAGACAACATTCCGGGAGCCGATGTGCCGGTGTTCCGCAACCTGTGGGAGCACATACGCAGGGACATGCCTCGCGCGGGGAGGGGTCGATCGGCCGACCTTGATCCACTGGACCTTCCCACGCCGTTGCAGACTGCCCTCGAGGCCCTGTACGGCCACTACGACAAGACATTTAAGGAGTGGGAGGCCGACGGCACTCCCTGCCCACCCTGTTTCATCGTCGTTTGTAACAACACGGCCACATCCAAGTTGGTCTACGACTATATATCCGGGTTCGAGCGCACCAACGAGGACGGCACGACCTCGGTTGTTAACGGGAGACTCGCGCTGTTTCGGAACTTCGATGAATACAACAACCGCTACTCGGTTCCGCGCACTTTGCTGATCGACAGCCATCAGTTGGAGTCCGGGGAAAAGCTCAGTGATGACTTCCGCCGCGCCGCTGCCGATCTGATAGAGCGGTTTCGGCGGGAGCGCCAGGAGCGCACTGGAAATCGCGAGGAGTCCGACAAGATATCGGAGCAGGAACTCCTGCGCGAAGCTATGAACACGGTCGGCAAGGAAGGGCGGTTAGGACAGAACATACGATGCGTCGTTTCGGTGTCCATGCTGACCGAGGGGTGGGACGCCAGCACCGTAACCCACGTCCTGGGCGTCCGGGCCTTCGGAACGCAGCTCCTGTGCGAGCAGGTGGTGGGCCGGGCGCTCCGGCGCCAGTCCTACGAGTTGAACGAGGACAACAAGTTCGACGTCGAGTACGCCGACGTGCTGGGCATCCCCTTCGACTTCACCGCCCGTCCGGTCGTGGTAGGCTCGGGCAAGCCGCGGCAGACGGTGCAGGTGAGGGCGGTGCGGCCAGAACGCGACCACCTGGAAATCGCGTTCCCGAGAGTAGCAGGCTACCGGGAGGATCCTCCGAAAGAGGACCTGGTCGCCAACTTCACCGACGACTCCCGGCTGGACCTCACACCGGACCTGGTGGGTCCGACGCAGACGAGGAATGAGGGGATCATTGGTGAGGGCGTGGATCTGAACCTGGTGCATACTGGTGACCTGCGCATGTCGACGCTGGTGCTTCACCTGACAAAGCGGTTGCTGGAAACCAAGTGGCGAGACCTCAACGAGGACATGAAGCTGCACCTGTTCGGCAAGTTGCGGAACGTGGTCAAGGAGTGGCTGGACAATTACCTGGACTGCAGGGGCGGGACATACCCGGCGCAGCTGATGTACCAGTCGCTGGCGGACATGGCCTGCAACCGCATCACCGCCGCCATCACCAGCAGGTACGGCGAGCGGTCCGTCAAGGCGCTGCTGGACTCGTTCAACGCCACCGGCTCAACTCGCAACGTGAACTTCACCACTTCGCGGGAGGGATTGTGGGCCACCGACGCCCGCAGGTGCCACGTTAACTATGTTGTGCTGGACAGCGACTGGGAGGCCGAGTTCTGCAGGGTGGTGGAGTCTCACCCCTCCGTAAGGGCCTACGTTAAGAACCACAACCTGGGCCTGGAGGTGCCGTACCTGTATGGCTCCACGCCCCGGCGCTATTTCCCCGACTTTATTCTGCTGGTGAATGAAGGGAACGAAGACCCGCTCCACCTTATCGTCGAGATCAAGGGTTAGCGGGGCGAGGACGCCAAGGAAAAGAAGAACACCATGGAGGCCTACTGGCTTCCGGGCGTGAACGCCCTGGGCCACTACGGTCGGTGGGCCTTCGCCGAGTTCACCGACGTATTCGACATTGAGGTCGGCCTGCGGCAGGTGATTGAGTCGCACCAAAGAGAATACGGGAATGACTCGCCTGACTATAGCGGTCTCAGTTTCAAGGAACTGCTGGTATCCGGTCCGACATTTGACGGTCTGGAACTGACGCGGTCTGCCGACCACGGACGCGATGTTTCTTTTCTCTATGAAGACGGCGGCGAGTCCCATTAGTGCATTTGCTTGATACAAACGTGGTGTCAGAATTGCGGAAGCGGGAGAGATGCGACGAGAATGTGGCTGCCTGGTATGCCAGCATTCCTGACGGAGACCTGTTTCTCAGTGTTCTGACATTGGGCGACATTCGCAAGGGAATCGTGCTGGTCCGCGACCGTGACCCCGGGCAGACTGAAGCTCTTGAAAATTGGCTGACGTTCGTGAAACAGAACTACGAAGGTCGGATTTTGCCAATCGACGCTGACATTTCGGACGCCTGGGCCAAATGAACTATGTTCGAAACGTTCCCGTAGTCGACGGCCTTCTTGCCGCCACTGCTAAGGTTCACAATCTAACGTTGGTAACTCGCAATATTCAGCACATGCAGGGCCTGGGCGCGAGCTTGCTCGATCCCTTTGACCCTGCTACCGGAGGGCAATAGCTATGCCCCGAGCACGACGCAACCGCAGCGCCGCCGGAAAGTCGGTGGAGGCGCTGCGCCACGAGGCGGACACCCGCACCAACATCCCCACGGCGGAACACCAGTCGATGGTGGAGGAGGAGACGGAGTCGCCCCTGCGCACGGCCTACCAGCGGCGCAACCGCGACCTGGACCCGCAACTGGTCTGGCGGGGCAAGGACGAACAGGACCTTGATGACCTGGTGGTCAACGTGCCTCCGCTGTACATCCAGGAGAAGGTGCACCCGAAGGTGCTGATCGACGACCTGCTGCACCAGTCTCGGAACGGCAGCCAACCGTCCGAGTACCAGGTGGACATGTTCTCCGACTTCAACGGGTTGCCCGAGGGCGCCGACCGCACCGAGTTCTACCAGCACGACGGCTACTGGCAGAACCGAATGGTCCTGGGCGACAGCCTGCAGGTGATGGCCTCGCTGGCCGAGCGGGAGGGGCTGCAGGGCAAGGTGCAGTGCATCTACATCGACCCGCCCTACGGCATCCGGTTCAACTCCAACTTCCAGTGGTCCACAACCAGCCGCGACGTTAAAGATGGCAATAAGGCGCACATCACCCGCGAATCTGAGCAGGTCAAGGCATATCGAGATCATTGGCGAGATGGCGTAAACACCTACCTGTCCTACTTACGGGACCGTTTACTGGTGGCAGGGGCATTGCTGTCAGATTCCGGCTCAGTTTTCGTGCAGATCGGGGATGAGAACGTGCACCGCGTCCGAGCCCTTATGGACGAGGTATTCGGTGAGAAGAACTTTGTCTCAGAAATCCTGTTGAAGAAAGGTGGAACAGCTACATCCAATTATCTTCCGTCCACGTCTGATTTCATCTTGCTCTACGCGAAAGATATATCCCAGCTGAAATACAGACAGATGTATGAAGCAAAGACTGTAGGCGTGGGCGCCTCCACCGGAGAACGGTACGACCAAGTTGAGTTGGATGCCGGGATCCGTCGTTCTATGACTCGAGAAGAAAAGATTAATCCTTCCTTCATTCCATCTGGGGCAAGACCCTTCAAACACTCCAATCCTTGCTCTCAACACGATAATCCACGCCATAGGGAGCAGGCTCTTAAGGTAAACGGAAGGGAGTTTTTTCCTCCGACCGATAGGCAGTGGTCGACAAGTCTTGACCGAATGTCTAGGATCGAGCGCGCAAATCGGCTGATTCCTACAGGCCGAAACTTGGCCTACGTGATGTATTCAGACGACTTTCCTGTGGTGGAGGTGAACAATTTCTGGACCAATTTACTGATGAGGGCAATACGGCAACAAGGCAATACATTGTAGAAACTGCCAGTTCGGTGGTCGAACGCTGCATCCTGATGACCACCGACCCCGGGGACCTGGTGCTGGACCCCACCTGCGGTTCCGGCACCACGGCCTACGTGGCCGAGCAGTGGGGGCGGCGGTGGATCACCATTGACACCTCTCGCGTCGCCCTGGCCCTGGCCCGCGCTCGCATCATGGGCGCCCGCTATCCCTACTACTTCCTCGCCGACAGCAAGGACGGGCAGCTCAAGGAGGCCGAGATCTCCCGCCGCGCCCCTTCGGAGATGCCCACCTACGGCAACGTGCGACAGGGGTTCGTCTACGAGCGGGTGCCCCACATCACCCTGCGGGACATCGCCAACAACGCCGAGATCGACGTCATCTACGAGGAGTATCAGGAAAAGCTGGAGCCGCCCCGGGAGGAGCTGAACCAGGCACTGGAGACGGCATGGGAGGAGTGGGAGATTCCGCGGGACGCCGATGAGTCGTGGTCAGAGTAGGCGCGGGAAATTCATCGGAAATGGTGGGAGCTGCGCATCGCCCGGCAGAGGGAGATCGACGCCTCCATCGCCGCCCAGGCCGAGTACGAGTACCTTTACGACAAGCCCTACGAGGACCGCAGCAGGGTGCGGGTGGCTGGCCCCTTCACCGTGGAGAGCATCTCGCCCCACCGGGTGCTGGGCGTCGACGAGAACGGCGAAGTGATCGACGGCATCGCCGAGGCTCGCAACGGCTACGGCACGGGCTACGACTTCGGTCAGATCATCCTGGACAACCTGCAGCGCTCCGGCGTGCAGCAGGCCCACCGCGAGGACCGCATCACCTTCACGTCTCTGACGCCGTGGCCGGGGCGGTTCGTCTGCGCCGACGGCCGGTACGTGGAGGGTGGCAGCGCCAGCGAAGACGAGGACGCGCTGGGGGGCCCGGAGCGGAGGGCAGCGGTGTTCATCGCGCCGGAGTTCGGCACGGTGTCGCGTCCTGACCTGGTGGAGGCGGCGCGGGAGGCCGCCGACGGCGGTTTCGACGTGCTCATCGCCTGTGCCTTCAACTACGACGCCCACACGACCGAGTTCGAGAGCCTGGGGCGGGTGCCGGTGCTGAAGGCCCGCATGAACGCCGACCTGCAATGGCCAGCGAGCTGCGCAACACCGGCAGCGGCAACCTGTTCGTCATCTTCGGCGAGCCGGACATCGACGTGCTGGACGCGGAGGACGGGCAGGTCCAGGTGCGGGTGAACGGCGTGGACGTGTTCCATCCCAACACCGGCGAGGTGCGCAGCGACGGGCCGGAGGGCATCGCCTGCTGGTTCATCGACACCGACTACAACCAGGAGAGCTTCTTCGTCCGCCACGCCTACTTCCTGGGCGCCGGCGACCCCTACAAGTCGCTGAAGACTACGCTCAAGGCCGAGATCGACGAGGACGCCTGGGCCACGCTGCACAGCGCCGAGTCGCGCCCGTTCCCCCGCCCGGAGTCGGGGCGCATAGCCGTCAAAGTCATCAATCACCTAGAAGACGAGGTGATGAAGGTGTTCCGGGTGGGGTAGCGCCATACCGGTCATGGAGAATACCTGACTATGCCCCTGCTCAGTGAACTGAATTGGCAACCTGTTAGGTGGAGTCGGAACGGCGGCGTTCTTACCCTTATCATATTGGGGATTTCATCAATTGGCGCCGGGCTTGATTCTGAGACTGGTAGGGCGGCTGTGGCTGCGGCAATCGCCGCTTTTGCCGTGGCTAACCTGGACTTTACCGGGGATCAACTCGACAAGTCCCTGTGTAAACTGGCCCCGATAGTTTTGGCAGCGATCGGTGCATACTTTGTGCTAGCGATAGAAGCCGGAGAACAGCGCCGCCTCCTGATTGACCTACTCTTCAATGCATTGATCTATTTCGGAATCGTATTTTGTAGTCAGTTCGTTCTCTGGAACACATTGCCTTTGCTCAGACGATCGCGAAAATAACCTGGGGCGATTTTGCAATTCCGCATAGCCGACACCTTCACCGCAAGCCTTGCCAGGCTGCCTAACGACCAGCAGAGGGCGGCGAAGACGACCGCCTTCGACCTGCAAACCAACATCGCCTATCCAGGCCTCAGCCTGCACCGCGTGACTGGCGCCAGAGACCCGGGCTTCTGGTCGGCGAGGGTGAACCTCGATCTGCGCATCATCCTGCACCGGGCCGGGAATAACGTCGTTCTCTGCTACGTGGACAGCCACGATGACGCCTACCGCTGGGCGGAGCGCCGTCGGCTGGAAACGCACTCCACCACCGGCGCGGCCCAGCTGGTGGAGTTGCGTGAGGTGGTGCAGGAGGTGGTTGTTCCGGTCTACGTAGAGGCTGTGCAGGTTCCCGCTAAGCCGTTGCCCTTCGCCCGGATCCCCAGCGAGCAACTTCTGGGGTACGGCGTGCCTGAAGAATGGCTAGGCGATGTCAGGGCCGCCACCGAGGACAGTGTGCTGGACCTTGCAGACCACCTGCCCGCGGAGGCATCGGAGGCTTTGCTGGAGCTGGCCGTGGGCAGGACTCCGCAGCCGTCGCTACCCGTACCTGCGGGAGGCGACCCCTTCAGCCACCCCGACGCGATGCGTCGTTTCCGCGTCATGAACAACGTCGAGGAACTGGCAGCGGCCCTGGAATACCCGTGGGAGAAGTGGACTGTCTTTCTGCACCCGGACCAACAGGGGGTCGTGGAACGAAACTACAACGGCCCCGCCAGAGTGTCCGGTACGGCAGGCACCGGCAAGACCGTTGTGGCGCTGCACCGGGCGGCTCACCTGGCCAAGTCCAGCGCGGACGCCCACGTGTTGCTGACCACCTTCTCGGACGCTCTGGCCAATCAGTTGCAGACCAGGTTCAGAATCCTGATGAGTAGTGAGACGGAGGCGGCCGACAGGGTTGCGGTCCAGTCGCTGGATGCTTTGGGCCTGAGCCTGTACGAAGCCAGACACGGGACGGTGGAACTCGCAGCAACAGAGACAGTTGAAGATCTGGTCAAGGAGGCTATGCCAGCGGCAGGAACCAGGTTCGCCGTGGCATTCGTGGTGTCGGAGTGGGAGCGGGTTGTAGACGCCTGGCAGTTGGAAACTTGGGATGACTACCGGGACGTTCGTCGCATCGGCCAGTACCGGCGTTTGTCCGAGACCCAGCGAGAAGGGCTGTGGCCCGTATTTGAGAGGGTCAGAGCGGGACTTCGGGAAAGGGGATTGATAACCCGGGCAGAGATGTTCGGCCGGCTGACCGGGGAACTCTCCGAGCATGAGCGCGCGCCGTTCCAATGCATTGTCGTCGACGAGGCCCAAGACGTCAGTGTACCCCAGTTGAGGTTCCTCGCCTCACTGTCCGGAGGGCGCCCGAACAGACTCTTCTTCGCTGGCGACCTTGGACAACGAATCTTCCAGCAGCCCTTCTCCTGGCGGGAGCTTGGTGTAGACATTCGGGGCCGCTCACAGACACTGCGGATCAACTACCGCACATCGCACCAGATCAGGACCCAAGCTGATCGCCTGCTGGACCCAGAATTGTCCGACGTGGACGGGAACACCGAGGAGCGGAAGGGAACCGTTTCAGTCTTCAACGGACCGAACCCGACCGTGATGGCGCTGGATAGCGAGGAGACTGAATGCGCAGCAGTCGGAGAGTGGCTGAGGGCGAGAGTGAACGATGGCCTGGAGCCTGACGAGATCAGCGTTTTTGTCAGGTGCCCGGAGCAAATAGACAGGGCCGCAGCCTCCGTCAAACACGCGGAGCTGAAGTGCGGTGTACTCAACGACGGTGCAGGGCCGATTGATGGTTCCGTAACCGTCGCCACGATGCACCTTGCCAAGGGTCTTGAGTTCCGGGCCGTCGCGGTGATGGCCTGCGACAGTGAGGTCATCCCCCTGCAATCCAGGGTCGAGTCAATCGTCGACGAGGCAGACTTGGAGGAGGTCTACAACACTGAGCGGAACCTGCTCTACGTCGCCTGCACCCGGTCGCGGGACCACCTGCTCGTAACCGGCGTCAAGCCCGTTTCCGAGTTTCTGGATGACCTTGTGATCAACGGCAATTAGCGCATTGCCGTACAAATTACTTTACTGAAATTCTGATCGCGATTCCTTTTCCAACCAAAGATAATTCGCCTCAGCAAAGCTGTCCAAATGCGGGTTTATCGGAAGCAGCGTAGACCAGCCTCTTGACCATGATGCCCGTCACCCCTGCCCCTTTCAGCGAGGCGGTCACCCCTTGGGGGCCGCGGGTCTATGCGTCAAGAGTGGCCCCCCGGAAGCGAGGGCGAAAGGACGTTAAAAAGGACCTGCGGTGTCGTTAGACCCCAGTTTTTATTTCGGCACCGTTTGATAACATGCGACACCCCCACCAACCCTGCGGGAGCAGCCTATGACGGCCTATGGCTACGCCCGGGGATCCCGGGGCAGAGACGACGAGATAGGCGCCCTGCAGAACCAGCGGATTCGGCTAACTGACGCTGACGACGACGAGGACGCCTATATCCACCAGGACATCATCATGGGCACTGTGTTCCAGAGATCGGACCTGAATGATCTGTTAAACGTCGTACAACCCGGAGACGCCTTGGTGATGACCGCGCTGGACCGGCTGAGACGAGATACGCTGGGTCTCCTGGAGTTGATCAGTCGGCTGGCCACCATGGGCGTGGAGTTGAAGGTGCTGGATATGCCGGTGGATGTCCAAGACGTGGCCGGTGGCGGTCAGCTGGTCGCCTTGGTCACCGCTGGAGTTGCGGTCATCGAGCGGGCCAACATCGCAGCCTCCCTGACGGTGCTGCCCTTGCGTTAAGTCTTCTGCCTTGGAGCAGGGCAGGGCGACTAGCGAAATTGACAACCATGCCATAATTTGCTATCACTTATGATATCGTGCAGTTGCTAAATACGAAAGAACGCAGGACTTTGGACGCGATATTTCGACGGCCGGTTCCTGCCGACATTCGATGGGAAGATATCAAGTCATTGTTCAGGGCGTGCGGCGCTGAAATCACCCAGGGAAACGGATCTCGTATCCGTGTGAAATGCAACGATATTCGCATAACCTTCCACGAACCGCACAAAGGGGAAACCGACAAAGGCACTGTTCAAAGCGTTCGAAAGTTCCTGTGGGACGCCGGAATTCTACCCGAGTGATAGGAAGTGGTTTTATGTTGGAACACAAGGGTTATTACGCGGAAGTCAACGTGGATCTTGAATACGGAATCTTGTTTGGCCAGTCGGTTGGCATGAAGGATGGATTCACTTTTCAGGCGAAGTCGGTGGACGATGTAATTCCCGCGTTTCACCTAGCAGTTGAAGATTACCTAGAGTTCTGTGCCGCTGACAAGGTTTCGCCCGCCAAGCCGTTTTCCGGCAAAATTGCCTTGCGAGTTCCTCCGGAAATGCATCGGGCGGCGATCAGCACGGCGAAGGAGCAAGGCAAAAGCTTGAATGCATGGATCACTTCACTGGTCTCTAGGTCGCTCAACGAGTCGCCAGAATCGCAATTTCGCTCGGCGGCGACCGATGCATCCCAAGAGCAGGACCAAAACACTAATGCGTGGAGCACTTCACTAATGTTCGGATCGCTCGACGAGTCGCCAGAATCGCAATTTCGCTTGGCGGCGACCGATTCATCCCGAGAGCAGGGCCAAAGCATGAATGTTACGGGTATTTCGCGGGCTGCTATGTCGATCAACGATGTTGTTGAGCTACTACCAAACGCGCGAATCTTCCCGGTCCTCAGTGGGGTGTTTTTTCTAAAGGATGAGCCAGGAGGTCATCCAGAATATAGCTATGTATCACTAGTAACCCCGTCAGAGGGGATCGATTCGTGGGGTGCCGTCGGGCAGGGGCCCGGAGTGGCCCACCAGGGGGGGCTATTCCAACCTGCAACTTTGCCAAACGACCCAGCGAGTCCGCCTGTAATCTAATTCACGCCGCTGGCGTTGTGTCTGGAGTAAATCTGTGCCCACGCTGCTTCACATTTCGGACCTGCATCGAACGTCAGGGCCACGTCTAAAAAATGATGAGCTTTCCATGGCGATCACGAACGACGCTATGCGGTGGAAACAGGAGGGCATCCCTTGTCCTGACCTGATTGTGGTGAGCGGCGACCTGATCCAGGGCACCAAGGCAGATACCGTTGATCCAGACCCGGAGATCGAGGCCCAGTATGAAGAAGCAGGCAATTTTCTGTGCCGCCTCGCCGCCCATTTTGTCAATTCTGACATGTCGCGGGTCGTCATTGTCCCTGGCAATCATGACGTTCACTGGGGTCGAGCCCGACGTGCGATGAAGCTACTCACCCCCTGTCCGGACGGAATAGCTCGGAAGGCCTTTGGGGCTACTTCCAACGTACGGTGGAACTGGCGAGACCAGCAGGCCTACGAGATCGCTGATAGCGGTATGTACATCTCTCGCTTTGATCACTTCCGGAAGTTTCAGACAGCCTTCTATGCGGGGCTAAATCCCAATCCTTTGCAGCAAGGCGACTCCGACCTCGTTTTTTTCGACTATGAATCTCTGGGACTAGTACTCGGTCAAGTCAGGAATTGATGGGATAGAGGCGATGGAGTTTGGTTCTGGCGTCCTGGATGCTGAAGCGCCAGTTGATGCGGGCTTGAGCATCGTTTCGCTCCAGTTCCAGGGCGCGGACCTCCCGGCAGAGGGATTCCTCGTCCGGCAGACGCTGCCTGAGGCAACTGCGGGAGAAGATGCTGAACTCGATCTCCGCCATATTGAGCCAACTGCCGTGCTTGGGCGTGTAGTGAAATTCCAGCCGTTTGGCAATGCGCCGGGCCTCGTCAGCTGGAAACGCCTCGTAAAGCGACGCCTTGCGATGGGTGTTCAGATTGTCCAAGACCACTCGAACCACCGGGACATCCGGATAGGCCTCATCCACCAGCCAGCGCATCTGGTGGGCAAAGTCCTCCTTGGTGCGCCGTTCCGTTACCTCTACGTGCCGCCACCCGGCCAAGGGTTCGCTGGCCAGGAACAGGTTGCGGGTGCCCTCCCGCCGGTACTCGTAGTCCTCGCGCCGGGGGTGTCCGGGAGCCACCGGGATGGGCGGCCGGGCGTCGGCCAGCATCTGGGTGGATGTCTCATCGAAGCAGACCACCGGCCTTTCGGGATTGTAGGGTTCGGCATAGAGGTCCAGGACATCCTCCATGTGGGCCACGAAGTCGGCACTCACCTTGGGAATGCACCACTGTTTCTTCTGCCACGGCTTGAGGACGTTTTTTTCAGATGCAGCCGCACCGTCTCATGGGACAGGGAGTCAACCACGCCCAGTTCAACCATCCGGTCCGCCAGCAGGCGAAGGTTCCAGTGGTCGTGGCCGTCGGGGGCCGGGCTGCAGGCCAGGGCGATCAGGTGGGCTTCGCCACGGTCATCCAGCTGCGGTACCGGTGGGGCTGGGTTCGGTCCCTGAGCACCCCGTTCAACCCATCCTCGGCGAAGCGCCGCTTGAGGCGGAACACCGTGCCCTCGGACACATCCAGAGCCTGGGCCACCCTGGACGCGGACCAACCCTCACCGGTCTTGAGCAGGATGCGGGCCCGGGTCGTAACCCGGGCTGGACTCTTCCCTGCCCGGACCATGTGCTCCAGTTGGTCGCGTTCCTCCGGCGTCAGCCGAACCGCGAATTTCTCCCTGACCACACCGCCACCTCACAACAACATCTTCCTTAAGTCAGAGTACCATCGAGGATCAGGTCTCTCAGTCTATCTATCAGACCAAAATTGACCGAGCACTAGTACTACAGTCGCAGTTGCCCGGCACAGGGCGGATATTTCAGAGAATCGCCAACATACAGCTACGGACTTGGTGTTTGCACGTGATTGAAGCATGTCAGTCACCAGGCTCCAAGTCTCCCGTGTATTGGATGTGCGGCTGTAGTACTAGAGGACCTGCTCGGCACGGATATGTTCGAAGCCACCGCGGAGCGCAACTGGGTGGCCACGGAGTCCGTACGCGTCTGGGTGGTCGGCTACGACGGGATGGTGTTCGCCTCGGGCTGGCGCAATGACGAACCGGGCAGCTGAGCGGAGTAGGGAACCATCGATAGTAACGTTCTGCGGCCTCGTCACCCGCCGAAAACGCCCTTCAGGACTGATATCTGAACACGCAAGACGCCACCGGCTCCAGTTACATCCTCGATGCCGACGCCCAGGGAATGGCCATCAAGGTGACGGTAGGCTTCACGGATGACGCTGGAAACCAGGAGACTTTCACCAGCGCAAGGACCGCTGCAGTGGCGGCGGCCGCAACTCCGCCGCCCTCTAACTGGAGGATACACAGAACCCCCAGGAGTCGATGTCCGCGCCGCAGAACCTGATGGCGACCGCGAACAGCGACGGCTTCGGGACCCCTGACCTGGAGCGCCCCGGACGACGGTCCGCACACGCGGGGATAGGCCCGCCTGATTGATTCGCAAAACCGGTCTTTTGACTGCCGGACGTAACTCGGGAGACGGAACGGACTCCGCCTGCCAACTGTTGACGACCGAGGGCAACAACGTTACTTCCCAAGGATAATCACCCCCCGTCCCCTGAACTGTGGCCTAGTATTACAACGACGCTTCGCAAGAAAGGGACCTTGAGCACCTCTTCATAGCGACCTGCCCACGCCCGTGACAGCCTTGCGGCCTTGCCTTTCGCGAAGCGATTTCCGGCCAAAAACTGACCAAATCGAAGAAGCGTCGTTGTAATACTAGAAGTCTGGCCGGAAACCCGATTCTCCCCAAGTCGGCGTTTTCTTAACGTCGATTATCGATGAAACAGTGGGTGTTGCAACGTATTACATGCACTACCATGCCATATAAGACTTGAATACGTCTGCTTCGCGTAGCGCAAAACCCGGCCAATGGCTTTCCGGCCAGACTTCTAGGCCCTGTCCCTCGGGCGGGCGTTTTTTGCCAGAATGTCCACCAAGCCCCGCCGGGCAGTCCGCCCCGGGCCCCTTGTCCCTGCGATCCCGATCCCTAGAAATCTGGCCGGAAAGTGGTTTGAGTCGCCGAGCATTTATAATTGGGGTCAACAAGAGTAGCGAGGGTTGAGAATGCTGGGAGAGCGTTCGGACCAGAGGGGTCTTTGGGAAGCGGACCGGTTGTACCTGGACCACGTGGGGAAGGACACCTTCTACGGTCTGCTGGCTTCCCTGCGGGGCCGGCTGTTCCAGGACTCCGATTTCGCGGTGTTCTACTGCGCTGACAACGGCCGGGACAGCGTGCCGCCCAGCCTGCTGGCCACGGCGCTGCTGTTGCAGACCCACGACAAGGTGAGCGACGCCGAGGCCAAGGCCCGGGCCGACTTCGACATCCGCTGGAAGGTGGCTCTGGGGATTGAGGTGGAGGACAGGCCCTTCGCCAAAAGCACGCTCCAGGTGTTCCGGGCCCAGCTGATCCTGCACGACAGGGTGCGGGAGGTATTCGAGTCCAGCGTGCGCCTCGCCCGGGAGTCGGGCTACCTGAAGAGGCGCAGCATGAAGGTGGCTCTGGACACGACCAACATCCTGGGCCGGGGCGCGGTGAGGGACACCTACAATCTGCTGGCCGACGGGATCGTCAAACTGATGCGGGCGCTGGCGCAGGTTGAGGGAATCAGCGTCGGGAAATGGGCCAAGGCCCGGGGATACGGGCGGTACCTCGCCTCCAGCATCAAGGGAGAGGCGACCATCGACTGGTCGGACAAGCGGGCGCGGACGGCACTGCTGGCGGGGATTGTGGGAGACGCGGACCGGCTCTTGGAATTATCGCGGCTGGCCCAGGGGGAGTTGCCCGAGGACGGTGCTGAGCGTCAGCAGATAGTGGCGGCGGCGGAACTGCTGGGGCAGTTGCTGCTCCAGGACATTGAGCGCAAGGGTGGCGACGGCGACGGCGACGGCGACGGCGATGACGGCGTGAGCCTCAAGGACGGGGTGAGCAAGGACCGGATGATGTCGGTGCACGACCCTGAGATGCGCCACGGGCACAAGAGCAGCAGGAGACGCTTCGACGGACACAAGGCGGCGATTGTGGTTGACACCGACACCCAGCTGATCACCGCCGTGGAGGTACTGCCGGGCAACGCTCCGGACAACCTGGGGGCGCTGGAACTGGTAGAACAGAGCGAGGCCAACACCGGTGTGCCGGTGCAGGAGGCCATGGGCGACGCCGCCTATGGAGACGGAGCTACCAGGCAGACCTTCGCCGACGCGGGCCGCACCCTGATTGCCCGGGTGCCGGGACGGCCCGACCGGCAGCGCTTTCCCAAGAATGACTTTGTCATCGACCTGGTGGCGGGCAGTTGCACCTGTCCGGCAGGGCAGGTCACCCACACCATAGTGCCAGCGGGACGGCGTACGGATGCCGCGGGTCGGATACACCACTTGCAGGCCTTCCAGTTCGACGGGTCCGAATGTATGACATGTCCCCTGCGGTCTCAGTGCATCTCGGCCAAGGGCAGGAAGGGACGGCGGGTGCTGATCCATCCCCAGGAGGCTCTCCTGCAACAGGCCCGTGCGTTGCAACAGAGCGCCGGGTATGACGAATATCGAGCGCGACGCGTGGTGGTCGAGCACAGATTGGCCCGACTGGTCCAGTTGGGCATTCGCCAGTCCCGCTACTTCGGACGCGCCAAGACGCGATTCCAGCTGTACCTAGCGGCTACAGTGGCCAACCTGACCCTGGTGGCGGGCAAAATCGAGCTGTCGGACAGTGTCGGCGGTGGGCTTCCGCGCCACCGCGCCGTCCTCAGTGCCGTCCCCAGTGCCGTCCCCAGTGCCGTCCCCAGTGATGTCCAGGCTGTTTCCCACGGTGTGGTCGCCCATGCTACGGCCATTTTCGGCGCTGTCCGGCTCGGACTGCTGTGGTCCCAGATTCTGTTCGCCCCGGCTTTACTGCCGAAATCTCTCTCCCCATCCAGGGCTTTTCGGCCCGGCTTCTAGTCCTGATGGACGAGCTGCGTAAGCATGGGGTGGAACTGGTTTTCGTCCAGGGCAACTTGGAGGATACTCCTGAAGGCAGACTGATCCTGTACGTTCAGGGATTTGCCGGTCAGCAAGAGCGATTACGGTTCATCGACCGGACCCGCACCGGGAAGGCGGCCGCGGCAAGGTCTGGACGCCTTCCCAACGGCACCGGGGCTGGCCTCTACGGCTACGACTACGATCGGGCGAATAAAATTCGCGTCATCAACGACGCGGAATCCACTGTGGTTCGCTTGATATTCAGGTGGGCGTCCGAGGGAGTCAGCAAGTACCAGATCGCTGTGAGGCTAAACGACCTGAACATCCCCACCAAAAGAAACCGTAGGTGGCATCCCCTGGGGATCTGGAGGATCTTGGAGAACCCGGCGTACACCGGGGTGCAGTTTTATGGGGAGAACCGGTACCGGAAAGTGAAGGGGTCGAAACGGGAGGTGACCCCGAACCCGGCCTCCGAGGTGATCCGCATTGAGGGCTACACCCCTGAGCTGATTTCCAAGGAACTGTTTGAGTTGGTGCGGGAGCGGATGGCAAGCCGGCAGGCGGCGACTACAGGTTCGGACAGGCAGTATGTCCTGACGGGCTTCGTCAGGTGCCATTTGTGTGGCAGTCCCGTTGTGGGTGCCTGCCTCAGCGGGAAGTATCGCTACTACCGGTGTCGGGCAACCACACCGACTTCTCTCCAGCCAGCCACTTGTAAAGCCCGCTATATCCCTGCAGACGAGTTAGAGGATTATGTCCATGGCAGGGTGTCCGGTGTGGTGGTGAACCCGTCCGTTCTCGCATCGGAGCTTGAGGATCATATCCTTCGGCAGATTGGGGATACCGCCGATGAGATCCCCTCTCTCAAACGTGAGATACGGGACCTGGAGGATGAGCAGGGCCGGCTCCTGCAGCAGCGCGGCAAGAACCAGATTGACCAAGACATTCTGGAGCGCCAAATCGGACCTGTAAAGGCGCTATGTGATGCGAAACGGGAACTGCTTTCCGCTCTGGAGGAACAGCAACGGATGCGCGACAATGCGTCGGAAATTCGCGACCGGATCGCCGACTATTGCCGGCAGTTGGAGCCCAAGCTGGCGAATTTGGACTTTTACGGAAAGCGGGCCCTGTTAGGGGTCTTTGGCGTGCGGGTCGAGGCGACCCGAGAAGACGTGACAATTACCGTCGTTCTCGATCCGAAATTCGACAATTTTACTACCACTGCACAAACATGGGCATGTACGTCAAATTGGCGTTACACCGTGGTGCTCAAGCCGAGGCCCGGTGAGTGGCCCCCCAAGCGCACATCACCAAGAAAACCGAAGGGCCGTTCAGAATAGAATCCTTGCATTCACAAGGGCTATTTTACCATCGGATCTGCGGTTACGGCTCAATTCAGAAGTGCCTTAACACGGAGTCTGCCTTTCGTCATCGAATCGCGAGAGTCGGGCAAGAACGGGGCGCTTCGAGGAAATTAGGGGCGATTCAACACGTGCTCGCTTTGTCGGATTTTCGGTTCTAGAGAGAGTCTGAACAAGGCGGGTGAGATATGGCTAGCAGCCCGTCCGAGAAACAGGATTGGTGAGCCGTTGGGGGTATGATGGGGCGGAGCATCAGACGAGCGGAGCGGTCAATGAGCAAGACCTACCTTCCCTACGACCCGGACCAGCAGTTGCTGCTGCCGGCGGCCCTGCAGGAATGGCTGCCCGAGGATCACCTGGCCTACTTCATCTCCGACGTCTTGGACCAACTGGACCTCTCGGACATCACCGCCCGCTACGAGCAGGAGAGGCGGGGCGGCCCGCCCTACCATCCCAGGATGATGGTCAAGGTGCTGCTCTACGGCTACTGCACCGGCGTGGCCTCCTCACGTCGCATCGCGCAGAGGCTGCACGAGGACATCGCCTTCCGGGTGCTGGCGGCCAACAACACGCCGGACTTCCGCACCGTCTCCGACTTCCGAAAGGACCATCTGGAGGCGTTGGGGGAGTTGTTCCTGCAGGTGCTGGCGTTGTGCCAGCAGGCCGGGCTGGTGAAGCTGGGGCACGTGGCGCTGGACGGGACCAAGGTGAGGGCCAACGCCTCAAAGCACAAGGCGATGAGCTACGGGCGGATGAAAGAGAAGGAAGCGCAGTTGCAGGCGGAGGTGGACGAGTTGCTCCGCAAGGCGCAGGAGGTGGACGAGGAGGAGGACCGCCGGTACGGGAAGGACAGGCGTGGGGATGAGTTGCCGGAGGAACTGGCCTTCCGGGAGGGACGGTTGCGGAAGATAAGGGAGGCCAAGGCGGCGCTGGAGGCCGAGGCACGGGCGGATGCGGAGCAGGCTGAGTCAGAGGGCCGCATTCATCCCGGGGTGCCTGATGACAAGGCGCAGCGGAACTTCACCGACCCGGACTCCCGCATCATGCCCGGTCCGGGAGGGAGGGACTTCCAGCAGTCCTACAACTGTCAGGCGGTGGTGGACAGCGAGCATCAGGTGATCGTGGCGGCCTGTGCCACCGATCAGCCCTCGGACAAGGGGCAGGCCGTGAGCATGATTGAGGAGATCATCCTGAACGTGGGCGCGGTGCCGAAAGGAAGTCTCCGCCGACGCCGGATACTACTCGGCCAAGGAGGTTGAGGAACTCTGCGCCCTGGGAGTGGACCCGTTCGTCGCGCCGGAGAAAACCCGCCACGGCTGGGTGCCGCCACCCGCGCCCCGCGGCCGCATACCCAAGGGGCTGTCAGCCAGGGACCGGATGCGCCGCAAGCTGCGGACGAAACGGGGCAGGGAACGCTACGCCCTTCGAATGGAGACGGTGGAACCGGTGTTCGGCCAGATCAAGCAGGGCCGGGGCTTCCGGCAGTTCCTGCTGCGGGGTCTGGCGAAGGTGAACCGGGAGTGGCTGCTGATCTGCGCCGGCCACAACCTGCTGAAGCTGTTCCGCTTCGGGCCCGGGACGTCCGGCAAGGTGAGGGGCAAAGGCGCCACCGGGAACAACAGGGCCACGTGCCGGGCCATGGGCAGTGGGATTTTCAAGCGACAATCCGCAGGTTCCTATCCGCACCACGCAAGAACTGTTGCCTCAGGGTAATCTCGGCTGACCAACGGAGCCAGTTGGTCAATCCTCAGACGGGCTGCTAGTAAAGCTGGAGGCTTCGATGCCGAAGGGAGAATGAGAGTTGATGAACCAGCCGACGTTTGCGGATCTGAATCACCGGGTAAGAAGCGGAAGACACGCCGGGAACTGTTTCTGGAACGGATGGACGGCCTGTTTCCCTGGCAGCGGCTGGAAGAGCGCATCCGTCCCTCATACCCTGAGGCAGAAGGGGACCGCTAGCCCTGCCCGCTGTCGCTAATCCTGCAGATTCACTGCTTGTAGATCTTCTACAACCTCAGCGACCCGGGCATGGAGACCTGCTCTAATATTACAACGTCAGTTCAGGGGGGATGTGGGGTGATGCCCGCATGGCGGCGCGGCGCTTGGCGTGGGAGCGTCTGGCCCGTTCGTTACTGTCCTGCGTATCCTCCAGCCACCGCAGCAACTCAGTTGGCCCGAACCGTTCCCGGGGCAGCATTTCCCGCACCACCCGGTAGACCTGCGGCCTCGTGATCCGGGGCATCTTTTTCCCCGCAAGCCTGCTGCAGGCTCAGCAGGAATGCCCCGCCCAGCAGGCACAGGGCCACGTGGTGATGCCAGCCAGTCCAGGTGCGTGTCTCGTACTCGTCCAGACCCACGTCGCTTTTCTCCGTCTCGAACTCCGTTTCTATACGCCACCTGGATCCTCCAACGTAGGCCAGGGTCTCCAACGGGGTATCCTCCGGTGCATCGGACAGGTAGTAGCGGGGTTCGCTGCCGTCCAGGTTCCGGCGGTAAATTGCCCAGTGGATTTCGCCGGGCTTGCGCCTGCTGGTTGGACACACCCTCTGAGCACTGAACAGGTAGCTGCGGGGGCCCTAGCTTCCCTCGGCCACAGTGAGCTCCCGCCACGCCTCCTCTGTGATGGCATCGGCCCGCTCCGCCATCGTCCGACGCTGCCCGCTGCGGAGCCTCGGCTTGGGAGGACCACCCCGTCCCCGATAGACCGGAGTGGTCCTCTCCGGTTCCAAGGGCCACACCGTAAAGCCGGACGGAACGTCCAGCACGTACCACATCCCCAAGGCCGCCAGGCCCTCCCGGAAGGACGGCGACATGCCGAAGGCATCGTCCGCAGCGACCCATCCAGACTTTAGGTGGCTCCGCTCCTGTGCCCGCCCCACCATCTCCAAGGCCAACTCCGTCTTCGACCGGTAACCCTGCCTATCCTCCGGCACACCCGCCGCCTCACACCTGTCTTTGTCCGAGGTCCAACTCTCCGGCAGATACAGCCGTTTGTCCACCAGGGCCCGACCCAACGGGCTGACATAGGCCAAGAACATTCCGGCCTGGCAGTTGGCCACCTTCCCCAGCCGACCACAGTACTGCCGGGCCACTCCCGCCGACTTCCGTCCCTGCTTGGGAAAGTCGCTGCCGTCCAGCACCCACACCCCTTCCGGATGCTCCAGCCGGGTTCCCAGGTACTCCTGCAGCCGTCCTACAATCGCCTCATCGTCCCAGGGAGAATCAGTGAGAAACCGCTGCATCCCCCGGGCTGACCCCGGAACCGTCTCCGACAGGTTCTCAGCGTAGCGCCGCTCCCCGGACTGCACCAGCAGGGCCTGGAGATAATGACCGCTGTGCTCCCGTGTCTCCCGGCGGCCAAACAGCGGCGCGAAGTAAGCGTGAAAATCCCCAAAGGCCCCGTACACCTGTTCAAAAACTGCCGCATCCACATCCCCACCTCACCTGCCTGTTCCTTCTCCAGCTACACAGTCATCCTACCAAACTAACTGACGTTGTAATACTATGCCGGTCCGTCATCGCCGTGAGAGGTGGCGGGGATGCCGGCTCAGTCGAATCGATATATGGGAGTTCCCAACGAAGACGCCAATTGTCGTTGTGTTGTTATTTGGAGACCATGTCCCCTTAATGAGAGGCGGATATGTCACCCCGGAATATCAAACGGCGTCGATCATGGTCGTTCGTCGTCCGCGGGCTGGTTATGGGCCGTCGGTTTTTGTTTTCCTGGTCAGAGTCGGTCCGCGTCCACGAGCACAAGCCGTTGTCCCATCGGGTCTACTGCCAGCAGGGCCGCACCGAGAGTTACCATACCCAGCACGCTGGGCTCGTTCTCTTCGGCGAATATAACCTGCGTCGGCAAGATCTGGCCCTCAAGCTGGATGATTGTCCAGCCGAGGTCAACTGGGACGGTGCTCCCGTCGGCCAGCCGGGAGCGGGCCTGACGCGCCAACGGTACGCCGAGATCCTGTAGCAGCGTTTTGGGGACGGCGGTGAAGGTTGAGCGGGTGTCCACAACCACCTCGATATTTTGGAACTGCGTTCCCTGCTGGTTGCCGACTCCTATGGTTACTATCAGCTTTCCCATTGAGCTATCTACCGGCTATGGCTGAGTCTGAGGATTGCAAATTAACCCCTCGCGGGGCGACTTAAAAGCGGAGTGCGTTTGCGGGATACCGCTGGGGAGCGTGGCCTACTGGTTTTCTCTCTGGATGGCAGTCTTCGTGGAGAGTACGGACTGTTCGGCGTATAGGAGGACGACTCAGGAAGGCAAGGACGGTCGCGCGAGGCGGGTCGCCCTTATGGCCCAATTGGCGCCGCAAGAGCGGATGATGTAGTCGGCCATCTCTTGCGGCAGGGCAGCCGGAAGCGACCTGCTCTGGCACGTTCCGAGACTTATTCTTAGAACAATCCTCCTCACTTATCAGTTTAGATCATGCCACAAGACTCGCATTCCGGCCGGCTCAGGATTCGGGGAGCAGATCACAAGCAAGGGCCGGGGCCGCTGGACGAGCAGGGCGGCTAGCCGAAGAAAGCGAGAACCGAAACGGCGCGAACCTCCGGATCCTCACCAGGGCACGCGGCGGGTCAGTGGTGTTGACCGCGACCACAACCGAGCCTCGGGCGCCGGGCACGCTTCCTCATTTTTCACCATCCGGGTAAAGCTGGAGTAAGACGCCCCGGCCATGGCTGGGACGCAGGTGTTGCCCAAGAACGGCTGCTTTGGAGGCATGATGGTATTACAGCCATACCCGGCATCGCCAGTGTGCAAGGCCAGAGTATTTCTGGGTTGATTGGAGGCCGTCTGCAGGGGGACAATATCATTGAGAAAGTCTAGGAGTGCGTTGTGGCAGAGATAGTTGCGACCGGGAACCTTGATGTCTCTTACGAGGCCGTCCTCGGAGACGTGTCGAGGATCATAGACTCGGCCAGGGAGTCGGCTGCCCGCTCGGTGAACTCGGCGATGACCGCCGCCTATTGGTTGACCGGGCGCCGCATCGTCGAGTTCGAACAATCGGGAGAGGAGCGGGCTGAATACGGGGCCGCGCTAATGGAGAGATTGGCGGCGGACCTGACAGGGCGTTTCGGGCGCGGCTTCTCCCGCCAGAACGTCCAGAACATGCGCCTGTTCTATCTCTCGTATCCGCCCGAGCAGATTCGCCAGACGCTGTCTGGCAAATTAGGCCGGCCCACTTGGATGCCGATTCGCCAGACAACGTCTGGCGAATCGGACACCGTCCCAAACGAAGTCGGATTCGGTGACCTTCTCGTGGCCTTTCCACTGCCCTGGTCCTCCTACGTTCGGTTGCTGTCCGTGAGGAACACTAACGCCCGCGAATTCTATGAGACGGAGGCGCTGCGCGGGGGGTGGACGGTCCGGAAGCTTGACCGGCAGATCAATTCCCAGTTCTACGAGCGCACCGCACTATCGCAGAACCGGGCCGCCATGCTCACCAGGGGACAGGAGGAACTCCCTGAAGACGTCGTTCTTCCCGCCCAGCAGTTTAAGGACCCCTACGTGCTCGAGTTTCTGGACCTCAAGGACGAATACTCCGAGAGCGACCTAGAGGAGGCACTGATCCGGCACCTGGAGGAATTCCTTTTGGAGTTGGGCGATGATTTCTGCTTCATCGGCAGGCAGAGACATCTCCGAGTCGGTGGCCACTGGTACCGAGTGGACCTCATGTTCTTTCACCGCCGCTTGAAATCCCTCGTGGTCATCGACCTGAAGATCGGGGTTCTCACCCACGCCGATGCGGGACAGATGCACTTCTACCTAAACTACGCGAAGGAGCACTGGGTTAAGGAGGGCGAGAACCCTCCCGTGGGACTGATTCTCTGCTCCGAGAAGGACGAAGCCCTGGCCCGCTACGCCCTGCAAGGGCTGCCGAACACCGTGATGGCCTCGGAATACCGGATCACCCTGCCGGGCGAGGACCTCCTCGCGGCGGAGCTCGAACGGACGAGGCAGGAAATAGAGCTTCGTGCTTCCCTGTCGTTTCCACCTCTCACAGCCAGCGCCACGCTGTCAGTGAGAGGACCGGAGGAAAGGAGGGAGACTGCGCAAGGAGAGGAGGTGACGGACTCCGTCGACAGCACACTGGTTCCGACAGTGCCAACGGAGAATGCTCTACCTACAGGAGGTGTTGACATGGTCTGGGACCGCCGTTATGGATTTCAATGCGAGGGTTGCGGGCGCGAGGCGACACTTGGCGGCCGCCTTGAGTCGCTGGTCTGCCGGAATCCTGAATGCATTTATGACGACGCTCCATACAACCAGAACGCCATACTGCATGTCATGCTGGATGCAGCTTCACTGTCACCCTACCACCAGGAAATCCGCCGGACATTGAATGAGCGGCAGGCGCCCCGGCCGATGCGCCCGTACCTCTTCCGGCTGGTCGACCAGCAGTCCGAAGAGTAGGATCCCCCGCTGTTGAAGCCGGGGTTGTCTTCACTGTCCGCATCGCCTGCGGCGAATATTGGGGGCGCCCACAAGTGCGACTACCCCGTGCACGGCTGCTGCGGACACAACCTCGGATTCTTAGCCCTGCTCATCAGGGGAAACGGGTCGTTGGCCCCGACGAGGAACTCCCGGACGAACGGTACCACTACCTCCCCGCGTGGGGAACGTCTGTCCGTGTCCACTTGTACTACAGGCGCAGAATCAGGGCGGGTGGAATTTAGACAATCAACTGATGGTGAGGCAAGAAGGTCGCTGTCGGGATAGATGAGGTTGACCTGCCCAAGAGTCTCTATCACCTGCCATGTTAATCCGGCAGCAACTCCACCTCTACCAAGGGGCTGCCCTCCAACCAGGCCTGGAGGTCACGGTGGCCGCCGATTTTCTGGTGGATTCGAGAAATGATGTCCCGCCGCTGGTCCGGGTCCCTGATTGACGTCGCCCGGGCGGCCAGGTCGGCCTGGGCGCTCTGTTTGAGGTGAAAAGTGAACTGGGGGTTTGCCACCAGGTTGGCGTACCAATCGCGACTACCGGGCGAGCCGGTGATATAGAGTCGTCCTTCGATATTGTGGAACCAGATCTCCTTGCGCCGGGACTGCCCGGTAGTCCGTCCGGTTGTGGTGATGTCGATGGTGCGGTCCCGTTCCAGGGCTTGTTGCACTGCTTCATCCATGTTTCGTTGCCATTCACCACCCGTTCGGTTGGAGTTCCTTGGGATGTCCGAGCTCTCCCACTACGATGCCACTGACTGAGAAAGCCGGGCCAGCAGTCTCATGGTGCGCTCCAGCGACTCCTCCCTGTCCGGTCCTGCAGGCACCGGAGAGGCCATGAGTTCGGCCGCGCCCATTTCCAGCAGTCCTCGAAGCCCCTCCGTTACCTGCTCCTCGTTCCCGGACACCGCCACGGCGTCCACCATCCCGGGGCTCCACACGCCCTCGGTTACCTCAGGAAACCCGGCGTTGTTGAACATGTTCCGGTAGAAGGGCGCCCTGGCAAAACCACTGAATTGTCCCGCGATGGCTTCTCGGGCCTCCTCGGGGTCGTCGTGGACGCACACCGGCACATGGGCCACAAGAGGAGGTGTGGGGCGTCCGGCCTGCTCGGCCCCGCGCTGTACGGCCGGCAGGGCAACATCCCGCAGGTAGGACCCTGGACATACCCAGCTGATCGCGCCGTCGGCTTCGGCGCCGCACATCTCGAACGCGCTCTCCCCCAGGGCGGCGGCCATCACCGGCACGTCAACAGGGGCGGGGATACTGGTATGGGCTTGGTAATAGTGCCCGGAGTAATCCACCGAGCCCTCTTGCAGCAATGCCTTCAGGATGCGTACATACTCCCTGAGGTGGGCCAGGGGCGCTCGGAAGTTGATGCCAAGGGTCTGCTCCACGCCTCCCTGACCGCTGGTGCCCAACCCCAGCCGGAACCGGTCGGGAGCCAGTTGGGCCAGGGTCAAGACCTGCTGGGCAACGGCGATGGGATGGCGGGGAAAGGTCTGAGTTATGGCTGTGCCGAACATGATGCTGCGGGTCCGGGGTCCAGCGGCTGAGAAAACGCTGAGGCTGTCTCCCCCGCCGGTGCTGCCGCTGGTCATCCAAGCCGCGCCAACGCCGCGATTATCCAGGTCCTCCACCGCTCTCAGGGCGGCGTTGCTGTCGGCGGCCGTTATCACCATCCCGATTCTCTGCTGGACCATATCTACCCCACCTGGTTGAAGCCAACGTCAGAATATTTTCGTTGGCCGGGAGTTTAGGAGCGCTGGGCCTCCCGGTCAACAAGTCCTCGCTCTCCACAGGAACCGTTCCATTGTGAGCACGGAATTTCACTCTCAGCAGAAGATCCAGACCCGGAGGGACAAGAGTCATCCGGGTATCTGGAACCTGGAGGTGGCGGATGATCTGGTTGAGCGGAGTCCCATCCGCCTACATCGCGCTGCGTTTGAGGAAACGGCCTCCTGCCGAAATACCGGTGTACTTTCCGTCCTCCACCAGCACGCGCCCGTTGACGACTACAACCTCGGGCACTCCCTTCACTCTCATGCCCTCGTAAAGGTTGTAGTCCACGTTCATGTGATGGGTCTGGGCGCTGATCACACTCTCGGCATCCGGGTCAAACACGACTATGTCTGCGTCGCTCCCCACGGCGATTGTGCCCTTGCGGGGGAACAGGCCGAACAGCTTGGCCGGAGTCGTGGAGAAAAGCTCCACCAGCCGGTTCAGGTCCATCAGTCCGGAGGCCACGCCGTGGGTATAAAGTAGGCTCAGGCGGTTCTCGATTCCGGGTCCTCCGTTGGGAATCTTGGAAAAGTCGTTGACCCCCAGGGTCTTCTGGTCGCTGAACCGGAAAGCGCAGTGGTCTGTTGACACAACCTGAAGGTCGTTGCGCCGCAGCCCATTCCAAAGCTCCTCCTGGTGCCACTTGTCCCGCAGGGGCGGGGTGAGCACGTACTTGGCGCCCTCAAAACCATCCTGGTCGTACATGCTGTTGTCCAGGGTCAGGTAGTGGGGGCAGGTCTCGGCGTAAACGTATTTCTGCCGGGCGCGGGCTGCCTGCACCTGTTGCAGCGCCTCGGCGCAGCTCAGGTGGACAAAGTAGACCGGCGCGCCGGCGACCTCGGCCATGCGTATCGCGCGGTGGGTGGCCTCCGCTTCGGTTACCGGCGGGCGGGTGCTGGCATGAAACCTGGGTGCGGTGTGTCCCTGGGCCAAGGCTCCCTGCACCAGGACATCGATCATGTGTCCGTGCTCCGCGTGCAGGCAGATGAGCGCTCCGTTGTCCGCCGCCCGGACCATGGCTTTGAAGATCGTGTCGTCGTCCACCATCACTGCGCCGCGGTAGGCCATGAACATCTTGAAGCTGGTGACGCCCTGTCTGACCATCTCGTCCATCTCGGAGAGGCGCTGATCCGGCAGGTCCTGGATGATCATGTGGAAGCCGTAGTCCACAGTGGCCTGGCCTTCGGCCTTCTGGTGCCATATCTCCAGAGCCTCGCTCAAGGATTGGCCCCGTTGCTGCACGACGAAGTCCACAATGCTGGTGGTGCCCCCCGCCGCCGCCGCGATGGTGCCGGTGCTGAAGTCGTCGGAAGAAACGGTGCCGCCAAAGGGAAAGTCCAGATGCGTATGGGGATCGATGCCTCCGGGAATTACGTACTTGCTGGTGGCGTCGATTGTCTTCTCGGCGTCGGCCGTCAGGTCAATACCGATGGTACGTATTTTTCCGTCGTCCACCAGGATGTCGGCCACGTAGTTGTCCACCGCGGTGAAGATGTGCCCGTTCTTGATCAGGACGCTCATGCCGTCCTCCTCGGGGGTGACTGAGGAACCCTGATTTTAATCATCCAGGAAGCCAATGGCGAGACTTCCATGCGTAATTTAGCATCCTTCTGTAGTCGGGTGCTTCCAAAACAAGGCAGCACGCTCGTTTTCTGGATCGGCCTGACCTGCATACGACATCCATCTGGAGAGGAGATGCTATGAAGAGTCTGCCAGGTGGCTCAGAGCGAGGCGCTCGTTTACCCCATTATTCGCCTGAAAAACGCCAGCACGTTGCTGCCTGCGATCTTCTTCACGTCCTCGTCGGAGTAGCCCCGAGCTATGAGTCCGCGGATGATGTTCTTGCTGTCTGCCGGCGACTCCAGGCCGTTTAAATATGGCGCCGGAGCGGGGCCCGTCCGGCCCAGCATCACCCGGCTGATCTCGACCATGTCTCCGATGCTGGCGTCGGTGCCGATGGCCACGTGGTCCACGCCGACCAGCTTCACCATGTAGTCGTAGTGGTCCAGCACGCACTCGATGCTCTGCTCCGGGTCGTTGCTGAGCCTGTTGGGGACGGCGGTGATGCCGATGACGCCGCCCTTCCTGGCGCAGGCCAGCAGCTCTTCGTCCTTCCTCAGCCGGCGAGACTGCAGGCTGTCGCTGGCCAGGGTGTAGGAGCCGTCGTGGCTGAAGGTAACCGGCGACTCGGACGCCTCGATGGCGTCCATGGCGGTGCGGAACGACGCGTGGGAAACGTCCACGACCATCCCCAGCTCGTTCATGCGCCGAACGACCTCCACGCCGAACTCGCTGAGGCCCCCGTCGTTGCGCTCGAAGATGCCGTCGCCGATGTAGGCCTTGCGGCTGTAGGTCAGGCCGGCCAGCCTTATCCCGGCGTTGTAGAGCACGTCCACCCGGTTCAGCTCGTTGCCGATGGCCAGGTGTTCCACCGTGGGCAGGAAACCCACCTTGTCCCTACTCTTCGCCGCCTCTATCTCTGCGGCGCTGCCGACCTGCACGACGTCTTCATGCCGCGAGATGTCCGAAATCATCATGCTGATCTCTTCCAGCAGGTCGGCAAACCGGATAAAGGACATCTCGTTGGTGTTCAGCATCCCGCGAAAGACGTTTGCCGTCCCGACGGCGGTGAAACCGCCCTCGCGGACCGCGTCATACCCCCAGACGTAGTCGTCGCTGCGCAGGTAGTCCCAGTACTGGGTGAAGTCCTCGGGCATGACCATAGGGTGCTGGTGGAGGTCTATCATGACCGACTCTTCCATCAGCCGCTGGAACCTGGTTTCCTGCCGCGCGTCCAGCGGCACGGTCATCGAGGGAACGCGCCCCGCCTGACTGGCGAGGCTGAATCGTCCGGGCGTCATGGCTCACCCTCCCTTTGCGTTTCGGATCGGATTGCCTTCCTACCCGTCCAGCGCGCCCTCCAGGTACGAGCGGAAAGCTACGGGGTCATTGATCAGGGCCTGCAACTCCATGGATGGCAGCCGGTGCGGGTCGGTGTGCTCGGTGATGTACCTGGTGCTGTTGGGCGGCCCTCCGTCGGCCTCATCGGGTTCCGACGAACCGGCCAGCTCCGCATAGCGGAAGGGCTTGCCGTCGGCCTCGTATTCCGACCCCACGACCCACAGCCTGCCGAAGCGGTACCTCTTCCTGACCTCTGCCTCGGCGGCGCTGCTCCAGCTGGTGCCAGTGAAGGCAAAGTCTTGAGGCACGAAGCCCATGTTCTCCTCGATGACCTGGTTGCACCGGTCCAGTTCCTCCCGCAGCACCTCGCCGTCCGTGTCCTCAGCGGCCAGATTTGAGAGGTTGGGATGGCTGACTGTGTGGGCGCCGATATGCCAGCCCAACTCCCTAAGCTCCCGGATCTCCGACCATGGCATGTGTTCCGGCACCTGGGCCAGCGCCAGCGGGCGGGGATATTCCGGATCGTAGGGGGAGGTGTAGATGAACAGGTTCCCCTGGAATCCGTACCGCTCCAGCGTCTGAAACACCTCCCGCCGCATCGACACCACCGGGTGGTCGAAGTCGATCATGATCGGCCGTTCCGGCAGTGAGCCCGTTCCGTCCCGCCACGCCGCCAACTGGTCGTAGTTGATCGACTGAAACCCCATATCCGCCGCGATTCCCATAAGCGCGTTGAATCGTTCCTCGGTCAAGGGATGGCGCAGGGCACCCGCAGCGATGGGCCTGATTCCGTGGCACATGGTAATGGGGATTCTCATAGCGTCCTCCACAATTTCACCGGGTCTGCAGGCACTGTACCCGGACGGGAAGGGTGCCCACTCAGGCAGACAGGAGTTCGTCCACCAAGTGTCTTCTCAAAGTTGTATATAGCCGTCCGTTCCTCGGTGTCTCCAACCCGATCAGCTTTGTTTCCGGAGATCATTCAGCAATCACTAGCCGGTAGCCAAGGTCGAGTTCCGTCAGCTCACGCAGGTATCCGAAACGGGCGTCCCACTCCCCTGACTCCAGGTCTTGAGGCAACTTTTGGGCGCAACGTTCTGCCACCTCGGGCGGCAGCTGGGCCAGGCTCGAGATTCCCGCCCGCACTGACGGGTCCAGGTACCGCTCGGGCCGACACCAATATGCTCCCGCGAATCCATCAATGCAGTCCGCCGGCACTGGCACGGGCAGGACGGTCTGGATGTCCAGGTACGGACGCAGGTCGTCGATGTTCGGCGCCCTTTTCTCCGAGGGAAGCGAAAGGCATTCCGGAAAGTACTCGACCAGCCAGAATTGCCAGGAAACCCACGGTTCAAAGATCAAGATCACCTGGCGCCTCGCCACCCGGCGCAGTTCTGAAAGCCCACCCGCGAGGTTTCTCCAGTGATGGAGGGTGAGAATGGCCAGAACCGCATCGAACGAGTGATCACCGAAAGGCAAGGCCTCTGCAACTGCGCGAACCACAGGCGCGGCCGCGGGTTTCCTTTGGGAGATCATGGCAGGCGACGGTTCGACTGCGCATACACGGAGGGCTGCAGGTTCGTAGTTGCCGGTGCCAGCTCCAACGTTGATGACGCTCCCGGCATCACCCAGGGCGGTGAGGACCAGCCGTTGAATTCGGGGGTCCGGCCGGCGGGGCCCCGAATAACTGTTGCCGATGCTCTGGTATAGCCTGATGCCCGTCGGTCGACGCCAAGGGAGTGCTTCCTGCCCCTTTCCCCTTTGTGCATGGTGCTCTCCAATGGTTGCATAGTAACCGACTGCGTCTACCGACCTCCACTCTTGTGTTATGACTGTCGGACTGGGTTCATTGGAACCCCCGATGTCCCTCTGTTCCGGTATTCATGAGGGGTCGCCCACTTTCAGGGGGCGGGAAGGGCGGACGCAACGGGATCATTGGTATGGCGGGTTTCGTCTCTGTGCCCGTCGCAGGTAGGATGCAATCCGCCGGGGTTTCATCTGCTGACCTGCTCACAGAACCCAAATATTGATTGCGGAGGGACTTTCGGGAGCACTTCTATGCAGTTGGAGGCCGCCTTGTTGGGGTGCTCGTGATCAGGGGCGCCTTATCGCCCCATGAATCGCGGCCCGGGCACACCGTCCAGCCGGCTGAACCCTGAAATTTGTCGAACGTGGCAATACGGTTCCGGCGGCATTGGCGGGTTGTCATTCAGCATTAGACCAGTCAATTGTGAGTAATGGAGCATCTCAAGGAGGTGGTAAAGCGATCGAGTCTGATCTCCTCCCAACTGCCAAGGAGCCAGGACAGCTATTACTCGCAGAACGGACCTCCCCCGGATCTGCGCCAGCGGGAGTCGGTGCCGGTGTTGCACAACGACCTGTCCTTGATCTGTCGGCCCGTTGCCATTTCTGAGTCTCCGGGCCGGCGGTCCTCAGTAACTTTCGTCGGCTTCGGTTCGGTCCTTCGGCTGCTATCATGGCAGGAAAAAGGCGGCGAGGAGAAGACCGTGGCTACAGACGTATCGAACATGGTCGGCAAGGTGATGACCGTCAGGGGTCCCATTGATCCGGACCAGTTGGGTCCCACCCTGATGCACGAGCATTTGTTCATAGCCCTTTTCAAGGGCGTTGAGCCGGACGACAACACACCGGCCACTGAATGGTGCCTGTGGGAGCAGGAGTTGACCATCGACAAGCTGGACCAGGCCCGGGATCGCAAGCCGATCCGGGACAACTGGGTCCTGCTGGACGAGAAGACTGCGATGGACGAGGCCATGGAGTTCCGTTATCACGGGGGCGGTACCATCGTCGAGGTCACCAGCATCGGCATCCGTCGGGATCCGCTGGCAATGTCCCGGGTGTCCCAGGCCACAGGCCTGAACGTGGTAATGGGCGCCGGATGGTATCAGAAACTCTATCATCCTTCCGACATGGACCGCCGGACTGTAGAGGACATGACGGAGGAGATAGTCCGGGACATTACCGTCGGGGTGGGGAACACCGGCATCCGATCGGGCATTATCGGAGAAGTCGGGATAGAAGGTAACCCAATCACGGAGAACGAGGTCAAGAGCATCCGGGCCTCGGGCCGCGCTAGCCGTATCACCGGAGCCCCTGTTTCATTCCACCGTGGCGGTGTTGGCAGGGAGCGGCTGGAGGTGGTTGGCATACTGGGTGAGGAGGGCACGGACCTGTCCCGTGTGATCTTCGGCCATAGCGATTTGATTTCCGCGGACTATGACCTGATGCTGGAGTTGCTGGACCACGGGGTCTACATCCAGTTTGACCTGTTGGGCAGGGTGGGAGTGCCGCTGCGGTTTGCGCCAGCGGAGGACGACCTCAGGATGTTCATGACCAGCGCGGGTACTGCGATGGTAGCGGAAGCGATACCCAGGCTGATAGAGGCGGGTTACGCGGACCGGATTCTGCTGTCCCAGGACGTGTGCACGAAGATGCAGCTGAAGAAGTACGGCGGAACGGGTTACTCCTTCATCGCAGAGAAGTTCCTGCCTGAGTTGCGTCGCCTTGGCGTTTCTGAGGAGCATGTCCGGATGATGATGGTTGAGAATCCTAAGCGCATCCTGGCTTTCGTCAAACCTCTGAATTAGGCGCTGCTGAGGGGCGGTCCTGCTAGATGTGCAGAGACTTCCAAGTGGAGCGTCATGACATTGGATTAACCCTTCAACCAGACCTAAACCAATACCAAGGTGGAATGTGCATTTCGGGATCTTGAAGATGACCGAAAGGGCTCCACGGCTCCTCATATCACCTTTAGCCCCCAACTGGGGTCGCCCGCTACAGTGCGGTCTAGAAATATGTACATCTCACCTTGGCTTCAGTTTAGTATTACAACGACTGTTCGCAAGAAAGGGCCTTGAGCACTTCTTCAGAGCGATCTGCCCACTCGCTTGACAGCTTTGTTGTCTTGCCCCCCACGAAGCGACTTCCGGCCAAAAATTAACTAAATTCAGGAAGCGTCGTTGTAATACTAGGAGTCTGGCCGGAAAGCCATTGGCCGGGTTGTGCGCTACGCGAATCAGACGTATTCAAGACTTATATGGCATGGTGGTGCATGTAATACGTTGCAACACCCACTATGCCATCGGTCATCGACGTTAAGAAAACGCCGGCCTGGGGGGAATCGAGGTTTCCGGCCAGAAACGTCTCGAGCACTTGGCAATTCCGCATATTGGGCGCCAAGGATAACAGCTCACCGGATATGGCTGGTTTTGCCAATTCAGTGATGGTCCGGTATCTGGACTACAGCGATATTGGTCTGGGTGGTCATCCCGGTGACTCGATTACTGGCGCTCTTGCCATGGCTGACTATCTGGGAAGTGACGGCCAAGCTTGACATGATGAAGCAGTCGTTAAGAACCCTCCGTCTTAGACCATAGATTTCAGACAGCAGTAAGGCGGGGTTAAGCCGACGCAATCCAGTCAACGGCACGTTCCCCTATCATGACAACCGTTGCATGGCTACCACCTGACCTTGTAACCCGCGGCATCACCGACGCATCGACCACCGACAACCCCTTTACTCCCTTGACGCTGCAGTATTGATCGACAACCGCCATTGGGTCTGAATCCGGGCCCATCTTGCATGTGCCGGACACATGCCTGGCTGTTCCAACGGTTTGGCGTATATAGAGGTCCAAAGCGTCGTCGTCGGCCAGAATGTCATCCGTTGGGTGGAGCCGGTAATCGGCCACGTCTTTATACGCATCGGATTCAAGGAATCCAATCGCCATTCGCACGCCTTCCCGCACCCGGCGAATGTCGTTTGGATGCTGAAGATAGCAGTAGTTAAAGGTCGGCTGCACTGAGGGATCGGCAGACGCAAGCCTGACGTATCCCGAGCCGTCGGGCAGCCCGAGCGTGCATGAGATTCGCGCCACCCGGTCCGGGGGAACTTCACCGTTCAGGTACTGGGTCCGGAGACCGGGGACGCGCTCCGGCCGTTCGTCAACCATTGGGGTGGTCCTCAGCAACATATCATTGGCTTCGCTGGACCCGTGGGAGGTGTAGTGTAAACAAAAGCGCGCCGCATCGGCATCAGCAGCCAGGGTCATTCCGTCTTTGACTTTAAAGGTAATCTGGGCGCTCAGGTGGTTAAATAGGTTCTGTCCCACTCCGGGAAGCTCATGAACGAGAGGTATCCCAAATTGCTGAAGTTGGTCATTGGGGCCGATTCCCGATAGCATGAGCAGGTGGGGCGACTTGATAGCCCCAGCGCTCAACACAACCCGGTCTGCTGCAACGTTGAAAATCTCGCCTCCGCTTTCTACTTCCACACCGACGGCCTTTAGATCCTTGACCAATACCTTCCTTACGAAAACCCCTCCCCTCACCGTAAGGTTGAGACGGTGGCGCATGGGATTTAGGTGAGTGATGGCAGCGCTCATCCTCCAGCCGTCCAGATTGTTCGAGGGCCACACGCCAACGCCCGAGGGGTTTGGGCCATTGGTATCATCGACTGTCCCATAACCCGCCTCCAAACAGGCTGCGTGGAAGGCCTTTTGGATGTCTGGCCAGGGCCCGGATTGACGACGCCTTACTGGCATCGGTCCGTCGGTTCCATGAAAATCATCCCGAATGTCGAGATCGTGCTCAGATTTTCTGAAGTAAGGCAGTACCTTGTCATAAGACCATTCATCGTTGCCCATACCAGACCAGGAGTCGAAATCCTCAGGTAACCCCCTTTGCATTGCCTGACCATTGATGGACGACCCTCCTCCGATCACCTTGCCCTGCGCCACGTGGATCTCCCCTTGCTCCTCGGTGATCGTTCCCCGCAGGGCCCAGTTATGTTCCGAGTCCGGGGATTCTGCAAAACTTGTGTGGCCGAACTTTATCTCGTCCGGAAGATAGGCTGGATCAGGGTAATCTGGCCCGGCTTCCAGCAACAAAACAGAGGTATTCGCGTTTTCAGCCAATCTGCTGGCCAACACCGATCCAGCCGCTCCCCCACCGACGATAACAACGCCATATTTCATGGGCCCTCCTTAAATGTTTCGTCTTCCAACATAGGATTTCCCAGTTTTAACTGATTCCGCTGAGGATAGGACGTTCCGGGATTTCTCCAATTATAAACCGGCATTCTCCATATCGGCCGACCAGCTGGTTCCGAACAGGGTAGTTGGAGCGTAGTGCCGGTCTTCGGTGCTTGTCAGTCCTCTTTCGCTCCTGCGTGGGAAAAGGTTTCTGCTGAACACCCAGGCAAATACGCCTCACAATCGTGGCCCGGACGGATAAGATTCTAGAAATTTGGCTGGAAACCCCGGCTGACCAGGCAGAGGGTTATACTCTGGACGAACAAAGTTAGCGGAGCGAGACGATGCTTGGAGAGCGTTCGGAGCAAAGGGGTCTTTGGGAAGCGGACCGGCTGTATCTTGACCATGTGGGGCGGGACACTTTCTACGGTCTGCTGGCCTCATTGCGGGGCCGGCTGTTCCAAGACGCGGATTTCGCCGTGTTCTACTGCGCCGACAACGGTCGCGACAGCGTGCCGCCCAGCCTGCTGGCCACGGCTCTGCTGCTCCAGTCTCACGACAAGGTCAGCGACGCCGAGGCCAAGGCCCGGGCCGACTTCGACATCCAGTGGAAGGTGGCTCTGGGGATTGAGGTAGAGGAAAGGCCCTTCGCCAAGAGCACACTGCAGGTGTTTCGCGCCCAGCTGATACTGCACGACAAGGTGCGGGAGGTATTCGAGTCCAGCCTGCGCCTCGCCCGGGAGTCGGGCTACCTGAAAAGGCGGAGCATGAAGGTGGCGCTGGACACGACCAACATACTGGGCCGGGACGCGGTGCAAGGACACATACAATCTGTTGGCCGACGGGGTCGTCAAGCTGTTGGGGGCGCTGGCGGCAGTGGAGAGGGCCAAAGTCAAAGAATGGGCCAAGGCCCGGGGGTACGGGCGGTACCTCGCCTCCAGCATCAAGGGCGAGGCAGCCATCGACTGGTCGGACAAGCGGGCGCGGTCGGCGCTGCTGGCCGGGATTGTGGCCGACGCCGACCGGCTCTTTGGAGTTGTCGAGGCAGGCGCAGGGGGAGTTGATCGAGGACGGTGAGGAGCGTCAGCAGATAGTGGCGGCGGCGGAGTTGCTGGGGCAGTTGCTGCTCCAGGACATTGAGCGCAAGAGCGGTGACGGCGACGGCGTGAGCCTGAAGGGTGCGGTGAGCAAGGACCGGATGATGTCGGTGCATGACCCGGAGATGCGCCACGGGCACAAGAGCAGCAGGAGACGCTTCGACGGACACAAGGCGGCCATCGTCGTGGACACCGACACCCAGCTGATCACCGCCGTGGAGGTGTTGCAGGGCAACGCTGCGGACAACCTGGGGGCGCTGGAGTTGGTGGAGGAGAGCGAGGCCAACACCGGTGTGCCGGTGCAGGAGGCCATGAGCGACGCCGCCTATGGGGACGGCGGGACCCGCCAAGCTTTCGCCGATGCGGGCCGCAAGCTGGTAGCCCGGGTGCCAGGCCGCCCCGACCGGCAGCGCTTTCCCAAGGATGACTTTGTCATCGACCTGGCGGCGGGCAGTTGCACCTATCCGGCGGGGCAGGTCACCCACAACATCGTGCCGGCGGGACGGCGTACGGATGCCGCGGGTCGGGTCCACCGCTTGCGGGCCTTCCAGTTCGACGGGTCCGGATGTATGACCTGTCCACTGCGCGCTCAGTGCATCCCGGCCAAAGGCAGGAAGGGACGGTGGGTGCTGAACCATCCCTAGGAAGACCTGTTGCAGCAGGCCCGGGCATTGCAACAGAGCGCCGGGAATGACGAATATCGAGCGCGGCGAGTGGTGGTGGAACACAGGTCGGCCCGACCGGTCCGTTTGGGCATCCGCCAGTCCCGCTATTTCGGACGCGCCAAGACGAGATTCCAGCTGTACCTGGCGGCCACGGTGGCCAATCTGACCCTGGTGGCGGGGAAAATCGGTCTGTCGGGCCGTGCCGGTGGCGACCCAACAGGCCACAGCATCGTCCCGAATATCATCCCCTCTGTTGTCGCCAATGCTACCGCCAGTTTCTCCGCAGTCCGCTTCGGACTACTATGGCCCGTGATTCTGCTCACGCCAGCTTTACTTCCCAAGTGTCTCTACCCAACGAGAACTTTCCCGCCAGATTTCTAGGACAAACTAGCAATTGGACGCAGGCAAAACTTTCAATCGGCCGATGGAGCCAAGCCCACCTTGCTCAAGGTAGGCGTGATCCTGCCCCATTCTTAATGCCAGCCATAGTGCCAATTCTGCAGTTCGTTGGTCCTCAACAGTGGATCTTACATACTGTCGCGCATGGCTTGGCAATCTGGGTTGACACCCCTCGCTACCATTCACTGTGTGGCGTACGATAACGTCCAGCAAGGCGGTCGGAGGTAGAAGGTGGTTTACGATGTCATCGTGATTGGAGCCGGGTCGTCAGGCAGCGTGCTGGCCGCTCGGCTTTCTGAGGACGCGGACCGCTCCGTGTTGTTGCTGGAGGCTGGGCCGGACTACCCGGAGCTGGGCCTTCTGCCCGATGACCTGAAGCGGGGAAATAATTTCTTGAAGTCCGCCTTCGGGTCGCACAGTTGGGAGTACTTGGGCAATGTTACCGAGCGGCAGACTACTGCGATACCCATCCCGCGAGGAAAGGTGGTAGGTGGTTCCGGCGCGGTCAATGGTCAAGTGTTTCTGCGGGGGGTACCCGAGGATTACGACGGCTGGGCAGACCAGGGCAACGATGAGTGGGCGTTCGCCAGGATGCTGCCGTACTTCCGCAAGATGGAGAGCGACCAGGACTTCCAGGGCGATTTCCACGGTTCTGACGGGCCGGTCCCGGTGCGGCGTTACCGCAGGACGGACATGGCTCAGTTTGCCCGGTCCTTCTATGAAGCCTGCCTGGCCGAGGGATTCCCCGAGTCACTGGACGAAAACAGCCCCGACGCTACCGGGATAGGTCCTGCGCCTCTGAACCACAGGGATGGCATTCGCATGAGCATGTCATTGGCCTACCTCTCGCAGGCTCGGCACCGGCTGAATCTGACCATTCGCGCCAACGCGCCTGTCAGGCGGATACTGTTCGACGGCGTGCGGGCTATCGGAGTGGAGGTGGAAAGCGGCGGGGAGCGGATGACGGTGCTGGGGAAGGAAATCATCGTCAGCTCCGGTGCCATTGCGACGCCCCAGTTGTTGATGCTCTCCGGCGTGGGGCCCGCCGGCCACTTGGCGGACCTGGGTATCGACGTAGTCCACGACCTGGCCGGCGTCGGCCGGAATCTGCGCGATCATCCGATGGCCATGGCCCTTTACGAGTACCAAGGTGAGTTGGAGGACGATACGGAGGCGATGCTTCAAGCGCTGCTCCGCTACACCACGGAGGGGTCAACCACCCGGGACGACATGCAGCTGGGCATACTTTCACTGGACCCGGCCCACGTGCCGGAGGGGCTGCCACTGGATATTGAGGGCAACTGCATTACCATTTTCTCCAGTGTACAGAACGCCCTCAGCGCCGGGGAATTGAGACTGCGGTCAACCAACCCGGACGACCCGCCGGTTATGGACTTCAAGTACATGGGCGACCCCTGGGACTTGCAGCGCACCCGGGAGGGTGTGCGTCTGGCGGTGCGGCTCGGCGACCACCCGGCATTCCGGGGCTTGATCACCCGCCGGATTTTCCCCGCCGACGCCGACCTGGCTTCCGATGAGGCCCTGGATGCGTGGTTGTTGGACAACATCGGCACCCAATACCACACATCCGGGACTTGCAAAATGGGACCGGCCACCGATGCGACGGCGGTGGTGGACCAGTATTGCAGGGTGCACGGGATCGAGGGCCTGCGGGTTGCGGACACCTCGGTGATGCCCGACGTGATCCGGGCCAACACCAACTGCACTGCCGTCCTTATCGCCGAGAGGGTGGCGGACTGGATCAAAGTGTGCAGGTAGAGACGACGAGGTTGAACGTGGAGGATGAAAATGGAAGTTGAATGGATGAACCATACAGGGTTCGTGGTCAGCGACATGGGGCGGTCGCTGGATTTTTACCAAGACTTGCTGGGACTCAAACAGGAGCGGAACCAGATCCTTGAAGGGGAGTTTATCTCCGAGCTGGTGGGGTATCCCGACGCCAGGCTGCACATCGTCTACTTGGGAACCGGTGACTTGCGGCATTCCGTGGAGTTGATCCAGTACCTGAACCCTGCGGGGACGGCGGCTCCCATGCCAGAGCGGCACCAGGTGGGGGCTTCGCACCTGGGCGTGATAGTGAACGATCTGGACGCCTTCTACGCCGAGCTTTCAAGCCGGGGGGTGAGGTTCGTAAGCCCGCCAGCCATACGCCCCGGAGCGGTATACCCCATGGCCAGCAAAGGCTGTTACATGCAGGACCCCGACGGCAACTGGCTGGAGTTGCTGGAACGGCCGCCTGCGCCGGAGGGCACCACGCAGGCCTGACGCCCTGCGGCCGGTTCAGGTATTCTGGGTTTCGCGCCTTACTTACCAAGAATCTATCTTTAGAACGCGCCTCTGCCCACAATTCGGCATTCTCACGAACCTTGTCCCTGTAAAAACGGTGAGCGGGAATCCAGTTGCTTGGACTGTTTCCCAGCCAAAGGTGCCGAAATTAGATTGTTTCGAGATAGGTTCAATATACCGGCGCGGCGGCCGCTGCTGGTCAAGCCAGATAAGTACGTGTTGCTATTGTGGGCAGGGAGCATCGGCAGGAATAAGGCCTTCGTGGCGTAGCTCCTGCCACAGCGCGGCTGGGATGGGATGCGACATCATCCGGAAATTCTCTTCCGCCTCCGCCACAGACCCCGGGCCCGGTATCACTGCGGCAACGGCGGGATGGCCAAAAACGAACTGAAGAGCGGCGGCCTTCAGCGGAACCGAATGCCGGTCGCAGACCGCTTCGCAACGCCTTGCTTGCTCCAGGACTTTGGCTGAGGCAGGCAGGTAGTTGAAGGTCGCAGTTTCCGTCAGATCCGAGGCCAGAATGCCGCTGTTGTACGGGCCCCCGATGATTACGCTAATGTTTTTCTCCTGGCAAAGGGGCAGGAATTCGGAGAGCGCCGCATGGTCGAGGAGGGTGTACCGCCCTGCCAGAAGAAAGCAATCGAAATCTCCCTCGCGTGCCAGCCGGGCCTCCATTTCCCACTGGTTCATGCCGGAGCCTATCGCCGAAATCACCCGCTGCGAACGCAATTCTGCAAGGGCTTTGTAAGCCCCCTCCATCGCCTGATCGAAATGGTTGTCCGGGTCATGGATCAGGAGAATGTCGACGTGGTCCAACTTCAGCCGTTTCAGGCTCCCCTCGAATACCCGCATGACGGTATCGTAGTCGTATATGTAAGGCATGTCCCTGGACGCGTCCGGTCCTATTACCGCACCCACCGGAGCGGGCGGCTCGGGTTCCAGCAACCTGCCCACCTTGGTGGATATGGTGAAACTGGAACGTGGAATTTCAGAGAGAATTCTGCCGTAGCGTTGCTCGCTGACGCCCCCGCCATAGACTGGGGCTGTGTCAAAGTAGCTGACACCCAGTTCGACGCATTTGCTGAGAATCTCAGCGGCTTCCTCATCGGTTGTAGACCGGCCCAAAGCCACACCGCCGACCCCCAGCCTAGATACTCTCAACCCGGTGTTTCCGATTTCGACCAACTCCAATGGGTCCATATCCTGCTCCTTCCGGGCTGCGGCGCCAAGTTTTTCCGATGATACATACGGGCTATTTTAGCGTCAAATTGTGTTCAGGAGACCTCGAAGCCGGCGACGCTGACCTAACCTCCAGTTTGTCCAGAATCCTAACATCGATCCAGGATCGATTTCCCGGGGGCAGGTCACCGAGTCCTATCCTGCCATCTCGCCCGCTACAGCCACTGCAGGCCGCCACCGGTGCCCCCAAAAGCGCCTGGGGACCGCCCGCCAACCTCTCGTCTACCCGAATTCGAGCCCGGATCATCGCGCCTGTAACTCCCTCACTCCCTTCCACTGTCCATCGCGCCGTCCATCGGTGGTTTTGAGCTTAAACGCGGTTGACTAGAAGTCTGGCCGGAAAGCCATTGGCCGGGTTTTGCGCTACGCGAAGCAGACGTATTCGAGTCTTATATGGCATGGTAGTGCATGTAATACGTTGCAACACCCACTGTTTCATCGATAATCGACGTTAAGAAAACGCCGACTTAGGGAGAATCGGGGTTTCCGGCCAGACTTCTAGGACGGCAATGACCGGTCGGGGATTAAGGTGGGTCCTGAATAGGAGCCGCGACTGACGATTTCGGCGACCGCATTGCCCCCACGGTGCGAGGTGGTTGACCAAATCACCCCCATCGTGGATTCCCTTGAAGACGCAGGCAACCAAACGGAGCGACATGAATCACCCAATGTGCCCCGGTGGTCTCCAAGTCGGCCCCCCACTCGGTTGACTTCCCGCAGCCTTGCGGCTTATGTTGGCGATCCGAGCCTTCCTGCTGAAGTGAGCGCCCTCGCACGGCAGTTACGGAAGAAATAGCACAAACAGCCAGTGAAATTGGACATAAATCAACGAGGGGCAATCCTTTGTCTCCACTTTCCAACATTCCCGTTCTGGCGGTCCTGCAAAACCCTGATTTCCGCCTGATGTGGGCGGCTCGGTGGGTTCACGAAATCTCTCGCCGCATGGAACTGCTGGTGCTGGGATACCTCATTTACGAACTGACCGACTCGGCCTTTCAAGTCGGATTGATTTCCGTTTTCCTGAATGGTCCGCGCCCGCCCTTGTCGTTGGTAGCCGGAATGCTGGCCGACCGGCTGGACCGGTGGCGGATTCTGGCCGGTATCCACACCTTCTATTTGCTTGTCGCCTTGGGACTGCTGGCGCTCTTGATTCTGGGCCTCATTCATCCCTGGTATGTTTTCCTTGCCATACTCTTGCAGGGCACGGCCAAGGTTTTGGACGACCCAGCCAGGCGGGCGGCGCTTTTCGACCTGGCCGGAGAAGGCCGAATCACCCACGCCATGTCCCTGGAGACCATCACCAACAACATAGGCAAGATTTTGGGGCCGTTGGCCGGCGGGCTGTTGATTGCCTTTTACGGTTATACCGGGGCTTTCATAGTAGTCGTGACCATGGACCTGATAGCGGCCTGCCTGATGTTCAAGATGCGGCTGCCGAAAGCGGCGTTGGTGGTGGGCAGGGACAGGGTGTTCGCGCAGGGAATCAAGTCAGGCATCGGGCATTCCTTCTCAAGCAAGTTTGTTCTGGGGGTGCTTTGCATATCGTTGGTGATGAATGGCATGGTGCTGCCACTGCAATACTTCATACCGATCATCGCCACCGATTTATTGAAGGTGGGGCCCGCGCTGGGGGGCGTAATAGGCTCGGCGGAAGGTGTTGGCACGCTCATGGGGGCGATATTCATAGCTACTCGTCGCAACTACACCTTTCACGGACGGTACTACGTGATAGGGGCCATGATTGTGGCGGTGTGCGTAGCTGCAGTGGCCTGGTCGCCCTGGTTCCTGATTTCCTTCCTGTTGCTCTTTGGATCCGGTATTGGTCAATCAGGATTCAGCACCATGCAGAGCACCATCCTGCTGCTTGCGTCACCGGCTGAAATGCGAGGGCGGATAATGGGGTCCCAAGGGTTGGTCAACGGCCTGGGCCACTTGATCGGCGGAGCGGAAATCGGGGTTATAGCCCAAGCATTCGGCATCTCACTGGCCATAGGCATTAACGCCGGCGCTGGCCTGCTCTTGATGCTGCCTGTCGTCTTGTTGACGCCGTTGGTGTGGCGGCCGGTGGAGTCGTACTACAATACGGCCAGCGTTGACGCCGCTACGGCGGGTCTCAGGACTGACCAGCGGCCCGGCCAAGCAGGTTAGGGCCGCGGACTCCGGGATAGCAGACACGCCTCAACTCATGTCTTGCACGACTACTAAACCAAAGCCAAAGTGGGATTTGCATTTGCCTGAGGCGGGGAATCCGGCTGGAAGTCTCGGAGGAGTGCTTCAGCCCTTGATTGCAGGACTGTCTGGCCAAGTTGCCGCTCGGTCAGGGGAGCGCGGGTACTGAAGACGGATCCCTTCGTTAGCCGTTGGTCAACGGGTCGTTGCCCCAGGTGAACAAGGGCTCCGATCCTCCCTCCTTGACCAAGAACACTTCCTCGATCCAGCAGCGTTCTCTCTCATCGCCCGGACACAGAAGGTGAGCGGCTATCACCATGTCCTCTTCCAACATCCAGTTGGGATCGGACCCGTCCTCCACCAAAGCCAGCACATCCGCATGACTCAGCCCCAGGCCATGGAAGTAGGTCAGCACCGACTCGTGTTGCGGCACTCCCAACCGTTGAAACGTTCGACGGCTCTTTTCCTGCAGGTCGCCGATCCGGGCTCCGGGGCGCATTGCATCGTGAATCTCGTTCATCGCTTCGGCGGTAGCCCGACCGATGCGGCGGGCTATTTCCGAGCCGTAGTCCTCCACGACCCAGGTTTTGCCGCCGTCCCAGCAATACTGGTTCTTGGTCCCATGGCAGTCGAACATGATGTTGGTCCCCGGCTGGACCACGAAGTCCTCGGAGTCGACACGCAGTCGCACGGCGGGGTCGCCGTCCAGCGGGTTGGCGAAAAAGACTCCGCCCGGGTCGCAGACCCACCCGCCCAGCGCGGAGATCTCTGCATGATAGGTATTCACCAGCTCCTTCCAGAGCATACCTCGACTCCAAGACTGCACCGTCCGTTCTATGGCAACCTGGTTTACCCGGGTGGCTTCCCGGAGCCATTCGATTTCCTGGGCGCTCTTCCTCTCTCAAATTAACATCATCAAGTCATATGCGTCAAAAACGTCCGCCAGGGAGCCTGTAACCTTGGCGCCCACTCTCAGGTCATCGTAGCCGATGCGTCCGTGGGTGAGGCCCAGGTCCTGCACAGCATCACGGATCCCCTCGGTGAAGCTACCAGCGAGCCGGTCACCAGCGTTCTTGACCCAGCCGGAGTCCTGCCGGGAGACCGGCATAAACCGGAAAAACTCAGACCGGTCGGTGGATGCGCCCACCGGAAGGAGGACGCTTCGGTGGGGACGGATGTCTTCGATCCATATGGGCTCATACAGGAAAGGCGATACAAATATGTCAGGCCCAACCAGGATGGGGTGCCGCAGGTCATGGCGGGAAAGGACCACAGCGACTCCTGGCGGCTCGTCGGCTTTGGGCGCTGTGGGATTGTGCCCCGAAAGGTAGGTCACGTTCAGGGGCGTTGTAATCACCAGGCCGTCTATGCCACGGGCTTCCATCGCCCCGGTCAACCGTTCAGGATCGAATACAGGAGCCGGAGTTCCGTTCATGTCACTGGCCACGATCAACTCCTTCTACGGTGGACTTGAGCCGTTTCCTACCTTGGAGGCTCCCCTCACCCTACTACCCGGACCTGGATCCTACAGGGGGGTATTGTAACTTGATGGTCGGTGCGACAGGAAGAAACGACCGGTCAACAGGGTGGCCGGACGGTCGGGAAGGCAAAGTTGCCGCTGTTAAGCTTGGTCTATCCACGCGGGCGCGGGGCAAACTCAGTCTCAGTTTTTTTCCGGCGCCGCCTACGACAGACGTAAAGGTCTATACCCGCCAGTGGAGAGCACGGGCGGTCGCGAACATCCTTGGGATGAATCGTGATCTGAAGCTGGTCAGAACCATGGCGATCCTGGCAGGGTCCGCAGCTACAGGTCTTGTGACCGCTGTGGGCCACCTGTCCTCGGCATTGTCCGGAGGCGACTGCAGTACCAAGCAGTCAGTGTCGGGTTCTAACTCCCGATATTCTCCAATCCGCGGGGCGCTATCTGGAACGGTGGCGGGAGGTTTGGAATGGGCACCTCGATGACCACCGGAAGATTGGCCCTCAGGGCGTCACGGAGAGCGTCCCCCAGACCCTCGTGGCTGTCCAACCTGACGCCCACGGCACCGTATGCCTCGGCCAGTTGGGCGAAGTCAGGGTTGTGGAGCCGGGTACCGATGACCCTGCCGCCGAAACGCTGTTGCTGGTCGTGGTGCGACGCCCCGAGCATCTCGTTGTTGAACACCAGAGTCACCACATTTATCCCCTCCTGTACAGCGGTGGCCAGTTCACCGGAGGCGTACCCGAACCCGCCATCCCCCGTTGTGGCAACGACCTGCCTGCCGGGGTTGCCGACTTTGGCGCCCAGGGCCGTGGGGAAGGCATACCCCAGGGTGGCGAAGTAGGAGGAGGTGAGGTAGGAACGCGGGGCCAGCACCGGGTAGGCCAGATGACTCCAGTAACCGATGTCAGTGGTCCCGGCGACCATGATTGCGTCGTCGTCCAGTTCGTGGCGTATCGTCTCGATGATCTCCACCTGGAGAGGAGCCATCTCCCGGATTTCCAGATCGGCCTGTCGGCGAATGGCCGTGATCTCGGTCTCGGTCCACTGGCTGGCCCGTGTCCGGCCTCCCAATTCCGCCAGCAGCGCCTGTACCCCCAGGCGGGCATCGGCGGCGATTCCCACTGTGGCGTGGATATTGCGGCCAAGTTCCTCGGGGTCGGCGTCGATCTGGACAACCTTCTGGTGGGGCTGGATTCCCCAGGGCACGTTGGGCGTGAACATCATCCGACTGCCGACGGGCAGGATGACGTCGGCCTGCGGGAGGGCGATATGGCCGGGCCCGTGGGCGTAGTAGAAACTGCCCAGGGACAGCGGACTGTTTTCAGGGATTGCGCCCTTACCCTCTGGCGTGGTTATAACCGGGGAGTTCAGGGATTCGGCTAGATCCATAAGCTCGGAGGAGACGGCAGCGTCCCTTGTGCCGCCGCCAGCCCAGATCAGGGGGCGGCTGGCCCCTGCAAGCAGCTGGGCGGCCTCCCTGATCAGGGCGGGCTCGGGCTGCTGCTTGCCTGGACCTTCGGGTTCCGGGAGGTCAGTTTCATCAGTCATTTGGAGAACGTCCCAGGGGATCTCTATCTCCACCGGCCTGGGCCGGCCAGAGGACATCTCGCGGAAAGCGTTCCGGACCATTCCCGGGATTTCATTCACCTTGTCTGACCGCCCGCACCACTTGGTCAGGTGTTTAAAGACATCCAACTGCTCGCCGATCTCGTGGAGCGCGCCCCGGTTCTGGCCGAGGTTATAGCTCTCTATCTGCCCCGACACCAGCAGAACCGGGGACGATGTGGCATAGGCAGTGCCGAGTCCCGCCGTTGCGTTGAGGGCCCCAGGGCCAGGCACCACCAGCGCAACACCGGGCTTGCCGGTGGTCCGGGCGTAGCCATCGGCCATGTAGGTGGTCGCCTGCTCGTGCCGGGTCAGGATCATGCGGATGCCGGGCTCGTCGTAAAGGGCATCGAATACGTCCATAATCTGTACGCCGGGAAGCCCGAACACTACCTCGACGCCGTGCCTGGCCAAGGAACGCACCAGCGCCTGTGCTCCGCTCATCACGGGCATTGCTCACCTCCCGTCGTGCTACTCTTTCGGATACCCGAGGATTTTACCACCTCCTTCTCGCGTCCACCGGATGAGAAAAATAGACGGCATGGACAACATTGGCGTGGGGAGGGCTGGTTTCAACCAGATGTTCCCACGCTAAGCCCGAATCCACCGATGGACGGCGCGAGGGCAGTGGAAGGGGGTTAGGGAGTTACAAGCGCGATGATCCGGTCTTGAATTCGGGTAGGCGGGAGGTTTGCAGGCGCTTTTGGGGGCACCGGCGGCGGTCTGCGGTGGCAGTGGCGAGCGAGATGGCCTGATAGGACACGGCAAGAGGCCCGCGCGGACCGGGCTGGCGCAAGTTGGCGGGGACGTTCGGTTGTCCGTTGGCTGGCTCAGACACCGGCGTTGCCATCAGGCAGGAAATGGAACAGCTCGCAATCGAGAGAGGGCGCAACTGAACTGGGTTTCCCAAGGCCAGCGCTGTGGCAGATGCAGTGTGAGGCGGCGGGCCGAGCGGGTGAGCCGTCCGGCCAGGGAGAAGAACCGACGCCGGAGGGTCTTGGTGGTCACGATCTGCTCACCCAGACCGATGCGCGCTGTCCAGCGAGCGAGGTTGTGGGCCATCACCTGCACCGCCAGCCAAGCCCCGTTGGCAGCGAATCGGCCGGACGGCAGGTGGTTCAGCCCGACGCCGTACTTCAGGTCGCGTATCGCATTCTCGATCTCGGCGTGGCGGCGATGGTCAGCCTCCAGTTCGAGCGTCTCCCCGTCCCGGTCGGTGATGAAGCCGTGATAGCTGTAGCTGGCGAATAGGGCCAGCTGGGAACCGGGCGTGGGCTTCACCCGCCGTACGATGAGCCGCACCGGCGCGGCGTCGGCCTCACTCTCAAAGGGAGTGTAGGTGGTCTCGGCCACATCGGCGGCGCCGTCCATCCAGTAGGGGATGGGCGTCCAATCCGTCTCGGGTATGGCCTCGATGAGATTGCGCAGGCTTTTGTGTTGGCGGATGGTGATGGAGTAGCGGACATCCATCTTGCGGCAGACGGCGACGATGGCGTGGGCATAGAAGCCGCTGTCGGCCCGCACCGTGAGTCGGCCCCTGGCGCCGGCATAGCGCACCCGTCCCACCGTCTCGCGCAGGAAGTGAGCGGCGCCCCGAACAGTGTTGGCCCGGCCCTCGCGCAGCCGGGACATCAACACGTCCCCGGTGCCAGAGGCCACGGCCAGCAGCGGGTGATAGCCCCGCTTGCCGGTATAGCCGTGGTGGCGTGCGCCCTCCTTGGCCAGACCGTAGGTCTCGCAGATGGTGGAGTCGAGGTCGATGGTGAACGGCCCGTCGCCGGGTCCGGCACCGGCGGCCCAGGCCCGTGCCAGCAGTTCCCGGCTCACCCGGTCCAGCTGACGGACATGGCCTCAGCGGAAGCTGCGCAGGAAAGTGCCCAAGGTGGATGGCGCTTTGACCATGCACCCCAGCACCGAGGAGGTCCGCCCCGCACGCAGCGCATCGGCGTCGTCTATGCAGTCGCCGCCCGCCAGCGCCGAGGCCACCAGCGTCAGAAGCTTGTCTCCCGCGTTCGCCCGCCCCGGCGCATCACCGAGGTCGAGGTGACTGTCAACGAGTTCACGCAGGCCCATGTGCTCGGCCAGAGTGGCCGGAAGGAGCAGCCCAGCATTGTTGACCAGGTGGTGGTCGTCGAAGGCGATTTGGATGCGGTCGGGGTGCTCCAGTGGTAGCATCTGTTTGGTGCTCCTTGTTTCTGGTCGGTTTCCTTTCTCGAAAACCATTATCCCAGATGCAAAGGAGCACTTTCTTGCCCATTCAGCACGCCGCGACGCTCATCTCTTCGGTGGATTGGGGCTAAGCGGTCAGACAGCGGAAACCCGTGGGGCTGACAGTCGAGCCCGAGATCCTGGCCCACATCTCACCCCTTGGGTGAACCCACATCCTGCTCACCGGCGAATACCGGTGGCCAAAGCGCCGATAGCAGCCTTAGCGTACAATTCTGCCCCTTACCGGATTCGACCCGAATGAGGCAACAGGTTCCGGCAAAGGTGGATGACGTCAAAGAGCCAGTGACGACCATAGTGAGTGTTGCTTGTACGCTACTGTTTGGTTCGAATGTTTACGGGTTCCTTGCATTAGGAAAGTAACGCTGGACCCATAAGTGCTCTTCCCTGACAAGAGGGTCCGTCCGTAGTCAAAGCCCCGAAACTTTACGGGAGAAATTACCCCTATCCGACACAGGCTGAATATGGGGATGCTGCGCTAAACTGACCCAATGCGCAAGCAGAGAGGCTGTCCGGTCTATGAAATCGGCTTCACAATGGCTTGCTGAAAGTGAGGCTATCAATATGAACAATGAGCAATTGCACTCCACAAGCAATGAAGCACTCAGTCGGCTTTCGATGAACTCAGGTGCAGGCGGAGACCTAGTACGTGCTTTTCCAGGCGGCAAAAATACTGAGGACCCTAATTGGCTCGGGACGTGGTTTCAGGCAAGGATAGAGAAACACCTTTCTGGTCCTTTGTCCGAATCTGACACCATACTGCCCTTTGACCCTCCCGCAAACTTAGGCGAGGCTGCCCAGCTAGTCCCGTCCGTCAAGATTAAATCGTTGCAGGCACATTACTTCCGAGGCCTCCGTGAGAGTGAGGGTCCGGTAAATTTGGGCGGCGATTTCATTGTCATCGAAGGTAGGAATAGCTCCGGAAAGACGAGCTTGGCAGAGGCCTTAGAGTGGCTCTTTTCAGGTTCGCTTTCGCGGCGGGAAACCAGCGATGCTGGCAACGCTCGCGAACTTGAAGACTACGTAGCCAATCAGTTCCGTCCAGCCGGTGTTGACACGTGGGTAAGTGCCTCATTCGCCCTTACTCCCGAAGGGGAGAATGTCCAAGAAGTCTCACTACGGCGCGTGTTGACGGAGGACTACGGTTCCACTTCGACTGCAGCGTGTAAGTCTGTCCTGTACCATGACGATCAAGAACTGACCACTGAGGCCGAGCGAAAAATCTTAGACAGGTTTTTTGCAGGGGTGCCACCACTGCTAATGCAGCACACACTACGCGACTTTGTTCAAGGACAACCTAGAGAGAGACGCGAATATTTCGAACGGCTGTTGCGCTTGGATGAACTTACTGAGCTTATTCGACAAGCTGTAGTAACCGATGATGGGGCAGCGGCTTTTCCCAGTCCCTCTGGAAACACCTTTCTTCGCGCGTGGCACGAATTCGGGTCTATGTTGAAGAACGAGGAGTCCACTAAAGCTTACAGACAGGCGTTTGGCGACGGGGAAGGCGATGCCTATCAGAGAATCTCAGACGCCGTATACTCTGTCGCACGTAACGAGTTTCCAACCCTCCTTGATGGACTAAGTGAAGACGAGAAAATCGTACCGGCTCTCAAAGATGAGCAGACTAGAGTTCGGCAGATGTCTTTTCCGATCCTAACTCGGCTTAGACCTAGAAAACAGTTGTTGGACGATGCAGAGGAGCCGGTCTCAGGTGATAATTTGGACCAACTCACTCAAGAAATACGCGATGCTTGGACAGAATACGAGCCGGTTCATCTGGCTATGCAAGCAATTGGTGAAAATAATTTGGCGGTTTCTAGAGCGTTCACAATTCTTTTGGACGCGGGAACACTCGAGCATTGTAAAGATTCTCAAACTTGTCCTCTTTGTGCCTATACGCACGTCGATACTCTTTCCGCTGATAGGGTCGAGACAATCGAAGGGTGGAACCCCATCCGAGATGCTGAACGTAAAGCACGCGAAAAGTTAGAAAAAGCAATGAATCCCCTGTTGGCTCTCATAAAAAATGCGATCGAAGAGTACGACGAACTCCTGCCTCCTCCTCCTTCTGAGTCAGATTGGGAAAAGGCCCTCAAGGATGTCGGTAACGACTTGCAGGGTGTCGCGGCGGAAATTCGTAGTGTCATAGGAACTCAGGCCGAGCTGAACTTGAACGTCACTGAGGCTAGGACATTAGTAGGCGCTGCCGTTTCCCATCCGACCAACATGGAACAGTGCGAATCATTCATAAGTCAATGCCTCGCGGCCCTCGGTGGTTTTGCCAGCGTGCCAACGGCGGCGAGGAGCTACAGAGATGCTTTCTCAGCTGTCGAAGTCGCGGTTGCGGCGGAAGCCAGTACGGATGCTAGCTATCGCCTTAGGGAACGCATAATTGAATGCATCGATAATACCAAGTCCACTTGCGCAGACCTTCTATGGGAGCGAGCAAAAGGGTTGGCACAGAAGGACTTGCAACAAATTAGAGAATCCCTCATGACTTACAGGCAGCAGTTCTTAGAGGCCAGGAGAACGTCGTTCAATGACGGCATAGAGGAAGTATGGTCCGCTCTTCGAAAGGATCGATACTCTTCTTTTAGCCAACTCCACATACCTGCACCAAGGGGCAGAGGATTCCCCATTGAGATAGAGTTGAAGGCCTTGCTAGACGATAGAAGTAATCAAAAGGAAGTGGACGCGCTCCGGGTATTCAGCGAATCGCAGGTGAATGCTCTCGGCGTAGCGGCTTTCGTGACAAGAGCCAAGTTGCTGGGTCATAAAATCCTCGTTTTGGACGACCCTGTACAGTCAATGGACGAAGAACATTTTAAGACATTTGCGAGGGACCTTATCCCCAATGTTCTGAATCAAGGCTTTCAGGTGATTCTGCTGACTCACAATGACACCTTCGCCCGGGAGGTAAGCCACTTTCACTATGACCGCCCCGACTACGTTACGATGTCGATTCGACATTCTAGAAGTGAGGGATCAATAGTCGAAGAGGGCAACCGAAGGGTTGCGGAACGCTTGGCGTTAGCAGAACACGAACTAGATCAAGGGCACTTCGATGAAGCTTGGAAATACATTCGATTCGCCATTGAAAGGCTTTACACGATCAGTTATGCGAAGTATGGACCGGCGAGCTTTAGACCGGAGAGTTGGCAACATCAATCTGCCGAATCCATGTGGAACAGCGGCGCAAGGGAAATCATACTATTGAGGCTGCCGGACTCGGAAAGTCGCCTAAAGGACATCCTCGCCATGACGGCCGGTGGCGCCCATGACACTCAGTCCAAAGGAGAGACTGACATTAGAGACAGTATGACATTTCTTCGCAAAGTTCTTAATGACTTGAAAGTGGGCGGATAATTGGTCAGTTACGTATTGGCGGTAGCCACTGTAAACGGCGGAGGTAAAGTGGGCCGCGTGGACGGCAGATCGCTGCCATTGGGCGGTTGATTCCTGCCAGGCTGCCCCGGCGGTGACACCTGAGCAGGGCGGTCTTCGGACCAGCTTCTGGTCAACTACGGATCGGTCAGTCTGGATGAATCGCCCTTGCGGGGTGGTTCACAAACGCGCGTTTGTGACACTCGGCCATAATTCACTCCCTTCAGCTTGTTCAGGCGTGGGTCACAAAGGTATAGAGCAATAAGCGCCAGCTGGAGGGAGAGCTATGCCCGAGACCTACGGCTACGTCCGCACCAGCCGCCCCAGAGTCTCCGAGATGTCTGGCAGCGACCCGGTAACCCAACGCCAACAGGTGCTGGCCGCCGGCGTGGCGCTTTCTCACATCTATTAGGACGTCGGTGTCTCCGGAACCTCCGGTACCAACAGCCGGTGGGGCTGGCACGCTCTGGACTCCCGAATGGCCCAGGGCGACACCCTGTTGTGGTGTCCATCGACCGCATCGGGCGGTGCTGGCTGGACACCATGGGCAACATCCACGACCTGCAACGGCGCGGGGTGAGGATTCGCAGCATGGCCGTAAACAACAGTCGTGGGCCCAGTATATGGATACCAACCCCGAGTCGCCTGAATCGTTCTTGGGCTATACCTTGGCCGGCTTCGCCGCCTGGGTGTCCGACCAGGAACTGGTGTCCATCCGCCGCTGCACCAAGGCGGGTTTGGACAAGGCGAAGGCGGACGGCAAGAAACTGGGCGCTCCTCGCCGGTTGTCGGAGGAGCAGGAGGCCGCGGCCATCGAGATGCTGGCCAGCGGGGTAAGCCAGCGGCGCGCCGCCAGGTCCTTCGGCGTATCGCCTGCGACAGTCAGGCGCGCCGTAGAGCGTGAGTAGCGCCAGCGCATCGTGCACCCTAATGGTGATGCGCAGCGTTCTTCAGGGTGCTGCTGCGTCGACCGGCGTGAACCGTGACCTGACGCATGGTGGCGCTGACAGTGTTCCCGGAGAGGAGTCAGGTGTCGATCCCGGCGAAGTTGGACACATCACTCAGGCCGTGAGCGTTCTTGGCCTTGACGTGGTACCCGTACCTGGTATTCAGGTCGGTCCCGGTGTCCGTGTAGGTGGTCGCGGTGTTGCCCATGTCGGAGACGTAAACGATGAGAGTTTCCTCGCCCTCCTTGGGCCTGCGCAACAGGATATGGTAGCCGGTAGCCGTTCACTGAGCCGTCATCGGGAGCGGACCAAGTGAGGGTGATCGAGCCGTCCGAGTTGAGGGTTGCGGTCAGCCCCGGGGCCAGCATGTGCGAGGCGTTCGGTAATCCGATGCCCCGCTGTGCCTGTGACGCCGGTTCGTCGCCGCATCATCAGTTGACAGTTTAATTCAGAGGTCACCTCAACTGGATGACCAGGGACCCGGCAGGGTGTCCGAAGTGTTCCAACACCCGGCGGGCGCGCCCGGCGATCAGGGCCCCTGTCCCATGGCAGGAGGCGAAAATGCCCGTGTCCCCGATGGGCCGGGGCAGGTTCAGTTCCCCGGCTGCCCTGGAATAGTAGGGCAGTTTCCTGCCCCGTATTTCAAGAATTCTCTCGAAGTCCCCGGGGTGGCTGTCGCGCATCATCAGGCAGACCTCCACCAACAGGCCGGACCAGGACGTGACATCCCTTGTGTCAGAATCCAGGGTGAAGGAGGACGGTGTTGAGCGGAGGCCGCCGCCCGGGCCGGACGCCGCGGCGCCTTCGGCGCCCGGTGCCAGCAGCGCGGCGCGGTTCTCCGCCAGCACCCGGCGGACCAGCCGGTTGTCGGGACGGTGGCCGGCCCTCTGCTCTGCAGCGGTGGCGACCAGCCCGATCAGACCCTCGTCAAGACCGCCGACCACCTGGCGCCAGCCCTGGAGTATGGCCCGCCTGCCCACCGTTTCCTGGTTGCTGTCCCGCAGCGCCCTTTCCGCCGATCTGGCGGCCTGCCCGTTGCACACCCTGTCCTTGGTCAGGTACCGGTTGACGTCCGCCGCCGCGGCCTCCGGGTCTCCCCTGAGGTCGATTTCACAGAAGCGCCTTTCCATCCGGCCGCCCCCGGGCGACCACAGGAAGAGCAGCCAGCGCAACCCGTTGGTCAGCGCCGCCAGGGATACCTCCTCCCGGGCGCTGAGGGCCAGCAGTTGCCGCTCCAGCTGGGGACTCTCGATGTTTTCGCCCGGCGTTCTCACGTCAATGAACACCCTGGGCGAGACTGCTCCTCTGGGCCGGCCTGGCGCAGGCGGCATCAGGGCGAAGTCGACGCTGCTGTTTCCGGTGACGTATCCCGGCATTACCTGCGAGAGGTCGAAGACGTCCCACCCGGCGGCGGCCAGCAGCCTGAGCACTACGGCCTGCGCGATGGCCGCCTTGCTCCGCTCCTCCAATGATGGCATGTCTCTGATCCCGGAAACCGCCTGGGCGATGGACTCACTGTAATCGGATCTCAGCATCTGATGAATTCTCTTGTCTTGAGGGCTGTATGAGTGCGTAACGAAAACTTTGCGGGCTTAATATAGGCTGGACGGCGCTCCGCTGAATAGTCACAGGAACGGAGTCTACCGGTATTACTGGTTTCGGAACTGCGTCGTCCCGTCCCCATGGTGCTGTCCTTGTTTGGGTCGCGGACGTGCCGGTGGAGCAGCTCTTCGTGTCTGCCGTTACAGCTGGAGAGATACAGGCGGGAATAGAGATCACTCGCGAGCAGGACGCGGCCAAGGCGGAGGAACTGGAGGTCTGGTTGGACAAGGTCTTGGCTTCCTACGGTGTGCTGTCCATGGATGCGCCCACCTTCCGGGAGTGGGCGAGGCTCATGCACCGGAGGTCAGACACCATCACCGAGGACGCCATGATCGCCGCGACGGCCATCGTTCACAGACTCACGGTGGTCACCCGGAACGTACGAGACTTTAGCGAACTTGGTGTCGAGTTGCAGAACCCCTTCGAAAGCGCATAGCCGTCGCCGCTCCTTGGCAGGTTGAAGCCGATACACTTCGGAGAGAGGGTGTTCGGCCCCGTCCGGTTGAATCTCGCGCAGGGCGCGGGAGGATGGCTCAAGGCAACTTTGAGTCTGAAAGTTCCCATTTCCGGCGTGTCGGCCGGCTCGGGTGCTTTGGTCTCAAATTCGCGCTGTGGCTCGGAGAGGGGGCTCAGCTTGCCCGAATGGGAACTTTTGGCGTAAAAGTTCCCATATGACGATTCCCCATTACTGGAACCCGCAGCAGGTCGAGGGGCTTCTGGATGCCCTGGCGGCCCTGGGGCTTCGCCGCGCCCGGGTGGCGGCGCTCATCATGTGGCTATCCGGGCTGCGTGTCGGCGAGACCATGTCCTTGGAATGGCGGGACATAGACGTCACGGCCGGCTCCCTGCTGATCCGCCGCGGCAAGGGCGGCCGGAGCCGGATCGTTCCGCTGCACCCAGACCTGGCCAGCCTGTTCGGCAACTGGCCCTCGTCCGATGGTCCACGTGGTCTCGTGGTCGGGCTGACCAGGAAGACGTATCTGCGGCACCTACGGGCCGGCATAGAGCATCGCGTCGACTCCGGTAGGGGGTAGAATCGTACGCTAAGGCTCCTATCGGCGCTTTGGCCACCGGTATTCGCAGGTGAGCAGGATGAGGGCCCACCCAAGGGGTGAGATGAGGGCCAGGAGCTCGGGCTCGACTGTCAGCCCGGCATGTTTCCGATGTCTGACCGCTTCGCCGGGATGGGCGGTATTCCAGCGCCTATCGACTTCGGGAACGAGACATGAAACTGGCCCTCGGCCGGGCGCTCTACGACCCGGGCGATCCCATGGGAAAGCTGTTCTTCAATATCCTCGCCACCTTCGCCGAGTTCGACGCCGATCTCATCCGCCATGCGCACCGGCAAGGGTATGACCATCGCCCGCGACAGGGGGAAATTGCGCGGCAAGCAGCCCAAACTGTCCAACAGACAGCAGCGGGGCCTCTGCCGCATACACGCCACGGGCGAATATTCCATCGGCGATCTTGCCGAGCTCTTCTCCGTCTCAAGACCAACCGTCTATCGCACACTCAACCGGCGTCATCCTCCTTAGCGTACGATCCTGCCCCCTACCGGAATCGACCCGAGCAGGGCCTCCAACAGTGATTTGGATTCAACCGGCAAAGTCCGAAACGCTGAGTACAATTTGCAGTACCTCGAGGACCTGTTGTGTGGAGGAACTGGGTTGGAGGCAAGACTGACCCTTACCGATAAGCAGTGGCGGCTTATCGAAGCTGCCTTACCTGGCAGGCCAGGGACACCGGGCCGTAGCGGCAACAACAACCGGATGTCGCTGGAGGGATTGATCTGGATAACCCGGACGGGGCACCTTGGCGGGACCCGCCCAGGGAGTTCGGAAACTGGAACACCGTGCACCGGCGCTGGGCGCAGTCCGGCGTATTCCAGCGAATCTTCGACGTGATCTTGGAGGACCTCGACCTGAAGGCCGTTATGGTGGACGGGACATTTGCCAAGGTCCACCAGCACGGCGCTGGCACATAAAAGCGGCTGCACGCCTGACGAGTCGGCTGATAGACAAGCTATCGGACGTAGTCGAGGCGGGAGTTCCGTTTGCTGGTAGCGTATACCCTCCAGAAACACATTTGTTCGCCTCAACCATGCGCTATAAGCGAACGGGACCTACTGGCGGACTGGGCCCAGGTGAGCGGCCCGCCAAGACGGTGTGTCTGCTCGCAGGCAGGGAGTGGGATGGTGGGTTACGGGCCGGCAATGGTTATGCTGGCGCTGTTGGAGAGCATCTTGCCCCAACTGGTGCAGACGGCGCTGTCGGCGCTGCAGTCGGTCGTCGGGCTGAGTGCGATGGTGACGGCCCCTGCTCCGGTGGGCTGCACCGTGAGCTCCCACCTGGTGTTGGGCGTGGTGCTTTCCCCGTCCGTGCGCCGTACCTTGGTGATGTCGCCGTTTGTGAGTGTGAGGACGTTGTCCCGGACGTTCACGAACCCAAGGGCGGGCTCGACGCTGAAATAGAGCTGGACCGTGAACGTGGAATTGAGGCCGCCGTGGCTGGCCGGCACGGTCGCGGCGTCGAAATGACCCTCGAGCGGTACGACCGGAATGTCCAGGCCGGAGCTGGTCAGGCTCTCGCTGAAGTCGTCATCGTCGGTGAAGGATACCCGCACCTTGATGGCGTGGCCCTCGTCGGCTCCGGCGACCACGTAGGTCGAGCTGGTGGCGCTGGCTATGGCGGCGGCGTCCCGGAGCCACTCGTAGGCGAACGCGGCGTTGTCCAGTCCGTTGGCGTCAGTGATTGCCGAGGTGCCTGCAGTCAGCGTCTGGCCCACTTGGGCGGTTCCTGTAATGACCGGAGCCCCGCTGGCAGCAGTATTGGTCGGGGGCGCGGCTGACACCGCGGCTGTCGCCGCGCTGGTCAGCGTTTCGGCGTTGCTCGCATCATCGGTGAACGACACCCGCACCTTGATGGTCTTGCCCTGGTCCGTGGCCACCAGGGTGTGGGTGCCGCCGGTGGCTCCACTTATGTCGGTCTCGGTGGAATCGGTGTCCACCCGTATCCACTGGTAGGTGTACGACGCGTTGTCCAATCCGTTGGCGTCAGTGATTCCAGAGGTGCCTGCGGTCAGCGTCTGGCCCACTTGGGCGGTTCCTGTAATCACCGGAGCCCCGCTGGCAGCAGTATTGGTCGGGGGCGCGGCTGACACCGCGGCTGTCGCCGTGCTGGTCAGCGTTTCGGCGTTGCTCGCATCATCGGTGAACGACACCCGCACCTTGATGGTCTTGCCCTGGTCCACGGCCACCAGGGTATGGGTGCCGCCGGTGGCACCACTTATGTCGGTCTCGGTGGAGTCGGTGTTCACCCGTATCCACTGGTAGGTGTACGACACGTTGGTCATGCCGTTGGCGTCAGTGATTCCAGAGGTGCCTGCGGTCAGCGTCTCGTCCACCTGAGCAGTGCCGCTGATGGTGGGCGCTCCCTGCGCCGCCGAGTTGGAGGGCTCAGGACCCGGCACGGTTAACTCCAGACGGGAGGACAGAGGCTTGCCAGCACTGGTACAGATCGCGCCTTCGGCGGCGCAGTCCGAAGTGGTGGGAAGCACCAGGACCACGGAGGCACTGGAGGATGGCCGGACAGTAAATTTCCTAAGGTCGTTCCGTCCATTCACCCGCTGGGCCCTCTGAATCGTTCCGTTGGATACCTCAAAAGAATGTTCTTTGAGCGTCCGAAAAGTTACTCCCACCGGCTCGCTGAAGAGGATCCGGAAGGTGAACGTTCCAGACCCGTCGTGCGCATCGGGCACGCTCTGTAGCTCAGCGGTCAGTGCGGCCTCTACTTCAGCCGTGGCCGCGCTGGTCACCGTCTCATCGTTGCCCGCATCGTCGGTGAAGCTCACCTTCACCTTGATGGCCTTGCCCTGGTCTGCGTCCACCAGGGTGTGGGTGCCCCCGGTGGCACCACTTATGCCGGTCTCGGTGGAGTCGGTGTTCACCCGTATCCACTGGTAGGTGAACGACGCGTTGTCCAGTCCGTTGGCGTCAGTGATTCCAGAGGTGCCTGCAGTCAGCGTCTGGCCCACTTGGGCGGTTCCTGTAATGACCGGAGCCCCGCTGGCAGCAGTATTGGTGAGGGCCGCGGCTGACACCGCGGCTGTCGCCGCGCTGGTCAGCGTTTCGGCGTTGCTCGCATCATCGGTGAACGACACCCGCACCTTGATGGTCTTGCCCTGGTCCGCGGCCACCAGGGTATGGGTGCCCCCGGTGGCTCCACTTATGTCGGTCTCGGTGGAATCGGTGTCCACCCGTATCCACTGGTAGGTGTACGACACGTTGTCCAATCCGTTGGCGTCAGTGATTCCCGAGGTGCCTGCACTCAGCGTCTCGTTCACCTGAGCAGTGCCGCTGATGGTGGGCGCTCCCTGCGCCGCCGAGTTGGAGGGCTCAGGACCCGGCACGGTTAACTCCAGACGGGAGGACAGAGGCTTGCCATCGCTGGTACAGACAGCGCCTTCGGCGGCGCAGTCCAAAGTGGTGGGAAGCACCAGGGCCACGGCGGCACTGGAGGATGGCCGGACCGTAAATTTCCGCAGGTCATTGCGGCCATCCACTCGCTGGGCCCTCTGAATAGTTCCGTTGGATACCTCAAAAGAATGGTTCTTGAGCGTCCGAAAAGTTACTCCCACCGGCTCGCTGAAGAGGATCTGGAAGGTGAACGTTCCAGACCCGCTGTGGCTATCGGGCACCCTCCGTAGCTCGGCGGTCAGTGCGGCCTCTACTTCAGTCGTGGCCGCGCTGGTCACCGTCTCATCGTTGCCCGCATCGTCGGTGAAGCTCACCCTCGCCTTTATGGTCTTACCCTGGTCGGCAGCTACCAACGTGTAGGAGGCACCTGTAGCGTCCTGGATGTCCGCGTCGGCCGTCCCGTCGTTGGAAATCCATTGGTAGCTGAAGCTGGCGTTGGTCAACCCGTCGGAGTCGGCGACGGAAGACGTGTCCACCGTTAGCGTCTCTCCCACCAACATGTCGCCGCTGACGGCCGGTTGTCCGCTAGCGGGACTGTTTTGTGTGGCAAGCTGCTGTTCCGAAGATTCTGCCACCGGAGTGGCGGTGGATTCAGCTGAGGTTGGACCGTCGCCCGCGGAGTTAGTCGCGATGACCCGGACGGCGTATTCCACATCCAATTCCAGGTTCGTGATGGTGTGGGTGGTGCCGGTTGCCGTCGCCTCAGACACATCCGTCGGAGTATCCCAGCTGCCTGAGGCCAGCTTCCACTGGATGGTGTAGCCTGTGATTGATGAGCCGCCGCTGGAGGCAGGAGCTTGCCAGGTCACCTCCAGTGTGCCCGTACCTGAGGGCTGAACATCCACGGAGCCAGGCGATCCGGGCGCTGTGGCGCTCACCACTGCCGTCTCCGCGCTGGTAAGGGCCTCATTGTTGTCGGCGTCGTCGGTGAAGGACACTCGCACCTTGATGGTCTTGCCCGCGTCACCGGAGACCAGCGTGTAGGTGGAGCCTGTCTGCCCGGATATGTCGGTGTCGGTGCCTGCGTCGTTCCGTATCCACTGGTAGCCGTAGGAAACGGTGGTCAGTCCGTCGGTGTCGCTGATCCCCGAGATGTCCGCCGTCAGGGTTTCCCCCACTTGAGCGGTGCCGCTGATGCTGGGCGCTCCGGTGGCTGCCGTGTTGGTGGGCCCTGGCCCGGGAACCGTGATTGAGGTGCTGTTGCTCAGCATGATGCCGGTTGAGGTGCAGACGGCACTGCTGACCGTGCAGTTGGTGGTCTCTGACAGACCTAGGGTGATGTCGTCGTCTCCATCAGGTTGGACGGTAATCTCCCATCTGCTGTTCTTGTTTCTGCTTTGCGGGTTGATCCTTCGTACGGCCGTAACGTCGCCGTTTGAAACCGTCAGCACATGGTCGCGTACGTTTGTGAAGTCCAGGCTGGGTTCAACGCTGAAGTAGATCTCGAACGTGATTTCGGTTTCTCCATCGTGGCTGGCTGACACGGTGTCGGCGTCGAAAGCTCCAAGCAGTGGGGGTGGTTCCAGTGCGTTTACGGCGGTACTCGCCATGCTCTCGCTGTTGCCTGCGTCGTCGGTGAACGACACCCGTACGCTGATCTTGTTGCCGACGTCGTCGGCCACGAGCGTGTAGGTGCTGCTGGTGGCGCCGGATATGTCGACCGGGTCAGTGTCGGCGTCCCGCAGCCACTGGTAGGCAAAGGTGGCATTGGTGAGGCCGTCAGGGTCTGTGATTGCCGAAGTTCTGGCAGTCAGGGTGTGGGTGCGCTCAGGAGTACCACTGATCGTTGGCGCACCGGTTGCCGTCTGGTTGGAGGCGGCTGCTACGGCTTGGGTGGCTGTGCTGACGCGTGATTCAGAATTGCCGGCGTCGTCAGTGAATGATACTCGTACGTTGAGAGTTTTTCCCTCGTCTGCTGTGACAATCGTGTACGTGGACCCGGTAGCGCCAGCAATGTCCGAATCGGCGTCGTTCTCGAACCTCGTCCACTGGTAGCCGAAGGAGACGTTTTCGATGCCGTTGGCGTCGGCGATGTCTGATGTGCTCGCGGTGAGAGTTTGTCCGACGGCAGCGGTTCCGCTGATGGTGGGCAAGCCGGTGGCTGGTGAGTTGTTGCTCGAGATTCGACGCGGCACGACGTTGCGTTGCTCTTCTTCGGCTCGAGTGATGGTTAGGTAATAGAACTCATCGTCCTCGGAACTTCCCGACGGTACGTGTATCAGGAGTTTGTTGTCGCCGACGTCGACTGTGACCTGGAATCCGTCGACGTCTGTGTCGGCGTCGGAGATCGCCTGTACCTGGTTGTCGTCTTCATCATCGTACGTCCAAGGCTCGCACGGTTCACCATAGATCGAGCAGACCCTGAAGGCTGCGACTGCCCTGACGAAAATCGGTGTGTGGCCTTCCTCGAGTGTTGTTGCGAGTGTGATCTGGTCGTCGGTGTTCGCGACATCTGGCACGGTGTAGTTTATCGTGCTGCCGCTGAAGGCTGGAGTGAGGGTACCGGAGCTGGTGGTCAATCCGGTGAGGAATGTGTCGGGTGCAGCGACGGCGGCGGTCGCGAGGCTGGTGAGCGCTTCGGAGTTTTGAGCGTCGTCGTTGAAGGTGACTCGTACCTTGATGAATTTCGACTGGTCGGCGGCCGTGAGCACGTATGTTGCGTTGGTGGGTCCCTCTATGTCCACGTCGTCGGTGCCGTCGTTACGGATCCACTGGTAGGTGTAAACGACTTGGCTCAGGCCGTCTTGATCGGATATTCCGGTCGTGACCGCGGTGAGTGTCTCTTCCACTTGCAGGGTACCGGTGATGGTCGGTAGACCGGTTGCGGGGTTGTTGACAGCAACCGTTATTGGCGCGGTGGCGTTGCTGGTCGCGGCCTCGTTGTTTCCGTTGTCGTCGACAAAGCTGACTCTTACTTTGACGGTTTTGCCAAGGTCGGCGCTGGTGAGGACGTAGGAGGCGTTGGTGGCTCCCGGAATGTTGGCGTCGTTCGTGCCGTCGTTACGGATCCATTGGTAGGTGTAAGCCACCTGTGTCAAACCGTCTTGGTCAGATATGCCGGTCGTCATCGTGGTGAGAGTTTGAGCAACTCTAGTTGCGCCTGTGATGCTGGGAACTCCCGTTGCCCGATTGTTTGGAGCGGCAACCACGGTGGCTGTCTGGTTACTGGTGAGGACTTCGCTGTGGCCTGCGTCGTCGGTGAAACTGACCTTAACTTTGATGGTTGAGCCTACATCGGCCCTGGTAAGCGTGTAGGTGGAGCTGGTGGCGCTTGGGATCCTGGTGTCGGTAGTACCGTTGTTTCGGATCCATTGGTAGGCAAATGTGGCGTCGCCGAGACCGTCGGTGTCGGAGATGCTGGATGTACCGGCGGTGAGAGTCTGCGTTGCCTGAGGGGTTCCCGTTATTGATGGCTGTCCTGTTGCGGGGTGATTCTGCGGCGTGAGAGTAGGTGCGGGCGTTCCACTGCTTGTGGCCACCTTGTGGCCTGAATCGTCGGCAACGGCGTCGTGGCTCACGTCGGCTGAGTTTCCCTTGGCCCAGTTACTCGGGTTCGGACGATCTATGAGAGTGTAAGGCCCCTCAGGATGCGCCACCGGGCCGTTCCACATCTTGTTCGAGCCGACGGAAATGCCATCGGCGTCGGTGTCGCCAGCCTGCACGGTGTAGGTTAAGTAGAGACGCACATCTCTTATGCCATAGTAATTGGCTGTCCTCGCCTCGCCCCCAATATTCAACTCGATTGTCGTTTGATATGTACGGCCCTGAGAGTTCCACTTGAGATTCTGAATGTTCTCGCTGAAGGTCACGAGGACTCTGATCTCGTCGCCGACGGCGTAGGTGTCGTCGTCTCCCGGGTCGGATTCGATCTCGATAGACGTAATAGTCGGTCGAATCCCGTCCACTGGGATTAAGGTCCAGGATAGGGAGGCAGCCGAAACTGCAGAGTGGGTCAGGACGGCATCGTTGCCCGCTCGGTCCCTTATGGACCCGCCGTTCAGACTTATCGCGTTAGCGGGTATGGCCACGCCCTGCGGGGCCGAGTCGCCCTCAACCACCGTGTATTCTGAGAAATGGCCCAGCCATCCGTCCGTGTAATTCGACGTCTTTAATGTGCCGCCGAAGTCCAGCGTTAGCTGCGGATTCCCCGAGACGTAAAGCCGTTCGCTCCAATTCGTGTAGATCCAGACTGGGTCACCGATTGTGAAGGCCCTGTCGTTAGTGTGGGTGGACTGTGGAATGTAGAAGCGCCTCACCCTAGGGCGGACTCCATCCACCTCGTGGTCTTCCTGTGCGGACAAGGCGTCATGGGATAGGTTTGCATCATTGTCCGCCGCATCCCTGATGGTTCCGCCGTTCAATGCCAGTTTGTTGGCCCTTATGGCGATTCCGTCAGAGTCCGAGTCGCCCTCCGCCACCGTGTAGCTGAAGACCACGGTGCTCCCGCTGGTGCTTTCGTACTCAGCGCCCTTTACGCTGCCGCCGATGTCCAACCCAAGGCGGGGTCTACCGGTGAGAGTAACGCCTTCAATGAGCGTGACTTCTTCACCGACCACGACCGTGACGTCTTCGCTGAACGTCACCGTCACCTTGATGTCGTCGTCAATAGCGTAGACCCCATTGCCGGCGTCGCTGGTGATGGCGACGGACGAAATGGTTGGAGCGGTTGTATCGGTCTGAGCGAACGATGTATCTGGGCCGAATACCAAGAACAGGACGGCAGTTACTGCGAAGATTCCGCCCATCGTCGTCGCCCAGGCCGCAATATTGGATGCCTTCCCAAACTTGGACACCCGATACCTCCAGGTATTCGCGATTCATTCACCAGGTCCTGCCGGATCCTACCGTTGCACGTTGCTACTGAAAGCCGGTTCCAGCGGGAGAGTAAGGCGCGGTGTAATCTGTTTGGGTTGGTCCCGACAGCAGCTTGGCCATTCGGTGGACTCTCCCCTGTCGTTGATCGTCCGGTACGGACTTTTATGCCAATCCGGCTTGGCCTCTACTCGAAGCCCTGAACTTGGAGGATCCGTTTCACGCACTTGCTGTCGTCTATCCGTACTCCGTCGCTGAGGCCTCCCAACGGCTATTTCTCTGCTGTGGCTCATGTGTCCCCTTCACCTTTTCAGGTGAGAATGTAAATGCGGCCGCCGCCACGGCCGGCGGTAACCTCCCTTGCTTATTCATGAGGGCGTTCACCCAGTACATCTGTAGAGATTCCGTCTGCAAGTAGGGTATAGAGCAGAACCAAAGGGCTAAGGCACCCTTTGCCCCATGGGACTACTCACTCTGTCGGACTTGGTGGAGAAGCCGTGCTGGTCCGGTACCTGTTCGACTGGATCAGCAATAACCTAGTACTGGTTCCATGAAGTGTTGATATAGTATGTGAGACTGAGTAGGCTTGGGTATGATCTTCCAAGGAGGCCGTACCCGGATATGCCTGCCATAAAGTACAAAGTCGAACTGACACCATCCCAACGGTCCGATCTGATTGAGGTATCCCGCCGGGGCAAGCCGTTGGCCCGCACGGTAAAGCGGGCCCTTGCGTTGCTGAAAGCTGACGAAGGGCTGTCGGACCGCGAGGCGGCTGAGGCGGTTTCGGTAAGCGCCCTCACTGTCGCCAGAGCGCGGAGACGGTTCGTCGATGAGGGACTCGAAGCCGCCATCAACGACCGGCCGCGGCCGGGCCGGGAGCGCAAGCTGAGCGGCAGGCAGGAAGCGCACTTGGTTGCCATCGCGTGCAGCAGTCCGCCCGAAGGACATGTAAGCTGGACGCTCCATCTGCTGGCGGACAAGGTGGTGGAGCTGGAGTTTGCCGGGAGCATCTCCTTGGAGACGGTGCGCCAGATACTCAAAAAAACGAACTCAAGCCGTGGAAGAAGAAAGAGTGGTGCATCCCCAAGGTGAGCGGGGAGTTCGTGGCTCGGATGGAGGATGTGCTGGACCTGTACCACGAAGAGTACGACCCGGAGCGTCCGGTGGTGTGTTTTGACGAGACCTCCAAGCAGTTGCTCGGGGATGTGCGGCCTCCCATTGAGGCCGCTCCCGGACGGATGGGACGCTATGACACCGAGTATCAGCGAAACGGTACCCGGAACCTGTTCATGTTCTGTGAACCGAAGGGTGGCTGGAGGCGCGTCGAGGTGACCGTGCGCCGCACTGCCGTGGACTTCGCGCACCGGATGAAGTGGCTGGTGGACCAGGCCTATCCTGACGCGACAGTGGTTCGGCTGGTGCTGGACAATCTCAACACCCACAAGTTGGGCTCGCTCTACGAGGCATTTGCGCCGTCCGAGGCGCGTCGCATAGCCAAGCGCCTGGAGTTTCACCACACACCCGTTCACGGAAGCTGGCTGAACATGGCTGAAATCGAGTTGAGCGTATTCAGCAGGCAGTGTCTGAACCGCCGGATCGGCGATGAAGCGTTGCTGAGACGGGAGGTCGCGGCGCTCGAACGCGAGCGCAACGAGGCCGCCGCCATCATAGACTGGCGGTTCTCCACCCATGACGCCCGCAGTAAGCTCAAACATGTCTATCCATCATGATTACATGGAAACAGTACTAGAAGAAAACGGAACCCTCCATCGGGTCGACTTCAACCTGAACTGGTGTGGGGCAGCACCCAAACACAGGCCGCAAGGTACTATGAGACCCAACCGATTCTCATTGTCAGGTAATGCCATCCGGGATTTCGGAGTTGCCGCCGGCCGCCCCAGCCGCTTGGCCGCCCAAGCCAGGTTGTAGGTTGTGGCCACCAAGTGCCCCGCCAGCTCGGTCCAGCCCGCGGTACCGGGTCCGCCGCAACCCGCCCACCGTCTTCATCCACCCGAAGACCTCCTCAACCCGTGTCCGAATCCGCGGCATCTCTTTGTCTCACCCGTGGTGCGCTTGATCGCCATTTCTCCTTCAGGATGTCCCGGGACTTTTCTTTCCGTTTCGCTCGGATGGTTCGGTGCGCTCTGCGTCCTCTCTCGAGCGTCGCGGTGAGGCAGACCTGCCCTTCGCTGTGGTTTCGGATGTTCTGTCACGCATAGCCGTCTGTGCGTCGACCTGTGGACCCGACTGATGCTACCGTCTCTCCTGTTGTGGGGGATGGTGCGATGTGCGAAACACACAAGGTATTTAACTGTTGTAGGGCGCTATTCGTTAGATATGTGTGCGTAAAATACCAATGTATTGTGCGATTAGCAAGATACCGGCGGTTGGTCTGGTTGATCGCCAGTGTCATGGCGGACTACGTCCGCCGTCATGCTGTGGCTTGTAGCGTCTGTTGTGGCACAGGGGCAGTACCGTAAGGCCGTCAAACTGGCCTAATTGAGGTTGCTGAAAATGCCCATATGAGGGTGGCTGCCGGATATTTTCGAGCCGGATGACCGGAGGTTCGCGCTCTGGCGTAGAGCGGGTTGCCGGGTCAGTCAGAAATTGCTGCGTCCGTCCACGCAGCGGGTATCGCTGGTGGTACCGCTTTGGTGCTCCGTCTCGCGTCTTCGGGAAGGTTTGATGCTCGTGTGATGAGACGAGGCCCAGACGAGCTTGTCTTCCAAGAATCAGCTGGGAGGAGTCGGCGTACAATCGTGCGCAGGAGGTTACTGGAAGAGCCGGTGTTGAGTGGAGGGAGCGGAGGGCCTGGGCGGCTCAGGCCGAGGGAGCTTCTTTCTCCGCCCCGCCGAGGGCCTCGGCCATGATGTCCGCGGCGCACGTGCCGCAGTAAGCGCCGGCGTCTAACCGTGCGCCACCCATTTTCGTTCCTCGGTCGAGGGAGAATTTTTTAATAGGGCGTGGCGACCTGGCTGACCAGTGACTCACCGGTCAGGCGGAACACCGGGGCCGCGGCAACCGGGGTGTTCGGCGCCATACTGCCAGTTGGGCTACGTGAGAGGCTCTACTGCTGGGCGATCTGTGCTGCAGGGTCGGTTAATCGTCGATACCTCTTTCTGGGGTGGAGACCAGCTTGGTGCCAACTCGTCTGAGTTTGTCTCGCAGCTCGATGGTCCCTCGAGGGACATGGAGGAGCGGCGGAGCTTGCAGACAACTATGCAGTCGAGAGCGCTGTTGGCCCGGGTGGCCTCGGAGATCATCCTGGTGAACTCGTCTCGACTGCCCGCGGTTTCCCTGAACGTGGCTGAGACACTGAGGCCTCGTGCCTGGCAGTAGTCCCAGCGCTGGTCGGGCTAACATAGGAAGTGGCACAACAACTGGGGGCAGGTCAAAGAGTACGTGGACGCTGGCGGTGAAGACTATGAGAGTCAGTATCAGCAGAGGGCGCTGCGTGCGGCCTAGCGTCGTGCTGCCCAACTGGGCTACCAGTTGGTATTCATGCCCGATGCACAACCTTCGGGCCTGCCTCACGGATCAGAGGCCGCGGCCCCGTGACAGTTTCGGCTAGTCCATAGTCCACCCAAGCGGAACAAAGAAAAGATGCTGGACGAATTCGCCGCTATCCCCGGCAATCATCGCAAGCAAGGCACCAAGCTGCTGTGTCAGCCTGCGGGCGATAAGGACCGGCTTCCATGGACCGCGGAACGGCGCATCTACGGCGAGGCCACCCGGCGCTCCTGGGAGCCACATCCTGGCAGCGGCTTACCCGCTGTGCAGTCTTTTATAAAGGCTTTGGAAATCCTCCTGCCGACCGGAAGGAGTATTCCTCAGAAATACCTCATATATTTCCTCTTCAGACCCAGGCATTGTAGTTTCCCGATCGACGCCCAAGTAGTAAATCTCTCGCAGTGCCGCAGACAATCGATCCTCTCCCATCACCTCCCGGGCTTCATGCAGGAAGTTCTCACCCAGTATGTAGGCGCACCCCGGAGTCTCGAGTTCCCTGTCATACAGTTGATTCAGTTTGGCAATGTTGTTAATGCCAACTGAATGGCACAAGTCGCTCCCGGTCATCACTTCCCGCCGGTCCGCGAGAGTCTGGGTGCCGGACCTGTCTCTCATATACGATTCAAAATAGCCGGCGGCGCCCTCTCTGAGCCAATGGGGGCCGAAGCTCGGGCCGAAGTAGTAGTGTGCCAACTCATGGCGAAGCACATTCGGATTGTTCTTGTAGAGTCCTCCGCCCAAATTGGCAACCAGTATGTGAGTGCGTTTGTGGAACGCGATCCCTATATCGCCGGTCTCTTCGTCGGGCACCACGAACAGCACGATGATATCTTCGGTCGGGAATGGCGCTCCCGTGAATTCCTCTGCCGCAACAGCGGCATTTTCCAGCACCGTCAGTATGTCGTCTTGGGGTGGAAAGGGTACGTTCTGAAATGCCCACAGGCGGGCTGTTCCCTTGAAGGGCAGCGAAATCTCCCTATGCAAGGTGAACCTCGACTCGAGCAAATCAGCATAGGTGCTCGGGCTCTCATAGGCCAGCGGCATCAGGGCGGTGATGAAGGCAGCCTCTTCGATGTCCAGGCCGTCTTCAAACCACGGCTGCCTGGTCGCGAGCCAGAGATCCTCAGGAAATTCTCCCAGTTGTCCCAGGGCGGCCAGGGCATTTGCGGACAGATCCCCCGACAGCGTAAACAGATTTCCCATCTTTTCTATGATCAGCCAGGCGAGAGGAACGTCTCCGTACGAAGTCCCTGAAATTCCCCAGAGTGCGTGGACTTCATTCTCCGAGATGCCGTCGGCAATCCATGGCAGGTCCAGGAGGAACTGTCCCAACTCTCGATCAGACCTTAAGGTGTCGACGAGATGCTGTGCGGCTTCAGATTCCACCTCCGTAGCTCCATCTTCCAACCACCACAGGCCCAGAACCTGCCTTGCCATATCCGCGTCCACGGGTCTTCGCCCCGTAATCGTGTTGAATAAATCGGTCTCAGATTGCGTGAAACCGTCGACCACCCAAGGCAATTCCATCACCTCCTTGGCGAGTTGCTCATCCGAGGCGGCGATGGCCTTGACGTACCAGAACAGCGAGCGCGAGAATCCACGGACCATCCAGTGAGCCAGTAGGTGCTCGGCAAAGCCGGGGGTGGTGGATGCGGTCTCAGATATGGATCGCAAAACGCTGGGTTCCTCCCCCGCAATTCCATCCGCCACCCAAGCCAGCCCAAGTAAGAACTCCGCCATCTCTCTGTTGGATCCCCAGATATCCGAGAGAAACTGCGCACCCTGAGCCTCTGGAATGGTAACTCCGTCGGCGACCCACGGCTGGCTTAGAATCCGGTCAACCTTCTCCGCATCCGTGGGCGGTATGCCCGTCAGTGAGACCAGCACGTTGCTTTCAATCTGGGAAATGCCATCGAGAATCCAGGGAAGGTTCATCAGCTTTATGGCCAAAGGTTCATCGGTGGGAGCTATGGCATGAACGTGGTGGAACAATTCTCCGGAGACCCCGTGCCGCAGCCAATAGCTCAGCAGGTAATTAGCGAACTCCGGTCTGGTGAACGAGATTTCATATACGCCTTCCAACCGGTAAGACTCTGTGCTCGTGATGCCGTCAGTTACCCATGGAGTCACCGACAGCAGCCGGGCCATCTCGGGGTTGACAAGCCACACCTGGGCTAACGAGTTTGCTGAGGACTCGTGCCAGCGGTCAGGAGGATTCGCAAACCAGGGTATGGAACTGGAAAGATAACCCGCAGCGCTCTCTCCGGGCGAGGGATCGGGTGTATTGGTTGGGCTTGGCGTCGGCTCTTCGGCAGGCTTGGTAGGCTTGGTAAGCTTGAACGTGGAAGTGGGCTTCGGAGTCGGCGCTAGAGTTGGTGACGGTGTCGCGGCGGGAGCGGGGGTAAAAGCGGGTATCGGCGTGGGCGTCGCACCGGGCTTCGTGGGCGTAGGAGTTGGCTCGGGTGCCCGAGTATGCGTGGACCCAGGCGTCGGAGCCACAGCGGGACTGGTGGCGGAAACGGAACGGGATGACGTGGTGGTTCTGCGGCTTGGCGTCTCGGACGGGAGCGGTGGAGGTGAAGCCGACTGCACAAGGGTCCGAGGAGAATCTACTGTGGGGACGGGGCGTGTAACAGACGTGGATTCCTCGGCGGTCTCGGGGCCGCCGTTACATGCCAGGAGAGGCGCAATAAAGACGCACACCAGCGTAATCAAGGCTTTCGCCAAGCTTGGCCTGAAGGAGGTGGAGAGCACCTGTTTCACCTCTTTTCGCCGACATCTTACCCCGAGCGACATATGTAGTTTAAACCCGATTCCGCCGATGGAGGGCGTAGGTTGCCGTCCTGAAGCGGCAAGAAGGTGCTCTGGTGAATCCGAGATAAAGGTTTTGCAGCAAAGAACCGACACCGGAAAAGGAGTACCAAATAGTGGGACGTGTGGGCGGAAGATTGCTGAGCATCGGCGACTGAATACTGTACCGCCCGCCATCATTCATCTGTTGGCGGTCCCAAGGCTCTGTGCTGTACAACGGTCATGGATACACTGATAACGTCTAGCATTTCTGCCCTCGTCGCGCCCGTGACGCCGTTCTCCGCGGCGTGTTGGAGGGCGCCCAGCACGGTTTCCGAGGCTGTGCCGTCTGGTCGGCGACGCTGATCTGGCACCTGTCGTGATCAAAGGAACTGGCCACGTCCAGGACGCCAGCCGACTCGAGCACGGCGTGGTGCGCTCCTAAAATGGCGTTTCCAATCTCTTGCTCGGTAAAGCCCAAGTGCGTGCGTAGCTCCACGGACACGCCGGGGAAATTGGCGCTGAATGTGTCGACTATCCCCTGCGCCGTGCTCGGCGTCTGGCCTGTGAGGGCCACCCATGCCTCGGTGTTTCCTGTAATTGCCGCCCCGGCGAAGTCCTGTGGGGATGCGTCGCGTATGTCAGAGACGATCCGTGCGAAATCGTAGTTCCAGCTGTACCGGGCGATGGTTTCTTGGATGGTTATGCCCATTTCTGTGGCAACGAATTGCAGACCGTCCAACTCGGCATCGCCGAGGAAGCTGTTTTCGGGTCCATTTGTCCCTGTGAAGGTTCCAGTGCGCCGATCGCAATTGCACTCCCTGAGAACACCAGCGCGGTTATGACCGCGACTTCCAGGAAGTGGCGGGGTTTGGTATTCACTGTGTCAGCTTCTCTCTTTTGGCCAGCCCACCGGGCTTAGCGATAATATTCTCTGTGTGATAGTTGTGGTCAATAAAATGAATACATTCACGCCACCTGATCCCGGGTTACGTTCGGCGGTCAGAAGACCGGTTGTGCGAACCGCATTTCCAGCGTTTCAACGGCCCTTTTCGGTGTACGGGTCCGTGCTCAGGGCTGCTTGGGTGCAGGGACTTTCCCACTCCGCAACCAAGACAAAAGTTGACGTTGAGCACTCCGCGAGCATGTCCGAAACCCACTGCTTGATTTGTCGTTGTAATATTGGGAAATGCCCGGAAAACTGTCGGTCAAATGCGCCATCGCTGGATGCCACTACCAGCGGAAGATGACCCTCGCCGAACGCGAGGAACTGAGACGGGTGGAACGGGAGAACAACGCCACGGCGGGCCTCGTATGCCCCGCCCACGTGAAGGCAGCTTTCAACTTCGAATTCGACGATATCGACATCGATGTTCCTCTGGAGGAACTCCTTGTCGAGGCAGCCAAGGACACTCCCCGTTGGCGTGTGATCTTGACCCCGCTGCCGGGGGCGGCGGATGAGCCGTACAGCCAGTCCACGCCAGGGTCGGGAGACAGGGTTATCTAGTACTACAGTCTCACTTTAGGCAGGCGGCGGTTGTAGTGGCAGCGCTGGGCTGTTGCTTGGTGGCGTCTCCTCCACCACGACCAATACAGAATCAAATCAGGTGGCTGTCTTTGCGTCCATACGAGACGGGTGAGTAGTCGGCGCACCTCCGGTACAGTTAGGGGAATCAGCTCTTCATCGAGACCGTAGTGGCCCCCTTTTCCCCCTGCTCCAGTGCCTGATGTCTGATTACTGTCAGATAGGCATGGGCCAGCATGGCCAGCGTTATGTGCCGGTACCAGCCATCCCAACGACGGACCTCGTACTGGTCCAGCCCTACCTGTCCCTTGGCCTCCTCAAAGCATTCCTCGATGGCCCAACGGGTTCCGGCCACCCTGGCCAGATCCGCCAAGGTTGTTCCCGCTGGGCCAAAGCACACGTAGTAAGCCAACTCTGTAGGTTTGGCAATGCTGCGGCGGGCCAAGAGCCAGTAGCCTTTGGCCGACTCTTGCAGAGGCCGTATCTTCACCATGGTCCAGTCGTAGACCCTGGGTCCCTTGGCACCGTCGCCCGCGCTGATCGTGCTCCAATCAGCTGCGTCAACTTGCGACACGAGATGGTCAGCCCGAATCTGACGGGGTCCCTTCTCAGTCGAAGCCCAGAGTTTCTCGGTGCTCTTGATTGCCAGCACGTGAGGAACGTTCAATCGCTCCAGCCACAGTCGCAGCCTGCGATCATTGCCGTAGACCTCATCCCCGGCAACCCAAGCGAAGGATACTCCCGATTCCACCGCCCGCTGCAGCATCAGTTGCGCCAGTTGGCCCTTGGTGTGAAAGCTGACGCTCTCCGGCACCCCAGCCTCCTGACGCCGATCCCAGTTCTCCGCCCACACTTGGGGCAGGTACAATTCCCGGTCCAGCAAGGTTCTGCCTCGGGCACTGGCATAGGCCAGGAATACTCCAACCTGACAGTTTTCGATCCGGCCTGCTGTCCCGCTGTACTGCCGCTGTACCCCAACCGACTTGTCTCCTTTCTTGAGGAATCCAGTTTCGTCCACCACCAACACTGCGTCAGCGTCGGCCAGATGCTCCACGACGTAGCTTTTCAAGTCATCACGAACCAGGTCCGCGTCCCAACGGTACTGGGACAATAGGCGCTGCATGCCGGCGGGAGTGGCGTCGCCAACGTGCTCCGCCAGTTGCCAGCCGTTCTTACGCTCCACTGGACTGAGCAGACCACGCAGATAGTCCAGAACCCGCCGGCGCGGCTCCGGCCGTCGAAACCTTTCCGCGATGCACTGGTGCATCCCCTCTATGCCATCGGCCCACCGTTCCACTTCCGCCACCTCGTTTCTTCCAACAACCACCGCCACACCTCATCAACAAAGAACTGGCTCGATTCTATCTGTTTTAGGCCGTGTGGTCTTGAATGCTCAAACCCCTTATGGTGTTCGGCACTTAGCCATTGATATCCTCGATGAAAATCATTTCTGCCATGGGTACAATTACTTCATAGCCACGTGGTGTGGGGAGTGGCCCTTTTTGGAAGTGATTCTCACTTTGAGTGACCGACAATGGAACCTCATCGAACCGATTTTGCCCGGTGGACCGGGTAAGCCGGGCAGGAACGGCAACGACAACCGCATGTCGTTGGAGGGGATGATTTGGATTTGCAGAACTGGTGCTCCTTGGCGGGACTTGCCGGAAGTGTTTGGTAAGTGGGACACCGTGTATCGGCGATTCCGGCGCTGGGTCGCCAACGGTGTCTTCGACTCCATCTTCGACGAGATCGGGGATGAGCTGCATATGCTATCGGCCATTAGGGACGGAAAGCCAACCGCCTCATTTGACCCTGGCCCCACCTCCTCGTTGCCACTACAACCGCCGCCTGCCTAAAGTGAGACTGTAGTACTAGGGCGTGTGGACATTCAGGTTGAACAGAAAGCAAGAGACCCCGGCTATTGCCGGGATCTCTCTATTCCAGGGGCGGTCGGGCCGAGCCAGTACGTTTTCCTTATCTGCCGCAGGGCTATTGCCCAGATGCGTCGCTGACCTCGCTCCGTAGCCTGTCCAACGTTAGAACAGTGGGAGGAAAGCGGCGTTCTGCTTCACTCCTGCTCACCTGCCATATTCCCATCGGTCCTTGCGTAAGGTAGGTGTCGCCCCAGAAGTCATCATCAGTCCGAAGGCTGGGGTCAAACAGGAACACGACGTACTTCGTTCCCTCATCCAGTCTGTTTTCTGACCCGCGCGGGTCATTCCTTGTTGGCGTGGTTATGGTCACAGTGTCGCCCCCGGACCCCTTGAGGTACTCATCCACTGTGAATGTAATCCGCTTGAGCTCTAGGGGATAGTCTTCCCGGAGCTCCACGGGCTGGCTCGTGTCTGTTGCCAATTTCGTGAGGGTCTCGCTGGACTTAACCTTTCCCAGGACTACTAGATCCGACTTGGTGGCTAGGTATTCAAGGTCAGCGAGGGGGTGCCTCCCTGCGGTCTGCGAGCTGTAGACCACATAGGCGGCAACGGCCAGCGACAGCGCCAGAACCAAGGAAATTCCGATTCCAACGGTTCGTTTCATTTTCTCCCTCGCTGGGGCCTGTGAAAATTTGATCGGCTGACCGCATCGGCTCCTACTTCCCTAGTACTACAGTCGCACATGCACTGCGACCGCACTTTTGGATTCTCAATCAGCTTGGTTTCACCTATCGGAGACTCAAAAACCGAAGCCAAATTCCACGGCCATTGAGGCCCACCGGCCATAAGGCTGGTCATCTGCGACTGTAGTACCAGTACTACAGTCTCACTTTAGGCAGGCGGCGGTTGTAGTGGCAGCGCTGGGCTGTTGCTTGGTGGCGTCTCCTCCACCACGACCAATACAGAATCAAATCAGGTGGCTGTCTTTCCGTCCATACGAGACGGGTGAGTAGTCGGCGCACCTCCGGTACAGTTAGGGGAATCAGCTCTTCATCGAGACCGTAGTGGCCCCCTTTTTCCCCTGCTCCAGTGCCTGATGTCTGATTACTGTCAGATAGGCATGGGCCAGCATGGCCAGCGTTATGTGCCGGTACCAGCCATCCCAACGACGGACCTCGTACTCGTCCAGCCCTACCTCTCCCTTGGCCTCCTCAAAGCATTCCTCGATGGCCCAACGGGTTCCGGCCACCCTGGCCAGTTCCGCCAAGGTTGTTCCCGCTGGGCCAAAGCACACGTAGTAAGCCAACTCTGTAGGTTTGGCAATGCTGCGGCGGGCCAAGAGCCAGTAGCCTTTGGCCGACTCCTGCAGAGGCCGTATCTTCACCGTGGTCCAGTCGTAGGCCCTGGGTCCCTTGGCACCGTCGCCCGCGCTGATCGTGCTCCAATCAGCTACGTCAACTTGCGACACGAGATGGTCAGCCCGAATCTGACGGGGTCCCTTCTCAGTCGAAGCCCAGAGTTTCTCGGTGCTCTTGATTGCCAGCACGTGAGGAACGTCCAATCGCTCCAGCCACAGTCGCAGCCTGCGGTCATTGCCGTAGACCTCATCCCCGGCAACCCAAGCGAAGGATACTCCCGATTCCACCGCCCGCTGCAGCATCAGTTGCGCCAGTTGGCCCTTGGTGTGAAAGCTGACGCTCTCCGGCACCCCAGCCTCCTGACGCCGATCCCAGTTCTCCGCCCACACTTGGGGCAGGTACAATTCCCGGTCCAGCAAGGTTCTGCCTCTGGCACTGGCATAGGCCAGGAATACTCCAACCTGACAGTTTTCGATCCGGCCTGCTGTCCCGCTGTACTGCCGCTGTACCCCAACCGACTTGTCTCCTTTCTTGAGGAATCCAGTTTCGTCCACCACCAACACTGCGTCAGCGTCGGCCAGATGCTCCACGACGTAGCTTTTCAAGTCATCACGAACCAGGTCCGCGTCCCAGCGGTACTGGGACAATAGGCGCTGCATGCCGGCGGGAGTGGCGTCGCCAACGTGCTCCGCCAGTTGCCAGCCGTTCTTACGCTCCACTGGACTGAGCAGACCACGCAGATAGTCCAGAACCCGCCGGCGCGGCTCCGGCCGTCGAAACCTTTCCGCGATGCACTGGTGCATCCCCTCTATGCCATCGGCCCACCGTTCCACTTCCGCCACCTCGTTTCTTCCAACAACCACCGCCACACCTCATCAACAAAGAACTGGCTCGATTCTATCTGTTTTAGGCCGTGTGGTCTTGAATGCTCAAACCCCTTATGGTGTTCGGCAGTTAGCCATTGATATCCTCGATGAAAATCATTTCCGCTATGGGTACAATTACTTCATAGCCACGTGGTGTGGAGAGTGGCCCTGTTTGGAAGTGATTCTCACTTTGAGTGACCGACAATGGAACCTCATCGAACCGATTTTGCCCGGTGGACCGGGTAAGCCGGGCAGGAACGGCAACGACAACCGCATGTCGTTGGAGGGGATGATTTGGATTTGCAGAACTGGTGCTCCTTGGCGGGACTTGCCGGAAGTGTTTGGTAAGTGGGACACCGTGTATCGGCGATTCCGGCGCTGGGTCGCCAACGGTGTCTTCGACTCCATCTTCGACGAGATCGGGGATGAGCTGCATATGCTATCGGCCATTAGGGACGGAAAGCCAACCGCCTCATTTGACCCTGGCCCCACCTCCTCGTTGCCACTACAACCGCCGCCTGCCTAAAGTGAGACTGTAGTACTAAACCAAAGCCAAGGTGAAATGCGCAGAAACATGGGGTAAATTTGTGAGGGAACTGGGTTAGCCGGTCTCAGGAGTAGCGGGGGGTTGGTGATGGGTGTGAGGGAGATAGACCGGTCTCTGGAACAATGGCAGATGGGGGTCAAGGATTTGCGCCGGCGGATGATTCTGGCGCCCACACCCAGGGAGCGGGAGCGGTGGTACGCCATCTGGCTCTTGGCGCAGGGCTGGACAGCAACGGCCACGGCGGAGGCGCTGGAGCGGGGACCCCCACACCATCGGCCGGTGGGCGTCGGCTTTCGGCGAGGGAGGGCCTGCGGCCCTGATATTCGAGCAGTCCGGGGGTTCCCCCCCGCGCTTGACGAGAGGCAGCGGGAGGAGTTGAAGGCGGCGGTGCAGGAGTTGCCGGAGCAGGCAGGTATCCAACTGGCCAACTGGTACTGGAAAGGAGTCCGGCAGTTTGTCTGGGAACGATTCGGCACCAGTTTGAGCCGTAGCAGTTGCCTGAACTGGCTGCACCGCTTGGGGTTTGCCTTCAAGCGGCCCAAGAAGCGGCTGCTCAAGGCGGACGAGGCCAAGCGGAAGTCATTCGTGGAGGAGTACTCCGCCCTGTGGGAGGAGGCTCAACGGACTGAAGCCAGAATATTCTTTGCTGATGAGGCCCACTTCCGGGCGGACGCGGAACTGCGGGGCAAGTGGGTGCTGAAGGGTGAACCGGCTCTGGTGGACTCCACCAGCCCGCGGTATGGGGAGAAGGCCAGCTACTACTCGGCGGTGTGCCTGGAGACCGGTGAGGTGGAGTGGATGGAACTGGAGGGCAACAGCAACTCCGGGACCTCGGCGGCCTTCTTGGACCAGTTGAGGAAGGGGCACGCTGGACCGCTGAATGTGATCTGGGACAACGCGCCGGCGCATCGTGGGGAGGCGGTGCGGGAGTACCTCAGGACGCCTGAGCTGGAGCTGAGGTTAATGAACCTGCCGGGCTACAGCCCGGACTTCAATGCCGATGAGGCCATCTGGGGTTGGGCGAGAGAGGAGGCCACTGGAAATCTGTGTCTGGGGACCAAGGCCTTGGTGCAGCAGAGGGTCGGCAACTTCCTGGCCGGACTGGTCAGCCGGAGAGACGAGGTGAGGCGCCGCTGCCGGACGGTCCTGCAGTCAAGGGCCGAAGCACTCCTGCCAAATTCCCCGCCCAATTCCCCGCCTCAGGCGAATGCACATCCCACCTTGGCTTTAGTTTAGTTTACCAGATCGCACACCCGTAAGGTCAATCACCTGACGCCACCCGAAGGAGGGAACCATGGAAGACGTCGTAATCCGCTGGATCATCGTGGTCCTGGGCGCGGTGAGCATTTCCGCCGGCCTGATGGCCCCTTTGGCCAAAAGGGAGCCAGCTCGGGGGTTGAGTGCTGTCCTGGCCTACACCGCCGCGGGGACGGCCCTCATCCTAACCCAGGTGTGAGCGGGCCCCGAGTTTTACACTTTCCTCTGATTGGGGGGTGCCTTATTGCCGGATGACGAACGCCGTGTTCCCTGCCCCACGTGCCCCGGCATGGGGCGCATCATTCAATACCGCTTCGGCAGGAACATCAGATGTCCCACTTGTCTCGGTGCGGGCGAGGTCCCTGAGCAATTCCTGCGGGAATGGAACAATAGCCGTAATAGAGAGATCGAACGGCAACCACCGGGAGGAATCGAGTACACGTTCCCCCAGCCTGAGTTACCGGACCTAACCCCTCCCGAGACGCCACCAGTCCGCCGCCGACATCATCTTCCGGCCTGCACATGCGTTGACTGTTCACGAATCCGAATGGGGAACATCCACAACGCGACACGCCAGTTGATCGAACCGTTAAACGAACCCCGACAGAGCCAGCCCGATGCACAGAAGCAATCAGAGAAGACAGGAGCCCCCTCTCGCCGACAGCGCCAACCGAAACCCCGTCGACCTCCCGTAGAATCAACTGACTGGCATTGGTTCATTGGCTTCACAGTCTCACTGCTGATTCCGTTAATCTCTTTCATCATCGTCCAAATGCTGTAGCCTTGGGTTCGGCAGGCGGGCGCAGCCCTAACTTCACTTGGGAGGTCGCGATACTCTTGCTATGAGCAGTAAACCATGGTATCTGGCGAATCGGGGATCGGCCGCTGCGGACGACGCGGCTCGAATGGCAGCCAACCGGAAGCGTTGGAACAAAGTGCAACGACAAGCCTTGGAAAATTCTTCCTCGTATCAGGAATGGAAGGCAACGCAGGAAGCGGCTTTCAGGGAGAAGTGGAAAGCGGCGCAGGAGAACCAAGAACCCGCCCAACCCCACGGCATCGGGGTGTTCCTCTCTCCTCAACTCTAAACAACTACGATAGGAGGTCACGATCTTGGCGAGTACAGGAACGACGAGATGGCTTACTTTGCTGGGCATTGTCCTTGCGCTGGCGCTGCCGGCAGTCCTCATGGCCTGCGGCGGCGATTCGCCGGACGCCGACGGAGAGCGGACCGTGACGCCCCGGACGGAGGCCGCGTCCACGCCCACGGCTTCCACCCCCATGCCGGGAGACGCGCCCACCGCTGCCGCTGCGCCGCTGCCCACCATTGGGCGGACCTCGGCGACAACGGACCGGGAGGCCCTGATTGCCATCTACAAGGCAATAGGCGAGGCGAACTGGCATTACGATGAAAACTGGCTGAGCGACGCGCCCCTCGGCGAATGGTACGGCGTCATCACCAACGACGAGGGCAGAGTCACACAACTAGACCTCCATTCCACCGATTTGAGCGGGGAGATACCGCCCGAGCTGGGCAACCTCGCCAACCTGCAAGGGCTGTACCTCTATGAGAACCGTTTGAGCGGGAAGATACCGCCCGAGCTGGGCAACCTCGCCAACTTGGAAGTGCTGTACCTCCATGAGAACGATTTGAGCGGGGAGATACCGCCGGAGCTGGGCAACCTCGCCAACCTGAAAGTGCTGTACCTCCATGACAATCAGTTGAGCGGGGAGATACCGCCGGAGCTGAGCAGCCTCGCCAACCTGGAATCGCTGGGCATCGAAGCCAATCAGTTGAGCGGGGAGATACCGCCGGAGCTGGGCAACCTCGCCAACCTGGAATCGCTGAACCTCCGCTGGAACGAGTTGAGCGGGGAGATACCGCCGGAGCTGAGCAGCCTCGCCAACCTGCTAGGGCTGGAGCTCACCGACAACCAGTTGAGCGGGGAGATACCGCCGGAACTGGGCAGCCTCGCCAACCTGGAAGTGCTGGAGCTCACCGGGAACCAGTTGAGCGGGGAGATACCGCCGGAACTGGGCAGCCTCGCTAACCTGGAAGTGCTGGGCCTCAGTGACAACGAGTTGAGCGGGTGCGTACCAAGCAGCTTCCAAGGCAAATTGGATACGACCTTTTCCGACCCTGGAGGCCTGCCGTTCTGCTGAAGCCCCAGCGCCTCAGCAGGCGGAAACGGCGTCAGGGGCGCGCCTTCTTCCCCAACTAACTGGCAACGGTGTTTCGTTTGCTTATCGGATCTGGCTGCCGCGGGGAGTTTTGACCTTCCCTCTCCTTGGGGCTTCCGATGGTAATATTCTGATTTTAACAGAGGCCTTCGCGGCAGCAGCCAGCTTGCCGCAGGGTGGCTGGACGCAAGCCGACCGTCCGCACCCACTCGCCGCGAGAAGAACCTCGCGGCGCAGCGAGTCCCTCTCCAACAGCCACGGCCAGCGACGGCCGGGGTTTTCAGTTTCCACGCCGCGTCAGAAGACCGCGTCGTCCCGACACTCCCGAAGGAGTTCGAGATGGGACCCAGAACCAAATTGGCCCTGAAAGCCGGACTGGCACTGTTCGCACTGGGTATGGCCACCAAACTCACCGTGATACTGACCTTCAAAACCTTGTCCCAACACAGCTACAACCTCAGCCTAGCAGGAGGTGCCGGGGAAATAGCCTGTATCACCCGCATCCTGGTCACCTACGCAGGACTCGCCACCTGGATTATGCAGACTTTTCACAAAGAGAAGGGGAGGCCCAAAGCACGGCACGAGGCTGGCCTTCCGCAGCTGCCTTGAGAATCCCACGAGATCAGGTACCCCCCCCACGACCGGTGATAACCTGAAAGAAGCCAGCTGACGATAACCACCACGCTGGGCCGCAAGAGAAAAGACAGTCATGAGAACCGGCACCATCCACGAAATCATCACCGCCGGGCCTGCCCGAAGGCAGAACGGTAATTCATGGCACAACAGCGACCAGTTGAACTGGAGGACGCCGGCTGAAACCTGAGAGAGCATAACCAACACCAAGAGAAGGCCATCAAGAGGGCCCGGACGCTCAGCCGACGAAACCCAGGGGACCACAGAGTCGAGCATCCGGGCCCTCGCTTTGCAGTCGCCGGAGGCCAGGAACAAATGATGGAGCGTCGTCTAACGGTAGGATAGGCGGCTGTTAACCGCCAAGGTGGAGGTTCGAGTCCTCCCGCTCCAGCCAGACAAACACCCCTCCCACGGCGCCAATAAGAGTGCGTAGCCTGATTGGTAAGGCGCTGTTCTCCAAAATCAGTAGATGAGGGTTCGAATCCCTCCGCACTCGCCAACATCCCAGACCACAGACCAACTCCATCGGGCCAGCACCCGGCCAGCAGACCGGGCAGGAAAAAACCGCCCGGCGGGCCAAAGGCCGCCCCCGCCCGGACTTACAATCAGAGAGAAGTCCTCCAGAGGAGGAGAGAAGGAACCAGATGAACCAGCAGCTCAGAACCGCCGTCGCCCTAGTAGTCCATCAGTGTTGTATTGGTGGGTAGAGGGACTTGAGCTTGATGCGGGCATCCTCGGTGGTGAAGCGCCAGTCCACCCGTATTGCGTCCCGGTTGCGCTGTTGCTGCCACGCTCCCACCTCCCGCCGCAGAGCGCTTTGGTCGGGAATACGGCGGTTCAGGCATTGCCGGGCCATCACCCCGATTTCGATCTCCGCCATATCCAGCCAACTGCCATGCTTGGGAGTGTAATGGACCTCCAACCGTTCGGCGATGCGCCGCGCTTCGGCAGGCTCAAAGGCTTCATACAATGAGGCTGGGTGGTGGGTGTTCAAGTTGTCCATCACCAGCACAATACGGTCCTTGTGCGGGTAGTCCTCGTCCACCAGTTGCTTGACCACCCGGGCCCAATCGGCTTTCGTGCGCCGGTCCGTCACTTCCACCCGGCGCCACCCTTCCAGCGGAGCGAACAACATGAAGAGGTTGCTCACCCCGTTGCGCTCGTATTCATAATCGTAGGAGCCCGCCGCCCCAGGCCGGGCCGGACGCGGCCGGCGCGTCTCTTTCACCTGTTGCTTGCTGGTCTCGTCCAGACAGACCAGAACTTCGTTGTCCCCATACTGGCGCTGATAGACTTCCAGCACGTCTTCCATCGCACAGACGAACTCGGCGTTGCCTTGCGGCGGGATGCACCAGCACTCTTTCAGCCAAGGCTTGAGTTCGTTTTTTTGAGCGTCTGGCGCACCGTTTCAGTGCTGATGCTCTCCACTACCTCGCATTCGACCAGCCGGTCGGCCAACAGTTTCAGTGTCCAACTCGCCCGGCCCTCCGGCGGTTCTCCGCAGACCAAGGCAATCAGGTGGGCTTCCCCTTGACCGTCCAACCGCTTCGGACGCCGGTTAACCTGCCGCTTTCGTCCCAGCGCCGCCTCAATCCCTTCCTCTACGCAGCGCCGGCGCACCCGTTCCACCGTCGCACGGCCAATCTGGAGAACCCGGGCAATGTCTTCATCCTTCATGGCCCCGTCCACTTGGGCCTCATCACTCAGCAGCAGGACGCGCCCGTGGGTCTGCTTGTAAGCCGCCCCCCGGCCACGGGACACCAATGTCTTCAGTTCCTGCCGCTCCTCCGCACTCAGCTTGACCCGGTATCTCTTCATCGCCATCCCCTCCTCACACGTCCCAATCCTCTTCGCCCTATGCTCTGGTACAATACACTTGGTCAGTACTCATTTCAAAGATGTTGGACTACTAGCCTCAGACACACAAACCTCAGCCGCGCCGACCTGAGAGGAGCAGTCCTGCACCGGGCATACCTGCGTGAAGCCGACCTCTTCCGCTCTGACCTCACCTGGGCGAACCTGACGGACGCCAACCTGGCCGGGGCCTGCCTGGATCACGCCGACCTCCGCCGGGCCAACCTGACACGGACAAACCTCACTGGGGCATCGCTCAAATATGCCGACCTTAGAGGAGCGAGGCTCAACAAGACCCTCATCCAATACGCCAACCTCACCGGGGCACTCTTGGACGAAAACACACTCAGGAATGCCGTGAACGCCGTTCCACCCTCCGGGCCCGAGGAAAACCGCCGGCCACCGTGGTTCAGAAGCATCCCAAGAACCAAGCACTCCAGCCCAGTAGAACTCGCTGCCGACCAGACCACGCACGCAGACCCGCGTCCAGCAGGGGCCTAGGCTCCCGCGGATCCCAACCCCACAGACACGGCGGAGCACCCGCAGCATCTCTGCCATGACGGATGCGGAAAGGATTCGGCAGAAACCCGGCAGAGACCCGGAAGGGCACGAGACCACAAGTGACAATCCACCAGCGGCCGAAATCCACAACGTCCCTCAGCTGAGGACATCAACACGGGGGGATGGCCGAGTCCGGCTCAAGGCGGCGGTCCTGAACACCGCTGTGGGGCAACTCACCGGGGGTTCGAATCCCTCTCCCCCCGCCACAAAAAGGCACGCGTACCATCCATCCTCCAGACTCCAAACCGTACGCTGTGCATTGACCAAAACGACAGAAGAAGAGAAACAGCCGACGGCTGCTCCCCGGCGAACACATCAAAGAGGGGCGGGGAAACCCCCGCCCGCAGAGGAACACAACAATGCCCAACGCCAACCACAGAGTAGCCGGGCCAGAGAGGTGATCAACGACAATTAGTCTTGCCGGTTGGCGACGACTATTTTTGCCGGTCCCCAAGAGTAATCATCCGGTACAGGAGGTGCCGGATTGGTTACAGATCAGCAAGTCGCAACACTGAGGCAGAGACGAATGGAAGGAAAGACGCAACAGACGGCGGCGGCAATGGCGGGGATGAGCGAGCGCTCGGCCCGCAAGTGGCAGTGCGGCCCGTTGCCGTCGGAGACCAAGACTGAGCGCCAGTGGCGCACCCGTCCCGATCCCTTCGACGGAGTCTGGGAGAGGGAGATCCTGCCCCTGCTCCGGGGCGAGGCCGCCGGCAGGCTCAGGGCAACGACAATTATCGAGTGGCTGGAGGAGCGGCATCCCGGCCGGTTCAGCGCCTCGCAGCTGCGCACCCTGCAACGACGATTACAAGACTGGCGAGCGCTCAACGGCCCGGACCAAGAGGTCTACTTCCCCCAGGAGCATCCCCCGGGCCGCGAGGCCCAGATCGACTTCACCCACTGCAACTCCCTGGGAGTGACCGTCGGCGGTCGGGCCTATCGCCACCGGCTGTTCCAGTTGGTGCTGAGCCATTCAGGGTGGCGCTATGCCGAGGTGGCTACGGGGGAGACCTTCCTGGCCCTGAAGCAGGGGCTACAGAACGCCCTGTGGGAGCTGGGCGGTGCGCCTCGGGTGATCCGCTCGGACAACACCTCGGCCGCCACCCACGAGATGAGGCGCAGCCGCGGCAGGGCCCTGAACGGCAGCTACGCCGAGCTTCTGGACCACTATGGGCTCGAGTCCACCCTGATAAATGCAGGAGAGTCCCATGAGAACGGCGTTGCCGAGCAGGCCCACTACCGGCTCAAGGACGCCATCGACCAAGCCCTCATGCTGCGGGGCAGCCGTGACTTCAACTCCCTTGAGGAGTACGCCGGCTTCGTCCGCAAGGTGGTGGCTCGGCGCAACCGGCTGGTGATGGGGAAGCTGGAGGAAGAGCGCCCACATCTGCGTCCCCTGCCCCCAGCCCCGGTGCCGGAGTACGTCAACCACCGGGCCCGGGTGCGCAAGTGGAGCACCATCCAGCCCTTCGACAAGCTCAGGAGCCGGACGGACCTACACCGTGCCCTCCCGGCTCATCGGGAAGGAGGTGCAGATCCGGCTGTACGCCGAACACTTGGAAGTGTACTACAAGGGCACCTTCGTGGATCGAATGGAGCGGGTGCGGGGAGAGAAAGAGGCCCGGGTTGACTACCGCCACGTCATCGGCTCCCTGGTGCGCAAGCCCGGGGCCTTCGCCCGCTACCGGTTCCGGGAGCAGATGTTTCCCACCATGACCTTTCGCCTGGCCTACGATGCGCTCCGGGAATGGCGTGGGGAGCGGGCCGACGTGGAGTACGTGCGCATCCTGCACCTGGCGGCGATGACCATGGAGACCACGGTGGACAGCGCCCTGGCCCTGCTCTTGGAGGCGGGCGGACCCTTCGACTACGCCGCAGTCAGGGAGCTGGCCAGTCCCGCGCCGCTGCAAGCGCCGGCACTCAGCCTGCCCGGGACGCCGGACCTGAGGGTCTACGACTCCCTGCTGGCGGAGGTGGCCTGATGCTGGACACCCTGACTAATGACACCCTGATGACGGACACAGTGGCCATACAGGAGCGGATCGGGGAGCTGTGCCACCAGTTCCGGCTGCCCACCATGGGTGCGCAGTCGGTGTCCCGCTTCACTGCAGCCGGCCACGGAGACGCCCTGGAGACTCTCCTGGAAGTACTGGAGCAGGAGGCCGAGGACCGCAGGCAGCGGCGCATCAGCAGGCTGCGCACCGCGTCCAGGCTGCCGGCGGGCAAGACCTGGGAAACCTTCGAGCACGACCGGGTGCCTCTGTCTCTCAGACAGCAACTGGGGGAACTGGCCGACGGCAGCTTCGTCGACCGCGGCGTCAACGTCCTGGCCTTCGGTCTTCCCGGCACCGGGAAAACACACGCCCTGTGCGCCTTGGGCCACCGGCTGGTGGAGTCGGGCAGGTCGGTGCTCTTCGCCCCGGCCTACCGGCTGGTGCAGGATCTGCTGGCAGCCAAGCGGGACCTGGCCCTGCCGCGACAACTACGGAAGCTCGACAGCTACGACTTCCTGCTGCTGGACGACCTGGGCTACCTGCCCCAGGGGGCCGAGGAGTCGGAGCTGCTCTTCACCCTCATCGCAGAACGCTACGAGCGCCGGTCCCTGGGCATCACCTCCAACCTGGTCTTCTCCCAGTGGGAGCACATCTTCGCCAACCCCATGGCCACCGCGGCCGCCATCGACCGGGTGATCCATCACTCGGTCATCCTGGAATTCAACGTCCCCAGCTACCGGACCGGAGTGGCCCAGCAGCGGGGGCAGGATAAGGAGGTGAACCGGCAAGAATAATCGACGCCAACCGGCAAAAGTAGTTGACGTTAAACAGTCGGGGCACTATCTGCGCAAATGCTCGCCCATCGCGGGTAGAGTGGTCCGCTCTGACTACCCTGTCTGCGGCACCGCCGAGTCCTGGCTGTTCAACTGGACGAATCAGGCGGCTCGGTCGATGCAACCGGGTCTTCGGTGCGTCTCTCGCTGAGAGACAAGGGCCACGCCGACGTGCTGTCGTCCTGCCAAGTGGTGACATCAGAACATCAGAACCGGGGGATGGGCCAACCCAGCTTTCTGTACCCGACGCAAGGCATTGCTGAAACTGTGCGGGAAACCGGGTCCGGGCCTCCTGGCGATAACGGTAAAGCTCTCACGCCGGCGATGCTATCACCGTCAATCAACCGGATTCAAACGGAACCGGTCAGAATCTGGATTCACGGGATAAGGGGATTTTCAGGGCAGCCATCTGCGAGAGGCGGACCGGTCGGCTCGCGTTGTCCGCTTGGTACGAATTGCAATAGCGGCAGTGCCGACCATTGTTCCGAGGCCGACGACCAATCCCGCCAAAACGGCAACCAACAACGACACCACTCCCCATGTGTCTGGCAGGTCACATCCGAGCGATATGAAAACGGCGGGTATCAAAGCTGCAAGAGAAGAGATTGATGCTGCCGCCACCCCCGCTAAGATAGACCCAATAGTAACCTGAATCGCGATGTGGGAATGAAATGCCAGGTCCTTGATCAATATGCCTGTGACTATGCCGGCAGCGATCAATATCGTCCAAATCCCAATCTCGCTGTTGCTCGCAGTGAGAGCTTGGTCCGCTTCAATATACGCCCCAATAATTGATATGACTGCCCCGCCCGCAGCCAAGATGGTCTTTAGGTTCAGCTTTGGGGATATTGACGATGCCGCTGTAATTCCGATGCCAGCGAATGCCAGTAGTTTTGTACGGGATCCGGACAAGTCATCGTTTGTCATCGCCAAGTAGGCGACCAGAACCATTATCAGCGCCAAGACAATCTGCACAAATGGGACTATCCCTACCCACTCCTCATCCGGGTTGGAGTCAGACTGGTCAATGCTGTCGTCTCTGTCGGTGACTGGATTCCAGCGCGCTCTTCGGGCCTGAAAACTGACGACCGCTGCCACAGCGGCCACCATGCCGGCGCCGGTAAGTCCAGCCGCCACACCGCCCACGATGTCGCACTGTCGCGTCGGCCACCACGTCAGTGCCAGTATGGTTGCGGTACCTGTAATGGCAGCTATGTTGGCTGTGGCTGGATACTGAAGGGCTTTCCGACAGCATAGGTACGCGAAGCATACGGATGCGAGTATTGTGAAGCATGTCCCGAATAGCCAACCTGGAATGAAGCCGCCCCAACCGACGCCCGGCGACTTCCAGACCCCTCCTACTTCCATCGCGTAATAGGCAACGAGTGCGGCGACGACACCGGCAACGGCCGGTGGCAACACCTTTGCCGTGTGTTTGTTCCCACGGCTGAGCAAGTCGGTGACAGGCATCAGGCGGCTCCTTGCACGCGCTTACGGCGTCCGGTCTAGACTACTCCGCTTGAGCTGCTCCTTGGTCCTGATGCTCCCCGATACCGAAATGCGTGAGCTCGTTTGCCGAACACGAAAGGTCACTCGGATTATGGTTGGGCGCTTTTGAGAACAACGGAGCCTATGTCCTATCCATCACGCGGCGGCAAGGGGCGCTGAGACTGATTCCTAGCAAGCCGCTGGCTTCCATGACCCCGATTGGAGCAATAGTGAACGTAGTAACTTCCATCCGAAAGACACAATAGCAACGGAAAACTGCACTACTCGTGGGCGGTTAATCTGGATGCCAGCATGTAAGATCACAGGGACATACCCATCCTTCTCAGATGCGCCTGTTTTGACGGTAAACAGAACCGTCTTCAAGCTGTGGCCGAGGCTCTGTAAGGTCCAGGGTCTTTTAAAAGTTCCCTCTCCCTCTGGGGGAGGGTTAGGGTGGGGGCGTTCCCAGGTTTCTTTCAAAGCTGCTGTTGGCCATGCCTTCACCCTCACCCCAGCCCTCTCCCTCAAGGGAGAGGGAGAATTAAAAGACCCTGCTGTAAGGTCTCCCAAATTGCCCCTGCCATATCAAAGTGGCAGACTATCTCAATGTCGGGCTGTTCACTGCCTGCTTGGGCGGTAGTCTCTCGGATCGCGGCAAGCGTCGTAGGTCTCCTGGTTTATCGGAACCCAGGTAGTTCCCGGAACCCCTCTCCGCGAAAGGCTTCCAGGTCCGACCGGGAAGCTGGACTCGAAGACGAGCCTGCGGTCCTGCGCTTGGGCGATCTCCTTCGCCAGGCGCACCGCAGGCCCGAAGTCCCAGTCCTGACTCACGATGATGGCGACTTCAAACTGCCGGTCGTAGGTGGATCTCACCAGGTCCAGGGCCAGGCTGACATCCACGCCCTTCTCCTGCCCTCCGGCGTTCACCCTGCCCCGATAGACGTACACGCCCCGGCTCCTCAAATACCTGATTTTGTTCGACCAGAAGCCGTGCCAGAACAGCTGAGAAGGGCCGGAGGCCGGATCTGGGACGCCCGTGTAGAAGCGAGTCTCTACAAGGGAGCGTCCGGGCGTTCCAGCGACCAAGGCATCCGCCAGCTTCTCAACGTCGTAGCTCGGCCAAGCATACGGAGACTGCGGGCCGGAGGCCCAAGCCCTCCGCGCCAGGTGATAGAGGTTTTGACCGTCTATGAGTACGATAGCGCGCATAAAAAAACACCCGCCCAGGGACATGGCCGGGGCCACGGTCCAGCGGGCGGGGTGGAACTCAGGCCCAAGCTAGCATATGGGTGGCGCTTCGTCAATCCCTCGTCAGGGCAATCGCAGGACGATTGCAAAGTCAGGTGGCACGGCCATAGAGGCGGGCGATGGTCTGGATGGGGCGGAAGGCGCAGCTTTTGGCTCGCAGGGGCATGGACATCCGGGAGGGGAACCATCCGTCCAGGCGCAGGGCGTTCAGCCCGGTGTTCACCAGGGTGGCGAATACCTCGCCCAACCCCGGACGCCGCAGCGTGTGGACGTCCTCATCCCAACTGCGGTCCTTCACGTGATGCAGGCTGTTCTCAACACTCCAGTGCTGGCGGAACAATTTAAGCAGTTCCTTTGGTCCGCAGCGCCGGGAACTTAGGCTGGTCAGCAGGTACCAGCACTCCCGGCCAACCTCCCCAGTGGCTATATTCACCCTCTCCTTCTCCACCATGGCCCCCTGCCTCGCCCCGGGAAACCCCAGTTCATCCCGGACGTAGCCGGCCAGCAGGTCATCGGTCCAGATCCGCCGCCTCTCGATCACACCCGCTTTTTTTCCAGGGTCTCCGCCTGTGGCTCCCCCAGTTCCTCTGGGGCAAACCCGTCGGCCAGCGCCGCCAGCACCGTCGGCTGGTTTCCCTTGACCCGCACCAGATAGTCCCGTCCGTGGTCGACTATGGCCTGGCACAGGTCCCGCTCCGCGTACAGGGCGTCCATGGTCAGCAGCCGCAGGCCGGGATAATCCTCGAACAGCCGGCCCAGTTGCTCCCGCAACACCCTGGGCTCGTAACGCTTCTCCGACGCCGGCCACTGGGCCAGGCACAGCTTCAGGTCATGGGCTAGCACGTTCACCATCACCAGGGGATTGCCTTGGGCGTCCTCCGACTGCTTGGCCCACTTGCCGTCCACCGAGGCGTCCAACTCCTGGTCCGCCGCCACGCGGGCCACCCAGCCGGTCAGGGCCCCCTGCAACTGCTCACAGGGCACCCCAGCCAAGGTGCGCGAAATGGTGGTGGCGTGAGGAGGATCGTCCCTGAGAAACCCCAACGGCTCTCTCAGCACCGGCCAGTGCATCTTGGCGAACAACGCGATGTGGGCCATCGTGGTCTGACCGCAGACCAAGCCCAGCAGAGTCAGACGCAGTATCGCCTGAAAGGGATGGCGCACTCCCCTGGCCCTACGAGGGTCCTGCACCTGCTCCAAGCACTGGAATAGAGATTCCTCCGCACCCATATCCACACACTCCCATCTCTCGTCTCCCTCTCTTTGTAAACCCTCTTGCCCGACTTTGCAATCGTCCTGAGGGCAATCGCGTTATAGTTGATAGACTTGGGGCGTTGAGAGACCGACGTTGTGGGGGAGGATGTGGGGAGCCATGGAGCAAGGGAAGGGTGTGTCTATCGTGGAGAGTTTTGGGGGGCTGGAGGATCCCAGGATTGACCGGTGCAAGCGGCACCAATTGCTGGACATCATCACCATAGCCATCTGCGCCGTTATCTGCGGTGCCGACTCGTGGGTTCACGTCGAGATGTTCGGCAAGAGCAAGGAGGACTGGTTTGGCACTTTCCTGGACCTTCCTCACGGAATACCGTCCCACGACACTTTCGGCGACGTGTTCTCCCGCCTGGACCCGGACCGCTTCCAGGAATGCTTCATGGAATGGAGCCGGTCAGTGGCCGAGTTGCTGCCCGGAGAGGTGGTGGCCATCGACGGCAAGACGGTGCTCCGTTCCCACGACAAGGTAGCGGGCAAGGGGGCCATTCATCTGGTCAGCGCCTGGGCCTCTGCCAACACGCTAACCTTGGGGCAGGTAAAGACGGAGGAGAAGTCCAACGAAATCACTGCCATTCCCCGGTTGCTGGAACTGCTGAACTTGAGTGGATGCATCGTAACCATAGACGCCATGGGCTGCCAGAAGGAAATTGCTCAGGGGATTCTGGACCGGGAGGCCGACTATCTCCTGGCGGTCAAGGAGAACTAGGGGCGGCTCCACCAGGACATCCGGGACCTGTTTGAGGGTGGGGAGGAGTGGGGATTCGATGGAGTTCCCCACGACTATGCCACCACTCTGAACAAGGGGCACGGGCGGATAGAGCGGCGGGAATGCTGGGTGATCAGCGACCCAGCCTGCCTGGAGTACCTGAGCACCGGGAAGGAGTGGCCCGGGTTGCGGTCGGTGATGAAGGTGGTGGGCCGGCGTGAGACTGATACAGGGGCCACGGTGCACTCCCGGTATTACATCAGCAGCCTGGCAGGACCGGCTGAGCAGATGTTGCGGGCGGCGCGGGCACACTGGAGCATTGAGAACTCGCTGCACTGGAGCCTGGATGTCACCTTCCGTCAAGACCAGAGCCGGATGCGCAAAGACCACAGCCCCCAGAACATGGCAACGCTGCGGCAGATAGCCCACAACCAGCTGAAGCGGGAAACCAGCCTGAAAGTGGGCATCCAGGGCAAACGCCTGCAGGCTGGCTGGAGGGACGATTACCTCCTCAAAGTCCTGCTCAGTTAAAACGCGATTGCCCTGTATATCACCGCCAGTTCGAGGACAACGAGGTGCTGGTGTGCTTGGACGAGACCAGCAAGCAGTTGGTGGAGGAGACCCGCCCACCCCTTCCAGTCCGGCCCGGGGCACCCCTGGCCTACGATTACGAGTACCGGCGCAACGGTGTGAGCAACCTGTTCATGCTCTTCGCGCCCCTGGAGGCCCTTCGACTGGCTCAGGAGGCGACGGGTGGAGGTGACGGAGCGGCGCACCAGGACCGACTGGACGGGGGTGGGTGTGAATTGCCAGGATCTTTGACCCGGTAAAACGGAAAATTGACAGGGTCTATGACCCACCCTGGGAGCCGGAGGGGCGACCATTGTTGCACTTCAGAGATTGAGGTGTGGCGATGGCGTACCGGGAGGTTACCAGAGTGGATACACAGGAAATCATCCGGCGCTGGCAGGCTGGTGAGGGATACCGCCGGATCGCATCAGGCACCGGCCTGTCCCGGAACACGGTGCGCAAGTACCTGACTGCGGCGAAAGCCGAGGGCATCGCCAGGGACGGGCCCGTTCCCACCGATGATCAGCTCTGCCGGTTCGCGGTCATCGGCCAGCCCGGCCCGCGTCAGGCGGAGACGCCCAGCGAGAACCTGCTTGCCCCGTGGGCCGACCAGGTCTACCAGTGGCTCACCGGCGACCGGCTGCAGTTGACCCGCATTCATGAGTTGCTGTTGGGTCGCGGCTGCCCGGTGTCGTACCAGTCGCTGCGGCGCTTCATCCAGAAACGGAACTGGAGCAGGCGCAGCAGGACCACGGTGCGGATGGGGGACACCCCGCCTGGCGAGGTGGCGGAGGTGGACTTCGGCCGGCTGGGTCTGATCCAAGATCCTGACACGGGACACCGCCGCGCGGTGTGGGCGCTGATCGTGGTGCTGGGATACTCGCGGCACTGCTTCGTCTGGCCCACCTTCGGCCAGACGCTGGAGGACGTCATCGCTGGCCTGGAATCAGCCGGGGCCTTCTTCGGCGGCGTCCCCCGCTATCTGGTCATCGACAATTTCCCGGCAGCGGTGGCGGGAGCGGACGCATTGCATCCCGTCCTCACCCGGGGATTCCTGGAATACTCCCAGCGCCGCGGTTTCATCGCCGACACGGCCAGAGTCAGGCATCCCAAGGACAAGCCCAAGGTGGAGCGGGGCGTCCAGTACGTCCGGGAGCGCCTCTTCAAGGGCGGCAGTTTCAATGGCCTGCCACATCTCCGAGTAGAAGCGCAGCGCTGGTGCCGCGATGTCGCGGGGCTCCGCATTCACGGCACCACCCACAGGAAACCATTGGTGGTCTTTCAGGACGAGGAGCGCCAAGCCCTGATCCCGTGGGACGGCGAGCCCTACGAGATCGCGGACTGGCGCAACGCCAAGGTGCATCCCGATCACCACATACAGTGCCTGCAGGCGCTCTACTCGGTACCGTCCGCTCTGTGTCCTCCCGGTCAGCGGGTGGAGATCCGAGTGGACAGCAAGCTGGTGCACATCTATCACCGGGGCAGGCTGATCAAGACCCACGTCCGTCAGCCCAAAGGCGGCCGGGCCACCGACCCCGAGGACTATCCGGCCCACCTCTCCGCCTACACCACCAGGGCGCCCGACCACATCAAGCGCAGCGCGACCGAGTTGGGCCCAGCGGTGGCTGAGTTTGCCGAGCGGCTGTTCGACGGTCCACTGCCATGGGCCAAGGTCAGGCAGGGACACAAGCTGCTCCGTCTCGGGGAACGCTACACGGCGAAGCGTCTCGATGCCGCCTGTCGCCGATCACTGGAGGTCGACCTCATAGACGTGCGCCGGCTGGAACGCATCCTGGTCCAGGCCCTGGAGGAGGATGCAATGCCCGAACCGCCTATGCCGCTGACCTCAGGTCGCTTCGCCCGGCCCGGCTCAGTCTTCGCCCATTCTGACAAATATCGCCGCCATACGGCATGAGGAGACTGCCATGACCCGCGCAAACGATCTCACACCTTTGCTCAAGCGGCTCCAGCTGGGGCCCATGGCCGCCACCCTGCCCGAGCGCATCGCCCTGGCCCGCAGGGAGCAGCTGGACTACGCCTCCTTCCTGGAGATCATCCTCAGCGACGAGGTCAACCGCCGCGCTCACCGTCGCATCGAGATGCGGCTGCATAGCGCCGGCTTCCAGGAAACCTGCCGGCTGGAGGACTTCGACTGGTCGGCCTCGATCATCTTGGACCGCCGCTTGCTGGACGCCGCCTTCTCCCTGGAATTCCTGGACAGGCACGAGCATGTCTTGCTGGTGGGCCCGGCGGGAGTTGGCAAGAGCTTCCTGGCCCAGGCCCTGGGATACGCCGCCGTCAGGGCGGGGCACACCGTCCGCTTCAGCCACGCCGACGACTACTTCAGGACAATGGCCCAAGCCAGAGTGGACAATTCGCTGGAGCGCACTTTCCGGTCCTTTCTGACACCCGATCTGCTCATCCTCGATGTTGTTGTCCAGGGAAAATGTCCGCCTAAGTGCTCAGGGAAAATGTCCGTTGGTATGGTGCTGAGTTACTGATTGGGTAGTCAGTCTGGGAGTCCGGTTGATGGGGGGAGTTGGCAAGTCGACGTACTTCCTGACCGTGTTTCTGGAAATACCCAGTTGCTTGGCGATGCCCCTCAGGGAGACACCTTGCAGCTTGGCGTGGTGGACAGCTTTCCACAGGGCCTGCTTGCGCGGCGTTGCCTGCTTGGGTGGCGGAGTGTAAGAGGTGGAGCCGTTCTCATCATTCATCGGTTGGTCGACAGGTGCTTCCAGAGCGGCCAGGCGCTGCAGTTGCAACCTGGTGAGACCATGCTGGCTCAGGTTCCTGACCACCTGGGCCAGTTCGGGAGTAGGAGCCAGTGCCCCCTGGGCGGCCGCAGCGCTCCCGCCTTTGGCGGAGCTTCCTGGTGGGCGATCACTTTCCCCTCGTGCTGCACCATGAGCTGTCCGTCGCTCTGCTCCAGCACCTCCACCTTGACACCGGCATAGCTGGGCCGGTCCTGGGATGGAAGCAGCTGCAGGGTGCGCAACTGGTACTTGACGGTGTTGTCCCTGGCCACCTGGCGCAGGTGTTTGAAGCAGAGTATCCGTTCCAGATGCAGGGAGGATGCCAAGGAACGATAGGCGGCCGGGGACTGCTGGGCAGGCACTCGGAATTGAGAGTTGAAACGGGGCAGGAAGTCCCGCAGCACGGCGTTGGCCTGGTCGATGGTGGCGGCTCCCACCAGCCTGAGTTCGCTGACCAGCCGGTCCTGGAAGGTGCCGTTCATGCGTTCCACGCGTCCCTTGGCCTGTGGCGAATGGGCAAAGATCTGTTCGATGCCCAGTTCCCCCATGGCCCGGGTGAACTGGGTTGGGCCCACCGGTTGGGGGATATGCCGGGGCTTGCCGTTGAACTTGAAGACCCCGTGGCGATCACCGTAGAGAGCCAGGGGGATGCCGTAGCGTCGGATTACCCCATCCATGAGCAGGAAGTAGCCCCGAGTGTCCTCCTCGGGTCGGAAGAGAGCATTGGCCGCCGTGCCAGTGGCGTCGTCCACTGCCAGCAGCAATACGAATCTGGGCCCTCTGTCCTCCAGCCAGCGATGATGGCTGCCGTCGATCTGCAGCAGCATACCCTCCTGGGGCATACGCTCCCGGCGTACACGATGCTTGGGGGGACGATGGCGCCTGGCACTGGTCAGGCCGTGGCGGTTGAGCAGACGGCTTACCGTCTGCCGGCTCAGCTGAATGCCCTCCCGCTCTGCCAGGGCCTCGGCCAGGTGGCTGTGGTTGAACCCGAAGTATTTCTCGCTGGCCAGGATGACCGTGGTGGCAACGACATCCTCGGGGACCGAGTTGCGGGGCTTGCGGCCCCGGTTGCCGTGGACCAGTGCGGCAGCCCCATCCCTCCGGTAGGCCGCCAGGATTCGCCGGACCTGGCGTTCGCTGATCCCCAGAATTTCGGCCGCCTGAGCCCTGGGAAGTTGATATTCCATCACGCTGTTGAGCACTTGGAGTCTTGCCTGTTCTCGTTGGTTCAATGTCACGTCCTTCATAGACGGACATTTTCCCTGAGCAATTCACGCGGACGTTATCGTAGAGCAATGACATCCTCGACGACCTGGGACTGCACCGGCTCACCGCCCAGCAGTCCGCCGATGTCTACGAGCTCATACTCCACCGGCACCGGGTGTCCAGCTTCGTCATCACCAGCAATCGTGCCGTGGACGAATGGCTGGGTCTCTTCGACGACCCCATCCTGGGCAATAGCGCCCTGGACCGGCTGGCCAACGCCAGCTACCAGATCGTCATCGAAGGCAGCAGCTACCGGGAGCGCCAGTCGCCGCACCGTGCCCTGCTGGGCGCAGGCAGGGAAGGAGGTGATTGACCGGAACACCGCAACCAGATAATACTCAGATCACCATGCCCCAGGGTGGGTCAATGACCGTGTAAATCCCTGGGTCAATGACTCTGGAAATCGACAGTGGTGCGGCAACTGGTGGACGAGGACTACCCGAAGAAGGAGCGAATCGTGCTGGTGATGGACAACCTGAACACCCACCATCCGTCGTCGCTGTACGAGGCGTTCGATCCCGCAGAGGCGCGGCGTATAGCGGAGAAGCTGGAGATACACTACACGCCGAAGCACGGAAGCTGGCTGAACATGGTAGAGAGCGAGTTGGCGGTGCTGGCCAGCCAGTGCCTGGATCGCCGGATACCCAGCCAGGACGTCCTGAAACACGAAACCGGGGCCTGGCAAACCCAACGAAACCACGACGCAGTAAGTACCCACTGGCGTTTCACCACCGAGGACGCCCGCATCAAACTGAGGTCCCTTTACCCGTCAATACAACAGTGACAGTCTACTAGTTTCAATTGTCAATGAAATGGACCTGTATGTAGTTCGGTTTGGTTATCGCCGCAACGATGGTATGGAAAGGTTGTCATCTCATCTTGGAAAGGACTTCTTTGCACACCAGAAAGATGTCTTAGGAATGATATTCCATGGTTTCTTGCCTTCTAGTGTTGCTACCAACCACGACTCGAAATCGGAGCGCTACATAGGTTCTGAAGAAACTGTGGTCTTCTACTGCATGGAAGACGACGGATCGGCTTCACAGAGGCGTATCTTCTACGAGAATACATACTCCAACATGTGGTATCGAGAATTCTTAGGGGCTAATATGTCCGTGGACTTCGATCAGGTCGGAGATGTACTTTCCTACAAAAAGGGGGACCCTCTTGGTGTGCTGCCGGATTGTATAGGGTACATACTTCATCAGAAATGGCTCAGGGAGCGAGGGCATCACTTGACTAAGTTCAAATCACACATGGCAGCAATCTGTGAGGCCATGCGCCCCGAATTGCTCCACGAAAAGATTATAGATATGGAGTTTAATGTTTCGACGGACGACAGGAAGTGACGGAGGCCACGCATGCGCCCTCTTGTTGGGGGAAAGAAAAGGTCACGATTCCAGAGACTATGATGATCGTGGCGATGGCCTTGACGGTGACCGGGGGGTTGAGGCGGACCCCGTCGGTTGGCTCTTCCGAGCATTTGGTGAAGATTGGGGAATGGAGACCGGGAATGGCCAAATCAGGTGGGTGCTGCGCTAGCAGGCCTCGCTCAGGTAACGCTATGACTACCGGTTACCCACGCTTCACTATTTTGGGTCGGTTTTGATTCTATTCGCCAAAAGTGCGGAAGGGCCGAAATTCTGGGCCCACCCTACCCCGCTGTGTTGGGGTTGCGTTACCCTGTTACTTTGCTGTAGCCCCAGATGAGGGCGACTAGAAATAACAGGATAACTATGTATGTGCCAAGCCCGCTGGAAGGCTCAGGCGATGTCCCCTTTGATTGACCTTTGCTTCGCGGCCTGCTATTCCGTTTGAAGTTGCCTATGGGTTGCCTCACAGTCGAGGGTGGCTGCCTACTTCGTGCTGGGATCGGCTACTGACCCTGTCCGGTGGTCGTGTCGAAGATGCGCTTGGCGGTGTGGCGCTGCTTCTTGGGGACCTGATGATCCTCTTCCAGGATGTGGTCAATGACTCCGGTGAAGAGCTCCAGCTTGGGGCGTTTGGTTGTGGTCCAAGCCCCGGTAGGCCCGAATCCAGGCGTCGGAAGTCAGTTGGTCGTGGACGGCGCCGGTCAGCGCGTCGGCGTTGCTGGCGGTAAGGGCATGGAACGCGGCATAGTAAGCGTCGCTGATGGCTCGCCGTACTGCCGCCGGAGCGGGTTGATTGGCCGGAGGCTGGGGAACCAGCCTGGCCCGTTCAACGGCTATGAGTTCGGTCCAACTGATGGGCGTCGGTGATTGAAAGGGCGGCTGGGCGGCGCCGGAGGTCATGCCGGGATCTCGCTTCTGTTGGCGTAGGCGATGGTGGGCCGGTCGAAGCCCCGCGCCCGGCACAATGGGCCAATGTTGGTGGAAAACTTGTTCAGCGCGTGGGCGTCAAGTTCGGGATGGTCGTCCTCGAAGATGACGGTGGTCCTGATGTAGTCGTCGCCGTCGGGACCCGGCAGAAGTTCCGAGGTCGCGTCGGCGATGACGAAAGCGTCGGACAGGTAGCCGGCGAGCTCCATACGCACCAGGTCGGAAACATGGGCTAACGTTGCGTGAGAGGCGTTCATGGCGTTGACCTCCCTGCCAAGTGGGATACTCGAATGTTATCACCGCCGACCGCCTGGCGGCGAAACCGCGGCCGTCACCGGGCCGGGCCTGGCCATCTGAAAGGGCATCGTGGAGGCCCACGGCTGACGCATCCGGGCCGAGAGCGACGGGCCGGACCGGGGGACCCGCTTTACCTTCACCCTGCCCACGGTGGAGGGAGCCGGGAGCGGGCCGTCGGTTTCAAGGCGCTCCCCGGAGCAGGAAGGACGGGAGCCGGAGGAACGGGTGTTGGTGCTGGTGGTGGACGACGACCCCCAGGCCCTGCGCTACGTCCGGGACACCCTGGCCGGGGCGGGCTGCCAGCCTCTTCTGACCGGCGATCCGCAGGAGGCGGTCCGTCTCATGGAGCTGGAACGGCCCAAGCTGGCGCTGCTGGACCTGGTGCTGCCCGGCGCCGACGGCATCGACCTGATGCAGGCCATCCTGAGGATCGCCGACGTGCCGGTGATCTTCATCTCCGCCTACGGGCGGGAGGAGACCATCGCCCGGGCCTTCGAGATGGGGGCCGTGGACTGCCTGGTCAAGCCCTTCTCGCCCACGGAGCTCACGGCCAGGATGGCGTCGGCGGTGCGCCGAAGGGAGGTGGCCGAGCCGTTGGAGCCCTACGTCCTGGGCGACCTGACCATCAACTACCCCGCGCGCCGGGCGAGCGTTTCCGGCCGGCAGTTGCAGATGACCACCATGGAGTACCGGCTGCTGGCGGAGCTGTCGGTCAACGCCGGAAAGGTGCTGACCTACGAGCACCTGCTGGAGAAGGTCTGGGGGGAGAAGAGCGACGCCAGCCTGAGTCCCATGCGCACGCTGGTGGCCAAGCTGCGCGGCAAGCTGGGCGAGGACGCCCGCAATCCCCGGTACGTCATCACCGAGTCCCGGGTGGGCTACTGGATGCCGGTGGGGGAGGGGGCGGAAGCCAAGCCTACCTGAACTAAAGCAAGATGAAGCCGCATCGGCTTTTGGTAGAATGTGAGTCAATCCAGGCGACGGTATCGGGAGTACCAAGGGTCGCCGCGTCCAGCTTCCACGAGAACAGCGGCAATTCACATTGTAATTATCGTTCTGTGCCTGAACCGGTCCCGTCAAGTAGAAATGACGCTACCTAAACCAAAGCCAAGGTGAAATACGCAGACGCATAGGGTAAATTTGTGAGGGAACTGGGTTAGCCGGTCTCAGGAGTAGCGGGGGGTTGGTGATGGGTGTGAGGGAGATAGACCGGTCTCTGGAACAATGGCAGATGGGGGTCAAGGATTTGCGCCGGCGGATGATTCTGGCGCCCACACCCAGGGAGCGGGAGCGGTGGTACGCCATCTGGCTCTTGGCGCAGGGCTGGACAGCAACGGCCACGGCGGAGGCGCTGGAGCGGGACCCCCACACCATAGGACGGTGGGCTTCGGTTTTCGGCGAGGGAGGGCCAGCGGCCTTGATATTTGAGCAGACCGGTGGTTCCCCCCCGTCCTTGACGAGACGCAGCAGGCGGAGTTGAAAGGGGCGGTAGGGCAACCGCCCGCTGAGGCGGGCATCGAACTGGCCAACTGGTATTGGAAAGGAGTCCGGCAGTTTGTCTTGGGACGGTTCGGGGTCAGTTTGAGCCGCAGCAGTTGTCTGAACTGGCTGCACCGGTTGGGATTTGCCTTCAAGCGGCCCAAGAAGCGTCTGCTCAAGGCGGATGAGGGCAAGCGGGAGGCCTTCGTGGCGGAGTATGCCGCCCTGAGGGAGGAGGCCCAACGGACCGGAGCCAGGATATTCTTCGCCGATGAGGCCCACTTCCGGGCCGATGCAGAGTTGCGGGGCAAGTGGGTGCTGAGAGGAGAGGCTGCTCTGGTGGACTCGACCAGTCCGCGGTATGGGGAGAAGGCCAGCTATTATTCGGCGGTGTGCCTGGAGACTGGTGAGGTGGAGTGGATGGAGTTGCAGGGGAACAGCAACGCCGGGACCTCGGTTGACTTCCTGAAGCAACTGAGGGGAAAACACCCTGAGCCGATGCGGGTCATCTGGGACAACGCCCCGGCCCACCGTGGGGAGGCGATGCGGGAGTACCTCAGGACGCCTGGGCTGGAGTTGAGGTTGGTGAACCTGCCGGGGTACAGCCCGGACTTCAACGGGGATGAGGCGATCTGGGGTTGGGCGAGAGAGGAGGCCACCGGCAATCTGTGCTTGGGAAGCAGGGAGGCGGTGCAGGAAAAGGTCGGCAAATTCCTTGCCGGACTGGCCAGCCGCAAAGACGAGGTGAGACGGCGGTGCCGAACAGTCTTGCAGTCACGGGGTGAGGCGCTCCTGCGAGCCTCCCGGACCGATTCTCAGCCTCCGGCAAATGCACATCCCACCTTGGCTTTGGTTTAGTATCACAGCAACCGGTCGCAGGTCACCTGACCCCCGACAGTGGCGGGTGGCCGGAAACCCCCCCATCTTGTAGCTGAGGGGGTGGCTGGAAAACCTAAACCAATACCAAGATGGGATGCACATTTCAGGATCTTGAAGACAACCGAAAGCACTCCACGGCTCCTGATATTACCCTTTGACTCCAACTGGGCCGCCACCGGCAGTGCGGTCTAGCAATATGCACATTTCACCTTGGCTTTAGTTTAGTAGTGCAACAGCGTAGGATTGATAGATAATTAGCTGTGGTATTGCCGGGACACGTCAAAAGCTAAGGTGATGTTGGGAGGATGGGGATGCCAGCGAAGAGGTACCGGGTCAGTCTGAGTGTAGAGGAGCAACAGGAACTGAAGGGACTGGTGTCCCGGGGACGGACGGCAGCATATAAACAGACCCACGCCCGCATTATGCTGCTCAGCGATGAAAATCAAGAGCGCGGGGCGATGAAGGACGAGGAAATAGCCCGGGTCCTGAGGGTGGGGGACGCCACGGTGGGACGGGTGCGCCGCCGCTGTGTTGAGGAGGGAGTGGAGGCAGCCTTGGGACGCAGGGAGCAGGTCAACCGCCGCCCGAGGAAGCTGGACGGCCAAGGAGAGGCCCACCTGACTCACCTCGCTTGTAGCGAACCGCCGGAGGGCCGTGCCGGTTGGACGCTGCAACTGCTGGCTGACCGGCTGGTGCAATGTGAGATAGTGGATAGCATCAGCCCCGAGACGGTGCGCCAAACGCTGAAAAAAACGAACTCAAGCCTTGGCTGAAGGAGTGCTGGTGCATCCCGCCCAAGGCCAATGCCGAGTTCGTCTGTGCCATGGAGGACGTGCTGGAGGTGTATCACCGTCAGTTCGAGGACAACGAGGTGCTGGTGTGCCTGGACGAGACCAGCAAGCAACAGGTGAGGGAGACCCGCAGCCCCTTGCCGCCGCGTCCGGGGACTGCCATGGCCTACGATTACGAATACGAGCGCAACGGGGTGAGCAACCTGTTCATGCTGTTCGCGCCCTTGGAGGGGTGGCGGCGGGTGGAGGTGACGGACCAGCGAACCAAGGCTGACTGGGCCCGGGTGGTGCGACAACTGGTGGATGTGGACTACCCGGACAAAGGCCGGATAGTCTTGGTGATGGACAATCTGAACACGCACCGCCTCTCGTCCCTGTACGAGGCCTTCGAGCCTGCCGAGGCGAGACGCATTGCAGAAAAGCTGGAAATCCACTACACGCCCAAGCACGGCAGTTGGCTGAACATGGCCGAGATAGAACTGGGAGTGCTGGCGCGCCAGTGTCTGGACCGCCGGATACCGGACCAGCAGAGATTGAAGCAGGAAACCAAGGCTTGGCAAGGGCAGCGGAACCAAAACGCAATTCGGGCCAACTGGCGTTTCACCACCCAGGACGCGCGCATCAAGCTCAAGTCCCTCTATCCCTTAATTCAACACTGATGGACTACTAGTTTCCTTAAGAATTCCAATCTATCCTCGTCCATGACTCCCGCGCCGTCAGACTTTTCGGCATCCCTAAACAACTCACTGGCATGATAAGGAACAAGGCGTGGTATTCGTGAGTCCGTCGCGTCATAGAGAAATATATCCGAGAGCAGGGAGTAAAGACGCCGGCGAAACTCAACAACCCTGTCCGCTGGGAGGTACACACCGGTAAGGGATGTCACCTGCAAGTCCTTGCTCACTCCACGATCAGCGTATTTCTCGTCTAGATAGCACACCAAGACGCGTTGGTACTCTTCCCGCATACTGGCATTCATTAGAGTCTAAATTTCTCCTCAGAGATAGGACATCAACGATGCCACTGCGGAAACTATAGTTTCTTGCCAGAGCTAAATCAACCGGGGTCTCCAGCTATTCTGTAATGGGTGGAGTTATATTGGACCACGCGGGCGGGTAATCGCTGAACTTCGACAGCCATTGACAGTGTACCTAGCGGAAATTCTTTTGAGACTGCCCCTGACACTGAAATGAGGCCGGAACCCCTAGTATAGAGAGAACCTTATGGGCACTTGGGTTTTGGTAATTGTAATTGTGGCACCGCTGGCAGTCGTAGGCCATTATCTTGGTCTGCGAAAACCACACTAGACCTTCTCATTTCCAGCGTCGGTCGCCGGGGCTATCCACGGCTCCCTGATAGCAACCGTCGGCAACCAAGATATATGGCCCGATGCAGTGCTATGGGCAGTGATAGTCTACTTCGCTTTCAGTGGCTTTTGGGCCCTTGGGTCTCACCTAAGGCTTTACCGACTGGCGCAGGCCACGGGGGAACAACCCATCAGCGAGATGAATTTGGTAATCCTCAACGTCGTCGCTGTTGTCATTCTCGGAGTATGTTTAGCAATCTTCACATAGGCTTCAACTTGGGTAAAATTTGATGGAATTCCCAATCGAAACCGTCGCCGTCTAACAGCCCCGGAAATCAACGGTGCTGAATCTGGAAAACCGCCGCCGTTGAACCTTCGGCATGCTCGACGGTCAGCGTGGCGCCGAGATTAGGAACCGTGGCACATTGGTAGCCGTCCATCTGCGTAAGCCGTTTGCCCAGTTGGATGCGCGTGCCTTGGGACGTGAGGGTGAAAGCCCCAACTAATTCCGCGATTTCCCTTAACCTGTCGTCGGTTATGTTCCTCACTCTGAACGGCTGATAACCGAACCACCTTAACAGGGTGCGCAGACCTTCGTCCTTGTCCAACCCCTTGCTCCTTTACTGCATTTCCGAACCTTCGGCCCCGATTCTAGCATGCACCATAACTGCATTTATCGCGCATGGCAAATGAGCCGCCAGAGACATCTGAATGACCCGAAACACGCCCCGCTGTAGCTCTTGCGCTTATCCGTGATAAGCGCAAATCCCCGCCGGGATAATGACCCGGTTCAGCCTTGCGGAACGGCGGTCGTTACTGGCATACTCCGCCCAGAGGTTGCGAAAATCCCCCGTGAGGCGATTGAGTGCCGCGCAAGGTACAGCAGATCCCTGACTACTTCACGCCGGAAGAGGCGGCTGCCCTGGTGCAGGCCGCCCCCAGCTACCCGACGCGCATGGCCTTCCGGGTCATGCTCAAGACCGGCCTGCGAGTTTCCGAGGCGCTGGCGCTGAGGCGCGTGGACCTGCGCCTGGACCAGGACCCGCCGATCATCGTGGTGCGGGCCGACTCGCCCGGCAACAAGGCACGCAAGGGCCGGGAGGTCCCTGTGCCGGCCGACCTGGTCGAGAGCCTGCACGACCTGGCGTCATTCCACAACAAGGACCGGCAACGGCCGATGTTGGACATGTCGAGATGGCGCCTGAGCCAGGTGATGAAAGAAACGGCCCTTCAGGTGGGGATCGATCCGAAGCGGGCCCACCCCCACGCCTTCCGGCACACCTACGGCCGCAACTGCGTGCTGAAAGGCGTTCCCATTCCGGTGCTACAGAAGTGGCTGGGCCACCAGTCCCTCAAGGACACACAGCGCTACGTGGAGCTAGCCGGCGCGCATCACGAATGGGTGGCCAGGTTGTGAGCCATATTTGTTGGCCGGTTCACCGAAGCTGGAGAATCCGGCGTCCGCAGGGTGGCCAAAAAAACGCCCGTTTGTTGAGCGCGGCCGTTTTCCCAAACGTTACCGGGTCATTTGTAAATATGGGGTTGATGGGCACGATCTAATGCCAGAAGACCATACCGTCAGGACGGTCAGCCCGTCCAGGTCTCCACCGCGAGGCAGGGCCTTTAGTGACTATCTCAAAATGGTATTGGTCTGAGAAGGAGAATCCAAAGGCGGTCGGGGTAAGATAGGGGAAACCTGTGTGGTGGTAGATGATGGGAAAGAGCGAGTCCCTGCCAACGATCTGGGAAATACCGGATGATCTGTGGCAGCGAATTGAACCGGTGATTTTGGAGTTGGACCCCCCCAAGGCGAAGGGGCGCAAGCGGGTGAACCAGCGGAAGATGCTGGAGGGCGTCATCTTCCGTATGCGTAGCTCCTGCCAATGGAACCACTTGCCCAAGGAGTTGGGGGATGACAGCACCATCCACCGGACCTTCCAGCGTTGGGTCGAGCGTGGGGTGATTGAGGGTATCTGGGCCGCCCTGATCGAAAAATGCCGGGAGTTGGACGGCGTAGATTGGGAATGGCAGTCCGCCGATTGCTCCATGGGAAAGGCGCGTTTTGGGGGGGCGCCATTGGACGCAATCCCACGGACTGGGGCAAGGCTGGGAGCAAGAAAAGCATCTTGGTCGACGGGGCCGGCGGGCCACTGAGCGTGGTGGTGGCCGGAGCTAATGTCCACGACACGAAACTGCTCAGGCCGACGCTGGAGAGCATAGTGGTGGAGCGGCCGGAAGGTGTCCAGAACCTGTGCTTGGACAAGGGGTATGACAACCCCACAGGCCACCGAACCGTCGCCGACGCCGGATACCAGCCGCAGATCCGGCGTATTGGCGAGGAGAAATTGGACCAATCTGGCGAGAAGACCCACCCAGCGCGGCGGTGGGTGGTGGAACGGACCCTGGGCTGGCTGTCCAAGTGCCGGGCGATACTGGTGCGCTACGACAAGAAGCCATCGAATTACCTGGGTCTGCTCCAACTGGCATGTGCCCTTATCTGGTACCGCCGTCAATGGAGCCTCGCTAATTTGAGATAGTTACTTAGGATACGGGACGGCTGAATAACTAGACTGGGTAGGAGCTATCGTTGGAATTGCGCCGAAATTCAATCCGTGAGGGCACACGCAGAGGCATTGTCGACATGCTCGTCCTGCGCGACGTGCCATACCATGGGCGACTCGGATACATGGATTTCCTGAAGCGTGTCTGGCCTCTCGATGCAATGCCTTCGGAAGATCGCCGCTATACGACCGCCACCGCCGATATTGGAACGCACGTGGGCTTTGGAGACTGGGACGATTCGCACCTACTTTTGGAGCGCCTGAAACTATCTAGCGGACCCGACGACGATTTCCTAAAGTTCCTAGAGGAGCTCGTCCACCCGTTGGTCGTACCCGACGAAACAGAGGCGTTGGAATTAGTAGCCTCCATTAACCGGTCGCTTGAGCGGGATAGTTTTCACCTCGTCGAAACAGACAGGATATCGAGCAAGCCTTTATATAGCGCCAGGCCTGTCAGCTTCGTAAGGGTGGCTCCCGAACCAACCTTGTGGGAGAAGGTGGACAGACAGGTCACCGCAATGCGAGACCAGCTCGCCCGCGCCGAGTCAGAAGAAGGGTACCAGTCGGTTGGTCATCTTGGCCGGGAGGTGATGATCTCTCTCGCCCAAGCCGTCATTGATCCGGCCGAAGCCATCGGCGAAGACGGACAGACTCCCAGCGATACCGACGCGGGCCGGTTACTCGATGTCTACATCGGGAAGGCACTACCTGGCAGAGGAAACGAAGCCCTTCGGAGAGCGGTCCGCGGGGTTGTGTCAGCAACGAGCGCGGTTCTCCATGATCGAAGTGCCACTACGAAAGATGCCTCGCTGATAGCGGAACTTGTGTCTGCTTCTGTTCATCTGGTCCACATACTCGCAACGATGCCTCGATAGCCTCACATGGCGACCACGGGCATCTGTGATCCGGCTAACCATAAAGGACCTTTCGCGGCCCTAAAATGCCTGTTTGTTGTGCGGGCGTGCTGATGTCAGAATCGTCGACCTCCTAGGATTCAGCAATCTGGGCGCCATGGCCCTAGACGGCGCCATGCTGGCAGTGGACGCTCAGTCGAAAAGGCTCGTGCGTCAGCACGCTAGAAATGAACGACACCGGGAAGTGAACCAGGAATGGCCTCGACGAAAGAAGGCCAAGCCCGGCAATCTCCGGGGAACCAGACTGAAGACACCGCAGCTGGGGCCGGAAAGGCAGAACTAGGCATAGGAATTGCAACCATTCATTGTGCAGGGCCTCCAACAGGAAGACCCAGCTAGAGCTGGGCCTTTCTCATCATGAACTCGAGGAACGTGCTGATTCGCTCTGTATAATTGGAAAAGGAACAGGTCCCAACTCCCGAATAACCAAAAGCAGACTAAACAGGCTTCCCGCCCACCGGAGGAGAAGATGAACGAGGAAAATACCGCTCAGGCACTCACCAAGGATGACTTCATGCAAGCAGTGGCCCTGGCCGGGGGGCCCAAGGCAGTACAGGCAGCCTTTGACGGCCTGCGCTTAGCCAACGACCAGCTGGACAAGGAGTACAGCCGCATCCTGGAACAGTACCCACGACACTGGATCGCCATGGGGCCTGACGGCATGATAGCCAACGTCCCGGTCCCCGAGGACTCCTCGGAAGAAGACGAAGAACAAGCCCTAGAAAGGCTGTTTGAACTAATTGGCGACTCCGGAAGCAATAGGAACGGATACCTAGTCCGGTACATCGACCCGGAGGGCGGAGCGTTGATCCTATGATCGAAGGGTACTTCGACCCTGCCGGGCGCCCGTATGTCCGGGCCTACGTGGTGGTCCCCGGCCTGCAGTCGGCCCCGGAGGCGACCGCGCTGCTGCTGGACACCGGCGCTGACAACACCTTCATCCAGCCCGCCGGGGCGAGGATACTCGGAATAAGGACACAGAACCTGAGCCCGACGGGCACAAGCAGGGGAATCGGAGGCACAACCAGCTCAGCCACGGTACCAGCCTTCATCGCATTCCAAGAGAGGCCCTGGCCTTGGCGAAAGACTAGACTGGTCTACTTCCAGACAGAACTGGCAGTGGCGCTGCCCGACCGGAGCAACAGAAACCTGCCGTCTCTACTGGGCAGGGACGTGATCGACCGTTGCCGGCTGCTGTACGACAAGATGAGAGGCAAGCTCCAGCTCACTCCGCATCTGGCGGACGGGACAATGACCCTCTGACAGCATCAGGCTTGACGCCTGGGACACCTACTGACTAGGGATGAAAAGCTCCAGGCGGTCCGTGAACTCCGACAATAATTCCGTCAGGTTCGCCAGAAATTGGAGAGAGCCCAAGTGGTATCCCCAGAAGCAAGCTAGTCGAGTTAGCCCCAATCTGCCAGCTTCCATCGAGAGCAACCCGCAAAACTACGTGAGCGAACTGCCGAAATTGGACATAAGGGGCCTTTTGCGAGGTTGGCCTGATGGTCCCGGTAACCTACGGCAACGCCCGGGTCAGCAAAACCGAGCGCGACGACAAGAACCTGGAGACCCACGCCATCCGCGAGAAACACATCCTTCGCGACAGCAGGTATGAGCTTATGTCCCAGGTCAGACTCAAGAAAATCATCGCGGACTGACTTTCGAGAATCTAGCCATCTGAGCAGAACTAAGGACATTCCTATGACCTATGTCGCCCCGAGGACATGCACAGTGGTTGACGACAGCCAGGCACCGCGAGAGGCGAGGGATCGTCCGACGCCATTGACCAGCTACGCGAATTCAGCGGCGTACGTGCTGATCGCCGAACCGGGCGCTGGCAAAACCACGGCTTTCAAGGCTGAAGCAGCGAGCCAGGGAGGCACGTATGTCACGGTTCGGAACTTTCGCACCTTCGATGATAGACCGGAGTGGAAGGATACAACGCTCTTCCTCGATGGTCTCGACGAGTCACGTGCCGGAACGACGGACGGTCGGACGCCCCTAGACGAAATCCGGAGGAAACTGAGCAGATTAGGATACCCGCCCTTCCGGCTGTCATGCCGGTGGGCCGACTGGATGGCGGCAACAGATAAGGAAGCGTTGCAGGACGTCTCGCCCGACGGCACCATCGCGGTGATTCGGCTCGATCCGCTCTCGGAACGAAACATCAAGGACATTCTCACCAACAACCATGGAGTCGAAGATGCTGACGGCTTTATAGAAGCAGCACGAAAGCGTGGAGTAATCAGGCTGCTGAGCAACCCGCAGAACCTAGATTTACTGGCCAAGGCTGTCTCGCAAGGGAGCTGGCCGGAATCCCGAAAGGAGACATTCGATCAGGCCTGTAGGATGCTAGTTCGCGAACCGAACGGACAACATCAGACAGCGACCCCGCTGAGCTCAGAGGTGAGCCCGCTGATCGAGGCCGCCGGCCGCCTGTTTGCTGTGCAACTCATCTCCGGCGCTGCAGGATTCACGTTTCCTGGCAGGGCTGAGTCCGATAGCGATTTCCCTGCCTATACCGACGTGTACGGTGGCGTGTGGGATGTCACTGCCAGGAAGGTCTTGGGCACGCGCCTCTTTGTAGGAGTATCTGAAGGGAAGTTGGCACCGGCACACAGGCAGATCGCGGAGTTCCTGGCGGCCAGGTATATTTCGGGCCTCCTCAACGAAGGTCTCCCCCTCGGCAGAATCCTCGCTTTGATCACGGGCTTCGACGGCGCACTGGTGCCATCGTTCCGTAACTTCGCTTCCTGGCTGGCGGTACACAGCAAAGATTCGAGGAGGAGAATTAGCCAACTGGACCCAAGCGGAATGATATACGACGGCGACCGCCTGACCTATTCGCCCGACGAGAAGCGGGAGATCGTGCGGAACCTCCGGCGGGAAGCAAACTGGAACCCGTGGTGCAACCGTGGGATGGGCAGGGTGGCGGGATTCGGTGGGATTGTGTCGCCGGAACTGGAAGGGACCTTCCGGGAAATCCTGGCAGACAGGAAGCGCGACCGCGAGCACCAGTCCTACGTGATGCTCCTGATGCAGATGCTCTCCGACGGAGAGGCGCTTCCTGCTCTCGCCGACGTTATGGAGCAGGTCGTGCGCGATGGCACATGGAATATGGGAGTCCGGTGTGCGGCTCTCGACGTGCTGACCAGCTACAACGACCGCGAAGGGCTCGGGTCCCAGGTGCTCAAAAAAATGCTGTATGACATCGGCAACGGCTCACTCGATGACCCTCATGACGAGCTCCTGGGAATCTTGTTAAAGGCGCTTTACCCGAACGTGCTGTCCATCTCGGAAATTCAGCAGTATCTGAGGAAACCGCAGCTTGTTGATCGTACCGGCGAGTACTCCAGGTTCTGGATGGACCATGTCCCTAAGGAGTCTACTCCGGAACAGTTAGGTGAATTGCTGGACTGCGTCGCGCAGCGATTCGAGGAGTGCAGACAGTTCATGGTAGGTGAGGTTGGCCGGAATACGCGATTGGGCCAGCTACCGTTGGAGCTGTTGGAGCGGGCTCTGAGAGAAACTCGCTGGAGAAACCCTGGCACACACATTTCCGTGGGTCGCCTGTATGAATGGCTGGGTGTGGTCTCGGACCCCGGCCTGCCCTTGCCGGACTGGAAAAAGAGCAGCATCAGGTTCGACCTAGAGTGGAATTCGGACGAACTGAAGAAGCTCATCGCTCACGGTGTCGAAACCTGCCTACGAAGGGGTAGCAACTGCACAGGAATGGTGGACCGGCGTCTGTTTGGGGCCCGACCGAGGGACCATGGGCAGTGGTGCCTTGACATGGCCTTATCTGCCGAGGAGGGCAACACGGCGGCCTTCTACGTCCAAGAACTTGCTTCCTGCGTGACGCACGGAATTCGTTCCGATGGATTGACAGTTGAAGCGGCCCGTGAGGCCTTAACGGCAAATGATTCCTTGTTGAACCAGTTTGACGAAATCGCGTCACATAGATCACTCTTCAAAGCCAGTATGAGCGGATCCACCTCATCGGAGTCGCCAGCAGACATGGAGTCGCCGTCGGACACTCCCGAGCAGCGAGCCTTACGGGCGCGGATTGCGACAGAAGCTGCAGAATTGCGCGTAGGACGAGGTACCCCGGAACTGCTCCACAGAGCTGCTGAGGTATACCTGGGAGTCCACGACAACTCCTCGGGCAAGACGCCCCGGCAACGTCTGGAGGACCTCGTCGGCAGGCATGATGACTTAATCGACCTCCTTCTAGCCGGGATGGAAGGTACCACCTCGCGAAAGGACCTACCAGGCAGCGACGACGTGGTGCGGCTATTCGATCAGCACCGGGTCAACCTGTTGGTGCTGCCGTTCGTCGCTGGACTCCACAGCTTGGAACACGCTGGCAAGCTCTCGGACGGCCTCCTGACCGAGAACCAGACCCGCACGGCGGTGGCGATTCTATACACGATTCCTCAGCTATTCGACTTGGATGGTTCTGTCAGAACCGGGATGTGCAGGCCGGGGTGGTTTCGCACCGTGCTGAGCGACAATCCTGCACTTGTGGCTGATATATTACGCCACACCACTGCACGGAAACTCGAGACCGGTGTGCAGCAGCTGATGGAACTGCACGAACTGGCGAATGCCGAGGACCATCGGGAGGTTGCCGCGTTGATCTCGCTGCCCCTTGTGGAGGACTTCCCAAAGGCCGAGACGGACATGGCACTGCAGGGGCTGTGCTGGGCACTCAATGCAGGATGTGTTAGACGCAACTGCGACGTAATCAGGCTCAGGGGAATCGGGTTCAGGAGACTCGGGCTCGGGGGAATCGTCGTCGATGGGTATAGCCAGCGTGATGTCCACGTTGTTGTCTCTGTCGATAACCACCTGCTCCACGACCATCTGGAGAATCACCTTGCGCTGCTCCGGGGTCAACTCGTCCAGGCCCTGGCCGACCCGCTTCGCCCACGTCAGGACAGTCTCCATCAGCCGCCGTTTCTCAGTTCCGCTCGCCTCCCGTGCCCGGTAGTCGTCCAGCTTCGCCCTGGCGCTCTCAAGCCGCTCGGTGATGAACTTGCGCTGATGGTCGAGCTGGGCTTCGGTGATCTTTCCTGATACGAACAGCCTGATGGCGCGGTCCTCTTCCATCTGGATGCTCCGCAGGTCTCGCTCGGCCTGGGCGGTCTGCTCCTCCAATCCGCCGCCCTCCTGGGAATCGAGGGAGTCGATACCGGCGACGATCAGGTCGGGGTTCTGAAGCACCCGCTTCACCTCGCTCCATATCGGCTCCTCCAACCGCTCAGCCCGGATGTAGTGCCGCTCCCGGCAGCGCAGGCGCAGGCTCTGCATTCCGTTGCACTTGTAGTAGCGGCGGGGGGCGGGCAGGTCGTAGCGGTACTTCTTGATGACGGCCAGGTCTTGACAGGAAACACGGTCTGACAACGAGACGGCGGGGGTGCCCAGCGGGGCCGCTGTTTGACAAGAAAGCATACCGAACACGGAAACCGCCAGAACAACGGCGGCCCTGCGGCGGGATGTCCCAAATCCCTTCATAGCACCCTAGCGAAACGGACCTCACGCCCCTCCAGGCTAACATGCATCACTTGGAAGCCCGCATCCAGCCACGCCCTGGCCTGGGGGCGTGTGCGGTCATTCTCCCACCAATGCTGGCTGGTGCGGGCTGACCACGGGAGCCTGTCCCCGATCACTTCTTCCACGACCCCGAAGGTCAGCACAACGTCGGTGGCCGTCAGGAGGGATAGATGCTGACGGAGGGGGCCGTAGCGGTTGCGGTTGTTGCGGTTGCGTTGCATTTGGTGATACTTCCGGGCCTCGCCAGCCGTGCCGGGAGCCAGCGTAACCGGTGAGACCCGTCATAGAGGGTGTGACGCCGCCTACAATGCCAGAGGCGGAGGCCGGATGCAACCCCACACCCTCTATGAGACGATTCCAGAAGCCTGTGACGCCCCTGACCCGCCCCGATTGAGGGCAAAACGAGGCCCCAGTCACCTCAATGGCTGGGGCCTCGTTTTGCCCTCAACAGGGTCAGTTGTTACTCAGTGCCTTGGAGCCTCCGCTCAAACTCCCTGTCCGTCAGGCTCATATACTCGCAACACCTGGCAATCGACCAGAATTCAAGAAAGCCTATGGGGACAATCGACAGTATCAGCCACCCCCCGTTGTGGGTGGAGGCCAGTATCAGGCAGAGTACCGCCGCACCGATGAACCCCCCGCCCAAACCGAGGAAGAGCCTCACCTGGTGGGGCCGGAGCAGCAGCATATCCACTCCCAAGCTACCGAGGAAAAGCGCAAGCACCGCCGAGCGGATTCGGATGTTAGACATGGAAAGGTCTCCTTTCTGTAGGGTTGGGAAACGCTGAAGGGCTGACCTGCCGCAACGACAAGCCAGCCCTCAACTACCGGGTAGATTTAGATTTAGATTTAGACGCGGATTTCTTGGCAGTCTTTGAGGTTACGGGTTCCTTCAGTACGCCCTTCTCGACCAAGCGCTTCCTGAGCTGGCTTTGGGTCCCTTCGTTCTTAATCGAGTTGCAGGACCCACACAGCAGTTGCCAGTTGGAGAGCCGGTCGATACCGCCACGGGCCAAGGACCTGATGTGGTCCACCGTGAGATTCCGCATGGGGAACTTGGTTTCACAGCCGTTGCACTTCCCTTTTTGACGGATGTACAGCGGTTGCTTCTCCTCGTCAGTATAGCGGCGGCGCAGCGACGGCTCTGGGCCAAACAATCCCGAGACCATTGTGTTACTCCGACGATAGACTCGCCAGAGCGAGAGGCGCTCGACCTGCGCCGACTTGACCCCCGCAGCTACCGCATCTGGTACAATGATCGGCGGCCTTCCCGGCCAACGGGACGTCCTCGCTTCGGCGGTGGACACCCAAAACAAGCAGGCCCGACGGACGCATATCCGTCGGGCCTGCTATCATTAGGTCAAGTGAAGGGGTACGGCTTGAGAGGGTAGCGCCCTGGGATTATACAAGAGGCCCCCCGCAGCTACGGATATAGGCGACTTGCTATGACCACCTAGACCCTACGCATGATGGGCTGGCAAGGGGGGCACGAGGCACCCATGCCGTTGCTGCCGGATAGCCCATCTGCTCTGGGAGCGCGTAATACCCGTGTGGTCATAGCGGGGATACTGTACTCGCAATGGGGAGATTGACAAGGAGGCAAGCTACCCTGAAACTAAGTGAACGGAACGTAGGACGCGAACATGCCTAAAACAAAGAAACAGCAGGGCCGCCCGGTCAAGTACCCCAGGCCGGAGCGGATTGACGCCAGCCCGGAGGAGATAGCCGAGGTGGTGCTGAGGGCCAAGCCGAAGAGGGTGTGGCGGTTTGAGGAAAGTAAAAAGATGGAGTCCCTGAAAAGGGATTAACTATCGGGGTAGAGTAATGCTAATTTCCGAGATCAGGCAAATTCAAGGAACCCATCTGGGACCCAAATCAACGAGAAAGCGCCGCCACCCGTTGGTCGCACGCTCCAGAGCAGCGGTTGGAATTGTGATATGCGCTGTGAGAAACCCCCTGCGACCCGTGCTGATCAACCTAGACACAGGGGACGTTACCCGTATACGTGGGTGAGGAGAGTAGCAGGGTAGGGACAACGCGCTACTTGTGTGCTGTTGTAGTCCTGCTCCTCTTGTTGGTTGGCTTTGGGGTGGCGGCAACTATGCTGTCGGTTTCGGCTGATGCTAGGTTGCCTGTGAATGCAGCAGAAGGTTCCATGATTCAGGATACCTCCCATACTAGCGAGGCCGTCGGCCACCTATGGAAGGCGTTTTGGACTTCTTTCGGTTCACTCTTGGGGTCTATTGGCGGCAAAGTCGTTTAACCTACGGTATAACCAGATCAACACACGTCAGTCTCTTCCCCTCCGCGTCCTCAACCGTTACTCACGTCTGCACTATATTCACCTCGAAGCTGGATCCGGGGGCCAGAGTGAAGCCAACCATATCGTTGAACAGCATCGTAATGCAGGACGGCGCGGTAATAGAGGTCACATTCGTCCTAGAACCCGGATACGTACGGGTGCCTATTGTCCTGGAGCGTTCAATCCCCATAAGTGCCAATGAAGCCGTCGGAGCGGCGTGGAGTCTCTTGCAGTGCAACTTGGATGATTGGAGGGGCATCTGCGACGAGGCATTGTCCGGGGTGGTCGCGCCGCGAATCTAGTCAGTGTGCAAAGGTGCGAGGGCTATCACAAATCCGTTTGTTGAAGCAGCTCACCACACCCAGGAGGGATCCCCGATGGCATATTCCCCAACGCCAGAGACTCAGGAGCAGCACCAGCGGGGGCGTAGGAGAAGGTACATTACCGCGGGGGTTCTGGCTGTGATCGGAGCCGCTGCTATTGCGGTCGGGGCCTACTTCCTGGGAGAGGATCTGTCAGGGGTGGTGGGCGGCTCAACGCCGTGAGGCTACGAGTAGCAACTAAATGCTCACGCTAATCTGGAAAACGCTGTTGGCGACAGTGGTTGTGGTCTGCACCACGTTGGCTATCTACGGGATTTACCTGGGCGTCAGCACTATCAAAGCGGCGGTTGATGAGGACAAATGTATCAAATCCACCGTCCAGAGCGAGGCGCGTCAGATTGGGTCGCTCATGGACCACGCATTACCAGCCCACTTGCGTGGTATGAGTTCGTGGGAACGAGAGAGTTACGTGCTGAGGAATCTTCACCAGCACGATAAACAGACACTATTGGTGCTGTATCCAGAGTGTCGAAGGCGAGTCAACCACTTCCTCTTTTAGCTTGGTCTTATTCCGGTTCCAATGGAGGGGTTATGGATTCTGATTCTCAGGTTATCTACGAACGGCTGAAGGATCTGGCCCGGCACAGGCGGACTTCCTTTTACGAGGACTTGGCTGAGCTAATCGACCTGCCGCCCAGGGATCGGCGGTTCTACAAGATACTGGATGACATCAACCTGTTGGAGCGTGGGGAGGGTAGACCTCTGCTGAGTGCTCTTGTCGTGCGCCGCGGTTATCGCATCCCCGGTAATGGGTTCTTCACACAGGCTAGGAATCTTGGGGCTTACTCCGATGATGGGGATGCTACGACCTCGGCAGCTTTTTGGGTAGCTGAGGTGCAGCGTATCTGGGATTTCTGGGGCGCAACTGTGTAATCTGGAAGCGGTGGAGGTCTGTATGCCGTCCACAGGGGCAAGACTGGCGGCCTTGGAAATCACAGCTAAGACTCACGATGCAATGTTTGAGGTACGGCCTCCGCCTCTGGCATTGTAGGCGGCGTCACACACCTCTCAGACGGGCCTCATCGGCCAGTGGTGGCTCCTGGCTGGTGAGGCCCGGAAGTATCACCAAATGCAACGCAACCGCAACAACCGCTACGACCCCCTCCGTCAGCATTTATCCCTCCCAGAAGGCTGGAGCCGTAACCACTGGCGTCGGCCTCTACTTCCTCTTGCAGGACACCTGTCTTAGGGTCATGGACATTCAACCCAACACATAGTCAACCTTCATAAAGTGAGCTTATGCGACTACTATTCCTAGCATTTCTGCTGTTGGCAACTTCCGTGGCCTGTGCTGAGAACTCCGCGGTGGTTCAAGTGGACGAGGACAGAATTACTATCAGCTATTCCAGAATGACCTATGAGTTCCCACTGGGTCACGTTACCCTGCGCGGCTATGAGAACATCCCCACGCCCACACCCGACCCGGAGGCCGCCGCGCAACCGATTGGTACGCCCTTTCTGACCAATGCCCCCCACCCCCGCCTCCGCGACACCCCACCAGCCCACTTCGACGCCCACCCTAGCACCCACCCCGGCACCCACTTCGACGCCGACGGCGGAAGACTTGGGGCGGGCCTATCTTGAGCTAATAGGGATGGAGTATCTGATAGAAAGTTACGAGCGAGCCGGACTCGCAGACCTGGGGGCGGTGTACCTCCAAGAACTTGGGATGACTGTCGCCAAGTTCGAGGCCGCAGGCTTTTCGGATTACGGAGTAGCTCACTGTCGGGCTATGGACTCTGACCATTGGCCGGAGGGGTGGGCACTCAAACTGCCGCCGCCACACCGCCCACTGAGTCTAAACGATTTCAGCATAGACCTAGCCGGAGATCGGTATCGTCTGGCTGAAATGGGGAAGGTTGTGCCGCCGCCGGAACTTCAGGCCCAGCACGAAGCCGACCTTGAATATCTGAGGCTAGACATTGCCCGGTCTGTCGGCCCAAACCCGTATGAGCTAGAGGAGGACGACCCGGAATGGGGGCGTGCCCTTGAACTTGAGGGTGCATACCGGGAGGCCGAAAGTGCTTGGCGGAGCGCCGAGAGAGCCTTCTGGGAGCGACACGGCCCCGACCTTGATGGTAATCGGTTTGATACGTGCGGCTGGCCCGGAGTGCTGGAGAGAATGGGTCGGTGATCGCCGTCATCTATCAAAGGGGGAGGGTAAAATTCGATGTAACTCCCGTAAGTTAAGGATGAGGAATGAGCGAGCATATACATCTCTCGGCTATGTTGCCAAGAGCGAACCGGATGCCAAGTCTAGCTCCGCCCCTGCTAGTGGGGAAGACCATGTGTTCGAAGGATTACTACCCAGGAAACCGATACGTTGTGAACCGTAACCGAAAAGATGAAGTTACATGTCCCGAATGTATGGAAGCCATTGCAAAGTCGTCGATGGCTATCTGAAGGAAGAGGCCGTGTTCCAAGCAGGATGCATGTACGGTACCATTGGGCCACTGCCTTGGCGGTTCGCTGGCGCGGTCGTGTTCGGCGTTGGCCCCTGTCTGATGCCAACGCCAAGATAGAATATGGACGTATGCCGCTATACCGGGCCTCCCTAGAGCAGATGTATTCGATTCGACCCAATTCTGGTAATGCCGATGGCCCTTGACCCGATGGTGATATTCCACGACGCCTTAGCAGATGCGGTTGGCAGTCTGGACTCGGTTCCCCAGACGGAAAGAACGACGCTAGGTTTTCTCGCGTCCCTGCGTTCTCGGATAGAGACAGGAATAGAATCTAATCAAATTGGGTACGCGGAAGAACTGGAAATTCGCTATATTTCCAGTGCATTCCTTGAGGCCGCTATAAATTACTATCAAATCCGTCGCACGTAGCCGCTTTCCCTCTTGCAAAAGGAACCGGATCACTCATTCCCAGTCCTACTCCGCCGGTGTCCTGAGTTCGCCCACGCCCTCTAGGTCCACGCTGAACCGGATCTTCCGGGGTCTCAATGTTTGAACTCATAGAAGGTGTCCACTGCCGCAAGGATAGGGTCAAGCCAATTGCTACGCCACCCGTCCGGTAGAGAGCGATTCAGGGGGCATGGGCTGAATCCAATGCTCACCGTGGTTTAACACTCTCGGTGACAGAGGACGGGCAGGATCCAGGTCGGCGCGGCACGGGGGACATTAGCATAGGGGGCGGGGATATAACAAGCTGTCGGGGGGAGGCCGCCGGATGGGTTGTGTGCAAAGCCCGCTGGTGTCAGGGCGAGGCTGAGGGTTAGGAGCAATGCTGTATCTTGTCGGATTGGCTGTTGTGGTCACGTTTGCACTGGCGTTCTGGAAGTTGTTTGGCGCGGGGAATTCTCGCCATGCGAGGGGCAACGACTTGATGGAGCTGCGTCAGGCTGAAAACAGGGTCAAGGTGTCCGACCCGATTCTACGCAGGGACATCGACATTCTGGAGCGGTATGGCTCCGATCTGTTACAGGACGCGATTGAACTGCGACGCGCCCAGATACTGCGGGGCGGACACCCCGATAGCCCATCCTCAGAATAGGAGTGCCTCCCATGATGTCTAGGCTACCTGTGGTGGTGATATTCCTATCCACTCTGCTTGCGTTGCTGGCCTGCGGGCAGACGCCAACGCCAATGCCGACGCCTGAACCAACGCTAACGCCAATGCCGACGCCAATGCCGACGCTAACGCCAACGCCAACGCCTCCAGCGGGCAGTGAGACCAAGGGTGCGGTTCAGCTACTTTTCGATAATCTTCACCGGGCGACGCAGGAGAAGGACGCCACCCTTTTCCATTCCTTGTTGACGCGGGAGTTGGCCGGGAGTTGCGAGCTGAGACAGGTTCAGTCTTGGCTCGACCGAGGCGCGCATTTTCCTGGGGAGGTCGAAGTGCGCTCGGTGTTTTTGGATATAGCCGACTCCAGCAGGGCCTATGCTGAAATCCCCCTTGGGCAGAGTGGCGGGCGACCAGAACAGGCTCTCAACTATCCGTGGCTGGTGGCACTGGAGGACGGGGAATGGCGGGCAGGTTTCCCCGTAGGCTGGGTCGGCGGAAGCTGCCCGTATGCCGCATCAGAACGACCCTCTGGACCCGAAGGCCGAGGGCGCGAATTCCCGCAGATTCCCGGCTTGGACCTGAACCTGCGCAGGGATGTTCTGGCGGCAGTACTAGGGACCAGAGTCCTACATGGTAGTTACCGCACCGGCAATTCCGCCTCCAGCTTCAGCTCTGGCGGCAGCATGTCGCCTTACGAAAACCAAATCAACATTTACGCCGAGCTGGAAACGGACTCGGCGACCGCCGAGGTGGTGCGTCTCTACCGCGACGGCCTGGAGCATCCGAGTTGGGATATTATCGACGAGGACGCATCAGGCGACTTTGGCTGGCTCTCTTGGACCGTCATCGACGGTGAGGGGCTACTGTGGCACGGCAAGCTGGTGGTGGCACCGTCGCACGAGGGTTGGAGGCATGTGTGGTTATCCCTATATTCCGAGGATTCGGGCGACAGTCAGTAAATGGATGGACGGCACCGGCACCGGCACCGGCACCGCTCCAGGACCTGCGCCAGGACCTGCGCCAGGAATTCCAAGAAGGAGGACGCACTGTGGACACTCAGGGACACACGAGAATAACCGATGAACTCAGGGACCGTTGGGGATTCCAGCCCCGTCGCCGTTCAGGTGATTAGGGGCTTTGTTTCGTGGCTTCTGAGAGTCGCCCGAGGTGGCGTCGGCGGAAGGGCGAGTGGACGCCCAGCCTACTTGTAGAGGAGATGAGATATCGTGGGTGAAGAAAATTGGACGGCCCAAGACCAAATAGATTATCTGTCCGGCGTTGTCGATGCCCATAGGTCATTGATAATCGCGTACATGGGCTTTTTTATGACGATAGGTGAGATGTCCGAGGACGCAGTACAGGAGATTCTGACAGATCTGATTAAAGCCGTACCTCGCGACCCGCAGCGTCCAAAGTTCGATGTTGGGCATCGCGAGGCGTTGGAGGCAATTCAAGGCGCGATAGCCAGGATATTGTCGCACCGGGGCCTTTAGGCCCTTGAGGGAATCTAGGTGGTTTAGCGGCGTGGTTAGTTTCCGATGCTCGACCTAACCTAAACGTACATATAAGTCCTCTCCCCATCACCTGCAAGGAGATCAATATGAGTTCCCCAATCCCCGACCTCTCCCGAAATGAAACGTGCCAGAAATGTGGACACGAATTCCCCATACTCCTCAGAGAACTTCATGACCACAACCGTACCGACTTCCTCTGCCCCAAGTGCGGCCACAGGAACTTCCTCGAACTCACAAAATTCGAGCAGCTTGCGAAGGAAGCTCTCGACCGCAAAGTCCGTCGGACCAGGCGTGGGAGATAACTCCAACTTCCGCTCTATTTCCGCCCATACTCGGTTCGGCATGGTTGTATCCAAGACCGTAGGCTCTCTGTCGAGCAGTCCTGATTCCCCTATGGTTTGCATCGTAACAGTCATCGTTTCACCTACGTTTGTGTGGTTTGTGTTGCGCACTGTACTTACAGGATAAACTTTCTCCCCACGAATTGTCACGGAGTCAAGCGGAGGATTTTCATGCAAGGCCATGACCTGCGGGTTGCCATGAGGCTGTTGCCAAGTTTGCTGGTGAACCTGCGCGGCAATGAGCAAGCCGCGCAGATTCTCCATAACGCAGTAGAAGGATTTGCCGACGAGGGTCCGTAATTTTGGGGCGAAGCCAATTGCCCCACGGGCAATCCATACCCCACCATCGCGGTAGAGCAAAAATCATCAAGGAGGGCTGTACCACCATGCCGACCCCCGACGTGGTTGCGTTTTATGTACCCATGGCCGCTGTGTTCCTCGCCGTCGTAGGGCTAACCGTGACCATCTACTTCCGCCAGGGCAGGATGGAGGCGACCTTGGAGTCCATACAGAAGCAGATAGATATAGACGGCAACTCCACCCGCACCGAGATAAGGCATTTGGTGAACGCCCTGACAACCCATAGACATAGTGGACGTGGAAGGGCCTACTTCCGGACCCCGCTGCTGCTCCGTGAGGATCCCCTCAAGGATCCGGTAAAGTAGCCACTGGTGTCCCTGCCTCCCGCCTCCGCCCTTAACACCTAGACTCGCCGCAGCGGAATCTGGAGAGGGTAGCGCATCAAGCCCGCCTTCCGCGAAAACGGAATCAGCCGGTATTTCGTCACCATACCAGCGGGTTTGCGCCGGGTTGCGAGCCTAAATGGAGTAGCGGAATTTCCTCACCCGTCCGGTAGTGCGTCAGTCATTGTTCATTCTCTCCGGGTAGCTCTGGCACGCAAAAGAAGTTGCGAGGGTCATCGCGGGCCAGCTGGCCTGCGTACGGCTCCCAGCGGGCGCCGGGGAAGATGGCGCAGTCGAGAACGCGGTCGAACGCGCCCCCGCTCGCCATGAGCGCTATGGCGGAGGACTGGGCGCCTGCGCCCAGGCTGATGACGGTGAGCGTTGGAGGGGAGTGCATCAGCCGTCTCCCTCGGCGTGGTCATCCTCATGCGCGGCGTCGTCCCCCTCCGGCGCGGCCTGCCCGTCACCGGTGGCGTACTTGATCATCAGAGTCACGAGGCGGCGCAGCCGTTCCTCGGCGTCGGGGCCGGGGTTGGAGAAGACCCTGACCACGCCGATCTCCTGGGGGTCCGCCTCCGGCTTCCCCCGTTTCTTCTGTTTCTTTTCGTCTTTCATATCGCTACAGGTCTCGTGAATGGGCCGCCGGCGTCGGACGGACCGGGCGAATGCCGGCGACCCTACGGGCCGGGTCTAGCGCTCCTCTTCCTCCTGGTCCTCGTCGTCCTCCGTCTCATCCTGGTCGTCCGTCTCCCAGAGGTTCATCTGGAAGCCGTCGCCCATGAGGATGTCCAGGCCGCCGGGAAACCGGCCCGCGAAGCGGTAGAGGGACTCCATCGCTCCCCCGGAGGGCTCGACGCCCTTCCTGCGCCAGCGGCGCACCTGCTTGCGGTCCACGCCGATGGTCTGGGAGAAGGCGCTCCAGGTGAGGCCGCTACCCTCCTTGAGGCTCTCCAGGCGGTCCTTGAAGTCTTCGGACAGCACGCCGCTCTGGTAGGGCAGCATCCGTCCGTGTGCGGTGGTCCGGTCGGTCCCGTCGAAACGGGGTTCAGCGTTATGGTTCGTCATCCGTTACCTCCAATCTGAATATCTGGTGAAAGTCGTTCACGCCGAGGGCCTTCTGCATCCGTTCGCGGATGCGTCCCGAGGGCGCTCGCCCTTCGTTGACCAGCTTGGAGACGTAACCGGGGCTGACCCCGATCTCCCTGGCGAGCCAGTTCTGGGAGCGGTTGAGCAGAGCCAGCCGCTCCCAGACGGCCGCCGTGTCAAGCCGGACGACGGTCCGTCCTCGACGCCTCCGGGGGCCGCTCGAATCGTCGGTGTGTGGGCGCATGGCTTCTCGTTCTCCTATCGGGAGGGGAGCGGCGCAGAGGCTCTCCTCCCGTCCGTTGGTTGTCGTTCATTGAGGCGGCAGGGCCTGGGGCGACTCCCAGTCGCCGGGGGTGCGCCAGGCGCGTCCCAGCGGCCCCAGCTCGTCAATGGCCTCCCTGTGGGAGACCCACAGCGGGACCGTCACCCCCCTCGCCCCCATCTCCTCCCGCGCCACGCGCAGGAAGTGGGTGTGGGCGATGTCGTCGTCGAAGACGACCAGGACGTCGGGCCTTGTGCCATGGTAGTCGGTGGGCCGGTGGGAGGAGTAGTAGCGCAGGTAGGGGGCGAGCCGCTCCGACATGGTTGAGGGACGCACGGCCCTCCGCTCCCACTCCAGGAAGAAGGGCCAGGCCGTCCCGCCCTTGCGCAGGAGGCCGAAGGCGTCGGGGTGGATGGAGCGCATCCCGCCCTCGTGCCGGAAGTACCGGGAGGCTCTCCGGGGCGGGTCGAGCTGGGCTATCTCCCAGCCCAGGAAGCCCGCCTGCCGCGCCAGGGCTGCTACAAAGGCGTGGACGGCGGCGGTGTGCTCCACGTTCCTGAGCAGTTGCCTGCTCCTGCCGCCGGAGACGTTGCGCCAGTCGAAGGGGTCCTTCGGGACCAGGGGCGCCACGCTCCACCGCTTCTTCGCGACGCCCACCGAGGTGCGGTCCCTGCGGGCCAGCACCGCCGGTCCCCGGTCGGTGAGGGTCAGGCGTCCGCCCGCGCCGGGAGCGCGGGTCGCCAGGCCGAAGCCCTCCAGGGGGTTGACCAGCTGGGAGGCTCTCGGAGCCGACACGCCCAGCAGCCCGGCCAAGTCCTTGAGGACGATCCAGGGCCAGTCGGAGAGCAGGTCGAGGGCGCGCTTCTCGGCGGGCTTCAGAAAGCAGGGCAGCATATGGTCGGGGACGTTCCAGCCCGGACCCTCGACGGCGAGGTCGGCGGGCGCCGACGCCTGGGACGGCTCGGGTTCCGCGGGAAGCGGGCTCCCCGGCTCCGCCCGGTCGAGGACCGAGCGCAGGCCGATGGCCGTGTGGACGGCCGGCGGGCTCCACGCCGGGTCGCCGGGACCTGCCGCGACCGCCTCCCGCTCCAGGGCCAGGAAGCAGGGAACGGGGGCGCCGGTGAGCATTCTGCGGGCGTGTCTCAGCCCCACCTCGTCGGGCATGAGCACGAGGACGGCTCCTGGGAGCGGGCCGTCGCGCAGCCTCCGCATCCGGTTGGAGAAGGCCGTGCGGTCGGAGGTGAGACCCCGGCGGACGATGCCGACGGTGCGCCCGTCAGGAAGTGCGAGGGCGGCGTCCAGAGGGCTGGCCCTGTACCACCGGAAGCGTATGGGGTAGGCGACGCCGGAGACGGCGGCGGCCAGCCGGTAGATGACGGCGAGGGCGTCGAGGCGCTCCATCAGGATGCGCCGCCACGCGGCGGAGACGGGATGGCTGAGGACGAGTTCGTCCAGAGCCTGCCCCGTTCCCCGATCGGGGTCGAGGACAGGACTTGATACGGGGTCGATGTCCTCCTCCCCGGCCAGCCGGCTCAGCCCGTCGGCGGTGAGGTGGAACCTTCGCGTCGGGGGCACAAGGTCGGTGGCGTGGGGGACCGAGGCGGCGAACCCGCCGCTCTCCAGCCTCTCGACGGCCTCGTAGACCGCGCCCCGCGACCAGCCGGAGACGGCGACCATCTCCAGGCGGTCGAGGAAGGGCATCTGTGCCAGGGCGCGGAGCAGCTCTTCTTCACATCCGCCGGGCTTCATTCCTTCGCCTCCTCTTTCGCCGTGTTCCGCCTGCTGACCTGCTTCCTTCGCTCCGGGTCCTGCGGCGGGGTCTGCTCCTCCGCCCCTTTGCCGCCCTTCTCCAGGTCTTCGACGGCCTTGCGGTAGTCGCCCACCTTCTTCTGCGCGCCGGCGCCGCCGTCCGAGATGTCGTGGGCCGTCAGGGTGTATCCGGAGGCCGCGGCGCGGATGCGGGCGGCGACGCCGGGGTCTCCCTCCTCCGGCTTGCGCACCATCATCGAGAAGGCGGGCATCCGCTCTTTGCCGACGGTGGCGCGGACGTAGCAGTGGTGGACGGGGAGCGACGTGATGTCGTCCTCGGTCACCCGCTCCTTGCCCAGCTCCCAGACCAGCGTCCTGGCGTCGGACCCGGCCACCTGGAAGACGGCGAGGCAGCCGACGTTGGCGAGGAGGGTGTCCCGCATGGTCCGGGAGAGGTCGTCCAGCTTGGCGAGGCTCTGGGTGGCGAGGATGAAGGACGCGCCGAACTTGCCGAGCTCGCTGAGCATCGACTCGTAGTCCACGCCGGGCATGGACTGCATCTCGTCCACCACCACCAGCGCCCCGCGCCGCTTCTCCAGGGGCAGGCTCTCCTGCTCCCGTATCACCGAATCGACCAGGTTGAGGAGGGACGCGCCCACCAGGGCGGCCACGTCCCTGCCCACGCTCCCCTGGGCGGTGGAGACCAGCAGGATGCCGCCGTCGAGGATGGTCTCCCGCAGGTCGATGGTGGAGCGGGACTGGCCCAGGATGGCCCGCGCCCGCTTGGAGGATGCGTAGTAGGACAGGCGGGTCTGGACTGGGGCCAGGGCCTCGGCCTTGTACTGGGGGTGCCAGCTTCCGAAGTCCCTGGCCCACCACTCCAGCAGGTAGGGGTCGGAGACCTTCTTCAGCACGCCCTTGCGGAACGTCTCGTCGGAGAGCAGCTTCAGCCCGTGAAGGATGGTGTACTGGCTGCTCTCGTCGGTCTCCGGGTGCTCGTTGGCCTCGTGGAGGGTCTTGACGGTCTGTTCGAGGATGGACTGCATCCTCGGCCCCCACTGCTCCCACAGCCCCTTCGCCACCCTGACCACCGAGTCGGCGGTGCGGTCGCGGTCGGCGAAGATGCGGGTGTCCAGCAGGTTGATGCCGGGAGCGCCCCGCCGGTCGGCGAGGTCGATGAGCCGCACCCGGTCTATGAGGGACTCGGGGACGTGCTCCATCAGACCGGCCACCAGGTCGGCGTGGGGGTCTATGACGACGATGGCGTCGCCGTCCCTGCCCTCGGCCTTCTCGCGCATCTTGTGGGCGGCGACGTGGTGCATGAGGGTGGACTTGCCCATGCGGGTGCGGGCGACGTAGAGGTGGTGGCGGCGCAGCAGGTCTTCTGGGAAGCGGATGGGCTTGGGCTTGCCCGCCGTGGTGTCTCCCACCAGCGCCCCGCCCCTGACGCCCTTGGCGGAGGGCAGGAGCGCCCGTGCGCCGGAGCGCTCCACCAGGGGCGTCTCGTCGCCTGCGCCGGGCGGGTGCCACAGGGCTGCGACCTCGCGGACTCCCAGGACGCTGCGCTTGCCGAAGAGACCGGGGCCTGCCGGGTGCAACATCGACGGGTCGGGCATGACGGGCCGCACCTTGCCGACCTTGAATCGCGCCCCCGCGGGGTTGTCGAAGTGGCGGTAGGCGGCCGCCACCGGGCCGAGAAGCTCCGTGGCGCGTTGCGGCCCCGTGTCCGGCGGCAGGACGGCGACGACCTGAAGCTCGGCGTCGAAGGCGATGCGGGAGACCTTCTCGCCTATCAGGATGGGGTCCTCGACGCGGTTGCGGGCCTTCTTCCATCGGCGCCAGGCGAAGCCGCCGACGGCCAGCCCAAGGGCCGCGCCCGTCCCCAGGAGCGCCGCCTTCCATATCTCCCCGTCCTGGACCCACAGGTAGCCCTTGAGGGCTGCCAGCGCCCCCAGGCCGAGGACGGCCATCGTCACACCGTCCATCTGCAGGGGCTTGGTCTGGAAGGTGTAGGCGGGTTCCCTCGGCTCCATGCCCGGCCGCTTGTGGGCCTTCTCCATGTAGGCCTGCGACCAGTCTGGGCCGAGGGAGCGCAGCAGCAGCCGCGCCACCACGCGCTCCCCCTCGTGCAGCTCCGAGAGCGCGCCCATCAGGGCGATGAGGGGGTCCGAGCCGGGGTCGAGGAGGTCGTCGTCCCGGAAGGTGCGCAGGGGGACGTACTCGGGGCCGTCAACCCGGAGGGTGATAGACCACGCCTCCTCCCCCTCCTCGACGCGCAGCGGGTCGTCCTCTTCGTCCACCTTCCGGATGCGGGCCTGGGGGTAGTGGGCCGAGAGCTGGCTCCGCACGACCGCTCCGTCGAGGCAGCGGGCCATGAGCGTCACGCCGTCCACGTCTCCGGCAAGCTCCAGGGAGAAGGGTTCGGGAACGGCGATGGATTGCAGCAGGTTCTCCACGCCCAGCAGGGTGCGCTCCCCGGTGCGCGGCGGCGTCACCGCCAGCAGCACGGGGCCTCTCTTGTCTTCGTCGGTTCCAAACAGCAGGTTCTTCGGGTTCAGCTTCAATGCTCTCTACTCCTTTCTCTATCGGTGTCCGGGTCTCCACTCGATCACTGCCGTCTCCTCCGGGGTGGCTTCGATGCGGACCGGGAAGCGGTTGCCCTTTGCCAGCAGCAGCCCGTCTCCCCTGGGGCACGACAGCAGCCAGCGTTGGAGGTCCTGGGGCAGGTCGAAGGCGTCGCCCACCGTGCTTATGGCGGCTGCGTCCTGCTGAAGCAGCAATTTGAAGGCGGCGTTCTGAAGCAGGGCGCGACCGGAGTGGCCGGTGATGGCGCGGGAGGTGTCCTCGCTGAGCAGGTCCTGGACGTCCTGGGTGATGAACTGCAACCCCAGCCGGTGCTTCCTGGCCCGCTTCGCCATGCTCACCATGAAGGCCGCGCCCTCGGGGTGCTGCATGATGCTCCACACCTCGTCCACCACCAGCAGCCTCGGCTTGGGGTCCTGGGCGGCTGCGGCCCACACCGTCTCGGTGCAGACCATCGCGGCGGCGGGCCGAAGCTCCGGCTCCAGCAGGCGCAGGTCGAAGACGGTGATCAGGGCCTCGTTGGAGAGCAGGTCGTCGCCCTCGTCGGATAGCAGGTGCCGGAGGCTGCCAGTGGCGAAGGGCCTGAGCAGCCGGGCAAGAGCCTGCCCCGAACTCGATTCGGGGTCGCGGTCTCCCGCCTCGCTCTCTTGGAGGTACTGGTAGAAGTCCCGGAAGCCGGTGCGCTCCCTGGGCTGGGCGTAGTAGCCCGCCAGGGCGTGATCCAGGGAGGCCCTTCGCTCTGCGCCGAGACTCTCGCCCACCATCACCTCTATGAGCCGTCTCAGGCTGCCGATGCGCTGGAGAAGCTCCTCGGAGTCGCCCCGCTCGATGACGAAGGGGTTCATGCCCTGGCCGGGGACGCCGGGGGAGAGCACCCGTCCGCCCGCCGCCCTCGCCATGTCCGCGTACTCGCCCTCGGGGTCGATGACGTAGGCGGTGACGCCCCGGCACAGGCCCCTGAGCATCCCCAGCTTGGTGGCGAAGGATTTTCCCGAACCGGACCTGGCCAGCACCGCGGTGTTGGCGTTCAGATGGGTGCCGTCCCAGGGGTCGTAGACCACCGGGGCGCAGGCCCGCATGTCGATGCCGTAGAGGGTGCCGCTCCTGGTGTCCAGGTCCGGCGGCCCAAATGGGAAGAGCCGGGCGATGCTGGAGGTGTCCAGGCTGCGCCACTCGGCCACGGCGTTCAGGGCCAGCGGCAGCGTGGACAGGAGGCCCTCGCGCTGCCGGAAGGCCAGGGGGTCCAGCTTGCCCAGGGTGGCGGCGAAGTGGGCCTTGGCCCGCTGGGTCATCTCCTTCAGGGACGCCTCGTCCTTCGCGTGGAGGGTGATGGACAGGGAGGCATGAAACAGCCGTTCCCGTCCCCGCTGCACCTCGTCGCGCAGGCGGGTCACGTCCTCCAGGGCGATCTCCGCCTCCGGGGACATGGTGCGTCCGCGCTTGAATGAGAGGGACTGCGCCGACTCGAATCGGACCTTCTGCCACTCCAGCGTCCTTGCCGCCTGCTCGGTGGGTATCGGCCCCAGGTGAACGGACAGGTCCATCGGCGCTCCCGCCGCCATGAGACTCTGAAGGAAGCCGGGGGCCAGCGACCGGGGCCACTTGCCCAGGTGGAGCGAGCGAACGAGGGTCTCGCCTATGCGCATGTCGCGCCGGTTGACCTCGACCTCCACTGGCTCGTCCTCGTCGAACTCGGCGGGTGAGCCGCCGAGGGCGGCTGCCACCAGGAACATGCGGAGCTGCCTACCCTTCAGCGGGTGGACGGACAAGCCCGCTCTTGCGAGAAGCCCGCGCAGGTCGTCGATGCGGGCCGCCTCGCACACGGCGTAGAAGCGCCGGTCGAGGATGCCGTCGCGGGCCTCAAGGTCGGTCAGCAGGCGTCGGAGCGACTCGGAGGCCGCCTTCGTCTGCGGGGGCAGGCTCTCCGGCTCGGCCTGTTGCAGCTTCTCCCGCATCCCTCCCAGGCGCGGCGGGTGCTGTCTGATGAGCAGCTGCGCCGGGAAGTCGAGGGCGTTGAGCGCCCCGGCGAAGGCTCCGAGCTTCGGCTCGTCAAGCTCCAGGCCCATCACCTCGCACACGCCGAGCTTGACCCCGTCCAGGCGGACGGGTCCGTCGTCGTCCAGGTGCGACAGCATGAAGCAGTAGGACAATGGGGGCGGCGGCTTGGGCGCGGCCTCCGTCGTTGCGCCGGGTTCCGGCTCCATGAGGAGTCCGCCCTCCGGCATCTCCTGCGGAGCGGCGGATTCCCCAGGCGGGGTCTCCCCTCCGCGTCTCGTGATTCGTTCAATCAGCTTCTTCAATTCGATAGATTCCTTTGCTCTAAGGTGTTGGGAAGTCCACGAGGCCGCTGCCGAGCAGCGCGGCGACGCCCTTGGCCGAGAGCACCAGAACGAGGCCGACCACCGCCATGACGACGGCGGTCTTGGCGCGGCCCCCGCCCCGCTCCTCGGCGCCCTCGGCCATCAGGATGAATCCGGCCCAGACGATGGCGAAGACGCAGAGGCCGGAGGCGGCGTAGGCCATAGCGGTGAGCACGGCGTCGAAGGCGTCAAGCATCTTCTGCTCCTCGACCGGGGCCGCGCCGGTCGTCGCCAGCGCAGACCCGGCCAGTAGAGTGATTGCCAATGCCCGCCTCACCAGGGCCACTCCCATCCCAGCAAGTCGAACCAGCTGCGCAGCCCGTCGGCGGGCTCCTGCTCGGCGGGTGGGTCCTCCGGCTCGGGCTCTGGCAGGACCAGGACGGCGAAGGGGTCGTCGCTGCCAATGGCGGACGCCAGAGACATCGTTTCGCCCCTAGTCCTCGTGATGGGCGACCGCTCCACCGTCTCGGCCTTGACGTGCTCCTTGTGCAGGACGTCCACCGTCACCCGCTTGGCGATGGTGGCGCTGGGGACGTAGGCGTACGCCGTCGCGGTGGCGGACGCCGTGGCGCCGTCCTCGCAGGTGGCCGTCGCCGTCTCACTGTCGGAGTCGCTGTCCCCCGGGCGGTGGAGGTGCACGGTCTTGGTGATGTGTTCGACCCGGGCCGGGTGGTGGGTGAGCTGCGTCAGCGGGGGCATGGCGATCCGAAGGGACACCTCAAGGCTCACGTCTACGCTCACGGCGTGAATCGCCTCGCCGGTCGGCACGCCGAGCCGGAACCGGCTCTCGCCGTTGGGAACGAACGGGACGCTCTCACGGGACGCGCCGGTCGCTGCCGAGACCGTCCCCGTGATGGCCGTCACCTCGGCGTCCATCACCGCCCGCTCGATGACGCTGGCGTGTCCGGCCACCGTCTGAAGGCTGACCACGTGGTCGACGCGGGCCTCGCACTCGGACTCGACCACGCCGCTGACCGCTCCGGGCGTCCAGCCCAGGGAAGTAATGCGCAGGTCGCAAAGCTCCCCCTCGACGGCGGGGAGCGGGTACGGGATCCGGTTACTCTTCACCGTGACGGCTCCCGCCTGTCCGAGCGCGTCCTCCCAGGAGAAGGTGAAGGACGGAGACTCGCCGGAGAGGGGCAGCGAGTAGTCGATGCGCTCCCCCTCGTCCAGGTTGGCCGAACCCCAGAGGCGCAGCCAGCTTCCCTCCGGTCCGCCGTAGGCCCTCACCCGCATGTCCAGGGCGGTGGCGGCCCGAAGGGTGACGGCGGCCCGGTCGACGGAAACGGTCAGCCCCTCGACGAATATCCGCCGTCCGGGGACCGGCTCCGGGGGCTGGAACTCGATCTCGTCGGAGCTCCAGCCCCCGTCCTCGTGGCCGTCGGCCAGGGCCGCTTGGGGGACCATGACCGCCGCCGCCAAGACGGCCAGGGCCACGACCGGGAGCCAGCCCATGCGGGGCTTCCTCCGCCTCGTCTCCAGCGTCTCGGCCCTATGGTCGTGACGCTGACCGCTCCCTCCGTCCTTCCCCCTGCGCTTGCCGAACCAGCGCATCCGCCCGTTGCGGCGCTCCCTGCCCTTGCGGCGCTTCCTGTTCTTGCGCAGCCTCCCCAGGCCGCGCCCGGCGCGTTTCGCCATCAGGCGCAGCGGGCCGGGGCCGCTCCGCGCCGGTTCAGCCGGCGCGGGCGGCTCGCTTCTCACCAGCTGGGACGCGGACCCAACGTAGAGCCTCGCCCCCAGCCGGTACTTGAGCAGGTCGGCGGCCACCAGGGGCAGCCGCCGGCCTCCTATCTTCCCCACCACCATCGCCACGCCGACCAGTCCGAGGATGACGGCCAGGGCCATGCGCACCTCGGACGGGCCGACGGGGGCGTAGCGGTATGCCCCGTAGGAGATGGCGCACACCGCCGTCACCGCCACGACCTGCGGAAACGTGAACCCCAACAGCACCCGGTCCTCGGCCTGCACGTGAGTCGGCACCTCGTGTTCTCTCATGTCTCGTTCTCCTTCCTCACGTCCGCCTAGCCCGTGGGCGTGGGGGCGGGGATTGGGGTGGCCGGGGCGGGCAGGCTGTCTATCTCCACGCCGGGGTTGACTACGGCGTTCATCACCAGCTCCACCACGCCGTAGGCGACCAGGGCCAGCACGATGCCCGCCAGGGCGGTCATCATGGCGCTCTTGCCGCGCTCCATCTGGTTGGGCGCTCCACTGGCGGTGAGGTACATGTACGCGCCGTAGATGAAGAAGCCGACGCCCACCGCTCCCACGATCCCCAGCAGGATGCCCACCAGGTTCGATATGGTCTGTGTCAGGTCTTCCATAACTTCTGTCTCCTCTCTCGTTTCGCCGGGTGTTTCCTCACCCGGTCCGGTTGTTCGCCTGTCGTTCCGCTCTCGTATCCCGCCCGCCTACCGGCACATCGCTCCACCTCCTTCGTCTTGTCGATGGGCGCGAACTCCGTCCGCGCCTGTTGGGTTGTCGTTGTCCTGGTCGGGCTACTCGCCGCTGCTCCTAGGGGCGTCGCCGCCGTCTCCGCCTGATGGGGTCGCCATGTCCGCCATCGAGCGGATGCCCGATGCGGCGGACGACAGGCCCGCTCCGGCGGCCATCGCCCCCACCGCCATGCCGCCCGGCCCTCCGGCAGCCCCGCCCGCCATCAGCCCGATGGTCCGGGCCGAGCGCATCAGCGACGAGGGCAGGTTCATGCCGAAGTAGAGGGTGCTCAGCCAGGAGTCGAAGGTCCCGTGGTTGCCCAGCATCGAGGGCACCTTGGTCGCCATGTAGACGAAGGCAATGGACATGAGGAGCTTCCAAATCAGGTCCTGCACAGGCTCGAAGGCGGCGATGGCCGCCACCTCGTTGAGGAACCCGAACCCCAGGGCCAACGCGATGAGCTGGATGGCCTGCTGGAACACCGTCGTCATGAACAGCCGCAGCCAGTGGCGGCCCCAGCCCGCCGTGTGGGGCAGAATCCACAGCCCCAGGGCGATGGGGGCCAGGGCCAGCAGGATGTCGATGAGGGCCAATCGCAGAATCATCTGCACGATCACGTAGAGGACGAAGAAGCCGTAGACGAGGTAGAGGACGGCCAGCAGCAGGGCCATGCCCACGCTCCCGGCGTTCACGGCGGTCAAGAGGGTGCGGAGGGTCGAGCGCAGCAGGTCTCCGGGGGTCACGTCCAGGGAGACGGCGACGAAGCCGGACACGGCGTCGGCCACGTCCAGGACCAGGGCGCACCACCACAGGGACGATGCGGCGGCGACCAGGCCGAGCACCAGGCGGGGCACCATCTCCCGCCAGCCCGCCTGACGGGTCCCCAGGTGCTCGGCGACGATGAAGCTCAGCCCCATCCAGCCCAGGATGACCACCAGGGCGCCGGAGGTGATGGCCCAGACGACCAGCCACGCCTGGCGCACCAGGTCGTTGGCGTAGGTCAGGTCTGCGGGGGTGCCGGTGAGGATGTCGCTCATGACCGGCTACCCGCCCCCGCAGTTGTCGGCGTCCTCGCCGCTGGCCCGCTCGACCACGCCGCAGAGGGTCCCGTGGACGCCTTCGATGATCCAGCCGGCGAAGGCTTTCGCCCACCGCGCCGGGCTGAGGGCGGACAGAATCTTGTCCCAGATGCGGCCCGGCTGGTGGAAGGGGATGACGGCGTGGAAGGTGTGGGGGTCGGAGCCGCCGGTCTCCCGCACCAGCATGACCAGCAGGTAGGCCAGGTCCCGGTCCAGGTCGGGCTGCTCGTCCAGGGCCGGGTACTCCCACGAGTATTCCCAGCCGTCGCTGCGCTTCTTCTCCCCGCCCTGCACCCGGTACATGCCGGTGGTCCAGTCGCCGGTGTCGGCGTCCCGGACGCCGTAGTAGAGGACCTCGATCTCTCGGCTGAAGAGGGGGCGGGCTATGAAGCGCCCGTCGTCCTTGCGCTCGATGAAATCCTCGTCCTCGTTGACCAGGGACAGGCCGGGGGCCTGGGCCAGGGCGAGGTTGCTCGATGGGACCGCCACCAGCGCCGCCAGGAGCAGCGCGGCGGCCGGGGGTATAAACCGCCTACATGATCGGAGTTTCGATTTCAGCGCCAACTCGTTCACCTCCCTGCGATCTGCGCGGTTCACCGGACCGCGCAGATCGCAAAAGAGTCTGAACAAACCAAACGCCCTGCATAACTACCCATAGGGGTACTCATATGAGCGCCCCTATAGGCCCTTGGTTTGGACGCCCCTTCCGTGATGTCATTGGGGTGTACAGAGAAAGGACTGTGGTGACAATTTGTCTGGGGTCGTGGTTTCGTAGCTAAAACAGGGGGGAATCGCCCCCTACAGGACGTAAAGAGTGAACACTTTGTCGTAAGGGCACGTTCCGCCCGCAGGGTGCATAACGGGCCATAGTGGTGAACAAAGCGAAGCCCGGAAAAGCGGCGAAATCGAACAAAACCCCCTGCACTGGTTGACAAGACGAAGCCCGTGGAAATTGGGGCCGGTGTCTGGGGGCCGGGCCGGGGGCGAAAGTCTGAGATGGAGGCGTGGCGATGGAAGCTAGGAAGCCGGTCTTCGGAAAGAGCAAGAGCGTGGAGTACATGCAGCACGTGCGGCTCATGGCGCTGCTGCAAGAGCTGGAGCGGGAGCACGGGCGCAAGGGAGCGGCGGCGGTCCTGGGCCTCGACCACCGGACGCTGAGCGCCAGCCTCGACGAGGGCATGCTGTCCCGGCGGGTGCGCGGCGTGTTGGAGCGGGCGTTGCAGGAGGGCATCGGCTCCGCCGCCGACCGGCAGCGGGAGCGCAACGACGGGCTGGAGAAGCGGCTGGAGGAGCTGGAGGGCGTCGTCGAGGCGCAGGGGAAGGAGATGCGGGTGGGACGCCGGGCGTTGGAGGACGCAATGCGGGCCGGGCGGGAGGAGCAGGCCAAGGCGCTCAGGGAGTTGGAGGCAAGGCTGGCGCAGCCCCGGACCGACGGGGCAGCCCAGGGAGATGCCACTCCGCCCAAGCCCGGCCAGCCCAAGCGGAGGGCCGCGCTCAGGCGGGAGTTTCCTGATCTCGTGACCCGCGATCCCGCCGAGGACGACGAGGAGGTGTTCGGGAACGCCTGGCAGCTGATCGTCGAGTGGCGGGCGCTGAAGGACGCATACCCCAGCCGTGGCAGGGGCCTGTCGTGGCTGGCGGCCCAGGAGCGGCTGCTGACGGTGGAGCTGGCATTGCTGGAAGAGCGCGGGATGACGCTTCCCCCGGAGACGTACCCGCTGCGGGGCTTCGCGCGGGACGGGCAGACCGGCTGGCGCAGGACCGCGCTCTACGACACGCGGAGAGCGCGGGCTAGGCGGGAGCTTCTCCGGCGCGTTCTCACCCTGTGGCTCTGGCGGAAGTAGCAGGCTCCCGGTGCGGGGCGTCGCCGTCAACTTTTGTGAACACTTTGGCGGCAATGTGCGGAAGGGGTCCTGTAGGCCCTCTCATCGAGGCGCCGGGCCGGTGATAATGACTTCACTGTTTGGCTTTTTCCAAGGTTTCCGACCATAGAAACCTGGGTGCGTGATCCCTGTTGCACGGGTACGACCGGAGGATGATTCGCTCTCCCCCGGTCTCCCACGAGGGAATGCTGCCGAAGCGGAGTTTGACGTTGGTCCTTCGCAGGCAGCGCGGATCGAAACGACGGAGTTGACGCTGGTCCTTCGTCCTCGGTCCAGTCCGGCGGTTGAAGTGATAAGCCCTTCGCCCTCTGGACACCCGTTCAGCGATTGAAGTTGATCGCTTCCGTCGCTGGACACCGGTCTGGCGTTGGGGTTGATCGCCTCATCCGTTGGACACGAAGGACGGAGTGCACCCTGCGCCCCGTCCTCCACCAGTCGATCGAAGTGCGTCTGTCGTTTCGACCGGCTCCTCATGCTCTGCGGCATGGCTGACACGCAGCCTGGCCGCACCTTCGACATGCGCTGGTCTGCCGATGCAAGCAGGCTGGCCGCTTCACGCCTCGCAGCTTCCCCCACGGCCATTTGCGCCCTGGGCGAGCCGCGTCTTTCTCCCATGCGCTGGCCTCCGATGAAGTCGTAGGCCGGCCGCTTCCCCAATAGCAACTCCCCCGGAGTCGATTCCCCCACGAATGACCCTGGGGCGAGCTGCGTCTTCTCTCACCCCGCTCCGTCTTCCGCGTCCGGCATCCGACCGCGGGCGGAGTGCGTCTTTCGTCAACCCATCACCAACGACTCCCGCCACGGACGTCCTGCGCGGGGCAACAACAGAAAGGAGGAGTCCATGCACGTTCTGGCACGGGTAGCAGGCTTCGCGGCGGTTCTGAGGTCTTCGCTCTGAACCCCGGCGGGCTGCCGCTCGGTCGCTGACCGCTGCGGCCCTGTCGCAGCACATCCCCATTCACAAGGGCCGTCCCCGTTCGCCGGGGACGGCCCTTCTTCTTTGCCCGCAAGCGGGCGCAACCAAGGCAACACAACAGAAGGAGGACGGACCAATGACGACGGCAACGATGGAGACCGGAACGACAACGACGAGGACGGCGGGCGCGGAGAGCGAGCTCAGGGCTGCGGCGAGGCGGCGGGGGCTCACCATGAAGGAGCTTGCGGCCCTGATGGGCGTGAGCGCGGGCTACCTGTCGGGGCTTTCGACGGGGCGTACGCCGTGGACTCCCAAGATGCGGGAGAAGGTCGCGGCGGTCTTGGGAGAGGTCCCTGGGCAGGGGACCGTCTATCGCCAGGGCGGCGTCGTGACCGGCGAGAGCAGCTTCATCCGGGAGCGCGCCCGCACCCTGGGCATGACCATGCATGACCTGGCCGACCGCGTTGGCGTGTCCTACAGCTACATGACGCAGGTTGCCCGTGGCCGCCAGAACATGGGCGTCAAGGTCCAGGCCAGGGTCGAGTCGGCGTTGCACGCCCCGGCGAAGATTGCGCCCGCCAAGTGCGCCAACCGCCAGGGCGTCGTCGTGGCCGGGGAGAGCAGCTACATCCGGGAGCGGGCCAGGGAGCTGGGCATGACCCTGCGGGACCTGGCCGACCGCGTGGGCGTCTCCTACGGCTACATGTCAATGGTGGCGCGGGGTCATAGCAACATGGGCGTGAAGGTCCAGGCGCGGGTCGCGTCGGCGCTGGAGGCCCCGGTGCAGGTCGCGCCCGCGCAGCCCGCCTGCATCGACCGGGAGGCCGTGTGGGACCGGATGAACGCCCACGGCTTCAGCCAGAACGAGGTCGCCCGGCGCGCCGGCATCAGCTCGGCCCATCTCTCCCAGATCATGAACGGCAAGTCCTCCCCGTCGGCGGGCGTGCTGAAGGGGCTGCACGGTGTCCTGTTCCAGCCGACGAAGGCGGAGCGGGTCATGCCCGCCGAGGTGAAGGTGCTGGGCTGGCGGAAGGGCGAGCGGAGCGGGATGGTCGTTCGCGGCGCCGGTGGCCCCGGGCGCGGCGCCAAGTCCGGCGGCGGCGCCGTTCGGGTCGGCGGCCGGGTGCCCTGGGGCGCGAAGGCGGAGTTCGCCTACCGCGCCGGGTACGACGGCATGGGCCGGGTCTCGGTGACGCACGTCGTCGAGCGGGGCTACTCCGCCATGCTGAAGCGGCCGGAGCCGGGTGCCGCGTAGAGACAGAGGGCAAGGGGGAGAACACCGCATCGTGGTGTTCTCCCCCTTGCCCGTCCATGTGTGCGTCCCTTTTTGCGTTCAGTCCCTGCGGCCGCGGCCGCCTCGCCGACGTGCGGCTTCCTCCCTCGGACTCCTGCACCGGGGCGGGACGGCTGGAGCGGGCATCTCACGCCGTGTTTCGTCCCGGACCGTCCACGCGGTCAGCAGGTGGGCGAGCCCCAGGTCGTCGGCCAGACCCAGCAGGGCCATCTGGTGCCGGAAATGGGGCCGCACCCCTTCCTTCCACCACCGCTTCAAGGTGTGGGGATAGGTCCCGAGGCGGCGGGCGATCTCCGCCCACGGCAGGTCCGACTCCTCCTTGAAGCGCGCCAGGCGCTGCGGGAAGTCGTCGGGGAAGACGTAGGTCCTTCTGCTGTGGTCAGTGCGCTGTCTTGGCATGGCGCGTCGGTCCTTCCAGGGGACGGCTGCGCGGCCCCTTCCCCCCAGGGATCGCCGAGCCTTCCGGGGCGCGGCCCGGCAATCGCCCTAGCTCAGCCCGCTCTCACCCTACGGAGCAGGGTGGAATTGGGCCGTATTTCACGCGCGCCGCTGCTCAGCAACTCCAACTCGTCGCCCCTGCATCGCCAATCGGACGCCCCGCTCCTCCGTCAGCAGTCCGGCAGCCCACCAAAGTCGAAGGAGGGGTCGTTAGCCTGTCTGATGGCTTGCAGACTGGCCGGAACGCACCCGGTCACGTTCCCCCTGAGGTTCAGGTATGTCAGGTTGACCAGGTTGCCCAGCTCTGGGGGTATCTCCCCGGTCAACTCGTTGCCACCGAGGCGCAACTCTTGCAGGTTGACCAGGTTGCCCAGCTCTGGGGGTATCTCCCCGGTCAACTCGTTGCCACCGAGGCGCAACTCTTGCAGGTTGACCAGGTTGCCCAGCTCTGGGGGTATCTCCCCGGTCAACTCGTTGCCACCGAGGCGCAACTCTTGCAGGTTGACCAGGTTGCCCAGCTCTGGGGGTATCTCCCCGGTCAAGTTGTTCTCCCCGAGGTACAGGTATGTCAGGTTGGAGAAGTTGCCCAGCTCCGGCGGTATCTCCCCGTATGCACCACCGCTGATGCTTAGGCCGCCCAGGTCGCCCAGGTCGCCCAGGTCGCCCAGCTCCGGCGGTATCTCCCCGGGGTTACCGCCATGGATGATTTCGAGCTCGATCACGTGGCCTTTGTCGTTGGTCCGAAGGTAAAACCGCCTTGGGCCACTATCATCGAAGCTATAGTATACATTTCGCGAGCCTCGCCGCCAATTTTCGATGTCCATTGTGCTCCACCCAACAGAGTCCGGCTCGATTTGGATGAATTGGAGTAAGAGGGGGAACACAATTTCCCGTTCATGGCACAGATTGGCGTAGCCGACGACGGCTTCCGCCGACGACTTGCACAGCCCGGTTCCCCGGAAGTTCACTACCAGGTTGTCCAGCTCCTCCAACTCCGGCGGTATCTGCCCGGTCAGCGGGTTGCTGGACAGGTCCAGAACTTTCAAGCTTTCGAGGCTGCCCAACTCCGGCAACTCCCCGGTCAAGGCGTTGCCGGACAGGTCCAGAACTTGCAGGCTTTCGAGGCTGCCCACCTCCGGGGGAATCTCTCTGCTCAACCCTTTCCCTGCCAGGTTCAAGGCTGCGACGCGGCCGTTGGAGTCCACGGAAACGCCTTCCCACTCGCCGATGGGCTCTCGGCTCAGCCAGTTTTCGAGCTGGCCGGGCTGCCCCCAGGCGTTGTACAGGGCGATCAGCGCTTCGGTGTCGCCGGGGTGGTCTTCGACTATGCATACCGGAATCTCGCCGGCGTAGCCGACCCCATCGCTCAGGAGGTTGGATATGCATCCAAGCTGGTTCCCGTCGAACCTGATCTCCCTCAGGATGGAGACGAGGTTATCCAACTCCAGGGGAATGTCCCCGCTCAGCTGGTTGCTTTCGAGGTTCAGCGATTGCAGACTGGCTAGGCTGCCCAGCTCCGGCGGAAGCGACCCGCTCAACTGGTTCTCTGCCAGGTTCAAAACTTGCAGGCTTCCGAGGCCGCCCAGCTCCGGCGGAAGCGACCCGCTCAACTGGTTCTCTGCCAGGTTCAAAACTTGCAGGCTTCCGAGGCCGCCCAGCTCCGGGAGAATGTCCCCGCTCAGCTGGTTGCTTTCGAGGTTCAGCGATTGCAGACTGGCTAGGCTGCCCAGCTCCGGCGGAAGCGACCCGCTCAACTGGTTCTCTGCCAGGTTCAAAACTTGCAGGCTTCCGAGGCCGCCCAGCTCCGGGGGAATGTCCCCGCTCAGCTGGTTGCCGCCGAGGTTCAGCGATTGCAGGCTGGCAAGGCTGCCCAGCTCGGGAGGCAGCTTTCCGCACAGCCGGTTGTCTGACAGGTCAAGCCCCGTCAAGTTGGCGAGGTAGCCCAGCTCCGGAGGCAGCGCTCCGCTCACGCCGGACAGCGTCAGGGTCGTCAGGTGGGTGAGGTGGCCGAGCTCGGGCGGAATCTCCGCGCCTCCCAGGTTGACGTCGAGTCCGACGACGCGGCCATCCTCGTCGGTGGTTACGCCCGCCCATTCGCCGATGGGCTTGCGGCCGCCCCATGTGCTGCTTTCGTCCCAGCCATCGCCGTCGGTGGCGTCGAAGATGGCCACCAGCGCGTCCTTGTCGGTCTCCGCCGAGGTCTGCGCCGGGGGCGGATTCGCCGGCCTGGGTGAGCAAAGGCCAAGCTCTACAGTGGGATACGGGGTTGGCCCGGTTGCCGAGGATTCGCCCTCCCGGGCCGCTTCTCGCTCAGCTGCCCGCTCGAGGAGCGAGGGGGTTGGGGTTGGGTCGGTCGCCGAGGATCCGGCCTCCTGCGTCGCTTCTCGCTCAGCCGCCCGCTCGAGGAGCGAGCCGGGAGTCCCCTCCCCTCCGGGGTCGCCCTCGTTGCAGGCCGCGAGGGCCATCGTGAGGACCAGCGCAAGGACGACGCTCAACAGGGTTCCATATCTTGTCGTTCGTCTACTGGTCATTTTCTCTCCATTCACGTTGTTGATATCCGGCGTAAGCGTCCTCCCTAACTGGCCGGCAGGAGTGTCGCCGGTCTCGCATCTAGCCTTTGGACCTGTTCAAGCGGGGGATGAGCTGCAGCACGGTCATCGCCATGAAGCACCCTCCCGCCACGAACCAACCTATGTGGGGAATCGTAAGTATGCTGACGTTGGAGCCAAAGTCGGCTCTTTCGAAGGCGTCGCTGAACGCGTCGAAGATGTAGATGTACGAGAGCAGCGTCACCGCCATCCCGGCAATGCCGGCAACTATGACCGCCCACCGGGGCAGAATCACCGATGCCGTGCTCACAGCCGCCACGGCCGCCAGGACGATAAACAGTATTCCAGGAATGCCGTCATCCAACTCTTCATCAATTTCCTGGGACACCTCTAGGAAGGTAAAGCCCTCCGATTCCGACTCGGACTCTCCGCCGTACTCTACGCTTGCCACCAGGGCGACATAGGGCATGGTGAAAATGCTGAGCAGTATGAGCGCGCCCAAGGCTGTAGCTCCGATGCCGCCGACGTTTACCCTCAGCAATCTTTGCAGCGCGCCAAGTCCCTGCAATGCGGCGGCGGAAGCCGCTGCGTTGGTTTCACCCGAGGCGTCGGTCTTTGGGGGCGCATCACCGGACCCGTCGCCGCCGGCGGCGTCAGCGCCAGCCGTTCCCGCCGCGCCCCGTTTATCCAGCAGCGTCTTCACATATGCGACGGTGTGTTTGGGTGGCATGCTCAGCGCAGCGCCATGGCGAATCTGAGACGCTCCTATCGCCCCGAACGCCAGCAGAGCCAGCCAGAAGGACACGGAGCTGAAGAAGATCACCAGGATTATCAGGCCGAGGACGGCTATCGCTATCCGCATCTCCACCTGGACACCGGCGGGCAGGAAGTAGGTTCCCACCGCCGCCAATCCGAGAATCCCCAGGAGCACGGGGTAGATCGGTGAAACGCCGCTCGCCGCAAAGCCAAAGACGGACAGCAGGATAATCGCTCCCAGAGCGGGGACAATGTACTCTTCCTTGATTCTCACATCGCCCACCTTGCCCGCTTCCTCATGGCGCTATCCCCAGGGGGAGCGTTCGAGCGGGAAAGTGAGGCGCAGACGGGCTGATCGCCGGACGCGCGGATACGCAGCCCGGGGACCGGCGGAGAGGGACGGGCCTGAGGCGTCTGTGGGGCTGGAGGAGAGGGAAAGACTAGGAGATAGGGAAAATCGGGGGGGGGGGGGGGGTAGAACGTGCGTTCTCACGCTGTGCGGCCGGTCAGCGTTGACAAGGAGAACGTCGGCGGAGTGCCGGGACACGACCCTGCTCAAGGCCGAGCCGCCCATCGGAGGCGTCGCCGACCGGGAGAACCCATCGGTTACCATGCTCTCATCGCTTTCGTCATGGCATTCGCCCGACCGTATCCAGCGCATCTATCGACCTGACGAATACCAAGTGGATCCCTCCAATTGGACTGGCAAGCCACCCAATTATAGACGGCGCGTATATCATGCACAAGTGATACCATGAGGCGGTTCCGTTTGCTTGCGGAGTACGTCGCTTGAAAGCCCCTATGACCATTGGGGGCGATACACCCAAAGCAAACGGAACCCTCGATTCGTCTATAGACTCCAACTGATGTCGAAGCCCGTCCTCAACCCATATGGCGAGCTCTCGCCCGACGGGTCGGGGTGAAGCCCTTAGCTACACCGCCAGCTTGAACCGCAATTCGAAAGTTCTTGATTTTATCAAGTCTGGTGGGCCTGACTTGACGGTAGGCAGTACCATATTCGAGATGTGGATGGAGCTGTAAGTCTGCGGAGGGAATCCGTTCAATTCGATTTTTGTATGAAAGGCGAATTGAGTGTCAAGGGCCGGGACCTCAATGTCCATTGAAACCCCGTGCAGTAGACCCTAGTTCCGCTGGTAGGTCCGAGGGGATCCGGGATGCCAGCTTACCCGGTACGGCCGAATGAGATCTCGACAACAACCGGGGTACTGATAAAAGCGGATGCTGCCTGTTGACTCACCAACCAACCCGTCCACGGTCTCCTCGTCCGCATCGACTTTATCGACTATCCCATTCCGCTGCCTTTGGCGCTTGGCCGAATTCTTCTGGTCAATGAGGTGTAGCCCACTCATTTGCCCACGGACCTCGATGGTTCATCAATGGTTCTGCCGCCACGCACCTCACCCACAAGCACTTATCTAACAGCCGGTCAGTTTGTAAGCACATTTTATAGCTCAATTCCACTCCCGAGGATGTTCCGCTAGGATCTTCTCGCTTAACGGCGAAAAATACGACCTGTTGGTCGTGAAAAATTTGGATAGGACGCCATTGTCGTTTGGGAGAAGCTCCTCACGAGCCAATCGTTCCATCACTTCGGCATTCTCCAGATACTCAGCCCAAGTCTCGTTGAAGTCCTGCCATCGCTCTTCCCGGGCTCGCCGCAAACGTGGCACGTTCAGACCCAAGATGTCCACCGTTTTCTCCAAACCGCATACGGAAAACCCAGCGGCTGTGCAAGTACATTCGTCCACCACGAGTTTACCGTCGTCATGCACACACAAAAGCGACGGCAGATCGGGCAAGGTCCTTGGGTCGACAAAACATCGGTCGGACCTGTTGCCCTTGGCCTGCCCACAACTTTCGTTGTCCTTCGCCGGTTCCAAGAACCTTTCTGAGTCTTTTTTCAGTGCACCTTCCCCAAAAAAGTTTTTCGCCGTGCCTCCGATGCAGCAGGCAATCATGTTCCCGGGATTGAGAGCGTGGGTGGCCCCAGAAGTAGGGTCACTCTTAGGGATGATATGTTCGATTTGTCGGTCATTAATTCGGTCATTAATAATGAGGTCGATTTCGCAATAACCACACAGTCCATGCTGAATATCCACCAAAGCCTGGCGGAGTTCCTGATAGGCCGAACTACCGTCGTAATCGTAGAATCTATTCCAATCTGAACACCCCCCCGACTGGTTTGTGTATTCCATGAGACCCGAGGTAGGGGCTTGTAAAGCCTGGACACGCTTCACTCTGATTTCCCCATGCTGTTAAGAATTTTCTTCCGCTTGATCTCCATATCGGCTCGGCTTAGCGCAGGGTCACGGGGTGAAAGCTCCTCTAGATTCCGTCTGATAGTCAGGGCTGGTTCGGACTCACCCAGGCCGTCGCCAACAAGTCGCCTGTACTCTTCCAATTTAGTTACGAACTCGTTCCCAGGGGGGCGCTCTGATACTCCCATTACAGTATCGAGCACGTAACCAGCCTCCGCCCCAAAAGTCCCCAGTGTGCTGCCGGCTATAATCTTGTTGGCCCGCTTGCTGAGACTGACGATGCGCTCTGGTTTGACCGTGGTCAGCACCTGGGGGCTATGTGTGGAGACGATGAATTGTGCATTCGGAAAAGTTTGTGTCAGGTCCGGAAGGACACGCTGCTGCCAGATTGGGTGCAAATGTAGTTCGACCTCATCGATCAGGACAATGGCCTCAGAGACCAATGGGTCATCGAGATGCGGGTTTCCCTGAGCCATCCGGCGGGCAAGATCGGCTACCATCGCCAGCATAATGCGGTAGCCTCCGCTGAGTTGGTTAAAGTCAGTGGTTTTGAGGTTCCCCAGATTAGAATCCGTATCTACGACGAAACGGAGCGGTCTAAAGGCGATCCGAGGGCGCGAAACTCCAGGAACCATAGATTCGATAGCTCTGCGAACCGTCTCAAGTTCCTTGATGTGGTAATCGAAATCACCCAAATCCCGTTGTTCTCTCAGCTCTTCGTTTTCCTGCGCGTAGAACCACTGGAAAAATTGTCGAAAATTGGTCCGCGCTGAAAGGGCGCCCGCAAGAGCTGCATAGCGGGGGGAATCTCCTCTTAGGCTACGGCTACGCTGGGGGGCATCAAATACCGCCCTATCCGTGTCATAGAAGGCGACGATGGGCAGATCAATTGGTGGCGCTCCCTCCTGGTCAGCCTTGACGATCTTGGTTATTGCTATACTCAAGTCGAGGAGGCGAAGGCTCCGCTGCTGAGTCGCGGTACCTCGCCACCGTTCCCACCTGATTCCCTGGGTGGTAGCCAGCTTAATTCCCATAGGACGTGTTCCTCGCCGATCAGCCCTGAGGAAATCAATGGCAGAGACGTTGGGTAGATATCTGGCAATGCTACCGAGCCCCACAGCGACCGCACTGAGAACGCTGGTTTTGCCTTGCGCGTTGTCCCCGTACAACACTGTCAAGCAAGGATCAAGGGGCAAATCAAGGTGCGTAATTGCCCGATAATTTTCGATGGTTACTTGTTCCAACCTCATGGGTGGCACTTTCCTCGCGTTTTCGCCGGCTGGTAGAGAGTATAGCTCCATAGACGCGATGGTCTATGTCACGCTTATCCCGATACCGAACCAGTGGTTCCCCCCCCCTTCCGGATACATCAGCATATTGCCCGGTTCCCCATAAGTCTTGGGAGGCCATCCAACTGTGCCGTCATTGGTTACGAACGCCAATACACCTTAGATACTGTGAATGGTTCGAATGTGAATCGGGTATCCAACCTTGATTTCGGACACACCTTCCCTGACCGCAACCCTAGTTAAGCGGTCAAGCGAATTATATACCCGCCTGACCATTAGGTCAGCGCCTTGCAGGCCTCTGTTCACTAACAGGACAGGCTATCTGAACGTAGTCGGCCTTCTGCCCCTGTTGGGCATGCTTCGGGCTTTTTTCGGACCTGGCCTTGAGAATTTGCTTATCTAAACTAAAGCCAAGGTGGGATGTGCATTTACGAGGGTTAAGAATTAAGTTAAGTGCCGGTGTTCCGCTCCTCGGAGCCAGTGGGTCTTCTCATCCCGTCTAGGTCATTTACTTGGCCTATCTCCCTTCCGAGCGTCAGTAAGAGAATCAGCAGTGGGAGGACGGTTATTGCGGCGAGAGGGAGATTCAGCGTGATGTGCCGACTGAGGTGGACCCGGAAAATCGGACAGGTAGCTAAGTGAGAGTCCTGCTCCTAAACTAAGGGCAGCGGCAGCTGTCGGGAAGGAGTGGGAAATGTCGAAAGAACGCAGAAAGCACAGCCCCGCTTTCAAGGCCAAGGTAGCTCTGGAGGCGGGGAAGGGCGAGGAGACGGTGGCCCAACTGACCGCCCGGTATGAGGTCCACCCCGGGCAGATTCAAGCTTGGAAGAAAGCCCTTGTGGAGGGCGCCTCCGGCGTCTTCGGCAACGGCAAGGAACAGAAGGCCAGGAGCGACGCCGCCCTGGTCGCCCGGCTATAGCAGGAGATCGGGCAGCTGAAGGTGGAGCGGGATTTCTTGGCGGAGAGGTCCGGTCCATGAGTCAGGGGCGGCGGCGGGAGATGGTGGACCGGGAGCATCCGTCCCTGCCGATAGTGCGGCAGTGCACCCTGCTGGGGGTTAGCCGTTCCAGCCTCTACTACCGTGCCAAGGGGGCTTCCGAAGCGGACCTGTCCCTGATGACGGAGATGGACCGGCAGTACCTGGAGACCCCCTTCTACGGGTCGAGGCGGATGAAGGCCTGGCTGGACCGGCGGGGTATGTCGGTGAGCCGGAAGAGGGTGCAGCGGTTGATGCGCATCATGGGGCTGCGGGCCATCTACAGGTGTCCCCGCACCAGCCAACCGGCGCCGGAGCATCGAGTCTATCCCTACCTGTTGAGGAATGCCAAAATCACCCGGCCCAACCAGGTCTGGGCCGCCGACATCACCTACCTGCCCATGGCTCGGGGATTCCTCTACCTGGTGGCCATCATGGACTGGCACAGCCGGTACGCGGTGGCTTGGCGGCTGTCCAACACTCTGGATGCCGGCTTTTGCACCGAAGCCCTGACCGAGGCACTGGGCAGGGGCACGCCCGAGGTGTTCAACAACGACCAGGGTAGTCAGTCCAGCAGCCGGGAGTTCACCCAGGTCCTTCAAGGCCTCGGCGTAAGGATCAGCATGGACGTGAAGGGGCGGTACGCAGATAACATCTTCGTGGAGCAGTTGTGGCGAACGGTGAAGTACCAGGAGATCTACCTGAAGGCATACGTCAATGCGAGCGCCGGAACCTCCCGCCGCAGCGTCGGCTCATCGCTGATACGGCGGTCCAGGCACTATCTGCCGAAGACACTCAACCCGATTTCAGCCATGTTCAGCGAGCTTTATATTGGTACCAACACTCGACAGCGCCGTCGCTCCTTACACCACAAATATGATTCTCGGAAACGGCTACCGAAATGAATTCTCCATCCAATATTTCGCTAATGTCACTTCGAATATCGTTAACATCATCAAAGAACCGGTCGTCTCCCCAACACTCGATACTACCGTTTGTAGTAACTCCGCAGGCGCCGAAATCGTCCATGCTGATTGAAATAAAGGAGCTTGGTGGAGGCGTGGAATAATCTTTGGCATCACTTCCCCAACACTCTACTAACCCATCACTTTTTAATCCACAGATATAAGCAGGACCTGAAAAATGCTCTCGTATGACTCCATGCACATGTCTGAGTGAAATGAAAGAACCTTGATGCGATACAACTCCGGGACTTCCGGAATCGCCCCAGCAGATAATGACCCCATCGGTTCTCACGGCGCAAGTAGATCTATAAGCCGCGCTAACACCAGTGAAAGTACCAGAGGAGTGCAAGGGCCAACCTACGGGTGATCCCCAAGAGTCTTCATTAGAACCCCAACATACTATGGATCCATCGGTTTTAACTCCGCAGGTATGGAAGAAGGCAGCACTAACGGAAATGAAGGAACCGTCGGGCGGGTCCGCCTGGCCATGTTCATCATCACCCCAGCAGACTAGGGAGCCATCGGTTTTCACCCCGCAGGAGTGCCGACTGCCTGCGCTAACGGAACTGAAAAAGCCGTTCGGTGGCGTTGCTTGTCCGTAAAGATTACTCCCCCAGCATTCGATAGTGCTATCGGATTGTACTCCACAAACATGGTCAAGGTAGGCGCTGATTGACACAAAGGAACCGCCTGGCGGTGTGGGACGTCCATTGTCGTGGTTACCCCAGCACTCTATGGACCCATCGGCCTTTATTCCACAGGCATCGTCATTGGTGATATCGAGAGAAACAAAGTCATCAGAGGGTGAATTTGCGAGATTTTCGTCGTCAACTCCCCAACATTCAACCGAGCCGTCGGTCTTCAATCCACAGGTCAGGTTAGAACCGGTGCTTACAGAGACGAAGGAGCCGTCAGGTGGGGTTGCCCAACCCCTTAGCCCGAATCCACCGATAGGAGGCGTGAATGCTGGGCAAATTGGGATGAGGGAGCCTGCAAGGGAGAAAGCCTGGGCTCCATTGGGACCGATGTGACGCGGCAGAGGGTTTTCAGTAGCCGCACCGGACCTGGAGAGCGGTCTATGGAGGCTGGGAATCGCGTGATAGTGAGATCGGACGCAGCGGGATGCACTCGCGGGCGGGGCGGACGCGAGTTTGGAGGTGTTGGGGCGGTTGCGGACAGCGCCGTCAGGCTGGGAGTGGGGTGGCTCGCAGTCGGGCCAGGGCGCTGCTGAACTGGGCTTCCCAAGGCCAGCGCTGTGGCAGATGCAGTGTGAGGCGGCGGGCCGAGCGGGTGAGCCGTCCGGCCAGGCAGAAGAACCGACGCCGGAGGGTCTTGGTGGTCACGATCTGCTCACCCAGACCGATGCGCGCTGTCCAGCGAGCGAGGTTGTGGGCCATCACCTGCACCGCCAGCCAAGCCCCGTTGGCAGCGAATCGGCCGGACGGCAGGTGGTTCAGCCCGACGCCGTACTTGAGGTCGCGTATCGCATTCTCGATCTCGGCGTGGCGGCGATGGTCAGCCTCCAATTCGAGCGTCTCCCCGTCCCGGTCGGTGATGAAGCCGTGGTAGCTGTAGCTGGCGAAGAGGGCCAGTTGGGAACCGGGCGTGGGCTTCACCCGCCGGACGATGAGCCGCACCGGGGCAGCGTCGGACTCACTTTCAAAGGGAGTGTAGGTGGTCTCGGCCACATCGGCGGCACCGTCCATCCAGTAGGGTATGGGCGTCCAATCCGTCTCGGGTATGGCCTCGATGAGATTGCGCAGGCTTTTGTGTTGGCGGATGGTGATGGAGTAGCGGACATCCATCTTGCGGCAGACGGCGACGATGGCGTGGGCATAGAAGCCGCTGTCGGCCCGCACCGTGAGTTGACCTCTGGCGCCGGCGTAGCGCACCCGTCCCACCGTCTCGCGCAGGAAGTGGGCAGCACCCCGAACAGTGTTGGCCCGGCCCTCGCGCAGCCGGGACATCAACACGTCCCCGGTGCCGGCGGCCACGGCCAGCAACGGGTGATAGCCCCGCTTGCCGGTATAGCCGTGGTGTCGCGCCCCCTCCTTGGCCAGTCCGTAAGTCTCGCAGATAGTCGAATCCAGGTCGATGGTCAGCGGCCCGTCGCCGGGTCCCGCCCCAGCGGCCCAGGCCCGGGCCAGCAGTTCCCGGCTCACCCGGTCCAGCTGGCGGACATGGCCCCACCGGAAGCTGCGCAGGAAGGTGCCCAGGGTGGATGGCGCCTTGACCCTACAGTCGAGAACACCGGCCGTCCCACCGGCGCGCAGCGCATCGGCGTCGTCGATGCAATCGCCGCCAGCCAGGGCAGAGGCGACCAGGGTCATCATCTTGTCGCCGGCGTTGGCCCGGCCCGGCGCGCTGCCGAGATTGAGGTGATGGTCAACGAGTTCCCCCAGGCCCAGGTGTTGGGCGAGAGTGGCCGGCAGGAGCAGGCCGGCATTGGCCACCAGACGGTGGTCGTCAAAGACGATGCGAATACGGTCGGGGTGGTTGCGTGGTAGCATCAATTGGGTGCTCCTTTTCTGGGGTCGGTTTTTTATTGCAAAACCATTATCCCAGATTCAGAGGAGCACCCTTTGACCACTTCAGGTCGCTAACCTGACGTCCTCTATCGGTGGATTCGGGCTTAGGCGGTCAGATATTTCACCACCGTTCCAGCCCCAACAAACTACAACGTTATTGGTCTTGACTCCGCAGGTATGGCCGTGGCCAGCACTGACGTAAATGAAAGAACCCGAAGGCGGCAGAGATTGGTTCGTGAAGAGATAACCTCTTGTATTGTTGGAACCCCAGCAAGCAACAGTGCTGTCAGTCTTCACTCCGCAGGTGTGAAAACTCCCGGCACTAACGGAAATAAATGAACCGGTAGGAGGAGTGGACTGACTGTCCCTGTTTTCCCCCCAACAAGCTACCGAGCCATTTGCTTTCACCGCGCAAGCGTGAGAATTATCGACACTGACAGAAGCGAAAGTTCCGCCTGGAGGGCGTCCTCGCCAATCTGCTGACACCCCCCAGCATACAACTGCGCCATCGGTCTTAATTCCGCAAGAGTAGCTACTATCAACGCTAACGGAGGTGAAGGAACCAGCAGGAGGAATAGTCTCACCGACTTTATCTAGTCCTCCCCAACATTCAACAGTCCCATCAGTCCTGACTGCGCAAGTGTATTCGCCGCTAACGCTAACCGATGTATATGACCTATCGAGTTTGAGTGCCGGTTGTGCTTGTTGTGCCGGTTGGACTTGGCCTTCGCCACAGGCTGCTAGGACAGAGAGAAGCACTGCTAGGGTCAGGGTAGCAGGCAAGGAATGGCGGCACCCGCTGGCGGGACGAAACTCTCGAACGACCGCGAAAGCCCTTTCCATTCTTTGTTTCATTTCCTAAACCAAGGTAAAAAGTGCAGAGGCATAGAGTAAATTAATGGAGAGTTCAGCGTCAACTACTTTTGCCGGCCTGTTGGCTCACCAGAGAATGTTACCGAAATTCTAGCCCTTATTTCCCACCCCAACCAAGAATAATTCCACCTTCTCGCCCCGTTCCGATGCAGGTTCATCTGATGCGGCGTAGACCAGTTTCTCGGCCATGACGCCACGCAAGTCCCTCACTCTGCATTGTAGCGTTCGCAGATGAGCATCTCCGAACCGGCTCGGATAGGCCTCGCGTAATTTTGCGAGCAGATCCTTGCCGTTGGTGTCGGGGCCCTCGTGCAACCGCAACATCACGTCGCGCCAAACGCCTTCGAAGGGATCTTTAACCCGAATCCACCGATGGGAGGCGTGAAGGCTGGGCAAATTGGGATGAGGGAGCCTACAAGGGAGAAAGCCTGGGCTCCATTGGGACCGTGTGACACGGCAGAGGGTTTTCAGTAGCCGCACCGGGCCTCGAGAGCGGTCTATGGAGGCTGGGAATCGCGAGATGGCGGAATAGGACGCAGCAGGATGCACTCGCGGACCGGGCGGACGCGAGTTTGGAGGCGTTGGGTCGGATGCGGATAGCGCCGTCAGGCAGGGAGTGGGATGGCTCGCAGTCGGGCCAGGGCGAGAGTGGCCTGCTCAGCCCAGGGCCAGCCTCGGGGAAGATGCAAAGTGAGTCTGCGCGCCGAGCGGGTGAGCCGCCCCACCAGACCGAAGAACCGTCGCCGGAGGGTCTTGGTGGTCACGATCTGCTCGCCCAGACCAATCCGCGCCGTCCAGCGAGCGAGGTTGTGGGCCAGCACCTGGACGGCCAGCCAGGCGGCGTTGGCGGCGAAGCGCCCCGAGGGGAGATGGTTCAGGCCGACGCCGTACTTGAGGTCGCGTATGGCGTTCTCGACCTCGGCGTGGCGGCGGTGGTCGGCCTCCAGTTCCAGGGTCTCCCCGTCCCGGTCGGTGATGAAGCCGTGGTAGCTGTAGCTGGCGAAGAGGGCCAATTGGGAACCGGGTGTGGGCTTCACCCGCCGGACGATGAGCCGCACCGGGGCGGCGTCGGGTTCACTCTGGAAGGGGATGTAGGTGGTTTCCGCCACATCGGCGGCGCCGTCCATCCAGTAGGGTATGGGCGTCCAATCCGCCTCGGGTATCGCCTCGATGAGATTGCGCAGGCTTTTGTGCTGGCGGACGGTGATGGAGTAGCGGACGCCCAGCTTGCGGCAGACGGATACCACGCCATGAGCGTAGAAGCCGCTGTCGGCCCGCACCGTGAGTTGGCCTCTGGCGCCGGCATAGCGCACCCGTCCCACGGTCTCCCGCAGGAAGTGGGCAGCGCCCCGAGCGGTGTTGGCGCGGCCCTCGCGCAGCCGGGACATCAGCACGTCCCCGGTGCCGGCGGCGGTCGCGAGCAGCGGGTGATAGCCACGGGCGCCGGTATAGCCGTGGTGGCGTGCGCCCTCCTTGGCCACTCCATAGGTCTCGCAGATGGTGGAATCCAGGTCGATGGTCAGGGGCGCGTCCCCGGGTCCCGCCCCGGCGGCCCAGGCCCGGGCCAGCAGCTCCCGGCTCACGCGGTCGAGTTGACGGACGTGCCCCCAGCGGAAGCTGCGCAGGAAGGTCCCGAGGGTGGATGGCGCCTTGACCACGCAGCCGAGAACACCGACCGTCCCACCGGCACGCAGCGCATCGGCGTCGTCGATGCAGTCGCCGCCCGCCAGCGCAGAGGCGACCAGCGTCAGCACCTTGTCCCCCCTGTTGGCCCGCCCCGGCGCGCCGCCGAGGTCGAGGTGATGGTCGACGAGTTCCCGCAGGCCCAGATGCCGGGCGAGGGTGGCCGGCAGGAGCAGGCCGGCATTGGCCACCAGGCGGTGGTCGTCAAAGGCGATGCGGATACGGTCGGGATTGTTCTGTGGCAGCATCTATTGAGTGCTCCTTATTTCCGGGCGGGTTTCTGTTCCAAAACCATTATCCCAGATTCAGAGGAGCACCCTCCGGCTGCTTCAAGGGCTGTCCCCAAGGCCGTCCTTCGGTGGATTCGGGTTTAAGGGTACGCCAGTGCCCTGGAACGGGTGAACTTGATTCCCCGGTCGGCACAGTACCTGATCATAGTCTGGTTGATAAAGACGCTGTCGTTGTCCGAATCGATCCCGAGGACCGGGAAAGGCAGCTGCCCGGCGATGGCCTCCAGTCCCTCGACCACCAGGGACTGCTCCCTGGCCAGCGGGGGAACTGCCTCCGTCCAGCCCGTTCAGATGTCGGTGGCCACCAGGCTGTGGATAAAGGAGCCCGATAGAGTCCCGCTGCAGTGGGCTACCAGGTCGATTTCCAGAAAGCCGGGAGGCGGCCAATTCCAGTCGTTGTAGGTGCGCACCGGGACCTGGTTCCCCATACATGGCCTTCTCTTGCGCCTCCGCCGGCTGCCTGCGGTGGGCCTGATGGGTTTGAGCAGCCGGTCCAGGGTTGCTGCGCTGGCTGAGAGGAGATATTCCCTCACGACAGGATCGAGACCTAGATGCCCATGCCGCTCCATGGAGTTCACGAGGTTGGGCAATGCCGCCTTGAGCCGATTACCGCAGATGCGCTCGGCAGCCTCCCAGACCACGATGACCGCTTCGCGTACGGCCCCGTCGTAGATGCGCCTTCCCACGACCTGCTTGCCCTGATTGTGGGCAGTTCCACTCGGTAACCTGATGCCGTGCTTCCGGTGGTGGCCGGCTATCGCAGTGAATTCTTCGAGAATCCTCCCTTTGTCCTTCTTGGAAGAATGCCGGTATCGGTCCCGGATCGTTGCCACAAGTTCCTGCTTCGCAATCTTGCTGACGCCTCCCCCATGTGGCCGCCTCCCGGGTCTTCGGTAACATTTTATTTGAGGCAACCAATGTCGTAGAGTAACGATTTGGGCGAGGCGATGCGCACATTAGGTATAATTGTCGTGCGCACTAAAAGAAACTTCGAGTAGGAGTTAGGGATGGATTCTCTTTTCAAAAGCTACGAATTGCAGGTTGGCCCTCCGCACACCTCGATAGACCGGTATGCGGAGTGGTGTACCGAGCAATTTCGCGAACTTCTCTGCAGCGACCCAGATGAGCCCGAAGTTCAGGAATTCTTGGAAAAACACCCGTGGCTTGTACCTGGCCACTCGACCCCGGATTCCCCCTCTGGCCATTTCCCCCTTCATTGTAGTCTCATAGCACAGCCGAAACTGCCGGGCCAAAACGTTCGCTTTCCAGATTTCATGTGGATTTCGACCCACAGCGGAGCTTGGTTTCCGACTTTGATAGAAATCGAAAAGCCCAGCAAAAAAATCTACAAACAAAACGGAACCCCCTCGGCTCCTTTTTCACAAGCCCGGAACCAACTCAATCAATGGCGGTCGTGGTTCAACGACGATGCTAATGTAGCGCAGTTCAAAGACATGTACGGGATCCCTGACCAACTGCGCAGGCGAACCATGAAACTCCACATGAACCTGATTTACGGGAGGCGGTCGGAGTTCGAAGAGTAACCGGAGCTAGCCCGACAGAGGGGTACTACGCTCTCCGGCGATGAACAGTTGATGTCGTTTGATCGCCTTCTGGATCCCCGTTATTTGGACACCTCCATGAAGGAGGCTATTACAGTTAAAGCTACGGGCAACGGTCGGTATCGAGCAAAATGGGTTCCTCCTGTATTCGGAGTAGGACCAGCCTTGGCGGAAAGGCTTCTTGTGATTGATGGGTTAGAGGAGACAATCGAAGTGAACCCGAAAATTTCAGAGGAACGAAAGATGTTCTTGAAAGAGCGTATTCCCTTGTATCTTGACTTTGGCGATGGAGCCGAGCGCGGCAGACCGGCATTCCCTGGGTCACGACAGACCGTCCAGTAGCGAGGGTCGCCGCGCTCCCTACAAGCAGAGCCCGAACAGTTGCCTGGGCCAATCGAGCCCGTATCGTGCAAGGACGGGCCAGCGCTGACGCAGGAGGTACAGATGGAAGAGAACCCGAGATACATAGGCATTGATGTCTCGAAGGCGCAGGTGGATGTTGCCGTCCGGCCTACGGGACAGAGATGGGCCGCGTCTTACAACGAAACCGGCATCGGGGAACTGGTTTCCCAGATCGTGGATATAGGTGTTTAACGTCAACTACTTTTGCCGGTTGGCGTCGATTATTCTTGCCGGTTCACCTCCTTATCCTGCCCCCGCTGCTGGGCCACTCCGGTCCGGTAGCTGGGGACGTTGAATTCCAGGATGACCGAGTGATGGACCACCCGGTCGATGGCCGCCGCGGTGGCCATTGGGTTGGCGAAGATGTGCTCCCACTGGGAGAAGACCAGGTTGGAGGTGATGCCCAGGGACCGGCGCTCGTAGCGTTCTGCGATGAGGGTGAAGAGCAGCTCCGACTCCTCGGCCCCCTGGGGCAGGTAGCCCAGGTCGTCCAGCAGCAGGAAGTCGTAGCTGTCGAGCTTCCGTAGTTGTCGCGGCAGGGCCAGGTCCCGCTTGGCTGCCAGCAGATCCTGCACCAGCCGGTAGGCCGGGGCGAAGAGCACCGACCTGCCCGACTCCACCAGCCGGTGGCCCAAGGCGCACAGGGCGTGTGTTTTCCCGGTGCCGGGAAGACCGAAGGCCAGGACGTTGACGCCGCGGTCGACGAAGCTGCCGTCGGCCAGTTCCCCCAGTTGCTGTCTGAGAGACAGAGGCACCCGGTCGTGCTCGAAGGTTTCCCAGGTCTTGCCCGCCGGCAGCCTGGACGCAGTGCGCAGCCTGCTGATGCGCCGCTGCCTGCGGTCCTCGGCCTCCTGCTCCAGTACTTCCAGGAGAGTCTCCAGGGCGTCTCCGTGGCCGGCTGCAGTGAAGCGGGACACCGACTGCGCACCCATGGTGGGCAGCCGGAACTGGTGGCACAGCTCCCCGATCCGCTCCTGTATGGCCACTGTGTCCGTCATCAGGGTGTCATTAGTCAGGGTGTCCAGCATCAGGCCACCTCCGCCAGCAGGGAGTCGTAGACCCTCAGGTCCGGCGTCCCGGGCAGGCTGAGTGCCGGCGCCTGCAGCGGCGCGGGACTGGCCAGCTCCCTGACTGCGGCGTAGTCGAAGGGTCCGCCCGCCTCCAAGAGCAGGGCCAGGGCGCTGTCCACCGTGGTCTCCATGGTCGTCGCCGCCAGGTGCAGGATGCGCACGTACTCCACGTCGGCCCGCTCCCCACGCCATTCCCGGAGCGCATCGTAGGCCAGGCGAAAGGTCATGGTGGGAAACATCTGCTCCCGGAACCGGTAGCGGGCGAAGGCCCCGGGCTTGCGCACCAGGGAGCCGATGACGTGGCGGTAGTCAACCCGGGCCTCTTTCTCTCCCCGCACCCGCTCCATTCGATCCACGAAGGTGCCCTTGTAGTACACTTCCAAATGTTCGGCGTACAGCCGGATCTGCACCTCCTTCCCGATGAGCCGGGAGGGCACGGTGTAGGTCCGTCCGGCTCCTGAGCTTGTCGAAGGGCTGGATGGTGCTCCACTTGCGCACCCGGGCCCGGTGGTTGACGTACTCCGGCACCGGGGCTGGGGGCAGGGAAAGCAGATGTGGGCGCTCTTCCTCCAGCTTCCCCATCACCAGCCGGTTGCGCCGAGCCACCACCTTGCGGACGAAGCCGGCGTACTCCTCAAGGGAGTTGAAGTCACGGCTGCCCCGCAGCATGAGGGCTTGGTCGATGGCGTCCTTGAGCCGGTAGTGGGCCTGCTCGGCAACGCCGTTCTCATGGGACTCTCCTGCATTTATCAGGGTGGACTCGAGCCCATAGTGGTCCAGAAGCTCGGCGTAGCTGCCGTTCAGGGCCCTGCCGCGGCTGCGCCTCATCTCGTGGGTGGCGGCCGAGGTGTTGTCCGAGCGGATCACCCGAGGCGCACCGCCCAGCTCCCACAGGGCGTTCTGTAGCCCCTGCTTCAGGGCCAGGAAGGTCTCCCCCGTAGCCACCTCGGCATAGCGCCACCCTGAATGGCTCAGCACCAACTGGAACAGCCGGTGGCGATAGGCCCGACCGCCGACGGTCACTCCCAGGGAGTTGCAGTGGGTGAAGTCGATCTGGGCCTCGCGGCCCGGGGGATGCTCCTGGGGGAAGTAGACCTCTTGGTCCGGGCCGTTGAGCGCTCGCCAGTCTTGTAATCGTCGTTGCAGGGTGCGCAGCTGCGAGGCGCTGAACCGGCCGGGATGCCGCTCCTCCAGCCACTCGATAATTGTCGTTGCCCTGAGCCTGCCGGCGGCCTCGCCCCGGAGCAGGGGCAGGATCTCCCTCTCCCAGACTCCGTCGAAGGGATCGGGACGGGTGCGCCACTGGCGCTCAGTCTTGGTCTCCGACGGCAACGGGCCGCACTGCCACTTGCGGGCCGAGCGCTCGCTCATCCCCGCCATTGCCGCCGCCGTCTGTTGCGTCTTTCCTTCCATTCGTCTCTGCCTCAGTGTTGCGACTTGCTGATCTGTAACCAATCCGGCACCTCCTGTACCGGATGATTACTCTTGGGGACCGGCAAAAATAGTCGTCGCCAACCGGCAAGACTAATTGTCGTTGATCATATAGGTCCCGCCATGGTGTTGCTGGAGGCAACGGGCGGTCTGGAAGTGCCGTTGGTGGCGGCTCTCGCTGCTGCGGCGCTGCCGGTGGTGGTGGTCAACCCGCGCCAGGTTCGCGACTTCGCCAGGGCCACCGGTACGCTGGCCAAGACCGACTCTCTCGATGCGGCAGTGCTGGCCCACTTCGCCGACGCCATTCGTCCCTCCGTGCGTCCTCTCAGAGACGCCGAGACGCAGGTACTCAACTCGCTGGCGGCCCGCAGGCATCAGGTGCTGACCATGCTGGTCTCGGAGAAGAACCGGCTGGGGACCGCTATCAGCGCCGTTCGCCCCCGCATCGAGGCCCACATCGCCTGGCTGGAACAGGAGTTGAACGACTTGGACGAGGGGCTGAGGCAGACTCTCCGCCGGAGCCCCGTGTGGCGAGAGAAGGATGACCTGCTGCGCACCGTTCCCGGCGTGGGGGAACAGGTTTCCCTCACTCTGCTGGCCTACCTGCCGGAGCTGGGAACGCTGGATCGCCGGCAGATTGCTGCCCTGGTGGGAGTGGCCCCCTTCAACCGGGACAGCGGCACCCTGCGGGGCAAGCGGGCCGTCTGGGGAGGGCGCGCCCGAGTACGAGCCATTTTGTATATGGGAGCGATGGTGGCCAGCCGCCACAACCCGGTCATCCGCGACTTCTACCAGAAGCTGCTGGCAGCCGGTAAGCCGAAGAAGGTGGCGCTCGTCGCGTGTATGCGCAAACTGCTGGTCATACTCAACTCCATGCTCAAACACGGCTCCACGTGGCGTGATATGACTCAGCCAGAAGTCGCTCATTCCTATTGACATTCAAGACAGTTGCTACTGGAAAGACTGGGCGTCGACCCCGGGGCCTAGTACTACAGTTGCAGATATGTGGTGAGAGGTTTCAGGCGGCGTTGGTAATGGCAGAACCGGGCTATTGCTTGGTGCCGCCGTCTCCACCGGGACCATAGCAGCACTGATTCATCCGACGGGTGGGGCTTCCATACCAGCCGGTAGAGCAACCGCCTCACTTCGGGTACCGTCAGGGGTATCAGCTTTTCGTCCAAGCTGGAGCACCCCCTTTTTCTCCCGGGCTGCTTCGCAACGATGCCTGGTGCCTGGCCTGGTGCCTGGCCTGGTGCCTGACCACCGCCAAGTAGGCGTGGGCCAGCATCGCCAGCGTGATGTGCCGGTACCAGCCATCCCATTTGCGCACTTCGTACTGGTCCAGTCCCACCTGTCCCTTGGCTTCCTCAAAACACTCCTCAATGGCCCAACGAATACCCGCCACCCGCACCAGTTCCGCCAGGGTTGTTCCTGCTGGACCGTAGCACACGTAGTAGGCCAACTCTTCAGGCTTGGCCACGCTGCGCCGGGCCAGCAACCAGTACCCCTTGCCAGGCTCCCTTATGGGCCGGACCTGTGCCAAGGCCCAGTCATAGACCCGGGGTCCCTTGGCCCCATCACCGGCGCTCAGCCGGACCCAGCCCGACTCTTCAACCCCAGACGCCAGCCGGTCAGCCCGCACCTGGCGCAGGCCCTTATCCGTCAGGGCCCACAGCTTCTCATTGCTCTTGATGGCCAGCACGTGAGGAACGTCTCGCCGCTCCAGCCACAGCCGCAGGTTGCGGTCATTGCCATAAACCGTGTCTCCAGCAACCCAGCCGAAGGGAACTCCTGACTCCACCGCCCGTTCCAGCATCACCCGGGCCAGTTGCGGCTTGGTACGGAACGCCACTTTCTCCGGCACCCCAGCCTCCTCCCTGCGTTCCTGGTCATCAGCCCACACCTGGGGCAGGTAAAGCTCCCGGTCCAGCAGCGTCCTCCCCTGGGCAGTGGCATACGTGAGAAATACTCCTATCTGGCTGTTCTCGACCCGTCCCGCCGTGCCGCTGTACTGCCGCTGCACCCCGACGGACTTGTTCCCCTTCTTCAGAAACCCGGTCTCGTCCACCACCAACACCCCGTCGTCGTCGCCCAGGTGCTCCACCACGTAGTCCCGAAGATCATCCCGCACCAGATCCGCGTCCCAGATATAAGTGGACATCAGATGCTGCACCCCATAGGGGGTGGCGTCCCCAGCCTGCTCCGCCAACTGCCACCCGTTCTTGCGTTCCACCGGACTGAGCAGCCCTTTCAGATACTCCAACGCCCGTCGCCGTGCCTCGGGACGCCGGAACCGCCCCGCTATGCACTCGTGCACCCGTTCAATCCCCTCAGACCACCGGACCACTTCCACCACTCCATCCTCATGCTCAACCACCGCCTCACCTCAACACCGCTACTGTCCCCCTATTCTACTCACCTTTTTTCTGCAACTGTAGTACTAAACCAAAGCCAAGGTGATATGCGCATTTGAAGAGTACCTGGCGACGGGGGCGGACTGACTTCACCGTGCGGATGGGAGAGCTTTACTTGGCAGCGCTGACCTGCTCTCGTCATTTTAGAAATGTAGATCCCACCGTGGCTTTAGTTTAGTGCCCAGTCAAGCTGGGAAACACAGGATATAGTCGATGGAGTTTTCTTCTGGAATCCTCGGTAGTGAAGCGCCACTTGATGACGGCACGGGTCTCATTGCGTTCCCGCTCCAAATACTTGATTTCCAGGCAGAGGGTTTCCTCGTCGGCCAGTCTTTGCCGGAGACAGATTGCGGGTGCCCTCCCGCCGGTACTCGTAGTCCTCACGCTTGGGACGTCCCGGGGCCACCGGGATGGGCCGCCGGGTGTCGGACAGCAACTGGGTGGAGGTCTCGTCGAAGCAGACCACCGGCTTTGCCGGGTCGTAGGGCTCTGCGTAAAGGTCCAGGACGTCCTCCATGTGGGCCACGAAATCGGCGCTCACCTCGGGAATGCACCACTGCTTCCTCTGCCACGGCTTGAGGGTGCTTTTTTCTAATGGAGGCGTACCACCTCGTGGGACAGCGATTCCACCAGACCCAACTCAACAGCCTTGCCCGCCAGGGCGCGCAGCGTCCAGTGGTCATCGCCATTGAGAGCAGGGGTGCAGGCCAGGGCTATCAGGTGCGTCCCGGCCCGGTCATCCAGCTTGCGGCGCCGGCAGGCTTGGGCCCGGTCCTTCAGCACACCGTCCAGCCCACCCTCGGTGAGACGCCGCTTGATGCAGTATACGCTGGACTCGGCCACATCCAGAGCCTGGGCCACCTTGGGAGCGGACCAGCCCTCGCCGGTTTTGAGCAGGATGCCGGCCCGTGTCGCCACTCGCGCCGGACTCCTTCCAGCCCTTACTAGATGCTCCAACCGGACCCGTTCCTCAGGGGTAAGTCGTACCGGAAACTTCTCTCGAACCATAACCCCACCTCACAACAACACAATCGGCCAACAGCATAGCCTCCCAACTGGAAACCCTGAATCACCCCCTGAATCAACTATGACTGGGTACTAAACCAAAGCCAAGGTGAAATGCACAGAGTGATGGGGTAAATTCGTGGAGGTACTTGGTGAGTTGATGTCGGGAGTTGTGAGGGGTTGATGATGGGCGTGAGGGAGATAGACCGGTTTCTGGAACAATGGCAGATGGAGGTCAAGGATTTGCGGCGGCGGATGATTCTGGCTCCGACACCCCGGGAGCGGTGGTATGCCATCTGGCTCGTGGCGCAGGGCTGGACCGCCTCGGCCACGGCGGAGGCACTGGAAGGGGACCCGCACACCATTGGGGGACGTAATCGCTGGACAACAACAAATCACTGGGTCAATGACCTTGGAAATCAACACTGCGGCCCTGATATTCGAACAGACCGGTGGTTCCCCCCCGCCCTTGACCAGGCGCAGCAGGAGGAGTTGAGAGAGGCGGTGGAGCAACCGCCCGCCACATCGGGCATCGGCCTAGCCAACTGGTATTGGAAGGCGGTGCGCCAGTTTGTAGCGGAGCGGTTCGGTATGGGGTTGAGCCGCAGCAGTTGCCTGAACTACCTGCACCGTCTGGGGTTTGCCTTCAAGCGGCCCAAGAAGCGTCTGCTCAAGGCGGACCAAGCCAAGCGGGAGGCTTTCGTGGTGGAGTACGCCGAACTGAGGGAGGAGGCTGGCCGGAGCGAAGCGAGGATATTCTTCGCCGACGAGGCCCACTTCCGGGCAGACGCAGAACTGCGGGGCAAGTGGGTGCTGAAAGGCCAACCTGCATTGGTGCAATCGACCAGCCCGCAGTATGGCGAGAAGGCCAGCTACTACTCGGCGGTGTGTCTGGAGACGGGCGAGGTGGAAAGTATGGAACTGGAGGGCAACAGTAACAGCGGGACCTCGGTTGCCTTTCTGAAGCAACTGAGGGGAAAGCACCCCGGGCCGCTACGGGTCATCTGGGACAACGCGCCGGCCCCCCTTCGGCAGGCTCAGGAGTGGCGAGGCGGTGCGGGAGTACCTCAGGACGCCTGAGCTGGGGTTGAGGCTGGTGAACCTGCCGGGCTACAGCCCGGACTTCAACGCCGATGAGGCCATCTGGGGCTGGGCGAGAGAGGAGGCCACTGGCAATCTGTGCCTTGGGACCAAGGCGACGGTGCAGGAAAGGGTCGGCCGATTCTTGGGCGGTCTGGTCAGCCGAAAGGACGAGGTGAGACGCCGCTGCCGCACGGTACTGCAATCAAGGGCCGAAGCGGTCCTGCGAGATTCCCGCCCCGATTCTCAGCACCCGGCAAATGCACATCCCACCTTGGACTTGGTTTAGTTGAACCTGAAATCGGCACCCGTTACAGGACGGTCTCAGCAAGCGCTTGGATTCCAGGGTAGCTTCCAGCCCAGTTGGACACCGCCGCGTTCAGAATGGGACAGTTGTCCAGCAGTTGCGGAGAGGGCCGGGTAGGACGGTTGGGACCGTGCCGGGGGACCGGGTTGGTGGTCGCGGCGGGCGTGTCAGGCACGAGGAACGGGTGCTGTCGTGATGCTGACCAGGGTTCGGGGCACTCCGGCAATGTTGTTCTCATCGGCGCGGGGTCTCTGGCGGATTGGGTGACCCGCCTATTTCCGTGGCGGCATCGGCTGCGTTAAGCACCACGGCGCCGGAAACGGGCTGGGAAAGGTCGTCGGGGGGCGTTGCTGCGCGGGTTCTTGGCAGTTTGTCTTGGACGACGAGCGGGATGCCCGGGCTGATGCGAACGTCATCCGGATGATCGAATTGAGCGTTTCCTGCCTGAACGAGGATCAGCTTGCGATCGAGGGCCTCTTTGTGGATATGACTTGAGGGGAATGTGGGCTTATGCCGTGCGCAATAGAAGTGGCGGGGCGATTCGATCGCCACCAAATGACAGCGATTTCTCCGGTTTGCCGTCTGCCTGCGGATGGTTATAGGCGCAAAGTCTCCCCGCAGACAATATTGTGATTGTTGGCACTATTTTGACTTTCTACCTCGTACGCTCGGATACTGGTACAAACCTCACATTGGAGGTGCGGCATGGATTACCTGGTGATAGAGGAGAGGCCCCAAAGGAGCGCGGTGGTGCACCGGGTGGGGTGCAGCAAAGCGAGGGACCAAGAGCGGCGGGCACCCAGAGGAGGACTGTGGCACGGCCCCTTCCCCACTGAGGTGGCCGCCTTTGCAGCGGCGAAGAGGACGAAGCCCCGTGTTGTCCGCTCCTGCCATTGTTGCCTGTCAAGGTGACCCGGCGCGCTGCGGCATGATGGCGTTCTTCATCTCAGTTAGGAGAGGCGATGGCGCTCTTTCTCACAGTGCTCATTCTGGGCATGCTGTTCACGGCGGGGTTGACCCTTTGGCACCGCCGCAAGCAGTGGCGGCCCGTCGGGGCGCTTCTGATGCTGCTCCCAATGGCAATCTGCGGCAATGTGATGTTCAGCGTGGGTATGTCCTACTACGTCACCGAGACCGTCGCCTTGGTTCACCCGGACTCTCTCGGCTCCCAGGAATCCCGGGGAGAGTCCGTGGTGGAGACGGAGACCCTTGGGGAGGTGGACGCGCAGGCGGTGGCCTTTGTTGTGAGCATGGGGGTACTGTTCACGCTGGGCCTGCTGGTCTGGGGTACGATATTCCTCGAGTGGCTGCGGCGGCGGGTGAAACCGCGTACCCCGCAAGTTCAATAATAGGCGGGAGCATCTGATTGCCAATGGGGTAACGACGCTCCCGCAGGATTCGGCAGATGGTTTGATCTTGGGCGTCATTCTGTTCCTTATGGCTGTCTGCATCCTGTTGCTGAGCTACGTGATAGCCGCTCTCCCGAAGCGGGGTAAATTGGGCGAGATTCTGGTCTTCGCGGCCGGGCAAGGATTGCTTTAGTTGTACGCGCTGGCCCGGGTGAATACTGTGCCCATCATCTGAGAACGTTACGTGCCCTTTAGCTCTGCTTTACGCATTTCAAGCGGCGTAGGCGAGGGAATCTACAAGCCGGTGGTACAGAGCGACTGGGAGTCCCTGCGTATCGGGGTCGGCGACGGACAGTGAAAAACCCTCCGAGGCCAGCCACAGGTGGCGGCCCACCAGGGCGATGGCGCCCACGAAGGTCGGCGACAGCTTGTCGTACCAGGCCGCCCTGCGCTGGGTCATGGGGCGCTGTTTTTGCAACGCGTGGGCGGCCAGGGTGGTCCAGGAGAAGATCCCCAGCAGGGCAGGCGTGGTGCGGGCGATGGCCAGGTCGGACCACTGGCGTTGGGTCTCCACGCCCAGATGGGTCCGCACCTCCTTAAAGGTGACCCTCCAGTTGCCAGCGCAGGACAAACCATTCCAGGATCTGGGCCGGGTCGGCTGCCGGGTCGGTGCACAGCAAGGCTTGGGGGTCGAAGGCGCCCTGGGGGTCTCGGACCAGCACCCAGCGAATGAGGACGGGCGGCTTGCCGGAGCGGTACCAGACAGCCGTCTGGGAGCTGAGTTCCACCGTGCGGGTGGCGCCGTCGTACCAAGCCACCTCGGAGCTGGCCCAAGTTACGTTCGCGTGATCCAGGAGGGTTTTCAGTGGTGGCCGACGCGGGCCTTTCAGGGCTGGCCGGCCATTCTGACCCGAATGACGGACTGGTGCTGGTGCGTACAGAGCGGCGTCCAAGCGCAATCTGACGATGAGGGTGATGGGTTCACGGAGGGACTGGCAGCAGTGGAGCAGGTCCAGCACGGCGTAGCTGTTGTCGCCCACCAGCACCAAGCGGCGCTGGGGCAGCCAGCGACGCAACTGCATGACCATCTGTCTGGCCCAGCCGGTGAGTTTCTTGTGGCGGCGTCCCTGCTGCTGGTAGTAGCGCGTCGAGGGCGCCAGCACGGTGAGCACCGGCAAAGCCCAATGCCGTCCGGCCCAGGGCACCTGGCCCAGCCACATCAGGGAGATCCAGCGCAACCCGCTGGCTTTGGCCAGTTGCTGGCGGCTGGAGCGCACCGGGTCCCGGTAGATGGCCCGCGCCCTGATCTTGGCGTCCCGGCGCCGTTCCAGGGTTTCGTCGATGCCGAACATCAGGGGGCCGCCGCCGCGATCCAGGTGCTGGAGCAGCAGCACCAGCAGGGCGCGGGCTACTTCACGGGAGGACCACACCGCCCGGTTGAGCACCTCGTCGTAACGGGCATAGTCACGGTGGCCACTGCGGCCCATGACCCGCAGCGCCGCGGCCACGGTGCGCTGGCCAGGGGTCAGGACCGCGCCGACCAGCAGCAGTTGGGCTTTCTGCCAAGTTGGGCTGGTGAACAGCGTTGCGAAGGGAAGGAGAACGGCTACAATGGCATCGGGCAGGGTGAGCATGGCTGGACCTTTCTCGGAAAGTGGGGTCAGGCCCAGCTTACCCTGTCTTTATTCTTTTTCTAAATTATGCGTAAACCCCAATCCACCGGAGGGATGAGCGTCGCGGCGTGGTGAATGGGTAGGAAAGTGCTCCTTTGCATCTGGGATAATGGTTTTCGAGAAAGGAAACCGACCAGAAACAAGGAGCACCCAACAGATGCTACCACTTGAGCACCCCGACCGCATCCAAATAGCCTTCGACGACCACCGCCTGGTCAACAATGCCGGGCTGCTCCTGCCGGCCACCCTGGCCCAGCGCGTGGGCCTGCGTGAACTCGTTGACCGTCACCTCGACCTCGGGGATGCGCCGGGGCGGGCGAACGCGGGAGACAAGATGCTGACGCTGGTGGCCTCGGCGCTGGCGGGCGGCGACTGCATTGACGACGCCGATGCGCTGCGTGCGGGGCGGACCTCCTCGGTGCTGGGGTGCATGGTCAAAGCGCCCTCCACCCTGGGCACTTTCCTGCGCAGCTTCCGCTGGGGCCATGTCCGTCAGCTGGACCGGGTGAGCCGGGAACTGCTGGCACGGGCCTGGGCCGCCGGTGCCGGACCCGGCGACGGGCCGCTGACCATCGACCTGGACTCCACCATCTGCGAGACCTACGGTCTGGCCAAGGAGGGCGCACGCCACCACGGCTATACCGGCAAGCGGGGCTATCACCCGCTGCTGGCCGTGGCCTCTGGCACCGGCGACGTGCTGATGTCCCGGCTGCGCGAGGGCCGGGCCAACACCGCCCGGGGCGCCGCCCACTTCCTGCGCGAGACGGTGGGACGGGTGCGCTACGCCGGCGCCAGGGGCCGACTCACGGTGCGGGCCGACAGCGGCTTCTATGCCCACGCCATCGTCGCCGTCTGCCGCAAGATGGATGTCCGCTACTCCATCACCATCCGCCAACACAAAAGCCTGCGCCATCTCATCGAGGCCATACCCGAGACGGATTGGACGCCCATCCCCTTGTATCTTGACTTTGGCGATGGAGCCGAGCGCGGCAGACCGGCATTCCCTTGGTCACGACAGACCGTCCAGTAGCGAGGGTCGCCGCGCTCCCTACAAGCAGAGCCCGAACAGTTGCCTGGGCCAATCGAGCCCGTATCGTGCAAGGACGGGCCAGCGCTGACGCAGGAGGTACAGATGGAAGAGAACCCGAGATACATAGGCATTGATGTCTCGAAGGCGCAGGTGGATGTTGCCGTCCGGCCTACGGGACAGAGATGGGCCGCGTCTTACAACGAAACCGGCGTCGGGGAACTGGTTTCCCAGATCGTGGATATAGGTCCCGCCATGGTGTTGCTGGAGGCAACGGGCGGTCTGGAAGTGCCGTTGGTGGCGGCTCTCGCTGCTGCGGCGCTGCCGGTGGTGGTGGTCAACCCGCGCCAGGTTCGCGACTTCGCCAGGGCCACCGGTACGCTGGCCAAGACCGACTCTCTCGATGCGGCAGTGCTGGCCCACTTCGCCGACGCCATTCGTCCCTCCGTGCGTCCTCTCAGAGACGCCGAGACGCAGGTACTCAACTCGCTGGCGGCCCGCAGGCATCAGGTGCTGACCATGCTGGTCTCGGAGAAGAACCGGCTGGGGACCGCTATCAGCGCCGTTCGCCCCCGCATCGAGGCCCACATCGCCTGGCTGGAACAGGAGTTGAACGACTTGGACGAGGGGCTGAGGCAGACTCTCCGCCGGAGCCCCGTGTGGCGAGAGAAGGATGACCTGCTGCGCACCGTTCCCGGTGTGGGGGAACAGGTTTCCCTCACTCTGCTGGCCTACCTGCCGGAGCTGGGAACGCTGGATCGCCGGCAGATTGCTGCCCTGGTGGGCGTGGCCCCCTACAACCGGGACAGCGGCACCCTGCGGGGCAAGCGGGCCGTCTGGGGAGGGCGCGCCCGAGTACGAGCCATTTTGTATATGGGAGCGATGGTAGCCAGCCGCCACAACCCGGTCATCCGCGACTTCTACCAGAAGCTGCTGGCAGCCGGTAAGCCGAAGAAGGTGGCGCTCGTCGCGTGCATGCGCAAACTGCTGGTCATACTCAACTCCATGCTCAAACACGGCTCCACGTGGTGCGATATGACTCAGCCAGAAGTCGCTCATTCCTATTGACATTCAAGACAGTTGCTACTGGATGGACGGCGCCGCCGATGTGGCCGAGACCACCTACACTCCCTTTGAGAGTGAGGCCGGCGCCGCGCCGGTGCGGCTCATCGTACGGCGGGTGAAGCCCACACCCGGTTCCCAGCTGGCCCTATTCGCCAGCTACAGCTATCACGGCTTCATCACCGACCAGGACGGGGAGACGCTCGAACTGGAGGCTGACCATCGCCGCCACGCCGAGATCGAGAATGCGATACGCGACCTCAAGTACGGTGTCGGCCTGAACCATCTTCCCTCGGGCCGCTTCGCCGCCAATGCTGCGTGGCTGGCGGTCCAAGTGCTGGCCCACAACCTCGCTCGCTGGGCAGCGCGCATCGGTCTGGGCGAGCAACTGGTGACCACCAAGACCCTGCGGCGACGCTTCTTCTCCCTGGCCGGACGGCTTACCCGCTCGGCGCGCAGACTCACTTTGCATCTTCCCCGGGGCTGGCCTTGGGCTGAGCAGGCCACTCTCGCCTTGGCCCGACTGCGAGCCATCCCACTCCCAGCCTGACGGCGCTATCCGCAACCGCCCCAACGCCTCCAAACTCGCGTCCGCCCCGCCCGAGAGTGCATCCTGCTGCGTCTGGTCTCACTATCACGCGATTCCCAGCCTCCATAGACCGCTCTCCAGGCCCGGTGAGGCTACTGAAAACCCTCTGCCGTGTCACATCGGTCCCAATGGAGCCCAGGCTTTCTCCCTTGTAGGCTCCCTCATCCCAATTCGCCCAGCTTTCACGCCTCCCATCGGTGGATTCGGGCTAAGAGAACGCCCGCGCCGCTGTGTAAGAACGACACGGGCGTAGTTTTAGGCATCGCCGCCGAGGCGGGGACGCCTGTGGCTTGGTAAAAAAGCCAATAACACTTTACCACGCCTGCCACTGCGTCTAAGCGGGTATGGTCGATTGCCTTCCCGCCACGGCGAGGCTTCGGTCTAGGTAACCGAAATGTCGCATATTATTAATCCGTTCGACCCCCTTCTACGGTGACGCATCCGCTGTATAGCGTCCACCTAATTTAAAGAAGGGGGTATTCTAATGACATCCACAAGCCACGGTAACAGTTGCTCGTGCGCCAATTGTCGAGCCAGACGAGCCAGCGGATCGGCGGTATGTCAAGGGCGTCGACAAAACACGCCAGTAAGGTGTCGAAGGCCATCATAAATGTCCGGCTAGATGTTCAGCATAAATGTCACTCTCTCATGCCGGCACTGTATCAGATCTTGACGCGATAAGGGCAGGACGGGACCTCCGCCCAGGGGGGCCGTCGGCATCCATGTATTTCTTGATGGTGGCCCTGTGGATCCCCAGCTCTCGCTCGATCGCCCTCAGCGACATCCCTTTGCGCCTGGCTTTCTGAATCGCCTTCCATCTCTCCTTCTGTAGGAAGGTGGGTTTGCGCGGAGGGACGGTTGCGGGCGTTGAAGCAGTGGACGCAGCGCCGGTCAGGCCCGCTCGATCCTCCTCCTCCGCTGCCCTTGAGTCCAGTGCCTTGAGGGTCGCCGCCCAGCGCTGGTCCCAGTAGTTGGCCCCGGCGGGTGAAGCAAGAGGAGTGGCCGAATCTCCCTGGCCGTTGCGGAGGAATGCCGGGCTGGGCGGCGCCTCCTGGGAGTTGATGATGCGTCCTTGGTGGCGCACCATGAGCCGGCCGACCAGTCCTTCCAGGACCTCCACGACCGCGCCGGCATAGCTGGGGCGCTCCGGCTCCGGCAGCAACTGTAGGGTATGCAGTTGGAACTTCACCGTATTGTCCTTGGCCACCTTCCTGCGGTGCTTGAAGCACAGGACCTGGTCTAGCAGCCTGTCCGAGAAACAATGTTCTAAACGACAATCGTTGTCACCAAAGTCGATTATTCCGATTTCTGTTTCATTGAAGCCAATTATTCACCAATGAGAATAGACAGTGGCGCTTTTCGTCTCCAAAATCTAATCCTCGGACAGGCTGCTAGGGACAGATCGGAGTCCAGCGGCCAGTACGCGGACTCAGAGCATTGCGGGGGGACCCGGAAGCGCCGGTTGTATCGCGGCAGAAACTGCTCCAGCACCCCGTTGGCCTCGCTGATGTTGCTGGCGCCCGCCAAGCGTAGTTCGGTAACCAGCCGGTCCTGGAAGGTTCCGGCAGCCCGCTCCACGCGACCCTTGGCCTGAGGCGAGAGGGCGAATATCATCTGTATCCCCAACTCGTCCATGGCCCGGCTGAATTGGGTCGACGTTCCGGGGAGGCCGGACCCTGGTGTGTGCCTGAAGACCCCGTGCCGGTCGACGTAGAGGGCCACGGGAATGCTAACGCTCTGCACCAGACTTTGGATCATCAGGAAATAGGTGAAGGCCTCCTCCTTCTCGCAGAACAGGGCGTTGATCACCGTGCCGGTGGCATCATCCAATGCGATGAGCAACGTGAACGGCGGCACATGGTCCCCCAGCCACGGGTGGAAGCTGCCGTCCACCTGGATCAGCATTCCCTCCCGGGGCATTCGCTGGCGGCGGACCCGGTGCTTGGGCGGACGCCTTCGCCGTGGACTCTTCAGCCCGGCGTTGACCAGGATGCGTCTGAGTGTGGTCCTGCCAATATCGATGCCCTCGCGTTCGCTCAGCAACTCGCAGAGATGGGTGTGGTTGGCCCCTGAATACCTGCGCCAGCCAGATGAACCACATCGGCCAAAACGGCCTCGGGGGTAGCATTAGGCGCTCTGCGACCCCGGTGGCCATGGGCAACCGAGGCAGCTCCCTTCTCCCGGTAGGCCGCCAGGATGCGCCTGGTATGACGGGGGCTGACACCCATCAGCGTGGCCGCCTGGTCCAGCGTCATGTGCTCTGCCAGCAGGCTGTTGAGAACCTGTAGTCTCGTCTGTTCCTTGGGATTCAACGTCACATTCTCCATGGGATGAATGTGACATTTATGCTGGCCTGTTAGCGAGGACGCTTTTGCTGAACGTCAACGAGTAAGGCGGAGCAAAAGTGTACCACCTGCCAGATGACTGACGGCAGTAAATCAGGCAGAACGGCGAAGTTGCAGGAGAAGGAAGAGATGGCGTTGACGGTGGGGCTTATTCTTCGTCCGGCTCCTCTGAAGCTGGGGACACGGTGCTCTCCCGGCTGTGCTTTAGCCGGTAGCTCTCGCCGTTCATCTCCAGGATGTGGACGTGATGGGTAAGCCGGTCCAGCAGCGCCCCGGTCAGCCGTTCCGAGCCGAAGACCTCGGTCCATTCATCGAAGGGGAGGTTGGTGGTCACCATGACGGAGCCCCGCTCGTAGCGCTGGCTGAAGACCTCGAATAGCAGTTCCGCCCCGGTTCTGGAAAAGGGTACGAAGCCCAGCTAGTCGATGACCAGCAGGTTGAGCCGGGCCAGTTGTTTTTGCAAGTTCAACAGGCGCCTTTCGTCCCTGGCCTCCATCGTCTCATGCACCAGACCGGCGGCGGTGGTGAAACCCACAGACATACCGCGCTGGCAGGCGGCCAGCCCCTCCTGAGCTTGCCGAAGGGCCAAGGGCGACGTGGGTCTTGCCGGTGCCGCTGTTGCCGACGGCGATGACGTTCTCCCGGCGCTGGATGTATTCACAGCGTGCCAGTTCCATCACCAGCGCCCTTGTTCAGCGACGGGATGGCCGGGAAGTCGAGGGTGTCCAGACTCTTCATCGCGGGGAATCGGGCGGCGCGGATCCGCCGCTCCACCATGCGCTGGTGGCGGTGGATGAGTTCCAGCTCGGCGAGGCGCAGCAGGTACTGGGGATGGTCCACACCCTCGGCGGCGCAAAGGGCAGCCATCTTCCCGTATTCTCTCAGGAAGCTGGGCAGCTTCAGTTCTTTGAGATGGTGTTCCAGCAGTAGCGTGGACCGGTTGTTCATGCCGCCTTCCCTGTGAGGAGAGTCATGTAGTCTTGTGTGGAGGTGGTGCCGACCCTGACCCGGGGCAGGTAGGGATAGAGCTCCAGATCCAGCCTGGGCGGCCGTCCCTCCAGCCGGCACAGCACCAGGTGCTTCACTGCGTCAAAGCTCAGCGACCCCAGGTGGATGGCATCTTTCACCGCTGCATGCACTTCCTGCAGGGAGAAGGTCTCCAGCAGCCTCAGCACCAGCACGTACTCCCGCTTGCCCCGCCGTTCCATGCGGGACTCCAGCAGCCGGCGCAGCGTCCCGAACTCATCGGGAGTTCCCAGCCCTGCAGCTGCGCGGCCTGGTCCAGGGCTCCCGGCTTACGCTCCACAAGCGGCAGGTAGTGGATGGGGTCGTAAACGAAGTCGTCTCGCTCGTATGATCTGGGGTGTCTGGCGATGACCTCGGTTCCGCAGCTGATGACCACCCGGTCCACGTAGCCTCTGACAATGATGTCCCGGTGTCCGTAGGCCACCGGCACCGGACCAAGGACAGGGAACTCACCCGGCCAGCCTGCTTGTCGCAGGCGTCGTATGCCACCGGCGGCAGGGGCAGCAGGGCCTCCAGGTCCCGCTCCATCCTCTCGCCGATGGTCTCCGTGTATCCCCTGAGCTGGGCGTCCATTCGCTCCAGGCATCGTTGTTCCAAGTAGACATTGAGTGCATCGAAGCTTTCGAAGGACGGCACCGGCACCAGAAAGTTTCGCCGCACGTACCCCACCAGGCCCTTGTCATTGCCCTTGCCGGGGCGGCCGAACCGGTCCTCGAACAGGTAGTGAGACTGCAGCTCAGTGAAGGCGCGGGTGCGCTGGCGCCGTCCGTCCCCCAGTATCTTCGCCACGGCCAGCCTGGTATTGTCGTAGAGGATGCTCTGGAGCACGCCGCCCAGAAAGGCAAACCCTGATACGTGCCCGTCCAGGAAGGCCTCGGTGGTCTCGGCCGGGTAGGCCTTCACGAAGCAGCCGTCGCTGTGGGGCAGGTCGATGACGAAGCAGTGGGCCTTGCGCTCCGCGCCACCGATGACCACCAGGGCCTCGCCAAAGTCGCACTGCGCGTGGCCCGGCGCATGGGACAGAGGGACGAACATCTCCCTGGTCTGGCGGCGATGCTCTCTTACGTAGTCCTTGACTGTGGTGTATCCGCCGTCGAACCCGTACTCGTCCCTGAGCCGCTCGAAGATGCGCTTGGCGGTGTGGCGTTGCTTCCTGGAGCGCTTTAGATCATCCTCCAAGATCCGGTCGATGACGCCGGTGCAGGCCTCCTCCTGAGCTTGTCGAGGGGTTGGGACGCCGGGGCGGATTCTGCCGGCGATAGCCCGGAGGCACGGAGTGGGCCAGCATCTTGCGTACCGTGTCCCGGTGCAGGCCAAACTCTCTGGAGACCTCCCGAATACTCTTGCCCTCCACCATCACCGCCCGGCGAACCCGCAGATATACGTCCACTCTGTACATCCATCGCACCATCCATGGGGTCGGCTACAACCCTTATGGATGGCCGCGGACGGTCCAATTTACAACCGCCGTTTGTCAGCCATTACCCGCCCGCACGGGACAATTTACCTCCGCCCTTTACATCGAATAAGCGCAGAAGCAGCGTGTCCTCGCTCTCCGTGGGCCTCCGCCGCAGAATCCGGTAGCCGGTCATGCCGTCGTGTCGTCCGGGGCCTCCAAGCTAGGGTCACCGACCCGTCGTCGTTTACCGTGGCCGTCAGGTTGGCCTGCGGCGGGCCGACTACGGTCAAATTCAGCCGTGTGGACAGCGTCCTGCCCTCTACCGTCCAGCAGGCCATGGAGCCGTCGTCCCTCACCCCGCAGGCGTGGTGGCCCCCGGCGCTGACGGAGGCGAACTCTCCTACTCCGGGGGTGGAGGGCTGGGGCGGACCTGATGCAGGAGCCGGATGTCCATGGGAGTTGCGCTGCGCGAGACTCCGAACCTTCATCGCAGGGCGTTGGAAGCCCCCGGTGACTCAAGCAAGGCTGCGGTCTACGGCAACACTACCCAGAAGATACTCTCTCGCCACCAGCAGGCCACGGAGCCGTCGTCCCTCACCCCGCAGGCGTGGTGGCCCCCGACGCTGACGGAGGCGAACTTCCCCTCCGGCGGCGTGGCCTCGAAATCAGTGCCCCAGCAGGCCAGGGAGCCGTCCGCCCTCAACCCGCAGGCGTAGCCGCCCCCCCCGGCGCTGACGGAGGCGAACTCCCCCTCCGGCAGCAGCGTGGCCTCGAAATCAGTGCCCCAGCAGGCCAGGGAGCCGTCCGCCCTCAACCCGCAGGCGTAGCCGCCCCCCCGGCGCTGACGGAGGCGAACTCCCCCTCCGGCAGCAGCGTGGCCTCGCCATAGTCATAGTCATCACGGCCCCAGCAGGCCAGGGAGCCGTCCGCCCTCACCCCGCAGGTGTGGTCCCTCCCGGCGCTGACGGAGGCGAACTCCCCCTCCGGCAAGTTGGCCTGACCTTCGTCATCAATGCCCCAGCAGGCCACGGAGCCGTCGCTCCTCACCCCGCAGGCGTGGCCGCCCCCGGCGCTGACGGAAGTGAACTCACCCTCCGGCGGCGTGGCCTGACCTTCGTCATCAATGCCCCAGCAGGCCACGGAGCCGTCGCTCCTCACCCCGCAGGCGTGGCCGCCCCCGGCACTGACGGAAGTGAACTCACCCTCCGGCGGCGTGATCTCTCTACTGTAATTATCCCCCCAGCAGACCACGGAGCCGTCGCTCCTCATCCCGCAGGCGTGGCTGCCCCCGGCACTGACGGAAGTGAATTCCCCTCCCCTCGGCGGCGTGGCCCGGCCAAAGCTATTAAAGCCCCAGCAGGCCACGGAGCCGTCGCTTCTAACCCCGCAGGTGTGCTGGCGCCCGGCGCTGACGGATACGAACTTCCCGTCCGGCGGCATGGCCTGGCCATATTGACTGCCCAATATATTACTGCTCCAGCAGGCGACGGAGCCGTTGGTCCTCACCCCGCAGGCGTGCTGCCACCCGGCGCTGATGGATGCGAACTCCCCCTCCGGCGTCGTATCGTAATCCAGGCCCGAGCAGGCCACGGAGCCGTCGCTCCTCAACCCACAGGTGAAGTCCCACCCGGAACTGACGGAGGCGAACTTCCCCTCCGACGGTGTGGACCCGCCGCCCCAGCAGACCACGAAGCCGTTGCTCCTCACCCCGCAGGCGTGGCCGCCCCCGGCACTGACGGAAGTGAACTCACCCTCCGGCGGTGTGGACCCGCCGCCCCAGCAGGCCAGGGAGCCGTCGGTCCTCACTCCGCAGGTGCGCTTGGTGTTGACATTGGCACTGACGGAAGTGAACTTCCCCTCCGGCGGCGTGGCCTTGCCATACTCATCCCCGCCCCAGCAGGCCACGGAGCCGTCGCTCCTCACCCCGCAGGCGTGGCCGACCCCGGCGCTGACGGAAGTGAACTCACCCTCCGGCGGCGTGGCCTGACCTTCGTCATCAATGCCCCAGCAGGCCACGGAGCCGTCGGTCCTCACCCCGCAGGTGTGGTTGCCCCCGGCGCTGACGGAAGCGAAGCGCGCCGAGTCGTCGACCACCTCCTCCGTCGGTGTTGGGGTTGGAATTGGGTCGGTTGCCGAGGATTCGCCCTTGTCAATAATCAGGAACTTCCGGCCATAGGAATGAGGAATATTCAGGGTCATTAGGCCAGATATTCAGGATCATTCGGCCACTCTGAGCGCCCAATGAGAGACCATTGCCGCACTTCATTGTGAGGTGTAGCAATGGCCTACAAGGAGATGCTGAGAGTGGAAATATTGGAAGTCATCCGCCGCTGGCGGGCGGACCACAGCCAGCGACATATCGCCTCAGGGACGGGACTTTCCCGGGATACCGTCGCCAAATACATCATTGCGGCAGAGGGACTGGGCGTATCCCGCGAGGGACCGGAGCCCAGCGATGAGCAGCTGAGCCGGCTGGCGGTCATCGGCCAGCCCGGGCCTCGGCAAGTGAAGACGCCCAGCGAGGACCTGCTGTCCCCGTGGGCCGACCAGATCTACCGGTGGCTCACCGGCGACCGGCTGCAGCTGACCCGCATCCGGGAGTTGCTGGCGGAGCGGGGCTGCCGAGTGTCGTATGCGTCCCTGCAGCGCTTCGTGGCCAGACGCAACTGGCGAAGGCGCAGCAAGGCCACGGTGCGCATGGAGGACACCGCTGTGGGGGAGGTGGCGGAGGTGGACTTCGGCCGGTTGGGCCTGATCCACGATCCTGACACAGGCCGCCGCCGCGCGGTGTGGGCCCTGATCGTGGTGCTGGGATACTCCAGGCACTGCTTCGTCTGGCCCACCTTCGGCCAGACGCTGGAGGACGTCATCGCCGGCCTGGAATCGGCCTGGACCTTCTTCGGCGGCATCCCCCGCTACCTGGTCATCGACAATTTCCCGGCGGCGGTGGCGGGAGCGGACGCATTGCATCCCGTATTCACCCGGGGATTCCTGGAATACTCCCAGCGCCGCGGTTTCATCGCCGACGCGGCCAGAGTCAGGCATCCCAAGGACAAGCCCAAGGTGGAGCGGGGTGTCCAGTACGTCCGGGAGCGCCTCTTCAAGGGCGGCAGTTTCAATGGCCTGCCACACCTCCGATCAGAGGCGCAGCGCTGGTGCCGCGATGTCGCGGGGCTCCGCATTCACGGCACCACCCACAGGAAACCATTGGTGGTCTTTCAGGACGAGGAGCGCCAAGCCCTGATCCCGTGGGACGGCGAGCCCTACGAGATCGCAGACTGGCGCAACGCCAAGGTGCATCCCGATCACCACATACAGTGCCTGCAGGCGCTCTACTCGGTACCGTCCGCTCTGTGTCCTCCCGGTCAGCGGGTGGAGATCCGAGTGGACAGCAAGCTGGTGCACATCTATCACCGGGGCAGGCTGATCAAGACCCACGTCCGTCAGCCCAAAGGCGGCCGGGCCACCGACCCCGAGGACTATCCGGCCCACCTCTCCGCCTACACCACCAGGGCGCCCGACCACATCAAGCGCAGCGCGACCGAGTTGGGCCCAGCGGTGGCTGAGTTTGCCGAGCGGCTGTTCGACGGTCCACTGCCATGGGCCAAGGTCAGGCAGGGACACAAGCTGCTCCGTCTCGGGGAACGCTACACGGCGAAGCGTCTCGATGCCGCCTGTCGCCGATCACTGGAGGTCGACCTCATAGACGTGCGCCGGCTGGAACGCATCCTGGTCCAGGCCCTGGAGGAGGATGCAATGCCCGAACCGCCTATGCCGCTGACCTCAGGTCGCTTCGCCCGGCCCGGCTCAGTCTTCGCCCATTCTGACAAATATCGCCGCCATACGGCATGAGGAGACTGCCATGACCCGCGCAAACGATCTCACACCTTTGCTCAAGCGGCTCCAGCTGGGGCCCATGGCCGCCACCCTGCCCGAGCGCATCGCCCTGGCCCGCAGGGAGCAGCTGGACTACGCCTCCTTCCTGGAGATCATCCTCAGCGACGAGGTCAACCGCCGCGCTCACCGTCGCATCGAGATGCGGCTGCATAGCGCCGGCTTCCAGGAAACCTGCCGGCTGGAGGACTTCGACTGGTCGGCCTCGATCATCTTGGACCGCCGCTTGCTGGACGCCGCCTTCTCCCTGGAATTCCTGGACAGGCACGAGCATGTCTTGCTGGTGGGCCCGGCGGGAGTTGGCAAGAGCTTCCTGGCCCAGGCCCTGGGATACGCCGCCGTCAGGGCGGGGCACACCGTCCGCTTCAGCCACGCCGACGACTACTTCAGGACAATGGCCCAAGCCAGAGTGGACAATTCGCTGGAGCGCACTTTCCGGTCCTTTCTGACACCCGATCTGCTCATCCTCGACGACCTGGGCCTGCACCGGCTCACCGCCCAGCAGTCCGCCGATCTCTACGAGCTCATACTCCACCGGCACCGGGTGTCCAGCTTCGTCATCACCAGCAATCGTGCCGTGGACGAATGGCTGGGTCTCTTCGACGACCCCATCCTGGGCAATAGCGCCCTGGACCGGCTGGCCAACGCCAGCTACCAGATCGTCATCGAGGGCAGCAGCTACCGGGAACGGCTCTCCCCACACCGGGCCCTGCTGAAGGCAAAGGGGGTGATTGACCAACCAACCGGAACCTGATACAAGTCCAAATTACAGGCGATCAGAGTGGCCGGATGTTTGTGAATATCACTGGCCTAAAGTTCCTGAATAATGACATGAGGGGGATAAGACCGGACTTGGAACGGTGGTAGTTGGACTTGGCTGGTGTGCGCAGCAGGATGTACCTGGCGCCGACGCCTCGGGAAAGAGAACGGTGGCACGCTCTGTGGCTCCTGTGCCGGAACATGACCGCCTCGGCCACCGGCCATGCACTGGGCCGGGATGCTCACACCATCGGCAGATGGGCCACCGCCTTCAGCGAGGGAGGTCCGGCGGCCCTGATCTTCGAGCAGTCCGGTGGTTCCCCCCCGCCCTCGAAGAGGCGCAGCAGGCGGCGTTGAGTGCCGCGGTGCAGGAGTTGCCCGCCAAGTCGGGCATCGTCATGGCCAACTGGAACTGGAAGGTGGTGCGGCTGTTTGCCTCGGAGCGCTTCAGTATCAGCCTGAGCCGCAGCTCTTGCCTGAACTATCTGCACCGTCTGGGATTCGCGTTCAAGCGCCCCAAAAAGCGTCTGCTCAAGGCTGATGCGGAGAAACGGGAGGCCTTCGTGGAGGAGTACGCCGCCTTGGCATTCCAATCTCAAGAATCCGGGGAAAAGATATTCTTCGCCGACGAGGCCCATTTCCGTGCGGACGCCGAACTGCGGGGCAAATGGGTGCTCCGGGGAGAGCCAGCCTTGGTGGACTCGACTAGCCCGCGCTACGGAGAGAAGGCCAGCTACTATTCGGCGGTGTGCCTGGAGACCGGCCAGGTGGAGTGGATGGAACTGGAGGGGAACAGCAACTCAGGAACGTCGGCAGCCTTCCTGGAGCAGTTGAGGGAGAGGCACAGCGGTCGGCTGAACGTGATCTGGGACAACGCGCCGGCCCACCGGGGATACGCGGTGCGGGAATGGCTGGGCAAGCCCGGAGTGAACCTGCGGCTGGTGAACCTGCCGGGATACAGCCCGGACTTCAACGCTGACGAGGCCATCTGGGGCTGGGCGAGAGAGGAGGCCACCGGAAATCTGTGCTTGGGGACCAAGGAACTGGTTCAGGAGAGGGTCGGGAACTTCTTCGATGGGCTGGCCGGGCGGAAAGAGGAGGTCAAGCGCCGCTGCCGGACCATCCTGCAATCAAGAGCAGAGGGGCTCCCGCGTAACCCTCGTACCGATCCCCACCACCGGCCATATGTACATCCCACCTTGGCTTTAGTTTAGCTTTTACGGAAGATACCACCGAGCCGTTCAGCGGTATCTCCTGGACTTTTTTTCCTGGAATCAAGCTGTCGTCGGGCATGGGGACGGTGTAGCGGACGACGGCGTTGTCGGGCAGGAGCTCGATCTCCTTGACGAAGGTCTCGATGAACGCCCTGCGCTCCGTCAGCTCGCTCTTTTGCAGGAACCTGCTCATGTCCTTGGCGTAGGCCGTGATTGTCCTGACGTCATCGAGGACCGCCCTGCGCTGAGCCAGGATTGCCCTCGCCCCCTCCGCGGCGGACTCAAGGCGCTCCTGACGCTCCTTGTGGTCTCGGATGCGGTGGGCGAAGTCGGCCATGTTGAACTCGGTCGTCGTCTCCACGAGGTCGTAGAGCCGGTCGAGCCTGCCCCTCACGTCGGCAAGCTCCGACTGGATGGTCTCCAGCCGCTTGCGCTCGTCGCCGGCCACGTCGTCCATCTGCTCGTCCACGACATTGACCAGGCTCCGAATGTTGCCCTCGGTCAAGATGTTGGAGCGAATCAAGCCGACGACCAGCTCCTCGAACTTTCGGGCGTCAACTCTGGGCGAGTCGCAGGACCCGGGCGCGCGCTTTACGAAGGAGTGGCAGACGTAGTAGGGGAACGTGCCCCTGCTGGAGTAGCGGCCCGAGAGCGCCCTCTTGCACCTGTAGCACTTGACCAGGCCGCTCAGCAGGAAGGTGCTTCCGACCCTGCGGGGGTGGGAGACCTTGGGAGCGCGGGAGCGCAGTATCCTGTTCACCCGGTCGGACTGGGCCTTGGTGACGGTGGCGGGGAACGCCTTTTCCACCCGCACCGGGTCGGCCCCGTCCTTGGCGTTGTTGCCCCAGACGAGGGTGCCCAGGTACGCCTCGTTTCTGAGGATGTTGTGGACGGTGGGCTTGTTCCAGAGCTTACCCCTGGGGCTGGCGATGCCCTCGTCGTTGAGGATGCGGACGATCTTCAGCATCCCCTTGCGGGACTCGGCCAGGTCGAAGATGCGCTTGACGATGCCGGTCGTTTCGGGGTCCGGTTGCAGGATGGGCCTCTCCTTGGCCTCGTCCAGCACCTTGACCTTCCTGTAGCCGTAGGGGGCCATGGGAGCGACCCAGAATCCCCTGGATGCGGCCTCCCTCATACCCCGCAGGACATCCTGCGCCAGCTTATCAGTTATCCAATCAACACCAAAAACTCCGGTACTCGTGGGCGGTCGAATTGAACGATTCGGGACCTGAAAGGTCGTAGGATTCGCAAGACTGAATAAGTAACTATCTCAAATTAGGATTGGTCTTAAAGGGAGAACACAAAGGCGGTGAGGTTAAGATAGGGGAAACCTGTGTGGTGGTGGATGATGGGAAAGAGCGAGTCCCTGCCAACGATCTGGGTAATACCGGATGATCTGTGGCAGCGAATTGAACCGGTGATTTTGGAGTTGGACCCACCCAAGGGGAAGGGGCGCAAACGGGTGGACCAGCGGAAGATGCTGGAGGGCGTCATATTCCGCATGCGCAGTTCCTGCCAATGGAACCGCTTGCCCAAGGATCTGGGGGATGACAGCACCATCCACCGGACCTTCCAGCGTTGGGTCGAGCGTGGGGTAATTGAGGGTATCTGGGCCACCCTGATCGAAGAATGCCAGGAGTTGGACGGCGTAGATTGGGAATGGCAGTCCGCCGATTGCTCCATGGGAAAGGCGCGTTTTGGGGGGGCGCTATTGGACGCCTTCCCACGGACCGTGGGAAGGCAGGGAGCAAGAAAAGCATCCTGGTCGACGGGGCCGGCGGACCACTGAGCGTGGTGGTGGCCGGAGCTAATGTCCACGATACGAAACTCCTCAGGCCGACGCTGGAGAGCATAGTGGTGGAGCGGCCGGAAGGTGTCCAGAACCTGTGCTTGGACAAGGGGTATGACAACCCCACAGGCCACCGAACCGTCGCCGACGCCGGATACCAGCCGCACATCCGGCGTATTGGCGAAGAGAAATTGGACCAATCGGGCGAGAAGACCCACCCAGCGCGGCGGTGGGTGGTGGAACGCACCCTGGGCTGGCTGTCCAAGTGCCGGGCGATACTGGTGCGCTACGACAAGAAGCCATCGAATTACCTGGGTCTGCTCCAACTGGCATGTGCCCTTATCTGGTACCGCCGTCAATGGAGCCTCGCTAATTTGAGATAGTTACTAAGTCGTCAACACGACCGTATTCCCTATCTGGCTAGGCGCAATCCACGGACTTGTTCGGAGTATCCCTAATGTAGCCTCCAACTGCCTGCATTTTGAGACTTGGGGTGCCATTCGGTGTGTGCAGAGTAGAGTTATAGCCCCTTAAAGAACTCAACGTCCCTGACCAGCCCCACCCACGTTACGAACTTGCTTACGGCATCATGGACATGGCTAAAGACTTTTCGTATCCCCGACCGGGGCATAGCTCTTTCCCTGCCCAGTTCCAGGGACAGGATTTCTGTGACCCTTTGTGCGACAACTGAAGGTCCGTCAATCTCACGCTCTAACGTCAAAGTGTCCAGCCGGTCAATGACTCTTTCGTGAATGCCTGGGAAGAAGCGGTCCGGGGCGTCCGTCAATTCCCGATGCAAAAGAATGGCACCTTCTCCGTCTTCTGAAAAGGCCCCTGTTTTCAGGTCCAGAGGCAATACCGGCTTCCCCGCGGCCAGCATATCCGTACCGCAGCTGTAAGTCCCCTTCCCACCTCCTATCGCCACCATCGCGTCGGCCAGGTCAACCTGGGACTCTCTGTATCTCCCCCCCGGTATATTCCTCTCTCCTGATCCGTTCAACCTCTACGACGCCCCGTTGCTGCAAACTGGTCAACGTCCGCAAATTACCGTCGCTTAGCCTGCTTTCCACAACATGGTCAGGCATCACTATCCGCGCGCACTTCCTGAGGCCTTCGGTAGTGCTCTCCACGTACCGCTCCACTTCCCGCAGCGCTACCCAGTCGAAAATTCGGGGGACGCCCCTAGAGTCTAGAGATCTGGCCGGAAAGCCCTGTTCGTGGAGATGTATTCCGGCAGTGAGGCCGACGCAAGCAAGGCCAGGATCAAGATTTGAGCGAGCCGCGCAGGGACGATCTCAAGGGCGGAACGGATGGTCCCGGCACGGAGGCCGCGGCCAACGCTGGAACCGCAGCCGGTGTTGGCTGGCAGGCAGGCCTTGGCGGCCACCAGGGTCAGGTTCGCCACCGTGGCCGCCAGGTACAGCTGGAATTTCGTCTTGGCGCGGCCGAAGTAGCGGGACTGGCGGATTCCCAGTTGGACCAGCCGCGCCAACCGGTGCTCCACCACCACCCGGCGCTGCCGGTACTCGTCAAAGGCCTCGCTCCGCTGCAGGGCCCGGGCCTGCTGCAATAAAGCCTCCTGCAGTTGCACCGTCCGTCCTGTGCCCGGTGCCGCGGCCACGCACTGGGGCCGCAGCGGGCACACCCCGCAGACCGCTCCGTCGAACTGGAAGGCCTTCAGCTGGTGAGTCCGGCCTGTTGCTGCGGTGCGAGTACCCAAGGGCCGGATTCTCCGGGTAAGGTTCCCCGCCGGACAGGTGCAGGTGCCCGCCTCCAGGTCAATATGGAAGTCCTCTTTCGGAAAGCGTTTCCGGTTTGGGCGGCCCGGCACCCTGGCAATCAGGGTGCGGCCCGCGTCGGCGAAGTCCTGCCTGGTATCGCCGTCACCGTAGGCGGCATCGCCCATGGCCTCCTCCACCGGCACACCGGTGTTGGACTCGCTCGCCTCCACCAGTTCCAGCGCCCCCAGATTGTCCGGAGCGTTGCCCGGCAGTACCTCCACGGCGGTAATCAGCTGAGAGTCGGTGTCCACGACGATGGCCGCCTTGTGTCCGTCGAACCGTTTACTGCTGCTCTTGTGGCCGTGGCGCATCTCAGGGTCATGCACCGACATCATCCGGTCCCGGCTCACCCCGTCCTTGAGACTCACTCCGTCATCGGTGCGCTCCACGTCCTGGAGCAGCAACTGCCCCAGCAACTCCGCCGCCGCCACTATCTGCTGACGCTCGGCGCTATCCTCGGGCAACTCCCCCTGCGCCTGACGCGACAATTCCAGCAACTGGTCCGCGTCTCTCACAATCCCGGCGAGCAGGGCCGTCCGCGCCCGCCGGTCAGACCAGTCCATGGCCGCCTCGCCCTTGATGCTGGAGGCAAGGTACCGCCCATATCCCTGGGTTTTGGCCCATTTCCCGACGCTGATTCCCTCAACCTGCGCCAGCGCCCGCAGCAGCTTGACGATCCCGTCGGCCAACAGATTGTAGGTGTCCCTCACCGCGCCCCGGCCCAGGATGTTGGTCGTGTCCAGCGCCACCTTCATGCTCCGCCTCTTCAGGTAGCCCGATTCCCGGGCGAGGCGCAGGCTGGACTCGAACACCGCCCGCACCTTGTCGTGCAGGATCAGCTGGGCGCGGAACACCTGCAATGTGCTCTTGGCGAAGGGCCTGTCCTCCACCTCAATGCCCAGAGCAACCTTCCAGCGGATGTCGAAGTCCGCTCTGGCCTTGGCCTCGGCGTCGCTCACCTTGTCGTGGGACTGGAGCAGGAGAGCCGGCGCCAGCAGGCTGGGCGGCACGCTGTCCCAGCCGTTGTCGGCGCAGTAGAACTCGGCGAAATCAGAGTCCCGGAACAGCCGGCCTCGCAATGAGGCCAGCAGACCGTAGAAGGTGTCCTTCCCACGTGGTCCAGATACAACCGGTCCGCTTCCCAAAGACCCCTCTGGTCCGAACGCTCTCCCAGCATTCTCAACCCCCGCTATGCTTGTTGACCCCAAGTATAGTCGCTACCCGGCTGACGCCACTTTCCGGCCAGACTTCTAGTACTGTTTCCATGTAATCATGATGGATAGACATGTTTGAGCTTACTGCGGGCGTCATGGGTGGAGAACCGCCAGTCTATGATGGCGGCGGCCTCGTTGCGCTCGCGTTCGAGCGCCGCGACCTCCCGTCTCAGCAACGCTTCATCGCCGATCCGGCGGTTCAGACACTGCCTGCTGAATACGCTCAACTCGATTTCAGCCATGTTCAGCCAGCTTCCGTGAACGGGTGTGTGGTGAAACTCCAGGCGCTTGGCTATGCGACGCGCCTCGGACGGCGCAAATGCCTCGTAGAGCGAGCCCAACTTGTGGGTGTTGAGATTGTCCAGCACCAGCCGAACCACTGTCGCGTCAGGATAGGCCTGGTCCACCAGCCACTTCATCCGGTGCGCGAAGTCCACGGCAGTGCGGCGCACGGTCACCTCGACGCGCCTCCAGCCACCCTTCGGTTCACAGAACATGAACAGGTTCCGGGTACCGTTTCGCTGATACTCGGTGTCATAGCGTCCCATCCGTCCGGGAGCGGCCTCAATGGGAGGCCGCACATCCCCGAGCAACTGCTTGGAGGTCTCGTCAAAACACACCACCGGACGCTCCGGGTCGTACTCTTCGTGGTACAGGTCCAGCACATCCTCCATCCGAGCCACGAACTCCCCGCTCACCTTGGGGATGCACCACTCTTTCTTCTTCCACGGCTTGAGTTCGTTTTTTTGAGTATCTGGCGCACCGTCTCCAAGGAGATGCTCCCGGCAAACTCCAGCTCCACCACCTTGTCCGCCAGCAGATGGAGCGTCCAGCTTACATGTCCTTCGGGCGGACTGCTGCACGCGATGGCAACCAAGTGCGCTTCCTGCCTGCCGCTCAGCTTGCGCTCCCGGCCCGGCCGCGGCCGGTCGTTGATGGCGGCTTCGAGTCCCTCATCGACGAACCGTCTCCGCGCTCTGGCGACAGTGAGGGCGCTTACCGAAACCGCCTCAGCCGCCTCGCGGTCCGACAGCCCTTCGTCAGCTTTCAGCAACGCAAGGGCCCGCTTTACCGTGCGGGCCAACGGCTTGCCCCGGCGGGATACCTCAATCAGATCGGACCGTTGGGATGGTGTCAGTTCGACTTTGTACTTTATGGCAGGCATATCCGGGTACGGCCTCCTTGGAAGATCATACCCAAGCCTACTCAGTCTCACATACTATATCAACACTTCATGGAACCAGTACTAGCAGGCTAACTGCTTTGAAATGATGGGAGACGAAGGCAACCACAAGGGTTGCCCCTACCTGTCACAGGCAGTCCCGTAGGGGCGCCCCTTGTGATTGCCCTGATCGCTACAGACAAAGCTACCCATCACTACAAAGATTTCGCACCACTAGGTTCTGTTGACATTTGCATTTGTAACCGATGTGCAGGCCCATTTCATGTCATTCCAAGTGCAGGAAAGCACTAATGGCCTTGAATCGGAGTGATAAGTCCAGGATTCTTCGTCGCTATTTCCCGGGAATGACCCGCAACAGTGAAATGTCAACAGAACCTGATACTACAGCCGCAGATGGCTGCTTGGGCGTCGGACGGTGCCGAAATCGCAACGTCAGCTAGAGATAATGTCTCCAATACTAATGAAACTTGCTGAAATTGAGACCGAAATACCAATTCGGTATTAGTGCTGTAGTGTTACATGGGACGAATCGCCTTTCGCAAACCAGCGCTGTCCAGATTCTTTGTATTTGACTGTTACGCTCTCTATTCTATAAGGGGCGCAGCTTATGATTACGGCGTCCTCCAATGCGAAGATGGCGATGTTCAGTCCGTCTTTTCCTTCTTGGCCAAATTGGCTGCAATAGACAATAGCGTCATAGCCTGCCTCTTGAAATAATTCCGCCAAGATGCGAGTGGGTATGTAGTTTTCCTTGTTATCCGGAAGTGTAACGGGCTGTGAAAAGGCATTGTCAATATCGGCCCAGACGGCTTTTTCTTTTGCTTCGGCGGGGGGTTCCTCTTCGCCCAGTAACTGTTCCCATGTTAGGTGCTCCCACGATGACCTGCCGTGTCCCTGTGTCAGATCGATGGCATTCAACTGCCGAGCAACCCTGAACTGAGCGACTGATACCTGGGACCCAACCCACGGCCTGACCTCCGAGATGGCTGTCTGTTCTGTTGAGGCCAAATAGAGTACGGGAATCCCTGATGAGTTGGCCCGTCCTTCTTGGGCACATTCGGCGATGGGCTTCATTCTTGCAGCAGGAAAACCCATTGGTTCTTGGTCAACTTCAACTCCTGCCAGGTCTTTAAGCGGAACATACTCAACCCCCCGTTGAGCGCGCCAGAGAATCGAACCCTCCGGTATTCCTGCATCCCGATTCTGCCGGGTCCCCATAACGGTGTCGAGGAAGGCAGCTATTTTCCGGTCCCAGATATGGCGGCGGCTCCTCTTGACTCGTTCTTCGAATCTCCGATAGCTTATCCAAGAGGCGAACTCTGGAACATGTGGATTGTCAATTGCATCCGGTGGACGGTCTGTTTTCATGCGCTAGATTCACTCCAGTCGCTAGATTCACTCCAGTATTGGTAACCACCATCTGGCTTGACTTCGCCGTGTGTGATCCGAAAAGCTGTTTCCAACAACCTCGTTGAACCTAATGCAACAGTCGTACACGCCCACACGTCTGGAGCAACCCACCCTATAGAATGGACTCTCCCACCCACGGGCCAATCGCCCCGCCGCATTGGGACGGAACCAGATTCAAGCCACTGAGATGAGCACCCACAACGCCTACTGACATAGCCAATGGAGTATGTTAGTGCTGGCGAGTTTGTCATTTCCCCCAGCAAGTTGGCAAGATGCCATACCGTCATAGTCCCTGGCCGCTATGTTGGCGCCATGGTCAAGAAGCAATCCGACAACCTCTGGGGCACCATGGCCTGCTGCTTTATGCAGGGCCGTCTTTCCTCCATTGTCCCTAGCTTCGATATCGGCTCCACGATCAAGTAACAATTTGACAGCCGCTTCAGGCTTCCCCAACGAAAATATTGCAGTGTGCAAGGGTGTCCCACCGCCATTGTCCCTAGCTTCGATATCGGCTCCACGATCAAGTAACAATTTGACAGCCGCTTCAGGCTTCCCCAACGAAAATATTGCAGTGTGCAAGGGTGTCCCACCGCCATTGTCCCTAGCTTCGATATCCGCGCCGCGGTCTAATAGCAATTGAGGAGTCTCCAGGCCACCATAGTATATTGCTTCATGCAAAGGAGTATCGCCGAAGTTGTTCCTAGCATTGATATTTGCTCCATGATCTAGCAAGAAAGCGGCAATTGCTAGTTCGTCATGCGCTGCATGCAGGGCCGTACTTCCTTCATTGTCTCTAGCTTCGATATCCGCACCGCGTTCCAAGAGCAATTTGACATTCCCTACATTACCCGGACCCACAGCAGCGTGAAGGGGCGTTCCAAGCAGTGACGTATCCAATGCTTGGATATCAGCTCCGCGATCCAGCAGCAGATCAACAACTGCCGACTCATTCGACCAAGCTGCTTGGATAAGGGGCGTGCCACCCCATTTGTCCTGTGCTTCGACATTCGCACCTCGCTCCAGCAGCAATGCAACAACCTCCAACTGATTATTGTATGCCGCCCGGTGAAGGGGAGTCATGCCTATATCGCTTTTTGCGTTGACGTCGGCCCCCCTGTGAAGCAGCAATTCGATGATCATCGGCTCTTTATTGTAGGAAGAAGCGTAATGCAGAAGTGTAGACCCTTGGTCATCACTTGCGTTAATGTCAGCGCCGCGACCCAGTTCGGCGAGCACATCGTCCAAAGTGGCATTCGTCCAGAAATCCTCGCTATACAAGCTCTCGGAAGCAGGCTTCCCGCACCCCAGGGCCACAGCCAAGAGTAACGTGGCAATCAGAACACTCATCCTGTTCAGCAATCCGTAGGTCATTCCCCGGAACCCTCCTCACCATACAGCTTTAAGCTGTGCACGTGATGTGCCGGTACCAGCTGGTCCACCGCCGCACCTCATCAAAAGTTGTCTATCCAAATTCTAACTTTTCTTAATCTGCGACTGTAGTACTAGTAGTCAGTCAACCTGGTTTTGGGATTTGTTTAAGCCCCAATCCACCGAAGAGATAAGGGTCGCGGCGTGGTGAATGGGTAAGAAAGTGCTCCTTTGCATCTGGGATAATGGTTTTCGGGAGAGGAAACCGACCAGAAACAAGGAGCACCCAACAGATGCTACCACTTGAGCACCCCGACCGCATCCAAATCGCCTTCGACGACCAACGCCTGGTGAGCAATGCCGGGCTGATCCTTCCGGTCACCCTCGCCCAGCGCCTGGGTCTGCGGGAACTCGTCGGCAATCACGTTGACCTGGGAAATGCGCCGGGGCGGGCGAACACGGGGGACAAGATGCTGACCCTGGTGGCCTCGGCGCTGGCCGGTGGCGACTGCATTGACGACGCCGATGTGTTGCGCACCGGCGGGACGGCTGGCGCCATCGGCTGCGTGGTCAAGGCGCCGTCCACCCTGGGCACCTTCCTGCGCAGCTTCCGGTGGGGCCATGTCCGCCAGCTGGACCGGGTGAGCCGTGAGCTGCTGGCGCGGGCCTGGGCCGCTGGGGCCGGACCCGGTGACGGGCCGTTGACCATCGACCTGGACTCCACCATCTGCGAGACCTATGGACTAACCTCAACTGTCACGGGGCCGCGGCCTCTGGTCCGTGGGGCAGGCACGAAGGTTGGGCATCGTACATGGGCACCAGTTGGTAGCCCAGTTGCGCCGCCCGGCGCTTTGCCGCGCGCAACGCCCGCTGCTGATACTGTCTCTCGTAGTCTTCCGCGCCGGCATCCGCGTACTGGTGGCCGTAGCGCAGCATGGAATAGATGAGCCTGGCCAGCTTGTGGGCGGTGGCGGTGATGGCCTTGGGCGCTCCCAAGTGGGCTTTCTTCCGGCGCAGGAAGGCGCCCAGGGCGCTGTCGGAGCGGTGCAGCGCGTTGGCGGCCAGACGCAAGGCCGCCGCGGCCCGGTTGGCGCTGGGTTTGGTCTTTGAGCTCATAACCCGGCCGCCGGTGATGCGGTTGTTGGGGCTGAGTCCCAACCAGGATGCGAAGTGCTTGGCGCTGGGCCATTTGGTCATATCGGCGCCAATCTCGCTGACCACCTTCAGGGCTGTGTACGCGTCCACGCCGTCGATCCGGGTCAGATCCACTCCCGTCATCCGGTACAGTTGGCCCTGGACATCGAAACGGGGCGTGTTCTTCTGATTGCGCTTCTTGCCATTGGGAGCCGGAGGCTTGCCGTCGCTGCTGTCTTCGAAACGCTCCAGCTGGGCTTCAATCTCCCGGTCGCACTCGGTAATCTTATCCTGATAGAACCGGTACAGTTCCAGGGCCTGGGTCAGTTCGAAGATGTGTTCCTCCCGCCAGTGCCCCTGTAGCGACTTGGCGATGGTCGCCTCGTCGGCCTTGGTCCTGGGATCGCGCAGTCGCGCCAGCTTCCGCGGGTCCCTTTCCCCGTCGGCAATGGCTTCGATGATGCCCATGCCCGTCTTGCCCGTGATGTCTCTGATCACGTGTTGCAATTTTACGTTCATCTGGGTCAGCGCCTTCTGCATATGCTGGACGTGATGAGAGGCGTACTCCACCAGCATGGCCCGCTGCCGCAGGTAGCTGCGCAAGCGCCGTGTGTCCCCGTCCGGACGGAAGGCTCCCGACAGCAGGCCGTAGGTGTGCAGCTGCTGCAGCCACTGGCAGTCCAGCACGTCGGTCTTGCGACCCGGCACGTTCTTGATGCGTCTGGGGTCCACCAGCATTACCTGGAAGTCTCGCTCTTCCAGCACCCCGAACAGCGGTATCCAGTACACGCCGGTGGACTCCATGACCACGGTCTCCACACCGCACTCGGCCAGCCAGTCCGCCAGGCGGTACAGGTCCGCCGTGAAAGCCTCATACTCACGCACCGGCGGCTCCGCCCGGTCGGCGGGAACTGCCACATAGTGGCTGGTGGCCCCCACGTCGATGCCCGCCGCGTTCAGGTTCAGCTGGGACAGCCCTTCCGGTTTTGCCCTGCTCTTGCCTCTGCTGCTCATCATTCCCTCCACGCCTGCAAGGTAGACGTGTCGCCGGAGGGAGTCACTAACATTCACCAATCTATGGAACGGGATCGCTCCGCTTGGGGCGTCACCAATGATGCAGTCGTAAGACTCCCGGACCATGCTCCCCAACGGGCAATCTGCACCAACGTCTACCCGGTCTTCGTCCAGACAACACGCCTCGCCATGAGCATACGCACCCTGACGCAGCCACAACAGTTAGTCGCCTCTGCACGGGCCGGGCACGGGCATAACTCTGCTCCCCACTAACCAACGTCGTCACGCGGCAATTGGCGCGTCAGGGGGGGCGTAGGTTGTGTGTTCCGGAGCATCGGGCATGGGCACCAGCTGATAGCCCAGTTGCGCCGCCCGACGCTTTGCCGCGCGCAACGCCCGCTGCTGATATCGGCGTTCGTAGTATTCGGCCCCGGCGTCCACGTACTCTTGACCGTAGCGCAGCATGGAATAGATCATGCGAGCCAGCTTGTGGGCCGTGGCGGTGATGGCCTTGGGCCCGCCCATCTGTGCCTTCTTCCGGCGCAGGAAGGCGCCCAGGGCGCTGTCGGAGCGGTGCAGGGCGTTGGCCGCCAGACGTAAGGCCGCCGCCGCACGGTTGGCGCTGGGCTTGGTCTTGGAGCTCATGACCTTGCCGCCGGTGATGCGGTTGTTTGGGCTCAGCCCCAACCAGGACGCAAAGTGCTTCGCACTCGGCCATTTCGTCATGTCGGCGCCAATCTCACTCACCACCTTGAGCGCGGTGTAGGCATCCACACCGTCGATCTGGGTCAGGTCAACCCCCGTCATACGGTACAGGTGCGTCCAAACGTCGAAGCGTGGCGCGTTTCCTTTGCTGCGTCTCCGGCCGGACTTCGCCGCCGGAGGATCACCATTGCTGCGGTCCTCAAACTGCTCCAGCTGGGCTTCAATCTCCCGGTCGCACTCGGCAATCTTATCCTGATAGAACCGGTACAGCTCCAGGGCCTGGTTCAGCTCGAAGATGTGCTCTTCCCGCCAGTGGCCCTGCAGCGACTTGGCGATGGTTGCCTCGTCGGCTTTGATCCTGGGGTCGCGCAATTCCGCCAGTTGTCGCGGGTCCCGTTGGCCGCCCACGATGGCCTCGATGATGTCCAGGCCGGTCTTGCCGGTGATATCGCTGATGACGTGGTGGAGCTTCACGTTCATCTGGGTCAGCGCCTTCTGCATATGCTGGATATGGTGGGAGGCGTACTGCACCAGCATGATTCGCTGCCGCAGGTAGCTGCGTAAGCGCCGGATCTCCCCGTCGGGTCGGAAAGCCCCCGACAGCAGGCCGTAGGTATGCAGCTGCTGCAGCCACTGGCAGTCCAGCACGTCGGTCTTGCGGCCGGGCACGTTCTTGATGCGCCGGGGGTCCACCAGCATCACCTGGAAGCCCCGTTCTTCCAGCACCCCGAACAGCGGTATCCAGTACACGCCGGTGGACTCCATGACCACGGTCTCCACACCACACTCGGTCAACCAGTCCGCCAGACGGTACAGGTCCGCCGTGAAGGCCTCGAACTCTCGCACCGGCTGCTCCGCCCGGTCGGCGGGCACCGCCACGAAATGGCTGGTAGCGCCCACGTCAATGCCCGCCGCGTTCAGGTTCAGCTGGGACAGCCCTTCCGGTTTTGCGCTGCTCTGGCGTCTGCTCATCATCGCCTCTACCATTGCCGTGTAGGCGTGTCGCCGGAGGGAGCCGCGGACTGTGCCACTCTCCCCAACGGGATCGCCCCGATCGGGGCGTCACCAATGATGCCGTCGTAAGGCTCCCGGACCATGCTACGGGTCGGGCAATACGCACCAGAGTCTGCTCGGTCTTTGTCCGGACGACACGCCTCGCCATGAGCATACATCCTTGGGCCGACTCACCAGTTAGTCGCCTCTGCACAGGCCGGACAAGGCCATAATATTGCTACGGTCTGGCCAAGGAGGGGGCGCGACACCACGGCTATACCGGCAAGCGGGGCTATCACCCGCTGTTGGCCGTGGCCTGAACTACTCGGACCGGAACCGGGGACGTGCTGATGTCCCGGCTGCGCGAGGGCCGCGCCAACACCGCTCGGGGCGCCGCTCACTTCCTGCGAGAGACCGTGGGGCGGGTGCGCTACGCCGGGGCCAAAGGCCAACTCACAGTGCGGGCCGACAGCGGCTTCTACACCCACGCCGTGGTCGCCGTCTGTCGCAAGACGAAGGTCCGCTTCTCCATCACTATCCGCCAGCGCGCCAGCCTGCGCTATCTCATTGAAGCCATACCCGAGGCGGACTGGACGCCCATCCCTTACTGGATGGACGGCGCCGCCGATGTGGCCGAGACCACCTATGTCCCCTTCCAAAGTGAGTCCGGCGCCGCACCGGTGCGGCTCATCGTCCGGCGGGTGAAGCCCACACCCGGTTCTCAGCTGGCCCTCTTCGCCAGCTACAGCTATCACGGCTTCATCACCGACCGGGACGGGGATACCCTGGAGCTGGAGGCCGACCATCGCCGCCACGCCGAGATCGAGAATGCGATACGCGACCTCAAGTACGGCGTGGGATTGAACCATCTCCCATCCGGCCGCTTCGCCGCCAACGGTGCCTGGCTGGCGGTGCAGGTGCTGGCCCACAACCTGGCCCGTTGGGCAGCGCGCATCGGTCTGGGCGAGCAACTGGTGACCACCAAGACCCTGCGGCGACGCTTCTTCTCCCTGGCCGGACGGCTTACCCGCTCGGCGCGCAGACTCACTTTGCATCTTCCCCGGGGCTGGCCCTGGGAAACCCAGTTCAGTCGCGCCCTGGCCCGACTGCGAGCCATCCCACTCCCAGCCTGACGGCGCTATCCGCAACCGCCCCAACGCCTCCAAACTCGCGTCCGCCCGGTCCGCGAATGCATCCTGCTGCGTCCGGTCTCACTATCACGCGATTCCCAACCTCCATAGACCGCTCTGCAGGCCCGGTGCGGCTACTGAAAACCCTCTGCCGTGTCACATCGGTCCCATTGGAGCCCAGGCTTTCTCCCTTGTAGGCTCCCTCATCCCAATTTGCCCAGCCTTCACGCCTCCCATCGGTGGATTCGGGCTAAGGCTCCTGAAACTCCTGCCAATCCAAACCCAACTGGCGGATGGCCGAACGCAGGGTTCCGATCTTCAAATCACGGCTGCCCCAGTCCGGTAACGGGACGCTCTTTCGTGTTTCAGGATTGAACCACCTTCTATGGGAGCCGCCTCTTCGTGTCGGAACCTCTAAACAACCTAACCTTGACAGCCTGCGGGCGGCTTCACGGTATCTCACGAAACCGGAACGGTGACGATGGTCTCAACGGAAACTGGGCCGTTGGGATCATCCACCCGGATCCCCGGCGGGAGGGGGCGCCCCTCGTCCTCGTATATCTCCAATACCACCGCAAAGGCATCCTCTACGTTGATCAGGCACTCCGAAATCGTGTCGCCCTCGGTAATCAGTTCCGGCAGCGAAGGCGAAGTGACGGTGTACCCGCCTTCAGGCTGAGGGTCCAATAGCAACGGTATCCTTGCAATCATAGTGCGCCTCCTGTTGATCCCATCAACAGCCTTTGCGTTAGATCAATCCTACTTTTGGAATTGTAAGACACCAGGTGATTCCGGACAACCAAAGGAACCGGCACACATGACCGTGCGAAGGGAGATCTGATGGTCAACCGCAGCAAGAAGAATATCCACGGGCTTCCTTCCTGTTTGTTTCACCACCAGCGAACGATCCCATTGCCAGAAGCGCCGGGATTTGTTCCTTAATCACTGATTCTGTGAACTTGATACCCTTGATGCGTTCAACGAAAAGTAGCCAACCGTGGTGTCACGGCCTCGCAGGCCACCATCAGCGACTATCAACAACAACGAACTGACCTCATTCGATGGGACCATGAACGCCAGGGTTCCAGCCGTGGTTCCGCCCTGAAGGACGCGAAGATGTCGGTACAAGCCATTGTAGATGAGTCCTGCTTTGACTTCGTAAATCCGATTGGATTGCCCCGCCAAGTAGTAATTCAGGTCATGGCGCATTTCGCCGACACCGGTACCGGTGTATGTGCCTCGCACCTCGACCAAGACATATACGTGCTCCGACTCCGGCGGGTCGTTATACGAGGATGCGGAGGATATTAGGTCATTGCCTTCTGGTGTGAAGCCTGCCACAGAAACGTTCCACTCAGGATAGCTAACCGAAGACCCCAGCGGTATGGGATTCTCCCGAGTCCCGGCCTTTGCGATCGGAAAAGGGCTAGGAATAGCCCTTTGAGTTGGGACAGCGGTTGGGGTTGATGCCGGTGTAGTGGATGCTTGGGGAGTAGCATCAGGCAGCAGACGAGGAGTTCGGGTTAGGCTGGGCTCTTCTCCAGTCTCCAACCACTGGATGACGCTAGCCATGGGTATAGCCAATTCCAGTTGTTCCGTTAGAAGATTCGTGCCCGTATTTATTCCTACGACGCTCGAGGCGTTTCCAATCAATGGCCCACCAGAACTGCCAGGTTCGATGTTCGCGCCGTGCTCGATGAAGTAAGCGCTCCTATAGGGAGCAAGTCTATCTGTCGCAATTATGCCCTCCGTTACGACTGGATCGGAAATGATGTCTTTGCCCTGTACCTTGTGTCCACCTGGATAACCGGACGCATAGACAATATCTCCCTTGGCCCACTGCCTGCTCTTATCTCCTTCAAATTTAGCGATATTATTCTCATACCAGCCTGTAAACCACTTAAGAGTTTCCGAATCGATACCATGTTCGACGAATTGAGCAAATTCAACTACTGCCACATCAAAGTCTTCTGAACCTCGGTCAATTACGTGTTCAAAGATACATTTTTGCATCAAGGCCCAGCATACTTCGACACTGGAATAATCTTGGACTACGTGAGCATTTGTAAGGATCACGAACTTGCCCGAATCGTGGATTCGATGCAAGAATCCGGATCCCGACCCTGTGGGAGTTCCGACATAAACAGTTACTGCGGCTGCATTCCTTGCCGCTCCTTGATATTGATCGAAGTGGTCAGGCGTAGCAGTTGGGCGAAGTGTGGTTGTTGTCGGTGCAGTGCCCTGGCTGCTAGTAGTCTCAGGTTTAGCGACAGACGATTGTTCCTGATCTTTCACCTGGATGGGCTGTGGCGATCTGATAGCGCAATCTTTCACAACGATGTCAACTATTCCGTCATTGGTCACAAGACCGTAGACCGTTACAGTCTCTCCTTTCGCGAGCTCAAGAACGGATGACCTGTTGGATTGATTTACTTTACAAACTATGTCTACCCACAGGTTGTCGGTGTTTAATTTAACGTCGTATTCGCTACCTGCATCGGTGATCAAACTTATGGATCCCGAAATGAACGCATACTTGTCGACGTATTTGCCCTCCCAGAAGACCTCGTTAGCTTCGTGCTCTCTTTCGAGTGCATTGGCGGTCACCACTATAGGAGTCGGGGTTGGCCTTGGAGCGCGGGTTGGGTGTAGCGTGGATGTTGTCGTTGAGGAGGGCGCAGACGATGCTTTCCTTGTTGCCCCAGGTGACTGGTTGTCACCGCTGTCGGAAAATACGGCTACTAAAATAATCAGTAAGACAAACAACCCCAGCAGACAGCCGGATACAATTCCGGCCCATTTCAGAATCCTTCGGCCTCGGCCTTTCGGAGGCTGACTCTGAGGGTGAGGAACTTGGCTGCCCTGCAAAGGCAGACCACACTGGATGCAAAACCTGCCATCGTCAGAGTTCAGGCTCCCACAGCTTGAGCAGAACATCCCTCTACTTATCCCGGGTTTAATCGGGCACGCCTAGACTTAACGTAGGCGATAACCATCAAAATAACACCGGTTCCGACTAAAACAATTGCCAGATAATAGAATGCTGCGAAAATGGAGGTCGTATCAACAACAACCAATCCTATCGCCATGGGCATCGCTAGGACCAACAGTGCCAAGGATGTCTTTAATGCCACTTTTGCCAATCCGGCTCCAAGGTACAACAGAATGGCAACGAAGACCGCGAACGCACCAGCCCCAGAGACATCCTCGGTCGTGGACGTAATGCCGTCATCGGGGTCATCAAGCTCCGTTCCGAATGCCTCCTCTACGCCTTCAAAAAAACTGCCGGTAACAAATGCAGTGCACCCTGAAAAAAGCAACATTGTAGCTGCTATCAACCCAAGGATTAGCGTCGCCGTTCTCATCCCAGAAGCAGCTGATGGACGATTCCCTTGCGCTGAAAGCGAGACGGGCGCAGGTTGAGTTGGTGCACGTGAGTCTCCCATGGGCTCACCGCACCCGGTGCAAAATCGAGCTTCGTCTGCGTTTTGAGTTCCGCACTTCGTGCAGTACATTTTCTACTTCATCCTGTTCCGTTTCCGCAGCGATGAAAGAGGTTCGAATTCGAATGATTGCGACCATAGCGGTTAGGCGTAACCGGCGCCTTCCGTGGTGGGAGTGAGCGCCCCCTAACGCCGTCTTCGGACAGTTTCAGCCGTAGCCTACCACGTGTAAACGGCGGAGGTAAAGTGGGCCGTGCGGGCGGAGGATTGCTGAGTATCGGCGACTAAATACTGTACCGCCCGCCATCATTCATAGGGTCATAGCCGACCCATGGATGGTGCGACGGATGTATAAGGTGGACGTATATCTGCGGGTTCGCCGGGCGGTGATGGTGGAGGGTAAGAATATTCGGGAGGTCTCCAGAGAGTTTGGCCTGCACCGGGACACGGTGCGCAAGATGCTGGCCTACTCCGTGCCTCCGGGGTACCGGCGACAGACTCCGCCAAAGAGGCCCAAGTTGGAGCCCTACACCGGCGTCATCGACCGGATCTTGGAGGACGACCTCGCGCGCCCCAGGAAGCAGCGACACACGGCCAAGCGCATCTTCGAGCGGCTGCAGGACGAGTACGGGTTCGACGGCGGATACACCACGGTCAAGGACTACGTCAGGGAGAATCGCCGTCAGACCAGGGAGATGTTCGTGCCCTTGTCCCATGCGCCGGGCCACGCGCAGTGCGACTTTGGCGAGGCTCTGGTGGTCATCGGTGGGGTGGAGCAGAAGGCCCACTGCTTCGTCATCGACCTGCCCCACAGCGACGGCTGCTTCGTGAAGGCCTATCCTGCGGAGACCACCGAGGCCTTCCTGGACGGGCACGTATCAGCGTTCGCCTTCCTGGGCGGAGTGCCCCAGAGCATCCTCTACGACAATACCAGGCTGGCCGTGGCGAAGATACTGGGGGACGGCCGGCGCCAGCGCACCCGCGCCTTCACCGAGCTGCAGTCGCACTACCTGTTCGAGGACCGGTTCGGCCGCCCCGGCAAGGGCAATGACAAAGGCAAGGTGGAGGGCCTGGTGGGTTACTCACGGCGCAACTTTCTGGTGCCGGTGCCGTCCTTCGAAAGCTTCGATGCACTCAATGCCTACCTGGAACAACGATGCCTGGAGCGAATGGACGCCCAGCTCAGGGGCCACACGGAGACCATCGGTCAGAGGATGGAGCGGGACCTGGAGGCCCTGCTGCCCCTGCCGCCGGTGGCCTACGACGCCTGCGACAAGCAGGCAAGCCGGGTGAGTTCGCTGTCCCTGGCCAGGTACAGGACCAACGACTACTCGGTGCCGGTGGCCTACGGATATCGGGACGTCCTGGTACGGGGCTACGTGGATGAGGTGATCATCAGCTGCGGAACCGAGGTCATCGCCAGACACCCCAGATCGTACGAACGAGACGACTTCGTCTATGACCCCATCCACTACCTGCCGCTCTTGGAGCGTAAGCCGGGGGCTCTGGACCAGGCCGCGCCGTTGCAGGGCTGGGAACTCCCCGATGATTTCGGGACGCTGCGCCGGCTGCTGGAGTCCCGAATGGGACGGCGGGGCAAGCGGGAGTACGTGCAGGTGCTGAGGCTCTTGGAGACCTTCTCCCAGCAGGAGGTGCACGCAGCGGTAAAAGATGCCATCCACCTGGGGTCGCTGAGCTTTGACGCCGTGAAGCACCTGGTGCTGTGCCGGCTGGAGGGACGGCCGCCCAGGCTGGACCTGGAGCTGTATCCCTACCTGCCCCGGGTCCGGGTCAGCACCACGTCCGCCGCGGACTACATGACCCTGCTGTCTGGGAGGGCGGCATGAACGACCGGTCGACGCTGCTCTTGGAACACCACCTGAAGGAGCTGAAGCTGCCCAGCATCCTGAGAGAGTACGGGAAGATGGCCGCCCTGTGCGCCGCCGAGAATGTGGATCATCCCCAGTACCTGCTCAGGCTCGCGGAACTGGAGCTCATCGACCGCCACCAGCGCATGGTGGAGCGGCGGATCCGCGCCGCCCGTTTCCCCGCGGTGAAGAGCCTGGACACCCTCGACTTCCCGGCGATACCGTCGCTGAACAAGGCGCTGGTGATGGAACTGGCACGCTGTGAATACATCCAGCGCCGGGAGAACGTCATCGCCGTCGGCAACAGCGGCACCGGCAAAACCCACGTGGCCCTGGGACTTGGTCTGGCCGCCTGTCAAAGGGGCATATCGGTGGGTTTCACCACCGCCGCCGGTCTGGTGCATAAGATGATGGAGGCCAGGGACGAAAGGCGCCTGCTGAACTTGCAGAAACAACTGGCCCGGCTCAACCTGCTGATCATCGACGAACTGGGCTTCGTCCCCCTTTCCAGAACCGGCGCGGAACTGCTCCTCGAGGTCTTCAGCCAGCGCTACGAGCGGGGCTCCGTCATGGTGACCACCAACCTCCCCTTCGATGAATGGACCGAGGTCTTCGGCTCGGAGAGGCTCACCGGGGCGCTGCTGGACCGGCTCACCCACCACGTCCACATCCTGGAAATGAACGGCGAGAGCTACCGCCTCAAGCGCAGCCGGGAAACCGCCGCGTCCCAAGCTCCAGACGATCCCGACGAGGAATAGCCGCACCGCCAACGCCGTCTCCTCCTGTTCTTGTAACGCCGCCACTCCGACCAATTTACTGCCGTCAGTCATCACAACAGTGGTACACGATCACGCCGCCCCAGTGGCCCAATATCTCGGCGCCCTTGACACGTCGTGGCCTCAGAGCCCCGCGCGAATGATATTAATCAGTGTTGCGCGGGGTTTTTCCTTGTCTCAAGCCAAGACGCAGGTAGAAACAAAGATTTGCACCAGGCGCAACTGACAAACGGAGGGGTTGAAATGCGGAGCAATTTGCTAACATAGATGAGGGCAGCTTGGGGTCGATTGCCAAGCTGCCCTCGTTCCCTGCCCGCATATCCGACGTGCGGCAGGCGCGGCACAACAGCTAAAGCTAAGGAGCCTGTCATGCGGCACAATTTTACCATCATCACCGCCCACATTCTCCTTCGGTCTGCCTCCCGCGGGCCTCCAATTTCTCCCCTGTGTATCCCTGTGTCCAAAAAATATGCCGGAACCGCCCTCAACCTGTCAAAGTTCAAGCGGTCCCGGCTCCACCAGGGGGCAGATGCCCTTGGCAGTGTCCAAGTTTAGACGCACGAAAGAGTCTGTACAAGCGCCGAGGGGTGGCTACGCCTTCCTGTCGCTAGTTCTTGATGGGATCGACCTGCAGCCGCTCTTGGAGGCGCTCGGCCCACCGGCCCCGACTGGCCGCCCCGGCTACCCCGCCAAGGCGATGCTCCGGCTCGTGTTGGCCAAGTACGTTCTGGGCATCCGTTTCAATCTGGTGTTGCTGGATCGGGCCAGAGCCAGCCCCCGCCTGCGGGAGGTCTGCGGCCTCACGAGGGCCGTCCCCAGCGAGGCGACATTCAGCAAGTTCACCACGCGCCTGATCCATCACCAAGACGTACTGAACGAAGTTCTCGATACAGTGACGACCCAGCTGCGGGGCTCTTTGCCCGGCGACACCCCGCCCCTCGGGGAGGCCGTGGCAATTGATTCGACCGCCGTGGAGTCCTGGTCCAATCCCAACCGCACTATCGTCACCGACCCGGAGGCTCGCTGGGGGGTCAAGCACAGCGCCAGAGCCAAGGACGGAAAGACGGAGTTCTTTTTCGGCTACAGGGTCATGGTGGCGGACGCCAACCAAGGTGTCCCGCTCGACTTTTTCGTTACCCCGGGCAATGCGGGGGACTCGCCGCTGCTCCCTCACCTGCTGGACCAGATGAGGGAGACCCTGCCTTGGGTGAGGCCCAAGGTAGTGATCGGCGACCGAGGCTACGATGCCAAGTCCAACTACGCGGCGGTGGCCCGCCACGGCGCGGTCCCGGTCATCCACATCCGCAACACCGGCACGGGCGGTCATCCCAAGCGGGGTATCCGGACCAAGCGTGGCATTCCGTCTTGCCAAGGTTGGCAGACCATGGAGTACGTGAGAACCGACCCCGACACCGGCCACCACCTCTTCCGCTGTCCCGAGGGCGGGTGCCACCTCCAGCGTGTGGCCAGCGGCGGGATACTGGATTGCCGGTCAGAGGTCTGGGTGCAGCCTGAGGACGACCTGCGAGAGATGGGTTACATCATGCGAGGCAGCGACGAGTGGGTTGGGCACTACGCCAAGCGGCAGGCCATTGAGAGGGTATTTCGGAGCCTCAAAGCGTCGCGGAACCTTGAGGGCCATTACTATCGAGGATTGTCCAAAATACTCTTGCACACGACCTTGTCAGTGTTGTCTTTCCAGGCTACGGCGCTGGCCCGGTGCGCGACAGGAGACTTCAAGAACCTGCGGCAGATGCGCGTGAAGGTGGGGTGACTGGTGATCCCCTATAATGGTAATATGGGGACTGAGTGCCTTCCAGAGTCTGCTCCTGCCGTGGGCCCGGACTGACCCGAACGGGGCAACTCATATTCGTATCGTAGGTGAGTCTTATGCCAGCCAAGAAGCCGTCCGCCGCCAAGAAGCCGGCGAAGGCCCAAGAGGGGCTAAAAAAATATTTTGAGGGCTACGACGCGGGCCTCCAGCGCGGGTACAAAAATTGTGAAAGAGGGGAGCCACGAAGCTCGGTTGGCCTCCGAAATCGGCGGCCTCGTTAGAACCCGAACAGGTCAACCGGGTCTCGGGGGTTTTGTGTCGTGCGTTTCTTGCCCGCCGTGCGCTTCGTAGGTTTCGCTTTACTCGCAGTCGTCTTTTTCGCTACTTTCGCGGTGGACTTGATGATCCCCTCTGCCTTGAGCCTCTTTCACAGCTCCCCCATAGTCCCCTTGCCCTTTGTGGAGTTGCAATGAGTGCATAGCAATTGTGTATTACTGGCGCGATCACTCCCTCCCTTCGCAAAGGGGATGATGTGGTCCATCGCCATGTCTTTTATCTTGTATTTCCCACCACAGCCGTTGCAGATGCCCTTTTGGTAGGCAAAGTGTTGTTCTTTCTCCTTTTCAGTGAACTTAGCCCGCGCCCGTTGGGGTTCGTCGAAAAATCCTCGCACAAATACCATGACAAAGCCTCCGTCCCGAAACCCGGACGGAGGCTCGATTGAACGCGATGGGCAACACTGATAAAATGCCGACGTGCAGCACATCCGAAGCCTGCGTACTCAGGTGTTCGGCCTCGCCCTCGCTATTCAAAGTGGCGGGGGCGATGTGGTTTAGGATGCGCACATTATATTAACCACTCAGGAACAAACTCAAGCATTCCCTATAATTCCCAAAGAATAGTGCGAGCAAGCCACCGAACAGGAAGAGGACCCCTGGGAGGCTACCACAAGACTATCCTGCGAAAGCAAACGAACCTCCCAGCACGCTTCCTCAATTCCTTTAGCCCGTTACATTTCCGACATTCAGGCATGCCCTATAACCGAACGGAACCGGCTGAATTTCAGCCCCCACTTGTCCGTAAATAATCTTATCGACTCAGGCGTCTGGCCTTCTCGTCTCGGTCTATCTTCGGGCCGGACGTGGATTCTGCCTTCTGGTTGCCTCCCTTTAGCTTTGAGTACAACACCCGTCCCAACACGATGGCTAGGATCAACGCCGGAATCTGAATGGTCAGGCCACCCAGTCCCACCAGCATGGGCAGTGTCACCAGAACGATATAGGCAACAATGCCGAAGAGAACACTGATGATGATGTCCGGTTTTGGCACCACTCTTCTTCGACCGTTCCCTGCGCTCCGCCGCAAGCTCGGAGTCCTTTTCCAGGTCTGCCACCACGGAGCGAGCCAAACTGCGGTCTACTCCTGCTTCCTCTAGTTTATCTGCAATTTGCGGGACGTTGTCGCCATCCAGGTACCGCGTTCTGATGAAGCCGTCCGGGTCGGATTTGATGACTTCCCGTTCTCTCGGGTCCAAAGGAGCGGAAAGTCCCAATTGCCCCGGCGACATCGGTCTGCCCCTATATGGTCCCTCACCTTGAGGATTGCTGCCGCTACTGGACATGAAGCCCCCCTGCTACGAAGGATAGAGTAGTTTGCGAGTAACTGTTCAGACTTGGTGAGGTAAATTGGCCGAAGGCGGGCAGCCAGACGCTGGCACGGGTGGCGGTGGTTATGTCATATAGAGGGAGTGGATACTGAGAGTGACCTGATCACCGCCGACCGCGATGTTCTCATCGCCCAACTGCAGGCCACCGTTCTGGAACAGCAGCGGGTGATTGAGCGGTTGGAGCGGCGGATTGCCGAACTGGAAGGCCAGGCGAAGCCGGACGGCCCGCCCCGAATGCCCGGCCTCAAGTCCAGTTCGGGCCGCCAGCCGCCAGCGCAGCAGCAGCCCAGGAAGCAGCGACGCCACGGCTTCGCCCGCCCGCGCATGACACCGACCCATCGGGTGGAGCACGTGGTGGAGAACTGTCCCGATTGCGGGACGCACCTGACTGGCGGCTGGGTCCAGCGCACCCGGGAAGTCATCGAGTTGCCGGTGGTTCCGGTGCAAGTCACCGAGCATGTCTTCATCGCCAGGACCTGCCCAGTGTGTCGGCGGCGCCGAGTGCCCACCGCGCAACTGGACGGCGCAGTACTGGGGCGCCAGCGCCTGGGCGTCAACCTGATCAGTCGCATCGCCACGCTACGGGAAGAAGGGCGCCTGCCGATCCGCAGCATCCAGTGGTATCTGCACACCGTCCATCAGCTGAGCCTCAGCGTGGGGGCCATCGTGAGCGCCATTCACCAGACCGCGCAACAGGCCCAACCAGCGGTGGCTGGGATGGTGGACCGCATCCGCGCCAGCCCAGTGGTCCACGCCGACGAAACCGGCTGGCGTCAGAATGGGAACAATGGCTACGTGTGGACTTTCAGCACCCCCACCGAGCGCTACTTCCTGCGGCGGGGTCGGGGCAAGGCGGTGGTGGACGAAGCGCTGGGCGAGTCGTTCTCCGGAGTGCTGGTCAGCGATTTCTACGCTGCCTACCACCATTACGATGGCCCCAAGCAACGGTGCTGGGCCCACCTGTTGCGGCACATCCACGACCTGGTGGCGCTCTACCCCAAGGACACCTCGCTGGCCCAGTGGGCCGCGGCAGTCCATCAGCTCTATGTCGCGGCCAGGTCTTTCACCCATCCTCAGGCACGACGACGGCGCACCGCTCAACTGGCCTGGGAGCGGCAGCTGCTGGCCATCTGCCAGCCCTTCCTGGCTGACCCGTCGGCTGTCCAGGGCAAGCTGTGCCGGCGCATCGAGCGCCACATCAAGGAACTCTTCGTCTTCGTGGCCGAACCGGACGTGCCAGCGGACAACAACCCCGCCGAGCGCAGCCTGCGTCATCTGGTCATCAGCCGCAAGGTCAGCGGCGGCACCCGCTCGGAGCAGGGCACCGAGAGCAAGATGACGCTGGCATCCATCTTCGGCACCTGGCGCGCCCAAGGTTTAAATCCTCTCGCCGCCTGCCGTCAGCTGCTCACTTCCCCCCAAGTCTGAACTGTTACGTTTGCGACAGTTACCCGTCCTAGATGAGCGCAACAGAGGGCATGGGCTTTCCCTGTCCCTCGTGGGTGCGCTCATTCTTGGTTAGCCTAGAATCGTGGTAACTGTCGCGGGAAGGATGCTACCAATGGGTGTCCTGCAATAGCAAACGGAACCACGGTCTGTCCCGCAGGTACAAGGAGATTCAGGATATGAGGGGGAATGTCCGGCTGCGTGGCAGTGGGGTAGCCTCATCGCGGCGTAGTATACTGCCGTATGCGGCAGTATGGCAAAGGTGCTATCCTTGGATCGTAGTTGCAAGTCCCATATCCCGGTTGGGCGAAGGGGACATCTGTGAAAGAATGGCTCAGGACCAACTCGACATTTGTCAGCATATTGCTGTCGTTAGCCGTGCTAGGTGTTTATGCGTTCAGTGCGGTTTTCTGGATAGGTGGGATTTCGTCGGACGTAGGGCATCTGCAGAATGACGTTCAAAGCCTTCAGTCGGATGTTGCACGCTTGGAACAAGATTTGGGAGACGTCAAATCGGACGTAGCTGTCCTGAAGAACGACATGGCCAGTGTGAAAGCCGACGTACGCGAAATACGGCAAATTCTCTTAACTCTTGTCGGGCAGTCCAGACAGAATGAAGGCGTTTCCTACCAGATGATAAGTGAGACTAGAAGGAAATGAAAACAGACAAGAAACGACGAATAAATCCGATTCTGGCATTGCTATTGGTATCCCTCAAGTTCATGTGGGTGGCCATACGATATGGGAGCAGCGTAGATGCCGAGCTCAACTACTCCACCGGAGAAGTTACCGTCATCCACCGGTGCTCGTAACGAGAATGGCCTACGATTGAGCGTCGTAGGGTTCTACATAGGGGTGACGCAATACCTGCTAATAGGAATCCCCTTGATGACTAACAGCCCGTCGGTCTCTAACAGAGAGGCCCCGGTGAACGACACCGAGGCCTCTCTGCTATTTCTTTGAAGGGCATGGCGATGCTCAGAGATTGCACCTCTGAACAGCAGTGCCAAAAGGGAGACACCAAATTTGATGGAACGAAATAGGCAGGGATTCGAGCAGGAACTGTTCGACGCTTTGGTGGACTACTGGAGGAGAATTGATGAGGCCATTGAGGCGGCCGGCCTCTCGCCGACGTCCGGATGGACTTACAAACTGCATACGATTCAATTCGTTCGGTGTGTGATAGATGACTTCCATCCTGGGGAACGTAGAAATATCCATGGCGGCAATGACTTGGAGCGACTCCGAGCGATTATCCGAGAGATGGATGTCAACGGGCCCCAAGATTGATGTGGCCGCTGGTGGCCATAATAGCACTGGTGTTGGCGCTCACGTCCTGTGGAGATGTTGTCTCGCCCTCCCCACTGGCAGAGGCGGGCCTCACTCCAGACCAGATCGAGGAGGTTTTGGACCGTGCTTGCGAGAGCATCAACGAATTCAGGGACGCATCGCAGGAAACCTGGGACCGCCAAAAGGATTTGATGGCTCACATAATGGCGGCAGGACTGACCGAGGGGCCCCGGGAATCTTTCTTTCACGCTGAATTCGACAATGACCTAGCGAACGCATCAGTGTACTGGATTATCAACCAGTGCACCCAGGCGGGTGGCGAAGGTTCCGGTAGCCGTGGGCGGGTCCAGCAAGGAGTGTACGGCAGCTCGGCGAACCTGTAGGTTCGCTAGGGCGCGGGTGGATGAGTCATACGAAAGCCGACGCTCAAAAGTTTGGAGGGACGCGAAGTCCATTTCACCAAGATATAGGGAGGGTTAGGATGAATGTGCGCCACCGTTGGGCTCTGGCTATGGCGGTCACTGGTGCGGTGATGATTGGCGTGGGCCTGTACTTCTTCCTTCAGGACCTGTAGGAGAACCATGGCAACAGAAAGATTCCGTTTTCCTGATATGGAGGCGGTATGGAAACGTTGGTTAGCCTATTCCTGCTATTGACTAAGACAGGCGTGGTCATTTTGGTTGCAGGTATCATTGGGGTGTTTCTTCCAGTTCCGTTTGCCTTATGGCAACGCAGCTCGGGCACTCTGGCGTTTGCTGGTCTTTGCCTTGCCGTAAGCTCTCTAATTCTGGCAATCGTCGCACAATCAATAGCGATACTATTGCCAACCCCAATGTAGACACCAACGCTAGTAGTGCAACAGCGTAGGATTGATAGATAATTAGCTGTGGTATTGCCGGGACACGTCAAAAGCTAAGGTGATGTTGGGAGGATGGGGATGCCAGCGAAGAGGTACCGGGTCAGTCTGAGTGTAGAGGAGCAACAGGAACTGAAGGGACTGGTGTCCCGGGGACGGACGGCAGCATATAAACAGACCCACGCCCGCATTATGCTGCTCAGCGATGAAAATCAAGAGCGCGGGGCGATGAAGGACGAGGAAATAGCCCGGGTCCTGAGGGTGGGGGACGCCACGGTGGGACGGGTGCGCCGCCGCTGTGTTGAGGAGGGAGTGGAGGCAGCCTTGGGACGCAGGGAGCAGGTCAACCGCCGCCCGAGGAAGCTGGACGGCCAAGGAGAGGCCCACCTGACTCACCTCGCTTGTAGCGAACCGCCGGAGGGCCGTGCCGGTTGGACGCTGCAACTGCTGGCTGACCGGCTGGTGCAATGTGAGATAGTGGACAGCATCAGCCCCGAGACGGTGCGCCAAACGCTGAAAAAAACGAACTCAAGCCTTGGCTGAAGGAGTGCTGGTGCATCCCGCCCAAGGCCAATGCCGAGTTCGTCTGTGCCATGGAGGACGTGCTGGAGGTGTATCACCGTCAGTTCGAGGACAACGAGGTGCTGGTGTGCCTGGACGAGACCAGCAAGCAACAGGTGAGGGAGACCCGCACCCCCTTGGCGCCGCGTCCGGGGACTGCCATGGCCTACGATTACGAATACGAGCGCAACGGGGTGAGCAACCTGTTCATGCTGTTCGCGCCCTTGGAGGGGTGGCGGCGGGTGGAGGTGACGGACCAGCGAACCAAGGCTGACTGGGCCCGGGTGGTGCGACAACTGGTGGATGTGGACTACCCGGACAAAGACCGGATAGTCTTGGTGATGGACAATCTGAACACCCACCGCCTCTCGTCCCTGTACGAGGCCTTCGAGCCTGCCGAGGCGAGACGCATTGCAGAAAAGCTGGAAATCCACTACACGCCCAAGCACGGCAGTTGGCTGAATATGGCCGAGATAGAACTGGGAGTGCTGGCGCGCCAGTGTCTGGACCGCCGGATACCGGACCAGCAGACATTGAATCAGGAAACCAAGGCTTGGCAAGGGCAGCGGAACCACGACGCAATTCGGGCCAACTGGCGTTTCACCACCCAGGACGCGCGCATCAAGCTCAAGTCCCTCTATCCCTTAATTCAACACTGATGGACTACTAGCCAAGTTATCGGTTGTGAGAATTCCATTACCGCCGTCCTCCCCGTTGCGTCCGTCTGGCCCGTTGGCGCAGTTTGTAGTAAGGATGCTGTTTCGCCGTCCGTGTCTTGACCTTCGCCTTCGTGCTGGTGGGTCGAGGCTGAACCGGAGTTCTCGCGGGGCGCGACGGTGCGCTATCCGATTCCCTCTTTGACCGCTGTGGCGAGTCCCTATTCAGTTCGGGCTTCGCATCTGATTTCAACTGCGGCGCATCCGCCAGCCGTGTCTCCGCCGTTACAAGTTGCGGAGACGGTTCCGTTTGCTTGTTGGGTGTTTAATTGGCGGAGCGTTTTTCCTGATAGCAGGACTCTTGCAAGTGATATGGACAGCACTGCAAGCGTGATAGTGGAGATAAGAGCAATATGGGTAATAGGGTCTGAGAAAATCATCGCCGCCTAACCTTCGGCCCGCGCTTCCGCACCTGGTAGAACGGGTGCTTGTGCGCGGGCTGTTTCGCCTTCTTTGGAGTGGTCCGCGATGTTGTAGACTGGCAATGCTAGACGTGAGGACTCTCGTAAAGAGGAGGTGACGACAGATGGCCGACATGACAGACGTTCCACTGGCAAGTGTCTCGCGCGGCGATAATCAGCCTTAGGGCCGGTTGTTAGGCGGGCCACGGTGTAAAGAGCACCGTGGTGCGACCGGCCTTGTCCCCCCGCCACCATTACAGAACAGCCCCGCCTCACATCTAGCCCCCGGATCATACACCCGCATTTCAGCCGATCTGCGGCCCTCCTCCGCGTCAGTTACGATAGCCGTAATTCGACGCACGGAATACGAATTACGCCAGCCACGACGAGTTTCGAAATCGACTCGCATTCTAAAAGCGGAGGCAAAGCAATGAAGGTCAAATTGATGGCAACGATGGCAACGATGGTGATGACCCTGCTGGTGTTCGCAGGTGTAGCGATGGCAACCGAGCCGCCAGATGGAACCCCGCCGGAAATAGCCGAGAGCGTCAGGATAACGGTGGGCGGCGTAACCATAACCGGGGTTGCGGAGGGCGACACAGTTCACGAGGGGGCAATCCCAGACGGCGAGGGCGAGGATGTGGTCTGCGACATTCCTAGCGTCAGGATCCAATTCTCGGGTGATGTGAGGCGCGTGCGCGTCGGCCTGGCCGAGGGCACCTGTAACCTGATAGTGCGGGAACTGGAATTCAACAGCTCCGTGCCAACCCTTCCGCCCGTCAGTGACGACGGACAAGGGCAACAGGACAGCAACACCGGCGGGCACGAGTGGTACGTGGAATCTCTAGCCAAGGTGGTAGGCATCAACTCGATAGACGACCTAACCAAGACATACGCCTGGTTCAACTTCAAGACAGCCAACTTCACCGGCGGCGGTCCGGTTTTCGACGGTAGCGAGGAAGGTGGCCGGTGCTGGGCGGCGAACTTCCCGACCCCGTTCTAGTACGACGTCGAAAGTTGCATACTGACCGACAAGGAACTGGACAGCCCGACGGAGATGTTTGTGCAGGTGGACGGCACATACATCAACCACGTCCAGATCGACTTCGGCCACACCGTAATGTCGAAGGCGATAGCCCGCGGCTACGAAACAGGGGTTAATATGTTCGACAAAGACTGCTCTGAGGACGGCGTACCTTACAGTTGGGGGGCAGACTTCGAGTGCGAACTGGCTTGGGAGTACCTCGGATGGAACTAAAAGGCCAGCCATCAACCGCGAATTAACAAAAGTAACGGGAGCTTGCTAAAGGCAGAGAAAGCCGCATAGGTAAAGAAGGCTTAGAAAGACAGCACAGGAAAGGCCCCTCTGGGAGGGGCCTTTCCTTGCGGCATCGGCGAGGCAGGAACAAGGGAAGGGTGCCGTTGCCGCAATCTTTCATCGGGCCCTTGGAGTATTGCCTTCCCATCGGCCTGTCATTCACCTGTGCTTTGGTCGCACCAGCCTCTTCTCTACTTCAAGCCGAAGCTGCAGAAGTTCCCTTCTGTTTTTCTCAGGTAACCTGTATTCATTCACAGTCCCAGTGATACTTGACGGTAATCGGCGCACAGGTTTACGATCGTAATTGGAGTCTATCACGGGCTCCTCTCTGACCCCGAGCGCCAAACGTCTCGCAAACGTCGCTCGGGGGGTCTGTTTTGGGGTTCCCTTACAATTAACGGAATGCGTCGCGCAGGTGTAGAATCATAGACGGAGTCTTGCGTGAGACGATTTCGATATTCCTGCGATCAATGAAAGTCGTTGATAACTCTACTGGTTTCGCCTTTCAGCTAGCCAGCCAAAAGTTACGACAATCGGCATTGTACCCGGACGTGTGGTGCGCAAGGATTGCTTATCCTGTCTGTTGGTGCGTGACTCTCCCAAGGTGGGGATGGTCTGATTGTTATCCTCTGACCGTCGCCTAGGACGATGGGCTGTTCAGCGCTGGATATTTTGGGTCTCATCCCCGTCTGGCAGCTTGGAGTCCTCGATGGGATGGAAGGTTCGGTTGTCGGGTGGCGACACGAATCCGTGCCTTTGTGTTTCTGGCCGGTCATGCCAGTTGGGCCATGAGGCGGGATGGCCCGTAGCGTTCCACCGCTTCCTTGGGTGCGTAGACGGACATCCCGGTGCGAGGGTCGTGTCCAATCTCCCTGTAGTTCTCTTCGAACTCGCGCTGTTCGGCGGGGGTGCGCTGGTCGAAGCAGTCGATATCGTCTCTTGGGGAGTTTACCAGTGGACGGTAGTTGTCGTGGTCCTTCTGGCGGCAATGCTGGCAGGATGTATGTGAAGGGCGGTAGCGGGTGGCCTCCCCGCTGGATTCCCGGCAGGGAGGGGACGTCCTGGCGAGGAGTGCGACGTATGGACGTGGGTCCTCTGGGAGGCAGTCGGTGCAGAGGACTTCTGCCGGGCGGAAGTGAGAGGCTTCCTGTCCGCAGCTGTCGCAGAGTTCCGGCATGAGGTTCTGCAGGACCGGTGTACCCGGATCGATGTCGTGCTGGGCAAGCCAGGCCTGGGCCCGCTCGGGCGCTGGTTGCACCCTGAGTCTCAGGCAGGTGGTTCTGCCCATGTCGTACAGGTACTGCGCCTCCGAGTCCGGGGGTATGGCCCAGGCGGCGCGGTGGTCAAACGACGGGTCTTGGTAGCCGAACAGGCCCGAGTCTAACCCGTTGGAGACGAAGAGGGTTTCTCTCGAATGGAAGGAGCTGAGGTGCTGGCAGCATTCCAGCCAGGTGTCCCTGAGGAATTCGTCTATGTCCCGCAGGGTGGTGTTCTTGAGCATCAGGGTGTAGATGGGGGTAGGCGTTCTTAGTGTGGCCGTAGTCGGCGGTGGCGGAGATCAGCAGCATGGGCTTGGGCGTCCTGCGCGGGGTGGTCTCGGCGTTGGCTATGCAGGTTTTCAGGTGTCTGCGGGCGGTCCTGGTGTGGACCGTTTTCTGGCAACCCAGGCACTGGGATTGGATTCTGATGGTCATTGTCGTATGGTGTCTCCTGTTCGTGGATCGGTCGGGCTGGTTTGTCCTTTCTTGGAGAAAGCGTCCTATGCCCCGGGTCCGGGAAAGGCTGTGGTTCAAAACCCGCTTTCGTTCAAGCGAAAGGGAAGAGCCTGGCAACAGCCAGGCTCTTGGGATTCAGGGAAAATGCACGGTGTCATGGTACCGAAGCTGGAGGTTCCTGCTCTTCGTGTTCCCTGAGGCTGCGGAGTTCTGCTTCCAGTTCGCGGTTCCGTGCCTCGGCTTTCAGCTTGGCTTGTCGTTCCGTTTCGAAGGTGGCGATGTGCTGGCCTGTTGCTGGGTCGATCCAGTTCAGCAGCCCGTCGTGCCATTCCAGGATCAGGTTAAGGGCTGCGCTGTGGCCGTGTAGCCTGCCATCGGGTAGGTGCTGTATGGGGATTGGTTCGTACCCGCTTTCCACTAGGCTGTCTCCGGCCAGCTTGGTCTTGTGGTGTTCTCCGGTCTCATCGAAGCGCCAGTATTCGGGGATCCCCAATCTTGCGTATTCCTCACGCTTGTCACCGGTGTCCGTGTCGCCAGTGCTTTCCGATGCGACTTCAAGGACGAAGTCCGGCGGTTTCCCCTGTTCAGAGGATATGTAGCCGTTGTTTTCCCGGTAGATCTGTCGGCTGACATTGAAGGCGATGAGCAGGTCGGGCCTTCTGGCCCGTGCCTTGTTGTCCTCGGGGCTGGCGACTATCCAGCGGTCTCCGGTTATCAGCGTGGTGTCGCGGTTGCCGAAGTGGTGTGCGAGGTAGTCGCTCATGCCGCGGTTGTATATCTGGTCCAATGCGGTCACTTCGTCGAGCTCTCTTTCCGGGGGGTCCGGCAGGCGGAATCGTGGGGTGGTCCGGGTTGCGGCGGCCTTGGCGTCGGCTGTGGTCATGGCGACCCTCTCGGGGTTGATTGCGAATATTATCGCTGCGGGGGGCTGTTTTGGCTATAATTCCGGGTTGATGAGCAACTGGTTTAGCATGTGGGCGGTACGGCAAAAAAGGAGAAGGCCGATCGATGCCTTATGGCCACTTTGCTATTTGTTTCGGAGGGTCCCTGACGCCATTGATGATACACCACGGGGTTGTGAGGAGTTAAATGTCGGCTGGCGGGAGTTGGAGATGCGATTGAGTCTCAGGCAGGTTATGGAAGAGGATCTGGAAAGGACTGAGCGGCTGATTCAGGAATGCAGTGCTGAACTCGAAGCCGGCGAGGCTGTTTCCCGGGATAAGAAACAGGCGATCTGTGATGCGGAGCGCTATCGAGACAGGCTCACGGTGTTTCTGGAATCGGAGGGGCCGGGGTTTTGGTCGAAATTCGGAGACGGCGGCGCCGAGCCCGCAACGACATCCCGTCGGGCGGTGCCGACACTGAAGTGCACCTTCGAAGGCCTGCAGAAGGCAAAGAGACATTCGGACAGGATGAAGGTGTATGCATTTGGCAACTCCGGGAGGGTAATTGCGAGGGAGGCGGCTGAGCTCCTGATCTCCTTGGGGCTCAGCGAGTCCAAGAGTGTGAGGTACCTGGCAAAAAATCTGGCTAATGCGATGTCGGACAGCGACGAATTTGTCAAGGAGTCGGACGGAACGTTTATTCATACGGAGTTCCTGGCGGCCGGGACGGGCAGAGCGGCGAAACCCGTGGGCGAACCGGATTTGGCAACTTCCCCCGATGCCCGGAACGAGGATCCGGCGGGTTCTGGTGCCGGGAGCGCCTCCGTCCAGGCCGAAGGCGCTCGGTCTTAAACCGGGTTCGCCGCGTCTCGCTTCCATCATGGCTGGTTTCGTGTGGCGTCGTCCTCATCCGGCTGCATTGTGGGTTTCCTGTTCGCCTCAATCAAGGCTTGTCGTATTCGGTCATTTGCTGTTGCAATCCAGTCGAGGATCATTCCCATCCTGCCGGTCTCCACATCAGCGGGGTCGCTCGCCCACCGTTCGTTGGACTCGCCGGTGAGCCCGCACGAGGTGCATTTCCTGGTCCGTGTTATGGCCTTGTGATTCAGATTGTGGTCACCCTGGCCCTGGTTGTCGCGGACTTGTTTAGCTATGGTTTTTGCTCCACAGTGCAGGCAGGCCAGAAACCTGCTTTCAAGTTGTTCCTCATTGAGCCCAGCCAGATGGATGAGCCCCTTGACGTCCTCATCCGAAAGGGCCAGCGCTTTTCCGAAAGTTTCGATTCTCTCCTTTGTGGGAGGGGTGTCCCCGGACTCCCACTTGGAAACGGGTACGTGGCTGCTGATGAGGCCGTAGTACGGATTTATGCACCCCATGAGGCGGAGCAGTTCAGTCTGTGAGATACCTCGTCCGCCTCGGCTGTTTGGGTGGGATTCCCGGTATGCCCTCATGAGGATTCCCACCTGGGAGTCCCGAGCTTTTTCGGTGTTTCGGTTAGGCGGTCTTGGCATGACAATCACTTTTAGATGGGGAGGGGAAAGGGGATTTGAATTGTAGAGGTCCGTGGAGGAGATTTACCGGGGCGGAGCTGTCCGGGGCGTGGTTGCCGGAGTGGGTACCTGTAAGCCGAGGCTTGTGGCGGTAAACCGTGGGGGCAGTGGCCGGGAGCAGTGGTCGAGCTTCGGTATGCCTTTATTATACCAGTCTTGGCGGCGTCTTTGCGGGCATCTCCCAAGAGGTTCATATTGTATTCCGGCGGCCAGGTATGGCCTGTGGGTGGTGTCCTGAAGCGTTGCTGAAACCGCCCGTCTACGCCGGTTTTCGTAGTCAGTTGCCGATTACGTTTGCCTGCTATGGGGTGACGAATTAAGTAGTCAAACTGTCGTTTCAGGGAATATCGAAATCGTCTCTTAGAATGCCGGTAGTATCAAGAATTTCGATACTTACTGTCAACATAGTGAATACAATCACAAGTTTGTTGTTATAATGAAGTCGCGGCGGATTCTGGAGTCGGAGGTTCTTGGCTTGGAAGGTTTTGGAGGTATGGCGGAATGATTATCGTAGGCTACCTGCTGTCGTCCGTGGGGATGGCGTTGTTGGTGATTGCCCCGCTGGTGTTACTAGCAGTGGCGGTTGCCCAAAAGCGCGGCGGCGTCTGGCACTGGGTGGCTGGTGTTGCCGTAGTAGGCTGGGTTGCCGTCTTGGTCTGTCTAATATTTTGGGGTGTAATTACGGGGTAAGTGATCGTAGCCCATGCCCAGGCGGCTTCTTGTCAAGCGCTCATGGGTGTGGGATCCCCGATAATGGGGTGGTGTCGGTGGAGGCGCGGGGAGCCGAACCCTAACGGACGAGCCTTGCCAAACTGTCGCGCTTCCTGCTGGCCGCCACCGTCTCCATACCACAATCGTTGCATACATGCCGCCCGCACACCCCTTGCAGACGGCCTCGTGCTGATGGCCCCGGTCGGTAGCCCAGGGCCCTCTTGCCACGGTGGCAAGGCTTACCGCTCAACTCCTGCCTATTAGACAACCCTGTAATCCTATTATAAACATTGGTAAAGGTGGCAATGTTGTGGCCCCGGCCTCCCAACCGGGGCCATCGCTGTAAACCAGCATACGGGCAACCACAATGCGCCCATTCCATAATCCAGCGACTCCAGAAGCCCCGTCGCCGCCCTCGGTCTCTGGTGATGGATAGCGCAATCAGAGGTCGAGAGTGGTGACGGTACGCAACCGCCAGGGCACAATCTTAGCGCAAAAACGAAGGCTAGGGCACATTTTCGGCAGAAACGATAACCGGACCCCAACAGCATCTATTCGTAATCGCGGACGTAGCTGGGATATGTGTCTAGGCAGGTATATCAGCCCCCTAACACCCGCCCCGCCCCACTAAACAACTAGACTGGTATAATCGCACCCAAATCACACCCGCCGAGGCGCACATGCCCGCCACATTCGCCAAACTGATACTGAGCCCCACCCTCGGCCGCGCCGCCAACATGGCCCTCTGGCTGGTGCTGGCTGGCACCACCGCGACCCTAGCCCTCTCATTCGCCGGCCGCCCCGGGCTCGCGCCCTGGGTCGTGGCCGCCGGCGCCCTGCCCTTCGGTGGATTCGGGTTTAGGTGGAGGGAGGGCGCGGTTGACGAGATGTCCATCAGCTTTGGTGAGTGCTGTGGCGTCGATATGCACTTCCGGCTCTCCGAACTATGGGATGAAAAATACGCTCAGTAGGTGGAGAGACCTCCACTCCCATCAGCCTATACGAGGGATAGGGAATAGCGGTAAGCCACAACGGGGTACCCACGCGAAGCGAGATACCCAAAGGGAGCAACACATGAACATGAGAGCCCGCCGAACCCGAACACTCAGATCCCGGGCCACCGCAGTGGTGATCGACCCCTCGACCCTCAGGGTTCTGCTGGTGAAGCATAACCGAGAGAACCAGTGGTCCCTCCCCGGTGGGCAGATCACCGCCACGGAAGAACCGAGCCAGAGGGCCATCATCGAAGTTGCTGAGGAGACCGGCATACTGATCGACGAGCCCGTGTTCGCAGGCCGCTACGCTGGCACGTCGGCTGCCCACCAGATATTCGTAGCCACCGGCGAGGGACATCCGCGCATCAACACACGCGAGATACAAGACGCGACTTGGTGGGACTTGGAGACGCCCCTGAGGGTCCAGCAGCACGTCAGTGCCATCTTGGCACTGGTCAAACGGGAACTGAGGCAGAAACGAGGCACCGACGACCACGGCGGCGCGGTTGCTGAGGCAGTGGGGCGCCTGCCGGTACCAGTAAACCGGGAATAGCGCGAGGGCCGGTATGGTTTTCCTAGCACTCAGCCTGATCGGGCGTGTCATTGACCATGTCAGCCTTGAGAGAGCAGCGACGAGGGTTCCAAAGAATTACGCTGCGACACCGAAGGAACACCGGCAAACCGCTGGTTGGGTGCTCCACTACACGAACCGTGCCAGAGAGAGGCACAAATTGCAGCCGCTCCGGCGTTATCTCGCTCTTGAATCAGCAGCGCAGAAACACACAATTGGATGGCCCGAACAGGACATTTCTCTCACGACGGGCGTCGCGGCAGCGAGCCGCACGGTCGGATGTTGGCGGAATCCTTCGGCGGGGCGGCCACTGGTGAGGACATCTACAAGTTTCCGGCGCGGAGGGACAAGAAAAAGTTCGCCAAGGGTGTTGTTGATGGATGGATGAAGAGCCCTGGACACAGGGCCAACATCCTGCACTCAGAATTCAAGTATCTGGGCGTGGGGATAGCCCATTCGGGCAGCTTATCTACGCCACCAGAACTTCGGGGGATAGTCCCAGGGGGTGCCTTTTCTGCTATGCCGGTTGATCGCGAGCAACACGCCGGGTGTGTGCCCCAGCGTGTTCCGGGCCGCCGCTGGGTATAATCGACTCTCCTACGCTGCCCAGCACGCCTTGATTCAGGGGATTCCTGATGCAACTCGGCGACTTGTCAAATAGGATGTACTCTTAGCGTAAAGCCGTATGGAACTCAAAGGACGCGGTAAGACATTTGTATTCTTGCTGGTAGTCGCCCTATTCGCTTGGCCGGGTTACCAAGCGATGGTGTCCGCACTCCCACCGGGCGCACTTGGCCCCACTGAGGCTTCCCGCAGCGAGCCGTCCGCAGCACAAGCGGTTACAATCCCTGAGGCGACCCCGATTCCAACGCCTACGGCGACACCGAGACCAACTTCCACGCCGACCAAGAAATTCCCCGGAGGTAGCCCGCTCGAAATGGCCTCGATTGAAGAATGGGTAATACACCTAACGAACGACGAGCGCGTCAAGGCTGGTCTCCGCCCGTTTGATCACGATCCCGACATTTCGGACATCGCGAGAAAGCACAGCGGACAGATGGTGCTCCACGGCCTTCAATCACACGATAAGGGGCAAGGACCCCACGGACAGGGCCCTGGCGGCTGGCTACGATTGCCGCGCCTACCACGGGGATGGTTCCTACTCCTATGGGCTTAGCGAGAACATCGCCGAGCATCCAAGGGTAACCTACTGGGTGGGGAGGGGCTCTGGATGGAGTGATTACAGTTGGAGCCCAACCACTTACTACACTGATGAGAAGGAAGCCGCCCACAGCCTAGTGCAGGGCTGGATGAACAGCCCGGGACACAGGGCCAATATACTCGATCCGGACTCCCGCAGGATCGGCGTCGGGGTAGCAGTGGACCTGTCGGATGAGCACGGTTGGGCATCGGAGACGCTCTACGCCACACAGAACTTTTCGAGCTGCAAATAGGGAGTCCGCTGATGAGGGTACAGAACTACGGCAACTGGAAGGGAGACCGGAAGGGAGGCCACCACCCGCCTGCCTGCACCTGCTACCGATGCAACGAGCAGCGGCGGGAGGAAGAGGCTGCCCAGGAGGAGACGAGACGCGCCGCTGAGTATGACCGTCGGGTTGTCGAGAACCGCGAGCGCGCTCGGACCGAAGCCGAGAGGGAGAAGCCGAAACCCCAGCCTGCCCCTCGGCGTCCCCCGGGCACCGCCCGGAATCCGCAGAGAGCCGGCAGAGCGAATGTCCCGAAGCCCGCGAGTCCGAGGAGGGCTCAGGAGACGCGAGCCTTCAGGGTGTCGAGAGCCGTCACGGCCTCGGCGTTGCGCTACGCCCTTGCACTGCACGCAGCGGCGGCTGTAGGGTTAGTGGTGTACGCTTTGGTGCAGGGAGGAGCATCGAGTGTATTGCCTACTCTAGGCGGTGCCGGGGAGGCTTACGTTCAGGCTTGGCGCACGATGGGGGCCATGGCGGGCTTGGGGTGATGGGAACTCTTGATGCAACTCGGCGACTTGTTAAATAAGATGGACTTTTAGCGCAAACCCCTGCCTTATCTTAATTTATGGCCGTAGCATTAGTCCGATTTTGATGACAGTTGGGCCTATGCAAGCAACAAGAGGTCAAGTTAGAATTTTGTTCCAAGATAGCACGATTGGAAACCAACAACGGCACCTTGGAGAGGCCGATGGCACTGCCTGAACCCACTAGGACATTTAGAGATCCAGTACACGGATATATAGGGGTTTTCGACTGGGAAAGGGACATAGTGGATAGGCCTGCCTTCCAGCGTCTCCGAGGCATCCGGCAGTTGGGACTGTCATCATACGTCTATCACGGGGCGGAACATTCTCGTTTCGGCCACTCGCTTGGAGTAATGCACCTAGCAGGGCGCTTTGTGGAAAAAATATTGAGGCTTCCGAGCCTCAGAGACGTACTCAAAGACCGCCAAGGATGGCCCGAGGACGTATTTGAGGACAAAGTAGACCAGATTGTTTTGGAAGCGCGGTTGGCTGGACTGTTGCACGATATAGGTCATGCTCCTTTCTCCCACACCGGTGAAACCACTTTGTTCCCTAGTGGGAAGCGGCATGAACATTACAGTGAAGGAATACTGTTATGCGATGAGTTGGGAATCGGCAATATTATCAGTAGCCGATTAGACCGATGGGGTGTTACGAAGGAAAGAGTCGTTTCCATTCTCAGTGAAACAGGCATTTACGAAGTTGGATTTGTCAGGGAGTTAATTTCCAGCGTCTGGGACGTGGATAAGATGGACTACCTGCTACGAGACTCTCTGTATTGTGGTGTTAAGTACGGTCTATATGACTTGGACAGGATAATAGACACTATCACGCTCTACGAGGAAACCTCCGATGGCGTTCTGAAATTGGGAATTGAATATGGAGGCCTTCACGCGATAGAAGGGTTTATCCTTGCCAGATACTTCATGTTCACCCAAGTGTACTTTCATGCGGTCCGTCGGGCATATGATCTCATACTAACAGATTTTATAGCTGAGCTTCTCCAAGAAGGTGATGGAACTGGACATTATCCTGAACAGCTGACCGAATACATTAAATGGAACGATTGGAGAGTCTTGGCAGAACTCAACATACGCATGGACGAGAGTACAGAAAACTTAGAATGGAGACTCGCCACTCGACGGCATCCGAAGCCGGTGTACGAGACCGGTGACCATGCTGATCCAATTGTTGTTTCGGGAGCGATTTCGAAACTGCCGCAACAATTGGAAAGCCAGTTTCCTGGTGTCAAAATTTGGACCGATAGAGCTACCGACCATCCGGAGCGGTTCAGGACGGGTGCTGAGAGCTGGCCGATTAAGAATAGGAATGGCCGTTGGGAGTCTCTCACTCAGCTCTCCAGAGCACTGGCGGGATTAGATGAAATAAGGCAACTAAGGGTTTATGCCGACATCCGAAATGATGACTCGTTGAGAGGAAAGGTCATAGATTTCTGTCGAAATGCAATGGCTTAGAATAAGGGAGAAGACATGACGAGTGACGAGTTACTAAACAGAAGATTGGTCTCTATCCAGAGGATTGCCGACCGCTGCGATGATCTCGGAAAGACAAAAGTGCAGAAAATCTCATACTTTCTGCAAGAGGCGGTGGGTGCGCCTTTGATGTACCCATTCAGGATACACTATTTCGGTCCTTATTCGGAGGAATTGGACCGCATCCTTTCTCTCTCCAAGTCAGTTGGATTGGTTGACATTCAGCCCGATCCGAATGGATTCGGTTTTCACGTAACGCCCTTGGAGGAGGGCGACCGCTCTTGGCTGATCGAGTACGAGGCCGCAAGGCAACCCGAGATAAAACAAATCGACAAAGTAATCGAAATCCTAGGAAACATCGAAACCCCTCGGCTCGAGCTCTATGCTACTATCCATTTTGTTTTCCAGGGAGAAGGCCAGAACGACAAAGATCAAACATTGGAGATTGTAAAAAGATTGAAGCCAAAATTCACTGATGGTCAGAGAGAAAGTGCCTATCAACACCTAAAAGAGGTAGAATTTATTTAATTCTGTACTTCACGCAGAGAAATTGTAGAGAGAAAACCGGCACGACAACTGTGGCTATGATGATAACGGAGGTAACTATGGTGCTCGCTAAGTGAGGTGGATCCGGGCAGTTGGACAGGACCGATGGCTAATTAAGAGAGACTCCCATCGTTCCTGCCGATGATACCAACAGCGTTTCTGGTGGTGTAGCCTGACCCCGTGTAAAGCCCTACGGAGTTCCCCCTGAGACCCCAGTCTCAGCTATTCCGTCCCTCAATGAATCCAAAATCAAGCCCCCAAGTGAGACACTCGGGGGCTAAACGGGGCTATTCGGAACTTTTGGGAATTTCTCCATTTTATGTGCAGAATCGAGAGTTGCACATAAAGGAGTTGAAATGAGGTCCTTTATGTGCAAAGCCGCTTAGAGGGTTGATTTGCTCTATACCACCTCGGAGCAATGGGAATGAAAATGTATTCAAGTTGGATTCGAAGAAGCGGTTGGCTCGCTATTGTCCCGATGCTGGTGCTGCTTGCGTGCAACGGTCTCGGAAGCAGCCCGAACACGTCCGCACCTGGAGGCGTGGACGAAGTTGTCGAGTTCTGGGAGGCATGCGAGGAACGAGAGGATGCAATTGACGACTGGGAGGAGCGGGAAATGCGCAAGTTGGAGGAGGACTTCGCGGACGGTGACCGGACTCTGATGGGTTCAATGGTCAAGTACGAGTTGATCGAAGAGGACGCTGATGCCTACAGAGAGGAACTCATGGACAATTGCAGAGCGAAGGCCGACGAGGATTTCCCAGATGCCTTTCCCACTCCCGTAGACCGCAGGGGGGACCCATTCCCTACGCCGACACGCAGATGAAAGTGATGTCCAATCCAACCACGAGGCGGTCGTAGACTATTACTAAACTAAAGCCAAGGTGAAATGTACATATTGCTAGACGGGACTGTCTGTGGCCCCCCGCTTGGGGCCTAAAGGTGATGCGAGAAGCCGTGTAGTCATCTCGGTCGTCTTCAAGACCCCTGAAATGCACATCCCACTCTGGTATTGGTTTAGCAGTAAACCTGCCATATCTCGAGGTGCTACGGCTCGAGAACCTCTACGTCAATCAACGCGGCCACAACGACCCGCCCTTGGACCTGCATCAGGACGCACCAGTGCGGCACTACTTGGAGGAGCCTATAAGGGAGAGCGGCTACTCGAGAAGCGAAGACCAGCAAGAATGGTGGCAGTGGACGGCCGGTACAGGTATCTCATTCCATGCCGACCACGAGCTCTACGAGTGGGGCCTTCATCTAGAGGAATGAACTAACCCGGCCTGTCAGCGACGCCTACCCCTGCAATTGCCGGGCGGAAGGCTCTGGAGGGGACTCCACGGCCGCATCCGGATGGGATGGCGCGGTGGTCCGCTACACCCGGAGAGAGGTTGCGGGAACGCCCTCGAGTGGCTGAGCTGAATAGGCCTGAGAGAGCAAGACAGAGAACAATAACTCGGAGGGCCGACATGACCGCCCAAGACACCGAAACCTACCCTAGCAGCCAACTGCTGTACCGGGCACTGCCTGCAATAGCTCAACTGGAAGCCTCCCTGGCCAGTGAACGGGAGACCTTGCGCTTGGCCTTCCATTCAGCGAACCTCCTGGATACCCTCACCAAACTCGGCCACACCATCGCTGAGGAAGGCGAACGGATGGACGCCCTCGATGTCATCGCCCCTGGCATGTGTCGTGCCGAGGAATTCCACTCCAGGATCATCAGTTGGCTGCTGGATCCATCGGCGCACCACCGGCAAGCTGGGCACTTCATCTCCGCCCTGCTCAACGCCACAATGGCCCCGCCACATCTGCTCACCACAGATTTGAGCGCCGCCAAGGTGCTCCAGGAATGGGAGAACATCGTCGACGGACAAAGGGGGAAACTGGACATCCTGGTACTCAACCAGGAATACCAGAACCTCATTGCCATCGAGAACAAGACCTTCTCTCAGGAGCACAGCAACCAGCTCACCCGCTACCGCCGCGCCCTGGCCGATGCCTATCCCGACTTCGCCAGGCACCACATCTTACTGTCTCCCAACGGCATCTCACCTTACTTGGATCGGGACCGGAAGCACTGGCAGCCGGCCAGCTACTCCGTCATCCACAACGCCATTCAGGAAGTCCTGGACACCGGAGTCGCGGATCCCAACGCGAACGCCCTGCTACAAATCTACGCGACGGCCACCAGGAGAAACGTCATGCCTGATACCAGCATTGATCAACAGGCCCGCCGCATCTACCTTGAACACCGGGAGGCACTTGATCACATCTTCGACAACAAGGTTAACTGGATCGAAGAGACCAAACCCATGCTCCGGGAAGCCGTCGGCAAGTACCCCTTCTGGAAACTGGACCTCGAAGCTACACAGTTAGTCCGCTTTCGCGCCGCCGACTGGGACGAATTTCCCAGCAGCAGGACCGGTACTGGCTGGGCACCCTCTTCCCCTGCGCTTCTCCTATTCCAACTTCGGCTCGACGATGGTGGTGAGATGCCTTACCTGGATATAGGACTCTCGCCTACCAGCTCCGAACACACCGAGATCAGAGCCGCTCTCTTCGATGCCGTCAGGCAAAACCCTGCTGTGTTCAAGCCCGCTCGCCACTCCCTTACTAATGGATGGATGATCCTGCACGAAGAACCGGACTACATACTCGAACCAGCTGACTATGGCCCTGGTTGGGACGACGGCTCCGCCCGGCGCAAGATTGAGGCTTGGATCGACAGATTCGCTGCCGAGCAGTTTCCCGAAATGAACCGCATCATCGTCGACTGTCTAAGGCGGCATCAAGAAGGCTGACGCCGCTTCTGGGCTGAGTCCAGCAGAAGTCCGCCCCCGAGCTTACGGCACGTCCGCCATCGAGTGGGTACTGCCCACGATGGGCAGGTAGGTCCGGAGCGTCACCTCTGGGGTCGCATGACCCAGCCACTGCGAGACCACGTTCAGCGGGATCCCGGCGGTGGTCAGCCAGTGACGGGCGGCACTGTGCCGGAGGCTATGAGCCCCGGCTCTCTGGCGCCCGGTCCCCGGCGACTCCTCATCCAAGCCGGCATGCTCGATGCCGGCCCTCAGGTGCCGCAGGGACGTCTTCCTGGTCAGCCCGACAACCAGGTCCCGCGGGCCATAGGACGCGGACCAGTTGGCGAACAGGCTGGCCAGGTCAGGGTGAAGCGGGATGATTCGGCCCCTGCCGCCCTTGCCGCGGCGGACCAGCAGGGAGCCGGCCGTCACGTCCATGTCCCGCCATTCCCGGGCCACGGTCTCGCCGACGCGCACACCGGTCCACCTACATCTTCGCCGAGCCGCGGGTGGGATATAGGATGGCGGTGGGGGATACGAGGGAGCAAGAGGAGCCGGAGTGAAACGCCACGAGCTAGCAAAAGCAGGGTGGATGTGTCTCACACAGTTTAACGCATACACCGCCAAGGTCTTTCCACCAATTGTTGCCGGGCTACTATTCCTGATCTTCGTTTACCTGGGGGTCGAGAGACAGGGAGGTTATGAATCACTGAGCGGATGGAGTGGCTTCATTCCAAGATGGCTGACCTATGGAATCCTCGTGGTCTTCCTGGCCATCGCGGTGGCGACTATTGCGTATTTTACATATCAGATAGCTTCAAAACACCCAATCGTAGCCAATGGGTCCACGGCGATCGGAATCGCAATCACAGCATCTCTGAGTTGGGCAACGCAACAGTGTAACTGGCCGGGCGGCGTCTTTGCGGGCCTTACGGCTGCCGGGACAATTGTAATTGTGGCGACAGTCGTAGGGTATGTAACCGGAAGAATAGAACCGGGTATGACCGAGCAGCAGCCGATTGAGAAACCCCTTGAAGGGAAAGAAGGACTCGTCTCGGCCATGCGAATCGGCGTAGCTATCTTTATGGGCCTTCTAGCCCTGATCGCAGTATCGTTCGAGGACTTGTCCTCGCCAGCTCGCTCTCTACTACTGGTCTTTGCCGGCGTAGGACTGACGTCTGCTGCTGCTGTTACAACAGAGCACAGTCTAAAAAACTATATGGTAATCGCCGGAATGATCACGTCTTTGGTAGGTGGATACATTCAATTGGACCAAGCAATTACCGCCACTGGAAATGAAAGCGTCAGCGCCCTGGACATTATTGTCGCCGTTAGCATTTTGACTTTTGCACCATTCACTTTTCTGGCTGCTCAAAGACACAATATGCTGCGGATATTGTTCGTACCGGCATTGGCCGCCATTGTTGTTCTGTTTATCATGATCTTGGTCACAGTGATACCCGCCATGATCATAATCTCAGGATGTAATGCAGGCGGCGGCTTACAAGTCATGGTTGTAGTAGTGGTCAGTGCCGTAGCCATCGCCGCCGGAGTAGCGACCTTCGCAATTGCTACTTTGGTGCTGATACGCAGAAAAAGAGAATACCCAAACAAAACTTGCTGACGGGGCAATCCGGATCTGTGCTGAAACAGGTCGAACCGAAGTCGACATCGCCGTCGAATACTCCTATCTGCAGATAGTCTCCGATGCGTCCGGCGATAAGGGGTAGGTCAGCGGTGGCGACCCGATGGACCTGGCATTCGGACAGCCATTTTAGGTGGCCTTGTCCATTATGGACCTGCGGAAGCGAGCAACTTGGCGCAATTCACCTTCGCCGGCGAGGATAGGCAGACTTTGAATGGTGGGACGGAATGGCAGAGGGACTTAGCAACATGGTCCACCGGGCTGGCCAAGCCGCGTGTTATGCACTAATGTGCGGCCCTTGCCTTTTTCGGGACGACAGAACCAGTTCACTGGAAATCGATTCTGCGGAAAGGACCAACCCAGGAAATCGTGGGAACAGGCTCTCCGCGGGCGGGGCGCTCTCACACCACCCGGCACGTCCGAGGGTGTACGTAGGGTAAGGGCCGACAACGGCGCAGATGGCGGACCAGCCGATTGCCGGTGTGGCTTGCAGTGGATGTACTGGCTGTCGAGGATTACAGAACTGATGGCCAGGATCCAGGCGGCCCTACGTCGGCGGATATCGCCGGAGCGGGTGGAGCCGCCGGAACCCTACGCGCTGGGAGATCTGTCCATAGACTTTGTTCACCGGTGGGTGACGGTGGCGGGCCAGCAGGTGCAGCTGACGGCCACCTAAACCAAAGAGCTTGTCTCAGAAGTCAGAGCTCATAACGATAATCGCAGCAGATATGGCTTAGATACACGTAATATGGATTTTGATAGTTCAGTGACTTCATAATTAACTGGAATTTAGACGATATTCGTCTAGCAAAACACTTCTAAGACAAGCTCCAAAGCCAAGGTGAAATACACAGAAACATGGGGTAAATTGGTGAAGGGGCAGAGTTAGCTTTTCCGGGCGTCAGATATTAGCTTTCCCGGGCGTCAGATAGAGGTTGGTGATGGGTGCGAGAGAGATACATCGGGATTTGGAACAATGGGAGATGGATGCCAAGGCCTTGCGCCGGCGGATGATCCTAGCGCCCACGCCCCGGGAGCGGGAACGGTGGTACGCCGTCTGGCTGCTGGCCCAGGGTTGGACGGCAGCGGCCACGGCGGAGGCGCTGGGTCGGGACCCACAACCATCGGACGTTGGGCGTCGGCCTTCGGCGAGGGAGGGCCTGCGGCCCTGATATTCGAGCAGACCGGTGGTTCTCCCCCGCCCTTGACCGGGCGCAGCAGGAGCAGTTGAAAGGGGCGGTGCAACAGCCTCCCGCTTACTCGGGCATCGTAATGGCCAACTGGTATTGGAAGGTGGTGCGGCAGTTTGCCTTGGAGCGCTTCGGCATTGAGTTGAGCCGCAGCAGTTGCCTGAACTGGCTGCACCGGCTGGGGTTCAGATTCAAGCGCCCGAAGAAGCGGCTGCTCAAGGCTGACGAGGCCAAGCGGGAGGCCTTCGTGGCACAGTACGCCGCCCTGAGGGAGGAGGCCCAACATTCTGAGGCCAGGATATTCTTTGCTGATGAGGCTCACTTCCGGGCCGATGCGGAACTGCGGGGCAAGTGGGTGCTCAAGGGCAAACCTGCGTTGGTGGACTCCAATAGCCCGCGGTATGGGGAGAAGGCCAGTTACTATTCGGCGGTGTGCCTGGAGACGGGGGAGGTGGAATGGATGGAACTGGAGGGCAACAGCAACAGCGGGACCTCGGTTGCCTTCCTGACGCAACTGAAGGAAAAGCATCCGGGACCGCTGCGGGTCATCTGGGACAATGCCCCGGCGCACCGCGGCGAGGCGGTGCGGGAATATCTGCGGACGCCCGGACTGGAGTTGCGGCTGGTGAATCTGCTCGGCTACAGCCCGGACTTCAACGCCAATGAGGCCATCTGGGGTTGGGCGAGAGAGGAGGCGACAGGGAACCTGTGCTTGGGCAGCAGGGCGGCGGTGCAGGAGAGGGTCGGCAAATTCCTGGATGGGCTTTCCAGCCGGAAAGACGAGGTGAGACGGCGCTGCCGGAGGGTCCTGCAATCAAGGGCCGAGGCACCAATGCGAGACCCCCAGCCTGATTCCCAATATCCAGCAAATGCGCATCCCACCTTGGCTCTGGTTTAGGGCCGTGTAGGCTAACGTCAAATCCAATCGACCCGTCATCAGCGGTCCGCCGTCTTCCAGCGGCCAGCCGGCCGCTGCCAAAGTTTCGTGAGTCCCTCGGCCGGGCCAAAGTTTCGTGAGTTCTCCAGCCAGGCCTAAAGTTTCGTGAGTCCCCTACCCTACGGGCCATGAATCCCAGAAGGAAACGAGGCAGCAACAATAACTGAGAGCGATGTCTGGAACTGGTACAGAAAGGAACTGAAGTGGTAACAAGCTGCAATAAGCGGGAAATCAGTAGCTGACAGACGCTCTATGCCCCCGCACACGCGCCAGCCGGTCATGCAAGACTGGGCAGACTATCTCACCAAGACCATGGGGCCGGTCATATCAACGAAGCCGACATAGCCGAACCCACCTGTTTCATACTCCCAACGACCCGTAGCACCCCACGAGGTGCCGCTCGACATACGCCTTAGCCCGAATCCACCGATAGTGGGCGTCAGGTTGGGGAACTGAAGCGGCAAGAAGGTGCTCCTCTGAATCTGGGATAATGGTTTTGCAATAAAAAACCGACCCCAGAAAAGGAGCACCCAATTGATGCTACCACGCAACCACCCCGACCGTATTCGCATCGTCTTTGACGACCACCGTCTGGTGGCCAATGCCGGCCTGCTCTTTCCGGCCACTCTCGCCCAACACCTGGGCATGCGTGAACTCGTTGACCGTCACCTCGACCTCGGGGATGCGCCGGGGCGGGCGAACGCGGGAGACAAGCTGCTGACGCTGGTGGCCTCGGCCCTGGCTGGCGGCGACTGCATCGACGACGCCGATGCGCTGCGCGCCGGTGGGACGGCCGGTGTTCTCGACTGTAGGGTCAAGGCGCCATCCACCCTGGGCACCTTCCTGCGCAGCTTCCGGTGGGGCCACGTCCGCCAGCTGGACCGGGTGAGCCGGGAACTGCTGGCCCGGGCCTGGGCCGCTGGGGCGGGACCCGGCGACGCGCCGTTCACCATCGACCTGGACTCCACCATCTGCGAGACTTACGGACTGGCCAAGGAGGGGGCGCGACACCACGGCTACACCGGCAAGCGGGGCTATCACCCGCTGCTGGCCGTGGCCGCCGGCACCGGGGACGTGTTGATGTCCCGGCTGCGCGAGGGCCGGGCCAACACTGTTCGGGGCGCCGCTCACTTCCTGCGCGAGACGGTGGGACGGGTGCGCTACGCCGGCGCCAGAGGTCAACTCACGGTGCGGGCCGACAGCGGCTTCTATGCCCACGCCATCGTCGCCGTCTGCCGCAAGATGGATGTCCGCTACTCCATCACCATCCGCCAGCACAAAAGCCTGCGCAATCTCATCGAGGCCATACCCGAGACGGATTGGACGCCCATCCCCTACTGGATGGACGGCGCCGCCGATGTGGCCGAGACCACCTACACTCCCTTTGAGAGTGAGGCCGACGCCGCGCCGGTGCGGCTCATCGTACGGCGGGTGAAGCCCACGCCCGGTTCCCAGCTGGCCCTGTTCGCCAGCTACAGCTATCACGGCTTCATCACCGACCGGGACGGGGAGACGCTCGAACTGGAGGCTGACCATCGCCGCCACGCCGAGATCGAGAATGCGATACGCGACCTCAAGTACGGCGTCGGGCTGAACCACCTGCCGTCCGGCCGATTCGCTGCCAACGGGGCCTGGCTGGCCGTCCAGGTGCTGGCGCATAATCTGGCCCGTTGGGCAGCGCGCATCGGTCTGGGCGAGCAACTGGTGACCACCAAGACCCTGCGGCGACGCTTCTTCTCCCTGGCCGGACGGCTTACCCGCTCGGCGCGCAGACTCACTTTGCATCTTCCCCGGGGCTGGCCCTGGGCTGAGCAGGCCACTCTCGCCTTGGCCCGACTGCGAGCCATCCCACTCCCTGCCTGACGGCGCTATCCGCAACCGCCCCAACGCCTCCAAACTCGCGTCCGCCCGGTCCGCGAGTGCATCCTGCTGCGTCCGATCTCACTATCACGCGATTCCCAGCCTCCATAGACCGCTCTCCAGGCCCGGTGAGGCTACTGAAAACCCTCTGCCGTGTCACATCGGTCCCAATGGAGCCCAGGCTTTCTCCCTTGTAGGCTCCCTCATCCCAATTCGCCCAGCCTTCACGCCTCCCATCGGTGGATTCGGGCTTAGCGGGATCCAAAACAACGTGCGAGGCACTCCGGACAATCTGTCCAGCGCTGTTGAGAATATGAATGTTGGGGCCCCTGCCACCACCATTCGCCGTGCCATGCCGATGCGGCCGCGGCGGCCGGTGAACCTTTTGCCTATCGAGCGAGTCCGGAAGTGTCTCGAGGAACTCCTGAAGGGTCCATTGGGCGAGTCCCTTGCGGGCTTCTGGATTGATCTGCTGCTCATCCGTCTTTCGCTGCATTTCTGTCATGTAGTGGATCAGGCTTCGCAGCGCGGATTCCGGGGTCGTTGACTTGGTCATGTTATTGCCGATCCCCTCATCATAGGACTGGGGTTCCAGGAACTGGAAGGCGAAGGGGTACTTGAGGTGCCCCGTCCTTGTAGATCCTGAAATAGCCCACTTGGTCGCGGTGTTTCACCCGTACCACTGCGAGCGACAGCCGTTCTAGGACGAACCTCTCCAGGGCAATCGCGTCTTATCAATTCGGCAGGCGTTCACCAGTTATTCTCGAGCAGTCGGGAATCCATACAGCCTTGCTACGGTGAGATTGACCTGCGGCGGCACACTCTGGATTCCCGCGTGTGCGGGGAGATTAGGGTGTGGACCTCCGCGCGTGCGGAGGGTGGGCAGGCTGCAGTGGCAGCAGACCGCGAGATGGAGTCGCTTCATCGGCGTGTAAGCTGTGATCGCAGTTCCGCCAGCCGCGGAACCAGCTTCGGCTGCAGTTCTTTTGAATCGTAAACGTGGGCACAGAGAGGACTGGCTCATTTAGTAGCCCAATTGGAGACGGGGTCTTCACGACTGTGGCTTGGTGCGTTTCCATCTGCTCCCGCCCGGCGACATATACCGTGGCTGTTGTAAGCCGCTAATTAGGTTGTAGGTCGACGTCCGTGAGCTGGAACCAATGCACGGTGTTATTCTCCACTAGGCGCTGTACCGCGTAGTCGTTCTGCCTACTGGCGATCACGGCATGGGCGGGTTGCCCGGTAAACCGTGTGAGAAACCCGGCGTTGCGGGTCAACCGGTCGGTGTCCCGCGCGTCTGCGGTGTAGGAGGCTTCCATTGCCACGTAGTGGGCGTTCTTGTCGTGGTCCAAGGCTTCCATGACCAGGTCGGCCCGGTAGAAGCTCAGCAGGTCCGAACGATGTATGCCGGTGGTGTCGCTGCGGTTGGCGAGGTTGTTCAGGTCGGCATTGGAGAGCATAGTCACCAATGTGAAGTCAAGTTGGGCGAGGATGTCATCATGACGGTCCCAGGCGGCACGTCCGGCGACGTTGCCTTTGAGGTCGCCGACATCAGCGGCGATGCGTTGCACGTCCTCTCTGAGACTTTGGTTGAATGCCTGCTGGCTGGTCGCGAAAGCGGCGAACTTTTCTGGCAGGTTGATGAGGTCGTCGGTCAGCAGGTGGCGGCGTACCGCTTCCCGGAAGGCGGGATCGGTGTCCAGAGCTCGCAGGATGTCCTGCTGGTTGTTGATTTCCATAGTCGTGGCAGCACTACCTGTTCACAATTTTAACAGATGGGGTTATTGGCTGGATGGGACGTTCTGCAGATAGCGCTATGCGCCGCGTTTCCTTGGAGGCACCCTGCTGTCGCCCGATTTGTTTAGCGCCGGATGTTCTGCTCTACAGGTTGAGGCTGCTCGATGAGATTGCGCCACGCGCTTCGCTGTTGCTGCCTCGCCAGAGTTTTGGGGCTTACGCTGCGGAATGGATGGACGTCCGCCGACTGCGTTGGCCGGTTTGGGCAGGTCAAAACTGAACTCCAAGGTACCGCTTATGGTCCGTGTCTGCGGGGGAACCAGCTCCGGCTCTGGTCTGGGATCCACCGGCCAAGGTCTATCCCCGCGCCTGCGGGGGTCACATGAAGAAGTGGGGCATGGCACTGATGGGTCTGTTCAGAGTGTTCGCCGCGACCGGCGTTGTGTTCTGTGCTCGGTCCCTCATAGCTCCCGTTAAGTAGGATTCGCCACTGGGTCTGCCTATATCGTCCTGCTGTCTGCCACCGGCAGTGTGGCGCTCCCACATAGCGTCATCGTACGTTGCAAGAAGAGCAGCCCCATAGTCGCTGATCCCAGCGATAATTCGAATCCTTGAGAGACTCGCTGTGGTCGCCCTTTTTGTTCAGGATGTAAAGGAGCCCCGGGCTATGTCCAGCCCCTCACCTCTGATCTGGATCAATGTCCTCCGGTGTCCCCAGGGCGACACAATTCGTGAGCGTTTTCGGCCGTCTTCACATTCGGCAGAGGGGTCAGGTGCTGCGGGCGGGGTTACCGGACCGCAGAGGCGGTTCCCCCGGATTCCGGGCGGCTGGGTTTTCTGTGGACGCGAGGGCAATGATGCTGAATGCGACACACGCCCGAGCAGAAGTTGCACTCCCTGAACCGCCACCCCCAAGCTGTATCAGTCATGGCAGTCTTTTATCCAAGGTGCTGAACACTCGATTCATCGCCTGCTTGGAGAAGTGTTCCGAGAGTGCCCGCATCACCGTGGCCTTGTCATCCCGGAACTGCTCAGGGGCGAACTCCCGTCCGAAGATTTCCAGTATTTCATCCTCCCGCCTGCGCCGTTCCAGAGTTTCCTCCAATACCCTCCGGATGGTGTCCATGGAGCGGCGTAGCTGGTCCTCAGACCAGTCCTCCCGGAGCATGGTCAGGAGGTGTTCGAGTTCCGGTTCGTCCGCGACCTCCCAGATGTTCCGGGCGGTGGCCTCGGCCTCGGCCTTTGGCACGTGGTCCAGGGCCTGGTGGATCTCCTCAATCTCCGGCGGCTTGAGCTTTATCAGCCGGGTGAAGGCCCCGGGCTTGGTCCTTGCCCCGTCTGGGAAGCGGACGTAGAGCATCTCGCCCTCGTGCCCTTGGAATGCCTTTTCCCCGCCGACCTCGGTCTCGCGCAGCCCGGCGCTGTAATCCGCCTGCCTCTTCTGATATTCCTGCCTGGAGTCCTGCCACTGTTGGGGCGGACGCGCTGACGACAGGGGACAGTCCAGGCGTGCGAAGGCCGGGTCCTCGGGGTCCGCAGGGTCTATGTCCCCTGTGTCCGGGTTTCTCCGGAACAGGACCGTGAGCTCGATTTCCTCTCGGTAGGCGATGAGCATCGGGTTCTGCCTGCCGTAGAGCTCATAGACCATGGCTTCCCCGGGTTCCATGCTGAGTCCGGCGACCGCAGGGTATTTCCTGAGGCTGCGGTCCAGCATCACCCTGAAGTGGGCTGGTACGAAGGGTCTCGTCCTGAGCTTGAAGGTGGTGAACCGGTTGCCGTCGGCGTCTTGGTAGGAATACTGGCAGATGTTGGTGCCGTCGTACTTGAGGGCGGTCCTGACCCACTGGGATTGGTTCATCAGCCAAGCCCGGTCCCTGCGGTAGGGATAGGAGGTCTTGGGGGTGGCGGCCGTGATCCTCTGTGGCGACGGACGTTCGTTTATCTCCTCGATGAGCAGGTTCCCGTACTCGTCCCCGCCGATCATCTGCACCCATCCGGTCATGAAGTTGCCGGTGTTGTAGGGGTCCTGGAGGTTGGCGAAGCGCTGCCATGCCGAGCGTTTAGTCTCGGGACTGGTATGAGCGTAGTGGGTGTCGTGCCAGGCCTTTATCTCGTTTTCGTGGGCCCAAGTCCGCCGTTGCCCGTTCATGTTCTTCTCTTCCCCCTGCTGAACGTCCACAGGTCCCTTCATAACCGGAACAGGCTCCGTTGAGCGGAGGCCTCTCTGAGGTAGCTCCAGCTTGCCCCTTCTTCCGCTTGCCGCCGTAGAGAAGGGGTTGAGAGCCTTGGCCATGAGGTCCGCGGTCCACACGCTGCAGTAAGCGCCGATGCCGGCGGCATGATCGCAGGACCTGCACTTTGCGTTCACCATAACCGAAGTCCTCGTGGGAATAGTGAGGATTTGACGATACCTTTTCCTTCCTTATCCCCACAAGGCCTGACTGTCAGTAATTCCACGCGCAACGCCGGTTCGCCAAAGGCCACTTATGCCAGTTGAGGCCGTCGGTTTCGGTGATGTTATGCCGACCTCGGAACTCCGCATCGTATAAGCCCGAATCCACCGATGGACGGCGTGAGGACGCTGGAAGGGGGGGTGAGGGAGTTACAAGCGCGATGGTCCGGGCTCGAATTTGGATAGATGGGGGGTTGGCGGCGGTCTGCAGGCGTTTTTGGGGGCGCCGCTGGCGGCCTACAGTGGCTGTGGTGAGCGAGATGGCGGGAGAGGACACGGCAAGAGGCGCTCGCGGACCGGACTGGCGCGAGTTTGCGGGGAGGTTCAGTTTGCGGGGACGTTGGGGCACTGGCGGACGGGCGCCGTCAGGCCGGGAGTGGAATGGCTCGCAACCGGGCCAAGGCGCGACTGACCTTCTCCTCCCATGGCCAACCCTTGGGAAGATGCAGGGTCAGCCGGCGCGCCGAGCGGGTGAGCCGTCCGGCCAGGGCGAAGACCCGTCGTCTGAGCGTCTTGGTGGTCACGATCTGCTCACCCAGGCCGATACGGGCCGTCCAGCGGGCCAAGTTGTGCGCCATCACCTGTATCGCCAGCCAGGCACCGTTGGCGGCGAAGCGGCCCGAGGGTAGATGGTTCAGCCCTACGCCGTACTTGAGGTCGCGTATCGCATTCTCGATCTCGGCGTGGCGGCGATGGTCAGCCTCCAATTCGAGCGTCTCCCCGTCCCGGTCGGTGATGAAGCCGTGGTAGCTGTAGCTGGCGAAGAGGGCCAGTTGGGAACCGGGCGTGGGCTTCACCCGCCGGACGATGAGCCGCACCGGGGCAGCGTCGGACTCACTTTCAAAGGGAGTGTAGGTGGTCTCGGCCACATCGGCGGCACCGTCCATCCAGTAGGGTATGGGCGTCCAATCCGTCTCGGGTATGGCCTCGATGAGATTGCGCAGGCTTTTGTGTTGGCGGATGGTGATGGAGTAGCGGACATCCATCTTGCGGCAGACGGCGACGATGGCGTGGGCATAGAAGCCGCTGTCGGCCCGCACCGTGAGTTGACCTCTGGCGCCGGCGTAGCGCACCCGTCCCACCGTCTCGCGCAGGAAGTGGGCAGCACCCCGAACAGTGTTGGCCCGGCCCTCGCGCAGCCGGGACATCAACACGTCCCCGGTGCCGGCGGCCACGGCCAGCAACGGGTGATAGCCCCGCTTGCCGGTATAGCCGTGGTGTCGCGCCCCCTCCTTGGCCAGTCCGTAAGTCTCGCAGATAGTCGAATCCAGGTCGATGGTCAGGGGCGAGTCGCCGGGTCCGGCACCGGCCTTCCAGGCGCGTGCCAGCAACTCGCGGCTCACCCGGTCCAGCTGGCGGACGTGGCCCCAACTGAAGCTGCGTAGGAAGGTGCCCAGGGTGGAGGGCGCCTTGACCGTGCCGCCCAGGGTGCGGGCCGTCCCCCCAGTGCGCAACACATCGGCGTCGTCAATGCAGTCGCCGCCAGCCAGCGCAGACGCAACCAGGGTCATCACCTTGTCGCCCGTGTTCGCCCGGCCCGGCGCATTGCCTAGGTCGAGGCGCTGCTGGACGAGTTCGGGCAGGCCGAGGCGCAGGGCCAGGGTGGCCGGAAGGATCAGTCCGGCATTGGCCACCAGACGGGTGTCGTCGAAGGCGATGCGGATGCGGTCGGGGTGGTTGCGTGATAGCATCTGTTGGGTGCTCCTGCTTTGGGACCGGTTTTCTGTCTCGAAAACCATTATCCCAGAGGCACAGGAGCATTTTCTTGTATCTTCAGGACCCCGATACACGCCCTCCTTCGGTGGATCGAGGATAAGGCGAAAAGGACCGCTCCCTCATCGGATGCAAACCCGAAGGCTTGCCAGTACAGTTCAACGCCCGGCTTAGAGGAACAGGGCGGGCACAAATAAAGCTCTTCGCAGTTCGGCTCCGGACAATCCAGGTAATCGACGCCTGTAGGCCAATACATCGAAGTCTCAGGGAATTCGACATCAAGGTCGCGCGTTTCGCGACAGTGCACACATTGGCGTTGGTAGCTTGTCGTACTCTTAGCACCTTATTTCGTCCATCAAACGGGCGATTATTGCGTCTCCGAGGGATCGGCTAGATGCACCGAGTTGTCCTCGACCCAGCGAAGTCCGTTACTCATTGGGGAGTCGTGGCCCTTCCGTTCCATCGCAGCGCCCACCGTCACCCAGGTCCTAAGCTGCGAGTCGTTGAGCTGGCGAAGTCTGGCCCATTCCTCGCTACTCATTCCGCCGTCGCCATTCGTGGCTTGGATGCTACGGAGTTGGCTGCTCAGTTCTCTCCACCAGCTCAGGTATGTGTTCGACCGTTCCTGCTCTTTGCTTAGCTGTTCCTGCGCGTGGTCCTCAGTTTTCTGCAACTCAGTTTCGAGAAGTTTCTCGAAGCTGTGCCTAAGGTTCACTTTCAGCAGTTCGTAGACGGCCGCGGTTTTCCGATTCCTGGCTCTGAACTCGGCCAGCATCGGATCTATCAGCTCGTCGATGGCCCGGCTTCGTTGCATGTAATCCATGATTCCTCTCTGCCCAACAAACGGGCGTTTTGGGCCACCCCACGGACGCCGGATTCTCCAGCTTCAGTGAACCGGCCAACAAATATGGCTCACAACCTGGCCACCCATTCGTGGTGCGCCCCGGCCAGCTCGACGTATCGCTGTGTGTCGATCATCGAGGCGTGACCCAGCCATTTCTGTAGCACCGGGATCGGAACCCCTCGCAGGACGCAGTTGCGGCCGTAGGTGTGCCGGAAGGCGTGTGGGTGGGCCCTGGCCGGGTCTATCCCGACCTCGCGTGCTGCGTCCTTCATCACCTGGCCGATCCGCTGGCGCGACAGGTTCAGCATTGGCTGGTGATGGTTCTTGCTGTGGGACGACGCCAGGTCCCGGAGACTCTCCACCAGGTCAGCCGGTACCGGGACCTCCCGCCCCCTGCGCGCCTTGTTGCCCGGCGAGTCGGCCTGGACCACTATGATCGGCGGATCCTGGTCAAGGCGAAGGTCCACGCGACGCAGCGCCAGGGCCTCGGACACCCGCAAGCCGGTCTTCAGCATGATCCTGAAGGCCATGCGGTCCGGGTAGCTGGGCGCGGCGTCAACCAGGGCGACGGCTTCCTCTTCGGTGAAGTAGTCGGGGATCTTCTTGAGGCTGCGGGGCATCCTACACCCTTGGAGTTACCCTTTGGAAAGCGATGCCTCAAATATAGCCCACGGACGGGGAGCGTGCAAAGCTGGGAGGGTCGGGAATTACGGGAGTTGCTTTCCAAAATCGCGGATAAGGGAAACTCTTGGTGTCAGGGTATTGCGGTGCCAACCAGAAGGCGAGGCAAGCCAGATCGCAGGGCACGAAAGCCAGGGCATCCGAAGGGGTCGTCGGAGGCGTCAAGTTCCTTTTCTCTTGGACGCGCTCAACAGCCATTGGCCGCACTCGGCATAGCGTCGGCCGGTCGCCAGGTCAGAGCAGGTGTCCCACACCGATACCTGCTCTTCCCAGTAATCTCCTACGGTGAAATAAGGCTCGCCCCCGGGGGACGGAGTACACGCGTGCCGAGTGGCCTTCGTCGAAGCGGGCGTGGTTTTCGTCATGCACCGTCATGTGCCGGGCGACGGACGGCGCATCCTGGGAAAGGTCCAGCGCCTCCCTTTCATGGTGACCTGCAAGATTCTCACAGTGGCTGGTACAGGAAATGGAGCAAGGTCAACTCAACTTCCCCTAACGTTGAACCCGGCTCGGCTATGGGGGATCAGGTCAACAGGCTGAGGTACTGCAGGAAGGGTCTGCAATGCCCTGCGCGGGTGATAAAGAGCGCTCCTGCATGCAAGCAGTACGCGTAAAATGGGAACGATAGGGTGGGATGGTACGACGCCTCCGGTGAAACCTTGATGCTACGTGGCTGGTTCCTCGGCATTTGCAGCCGTCGCCGAGTAGTCGTGGCGGTTTGCCTGTGTGCTGTGATAGCAGCGCTTTCGCTCACAGTGATATTTTGGGAGTGGCTGAGTGGTGCAGAATCAGGCAGCACAACCATAAGGAACGTTGCCTTGGTTGGCGCTGGCTTGGTTGCGTTGCCGTTGGCCATATGGCGTGGGATCGTGGCGGACCGTCAAGCGAAAACCGCGCAGCAAGGTCTGCTGAATGAGCGTTACCAGAAGGGAGCCGAGATGTTGGGCAACGATGTGCTCTCTGTCAGATTGGCCGGGATTTATGCGCTGCAACGCCTTTCCGAGGATTACCCTGAACAATACCATCTCCAAGTCATGCGCCTGTTGAGCGCCTTCGTGCGCCTTCCCACAAAAGACCAGAGTCTCGAATCAGGGCAGGTGGAAATAGAGCCAGGAACTCTATTGGGAATTCGCCAGGATCTCGAGGCCGTGGTGGAGGTCATCAACTCTCGCTCCAAATCGGGAATCGAAATCGAGCGAGGATCCAACTACAGGCTTGACCTGCGGGGCGCTCGTCTTCCCGGGGCACAATTCGTGAATGCAGACCTGTCCAATGCCTCCTTCCATCACGCGATTCTTTCCGGGGCCAACTTTGCTGATTCGAACCTCTCGGATACTCTTTTGAGACACGCGGACCTGTCCGGGTCCATCTTCTTTGATGTGAAATTCACAAGGCCTAGGTTCGAATCCGCGAACCTGTCGGGAGCGCTGCTCCAAGACCTCGACCTGCAAATGGCGAGTTTCCATTATGCGAACCTGTCCGACGCGAATCTCATCAAAGCCAAGCTGTCCAGGGCGATCTTTCAAGGTGCGGTCCTAACCAATGCCTGGCTTGAAAGTTCAGACTTGTCCAACGCAATTTTTTTGAGAGCAGACTTGTCCGGCGCAAGGCTCGCCAAAGCAAACCTATCAAATGCCCAATTCTTGGACGCGAACCTAAAAGAGGCGGACTTTTCCGATGCGGACCTATCAGGCGCAGAGTTTTCTATCGGCGGCCCACAAACGGCGAAAGGGCTGAACCAAGCCCAACTCGATTGTGCCCGGGCCGATCCGGACAATCCACCCAAGCTGACCGGTGTCCTTGATTCGGCAACCGGGAAACTCCTGACCTGGCGGGACAAGCCGTTATGTGATAGGGCATAGATGTGGCGAATAACGTTGCAGCCGACCGACCCGTTTGTCGGTTGCGGACGGCTCCGTCGCCTGTCAGCCGCGTGTTCATTTTGATTCGAGAAGTCAAGATATAGGGCGCAATGCCGTTCTATTTACCTGATAGGGATCGTGTACAGATGTTCGGTGAAGGGCGGCTCGCTACGGGCGTAGCGGATGGTCATTGGGCTCTATCACGTGCTTGCTCAATTGCCCTTGTGATTTCGTCCTTTGATGAAGAGTAAACGAATTGCTCGGAGTCCTCTAAAGTTGTCGAATTCCTGAGGTCTATCATCTCTTCGCTCATTTGCGAGGAACCTGGTAACAGTCCGCTCTCTAGTCGTGCGTCTCCGCAGTGACCTATGAGCAATAATGTTTCGTTGATTGGTACTTGAAAATATATCCAGTTGGGGTGCTCGGGACCCAGTCGGAGTATAGTAGATGGTATATCCGATAGGATTAGTTTTCTTGGGCTTGGAGGATTCTCAAATCTCCAAGTTCCTTCTTCAAGGAACTTGTTGAGCTCGTCCTCTTTTGGACGGGACGGTCGTATCGTTACTGCAAGCCACTTTTCGTAGTCGTCGGCATACATGGATTGAGCCACAATTCTCCTGATTTCCTCTTTCGAAGTCCCTGTTTCTTCGGTTAATGCATCATTGTCCATTTCTTCAAATATTTTGTTGATTTCTCTCTGCAGGGAGTGCCAGTTCTCTAAAGAGATTTCCTTCATTCGTTCTCTAAGCCCGCGGCTTCGCAAAGATATGCTTGTGGCGAGGTCAGCAAGCCATGCTCTTAGAGTCACAGATTGTTCTCGGTCTGCGACCAGTTCGTTCAGTTCGGTGGCGCCATCGGTGTTTAGGTGAGTGAGGAGAGGTCCCCATACGGATTCCCTCCCTTTGTTGAAGTCGTCAACGTGGATCGAGTAAGCGTCTTTTGACACTGCTACCCTTTCTATTGAGCGGCTCTCGATACCTTTGTCTGGTGCCTTTTTGTCAAATACGTAGATATGTGGGATTTTGCCCTTTTTGTCTTGGCGGCAAAACCCCCGAAGATAGAGCTGTGGCAAGAAATGCTTTCGTGTGTTATCTATCGTGCACATGAGAAAATTCCGCGGTTTCGTGTGCTTATGGGGTTTGGCCAATGATAGCATCCCCCTGCCCCGTTAGACTCGCCAATGTACCATCGGCGGAGCCATTCCCTTTCGAGGTCAATCCCATCATGCACAGATACCAGCCGTCAGGGGAAGCCACCATCATCGTTCTGGCCCAGGAGAATCCCAAACAACCTGGGTCAAGAGCTCGAAACCGATTTGGACTTTACAGAACCGGCATGACAGTCCAAGAGTTTTTGGACGCTGGCGGCCTGATTGCAGACATTTATTTCGACATCAGCCGCGCCTACATCGCCGTGTCCGACTACCCTTACTCAGAGATGCTCTCCCGGCTTGTAGAGGTGCTCTAGCAGAAAGCCGGGTTCTGATGCGTTTGCGGGGTAGTTAGCGAATGAAACTTCGCAAGTTAGACGATTTGTTTACATGGTTCGCACGTAACAAAAGAGAGCCAGAAATCATGGTACGTGAAACAAACCCGAGTCGATTTCGAAACTCAGTATGCCGAAGTGTGCCGGATTGGAAGTCGCTACTTTTGCGACGAATTACGGACGGGTGTTGTGGGGCCGGTGCAGCGCATCGCGCAGGGCCTCAGCGACCCTCAAGCGCGTATCTGTCCCCAAGACAGCCAGTTCGCCATCCAGCCTCACCGACCCTGAGTCGCCCCGTGGTTGGAATAATGTTTGCGCTATTTCCTGAGCCGCCTCTAGCGTTAGCTGATATTCCTTCCCGTACAGCATCAGCCTGATGCCCTCCTCGTGTGGTTCTGCCAATATGTTGTCCATCGGCTCCTCCTGAATTGACCTGATTCACCGGTGTGGCCTCCTCCCGAACTAGGCCCCAGGGCCAGTTCCAGCAGCCTGTTTCGTATTGTCAGGCTGTCTGCTGCCAGGTCAACCGTTGCAAACCTGATCCTGTGGCCCTGGATCGTGGCGGACTCGTCGAGATCCTCCCCCACCGAGGGATGCAGCAGCATACCGGACGCGGTGAGCGACAGGGGATCTGCCTGTCTTTCCTGAGACCTCAGGTAAGCGTAAATCTGATATATGTAGCCGCTCCGCAGGGTCGGATTTCCGAATTGTCCCGTTGCCACGACATTGGTGAACTTGGTGTCGATGACAACGCGGGATAATCCTGCTCCGGTTCGAGCGTCGCGGTCCTCCAGGACAATGTCGGTCTTCATCTGTGGCAGGATCTGTTCCATACCGGCAGTGGGCAACTCAACCTGCCAGTTCATCACGCCGCCGGTCTTGACCAACCAGCCCTGGGGTGACAGCACGGTGTCGTAGAATCCTCCCACGGCCGCCTCGAACAGCCTTCTGGCCCAGAACTCGTCCCTGTCCGGTCCGGACAGGCGCAATTGACCTGGATCCTCCGTAGGGATCCTCAGGCTGAAGGCAAGCTCCGCCGCAGCCAGCATCTGCCTGTCCTCGGCATTGGTTCTCCCGGCGGCGATGGCGGACCGGGCTCCTCTCATTCCGGGAGCGCCGGAACTGTCCGTGCTGACGCCGGCTCTCTCGAGCGCTGCCGCGACGGTCCGGCACCGTCCCCTCAGGTGACTCTCGTTTACCGACCGGGTCAGTTGGTTCAGGGCCGCTTTGACGAAGCGGTTCCTGGGGGTGTCCGTGGTGAGTTCGTCGAAGGAACAGGCGATCCTGCCCTGCTGCAGGAGGTGGCGGCGTTCCGTCCGGAGGGCGTCGATGCGCCCCCGCACCCGAGTGAGGTCGGCCTGACGCCGGTGAAATTCCGAACTCAGGTTGCGTCGCAGGCGGCGTTCCACCGCGCGGGTCAGGATCTCCGCCACCAGGTTGGGGATGCCGTCCGGGTTCTCCTCTGCCGCGAACCTCCTGCTCCTGGGGAGTTCCCGATACAGTCTTGAGGCATACAGCATCAGCAGCCAGAGATTCCTGACCGGAATCCTGCCAACGGATGCTACGGACGCTGATGCCTCGTTCAACTGCCCAAGCCTTGGAGCAGCTTCTCCTTTTCGGTCCGCGCCTTGCCGGCATCATCGAACCAGTACTCGCCCAGAAGCGGCCCGATTTCGGTTTCCACGACCTGCCTGAACCATTCGCCCGGGTTCTCGATCACGGTCCCACTGCCTGGAGTCACAACGCTGTGGCCGACCCTGAACTGGGGGCCAAGGAGGCTGTCCTCGGCTATGGTCCGGTTCAGCGCGGTGAGGCGTCTCTCGATGTCGGACAGGAACACGGTGTCAATTCCACACTGCTCCCTGACCCAGTTACGCCAGGATTCGCCGAAAACGGGTTCAAGATCGATGAAGCCGAAGCGACGCCGCAGGGCGAGATCCACCAGCGCCAGGGACCGGTCGGCGACGTTCATAGTACCGATGACAAAGAGATTGGGCGGTATGTAAACGCGCTCAGTGCCGCTCCGGGGGTAGCTCAGCGCCAGTGCCTCCTGAGCGTTGCGCTTGTCCGCCTCCAGCAAGGTGAGCATCTCTCCGAATATCTGGGCAGGATTGCCGCGGTTTATCTCCTCGATGACCACCACGAAGTCCTGCAACGGTTCCCTTGCGGCGTCCTCAATCGCCATCAGGAACGGCCCGTCCACCAGGGCGAGCCTCCCGTCTCCCCCTGGACGCCATCCCCTCACAAAATCCTCGTAGGAGAGGTTGGGATGGAACTGAAACGGCCGCACCCTGCGCTCCGACCTGCTGCCGATGAGCGCGAACGCCAGCTTCCTGGCGAGCCAGGTCTTGCCGGTGCCGGGGGGGCCCTGCAGGATCAGGTTCTTCTTGCTCCTCAGGCGATCCAGCATGCTCTCCAGCCTGCCACGTTCCAGGAAGCATCCCTCGTTGACGATGTCCTCCACGGCATACGGGATTTCCGGCTCCGGCTCCGGTTGCCCCTCGCCCTCGTCCTCGTCGCCGATGTCATCGATCACTGCCGGAGCACCGTTGGAGGGGGCATACGCTGCAGCCGACAGATCGGGGAATGAATGCACCGGCAGGCCTTGCTCGATGAACCGGGATTCAAGCTGGTCATGCAAAGCCAGATAGGTTTCCGCGTCCAACCTTCCCCGGGGAGCCTCCACGCCCATCCGGTTTCTTAGAAAGCCCACCGTGCGGCCGTCTAGTGTCAGGAAGAACCAGGGCCGTATCCAGTAGAGGCCGGTGGCGAGCCTTGGACCCACGGAATGGCGGGAGATGGCGTCGTTGAAGGATCCGATGAACCTCGCCCGGTCGGCCTCGTCGCCGTTGTCGGCATAATCTAGGGCGTCGGCGAAAACGCGCCACAGCGCGTCCATGTGATCGTCGGGTCGCTCGCTGGCATACGGGAAAAACCAGGCATTCAGGTTGTTCAGGGTGGGGATTCCCTCGAAGGAGTCGGGAACCGGCTCCGTTACTCCCAGAAATTCCGCCAACCCGCCTGCTATCCTCCTGCGGTTTTCGTCGGTTATTCCCCGGTTGAAAAGACCGAAGGTTGTAAAGGGACATATGTCCTCAAGGGGACCGGATGTGCCGTCGGGAAAGTGGTCCTGCAGGGGAATGGGCCTGTAAAGGCCGCTGGAGACCTCCTGGATTGCGGCCACCAGGGGTTGGCGGTCATGCTGGTGGAGCAAGAGTCTGTCGGCAAATTCCGAGTAGAATCTGGTCCAGGCAAAGCGGAGGTCAGGCTGGGGCTGGTCGCCAAACCTCTCTCTCCAGTAATCGGCGTTGCGAAATGTATCGATGTCCTGGCCTTTGCCTTCGAACACAAAGCTGATCAGCTCGTTGTTGGTCCAACGCCCCGAGAGAACTCGCCAGACTGTGCCCCGATATGTGTAGAAGTACCATTCTCTGGGCGGGTCGACTGGCGTCCAGTTCACCTTGAGGTTTCGACCGTCACCGGCGTTTTCGGTAACCGTACCGGTGGCCTTGATTGACATCACGGACACGGGATGTCCCCGATTGTCGAACGGCAGGTTGTATTTCCTGACGTAGGCTGCCTTTATGGCGATGCGGTCCCCGGGGAGGACGGACTTCACATCATCAATATAACGATCAAAATAGCCGTTCTCCCATCTTCCCTCCTTGAGGAAGCGGGAAGTCTGGTCGTCAGTGCGTCCGTATGACGCTCCCACGAACCATACCGGGCGTATTTCAGGATTTTCAGAGTCAGAGACCAACGCTTACAACTCCGGGCGAATTTTGGGGTAGTGGAGAGACTTCCAACCAGGGCATATTAGCTTATTGAACCTTACTCTCAGCCATCTCGAGGTTGTCGCGGAGCGTCGTTCTGGGGATTCCGTACTTGCGGCTGATGGCCACCACCGTCATGTTTTCGGCGAGATCCTGGTTTATAGCCGTCATCTGCTCTTCGTCGAGGCTCAGCGGACGGCCCAGGCGCTTGCCCTCCGCCCGTGCCAAGCCGGCCCGGGTCCGGCGAGCAATTGCCTGGCGCTCGAGCTGCGCAGAGAAGGAGCACACCTGGGCGATCAGCATGGCGGTCATCCGCTCCATGCTTTCCGGGTTAGCGTCCAGTCCCTTCGCCCATGCCTCAATGCCGGCCAGGCTGCGCAACCGGACGCCGCGGTTCACCAGGTCGTAGATCTTGCCCATGACGTCGAGGGACCGCCGTCCAATACGGTCCAACGCGGCCACCACCAGGATGTCGCCGTGGTTCAGCCTGCCGTCTACCGACCTCCAACCGTTGCGGGTCGCGACACCAGCAACTCCGGAGACGTCGATGTCGGCGTGGATGTTGCACTCCGGGACGCCGGCCTCAATCAGGTCGCGGCGCTGGGTCTCGGGGTTCATGCCGAGCCGGTCCGGCTCCTGGTCCCTGCTGGTGCGGATGTAGCCGTAGGTTTCCATGTACTCTTCTTCCAGCTACTTGAACAGAGGGGGTTGTGCTGAAGGCTTGGCCGGCCTCGGGCGTGGGACTCTCTTCCACTGCCCCCGGGAGTGTGGCATGAGGGCCCTGGCCATAATTCGGCCGGCGCAACTCCGGCAGTAGGCGCCACGGCCACAGGTCCGGCATTCTCGCTCTCCCATCCCCTTTACCTCCTCCCTGAGGATGCGCCGGCAATCACGATACCTTTCCCGCCACCCCCCGACAAGGCTGAGCTGTGTGCATTTCCGCCAGTGGCGGAAAAGGGGCGTTTCCCGCCAGTAATTGTTGAGGAGCCTGGTGGGGTGGCTCGGGGCTCCGTTGCCCTCGAGGTCGACCTTCAGGAAGCTGCGGCCGGTCAGGTCCTACATGTGTTTTTCCAGAGACCGGATGGTCGCGGTGGCGGCGATGCACTGCCGGAGCACGACCAATTCGTCCGCGAGGGGCGGCTGGCCGAGGTCGGTCAACTGAGGCCGGCCTTGGGCATAAGCGCCAGGTGTGCGGGGAGTTCTGGTTCGGCTACAGGGCCCTCGTACTCCAGGTCCTTTGTACGGACGAGGTAGGCCGGAGGGTCGCCTGGCTCGCAGAATATCTCGAGGTCGTACCCGGGCAGGTGCCACTGGGCGGTGACTCCGCCGTCCCCGGTGGGGTTGATCGAGGTGGGAGCGGGAGCCTCGCGGTGCAGGTGTCGCAGCAGAACGATCAGCAGCTCGGCTGCTGGGGCGGGCTGCAGCGGGCACCGGCCGTCGGGGAGGTGAGAGCCTTGCCACGGTAGTGCTGTGATGCCCTGGGCTACGGAGGCCAACCAATCCCGTCCGGCGGGGCCGATGTCTCCGAGTGCCTCCAGGACCTGGACGAAAAGGGAGTCCATGTGGGGATGGCCCTGGCTGGGTACAGATCTGGGACTGGTCATGGCAGTGTCTCCGAAGAGCTGGATGGCAGGTGATGGGGTGCGGGTTTTGGACCGGGGCGGGACGGTGCTGAGATCCTGTCACAACCCCACAGAGGCCGTATAACGCTGAACCCGTCCTCGGCCCGGTTTACCCTCGAACCGGTTTACATGGTAGCCGCCTGGATGCATCGGAGATCCGGGAATGTGAGAGCGCGAACATCGAGTCGCAACCTGCGGGGTCCTCCTGACCAGGTCCCATGATAATTCTGACCTGTGAATAATCAGGGTCTATCGGACAGATAATCAGGTTCATTAGGACACTTTGAACGCCTGATGGGAGACCATTACCGCACTTCTATGCGAGGGGTGGTGATGGCATATAAGGAGGTGTTCAGAGTGGAAATACTGGAAGTCATTCGGCGCTGGCAATTGGGCGAGAGCCGACGTCAGATAGCCTCAGGGACAGGGCTTTCCAAAGACACCGTTGGCAAGTACATCTCTGCCGCGGAGGGGCTGGGCGTATCCCTGGATGGGCCTGCCCCCGGCGAGGAGCAGCTCAGCCAACTTGCGGCTATCAGCCGTTCCGGGCCACGGCAGCCGGAGGCGCCCACCGAGGGCAAGCTAGCCCCGTGGGCCGACCAGATCTACCAGTGGCTGACCGGGGACCGGTTGCAGATGACCCGCATCCAAGAGTTGCTGTCCGCCAGGGGCTGCTCGGTTTCATACACCTCGCTGCAGCGTTTCGTCCAGCGCCGCAACTGGCGTCGGCGCAATTCCGCGACCGTTCGCATGGAGGACAGCCCTCCTGGCGAGGTGGTGGAGTTGGACTTCGGCCGCCTGGGCCTGATCCACGATCCCGCCACCGGTCGCCGCCGCACCGTGTGGGCCCTGATCCTGGTGCTGGGATATTCGCGGCACTGTTTCGTCTGGCCCACTTTCAGCCAGAGGCTGGAGGACGTCATCGCCGGTCTGGAGTCAGCGTGGGCTTCCTTCGGCGGGATCCCCAGGTACTTGGTGATGGACAATTTCCCGGCCGCACTGGCCGGAGCTGACTCCCTCCACCCACGGCTCACCAGGGGATTTCTCGAGTATTCCCAGCACCGCGGCTTCATAGCCGACCCCGCGAGGGTGCGCCACCCCAAGGACAAGCCCAAGGTGGAGCGGAGCGTTCAATACGTCCGGGAGCGCTTCTTCAAAGGCGGCGACTTCCGGGATCTGGCCGATGTCAGAGACCAGGCGGTCCGCTGGTGCCGCGATATTGCCGGCCAGCGGGTTCACGGCACCACCCGGCGCCAGCCCCTTGCCGTGTTTCTTGACGAGGTGTCAAGGGCGTTCACAAAACGTACCAGTGGGGCGGAGGAATCGTGTACCACCGGCGCGATGACCGAGGGTCGTATGGCAGGTGGAGTGGGGGCCGTTTGGGAGCGAGATAGGACAGTGTAGGGGTCGACTCCGGTAGGGGGCAGAATCATACGCCAAGGCCGCTATCGGCGCTTTGGCCACCGGTATTCGCCGGTTAGCAGGATGTGGGCCCACCCAAGGGGTGAGATGTGGGCGAGGAGCTCGGGCTCGACGGTCAGCCCGGCGTGTTTCCGCTGTCTGACCGCTTCGCCGAGATGGGCGGTATTCCAGTGGATGACGATGGCGGCGAGCCGGTTGAGGACGGCCACATGGTAGTGCTGGTGGTCGCGGATTTCGCCCTGGCGCCCGATCCGGAGCGCGTTCTTGAGTGCGTGATGAGCCTCGCCCTTGTTCAGGCCGGTGTTGGCCCGGCGCTGCATATCGGCGTCGAGCAGCCAGTCGACGATGAAGAGCGTTCGTTCGGCCCGTCCGATTTCGCGGAGAGCGACGGCCAGTTCGTGCTGGCGCGGATAGGCCGCGAACTTTCGCAGCAGCTGTCTGGGCGGGAGGGCACCACTGGCCGGGGTGGCAGCAACCCGCAGGATGTCCGGCCAGTTGCGCACGATCACGTCCTCCCGGATTTTGTTGCCGGTCAATCCGATCAGGGGTTTCGGAACGCGTCTGGTCTCGAAGACATGCAGCCTTTTCGATGGCAGGTCCCGGATGCGCGGGATGAACCGATAGCCGAGCAGGGATGTGACGGCGAAGACATGATCGGTGAAACCGCCGGAGTCGGCGTACTGCTCTCGGACGCGCCGCCCGGCCTTGGTCATCAGCAACCCGTCGAGAATGTAGGGCGCATCGTTGACCGTGGCCGGGATTGTCTGCGTTGCGAAGGGTCCGAACCGGTCCGAGACATGGGTATAGGCCTTGAGGCCCGGTTCGCTGTCATAGCGGGCGTTGACGAGGTTCATCGCTTCGCCCTGGCGTGCGGGACTGCCCGTCGCTGGAGTCGGTAAGGCCCAGGCCCCAGAGGCTGGCCATGGGCAGTTGCGCCTGCGCCTCGATCACCATGGCCGGGGCCCGGTCTATCGCCTCGCTTTCGATATGCCAGCGCGAGAGGCGCGAGAGCTGGAAGAAGTCATGGGTGTTGGAGGCCTCGGCCATCTTGCTGAGACCCAGATTGAGCCCCTACGCGAGGAGGAGGTTCAGGAGTCCGATCCGGTCCTTGCATGGCGCGCCCGTGCGCAGGTGCGTGAAAGCGTCGTTGAAACCGGTGGCGGCATCCACCTCCAGCAGGATATCGGTGATCCTCACCTCGGGCAGGCGACGATAGAGGTCAAGCACGAGCTCGTCGACATCCGCCGGCATTGCGGAGGCGGGCCGACCGATCCTGAGTTCGCCATTCTCGATGGCGTCGCCGAGTATCCTGCCGTGGTGCGCAGCATTGGCGAGGTGATCCAGGCCCTCTACCAGACGCGCCTTGCGTTCGTCCAACCAGTCCCGGGGTTCGAGGGGAACCGCCAGCCGGGCCGTTGCGTGCGCTGCTGCGATCGGCACCAGGGTGCGTTTTACATCGCCATAGCGCCGGGAGTGCGCGAGCCGGACGTCGCCGGAGCGGAAGGCGTCGCGCATATGGAAAAGCGCGGCGACTTCCCATAGCCGTCGATCACCGGCCGGGCGAGCGTTGATATGCTGATGCCACCTGGAATTGCGGCGGAATTGCGGCGCAGGAAGGTTCGGCCATGTCGCGGGACCCGGCTCCGATAGCTCTCAACGCTGTAAGGATGGGTTCGCCGGCGCCGGAGGCCCGGATGTCGAGCGCACGCAACATGCGCGGCGCATGGCGCCGGAACCGGGGCCAGCCTTGAACCACGTGAGCCAGGGGATCGGCAGACATCGTGTAGCTCAGCTGCGCAGCCGCAGCGACAACGTCTTCGAGCTTCCGCCAGCCGCCGGCAGCCGCCACGGCCTCTTCAAGCGGCGCGCCGCCCCCTTTTGCCTCGAGAAGCGCCGCTCCAAAGGTCCTGAAGGCGTTCAGGGTATCGTGCAGTACTGCCCTCGAATCCTGAAGGCGTTCATCGCAGCGCCGCATCGCACTCCGGAAGGTCTGGCCGACGATCCGGTCATGGGTCTCGACCACGGCATCGGCGATAGCGCCGCGCCATTCCACGGCACAGACGGCGGGCACAGACGGCGAGGATGGCGAGACGTCGATCACCCGAAATGTCGCGCAACCCGTCTGTGAAGTAGCGCTCCCCCTGGCGGCGAAGACGGGCAATGCGATGCGGAGGAACGGTCTCCAGCAGATCGGAGGGAGGATCGAAGCCCTGCAGGAATTCCCGGCGATCGAGAAGGCCGTTGATGTCGGCCGAGTTCCGGCCCACCTCGAACCGGCGCAACCAGACGAACCGGCTCACGCCGCCGTCGACTGTCCCCGGTAAGCGGCCCGGGTAAGCAGCCGGTCGAGACGCAGGCGCATGGCATGGTCCAAGCCCGCGGCGATGCGCGTCTCCATCCAGCGCTCTGCGGCAGCGAGCGCGCCCGCGCAAAGACGCTCCAGGGCCGATAGTCCTGGCAGGATCACCTGCCGGCGCCGGCACTCCACCACAAACCGCCGCGCCAGCCCCTCATTGGAGCGCGCCGCTTCCGTCTCGTTCTCGAGCCAGACCTTCAGGTCCCGGGCGCAACGCCCCGAGAACGTCCGGCAGCCGTGGATGCGCCGGATCTCTGCGAGGTGTTCTCTCCGTGTCTCCTCCCGCACCCCGTAGCCACCTGGGTCTTCGGCACGCATGCCGAGCTGTGCGGCAATGCAACGAAGGACGTTCAGGGGAATGGCCTCCCCCGCCGCCAGAAGCCGCCCCGGATATCGAAAGGCGCAAAGCTGGAGCGCGAAGCCCAGCCGGTTGTGTCCCCCGCGCCGCACCCGGATCTGCTCGATGTCGTCGTCGGACAGCGTGTAATGGCGCAGCAGGGCGGCTTCGTCCGTGGGCAGGTCGAACAGGGCCGCACGCTGGCGCGCGCTCCAGATGCTTCGTCTCGGCATGTTCCACCTCTCCGCTATCCGTTCATCCCGGCAGGCGCGGCGCTGTCCATAAGGGGATCGTCCAGCGTACGGCGCAGTCTGTCGCCCCGACCCCCGCCAAACCTGAGCCAGGGGCGTCTCATATGAATGGTACGGAAACAATTGCGGAAGCGGGACCCTATCCGTACACTTCCCCCATGACGGCAACGCTCATCGGATACGCGCGCTGTTCCACCGAAAGGCAGGATCCGGCCGCCCAGCGTCAGGCGCTCCTGGAGCTGGGCGTCGCCGAGGATCGCATCTACACCGATCACGGCCTCACCGGCACGACCCGCGCTCGCCCCGGCCTCGATCAGGCCCTAGTAGTGCAACAGCGTAGGATTGATAGATAATTAGCTGTGGTATTGCCGGGACACGTCAAAAGCTAAGGTGATGTTGGGAGGATGGGGATGCCAGCGAAGAGGTACCGGGTCAGTCTGAGTGTAGAGGAGCAACAGGAACTGAAGGGACTGGTGTCCCGGGGACGGACGGCAGCATATAAACAGACCCACGCCCGCATTATGCTGCTCAGCGATGAAAATCAAGAGCGCGGGGCGATGAAGGACGAGGAAATAGCCCGGGTCCTGAGGGTGGGGGACGCCACGGTGGGACGGGTGCGCCGCCGCTGTGTTGAGGAGGGAGTGGAGGCAGCCTTGGGACGCAGGGAGCAGGTCAACCGCCGCCCGAGGAAGCTGGACGGCCAAGGAGAGGCCCACCTGACTCACCTCGCTTGTAGCGAACCGCCGGAGGGCCGTGCCGGTTGGACGCTGCAACTGCTGGCTGACCGGCTGGTGCAATGTGAGATAGTGGACAGCATCAGCCCCGAGACGGTGCGCCAAACGCTGAAAAAAACGAACTCAAGCCTTGGCTGAAGGAGTGCTGGTGCATCCCGCCCAAGGCCAATGCCGAGTTCGTCTGTGCCATGGAGGACGTGCTGGAGGTGTATCACCGTCAGTTCGAGGACAACGAGGTGCTGGTGTGCCTGGACGAGACCAGCAAGCAACAGGTGAGGGAGACCCGCACCCCCTTGGCGCCGCGTCCGGGGACTGCCATGGCCTACGATTACGAATACGAGCGCAACGGGGTGAGCAACCTGTTCATGCTGTTCGCGCCCTTGGAGGGGTGGCGGCGGGTGGAGGTGACGGACCAGCGAACCAAGGCTGACTGGGCCCGGGTGGTGCGACAACTGGTGGATGTGGACTACCCGGACAAAGACCGGATAGTCTTGGTGATGGACAATCTGAACACCCACCGCCTCTCGTCCCTGTACGAGGCCTTCGAGCCTGCCGAGGCGAGACGCATTGCAGAAAAGCTGGAAATCCACTACACGCCCAAGCACGGCAGTTGGCTGAATATGGCCGAGATAGAACTGGGAGTGCTGGCGCGCCAGTGTCTGGACCGCCGGATACCGGACCAGCAGACATTGAATCAGGAAACCAAGGCTTGGCAAGGGCAGCGGAACCACGACGCAATTCGGGCCAACTGGCGTTTCACCACCCAGGACGCGCGCATCAAGCTCAAGTCCCTCTATCCCTTAATTCAACACTGATGGACTACTAGCCGCCGTGCGCGAAGGCGACACGCTGGTCGTGCCGACACTCGACCGCCTGGCAAGGTCCGTCCCGGATGCGCGCGCCATCGCCGATCGGCTTCGGGAACGAGACGTGAAACTGGTCCTCGGCCGGGCGCTCTACGACCCGGGCGATCCCACGGGAAAGATGTTCTTCAATATCCTCGCCACCTTTGCCGAGTTCGAAGCCGATCTCACCCGCATGCGCGCCCGCGAGGGCATGGCCCGCGCCCGCGCCAAGGGGAAATTGCGCGGCAAGCAGCCCAAACTGTCCGACAGACAACAGCGGGAACTATGCCGCATGCAGGCCACGGGCGAGTATTCCATCAGTGATCTCGCCGAGCTCTTCCCCGTCTCAAGACCAACCGTCTATCGCACACTCAACCGGTGCCATTCCCCTTGGCGTACGATCCTGCCCCCTACCGGGATCGACCCCAGTGTAGGTGTGAGCTAAACGTCGTCCGGTTCGTCCGGTGGCGGCGGTGCGGCGGTTTCCCGGCTGCGCTTGAGGCGGTAGCTCTCGCCGTTCATCTCCAGGATGTGGACGTGGTGGGTGAGCCGGTCCAGCAGCGCTCCGGTGAGGCGTTCCGAGCCGAAGACCTCGGTCCACTCGTCGAAGGGCAGGTTGGTGGTCACCATGGTGGATCCCCGCTCGTAGCGCTGGCTGAACAACTCGAAGAGCAGTTCCGCCCCGGTTCTGGAAAGGGGCACGAAGCCCAGTTCGTCGATGATCAGCAGGTTGAGCCGGGCCAGTTGCCGCTGCAGAATCAGCAGGCGCCTTTCGTCCCTGGCTTCCATCATCTCGTGGACCAGTGCAGCGGCGGTGGTGAAACCCACGGACATCCCGCGCTGGCAGGCGGCCAGCCCCAGCCCCAGGGCCACGTGGGTCTTGCCGGTGCCGCTGTTGCCGACGGCGATGACGTTCTCCCGGCGCTGGATGTATTCACAGCGTGCCAGCTCCATCACCAGGGCCTTGTTCAGCGATGGGATGGCCGGGAAGTCGAGGGTGTCCAGGCTTTTGACGGCAGGGAATCGAGCCGCCCGTATCCGCCGCTCCACCATGCGTTGGTGGCGGTCGATGAGCTCAAGCTCGGCCAGCCTGAGCAGATACTGGGGATGGTCCACACCCTCGGCGGCGCACTGGGCTGCCATCTTCCCGTACTCCCTGAGGAAGCTGGGCAGCTTCAGCTCTTTTAGATGGTGTTCCAATAGCAGCGTCGACCGGTCGTTCATGCCGCTCTCCCCGGCAGCAAGGTCATGTAGTCCACGGCGGACGTGGTGCTCACCCGGACCCGGGGCAGGTAGGGATACAGCTCCAGGTCCAGCCTGGGCGGCCGCCCCTCCAGACGGCACAGCACCAGGTGCTTCACGGCGTCAAAGCTCAGCGACCCCAGGTGGATGGCATCTTTCACCGCTGCGTGCACCTCCTGCTGATTGAAGGTCTCCAGCAGCCTGAGCACCTGCACGTACTCCCGCTTGCCCCGCCGTCCCATTCTGGATTCCAGCAGCCGGCGCAGCGTCCCGAACTCTTCTGGCAGGGCCCAGCCCTGCAACGGCGCGGCCTGGTCCAGGGCTCCCGGCTTCCGTTCCAGGAGCGGCAGGTAGTGGATGGGATCGTAGACGAAGTCGTCGCGTTCGTAGGAGCGTGGGTGTCTGGCGATGACCTCGGTTCCGCAACTGATGACCACCTGGTCCACGTAGCCCCGTACCAGGACGTCCCGATATCCGTAGGCCACCGGCACCGAGTAGTCGTTGGTCCTGTACCTGACCAAGGACAGCGAACTCACCCGGCTTGCCTGCTTGTCGCAGGCGTCGTAGGCCACCGGCGGCAGCGGCAGCAGGGCCTCCAGGTCCCGCTCCATCCTCTGACCGATGGTCTCCGTATGTCCCCTGAGCTGGGCGTCCATTCGCTCCAGGCATCGTTGTTCCAGGTGGGCATTGAGTGCATCAAAGCTTTCGAAGGACGGCACCGGCACCAGAAAGTTGCGCCGCGAGTACCCCACCAGGCCCTCCACCTTGCCTTTGTCATTGCCCTTGCCGGGGCGGCCGAACCGGTCCTCGAACAGGTAGTGCGACTGCAGCTCGGTGAAGGCGCGGGTGCGCTGGCGCCGGCCGTCCCCCAGTATCTTCGCCACGGCCAGCCTGGTATTGTCGTAGAGGATGCTCTGGGGCACTCCGCCCAGGAAGGCGAACGCTGATACGTGGCCGTCCAGGAAGGCCTCGGTGGTCTCAGCCTGGTAGGCCTTGACGAAGCAGCCGTCGCTGTGGGGCAGGTCGATGACGAAGCAGTGGGCCTTTTGCTCCACGCCACCGATGACCACCAGGGCCTCGCCAAAGTCGCACTGCGCGTGGCCCGGCGCATGGGACAGAGGGACAAACATCTCCCTGGTCTGACGGCGATTCTCCCTGACGTAGTCCTTGACCGTGGTGTATCCGCCGTCGAACCCGTACTCGTCCTGCAGCCGCTCGAAGATGCGCTTGGCCGTGTGTCGCTGCTTCCTGGGACGCCTGAGGTCGTCCTCCAAGATCCGGTCGATGACGCCGGTGTAGGGCTCCAACTTGGGCCTCTTTGGCGGAGTCTGTCGCCGGTACCCAGGAGGCACGGAGTAGGCCAGCATCTTGCGCACCGTGTCCCGGTGCAGGCCAAACTCTCTGGAGACCTCCCGAATACTCTTACCCTCCACCATCACCGCCCGGCGAACCCGCAGATATACGTCCACCTTATACATCCGTCGCACCATCCATGGGTCGGCTATGACCCTATGAATGATGGCGGGCGGTACAGTATTTAGTCGCCGATACTCAGCAATCCTCCGCCCGCACGGCCCACTTTACCTCCGCCCTTTACAGTCGCGGATGAGAACACGTGGAGTGTCGCCACGCAGGCCGAGGCCAATCTGTACTTGGGTCGTCGCGACGTAGCTCTCTACTTTTACCGTAGAATGCTCTCATTCGAAGCCGAAGCATGGGAGTATTCATCAACAGCGCTTCAGGCGGGTCAGATAGCCAGCAAGCTTAAGGACGGCGAACTGGCTGACAAGCTGGAGGAGATCTTCACGCCTACAGTTAGGCAGGCGAACACGATCTTTGTGAGCTACAGCCGCCAAGACGAAGAATGGAAGAACCGCTTCTGCCAGATGCTGGCACCGTTTCTACGGGACGGCGACCTAGAATTGAAACTATGGGTGGACGAAGGGAACACTAGGCCTGGCGACAGGTGGCACGAGGAAATGCAAAACGCCCTCAAAGCGGCGGGGGTTGCCGTCGTCCTCGTGAGCGGTCCCTTCCTCTCATCGGAATACGTAATGGGGTACGAATTGCCGGCGATAATCAGTGCGGCGGCTGACGGTAAGCTTCGGCTTTTCTGTATCTACGTCTCCCATGCTGGGTATGACGCCACGGAACTTGAGCCGTTCCAGGCGGCACACGACGTGTCGAGACCCTTGTACGCCCTTGAGCGACCCGAGCAGGACGCAATTCTCCTGAACATTGCTCGCGACATCAAGGCGGCCGCCTTGGGTGCGACGGAACGGTTCAGAGACCAGGATCAGAGGTGAGCTTTCATGTCGCCCCGTGCCGACCGTTTTTGAAATAACGGTCAGCCCGATTTCGGGGGATCGAACTATGTGCACCCTGAACTACTTCCCTAATCAACTACCTTCCAATCCGACCGACCACGAGAATCGGAGTTTTCCATTACTATTGAGTCTGTCGAATGAAATCCTAAAAGTTTGCTTGGAAACGGGGGGCGAATGAGAGACACAGGAACACCGGCCCGCCAACGCAGGCCCCGCAAGGAGGTGGTTCGCCTGGGCAAGGAGATATACCAGCGGGACATCCTGCCCCAGGTCGAAACCGACCACTTCGGGGAGTACGTCGCCATTGACGTTGAGACCGGGGACTGGATCGTCGCTGACACCACCCGCGTCGCGGTGGAACGTCTGCGGGAGCAGCGCCCGGACGCGGTGGACGTCTTGTGCGAACGGGTAGGTTACCGGGCGCTCCGCAGCTTCGGTGCCGGCTCCCTGCGGAGGACCGGTTGATCCGGGGTGAGGTCAACGCCGCCTACGAAGCCGTCGTGACCCTTCCCCTACAGGACCCGGAAGGGCGGACCAGAAATATCGAGGCCGTGGTGGACACCGGCTACAGCGGATTCCTAACCTTGCCGCCCGGGTTGGTTGATGAGTTAGGACTGCCCTTTGCCTACGTAGGCCAGGCAATTCTGGCCAATGACGCAGAGGTGGATTTCGACGTTCACTACGTCACCGTGCTTTGGGACGGCGAACCGAGAGAGATTGAGGCCGACGCGACGGGCAGCACTGCGCTCGTGGGTATGCTTCTGCTCCATGGCCACACCTTGAACATCGAAGTCGAGAGCGGGGGACGCGTCGTCATAGACCCCAGGGCGTAGCCGGTGGATGGCCATAGGTTCTCAGCGAGTGTGACGGGAGTCGCCGACCGGTTCCCTGAAACCCTAACCCCCACTGAAAAGCTTGCAGTTCCGTGCGCTCCGCACGCCACCGAAGGATACGTTGGGCTACCGCGCCCAGAGACTAGACCAGTGGACATTCATTTCGTCAAACTCACACGTAGTTGACATGGGAGGCCACAACGGCACATATACGGGTCGCGATAGGTGTCGACGGATGCAAAGGAGGGTGGGTATTCGTCCGTCTTGAGAACGGGGAGTTTAGGTCCGCAGAGTTTTATAGTCAGTTCGCCGCCGGGGTAGACGCATCTAGTGACGCAGCCGTGATAGCCGTGGATATGCCTATCGGCTACCCTCCCCTGCCCGCCCTGGAGCGAGCAGCCGATGGTCTTGCGAGAAATATGGTGACGCCCCTTACTTCCAGCGTCTTTCCGACACCACATCCCGATGCACTCAGGGCACCGGACTGGGAGATCGCTCATGAAATATCGCAGGAGCGGACCGGAAGGGGTCTCTCAAAGATGAGCTACGCTCTTGCTCCGAAGATTCTCGAGGTTGAGGTAGTAGCTGTGGATGACGAGCGGGTGTACGAAGTGCATCCTGAGGTGTCGTTTCGAGAACTTGCGGGGCACCCTCTGGCATCCAAAAAGCAATGGAACGGTCAGGCGGAACGGCGCAAATTGCTCCAGGAGGCCGGTATAGTAATTCCCGACAATCTAGGGTGCGCGGGGGCCGTCGGCACCGACGACATTCTTGATGCAGCCGTAGCAGCTTGGAGTGCCAACCGTTTAGTTAAAGGAATTGCGGCCTCGCTACCAAATCCACCGGAGCTGGACCCCAATGGTCGTGGGACAGCAATTTGGTATTAGAGGCTTCGAGTACTTTGGATTCTGTGAAGAGTAGGTGCACACCGGACGGAGCAGTTTGAGTGTCCACAAGCCCCAGGCGCACAAGGCTCCCAGCCACATCTCGAAGACAGCACCATCTACCGTGTATTCAGGCTCACACACGTGAGGATAGATCGCAGCGATGTGAAGCAAAGCGGAATCTCCGCGGGTTCACCTGGCACTCAGGAATGCAACCCGAACCAACACGCGCACTAGCCGAACCCGGGGAGTGTTGAGACCGGCCTAATCGACAAGTAAGGATCGAAAAATTGGACTGAAACCAAGCCCTTGACCAAATCCAGGTTGCTTCCACAAAGTTTTCGGTCATTGAATCGGGAATTCGAAATACTGTCGTCATCGAAATTATGTACTCCGTCAATTGGAATAACATTCGCCCTTTAAACGGGTCGCAGAACGCTGGGTTCGAGGAGCTATGTACCCAGTTGGCGCGCCTTGAAACGCCGGGCAACGCGAAGTTCACCCGCACCGGGAATCCTGACGCAGGCGTCGAGGGTTATTGCGTCTTGCAAAATGGAGACGAATGGGGTTGGCAAGCCAAATATTTCTTTTTGCTCGGCGATTCCCAATTGGAGCAAATCGACGACTCCGTCAAAACCGCTCTCGATAAACATCCCAGAATGAAGCGATACTACGTTTGCGTTCCCATTGACCGAGCCGATCCTCGTATCCCAGGACGTACCTATGCAATGGATAGGTGGAACCAACGTGTTCAGAAATGGGCTGGTTGGGCGCAACAACGCAAAATGCAGGTTGAGTTCACGTGGTGGGGTGCATCAGAACTGGCGGAAAGACTTTCTCAGCCCCAGCAGATCGGACGACTGTATTACTGGTTTGGCAATCACGGTTTCGATCAAGACTGGTTTCACGAACGTCTAGCTGAAGCCATCCACGCCGCTGGTCCTCGATATAACCCCCAGCATCACGTCGAGCTAAACATCGTCAAATCTCTCGAAGACTTTGCGCGTACTATTGACTCATTCAACCGCATCAAATCACTCACAATCGACGTGCGCCAGAAGGTCCTATACCTTAGACATCCCAGGGCTAATGACCATCAGTCATTGGATATACCGGCGCTTCAACCCCTGTTGGTTGCGGTGGATTCAGTCTTGGATGAATTCAGGGCACTGGAATTCGACCCCGCTGGTGAACTGGCGGTGCAACCCCTTCAGCAGGCACTCGCTGGAGCAATCCGTTTCGTCAACGAAACTCAACCCGCTATTGCCGAGCTTCAGCGTGAATACGAAAACCAACGAGACGATGGCGAGGAACGCACCCAGCGTCAAAGGGACCCTTACTCCCGCGTCACCCGGGATCTCAGTGGCCTGGAAAGAGAACTCGATAGCGTAGAGTACAGACTGAGCCAAACCACAGGTGTGTCAAACAACCGCATCATGATTCTCCAAGGCAGTGCTGGTACCGGCAAGACCCACTTGATGTGCGATTTTGCCAGACGGCGGATTGACGCGGGTGCACCAGTCGTACTGCTAATGGGTCAGCGGTTCACTGACCCAGGCGACCCTTGGCGTCAATTGCTCGAACAAGTTGGGATGCACGGTGAACCCCCCGACACGTTCATCGGGGCACTGGAGGCGGCCGCTCAATCGGCCAATTCCCGCGCGCTGTTGATGATCGACGCGGTGAATGAGGGTCGGGGTCGCGAGATTTGGCCAAGCCATATTGACGCATTCCTGTCGCGCATCCAACGATCTCAGTGGATTGCCACCATTTTGTCCGTCCGGAGCACTTACGAACGGGCGATAATCCCTGAGCACCTAGAAGCCGGGCCGAAAAGCCCTGGATGGGGAGAGAGATTTCGGCAGTAAAGCCGGGGCGAACAGAATCTGGGACCACAGCAGTCCGAGCCGGACAGCGCCGAAAATGGCCGTAGCATGGGCGACCACACCGTGGGAAACAGCCTGGACATCACTGGGGACGGCACTGAGGACGGCGCGGTGGCGCGGAAGCCCACCGCCGACACTGTCCGACAGCTCGATTTTGCCCGCCACCAGGGTCAGGTTGGCCACTGTAGCCGCTAGGTACAGCTGGAATCGCGTCTTGGCGCGTCCGAAGTAGCGGGACTGGCGAATGCCCAACTGGACCAGTCGGGCCAATCTGTGCTCGACCACCACGCGTCGCGCTCGATATTCGTCATACCCGGCGCTCTGTTGCAACGCACGGGCCTGTTGCAGGAGAGCCTCCTGGGGATGGATCAGCACCCGCCGTCCCTTCCTGCCCTTGGCCGAGATGCACTGAGACCGCAGGGGACATGTCATACATTCGGACCCGTCGAACTGGAAGGCCTGCAAGTGGTGTATCCGACCCGCGGCATCCGTACGCCGTCCCGCTGGCACTATGGTGTGGGTGACCTGCCCTGCCGGACAGGTGCAACTGCCCGCCACCAGGTCGATGACAAAGTCATTCTTGGGAAAGCGCTGCCGGTCGGGCCGTCCCGGCACCCGGGCAATCAGGGTGCGGCCCGCGTCGGCGAAGGTCTGCCTGGTAGCTCCGTCTCCATAGGCGGCGTCGCCCATGGCCTCCTGCACCGGCACACCGGTGTTGGCCTCGCTCTGTTCTACCAGTTCCAGCGCCCCCAGGTTGTCCGGAGCGTTGCCCGGCAGTACCTCCACGGCGGTGATCAGCTGGGTGTCGGTGTCAACCACAATCGCCGCCTTGTGTCCGTCGAAGCGTCTCCTGCTGCTCTTGTGCCCGTGGCGCATCTCAGGGTCGTGCACCGACATCATCCGGTCCTTGCTCACCCCGTCCTTGAGGCTCACGCCGTCATCGCCGTCGCCGTCGCCACCCTTGCGCTCAATGTCTTGGAGCAGCAACTGCCCCAGCAGTTCCGCCGCCGCCACTATCTGCTGACGCTCAGCACCGTCCTCGGGCAACTCCCCCTGGGCCAGCCGCGATAATTCCAAGAGCCGGTCCGCGTCTCCCACAATCCCCGCCAGCAGTGCCGTCCGCGCCCGCTTGTCCGACCAGTCGATGGTCGCCTCTCCCTTGATGCTGGAGGCGAGGTACCGCCCGTATCCCCGGGCCTTGGCCCATTTCCCGACGCTGATTCCCTCAACCTGCGCCAGCGCCCGCATCAGTTTGACGATCCCGTCGGCCAGCAGATTGTAGGTGTCCCTCACCGCGCCCCGGCCCAGGATGTTGGTCGTGTCCAGAGCCACCTTCATGCTGCGCCTCTTCAGGTAGCCCGACTCCCGGGCGAGGCGCACGCTGGACTCGAATACCTCCCGCACCCTGTCGTGCAGGATCAGCTGGGCCCGGAACACCTGGAGCGTGCTTTTGGCGAAGGGCCTGTCCTCCACCTCAATCCCCAGAGCCACCTTCCAGCGGATGTCGAAGTCGGCCCGGGCCTTGGCCTCGGCGTCGCTCACCTTGTCGTGGGTCTGCAACAGCAGCGCCGTGGCCAGCAGGCTGGGCGGCACGCTGTCCCGGCCGTTGTCAGCGCAGTAGAACACCGCGAAATCGGAGTCCTGGAACAGCCGGCCCCGCAGGGAAGCCAGCAGACCGTAGAAGGTGTCCTTCCCCACGTGGTCCAGGTACAACCGGTCCGCTTCCCAAAGACCCCTCTGGTCCGAACGCTCTCCCAGCATTCTCAACCCTCGCTACTCTTGTTGACCCCAATTATAAATGCTCGGCGACTCAAACCACTTTCCGGCCAGATTTCTAGGGGTGCGCGCTACATCTGTCACTCATTTTGGTTTCAGGGGTCGTGAGTACGAAGCTACTCGCATATTTTTTGAACATCACGGCATTGAATTCCATTCAACGCCGATTTTGTACCCAGAATTTGCGAATCCCTTGTACCTGAAGACGATATGCCATGTACTACAGTCGACCGGACAAACCCGCCTGCCGAGAGGACGTCAGGGTATAACCACCGTACTGGGTTCGTTCATTGACGTCACGAATGAGCAACTGGCTGGTCGGCTCGACTACGATCCGAAAGAGAACTTGGTTAGCTTTGCGCTGCAAAGGCTAGCCGAGAGGTTCCTCGAAACCGGCTACAATTGGCTAATCAGGGAAGACGCAGCTGGCGTAGTTAATGGTGTCCTTCCCGGCAGAGATTTCAGCCGTTCCCTGTATCGTGGAATGGTGGACGAAGGAGTCCTGTTAGAAGATATGCGCGGGTCGCACGGCCGGGACTCACACGAGATCGTATCGATTGCGTTTGAGCGCTTCGCCGATCACGTCGTTGCCGAAGTGATCATCCAAAATCATCTGGACAGGAATAGCCTGTCGAGGATCTTCGAAAGCCTACCTACACGGTGGAGGCGTTTTGCCAAGCGTTTCCTGCATCTGTTCGGGAACAAGGTAGCAGGATTTATCGACAGGCGCGATGCTCTGGTCAACTTCACCGAGCGTAATCGTTTCGTTTCCCAAGGCGCGATCGAGGCACTGTGTATCCAGATACCTAAGCGCACCGGCCGTGAGTTGGTCAGCATAACACCACGGTTCCAGGGCCTATGGGGTTTCGGTGAAGCGTTTTTGGAAAGTTTGGTGTGGCGCGAACTAACCGCCTTTTCCAAAGAAACCCGCGTTGTGCTGAACGAATTAGTCGCTGACAGGCGCTTGTATTCCGAACCCAAGGATACCCTCATAACGGTCTCTGCTATCCCAGAGCATCCCTTCAATGCGGATTTTCTGGACCGCAGACTGCGCCAAGACAACATGCCTGACAGGGACGCTTGGTGGAGTACGTACCTCCACCGTAGCTGGGGTGACGAAGGGCCAGTGGACCGGCTGGTCGAATGGGCGTCTAATATTTCTCCCGGCGACACCGTGGATGAAGAGGTGGTTGACCTAGCCGCGACAACCTTGAGTTGGATGCTATCCACTCCTAACCGTTTTTTGCGAGACCGGGCAACCAAAGGGTTGGTCGCACTTTTGACCGGCCGACTGGCGTCGTTAGATCGACTGGTAAACCGATTTGCGGACGTGGACGACCCGTATGTCGTCGAACGTATTTATGCCGTCGCCTACGGGATCGCTATGCGTAGCAACGACGTTACTGAAGTGGGCCGCGTAGCCCAATCGGTTTTCAGGTATGTGTTTGCTGATGGAACTCCGCCGGCGCATTTGCTGCTGAGAGACTTTGCTCGAGGCGTGATAGAACGTGCAGCCTATCTCGGTGCCGCAGGGAACCTAGACCTGGATCTGGTCCGCCCTCCTTACCGAAGCACATTCCCTGAGATCCCCGATGAGCAATTAACCCAAGATTTGATACTCGAGATGGAGCAGTCGGCTGGTGACGACGACGGCCGGTCCGCTTGGCATGCAATACCATTCTCCGTCCAACACTGGGACTTCGCAAGGTACATCTTGGGCACCAATTCCACAGACACGTCCCACCATTGGTTGTCCATTGGGATCGAGCAGGAACAATGGAAATCTGCCGAGGAGCGAGAACAACAACTCATCCCGCAATTCAACGGTATTGAACGAATTGCATGGGAAGAGTACCTCGACGCCTGCCAATCAGTCCCACCCCCGCAGTTCGATTTCCTCCAGGCCGAAGATGATCATGAAGACCCGGTTCAGCAAGACGGGGACACATCGGACCCGCCTCCAGATTCTTACCTTCAACTCTTCAAGCGTATATCGATACATCGAGCGGACTCCACCGAAGTTGATGATGCGTACTGCCGGTTTGTGGCAGCCTTGTCCGAGGAGCACTGGGATGAATGGGCTTCACGACACAAACCCCGGCCAGGTTTTGATATACAAGTTATACAGCGATATATCCTCCAGAGAGTAGTTTCGTTGGGATGGACCGCGCGATACTTTGGGATTTTCGATAGCTCCCTACACTTTGCTGAAAGCCACCTTCACGGCACCCGCAAACCAGAGAGGATGGGTAAGAAATACCAGTGGATCGCATACCACGAAATGCTGGCGTTCATGGCCGATAACTACCAATACCATGAACAATGGGAAACGGTACACGACTATCAGGGACCCTGGCAGGTGGGCCGTCGGGATATAGATCCGTCCAGTGTCATGAATTCCTGGGCCGGCGAAGGTGAGACCTCAAATATGCGCCGACTTACTTGGTGGGCGCCATTGGAGTACGACAATTGGCGAGTAGACTCGCCAATATCCAGTTGGACAGCCGACGCCTCAGACGTGCCTGCATTGGATCAGGGATTATTGATAACTGACCCAAACGACCCCGACACCCAATGGGTAAATGCGTACTGTTTTCAGGTGCGTAGTGAGCCTACCCCGCCCGATATTCGAAAGTACGATGTCGAGCGCAAAGAGATTTGGACCCGGTCCATTGCCTTCTTGGTACCGCAAGGGAAAGCAGATGATTTCTTAGAGTGGGTCCTTTCCGGAGAATATTCGAAGGAGAATTGGCCTTTATCAATTCCGGATTTCGGTGGCAGCCATAGTGCGTTCTTAGGCGAATACGCTTGGAGCCCTGCTTTTGATCACTTGACAAATTCAGTAGGGTTAAATAAGCACCAATGGTGTCATCCGCCGGGGTCGGAATCGACTATGGCTTACGGCCTTGCCGCGCATTGTTCGACCGCAGGGAGCGAGTACGATTGTTCGGCTGATGAAGATGCGATCTCTACGTTGTACTTGCCAAGCCATTTGGTAGTCCAAGGCTACCGATTAACTTGGACCGGAGTTGGCGCCGACTATGTCGACGCCAGTTCAAAATTGGTAGCATATGACCCATCCGCCCACGAGCCGGGCCCCAACGCACTCCTATTGCGTTTGGATTTACTTGAGCGGTATCTTGCTGAGCACGACTTGGAAATGTGCTGGGCCATCAACGGAGAAAAGCAGTCTATGGGGACGCATGGGCAGCCACACGGTTGGCTTCAATTCCAAGGAGCGTACGTTTTACGGGACGGAAATCCAGTCGGAAAATCAAAGTGGGTCCACAATCGCCCGAGTGAACCAAGTCGAAATCTGTGAATCTGACCGAACTGGAATCGACCAATGCGGTCCTGGACCGCGTTACCAAGGATTACAGAGACCCCAACCACATCTCGAATATAGTTCCACCTACCGTGCAGTCAGGCCCACCTAGCTGGATTCGAACTGCAAGTAATCGCGACCCTTGCTAAACGCGTTCCAAGCTTTCCGGCCGCCTCCCCGAGGTCGAGGGGGAAGCTTTCGGTCATTCCGTTATCCCTTCGCAGAAATGGCACTGGGATTTGGGCGTCCAAGCGTACGTAGTGCAGGATCAAGTGCTGTGGAGAGACCGGCACCTCCTGAATGCCTCCAGAGTGGGTTTCCGGGATGTAGACCGCTAGCTGCAGTGCTTCCGACACAACACCTCGCTGTTGAGTTTTCGTTCGATCCGGAATTAGAGGTGCGGGTTGGCGATTGGCCGTCTGCGCCTGCGACTGGGAGTTCTATTTCCAACTGCATTTTGCTGGCGACCAGTCATCAATTCTCACCCAGAGGTTACTCCATCGAAATTTCTACCTCGGTCGCTTTCGCCAGTAATCCGAAATGCGGGGACTGGACCAATGGCACTCAACGAACGTGGCGGAAAGCAATACTCTGGCGCCCCTGAGAAATGAGGACTAACGTGGTCAGCCCGCTGCGATAAACCAGACAGGAATTTCCGACGTGTCAGTCAGGTTTAACCCGCTGCCCTCGATACGAAGCACCGCCGCAGCGCTCCCTCGGATGATGTACGCTTTCCATTCCTCATAGTCCTCCATGATGGGCATCAGGCATACCACCCACCAGTAGTCGTCAACCAGGTACTCGATCAGGACGCTAACGCCCCATCCCGAAGAGGCGAGCAAGCCGAATTGCACGGAACCCAGGGTTGTTCCGGAATTCAGCTCATCCCTCATCCTCTTGGTCAGGATATCCTCGATGAGAGTCCAGTTGACCCACTCCTTATCCGATAGCACCTGCAGGTCGCTACCATCTGCCGGTTCTTGAAGGTATGGGGCACCCAGGAGCTGGATTCTCGTGCTGACGAGCTCCCTAAGCACCGGGGCTCGCACCTCGATGGCGGGGCCTTCCGGGAACGTATAATTGGTTTGGCTTCCTTCCAGGTAGTCGTTCATTTTTGCTCTCCTGAGATTCGGTATTCACCTTGGGGTGTTGGTATTTGCTTGTCGGTGCAGGCCAGGACGGGTCAGCACGGGACCGGGTCGCGAGGGAAGAAAAGAGTCTCGCGGATTGGGAAGCCGAGAGGGGAAGCTCTCCCACTGATGTCAGGCCAGCCTCGTCTGCCGTCGGCTAAGGGATGCTGGCGCGACCAGTGATTACTCGACACTGCAGGCGCAGAGCGGCCTGAGTTGCGGGATGACTGCCGCGAACTGCGGGTTCCGGGGTGGCCCCAGGAGCAGGCCAAGGCTTGGAGGGACAGTGCACGATTGGAAGTCAGCAGCTCCCGTGGGGCCACTGAGAACATTCCGTATTGGCGCGGTTTTCCGAAAACGGGTCAGGTGCCGAAACTCCTGCGGCAAGCCCGTGCGTGAACGGAGTCGGGCGCGCCCGTTGGCGGTCGTAGGCCGAAGAGGCGACGGGAAGGAGTCTGTGCGATGCCGTAATGGCCCGAGGCACGGACCGAGCAACCGTCAGCACCGGGTCCCCGGCATCTGGGAGGCAGTCGAGACTCTCTGGGGGATAGAGAGCGTGTTGCGTTACCGCGAATGCGCCATCTGCAGAGCGGGCCTCGGGGGTGGGAGTTGGATTCCGTCAGGGAGGTTGGGACGGGATCAGCCGGGAGAACGGCATAGCATCGAGGGCACCCGCTTGCAGATTACGGTCGGCGATTGCTAAGACCGCCTCGAGGCCTGCGCGAGCGACATGGGGGATGGAAATGTCCAATCCCTAGATCGCTCATTCCGGAGAGGCGGAGGGCGCTAGGGTTCACGAGAAAGGGACGTCCTCTGCAATTCGACTATTGCTACCAGTCTGTCCGAGAGACAATGTTCTAAACGAAAGTCGTCTTCACTAAAGTCAACTATTCCGATTACTGTTTCATTGAAGTCTATTATTCACCAATGAGATTAGACAGTGGCGCTTTTCGTCTCCAAAATCTAATCCTCGGACAGGCTGCTAGAGTGCAAGGAGGTGCACAAGGGACATCGATGGTGTCGGACCCCTAAGAGGTTTCGACTAACCCCTTCAGGATATGGGACGATGGCGTAAAGGGTCTTAATTCCCGCCAAGAGGGATCTATTAGCCCGAATCCACCGATGGGAGGCGTGAAGGCTGGGCACCATTGGGACCGATCGTGGCACGGCAGATGGTTTTCACTAGCCGCACAGGGTCTCGAGGGCGGCCTATGGAAGCTGGAAATCGCGTGACAGCGAAATCGAACGCAGCAGGATGCACTCGCGGACCGGGCGGCCGCGAGTTTGGAGGCGTAGGGTCAAGTCTCCGTCGGCGTTGACAGCCGCGACGGAGAACGCCCCCGTGACGACCGAAGGCCACCCGAGGTCACCACTTGACGGGATCATCACTTGCGGAGCATGTGCAGAACCAATGGCCCTGGAAGCGTTCCAGGACGGCCGTGGTCCCCGCTACACCTGCGGCACAGGATTCGCCAGCGGCCGATCTAATTGTCGTTGATCATCTTTCTGCGCCCGGAGTCGCGCTGTGATGGAGCATCCATTGTTGCCTGAGTCTCGTATGTACAGCGCCACCGGAGAAACTTCCAGGGAGTAGGTCTGTGCCATAGTGTCTCCCTTTTTTTGTCTCCTGATAGATACAGGGCAACCTCTTTATACCCCGAAAGCAACCGCCAATGGCGGCTTTGGCCGGACTTCAGACTAATCAAGAACCGCGATCCTTTGAGGTCCGTGGCAACTCTTAGCTAATCGTCATTCCGCTTTGTTTCATCCCGCTGTGGTTGTTTAGGGGCGTGTGTCTCCTGTAGTAGTTCGCTCTGCGGACCAGACGGTGTTTCCCGGCGCACAACTCGCACCTGTTCTGGCCCGGAATAGCGCGGTCATTGCAGTCCCTGCACTCTCCAAGTTCCTTGGCCTTTTTCCGCCTTTCCTGCATGTAACGACGGCGATAGTCCTTTCGGTTCTCCCGCTGCTGTTCCTTGAGTAACTCGGGATCCTTGCGGTCCTGTTTGCTGGTTTCCTCGTTGGCAGGTTTCGGGGCGGTGATTCCCGGGGAATCCGGTGATTCTGCCTTCAGGCGTCGGAGCGGTCTTTCCGGGCGTCCGGTGGTTGGTTTGCCCTCAGTAATTTTCTGTTTACTGGATCTCTTTACATTTTGTTTGGCGCTGGCAGTTTTTTGTTGGACTTGGTTCTTTTTCGTGTCGGGATGACGAAGGTGCTCTCGAATATGCGCTCTTTAGAGTACCCCGCTTGGGCGGGTTCTGCGAGGCCTGACTCTCCGGGCCCACTCGCTGTGGCGGTTCATCTCCGCGTGAGCCGGCTGTTCTCGGTCTCCAGCTGCTTCAGGCGCCGAGCCTGGTCCACCCGGAGACCTCCGTACTCGGTCCGCCAGCGGTAGAAGGTCTGCTCGGATACACCGATGCGACGGACAGCCTCGACAACGGTACTGCCCGAGGCGATGATCACCTCCGCCTCTCTCAGCTTGTTGATGATTTCCTCAGCCGTGTGTTTCCTCTTGGGCATGTCTCATCCCCCGTTTTGACCAGAATCCTAACATCGATGCTGGATCGATTTCCGGGGGCTAGGTCACTCGCAACAGCGTTTCCTCGGTAGCAGCGAAGCCGTCAGGAGTAAACGGGCACGGCCTCATGGCCATGGGTGGAGCAGGCGATTGTAATGGTTGCGAGCCTCTGGGACGTTCTGTTTATGGTGGAGTGGCGTCCGTCGACTGAATGATGAGGGGAGGTCAGGCGGCCGGGATATCGGTCAGTTTGAAGTCGCAGGCCTTGAAGAGAATCGGTTCTCGCGTGGCCTTGGCCAGGGCGTAGGCAAAGAGGTCGCCGAAGTTCAGTTCTGCGGGGTGGTTGCCCTTACCGAACGTCCGCCAGGACTGCCGCGCTGTCTGGGCCTGTTCGGGGGTGACGGGCTCCAGTTCGATTTGTGCCCTTCTCAGCAACGCATCAAGTTCGTGGGCGGCTGCGGGAACGAAACGGCTTTCGAGGTCATTGTAGTTTCCAGGAGTGTGGCGGCGGATCCAATTGTCGTTGATCACAGTCCGTTGCTTCTGGGCTTCCGTGCTTGTTGCACGGTCTCCTCGTAAATCACGGGTGGGAAGGAAACCTCGACCCAGTCGCCCTCGGGCCGGTCGTATCTTCTCATCCCTTGCCAGGTGGCGACGCGGCAGGCCTTGCCGAACCGCCAAGTGCCCCCTTAATCCCCGGTGCCCCGGGATGCGGGTGACCGTTCGGTCGTACCACCTCCTTACGTTGCGGGCCGTGGGCGCGACGCCGGCGGTCAGCTGCCTGCCGGGAGGGCCCATTCTCCCATCCGGTACACTCTATTTCCGCCGATCACATCCATGACATTGTGAGGTGAACAGAGGAGGGCCGGTGGTTGCAGTGTGTTCCCATACTGGGTTAGCTTTGTCTTAGGATGGACTACGGACTAAACACCGGTGGGGTGTAATAGTTCAGCGGATTGGGTGAGATTAGCCGTTACATGGTTTGAAATTTCCAGTAGCAGGTGTTGACGTGGCGAGATCATTCGGTTTAGGATGGGGGCGCAAAAAGGCAAAACGCCGGTCGGTTTTGGCGATCCTCCGGCGTTCTGGTGGAATAAAGGGACCCGGGCCTTCTAGCCATTCTCCGATTTATTTCGGAGGGCCCGTGATGTTGTGGATGATACCCCACGGGGTTGTGAGGGGTTAAATGTCCGCTGGCCGGAGTTGGAGATGGGATTGAGTCTCAGGCAGGTCATGGAAGAGGATTTGGAAAGGACTGAGCGGCTGATTCAGGAATCCAGGGCTGAACTCGAAGCTGCTGAGGCTGTTTCCAGGGAAAAGAAGCAGGCGATTTGTGAGGCGGAGCGCTATAGAGACAGGCTCACGGCGTTTCTGGAATCGGAGGAGCCGGGGTTTTGGTCGAAATTTGGAGACAGCGGCGCCGAGACCGCAACGACATCTCGGCGGACGGTGCCGACACTGAAATCCACCTTCGAAGGCCTGCAGAAGGCAAAGAGACATTCGGACAGGATGAGGGTGTATGCATTTGGCAATTCCGGGAGGGTAATTGCGAGAGAGGCCGCTGAGGTCCTGATTTCCTTGGGGCTCAGCGAATCCAAGAGTGTGAGGTACCTGGCAAAGAACCTCACGACCGCAATGGCGGACAGCGACGAATTTGTCAAGGAGCCGGACGGAACGTTTATTCATACAGAGTTCATGGCCACCGGAACGGGCAGAGCCGCGGAACCTGTGGCCGAACTGGACTTGGCGACCTCTCGCGATGCCCGGAACGAGGATCCGTCGGCTCCTGGTTCCGGGAGCGCCTTCGCCCAGGCCGAAAGCGCTGGGCCTTAAACCGGGTTCGCCACGTCTCGCTGCCGGGATGGCTGGTTCCGTGTGGCGTCGTCCTGATCCGGCTGCATGGTGGGTCTCCTATTCGCCTCAATCAAGGCTTGTCGTATCCGGTCATTTGCTTTTGAAATCTGGTCGAGGATCATTCCCATCCTGCCGATTTCCACATCAACGGGGTCGTGCGCCCACCGTTCGTTGGACTCGCCGGTGAGCCCGCACGAGACGCATTTCCTGGTCCGTGTGGTGGCCTTCAGATTCAGATTGTGGCCACCCTGGCCTTGGTTGTCGCCGACTCGTTCAGCTACGGTTTTTGCCCCGCAGCGCAGGCAGGCCAGAAACCTGCTTTCGGGTTGTTCCTCATTGAGCCCAGCCAGATGGATGAGACCTTTGACCTCCTCATCCGAAAGGGCCAGCGCTTTTCCGAAGGTCTCGATTCTCTCCTTTGTGGGAGGGGTGTCCCCGGATTCCCACTTGGAAACGGGTACGTGGCTGCCGATCAGGTCGTAGTACGGATTTATGCACCCCATGAGGCGGAGGAGTGCGGTCTGTGAGATACCTCGTCCGCCTCGGCTGTTTGGGTGGGATTCCCGGTATGCTCTCATGAGGGTTCCCACCTGGGAGTCTCGAACTTTTTCCGTGTTTCGGTTGGGAGGTCTTGGCATGACGATCACCTATCTGGGCTGTTCCACGGAGGTATAGCAGTGCTGATGGGGAGAGCGATTGTCCCTCTGTGAAGTGGACCGTGGATTCCACAGTTCGATTTGACCTCGGGGTTCGTGCGACTCTTGGAGTGGCCTCCATGGTCCAGCCGCGAGGGGCCCATGCTTTCAAAAGACTTTGCATCAGGATAGCTCGAGCGGCAGGGAGGGGTGTTCGATGGGGTGTCTTGGTTAATTCGTTTGGAGTGGTGGTGTTGAAAAGGAGAGTACTGGGTGAATTCCTGGTGTAGAGGCTGTGGTGCGCGGTTGTGTAGTCCTCCCTCCTGTAATGAGAATTCGCCTGGCACAGCCCGATAGGTTCTGGCAAGAACGAATGCTACCAGTTAGAATTCATGTTGGAAATCAGCGTGGATAGCCGAGGAGACTTGGCGTTTGGACACTAAACAGGCTCGGAGTCCGGTGTTTCGAGTGATTGTTTCACAATGGTCAATGTTGGAGGTATAGACCAGTTATCTCGAAATGATTGTTGGTCTGACCACGTTGCACAACCTATGACCAGGTTGTATGATACGGGAAGTGTAAATACGGGAAGTGTAACGGGTAGTTACAACGTACCTGCTAGGGTTTGGGGGCGCCATGACGCTTGCGTTGGTTGAGGATGCCGCTCTAGAGGTAGTCAGAAAATTGGACGCCTACATCGGGTTGCTGAAGACCCTGCTGGGGGACGCACTTGATGCCAGGCGTGCCTTGATCCTGTCGTTCCCGTCCGCGCCGGAGCTCGATGCCAGCGCTTCAAATCGGGAAGGCATGGATTTGGGGGGGCTCGAAAGGATTCTGGCTGGAGAACCTTTTGCCACCGGCGACTCCGCTTTCCCACGGATGCAGCGCGAAGGGTGGATCGGCAGCGTTGCAGGTCCTGCTCCGGATCCGAGAGCCTATGTCGATCCTGCCGAGAGCGAACGCATCGATACCGAGTTCTGCATGAGAGTGCAGCTCGGGCTGCTGGCAGTCGGACTGACCAAGCGGGACCCCATCTTGGACATGCTGCGCATCGCTGCCTCAGTAAATGGCGGGCTCGTTAGACTGCAGGAGACCAGCTACGCAATCAGGCAACTGGGGCTGTCAAGATCCTCTGAGGCGCATCTACCTGGCTATCTCCTGAAGCAGATGAAATCATCTGATGATTTTGTGCGAGAGGGCAAGGGGGTCTATAAGCTCTTGTCGTTTCCGAAGATGAACCCCGAGATCGTTGCTGGCGAGGGCGTACCGGCTACCAGGGAGAGCCCAGTGGATGCGACGTCCGAAGACGGGGATTCTGGTTAACGGCTGCCGAGTTGATGGAGTGTTCTGCCATTTGAGCGACATCCCCAACCACAGTCATTGCCATTTGCCGCCCAGTGGGGGCGTTGAGAGGGACGTCTGTGCCGCAGCCCGGAGGTCGAGCGAATCGCCTTGGGGGTAGCGGCCAGTCGAACTAGTTATAGGAGGTAGAACCGAATGCCTACTGCGCGAGGCCGGGATGGACCGGCCAAAAAAGAGAGATGCCGGGGATCAAGGATTGGTGCCCCTTCCCCGGCACCGGACGACCAGCCTCAGACAGGGTCGGAGACGGCCTCTGTTTATGTTAAACCATCCAGGAACGGCAAGACAACTCCTGCCGGAAGGGGCAATGGCCCCGATTCCTTTCCCTCTTCCAGTGGTCGGCTATGTCGCGGAACCGGATCGGGCCGAGTTGATGGTCCCCGGCGCCGGCGAGCTCACTCGTTCCGCGGGGAGCTGAAGCTTTCCTTCCGGAGCGATGGCGGAGCGAGACTGCGATGGTATCTGGCTAGCCTTTCCGGTTCCGATTCGGACGACCCTCCAGCGGCAGCCACTCCTGTCCTTCAGCCCCTGGTGCCTTGTCCCCTCGCGGGAGGCGCGATGGCGGCAGTGGAGGCCCCGGCGAAGGTCGCAACAGCGATGGGCTAGATGTCCCGTCAACGGCGCCGGCTCAGGGTCGGCGCCAATTCCACTTGGTGTCTCTGCTATCTATTCGAACGGAGGAATCACCATGGGTATGCTGAATCCTGAATTGGCGGTTTGTCGCCGCCTGAAACTGGACTATGACAGCCGGCGCGATTCTCAGACCTCCCTGCCCACGGCACCAGCGGCTGACGCTGCCCCCGAGCTGCTGGTTGGATTCGGGTCGCCTGCCGGACCGCGGATTTGCCCTAACTGCGGCCGGCCTCGTGCCGCCTGTTACGTCCGTATCAGCACTCACGGACAGGAGGACGGGACGTCTCTCCAGTCCCAGGAGGAGTCGTGCCGGGGCCAGGCTGAGGCCAAGGGTTACTGTGTGGAGGAACGGCACATCTTCCGTGAAACCTATACAGCAGCGGAGCTTGAACGACCGGAGCTTGACAGGCTGATGGCGGTAGCCCGGACATCCGTCGTGGCGGCTGTTTTCGTCCACCACTTGGACCGGTGGTCAAGGGACCCGTTGCACGCCCTGGTTCTGATGGACGAGCTGCGTAAGCATGGGGTGGAACTGGTCTTCGTCCAGGGCAACCTGGAGGATACTCCTGAAGGCAGACTGATCCTGTACGTTCAGGGATTTGCCGGTCAGCAGGAACGACTACGGTTCATCGAACGGACCCGCACCGGGAAGGCGGCCGTGGCAAGGTCTGGACGCCTTCCCAACGGCACCGGGGCTGGCCTCTACGGCTACGACTACGACCGGGCGAATAAAATTCGCGTCATCAACGACGCGGAAGCCGCTGTGGTTTGCTTGATATTCAGGTGGGCGTCCGAGGGAGTCAGCAGGTACCAGATCGCTGTGAGGCTGAACAACCTGAACATCCCCACAAAAAGAAACTGTAGGTGGCATCCCCTGGGGATCCAGAGGATCTTGGAGAACCCGGCTTACACCGGGGTGCAGTTTTATGGGGAGAACCGGTACCGGAAAGTGAAGGGGTCGAAACGGGAGGTGACCCCGAACCCGGCCTCGGAAGTGATCCCCATTAAGGGCTACACCCCCGAGCTGATTTCCAAGGAACTGTTTGAGTTGGTGCGGGAGCGGTTGGCAAGCCGGCAGGCGGCGGCTACACGTTCGGACAAGCGGTATGTCCTGACGGGTTTCGTGAAGTGCCATTGGTGTGGCAGTCCCGTTGTGGGTTCCTGCCTCAGCGGGAAGTATCGCTACTACCGGTGTCGGGCAACCACACCGACTTCTCTCCAGCCAGCCACTTGTAAAGCCCGGTATATCCCTGCAGACGAGTTGGAGGAGTATGTCCATTGCAGGGTGTCCGGTGTGGTGATGGACCCGTCCGTTCTCGCATCGGAGCTTGAGGATCATATCCTTCGGCAGATTGGGGATACCGCCGATGCGATCCCCTCTCTCAAACGTGAGATACGGGACTTGGAGGATGAGCAGGGCCGGCTACTGCAGCTGCGCGGCAAGGGCAACATTGACCAGGACATTCTGGAGCGCCAAATCGGACCTGTAAAGGCGCTATGTGATGCGAAACGGGAACTGCTTTCCGCTCTGGAGGAACAGCAACGGATGCGCGACAGTGCGGCCGAAATTCGCGACCGCATCGCCGACTATTGCCGGCAGTTGGAGCCCAAGCTGGCGAATTTGGACTTCGACGGAAAGCGGGCCCTGTTAGGGGTCTTTGGCGTGCGGGTCGAGGCGATCCGAGAAGACGTGACGATTACCGTCGTTGTCGATCCGAAACTCGACAATTTTACTACCATTGCACGAACATTGGCATGACGACGTGGATGTAGTCGTCGTTGTCGGTGGGCTTGAACACTCCGGGGCTGGACGATGTAGTCGTCTCGATGGCCACCTGGCCCCGGTCCAAAACCGACAGCACGTCCAGCAGGTAGCGGCTGTTGAAGGCGATCTTGCCTTCTTCGCCCTCCAACTCGACCACGTCGACCTCGTCTTGGTCGTCGCCAATTTCCTCCGAGCGCGCTGAAATCAGAAGTCGGCCGCCAGTCGCGTCGTCTTCCTGATTTGGCATGACGTGCATGCGAATGATGTTGGAGCCATCCCGAGCAAATATCGCAGCGGTGCGCGTCGCCCGGAGAGTGGACTGCGAATCGAGAATCGCCCGGGTTGTGTAGCCCTGGGGAATCAGCTGGTCGTAGTTGGGGAAGGTGCCCTGCAGCAGCTGCGACACCATCTCCACCGTGTCGCCGCCATGCAGCCTGAACATCACCTGCCCCTTCTGAGGCGTCAGCATAATGTCCACAGGATCGCTGTGGTCTCCCAGCAATCGGTTGAGTTCGTTCATCGTCCGCGCCGGTACGATTACACTCATCTCCTCCGGCGTCGACTGGGTCAGGTCGCCGTGCTGCACCGCCAGCCGGAACCCGTCGGCGGCGGCCATGGTGAACCTGCCCTCCCGCAGCTTCATTTCCACGCCGGTGAGCACCGGCCGCGACTCCTCGGTGGCAGCCGCGAAGGCAACCCGTCCGATGGCGCCCCGCAGGGTGGAAGGGTCCACTTGCGCAACCACGGAATCTTCCACGGTGGGGATGGGCGGAAATTCGGAGGCGTCTGTCCCGTTGATACTGGCCTGCGAACGCCCCGATTTGATCTGCAGGACCCGGGAGCCCTGTTCAATCTCGATGTCTATCCGGTCGTTGCTCAGTGAATTTACGAAATCAGCCAGAAGGCGGGCCGGGACTGTGACTGACCCCTCCTCCTCCACCATCGCGCCAATCCAGGTTGTCATGGCGATTTCCAAGTTGGTAGCCGACAGCCGCAGCATGCCCTGGTCGGCGGCCAGCAGCACGTTCTGGGTAACGGGCAGCGTGGCCCGGCTGGCAACCGCCCGTCCCACCACGCCTAGGCCTCTGCTTAGGTTTTCCTGCAAACAAGAAATCTTCATCGTCCGCCCCTGATTTCTGGCCTCACAGGCCTCCCGAAAATCAATTGCTGCCAGTCCGGCAATGGGCAATTGGAGAGCCATTATAGGCCAATTGGTGCCCCCGTGGCACATCTCGACCTGCGGGACTGATAAACCCGGGCGCTCGCAGCCTCCATTCGACCGTCTGATATAATACAGCCTGCCTCTGGAGCGTATGAAATGACCGAACTGCTGTTCCACCAGCACAGCTACATGCAGGAGTTTGAGGGCACCGTCACCGACGTGCTCGATTCCGGTGTCGCCCTGGACCGGACCGCCTTCTACATCGGCGGGGGCGGACAGCCGAGCGATATAGGAGTGCTGACGGCAGACGGGCGGCGGTACTCGGTCACCGGAATCAAGCGGGACGGCGGACTGCTGCTGCACCTGATAGACGGCGACAGGCCCGGGACCGGCAGCCGGGTCGCCGGGCGCATCGACTGGGAACGTCGTTACCAGCTCATGCGCACGCATACCGCCCTGCACATCCTCTGCGGCGTCGTCTGGCGCGATTATGGTTCGCTGGTCACAGGCGGGAACATGCAGCCCGGCGAGGCCCGCATGGACTTCGAGTTAGAGCGCATGACCGCCGACTTCGCCGAAGAGGTGGAGGCCAAGATCAACGAAGAGGTGGCCTCAGCCCGAAACGTGCTGGTTGCCAACCTGGCTCGCGAAGAAGCTGAGCAGATTCCTGACCTCATCCGTACCAAGATCAACCTCCTGCCTGCCAACATTAGCGAGGTGCGCACCATCGATATCGAGGGCCTCGACGTCCAGGCCGACGGCGGAACCCACGTGAACAACACCACAGAGGTAGGACGCATCCGCGTGGTGGGCCACGAGAGCAAGGGCCGCATCAACAAGCGCCTCCGCATCGCTCTGGACGACTGACGAGGCTGTATTTTCATGCCCCGAACCGTGGTTGGAATCGATGTAGGCGGCACCTTTACCGATGTCGCCGTTTTGCAGGACGGCCGCCTCTCCGTTCACAAGCTCCCCTCTACTCCCCAGAACCCGTCCTTGGGCATCGTGCAGGGAGTGGACGAGGTCGGCGTCGACAGGAACAGCACCGACTTCGTGCACGGCTCCACCGTGGCCACCAACGCCCTGCTGGAAGGCAAGGGCTCACGCACCGCCCTCGTCACAACGATGGGATTCGAAGACGTGCTGGAGATCGGGCGTCAGAGCCGCGCCGAGCTGTACAACCTCGAGCAGGACCGCGCCCCGGCCCTGGCCCCATGGGAACTGCGCTTCGGTCTGACAGAACGGGTCGACTTCACCGGCGCAATCTTGGAAGACCTGCAGCCCGACGCCGTGGAAGCCTTGATTGAGCTCATCAGGCAATCGCAGGCAGACGCGGTTGCCGTCTCATTCCTGTTCTCATTCCTGAACCCTGTCCACGAGGAGATGGTGTACGAGGCGCTGCGCAAGATGGAACCGGCGCCATTCATTTCCCTCTCGTCCCGCGTACTACCCGAGTTCCGCGAGTACGAACGCACCAGCACGGTGGTGGTAAACGCCTACGTCGGTCAGGTGATGAGCCGTTACCTCGGCGAGCTGGAGCAGTCCCTGGGCGAAGGCCTGCGTATTATGCAATCGTCGGGCGGCAGCATCACGGCGCGGCTGGCATCGGAACAGCCGGTGCGCACCATCCTGAGCGGCCCGGCGGGTGGCGTCGTCGGAGCCTTCCACGTCGCCGAGCAGGCGGGTTACCCAGACATCATCACGCTGGACATGGGCGGCACCTCCACCGACGTGTCCCTCTGCCCCGGGCGCATCAAGGAGACCGGTAGCTCGAATGTCGGCGGATACCCCATCAGCGTGCCGATGATCGAGATTCACACCGTGGGCGCCGGCGGAGGTTCCATAGCGCGTGTCGACACCGGCGGTGCCTTGACCGTGGGCCCACAGTCTGCGGGCGCAGACCCGGGACCGGCCTGCTACGGCCGAGGCGATCAGCTCACGGTTTCGGACGCCAACCTGCTGCTGGGGCGGCTCCGCCCTGACCACTTCCTCGGCGGTCGTCTGACTCTCGACCTGCCGAGGGCGCAGGAGTTGATGGCGCACCTGGCCCGCAACCTTGCCCTCAGCGAGCAGCAGGCGGCGCTGGGCATTCTTCGGGTGGTGAACGCCAACATGGAACGGGCCATTCGCTCCATTTCGCTGGAGCGCGGCTACGATCCACGGAGCTTCACGCTGGTTCCCTTCGGCGGCGCCGGGCCGGTTCACGGCTGCGACTTGGCGCGGGAACTGGGCATCCCTCGGGTGCTGATCCCAGCGCGGCCCGGCATCCTGTCAGCCCTCGGCGTCGCCATTGCCGACGTGGTAAAAGACTACTCCCGAACCGTGATGCTGCGAGGCAACGACCTCGACCGTACGCGGCTCGAAGAAGAGTTCCATGGAATGGAGGGCCTGGCCCGCGCCGAGCTGGAACAGGAAGGTCTGCCAGCCGAACGGATGACGGCACGCCGGTTCTTGGACGTGCGATATGTCGGCCAGTCCTTCGAGCTGACCGTAGACTATCCTTCCTCCCGGGCCTCCCGCACCACCGGTGGGCTGGGCCGCGCCATATCCGATAGCTTCTACCGGGCCCACCTGCAGCGCTTTGGATATGCCGACCGTGCCGAGCCCGTCGAGATCGTCAACCTCCGACTTAAGCTGAACCTCGCAGTGGACAAGCCGGACCTGCAGCTCGAAACGCCTCATGGGTCCGAAGCTTCCGGCGCACAGATCTCCTCTGTCGGCGTTGTCTTTCGCGAGGGAGAGATGGAAACGCCGTTGTACGATCGCGACCTTCTTGCCATGGGCAACCGCATATCCGGCCCGGCCCTCGTGGTGCAGATGGACACAACCACCGTCGTTCCGCCCGGCTGGCAGGGCGAGATTGACGCTTACGGCAACCTGCTACTGACCATGGCCTGATCCCCTCCTGGAGCATTCTTGTTGAGTACCGAAGATTCCCGATCTTTCCTCACAGTCCTTGCCGTCTTCGCGCACCCGGATGACGAGGGGTTCGGCTGCGGCGGAACGCTGGCGGCGCTTGCGGACGGCGGGCACCGCGTGACGCTGATTTGCGCCACCAACGGCGACGTGGGCGAGATAAGCGACCCGGAGCTTGCCACGCCCGAGACGTTGCCGTCGGTGCGGCAGGGCGAGCTCCGGGCGGCAATGGACCTGACTGGCATTCAGGACGTCCGGTTCCTCAACTACCGCGATTCCGGAATGCCGGGTTGGGATGACAACGACCACCCACGCAGCCTTTACCAGGCGCCCGCAGAAGCCGTTGTCCGGCAGGTGGAATCGGTCATCCGCGAACTGCGCCCCGACATCGTGATCACCCACGACCCGACCGGCGGGTACGGCCACCCCGACCACGTCACCATTTGCCAGCGCACCGAAGCAGCCGTGGAGCACTGCCGCGACCAGAACGGTCCGCTGCTCTATTACGTATGTTTCCCCCGCAGCTTGTTCCAGAGCATGTGGAACAAGATGATGGAACTGGACTTGCGCCCGCCTTTTTCAGCCGACGACACTGAGGCGTTGGGAACGCCGGACGACGAGGTTACAACGACCCTTGACGTCGGTCGGTACGTGGCCGTCAAGAAGGAATCGCTGGAACGACATCGCACCCAGATAGAAAGGGACGGCCCCTTCACGCAGCTGCCGGTAGAATACATGGAAGAGATTATGTCCGTGGAATTCTTTCAACTGGCCTCGCACGGGGGAGTTGCGACCCGCGACATCCTGGCCGAATTGTCCGGCAAATAGCTCGCTACGACAGAGGTGCCCTATGCCCGTTGACCCAGTCAGCCTGGAAGTCTTCAAGAGCATGTTCGAATCGGTAGCCGAGGAGATGGGTGTCGCCCTTCAGCGCACGGCCTATTCACCCAACATCAAGGAACGCCGCGACTTCTCCTGCGCGATGTTTGATCCCGAGGGCAACATGGTGGCGCAGGCCGCCCACGTGCCGGTGCATCTCGGCGCGATGCCCGCTTCGGTGCGGGCGGCGCTCGAGGTGTTCCCCAATGCGCTGCGCCCGGGAGACATCGTAATCCTCAATGACCCATACCTCGGCGGCACTCATCTGCCGGACATCACCATGGTGGCCCCGGTCTACGCCGGAGAGAAGGGCCGGGAAAAACTGGCCGCCTTCGTTTCCGCCCGCGGCCATCACGCCGACGTAGGGGGCATGACCCCCGGATCCCTGCCTCTGTCCACCGAACTGTACCAGGAAGGTACCATCATCCCGCCCATCAAGCTGGCACGGGGTGGGCGCCTGAACCACGACGTCATCCAGCTCATCTGCCGCAACTCCCGCACGCCCGACGAACGCAAGGGCGACCTGGCCGCGCAGACAGCCTCCATCCGAGTGGGTGAGCAGCGGATGCGCGAGCTCTTCGAGCGATATGGAGTCGAGGAAACCGCCGAGCACATGGCGGCACTCCTCGACTACTCGGAGCGCGTCACCCGCCGGACCATCCAGGATATCCCCGACGGCGTGTACAGCGTCCTCGACTATATGGATGACGACGGCCTGACCCAGGAGCTGGTGCCCATCGCCGTAACCATCACGGTTTCCGGCGACGAGATGGATATAGACTTCACCGGCACTTCGCCCCAGCGTCCCGGCTGCATCAACGCGCCGGAGGCTGTGACCGTGTCAGCCTGCCTGTACGTGGTGCGCTGCCTGCTGCAGGAACAGGCCCCTGCCAACCAGGGCTGTCTGCGGCCTCTGCACATCAACACGCCCGAGGGCACGCTGGTCAACCCGCAACCGCAGCGTGGAGTTGCCGGCGGAAACGTGGAGACATCGCAGCGCATCACCGACGTCCTGTTCGGCGCGCTGGCGCAGGCTCTGCCGGAGGTCATTCCGGCGGCCAGCCAGGGCACTATGAACAACATGATCATCGGCGGCCACGACCCGGTCCGCGACAAGCCTTATGTCTACTACGAGACTATCGCCGGGGGAATGGGCGCCCGCCCCGACAAGGACGGCATTTCCGGCATCCAGACTCACATGACCAACACCATGAATACCCCCATCGAAGCAATGGAGTTCGCCTTCCCGCTGCGGCTGCGCCGGTACGCCCTGCGCCGCGGGTCCGGGGGCGACGGCCTGTACCGCGGCGGCGACGGCGTGGTGCGCGAGGTGGAGTTCCTGGCCCCGGCCCGGGTCACCCTGATGTCTGAGCGGCGCAGGCTTCCGCCGCCCGGCTACCACGGCGGCCACCATGGCGAGCCAGGCGAGAATGTGCTGCTGCGCGGCGGTGTCGAGGAAGTGCAGCTTGCCGGCAAGGAAATCATCGACGTGGAAGAGGGCGACGTTCTAAGCGTCCACACCCCCGGCGCGGGTGGCTGGGGTGCACCTGGGCACAGCCACAACCACCAGCATTGATCCGCCCCAAGAAATTCTTCGCCCGTGGATCCAAGGCTTTTGCAGTGGCCCTCGTTGTCCTCGCCGGGCTTTTGCTGGCCGCCTGCGACTCCGCGATAACGGCGGACCCCCGGACCCTTCTCCTGGCTCCCGAAGACTTCGCTGATGCTGCCGTCAGCGTGGTGTCTACCTCCGAGCAGGAATCGCTGGACGGCCCGTCGGCGCTGGTGGAATTGGAAGGGCCCGACTTCCGGGTGCTGCAGAGTCTGGTCCTGTTCGAGAACAGAGAGCAAGCTCTGTCAGCCCTCGATGCGATTCGCGCCGACCTTGTGAGCCGGGGCGAAACCGGGCCCGGCGAGCCGGAGGCCAGCGGCGTCTTCAACGACCGAATCGGAAACGAGGAAGCCTCCGGCCTGTTCTTCATCGAGCAGAATGGTCTTGTGCGCCTGGCGGTGTCCGGTACGGACCGTGAGCGCCGCTTGGACGAACTGCTGATGCTGGCTCGGTCCAAGCTTTCTGACGGCTAGCTGGTCCCGGCGTCCGGCTTTGTCTGGCGGCTAGCCTTGGGTCTTCAGGCATCAGGCAGATTTGTTTCTTTCGGTCCAGGCTCTCCGTACTTTGTCTCCGCCAGGACCGCATATATTATGTCTCCCGCACTCCAGCCCATGTCGGTGTCCAGAATCCACATGTATGTGCTTTTGTTCCGGCCTGTGACCTTGGCCACGAGAACGAAGAACCGGTCCTTGCCGACAGAAAGGAGCAGGTGATGCGGCAATGGCCTATCCGCCACGAGCACCAACTGTGTATCTCCTCCGGTCATGGCCTGTTGAAATAGGCCCTCTACAACGTATCCCTTGCCCCGATAGTCGAACGTGTCGGGACTTAGATGTCCAATGCCCGGCGCGAGGCTGGGTATGTATCCCGTGTAAGTTAACGTCGATTTGGATCCCTCCCCAACCATCATCTTCGCAGACCACACGTTAAGCCAGCAGTCGTCATCAGGGGGATGGGTCCATTCGGTTTCGGGCCATGCCCCGGAATTTTGCCCTGCTACCGGGGGACCGTCGGACGCTATCGGCACTCGCTCCGAACCGTCCGCCCCGTGGAGTTCGCCCCCTCCACGGTCGGCATACGTTGACAACAGTTCCCCCTCGGGGCCAACCAACTGCGCTGCATTGACCGTGCTGCCCTCCGCAGTTGCAAATATCACGAGCACCAGCGCGACAATGGCCGGCGCCAAAAAAGCCCATCGCAGTAATCCTCCACCTCCCCCCATGCCGGTCTTGAATGCCCCGGGCCAAATCTTCATCGCTACCATGACTTCACCTCGTGGAAGTAAAACCTTCTGAAACGGCGGACGCTTGCAGCCGCTACTGCAACCGATGTTCGCCTACCCGATCTGGTGCATACCAAGCCGCCGGGAGTCCGGCTGTAGAAACGCGCATGAAGCTGGACCTTGCGGCCTGCGCAACCTACATCGGCATGTACAGCATGCCGTTGGAGAACACTTCAAGGAGAGCTTCGTCAAAGCCCTGGAAGGCAAACGTCACCGCCACCGCTACCGCCATGGCGACCGGAACCGTCACCATCACGCCGATGGCAACCCTGTCCTTCAACGTCTGAACTCTCGAGGGTTCTTCCTCATTTCTCTGCTGCGCCATCGCTATACCTCCTTCCAGGCATTTGTTTCCTTGTACTGCATCCCGCGAATGAAAGCGGCTATAACGGTCCCGCCGTGTACCCGCACAGCCTGCCTGTGCTTCCGCTTGAAGCGTTTGCGTTCGGCCTAGCCTCTGGGAGAGGGCGGCAACGCTTGTCGCGCAGGTGTCCCCCGGCGGCTGCGAACATGTTGTTGAAGGTCCCTTGTAGTCCAGGCTGGTCCGGCTCACCGTGGCCGGAAGCTGCCCCTTTTTTGTCAATTCAACATTTGGCGCCGGGCTCGACGACCGCCTAATACGTCCTGAGGTGAAGCGGAGACGTGCTTTCCTCGGACGCCGTGTCGCCCTCCTTCAACTCATCGGAGCTACCGCCGTTGTCGGAAGTGTCCGCCGAGTCGGGGCCGATCACGGGCACCGACTCCTGTGCTACGGGTTCGCCTTCCCACAACTTGAACGCCGGCACATTCCAATCGTCAGCCAACATTGGGCCGGTGACCTGCCTCCAGAAATGGATATTCGCCTGTTCCTCGCTCGCAATCCAAAGCGACTCAGAATCTCCGGAGATCGAGGACGCCGCGTTCGCAGTGCTTTCCTCCTTGGATGCAATTAAAATCGTCGCCAGTATCAACACCACGGCGAAGAACACGGCCGCCCTGAGATATCCACCTCGCTCAGGGGACGCATCACCGGCTCCGTCGATATCATTCTTCCAAGCGACCATGGCATCATCTCCAGACCATATATGTACAATCTGCATTAACGATATCAAAGAGATATAGCAATACGATATATTTCTTATATGGATATTATGAAGAACGCCTCACATTGCATGGTCGGCCCTTCTGGGCGGCAGAAAGACGACAAAAAAGGCCCGGGCGTCAAGCCCGGGCCTTCCGGTAGGGTGTCGTGCCGTTGCAGCAGCTAGCTACCGTCGTCGAAGCTCACTATCACCACCGCGTTGGCTATCACCAGCGCATCGTCTCCTCTCTCGTTCGGAACCTCCAGGCCTCCGGCCACCGCCTCGCAGTGCCCTGTGCCGTGCGGCAATACCGAAAGCACCGCATCCTTGTCCACGGCGCCGGGATTCGGCACGCCTATGGTAACGTCCACCCGCATATCATCCGCGGTCTTGCCCAGCATCCTCTGGAAGCCAAGGCTGCTGTGATGGATGGCGTCGAAGACGGCCCTCTGGGCGGCGGTTGTGTAGTCCCGTCCGTGAACATCGACTCCCATTCCCATTTCCGTTACGCAGCGCACTAGCGCCATATCAAACCTCCATATCCAAGGGACTCCCGCAATTACAACCCAGCCACCCTTGCGCGTCAAGGCAGACGGCTTCTTCTTAAAGCTCCCGGCTTTACAAACCGCATCGTTCTCAGCTAGATTTCACCGCGGTACCGTCAATCTATTTGCTTGGCAGGTGCCGCATCTCTTGGCCTGCTAACTGATGTCGACGCACCTTGAACTCCATTCCGGCCATTGCGCACTGGCGTTACTCGCTGCCCTGATCATGTGGATGGCTGTAGGGTGCGGCGGAGGCAATGCAAACGCCACCATTACCGTTTTCGCTGCCGCCTCCCTCACTGATGCTTTCACGGATATTGCAGCAGAGTTCGAGGAAGAAAACCCGGATATTGAGGTCAAGCTGAACTTCGCTGGCAGCCAGCGACTGCGGTCCCAGATGGAGCTTGGAGCCAGGGCCGATGTGTTCGCCTCCGCCGACGAAGCGCAAATGTCCCTGGCTGATGAAGCAGGATTGATAGCTGGCAGAAGACAGACTTTCGCCCTGGCTCGCCTGGCAGTAATAGCCAATTCGAAATCGGACATCCGGCAGGTGGACGACCTTGCCACAGCGGGAGTGAAGCTGGTCCTTGCCCATGAAAGCGTGCCGGCCGGCCACTATGCAAGGCTGCTCCTAAACCGGCTGTCGGCTTCCGACTCCGGATTGGGTCCGGACTTCGAGGCTCGGGTCCTGGACAACGTCGTCTCCGAGGAGACCAGCGTGAAGTTCGTGGAGCAAAAAGTCATCCTCGGACAGGCGGACGCAGGCATCGTATACCGTCCGGGGGCGCTTACCGCCGTTGCCACCGGAACGGCCAGGGAACTACCCCTCCCCAGGCAAGCCAGCGAAGTCCGCGCCGTGTACCCCATTGCTGTGGTGAAGGGAGGCGGCCAGGCGCAAGTGGCCGCAAGATTCGTGGAATTCGTGCTTTCCCCAACCGCCCAGGACATCCTGGCTGGTTACGGTTTCGATGCTCCCTAGATCACCTTGGACACGCCGTATCGCCGGTCCAGGCGACTTGGCGCGCCGCTGGTACGGCGGCCCAGGTGTTGCGCTGGGAGGAGCCGCAGGCACCCTGTACGTCCTCTTCATCGGACTTCCAATTCTGGCGTTGCTGGTAAAGGCCGGTCAGCAGGAAGACCTGTGGAGCGCCGTTACCGGCGAACTTGCCCTGACCGCCCTGCGGCTGTCCATCGTGACCAGCGTCATTGCCCTGGTCGTGGTCATCGCTGCGGGCACGCCCGTCGCCTACGCCCTAGCTCGCAGCGAAAGCCGTGTGGCCCGGCTGGTTGACGGCATGGTCGAACTGCCCATCGTGCTGCCGCCGGTGGTCGCAGGCGTGGCGATGCTGATGGCCTTCGGGCGCGGCGGCCTCATAGGCGGCTGGCTGGACAGCGCCGGAATCGACATTTCCTTCACTTCCACTGCTGTGGTTTTCGCTCAGATTTTCGTCGCCGCCCCTTTCTACATCAGGTCCGCCAAGCTGGGCTTTCAGTCGGTTGCCCGCGACTACGAGGAAGTATCGCAGACGTTGGGCATTACGCCCCTTCAGACTTTCAGGCAGATAACCCTGCCGCTGGCAGGTCCATCGATCATCACCGGTCTGGGCCTTTCATGGGCAAGGGCCCTGTCGGAATTCGGCGCGACAATGATGTTTGCCGGCAACCTTTTGGGCGAAACCCAGACGATGCCCCTCGCGATAATGACGGCAATGGAGACCAGCCTCGACAGCGCGCTGGCACTCTCGGCGCTCCTGCTGGCAGTCTCCATCCTGGCGCTGGCGGTCCTGACCCTGGCGTCGCGACGCCGGTGGAGCGGCCGGCTTTGACCGAACCGTTCGACCCTCCCGCTTTCCAGGGCTGGCTGCACTGCCTCGTCGGCGACTTCGAGTTGCGGCTGCAGTGGGAAGTGGAACCCGGCAAAGTCCTGGTGTTGTTCGGACCCTCCGGGGCGGGCAAGACCACCGCCCTGCGCTCCATGGTAGGCCTGCTCCGGCCCATTGCCGGAAGATTGGAGGTCGACGGTCTGCCGATGTACGACAGCGAAGCTGGCATCTGGCTCCCTCCTCACCAACGCCGGATCGGCTACCTGACGCAACAGTACCACCTCTTCCCTCACCTCAATGTCCTCCGCAACGTTGCCTATGGCCTTCAGGAGCGACAGAACGGCGGGCCCAATCACCTGGTATCGGGTCTTCTGGAAAACTTCGAACTCAGGGGGCTGGAGGAGCGCTACCCCTGGGAGCTGTCGGGAGGTCAGCAGCAGCGTGTGGCCCTGGCGCGCGCGCTGGCAACCGAACCGAGGCTGCTCCTCCTTGACGAGCCCTTCGCGGCGCTGGACGTGGGTCTGCGACGCACCGTCAGGCAGGAATTGCGTTCGATTCTGGCCCGCAGCCCGGCCCCCGTGGTCCTGGTGACCCACGACCGAGAGGAGGCGCTGTCGTTGGGCGACGAAGTGCAGGTCATTGACGGCGGGCGAGCCATCGCCCGGGGCGCTCCCGTCGATATCTTGGGGCAGCCGGGGCAGGCCGCGGTGGCTCGCCTGGTCGGCGTGGAAAACCTGCTCCGCATGAGAGTGGCGTCGCGCCACCCTCGCGACGGCACCATGCGTCTGTCGGTTCTTGGACGTGGCCGGACCATCTTCCTGGAGACGCCCATCGACAGCGGCCCGGCCGGCCCGGATGGTGATGAATGGGTGACCGTGGGGATACGAGCCTCCGACATTATTCTTTCCTCGCACGAGCCCGTAGGGACTTCGGCACGCAACCGCATACCAGGAACGGTTACCGGCATCGAAGCTAGGCCTCCCGGCTACACGGTCGAGCTGGATTGCGGAATCCCGCTGCAGTGCCACGTCACCGGAGCGTCCCTTGAAGAGATGGAAATCCAAAAAGGGCACAGGCTTTGGGCCGTCTTTAAGGCATCGTCCTGCTTCCTCGTTCGAGACAATGCCGGTAGCGACATGGCCTGAAAGATGCCCGCTTCGGGTGCAAATGGAGCGTTTACCCGTTCAGTCAACAATTCCGCCTGAATGTTACGAAATCGTTCATAATTAGCAAAATATCCCGATTTTGCTTGCATATCTACCGTCAGTAGTTATAATGTAGCTTCAAGCACATATCGAACAGTCAGATGCAGGGAATCCAGCGTTAACCGGTCATGGTATCCCCATACCTTCGTTGGCTGGCCTCCCGCTCGGGCCGCAAACTTTGGCCCTTGTGCTTGAATGCTAAGGAGGTCACCAGTGGCACTGTCGGACAAGACTCTGATCTGCGTGGAATGCGGCGCGGAGTTCATTTTTACCGCCGGAGAACAGGAATTCTTCCAGGCTCGCGGGTTCGGTAATGAGCCCAAGCGGTGCCGAAGTTGCCGTGCCGTTCGCCGCAGCGAGCAGCGTGGTGGCGGTGGTGGTGGTGGTGGCGGCGGCGGTATGTATCAGGACGGACCCAGGGAAATGTACCCCATCGTATGCGCCGAATGCGGCAACGACGCCATGGTGCCTTTCCGCCCCCGAGGTGACCGTCCCGTTTACTGCAGCGACTGTTTCAGCCGGATGCGCGCCGAGTCTTCCTCCGGCTTCTGATCCAGAGAATTAACCCAGCCCGGGGCGCTAGCTGCGCCCCGGCTGCCTTTCCTCTACTTCAGGCCTCTTTGCAGCCGCCCGCATGCAGGGGCAATTGTGTTCTGCGCTGCGACTTCTGATGCCGGGTTCGATTGAACCCCCCTCCTTTTCCAGCTAGAATTGTGCAACGCATCCCCTCCGTACTATCCATTCGCTACTGCTTCGTTCCCTTGCGGCCGCAAATATGAGCTTTCGAAACCTACGGGACTTCATAACTTTCCTCGAAGAGAAGGGCGAACTGAGCCGCATCACTGCGCCGGTCGACCCCCGCCTGGAAATAACGGAAATTGCCGACCGCGTCATAAAGTCGGGCGGGCCGGCTCTGCTTTTCGAAAACCCCCAGGGATATGACACACCGGTACTCATCAATATGTTCGGCTCCGACCGACGCATGGCATGGGCACTGGGCGTCGAACGGCTGGACGAGGTCGCCGAACGCGTACAGGGAATCCTCAACATGGTCCAGGGCCCTCCGGAAGGTTTGGCCAACAAGCTGCGCACCCTCGGGCAACTGGTCAGCCTCGCATCCTTCCGGCCGCGCACGGTCACCAACCCGCCCTGCCAGGACGTGGTGCTCCAGGGCGAAGACGTCGACCTGTTCAAGTTCCCCATCCTCCATTGCTGGCCCATGGACGGAGGCCAGTACATCACCCTCCCGCTGGTCATCACCCGCGACCCCGAGACCGGAGTGCAGAACTACGGAACCTACCGCTTGCAGGTCTATGACCGCTGCACCACCGGCATGCACTGGCAGACCCACAAGGTCGGCGCGCACCACGAACGCATCGGGCGGCAGCTCGGCCTGGACCGGCTTGATGTCGCGGTTGCCTTGGGCGGCGACCCGGCAACTATCTGGACCGGCTCTGCGCCCCTTCCGCCGGACATGGACGAGATGGTCGTCGCCGGTTTCCTCCGCGAGGAAGGCGTGGCGCTGGCAAAAGCGCGCACCAGCGACCTGATGGTGCCAGCGGAAGCGGAAATCGTGCTCGAGGGACATGTCCTGCTCAACGAGCAGCGCAGCGAGGGGCCCTTCGGTGACCACACTGGCTACTACTCAATGCCTGACGACTACCCTGTGTTTCACGTCACCTGCATCACCCACCGCAACCGGCCCATCTATCCGGCGACGATAGTTGGCCGCCCGCCCATGGAAGACTACTGGATGGGCAAGGTAACCGAGCGGATGTTCATGCCGATGATCCGGACCATCCTGCCGGAAGTCGTGGATATGAACATGCCCGCAGAGGGCGTATTCCACAACCTCGTCATCGTGTCGGTGAAGAAGGAATACCCCGGCCAGGCTCGCAAGGTGATGCACGGCCTCTGGGGCATGGGACTGATGAGCCTCGTCAAAGGCATCATCGTTGTCGACCACTTCGTCGACGTGCAGAACATCTCCGAGGTCGCCTGGCGGGTAACCAACAACATGGACCCAGTCAACGACTTCGTCTTCACCACGGGACCGATCGACGACCTCGACCACGCCTCGCCGATGCCCAAGTTCGGTAGCAAGGTCGGTATCGACGCCACCATCAAGCTGCCCGAGGAAGGGGGGCGCACGAGGGAGTGGCCGCCAGACGTAGTGATGAGCCCCGAAATCAAGGAGCTGGTCGACCGTAAGTGGGCCAGCTACTGCATCTCCTGAAGCTGGCGCCCAACGATGCAAACCGCCGAAGCTATCCGCTCCCCGTTCGTCCGGATTCCCCGGTATCTCGGCGTTGTCCGTATCTGGGAATCCCTTTACGCCCTTCCTTTCTGCTACATCGGAATGATGCTGGCGTCCGTCGACTCCGGTGGCAGCGGCTGGCCGGGATGGAGCGTTTTCATCTGGATTACCGTGGCGCTCACCGGGGTACGAACCCTCGGTATGTCCGCCAATCGCATCATCCACCTCAAGGAAGACGCCGCGAACCCGCGTACCCGTAGCCGCCACCTGCCCCAAGGCCTCGTCCGACCGGTTGAGATAGCAGCCCTCGCAATCGTGGGCACCGGCGTCTTCTTCTTTGCCGCATCGCAGCTCAACACCCTGACCCTGGTCCTTGCGCCCGTGGCCGCGCTGTACGTCGTCTTCTATTCGTTCACCAAGTACATCACGTGGGCCTGCCATTTCTTCCTCGGCTGGGCGCTGGCAATTTCGCCGTCCGCTGCCTGGATTGCGGTCACCGGAAGACTCGATCCCGAGCCAATGCTGCTGTCCTTCGCCGTAGCCATGTGGGCTGGCGGCTTCGACGTCATCTACGGATGCGCCGACTACGACTTCGACCAGAAATACGGCACAAACTCTCTGGCCAAGCGGTTCGGGATAGGCGCCGCCCTCTGGACTGCCCGCATCATGCACCTGCTTGCCGCCGCGGCCCTGCTGGCCGTAGGCCTCTGGATGGACCTCGGCGCGTTTTACCTCATCGGCTGGGCCATCGCAGTTACCCTTCTAGCCCTGGAAAACAGCCTGGTAAAAGCCGATGACTTGTCCAAAATGCGTTCTCCCATGTTCCAGTACAACAGCCTCATCTCCGTTTCGCTGTTCGTGTTCACCATACTGGCGGTTACCCTGTGATGCCCGGCCCCGTCATTGTCGGTATCTCCGGCGCCAGCGGCTCCATCATGGCGCGCGCGATGGTGGACGAACTGCTCCGCCGCGATACGCCCACCGCCGTCGTCTGCTCCAACGCGGCCCGCATGGTGTGGCAGGAGGAATTGGGCTGCCCCTTCAACGAGACGCTGGTCGAATGGCAGGAACACCCCGCCTTCGTCCACTACGCCATCAGCGACCTCCGCGCTCCGATTGCCAGCGGCAGCTACCCGGCTGCGGGAATGGCCATCGTCCCGGCCAGCATGAACAGCATTGCATCGCTGGCCAACGGCATCTCGAGCAACCTGCTGCTGCGCGCCGCCGACGTTTGCCTGAAGGAACGCCGCCCGCTGACGCTGGTGCCGCGGGAGTCGCCGCTGCACAGCATCCACCTCGAGAATATGCTCACCCTCAGCCGCATGGGGGCGGTTGTCCTGCCGCCCGATCCGGCCTTCTACCTGAACCCGCAGGGCCTCGACGATGTTGTACGATACGTGGTGGGAAAAGTCCTGGTGTCTCTTGGCATTGATTGGCAACTGCCCCAGGACTTGCAGTACGGCAAGAGGTCTGACTGATGGGACTCACATTCGTGGAAGGGCAAGCGCGAAGCCCGGAAGGTCGCGAAGAAACAGTAAATTTCCTGGTAGACAGTGGGGCAATCTATTCCCTGCTGCCATACGACGTCTGGCTATCTCTGGCATTGGAACCCGATCGTGAGGAACGATTCATGCTGGCAGACGGCACAGCCGTTAGCCGCAACATTTCCTACTGCTACATGGTTCTTCCTCAGGGCCGCGGCTACTCCCCTGTGGTGCTTGGCGAGCCGGGTGACGACCAGGCATTGCTGGGCGCTGTTACTTTGGAAAATCTGGGACTCCTCCTCAACCCTTTCAGCCGCACTCTCCACCCCATGCGCCTCCTATGGCGGAGCTGACCGGTTCCGCCCGGCAACGCTACGTTGCCGACCTCTTCGCCCGCATCGCTGGCTACTACGACCTCATGAACGACGTTATGACCCTGGGCATGCACCGGGGTTGGAAACGTCGCACCGCAAGACTCGCGACTGAAGCCCTTCCTGGCCCGGCGCTGGACGTGTCCACTGGTACCGGCGATCTCGCCTTCCAGCTGGCGCACCAACCTGGCCGCAGCCATACCGTGGGTCTCGACCTTCTTCCGGAAATGATCGGCCTGGCGAAGAAAAAATCCTCCGGCCGCAGGCTCACCGACATCAACTTTATCGTCGGCGACGCACTCTCGCTGCCCTTCCAGTCAGATGCCTTCGCCTGCGCCACCGCCGGATTCAGCCTGCGCAATATGCCCGACGTTCGCCAGGCCATCGCCGAAATGGCGCGGGTGGTCAGGCCCGGGGGGCGCGTCGCCCTGCTCGAGCTCTCGCCGATGAAGACCGGGCTGAAGGCCAGGTTGTTCCGGATGTACTTCCACCGCCTTGTGCCCTTCGTGGCCACCCTCCTCGTTCGCGACCGCGCCGCCTACACCTACCTGCCCCAGTCCGTAGACCGGTTCTACGGCGCCCATGAACTCGCCTCGATAATGCGGGAATCCGGCCTGGAAGACGTGAAATTCCATCGCATGGGCTTCGGCACCGTTTGCCTTCACTGGGGCGACACACCGCTCGCAGATGGAAGTCCTAACCCCCGTATCCCTTGTTGATTTGACCATTTGTTTCGGAACCTTGCCTGCTGAACAGGGCAATCGCGTTTTAAACGCCGGAGGCCTAGTGACCTGTCATTCCCGCGTAGGCGGGAATCCAAACCCCCGTCTGCCGTCGCACACAGAACCCAGTCCCCAGTCCCCAGAACCCAAGCAAGCACTGTCAATTTCACCGCCACCTCTATTCCGGCCCAATTTGTGTGCCCAGAAATAAAACGCAATTGCCCTTGCCTGCTGAAACTCCCTCTTGCCCTGAGATGCCCGTAATAGTACAATTGTTCTGTCAAGGAACGCCCTGAGCTGCCGAATTGAGCCCCTCGCAAATGAAGGCCCAATTGATACTAACTTTACAAAATGTTACGCAATGTTACATCTCCACGAGAGGACACTCCGACATTGAGACCGAAGCCCCGAATTGCATCCTCTCGAAGGCACGGGAAATTGGCACATTTTATCCCTACGTGGGAGCAGGTTCGGATGAGGGAGAAAACCCCAAACCGAGGACGACTGCCCCAAACCGAGGACAACTTATTGACCGCACCACCGGTTCGGAACGCCGCTGCGTCGCTGTTGGTACTGTATATCCAGACTCTTTTGAGTTAAAATTCGTGTGTGGAAATGCGTTTCATATAATTTATAAATCTATCTGAAATATTCAGGTTGACACTCAGGGACAGGCAATGACCTCGATGATCGATAAACTGGACCCCATCGTTCGCCGATTCGACGAGATTGAGTCGGCTATGGCCGACCCTGAGGTGGTGGTCAATTACGAGAAGGTACAGGCCCTTGCCAAGGAGCGGGCGTCCCTAGAAGGACTGGTGGAAATCGCGCGCCAGTATCGCCTGCTGTTGGAGGAAATAGCCGACCTCGAGGCGCTGATCCAGGAAGGGACAGAGGCGGAATTGGCCCAGATTGCCCGAGAGGAACTCGAAGAAAACCACGAATTGCTGGAATCGCTCACCCTTTCTCTCCGGACGGCATTGCTTCCCAAGGACCCCAACGACAACCGGGATGTCATTATCGAAATTCGCGCGGGAACCGGCGGCGACGAGGCCGGTCTGTTCGCCCGCGACCTTTACCGTGCTTACAGCCGCTACGCCCAGAACCGTGGCTGGGAAGTCGACGTCATGGACGCCAATCCCAGCGAGGTGGGCGGATTCAACAAGATAGTTCTGGAAGTCCAGGGAAAGGGGGCCTTCAGCCGCTTCAAGTACGAGAGCGGCGTACACCGCGTCCAGCGGGTCCCGGAAACCGAGGCACAGGGCCGCATCCACACCTCCACCGCCACGGTCGCCGTCTTGCCGGAGGCTGATGAGGTGGAGGTCAAGATCAACGAGGGCGAACTGCGCATCGACATCTTCCACGCCGGAGGCCACGGCGGGCAGAACGTCAACAAGGTCGCCACCGCCGTCCGCATTGTGTACGAACCCACTGGCCTGACCGTTGTCTGCCAGGACGAACGCTCACAGCACAAGAACAAGCAGCGGGCCATGGCAATGCTTCGGGCGCGGCTGTTTGAGGCCGAGCAGGAGCGACACGACGCCGAGATCAGCCAGGCTCGGCGCTCCCAGGTCGGCGGCGCAGAGCGGGCCGAGAAGATTCGCACCTATAACTACCCCCAGGACCGGGTAACCGACCACCGCAGCAACAACACCTTCCACGGCATCCCGCGCCTCATGGACGGGTACTGGGACGACATCATCGACCGTATGGTGTCCTGGGAAGAAGAGCGCCTATTGGCCAAGGCCGGCGTTTAGTCTCAAGCAAAGCCGCTTCCGGCCCCAGCCTGCCACCCAATCCGTACCACCAACCCCAACTGACTCCGCCTTCGCCCGGCAGGATTCGTTATCCCCGACATGCTTTTCTGCCAGGCCTGCGGTTTCGGAAACCTGGACCAGTCAGCCTTCTGCGGTGGTTGCGGACAGTTGCTGGCCGGGCCACGGTGCCCTTCATGCCACGCCGTAAACCCGGCCGTCAACAAATTCTGTAACCAGTGCGGCTCGCGCCTCCCGTCTGGTCCGCCTTCGAGCGAAGTAGCCGACCCCATGCCCGATCATTCCGGGTCGCTACGGCGGCGAACTGGTTCCCTTCCGGGTGTCAGACGGCCCTCTCTCCCTTTCGTGCGTCCTGTAATTTCCCCCGCAATTGCCGGTCTGAACGCGGCAACCTCCGCAACTTCAACCACTCTTGCGAAATGGTCAACGCATCTTCTCGCGGTCGGGGGAGTGGTCGTCGCGCTGGCGCAGTTGGGCCTCTACTTCTCCGTCGAGCTCAACGAGAAGGCCCCCATTGGCTACCTGCTGCTGTTGGCTCTGGGTGTAGCTCTATTCTCGCTGGGCTCTGCAGGACTTTGGGCTAAGCGAAAGGCAAATGGCGCCACTTGCAGTGGATTCGCCGCCGACAAAGTTTTGGGCGGAAGCTTGACGGGCACTTTCACCGCCACCATCGGCGTTTTGACCGGCGCGTTGGCGATGGGAATGCTGCTGGCCCTGCTGGTGGCCGGTTCCACCTGGGGCTGGACCCTGCTCCCGTGGCTGCTGGCGCTGGCCTCCTTCGCCGTTGCCTTCGTACCCCGGGTGCGACTCGCAGATATGCTGCTCCTCCGTTGGACTCGTGACCGTGCTCCGGACGACCTGGTTGCCGTGCTCGTGCTGACGGGCCTCTTCCTCGGCCTGAACATCCACGACTTGCGCGACTGGTACTACTCCGCCATCGGCGACGAGTTCATCTTCTTCGAGCACGCCAGGCACATCGTCGACTCGGGTGTATCCCGCCCCTTCAGCCAGGAAGGCGTCTACAACAAGCATCCCGTGATGAACTCGGCTTTTCAGGCTGCCGTGATGTGGCTGTTCGGCGCGGACTATTTCGGCTGGACGTTCAGCGAACTCCTGAACGCGGCAATCACCATCCCGGGCATATACCTTCTTGGCCACGCATTGGGGGGACGCAGAGCGGCGGTGATTTCAGCCGCCCTGTTCTCTTTCAGCCACTTCGTTTTCGCCTTTTCCCACGTCGGTTACAACAACCTGTCCGCACTCCCGGTTGCGGTCTGGTCGCTGGCCCTGTTCATGCTGGGCTGCCGCAATGGGAACCCGTTGCTGCTCTACGCCGCCGGAGTGATTGCGGGCCTGGGCTTCTACACCCACTATTCCGGGCGAGCGGCCATGCCAGTGATATTTCTGTTCGCGCTGACCGCTGTCAGTCCTCGTCGGCTGATCTCCTTGTGGCCTCTTGCCTTCGGGTTCGCGCTCACCGTCGCGCCCACTCTTGTCGTTGAGCAAGAACAGGTGTTCACGCGGATGTTCGGGCAGGTCGTAGGAGGATACTCGGATGTTGTGACAGGAGATGTTGCTGACCGAATCCTGAACAACATCCAAATCAACCTGCCCGCCTTCAACTACAACTCCACCGTGCACACCTATGTCTATGGTCCGCTCCTGGACCCGGTCAGCGGCGCGCTGACGGTACTGGGCATTGCGTTCGCTGTGGGTTTCGTTCGGCGACCGCTCGTGCGTTTGCTGCTGATATGGTACGCGGTGGCAGCGGTGATGACCGGGGTTCTTTCGCCGTATCCCAGCGTCGCCATTACCCGGCTGGTCTTCATAGTGCCACCCCTGGTGCTGCTGGCCGGGCTGCTTGTGTCGGAAATCTGGCAAGAAGTGGCCGCCACGTTTCCTGAATACCTGCAGGTGGCGAGACAAATAATCGCCTCGGGGTCCCTTGCCATGCTGCTCTCCGCGGTCCTGGTCCTCAACCTGTGGCAGTTCTGGTACGACACCCCGAAACTCTTTCCACACCGACCAGAGGCGGTTGCCCTGGGAGCGTTCCGCTCCGTACACTGCGGAGGCGACGTCAGCGGGACGGTGTTCGTCGGCCAATCCGTTGGAGACGGCAGCCTCCTGACCCAGGCATTGACTGCGTTCGACCCTGATGGGCCTCTGCCAAGGCGATTGAATCACGCCCGGATTGTCGCGTCTGCTAACCTTCCCGCCCCTCCCTTCGGATGCGTGGTGTTCGTCAACCCGGCCGCTCCGGAAGCTAGAACATTGCAGAGTGACCTCGACCGCCGGTATCCTGAAGGACGTCTCTTAGACCTCTCCAACCCGTCGCGTACGACAGCTGTCACGATTTTCGTGCGGCCACACGACTGACTATAGCGCGCAAGTTCCACACTTCATCGTCTGAAAGGCTGAAACGACCATGACCGTAATCCGCAACACCATTCGTGAGACTCACCAGACGCTGGAAGCCGCCGGCATCCCGGACGCTCGCCTCGAGGCCGAGGTAATGGTGATGACGGTGATGCGCATGACCCGCCAGAACATCTTTGCCGAGCAAGAGACCGAGGTACCCGCGAACGAAGCCCGGCAGTTGGCGGACATCGTGGCGCAGCGGTTGGAACGCGTTCCACTGGCTTACATCATCGGCTACCGCGAGTTCTACGGCATCAACGTCGTGGTCACTCCGAACGTGCTGATTCCCCGCCCCGAGACCGAGGGCATGGTGGAGCACACGCTGTTCATGGCGCTGATGGGCATGGAGACGCGAGAGCTGACCATCGCCGACATCGGCACCGGCAGCGGTGCCATCGCTGTGAACCTCGCCATCCATCTGCCAGCCGCACGCATCTACGCCGTGGACATCTCCGAGCCTGCCCTGGACGTGGCCGCCTACAACATCCGGACCCACTCCGTACACGACCGGGTGCGGCTGGGACACGGCGATCTGCTGGAGCCGCTGCCGGAGCCGGTCGACCTGATCGTCGCCAACCTGCCCTACATTCCCTCCGAGCGCATCCCGACGCTGCAGCCTGAAGTGCAGCAGGAACCGAGCGTCGCCCTCGACGGCGGCTCCGACGGCCTCGACCTCGTACGGCGACTCCTGTCCCAGGCCCCGGCGAAGCTGAACAGCCCCGGCGTCATTCTGCTGGAACTCGATCCTGAGCAGTTCCCTGCCGTCGAGGCTCTGGCCCTCCAGCAGTTCCCCGACGCCGAAATCACCGCCGAGCAGGACCTCTCCCGCCGGGACCGCATCATGGCCATCAACCGGCCCTAGCAACGGCTTCAGGCAGCTTCAGACAGACGAGCCCCGTTCGTCGTTATGTTTCGCAGAGACGAGCGGGGCTGGAAAAGTCCGGTCTTTCACTATCGCTAGTTTGGAATGATCGGGTATGCCCTCAGGGCATTGTCCCACATGATTTTCTGCTTGCTTTCCTTGGACACGTTTGGCAGTTCCTTCATATCCTGCTTGGCCCTGCAGTACTTCCGGCCTTCCGGATGCCCGAAGTCCGTCGCACCGACAATGACGTGGTCGCCTATTGACTCGATCAGCGGCGCAATTCCCAGGTCGTCCTGGTCGGCGACTACGAAATACTGCCGCTGAACTATTTCGACTTGAAAACATTGGTCCCATTGAGTCAGTTCAGTTCCAAGAAGGGGACTTCGACTGGCTTGAAAATCTGCGCGATCTTACGATTACCGGAGGGCACAAGGATGCGCCCCTGCCGCCAGGTCTCTTCCAAGAACTTCAAAACGTGGTCAATGCGAATTTGGCAACTGCAGGTAGAGCACAATCCGGTCTGCTCTCCGGTCTGCAAAGCGCTGCGAGCCTCGAATTGACACTGGGCAACAATGTCAACAGGCCAAACACCGTTTTTGACGAGGGTGAAATTGACACCCAGAGAGAATTGCCGGTAGATCTTCTCTGTGATATGCCGAAGCTGGAAGAACTGCATCTGCGGTATGCTGGGCGGATACCCGACGGATTCTTTGACTGTGTTCCCGAATTGCGAATTCTCGGGATAGAAAACTACGACAAAGACGCGGGAGCTTACAATGCCGCCAACTACACACTCAATCTGTCTCGCCTCCATAAACTAGAGAAACTCAGAGTACCCGGAACTCTGAACAGGAACGACGGACGGCGGCGGGTCATCCTTTCAGACAAATCGCCGGTTCTGATACAAGCGTCGAGCTACATCAGGAGTGATGGACCGACTTCATGTCCGAATTACATTTCGGACGGCTCTTGGGTTATGTGTGTTTCCGTTACGGCCCGACAGTAACGCCCATTCGCTCAAATACAGGGGCCTCCTGCTCCGATGCTACAGCCCGGTCATTGCCAGCGTTGAGACTTCACTTGTCTCCATGTTGAAGACACGTATGGTGTGGTTATTGGTGTCGGCAATGTACATCATCCCGTTGGCGATGCTAAGGCCGCTTGGTTCCGAGAAACGAGCCTGAGCGAACTGGCCGTCCACGTGCCCCGAAGATCCCGTGCCTGCCACGGTGAACGCCGACCGCGTCCTCGGTAACACTCGCTTGATCTTGTGGTTGTAGGTGTCGGCCACGTACAGCACTCCGTCGTGGTGCGTGATGCCGACAGGGTGCTGCATCCGCACCCGGAAATCATCACCATCTACGTCCCCAAACTCGAACAACCCCAGCCCGATCAGCGTACGCACCGATCCGGTGGAGTCGAGGTCACACGCGCGGATTGCGCTCGTCTCGCTGTCGGCGAAAAACAGCCTCTCACCGCCGGAACCGTCACTGCCTACGGTGACCCCGCTTGGCTGTGCCAGCGCCGACGTCGCCAGCGGTCCGTCGGAGATGGCCTCGCGTCCGCTCCCAGCGTATGGCCCGACGATTCCCGTCTCCAGGTCCAACGACCACAGCTGGTGAATGCCGGCCATGGCGATGTACGCTACACCGTCGTGCAGTGCCACGTCCCACGGCGAACTCAGGCTGGTGGAGGGCCCGGGTCGTCCGCCGGTGCGGTCATATCCCTGCTCGCCAGTACCGGCGATGGTCTCTACCATTCCTGCCCGCAGGTCGACGCGGCGAATGGCGTGGTTCTCCGTGTCGGCAACATACAGGATGTCGCCGGCGATGGCCATGCCCTGTGGGTGGTTGAATGCCGACTGGGCCACCGGGCCGTCAACCAGGGCCTCTTCGCCGGTACCGATAACCTCCTTGGCCTCGCCATCGAAAGACGAAACAATGATGCGGTTGTGGTTGGTGTCCGCGATGAACAGTCTCCCTCCCGCCTCGTCGGCCAGCACTTTCCCGGGAAAGCTGAGAGCGTTCTGCGGTCCGGCCGGGGGCGTGGTGGGTAGCGGCGACCGCCGTATTATGCCAAGCCCGTCGAACTCCGCCACCATGCCCGATATCAGCGTGTCGAACTGCTCGAATGTCAGCTCGCCCTCATGCTTGCCGATGACGTTGCCCAGTGGGTCGATAAACATCAGCGTCGGCCAGGCGCGGCAGCCGTATTGCTGCCACACATGGAACTCTGCATCGTTTATGACCGGGTGCTCCAGCTCGCACCGTCGCACCGCGGCGGTCAGGTTGTCCGTCTCCTTCTCGGTTGGGAACTTGGCCGAGTGAACGCCAACCACTACCAGTTCGCTGGCGAACTTGAGCTCCAGTTTCCGCAACTGCGGAAAGATGTGCATGCAGTTCACTCAACAGTAGGTCCAGAAGTCCAGGATGACAATCTTGCCCTTCAGCTCCTTCATGGTCAGCGCCCGGTCCGTGTTGACCCACTCCAGGCCGTCGGGGAATTCCGGGGCGGCCGACGTCCCGGCGTATGAGCGACTCGTAGTCATCTGTACCTCCGGCCTGTGCGATTGCGGCCTGCGCTTCCACGTCAAGCTGCTGGTGGCGATGTCTGCGCGCTAGCCAATCGGCTCGGGCTGCAACTGCTCTGCGAAAAATTCGCGCGTTCGTGCCCAGGCCATTTCCGCCGACGTGCGGTGATAACGCTGGGGCATGTACCGGTTCATGAAGGCATGGTCGGCGCCGGGATAGGAGTAGAACCGGTGCTCCTTCCCTAGCCGGGTCAGTTCGTCGTCCAGCTTCCGCATGTCGTCCTGTGAGGGGCTGGCGTCGACCTCTCCGAAATGGAACAGCATCGGGCAGTTGATGCCATCGGCCAAGTCCAAGGGCGGAACATCCGCTGCACCCCAGGGCACCATGATGTTGCCGCCGTAGAAGGGCACTGCCGCCTTGAAGTGCGGATTGGTGCAGGCGGCCAGCCATACCACCCGTCCGCCCATGCAGAAGCCGGTGACGCCCAGCCGCTCCCGGTCCACCGAAGCGTGCGAACGCAGCAGTTCCACGGTAGCGTTGACGTCTGCGATGATGTCCGGGTCGCTCAACTGGTCTCGCTTGCTAAGGCCTGTCTGTTCCACCATTTCGTTTGTTATTCGATGGAACAGGTTGGGGGCGGCGGCCACGTACCCCTCCCGCATCAGCTGGTCGGCGAATCCGCGGATAAACATGTCCACGCCGGGAGCGTGGTGAATCACGACCACGGCCGGAAATGGGCCTTCCCCCTCCGGCACGCTCAGGTAGGTCGACATCTCGCTATCGCTGACGGTCAACATCTGCACTGACTGGGGCATGTTCCTCTCCTGCGGACCTCCGGAGTATATTTGCCCGCCGTGGGCGTAGGGGTCCGCGCTTCACCGAAGCCCCTAATGGGCGGCGGGCTTACTCAAAAGCCAACACGGCATACCGAACGAATATGGTGCCCACCGGCTCGGCCAACGGCGCGTTGCCTACCAGCACAGCAATGACGTGTTCCGTGCCCGGAACGGCGTTCTCCTCGACGAGGATGCGCTTGGGGGTGTTGTTGCCCGTGATGACCCACAGGTTACGATCAATGTGCCCATCGATGTAAACCTCGCCATAGTTGTCCACATTGGTCTCGAACCAGACCCTGCGTCCGGACACATCCTCGTCCTTGACCGTCGATGGGACAGTTACCCTGAGGCGGTACCAGGCGAAGGTGAAGCCGACCGAACGGCGCTCCTGTATGTCGGCGTTCTGCTCCCACCAGGAATCGTCGTAGTCGGGCAACCGCGCCGGGCTCTCTCGCATCTCGGCGACCAAACCCTGGTTTGGTTCTCCGGGAACCACGCCCATTGCGACGCGCCAGCCACCCGCCTTCAGCAACTCCAGGTCGGTGGGGTTTTCCAAGTCCAACGAAACGCGAGCCATTAGCCTCTCCTTCTCAGGAACGTCCTATTGCGAAGGGGAGGGACGCCCCTCCCCCGTACCCACGACAACGCTAAGCAGCCACCGTGGCGGCCTTCAGGTGCTTGTCGAGAAACTCGATGGTTCGCGGCCAGGCGGCTGCGGCGGCTTCCGGATGGTGGCGGTCCGAGTTGTTGAAGTCCATGAACGCGTGGTTGGCACCCTCATAGGTGTGGAACTCGAACGTCTTGCCCAGACGCGTCAACTCCGCCTCCAGCTTGTCCCTGTCCTCCAGCGACGGGTTCACGTCTATGGAGCCAAAGTGGAACAGCATCGGGCAGTTTATGTTGGAAGTCATGTCGAAAGGCGTCTGCGCGCCATTGCCCCAGATGCCCATGGTGTTGCCGCCGTAGAATGGAACGGTTGCCTTGAAGATAGGGTTAGACGCAGCCATCATCCAGGCGACTCGCCCGCCCATGCAGAACCCTGTAACCCCGATGCGGTCGCTGTCCACATGGGGATTGGCGACCAGGAAGTCAACGGCGGCGTTCATGTCGGCGGTAATATCCGGGTCGTTCAGGTAGTTCAGCCGCTCCAGCCGCGGGCCGTTCAGCTGCTCCTCGGTGTAACGGTGGAACAGGTCCGGCACCACGGCCACGTAGCCGGCCTCCGCCAGCCGGTCGGCCATCACCTTGTCGAACTCGTCCAGCCCGCCCACGTGGAAGGCGATTACCACCGCGGGGTAGGGCGCCGTGCCGCCGCTCGGCACCGCAGCGTACATATCCATCTCGGAACCATTGACCGTCAGCTTGTCCGTAAACGAAGGCATTTCAAACTCTCCTGCCCTTTCTTGGTTGACCCTTCGATTGGCACAATGGAGTCAGCCGGACTCTTTCCGGCCGATCCTCTAGATCAGGCCCTCGGCGCGCACTGCCGCCATCGTGTCTGAAAAGGCCTCGATGGTTTGGTCGATCTCCATCTCGTTGTGAACGCCGGAGACCAGGATCGTTTCCCGCCCCATGATGTCCACACCGCGATTCTGGAGGCCGCGCTTCATTGCCGTCGTCGCCGGAGATGCTGCAGCCGCCGAAATTTCCCGGTGCGGCATGGTGCATATCTCACGATCACAGTCGCAGTCGGCCAGCACCACATGAAGCATCGACGCAATGCCGTGCACGTGGCCGGGGATTTCCAACCGCCCTAGCACTTCGTTGAAACCAGCCTTGAGGCGTGCCGCCATTGCGTCGGCATGCTCGTTGATCGGCTGGGTCGCTAGCATTTCCAGGGCCACCGCGCCGGCGGCAGCCGACAGCGGGTTGGCGTTGAAGGTTCCGGGGTGGTAGACGCGGCGGGAGTTGTCCCACTCCGGGTCCCCGCGGTGGGCGATCATGTCGATAATCTCTGCCTTGCCACCTACCGCTCCACCTGGCAGTCCGCCGGCCACGATTTTGGCCATGGTGGTAAGGTCCGGAGAAATCCCGTAGCGCACCTGCACTCCTCCGGGAGAGGCGCGGAAGCCAGTTACCACTTCATCGAAGATGAGCACTACTTCGCGCTTGGCGGTGAGATCCCGGAGACCCTTCAGATAGACCGGTGTGTTGAAGGTCATCTGGCCCATGTGAGCGCCCGTCGGCTCCAGGATTACGGCGGCAATATCGTCATCGCGGTTGAGAGCGTCCTCAACCGCTCCCAGGTCGCCGGGTGGAACAATTATCATAGTTCCCATGCTGGCGTCGGGGATGCCCGGCGCCGAGCGGTCAGACCCTGCCATGGCGTAGTCATGCCAGCCGTGGAAGTGGTCCTGCAGCTTTATCACTTTGTTCTTGCCGGTGTAGGCACGCGCCAGCCGCATCGCCATCAGCGTCGCCTCTGTGCCGGAGCTGTTGAAGCGCAACTTTTCCACGGCCGGCATCAACGCTTTGATGGCCCTCCCCCAGCGCAGCTCCTCGTCGGTGGATGCGCCGAGATGAGTACCACGCAGTATCTGGTGAGAGACGGCCTCGGCAATGGCAGGATGCGAGTGTCCCAGCAGCAGTGCGCCATGGCCCGAAACATAGTCCACGTACTCGTTTCCGTCCACGTCCCACTTCCGGGGGCCCTCACCGTGGGTCATGAACAGCGGAAAGGGCGTGGCGTATCGCGAATCGTGGGTTACGCCGCCGGGGAAGATAGTGACGCTCTCTTCATAACGCTGGGCCGATCCCGGGTGCTTGGCGATATAGTCTTCGAGAATGGTCGGCATACTGCCTCCTGCGGTATCGCCGCCACCGCGACGAATATTGCCGACATTGTATCGCGGCACGTCGTCGCACGCTACGGCGGATCTCGCCGTCGGCCTGCTCGACACTCATCGGTGACACACTCAGGTACATGGGGCTATCGGTGTAAAATAGTGGGGACACAGTGACTCGTCCGGGGGCAGTTAAACTCGGCTCCCTACCCGCCAACGTGGACGCTGTATGCGGCACATCATTCACGCCGACCTTGACGCCTTCTACGCCACCGTGGAGCAGCTCGACAACCCAGAGCTGCTCGGAAAGCCGGTGCTCGTCGGCGGTCGCCCCGAAAACCGCGGCGTGGTGGCCACGGCGTCCTACGAGGCGCGGCCCTTCGGCGTTCATTCGGCCATGCCCATGCGCACTGCCGTCCGCCTCTGCCCGCAGGGCATCATTGTCCGCCCGCGGTTCACCCGCTATCGCGAAATGTCCCAACAGGTTATGGCCGTCTTCCGTGAGTTCACAGAGGTCATCCAGCCTCTGTCCTTGGACGAGGCCTATCTCGACATCAGCGAGGCTGTCGACGAAGAGGAAGGTCGCTGGCCGCTAGGGGTGGCTTTGGACCTGAAGCGCCGCGTCAAGGAGGAGACGGGGCTCACCGTGTCCGTCGGCGTAAGTGTCAGCAAGTCGGTATCCAAGATTGCCTCCGACCTCGACAAACCCGACGGCCTCGTGGTGGTGCCACCCGGCGACCAGGCCGTGTTCCTTTCGCCTCTGCCGGTGGGCAGGCTCTGGGGCATCGGCCCCAAAACCGCCGAGCGCCTGCAGGCCGAGGGTGTCGACACCATTGGCATGCTGGCCCAGCAGTCACCCGAGTGGTTTCAGCGGGTGTTCGGACAAAGGGCCGAGACGGTCCGCATGCGCGCCATAGGCCTGGACGACGAGCCGGTGGAAACCGAGCGCATCACCAAGTCGGTCTCATCTGAGACCACCTTTCCCGACGACATCGGCGACGCGACCGAACTGCGCCGCGTGCTGGACGAACTGGCGGAGGGCGTAGCCAACAGCCTGGAGCGGAAGGGTCTTCAGGGCCGCACGGTGACGGTGAAGATGCGCTTGGCCGACTTCACCACCTTCACCCGGCAGACAACCTTGCCCGCTCCGTCCAACGAAACCGGTCCGATACGCGACACGGCCTGGCGTCTCCTGTCTGCCGAGCTGACCACCGGGCGGACCTTCCGTCTGCTGGGCGTCGGGGTCAGCAACTTCGCGGAGGCCGAGCTGGAATGGCAGCTTCCGCTACCGCTCCAAATCGAATAGTCTCTTTGTCCGCAACCCATCCGCCAAAACTATGGAGAGCGCGTTAATCTCTGCGCGCTCTCCGTGTATTCTGCTACCTCAGATTCAAAGACCCGGGGCCTAGCGGAACAGGTCGCGCTCCCCGGTGCGCAGCAGTCGCTGGATGCTGGCGCCTTCCATCGTTTCAAAGGGATATCCGCGAATGATCGTTACCGGAATGCCCAGCGACTTCCCGGTAACCAGTTCGGCGGTAGCGGCCAGCTCATCGGCCACGGCGATCTGCGTAGTGTGCAGAACATTTCCGTGAGCGTCCAGCGCCCCCACGTAGTCCAGCAGCGGGTCCATCCCAGCCACTCCGATGGCCACGTTCGCCGCCCCGTTGCGCCACGGCCGGCCGAAAGTGTCCGAAACGACCACGGCGACGTTGATGCCTAGCCTCTCCAGCACTGCGGCCCGGATTCCCTGCGCTGAGGCGTCGGAGTCGTCGGGCAGAAGGGCGATGGTGTTACTGCCCGGGATGTTTGAGGCGTCGATGCCCGCGTTGGCGCAGTAGAATCCGTGCTTTGTCTCCGCGATGATTACTCCCCTGTCCATGCGTACGATGCGGACAGACTCCCGCAGTATCGCTTCCGTATGGCGGGGATCCCGGCGATGTCCTTCGGTTATGGTGATGGCCAGATGCGAAGGTTCTATGTCCTCGAAGCTGACCACTTTCCCTTCCACCTTGGAAATCACCTTCTGTGTAACGACCAGGATATCGCCCTCCTCGATGGGCGTTCCCTGGGCGGCCGCCGCGTCCATCATCAGGCCGGCAAGATCGTCCCCTGGGCCCATTTCGGGCATACCCTCCACCCCGATAACGCGAACTTCAGGCGGCATGGCTAATCACCTCGGTGTTGATGGAGCCGGATCGGGCTCAGTCCGGCACACTGCTCTCTTCGGCCCGCAAGTTTAGTGTTACTCCAACGATAACACCATACCCGCCATTTGATAATCACCCAAAACTATGCCTGCCGATTACGGCAGCAGTCGCGTCATAGCCATACGTGGAGAAACTGTGGCCAAGAGGGTGAGTAGGCTAGCAGCCTGTCCGAGAAACAATGTTCTAAGCGAAAATCGTCTTTAACAACGTCAATTATTCTGATTACTGTTTTATTTGAGCCTATTAGTCACCAATGCGATTAGACAGTGGCGCTTTTCGTCTCCAAAATCTAATCCTCGGACAGGCTGCTAGGGGTGCAGCTTCTCGATTTCCTCCCAGCACAGAACGTTTTCTGTCTTTAGCCACTTCTGGTCGATCATGAATCTCACCTGGCCCGTCCTGTGAAGTTGGTCAACGTCGTCTCCAACTACAAAAGGGACGCCTTCTATTTCTTCATAGGGGTCCCTGAGTTCTACCAGCATCTTGGCCATAACGTACTGCCGCACTAGCTGGTGTACGAGAACATCGCTTCCGTCATATCCAAAGCCCGATAGGTGCTTAGCCTCGCCAATAAAGAGGTGCCTCGGCGTCCCAACGACGATGTCAATTTCCGTATGCAACAAGTTGTTGTACAAAGCTTTTTTTTGGTCCGTAGTTCCAGCTCGATAATTGTTCCCTTTCAAGCCTGCAAATCCACCAAACTCCGTGATGCGTTGATGGAGGTCAGCAAACAAGCGGTTATAGGCTCTAGCGAGGTCTTCTGGATTGATAGGCTTCCCCTCGTCCTCCATTTTCTTCGCGAAATCTCTCATCCCCGACCAATACAACTCTAACCGCCCATCATCTTCACCTAACAATCGCAGGACTAGTACTCGGTCAATTTTGGTCTGATAGATAGACTCAGAGACCTGCTGGTTGATGGTACTCTGAGATTTAAGGAAGATGTTGTTGTGAGGTGGCGGTGTGGTCAGGGAGAAATTCGCAGTTCGGCTGACGCCGGAGGAACGCGACCAACTGGAGCACATGGTCCGGGCAGGGAAGAGTCCAGCCCGGGTTACGACCCGGGCCCGCATCCTGCTCAAGACCGGTGAGGGTTGGTCCGCGTCCAGGGTGGCCCAGGCTCTGGATGTGTCCGAGGGCACGGTGTTCCGCCTCAAGCGGCGCTTCGCCGAGGATGGGTTGAACGGGGTGCTCAGGGACCGAACCCAGCCCCACCGGTACCGCAGCTGGATGACCGTGGCGAAGCCCACCTGATCGCCCTGGCCTGCAGCCCGGCCCCCGACGGCCACGACCACTGGAACCTTCGCCTGCTGGCGGACCGGATGGTTGAACTGGGCGTGGTTGACTCCCTGTCCCATGAGACGGTGCGGCTGCATCTGAAAAAAACATCCTCAAGCCGTGGCAGAAGAAACAGTGGTGCATTCCCAAGGTGAGTGCCGACTTCGTGGCCCACATGGAGGATGTCCTAGACCTCTATGCCGAACCCTACAATCCCGAAAGGCCGGTGGTCTGCTTCGATGAGACATCCACCCAGATGCTGGCCGATGCCCGGCCGCCCATCCCGGCGGCGCCCGGACACCCCCGGCGCGAGGACTACGAGTACCGGCGGGAGGGCACCCGCAACCTGTTCCTGGCCAGCGAACCCTTGGCCGGGTGGCGGCACGTAGAGGTAACGGAACGGCGCACCAAGGAGGACTTTGCCCACCAGATGCGCTGGCTGGTGGATGAGGCCTATCCGGATGTCCCGGTGGTTCGAGTGGTCTTGGACAATCTGAACACCCATCGCAAGGCGTCGCTTTACGAGGCGTTTCCAGCTGACGAGGCCCGGCGCATTGCCAAACGATTGGAGTTCCACCACACGCCCAAGCACGGCAGTTGGCTCAATATGGCGGAAATAGAGTTCAGCGTTTTCTCCCGCAGTTGCCTCAGGCAGCGTCTGCCGGACGAGGAATCCCTCTGCCTGGAGGTCCGCGCCCTGGAACTGGAGCGAAACGAAGCTCAAGCCCGCATCAACTGGCGCTTCAGCATCCAGGACGCCAGAACCAAACTCCATCGCCTCTATCCCATCAATTCCTGACTTGACCGAGTACTAGGCTATCATTGCGACCTCGAAACAACGGCGCGGAAAACCTAGCCGTCTTCCAATTCTCCGTCCTGTTATCTATTCCCAATATTCCTTGCTGACTAATGTCGTGGCTTTCCAAAATATCCTCCTAAATTGCGATTAATTCCCCTACCTCAACTGCTGGCAGCCTCCCGCAGCGCCCTGTAGACCCTCACAATCGCCTCGGTGTCTCGCTTGCAGTATTCGAGCAGGGCGTCCCGTATCGCCGCTCGCTCGGACGTTGGCGTATCCTCATCGATCATCCGCGCGTAAGAAGTGGCCGCCGACATACCCTCCGCTATCTCGAGGCCGGAGTAGCCTAAATCCGGTGCCAGTACGGGAAGCACTGACTTCAGCGAATAGCTGCCGTGAAACCCCGGATGATAGTAGTTGGCCCTGATCAGCCTCAGCAGGTCCACCGTCCGGTCGCACAGCGCCAGCAGGCCGCCCCTGTACTGCGGGAAAACCTCGGCCAGCTCCCTCATCCTCGCCGTTTCGAAGCTGGAATACGCGACTACTGAGCCTTCAGCGGGAACGGCCTCCAGCAGACTCGCCGCGAACCGCTCTCTCGGGTCAGCAGCATCGTCGTTCAGGAACGCCTCATGTCTGATCTCTCCGGACGACTCCACCAGGTGGAGCGACCACTGGAAGGGAACCGCTTGGTAGGGCCTCGTTCCGACAAACAGGGGTATTGCCGGATTTACGGTCTCGAAGTCCAGGAATGCGGCCGGAAGGCCGATTTCCCCGAGGGCAGCGGGCAAGTCCGGGCCGACAAACAGCGGCTTGATAACTTCCTTGTCGTCCTTGTGGCAGTGTCCGAAGAAAGAACAGCGGTGCGGGCTGGTGCAGTGCTTTCCCGTCTCGATTTCGGGGGCTGCGTCCAGGGCAAGCGCCTCCCACATTCGCAACAGGTCATCGTTCACCCGGCCGGACAAGAAAGACCTCGCTGTCTCCGTAACGTCCTCCAGCGTAAATAGTTGCCTGAGGTCGTGGTCTCCCCCCGGGTACACGTAGTCCCTGTTGAGATGCATCAGGTACGCCTTCCCGATGGGAATTCCCGCCCCTTCGACGGCGTAGACCTGAATCGCAACATCCGAGATGTGCTCCTGTTTGACCCGCGTGGTCGACTTCACTTCAACGAGGTCGAAGCCTTCGCCGCCGTTCCGCCAGAGAGCATCAACCCTAATCCTGATGCCCTCGAAAGTGAATGCCGCCTCATAAATGGACGGAATTCCGTCGTTGGCCATCAGTTCAATCGTCGTCTCAACCGCGCGGTCGTGCTGCGTGTAGTCTTCCTCGACGAGCCGGCCATTCGGAAAGCGCCGTCTGGCCACCTCACCAACTGAGGTGCCACCGTCGAATATTGCCTGCTGCCCCGGGTCCACCGGGTCGGCAAGTTCACGGTGGTAGCACTCCAGGTACAGTCGCTTCAGGCACTGGAGTCCATATTGGAATCGCGATTTGGAAAGCAGCGGAGTCATTCGACCTGCCTCGTTCGCATTAACATATCCAGATTGAGGGGCTTCCTCCCAACCTATCACAACCCCGTCGCAACCGTCCCTGACCCTTGCCCAGGCAATCCGTGTCGCGCCGACCCATTAACCCCCGTGTGCTAAAATCGTTCGGTGGCCGTTTGGCCATTCAACCTGCCTAGAGAAGGTGACGCCTGTGGCCTCTTCTACTTCCGGAGACTACCGTAAACGGGTCTACACCAAGTTCGGCGACAAGGGCGAGACCAGCCTGCTTTACGGCGGGCGAATCTCCAAGAACAACCCGCACACCGAGGCCTACGGCATCACCGACGAGGCCGTCTCCGCCATGGGTCTGGCCCGCGCCATGTCCAGCGACGACCGCGTGAAGGAGCTCCTGCGCCGGTTGCAGAGTGAGCTGTTCACCGTCGCCGCCGAGCTGGCCACCGACCCCGACAAGTACGACTTGTTCCAGCAGCATTTCTCGCCCGTCACCCCTGAAATGGTGGGGAGCCTCGAAGAAGCCATCGACGGCCTCGAGCAGGACATGACCATGCCCACGGTGTTCATCCTGCCAGGCGGGTCCCCCGCCTCCGCCGCCATGGACCTCGCGCGTTGCATCATCCGCACCGCCGAGCGCCGCGTGGTGGCCATGGGGGAAGCCGGTCTGCTCACGAACGAGCTGCTGGTATCGTACCTGAACCGCCTCGGCGACCTGCTCTTCGTCGTAGCCCGCTATGAGGACCGCGACCTGCCCATCGAACGCGCCACCGGGCAGCGGACGTAAGGGCGACAGCGATGAAGCTTGTTGTCGTCGACTATGACTCCGGAAACCTGCGCAGCGTCTCCCGCGCCCTCGAGTCGTGGGGCGTCTCGCCAAAGGTGACGGGCGATCCCCAGGACATAGCCGATGCCGACGCTGTGGTGCTGCCCGGCGTGGGCTCGGGCCCAGCGGCGATGACCGCCCTGGAGCAACGCAGCCTCGTCGAACCGCTGCGCCGGTTTGCCGACAGCGGCCGCCCCTTCCTCGGTATCTGCCTCGGTCTGCAACTCCTGCTCGACTGGACCGACGAAGAAGGCGGCTCCCTCTGCCTTGGCATCGTCCCGGGCAAGGTCAAGCGCCTGCCGGAACCGGCCCACGGCGGTCAAGCCCTGAAAATACCCCACATGGGCTGGAACAGCGTCGCCTTCAGCGACGACCACCCGGCCCTGTGCGGAATCCATTCCGGCAGCTACTTCTACTTCGTGCATAGTTTTTACGCCGCTCCGTCCCAATCGGCCGGCGTCATCGGCACCACCGAGTACGGCTTGCCATTCTGCAGCCTGTACGCAAACGACAGCGTGGTCGCCACGCAGTTCCATCCCGAAAAAAGCGGCCCCGTCGGGCTGCGCATCTACCGCAACTTTGTGGACATGGCGAAGGCTGCCTGATCTTCCTCGTGCGCTCTTGTACCCAAGAATCCACCCTCACCCTCCTCAACGGGAGAAGCATTCCTATTGGGACGCCACGAGCCGCCGGTGGTAGCGTATGGAAGTGATACCAGCCATTGACCTCCGGGGCGGTCGTTGCGTTCGGCTGCACCAGGGCGACTTCGACCGCGAGACAGTCTTCTCCGACGACCCCGTGGCCATGGCCCTACACTGGCAGGAGCAGGGCGGCCGTCGCCTCCACGTCGTCGACCTCGACGGCGCCGCCACCGGCGAGCCCGCTCATCTCGAAGTCATCACCGCCATCGTCGCCGCCCTCGACATCCCGGTGCAGGTTGGCGGCGGCATCCGCAGCGCCCGCACCGCCCGCGCTTGGCTGGATGCTGGCGTGGCGCGAGTGGTCATCGGTACGGCTGCGGTGCGGGACCCGGACATGGTCCGCGAGGTTTGCAGAGAACACGGCAGCGAACGCGTGGTGGTATCCATCGACGCCCGCGACGGCATCGTGGCCCTGCAGGGATGGACCGAGGCCAGCGAGGTCAGCGTGCTGGATCTGGCGCAGAGAATGTCTGGGTTGGGCGTAGTCCGCCTGCTCTACACGGATATTGCCCGCGACGGAATGCTAACCGGACCCGACGTGGAAACCAACGCTCAACTGGTACGGGAAACGGGCATGGCTGTGCTGGCCTCGGGCGGCGTGGCCTCGGGCGAAGACATACGGCGGCTATTGCCTGCGGGGGTCGAGGGAGTGATCGTCGGTCGCGCGCTCTATACCGGCGCCATCAGCCTGCCTGAGGCCGTGTCGGCAGCCGAAGCCGCGTAGCGATTAGTCCGGCCCAGACTGGGGGAAAACGGAGCGGCGTCGGGCTTTTGATACCTCTCCGGTGGGCTCCTGAGATGCTTCGGGGGCCGGAACCGCCTCGTGAGTGGGAGCGCCGCCGTTCGTGGCAGCGTCCATTCCGTTGAACCGCGCCGCCAGACGTTCCTCTCCGGTTTCCAGCCATTCCTCGCGCAGCACTTCCATCAATATGAAATCCTGCGACATGCGGCGGACCGTACGCACTGGCTTGAACCCTGAATTGGAGAAGCTGCGTTGCGCCCGTTCGTTCCAGTCGAGGGTGTGAAGGTACACCCGGTTGAGGTTCAGGTCCATGAACATGTGGTTGAGCAGCGTGGTCACCGCATCGTACCCGTAGGCGTTGCTCCAGTAGTCCCGGTCGCCGATCACGATGCCCAGTTCCGCCTCGAGCCTGACGCTATCGAGGTCGTAATACATGCAGTTGCCGATGTAAGTGCCGTCAGAGGCGTCGGCGCCGAAGTGGTGAGAGCCGGGAGTGGGGTAGCGCAATTGGTCTTCGAACAGCTTCAGGTAGCGCTCATAGGACATGCTCAGGGGGTAGGCCGCATCCAGTCGGGCGATTTCCGGATCGCTGCGCCAGCGATAGTCCTTCTCGGCGTCCTCTAGTTTCTTTTCACGGAGTATCACCTTCGCGCCATGGAGCTCAACCATTTCAGCCTTGGCCCTGTCGTGTCTTGATCACATTCACCGCCTTCCTCAGCACACCCGCCTCGTTGCCGTATGCCATTGAGTCGAGGGCTTCCTCTACATCAAACCACTGGACTATGTCGAATTCGGGGTCATGCTGGTCGAAGTGGCCTCCAACAGGCGACATCAGGAAGAAATGGACCGTCTTGTGGTATCGAACGTCGTTGTCCCGGTCGGCGAACCAGTATTCGATACTGCCCAGCGGGTCTTCCAGCTCGACTTCCAGACCCGTCTCCTCCCGCACCTCTCGCAGTGCAGTCTGTTCCAGCGTCTCGCCGGGGTCTGGCGTTCCCTTCGCCAGGCTCCAACGCACCGGGTCCGAGCGCCCGCACAGCACCGTCTCGAGGCGCCCCTCGTTGTGGCGAAACACAACGCCCCCGGAGGAAACCAGACTTTCTACTTTGGAAGCCGCTTTGCCAGTCATCTCCGCCCGTTAGTTGCAGTGGAATCTATGCCGAAGCCCCATGCCGCAGGAATCCTGCCGGTCTGGGGGAACATTGCAGTTATTGTAAGCGTCCCCGTTTAGGCCAGTCAATTGAACGAGACCAGGGCTAGCCCCCGGCGATGGCTGGTACAAAGTGGACCTCGCTGGTCTCGCTCACCCGTTCCAGCATGCCCATCCGGGCGACGTCACCGTCGATGGCCACCGCCAGGTTGGAGCGAATTTCGCCATCCTCGACCAGCCTGGCCTTGATCCCGGGGAACTGGACCTCCAGGCCGTCGATTATCTGGCGGACGTTGCGGCCTTCGCACTCGGTCTGCTTGGCGCCGTCCGTCAGCGGTTGAAGCATCGTGGGTATGAACACAGTCGCCACGTCCACCCTCCTTGTACGCGCGTTGTCTATAACTAGACACGGTCTTTCAGGAGCCTATGCAGCAGGAAAGACCAGTGTCCATGGTTTCAATTTACATTTGAGACGACGGCGATTCAAGCCCGTCCAGCGTCCGGCGAGAGGGGCTACCCGAAGAATCTTAGGATTTGACTCGAAAACGCGCTCCCTCGATAGTGCAGCAGTTCGCTCTGTCCGAGTTGTCGGGGACTGTGAGGCAGAACAGCACACATTCAGTTGCAGGACTTCAGGGCTGACATTGTTGAAAGCTGACATTGTTGAAAGAAGGTAAAGTTCCGTAAAGATTCGCCGAACCGTTCCGGGTTGAGCAGATTTGGAAGTGAGTAGAGAACTGCCGGCATCGTAGTGGTGCGTAGCATGAGTTTGCAAAGGCCGAACGTCACCCAGGGCAATCGCGTTTTATTTCTGGGCACACAAATTGGGCTGGAATAGAGGTGGCGGTGAAATTGACAGTACTTCCCTGGGTTCTGGGTGCGACGGTAGACGGGGGTTTGGATTCCCGCCTACGCGGGAAAGACGGGTCACAAGGCCTCCGGCGTTTAAAACGCGATTGCCCTGGAACGTCACCGGTCAGGGTTGCGAATCAGGTGGTCTGGTCAATCATGGATTCCCGGCTTGAGAGTCACGCACCCACCCAAACCTGTCCTTCGGTCAGACAAAATCCCGTGCCTTTGAAGGGATGCAAATCGGGACCCCAGTCTCATTATCCGAGGGTCCTCTCGTGGAGATGTAACATTCTGTAACATATTGTAACGTTGGTATCAATTCGGCCTTCACATGAGACATACCAAAGGGTCGATTCAGGGAGTTCTTAGCAAGAACAACTGTACGATTTATGGCGCTTCAGGGCAAGTGGGAGATTTCAGCAGGCAGGGTTCCGAATCAGGCGGCCTTATTGACCGGCGACGGGAGTTTGAATTTACGCTTCCACCAGAATGCCGGCCCGTAAATTGGCATACCACCTGAATCTGAACGGCATCTTGTCAGTGACGGGCCCTCAAAGATACAGGGGCGGGTTGAACACCTGCCCCTGCGACGCCTGTGGGTGGAGATGAAAGGAAAGCTTAGCCGCCGTTCTGCTCCCACTCGGCTTCCAGTATCCTGCCGGGGCTCATCGGAAGGCTGCGGAGACGCAGTCCGGTGGCCTCGTGGATGCCGTTGGAAATGGCGGCCATGGGAGGCACGATGGGCACTTCGCCCACGCCTCGTACGCCGTAGGGATGCCCGGAGTTCGCCACCTCAACGATGACGGTGTCGATCATAGGCAGGTCGAGCGAGGTCGGCATCCGGTAGTCCAGGAACGTTGGGTTCATCATCCGGCCGTTGTCGTCGAAGTAGTACTCTTCGTTCAGCGCCCAGCCGATGCCTTGGACCACCCCGCCCTGCATCTGTCCCTCGACATAGCTGGGATGGACGGCCTTGCCCACGTCCTGGATAGCGGTGTAGCGGGTCACCAGCGTCTTGCCCGTGTCGGGATCGACCTCCACGTCGGCCAGATGCACGGCGTAGGAGTTGCCCTCGCCCGCAGGGTCCACGTTGGACTGCCCGGCAACGGTGCCGCCGGTGGTGGCCAGCTGGCGCGCCAGGTCCTTGAACCCCAAACGCAACTCGGGGTCGGACTTGTGCCGCACCAGGCCGTCAACGTACTCAACGTCCTCTTCGGCGGTATCCCAGATCTTGGCCGCGCGCGCCACCATCTGCGCTTTGATCGACTCGGCAGCCTCGATGGCCGCGATGCCGGTGGCGAAGGAGGTGCGGCTGCCTCCGCTAACCATGGTGAAGCCGATGGAGTCGGTGTCCACCACCGTCGGCTTGACGTCCTCGTAGGAGATGCCCAGCGTCTCGGCGGCCTGCTGTGCGATCGAAGCGCGCGTGCCCCCGATGTCCACCGAACCCATTATGAGGCTGACGGTACCGTCGAAGTTCACGGTGATGACACAGCTCGACTGGAACCCGCGGTTCATCCAGTATCCTGCGGCCACTCCCCGGCCTGTATTCTCGCCCTCCACCGGCGTCTTGTAGTGGTCGTGGTCGCGGGCCGCTTCCAGGCATTCCACCAGTCCGACCCGGCGGGCCACCGGGCCCTCGATACGGCGGGTGCCTTCCTTGGCGGCGTTGAGCAGACGGAACTCAATGGGGTCGATGCCGAGCTGCTGGCACAGCTCGTCCATTGCCGTCTCCACCCCGAAGGCCGCCTGCGGCGAACCGGGAGCGCGGTAGGCGGCGGTCTTGGGCTTGTTGACCACCACGTCAAACCCGTCAACCTTCCCGTTTTCGACGTCGTAGCAGGCGAAGGCGCAGGTCATGGCCTGCATCACCGGCGACCCGGGGTAGGCCCCGGCGTCCATCGCCACGGCGAGCTGCACTGCGGTCAGATGGCCGTCGTTCTTGGCGCCGACCTTGACCTTCATCCAGGATCCCGGCGCCGGACCGGAGGCCTCGAACACCTCGGCGCGGGTCATGTACTGCTTCACCGGAGCACCGGCTTTCCTCGACAGCACGGCGGTAATGGCGTCCAGATAGGCCGTTATCTTGCCGCCGAACCCGCCGCCGATCTCCATCGGCGTCACTTTGACCCTGGAAACCGGCAGTCGCAGCACGTCGGCGACCGCGCCCCGCACGGCGAAAGCGCCCTGCGTGCTGGTCCACACGCTGACCTGTCCGTCGACGTTCCACATGGCGGTGGAGTTGTGCGGCTCAATGTAACCCTGGTGCACCGACGCTGTCGTGTACTCCCGCTCGATGATTACATCCGCCTCGGCAAAACCCTGTTCAACATCGCCCTTCTCATAGCTGAGGTGGGACGCGACGTTGCTGGGCTTGTCCGCAATCTCGCCCATGGACGAGGTCCGCAGCTCTTCGTGCAGCAGCGGCGCGCCGTCCTTCATCGCCTCGCGCACATCCACCACCGCCGAGAGCGGCTCGTATTCTACCTCGATAAGCGCTATGGCCGACTCGGCCACGTGGGCGTTGACCGCAGCCACCGCTGCGACGGGATGCCCCTTGAACAGCGCCTTGTCGCTGGCCAGCATGTGGTCGGAGGCGAACTTCAGCCGCCCGTAGTCGCCGCCCAGTTCCTCCCTGCTCAGCGAGGCGAAGGGCAGGTCCTTGGCCGTCACCACGGCCCTGACGCCCGGCAGTGCTTCGGCCTTGCTGGTGTCGATGGAGCGAATGCGTGCGTGCGGATGCGGACTGCGCAGCACCTTGCCGGACAGCAACCCCGTTGAGCTGCACGTCGGCCCCGTACTGTGCCCGTCCAGTGACCTTGTCCACCCCGTCCGGGCGCACCGGCCGCTTGCCTACTATGTTGTACTCCACTTCTGAAAGCACTTGATTCGATAAAGTCACTCTCATTCACCTCTTTACATGATATTGGGAAAGGCGGCTCCGGTCGGGGCCGCCTTTCTGTTTGCTGGACCTTGTATGGTTCCTGCTACTTGTCGGAAGTGGTGCTCACCTGCAACACGGCCCGCACGATCTTGTCGTAACCCGTGCAGCGGCAGAGGTTGCCCGCCAGCCAGTGGCGGATCCGCCCCTCGTCGGCATCCGGCTCGGCTTCGAGCAGGGACCGCGAGGCCAGCAGGAAGCCGGGGGTGCAGATGCCGCACTGCAACGCAGCGTTCTCCAGGAACGACTGCTGCAGGGGGTGCAGCCCGCCGGGTGAGGCCATGCCCTCAATGGTCTGGACATCTCGGCCCGCGATTTCAACACCGAGGACCAGGCAGGAATCGACGATGCGGCCGTCCAGCAAAACCGTGCAGGCGCCGCAGTTTCCGTCGTTGCATCCTTCCTTGGTGCCGGTCATGCCGAGGACGTCCCGCAGCACTTCCAGCAGGCTCTGGCGCGGCTCACACAGGAAGTTGGTGTCCTCGCCGTTTATCTTTGCCTGAACGTGTACAACTCCGGGCATTTAGCCTCCCCTGGCCCGCTCTACGGCGTTATTGAGAGTGCGGCGCGTCAGCACGCCGATCAGGTGAATGCGCTGGCGGATGGTGCCGCGCATGTCGGTAATTGGCCTTGAGTCGGCCATCGCCAGCTCGGAAGCCTCGCGAATGGCCTCGTCCGACACCGGCTTGCCCGCAAGGCTGTCTCCGGCTGCCTGCGAGAATACCGGCGTGGGGGCCACGGAAGCCAACGATACCCGGCCCGACACGAAGTTCTGGCCCGAGGCGTCCAGCACCACCGAGCTGCCCACGCCCGCCACCGCGATGTCCATCTCATTGCGGGGGATAAACCGCTGGTAGTTGGCGCCCGAATTGGCCGCCGGAGCCGGAAACTCGATGGATACCAGCATCTCCCCCTGCTGGAGAGCGTTCTGTCCCGGCGCGGTGCAGAACTCTTCCGCCGGGAGGTGCCTGGTCCCGTTGGGACCCGCGATGTGGCACACGCCGCCCAGCGCGATGACTGCCGGTATCGAGTCGCCGCTCGGCGCAGCGTTGCACAGGTTTCCGCCAATGCTGGCCCGGCCCTGGATCTGGATGCCGCCGATCAGCGCCGCCGAATCGACCAGCCCTGGGTAGGCGGCTGAGACCGCCGCGTCCTGGTAGATCTGGTAACACGGAACAGCGGCGCCGAGAGTAAGGCCGCCGCCAGCAGTGTAGCTCATCTGGCTCAGTTCCGGGATTCCCTTCACATCGATGACCACGTCGGCCAAGCGCCTTCCGGCCCGCATCATTACTAGGATGTCGGTACCGCCAGCTATCATCCTGGCCCGGTCGCCATGCTCATTGAGTATCGAAACAGCTTCGTCGATACTACTCGCAGATACAAAATCAAATGCTTCCAATTGCCCACCTCCTGCGGCGTGAATTATAGCATCCCTCGACATAGGGTCAAGCTGTAAGTTACAGTCTGGGGCAATCTGAGAAACGGCCTGAAAGGGAGGGTCGTCAGTCTTGACCAGCCAGCCTCAGACCGCCGCCACATCGACCTCGTCTTTCCTGGAACAGGCTCTCCGGCGCGACCGCGCCGTGGTCATCGCCGCCATCATCATCATCGCCGCCATCGCCTGGGCCTACACCGTCTACCTATCAGGGACGGGCATGGGCGACGGCATGAGCATGGGAATGGCCATGGCAGACATGCGCTCCTGGAGTGCGGCCGACTTCGGCCTGATGTTCGCCATGTGGGCCGTGATGATGGTGGCAATGATGGCCCCGTCGGCGGCGCCGATGCTGCTGATGTTCGCCGCGGTCAACCGCAGACGCCGTGAGCGCGAGGCTCCCTACGTCCCGACTGTTATCTTCCTCGCCGGGTACATCATCGTCTGGACCGTCTTCGCGGCGGCGGCCACCGGCGGCAACTGGGGCCTCCACCAAGCCTCGCTCCTGTCCTCCATGATGGGAGCGTCCACCAGCGGCTACCTGGGCGGCGCGTTGCTTCTCGCCGCCGGAGCCTTCCAGTGGAGCCCGCTCAAGTACGCCTGCCTGAAGCAGTGTCGCACGCCCATGGGCTTCATGATGACCTCTTGGCGCGACGGTCCCCGCGGCGCCTTGCGCATGGGGCTCGAGCACGGCACATACTGCCTCGGCTGCTGCTGGGCCCTGATGCTGCTGCTATTCGTTCTCGGCATCATGAACCTGGTGTGGATCGCTGCCCTCGCCGCCTTCGTCCTTGCCGAGAAGGTAGCCCCGAAGGCCGAATGGACGAGCCGCGCCACCGGCGTCCTCCTCGTCGGCTGGGGAGTCTGGGCCATCATCGCCGCCGCCATGTGAACAGGGCGCGGTATTCGCGGCCCCTTGTTTCAACCAACAAGCTCTTCCAGTACCCCGTCCACCGCCGCCGACAGCGCGCCGCGCCGCAATGCGCACGCTTTGCCTCTAGGCGCGCTGTCGAAGGACAACCCGGCCTTCCCGGTAGCCGCGGCCCGGACCGCTTGCAATGCTGCGCCCCACGCCTGGGACTCGTCCAGTTCCCCGTCCCGCTCCCCCTTGGGCAGCTCCACGGAATGGAGGGCCGTCGTATCATCAGCGTCGCTGGCCATAGGCGCGATGGCCAGCAGCGGAACGTTCTCTTGTTTCATCCCCAACTCCGCCAGGAACGCCACCTGCGTCGTCGACACGCCGTGCTGCCCAAAGATGACCAGGTGATGGAAGCCGCCTCCCAGCTCCTCGAACGCCGATCGATAACGCCTGAAGATGTCGTGGGACGCCCTGTCCTCCGGCCCCACCAGGAAAATAGCGCAGGCGGGAAAGTCCGCCGCGCTGTCGTCTACCGCGGCGTCCAGCCCCGACTTCCATCGCGCCAGCTTGTCGAGGTCGTGGCGGTCAGCGTGGCTCATTTCCTGCTCACTGGCGGCGGTCATCGGTGCCCTCCCACCTGAATCGAATGCGGAACAAGCGACGACCCAGGCCCCTACCCGTGGTCGTCGAACTGCACCAGTATGCCGTCCGGGTCATAGACGAAGATGCTGCTGACCCGGCCGTCCGGAGCGGTGAACCCTTCCAGCGGCGCGGCCAGCTCCACGCCCTTGCTCATCAGTTCTTCGGCCAGCGCCTTCACGTCCGGCACGGTAAAGGAGATGTGACTGATTCCCACCTGGTCCAGCTTGATTGGCTCACCGTCGGGGTCTTCGCCGGGGTGGCAGGTCAGCACCAGCGACGGCGCGGTATCGCCCGGTCCGTAGCGCACATGGGTCGTACGCCTCGTCTTCCGTGAATGCTTGTAGATGCTGGGCAGCCCGCCGGAAGTCGTGTCCTGTACCTGGTCGAAGTCCACCGTCATCCCGAGTATGTCCCGGTAGAACCCCAGCGACTTCTCCACGTCGCGCACGCAGATGGCGATGTGCGAAACCATGCTCGCTTCCATGATTGAAACCTCCGATTCAACTCCCCTCTCCCCCTCGGAGAGGGTCAGTGTGAGGGCGTTTGGGGAATCCGCTTTCGCCCGGCCCCATGCTAAGGGCGGCATAGTGTAGTGTCAAAGCGAAGCCGCATCTGATACTTCGACTCCGACCAATCCCCCGCTGGGAACAGCTTCCCACCCCGTTGGACCGGTGTAACGACCCTACGGCTTCCCTCCTGCCAGGGGCTTCAACATCGCGTAGATCACGTCGTTTATCGGCGTCGCGACACCTCCGGCCCGGCCTGCCCGCACCACCGCGCCGGTGAAAGTCTCCAACTCCAGCGGACGCCCAGCCATCACGTCCGTGTGCATCGACGCCTGCAGGTCGGCCAGGTTTTCCTCAATGTAGGTCAGCGTCGACTCGTGAACGTCCGGAGGAAAGTTGACGCCGTTGGCCCGGCCCGCCGCCTCGATCTCTCGCAGACACGCGACCACGACATCCCGCCACTCCGGCCGCGGCATCAGTTCCGCCAGTGTCGCCCGCGCCATCGAGGTCACTCCGGCCATCGTGGCGATGAACAGAAACTTGCTCCACAGGCCTGTGCGCAGGTCGTCGGTCAACTCCGCCGGTATCCCGCTGCCATTCAGTGCGTCCTCGATGGCCCGCCCCCGCTCCGACAGGTACCCGTCGGTCTCCCCGAACACCACCCGCACCACGTCGCCCGCCTGCCGCGCCACGCCGGGGCCGTCTCTTCCCGCCTCGATGTACACCGCGCCGGCCATCACTCGTTCCGCTCCAAACGCCTCCGCCGGGGTCAGGTAGCTGTCGATGCCGTTCTGCAGGCATAGCACCGTGGTCTCGGGTCCGACCATGGCCGCCATCGCGGGCAATGCAGCGGCGTTCTGGTAGGTCTTCGTGGTCAGCAGCGCGACTTCCACTCGTCCAACCTCGGCCGGATCGTCGGTGGCGACGCAGTCAACGGTGAACTCCTCGTTGTCCCTCACCACCCGCAGTCCGCGCTCGCGTATCGCCGCCAGGTGCGCCCCCCGTGCGATGAGCGACACGTCGTGGCCTCCCCGTGCCAGCATACCGCCCAGATATCCTCCAACGCTGCCCGCCCCCATGACTCCGATGCGCATTGCTATCTGCCTCCAACGGAAGGTTGCCTCTGCGAACATACCCGAACCGTCGTCCCCCGGCAAGGGAACTATTGCATCGCCTGTTACAGTGTTGGGCGGCCAAGGCGCCCTGCGTATACGCCGGGTCCAAGCCTCTATGCCTGGAGAAGACGATGACAAGAATTCTCGGCGTTCTGACCCTCCTGGCGCTGCTGTGCGTGTCGGCATGCGGCGACGGCAGAATGAACGTGGAGGAATACGCCACTGCCTGCGGCGAACTGGGGGAATCGATGGAACAGGGGCTTGGTGTCGGCGACTTCTCCGAAGCAATCAATTTCCTCGAGGACACATTGGAAGGCCTGCAGGAACTGAAGCCGCCCGAGGAGCTGGAACGACTGCACCAATTGAAGGTTGCCGGGTCGGAACTGGCCTTGGGGGTCCTTAGGGAAGTGGGGACCGCTGACCTCGAGGAGACGGAAGAGGAACTCGCTGGAATGTCACTTGAGGGAAGGGAGGAAAACGCCCAGGAAATGATGCAGGATCTGATGGACCGCCTCTCGAGAATGGAGGAGGCCCTGCTCAGGCTGGAAACTGAGCTGGAGGAACTCCAGGCACAGATCATGGTGGAGCAGGACAACCTGTCTCAAGAGACCTACGGAATAATGGCCAAGGAAGGCTGCATTTCCACCTTCTAGGACCACTCGCACTCCAGGTCTTCGATCGTTCCCGACTGTCTGATAGGGTTTCGATTTGGGTGGTTCCTCTGGTGGGGGGCGCACAGCAGTGTGTCCCTCTCGCTCGCTGGAACGGTGTTTTCATCCTTCTCTAACTGATTCGAAACGTTGCCCTGCTGACACTTGCCTCTTGCCGAAGAATCGAACGCTGCGTACAATTGCTCTGATGCCTTCTATTGGCCCATGCCTTTTTAGCCCGTTGATAAAGTCTGTCTCATTTTAAGGCCTTCTTGATACTAACCTTACAAAACTTTACAAAATGTTACACGCCTACGTGAGCGCGAGGGCTACTACTCATCCTGCCCTTTTCCCGGCATTGCGGTTCCCGGTCGATACCGTTCCAAACTGGGTGAAATTCCCCGTGCAGACTCGGGATGAGCCCTCTTCAATTCCCCTTCCCTTGAGGTAGAGGGTGAAACCCTCAATAGCCGACCACGAGCCGACCAGATCACCTGGTTCGAAGCGCAGCCCGACGGTCTGCCTTCCTTGACGCCTGCGGCCCTTCTACGTATTCTTGGGGCGGCTGAATTGAGGGCTGCCAGGCCCCCATTTCCCCGCATTGAGAGTATGGAGAACCGCAGATGACGCAGCAGCAGTCGCCCCCGCCGATTCCGGCGCCCACTCCACAGCCGGAGTCCGACTTTTACTTCGAGAAGTGCCGCGAGGGTGAGCTCTGGCTGCGCCATTGCAACGCCTGCGACACCGCCTATTTCTACCCCCGCGACATCTGCCCGAACTGCTTCTCCCGCGACACTGACTGGATTCAGAGCAGCGGCCGCGGCATTGTCCACACCTTCGCAATCGTCCATCGCGGCCCGACCCCGCCCTTCCGCGACCGCGCCCCCTACGTGCCCGTCATCGTGGAACTGGAAGAAGGCCCTCGGATGCCCTCCAACCTCGTTGAATGCGAGCCAGACCCGGAGAACATCAAGGTCGGCATGGCGGTCGAGGTGGTCTTCCAGGCCCTGAACGACGACGTGACCATCCCCTATTTCCGGCCGGCGGCCTAGAGGATCCCAATTCGGGTCGGCGACGGTGAGGGCCTGCAGATGAGTCTCAAAAGCAAAGTCGCCATAGTGACTGGCGGCAGCCGCGGCATAGGACGCCAGATCTGCCTGGCCTACGGCGAGGCCGGGGCCCAGGTGGTCGTCGCCTCCCGCACCGTTTCGGACGCCTCCGACCAGTCCCAGTGGCCGAAGTACGCCGCGGGCGACATCAACGACACCGCCCACGCCATCGCCGCTGCCGGCGGTGAGTCCCTGCCCGTGCAGTGCGACGTGACCGTCGCCGAGGACCTGCGGCGGCTGGTGTCGGAGACCCTGCATCACTTCGGCCGCATCGACGTGGTGGTGTCCAACGCGGGCATAGATTGTGAGTCTCCGGTCACAGAGCTGGACGAAGACTTGCTCGACCGGGCCATAGCCACCAACATCCGCGCCCCCATGCTTCTCTGCAAGTACGCTCTACCAGCCATGATCGCCCAGAAGAGCGGCGGCTCCATCTTCTGCATCACTTCCGGCGCGTCCACCGGATACCGTCCCGGCCGCGTCGGCTACTCCATGACCAAGGCCGCCCTCGATCGTGCCTACACCAGCCTGGCCGAAGAGGTCCGTGAGCACAACATCGCCGTCAACGTCCTCAGCCCAGGCAAGGTCGACACCTGGATGAACCGCCGTGGCCACTGGCCCGGCACAGAGGAAATCCCCATGGACCAGCCAGAGACCATCCGAGAGGCCGCCCTCTGGCTGGCCGGAATCAAGGCGTCCGACTTCACCGGCCACCGCGTCGAACGGGCCGAGTTCAGCCACACCTGGGGTCCGGGCATAGCGGTCTGACAGGACACCAAAGCATGGCGAAGGGGCGCGCAACAGTGCGCCCCTTCGCAAATCAGGCAAATCCAACAACAGGCAAGTCCAACAAATTGAAGGAGCACAACAATGACTACCGCACGCACCGTCACGGCAGAGATTTCACCCAAGCTCGGAGAACTCAGCGCTGATGTCCTGTTCGGCGACGTCTGGGAGCGACCGGAGCTGTCCAAGCGCGACCGCAGCATGATCACCGTTGCCAGCCTCATCGTCCTCTATCGCACTGACCAGCTCCGTGGCCACCTCGGCCGCGCTCTCGACAACGGCGTCACCAAGGAAGAGATCTCCGAGATCATCTGCCACATGGCCTTCTACGGTGGCTGGCCCACCGCCGCCAACGCCGCCCGGGTAGCCAAGGAAGTCTTCGAAGAGCGCGGCATCTAGCTCAAAAAGGAGATGGCGTGGGTGTTGCCTTGGGATAGCCTCTGCGCTATCCCAAGAAACTCTGCGTCCTCTGCGTTGAATAACATTTGGGAGAAAACGAAATGGCGCGTATGACTGGCGCGAAATTCATGGCCGATACTTTCAAGGCCTACGGCGTTACCCACGTCTTCCTGGTGCCGGCGATTCTGCGGCGGGCGCTGGCCGAGATGGACCTGATCGGCATCAAGCGGGTCATCACTCACGGCGAGAAGGCCGCGGCCTACATGGCCGACGGCTACGCCCGCGCCTCCGGTAAGCCCGGCATCTGCATGGCCCAGTCCGTGGGCGCCGCCAACCTCGCCGCCGGCCTTCAGGACGCCTACCTCGGCCTGTCTCCGGTCATCGCCCTGACCGGCCACAAGCGCAGCGACGAGCAGTACAGGAACGCCTACCAGGAAATCGAGCACTCCAAGCCCTTCGCCTCCGTCACCAAGTTCAGCGCGGTGGTCGACAACGCCGACCAGCTCCCCCACCTGTTGCGCCAGGCCTTCCGGGAGGCCACCACCGGCGCGCCCGCGCCAGTGCATCTGGACGTCCAGGGCATGTCTGGCGACTTCGCCACCGAGGCTGAGGCGGACCTCGAGGTAGTGTTCGAGTCCACCTTCGCCCAGCGGCCCGCCTTCCGGCCCGAGGCCGACCCGGACAGTGTTCGGGCAGCGGCGCGGGCCCTGACGTCGGCGCAGCGCCCGGTCATCGTCGCCGGGGGCGGCGTGACCGCCTCCGGGGCCCAGCAGGAGGTGGTGGAACTGGCGGAGATGCTGCAGATTCCCGTCGCAACTTCCCTGAACGCCAAGGGAACCATCACCGACAACCACCCGCTCGCCGTCGGAGTCGTCGGGTCCTACTCCCGCTGGTGCGCCAACCGGGTGGTCAACGAGGCTGACCTGGTCTTCTACATCGGCAGCCATACAGGCAGCCAGGTCACCAACGAGTGGCGTGTGCCCTCGCCCGGCACTCCGGTCATACAGCTCGACATTGACCCCGCCGAACTGGGCCGAACATACCCGGCCGAGGTCGCCATGCACGGCGACGCGAAGGCAACCCTGCGCCGCATGATCGAGGCCCTGGAGCCCATCGGCGGGCGCGCCGACTGGACCGACCGCGCCCAGCAACTGGTGCGGGAATGGCGGGAGGACGTGGCCCCCCGAGCGAACTCCGAGGCAATCCCCATCATCCCTGAGCGGCTGTGCAACGAGATCACCCAGTTCCTGCCCTCCGACGCGATGCTGGTGGCTGATACGGGGCACGCCGGCATCTGGACCGGCAGCATGATTGACTTCAACCATCCCACGCAGGGCTTTATCCGCTGCGCCGGGTCGCTGGGCTGGGGCCTGTCGGCGGCGATGGGGGCCAAGTGCGCGCTGCCCGACCGTCCGGTGCTGTGCTTCAGCGGCGACGGCGGCTTCTGGTACCACATCGCCGAGCTGGAAACGGCCGTGCGCAACAACATAAACGTGGTCACGGTCATCAACAACAACAGCGCCCTCAGCCAGGACCAGCGCGGCGACCAACGCGCCTACGCCGGGCTGGAGGGCGGAAACCCCGAGGAGCTGTGGAGCTTCACGGACACCAACTTCGCGGCGGTGGCGGAGTCCATCGGCTGCTTCGGCATCCGCGTGGAGCGCCCCGGTGACATCCAGAGCGCGCTGGAGCAGGCTTTCGCCTCCGGCCGACCCGCCGTCGTCGACGTCGTCACCGACCCGCTGGACAGCCTCGCGCCAGTGCCGTGGAGCCCGTAGGAGCCTTGCCAACCGCAGAGCGCACGGACAGTTCTGAGGAGTAGTGGATGGGGAACCCCTCGGGCTAGATCAAAGGCACAATGCTATCTGCGATAAGAGGGGTGGCGGGGCTGGTGATAGTCGCCTTCTTCGTGTTGGCGGTTATCTTGGCCCCGGTGACAACTCCCCATTCTCCGTTGGCAATCAGCTCTGAGGCCAACACTCCGCCCTACTGGCAGAAAGGTGGGACGTTATCTAATCCCTTGGGGACGGACCGCCTGGGCCGGGACGTGTGGTCTCGGCTGGTATACGGCGCCCGAAGTTTCCTCGTTGTTGCAGCGGGCGCCCTGGCCGTTGGCGGGTTGTTGGGAACTGCATTTGGCTTCTTTTCCGGTTACTGGCGCGGCTCAAGGGACCGGATATTAGACTCCACACTTCCCCGGGTTGTCAGCCAAGCAGCTTGGTTGCTGTGCTGCGGGTGGATCGCCATTGTCCTTCTTGCTTCCAGCGGGCCGGGCTTGATCAACCTGATTATCGTTATCGGGCTGGTAACATCGCCCCGATACATCAAGCCCGTTCGTCGCGAAGTGATGCTTCAATTGTCGGAGTCCTCGTTGGAGGGGACACGGGACATGCGAAGCGCTGCCTGCATTCTGTTCACCAGAGTGTCCGGCACATTGCCGGCGGTATTCTTATCGCAAATAGCCTTCCTGATAGTTCTGGAATTCCTCCTCACATTTGTGGGGCTCGGTGTGCCGCCTCCAACGTCATCGTGGGGAAGTATGCTTGCGGATACGCGCACCGATCCGACCAATTGGTGGATATGGGGGCCGCCAGCATTCTCTATCCTCTTCACGGTGGGAAGCTTCTATATGCTGGGACACTACCTACGGGACCGCCCCAGAAACTCCCGCGCCGCGTCGTAGTCTCGGGCACCACCCCGGCGGATGGGCGGCATCAGGTACACGTTGTGAAGTCCCGCATCCCTGAATCGCCCGTACATTTCCACGGCAATATCAACGCCCGAGCGTCTCGCGTCCAGCTCCGCCCTCACGTTGTCGGGCACCGAACTGAACAGCACGCCGTCCGGCTCCAATATCTGCAGCCCGTGGAACACCGGTACCGAAAGCGACTCGCCACTCTGCCGCTCGTAACTGTCGTGGAAGCGGTGGGCATCGTCCGGGTCGAAAATGGGCTGTGACAACAGGAAGTCGGCTCCGGCCGCCACCTTGCGAGCCGCCAGCGCAGCCTCAGTGTCGATGACCCGACCCAAGTCGACTGTCGCCCCCACGCAGAACGCGGTGGGCTCACGTAGAGTGCTGCCCCGGAAGTCGGTGCCCTCGTTCATCGCCCGGATGCCGGCTATCAGCTCCGTAGGACGGTAGTCGTCTGCCGGTTTCGTAAAGTTCAGGTCCCGTTCGCTGAACGGGTCGCCTTGCACCACGACCACGTTTTCCAGCCCCAGCATCTGCGCGCCCAGAAGCAGCGACTGGATGGCGAGCCGGTTCATGTCGCGGGTGGCGATGGTGAAGACTGTCTCCTTGCCCGTCTCGCGCTGAATGGCAGCGGCCAGCATGGCAGAGTTGGCGCGCACCGCCCGGCCGGGGTTGTAGGCGACGGAAATGAAGTCGGCGGGGATGTCGGCCCGACGCGCCTCGGCGAGGCTACCGGAGCGAGGCGGCGAGAAGTCGCAGATGAAACCGGAGCGGCCGGTGGACTCGTATGAGCGTTCGACTACCCTGACCATGGGAAGCCCTCCGGGACCATGGCAAGCCCTCCGGCTGAAGCTTTTGGTCGAGGAGGGCTAGGAATCAACCACCTGGTTCAGGTAGCTGCGGAAGAGGTTAATTGATTTCTGTTCCGAAAGACCCACGAAGTAGCGGTAACCGATGATGTACTCCATCACATCGCGGGCCAGCATCAGCAGGTTTTCACGCGGGTCTGACAGGTGGAACAGGCTGTCCACGCCCTCTTCCAGTCCGACGTACAGCGTGTCCTCCAACACCATCGAATCCCGGTGCTCCATGTCGTTCCGGCGCATCCAGCGGGCGAAAACGAAGGGCAACTCGGTGAAGCTGTGCCACTCGACTCCGAGGTCATAGCGATGTCCGTAACCGCGCATTCCCCGACGTCGACGAAGCGCGGCGTCCCCGGAAATCACCAGCCCTTCGTGTTCTTCCGAGGTCTCGACAAGTTCGGGTACGCCGACCTCGTACTTCTTGGCCAGCAGCACCTGGAGAAGTTGCACTGTGGTCGGATCAACGTCCGAAAGGGCGACGCGACCCCCGTTGAGTTCCTCAATGGGCACTTTGGAATAGAACAGATTACTGCCGGACCGGGAAGCAGATGACAAACAGAATCCCGCCACCGGGCTCGCATATTCATCCATTGCGAAGCTGTGGGTTAGAGGAACCGGGCCACCGTCGATCTCACCTTCACGAATAGCTTCGGCAACTTGATTCAAGCCGATGTCCACCAATTTCACGCCCCGCCGCTCCATGTCTATGTAAAAGGGCTCGAAACTGAGTTGACTAACCCGGCCGACTCTAATAGCCATGTGTTTACACCACTCGCGACAGCTTTGTGTGGGGGAGAATCAGCTACGAGAATCGTGACCATTGACAACGTGTCTCGCGTCAAATTCCGAGCCTCGATTGTAGGCAACAGCAATTTGGCAGTCAAGTTGAACGGCTGCTGCTCATTCGGCGCCGTTGCGCGTCTGGGCTTGTTTCTTCCTTCTGCAGCAGGCTACTGCCGGACCCTCGGCGACCCTTCGGTCTTTTGTAGTAAACTCAATTCAATATGAGGACTGGGACGATGAACAGGCGTTTTCGTTTATTGGCGGCCATGCTGATCGTAGGCCTCGGCGCCCTCGTCGCGCCGATGCTGGTCTCCGCAGATGGAGGAGACGTCAAGGTGCTGGAGGCGTCGGCGGAGAGCCAGTTCCCCGATGGCATCCTCTTTCAAGTCTCCGCAGAGAGCGCCGGGATAATCGATGATGTCCGGGTCTTCTTCAAGAAGGCCGACCAGAGCGGACGTAGCGCATACCGCAGTATCGACATAGAACCTGGGCAAAGCGTATCGGGCGAAACGCTGCTGCCCGCGTCGGGTGGAGGGGACTACTTCCCGCCCGGCACCAAGATCACATACCATTTTGAAGTATGGGACAAGGAAGGCGGTGTTGCCCGAACCGATGAAACCGAGTTCGTATATATCGACAATCGCTTCCACTGGCTGACCGTGTCCGACGACCTGATCACCGTCTACTATTACAGCGAATATGTGGAAGAACGGGCGCGAAAGATCCTTGAAGCGGCGCGGGTAACGATGAACGACATGGTTGAGGTGTTGGGCATTGCCCCCACCGAGCCTCTTCGCATAGTCACCTACAATAACTATCGACACATGTCCTCCGCCCTTCCCTTCCGCTCCCAGGCGGTGAACGAAGAACTCCAGGCTCAGGGGATGGCCTTTTCCGACGAGCGGGTCCTGCTTATCCACGGGTTCGACTCCACGGTTACCGGTACCGTGTCCCATGAATTCATCCACCTGCTGGTGGCCGAAGCCGCGGGCGGCAGTTCAGCCGCCGTTCCATCTTGGCTTAACGAAGGACTGGCTGAGTACGGGAACATAGACAAGACCGACGACTACGACGCCGCGCTGCGTTACGGCATCTATACCCGTCGCATTCGCCCGCTGTGGTATCTGCGCTCCTTCACCGGCGAACCGGAAGACATCCTCATTGCATATGGACAGGGCAAGTCGGTAGTCAGCTTCATGGTCGAAAGCTGGGGCGAACACAGGATTCCGCGTCTCTTCGAAGTCCTTCGTCAGACCAACGACATCGACGCCGCGCTGCTGACGGTCTATGGGCTTGACCAGTACGGGATAGACACGGCATGGCGGAATTCCCTGGGGTTGGAGCCATTGCCTTCCCCTGAAGACTTGGCCAATCGCCTGGAGCAGTCCGGGGATTCCCAGGATTCTGAGGGAGAGTCGCCTTCCACCGCAGAAGAAACGCCCGGGCCAGCCGCTTCTTCGTCCGAATCAACCGAACAGCAGGAAGCGACCATGGAACCCGAACCTCCTGCCGCGTCGGAAAGTGATGAAGCAACCGTGGAGCCCGAGGCGGGCCAGGCGAGTGACGAGGAAGATGGAGCAGCCTCTTCCGGATGCTCGGCCCCACCTCCTGGTGCGGGGTCCATCGGACTGGGAATGCTGGGACTGATATCCGGACCGCTGGGACTGGGGCTGTTGCCTCTCCTGAAGCGACGACGTTCTTCGAAGTCTTAAGCGCAAGGACGCAGGACTCGGAATGTTCCACGCCGAGGTCGCTGTTGGGAGCTACCTCGCCCGGGGGTTAAACGCGTCGTTGACGGCGTCTCCCAGCAGGCTGAACGTGAACAGAAGTATAGCCAGCGTACCCACCGGGAAGAGCAACAGATGAGGGGTCGACCGCAATACCGATAGGCTGCCGTTCTCGAAGATCATCAGTCCCAAGCTGGGCGTCGGTGGCTGGATGCCTATCCCTAGGAAGCTCAACAGCACTTCCGACCCGGCCACAGCTCCGAGACCGGCTGAAACCATGACTATGACCGGCCCCATCACGTTCGGCAACAGGTGTCGCAAGAGCAGGCGCTTGGTGGAGCTACCGATGGCCCGAGCGGCTTCGATATATTGTTCTTCCCTGGTTTGCAGGACCTGACCCCTGACCAGGCGGGCCATTCCGAACCACGAGAAAATCGCCAGCGCCAGGGACAGCACAAGGTAGTCTGCGATGCCCAGCCGGACTATTCCAGCCCCGAAAGAACCCAGGTCTTCCCGTAACCAGTCGACCATGGGTTGTCGAAGGGTGGACATTATTATCAGGACCAGGAACAGTTCCGGGAAAGCGGAACTGATTTCCCCGGTTCGCATGATCAACGTATCAATCCACCGTCCAAAATAACCCGACACCAGCCCGAGGGTAACTCCGAGGGCCAAGGCGCCCGTGGAAACTGTTAATATCGTAATGACGACGGTGGTGCGAAGACCATAAATCACGCGCGTAAGCTGGTCCCGGCCCAGCCGGTCGGTGCCGAAGGGATGAGCCAAGCTGGGGTTCTGCTTGGCGATGGCGAGGTTCTGGTCGTTGTACTCGTAAGGGGTAACCAAAGGGGCTAGAATGCCCCCTCCATACAGAAGCAGGATGACGGTGAGGCAGGCCACACCCACCCGGTTGGCCAGCAGGCGGCGCATGGAGATCGCAAGGTAGTTTCGTCCCCGGGGATTTGAGGACAGGTCTACCGCCTTGGGCTCGCTACGCAGCATGGCCGCCACCCAGCCGTATGCGCGGGTCGAGCAGCGGATAGACAAGGTCCACCACCAAGTTAGCCATGATGAACATGGTGGTGCCGATCAGCAGCACACCGTCGATGATGGGATAGTCCCTTGAGAAGATCGCCTCGATGAGGAGGTTGCCAACTCCGGGAATTCCGAAGAACCGCTCCACCACAAAAGAAGTGAATGCAATTCCCGCCAGAGAGAATCCCAGCGTCGTTACGATCGGAATCATGGCATTGCGCAGGATGTGTCGACGGCGCACCACCATTTCCGACAGCCCCTTTGCCCTGGCGGTGCGGATGTAGTCCCTCCCGAGCACTTCCAGCGTACTGGCCCGCGTGAGTCGAGTGATGATAGCCACGCCCGGGACGCCCATGGCAATGGTCGGCAGGATGATGCTGGTGTGAAACAGTCCTTCCCACCCGTGGGTGGGCAGAATGTCCAGCTTCCAGGCAAAAACCCACAGTAAGCCCGGTGCGGTGAGGAACACCGGCACGGACTGCCAGAAGAGGGTCATAGATACCGCTGCGGTGTCCCACAGAGTTCCCTGGCGAAGGGCGGCATAAATACCGATCGGGACACCCAGACCCACGGACAGAACGAGGGCGGCGATGTTGAGCTGCGCCGACACCCACATCTTCGCCTTTAGCAGCTCAGCTACGGTCCGGCCGCGGTACTTGAAACTCTCCCCGAAGTCGCCGCGCGTTACGTTTCGGATGTAACGCACGTACTGCACCATAATTGGATCGTTCAGCCCACGCTGTTCACGGATGCGCTCCACCACGGCCGGGTTGGAGTGCTGGCCCATGAGCACCTGTACCGGATCTCCCGGCCCGTACCTTCCCAGCACAAAGGTCACGAAGGACACGATTACCAGGATGACAGGCAGCCACAGCATTCGGCGCAGGATGTAAGCGGCCATGGGTCGCTAGGGACTCCTTCCCTTCACCGGGTAATCCTTACTGAAGACAGAACCCGGTTGTTATTCCTCGGTCAGGTATACGTAGCGTAGACGCGGAATGATGAGCGGCGGCAGCAGATAGTCGTGAACGTTGGGCTTGACCAGCAGCTTGCTCTCGCCATCGAACCATAGCGGCACCCACGGAGCGTCGTCCAGGATCTGCTGCTCTGCCCGGTTGTACAGCGCGTATCGTGCGGTGGCGTCGGTCTCCACTCTTGCCTGCATCAGCAGATCGTCGACTTCCGGATTGCTGTAGTGAGTGTGGTTGTTTGAGCTTTCGCTGTGGAAAAGGATGTCCAGAAAGTTTTCCGGGTCGGGATAGTCGGCGATCCAGCCGATGTCGAACATCTGGAACCGGCCCTTATGCAGGTCCTTCAGGAAGGTGGCGTATTCGGTCTGCTGGAACTCCGCTGTGATGCCAAGGTTACGCTCCCACATCTGCAGCACCACCTCCATGTCGAGGCTGACGTTGGCCCCGAAACTGCCCGGAGTGGTAATGGTTATGGGTGGTATGCTCGCGAGGTCGCCGCCGTACTTCGACTCCTCCAGCAGTTGCTTGGCCAGCACCGGGTCGAATGCGTACCCGCTGACGCCCTCGTCATAGCCGGGGAAATTGGGCGGGAGGATACCGTCCGCGGGCTTGACCAGATCTCCAAGGACTATGCTGGCGATTTCGTCCTTGTCGATAGCGTAATTGAGGGCCTGCCTTACTTTCACGTCGTCCAGAGGAGGCTCATTGACGTTCAGACCAATATAGTTGACGCTGAAGCTGGGTGGGGCGGTCTTCAACTCCGGGTACAGTTCATTGCTGGGGTCGCTGAAGCGGTCAAGGTCTGCCAGGCTCACCCCGGCGATATGGATCTCGTCGTTCTCGTACATGAGGAGCTGAGTACCGCCGCTGAGGATGAACTCCACTTCCACTAGGTTGGGCGGGCCCAGGTGGAAATTCTCGTTGCGGCCCAGGCGCAGGGTCTCACCCACCTTGTACTCTACGAGGCGGAACGGGCCTGTGCCGTTGGGGTCCCGGAACCAGTTTCTCGGGTTGGCCTCGATGTTATCTTTGTCGAGTACAAATCCGGTGGGATAGGTCAGCTTGGCGAGGAAGTATGACTTCGCCTCGTCTATTGCGATTTCTATCGTGTGTTCGTCGACCAACCGCACGCCCGATATGCTGAGAGCGTCGCCGGCCAGTTTCTCCTTCACGCCGACAATGTCGCCTAAGTACTGGTCGACGACCGGAGATTCTGTGAGGGGATTGGTAACCCTTTCAAGAGACCACTGCACATCGCGGGCGGTTACCGGTTTGCCGTCGTGGAACATGGCGTCCGGCCTCAGATGGAAGGTATAAACCTTCCCGTCTTCGCTTACGTCCCAACTCTCCGCCAGGTCCGGGACTATATTCAAGTCCCTGTCGATGGTAACCAGACCACCGAACACTTCGACAATAATCCTTGCCGAAGTGGCATCGGTGGTCAGATGGGGGTCCAGGGTCGGCGGGTCGACGAAGAGCTGAACGAACCTGGTCGTACTTGTGGGCCCAGAGCCGTCTTCCGTGGTCGCTTCCTGTTCACCCGACGCTGCCGCTAGGGCGGCCGTTGGAGCGGCCGTGGGTTCCGGTGTAGCCGTTGGGGCGGCTGACTCTCCACCGCATGCCACCGTGGCAACTATCCCCGCGAGGGCGAGCGAAACGCCTGTCAGAATTCTTGTGAAGCTGCCATTCATTTACATGTTCCTGCACTTACATTGGGTGAAGAAAGGTGAAGACCATTGCCACCGATTGGACTATTGTAGGCTTGCGCCTCAACAGGTTTCAATTCGACGGCATCCGCCTCAAGGCGTTTCCGCTTGTATCGGAGTCCGTCATTTGTTAGCATATTTCCACGTGGCGAGCGTAGCCGAGTGGTCAAGGCGCCTGTCTGTGGCACAGGAGATCACGGGTTCGAACCCCGTCGCTCGCCCCAAGAGCCATTTGGATACCGCAAGTGCGCCTGTAGCTCAATGGATAGAGCACTGGGCTTCGGACCCAGGGGTTGCGGGTTCGAGTCCTGCCGGGCGCGCCACTTCTCATCACTTTCTCCGCCGGAACTCCCGCGAAACCGGACGGCATGTCCATGAGGGTTCCCAGCGCCTCTTCCTTGCCCCTTATACGGCTCTTTCTCATTCGCGGATTCCTCACGCGCCTTCCGGATTTCCGTGATGATAAAATAGAGTCCCTGGAAGCTTGGCGCACAGGCGCATTTGGGAATCCGCGGGGAGCAGGAGGCTACCATGGCTGTTCGTTCCAATGTCGACCCGGCAGCGCGAGACTATGTTTTGCAGACGGCCGAAGATGCCGACGTCAAGTTTGTCCGCCTTTGGTTCCCCGACATCCTGGGAAACCTGAAAGGTTTCGCGATCAACTCAGCAGAACTGCGCGATGCCATCGAAGAGGGCGTTGGCTTCGACGGCTCGGCCATCGAGAGCTACGCCCGCTCCGACGAGAGCGATATGCGCGCTTTTCCCGACCCGAACACCTTCGCCCTGCTTCCCTGGCGCCCCCATCAGAACGCGGTTGCCCGCATGTTCTGCGACATCCAACGCCCGGGCGGAGATTCCTTCGACGGCGATTCCAGGGCCGTGCTCAAGCGCAATCTGGAGCGCCTCGCCAAGATGGGATACACCTATTACGTTGGCACTGAGTTGGAATACTTCTACCTCAAGAGTCCGGACGAGCCCGAGCCCCTTGACCACGGCGGTTACTTCGATCAGATGTCCACCCAGCCTTCCAGCGACCTGCGCCGCGACACCGTCCTAAACCTGGCCGAGATGGACGTTCCAGTCAAATACTCGCACCACGAAGCCGCGCCCAGCCAGCACGAAATCGACCTGCAGTACACCGATGCCCTGGCCATGGCTGACAGCGTGATGACGGCGAGACTCGTCGTGAAGGAGCTGGCGCAGATCCGCGGCGTTTATGCCACGTTCATGCCAAAGCCCATGCCCGGGGTGAACGGCTCCGGCATGCACATCCACCAGTCACTGTTTCGCGGGGAACACAACGCCTTCTTTGACGAAGACGACGAAGGCTACCTCTCAGATGTGGGACGCAAGTTCATAGCCGGGCTGCTGCGCCACGCCCCCGAGATCACACTGGTCACCAACCAGTGGGTAAACTCCTACAAGAGGCTGGTGCCTGGCTACGAGGCGCCCGCATACGTATCCTGGTCCCACGTCAACAGGGCAGACCTCGTTCGCGTGCCTGCCTACAAGCCAGGATACGAAAGCTCCATGCGAATTGAATACCGTGCTCCCGATCCGGCCTGCAACCCCTACCTGGCATTCAGCGTGATGCTGGCAGCCGGCATGAAGGGCATAGAAGAGGACTACCCTGCGCCGCCACCAATGTCGGCCAACGCGGCGGAAATGAGCGAGGAGCAGCGCCAAGCCCTTGGCGTTCGCTCCCTTCCCAGCAGCCTTGGACACGCCATCTCCCTGGCCGAGGACAGCGAACTGCTGCATGACGCTCTGGGACCCCACATATTTCAGAGCTTCGTCCAAAACAAGCGAAAAGAGTGGGCTGAATACTGCTCGCAAGTGACCAACTACGAAATTGAACACTACCTGCGTCGCCTCTGACCTCAGGAGGCCAACGGAATACAAAACAAAAGCCCCCGAATTCGGGGGCTTTCTTCTGCGCGAGAGCCGTACTGATGGCTAGAGGGAGGAAGAGTAATCGCATCCACCAGGGTGCTCGCCACCGCCGTCCGCTGCCACGGGGATGACGGCAGCCATGGTCAGCAGGATTACAAACGCCAGCGGGATCAGGAATCTGCGCATATGCCCGCCTCCTGTAGTTTCACAAAGGGATTGTGCCTATGAAACAACAAAGCTGAGTGAAAATCAACCCCCAATGTCGACTCAGGTGGACGGACCTCGGGGCATTCCGGTCAGCGTTGTATAATCCGCCCAACCCCGGCCCTCAGAAAATTGGGGCCCACATCCGCAAAATAGGAGATTCAAAATGGCCGACAAGATCCGCCTCGGTATTATCGGCGCCAGCCCTAGCGTCGGGTGGGCCCACCGCTCCCACTTGCCAGCGATAGCCGCCAGTCCCGAGTACGAGCTGACTGGCGTCTGCACCACTCGCATGGAGACCGCTGAGGAAGCCCAGCGACAGTATGGCGCGAGGCTCGCTTTCGACAACTACCACGACATGCTGTCCCATCCGGATATCGACGCGGTGGCCGTGGTACTCCGTGTACCCGCTCACTTCGAAATAACCAGAGACGCACTCAACGCCGGTAAGCACGTCTTCACCGAGTGGCCGTTGGGACGCACCACCGGAGAGGCTGAAGAACTGGCAGACCTGGCCCGCGCCAAGGGCGTGAGAGCCGTTGTGGGACTGCAGGCCCGAGCCGCCCCCGCCGTTCTCCAGATGAAGCAACTAATCGAGCAGGGTTACGTGGGAGATATTATGTCGTGCTCGATGACCCTGATCCGCGGCGGCGTGCTCGCCCGGCCATCCGGTCGCACCTGGCAGAGGGATGTCGAGCTCGGTGCCCATACCCTCACGATCGCCACCGGTCACTCGGTGGACGCCATGCGGTTCGTAGCCGGCGACTTCGCGGAAGTCTCGGCCGTCGTTTCAACGCAATGCGACCAGTGGTATGAGACCGACACCGACCAATACCTGGATGTGACATCCCCTGACAACATCCTTATCAACGGTCGCCTGGCTAACGGTGCGGTCGTCTCGGCACACGTCGCCAGCATCCCGTGGGCCGGCAGCGGCTACCGACTGGAAGTCTATGGCCGCGAGGGTACACTGATAGCCGATTCCGAAGATTCCCCGCAGCTGGGTCCTGTGCGGCTCCAGGGCGCTCAAGGCAATGACGAACTGGAAGAGCTGTCCGTTTCGGGGCAGCACCACTTCGTGCTCGAAGGGATGCCTCAGGGCGCACCCTACAACGTGGGGCAGCTGTATTACCTGTTCGGGGAGGCAATACGGGGCCAGGACAGCCGTCAGCCGGATTTCGACACCGCAGTAGACCTGCACCGGTTGGTCGACGCCATTCTGCAGTCGTCCGAGCAGAAGCAGACGGTGGCCGTAGGCGGTTAGTCCGCTCGGTCCTCAGGGTGCGGTGGCTATCAAGAGCACCTGCACCCTGACCTCATCGGCCAGGTAGACCACGGAGCGCGCCGTAGGCTTCGCAAGGCCCAGCTGCTCCCAGGTGAACGTGGTGAGCCCCAGGATATTGATGGTGTCTCCATCTTTGCGGGCGGTTACGTCGAACACAACGGGCGTTGCTCTTTCCCCTATCCGCAGGGAACCGTTCAACTGACCGGACGTTTCTTCGCCGTCGAAGAAGCCTTGAGTCAGGTCCGGCAGCTCGTCAACAGTGACCACAGCCTCCGGCGTGTCCGGGAACAGACGATTCCGAATGTACTGGTCCCTGAAATTCTGATCGCTTTCCAGGGAATGCAAATCCAGAGTAACTACCGACGGTTGCCCATTCAGGTTCGCCGTGCCGGTCAATCCTGTACTGGAGATCACAGCGTCGAAGCGGATTGGGGCGCGGCCCAGTTCTTCCTCCACCGTGAACGTAGCCTTGGATCCTTCCCCAATTGTGAATACTTGGCCCGACTCCTCGGGTTCAGGAGTGGGTGCTTCTGTAGCCGGGACAGCTGCCTCTGTGGGGGCACGCGTCGGAACCTCGGTACTTGCGGCAGCAGCGGTTGGCGCGGCTGCTGGCGCCGTTGGCGTGGCGGTCGCCGATGGGGGCGGCGGCAAAGCGAGTTCCCCGCTCTCCGCATCGCCCTGGGTAATCAGTGCAAAGCCCACAACCAGGGCCACGATTACCGCAACTGTAGCGGGGGCCCACGACTTCCAGCCAAGGTTTGGCCGGCTGAAGTAAGAGGTGAGAAGCGGGGTCAGCAGGACACATACAACAAAGGCAATTGCGGCCAACGGCAGAACGAACGAAAGGAACCGGTCGAGAAGGCTGTTCCCGACGAACGCCACAATCAGCACGATCACAAATAGTGCGCCCAGCACCCCGTTGACCAGCAGCGGCCGTTCGCCCAGCCTCTGGTAAAGCAGACCGGCAATCAGGCCGAGCACCAGGCACGCCACGGCGACCGTCGCACTGTTGAATGCACTGTCAACCGGGGAATGCAGCGGCAGCGACACCAGTGCCGCGATAATGGCGGCTATGGCCCCGGCCGTTAGTCCTGCAAGCATAGCTTGGCTCCTCCTTTCCGGTCCCCGAACGCAGGCATTTCGGCCGATTTCACCGATGGCCCCCTAAGCCCGCTGACAATTATATCCGCAGTATTGAACAGATTATGAAAAATTTCATTTCGGACCAATAGCTATACGAAACAAACACGGAGGAAGATTCGAAACCCTCCTCCTGCATTTGACCTGGTTAGTCAACTGGCCTTGCTAAATGCCGCCTCTTGTGCGGCCAGTCATCGGCCAGCTAAACCCCAATCCACCGAAGGGGTGAGTGTGGCGGCGGGTTGAAGGGGTAAAAAAGTGCTCCCGGCATCGGGGATAATGGTTGTTGTTACGGCAAACCATCCTCGAAGCAGGAGCACCTGATAGATGCTACCACCCAGCGAGCCCGACCGCATCCGAATCGCCTTCGACGACCACCGCCTGGTGAGCAATGCCGGGCTGATCCTTCCGGTCACCCTCGCCCAGCGCCTGGGCTTGGGTGAACTCGTCGGCAATCACGTTGACCTGGGAAATGCGCCGGGGCGGGCGAACACGGGGGACAAGATGCTGACCCTGGTGGCCTCCGCGCTGGCCGGTGGCGACTGCATTGACGACGCCGATGCGCTGCGTGCGGGGCGGACCTCCTTGGTGCTGGGGTGCACGGTCAAGGCGCCGTCCACCCTAGGCACCTTCCTGCGCAGCTTCCGGTGGGGCCATGTCCGCCAGCTGGACCGGGTGAGCCGTGAGCTGCTGGCGCGGGCCTGGGCCACTGGGGCCGGACCCGGTGACGGGCCGTTGACCATCGACCTGGACTCCACCATCTGCGAGACCTCCCCACTAACCAACGTCGTCACGCGGCAATTGGCGCGTCAGGGGGGGCGTAGGTTGTGTGTTCCGGAGCATCGGGGATGGGCACCAGCAAATAGCCCAGTTGCGCCGCCCGCCGCTTTGCCGCGCGCAACGCCCGCTGCTGATATCGGCGTTCGTAGTATTCGGCCCCGGCGTCCACGTACTCTTGACCGTAGCGCAGCATGGAATAGAAGATGCGAGCCAGCTTGTGGGCCGTGGCGGTGATGGCCTTGGGCCCGCCCATCTGTGCCTTCTTCCGGCGCAGGAAGGCGCCCAGGGCGCTGTCGGAGCGGTGCAGAGCGTTGGCCGCCAGACGTAAGGCCGCCGCCGCACGGTTGGCGCTGGGCTTGGTCTTGGAGCTCATGACCTTGCCGCCGGTGATGCGGTTGTTCGGGCTCAGCCCCAACCAAGACGCAAAGTGCTTCGCACTCGGCCATTTCGTCATGTCGGCGCCAATCTCACTCACCACCTTGAGCGCGGTGTAGGCATCCACACCGTCGATCTGGGTCAGGTCAACCCCCGTCATACGGTACAGGTGCGTCCAAACGTCGAAGCGTGGCGCGTTTCCTTTGCTGCGTCTCCGGCCGGACTTCGCCGCCGGAGGATCACCATTGCTGCGGTCCTCGAAACGCTCCAACTGGGCTTCAATCTCCCGGTCGCACTCGGCAATCTTATCCTGATAGAACCGGTACAGCTCCAGGGCTTGGTTCAGCTCGAAGATGTGCTCCTCCCGCCAGTGCCCCTGCAGCGACTTGGCGATGGTTGCCTCGTCGGCTTTGATCCTGGGATCGCGCAATTGCGCCAGTTGTCGCGGGTCCCGTTGGCCGTCCACGATGGCCTCGATGATGTCCAGGCCGGTCTTGCCGGTGATATCGCTGATGACGTGGTGGAGCTTCACGTTCATCTGGGTCAGCGCCTTCTGCATATGCTGGATATGGTGGGATGCGTACTGCACCAGCATGACCCGCTGCCGCAGGTAGCTGCGTAAGCGTCGGATCTCCCCGTCGGGCCGGAAAGCCCCCGAGAGCAGGCCGTAGGTGTGCAGCTGCTGCAGCCACTGGCAGTCCAGCACGTCGGTCTTGCGGCCGGGCACGTTCTTGATGCGCCGGGGGTCCACCAGCATCACCTGGAAGCCCCGTTCTTCCAGCACCCCGAACAGCGGTATCCAGTACACGCCGGTGGACTCCATGACCACGGTCTCCACACCACACTCGGTCAGCCAGTCCGCCAAACGGTACAGGTCCGCCGTGAAAGCCTCGAACTCTCGCACCGGCTGCTCCGCCCGGTCGGCGGGCACCGCCACATAGTGGCTGGTAGCGCCCACGTCGATGCCCGCCGCGTTCAGGTTCAGCTGGGACAGCCCTTCCGGTTTTGCCCCGCTCTGGCGTCTGCTCATCATCGCCTCTGCCATTGCCGTGTAGGCGTGTCGCCGGAGGGAGCCGCGGACTGTAGCCACTCTCCCCAACGGGATCGCCCCGATCGGGGCTTCACCAATGATGCCGTCGTAAGGCTCCCGGACCATGCTACGGGTCGGGCAATACGCACCAGAGTCTGCTCGGTCTTTGTCCGGACGACACGCCTCGCCATGAGCATACATCCTTGGGCCGACTCACCAGTTAGTCGCCTCTGCACAGGCCGGACAAGGCCATAATATTGCTACGGGCTGGCCAAGGAGGGGGCGCGCCACCACGGCTACACCGGCCAGCGGGGCTATCACCCGCTGCTGGCCGTCGCCGCCGGCACCGGCGACGTGCTGATGGTCCGGCTCAGAGAGGGCCGCGCCAATACCGCTCGGGGCGCCGCTCACTTCCTGCGTGAGACGGTGGGACGGGTGCGCTACGCCGGGGCCAAAGGACAACTCACGATGCGGGCCGACAGCGGCTTCTACACCCACGCCATCGTCGCGGTCTGCCGCAAGCTGGATGTCCGTTTCTCCATCACCGTTCGGCAGCACGCCAGCCTGCGGAACCTCATCGAGGCCATACCGGAGGCGGACTGGACGCCGGTCCCCTACTGGACGGACGGCGCCGCCGACGTGGCGGAGACCAGCTACACCCCCTTCCAGAGTGAGCCCGGCGCCGCACCGGTGCGGCTCATAGTCCGGCGGGTGAAGCCCACGCCTGGCTCTCAACTGGCCCTGTTGGCCACCTACAGCTATCACGCCTTCATCACCGACCGGGATGGCGACACCCTGGATCTCGAGGCAGACCATCGCCGCCACGCCGAGATCGAGAATGCCATTCGCGACCTCAAGTACGGCGTGGGTCTCAACCATCTCCCGTCCGGCCGTTTCGCCGCCAACGGCGCTTGGCTGGCGGTCCAGGCGATTGCTCACAACCTGGCGCGCTGGACGGCGCGCATCGGTCTGGGCGAGCAGGTGGTGACCACCAAGACCCTGCGGCGGCGATTCTTCTCCCTCGCCGGTCGGCTCACCCGCTCGGCGCGCCGCCTGACCCTGCATTTGCCTCGGCGCTGGCCTTGGGAGGCCCAGTTCACTGGCGCCCTGACCCGATTGCGCACCCTGCCGCTTCCCTCCTGACCGTGGCGCCGGCAACCGGCCCACCATCCTCGCCCTCATCCACCAGCCAGTCGAAGATCTCTCCCACTCGCGCCGCACGAATCGGCCAGCGAGAGTTCCTTGCTGCCTTCGGCCACCTCATGAGCGGCTCCTCTCACCGCCAACAGACCTGCTACTGGCTCCGCCCGCCCCATATCCGCCGGGACGGTCCCTTCCCCATCCCTGTGATGCCCTGTTCCACCGCCCTCCCCACTCCGTTCGGTGGATTGGGGCTAAAGCGCGAGAGCGTAACAGGCGCGGCGCGGGTCGGCGCCGGTACTCAGGTAGCCGGTTTCCGGGTCGCGTACCGACACGGTGGCTCCCATTCCGCAGTCTACGGCTCGCGCAATCTTGTGGCCCATAGCGCGCAATTCTTCGGCCGTAGTTTCCGGAATGGCCTGCTCCAGATCCAGACGGCCGGGGTGGTACACGTGAGGGTAGAAGGAGTTGACGTTGCTTTGCGTCGAGAAGCGTGGCGACTCAACCGCCTGCTGCGGGTCCATACCGAACAGGATTACGTTAAGCATCAGCTGCGCGTTGGCCTGGGCCTGGTTGTCGCCGCCTGGGCAACCTACGGTCATGACCGGCTGGCCATCCTTGCTGATTATGTAGTTCACCAGCGTGGTTCGTGGCCGCTTGCCCGGCTCAACCACGTTGGGATGCCCTTCCTCGCAGTTGAACATCTCGATGCGGGTGCTCAGCGCACAGCCCAGTTCCGGGAAGAACACCGACTTGGCGAAAGCTCCGCCGCTGATTGTTCCGCACACCATGCTGCCCTGCTTGTCCATCGCTGACACGTGCGTGGTGCCCTCGCGCGCCGACGAGTCCACCGTCGACGGATCGGACGGCGTCGGAATTCCATTATCGCCGTGAGCGCCGTTGCTGCCGCGGGACTTGCCAGAGTACCGCCACGGGTCGCCACCCTCTGGCTGCGCGGGGTAGGCGGTCTCCAGGTCAATCAATCGGGCCCGTTCCGCCGCGTACTCCTTGGACAGCAGCCCGTCCATGGGAATTGTGGAGAAATCGGGGTCCCCATAGTGGGCCTCCCTGTCTCCGAAGGCCAGCTTGGCTGCCTCCGCCACGGTGTGAATGTATGCCGGGCTGTTGTGGCCCATGGACCGCAGGTCGAAGTTCTCCAGCATGTTCAGGGTCTGCATCAGCACCGGCCCCTGCGTCCAGGAGTCCTGTCCGTATATCTCGTAGCCGTGGAAGGTGGTCTTGACCGGCGTGTCGTACTGCGACTTGTACGCGGCCAGGTCCTCCATGGAAATGATGCCGCCTACCTTCGACACCGAGTCGGCAATCTGCCGAGCTACGGGGCCCTCGTAGAACACCTCTCGCGTCTTCTGCAGACCCTCCGCCCTCGACAGCCCGTGGCCGTTGCCCGAACCGGGCAGCATGGCCCGCAGCGTGTTGGCAAGCCCCGGCTGTACCAGCAGCGTCCCTGCCGCTGGCACCTGCCGGTTTTCGTAGAAAACGTCCCAACCGCCCGGGCCGTACAGGTCAAATTGCTGGGCGGTGGCTGCGGAATCCAGCCGGTCCAGCATGTATTCGTAGTTGGGGATGCCGTCGGTGGCGTAACTGATTGCCGGCGCCAACAGCTCATTTATCGTCTTGGTTCCGTAGCGCTCTGCCAGGGAGATAAACGCGTGCACCACTCCCGGTAGCGTGAACGACAGGTGCGACTGCTGGTGCCCGGGCCCCGTGGGTATACGCTCCAGCCCCTGCGACTTGTAGAAGTCGGCAGTGGCCTTGCCTGGCGCCGTGCCCTGCCCGCTCAGCGACAGCAGTTCGCCGCTGCGGGCGTCGTAGAGCATGAAAACGCCCTCGGCAGCCAGTGAATACGAAGCGATGGGCTCCACAACAGCGGCCGCGAACCCGGCGGCCACCATGGCATCGAAGGCGTTGCCCCCGCTCATCAACATCCTCATGCCGGCCATGGAGGTGAGGTAATGTCCGCTGGATATGACGCCTTCCGTGGAGCGAATGACCGGGCGCCCTGTCCTCTGTTCGCTTACGTTGCCCTGTTCCGTGTTGACCGCAGACTGCTGGCTGACCATATCGGCTCCTGCAATTTTGGGCTGTGAAATGCTCTTGCTGAATTCGAAGTTCCGCGATTGGCGATATTATAAGTCCACCACGGCGTCCTTGCCTGGGAAAGCCATGACTCCGTCGCCGTCGACGAGGTGCCCCGGCATAAAGTATTCCCTCGTATCGGGTCCGCCGAAGCCCGGAATGAACGACTGCACGACTCCGGGAGACTCCAGGGCGGCGCGGACGATCTGCTTGTTGAAATTGCTTATGTCTTCCCGAGACAGGAATTCGTTTACCGGCAGCCACAGGCACTCCTGGATTTCGTCTGCCTGCATCGTTATTTCCCTGCTCAAGGGACTCAGTCGACCAACGAAGTAGATGTCGGACTTGCCGTAGCGGTACCCGTGCCACTGCCGGAAGCAGGCGATGGACTGGAACTCGGCGTGCACTCCAGTCTCCTCCAGCACCTCGCGCTCCACAGCCTCAGCCAAGTGCTCCCCGGGGTGCAGCGCGCCACCCGGCAGCTTTAGAGTGGGAGGTCTCCCGGCTACGCCGTAGATTTCCCGCACCACCAACAACTCGCTCTCCTCTGTAAGCACCACGCCGCCAATCCCGATGTAGTGCGTGGCGAAGTTTGGCAACCACGCGCCTTCCTGGAGAATGGTGGTAAGCATCAGGTAATCTTCGGCGCTGTGGTGGAAGATGAAGCCCTGGTTCACCGCTTCAGGGATAAGCGCCGACTTGCCGATGGGCACTTCCAGCCACGCCGCCTTGATGCCGTCTTCGGTCCAGCGCTTAAGGGACATTCCAAGTCGCTGGGCGAACTCGGCTGCGTCGGAAGGCAATTCTCCCGGCGCAATCACCATTCCGCCGAAGGGATTGGCCCTCGCCTCCAATAACTGCTTGCTGGACAACTGCGTCATTGGCGCCTCGCTCGTTTGCAGGATTGGCGGAGGTTTCGCTCTGATTCTCCACTCCGCCGCGCCAATGCTACGGCGCGTCCGCGGTTGGCGTCAAATTCAGTGACATTTGCGCCTTGCGCCCGTGAGCATCAACTAGGACAATACTCATTGCGCCTCCAAATTACACCGCAGGTGTGCCTTGTCCACTTCTCACTTCCACCCCATCATCCGCGAATGGTTCGAAGGGCGATTCCGCCAACCCACGGAGGCACAGGCACAGGGTTGGGCGGCGGTTGCGGAGGGCCGGCACACGCTCATCGCTGCGCCAACAGGCTCCGGCAAGACGCTGGCTGCCTTTCTCACCTGCATAGACCGACTGGTGCGGCAGGGCCTGGAGGGCGAACTCCCTGAAACGACGCAGGTAGTATACGTATCTCCATTGAAGGCACTGTCCAACGACATCCAGAAGAATTTGGCTGCGCCGCTGGAAGAAATAGCTGCCCTCGCCGCCAACAGGGCTGCGCCCCTGCCGGAAATTCGCGTCGGCCTGCGCACCGGGGACACTCCCCAGTCCGAGCGCCAGAAGATGGCGAAGAAGCCCCCGCACATCCTCATCACTACACCCGAGTCCTTGTACATTCTTCTGACGTCGGGCAGCGGTCGCCGCGGCCTGAAGGGCGTCAACACCCTGATCCTCGACGAAATCCACGCGGTGGCTGACGACAAACGCGGCTCCCACCTGTCGCTGTCGGTGGAGCGCCTCTGTGCCCTCTCCGAGCAGACCGTGGTCCGCATCGGCCTGTCGGCCACCCAGCGTCCCATCGAAGAAATTGCCCGCCTGCTGGTGGGCACCGACGGCATCGCACCCGACGGAATCCCAGCTTGCACCATAGTCGACACCGGGCACGCACGCGAGATTGACCTCGCCCTCCAGCTCCCCGAGCGGGAACTCGGTCCCATAGCCTCCCACGAGCTCTGGGACGAGACCCTTGACTCGGTCGCCGGGCTCGTCAAAACGCACGACACGACTCTGGTGTTCGTCAATACCCGCCGGCTGGTGGAGCGTATCGCCCACCAGCTCAGCTTGCGCCTGGGCGAGGAGGCGGTTGTGGCCCATCACGGGAGCCTCTCCCGCGCAACAAGGCTGGACGCCGAACAGAAGCTGAAGACCGGTCAGGTCAAGGTGTGCGTGGCCACAGCTTCCCTGGAGCTGGGCATCGACATCGGCGACATAGACCTCGCCTGCCAGATTGGCTCACCCCGCTCCATTGGCATCCTGCTGCAACGGGTCGGACGCTCCGGTCACTCCGTCGGCGGCAAACCCAAAGGCCGCCTGTTTCCGTTAACCCGCGACGAACTTGCCGAGTGCATCGCTCTTGCCCGCGCCGTTCGTCGCCGCAACCTCGACGCCTTGTCCATCCCGCCCTGGCCTGTCGACGTGCTGGCCCAGCAGATTGTGGCCGCCTGCGCCCAGGAGGAATGGGCAGAAGACGACCTGTACGCTCTGGCTCGTCGGGCCTATCCCTACCGCGACTTGCCCCGCGAGAAGTTCGACCAGACCATCGAGACACTCTCCGAGGGCTACGCTCCTCGCCTTGGCCGCGGAGGCGCCTACCTGCATCGCGACGGTGTTAACGGCATGGTGAAGGGACGTCGGGGCGCGCCTCTTGCCGCCATGACCAGCGGGGGGGCTATTCCTGAAAACGCCGACTACGATGTTATCGCAGAGCCCGAAGACACCTTCGTCGGCACTGTCAACGAGGACTTCGCCATCGAGAGCCTGAGGGGCGACGTGTTCCTCCTGGGCAACACGGCCTGGAAGATCCGACGCGTTGAAAGTGGGCGGGTGCGGGTGGAGGAAGCCCACGGCCAGCCGCCGACCATCCCCTTCTGGTTGGGCGAAGCTCCCGGCCGCACCACGGAGCTTTCCGACGAGGTTACGGAGCTTCGGGAGGGTATAGACCGGATCCTCCCCGACAGCAGGGCCGCCCAGGAATGGGTGGTCTCGGAGTCCACCGTTGATCCCGAAGCGGCCCGTCAGCTCGTCGCCTATATCGAAGAAGGCAAACGGGTGCTGGGGGTGACACCCTCCAAGAACCGCGTCGTCGCCGAGCGCTTTTTCGACGAAAGCGGCGGCATGCAACTGGTGATCCATGCCCCCTTTGGAGCCCGCATCAACCGCGCATGGGGTATGGCGCTGCGCAAGAAGATCTGCCGCTCATTCGATTTCGAACTCCAGGCCGTGGCCACCGACGACGGTCTCAACTTCGCCCTAGGCCCGGGCCTCTCCATGCCAGTTGGGGACATTTTCAGCTACCTGAAGTCCAGCACAATCGAGGAAGTGCTCACCCAGGCGGTGCTGCAGGCGCCGATCTTCGGCACCCGCTGGCGCTGGAATGCTACCCGCGCCCTCGCCATCCTGCGACACAATGGGGGCAAGAAGGTGCCGCCGCCTCTTCAGCGAATGCGCTCCGACGACCTGCTGGCTGCCGTGTTTCCGGCCCAGGTCGCCTGCCAGGACAACGCTCCCGTCGGCGACATCGAAGTGCCCGACCATCCGCTGGTGTTCGAGACCATGCGCGACTGCCTCAACGAAGCTTCCGACCTGGACGGCTGCCGCGAAGTGCTGGCGGGCATAGAGTCCGGCGAGATTGAAATTTTTGGCCGCGACACCGTTCAGCCGTCCGTATTCTCCCACCAGATTCTGAACGCCATGCCCTACGCCTTCCTGGACGACGCTCCGCTGGAGGAACGACGTGCGCGGGCGGTTCCCCTGCGACGCGCCCTGCCCGAAGACTCCCGGGACCTCACACGTCTCGACCCGGAATCCATCCGCCGGGAATCTGAAAACGCCTGGCCGCGGATTCGCGACATCGACGAACTTCACGATGCGCTGCTCACTCTGGACGTTCTTCCGGATAATCCTGATAGCCGGAAATGGCCGGAAATGGCCGGGTTTTCGAATTTTTCCTGGCTGCAGCAGCTTGCTGACGCAGGCAGGGCTTATCGCGTTGTTACCGGCACCGGGCTCGCTGCTTGGGTGGCCGCCGAGCGCATTGACCTCGTGCGCCGGGCTTACGACGGCGTTACTGCCGGCAGGGAGCCGAAATCATCGCTGCCGAAATTCGAAGGAACCCGCGAAGACGGCATCCTGGCCCTGCTCCGCGGCTGGGTCGACTCCATCGGCCCCTTCACGGTGGGGGAACTGGCTTCCACGTTATGCCTCGATGAGGATGATGTTTTGTACGCCTTGGGCCAGCTGGAAATCGAAGGCGTGGTACTGCGGGGCAGCTACCGGACCGAAATTGAAGGCGAGGAGTTCTGCAACCGCCGCATCCTGGCCAGAATCCACCGTTCCACCATCGAGTCCCTTCGCAGGCAGGTGGAGCCCGTCTCACCGTCCGCCTTCATTCGATTCCTTACGGAGTGGCAGCACGTTTCGCCGGAAGCGCGGTTGCACGGCGAAGGCGGCCTCTTCTCCGTCATTGAGAAACTGCAGGGCTACGAGGTTGCTGCCGGAGTCTTGGAAGAGGAAATCCTCGGGGTACGCGTGGTCGAATACGGCGGCTTGATGCTCGACCGCCTCTGCCTGAGCGGTGAGGTGGTGTGGGGCCGGTTCTCCGCCAGACACTCTTCCGGTTCCACGGCTCCATCTTCCGGCGGTCGGGCGGCGTTTTCTCGCTTCACTCCTGTCACTTTGGCACTGCGAGAGTCGCTGGACTGGCTGCTGCCAGACAAAGAGTTTGACTTCTCCGAGCTTACCGGTGCGGCCCGGGAAGCAGCCGAGTTCCTGCAGGGCCGCGGAGCATCCTTCCTGTCCGACATTTCCGCTGCCACCAAGCGCCTGCCCAGCGATGTCGAGGAAGCGTTGTGGACCCTGGCTTCGTCCGGCCTCGCGACCGCCGACGGTCTGGAAGCCGTGCGGCAGCGGCTCCGCGGCACCAAACGGCCCCGACGGGCATCTGCAGGGGGACGCGGCCGCGGCAACCAGCACCGGCGCACCGGAGTCAGCCGGTGGTGGCTCTTCAACGCAATCGATCCGGTGCAGGACCGCACCGAAGCGGTCGCCCGCCAGCTCCTTCTACGATACGGAATCCTGTTCCCAGAGCTTCTGGCCCGCGACTCCCTCTCCATCGGCTGGCGCCACCTGGCCCGTATCCTGCGGCGCCTCGAGGCCCGGGGGGAGGTTCGCGGCGGCCGCTTCGTCTCCGGGTTCATCGGCGAGCAGTTTGCCCTGCCGGAAGCTGCCGACGCCCTGCGCCGCTATAGGGATCGGGAGCCGGACGATCGCCTTGTCATCGTTTCGGCATTCGATCCCCTGAACCTCGCAGGCATACTGACACCCGGCACTCGTGTGCCGGCCGTGCCAGGCAACCGGCTAGCCTTCCTCAATGGCATGCCCATCGCCTCGATTGACAGTGGCCAGTTCGTACCCCTGCTTATGTCGAATAGGGACCGGGCAACCGAAAGCGCGCTGGAAAAAGCCAAGGTGCTGCTATCGGTGCCCGTTTCCCACGCAAACTTCCGCCTCGAGCAGGATGCGTTGGCCACTGCATAGGGTGGAGCAAAGGGGCAATATAGGAGCGACAAACATCGTAAATACTGTGCGTCGAATTGAAAATCGAATGTCGCTGTGCTAACTTGAATTGCTGTCTCCCAGTCGTCGGCCACGAGGCCGCGCGGCGACAGCCTCAGGCTCAGGACAGGCGGCGTGACCAGCATTCGCTTCTCTCCCAACCCCAATCAGGCGCACTGCATCGAATGGTTGCCGTGGACTCGTTCCACCTTTGAGCGAGCTCAGTCAGAAGACATGCCTGTTCTGCTGTCCATAACCGCCCCGTGGTGCTACTGGTGCCACGTCATGGATGAGACCACCTACTCCGACCCCGACGTGCAATCGGTCATCGCCAGGAGCTTCATCGCCGTCCGCGTGGACAATGACCACCGCCCAGACATCAATGCCCGATACAACGTCGGCGGCTGGCCCACCACCGCCTTTCTGACCCCTCACGGCGGGCTGATTGGCGGAGCGACCTACCTCCCTCCCGACCAGTTCTTGGCAATGCTCTTTGAGCTGGAAGGAGCCTATCGGGCCGACAAACCACGACTCTACGAGCAGTCTCGCGACCTGCTGCAGCAGCGCCGGATACACGCCCGTCGCGCCGCCGCCGGCGCTGAAGTCGAGAGCTCACTCACCGACCGAGTTGCCCGCGTCGTCGCCGGCTCATACGACGCAATCAACGGAGGATTCGGAGGCGAGCCTAAGTTCACCAACCCCTCCATTCTGCGTTTCGTCCTCCACTTGGCACGCACCACCCGCGAGGACTTCTACGTGGCCATGCTCCGGAAGACTCTGGACGCCATGGCCAGCTCCCCGATGTTCGACGAAATCGACGGAGGGTTCTTCCGGTACAGTTCGTCCGCAGAGTGGACCGGCCCGCAACTGGAGAAAATACTGGAAGACAACGTGCAATTGGCCAGCGTCTACCTCGACGCCTCCATAGCCCTTGCCGACACCCGCTATCGAGAGATCGCCGAGCGAACCTTCGGCTACGTCGTCGATCACCTTTACAACGCCGAGCGGCAGGGTTTCCACGGCAGCCAGGGAGCGCATTCTGACTACTTCGCCCTGGAGGCCGCACAGCGTGCTGTGTCCACACCTCCGCCCCTCGACTCATCCTGCTACACGGGACCCGGGGCCGTGGCGTCAGCGGCCCTGCTCGACGCCTCGTGGAAGCTGGGGAACCCCGGCCTGGGCAGCATCGCCCTCGACGTTCTGGATCGCATCGACGGAATGGCAACAGCCGGCCGGTTCGGGCACGTATATGCCGATGAGAATGCCGGTGCGCCTGCGCTGCTCACCGACTGGGCAGGGCTTCTGACCGGGCTGGTTCAGGCGCACGCGTCCACTGCGGAACCTCGCTTCCTGGATCGGGCAGTGGAGGTGGCTGCAGAAATAGTTGACCGCCACTTTGACGAAAGCGGCGGCGGGTTCTTGGACATCGAAGCAGACGAGAATGCAATCGGCCACCTGCAGATACGCGAGAAGCCAATGCCCGAGAACATGGCAGCTGTACGTGCGCTGTTGCGCTTGTACCAGACGACCCGCAACGAAGATTACCGGCAACTCTGCGAGGCCACCCTCAGCGCCTTCGCTGGAGTGTTCCGGGAACAGGGCGAATTCTCTGCGGAATTCGGATTGGCCGTGGACGTCTTCAGCAACCCGATGGTGGAGATTACCGTCGAAGGGAACCTCCAGTCTGTAGAGTGCCGGGCTCTGGTGGACGCGGCAGCCCGCCTGAACAACCCAAACCTGGAGATTAAAACGGTGTCGGCCGAAGGTCCGCCTCTCGCTCACGTGTGCCTAGACACCCTGTGTCTGCCGCCCGTAAGCACCCCGGCAGCCTTGGAAGATTCAGTGGCCGGTATAGACACCCAACCCGCCAGCCCGTTTCGCGATGTCTTTCAGATCTTTCCCGGCGACTGAACCGCGCCCTTCCTGACCAATAGAACAATCCTTGGAGGCCATGCTTGCTTCGTAGCGCCAACTGCGGCGAATTGCGCCTCGGCGACGCCGATTCAGAGGTTACTTTAGCTGGATGGGTCGGTCGTCGTCGCGACCACGGCGGAATCATCTTCCTCGATCTTCGCGACCGCTCCGGAGTCGTGCAGGTAGTTTTCAATCCCGAACTCTCTCCGGAGTCCGCTCATATTGCCGAGGAACTGCGTCAAGAGTGGGTGGTGCAGGTCAAGGGGCAGGTCCTCCATCGACCGGCAGGCAGCGAAAACTCCGCCATGGAGACTGGCGACATCGAGGTGATGGCCTCCGAAGTAACGGTGCTGAACCGGTCGCTAACGCCTCCGTTCTACATTGACGACGACGCGGGGGCTGATGAAAGCCTTCGCTTACGATACCGTTACCTGGACCTGCGACGACCCGTCATGCAGCAGAACCTCATCTTGCGCCATAAGGTCGTCAAGTACATACGGGACTTCCTGGACGCTCGGGGCTTTCTGGAAATCGAGACGCCCATACTCATCAAGAGCACGCCAGAGGGCGCCAGGGACTTCCTGGTGCCCAGCCGCCTGCAACCCGGGAGCTTCTATGCGTTGCCCCAGTCGCCTCAGCAGTTGAAACAACTGCTGATGGTGTCCGGCGTGGAACGCTACTTCCAGATAGCACGCTGCTTCCGCGATGAGGACATGCGCGCCGACAGACAGCCGGAGTTCACCCAGCTCGACCTCGAAATGAGCTTCGTCGACCAGGAAGATGTGCTGGCCCTCACAGAGGAGCTGTACACCGGAATGATTGAGACCGTGGCCCCTGGCAAGAAGCTTCGGAAGCCCTTCCCTCGTATGACGCACGCCGAAGCCATGGCACTCTACGCCTCGGACAAGCCCGACCTCCGCTTCGGCTTGGAAATGACCGACGTCAGCGACCTCGCATCCGAGACCGAATTTCGGGTCTTTCTTTCCACCATCGAGGCGGGGGGATGCATCAAGGGCTTCGTGGCTCCGGGAATTGCCGGCTACACCACCTCGCAGGTTCGAGAACTGGACGCCCTCGCACGAGAATCGGGAGCGGGAGGGCTGGCCCACATTCGGTACAGGGGGGCCGGTCCAATACCCGAACAGAGCGAGGAGGAGATTCTCCAGTCTTCAGGGCTTCGCATGCCAGCAGAGTGGCATGGCTGGCTGGCTGCAAAGATGGGTGCGGCGCCAGGGGATATGGTTCTGTTAATGGCCGGCTCATCTTCCCGCATCAACGTCTGGCTCAACGCTATGCGCAACCACATCGCAGGCCTTCTGGACCTTGCCGAGGCGGACGAGCTGGTCTTTGCCTTCGTAACCGACTTTCCGCTGTTTGAGTGGAACGAGGACGCCAACCGCTGGGACTCGTCGCATCATCCCTTCACCTCTCCCGCCGACGGGGAGGAGAAACTCCTTTACAGCGACGACCTGGGGGTTATCCGCTCCAAGGCATATGACCTCGTGTGCAACGGGTCAGAGCTCGCCAGCGGCAGCATACGCATACACCATCGAGAGCTTCAGGAGAAGATTTTCTCCATTCTCGGCTACAGTCGGGAGGATGTCGGAGAGAGATTCCGTCAGATTTTGGAGGCTTTCGAATATGGCGCTCCGCCCCACGGCGGGATAGCCCCTGGGATCGATCGCCTGGTCGCGATCCTCGCCGGCACGAACTCGATTCGCGACGTGATCGCCTTTCCCAAGACGCAGAGCGGGGCCGACCTGCTGTTCAACTCCCCCGCGCCGGTCGCCCCTTCCCAGCTGAAGGACCTATCTCTGAGAATTGCCGAATAGGTCTCGGCCATAGTTCGCCATGAAAGAGCGCCGGAGCCCTAGCAGGCCCCGGCGCTCTTCACTGTATCGATTCCGGTGTCGTCTAGTCGTCGGCGGCACCAGCCTTTTCCGGGATGGCGCTGGATTCCTTGCCGTTGCGGTATGCAAAGCTGTCAACAAGGTTGCCGATGCTGGTGCGGAAGCCGGAGTACTCCAACTCTCCGTAAGGAAGCATGGCAGCGCCCGACCAGCCCTGCGAGCGCATGGCGATGCCCTTTTCCTGTGCCAGGTTGCGGACATAGTCCCATGCCGGGTTGTCGAAGAAGTCGGCAAAGGAGTCGGAGAACTTGCCGTCGCCGTTTAGCGAGAAGCCGATGCAGGATACTAACGGCAGACAGTACATCCCGGTTACGGCAGTGTTGATGGGAACCGGCATCAGCGGCATAACGTGAGAGCCGCGGGCGTCTCCACCGATGTAGTGAGCCTTGGCGTAGGGGGATATCAGCTCTTCCGGCGCCGGAAACACGCCCTGATTGCGAACGAGGGCCACCGGGTCGTCCTTACCGGTGTAGTTACCCGCGATGTTGTGCATCCGGGTGGCCGAGATGGCGGCGGCGGTCTGTCCAGTGTGGCGGGATACAATGCTGTCAATTCCAAAGCGCTCGTTGTCTCGCAACAGCACCGTGATCTTGTAGTAGTCTTCCGGCGCGTTCAGCGAAATGAGGCTGTCTCCGCCGGTGTTGTCCATGTCAATGATGTTAAAGGTGAAGCCCTCGTTCAGGCGGGGCAGCATCAGCCCGCCGCAGTACATCGGGTCAGCGAAGCCGAGGAACATGGGCAGGTTGTAGGCGCCTGGGCCGCACTTGTCGGCGGCCAGCACCATAAAGGACTCAGCCGGGCGTACCGGGTTGGTCTTCACCGGGTCGTGGTCGAACTCGATTTCGGCCACGGCAGGTCCCGCGCCGCGTATGTTACCGGACGGGGCGTCAACGAGCAGGTCCTGGCCTGCCCCATACAGCCCGTATTCGCTGGCGACCGCAGTTGCGTCCAGGAATGCGTTCCATGCGAACTGATGGACGTCAATATCATTCTCGCCTCGAGTGTGCGATGCGACGATACAAATGTCGTCGCCTGTGTGGCCTACGAAGGCGTCAATCAACAGACCCCTTCCTATGGCCGCCTCAACGTTGGCGTTTACGGATTCCATCATCCGCTGGGAAGGCTTGGTATGGCCCCCAATGGAACCAACGTCTGCCTTGAGAATGGATAGAGTGATTTTCATAGTCCTCCTCTACAACAGCGCCGATGGCACCATCAAACGCCGCTCGTCAAACCGATTTGTCTGGCGACATTATATCGAAACAACCCTACTCCGTCATTTGTATGTTGCGTAAGTCGTGCTGATTGGCCAGTCTGTGCGGCAAGCCCGGAGGTGCGTCGTCCGTCATTGGGCAAACCAGACAGGCAAGCGTCCGGTTGTGCCGTGCGGGAGCGCGAGGTTCCGGGCGATGAATGCCATCGATGCAGCGCCCGAGGTATTTGCGGAGGGCCGTGAAAGTGTTCTGGCGGTACCTGTCGGCCACCCCGGGGATGAAGGCCGCAAATTTGGCCTCGTAGTGCGTGCAGGGCTGCGGATTGGTGACCACAAACGGCTTCGCCGCACTCTTCGCAGAACTTCCCGGGAGAGGCTGACGATGGCGAGCTCAGGACCACCCTTTGCTGAAGGGCGTCAATCTGATACCGGATGGCACGGTCTGATAGCGGATGGCACGGAAGGATTAAAGGTGCCTGTTTTCCTGGATGTTAGCGACGAAAAATCAAATTTCCAGCCATTCCCGGCCAGATGGGCTGTATGGAACAGTCCCGATCAGGTGCGATGGGCGGGGCATTCGGGCAATTCCATCTTCAATTTGACATTCTGGCCCAGAAAGAGGGGCACTCCAGTTGCTCGAAAGGCAGGATCGAGCTTCGACCCGGCCCGGAGTACGACCGTCATATAGACCATGCTAGCCAAGCATCACCGGTGAAAGCAAGTGGGAAATGTCACTAAACGAGGGGGCCCGTCGCAGAGGCGAGGATTAAATGGGACAAGGTGGGAGCGGACCACCGAATGTGAAGAGCCACCATCGGCGTTGCCTTGAGTCGAGAATTTTAGTATATTCAAGTGAAGGAACTAGGTATCCTGTGAGTACCCCTCTCCACTTACCCGCTCTCCACTAACCAGTTCCGCGGAGGCCCGCAATTTTCGGATTGGAAACAAGGGACTTCTTTTTACTGGCTTTGACCATTTTCGTTGCTTTCTGGACTGCACGAGCAGCGTTGGCGCGAGGCAAAAATCCATGGGTTTGGGGGATCGCAGCGCTGGTATTGGGCCTGTTGCCGTTTGATCAAATCCGATTGCTGGCTCTCGCTCCCGTCCTTTATCTGATGGTCTTTGTCCGGCCAATAGAGCAACAGCCAAGGCGGACACAACGAAACACCTGCTCAAAATGCGCCAGCCCTCACTCTCTCGGTCAAAATTTCTGCACGAAATGCGGATGGGATCTTTCCCGAGAGTACACTCCGGAAGGCGGTGACACGGTTCTGGCCTCCGAGATGCATCAGCCTCAGCCGTCTCCCACAGCCACCTTGGAACGTCCGACGGAACCACCACAGGACTCGCCCTCCCAGCCAGCATCCGCCCAACAGCAGGAAACTGTCGCGTCAGTTGCCGATGTTTCGGCGGAAGCCCTTCCAAGCGAGGTTGCATCCGCTGAAGCAACATCCGAGGCAACGGAGGTGGTCGGCGACCACCAGTCGGAGCCACCCCAGTCTCAACCCGAGCCTGAAGCTCCATCGCGCCCCTGGGGGATTCCGCAGCCCAGCGCGGCACCCACGGCCGAGGTTATGACCGCCCGTGGTGCAGCCCTGCTGAACGAAGGGAAACTGCAGGAAGCAATCGACCAGTTCACAAAGGCCATCGCCCTAGACCCGAAGCACAGGGAGGCATTTGAACGAAGGGCCGAGGCCTACACTAAGCAGGGCCGAGGAGAGCGCGCGGAAGAAGACTATCACCACATTCAGGCGCTCATCGCCGGGTCTTGACCAGATCAGACTAAGGCAGATACCAGTAACAGGGCAGGGGCAGGATGAATCCTGCCCCTGTTCCTATTCTCACGATATCGCAATTTCTCAGACTGCCATTATGTGGTAGCCAGCATCCACGGGGAGGACTGTCCCTGTAATCCCACTAGACAGACCGCTGCACAGGAAGAGGGCGGTCGAGGCAACTTCCTCGACCGTTATGTTGCGCTTTAATGGGGCTCGCTCGGCGTGGGCGTGACGCATGTCTCGAAAGCCGCTGATTCCACGGGCGGCGAGGGTCTCCAAGGGCCCCGCCGATATAGCGTTGACCCTAATGTTAGCTGGCCCCATTTCTGCAGCCAACTGCCGAACAGAGTGTTCCAGGGCCGCCTTCGCCGAACCCATCACGTTGTATCCGGGATAGACGCGCTGGGAGGCGTCAAAGGTCATGGCGACAACGCTGCCTCCATCCGTCATCAGCGGCGCCGCATGGCGGACCAGGGGCAGCAGCGAGTAGGCACTGATTTCCATAGCCAAGCGGAATCCGTCGCGACCTGTGTCCACGAAACGTCCGATCAGGTCTTCCCGATTGGCGAAGGCGATACTGTGAATGAGGAAGGAGAGTTCGCCGAATTCTTCGCGAATGGACTCGAAGACTTGTTCAATCTGTCTATCGTTGGTGGCATCGCAGGGCAGCAGCAGCGGGGCTTCCAACGAATCAGCCAATCGTTCGACCCTATCCTTCAGTCTCTCGCCCTGGTATGTAATGGCCAGACGGGCCCCGGCTGCAGAGAGAGCCTGTGAGATGGCCCAAGCAATGCTGCGCTCGTTGGCGACGCCCAGCACTACACCATGCTTGCCAGCTAAGTCAACGGGAACCAATGTTTCTTCCTCTTTGAGATTCTTTCCTGTGGCTTCGTAAGTTCCTGCGTTGAAAAGGGGAGTGTTAGGCAAATTGAGGCGCGACGCTTTCCAGGAACACGTCGAGTTGGCGCTCCGGTTCAAAGGTGGCGAGACGAACTACGAGGGTATCGGCTCCGGCATCGGCGTATGCTGCCATCCGGTCAGCCACCTGCTGCACGCCGCCAAAGGGACCCCACCGGGTTCCCCAAATGTTTGCCCCGTAGTAGCGCATCAGCCAATCTTCGGAATCAGCCCTGGCGACTGCGTCATCTTCTTCCAGGTTCACTGTGAGGTAAAAGACATTTTCGCGATTAGTGGTGTCCCTACCGTACTCCTCGGCCTTTGCATCCACCTGGGCAATTACTTCGGCAAATTCCTCGGGTGTGTCGGAGATGGCGATGACCCCGTCGCCGACCCTGGCAGCGCGATCGACCTGAGCCGGCTTGCCTGCGCGGTAGTGGGTCGCCAGCAGCCAGGGGATGCCTTCAGGCCGAGTGGCGGCGGGCAGCATTCTGACCGAATCGAGGGAGAAATGCCTGCCTTCGTGGCTGTGGGGTTTTCCTTCGCCGAGACTTTTGGCGATTTCCACTATTTCCTCAAACCGCGGCGCGCGCCTCTTCGGGTCGACCCCCGCGGCGGCCCACTCGCCCCTCTGTTCGTCGTTGAAAGCTCCCCCAACACCTGCGCCAATGACGAGGCGACCGCCCGAGATCAGGTCCACCGTGGCCATCGTCTGGGACATCAGTACCGGATGGCGCAGGGCTGGCAGCAGGACGGCCGTCCCGAGGCGGACCCGGCTGGTGCGGGCAGCGAGAGCGCCCAAGGTCGCAAGAGGCTCCAAGCGAGGCTTGGCGATGAGGCTGTCGCCGACCCAGACGGAATCCAGTCCGGCCTCTTCCACGCGCTCAGCCATCCGAAAGACACGATCAGCGTTGTCGGGCTGCTCACCTCGCAGCAGGATTCCCCTCGTGGGAAGCAGCACGCCGATCTTTGGCTTGTTGTCACTCATTTTCACACCAAACTAAGTAATCGCCACGGAAACTTTTTCCGATCAGCCAGGGGCATTCCCCTCGTACTTGGCATCAGTTCAGGAGGCGGGCACCCTACCGGACGCTCGAATCAGCCTGTCCAGCAGTCCCGGTTCCATATGCTGATAGGAATCCAGGTCGTCTACCACGTCCAGATCGAGGCCGAGTCCGGGGCTGTAGGCGATGGCCACCGAAGTCTCCAGCTTGGCGGCCTGTTTCAGATGCTTGCTGAAGCTCCTTCGGCCCAACTCTGGCTTGAAAAAGGTGCCGCAGGGCACGAGGATGGCGTTCGTACCACCATCCCGTCGTGCCGGAGCCAGCGTGACGTTCCCAGCGCCGCGAGAGGCCTGGATAAACGAGTGTATGTCGGAGGGCTTGACGAAAGGGAGGTCGCCAGCGATGTAAAGGGCGGACTTCCCTCGTTCGAAGGCCTGCTCGATGGCCTTCCCTAGAGTATCGTTGAGGTTTCGGCCCAATTCCTCGAGCCACAGACCGCCGTTGTTGCGAGCCATGTTTTTGACGCGATCGTCACCGCCCACCACCCAGATCGGGTCGACGGACGCACCTCGCAATGCCATCAGCACGCGACGAAGCATGCCCGCGCTTATACTGGCTCGATCCTCGGGCGACAGGCTGCGCGCGAGCCTGCTCTTGCCCTCGGACAGAGGCTTCATCGGAATTATGGCGACTATGTCGTATTCTTCGTTGGACATCGGGGAAACCGATTCAGCTGGAGCGTTCATCGATAGCCAGCACGACCTGCGCCAAGTCTATTCTGTCCTGAAGCGTTTCCATTATGGTGTTTGTCACCACCGGCTTTAAGCCGGTTCTCTCCACGGCGGACGCCAGCAATTCGTCCTGACGGTCGATCACAAGCACGTCGCAGAACTCGCGATAGACCTCGGCGACTCCCACGACGGAAACCTCCTGGCCCAGGCCGGCCATGATGCGGCCAGCGGGACCACGCACGGCATCGTTGCCCACGATGGGGCTGACCGCGACCCGCAGTCCTGGGAAGGACGCCAGCCTTTCCCTCATGCCGGACACCGCCACGATAGGCTGCACGCTGAGGGCAGGGTTGGAAGGACATATCACCAGTATACGCGCGTGGGCCAGGGCTTCGTCCACCCCGGGAGATGGGCAGGCATCTATCGACCCTACATAGTCAACGGCCGTAACCTGCGGCTGGGCGCGCTGACGCACGAAATACTCCTGCATCGAGAGGCGGCCTTCGCTGGTTTCCAGCATAGTCCGGACCGGGTGGTCGGTCATGGGCACCAAGGCCTGGCGTACACCGAGGGAGGTACGGAGCCGCGATGTCGCTTCGGACAGCGTCAGACCCTCACGAAGCAACTGCGTGCGGCGGATGTGCGTGGCGAAGTCACGATCTCCCAGATTGAACCAGGTATCGGCGCCATATTCCCCGAGCATGGCAAGAGTATTAAAAGTGTCGCCGTTCAATCCCCAGCCGGTTCCAGGATCGGACAGTTCCGACAGTGTGTACATCATTGTGTCGAGGTCTGGCGACACGTGGAGTCCGTGAAATTCCTCATCATCACCGGTGTTAACGGCAACAACCAGTTCTTCGGGCTGCAGGCAATGGGACAGACCCAGAACCAGTTTCGCCCCTCCGACGCCACCTGCCAGAGCCAAAACACGAACAGAACTAGCCGCACTGCTCATCGGTACTCGGCATCGAGGGAACCGGGTATTGTCGAAGTGAAGAGGGTCTTCAATGGACGCTAACGGTCATCGCGCTGGATGCGGGCCCAAAGCTATACACCCGCCCGCTCGGCGGCCTGGCGGGGATGCTCGAAACGATAGGTTTCCAGCTTGACCAGCCGGTCGTAGGAACCGAATATTTCCTCGACGTTATCGCCCACGAGGTCAAGCGGGTCGTGTTCCTGGTCTGCGTCGCTGAAGACGCGGCGCAATCCGTAGGTGGTGGAACGCTCGGCCGGAATGCGGCCAGCGGCGCGAATCATACCCCTGAACTCAGCAGGACGCATCAGCTGCCCGTGCTGGGCACCCGCTGCTGTCGATATGCTCTCGTTTATAAGCGTGCCGCCCAGGTCGTTCACTCCCGCGCTGAGCAAGACCTGCGACATCCGGGAGCCTTCCTTCACCCACGATGCCTGGATGTTGGGAATCCAGTTGTTAAGCATTATGCGGGCGATGGCGTGCATCTTGACCACATCCATGCCGGTAGGGCCGGGGCGTACGTCAGGAAGCAGTCCCTTGAGGAACATCGGGGCCTCGGTATGGACGAAGCTCAGGGGAACGAATTCGGTAATACCTCCCGTCTGCTGCTGGATTCCTCTCAGCAAGGCCATGTGGCTGCAGAGCTGCTCCGGAGTCTCACGGTGGCCGAACATCACGGTCGAGGTGGTGGGAATGCCAATCTCGTGCGCCGTGGTGATGACCTCAGTCCACTGGTCAACAGTGATTCGACCGGGGGATATGCGGTCGCGCAACTCCTGGTCGAGCACCTCGGCAGACGTTCCCGGCAGACTGCCCACACCCGCGGCCTTCAGCCCTTCAAGGTACTCACGGATGCTGCATCGTGAGCGAACAGAGCCATACAGTACTTCTTCGGGGGAAAATCCATGAATGTGCATGTCCGGCAGCGCTTCCTTGATGGCAGCGCACAGGCGGATGTAGAGGTCCCCTTCCATTTGAGGAGGGAGACCTGCCTGAATGCAGACCTCGGTGGCCCCGTAGTCCCACGCTTCCCTGGCCCGGCGAACGATTTCCTCTATGGGCAGGTAATACCCTTCTTCCTCCCTGAAATCACGGCTGAAAGCGCAGAACCCGCATCGTTTGATACAGACGTTGGTGAAGTTGATATTACGGTTGACGACGTAAGTGGCTATATCGCCTACGGTACGCCGGCGCAACTCATCCGCAACCAAAACCGTTGCGTTGTATTCTGGGCCGGTCGTGCCAAAAAGAAGCGTGGCTTCTCCGACGGTAACGTCTTCTCCCGCCAAGGCCCGGTCAAGTACCGCAGCCACCTGCGGATTCAGCGCCCCGGCTAGTTCTCCAAGGTTCGAGGCAGAAGGTTGCTCAGTTTTTCCCGACATATCGCTGGATTCCCCCTCTTACGTATCCTTCATCGTCGGCAAGGGCGAGGACCCTAGCACGCAACTCTTCCGACATGTAATCGCCGGTGGCCATGAAGTATTCGGGATAAACCGGCAGCCTGGGTTTAAGCAGGAAGCCCGCTGACTCGGTTTGCTCCCTCAGCTGAGTCAGGGCGGGCCATGGGGCTTCAGGATTAACGAAATCTATGGTCAGGGGCGAAACTCCGCCCCAATCATTGATTCCGGCATCCAGATAGATCTGGTAGTTATCCGCGCTGAGGTTCGGAGGCACTTGCACATTAGCATCGGGACCGAGAATCAGCCGTGCGGCAGATACCGACCACAGCAACTCCACCGTATCGGCGTCCAACTGGTCTTCCATTGCGGTATTGGGCTTTGCCCTGAAATTCTGAACTATTACTTCCTGAATATGCCCAAATCGCAGGTGGAGGTCCCGAATAGCAAGAAGAGACTCGATTCTGTCTTCTCGAGACTCTCCTATGCCAATGAGGATACCAGTCGTAAAGGGCAGTCGCAACTCGCCCGCCAGTTCCAAAGTGCGCAGCCTGACCCTCGGGCGCTTACTGGGAGCGAACTCGTGAGGGCCGCCAGGTCCGTGCAGCGCTGGGGAGGTGCTTTCCAGCATCAGTCCTACTGAGGGGTTGTAAGGCTGCAGAGCTTCCATCTCACGCCTGCTCATCGTACCGGGGTTGGCGTGAGGAAGCATCGAGGTCTCTTCCATTACCAACTGGTTAACGTAAGCGAGGTATTCCAATGTGGTGCGGAAACCACGGTCCGCCAGCCATTCTTTGGCTTCAGGGTATCGTTGTTCCGGCCGCTCTCCCAAGGTGAACAACGCTTCGGTGCAGCCAAGCCGTTCACCGGCCCTGGCGACGTCGAGCACCTGTTCGGGGGTCATATACAGCGTGTCGCCGGCCTGCTGCGGGGTTTTTCTAAAGATGCAGTAGCCGCAGAAGTCGCGGCACATGTGAGTCAAAGGAATGAAGACCTTGGGCGAAAAAGATACCGTCCTGCCCTTGCCCGCATCGCGCATCTGTCCCGCTACCTCGCACATGCCGGTCAGCATGTGGCCTTCGGCGTCGAGCAGGGCCCATGCCTCGTCGTCGCTCAGGGCACGCCCTGATACGGCTTCGGCAAGAACGGCGGCAACGGAAGGGCGGGTGGCTGGGACGGTCAAATCAACCCCACAATATCAGCCTTCGCTGTCCGGTGGCTGGACAGTCATTGTAGACGCTGGCAATAGGGCAATCAACAAAATTCCATTCCTGGCAGGCATGGCGAGGCAGACCGGGCCTAGAAATCTGGCCGGAAAGTGGTTTGAGTCGCCGAGCATTTATAATTGGGGTCAACAAGAGTAGCGAGGGTTGAGAATGCTGGGAGAGCGTTCGGACCAGAGGGGTCTTTGGGAAGCGGACCGGTTGTACCTGGACCACGTGGGGAAGGACACCTTCTACGGTCTGCTGGCTTCCCTGCGGGGCCGGCTGTTCCAGGACTCCGATTTCGCGGTGTTCTACTGCGCTGACAACGGCCGGGACAGCGTGCCGCCCAGCCTGCTGGCCACGGCGCTGCTGTTGCAGACCCACGACAAGGTGAGCGACGCCGAGGCCAAGGCCCGGGCCGACTTCGACATCCGCTGGAAGGTGGCTCTGGGGATTGAGGTGGAGGACAGGCCCTTCGCCAAAAGCACGCTCCAGGTGTTCCGGGCCCAGCTGATCCTGCACGACAGGGTGCGGGAGGTATTCGAGTCCAGCGTGCGCCTCGCCCGGGAGTCGGGCTACCTGAAGAGGCGCAGCATGAAGGTGGCTCTGGACACGACCAACATCCTGGGCCGGGGCGCGGTGAGGGACACCTACAATCTGCTGGCCGACGGGATCGTCAAACTGATGCGGGCGCTGGCGCAGGTTGAGGGAATCAGCGTCGGGAAATGGGCCAAGGCCCGGGGATACGGGCGGTACCTCGCCTCCAGCATCAAGGGAGAGGCGACCATCGACTGGTCGGACAAGCGGGCGCGGACGGCACTGCTGGCGGGGATTGTGGGAGACGCGGACCGGCTCTTGGAATTATCGCGGCTGGCCCAGGGGGAGTTGCCCGAGGACGGTGCTGAGCGTCAGCAGATAGTGGCGGCGGCGGAACTGCTGGGGCAGTTGCTGCTCCAGGACATTGAGCGCAAGGGTGGCGACGGCGACGGCGATGACGGCGTGAGCCTCAAGGACGGGGTGAGCAAGGACCGGATGATGTCGGTGCACGACCCTGAGATGCGCCACGGGCACAAGAGCAGCAGGAGACGCTTCGACGGACACAAGGCGGCGATTGTGGTTGACACCGACACCCAGCTGATCACCGCCGTGGAGGTACTGCCGGGCAACGCTCCGGACAACCTGGGGGCGCTGGAACTGGTAGAACAGAGCGAGGCCAACACCGGTGTGCCGGTGCAGGAGGCCATGGGCGACGCCGCCTATGGAGACGGAGCTACCAGGCAGACCTTCGCCGACGCGGGCCGCACCCTGATTGCCCGGGTGCCGGGACGGCCCGACCGGCAGCGCTTTCCCAAGAATGACTTTGTCATCGACCTGGTGGCGGGCAGTTGCACCTGTCCGGCAGGGCAGGTCACCCACACCATAGTGCCAGCGGGACGGCGTACGGATGCCGCGGGTCGGATACACCACTTGCAGGCCTTCCAGTTCGACGGGTCCGAATGTATGACATGTCCCCTGCGGTCTCAGTGCATCTCGGCCAAGGGCAGGAAGGGACGGCGGGTGCTGATCCATCCCCAGGAGGCTCTCCTGCAACAGGCCCGTGCGTTGCAACAGAGCGCCGGGTATGACGAATATCGAGCGCGACGCGTGGTGGTCGAGCACAGATTGGCCCGACTGGTCCAGTTGGGCATTCGCCAGTCCCGCTACTTCGGACGCGCCAAGACGCGATTCCAGCTGTACCTAGCGGCTACAGTGGCCAACCTGACCCTGGTGGCGGGCAAAATCGAGCTGTCGGACAGTGTCGGCGGTGGGCTTCCGCGCCACCGCGCCGTCCTCAGTGCCGTCCCCAGTGATGTCCAGGCTGTTTCCCACGGTGTGGTCGCCCATGCTACGGCCATTTTCGGCGCTGTCCGGCTCGGACTGCTGTGGTCCCAGATTCTGTTCGCCCCGGCTTTACTGCCGAAATCTCTCTCCCCATCCAGGGCTTTTCGGCCCGGCTTCTAGAATCCCTGAAGCTTGCCCTGGTCCACAAGCGTCCCTGACAGGTAGGGGCGACCCAAGTGTTCATGGGCCAGCCTCGTGGCCACCCTACCCCGAGGAGTACGGTCAAGGAACCCCAACTGGAGCAGATAAGGCTCCCAGACGTCCATCACAGTATCGGAATCTTCGTTCAGCGAAGCAGCCAGCGTTTCCAAACCCACAGGACCACCATCGAACTTGTCGATTATTGCGCTTAACAGGCGGTGATCAGCCTGATCAAGGCCCAACGGATCAACATTCAACTGTTCCAGCGCCGCGCGGGCCACCGGCCCAGTCAGGCGATTGTCAGCCCTGACAAGGGCATAGTCACGGGTGCGTTTCAGCAACCGGTTGGCGACGCGGGGAGTACCCCGAGAGCGGCGGGCGATTTCGGTTACACCCTCCGGCTCGTAATCGGTGTTCAGGATGCGCGCAGAACGCTCCACTATCAGGTTCATGTCCTCAACGTCGTAGTATTCCAGGCGCCAAACTGAGCCGAACCTGTCCCGCAGCGGAGCGCTGACCATGGAAAAGCGGGTGGTGGCTCCAACCAGTGTAAAAGGGTTGATGCGAAGATTTACACTTCGCGCGGCCAAGCCCTTACCCACCATCCAGGAAAGGAAAAAGTCCTCCATAGCGGAGTAAAGCACTTCTTCCACCACACGGTTGAGGCGGTGCACCTCATCGACGAAAAGCACCTCGTTGGGCTGGAGGCTGGTCAGGATGGCAGCCATGTCTCCGGCACGTTCCACAGCCGGGCCCGAGGTAACCCGAATCGGGACTTCCATTTCCGCGGCGATGATGTGAGCCAAGGTGGTCTTACCCAACCCTGGTGGACCATAGATGATGGCGTGGTCCAGCGGTTCTTGCCTGATCCTAGCCGCGTCGATGGCAATCTGGAGGGTCTGCTTCGTGTGCGACTGGCCCACGAACTCGTCAATGCGCCTGGGGCGCAAAGACAGGTCGGCATCCTCTTGCGTCTCTGTTCCGGCAACCAGCCGTTCGGTCATGCTTTCCTCAAGGGCCCTCGGCTACGCGCCTTCGCTTATTCTTCGTACTTGCGGAACACCAGGCAGGCGTTCTGTCCGCCGAAGCCGAAGGCATTGGACAGTACGACATTCACATCGACCTGTCGCGATTTGTTGGGGACGTAATCCAGATCACAGGTAGGATCCGGCGTTGCCAAATTGATAGTGGGATGCACCGTCCCTTCCGTAATCGTTTTAATGCAGGCCGCTGCTTCAAGGGCGCCCGCAGCACCCAGCGAGTGGCCGATCATAGACTTGGTCGAACTGACCGGCGTAATATAGGCGCGATCTGCGAACAATCGCTTGATGGCGACCGTCTCGAGGGTATCGTTCAGCGGCGTGGAGGTGCCATGGGCATTGATGTAATCCACGTCGTCGACAGTCAGTCCCGCGTCTGAAATAGCGATGCTCATAGCCCGGGCAGCGCTTGCGCCTGATTCTTCGGGCTGAACCGGGTGTCCCGCGTCGCTGGTACACCCGAAACCGGCAACTTCGGCCAGTATGGAGGCGCCCCTGTTGAGGGCATGCGCCAAGCTCTCCATGACGAGAACTACTGCGCCCTCCGATGGAACGAAACCGTCCCGGTCGGCGTCGAAGGGACGACTGGCCAACTCCGGTTCCTCGTTTCGTGTCGTCAATGCCCGCATCACGGCGAAGCCTGACAGGCCCAGCAGGCTGATGCCCGCCTCAGCACCTCCGGCGAATACCACGTCGGCAGCCCCCCGGCGGATGACGTCGCGGGCTTCTCCAATTGCCTGGTTGGAGGCGGCACAAGCAGTGGTGGCAGTCGAGTTGTAACCCTGTGCGCCGAGGTAGCGGCTGACAGCGGCGGCGGCCATGTTTGGCAGGATCATTGGGAAGAAAAATGGCGACATTCGCATCCCCCCGCGATCCGCCAGGATTCGGCAGTTCTCTTCGAGGGTGGGGAAACCGCCGTTGCCGTTGCCGAGAATGACTCCAACACGGTAGGAGTCCTCACGGGTTATGTCTATGCCGGAGGCTTCAGACGCCTGCAGTCCCGCGGCCACAGCGAGCTGGGAGAAACGGGCCATTCGGCGGGCTTCGCGGCCAGGGATGTATTGCTCGGGATCAAAACCGGTTACCTCCCCAGAAACGCGGCAGGGGTAGCCAGTGGGGTCGCACAAGGTCATCGGACCCACGCCCGACCTGCCTGCGACAAGATTCTGCCAGAATTCGTCCGGCGACTCGCCCAGCGGGGTCATAGCACCTATACCGGTTACCACAACCCTCTTTCCTTCGTCGTTCACTGCATCCACCACCAGCACAGGTTGCCGGGCTAGGTTACTGCATTTCCTTCCGGCGCAATTCTGGATATATCTCAGGTTCGATGCCCAGAGCAGCCTCCCTCACTTCCGCCGCCAGAAACAGCGATCCCGTGGCAAGCACCAAACCGCCGGGGCCAGCTTCGCGTCGGGCCAACTCCAGCGCCTCACGGGGTGTGGCGGCTTCTGCGGTTGTGGCACCCCGCTCTCGCAGCATATCGGCGAGTTCCCCCGAGTCCAGAGCGCGGGGATGCCGGGCCTGGGTCGCGATTGCGAGGTCGGCTACGGGGGCCAGCGAGCTGGCCATAGCATCGATGTTCTTGTCCCTGGAAAATCCTGCTATGACCACCAGCCGGTCATATTCGAAGTAGCGGGGCACCGATTCCAGCAGACGTTCAACGGAATAGTCGTTGTGGGCGCCATCTGAGACCACAACAGGGTCTCTCGACAGGAGCTCCATTCTGCAAGGCCATGACACGCTCCGGAAGCCATTGGCAAGTGCTTCGGGCGAAATGTCCAAACCCTGGGCCATGCCCAGTGATTCAACTGCGGCGACAGCGGATGCCGCGTTTTCCCTCTGGTAGTCGCCTACCAGAGGGATGTCCAGGTCATACGAGCCCAGCAACCCGTGAACCGTCAAGTGCTGACCACCCATGTAGGAGCCGTGGGGCTCCCAGGTGACATCCCGACCGACCAGGGCAGGTTCTACATCCTGCAGGTTGCATGCTTCGAGAATCGCCTGCAAGGCCTCCGGGCGCTGGGGCGCTATTACCGGAATTGAGCCGGGCTTGATGATGCCGGCCTTTTCTGAAGCGATCTTCTCGATTGTGTCGCCGAGGATGTTGGCATGATCCATGCTTACAGATGTGATGACGCATACGTCCGCGTCGACCACGTTTGTAGCGTCAAGGCGACCACCCAAGCCCACCTCAATCGTCTGGACATCGGCACCCGCCTGATCGAAAGAGTAGAAGGCCATACCTGTGAGGAATTCGAACAACGTCACCGCAGCGCCGTCGTCATGCAATCGCATGGGCCACAGGTCTTCGACTACCCAGGCGAACTCCTCCTCCGACACTGGCTGACAGTTTCTGCGGAGCCTCTCACGAAAGGTGTGCAGATGTGGGGAAGAATAGAATCCGGTGCTCAGCCCGGCCGCGCTAAACACCGCGTCGCACATCGCCGCCGTGCTGCCCTTGCCCTTGGTTCCGGCTATATGGACTGTTGGTACCCTACGGTGAGGGCTGCCCAAACGTTCCAGAAAGGACTCCATCCTCTCCAAGTTATAGATCGCCTTCTGCCGCGGACCTTCAACCCGACTCCTCTCCGCGTCGAAAAGGGACAGCACCTTCTGGATGGCTTCCCTGTACTGCATCACAACCCTGGCCAGTTGAGTCTCCTGAGTTGAACTGCCAAGGTCATCCCTTACGGCGGGACATTGGCAGTCCCAACAACATCCGGGCGGCATCGCCGAATGTAACTGACTTCACGTAGTCAATGTTACCCCGCAGCGGCTTGGGGGTAAACCCGAATGCCTGCTCCAATTCGGGCCCTTCCGAAACGTTTCGAATTCCCAGCATCTTGACCTGGTCGGAAGTAACGGGCGGCCTGGGCAAAATGCGTTCAAGAACGGCTATCGCTGGTCGTGCCAGAACCGTCGGTATGTGAAGTCGTCGGCACCGTTGCCCCATGGTCAGAGCAACTTCGTCCAGCAGGTCGTTGTAGCTCAACCTACGGGGGCCACCCAGATTGACCGTCTTTCCCTTCAGCGCGGAGTCGCCCACCGAATGAGCAACGCACCTCGCGACGTCGTCTGCCGCCACGGGCTGCATGCGGTTCCTGCCGGGGCCAATGACAGGGGTAATGGGACCCAGACGAATCAGCGCCGCAAGGGCGGTCAGGAATTCGTCACCTTCTCCGAAAATCACGGATGGCCGGAGAATGGTGAAGCGCACCCCTGAATTCTTGACCTCCATCTCGGCCTGTTGCTTGGAGTGTAAGTAAGGATAGGAAGGATCGGGCATTGCTCCCATTGCGCTGACATATACGAAATCTCGGACGCCCGCCTCCACCGCCGCGGAAACGACATTCGCCGTGCCCTCGCGGTGGATCCTGTCGAACGAGGCTCCTCGAGTAGGTCGAATAATGCCCACGAGATGCACGATCGCCTGTACGTCGTGAAGGGCCTGTTCCAACGAATCAGGACTCAAAATACTGCCGTAGTGCACCTCTACGGAACGGTGGTCAAAGACTCTCTCCTTGCCAGGTGAGTGAACCAGACAGCGAACTTCATGGCGCCGCGCCGAAAGCTCGCGAACCACTCGCTGACCCAGGAAGCCAGTTGCCCCCGTCACCAGTACCAGCAAAGGAGTGCCCTCTTCATACAAGATCAGGAACTCTGAACCGGGTTTACGTTCCTGCGCAGAAACGCCCCGTTTATTCAAGGTTCGGATATGACGTACGGCTTGTCAAGGAAGGCCTGTCAGCAAAAATACCCCGCATTGGAACAGGGGACTATGTGGGTTAAGATTATGGGAGGCGCAATTCCGGTCTGCGGAGCATGCAGAACGATGACGGCAATTGACCTTCATTTTGGAGCCAACTTGACCCTTGATGTCTTGACCCTTGATGTGGGGAAGACGGCCCATCAGGCGCGAAGGATGGAGGAGCTCGGCTACGAGTACTTCTCGGCCGGGGAGCACTTCATGCGAGGCGACCCGCCCGGGGAATCTCACGCGACTCTTCCGGTCCTAGCGGTAGCTGCCGGGGCAACGGAGTCAATTCGCCTGCTCTCATCCATCGTGCTGGCACCGTTCTATCACCCGTTGATGCTGGCCAGAATGACGGCCACCCTGGATGCCGCATCCAATGGGAGATTGACGCTTGGCATCGGGATTGGAGGGGAATATCCGGCCGAATTCGAGAACTCCGGACTGCTGGTGAATCAGCGCGGCTTGCGTACCGACGAATGCCTGGAAGCGATGCGGGGCCTGTGGAAGGGAGAGCGGGTGAGTTTCTCCGGGCGGCACTTCCAGTTGGACGGCGCGATGATCAACCCCTTACCCGTCCAGCGTCCTCACCCTCCGGTCTGGGTGTCGGGACGCCGCGACGCAGCTATGCGACGTGCGGCCCGATTCGGGGAAGGCTGGGTGCCATACTTCTACGACCCGACAAGGTATCGCGACAGCGTCGAAAAGATTCATGGGTTCGCCGAGAGAGAAAATCGAGCCCTGTCGGACTTCCAATGGGGGTTCTTTCCGTACATCGCTATCTATCCTTCCGAGGAAGAAGCCGCTGAAGTGGCGGCGCAACAGCTTGGAGGCCAATACCTGTACGGCGGAGAATTCATCAACATCGTGCGACGCTATTGCCTGCTGGGCACTCCGGATCAGTGCGCGGAGCGGCTGCAGCAATACATCGATGCCGGTGCGCGCCACATTGTGTTCAGCATCGCCTGCCGCCCTGAAGATCGGGAAAGGCATCTGGAGGATATCGCCGCAAAGCTGATTCCATTATTTCGGTGAAATTTCACGACTTCCTGTTATGACATCCTGTATAATGGAGACGGTTATAATAGTGTCGGTTACTCAGGCTATACTGCCGCTTCGCAGTAGCGAATCGGCAAGTCGTACAACTTCGTCGAAGGCGACATTCGATATAAAAGTTTGGATACAGAACCTTCTCTTTCAGCATATGAGCAGGAACCGAAGGTCGTACGGAGGCGAAAATGTCTCGAATCAAGCGGGTAATGTTGCTGCAGCCGGCTTCCGCAGGCGGCAACTTCGAATACGTGGCGATTCCACGCCAGGGGATGCTCTATCTCTCGGCCGCCCTCGAACAGTGGGAAGGGCCATTTGTCTACGACCGGGAAATATGGTTCGAAGACCGGTCAGGCCTGATTGATCTCGAAAAGGACTTGGAAGGCGTAGACATACTGATGCTTACGGCGCTGATCAACGAGGCGCCCCGGGCCTATCAGGTAGCGCGAAGGGCCAAGGAATTGTATCCCGACATCATCACAATCGGCGGCGGTCCGCAGATGAGCCCTCTGCCTGAAGAAGCCTTCGACTACGGCCAATTTGACGTAATCGTTCAACGAGAAGGCGAAGACATCATAGGCCAGCTGTGCGACGTGCTGATGGAGCGGAAGAGCTCAGACCGCAACCAGTACCTAGCCAACGTTCCAGGCATCAGCTACCTGGAAGACGGGCAGGTTGTCCAAACCAGACGCGTGGGGCTTGTCAGTCCAGACTTTGTGGAACTCCCGGACTTTCGCTCCATCCGCGACCTCACGCCTGAAAACCCCATGGCGGGAGCCGTTGTCGAGACCATCCGCGGGTGCACAGAAAAGTGCACCTACTGTCAGGTCATTCAGCAGTTCCTTGGATATCGGCTGGTATCCAAAGAGACCGAGTTCAAGCGGCTAGCGCAACTCCAGGAACTGGCGGCCGACGGGCTGATCCATACGTCCCGCAACGGATCCTTCCAGGTATTCGTCTCCGACGACCTCCACACTCCGCCGCTGAGGGCCGTGAAGTTTCGTAACGAGCGGCTGGAGCGCCTCAAGGGGTGGAAGGGCCACACAGAAAACATGAACCTGATAATCCAGGCCCGGGCCGAAATCGGCCAGGACCCGGAACTGGCTCACGCCCTTCAGGAAGCCAACGTCAAGATGCTTTACCTCGGAGTTGAGTCGGACAACGCCGAGAACCTGAAGGCGGTCAACAAGCGGCAAGAACCCGGCCAGATGCATCGGGACTTGGCCTACATCAACGAGGTCGGCTTTACCGTCGTGGCGATGACCATTATCGGGCTACCCTACGACACCGAAGAGAGCATCATGGCGCTGGCGGACTGGGTGACCACAGTAAGCCGATACCAGACGGCCAACTTCCTGACGCCGTTGCCGGCCACATCCAACTGGACCGACCTCAAGCCTCTGAACGAGCATGGAGAATTGCTTGAGGAAGGCGCGATGCGGCCCTACCAGCTCTACACCGGCCGCCAGTTCGTTCACCACGACGAACGGTGGTCCATGCAGGAGAGCAGGGAGATCTACGACAAGTACACTTCCAAATTGCAGGAAGTAGACGATGTCTATCGCCGTGTGTTCCGAATCCTTCGGACCTACAAGCTGAGGCTGGCGGCCACCAGCAAGGAGTTGAGCGACACAGTTGCTGCCCGGTTGGGAGAAGCAACCGAGAACCTCAAAGAACTGGCCAATCCAAACTCCTTGGCCGGGCGCGAGTTCGGTGAAAACATTTCCGGCAAGGTCAGCGAACTGGTGGAGACGCTTCGGTCAGTTTCCCAACCGCTAGCCAACGTAAGGCGGGATGCGGCCGACGGTATCGGAGCCAAAATCAACGAACTCTCCGAGTCCCTGAAGACGCTGTCCGACCCAAGCGTAAACAGCGGAAAGGAGGTGGCCTCCAATGTCTCCCGCCGGATTGCCGACCTGACCGACAGTATTGATGCCGCGCTTTCAGACCAGCGCGACGGACGGAAGAGAGCGGCCGGCCAGAACTAGTGCTTGAAGGAAAGCCGAAACCGGCGCTAGTAGCAGGGATTTGAAGGGTTTGGAAGGGATGGCGAATTACCGTCGTGTCTACATCACTGGGATAGGAGTGATAAGCCCGCTAGGGTTGGACCTTGCTTCCACTTGGGATGGCATCTCTCAGGGTCGGTCGGGTGTTGACTATCTAACCTCTTTTGATACTGAGGGTTTTGACACCCGATTCGGCGCCGAGGTCAAGGGTTTCGACGCCGAGGACTACCTAGATCGCAAGGAAGCTCGCCGGATGGACCGGTTCGCCCAGTTTGCGGCTGTGGCCGCCCAGCAGGCTTGCCAGCAGGCAAGACTGGAGCCGGAAAAGGACGATCCGTATCGTGTCGGGGTTATCATCGGAAGCGGCATAGGGGGCATATCCACCCTTTCCCAACAGTTCGCGGTTTTGAGTGAGCGCGGGCCGAGGCGGGTCAGCCCTTTTCTGATTCCGATGATGCTCGGTGACATGGCCTCTGCCCAGGTCTCCATGGTCACCGGCGCCATGGGGGCGAATTACTGTCTGGTCTCGTCATGCTCGAGCGGCGCCGACGCAATGGGCCAAGCATGGGAAATGGTGCGGCTGGGCCGTGAGGACATCATGCTGGCGGGGGGAAGCGAAGCTCCCCTAGTACCCGTAGCGGTGGCCGGATTCAACGCCCTTAGGGCCCTGTCACGATTGAACGAACACCCCTCCCTTGCCAGCCGCCCGTTTGACGTCGCCCGCGATGGTTTCGTGATGGGAGAAGGGGCCGCAGTGTTCGTGCTGGAGAGCGAAGAGAGCGCGGCACGGCGCAACGTGGAACCGCTGGCGGAGGTAGTGGGCTATGCGGCGACCTCGGACGCTCATCATCTTACGGAGCCTTCCATCACCGGCGAGAGCGCGGCACGTGCCATGCAGAGGGCCCTGAAAGAGGGGCAGTTGGGTCCCGGCGAAGTGGACTACATTAATGCCCACGGCACGTCCACTCCACTTAACGACAAGCACGAGACCAAGGCGATCAAGGTGGCCTTGGGCGAGAATGCCTACAGAGTACCCATCAGTTCCAGCAAGTCCATGACAGGACACCTGCTGGGCTCCGGTGGGTCCTTGGAGGCGGCTATCTGTGTTATGGCTATGCGGGATGGTCTTATTCCTCCCACCATTAACCTCCACGATCCCGACCCGGAATGCGACCTGGACTACACGCCAAACGAAGCCCGCAGCAGGGAAATTAATGTTGCCATGAGCAACTCGTTTGGTTTCGGCGGCCATAACTCGGTGCTGGTCTTCGCCAAGCCAGGCGAATCCGGCTAAGAGTGTCTTCAGCAAACACCAATCCCATCCCGTGGAACTTGCCCCCAGCGCTGGATACCTCCGGTCTGCGCTCTGCGCACGTTCCGCCCCTCATTGCCCGACTGCTGGTTCACCGTGGCATTGATACAACGCAGAAGCTCCAGACCTTCCTGCAACCTCCACACCGACTGCCCTATGACCCTCAACGGCTTCCGGGGATGGAAGTCGCGGTGCGGCGCCTGTACAGTGCCGTGCAACACGGGGAGACAACGGCGGTCTTCGGCGACTTCGATGTGGACGGCATAACCGGCACCGCCATAGTCATGGAAGGCCTCACCGCATTGGGAGTGCCGGTGATTCCCTATCTGCCCACCCGTGCTGAAGAAGGCCACGGTCTCTCCGTCGGGGCAGTTGATACGCTGATAGATTCAGGCGCATCCCTCATCATCACTGTAGACACGGGCATCTCCGACTCCGCACCAGTGGAGCGCGCAAACAGCCGCGGAGCCCAGGTCATCATCACCGACCACCACGTTCCATCGCACGGGCTCCCTCCGGCGGTGGCATGTGTAAATCCGCATTTGTCTGAAGCGGAATTGCCGCTCTTTGCATATCCTTTTCCAGACCTTTGCGGTGCGGGAATCGCTTTCAAGCTGATACAGGGTCTGTACGAATATCAGGGACTGCGTTGGAGCCCCGCCCTGCTGGAACTCGCCGCTCTGGGAACGGTGGCGGATCTGGTTCCCCTGTTTGACGAAAATCGCTACATAGTCACTGAAGGAATACGACAGATGGCCGAAACCCAGCGGGCCGGTCTTCTGGCCCTCTGCCAGGCCGCCCGCATATCCCCGAGCGCCCTGGACACGGAAGCGATTTCCTACCAGATCGTCCCACGGTTAAATTCAGCTGGGCGATTGGGAGACCCGATGGACAGCCTGCGACTGCTTACCACGAATTCCCAAGAGCAGGCCGCAAACCTGGCCTTAAAGCTGGACGCACTCAACCGGGAAAGGCGCGACGCCACCACAGACGCGATGCAGCTGGCCTTCGTTCAAGTGGGGCAACAGGAACCTATGCCCCAATTGCTGGTCGTGGCGGACGAAGGGATTCTGCCCGGTGTGGCCGGCCTTGTGGCGGGGAGGCTTGCTGAACGCTTCCACCGCCCAGCAATAGCCCTGTCACTTGGAACGGAGTATGCAACGGCTTCGGCGCGCAGCATTCCTTCCTTCAGCATCATTGATGCCGTCAAGTCCATCGAGGATATGCTTGAACGCTTTGGCGGCCATTCTGAGGCGGCGGGATTCACGTTGAGGCGGGAGCGTTTGGCTGAAGCGGTACGTCGGTTAACAGCATTCGCCGCAGACCACCTGGGAACCACGGACCTGCGGCCGGCAGTGAACATAGATGTCGAGACGGGCCTCGGTGAATTAACCAAAGAAGTTGAAGACTGGCTTAGAGAACTTGAGCCTTTCGGGAAGGGCAATCCGCGACCTGTCTTCGCATCCTTGGGCGTCAGAGTGGCGGACGTTCAATTGCTGGGCAATGCGCAGCAGCACATGCGACTGCGCGTGGAGCAGGACGGCACGGAGATGACTGCCCTGGCCTTCGGACAGGCCCATGCCTGGGAACATGGGATGGAAAGGCTCGACCTTGTCTATAACCTGATGGAAGATACCAGAGCGCAGGGCTCTCCACTTGCCCTCAGAGTCTCCCACTTCCGGCCGGCCCGATAGGGGACTCCTTCCCCGGGTAACCTACGTTCGGCTCCGGGCCGCGCGAGTCCTGCCAGAGGAATCCGCCCGAACTATCTGGGCTTTCCAGACAAGCAGCGGCACCGTGATGATAATCACGATAAGCGCAACTATCTGCGCTTCGTTCAACCCTCCAAAGTAGGTGTTGAACTCCTCCCTGAGAAAACTGATGAAAAAGCGACCGATGGAGTACGTGGCCGCATACAACGCGAAGAACATGCCCCGAGGCCGCAGCCTGTGACGCAGCGGCCAGAGAGCCGCCAGCAGTATCAGGTCGAAAAGCAGCTCATAGGCGACAGCCGGGTGAGTCGCCGGGCGGCCCACGCCTAGGCTGTCGGGATGAGTGTAGATGATGCCCCAGGGCAGGTCAGTCAACTTGGCGAAATGTTCGCCATTGATGATGTCGCCAATACGGCCTATCGCCATGGCTACCAGCAACGCTGGAGCCGTGACGTCCGCCAAGTGTGCGATCCTAGGCAAATCAGCCTTGTTCGGCTCTCCGAACAGCAATGAGAAGGGACGCCAGAGGGCAAGAAACCAGTCGGAGTTGCGAATCAGCAAGTATAAAGAGCCGCCGACAAACCCACCGGAAATGGCGCCGAATATCGCGATCCCCCCCTCCCATACCCGGAAAATCCGGATGAAATCGTACTGATACACCTCGTCCCAGAAATCTATGACATGCAGAATCCTGGCGCCGATCACTCCGCCGATGATGGCCCACATCGAAGCGGAGTACAGAACATCGGCCACCATTCCTTCTCGCGTGCCCCATCGCACCACCAGGAATACCGCAGCAGCAACGGCGATGAAGGTAAACACTCCGTGCCATGACAGTAGGAATCCACCTGCGTCGATCAGGTTGGGGTTCATTCCGATTCCGATGCTAGCCAGGCTGTCTATGCCCATCAATTTGCCCTCGGTTAGTTATCTTCAAAGCGACTGGGGCACCGGCCCAGCGGTCGTAACAAGGTATACTCCGACGCTCATTGGCTGCAAGGTCTCTGCTACCAACCTGTGCTGCGTTTCACTGGAGGGAACGGCAAACATGGCCGGGCCCGCTCCGCACAAATACAACTCCGGGCCTCCGCGCTCAGATACCGCTCGCCGCATTTGCCCCAGCAGAGGAAATTCCCATTCCGCGATGTCCTGAAACACGTTGTAGATGTAACTGCGGATTGACTCGCTCACGAACTGCCCTGCCATGAGCATCTGGACCAACAGCCGTGATGTCCCTCCATCACTGTAATTGGCTGGAGTCAACCGTGAATACATTCGCCGGGTCTTGTCCTTCACTTCGATGTCAGGAAAGATCAGGGTCAAATTAAAGAGAGGAATCGGCGGCATGGGGTGAATCAGCTCCCCTCTCCCTTCAGCCAGGGCGGTGCCGCCCCTCAGAAAGAACGGCACGTCGGAGCCAATACCGCCCGCTATCGCAGCTAGCTCGTCGTCCGGCACGGAGAGCTGCCATAGTTCGTTCAGGGCACGAAGTGCGCTTGCGGCATCACTGCTGCCACCACCCAGACCCATCGCAATCGGGATCCGCTTCCTCAGCCGGATGCTCGCCTTGGGCTGGATGCCACGAGCGTGAGCCAGCGTAGCGGCGGCCTGCCAAACGAGATTGGAATCCCCGGACAGTTCGGGGCTGTCGCTTACCACCCGGAGCGTTGGCCAGGGCTCAATTTCGAGTTGGTCTGCCAGATCTATCGTCTGCATGACGGTCTTGATTTCGTGATATCCATCACCACGTTTGCCCAACACTTCCAGAGATAGATTGATCTTGGCGTAGGCGTCAATCTGCACAGCCAACTACCCCCGACAACCGCATCTGATGCCACGAGGCGTAAACTGACGCCCACTCCTCGATGCTGAGAGTTGCGGGGCGTCTCCGGCCATCTATTCCGGCTGCCTCCAGTACAGTCGATCCAACTCCGACGTCTACCTGCAGTCCATGGCTCAATGAGTTGTGGAGTTGTTTTCGCGGCGCCGAGAAACCTGCCCGAACGACGTTGAAGAAGGCCTGCCTGTCTGGCACTTCCACCAAGGGACGTTGTCTAAGGTCGAGCCTGACCACCGCAGACCGCACCTTGGGGGGCGGTCGAAATGCCGATGGAGGGACGGAGCACACCACCCTTGCCTCGGCATAGAACTGGGTGGCGACCGAAAGCATGGTCATCCGGCCGGGGGTGGCCGTCATCCCTTCAGCCACTTCCCTTTGCACCATAAACAGGGCAACAACAGGCGGCGGTTCCGATTCCAGTGTCAGTCGAATTATGGGATTGGCTGCGTAATATGGAAGGTTACCTATTACCTTATATCCAGATGTCGGCCCAGCGGAACAGCAGTTGGCCAATGCTGGCAGGTCCACTTCACGAGCATCTGCCAAGACACAATGCAGATTCTCGGGGTTATCGACTCGAGACGGCAGTTCTTTGTATAGCCGTTCGTCCAGCTCGACCGCCACTACTCGACCTGACTGACGCACAAGGCGCCGGGTAAGAACGCCGCGACCTGGACCGATTTCCACAATCGTATCGCCCTGAGTCAGTTGCGCGGCTTCGACTATGCGCGCGGCAATCCGGGAGTCGACAAGAAAGTGCTGTCCCAGCGACTTACGCGCCCTGACATGGCGAGAGGGGCCGTTCATTCAGCTGGCGCCATGAAGGGAAATGCGAAAAAAGAATGCATGGAAAGAGACCGCGCACCTCCGGTCGACTCTGACAAATGGGCATGTCGGGCCAGACGACTCAGGCTAGGCACTCCCACGGCGCCCGCAGTTTCATGCTTACCGTTGCTTCCTTCCGGACCTGGCGGGGTTCACAAGTCTGCGTCGCGTGGGACCCGGCCCTCAACGACCTCCGACCGCGATATAGGCCCACCGGGCAGGCCTCTGGGAGGGATTCAATCCCGCTGTAGCGGATTGCGGGTGCAGGGCACCGCTAGCTCCCCATCTAGTGCGGCCTCAGTTCCATAGTAGGTTTAGCCGCCCAAGGTGTCAATCAACAGTCTGATGCAGACAGCCGTTACTAAGCCTTGGAGAGACGACATGGAGGAGTCTGATACAAGGTTTGGCGACAGTTACGTTGTTGGCCGTCTCACGCAATGCTAGACTGCAACGGTTGAAACTGTTGGTGGTTGATTATGCCTGTCAGGAAAGCAGTCATACCCGCAGCGGGTCTGGGCACCCGCTTCCTCCCTGTCACCAAGTCGGTTCCCAAGGAGCTCCTGCCCATCCTTGACCGCCCAATGCTGCAATACGTGGTGGAAGAGGCCGCAGAGGGTGGGGTAGAAGAAGTAATAATTGTTACCGCTCCTGGGAAAGAGAGCATCGCATCTTATTTCCAGCCCTCTCCGGCGCTGGAGCGGCGATTGTCTGACAATGGCGACCGGAACTTGCTGGACAAGGTACTGCACGCCTCCCGCCTTGCCAGGGTGTCGTTCGTCATACAGGAGGAAGCGCTGGGACTGGGACACGCCGTTCTGACAGCCCGGGAAGCCGTGGGGGACGAACCGTTTGTGGTCATATTGCCCGACGACATCGTGCATCACACCCCCGGTGTAGTGGCGCAGATGGTGGCTGTCTTTGATAGCAAGAAGGCCGGCGTGATTGCCGTGGAACCCATGCCCTGGGAAACCGTGCACAACTACGGCGTGGTGGACGCAATACCGGCGGGCGACGGGTTGCACCAGGTCCGCGGCCTAGTGGAAAAGCCGCCAAGAGATGAAGCGCCCTCCAATCTCTCAATAGTAGGTCGCTACATCCTGCCGCCGGACATTTTCAACTGCCTGGAGCGCACCCGCCCCGGCGCAAAGGGCGAGATACAGCTCACCGACGGAATGCTGTTGCTGCTGGAAAACGCTGAACTCTACGCCTACGAGTTCGACGGCGTTCGCTACGACGGAGGTCAGCCCTTGGGCCTTCTACGCGCCTCGCTGGAGTATGCTCTTCGGCGCGACGACACCCGAGAAGCTGCCCGGGAATTGCTGCGCGGCATCAAGCTGGACGACTAAACAACAGGAAGGACTGCCTTGACCACCATCCAAGCTCAGCGCGATAACCTGGACTCGTTGCGTTCCGCTCTCCTTGAATTGCTGGAGGGCATGAACTATTGCCTCGACTGGAAGCCGGAAGAAGCCGACTGGTCGCCCCGGGAAATCGTATACCACCTGCTGGATACGCCTCCCGGTGGAACGCCGCCGGTGGTGAATGGCATTGTTTCCGGCGAAATCGGCGAGTATGAGATCTGGTCGGACCGCACCAATATAACCGAGACGCGCTCCACGCTTGATATGACCGAGGTCGAGGGGGATATCGACAGCTTCTTCTCGGCATTCGGCGAAGCCCTGGAGCCCGCTGCCGACGCTGACCTGGTCAGCAGGCGAGTCGTGATGCACCAAAGGACGCGCGGGGAAGACCTGGAACGGACCCTGGAGGGGGTGCTCGCCGGCTTCGACAGGCACTGGCGGGGGCACCTGCAACAACTGGCAGAACTGCGGGAGGCGCTGGGGTTTTAACCTGACGGGTCGGGCGGGCGGTTCCGCATCACCCGGAGGACATTCCGGCAGGCCTTAATGGTCGTTCACTCTTCACCACCCACTTCCAGCAACGTGAGAAACGCCTCCTGCGGGATCTCCACTTGTCCCACCATCTTCAGGCGTTTCTTCCCTTCCTTCTGCCGTTCCAGCAGCTTTCGCTTCCGGGTTATGTCGCCCCCGTAGCACTTCGCTAGAACGTCCTTGCGCATAGCTCGCACAGTCTCCCGGGCGATGATTCTGCTGCCGATAGCGGCCTGAATCGGCACCTCAAACATCTGACGGGGGATGGTCGTCCTCAGTTTCTCCACAACGCGCCGCCCCTGGCCTACGGCCTGATCGCGGTGCAGGATCATCGACAGAGCCTCCACAGGCATGTGGTTGATCAGCACGTCCACCTTGACCAAGGGGGCTTTGCGATAGCCGATGAAGGTGTAGTCCAGCGATGCATAGCCCTGGGTGCGGGACTTGAGCTGGTTGTAGAAGTCGGCCAGCATTTCCACGAGGGGCATGGTGTATTCCATCATCACGCGGGCATTGTCCTCTGAGGCGACGCCCTCGCTCTGAATATACTCCATGCGCTTGAACTCGGAGCGACGCGAATGCATCAGCTCCATCAGGACACCCACGTACCGGCTGGGAGCAACGATGGTGAGGTCCAGAACCGGCTCCTCGATATCGGTGTATTCGTTGGGAGAAGGCAGCTTTGCGGGGCTGTCCACCTTGATGTCCTCGCCGGTGTTCAGAGTCACCTGGTAGGCCACGCTTGGCGCGGTGACAATGAGGTCCAAGTCATATTCCCGTTCGAGTCTCTCCTGCACGATTTCCAGGTGCATCAATCCGAGGAAGCCACAGCGAAAACCGAATCCCAGCGCCGCGCTGTTCTCCGGTTCGATGGTGAGCGAGGCGTCGTTCAGCTGCAGTTTTCCCAGTGCGGCACGAAGGTTACCGTACTGTTCACCATCGGAAGGGTACAGACCCGCGAAGACCATTGACTTAAGCGGCAAGTACCCAGGGAGCGGTTCTTCCGCCGGGTCCCGGTCTATGGTAAGCGTATCGCCGACGGTGCATTCCCGCACGTCCTTGAAACCGGTGGCAACATATCCCACCTGACCCGTTTCCAGCCGGTCGGTGGGCGTGGGCGCCGGCGAGAAAACGCCAACCTCCACAATTTCTGCTGTCCGCTCTGAGGACATCACGCGAATGCGGTCGAGGCGCGAAATCCCGCCGTCTTCAACTCGTATGTGAGCAATGATCCCCTTGTACTGGTTGTAGACGGAGTCAAATACGAGGGCGCGTGTCGGGGCCTGTGGCTTGCCCCTGGGAGGAGGGATCCGGTCTACCACGGCGTCCAGAATGGCCGACGCACCGGTCCCTTCCTTTGCAGAGACGATAAGCACTTCCTCGCGTCGGAAGCCAAAAACCTGCTCGATTTCACCGGCAACGCGCTCGGGTTCAGCCTGTGGCAGATCGACCTTATTCAGTACTGGAATCAGATCCAGGTCGTACTCCATGGCCATCAGTGTGTTTGCAATTGTTTGAGCTTCGATACCCTGGCTCGCGTCCACCACCAGAAGAGCTCCTTCGCATGCAGCGAGAGCTCGGGACACTTCGTAGCTGAAATCCACGTGCCCAGGTGTGTCAATAAGATTCAGCTGGTAGGTCTCACCATCAGGGGTCTGGTGATACATCGTCACCGCTTTACCCTTGATAGTGATCCCTCGTTCCCTTTCCAGGTCCATCTGGTCCAGGAACTGTGCCTTCATCTCCTGAGGGCGAACAGTGCCGGTGATTTCCAGGAAGCGGTCTGCCAGCGTGGACTTGCCGTGATCGATGTGGGCGATGATGCAGAAATTTCTGATTCGTGACGGATCCATATGCCCCAATGTTAACACGCCCGCAAGAGAATATGATATGCGGAAACACGAATGTGGCGTAGCGTTAACTTGGTCGGAATCATTTTGAGAATGTACCAGCAATAACGCCGCATATGCCTCGCTCGTCAAGCCACGTAATTGTCTCTTACTTTGCGTTTACTGCGGTTTTTGTCTCTCAAAGAGGCAGATTGCGGCCCGCTTCTCCAAGTCTTCTGCGGCGATCTCTGGCGTCAGGCATTGCCCTCAAGACGACTTCCCAAAAGTCGAGGGAGTGGTTCATCACTTCCAGATGGGCCAGTTCGTGAACGGCAACCGAGTCGATGAGGTCCCGATCCACCATCGCCAGCCGCCAACTGAAGCGAAGGGTACCATCGGCGCTGCAGCTACCCCATCGCGTTTTCTGTTCACGGATCAACACCCGCGGCATTTCGGTGTACCCCATCGCTGGCAACCAGCGGGACACACTCTCGGCCAGGAGCTTAGCGGCCTGCGCGCGATACCAGGCCACCAGTGCAGCTAACACCGACTCCCTGCGGTCTTCTTCTGTAAGACCACTGGGCACAGATACAGCAAGTATGCTGTCCTCCAGCACTGCTGTGGGCCTTCGAACTCCTGATTCCTCAACAGCCAGAGCAATTGTTTGTCCAAGGTAGGGCAACTGTTCTCCCGCAACGAACCTGAGGGGAGCCGCCTCTTCTTCCCGTGCTTCGAGTTTCTGCAGGATCCAGTCACTTCGATTCTGAACAATTGTCTGGATCTCCCTGTTGGGAGTTCTGGTGGGGGCTGAAACTACGACGGCACCCTTGGATACACTGATTTGCACCGTTTTCTTACGGCGCTTGCTTCGCATCACCGTGTACTCAATCACACAGCCGTCGGCTAGCTGTAACTGGAAGACCTTACTCATCCTATGACCGGACTGAATTGGCTTTATGTATAGCAGTATATCCTGCGTTCAGTCAGTTGGAACCGGGTCGCCGCCGCAATATACATTGGAATCGTCGGGTTCCCAGTCGGGTGAGGAATCGGAACTCCCGCTGGTGTTGCTTCTGTTTGTATGGCTGTCGCCTGCGTAGTTCATTGTAAATACGTCCGGATTGGTGCCTTGATTCCGGTGAAACGCGAAGAATTCAGCAACTGAGTCCCAGCTGGGTTCGCCGTGGGGCAGACTGGTCGTGGAGGCAATCTGCGGGTCCGTGCCGTCGGAGAACATGACGTAAATGGCCCTGTCTCCACCGCGATCTGAAGTGAAGACTATGTACTCGTCGCCGTACACGTCCTCAGCCCAGTCGGGTGACCTGTCGTCGTACCCGTTCGAATCGTCGGCCGCGCTGTCTGTAAGGTTCGTTGAATTCGAGCCATCGGCGTCTGCGACATAGATATCCCAGTCGCCGTCTCTATTGCTGGCGTAGATCAATCTCGTGCCGTCAGGCGACCAGGCAGGATCTCTGTCTTCTGAAGTATTGTTCGTTATTTGCTCAACTCTCTTGTCAGACTCAGTAATCACGTAGATCTCCGCATCTTCGTCGCTGCCGCGATAGGAGACGAAGGCTACCTTGCTACCGTCGGGAGAAAGGGCGGGGGATTCATCGTCTGCTGCGTTGCTGGTGAGCCTCGAAATTGCCCAAGGATCCAGCGTCAAGAGATAAATGTCGTATCCACCATCCGAATTGCGGCTTGAGCTGAAGGCCAGCTTTCCACCGGCGGCCCAGGACGGACTTTTGTCTTCGGAAGAGTTGTTTGTGAGATTGACCTGGTTGGTGCCGTCGCATCCCATCACGTAAATCTCGGAATTCCCATCCCTGTTGGATTGGAAAGCGATCCGGCCTCCGGCAGGATGTTCCGGCAACGTAACCGGCATCTGATCGGGAGTTGGCGTAGGCGTTGCGGTTGCTGTAGGCGTTGGCGTTGGTGTGTCGGTGGGAGTAGGCGTTGGCGTGTCAGTCGGTGTCGGAGTCGGCGTGTCAGTTGGAGTAGGCGTAGGCGTCTCCGTCGCGGTCGGGGTCGGCGTGTCGGTTGGGGTAGGCGTAGGCGTGCCGGTGGGTGTAGGGGTTGGGGTCGGCGTAACGGTAGACGTGGGCGTGCTGGTTGCGGTTGCCGTTGCAGTAGCCGTTGAGGTGGGCGTTGGTGTCGGACTGGGCGTGGGGGTAACGGTGGGCGTAGGTGTCGGCGTGGCAGTAGATGTCGGCGTGACGGTGGGTGTGGGTGAAGGCGTCGGCGTGGGAGTGAGAGTTGGTTCTGGCTGAGGAACTACGATAGGGTCAGGGGTGGGCACGGGCATGGGAGTTACCGTCGGAATCCCGCAAGTGCCAGTGTGCTGGACAGGTTCCCAGTCGGGAAAGGAACCCTTGGTGGTCTCTGGGCCACTGATAGACTTTTGCCCATCTCCAAACGGATCCGGAGAAATGAACAGCTCCATTCCCTGCTTGTTTCGATCAGTGTGGAAGACGAACTCCTCTCCCGATGGGCCCCAGCTAGCAGACCCATCAGTATCTTCATGATCCGTTGCCCTGGCTATATTCTCGCCATCTGCATCGATTGAATGTATTTCCCAGTCCCCGAACCGGGAAGAAGAATAAGTAATACGCCATTGTCCTTCTAAGGCGACCATATCTGGCCAACGTTCATTGATTCCATCCTCGTCGTCCCGTCCAACATCGGTAATGCTCACCAGTCCTGCGCCAACGGCATCCCTCAGGTAGATATCGAAGTTCCCATCCCGGTCGCTGGAGAACAAAAGATTGCCGCCGGTTGACCATGATGGATCAAGATCCTCAGCTTGATTGTTGCTAACATTACTCAGATTCTCACCGGCAATTTCGAGGACGTGTATTTCTGAATTTCCGCTGCGGTCAGAAACGAAAGCCACTTTGTCCCCCAGTAGCGATAGGGCAGGAGAGTGATCATTTGCGGAATTCTCTGTGAGCCTGGTTACCCCCTTTGTTTCCACGTTCAGCAAGTAGATGTCGAAATTGCCCTCACCACCTGGAGGTGAGTCCCTGTTCGAGGCGAAGGCTATGAGTCCATTGCCGCTCCACGAGGGATGCCGGTCTTCAGCCTCGTTGTCGGACAAGTTGAGGAGATTTGAACCGTCGCACCCGACCATGTAGATTTCGCCATTGCCGTCGCGCTCCGTCTGAAAGGCAATCCTCCCGCCCACCGGATAGACTGGCACCGGCTCGGGAGTTGGTTCCGGCTGGGGCGCAGGCTGCATTTCTCTTGTTGGTGTAGGGGTGGGTGTATTTGTCGAACTGGGTTGGGATTGGACGATGGCCGTCGGGGTTGGCGTCCGTGTCGGAGTGGGAGTGGGGGAGGCAGTTGGGGAAATTGTTGGCGACCGGCTCGGTGTCGGTGTTGGTGATGGCGCAGGACTGATGGTGGGGAACTCGGTGGGGGCAGCCGTTGCGGCGCGGCGGGGAGGCAGAGATATGTACACGGTAACGAACCGGTGCGCGTTCATGGCAACTCGCACGGTCTCACCCTCGATGCGGTCGGCTCCGGCGACCTCAATCTCCGAATCACTGTCGGTAGGTTGAATCTCAAAACTGACCTGTGCGCCGAATGGGTATCTGCCATCCGGGCCGGGTAGATCCTTCACTGAGAGGATACCCAGCGTAACGTAAAACACGGCATCCTGGGGGAGCACCTGACGACCGTTAATGTACAGAAGGTAGCGCGGAGAGGGCGTCGGAGTAATAGTCGGAGTTGGAGTTGGCGTGCCGGTTGGAGCGAGCGTCGGGGTAGCCGTGGCTCTAGGCGTGGGAGTAATGGACAGCAAGGGAGTCGCCAAAGCCACAGGAGATGGCGTGGGCAGGATCAATCCGGCTTCGCTGGACGACGGCGATGTGCCCACCGTGGGCGGCTGGCCAGGGGCAGGGGTCGAAACCTCAGTGTCGCCGTCTGGCGTCCCTTCGCTGGGTCCCACCGAGCCTCTTCCTTGGTCGATTCCGCTTGCGGTCTCGGCTAATGTTATTGGCGTAGGTTCCGTAAAGCTTCCCTGATTGCTACCGTCGGCAGCGGTGGCCACGGTAACCACGAACATGCCAAGAGACTCCGTACTGGCCTGTACCCGAAGCCAAGGGAAATCTATTTCCGATTCGATTTCCGTCCAAGCCACCTTCGACTCATCGTAGTTGATAACGGCCAATCTATCAGGAACATCGCTCAGACTTTGAAACAGGCCGTCCAAGCGGATTGACAGCGTGAGGGTATCCACGACGAGTGGTCCGATTGGGTCGCTCCCAACGGGCAAGGCGGAAAGGACCAGTGCGCGGAGGGGTTCAGCGTAGCCCGGTAGAATCTGCACCGAAGTGGGATCTGCAACCTCACCTATTTCTAATTCCGACATTCTCGCAGCAAGGCCCTCTGGAAACAACACCGACGCCGATCTGTCGGCAGACTCTACTACACGCAGGGGCATCGGTTCGTTGGACAAGGGTGAAGCTACGGTAACCGGCGGCGTTGCGGCCATACGGAATGTGGAGGTGGGTTCCGGAGCAGACCGACAACCTGCCAGGACGGCGAGCACCAAAGCATAGACCGTGAGCAGAGCCAACGCACGAACCAAGTATGGCAAGAGCCGATACTGGACCTCGGACGTCTCAGCGTCAGCACGCATTCAACGATCCAGCGCCGCTGAATCGCCTTCTGCTCCTCGAGGTAGACCTTCTTTGCGGGACGGCACGATCCAAATTCAGGCCAAACGGCTAACTTATGGATCGAAGCGCCGCCTGGGGCATAAGGGTTCACTCCGGCAACATCCGGAAACCGTCGCGAAAGCTACACCGGAAATCACCGAATTACTGTTCAAAGTTCCTTTTGCACGGACTGCGTTTCATCTGTTCAGGGGAATCCAGATAGTGATATGTAGAACTTTGAACTCCTTCCTGTTCAGTGGACGCGGGCAATCTGAAATGGACGGCATGCACATGACCACGTTAACTTCACGGACTTGATTCATTTGCTCGTGGACCGTAGGCGGGCTTGTTCAAGACTTAAATCGGGGGCCCCGTGGCACCTGGGCTCATTAGTGGAGATCGACTGCGTTTGATATACTTGGCACAACTGCATGGAACGGGGGGAACAACCGATGGCAACGGAGAGGCAGGTCAACAGGATCACGATGCGGCAAATCAGCGGTTCGGCCAGGTCAAAGAAGGTGAGGGTAGACCTGGGCGAGGAGTCGGCATTCACCAACCTTCCCAAGCTGATGAAGGTGGGCACCGCCAACTACTTCCTAGTGAAGGCCAGCGAGGGCTACAGAATGCTGTCGACACTGTGCCCGCACCAGGGCGGCGAGGTTGAGGACGTGGGCGAGGAAGTGTTCGTTTGCGACACCCACGGCTACGAGTACGAGAAAGGGGAGGGCCGGTGCGTCAACAACCCCGATCTGCGCCTGAAGGTGTTCCTGGTTACGCAGCAGGAAGGGCGTCTGGTGGCGCTGGTGCCGGACGAGTAGGCCCTCCAGCCCCAAGAACCCAGGAGAAGGAAGGCCCCGCCGGGTTTGGCGGGGCCTTTTGGTTGCCGTTCGCTTGGTGGCGCTGGTGCCGGACGAGTAGGCGTACAGCCCCAGGAACCCAGGAGAAGGAAGGCCCCGCCGGGTTTGGTGGGGCCTTTTGGTTGCCGTTCGCTTGGTGGCGCTGGCGACGGAGGAATGGGCGTCCAGCCCCAGGAACCCAGGAGAAGGAGGGCCCCGCCGGGTTTGGCGGGGCCTTCAGCTTGCCGGGACTAACTGTGGTGGAGGATCAGCCGACCTGGTCGTAGCTCCGGAGGAGCTTGCCGGGCAGAGCGCCGGTGCACTCGTTCTCCTGGAAGGTCAATGCTCCGTTGACCACGATGTAGCGAATACCGGTGGGCTTCTGAATCAAGCGCCTCTCTCCGCCGGGGAAGTCGGTGGCGAACTGCGGCTTGTCGAATTGGAAGCCGATCTCGTCGAGGTTGTAGACCATGATGTCGGCGAAGTCGCCGACGCGCAGGGTTCCGCGGTTCTTCATGTCGGAGAACCATGCGGGCAGGGCGCTCATCTTGTAGTGCGCCTGCTCAAGGGACATCAACCCCCGGTCGCGGATCCAGTGGCCCAGGAAGTACACGGGCCAGACGCTGTTGACCAGGAACCGGGTGTGCGCGCCGCCGTCGGACACCGAGATGTGGACGTAGGGATTCTTCAGCCTTTCCGCGGTGACGTCATCTCCCCGGTTGTTGGAGGGATGGGCGAATTCAGTCTCCAAGTCCTCGTCGAGGGCGATGTCGATGAAGGCATCCAGCGGGTGCTTCCCCTCGGCCTCGGCGATGTCGCCGATGCTCAGGCCCTCATACTTCAGGTTGCGGTCGTTGGCAACCTCGACGACCTGCAGCCTTGACCAGTCGGTCCTGGGATGGGGACGGTCGATGACGTCCTGTTTCATGCCGATGCGGACGCCGTCTTCGGACAGCTTGGCGATGCGCTCCTCCTTGGTGCCGACGAGAGGCTGCACCCAGTGGGGCATATAGTCGAAGAGGTTGTACTCAGAGAGCTTGAACTCCGAGATGGTAGGAACGGGGCCAAGCTGAGCCAGCACTGGCAGTCCTTCGGCCTGGACCTCGTCCAGCCATTTGTAGCCCTCGTCGTCGCCGAGAACCACGTGGAGGGGGCGGCCGCTCATCCGCACCATCTCGGCCAGCATGTCGCGCTGACCGGCGCGGTCGTCGGAGATGCCGATGGTCCAGCCGAGATGTCCGACGCCGAACTGGGACAGGACCTGGGAGAGGGCCAGGAACTCCTCGCGGGAGGCGACATGGCTGGGGAGCCAACTGCCATCCTCAGGGCGGTCCTCCAGGTTCTTGTCCGCCGATACGCCGAAAGCTCCAGCCTTCATGGAATCGAAGAGAATCTGCTTCATCTGGTTGAGCTCGGCCTCGGTGACCGAGGTGCGCTCGCGGGCGGGAATCATGCCCAGCACGTAACCGCGCAGGGGGGAGAAGGGAACGAGACAGCCCACGTTGACGCCAAGACCCTGGCGGTCGAGGCTGTCCATGTATTCCGGGAAAGTCTCCCAGTCCCAACGCATTCCCTGACGCATGGACTCGAGGGGGATTGCCTCAATGCGGTTCATCATCCGCATGTTGAGGTCGCGGTCCTCGGGGCGGGTCGGGGCGAAGCCGAAGCCGCACTGGCCGACGGTGAGCGAGGTCACTCCGAACCAGCCGGACAACGTGGCGTAAGGGTCCCAGTTGAGCTGGGCGTCGTAGTGGGTGTGCAGGTCAACGGCGCCGGGGGCCACGATACAGCCGCTGGCGTCGAGTTCCTTGGCGCCGCCGCTGTTGATGCGTCCGCTGATCATTGCCACCCTGCCATCCTTGATGCCAACGTCAGCGCGGATGCGGGGCATGCCGGTGCCGTCAATGACGGTGCCGCCACGGATCACGAGATCGAACTCAGCCATAGCAATGCCTCCATGCCGGGAACGCAGCGTCCCGACTTCAACTGGGTCTGGATGAGCGCAGTTTAGACACACACGGGGGGCGAGTCAAACGAGGCTGCCGAATGACTTGAATCGGGACGCCGGCGGCGACAACGGATACGGCTTCACCCGCGCCCCATGCCTCCTACTGACGAGGAGGGGATTTCGCTGCATAAATTCCTACGCTCTTTCGGCGCGGTCCCAAAGTTAGGCGTGCAGGAAGCCTCGTTTGGCGGCCCAGGGCAGGAGGCTACCCGCGATGTCGCGGGGTTCCGGGCGCTTCTTGTCATCGATGCAACGCTCGAGGTACTAGCGCAGGCCATCCAGGTATCCAGCCGGAAGCGGGCTTTGCGGATGCGGGGGATGAAGGCCGATATCTTCCCATCCAGAACGTGACGTGGGGCTGGCTTCTCTCCCGAGACGGCTTCGGCCCAGTCGTCACAGAATTCCTGGGACAGCCTGCGAAGGCGAATGACGGCGAGCTCGGAGCGAACCTGCGCTTGAGGGTTTCTACCCTGCGGCGGATATGGCTGAGGTTGTACATGGTTTCACTCTCCTGTTTGGTCGGACGGGGAGGAAAATTGGATTTTCCGAGCATTTCCGAGCATTTCCGTTCACGTCAGCTTTGGGGTGGCGGGCACGGTGGCGGTTTGAGGGGGGTTCACCCTTACCGTGACCCTCTCACATTTGACCCTCTCACGGGGGGAGAGACCACGTGTCTGTTACAGCCCTTATGTTCTATGCTTTAATGCTAAACCAGTGCCCCCAATGAAAGCAAGGGGTTATTGTCACAAGATGGGGTTCCAAATCAGGTGGTTCATTCGGGTGAAGACGGGGGTTTGGATTCCCGCCTGCGCGGGAATGACGGTTTGGGGAATGACGGGGGTTTCATCGCAGGGGGCGCAGAGAGGGACGGAGGGTTGGGCGGGGGAGACGGTTTTCAAACAGGAGGCCCCGCCAAAATGTGGCGGGGCCTGGGGCCGTTTAGGTCAAGGCTGGAAGCTAGCCGACCTGGTCGTAGCTGCGGAGGAGCGTGCCGGGCAGAGCGCCGGTGCACTCGTTCTCCTGGAAGGTTACGGAGCCGTTGACCAGGATGTAGCGGATGCCGGTGGGCATCTGGACCAAGCGCTTCTCGCCGCCGGGGAAGTCGGTGGCGAACTGGGGCTTGTCGTACAGCAGGCCCAGCTCGTCCATGTTGTAGATCATGATGTCGGCGTAGTCGCCAATCCGCAGGGTGCCGCGGTTCTTCATGTCGGAGAACCACGCGGGCAGGGCGCTCATCTTCTGATGGGCCTGCTCGAGGGTCATGAGGTTTTCCTCGCGGATCCAGTGTCCAAGGAAGTAGACCGGCCAGATGCTGTTGACGAGGAATCGGGTGTGAGCGCCGCCGTCGGACACGGAGATGTGGGAGTACTCGTTGGAGATGACCTTCCCCATCTGGTCCAAGGCGGTTGCGCCAGCGGGATGGGCGAATTCGGTTTCCAGGTCCTCGTCCAGGGCCAGATCCAGGAACACGTCGAGGCCGTCCTTGCCCTCGGCCTCGGCGATGTCAGCGATGCTGAGGCCCTCGTACTTCAGGTTGCGGTCGTGGGCGACCTCAACCACCTGCACCTGCTTCCAGTCAGTGCGAGGATGCGGGCGTTCGATAACGTCGCGCTTCATGCCGACACGGACGCCATCCTCCGACAGCTTGGCGATGCGTTCTTCCTTCGAACCGACCAAGGGTTGCACCCAGCTGGTCATGTAGTCGAAGAGGTTGTATTCAGACAGCTTGAACTCGGAGATCAGCGGCACCGCCAACTCCTGCGAGACGACGGGCAGTCCCTCAGCGCGCATGGACTCCAGCCATCCGTATCCGTCGGGGTCGTTGCCCAAGGCCACGTGCAGCGGGCGGCCGCTCATGCGCACCATTTCGGCCAGCATGTCGCGCTGCCCGGCCTGATCGTCGGAGATGCCGATGGTCCAGCCCAGGTGCCCGACTCCGAACTGACCCATGACCTGGGCCAGGGCCAGGAACTCTTCACGGGAGGCTACGTGGCTGGGCAGCCAGCTGCCATCCTCGGGGCGGTCCTCGAGATTCTTGTCGGCGGACAGACCGAAGGCCCCGGCCTGCATGGCTTCCTGGAGAATCTGCTTCATCTGGTTGAGCTCAGCCTCGGTTACGGAGGTGCGCTCGCGGGCGGGGATCATCCCCAGGACGTAGCCGCGCAGGGGCGAGAAGGGCACGAGACAGCCGACGTTGACGCCAAGACCCTGGCGGTCGAGGCTGTCCATGTATTGCGGGAAAGTTTCCCAGTCCCAGCGCATGCCCTGGCGCATTGATTCCAGGGGAATGGCCTCGATGCGGTTCATCATCCGCATGTTCAATTCGCGGTCTTCAGGTCGCGTGGGGGCGAAGCCGAAGCCGCACTGACCGACGGTCAGGGAGGTGACGCCGAACTGGCCGGACAGAGAGGCGTAGGGGTCCCAGTTGAGCTGGGCGTCGTAGTGGGTGTGCAGGTCGACGGCACCGGGGGCCACTATGCAGCCGCTGGCGTCGAGTTCCTTCGCGCCGCCGGCGTTGATGCGACCGCTGATCATCGCGACACGCCCGTCCTTGATGGCGAGGTCGCCACGAAAGCGGGGAATGCCGGTTCCATCCACGACAGTGCCGCCGCGGATTACTACGTCAAACTCGGGCATGACATCTCCTTCTGAATCGAACAAATGAGTACGCATTTCTGCTTGCTCGGAATGAGGGGAGTTTAGACTTGAGGGGGTAACGTGTCAAACTTCGGAGGTTTACATTAAGACAGTTACGATATTCGTAACAACAGGTGCGAGGCATGGCCGTTGCGAAGGCGGGGGAAATCGAAAGGCCCCGTCAGGTTGACGGGGCCCGGATTGCCGCAGGTGTGCGTTAGCTCTAGCCGACCTGGTCGTAGCTGCGGAGGAGCGTGCCGGGCAGAGCGCCGGTGCACACGTTCTCCTGGAAGGTTACGGAGCCGTTGACCAGGATGTAGCGGATGCCGGTGGGCATCTGGACCAGGCGCTTCTCGCCGCCGGGGAAGTCGGTGGCGAACTTGGGCTTGTCGTAAAGCAGGCCCAGCTCGTCCATGTTGTAGATCATGATGTCGGCGAAGTCGCCGATGCGCAGGGTGCCGCGGTTCTTCATGTCGGAGAACGATGCGGGCAGGGCGCTCATCTTCTGGTGGGCCTGCTCGAGGGACATGAGATTCTTCTCGCGGATCCAATGTCCCAGGAAGTAGACCGGCCAGATGCTGTTGACGAGGAAGCGGGTGTGGGCGCCGCCGTCGGACACGGAGATGTGGGAGAAGGGGCTGGAGATGTACTCGTGGTCGTTGTCGCCGCGGCCGCCGGCCGGGTGGGCGAATTCGGTCTCCAGATCCTCATCCAGGGCGATGTCGATGAAGGCATCCAGCGGGTGCTTTCCCTCGGCCTCGGCGATGTCGGCGATGCTCAGGCCTTCGTACTTCAGGTTGCGGTCGTTGGCAACCTCGACGACCTGCACCTGCTTCCAGTCGGTGCGCGGGTGGGGGCGATCGATGACATCCTGCTTCATGCCTACGCGGACGCCGTCTTCGGACAGCTTGGCGATGCGCTCTTCCTTCGAGCCGACGAGGGGCTGCACCCAGTGGGGCATGTAGTCGAAGAGGTTGTACTCGGACAGCTTGAACTCGGAGATGACCGGGACCGCCGTTTCCTGGGCGATGACGGGCAGGCCTTCCTCGCGGACTTCCTTGAGCCACTGGTAGCCTTCCTCGTCGCCGAGGATGACGTGCAGCGGGCGGCCGCTCATGCGGACCATCTCGGCCAGCATGTCGCGCTGGGCCGCGCGGTCGTCGGAGATGCCGATGGTCCAGCCGATATGGCCGACGCCGAACTGGGACAGGACCTGGGACAGGGCCAGGAACTCCTCGCGGGAGGCGACGTGGCTGGGCAGCCAGCTGCCATCCTCGGGGCGGTCCTCCAGGTTCTTGTCGGCGGAGATACCAAAGGCTCCAGCCTTCATGGAATCGAAGAGAATCTGCTTCATCTGGTTGAGCTCAGCCTCGGTGACCGAGGTGCGCTCGCGAGCAGGAATCATGCCCAGCACGTAGCCGCGCAGGGGGGAGAAGGGCACGAGACAGCCGACGTTGACGCCGAGGCCCTGGCGGTCGAGGCTGTCCATGTATTGCGGGAAGGTCTCCCAGTCCCAGCGCATGCCCTGGCGCATGGACTCGAGGGGAATGGCCTCGATGCGGTTCATCATCCGCATATTGAGGTCGCGGTCCTCAGGGCGGGTCGGGGCGAAGCCAAAGCCGCACTGGCCGACGGTCAGGGAGGTGACGCCGAACTGGCCGGAGAGGGAAGCGTACGGATCCCAGTTGAGCTGGGCGTCGTAGTGGGTGTGCAGGTCGACTGCGCCGGGGGCCACTATGCAGCCGCTGGCGTCGAGTTCCTTCGCGCCGCCGGCGTTGATGCGACCGCTAATCATAGCGACGCGACCGTCCTTGATGGCGAGGTCGGCGCGGATACGGGGGATGCCGGTCCCGTCAATCACGGTGCCGCCGCGGATAACGAGGTCGTATTCAGGCATACCTTTCCCTCCAAGATTCGTCGAAGTGAGGATCAGTTGTACTGGCAGAGTCTACCACAGGGCATTGCGTCATCCCAGTCTGCTACGAAATTCGTTGCGGCGGGCGGGCCTGTGTTCTGCAATGCTACGCCTGAGTTCTGCAATGCTACAAGGAAGGGCGGCCACGACGCGGGCGGTGCAGGTCCTCGAGGGCTGCGCCGACTCGCAAGATGGTTGCTTCCTCGAAGTGGCGTCCGACGATCTGCACGCCGATGGGCAGGCCTTCATCGCTGCTGCCGAAGGGCACGGACAGGGCCGGGGAGCCGGTGAGGTCGAAGGGGACGGTGCAAGTGAGGGCGTGACGGGCGGGCGCAGTTTCGGTATCTCCGGAGGCGCGGCCGACTTCGTGGCGACGGGTGTCGTGGGGGTGCGCGACCACGGGGCCGGTGGGCAGGAGCAAGACGTCGTAGTCGCGGAAGAGGCTGATGGCCGCGGCGCGGAGGCGCTCGACCTGTTCCATGGCCTCGAGGTACTCGTCGCAGGTGGGTCCGGGGATGTTCAGGCGCCGCTGCATCGAAAGGGCCAGCATGTCCTTGCGGCCTTCGATGATGGGGTCGAGGTAGACGTTGCCTTCGGCAGCGAAGATGCGGGCCGAAATCTGCTGGCCGGGCCAGCTTTCCCACCCGTCGAGGTCGACCGGCTCGACGGAGCAGCCCAGCTCGCCGAGGGCGGCAGCAGCGGCGGCAACGGTGTCCTGCACCTGCCGCTCGACGGGGGCGAAGGGGCCCTCGGTGCACCAGGCGACGCGCAGTCCGGCCGGCGACGGCAGGTCGGCGACGTCGGGCACCGGCACGGGCAGAGCGTAGTGGTCGACGCCGTCGGGGCCGGCCATGAGGCCAAGGGCGAGGGCCGCGTCGCCGACGCTGCGGACGATGGGGCCGACGTGCATGAAGCGCAGCAACGTATCGGGCCAGTGGCCGGTGAGAGGGATGCGTCCGTGGGTGGCCTTGAGGCCGACGATGCCGCAGTAGTTGGCTGGCTCGCGGATGGAGCCGCCGACGTCGCTGCCGATGCCCAGGGGCGACATGCCGGAGGCGACGGCGGCGGCCTCTCCGCCGCTGGAGCCGCCGGGGGTGCGGCCGATCATCCAGGGGTTCTCGGTGCGTCCGTAGACGAGGTTGTCGGTCTCCCACCACAGGGCGAACTCGGGCATGTTCGACTTGGCGATGAAGATGCCGCCGGCGTCCTTCAGCCGGGTCACCACCGTCGCGTCGGCGTCGGGGACATGATCTTCGAACAGCTTCGAGCCGCGGGTGGTGACGACCCCGGCGGTGTCGACGCAGTCCTTGACGGTGAAGGGAACGCCGTGCAGTGGGCCCCAGAACTCGCCGCGCATGGCGGCAGCCTCGGCCTCGCGGGCGCGCTCCATCACGCCGTCGGGGAAGGCGATGAGAGCGTTCAGCTTCGGGTTGACAGCCTCGATGCGGTCGAGGTGGGCCTGCGCCACTTCCACCGGGGACAGGGAGCGGTCTCGGATGCGGCGGGCCAGGGTGGCTGCGTCAGCGTAGAAGATGTCTTCGCTCATTGTGGGGCCTCCGGCAAATATGGGTGTTTCTAAACGCAGAGGGCGCAGAGGAATCGCCGAGGGCGCGGAGGTCTACGAGTGTTCTGAATCCTCCACGTTCTCTGTATCTATTCTCAGCGCACTCTGCGCGGGGAATCAGTGGATGGCGGCGGCGGGGGCGGCGGCGCGCTCGTTGATCAGCTTTCCCTCGTGGAAGCGGGAGAGGGCGAAGGGCTTGATCAGGTCGGGGGTCCGGCCGGTGGCTATGAGGCTGGCGATGTTCTTGCCGGCGGCAGGGGCGGCCTTGAAGCCCCAACTGCCCCAGCCGCAGGAAACGATGAAGCCGTCCAGTCCGTCGACTGGGCCCATGATGGGAGCGTAGTCGGGGGTCATGTCGCAGAGGCCGGCCCACTGGCGCAGCACCTTCGCGTTGGAAAGGCAGGGGAACATTTCGAGTGTGTGACCGGCGAGTTGCTCCATGGGCAGCAGGGCCGAGCGCATGCTGTAGGACGGGTAGTGGTCGACACCGCCGCCGATGACCACCTCGCCGCGGTCGGTCTGGTAGACGTAGGCGTGGAGATTGGCGGAGGAAATGGTCTTGTCGAGGAAGGGCTTGAGCGGCTCGGTGACCATCGCCTGCAGCGGATGAGTGGTGATGGGCAGGGACACCCCGGCGAGTCGGGCCACATCGCTGCTCCATCCGGCGGTGGCGTTCAGCACCACGTCGGCCTCGACGAAACCCCGGCTGGTCTCGACGCCGGAGACGCGGCCGTTGGCGCTGTCTATGCCGGTGACCTCGGTGAAGGGATGCAGCTCGGCGCCGCCGCGGTCAGCGGCGCGACCGAATCCCCAGACCACGGCGTCGTGGCGTATGACGCCGCAGGGCGGATGGTACAGCGCGCCGACGATGGGGTAGGGCAGGCCCTCCCGCAGGCTCATGGAGGGCACCAGGCGCTTGATTTCGGCTGGACCGACCATCCGGCTGTCGACCCCCAGGATTCGATTGAACTCGGTTCGCATCCGCAGGGCGTACAGGGCGGCGTCGGTGTGGCCCAGGTCGAGGCGTCCCATCTGGTTGAAGAGCATGTTGAAGTTGAGGTCCTTGGCCAAGCCCTCGTACAGCTTCACGCTTTCGTCGAAGAAGGGGATGCCCTCAACCGTGAGGTAGTTGGAACGGATGATGGCAGTAGTGCGTGCGCTGGCGCCTCCGCCGAGGTAGCCTTTGTCCAGGATCGCGATGTCCTTCACGCCCTGCTTGGTCAGGTAGTAGGCGGTGGACAGGCCGTGGACGCCGCCGCCGATGATGACCACGCGGTAACGGTCCCTGAGGGGGCGGGAGCGCCACATTTGGTTTTTCTTGAAAAGCTGGAACACTGCATTACCTCAAGAACAATTAAACACAGAGCACACAGAGAGCACAGAGGTTTTACTTTGGGCCATATATCACCCTGCTTACCCCATCTTTAAGAACTTTCACATTGAAATTGATCAGCAATCCGAGTTCGACGCCCGAGAGTTTGAGATAGGTCAAGAGCTGCGTCCTATGCACGGGGGACAATTGTTCCACAGCCTTCAGTTCAACTATCACCTGTCGTTCTACAAGCAGGTCCAATCTGTAAACGGTATCCAACTGCACGCTCTTGTATGCAATGGGCAATTGCTTCTGTCGTTCCACCGCCAGCCCGCGCTGCGAGAGCTCGTAAGCGAGGCAGGCTTCATAAGCAGTTTCAAGCAGTCCTGGCCCTAACTCGCGATGAACTTCTATCGCAGCGCCAATTACTTGTCTGGAAATCTCGTTGAGTTGCGATCTGTTGCTCAAGTGTGCAAGACCCCTGCTCTGTGCGCTCTGTGGTTAATCCGTGGTGCGGAGGGACAACAGGGACTGGGTGCCGACGGGACCGCCGTGGAGGTCTCGGGCGGTCTGGATGAGGGCTTCCCAGAGGTACTCGCCGAATTCACGGCTGGCGTAGAGCTGGTACATGGCGATGCCGTTGACGTCGCGGCGGAGCAACAGGGCCTGGACTTCGGCGAACCGGGACTGGACGGAGGTGAGGTCGGAAAGGGAGCGTGGGCCAGTGTCCGCAGCCGTGATCCGGCTCATCAGGTCCTGGGTGGCAGCGCCGACAATGGCGAGTCCGCAGAGTCCGGACGTTACGTCGATGGCGTGGGCGCAAGCAGCGGCGGTTGGCGGCGCGGCGTCCGCCGTAGAACCCTCGGTATCTCCATCGAAGGGAGCAACACCGGCGGGCGCAGGGCGGATGGCCTCAATCGCGGCAGGGGCCACACCCGCGGGTGTCAGCAGGAGGAACTCGTCGGGAGCCAGGCAGACCGACAGCAACCGGCCGCCGCGCTCCAGGGGCGATTCGGCGTCGGCCACGTTGCCGACGGTCTGCTCCGCAGCGGCAGGCACCAGCGTCGCGACGGCCCTGGCCGCATCCCGGCCTACGATTCTCACCTTGCCGATGGGGCTGACGTCAGAGACTCCCACCGTTTCCCGCAGCCAAGCAGATTCCTGGGAGGCGTTTCCGTAGTGAGCCGGGAGTTGCCAGCCGTCGGCGTCGTCCATGACGGCGCCCATCGCAAGCTGGGAATGGTACATAGCGGTGCGTCTTTCAGGAGCGACTGTCGACACGGTTCAACTCCGCAACCGGTGGCCTTCGGGGTCGTAGACGGGCTCCAGGGTCACGGTGGCGGCCACGCGACGGCCGTCGACGGTCACCTCGATGGACGCGCCTTCCTCGGCCAGCTCCGGCGGGACGTAGGCGAGGCCGAAGCCCCGGCCGATGGTGGGGCTGAGGCGAGCGCTGGTGACGCGGCCGACGGGTCGCCCGTTGCTGACCACGGGCGTGCCGTCTTCGGGAGCGGCTGGACCGGGCATGACGAAGCCGACGAGTCTCTGCTGCAGGCCGCGTTCAGCGGCGACAACCAGTCCCCCGCGGCCGATGAAGTCGGGCTTGTCGAGGCGGACGGCCCAGTCGGAGCCGACGTCCATGGGAGTGGAAATGGCGTCGGTGTCCTGGCCGACGATGATGTGGCCCTTCTCCAGACGGAGGATGCGCTGGGCCTCAAGGCCGAAGGGGGAAATGCCGAACTCGCGGCCCGCCTCCATTACGGAGTTCCACATGTGTTCGCCGTACTCGGCGGGGAAATGCAGCTCCCAGCCGGTCTCGCCCACGAATCCGATGCGAAGAAGCAGACAGGGCACCCCAGCGACCTCGCCCTCAGCGGAGCGCATGTAGCGGAAGTTGTGGGGCGAAAGGTCGATGCCGGTGAGCTTTTCCAGGGTCTCGCGGGCTCTAGGGCCAGCGACGTTGACCGCGCCATAGGCTGCCGTGACGTTGACCACGTGGGCGCAGTTGGCGGCACCGGCGTTCCACCAGTTGAACCACTCCTCGATGACGTCGGCGTTGCCCGAGGTGGTGGTAACGAAGTAGCGGTCTTCGGCGAGACGGGCCACCGTGCCGTCGTCGAGAATGACGCCGTTGTCGGAGGTCATCAGGCCGTAGCGGATGCGACCCACGGGCAGGTCCGAGAAGCGGTGGGTGTAAAGGCGGTCGAGGAGCGCTCCGGCATCGCTGCCCACCACTTCCAGTTTGCCGAGGGTGCCGACGTCGATGATGCCGACACGCTCCCGTACGGCGGCGGACTCGTCGGCGGGCGAGCCGTAGTTGTGGGGGCGCCACCAAGGGCCGGACTCGACCATCGCGGCACCGAGTTTTCGGTGGATGCGGTCCATGGGCGACCGCTTCATGGGCATGCGCTCGCGGCCGGCCAGAACGGACAGGGACACCGGCTGCCAGGGCGGGCGAGCCGTGGTGTAGGTATCCGCCGTCGCACCGTTTCGTTGCGGTCCGGCGTGGGCGGCGCAGATACCGGCGAGGGCGCGACCACACATCTTGCCCTGGCAGGGGCCCATGGTCACAGTGGTGTAGCGCTTTAGCGTCTGGACGTCGGCAAACCCTTCGTCGATGGCCTGCTCGATGTCGTGGGCGGAGACGTCCTCGCAGAAGCAGACGTAGGTGCGGGCGTTCTTGCCGGGAGGGATGTCGGGAATGCCTGCGGGGTGCTCACCCGCGGTTCTTCCGTCGCCATCTGCCGAGGGGTCAGGGTCGGCGGCGGCCAAGCCTGCTTCCCGGCCCTGCCGGAGGATGTCATCGAGGTCGCGGGCTCCGGTGACCTCGCCGGCCAACGCAACGCCGGGCTGGGATGCGCCCATCTGGTGCAGCAGGGCATCGACGGCCTGGAAATCGCCGGACATGCAGAGCAGGTCGCAGCGGATGCGGGTGGTTCCGGCGCTGGGGACGCCGACGGGCGCCACGACACCGGCCCTGACGCGGCCACGGCCGGTGGCCTTGACGACGCGGTGGCCGGTGAGCACGGTGACGCCGCGAGCACGGACAGCATCCGCGGCGTCACCCGATGTACTCTCCGAAGCATCGACGACGGCGGCCACACGGACGCCGGCGTCGATGAGCCGCAAGGCGGCTGCGTAGCCTTCGGGCGTCTCGGTGGCGACCACCGCCTCCCGTCCGGGGCGGATGCCGTACAGGGCGACGAGCCGCTGGGCGGCGGAGGCGAGCATGACCCCGGGCAGGTCGTTGTTTTCGAACAGCAGCGGCGACTCCTGCGCTCCGGTCGCCAGGACGACGTGCTTCGCGCGCAGGCGGACGAGCCCATCGTCGGTCTGCACGGCCAGCAGGTTGTCCTGGTACAGGCCGAAGACGGTGGCGTTGCTGAGCGTGAGGATGCCGGGCGACTGGGCTACCTGCTCGGCGATGTCGGCGGCGTCCGCTCCCGGCGGGCGGGAGTAGCGGAGGTGGCCGCCGAGGGCGGGCTGGTCGTCTATCAGGGTTACGCTGGCTCCGGACTCTGCGGCGGCGAGGGCGGCGGCCATGCCGGCGGGGCCGCCACCGACGACGGCGACGTCGGCGTGGAGGTTGCGGCTGCTGTACTCGGTCTCGTGGGTGGAGTTGATGTCGATGCTGCCGAGGCCGCCGACGCGACGGATTAGCCTTCGAGAGAGAAGCCAAAGCGCCTTGGGGCGGTGGAGAGCCTTGTAGTAGAAGCCGACGGGCATGAGCCAGTGCAGTCTGTCGAGCAGCGAGAGCAGGTCGAATCGCAGCGACGGCCAGGCGTTCTGGCTGCGGACTCGCAGGCCCGGCTCAACGGCGAGGGTGCAGGCGCGGACGTTGGGCTCATCACCGACGGTGACGAGGCAGTTGGGGCAGTTGCCGGCGCAGCAGAGCAGTCCGCGGGGGCGATGGTACTTGAAGCTGCGGCTGAAGACGCGGGCGCCGTCGGCGTAGAGGGCCGATGCGACGGTGTCGCCCTCGAACGCCTGAACGCGACGTCCGTTGAAGGCGAATTCCACCGGAGCGGAGCGGTCGATGGCTTCGCCCGGCTGGGGTTCGAGGCGGGACTGGGTGCTGTCTGGCATAGCTGAGGATTCTCGACAGGCTCGGGGCGCAGCTAGGCGGACGACGCAGGGGGCTGCTGGCCCGGCCAGAAGGTCGACTGGACGGAGTTGCTGGTGGTGTCTCGGAGGGCGTAGAACCAGCGGCGGCAGCCGTAGCGGTGGTTCCACCACTCCTGCTGGACGCCTGCGGTGTTGGGGCGGAAGTAGAAGTAGCTGCTCCAGTCACGGTCGGGAGCGCCGGGTGCAGGGCGCGAAACGACCTCGCCGCCGAAGCGGAACTCGTTGACGCCGCGCTCCCCGCAGTTGGGGCAGTTAATGAGGAAGGACATCAGCAGCGCTCAATCACCAGTTTCTACAATTCTGACCAGATGCGACGCAAAGACCGAACTAATCTACCCAAATCTGTTTGGGACAGAGTTCCCAGTCGCCGCTCCACTCGCCGTTTCAGGTACGTTGCCAATTTGTGAGGCCTAATCAGAGACGGATAGAGTAATCCGGCATAGCGCCAATAGTGAACTTCGACGTCGAACTGATCCCTGATGCCTTGTCTTGTTATTCTAGCGATTATGATGTCATCATCTCCAACATCAGCCAAGACAGCAGCGGGGCGCCGAGTAGTGCCTTCGCCGTCCGTATGTGGAAAACTCAAGAATATGATATCGCCTAACCGATAATGTTCCAGCATTCAGAGTTTGTCGTACACCATATCTCTTTCCGAGTATCCAGCTATAAATTGCTCAGCCACCATTCGATTCCATATCTCGTCTTCATAGGAATCTTCCTCATATTCGTAGTGGACTGAAGATTCGGAAGCTTCGCAGGGGGGCGCCGATCGCCGGTTCAAGTAATCGCGCCTGATGTCGGCGACGGCTATCGATGGATGGCTATGACCCTTTTCTGTCAACCGCCAAATACCTCGGTGTGGATTGTCTAAAAGACCACAGGCCCTCAGGACGGTACGAGCCCAAGCAAGCCGGTATTCAAGCTCAGATTGATTTGAATTGCCGTGGGGTTGTTTCACCAATTCGGACGGCAAGTGCAATTGGTCTACAACGATTTCCGCTATATCGCGTATAGAGCCCTTTCCTCCCAAGTAGCGAAGAGCTTGAACCGTTGGTTCGCACAGATCATATTCTCTGGGCACTTTCAATTTACACTCTCCCCTGTTTATCAGACGCGTCTTAATCCTAGAACATCGTGAGGTAGCGGTCGATTTCCCAGGGGGTTACCTGGCGGTGGTACTCGCGCCACTCGGCTCCCTTCTGCTCGACGAACTCGTCGTAGATGACGCCAAGGGAGTCGCGGACAACCGAGTCGGCCTTGAGCTCCTCGAGGGATTCGGCGAGGGACTGGGGGAGCATACGGACGCCGCGTCGGCGGATTTCCTCCAGGCCGAGGTCGTAGAGGTTGCCGAGGTTAGGTTCACCGGGGTCGAGCCGGCGGCGGATTCCGTCGAGTCCGGCGGACAGGTATGCGCCGAAGGCCAGATACGGATTGCAGGCGGCGGACATGGTGCGGTCCTCGAGGTGGCCCGGGCCGGCGGTGCGAATCATCTGGGTGCGGTTGTTGTCGCCATAGGAAACGAAGGCGGGGGTCCACAGGAAGCCGGAGGTGGAGCCCATCAGAGCCGAACCGACCTGCAGACGCTTGTAGCAGTTGACCGTGGGCGACATCACGCTGCAGAGGGCCGGGGCGTGGTCGAAGACGCCGCCGATGAAGTGGTAGGCCATCTGGGACAGGCCGAGGCCACGGCGGTCGTCCTCATCGAGGAAGAGGTTTTCGCCAGTCTCGGAGTCGGCGATATGGTAGTGGATGTGGCCGCCGCTGCCGGTACGGTCGGTGAAGGGCTTGGCCATGTGGGTGGCGATTGCGCCGTGCCTCTGGGCGTACTGGCTGGTCATCATCTTGAAGAAGGTGTAGCGGTCGGCGGTGGTGAGGGCGTCGGAGTAGTGGAAGTTGATCTCGTACTGCCCGTTGGCGTCCTCGTGGTCAGACTGGTAGGCGTCCCAGCCGATGCTGCGCATGGCGTCCATCATGTCGCGCAGGTAGCCCATGACGTTGGCGATGCCCTTGAAGTCGTAGCAGGGCTTGCGCAGGCTGTCGATGTCGTTGGGGTCCCAGACATTTATGGAGCCGTCGTCGTTGCGGGTGACGAGAAAATGTTCCGGCTCGATACCAACGTTGAAGACGTAGCCCTCTGCCCGGGCGCTGCTCAGCACCGACTTGAAGTGCTGGCGCGGGCAGTAGGGATGAGGCTCTCCGTCGACGAACAAGTCGCTGGCGAAGCGGGCCAGGCCTTCGTCCCATGGGACCGGGGTGTAGGAATCGAGGTCGATGCGGGCCATCATGTCGTGGGAATGCGGGCCCTGCCCCATGCCGATAACGGCAGCGCCACCGAAACCCGCCCCATCGTGCAGCACGTCCTCGAAATGCTCCACCGGCACCATCTTGACCTTGGGGGAGCCGTTTATGTCAACGAACTGGGTCAGCAGATACCGAATCCCGTCGTTTTCCATGCGCTGGGCGATTTCGTGTTGGTCGGTCATGCCGCCGCTCCTCGGTTGAAGGCTTGGCTATGCAGGTCGCAATTCGTATAGACGGGTGGCGAGGCCCTCGATTGTTTCCCGCATAGCGAGGATATCGCGCCAGTGTCCAGGGATGCCGCTGGCGCCGTAATGGGCTCCGGCAATCTGGCCGTAGACTGCTCCGGTGGTATCGGCGTCGTCGCCGAGGTTGATCGCGAGCCGCGCCCCGTCGGCAAAGTTATCACTGTTGTGGAAGGCCCACAACGCAGCCTCGAGGGAATCGACGACGTACCCCGTGCCCTTGATTGCGGGCGGCTGTTTGGTTTTGAAGCTACCGGCAGCCACTGCCGCGATTTTTTCGGGAAGCCCAGCGGTTTCAGGTTTCCCCAGGATTTCTTCTTTGGGTGCGCCCTTTAGCGCCCGGACGATGACGGAGGCCATGTACCGGCAGGCGGCGAGGGGTTCGGCGGCGGCGTGGGTGGTGGCGGAGCTCTGGGCGGCAAAACCCATGGCGGCGTCAACGTCGCAGGCGTAGAACATCGGGACCGGTGCGAGGCGCATTATCGAGCCGTTGGCGGCGGCGTTGGGAGAGGTCAGGCCGGACGGCTTGCCGGTGCGCTCAAAGTTGGCAAGGGCGGACCGGGTGGTGTTGCCGATGTCGAAGCAGTGCCCGGTGCAGCTCAGGTGTCCCTCGTGCCACCAGCGGACGTAGCGTTGCAGTTGGTCGACCGGGTCGAAGCCGCGACACTCGACGAGGCTTTCGGCGAGGCAGAGCGCGAGGGAGGTGTCGTCGGTCCACTGGCCGGGCCTCATGCCGAAGGGCCCGCCGCCCACGATTTCCTGCACAGGCTCGAAGGTGCCGGGGCTCTGGAACTCGACCGTGGTGCCAAGGGCGTCGCCGGCGGCGAGGCCCAGCAGCGCACCGTGGTAACGGTCAAGCTCGGCGTTCATGCGCGACCACCCGTCCGGCTACCAGCCGAAGACCTTGTTGGTCCCCACCAGCGGTACGCGGGCCATGGCCGACGCCTCGATGGTCAGGGCGGCCAGGTCTTCCGGCTCCAGGCTGTGGACATTGCCCTTGCCGAGAGAGCGGGTGAGCAGCGTCATTTCCATGGTCATGGAGTTGATGAAGTTGGCGACGCGCTCGGCGCCTTCGTCGGGGTCGAGGCGCTGCATCAGCACCGGGTCCTGGGTGGCGATACCGACAGGGCACTTGCCAGTGTGGCAGAAGCGGCAGTATCCGGCGGGGACACCTACCTCTTCCTCGAAGTTGCTCTCGGGGATTTCCCGGTTGCAGTTGAGTGCAATGAGCGCGCCTATGCCGATGGCCACGGCGTCAGCACCGAGGGCCAGGGCCTTGGCGGCGTCGGCACCGCTGCGTATGCCGCCCGATGCGATGAGGCTGACCTTGCCGTAGAGCCCGAGCTCCCGCAGGGCCTCGCGGGCCATGACGATGGCCGGAACGGTGGGGATGCCGCTGTGCTCCAGCAGCACCTCGGCGGACGCGCCGGTGCCCGCCATCATGCTATCGATGACGATGGCGTCGGCCCCGGCCTTGGCCGCCAGCTTCACGTCGTCGTCGACACGGCAAGCGCCCAGCTTGACGTGGACCGGAACGCTCCAGTCGGTGGCCTCGCGGAGCTGTTCGATCTTGACGGCCAGGTCGTCGGGCCCCAGCCAGTCGGGGTGGCGCGCAGGACTGCGCTGGTCGATGCCCAGGGGCAGATCGCGCATCTCGGCAACGTCGTCCTGCACCTTGACGCCCATCAGCATGCCGCCGGTGCCGGGCTTTGCGCCCTGGCCCACCACGATCTCGATGGCCTGGGCCCCAGCAAGGTGGTGGGGGTTGAACCCGTAGCGGCTGGGAAGCACTTGGTAGATCAGCTTGTCGGCGACGGCACGTTCGCCGGGCAGCATCCCGCCGTCGCCGGTGCTGCTGGCGGAGCCGACCATGGCGGCGGCCTTGCCCAGCGCGACCTTGGCGTTTGCAGACAGCGCTCCGTAGCTCATGCCGCTGATGTAGACGGGCGTCTCGAGCACCAGGGGGTTCTCGGCGAAGCGGGCCCCGATGACGGTGCGGGTTTCGCAGCGTTCCTTGTAGCCTTCCAGGGGGAAGCGGGTGAGCCCGGTGGAGAGGAAGGTCAGGTCATCGAAGTGGGTGACTTTCTGGAAGGAAGAAAACCCGCGGATGCGGTAGCGGCCCAGTTCGGCCTTGGCATGGATGTCGTCCATGACCCAGGGAGGCCAGATCTGGCTGCTGTTCATCACCATCGGTTTTTCGTCTCCATTTTCCGTCCCAGGAGAAGTTGCGGGGATTATATCCCTAAATCGGCGGATTGACGAAAGGGTTATCCGGTCCCGCTTCCTATGGCCGCCATTCTATCCCTCCTGAGCCTGTTGAAGGGTGCGTTGCAGGTTCAGGGCCAGCAAGCGCTCCAGGATAGCCGCGTTATCCAGGTTGGCGGGCCAGCCGTAAGCGGCGGCAACGGCGGCATCGAGGTCGGCGTGGGCGTTGGCCAGCCAGGCCGGGCGCTTGTTGTAGAGGTTGGTCAGGGTGCGCTTCTTCAAATCGTTGGCGTTGAGGGCGGGGTTGCCGTCGGCGTCGACGGGGTTGAGCCAGCCCTCGCGCAGCTCGTTCAGGCGGACGGCGGCAGCGGCGATGGCGGCGCGCTGGGCATCGTCGGGTTCGGGGAAAGGGAATGTCTCGAAGCAGGTGGTGGGGGTGTAGCGCGGGCGGCTTTCCAACTGCGTCCCCATCGCAAGTGCCCAGACTTCGTGAAACCGGGAGTGCAGCACGCCGAAGGTGTAATCATCGTCGCGGGCTACGATAATTAGGGAGTGGTCAGGGACTACATTCGATGAAAGCCAAACGAACAAGCGGTGCTTTGCAGTGGTGGGAGTCGCAATGTAGCGGTTGAGTCCTTCAATAGCTCCACGCATACCTGGCCTCGGCTCCATGTGTATCCACCACTTCTCTGCGTACAATTTGCGTTTGTTTGTTATTCGCTGTGGTTTCACATAGGTGTTTACGTACTCGAACGGTGCTTCATACAGAGCTGATTCCGCCTCGGGGAGGTCTACACCGAAGTCAACAATCCATGTACCACTGAGACGCGTCGTTATGTCTTTTCCGTTTACTCTGGGACGGACGACGTCCCGGTTGTCTCTGCCGTCTGGATTCGGCTGGGCATTCATTTGAATGGCAACAGACTCTGGAATATCGAAGGCTCCCCCCTTGGTGTCTCCCATAAATGCTATGTTGAGATTGTCCTTGAGGCGCTGGGCCGAAGTGAGGTCGGCTCCTATTGTCAGGTTGGAGTTGATGGAATTGACCGCTGCACCGTCCAGTTGGCGACGTTGCTCGGAGCCTTCGTCGAAGCAGACGATGGAAGTGTGGACGGCGGCGCCTTCCAGTATCCAGGGCTGGTCAGACCAAGCGTGAAAGATGTCGCCGGATTCCTTGATGCGCTGCAACACACGGCGGTTCGCGCCGCCACGGATTCCCTGCGTTGCCAGCAGCCCGGCCCGGCGCGACTTGCCGGCGGCAATCTGGGCGCGGGCCTTCTCGAACCAGTAACAAACCAAATCAGATTCGGCCGCCACCCGTCCATCGTAGGTCTGAAACATGGCGTCGACATATTCGTCGCCCAGTTCAACGCGCAGCCGCTTACTGCCGAGGAAGGGCGGATTGCCGATGATGAACTCAGCGTCGGGCCACTGGGTTTCGCGGGGATTGTCCGTATCGCCATCGGCGAGGATGGAGTCGACCTGGCGGATGGAGTTGTTCATCGGGGTGAGAATGGGAATTTGGCGGTAGTGAATGCCGTTGGCCCGGTGCCATTGGATGTAGCCGATCCAGAGGGAGGTTCGTGCCAGTTCAGCAGCGTAGGGGTCTGTCTCCAGTCCTAGCATCCGGTTGGGCTTGACCTGGGGATACAATTCGTCCCAGCCTTGGGCGTCGTTGAAGTCGATGACCCGTTTTTCGAGGTCTAACAGGGAACGGAGGGCGATGTAGAGGAAGTTGCCGCTGCCACAAGCGGGGTCGAGGACGGTGACCGAGGCCAAGCGGTTCTGAAAGGTTTCGAGCCTCTCCCGAGCGGCTGCTTCGTTGCCATCAAATAGGAGGTCATTCACTTCCTGCTGGACGGTATTCCACTCGCGGCGAAGGGGGTCCATAACCACCGGCTCTACCACCAGATCGATGTCGGAGGCGCCGGTGTAGTGTGCGCCGAGCTGGGAGCGTTTGGAGTCATTCAAGGCCCGCTCGAATAGGGTGCCGAAAATAGAGGGCTCGATGTTGCGCCAGTCCTTTTTGGCGGCATCGTAAAGGCGCAACAAGGCCGAGTCAGTGAATTCGACTGTTTCGACCTCGTTGAACAGATCGCCGTTGAAATAGCTGATTTTGTCGGCCCCGAAAAGTCCGCCGTGGGCCATCTCGCGGAAGAGGCTGCGGACGGCCTGATCGAATGTGGAATGGTCGTGGTTGTACTCCTGCACGATACGAGAAAATAGGCCCTCGGGCAGCAGCCCCGCGTCTTCGGCGTAGAGGCAGAACGTTATCTGGTTGAGATAGCGGGCTAGCACCTCTGGATCGGCGGCCTGCTGCTCCATGTCCTTGGCTATGGAAGAGAAAAGTTTTGCTGTTTCCTTGGTGGCATCGTCGAGGGTTTGGTTTGGGTGAAATTCGGTGGGAGCATGGAAGGCCCACCTGAGCATGTCCAGATTTGCCTTTTGGTCGAGGGCGGTCACCGGGATATCGTGGCGCACGGTCTCCATGTCGGGGAAGTTGGTCTGAATACGGATGGTCTTAAAGGAGGAGACGATGAGCAGGCGTGGCGTCTTCAAGTGAATCTGGTACCTGAGGAGCTGGTTGAGGGCATCGTCGAGGTCTGAGTCCGTGCCCTTGAACTCCCAGCCGAAGTGGCCTTCCAGGTAGGCGTCGGCGAAGCCGCCGGGAACCCACTTCTCGAAAGTGAACACGTCGGGGCTGTTGAAGGCCACTGGGGAGGGATGGTCGACGAGGGCGCAGATGTCGAGGAACATCTCTTGGGACGCCTGCTTTTCGCCGAACTGGATGTCTTTCCACTTGTCGACGAATTCTTGCGGCGTCATTGCAATCCCGCGCTCTCCAGAGTGGGAGCGAATATCACAGGGCGGACTTTTCCAGTCGCTCCAGGGAGTCATAGTTGTAGAAGCGCTTGGCGGATACGACCTTGGTGAAGGTTCGCTGGCCGGTGATTCCCTGGGACTCGAGGACGGTCAGGATGTCTATCAGCTCGTCTTCGCTGATTTCCTCGGTGGTGGCATCCGCGCCGAGAGATGCGATTTCGCCCGCGACGTAAATGGCGCCCTCGTACATGGAGTCGCCCACCGCCTCACCGGCGTCGCCGCAAATGATGATGCGGCCCTTCTGCATCATGAAGCCGGTCAGGAAGCCGGCATTGCCGCCGACGACCAGCGTGCCGCCCTTCATGGAAATGCCGGCCCTGGCCCCCACGTCGCCGTGGACCACGAGCTCTCCACCGCGCATGGTGGACCCGGCCGAGGCCCCGGCGTCCTTCGTCACGGTAATCCTGCCGCTCATCAGGTTGTCGCCCACTGCCCAGCCCGCGTTGCCCTTGATGACGATTTCGGGACCGTCCAGCAGGCTGGCGGCGTAATAGCCCACGCTGCCTTCGAAACGGATGGTGCAGTCCACGAAAACGCCGACGGCGAGATTGTGGCGGGCGTTGGGGTTGAGGACCGTAATCTCGGTGCCGGGCGAGGCCAACTGCTTGATGCGGGTGTTCAGCGACCTGGTGTCGAGATCGGCAGCGTCTATAGTATCCAGGTCATAACCTCGCTTTTCTGCGGCTCGGCCCGGTCTATCTCCTGTTCGAAAACCCCGCGCAGTGCGATCTCCTCGGAGGCGATGGCGATTACGTCGTCGGTTTCCATGGTGACCAGGGGCTTGGCCGACCACTGGTCCTTGGCGTAACCCAGTCCGTCGCGAGTGGCTACCAGGTAGGTAAAGGTGCCGTCGAGGTCTTCCAGCGAGGCCCGCAAGGCGTCGTCCAGACCTTCGCCGCTGGCCAGCTTGTCAGCCAGGTAGACGGCGATGAGCTCGGAATCGTTGCCCGTCTGGAAGTGATGGCCCTGGTCTTCGTACATGCGGCGCAGCTTGTGGTAGTTGGTGAGCTGGCCGTTGTGGACCACGGACACGTCGGGAAAGGGGTAGGCCCAGAAGGGATGGGCGTGATTTACGTCAACCCGGCTCTCGGTGGCCATGCGCACGTGGCCGATGCCGTGGGTGCCGCGGATTGCGCCGATGTCGTGGCGCTCGTCCATGGCGACCGGCGTGCCGACGTCCTTGATGACCTCGGAGGTGTGGCCGAGGCTGTGCAGGGCGACGCCCGGGGTGTCGAGCAGGGCGGCGGCCAGGGAGGCGGCTTCACCTTCGTAGTTCACCGCAAGGCGGAGGAACTGCCCGGTGTGGCGGCTGGAGCAGACCACGCCGCCCTCGCGCCGCACGGTGTCCTCGGCGCGGGTCAGAACGTCTTCGGCTTCGCGGGGGCTGTCGGTCCAGATGCGAACGATGTAGTCGCCCTCGGCCTGCTCGCCGACGATGGTGACGCCGCTGGAGTCGCGTCCCCGGTGGGTGAGGGGTTCCAGCATGCGGATGAGCTGGTCGCCAATGGCGGGGAGGGTGCCGCCAGCCACGGAGTGCTTGTGAAGGATGCCGCTAACGCCGCACATAAGGGCAAAAATCCTGCGAGCCTGGATTGTCGGCAGTGTAGCCAAGCGCGGCGGATTGCGTCAAGGGCGGAGACTGCCGGGCGCGTGGCCTAGCGCTGGCGGTCGCAGACGTACTCGGCGAGCGCGTCGAGGGACTGGCGGGCCTCGCCCGGGGGCAGGGACCTGAGCTCGGAGCGGGCGTGGTCGCAGTAGTCGTGAATCACATCGTGGCAGTCGCCCATGATGCTGGAGTTGTTGATCATGTCCAGCACGCGCTGCATCTTGTCGGGGTTGTCTTTGTCCTGGAAGAGCGCGGCCACCGGGTTCTCGCCGGGGAAACGCTCCATGAGCAGGATGGTGGGAAGAGTCAGCACCCCGTTCAGCAGGTCGGAACCAACGGGCTTGCCTATGCTGGACTCGTCGCCCTGGAAGTCAAGCAGGTCGTCGCCCACCTGGAAGGCCATGCCGATGTTGTAGGCATAGCGCCGCATGGCCTGGACCTCGTCCTCGGGCGCGCCGGCCAGGACGGCTCCGGACTCGCCGGCGGTGCAGAACAGCGACGCGGTCTTGCGGTAGATGCGGTCGTCGTAGAGCTCGCGGGCCTGGTTGGCGTCGTAGGCGCCGAAGTACTCGATGAGCTCGCCGCTCGCCAGCTCCATGATGGTCTCGGAGAAACGGCGCATGATGCGCAGGCTCTCGGTGTCGCAGACGAAGGTGGCGGAGGTGGCGAACACGTAGTCGCCGAACAGCACCGATACGTGGTGCCCCCAGACGTTGCTCACGGTGGCCCGGCCGCGGCGGGTGGACGAGTCGTCCACCGTGTCGTCGTGGATGAGGGTGGCGAGGTGCAGAAGTTCCACGGCGCTGGCCATCAGCACCAGCTTGTCCGGGTCGTGGGGGTAGGAATGGGACGCCAGCAGCGTCACGGCCGGGCGGATGCGTTTGCCGCCGGTCTCAGCCACGTAGTCCAGCAGGGGGCGCAAGTCTTCGGTCGCCGCGCTTGCCTGGCTGGCGAGGCCCTTGAGCTTGGCGTCTACCCGTTCGAGTCCCGGCTGAACCGGGGCGTAAATGGCCGCGGTCCTTTCGTCGATTCCGTAAAGCATGGGAGTGCCGTCAGCCGCTGCCGACGGCCAGACGGGCGACTTCCTGGTCCACCACTTCCGGTTCCAGCTTGGTGTAGAGCGGGGCTGGCTGGCGAAGTTCGTGCCCACCCGGCACGGAGCCAATGGCCGCGTCGAAGTTCCAGCCGCAGTCCTCCACCCTGCCGTCCTGCCCCAGGAATTCGTGCAGGCGCTGGGAGCTGAAGGGCATGAACGGGTGGAGCAGTGTCTTCAGGCAGCTGATGACGCCGATGGCCACCCACAGGCTGGTGGCGGCGGATTCGCGGTCCTCGCGGATGGCCCGCCACGGGGCCTTGGCGTCGAGGTATCGGTTGGCTTCCTGGGCCAGGCCGAACACGCGGTTGATGGCCGCCTTGAAGCGACAGGCGTCCAGGCTTGCGCCCACCTCGTCCATGGCGGCGCGGGCCGATTCGAGGATGGCCTTGTCGGACTCGTCGAGGGTGCCGGGAGTGGGAATTTTCCCGTCGAAGTTTCGGTAGGCAAACGTGAGTACGCGGTTGACCAGGTTGCCGTAGGTGGCGACCAACTCCTCGTTGTTGCGGCGGACGAACTCGCCCCAGGAAAAGTCGGCGTCGCCCGATTCGGGCATATTCACCGACAGCAGGTACCGGAGCGGGTCGGGGTCGTAGCGCTCAAGGTAATCGGGGACCCAGACGGCCCAGTTCTGGCTGGTGGAGAACTTCTGGTTCTCGAGGCTCAGGAACTCGTTGGCCGGCACGTCATAGGGTAGGTTCAGCCCGTTGCCGTAGCCCATGAGCATGGCGGGCCAGATGATGCTGTGGAAGGGGATGTTGTCCTTACCGATGAAGTAGTAGGAGCGGCTGTCAGGGTCCTTCCAGAAGTCCTGCCAGCTGTCGGGCTCGCCGTGAGTCTTGGCCCACTCGACGGCGGCGGACAGGTAGCCTATAACCGCCTCGAACCAAACGTAAATCTTCTTGTGCTCGTAGCCCTCCAGGGGAATGGGAACGCCCCAGTCGAGGTCGCGGGAGATGGCGCGGTCGTGCAGCCCGTCCTCAAGGAAGCGGCGGGTGAAGTTGAGCACGTTCGCACGCCAGTGGGTCTGCTTTGAAACCCACTCCAGCAGCGGCTCCTGGAAGGCCGACAGCCTCAGGAAGAAGTGTTCGGACTGGCGGAACTCCGGCGTGTCGCCGCTGAGGGCGCAGCGCGGCTCCACCAGGTCGAGGGGGTCGAGGGTGCGGCCACAGGCGTCGCACTGGTCGCCCCGAGCGCGGGTGTTGGCGCAGTGGGGGCAGACGCCCTCGACGTAGCGGTCGGGCAGGAAGCGAGTGCACTGGGCGCAGTAGGCAAGCAGCGTGGTGTCGGTATAGATGTAGCCCTTTTCCAACAGGGTGTTGAATATGTCGTGGGTAACTTCCTCGTGGTTGCCGGTGTGGGTATGGGTGAACAGGTCGAAGCTTATCCCAAGCTTTTCCCACGACTCCAGGAACAGGGCGTGATATCGCTCGACCACCTCGGCGGGGGTGATGCCCTCCTGGTCGGCGCGAATGGTGATGGGGGTGCCGTGCGTGTCGCTTCCCGACACCATCAGCACGCGATTTCCCTTCAGGCGGTGGTAGCGGGCGAAGATGTCGGCCGACAGGTAGCAGCCAGCAACGTGTCCCAGGTGCAGCGGCCCGTTGGCGTAGGGCCATGCTACGGCGACGAGAATGCGCTCAGTCACGGGGCAATTCCATATCGCACTCAGGCGTAGAAGATGAGAAACGGCCAAATAAGGGACTATCCGGGAGCCTTATTTTAGCATAGGCCGGTGGCATAATATACGCGGGACTCCGGCGAATCCGTAGCTTTGTACAGTGGCCGGGGAGCCGGAACGAGGGCCAACACAAGTCTCGAAAGAACGGGCCAAAGGAGGTGCCATGGAGGCAATCAAGAAACTGCTGGGTGTCTACCTGATCGGAGTGGCGATGGTGGTGGCCGTGTGGTTCATCATCAACTCGTTCTTCGTGGATTCCTTCGACACCCAGAACGTGTGGTATGTGCTGGATATCCTGATGGTGGTCGGCGTGGCCGTGGCCTTGGTGTTCAACTACGACCGGAAACGAAGGGAAGAGGCCGGGAGGGAATCGGGCGAGGCGGTCACCCGGCGGCACCTGGAAGTCAATGTAGCGTTCTACCTGACGGCGGGCATTGCGATACTGTTGCTGCACAACTGGTTTTCGCTATTGGCGCTGGGTAATGAGCGGTCGCTGGGGCTGGGAAGCGACATGGGTCTGAACCACCAGGCGTGGGTCATCTGGGACTTCGTAGACACCCTTCTGCCGCTGGTCCTGGGCGTTACCGGCTGCGCCATGATGAAGGAGTCTTCGGCGTAGTCGGGCTGAATGGCCCACGGGAGACGGGGTTGCGGGAATGGCCGCGAAAGCCGTTGACACTAATCCCGGAGACTGCTAATATTGACACTCGGAATCCGCGATGAGCGGGAGTATTAGCGGTACCCTGCGAAAGATAGCCGGCGGTTGGTGTGAGCCGGTGGCAGAAGAGCCGTGAACTCGCCCGGGAGCGGCCCGCCTGATGGCTCCGAGCATGTCGGGGAAGCAGGGCGAGGCGGGTGACACCGTTACAGAGTCCTCAGAGAGTCTCGATCAGGCGGCCACGGAAGCACATGTCCCGTTGGCCCTTTTCGTCGGGAAAGAAGGGTGGTACCGCGGGCCCACACCCGTCCCTTCAGGCAGGGATGGGTGTTTTTTTATGCCCTCCTCACAACGACGAAATCGTAACAATGACAAAATTGTACACAACAACGGTGACTGCCAGTTCGGTGGCAGGCGGGATGTATGAAACTTAGCGGTGCCGAGATTGTCTGCGAGAGCCTCCTGAAGGAAGGGGTGGACATCGTATTCGGGCTTCCCGGGGGCGCGGTGCTGCCGCTGTACGGAGCGATGGCCAAGTACCCCGCCCTGCGGCACGTGCTGGTGCGCCACGAGCAGGCCGCCGCCATGGCCGCCGACGGGTACGCCCGCGCCACCGGACGGGTCGGCGTTTGCTCGGCGACCAGCGGGCCCGGCGCCACCAACCTGGTGACCGGCATCGCCACCGCGCAGATGGACTCGGTGCCCTTGGTGGCCATCACCGGCCAGGTGCCCCGCGGCGCCATCGGACGCGACGCCTTCCAGGAAACGGACGTGACCGGCATCACGCTGCCCATCACCAAGCACAACTTCCTTGTGATGGAAGTGGAAGATGTTGCTCCCGCCATCAAGGAAGCATTTCATATTGCCAGGACCGGTAGGCCTGGTCCTGTTCTGGTGGACATTCCCAAGGATGTCCTGCAGGACCTGCGCACGGAGTTCATCTGGCCCGACAAGCCCAACCTGCCAGGCTATCATCCCCCTGGTGAAGCACCCATTAAGCAGGTGGCCCACGCCGCCCAGCTCATCAACCAGGCACAGCGGCCGGTAATCATGGCCGGACACGGAGTGCTCATCTCTCAAGCCTACAACGAGTTGATCGAACTGGCGGAGAAGGCCCAGATTCCGGTCATCACCACGCTGCTGGGCATCAGTTCCATCCCGAGCGATCACGTTCTGAACATGGGTATGCCCGGTATGCACGGCATGGCCTACAACAACCTGGCCATCGACCAGGCCGACCTGCTCATCGGACTGGGGATGCGCTTCGACGACCGCGTTACCGGGCGGCTGCGCGACTTCGCACCCAATGCCCAGGTGGTGCACATCGACGTCGACGCCTCTGAGCTGGACAAGAACGTCAAGGCCACGGTGCCGGTCGTGGGAGACCTGAAGAAGGTACTCCAGCAGCTGATTCCCATGGTTCAGCCCAACGTGCATTTGGACTGGCATCGACGCCTGGACCAGCTCAAGGCGGAGCACCCTTCCCTGCACATCCGCGAGTCGGAGGAACTGCTGCCCCAGTACGTGCTCAACCGGCTGTCCGAAGTGGTCGGCGGTGACTGCATCGTGGTTACCGGCGTTGGCCAGCACCAGATGTGGGCGGCGCAACACTGCAGGTTCACAGAGCCCAACACACTGATAACTTCCGGTGGACTGGGTTCCATGGGGTACGAGGTCCCGGCGGCGCTGGGCGCGCGGATGGGCCGTCCCGACAAGACCGTGTGGTCGGTGGCTGGCGACGGCGGATTCCAGATGACCATGTGCGACCTGGCCACAGCAGTGGAGAATAACGTCGATATCAAGTTCGCCATTCTCAACAACCAGAGCCTGGGGATGGTGAAGCAGATGCAGGACGTGTTCTACGACCGGGAATATTACGCGGTCGAGTATTCCGGCAACCCCGATTTCGTCAAGCTGGCAGCGGCCTACGGCATCGACGGGATGCGGGTGACGCGCAAGGACGAAGTGGACGATGCCGTTCGCCACGCCATGGAAGTGTCCGGGCCGGTGATAATCGACTTCGTAGTGAAGGAAGACGAGCAGGTGTACCCATGGATTCCCGCCGGGGAATCGGTGCACGAGATGATAGAAGTGCAGCCATCCCAGGGAGGGCCATACTAGTATGGTCCAGTCGGCCCAGCCCGAGCAGCACACCATCATCGCCCTGGTCGAAGACAAGCCGGGGGTGCTGACCCGTATCGCCAGCATGTTCCGGCGCCGCGGCTTCAACATCGCCAGCCTGGCGGTGGGCCGCAGCGAGAAGCCGGGCCTCTCGCGGATGACCTTCGTGGTCAACGGCGACCTGCCCACGGTGCAGCAGGTGACCCGTCAGCTGGACAAGCTGATCGATGTCATCGAGGTGTCCTACATCTCGACGCACCAGGTGGTTGCGCGCGAATTGGCCCTGTTGAAAGTAACCACTTCGCCCGCCACGCGCGGGGAAATCATGCAGTTCGCCGAACTCTTCAGCGCCAACATCGTGGACGTGAGCTCGACTTGCGTGGTTCTGGAAATCACCGGGGGCGAGCAGAAGGTCGACTCGCTGGAAGACCTGCTTCGACCGTTCGGGATCACTGAGATGGTCCGCACCGGGCTTGTAGCCATGGTGCGGGGGCAGGACAGCGGCATGGGCGCGGAGAACCTGGGAGTCCCAATCAGCGGCAACGGGACTATACGCATGGACAGCGGGATATAACGCAGAACTCCCCCAAATTCCCAATCATTTCGGTGACGGCCGGAGCGAAGCCCGTACCCGAGATGAACGGAAATGGGCGGAAACGAGCGGAAAAGCAGAAATTAAAGTAAGGACGGAACAGTCAACGATGGTAAACGTCTACTACGATCAGGACGCCGACCTGGGAATTCTCGCCGACAAGACTATCGGCATCATCGGCTACGGCAGCCAGGGTCACGCCCACGCCCTGAACCTGAAGGACAACGGCCAGAACGTCGTGGTGGGCCTCTATCCCGGCAGTTCGTCCATCGCCGTCGCTGAAGGCGCCGGGCTGCGGGTTGCGGAAGTGCCCGAGGTAGCGAAGGAAGCCGACGTTGTGATGATGGTCATACCCGACCACGTCCAGGGCCGCATCTACCGGGAGCAGATCGCCCCCAACCTGAAGCCGGGCAGCGCCTTCATGGTGGCCCACGGCTTCAGCATCCACTACGGCGAGATAGTCCTGCCGGACAACATGGACGTGATGATGGTCGCGCCCAAAGCCCCGGGCCACCGGATGCGCGAGCTGTTCGTCGAAGGCGTGGGCGTGCCCAGCCTTCTGGCCGTTCACCAGGACGCCACCGGCAACGCGAGGCAGATCGGCCTGGCCTATGCCAAGGGCATCGGCTGCACCGGCGCCGGCGTACTGGAAACCACCATCAAGGACGAGACCGAGAGCGACCTGTTCGGCGAGCAGAGCATCCTGTGCGGGGGTGTGACCGCGCTGGTCAACGCCGCCTTCGAGACGCTGGTGGAGGCCGGTTACCCGCAGGAGATCGCCTACTTCGAGTGCCTGCACGAGCTGAAGATGATCGTCGACCTGATGTACCAGGGCGGCCACAACTACATGCACTTCTCGGTCAGCGACACCGCCGAGTACGGCTCCCTCAGCCGCCGCAACCGCATCATCGACGAGCATGTCCGCGAGAACATGCGCGAAGTGCTGAAGGAGATCCAGGACGGCACCTTCGCCCGCGAGTGGATCGCCGAGAACGACGAGGGCCGCCCGCGGTTCGTACCCATGCGGGAAGCCGCGCAGAACGCACCCATCGAAGGGATCGGCAAGCAGCTCCGCGCCATGATGCCCTGGATGGACCCGAAGTAATACTGCCAAATCCCCTCTCGCAGAGGGAGAGGATCAGGGTGAGGGAAGAATCTATGCAGCAGGAGACGTTGAGTGTAGTTCACCGTCGCACGCTGGTCCTGGCCGGGCTGGGTGCGGTGGACTACGTGACCCTGCGAAGCCTTTCTGATCGCCGCAGTTAGCGGCAACGGCATACCGAGCACCAAATTCAGAAAGGAACTTGAGGTAAAGGAAGAGATGGCTAACGACAAAGTACTTCTCCTGGACACCACTCTCCGAGACGGTGAGCAGTCAGCGGGCATCGGAATGACGGGCGCCGAAAAGATGGAAATCGCCCGGCAACTCCAGCGGATGAACGTCGACATCATCGAAGCAGGGTTCGCCGCCAGTTCCCCCGGGGACTTTGAGGCCGTATCCGCCATTGCCCGCGAGGTCAAGGGGCCGATCATCGCCTCGCTGGCCCGGGCCCATCCCAACGACGTCGACCAGGCCTGGCGCGCTGTGGAGCACTCGGAACGGCCGCGCATCCACGTGTTCCTCTCCTCCTCGGAGATTCACCAGATGCACCAGCTCCGGAAGAACCGGGAAGAGGTCATGGAGATGGCCGTGACCATGGTGGAACGCGCCAAGGGCTACTGTCCCGACGTCGAGTTCTCCCCAATGGACGCCACCCGCACCAATCCGGAGTACCTGTACCAGATGCTGTCCGAGGTGATCCGTGCCGGCGCGACCACCATCAACATCGCCGACACCGTGGGCTACGCCATCCCGTCGGCCCGCGGCTTTGCGCAGTTGCTTCAGGACGTCAAGGCAAACGTACCCGGCATCGAGAACGTGACCATGAGCGTCCACTGCCACAACGACCTGGGCCTCGCCGTGGCCAACAGCCTGACCGCCATCGAGACCGGTGCGCGGCAGGTCGAGGGCTGCATCAACGGCATCGGCGAGCGGGCCGGCAACGCCTCGCTGGAAGAGATAATCATGGCCCTCGACACCCGCAAGGACCACTTCGGGGTGGACATCGGCATTGACACGACCCAGATCTACCCGTCCAGCCGCATGGTCAGCCGCATCTCCGGCATGGCGGTACAGGCCAACAAGGCCGTGGTGGGCGAGAACGCCTTCCGCCACGCCTCCGGAATCCATCAGGACGGCGTGCTCAAGGACCGCTCCACCTACGAGGTAATGCAGCCGGAGCGCGTCGGCGTGCCGGGCAACAGCCTGGTGCTGGGCAAGCTCAGCGGCCGCGCCGGACTGCAGGCCCGCCTGGAGGCGCTGGGCTACAGCCTGTCCCGAGACGAAGTGTCCAAGGTGTTCGAGTCCTTCAAAGTGCTGGCCGACCGCAAGCGGGAGGTCAACGACCGCGACCTGGAAATCCTTATGGATGAGGAATCAAGGGAAGCCAACGAGCCGATCAGCTACACGCTGGAGCAGGTGCAGTTCAGCGGCGGCGACCACGGCATAGCCACCGCCACGGTGCGGCTCATCGATCCCGAGGGCATATCCACCACCGATGCCGCCACCGGCAACGGCCCGGTCAACGCCATCTGCAACGCCGTCGACCGGGCGATCGGCGTGGTCAACAAGCTGGTGGACTTCAACGTGCAGGCCGCCACCGAGGGCCGCGACTCCTTGGGTACGGTCACCATCCGCATCGAGAAGGATGGCAAGACCTACACCGGCCGCGGAGCCGACACCGACATCGTGGTGGCCAGCGCCAAGGCGTACCTCAGCGCCGTCAACCGGCAGCTCGCCTCCGACGAGTCCGCCAACGTCCCCGCCCTGGGCTCAACCCCAGACTAAGACGCGAAGCACACCCGGGATATGCGAAGGGGCGCACAAGACTGTGCGCCCCTTTTGCCGTCTCTGATGGTATCCTAAAACCACCGTCCCAAGCATCATGTCCATGATATCGACATTGGAGGAAAAGCAGCCGTGTACAGCGACGTGGAATGGGTGGCGGAGGTAGCCAACCGCGGGGAAGCCCTCTACCAGGAACGCATCAAGCCGTTGGTTGACCCCCTGCACTTTGGCAAATTCCTGGTAATCGATGTCGATTCAGGCGATTACGAGATAGGTGAGCGTATCAGAGTGGCCTCCAAGAAACTACGCGAACGCAGGCCGGAAGCAATCACTTATGGCGTAAGGGTCGGGTTTTTGTCGGCGCATCGTATGGGAGGAAGAAACTGGATTCCAGACAATGATGACCGGAAGAGTTAACTGGCAACTTGAAGCAGTAGTCGACATTGAGATTTAGGACGCCGCAGGCAACTTTCAAACCTCGAGATGCACCTTGGACACTGGGTTTGACGGAGATATCGCGCTGCCGTCGAGCACGATTGAGCGATTGGGGTTGGTTCCCGTCGATATTCTCAACGTAACCCTCGCCAACAGCTCTCGCGCCTCTATGCTGAAATACAACGCCAGAATCACTTGGCATGATCAACTCATCGAAGCGGAGGTCCTTCAAACTGAACTCGAGGCCGCCATCGGCACGGCGCTGCTCGAAAACAATACGCTGACGGTACAGGAATGGGACGGCGGGGATGTTGTGATCGAACCGCGATAGTTTCCCGCAACGAGAATCGCTACAGAAGGCCCATCTGGAAGCCCGAGTTGGACGGGGTTCCCTTGCCGTCGAGGTGGACTGCCGGGTAGCCCCTGGCGCGGAGGCCGGCGGCGAGGTCAGGGAAGCCGAAGACTGTGTAGACGCGCTGCGGTTTGACGGCCTCAACATAGGTCAGCAGGTCGTTGAAGTCGGCGTGGTCGCTGAATGGCAGGCTTGAATCTGCGGGTCTGCGCCAGTGATGTCGGCTGTCGGAAGCGGCCCACCCGGTGAGCTCCATCGTGCGCTGGTAGCGGTATCCGCCGAGGGCGCGGGAGGACCGGCCGGGCGGGAAGAGAGCCACCGTGCCGTCGGGCCAGTGGTCATTGAAGGCCGACACCTGCCCGGGGAAGTGGACTCCTCCTTCACGATAGGCCTCCACCGCCTGGTATATCCCCTCCTCGACCACCACTTCGAAGCCCTCGGACAGCAGGTGGTGGAGTAGCTCCTGCGCCTTGCCCAGCCGCCAGCCCAGCACCACCGGACGCTCGCCTCGCTTCAGCCAGGTACGGAGCATTCGGGTTGCGGTGGCCAGGGTCTGCTCCTGCGAAGGGAACACGTAGTCGGGGCGTCCGTAGGTGGACTCTATGACGAGGGTGTCACACTCGACCGGTTGCACCGGCTCGTTGGTGGGGCTGGGGCGGGTCTTGATGTCGCCCGTGTACAGCAGTCGCTCGCCAGTGGCCTTCGATACGACCAGTGCCTGGGCGGAGCCGAGGCAGTGGCCCGCCGGATAAAGAGTGATGGTGTGGGTCGGCGTGTCCAGCGTTTCTCCGTAGGGCAATACGATAGAGTCGGCGTTTTTCAGGTAGTCGCGGAGAAGCAGGAGGGTGTTGGGGGTTACCACGGGTTGGCGGTGCCGCCCGGTATGGTCGGAGTGGGCGTGGGAGATAACGCTGGACTCCCGTTTGCGGCGCGAATCGAGCCACAGATCCAATTCGGGCAGGTACACGCCGCCGTCGAACACCACTTCCATCCCGCACCCTCAGTAGTCGCCGTCAATCGCTCTCAGACTTGCCACGCAGGGGAGTATAACACCAGCTCTCCGAGGCCAAGAGGGATGACCGCAGAAGCGGCTTCTGGGGTATAATCTCTGCGGCGGCAATATGGAATTGCGCCGCCGTAGTCCGAAGGAGTGAGGTTATGCCTGCAGAAGTTGGCGACGTAGCCCCAGAGTTCAAGCTGCCCTCTCCAGAGCATGGAGAAATATCCCTCAGCCAGTATCGCGGCGAGAAGACCGTGGTGCTTTCGTTCCACGTTTTCGATTTCACCTCTGGTTGAACCAGCCAGGCCACCCTCTTCCGGCAGGCACACGGCCGGTTTGAGGAGAACAATGCCCAGGTCCTGGGCATCAGCTGCGATACCGTACATTCCCACAAGGCATGGAGCACCGCCATGGGCGGGCTGCCGTATCCGGAGCTCTCTGACTTCCACCCCAAAGGCCAGACGACCCAGGCCTATGACCTGTGGAACGACGAACGAGGCGCGGGCAACAGGGCCATCATCATCGTGGACAAGGACGGAGTCATCCGGTTCCGCGAGACCTACGTGCCAGGTCAACTGCCCGATCCTAACGACATCATTGGCGAGGTCGCCAAGTTGAACGGCTAGCGACTATCGGCCGGACTTGCCAGGCAAAGCGAACGGACGCCACTCCATGTGGCGTCCGTTCTGTTTCGGTCTGTTCGGCGAAGGTAGCAGTCCGATGTTCAGGCGGCAGTTACGTCCTGGACAATGTAGGTGATCGTGCCCTTGGGGGTGGGAACGGCGACTTCCTGACCGATACCCTGATCAAGCAAAGCCTGCCCGACGGGCGACTGGATTGATATGCGCCGGGAGGAAACATCGGCCTCGCGGGCGTCGACCAGGGTGTACTCAATAACGTCGCCGGTATCCTTGTTCTTGACTTTCAACCTGGCGCCGACCGTGGAACGAGTCAACTTCCCGGCTCCGCCTTCCTTCAGTATCTCGGCGCTGGAGATACTGAGTTCCAATTCCCTGATCTGGGTCTCGATTCTCCCCTGCCTGTCCTTGGCGGCGTCGAGGGGGGCGTTCTCCCGGAAGTCCTTGTCTGCCATGGCCCGCCTGATTTCCTCGGTAACCGAGACCCGTTCGGACTTCAGGTCATCCACCTGTTGCACCAGCCGATCGTAGCCATCCTGGGAGAGGTAGGTTACGCCTTCTCGCGCCCTTGCCGCGCGCGCTGTGGCGCGGCTGGTGCCAGCCGCCTTGCTGCGGGGTGGGCGAAGGTGGGTGGCGAGACGAATGGTGATCCAGCCCTGATCCCTCCAGTAGTCCACAAAGGCCTTGATGGGTTGCAGCCGTTGCTGGGCGGAATCTGCGCCGCCCTGTCCCACTTCGCGGGCGTACTGCTCCATGTCGTGAGGGGTGAACCTGCTGACCTGACGGTCTCCACTCCAGCGGACGAATTTTCGCAGTTCCTGGTATCCATCCTTGGTGGTCTTCTTTGCCTTCTTCTGGGCCTCAAACTGGGCGAGGGCTTCCGAGACCTTGGGGGCGATTATCGGACCGGGATCATCTGCCACAGGTGTACCTCCGCCTGGTGAGCGTTGTGAAACGTCTGGGCTAGTTGCAGCCTTCCATGATCTTCGGGTTCAGACCGGGGAAGCTGGCCAGATGAGCCCGGCGTTCTTCCTTCAACCGGCTGGCGTACTCTTCGATCTGCTCTGGGGTGTAGAAGTTGTTGAGATTGTATTTGCTGATGTCAAATCCTTCCACGGCAACGGGCACTTCGGTGCCGAAGAGAGAGTCTTCGCCCCATTCGAGGCTGTTCCTCAGTATACCCCGAATCATTGCAGACATTTCCGGAATGGGCACCCGGGTCACCGGCTGCTTGACACTGGCGCGTCCTGAGTCGTCGCGTTCGAGAATTTCTCCGACGCCGCCAGTGTTGAGCAGGTAACACTGGACCTTGTCTTCGTTGTTCTTGAGGAAGTCATAGAACCAATTGCCCTCGTGGGACTCGGAACCGATCAGGAACGGGTTTGTGCCGACAACTCGAACGGACTCGCCGGCGCGCCGCGGGTCGCCCGCAGAGGTCTCCACGCTCTCGCCCAACATGAACGCGGCGGCCGCCTGTTCGGGATTGAGCCGAGAGACCAGCGGTAGCACGGTCATGCGTCGGGTGATGAAAGCAACAACCATCCCGTCGAGCTGTTCGAGAGAGGGCAGGTTGATATCGCTGCCTACGTATTCGCCGAAGCTGGTGCGGGGAATGACAGCGCGACCGTTGCCGCCCAATGACAGATCGGCGTAGTCGATCTCACCATCGTGGGTGAGCATCACGTTCTCGAAGAGGGCCTCGGGAGACCGCAGCGCGTTGTAGATCAGTCCCTGAGTCTCAGCGTTCATTCCCTCGGTTTTGAGGTAGAATCCCCGCTCGGTGCCGAGGGCGCGGCCATTATTGCTGAGGTTGACGATGTCGTCCTGGAGAATGTCCATCACCTCACCGGTGCCCTCCATACCGTGGGAGTGGCAGGCGTGGGTGGTCTTCCCAGTTCCCGAGAGGCCGAAGAAGAGCATACCGTAACGCTTGGAATCGCCATCGGGCTGGTGGGCAGTCACTACCTTGGAGCCGGCGTGGAGGCTGAGCATCCCCTCTTCTTTCGCGTCCCACATCGCCATGCGGAGAAAGCCCATCTTCACTTCGCCGACGTAGTCAATGCCGAGGATTACGGTGAGGTTCTCCTCCGGAAATACCAAGACCTGACGATCGTCTTCGGGCCATTCCGGGATGCATACTTCGTAGAGGTCGGGACCGGGGGAAGAGGGGTCATAGTCGCGGAGGGTGTGGCTCCAGAGGCAGGCCTGTCGCGCATTGTCTGATCGCTGAACGGAGAGGAAGAGGTTGCACTTGGGGTTGAATTCCGAGTTGTCGCCTATGGTCCGCTGTACCCTGATGAGGGGGGATCTAAGTAGGTATTTGCGTACTTCCTCCAGCGTCTTGTCCTTGTTGCTCTTAATACGATCCTGAGCAGGATTGAATTTCTGGGTCGCCACCCGGTCGCTGCCAAAGACGACAGCCACACCGGCGCTCCGGTTGCGGATATTGGAGTAGAAACTGCGCCCGCCGGTTGCCGTGGTCCGGCCGTGCTTAAAGGCCTCTTCGTCCAGTTCGTCCCGGCTGACGGTGCGTACGTTTCCCTGTTCCGGGAGGGTCTTTACGAAATCCAGGAAGCTCTCTGCCATAGGTTCCTCGCTGTTCTCTTCTGACAGGCCTTGGGCCCGTTTCCGCGCTCGCGAGCGACGCTGGAATTGAGTCCCGAGACCTCGACGATTTCCAATTTTTCGCTTTGTGAAAAGCGCCAAGTCATCGTATCAGTTTCCGTAATGAATGGCAATTTGAGACAACAGCCGACGAGACTTCCCTTGTCAAACACAAACTGGCGTACCGGTGGAACTTATGCCGGAGGCGTCCAGTTCGCGGTGTATACTTGGCGCGAAATGCAGCCTCGATAAGGGCTCAGATTCCAGCTCTGGAGGAACAAACATGAAAGCAGTGCAGATCAACGACTTCGGCGGTCCGGAGGCGATGAAGTACCAGGAGGTCGCCGACCCGACGCCGGGCGAAGGGGAAGCGGTGGTGAGGATACAGGCGGCCGGCGTGAACTACACCGACGTCTACAGCCGTGCGGGCATCAACCCCGGACCGCCGCTGCCAAGAACCATCGGTGTCGAAGGCGCGGGAGTGGTGGCCGCCGTCGGGAGCGGTGTGTCCGAGGTTTCGGTCGGCGACGAGGTCGTGTACTGCAGTGTCAACGGCTCCTACGCCGAGCAGGCCCTCGTGCCGGCATGGCGGCTCATCAAGCGCCCAGCGGGGTTGGACGCCAAGGCCGGCGCCGCGGCCATGCTTCAGGGGATGACGGCCCATTATCTGTGCCACGCCACCTACCCGGTGCAGCCTGGAGACCGGGTCATAGTTCAAGCCGGGGCCGGCGGCATGGGTTTGATCCTGACACAGATGATCAAGAAGCTGGGCGGTTACGTTTTCACCACCGTATCCACTGAAGAGAAGGCCGAGATGTCGCGGCGGGCCGGCGCCGACCACGCCATCATCTACACCCAGGAGGATTTCGCTGAGGTGGTCAAAGACGCCACGGGCGGCGAAGGTGTTCGGGTGGTGTACGACGGCGTGGGGAAGACCACTTTCGACCAGAGCGTCTCCTGCCTGGGGCGCCGCGGTGTGTTGGCCCTCTACGGTGCGGCCAGCGGGAACCCGGACCCGGTCGACCCGCGTAAGTTCGCCGCCGGTTCCCTGTATCTCACCCGTCCCGGCCTCGGCGACTACACCGTTGACCGCGCCGAGCTGGAGCATCGGGCTGGTGATGTGCTGGGCTGGGTTGCCGACGGCAGCTTGAAGCTGCACATCGACCACGAGCTGCCGCTGTCGGACGCACCGGAAGCGCATAGTCTGCTGGAGAGCAGGGCCACGACGGGCAAGCTCCTGCTGATCCCGTAGCCCCAATCGGACGGAACTACACGCACCTGGATGGCGGCGCTGCCTCAGCTTCGAAGCAGCGCCGCTCCGCTTTCCAGGGCATCGTGCCATCCGGGCGTGCCCACGAAACCGTCCAGGGAGATGGGTTCGGAAGGAGTTTCGAGACCGGGCCCAATGTCCAGTTGCCAGACGTCGTCGTCAATCCACCTGCCGTGCTTGAAGCCGATATTTTCGAGGACGCCGGTACGATGGAACCCCACCGACTGGTGCAGGGCGACACTTGCGGGGTTCGGGAGGGCGATGACCGCCACGGCGGTGCGGTACCCCTGGCCTGCCAGGCAGCGCAGCAGCGCGGTGTAGAGGGCGCGACCCACGCCGCGCCGGTGGTGGGGTGGATGCACGTAGACGGTCAACTCGGCCGACCAGCGGTAGCCTGCCCGAGTCCTGAAAGGAGTGGCGTAGGCATAGCCGGCAATATGGCCGTCGATGTCGCAGACCAGCCAGGGCAGCCGTTCCAGCACGGTCCGAATGCGTCCGCGAAACTCTTCAGTGGAAGGCGGCTGTTCCTCGAAGGAAATAATCGTGTCCCGGACCACGGGGCCGTAGATTTCCAGCATCTGCCCGGCATCGTCCTCCGTGGCAAGCCTGATCCCTGCATCCATTGGCGCCCTCGCCCAATTTGCCTGCTAAATCGCCATTTCTACCATCATATATCAGCCATATATCAGCCATCCCGCGCAGCAGCCGGCCTTCGCTAATTGGGGAATGGCGGCTCTGAGACGAAATAATCCCTCGGATTCTTGCTATAATCTGAAGGAGCAAAGCGGCGCAGAGGAGGCCAACGTGGCAGAAGCAGTAGTGAGCAGGGACGAAGTGCTGGAAGCGCTCCGGACGGTTTACGACCCGGAAATCCCGGTGAATGTGGTTGACCTGGGCCTGATTTACGACGTGCAGGTCAATGAATCCGATGTCTTCGTGCAGATGACGCTGACGTTCCCCGGCTGCGGCATGGGGCCATACATCGGCCAGCAGGCTGAGTGGGCCATCCAGGAGCTGGACGGCGTCGACGAAGTGCAGATCGAGCTTGTCTTCGACCCGCCCTGGTCCCCCGACCTGATCAGCGAGGAAGCCCGCAACCAGCTGGGCATCTAACCACCGCGGTTGCCATCAACCAGCGCGGCGAGAGAACTTATGACCACTCCCCAGCAGAACGCGCAGAGCGCACGCCTGGAACAGATCAAGCGCAGCTGGCAACAGAAGCGGCAGATCGGCGAGCGCCTCGGCAAGATCAAGACCAAGATCGGCGTCTACAGCGGCAAGGGCGGCGTTGGCAAGACCACGGTGGCCGTCAACCTGGCGGTCACACTGGCGCAGGAGGGCGCCCGGGTCGGCATCCTGGACGTCGACATCGACTGCCCGAACGTTACCAACGTGCTTGCTGCCACGGCGAAACCCAACTACGTGGACGGTGAGATCATTCCCGCCGAGCAGTGGGGCGTCAAGGTCGTGTCCATGGCCTTCTTCCAGGAGAATGAGGAGGAGGCAATCATCTGGCGCGGCCCGATGATCCACAACGCCATAAACCAGTTCCTCCAGAATACCGAGTGGGACGAGTTGGACTACCTGGTGGTCGATCTCCCGCCCGGCACCTCGGACTCGCCGCTTACGGTAATGCAGACGCTGCCGATGGATGGCTTTGTGGTGGTCAGCACCCCTCAGGACCTCGCCCTGCTGGACGCCAAGCGCTGCATCAATATGATCCGCAAGCTGAACCTCAACGTGGTGGGCGTGGTGGAAAACTACACCGGCGACATCTTCGGTCAGGGCGGCGGCAAGGATCTGGCGGAAGAAGTCGATGCACCGTACCTCGGCAACATGGAACTGAGATCCTCTTACCGGAACAGCAGGATGCCCACGGTGCTGGCCGATGAAGAAGTACGCGAGGAGTACTCGGAGATCGCCGCAGCCCTGCGCACCAGCCTGCGGGAGTTCGGGAGGGCTGCCGCTTAGACGGCCCATCTACGAAAGGCAAACAAGAAGGGCAAAGGCAGACAAAAGGGGCGGGATGAAACCCGCCCCTTTCTGTTTGAGTCGGCGCGACCGCCCGACTACGACGTGCGATTGAGTCTACCGGTCACTCGTCGCCCGCCACGTAGGCCTCGAGGGGTTCCGGCTCGGTGTTCCTTCGCCTGAGACCGCGCAGCGGCGGGCGTTCGCCGGCGGTGATGCTCATCAGCAGCTCCACCTCGCGGGTCATCGCCTCCTGCGAGTAGTCGCTGGCCTCGCCCATGCGGCGGAACTTGGTGTAACGGCGTTTCGCCAGCTTGCCCTGGGACATCTTGTTGAGCTTGGTCAGCTCGCGAATGATGCCGCGCTGCAGGCACACGGCAGCAGCCCTCGGGTCGAGGTGGGAGCCGCCCTCGGGCTCCGAAATAACCTCATCCGCGATGCCGAGATCCACGCAGTCGTAGGCCGTGAGCATCAGTGCGTCGGCGGCTTCGCGGTCCAGCGCAGGCTCGTGGAAGGTGCCCGCCAGATTGTGGTTCATCGATATCGGGGAGTACACCGCGTACTGCTGCATCAGAATCCGGTCGGCCAGGCCGAGCGCCAGCGCGCCCTCGCTTCCTCCCTCTCCGATGACCACGGACACTATCGGCGTAGGCAAGTCCAGCATCGCCGACAGTGTCGTGGCGATGGCGTTGCCGATACCCTGTTCCTCCGCTTCCAGGCCCGGGTCGGCTCCCTGGGTGTCCACGAGGGTAATCAGCGGCAGCCTGAACCGCGAAGCCAGCGATATGACCCGCTGGGCCTTGCGCAGACCGTCGGGAAGGACGTGATACCGCTCGCCTTCCAGCAACGGACGCCGCTGCTGACCGATGACCGCCACCGGCTGCCCGGCCAGGTAACCGAGGCCGGCAACCACAGAACGGTCGTCGCTGTTCAGCCGGTCACCCCGCAGCTCGATGAACGAGTCGAGCATCTGCCTGAAATAGGTTGCCGCAGCAGGGCGTTCCGAGTGTCGAACCGAAGCCAGAGCGGTCCACGGCTCCACCTGGAAACACTCCGGGGATGTGGATTTCATAAAGTCCGCGTGCTGTGCTTTCTCCTGCTTTGTCTTGTCCCTCCGGTAGCCCCCGAGGATCTGGAGCAGAGTGGACAGCCGTCCGCGCAGCGTCTCGCGATCGACCACGTTGTCCAGCAACCCGTGGCCCACGTGGGCCTCCGCAGTGTGGGCGTCCAGGGGCAGGGGAAGGTCGGATGTTTCACGCAGCGTCTTCAGGGGAGACAGTCCGATCAGGGACTTGGGCTCGGCCAGTATCACGTCGGCCAGGTTGGCGAAGCTGGCGTAGGCCTGGCCAGTCGACGGGTTGGCCAGGACGACGATGAAGGGGGCTCCCTCGTCGCGCAGCTTGTTGGCGGCGGTTACTGTCTTGGCCATCTGCATCAGCGACAGCACGCCTTCCTGCACACGCACTCCACCACCGGAAACGACGGCGATGGCCGGAATGCCGCTCTTGGCGGCGGTTTCAAGCGCGGTGGCCACCTTTTCGCCCACGACGCTGCCCATGGTCCCGCCCATGAAGGAAAAGTCCAGGACTACGAGCATTACATCGGTGTCGTCAATCTTGCACCGTCCCGTTACCGCCGCCTCGGTTAGGCCGGTGCGGTTCTGGTCCTGGGCCAGCAGTTGCCCGTATCGCCCGCGGTGGGCGAAGGACAGGGGAGATACGGAACTGAGGTACTTGTGGGACTCCTTGAAGGTGCCCCGATCGGCGAGCAGCTCAATGCGCTCCCGCGCGGTTATGGTGTAGTGAAAGCGGCAGAAGGGGCAGACGCGAGAGGCAAGATAGGACTGGGAATCGCGAATCGGCTCATCGCAGTACAGGCAACGATCATGGAGGACGGTCAGGCGAGTGCTTTCCTCGCCTTCTGAGCGCCCGAAAAGGTGTACCAGAAAGTTGGCCAGATTCCGCAAACTCCCCTCCTGCGGAATTCGGTGTCCATAGGATGTAACGATAGATCCAGTCCGTTACATTCTTATGATACAGGGCTTCAGTCTCGATTGTAATACTTGGGGATGCCGTCATTTTTGTGTTCAAAGTCTTGCGCGATTGCGTTTGCCGGGGGCTTGGCCTACACTCGCGCCATCACCACTGACACTGATGACGGGAAATCATACTGAAAGGAGGCGCGCGTGAGTGTTTCCGACGAGACATTGCAGGCAATAATCCGAGATTACAACGGCTTCGAGCTGTCTGCGGAAGAACTGGAACTGGTCAAGCCGGAAGTCGAGTATTACCTGCAGCAACTGGCGATACTCGACGAACTTGACCTTTCCGACTCCATGTCCGGGCGGCTTTTGAGAATGGCGGCCGAAGACGAAACTCAAGCCAGGCAGGAAGAGGGTTAGCGCCATGCCCAACAATGAACTGTTGTCATCGACCATATCTGAACTGGCGCCGAGGATTCGCGCAGGAGAGGTATCTCCGGTGGAGCTGACCCAGGCGGCACTGGATCGCGCACGGGAGTTGCAGCCGACGCTCAACACCTTCATCACGCTGCTGGCCGACGAGGCATTGGCCCAGGCGCGGGATGAGGAGGCCGCAATTTCTCGCGGCGAGTACAAAGGGCCGCTGCAGGGCATCCCCATCGGCATCAAGGACAACCTGGCGACTGCGGGCATTCGCACGACGCTGGGAACGAAGGTGCTGTCGGACAACGTACCGGATGAGGATTGCGAGGCGGTTCGTCGCTGCCGCGAGGCAGGCGCGGTGATCCTGGGCAAGGAGAATCTGGAGGAGTTCGCTGCTGGCGCAACGTCCAACAACCCGCACTTCGGTCCGGTCCGCAACCCGTGGGGCACTGACCACGTCCCCGGCGGGTCCAGCGGCGGCGGCGGGGCCAACGTGGCAACGGGGGTGACCTTCGCGTCGCTGGGCACCGACCTGGGCGGCTCGGTGCGGCTGCCCGGCGCCTTCTGTGGCGTCGTGGGCCTGAAGCAGACCTTCGGGCGGGTGAGCCAGAGAGGGCTGCTGGTCACCAGCTTCAACGGCGACCACATAGGCCCAATGACCCGCTCGGTCGCCGACAGCGCCATCATGCTGCAGGCCATGGCCGGGCACGACCCGCTGGACCCCAGCACTGTACCCGCCCCTGTGCCCGACTACTCCGCCTCCATCGGCAGGGGCGTACAGGGGCTGCGCCTGGGCGTGCCGTCCAACTACTACTTCGAAGAACTGGAAACCGACGTGGAAGAAGCCGTCCGCGGTGCCATCGCGGCGCTGGAGGAACTGGGAGCGGTGACCGTGCCGGTGGAGCTGCCGATGATGAAATACATCGGCGCGGTGAGAATGGCGGCGATGTCGGACTCCATCGTGACCCACGAGCCCTACCTTCGGGCGAACCGCGAAGACTATGGTCCGGACACTCTGTACCGCACGCTGGGCGGCCAGTTCGTGCTTGGACACCACTACTCCAAGGCGATGAAGGCGCAGCGGCTGATCCAGGAGGAATACGCCCGGGTGTTGCAGGGCGTTGACCTGCTGGTAATGCCCACCACGCCGCTGGTCGCGCCACGCATCGACGCAGCCTACGTGGAGCACTGCGGGGAAACGCACCGGATCCGGGGACCTGGCTCGGGCCTGGTGTCGCGGAATACCAGCCCCTTCAACTCGACGGGGCACCCGGCCATAACCCTTCCCTGCGGCCTCAACGGGAACGGCTTGCCCATCGGGTTCCAGATGGTGGCCTCCGGATTTCGGGAGGAGCTGCTGTTCCAGGCTGCGGCGGCATACGAGTCGGTTTCGCCGTCTCAGGGCCGCCGTCCCCCGGTCCTGGAGGGCTAGTCAGGACCGTGGGGTGCAGCGAAATGCGTCCCGCAGCGTGATAAAATTCGGGCAGCATCTACACAATAATTTCAGGAGATTCGAAATGCCGGCAAGCTGGGTTGATATCAACGTTAGCGATGGCACGACCATGGACGGGTACCTCACGCAACCCGACGGCGACGGCAGCCATCCCGCCGTCATTGTGATCCAGGAAATCTGGGGCGTAAACTCACACATCCAGTCAGTAGCCGACCGCCTCCCGGAACTCGGATACGTAGGGCTTGCTCCAGGCATGTTCCATCGGCAGGGACGCATGGTTACCGGGCTGCATACGGAATTCCCCCTCGCCATCGAGCGGATGCAGCAGTGCAACGACGCCGGCATCGTGGCCGACGTCAACGCCGCCGTGAACTACCTGAAGGGCCAGTCCTTCGTCAACGGCAAGGTAGGCATCGTGGGATACTGCTTCGGCGGGCGGGTGGCCTATCTCGCGGCCTGCAGCAACTCCGATCTGGGTGCCTCGGTGGTGTTCTACGGTGGCAACATCGGCGTCGCACTGGGCGATGGCCAGACGCCGCTGGAACAGACCGGCAACATCAGTTGCCCGGTGCTGGGGCTGTTCGGCGAAGAGGACGCCAACCCGACTCCCGACTTCGTCAGCGAAATTGACGCGGAAATGACGAGGCTGGGGAAGGCCCACGAGTTCCACCAGTACGCCGGTGCCGGGCACGGCTTCCACTGCGACGGGCGCCCCGCGGGCTACCGCCCCGAAGCCGCCGCCGACGGCTGGGGCAAGGCAATGGCCTGGTTCGACGCCAACTTGAAATAGCCGTTATGCTCGAGAAGCAAAGAGGGGCAGGATTCAGTCCTGCCCCTCTTTGCTTGCGCTGAATCGCCCGGGTCGCCTGGTCGCCTACATGACGGAGCGGACCACCCCCCCGTCGACGAGGATGGTGGTGCCGGTCACGTAGGTGTTTTTGTCGGAGCAGAGGTAGGCCACGAAGTCGCCCAGTTCCTCCGGGCGTCCGAAGCGCCCCACCGGGATGCGCGAAGCCCCTGCATCCAGTACCGTCTCCAGATCCTGACCAGATTCCTGTGAGCGCGTTTCGAAAATGTGCTGCATGCGTTCGGTCATCAGGAAGCCCGGCGCGACGTTGTTCACCAGCACGTTGTCACGACCCACCTCGTCGGCCAGGCTCTTGGCGTAGGCCACCGCGCCCATGCGGGTGACGCCCGAGGTGACCAGATTGTCGATGGGCTGGTACACGGTGGACGCGAGAATGTTGACGACGCGGCCCCACTTCTGCTGCCTCATATGGGGCGTGGCTTCCCGGCCCATGCGTATGAAGAACGACAGGGCCATGTCAATCGAGCGGCTCCATGTCTCCTCGTCAGTGTCCGTCGCTCGACCGGAGGGAGGCCCGCCGGAGTTGACCACGGCGATGTCCAGCCGCCCGTAGTGGTCGACGGTGGCGTGAATGAGGCGTTGGATGCCCTCGAGCCGCGACAGGTCTGCCGGCACGGCTAGGACATCGACGCCGGCGGCGCCGCGAATCTCGGCAGCCGCGGCTTCCAGTTCCTCGGCGTTACGGCTGCAGATGGTCAGGTTCGTTCCCTCGGCGGCCAGCGAATCGGCGCAGGCGCGACCGAGACCCTTGCTTCCCCCACCGATGACAGCAACTCTGCCGGTCAATCCCAGGTCCATAGCGCGCCCTCCTTTCGCGAATTTCGGCTATGCTACCAACGCGCCCGACAACTGGCAACCTGACTGCTCATGCGCGGGAGAGCGAAACACGGATGACGGTAGCGTCATCCCCGGTAACGGCCCAAGCGGCGACGCGATGGCCCACCACCCACGCGATGCCCCGCTCGCAGACCAGGAGCGGTACGTCGTCGCGTTGTTCGCGAGGCACCTTGGCGTCGGTAAAGAAGTCCTGCAGCTTTTTGGTTCCGGACATGCCCTGCGGCTGAAGGCGGTCGCCCGGGCGCCGCGACCGGACCGTTATGGCATCCCCGAGGGCTTGCCGGTCCAGGCACGCGGTGACTGCGTCGCTTTCCGATTTGCTCGTTCGTCCGGGATTCCCCGGTGGGAGTAATTCCAGGGTTACCATCCAGCCTTCCACGCGGGTTTGGACTGGTTTACCCAGCACCTTCGGCACCGGAAGGGTGTGCTCGCCTTCGAGGCCGCTGGCGCGCGACGCCTCTGGACTGCGAGCCACGCGCAGAACGCCGCCCTGAAGGTCGGCCCGAACTCCGCGCGGCAGGTTCAGCGACCGTCCGCCACGCCTGCGATGAAGCAGGCCCAGCATGGCCTCGAGGTGAGCATCGACCAGAGTCCGTGAATCTCCCGCTGCCGTGGCGTAGGCGCGGCGAAGGGCCTGGCGTTGCAGCGCCGGGTGCAGGCCCGCAAGGGCGCCCGCGCTGAAGGCGACCGACTCGCCGTCTTCATCGGCAATTTCATTCCAGCGACTTGCCAGCTCACCCTCGATGTAGTCCACCTGCTCCGCGGCGGCCCGGGACAGGCGGGCCAGGGCGTCGCGCACGCGGGGGTTGTAATCGCGGGACAGGCGGGGCAACAGGTCGAGCCGCACCCTGTTGCGGGTGAAACGCCACATGTAGTTGCCGGAGTCCTGCCGGAACGTCTGGCCAATCGCTTCGCAATACCCGGCCGTGTCGTCCTTCCCAACGCCCAGCATCGGCCGGAACAACCGCGGGCCCGGCTGTGGCTCGGGCCAAGGCCAGCCGCCCGACTCCGACATGCCGCGCAGGCCGTGCAGGCCGGTGCCGCGCAGCAGGTGGAGCAGCACCGTTTCGGCCTGGTCGTCGGCGGTGTGCCCAAGCACTATGGCCCCCGCTCCCGCAGTGCCGGCCACGGACGCAAGAAACGAGTAGCGCATCTCGCGCGCGGCCTGCTCGAAGGACGACACTCCCCTTTCTCGCTGGTAGGCGATGGGGTCCTGCTTGTCGATGCTGCAGGGCAGTCCCAGCCCATCGGCCAGGACCTGCACGAAGGCAGCATCGTGGTCGGCCTCGGCGCCACGGAAGTCGTGGTTCAGGTGCGCGACGTGCAGGCTGAGCGAATACTCGTCGCGAAGGCGGTGAAGGCACCGCAGCAGCGCGGTGGAATCAGGGCCCCCGGAACAGGCAACAACCAGGCAAGCATTGTCTGCAAACCCGGCGCGACGGATGGCAGCGGATACCTGTCGCTCCAGGGTGGTCAGGGCAGTCATGGTAGCGCGGCTACCGGTTTTCGGGTGACAGGTGGCTGTTGCAGTTGTAGGTGACGAGGCGCCGGACGTTACCGTCGCTCTCGAAGGTGCAAAGGGAGCCGAGACCCAGCGACATCCGATGGAAGTTGTGCAGAGGGATGTCGAGGATGGCGCAGATTATGGTGCGGATGGTGAAGTTGTGGGAAACCACGACAACTCCGGACTCATCGGAATGCTCTCGCTCAATCCCCTGGATGACCGCCCAGGCCCGTTCCTGCACCTGGGCCAGCGATTCACCGTTGGGCATCTCCACATCGGCGGGGTTCCTGCGCCAGGATGCGTACATCTCCGGCCACCCCTCACGCATTTCGGAGCCTGTGACTCCCTCCAGGTCGCCCAGGCTCAACTCGCGCAGGCCAGGATCGGTGACAATCGGCGTACCCGTGACCTTGCGGATTTCCTCGGCCACCTGGACCGTGCGGGTAAGCGAACTGGAGTAAAGCGCCCCGTGTTCCCAGCTCAGAGCCGCTCGGGCCGAGTCCTTGGCCTGCGCCAGCCCACGCTCGTTGAGGGAAACGTCAGTCAGCCCCTGGAACTTCCCCAGCTTGTTCCACTCGGTCTCTCCGTGGCGAAGCAGGTAGAATTTCACTGGTCATCCTCGACAGCGGCTCCCGTAGGTACGCGCAACAGCTCCACTTCGTCGATGCGCACGCCGTCCATGACCTTCACGGTTATGCTGAGGTCCCGGTACTCGACGGTGTCTCCGGTCTCCGGTATGCGACCGAGTTGCGCGAGAATGAACCCTGCCAGCGTCTGATAGTCGCCTTCCGGGATGTCCAGTTCCAGCTCGTCGTTGATTTCCGAGATGCTGACGGCGGCGTCCACCAGATAGCTGTCTTCGCCCAGATGGGTCACGGTCTCTTCCGGCTCCGGGCCCTCATCGCCTACCTGACCGACGATGACCTCCAGTAGCTGCTTGGTGGTGGCCAGCCCGGCAATGCCGCCGAACTCGTCGAAGGTCAGCGCCACGGTGTGGCGGGCCTGGCGCATCTCGGCGAAGGTGCTGCTGACGCTCTTGGTTTCGGGAACAATATATGCGTCGCGGAGGAACATGGTCACGTCGTCCTCCGGCTTGAGATGCCCAGAGCTCAACCTGGTAAGTACATCCTTGATGGACAGGATGCCGATCACGTTTTCCTTGGTGCCTTCAAAAACCGGGAAGCGAGTGTGGCTTGACTGCTGGTAGAGGTCCAGAAACTCGTGAAGCGTTGCCCCTCTTTCCAACCAGACGATTTCCGTCCTCGGCGTTGCCACCTCTCGCATTTGCCTGTCACCGAAGCGGAACACCTTCTCCAGCAACTCAGCTTCGTCGGCCTCGACAGTCCCGGTCTGGGCCCCGGCGGCGATCAGGGTGCGGATTTCCTCGCCGCTCACCATCTGCATTGTGTTGCCGGAAATTCCAAGGGCGCGGCTGCTGATGGTGGTGAATCCCTGCACCACCGTGACGATGGGAGCCAGCGTAAACCCAACCATTCGCAGGGGACGGGACGCGAAGAAGGCTACCCCCTCCGATCGGTGCCAGGCAATTGTTTTCGGCAGGGTCTCGCAGAAGAGGAGGAGCATCAGAGTGATTCCTATCGTGGAAACAAGGGCCGACACGAAGGGGTTTCCGATGAGTTCGACCACGAGGATGGTGGCAAGGGCCGCTGCGGCGGTGTTGACGAGGTTGTTGCTGAGGAGCACCGTGGCAAGGAAACGCTCGGGGTGCTGTATGAGGCGGGAAACTCTGCCTGCCCCCGGCCTGCGGGTCTGCACCAAGTGCATCAGGCGCGCCTTCGGCAGGGCGATGAACGCCGTTTCAGAGGCCGAGAAGAAGGCTGATAGAATCAGGAATATGCCAAGTAAGCCCCATCTCCATGAGTCTCCGGCGTCCATGTTTTGGTACTACCTCCAATGGCGAAATCGCTGGTTTCCCTCCGCAATCTTGAAGCGGTGTCGGGATCGAATAATAGCATCGGCCCCAAACAGTGTAAAGTTGAGCATGCGCCGTTGAAACTGCCGCTGAGCCGGTGATATGTTTGTTGGCAGCTTCGCTATTAACCCTTTCTACAGGCGGATTGACGCATGGCTCTGACTATCCTGGGCATCGAAACTTCATGCGACGAAACGGCGGCCGGAGTGGTGGAAGATGGGCGGCTCCTGCGTTCCAACATCATCTCGTCGCAGGCTGAACTGCACTCCCGATACGGAGGCGTTGTGCCGGAGGTCGCCTCGCGACAGCACGTACGGGACCTGACTCCGGTGCTTGAGCAAGCAGTTGAGTCATGCGGCATCGGGCTGGATGACGTCGACGTCGTGGCGGTGACCTACGGCCCCGGCCTTGCGGGCTCTCTGATTACCGGGCTGAACGCCGCCAAGGCCCTGGCCTACGCCCTTGGGAAGCCCCTCCTCGGTGTCAACCACCTTGAGGCCCATATCTACGCTTCCTGGCTCACCCCTTCGAACCCGGCCGAAGACCCCGGCTTTCCACTCGCCTGCCTCGTCGCTTCCGGCGGGCACACCGACCTGCTGCTGATGGAAGGGCACGGCGACTACAGGCTGATTGGGAGAACCCGCGACGACGCCGCTGGTGAGGCCTTCGACAAGGCGGCGCGCATCCTCGGGCTCGGCTTCCCCGGCGGACCGGAGATACAGCGCGTGTCCGGCGGCGCCACCGGCGAATACTCCCTGCCCCGAGCCTGGATGCGCGACACTCACGACTTCAGTTTCAGCGGCCTGAAGACGGCCCTGCTGCACCAGGCCCAGGACCGCGGCGTGTACCTGGCTGAAACGGACAAGGTCCCGCAGGATGCTGAAACGCAGACGATCATCCGCGAGCTCGCCGCCGCTTTCCAGGAGTCGGTGGTCGACGTCATATCGGCCAAGCTGGTGGACATGGCACGGAAGTACCGGGTGAAGGGGCTGGTGCTGGGCGGAGGCGTTATCGCCAATGCCCGCCTGCGAGAGGAGATTCTGCGACGTTCGCCGCTGCCGGTAATCGTCCCGCCCCCGATTCTGTGCACCGACAATGGAGCAATGGTAGCTGCCTGCGCCTACTACCAGCACCAGCGGGGTGAGCAGTGGCCGATGGAGCTGGACGTCAACCCGGGACTGCCGCTGGGCTAGTACCGCGTATTTCCGCCTAACCGCCCAGGTGGGCACGCTCGAAGCCACGGGTGTGCGCGCTCAAGACGGAGCCTCGGGTGGGCACAATTAAGAAGTCCGCTTCTCTTCGCTTGACGCCGAACGCACCTGCTCAACGAAGTCATATATCTGCTGGATGTCCAGCGCGCTGCGGAAGGGGAAGGCCAACTCCACCCCAGACCCGCGAAAAATTACGGCGCCAGCGGGGCGGGTGAAGTAGTTCTGCAACAGGACCAGCAGACCGGCCAGGATGATGATCAGCGCGATCAGCGGCGCGACGTCAATGTTGATTCCCGGCACATTGGGGCCGCTGATCTGTCCGGCCAGCCAGTAAGCCACCACCACGTAGAGAAACGCGCCACTTACCATCATCAGGAAGCCCTGCAGCACCGCTCCCCAGTTGCGTTGCCCCGTCCGCACGGAATACTGGTTGATGTCGGCTACCGCAGCGACGTGGGTATCGCGAAATCCCTCGACTCCCCGAAACGCGATCAGCCGCCGGTTGGTAAGGATCAGTGCCGGTCCGGAACTGGGCATCGTGTCCGTCAGACCTTCGTCGGTGAGCAGAATGCTGGAAATCTTTTCACCGGCAATTGTGGGCAAGCCCCGCAGCCGAACGGCTACCCGCGATGGCGCGGCTGCTTCTTCCGTTTTGTCCACCTGGGTATCCCTTGCGTCTTCCTGAAGAGGCCAGACTCCCGTTCCGAACTCCCAGGGCTCGGCTCGCCCAGATTCGAGGTAGCCCTGAATCCTGGTGGCGGGCGTTTCCGATACCACGACTTTGTGTTCCTGCTCAAGCAGGAACTCGGACGGCACCGACGCCGGAGGAGGAGTTACCGTTTGAGGCTCATAAACCGGAATCGGAGGGTTCTGGACTTCCAGGAATTCCGAAGGCACCGACGCGGGTGGAGGCGTAATAGTCGCTGCCGTCTCTGCATTAAGGCGGAGGTTGTTCCGGAGCACAGGCGGTTCTTGCGCCTGCCCTTCAGTGGCAGACGTGGTTGAAATGAGACCGGTTTCGGTGGAGTCGCTCATAGTCACACGCGCGTTGTGCAAATCGCCCTAAATACTAGCATACGGCAGGAACGCCACTTTTCGCTTCAGAGAGAACCATACGGGCAGGGCAACCGCGTCTTAAACGCTGGCCCCGTCATTCCCGCGCAGGCAGGAATCCAAACCCCCGTCTTCCCCGGCGCCCAGAACCCCGGCGCCCAGAACCCAAGGTAGCACTGTCAATTTCACCGCCACCTCTATTTCGGCCCAATTTGTGTGCCCAGAAATAAAACTCGATTGCCGCGGTGGTATGCCAGCTCGCGGTCCGTCATACCTGCGAAGCTTGTCCCAGGGTGGCGCCTGCTGAATTCCTCCTTGCCCTGAAGCGTCAATAATCGTACAATTGTTCTGCGAGAGATTTCCTGAACCTCCAATGCGGCGCCCTGATCCCCCATAATGGTCCGTTGCCAAAATAGGTCAAATTGATACTGATTTTACGAAATGTTACATGATGTTACATCCCCACGAGAGGACTCTTGGAAAATGAGACTGAAGCCCCAGCTAGCATCCCATCATGGGCATGGAGTCTTGACCCGTTCCGTCTGCCCGAAGGACAGGGTTCGGGTGGGGGTGAAACTCTCAAACACAGGGACGCCTGATTGACCGGACAACCTGCTTGAAAACGCAATCGCTCGGAACCCCGCTGTTGACACCCCGTCAACGCTGTGCTAGTTTTCTACGGAAAGGCTGTGATGGAGACGAGTAGGTCAGGGTTTCGGGCATAGCGAGCCTGGTACGGTGGAAGCAGGCACATCGAACTTGGTTGAAAATCCCTCCGGAGCCGCCGGCTGAAAGCATCACTGATGTGAGTAAGTCAGGACGGGGATCGTCGCCCGTTAGCAACGACGGGGCATGATAGTGTCCTGCAAGAGAGGCTCCGATTCCGTCGGAGCAAGTAGGGTGGTACCGCGGGAATATTCAAGTCCCGTCCCTATGCAGGGGCGGGCCTTTTCTATTGCCGATTGGCGGCTCTCCTCGCACCCTTCTCTGGCAGGGAAGGTCCCAAGAACGGAGGCGCTGCTTTGGAAATTAAGAAAATGAAAGGCGCGGAAATCATCTGCGAGAGCCTCATCCGCGAGGGCGTGGAAGTCCTTTTCGGGCACCCCGGCGGGGCCATCCTCCCCTTCTACGACGCCCTGTGGTCATACCCGCAGCTGCGGCACATCCTGGTCCGCCACGAACAGGCCGCCGCCCACGCCGCCGACGCCTACTCCCGCGTCAGTGGCAAAGTGGGCGTCTGCGTCGCCACCTCCGGGCCCGGCGCCACCAACCTCGTCACCGGCATCATGGGGGCCAAGGCCGATTCGGTGCCGATGATCGCCATCACCGGGCAGGTCGCGCGCACGTCCTTGGGCTCCGAGGCGTTCCAGGAATGCGACATCTGCTCCATCACCTACACCTGCACCAAGAAGAGCTTCATGGTGATGTCGGCCGATGACCTGGCCCGAACCTTCAGCGAGGCCTTCGCCATCGCGCAGGAAGGCCGGCCCGGCCCTGTGCTGATCGACATCCCCCGCGATGTGCAACTGGAATTGACCGACGCGGTTTTCCCCGAATTCGTTCCTCCCCAGGCGCCGGAGCTGTGCGACGAAACCCGAAGCAACCTGCAGGATGCCGCCCGCCTGATCAACGAGGCCGAGCGGCCGCTGATCATAACTGGCCACGGCGTTCTGGCGTCGGGAGCTTCGGCGCAGTTGCAGGAGCTGGCCGAGACCACGAGCATCCCCGTCATCACCACCTTGCTGGGCCTCAGCAGCTTCCCCGGCGGCCATCCCCTGAACCTGGGAATGCTGGGAATGCACGGTATGTACTGGGCCAACATCGCGGTTGACGAAGCCGACCTGATCGTCGGCGTCGGAATGCGGTTCGACGACCGGGTGACCGGGCGAGCCTCCACCTTCGCTCCCCACGCCCGCATCATCCACGTGGACATCGAGCCGACTCAGATCGGACGCAACGTCCCGGTGGAAGTGCCGCTCGCCGGCGACGCGAAGGCCGTGTTGCAGGCCCTGACCCCGCTAGTCTCCTACACGCCGCGCCCCGAATGGATGGACCATATCAACCAGATGCGCCGCGACCACCCTTCCCTGGCCATCCCTGTGTCGGACAAACTACAGGCTCAGCACGTAATGGCAAGGCTCAACGACGTGCTGCAGGAGGACCCGGGCGCCATGGTGGTGACCGGCGTCGGGCAGCACCAGATGTGGGCCGCCCAGTTCCTCTCCTTCAACAAGGCCAACACCTTCGTGTCCTCCGGAGGACAGGGCGCGATGGGGTTCGAGGTTCCTGCGGCCCTCGGAATGCAGGCGGCCCGCCCCGAGGCCACCGTATGGAGCATCGCGGGCGATGGCGGGTTCCAGATGACGCTGCAGGAACTGGTAACCGCCGCCGAGGAAAAACTGCCGGTTAAGTACGCACTCATCAACAACGGCCACCTGGGAATGGTGCGGCAGTGGCAGGAGATGTACTTCGAAAACCACCTGAAGGCGGTCCCGGTCCCTGGCCCCGATTACGTCAAGCTGGCCGAGGCCTACGGCGTGGGTGCTGTGCGAGTCTCCGAGCAGGAGGAAGTGCTGCCCGCCCTGCGGCAGGCCAAGGCCCACGACGGCCCATTCCTCATCGAGTTCGTGGTGGACCAGCAGGCCAATGTTTACCCGATGGTGCCGCCCGGCGGCTCTCTGGCCGACACCCTGGAAGACCCGGCCGTCTGCGGCGGTTAGCCCAATCACGCTTTCTGCGTTCAACGCTTTCGGAGACTGAGATGGAGAAGGTATCGATACAGGAAGCCTCCCGGCTCCTGAACGTATCCCAACGGAATATCCGGGAATACATACGAAACGGGCGGCTGAAGGCAGAGCGCGACCCCGAGTCCTCAACGGGACGTTGGCTGGTCGAAATGCCCGAAGATGGCTGGGAGGACGACTTCAAGTCACGCCTCAACGACCTGGCCTCAAGCCAGACGCCATGGTGGTGGGCCTTCAGGCGGAAGACCGGTAGGGTTCACTACCTTCTGCAGGTGGGCATCGAGGAGATTATGCCCGACTTTCTCTGCGGCCTGCGGGGCGAGAACCTCTACCCCGCTGAAGGTCATTCTCCCGACCAGCGTTGCCCCAACTGCCTCCAGCAGGCCGTGGACCAGAACCTGCCCCTGTGGGACGATTAGACCGCGCCTACCCAAGCTGTACGGCAAGGCCTGAAAAGACAGGGGCCACCTGACCGGTAGCCCCCGTGATTTCTCCAGCAAAAAGACCAGCCAGGCTGCCTAGCTCCCGCCGCCCCCGACGTTGACGCCGGGCTCGGTCATGCCCTCGGGTTTCAGCAGGGTGTCCAGCTCCTCATCCGACAGCTCGGTCTTCTGCTTCGCCATCTCGCGGATGGTGGCGCCGGTCGCCGCGGCCTCCTTGGCGATGGAGGCGGCTGCGTCGTAGCCGATGGCAGGCGCCAGGGCCGTTCCCAGCATCAGGCCCTTCTCGACCATGTCCGGCCCCACGGTGGTGGCCTCTATCCCCACGACGCACTGGTCGGCGAAGTTGTTGGCGGAGGCCGCCAGCAGGGAGATGGACTCAAGGACATTGTGGGCCGCCACGGGCATCATGGTGTTCAGCTCAAAGTAGCCGCCCTGACCTGCCAGGGTGACGGCGGCGTCGTTGCCCACTACCTGGGCCACCACCTGCACCACGGATTCGGCAATCACCGGGTTGATCTTGCCTGGCATAATCGAGCTTCCCGGCTGCACCTCGGGCAGCGATATCTCGCCGAGGCCGGCCCGGGGGCCCGAGGCAATGAACCGGATGTCGTTGGCTATCTTGTGAAGGCTGATGGCCACCGTCTTGAGCTCGCCGCTGGCCTCTACCAGCGCGTCCAGCGACGACTGCGCCTGGAAGTGGTTCCCAGTCTCGCGAATCTCAACTCCCGCGGCTTCGGAGACATATGCGCAGGTGCGGGAAGAGAACTCCGGGTGGGTGTTGACGCCAGTGCCGACCGCAGTGCCGCCCAAAGCCACCTCGGCCAGCGCCTCCTCGGTCCGCTGCATCCGCTGGATGCTGTACCGGGCCTGGCCAGCGTAGCCGAGAAACTCCTGTCCCAGGCGCACTGGGGTGGCGTCCTGCAGGTGGGTACGGCCGGTCTTGATGATGGGCCAGAACTCCTCCGACTTCTTCTCGAGCTCCATCGCCAGGTTTCCCAGGCCGGGAATCAGGTCTTCCTTGATAGCCAGCAGGGCGGCCAAGTGGATGGAGGTGGGGATGACGTCGTTGGAAGACTGTCCCATGTTCACGTGGTCGTTGGGGTGGACTAGGCGCGAGCCAAGGTCTCCTCCCAGTAGCTGGCTGGCGCGGTTCGCGATGACCTCGTTGGCGTTGGTGTTGGTGGACGTGCCCGAGCCGGTCTGGAAAATGTCCAGCACGAAGTGGCGGTCAAGGTGGCCGTCGATGACCTCCTGGGCCGCGGCGACAATGGCGTTGCCTACGCGCTGGTCCAGTTGACCGAGGTCCATGTTGCTACGCGCCGCCGACTGCTTGATAAGACCAAGGGCGCGGATGAAGGTTCGCGGGAAGCGCAGTCCGCTGATGGGGAAGTTCAGCACGGCGCGCATTGTCGAGGCACCGTACAGAGCGTCGGCGGGCACTTCCATTTCGCCCATGGAATCGCGCTCTATTCTCACGTTAGGACTGGCGGTCATATCGGAGCTACCCTCCAGGCTGAGATTGGCGCATAGCATACCACGAAGGCGACACGGGCGAGCCGCGAATGCGAGGGCAAGCACGCAACCGGACACGGGCGTATGCTCACCCAACGAGTGTGGCATTTGTGCCAAGTTGGCGACACTTGCCTGTTGCCGGCAATGGCAGACTTGTAGTATATTTGTACTAATTAAGAAGCCGGAATACGAATGCCCTCGTCTGACAACACACTACGGGAACATGCCTGAATTTCTGGCCAACCTTACAAAAAGTGACAAAACGTTACACGCCTACGCGAGGACACTCGGCTTGGGACATCAAAGTACCGACCTACTTCCCCTCCAAGGCAAGGGATATTGGCTCACTCTCTCTCCCTGAGAGAAAGAGGGTTAGAATGACGGTGAAAATCCTAATGCCGAGAAAGGCTGATTGGCCATACCACTGGTTCGGAACCCTGCCACGGAATACGATTTCCGTTCAAGGGGCGGCTGAAGTCGTGCTACAATGATTCGCAGTTTCTATTCTTGGGAGTTGCAAATTTGTCCGCCGAGGTCCGCGTTCGATACGCCCCCAGCCCTACCGGGCAGCCCCACATCGGCAACATCCGCACAGCCCTGTTCAACTGGCTTTTCGCGCGGCACCACGGCGGAAAGTTCATCGTCCGCATTGAAGACACCGACCAGAACCGCCTCGTGGAAGGCGCCGTCGATGCCATTCTTGACGGGCTGCGCTGGCTCGATATCGACTGGGACGAGGGCCCCGAAGTTGAAGGCCCCCATGCACCCTACGAGCAGTCCAATCGGCTGGAAATTTACCAGCGCCTGGCTGAGCAGCTCCTGGACCAGAGCAACGCCTACTACTGCTACTGCAGCCGCGAGGAGCTGGAGAAGCTCCGGCGGGCCAACCGCGACTCCGGGGAAGGCAACGGATGCAACTGCCTCAGTTTGGGCAGGGACGGCGCGGTTGCCGGAATGCCGGTCGGGGACGACGACCGCGTCGTCCGCTTCGCCATGCCCAAGTCGGGTGTAACGCAGGTCCACGACCTGATCCGAGGCGATGTCGAATGGCGCAACGAGCTCCAGGAAGACTTTGTAATCCTGAAGTCAGACGGGTTCCCCACCTATCACCTTGCCGTCGTGGCCGACGACCACCTCATGGAAATCAGCCACGTGATGCGCGCCGAGGAATGGCTGCCCAGCACACCCCGCCACCTGCAGCTCTACCGGGCTTTCGGTTTCCAGCCGCCGGAATTCGCCCACCTGCCCATGATCACCGGCCCCGACCGCGCCAAGCTCTCCAAGCGCCACGGCGCAACGGCCATCGGCGAGTACGAAGAGCAGGGCTATCTGCCCGAAGCGCTGCTCAACTTCATGGTGCTGCTCGGCTGGTCGCTGGACGGAAGCACCGAGGTGGTCACGCTACAGCAGATTATCGACAACTTCACCCTCGACCGGATCACAAAGTCGGCGGCCATCTTCGACCAGGACAAGCTGATGTGGATGAACGGCGTCTACATCCGCGACCTAGCCTCGGACGAACTGGGGCGGCGGATGGCGGAGTACATCCCGCGACAGCTTGACGGCACACAGCAAGACTACCTATGCAACATCGCTCCCCTGGTGCAGGAACGGCTCAAGCGTCTGGACGAGTCCGACGAAATGACCGCCTACTTCTTCGGTGAGCTGGCATCGGAATACGACGCCGGCACACTGGTGCAAAAGGGAATGGACCCCGAGGGGACGGTAGCAGCGCTCCGGGAGGCCCTGCGGGACCTGGAGAACGAGACGTCAGCCGACGAATTCGGCCACGAGAAGCTGGAGGTCCTGCTGGGAAGCACCGGTCAGCGGCTGGAGCTCTCCAGGAGGCAGTTTTTCGGCTTGCTCCGCACGGCCGTCAGCGGTCGCTCCGTTTCGCCGCCGCTCTTCGAGACCATGGAGGTCATGGGCCGCGACCGGGTGCTTGCCCGCATGCGGCAGGCAGCGGCTAAACTGGCTTCTGTCGACTAGACTTCAGCCCTGTTCCATTCCAATCTCAGATCAAATCTCGCTGAATAGACAAGCGCCTTGGAAGACAAAGAATGACTCAGACGGCAGACACCGAGACCACCACTGGCTCCGACTTCATTCGCACCATCGTTGCCGAAGACAACCGCACCGGAAAGTTCGGCGGAAGTGTCATCACCCGCTTTCCTCCCGAGCCCAACGGCTACCTGCACATCGGCCACGCCAAGTCGGCCTGCCTGAATTTCGGGCTGGCCGCCGAAAACGGCGGCCACTGCAACATGCGCTTCGACGACACCAATCCCACTCGGGAAGAGGTGGAGTACGTCAACGCTATTTTGAATGACGTGCGCTGGCTGGGCTGGGACTGGAGCGACAACCTGTTCTACGCCTCGGACTACTTCGAGCAACTCTACGAGATGGCTGTCGACCTGATTCGCAAAGGCAAGGCCTACGTCGATGACCTCACTTTCGACGAAATCCGGGAATACCGGGGCACACTGACGGAGCCTGGTCGAGAGAGCCCTTACCGCGAGCGTTCCGTGGGTGAAAACCTGGACCTGTTCCAGCGGATGCAGGCGGGAGAGTTCGACGAAGGCAGCCGCGTGCTGCGGGCCAGGATCGACATGGCCTCTCCGAACTTGAACCTACGCGACCCTGTGTTGTACCGCATCCTTAATTCGTCTCACCACCGCACCGGAGACAAGTGGGTCATCTACCCGATGTACGACTTCGCCCACGGGCAGTCGGACTCCATCGAAGGCGTTACCCACTCCATTTGCACCCTGGAATTCGAGGGGCACCGGGCGCTCTATGACTGGTGCCTGGACGAGCTGGAAATCTACCACCCGCAGCAGATCGAGTTCGCCCGCCTGAATCTGACCTGCACGGTGCTCAGCAAGCGTCGGCTGATCCAGTTGGTGGAGGGCGGCTACGTCCACGGATGGGACGACCCACGGATGCCCACGCTGTCCGGTCTGCGGCGGCGCGGCTATACGCCCGAGGCGATTCGGGACTTCTGCGACCGCATCGGCGTGGCCAAAAGAGACACATGGACCGACATCGCGCTGCTGGAGAATTCGATTCGGGAAGACCTGAACCGCCGGGCGCCGAGGGTGATGGCCGTCTTGGACCCGGTGAAACTGGTCATCGAGAACTACCCTGAGGGGCAGGTCGAATACATAGAATCGGAAAACAACCCGGAGGACGCCAGCGCCGGAGATCGCTCACTGCCCTTTTCACGGACCCTGTACATCGAGCGAGACGACTTCGCGGAAGTCCCGCCGCGCGGCTTCTTCCGCCTGTCTCCCGGACGGGAAGTACGCCTGAAGGACGCTTACTACGTAACTTGCACCGGTGTGGTCAAGGACGAGGCAACGGGCGAGATTACCGAGATTAGCTGCACCTACGACCCGGAGACCCGCGGCGGCACATCCGCCGACGGAAGACGGGTCCGCGGCACCTCGCATTGGGTGTCGGCAGAGCACTGCGTAGACGCGGAGGTCCGCGCCTACGAACACCTGTTCCTGAAGGAAGACCCCAGCGACTTGCCCGAAGGCGGCGACTTCACCGACAACCTCAATCCTGACTCGTTGCGTACCATCACAGCCAAGGTGGAGCCGTCATTGCTGGAAGCTCAGCCGGGCGACCGCTTCCAGTTCCTGCGCCAGGGCTACTTCTGCGTTGACCTCGATTCGACACCCGACGCGCCGGTGTTCAACCGCACCGTCGCACTCCGAAACTCGTGGGCGCGCCAGCGGCCGGCTTAGCCATCAGGGCAAACCGCAAAAGCAGGGGCGGGTCCGCTGGACCCGCCCTTTGACTTACCTGTCAGCCCGCCGAAATCGGCTCCCTAATCGCCAGCGGATGCCCCCGCCGGTGCGGACTGGTAGCGCACCGAGTATTTCTTCTCGTTAATGGTGTAAGCGGCTATCGCCGCCGGTATCAGACATGCCGCGGCTATAGAGAATGGCATCAGGTAAGACCCTGTCAGGTCGTACAATATCCCGCCGAGAATGATGCTGAAGAAGGCGCCGATCTGGTGGCAGAGGAAAGAGATGCCAGCGATTGTAGCCAGCGCCCTCAAGCCGTAAACGTCGGCGGTCAGCGAGGTGGTGATGGGCACGCTGGCAATCCAGGAAAAGCCAGCTAGGACGGCGAAGATCCACAGGCTGGGAAGGCCCGGAGAACCAACGATGGGCAAGGAAATGGCTTGTTGCGTGGCAACCAACCCCCCTATCAACACGAGATAGGCGACGAATCGCACGGAGTAGACCGTGCCCAGCACGTTCTTGCGTCCGAAACGGTCGGCCAGCCATCCGCCTCCGATTGCACCTATCACGTTCAGGCCTGTCAACACGCCGAAAATCAGTCCAGCCATCGTGGGAGAGATACCCAACTCTTCGTCGGCATAAGGCACAAAGTGCACGGAGAGGAGACCCACGGTAATCCCGCACACCGTATATGCGATCGAGAGGTTCCAGATAGGGGGAGACCGGAAAGAGTGATACCACTGATCGACTTCAAACAGTCCGCGTTGACGCGCCGGCGCAGCTGCGGCCGCTTCTGCCGTGGGCTCCGGCTCGCCGTCGGGAAGAAGTCCCATCTGCGCCGGGTTATTGCGCAGGAACACGAATCCCAAGGGCAAGGCCAGACAGGTAACGATGGCTCCCAGAGCAATCCACGAGGCCTTCCAGCTGAACAACTCCACCATGTATGCGCTGAAAGGAATCAGTATCATGCCGCCTATCGAAGAGCCGGAGGCCACCAATCCCAGCACAAAGGTCCGCCGCTTTACGAACCACCTGGCCAGCAGCGGCATCAAGGTACCAATGGATGCCCCGCTCATGGCGGAGGACAGGACGAAGCTGAACAGGAAAATCAGGAAATAAAGAGCTACAGCCTCGCCGAACACGCCGGTCAAGCTGAGCCCTGCGGTGGCAAGACCGGCCACCAGAAGACAGATAAGTATGACTCTGCGTGAATTGAACCTGTCGAACACGTGGCCCAACAGGGGCTGCGTGATCCCGTTCATCAGCCAGCCTGTGCCAGCGGCTACGGAAATGGCGGTGCGGCTCCACTCGAATTCTTCGCTCATCGGCACAACGAAGACGCCGAAACCGTTGCGGGCGCCCGTGGTGACCGCGGCAATGAACATTGCGGTGGCCACGACATACCAGCCGTAGTACATCCCCACTCGCCGGGCTGGGTCCTGCGGGCCAAGTCCAGGTTGCGCCATTCCCTGATTATTCTGTGCCATACCTACTCTGCCTGGCTGCCCCAGCGGTAGACTTGAATGCGATGGCGACAACTGTCTACGACGAGCAGGTTCCCCATGCCATCGAGCTTGACCGCCGTCGGTCCCCAGAACAGTTTTTCGACGTTGGCCGATTCTTCACGGTCGGCTGTGGTGCCAAAGCCGCCCTGTGTCTCAAGGACGGGAGAGAGGTCTGATTGCAGCCGCAGCGCACCTTCCTCCGGGTTGGCCAAGAAATACTCGTTGGCCCAGCTGGGCGTCAGGGACTCTCCGCGCAACGTGGCCAGCAACTCGCCCTCAGGCGACAGTACGCGCACTCGCTCATTGCCCCAGTCGGCAACATAGATGACGCCGTCCGGCCCTATGCACAGCCCAGCGGGACGATGCAAGCGATCTTCCTCAGATACTACTGATCCCGGTGCAGGCAACTGTTCAAGATACTGGCCGTCTGGATTGAACTTCTGTATTCGGTCATTGTCCCAATCGGATACGTATATGGTGCCGTCGCCATCGATGGCGACCCCCCACGGGGTGTTGAACTTGCCCTCACCATCCCCTGGTTCTCCCCAGGAGTGAAGGAATGTCCCGTCGGCAGCGAACCTCTGGACCCGGTGGTTGCCGCTGTCAGCGATAAGCAAGTCGTCGTTCCTATCTATTGCGATATACGACGGCATGTTCAATTGCCCGGGAGAGTCTCCTTCTTCTCCCCAATGGTCCAGCACTTCGCCGTCAGTGGAGAAGACCGTGATCCGGTTGAGCGCTTCGTCCGCAACGTAGAGGCGGTCTTGGCTGTCGAAGGCCAGTGAGCTGGGCCACCAGAACTCGCCGATGTCGGTGCCACCGGTGCCGAACTCACCCAAGAATTCCTCGTCTACAGTGCACATGGACACGCGTTTGTACGGGAGGCGTATGGGCAGTTCGGGCCCGGCGCGATTCAGCACGTACAAGACGCCCTGCGAATCGAGCGCCACGTCCACGGGGTTTTGGAGCCCACGTCCCTGGTTGGACAGCGAGCCTACGGTGTGGCTGTAGCGGATGCCTACTGTTGTGATCATTTCAGGGAACCGGCCTCACTGCCTCGGAATGGCATTCTGCCAGACTGTTCCTCTACGCCATCTGGTATTCACGGGTGGATACGATGAGCTGCAGCAGGTCGGCGACACGCTGCTCGGCGCACCCGTCATCAAACTGTGAACGGAAGTCTATTTCCCCCTGGGAAGCAGCGAAGACGGTCAGTTCCCGGTGGGTGGCGTCTGATACTTGCAACGCCCCGCACAAAGTCAGGCAAGAGTCCACCAGCTCTTCGGGGCCATAAGCATCGTTGTCGCCACGCAGGCGGCGAATGATGTTCTTCACGCCCGGCTGGTCAGGGTCGCCCAACAGCACGGCCGCCGAGTTGACCCTCTCCATAAGCGTGCCCGTGTCAACCCACTCCGTTCCGGTGTGCCAGCCCTCCACCGTGGGAGGATTGAGAATCTCCTGCCCCATGAAGTTGGCGTCGAGAGCCAGGTTCACGATGTTCCACCGAGGCGCGCCGAAAGCTCCCGCCAGACGGGCCACACCAGCGACAACCTCGGCGGGACTCTTAACCTTGGCATTACGGGCTGCTTCAAGCCGGAAAAAGTCGGACATGAAAATGGTACGCAGGGCGGAGCGGACGTTACCGCCTGTCCGGCGCAGGTCTTCCGCTATCATCTGGGTAGCCGCCTCGTCCGGGTGATCCGACACAAAGAATGCGTAGAGCTTGCCGGCCAGGAACCAGCTGCTGGCGGGGTGGCCGCAGATGATGTCAAGAACATCTTCACCGTTGAAGCGGCCGGTCTGGTTGAGGAAAAATTTTTCAGAATCGTCGTGATCCTCGTGGCGATACACGAACTGCCAGTCGAGGCGCCCGTGAGGCCAGATGGAATCCCGGGACGCGCGGACGCTCATGTAGTCCTGATTGGCGATGGTCCAGCCGGTGAAGGCGCGGGCGGCGGCCTTCACATCGGCCTCCGTGTAGGTGCCAATGCCCATGGAGAAAAGCTCGAGGAGTTCGCGGCCATAATTCTCGTTGGGAGCGTCCTTGTGGTTGTCCTTGTTGTCCAGCCAGAAAATCATGGCCGGATCGCGGGAGAGTTCCGATAGCAGATTACGGAAAGTGCCCAGCCCATGGCGACGGAAGGTGTTGGTCTGGTTTACTACGGCCTTTGCATGATTGAGCTTGCCGTATGCAGTGGCAAAGAGACCGTGCCAGAAGAGGGCGATTTTCTCTTCAAGAGGCCTGGGAGAATTAATCATCCGGTAGAGCCAGTAAGACTGGGCGCTCTCAATGAGCATCACGCTGTTTTGGTCGACATGATACCGACGGAACCGGCCATCGTCCCATTCGGGAGCGTTTTCGGGGTGCAACAAGCGCTCGACGGTTGCTTCATATCCCAGCGTCAGGCTCTCTTCCAGTTCGCTGAAGGTTGCGCCGAATCCCACCCGCCGCAGCAGGTGGGCCAATTGTGAAAGCTCTTCGCGTTGAAGGTCGTTGCCGAGACCGATCGTTTGTGTCATCACGCGTTCCTGATAGAGCGGTATTGCAGCCGATTTCCGCGAATGCCTGCGGGGATGTTGCCGGTAAGTATAGCACCGAAGCGTGGAGGATGGCCCTATAGGCCCTTGAGCGGCCAGGGCAACCGCGTCTTATTTCAAAGCACACAAATCAGGCCGGAATGGCGGACGAGGTGGGAGTGACTGTGGCTCCTTGGGTTCTGGGCGTGAGTGTAATCGGGGGTTTGAATTCCCGCGCAGGCGGGAATGACAGGTTACAAGACCTCTGGCGTCTATGCCGTGGTTGCTCTGCTTGAGCGGCGGCGAGCATGGCCGGATTGAAAATTTTTTATATATAATTTATATTATTCTCATTTTCGGCTTGACAATATCTTGGGCAGACTTTTAACTGCTATACATATTGCAAAAAGGGCCGGTTACACCATGTTTTACTCTTCATCACCTTGTACCTACCAATGGCCGGCCCAATCTTGAAAAATCTGATGCCAGGAGGTTAAGGCTAGAAGAAACAAAATCCGGGAGTACCCGACGCCCAGGTTGTTGCTGCAATGCATCGCGAAACCCGCGGCTGCTGTCCATTTTCCCATCCTGCACTATTACTTCTTTATCCAGCACCCGCAAGCAGTTCGCAGTTCTCTATCTTCAACCTTCATGGGGATTGCAGCAAGATTCTGGCAATCCAAACAACAAGGGTAATGGGTGGATGATGATATCAACAAGCATAAAAATTATCAGCGATGGCGTAATGAAGGTTGACGGTGGGTCCATGTTCGGCCCTGTCCCCAAGGAAACCTGGGAGAACAGTGTCTCTACGGACCGCAAGAACCGGATGACCTTAGGACTCAATTGCCTTTTGCTGCAGACCGGAGGACTGAACGTCCTCATAGATACAGGGATCGGCTCCAAGGACATGGTGGACATCGACCGGGAGAAACTTGGGCTGGTTCCCAGCAGGCTACTTCGGGGTTTGAAGTCGGTAGGCCTCACCCCCAAGGACATCAACGCGGTAGTCCTGACTCACCTGCATTTCGATCACTCCGGCGGCTGTACGCGCCTCGACAGGGCTGGCAACATTGTTCCCACGTTCACCAAGGCCCGGTATTACGTGCAGCAAAGGTGCTGGCACGAGGCCTGCCATCCAAACGAGCGGGCCAACCACTCCCACCGCTCCGACAACTTTCTCCCCATCGACGAACGGGGACAACTGGAGTTCCTGGACGGAGACAAGGAGATACTGCCGGGGTTGAACGTCATCGTTACCGACGGCCACGCGTCGGGACACCAGATGGTGATGTTCAATCACGGCGGCGAGCGGGTAGTCTACCTGGGCGACATCGTGCCGACGCCGCATCACCTCAACCTGGTGGCCATATCCGCCTTCGACAATTCGCCGGAGGTAACCCTGGAGCAGAAGAGGGAACTGCTGTTCCGGGCTGAGCGGGAAGGCTGGCTGCTGGTATTCTCCCACGGTCACGACGTTCGCGCCGGATACCTGGAGCGTCGCGGCGGTATGGGATTCCTTCGTCCCGTTGACCTCTAGCCGGGCTCGTCAACCCGCTGCGTCAGCGTCGGGAAACGCAACAAGATAGCCGCCCCTCCCGCAATGGATGGGGCGGCTGATCTTTTTTGTGTCAGACCACATGCCGTTGCACCTACTCACGTGCACCGGTACGAGGTGCAGCAATTGTGCTATTCCTTGACGTGTGCCACTATCCAATCTCCGTCAAGCTCGTCCAGTCGAGCCATGGTTATCCGGTTCGATAGCAGGGTATCGCTGGCTGTCCTCACTCTTAGGTAGTTGTCGGTAAGGCCCGTCCACATCCCCGTGCTGCCCAAGACCCTTTCCCATAGCACGCCGCGAACGTCCCCCAACTGGCTTTGCCTGAAGTCGCGGCGGGACTCGCCCGACAACGCCAGCATCTCTCCCATCCGGGCTCGCTTTTCCTCCTCCGAGACATGACCGGGCAGGTAGACCGCAGATGTTCCGGGCCTCGCAGAGTAAGGAAAGGCGTGGATGTCAGAGAAGCGCATCCCTTCGGCAAAGGCAAGGCTGGCGGCAAAGTGCTGCTCCGTCTCACCCGGGAAGCCGACGATTGCGTCCGTCGTTACGCCAGCAGCGGGATACAAACGGCGCACCGAGTCAACCGCGGCGGAAAACCGCGATGTGTCATAACGGCGACGCATCGCCCGAAGGGTCGTGTCGCAGCCGCTCTGCAACGGGATGTGGAAATGAGGCATCACTCGCTGGTCGCGCCACAGGTCGAGAAGCGGCTCGGTAATCTCGTGGGCCTGCAGCGAAGAGACCCGCAGCCGATCAACGGCGGTCTCGGTCAATATTCGCTCCAGCAGCGTCGGGAGGTTTAACCCATCTATATCGAAGCCGTAAGTGCCTAACTGTGTGCCAGTCAACGCCACTTCATGTACACCTTCTTCGGTGTGGCGATTGATTTCCCGGATGATATCTCCGGGCGGTATGCTGCGCTCGCGCCCGCGGACCTTGGGCACTATGCAATAGGCGCAAACCTGGTCGCATCCTTCCTGGATTTTGACCATGGCACGGGTGCGCCCGATCGCGTTCCGCAAGCTGACCGGCAAGGTCAATGTCGGCTGGGCATCAGAGTGCAGTGCTCCCTGAAGCGATTCCACCAGGACATTCTTGCCAGTGTTGCCAATGACCAACGACACCTCGGACAGGTTTTCCAGTTCGACGGGAGCTCGCTGGGCGTAGCAGCCAGTAGCGACCACGACCGCATCAGGGTTGCGACGGCGGGCGGCTCTAAGGAACTGGCGAGCTTTGGAGTCGGCGGTGGCGGTAACGGTGCAGGTATTCAGCACGACCACGTCTGCCGGTGCGGAAGGCGCCACCACGCGATAGCCTGCCTCGCTGAACCTCCGTGCCAACGCCTGGCTGTCGGCTTGGTTCAGCTTGCAACCGTGGGTGTGGATTGCGACGGTGCGCCGTCGGGTGTCGTCCTCCGGTTGGACCGCTGGCGAAGTCCGGCTGTGGTTTTCACTGGTCATCGAATTCCGGCTCCTCATCTTCCAGGGGCAGCATATTCCACAGGCGTTCTATAGCCGAGGTAACGTCTTCCAGGACGGCAATCAGGTGCTGCGTGCTGGACCGGGACTCCCGCACTCGATCGGCCGCGTCGGCGAAGGAGTTGAGCCTGGCGAACGCGTCTCGGATCCTGCGGTCATTGTGCTCCTGCCCCAAGCCCCGTGCGTACTCTTCCACCGCCTGCCGGTCTTCGACATCATCACCACGGGTAAGGGCCACACCCCTGACCGCCAGTGTCACGCTGCCCCAGAGAAGTTCTTCACACCGGAGCCAGCGGGCCTGGCGCGCCTCGTTCATGGTGTCACGTAGCAGGCGGACGCTCTGCCCGTGGTATCGAGCGAGACGGGCGGACTGTTGTGGCGATAGCTGTTGCATACAGATTCCAATAATCATTTTAACTGATAGCTTAGCTGTGAGTTAGTTGGAAAGCTGCAAAAAGAAGGCGGCCCGACTCTCGCCGGGCCGCCTCAGATGGCAAATACGCCTGATTCGCGGTTTGGCCTGGATCTACTCTTCTGGCCAACCCTCGGCTTCCTCGCCGGAGGACAGGGCACTCAGAATCCCAGCCTCAGCCTCATTGGTCACCCATCCGGACCAAATGTCCTGATTGGTGCTAAGCCACCAAAGCGCCGTGGAATTGCTATCTGCATTCGGATTGGCATCCTGCCACCGAACTACCGCCTTGTAGATGTCGATGTTGAAGTCCCAATTACGCAACATATCTATCACTTCGGGAGCTTCTCCGGGCAGGTCCGGGTTCACCGCTATCAAGATGGTGGCGTCTTCATAGGCGCACGCCTTGGTGGTGAACCAGCACTGGTCTGAGTAGGCCGGCTCTTCCAGCCGGACTAGGTCCAGCTTCAGGGCCGGGTCATTGGTGCCCCACTGATAACCGAGCCACGGCTCCTGCCTTTCATAGGCGCCGTAGAGATCGGCGTTCAGTGCGGCTCCATCTCCGGGGTTGATGATCTCCACATGATCGGTCAGTTCGTAGCCTTCCACCTGTGCGGCGTTGACGCCTTCGCAGGCCCAGCCTATGACGCAGGACACCAAGCGAGCCTTGTCGCCCGTTTCAGCAGACGTGAACAGGTCCTTGTACTGCGGATCTTTCAGGTCCTCAACGCTGTCAAGGTCGGGATACTGTTCCTGCAAGTATGCGGGAATCACGAAGGCCGATTGCCAGTCTTGACCCAGGCTCTTGCCGACGGACAGAACTGCACCCTCGGCGCGGGCCTTGTTCCAAGCCTCATCCTGGTTGGGCAGCCAGATTTCCATGGTGACGTCAGTGTCGCCGCGCTGCAGGCCCTCGAACAAGGGCAGGGTAGCGCCGAACTTCACGTCGGTCGGGTACCCGTAGCCATGTTCAACGATGTACTGGGCGATGCGGTTCTGCAGCAGAGCGCTGGCCCAGTTGAGGTCTCCGAAGACGATGGTCTCTTTCGGGCCTTCGGGGGGCTGCACCATCACCTGTACGATCTTGGTGACCTCAACCTCCCTCTCTTCGACTACCGTAACCTCTCTTTCTACGATCTGGGTTACAGGAACCTCAACTTCCCTCTCTTCGACTACCGTAACCTCTCTTTCTACGATCTGGGTTACAGGAACCTCAACTTCCCTCTCTTCGACTACCGTAACCTCTCTTTCTACGATCTGGGTTACAGGAACCTCAACTTCCCTCTCTTCGACTACCGTGACTTCTGTCTCGACCTCGACCACTCTCGTAACCTCGACGGTCTCGGTCGAGCCGCAAGCAACCGCCGCAATCATGGCGATGATTGCCAGCACCATCGCCAGTGGCACGTACACCTTCCGAGTTAGCAAGACAATTACCTCCGCCCGTATTGGGACTTGAATGAATGCTGTTTCCTGCCGGAAATTAAGCCTAGTTTACTACTTCTACAGGTGGGACACTAAGGCCACAACTTATATCAGCGTCAACACGCCCTGTCAAACCTGAGGCACGGCCCTTCTAATTACCATCACCCAGGGCTTCCTGACGGCTCTTGGCTGCCGCCTGGGTTATCCGGTCAAAAATGATGGCCAGAAACACGATGGCTAGGCCAGCAATGATCCCATTCCCATACTCGTTTTTCTGCAGCGCACGAAGCACGTTGTCACCCAAGCCGCCAGCGGCCACAAGACTGGCAATGGTCACCATGGCCAAAGCCATCATAGTAGTCTGATTAATGCCAGCCATAATTGTAGGCATGGCCATGGGCATCTGAACCTTGGTCAGGATTTGCAGAGGAGAAGCGCCGAAGGAACGGGCTGCCTCAACCGTCGACGCGTTCACCTGCCGAATGCCCAGGTTGGTCAGCCGGATCACCGGAGGCACCGCGTAAATGACGGTGGCGAAGATACCGGCCGATTTCCCCAAACCGAAAAAGGCGACGGCGGGCAGCAGGTAGACGAAACTGGGCATTGTCTGCATCCCGTCGAGAATTGGGCGCATTATATTATCGGCCATGCGATTGCGTGCTCCCAGCACGCCCAGCGGGAACCCGATACTGACGGAAACTGCTACCGCGACCGCCATCAGGGCCACAGTCTTTATGGCATTTCCCCACAAGTCCATAAAGCCCATAAACAGAAGCGCCGTCACCGTAAACAACAGCAGCGGCCAACGGCCTACAGCGAAGGAAAGGATCCCAACTCCCACGACGATGGCAGGCCAAGGTATCCACTTCAAGCCCTGTTCCAGCTTGATCAATATAAAAACGACGGCAGAGTTCAGTCCTCCGAAAAGCCAGGCTCCTTCCCTTTGCAGCCAGCGCACGGCGTCATCGATCCCTGAGCCCGTAACGTCGCGCACCGACTCGGTTACCTCTACGTTGGTGCCGGGAATTTGAGAGGAAGAGACAGTGGTGGGGTACCCCATTTCAGGCCCCCACACCACCAGACTAATGATGAGGACGAGGGCTACAACACCCAACCCAACAAGCCATCGAACGGCCGACCGAGACAAATCCAGCGTGGTTCTCCGTGCCGGTGCTTCGGAGCCAGCTTCCGGCGGAGTCACCTCCAGGTTCTGAGATTCTATTTCCTTGCTGGTTATCGCTGCCATACGCGCCTCCCAAATGACACGGTGAAGGCGAATGAAAATCCGCGTTCAAGAGCTAAAGCTCTTGATTGCCTAGTCGAGGTCAATTCGGCGTTCTTTATTCAGCATTCACTTCAGCTTCGGCGGCAAGGGCCGCGTTGGCGACAGCGTTGGCCTCGTAGTCAGGGTCGGTAGTCGCGGTCTCGGCCAATGCTTCCGCCAGGGCGCTCCGATGTATCTCTCCGACCAGCTTGTTGTCGGCATCGGTTACCGGAATCGGGTAGTCGCTGGCCATAGCCAGTGGAATGAGCACGTCTAAGGTGGTTTCGGGACTGACTGTTTCATACTGCTGGTTAACGTAGCCCAGTCCCAGGTCAAGACGGTTCACACCGGCCTTGAGAGCGTCATTGGCCCTGGCGATGGTCAAGATGCCGATGTAGTGCTGGCGGCGGTCCACTATCCACGCCGCATCGCCGTCGCTTTCGCCGATGGTGTGCAGGGCCGCCCGCGGGCCCTGGTGGCCCAGGACGGTGGCCTTGGGCGGCACCATAACCCTGCTGGCTGTGAGCACCCCTTCGAGCCGCACGTCCTGGGTGAAGTCGCCAACGTATTCGGCCTCGGGACGGAGCACTATGTCTTCGGGGGAACCAATCTGGACCACACGGCCGTCCTGCATGATGGCTATGCGGCTACCGAGTTTCAGTGCCTCGTTCAGGTCGTGTGTGATGAAAACGATGGTCTTCTGGAGATCTTCCTGCAGTCGAAGAAGCTCGTCCTGCATTTGCCGCCGGATCAGCGGGTCAAGGCCGCTGAAGGGCTCGTCCATCAGCAGGATATCGGTGTCCACTACCAGAGCCCTGGCCAGTCCGACGCGTTGTTGCATCCCGCCAGAGAGCTGCCGGGGATACGCTTCTTCCCATCCCTCAAGGCCTACCATGCTGAGGATTTCGCGGGCCCGAGAATGGCGTTCAAGTTCCGTGACGCCCTGCACTTCCAACCCCCAGGACGCATTTTCCAGCACGTTGCGGTGCGGCATCAGGCCGTAGTGCTGGAATACCATGGCGATCTTGTCGCGACGGAACTCCATCAACTCGCGGTCGCTCATCGCGGTAACATCTTCACCCTCGATGACGATGGAGCCGGCCGTGGGCTCGATCAGCCTGATGAGACAACGCACCATGGTCGACTTGCCGCTCCCCGACAGACCCATGATGACGAAAGTCTCGCCCTTGTTGACTTCAAAGGAAACATCGTGTAGGCCGACGACTACCCTCAATTCAGACTGGAGTTCCGCCTTGCTCCTGCCGGAGAATTCGGGAGCAAGGGCCCTTTCCGGGTTCCTGCCGAATATCTTCCAGATAGAGTCAACTTTGATAATCGGGGTTGTACTGTCGCCGCCTGCGGTTTCAGGCAGCAGCATACCCTCGATGTCGGTACCTGTCCCGTAGATGGTCGCAGCCATAAATGTCTTCCTTTCCGGTCAGCCAATGTCGGATAGCCATAGGCAACAGTTACGAGCATGGCCCGTCCGGTTGCCATACGGTAGGGAAGGAACTCCGGTTTGTCAACAAATACCGTAGCATAGACAGTCCTATGTTGACGCTAACTGGACAATGAGGAAAATTATGTCAACTGTTTCCACAACAACAGCCTTTCCGTTAGACCGAAAATGAAAATATGGTGCAGAATTCGTAAATCACGGTTGATTCCCCATTTATAATTGGGCCTGATTGCCGCCGGAGCCGAAGGGCGGCTTGTTTCCCCATATTTGCTCATGGAGGTTTGTGGCTATGAAATACGACTACATTGTGGTTGGCGGCGGGTCGGCCGGCTGCGTGGTTGCCACCCGTCTTTCCGAGGATCCCGACAAGTCAGTGCTGCTGCTGGAAGCCGGGCCGGACTATCCGGAGTTCGAGAATCTACCCGACGACCTGAAGCGAGGCTACAACGTGTGGCGGTCGGCATACGGCCCGCACAGCTGGGACCTGCGCGGAAAGGCCAACGACACGCAGTCAGAGCCCATGATCATTCCTCGCGGCAAGGCCACGGGCGGCTCGAGCGCGATCAACGGTCAGGTGATATTCCGGGGTGTGCCGGAAGACTACGACAACTGGGCCTCGCGGGGTAACGACGAGTGGGGGTTCACCAGCTGCCTTCCCTACTTCCGCAAGATGGAGAATGACTGGGACCACCCCGGCGACGACTTCCACGGCAACGAAGGGCCGCTGCCAATCCGCCGGTTCAAGCGCGAGGAGTGGATACCGGTGTCCACCGCCTTCTATGATGCCTGCGTCGGCGTCGGCTTCCCGCAAGATCTGGACCAGAACTCGCCCGACTCCAACGGCATCGGGGTGCGGCCGCTGAACAACATCGACGGCGTGCGTATGAGCACCGCCCTGACGTACCTGTCGCAGGGACGGCACAGGTTGAACCTCACGGTCCGCGGAGACGTGACCGTCCACCGGGTGCTGTTCGACGGCAAAAAGGCCGTGGGAGTGCAGGCCGAGAGCGGCGGCGAAGTGTTCACCGTAGATGGCGAGCAGATCATCCTGAGCAGCGGCACCATCGGTTCATGCCAGGCGCTGCTGCTGTCGGGTGTCGGGCCGAAGGACGAGCTCGCGGCGCTGGGCATCCAGTCGGTGCATGACCTGCCGGGCGTGGGCAAGAACTTCTGCGACCATCCGGCGGCGTACATTGTATTCCGGGGCTACGGTGATCCAGCGGACGTGGAGACGCCGACCATCCAGGTAGGTCTGCGGTTCAGCGCGCCTGGGTCACCGACACGGGCCGATTTCCAGATTACGCCGACGCTGATGACCAGTGAGCACCGCCCTGCCAGCGTAGACTACGAGGGCGACGAGTTCCACTGGGGCCTGAGTGTGGGGCTGCAGAACGCGACTTCCGCAGGCGAGATCACCCTGACGACCGCCGACCCGCACGTTCAGCCGCGGCTGGACTACCAGTTGTTCTCGGCCGAGTACGACCGGGAGCGGATGCGGGAGGCGATTCGCACCGCAGTCCGCATTTCCGAGCACTCCTCGATGGCGGAGCACATCGCGGAGATACTCAACCCCACTGCCGCCGACCTGGAGTCGGACGAGGCGCTGGACAACTGGATCCTGCGCAACGCCTATACCCAGCACCACATCTCCGGCACCTGCAAGATGGGCCCGTCAAGCGACCGGATGGCTGTGGTGGACCAGTACTGCAAGGTACAGGGTATGGAGAACCTGCGGGTCATTGACGCCTCGGTGATGCCGGACGTGATTCGGGCCAACACCAACGGCACCACAATCATGATCGCGGAGAAGGTCTCGGACTGGATGAAGGAAGGGAAGTAGATCGGGTAACTGACTTTTCTCTACCGGTTGGATGGCTCCGAATCCGTGGGACTGGCTGCTCGCCCGTCCCGTTCTTTGTGTCGAAGTGGCTCCCAACTTTCAGATCTCACCACGGCGGGCGGCCTCAATGGCGGCCAAGAGGTCGTCAGGGAGCGCAGAGTTCAACTCCAGCGGCTCACCAGTGGCCGGGTGGGCGAAGGCCAGGCGGTGGGCGTGGAGGAAGTGTCGCGGCAGCAGGGTGCTGCGCCGGCCGTAGACCGCGTCGCCAAGCAAGGGATGGCCGAGCCAGGCGAGGTGGACGCGGGCCTGGTGGGTGCGGCCCGTGTGGAGTTGCAGCTCCAGGAGGCTGTACCGTCCCGCCTGTTCAAGCAGGCGGTAGCCGGTGCGGCTCTCGCGGCCTCCCGCGGTGACAGCCATGCGGGTGCGGCGGCGCGGGTCGCGGCCGATGGGAACGTCGATGACGCCGGAGTCGGGGGACGGGACGCCCTCGACCAGTCCCAGGTAGCCTTTGCGGACGGCACGGTCCTTGATTTGCCGGGACAGGTCATGGTGGGCTGACTCGTTCTTGGCGGCGATCATCAGGCCGGAGGTGTCCTTGTCGAGGCGGTGAACGATACCGGGGCGGATCTCACCGCCAATGCCCTGAATGTCGGGGCAGAGGGCCAGCAGGCCGTTTACCAGCGTCTGGTCAGGGTGGCCGGGGCCGGGATGTACGGCCAAGCCGGCTGGCTTGTCAATTACGACCAGGTCAGTGTCCTGGTAAACCACGGCGAGGGGGATGTCCTGCGGAACGGCGACGGAGGGACGGGGCGGCGGAACGGAGACCAGCACCCGGTCACCGGACCTGACACGGTGTGCGGGCTTAACGGTGGCGCCGTTGACCAGGACGCGACCCTCGACGATCAACTGGCGCAGGCGGCTGCGGGTGAGCCCCAGCTCCAGCCCGGCCAGGTAGTGGTCCAGGCGGGCCTCGCCGTCTTGCACGAGAATGCTGTGTTCGGACGTGGTCATGGGAATGGGTTGCCCAGGCGTCCTTCGACGGGCCCAGGACCAACGGATCGGATGTCCTCCGAATCCACGGATGGCAGAGAGCTGCCAGCGCCAGGGTAGAAACCGGCGGCGTGCTCGGTGGATGGCGGGACGGGATGGACGGTACCGGGCGAATCGGAGCCGTCCAAGTCGAGCGGCTCAGTATCAACGGGGAGGTGGTTGGGCAATGGAGTAGGAAGCTGGCGTTCACGGACGCCGCAGGTGGAGCACCGCCAGCTTCCTACTCCATTGGCGCAGGAAGGCAGAGCGCGCATCTCGCCGTCGCATATCGGGCAGAAGCTGTAAGCGTCCGGGTGGGCGTCCCCCCGACCTCGCTGTCGTTCCGACATTGTGAACAGCCATGCCAGGACAACAAGACCTGTGACGATACAGGCGTCGGCCACGTTGAATACCGGCCAGACGCTGACGTCAACCCAGTCGGTAACGTGGCCGAGCCTGACCCGGTCAAGCAGGTTGCCGAAGGCCCCACCCAACTGCAGGCCCAGGCTGAGGCGCAGCAGGCCAGTGGGGAAGCGCTGGATGCGGTAGAGCAGCATAAGCACGGCCACGCCGAGGAAGGACACTAGGATAAAGGTGGCGTTCTGGCCCTGGAATAGGCCGAAAATGCTGCCGGTGTTGAAGGTGTGGGTTATCCGGAAGAAGCCGTCGACAGGCCAGGAGTGGTACAGGGGCAGGAACTCTCGCACCAGGTACTTGGAGAACTGATCAAGGAAAAAGACGAGAACAGCGAACTGGATCAGGAGAAAGTCACGGTAAATTGGCTGCCGCGGAGCAGGGGAATCATCAGATCGTGATTCTGACCGGCTATCCGAGAACCTTTCGGACTGGGAGGCTTCTCTGGAAGAAAGGTTGTCGTCCACGGGCAGATCGTCGGTGCGGGAATCGTCGGCGAGCATCAGGTTGCCAGAAAGTGCAGGGGGGACCCCGCACTACTTCAACTGCTCAACGAAGAACCGGGCCACTTCCGGCACGAGCCTGGCCTCGTGGCCGTACCAGAAGTGGTCGACACCTTCGAAAATGTGGCTTTCGGGCTCACGGTCGAAGGTCTTGAGTTCGGTTGTCAGCTGTTCCTGGTCCACGATGCGGTCGCGATCGCCAGCGACGATGAGCGCGGGGAGCTTGCGCGACTTGAGTGGCGTGTCGGTAATGTATCGCTGAGCAGGGGAGACCAGGGCGACTGCATCGATATCCCTATAGAGTGTGTCGTGACGGAGGATGACGCCAGAGCCAAAGGAGTAGCCGACGAGACCGGTCTTGCCGCGGGTGTCGGGCCAGGCTTTGATCAAGTCGAGGGCGCCCAGGACTTCTTCATATTCAGTCTCGCCCTGTCCGTGTTCGCCTCCGCTGTCGCCAACACCGCGGAAATTGAAGCGCAAGGTTACAAAGCCTTCCTCGGCCAGACCCAGAGCAAGCGCCATCACAACGTTGTTGTGCATTGAGCCGCCGTGCATAGGGTGCGGGTGGCATATCACGACGCCGGGCCACGGGCCTCCGGTGGCGTCGGGCTGAGCGACGACACCCTCGAAGGATAGGCCGGCTGTCTGGAAAGAAACGGCGCTCTGTCGCAAAATGCTCACTCCCCGGGTGTGTTGGAGTCCAGAAATCATCTTAGGCGGGGCGGTAATGTTTGGCAAGACGGGCCACGAAAGAGCGCATCGACCTCAACCAGATTGTTGTCCGACACCGGTACCATCGCGACTGGGCAACGGGTATGGGCTAGAGTCCCCCGGTAGGTCAGGGAATCTGGGGCCCAGGGATGAGCATCACCACTACATCTCCCCTGCGGATTCCCATCTGCTCCCTGGCGCCGATGGCGAGCGGGTCACGGACTGGGTGGTGGCCTTCGCCAGCAGTGCGGCCCTTTCCACGGCTCGATCGATGTCATCCTGTTGGACGGTGAGGGAGACCTCCGCCAGAATGTAGCTTGTTGGTCCGTCGGCGGTGAGGATCAGGTCCGCCCTGTCGAGCTCGTCAGTTTCCCGGGCCTCAATCAGTCCCTGTGTCTCCGCCTCATCCATGAGCCTTGTAAGCGCAGACCTGTCCCGTTGGCAGGAGAAGACCATGGCGTTGATGCCCAGACTCCGGCGGAGGAACCTGTGCGCATACGTGGCAACATGGGATTCATAGTCGGCGCCCAGCAGCCTGCTGAGGTCTCCGCCCATTCTGCTGACATCTTCCTTCAGAACGCTGACATCCTCCTTGAGGACGGAAACGTCTTCTTTCAGGACGCTGACATCCTCCTTGAGGGTTTTTATGTCCGCCTCGACCCTCTCCAGCCGCACGGGCATCTGGAGGAGCTCTTCGGTGAGGATATAGCGGCGCAGGGCGTCTCTGAGCGCAGGGTCGCGCTCCATGGCGTCGAGGATGTCCTGAAAGTTGTCAATCGGGCTGGTCATCAGTGCTCACTTAGCGTTATTTTACATCCTTTCCGTGCCGGTTGGTTACAGACACGGTCTTGTTGCAGGGCAATCGCGTTTTATTTCTGGGCACACAAATTGGGCCGGAATAGAGGTGGCGGTGAAATTGACAGTGCTTCCCCGGGTTCTGGGTGCGACGGTAGACTGGGGTTTGGATTCCCGCCTGCGCGGGAATGACGGGTAACAAGGCCTCCAGCGTTTAAAACGCGATTGCCCTGGGTCTTGTTGCTCTCTTCGGGCCTCCTTCATGCAGAGAGAATTTCAATTTCCCGATTATTTCCGTTCATTTCCCCTCAATTGTCATATAGCAACCGGTCCCGGGCGGAGGAGATATGAAGGTGTACCGCCCCCAAAAAGTGTCAATCTCTGTCATATTTGCTTCCATTTGACCTGACCAACGAGATTATTCTGCTGAACACCCGCCGCTGTATGAAAGAGAATTCACCGGACACAACACTAACTCATTTGGAGCATTTCCCGGTGAGAAAATGCAGGACCGGATAATTGGTGGCGCGAAAAGCCAGAGGGCGCCCTAGCCCGCATGACGGGGCGATTGTGCCTACGCGTCTGAATTGATGTTAGAGAGGCGTCACCGCTGTTGGCAAGCGACAAATGTCAGTGCGGCCCTCCTTCCAGCCCGGAAGAAGACAGAACGAAGAGCAGCGGGACGTTGGAGATGCCGTTCCCGGAGCGGAAGAAGTGTCGGACGGGTTCCCCCCAATCCCGGGCAATACTGGTAGAATGTGCGAAATTTCATATCGACATTACGAGCAGCAAGTAGAGGGCCGCATGACAGCGATCGACCTTCGCAGCGACACCGTTACCAAGCCGACCGACGAGATGAGGCGGGCCATGGCCGCCGCCGAAGTGGGCGACGACGTTTTCGGGGAAGACCCGTCGATCAACGAGCTACAGGAGCGCTCTGCCGCCCTCCTGGGCAAGGAGGCGGGACTGCTGACCTCCAGCGGCACGATGAGCAACCTCATCGCAACACTGGCTTGGAGCGACAAGGGCGACGAGATTATCATGGGCGACCAGGCCCACATGTTCTGGAACGAAAGCGCCGGCCAAGCGGCCCTGGGAGGGGTGCAGACACGGCTGGTGCCCAACGACACGCAGGGCCGCGTCAACCCTGAAGACGTGGCTGAGGCCATTCGGCCGTCGGGCAACCTGCACTTCCCCCGCACCAGCATGGTCTGCCTGGAGAACACTCACAACCGCTGCAGCGGACAGGTGCTGACGCCGGAGGACACGAAGGCCGTCTGCGACGTGGCCCACGAGGCGGGGGTGCCCGTTCACCTGGACGGTGCGCGCATCTTCAATGCGTCGGTGGCCTTGGAAGTGCCTCCGGTGGAACTGACCCGCGACGCGGACGACCTGAGTTTCTGCCTGTCGAAGTCCCTGAGCTGTCCGGTGGGCTCGGTGCTGGTCGGGTCGCAGGAGTTCATAAATAACGCCAAGAGGTGGCGCAAGATGCTGGGCGGCGGCATGAGGCAGGCGGGGGTCCTGGCGGCGGCGGGACTGGTGGCGCTGGACACGATGATCGACCGGCTGGCGGAGGACCATCAGCACGCGCGGCGACTGGCGCAGGGGCTGGCCAACGTAGACGGGCTGACGGTTGACCCGGAGAGCATTCATACCAACATCGTGTACTTTGAGGTGGACGAGGAGCTGGGGACCGCCGCGGATCTTATCGCTGCGCTGAAGAACCACGGAGTGCTGGTGTCCTATCCCGGCAAGCAGTCCATCCGGATGGTCACGCACCGGCACATCACGCCGGAGGATATCGAGGAGGCGCTGCTGCGAACGTCGGCGGCGGTGCGGGAGCTGCGGGCAGCGGCATAGGAGCGAAGGGCAATGGCGGACATCTCGCTGAATAAGGAACATACCGCGCTGCTGATCGCTGATTTCTATGAAGCGATGATGACGACCATCCCCCACGCCGTGGAACGCGGGGTGGTGGAGAAGACCGCGGCGCTGCAGCGGGCGGCTCGCGAAGCGGGCGTGATGGTCTGCTACTGCGCCACCGTGTTCCGCCCGGGGTACCCGGAGATCGGGACTCGCAACAAGACCTTCGGCCAGCGGAAGGAGTCGGGACAGGCGGCAGTTTTCGACCCGATGGCGGTGATACACCCGGCCGTTGCGCCCGCCGAGGGCGAGGTAGCAGTGGGCAAGCACCGTGTCAACGCGCTGTACGGCACGGGCTTGGACGTTGCGCTGCGGGCCAACGACATTCACGACCTGATCATCCTTGGTTACGCCACCAGCGGCGTGGTCCTGTCGACCGTTCGGTACGCATCCGACCTAGACTACAACCTGTACGTGGTGGAAGACTGCTGCTCGGACTCGGACTCGGAGGTCCACGAGTTCCTGACGGGGCGCATCTTCCCGCGGCAAGCCGAGGTGGTGCAGTCGGCGGACGTCATCGCGGCACTGGCGGGCTAGTGGCCGGCGCTAGACCCAGCGGGCGACGGCGCATTCGCACACGGCACATCGCGTACGCTGCGCTGGCCATCGCCATAGGGCACGTCATATACGCCATACTACGCGACCACGTGTTTCACGCTTCACCGATCCTGCAGTGACACGCTGAAAGGACCGAGCGGAAAGGACTGCATGGACTTACCGGCACACAAATTCCTGGAGGAGCGAGGCATTCCGCACCGGCGGCTGGAGTTTCCCGCGACTACAGAGAAAGGGGCTTCCAACGTTGCCCACGCGCTGGGATTCTCGGAGGCGCAAGCGGTGAAGACGCTGATCTTCGAGACAGCGCAGGGAGAGCGGGCGCTGGTGATGCTGGGCGGCGACAAGAACGCCATCTCCGGGCGGCTGAAGCGGGCGCTGGGGTCGCGCAACATCCGGCTGGCGGACCCGGAGACGGTGACGGCGGTGACGGGGTACGAGATCGGGTCGATCCCGCCGTTTCACTGGCAGCCGGAGGGGTTCCGGACGATCGTTGACGCGTGCCTGATGGATGAGAAGGAGCTGGGCGTGGGCGCCGGCGTGTGGGGGCAGGAGATTATGATCGCGCCGAGGAACCTCGTGGCGGCCTGCGGCGCGGAGGTGTTCGATTTGAGTGGGAATGCAGAGGCAATTTAGCTTCTACGGAATCCGAACAGCTCACTCCGTCTCTTCCGGCTCCCTCCGCTCATCTCCCCACCAACGCTGCAGGCGGTCGGCGATTTCCTTTTCTGCGCCCTCCGTGCCCGGGTGGTAGTACCGGCGGTCGCTTAACTGCGGCGGAAGGTATTCCTGGGGTGCGAAGTGGCCGTCGTAGTCGTGGGAATACTTGTAGTCCTTGCCGTATCCCATCTGGTGCATGAGACCGGTGACGGCGTTGCGGAGGTGCAGCGGCACCGGATCGTTGGGGAGGCGGCGGACGTCGGCCATCGCCTCGTTTAACGCGGCGTAGGCGGTGTTGCTCTTGGGCGCGGTTGCGAGGTAGACGGTGGCCTCGGCAAGGGGGATGCGGCCCTCGGGCATGCCGATGAAGTGGACAGCCTGCTGGGCTGCGACCGCGACGACCAGTGCCTGGGGGTCGGCAAGACCGATGTCCTCTGAGGCCAGGATGACGAGGCGTCGGGCGATGAACATGGGGTCCTCGCCTGACTCGATCATGCGGGCCAGCCAGTAGAGTGCGCCGTCGGGCGATGAGCCCCGCACCGACTTGATGAAGGCGGAAATGGTGTCGTAGTGACTGTCGCCAGCCTTGTCGTACATCGGGGAACGGCGCTGGAGGGCGTCGGCAATGGTGTCGAGGTCGATGAGTCGAACTCCGTCGGCGTCTAGGGCGGTGGCGTAGGCCGCAGTCTCCAGCGCGTTGAGGGCGACTCGGGCGTCGCCGTTGGCAATGTTTACGAGGTGGGCCATGGCGTCCGGCACTACCGTTACACCCATGTCTCCAAGGCCGCGTTCCTGTTCGGCGGCGGCGCGGGCGACGATGGCCTCGACTTCCATAGGGGACAGGCTCTGCAGGGCAAAGACTCGACTGCGGGACAGCAGGGGGGCAATAACCTCGAAGGACGGGTTCTCGGTAGTGGCTCCAATGAGGGTGACGGTGCCGTCTTCGACGTGGGGTAGGATGACGTCCTGCTGGGCCTTGTTGAAGCGGTGGATCTCGTCGACGAAGAGAATGGTGGCCTGACCATGCATGCCGCGGCGGTCGCGGGCCTCGGCCACGATGCGGCGGAGGTCAGCAACGCCCGAGGTGACAGCGCTGACAGCCTCGAAGACGGCCTGGGTAGCGGTGGCGACGAGCCGGGCGAGAGTCGTCTTGCCGGTTCCGGGCGGTCCCCAGAGGATGAACGAGGGCAGACGGCCGGCGGCGATGGCCCTGAAAAGAACTCGGTCACGGCCGACGACCTGTTCCTGGCCGACGAACTCTTCGAAGGTCTTTGGGCGCATCCTTTCTGCCAGGGGCGCGTTGCGCTCTGCGTCGATGCGCCCCTGACGGTCGAAGAGGGACTCGCCGGAAATCTGTCTTCTATTCGTCATGGTAGCTGTTCAGGTATAAGCCGCCACCCAGCCCTCCCGCGGAGGGAGAGGGAACTCATTAGCTGAAGTGGGGCATGACCTCTTCTGCGAAGAGGTTCATTGAGGACTTCACGTCATCGTGGGGAATCATGCCGCCGGTGTTGAACCAGCAGATGAATCCGTCGGGGCCGTACATACCCTTGAACTTGTCCAGCTTCTCAGCTACCTGCTCGGGAGTACCTACGGCGGCGTATTCGTCGAGCACGGTCTCGTAATCGAGGGTCTGGGCGCGGGCCGAGCCACGGCCAGAGCCGCCGCGCAGGGTGCCCAGATAATTGTTGATGGTCTTTTCGAAGCCGGCGCGGGCCTTTGCCTCGTCATGGTCGACGTTGACGTGCACGGTGACGTTGACGTCGCGGTCGGCCGGGTCGTGGCCGTTGCTCTCGAGCTCCGAGCGGTAGGTCTCGAGGCCGGTCAGGGCTCCCTGGGAGGTGACGATTGTGGGGGCCACCAGGATGTTGTGCCCGAGTTGGCCAACGAGGTTGAAGGTGTCGGCGCTGTTGGAGGCGATGTACACAGGAGGATGGGGTTTCTGGATGGGCCTCGGAGCGATGTTGATCCCTTCGACCTGGTGGTATTTGCCAGCATAACTGTAATCGTCCTCTGACCACATTCCCAGCACCATCTCCAGCCCTTCGGTGAAACGCTCGCGGGCCTCCTCCTGATCGACGCGGTAGCCTTCGAAGTGGGTGGGAATCGCGCCGCGTCCGATGCCGAAGATGGACCGCCCGCCGGACAGGACGTCCAAGGCGGCTGCTTCCTCGGCCAGCCGGATGGGCTGATGCAACGGCACCAGGTGCACGGCAGTACCGATGCGGATGCGTCTGGTGGTCTGGGCCATCGCCGCGCCGATTACCATGGGGGCGGGCATGACGGAAAAGCGGGAGTTGAAGTGCAGTTCGGCCAGCCATGCGGCGTCGAATCCCAGCTCGTCGGCCAACTGGACCTGGGCGATAGTATCCTGGTAGCGCTGCTCAGGAGTCTGGTCGGGAGCGCAAGGCAACTGGAAAAAGAGGCCGAACTTCATGGATAACCCCTCCAAATCGATGTTTTTTCAAATTCTACACCAGATTGCCATCCCACACCGGGGTTGGATGGTAAGATGACCAAATAGGGGCAGGCAGAATAAAGAGCATGGAAACTTCAAATTCGGAATCGGAAAAGTACGCCGAGCTGAGCCGCCAATTCATCAGAAGGGCGGACGAGTATCTGAGAGCCGGCGACCGGGTTCAGGCGTCCGAGAAGGGCTGGGGAGCGGTGGCCGAGGCCGTTAAGTCCATCGCCGAGCAGCGGGGGTGGAACCATTGGGGCCACCGGCTGCTGAACGATGTTGCTTATCAGCTGACGACAGAGTGGGAACGGCCCGATTTAAGGCGATTGTACGATGCCATGGAGAAATTGCACATAAACTTTTACGAAGACAACATGGGACTTGATGCAATCGCGGATTCAATCGACGACGCCAAGGCACTCCTCACTGACTTGGAGGCGCTGCGCGATTTGCCCGCTCGCACGGTCCCGATAGAGACGCGAGAGCAACGCAACCGGTGGCGACGGCTTACGGGGGAGTTGCTGCCGCTGGAGTCAGAGCCGGATGCGGCCGAGTGAGGGTAAAAGCCAAGGGGCGAGGATGAACACCCGCCCCTTTTCGTTTTGGCCTCAATCCTGCCGGTTTAAAGCGGAATGTTGCCGTGCTTCTTGGGAGGCATGGTGTCGCTCTTGGTTTGCAGCATCTCGAGGGCACGAATTATCTGCGGGCGGGTCTCCTCCGGGTCTATGACATCGTCCAGGTACCCCCTGCTGGCGGCGATGTAGGGGGTGGTGAATCGGTCCTTGTAATCGTCGATGAGTTCCGTGCGAGTCTGATCGGGATTCTCCGACTTGGAGATTTCGTCGCGATAGATGATGTTGACGGCCCCGTCCGCGCCCATCACAGCGATCTCTGCGCCGGGCCAGGCCAGATTCACGTCGGAGCGCAGGTGCTTGCTGCTCATAACGATGTAGGCCCCGCCGTAAGCCTTTCGGGTGATGACGGAGATCTTGGGGACCGTGGCCTCGGCGTAGGCGAAAATCAGCTTTGCGCCGTGGCGGATGATGCCACCATACTCCTGTGTGACACCCGGAAGGAAGCCAGGGACATCGACAAACGTCACCAGCGGAATGTTGAAGCAATCGCAGAATCGAACGAAGCGGGCCGCCTTGACCGATGCATCGATATCCAGCACTCCGGCAAGGTAGGCGGGCTGATTGCCAACGATGCCCACGGGCTTGCCGTTCATTCGGGCAAAGCCGACGACTATGTTGGGGGCGTAGTTCTGGTGGACCTCCATGAACTCCTCGTGGTCCACCACCTTGTAAACCACATCGCGCATATCGTAGGGACGGCTCGGGTCGTCGGGCACCATGTAGCGTAGGTCGGCCTCACGGCGGTCGGCGGGGTCGTCGGCCGGATCTTCGGGCGGGTCGTCCATGTTGTTGCTGGGCAGGTAACCGAGGAGATGGCGCACCTCGTTGATGCACTCTTCTTCGGTTTCGCAGACAAAGTGGGCCACTCCGCTGCGGGTGGCGTGGGTTGCCGCGCCGCCCAGGTCTTCGTGGCTGACCTCCTCTCCCGTCACTGCCCGGATCACGTCCGGGCCCGTGATGTACATCTGCCCGATGTCCTTGACCATGAAGATGAAGTCGGTGATGGCGGGGGAATAGACGGCGCCGCCCGCAGATGGACCCACGATTACCGTGATCTGGGGCACCACTCCGGAGTAGAGGGTGTTGCGCAGGAAGATGTCGCCGTAGGCGGCCAGACTCAGGGCACCCTCCTGGATGCGGGCGCCGCCGGAGTCGTTGAGGCCGACGACCGGGCAGCCGGCCTTGGCGGCCAAGTCCATCACTTTGCAAATCTTCTGGCTGACCGCCTCGGACAGGGAGCCACCCATCACGGTGAAGTCCTGGGCGAAGGCGAAGACCTGCCGGTCTTCCACCTTGCCGTAGCCAGTCACCACGGCGTCGCCCAACGGGCGGCGGTCGCCCAGGCCGAAGTCGGTGGTGCGGTGAGTGACGAATGGGTCCAGCTCGTGAAAGGTACCCTCGTCCATCAGCCGTTCCAGCCGTTCGCGAGCGGTGAGCTTGCCCCGCCGATGCTGCTGGTCTATCCGGTCCTGGCCGCCGCCCAGGCGGGACTTGCGGCGCATGGAATCCAATTCTTCCAATTGCCGGTCAATCTGCCTCTGTTCCGCGGTCACGTGGCACCCCCTGACCCGCTGTCCTGAAATCCGCCGGTGGCGTCGAGCCAGGCTCGAAATACGACTCCGGGCATTCTATCGCGCATCCAAGTTGTGCGCCATGCGCGGTGATAAGATTGGATTGCGATTTTTCTCTACTGGGATTCCCTGCAAGCAGGCTCCGGATATGCCGACTGGACTATCGTCGCTTACCGAACTGGCGGTCGCCAATGGAGAGCGCCTATCCTGGGGGAGGCGCACCTACGTGATGGGCGTGATAAACGTCACGCCCGATTCCTTTTCGGGAGACGGGCTTGGCCGCGATGTGGGGGCGACCGTAGAGCGGGCGCTGCGCTTCGAGGAGGAAGGAGCGGACTTCCTGGACATCGGCGCGGAGTCGACGCGCCCAGGGCATACGTCGGTGTCGGAAGCGGAGGAGATGGCGCGGCTGCTGCCGTCGCTGGAAGCGGTGGCGGCGCGAGTCTCGATCCCGGTCAGCGTTGACACCTGGAAAGCGGAGGTGGCCAGGGCTGCAATGGACGCCGGTGCCTCCATCATAAACGACGTTTGGGGGCTGAAGGCGGACCCGGGCATCGCCGCGGTTGCCGCGGAGCGCGGAGCGGGGCTTGTACTGATGCACAACCAGCATGGGCATCAATACGACGACCTCGTGGAGGATGTTCTGAGCAGCCTCGAGAGAAGTGTGTCGGCGGCGATAGAGGCGGGCGTGCCACTCGACAACATCGTGGTCGATCCGGGGATCGGGTTCGGCAAGACTGCCGACCAGAACATCGAGGTACTGCGACAACTGGGCCGGTTCAGGGAACTGGGGCTGCCGCTGCTGGTCGGGACTTCGCGCAAGTCGACCATCGGTCGGCTGCTGGGAGGCCTGCCACCCCACGAACGGGTGGAGGGCACGGCGGCCACCGTGGCGCTGGCTATCGCCGGGGGAGCAGACATCGTGCGGGTTCACGACGTGCATGCGATGAAGCGGGTCTGCCAGGTATCCGACGCCATCGTTCGGGGCTGGCGGCCGGAAAACTGGGGTGACAACGCGTGAGCGAAGAGACAGCTTACCTGGGGCTGGGCACGAACCTGGGCGACCGAGAGGCCAACCTTCGGAACGCGCTGCGGCTCCTGTCGGATGCGGAGGGGCTACGGCTGCTGAGGTGTTCAAGGGTCTATGAAACCGAGCCGTGGGGAGTCACCGAGCAGCCGAAATTTCTGAACTGTGTAGCCGAGGTGGGCGTTACGCTGGAACCAGAGGGGCTGCTCACCGTCTGCCAGGAGGTTGAGCATGAGGTGGGGCGTCAGCCGGGTAGGCGTTGGGGACCCCGGCTAATGGACGTTGACATACTACTCTACGGCTCGCGGAAGGTAGAACTCCCCCACCTGGAAATACCGCACCCGCGGCTGCACCTGCGAGCCTTCGCGCTGATCCCGCTGGCGGAGCTGGACGCGACGGCAGTGCACTCAGGCCTCGGTCGAAGCATCGGCGAGTTGGCCGGGAGCGTCGAGGGGAGAGAGGGGGTATCCAATGCCTCCATGCTCTTCCAAGCAGGAAGGAATGAGCCGGATTGATTGTTGAATCGCGTTCTCGCAGTTCGCCGCGGGACTAGCGCAGGTTGGATGGACCACGGGTTCCGATGTCGAGGAACTGGGCCAAAGCTACGGCATCGGCGTTCAGCACTAATCCTCGGGAAAGTTCGTCCACCGCCAAGCCCATATCCGCGGCCGCCCAACGGACGGAGTCGGGAAGCACGGACGCCATACGGAACATCATCCTGGCATCGTCCACATTTTCGCCCAATGACTGCAAGCCGTCTTCTTTGGCGGGAAACATAGTGGGACGCGTCCGATTTCTATTGGAAAGATGTACGGTGAAAAGAAGAACGTTGCCGTCGTTGGTTTGCAGGGCCTTGATGCGCTCCGCCGCCGGATAAGGATTTCCGTCGTTGGCATAGCCGTCGCAAATGATGACAACAACCGGCGGATAGGAATCAGGGTGCTGGTTTACCCATTTTCTTAGCGGGGGCTCCATCGCCTCCAGCATCCCGCGCATCGGGTCCAAACCGCCATTCAGGTGTCGCAACCAGACAGGCATTCTTCTGGTAACTTCAACCGCCTCTCCCTCTCCATGTACTTCTTTCACTCGCTTTTCTTCGATGTCGGCCTCTTCCGCTACTTGGCTGATGAGCAGAAAAGGCCGCTCTGGAGTGGTCCCTGGGAGGGTGTACGTGTTTTTTATTCCACCCATACCCAGAAACCCGCCTGTAGTGAAACCCAGCAGACCAATGTGGAAATAGTCGCGTATGTCCATGCCACGAGAACAGCGCTGGACGAGGTTGTCCACTATCCGGTTAACGCAATCCGCCGAGTAGGAGGGCACGGTCATACATTGGATGACCAAGAAGAGGAAGCAGGTCGGGTTGAGCCGACTGATTTCAGCGGAGTAAGGCACCTTTGGCGGCCTCCTTATCTGCTGGCCTGATTTGCAAACAGGCTGGCCGATAGCCTGTGACAGGCAAGTCGCGGTTGAAACAATGCGGTATAGCAAAGTGTATCATGGGCCGTCATTGGAATTCGGACCATCCTGAGAATTCGGACCATCCTGCGGGCGCCGGACGGCAGCGTCGAGGAATTGGCCGCTGGGGTTGATGGCCCAGAAGGCGTGACGGCTGCCGGGGGCATCGCATTGGCACTCGCGGATAGCGACTGCCAAATTGCTGTTGACAATCCCACCGTGTTGGCGCATATTTTAATATGTTTTTGTGCGTTAATCCGACTGGTTTCGCAAACTGCAAACCGGTCATTTCCCACGAACCCGGGATACCAATTATAGAAACTAATCAAGGAGCCAACGATGGCGGATAAGCAGCTGTCTTTTGAGGAAGAAGCCCGAGTAAGCCTGCTGAGCGGCGTGGAACAATTGCGGCGCGTCGTCGGTCTGACCCTGGGCCCGAGCGGGCGCAACGTGATGTTGAGCCGGATGTTCGGCAACCCGGTGGTGTGCAGCGACGGCGTTACCATCGCCAAGGAAGTGGAACTGGCGAACCCGTACGAGAACTTGGGTGCGCAGTTGGTGAAGGAAGCGGCCGCCAAGACTAACGACGCAGTCGGCGACGGCACCACAACATCCGTGGTGCTTGCCGAAGCAATGGTTCGCGAGGGATTCAAGAACGTGGCCGCCGGGGCCAACGGCATGCAGCTCCACACTGGAATCGAGGCCGCCGTGGATGCGGTGGTGGATGAGCTCCGGGCCATGTCCATCCCAGTCGAGAATCGCGAGCAGATCGCCCGCGTTGCCGCTCTGTCGGCCCACGAAGAAGCAATAGCGGAGCAACTGGCCGACGCACTGGAGAAGGTGGGCCGCGACGGCGTGGTCACCATTGAAGAGTCCAAGTCCCTTACGGACGAGTTGGACTTCGTGGAAGGCGTGCGCATCGATAGAGGGTATCTCTCGCCGCACTTCGTAACCGACGCCCAGCGGATGGAAGTGGCCATCGACAATCCCCATTTTCTGCTGACCGACCAGAAGGTCAGTTCCCCCAACGACCTCATCGGCATCCTGGAGAAGATGGTGGGCGCAGGCAAGCGCACACTGGTGCTGATAGCCGAGGACGTTGATGGGGAGGCGCTGTCGACGCTGGTGGTAAACAAGGCCCGGGGCATCCTGGACTGCATTGCCATCAAGGCGCCGGGCTTCGGCGAGCGACGCAAGGCCCTGCTTGAAGACATTGCCATCGTCACAGGCGGCACGGTCATCAGTTCCGATCGAGGCCTGAAGCTGGACGCCGCAGAGTTCGAGCACCTGGGCACAGCCCGCCGACTCATAGCCAATAAAGACGAGTCGACCATCATCGAGGGGCACGGGCCTCAACAGGGCGTGAAGGACCGGCTGGACCAGCTGCGGGTGCAGATCGAAGAGACGACCTCCGACTACGACCGAGAGAAACTGCAAGAGCGGATGGCCGCGCTGGTCGGCGGTGTTGCCGTGGTCAAGGTTGGCGGGGCCACTGAGCCGGAAGTCAGTGAGCGCAAGTCGCGCACCGAGGACGCGCTGTCGGCGACCCGGGCAGCCATCGAGGAGGGCATCGTGCCCGGCGGCGGCGTAGCGCTGATTCGAGCCGGACATGTGCTGAACGACGTGATCGCATCGCTGGAGGGCGACGAGGCCCTGGGTGCGCGGCTGGTTCGCGAGGCGCTTCGCGCGCCGCTGTCGCTTATCGCCCAGAACTCGGGCTACGAAGCGGCGGTGGTGGTGGAGAGCGTCCGGGCTGGCGAGGGGGACTGGGGATTCAACGCAGAGCTGGGCGAATACACCCACCTGATCCAGGCGGGCATCATCGACCCGGTGAAGGTGACCCGCTCCGCGCTGGAGAATGCAGGCAGCATCGCGGGGATGATGCTAACCACAGAGGCCATCATTACCGAGATACCCGAGGAGAAGCCCCTGCCGGCCGACATGCAGGACTTCATGTACGACTAGGGCAACCGTCGGCAGCAACACACCAAGAAGGATCAGGGGCGCACAATGGTGCGCCCCTTCGCATTTGCTCATGCCGGGAAATCCGTTGAACCGCGAAGATATATCACGCCTAATCTATGGCGTCCCGCCCCTGATCGAAGACTACGTGGACCTTGCGATACAACTACAGCCCAACGGGTTCGACCTGTCGGTGCGGGAAGTGGCGCGGTTCGGCACGCCGGGACAGCTTGGCGCATCCAACGACAGCCGGGTCTTGTCCGAAATGCAGCCGCTGGCATACGACGAAGACGAGTGGATATCGCTAACGCAGGGGCCGTACCTGGTGACCTTCAACGAGGTCGTGAGCCTGCCGGATGACGTGATGGCGCTGGGGCGTCCACGGTCCAGCCTGCTGCGCAGCGGGGTGTCGCTGCACACGGCGGTGTGGGACGCGGGCTACCGCGGGCGGTCGCAGTCGCTGCTGACGGTGCACCACGCCGACGGTTTCCGGCTGCAGCGTGACGCACGGCTGGCGCAGGTCGTGTTCTTCCGGCTGGCTACTCCGCCGGCAGAGGGCTATCGGGGGCGGTACCAGGGGGAGGGGCTGTAAGCGGTCGGCCGTTGGCCTCGCGGTAGGCTTCGGTGAGGGCGTCGAGTAAGCCATGTGGAGGCATCGCAGATGCAAACCCGCTGTAATCCTCTTCCCCGAGAATCTGCACTATCCGCTCATTAGCCTTTGGAGCCCGGCTACTAATGGGGTTGCGATTTATTTGACAACTTCCCACGCCATTGCCTTGCCAAATAATGGCGAAACACACATTTGCCGTTGGCAAGCTAGCCCTCAAGGTGGTGTTCACACTACCCTGTCTGGTTTCGAGAATGGCCAAGCCTTCGCTCTCCAGTGAAACGGCCCATCCATGGAGTTGCCGCAACATTGGTTTAAATTCTTCCCTCACCAACTCGATTGCATCGATGAAGGCTTCGCCGCCCTGAATCCTTTCTACCTGGGAAGCTCGGCGCTGACGTTTCTCAACTTCCTCTTTTTCGCGGACCCTTACAAGATAATCGGACGCTTCCGGCAGCGGGATGACCTGAGAAGCATCCATCAACAGTTCATTGTTACTCTTGTACAGCTGTAACTTGACGCAACTAATGTCCATGCCTCCGTCGCGCAGCCACAGAACGCTTGTAGTCAACTCCGTGGAGAACCCAGCCGAGACCAGAATTATTCTTGGCCGTTCAGTGTCGATTTCCGCTTCAGGGTCATCTGAAACGCCCAAATGATTCAGAACCCGGGTCCTGGCATTTTCTTGTATGCCCCACTTGTCCAAGTAGATGCGATGGGCGTCAACTATTTGATCCAATGTCATGTTGGAGACCATAGCTGCGTATCGAATTGCCTGCAGCTCGCTGTAGTCGCCGGTTTGGGTCCGCTTTAACTCGATTACCACAAGAGATCCTGCAGCGTCTAGCGCCAACAAGTCTATGCTTCGGTAGGAACCCTCCCAATTACTGTATTCGTCCCTGACGACGAACAGCCCCTGCTCTATTACATGAGGCCTGTCACGTAACAGGTCTTGCAGTTTTTCTTCGAGAATCTGCTCGGACTCGAAGGTAGTGGCGGTCACGGGTTCGAGGTTGTCCGGGTTCCAGCGGTAGAGGGGCATCGGTAGGCTCCTGGGGTTCTGGTTGGATGGATGGATTATAGCTTTCGCGCTATCATCTGGGCGCTATGAGTGAGCTTAAGGCTACCATCTTTGCTCGCGCGCTGGAGTGCGGGTTTGACCTTGTTGGGGTTACCGGCGCGGAGGAATTCGCAGCCGACCGGGAGGCGGCGCTGGAGCGCGTCCGGGAGGGGCGGATGGACGGGCTGCCGTGGTACACGGAGTCGAGGGTGATGCGGGGGACGACTCCGTCGGAGCTGCTGCCTGGGGCGCGGTCGGTTATCTGCCTAGGACTGAGCTACTGGTCGGATAAAGATGCCGATGCGAGCGTCGCCCCGACGTCGGGCCGGGTGGCGCGGTATGCCTGGGTGCGGGACTACCACCGGGTGATGAAGCGGCGGATGCGAGAGTTCGTGCGCGCGCTGGAACTGGAGCTTGGGTCGACCGTGGCAGCGCGGTGGTACGTGGACGACGGGCCGATGCTGGACCGGGCGGCAGCCAACCGGGCGGGCATCGGCTGGTTCGGAAAGAACACGAACATACTGACCCCGCAGTTCGGGTCGTGGGTGTTCCTCGGGCAGGTAATCACCGACCTGGAGCTGGAGGCGGACGCTCCACTGAAGAAGTCGTGCGGCAACTGCGTGCGCTGCATCGACGACTGCCCCACCGGGGCCATCGTCGCGCCATACGTTGTGGACAACACCCGCTGCATCTCGTACCTGACCATCGAGAACCGGGGGGCGATCCCGCGGGAGTTGCGGCCGATGATCGGCGACTGGGTGTTCGGGTGCGACATCTGCCAGGACGTCTGCCCGGTGAACCGCATGGCGCGGCCGGCCGACCAGCCTATTCCGTTCCCCGCTGCCGGGAGCAATACCGGGCGGGTGTCGAGTCCGACGTCTACCGATGGCCTGGCATCCCTGGACCTGGTGAAGTTGCTGGAGATATCAGAGGAGGACTTCCTGGAACGCTTCGCGGGCACTTCGATAATGCGGGCGAAGAGGGTGGGCATGCAGCGCAACGCCTGCGTGGCTCTCGGCAACGCCGGCGAGCGGTCGGCCGTCCCAGCGTTATCGTTGGCTCTGCGAAACGGAGACCCGCTGGTGCGGGGGCATGCGGCCTGGGCGCTGGGACGCATCGGAGGACCGGAGGCAGATGCGGCGCTGTCCGATGCGGCAATCGCAGAGAAGGATGCTGACGTGCTCCGGGAAATCTCCGCGGCGCGTCAAGAGATCACGCTGGAGAGCGTCCCTCATCACCGGCGCAAAGCGGCAGTTCCCGACGGCACCTGAGAGTACAGCGGCTCGGGGCGGGCCTAACGCTGGGGGGCAGGGCGCTCCGCTGGGTCGCCGGGGCGGGGTGGCGACTGACTCGGGCGGCTGCCGGAACGACGACGTCGCGTCTGCGTCCGGGTCGGTACGATGGGAGTGGGCTCGTAGTCCTTGCCGTAATGGAGCTTCTTCATCTCCTCTTCAATGAGCAGGAAGTCGCTCTTGGGCAGCAGGTGCAGGTTGCCCTGGAAGGCCATGTACCAATCTTCAGGGGCCCAGCGCTTAACATATTCCAGCCTCGGCGCGATGAGATTGGCGTCCATGAACTGCTCGTCGGGCAGGACGATTTCCGGGCGTATCCTGACCCGGTAGGGAAAGCCGGCCCGGCCCTCCTTCTCCCAGACGGCATCGTCGGACTCGAAATAGTCCGACGTGGCGGTGGCGGTGGCAACGAATCGGCGACGGTGAGTGACGTACATCAGGATGCGGTCGCCGTCGGCTATGCGCTGCACCTTGCGGCGGTGCTGGGCCTTGAGTCCCATGACCGAGAATCCCAGGTTCTGTGTGACCCTGAAATTCGCCTCGTTGTTGGTTATCATCCAGAAGTTGCTTGGCATAGCCCCTCTGGGATATTAATCGTGACTAAAACCATATTCTATCACGCTACACTTTATGTCATCCCGCTGGCAAAGTGTCGAACGCAATGGAATTGTTCCACGCTCCGGGATTCAGGGGGTTCAGAGGAGCCTTCTACTGAGCCGACCGCCGCCGCCACTCTGCCGGAAGCGAAGGAACGCCCATTCATCGGAATCAGCAAGCACCCCGACAGCGGCGACAATCAAGGGATCCCGCTGCTGACATTTGCCCCTTGCCAACCCTTGTGACACCCCTCTACCATGATTTATATGTTGACTGCATTGCCGCCCTCATTGTTGCTGCCCTCATTGCGGAGCTCTTCTATCCCGAGCCGAATCGCGCCGACTTTACAAAATTTACACGCCCTGGAAATTTTCTGCCCCAGAGCCATCTACCACCAATGACCAGCCTCCGGTCGGCTATCGCCTGTCATCTCGAGCCGAGTATCTCGGGTTGTGGCGCAGGCGGTGGTGTTGTAGTATCGGGCGGACATTCGTCCGTAAATCCGGACCTGCTATTGGGGGTTGGTCGTGACTTCATCCGCTGCCCGGGATATTGCCATTGTCGGCGTTGCTGAATCGGACGTTATGGGCAACGTGCCCGGCAAGTCGTCGCTGCAGCACCATGCCGAGGCCGCCTATAACGCGCTGGAAGACGCCGGACTGCAAATGAGCGACATCGACGGCGTCCTCACCGCTGGCTTCTCCACCTTGGCAACCGCTGAGTACTTCGGCATCGAGCCGGTTTTCACAGACAGCACATACGTTGGTGGCTCGTCGTTCGTCATTCACGTGGCCCACGCCATTGCGGCCATACGGGCCGGGTACTGCGAGACTGCGCTGATAACCCACGGGCAGGCGGGGCGCTCGACGCGGGTGCGGGTTCCAGCAGACGGAAACCTGCCGGCGGCGCAGTACGAGACGCCGTACGGGATCATCGGAGCTCCTATCAACTACTCGCTGGCCTGCACCCGCTACATGCACGAATACGGCGAGGACAAGACCCGGCAGGGCATGGCGGAGATAGCGGTGGCCACCCGCAAGTGGGCCAACCTGAACCCGGTCGCGCAGATGCACGAAACGCCGATGAGCTTCGACGACTACCACAACTCCCGCTGGGTGTCGTGGCCCTTCCACCTGCTGGACTGCTGCCTCGTCACCGACAGCGGCGCGGCAGTAATCGTGACCACGGCGGAGCGCGCGGCCAGTTGCCGCAAGCAGCCGGTCTGGGTACTGGGCGGCGGCGAGTCGCACGACCACAACATCATCAGCCAGATGCCCTCGTACACCATCACCCCGGCCCGTGAGTCGGGGCCACGGGCCATGGCCCGTGCCGGGGTGAAGCACGACGACCTGGACCTAGCGATGATCTACGACTCATTCACCTACACGGTGATGGTCACGCTGGAGTCGCTGGGCTTCTGCGGGCGCGGGGAGGCGGCCGACTTCGTGGCAAACCAGCGAACCGCGCCGGGCGGCGACTTCGCGCTGAACACCAGCGGCGGTGGGCTGTCGTACACCCACCCTGGGATGTACGGCATCTTCCTGCTGGTGGAGGCGGTGAGGCAACTGAGGGGCGAATGCGGTGAACGTCAGGTGAAGAGCAAGAGTTCGCCAAATGACCCGGCCAGGACGGCTATCGTCAACGGGACGGGCGGTTCCCTGTCTTCAACGGGCACGGTCCTGCTGGCGACCTAGCCCTCTTCACAGAAACGAAATAACCTCAGCGAGAGCCTCGGACGTGCCGGGGTTCTTCGTTTTTCGTCACAGGCGGACCGAGGGTTCAACTGCCATATCGGTGTTTGCAGACTGGGTGTGAAGGGGACGGTTTTTTTGAACAAAATCCACAAATTCCGCACGGGCGTCAAGCTTATAGGATTATGTGGACTGTGCTAGTATCCTTCCCAGTACTGGACAGGCATCCACCCGCGATGACTTGTCCATCTGTTTCACGCTTCGGCGAAAGGATACGAGCTTATGGACCGCACTATTTCTGCTTTTCTCCAGCAACTCCTCGTGGAAAAAGGGTTCTCCCAGAACACCTGCGACGCTTACCGCAACGATCTTTCCCAGTTCTCGGAGTTCCTCGACAGGAACGGAGGCGGACCCGGCACCAGCAATAACGCCTTCGACTGGACTCGAGTGGACATAGACATCCTGAACCTCTACATCACCGACCTCAAGGAGCGAAAGGGGTACCGCAACGCCACCACGGCCCGTAAGGTGGCGTCGGTCAAGTCGTTCTTCGGGTTCATGGCAGAGAATGGCATCATCACTGAAGACCCGACGGAGTCGCTGGGGACTCCGAAAGTAGGAAGGTCCCTGCCGAAGTATCTCACCGAAGAGGAAATTACCAAGCTGCTGGAAGTCAGCTACAAGCCAGGAACCAAAGAGGGCCAGCGGGACTCGGTAATACTGGAGCTGCTGTACGCCACCGGCCTGCGGGTGGGCGAACTTGTATCGCTGAACGTGGGCGACGTGAACATCGAGGAGTCATATGTTCGCTGCCTGGGCAAAGGGTCGAAGGAGAGAATCGTTCACCTGTACCCCAAGGCGCTGCAGGAACTGGTCAAGTACCTGCGCAACGCCCGCATCGCGATGCTGGGAAACCGGAAGCAGGAGACGGCGCTGTTCGTGAACCATCGGGGTGAGCGGCTCACCAGGCAGTGGGTTTGGTCGATCCTCAAGAACTACGCCCAGGCCGCGGGAATCCAGGCCAACATCACGCCCCACACCCTCCGGCACAGCTTTGCCACCCACCTTCTGCAACACGGCGCCTCGCTCCGGCATGTCCAGGAACTCCTGGGACATTCCAGCATTTCCACCACCCAGGTCTACACTCACCTGACCAGCCCCTACGTACGGGAAGAATACGAGAAGAGCCACCCCCGGGCATAGCGAACCATTGGCAAGGAGCAGGAGACTCGAGGGGCGCACGGAGGGTGCGCCTCTTTTGCTAGTCTGCATAGCCTCTCATCGGACAGCCACCGGAGTGGAACAATCGGAGCACCGGAGCACTGCATTTTTGGGACGATTGCTGGTATAGTTGATAAGTATCATTTGAAATAATCGCCGGAACTCATCCCGTCGGCAACCAAACCGAAGGAACCGACCGGCGTCCGTACCCTCCGTGGGAGGTGTATTGTTATGGCAGGAAAGTCTCGCCGGGTAGCGTCCCGGCAGGGTGAATTGAGTCGCCGCAGAAAGCGGGGACAGCGAGGACCCACTGGCGTCCCGGTGGCGGCGACCCAACCGCAGGCGCAGCAGAACGGTGGAACGGCGGCAGTTACCGTCGAGGCTGCCGAGAGCGCGACCTCGACCGCCACGACGCAGGCTCGGGCAACGAACACACAAGCGGCAGCCGGCGCCGCGGAGCGTCCCGCGCAGCAGCCGGCGACCCAGGCCCAGGCGAGGGGACCGCGAACCCGCGGCGAACGGCCGGCGGCGTACAATTACGTCGGTGCGGAACTACGGCGCATAGGCGTGTTGTCCACGTTGGTGGTAGCGGCCCTGATCGTGATCGCCGTCGTCCTGTAAATCAAAACCGGGCGGCCTCTTCATGCCTCTCCCTCTGGTTTCCCAACGTCTGGCAGCCACACCGGACCGACCCGGCGTCTATCTGATGAAAGACGCACGGGGTACTGTGCTATACGTCGGAAAGGCAAGCGTGTTGCGGAACCGCCTCCGATCATACTTCGGGTCGCCTTCCGCCCAGGCCAACAAGACCCGCCGGATGATGGGCCACGTCCACGATTTTGAGTACATCGTGACTGACACCGAGGCCGAGGCGCTGATTCTGGAAAACACCTTGATCAAGCGTTACAAGCCCCGATACAACGCCCGGCTCAAGGACGACAAGACCTATCCGTACCTAAAGATCGACCTGAACGAGCAATTTCCCCGCGTCTACATCACGCGCCGTGTGTCCAAGGACGGGGCGCGCTACTTCGGTCCCTTTGCCACCGCCAACACGGTGCGGAAGTCCATGGACCTGGTGAAGCGGCTTTTCCCTTACCGATCATGCACCAAGACCATCACAGGCACCGATCCTCGCCCTTGCCTGGAGTATTACATCAACCGGTGCGTCGCGCCGTGCACCGGCTATGCCAGCAAGGAAGACTACGCCAAGGTTATCGACCAGGTCATCATGTTCATGGAGGGCGACACCGACGCTGTCACCGACGACCTGGAAGAGAACATGTCCATGGCCGCTGAGCGGTTGGAGTTCGAACGAGCGGCGGTGCTGCGGGACCGGATCAAGGCCGTGGAACGGGTGGCCGAGGAGCGGCGCATCAAGGTGGACTCCAACCCGGCGGCTGGCGGCAACCATGCTTGGCAGGCCGGCGTGGACGTCATCGCCGTGGCGCAGGGAACGAGCGATGCGTGGGTGGAGGTCTTCTTCATCCGCAAGGGGAAGCTCATCGGGCGCGAGCACTTCTTCATGGAGGGAGCGCAGGACGAGACCCCCGGCGTGGTGATAGGCCAGTTCATCAAGCAGTTCTACGGTTCGGCGCTCACCATCCCGCCCAGGATTGTCACCCACCATCAGGTGGAGGACGTGGAACTTCTGACGGAGTGGCTGCGCGGTCTCCGCGGCGGAGCGGTGCAGGTAACTCGGCCGCAGCGCGGGGTGCTCAAGCAGCTCGCGGAGACAGTAGCCGACAACGCCAGGCAGGGGTTGGCACAGCACCGGATCAAGTGGCTGGACAACCTGGATATCATCCAGCAGGCGATGTCGGAGCTGGAGGAAGAGTTGTCGCTGCCCTTGCCGCTGCGACGAATGGAGTGCTACGACATCTCGCACATCCAGGGCAGCAACACCGTGGCCAGCATGGTGGTGTTCGAGGAGGGCCAGCCGAAGCGCTCCCAGTACCGCCGTTTCAAGATAAAGACGGTGGAAGGGGTCGACGACTTCGACAGCATGAGGGAAGTGCTACGCCGCCGTTTCAAGCGGCTGGCCGCAGCCCGCCAAGCCGCATTGGAAGCTTCGAAGTCCGGGGTAAATGACGACCCGGACCTTCCACCGGCGCAGGACGGATGGGCAGCGATCCCCGACCTGGTGCTGATCGACGGAGGCAAGGGCCAGCTCTCGGCGGCTCTTGAGGTGATGCTGGAGCTGGGACTGGAAGACATCCCCCTGGCATCGCTGGCCAAGGAAAACGAGTGGCTCTTCGTGCCGCACACACCGGAGCCGATCATCCTGCCGCGGGACTCGCAGGCGCTGTACTTGGTGCAGCGGATTCGCGACGAGGCCCACCGATTTGCCATCACCTATCACCGAAACCTGCGCAGCAAGAGCAGCCTCGGCTCGCCGCTGGACCTGGTCAGCGGCATCGGGCCAAAGCGCAAGCGAATGCTGATGCGCCGGTTCGGCTCACTCAAGGGCATCAAGGAAGCGGCTGTGGACGAGTTAGCGGCCGTTCCGGGCATGACCCGTTCCTTGGCCATACGCCTGAAGCAGACCGTCTAGGCACTCATTCCCGGGCTACACTTCTGCCCTTTCCATCGTGCAATGCCTTCATACCCGCGTTTTTCCGATGGACTTCGCCAACGGCCCAAAGGGGGAAATTGGTAATGCGGGTACTTGGCATAATCTGTGGAGACAGGGTATGATACCCGTGTGTAGCAGTAGCGTACTGGCCGGAGGTGATGGGTGAAAGATGGTGAAATTGACCATATCGCTACCCAACAGCACTCAGATTACACTCGAATCGGACGATTTCGACGCCATCAACAGGGTGCTGAGCATGATCCTTCACGGGGCCGGCTCGGTCGCCGCTTCGTTCACTGCGCCCGACGTGACCATTACCAATGGCAGGGGCGATTCAGTGGAAAAAAGTAGGGATGCATCCAGCGACCACGCGCCCAATCCAGCCCAGCCCAATGGCTCCGCCCACTCTCAATCCCCAGACAGAACACCACCGGAAGCAATGCGGATGCACCTGCCCACGGAACCGGCAACCAATGGAGCGTCCAACGCGCCGTTACCCAGCTCCAACGATCCGGATGACGACGGTCTCTTCCTTGAAGCGTTTTCCGCCGCGGCCCGCGACGACTTCGTGGCATTCTGCCAGAACCTGAACCCGATGGGAGACATGCGGCGAGTGGTGGTGGCCGCCGAGGGCGCCTGTCGCTTCTTCCGCGCGGACGGGGTAACTTCCGACGAGTTGGGTGAGCTGTTCGACCTGGCGGGATGGCGTCGAGCAAACAGCTTCACGCAGACCCTGCGCAACGCCGCCCGCTCCAAGTTCGGCTGGCTGGAGCGCATCCCCGGCCGAGCGGGCCGATATGCAGCCACCGACCACGGCCGGACGGTCACGATGGGGGGATAGTCCTCGACGTCGTGAGTATGTGACGACTTGACCGCCGCTCCTAAACCTTCCTCCAACGCGCCGACCGACCAAGTCAGCCACATCCCTGGACTGACGCGGAAACTCGGCGCTATTCTGGACGATGTCCAGGTTCGCCCGCAGGACCGCGATGTCCTCGAGCAGTTAATACAATGCCTAGGCAGAGGCGATCCGAGAATTCCGGCCGCATCTAAACGAAATTCGAATCGTTGGCGCTGGCTAGGGTCATAGCCCGCTAAGAGTAAAAGTTAAGGAAAACATCAATGCTGCGGAACACCCAATTCGGCATGTCCGGTCCCACGTCGCAGGCAGGCAACTCCGGGGCAGACTTCGAGATAGTAACCACCGCTCCCAAAGTCGCCATGGCGGTCACTCCCCACCCCGACGACTGTGAAGGCGGCTGCGGAGGCGCGCTTTCCAAGTGGGTCAGAGAGCTCGGAACCGAGGCCGTGGTGGTGATGTGCACCAACGGCAACAAGGGCTCTTCCGAGCGGGACATGACCCCGGAGAAGCTGGCGGCCACCCGAGAAGCGGAGCAACGTGCCGCGTCAAACATTGTTGGCGCCAAGGACGTCGTGTTCCTGCGCTACCCCGACGGCGGGCTGGAGGACACGATGCTGTTCCGCAGTCAGGTGGTGCGGGCGATACGGCAGTACAAGCCTGACCTGATAATGTGCATCGACCCGTACCGCAGCACCAGCCACACCCACCGCGACCACCGGATGAGCGGGCGAGTGGCGCTGGACGCGGCCTTCACCTACGCCTGGAGCTACCAGCACTTTCCGGAGCAGATCACCGAGGGGGGGCTGGAACCGCACATGGTGGAGCAGGCCTATATGTGGGGCAGCGAGTCGCCGGACGTTTTTGTCGAGATCGGCGACTATCTGGAAGCCAAGACTCTGTCGCTGGAGGCCCACGCCAGCCAGATGTCGCCAGCCACCACCGAGGAACGGCTGTCTCGTATAAGCAACAACGCCACCCGACACCGGGATCTGACCGGGATCGAGTACACGGAGGGTTTTCGGCGACTCCGCCTCGGGCTGGGCAGCATCGAGTGGCAGTTCCTTTATGCCTGAGCTAGTTTCCGCGGTTCAGTAGCTCCACTGCCAGGCGGTGGCTGGTCAGCAGACCGGGCACCCGCTGCGGGTCTGTGCGTCCCCAGCCGCACTCGCTGGCAACACCGAACATGGGCGCGAACTCCCTCGCCCCGGCTATTCGAGCCGCGTCGCCTTCCGTGTCGTCGAAGTGAATCAGGCCCAGGATGAGCTCGGCGCTGTCGGGCAGGGTCAGGTCGCGCAACGGCTCAAAGTAGCGCAGATCCGTGCGGTCCTTGGGGACCGGCACGTGAAGGAAGTTCAGCCTGCGGCCTAGCGCAGCGGCAATGCCGTTGCTCATCTCCACGAGGATGCCCATATCCTTTGGCATCACGAGGTGCTCATCGGCGGGTGAGCCGTAGCACAAGTGGTAGCCCAGGTCCACGCCCTCGGGTACGTGCCCTCCCAGCCTCGACAGCAGTCCGAAAACCTGCTCCTTGTAGTCCTCCGGGCGATAGGGAAAGTAGTCCTCAAAGAGCAGCACCTCCTGGCAGACGTCCCACTGGATTGACAGCCGGTCGTGAGGAACGGTGGCGAGAATGCCGTCCAATGCCTCGGTCAGGGAGCGTTCGTAGGCCGGCAGGTAGGCGTCACGTGAGGCCTGGCTGACGTACATGCAGCCCGTGGACATCGGCGTAGGCAGCGACACCTGAAAACGGGTGTCAGGGCTAATGACGCCGTCGGACCGCAACCTGGCATAGGTGGCGTAGGAAGCCGCCGCCGCTTCGGCGTATCCCGTGGGGAAGTGCAGGTTGTCTGGATCAACCGAGGGCTTGATGCGCAGATAGGGCGTTTCGCGCAGCAACTTGCCGTCCCACTGGTAGACGGCGTAGAGGCCTGCGTCGGGATCTTCCTCCAGGTCCGGATGGTTCCACAACATATCGCGCTGGAACCAGATCCAGCGGATGCGCTCTCCGGTCTCGCCGTCGGGTATGCGCCGCATGTGGGTGCCGAGCTCGGCGCAGACTGTACGGAAGACCGTTTCCGAGTCGGCAAGGGGGACCGACCCGACAAGGTGGGCGTGACTTGCATTTCCGGCCATGACTTTCACAACTCCCGGAAGTCTCGGACAATTCGCCGCAGTTCGGTCTCGTCTGGGGGCCGCTCGGAATAGAGGGTAAAGCTGGCTTCGTCCACCAGTCCGCCATAGCGACGGGCGAACTCTCCGGCGATTTCGTCGTACTCCCCGGAGACGGCGAAGGCGTGGAGCATTTCGTCGCTGACCAGTTCTCCCATCTCGGCCCACTCGCCACGGAGGGACATCTCGTGGAGGCGCTGGCCAATCTCTTCGAATCCATGGGGAGCCAACACCGAGTGGTAAGTGCGGGTGGATGCGTAGAAGGCGATTCGACGCCGCACCTCGGCCTGGGCCGCCCGCAGCGACGCCTTGTTGGGACCGGTGATCAGGAAGCCACCCCCGCTGACAGTTATCTTTTCTCCATCACGGCCTGTCCGTTCCGCACCGCGAGCCAGAGCGGGACGCACCACGTCGCGCACGTACTCGGGGGAGGTCAGGCTGTGCAGCATCAGGCCGTCGGCCACCTCTCCGGCCACCTGGCAGTTGTAGGCGTTGACCGCAGCGGTGAAGACGGGCGGCGGCGGGTACTCGCCGGGGCCGGGGCTGAAAAAGGGCGTCATCAGCGAGAACTGGTAGTGCTTTCCCTGGTAGTCCAGCTTCTCGCCCGTTTCCCAAGCGGTCCAGATGGCCTTCAGGGCTTGCACGTATTCCCGCAGTCTTGGGCCGGGCGATTCCCAAGATGTGGAGAAGCGACGCTCGATGTGGCCCTTGACCTGTGTCCCCAGCCCGAGCCGAAACCGCCCTCCGGACAGGTCCTGGAGGTCGCGGGCGGTGTAGGCGGTGATCATCGGCGAACGGGGGAAGGCGATGGCCACGCTGGTCTGGAGAATGGCGCGGGTCGTCGAGGTGGCGGCCAGCGTGAGCGGGATGAACGAGTCGTGAGCCGTCTCGTTTTTGGACAGTGCGTCATAGCCCATGGCCTCGGCCCAGGCGGCCTCGGATGGGATGGCGGCAAGCGATTGCGACGCCAGGCGGTGGGTCACTCTCATGGCAAGGACTCTCCCTGATAAGAGCATAATATTGGACACAATTTATGACTGGTCATGTAATTTATCCACAAGATTAGAGGGATGCGCCATGCGAACAATCGGCGCGGCCAAATTCAAGGAGCAATGTCTTTCATTACTGGATAGTCTGGATGCAGATGGCATCATAATCACCAAGCATGGGAGGCCTGGAGCCCGGCTCCTTCCTTACGAGCAACAATGGGCCGATTTGATAGGCAGCCTCAAGGGCAAGGTTACCATCAAGGGCGATATTTTTTCGACGGGCGTACGCTGGGATGCTGAATCCTGATACTCACATGGTAGTCTTCGCGGTAACTGGTGAACTTAGCCCCAATGAACAACAATTGCTGGAAGGCCAACCATGGTCGATTTCATCCATTGTATTGTGGGAACTGAGCAAGCTTGTACAGTTGGACCGTATCGGCTTGGACCTCGATGACCCTGCTGTAACCCGTGCGCTCAGCAGGCTGCACGTATGGCCCGTCAACTTAGCCGTTGCCCGGGTTTCGACGATGCTTGATTTCAGAAGCGAACCCGCCGACGAGCTAATTGCCGCGACCAGTATAGTTCGCCGCGTTCCACTGGTGACCCGCGACCCGGTGTTGAGGGCGTCTGAATTGATCCCTTTGGCCTTGTGATTGCGAGACTCGACCTCCGGCCCCTCTGCAGTTTTAGGACACGCTGGGCGAGATGACAGAGTAAATCTCATCGGTCTTGGCGGCCATAATGAAGTCGTTGCGGTGCAGGTTGCGGATTTTGTGGGTCCACCACGCGACCCTCACTCTGCCCCATTCGGTGGTGAGGAGCGGATGGTGGCCTTCTTCTTCCGCCACTGCGCCGACACGATTGGTGAAGTCCAGGGCCTCAGCGAAGTCGCGGAAACGGAAGGTGCGGTCGAGCTTGGGTACGTCGTACCGATCGATCAACTCCCAGTCAGGCGTCTGCGGGTGCAGCGCGGCGATCTCCTCCTCTGTAACAGTCGGGGAATCACGGCGGCAGGCGACGCACCGTTCGCGGGCGAGGGTGGTCATGGCGGAACCTCGTGGGTGGAATGGGCCGAGGAAGGTGGGTTCTGCTAGCTGCGGAAAATGTCGGCCAACTCGACGGTGAATCCTGCGAGGGCCGTCGCGGTCAAAGAGTCGCTTTCGCCGTAGACGCCTGCGACTTTTAACTCGCCCTCGCCCAGGAGAAGAACGGTGACGTTGGCAGCTTCAGGGTCTACTAGCCAATATTCAAGGACACCGTGGCGGCCGTAGAGCTCGCGCTTGACCGTCCAGTCCTGGCGGGCGGTTGACGGAGAGCGAATTTCCACCACCAGTTCGGGCGCGCCACGCACGTTGTCTTCGGTGATGATGTCCTGCCGCAGTCTCGAAATGAAAATCAAGTCGGGTTGAACGACGTCTGTATCAGACAGGACGACATCGAAGGGGGCAAAGTAGACCTTGCCCAATTCCATATCTCGAGCAAACGTATACATTAGAGCCCCGAGTCCTGCCTGCACCGATTGGTGTGCCTCATTTGGTGAGGGCGGCATTATCAGCTCTCCATTTATCAGCTCCCAATGCTCACCTTCAGGAGTTTTGGCGTAGTCTTCGTAGGTTAGTCTGCGCTCGGGCTTCTGCGTTACCATGCAGGTCCTCCAACGCCGTTGCCGGGACGCGGTCGATTTTCCGCCAGCATATCATAGCCGCCCTTGAGTGGCGCCGGGCATCACGCTATAGTGGATTGCCGTATGACTGACTTCTCCGCTTACACCGTTTCCATCCATTATGACCGCCGCCTCTACCGACAGGACATAGCCGGGTCAGTAGCCCACGCGCGGATGCTGGCAAGTCAGGGCATCATCAGCGACGATGACGCCGCCGCCATCGTGGACGGCCTGGGACACGTGAAGCAGGAAATCGAGTCCGGCGAGTTTCCTTGGGACGCCTCGCTGGAAGACCTGCACATGAACATCGAGAGGAGGCTGCACCAGCTCATCGGGCCAGCGGCCGGACGCCTGCACACGGGGCGGTCACGCAACGACCAGATCGCTCTGGACATGCGGCTGTACTCGCGGGAGGTCATCGCGGAGGCCGTCGCCGGTCTGCGGGGAGTACAGCGGGCGCTGCTGGGACTGGCGCGGAGGTACCAAACGGTTGTGATGCCCGGCTACACGCACCTGCAGAGGGCGCAGCCGGTGCTCTTCGCCCACCACACGCTGGCATACTTCGAAATGTTTGAGCGAGACATCGGGCGGCTGGACGACTGTCGCGACCGTGCCGACGTGCTACCGCTGGGCAGCGGGGCGCTGGCCGGCGTGCCGTATCCCACCGACCGCGAGTTCCTGGCTCGGGAACTGGGCTTCTCCCGCATCAGCGCCAACAGCATGGACGCGGTGTCGGACCGCGACTTCGTGGTGGAGTTCATGGCCGCGGCCGCGCTATGCATGATGCACTTCTCCCGCATGTCCGAAGAGCTGATACTGTGGGCCAGCGGCGAGTTCGGGTTCATCCGCCTGGCCGACGAGTTCACCACGGGCAGCAGCATCATGCCGCAGAAGCGGAACCCCGACTTCGCCGAGTTGGCGCGAGGCAAGACAGGGCGGGTATACGGCGACCTGATGGGCCTGCTTACAACGTTGAAGGGTCTGCCCCTCACCTACAACAGGGACTTGCAGGAAGACAAGGAAGGATTTTTCGACACGGTGGACACGCTGCAGACAACCATCGAGGTGTTCGCGGCTATGCTGCCCGGCCTCGAGCTGCAGGCAGAGCGGGTCGAGTCGCTGGCAGGGGAGAGTGGCATGCTGGCCACCGACCTGGCCGACTACCTGGTAGGCAAGGGTGTGCCGTTCCGCGAGGCCCACGGCATCATGCGCGACCTGTGCCGCCTCTGCGATGAACGCGGCATCGCGCTGCAGGCGTTGCCACTGGACGAATACCAGGGGTTCTCGTCCCACTTCAATGACGACGTTTACGGCATTACCGCGATGGCTTCAGCGTCGGCGAGGGATATCCCAGGCGGCACCGCGCCTCGCCGGGTGGCCGAGGCCCTTGCGAAGGCGGAGAAAGTACTGGAGGAGGCGGGCGATGGCGTCTAGCGACAACCTGGGCAGGGTGCTCATCGCGCCGTCGGTGCTTTCGGCGGACTTCGGAAGGCTGGCCGAGCAGGTGCAGGCGGCCACCGAGGCCGGAGCCGACCTGATTCACGTGGACGTGATGGACGGACTGTTCGTACCGAATATTTCATTCGGCGAGGTGGTGGTAGATGCCATCCGGGCCGCAACCCACCTGCCGTTAAACATTCACCTGATGATCCAGGAGCCGGACAACCTTCTTCATACCTTCATCAAGTCCGACACCGACCAGGTGCTGGTCCACGCTGAGGCCTGCCGCCACCTGCACCGCACGGTCGCGAGCGTCCGTGACCGAGGGAACCAGGTCGGTGTGGCCATCAATCCCGGTACGCCCGTGGTGGCGGTGGAGGAAGTGTTGCCACTGCTGGACATCGTAATGGTAATGTCAGTCAACCCCGGGTTCGCCGGACAGTCGTTCATACCGGATAGCCTGGGCAAGATACGTCGGCTGCGCGCCATCATCGATGGCGCCGGCCTGGCCACCGAAGTAGAGGTGGACGGCGGGATCAAGTCTGACTGGACTGCGCAGGAATCGGCGAAGGCGGGGGCAACGATTCTGGTGGCTGGGAGCGCCATCTTCAACAGTCAGGAAACGGTGCCGGAGGCGATGAGAGGAATGCGGGGCTGCCTTGCCGGGTTGGTTTAGCGGTCCAGCAATTCGATGAATTCGGCGACGGCCAAGCCGAATTTCTGATTTTCACCCGCAGAACGTATGCCTTGGGCTCAGACCTCAACCTCATTGTGGTCTATCCGTGCCGTCCGTCGTCACGACCCTTGGCTGGATGCAGGATTGCCAATAAAGACAGTCCGCGACCAAGCTAACGCTCTGGCCGCGGTAAAGCAGCGAAAACGAGGCGCAACCAAGGTTACTTCAGGGCGGAGAAGGCCTTCCGGACCTTGGGCGACTTGTGTAGAGAGCGCAGGCAGCGACTGCATATCTTGACGGTGACAAGCGTACCGTTGCGGTCGAGAGTCTGCTTGTGGACGTTGGCCTTGAAGCGGGTCTTGGTGTGCCTGTTGGAATGGCTGACGTTATTTCCGCTCATTCCGGACTTGAGGCATAGCTGGCAGCGCATAGCGTTTATCTCTCTGAAGTGGCCGCCGACAAACTCTGCCGCAGCCTGATTTTTCGTCTCAAACATGCGGTAAGGGTAGCACACGAACACTGGCTTGTTCAAGAACGACACGCGCTTTTGAGTCCTCTACGGGTCGGTAATTGGCAGTGTCGGGTACGACGGAGACGTGGGGAAAGGTCGGTCCGGGTCGACGCGACGGAGCAGATATGCCTCCGAGTCCATTATCTCGTCCACACGACCGGGAAAGTCCTCGAAACGGTCGGCGAAGGCCCGTATGAGGCGGCCGGACAGGGCTCCGCAGTCATCGCTGCCGAGGAAGACCGCCAGCTCTGCTGCGCGCTCGATGGACGCACCTTGTCCTGACGTCACCTGCACGCCACGTTCGTAGGTCGCCATGTCGCCGATAGCCAGTGACAAGTCGCGGGTCTCCTCCCACATGCGGGTGTGGATAGAGCCCGGGCTGATTGCGTTCACCGTGATTGGGGTATCCGCCAATTCCAGGGCCAGGTTCTCCGTGAAGTTGACGATGGCGACTTTGGCCGCATCGTAGGCGCTCGTGTTTGGCCCACCCACACCGGACATGTTGACGATACGTCCGCAGTCTCGCTCCAGCATTGACGGGATGGCGGCCCGACAGCCGTAGAACACACCCATAAGGTGTACCGCGATGGTGCGGGCCCAGTCCTCGGGATCGTTGTCCCACACCCGTCCCACGGGGCCGATGTTGCCGGCGTTGTTGACCAGCACGTCGATAACGCCGAAGTGCTCCAGTGTCCGGGACACTGCGGCGTCCACCTGCTCGCGGCTGGCAACATCGGCGATGATGGTGATGACCTCGGCGCCGAATTGGCCGGACACCAGTTCCGCCGTCTCGTCCAACTCTGCGGAGGTCCTGGCAGACAGCGCCAAACGGGCTCCCTGCGCCGCATAGGCAAAGGCTATCTGCCGTCCGATGCCGCGCCCTCCTCCTGTAATCAGGGCGACGCGCCCGTCCAGTCTTTTCGCGTCAGCCATGCTGAATTCTCCTCGAATGGTCCTTCGCAATGCCAGGATGGTAAAATCGGAATATATCCTAATCGTTCTCGGGCCAAAATTCAGGCGACGAGCGGCAAAATGACCAACACCCACGAAACCGTGGCCTTCACCAGCATGGCCGAGGGTACCCGCGATGACTACGAATTCTTGGAAAAGCTGGAATCCGAGTTCGCTGCAGGGACCGCCGACCGCGTTCTGATGCAGCTTCGCGGCTTGGCCGGGTCGCTTTCGGGGTACAGGGTTGACCGCCTTGAGCATTCCCTCCAGAGCGCCACCCGGGCATACCGGGACGAGGCGGATGAGGAAATGGTCGTTGCGGCCCTGTTGCACGACATAGGCGACCTGCTTTCACCCTTCAACCACAGCGAACTGGCTGCTTCGGTCCTGCGCCCCTATGTTTCAGAGAAGACCTACTGGATCGTCAGGCACCACGGGCTGTTCCAGAGCTACTACTACGCCCACCACACGGGCGGCGACCGGAACGCTCGAGACGCATATCTCGACCATCCCTGGTACCAGGACACGGTGGACTTCTGCCATCGCTGGGACCAGTCTTCTTTTGATCCGGACTATGAGTCTCTGCCGCTGGAATTTTTCGAGCCGATAGTCCGGCGAATTTTTGCCCGGGAGCCGTTCAGCGAGGCCAGGTAGGAGGCCTAGCCAACTATCTGCGGGGCAACGCGTCCTTCAATTCCTCGCTGCTTCTCCATGCTGGCTGTGGCGTTTCCAGGTCGTGATGGGGCACGTATTCCGACGGCTCCACGAAACGGTACTTGTGGACGTATCGGGGGCAGTTCTTGTAGACCTCGGTGATGTCCACTCTCACGATGAACTGGGCCTCAGCGTACTCGGACAGCAGTTCGTCGTCTTCCTCGATGCGAGCCACGCCCTGGACGCGCAGGCGCTGGCTACCCTCGAAGTCGACGAACAGCAGGCCCACGTTGGGGTTTCGCAGCAGATTGCCCATTGACTGGTACTTTCCATTGCCGTCGTAGTTGGGAAACGCGAGCGTCGAATCGCTCACTACCCGAACGAAACCGGGGTCTCCACCCTTATAGGAGCACGTTGGAAGGCCACGGTCGTCGCAGGTGGCGAGAAAGAACATCCTCGCTTCTTCAATGATTGCCCTGGCTTCGTCGCCCACGGTCTCTGTTACCCTGTCCTTGAGCCGGTCTGCCAGCCTTCGCGTATCGAAGCGCTCCTGCAGTTGGAGATTGCCGTCGTGATAGTCGTGGACTTTCATGCTCCCACCTCTACGGCCTCAAACGTACCTGCTAACGGGTGCGATGTATCTGCACCGCGGCCAGCTCGATGGACGAGCCGCGCACGGGCGGATTGGGCTTTTTGACGGTTACGGACACGGACTCCACCGGAAACTCGGCCAGTACGCGGTCGGCAATGGCCTGCGCTGCGGACTCCAGCAGGTTGCGGGGCTCTCCCTCCATCACCGCCCTGACAGCCCGGTATATGTGGGAATAGCTGACCGTATCCTCCAACCGGTCGGACAGTCCGGCAGGAGTCAGGTCCAGGTCAGCGGTCAGGTCGACCACGTATCGTTGCCCCAGCACGCGCTCTTCGGGATTGACGCCGTGGTAGCCGTAGAACTGCATGCCTTCCAGGATGATGCGGTCTGACATACGGACCAGCGGGTTCTAACCGGACTTGCCGATGGACTCGGCGAGCGCCAGCAGGTTCTGAGCACGCTTGACCACGGGAACGTCGACCATCCGGCCGTCCAGCGCCAGCGAGCCGCGCCCGCCGGATTCCGCGGCGTCCCATGCTTCGACGACACGGCGGGCATACTCGATTTCGTCGTCGGAGGGGCTGAAGGTCTCGTTGATAATCTCGAGCTGGGTCGGGTGAATGGCGAACTTGCCGGTGTAGCCCATCCGCCTCGCGCGGCCCGCGTCCTCCCGCAGAGCGTCCGGGTCCCGGAACCGGACGAAGGGCGAATCGAGGGCTCCAACATCACCGGCCCGGGCCGCCACCGGCACCCAGGCCCTGGGTACGGCTACCTCTTCGCCCGTGTCGGTGCGCTCGATGCCCATGTCGTTGGTGAAGTCCTCGGCGCCGAAGGCGATGGCAACCACCCGTCGGGATGATTCGGCGATGGCGCGGGCATCCCACGCGGCTTTGGCCGTCTCTATCCACGGGATGATGCGCAGAGAGCCGATTTCCATTCCCGCGGCAGCCTCCAGCGGACCAAGCAGGCGGTCGACGGTGCGCAGGTCCCGGACCGACTCGACCTTGCCCAGGCTGATGCCGTGGAGCGCCGGCGAGACCACGGTTTCCAGTTCGGCGCGGGTGAGGCCGGTATCCAGTGAATTGACGCGCACCATGACCCGCTTGCCTTCGGCGTGCAGAGAGGGCACCCAATCACGGGCCATATCGCGGGCATTGACCTTCTCGCCGGGAGGCACGGAATCTTCCAGGTCCACCATGATGACGTCGGCATCGAAGGAGCGGGCTCGCTCCAGCATGTTGGCACGGTTGCCGGGAACAAATATGAGGCTGCGAATAAGTTCCATCAATTGAGCTCGCTTACAACTGGAATGGTGGATGAATCTCGTCGTCCGCCACCTTCTCGATTACGTGAGTGACCGGGTTCACTTTGTCCCTCAGGTTCTGTAGCAGTTCGTAGCCCAGAAGAGGAGAAACAGACGGGACCATGATCGCACGGAATCTCTCTCCCATTAATTCCCACCTCGCAAAATAAGTATCAACTTCGACCGGGCCTGTGGCACTTATCAGCCTGACTGATCCCCAGTCGCCGCCGTCCAAGCCAAGCGCCTCTATCTCTTCCATCGGGAGAGCCAAATAGGTCGAACCAGTGTCAACCATGAACGTATATTCCCTCGTTTCTTTTTCACCGAAAATCGTCGCCTGCACCTGGGTAACACCCATTTCTCCTCTCCGATTCGAACCTTCGCGAAAAGCCTCTCTCCTACTCCATGTCGCCCCAGTTGCCGGCCCACTTTGCGTCGACCTTGAGGGTAACGTCCAGCTCCATGGCGGCGGGCATCTCGTCGAACACGAGGTCCCGCAGGGCGTCCAGCTCCTCGTTTGGAGTCTCGAAGACCAGTTCGTCATGAACCTGGAGGAGCATCTTTGTTTGCATTTCATCAGCGTCGAGGCGGCGCTGGACCCGCACCATAGCCAGCTTCATTATGTCGGCCGCAGTGCCCTGGATTGGCATGTTTATCGCCATACGCTCCGCCGAGCCTCGGGTGTTGAAGTTCGGGCTGTTTATTTCCGGCAGGTAGCGGCGGCGTCCCATCACTGTTTCGACGTAATGGTCGGCGTGGGCCTGGGACTTGACTGCTTCGAGGTACTGGCTGATCCCGGGATACTTGGCAAAGTAAGTGTCTATAAACTCCCGGCCTTGCTCGCGAGTGAAGCCGGTCTGCTGCGAGATGCCGTGGGGCGACAGGCCGTAAATGACGCCGAAATTCAGCACCTTGGCGATGCGCCGCTTTTCTGAGTCCACTTCGTTCAGCGGCACCTCGAACATCAGCGAGGCGGTGGCGCTGTGAATGTCCTCGCCGCGCCGAAAGGCATCCAGCAGTCCCTGATCCTGGGACAAGTGCGCCAGCACCCGCAACTCAATCTGAGAGTAGTCAGCGGAGAAGAGCTGCCAGACGGGGGTTCCTTCGGCCACGAAGGCGCGGCGCACCTGGCGTCCAAGTTCAGTTCGGATCGGTATGTTCTGCAGATTGGGATCGCTGCTGGATATGCGACCAGTGGCCGAGCCGGTCTGGTTGTAGCTGGTATGCACCCGACCAGTGACCGGGTTCACCATTTCCGGCAGGGCGTCGACGTAGGTGGACTTGAGCTTGGAGACCTGCCGGTACTCCAGAATCTGGTCCACCACCGGGTGCATTCCCTTCAGCGATTCCAGGGAGTTGGCGTCGGTGGACCAGCCGGTCTTGGTGCGCTTGGTCTTGGGCAACCCTAGTTCCTGGAACAGCAAGTTGCTCAACTGCTGCGGCGAGTTGATGTTCACCGTGTGGCCGATGGACTGGTAGATCTCGTTTTCAATCCGGCCCAACTGCTGGAACATATCCGCGGACATCTCGTGGAGCACGCCGGAGTCCATCTTGATGCCGTGCCGCTGCATGGTAACCAGCACTGGCAGTAAGGCCAGCTCAGTGTCGTCCATCAGGCCGCGGAGGTCCTGCTGGTGGACTTGCGGCTCGAAGACGTCCCGCAGCCGGAAGGTGATGTCGGCATCGGCGGCAGCGTATTCCGCGGCGGCTTCGATGTCGACCTGGTCAAATGTAATCTGCTTTCGTCCCGAGCCGATTAGCTCCTTGATGTTGGTCATCTCGTGGCCCAGCTCGTTCAGCGACAGGTCTTTCAGTCCCAGCTGGTTGTAGCTGCGGCCCAGCAGGTGGGCGGCAATCATGGTGTCGAAGTCTACGTTTGCAAACCTGACGCCATGGTTGGTCAGGACGGTCATGTCGTAGTTCGCGTTGTGGGCACACTTGGCGATGTCCGCTGACTCGAACAGCGGCCGCACAGCGGCTAAGACCGACTCCAGCGACAGTTGTTCTCCATCGCGGTGGCCGACAGGTACGTACCACGACCGGCCCGGAGCCGTCGCGAAGGACAGCCCCACCAAGTCAGCCTGCATAGCATCGAGGGAAGTAGTCTCGGTGTCGAAGGCGAAACTGCCCGTCTCCTCAATGACCGCAATCATCGAGTCCAGTTGTTCTGCGGCAAGTACCACGGTGTAGTCGGTTGCCGTCTCCGGCTCCCGAGTGACGTCCGACTCAGCGACGTCCGATCCGTCGGGACTCGGCACGCGGGAGACAACGCTGAAAAATTCCAGTTCGGTCAGCAGAGACACTACGTCGCGGCGGTCATATCGCCAGAAGCGGCAACGCTCCAGGTCCAGGTCCACGGGTGCCTTGCGGTCGATGGTCATCAGACGGCGGTTCTCGAAAGCCCGCTCGCGGTTCTCGCCAAGGGCGGACTTGACGCTTGGCGGCTTGACGGCTTCCAGGTTCTCGTAGATTCCCTCAAGGCTGCCGTAGTCGCCCAGCAGGGTCGCGGCCCGCTTCTGGCCGACCCTGGGCACGCCGGGAATGTTGTCGGAACTGTCGCCGACCAGCGCCTTGAAGTCGGGCTGCTGGGCGGCTGTGAGGCCGGAATAGCGCTCAGCCAGCTCCGCCTCGTCATACACTCGGCGGTCCTGGATGCTGGAGGCCAAATCAACCCGAACCCGGGGTGAGATGAGCTGGAAGGTGTCGCGGTCGCCGGTGAGTATCACCGAGTCTACGCCTGCCTCTTCGGCTTGGAGAGTGAGGGTGCCGATGACGTCATCGGCCTCCCAGCCGTCCAGCTCGAACACCGGTACTCCGAAGGCGGCCATCAGCTGCTTCACCCGGTCGAACTGGGGCCGCAGTTCCAGCGGAGAAGGCGGACGCTGCGCCTTGTACTCCTCGAACTGCAGGTGCCTGAAGGTCGGCGTCGAGGTGTCAAATGCGATGGCGCAATAGACGGGGTTCCACTCCTGCAGCGCCCGCAGGAACACGTTGGCAAACCCGTAGACCCCGGTGGTGTCCTCGCCGGTGACGCTGCTGGTCAGGTTGCGCTGGGTGGAGATGGCGCGGAAGGAGCGGTGCACCATCGCGTGGCCGTCCATGATCATCAGCAGGGGCTGTCGCTCCTGGGGAAAGAGTGACATGGACATAGTCATTGCGGCACCTCGGCTACGATGGCTTTAGTTGCCGCATTATACAGCAGGGTGTAGGGGCTTCCGGTCGTCGCAGATTCATAGGCAGGGAGCAATTTGTTGTTGATTCCCAGTGTTCGGCCCTATTCAACTCGCGTCCGGCCGGCCATGCTAAAATGGCGGACGTATGCCTGTCTACGAGTACCGTTGCGCTGAATGCAATTCCGTCAGTTCCAAGCTGGTCTACAGTTGGTCGTCCGACCGGACGGTCGAGTGCCGCGAGTGTGGCGGGACCGACATGGAACGACTAATGTCTTCGTTTTCATTTCGCGGATCTTGGGGCGACAGCCTGAACTGGGTTCCCAGCGGCGAGACGGCCCGCGATGTGGACGAAAACAGCGCGGCCAGCGTCGACAGCTATATGGGCCGCATCAAGCGGGAAATGGGCGGCCAGACCACCCCGGACTTCGACCGTATGCGGCGGGAAATCAAGGGAGACTGACCTCTCGACTTCGGAACCTCCAGGTAGGGGAAGGAGCCTGGAATCAATATGCCTATTTATGAATACCGTTGCCAGGACTGCGGGCGGGTATCCTCCTTCTTCGTGCGCTCCATCGGCAGCGAAGTGACGGCAGTCTGTTCCCACTGTGGCAGCAGCGAAATGGCGCGGAGGATGTCGTCGTTCGCCATGGGCAAGACAGTGGCGTCGGTCCACGAGCAATTCGCGCCGGGTAGCGAACACCGCTCCCCCGAGTACTACCAGGACCCGCGCAACATCGGCCGCAACGTGGAATCCGCCTTCGATAAATTCGGAGTGGATATGCCCCAGTCAGTGCGGGACAACATCGACGCCGCCCGCTCGGGCGAGACTCCCAAGGGGCTTGACCTGTGAGCAGCGACGGACACAGCCGTTACTCGATGATTCACCACTGCCTCAGCGCGGTCGGGTCTTCTCCGGTCGCAACAGCCACCGCCGCCCATCGCGGGCTGTCGGAACTGCTGCCTTCGCTTCCCTCGCCGCTGGCGTTGGACGCTCCCGAGGAGGCGCCCCCGCAGAGTGGCGAGCAAGCGCTGACCGCAATCGCAACGGCGCAGTTGCTCCTGTCCCAGCTGGAAATCAACGAGTCCTCCAGTCCCATCCCGTGGGAAATAGCAGGGCGCATCCGTAACTCGCTGGAAGAGTTGGCCGCCCAGATAAGCGCGGCAATCCGTCGAGAGAACGCTGACCAGGTCCGGGGTCTCTACGTCATCATTGACCCGCAGGTCACTGGCGGCCGAGACCCCTACGATATTGCCGTCGCAGCCGTCAACGGAGGTGCGCGGATGCTGCAGCTTCGCGACAAGCTGCGGGACAAGGGAGAATCGCTGCCACTGGCGACGGCGCTGCAGGACCTGTGTGAGCGAAACGACGCGCTGCTTATCATCAACGACCACGCCGATGTCGCGGCCGCAGTCGGTTCCGGGGGACTTCACGTCGGCCAGACCGACCTTCCAGTCGCGAAGGCGCGACAGATTCTTGCACCGCACCAGGTGCTGGGCCGGTCAAATCGTGAGTTCGAGCAGATTGCGGAGTCCAAGAAGATGGGCGCCGACCACGTCGCTTTCGGCGCGATCTACGCCACCACCAGCAAAGGCGTGGCCCGCAATCCGCAGGGGCCGGAGCGGGTGCGAGAGGCCAAGAGCATAGCCGGAGACACTCCCCTGGTTGCCATCGGCGGCATCAACCTGGGCAACGTAGCGCCCGTGGTGGAAGCGGGCGCGGACGCCATCTGTGTGACCGCCGCCGTGGCCTCTGCCGAAGAGCCGGAGGCAGCGGCGGTCCAGATGACCGCGGCCATTGAGGCCGCCGGAGGACGTGTCTAATGCCCTCCCGCTACAACCCCGACCTTGCGGAAATCGGCAACCGTGCCATCGAGCAGCTGACGAGCCGCAACAGCGATCGCGAAGTGGGTCTATCTGTGTCCCGCGAGGTGATTCGCTCGTCCGCCAACGCCATCCGCGCCGTCCACCGTTCCGACTTCGAGGAAGCTCGGCGGCTGATCAAGTCGGCCGAGTCTCGCCTCCAGGACGCCGAGCACATCCGCACCAATAACTCCCTGATCTACAACGCCGGCTTCCTGAACGATGCCCGCAAGGAGTTCACCGAGGCCAACATCACCCTCGCAGTAATCTCGGGCGAAGACATTCCATCAGCCGAGAAACTTGGCATCGACCCTTCGCCATACCTCAACGGCATGGCCGAGGTCATCGGTGAGTTGCGTCGCTTCATCCTGGACTCTCTGCGCCGGGACAATGTGGATCGGTGCGAAGAGCTGATGGAAGTCATGGACGAAATCTATGGCGTCCTGGTTACCGTCGACTTCCCCGAGGCCGTAACCGGCGGCCTCCGACACACCACCGACGCCATGCGCGCCGTGCTGGAGCGCACCCGCGGCGACCTGACCATCGCCCTGCGCCAGCGTTCCCTCGAAGCGCAGCTGGCCGAGTGGCGCGGGCCGCGAAACGAAGACAATTCCAACTGATTTCGGAGGCAGTGATGCTATCGAGTTCAGCAGCTACGGCGGAAACCCTGGAGCGCTTCTACGACGACCTGCGGGGCATCGGCACCTCGCCACTGTGGCTGGTGCAGGAAGAGGCCCTGGTCGCCGAACCGAAGAGCAAGGCATTGCCTTTCCTGTGGCGATGGCGAGACCTGCAGCCCCAGGCCCTGAGGGCTGGCGACCTCATAGGCACCGCTGACGCTGAGCGCCGTGTGCTGATGCTGCTCAACCCCGGCCTCAACCGCATCGCCACCACCAACTCCATGTTCGCCGGCCTGCAGATCGTAATGCCTGGCGAGGCGGCGCGCGCCCACCGTCACACCCCGGCCGCGCTGCGCTTCATGATCGAAAGCCAGGGCGGCTCCACCACGGTCAACGGGGACCGGATTCCCATGTACCCCGGCGACCTGGTGCTGACGCCAAACTGGACCTGGCATGACCACGCCAACGACACCGGCGATCCCATCATCTGGCTCGACGGCCTGGACATACCGCTGGTCCACATGCTGGAGGCCGTGTACTACGAGCCCTACCCCGAAGACGTGCAGCCGGTGACCGAACCCACCGACTCATCACTTACCCGCTACGGAGCCGGCACCCTGCGTCCAACGTGGGAGAACAGGGCCACGACCCACTCGCCATTGCTGCACTACCCGTGGAAGCAGACGTGGGAGACGCTGCAACGACTGGCCCCGGAGGTGGACGGCAGCCCGTTCGACGGCGTGATCATGGAGTACACCAACCCCAACACGGGCGGGCCGGTGATGCCTACCATGGCGTGCCACATCCAGATGCTGCGCCCGGGCGAGGCCACGAAGGCCCACCGCCACACCGCCGGCGCCATCTACCACGTGGTGCAGGGACGAGGCCGCTCGGTGGTCAACGGCGAGACCCTCGAGTGGGAAGGCAAGGACGTCTTCGCCGGGCTAGGCTGGAACTACCACGAGCACGCCAACGCCTCCGATACCGAACCCGCGGTGCTGTTCAGTTTCACCGAGGCGCCAGTGCTACAGGCCCTGAGCCTGCTGCGCGAGCAGGCCCACCCCAACGGGCGCCAGTAGCCGCAAATGAAGATCACCTTCCTCGGCACTGGCGCCGGCAACTCGACGCTCCGGGCACACACTGCCATCGCGCTGGAATGCCCCGACGGCACACGCCTGCTGCTGGACGCCAGTTCCGGCAACTCCGCATTGCGCCACGCCAATGCCGTGGGCATCGACCTGCGGCAGTTCGACGACGTGCTGCTTTCCCACGACCATCCCGACCACATGTCCGGCATCGATTTCATCCAGTTCGACCGTGCATTGTCCGGTGAAGACAGGGGGGCGCTCAAGGTTCATGGCACCTACGAGGCCCTGGAGGGACTGAAGCGGCACTGCATTGCGACGCGCCTGAACCTCTGGGACATCTCTGGCGATTTCGGACGCAACTACGAGGGACGCGAGTTCCTGCAATGGAAACCCGTCGCGTCCGGCCATGTTATCGAGCTGGGACCGAGGACCACGGCCCGGCACTCTCCGGCAAATCACATCACCGGCGCCGCAGCCTGGCGCGTGGAGTGCGACGGCAAGGTCGTCGTGTTCTCCGGCGACACCCGGTACAGCCCCGACTTGGTCGCAGCGGCGGCAGGCGCGGACCTGCTTATCCACGAGGCCTTCTCCGTAGGCGACACTGTCCAGGCCAGCGCCGTAGGGCACAGCACCGGCGGAGAAGCGGGTAAGGCCGCTGCAGAGGCGAGAGTCGCCAGCCTGATCCTAACCCACCTAACTGACCGGTATCACGCAGATCCCGAACCCCTGGCGGTGGAGGCCGCGCAGCTCTATACCGGCCCCATCGCCCTGGCGCATGACTTGCAGCAGGTCACACTGGGATGAGTAGCTTGGAGATCATCTTTCTCGGGACCGGTGCGGGTATGTCGACCACCCGCGCCCATACCGCCATCGTTCTGCGCTGCCCCGACGGCACCACTATCCTGCTGGACGGAAGCTCGGGAAACTCGGCCCTGCGCAACGGCGAGACCTCCGGTATCAGGGCGGTTGACTACGACCACGTGCTGCTGTCCCACGACCATCAGGACCACCTTTCGGGGTTGATGTTCATCCAGGGTCGCCGATCCCACGAGACTCCGGAGGAGATGCCTCTGTCCATCGTCGGCAGCGCCCTCGGACTGGAGGGCTTGCGGCAGGCCGCGATCGCCGGGCGGGTACCCGACATAAGGGACGGAGCCGCCTACAACCACACCGGACGCCAGGTGATGCGCTGGAAGGAAGTGCCACCCAACCACCCGCTGGAGTTGGGACCGGAAACCGTGGCCTGGTCCTTCGACGTTGACCACATCCCCGGCTCTGTCGGCTGGCGCGTAGAGTCGGGAGGCATCGTTGTGGTGTTCTCCGGAGACACCACCTACAGCCGCGGCCTCGTGGACGCTGCACAGGGAGCCGACCTGCTGATACACGAAGCTCTGGCCACCGACGCCGCCCACGAAATGGCCGTGAGCCGTTTGCATTCCACCTCCGGGGACGCGGCTCGGGTTGCCGAGGAGGCATCGGTGAAGCGGCTGGTTCTGACCCACCTGGACAACGCCTTCCACGAAGACCAGACCCCCTTGCTGGAAGACGCCGCACATTACTACAGCGGCCCGACCAGCGCCGCCTATGACTTGTATCGCATCGCGCTGGACACCAAGCGCTAGCAGTCATTCACATTTCCTGTTCAAGATGTGAATGACTTCGGCTGTGTTGTAGTATTACGGACAGCAAATTCGGCTTGACGGACTATTGAGGCCGGGAGACGATCTTGGCGTCAACAGCATTGCAAAACCCCCGGTTCGAAGCGGATGAAAACCCCCCGGTTCTCTCGTCTCTGGCGCTGGGTGCGCAGTTTAACCTGATTGCTTCCGCCACCCTGTTGGTGACGCCTGTGGTGGTTGCCAAAGAGTCGGGAAGGGACGAATCCTACCTAGTGTGGATGGTGTTCGCCTCTCTGCTGGTGGTGGGCGTTTCCACGCTCATACAGGTGCGCCGCATCGGACCGGCGGGAGCCGGCGCCCTTCTTCCCATGTTTACCGCAGCGGTCTCCATACCCTTCTGCATCACGGCGGTGGTTGACGGAGGGCCGGGAACGCTGATGACCCTGGTTATCGCCACTGCAATCGCACAGATCGTAATTTCCAAGTGGGTGATCATTCTGAGGCGCGTTGTCACTCCGCTGGTGAGCGGCATCGTGCTGATGATTCTTTCCATCACCCTCGGCTCCGTGGTATTCGCCCTGCTGGACGGAGCGGCCAAGGAGAATCCAGTGGAGGCGCCTCTGACCGCATTGGTCACCCTGCTCGTAGTAGCCGCTCTCACCCTCCGCCGCTCGGTTACGCTGCGACTCTGGGGGCCCGTCATCGGTATAGTAGTCGGTTGCATTGTTGCCGCCGCGCTGGGGATCTACGACATCGGCCTAGTTGTTGACGCGCCCTGGGTCGGCGTTCCCGGTGATTTGCCCGATATGACTCCTGACTTTGGAATTCCCTTCTGGACGCTGCTCCCGTCCTTTCTCTTCCTCGGGGTGATTTTTTCAATCCACTCGAATGGCGAGACCATTGCGCAGCAGAGGGTGGCCTGGCGCGAGGACCGGGCGGTCGACTTCCGGCAAGTACAGGGATCAATGGCCGGCTCCGGAGTCAGCAATCTCCTTGCCGGATTCGCTGGCGCTGTGCCGAACATTATCAATTCTGGCATCATCTCCTTCACGCAGACCACCGGAGTTGCTGCCCGCAGGGTCGGTTACTGCATCGGCCTCATCTTCATCGTGGCGGCGTTCCTGCCAAAAGTGTCGGGTCTGTTTGCATCCATACCCGCACCAGTGATGACGGGCTACCTTATGCTGGTAACCGGTACCCTGTTGGTCGATGGGGCCCGGCTGGTTATCCAGACTGAGCAGAACCGTCAGAAAGTGGTCGTTGCCGGAATCTGCTTCTGGATAGGCGCCTCGTTTCATTTCAATCTCTTCCACCTGCCCGACTTCGGGCCTGTCTGGTCCGCCTTGTCCAAGAGCGCCATCACAACCGGGGGTCTGGCAGCAGTCCTGATGGTCCTGTACCTGGAGTTCACCAACCCCAGACGAATGAGGTTTCAGTCCCCGCTCCACATAGACTCTCTCTCAGACCTCAATGAGTTCGTAGACAGGTTTGCCGTCAGCCGGGGCTGGGACAACGCGATGAAAGAGCGGCTCAGCGCGGTCGCGGAAGAGACCATGCTGACGCTGGCCCCATTGGACTTGAGCTTGGACTTGGACGAAGCAGAAGATACATCAGGAGGGCGGACCCTGATCGTTCTGGCCTCCAGTGATGGCCCGATGGCCGACCTGGAGTTCATTGGCGGCGGGAACGACGCGAACCTGGAAGACAGAATCAGGCAACTCCAGCAGCACGATACTGCAGACCCGGTAGAGGAAGAAATTTCACTGCGGTTGCTGCGAAGTTTCGCTTCATCGGTGAGGCATCAGCAATATCACGACACCGACATCATCACGGTTCGCGTCGGCCCCCCCGGAACACGATAGGTCTTTAAGCAAGACCTAGACTTCAATGCGAGGCAATATCTCAGAGAAGAAAATCAGTGACATTTTTCGGTTGCAAAACCACCGGTAATAGAACTAATGTTTGGTGAGTAATGGATCAGACCGATCTGTATCCCGCTTCCCATGCATCAGACAGCGTTCACCGTAGACGACCAGGTGTGGGCAAGCGAGGACGAGGAGGGGCTCATGTTAGCTTGCACCAATTCCTGCGCCACGGTAGGTCTCGAAGGGTACATCATTCGCGTCGAGGTTGACCTGTCGCCCGGCGTTCCCAAGTTCAACATGGTGGGACTGCCCGACACGGCGGTACAGGAAGCCCGTGAGCGAGTTCGCGCCGCGCTCCGCAACAGTGGCTGCGACTTCCCCATGCGCCGCATCACAGTCAACCTCGCACCCGCCGACCTGAAGAAGGAAGGCCCGGCCTACGACCTTCCCATCGCCATTGGAATCCTGCTCAGCTCGGGCCAACTGGAGACCGCGCCTCCCGGGGCCGTATTCCTCGGGGAACTGTCCTTGGATGGAAGCCTGCGGCACACCAACGGCATATTGGCGATGGCTTCGGTGGCCCGGGACCAGGGTTTTAATTCGGTCTTCGTCCCGGCGGTGAACGCCGAGGAGGCCTCGCTGGTCGAAGACATAGCCGTCTATCCCGTCACCACGCTGGACTCGGTGGTGCGGCACCTCCGGGGCGAGACCCCTATCGAGCCTCTGCAGGGAGACGGCTGGGCCCAGTGCTCCTCCCTCCCGCCTGTGGTCGACCCGATGAACCTGGCCCACATTCGAGGGCAGGACCACGCCAAGCGGGCGCTGGAGGTGGCCGCGGCTGGATTCCACAACCTGCTGTTCAGCGGCCCACCCGGCAGCGGCAAGACCCTGCTGGCCCGCTGCCTACCGTCAATCCTCCCGCGCATGGCCCCGCAGGAAGCACTGGAAGTCACCAAGATATACAGCGTCAACGGCAACCTGCAGAGCGAGAGCCCGTTGATGATGCAACGCCCTTTCCGATCGCCTCACTACACTATCTCCAATGCCGGTCTTGTGGGCGGTGGGCGCACGCTCCGGCCCGGGGAGATCACTCTCAGCCACCGCGGGGTGCTGTTTCTGGACGAACTGCCCGAGTTCAATCACGCCGCCCTCGAGTCCCTCCGGCAACCGCTGGAAGACAAGGTGGTGACCATCAGCCGCGTCGCCGGCAGCGTCACCTACCCGGCAAGCTTCATGATGGTCGCCGCAATGAACCCCTGTCCCTGCGGCTTCCACAGTCACCCGGTCAAGGAATGCACCTGCAGCCCCAACACGGTGGCCCGCTACCAGAAGAAGATCAGCGGCCCCCTGATGGATCGGGTCGACGTGTTCGTGGAAGTGCCGCCCGTGGAATACGAGAAACTGGTGGAGTGCAGTCAGTCCGAAGACTCCACGGGCCCTAGGCAGCGGGTGGAGCAGGCTCGCGACGTGCAGCGGGAAAGATTCCGCGACAACGGATTCCTGTGCAATTCCGAAATGGGGCCGGCCGAAGTCTGGGAACACTGCCAGCTTGAAGACGCGGCGCGCAGCCTGCTGCAGACGGCGGCTCAGCGACTGGCGCTGTCGGCGCGCGCCTTCCACCGCGTGCTCAAGGTGTCGCGTACCATCGCCGACCTTGACGGTTCCGAAACTATCGCCGTCTCGCACCTGGGCGAGGCATTGCAGTACCGCGCGCGGGCAGCGACCGGGTAGAAGGTGGAAGAGTTCGAGGAGCACCCGTTGCCTGACCCTCAGGCCATTGGCCGCAAGGATACGATTCTCCCTTGCCAGCCGTTGGCCTGCCTACTATTATATGTCGCATGGAAGAGAAGCAGGTTAAATTCGCTCTCGGCCGGCTTTCGCAGGTCGAAGCTGTAACTTTCGGGCAGCCCGGCCGACGCACTTTCCGGCTGGAACTGCAGTCCGGGTCGGCATCATGCTTTCTGTGGCTGGAGAAGGAACAGCTGTTCCAACTCGGCGTATACCTTCGCGACTATGTGGCGGGCCTTTCCGATGAAGATCGGGAAAAAGATAGCGCTCCCCAGGAGCCGGGCTGGCTCGGTGGAGAGACCAGCATCGACTTCAAGGCCGGGCAGATGTACCTCAGCCACGACCGCGAGACCAACTCCTTCTACATGCAGGCCCACGAGCGCGAGACCGATGAAGAGCAGGAGACGGATTCCGAGGGAGAGGCCGACTCAGTCAGCTTCTGGATGACGCTGCCCCAGGCCACCGCTCTGGGCGAGGAATCCCTGCGCATCTGCGCTGCGGGCCGCCCCAACTGCTTCCTCTGCGGACAGCCGATCAACCCTGAAGGCCACGTATGCCCGAGAGCCAACGGGCACACGGTCCTCGAAGCCGGCTGACGGCCGACGGGCCATCCCTACCACTGGACAGCGCCGCTTGACCTCCGACACGACAGTCCAGGATGTTTTGCGTCACGGCGAAATCATGTCCTGCCAGTTGACGCGCCTCGGTTCCAACTACACCTTCGTCGTCAACGTAGGTCTGGACGGAAATGAGGCTTGGGGCATCTACAAGCCCAGGGACGGAGAGGCTCCACTGTGGGACTTCCCCAATGGCACCCTCTATAAACGGGAATATGCCGCCTACCTTTTCAGCGACATTCTCGGCTGGGATCTGGTTCCCTTCACTCTCATCCGCGACGGGCCCTACGGCATCGGTTCCGTGCAGGAGTTCATCGTCCACGACCCGAAGGAGAACTACTACACCCTCGGCAGTGAATACGCAGACCAACTGCGGACCGTCTGCTGCTTCGACTTGGTGGCAAACAGCACCGACCGCAAGCCCAACCACCTGATAACCGGCATCGACGGCAAGCTGTGGAGCATCGACCACGGCCTGACCTTTCACTCCGACGTCAAGATTCGCACGGTGATCTGGGACTTCGGCGGCGAGCCCGTCCCTGACCCGCTGCTGGACACCCTGACGGAATTCCAGGCCAGGCTCAGCGGCCCCGAAAAGAGCATGCCCAAACGAATGCAGGAACTGCTGGAACTGCTGGCCCCGTCGGAAGTGGCGGGGCTGAAGGGTCGGCTGGACTGGGTTCTCACAGAGCGCGCGTACCCAGGGCTCTCGCGTCCCAGGCGTAGGCGCGGCGGCTGAAGAGGGCAGGGAGACGGAGCGGACGGAAGTTATGGCCGTTGAAAACATCAGCGCGATTACCCTGGCCGTTACCGATATGGCCAGGTCTGTGGTGTTCTACCGCGACTACGTGGGGCTGGAAATGCTATACGGGGGAGAGGAGACCCGCTTTACCAGCTTCCGGCTGGGGGGTAGCTTCGTCAATCTCATTCTGGCAGATGAGCCTCCGAAGTGGTGGGGCCGCCTGATATTGCACGTGGACGACGTCGATGCCCACTATCAGCGGCTGACCGGATTCGGGCTTAAAACGACCACGCAGCCCATCGACGCGCCGTGGGGCGAGCGCTATTTCCACATCGACGACCCCGACGGCCACGAACTCAGTTTCGCCAGATTCCTCGAGCCAGGGCGTCCGCACTAGACGTTCACCAGGAAGTTGATCACGTCCCCATCCTTCACCGGGTAGGTCTTCCCCTCCGACCGGAGCACGCCTTCCCTGCGTCCCTGCGCGACGCTACCGCAGCGCATCAGGTCGTCATAGTGGATGACCTCGGCCCGCACGAAGCCGCGGGTGAAGTCGGTATGGATTGTGCCAGCCGCGTTCAGCGCCTGTATCCCGTCGGGGACCGGCCAGGCCCTTACCTCGTCCTCGCCCACGGTCAGAAACGACACCAGTCCCACGGTGCTGTAGCAAACCTGCTTGATGCGCTCTACTGCCGCCTCTGTTATGCCAAGGGCGTCGCGGAACTCGCTGGCCTCCTCCTCGGGCATCAGCGCCAGGTCCGCCTCTAGCTGGGCGCACAGCCGTACCTCTCCTAGCCCGGTGGTCATCTCTCTGGGCAGCCCGAGATCCGCAAGCCCCGGCCCCTCGCCTGACTCGTCGGTGTTGAACGCCACAGCGATGGGCTTGTCGGTAAGCAACTGGTAGTCCACCAGCGCCGCCCGTTCTGTCGGGGTCAGCTCCTGTTCGCGGAGGCGGGTTCCGGATTCCAGAGCGTCCTTCGCCTTGTGGACCGCGTCGGCCTGTATCTGAATGGCCGGACGTTCAGCCGGGCGCGACTTCTTGAGCGCATCGGCGAAGCGGGACTCGACCCGGTCCAGAGTCTCGAGGTCGGCCAGCGCCAACTCATTCAACATCTCGGACAGGTCGCGGGCGGGGTCGGCCTCACCCTGAAGGTCGTCCTCGAATGTCCGCAGCACCAGCAGCAGAGAGTCGGCGCCCTGGAGGATATTCCGGTGCCGGCCGGACAGGAGCTGGTTGCGTTGCGCCCGCTCGGCAGGAGAAGGGGGCAGATCCCAGAATTTTATCTCCGCGTACACCACCTTGCGGGGGATATACATCTTTTCCAGGGCCACCAACCGGGAATCGAATACCTTGACCACTCCGACCTGCACTGGCCCAGCGCTTCCACCTTCGGTAGCGGCGTGGCCGGAGGTCAGGGCGTTGAATGTGGCAGACTTGCCGCTTTGGGGAAGGCCGATGATAGCGATGTCCATGCCTAGGTAATTCTCCTGCTTCGAAGTGTTGCGAGACTAGTACGATTGGAACAGGCGGCCCCACTCGGTCTCGAGGGCGGCCTCGATGCGGCGGCGGCCCTTTGTCTTGAGCCAGTAGCCGTTGTGGTACAGGTTGGAGGCCAGGAAGGCCCAGCCGACGATGGGGCTGCGCAGCAGCATGTTCTCCAGCGGCTTGAGCGGCCCCCAGTAGATGAGCTTCTGTCCACGGCTGGCGAAAGTGTTTTCCACTCCGGAGAACTTCCAGTTCACTCCGCTGATATCTTCACCACGCACGTCGATGTCGCTGACCTCTCCGCAGCCCAGCCCGCGCTCGTGGGCCAGTCGGATGAAGGGGATTCTCATGGGGTCGAACCCCATCATCTTCGCGGCAACAGCGTCGATGGCCACCTGGTCAGCGCTGGCCAGGATGCGGTTCTTGACGTGCCAGCGCATGGCCCGCGGACCCGGGCCATCGCCGGCAAAGGTGCCGTCCATGACCGCAAACAGCCCGGGGTGAATCTCCTGCTGTATGGCTAGCAGGTCGACCAGCGTCTCGTGAATCACCGAGTGGGTCCAGTGGCGCTTGCGATGCAGCAGCCCCCCGAAGGCGTTCTTCATCGCGCCGGTCATCGTGGTGAATACATGGGTCTTCATAGTGGGAAGCTGCACGATGTTGGTGCCGGGGAAGCACTCCGGAATCTGGATGCCCTCCGGAAAGATGTCGTCCAGCGCCAGCATCTCGGCGCGCGGCTTGTAGTCAATCCACCGGTTGGGCGGGCTGTCCAGGTGAATGGCGGGCAGGCCGATGCGGTCCTGGGCGGCCTTGTGCTTGTTGTTCTCCTCGCCTTCGTAGGAATCGACGACCACTGTGCCGTTGTGCGCCGCCACCAGATCGGTGTGCCCCATGGCTTTCAGGGCGTTGGCCACTCCCTCTATCTGCCACGGTGTGGAGGAGCAGCCCGGATACCAGTGCTGCCACGAGATGTTGACCTTCAACAGCGTCTGGTTGCCCGTCGGCAGAAACTGCGGTGCGCCCGCCAGGTCCATCGCACGGGCGTAGTCGTCCAGCACAGTCTCCGGCGTGGTGGCCACCACCGCCACAACCGGTGCGGTGGTCCCACGCGCCGAGGGGTGCGCTGGAGCGGGTTGTGTCTGCATTTTGGGAATTCTCCGTCCATAGGCCATGTCCGGTCGCCCACGGATATTCGTGTCCGGTCTTAAAATCGGCTACCCGTTGAGCAGCAACACCGCAGCCGACACCGCCAGCCAAGCCGCAATGCAGGCCAGCAGGGGCAGGTCCCGCACCATCAGCTGCTCCGGGGCCTCCGCCCGGTCGCTGCTGTTCAACAAATACAGGTACCGGAACAGTCCCAGCGCCACCAGCGGCAAGGTGAAGAGCATCGAGTTGTTCTCAGGCAGATTGTCCGCTTCGATCGTATATAGAGTATAGCTGAGCAGCGCCGCCGTTGCCGAGATGGTGAGAAGCTGGGAAATGAACGGTCCGGCATAGTGCCTCAGAGAAGAACGCTGCTGACCGGCGTCATCGCCAGCCAGCCTCACCTCGGCGTAGCGGCGCCCCAGCACGATGAAGAGCGCCCCCGCGCCCGTGGTGGTGTAGAGCCACGGCGACGGTTCGACATCGATTGCCAGAGCCCCTGCGACGGCGCGAATGACGTAACCGCTGGCTACGGAGAACACGTCCAGCAGCGGCAGGTTCTTCACCCCTAGGCAATAAGCCACGTTGATGCCGAGGTAGATGATCCCCACCAGACCCAGTAGCTGCCCCACGTACCACGTAACGGCCAGTCCAGCGCCGCTCAGAAGAGCAATCAACGCGAGGGCCAATGGGGCGCCCACGCGGCCCGAGGCGATGGGGCGGTTTCGCTTCGTCGGATGCCGACGGTCGGCTTCCCGGTCCATCAGGTCGTTCAGAACGTACACTCCGCTGGCCATACCGCAGAAGCCGAGGAACACCAGCACCAGCCGTAGCAACAGTTCGGGCACGTCGCCGGCGGCGTCCACCGACCATGCGATATCAACAGCGAAGAGGAATGGCAGGAAGACCAGCCCGTTCTTTACCCACTGGAGGGGGCGCAGCAGGCGGAACAGCCCGGTCATCTACCTGGCAGAGGGAGAAGGCGCCTGGCGGGCGACCCTCTCTTCAAACCGCAACAGCGAGTACCACGCGCCCAGGGCCGACATGGTGGTGTAGTAGAAGGTTACAACGACCACACCGCCCCAGAGCAGGAACGGGTACGCGAAGTCCCCCAGCAGGGTGACCAGAGCCGCCGCGATCAGCAAGATGACGAACACTACCACGCCGAGCCAGAGGCCATACACGAACGCCTTGCGCCCGGGTGTGCCAGAGTACACCCTGGTAGAGTTGATTCCGAAGTATCCGGCGATGAACGGCCCGGCTGGAACGCCGACAAAGTGGACCACCGGTATCACGGCCAGCAGTATCACCACGCCCAGACCGATGAATACACCCTTAATCATTGCGCAATAACGACCGCCCGGAGTATAAACAGCCCCGCCATTATATCCGAAAAGCGTCGCATTTCCCGTCAGACGCGCTGGCCCCTTGGGCCCCTGAGGAGGCACGGAATTGCCCGACGACGATAATTCACCCTTCCTGCAGTACGTGGGTATTGAGCCAGGCCTATCGAAAGATGGCGTGGGCAGCGTGACGCTGACCGTCCGACCGCATCACCTGCAGGCCGCAGGCCAGGTTCACGGCGGGCTGATTGCCGCCCTTGTCGACACTTCCTTCTTTCGCGCCGTCCGCTCCACCTTGCAGCCCGGGCAGCAAACTACGACCGTCGAACTGAAGGTGAATTTTCTCGAAGCCACAAGTTCCGGCCGTCTCGCTTCTACTGCCAGGATCGTGAGCAGCACCGAACGGCTGAAGGTGGTAGAGGCCGAAGTTTCATCAGACGACGGCCGTCTCGTCGCCCAGGGCCTCGGTACTTTCCTGGTCATCGGAGACTAGCGAAACCGGAACCGCGACACTTGGAGCTTGGCCGGTGCGGCACAGAGAGGACTGCCTCGTTTGGAGCGGTTCGCGGTTCTGGTGTATAATCGAGTCTGCTCAGGCCCCCAAGGAGCGGCGAGATGAAAATCCCCATGCGCGTTGACTATGGGGTGCGGGCCCTGGTAGAACTGGCCATCCACTACGGCGAAGGGCCAGTCCAGACGGCTGAAATCGCGGCCAAGCAGGGCATACCCGTTGCCTATCTCGACCAGTTGATGGCTTCGCTTAATAAGTTCGGATTCGTGGTGAGTCGCCGCGGACCGAGGGGTGGCCACTCCTTGGCGGTGCCCCCCGACGACATCAACCTGAGCATGGTCATGTCCAAGCTGGACGCCAACAGCTCCCCTCTGGATTGCCTCATCAACCCCCTCGACTGCGTGCTGTCAGATTCCTGTGCCCAGCAGGAAGTCTGGAAGTCCGTGGAAGACGCCATCAGCGAAGTGCTGATCAACATCACTCTGGCCAATCTGGCCGAACGACAGCTCAGTCTCGCTGCCACCGCTTCCTAGTCGCCTCCCCTGTTCTCTCCCCGTTTCGGAAGACATTCGACGAGCGGCCTTTGTGTTATGTTACCGCGCACTTCGTTTACCAATGTCGTAGAGCATTTCGCATTTCGCAACGTGCCTGACTAGCATTTTCGATTGACAGCGCGATTCGCGATAACTAAAATCCAGTCTCAGAACCACAGCGAACCCATCTCTATTTTTCCTACTCAAACTGGAGGAGAAGGGCTAAATGGCAACCTACGATATCATTATCAGAGGTGGCACCATTGTCGACGGGACGCGCGCGCCCCGCTACGTCAGCGACATCGCCATCAAGGACGGGCGCATCGCCAAGATTGGCGGCCTTAACGGCGGCGACGCTGACCGGGAGATCGACGCCAAGGGCTTGATAGTGGCCCCCGGCTTCGTCGACTTGCACACCCACTACGACGCCCAGATTTTCTGGGACCCTTATTGCACTCTGTCCGGCTGGCATGGGGTAACTTCCATTGCCCTGGGCAACTGCGGCTTCGGCTTCGCGCCCTCGCGCGTCGAAGACCAGGACCGCGCCATGCTGAGCATGACTCGCAACGAAGCCATCCCCTACGACGCCATGAAAGCGGGTATGCCTTGGAACTGGGTCACCTTCCCGGACTTCATCGATAGCCTGGAGAATACCCCCAAGGGCATCAACTGTCTGACCTACGTGCCGTTGACCCCGCTCTACGCCTGGGTCATGGGATGGGACGAAGCCAAGTCCCGCCGCCCGACCGAGGCCGAGTTGCAGGAGATGGTGCGGCTGATCCACGAGGCCATGGACCACGGCGCCTGCGGCTGGTCGGCCCAAGTCCTCGGCGAGACCTCGGTGCAGCGGGACTACGACGGCTCCCCGATGATTACCGACTTGCTCTCCGAACATGAGGTGCTCACCTTCGCGCAGGTCCTCAGAGACCGCGACGAGGGCTTCATTGAATTGGCCTACCAGGAAACCGGTGAAGATGGCCGCCCCTTGGGTGAAGAGACCCGCAATTTCTTCGAGCGTGTGGCTGAAGTGTCAGGCCGCCCGGTGCTCTACCAGGCCGTCGCACCCAACGCCGTCCACCCCGAGCAACACCGCGAGCGCATCCGCTGGCTGGAGAGCTGCGCCGAGCGTGGCCTGCGCGTCTACGGTCAGGGCGCTACCCGCCGCGGCGGCTTCGAGCTGACCTTCGAGGACTGGAACCTCTTCGACGACACCCCCATGTGGCGCGAGGTCACGCTCGGTGACAAGGCCACCCGCAAGGCCAAGATGCAGGACCCGGCCATGCGCCAGGCCCTCAAGAACGAGTGGGACTCGGGCACCCGCCCCACCCTGGTGGTTCAAGGCTCGGTAGGCAGCCTCCAGGTGATGACCCGCAAGGTCAAGATTGACATCGGGGCCGAGTCCGACTTCACCCGGATGCCTGCCAAGGTCAACGTCGCCGGGGCCGACTACTTCCTGGTCAACACCCGAGACGGCTACAAGCTGCTCTCCGTGGTCTGCCCTCACCAGGGCGGCACCATCGGCGACGAGGGCGACGCCTTCGTCTGCGACACTCACTCATATGAGTACGAGCACGACGGCGGGCGCTGCATCACCAACCCCGAACTGCGGATGAAATCCTTCGTGGTCAACGCCGTCGACGGGCGCATGATTGCACTGGCCCCCAACGAAACCGAGGCCTCCAGCCCGCAGGCCGGCCAGACGGTGCAGCAGATTGCCGACGAGCAGGGCAAGCACGTCATTGATGCGCTGCTGGACATGTGCGTCGAGGACGACCTCGCCACCGAGTTCTACGCCGACACCCAGGGCCGCGATCAAGCCCAGTACACCGCCGAGGTGCTGGACTCCAACCACATCGTGGCCGGCGTGTCCGACGGCGGAGCCCACGTCAAGTTCCTGACCGCAGGCATCTACCCCACGGACATGCTCACCTGGCTCGTGCGCGACGAGAAGGTCATCACGCTGGAGGACGCCCACTACAAGCTGTCCTTCCTGCCCGCCCACTTCGGCGGCTTCCAGGACCGCGGCGCACTGCGTGAGGGCTCCCCGGCCGACGTGGTCATCTATGACCTGCAGAAGCTGGAGGTCCTGCCCAGCGAGGTGGCTGAAGACCTGCCCGGCGGCGAGTGGCGCCGCATCCAGAAGGCCAACGGCTACCGTTACACCATGGTCAACGGCGAAGTGACTTTCGAGGACGGCGAACCCACCGGCGCCTTCCCCGGCCGCCTGCTCCGCAACGGCCGCGGCTAGTCGGCCCGACGTCAGCACCTGGGCTCGCAGAAGCAAGGAAACGCACAGGCCCCGGCGAACGCCGGGGCCTCTCTCTTCATCGGCAAGGCTCGAAGGACTCAACCTTGACACCCTCGCCCCCTCCGCGCTACACTCCGATCAGCAAATGAACCTGTCGAACAGCCGTTGCGATTGCTCTTGTACCTGTCCCCCGACATAGGGGGCAGGACGGTTTGCTTACCTACCGAAACCTGCACCCGCCCCGCTTGGGGCTGCCCGCCAAGGGCAGGAGCAGGTTTTTTGTTTGGACTGTCGTCAAGCTGATTCTGACGCTGTCCAAGGCCGAGAAACACCATCGCCGCCCACGAGGCGGACAGGAGGGACCAACGCTATGGTTCAACCCATTGCCCTTACTCCGGAACAGGTCAAACGCTACAGCCGCCACATCATCATGGGCGACGTCGGCTCCAAGGGCCAGCGCGCCCTGATGCAGTCCAAGGCCCTGATCATCGGCGCCGGCGGCCTCGGTTCGCCCAGCGCCATCTACCTGGCACTCGCCGGCGTCGGCACCGTCGGCATAGTGGACCTGGATGTGGTCGACTTGTCCAACCTGCAGCGCCAAGTGCTGCACCATACCACCGATGTGGGTCGCCCCAAGGTCCAGTCGGCCTACGACAACATCAAGTCCTACAACCCCGACGTCAATGTTGTCCTGCACGAGACCTGGCTCAACTCCGAAAACGCCATGGAGATCATCGAGCAGTACGACTTGGTGGTGAACGGCGCCGACAACTTCGCCACCCGCTACCTCGTCAACGACGCCTGCTACTTGCTGGGCAAGCCGCTGGTCGATGGCAGCATCCTGACCTTCGACGGCCAGGCCACCGTGTTCATCCCCGGCGAAGGCTGCTACCGCTGCCTGTTCCCGTCGCCTCCTCCTCCGGGCATGGTTCCCAACTGCGCCGAGGCCGGCGTGCTGGGCTCGATGACTGGCCTGGTGGGCAGTATCCAGGCAACCGAGGCCTTGAAACACTTCCTGGGCATCGGCCAGTCGCTGACCTCCCGCCTGCTCATTGTCGACGCGCTGGATATGAGCTTCCGCGAGGTGCGCCTCAAGCGGAACCCCAAGTGCCCGCTGTGCGGCGACAACCCCACGGTCACCGAGCTCATCGACTACGAAGTCTTCTGCGGCGTGGCAGCGCCCCACGAAGAGCCCGCCACCGTCGGCGCGTCCGACGACTAGAAGTCTGGCCGGAAAGCCATCGGCCGGGTTTAGCGCTACGCCAAGCAGGCGTATTCCAGTCTTATATGGCACAGTAAAGCATGTAATACGTTGCAACACGCTCTGTTTCATCGATAATCGACGTTAAGAAAACGACTGCTCGGGAAGAATCGGGGTTTCCGGCCAGATTTCTAGGCACACTCGACCGGGCATCCTTGCACATCCGGGCATCCGGGCACATGTGGAGGACGTCCAATCCGTCAATCCCTGCTCCCGTCGGCCTGGGACCGGTATCATCGCTACTCTCGATAGCAACAGGTCATAAATGGTTGCGAAGCTGACATACAAGGGCATCCTGGACACCATCGGCAACACGCCGACGGTGGAACTGCAGAACCTGAGCCCAAAGCCGGACGTGCGAATATTCGCCAAGCTGGAGGGAGCAAATCCCACCGGCAGCGTCAAGGACCGCATCGCCCTGAAGATGATCGAGCAGGCCGAGGCCGACGGCCAGCTCAGCGGCTCCCGCACCATCCTCGAACCGACCAGCGGCAACACCGGCATCTCCCTGGCGATGATCGGCCGGATGAAGGGCTACCGGGTCTCCGTCGTGATGCCTGAGAACGTCAGCGTGGAGCGCGTACAACTCCTCGAAGCATACGGCGCGGAAATTATTTCCTCAGACGGGAGCAAGGGCACCAACGGCTCCATCGAGGTTGCCCGGGACCTTATCGAAAAGCGCCCTCACGACTACCTCATGATGTACCAGTACGGCAACGAGGGTAACCCCGGAGCGCACTACGAGACCACTGGCCCTGAAATCATCGAGTCCATCCCCGACGTTGACATGTTCGTGGCTGGTCTGGGCACCGGTGGCACCCTGATGGGCGTGGCCCGGCGGCTGAAGGAATACAATCCCTCGGTGAAGATCGTCGCCGTTGCTCCCGATCCGGACGACTTCATTTCCGGCCTGCGAAGCCTCGAGCATGGCTTCATACCGCCCATCCTCGACATCAGCCTGCTGGACTCCCGCATGCTCGTCGGCAGTATGGAGTCCTTCCAGACCACCAAGCGCCTGTTGACCGAGGAAGGCATCTTTGCCGGCGTTTCCTCCGGCTCGGTGGTGTACGGCGCAATCCGGCAGGCGGAACGCATGGAGCGTGGCTCCATCGTATGTCTGCTGGCCGACGGCGGCTGGAAGTATCTCAGCACCGCCCTGTGGACGCGCGACTACGACGAACTGCGCGGGGAGTCCAAGGGCAAGATCTGGTGGTAAGACACAGCCTTCTCTCAAAAAGCTGGCATCCTGAGTAGCCCAAATCGTTCGTCCCGCACTTGTCGAAGGACGGACTTTTGGTTTATAAGCCTGATGTACCTTCTACTTAACAGAAGCTGACCCAGAGGTAAGACTTTGCAGGACCGCTCGAATTCCGCCCCTCAGGGCCGGGTTGTTATGGTGCAGGGCACCGCCTCCCACGTCGGCAAGAGCGTGCTGGTAACGGCTCTGTGCCGCATTTTCCGCCAGGACGGGTATCGCGTCGCCCCGTTCAAGGCCCAGAACATGTCCAACAACTCCTTCGTCACCCCCTCCGGTGGCGAGTTGGGCCGCGCCCAGGCGGTGCAGGCCGAGGCCTGCGGAATCGAACCGACGGTCGAGATGAACCCAATCCTGCTCAAGCCCGAGGCGGACCACAGCTCCCAGGTCGTGTTGCTCGGCAAGCCCATGGCCCGGGCGTCGGCCCGCTATTTCGCCACTGCCAAGCCCATGCTCTGGGAGACCGTGGCCAGCTCCCTCGACTCCCTCCGCTCCCAGTATGACGTGGTGGTCATCGAGGGAGCGGGCAGCCCCGCTGAAATCAACCTGAAGCAGAACGAGATCGTGAACATGCGGGTGGCCCTGCACTCGGGGGCCCCGGTGTTGCTCGCCGGCGACATCGACCGAGGCGGCGTCTTCGCCTCACTTCTGGGCACCATGGAAATTCTCGACGACCGGGAACGCGACGCCGTGGGTGCCTTCATCATCAACAAGTTCCGCGGTGACGTCTCTCTGCTCGAGCCCGGTCTGGTCTGGCTGGAGGAGCGCACCGGCAAGCCCGTCCTGGGCGTGGTGCCCTACTACCGGGACATCGAAATCGCCGAGGAAGATTCCGTGTCGCTGGAACAGCGACAGCAGCTCAAGTCCCAGACCGGCCACGTGCTGGACATAGCCGTCATGGGACTCCCCCACATCTCCAACTTCGACGACTTCGACCCCCTGAAGCGCGAACCAGGCGTCCGGCTGCGCTACGTTGAGAGCCGCGACAGTATCGGCGAACCAGACCTGATCATTCTGCCAGGCACAAAGACCACCATGGCCGACCTCTGGTGGCTCCGCGAGCGCGGCTTCGCCGCCGAAATCACCCGCTTGGCCAGCGCCGGCACTCCGGTCATTGGCATCTGCGGGGGCTACCAGATGATGGGCCGGCGCATCCTCGACCCGGAAGGCGTGGAGTCTCCCGAGCCCGAGTCGGAGGGCCTCGACCTGCTGCCGGTGGACACCGTGTTCGCCATAGTCAAGGAAACTCACCGCGTTCGTGGAATCGTCTCGTCGGGCTCGGGCCTGCTCGCCCGCGCCGGCGACGCCGCCGTGGAGGGCTATGAGATTCACATGGGCTCATCCACCCCGACTGCCGACTCGGTAACTCCCTTCCGCATCAGCCGGACCGGCCAGCCGGCGGCGGACGACGGAGTCATTTCAGCCAACGGCCGGGCGATGGGCACCTACGTCCACGGCCTGTTCAACAGCTACGCACTGCGTCGCGCCCTGCTGGAGCAATTGGCGGAATGGAAGGGGGTCAGCTTGCCACCTCCGTCGGACACCGGTGGTCAGCTTTCCCGCGACGGAGAGTACGACAAACTGGCTCAGACTGTCCGCGACAGCCTGGACATGGACTTCCTCTATCGCCTCACCGGACTGGGAAGGCCCGAGATCGAGTGATTCTCTACAGCCATTCCGGCTCGGCGATTTGCCCCTGCAGCTCCTCATTCGGCCCCGGTGGCCTTCCTATCGGTTGCCCCGGCCACTTGGCGATGCTATAATCACCAACACATGGTCCCTCCTTTATGTAAGCGGGTGCACCCCGCTTTCTTGCTGATTGGAGACCTGCCATCTGCGCACAGAATAGGGGTGGGGGCTGAACTATGAAAAGCGATTTTATGGTTGCGCTGAAACAGTTGGCGGCGGAGCGTCACCTGCCAATGGAGCAGGTTCTTGGCGCTATTGAGGTCGCCCTTGCTTCGGCTTTCAAGAAGGACAACCCGGCTTCGGGGCAGAATATCTCTGTAACGCTAAATCCCAACAGTGGGGAAGTCAGCGTTTATGCCCTTAAGACCGTGGTCGACGTCGTGGAAGACCCGGAACGCGAGATTACCGTGGCCGAAGCTTCCAGGGTCCGTAAGGGTGCCGAGGTTGGCGACGAGATAGCCGCGGCCGAGCCGCTGCCTCACAACGCCAGCCGCATCGCCGCGCAAACCGCCAAGCAGGTTGTGCTGCAGCGACTTCGCGAAGCCGAACGTGAGCTCCTTTTCCAGGAGTTCGCCCAGCACGAGGGCGACATCATGTCCGGCATCGTCGAGACATCCGACCCCGGACGCGCCATAACCCTTGATCTTGGCAGGGCTCAGGCCATCCTTCCCTCCGACGAGCAGGTGACCACCGAGCGTTACCGCAAGGGCCAGCGCGTGAAAGTCTTCGTGCTCAGTGTCCGCAGCGCGCCCAAGGGGCCGGAGATTCTGGTCTCCCGCAGCCATCGGAACATGCTGCGACGGCTGTTCGAAATCGAAGTGCCCGAGGTCTACAACGGGGTCGTCGAGATTAAGGCCATCGCCCGCGAGGCCGGCTTCCGCAGCAAGGTGGCGGTTTCCGCCAACCAGCCCGGCATCGACCCCGTGGGGTCCTGTATAGGCATTCGCGGCAACCGGATCCAGAGCATCGTTAACGAACTGCAGGGCGAAAAAATTGACATTGTCTCCTGGAACTCAGACCCCAAGTCCTTCATCGCCAACTCCCTCAGCCCCTCGGAACCGGTGCAGGTGGAACTGCTCGACGCCGAGCAGACTGCCGTCGTGGTGGTGCCCGACCGTCAGCTCTCTCTGGCCATAGGCAAGGAAGGGCAGAACACGCGCCTAGCCGCACGTTTGACCGGCTGGCGCCTCGACATCAAAGGCATGACGGAATGGGAGGAAATTCGCGAGGCGCGATTGCAGGCCGCTGCCAAGGCCGCTGCGGAAGCGGCTGCCAGGGCCGCCGAGGCCGCCGCAGCCACGGCGGAATCCGCTACCGCCGCCGACACTAAGGTCGATGAGCAGGAAGCGGAACTGGTCGCAGCCGTCGCTGAGGCCGAGGCCATCATCGAAGAGGCCGCCGTGGAAGCTCCAGCCGCCTCTGCCGAGGCCATGGAAATCCCTGCGGTCGAGGCGTCCGGTCCCGTCGCCGCGGAAGCGGTTCCCGGAACGGTTGTTTCTGAACTCAACGAAGATACCCTTCTCGAAGAGCTGATCCGAGAGGAAGAACAACAGGGCGAGGGAACGGTCCAGCAAGCGGCCGCTGGCTCCGTCGGTCTCAGTGTGGACGATCTCGACTCGTTCACCCTGGACGAGATCAGCGTCGTGGACGTGGACGACGACGAAGAAGAGGAAGAGGAGCCGGAAGACGAACCCCTGGCCTTCTCGGAGACTCCCGTCCTGACGCCGGACGCCGGAAAGATCCGGTTTGCTGAGGACATCGTCGAGGAAGCTCGCGGCGGCGGACGCCGCGGCGGCGGACGGTCCCGGCGGGGAGGCGGTGGCTCCCGGAGGCGTTAGCCGTCCGGTCCTTGCATATCGTCGTCAGGGAGGAACTCGCTTTGCCCAGGAAGCGGCACATTCCGGAACGCACTTGCGTCGCCTGCGGCAACAAGCGGCCAAAGCGCGAACTGGTGCGGGTGGCTACTTCGCCCCTGGGCGAGGTATCCGTCGACCCCACGGGGAAAGCGCCCGGTCGTGGCGCCTATGTCTGCGGACCGGAATGCTGGGAATCGGCCCTCGGACGCGGCCGACTCGCCCGAAGCCTGGGCCAGGCCCTTTCGAAGTCCGATCTGGAAACGCTCCGGGCCAGCAGCCCTGAAACCCTTCGGATTCCGGGAGGCAACGCGGTCCCATAGGCATGCCCCAAAGGGCATACCAGGAGAGCCCAACCCTTATTGGCAGGTGAACAGATAGATGACTACAGATGCGGGAACTGCGGCGGTTGATGAACAATCGCGGGGTCAGAAGCCCCGGAGAGAGCGCGGCGAGAGGCGCAGCGGGCAACAGCCTCGTGCCCTTGTCCTCCCTTCGACCATGACGGTCCAGTACCTTGCCGAGGTGCTGAATCAGTCCCCCATCGACGTCATCAAGCAGTTGATGCGGAACGGCATCATGGCCAGCATGAACCAGGTCATCGATTACCAGGTGGCCACACTGGTTACCACGGCCTTCGGCACCCGCACCAGCATGGCTCCCGACGCTGCCTCCTCCTCGGTCAAGGCTTCCAATATCGCCGAGGAAGGTGGGGATGAAGATGTGGTCACACGTCCGCCGGTGGTGGTCGTAATGGGCCACGTTGACCACGGCAAGACCTCCCTTCTCGACTACATCAAAAGCTCCCACGTGGCCGACCGGGAAGTCGGCGGCATCACGCAGCATATGGGTGCCTACCAGGTCGAAACGGAAGGCGGCGGCACCATAACCTTCCTCGACACCCCCGGCCATGCAGCCTTCACCGCCATTCGGGCCCGCGGCGCTCGCGTCACTGACATCGCCGTGCTGGTCGTTGCCGCCGATGACGGCATCATGCCGCAGACAGTCGAGGCCATCAACCACGCCAAGGCCGCGGAAGTGCCCATAGTCGTCGCCATCAACAAGATGGACCTGCCCGGCGCAGACCCTGAGCGCGTAAAGCGCCAGCTCAGCGAAAATGAGCTCTTGGTAGAGGACTGGGGCGGCGACATCATATCCGTCGACGTGTCCGCCCGTACCGGCGCTGGCATCGACGAACTGCTGGAAAACCTCTTGGTGGTCGCCGAGATTTCAGAGTTGAAGGCCAACCCCGACAAGTCCGGCTCCGGTGTGATTATCGAAGCCAAGCTTGACCGCAAGCGCGGCCCCATCGCCACTGTGCTGGTCATCGACGGCAAGGTGTCCGTGGGAGACTACGTGGTTGCCGGCAACGCCGCCGGACGTGTGCGCGCCTTGGTCGACGACAAGGGCAACAACATCCACCAGGTTGGCCCCGGCTGCCCCGCGGAAATCCTTGGATTTGGGTCCCTTCCCGAGGCGGGAGACCGGCTCGACGTCGCGACCAACGAACGCGAGGCCCGAACCGAGGTCAGCAGGCGGGAACGCACCCAGGGTTCCCGGATCACTCAGACCCGCGCCCTGAGCCTTGAGGAAGTTGTGAACCGCGTCGAAATAGGCGACGTGAAGGAACTGAACCTCGTCCTGAAGGCCGACGTTCAGGGCAGCCTCGAAGCCATTCGGCATTCCCTCGAGCGCCTCCAGGACGAGGACGCCAAGGTGCGCGTGCTGCATACCGCCGTGGGCGCTGTCACGGAGTCAGACGTGCTGCTCGCCAGCGCATCCGAAGGCGTCATCATCAGCTTCTCCATCGGCGCAGAGCCCAGTGCAGAGCGGCTGGCCGACCGGATGGGCGTTGAGATTCGCCCGTACAACATCATCTACCATCTGATCGACGACGTGGAACTGGCCCTGCACGGAATGCTGGAGCCGGTCTTCGCCGAGGTCATCGTCGGCAAGGCCGAGATCCGGGAGATCTTCGGCGGTCGCCGCGGTGTCCAGATCGCTGGCTGCCGCGTAACTGATGGCCGCATGGTTCGCAACGGCTCCGTCCGCGTTACACGGGAAGGCGAAAACGTAATTCAGACCACCATCTCCAGCTTGCGCCACTTCCGCGACGAAGTAAACGAGATGAACGCCGGCACCGAGTGCGGCATTGTCCTCCAGGGATTCAACGAGTTCCAGACCGGCGACATCTTGGAAGTCTATCGCCAGGAGCGGGCGCGGCGTTAGCCCCGCCTGCATCCCGGCACCGACCGCCAGCTGGAAGCCCCAGCCGACCGGCATCCTCCTTTGGAGGTGCATTGTGCCCCGCCGCATCGATCGAGTTAACGAACTCCTGCGCTCCGAAATAAGTTTCCTCATCTCCCGCCAGATCAAGGACCCCAGGGTGGCTGGCGTAATCAGCATCACCGAGGTGACCGCCTCCAGCGACCTGCGCAGCGCACGGGTTTTCGTCAGCGTAATGGGAAAGGAAAACGACCGCCGCGAGGCGCTGGAAGGCATCCGGTCGGCCGCTTCTTTCCTGCGCCGTGAACTGCGCGAGCGGGTCAACCTGCGACACACCCCCCATCTGACCTTCCTGCTCGACGACTCCATCGAAGAAGGCGACCGGGTACTGCGTCTCATAGAGGACGCCACCCCGGAGCAGTTCGCCGCCGAGTACCTGGAGCGTCCTCAGCCTCGACGGCGCATCAGCCCTCCCCGGAAACCTCGGAGCGACTGATTTTGCCCAAGTCAGCTAAAACCAACTCGGGCCCGACGGTCAACGGGTTCATCAACCTCTACAAACCCGTCGGCATCACGTCCATGGACGTCCTCCGTCGCGTGAAACGCATCACCGGTCAGCGCCAGAAGGTGGGCCACGGCGGAACCATGGATCCCCTTGCCCGCGGCGTACTGCCGGTATGCTTCGGGCAGGCCACCCGCCTCATGGAATACCTGGTCAGCGGCGCCAAGCGTTACGTCATGGACGTCAAGCTGGGCGAGTCGACCTCCACCTATGATTCCGAGGGCAATGTTACGGCCACCCGCAGCGTTGATGGCATCTCCCGCGCGGATGTCGAATCGGCCCTCGAGCCCTTCATCGGAGTAGTGGACCAGGTTCCGCCCATGTACAGCGCCGTCAAGGTCGAAGGCCAGCGCCTGTACAAGCTGGCCCGTGCCGGTATCGAGGTAGAGCGCGAGGCCCGCAGCGTAGAAATACACGGCATCCGCCTGACTCGTTTCGACCTGCCGGAACTCACCCTCGACGTCGAATGCGGAAAGGGAGTGTACATGCGGTCCCTGGCCCACGACTTGGGAGAGGCCCTGGGCTGCGGCGGTCACGTCGTCGACCTCGAGAGGCGAAGCTGCGCAGGGTTTCAGTCCGACAACGGAGTCACGCTGGAAACGCTGGAAGAAGACGCCGCGGAAACAGAAGGATGGCGCAAACACGTCCATCCCGTAGACTGGGCCGTGCGCGACCTAAAGACCGTAACCGTCGGAACCGCCGCTGAGAAGTACCTCCGCAACGGCCAATCGGTGAGCTTGGGCCGCCCCGAGGTCAACGCAGGCTACCTGGAGCAATTCCGCGCCTACAACTCGGCCGGGCACTTCCTCGCCCTCGTGCGCTTCGACCGGGCCGCCAACTCTTGGCAACCCTTGAAAGTCTTCAACACCAACACCCGTTCCCCGCTGGCCCCAACCGCGTAGCGGGCCGGGTTCCGCCCTTTCGAATTGGTGCCCCGAACCAGGCTCCGGCTCAATAATTCTTGACAATCCATTCCCAGGTGTGTAGCTTCCTGCGCAATTTATGGTAAAGTCCCTAGCACAGTTTTACTGGGGCAGTGGCGAAGCAGGAAGACCCTGCGGCAACCAACATCACCAGGGCCATTTCAAAAAGGGGGTGGAATATGGAGGCCTATTGCCTGAAGTGCCGGGAAAAGAGGGAAATTACTAACCCCGAGCAAGTGACGCTGAAGAACGGCCGGCCCGCTACCAAAGGGGACTGCCCCACCTGCGGCACCAAGGTGTTCCGCATCGGCAAGTCCTGATCTGGACTGGCTATTGCGAAGCGAACTGCCGGCCGCCGCTGATCAGGCCGGCGCCATCACCTCGAACCCCAGCTTCGCCAGCAGTTCCTTCGGATTATCCTCCAACAGGGCGTGGACCTCGTCATCCTCGAGGCCCGCGCCTTTCGCTACCTTCTGGCATAGCTCCGGCGTCAGCAGGTCCTCCGGCGCGTGGGCGTCCGAGTCCAGCACCATTATCGCCCCAGCCCCCCGCGCCACCTTGACCACGTGCCCGTTGGCGAAACTGTGCCCCCGTCTCGCCGATACTTCTAGGCGCACACCTCGCTCTGCAGCCAGCCTCGCCTCCTCGGGGGTGATCAGGCCCGGATGCGCCAGCACGTCCACCCACGGCGATCGGATGGCGGCCTCGTTGGTCCCCGGCTCCACTGGCTCCACCGGCGTCTCGCCGTGTACCGCCACCAGCTTCGCCCCCATCTCCTTGGCCGTTCGCGCCACCAGGTCGATGTCCTCTTTCGGAACGTGGGTTATTTCCACTCCCGGCAGGGCCAGGATATCCCATCGCCTGCTGGCCACCTCGCAGTCGATCGCCAGTGTCTTCACAACGTATTCGAGGTTGCCCAGACCCACGTGGTCGGTGACCGCCATCGCCCTGTAGCCTCGCACGCAAGCCCGGCGGATCAGTTCGATCGGCGACAATACGCCGTCACTGAGAAACGTGTGGGTGTGGAAATCGTACATGGTTCCTCCCGTGGGTCCCGGTCAGGGGCAATTTACCGCGTCAAGTATAGAAGCACGACTCGGAGCCTACAAGCAATGAACGCCCCGCGTTGACTTCCCGCGTGCCGGTGCCTAGAATGCCCGCACTCACGCGACGCCTGCAGCGGAAGGAGGAAAGCTTGAGCCAGACCGCCCAGGAAGTTCAGGAAAGTGCACCGGAAACCGGCCCATGCCGGGTGTGCGGACGTGAGACCCGTCGAGGGCGCTCTTTCCTCTTCCGTCCGCCCGGCGCATCGACCGCGTCTGCGGGGACACTAAAGTGCATGCTCTGCGGACCGCGCCACGCGCCGATGCTTAGGCGCTCCGCAATAGTAGCCTTGGTCGTCGGAACCATACTGACCCTGCTGAACCAGGGAGACGGCCTCATCTCTGGCGAATGGAACAACGCCCTCTACTGGAAGATTCCCCTCACCTACTGCGTTCCCTTCCTCGTGGCCACCTACGGCTCGCTGGCCGCCGCTCGCCGCTAACCAGCCCGCGGACGAACATCCCTGACGGCAGGGTCCGCGTGCAGTGAACGACGGCCCCTCAGCTGAACTTCCGCAGCACCGTCACCACCTTGCCCCGCACTTCCACGTTGTTGGCCGAACAGAAAATGGGCTCCATGGTGCTGTTGGCAGGCTGCAGTCTCACCCGGTCCCCTTCCAGGTAGAATTTCTTCAGCGTCGCCTCTTCCTCGTCCTTCAGCCAGGCCACCACCATCTCGCCGTTGGAGGCGTCATTCGCCGGCTTAACCACCACCACGTCGCCGTCGTCAATGAGTGCGTCTATCATCGACGTTCCCTGCACGGTAAGAGCGAACAGCTTGCCGTGGCGCCGCGGCAGGTCGGGGGAAATCTCGACGGTGTCGAACTCTTCACTTGAAGCCGCTCCCTCAGATGAGAAGACCGGGATCGGCTGGCCGGCAGCAATGGCGCCCACAATCTGCACCCTGGGCGCGTTGGAGACAGGCTGACCTTCGCTGTCTAGCAGTTCGATGCCACGTGCTACCTCTTTGCGCCTGTTGATGTAGCCCGCTTCCTCCAGCTGCTTCAGGTTGTAGTCCACCACCGACGTGGAGCTTATCTCGCAGGCCTGCTGGATGTCCCGAACGGTGGGGGGAATCCCGTTTTCCGAGTAGAATTCCTGCAGAAATTTAAGGATCCCTTGTCGGCGTGCCGGCATTTTTCTTTTGGAAACCATATCACCCTCAGCTTTTGCGCAAACCTTTGTTCTACTGCAGATTATCAAATGCCGCTGCCGTCTGTCAACGGCATTATGTCACTAACGGCCCGGAATCCCAGCAAAAATAACGCCGCCCACAATCATGGGCGGCGGCGAATTGGCTCCTGCAGGACCGCTGTTACTCTTCGGCTGCGGACTGCTCCAGGCTGTTCAGCTTGGTTATCATCCGCGACTTGCGGCGGGCCACGTTGTTCTTGTGGAGGATTCCCTTGCGCGCGGCCCGGTCCAGTATGCTGACCGCGCTCATCACCGCCGTTCGGGCGGTCTCAGCGTCACCGGCGGCCAGTGTCCGGTTGGCGCGTCCGACTATGGTCCGTGTCTCGGTCCTAGCGCTGCGGTTTCGCTGTGCGCGCTTCGCTGCCTGGCGGCCTGCTTTCTTTGCGGGCAAGGGTCTTGCTCCTGTTCCGTTTCGCGTTAGTCCCGCCCGTGAGGGGCGGAACGAAACAATATTATAAACGATGCGGTGGACAAAGCCAACCGCGCCCTCTGGCGTTACACGTCTAGGTTCTTGACGCTGCGAGCATGGGCTTGGATGTAGCTCTTCCGAGGGGCAACCACCTCGCCCATGAATGTGGTGAACACGTCGTCGGCCTCAACCTCGCTCTCGATCTTGACCTCGAGCATGTGACGCGTCTCCGGATTCATCGTGGTCTCCCACAACTGCTCCGGGTTCATCTCGCCAAGGCCCTTGTAGCGCTGCACCGTGGGACTGCGCTGCGTCGTGTTCTTGGCCAGAATCGCTTCCTTCTGCTCTTCGCTGTATGCATACTCGATGCGACGCCCGTTCTGGATGCGGTACAGCGGCGGCTGCGCGATGTACAGGTATCCGCTGTCGATGAGGCCGTGCATGCGGCGGTAAATGAATGTTAGGATCAGCGTCCTTATATGCGACCCGTCAACGTCGGCGTCGGTCATGATGATGATCTTGTGGTATCGCACCTTGCTGGGGTCGAAGTCCTCGCCCTCTCCGGCGCCCACCGCGGCCACCATGGCGCGAATCTCCTCGTGCCCCAGGATCTTGTCCGGCTGCTGCAGCACCCGCTCCACGTTCAGGATCTTGCCCTTCAGCGGCAGAATTGCCTGGAAGTTGCGGTCCCGGCCCATCTTGGCCGACCCGCCCGCCGACTCGCCCTCTACTATGTACAGCTCCGACTTCGCCGGGTCCCGCTCGGCGCAGTCCGCCAACTTGCCCGGCAGCGACGAGCCGTCCAGGGCATTCTTGCGGATGACCAAGTCCCGCGCCCGCTTGGCCGCCTCTCGGGCCTTCTGCGAGGTGAGGCACTTGTCCACCACCTTCTTGCCCTCGGTGGGGTTCTCCTCTAGGTAGCGGCTGAGGCCCTCGTTGACCACCGACTGTACGATGCCGCTGACTTCCGGGTTGCCCAGCTTGTGTTTGGTCTGCCCTTCGAACTGCGGCGATGTCAGCTTGACGCTGACGACAGCGGCCAGACCCTCGCGCACATCCTCGCCGAGGAGATTCGCCTGATCGTCCTTGAGCTGTCCCTGCTTGCGGGCGAAATCGTTGATCACCCTCGTCAGCGCCGACCGGAAGCCCGTCAGGTGCGTGCCCCCATCCGGCGTCTTGATGCAGTTGGCGTAGGAATGCACCGACTCCGAGAAACCGTCGTTGTACTGCACCGCTACTTCGACAGCGGTGTCGTCAATCGTCTTCTCGTAGTAGAACGGGTAGGCCTGCAGCACCCGCCGGTTGCGGTTGTCGTTGCGCACCAGGTTGGGTATGCCACCGTCAAAGAAGTACGTGCGCTCGATGTCCCCGCTGCGACGCTCGTAGTGCCAGTAGCTGGTGAAGCAGATTTCCAGGCCCTTGTTCAGGTAGGCGATATCCTTGAAGTGCCGGATCACCTCGTCAAAGTCGTAATCGACTTCCCCGAATATTTCCGGATCCGGACGAAAGAGCACCGTGGTGCCGTGATAGTCGGCCTTGCCTTCCTTCACCAGCTCCGTCGTCGGAATGCCTCGGGAGTATTCTTGCGAGTACAGCACACCGTCGCGCCGCACCTCCGCCCGCAGGTACTCCGAAAGACCGTTGACCACCGAGGCCCCCACCCCGTGCAGTCCGCCGGTGACCTTGTACGCCCCGCCGCCAAACTTCCCGCCCGCGTGCAGCGTCGTCATCACCGTCTCCAGCGCGCTCTTGCCCGTCGCCGGGTGAACGTCCACCGGAATCCCCCGGCCGTTGTCCGAGATGGTGATCAACCCGTCGGCGGCGATGGTCAACTCCACCCTCGTGCAGTACCCGGCCATCGCCTCGTCGACGGCGTTGTCCAGGATTTCAATCATCAGGTGCTGCAGACCGCTCAGGCCGGTGCTGCCGATATACATTCCGGGGCGGACTCGGACCGCTTCCAGTCCTTCCAGTACCGTGATATCTTGGGCCGTGTAGTCGGCGGAATTAGAATTATCGGTAGCGCCCGGGATGGGCAAAGTCTGTTGCATAAAAAGAACCACCACAAGGAGAGAGTGGGGCTATCGCGCCAGCGGGCCTTGCCGTTTAAAGGACCCAGCACGGGCCGATAGTTTGCTTTATGTATTATAGCACATTCGTATCTAAATAGCTTTATTTTTCGAACTATCTTTATTACTTTTTCAGATTTCAAAACGAGCAGGAAGGGCAGGTGTGACACCTGCCCTTCCATGGTTTTCAGGCCTTTCCTCTGCGGTCCCGGCCTACTCCGGAAAAACGCGCCGGTACACCCCCGGCGACCCGCTTTCATGCACCATTTGCGGCCGCACCTCGTGGGTCCAGATGGGCGTTACTACCGTCCTCCAGTTCTCCCACCCTTCGCTCTCCGACACTTCGAGCGACTCCATCTCGTGCACCGTGGCATACTTGGGCGCCCCCATCACCGCCTCCCATCGCCGGGCGCGGATGTACCCGGGAAGGCTCAGGCACAGCGGCAGCCGCTCGTTGTTGTAGGCATCGTTGAACTTGGCATCCAGCTCGTCCGGCACCGACATCCGCCCCACCAGCAGCACCGGCGACATCTCCGCCTCGGCCGTATCCGCCGGCACGTCAGCAGGGTGCACCCGACGGTACAGGTTGCGTACGTACTCAGTGCCGACGACGCTGGGCGACATCCGCCGCGACCACTCCGTCGGCTCCCGCAGCCACTTCTGCCATTCCTCGGAGTACCAGGCCTCGTGACTGCTCAGCTCATACACCGCCAGGTACTTCGGCCCGCCCTGCACCGCCTCGTAGCGCGCCGCGCTGAGCACCCCCGGGATGGACAGCCTCTCCGGGATGTGCTCCTCGTTGTACCAGCGGTTGTATTCCTCGTCGTTCTCCGGCGCCACGTCGCTGTACACCAGCAGCAGGCCGTCGCCCTTCTTCGCCGCCATCGTCAACTCCAAAGTCCAGAATTCAATGTCAGGAAAGCTATCCTGTCCCCTTCCCCGGAATGCTAGGGGGAATGAGATGGTCAGGGTTGGGTAGTATCTTCGATTCCCGAGTAATACAGCCGCCCCGTCAGCAGGCTGTCCAAAGCGTATCGCATCGCTTCGAAAAGCGGCTCTGGCAGCTCCCTCAACGGAAACCAGCCATACCCTTCGAACGCTTCAGGCTCTTGCAGGCTCGGTTCCTGCTCCCCGATGTCGCCCAGGAACTCCACGTCGAGGTAGTGCCGCCCGTAGGCCACGATGTTGCTGGTGCAGAGATAGCGTACGTCGCCCACCTCTACGCCGAACTCCTCCCGGGCCTCGCGACGCGCGCAATCCTCCAGCGTTTCCCCGAACTCCAAGTGCCCGCCGGCGGAGCCCCACGAGCCTCCGCCCAGCGCGCTTCTGCGCCGTGCCAAGAACACCCGCCCCTCACGCACGAACACCACGCCGACGCCCACTAAGGGCCTTGAACCTGCTGCCGACATCCCGCCGAGTATAGCACAGCCCCTGGCGCTGGCCGGGCGGCGTGCATTCCCTCCGTACCCTATAATGGCGTCCACATAATAGCGTCCACAATCCCTCTTGGAGGCGATAGCGATGGCGGACTTGCAGCGAACCGCGGTTACCAGCGACAAGGCTCCCGCGCCTCTCGGCGCATACTCCCTCGGCATGTCGGTCAACGCCGGAAGGCTGGTCTACGTGGCCGGCCAAGTCGGGGTCAACCGAGAGGGCGAACTGGCCGGCGACGCAGCGGCCCAGACCCGGCAGGTCCTGCAGAACATCGGCCACATCCTCGAGGGCGCTGGCGCCGGGTTCAGCAACGTGGTCGAGTTCACCACCTACGTGGTGGGCCGCGACTCCGTGGCCGGCTTCATCGAAGGCCGCAACCAGGTCTTCCCCGATATCTTCCCCGACGGCGACTACCCACCCAACACCCTGTTGGTGGTAGACGGCCTCGTCCGCGAAGAGTTCCTCGTCGAGATCAAGGCCGTCGCCGCCCTCCCGTAACCTCGAACACAATTCCCTCCCCCTTGAGGGCAATGGCTGGGGTGGGGGTGAAATCCTGCGCCTCCATACTTGTCCTTCGCTGCCCTTTTCCCCTCTCCCAGGGGAGAGGGTTAGGGTGAGAGCGCTCCCTTGAACGTCATCGACACCGTCCTCCAGCGCCGCACGGAAACACACCAGGGTCAGCCGGTGGACTACGAGATTCCGATCACGGCCTACCCCTGCGACTCAGACCGTCTGCTCATCATCTCGCCCGGCTCCGGCGAGTTGAAGGACGGCCGCCACGACCGCTGGCGCAAGCTCGCACTGCACCTCCGCGACCTCGGCCTCTGCGCAACCGTGACCTACAACGCGCCGCGTCCCGATTTCCAGGTCCAGCTCGAGTGGGAGGCCTACTCATACCGCGGCGCAAGCTGGAACCGCATCCTCATGGAGAGCGTCTGCCACGTAGCCGACTGGTCCCTGCAGCGTGGCGATGCACTGTGCGGCACCGAGTCCCCCGAAATCTGTATGGCAGGCTTCTCTTCCGGAGGCTCCGCGGTCGGAGCCGTGGCTTTCCGCTACCCCCAGGTGCGGCAACTGCTGCTCCTGTCAAGCTACGACAGCGTCGGCGACCCCTTCTACGAAGGCATCACCCTCTTCACCGGCGACATCTTCATGGCCTACGGCGCCCAGGATCCGCCCGCCGGAATGTTGGCCTACGTCGTTAGCGTGGGCCCTCTTTCCGCCCGCTCCCTGACCGGCCGGCCCGTACCCAACTGCGACCACCGCTTCGGCGGCCCCGACAGCAGCCGCTCCCTCGTCAAGGCCGTCTACTGGGCCCTCGGCCACAACAACACCTTCCCCGACCCGGAAGGCGCACCGCAGTTGTACGAGTAATCCAGAAAGCCGAATGATTCTCAGAATTCCCTTGGCCCTAACGGCCGTATTCACCATTGCCGCCTTGTTGATAGCCTGCAGTGGCGATTCACCTGGTCCAGTAACTGTTGTCGTAACCGTCACCCCTGGTCCCACCCCGGCGGTGATTGTAGTTACGGCTACGCCGACACCCCCATCGCCAACCAGCGACACGCCACGGACCCCGACTCGACCCGTGCCTACAACACTCCCATCAATCCCGCCTCCTTCGCCTGCGCCCACACAAACTCGTGCCCCGGCTCCCACACTGACGCCTTCCCCCACGGTTACGCCCGCTCCCACAGAGACGGGGGACATCCGGCTTCAGGGAGATGTAATCTGGACATTCCCTCCCACAATTGGCGGCGAATATCTCCATTTTGCCGGCACAACTAGCCTGCCCGGTCTCCTTGAAGAATTCATTCTTGACGACAATCCCTACTGTTCGCAGTTTCATTTGTTCAGGGGAAGTGGCCAGCGCGACTGGGTAGCCAGCGTTTCCGAGCCTCTGCAGGTTGGCTGGTATTACGACGAAGTCCCAGAGGTTGCCATCATCAACGGCTGGATAGATTCCGACACTGGACAATTTACCGTAACTGCCAGGATCAACGAACGGTCCCTGGTGAATGCCAATGGCCTGTCTTTGTCGGTAGAAAGCCGCGTCGCAACCGGAGCGGATGGATTCTGCCTTCCCAGCCGCACCTATTCCCAGACACCCGTATCAACCGGCGCGATACCCGAAAACCTCAAGTCAGCCGATCACTACCACTTGGACGCCATCCGGTGGATCGAACCTCCAACGATAACCGGCGATACCATGCGATTCTCAGGAAAATCCTCACCCGGACTTGTGCGGCTGACCTGGAGAGAAGGGTATTGCAGTCAATTCAGGCTCTATGAGCATGACGACAGAGGCTACCATCAAATAGATGCAATAAACCCCTTGCTGCCAAGCGACCGTTCTTGGACCGATCCTTACATCGCGGAAGTTATCAGCCAGCACACCACCGCCGACGGCACTTTTGATGCAACGGTCAATCTGAGCCCCAACGCGTTGAACAAGTACCTGAATCCTGTGCTGGTGGTGGAAAGCTCATCACGACTGGACAGCGTAACCAATGAATGCGGTGACTCGGACGCGTTATCTGCCATAAACATCCGATCATCCACGGCTATCCTCTCGCCCACTCCCACTCCTGCGCCTGCATCTACGCCTGCACCCAGCGCCACGCCTGCCCCTGCCCTGACACCGTCGCCCCAGCCTCAGCCAACAGCGACTCCCCCGCCTTCCTCGGCCACAACTTCCCTCCGTTCGCTCCACAACACGGAGAATATGCGTTGGCTTCAAAGCGTACATCCGGCCCTCTATCGACAAGTCCAGGAACTTACCTGGGTCAAAGACGGCCTCTCCGAACGGGAGCGGGAAACTCTCGACGAACTGCTCTACATAGGCGTGGGCGAAATCTCCAACCTCGAATCGGTATTGGCATTGCCCTGGCTGCAGGACGAAGTCTCTGATACCGAATACGACGCCCTGTATTGGCTCCAAGCACTGGACTACGAAAACACAACAGCCGCCGCCTCTTTAATTTCCATGCCTTTCCTGGAGTCCTTGGATCCGGAGGATGTACTGGCAATTCGCGGAATGCACAGCCTTGCGCACGACGGCTGGCTCTCAGCTCTGATTGGCCACCCGACACTCCAGGACGGCATCTCCGACTTACAGACCACGCTGGTAGCTGCGGCGAGCACGATGCAAAATTCCCGCGAAATCACCCGTATGTTCGATCCCGGCTATGCCCACATAGAAACCTTCTCCAGTGGAACAGCTTTAACGCCCGACCTGAAAATCAGTATCGTTCGTACCGGAACTCAACCCCAGCCCTGGACAGCCGAATACTTGGCAAACGCAGTGGGATTTGCCGAGACCACAATGCAGCAACCCTTGCCAGTCAGCCACGTGATAACAGTGCTGAACGACAATGCAGTCACCGGCGGCTCTGCCGGAACCAACCACGGCAACGCCATCAGCTATAAGCCGGAGTATGAGGAGGGCCAATATCCCTACGATAGGTACGAATTTCAGGCAGGTCTAGTCCACGAAGTCGCCCACTACTACTGGAGCGGAAATGACGACTGGATTGACGAAGGCCTGGCCAACGTCTTCGAATTCTCCCATGGCATCAATTCTGGGATAGGTCGCGGGCTGCTCAAGAACAGGCGAGATAACTGCGAAGTCCACGACCTCGAGATGCTATCGGGATTAAACCCGGACAAGGCAGACTCTCAATTTATCTGCAACTATTACCTCGGACAGTTGCTTTTCCAGGAACTTTGGGACAATCTCGGCGCTGAGGAGTTCAACCAGCGACTGGGCGAGCTCTACCGGCTGTCGCTGGCCCTCCAGGAAGAACAGGAAACTTCAGGCATCTCGGAGGTGCGCCAAGCATTCCAAGGCCAAGCCGACATCGTCGAGAAGCACTGGTCAGGCAAGCTGAACGCTCCGGAAAATCGACCCTACGACCAGATGGCTGGCATTGTCAGCCACGACTTGGTGGAATGGGAGAAGTATCCCTTGTACGAAAGGGGAACGGTGAAGTTGGAGGGTAAACTGCTCGAAGGCGCGACGTTCCAGGACGTCGATCTAAAGAACCCGTCGGAAGGAGGGTTGTATTTTTCAACGTTCACTATTAGCAACGCAAGCGAAATCGATTTCGCGGGTTCCATCCTCCCTGGTAACGATTGGGTCTTCGATCCGGGAGATGCTGGAGCATCGGCCCACCACTACTATCCGGCAACCAACACATTCATACTCGAATTTCCCTTTCCTGAGGTTTTGGGCGAGCCCTCGAACTACGCGATAGTCGTCTGGGGCTTCCCTGACCACAGCAGGACACCGTTCACTGATGAAGACATAGACATCCTCGGATACGCCCGCATCCGCGTCGAATGATCCAGCACTTTGGTAAACTTCACTATCGTGCCCTCACTAGATCTTAGTGGAGCGGGCAAGGAGAATCACCATGGCAGACCGTCAACGCCTCATCGACACCCTGGTCGACCTGATCCGCATCGACAGTCCCAGCGGCGAAGAAGACGCCATCGACCGAGAGGTCAGCGCCCGCCTCTCATCCCTCGGCCTTGCCGTGGAGCACGACTCCTACAACAACATCGTCGCCCGCCTCGAGGGCGTCGGCGAACCCCTGCTTCTGTCCGCCCACCTCGACACGGTGGAGCCCGGCCGCGGCATCAAGCCGCAGCTTGACGGGGAAACCCTGCGCTCCGACGGCACCACCATCCTCGGCGGCGACTGCAAGGCCGGCCTCGCCATCGTGCTCGAGGCTCTGGCCTGCGTCGCCGAGTCCTCTGGCCCTCATCGCGCCGTCGAGGTTGCCTTCTCCCGACACGAGGAGGGCGGCCTGGTCGGCGTGCGCCACATGGACTTCAGCCTGCTTACCGCCACCACCGGCATCGTCCTCGACGGCGAGGGTCCTCCCAGCCGCATCACCGTCTCCGCCCCTTCCCAGAACGTCGTGACCGCCGAGATAGTCGGACGGGCCGCCCACGCCGGGCTCGAACCGGAAAACGGCCTCTCCGCCCTGCTGGTCACCGCCGACATTCTCACCCGCCTCCCCCTCGGCCGCATCGACCCCGAGACCACCGCCAACATCGGCTGGATGGAGGGCGGCCTGAAGCGCAACATCGTTCCGGAGCGCGCATCCCTGGACGGCGAGTTCCGCAGCCGAAGCAACGAGAAGCTGGCCTGGCTGGAAGGCCAGTTCCGCAAGGTGTTCGACGAGACGGCCGCCCGATACCCTGACGCCCGAATAGCGCTGGACATCACCAACACCTACCAGGCCTACCGCGTCGAGGCCCAGCACCAGTCAGTCGCAACCATCGGTCGCGCGCTGGACACCCTCGGCATGGCCCCGGTCCTGGAATCATCCGGCGGCGGCTCCGACGCCAACGTGTTCATTCAGCGCGGCATCACCGCCCTTCCCGTCGGCATCGGCGTCCGTTCCTTCCACACCACTTGGGAAACCGCCCTCATCCCAGAAGTCCTACAGGGCGCCGAAATGTGCCACGCCGCAATCATGGACGCAAGCGGCCACCCATGACCAGCGTAGCAATAATCGTCTTCGACAGCCTCCAGACCCTCCACCCGACGTGGGAGACCGCCCGATACCCTGACGCCCAGATAGCCCTGGACATCACCAACACCTACCAGGCCTACCGCGTCGAGGCCCAGCACCAGTCAGTCGCAACCATCGGTCGCGCGCTGGACACCCTCGGCATGGCCCCGGTCCTGGAGTCATCCGGCGGCGGCTCCGACGCCAACGTGTTCATTCAGCGCGGCATCACCGCCCTTCCCGTCGGCATCGGCGTCCGTTCCTTCCACACCACCTGGGAAACTACCCTCATCCCAGAAGTCCTACAGGGCGCCGAGATGTGTCACGCCGCCATCATGGACCCGAACGGCCACCCATGATCAACGTACTAATCGTCGTCTTCGACGGCCTCCAGCCTGCGCAGGTCACCCAGAACCTGATGCCCAACCTGCACGCCTTCGCATCGGATGGTGTGACCGGCGGCAACCACCACGCCGTCTTCCCCACAGTAACCCGCGCAAACGTCGCCAGCATCGTCACCGGACATCACCCCGGGGCCCACGGCCTGACCGGCAACATGCTGGTCATCCCCGAATTCGACCCCCACCGCGCCATCGGCGCCCTCGAGCCCATTCTCACTGAAGTTGCCGCCAACCACCTGGTACTGCTGCAGCCCACCCTCGGCGACATCCTCCGCAGCCGCGGCCTCGAATACGTCGCAGTCGGCACCGGGACCTCCGGCAACGCCTACCTCCAGAACCCCAACGCCGAAGCCGGCGGCGGCGCTACCGTCCACCCCGACTTCTGCCTGCCCCGTCCACTCCACGCCGAATTGGCCGCTCGCTTCGGACCGTGGCCCGACCGCCGCGGTCCAACCGCCGCCAAGCTCGCCCACGCCACGACCGTCTTCACGGAATACGTCCTCACAGACCGGAAGCCCGCCGTTTCGATGCTCTGGCTATCCGAGCCCGACTCCTCCCAGCACGCCCACGGCGTCGGTTCGCCCGAAGCCGTGCACGCCATCGCCGAGGCCGACCGCCAATTCGGCAGGCTGCTGTCCTGGCTTGATGCCAACAGCCAGTCCTCCGATACAAACGTTATCGTCGTCTCCGACCACGGCTACTCCACCATATCCGAGGTCGTCGACATCGAATCCGAGATGCGCGCCGCAGGCTTCCCGCCCGCCGACGAGCCCGGCGGCGTGGCAGCCGCACCCAACGGCGGCTCGGTCCTGTTCTACGCCCCCGCAGACACCCAAGCCACAACCGCACGTCTGGCCGAGTGGCTCACTGCTCAGCCCTGGTGCGGCGTGCTGCTGGCCTCCAATGCCCTCTGCGAAATCCCCGGCGCCCTGCCCGCAAGCCTTGCCGGCCTGGAAGGCCCCCGCGCGCCGTCGCTGACCATGTCCTTCCGCTGGGACTCCGCCGTCAACGCCGCAGGCTTCCCTGGACACGCCCCTTCCACCGGTCTCGCACCCGGCCGCGGACAGCACGGCTCTATGAGCCCCCACGAGACCCGCAACGTCCTCTTCGCCCGCGGCCCGCACTTCCGGCAGTCGGTCGCCGTTGCCTCCCCCACCGGCAACGTGGACCTCGCCCCCACCATCCTCCACCTGCTCGGCCTCTCCGGCGGCGAGACCATGCACGGCCGCATCCTCCACGAAGCCCTCCGCGAGGGCCCCGGCACCGTCGACTGGCACACCACAACCCACGAAGCCGAGCGCGACACCCTCAACGGCCGCTACCGCCAGTCCATCACCCTATCCCACGTCGCCAACACGCTGTACGTTAACGAAGGCTCCGCCACCCACCAGTAGGGTTGCGATTCAGATGGTTTCCCCGTTGTAGGGCTGCAAAGCCATGCCCCCTCATTCCTCGCCGGAACGGTGTCTCCATACAGCTCGACCCGGGTCGGAACGCTGCCCTACTGACACCTGCCTCTTGCCATAATATTGCAGGCTGCGTACAATTGTTCTTAACAATCAGTTAGTCCATTACTCCAACATCATTGGCTAATCCGTTGGAAAGTCTGTCTCAATTAAAGGCCATCTTGATACCGACTTTACAAAACTTTACAGAATGTTACATGCCTACGCGAAAGATACCGCTCTCCCTCTCTTGTCATGGCATCAGGGATACCGGGAGGTACCGTTCCAAATTGGGTGGCATTGCCCGCGGAAGATTCGAGATGAGGCCCCTTCATTCCTCCTACCCTTGAAACAGGGGGTGAGCGTGAAATTGTCACTAGCCAACAACGCTTGGTTAACCAGACCACCTGTTCTCGAACTCTGCCGCCACCCTCCAGACCGGTTGACGCTACACTCACGGTACAACGATAATGACCGACGGAAACCCTCCACGAAGAAACGATCGCCTGTTAAGGCGTATATTGGATGGCACGTCAGATGCAAGCATCCGGTTCGCCAAGCTGAGGCGATTGTTGTCCAGACTAGGATTCAGTGAAAGCATTCGCGGCAGTCATCACGTCTATCGAAAACACGGAGTAGAAGAAAGAATCGACTTGCAACCCCTCGGGTGCATGGCCAAGAAGTACCAAGTACGCCAGTTGCGGGTTATATTCTTCAAATACGGAGCTTGGGATTGGCTGACCTAAAGTACGAAATAATCATTTATTGGAGCGACCAGGACGGCCACTACATCGCTGAAGTGCCAGAGTTGCCCGGTTGTATGGCCGATGGAGAATCCCTCGAGGAGACATTGGCCATGGCACAGGAAGTTATGCAGCTCTGGATCGAAACCGCTAGAGAGGACGGCGACCCCATCCCCGAACCTAAGGGGCGTCGCCTCATGTACGCATAAAGAAAACTTGACCTCATAAAGGAGCAGCACCATGGCAACGGCTACACGCAAGCGTCAGTTGGCACGCCAGGTCGCCATCGTCGGCGCGGGACTGTCACAGTTCGGCGCCTTCCCCGATAAGGACAGCCGCGACCTCTTCGTCGAGGCTTTCCAGGACATGATGGGAACCATGGACAAAACCTTCGAAATCGATGACATCGAGTGTGCCTACATCGGCAACTACTCGTCCGACCTGTTCGAGACCCAGGGCCACACCGCTCCCATCGTCGCCGACTGGCTCGGCTTGACCCCCATTCCCGTCACCCGCATCGAGAACGCCTGCGCCAGCAGCGGCAGCGCCCTCCGCGAGGGTGTCATGGCCATCGCCAGCGGCATGTACGACGTCGTCCTCGTCGGCGGCATGGAAAAGATGACCAACCTGCCTACCGAGGGCGTCACCGACGTGCTGGCCTCCGCCGCCGACGGCCTCTACGAAGTCCCCGCCGGGCTCACTTTCCCCGGCATCTTCGGCGCCATCGCCAAGGCCCACATGGACCGCTACGAGACCAACCTCGACCATCTGCTCAAGGTCGGCATCAAGAACCACAACAACGGCGCCCTCAATCCAAAGGCCCAGTTCAACGTCACCATCCGCGACCTGATGGAACGCCGAAAGGCCCGCGCCGAACAGCGCGGCCAGCCCGTCCCCCAATACCAGGACGAGATGGATTTCCTCAACGACGACTCGGCCAACCCCTGGATCGCCTGGCCTCTGCGCCTCTACGACTGCGCCCCCATCACCGACGGCGCGTCCTGCATCCTGCTGGTGTCGTCCGAAATCGCCCACAACTTCACCGACCGACCCGTGGCCCTCGCCGGCTTCGGGCAGGCCTCCGGAAAGCCCCTGCACGATGCCGACGAGCTCACCTCCCTCTCCGCCGCCAAGGAGGCCTCACGCCAGGCCTACGAGATGGCAGGCATTACCGCCGATGACGTCGACCTCGCCGAAGTTCACGACTGCTTCACCATCGCCGAAATCGTCGCCAGCGAGGACCTCGGGTTCTTCGCCCCCGGCGAGGGTCCGCGTGCCGTCGACGAAGGCCGCACCGCCCTCGACGGCGACCGCCCCATCAACACCTCCGGCGGCCTGAAGTCCAAGGGGCACCCGGTGGGCGCATCCGGCATCGGCCAGGTCGTGGAAATCTACCACCAGCTCCGCGGCGAGGCCGGCGAGCGCCAGGCCAAGAAGTCGAAACTCGATGTGGGCCTGACTCACAACGTCGGCGGCACCGGCGGCACCTGCGTCGTCAACGTGCTTCGGTTGGAGTAACGCACATGGCCAGCGATTTCAATGCCGCCAACTTCTACAAGCGCCTGGTGGACGACGGTCGGCTCACCGGCATCCGATGCAACGCCTGCGGTGAGCTTTCACCGGAAGCGCGCCCCATGTGTGCCGCCTGCCGCAGTACCGATATTGACTGGCACGCCTTCAGCGGCCGTGCCGTCCTCAGCACCTTCACTTGCATCTCGGTGGTGCCCGACTACTGGGGACAGAAGGGCTACGGCCGCAACAATCCCTATTGCAGCGGCATCGTCACGCTGGAAGAGGGTCCCCGCATCAGCGCCCGCATCACCGGAGTGGACGGCGCAAACCCTCAGTCCATCCGCACCGGCATGGCCCTTGCCTTGGACTTGGAAGACCTCGACCATGAGCGCCCTTCGCTGGCTTTCCGGCCAGCGTAGGCGCACTCCCAGCGTAGGCGCATTCAATAACGCAATCCCCCGGCTGTGACGCCAGCGAGCCGCCAGGAGGGTGGTAAAGCAATATGGTGATTGTAATTGTGGTGGTAGCGGTGGTCGCCGCCGTCGCGGTGGTGGCTGGTGCGGTCTACTTCCTGATGCGCGTCATGCGGCAGAAGGAGGCCGCCGACCTTAACCGCTACCTGCGGTCCGACGACTGCCAGTGGGAGCGGCAGGGCAACGCCTCAATTGTGGAATCGGAGAACGGCATGCTGTTCTTCGTGAACCATGCTCCCACCTCTTAGGGTATCGAAATGCGGGTGTACGAGTACGAAGAACCCGTCGACGGCTCCGAGGGCGACGACGAAGGCGTCTGTTTGTCCATCATCGACCTCAACAACCACAACGGCTTGATCCTCAACGGGTTCGCCCTGCACCTCGAGGCCATGCAGTTCGGCGACACCCTCTGGAACGACCACTTCCTCGGAGACGTCGGCATCATGGAGCGCATGATCACGGAAAAGAGGGGCGAGTGGGACCAGATGCAGCAGGAAATCATCGTCGGCCACTACGCCCTCTTCATGTAGACGGCAGCCCCGCCCGAACCAATAAGGAAACGCCCGGCCGATGCGGCCGGGCGTTTCCTTTTCTCGCTACAGGACCTCACTCCCCGGGATTTACCAAACGACCGATACAGGGTAGTGTCGAATCTGGCTGTCGTTTGTCAGTATCGCCAAATCCTGCACCATGGCTTGAGCCACGATTAGCCTGTCAAAAGGGTCTCGATGAAAGTTGGGTAACTTCCAGACCTCCAGAGCGTCCAACTCACTGATAGGCATGGCTTCCACGCGGTGTTTTCTCCGCTGCTCCGGAACGTATTCCTCCGGCGGAACTTCAAGATCCAATCGACCAATACTATATTTAATGGCAATTTCCCAACTGGAAGCGGAGCTCAAATACAATTCATTTGTCGGATCTATAATCGATTCACGGGCCAATTCACTCAACGCCGCCGCGTTCTCTGCCATCCAGATAAAAGCCACCGTGTCCAGTAGTAACCTCACAAGCTGGCCACCTTGGCTCTATTTCCTTTCGAACGAGTCAAGCAAATCATCCGGCAGGGGATCGAAGAAAGAGTCCGGGACTCTGGCCAAACCTGCTCCCAGACCCAGTGGCCTGGGCTCACTTGACACTTTCGGGAGTGGCACAATTTCAGCGATTGGTCTTTTCTCTTCGCAAAGAATGATCTTGTCGCCCTCCTTCAGGTCAGCTATGTGCTCAAGCAAGTGCTCCGCCCCTTCTCGTAACTCCAGGATTGTCGTTGCCATATGCGATTCAGCCCTCAGTAGCGTTGCAGCAAGCCTATACGAGACAACAAGAGAGGCGCAAGATGTACTTGCGCCTCCGCGATACCTGCGTCATGACAGGACACGACCGTTAGTTTTCCTGCGATAGGCCTAGTCGAGGCCGCGGGTACCGATCCAGCCCACCTGCGAAACGTCGATCATCTCGCCGTTGGGGCCTTCGTACTTCGTCTCCACGTTCTGGTGGCGGGGACCCGTGTTGCCCGCGTGCAGCGCCTGGTTGACCGAGGCCATCTCGCTGGACCCGTTGGACGCTAGCCGCGCCTCGATGTCCTCAAGGCTCTCAACCTCGAATCCGATGTGGTGAATGCCCTCCCAGTCCTTGCCGCGCTCACCCGCAACGGCGTCGTTCTGGAAATCCAGGATGGCCATGTTCACGTTGCCGTCACTGAGCATGAAACCCTTTGCGTTCTCACCGTCCAAGGCCGCAACCTGGCGAAGCCCGAAAACCTCGGCGTAAAACTTGGCTGTCTTTTCCGCGTCGTTGGTGGCGATCGCGATGTGCTTGATCTGGGGCATCTCGCTACCTCACTGTTCCGGATTGCCCTTCAGGGGCTTATTTTTGGTGCGGCAAAGATACCACGTTTGCAACACCTCCGCCATATCCGGCACCCTCCTTGGCACGCAGCCAGTCAGTGCCCTCTGCGTCTGTCCGACAGGCTCTGACATCCTTTGCGACATTCTCCGCGTCCTTAGCGCAGCAACTCCCGTCGACCCTGAACTGCAGGGCAATCGCGCCTTAACCGCGGGAGGCCCTATGACCCGTCATTCCCGCGCGGGCGGGAATCCAAACCCCCGTCTATCCTCGCACTCAGAACCCAGGAAAGCACTGTCACTCCCACATCCATTCATGCCCAACTTGTGTGCTGAGAAATAAGACGCGGTTGCCCTACCCTGAACTGGCATCTCTTGCCTCTTGCTTTTCTCTCAGAGTTATGTTTAGAATCTTTGTACTGTTTCATAATTAATGGACTTGGAGGAGCCTCAGTTAACTCCTCATACCTATATGGGAGATGGTGAAAAGTGGCTGAATTGTCGACCGCACATCGCTCATTGCATTCTCTCAAACCCGCCCTCCCAAAGCTGACTTGAACGGAAACGCTCGGAAATGAACGGGTTTTCCGATTTTCCACCCCAGCAAGCCCTTCAGGAGAGTGAAACTATGTACCGCTCCCTCCACGCTATCCGCCGCCGCATCGAAGTCCTAAAGCGAAAGCTTGCCCCAAGCTCGCCTTCGTCCGCCTCCGGAGACTCGCCGGTGAATTCTCCAACGAGTGGGACGAAGCCATCTCCGGGAAGAAGCCCGCTCCACGACATGCTCTGGATGCGAAGATATCCGCCTTCAGCCTCCGCATCCGCAGGGCCCGCATCCGCAAGGCCCGCATCCGGCTGAACACCTTCATGGCCCTGCGTAAGTACCTGGAACGCTGCATCGACGGCAACCGGCGCCCCGAACCTCGCGGCATCGTGGGCGCCCTGCTGCCCTGGGCCGCGAAACGTGGCTCGCTCGGGGCTTCCCTCTGGTAACCGCGCACCGGGACGTCAGAGCCGTTGGCTCAGGATTCCCAACCGAGCACTGGACCGAACCCCTTGCCTTTGAGCCGAAACTGCCGCTGTCACCACTCCTTATCATCCTTCAGGTATGCCTGCCACCCAGTCATCCTTGCCACCGCAAGCCCACCTTTTTTGAGGCGTGTTAGAATTAGAAAAATTGTTGACCGTAAGACTGCCCACATCAGAGAGGAGAAGTGATGGCCGTTCCACACAGGATGAAGTTTGGCGTATTTATGGCCCCGTTCCACCGGGTTGGCGAGAATCCGACGCTGGCCCTCGAACGCGACCTGGAACTGATCCAGTGGCTCGACACCCTCGGCTTCGATGAGGCCTACATCGGCGAACACCACAGCGCCGGCTGGGAAACCATCGCCTCCCCCGAGGTGTTCATGGCCACCGCCGCCGAGCGCACTCGCACCATCAAGCTCGGCTCCGGCGTGGTCAGCCTCCCGTACCACCATCCCTACATGGTCGCCAACCGCTTCGTCCAGCTCGACCACCTCACCCGCGGCCGCGTCATTCTCGGTGTCGGCCCCGGCGCCCTGGCCTCCGACGCCCTCATGCTGGGCATCAAGCCCGAGAACCAGCGCGCCATGATGGACGAGTCGCTGGGCGTTATCATGCGGCTTATGACCGAGACAGACCCCATCACCTACAAGAGCGACTGGTTCGAGCTCAACGAGGCCGTCATCCAGCTCCGGCCCTACCAGGACCCCCACGTGCCAGTCGCCGTCGCCTCGGTGGAATCTCCCGCTGGTGTCACCACCGCCGGCAAGCACGGCGCGTCGGTGCTCTCCCTCAGCGTGCCCCGCGATACCATCCGACGCACCTCCCTGATGGAGCTTTGGGAGATTGCCGAGGAAACCGCCGCCGAGCACGGCAAGACGATGCACCGCGAGGACTGGGGTATCGTCATGGGCATGCACCTCGCCGACACGAAGAAGCAGGCCTTGGAGGATATACGTGAGGGCAGCGCCCGCGTCGTCACCGAGTACTTCGGCCGCACCCTTGGCAACCCCGTACCCGACGTCCCCCGCAATCAGATTGTCGACTTCATGGTCGACCACAACCAGTGGATTGTTGGCACGCCCGACGACGCCATCGCTGGCATCGAGCGTCTACAGGAAATCAGCGGCGGCTTCGGTAAGTTCATGATTCGCGTCGAGGACTGGGCTCCTCGCGACAAGCTGCATCGCAGCTACGAGCTCCTGGCCCGCTACGTGATGCCCCGATTCCAGGGCTCCCTCATCGGCATCGAGACCTCCAACCAGTGGGCTGCCGAACGCATCGAGGTCCTGCAGGCCAACCGCTACGCCGGCCTGAAGGCCGCCACCGACACCTTCGACGCCAGCCGAAGCCGCAACTAGCCCTGCGGGAGACGCGGTACTGATGGAAATAACCAGGGAGCACCTGCACAAGCTGGTCGACCATCTCCCCGAGTGCGAGTGGGAGGTGTCCTACTGGGTGCTCCTCGCCCACCTGAAGCAGCACGACCCGCTGCTCTGGCGCCTCATGACCGCCCCTGAAGACGACGAGGAACTTACAGAAGAGGAGATCATCGAAATAGAAGAGGGCAAAGAGGATTTCAGAAACGGAAACTGGATCACTCAAGAAGAACTTGAAATTCGACTGCGCGATCTTCCTTGATTTGGCATCCTCGATGGTCCAGACAGGCTACCGCGGACATGACTCGTCTCGACCGTACCACGAGAGATCGGGTTAATGTGTCCGTACAGCGCTTCTCGGAGACAGGGCAAGGAGACTTGGTTAAGCTGAGAGGACGAGACGATGAGTATCGCCTCAGGGTTGGCGACTGGAGTGTCATCGTTGAGTTGGATTACCCCGAAGGGGCTGTGCGCATCCTCCGTGTCCTCCACCGCCGAGAGGCGTACCGTTAGTGCCAGCAAGTGACACCGCCCCTTATGGGGCGGTGTCCCGGATAAGGAGAAGACCGCGCTGGCAGGGCGTCACTTCTGCGCTTGTACGCCGCCTCCGTCTATCAGGGTTGCCGAGCCGTCCGGGTTGATCTTGACTCCCGCTATCGGGCCGAACTTCTCGTTGAACAGCTTCACCTCGTCGGTGTCGTAGCCGCCCACTCGGTTGACCCAGTTGGGAATCATCTCACCCACGACGACCTCGTTCAGGATGTAGGAGTACATCTCCTCATTCCAGGGAATGTGTTCCATGCCTTCATCGATGTTCTTCTACAGGCCGGTGGCGTTCCAGACCGGGGCCATCCTCAGCTCCTCCAGCTCCGCCCGGGCGCCCTCTTCGATCAGTATCTGCTGGAAGTCCTCGGGAAGCTCGGCCCACGCGTCGAGGTTGAATATCAGCAGGTCCGCCGGCATCGAAATTGCCGGACCTACGATGTAGTCCGCCACCTCGTACCATCGCTGGCCATGACCCGCTCCAGCGCCGGTCATACCGGCGTCGAGGATGCCGCGCTCCAGCGCCGTGTACACCTCGGCGAATGCCACGAACTGCGCCGCGCCGCCCAGGCCGTTGATCAAGTCGGATAGCGTGGTGCCGTGGCTGCGGGTCTTTACGCCTTCGTAGTCATCCAGCGTCTGCAGCGGTTCGCGACTGAAGAACCACTGGTCGTTGCCCGCGTACCAGTTGTGGCTCACCACCACCCCACCGCCGGTGGCGTTCTCGATGTAGCCGTCCAGGTCGTCAATAACGGCGGTAACCGCGTTGAAGTCGGTCTCCCTGTCACTGAACTGCCCCCAGAAGTAGTACATGTCCAGCACCGGCAGGTCACCGCCCACGTACGCTCCGGTTATCTCCGAGAAGCTGAGTGTGCCGTTGGCCACCAGTTGCACTGTGTCCGGCCCGGCTATGCCCAGCTCTGGATAGCCGATTACCTGGATCTCCAACTGGCCATTGGTCCGCTCCAGCACATTGGGAACAAAGAAACTCTCCTTGGCCTTGCAGGAGAACAGTCGCGGTTGATGCATGCGTACTGAATCTGAATGGGCTCACCGTCAGTCACCAGCTTGGTTGGGTTGTCGAAATTGGCCTTGTCCAGGAGTGACCTGTAGTAGTCCGACTCGTATATCCACTCGTTCCCTTCCAGGATATCGAGGGGAATCATCCCCTCCTCACCGATACCCAGGTCGGGATTGCGGGTCGGGCCCACCAGTTGTCCGAGATCTCCCATGTAAATGGCTCCTGGTCCACCGGCCAGCCGGGCGGCCACCTGTTGCAGCGTCTCTCGATCCGTAGACGGACCCTCCCTTGCCTGTACTGCGGGAGCTTCTGTGGCGGATGGTGCTAATTGGGCTGCGGGGGCTGACGTGGGTGCTTCTTCGGGTTCGGCGGCGGAGCCGCATGCCGCCAACACTAGGACCAGCAGCCCGGTCAGGCTCATCAAAACGAGTTAGCATCGAGACCTCCCAGTATTCCCGGTAGATTTGGGGTGCATACGGGGTGCGCCGCCTTGCAGCTTCCGGTCTATGAATGCCGACGGGTCAAGTGAGCGACTACCGTTTGGCTCTCTACATCCTCTCTAAGTTTTACAGCATTGATTTACTTTATTTGCAGATGTTTTCGCTGTCAATAGCCTTATCATAAATTAGAATCGCTTGTATTATGATGTTTTTAACGAATACCGTATAACGATTATCAATGCTCCAGTTGCTAGGAAATGTTCGTTAGAGCCGAGTTCCCGGCGCATTCGGAGAACACGTTTCCGGTATACGACGGAGGGAGGCAGTTCTGCATCAACCCGCTATCGGACTCGTGCTTCTGGCGCTCCCCATGCCGTATTTTCCTGCGATTTATATGGAGAGATGTATCTTTTCGTCAACATTATGTATTACACTGCACAAAGCTGACGCCAAGTTGTCGCTGGAAGCGTGTGTCCGCGGCCTGTCGAGATGCTGCGGCGCTTTGCTTTCATCCTTGACATCCGAGGCTACCGAGTATGCGGAAGACAAAGATCATCGTCACCATCGGCCCTTCATCCAACGATGAGGATACGCTGAGCCGGCTTATCGCTGACGGCATGGACTGTGCCCGCCTCAACTTCTCCCACGGCACCCATGAGGAGCACGCCCTCGTCATCGAACGCATCCGGCGCCTCTCTAAGGAGCAAAACCGCACCGTCGGAATCCTCCAGGATCTCGGCGGTATCAAGCTGCGCCTCGGTCGCTTGGAGGAGGCGTACCCCGTCAACGTGGGCGACGAGGTCGTGATCACCGCCGAGAGCGAGTCAAGCACTCACGGAGTGCTTCCCTTCCCTCAGCCGGACGTCCTTCGCAACCTTGACGTGGGGCACTTCGTCTTTATTGCCGACGGCACGGTGCAGCTTGAGGTAACAGAGGCCACCCCTGATCGTCTATACTGCCGCGCCCTGAGCTCAGGCGTCGTATCTTCCTTCAAGGGAGTCAATCTTCCCGGCGTCCCCATCGACCAGCCCGTCTTCACCGAAAAGGACAAGAACGATCTGCTCTTCGGAGTCGAGCAGCAGGTGGACTGGGTTGCGGTGTCCTTCGTCCGCAACGCCGAGGACATCCACTTCGCTCGTCGTCACCTCAACGCTGCTGGCAGCAAGGCCGTGGTGATGGCGAAACTGGAACGAGGCGAGGGTATCGACAACATCGACGACATTCTCCCCGAAGTGGACGCCGTGATGGTCGCCCGAGGTGATCTCGGTGTAGAGATCCCGATGGAGCGGGTGCCCCGAGTTCAGAAGCTCATCGTCGACAAGGCCAATGCCGCGGGTAAGCTCGCCGTCATCGCCACCCAGATGCTCCGCAGCATGGTCATTGCGCCCACGCCCACCCGCGCCGAGGTGTCCGACGTCAGCAACGCCGTGCTGGAAGGCACCGACGCTATCCTGCTTTCGGACGAAACTGCCATGGGACAGTACCCCGTGGAAGCGCTTCGGGTAGCGGTTTCGACCATAAACGAAGCCGAGTCCGAGGACATGTACCCCTATTTCAAGAACATGGGGACACGCGATCGCACTCAGGCCATCACTTCGGCCGCGGCTGGGTTGGTTCGCACCCTCGACTCCAAGCCCATCGTGCTGACCAGCACCGGAAGGGCGGCCTTGGAACTGGCCCGCTTCCGCCCTGCCAACGACATCCTCGCCTTTTCCCACGACCCAGCCGTGCTGCGGAAGTTGTGCCTCGGCTGGGGCATCCAGCCCACCGGCGTCATTCCCATACAGCCCGATGTCGCCGAGCTGGTGTTCCAGGTGCTTCAGTCAGCCTTGGAACTCGGCGCCGTCACCGCGCAGGACGTGGTCACCATCGTCCACGGCTTCCTCACCGGCGTGACCGGTACCACCAACGCCGTGCAGGTCCTGAGCATGCAAGAGTACATAGAGAACGTGCGCAGCTTTCGCGATCAGAGCATTGCGGAAGTGCGCCAGTAACTTCACTTTCCGGCCATCCCTCGCCAATGCAAAGCCCTCTCCATTCAGGAGAGGGCTCACCTTTCATCCGCTCTAGACGGACGCCGGTTTTTGCCTGTGAGGCGAAATCAGGTCAATACGTTTCCGGCAACGAGTGTGGCAGGTTCGTCTCGCCCATAAGGTAAAGATCAACCGCCCGCGCCGTTTCCCGTCCCTCGGCGATGGCCCAAACCACCAACGACTGCCCTCGCGCGGTGTCCCCCGCAGCGAACACCCCCGGAACACTGGACATGCGATCGTCCCCGATCTTGACATTTCCTCGTGGATCAAGCTCCACGCCCAGTTGGGTTAGCAAGCCGTCATGCTCTGGATGTAAGAATCCCATCGCCAGCAGCACCAGGTCTGTCTCGACTTCGAACTCGCTGTCAGGAACCTCGGTCATGCTGGGGCGTCCGCCGTCTTCTGGTTCGCTCCATTCGACCTGTACGCCGTGTAGCTTCTCCACTTTCCCGTCACTGCCTGAGAAAGACTTGGTGAGGATGCTGTAATCGCGGATTCCGCCCTCATCGTGAGCGGCGGACGATCTCAGGATCATGGGCCACTCCGGCCACGGGTTCCCGGCTGGTCGGTTCACAGGCGGTTCGGCGAGCAGCTCGTACTGGCTGACCAGCTCTGCTCCCTGCCGGTGAGCAGTGCCCAGGCAGTCGGCGCCGGTATCTCCCCCGCCGAGGATTATCACCCGCTTTCCTTCGGCAGTGAGACGCTCCTCTAGAGAGACATCCTGCCCCGCGTTCAGCCGGTTTTGCTGAGTTAGATATTCCATTGCGAAGTGAACGCCGTCCAGTTCTCGGCCTGGCACCGGCAAATCCCGCGGGACCGTCGACCCGCAAGTCAGGCAAACCGCATCGAAGTCCCTCAGCAGCCTGTCCGCGGAGATGTCGACTCCCACGTCCACGCCAGTCCTGAAGGTGATGCCCTCCTCCTCCATGATGGCGAGCCGCCGGCGCAGCACTTCTTTGTCCAATTTGAAGTCTGGGATACCCAGCACGAGGAGTCCCCCGATATATTCTGCCCTCTCGAGCACGGTCACCCAGTGTCCCGCGCGGTTCAATTGCTGAGCGGCAGCGAGCCCAGCCGGGCCGGAGCCCACTACTGCCACCCTTTTGCCGGTGCGCACCGCCGGAGGGTTGGGGCGAATCCAGCCCTCTTCGTAGCCCCGGTCGGCAATTTCCTTCTCCACGTACTCGATGGTGACCGGGTCGGAGTTGATGCTGAGGACGCAACTTGCCTCGCAGGGAGCAGGGCAGATGCGTCCGGTGAATTCGGGGAAGTTGTTCGTCGACAAAAGGACGCGCAGAGCGTTTTCCCAGTCCCCCATGTACACGAAGTGGTTGAACTCGGGAATCACATTGCCCAGCGGGCAACCCGTGTGGCAGAACGGAACCGCGCAGTCCATACACCTACCGCCCTGCTCTCGGGCCGTAGACTCGGGCCAGCGATGATAGAACTCCCGATAGTCCTGTACTCGGTCCGCCACTGGTCGACGCTCCGGATGGCGTCGGCCGAATTCGATAAATCCGGTGGGTTTACCCATGCGCTACGGCTTCCAGTTCCCGGTCAACCGTTCCTCTGCTCTTCCTTTCTTCCAGCACGCGACGGTAGTCCCGAGGCATTATTTTCTTGAATTTCCTGAGGGCCGACTCCCAGTTGGCCAGCACCCTCGCAGCCAGTGCGCTGCCGGTGTGCCGGTAATGCTCTTCTATAAGCCCCTTGAGCAAGGCGATGTCCCCGTCCTCCACAACCGCCTCAAGGTCGGCCAGGCCGTCGTTAAACCGAATGTGGAAATCGCCGTCAGCATCGTAGACAAAGGCGATTCCGCCGCTCATTCCTGCCGCGAAATTGCGTCCGGTGGGGCCAAGCACCACCACCACACCGCCGGTCATGTACTCGCAGCCGTGGTCGCCAACCGCCTCCACCACCGCCCGTACGCCGCTGTTGCGGACGCAGAACCGTTCACCGGCCATGCCGTTTATGAAGACTTGCCCCCTCGTGGCGCCATACATCGCCACGTTGCCGATGATGATGTTCTCTTCTGGAACATAAGTGGAGTCCGGATGCGGCTTTACCACGATCCTGCCTCCGGACAAGCCCTTCCCCATGTAGTCGTTGGTGTCGCCTGTCAGGTTCAGGCTGACGCCGGGCGCTAGGAAAGCGCCAAAGCTCTGGCCCGCCGATCCCGTGAAGTTGATCCGGACGGTGTCGGGGGGCAACCCGTCCTCGCCGTATTTCTTGGCGATTCGACCGCTGAGCATGGCCCCAACGGTGCGGTTCGAGTTGGAGATAGGCAGCGTGATGTCCACGGGCGTCCTGTCATTGATCGCGGGTTCGGCTAGCGATATCAGCTTGTGGTCCAACGCACGATCCAGTCCATGGTCCTGCTCCTCTGAGCAGTAGACTGTCTCTCCAGGCGTCAGGGCCTTCTGGTGATACAGGAGCCGCGACAGATCAATACCCTGTGCCTTCCAGTGATCGATAGCCTCCTTGGTGTCCAGAACGTCCACCCGTCCGATCATTTCGGCGACGGTCCGGAACCCCAGCTCCGCCATGATTTCCCGCATTTCCTCGGCCACGAAGGAGAAGAAGTTGACCAGGTGCTCCGGCTCACCGGAGAACCGCTTCCGCAACTCCGGGTCCTGCGTGGCAATGCCCACCGAGCACGTGTTGAGGTGGCACTTGCGGAGCATGATGCACCCATTGACCACCAGTGCCGCCGTGGCGAAGCCGAACTCTTCGGCCCCCAGCATCGCGGCGATCACCGCGTCTCTTCCCGTCTTCAGTTGCCCGTCGGTCTGCACCACGATTCGGCTTCGAAGCCCGTTGGCCACCAGCACCTGCTGCGTCTCGGCAATACCCAGCTCCCACGGCAGCCCCGCATGTTTGATCGACGACTCGGGGGATGCTCCAGTTCCGCCGTCGTGTCCACTTATCAGGACTACGTCTCCATGGCCCTTGGCCACTCCCGCGGCCACCGTCCCCACACCAACCTCGGCCACCAGCTTGACGTGGATACGAGCGTCCGGGTTTATATTCTTCAGGTCATGGATCAGTTGCGCCAGGTCCTCAATGGAATATATGTCGTGATGCGGCGGCGGCGAAATTAGCTCCACGCCGGGGGTGGTGCGACGCACCCAGCCGATGTACTCGTCAACCTTGTGGCCCGGAAGCTGGCCACCCTCGCCCGGTTTGGAGCCCTGGGCCATTTTGATTTGAAGGTCGGTCGAGTTGATCAGATAGTTGGCAGTCACACCGAACCGACCGGAGGCCACCTGCTTAATGGCACTGCTGCGGTTGTCGCCGTTGTCGTCCACGGTGTAGCGGTGATAGTCCTCGCCACCCTCGCCGGTGTTGCTGCGGGCGCCCATCCGGTTCATGGCGATGGCCATGGTCTCGTGCGCTTCTCTGCTGATAGAGCCGAGTGACGCGGCACCTGTGGCGAACCGCTTCGCTATCTCAGACGCAGGCTCGACTTGGTCTATCGGAATAGGTTCCTGGTCTCTCTTGAATTCCAGAAGCCCACGAAGAGTCGTCATTCGCCGGCTCTGGTCGTTGGAGAGCCGTGCAAACTTCTTGTAGATCTCGTAGTTATTGCTTCGGGAGGCGTGTTGCAGAATGCCTATGCTGTCCGGGTTCCACTGGTGATGCTCGCCACCACGCCTCCACTGGTAGGTCCCACCCATGGGCAACGCTCGGTCGGCGGGCGCATCTACAGCACTATAGGCCGCCTTGTGTCTCTCCAGCGACTCTTGCTCAATGGCATCAAGAGCAATGCCGCCCACTCGTGACGGCGTCCATGTGAAATACTCGTCCACCATGGCTTGGTCAAGGCCAACTGCCTCGAAAATCTGGGCGCCCCGGTAGCTCTGCACGGTGGAGATGCCCATCTTGGACATCACCTTAAGCACGCCCTTCTCGTTGGCTTTGATGAAGTTCTCGCAGGCGTAGTCTGGCTTCTGGCCGTTGAACAGGCCGCCTTCGGTCATCGTCCGGACAGTTTCCAGCGCCAGGTATGGGTTGATGGCGCCTGCCCCATACCCAATGAGCAACGCAAAGTGGTGCACTTCGCGGGCCTCACCGGTCTCAATCACGAGTCCAACGCGAGTTCGCGTGCCTTCCCTGATCAGATGGTGATGCACCGCGCTGACGGCCAGCAGGCTCGGGACCGGAACACGGCTCGGACCGACGCCGCGATCGGACAACACGATGATGTTGTAGCCGTCTTTCACCGCCTGCGAAGTCTGGCGGCGGATTTCCTCCAGAGTGCTTTCAAGTCCCCTGGCCGGGTCGAACAGCGTGCGAATAACTGTGGTGCGGATCCCCGGCAGATCCATCGCCTTGATACGTGCCAGGTCGTCATTGTCAATGATGGGAGAGCGCAGCATCAGTTGCCTGCAGTGCAGCGGCGTCTCCTCGAAGATGTTCTGTTCCGTGCCTATGAACCCTTCCAAGGATGTGACCATTTCCTCTCGAATGGCATCCAGCGGCGGATTGCTCACTTGGGCGAACAGCTGCTTGAAGTAGTTGAAGAGCAACTGGTTCTGGTCGGAGAGGACCGCCAGCGGTGCATCGTTCCCCATGGAACCGACCGCCTCATAGCCCGATTCGGCCATGGGTGCGGTCAGCATTCTCAGCTCCTCTACGGTATAGCCGAAGGCTCGCTGCCTGCGCCGCAGGTCCTCCGGGTTCATCGGCGGTGCCGGCATTGCGGCAGCCAAGTCGCCTATGTGGATCCTGTTTTCTTCCAACCACTGGCCATATGGTTGCCGTGCCGACAGGTCCCTCTTCAGTTCCTCGTCGCCGATGATTCGACCCTGCTCCAGGCTCACCATGAACATCCGGCCAGGCTGTAGCCGTCCCTTGAACCTCACTTCGGCGGGCGGAACTTCCAGCACACCCGTCTCCGAGGCCATCACCAGCTTGTCGTCGGTCGTGACCAGGAATCGGAAAGGTCGGAGCCCGTTACGGTCCAGCAGCGCGCATATGTTACGACCGTCCGACGACACGATCATCGCCGGGCCGTCCCACGGCTCCATGAGAGCGGAGTGGTACTCGTAGAAGTCCTTCTTCTCTTGCGGCATCGTCTCATGCTGTTCCCAGGCCTCGGGAATCATCATAAGCATGGCGTGGTCCAGTTCCCGCCCGGTCGTGAGCAGCAGCTCCAGGGCGTTGTCGAAGCTGGCCGTGTCGCTGTCACCCACCTTCATAATGGGCGGGATCTTGGCCATGTCGTCGCCGAATAGAGGCGACTCGAACATTGCCTCCCTGGCATGCATCCAGTTGAGGTTGCCCCGCAGAGTGTTTATCTCTCCATTGTGGGCCAGGTACCGGTAGGGGTGCGCCAGACGCCAGTGACCCAGCGTGTTCGTGCTGAAGCGGGAATGCACCAGCGCAAAGGCGCTGACCATTTCCTCTTCCTGCAGGTCCAGGTAAAAGTCTGAAATCTGGTGGGCCATGAGCAGGCCCTTGTAGACGATGGTGTTGCAGGAGAGGCTGCAGATGTAAAAGTAGTCCAGCTCTTCTTCGGAAAGTCCGCATTCCTTCATGGAATGCTCGACAACTTTCCTGACCACGTAAAGTTTTCTTTCCAGTTGGGCCGCGTCCAGGCCACTATGCCCTGCTCCAACGAACACCTGGCTTATCAGCGGGCTGCGCCTCCGGGCGTCGCGCCCGATCTTGTCGGGGTCTACCGGTACTTCGCGCCAGCCCAGCAGCTCCAGTCCCTCTGCGGCCACCACTTCCGAAATCAGGGACCTCGCCTTCTCCGCCGCTTCCGGTTGCGGGGGCAGGAAAACCATGCCCACGCCATACTCCCCAGCTGGCGGTAGCTGAATTCCAAGCCGTTCGCTATCACGACGCAACAGGGCATCGGGCATCTGCAGCAGTACGCCGGCTCCGTCACCCGTCTCCGGGTCGCTGCCGGCTGCTCCGCGATGGCCCAGGTTGATGAGCACCTGGAGACCCTCTTCGATTATCCGGTGAGACTTCCGGCCCTTTATGTCGGCGACGACGCCTACGCCGCAACTGTCGTGTTCCTGTTCAGGCGAATATAGGCCCTTGCCGGCCAATTCTTTCAGCGGGTCCATATCCTCAACGATACCCTGCCAGAGATACTTGGGAGCATAGGCCGCGAGCGGTGGGAAATAAGCAATGGCTGGGCGGCAACAACCTTCCCAGCCCAAGCGCGGCTTAGCTTGTGTAATATATCACAATATATATCGGGCACAAACCCCGGAACGCAATTCACTGCGCAAGGGGAATTGAATCCCAAAGCGGAATTATACCGTCCGCAGTTGCTCCTGCATAGCTGAGAAAGAACGAGGCCCAGGTAACGGATCCACTACCCGCTACCTGGGCCTCGGACTGATTCATCGGCGCTTTCCGCAATTGCGGGACACGCCGGACTGAGGTCAATTCCGGGGGCCTAAACCCCAATCCACCGAACGGGGTGGGGAGGGCGGTGGAACAGGGCATCACAGGGATGGGGAAGGGACCGTCCCGGCGGATATGGGGCGGGCGGAGCCAGTAGCAGGTCTGTTGGCGGTGAGAGGAGCCGCTCATGAGGTGGCCGAAGGCAGCAAGGAACTCTCGCTGGCCGATTCGTGCGGCGCGAGTGGGAGAGATCTTCGACTGGCTGGTGGATGAGGGCGAGGATGGTGGGCCGGTTGCCGGCGCCACGGTCAGGAGGGAAGCGGCAGGGTGCGCAATCGGGTCAGGGCGCCAGTGAACTGGGCCTCCTCCCAAGGCCAGCGCCGAGGCAAATGCAGGGTCAGGCGGCGCGCCGAGCGGGTGAGCCGACCGGCGAGGGAGAAGAATCGCCGCCGCAGGGTCTTGGTGGTCACCACCTGCTCGCCCAGACCGATGCGCGCCGTCCAGCGCGCCAGGTTGTGAGCAATCGCCTGGACCGCCAGCCAAGCGCCGTTGGCGGCGAAACGGCCGGACGGGAGATGGTTGAGACCCACGCCGTACTTGAGGTCGCGAATGGCATTCTCGATCTCGGCGTGGCGGCGATGGTCTGCCTCGAGATCCAGGGTGTCGCCATCCCGGTCGGTGATGAAGGCGTGATAGCTGTAGGTGGCCAACAGGGCCAGTTGAGAGCCAGGCGTGGGCTTCACCCGCCGGACTATGAGCCGCACCGGTGCGGCGCCGGGCTCACTCTGGAAGGGGGTGTAGCTGGTCTCCGCCACGTCGGCGGCGCCGTCCGTCCAGTAGGGGACCGGCGTCCAGTCCGCCTCCGGTATGGCCTCGATGAGGTTCCGCAGGCTGGCGTGCTGCCGAACGGTGATGGAGAAACGGACATCCAGCTTGCGGCAGACCGCGACGATGGCGTGGGTGTAGAAGCCGCTGTCGGCCCGCATCGTGAGTTGACCTTTGGCCCCGGCGTAGCGCACCCGTCCCACCGTCTCACGCAGGAAGTGAGCGGCGCCCCGAGCGGTATTGGCGCGGCCCTCCCTGAGCCGGACCATCAGCACGTCGCCGGTGCCGGCGGCGACGGCCAGCAGCGGGTGATAGCCCCGCTGGCCGGTGTAGCCGTGGTGGCGCGCCCCCTCCTTGGCCAGCCCGTAGCAATATTATGGCCTTGTCCGGCCTGTGCAGAGGCGACTAACTGGTGAGTCGGCCCAAGGATGTATGCTCATGGCGAGGCGTGTCGTCCGGACAAAGACCGAGCAGACTCTGGTGCGTATTGCCCGACCCGTAGCATGGTCCGGGAGCCTTACGACGGCATCATTGGTGAAGCCCCGATCGGGGCGATCCCGTTGGGGAGAGTGGCTACAGTCCGCGGCTCCCTCCGGCGACACGCCTACACGGCAATGGCAGAGGCGATGATGAGCAGACGCCAGAGCGGGGCAAAACCGGAAGGGCTGTCCCAGCTGAACCTGAACGCGGCGGGCATCGACGTGGGCGCTACCAGCCACTATGTGGCGGTGCCCGCCGACCGGGCGGAGCAGCCGGTGCGAGAGTTCGAGGCTTTCACGGCGGACCTGTACCGTTTGGCGGACTGGCTGACCGAGTGTGGTGTGGAGACCGTGGTCATGGAGTCCACCGGCGTGTACTGGATACCGCTGTTCGGGGTGCTGGAAGAACGGGGCTTCCAGGTGATGCTGGTGGACCCCCGGCGCATCAAGAACGTGCCCGGCCGCAAGACCGACGTGCTGGACTGCCAGTGGCTGCAGCAGCTGCACACCTACGGCCTGCTCTCGGGGGCTTTCCGGCCCGACGGGGAGATCCGACGCTTACGCAGCTACCTGCGGCAGCGGGTCATGCTGGTGCAGTACGCATCCCACCATATCCAGCATATGCAGAAGGCGCTGACCCAGATGAACGTGAAGCTCCACCACGTCATCAGCGATATCACCGGCAAGACCGGCCTGGACATCATCGAGGCCATCGTGGACGGCCAACGGGACCCGCGACAACTGGCGCAATTGCGCGATCCCAGGATCAAAGCCGACGAGGCAACCATCGCCAAGTCGCTGCAGGGGCACTGGCGGGAGGAGCACATCTTCGAGCTGAACCAAGCCCTGGAGCTGTACCGGTTCTATCAGGATAAGATTGCCGAGTGCGACCGGGAGATTGAAGCCCAGTTGGAGCGTTTCGAGGACCGCAGCAATGGTGATCCTCCGGCGGCGAAGTCCGGCCGGAGACGCAGCAAAGGAAACGCGCCACGCTTCGACGTTTGGACGCACCTGTACCGTATGACGGGGGTTGACCTGACCCAGATCGACGGTGTGGATGCCTACACCGCGCTCAAGGTGGTGAGTGAGATTGGCGCCGACATGACGAAATGGCCGAGTGCGAAGCACTTTGCGTCTTGGTTGGGGCTGAGCCCGAACAACCGCATCACCGGCGGCAAGGTCATGAGCTCCAAGACCAAGCCCAGCGCCAACCGTGCGGCGGCGGCCTTACGTCTGGCGGCCAACGCTCTGCACCGCTCCGACAGCGCCCTGGGCGCCTTCCTGCGCCGGAAGAAGGCACAGATGGGCGGGCCCAAGGCCATCACCGCCACGGCCCACAAGCTGGCTCGCATCTTCTATTCCATGCTGCGCTACGGTCAAGAGTACGTGGACGCCGGGGCCGAATACTACGAACGCCGATATCAGCAGCGGGCGTTGCGCGCGGCAAAGCGGCGGGCGGCGCAACTGGGCTATTTGCTGGTGCCCATCCCCGATGCTCCGGAACACACAACCTACGCCCCCCCTGACGCGCCAATTGCCGCGTGACGACGTTGGTTAGTGGGGAGGTCTCGCAGATGGTGGAGTCCAGGTCGATGGTCAACGGCCCGTCACCGGGTCCGGCCCCAGTGGCCCAGGCCCGCGCCAGCAGCTCACGGCTCACCCGGTCCAGCTGGCGGACATGGCCCCACCGGAAGCTGCGCAGGAAGGTGCCTAGGGTGGACGGCGCCTTGACCACGCAGCCGATGGCGCCAGCCGTCCCGCCGGTGCGCAACACATCGGCGTCGTCAATGCAGTCGCCACCGGCCAGCGCGGAGGCCACCAGGGTCAGCATCTTGTCCCCCGTGTTCGCCCGCCCCGGCGCATTTCCCAGGTCAACGTGATTGCCGACGAGTTCACCCAAGCCCAGGCGCTGGGCGAGGGTGACCGGAAGGATCAGCCCGGCATTGCTCACCAGGCGGTGGTCGTCGAAGGCGATTCGGATGCGGTCGGGCTCGCTGGGTGGTAGCATCTATCAGGTGCTCCTGCTTCGAGGATGGTTTGCCGTAACAACAACCATTATCCCCGATGCCGGGAGCACTTTTTTACCCCTTCAACCCGCCGCCACACTCACCCCTTCGGTGGATTGGGGTTTAAACATCCCCGGCCACGAAGCCCAGTAGTTGCTCGATGGCCTCGACGGTTATCGACATCTTCAGCGACACCACGGCTTCCGACTGCGACACATTCATGCTTGAAGCGAAATCTCCAAGCTCTGGAGAGGTGGCCAGCATCGCTCCGAACATTGCCACGATTCCTTCCGAGTATTCCTTTGATGCCGTGGCAGCTTCGCCGTCGTCGAAGAACGATAACGCTTCCAGCTCGACCGCGTCATCGCGGAACAGCAGTTTCACCCCGGTCACGGGCGCGGTCAGTGCCGACATATCCAGCGCACCCAGAAGTCCCATCTGGGGGACTCCCTCGCCCTCACCCATCGCGGTCACCGCTTCGAAGTCGTCCGGCGGCAAGGCCATCGCCACACCCACGTGCCGGTCGCCGAGGAATTCGAGAGCCTCCCTCACCTCACCGGAAAGCGGCGGTGCGGCGCCGGCAGCTACGTCCAGCATCGCTTCAACGCTGCCTCTTGCGCCTATCGCCACCGTCTCATTGTTGACAATGCCAACGGTCATGGGGTCTCCACCCATGTCCTCTACCCGGTAGACGGTATAGCCACGGTAGTCAGTGGCTTCGTAATTGACGTCTTCTTCCCTCTCGAAGCTGGCAACGATTTCGTCCTCGTCAATGTCGCCGTAAAGGGCAAGTCCAAACGTCACTTCCTCCAGATCAGTCTCTAACCCGGTCTCCACCAGCGTATCGATTTCCATGAACATCTCGGCATACTCGACCGATAGCAGGTCTATGCCCGTTCCCTCACGAAACTCGTCCAGAATTTCGTCAATTTCGCTGTCTGCAGAGTCGGAAAGAAGTCCCAGGATGACGCTGATGAAGGGAGAGCGAGATGCCAGGACAGCCGCTGGATAGCCGTCGATAACCATGGTGGCGCCCGAAGGCACTAGCGACTGGGCCGGCTGCCACGCCGCCAAAGGCGCTCTTCGAGTAGGCTGCGACTGCGAAGGGACAACCGCCGTAGCGGCTGGCTGCGGCGTCGGTGTTGCCGTCGGCTCGGGAGTCGGCGTTGGTGTCGGCTCGGGCGTAGGAGTCGGCGTGGGCAATGGCGTGGCCGTCGGCTCCGGCGTCGGCGTGGGCGTGGGCGTTGGGTCCGATCCACATGCGACCACGAGAAACAGGACGATAGCCACACTAACAAGGAGGATATTCGTGTAAGAGACACTCTTGAGGTTCATGGGAACTCCGAAGCCCGACTCGGGCTCACATTGTACCGTCTTGAAGCGCTACGCGGAGGTTTCGCCAGCGGATTCTCTCAATTCGTCAGCGCTACCTCTGTCCCCGCCATCCATTCCTGACGTCATTGACCGTGCTGGGCGGCGGGCCTATACTCGCCGGGTAGTAAATGATGGGATCGTCGCACGTTTGCGTCCGGATCTCTGACGCAGAATTAGGGAGGGAATCGCCCTGGTACCCTTGGAAGTAGCCCAATTTATCGTGGACGTGGCTTCGGACAAGCTGGCCGAGGACATAGTCCTCCTCGACCTGCGAAGCCTCGCTCCTTTCGCCGACTACTTCGTGATTATGTCGGCAGAATCCTCACGACAGATTGAGGCGCTGGAATACGACCTCACCCAATCCCTCAAGGAAGCCGGAGTTTCGCGTCACCGTCGCGAGGGCACCCCGGCATCGGGATGGGTGCTCCTCGACTTCAGTGACGTTATTGTCCATGTCTTCTCCCCGGACGAGCGGGAGTTCTACGACCTTGAGCGCCTGTGGAATCGTGCTCCCCAAGTAGTGCGCGTTCTCTAGTCCATCCCGAAACCCTGCCGAATGACGTAGACCCTCTCCACACGGTTGGGAGAGGGGTTTTTTCTTGTTCTAGCCTCAGGCTATTCCACAATCCAGCTGTCGTTGCTGCGTCCATACGACAGCAGCTCTTCCGGATTGAAGAACAGAGACAGTTCCCGAACCGCCGACTCCGGGCTGTCCGACCCGTGAATCAGGTTGCGACCGATGTCCACACCCAGGTCGCCTCGTATGGTGCCGGGTGCCGCGCTGGCTGGGTTGGTGACTCCCATGGTGCTCCGGACTATTTCCACGGCGTTGTTGGCCTCCCAGGCCATGGCCACAACCGGCCCGGAGCTGATAAAGCTGACCAGACCTGCGAAGAAGGGCCGGTCGACGTGCTCGCCGTAATGCTGATGCGCCAGCCCCTCGTCCACCTGCATAAGTTTCAGCCCCACGAGTTTTAGGCCGCGCCGCTCCAGTCGGCCTGTGATTTCCCCAATCAGCCCCCGCTGCACTCCGTCCGGCTTCACCAACACCAGTGTTCGCTCCATTGGTCCCCTTCCTGTCAGATAAGATACTGCGGCACTTCCGCCGGCTCATTCCTGTCTCTGTTCGTCCCTCTCGGGCCAAAGGCTCCACGCCATGACCACCACCCACCCGGCAAGTCCCACACCCAGAAGTCCCCAGATGCGTAGGCTCACCCATGCTGCCAACGCAGCGCCAAACAACAGGTTCACGACCACTATGGCTGACTTGCGTCGTTTGTCCCGGTATATGGCAATGAATGACGGCATGAGATACACTGCCAGTCCGACCACCATCAGCGCTATTCTATACATACCGGGTATACCGCCCCAATGAAGTTCCCGCAGCCTCGAGCCACGCGTGTCCTGTCCCGGCTCCGGGCTAGTCCTCCACAGTCTTGGTCAGCTGTATCTCAACTCCCCGTCGTTCCATGTCCCAGAGGAACGGCGCTGGGTCCAGCCCCTCGGGAGGGTGAAGGCCGGGCGCGGACAGTTCGCGGGTGAGGAGCATCCGCGTTCCCACGGCCAGCGGGGCGGCTATGCTCTCCTCTTCCAGTTCCTCTGGAAACGACCAGTTCATAGTGAATCGGATGGCGCGCCCTTTCAGCCGTCCCCGTACCTGCATTTGCCTTGGCAGTCCTCGCGGCTCACCCCGTCCTCCCGAGAACGGCGACCTCGGGCTCGAAAAGTAGGCGGCCGCGAATCCCGCCGGCGTTACAGCTCCTGCCTCCGTCTCCACTGGCAGTTCCCCGGCGAATCCGTAGCGCACCAGGCTCAGAATGGCTTCCGCAGATTCCTCGTCCGGGAACCCTCGGTACCCCGACAGCCCGGTAAGCGATGGCATACTCACCGGAAGGGTCACTGCCTGTACCCCCACGACGTAGCACCGCAAGGGACCCCAAGGTGGCGGGAAGGCGACCTCTTCCCAATCGCCCATCGGAGCAACGTGGCTCCAGTCACCGCCTTGCCACACCAGGGCGGGCGATCCGAACGCCGAAAGACGTCGCCGCCACTGCTCTTCGCTGCTTCGTCGCAGGTCGTCCACCTGAAACAAGCGGACGTCGTCAATTTGGTCAAGGCGCTGGCTCAAATACTGCGCCATGGTGTTTGTTTGCCCCGGCGATGCTCCCAACCCTGGGACCATCCCCACGGCCCTGTGTTCAGCCATGGCGGCCATGTACTCCGAGTCGAACACCGTCTGCAGCGAATCGGGATCGTCGTTGGCGTCGACGTATGACACCCCCGCTTCCACCACGTTGCGCATCAGGGGCAGCAGCGAGTCGAGGGGCATGATGAGCGTGTTTACCACCACGGAGACATCACCGACCACCCTGTTCAGCGCATCATCGTCGGTCGCATCCAGCCGTATCGCCGCTCCCTTACCTCCGCAGACTTCCGCCGCTGCGGTCGCCCTTTGAAGGCAGGAGTCGGCCGCAATTACCTGCCCGATCTCCCTGTCCTTCCCCAGCAGGCGGGCGGCTGCTTGGCCCACGGCGCCGCACCCTAGCAGCAGCACTGCGTCAGAGGACATCGGGACCTGCTCTGGGGCTGGCTGGAGCAATTGGGAGCCGGCCCAAATCCGAGGTCACGAGCCGTCTCTCCCATTTGCGGTGGACCGTCGGGACGATGCCTGCATTCGCCGGTCGCGCCGCTTGGGCACCCCGATGCTGGGCATTCGCAGGTAGTTCGGCTGAAGCGTGTCCAGATCGTCGGTCTCTCCTCGTTCCAGCCGGGCGCAGGCTAGTGCAGCAAGGGCGCCTGCCCTGCCCGACGGAGGCGTGTGGCACAGCACTCCCCTGCTCCCGATCGCGCCTCGGACGGCTTCCGCCCACGCCGCCATACCCTCCCCGCAGAACAGTGTCGGAACATCCGGAATGGAAGTCCGTATCTCGTCCATCAATTCGTCCGGCCCGGTGATCCGGTCTTCTCTCAGCCTGGTTCCATCGGCTCCAATAAGCGCCGAAGCTGCCTCGCCCCGTCCCGCTTCCAGCAGGGCGCAGACCGGGAGACCGGACTCACTGAATGGGTGGGCTTCCAGGTCCAGACTCCCCACGCCGATGATGGGAATGCGCGTCGCCATCGCCAGCCCTTTGGCTGCGCTCAGACCCGTCCGAAGTGCGCTGAATCCCCCCGGGCCCAGCGCCACTGCCACGGCTTCCAGTTCCTTCGGGCGTACGCCTCGGCCTTCAAGCAGCTGCGCCACCGCTGGCATCAGCTCAGCCGAGTGATTCACCGTCGAACGCCAGCCCAGCGTGGCCATAACTCGGCCGTCTTCGACCACTGCTACCGAAGCGTTTCTGGTCGATGTATCGATCGCAAGAAGCATGGAAGTCTATCGGACTCCGTCGGCAGTAAAGTTCGCGGAGGAAGCGAGCTCCTCCATTAGACGATCGTAACGCAAAGATTCGGTCTCCAAGATTATGTCCCGGCTGTCTTCTTCGTCGCCGTAGCTTAACTCCAGCCACAGGACGTCTTCCGGCAACACTTCCTCGGCTCTTTCCGCCCATTCGATGACGCACACCCCGTCGCCAAAGAGCTGCTCGTCCAGGCCCAGATCCCAGGCCTCGGCGGGGCTGCCGATGCGGTACAGGTCCACGTGGTGCAGCGTGAGACGCCCGTGATGTCGTGTCATCAACACGAAGGTCGGACTCCTGACGTACCCTTCAACTCCCAACCCTCGCGCAAGCCCTTGGGTAAGGCAGGTCTTCCCCGCGCCAAGTGGTCCGCTCAGCAGGTACACGTCCCCAGCACTGGCGCGTTCCCCGATGATTGCCCCTAGCCGTTGTGTCTCGTCCGGTCCGGCCGTATGTAGATGGATAGTTCGAATCATTTGAATCTGTCTTTTTGTCTGGCCCGGCCCTTTATGCGCTGCCGAAGTGGTCCCACCCGCCAGCAGACAGGGATATCTCGGCTCCGTCCTCTCTCGCAACGGTCACCTTTCCGACATCGTCGGCACTGTCGGCAGCAACTATGGCGCCGATAACCGCACTGCCATCGCCCAGCTTGGGCACCAGCGACTCCACGACATCCGCCGCCCCGGCGAACAGCAGCACGTAGTCCTCTCCACCACCTAGTGCCAGGCCAACGTGGCTTTCGGGAAACCGCTGCCTGAGGTACCGGTGAGTGGGAACATCGGATGCATGGACCACCGCCGCTACACCCGACGCCTCGCACAGCTTGCCCAGGTCATCCGCCAGTCCGTCGCTCACATCCATCGCGGTAGGTATCCCCGCCAGAGAAAGAGCCTGCCCCGCTCCTACCGCCGGCATGGGCCGTCTGTGGGCCTGTCTCAGGAAATCCGCTGGCTGGCCAGCGGAATCGGGGTCTTCCAGCATCAGTTTCAATCCTCCCGCCGAGCTGCCCAGCCAGCCCGTGACCGCCACCAGGTCCCCGGGGCGGGCGTTGGAGCGCAGCATGGGGGCCCTCTCCGTCACTCCGGTTAGAGCCGTCGTGACGAAAAACACCGGCGAGCGCACAATGTCGCCGCCCACGATGCCCATGCCGTATTTTTCCCCTATCTCCAGCATCCCCCGGTACATTTCTTCGATTTCGTCGACGCGGGTTTCGGGCGGCAGTCCCAGGGTTATCAGTGCGTAGGTCGGCAGCCCGCCCATCGACGCCACGTCGCTGATGTTGGACGCGATGGCCTTCCACCCCAGGTCTCGCCACGGAGTGGTCTCCCGGGTGAAGTGGACTCCTTCAACCATCGTGTCGGTAGTAAAGAGTTCCTTCCCTTCTCCAGCCTGCCACACCGCCGTGTCGTCACCGGTGTCCACTTCAATCGGAAAGCTGCGAACGGCGTCATTGCCCGCTCCCCGCCTCACAATCATGCGGTTCAGTCGCTCTATTACGCCGAATTCCC
>OZ253464.1:0-2675000 GCA_965261355.1 Dehalococcoidia bacterium | reverse complement strand
CGGGTATTGAAAGCCTGAGCTCCGTCATGGCAGTTTCGATAAATCCTGGATGGACCGAATTGCATCTGATGCCCTCGGGGCCATACTGGACTGCAGTCGACTTGGTAAGCAACCTGACCGAGCCCTTGGAAGAGGCGTAGGCCGCGGCCGCGCCGTTAGCGGGAGCAAGGCCAACCATTCCTGCGATCGAGGAGATATTGACTATGGAACCACCGCCGGCAGCCCGCAGCGCCGGAATTGCGGACTTGGTCCCAAGGAACACTCCCTTGCTGTTCACCTCCATAATCCGGTCCCAGATCTCAGCCGAGGTGCCATCGATCTTCGGCGCGTCTAGCCCGCCCGTCGACACGCTGCCGATTCCCGCGTTGTTGACCAGGATGTCCAGCTTCCCGTACTCTCCCTCCGCCCGGTTCACCGCGCTCTCCCACTGCCCCGGCTCCGTAACGTCCAGGTGTACGTAGGTCGCCCGGCCTCCCAGCTCGCGGATCTCCGCCTCCAGCTTCAGGCCCTCCTCGTCCAGGATGTCGCCGATAACCACCGCCGCTCCCTCCCGCGCGAACAGCCGCGCCTCCGCCGCTCCCTGCCCTCTCGCTCCCCCGCTGATCAGCGCCACCTTGCCTTCCAATCGCATAACCATCTCCTAGTGGCAAATGTAAGTGAAAATTTGACGACCCCGCTCCACCTGCCTTGTGCAACGAAATCGCTTCGATGCAGTGCTTTCCGCTACGCTACCGCCACCGCATCCCCGGCCGTGATCTCCGCCGCGAACCGCGCCAGCAGCCCCGCAAGCCGCTTCGGCACTTCCACGTTCGGACTGTGGCCGATCCCATGGAACATGTGCAGGTGCCGGCTCTCCTCCGGCAATGCCAGGTACTCCGCCACGATGTTGTCGACTCCCACCGTCGTATCCCTGTCTCCACCGACCACCATCGTCGGCACCCTGATCTCTCCCAACCGCTCCCGCAGGCGCAGCGCTCCCATCGAGCGCCGCCCTCCGATGGCCCGTTCGACCGGGTTCCGAAGGATGATGGCGTTCACTTCGTCCACGAAGTCCTGCGTAATGTGTGGACCCTGGAACCCCATGTCGCCCCGGGTCAGTCCGCCCTCGGCGAATGACGCCCTGAGCTCCTCCTCCCAGTTGTCCGCCAGCACCCGCCCGGCCAGCGGCGCCGAGTTCAGCAGCACCAGCCCTCGCAGCATAGCCTGGTGATTCACCGCGAACTGCGTGACCGTCGCTCCACCCATCGAGTGCCCCACCAAGATGAAGTCGCTGAGCCCTAGCGCCGTCACCGCGTTGTGTAGGTCCACGGCGAAGTTCTGCACAGTGTAATCGTCCTCCGAACCCGTCCTGTCCGAGTCGCCCGCTCCCCGGTTGTTCAGAGCAATGATCCGGTATTTCCCTGACTGCGATAGCGCCTCAATCGTGTACCGCCACAGGATGGCTGACGACGCGTACCCGTGCACCAGCACCATGGTCTCCGGTCCGTTGCCTTCCTCGTAATATTGCAGCCTGACGTCTCCGGCTTGGACGAACTTGCTTTCCATCTCTACGGCCTCCTTGAATATCCTGTAATCTCTTCCCGGTACTGCGAAGAGCACGGCATTTGGAGTATCCTAGCACGAACCGGTCGATGACCGGCACATACTGAAATCTACACGCGGACCGCGCTATCCACGCGAATTGTCCGCTGGGGGCATTATGAGACTGGAAGGCAAGGTGGCCATGGTAACCGGTGGCGCCAACGGCATGGGCGCCGAGGAATGCCGCCTCTTCGCCCGCGAGGGCGCCAAGGTCGCAATCGCCGACATCCGCGAGGAGGACGGACACCGCGTCGAGGCCGAAATCGCAGAGGCTGGCGGCGAGGCGATGTTCATCAACCTGAACGTATCCGACGAGGATTCCTGGATTTCCGCCGTGGAGCAGGTCGTCGCCCGCTTCGGTAAGCTCGACGTTCTCGTCAACAACGCCGGCATCAGCGGCAGCGGCGAGCGCGACTTCCGCAGCACCGAGGCCTGGGACCGCCTCCTCGACATCAACGCCCGCGGCGTGTTTCTCGGCACCAAGCACGCCGTCACTGAAATGCAGAAAACCGGCGGCGGCTCCATCGTCAACATCTCCTCCATCTCCGGCATAGTCGGCCAGGAATCGGTCCACCCCGGCTACAACGCCTCCAAGGGCGCTGTACGCCTGCTCACCAAGGCCACCGCCGTCCAGCACGCCAAGGACGGCATCCGCATCAACTCCGTCCACCCCGGCATGATGCCCCCGATGCTGACCTCCTTCCAGCGCGGCGACACCCGCCGCGATCGCCTGGTCAACGACGTCCCCATGGGCCGCGAAGGCGAGACCATCGAAGTCGCCAACGCCGTCCTGTTCCTCGCCTCCGAAGAAGCCTCATACATCACCGGCGCCGAGCTCGTCGTCGACGGTGGCTTCACCGCCCGCTAACCCTGTTCGTCATCAAAAGAGCAGAGACCGCGGCTCTCATTCGAGTATCCTCTGCGGCCTCTGCGCAATCTCGGCGTACTCTGCGTTTAGACACATTCACGCCTTTGGACAAATCACGGAGGAAGCGATGGGATTCCGGGTGCTTTACCACTTGAACACCAGCAACATCAAGGGCATCCCCGAGGAGGCTCGCTGGGCCGAAAACCTCGGCTACGACGGCCTGTGTACCGAGGAGACCGGGCACGACCCCCTGCTACCCCTTGCCCTCGCGGCCACCACCACGTCCCGCGTGACCCTGGAGCCCCGCGTCGCCATCGCCTTTCCCCGCTCGCCCATGGTCTTCGCCTACGCCGCCATGGACCTGCAGAACCTCTCCGGCGGCCGCTTCCGCCTCGGCCTCGGCACCCAGGTCAAGGGCCACATCGAGCGCCGCTTCTCCACCGAATGGACGGCCCCCGGCCCTCGCCTGCGCGAATACGTCCAAGCCCTCCACGCCATCTGGGACGCCTGGCAGGACGGCACCCGCCTGTCCTACCACGGGGAACACTACAACTTCTCGCTGATGACTCCCTTCTTCAGTCCCGGACAGTCCGACCAGCCACGCCCGCCCGTGTTCGTCAGCGCGGTAAACGCCTACAACTGCCGCGTTGCCGGCGAGGTCTGCGACGGATTGTCCCTCCATCCGCTGATGTCGCCTGAGTTCCTCAAGCAGCGCATCCTGCCACCCATCGCCGACGGTGCTTCCCGCGCCGACCGCGACGTGAAGGACATCAACCTCACCGGTTCGGGCTTCATCATCACCGGCCCCAACCGCTCCGTCATCGAGGAGCGCAAGTATGCGGTCCGCCGCCAGATAGCCTTCTATTCCTCTACCCGAACCTACTCAACCGTCCTCGAGACCCACGGCTTCGAGGACGTAGGCGTCCGCCTCCACGAAATGTCCCTCAAGGGTCAATGGGACGAGATGACCGGCCTGATTACTGACGAAATCCTCGATAACTTCGCCGTGGCCGAGGAGTACGGCGACGTCGCTGCCGCCGTCAAGGAACGCTATGACGGCCTGCTGCACGAGGTTGTCTTCGGCATGGACGTCGTGGGCGCCGACGATGAGCAGATTCTGCGAAGAATCGTCTCAGAGCTGCAGGACTGAATCTCCTCCAGGCAGTTCGCGAGCAACCTGAGAGGCTCTGCCACAAATCCCCTCTTCCTCCGGGGCAGGATTAGGGTGGGGCGTCTCCAGTCTGCCGAAGAATCGAATATGCCCTCAATTCGTTTTCCTCATGTATGTCGGGGACTTGTCAAATATCCGTTGAGCTCCCACTTCTCATCCTGAGCCTGTCGAAGGGCGTGCGCTCGGTCACAATCTGTCGTCACGCTCCACGCTTCGCCCAGCTCCCGGCCTCCACCGCCGTCAGGAAATCCAGCACCGTTCGGTTGAACAGTGCCGGCTCCTCCAGGTTGATCGCATGACCGCTCTGCGGGAACATCGCCAGCCCGCTGCTGGGAATGCACCTCTTCATGAACAGCATCGGCTCCAGGCATGGCTCGTCCTCGTCGCCCACCAGCAGCAGCGCTGGCACGTCCATACCTCGCATCTGCTCCTCCAGTTGGAAGACCGTGGGCCGCTTTAGCTGAATACCCTGCGTAATCAGCGCCGACCCCAGCGCAGAATGCGCCGCCAGCCCCGCGCGGAACTTCTCCCATCCCACCGGGTCCTTGCGCCGGAACTGTATCCTCGTCGGGCTGCTCGCATACTCATCGGTGAACCTCGCGATGCCCTCCTCCTGTAGCCTGACCACCTGCTTTCGCCAGGCCTCCAGGTGAGTCTCCCGGTCGCTCGACCCCGTGCCCGTCGACGCCACAACGAGGGCCCGGGTCATCTCCGGATGCGCGAGTGCGAAGCTCAGCGCTGTCGCCGCCCCCATCGACAGCCCAGCTATGTATGCCTGCTCTATCCCCAGGTGCTCCAGCAATCCCCGCATATCCGCGACCAGCCGGTCCTGCGAGTACGCCTCCGGGTCCTCCGGCACCCCCGACGGCGGGTACCCCCGGTGGCAGTACGTAATAACCCGATACCGCCTCGCGAAGAAGTTCACCTGCGGCTCCCAACTCGTTACGTCCCCGGCGAACTCGTGGGCGAAAAGCAACGGCACTCCCTGCCCCGCCACTTCGTAGTGGATGTTGACTCCATCTGAGGCGGCAAATCTGGGCATAGCGACTCTCCAATTTTCGGATGTCCGGTTTTCCCTTATGAAACATCGTGGTTTTTCGGCGGTCGACCCGTCTTTCCCGCGTAGGCGGGAATCCAAACCCCCATCATCACCCAATTAAATCACCTGACTCCAGACGCAATCCCCGCTGAGATTCCCTCTTGCATTGTCATTACGGTAATCGGACAATTGTTCTTATGCCTTTTCTTGACCCGCCGGAGGGGTTTTCTCAAACTATCCTTGTCTCAATCAAGGTATTTATTGAGACGAAGTTTACAAAATATTACACGCCTACGCGAGAGGACAACCGCGCATCCTGTTTTGCCAGGCATCGCGGTCTCCCGGGGCGATACCGCTCCGAATCAGGCGGTATCGCCCGTAGCAGATTCGTGGTGAGACTTCTTCAATTCCCCTTCCCTTGAGGTAGAGGGTTAGAGTGAGGGCGAAAATCTCATTGGCCAATGACGTTTGGCTGACCAGAGCACCCGATTCGGAACGATGCCGTGAGCCGGGTCTTGTCTACCGCCCCAAAAACCAATAGGCTTGCGCCAAGTCTACCAGCCACTGGTACTATCGCCACTGGCGGCAACTCCCAACCAAAACACCCTGAACGGAGGACACCATGCTGAACAAAGTGCACCACATCACCTTCGTGGTCGAAAGCATCGACGACATGGCCGACTACATCGAGCGCAACTTCTCCCTCTCCCCGATGTCCCGCGACGAGTTCGAGGACCGCGGCTTCAAGTCAATCCTCTACCGCATCGGCGAGGCCTACGTCGACTTCTTCGAGCCCCTGCGCGACGACACCCCCATGGCGCAACAGCTCAAGGCCACCGGACCCGGCGTCATGCACGTGGCTTTCGGAGTCGACGGCATAGACCAGGTCTTCGCTGACCTCGTGGCCAAGGGCAACAAGATGCGCAGCGACGCCCCGGCTCCCAGCCCCTTCGGCTACCGCAACCTCAACATCGACACCGACAGCTCCCACGGCATCCTCTTCCAACTAGCCGAGGGCGAAGTCTCCCACTAGCGTGCTCACCGTCGCCGAACTTCGCTCCATCTCCACCGCCCGACTCGAAGACGCCCAGACACTGTTCTATGCCGGGCGGTACGACGCCGCATCTAATCTGTGCGGTTACTCCGTAGAGTTGGCCTTGAAGGCAAAGATATGTGAAACTTTGCATTGGGACGGTTTTCCTGAATCTCCCAAGGAATTCGAAGACTATCGATCATTCAGGACCCATAACCTGAATGTGCTGCTTTTCCTCTCGGGGGTTAGAAATCGCATCTTGGATGGACAAGAGCAGGAATGGAAAACGGTGAAGGAATGGGGCTCGGAAGTTTGGTATGGCCGCCCTGATCGCCACACACAACAAACAGCATCGGGAGTCCTTAATTCGACTCAAAAAATTCTGAGGGCTTTATGGAGCCAGTGATCATCGGCCCTATGAACCGGGTCGTGAAGCAACTGCAAAAAATGGAGCGCGACATGACCGAGAACATGGGCGGATTCGTGTTCTTTGGTCTTACCCTTCCCGAAGAGGGAGCCCACATGTGGCGAGTTGTTTTATCTGCGCCTTGGATCGATGGACACCAGCATGAGGCACTGGGTGCTATCCTTCGTGAGATGGATCAATACCTTGACCTAAAGGACCGGTTTGACCTTTCCATTCAAATGGTCAGAACCGACAACCCAGGACTGGAACCAATTCACGAAGCTCTGGAAATCCGCCACGGCTTGGTCGAAATTTTCGACGTAGACCTCTTTCACGAAACCATCCGTCGCGCCTACATCATCACTTCCCAACGGCTTTCGCCCGCGGCAGTGGAAGGGAGGGACTAAACCGATATGCAATACAGCACACTAGGCCGCACCGGCCTTCGCGTCTCCCGCGCCGGATTCGGCGGCGGCGGCATCGGACAGGTCTGGGGCGCAACTACCGAGGCCGACGCCATCCGCTCGGTCCACCGCGCTCTCGAACTTGGCATCAACTTCTTCGACGTGGCCCCAGCCTACGGCGACGGCAAGGCCGAAGAAGCCCTCGGTAAGGCTCTGATCCGGCGCACCGAGGACTTCGTGATCGCCACCAAGGTCCGTCTTCGCGCCGAAGATATGGACGACATCGCCGGCGCGGTCCGCCGTTCCGTAGAACGTAGCCTCAACCTGCTGCGCCGCGACTCCGTGGACGTTCTCCATGTCCATAACCGCTTCACCGAACGGCGCGGCGAGGCCCGGGATTCCATCACCGGCGACGACGTAATGGGCCCGGTGCTCGACGCCTACAAGGACATGAAGCACGAGGGCAAGACCCGCTACATCGGCCTCTCCGCCATGGACCACCATGTCCCGACCATGCACCGGCTGCTCAACAGCGGCGAATGGGACACAGTCCTGGCCTACTACAACCTGCTGAACACCACAGCCCAGGAACCGAAGCCGCCAGGCGCCGACGTCTTCGACAACGGCCAGATAATCCCTCTCGCCAAGTCAAAGGCAATGGGCGTCATCGGCATCCGCTCCCACGCCGCCGGCGCGCTCACCCCGGCCCTCGACCGGCCTCCCGCGCCCGGCGACGCGCTGATGGAAGCCGACCTGCGCAAGGCCCCCATGCTCGACTTCCTTCTCGAAGGCCCCACAGAATCCCTTTCCCAGGCGGCCATGGTCTTCAGCATGATGAACCGCAGCATCGACACCACCGTCCCCGGCGTCAAGAACGAAGCCGAGGCCGAGGAGACCGCCCGCTGCGCCGACCTCCCGCCCATCCCCGACGAGCACCTCAAGCGCCTCCACGACCTTTACGAACGCGACTTCCGATAACTGCCATCGATGGAACCAAAAATGTAGGGGCGGGTTTAAAATCCGCCCCCGAAAAATTCACCCTGTATCAAAGCCCCACGCAACAGTGCGCCCTTTGGCCCCACACCAACACCCTCACACCAGCGGCCACACATCCTTCGCGAACCGCTCCATCCGGCTCAGTATCACGTCCAGGTTCTCCGTCTGCCGCATGAAATCCAGCACCAGCGAACCCACGCCCATGTCCTGGTACGACCTGATATCCGATGCCACCTGTTCCGCGTTACCTACGAAGGGCAACCGGTCATTACCCGCCGCCTCGTTCGCCAGCTCGAACTGGTGCGTCCGGTATATTGTCTCGATCTCCGACGGGTCTCGCCCGAACCGCTGCGCATACACCGCCAGCCGTTCCAGACCGGCCGCAAGCTGCTGCGGTGTCGCCATGGGGAACGTCGGATTCGACCCCAGCGGGTACCACCCGTCGGCCAACTCGGCGGTGCGCCGCAGCGCCGGACGGCTCTCGCCCCCCACCCAGATGGGCGGATGCGGCTTCTGTAGCGGCTTCGGCAGGAAGCTGATGTTGTCGAAGTTGACGTACTTCCCCTCGAAGTGCGGGTCGTCGCTGGTCCACAGCTCCTTGAACGCGCGGATGTACTCGTCGGTGACCGCTCCCCGTTCCTCGAAGGGCGGGGTATCCAGCGCCTCGAATTCCTCCCGCATCCAGCCGGCGCCTACCCCTACCACCAGCCTTCCTCCTGACAGAAAGTCAAGGGTTGCCAACGCCTTCGCCGCCAGCAGGGGATTCCGGTACGGCACGATGATTACGCTGGTGACCAGCCTGATACGAGATGTCTGACCAGCCAAAAAAGACAGCAGCGTCAACTGTTCCATGGCCTCCCCGGACGAGCCGCCAGGGTATTCTCCCCCCTCTGTGTAGGGATAGGGAGAGGAAATGCTCCGCGGAATCAGGATATGATCTCCCGAAAACATAGCATCATATCCAAGTTCTTCTCCCATTTTGGAGATTCGTCCCAGAATTTCGGGCGTCATCAGCGGCCCCCGCGCCGGCAGCGTAAATCCGTACTTCATTTGTCAGCTCCTGGGTCGCTCATGAGGCAACCAATTCTCATTCTCAAATACCACCGGCTGATACCATTCACCGAACATGTAGAAACCAATGTTCCTGACCTTGGAAATGACTGGGAAACGCCTCTCGTCAAGTGCCGTGGTCCCCGCATCCCCCCAACCGTCACTCCCGCACAGGCCGGAATCCGTACCCCCGTCTATCTCCGCGTTCGGCAACGACGCAGAGATGTTGCGCCCTCCCCATTCCCTGCAAAGATATCCGGAGGGCTATCCACAATCTCAGAAGAAAACGACCACGTTCGCCCCGCTTTGAAGACCTGTGTTTCGAGCTGTCTCCCGGACCCGCTGCCCTCAGTCAACCAATTCTGGGAGACCAAATGCACACAGCTGCCCGAGGTCAGCACCGGACGAAATGCACAGCGGCCGGACCCGCCCTAGAACGCCCGCCGCAGCACCTCCATCACCTGTTCTTGCTCCGTAATCGCGACAGGGTTCGACCGGCAACCTCCATCCGTCAGCACCAGGTCCGCAATGTCCGGCAGGTCCTCTTCGGGTATCTCGAGCTCCCGCAGCCGGTGCGGCATCCCCAGCCCCAGGATGAAGTCGTCCACCACTCGCGCCGCCAGTTCCGCCGCTGCCTCGTCGCTCATTCCCGCCGTGTCGTGCCCCGCGGCCCGCGCCAGCAACGCCTGCTTGCCCGCCGAAGCCGGACGGTTGAACTCCATCACGTAGGGCTGAGTCACGCACGAGGTATACCCATGCCCCACCGAATACTTTACCCCTACGATATGCCCGATGGCGTGGGAAAGGCCCACCGCAAAGTTCGGAGCGCCCATCATCGACATCCACGCAGCCACCAGGCACTGCAGCCGCGCCTCCGGGTTCCCATCCGCCTGCCGCGAACGGGGCAGCGCGTTGAACAGCATCTCCGCCGCCGACAGCACCGGCGCGTCAATCGCCGGTTGGTTGCCTCGGCAGTACAGCCGCTCGATGCAGTGGTCCAGCGCCTTCACCCCTGTCGACAGCCACAGCCAGTCCGGCGTTCCGACAGTCACGTCCGGATCGAGCACAATAAGGTCAGCGTACAGCCGCGAATGCCCCACCCGTATCTTGTGCCCTTCACCGTCGTCCAGCACGTTCCCGCCGCCCATGTTGAACTCACCTGCCGACAGCGTCGTCGGGATCGAAACCTGCAGCGGCAGTGTCTTCCCGTCCAGGTCCGGCCGCAGCATCCCGTCCTCCCGTTGCCCCCGCACCCGCAATTCCTCCACGGTCGTGATGCCGTCGGCCATAAGCACGGCGATCATCCGCGCCGCGTCCGAGATCGTGCTGCCGCCCACACCCACCAGCGTATCAGCCTCCAGCGACACTGCCAAGTTTGCCGCCTCCACCGCCGTCGCCAGCGGCGCCCGCTGCGTCAACCCGGAGTAGACCCCTACCGCCGAGTCGCCCAGCGCCTCATGCGTCCGGCGGACTGCATCCGTCTGCTCCGCCACAGAACGCCCCGAGAGCACCAGCACCCTCTTGCCGCCAAGCTCCGACACCTCGCTTCCCAGCGTGGCAGTCTTGCCCTGCCCGAAGATCACCCGCGTCGGCACCGCAGGATTGAACTCCCCGTCCAACTTCGCGTAAGCACTCATAACTTAGCCCGTCCAGTACAAATAGCCGCAGCCATGGGAGTCCCTTCTCCCTTTGGGAGAGGGCGTTCCCTCAGGGTTAGCCCTAGTCCGACAGCGGAATGATTATGGCAAAACGTGGCTCCGTCCCCACCACCCGCGTCGAGTGTCCCGTCCCCGTCATGTCCTCCGCCAGCAGCACCGTCCCCGGCCCGTAGTGCTTGATCGTCCCGTCGGGCGTCCCCACCTCGATCTCGCCCGTCAGGGTGATACTGTACTGCCGCCGCGGCGCTGTATGGAAGTCCAGGAAATACCCCGGCTCATACGTCCGGAACGTTATCCCCGGCGTCTTGATTAGCTCCGTTGAGAGACCGTGCGCCCCTTCGGTGTCGACGAAGCTCTGCATCTCAAAATCCCGCTCCTCGACCACCGACTGACCGTCTGCTCCCGTGTAAACGTGGACGAATTTAGACATCCTTCCCCCAATTCGCTGTCAATAGTTCAGGTTTCGGCTAATGGTACAGTAATTCAAAAGTGCGTCAAGAAACCCGGACTCTGCACGAGGGCCTTCGATTATCCGCGTCGTCCTGTCTGTCCGTTCATGGTGAGCTTGTCGATGCGGGGACAATCAGGATTCCCAAAAACCCTATCCTCTACCCGCAAGAGAACCCGGGTCAACGAGGCTTTCACGAAAAAGAGAGCCCGAGCCTTAAACCACGTACGTCAGCGCCTGTCCTGCTCCGGCCGACAGCGCCACGACCAGCCACGGCGGCCACTTCCAGGTGGCCAACAGCCCCAGCGCCACCAGCGCAAGCCCGAAGTCCTCCGGCCCGTCGATTCCGCTCGTCCACACCGGATCGTACAGCGCCGCCAGCAGCAAACCCACCACCGCCGCGTTGATACCCCGCAGTGCTCCGCCGAAGCTGGCCCAGCTCCGCAGCCTGTCCCAGAACGGCGCCACGCCGATGACCAGCAGGAACGAAGGCAGGAATATCGCTATCAGCGCGAACAGCCCGCCAGCCCAGCCGGACGGCATACCGACGAAGATGCCCAGATAGGCGGAGAAAGTGAACAGCGGCCCCGGTACCGCCTGCGCCGCCCCGTATCCCGCGACGAACTCGGCGTTGGTCACCCACCCCGGCGCGACCACCAGCTCCTGCAGCAGCGGCAGCACCACATGTCCCCCGCCGAATACCAGCGACCCTGCCCGGTAGAAGCTGTCGAACACCTGCAGAGGCTCCGCCAGAGCCCCAGGCGACAGCACCCTTCCCACAACCGGTAGCCCGACCAGCAACACGCCGAACACCGCCAGGCAGGAGACTGCCAGCCACCGGCTCACCCGGAACTGCGGCTCCCGTTCCGTGTGCGCCTGCTCTGCACTCAGAAACCTGAACCCGATCACTCCCGCAACCCCGATCACCACCAGTTGCCCCCAGCCTGACGGCCATGCCAGCATGGCAACGGTCGCCGCGATGGCCATCGCGGCCCCCGAGGGCGGTCGGGACAAAGGCTGCCCGCCATGCCCCACACGGCCAGCGCCACCACCGCCACTGCCGCCGTCTTCAGCCCGTTCAGCCAACCCGCTCCCTCCACGTCGCCGAAGAACGCCACGCCGTAGGCGAACAGGATGAGTGCCGCTGCCGAAGGCGCTGTGAACCCCAGCCAAGCCACCAGCCCGCCCGGCAGGCCCGCGCGACGCAGTCCCAGGGCAATCCCCACCTGGCTGCTCGCCGGCCCCGGAAGGAACTGGCACAACGCCACCAAGTCAGCGTATGCCGCTTCGTCCAGCCACTTCCGGCGCGCCACAATCTCTTCTCGGAAATATCCCAGGTGCGCCACCGGCCCGCCGAAGGAGGTCAGCCCCAACCGCAGGAAAACCAGCAGAACTTCCAGCGGAGACCCGCGCCGGGTTTCAGGCTCCATCCAAGGCCTTTTCCACCTTGCGCCGCAGGCCTCGAATCCACCAGCGCAACAGCGTGTCAGACGGCGCGACCAGCAGCGACCGGCCCATCATCCCGTACACCCACCGCCGCTTCACTCTTGAGGGCTGGTCAGGGTCCAGCCACTCCTCGTTGCCTGCCAGTTTCTCCAGCGTCGCCAATCCCAGCAGGATCGGCCACAACACCGCCAGACGCAGCCGCAGGCATCGCCGCGGCGTCGTCAGCAGGTAGACCTCCGCCGAGTCGAAGTGCTCCAGCGCAACCCGGATCCACGGCGCCAGCGCCCTCTTTGCCCGGCTGGAGTTGTCCGGCTCCATGAGATCGCTCGGCGACAACCCCTCTGCGGCCAGCTCCGGCTCCGGTAGGTAGCACCGCCCGTTTCGTAGGTCGCGAGGCACGTCCCGCAGCACGTTCGTCAGTTGCAGCGCCTTGCCGAACCTCACCCCAACCTCACCCATACGCTCCCTGTCCCACCGCGACAGTCGCGCCTCGTGCGCCATCGCCACCGACGTCCAGAATCCCCCGACGCACCCTGCCACCAGGTACGTGTAGCGGTCAAGCTCCTCCGGCGACTGTAGCGCAGCAACTGCCCCGGACTCTTCGGCGGGAAAGGTCGTCAGGTCCAGCTCCATCCCCCGCGTTAACGTCACGACGACGGAGCGAACAACGGCGCGGTTTTCTTCGCTCAACCCTTCCAGAAGGTCAAACACGTCGCCGACCCGCCTCAGAAGGGCCATCTCTGCGTGGGAAACGCCATGCGCCGAGCTCACTCCGGCAACAATGCCGTCTGGGGACTTGTCATTTGTCCGCCCTTCGACGAGCCCACGGAAGGCCAGCAACTTCTCCAGCCTTTCCTCAGGAGGCAGTGCACGGGTATCGGCGATGGTGTCTGCGGCCCTGGCCAGCAGGTAGGCCACGGCCACTGGCTGGCGCATTCCAGACGGCAGGACGCGGATCGTCAGGTAGAAGGAACGGGAAACGCCTTTGAGAATCTCTCTCAGCAATAGCCGGTCGTCTACTCGCTTCGCCACCGGCGTTACCAGGCCACCTTCGGGGCCCTCCACCTTCGGGGCCCTCCCCTAGACTGCCGCCTTGTACGGCGATTCAATCTGCTCCCGCACGACTCCGGCCAGAGATTCCGCCACCATCTCGTCCACCGGCAGACTCTCCTCCAGCCGTTCGATCACCGACAGCTTGGCCCGGGTCTCCGGGTGCTTCGGCACGAACAGAGAGCAACAGTCCTGGTCCGGCTGTATCGAGATGGGGAAGGTGCCAATATTCCTCGCCATTCCTACGATCTCTTCCTTGTTCATCCCGATCAGGGGGCGGAGAACCGGCATGTCGGCCACCTTGTCCACCACGGCGATGTTGTCCAGCGTCTGCGAGCTCACTTGACCGCAGCTCTCGCCTGTCACCATAGCCTTGGCCCCGGCCTGCCTGGCCAGCGTCTCCGTGATCCGTAGCATGAACCGCCGGTACAGCAGCACCCGGTACGAGGGCGGCGTCTCCACGATTATCCGCTTTTGAATTTCCGACAGCGGCGCGAGGTACAGCTCCGATTTTATCTGGTGCCGCGCCAGCATCTGCGCCAGTTCGTTGGCCTTTTCTATGGACGAGCGGTCCACCAGCGGGTAGCTGTGGAAGTGCACGTATGATGCTTGGCATCCCCGCTTCATCATGTGCCATGCTGCCACCGGCGAGTCGATTCCGCCTGACAGCATCACCGCCACTCGCCCGCTCGTCCCAACCGGCAACCCCCCGTGGGCCGGCGTCTCGTCGAAGTACAGCAGAATGCCCCGGGTCTGTATGTCGAGGTATATCGAAAGGTCGGGCCTCGACAGATCGACCTTTGCCCCCGTCAGGCATTCGACGAATCGCCCCAGCTCCCGGTTCACCTCTGGAGACGTCATCGGAAACCGCTTGTCCGCCCGGTTGGTGACGATGCGGAAAGATTCGAATTCCAGCTCCGGCAGGCGATTCCGCAGCGCTTCCCGGACCTCGTCCAGGTCCTGCGAGAACTCGTGTGCCAGGAAAAACTTGGCGACTCCGAAGCAGTCCCGCACTCGCCCCTTTACGTCGCCCCAGCAGCCGTCGTCTTCCAGCGTGAGGCCGATCATGAGCTGGCCCTGCCAGACGCGACTGACACCCGCATTCTCTGTGGCTTGACGCAGGTTCTCCTTGAGCCGGCGCATGAACCACGGACGGTTCTTCCCCTTCAGTGCCAGCTCATGTGTCTTGACGATAACGTGGGTCTTCACGCAGTCATTGTACACAACCGGAATGTCCTGCGCAGAATAAAACCCTCTCCCCTGTGGGAGAGGGTTGAAGTGAGGGTTGCCTGCCCTGCTCACCATGCTTTATGAGAATATGGATTCCTTGATCGCCTGCACATCGTGCCGCAGGGTGCTGTCCTCGTTCATCTCCCCGTTGATCTTCCCTGCTCCGTGGATCACCGTGGAGTGGTCTCGACCGCCCAGCAACCGTCCCACCTGCGTCGGCGGCAGGCCTATCTCGTGGATCAACAGGTACATTGCCACCTGCCTCGGCACCGACACCGTCCGCTTCCGGCTCCGCGCCAGCAGGTCGTCCACCTGCACGCCGTAGTACGCCGCCACTTCCGACAGTATCCGCTGCGGGTCGATCGACGCCCGAGACTGCTCCGGCGTTACGTCGTTCAGGATACGCTCGGTCGTGTCTAGCGTTATGTCCACGTTCATCAGCTGGGCATAGGCCACCATCCGGTTCAGGCTTCCTTCCAGCTCCCTCACGTTGCGCTGCACTCGTTTCGCGATCAGCTCCAATACCGCATCGTCCAGGCCCACTTGCATCTCGTCGGCCTTGCTCGCCAGTATCGCCATCCTCGTTTCCAGGTCAGGCGGCTGTATGTCCGCGATAAGACCCCATTCGAATCGCGATCTCAGCCTCTCCTCCATCAACGGCAGGGCCCTCGGCGGCCTGTCAGACGACACCACTACCTGGTTGCCAGAGTTGTGTATGTCGTTGAAGGTATGGAAGAAGCCCTCGTGCGTCTGCTCCTTCCCGCTCAGGAACTGCACGTCGTCCACCAGGAGCATCTGCACCGACCGGTAGCGATGCCGGAAGTCCTCGGTGGTCCTGCTCCGTATCGCCGTGATGAACTCGTTTGTGAACTGCTCCGAAGTCACGTACAGCACCGACATCCCCCGCAGGACACAGGTGCGACCGATCGCCTGTAGCAGGTGGGTTTTCCCCAGCCCTGCCCCCGAGTACAGGAACAGCGGGTTGTAGGCCACGCCCGGCGTCTCGGCCACGGCCTGCGCTGCGCTGAACGCCAACCGGTTGGATGGCCCGACCACGAACGAATTGAACGTATATCGCGGGTTTAGCGACCGGAACTCGAACAGTGGTTGGCTGGCCTCCGGAGTCACTCCGGGAGGCAGTTCCGCCCTCTCCACTGCGTACGAGATCCCCTGCGACATTACCCGCAGTTCCAGCTGAAATGGCTGTCCGGACACCTTTTCCAGGGTGCTCTGCAGCCCATGGAACATCCGCCGTCTCAGCCACTCCACGGCAAACGGCGTTGGCGCTTCGACGATGAACACCTGCCCGTCGTCGGCCACTCCTTCCGTGGGCTTTAGCCACGTCTCGTAGATCGGGCGGGGCAACCGCATTTGAAGGTCGCCGAGAACGGCTTTCCAGACCTCCCTTGCCGATACGTTTCTCATCCCAGCCTCCGCTCCTGATTCTCTTCTGATACCTGCACTCCCAGCCGCCGCTCCCTCGATCAGGTGGCTCAGCCGCCTGTAAATCACCCTTAAAAAAGGCAATGACAGTCCGCTGAAAAGGTCGCCGGGAAAACAAAGTGGGCTCCAGCGTCTTTGCCCGGGAAGCGGCTGTCAGGCAGCCTCTCACCCGGGGATGTGGCGTGGATTTCTAAGCGAACACTTGGCTCATTGCGGAACATATACCGTGGGGTACAAGGCGAAATTACCAACACCCGGCAGTGTATGTCAAATGCGATTCATTCCTGATCGATGTGTAATTTCCATGAATTTTCGGTCGAATTTTAAACCCGTAAAAATGTCCTATCTGACCCCCTCATCCGTGCCTCATGGGTATCACTCCAAGGTGCCCCAAAACCTCCCGTGATTCGCCCGAATCGCCTCCCCTCCCGTGCCCCGTTCGCCCTGCTTTCAGCCTCGGGGCAATCGCGTCTTGAACGCCATCGGGCCTGCCCTCCGCCGTTCCCGCGCCGGCAGGAATCCAAACCCCCGTCCCCTGTCCATTGGACCACCTGATTTGAAACTCTCCCAGGTGACGTTTGCCCCTTGCCATGGCCGGGAATTGGGTATTAGAATACATGTACTGACCAGAGACGCCAGCTGTTTCGGACCCATTGAGACCCATATCCCTCGACCCAGGGAGCCCGAACCCCAAAAAGCCTCTGTGCCCTCCGTGGTAAATAAACCCCTCAGCGTAATCGGCGCTCAAAGGAGAATCCCTTATATCCTGTCCATCCTGTCCATCCATGTAAATAACCCCCGTCAAAGCACCACCATCACCCGCCGCTCCAAACCTGCCGAGAGCGGAAATGTTCGGAAATGAGCGGGCTGTGAAATTACCCCGGCAACCCAACCATTCAGGAGAGTGAACCCATGTATTCCTTCAACTCTATCTGGGGCCGCATCAGACACCTACAGCGTCGCCTCGCCAAGGACCTCGCCATAATCCGACTCCGCCGCCTCGCCCAGGAATTCTGCGACGACTACGAGGAGGCCGCCTCCGACGACCCGCCCGCTTCCCACCTCGAGCTCGATAGGATGGGCTCGGCCTTCATCCCCAGCATCGGGAAGGCCGGCTTCCGCCTCAGCACCTTCATGGCCCTGCGCAAGTACCTCGAACGCTGCCTCGATGACAAGAGGCTCCCCACCCCTCGCGACATCGTCGGCAGTCTCCTGCCCTGGGCCGCCGAAGGCGGCTTCCTCCGCGCCTCCCTCTGGGCAAGGAACGCCTGCTGACCACCCTTGGTCCGTCACCTTCGGGCCTGAAACAGGACAATCGCATCTTGAACGCCGGAGGCCCCATATCCCGTCTTTCCCGCGCAGGCGGGAATCCAAACCCCCGCCTACCCTCGCACCCAGAACCCAAAACCGAAGACCCAAACCCCAAAGAAGCACTGTCACTCCCATCTCCACCGCCATTTCGGCCCGTTTTGTGTGCTGAGAAATAACACCGATTGCCCCTGCTTTCAGCCCCCGTCGATTTGCGACGGTCAGTCTCGTTGGCTATAATTGCCAGTTGTGTCCGGGGCCTGGGTTTTGGCCCCGATTACGTTTGGGCCTTGAATGAATACGGGGCCGGCAACCGCCTCAGCCGTGCGGTCAGAAGGGCAGCCACGGCGGGACGGTAACGGAGATTTGCCAATATGCCACCTCGAAGATCTCGCGGGCGGGCGGCAGACAAGGACCGCGACGGCGCCGTGGCCGCAGCCCTTCCCGGTAACCTCACAGCAGAGGACCTCGCCGACTTCTACCGACGCATGATCCTCTCTCGGACCATCGACGAGCGCATCTGGGCTCTCAACCGACAGGGCAAGGTGCCCATCGCCGCCTCGAGCCAGGGGCACGAGGCCGCCCAGCTCGGCAGTCTCCTCGCCGCCGAGAAAGACGGCGACTGTTTCCTTTTCCCCTACTACCGCGACCTCGCCCTGAAGTTCGCCGCCGGCCTCACCGCCGAGGAAGTCATGCGCTCCTTCATGGGCAAAGCCGGCGACCCCTACAGCAACGGCCGCCAGTTCCCCCTCCAGGGCGCAGACCTGCCCCGCAACATTATCCAGATATCCAATGTCGTCGCCGCCGGTCTCACCCAGGCCGTCGGCTACGCCCTCGCCTGCAAAATGCGCGGCGAAGAGACCGTCGTCCTCGTCTACTTTGGCGACGGTGCTTCCAGCCAGGGCGAGACCCACGAGGCCATGAACTTCGCCGCTATCCACAGCCTCCCCGTGATATTCATCTGTGAAAACAATCGCTACGCAATCTCCGTCCCCCAGCGCAAGCAGATGAGCATTGAAGAGGTCGCCAGCCGCGCCGCCAGCTACGGCTTTCCCGGCTTCGCCGTCGACGGCATGGACTTCATCGCCTGCTACGAGTCCACCCGTGAGGCCATCAACCACGCCCGCTCCGAGGGTCCGGTGCTCTTGGAGATGAAGGTCGAGCGGTTCATGTCCCATACCACCGACGACGATGACCGTCGCTACCGTCCGGTCGATGAGGTCGAGCTGGCCCGTCTGCGCGACCCCATCGTCACCTTGGGCAACCTGCTCGTCGAGAACGGCATCCTGTCCCAAGAGCAGTTGGACGCCGCGGCATCCGAGGCCCTCGACGCCGTCGACGCCGCCACAGACGCCGCCGACGTAGCCAGCCCCCCCGATGAGTCCACCCTGCACTACATGGTCTACTCCGGTTAATCCCGTCTCCCTCTGGGAGAGGGCTATGGTTAGGCCGTTCCCCTTTTTGGGAGTCCAGACAAGGAGTCTTGACCCGTGGCAGACAAGAGCGTAATTGAAGCCGTCCGCGAGGCCATCCGCGAAGAGATGCAACGCGACCCATCCATCTTCGTCTTGGGCGAGGATGTCGGCGCCCGCGGCGGTGTGTTCCTCGCAACCCAGGGCCTCGTCGAGGAATTCGGCGAGGACCGCGTCATCGACACCCCACTCGCCGAGGCCTCCATCGTCGGCATTGCCCTCGGCGCGGCTTTCCGCGGCCAGCGTCCCATGCCCGAAATCCAGTTCTCCGACTTCGTCTGGCCTTCCATCAACCAGCTCATCGGCGAGGCCGCCCGCACCTGCTACGGCACCAACGGCGCCGTAACCGTCCCCATGACCGTGCGCATTCCATACGGCGGCGGCATCCGCGGTGGCCTCTTCCACTCCCAGAACATCGAGACCCATTTCTTCCACACCCCCGGCCTCAAGGTCGTCACTCCCTGCACTCCCTTCGACGCCAAGGGCCTGCTCAAGACCGCCATCCGCGACAACAACCCCGTCGTCTTCCTCGAACACAAGAAGACCTACCGCCTCGTGCGCGGCGAGGTCCCCGACGGCGAGTACACCCTTCCCCTCGGAGTAGCCGACGTCAAGCGCCCAGGCAGCACCCTCACAGTCGTCAGCTATGGCCTCACCCTGCACTATTGCCTCGAGGCCGCAAACCAGGTTTCCGCCGAGGGAATCGACCCCGAGGTCGTCGACCTCCGCACCCTGTCCCCGCTCGACCGCGAGACCATCCTCGCCTCGGTGCGCAAGACCGGCAAGCTCCTCATCGCCCACGAAGACAACGTCACCGGCGGCATTGGCGCGGAAATCGCCGCCCTCGTTGCCGACGAGGCTTTCGAGTATTTGGACGGCCCCATCGTACGCGTATGCGGTCCCGACGTCCCCACCATGCCCTTCGCCCAGACTCTGGAAGACGCCTACACCCCCGATACCGCGAAAATCGCCGCGGCCATGCGTCGCCTTGCGGCCTACTGACCCCTGGACCACCCAGGCCGGACTATTCTTGACAGGACAAGTGGTGAGCAATTGGCCGTAACGGTTGAACTTCCCCACGTCGGCGAATCCGTAGTCGAAGGCACCATCGGCAAGTGGCTCAAGCAGCCCGGCGAGACCGTCCGGCGCTACGAGCCCCTCGTCGAGGTCGTCACCGACAAGGTGACCATGGAGGTCCCCTCCCCCGTCGCCGGCCAGCTCCTCCGCCTCCTCGCCGAAGAAGGAGAAACCCTGCCCATGGGTGCCCCAATCGCCGAAGTCGGCGAACCCGGCGAAGCCCCCGGCCAGTCGCCTCCACCTGCACCCGCACCGGCGGCGGCTCCAGCGCCCACCACCACTCCGGCCCCCGTGACCAGCTACCTGATGCAGAGCGTCACCCCAGTCGGCCCCACAGGCGGCGCAGCCGTCGAGGCCATGGAACCTATGGTGGGCATCGACGCGGTGGCCCAGGCCTCCGCCGCGCCACCGCGATCAGTTCCTGCCCCGGCTCCGGCAGCGCCATCCGCCGCGCCGGTCCCGGTAGCGCCCGCCCCTGTCATCCCCGCTCAGGCGGGGGCCCCCGACGGCAGGCAACGCCTCTCCCCCGCAGTGCGCCGCCTCGCCCGCGAGCACTCCGTTGACTTGAATCTGATTCAGGGTACCGGCCTCGGTGGGCGTATAACCCGCAACGACGTCCTTCGATATCTTGAAAGTGCTCCGGCTGCGCCTGCCCCGGTCACCGCGCCCGCACCCGACGTCGCAGCCGGCCCTGACGAAGAACTGATGCCCGTAACTCCGGTGCGCCGCATGATTGCCGAGGCTATGGTTCGCAGCGTCACCCAGATACCTCACGCCTGGAGCATGAAGGAGCTCGACGTAACCGGCCTGGTGGCCCTGCGCCAGGCCATACGAGCCGATTTCGAGCGACAGGAGGGCGTGCCCCTCACCTATCTGCCCTTTGCCATCCGCGCCGTAATCGAAGCACTGCGAAAGGTTCCCACCATGAACGCCAGCTGGGGCGGCGACAATATAATCCTCAAGCGACGCATCAACCTTGGCCTCGCCGTGGCCGCGCCTAACGGCCTCATCGTCCCGGTCATCCACAACGCCGACCGCCTCAATCTCGCCGGTCTGGCTCACGCCGTCCACGACCTCACCGAGCGCACCCGCACCAACCGACTTCGGGTCGAAGACGTCCAGGGCGGCACCTTCACTCTTAACAATACCGGCGCCCTCGGCTCCGTCATATCCGGCCCCATCATCAACTACCCTCAGGCTGGCATAATGACCACCGATGTCATCCAGAAGCGCCCCGTCGTCAGAGACGACGCGATAGCCATCCGCTCGATGATGAACATCTGCCTGGCCTTCGACCACCGAATCAATGACGGTGCCGAAGCCAGCGGCTTCCTCGATGTCGTTGCCTCCCGCCTGGAGTCCATCGGCCCCGACACCCCTGTCTTCTGAACCCCCACCTCACAAGTCCCTACCCCCTTGACGATGGAATGTCAGATTGGGGGTGAAATTGCCCGCGACATTTCATCAGTCCCGCGAAAGCAGGAATCCGGCGCAGACTGAGCTTAAGACCCTTTCCGATCATGGGTGCCCATCTGCCCCGAGTCTACTCGACCCAACACTTGCGGCAGCAGGCAACCCGTATGGCAGTGGCTTCCGCCGGGGCTGAGGACCAGCAATGACTCACTCCCCCACCTGTCTCTACTGCTGGCTCGGCACCGTCGAATACCTCCGAGCCCGCCAACTGCAGGCCGAACTCGTCGACCGCGTCCACGATGGCCTCACCCCGAACACCCTCTTGCTCCTTGAACACCCCCATGTCTACACCCGCGGCCGCCTCAGCCGCGACGAGCACCTGCTGATTCCCGACGCCGAGCTTGCCGCCCTCGGCGTTCCCGTACACGAGACCGACCGCGGCGGTCAGGTCACCTACCACGGCCCCGGCCAGCTCATCGGCTACCCAATCGTCAACCTGCGGCAGCTTGGCCTTGGCCCCCTGCAGTACGTCCGCACCCTTGAGCAGGCTCTTGTCGATAGCCTCGCCGACTTCGACATCGCCGCCCACACCGAGCCGGGCCTCACCGGAGTCTGGACACCCGGGGGCAAGGTAGCCGCCATCGGGGTCAAGATAAGCCGAGGCATCGCCTTCCACGGCTTCGCCCTCAACGTGAACGCCGACCTCTCTTACTACCGCCACATTGTCCCCTGCGGCATCACCGACCGCCCCGTCACTTCTATGTCCGTCCAGCTCGCCGCCCCCGTCGGCATCACCGCCGTGCGCACCGCCCTCGTAGCCCATTTCGGCCAGGCGGTGGGCATGCAGATGATCGAAGAAGCCCCGCAACTTGCCGCCACCGACTGACGAAATTGCGAGTGCCATTTGAGAATCTGATTGGTGGAAAGTCCCCTCTCCCTCCGGAACAGGATTAGGGTGAGGCTTTCTACTTGCCCTCTAGAGCGCAAGTCAACCATTTCGCAAGGTGTTTCGTGGGGCGACTAGCACTGTCAAGATTCCGCCCAATCTTGATCGTGTACGTCCTTCTGTCTAGTGCTGCAATAATCGCGGCGATGTCCGCCTGCTCCGCTTCCGACGGAACCGCGACCGCTGAAGTCGAGCCCACCCCTGCCCCTCCAAGTGTGGACAATGTCAGATGGCTCCTCCAGTCCCTTGACGGCTCTCCTCTCATCGATGGCACGTTCATCAATCTCACCCTGAACGGCGACCGCTATAGCGGCTTCGACGGCTGTAACACCTTCGGAGGTCGGCACAAGGACGGCACTTCCGTAGCCTCTCCCGACGGGGCTTTCACAACGCCCAACGAAACCGCATCCACGCTTATCGGGTGTCGGGACCCCGAGGGAATCTTGGATCAGGCAGACGCTTACCTGATGGCGCTCCGCCAGTCCAGCCGCTTTCGCTTGACTGAGAACCGATTGGAGACGCTGGACGAAAGCGGCGAGGTTCGGCTGGTCTTCCTTCACCAGGAGCCTCTTCCCGGCGCCCCGGCGCGTCTGGAAGGTACCGGTTGGCGGCTCCTGGCCGAAGACGGCCTCGCCGACGGTGTGCGGGTTCCCTCATTAACCTTCCTGGACGTTCACCTCTTTGAAGGGACCACCGCCTGCCGGGATGTCGAAGGATCTTACCAAACCTCCGGAAAGAGCATCCGCTTCCCTAATATTGGAATGAACGGAGACCACTCCGCCTGCTCCGAGGGAGTGATGCGGCACGAGGCCCAGTTCACTGACGACCTCTCATATTCCATCGAATACTCCGTCTACCGGCACGAAGAAGCGAAGCTCATTGTTATTCGCACCAGCCGCGGCAGGGCCCTCACCTTCGAGTCTCTGCCTCCTTTGGGCAACCCGTAACCACCACCGCGACCTCTGTGTCTCCCTCTGCGAACTCGGCGTTGAGAATCTCCACTGTCACTTCTAACTCCCCTCTGCCCACTTACAAATCAGTGACACTTGTTCCTTGCGTCCTGCGCTGACACATCCTTAGCATAGTGACTGTGGCATCTTCATCTCAGCCAATACTCCAGTCGGTCTTCGCAAGACACATCTCGTGATTCTTCTAATCCTGTTGGGACAACCTGATTCAGGCAGAATGACAACGAATACAGCAAGGCAGCAGTCCCGCCAGGCACACAAGCACCAACCAAGCCCGATGAGCGGAAATGATTGGAAATGACTGGGTTTCAAAAACCCGAACGGTTCCCAGCCTCATTGAGGGCGCTTCCATGCCTGCTTGAACCCTCGCAAAGACCCCCAAAATGTTACGCTCCTGAAGGAATACGCCCTCCTCAGCTCGTCCGGTGCCAACCTCTACCGGCCACCCCGACAACCGGCGGTTCTGACCGCCCTATCAGGGCTTTGACACCCTACCGGGCCGTTGCTACACTCGCCGACAGATTTGCAGCATCGGACTTGTCCTGAATAGGCCGAAGGAGGACGCCCCATGGCGGTATCGGAGAAGATTCGGCAGTTCGTGGCGGAAGGCGGGTGGATTCGCCGTGTCTTCGAGGAAGGCATCGCCCTCAAGGCCCAGATCGGCGCAGAGAACGTCTTCGACCTTTCTCTCGGCAACCCCATCATCGAGCCGCCCGACGAGTTCAAGAACGAACTCCGCCGCCTCGCCGACGAACCCATGGCGGGAATGCACCGTTACATGCCCAACCCCGGCTACGCGGATACCCGTCAGGCAGTCGCCGACTCCCTCTCCGAGGAGCTTGTCCTGCCCTTCACCGCCGGCGATATAACCATGACCTGCGGCGCAGCCGCCGCGGCCAACGTGGTACTGAAGACCATCCTCAACCCCGGCGACGAGGTCATCATCCTCGCCCCCTACTTCTTCGAGTACCTCTACTACATCGACAACCACGACGGAGTCGCCGTCGTCGTCAACACCAACGACCACTTCCAGCTCGACCTCGACGCCATCGAGGCCGCCGTCACTCCGCGCACCCGCGCCCTAATCGTCAATTCGCCCAACAACCCCTCGGGCGTGGTCTACTCCGCAGAGGAAGTTGCTGGACTCGCCGCCCTCCTCGACCGTAAGCAGACAGAACACGGCAGCGAAATCTTCTTGATCAGCGACGAGCCCTACAAGCGCATCATCTTCGACGGAATGGCCTTCCCCCAGGTCCTGCCGGCCTACGACAACACTGTCATCGTAACGTCCCACGCCAAGGACCTGGCCCTGCCCGGCGAGCGCATCGGCTACATCGCCATCAACCCCAACCACGAAGGGAAGGAGGAGCTGGCCGCCGGCTTCAGCTTCTGCAACCGTACCCTCGGCTTCGTCAACGCCCCCGCCTTGATGCAGCACGTGGTCCGCAACCTCCAGGGCGTCAGCATCGACCCCAACTACTACCAGCGCAAGCGCGACTTCCTGCACACTGCGTTGATGGAGATGGGCTACGACACCGTCAAGCCCCAAGGTGCCTTCTACCTCTTCCCCAAGGCCCCTGTCGAAGACGATGTAGCCTTCACCCGCGACCTGCTCCTGTCCAACGTGCTGGTCGTCCCCGGCCGCGGCTTCGGTACCCCCGGCTACTTCCGCATCTCATACTGCGTAGAGGACTGGGTTCTTGAAGGTGCCGTCGAGGGTCTCGCAAAAGCGGTAGCGACCTGAGACACCATTCCCAAAATCCCTCCCCCCTTGATGGGGGAAGGTTAGGAAGCGGGTGAAGACGAGGTGTTCTCTACGTCCCCTGCGTCGCCACAACTCCGACAGGCGCCTTGGGCCGCGGTATAAGCCAGTACCCGACCGCCGCCAAGGCATAGATGACCGCCAGCGGCAGCAGCGCCCAGTAGTAGCTGCCGGTGCCGTCGTATATGAACCCCATCCATACCGGCGTGCTCATCGACATCAGCTGGTCCGGCAGGTGCTGCCAGCCCCGCAGCGTAGCGTAGCTCCGCCGCCCGAAGAAGTCACCCATGATTGCCCACGCCAGCGGGCTGGCCGTCTCCGACGCCGCCAGCAGCACCACGAACACGTAGACTTGCCAGAGGTTGCCGCTGTGATTGAGCAACACCGTCAGCGACAGCGCCCCGCCGATCATCGCCACGGCGCTCAACCGCTGCTTCGATACATTGTCGCCCAGCCACCCGACGATGGGATTCAGCACCAGCGAACTCAGCGACAGCAGCCCCAGCATCAGCGCGGCAATGCGGCTGGCGTCATCCTCCCCCCGCCCGGCTCCCATCAGGAACCACACGATGATCGGCACGAACAGCCACTGCATGCCGGAATGCACGGTGTTCCGCAGCCCAACCGCCAGAACCAGCACCCAGTATGAAGGCGTCTTCATAGCCTCCCGGGCCGTGAAGTCCACCTGGCTCGTTGCGGGACGGGAAGCACTGGCGGGACGGGCTGCGGTCAAGCTTGCCGAGAGCGGTCGCACCGCTCCGGCGAAGTCCGGCGCCTGGTCACCATCAGGCAGCATCCCACGGCTTTCAGGAGAACGATGAACGAACAGCGTGAGCGGCACCACCAGGACCAGTATTGCCACCCCTGAAACGAGGGCAATGGGCCGCCACCCTACCTCAACAACAAGCAGGCCCACGGCCGGAGCGATGAAGAGCCCGCCGGCTGGACTGCCCATTCCGGCCACCGCCATGGCCAGTGCCCTGTGTCTGCGAAACCACTGATTGATTGCCGGCATCAGCGCGTTGTTGTATCCAGCCCGGAATCCCAGCGACAGCAGCCCGACGAATACCAGCAGGAAGTACAGGTAACTGTGGGTGAGCGACAACAGGATAAATCCAAGCCCCGACGTCGTGCTTCCCAGCACCATGATCAGCCGCGGGCCGAACTTGTCGTTGAGCCAGCCCAGCAGCGGCCCCTGCAGGCCGCCCTCCATTCGCCCCAGCCCTTCTGCAAGGGAGAAGACGCCCACTCCTACGCCCAGCTCCCGGCTCAAGGGGTTGACGTAGTTGCTGAACCCCCGGTTGAAAGTCCCGTGTTTCAGAGAGTCGGCCCACGCGGATATTGCAACTATCCACCAGCCGTAGAACACCTTCTGCGGCAGTTGCAACAACCGTTTCGCTTCCGCGCCTTTCAACGACCAGACTTCCCGTCAAACTCGGTGGGTGGAGTAAAGCGCCTAGTATAGCGCGGCATCACCGGTAGCGCCCTAGAAATCTGGCCGGAAACCCCGATTCTTCCCGAGCAGTCGTTTTCTTAACGTCGATTATCGATGAAACAGAGCGTGTTGCAACGTATTACATGCTTTACTGTGCCATATAAGACTGGAATACGCCTGCTTGGCGTAGCGCTAAACCCGGCCGATGGCTTTCCGGCCAGACTTCTAGACGGCCGACCAAGCTCTGGCAAATCAGCACTCCGTCGACGAAAAGAGACCCGTACGCCCTGTTGCTTACAAGGGCGAACGGGCCACAGGTGCCGAGGGTGTGGAGACAGACTGGGGCTCTACTCAGTGAGGTTGATGACGATATTGTCCGGGCCCCGCGACAGGATGGCCTCGGCGGGTTCGCCGTAGGGATTGCCCTCGATGTGATCGAAGTTGGCCGGAACGAAGATGAAGTCGCCAGGACCAGCCTCGACGTACTCCTTGTAGTCTTCTCCGTAGTACACCCGAATGTGGCCCTTCAGCACGTAGGCGGCAGTCTCGGCCTCGCCATGATTGTGCGGCGGTCCCATGGTATTGGGCACGCACTCCACATGGCCCAGCCAGATCTTTTCCGCGCCTGCCGTGTTCGCGTCGATGCCGGGTTTCCGGATCATGCCGGGCGTCTGCGCCGTGGACTCGGGAGCCGCCACTCCATGAATGACCTTCAACTCCCTTCCCCTTGTAGAAGTGCTCATTCTTCCTCCGATAAGTCGTTTGACGTCCTTTGGTGAACTTGGCCAATGATAACGGTCAGGCTACCCAGCGGCAAGGCAAATGGTGTTTAAAGCCCCTGACAAAAGGTGAATTTGTCCACCCACGAAATCAGTTATCCACCGATTTTAGGGGGGTTATCCACGAAATCCGGAGGATTTCGGCCAAAGCGACAAGTCCGGTCAACATTATGTTTAAATGCAACCCAGGCAGGTCAAGAATTGCCAATTTATTCAGCCGGTGGTTTACTGAGCGCAATAACCTTCTGAACTCAAGAAACATTCATTTGGAGCTCCGATGGACCTTACTGAAAGGATTGCTGAATACATAACCACAACTGGCCTGGAAGATTTCCCGCCCAACGCCATCGACGCGGCCAAGGCCGCGATCACCGACTGCCTCGGCTGCGCCCTGGCCGGTTCCCGCGAACCCTTGGCCGACGTGCTATGCAACTATGTGGACGGGCTGGGCGGCACTCCTGCAGCCACTGTGATCGGTCGCGGATTCAAGACCACCTCGCTGGAAGCAGCCCTGATCAACGGCGCGATGTCTCACGCTTTGGATTACGACGACGTTACGTTTATCACCAAGACGCACCCCAGCGCGGCCCTGATTCCTGGGGCGCTTCCGCTGGCCGAAGAAGTCGGCTCCACCGGCGCGGAGCTCCTGCTCTCCTACCTCGTGGGCTTTGAGGTGGCCTGCGCCGTGGGTGAAGCCATCAGCCCTGCCTACTTCGATGACCTCGGATGGCACCCCACCGGCCCGCTGGGCACGCTTGGCGCCGCCGCCGCCGCCGCAAGGCTGCTGCACCTAGCTCCCGGGCAGACTGCAATGGCCATCTCCCTGGCCGCCTCCCAGGCGTCGGGACTGCGCCAGAACTTCGGCACCATGACCAAGCCCTACCATGCGGGCGCCGCCTGCCGCGCCGGAGTGAACGCCGCCAAGCTGGTGCAGGCAGGGTTCACCGCCTCAGACGACGCCCTCGAGGGCCGCTTCGGATTTATGCGGGCCTTTTCCGGTGGGAGTGGCTATGACCCTGACCGCGCGGCTGCATCCCTTGGAAACCGCTGCTTCATGGTCGAGTCCGGCATCGAAATCAAGAAGTACCCGTGCTGCGGCAGCGCCCACCTAGCCCTCGATGCCACTTCTGAGTTGCTGAGGCGCGAGTCATTCTCAGCCTCCGAGGTAGACTATATCGACGTGCTGGTGGACTTCGACCCGCCCCGCTCGCTGATCCACTCCCGGCCCAAGGGAGGACTCGAAGGCAAGTTCAGCATGCAGTACTGCCTGGCAGCCGAGATCATCGACGGGCAGATCGGTCTCGCCACCTTCAGCGACGAGCAGGTGATGCGCACGGAGGCCCAGGAACTGATCCCGCGCATCGACATGCGCCGCCACGCCGGCTTTGAGGGTCAGACAAGCTGGACCGAGGCCCACAACCGTGTGGAGGTACACCTCAAGGACGGTCGCGTCCTGACCGAACGGGCAGACCGCGCCACCACCGGCGCCCTCCGCGGCGTCACCCGCGACGATGTCCGCGTCAAGTTCCTGGACTGCGCTGCCGTAGCCCTTAACGAAGAGGACGCCGAGCAAGCACTTGCCATGCTGGACAGCCTGGAGGAAGTGGGTCCTGTCGGTCCCCTGGCCGAGTTGCTCGGGGGGTAGCCATCGCCATTTGACTGTCGGTAGATACGTGAGACGGCTCGATTCGTCAAGCCGGATAATTGTTTCTGATGCCCAGTTGGACCTACTGTGCGGTCATCCCGCCGTCGATGACCAGCTCGGTGCCGGTCATGAACGACGACTCGTCCGACGCGAGGAACAGCACCCCGTTGGCGATGTCCTCAGGAGTGCCGATGCGCTTCAGGACAGTGCGCTCGATGGTCTCCTCCCGACTGTCGGCGTCCGGCCATACCTGGTCGCCCATGGCGGTGTCAATTGGCCCGGGGTGAACCGAGTTGGCGCGTATCCCTTCTTGTCCGTACTGTACTGCCGTGGACTTGGTGAACAGTCGCACCGCTCCTTTGGACGCGCTGTATGCGCTGCTTGTCCGGCTGCCCACCAAGCCCGCCGTGGACGAGATATTGATTATGGAACCCCCGCCGGCCTTCCTCATTTCCGGAATGGCGAGCTTGGTTCCGAGGAACACTCCCTTGGCATTAATGTCCAGGATGGTGTCCCACTGCTCTCCGGTGGTTTCCAGGATGTGGCCGCCGCGCCAGATGGCGGCGTTGTTTACCAGCACATCCAGCTTGCCATAGGCCGATACGGTGGCGGCGATGGCCTCCTGCCAGTCCTCTTCGCTGGAGACGTCGAGGTGCACGAAGGTCGCGTCGCCGCCCAGCTCGTTTATCTGCGCCGCAACTGCCATTCCGTCCGCGTCCAGCACGTCGGCAATGACCACCTTCGCGCCCTCCCGTGCGAAGAGCCGTGATTCCGCAGCGCCCTGGCCACGGGCGCCTCCTGTAATCAGCGCTACCTTTCCTTCCAATCGCATAATCGCCCTCGCAATTCCTTCTTGTATAGAGGAAAGAACCAATTTTTCCGAAACAGGCCGGGAGTGTAGCTTTGCTCAAGTCGGCGGGTCAATCGTCAAGATCTGTGGGGCAACGTTCCGAATCAGGTGGTCTGGCATATCAGTTGTTCTTTGGATTGAGAGTTTCACCTCCACCCGCACCCTCTCCCTCTGGCAGCGGGGCGGGCCAAAGTCTTATGGCCTTTAGGGGATGCAAGTCAGGACTTCGATCACTCCATCCAAAGGTCCTCTCGTGGCCGAAGGACCTCTCGTGGAGATGTAACATTCTGTAACATATTGTCACGTTTGTATCAATTTGGCCTTTATTTGACAGGGCAATCGCGTTTTATTTCTGGGCACACAAATTGGGCCGGAATAGAGGTGGCGGTGAAATTGACAGTGCTTGCTCGGGTTCTGGGGACTGGGTTGTGGGTGCGACGGTAGACAGGGGTTTGGATTCCCGCCTGCGCGGGAATGACGGGTCACAAGGCCTCCAGCGTTTAAAACGCGATTGCCCTGCTTCATTTGAGACACCTTTTTCTACGGGTCAAAGTCCTTCAGATATGACAAAGGGGGACGAGCGCGTACGCGGGTAGGAATGTTCAATTCTGTAAAGTTAGTATCAAGAAGGCTTTTAATTGAGACATCCCTTCCTACTATCAGAGTCCCTGCCAACAGGTCAAAAATATCATAAGAACAATTGTACGGTTGCCATGGCCCTGGTGGCAAGGGCCCAAGGTCACTTACAGGGTCCGCCGGCGTTTACTTTAACTTCATTGCCAACTCGTTCCGCATAATCCGGAGCGCTCGATCCCTCTCATAAATGGCGGGCCGGGCCTGCTTCACCGAGGCTGTTACGGTGCCGCCACTGTGGTCGACGACAAACATTGACAATTCTCCGCCCCCGCTAATAAGATACCGGCAATTCAGCCTGAGCGCTGACAAGCATATCGTTGCGAGCGTTTGGACTGTGAAAAACGCTGAACTGAGACCAAAACAAGGAGGGAACCATGGGCGACCAGGACATCGCATTGATGGCTCACCTGATGCGCCGCGCCGGGTTTGGCGCTACCCGGGAAGAGCTGGAAACCAGAGTGGCCAGAGGCTATGAGGCCAACGTGGAAGAACTGCTCAATCCTGAAGAACAGCCCGTGCTGGACCGCAACGAAATGATGCGGTACCACCCGTGGACCTGGCGGCCCGGCACTCTGCCTGGCATGGGCGCCGCAGAGTGGCTGCATGACATGGTAAACACCAAGCGCCCGCTGGAAGAGAAGATGGCACTCTTCTGGCACGGCATTTTCGCCACCGGCGTGTCCAAGGTCGACCACTATGACGACGTGATGGACATGATCGTGAAGTTCCGCGAGAAGGGCATGGGCGACTTCCGCGAACTGCTGGTGGAAATGGCCAAGGATCCGGCCATGATCTACTGGCTGGACAACTGCGAGAACCACGCCGACGCCGTCAACGAGAACTGGGGCCGCGAGTTGCTGGAGCTCTTCAGCATGGGCGTGGGTAACTACACCGAGGTTGACGTCCGCGAATGTTCGCGCGCCTTCACTGGCTGGACCATCGAGCCCAAGCTGCCGCGAGGGCCCATCGGCCGCCACGACTGGTTCTTCGAGTACCGCCCCGAGGACCACGACGACGACGAGAAGACCTTCCTGGGCAACACTGGCAACTTGAATGGCGAGGACATCGTTCGCCTCATCAGCGAGCATCCCTCCAGCGCCCGGTTCATCGCCCGGCATCTGTACAACTTCTTCGTGGCCGACGAAGCGCAGGTCCCGGCATGGTCTGTGACGCCTCCCAACGATCCCGAGGCTGTTGAGGCCATTGCCAACGCGCTGCGCGAGAACAACTACGAGATGAGGGCCGCCCTGCGGGTGATCTTCAACTCCGAGTTCTTCAAGAACGCCCGCTTCACCCGCCTGAAGAACCCCACCGAAGTCGTGGTGGGCACGCTGCGCATGGTCGGCGGCGCCGAGTTCCCGGCCCCCGGCCTCGGAGATCTCTCCCGGCAGCCCAGCTACATGGGTCAGGACCTGCTCAACCCGCCCAGCGTGGAAGGTTGGCACACTGGCGCTGAGTGGATCAACAGCGGCTCGTTGATGCGCCGCGTCAACTTCACCGCCGACTTGGTGGGCGACGTCTCCCGCCCCGGCATCCGCTACATGGTTGAACGCTTGCAGGCGCAGGGCGTCAGCAGCGCCGCCCACGCCGTGGACGGCTGCCTGGACCTGATGGGTCCGCTGGAAGTCACCAACGAGAGCCGCGACGAGCTGATCGGGTTCGTCGGCGAGGGCGGCGACTTTTCCTGGGACAACGAGCGTGAAGTGGCCGAATCCACCCGCCGCGTGTCCGAGTTGCTCCAGCTCATAGTGTCCCTGCGCGAGTACCAATACGCTTAATCCAGTTGTAACGCATGGAGTGCGGACTTCCCTTTCCGCACTCCCCATTCCTGGGTTAATCAATAAGCAAGCCGGAACGACCGGCAGGAGGACAGCCTGATATGACCAGCACCAAGAAGGACCCGGTCGTGGTGGTGTTCCAGCTAACCGGGGCCAACGACTACCTCAACACCATCATCCCCTACACGGACCCGCTGTACCGGGACAATCGCCCAACTGTGGGCGTTCCCGAAGAGCGCATAATCAAAGTCGACGACAAGATGGGCTTCCACCCGGAGATGGCCCCTCTGAAGCACGTATACGACCGCGGGGACATGGCCATCATCCACGGCATCGGCTATGCCAACTCCCCCCGTTCGCACTTCCGCTCCATGGACATCTGGCACACCTGCGAGCCGGACAAGCTGGGCACCGAGGGCTGGCTGGGACGCGCCACCCGCGACATCGACCCCAACAAGGAAAACGTTCTGACCACGGTCAGCTTCGGCCCCTCCCTGTTCCGCGCGCTGGCCCTGCCCGGTGTGCCGGTAGCAGTGGTCGATGATCTCGACAACTATGGCCTGCTGCCCAACATCGCCGGCGAGCAGCGCAACAAGGTGTTGGACCGCTTCGCCCGGATGTACTCGCCAGCCATCGGTACAGGCGCGGTCATGGACTACTTGGGGCAGACCGGACTGGACACCCTGGAGGGCGCCGACATCCTGAAGGAAGCCCCCAAAATGTACACGTCTGGTGTTGAGTACCCGGACACGCCCATCGCCAAGAAGCTGAAGGGCATCGCCCAGGTGCACATGGCCGACTTCGGCACCCGCGTCTTCTACGTCGATCACGGCTCCTTCGACAGCCACTCCAACCAGCTTGGAATGCACGATCGGCTGTGGTACGACGTGTCCCACGCGATGGACGCCTTCCTGGACGACCTGAAGGAGCATGACGTCGACGACAACGTCGTGGTTCTGATGTTCACTGAGTTCGGCCGCCGCACCCACGACAACGGTTCCGGCACCGACCATGGCGCAGGTGGAGCAGCGTTCATGTTCGGGCCCGGCGTCAAGGGCGGACAGTACAGCGAATTCCCCTCCCTGGAGGAGAAGGACCTGGAGCAGGGCGATGTGGTCCCCAACTACGACTACCGCGGCCTGTACACCACCGTCCTCGAAGACTGGATGGGTCTGGACGCCAAGCCTCTGGTGGGCGGAACTTACGAAAAGCTGTCCATCTTGGCCTAAGCGGGCCAATCTTTCCGCAGAATAAGAGAGTGCAGGGGCGGGTATTGATACCCGCCCTTACACGACACGCCTCTACCCGTATATGGGAGGATAATCAATGCTTACGGAAACAGTGGCCGGCCGCACCTTCGATTACAGCCACAACGTGGGGCGGGGCGCGCAGACCGGCATGGGCTTCAACACCCCGGTGGCCTTGACCATAGGCCAGGACGGCGTGGTCTACGTCGCAAATCGTGGCAGCGAGTCCATCAGCAATGTGGGCTGGAACCGCACCGGCGTCGGACAGCGCATCTCCAGGGTCACCCTGGGAGAGACCTGGGGCGAGGAAGAATACCTGGGTGAGTTCAGTCGATACGGCAGTAACGACGGCCAGTTAATCTGGCCTGCCGGCGTCGTAACCGACCGGCAAGGCAGCGTTTACGTCGCCGACGAATGGATGAATCGCGTCTCGGTGTTCGACAAGGATGGAAGCTACCAACGCCACTTCTCGACGCTCCAACCCGACGACCCGGAGGAGAACGGCACCTGCGGCATCGCAATCTCCGCCGACGACGTACTCTTTGTCACCGACGGCCGAAGCCACCAAGTTCGCAAGTTCCGCACCGATGGGACCTTCATCGGCTCCTTCGGCAGCAAGGGCTCCGGCGAAGGGGAATTAGACTCGCCCTGGGGCATCGCCATTGACAAGGCAGGCTACGTCTACGTGGCCGACTCCGGCAACCACCGCGTCCAGAAGCTGACCCAGGACGGACAGTTCGTGGCCCAGTTCGGGAAGCCCGGCAACAGGAAGGGCGACCTCAACTACCCGTCTGACGTTGCCGTTGACCCCGAGGGCGATGTCTACGTATGCGACTGGAGCGACAACCGCTGGGGCAAGGGTCGGGTCCACATCTTCCAGGCAGACGGGAAGTTCCTGACCAGCCTCGTTGGTGACGCCCAGCAGCTTTCCGCGTGGGCGCAGATGACCGTGGACGCCAACGCCGACTATGCCAAGCGCCGCCGCGAGGTCCGCACGACCGAGCCGGAATGGACCTTTGCCCAGCCGACCGCTATCGAGTACGACGAGGAGAATAACCGGCTGATCGTGGTGGACACTCAGCGCAGCCGCCTGCAGATCTACAACAAGCTCAGCCGCTACCTCATCCCCCAGCTCAACCTCTGATCTCCGGGCTGTTGAGCTTTAAACGTAGAGCCCGTCGGAGTTTCCGGCGGGCTTTTCTTTGTGGAGGAAATGTGCCTGATTGCAGAGCCGTTGGGCCTAGCAGCCTGTCCGAGGATTAGATTTTGGAGACGAAAAGCGCCACTGTCTAATCCCATTGGTGACTAATAGGCTCCAATAAAACAGTAATCGGAATAACTGACGTTGTTAAAGACGATTTTCGCTTAGAACATTGTTTCTCGGACGGGCTGCTAGGAAAGAGCCTTCACATGTTCTTCAAGCCAAGGTACGAGGTTGGCAAAGCGGAATGAGTTCGTTTCGTATAAATCCATGAGATACGCATAGGCAGCATCCCTACCACAATCAATGTAAGAGCCATTCATTCGCAGGAAGGCGTCCATGATTACGAAAGCAACGCGTTTGTTTCCATCAATGAATGGATGATTCTGGGACAGACTTCTCCATCAGGGCTGCGGCTTCCTCGATAAGGCCGTCGTAATATCCCATCTGGGGACGCATGACAGGAGATGCAAGAACCCCTGCATCCCGGAGCCAATGGCACCACCTATTTCCTCAATAAGCAAATCGTGAATAGCGATGACCTCTTCTATGGTCGGAAATTCGGGAGTCACTGGGCCAACAACTTCAGCAATTCACGGTTCCGCTCCATGCTGGCTCTGGCATGCGCCATAACCTCGGGGCGAACTTTCCTTTGGGAGCGGCCCTCGATGTAGGCCCGGGAGGCATCCTCCAGTACAGACTGGAACTGCCGCCCATCGTCGCTTGCGATCTTTCGCATTCCAGCCAGCAACTCTGGGTCGACCTGGCTGGAAAACTTCTCTCGTTTTGGAGTTGCCATATCCGGCCTCATGGGTACACTGTATTCCAAGGTAACGCAACCCCGGTCTATACCTCGATAGCGTAAGCTATCAATGTTCATCTTGATGTTTCAAGGCGAGTAGCAGCTAATGGAACCTGACCGCGAGCAGCACTTCCTTCGCATGGCGACGGAGCAGCCCGACCTCGTATGCGCTGATGCGCCCGAAGAAATCCTCGAGGCCTGTGCTGTCGAGGTCGAGCCGACGGTTTTCCTCGAGCAGTACTTCGCCGCCGGACATTCGGCCTGGCTGGCCCACAAGCACGGGCGCAGGATCAACAAGCCCCAGATCCTGGTCAATCAGGCCATCCTGGTCCTGTACCGCCGCGCCTGCCTGCTCAACACCGCGCGATTGATGGGCCAGAGTAGCGACTACGCCGACCAGCCCTTCTTTTCCGACGAAGATCTCTACTAGCCGATTCACCGCCAGTTCGCCGTTAAGTCCGGTCATGACCAGGCTGTTCGCGATCGGTTCTACAGGGGTGAATTCACCGTAGTACAATCATCCCATCAAAATCCGCGGAGGGACAATGCAGGGAAAGACCGCCATCGCCAACATTCTCAAGCAGGAAGGCGTCGAACTCGCCTTCTGCTTTCCCAACAACACGCTGATTGACGCCATCGCCGCCGCCGGCATCCGACCGGTAATCGCCCGCATGGAGCGCGGCGCGGTCAACATGGCCGACGCCTACAGTCGCATCAACAACGGCAACAAGACCGGCGTCTGCATAGTGCAGGCCGGCCCCGGGATCGAGAACGCCTTCCCCGGCGTCGCCCAAGCGTACGCCGACAAGGTTCCCATCCTGATGCTTCCGGGGCACGAGGGCTCAAGCCGCACCACCATGACCTCCGACTTCTCGGCCACTCGCAACTACAGCGGAGTGACCAAGTGGACCGGAATGATCAACTCGCCGGACCGGGTACCGCAGATGCTACGTCGCGCATTCACCCAGCTTCGCGCCGGCCCTTCAGGCCCGGTGGTGCTGGAAACTCCCACCGACGTTATGAACGGCGAAATCGACGAATCCGAATTTTTCTACACCCCCATCAGCAAGCGACGCACCGCGTCCGACCCGGTCGACGCTGCCCGCGTCGCCCGCCGCCTGATGGGTGCCGCCCGCCCGGTGATCTACGCCGGACAGGGCGTACTGTACGCCGAGGCCACGCCCGAGCTGGTTGAGCTGTCGGAGTTGCTCAACGCGCCTGTAATGACCACCACCCTCGGAAAGAGCGGCTTCCCGGAGAACCACCCGCTTTCGCTGGGTACGGGCGGCAACACCGGTACCCGCGCCGTGGGCGAGTTCCTTCGCAAGTCCGACCTCGTCTTCGGCATCGGCACCAGCTTCAACAAGACCCTGGCATCGGCTCCGGTTCCGGTCGGCAAGGCCGTCATCCAGTCCACCATCGACGACCGCGACCTGAACGGGGAGTACGGCCTCGAGGACATGCTGCTGGGCGACGCCAAGCTGGTGTTGCAACAACTCATCAATGAAGTGAAGAACGCCCTCGGCGTCAACGGCCGCCGCGGAGAAGGCTCGGTCTCCGCCGAAATCGCCGCCATCAAGCAGGAATGGCTGGCCGAGTGGATGCCTCGCCTCACCTCCAACGACATCCCCATCAGCCCCTACCGTGTCGTGTGGGAGTTGAACAATGGTCTCGACAAGGCCAACAGCATAGTCACCCACGACTCCGGCAACCCCCGCGACCAGATCGTGCCGTTCTACGAGGCAACGACGCCGCGCGGCTATATCGGCTGGGGCAACTCGACGCAGTTGGGAGCGGGCCTTGGCTACGCCATGGGGGCGAAGCTCGCGGCTCCCGAAAAGACAGTGGTCAACCTGATGGGAGACACCGCTGTGGGAATGTGCGGCACCGACTTCGAGACCGCCAGCCGCAACAAGATCGGCACCATCACCGTTATCATCAACAACGGCGCCATGGGCGGCTACGAGAAGAACATACCCATCGCCGTCGAAAAGTATGGCTCCAAGTTCCTGACCGGCGACTACACCAAGATGGCTGACAGCCTTGGCTGCCATGCCGAGACCATCACCCAGCCCGGCGACATCGCGCCGGCCCTCGCCCGCGCTCAGGGCATCGCCGCCGGCGGACAGCCGGTCGTGCTGGAAATCATCACCCGCGAAGAGCCGATCTTCTCCAATTACTACTAGGCCGTAGCAGTCTTCTGGCAAACAGGGAACACCGATGACCCGCACCGTAACCGACCCGCCTGCAGCCAACCTGGGCAGCCGCCGCTGGCTGCAGGTGCTGGTCAACTGCCGCCCTGAAATCCTGAACGACGCAATCGCCGCTCGTCTTCCGGAACGACCAGCCGATATAGACTGGCGATCGCCACTGGCCGAGGACCACTACGCGGAATACCGCGACCAGACCTTCCTGGACCGCCTGGCAGGCTCCGGGTACTACCGTGAACCACCCCGTCCTCAGCACGAGTTGGCCGACTTCTGGCCACGTTTCGGCCCCCAGTGGGACGGCCTCGCCGTTGGCGACAACGGTCAGATTCTCTTGGTTGAAGCAAAGGCGCACATTTCTGAAATGGTGACCGCTCCCTCCCAGGCCCGGGGTGAGTCCGCCCGTCAGAAGATCCAGGAAAGCCTGGCGAAGGTCAAGTCGTTCACCAACTCCAGATCGCAGGCCGACTGGTCCAGCAGCTTCTACCAGTACGCCAACCGCCTGGCCCACCTCTACTGGATGCGGGAACTCAACGGCCACGACGCATACCTGGTTAACCTATTCTTCGTCAACGACCGAGACATGCATGGCCCTGAGTCGACCGCCGAGTGGCAGGCTGCCATCCGGCTTCAGGAAGTGTTCATGGGAGTGCGCCAGAGCGGTCAGAATAGCTATGTCCTCGACCCGTGGGTCGGCGCTTACGTCCTGGACATCTTCGTAGACGTAAACGACATCCCTGTCCAGTATCCTCCCGTAATATAGCCCGCTAAGGAGCAACCCAGATGCCAGAGAAGTTCAGCTACGATGGTCTGTTCGCCGCCGGTGTGCCGGAAGTTGTGCCCGGCAAGACCCGACACGCCAAATACGACTTCGCCGTCGCCTACCCCAACCCGGATACCCTGCCGCTGGACGGTCTGGCGGACGCGGTTCGCAGCGTTCTGTCCAGGGAAGGCCGCGACCTGGCCTACTACACCGACCCCAGCGGCTACCTGCCCCTTCGAGAACTGGTGGCGGAGCGCCTGCGCGTCAGTCGCAACATGCAGGTCGACCCCGAGGGGCTGGTGCTGACCGGCGGCTCCGGCGAGGCCATCTCAATGGTCATCCAGGCCCTTACCGACCCAGGCGACACCGTGCTGACCGAAGAGTTCCTCTACCTCGGCACCCTTCGCTCGCTCCGCCGCTACAAGGCCAACGTGGTAGGCATCAAGTGTGACGAGGACGGCATCATCCCCGAAGACCTCGACGCGACCATACAGCGCCTAAAGAGCGAGGGACGCAAGGTCAAGTACCTTTACACCATCCCCACTTTCCAGAACCCGCTGGGCTGGACGATGACGCTGGAACGGCGCAAGAAGGTGCTGGAAGTCACCCACCGGCACGGCGTCCCGGTGTTCGAGGACGACTGCTACATCGACCTGCGCTTCGAGGGTGAGGACGTGGCCTCCTTCCATTCACTGGACGACACCGGGCAGGTAATCTACGTCGGCTCGTTCTCCAAGACGATCGCGCCCGGAATGCGCATGGGCTACCTGGTCGCTCCTCCCGAAGTAACGAGCCGGGCCTGGGCCTTCAAGATGGGCGGGGCGGTCAACCACTTTGCCGCGTTGACCATCGCGGAATACATGACCCACGGCGACCTGGAAGGACACGTCCGGGTGCAGAACGAGACACTGCGGGCCAAGCGAGACGCTATGCTGGCCTCGCTGGGAGAGAATTTCGGGGACGCTGCAACGTGGACCAAGCCCGAGGGCGGGCTGTATGTCTGGCTGACTCTGCCGGAGGGCACCGACCTTGAGGCCATCCAGGAGCAGGCATTCCAGGAGGGCGTTGGCTACTACTCCGGAACGCTGTTCTCACCGGAAAGTGTCGGCCACAACTCCGCGCGCCTATGCTTCGGCTATCCAACGGTCGAGGAGAACTACGAGGGCGTGGCCGAACTGGCCCGCATCCTGGAGCGACACGGGGTTACGGGCTAGACAGGCCTAACCCCCAGGCATCAGCTCGATGCCAAGTCCGTTCGGGTCTTTCAGATACAAGGAACGACCCACTTCCTGGTATTTGACCCGATTGGCATCCAGCCGGGTCTTCACTTCTTCGTAGCTATCTCGCGGGATGGGCATGGCGATGTGCATCACGTTGCCGACTCCCTCGGGCGCACGGCGCTGCAGCCGTGGGACGTCAGGGAAGTCGAAGAAGGCCAGCGTCATGCCGTTGCCGATGGCGATGTTCATGTGGGTCGACTCCGCCACATCGCGGTTCGGTGTAACCCGCGCCACCGGCATCCCCATCACCTCGCTGTAGAAGCGGGCGGTCTGTTCCAGGTCTTTGGCGAATACCGCGATATGGTCGACTCCGTCGGTCGGGGCCTCGGCGACTTCCCCTGCAGGGATCATCGCCCGCAGCCTGTCGCGTTTGGATTCAATGTCGTTGGCGGATGCAGTCATAGCTTCCTCCGTCAGTCTGCAGGCTCCTCCGGGTTTTCCAGGTCCAGCATGGCCAGCAGGCGGCCGTAGCCGATGAACATTCCCGTGATCATTCCCAGCTCGAAGATTTCAGGGTCGGTGAACTCGCGCCGGAGCTCGGCGAAGAACTCGTCGTCAACGTTCCGGTGGTCAATGGCCATTCGCTCGGCGAAGTGTACGGCCAGCTTCTCCCGGTAGGGCAGGTCAGTGTCTTCGAAGTGAGTCAGCGAGGCCACCATCTCCTCGGTCATTCCCTGCTGCACCGCCGGCGCAGCGCGACCCAGCTTTCAAGTGGCGCATTCGTTCAGCTCGGCTATCTTGAGCCGCACCAGCTCCTTCAGCCGGGCGTCCAGCAACCCTTGCAGCTTCAGCGGCCCGTAGAACGCCCAGAACGCCTCGTAGGTCTCCGGCAGGTTGCCCGCGGCCTGGAAGATGCGCGGGTTCAGCTTGTGCTCTGCGGCCGCTTTTGCAATCTTATGCATTCCGGGAGTCAACTGCTCGGTCGGCACCAGCTTGATGCGCGCCATATCGCTACCCTCGCTAACCACAAGGGACGCAGGATCCTGTCCTACGTCCCCCGTCTTTGTCCTTTTGAATAGCCGGAATTACACCACCGGGCGGTCGGCCACGGCTGGGTCCACCTTCCGGCGCAGGAACTGCCCGTCGCCGAGGCTGCCGGAGAAGTTGCCGTTTTCCACAACGACCTTGCCGCGCAGGATGGTCGTGACCGGCCAGCCCTCGATCTCCCTGCCTTCCCAGATGCTGTAGTCGGATATGTGGAAGTCGTCCTTGGTCAGCGCCCGCTTTATGCCGGGGTCGATCAGGCAGACGTCAGCGTCACTGCCTGGTGCCAGCACTCCCTTGCGCGGGTAGAGGCCCATGATCCTGGCGGCGTTGGACGATGTCACCTGGACGAAACGCTCCAGGGACATACCCTGCTTGGAAACGCCCTCGCTGAAGGTGATGCCCATGCGGGCCTCGGCGCCGTTGTGGCCGCCCGTCGTATCTGAAATCGTGCGGCCCGAGATCTTCGTCTCCCACGACGTACAGTACTCGTCGGTGGCCATGGTCTGCAGACCGCCCCTGATGATGCCGTCCCACAGCGACTGGCGGTCCGCCTCCGACTTCAAAGAAGGGTAGGTGTGGTACTTCATCCCGTTTTCTTCCCTGTAGTTCTCCTCGTTGAAGCAACAGTAGTTGTGCAGTGTCTCGCCGTATATCGGGCGGCCGTTGGCCCGGGCTTCGGCAATATTCCGGACGCCCTGCAACGCACTGACGTGGACAAAGTAAATGGGCGAACCGGTCCACTCCGCCACGCGGAGAGTCCGGGTGAATGAGACGTCTTCGGACTCGGCGCTGTGCACCTCGGACATATTGAACCACTCGGTGCGCTCTTCCCGGCTGAGCTTCTGGTACATGTGCTGCACCATGTCGTCGTCTTCGGCGTGGACCAGCAACATGGCGCTGAGCCGCTGGATTTCCGTCATCAGGTCGTGCAGGTGGCCCGTGCCGACCATGCGAGGCTCGCCAGCAGAGGTGGGGGGCCGGATGTTGGTGGTGAAAATCTTGACGCTGGCGAAACCTTCTTCCACAAACTCGTGCAGAGAGCCTAGGATCTCCTGCGGAATCTGTCCCAGCATCATCAGGTGATGGGAGTAGTCAGCGTAGGACTGCCCCTGCCAGACGCCGGTACGCTCGGCGATGGCCTGCGGGATATCGATGCCGGGGTACTGGATGGCGAAGTCCATCAGCGTCGTCGTGCCGCCGAAGAGAGCGGCGCGGCTCACCTCCGGAGGCGGTGCGGTGGTCAGGTTACCGTGGCCCATGATGGGCGCGGAGATGTGGGCGTGGGGCTCGATGCCGCCGGGAACCACGATCTTGCCCGAAGCGTCGATGACCCGGCCCACTTCGTCTCCCAGAGTCCCGGGCGCTGCCACCGCCACGATTCTCTCGCCCTGTACCGCTACGTCCCACTCGCCCACCCCCATCGGGGTGACGACCTGGCCGCCGCGAATAATCAAGTCCAGCATGAGAAAGCCCCCTGTTCCAGTCTGGCGCAACCGCCGCTGTTTTCACGGCAGTTTAGCACACGATTGAGACCGGGGGGCCAGCCAGTTCTACTCGAAAATTATGCCTCGAATCTCTGTCCTCAATTTCCTGCCGCAGGATGCGTCTGCGCCTCTGCGGGCAACTCGTTCTCCCAGTCCGGCAGCTGGTGGTGCTCGGTGGGGGGAAGCACTACGATTGAGACCACTCCAACTGTGCTCAGTATCAGCGATAGTCCCATCGTTGCATCGAAGTTGCCGGTCCAGTCCCTCAGGGCACCCCCCGCGAGCGACCCTGCGGCCATGCCGATGCCTGCCCCCATCATCTGCCAGCCATAGGTGGTGCCGATTGGGGCGCTGCCGTAGTACTGGCGGTTGATAATCGGGAAAGCGCTCATCTCTCCGCCGAACCCGATGCCAAATAAGACGGAGAACAGGTAGAATTGCCACGGCTCTACCGCGAAGAACAGCAGCAAGATGGGCAGGGTCTGCAGCGAGAAGCAGACGGCCATCACGCCCTTGCTGCCTAGATGGTCGGCCAGCACTGGCACAGCAAATCGGGTGACTGTGCTGGTCACCGACATAGTGACGAACGCCCCCGCTGCCAGCCCTTGCGATACTCCTTCCGACTCGGCGATAGCCACCAGGTACACCAGCACGATGGCGTGTCCGGCGCATCCCCAAAAGTGGATGCCGATGAGGTTCCAGAATGCCAGGGTACGCTGTGCCTGCTTGAAGAACACCTTGGTGCGTATCTTGGCTACCTCGCCCCGTTGAACCTGTCGGACGGGTTCGTCTTCCGACGCCCCCAAGGGACGCATGCCGATCTGCGCCGGTTCGTCGTAGAAGAACCGCACCAGCGCCAGGATCGCCACCCCACCGATGATGCCAGGGACCCAGAATGCGGCCCGCAACCCGGGCAGCCCCCCGCCGAACAGCGCGATCACCAGGAGCATGATGGGAACCGCGACCAGCGGGCCGACTCCCTGCGCCGACTGCAGCAGTCCCATTCCAGTGCCGAGGTGCCGCTTGAACCACATGGTTACCGATGCCGTCAACGGCACCTGGAAGATGCCCATCGAAGCGCTGAGAATGATCCCGAAGAACAGGTAGAACTGCCAAAGGCTGGTCATGAACCCGGTCAGTACCATCCCGGCTATGAACAGAAGGGCGCCTACGGTCATTGTCACGCGCGCGCCGTATCGGTCCCCCAGCCAACCTGCAGACGGCCCCAGCATCCCTGAGACCACCCACTGCAGAGCAAACCCGAATCCGACCGCGCCGTAGCTCCAGCCGAAGGACTCCACCAGTCTCGGAATCAGGATGCTGGACGAGGAACGGAAGGAGGAACTGAATAGCCGCATCACCGCCGCCACGCCCACGATGACCCAGGCATAGTGGACCTGCTGGCCAGCGATGATCAGGTTACTGGTACGGAAGGAGAATCGGGGGGCGGTCTTCATATAGAGCGGCCTTCGCGTTACCGGGGAATGAATGAACGCAAGGGCAGATTATAGCCTAATCTCCCCGCAAGCATCTCCGAGCAAGTATCTCCGCGCTACCGGATGCCCACGCAGCTCTCCTGCACCAGGTTGTAAACCACTCCGCCGTGCCGCTGTTTCCACTCGTCGGTGGCCTCGCTCAGCAGGCGCCAGGCATCGCCCTCAAAACTATCAGGGACGCCGATCACCAGTACCCTGCTCGACTCTTTGATCAGGTCGCCGCCAGTGGGTTGGAACTGCCCATAGGCGTCTAGTATGGTCAACCCATCCGGGAATCTGGGTGTGACGGCGCCATCGACGAAGGCCTGCCAGTCGTCTTGGGAAATGACCTGCCCTTCACTGTCCGTAAGGCCGAAATAAAGGCGGTACTCGGTGGCCGGATCCAGTCCATCTGGACACTCCATCGACGTGGTTGTATTACCATCAATATCCGCGCAGGCGGCCAAGGCCAGCAGAAGCGGCAGCACCACCACCACCAACACCGGCACCTTCACTCTGCGTGTCCCTTTGAATGCAAGGCTCCAACTCACTTGCTGACTCCTGTGCTACCCGTCGCTGTGGGCAGAATGGCATTCCCCTTTGTTTCCGTTCCTTCGCAAACCATTTTGTCCCATGACAACGACATGCGTCACTTAAATTCAGTGCCTGAAATTGCGGAAAAGAATCCCTTTCCGGGAACCTGCGGTGGTTCCGCCAATGTTGTGCCTCACAATGCACTGACAGAGTCAATGTCGCCGAGGCTTCCCATAATTTGACAAGCCACGGGTGCCACCGGAAACACACGCTCAAGGCGAAATTGGCAGATCCGGTGTTGACAAAACGGTGCCCGGCTGTATAATGGCAGATTACTGGTTTATGCCTAGAAAAGTGCCTCAGAATCCCCGCCTCACTTCAACGCCTCCATACTCGCTTGCAATTCAACCCGGTCCGCTTACGCCCTAGGTACACTTGTCCGGCCGCCGCCGCTATTCTCGGAAAGGAGATTTAGGAATGGCTTTGTCTCCCGTTCGCGCCCAAAACGGACATTCCCTGTCAAAGCAGGACGTTCGGTCCTATGCCCGAATCCCTCAGGTCCTCGACGTTCCCAACCTGATCGAGAGCCAGATACAGTCGTATGAATGGTTCCAGGATGAAGGACTCAAGGACGTTTTCAGGGAAATATCTCCCATCTCGGACTACACGGAAAAGAAGTACGAGCTCCACTTCCGTGAGCACAGGTTCAGTGAACCCAAGTATTCTCCGCAGGAGTGCAAGGAACGGGAGATAACCTACTCTCAGCCCCTCTATGTCACCACCCACCTCGTGGTGAAGGAAACCGGCGAAATCAAGGAGATGCCCATCTTCATGGGGGACTTCCCCATGATGACCGAAAACGGCACCTTCATCATCAACGGCGCCGAACGCGTCGTCGTCAGCCAGTTGGTGCGCTCTCCCGGAATCTACTTCGTGATCGAGCGCAACCCCAGCAGCAACCGCGGCCTGTGCATGGCCAAGCTAATCCCTTCCCGCGGCGCGTGGCTGGAGTTCGAGACCAGCAACAAGGACGTCCTCTCTGTCAAGGTCGACCGCAAGCGCAAGGTGTCTGCCAGCATATTCCTGCGCGCCCTCGGCATCGCCTCGGACGAAGAGATACTGTCGCTCTTCGAGGAAGGGGACTCCGACGAAGCCCACCGCTACATGCAGGCGACCCTGCGCAGCGACCCGGCCGCCGACCCTCGCGACGCCACCTTCCGCGAGGAGGAGCTGCGCCAGATGTGGGACAAGGCCGATTGGCTCCACGGCGAGGACGAGGAATTCGACCTGCCTGCCGCACAGCGCATAGCCGCGGCCCAGGTGGAGTTCTACAAGAGGCTGCGCCCCGGTGAGCCTCCCAGCCTCGACAACTCCCGAAACCTGATCAACAACCTGTTTTTCGAGGCCCGTCGTTACGACCTCGGTAGGGTAGGGCGCTACAAGTTCAATCGCCGTCTCAGTCTCGCTGAAGGCGCTGGCCCTATGACCCTGACCCGCGAAGACATCATCGCCGTGCTGCGCATGATGATCCGCATCAATAACGGCGAAGGCCAGGTGGACGACATCGACCACCTCGGGAACCGCCGTGTGCGCGCCGTCGGTGAGTTGGTGCAGAATCAGGTCCGGGTTGGTCTGCTCCGCATGGAGCGCATGGTCAAGGAAAAGATGACCCTGGTGGAGCAGGAGAACGCTTCGCCGCAGGCGCTGGTCAATATCCGGCCGGTGGTGGCGGCGGTCCGCGAGTTCTTCGGCGGTTCCCAGCTCTCCCAGTTCATGGACCAGACCAATCCGCTGGCCGAGCTCACCCACAAGCGCCGCCTCTCGGCCCTGGGCCCCGGTGGCCTGTCCCGGGAACGCGCCGGCTTCGACGTCCGCGACGTTCACTTCTCGCACTACGGCCGCATCTGCCCCATCGAGACACCGGAAGGCCCCAACATTGGCCTGCTGAGTTCGCTGGCCTCCTACGCCCGTGTCAACGCTTTCGGCTTCATTGAGTCCCCGTACCGCATGGTGCGCCGCGAGATTCCCAGTGACTCTCACGACCTGCAGGGCCGCATCGTTACTGAGGCGGTGGTGAACCCGGAGAACGGACGCGTCATCGTCAACACTGGCGTGGCCATCGGCGCCAATCGGATCAACGCCATCCACGCCTTGCCCAAAGGCTCCATGATCAAGGTGAGGCCCTACGTGGCGTCAGCTCCGGAAAACGGCGAGACAGACGATTCCGTGATCTGGCTCTCCGCCGACATGGAAGAACAGTACAAGATCGCCCAGGCCAACGCCAAGCTGGATGAAAAGAACCAGTTCCTGGGCGACCGTATCGAGATTCGCGTGGGCGACCAGTACACCCAGGGTTCTCCCAGCGAAGCGCACCTGATGGACGTTTCGCCGATGCAGATTATGAGCGTGTCGGCCGCGCTGATCCCGTTCCTTGAGCACGACGACGCCAACCGCGCGCTTATGGGTTCCAACATGCAGCGCCAGGCCGTGCCGCTCCTGCGTCCCCAGGCACCCACCGTCGGCACTGGCATCGAAGACCGCGTGGCCCGCGACAGCGGCCAGATGGTCACGTCGCATGCCGAAGGGGTGGTCACGTCGGTCAACGGCCGCGAGATCGTGGTCACCGACGGCGAAGGCGAAAAGCACACCCACCCACTTATCAAGTTCTCTCGGACCAACCAAGGCACCTGCTTCGACCAGCGCCCCATCGCCACTCGCGGAGACGTGGTGCGCACCGGCGACGTTCTGGCCGACAGCTCCTCCACCGAGAACGGTGAACTGGCCCTCGGCCAGAACGTGCTGGTGGCCTTCATGTCCTGGGAGGGCTACAACTACGAAGACGCCATTATCGTCAGCGAACGGCTGTATCGCGACGACTACTTCACCTCCATCCACATCGAGCGCCACGAGATGGAGGCCCGCGAGACCAAGCTCGGCCCCGAGGAAATCACCCGTGATATCCCCAACGTGGGCGAGGTCAGCCTGCGCGACCTCGACGAGCGCGGCATCATCCGAGTCGGCGCTGACGTGGGCCCCGGAGACATCCTGGTAGGCAAGGTGACGCCCAAGGGCGAGACCGAGCTCACCGCCGAGGAGAAGCTCCTCCGCGCCATCTTCGGCGAGAAGTCCCGCGACGTGAAGGACACCTCGCTGCGCGTGCCCCACGGCGAGCGTGGCAAGGTTATAGACGTCAAGGTGCTCAGCCGCGAGAACAAGGACGACCTCAGCCCCGGAGTCAAGGAAGCCGTGCGCGTCTGGATCGCCCAGACCCGCAAGATCTCCGTCGGCGACAAGATGGCCGGGCGCCACGGCAACAAGGGCGTAGTGGCCCGCATCCTGCCGGAAGAGGACATGCCCTACCTGGAGGACGGAACCCCCGTCGACATCATTCTCAACCCCATCGGCGTGCCCTCCCGCATGAACCTCGGCCAGGTGCTCGAAACGCATCTCGGCTGGGCGGCCCGCGGCCTGAATTTCCGCGCCAACACCCCGGTCTTCGACGGCGCCAGCGACTCGGCCATCGAGGACTCCCTTGCTCGCATCTGGTTCCTGGAGAAAGAACAGGCCATTCTGGCTGGCGAGGGCCTCACGGACGACGAGCGCAACGTGGTCGTACGCTGGCTCTCCGAGTACGGCAGTGCCCCACAGGACATGATGGGTCGGATATTCGATGAGTCCCAGACCGGTTTCTCCCGGGAAGCGTGCCTGCGCCTGTGGCTCGCCCTCGAGGCCGGACGCGACCCGTGGGGCAAGGATATCCAGGGCCTGCGCGACCTGTCGCTGGAGGTCCACCGGCAGCGCGGCATCGCCCCTCCCACTTTCGGCAAGTTCAAGCTCTTCGACGGCCGCACCGGTGACGGGTTCGACCAGTTGGTCACCGTCGGCGACATCTACATTCTAAAGCTGATTCACCTGGTGGAAGACAAGATTCATGCCCGCTCCACCGGACCCTACTCGATGATCACCCAGCAGCCCCTGGGCGGCAAGGCCCAGTTCGGCGGCCAGCGCTTCGGCGAAATGGAAGTCTGGGCCCTTGAGGCCTACAGCGCAGCGTACAACCTGCAGGAGGTGCTCACCGTCAAGTCCGACGACGTAGCCGGTCGGGTAAAGACCTACGAGGCGATCGTCAAGGGCGAGCCCATCGGACAACCCGGTGTTCCCGAGTCCTTCAACGTCCTGCTCAAGGAACTGCAGAGCCTCGGCCTAGCGGTGCAGTTGCTAAACGAGGACCGTCCCTCCATGAGCCAGGACATCGGTCAGGAAATTGTCCAGGAGCTTGGCCAAGGCATCGCACCGGAGCTCGGTGGACATACGGACCTATTCCAGCCCCTGGAGGCGATTTAATTATGGTTTCAATGGCTGACCGGACTGACACGTCGGCTACCAACTTCAACGCAATCCGAATATCCATCGCCTCACCGGAGCAGATTCTAAACTGGTCCCACGGCGAAGTGACCAAGCCGGAGACCATAAACTACCGGACCCTCCGACCGGAGAAGGACGGCCTCTTCTGCGAGCGTCTCTTCGGCCCTACCAAGGACTGGGAATGCTTCTGCGGCAAGTACAAGCGCATTCGCTACCGGGGCGTCGTCTGCGACCGCTGTGGCGTGGAAGTCACCCGAGCCAAGGTGCGCCGGGAGCGCATGGGCCACATCCGCCTCGCGGCCCCCGTGGCCCACATCTGGTTCAGCAAGACCAACCCCAGCCGCCTGGGCCTGCTTCTTGACCTCTCTCCCCGCAACTTGGAGCGCGTTCTCTATTTCGCCCAGCACATCATCGTGTCCGTTGACGAGGAAGCACGCCAGGAAGCCATTGAGGCCGAGCAAGTCAAGTACGACCTAGACATCGAGAAGAAGCGCGAAGTCGCCTCAGACAAGCTGGCGGAACTGAACGTCCGTCTGCTCCAGTTGACCGGCGGCCAGAGGCCCGAGACCGACAATCCCGCGGTCGAATTCGCACCGGAAGGCGGCGACCCCGTCCCCGAGCTGCTGGTAATACAGCAGGAGATTCAGGCCGTCAGCAACCAGTTGGCCGAGGAAGAAAACGAACTCTCCAGCCAGTTGAAGCTGGTCATGGATGAACTCAACGACATCCAGAAGATGAAGCTGCTGGCCGAGTCCCGCTACCGGGAGCTCAAGGACCGCTTCCCCGAAGTCTTCGAAGCAGGCATGGGGGCCGAGGCTATCCTTGCCATCCTTCGCGACGTCGACCTGTCGTCCCTGCGCGACCAGTTGATCACCGACATGCACTCCACCTCCGGCCAGCGGCGCCAGAAGGCCATCAAGCGGCTGCGCGTAGTCGAGTCCTTCCGCCAAAGCGGCGGCCGCAGCGGCAGAGGCCAAGGAGAAAGCACCCGCGTCGAGGACATGATCCTCACCGTGATGCCGGTGCTGCCCCCCGAGCTGCGCCCCATGGTGCAGCTTGATGGCGGCCGGTTCGCCACCAGCGACCTCAACGACCTGTATCGCCGAGTCATCAACCGCAACAATCGTCTCAAGAGGCTGATGACCCTCGGTGCCCCGGAAATCATTATCCGCAACGAAAAGCGGATGCTCCAGGAGGCCGTCGACGCCCTCATCGACAATGGCCGACGCGGCAGGCCCATCCAGGGCAGCCACAACCACAAGCTCAAGAGCCTGTCTGACCTGCTGCGTGGCAAGCAGGGCCGCTTCCGCCAGAACCTGCTGGGCAAGCGCGTCGACTACAGTGGGCGTTCCGTCATCGTCGTCGGCCCGGAACTGAAGATGAACGAGTGCGGTTTGCCCCGGCGGATGGCCCTGGAACTGTTCAAGCCCTTCGTCATGCACCGGCTGGTCTTGCTGGGCATCGCTCCTAACATCAAGAACGCCAAGCGAATGGTGGAGCGAGCCCGTAGCGAGGTCTGGGACATCCTTGAGGACGTCATCAAGAACCGCCCGGTGCTGCTGAACCGTGCGCCCACCCTGCACCGTCTCGGCATCCAGGCCTTCATGCCCGTGCTGATCGACGGGCACGCCATCCAGATTCACCCGCTGGTCTGTTCGGCATTCAACGCCGACTTCGACGGTGACCAGATGGCCGTCCACGTTCCCCTGTCCGCGATGGCGGTTCTGGAAGCCAAGGAAACCATGCTCAGCACCCGCAACATGCTCTCGCCGGCCTCCGGCGACCCGCTGGTTGCACCCACGCTGGATATGGTGATGGGCTGCTACTACCTGACCGTGGAGAAGCAGGACGGCAGGGGCCGCGACCAGCGATTCCAGGACATCTCGGAAACCCGCGACGCCTTCAACGCCGGGCTTATCGAACTGCATTCCCCCATTTACACCCGCCACGTGCGCGGCGCCTCCGACACCTGGCACGGCACCACCCTGGGCCGGCTCATCTTCAATGAGATACTGCCCGACGAAATCGGTTTCCAGAACCAGTTGATGAACCGCGACGCCCTGAAGGACCTGACCTCAGAGCTCTACCGCGTTCTCAGCAACGAGGATACAGCCCAGGTGCTGGACGACATCAAGAACCTGGGGTTCCAGTACGCCACTTCCTCCGGTATTACCATCGCTATCAACGACATCCAGGTGTCACCCGAAAAGGATCGGGTTTTGGCTGAGGCTGCCAGCAGCGTCGACCAGTACTTCGAGGAATACCAGTTGGGTCTCATCTCCGAAGACGAACAATACAGCAAGACCATCGACGCCTGGTCCCAGGCTTCGTCGCAGACCGCCGAACTGGTGCGCCACCAGATCGACGAATACGGCGCCAAGTACGGCGGCTTGGGCACCGGTGGCGAAATGCTTCGCGACTACGACGCCCTGGGTTACGGCGGCATCGGAGTCATGGCGCTGTCGGGCGCCAAGGGTAACACCTCGCAGATTAACCAGATGGCGGGCATGCGCGGCCTGATGAACCGCCCTCGCGGCCGCATCATCGAGCTCCCCGTGGAGTCCAGCTTCCGCGAAGGTCTCACGGCCCTTGAGTACTTCATCTCCACCCATGGTGCCCGCAAGGGTCTGACCGACACGGCGCTTAACACCGCCAACAGCGGCTACCTCACCCGGCGCCTCATAGATATCGCCCAGGAAGTCATTATCCTCGACGAGGACTGTGGCACCACCGACGTGTACAACATCCAGTTCATCCCGGATAACCAGCGGGACGAGCGGACGGACAGGACGGGAGACCGCATCAAGGGCCGCTACGCCGCGGAGCCCATCGCCGACCCGATGACCGGGGAAATCATCATTGACCAGAACGAACTCATCGACGTTCCACTGGCCGAGAAGATTGAGGAAGCCTACAGGGAAGCTGTGGACGCCGGTCTGCTGGACCGCGAGGACGCCCTCATTCCGGTCCGCTCTCCCCTTACCTGCGAGGCCGCGCGCGGCGTCTGTCGGAATTGCTACGGCTGGCTGCCGGCCACCGCGAAGCCGGTGGAAATCGGCCAAGCCGTGGGCATCATCGCCGCTCAGAGCATCGGCGAGCCCGGGACCCAGCTAACCATGCGCACCTTCCACACCGGCGGCGTGGCCAACGTGTCCGACATCACCGTCGGTCTACCCAGGGTGGAGGAGCTGTTCGAGGCCCGCGTCCCTAAGGGGGCCGCCCTGCTGGCCGACATAGACGGCCAGGTCGAGCTCCAGTCCTCTGAGGACACCCGCGTCCTGCGGGTCGTCTACAGCGAGGAGATCCGCGAGGAATATCCGCTGCCCCAGGGCGCGGAGGTTATGGTCGATGACGGCGACCTCGTAGAGCCAGGAATGATCCTCGCCTCCACGCTGCAGCCCGAAGATGCCGGATCGGACGGCGCGGAGGCCACCGAGTTGGCCAACGTGCCCATTCTGGCCACCGTCGGCGGCCGCGTGGAAGTGGCCGACGACTGCGTTTCCGTAATCTGGGAGGACGTCGAGACCCGCGAGCACGTCATCCCCGCCGCTGCCTACCTGATGGTAGGAGACGGCGACTGGGTGAATGCCGGCGGTGCTCTCACAAGCGGCCCATTGAACCCCCACGACCTGCTGCGGGTGCTGGGCAAGGATGCCCTGCAGTCCCATCTGGTCGACCAGGTGCAGGCCGTGTACCAGTCCCAGGGTGTGGGAATCCACGACAAGCACATCGAGATCATCCTGCGCCAGATGCTGCGTCGTGTGCAGGTGAAGGAGCCCGGCGACACCGAGTTCATCCCCGGTGAGGTGGTGGACAAGTTCGCCTTCCAGGAGCAGGTCGCAAAGGTGCTGGCCGAAGGTGGCGAACCCGCCACCGCCGACCAAGTGCTGCTCGGCGTGACCCGCGCCTCCCTGCGCACCGACAGCTTCCTGTCCGCGGCCTCCTTCCAGGAGACCACCCGAGTACTGACCGAAGCGGCGGTTCGCGGCCAGCAGGATTATTTGCTTGGCCTGAAGGAAAACGTCATCATCGGGCGGCTTATCCCGGCCCAGATCGAAATCCCCGGCATGGCCGAGCTGCTCAACCCCCAGCCTGCCCTGGATCTTGCCGCGGTCTCGCCCGTTGGCTGGCTACGCGCCCCTGCCGAAACCAACGATGAAGAAATAGACCTCAGCGTCCTCGGCCCTGATGCCGAAGACGACGGGTTCGAGCGAATGGCCAGGCAGGTCGCCCGCACCTACGCCACTGAGGACACTGACGATGACGAGGTCGAAGACTTCATTGATGACGACGATGAGGAAGAGGAGACGAAGGAACAGGCCCAGACCGAAGTCCTCCCCATAGGCCTCGCCGAGGAATCGAACGAAGCGACCGAAACAGCCGAGAAGACCGAGGAGCAACCCAGCGAGTAGCCGCTGTTCCAATGGGGTCGCAGTGGGACTGCGGCCCCTGTCTCATTTACGCCTGTCTCATTTGCGGAGAGTGACGCTTGTGGCGGAGCTGCCGACCGGAATGGAAGTTGACCTGGCCCCTTCGCACCCCGTTGGCCTGAAATTGGACAACCCGGTGATGATTGCTTCCGGCACCCTAGGATATGACGGCTATGGACGCGGACTCATCGGCAAATACCCGCTGCACGAATTGGGGGCGGTCATTCCGAAGACGGTCACCCGTCAGGCACGCGAGGGCAACCCGGAACCTCGTTGGTACCCGGAGTCCTTCCGAGTGGCATGGGATGAGGGCGACCACCTCTTCCTTAACGCCATCGGACTGATCAACCCAGGCATCGAGACCGCCGTCCGGGAATGGACGCCCCGGTGGGTCGAGTGGAAGGCCACGGTGCTCTTCAGCTTCGCCGCCCACAGCGTCGGTGAGTTCGGTGAGATGGCGGCCTTGACCGCCGACGCCGTTGGCATCAGCGCCCTCGAGCTCAATCTGAGCTGCCCGAACATCGAGAACGGGGCGATGTTCAGTTACAGTGCGTCCCTCACCCAAGACGCTGTCGCCGCCGTCAAGGCCAACACGAATTTGCCCGTGCTGGCCAAGCTCTCCCCCAATGTTCCCGATATCACGGAGATTGCTCTTGCTGCTGTGGCTGGCGGGGCCGACGCCCTCACCATCTGCAACACCCTGCCGGCCATGCGCATCGACCTGGCCACCCGCCGTCCGGTGCTCGGCAACATCACCGGCGGCCTGTCGGGGATGGGCCTCCGTCCCGTTTCCTTAGCACTGGTCTACCAGGCCGCCCAGGCTCTGCGGGAAACAGGCAGAGACGTCCCCATTATCGGCGTCGGCGGCATCTTCGAAGCCGAGCACGCCATCGAATACATCCTGGCGGGCGCAACCGCCGTACAGGTGGGTAGTGCCAACCTGATCGGCCTTGAAGCGCCATGGCGCATCCTCCACGGTCTACAACGGTACATGGCCGACAACGGCATCGCCAGACTCGACGAACTGAGGGGAGCAGCCCACCCGGCGCCGGCCGTTGCGCCCTGAATTTTCCTCCCGCAACTGGAAATGGTACATTAAGGGTGTAATGCCGCCCATTCCTTTCCGGGCGGGAGTAGCCCTCCTCCCGGAAATTCATAACAGGCAGGACTAGGGCCTATGGTTTCCGTTCTCCAGAAAATAATCGGCGACCCCAATGACAAGGCTCTGAAGAAGTTGGGCCCCATCAGGGAAGACGTCAACAGGCTGGAGCCCGAATATCAGCGCCTCAGCGACGACCAGTTGCTGGCCAAGACCGACGAATTCAGACAGCGGCTGACCGGACGCGACTCCGTCGACTCCCTGCTGCCCGAAGCCTTCGCCGCGGTCCGCGAGTCGGCGCGGCGCAACCTTGGCCAGCGCCACTACGAAGTCCAGCTCGTCGGCGGCACGGCCCTCCACCAGGGCAAGATAGCCGAGATGAAGACCGGCGAGGGCAAGACCCTCGTGGCTACCTTGGCGGTCTACGCCAATGCCCTGACCGGCCACGGCGTTCACGTGGTCACCGTTAACGACTACCTCGCCCGCCGCGACCCGGTGTGGATGGGTCCCGTCTACCACGCCCTCGGCCTGCGTGTCGGCTGTCTGCAGCACGACGCCGCCTTCCTGTACGACCCGGAAATGGCCGACGGAAAGCTGCCCTTCCTGCGGCCAGTCTCCCGAGCCGAAGCCTACCGCGCCGACATTACCTACGGCACCAACAACGAGTTCGGCTTCGACTACCTGCGCGACAATATGTCCCTCACCGTCGACCAGCGCGTACAGCGCGAGCTCAACTTCGCCATCGTCGACGAAGTCGACAATATCCTCATCGACGAGGCCCGTACCCCACTCATCATCAGCGGCCCGGCGGAAGAACCGGTGCAGCTGTACCAGAACTTCGCTCGCCTCGTGCCACGCCTCGACCCGACGGAAGACTACACCATAGACGACCGCACCAAGGCCATTTCCCTCTCCCAGGAGGGAATCGGCAAGATGGAGCAGTGGACCAACACCTCCAATCTGTACGACCCCGAGAACTTCCACCTCGTCCACTACATGGAGAATGCCCTCACCGCCCACGTGATGAAGCAGCGCGACAAGGAATATGTCGTGCGCGACGGAGAGGTGGTCATCGTCGACGAGTTCACCGGGCGGCTCCAGCCCGGCCGCCGCTGGTCCGACGGCCTGCACCAGGCCGTGGAAGCCAAGGAAGGCCTGCGCGTTCAACGCGAGAGCATCACCTACGCCACCATTACCCTGCAGAACTACTTCCGCATGTACCGGAAGCTGTCTGGCATGACCGGTACCGCTGCTACCGAGGCCGACGAGTTCTACCGCATATACGGCCTCGAGGTGGTGGAAATCCCCACCAACAAGCCCATGCGGCGGGAAGACAATTCCGACCTCGTGTATCAGTCCGAAGAGGGCAAGTGGAAGGCGGTGACCGACCACATTGTTGAGAAATACGAGTCGCAACAGCCGTTGCTAATCGGCACCACCTCCATAGAGGACTCGGAGTACCTCAGCGACCGGCTCCGAAAGCGCGGCGTTTCCCATCAGGTGCTCAACGCCAAGAACCACGAGGGCGAGGCCAACGTCATCGCCCAGGCTGGCAGGCTCGGCGCCGTTACCGTCTCCACTAACATGGCTGGTCGCGGCACCGACATCGTGCTCGGCGGCATCGACACTTCACGCGACGACTGGCAGCAGGAACACGACCGCGTCGTGGATCTGGGCGGACTGCACGTTATCGGCACCGAGCACCACGACGCCCGCCGCGTCGACAACCAGCTCCGCGGACGTGCCGGCCGCCAGGGCGACCCAGGCAGTTCCCAATTTTACGTCTCCCTGGAAGACGAGTTGATGCAGCGCTTCGGCGGCGAGCGCATCAAGACCGTCATGGGCTGGACCGGGCTGGAAGAAGACACCCCCGTCGAGAACAAGCTGGTCACCAAGTCCATCAGCGGTGCCCAGGTCAAGGTCGAGGGCTACCACTTCGACATCCGCAAGCACCTGCTGGAATTTGACGACGTGCTGAATAAGCAGCGCGAGGTCATCTACGCTGACCGCCACCAGGCCCTCGGCGACGGCGACCTGCGCGAAAAGACACTCGGCATGCTCCGCCAGGAGTTCGGTCGGGTGATGTCCCAGTTCCTTCCAGGACGCCACGCCGACGACTGGAACGCCGAAGGACTGATCGACGACCTCGGCCAGATCTGCGACCTGCCGCCTGAACTGTCTCACGAGGACCAGGTCTACCGGTATAGCCGCGAGCAGGTGGAAGGCATCCTGTCCGACCACGCCGAATCTGCATGCGTCGCCAGGGAAGAGGAAGTCGGCGCCGACCGGATGCGGCTGACCGAGCGGTTGCTGCTGCTTCGCGCCATCGACTCCCACTGGGTGCAGCATCTAACCGCCATGGAGAACCTCAGGACGGGCATCGGCCTGCACGCCTACGGACAGCGCAACCCGCTGGATATGTACCGCGCCGAAGGCCAGAAAATGTTCTTCGAACTGCAGAACCGCATCCAGCGCGACGTGGTGCGCACCCTGTTCCACGTCACTGTAGATCCGGTCCAAGCCGACGCCGTCACCAGGAACGCCACCCGCGGCCGCCGCAACTCCGTCGGCGACAGCCCGATGAAGGCGGTCAACGGCTCCAACCGCAACGCACAGCCCGGCGGCACCGGCAAGGTCGGTCGCAACGCCTCCTGCCCCTGCGGCAGCGGACGAAAGTACAAGCGCTGTTGCGGCAAAGCCGCTTAGCCAGCGGCCTCAGTGTTTCTGAGGAAACCTGCCTTCAGTCAATAGGGCAACCGAACCGGCCGTCATTTCCGCAAAATCGGGAATCATTGTCCTGAGGCGCCGAAGAGGTTCTGCGATGCCTTTGCAGAAGTTCACCGTGTTCCTGATGTCACAGGAAGATGGGTGCCAAGTCATCGCCCCTCACCATCCCAAATGTACGACCGAGGGAGCCACGGTTGAGGAAGCGCTGGCAAGCACCAAAGACGCCATGGAGGGCCTGCTGTACGTGGAGTCGTTGCACGGTGGCGACAAGGTCGAACCCTGGGTCCACGTGCCTCACGTAGTCGTCGCCGAAGTGAACGTTGAAGTGCCCGAAGGCTTCTTGGCCGGGCAACCCGCCGCCACGGCAACATCGGAGTGAAGAGGAAAGACCGCTACGGGCAGCACCTGCCCATCACTAGGGGCTGACTCATCAATCCGAAAGGCTCTTCCCTCCGAAGAGCCCCCGCAGCCACCCCAGGATTCCCCCACCGCCGGCAGGCCGCGCCTCTCCGTGCCCGTGGTCGCCGTGTTCCATCGGCACCAATCCCTCGCCTGACAGCACGTGCTCCGGTTCCCGGTCGAATGCAACCTTGCATCCCGGTCCGCAGAAGTAATAGTCAGTTCCCTCGTAGTTGCTTTGCCCCCCGGGCGGGCTCTCCGTGTCGACTTCCATCAGGCAGACGGGGTCTATCGCAGTGGCCATGGCGTCACCTCTATGCCCTAGTCTAGGACTGGATGGTAGCTCCGCGCAACCGCAGTGAGTTGCTCACTACCGTAACCGAGCTGAACGCCATCGCCAGCGCCGCCAGAACCGGGTTCAGGAATCCCTGCTGCCCGAAGAAGAACTCCAGCGAGACCGGCACCCCGCCCACGGCATGGAACACAGGGTACAGCACTCCCGCCGCCACCGGAATCAGCAGCACGTTGTAGAAGAACGCACCGAACAGGTTCTGCTTGATCGTCCGTATCGTCTGCCGGCTCAGGTCCAACGCCGTCGCCACCGCACCCACGTCGTCCCGCATCAGTGTGATGTCCGCCGACTCGATGGCCACATCCGTCCCGCCGCCCATGGCCAGGCTCACGTCTGCCTGCGCCAGTGCCGGGGCATCGTTGATACCGTCGCCAACCACCGCTACCACTCTGCCCTCGGCCTGCAGGCGCCGCACCACGGAGGCCTTGTCCTGCGGCAGGGCCTCCGCCTCCACCTGATCGATGTCCAGCTGTCGCGCGATGGTGTTGGCCGTCGCCGCATTGTCTCCCGTCAGCATCACCACCCGCAGACCCAATTCCCTCAGCCGCTCCACTCCACGGACAGCGCCCGGCTTCAGCGTATCCGCGACAGAGAAGACACCCAGCGCCTGCCCGTCAGCCGCCAGGAACACCGGCGTGCCGCCTTCGGCCGCGAACCGCGTTGCCGTATCGTTCAGCCCGTCCAGGAACACCCCCGACTCGTCCATCAGCGCCCGGTTCCCCAACAGCACCGAAGTGCCCCTGACCACTGCGCTGACCCCTCTGCCGGGAATAGCCTGGAACTCATCGGCCGCCGCCGTCGCTATGCCATCCTCCTGCGCCCGGCTTACGATTGCCTGGGCCAGCGGGTGTTCCGAGCCGTACTCCGCAGTAGCCGCCAGGAACAGCAGCTCCCGCTCGCCATCCCCCGTACCTGCCGGGTCGCCGATTGACACGATTGCCGTGACCGCCGGCTTGCCCGTGGTCAGTGTGCCTGTCTTGTCCAACACCACGGTATCCACCCGGTGGGCCTTCTCCAGCGCCTCCGCCTGCCGGATCAGCACCCCCTGACCCGCTCCCTTACCCACACCCACGATGATGGCGGTGGGCGTGGCAAGGCCAAGTGCGCAGGGACACGCGATGATCAGGATGGCAACGAACACCAGGATCGCCAGCGTCAGCGTCGGCGCGGGTCCCAACAGCAGCCACAGCAGGAACGCCAGCGCGGCCAGACCCACCACGATCGGCACGAACCACGCCGATATCCGGTCGGCCAGCCGTTGTATGGGCGCCCGCGAACCCTGCGCTTCCTCCACCATCCGAATGATCTGGGCCAGTGCAGTCTCTTGCCCTACCCGCGTGGCCCGGTAGTACAGCGCCCCGTACCTGTTCAGCGTTGCTCCGTACAGCAAATCGCCCGGCGCCTTTTCCACCGGCATGCTCTCGCCGGTCAGCATCGACTCGTCGACTGCCGAGTGCCCGCTGCTGACCTCGCCGTCCACCGGAATGTGCTCCCCGGGCCGCACCAGCAGCAGGTCCCCCACCGCCACCTGCTCCACCGGCACCACGGCCTCGCCGTCCTCGCGCATCACCGTCGCCGTCGCCGGACGTAGCTCGATGAGACGCCGGATGGCCTCCGAGGTCTGTCCTCGTGCCCGCGCCTCGAGGTACCGGCCCAGGAGGATCAGGGCAATGATGACCGCCGCCGTGTCGAAATAGACTCCCGCTCCGATTCCCGCGCCTGTTAGCACCGAGGGCGCCAGCGCGTCCAACAGCACCACCGCCACGCTGTATCCATATGCCGTGCTCGTGCCCAGCGCGATCAGGGTGTGCATGTTCGCCGCGCCGTGTCGCAGCGCCCCGAACCCCGAGCGGTAGAAGCTGGCCCCGGCCCAGAACTGCATCGGCGTCGCCACCGCCCAGAGCAGGAACGGGTAGAACCCCAGTTGCATCCAGCCCGACACCCACGGAAAACCGTCAAACGACCCCAGGAACAGCAGCACTGCGCCAGTCACCGCAACGACAAGGCGGCGGCTGATGGCGCGCATCTCCTCGGTCTTTGCCAGCCGGTCCAGCTCCTGCTGCCGGTTTCCGGCCGCCTCGACACGGTACCCCGCCTCCTCCACGGCTCGCCGCAGGTCGTTCATCGTCGCGACCGCGGGGCTGAACTCCACGGCCGCCCGCTCCACGCCCAGGTTCACGCTGGCCCTGGTAACGCCCGGAACTCCCGTCAGTGCCCGCTCAACGTGGTACACGCAGGCGGCGCAGGTCATCCCGCCGATGTTCAGCGTGGTTGAGACCGGTTCAGGGTCTTTTACATCCGTAGCCATTGGCCGATCAGATCCGGGTCAGCTTGTGTCCTTTTCGCGCCTACACGCCTTCCACGAAGTACAGATCGCCCTTGGAGGCCTTCATCCGCATTTCCTTCAGAGGAGCATAAATCTCGGAGTTGTACCACTCCTTGGCCTTATCGACGCTCTCGAACTGCAGCACCACGATGCGCTTGGGCTCGTAGTCCCCTTCGATTTTTTCGGGAACTCCGCCGCGCACGACGTACGTCCCTCCAAAAGCTGCGACCGTCTCCGGCACCCGCTTGCCGTACTCGGCAAACGTCTCCGGATCGGTGATGGTGATGTTCCCAATCATATAGCCAGCCATGTTTGTGAGTCCTCCCTGTGGGTATTCTCGATTGACAGCGTAGCATTGCCACGGGCCGTAATCAAACGGACCTACCGGCCAAAATTTCAGCACGCTCCGACCCTTCATCTCCACAAGAAAACGGGAGCGGTGGTGCTCCGCTCCCGTCGTGCAATTGCAACTTTGAGTCCCTACACGTACCGGGGCTGTACGTCCCGATGCAGCCCGAAGGCGTGCTTCCCGATCAGCTCCAGCGCGTCGAAGCCGCTGATGGGATGCATCGTGCCCGCTCGCACGTCGCGGTAGTAACGCTCCAGCGGCAGCCTCCGCGCCAGCGCCGCTCCCCCCACCATGTCCACCGCCTTGTTCACCACGTCCTGCGCCGACTTCATGCAGAAGTACTGCATGGCCACGGCCTCAACGACGGTGGCATCGTCCCGATTGTTAATGTCTACCAACCGCTGGGCTATCTCCGCCTGCCAGTACCATCCCGCGTGAAGGGCGATGTCCATCTCCGCCGCCAGGAACTGGTGGCCAGGGTAGTAGCTCTCCGGGTGCTTGAACGGCAGGCGCGTGCGGTCTCGCGTCTGGTTGATGGCGAAGTCGCGGGCCGCCTTGGCTATGCCGAGGTAAACCGACCCGAACGTCCCGCCGTGCCACGCCCACAACCCGCGCGAGAACTTGTCCCACTCCCAGAGGTTATGCTTGAAGCAGTGGTCTTCCTCGACGAACACGTTCTCCAGGCGCCAGCTGTGGCTCTGGCTAGCTCGCATCCCCATCGTGTCCCAGTCGTTGAGGCATACCAGCCCCTCGGTGTCCGACGGCAGCACGAAAATCAGGCCGATCTCCCCATCGTCGGGGTCGTCATACACGGCGGTGCAGCCGAACAGGTCCCCGATTGGGCTGTTGGTGCCGAACCCCTTCCGCCCATTGATGCGAAACCCGTCCCCTTCCTTCACCGCCGTGGCCGTGGTATAGCCGAGGCCGGTCATGCCCTTGTAGCTGTCCACCTGCGGATCGGTGATCGCTCCAAAGACGATGAGCTTCTCGTCAGCGATCTTGGTCAGCATCTCCTTTGGCCCGTCCTCCCCCAGCGCGACCAGGTCGGTCATTACGAAGGGCAGCCCGAAGTGCATATTGACGGCGAGGGCGGTCGCGCCGCAGCCCTGCGCCAGCCGGTTCTGCGCGATGCAGATGTCCAGCAGATCAGCCCCACCACCGTTGCAGTCCGATGGAATGGGCATGGAAGAGTACCCCGATTCCTTCATCTCCGCGTAGTTTTCAAACGGGAACTTGCCTTCCAGATCGTATTCCGCAGCCCGTTCGGCGAAGGTGTCGGCGTGCTTCCCTGCCAGGTCGTACCACTTGCGTTGCGAAGGGGTGAGTTCCAGCGTCATAACCATCCTCCCCGGGGCGCGCTGCGTGCGTAAGTCGACGATAATTGCTCGGTGGCCGCATTCTAGCGCAAGGCAATGGGAGCGTCCAATAGCGAAGGTGGGAAGAAGCGGGGAACAGAGGAACGCGGCTGTCTATCGGTCGAGCCAGCGGTCCACCCAGCCCGTCAGCCTCACAACCCGCGACCCGACCGTACGATCGATGCAGCCCGCGTCCACCAGCCCGTGCACGATGGCCCTGCCGAGCGCGCCACCCAAGTGCCAGCGACGCTCGGTCCAGTCGGTGCATCCGAAAGCGACCGGTTTGCCAGCCTTGCCTGAGGGAATGAGCACGCCCCGCTCGGCTAGGGCAACGGCGCCGAGCTCGGTAGGCAAGAAGCGGACCCGTCGGGCATCAGCGGATGATGAATCTTCCTCCAGCCAACCGCGGGAGAGCAGTTCATCCATCAGGGAGACGCCGGCAACTCCGGCGAGGTGTCCGTATCAGGTCCGCGCCCGCCGCAGCGCCGTATCCTGCCGCACTTCGCGGGCCGCCTGCGCACTCGGCGGACTTACCAAGGGTTGCCGCCGGTCAATCCCGTGAATCACGTCGTCGTCCGTCTCCCCACCGCCAATCGCCGGCAGGAAATGCACCTCGCTGTTCTCCTGCACTCGCTCCAGCAAGCCCAGCAGGCTCGTTTCGCCATCAACCACCACTGCCAGCCCGGGCAGCAGGTCGTCCTCCTCCACGTCCATCAGCAGGTCTCGAGAGCCGGGATACTCCTTTTCCAGGCTGTTGATCACCTGCCGCACCGTGGCCCCCGGCACCATCACCTGCCGATTGCCGCCACAGTGAGCCTGCATCCGCGGCGGGAGCCATACTTCCGGCATTGGCCTCACCTTCTTCCACTTCCCGCTGGAAAGCGCAAGTCCTGTTCAGATTTGGAAAAAGAAGTCGGGAATCCGGAGGTCCCGGATTCCCGACTCATCGACGCACCCCGGTTTAGCCGCCGTTCTTGGTCCAGAGACCTTCCAGCACCTTGTCCGGCGATATGGGCAGGGAGTCCATCCGGACTCCGATGGCGTCATAGACCGCGTTGGAGACTGCTGCCAGCGGCGGCACCAAGGGCACCTCGCCGACTCCCCGCAGACCGTACGGGTGGGCCGGGTTCGCCACCTCAACGATGACCGTGTCGATCATCGGCAGGTCGAGGCTGATGGGCATCCGGTAGTCCAGGAAGCTGGCGTTCAGCATCCCGCCCTGGTCGTCGAAGCGGTACTCTTCGTTCAGCGCCCAGCCGATGCCCTGCACCACGCCGCCCTGTATCTGGCCCTCGACGTAGCTGGGGTGAATGGCCTTCCCAGCGTCCTGCACCGCGGTGTACCGCAGCACGTCCACTTTGCCGGTCTCCGTATCCACTTCTACGTCCACCAGGTGAACGCCGATGGAGGGCCCGGCTCCCGGCGGGTTCACTCCGGCCCGTCCCACGATGGGCCCGCCGGTGCCGACCGCGCGGGCGGCAATCTGCTTGAAGGTCAGCCGCAGCTCCGGGTCGGAAGCGTGCTGCAGCACTCCGTCCACGTATTCCACGTCGTCCACCAGAATGTCCCAGATGCGGGCCGCTCGCTCACGCATCTGCCGCTTCACGTCCTGGCCCGCTTCGTACGCGGCCCAGCCCGACTTGAACGTCGCGCTGCTGCCTCCGGTGTTTGAGGTGAAGCCGATGCTGTCGGTGTCCCCGACCTGCGGCTTTATGTCCTCCATCGGAATGCCCAGCACCTCCGCGATGTGCTGCGACACCGCGGCGCGGCTGCCGCCGATGTCCGGCGAACCCTCGGTCAGGCTCACCGAGCCGTCCGAGTTCACCACCGCCAGCGCGCTGGCCGGACCCGTGTTGTTGCCCCAGAAGCCGCTCGCGACGCCGCGGCCTCGCTTGATGTGACCGTTCTTCCCGTCGGTCTTGCCTTCCAGTGGCGTGTTGAAGTGCGGATGGTCCTTCAGCGCCTGAAGCGTCTCGATGTACCCCACCTTCGGTGTCATCGGCCCGGTAACCCGCCGCACGCCCTCTTTGGAGCTGTTCAGCAGGCGGAACTCCAGCGCGTCCATGCCCAGCTTCTCGCACAGCTCGTCTATGGCCGTCTCCATTGCGAAGGCGGAGGCCGGCGCGCCGGGGGCCCGGTAGGCCGCCGACTTCGGCCTGTTGATGACCACGTCGTAGGCGATCAGATACGCGTTGGGTACGTCATACTGCCCCATCATGCACTGCGCGCCGGGCGATACCGGCGAGCCGGGGAACGCGCCCGCTTCGTAGATCAGCGTCGACTCGGCTGCCACCAGCTTGCCTTCCTTGGTTGCACCCAGCTTTACCTTGATCTTCGTGCCCGATGTCGGGCCCGTGGCCTCGAAGACCTCCTTGCGCGACATCTGCACCTTCACCGGGTGCCCGCTCTTGCGCGAGAGCAGCGCCGCCACCGGCTCGGCGTACAGCACGGTCTTCGCTCCGAACCCTCCGCCGATTTCCAGCGGAATGGCCTTCACGTCTGCCACCGGAATCCCCATAAAACGCGCCGTGTGGTCACGGACGGTGAACTGCCCCTGGCTGCTGGACCAGATGGTCAGCTTGCCGTCGGATCCCCACTGCGCCGTGCCGGCATGGGGTTCGATGTAGCCCTGGTGCACCGGCACCGTCTCCGTCTCTTTCTCGACGATGACGTCGGCCTGCTTGAATCCCTCCTCCACGTCGCCGAGCCGGAACTCGAAGTGGTTGGCGATGTTGCTGCCCTTGGTGTCGTCGTCCTCGTTCAGCAATCCGCCCGGCCGCAGCGCCGGGTTCGAAAGGCTCGCCAGCTTCTCATGCACCGCCGGCGCGTCGGGCTTCATCGCCGCGTCGGCGCTCAGCACCGGAGTCAGCACCTCGTAGTCGACCTTGATCAGTTCAAGCGCCTTTTCGGCCACGTGAGCATTGGCTGCGGCAACGGCGGCGATGGCGTGGCCCTTGTACAGCGCCTTGCCTCGTGCCAGCACGTTCATGCTCAGGAACCCCAGGTTCTGTATGGCTCCCTCGGCCAGGTCCGCCAGCCGTCCCGAGGTCTCCGGCCAGTCGGCGGAGGTCACGACAGCGTGCACGCCGGGGTACGCTTCGGCCGCACTGATGTCAATGGACTTGATGCGGGCGTGCGAGTGCGGGCTGCGCAGTATCTTCCCGTAAAGCAGCCCGGGGAGATTCTGGTCAGCGCCGTATCGCGCCCGGCCAGTGACTTTTTCGGCGCCGTCGGGTCGGATCGGCCGCGTCCCGACCACGTTGAATTCTTCGTTGGAAAGTACGATATTGGGCTTGTAATCCAGCATTTGAGTCTCCTGACAGTAACTGGTGTGAAGGGCCTTGAGCCACGGCAATATAGTATCACAAGCAATGCTCGCAGACAGAAAATGTCAACCCGCCGTTGTTGGAAAATGGCTCGTTCCATCCTTTGCCCGACAGGTCGGGGCAGTCTCACTACTCATCGGCCGTTCCGCCTTCTGGTATCTTGGGCCAGCGCCTCGATTCTCGTTAACTGGGAAGACGGATTATGGTGAACGTCAGGCTTGCCACCATCGACGACCGCGATGAGGCGATTCGCCTCGTCAGCGCCCTTCTGGTCGAACTCGGCGGCACTCCACCGACCGCCGAGGCGATGTCCCCGGTTTTCGAGCGACTGGTCTCCGGAGGCGACGACGGGTTCATTGCCCTCGGCGAAGTCGACGGCCGCGCCGTTGCCGCCTGCACCGCCTCCTTCGTCCATTCCATGCGCACCGCCGGCCGCCATGCCGTATTCCAGGAAATGCACGTAGAGCCCCACGCCCGCAGTTCCGGCGTCGGAGCCGAGGTTCTCCGCTTCGCCCTCGACCACGCCGTCTCCCAGGGCTGCCGCATCGTCGAGCTCGGCACCCCCAGGATCGGCGAGCGCCCCATCCAGTTCTACGAGCGCAACGGCTTCCAGGTCGTTGGTGCCCGCCTCCGCTGGACGCCTTGATCCTCGGCGTCCTTGGGCCCGGGACTTGCCCGGCTCTCTGGGCTTGCCCGCGTGCTCCCTTCCCCTGACGCGACACCCGACCAGCTGAAATCAACCTCTCACTATTCTTTCACGCTATCTTCACGGGTATTGTATTTTTTTGGTTGATTTCTTAAATTTTGGGCAATACCATCTCTCTGGTGGCCTGGCTGACCCTGCACTACTGGTTACCCCTGCCGTTCGATGGGTCTTCAACGTCGGCGAAGTTAGGTCGGGGAAATGGCCTTCCATTGGCAGCCTCACAGGTCTTGTCTGCGCCAGGAAATGCGGCGCTCACCTGTCGCGACCGTCCGCTTTTCCAATCAACCCATGTCGTTTCCCGCACTGCAGACGCATTATGTTGATACAACATCTCATAAACAGTCGCAATTTATACAACAGGACAGCTTGATTTAGTCGACAAGAAAGCAGGTGGAAATCCTCGAAAGTCCCGGGACGACGCCACTCCCACTGAAGACCACCATATCGAGCATCACATTTCGAGCAAGGAGATGCAGGCATGAACAAAGCCAAATCGTTGTTTCTTCGCTTCCTTCCACTGCCGCTGGGAGCTTGCCTCTTGTGGTTGCCTTCGTGATATGACGACTGGCCTCATGGAATCCGCTCCGGACGCATCATCGTGTTTGCAGTAAGCATCATCGCCGTCGACCTGGCACTGCTCACCGCCGGATACTGCACCCTCCGGCGACAGCCTTCCCGGCGGCGACCCCGTTCCAAGCGACGGACGGCTTGGCCGAGACGCAGCCCATTCACGCACGCGGCCCCGACGGTTTGTTTGAGACAGAGGTCCGGAACAGCCTCCATCGCCCGCCTCCGGCACTAGCCGCAATTCGGGCCTTACGATATACTGCCAGCGGAAATCGGAAACCTAGAAGCCCGTGCTCGCGTCACTACCAGCGACGCGAGCACGGACTGCACTCAACTGGAGAGAACAGCAAGGATGCGTATACCGGGCAGGCGCGTCGGCCGGATTATTGTGGCGCTGGCCGCAGTGGGGCTGATCCTCCTTTCAACTGTGGCTAGCCACGGATGCCGGGTCCAGGGACACAATCCGTCGGAGAGCGCCTCAGTCGTCACCTCCGAATAGCACCGGTCTGCACAAGAGTCTCGCCTCGGGACATTCGCCGGAAGAAACCGGGCAGGCCCCGCTTCCGCAGCCGCGGGAGCCATTAAATCTCCCTCACGCAGGCCGAGCATGGCTGCAGACAATAGCCTTTCCCCCCACGGCGGTGAACTTAAGGTGTCCGTCGCACCCTCCGAACAGGCAGCGCACCTGGCCGGAGGGTTGCCGCGCTTGGCGGTCGGCGACCAGATTGCGCGCGAGGTCATCAACCTCGCCTTCGGCGTCTTCTCTCCGCTCGAAGGATTCATGGGACGCGCCGACCTCGACTCCGTCGTTCGCAATATGTGTCTGGCCGACGGCCTCGTCTGGAGCATCCCCATCATCCTCGACGTCTCTCCTTACGACTGGGCCGCCACCGGCGTCCACACCGGCAGACGGGTCCTCCTCACCCACCAGAAGCAGCCGCTAGCCGTATTGGACGTCTCCGAGGTCTACTCCTACGACAAGACGATGATGGCCCAGAACGTATACGGCACAACCGACCTAGAACACCCCGGCGTCGCTCGCACCATGGCCCTCGAGGACACGCTGGTCGGCGGCAAGGTGACGCTGGTGAACCCGCCCATCGTCAATCCGCCCTTCGACCGCTTCTGGAAGACCCCGGAGCAATTGAGGGCCCGCCTGTCCGAGCTCGGCTGGGGTTCTGCCGTCGCCCACCAGACACGCAACGTCCCCCACGCCGGCCACGAGATGATGATGAAGGGTGCCCTTATGGCCTCAGGCGCCGACGGCATCCTCGTCAGCGCCGTCATAGGCGAAAAGAAGCCCGGCGACTACATCGACGAGGCCATCGTTCTGGCCCACGCCCTGTTGCGGGAGGAGGGTTTCTTCCTGCCCGAGATCCACGAAACGTCGACCCTGATGTGGGACATGCGTTACGCCGGCCCTCGAGAGGCCGTCTTCCACGCCATGGTGCGCAAGAACCTGGGCTGCACCCACCACATGTTTGGCCGCGACCATGCCGGCGTTGGCAGCCACTACGGACGCTACGCCGCCCACGAGGTCTTTGACACGCTTCCCGAACTTGGTATAAAGTCAGTTCTCACTTTGGAGTGGTGGTACTGCCCAATCTGCGAGAGCGTGGCCTACGAAGGGATCTGCGGCCACCCCGACCGGAAGCAGGACCTCGCCGGCACCCTGATCCGCAGCATCATCAGCGGGGGCGCCGGACCGGCGGCCACCACCCTGCGCCCACAAGTCTTGGAGGTAGTGCGCGACTGCGCCGAGAGATATGGAATGGGCTCGCCCTTCGTGACACCTGAATACCTCGAGCGTCGCACGCCGGTCATCACCATGCCGGAGATGGCTTGTTGCACCTGTACGGAGTGTCAGCCCGCCTAGCATCTTGCTTTTTCAGCCCCCTCTCCATTGTGCGAGGGGGTTTCATTTTGCAGCCCACATCCCACATTTCCATATAACCGAACATCGGGGGTAAGCCATGCCGACATTCGTTGACCCCAACAAGTGCACCGCCTGCGCCGGGGAGCACCGTGGACCTCTTTGCGTTTATATCTGCCCCAACGACCTCATGGTCCTGGATGAGGGAGCCAACAAGGGCTTCAACCAGGAACCCGACCTGTGCTCCGAGTGCTATGCCTGCGTCAAGCTCTGCCCCGAGGAGGCCATCAACGTCCGCGGCTACGCCGACTTCGTGCCCATGGGCGCCATCGTGCAGCCCCACCGCACACCTATTGACGGCATTGATAACGGGGGCCTGCAGTGGGATGTAATCTTCCGCGACGGCCGCCGCTTCGAGTTCACCTACCAGTCCCGCACTCGCCCCGCGGGGACTGTCGTGCCCTACGAGGGCTTCACTGAGGACCGCGGTGCAGACCTCGGCAACCAGAACCTCGCCGGCGACTCCAACTGGCTGGGCGTCGACCGCCTGCCCGTCCCTTCAAGCAAATAGCACCCGCATCTCCCTCTCCCCACGGGATAGGGTAGAGGGGAGGGTGTTCTTTCAAACCACAGGCATGCGCCAGACGCACCTGTAACACGGAGGATGAACCGTGGCATTCGAGACCACAGAAACTGTAGATTGCGACATACTGATAATCGGCGGCGGCATGTCCGGCTGCGGCGCCGCATTCGAGGCCAGGTACTGGGCCGGTAGCGACAAGCGCGTCGTCCTCGCCGAAAAGGCCGCCATCGAGCGCAGCGGAGCCACCGGCGAGGGCCTCTCCGCCATCAACTGCTACATGGGCCAGCGCTACGGCTGGAACACCCCCGAAGACTTCGTCAACTACGTGGTCAACGACATGATGGGCCTCGCCCGCGAGGACCTCGTCTACGACGTCGGCCGCCACGTCGACAACTCCGTCCACCTCCTCGAGGAATGGGGCCTCCCCATCTGGAAGCAAGAGAACGGGCAGTACGAGCGCATCGGCCGCTGGCAGATTCCCATCCACGGCGAGTCCATCAAGCCAATCGCCGCCGAGCCCGCCAGGGCCGCCCTCGGTCCTGAAAACATCTACGAGCGGGTCGCCATCACCCACCTGCTCAAGGACGACGACGACCCAGACAAGATTGCCGGCGCCGTCGGCTTCTCCGTCCGCGACAACAAATTCTACGTCTTCCGCTCCCCCGTCTTAATCATAACCACCGGCGGCGCATCCAACGTATTCCGGCCCCGCTCCGTCAGCGAGGGCCTCGGTCGCACCTGGTACTCAGTCTTCGCCACTGGCTCTGCATACGGCCTGATGATTCCCGCCGGCGTTGAAATGACCCAGATGGAGCACCGCTTCGTCCCTACCCGCTTCAAGGACGGCTACGGCCCCGTCGGCATGTGGTTCCAGTACTTCCACGCCAAGGTCCTCAACTCCCTCGGCGACGACTACACTGTCACCCGCGCCGCCGAGCTCGAAAAGTACGAGCCCTACGGCTCCGCAATCCCCACGCCCACGCCGCTGCGCAACCACCAGATGTTCCTCGATATCCGCGACGGCCTCGGGCCAATGTACATGCGCACCGACCAGGCCATGCAGGCCCTCTCCGCCGGTCCTGACGGCGCCATCGACCCCGCCAAGATGGACCAGGTCCGCAATGAGGCTTGGGAAGACTTCCTCGACATGACCATCTCCCAAGCCCTGACCTGGGCCGCGCAGAACATCGCCCCTGAGGAAACACCGTCGGAGGTCGTCCTGGCCGAGCCCTACATCATGGGCTCCCACTCCGGCGAGGCCGGTGCCTGGGTCAGCGGCCCCGAGGACATCGCCACCGGCGACTACTTCTGGGGCTACAACCGTATGACCACCGTCCGCGGCCTGTTCGCCGCCGGCGACGGCGTCGGCGCCGCCCCGCACAAGTTCTCCTCCGGCTCCTTCACCGAAGGCCGGATTGCCGCCAAGGCCGCCGTCAACTACCTGAACGACAACCCGGGCCGTCCCACCGTGTCCGGCGACCAGGTCCACGGGATGCGCCAGACCGTCCTCAGCCCTCTGGCCACCTTCGACACCCACAAGGGCGCCACCACCGCCGAGGAAATCAACCCCAACTACATGACCCCCAAGCAGGCCCTTGTGCGCCTTCAGAAGATAATGGACGAGTACGCCGCCGGGGCCTCGGCCTGGTACACCACCAACCGGGCAACCCTGGAGCGCGGCATCCAGCTCATTGAAATGCTGCGCGAGGACCTCTCCCACCTCGCGGCCCGCAATCCCCACGAGCTTATGCGCGCCTGGGAGGTCGTCCACCGCGCTTGGGTCGGTGAGTCCCACCTGCGCCACTTGCTCTACCGCGAGGAGACCCGTTGGCCGGGCTACTACTACCGCTCCGACTTCCCCGACCTCGACGACTCCAACTGGCGCGTCTTCGTCAACTCCCGCTTCGACCGCGAAGCCAACTCCTGGAGCCTTATGCGCCGCCCCTACCTGGACCTCATCACCGGGTAGCGCCGGCCAACCGCCAGAGCAGAAAGGGGCGCCCAGAGAGCGGGCGCCCCTTTCATATTTCCGCTAAAACCCGCCACCCGCGTCGCCACCCCCGCCGTGAAAACCACCGTCGAAACCACCGTGGCCGTGGCCATGCCCGTGGTCAATATGCGGGCCCACCAGAAAAGCCCCGGTAGCGCCAGCGGCTCCTGCGTCCAGGCGGACGGGCGACCCCTGCGCCATCGCCTCCTGCCGGACTTGGGCCGGCCCGGCTCAGGCTCGGCAAACGCATTCCCAGCCTCTTCCGCGGCCATCCGTCGAGTATCCCACTCCGCCCAGAGCCCATGCGCATCTGTGTCGCTACTTTCCTTTTTCGTCTGAACAACTTATCGGCAAGCCAACTCATCAACATCTCAATCTCCCTTCAATTCGAACGGCATTTAAGGCGGATGCTATTTATTGTAGCAAGCCTCGCTTGCTCGCCGCCGCTTGCGTTGGATTGCAACGGCGGCCGATCATCAAACTCCTCGCTGCCGGACTCAGTTGCCATGGGCCGTTCCACTACTCTAGTCTCCATCGCTTCTGAGTCACGCCTTCGACAAGACTCGTTGAGCAGTGCAGACCACCTATCGCCCCTTCGGGAGTCAGCCCTACCCGTCGTCCCCCGACCGGTAATACCACGCCTGCGGCCGCCTGGGCAGCACCGGCCGGCCCCTGAGCAACCGCCCGGCGACGATCAGCAGCGCCCCGGCAACGAATCCCCCCACGTGCGCGAAGAACGCGATGCTCACCGAGTGCGACAGCCCCAGCGAAAACAGCCCCTGCAACAATTGCCAGGCGAACCATCCTCCCAGCAGCCAGATGGCCGGCAACTCGATCACCGTCACCAGGATCAGCGCCCGGATGCGGTTGTATGGGAACGTAAGCAGGTAGGCGCCCAGCACTCCCGATACCGCCCCGCTGGCTCCGATCAACGGCGCCTGCGATTGCGGCTCCACGGCCATGTGCGTCATCACCGCCGCCACTCCCGTCGCCAGGTACAGCAGCAGGAATGGCACGGGCCTCAGCGCCTGCTCCATGCTGCTCCCGAAGACCCACAGGAACAGCATGTTGCTCGCCAGGTGCAGCGCTCCCCCGTGGATGAACATCGAGGATATGATCGTAGCCCACGTGGGCACCGGCGAGCCGATATCCGTCCCATCGACTAGCCGCTGGTAGTCTCTGCCCTCCGACAGTTCTGAGGGTATGAATCCCCACTTGAAGAAGAAAATGTCGATGTCGACCCGGCCGCCGCCAGTCAAAAGGCCCAAACCGCCGGTCTGTAGCTCGTAGATGAAGACCAGGCAGTTCAGGCCAATGAGGGCCACGGTTACCGGCGGCAGGCCCGTGCGGCGGGAGCCCGCGTCAGAGAAGGGAAACACGTCTTTGATTACCCTTCAGCGCGGTGCTTTCGCGAGACGAATGTCGATCGGGGCACGACGCCTACGCGGCGGTGGCCGCAAAAATGTCGCTGGACGCGTGAGCGATTATATCGGCTGCTGCCTTGGGGGTCATGAGCCCCATATTCAGCACCATCTGGTAGTGGGCCGGATCATAATAGTTGTAGTTGAAGAACCGCCGGAAGTAGTTCTCGTGCGCTCGTTCCAGCTCCGCCCCGTAGTTCTCCGCCTCTTCCCGGGTATAGTTCTCTCGCTGCATGAGGGTCTGGACCCGGACTTCCAGCGGTGCCATCAGGCCCACGTGGAAAGTCCCAGGCATACCCTCCAGTATCGCGTTTGCCCCTCGCCCAATGATCACCGCGTTCCCTTCTTCGTAGATGCCCTTCACCACCTTCTCGGTGGCCTCGATGAATTCTTTGTCGCTGACCTGGCGGTTTGTGCTGCTCTCCCCCATCATTTCCATGAAGGTTTCGGGAGGCAGGTTCTCAATCCCTCTCCCGAAGTAGGGCTCACCGCTCACCCCGGACATCGCGGATCGTTCCAGCATGGTCTGCAGGAATCGGCCCAGCCGGTCGCGAAAACGGTCTACACGCTGCTCTTTCGCGATCACCGGTCCCACCGGCGTTCCGATGAGACGGGCCGCCTGCGTGAATACCAGGCGGTCGTAGAAATTGATCTCCAGCTGCTCGGCCACCATCTGGCCGATCGAAACCGCTCCGGCGCCCAGAGGACCGTTGATTGTTATGACTGCCATCGTTTTCCCTCCTCGTTCGGTGGAATGTCGTGGCGACGTTCGAACCTCCTAGTTTGAGACGCCGAACTCCATCAGGCGTGCTCGGCGTCGGGGATATTCCTCGGCCAGCAGGCCCAGGGCATACGAATCGAACCACTGGTCTCCTCGGCGGTGGGCCTTGCGGAAGTGCCCTTCCACCACGAACCCGATGTGCTCGACCATGTCCATTGCCGGCTTGTTGTACTCCGGAATGTCCACCCAGATGCGGTGCAGCCCCAGGTCGTTGAACGCGTAGTCCAGCAGGTTGATCAGCGACATCGTCCCATAGTGGTGATGCCACAGGTCCTTGCGGCCCACCAAGATGAAAGCCTGTGCTTCCAGCAGGGGCCATTCGATAACCAGCTGCGCTTCCCCGATGTGTTCCCCCTCCGTGGAATACACGGCGTAGACTTTCCGGCTGTCGTCATTGAACACCCGGGCCCAGTCGCTGCCGTCACCCTCCAGCACCTGCGATGGAAGGTACCCCGTGTGAAGCGGCCGCCCGTCCTCGCCCACGCCGTACCACGACCCGTTGACCTCTTCGTCGTTCAACCAGCCTGCCAGCCGTTCCACGTCCTCGCGTGTGGGGACCGTTAGAGAAACTTGCGGAAACATATCCTACCCCCTGCTTTCATCACCCTGGCTTGGCTGAAGGCAGCACTACGGTTGCCCCCGCCGCCTGTAAGTCCTTATGTCCTTGATATCCGTGATACTTTACATTATATCAAGCTTGGTGCTTCAGTTCACTGAAGCATTATGTAACCCCTCGAAAAGTGGCGCGTAGTATACTCTCGCGAAGGGCCGTCTACTAGACGGCCCGCACTGGATTCCCTTACCTTCATGGCACTTGGAGAAGATATATGCGCGAAAATACGCTGAAGGCGACATTGCAGCAGGGCAAGGCGGTCTTCGGAGTGATGATTACCTTCCCTTCCGCACCGGTCGTGGAGATGCTCGGTTGCCTGGGCTTCGACTGGGTGCTCCTCGACAACGAACACGGATCCATCACCGTCGACAACTCCGAGGATCTCGTTCGCGCCTCCGAGCTATCCGGCATTGCTCCCATCGTGCGCCCAGTAGCCAACAAGCCCGAAATCATCGCCCCCTTCCTCGACCGCGGCGCCTGGGGAGTCCAGGTTCCCCATGTCAACACCGCCGACGAGGCCCACGCCGCTGTGGACGCCGTCAAGTACTACCCCGATGGCCACCGAGGCATCTTCAGCCGCAGCCGCCCCGCCGGCTACGGCTTCAGTGGCTCCACTGGCGACTACGTGGCCGAAGCCAACCGCAACACCCTCGTCTGCCTGATGCTCGAGGAAGTCGAGGCCATCGAAAACCTCGAATCAATGGTCCAGGTCGACGGCGTCGACGTGTTCTTCATCGGCTCCGGCGACCTCTCTCAGTCCATGGGCGTCCCCGGCCAGCAGACCCACCCCGACGTTCAGGCCCAGATGGAGCGCGGCGTCGACGTCATAGTTAAAGCGGGCAAGGTTGCCGGGGTCAGCTGCCCCGACAACCTCGTTCCCAAGTTCCTCGGCCTCGGCGTACAGTACTTCCACGGCAACGTCAACGGCCTGATCCAGACCTCCAGCGTCGCCTACCTCGAATCCATGCGCGAGTCAGCCGTCAAGGCCGGTCTATGAGGTAGCATGAGGCAAGTCCCCTCTGCCTCTGGGGGAGGGATGGGGTGAAGGCATACCCTCAAGAAATGAAAAACGGTGGCGGGAAACCCTCGCCACCGTTCCGTTTGTCCGCGACCGTCCGCTCGGTACTAGGCTGGCACCGGTGCCGACCGCACCCCGTTGATGGCCTTGACCTGGTCCATCAGGATGTTGAAGTTCTCGAACGTCAGCGACTGCGGCCCGTCGCACTTCGCCACGTCCGGGTTCGGATGCACTTCGATAAGCAGGCCGTGCGCTCCGGCCGCGATGGCAGCCAGGGCCACCGGCGTCACCAGGTACCACTTGCCGGTGCTGTGGCTGGGATCCGCCACGATGGGCAGGTGCGACAGACGTTGGATCACCGGAATCGCCGCCACGTCCATCGTGAACCGCGTGAACTGCTCGAACCCACGGATGCCCCGCTCACACAGCATTACCTGCTCGTTGCCTTGCGCCATCACGTACTCGGCCGCCAGCAACCACTCCTCGTAGGACGCCGCCAGGCCGCGCTTTACCATCACTGGCTTGCTGGTCTGGCCCACCTCGTCCAGAAGGTTGTAGTTCTGCATGTTGCGGGCGCCGACCTGCAGAATGTCGGCGTATTCGGCAACGGTGTCGACATCTGTCGGCGACATGACCTCGGTGATGATGGGAAGGCCGGTCTCCTGCTTGGCGATGTTGAGCAGCTTGAGACCGTCGATGCCCATGCCGCGGAAGCTGTATGGCGACGTGCGGGGCTTGTAGGCGCCGCCTCGCAGCACCGTTGCCCCGGCGGCCTTGACCGCCTTCGCCGTGGATACCATCTGCTCTTCATCTTCCACCGAGCAGGGCCCGGCCATGATCACCGGATTGTCCCCGCCGACCACCGCATCGCCAATCTTGATTATGGTCGGGTCGGGGTGGAACTCCCGGCTCGCCAACTTGTAGGGTTTGGATACCACCAGTACCTGCATTACTCCGGGAAGAAGTTCCAGTTCGTCCTTGAAGTCCGGGGGAATGGAGCCAAGTACGCCAATCACGGCCCGGTCCACTCCATGGGAGACCGCCGCCGTCAGGCCGCGAGCCTCGATGCGCTTCTGCACCTCATCTACGTTTTCCTGGGTACTTCCGGCAGCCATTGCCACAATCATCTTCGCTTCACCATCCGGTATCTTTCTATTGAATCGCTCTCTATGAAGTCGGAGGGGGGTCAAACAAATACGAACCGGGACGGCGGCAACCGGCATTCCGGTTTACCTCGCTGTCCCGGCTCATCTCCTCCAGGCGCCTTTCTCTTAATCCGACACTCCGGTTACGACCTGAGAGTATCGGTCCCTCGCAAATAAACGTTTACCAACTCCCCGGGTTCTTTTTCAGTATTCACAAGTATAAGTACACGAATGCAGCGGTTCAAGCTGCCCGGCACCTCTGTTTCCACGGCTCCGAACAGTGCCGTGCTGTTCCAGCCGAGCCGCCGGGCCGCCGCCGCCGGAAACACCGCGTTCAGGTCGGGCGTCATGGAAAAGAATACCGAGGCCAGGTCCTTCTCTTCCAGGCTATTGGCCTCGATCAGCGCCTCCAGCAGTTCGGTGGTCGCCCCGTGAATCGCCTCGCCCGTGTTCGCCTCGGCGGTGGTAGCCCCACGTATACCACGGCAGACAGTCATCGCCGCCCTCTCTCCGTCGACTGCGCGGCCGGCGCCCGTCCTGCCAGCGATGCCACGAAGGCGCTCGCCCGTTCCACCACCTCGTCCCGCGGCGATTCCAGCAGCACCCGCACCAGCGCGCTTCCCACCACGGCTGCGTCGGCGGTGCGGCCCACCTCCGCCACGTGCTCCGGCGCAGAGATGCCGAACCCCAGCGCCAGCGGCAGGTCCGTGTGTGCTCGCACCCGCTGCACCAGCTCAAGCCCTCGGTTCGATACCTCGTTCCGCGCCCCGGTGACCCCTGTAACGCTGACGCAGTAGACGAATCCGCTCGCGTTCTTGCACGACTCGGCGATGCTCTCCTCCGTGCTCGTCGGCGCAAGCAACGGTATTAGCGAAATGTCTCGGGCGTTACATTCCGCTGCCAGCGCACCCGACTCCGTCCCCGGCAGGTCGACCGTGATGAGGCCGTCCACGCCGATACGTTGGCACTCTGCTGCGAAGCGCGATACGCCGTAAGAGAACACCGGATTGTAGTACCCCATCAGTATGAGCGGCGCTTCGGGAACCTTGTCCCGCAGCGTCTCGGCCGCCCTCAGGCAGTCTGCTGTAGTTACCCCGTTCTGCAGCGCCAGGAAGCTCGACTGCTGTATCGTGGGCCCTTCGGCCAGCGGGTCGCTGAACGGTACACCCAGCTCCACCACGTCAGCTCCCGCCTCCACCAGCGCCGGCACCAGTTCCATCGTCGCTTCCATGTCCGGGCAGCCCGCGGTTAGGAACACCACAAGTCCGGGGCGCTCCCGCTCCCGGACCCTCTCAAACATCCTCTCTATTCGCTCTTTACCCATTGCGGGGAACGATACCTTGCCGTGTATTCGATTCGTTTTGGCAATCAGACAGGCCAAATGTAACCCAAGGGCAACCCAGTGTCCAGCCCTCGCACCGACAGTTGCAGAGCCCTGGGTTGGTGCTCTTTCCCTTGAGTGAGAATAGTAGGGTGAGGGAGGTCATTCACCGGATTCTGCCCTACTCCAGCCCTCGGCCAGGCCGCTCCGGCCGCCGCTCTTCAAAGTAACCGCGTCGCCAGCAGCGCCAGCACGTTTTGCCCCGCGTGCGCCGCGATGCACGGCCACAGCGACCCCGTCCTCACGTACAGCCATCCCAGGAACACCCCCGTGAAGAAAATGGGGATCATCGACCCCGGCTCCAGGTGCAGCGCCGCAAACACCACCGCCGACGCCACCACCGCCGGCCCTGGGCCGATGCTCCGCAGCAGCCCTCGCAGCGCGAACCCACGGAACAGTAGTTCCTCGCTCACCGGAGTCACCACCACCAGCGCCTGGAAAGTGAGCAAGACACCCACGCCCGGGAAGAGGATTTCGTCATCGATCTCCGGCGGACGAAGAAAGTCCAGCCCCAGCCGGTCCACCGTGAACCCGTAAACGAACGTTCCCAGGATGCTCGCTGTCAGCGCCGCCACCGTCAGCACACCCGCCAGCCCAATCGACGTGCTCGGCGCCCTCAATCCCAGGTCCGCCAGCGGCGAAATCGACATCCGCGCCCCCAGCAGCCACACGATCGCCCCGACCCCCAGCGCCAGCAGGTGAATGCCGACCCACGTCTTCACCGCCAGTTCGTACTCTGGCAGCAGCGAACCGACCGCCCCAGCGGTGAACGCCGCAGCCACCAGCACCCCCAGGAACATGAACAGTCCGGCCGTAACGAGCGCCACCGACCACGGCGCTCCTTCCGTGACTGTATCCTCCGTGACTGCATCCTCCGTCGCCGTCACCCACTCCGTGGTTGCCTCCGCCTCCTGCTCCACCGTTAACTCTGCTTCCGGCGAAGCCAACCGCACGCCGCACCTGGCGCAGAACTGTACTCCGGGACCTGTCAGATTCCCGCAATTGGGGCACTGGATGTCGAAATTCGTGGAAGCCATCGCACTTTTCGACAATCAACATACGGACAATCCCCCGCCCCCGCAACCCCGCCTGCCCCCAACCGTCACTCCCGCCCAGCCTAAAATCCAACCCCCCGTCTACCCTCAGCACTCTCTGTTCCCCCTGTGATTAACTCTTGTTCCCTCTCGTCTCCCTCGGCGTCCTCGGCGACCTCGGCGACCTCGGCGTTGAATCCCTTTACCTTCGCCCGCCAACCAGCGCAATCGCGTTTTAAACGCCGGAGGCCCTATATCCCGTCATTCCCGCGCAGGCGGGAATCCAAACTCCCGTCTACCGTCGCACCCAGAACCCGGGGACGCGCTGCCAATCCAATCTCCACCGTCATTCCGGCCCGATTTGTGTGCTGAGAAATAAGACGCGATTGCCCTGCTGCTGAAATCTCCCCCTTGCCCTGGAGCGCTGTGTATCGTACAATTGTTCTGAAAGAGAATTCCCTGAATCGCCTGAGCGCTATGTTTCAAATGAAAGCCAAATTGATACTGAAGTTACAAAATGTTACAGGATGTTACATCTCCACGAGAGGACCTTCGAATATTGAGACCGGCCTCCAGGGCAATCGCGTCTTCAACGACAGAGGCTCCATAACCCGTCATTCCCGCGTAGGCGGGAATCCAAACCCCCGTCCACCGTCGCACCCAGAACCCAGGGAAGCACTGTCAATTTCACCGCCACCTCTATTCCGGCCCAATTTGTGTGCCCAGAAACAAAACGCGATTGCCCCGGCCCACCAGCCAGGGCTATTGCATTTGGATTTTGGTGAATTGGGATAGCAATGTGGCGAGGTAGTTGTTGTCCCACCCGGCCCGTTTCAGCTTGCCTCTCATGGATCCTTTGGAGGGTTCCAGCCGGGCCAGGTTTAGCGCCAGTTTGCGTAGCAGGGCCAGATTGTCCGGGCAGTTGTCCTTCCGGTTCCGGGACTGGTCCTCATTGAACACCACATCCAGCACCCAGTGCAGTTGGTTCTCGATTCCCCAGTGGGCCCGCGCGATTTGGTTGAACCGCGCCGGCGGAAATGCCTAGCTCAACAGATAGTACCGGCTCTCGACACTGCTATGGCCTCCCTCCTGGCGGCTGGCGGTTATCTTCCCCACTGCCGCAAGCCCGGGCCACTGGTGCCGCTCCTGCAGCCAGGCCACATCGCTGCTTATGCTGGCCGTCCGGATCTCGATACGCCCGTGCCCCTTGTTGGTCTGGCTTGCCTGTGCCACGTCTGTGGCCGAATCGTCGAGGAACAGGCGCACATCATCGTTCAGGGACTCCTGGTTGCCCTTGAGGACCAGTACGTAATCGGCCCCCTGGTCCAGCACCTGCTGGGACAGCCTTCTCTGGCAGTGCATGGCGTCAGCGGTGACCACCATTCCCGGCAGGGCCAGCATTTCCAGGAGTTTGGGCACTGCGGTTATCTCGTTGGACTTGCCGTCAACGGCCAGTTGCCCCAGCACCAGGCGCTGCTCTGCGGCCCAGGCATTGACCAGGTGCAGAGGCGACTTGGCCTCGGCGCGGTCATAGGAGCGCCGCAACGTCTTGCCGTCTATGGCCAGGACCCCCTCGCAGCCTTGGGCAAACTGGCCCATGAACCCCAGAAACCACTTCTGGAATGCCTCTGGGTCCAACAGGCGAAACACCCTGGAGAAGGTGTCGTGGCTGGGGATGCCATTCCTGAGCGGCAGGAAGGATTCCAAGAACTCCCGCTTTGAGTGGCCGAAGAGGGCCATGTCGGTGCACGTTTCGCCGCCGCATAGGATGGCGCAAAGGGCAATGATCAGGATGTCGTGCAGAGAATGCCGCTCTGCGTTTCCGTGTCTGGGATCCTCCAAGGGCTCCAATTCCTCAATCGTCATCCCCATCACCACTGCCTCCACACAACTCAGCGCCAAAGCACTGTGTCTTCCTCAACACCTGCTACTCTAAAACCTCCAACACCACTCCCCCGCAAATGCGATTGCCCTGGGGTGAACCATGGGTGAGGCATACTCCGGCAAGCGGACACGCCTGGCAAATATGCTTGGGGGCGCGGTACATCCTCTTGTTCGTTTTCCTGGCGAACCTGCCGCGTACCAGGCTCAGCACCTGGCCTTGGGGATACCTGTATGTGTCGCTGGCGGAATCGTAGGTGAACCGGTCCTTGTGGTAGGGATGGTCCAGCGCCATTCCTCTGGGCGATTCCGGCATCGCCACCTGCTGACCGCTGTCAGCGCATTCCTGGAGCGCCGCTGCCGAGTCATAGCCGGCATCGGCCAGGGTCAATGGCGTCTTGACTTCCGTGGCCTCCTCCGCCCTTGGGAGCATCGGGATCAGCCTGGCGTAATCTGCCGGTTCATCCACCATTTCAACGGCCGTGACCAGCATGCCCGACGTTTCCTGGCCCGTCTTTACTGGTGAGACCATGGCCTGGGCATTGTAAGCGGGCCAGAAGCCTTGCCTCATTTTCATGAACCGGGCGTCCCGGTCCGTAAGGTTGATGTTCTTGCGGCCCTTCAGGTCCTCCAGTTCAGCCATCGCCCGACGCACCCGGTCGCGCAAGGTCCTCTTGTCGGCCAATTCCTCCGGCAGTTGCACCGGAGCCCTGTCGGTTTCCCCTTCATTCTGGTCCTCCAGTTCAGCGATGGCCCGGTCCAACCTCTCCAACAGTTTGGCCAGCCCCTCGGCATCGTAACTTCTACAAGACGATGCGTTGGCTGCCACCTTGGTTCCATCCACCGCCTGTACCGCCAGGTCCACCAACTCCATCGCCACTGCCGTTCGCACCGTTCGCCGCCGCAGCTTCCGCATGCTCTGGCGATGATCCATGTAGAACCGCCACAGGGTGTTGTGGTCCGGGTGTTGCCAGCCGGTACGCCACAGATAGGGTATCTGGTCTCGGCAGGCTGACTCCAGCTTGCCGCTGGAACGTATTCCGGTCACGAAGCCAAACAGCCAGACGCTCAGCAGTGTCTTGGGATGATAGGCCATCGCTCCCAAAGGGTCCCCTTCTATCTCCACGCCGAGTTCCTTCCACTCCTCGCGGTCCAAGGCCTCGACGAACTCGGCCACGAACCTGGCCGGATGATCCAATGGCAATAACTCATCATGAGACGGCGGCAACAGCCAGGCCTGCTTACGGGGCATGTCTCGAAGCGGCGCCTTCTCGACTCCTCTCCCAGCGTCTCTGCAAAGAGCACACCACGACTTTTGAGACAGGCTCTTAGAGGGAACTGAACTAGCTCCATTGGCTGAGCCGACAGATCCATCAACTGCGGCTGAGGGAGATGAGGAGGAATTGCTCCGATATCTGCTCGGAGAGGAAACATTTACCTAATGAGCCTCCCTACAGACAACTGGTTTACCGGCCCCAAATTGGAAAGGCTTGCAGTTGCTCTGCTGGCTATAGGAGCAAATGCGCCCAGCATTGCAAGAGAAGATGCAGCTAGCGCGATTCGGGAAAAATACGGGGGGAGCCACGAAGAAGCGGAGCATGTGCTGAATGTACTGGCCTGGCTGAACCTCGTTAGAATCGAAAGTGACTCCATCAGACGTGCAAACGCCGGGAACACGGTTCCGCGGTCCCTACACGCCGACGACTACCGACCGTTGGGGCTTTCGCTTATTCGAGCTGGTTTGTTCAAAGAACAGGCCCGCTTGCTACTCGAGAGCGGGAAGGTTGATCCGGAAGGCAATCCCCTTTGCCTTCACAGAATTGCGGTGTCAGTCGCGCCTCAATTAATCGGACTCATATCAAGGTGGCCCGAGTTCCAATCGAGGCCGAGAGTCGTAATCCCAGCTAGTAGAGGGAAATCTTTGAAATGATGGGCAGGTGGGATAACGAGACTTCGCGGCAACGATTCGAACGCGAAACCTCCGTCCCAGAACTTCCCATCATTTCTACGCAGTTGGTCTACTAAACCGAAGCCAAGGTGAAATGCGCAGAAACATGGGGTAAATTGGCGAAGGGGCAGAGTTAGCTTTTCCAGGCGTCAGAGAGGGGTTGGTGATGGGTGCGAGAGAGATACATCGGGATTTGGAACAATGGGAGATGGATGCCAAGGCCTTGCGCCGGCGGATGATCCTGGCGCCCACGCCCCGGGAGCGGGAGCGGTGGCACGCCGTCTGGCTGCTGGCCCAGGGCTGGACGGCAGCGGCGACGGCGGCGGCGCTGGAGCGGGACCCACACACCATCGGCCGGTGGGCGTCGGCCTTCGGCGAGGGAGGGCCTGCGGCCCTGATATTCGAGCAGTCCGGGGGTTCCCCCCCGCGCTTGACGAGAGGCAGCGGGAGGAGTTGAAGGCGGCGGTGCAGGAGTTGCCGGAGCAGGCAGGTATCCAACTGGCCAACTGGTACTGGAAAGGAGTCCGGCAGTTTGTCTGGGAACGATTCGGCACCAGTTTGAGCCGTAGCAGTTGCCTGAACTGGCTGCACCGCTTGGGGTTTGCCTTCAAGCGGCCCAAGAAGCGGCTGCTCAAGGCGGACGAGGCCAAACGGAAGTCATTCGTGGAGGAGTACGCCGCCCTGTGGGAGGAGGCTCAACGGACTGAAGCCAGAATATTCTTTGCTGATGAGGCCCACTTCCGGGCGGACGCGGAACTGCGGGGCAAGTGGGTGCTGAAGGGTGAACCGGCTCTGGTGGACTCCACCAGCCCGCGGTATGGGGAGAAGGCCAGCTACTACTCGGCGGTGTGCCTGGAGACCGGTGAGGTGGAGTGGATGGAACTGGAGGGCAACAGCAACTCCGGGACCTCGGCGGCCTTCTTGGACCAGTTGAGGAAGGGGCACGCTGGACCGCTGAATGTGATCTGGGACAACGCGCCGGCGCATCGTGGGGAGGCGGTGCGGGAGTACCTCAGGACGCCTGAGCTGGAGCTGAGGTTAATGAACCTGCCGGGCTACAGCCCGGACTTCAATGCCGATGAGGCCATCTGGGGTTGGGCGAGAGAGGAGGCCACTGGAAATCTGTGTCTGGGGACCAAGGCCTTGGTGCAGCAGAGGGTCGGCAACTTCCTGGCCGGACTGGTCAGCCGGAGAGACGAGGTGAGGCGCCGCTGCCGGACGGTCCTGCAGTCAAGGGCCGAAGCACTCCTGCCCAATTCCCCGCCAAATTCCCCGCCTCAGGCGAATGCACATCCCACATTGGCTTTGGTTTAGTACTCGGTCAAGTCAGGAATTGATGGGATAGAGGCGATGGAGTTTGGTTCTGGCGTCCTGGATGCTGAAGCGCCAGTTGATGCGGGCTTGAGCTTCGTTTCGCTCCAGTTCCAGGGCGCGGACCTCCAGGCAGAGGGATTCCTCGTCCGGCAGACGCTGCCTGAGGCAACTGCGGGAGAAGATGCTGAACTCGATCTCCGCCATATTGAGCCAACTGCCGTGCTTGGGCGTGTAGTGAAATTCCAGCCGCTTGGCAATGCGCCGGGCCTCGTCAGCTGGAAACGCCTCGTAAAGCGACGCCTTGCGATGGGTGTTCAGATTGTCCAAGACCACTCGAACCACCGGGACATCCGGATAGGCCTCATCCACCAGCCAGCGCATCTGGTGGGCAAAGTCCTCCTTGGTGCGCCGTTCCGTTACCTCTACGTGCCGCCACCCGGCCAAGGGTTCGCTGGCCAGGAACAGGTTGCGGGTGCCCTCCCGCCGGTACTCGTAGTCCTCGCGCCGGGGGTGTCCGGGAGCCACCGGGATGGGCGGCCGGGCGTCGGCCAGCATCTGGGTGGATGTCTCATCGAAGCAGACCACCGGCCTTTCGGGATTGTAGGGTTCGGCATAGAGGTCCAGGACATCCTCCATGTGGGCCACGAAGTCGGCACTCACCTTGGGAATGCACCACTGTTTCTTCTGCCACGGCTTGAGGACGTTTTTTTCAGATGCAGCCGCACCGTCTCATGGGACAGGGAGTCAACCACGCCCAGTTCAACCATCCGGTCCGCCAGCAGGCGAAGGTTCCAGTGGTCGTGGCCGTCGGGGGCCGGGCTGCAGGCCAGGGCGATCAGGTGGGCTTCGCCACGGTCATCCAGCTGCGGTACCGGTGGGGCTGGGTTCGGTCCCTGAGCACCCCGTTCAACCCATCCTCGGCGAAGCGCCGCTTGAGGCGGAACACCGTGCCCTCGGACACATCCAGAGCCTGGGCCACCCTGGACGCGGACCAACCCTCACCGGTCTTGAGCAGGATGCGGGCCCGGGTCGTAACCCGGGCTGGACTCTTCCCTGCCCGGACCATGTGCTCCAGTTGGTCGCGTTCCTCCGGCGTCAGCCGAACTGCGAATTTCTCCCTGACCATACCGCCACCTCACAACAACATCTTCCTTAAATCTCAGAGTACCATCAACCAGCAGGTCTCTGAGTCTATCTATCAGACCAAAATTGACCGAGTACTAGTGTCGTTAATGAACTGTCTGCAGTGTGCGCGCTTCGAACTCCGGAAGAAGGGGAACCCTCTTGGGTCAGGCGGCGCCGAGGCGTGCCTGGAGGGCCGTCACGGGGACCGGTGGGAACACCGGCGCCTGTGGGCATCGGCAGCCTTGAACGGGTACTTGGATTGGCCGGGGTTGGGGCAGGTCTGCTGCGTGGAACGAACCAGGAGGCACAAGGGCAGGGAGACGGTGGAGCAGGCTTACGCCATCACCAGCCTCCCGCCGGAACAGGCGGATGCTGCCAGGTTGCTGGAGATCTGGCGGGGGCACTGCTGGCGTGGGCACTGGAGAATAGAAAACAGGCTGCACTGGGTGCGGGATGTGGTATTCGGCGAGGACCTGAGCCAGGTGAGGACCGGGTCGGCGCCGCAACTGCTGGCGGCGTTGCGCAACCTGGTCATTGGTGTGCTGCGGCTGAGTGGGGTGAAAAACATATCGGCGGCCCTTCGACACTACGGCTGGAAACCCTTGGAGGCCTTATCCCTCATCGGCCTCTCCCCCCAACAATTAAAAGACCCTGGAGCCCAGGGCACGACTCTGCGTCAGTTGCTGTGAGCTACGCTTCCGCGCCGCAGTCGGCGCAGAACTGGGCGTCGGGCCACCATAGCCAGCCGCAACTCGGGCAACGGCGGATGGGGTCAGGCCGCAGGGGATCCGGCCCGTAGCGGTTGGGCCCCGGAGTGCCCGGCCGCACCAGCAACCTCGTCAGCCGTACGCCCGCGAAAGGCATGAAGCCCAGCACCGCCCACGTTCCAGGCCGGTCCAGGTCGTGCAGCCGACGCACGGTTACCGCCCACAGGGGTGGCAGCATCGCCACGAGGTACACGCCCCAGAGCGGGAAGAGGGCAGGGCTCCAGGCCACGCTGACGATAAACAGCGCGATCAGGACGACCACGAAGAAACCGTAGAACCACCAGTACTCCGAGCGGGTGGCCCTGCCATCAAGGTTGAGGTAGTTGCGAAAGCCGGAGAGGATCGCCTGGATCGGGTTCACGGGCTCTGCCCTCGCCGCTGCGAATCATGGTAAGAGTATCAGACGGACGTTCCACATCCGCTGCAGAACTGGGCGCCTTCCTGCAGCGGCATCCCGCACTGGGTGCAGTATTGTCTCTCCTCCCCCTCGGAGTCCGACGGAAGGTCAGCAGGGCCCGCGTCATAGGGCGACTCGTCATAGCTTCCCATCGCGGGAGGAGGCTGCGCATAGGGATAGCCGGGGGGCTCCTGGCCGTATCCGCCCATGCCCGCCTGCTGAGGGTTGGGACCATAGCGGTTCGGCCCCGGAGTTCCTGGAAAGGCGGACATAATCAGCAGGATTATCCCTCCGATGAGGGTTATCGGCGGCACCAGTGTTAATAACGGGCTTAAACTGAGCCAAAAATTACGGACTGGAATTGAGCCACCTCGATAGCTGGGGCATCATCGCCGGACACTTGGCGGAGGTGCTTGCAAGGATTGTTAAGAGGTGGAGACGTGAAAGAGATTTACGAGATGCATGGCCGGGGCCATTCGGCCCGGGGGATTGCCCGGGACTTGGGCCTCGCCCGCAACACGGTGCTCCGGTACCTGAACTCGCCGGAGGCGATGCTCCCCAAGCCGCGGCCGCCACGGGGATCTAGGCTGGACCCCTACACCGAGCACATCGACCGGCGTGTGGCAGAGGGGTTGGAGAACTGCGTCGTGCTGCTGCGGGAACTGCGGACCCTTGGATACCAGGGGAGCTACACAGTACTCGTGGAGTACGTGCGTCCCCGACGACGGGGGCGTCAGCCCGAGGCGACGATGCGGTTTGAGACAGCACCGGGAGAACAGGCCCAGGTGGACTGGGGCAGTTTGCCGTACGTCGGCGAGGACGGGAAGCGACGCCGCGTCTGGGTGTTCGTGATGACCATGGGCTGGTCCAGGGCCTGCTACGTGGAACTGGTCCGGAGGGCGGACACCGCCGCCTTCATTCAGTGCCACGCCAATGCTTTCGAGTACCTGGGCGGCGTTCCCCGGCGCTGCCTGTACGACAACGCCAAGGTGGTGACCCTGGGGCGCGACGATGACCAGCGGCCGGTGTGGAACCAACGGATGTTGGACTTCGCCCTGCGGGTGGGCTTTGAGATCAGGCTGTGTCAGCCATACCGGGCCCAGACCAAGGGCAAGGTGGAGAGCGGGGTGAAGTACGTACGGCGCAACATGTGGCCCAGCCTGCGCTTCACCGACGACGCCGACCTGAACCGGCAGGTCCTGGAGTGGTGCGACGTGGTGGCGAACGCCAGGGTGCATGGCACGACTTACCGGATACCGTGGGAGATGCTGGACGAGGAGCGGCCCCATTTGGGGAGGCTGCCGGACCGGGCCACCCTGGCTCCGTACCTCAGGGAGGACCGCAAGGTGGCCCGGGACGGCTTCGTCAGCTGGGAGGACTCCCGCTACGGGGTCCACTGGAAATGGGTGGGACGGACGGTGCAGGTGGGCCAGCGTCGGGGCACGGTGGAGATCTGGATGGGCGACGAGCGCATCGCGGTGCATCCCCGGGCCCAGTGTCCTGGTCAGCGCTTCATCCTGCCCGGCCAGTGGGAGGGACTGCCCCGGGGAGACGACCGGCCCCGCCGGGAGGTGGTGGCGGTGCAGATCCCGGTGGGCGAGGTGGAGCGACGCTCCCTGGATGTCTACGAACTGGCCGCGGGAGGTGCAAGGTGATCGCCTTGGAACAGGCCCGTCAACACCTGGAGACCCTCGGCCTCAAGCAGGCCGTCGAGATTTTGGACAACACCCTGGACTCAGCCGCCAGCAAGCAATTGCCCTATCCCGACATGCTGGCCGAACTGCTGGGGGCCGAGGTGGCCGCCCGCCGGGAACGGTATCTGACCACGCGAACCCGCCTGGCCCACCTGTCCTTCCAGCGTACCCTGGAGCAATTCGACTTCGCCTTCCAGCCCTCCATCGACGAGCGCCTGGTCAAGGAACTGGCCAACCTGGCCTTCGTCCCCGAGGCCAGCAACATCCTGCTCCTGGGACCGCCCGGCGTGGGCAAGACCCACCTGGCCATAGGCCTGGCCCTCAGGGCCATCGAGAACGGCTTCGGTGCCTACTTCGTCCGCGCCTACGACCTGATGGAAGATCTCAGGAAGGCACGGAACGAGCACAACCTCGACCGGCGCATGAAGGTGTACCTCGCTCCCAAGGTCCTTGTCGTGGACGAGTTCGGCATCTGGCCCTACGACCGGGAATCGGCCACCGCCTTCTTCACCCTGGTGTCGGCCAAGTATGAGCGGGGCAGCATTATCCTGACGTCCAACAAAGGCTTCGGCGAGTGGGGCGAGCTCCTGGGGGACACCGTCATCGCCTCGGCGGTGCTGGACCGGCTGCTGCACCACAGCCATGTGCTCAACATACGTGGGGACAGCTACCGGCTCCGGGAGAAACGCCAGGCGGGGCTGTTCCCGTCACAGCAACATCTGGCTGCTTCGCCGGAAGGGGCCGGCGACAACTACGCCGACTGACAGAATCGCTGGACATCAACGATGTGGCTTAGTTCCAACCCGTTACAAATGGCTCATTTCTAACCCGTCATTGACACCAGCAACAGCAGCCACCAGGCTGAGCGGTTCATGTCGTGCAGACGCCGGGCCTGCACCGAGAGAGAGGGCAGGAGAAGCGCCAATCTTATTAGCCAGCCGATTATCGGGATAAAGCCCACTACCAAGGTCACCAGCGCGAACCACCAGAACTCGGGGCGCGCCGCCCTCCCGTTGAAGTCTATGTACTTTTGGAGACAGATCTTGATCGACTCGGTGAAGGTCATGCGTCGTGTCCTCGAACATGGAATTTCCGTCGCGTGTCAGTTGGGTGAACCGCACTGGCTGCAAAACCGAGAGTCCTCGTGAAGCGCCGCGCCGCACTGGGGGCATATTGCCACCGCTTGGCGAACGGGTGATGGCTCACCATCGATGCCCCCTATAGACGTGGGCGGACCGGTCTCGGTCCTCGAAGGTGGCAGCCACCAATCGTCCCACTCCTGTTGCTTGGGGTCGAGACCGAAGCGATTGGGACCGACGGTCCCGGGGAAGGCCAGCCAGATGAGCAGCAGCCAGCCAAGTATCGGTACAAACCAGGCGAGGGCCCACCAGCCCGACTGGTTGAGGTCATGCAGGCGCCTCACCATCACCGCCAGCGTGGGAAGGAGTAAGGCCAGCCCGTAGCAATATTATGGCCTTGTCCGGCCTGTGCAGAGGCGACTAACTGGTGAGTCGGCCCAAGGATGTATGCTCATGGCGAGGCGTGTCGTCCGGACAAAGACCGAGCAGACTCTGGTGCGTATTGCCCGACCCGTAGCATGGTCCGGGAGCCTTACGACGGCATCATTGGTGAAGCCCCGATCGGGGCGATCCCGTTGGGGAGAGTGGCTACAGTCCGCGGCTCCCTCCGGCGACACGCCTACACGGCAATGGCAGAGGCGATGATGAGCAGACGCCAGAGCGGGGCAAAACCGGAAGGGCTGTCCCAGCTGAACCTGAACGCGGCGGGCATCGACGTGGGCGCTACCAGCCACTATGTGGCGGTGCCCGCCGACCGGGCGGAGCAGCCGGTGCGAGAGTTCGAGGCTTTCACGGCGGACCTGTACCGTTTGGCGGACTGGCTGACCGAGTGTGGTGTGGAGACCGTGGTCATGGAGTCCACCGGCGTGTACTGGATACCGCTGTTCGGGGTGCTGGAAGAACGGGGCTTCCAGGTGATGCTGGTGGACCCCCGGCGCATCAAGAACGTGCCCGGCCGCAAGACCGACGTGCTGGACTGCCAGTGGCTGCAGCAGCTGCACACCTACGGCCTGCTCTCGGGGGCTTTCCGGCCCGACGGGGAGATCCGACGCTTACGCAGCTACCTGCGGCAGCGGGTCATGCTGGTGCAGTACGCATCCCACCATATCCAGCATATGCAGAAGGCGCTGACCCAGATGAACGTGAAGCTCCACCACGTCATCAGCGATATCACCGGCAAGACCGGCCTGGACATCATCGAGGCCATCGTGGACGGCCAACGGGACCCGCGACAACTGGCGCAATTGCGCGATCCCAGGATCAAAGCCGACGAGGCAACCATCGCCAAGTCGCTGCAGGGGCACTGGCGGGAGGAGCACATCTTCGAGCTGAACCAAGCCCTGGAGCTGTACCGGTTCTATCAGGATAAGATTGCCGAGTGCGACCGGGAGATTGAAGCCCAGTTGGAGCGTTTCGAGGACCGCAGCAATGGTGATCCTCCGGCGGCGAAGTCCGGCCGGAGACGCAGCAAAGGAAACGCGCCACGCTTCGACGTTTGGACGCACCTGTACCGTATGACGGGGGTTGACCTGACCCAGATCGACGGTGTGGATGCCTACACCGCGCTCAAGGTGGTGAGTGAGATTGGCGCCGACATGACGAAATGGCCGAGTGCGAAGCACTTTGCGTCCTGGTTGGGGCTGAGCCCGAACAACCGCATCACCGGCGGCAAGGTCATGAGCTCCAAGACCAAGCCCAGCGCCAACCGTGCGGCGGCGGCCTTACGTCTGGCGGCCAACGCTCTGCACCGCTCCGACAGCGCCCTGGGCGCCTTCCTGCGCCGGAAGAAGGCACAGATGGGCGGGCCCAAGGCCATCACCGCCACGGCCCACAAGCTGGCTCGCATCTTCTATTCCATGCTGCGCTACGGTCAAGAGTACGTGGACGCCGGGGCCGAATACTACGAACGCCGATATCAGCAGCGGGCGTTGCGCGCGGCAAAGCGGCGGGCGGCGCAACTGGGCTATTTGCTGGTGCCCATCCCCGATGCTCCGGAACACACAACCTACGCCCCCCCTGACGCGCCAATTGCCGCGTGACGACGTTGGTTAGTGGGGAGAGCAACCCTAAAAAAGAGGGCGCGAAGCTCATCAGCGTCGTGGATGCCATCACAAACAGGAAGAACCACCAGAACTCCGAACGAACGGCCCTCCCGCGGAAGACTGCATATTCCCTGAAGCACGTCCTGACCGACTGCGTGAAGCTCATAACCCGCCCCCAGCATGAGCTGGCGGTAGCAGGTCAGACGGGCGAACCGCATACCGTGCAGAAACGAGCTCCGTCCTGGATCTGCATGCCGCACTGTGTACAAAAGCTACGGGCATCAGCCGAGGGCGGATTGGCGGGGGCGTTGTCCTGTGGGCCCGGCGGAGGCGGGTTCGGTGGATATGGACTTCGTCCACCCGGCAACGGACTCGGTAGGTACGGCTGCCCAGGACTTGGTTGCGGGGGCCCCTGCCCCGGCCAACCCCACTGCTGCAGGGGGTCGGGGCCGTACCTGTTCGGTCCCGAGGTCCCAGGGAAGGCGAGGTAAATGAGGAGCGCCCAGTTCACCAGCGGCAGGAACCACGCGATTGCCCACCAGCCCGACTGGTCGCGGTCGTGGAGGCGCCTCACCGCCACCGCCACGGTGGGGACCAGGACAGCCAGTGCATAAATCCACCCGAGGAAAGGAACAAAAATCAGCACTATTGTCGACACGAAGACGAACAGCGCGAACCACCAGAACTCGGACCTGCTGGCCCGGCCGCTGAAGTTGATGTAGTTCCGAAATCCTGAAGCTATCGCTTCCTTAGCCCGAATCCACCGAACGGAGTGGGGAGGGCGCTGGAACAGGACATCACAGGGATGGAGAGGAGACCGTCCCGGCGGATATGGGGCGGGCGGAGCCAGTAGCAGGTCTGTTGGCGGTGAGAGGAGCCGCTCATGAGGTGGCCGAAGGCAGCAAGGAACTCTCGCTGGCCGATTCGTGCGGCGCGAGTGGGAGAGATCTTCGACTGGCTGGTGGATGAGGGCGAGGATGGTGGGCCGGTTGCCGGCGCCACGGTCAGGAGGGAAGCGGCAGGGTGCGCAATCGGGTCAGGGCGCCAGTGAACTGGGCCTCCCAAGGCCAGCGCCGAGGCAAATGCAGGGTCAGGCGGCGCGCCGAGCGGGTGAGCCGACCGGCGAGGGAGAAGAATCGCCGCCGCAGAGTCTTGGTGGTCACCACCTGCTCGCCCAGACCGATGCGCGCCGTCCAGCGCGCCAGGTTGTGAGCAATCGCCTGGACCGCCAGCCAAGCGCCGTTGGCAGCGAATCGGCCGGACGGCAGGTGGTTCAGCCCGACGCCGTACTTGAGGTCGCGTATCGCATTCTCGATCTCGGCGTGGCGGCGATGGTCAGCCTCCAGTTCGAGCGTCTCCCCGTCCCGGTCGGTGATGAAGCCGTGATAGCTGTAGCTGGCGAATAGGGCCAGCTGGGAACCGGGCGTGGGCTTCACCCGCCGGACGATGAGCCGCACCGGCGCGGCGCCGGCCTCACTCTCAAAGGGAGTGTAGGTGGTCTCGGCCACATCGGCGGCGCCGTCCATCCAGTATGGGATGGGCGTCCAATCCGTCTCGGGTATGGCCTCGATGAGATGGCGCAGGCTTTTGTGCTGACGGATGGTGATGGAGTAACGGACATCCATCTTGCGGCAGACGGCGACGATGGCGTGGGCATAAAAGCCGCTGTCGGCCCGCACCGTGAGTTGGCCCCTGGCGCCGGCGTAGCGCACCCGTCCCACGGTCTCGCGCAGGAAGTGAGCGGCGCCCCGAACAGTGTTGGCCCGGCCCTCGCGCAGCCGGGACATCAACACGTCCCCGGTGCCGGCGGCCACGGCCAGCAACGGATGATAGCCCCGCTTGCCGGTATAGCCGTGGTGTCGCGCCCCCTCCTTGGCCAGTCCGTAAGTCTCGCAGATGGTGGAGTCCAGGTCGATGGTGAACGGCGCGTCGCCGGGTCCCGCCCCAGCGGCCCAGGCTCGGGCCAGCAGCTCCCGGCTCACCCGGTCCAGCTGACGGACGTGGCCCCAGCGGAAGCTGCGCAGGAAAGTGCCCAAGGTGGATGGCGCTTTGACCATGCACCCCAGCACCGAGGAGGTCCGCCCCGCACGCAGCGCATCGGCGTCGTCAATGCAGTCGCCGCCCGCCAGCGCCGAGGCCACCAGCGTCAGAAGCTTGTCTCCCGCGTTCGCCCGCCCCGGCGCATCCCCGAGGTCGAGGTGACTGTCAACGAGTTCACGCAGGCCCAGGTGTTGGGCGAGAGTGGCCGGCAGGAGCAGGCCGGCATTGGCCACCAGACGGTGGTCGTCAAAGACGATGCGAATACGGTCGGGGTGGTTGCGTGGTAGCATCAATTGGGTGCTCCTTTTCTGGGGTCGGTTTTTTATTGCAAAACCATTATCCCAGATTCAGAGGAGCACCCTCTTGCCGCTTCAGTTCGCCAACCTGACGCCCACTATCGGTGGATTCGGGCTTAGGGTTCATAACGCCTGACTCCGAACTGGTGGCACACGGGCCCGCTTTCGCACCGGAGGAGCCACAACACCCGTCCTCCTGCTCGCCCGCACTTGTGATACTATCACGGCCAACCGGACCAATCAGTAACTGGCGAAGGGGGCTGATATGAAAGTCGGCGTCAGCACGGTGTTCAACAGCAATTCGACGAATGTGGCGAGTATCGCGCAAAAAGCCGAGGAGGTCGGGTTCGACTCCTTCTGGTTGCCTGAGCATCCCGTCATCCCGGTGCAGACCACCTCGCGCTACGGTGGCACGCCCGACGGCTCGATACCGCCTTTCATGGCCGACATGGGCGACCCGTTCATCGGGCTGGCGATGGCGTCGGCCACCACCACGCGCATCATGCTGGGTACCTCTATATGCCTGGTGCCGGAACACAGCCCCCTGGTGCAGGCGAAGCAGATCGCGGCACTGGACTACCATTCCGGCGGGCGGTTCATTTTCGGCATCGGGGCCGGCTGGCTGCGGGAAGAGACCGAGATCATGGGCGGGGACTTCGATCACCGCTGGACACAGACCCGCGAGGCCATCGAGGTGATGAAGGCCCTGTGGACGCAGGACGAGGCGGAGTATCACGGCCGTTACTTCGACTTCCCCACGATCAAGGTGTTCCCCAAGCCTGCCCAGAATCCCCACCCGCCGGTGTTTCTCGGCGGCAACGCACGAAACGTGTTCCGCCGCGTGGTGGCCTACGGGGACGGCTGGATGCCGGTCCGGGTATCGCCGGAAGAGGTGCAGACCGCCCGCGCCACTCTGGACGAGCTGGCGGAGTCGGCGGGACGCGACCCCGGGACCATCCAGATATGCGTCTACGGCGTGAGCGACGGCGACACCGTCAAGCGGATGGAGGATGCAGGGGCCAACATGGCCGTCGCCGGGCTCGGCAGCGTCTCCGGCGATGAGGCCCTGTCCGCCATGGAGAAGCTGGCCGAGGACGTGCTGGGCTAGGCAGCTCCTGATACTTCGGCCCAAGGCGGAGAGGTAATCCAAATGCGCGTAGACGTTCACACCCACATCTGGCCTGACCGCATCGCGCCGGCGGTGCTGGAGAATATGGTCGGCACCTTCGGATACCCGGCCGTGGGCATCAACACCGTGGACGGCATCAAGGAGCACATGCGGGCCTCGGGCGTCGACAAGTCGGTGGTCCTGGGAGTCGTGGAGCGGCTGGATCACCTGCCCGGTGCCAACGACTGGCTCATCAGCATCCAGGACGACATGCTGGTGCCCTTCGGGGCGATGCACCCCGACCTGGAGGACAAGGCGGCCGAGGTGCGCCGGATGCGAGATGCGGGCATCAAGGGGTTCAAGCTGCACCCGATGGTCAACGGCTACTATCCCGACGACCCTCGAATGTTCCCGTTCTATGAAGAGATGGGCGACGACATGGTCGTCGAGATTCACTCAGGCAAGTGGGCCCACACGCAGCCCGGGGACACCGTGTGGGCCGACCCGGCGCGTATCATGAACGTGGTCCGGCAGTTCCCGAAGCTGAAGCTCATCGCCCTCCACCTGGGCGGGTTCTACATGATGGACGAGGCGGAGCGGGAGCTCATCGGGCGCGACAACGTGCTGATCGACACCACCTGGCCCCCGGCGCTCAAGGAGTTGGGCAGTGAGACGCTGGCGGGCATCGTCAGCCGCCACGGGGCGGAGAAGGTCTGCTTCGGCACCGATTTCCCGCTGGCCGACATGGCCGAGGACACCAAGTTCATCGAGTCCCTGCCTCTGCCCGACGCGGCGAAGGAGCAGATGCTTGGCGAGAACGCCCGCGAGCTGATTGGGTTGTAACGACCACATTCCCTGTAACGCAGAAAGACCGCCTGGAATGCTCCCGGCGGTCTTCGCTTTCCCTGTACGATGCTGGTTACCGGCCTTCCTTGATGAACTCGGCCACGCGCTCGCCGATGGTCATGGTGGTGACGTTGGTGTTGGCGCGGATGCAGTTGGGCATGATGGAGGCGTCGACGACGCGGATGTTCTCCATGCCGTGGATGCGGCCGTACTGGTCGACGACGGCCATGGGGTCGCTGGCGGGGCCCATCTTGCAGGTGCAGGAGATGTGCTGACCTGTAGTGGCGTCGCGCAGCATGCAGGCGTCGAGGGCGTCGTCGTCGGCCAGCTCCTCGTCGGTGGGCTCAACGCGCTCCTGAACGATGTCGCTGAAGGACTCGTGCTCGCCGAGGCGGGCGCACAGGCGCACGGCGTCACGCAGGCGGCGGCGGTCCTCCGGGTGCTCCATGTAGTTGTAGTTGAGCAAGGGCTGCTCGTTCGGGTCTGAAGAGGTCAGCTCGAGATGCCCGGAGCTGAGTTCCAAGTCCAGCACGCTGAGCATGCGTATGCCGAGGGCGTCCATGCGCTCGCCGCCGCGGTCGACGCGCTCGGTGGCGTAGGACTGCATGAAAACCATCATGTCGTTGCGCAGTTCGGAGCCCTCGGCCGTCCAGCGCAGGGTCATCTGCACTCGGGGGGCGAAGCCGTCCAGCGGATACTCGGGCTTGGTGCGGAAGGTCGTGTAAATCATGGGATGGTCGCGGAGGTTCTGTCCCACGCCTGGCAGGTCGTGGACCATCGGGATGCCCATCTCGTTCAGGTGTCCCGCCGGGCCTACGCCGGACAGCAGCAGGATGTGGGGCGAGCCGATGGCGCCGGAGGAAAGGACGATCTGGTCGCCCTCGACGGTGAACCGCTCTCCGCCGCTCTCCACCTCGACGCCCACTGCCTTCTTGCCCTCGAATATGACGCGACGGGTGAGGCAGTTGGGACGGATGGTCAGGTTGAGCCGGTGGCGGGCCGGGTCGAGATAGCCCAGCGCCGTGCTCCAGCGGATTCCGTTGGGGTTGTTGAAGGGCACCGGACCCACGCCGGTGGCCTCGGGATGGTTGTGGTCGGCGACATCGGCGAACCCCTCGTCGCGGCAGGCCTGGAAGAATGCGGCCTGGTCGGGCAGAAGTTCATCGCGCTTGAAGCGGCGGGCGATGATGGGGCCATCGGAGTTATGGAAGTCATCGCCGGGGAAGTCGGTGTCGGTCTCGATGCGGCGCAGGAAGGGAAGCAGCTTGATGAAGCTCCACTCGTCGTTGCCCATCTCGGCCCAGGAGTCGTAGTCTTGGGGCACGCCGCGCAGGAACACTTGGCCGTTGATGGCGCTGGAGCCGCCGGTGACCTTGCCGCGGGGCACCATCATGGGCGGCGCGGTTTCCGACGCCTTGCCCCAGAACTGCCAGTTGTGGTCGCTGGTCATCACGTCGGTGGCGGTGGCGTAGCCGAACTTGACTTCGTCGGGAAGCTGCTCGAAGTCGGGGTAGTCGCCGCCCGCCTCCAGCAGCAGCACCGAGACGGACGGGTCTTCGCTGAGCCGCGATGCCATGATGGAGCCGGCCGATCCGGCGCCAACCACGATGTAGTCGTACTTCATGGATGCTCTCCTTACGCACGGAGTAGGGTTTGCCGCGATGATACGGCGGGGGTAGAGGGCCGTCAACCGGATTATGGTGAGGACTGAATTTGTCCCAGTGCTGTGAACAGGTCGTCTCGAAAGCAAACCCAGGACGGGACTAATTCCAGAGGGCCTCCAACTGGGAGCTCTTCCAGCAGTTGATGCCTGAGAGTAGGTATAGCTCCAAGGAAGGCTTTCCTCTTCCTTCCAGTAGTTCCACTCGCTGTTGTTAGGGCCTCCGCCAAACGGTTCTTTGGGTCAGATTCGTGCTCCACTCGACGCAGCGGGGGCAGGTCGAGAGGCGTGTTGCTTCGAGGGCGGCCTGCCACGTACCGTATTGACGACTCGTCCACGAGCAGCCAAGTTTCTGTCATCTTAACTGGGACTATTCCCACCCAATTCCCAGCAAAACCAGAATCGCGGACTGCTTCGTAGATTTCTCTGTATCTTCTTTCTGAGCCGGCACTCTGTGTTTCCTGATCAGAATCAGCGTCACGATGAACGAAAAGCAAATCGCAATTACCGAAATACCTTAGGCCATCTTCGATTTTGTCCACGAGCCGCCCGCTCTTCGCCCAATGGTCTCCTTCTATGTCAGATAGTCCGTAGTGCAAGAGCAGCTTTTCTATATGAGCGAGTATTGAAGTGTCAGATGACCCCTCGCAAATCAGCAGAAGGCGGGCCGTCCTTCTTAAGCCCCGATCCACCGAAGGGGTGAGTGTGGCGGCGGGTTGAAGGGGTAAAAAAGTGCTCCCGGCATCGGGGATAATGGTTGTTGTTACGGCAAACCATCCTCGAAGCAGGAGCACCTGATAGATGCTACCACCCAGCGAGCCCGACCGCATCCGAATCGCCTTCGACGACCACCGCCTGGTGAGCAATGCCGGGCTGATCCTTCCGGTCACCCTCGCCCAGCGCCTGGGCTTGGGTGAACTCGTCGGCAATCACGTTGACCTGGGAAATGCGCCGGGGCGGGCGAACACGGGGGACAAGATGCTGACCCTGGTGGCCTCCGCGCTGGCCGGTGGCGACTGCATTGACGACGCCGATGTGTTGCGCACCGGCGGGACGGCTGGCGCCATCGGCTGCGTGGTCAAGGCGCCGTCCACCCTAGGCACCTTCCTGCGCAGCTTCCGGTGGGGCCATGTCCGCCAGCTGGACCGGGTGAGCCGTGAGCTGCTGGCGCGGGCCTGGGCCACTGGGGCCGGACCCGGTGACGGGCCGTTGACCATCGACCTGGACTCCACCATCTGCGAGACCTCCCCACTAACCAACGTCGTCACGCGGCAATTGGCGCGTCAGGGGGGGCGTAGGTTGTGTGTTCCGGAGCATCGGGGATGGGCACCAGCAAATAGCCCAGTTGCGCCGCCCGCCGCTTTGCCGCGCGCAACGCCCGCTGCTGATATCGGCGTTCGTAGTATTCGGCCCCGGCGTCCACGTACTCTTGACCGTAGCGCAGCATGGAATAGAAGATGCGAGCCAGCTTGTGGGCCGTGGCGGTGATGGCCTTGGGCCCGCCCATCTGTGCCTTCTTCCGGCGCAGGAAGGCGCCCAGGGCGCTGTCGGAGCGGTGCAGAGCGTTGGCCGCCAGACGTAAGGCCGCCGCCGCACGGTTGGCGCTGGGCTTGGTCTTGGAGCTCATGACCTTGCCGCCGGTGATGCGGTTGTTCGGGCTCAGCCCCAACCAAGACGCAAAGTGCTTCGCACTCGGCCATTTCGTCATGTCGGCGCCAATCTCACTCACCACCTTGAGCGCGGTGTAGGCATCCACACCGTCGATCTGGGTCAGGTCAACCCCCGTCATACGGTACAGGTGCGTCCAAACGTCGAAGCGTGGCGCGTTTCCTTTGCTGCGTCTCCGGCCGGACTTCGCCGCCGGAGGATCACCATTGCTGCGGTCCTCGAAACGCTCCAACTGGGCTTCAATCTCCCGGTCGCACTCGGCAATCTTATCCTGATAGAACCGGTACAGCTCCAGGGCTTGGTTCAGCTCGAAGATGTGCTCCTCCCGCCAGTGCCCCTGCAGCGACTTGGCGATGGTTGCCTCGTCGGCTTTGATCCTGGGATCGCGCAATTGCGCCAGTTGTCGCGGGTCCCGTTGGCCGTCCACGATGGCCTCGATGATGTCCAGGCCGGTCTTGCCGGTGATATCGCTGATGACGTGGTGGAGCTTCACGTTCATCTGGGTCAGCGCCTTCTGCATATGCTGGATATGGTGGGATGCGTACTGCACCAGCATGACCCGCTGCCGCAGGTAGCTGCGTAAGCGTCGGATCTCCCCGTCGGGCCGGAAAGCCCCCGAGAGCAGGCCGTAGGTGTGCAGCTGCTGCAGCCACTGGCAGTCCAGCACGTCGGTCTTGCGGCCGGGCACGTTCTTGATGCGCCGGGGGTCCACCAGCATCACCTGGAAGCCCCGTTCTTCCAGCACCCCGAACAGCGGTATCCAGTACACGCCGGTGGACTCCATGACCACGGTCTCCACACCACACTCGGTCAGCCAGTCCGCCAAACGGTACAGGTCCGCCGTGAAAGCCTCGAACTCTCGCACCGGCTGCTCCGCCCGGTCGGCGGGCACCGCCACATAGTGGCTGGTAGCGCCCACGTCGATGCCCGCCGCGTTCAGGTTCAGCTGGGACAGCCCTTCCGGTTTTGCCCCGCTCTGGCGTCTGCTCATCATCGCCTCTGCCATTGCCGTGTAGGCGTGTCGCCGGAGGGAGCCGCGGACTGTAGCCACTCTCCCCAACGGGATCGCCCCGATCGGGGCTTCACCAATGATGCCGTCGTAAGGCTCCCGGACCATGCTACGGGTCGGGCAATACGCACCAGAGTCTGCTCGGTCTTTGTCCGGACGACACGCCTCGCCATGAGCATACATCCTTGGGCCGACTCACCAGTTAGTCGCCTCTGCACAGGCCGGACAAGGCCATAATATTGCTACGGGCTGGCCAAGGAGGGGGCGCGCCACCACGGCTACACCGGCCAGCGGGGCTATCACCCGCTGCTGGCCGTCGCCGCCGGCACCGGCGACGTGCTGATGGTCCGGCTCAGGGAGGGCCGCGCCAATACCGCTCGGGGCGCCGCTCACTTCCTGCGTGAGACGGTGGGACGGGTGCGCTACGCCGGGGCCAAAGGTCAACTCACGATGCGGGCCGACAGCGGCTTCTACACCCACGCCATCGTCGCGGTCTGCCGCAAGCTGGATGTCCGTTTCTCCATCACCGTTCGGCAGCACGCCAGCCTGCGGAACCTCATCGAGGCCATACCGGAGGCGGACTGGACGCCGGTCCCCTACTGGACGGACGGCGCCGCCGACGTGGCGGAGACCAGCTACACCCCCTTCCAGAGTGAGCCCGGCGCCGCACCGGTGCGGCTCATAGTCCGGCGGGTGAAGCCCACGCCTGGCTCTCAACTGGCCCTGTTGGCCACCTACAGCTATCACGCCTTCATCACCGACCGGGATGGCGACACCCTGGATCTCGAGGCAGACCATCGCCGCCACGCCGAGATCGAGAATGCCATTCGCGACCTCAAGTACGGCGTGGGTCTCAACCATCTCCCGTCCGGCCGTTTCGCCGCCAACGGCGCTTGGCTGGCGGTCCAGGCGATTGCTCACAACCTGGCGCGCTGGACGGCGCGCATCGGTCTGGGCGAGCAGGTGGTGACCACCAAGACCCTGCGGCGGCGATTCTTCTCCCTCGCCGGTCGGCTCACCCGCTCGGCGCGCCGCCTGACCCTGCATTTGCCTCGGCGCTGGCCTTGGGAGGAGGCCCAGTTCACTGGCGCCCTGACCCGATTGCGCACCCTGCCGCTTCCCTCCTGACCGTGGCGCCGGCAACCGGCCCACCATCCTCGCCCTCATCCACCAGCCAGTCGAAGATCTCTCCCACTCGCGCCGCACGAATCGGCCAGCGAGAGTTCCTTGCTGCCTTCGGCCACCTCATGAGCGGCTCCTCTCACCGCCAACAGACCTGCTACTGGCTCCGCCCGCCCCATATCCGCCGGGACGGTCCCTTCCCCATCCCTGTGATGCCCTGTTCCACCGCCCTCCCCACCCCGTTCGGTGGATTGGGGTTTAGCCCAGAATGACGGCGGAAATGCAATTTGGGCGTCTTCGGGAGGGATCAGGTAAGATTTTAGAGAAATCAGGTCCACATAATCGCTTCCGACACCATAACAGCGCCAAGACCCTTTACATGGGCTGCACTTGAGACTCCGCCTGATTTCGCTATTCTCCGATTTCCACACTTTGTCTCTCGCCAATACCAAGTCATCTTTGTCCTGCAACATCACGAAATACGGCGAATGGGTGGCTACTATCACTTGGCGCAGCAAGTTGTCAGGGCCAATGGGTTCCTGGACGTCAATGGCTATGTCCTGCAACAAGTTGTGCATGGCGGCCAGTTTGGCAGGGTGGATGCCATTTTCTGGTTCTTCCATGCAATACAGCCCGGTGGTGTCCGATACTTCCGCCAACACAACCAGGGCCAGAAATCTAAGCGTTCCGTCGGATATCGAATTGGCTTTTAGGTACAGACCCGGGGCCTCCTCCAACACCAGAGACAGCAACTGTCTTACGGGATCACTATCAACATATAGGCTCCGGACGGGAACCAGCTCTCTGAGCCGACGGGCAACGGTATCGTAGAGGTCCTGCTGGGAAGTGTAGTTGGAGAAGTGTTGAAGAGTGGCCGGGATGTGAGCACCATCGGATGCGATACCCGCAACCTGTGAATAGCGGTCGGGGCGTCGCATGGCGGCTGGTTCAAGGGCCAGAACGCGCCAGTTCTGCATCTCCTGCCGGGCCGCTAGGATAGTAGGTGTGGTTGAGGTATTCTCAGTTCCTATTATCGTGCGAGTGGCCCCTCGTGCTGGCGCTGGCCGTCCGCGACCATGAGATCCGCCATCCTGATGAACTACTATAACTGTCTGTTCATTCTCCAAAGATGTTGAGATATAGCCCGACCGGCTGTGGCGCTTGTTATAAACCGCACTGTCACGAAAATTCCCTTTGCTATGGGGGAACTTAATACGCTGCCCTGCCTCCCCAGTTGTTATAGGGCGAAGTACCTCTTTTTCCAGCAGGAGGCCCCCCAAATGCCCGGTAATGGCGGATGGTTGCTCGTAGCGAAAGGCCAGTTCATAGCGAAGGAAAGAAGATGACGCATCGGCTTCGCGGCCAAAGTCATCCACCACCTTACTGTCCACTATCATTTCGGCGGCTAACTCCAGCCGCTTTTCACGTTCATCCGTCCCCCTGAAGAAAAGGTCTTCAATATCGCCAGTGTCCTCACCTGAATTGCGAACCTGCAATGCGGCCTGGCTGATGGTGCATTCGGTGAGCAGTGACAGGAACTGGATAGCATCAAATATATTGGACTTTCCGACACCATTTGGCCCTGCGATGCAGGTGTACGGTCCAAAGTCCAAGCTGAAATCGATTAAGTTCTTGAAGCCGTTGACTTCCAGTCTGGTCAGCATAGCTACCTCGGCAAGCACTGAGTCCGTCTGAGGTACGTAAATTCTAGCATGGGGCCCTATTCGCCTGTCGCTGGACTACCCGAGTCTTTTCGCCCTGCGGCAGGGCGTTTGACAACCCCGCCAGCCCAGCGGCTACAATTTCAGCCACGAAACCCAATCGAGCGAGGTAAGCAATGATCAAGCATTTTGGCAGCCTCTACGCGGGGCACGTGGACCTGGGCGATCTGGGCCTGGAAGCCACCGCCGTCAACGACCGGCGGTTCGATAACGACCGTCTCATAACCATCTTCGACCGGTGCGAGCAGATGGCCAAGCTGATGGACCGGCTGGGGTACCACAGCTTCTGGGGCGCCGAGCACCACTTCCAGCACGAGGGCAACGAGGTCATCCCCAACCTGTTGATGCTGTTCGTGCACCTGGCCAAGATGACCAAGCAGCTCAAGTTCGGCTGCGGCTTCAACATCAACCCGATGTGGCACCCCCTGCGGCTGGCCGAGGACTACGCCACCGCCGACATCCTTACCGAAGGGCGGGTCATCTTCGGCGTGGGCCGCGGCTACCACTCGCGGGAGGTCGACACCTTCGGCGTGCCCAGCACCAACTCCGACAACGAGATGAACCGCGAGATCTTCGAGGAACAGGTCGAGGTCATCATGAAGGCCTTCCACGAGGACTCCTTCTCCTACCAGGGCAAGCACTACCAGCTCCCGCCCGAGGTGCCCTACCGCGGCTACACGCTGAAGGAGCTGACCCTAGTGCCGCGTCCCAAGAACCAGCCCGTGGAGTGCTGGCAGCCCATGGTGTCCAGCAGCCAGCGGGCCATGGACTTCATGGCCAAGCACGACATCCAGGGCATCATGGGCGGCGGCGCGGTCACGGGCGGCGCCAATGACGACGTCATCATGCGCTGGACCGAAACGGTGAACCGCCACGGCCACAACGTCGAGCCGGGCGGGCGGCTGGTCATCGGCCTGCCGACCTTCATCGCCGATTCGGAGAAGGACGCCATCGAGCAGGGCCGCAAGTACCTGGAAGAGGACATGAAGATGTTCGCGCCCCTGGGCTTCTTCCGCGCGCTGTCGGAAACGCAAATCGAGGCCCTGGGCGACCCCCGCCGGGCCCGCGGCGCTGGTCTGCCGACGATGGAGGACATCGTGGAGCAGAACGCCTGGCTTGTGGGGACGGCCGAGCAGGTCACCGAGAAGATCATGGCCATCCAGGACAGGTACCCCGGCCTGGAGCACATGCACGTCGGCTGCAACCGCATGGGCGCCCCGCTGGAGGTCATGCTCGGGCAGCTCCAGCGCTTCGGCGAAGAGGTAATGCCCCACTTCAACACCGAAGAAAAGCCGCTGGCTTAACCGACACTGGCAAGACACTGAAGAGGGGCCGGTTCCAGCCAATAGGGACCGGCCCTTCACGTTATACTGAGGTCAGTGCAGCAGCAGGCGGGAGCCTTGTCACATGACGATAACAAGGGTAAAGCTGGAGAACTTCACCGTCTTCGAGAGCCTGGACCTCGAGCCATCCCCCGGCATCAACGTGCTGGTCGGGGCGAACGGAACAGGGAAGACGCATTTGATGAAGGCTTGCTACTGTGTTTCCGAAGCTACAATCGTTGATGTGCGCGTATATGACAAACTGGTCAGTGTCTATCTTCCATATAGACGGCACGTCAGGAGGCTAATCCACCATAGCAGACCAAATTCAAGTGCCACAATCGAAGTTTATCAGGGAGATGTGAACCTGCGCTTGGAAATTAGACCCGTCGACGAGAGAGCTACTATGACGTTGCCGTCTGACTCGTTCCAAGACTTGACCAAGGATATAAGTGACTGCATCTACATTCCAGCTAAGGATATGCTCGCCAACGCGCCCGGGTTCAGGTCGCTTTATGCCGCACGCGAGGTCCATTTCGAGGAAACCTACCAAGACATCCTGGACCGGGCGTATCTGCCAGCGTTGCGCAACCCTGCCGAGTTCGTACCTGCTTGGGTGCTTCACCGGTTGGAAGCAGAGCTTGGCGGGAAAGTCATCACTCACGGGGAGGAGTTTTTCCTGAGTGGCGACCAGGGGGAGATTGAGTTCACGCTATTGGCCGAAGGACTGCGGAAGCTGGGCCTGCTGTGGTTGCTGATTCGGAACGGCAGTCTCAAGCCCGGGGCTGTGTTGTTCTGGGATGAGCCAGAGACTAACCTGAACCCCAAGCTGTACGGCGTAATAATTGACGTGCTGCTGGAGTTGCAGCACCTGGGCGTTCAGATATTCCTGGCGACGCACGACTACGTGATACTGAAGGAGCTTGACCTTCAGGCGAAGAAGGACGACAAAGTAGCAATTCATTCGCTACACCGGTCTAAGGAAACGGGAGAGATAGCGTGCCAGACAGTCGGTCATTATTCCCAGATTCATCCCAATGTCATCGCTGACACTTTCAGCGACCTGTACGACCGGGAAATCAGGAGGAGTCTGGCTGGGCCAGTATGACGACCACTTTCGAGGAAGGAAACCTTCTGATAACCATCAGCAATGCGGAGAATGCGTGGAGATTCGATGTCCCTGAGCATGGATTAAGCCATTGCATGAAGGCAGTCGATTTTATCATTGAACAAGCGGACCGGTTCGTATTCATAGAATTCAAAGATCCCTACCAGCCCGGAAGCACAGAAAGGGCACAGCAGCGATTTATCAGCAGGTTCGAGTCAGGCGGGCTGGACGACGACCTGACCTACAAGTACCGCGATTCTTACTTGTATGAATGGGCGTCGGGCAGGGCCAACAAGCCAATTCATTACGCTGTACTGGTCGCCGCCGATAATTTGACCGATGACTTTTCCCTGACAAGAACGGAAGACTTGAAGCGAAAGCTGCCAGTCGACATTCCCAGGTCCTGGAGCCGTTCGTTCGTCCAAGCTTGCTCGGTATTCAACCTGACATTGTGGAACCGCTATTTCCCGGACTTTCCTGTCTCACGACTATCTGCGCTCCATTAGCTCATGTGCCTTCTTTTTCTCAAGAAGGCGGTATAGGGCCGCTCGCCCTCTAGTTGACACTCCGCCCCCACGATGGCTATATTTCCCTTACCACCACTGATATAGGAGACTGTACGCTATGATGCAAACTGGACGTGTTCGGGTTGAGGCGGGCAACGTTACCTTCGTTGTTCAGCATGAACTCTGGGACGGCAACATTCAGGACCACTCCGACCAGGGCGTGGCTATCCTGGTCGAGGTCGGGGACGCCACCGCGCTGCGGTTCAACTGCTTCGACCGCGAGAGGAGCTACATCTACGGGCCCGACGGCAAGAACGTCAGGTTCCGCATGGACGAAACCGTCGATGGCAACCCCATTGGCTGGACAGCCAAGACCCTCCGCAACAGCATCGGCATTATGCTCACCGAGGCCGGCTTCCCCGAGGCCGCCGGCGCAGTTGACCTGGGTGCCGTGAACAAGGCCCTTGACGAGGTGGAAGAGGTCGCCCGCTACAAGTTCGCCGCCGAGCGCAACACCGTGAAGCACAACCGCGGCACCGACGTCTTCGAGGCCGGCAATATCAAGTTCGGGCTGGAGAACCGCAAGCTGGGCTCCGGCGACGGCGGCGTGGCCATCCACCTCCTGGCGGACCTCGCTGGCAACACGGGCCGCGTCTTCACCGAGGAGACCGAGCTGATGGCCTTCGACTGCTTCTGGGATGGCCCGCATTACCACTATGGCCCCCGCAACAAGAACCACCGCATCTACTGGGACAAGACGCTGGTCCCCGATCCGCTGGGCTGGTGCCTGGACCAGTTCAAGAACAAGAAGCTGAAGGTGATGCTGGAACGCGCCGGCTACCCCGGTGTTGCCGCTGATCTGGACGACGACGTAATCGCTGCCGTGCTGCCCGCCGTCGAGGCCCGCGCTCGCGAGATGCAGGCGAATGGCGTTCCCGCAGAGGTCACCCCCAACCTCGTTCAGTAAGCCCGCCAGGCACCACGGCTCGAATGCCAACGAGTACCGCCGCAGGCAACCCTGCGGCGGTTTCTGTTTACACGATGACGACATCCGTCACTACATCTTTCAACTTTGAATTCGCATTGCCATTTTCTGAAAAAAGGGTTGACACCACTGGGTTGCTAATGTAAATTCTGCGTCAGCCATCGGATTAACGAATACCACACGGAGGCAGACACTGTGTACGTTTGCGTGTGCAAGGGAGTTAGGCTCTCCGAGGCCGTCGAGTCGGCCAAGAGGAGGGGCTGCTCCCCCGAAGCCCTGACGGAGACTTGGGGCTTCGATGACGGCGACGCCTGTGGCCGCTGCCTGAACAACGTCGATCGGATATCTGAGATGGTGGAACTGAAGCTGGTGGGCCTGCTGGTGAAAGCAGCGTAAGTCCCGCGAGTGATACAATTGAGTGAGGCGAGTTATTAGCCGCCGGTGACGTAAAGCGCCGGCGGCATATTTTTTCCGATAGCAAGGAGTTCCCGCTATGAAGGCCATGGAAGGCGTAGTTGAACGCCTCAACAACATTCTCACCAGCGAGCTCACGGCCATCAACCAGTACTTCATCCACTCGGAGATGGCCAACAACTGGGGATTTCCGGGAGTGGGCAAGCTGTTCCGGTCCAACAGCATGTCTGAAATGGAAGACGCGCAGCAACTCATCCGGCACATCCTGTACCTCGAGGGGCTGCCCAACTTGCAGCGCCTGAACCAGGTGCAGGTCGGGGAGTCCATCAAGGAGGACTTGGAACTGAACCTGGAGGCCGAGAAGGGAGCCGTTGAGACGTTCAGGGAGGCCATCACTCACTGCGCGTCGGTGGGCGACTACACCACCCGCAGCATCCTCGAGGGCATGATCCGCGAGGAGGAAGAGCACGTCGACACGCTGGAAACCCAGCTCCAGATAATCAACGCCATCGGCATCGACCTGTACCTGAACCAGCAGATTCACGTCGACGGCTGATACGTCCCGTATCAGCCGGAAAACGCGAGGCCGGGTGTGCTCACAAGCGCGCCCGGCCTTTCACTTGCCCGATTTACACTGCCGCGGTGTTGTGCCGACTTAAGGCCTGATTCAGTGCGTACGATAGTTGTCCGGAGTGTATGCGTTAGCAGCAGAAAGTACGTCCAGGCAGCAGCAACCTGGCACTTCGATTCGCTTCGCCGCAACAAACAAAAGGACCACCAACTTGGGTGGTCTTGTGCGGTTGCCTGTTGCTGGTCGGGGCGGCCAGATTTGAACTGGCGACCCCCTACACCCCATGCAGGTGCCCTACCAGGCTGGGCCACGCCCCGACTCGTCTTGATTATAGCGCGGTCCCCGTCGTGATGGCAACTTCCCGGCGTCCCCGAACAGCCAGCGACCAGGACGATTGCGCCTCAAACGCCGGAGACCCTGCAACCTGTCATTCCCGCGCAGGCGGGAATCCAAACCCCCGTCTACCCTCGCACCAAGAACCTGAGGAGACACTGTCACTCCCACCTCCACCGCCATTCCGGCCCGATTTGTGTGCTGAGAGGCCCGATTTGTGTGCTGAGAATAGAGACGCAATTGCCCTGCCAGCGACGGGAGCCTGTTGACAACTTCGGTGACGCATCGATAGCCTTTGTTTATGACGAACAGAACATTTGTACCTCGACCGCTGGCAGCGGTAGGCCACCTGCCCCAGCCAGCGGTTTGATGGCGGAAGAGGAGATGCGTTTCTCATGCCCACCACATACGAGTATTCCCTGGCCGACAACGGCAGCCTGCTCTGCACCCGTTCCCAGCCGGCCCACGAACAGACGCGGGGCCTGTTCATCGACCAGCGCGACAACGGCTACGGAGCGACCGGCATCACCGGCGACTGGGTTCTGCCCGCCAACGCGGTCAACGGATTCGGCTTCTTAGAGTACTTCCGGGCCGACACCCATTCCTACCACCGAGTGTTGCTGCCCGACATCATGGCCGCCATCGACGCCGGGCAAGACATCGAGGATCCGCCCGCTCTGGACATACGCCACGCCGCCTGGCCCGGCATGGACAGGCGCGAGATCGAGCTGGAGATCCTGGCCCGTCGCCAGCGGGCCATCGAGGACGCCCTGCGCCGCGGCCGCGAGAAGAAGGCCCGCGAAGAGCGGGAACGCCTGCGCCGCGAGCAGGAAGCCCGCTGGCGCACCGAGGTGGAGGCCGCAGTCGAGCGGGATCACGGCCCCCTGGAGGCGCAGATTGTCGCGGCCCTCGAGGCCGAGTTCGGCCCGGGCTTCCGCATATGATCGGAAATGCTCGGTTTTGAACGGAAAACTGGATTTTTGCCACAGAGGCAGCGGACGCGGGGCATACCCGCCGCCCGCTGCCCGTTCGGTCTCCGAACCAGCGGCGCCGGCAGGTAAGACTGGACATCCCGACTCACCCCTGTTGAGCACAGGCTGTCCGATGACCGCAGCGCAAGTTCCGCGAGTGTTGCCTAACGCCGGTGTCGTCCGCTCCGTGGCCCAGCGTATCGCGTTCCACTCCCTCGCTCCGGCGGTGGTCGACCCGGTGCTTGTATCGCGTACCGCCGCGAGGATCCTCGTCGCCGAGGCCATGCGCTCCAGCTTCCCCGTGGGTGGCGGTCACGGCCCCCTCAACCACTTCCACCAACTTTGGCAACAGAAATTGACTCCGGGCTGAGCGGACACGCGCCAATATCGAACGCCCGGCACAGTCGGTTTCCTGTGGTCCGAGTCGACACCGAGCCATCCGGCAAAAGTGCATCCCGCAGCGGATTTTCAGGTTCGTCGCCCCTGGTATTCGGTGTGCTATGCTACCTTCGGGAACAGGCCTGGATTGCGGTTCGGCACAATAAAGTCACATCGCAGGGAGTGCTGGTTGCTATGAGCTTTATTGCAGACAGATGGCGCAGAATCGGCACCCGTTTGTACTTGGTGCTGGGTTTCGCGGTCCTGCTGACCCTGATCTCCAGCGCGGTGGGCGTCCTCTACTTCGAGCGCAGCGGCGACCTGAACTACGAGGTTGAGTCCCAGTCCGTTCCGGCTCTTGAGGCATCCTGGGATGTCGCCCGCGAGGCCGAACGGCTGCGGTCGCAGGGCCTCGAGCTGATGGCCGCGGAGGCCGTCGGCGCGGGCACGACCGCGTCCGGGGCCGTCGAAAATTCCCTTGCCAGGCTGGAGGACTCGCTGACCAGTGCCCGCACCGTGCCGGGCCTTGAGTCCCGGGTGTTGGCGGTGCAGGATGCCGCATACGACGTGGTCGGCGCAATAGACGGTCTCGAGGTCAACCGCGCCGCCACGCTGCAGGCCGACGCCTCCGTGGCGGCCCTCCGCGCCCGGATGGAGGCGATTCCCGCCGACACCGAGTCCTCCGTCGAAGGCCTCCGGCTGCTGAGTCGCGCCCTTCGAGCCGAGAGCCAGGGCGAGCTGGAAGTCATGTGGAACGAGTTCGTGGCCCTCTCCCAGTCCGGCATTGAGGCGGAGATAGCCGAGATCGGGGGCGGTGAGGGCATGTTCGCCGTGCGCGGCCAGCAGATCGCCCTCCGAGACCAGGAATTTGCACTGGCCGCGTCCTTCGCCAAAGCCAGCGAGACCCTCGGCGTCGTCACCACCGTGCTGCTGGAAGGCGCCCGCGCCAATTCCAACGAGGCCCTCGGTCTCTCCGTCCAGAGCTTCGACCAGGGCCGCGTGCTGCTGGCAGTCATCAGCATCGTCAGCGTCGTAGCCGCCACCCTGGCCGCCTGGCTGTGGGTCGGCAACGCCATCGTGCGCCGCCTCTCCCGTCTGTCGGAGCGCATGCGCAACATGGCCCGCGGCGACCTCCAGACTCCCGTGCCGGAGGTGGGTCGCGACGAGATAGGACAGCTCGCCGACGCCCTGGAGCACTTCCGGCAGCAGGCCCTCGAGGTGCAGCGCCTGAACCTTGTCGAGAAGCTCTACGGCGAACTGCAGGAGGCCAACGCCGAAATGCAGCGGATGCAGGCCCGCCTCGTGGCCCAGGAGAAGCTGACCGCCCTCGGCGAGCTGGTCTCAGGCGTGGCCCACGAGATAAGCAATCCCCTCAACTTCGTCAAGAACTTCTCCGAGGGCTCCATCGACCTCTACGGCGAACTGACGGAGATGCTCGACAATTATCGCGACCGGATGTCGGATGCCGACGCTTCCCTCCTGGACGAGCTCAGCGAAGAGCTCACCACCAGCCTGGGCCGCGTCTCCTACAACGGTGGGCGGGCCCTGGCCATCGTGGAGCGCATGCGCGGGCTGAACGTGGAGGCCGGGGCCCCCTGGTCCTCGTCCCGGTGAACGAGACCATCACTCAGGCGGCCCAGACCGGCTGCGAGGTCTACATGAAAGAGTGGGAAGACTTCAAGGTGGAGCTCAACCTGGACCTCGACCCGTCGGTGGGGGAGGTGCCCATCGTCGAGGGGGACTTCGCCGAAGCCTTGGTCAACCTCGTGTCCAACGCCTGCTTTGCCATGCACCAGAGGAAGGCTTGGGAGGGCGACGAATACCAGGCGCAGCTAACCGTCTCCAGCCGCCGCTCCGAAGGTATGGTCGAGGTGCGGGTGCGGGACAACGGTCCCGGCATCGAGGACGAGATGGTGGGCCGCATCTTCAACCCCTTCTTCACCACCCGCGAGGGTACCATGGGCGCGGGCCTCGGCCTGCCCATCGCCGCCGACGTGGCCCGCAGGTTGGGCGGCGACCTCGTGGTCGACACCGTTTATGGCGAGTACGCCGAGTTCACCATGCACATCCCCGTGCCCGAGGAAGAAGAGGATGCCGTCGACACCCTGGCTGACGAGGTGGCCGCGGTAACTTAGCAACTATCCAATAACCTGTCGCAGCTCAAAACCGTCATTGCCGCGCAGGCGGGAACCCAGATGGATGGGCCGTTATCGGCCAGATGACAGCAGCCCATGATAGCTTTGAGACGGTTCCTTAGCTCTCCGAGCCATCGCGGAGCCAGGGCAATCGCGTGTTAAACGCCGGAGGCCTTGTCACCCATCATTCCCGCGAAGGCGGGAATCCAAACCCCCGTCTACCGTCGCACCCAGAACCCGGAAACCAGAAACCAGGGAAGCATTGTCAATTGCACCGCCACCTCTATTCCGGCCCAACTGGTGTGCCTAGAAATAAAACGCGAATGCCCTGATCGAGGGGCCCGCCAACCGCCCTTTAGCCCCGGCCCGGCGCCTGGATCGTACGGCGCGCAAGCGGATCCCCTGAGCGCCAGCTCTGTCCCTGCCTCGCCCTACCGTCTCCGCAGTATCAGGTAGGCGAAGGCACCGATGACCAGCACCAGTACGATGAGCAGGATGATAACCAGCGTCAACCGATCCCGTCCCGCCTGAACCGCGTCTCCCAGCGCGTTGCGCACCCGCGGTATGGCGTCGCCGATGACCGGAAGCCCCGGCTCCTCGACGCTGGGCGGCGTGGGCAGAGCGGCCACGGCCAGCGGCGTCGGAGTGGGCCGTCGGCGTAGGTGTCGGCGTCGCCGTTGCCGTAGCCTGAGCCGTCGGCGAAGGCAAGGGTGTCGGCGTCGGCGTGACGCTGCTGTCGGTGTGGGCGTCGCCGTTGGAGTCGGGCTCGGTGTTGGCGTGGGTGTAGGAGTCGGAGTAGCCGTCGCCGTGGGAGTCGGAGTGGCCGTGGCCGCTTCTGCCGTACCGACTGTGCCGTCCGCCCCGGCCGTGCCGTCCTCAACGCGTACTCCAGCTTCGCCCTCTCCACCCAGCGGAGTCGGCGTCGGCGTGAACGTGGGGGTGTTCTCCAGTACCCGGAACTGCTGTTCCCTGACCCTGGTCGGAGTGGGCGTCGCCGTGGGTGTGGCGGTGGGCCCCGGCGTTGGCGTCACGGTCGGCGTCGGCGTGATCGTAGGCGTATTTGTGGGCGTCGCCGGGTCGAGAGGCGGTGGCGGGGGCGGCGGAGGCGGTGGGACTCCGCCCCCGCCGCCCCCGCCATTGCCCCCGTTCCCCCCGTTGCCGCCGTTACCCCCAATACCGCCATTGCCGCCGTTGCCACCGTTGCCGCCATTACCCCGTTGTTCCCGTTGCCCGGTGTCTGCGGGTCCTGTGGAGGCGGCGGTGGCGGCGGCGGTGGTGGGCTGCCGTTGCCGTATGGGTGGTCGTACAAGCAAGAGTCCGGAACTGGGTCTTGGGGTGCGTCATTCCCGTCTTTGACCGTTATAACCCAATTCGATCCCTCGAATGTTGAATCTGACTCTATGGTGTATCCATAGGTTTCCTTATCGAAAGCGGTATTGATCCATATCTTGATATTGCGCGTGTCTACATCGCAATTATCTTTGCCAATTGTATGGGTCAACACCTTAGTCAGGATGTCGGCGTCCGTGTCCCTCTTGCGAAACACAAATGCAATCAGGTGGTTGTCAACTCCAGGATCCGATACAACAATCCCGCCTTCAATACACGGGTTCCCGTCGAACTTCGGTATGGGTGGACTCGAGTCATCGTAGCATCTGGCTCGGTCCGTATCGTCGTGTTCTGTGATTGCTCGGCTTAATCTGACCGTAACCCTCAGGTGAGTACCTTCGCTAACTGTTCCTGAAGGGCTCACGCCATCCAAACCGACACTAGGCATGGGCGCGACAGGAGTATCTTGATGCGCCCGAACGGTAGCTTGGACGACGAAGTAGAAGGCGACGGCGGCTAGGGCCACGCAAAGAACGGCGACAAGGAGGGTGTGGGGGTTGAGGGTGAGCCAAGGACGGAGCGACTGAAATATCATACCGGCCCAATAAGGAGTCCAGCTTCACATAACATTAGTGTAGGGCAAGATTATATTCCGGCTTAACATAAGTTGCCATATCCGCCCTTCACAGGCAACTCACCGCCAGATATGTGCGGGATACTGCTGTCGGTGTGAACTTCGGTGAAATCTGGAATTCTCGCGCACATTCAGGCGAGGGTTGTGAAAAATACGCCAAAAACGCCGGAACATTTCGTCCCGGCGTCATTTGAGGCGAATTGGGGCTGATTCAGGGCCGTCAGGGACGGGTTGAGAGTTCCTGCAGTCCTGTGCCGGCCTGTTGCCGCAGCCGGTCGGCGATCGTGCGTTCCTCGTCGACAGCGGCGAAGGCGTCGATGGCGAAGGGCCTCCACGAGCTGTACAGCGCCCGCATCGCGCCATCCTCCCGCTCGGCGGCATCCACCAGCAGGGTGTACACTGGCAGCAGGTAGCCGGTACGCGGCAGGTCGCGAACCCGGCCCGCCAGCTCGTTGGCCCGGCTGCTGTACCCTTCCAGGACCCTCAGCGCCGCCAGCCGGTCGCAGTCGCCGTCGCTTTCCAGCCAGCCGTCGTACCCCTCGTGGAAGGAGGCCCACTCGGTCAGCAGGCTGTCATAGTCGCGGTTGAAGTCCTTCACGTCCGCCAGGTACTCGGCCGACTTGTCCTCTATGATGTCCTCCAAGCCCTGCGACGCCTCCTCCAGCGCCTTCACGCTGACACTGTAGGCGTAGTCCAGCTCATCGTGGACGGTCCCCGTACCGGCGCCGCTGGCTGGCGACCCTGCAGTCGCGGGCGCTGGCCCGGCGGTCATTGCGCCCTGGGGGGCGGGAACGCCGCCTGTGCCGGCCTGCGGGGAAGGACCGCTTGGCGCTCCTCCTTGGGTTGGCTGGGTGGGCCCGCCTGGCAGGGTGGCAGGAGGGGCGCCTTCGCCAGTTTGCACGGGAGGCGCCGTCGGCACACCGTCTTCGCCAGCAGCCTGAGCGGCCACGGGCGCTGCTGGGCTCTCCATCATCACGTTCTCAGGTTCGGCGGAATCAGCCTCGTCTCCTTCGGATACGAACTCCGCCACGGCGACCACTGCGTCAAGTTCGTCTTCGGCAGCGTCCTGCAGCACGTCCAGCAGGTCTTCGGTAATGTCCGTCGCTTCCAGTTCGGTCAGGGAATCCAGGACCGCCGACAGCGTTTCGGTCAGCTCATCGTAGCCGTCGATCAATTCTTCGGACTCCAGGCCGGCCTCCATCCTGCGAAGCTGCCGGTAGTCGCGGTGGTAGTCTTCCCAAGCGTCCTCGATATCTTCGAACTGCTCCTGGAATAGCTCGGCTTCCACCACTTCGACTCTCGTCGGGCCTGCTTCAAATTGCTCCTGCAACTCCAGGGAGCGGTCCTCCACCGCCTTCCGCGCAGTGGAGGCTTCAGTCCGCCGTTGCTCCAGGGACTCGAAGAACGATGTATTCCCGGGTTGCCAGCGGTCGCGCAGGTTCCTGAAGGCCGCTTCCTCGGCCTCCACGGCGGGAATGATGAGATCGGCCAGCTCCTTGGTGCTGATGGTGCGGGGCAGGTCCCGGGCCGCATCCGTCACTTCCCTGAACGAGGCGGCGAAGTCCCCCAGGGCTGCCTGTGCCGCGCTGGGATGGCACTCGGTGAGCGCGGACCGCCAGCCGTCGAAGTCTGTTCGAAGCGTGGACCACTCTTGTTCCACGGCGTCATACTTCTCGGCAAACTCCGAGATCGCCGCCCTGTCCGCGGCTGAGAACTCACGAGCGGGCGGTGCTACAAGGGCCGGAATGGTGGAAGGCGCCGCGGGGCTGGACGTTGAATCGTCGGTCTGCTGGCAGGCGACGAGCACGGCCAGCAGCAGCAACGTCACTGGCAGGAATAGACGGGAGCGGACTCTACCCTTCATAAACTATTCGCTTACTCCCGCAAACTTTTGGACTCCTACAAAATCATTCACCAGGCCACCTCTGTATTCGCCGGAAACCAGCCCCGCCACCGTTGCGGCCAGGGTTTCCGGGGTATCGGCCAGCACTATCAGTACGTACCTGCCGTCCTGGCCGTGGTCCAGCACCAGTACTCCCGTTCGTGCCAGCTCAAGTTCCAGGGCAAAGGCCGCGCCTAGGGTGTCGTCCAGCCGGACTCCCGCGGCCTGCAGGTACTGTTCGACCTGTGTCGCATCTTCGTGCAGACCCAGGAACACCGTATTCCGCCCCAAGTCTTCCACCGAGGTCAGCTCCGAGGACACCCCGTGGGTCTCCAGACCGCTCTTCACCTTGAGGCCGGAGTTCAGGAGAGCCGGCTGGGAAATGACGATGTCCACGCTGTCCTGCTCGGCGTCATCGAAGAAATAGGGGAAGTCCGTCAGTTCATACAATCGTTCGCTGTCAGTGATGAAATCGGCTATGTTGGACAGCAACCTGTCGTTGTCCAGCACGGTGTCGTGAGGCGGCACGAGGAAGGTGAAGTCGGCGATTGCCAGCACGTTCCCGTCCTCGCCCCGGCTTATGGGCGACAGTCCCTCCGCGCCTTCCTGGAGCGACGACTTGGTGTTGCTTCCGGTGAAGGCCAGCCCCGGCCCGGTGGACCTCAGGGATCCCGCCATGTACAGCGCCACTGTGCCCAGCCCGGCGGTCAGTTCGTCGGGCTGGAAGTCGCTGACAAAGATGTGCCTGAAGTTCCCGTCGTACTCCTGTGTGTTGTACAGGTAGTCTTCCTGGAATTCCACACCGAACCTCTCGGCGATGGAATCGATGCCGTGGAGACGGCCTGGGTCGCCTATCAGCAACAGCTTGCCGCCTTTGTCCACGAAGTCCTTGATCATGAGTGCCTCGCGGTCGGAGAACGGCGCGCGCGGCAGGATGACGGCGTAGCTGTCTGCTCGACGCAGCTTTGACGCCAGCCAGTGATACCGGGGCTCCCCCAGCGATGGATCAAGAAGTGGAGTGAAGTCTCCCGCGAACTCGACGTCGAAACCGCGGCTCGCGACTTTGGATGTCAGGCTGACGATTTCCTCTTCCGCGAAGTTGTTGGCGTGCTGGGCGTCCACCACCAGCAGTCCCTTGCGCACCAGCACCACAGGCGAATCCGTGGTCACGGCGGCGATGGTGGGCGGCGGAAGCAGCTCCTCCACCTGCAATTCAACGTCGGGCGGCGCGTTGTATCCGCCCCCGTAAAAGGAGAAATAGACCGCAAAGAAGGCAATTGCGGCGAAAACAGGCAGTAGGATCAGTAGCGCTAATCTAAGGATCATTTCCCATGTACAGGTAATAGATATTGGGCCCGGGGCTTATGTTCAGCGGAAACTCCGGCAGGGGGTCCTCTTCCCCGACACCCAGCCGTCCGTAGAGCGTCAGTCCTTGCAGAGCCTCCATCTGGGATGCGGTGTCGCCCAGCGTCTGGCCCGTCGCAGGTACTGCCGGATCAGTGGCGGTATAGTCCCGGGCGAGGGTGCCGAGTATCGCCGAGGGCTCGGCCGAGTCGCCTTCGTACCCGTATACGTCCCGGAGGTCCTTCAGGAACTGTCGCAGGACCTCGAGGTTAACGTCCACCAGGCCGTAGTTGGAGATGCCGGCGAGCTCCGCAGCTTTCTCGAAGGCGTCGGCGTCCCCGCCCAGTTCGTCGGCCAGTCCCAGGCGCACCGCGTCCAGGCCAGGGTAGATTCTCCCCTGGACCAGCTCGTCTCTGGATATTTGCAGTCGGTCGCCCCGTTCGCTGACGACCATTTGCGCGAAGCTGTCCTTCAGCTGGTCTATGGAACCAACCCACTCGCGGCGGGAAGAACCGGCGGACTTGTATGGTCCGGTGACCACGAGGTTTTCGCTGGGGGTGCGCGAAATCGGCGGTCCCGCGAAGGCAACCACGCCCACATTGCCCACAAGGGACGAAGACTGGGCGAAGGTGTGGCTCGCTCCCATCGACATCATGTAGCCGCCGCTGGCGACCAGCCCGTTCATGACTATCACCACCGGCTTCTCTTCCCGCAGCTTCTTAGTCTCGATGTACAGGCGCTCGCTGGCGGCGGCGCCTCCGCCGGGCGTGCTCAGCTTCACCACGACAGCCTTGATAGAGTCGTCGCGGCGCGCGTAGTTCAGGTACTCGGACATCACGTACGCTGAGTCGTCTGAGATGACCGTGAAGGGGATGTCGATCACGCCGATCTTGGGCGTACCGGGGAAGACGTAGATGAATATCAGCAGGCCCCCGGCAATGCCGAGCCCTGCCAGCGCGGCCGCTAGCACGTACCATTTGCCGAGGAAGCTTGTCAGGGAAGAAATGATTCCCATTGACGACCGTATCCGATTAGCTGTTCAGGACCCCGCGCTTGAGCACAGGAACCTGTGACCAGACTGTGAAGAAGCCATAGGGCTAGCTTGAAATTTCAGCGTCCCAAAGAATATCACACGCATTATACGAATAATACGGCGTGAACGGTTTCCTTTGACGAATATGAAAGGTGCCAAGGCGTTGTCTGCGTTGACGCTGTTCGGCGCCGGTGCTAGATTGGGCGAAGAGCAGAACGTATAGTTGAGAAGGAATGGAGGGGCGCAATGGACTTCGGACTATTCAACACTTGGAACGCCCTGTACGAAAGCGACATGGTGCCGTGGCATCCCGAATACCATGGCGGCAAGCTTCTCGAAGAGGACGCCTACATCAAGAACTACGAGGAAATCGACGCCGTGGAGGATATGGGCTGGGACTACATTTGGCTCGGCGGCGGGCATTTCTCCAAGCAGGCCAGCATGGACCCCCAGGTCCTGATGCTGGCGGCGGTCATCGCCGAGCGTACTGAGCGCATCAGGATCGGCTCGTCCATCCACCGCCCGGTGATGAGGCAGCCCGACGAAACCCTGTCTGCGGCGGCCCTGCCCCACGAGCGCTACGGCTTCGATAACCTGCTGATGGAAGACCCCATCCAGACCGCCGAGCAGGTCGCCATCGTCGACCAGGTCAGCCGCGGCCGTTTCATCTACGGCGCGGGCGGCCGCACCCGCGGCTCCGCCACCCGCCGCGAGCAGTTCTTCGAATACCTGGAGGTAATGAAGCAGCTCTGGACCGAAGACCAGTTCTCGGGGTTCGAGGGCAAGTACTACAACTACCCGGCCTTCTACGAGTCCTATCTTGCCATCCCCAAGCCCTACCAGAAGCCCTATCCGCCTATGCTGCTCCCGGTCGACAGCCAGGAGAGCTTCGTGCCCATGGGCGAGCAGGGCTACCGCATCGCCATTGGCGCCGGCAGTTCGCCCCACAACCCCCGGGGCTCGGCGGTGTTGAAGGAGGACGTGCAGGCCTACCGCAAGGCATGGGTCGACGCGGGACACGCCGGCGACCCTACCACTGTCGTGCGCATCCCGACGCTGGTTGCCGAGACCAAGTCCGAAGCCGACCGGCAGACCGAGAACCTGATGAACCTGGCCCGTCGCTATTATTCCGGGCGCATCGCCATCGGCAGCACCGACGCCGGAACCGCCAGCCCCGAGGCGACCGAGGAAGTGAACCTGTTCGGTACCCCGGAAGAGGTCTGCGACAAGATCGAAATGCTGCGGGACGAATTCAGCACCGATGAGATTATGTTCGAGGTCAACTGGACGTCCTCGGTCCCCCGCGACGTGGTGATGACCACCATGCGCTGCCTGACCGACAAAGTAATACCCAACTTCAAGTAGGCCCCGTCACAGGCCCTTCTAAATACCGGAAGGCCGGGCATTTTGCCCGGCCTTCATTCTTTCACCAACTCTTCTTTCAAGCGGGTGAGGTGGTCAGTATCCGCAGACCGATTACCCCGGCAGCAGCCCCTCGCCTACGAACAGCTCCTCCGCCTCCAGCAGCGTCAGGTCCGGCTCCGGCAGGATCAGGTCCGACTCCACCAACTCATCGATCGGTACGGGGGCGCCGTTCTCCCGCACCAGGTCCAGCATCTGCTTCAGCAGAGTCTCGAAAGCGGACTGGTCCTCGGCTTCCACCGCCTCCACCAGCCGGTTGTCTATTTCGTTGAGGCTGTCGATGAAAGAGCCAGGCAGATTGTATTGCCCTTCGGAACTTATGCGGACGATCACTGCAGTCCCCCGGAGCGGCGGGCCTTCAGCGCCGCCAGTTCCGTCGCGGCGCCGCTGCTGACCGACATCTTCTCCAGCTCCCGGGTGATGTCGTCCTTGGTGGTGCCGCCCGCGTCCTCCAGCACCCCGGTGCTGACCAGCTCGTCGATGGCGCCGGCCCGCGCCCTCATGCTCTCGGTCTTAGTCTCGGCCCGCTCCACCGCCAGGCCAACGTCGCCCATCTCCTCCGAGATGCCCGACAGCGCCGACCCGATGCGCACCTGTGCCTGTGCGGCGGTGTACTGCGCCTTGATCACTTCCTTCTTGTTGCGGAACGCAGCCACCTTGGACGACAGCCGCTGCTCGGCCTGGGTCAGCTTTTCCTGCTCCAGCTCCATGCCCGCGATCTGTTCTTCCAGCCCTTGCAGCTCCAGCACTGAGGTTTGCTTGCGTTCCAGCGCGAGCAACGCCAGGTCCTCGCGGTCCGCGTCCACGGCCTGTTCCGCCTGCTGCTCCAGTCTGGTGACGTTGGCGCGCACCTTGTCGGCCTGGCTCTGGATCTGGCGCTTGGCTGCCACCATTTCGACCACGCCGCGCTTGACGTTGCGCAGCATCTCTAGCTGCTTCTCATAGGAGTAGTCCAGTGTTTCCCGCGGGTCTTCGGCGTTGTCCAGGATGCGGTTCATCTTGGACTTTACGATCGTGGACATGCGAGAGAGCATCCCCATGGTCCGTGCCTCCTGATAGGGCTGGGCTTGAATTGCCGATATCGTTAATGAACCTAATATGGCTGAGTCAGTAGCCGCCGCTTCTACCCCGGTTGCCGAACATTCCCATAACGCCCATGACTATGGCGATTATGCCTATGATCACGAGAATGAATCCCAGGACATCCAGGAGCCAATCGAACCACCCGGCGATGAATGCAGCCCCCAGCAGGGCAACCACGATTCCAATTATCAGGACAATGGGCGATGACATCTGCGACTCCCTGCAAGCTGTGATGGGTGCCGGCTGATTCAAGCATAACCCGCCCCCACGCCCCGCCGCAACCGCTACCGGTCCCCAGAGCCTCGCTTCCGCAGCCCCAACCATGCGAGGCCGACTACCAGCCCTGCCACCAGCAAGCCGTCTGCCTGGCGCGATGGCCCGCATCCGCCGCCCGTCGGTTGCTCGGGGCCGATCGGCGTGGGTCGGGGTGCAGTTGCAGTCTGATACAGTACCTGTCCTTCGCCCAGTTCAGCCAGGTCTTTTGTAGCTTCCGAAAGCAGGCGCATCGGACTGCACCAGCTAACTTCCAACCCGTTGTGGGAGTAGACCAGGTATTCGATGCCCTCTTGGAAGGGGAAATGGCAACTGTTGTTGATGCCTGGGTTCGTCATCCGCATCGTCCTCTGGCCGGGGCCTTTCCACACGGTGCTGACATCGAACTCGACTGTGATTGAGTTCCATCCGGTCTGGCTGATGCTCTGGTCAATTGAGACGACTCTGCCCGCGAACACTGCGGCGGAACGCTCCCAGGCCTCGGCGGGAGAGCCGGAGTCAACGCACGAGCAGGCATGGCCTCGGTCCATTGGCCAGCCGAACCAGGCCGCCACCAGCGCGAGAATCAACGCCAGTCGTAGTGCCGTGTACGGTGAATTGCGAGCCATCGGACGGTCCCCAGGCGCCCCCAGTGACATTGTCCCGTTGCGAGGGTCGAGTGCACCCCTATAACATGGTTACTGATGATGGTAGCTGAATTGATGGTATCTGATTTTATGGTATCTGATTTGCAGGCAATGACGACTCGTGCTCAGGGACCATCTGGGCGAAAACTTACAAAAGTTGACATAAATTTACACGCCCAGAGAAATTCGGGACATTGGAACCCCGGATGCTCCCGGCTTTTGCAGGCCATCCCGACTTCCAATCACCCACAGGGCAATCGCGTTTTAAACGCCGGAGGCCTTGGGACCCGTCATTCCCGCGCAGGCGGGAATCCAAACCCACGTCTACCGTCGCACCCAGAACCCAGTCCCCAGAACCCAAGCAAGCACTGTCAATTTCACCGCCACCTCTATCCCTGCCCAATTTGTGTGCCCAGAAATAAAACGCGATTGCCCTGCAATCACCCACCCTTGGCCGGAATGTTACAAGATGTTACAAAAGGTTACACTCCTACGAGGGAAGGTGGATATCGGAGCCCTTCGCTTGGAATCCTGCCACAGCCCGCCCAGTGCAGGGCAATCGCGTTTTAAACGCCGGAGGCCTTGTGACCCGTCATTCCCGCGTAGGCGGGCATCCAAACCCCTGTCTACCGCCGCACCTAGCAGCCCGTCTGAGGATTGACCGACTGGCGGTGTCGGTCAGCCGGGATTGCCCAGCGGCAACAGTTCTTGCGTGGTGCGGTTAGGAACATGCCGATTGTCTCTTGAAAATCCCACTGCCCATGACCCGGCACGTCTCCCTGTTGTTCCCAGTGGCGCCTTTGCCCCACACCTTGCCGGACATCCCAGCCCCGAAGCGGAACAGCTTGAGCAGATTGTGCCCGGCGCAGATCAGCAGCCACTCCCGGTTCACCTTCGCCAGACCCCGCAGCAGGAACTGCCGGAATCCCCGGCCCTGCTTGATCTGGCCGAACACCGGTTCCACCGTCTCCATCCGGAGGGCGTAGCGTTCCCTGCCCCGTTTCGTCCGCAGCTTGCGCCGCATCCGGTCCCTGGCTGACAGTCCCTCGGGTATGGGGCCAAGGGGCGCCGGTGGCGGCACCCAGCCGTGGCGGGTCCTCTCCGGCGCAACGAACGGGTCCACTCCCAGGTCGTATAGCCCATCCACCTCCTTGGCCGAGTAGTACCCGGCGTCGGCGGATACCTCTTCCGGCACCGCGCCCGCGTTCAGGATGGCCTCCTCAATCATGCTCACGGCCTGACCCTTGTCCGAGGGCTGATCGGTGGCACAGGCCGCCACGATCACCTGATGCTCGCTGTCCACCACCGCCTGGCAGTTGTAGGACTGCTGGAAGTCCCTCCCTCCCGGGCCAGGCATGATCCGGGAGTCCGGGTCGGTGAAGTTCCGCTGCGCCTTGTCATCAGGCACCCCGGGATGATTCCGTCCCTCGGACTCAGCCTGCTCCGCCTCCGACAGGGCCTCGGCCTCCAGCGCCGCCTTGGCCTCCCTTATCTTCCGCAACCGTCCCTCCCGGAAGGCCAGTTCCTCCGGCAACTCATCCCCACGCCTGTCCTTCCCGTACCGGCGGTCCTCTTCCTCGTCCACCTCCTGCGCCTTCCGGAGCAACTCGTCCACCTCGGCCTGCAACCGCTCCTCCCTCTCCTTCATCCGCCCGTAGCTCATCGCCTTGTGCCTGGAGGCATTGGCCCTCACCTTGGTGCCGTCCAGCGCCACGTGCCCCAGCTTCACCAGTCCTGCCTGCTGGCATAACGCCAGCACCTGCAGGAACAACTCCCCCAACGCCTCCAGATGGTCCTTCCGGAAGTCGGAGACGGTGCGGAAGTCCGGCGTGTTGTTGGCCGCCAGCACCCGGAAGGCGATGTCCTCGTGCAGCCGCTGGGCGATGCGACGAGAGGAGGCCACGCCGACGCAGTACCCGTAGAGCAGCACCTTCACCATCATCCTGGGATGATAGGGCGGGCCGCCCCGCCTTTCCCCCTCGTAGCGGGCGGTGATGTCCGAGAGGTCCAACTGGTCCACGACGTCGGAGATGAAATAGGCCAGGTGCTCCTCAGGCAGCCATTCCTGGAGGGCCGCCGGCAGCAGCAACTGCTGGTCCGGATCGTAGGGAAGGTAGGTCTTGCTCATTGACAGCTCCGCTCGTCTGATGCTCCGCACCATCATACCCTCAGTAACTCGCCAACCCTGTTTCTCGGACGGGCTGCTAGAACCCAGGGAAGTACTGTCAATTTCACCGCCACCTCTATTCCGGCCCAATTTGTGTGCCCAGAAATAAAACGCGATTGCCCTGGATATCGGAGCCTTTCGCTTGGAATCCTGACACAGGCCGCCCAGTGGCGTCGATTGACCTCCTTCCACGCCCTGAGTACACTCATCTTGCCTGAAAAGAGTTTTGGCGGCGCCTCGGCCCGCCGGAGGCTGCCATATGCTGCGCTCACTGTTCGGCCGGGGCAAGAAGCGACGCGAGCCCGCTGGCCCGCCGCCCGACGAGAGCATCCGAGCCGCCCGCGTCGGCGATGTCCTTATGTTCTTCGGAATGTCCCTCGAGTACGAGTACCGGCACTTCTACATTGAGCGCATTCACCGCTACGTTACCCCATCGGATACCTGGTACGAGCTGCTCTGCGTCGATGGTGACACCCGACTCTGGATCGACTGGACCGACGGCAGCGACCTTTTCGTAACCATGACCCCCGACGAGGGGCCGCTCGGCCTCAGCATCACCGGCCTTTCGGAAGACGACCTCATTCAGCTCGACGAAGAGCACTCAATCGACAACTTCGTCGAGATCGAGGGAGACACTTATCGCTATCGAACCAGCTCCGAGGTCTCCTTCTTCCAGGACTGCCGCGGGCCCGGCGAGGCCTCTTACCACTGGGACTTCATCACCGAAGGGGGCGACTGGACCTTGTCCATCACCAAGAGAGAAGGTCGCCCGTTCGAGGCGGTGTTCAGCGAAGTCATTTCCCCTGACCTGGTTACCTTGTACAAGGGCGAGCGCACCGGCTCCTGAATCGCACGGCCCGCTGGTTTGCCCATCCTGAACTCGTCAAAGGATGAGCGGACAGCCTCTCCAAGAGGCTCAGGGCCAACGAGGAAGCAATGATCGAATCATTCATAGACTCGCTGCAGGCCTTCCCCCGCGGGCTGGTGTTCGTAGCCGAGGGGTTGATTGTACTGGCCCTCGCCAAGCTGGCAAGGGACGTCGTAACCCGCAATTACCGCGTGGACGAGGAAGTTGTCGCAAAGGCCAACTTGGCCGTGGCCTTGCGGCTGAGTGGCTATTTCCTGGCTGTTATCCTCGTGTTCCTTGGGGTGCTGTACCAGCCTCTTACCGGAGGCGGATGGTTCTCGTACGCCGAATTATCCGAATTGGGCGCCGCGGACCAGCTCGGCTTTAACTGGGAACTCGGCGAGGAAGCGCTTCGGGTGTTCCTGTATTCGCTCGGCGGAATCGTGGCCCTGAACCTCGTGCGCGTCCTGTTCGATCGGCTGATACTGTACAAGTTTCATCTCGAAAAGGAAGTGGTGGAAGACCAGAACGTCGGGGCCGGGGCTGCCGAGTTCGGGATGTACGTCGCAACCGGGCTGCTGATCGCAGGCGCGGTGGCCGGCGGCGGCACATTGAACGAGGGCCAAGCGGTCCTGGTGGCCCTTGCTTTCTTCGGCATGGGTCTGGTCCTGCTGGTAGCCTTCTCCCTCGCCTATGAGTTCACCACCCCCTTCAACATCCACGACGAGATCGAGGGCGACAATCCGGCAGTGGGTATTGCGCTGGGCGGCAACCTGATAGCCATCGGCGTCGTGACGCTGAAGGCAGTCTTCGGCGATTTCGCCGGCTGGGGCGAGAGTATCGCCGCCTTCCTGGTCTTTGGCGTGCTGGGCTTCGTGCTGCTCTACGTCATGCGGTTACTGGTCGACCTCGTGTTGCTGCCCACCGTGCGTATCTCCGACGCTCTGGCCAGCGGGCGCAACGTGGGCGTCGCCTTTGTGGAAAGTGCGGCGGTCATCAGCTCCGCCCTGATTCTGTTTGTGGCCATCTGACAGCGGGGCTTAATTTCCCTCTCCCACAGGAGGAGGCCCAAGGCAATCGCGTCTTAAACGCCGGAGGCCTCGCAACTTGTCATCCCAGACCAACTCGTCATTTCCGTGGAGGCGGAAATCCAAACCCCCGTCTACCCGTCTGCTTGCCTCAGGATCTCCCGTTCCGCCGCCTCGCGGCGCGCCTGTTCCTGCCGCTCCTCCAGCAGGGAAAGGCCGCTCTCGATGACCAGCTCCATCTCGGCTGGACTGGCCCCGTCCCGGTTCACCACCGGCTCTAGGATGCCCCCGAAGAAGCCTTCGTCCTCCAACGCGTCCTGCCAGTCGACGAGGCGGTGGTCGATGGAACCGTCGTAAAGGCGCAACAGGAACACGGCGCGCACCGGGTCGGCGCCCTCGGCCAGGAACGCCTCCACCCGCAGGTCGGCCCCGTGGCCCGTATCGAACTCTACGATGTCCACGGCTGCGTCGATGACTGTGTCCTTGTAATGGTCGAACTGGTCGATGAGTTCTTCCGTCTCGCCTAGCAGCGAGGCGATGAACCTCCGCCCGGCCCTCGTGATGACGATGGGAGAAGGTTCATCCGCGACGGTCCCGGCCCGAACAGAGATCAGGCCGTCGGACTGCAGCGATTCAATGGCTCGCCGCAGGCCCTGCGGACCGTCCTCGGCAACGGAAAGGTCCAGTTGGACCTCGTGTTTGTCGATGAAATACAGCGTGGACAGAAGACCCATCCAGTCCAGCAGTTGATCCCTGTTGGACCAGAACCCTTGCCTCACGGCGTACTCCAGCGCCCGGTACTCCTGCCGCAGGTGCAGCGAGACCACTGGTTCGTCGTCGTCGGTGAACATGAACCGGGAAGCCGGGGCGTCCAGTTCCACAGCCTTTCCGGTGCCTGTTGTGATATGCAGGGCGCATCGCCAATCACGCCATTCGTCGCAGGCAGCCAGAAATACGGCGTAGATGTCGGGGAGGTCCGGATTGGCGCGGAGGTCGAACCGTGCAGTTAGCTCACTTTGTTCATCGAGGTCAACAGGGAATGCCCGGTCGAGAAGCTGGGACACGGAGAGGAGGCGCCATTGCGCCGGCATATCCAGTAGCAGGAAGTCCTCCGCCTCCATCCCTTCCAGGGAAGCGCGGAGAACGAAGGGGCTGTCGCCGCAGGCGATGCCTAGAACCTCCGGCGAACTTGCATCGCTCCGCCGCCGCCGAAACCGCCGAAGCCTCCCGAGGACGACCGGACGGAACTGGAACGCGTGATGGTGTTGCTGGTCCTGAAGCCGCCGGTGCTGCGTTGCGTGGACTGGTAGCTGCTGCGGTTGGAACTGACGTTACTCCGTGACTGCTGGTACCGGGAACCAGCGAAGGTCGACTGCCTCTGGTTGTAGGTCGCGTTGCGTTGGGATTGGCTGTTGTAGGCCGACGAGTTTCGGTAGGTGGTTCGCTGGTTCTGGAGCACTGGCCCGCGGGAAGCTGGCGTGGAGTAGTAATAGCCGAAGCGGGGAGTGACCGCCGAAATGAGCAGGTAGGTGAAGAGGAAGTCGCCGGGGCCCCAATGGCTGTTGTAGTAGCCGTTGCCGTGGTAGCCCCGCATCTCGTATCCGTCGTTGGTGTCCTTGACTATGGAGAAAAGCTGGTCGTCTTGCGCGTCATCGATGGTGTTGTCGCCGTTCAGGTCTTCCCAGCCTTCCAGGGTTAGGGCATCCCCGTCCTGCTTGGCGCGAATGAGGATCAGGCCATCGCCTTCGTAGATTTCGTTAACCCGCTCCTCAAACTCGGTGGGGCTCTTGGAGTTCTTGAAGGCTTCCTGAACGTCGTCCAGGTTTATCCGACCGGCGGCGCCGTCGGTGGCCGCCCACGCATCGTACGACGGTCCTCCGCACGCAGCCAGCAGCGGGCCGGCGGCAACGATGCCGCCCAGTGAAAGAGCCGTGCCAAGCTTGAATTTTCGCCACGCCATTTCGTCTACCCCAACGCAGTCTCGAAACGCCTGTCCATCATATAGGAGAGGAAGCGTCTTGGGCTAGCAGGGCCTCGGTTTCTCGACTTGCCAGAACCTGCTGCTCCTCCGGTTGAGGGAACGGGGCCCAGGTCATCAGGCGCGAAACGAACTCTGCATCCACCGTCGTCCAAAAGTCCCGCCAGGCGTCCTGGCAGCGTGCAATGTACTGGGCCACGGCCGACTTGTGCCCCATCCCGCTGAGCATCTGCGACGCCATCAGATCTCGCAGGGTGTCCAGGTGCCGTGGCCAAAACTCGCCGCACGCCTGCAGAAATAGCAGCCGAGCCATCCGGTCTAGGGCCCTCTCGTCAATGCCGACCATTCGTCTTTCCAGCCGCGCGACAAACAGATGCGACAACTCTGCGGGTAAAAGAGAGAGGTCGCAACCGAACAGGGCCGAGCAGTCGACGCCATAGTCCAGCCGCGCTTCCTCGGCCATGCCACGGAACTTATGCCGGTAGTCCTCGTCCGCTTCCGTTCCCACATGTGCCGCTGCGAGGCGTGAGGCGACCCGGTTCGCCGCCGTCAGGCAGAGGTCATGGACGGCCTTCGCTTCAGCAAACTCGTTGCGGCGCCGGTAGTAGAGGTGTGTCTGACGATCGAACTCTGCGGCGTAGTCGTGCAGCAGCCCCCGCACGGCTTCCTCTTCAGAATCAGCCTGGGCCTGCAGTCTCTCCACGACCCGCGACACCTTCGGTCCGGTGAAGAAGGCGCGCCCAGCGTCGTCGGTCTGCTGGCAATCTGACAGCTTGAGAATTGCGTCAGCGTGGAGGGAGAGAGAACCATCTTCCAGGGACAGGAAGGTCTGCGTCAGCCCGAATTCCCCCTGGCGGCCGCTCCTCCCGTGCAGCTGCAACTCAGTGCGCCGCGACTCGTATATCTCAGTTCCGATGACGCACAATCCCAGGGCGAACTGGATCCGAGACCGGCCATCTCCATCTTCGCCTGCTACCGAGAGGCACACCCCTTCTCCGAGAGTGCTGATTTCATAGGAAAGGCCATTGTGTTCCAGGACCGCCAGTAACACGGCTGCGTGCTCCAACGACGGACATAGGACGTCGACAATTGCTGCTCCCTCCGACAGCGCTGCTTGTATCATCGCTACGCACCGTTGAGCGAGCCGTTCGGTCAAGCCTGGCTCGAGGACGATGTCGGTTCCCCTTCCGGCCATAGCCGTCGAAACCGTCACTGCTCCGAAATTTCCCGCCTCTTGAACAATACGGGCTTCTGATGCCGATGTAACCGCGTTGAGCAGCTTGTGGGGAATGCCACAGCCGGACAGCTCTCGACTCAGATCCTCCGATTGCTCTACCGTTCGGCCCGACACCAGCACCGGCTGCCTCATCCGGTGGTGGTCGGCGACCGCGCAAACTATCGCAGCAATCTTGTCGTCCCGTGAGAAATAGACCCTGGGCGGGAAGACGGTCCGCCTGGATGCTTTGACCGGTGGCAACACGGCCACCTCGAGGCCGTATCTGCGCCTGAACTCCTCGGCGGCCGGAAGGGCGGTACCAGTGATGCCCGAGACCTGCCCGTAGCGGCTGACGAACCCCGACACGGAAATCCACGCCAACGTTTCCGATTCGGGGCGAACCTTCACACCTTCCCGTGCTTCCACCGCCGCCTGGAGCCCGTGTTGGTAGATGTTGTCCGGCTTGGCCCTCCCGGTGTGTTGGTCGATGAGAACCACTTCGTCGTCACCTACCAAGTAATCAGCGTCGCGTTTCAGGAGCAAGTGCCCCCGCAACGACTGAAGCACTTGGTTGGCTATGCTGTGGCTACGGTTAAGGGCGCTCGCCTGGCGTTGCGCGCTCCTTCGGGTAATATTAAGCCGCCGACGCTCTCCATTTGCCGCCGAGGCTCCATCGTAAAGCGGCCCCAGTCCCTCTTCCAAAAAGTCTCTGCCCATGTCGGTCAGGGTGACGAATCGTTGCCCGGGGTGGATGACGTAGAACAGCCCTTCCGACAATGCATCGTAGTCATCTTCCGCCCACCTCCACGCCTTCCTTAGCCTTTCGGGCTGGGCTGCGAAGCGCCGTTTGACCTCGGGGCTGTCGGGGTCGGCCAACAGGAGGCGGGCCGCACCCCGGTCGGCTTCTGATGACTTCGTTTCGTCACCTTCAAGGTGTTGCGCGAGCTGTTGGGCTATCTTGCGCTGGCAGCCAATCAACTCCCGAACAGCTCGGTCGGCCCGAACAGCTGCCCTGGCGCTGCCGACTGGGTTGCCTGAGAGGATCATGGGAGTTGAGGCTTCGTCGATCAGGGCATGGTCAGCCTCGTCCACGATTGCGACGCTGTATCCCAATCCTACGGGTGGCTGCACGCGCCGCCCAGTCTCAGTATGCAGATTGTCGCGAAGGAAGTCGAAACCCAGCTCCCTCATGGAGCCGTAGATTATATCTCGCCCATACACCTGCCGCCTTTCGGCTCCCTCCATGTGTGAAAGCACGGCTCCCACGCTGAGCCCCAGTGAGCGGTAGACCGGTTCCAGCAGCTTTGAATCCCTGTCCGCAAGGTAGTCATTGGCTGTGATCAAGTGGACGGTGTTCCCGTGCAGGGCGTGAAGAACTGCGGGGAAAGCCGCTGCTACGGTCTTACCTTCCCCGGCGTCCATCTGGACCACCTTACCCAGGAACAAGTGAATGGCTGCAAGGAGTTGCTCGTCGGTGGCGCGGAAGGACAATTCGCCGTCACTATCAACGCGTCGAATTGCGTCATAGAACCCGGCGGGCAGAAATATGTCTCCGTCGCGTAGATATCGCCGTTGCTCAGCTACTTCCGATGCTGCTTCGGAGATGGCTACCGAGTCCCTGGAGGACGGATTCAGCGGATGCTCCTCCATGAAATAAGAATCGAACGCTCGCCGCGCTCCCAGTCTACGGTCAACGGCTTCAGCAATTATGGCAAAGGCGTTGCAAAGGACCTCGTCCGCGTCTGCACCATTCTGGAACGATCGGAGTCGCCCAAATGAGTCCCGCAACTCGGAGTCGGAGCAGGAGCGCAGGTCGATAGCACGGATTCGTGCCAACAGGACGGAAGGCTTTCGAGAACGACGCCTCATCATGCAAGTATATGCTCTACAAGATTACGGCGACAGGCAGGGCGACCGCGTCTTATTTCCCAGCACACAAATCAAGCCGAAATGGCGGTGGAGATGGGAGTGACACTGCTTCCTTGGGGTTTGGGTCTTCGGTTTTGGGTTCCGGGTGCGAGGGAAGACGGGGGTTTGGATTCCTGCCTGCGCGGGAAAGACGGGATTTGGGACCTCCGGCGTTTAAGCGGGAAAGACGGGTTACAACGACTCCGGCTTCGAGACGCGATTGCCCTGTTTCAGGCCCGACGGCGACGGACCAAGTGCGTTCAGCAGGCGTTCCTCACCCAGAGGGAGCCTCGGAGGAAGCCACCCTCGGCGGCCCAGGGCAGGAGACTGCCGACGATGTCGCGAGGGGTGGGGAGCCTCTTGTCATCGAGGCAGCGTTCGAGGTACTTGCGCAGGGCCATGAAAGTGCTGAGGCGGAAGCCGGCCTTCCCGATGCTGGGGATGAAGGCCGAGCCCATCCTATCGAGCTCGAGGTGGGAAGCGGGCGGGTCGTCGGAGGCGGCCTCCTCGTAGTCGTCGCAGAATTCCTGGGCGAGGCGGCGGAGTCGGATTATGGCGAGGTCCTTGGCGAGGCGACGCTGTAGGTGTCTGATGCGGCCCCAGATAGAGTTGAAGGAATACATGGGTTCACTCTCCTGAATGGTTGGGTTGCCGGGGTAATTTCACAGCCCGCTCATTTCCGAACATTTCCGATCTTGGCAGGTTTGCAGCGGCGGGTGATGGTGGCGCTGTAACGGAGGTTTTTTACATGGATGCACAGGATGTACAGGATATAAGTGATTCTCCTTTGAGAGCCAATTACGCCGAAGGGTTCATTTACCACGGAGGGCACAGAGAGCACAGAGATTTTTTGGTCGGGCTCCCTGGGTCGAGGGATATGGGTCTCGAAGGGTCCGAAACAGTTGGCGTCTCTTATTGGTACACATATTCTAATACCCGTTACCCGGCCATGGCAAGGGGCAAGAGTCACCAAGAAGGGTTTCAAATCAGGTGGTCCAATAGACAGGTGACGGGGTTTGGATTCCCGCCTGCGCGGGAATGACGGTTTGGGGGAGACGGGAGTTTGGATTCCCGCCTGGGCGAGAAAGACGGATTACAGGGCCTCAGGCGTTCAAGACGCGATTGCCTGGGGCGCAAGGGCAGGGCGAGTAGCCCGGTAGTAGAGGCTGTGGCATAATCTGGAAGCAGAATTTGAGACACTAGGAGGGGCTGTATGCCCGGACTGATTACCACCAACAAGATCAACCACGTCACCACCATGGTGAAGGATACTGCACGCGCCATGGAGTTCTACAACAACCTGCTGGGCATCAAGCAGATTGAGAGCCAGGTCGACAACCCGGAAATTACCTGGTTGCAGTTGGATAGCGGCATCATGGTGCACCTGATTGAGACGCAGGAAGCGCCAGCCAAGCCCGACCGCATCCATCACGCCTTCGAGGTCGAGGACTTTGAGGGAACCCGCGCCACCCTGGAGACCAACGGCTTCGAGATCGAGCGCGAGGGTGTGCGCTACGATGGGCAGGCGTTCCTGTTCATTCACGATCCGGACGGCAACCGCGTCGAGTTCTGCACCACCTCCGGCTATGCTCCAGCCCCGGCGCGGCCGACGAGCTGCTAGACAAGGAAAACACCTGAGCACGAGGACGCACATCCGTGCGTCCTCAGCTTGAGCGTTGCCTGAGAAACTGGCGACACCCGCCCACGGAGAATAGGGTATGTTCGACAAGATTCAGCACATCGGCTACCTGACGTCCGACCTCGAGGCCGCCGTCGCGTGGTTCGAAAGATCATTTGGCGCGGTCAATGCCGGCGGCGGGCCGCTGTCGCCCAGCTATGCTGTGCCCAGTGGTGGGCGCAACGCCTATTTGCGCTTCGGGCAGGCAGAGGCCGAAATAATCGAGCCCGACGACAAGTCCGTGGTCGGCAGCAAGATACTGGATATGCACCACGTCGGGTACGTGGTGGAGAGCATCGAGCAGGCGGCGGAACAGCTGAGGGCGCGGGGGTTCGCCTTCGGCAGCGAAGATCCCTTCGTCAACGTTTTTGGCCACCAGGTGTACTATCTGGATTCCCAGACGACCAACGGGACGCTGGTGCACCTGACGCAGATGGCACCAGCGGCGTCGGGCCCGGACGGCGAGGGGCTGGATGTGGAGCGCATCGTCCACGCGGGCTACCTGGTCAGGGACCTGGAAGCGGCCATTGACTGGTACGTGCAGCGGTTCTCGGGTACGCACGTGGGTGGCGGAGCCTCGCGGCGGGGCGGGCGCAACGCCTTCGTTAATTTTGGCCAGGTGCAGGTAGAGCTGATCGAGCCGGGCGACCCTTCCAGCATTCCCGATGGTATCCACGAGATGGACCACGTGGGCTACGCGGTGGGCGACATCCCCACCTGTATGCCGGAGTGCCAGCATCGCGGGCTGCAGTTCATTGCTGACGTGCCTGCCACCAACTCCATCGGCCAGCAGGTGCTGTACTTCGACACCGACACCAGCCTCGGCTCTCGGATGCACCTGACGCGGCTGCCCGACTGACTGCAGGCCACAGCATCGAGATGGCAACGCCGCCCCGAAACATTATCCTCGTGGGCTTCATGGCATCTGGAAAGACCAGCGTGGGCCGGGCGCTGGCCGAGCGGACCGGCTGGACGCTGGTGGATGCCGACTACGTGATCGTGTCCCGCGCGGGCAAGCCCATCCACCGCATCTTCAGCGAGGACGGGGAGCCGGCCTTCCGAGAGTTGGAGCGGCAGGTCATCGCCGATCTGTGCGCGGGGGAACGACAGGTGATAGCGTCGGGCGGTGGTTCCTTCGTTGACGCGCAGAACCGTGAGGTGATGCTCGCGGGCGGGCTGGTGTTCTTCCTGTCGGCGAGTCCCGCCACCATCCTGCGGCGAGTACAGGAGGAGGATGGGGGCGGCCCCATCCGCCCGCTGCTGGCGGTGGACGACCCGGAGGCGCGCATCGCGGAGTTGCTGGGGCAGAGACACCCTGCATACGCACAGGCCCACCACACGGTCGAGACTGACGCGCTCACGTCGCAGGGGGTGGCGGGGGAGATTGTAAGCATCTGCGGTTTCCCTTTATCCTGAGAAGGCATCATATATTACGCAAAAGCTGAACGGAGCGACGATCATGCCCAACGCCGACGCCAATGTTACCGACCCCAACCTCGCCGCCACGGTGCACCATTCCGGAGGCTCTTATCCCGTGATGGCGGGCTGGGACATTCTTGATGGTCTGGGCGAGCGACTTGTGGAAGTGGGCGTAAGCGGTGCTGCTTACATCATCACCGACGAAAACGTGATGAATCCCTACGGGAGGCGGGTGCAGCGGTCGTTGCAGGCAGCGGGAATTCCAGCGCACTGCTTTATCATCCCTGCCGGGGAGTCCAGCAAGAGCTTCGAGTTGGCTCAGGCAATCTATGGTTGGCTGGCCGAGCGTAAAGCAGAGCGGGGTCACACCATTGTCAGCGTCGGCGGCGGGGTGCCCGGCGATCTTGGTGGCTTCGTGGCCGCCACCTACCTGCGCGGGATGGCCTTCGTTCAGGTTCCCACCAGCATGGCCGCGATGGTGGACGCCTCCATCGGCGGAAAGGTGGCCATCAACCTGCCCCAGGCCAAGAACTTGGTCGGGGCCTTCTACCAGCCGCGAGGTGTGTTCGCCGACGCCTCCACGCTGTCGACCCTGGGCAAGCGGGAGCTGGCCGAGGGCTGGGCCGAGGCCATCAAGCACGGCTTCATACTCGATGCCGAGCTGGTGGACGTGTTCGAGGAGCACGCCGAGGCATTGATGGAAGTGGACCCCGAGGTATCCGCCGAAGTCATCCGGCGCAGCATGGCCATCAAGGCCGAGGTGGTAAGCCAGGACGAGCGCGAGACGCTGGGCATCCGCATCCTGCTCAACTACGGCCATACCATTGGTCACGCGCTGGAGTCTTCCACAGAGTACGGCCGTTTCCTGCATGGCGAAGGCGTTTCTGTGGGTATGATGGGCGCGGCCCGCATGGCCGCCGAAATGGGCCTGATGTCCTCAGCTATCGTGGACCGGCAGCAGCGTCTGCTGGAACGCTTCAGCCTGCCCGTCAGTGCTCCGGGGGTCCCCGCTGAGGACGTGCTGCGAGCGATGTCGCTGGACAAGAAAGTGCAGTCCGGCACCAACCGCTGGGTGATGCTGGAGGACGTGGGCCGCTCCGTAGTGCGTCAGGACGTGCCTTGGGAGCTGGTGGAACGCACCGTGCGGGACTTGACGGACTAGCAGCCTGTCCGAGAAACAATGTTCTAAGCGAAAATCGTCTTTAACAACGTCAATTATTCTGATTACTGTTTTATTTGAGCCTATTAGTCACCAATGCGATTAGACAGTGGCGCTTTTCGTCTCCAAAATCTAATCCTCGGACAGGCTGCTAGAGGCTGCTCGGCTTGCGGCTTGAAGTCCTGCGCCTTCGTTCCTTCAGCATCAACCCCAGCAGCAGGAGGCACATGCCGCCACCGCTGCCCAGCAGGACTACCGACGCAACTGTGGACAGGGCCGACGCGCCGGGGACAGCCTGCGATATTTCCTCCAGCGCCACTGCCACGGCGCCGGTCAGTATCAGCAGGCCATACAGGAAGCGGATGCGCGACGGCTCTATGCTGCGGGTGGCGCTGGCCCCTAACTGAGAGCCTATGGACGCCGCAGCCAACATCAGCACCGCCATCGTGGGGTCCACGCGGTCGGACAGGGCGTAAGCGAAACTCCCCACCGAGCCAGTGATTATTATCTGGAACAGGTCGGTGCCAATGGCTATGGTGGTGGGTATGCCCAGAACGAAGATGAGCACTGGCATCAGGATGAACCCACCGCCTGCGCCCAACATTCCGGCGATGAATCCGATGCCGAAGCCTATGCTCGCTGGAACGAAGACCGATATGCGTTCTATCCCCGACACCGGTAGCGAAACGTAGGTTGAGATACCGCCCACCCCCGGTATGCCAATCCGGTGGGGCGGTATGCGGAGCGAACGCACCTGCTGGGCTAGGCCGGCGGTGGAAACCTCTTCTTCGCCTGTGGCGCCCCGGAGCCGTGTGCGCCAATAGTCGTACAGGATGAACAGCCCCAGGGTCGACAGGAAGCCGACGTATATGTAGCGGATGACCGGCCCGGCGATTCCAGCGGCCTCCAGCGAAGAGTTCACCCACTCGGCCAGGAAGATGGCCGGGATGGTGCCGGTGACCATGATCGCACCGAGCTTGAAGTCCACGTTTCCCAGGCTGCGATGCTTGAAGGTGTTGATGATGGAGGTGCCCATCACCAGCGTCAGGCCGGTGCCCACTGCATACACCGGTGGCACTCCGAACACCAGCAGCCCGCCGGTGATGAGGAATCCGCCGCCCACGCCGAAGAAGCCGCCCAGCATCCCCACGATGAGGCCGAGGAACACCAGCAGGGCCGGATGAACTACAACGTCGGCGTTAGGGAAGTACATTTTCCTCTTCCGCCGATGACCCACGCCTCAGCCCTCGCCGGAGAACCGCCGCCGCGCGGAAGAACGTCCCCCAGAACAGGGTCAGGGACAGTGCTGCGGCCGCTACCACGCCGAGCACGAATACGGCCCACAGCAAGGACTGTTCGGAACTGAGGGTAGTCAGAAATTCGTTCATGCCTGTGCTGGGCTATACTGCAAAGTGACCATGAGATGATAAAGCAAATCCAGTCCATGGGATACTTGAAATGACCATCGCCGCCTTCTCCTTTCAGCTTGAACACTCCGACGGGACGGCGCGGGCCGGGGAGATCCGCACGCCGCACGGCGCAGCGCCCACGCCACTGTTCATGCCTGTGGCGACTCAGGCTACGGTCAAGGGTCTGACGCCCGAGGAAGTGTCCCAGGTTGGTGGTCAGGTGGTGCTTGGCAACGCCTACCACCTGTATCTGCGGCCCGGAGTCAGCATGGTCGACTCTTTCGGCGGGCTGCACGGGTTCATGCGCTGGGACGGACCGATTCTCACAGATAGCGGCGGCTACCAGGCCTTCAGCATGGGATCGCTGCGCAAAGTCAGCGACGAGGGAATCCGGTTCCGGTCGCACCTGGACGGTAGCGAGCACCACTTCACCCCGGAACTGGCGACGATGAACCAGGTGGGGCTGGGAGCGGACATCATCATGTGCTTCGACCAGTGCATCGCCTATGGCGCCAGCGAAGGGGAGGTGCGCCTGGCGATGGAGCGCACGCACCGCTGGGCCGCCGAGTGCCACAGGGTGCATCGCGATTCGGGCGCGTGGCCGGGCCAGGCCCTGTTCGGCATCGTGCAGGGTGGCACCTTTCCCCACCTGCGGGACGAGTCAGCCGAGGCAATCACTTCGACACCCTTTGACGGTTATGCGGTCGGCGGTCTGGCAGTTGGCGAGAACAAGGAGCAACTGTACGGGTTCACCGCCCAGGTAGCCGACCGGTTGCCCGAAGACAAGACCCGATACCTGATGGGAGTTGGTTCTCCCGAGGACCTGGTGGAGGGCGTGGCGAGGGGAATCGATATGTTCGACTGTGCCCTACCGACGCGGGTGGCCCGCAACGGCGCGATGTTCACTCCCGACGGCCGCATCGACGTCACCAAGAAGCGGTACGCCGGTCAGGTCGGGCCGGTGGACGAGGAGTGCGACTGCTACGCCTGCTGCAACTACTCGGCGGCCTACGTCCACCACCTGTTCCGCGCGAGGGAGATCCTGGGGTTGCGGCTGGCGTCGGTGCACAACCTTCGATTCGTGCTGCGGCTGATGGAGCGTATCCGGGCGGCGGTGAAGGAGGACCGGTTCGACGAATATCGCCGGGGCTTTCTGGACCGCTACAGGCCCACAGATGAGGCGGCCCGCCAGGAGCAAAAGCTGCGGTGGATGCAGGGGCGCGCCTAGGGCCGCTACAGGAGTGCGGCGGGACAAGCGAAATCCCGAGCGTCATTTCACGGAGTGCTGTGAGACAAGCTAAACCCGCTCATCCCTTTTACAGGCGCAGGACGAACGGGCGCAGGACGAACGGGTTTCCCGATGAACTGTTCGAAGGGGCCGTTAACGGCCGCCGGCCACGGCCGGCACGATGCTGACCTCGTCGCCTGAAGTGGTGGCGGTGTCGAGACCGTCGAGGAAGCGGACGTCCTCGCCGTTCAGGTAGATGTTGACGAAATAGCGGAGATCGCCGTTCTCGTCAAGCAGTCGGTCCTTCAGGCCGGGGTAAGCGCCTTCCAGCTCCTCCACCATGGCTCCCAGATTGCCGGACTCCACTTCCACCTTATCCTGGCCGTTGGTCATGCGCCGCAGAGGGGTGGGGATTCGAACCATGATGCTCATCAGGGTACTCCTCAATCTAAAGACGAAAAGAAATTTACTGACCCAGTCCCATCCCAGTGGGGCAAGATCCTAACGTTGCAGTGCGGCCTCAAAGGACGTGATTGTGGGTTTGATGGTGAGGGGATGGACGACTTCTTCCTCGACGGCCTCCTGGGTCTTGAGGCCGTTGCCGGTGATGTAGACGACAGCCAACTCGTCGGGGCCGATGGCGCCCTTCTCGGCGAGGTGGGCCAGGGCGGAGACGGTCACCCCGCCGGCAGTCTCGGTGAAGATGCCCTCGGTCTCGGCCAGCAGGCGGATGCCGTTGACTATCCTGTCCTCGGGGACGGCATAGGCCGAGCCGCCGGAGTTATTAATGACCCGCAGCGAATAGATGCCGTCGGCCGGATTGCCGATGGCCAGCGACTTGGCGAGGCTGTCGGGCCGTACAGGCGTTATGCGGGCCTCGTCGTTGTTCCAAGCGGTGACGATGGGCGAGCAGCCCACGGCCTGCGCCATGTGCATGCGAGTAGTGACTGCCGGGTGGTGGACGGTGTTCTGGTCAGGGCCGAAGGAACTCCCCTCGACGCCGTCGAGCAGGCCCAGGCAGGCGAATTCGTTGAAACCCTTCCATATCTTGGTGAACATAGCGCCGGAGGCCGACGGCACGACCACATGGTCGGGGAGACGCCAGCCCAGCTGCTCGGCGACCTCGTATCCGAGGGTCTTGCTGCCCTCGGCGTAGTAGGGCCTCATGTTGATGTTGACGAAGGCCCAGTGGTAGTCATCGTTGTCGGCCAACTCGCTGCAGAGGCGGTTGACCTGGTCGTAAGTGCCGTCCACGGCCACGAGGGTCGGGCCGTAGATGGCGGCGCCGATAATTTTGCCGCGCTCCAGGTCGGAGGGGATGAAGACCACGGCCTTCATGCCGGCGCGGGCGGCATGAGCGGCGACGCTGCAAGCCAAGTTGCCGGTGGAAGCGCAGGAAATGGTCTCGAAGCCGAACTCCCGGGCCTTGGTGGCGGCAACGGAGACAACACGGTCCTTGAAGGAGAACGACGGGTTGACGCTGTCGTTCTTGATGTACAGGTTGTTGAGGCCGAGGCGCTTGCCGAGGTTATCTGCCTTCAGCAACGGGGTGAAGCCCGCCATGATGTCCACTGGGTTGTTGCTGTCGGCGGGGAGAAGGTCGGCGTAGCGCCAGATGCTCAGAGGCCCTGCCTCAATGTTATCGCGGCTTACGACTTCGGATATGGTGGCGTAGTCGTACACAACTTCCATGGGTCCGAAGCAAAACTCGCAGACATTCAGGGGGTCGGCGCGCTGCTCACGCCCACATTCGCGACACTTGAGACCACTAACGAAAGCCACTAATTCAGGTTCCTTCGCCCAGAATGACGGGCAGCTCGGCAGAAACTGCGATGAGCAAAGAAAAATGCCCAGCGCAGATTGCCCCAAGATTCAGCCGATGGTAGCAAAGGCCCCTACCCTTGTCAACCGGAACAGCCTCGGCGACGGGGCTATTGCGTTTTATTTCGCGGCACACAAATTGGGCCGGGATGGCGAAGGAGCTGGGGGTGACAGCGCCTCCACAGGTGCTGAGCGCGAGGGTAGACGGGGTTTGGATTCCCGCCTGCGCGAGAATGACGGGCTCGGACAAGTTTGGGCGAGATTCTTTGCTGGGCTCAGGATGACAGGCTTCGGCAGGCCAAGGACGGCGGCGGCTACGCCTCAGCGGTGCGGTCCCTGAGGGAGGCGTGGAGCAGGCCTCGCTTGGCGGCCCATGGCAGCAGGCTGCCCATGACGTCGCGGGGTTCCGGGCGCTTCTTGTCGTCGATGCAGCGTTCCAGGTGCTTGCGCATGGCCATCCAGGTGTCCAGGCGGAAGCGGGCCTTGCGGATGCGGGGGATGAAGGCCGATATCTTCGCATCCAGGACGTGACGTGGCGCGGGTTTATCCCCTGAGACGGCTTCGTCCCAGTCGTCGCAGAATTCTTCAGCCAATCGTCGGAGGCGAATCACGGCGAGCTCGGGGGCGAACCTGCGCTCGAGGGTTTCTACCTGCGGCGGATATGGCTGAGGTTGTACATGGTTTCACTCTCCTGTTGGGTCGGCCGGGGAGGAAAATCGGATTTTCCGTTTCCTTGTAGCGTATGTGCACCATCGCGCTCTAGTTTGAATACGCTTTAAGAAATCAGAACTGGTGAAAGGTGTTCACGGCCCCCTTGGGAACAGAGTCAAGCCGCTCATGCTAAACGGCGCGGCTTGGTCCGGGGAGAATTCAGTTGGGGTTCGGGCGCAGAGGCGAAGGCGCTGATCACCGTCTTTCCTAGCGCCGTCCAAACCGCCTACTGTATTCCTCGCTGAGTTCCTCTTGTTCCTCCTGCAGAAGCTCGGCCAGATAAGCCAGGGCACCATCAACCGAAACGGTCGAGGGAGCGGCACGCGTTAGTTCGATGTTCAGTCCTTCGAATGCTCTCTCCTGGTATGCCAGCCACGCCAGGAGGGGGACATCTACATAAGGACCGTCAGGACCGTTGGAACTGGCCTCCAACACCGCATCCTTCAGCTTGGGTGTTGCCATTTCGCGGCGCAGGTTCGCCGGGAGTATTTCCTGCCAGTAGCGTTGGTGGCCAAACGATTCGATGTAAGCCTCTCCCTCTTTCAGCGATTGCTCCAGTTGGCGCCAGTCGTCCCCTTTCATGGCCTCCATGAGCTCATACGGAGTCAGGTCTTCTAGAATCCTTCCGATGTCGGGGTTCCTTGTCTCTGCCGCCAGTTTTCTGAATCCGGCAAGGTCCTGATTCTGCGCCAGCCTCGCCAACTGAACGACGTCGTGGAAACTCTCCCACCGGAGCCGGTCCCGGTCGAGGCGGGCCGAGACCTCTTCCTGGGAGGGAGCATGTCCGTCGGCGACCGCACTCTGATAGAGGGCAGAGTACCTGATGGCATCCGCCAGCGCGATGGTTTCGGAGCCGTAGAAGTTGAGACGGTCGTTCCAGCGTCGCTGGTAATCATTGGAGGCGAGTTCATCAATGAGCAACCCAAATTCCGCGTTTTTGATGGTTGTTTCTATGATGTGGAGCCGGTTGGCATAATGGGAAAGGAGGATGCACTGGCTGTCGATGCGGGCTATGGCCGGGTCGTCACCCCACGCCATGGAGTCGCAGTCGGGACGGTAGGGCAACGCCCAAACGGCAGCGATCAAGGCTACCAAGCAGATGGGTGGAAGCCACCGACGTGTGCCATAGGGAATCATGTGCGCTCCTGTCCAGAGTTTCGAATTCTTGTAGCGTATTAGAACTGGAGGGCGGTGGCGCACATACGCTATAAGCAAACGGAGGAAAATCGGATTTTCCGAGCAATTCCGAGCGTTTCCGTTCACTTCAGCTTTGGGGTGCGGGCACGGTGGCGACTTTTGGAGGGTTTCACCCTCGCTCTGACCCTTTCCCTTTTGGGAGAGGAGAATTCTGATGGCCGGTCACGCATCGGGTCAGTTCCGACTCGGTTCAGTGATAGTACATATATTCTAATGCTACATCACGAGTGAAAGCAATGGGCAGTTAAGTCTCAAGGCACGAGGAATTACTCTAGCTGAGGAAGGACCGGGGTTTGGATTCCCGCCTGCGCGGGGAAAGACGGGGGTTGCGGGTATGGCGAGCCTTGGAGAGAACATCGATGCGGGGATGCTAACGCGGAAGGGCAAGAGGAGACGGGTGAGCGCGGGGCGTGGGGATGGAGGCCGCAGATGACACCGGGCGCCTGAGGCCATTCTGGCTGGTGCTTCCGAGCCTCAAGCGGGGTTGGGAGCCATCAATTGCGATGGTATAATCGGCGGCGTCTTTCGGGCGGGCCGTGGCCGCCTCATACCTGGTATCTAGGGGTTTCCAGTGGCGCAGATTCGCCATTTCATCGCCTTTCTCCAAGAATACTCCATCCCCCTCATCCTCGGCGTTGTAGCTGGGCTGGTGTGGGCTAATATCGACTTCCACAGCTACCACGAACTGGTGGAGTTCGACTTCTGGAACTTCGGCAAAGGCCCGTTCCTAGACCACGGCGAGCACCACGACCTGAATGACTTCTTCATCTTTGGCAAACATGTAACTGTCCACTTCCTGGTTAACGAAGTGTTCATGGTCTTCTTCTTCGGTATTGCCGCCAAGGAGATTACCGAGTCGGTGCTGCCCGGCGGCGCGCTGAACCCCCTGCCCAAGGCAATCAACCCGATCATGGGCACCCTCGGCGGCGTGTTCGGTCCCGTGGGGCTGTTCTTCCTGATGGCGGTGGTGTTCTACGGCGGCTCAGACGACTTCAGCGAAGTGGCCAACGGCTGGGCCATCCCGACGGCTACCGACATCGCGCTGGCCTGGCTGGTGGCGCGGGTGATCTTCGGCCCCCGGCACGCGGCGGTGAACTTCCTGCTGCTGCTGGCGGTGGCCGACGACGCCATCGGGCTGGTGATCATCGCCGTGTTCTACTCGGACAACGTGCAGCCACTGTGGCTGCTGATGACGCTGGGCGGCATGGTCGCGGCCTACGCCTTCCGGCGTATCGGCATCACCTGGTGGCCGGTGTACATTGTGATCGCCGGCGGCCTGAGCTGGACGGGACTGGTGCAGGCCGGAGTGGAGCCGGCGCTGGCGCTGGTGGTCATCGTGCCCTTCCTGCCCGCGCTGCACGCAACAGGACACGAAGCCAACGAACTGGAAGCCGCTGAACACGAGGACGGAGAGGGAGCCATTGTCCATGCCCATGCTGCAGGCAGCCACGGCCACAGGGTCAGCGTTCTTGACCAGTTTGAGCATCACTTGAAGCTGCCGGTGGATATGGGGCTGTTTCTCTTCGCTTGGGCCAACGCGGGCGTGGCCTTCGGCAACATCAACTCAGTAACCTTCATGATCCTCCTGTCGCTGATAGTGGGCAAGACCGTGGGCGTTTCGCTGTTCTCCTTCATCGTATCCAAGGTTGGATTCCCGCTGCCCGAGGGTATGGGCGTGCGGCACCTGATGGTGGCAGGGATGATCGCCGGACTGGGGCTGACGGTGGCGCTGTTCGTGGCCAACAAGGCGTACGCTGGCACGGAGTTCCTGGATCCTGGCAAGATGGGCGCGGTATTCAGCGTGATTGTGGCGGCACTGGCCTTTGCCTTCGCCCGCGCCATAGGCATCCGCCGCGAGAGTGATTAGAGAACCGGACCGACTGCAGGGGACACAGGGACGCCGGAATCGGGTGAGTTTCAGCCTCTGTGATCTCTCTATTTAATTGCTGAATTGGGAGAAAGATGATGATAGGTGTGCTTACTCACCACTGGGCCAAGTCAGACAAGATCGAGGAGGCCAAGACACTGCTGGACGGCAATGGGCTGGCCCAGAGCAAGGCGCCCGGTTTCGGCAGCAGGCAGACCCTGATTTCCCTGTCGGACCCCACGAAGATCTCCACGTTGGTGACGTGGGACAGCAACGACATCTATGACGCCTGGCGGGCAAGCCCGGAGCGGGCCGTCGCCATGGCGGGGGCCGAGGAACTGTGGTCGCAGCCGCCGCAGTCGGAACGCTTCGACATGGTGGAGTAGTCAGGGTACGCTCAGGGATGTCGCGGAGTGCGGTCGTCGAGGCCGAGCTTGTGCGAGCCCCGCGAATCGGGGACCCAACGCAAGCCAACTTGAAGAGATCCGGGTCTGCCCTGTCGGGGCGGTGACGCGGACAGGAGGAAGCTCCCGTGAGTCGTAGAAGTTTCTGGGCCTGGGGGCTGGAACAGGACGAGCCGACCGAGCAGCAGATACGAGAGGCGGCGGCCCGGCTGTCGCAACGCTACGGCGTGCCGGTGGAGCCGGCAACGCCGCCTCGGGCCGAAGACCTGCGGCTTCGTGCGCCGCGTATCTCCCCGCCTTCGTCGCTAGCCGCCATCTGCGCCACGGACGACCACGACAGGGCGGTGCACACCTACGGGCGCAGCTTCCGCGACCGCATCCGTGCCTACAACCTGCAGTTCCCGAACCCGCCGGACGTGGTGGCCCGCCCGACCACCGAGGACGAAGTTACGGCAGTGCTGGACTGGTGCTCGTCCAACGGGTACGCCGCCATACCCTTCGGCGGCGGCAGCTCCACCGTGGCGGGATTCGAGCCTCCCGATGGGTACGACGGCATCGTCACCATCGACCTGGCGGCTCTGGACCAGGTGCTGGAGGTTGACGACGTTTCGCGGGCCGCGCGGATTCAGGCCGGGACATACGGGCCCGGGCTGGAGGCGCAGCTTCGGCCGCATGGGTTCACCCTCCGGCACTATCCGCAGAGCTTCGAGTTCTCGTCGGTGGGCGGCTGGATCGCCACACGGTCGGGCGGGCACTACGCCACCAACCACACGCACATCGACGACTTCGTGGAGTCGGTGCGGATGGTGACGCCGACGGGGGTGTGGGAGTCGCGGCGACTGCCGGGCAGCGGGGCGGGTCCCAGCCCGGACCGGATGGCCATTGGCAGCGAGGGAATCCTGGGCATCATCACCGAGGCGTGGATGCGAATCCAGGGGCGGCCCCAGTACCGGGCGTCGGCGGGAGTGACGTTCTCGGACTTCATGGCCGGGTCGGAGGGCGCACGTCGTGTGGTGCAGGCGAAGCTGTGGCCCGCCAATTGCCGGCTGCTGGACCCGGGGGAGGCGCGGAACGCGGCGGGCATGGACGGTAGCCACGCCCTGCTGATTGTCGGATTCGAATCCGACCAGTTGCCGCAGGACGACAACATCCGGCAGGCCGTGGCCATCGCCCGCGACGCAGGGGGCACCATTGCCGAGAAGGACATCAGGATTTCCGCGCCGGGAGACCGGGATGGCGATTCGTCGGGCGGAGATACGGGTCGGCAGGGGGCCGTGGGCGCGTGGCGAAATGCCTTCATCGGCGCGCCCTACCAGCGCAACATCACCACCGGGCTGGGGCTGGTGGCGGAGACGCTGGAGACGGCCATCACCTGGGAGCGTTGGCCGGCGATGGATGAGATGGTGCGAGGCGCATTGCAGGAGGCGCTGAACCGGGTGTGCGGAGGCGGCTCGGTATCGTGCCGGTTCACCCACGTATATCCCGACGGGCCCGCGCCATACTACACGTGGGAGGGCATGGGACGGCGCGGTGCCGAACTGGAGATGTACGCGGAGATCAAGCAGGCGGCGTCGGACGCGATCATGGCCGCGGGAGGCACCATCACCCACCATCACGCGGTGGGACGTCTGCACCGCCCGTGGTACGACGAGCAGCGGCCGGAGTTGTTCGCCGAGGCCCTGCGGGCCGCCAAGCGGGCGCTGGACCCCAACGGCGTGCTGAACCCCGGGCTGCTGGTGGACATCTAGCGGCGATACTCCGGCGCAGGCCTTGCAGGGCGCCACGTCGGGGGCCGGCGGGCTGGTCCAGCGCGGGGACACTTTGTGGTTGCCAAGCGAATTACCCTCGAATTACTGCTATAATCGGGCCGCAAAATGCACGTTTCCCCTCAAAGGTTTGCCGGAGTTTCGTAATGACCTCATTCAACGCCGCTGGCGTCAGTGTCATCACTTTCGACCTTTACGGGACGCTGCTGGACCTTGAGGCCACCTTTGCTCCGGCGTTTGCAGGATTTCTGCGCGAGAGAGGGAGCGATGTCGACGCGGCCGAACTGGTGCGGACCTGGGAGTGGGCCTACCTTCACGAGGGGATGTTCGATACCTTCCTCGGAGGGCCAAGGACGCCATTCGAACAGCTGCGGCGCACGACGTTGTCGCAGGTGTTCTCGCGCATCGGCCTGGAGCACGGCCGGGAAGACATCGAGGAGCTGCTGACCGTACACGCGAAGGCGACGCTGTTCCCCGACGTGGTGGAGAGCCTGGAGGCGATGCGGGGGAAGTTCACGCTCTCGGTGCTGTCGAACGGCGACCTGGCGATGCTGGAGCGCATCGTGGGCAGCCTGAGCATTCCGGTGCACCGGACGATTTCGGTGGAGCAGGCGGGGTGCTACAAGCCTGACCTGCGGGTGTACCGCCGCGCCGTCGAGCTGCTGGAAGTGGAGGCGGGCGGGATCCTGCACGTGGCGGCCCACGCGTGGGACATCCGGGCTGCCAAGGCCGCCGGGATGCGGGGCGCGTACGTGGATCGCCACGGCATACCCTACGCGCCGTTCACCGACCAGAGCCCCGACATGGAGACCGCCAACCTGCCGGAACTGGCCGGCATATTGTCCTGAGACCGCCCTTCCCCAACCCTCACACGGGGCTATCGGGAACTCAGAGAGGTTAGAGGGTAAGATGTCTGTCCGCTACGGAATCGACCTGGTGCTGCAGCCCTCCTTCACCGCCAAGGTGTACCAGGCCAGGCAGATTGTCTGTGGGCAGTACTCCGCCTGGGCTGCCGAGATGCAGATGCTGCGGATGCGCCTGACGCCGTTCTTTCCCTGTCCGGATGACCGCGTGTCAATCCTGGCGACGCAGGTGGAGGCCATTGCCAGCGAAACAGCAGACCAAAAGCCCTATTTGCTGAGCCGCTCCGGCATCAGCGCCGTCTCAACCACTGGCAGCGTGGTGATGGAGTTCGAGGCTCCGGCGCCGCTGTTCGAGCTGCAGCAGAAGGCGATGGAGGCAGCGCAGAGCCATTCCATCGGGTTGAACCTATCCCAGCCCTTTCGCCCCGGCATAGCGCTGCTGGAACACGGGACGTTCCCGGAGGCGATACTGATGGACGCCGTGCGGTTCGCCGAGGGAGTGGCGTCTGGCCTGGAGATGACGGAGATGGCGCTGCCGTGGCGATTGCTGCTGACGCGCTATTCGTCGGAGGCAGCGGGGGACGACTGGGGCAACGGCCGCTGGGCCGCCGACCTGTCATGGGAGCAGCTATACAGCCACCCGCTCCACAGCGAGGTTAGCTAGGTGTTCGAGATGCCGGGCCTGGAGATGCGGCAAGGCAGGGAAGAGCGGGGCGGGCAGCGACGGGGCATCGGGCGGTTCTTTGGAAGGGGGTAGGTCGGTGGGGCTAGAGGTTGGTGGCGGTGGGAAGCTCTCTATTCCTGCAACAGGGTGTGAACCTCGAGAACCAGAATTGGCAATTTCTGCCGGAGTATATACCACACCACCTGGTCTTCCACCGCGTCATAATCGTGGATTAGTATATTGCGGAATGAGATGATTCGCCGGTAGTCGGTAATTAGGGAGGCGGTGGGTTCGTCAATTCTGGCCAGCCTGGATATGGCCTCCCCAATTATACCGAACTGTCTTTCCGTTGCGGAGCGCAACAAAGGATCGTTCGCGTAATCTGAAAACGTCCTTCCATCTGTAAATTCATTCAGGATTCGGGCTGCATATATAACGTCATTAAGGCAAGTCCTGGATTCAGTCTCCATAGACCTTTAGTTTGGCGGCCTCGTCGACGGGCCGGGAATACGGATTTGTCGCCATCGCATTTGCGGTCAGCAATTTGACGGGAAGGCAGAAGAGCCTCTGCAGCGATTCCAGCAGCCCGAAATACGAATCGAAGTAATCGCTGATGGGCAGGGACTGGAATTCCACCAGGAGCGTCAGGCTGTCCTTTTCCGTTAAGTAATCGGCTGTGGCGGCTTTGCCATAGAGGTCTAGACGAGCCACATGGAAGCGCCCGCAAATTTCCGATAGTTCGGCGGTTCTTTCAGCAACGTCCAGTATCATCGTTCTCTCTCCTATTCATCTCTGAAAGTATACTTGGCTCCGGTTTCAGAGTCATCTCAGGCGTGCGACCCCACTAGATAGCATTAGCACCCGTGCTCGGGCTGGGGTATGATTCGGGCAACAGACAGCCCAGACAGAAAGGAGAACTTGCGATGAAGGCCACCACCAAGCTGCGACAGATGCTGAACTCGGACGAGATGGTCGTTGCCCCATTCGTGCTGAATGCGCTGCATGCGAAGATAGCGGAGTCGGTCGGGTTTCAGGCGGTGTACATGACCGGTGCGGGCACCGCCGCCGAGCGGGGGTTTCCCGACGTTGGCTTGCTGACCATGACGGAGATGGTGGGCAACGCGAAATACATCGCCAACGCGGTGGACATTCCGGTAATCTGCGACTCGGACTCGGGGTATGGCAACCCGCTGAACGTGATGAGGTCGGTGCAGGAATACGAGGCGGCTGGAGTGGCAGCCATTCACATCGAAGACCAGGTGTTCCCGAAGAAGTGCGGCTTCTTCGAGGGCAAGCAGGTAATTCCCGTGGAAGACCACGTACAGAAGATACGGGCCGCCCTCGACGCCCGCAAGGACCCGGATTTCGTCATCATCGCCCGTTGCGACGCCTACGCGGTCACGGGGTGGGAGGACACCATCCGCCGCTGCCAGGCGTACGTGGAGGCCGGGGCGGACGTGGTGTTCGTGGACGGAATCAAGAGCGAGGAAGACATCCGCAACTACGCCAAGGACATGGCCGACCTGCCCCGGATGTACAACGGCGACCTGATGAACACCAACGGGCTGAACGATCTGGGCTACAAGATCACCATCTGCGGCAGCACCATCTGGCTCATCTACCAGCAGGTCAAGGATTCCTTCGAGGAACTGAAGGCCACCGGAGCGGTCGACCCCAAGCGCTTCGCCACCCGCTGGGACGTGGCGTCGCTGCTCGGGCTGGGCGAGATTTACGAGATGGAGCGCAAGTACGGCGTGAGCGACACGGTGCCCACCAACGTGTAGGACGCTAAGAAATACGAGACGTGTGTTCTAACCAGACCAACGGGCAGTGCGTTAATGACAAAAAGGCCAGCGTTGATAACTGCGGATGAGTTGCTGCTAATGTCTGACAACGATATGCAGCACGAACTCATCCGCGGGGTGTTGACGGAGGATGTTCTGCCTGGGGACCTGCATGGTGCCGTGGTCGCCAGGATTGGCAGGCTGCTCGGTAACTTCTCCGACGACAACGACTGTGCCGAGGTGAGCAGCAGGTCTGGCTTCCTGCTGGAGCGAGGCCCCGATACGGTGGGCGGACCAGACGTCGCGTGGGTAGCGCCAGGCCGTGTTGAGAGTCGGGTAACGGGTTTCGCATAATTGGCACCGGAGCTGGTAGTGGAGGCCAAGTCCCCCAGTGACTCCAATAGAGAAGCGACGGGCCGGGCGATGATGTGGCTATCCCACGGTGTGCGGATGGCGCTGGTGGCCGACCCTGGGCCGGTAGCCGTCACCGTCTACCGCCAAGGTGAGCCGCCCCAGGTGCTGAGTGAATTCGACACCTTCGACGGGGGCGATGTTCTGCCCGGGTTCACCGGCCCCGTCTGGAGCTTTTTCCGCCGCAGGGAGTAGTTGGGAGCGCTCGGGAAGACAGAGATGCGTGCCGCGCTGCGGCTTCGGCTTACCGCACGTAATTTCCCCAGCAGACCAGCGAACCGTCGGGCCGGATGCCGCAACTGGTGTAAAATCCGGCGGCCACTGATGCGAATGGTCCATCCGGCGCATCGGTTTGACCCTCGGCGTTGCTTCCCCAGCACACTGCACGGCCGCCGGTTTCGACGGCGCAGTAGTGTCCCCCCCCACACCCACGGAGATATACGGCCCTCCTGATTGCTCCCAAGTCTCTTTCTCATTCCAGCAGGCCATGGACCCGTCGGGCCGGATCCCGCAGGTTTGGAGGTTCCCTGCGGAGACGGACTCAAAGGGACCTTCTGCAGGGGTTCCTATGTGTTCCGCTCTACCCCAACAGAGCACTGCCCCGTCCGTTTTGATGCCGCAGGTATGGTGCCCTCCAGCCTCGATGGAAACGAAGCTTTCGTCGGGCGGGTGGGTCGTGACTTCATGTGGGTCATATCCCCAACAGGTCACCCCACCGTTGGTCTTCAGGCCGCAGACAAAGTTGTGGCCTAAACTGACCAATTGGAAAGCGTCACCCGGCGGACCGGCTTGGCCGAATTGGTTGTGCCCCCAGCACTCGATGGATGATCCCCCGTTTCTTATTCCGCAGACGTGTCCATGACCAGGACTGGCCATAGTGAAAGCAGTACCTGGCGGAGGAGGAGGAGTCTTTTTTGTGCCCCGGCCGTAGACGTAGTTCCAGCAGGCGGGGGTGCCGTCGCTTGTGAGAGCGCAACTGGAATCCCTGATGCCCATTTCAATGGACGTGAAGGAACCTCCGGGAGAGAGGCCAACTGCGCCGCGCCCCCAACAGACGACGGTCCCGTCAGTCCTCAGAGCGCAAACGTTGTCGCCTCCTTTTACCTGGTCCCTCTCCGATAACGACACGCCGACCGAAAGGAATGATCCAGCAGGCACGGGAGCCGCCGTAAGGTCGTCGTGCCACCAGCAGGCAAGGGTGGCATCGGGCTGCAAGCCACAGGCCTGCCTAAACCCGACGCTGACCGAAGTGAAGCTGCCCCCGTGCGGGATAACTCCTTCTCCGTATTCCTCTCCCCAACACAGCACGGCGCCCTCGGTTGTCACTGCGCAGGAGTCCAGCCAGCCGGCGCTGACGGTCGAAAAAGACACATCGGATGCCGCTTAGGGGACGGCTGCGCCATAGTCCTCTGGCTCGAGTTCGCTCGGGTCTCCCCAACAACTGAGACGGCCATCCGTGGTCACTCCGCAGGCATAGTCAAGGCCTACGCTGACCATCGCGACCGATTCGTCCGGGGGGGTGGGGGGGTTGAGCTGCATGATTTTGGTCATCCCAGAAATACCCCCAGCAGGCTGCGGAATTGTCAGTCTTGACCCCACAGGTGGCGGTGCCTCCAGCGGACAGGGATATGAACTCGGTGAAGACCAGGACGCCCGGGACGACACTTGCGGAGGGATATGCTGCGTTTTCCAGCTGGCCCCAGCAAATCGCCGTTCCGTTGGACTTCAATCCGCAGGATTGGAAATTTCCCGCCGTGACCGCCTTCAGAGACAGGCCCGAAGGTAGGTTGGCTCTGCCATTTTCATTGTATCCCCAGCAGTAGGGCGCGCCATCGGTTTTCACCCCGCAGGCGTGCGATAGCCCCACGCTGATGGAGGTGAACCTGGGGTCCACCCCAGCTTCGTGGCTGAGGGGCGCGGGCGGCGCAGGAGTCGGCGGTTGGGGTTCCGTTGCGGCCACGGCCGTCTGGGGAGCCGCCGTTGCAGGCGCCGTGGTCGCCGTGGTCGCCGTGGTCGCCGTCGTCGCGCGTGCGGTCGCGGTTGGCGCTGGGGCCGCCGTTGCGGGCGCGGATGCTGCCGTGGGTGGAGGTTCGTCTTCGCGAAGTGCCGCGGTGGGATCAGGCGCGGTTGTGGCGCGCGTCGGTCTGGGGGTGGGTTCCGCTGATTCGCCGCCCTCGCAGGCGAGGAGCAGTGTCATCGCGATCAATGCCAGCGCGGCGAGGAACAGGATTTTGAAACGAGAGCAATAAACGGCCTTCATGGATTTAACTCCTGATTGTTCCGGGACTCGGGACGGCTCTCTGGGTATGGCTGTGGCTGTGGAGCTTTTATGTCCTCGTCGTCTGTCGTTCGGAAAGGAAAGAAGACGAGGACTCGTTTGCTGGAGGGGGATCCACGGGGAAGTTGTCTTTGAAACGATGGCCTGGACTTACCAGCCCAGGCCATTCGTCGATAACCGCAGAATAGATGCGGCAATCGCCCTGTTGCCTATGGTGTGGTGGGGCCGGGCAGCGTCCCTGTCATTACCAGGTCGGGGTGTGGAGAAGGCGCAGCGTGGCCGTAGTCGCTGGCGGTGCGCTCGATCCTAGCCAGCTCGATCTCCCTGATGACCTGCTCCATTTGCTGGCCGCCTCCTCTAATGCTCAGGACTATGTCCTCCCCGCCCGAGTGGACTATCAGGGACTGGGTCCTCTTTATGAAGAAGAGGATGCCGCAGATAACGCCCGCCACAATCGCTGGAATGCCGATGAGTGCCCCCACCACGGTCAGGGACGCGATAATCCCAAGAACAATGAGGATGATGGCAGCATTCCGCAGCCGGTTTGAACTGTACCGCCCCTCCTGCATGTAGACGATGTGCTCCAGGGGCACGTACTTGGTAACGTCGTTGCCCCTGGTGAGGGACTCCGTGGCGACCAGACGGAAATTCGTCACGCGCAAGGAAATGGAAGGGGTGAAGAAGAATCCTCCGCCCTTATCTTTATCCTGGGCGGTAATTTCAAGGCGCACATTCTCTCCTGGTAGCAAAGAGAACGCCATATGACACCTCCGCAAATGAAGATATCCATCAGACTATGCGGGCGCGGAAGGCCGGAGATAAACACGAAGTGGCTAGGATATGGCTAGGATATTCACATTCAGCCTAAATTGGCCGGTTCAGGCCGGATTTCGCCCCGTTGTGCGCGACGTAGAGGCTGGGCGATGGGGATTCCGCCGGATCGCTCTGCGCCTGAGGAGCAGGGAACTGGTCTAGGAAGCAGACCTCGACCGTGGCAGGGATACAGGACCCTTCGCTGTCGCGCTCCACAGGCACCAACGGGGCCCGCTTCCGCAACTGAGCGTAGAAGTCGCTCACATTGAAGCCGTCCCGTCCCGGAAGCTCAGTCTGCAGCAGCATTTCCAACTCGCCGGCGGTGAACCGCTTGCCGGGATGGCGGGCATAGACGCACAGTAGCAGGAAGGGCCCCTTTCGCTTTCCGCGGAAGGGGATCTTTCCCCAACGGCCTTCGCTTCTGGCGAAGGCGGTGCCGGAGGCCTTGTCCACCAGCAACGCGACGTTGGGTGGTAGCCGGTCCTTCTCTGCGAGGAGGCCCTGATATCGGCTTCGGCTGATGCCGGTCTCCCGGCCGTTGAGGGCAAGCACGAACGCCGGGGCATCCTGCGGGACCGTCGCCGGGTCTTCGCGCCAGTGCTCCGGCGCCACCGCTCCCGTGGCAGTGTGGCCAGTGTTTTCGGGGCCGTTCTTCCTGGCGCAGCCGAGGATTCCGCCGAGCAGGGAACCGCCGAGCGCGACCGTCATATAGCAGCAGCCGGCAAGGGTGAAGGCCAGGAGGCCGTTCCTGTGTCGCTGGTCGAACTCCTCGGCAGGGTAGCCGAGGCTGGTCCAGTCGATATGCCAGGCCCAGAAGAAGTTGCCGTTGGATGGGACCTGCTCGATGAAGTACATGACCAGCATCGCTGAAATGGACAGCACAACGAACACGAGGATGAAGGATACGCATGTTATGAACCAGAGGCGGACCATGCCGGGGTCGAGCCGTGTTTCTTCTTCGTTGAGGGCGGCGGTCAAACAGAGGGTCGTGGCGACCAGCCCGGCGATGGCCAGGATGGCGGGCTTCTCGTTGTAGCCGGCGAGGAGGAAGGACGGAGTGAAGGCGATGGCGACCGGCACTCCGAACAGCAGGGCGCCGCGATGGAATGCGCCGTACCGGTTTCCGAAGTACCAGTCTTTTCTCCTGCGCAGGAGGCGGTAGGTGATGTAACCGGCCCCCGAGGCTGAGAGCTACCGACAGCACAATGGGCAACGGAGGCTCGGCAACGGGGGCAAGGGTGAAGAATCCGTACTGGTCCATTCCGGTGGCGCCGGTGAAGATGACTGGCAGGTTCAGCATGACCAGCAGGGTGACGAGCAATAGCTTTCCAAACCACGGCGCAGGCGACAAAACGCTATTTGCCGCATTTCCTCTATCCATCTCAGACTCCTTGAGATTCAGGATGGTGATGGATGTTCTCGGCGGTCAGCGTTTGCCTAATGACGCGAGTAGTCCCGTGACTCCTTGCCGATCGTCTGGTGCTTCGATAGTGGGTAAGCCGGAAGGCTGTTCAAAACCTTCACCTCGAAACTGAGGGGTACCATTGAAGGGGGATACCATTGAGGGCGATGACGCAAACGAGGACGCTATCGAAACGGCAGTAACGTCAGATGGAGGGCGTGGCCGAAATGCCTTGAATGGAGAGGAGAACCGGTGCGAGGCAGCTGGCGTGGGGGGAGTACCTGCGGTACCGACTGCCGCCAGCAGGTCCGCGAAAAGAGGGCCGCGGGCAGTACCCTCAATCCCGCCATTTCTGAATCGGCCATGCATTGCCGGATTCAACTTCTCGTTCGCCGCATCGAATCCTCACAAACCAAAGTTCGTATGGGGACGAACAAAGATTTATCGAGATTTCGGCGTCTTTGAGAATAAAGTTAACAAAAACGTTGTATCAATGCAAACAGTATCCTGCAGAATGCTGGTCTTTATTTTGCACCATCACACGCAATCGCTGCGGGATTCGCAGCCAGGGCGAAGAATCCGGCCGTGAAAGTTCACGGACGGTTCACAAATACGGGAAAGGCGAAAAGCGGTCGGAAGTCCAGTAGCGGGGTAAGTCCTTCGCGAAATGTGAGGAGGCGTGTGACGAACACCTGTTGGCGGCAAATGGCCGGTTTGGCTGGTGCCGGTTTCTTCGGAAGGCAAATGGGGGCCCTCTGACCTAACGCTCTCGCCACGGGAGAGGGGATTGGCCACACCCCCTTTGAGAGCGGGAGACGAGGTCCGATATCAGAGACACCGTGCCCAACAACGATTGTCTGCCAGCACCCAGATGATGCAATTTCGAATATGAGACCCGAGTCCACGTTGTTCGGGCTGAAGTCTTTTCATTCACGTGAGAAATATGCTTGGGGAGACCAGTCCAAATGGTCCCGGTTCGTGTATGCCGCTGCCAATGTATCGAACTTGGGTAGGCTGTCCCTATGGAAGAATAGTCAACGAGCGTATAAGCAATCGGCAACTTGGCTCACAAGTTATCTGGGAGCGCGAGGAAGACCACTCAAGTCAGGAACGCCAAACACAGTAGGCCCGCAGCCACGGTAGTAAAAAGGGAGACAAATGCTGCCGCGACCCTGGGCTTGGAGAGAGGAAGCTTTGAAGGCACGATTTTCTGGGTGCCGTTGGCCACTATGCTGTTAAGGGAGAATTCATCTCCCTTGTAAGAGAACTGTCTCGAGAGGATGTCATACGAGTGGATGGTGAGACGCTCCATCGAGGTGTTCTGCCCTTGGGGGGCCTGATATTCCTGATAAATCAGATTCCCGGGAAATGAATTGAAATGCTTCCTGGCCAGGCCATTCTTGAACTCGTTTTCGCTGAGGCCACTCAGCTGATAGTTCACCTGTGAAGAAGCGGAGAACTTTCGGTTTATAAAGTTGGCCTGCACCAACGTGCCCTCGGTATCACACTGATTGCAGCCAACGTAGCCCCTGCCGTTACACCGTTCGCAGACAACTTCTCCGAATCTTCAGTTTCGGCAGTCGACTTCCCGTTTTCCGTCGGTGCATGCCATGCAATGGTGTTCCCTGTCCAAGCCAACGCGGCCGCTTCCCCCACAGCTGTCGCAGTCCCGGCGAACTCGCCCGGAACCTCCGCAGTCGCGGCACCGCATTCTTGTGGGGCAGGACACCAGGCCCGAGTCGGAACAGTTGGCGCACTGAACTTCGTGGGCATTGTCGATGAGGTTGAGAGGCTGGTTCCTGAAATCCTGGGGACGATAGTTCAGGTCAGGGGAATATTTGCGGGCCTCTGCCGATTTCACGACCCGACTGTTTACCCGGTCTTCCATGGTCAGAAAATCAAGGGTTCTCCGGTGACACTCCAGGATTTCTTCGCCGGACGCGACGGACTCCTGCAGGAGATCTCCAGGACGCAATAGTCGGGCCAGACGAGACCTGCGACCCCACTCGGTCAACAGGGCGTCCTGCTGAGAGGCGGTACTATTGTTTGCCATGCAGTTCCCTCCCTGATATGCCAGTGGGGAGGTAAGTGTCGAGAATCAGTGGCAGGCCTGGTCCTGGAAGTCGCGCTCGGTGGTCTCGGCTTCCACCTGCTGGTACTCGGGCAGGCTGATCAGCGCCTCGACACCGGCGCGCATCTGGGCCACCTGCGGTGCGTTGATGCCGATGTGGCCGGTGTCACGCAGGCTCTCGTAGATGCGGCGGACACCGTCAACGGCCGCGATTATCGACGAGGTGGCGTATATGAGGAACTGGCAGCCGAGGTCGCGGTACTCGTCGACGGTGATGTCGTCGGCGCCGGCGATGACCATCAGCGGGATGTCGGGCACGCCGCGGCGGAAGGTCGCGAGGTCCTCGCGGCTGCGGACGCCGCGGGGCATGACTAGGTCGACGCCGAGGTCCTTCAGCGCGTTGCCCCTCCGGATGGCCTCGTCCATGTCGCCTTCCACGGCGGTGAAGGCGTCGGTGCGGCCGACGATGAGGAAGTCGGGGTCGGTGCGGGCCTGAAGTGCGTACTTTATCTTCTGAAGGAACTCGTCCATTGGGATGACGTGCTCCAGCCCGGCATGGTAGGAGGCCCGCTTGGGGAAGAACTGGTCTTCGATGTGGATGCCGGCCACGCTGGCCTTTTCGAAAGAGCGGACGGTGTGCATTGCGTGGACCGGTTCGCCGTAGCCGGCGTCGGCGTCGACGATGACGGGCAACGGGACGGCCCGCACCACGCGCTCGGCAACGGCGAGCTGCTCGGTCATGGTCATCAGCGGCTCGGTGACGGCCAGGTGCGCGCCCGAGATGTAGCCCCCGCAGTAGACGGCGCTGAATCCCAGCGACTGAACCAGCCGCGCCGTTACGGGGTCGTAGGCGCCGGGGGCAACTATCTGCTCTCCGGAGTTTATCCTTGCGCGAAGGTCGGTCCGTACTGACATCGTTCCTGCCTCCTGAGAGGGAAATAAAACGCCGAGGTCGCAGAGATCGCCGAGTTTTGACTTTATTCCTCCGCGACCCTGGATCTCTCGGCGTTAAAAACCCCGTTTAGTCTTGAGGGATGAGGGGGACGACCTCGCGGGAGAACTGCTCCATGTTCTCCTGGAGGGAGGCCACGCTGTCGCCGGCCGGGAACCCTATGATGAAGTTGGACACGCCAAGGTCCATGTACTGGCGCAAGTCGGCGGCGATCTGCTCGGCATGGCCGTTCATCCACGGTCGCTGCCCCCCGGCGGCGTTGCTGAACCGTATGTCGGTGCTGAAGGTCAGGTCGACGGCCTTTTCGTCCCGTCCGGCCTGCACGGTCAGACGGCGCAAGCGGGCCACGAGGCCGGAGAGTTCTTCGGGCTCGAGGATTGCGGGCGGGCGCAGGCCGATGGGCATCCATCCGTCGCCGTGCTTGGCGGCGCGGCGGATGGCCGGGCCGGTGTGTCCGCCGATCCAGATGGGCGGGTGGGGCTTCTGCAAGGGCTTGGGGGAGAATCCGCTGCCGGAGAGCTGGTAGAACTCGCCGTCGAAGGACGGATTGTCATTGGTCCAGAGTTCCTTGTACAACTCGATGTACTCGTCGGTGACAGCGCCCCGTTGCGCATAGGTGTCGAGTCCCAGGGCCTCGAACTCTTCCTCCATCCAGCCCACGCCAGCGCCCAGGATCACCCGGCCGCCGGACAGGACGTCCAGCGTGGATATCATCTTGGCTGTCAGGACGGGGTTGCGGTAGGGCAGGATGAGCACGTGGGTGCCCAGCTTCACCCGTTGGGTACAGCCGGCCAGGAAGTTGAGGGCGGCCAACGGTTCGTAGTACGGCTGGTCGGGAACGAAGGTGGCCACCCCGTCGGCGGCGTAGGGGTAGAAGGAGCTGACCTCGCGGGGGAGGATGACGTGGTCGCTGACCCAGATGTGGTCGTAACCAAGGTCATCGGCCCTCTGGGCCAGGGCGCGAAGCTCGTCGGCTCCGGCCAAGGGGCCGCGGGTCGGGACGGAAGTGCCGAAGGTGACTGGCATGGTTTCCTCCGGGGCTGGAAATTCACGAAGATTGTCGGCGATTACGCGGGCAAGTGTAGCAGACGGCCCGGAATTTTCGTACTAAACCAAAGCCAAGGTGAAATACGCAGACGCATAGGGTAAATTTGTGAGGGAACTGGGTTAGCCGGTCTCAGGAGTAGCGGGGGGTTGGTGATGGGTGTGAGGGAGATAGACCGGTCTCTGGAACAATGGCAGATGGGGGTCAAGGATTTGCGCCGGCGGATGATTCTGGCGCCCACACCCAGGGAGCAGGAGCGGTGGTACGCCCTCTGGCTCTTGGCGCAGGGCTGGACAGCAACGGCCACGGCGGAGGCGCTGGAGCGGGACCCCCACACCATAGGACGGTGGGCTTCGGTTTTCGGCGAGGGAGGGCCAGCGGCCTTGATATTTGAGCAGACCGGTGGTTCCCCCCCGTCCTTGACGAGACGCAGCAGGCGGAGTTGAAAGGGGCAGTATGGCAACCGCCCGCTGAGGCGGGCATCGAACTGGCCAACTGGTATTGGAAAGGAGTCCGGCAGTTTGTCTTGGAACGGTTCGGGGTCAGTTTGAGCCGCAGCAGTTGTCTGAACTGGCTGCACCGGTTGGGATTTGCCTTCAAGCGGCCCAAGAAGCGTCTGCTCAAGGCGGATGAGGGCAAGCGGGAGGCCTTCGTGGTGGAGTATACCGCCCTGAGGGAGGAGGCCCAACGGACCGGAGCCAGGATATTCTTCGCCGATGAGGCCCACTTCCGGGCCGATGCAGAGTTGCGGGGCAAGTGGGTACTGAGAGGAGAGGCTGCTCTGGTGGACTCGACCAGTCCGCGGTATGGGGAGAAGGCCAGCTATTATTCGGCGGTGTGCCTGGAGACGGGTGAGGTGGAGTGGATGGAGTTGCAGGGGAACAGCAACGCCGGGACCTCGGTTGACTTCCTGAAGCAACTGAGAGGAAAACACCCCGAGCCGATGCGGGTCATCTGGGACAATGCCCCGGCCCACCGTGGGGAGGCGATGCGGGAGTACCTCAGGACGGCTGGGCTGGAGTTGAGGTTGGTGAACCTGCCGGGGTACAGCCCGGACTTCAATGGGGATGAGGCCATCTGGGGCTGGGCGAGAGAGGAGGCCACCGGCAATCTGTGCTTGGGAAGCAGGGAGGCGGTGCAGGAGAAGGTTGGCAAATTCCTTGCCGGACTGGCCAGCCGCAAAGACGAGGTGAGACGGCGGTGCCGGACAGTCTTGCAGTCACGGGGCGAGGCGCTCCTGCGAGCCTCCCGGACCGATTCTCAGCCTCCGGCAAATGCACATCCCACCTTGGCTTTGGTTTAGGAATCCTATGAACAAGTCTGGTGAGGTGCGGCATAGTGAGGCTGAACCAGCCGGTGCCTGCTGAGGGAGTGAAGGCAGCCTGTTGAGGGAGTGAAGGCAGATGGACCAGCCCACCTTCGCTGACCTGGAATACCAGGGCAAGAAGCGCAAGACCCACCGGGAACCGTTCCCGGAGCGGATGGCCGGCCTGATTCCCTGGCAGTTGCTGGAGGGTCTCGCCACCGCCGCCGGCTGCCAACGACGTGGCTCAGAAGGTGACAGTCGACAACCTACTCAAGGAAGACGCCCACGAAGGCATTACCGCCTTCCACGAGAAGTGCGACACGGAGTGGAGGTACTACATACTGTATTTCAACTGCCGTGTGATACCGAAAACAGTATTTGAAAACCTTTTTGCCTTTCCCTCTGCCGATGACTATGATATCTTAGGCGAATGCACGTTCTACCGGTTTTTGTCGACGAAACGGGCGTACTCAGTAATAGCCCCTCGGACCAGCCAGTTTTTGGCGTCGGATTTCTCTTAGTTCACGACCCTGCAAAGGTCACCGAAAGCTTCTACAGGCTCCACTTCGACTACAAATCGGTGAAGAACGCCGAAAGAAAGATGTTGCGCCATGAAGTAAGGAAAGGCGGGCGTTCTCCGTCCATTAATGAACTGGACATCCCTATGCGGAGCAGTCGTCACCATGAGTTTAAGTTCACTGATGTGGGCCCTCATAACGTCCAGAAATATGTTGATTTACTAGGTTTGTATTTCTCATATGATTGCTTCGAATTTCACTCTCTGCTGTTGGACAAAAGGGGCACAGAGTTCAACCGTTCTCGGTGGGGCAAGGATTCATGGCGAGCTTATGTAGAGCTAGGGCGTGAATTGCTGGAACAGAGACTCCAGACTCCGGCCTTTGCCATCGTTGACTTCCAAGGACAACCCAGCCGGTCTCCAGTGGGCGTCGAGGACATCTTCTGTGAGGCGGAACATGTAGCAGGTTGCATCCGTGCTTCATCTGAAACGCAGATTTTCCTGCAGGTGGTCGATGTGCTTTTGGGTTGTGTCCAAGCGGACTGGAAAGACCTGAAGGGGCTTTATGCCCCTGAATCCCGCAGAGGCAAAGCAAAGAGAGACTTGGTTAATTTCGTGCGAACTAGTTTAGGGTTGCTGCCAGCCGAGCCCATTGTTTCCGAATGTCAACCGATTTGGGAATCGTCTAGACCATCCCCTTTTACAGTCACCCTTAAATAGGGGAATCCGCGGCTATGTCCGACATCTATCCTGCATAGCTGGACGATGTTCCCCGGCCACTCCGCGGATTAACAATGTGATTTTACTTGGCGCTTCCCGAGTTTGTCAAAAACTCAGCGGATTGTTCCTTCCTAGAACGTGATCACGCTGCGTGCCACGCTGCCTTCCTTCATGTACTCGAAGGCGTCGTTGATGTCCTCGAGGTGCAGCCGGCGTGACACCAGCTCGTCCAGCTTAAGCCGGCCCTGCAGGTAGAACTCCACGTACTGCGGCATGTCGGTGCGGAAGTGGTTCGACCCCATGCTGCTGCCCTGGATGCGCTTCTCCCTCAGGAACGACGGCCCATCCAGCTCAATCTTGGTGCCCTGCGGTATCATGCCGATGATCGTCGCCGTGCCTCCCGCCCTCAGCATGTGAAACGCCTGCTCGGCCGTCTCCTTCTTCCCGATGGCCTCGAAGGAATAGTCCACGCCGCCGCCTGTCAGGTCGCGCACCTTTCTTACCACGTCGCCCCCCGAGGCGTCGATGACCTCGGTGGCGCCGAACTCCTGCGCCAAGGTCAGCTTGGTCTCCACGGCGTCGATGGCGATGATGCGCAGCGCGCCGGCCAGCGCCGCACCCTGGATGGCGTTAAGGCCCACGCCGCCACAGCCGATGACCGCCACGGTGCTGCCGGGGCGAACGGCGGCAGTGTTCAGGGCCGCTCCCAGGCCCGTGGTCGCGCCGCAGCCGATCAGCGCCAGTTGCTCGAAGGGCACATCACGGTCGATCTTCACCACCGCGTTTTCATGGACCAGCATCTGCTCCGCGTACGCTGAAAGGTTGGCGAACTGCGCCACCTCCTCGCCGTTCTGGCTGAGCCGCGGCGTCTGGTTGGGAGTGCGGTTGAGTCCCGTGCGTGAGCATAGAACCGTTCGACCTTCGGTGCACCGCTCGCAGGTCCCGCAGAACACCGACAGGCATGTGATGACCCGGTCTCCGGACTTGACGTAGTCCACCAGGTCGCCCACCGCCTCGACGGTCCCGGCGGCCTCGTGCCCCAGGATGACCGGCATCGGCGTGGTGTACAGCCCCTCCACGAAGTGCAGGTCGCTGTGGCAGACGCCGCTGGCTCCGGTACGTATCAGGACCTCACGTGGGCCCGGCGACGCGACATCTATGTCCTCGATCTCCAGGGGCCGGTTTACTTCCCGCAACACTGCTGCTTTCATAGCTCACCTGTCTCAATTTCTATTGGCGCGGATTGAATTTAACCGTCGAGACTGAGTCTGTCAAAGCTGTCCGGAACCCAGGCTCTCGAACCACGGCATCACCACCCGCTCGTTGACTCCCGAGCAGTGCGAATGCCCCCAGTCCGGTAGCTCCTCGTACTGCGCTTCGTAGCCCAGCCGCTGCAGCAGGGCGTGTCCCTTACGTATCTGCTCCACCGGAAAGATGTGGTCATGGACGCCGTGGACGATGCAGATGGGCACGTCGATTCCTTGCTTGTGGCGCAGCATGTCGTCCATCATGCCCGTGAAGTCGCCCGCTACCGGCGCAATCCCGGCAAACAGGTCTGATCGCCCCAGTCCCAGCAGGTAGGTGAACGTCCCCCCGTCCGACAGGCCCGACAGGTAGACCCTGCTACGGTCTACGGCGTACTCGCCGCACACCTCTTCCAGCATGGCCGCCACCGAAGATATGTCGCGCCCCGGCTGCAATATCGACCATGTCACGTCGAGCGACTTCGGTGTCAGCAGCATGTAGCCCCGGCTCTTGGCGGGCCTCAGCCACGACCAGATGTAGTGGTCGCCGCGCCCGTACGCCCCGTGCAGGCAGATGATCAGCGGCCACTCCTTGCTGGGGGTGTAGTTCTCCGGCACGTACAGCGAGTAGTCGGCCAGCGGAGCATCCCGCTTGCGGTGCATCACCCCAACCGCAACGTCGCAGTCTGGAGATGCCGCCTCCAGCGTCTCCCGACGCGCCATCGCGTCCGGCAGCAGCCAGTACTGCTGCAGCAGCGGCGTGTGCTCCCGGATCCCGTACAGCAGGTTGCAACCGCGGTACAGTGCCCGCCGCATGTCGATGCCGGCCAGCGAATAGCCGTTCTCTTCGACGCCCAGGAACGTCTGCGAAGCGTTGCCCAGGTGCCGTACCGCCGCCTTCAAGCTGGCATGGAAACCTCGAGGGGATTCCTGCTGGTTCGCCTGACCCAGCCTGGCGGCCAGCTCGGCGAAACCGTCGGGCGCAACCTCCCGTAACTGCGACTGAAATTCGCTCAATCGCTCAATGCGAAATTGCTCCTGGATCGTCTCGAAGGCCCGCAGGAAAGTCAGCAGCGTTTCCTCCGCGTCTCTCACAGTCTCCGTATACTGCTCGCCTGTCATTTAACTATCCTGATTTCGGCTTGATGACTTGGCGATGGTAGATGTCCTCGCGGCTTCGGTCAACCTTTGCCGACGAATAGCATTACGCTTATAATCCCGCTCAACCGATACCGTAAAAGACGCACCCAAAGGAGATTTTACTATGGCGACTGCTAGTGTGAACGGGGCGGAACTGTACTATGAGGAGTCAGGCAGCGGCCCTCCCATCATCCTCTCACCGGGCGGACTGCAGGGCGTGGCCAGCAGCTACGGGCCGGTTATCGAGGCCCTGTCGCAGGAGCACAGGGTAATCGTCTACGACCGGCGCTTCGGCGGCCAGTCACGCAGCCCGATGGTGGTGCAGACCTGGGAAATGGTGTGCGACGACGTCTTCGGGCTGTTGGACGCCTTGGGAATCGAGCAGGCTTACCTCGGCGGAGGTTCCTTCGGCGCGGCCATCTCCTTCGGCTGTGCCTACCGCCGCCCCGAGCGAGTCCGGGCCATCTTCCCCTCCAACATCGCTGGGGGAGTTATCTGCGACGGCTACCTGACCTCCAAGCTGTTCAAGAGCATGGAGATAGCCGCTGCCGACGGCATTGGGGCAGTGATAGACGCCTTCGATGCCGACGACCGCTTCGCACCGTTCAGCCCCGAAATCGCTCAGACCGACGCCGAATACCGCAAGAACCTCGAAGCAATGGACACCGAAGAGTTCATCCAGGTAATGCGGGACACCATTTATGCTTTCTTCGCCGGCCCCTTTCCAACTCTCGGCAGCACCAAGGCGATGCTGAGCAGCATCCGGGTCCCGACTATGATCATGCCCGGCGTCAACGACGTACACCCCCGCGCCGTCGCCGAGATGGCCCACCGGCATGTCCCCAACAGCCAGTGGGGCGAATGCAAACCCCACTCCGACGAACCGGAAAAGTACGCCAAACGCGTAATCCAGTTCCTCTCAGAAGCCGAATCCAACGACCGCTAGCTGCTGGATTCGCTCACGGGGATTTCCGCTGGTTCAGGGACCAGAGGCTCGATCTGACTCACGTCGGTCGAGCCTTTCGCCTTTTCCAGGTCATACGACCTCTGAAGGTTCAGCCAGGACTCCGGCGTCATTCGCAGCGCCTTTCCGATACGCAAAGCCGTATCCGCTGAAATTGACCTCGTGCCATGAACTATCTCGTTTATGCGGCGTGGGGATACCCCTATGGTGGTAGCCAGGCGGCACTGGCTTATTTCCAATTCTTCGAGGATTTCTTCCAAGTGCTCCCCGGGATGGATTGGTGCGGTTTCATCCAAAGCCAGCCTCCTCCCTAGTGATAGTCTACTATTTCAATTTCCCGGGCTCCTTCTTCAGTCCAGGAAAAGCAGACTCTCCATTGGTCGTTGATACGTATGCTGAACTGTCCTTCGCGGTCCCCTTTCAGCATTTCCAAGCGCATGGGAAGACGGGAGCGGGAGGGAACTGAAGATGTCGGTGCTACGGACCATATTCTCCCTCGCCCGATCTCGAACGTCAGGAGAAACCCAACGGACATATCTACCTTGGAATGCCAACGCGGTGTCTCTGTTGGCGAATCGACTCACGACGATACTGTCATATCTGTCCTACACCGTCACCCCCGTGAAATTGAAGCTCCCCAGCTTCAGCGCCGGCACCCGGGTGGCGAAGCCGACCTCGTTCAGCACCAGCTTGGCCTCGTTGCCGACGCCCTCCACGCCGTTCATCGCCTCTACGTAGGACTGCGTGAACCGCAGGTCCTTGACCGGGTGCCGTATCTCGCCGTCTTCGACGAGGAACGTGCCGTCCCGGGTCATGCCGGTCATCACGCAGCCCTTGCTGTGCGACAGCCGTGTGTAGAAGAACCGCGTGATGTACAGCCCCCGCTCTGTCGAGGCGATCAGTTCCTCCACCGTCTTGTCCCCCGGCAGCATGAAGATGTTGGAAGCGATAGGCGGCCCCACGAAATACGACTGGTGCCCGGTCGATTTCACTCCGTCCTGTGCCGCGGTGTAGGTGTTGTGCACCGGGCCGTTGACCACGCCGTCCTCCACCAGTTCCACCCGGCGGCGCGGCACTCCCTCCACGTCGAAGGGCACCGGCCATCCGTCCAGCGACCCGCCGTCGTCCCAGATGGACACCGTGTCGCTCATGGCCCGTGTACCCTGCAGGTCGCACATCCAGCTGCGGCCTTCCTGCACCGCCTGAGCGCCCATGCCGTACAGCGACAGCGCCTCCAGGATGTCGTCGACCGCGTAGTGGTCAAGCACCACCGTGTACTCCCCGGGCGTCACGGGCTGCGGGTCGCGACCCCGCACCGCCTTGTCCACTGCCTCCCGCGCCAGGGCCGGGTAGTCGACCTCGTCCAGCCGCCACGAACCTCCCTTGGCCCAGCCCGCCGACGTGTCGCTGCGAGTCGTTATGATCAGCCCGGTGAAGGTACCGGCGTGGTAGGCTCGGATGCCCCGGCTGCTAACCACCGCGATTTCCTGCACCCCCGTCCGGCAGGCCCCGGCGGTGTCCAGTCCTTCCGCCGCTCCCTGTCGGCAGACCTCGCCAACCATCTGCGCCCGCGTCAGGGGCGAGCATGCGGCGGCCGATTCGTCCCAGCTCACCACTCGCGGCACCGACTGTGGCTCCGGCAACCCGGGAAACGCCGGGTCTTCCGGCATCAGCAGCGCGTTGCGCTTCGCTGCCTCCATCGCCCGGCGAATGCCGCCGTCCGAAAGCTCGTTGGTCGTCGCCCGACCCATCCGCTGGCCCTCCACTGTGCGAATGTTCAGCGTCACGTTGCTGTGGGAAACGTTCTGGTGAATGGCGTTGCCCGCGAACCGCGTCAGCCCCAGGTCCTGGCTGCTCAGGTAAACGTCGGTCTGCTCCGCCGTCGAAAGCGACAGCGCCCGCTCCAGCAGTTTCAGTGCCGCATCCTCGCCGATCATCGCATCACCCCCACGCGCACGTTGCGGAACCGGGCCGGGGCCGCACCGTGTCCGGTGTGGCCGAGCTGGCCCGGCTGCCCCTTGCCACAGTTGGGCGTGCCCCACATGGTCCAGTGATTGGCGTTGCACACCGCGTCGCACGAGTTCCAGAACTCTGGCGTGATGCCCGTGTAGGTGCAGTTGCGCAGCAGTCTCCCCAGCTTGCCGTTCTTGATTTCGTATCCGACCTCGGTCCCGAACTGGAAGTTGTACCGGCGGTCGTCAATCGACCATGACCTGTTCGTGTCCACCAGGATGCCGTCTTCGGTGTCGGCTATCAGGTCCTCCAGCTCCCACTCCCCCGGCTCCAGCGATACGTTCGTCATGCGGATCAGCGGCAGCCGGTTCCAGGACGACGCGCGCATGGTGCCGTTGGACTCCAGGCCCAGCGTCGCCGCCGTCTCCCTCGACATAAGGTAGCCCACGAACCGGCCTGCTTCCACGATTGGCGTCGACTGCGCTGGCACGCCCTCGTCGTCCCACCCGAAGGAACCTAGGCCCGGCAGCCGGATGCTGTCGGCGGTGATGTTCACTTGCTCCGAACCGTAGTTGAAGTTGCGCAGCTTCTCGGTGGTCAGGAACGACGTTCCAGCGTAGGCCGCCTCCGACCCCAGCACACGGTCCAGCTCGATGGCGTGCCCGCACGACTCGTGTATCTGCAGGCCCACCTGCGAGCCGCCGATGATCAGCGTGGTCGTGATGTCCGAAGGGCATCGGTCCGCCGTCAACAGCGACACGGCTTCGCTGGCCACCCGCTCCGCGTTGCTCACCAGGTCGAAGTCCCGCACGTACTCCCAACCGCTGCATCCCTGCTGCCGCCCCATTGACTGCGGGTACGAGCGCCGCTGTACATCGCCGTTGCCCACCGCCGTCGCCTGTATCCCGCCTCCGGACTCATAGATGGTCTGCTCCACGTCGGCGCCTTCGCTGTTGGCGAACGACTTGCGCTCACGGATGAATATCAGGTTCCCTGTACGCGCCGAAATACCCTCGATCCGCCCCATGCGTTCATCTGTCTCCAGAAGCAGCGCCATCTTTTCTTCCGGGGAAACGCTGAACGGGTCAACTTCAAATGGCGTTGTGTAGGTGCCACGGCTCGTTACCGGCGTCCCAAGCTCCACCTTCGGCCCGCCCGACGTCGCTGACGCCTTCGCGATCTCAACAGCCAATGCCGCCGATTGGTCCACGGCCTCCGTCGTCATCCTGCTGGTGGAAGCGAACCCCCACGCTCCGTCGACCACCACCCGCACGCCAATGCCCATCGATTCGTCAGAGCTGATGACGTCCACCACTCCCGTCCGTACCGAATACCTTTCCTGCGCCGTCTCCACCATCCGAACGTCGGCGTACGACGCTCCCCGCGCCGCCGCCGTATCCAGCGCGCGAGCAACCAGGCTGTCCATATTGCACCACTCCCCAAGGTAGGCTGTCGCGATTCCGGGTTCGCGATTCTGGGTTATTGTAAGCCGAGGCGCAAGGCCGAGCTTCACCTTGCGACGCTCGTGCCGCAGGGTTATGCTTGCCTTTAGAGAGGTAAGGAAATGGACGCAACAATAAGCGAGAAACATATGGCCCATGTCCGCCAGTTGGTGGATTCCGGCCGCTACCCATCAGCCGACGCTGTTGTTGCGAGGGCCTTGGCGCTTCTGGAAGAGCGAGACTTGGCGGATACGGACCCTGAGATTGAAAGGGAACTGGCCGAAATCCGCGCAAAAGTGATGCAGGGCATCGATGATCTGCGGAACGGCCGCTTTACTAGGTTTGAATCTAAAGAAGAACTGATTGAAGATATCAAGCAACGTGGGATTGAACGCCGCGAGCGTCGGAAGGAGTGGTCGTCTCAGTCTGAGACGGATTCGACCTGATGGAACCCTATTTTCTCTCTGATGCTTCCAAGCGTGAGCTAGACGATATATGGGACTTCTATTCCGAAACAGCTAGCGACAGAGAAGCCAATCGTAGGATTGCACGTTTAGTGGACCAATTCGACCTGCTTGCCAAGTTCCCGCAAATGGGAAGGGCCAGACCCGAATACGCACCTGGCATACGAAGTCACGTAGCTGACCCATACGTGATTTGGTACTACATTCGGCACCGTCAAGTTGAGATCTCTCGCATCCTGCACGGAAATCAGGATGCACAGCGCTTACTTGAGCGATCTCCTTAATCCCCGAGCGGCGGCCTCCGCTGGTGCCAGTCCGTCGCCTGCTGGTAGGCGTGGGCCAGCCTGAACAGCACTCCCTCTGCCATCGGTTTCCCCACGATCTGCAGCGACAGCGGCAGGTTCTCCGCCGTGAACCCGCAGGGAATGGACAGCGCCGGCACTCCCGCCACGTTGAACGCCCCCGTGAAGTTCCGCACCCCGGCGATCCTGCTGCGCGCATCCTCCGGGCTCTTGATGCCCGCCTCCTCAGGCAGCAGCGGCGCTCCCGTCGGCGACGTTGGCAGCACGATGACGTCCACCTCTTCCAATGCCGCCAGCACCGCCTGCCGTATCAGCGTACGCACCTTCTGTGCCTTGTAGTACGCCTGCGCCGGCGTCAGGATCGCCGTGAGCAGCCGCACCCGCGTGTTGTGGTCATACTCGGCCACCCTCGTTCGCAGCCGTTCGTAGTGCACCGACGCCCCGTCCATGTCGGTGATGCACTTGGATACCGCACCCGCGTTCTCCACTATGGGCATCGAAATCTCCCGAGTCGTGGCCCCCAACTCCCCAAGCTGCGCGACGGCCGACTCGATAACCTGCCGTACTTCTGGTGCCAGTCCCCCTTCCGCAACCTTCTCCCGCAGCACTCCCACCCGCAGCCCGTCGATGCCGCCTTGTATCTCTTGAGCGTAGTCGGGGACCGGCGCGTTCCACGAGTACGGGTCCTCAGGATCGTGTCCCGCGATAGCCTGGAAGGTGAGGGCGCAGTCCTCAGCCGACCGCGAGATCGGCCCAACCGTGTCCATCGACCACGACACCCCCGCTACGCCACGGCGGCTGACCAGTCCCCACGTTGGTCGCAGTCCCGTCAACCCGCTCCACGCCGCCGGTATGCGTGTCGAACCGCCCGTGTCCTCGGCCAGCGCCGTCGCGCAAAGGAAAGCCGCCGTTGCCGCCGCCGAGCCGCTGCTGGATATGCCCGGGTTGCGTGACAGGTCCCACGGATTGCGCGGCTGCCCGCCCGGGTGATGGAAGCTCTCTCCCAGCGCGAACTCCGACAGGTTCAGCTTGCCCAGCAGCACGGCCCCGGCTTCCTTCAGCTTCGCCACGACCACGGCGTCGTCATCCGGCACATGGTCCCATTCCAACGCCGAGCCGTAGGTGGTGCGGATGCCCGCCGTGTCGAACTGGTCCTTCACCGCCACTGGTACCCCGTGGAGTGGCCCAAGGTACCGCCCGTCGGAGATCGCCTGCTCAGCCGCCCTCGCCGCCTGGCGCGCTTCATCCGCGCACACGGTGATATACGAGTTCAACCGCCCGTCAATTCGCCCGATGCGACCCAGGTAGGCCTCGGCCGCATCCACCGGCGACACCTCCCGCGTTCGAATCAGCCGCCCCAGTTCCGCCACGCTGAGAAAGGGTATGTCGCCGCGCTGTACATCCGCCATCAGGTCTGCTCCGCCATTTTGGAATCACAAAGAGGGCGCTAGATATGTCCCAGCGCCCCCGCATTGTACCTGCCGATGTGCTGACGTGCCCTAGTCCGCGGGCGACGCTTCCAGTTCGTACGGGTCCAGCACTGCGCCGGTCTGGCGCATGAACTCCCGCGCGTCCTCGTCGAACAGGTTCTGGAAGAATATCTCGATGCGATTCCCGCTGGGGTCGAAGCAGTAGAAGCTCTTGGTCAGACCGTGGTCCGCGGTGAAGTCGATGGGATACCCTGCGCCCTTCACCCGCCCGAACATCTCCTGTAGTTCGGGCTCGCCACCCTCCAGCGCCAGCGCCGTGTGCGACAGCCCAGGGCTGCCGGTCTCCACACCTTCCGGCGCCTTGATCAGCGCGATGTCGTGGTCAGCCTCGCCGAAGGACAGGAATGCCATGTCCATCCCCTGGTCGTGGTTCATCAGTTCCATGCCCAGCGCCTTGGTGTACCAGTCGATGGCCTCCTTGGTGTCCTTAACGTTCAACACCACGTGGCCCACTCTCGCGATCCTAGCCATGACTTACCTCCTCGGTGCTTTTGCGCCAGCATACAGACCGCCCGCGCCCTGCGCAAGTAAGCTGGCGGACGACGTACTGTGCTACCATTGGTGACACCCATCCACTGGACGAAGTCCCGCATGACATCGAAACTCACCGGCGTGCGCACAACCGTTATTCCCAATAAGAAAGTCCTTCCTGAGGGATACTTGTGCCCTGACCCCGAGCACAGAGTCGACAGTTTGTATCAGAATCCCGCCATTAGCGAGTCGGAAGTAATCCTTCGCGATCATTTCTCTTCACGACTGGACGTCTTCGTAGACACGGGTGGCTTCGTCTTTTATGACACCAGCGATCTTAACCGCCGGGTCAGGCCCGACCTGTACATTGCCTTCGGCGTGGAGCCGTCCGCCATTTACGGGCGCAACGGTTTTGTCATCGAGGAAGTGGGCAAGCCCCCGGACTTCGTGCTGGAAGTGGGCTCTCCCAGCACCCACCGGGGGGACACAGAAACGAAGCCTCTCCTTTACGCCCGTATCGGCGTCGGCGAATACTGGCGGTTCGACCCAATGGGCGGCGAGTACTGCGGCTACCCTCTTGCTGGCGACATCCTGGTGGAAGGAGAGTACCGGCCTGTCCCCATAACTGCCGAGCCCGATGGGATGACTTGGGGTTACAGCCTTCTCCTCGACCTCAATCTCTGTGCCCAAGGTGGCAGGGTGGTATTCCACGATCCCAAAACCGGCCGTTACCTTCTCAATTTGCCAGAGGCGAAAGCAGCCCTGGAAGCTGCCAACGCTGAAGCGGAACGCCTCCACGAGGAACTCCGCCGCCTGCGGGGCGAATAGCTTCTTCGGTCCCTACCCCCTCAGTCTGTACCGCTGCACCTTCCCCGTCGCCGTCTTCGGCAGGTCGTCAACGAAGTTCACCCACCTCGGGTACTTGTAACGCGCCAGTCCTTCCTTGCAGTGCTCCAGCAGTTCGTACGCCAAAGCGTCACTCGCGTCCCCGGCGTCATTCAGCACCACGAACGCCTCCGGCTTAATCAGCTCGTCGGCGTCGGCCCGGCCCACCACCGCCGCTTCCAGCACCCGCGGATGCTCAATCAGCCGACCCTCGATCTCCACTGGCGAACACCAGATTCCGCCCACCTTCAGCATATCGTCGCTGCGCCCGCAGTAGACGTAGTAGCCGTCCTCGTCCTGGAAGTATGTGTCACCGGTGTTCAGCCACCCGTCCACCATCGTCTCGGCTGTACGCTCAGCGTTGTTCCAGTAGTAGGGCGCGGTCGAATCGCCGCGAATGAGCAGCCGACCCGTTTCCCCCGCCGCCACCGGATCGCCCTCCTCGTCCACGATGTGCGTGTCGTATCCCGGCACGGTGCGCCCGCTCGTACCCGGCCGGTAGTCGGACGACGTGTTGGAGATGAAGATGTGCAACGCCTCGGTCGACCCTATGCCGTCCAGGATCAGCGTCCCAGTCCTCTCCTGCCAGCGCCGGAAGATGTCCGCCGGCAGCGCCTCCCCTGCCGACACGCAGCACCGCAGCGACGACAGGTCCCGCGGCGACCCGTCCAGCGCTCTTAGTTGCGCCGCGTAAAGGGTGGGCACCCCGAAGAACAGCGTCGGGCGATGCTCCTCGATAATGTCGAAGGTCATTTCCGGCGTGGGACGCTGCCCGCTCAGCACCGCCGTCGCCCCGACCCACAGCGGGAAGGTCATGGCGTTGCCCAGCCCGTAGGCGAAGAACAGCTTGGCCGCCGAGAAGCAGATATCGTCCTCCACCACGCCCAGCGTGTCGGCGGCGTAGTGAACGCACGTCGTCACAATGTCCCGGTGCCGGTGTACTGCGCCCTTGGGACGCCCCGTGGACCCCGACGAGTACAGCCAGAAGCACTCGGAGTCGGCAGAAGCCGGGGCCGGCTCAAGCATCGCTGATGCCTCTTCCAACATGTCGGACACCGAGCTTGGCCCCTCGGTGCAGAGGATGATGTTCGGTTGATGTTCGGATCCGGCCAACGCTCGCGCCACCTCGCCTCGGTACTCCTCCGAATACACCAGCCCGGCGCACTCCGAGTCCTCGATGATGTGCCGGTAATCATCGGCCCGCAGAAGCGTGTTCAGCGGCACCGGAATCAGCCCAGCCTTTATCGCCCCCCAGAACAGGTAGAAGAACTCGGGGCAGTCCTTGACCACCATCAGCACACGGCCTCCCGATTCCCCGGCCAGCGACCGCAGCATGTTCCCGCACCGGTTGACCCGATCCTCCAGCTGGGAGTAGCTGACAGTGTCCCCGGTATCGTCGAAAATTATGGCGGTATTCCACCCGCGACCTTCGTCGATGTGCTGGTCGATGAAAGGCACGGCGACGTTGAAGACGTCCGAATACTCAATCCGAGACGGACTGACGCTGGAGTCAACAACGACAGTGTGCTGCTGCATAACGCCCCTCACTAGCCTGAATGCTCAGCGTTCAGCTGTACCGCACGTACTCGAAGTCCCACGGCTTGCCGTCGATGCCGCGCACCGGCGGCGCGATCCACCCCGCGATCTTACCCGGTTCGATTACCCGCTGCATCAGCGAGTCGACGTATGCCATGTCTTCACCCGTAGGCAGCCAGTCTGGCGCCTTCGCTTCCCACTCCTCTTCGCTTACAACCCGCCCTTCCGGCGACACCCTCAACCCGCCCGAGTTCCCGATGCGGCGGTTGAAGAACCGGTGCGGCAATTCCAGCCGGAAGTCCACGCCTAGTGACTCCAGAGCCCGATTCCACCGGTCCACCCCCCGATGGCAGTCCTTGATGTAGTCGTCCCGCAGCCGCTCGTTCACCGCGGCTAGCGCAGATATCTCCTCAACGCCAATGCACCCGTCCCGTACCGTATGCACCGGCCACAGGTCCTCCGTCAGCCGGTGGTCGTCGTCCAGCCTCGACTCCAGGTAACGCCCCTTCAGCCCGGCGGTGTAGTAGTTGGCGGCGTTGGTCGATACCTCCTGCCCGAACAGGTCTACCGAAACGCTGTAGTGGAAGTTGATGTACTTCTGCACCGTCGGCAGGTCGATGACCCCCGCAGCCCGCAACCTCTCTTGGTCGTCCGTCCCCAGCTCCCTCATCACCTCGCCCGTGCGTTGAACCACCCGCATCACGCCCGTTTCACCCACGAACATATGGTGCGCTTCCTCGGTGAGCATGAACCGGCAGGTGCGCGAAAGCGGGTCGAACCCCGACTCCGCCAGCGCCGCCAGTTGGTACTTGCCATCACGGTCGGTGAAGAACGTGAACATCAGGTACGACAGCCAGTTGGGCGTCGCCTCGTTGAACGCCCCCAGTATGCGCGGCCTGTCGGCGTCGCCCGAGTGCCGCCCCAGCATCGCTTCGGCCTCCTCGCGCCCGTCCCGGCCGAAGTAGGCGTGCAGCAGGTACACCATCGCCCACAGGTGCCGGCCTTCCTCCACGTTTATCTGGAACAGGTTGCGCAGGTCGTACAGCGACGGGCAGGTCAGCCCCAGCATCCGTTGCTGTTCCACCGACGCCGGCTCCGTGTCGCCCTGCGTGACGATGAGCCGCCGCAGCGGCGCTCGGTACTCCCCCGGCACCTCCTGCCACACCGGGTCGCCCCGGTGGTCCCCAAAGGGAATCACCCGCTCGGCTTCCGGCTTGGCGAGGAAGATGCCCCACCGGTACTCCGGCATCTTCACGAACCCGAAGTTGGCCCAGCCGTCCGTTTCCACGCTGATGGCCGTGCGCAGGTACACGTCGTAGTCGGTGGAGCCATCCGGCCCCATCTCGTGCCACCACTTCATGTAGTTCGGTTGCCAAGACTCCAGCGCCCGCTGCAGCCTTCGGTTCTCCGAAAGCCCCACGTTGTTCGGAATCCTGTCCGTATAGTTGATACTCACGGTTTTCCTCATGATGCCTAGAGCTGCAATACTACTGCTCCACGCATTCACCCCAAGATCCGATAGAATTCCTCAATAACTGGGAAAGTACTCCCAATTATTTGCAGTGTAACGTTTGGTGATGCTCTGCGATGTGACGAAAAATATTAGGCCAGTCCTCGTCGCTGTCGCCCCAAACAATTCCCATATGGTCAGGAAGAATATCCCAGTCTTTGACCAATGAGGACTTGTACCAAATCTTCATGAACATGCCGCCTTCTCGTGGCCGAAAGGAATACGTACATCCGCACTTGAGCTGGACGTTCTCTATAGGTAGCACAAGTCGTACCTCGAACCCCTCACCTGGAAATCTCTGCTTGAAACGTCTTCGTCCAAGTAGACGCTTATGAACAGTTCGCCGTTCAGAGATGCCTCACGCTGGGATGGATGAGTTCGTCCGGCACCCTGTTCCTTACGATGTAGTCATTGATCTCTTCCTTGTGGTCGCAGTAATAGCTCAGGGCATCAAACACCGAGGCCAGACTCAAGTGGGGCAGACCGCTAGGAATCTCCTCGGGCGCGTATCCGAGACGCCACAGTTCCACAATCGCCCGCACCGGCGTGCGCGTGCCCTTCACGATGGGCTCTTCGCTCAGTATCCCTTCTTTCCGGACGATGTAGCAGTGCTCTGTGGGAGCTACTTTCGGCTCTTCCGCCATCATTCATCCTTCCCCAAGCTGTCTTGTACCCGTAGCCACCGCCACAACCGGCCTTTTCCGAACCGGCTTGGCTCCCCCGCCTACGCCCGCCGCCGGTCGAACTCCGCCCGCGACCCGGTTCCGTACGCCTGCAGCGCTCCCTGGCTGCCCGATGCGTTGGGCCGCTGGAAAATCCAGTTCTGCCAAGCGCTCAGCCGCCCGAAAATCTTGCTCTCCAGCGTCTCTGGCCCCCCGAACCTCAGGTTAGCCTCCATCCCGGTCAGCGCGTCTGGTGAGAAGCTCGCCCGCTCCTCTAGCGCCAACCGCACCTCGTCCTCCCAGTCGATATCGTCGGGAATGAACGTCACCAGCCCCAGTTCCAGCGCTGCCTCGGCGTCCAGATCCCGACCGACGTGCTCGCCCAGCTCGCCGACGTCCAGGAACCGGCCCTCCGTCCGCGTCAACCCATTGACCATCGGCAGCGGCCCGAAGTTCATGCCCGTCAGCCGGACCGTTGGCGGTTCCTCGTCGTCCTCCAGCACGCCATCCAGCATGTAGCACCGGTCTGCCGCCAGCGCCAGCTCCAGCAGTGTTCCGACGAAGCAGCTGCCAGTCTCGACCAGCGCCACCAGCGACCTCGAACTCACGTCCAGCCGTTTCAGCGTCCGCTTCAGGTAAAGCGTGACCTCCCGCGCCAGCCAGTTGTCACCCTGCGACTGCAGCAGTTCGTCGTAAGCCTGAACCAGTTCGGCGTCGCCGGACGTTCGGAACACCCACGTTCCCACTTCGCCCTCGTTGGTTCGCAGGTGCAGGATTGCGTCATCCAGTTCCCGCGCCAGCGCCAGCGGCCAGAACCGGTCGCCCGCCGCGTGCAGTCCGTCAGCGTCCTGCGGCGGTGGTCCATCCGGCCCTCGGACGTTGAGGTATGCGGCTCCAAGCTGCCGGTCAATCTCAACGCTGGCGTGCTTGTACGAGATACCGTCCTCGGTGAACTCCCGCTCCAGCGGACTCAGCGCAATGCCCTCACCCGGAGCCGGCCGCTCCCCTTCGACTGCGAACGCCTCCGCCCGCTCCGCCACCACCTCATCGAACCGCGAGCGCGGCGCGAGCTCGTCCACCAGCCGCCACTCCAGCGCCCGGTTGCCCCGCACGCCCTCCGACGCCGTGCACAGGAAGTCCGCGTGGTCCCGGCGCACCCGACGCTTGTCCACCAGCCGCGTCAGTCCGCCCGTGCCCGGCAGCACCGCCAGGAGCGGCAACTCCGGCAGCGCCACCGTGCTCGACCCGTCGTCAATCAGGACGATGTGGTCGCACGCAAGCGCCAGTTCGTACCCACCTCCGGCAGCCGGCCCGTTGACCGCGCAGATGTACCGCTGGCCCGAATGCGCGCTGGCATCCTCGATGCCGTTCCGCGTCTCGTTGGTGAACTTGCAGAAATTCACCTTCAGCGCGTGTTCGGCCTGCGCCAGCATCCGGATGTTCGCCCCCGCGCAGAACACCCGCTCGTGCCCCGAGGTCACTACCACCGCGCCGACCTCCGGGTGCTCGAACCGCAGCCGCTGCACCGCGTCATACAGCTCGATGTCCACCCCCAGGTCGTACGAGTTCAGTTTCAGCTCGTACCCCGGGTACAGTGGCGCGTCCTCCTGCACCAGCATCGTCAGCCGCGCCACCGCGCCCTCAACCTCCAGCCGCCAGTGCCGGTATCGCTCCGGCGAGGTGGCGAAGTCTATTCGCCCGTCGCCCGCTTGCGTGTCTTTCAGGGTCGTTTCCGCAGACGTCATTCCCTTCCCGCCACTCGCGTAATTCTAACTATCATTGTAACAAACCCGCCTTCTCGTCAGAGCCAGCCGGAATTGACCGGCCTGTTTGCCCCTGCGTAAACTCCCACCGCCGACATCACCCGCAACTGGCGCCGACGGCTTCGCCAGCGGCACATTTCCCCTCAACCCGCCAAGGAGCAACAATGAAGTACGGTTTTACGATTCCGGGCAGCGGCCCTCTCACTGCACCATCGGTGATGGGCGAAATCGCCAGGCGTGGCGAGGAAATGGGCTTCGATTTCCTCGTCTGCCCTGATCACATCATTTTCCCCCGGCAGGTTGCCTCACCATATCCCTACAACGAGGAGGGCGTTCACCCAGGCACTCTGACCGGCGAGTGCCTGGACCAGCTGACGATGCTGGCGTTCCTCGCCGGGCAGACCACCAGTATCCGGCTCGGTACCAGCGTTATGATCGTTCCACACAGGAACCCGCTGGTAGCCGCCAAGGCCATCGCCACTCTGGATGTCCTGTCTGGAGGACGCGTCATCCTTGGTGTGGGTGTTGGCTGGCTCCGTGAGGAGTTCGAGGTGCTGGATCTGCCGCCCTTCGACGAGCGCGGCGCGGTGACCGACGAATACCTTCGAGCCTACATCGAGCTCTGGACCAGCGACAATCCCAGCTTCCAAGGCAAGTATGTCCACTTCGATGACATCAGCTTCTTGCCCAAGCCCGTGCAGAAGCCGCACCCGCCCATCTGGATCGGCGGCGAGAGCGCCCCGGCCGTTCGACGCGCCGCGCAACTCGGCAACGGCTGGCACCCCCTTGGCGTCAACCCGCAGTCGCCCTTGGCCACGCCCGAGCAGTTGCGGCTCGCGATGCAACGCTTGGCGTCCCGCGCCGAACGCGCCGGTCGCGACCCCGCCGAAATTGAAATCGGCTTTCGTGTCGCTGGCCTGAACCTTGCCTACAGCGGCCCCGACGCCGAACGTCCCCGCTTCGCCGGGAACCCGGAGCAGGTGGCGGAGGACATCCGCGCCTACGGGGACATCGGCGTGGCAAGCCTGGTCTTCGATATCGGCGGCGTCGCCAGCTCCCGCGCCTCGGGCGCAGCGACGGTCCTCGACACGATGGAGCAACTCTCGCAGCAGGTGTGGCCCCAGGTATAGCCCGGTCGCCTCCTGTACCCCGAACCTGCGCTGGGAGTGCATAAGCCCTCGCGGCTCTGACCCGTATCGTCGCCGTGCGCGGCGGCAGTTGAAAGCGCTAAACGAGCAAAGCCAAGGTCCCAACGAAGAACGCGGTTTAGTTCCCCCTGCTCTGGACGCCAACAGGCGACCATCTTCCATAGAAGGGCAACCAAACAGGAAAGGCAACGAAACAAATGACGACGCGCCGTCTGCGTGTCGCCCTTGCGGGACGCCCCGGCTACCCCCGCCGGTAGTCCGGTTCGCGCCCTTCGCGGACCGCCGCCAGTGCCTCGCCGTGGTCTGGCGACGCCATGGCGACGGCCTGCCGACGCAGGTACTCCTCGAAGAACTGCCCGTGGTCGTAGTCCTGGAATGCCGAGAGCATCAGCTTCGTCTGCCGCGCCCCCTCCGAGCTGATGGACAGGTAACGTTGCGTCAGTGCCTCCACCTCTGCGTTGAAGTTCCAGGGGTCAACCACGTAGTCCACCAATCCGATGCGCAATGCCTCCTCGCCGTCCACGTTCTCTCCCGACAGCGCCATCCGCTTGGCCCGCCCCAGGCCGATGTAACGCGGCAGCCGGTAGGTCCCCAGCCCCGGTATGAACCCCTCCTTGGCCGCCGGCAGCCCCAGCTGGCAGTCCGTCGCTGCAATTCGTATGTCGCAGGCCAGCGGCAGTTGCAGCCCGCCCCCCAGCGCGTATCCCTGTATGCCGCACAACACCAGCTTGTCCGAAAGCTCCAGCAACCGCAGCGCCCGGTCCCAGTGGTAGAAATAGGCCTGGGGAGTCTGCTCCGCCGCCAGTTCCTTGAGGTCGATGCCCGCGCAGAACGCTCGTCCTTCCCCGCGAATGATGACTGCACGGGCCGTCGGGTCGTCGTGAATCGCCTGTGCCGCGTGGTGCAGCTCCACCGTCCCGCGATAGTCGACGGCGTTCAGCACCTCGGGCCGGTTCAGCGTCAGCCGAATGAGATCCCCGTCGCTCTCGTACCGCATGGTTTCCAGTTCCACGGCTCCACCCCGATGAGAGAATGTGAGAAGCCCGGCCGTTAATTCTGTGCTTTTCCATTAACAGGCGTCTGTGCGGATGCAGGTCTTGAGCTGAAGATGATGCCGGATTCCGGAAAAGCGCTAGATCCGCCGGTTGTCCACCACCCGCACGGCCTTCCCCTCGCTGCGCGGCAGCTCCCGTGGCGCGACTACCTCCACGCTGCATCCGAGGCCAAGCGTGCTCTGCAGCGTAGCCGACAATGTTCGGGCCACAATCGAATAGACATCCGAGTCCCCCAACAGCCCCTCCGACGCCTCCACCCGCACCGTCAGCTCGTCCATCCTCGCCGCGCCCCGGTCCAGGTGCAGCTCGTAGTGCGGTTCCAGCCCCTCTGTCCGCAGCAGCACCGCCTCGACCTGCGATGGGAACACGTTGACCCCGCGTATGATCAGCATATCGTCGGTGCGCCCCAGCGGCTTGCTCATCCGTGCCGTCGTCCGGCCGCACTCACAGCGGCCCTGCTCCAGCCGGGTCAGGTCTCCAGTCCTGTACCGCAGCAGAGGCAGCGCCTCCTTGGTCACGCAGGTCAGAGCCAGCTCGCCGATATCCCCGTCCGGCACCGGGTTTCCCGTCCCAGGATCAACGACCTCCGGGATGAAATGGTCCTCCGCCAGGTGCAGCCCCCGCTTGTAAGGACACTCCATCGCCACCGCCGGCCCCATCACCTCCGATAACCCGTAGATATCCAGGGCCGTGACGCCCAGCCGCGCCTCTATCTCCGACCGCATCTCGTCCGACCACGGTTCCGCTCCAAACACGCCCAGCCTCAGTCTGCCCAGGTCCGCGCCCGTCTCGGCCGCCTGCTCCGCGATGAGCAGCGAGTACGACGGCGTGCAGCACAGCACGGTCGCCCCGAAGTCCTGCGCCAGCTCCACCTGCCGTCGCGTGTTCCCCGCCGACACCGGCACCACGGTCGCGCCCAGACGCTCGCCGCCGTAGTGCAGTCCCAGCCCGCCAGTGAACAGCCCGTAGCCGTAGGCCACGTGGAGCACGTCGTCGCGGTCAGCCCCCGCGATGCTCAACGCCCGCGCCGCCAGGTCGGCCCACGTCGCGATGTCGTTGGCCGTGTATCCCACCACCGTCATCTTGCCCGTCGTGCCGCTCGAGGCCTGCAGCCGCACCACCTCGCTCATCGGCACCGCGAACAGCCCGTACGGGTAGTTGTCCCGCAGGTCCTGCTTGACGGTGAAAGGCAGCCGACACACGTCCTCCACCGTCCCCACGTCTCCGGCTACAACGCCCAGCCCGCTCAACTTCTCGCGGTAGAAAGGAACGTTCGCCGCAACCCGGGCCACGCATTCCCGCAGCCGCTCCGCCTGCAGCGCCGCCATCTCATTTCGCGACAGCGTTTCAACCTTGTCCCACAACGGACTGTCCAAGATGCTTGCTCCCCAGCAAGGTCAGGTCAGTATACTCCAATCAAATTCGGGTAAAATGAACGCGACTACCCAAACGTCTTGCATCTGTTTCCCGTCAGAAACGGCAATCTATGGAGTCCGCCATGACGACCACAAAAACCCAGCTCCCGCCTATGCGACCCTTCACTCCCGAGGAGTGCGAGGCCCTCGTGTCGGCCGGAATCATCGCAGACGGCGAGCAGTCTGCTGTCTTGGCGGGCACCCGCCTGTTCAACGTGGACGAATACCTCGATATGGAAAAGGTGGGCATCCTCCACGAAGACGACCATATCGAACTGATGGATGGGAAGATAGTTGTAATGGCCCCTATTGGCGACCCTCACGTCTTCGGCACTGACTGGCTTAATATGATTCTGGCCCCGCTCCTCGTTGGCCGAGCCATCGTACGCATAGGCGGGCCGATATACCTTAACGATCGAAGCGCCCCCCAACCAGACGTCGCGGTGGTAAGGATATTCCACACGGTTGAGGAGGCCCACAGCGCTCCGGACGATGTGTACTTTGTTATCGAAGTCGCCGACAGTTCCCTCAACTACGACTCCGGCGCCAAGCTCGCCCGCTTTGCCGCCGCCGGCATCCCCGAGGTCTGGGTCGCCAATCTCCGTGTCCGCGAGGTAGCCGTCTACGCCGACCCCTCCGGTTCCGACTACGCCACCGTCACCACCTACCGCCCCGGCGACACCGTCAGCCCCCGCGCCTTCCCCGATGTGGTCCTCGCCGTCGACGAGTTCATGCCGCCGGCCACCCACGGCCGCGACGCCCAGTAGCCCAGGGCAATCGCGTCTCAAACTCAGGTGGCCTTGGGACCTGTCTTTCCCGCGTAGGCGGGAATCCAAACCCCCGTCTACCGTCGCACCCAGAACCCAATCCCCAGAACCGAGGCAAGCACTGTCAATTTCACCGCCACCTCTATTCCGGCCCAATCTGTGTGCCCAGAAATAAGACGCGGTTGCGCTGCCCAGTAACCGCTCCCGTTTGACCTTCGCAACGCTCCGACCCTAGAATATCCCGCGACTCCAATCCCCTCTCGTGGCGGTGCTCCCTTGCCCGTTTCCTCCGCCAACTCGAAGGTCATCTACGACGCACTCAAGGACGCCGGCGTTAGCATCGTCTCCGCTCTGCCCGAGACTTGGCTCGTCCATCTTGTCGGCATGGCCGACGACGACCCCGAGGTCACCCTCGTCCGACTGAACAAGGAAGAGGAGGGCGTGGGCATCTCGGCCGGTGCCCACCTGGCAGGCCGCAAATCCGCCATGCTGATGCAGAACCACGGGCTGCTGACATCCATCAACGGCATCGTGTCCCTGGCCCAGCTCTACCGCATCCCCCTGCTCATGCTCGTCAGCTACCGCGGCGAGATGGGCGAGCGCGACCCCTGGCAGACCGAGGGCGGTCTCGTCACCGAGCGCGTCCTGGACGCCCTCGGAATCATGTACCGCAAGATGTCCGACCCGTCCCTCGTCGCCCGCGACATCCGCCAGGCCCAGACCCTCGCCGAGAGCTCCCTGCGCCCCGTCGCCCTCCTCCTCACCCGCGACCTCATGTGGGAAGACTAGGGAACAATCCAGGACTGTTCACAGTGCCCAACCCATAGACTGACTCCGCTGCCCAACCGTCATCCCCCCGCGGGCGAGAAGCCGGGATTCCCTGTCAGTGCCACCGGCAAGTTATCGGGAACGAGTGGAATTGAGATTCCTTGCAACAAAGAAGTGTTCTCTTGCCTTACGTGCGTAACAGACTCATTGCGTATAGCCTACGGGCTCGAGGACTGACCATGCTCCGAGCAGACGCTCCGGGATCCATCCGCCCCCGCCTGTAGGACCAGGTCGTCGCGACCATCATGGGCACGGTGACGACAAAACCGCTGCTCACCGCCGAACTCATCACGGAGGACTAGCCATGCTCCGAGCAGACGCGTTAGAGGCCATCTACCCCCGCCTCAAAGATCAGGTCGTCGTCACCATAATGGGCGCCGTGGCTGTCGAGCTGTACAACCTAGGTCACCGGCCCAACTTCTTCTACCTAGAGCACGGTATGGGCCTCGCGTCCTCCATGGGCCTCGGTCTCGCCCTGTCCCTGCCCGACCAGCAGGTGACCGTCCTAGACGGCGACGCTTCCTTGCTGATGAATCTAGGCACCCTCAGCACCTTGGCCCGCTACCGCCCGCCCAACCTGACCCACGTCGTCTTCGACAACGAGAGCCTCCTCTCCGTCGGCGGTTTCCCCTCCGCCACTGGCACCGGCACCGACCTCGCCGGCATTGCCCGCGAGGCAGGCGTCGAGCACGTCGACCGCGCCGACACCATCGAGTCCCTTGAGGAAGCCTACTCCGCCGCCACCGACCGCCTGGGCCTCTCCGTCATCCACTCCAAGGTAGAACCCATAGGCCCCCCGTCCTTCGCCATGGACATCGGCCTCCTCGAAAACCGCTTCGAGTTCGCCCGCCACCTCCGCTCTCTCTAGCCAAATGTGCTCGCTCTGCAACCTGCTCCAACTCTCCCGCTAGCTCTGCACCGTCAGCAGATGCAAGAGGTGGCCTGCTGCAGCGTAAAAGATACGCCGCGTTCGCGGCTCATTTGCAAACAGCAAGAGCGGGACTAGAAGCGAACCCTAGAAGCCGGGCCGAAAAGCCCTGGATGGGGAGAGAGATTTCGGCAGTAAAGCCGGGGCGAACAGAATCTGGGACCACAGCAGTCCGAGCCGGACAGCGCCGAAAATGGCCGTAGCATGGGCGACCACACCGTGGGAAACAGCCTGGACATCACTGGGGACGGCACTGAGGACGGCGCGGTGGCGCGGAAGCCCACCGCCGACACTGTCCGACAGCTCGATTTTGCCCGCCACCAGGGTCAGGTTGGCCACTGTAGCCGCTAGGTACAGCTGGAATCGCGTCTTGGCGCGTCCGAAGTAGCGGGACTGGCGAATGCCCAACTGGACCAGTCGGGCCAATCTGTGCTCGACCACCACGCGTCGCGCTCGATATTCGTCATACCCGGCGCTCTGTTGCAACGCACGGGCCTGTTGCAGGAGAGCCTCCTGGGGATGGATCAGCACCCGCCGTCCCTTCCTGCCCTTGGCCGAGATGCACTGAGACCGCAGGGGACATGTCATACATTCGGACCCGTCGAACTGGAAGGCCTGCAAGTGGTGTATCCGACCCGCGGCATCCGTACGCCGTCCCGCTGGCACTATGGTGTGGGTGACCTGCCCTGCCGGACAGGTGCAACTGCCCGCCACCAGGTCGATGACAAAGTCATTCTTGGGAAAGCGCTGCCGGTCGGGCCGTCCCGGCACCCGGGCAATCAGGGTGCGGCCCGCGTCGGCGAAGGTCTGCCTGGTAGCTCCGTCTCCATAGGCGGCGTCGCCCATGGCCTCCTGCACCGGCACACCGGTGTTGGCCTCGCTCTGTTCTACCAGTTCCAGCGCCCCCAGGTTGTCCGGAGCGTTGCCCGGCAGTACCTCCACGGCGGTGATCAGCTGGGTGTCGGTGTCAACCACAATCGCCGCCTTGTGTCCGTCGAAGCGTCTCCTGCTGCTCTTGTGCCCGTGGCGCATCTCAGGGTCGTGCACCGACATCATCCGGTCCTTGCTCACCCCGTCCTTGAGGCTCACGCCGTCATCGCCGTCGCCGTCGCCGTCGCCACCCTTGCGCTCAATGTCCTGGAGCAGCAACTGCCCCAGCAGTTCCGCCGCCGCCACTATCTGCTGACGCTCAGCACCGTCCTCGGGCAACTCCCCCTGGGCCAGCCGCGATAATTCCAAGAGCCGGTCCGCGTCTCCCACAATCCCCGCCAGCAGTGCCGTCCGCGCCCGCTTGTCCGACCAGTCGATGGTCGCCTCTCCCTTGATGCTGGAGGCGAGGTACCGCCCGTATCCCCGGGCCTTGGCCCATTTCCCGACGCTGATTCCCTCAACCTGCGCCAGCGCCCGCATCAGTTTGACGATCCCGTCGGCCAGCAGATTGTAGGTGTCCCTCACCGCGCCCCGGCCCAGGATGTTGGTCGTGTCCAGAGCCACCTTCATGCTGCGCCTCTTCAGGTAGCCCGACTCCCGGGCGAGGCGCACGCTGGACTCGAATACCTCCCGCACCCTGTCGTGCAGGATCAGCTGGGCCCGGAACACCTGGAGCGTGCTTTTGGCGAAGGGCCTGTCCTCCACCTCAATCCCCAGAGCCACCTTCCAGCGGATGTCGAAGTCGGCCCGGGCCTTGGCCTCGGCGTCGCTCACCTTGTCGTGGGTCTGCAACAGCAGCGCCGTGGCCAGCAGGCTGGGCGGCACGCTGTCCCGGCCGTTGTCAGCGCAGTAGAACACCGCGAAATCGGAGTCCTGGAACAGCCGGCCCCGCAGGGAAGCCAGCAGACCGTAGAAGGTGTCCTTCCCCACGTGGTCCAGGTACAACCGGTCCGCTTCCCAAAGACCCCTCTGGTCCGAACGCTCTCCCAGCATTCTCAACCCTCGCTACTCTTGTTGACCCCAATTATAAATGCTCGGCGACTCAAACCACTTTCCGGCCAGATTTCTAGAATATGCGGGAATCAGGAAATGTGGCCTATACTGGCCGCCGGTGACCCGCTCAGCAGGAGGACTTGCACATCATGCATTGGTCGGACGACGGAAAGATACAGGTTAGCAGGAGCTTTGCAGTTGCGGTCGCCGCTGTCCTCATCGCTCTTGCCTTGGCCGCCATATTCCTTATCGGAATGGTCGTCTCTGAAGAAGAAGACGAAGGTTCAGGAAACGGCATTCCTCCCACACCAACCGTATTGGCCGGCGAACTAGACGAAGACAATGGCGACGTGGTTGGAAGCCCACAGCAAGCTTCCAAGTCTAGCAGCCCGTCCGAGAAACGGGGGTTGGCGAGCCGTTGGGGGTATGATGGAGTGGAGCATCAGACGAGCGGAGCGGTCAATGAGCAAGACCTACCTTCCCTACGATCCCGAGCAGCAGTTGCTGCTACCGGCGGCGCTGCAGGAATGGTTGCCCGAGGACCATCTGGCCTACTTCATCTCCGACGTGGTTGACCAACTGGACCTCTCGGACATCACCGCCCGCTACGAGCAGGAAAGGCGGGGCGGTCCGCCCTACCATCCCAGGATGATGGTGAAGGTGCTGCTCTACGGCTACTGCACCGGGGTGGCCTCCTCCAGGCGCATCGCCCAGAGGCTGCACGAGGACATCGCCTTCCGGGTGCTGGCGGCCAACAACACCCCCGACTTTCGCACCGTCTCCGACTTCCGAAAGGACCATCTGGAGGCGTTGGCAGACCTGTTCCTGCAGGTGCTGGAGTTGTGCCGGCAGGCAGGACTGGTGAAGCTGGGGCACGTGGCGCTGGACGGGACCAAGGTGAGGGCCAACGCATCGAAGCACAAGGCGATGAGCTACGGGCGGATGAAGGAGAGAGAGGAGCGGTTGCAGGCCGAGGTGGACGAGTTGCTCCGCAAGGCGCAGGAGGTGGACGAGGAGGAGGACCGCCGCTACGGGAGGGACAAGCGTGGGGATGAGTTGCCAGAGGAACTGGCCTTCCGGGAGGGCCGGTTGCGGAAGATAAGGGAGGCCAAGGCGGCGCTGGAGGCCGAGGCCCGGGCGGAGGCGGAGCAGGCTGAGTCCGAGGGCCGCAATCACCCCGGGGTGCCTGATGACAAGGCGCAGCGGAACTTCACCGACCCGGACTCCCGGATCATGCCTGGCCCGGGAGGGAGGGATTTCCAGCAGTCCTACAACTGCCAGGCGGTGGTGGACAGCGAGCATCAGGTGATCGTGGCAGCCCGTGCCACCGATCAGCCTTCGGACAAGGGTCAGGCCGTGAGCATGATTGAGGAGACCGTGAATAACACCGGCGCGGTGCCGAAAGAGGTATCCGCCGACGCCGGGTACTACTCGGCAAAGGAGGTGGATGAGCTCTACGACCTGGGAGTGGACCCGTTCGTCGCGCCGGAGAGAACCCGCCACGGCTGGGTGCCACCACCGGCGCCCCGTGGCCGTATACCCAAGGGACTGTCCGTCAGGGACCGGATGCGGCGCAAGCTGCGAACGAAACGGGGCAGGGAACGCTACGCCCTCAGGAAGGAGACTGTTGAACCGGTGTTCGGGCAGATCAAGCAGGGCCGGGGCTTCCGGCAGTTCCTGCTGCGGGGTCTGGCGAAGGTGAACCGTGAATGGCTGCTGATCTGCGCCGGCCACAACCTGCTGAAGCTGTTCCGCTTCGGGCCCGGGACGCCCGGCAAGGTGAGGGGCAAAGGAGCCACCGGGAACAACCGGGCTACGTGCCGGGCCAAGGGCAGAGGGATTTTCAAACAACAACCCGCATGTGCCTACCCGCACCACGCAAGAGCTGTTGCCGCAGGCTAATCCCGGCTGACCAACGGAGCCAGTTGGTCAATCCTCAGACGGGCTGCTAGCTACTCCACCTGCCTTGCTAGGACTTGGCGAGCCCTCAATCTTGACGCCAGAGAAACCGAGTTCAAGCCGTGGGAAGACAGAACCACCACAAAGTCGGTCTGGCCCATTATTGAACTGAGACACGTGGACTATATCGCCGACCACTGCCAATCGCTCGCGCCGGAGCCACCAAGCGCATCGTCTGCCACCTGCATACCTAGGGAGCTTCAAGCCTTTTATCGGAGGCATATTCCAGAGGGCGGGGATTCCCAGACTCATCAAGCCATTGCTGCTCAATACGCCCTGACGGTCTGCCAGCCGTCCGCGGACCGATAACTCTACCCACCAGTCTATGGACAATTGGGAGAAGGCGTACGAGAAACTGAAGCTGGGGGAATTTGACCGAAGCCCTTTCAGATTCTTGTTTTACAGTCTTACCGTGGCCTTTTGGACTCAGGTGGCAGTCTGGCTTCTGCTCAGGACAGAGCTGATCCCCAGAGTTGAAGACATCTGGGGCTGGCTGGTCCTATCCCTGCTGGCCTCCCCCGGGAACATTAGGGCGATGTTCTTGATCGCCTTAGGGCCGAACCCAAGCGGAGAGCGGGAGACGGTCATCGAAAACGAGGGACATGCGGAGTCACCTCGCCGCAGACGGAGAATACAGTTTCGGCTCCGGAGGGAATGGCGAAGAGCGGGAAGTTCCAGCGAAGTGGCACCGCTACGGCATCTCCAACCTCATCAAGATACCCAGGTTGACTCATACCAAAACCCCTATCCAGCTACTTCGGTGCCGAACGCCACCGTTCTAGTTATCCCGCCGGACCAAACAACCCGGAAGGGATCTTCTCTTGGAACTTTGATGAAGGTCCTGATATTGCTGGGCATCTTGATGCTGGGCGGAGGATATTGGATTACTGGGGGTAACTTTGTGGGCCCGTCGGACACCGCGACTGAGCCTCCGCGGATGCGAAACCAGGCGGAGAAGCTACACATGCTGGAATTAGTCAACCAAGCGCGCAGTAGCGCCGGAGTCCCACCGGTGTCGATGAGAACTAACAATGTTGCCCAGATACAAGCCGATCAGATGCTGGAGGATTGTGTCCTCTCCCACTGGGGGACCGACGGGCTGAAACCGTACATGAGGTACTCTTTGGCGGGCGGGTACCAGACCAACGGCGAAAATGCCCTCACTTTTAACGAATGCGGACTGACTGACACCCTGCTCCAGTGGAACGAGGAACCTATGAAAATGGCGAGCGAAGCCGTGGAGGGATGGCTTAACAGCCCCGGACATCGAGAGACTATGCTCAATCCCTCCTACAGAGAAGTGAACATTGGTTTGGCCTGGGACCGGAATACTTTCAAGGCCATCCAGCATTTCGAGGGAGACTATGTCGACCTCACGCATGCTCCGACCGTCCTGAATGGTGAACTGACCGTTTCAGGTCAGCTCGAAGAAGACTACGAGTTTAGCGGGACTCATCCATTAATGGCGCTCATCATCTACGACCCCAAGCCAACGACCCTGTCCCCCGAGCAACTGCTCCGGACAAGTTGCTATTCCCACGGAATGGTGGTCGCCGCAGTAATTCCACCGTCTTCACTGTTCAGGGATGACTACGAATTCACCGAGACTGTGGAAGGCCCCCAGTGCACGGACCCTTACGAGATCGGGAGCGACGCGACAAGACCAGTCACGCGGCAGGAAATGGAAAGAGTGTGGAACGAGAGGCAGGACGAGTCAGAGCGGATTAGAGAGATGGAGGTGTCGTTTCAGGTAATGAAGGCCCAAGAACTGGCGGTAGCAGGCAGGGAATTCACACTCGCGGCAGACATTGGAGACATAATGCAAGAACATGGCCCAGGGATTTATACCATCGCGTTATTGGCAAACTTGGAAGGCATAGCCGAAGGCGAGACCGAATTGGTTTCGGAATATTCCATTTTCCATGAAGTCATCCCGCCCGATACATACTCTCAGATGAGATAAGCGCAATAGGTCAGCCGTAAGAGAAACTGCACTCTAGAAGTCTGGCCGGAAAGCCATCGGCCGGGTTTAGCGCTACGCCAAGCAGGCGTATTCCAGTCTTATATGGCACAGTAAAGCATGTAATACGTTGCAACACGCTCTGTTTCATCGATAATCGACGTTAAGAAAACGACTGCTCGGGAAGAATCGGGGTTTCCGGCCAGATTTCTAGGTGATAGAGCTACCTATGGGTGTGTCTCAGGCTAATCTATTTCGCAATCCTCGAACTCCCCCTGGCCCTCAACCTCCAACGCAGCGAATTAGAGTAGCCCCCGTCACAGCGCCGCCCCCTCCGCCACCCGCTCCAGCGCCTCCACCGTCTCCCGCTCCCCCCGCGTCGTCAGCATGTGCACGATATGGTCCGCCCCCGCGTCGAAGAACCGTCGGTTCTGCTCCCGGTCCGGCGGCGCGTCCCACATCGTGATGTTCAGCCCCGACGGATCCCGCCCGTTCGCCCGGTACAGCTCCTCGATCTGAGCCCTGGCCTCCGGCAGCTTGTCCGGATCGTGGTACACCGACGTCGTCCGCGCCCGCGGCAGCCACCCGTCGCCGTAGTCCGCCACCCGCTGCGCCGCCCGCGACAGCTCCCCGCCCACCATCACCGGCGGGTGCGGCTTCTGCACCGGCTTCGGATTGCAGATGATCGGCGGGAAGTCCACCCACCGGCCGTGAAACTCCGGCTCCTCCTCCGTCCATAGTTCCTTCATCGCGTACACGTACTCCCGCGTCTGCGCCCATCGCCGCGGGAAGTCCGCCCCCAGCACCTCCGATTCCCCCTGCAGCCAGCCCGCACCGATGCCGAACACGAACCGCCCGCCCGACACCAGGTCCAGCGTCGCCACCTCCTTCGCCAGCCGTATCGGATTCCGCTCCGGCACCAAACAGATGCCCGTCCCCAGCTTCATCGACTTCGTGGCCGCCGCCGCCGCCGCCAGATACACCAGCGGGTCGATTATCTGGTTGATGCGCCCGTCCGAGTACACGCTCGGCGCACCCGACCGGGCCCCGGACGCGCCGACGCTGAAGTCCGCCGGCACCACCCCGTGCTCCGGCGCCCACAGCGACCCGAACCCCAGCTCCTCCGCCTTCCGCGCCAGCCCCACAATGTCAAAGTCATGCTTCGTCAACAACAAACAAATCCCAACTTCCGCCATAAATCCCTCCGTAACTTCCCTCGGTCTCGCCCCTTCGCAGACTATGGCTGCTCATCCGTCAAAAGCACCCCTGTCATTCTAAGCGGTACGAATAATCTCACCTCTGCCGGCCAGGACTCCCCAATCCTGCCCATCCTCTAATCACGTAAATCCTGATTCAGACAACTGATCTGTATACAGACCCGTCTCCCCTCGTACCCCGGTCTTCCACAAAGAAACCTTCGTGCCCTCCGCGGCGGCCCCGTCTCCCCGATTCACACCGAAACCCCAACGCCAACCGCCGCCAGCTCCCCCCACTCAACCCCCGCGTCCCGCAGCCGCCGCTCCGTAACCTCCTGCGCCGCCGGCGCATCGTCCATCCCCACGAACCGTCGCCCCAGCCGCGCCGCCTCCAGCAGCGTTGTCCCGCTCCCCGCGTAGCAGTCCAGCACCGTGTCCCCCGGCTCCGACGACGTCAGGATGATCCGCTCCAGCATCGCCGCGTTCTTCTGCGTCGGGTACGACGGACGCTGCGGGTCCTTGTACTCCCACACGTCCTGCGGCAGCTTCCCTAACGACTGGTCCGCGTAGATTATCTTCCGCGGGTTTCCAGTCGTGCTCCAGGCGATCAGCCCCGCGGCGTTCAGCTCCTCCAGCTTGTCCGGCGTGTACCGCCAGTGCCGTCCCGCAGGTGGCGGCATCCCCCTCCATGGTGCGCCCGTTACGCCCCTTCGCGTGACCCCGGGCGCGTGCAGCGGCGTCGTGGCGTAACGCCGTCCCTCGCCGTCCACCAGCGGGTAGCGCGATTCCGCGTCCTCGTCCGTCAGCGGCTCTTCCTGCGGACGCCACTTCAGGCGGTCCGGCGACACCGAGTAGAACAGTATCGCGTCCTTGATGTTCCCGTATGCGTAGCGGTTGAAGTTCTTGGGGTTGCACTTGATGCGCGTGATGCTGTTGCGGAAGTTGCGCTCTCCGAACACCCTGTCCATTAGCAGCCTGACGTGATGCTCCATCTTCATGTCGATGTGCACGTAGATGGAACCGTCCCCGGCCATCACCGACCGTATCGCCTCCAGCCTACGCCCCAGCTGCTCCAGATAGTCGTCCCCCCTCAGCGTGTCGGCGAAGGCCAGCTCCCCCGACGCGCTGACGGTGTTGGCCCGCTCCGAGTCCATCCGGAACTCGGTGTTCGTGGCGAACGGCGGGTCGATGTAGACCAGGTCAACCCTGGTCCCCCTCTCCCGGAGCAGGCCCAGCCCCTCGAGGTTATCGCCCGCGTAATACAGGTGCTCCATCACTTCCGCCCCCATCGTGCTTCTTTGCTTCCTCCGTCACTTGCCGTGACGAAAACCGCCCCCCATTATGCCTAAAAAGGAGGGCGTACGATTCCGTATTTCCGCGTCGCTTACGGGAAGAGCTGCTCGCCCGTCTCCGCGTCCGATACGCTGATGGCAGCCATCGGGCACTGCTCCGCTGCCTCGAGAATCACTTCCTCGGTGTCCGCGTCAACGTCCGCCGGTATCGCCTGCCGGTCATCGTTCAGCGTCAGCGCCTTCGTGGCGATGCTGATGCACATCTGGTTGCCAACGCACAGGTCATGGTCGACCGATACGCTTATCTTTCTGGCCATGTCCTCCCCCAAGCATTGCTGGATATGGCTGCGCCAGCCGCGCCCCTGCAGGCTGACCTCCGTCCGGCCGACCCGGACAAGGTGGCCGCATTCTAGCAGTGGCCCCTACCACGGTCAACCGCGCCCGCCGCAAGCGTCGTCTTCCTCCTCCAATGTGACGAAATCTGCTCTCGACGATACCCCCAAATCCAACCGGCCACCCGTCGCGTAGCTATATGTATCACGTTGATATTCAATATCAACTGACAAAATAACTACCACCTGGATTACATGGGATTCGTGCCGATACTTGGAGGGACTTATGAAAAGGCTCAACCAACCAATATCATGGTCAATTGCCGAGGCGCCGCCGGTGAGGAAATCCTTTTTCAGGCTGAGCATGTTTGCACTGGCAGTCGTCATGGCTATGGTCATAGCCATCGCCCTGCACCACGAGACTGCCAGTGCAAATACGGAGGTGTGGACTGCGGAGATGACCGTCGGGGCCAACAATCAGCTTGACTTTGAGCAACTGGGATTCCTGGATATCCCCGATGAACAGGACGGCGCCTACTGGCATGAGACCGGTAGTCTGAACAACACGACTTTCACCCACGCGGGCCTCGATTTCACTGTCAACGCGCTCTACTACACGGAATTCGAAGGTGAAAGCCAGTACCTGCTGGTCCACTCCGACCAGCCACTTCCCGCAGGACTCACCTTGCAGTTCGCTGAACATCAGTACAACGTGGCCGACTCTGTCGAGATCGGATGGGGCGAAAGCGTCTATAGGTGGGACCTGGAAATCAACCCGGGCTGGGCTGAAGGTTCAACCCAGGTGGTTTCTCTCACGGCCCCGTAATTGCCGGTCAGAAGAATCCAGGGAAACCGGCGAAACAAAATCTCCAGTTCCCAACAATGCCGGTCCGGCCCCACCAGCCGCGACCGGCATTGTTCGACTATCTCTGTAGACCCTCACCACTGACACTTGCCCCTTGCGTCCTCCGGCAACACTTCACTACCATGAATCTGTGCCTGTCCCACATGCCAGACTCGCCCGCTCCACCTCGGCCCCGACCATGCGGCCTCTAGTCTCAGTCCCGCCGGATACGAAACAATCCTCGGTGTCCTCGATGCGGACGCGTTCTTGCGTGAAGATGAGTCGGAGGACCGTTTCGGCGACCAGGACTACTGGCTCGCCTTCTTCGGAGAGCCTTCCGACGCCGATGTCTGGGGATGGCAGTTTGGCGGACATCACCTTGCCGTCAACGTCACGGTGGCCCATGGGCGCAGCTACTAGCCCCACACCTTCGTTGGCGTCAAACCCCCATTCTTCTCCGCCAGCGAGACCATAGTTGCGCCCCTTGACGCCTACCTGCAGGCCAGCTCGGTAATAATCGACGCCCTTGATGACGACCAACGGACGGCTGCGACACTCCCTGACCGCCCCGGAATGATTACTGCCCGATTTCGAATCCCTCCCGGAAAGAGGACTGCCCGATTTCGAATCCTCCAAGAGAGAACCGTTACTACGGGAGGACCGCTACTACAAGAGTGTGAAATGGCTGCTTCGGAAAAAGTCGACAGGTTGAGCCTCAGAACCGCGTTCGGGAAAGTGGTAAATTCGTCCTGCTTCTTTTGGGCTGTGTTGGCCCTGCCGTCGATACGGCTGCTCCTGACTCTCGAACAAGAGAGTCGACAGGATCGCGGCCCTTCGGCAGCCCATGAGATTGTCGAGGTTTCCGGCATTTTCGCCACGTTCCTTCTCCTCATCGCGCTGGTCCTCTCTCCTTTGCGGACGATATTCCCCAATTCCCGTGTCGTCGGCTGGCTGCTGCAGAGGCGCAGATATATCGGCGTGGCGGCCTTCTCCTACTCCGTTGTCCACCTCGTGTTCTATTTCGTAGGCCTTGGGAGTCTGCGGGAAATCCTTGAGGAGTTCGCAACCCCGGGCATTCTGACCGGATGGGTGGCCCTCTTCATCTTCATTCCCGTGGCCTCAACGTCCAACGCGGTAATGACGCGCATCATGGGCTGGGGCCATTGGAAAATGCTGCAGCGCAGCGTCTACGTCGCCGCGGTTCTGGTGCTGTCACACTGGCTCATCGTCGCCACCGAGCCTGCTCCGTTGGTCTTCTTCGGAGTCCTCGCGCTCTTGGAGTGTTATCGACTCTGGAAAAACCTCTCAAAACAAAAACCGGGTGAGGTGTCCGTGGACTTGGAGACTCCCTGAGCCTGCCCCGCGCGGACAGGCAGGACCCGGAAGACCCATTTCCGCGCTTGCGGCCCTGCCCGAGCACTCCCGCAGTGACACTTGCCCCTTGCGTACTCCGGCGACACTTCCCTACCATGAATATGTGCTTGTTCCAAATGCCAAACGCGCCCTCTCTGCCCCGAGCCCGGGATAGACCGGCGGCTTCTGCAAAATAGTCGGAAACGCTCGGAAATGATCGGAAAATTCAAATTTCTACGCACCCGGCCACCGCGAAGGAGTCTCAGTAACCCCGACAATCGGCCAATCGCACGGGAAACCCGCACCCCAGGCGTGTAAAATACGCTATCCGAAGAGAGGCCCGTCTCGGAGTCCTCGCTCCTTTCCCCTCTCTTCCCTACTGGGGGTTCACAATGAAATACGACTGCATCGTTGTCGGCGGTGGCACCGCCGGCTGTATCGTCGCCGCCCGCCTGTCCGAAGACCCTGACCGCTCGGTGCTGCTGCTCGAGGCCGGCCCCGACTTCCCCGACTTCGCCCACCTCCCCGACATGCTCAAGCTCGGCTGGGGCTCCGTAAACCTCGAGGCCCGCGCCGCCGGCGCCCCCTACAACTGGTCATTCACCGGCACCGCCACTCCCGAGCAGGGCCCGATGCCCGTCCCGCGTGGCAAGACTATGGGCGGCTCCAGCGCCATCAACGGCCAGACCTTCATCCGCGGCGCGCCCGAGGACTACGACACCTGGGCCTCGTGGGGTAACGACGGCTGGTCCTACATCGACTGCCTGCCCTACTTCCGCAAGCTCGAGAACGATGCCGACTTCCACGACGACTTCCACGGCACCGAAGGCCCGGTGCCGGTCCGTCATCACCAGCGTGAGACCTGGCCGCCGACCCAGGAGGCCTTCTTCCAGGCCGCCACCGCCGCCGGATACCCTTTCAATCCCGACGTCAACAACCCCGAGGCCACCGGCATCAGCCTCCGCGCCGAGAACAACATCGACGGCGTCCGCTGGAGCATGGCACTGGCCTACATCGACCCCGTGCGCCACCGCCTCAACCTGACCATCCGCCCCAACGTCCAGGTCAACCGCGTCGTGCTGGATGGCGACCGCGCCGTCGGCGTCGAGGTTGAGAGCGGCGACGAGACCTTCGTCGTCGAGGGCGGCGAGATCATCCTCTGCGCCGGAGCCGTGGCCTCCCCTCAGATCCTGATGCTGTCCGGCCTCGGCCCCGCCGACCAGCTCAACGCTCAAGGCATTCCGGTAGCCGCCGAGCTCCCCGGCGTCGGACAGAACATGCGCGACCATCCAAACGTGACCGTGCGCTTCAGGGTCAACGAGAACGTCCCAGTCGACCCCGACGCCATGCGGGCCCTGCGCCTACGCTACACCGCCACCGGCTCTGACACGCCCCACGACATGATCCTGTCGCCCGCGTCCCTGAACACCGTCGTCCGCGACGACAACCCTGCCCACACCGTCAACTGCGGCCTGTACCTCGCGGCCGGAAAGGGCGAGTTGCGCCTGGAGTCAGCCGACCCGCAGGCGCCCCCCAGCATGGACTACCGCTACCTCGAGGAGGACTGGGACCGCGAGCGCCTGCGCGAGGCCGTTCGCCTCTGCGTTTCCATGCTGCAGCACAGCGCCTACGAGAACATCATCGACGAAATCATCTCGCCCACGTCCGCCGACCTCGACACTAACGACACCCTCGACGCCTGGCTGCGCCGCAACATCAGCACGTCCTACCACATCTCCGGCACCTGCAAGATGGGCCCCGACAACGACCCCATGGCCGTAGTAGACCCCCACCTCCGCGTCCGAGGCGTCTCCAACCTCCGAATAGCCGACGCCTCCATAATGCCCGACGTAGTCCGAGCCAACACCAACGTAACCACCATGATGATAGCCGAGCGCCTCTCCGACTTCATCAAATCCGGAAACTGAGCAAGCAAAGAAAGGCCTAGTCCCATGCCGATAATCGAGGGCATCAGGATCCAAAATTACCGAGTGTTGAAGGATGTAACTCTCGGTAGGCTTTGGAACACTCTAGACATCGCTCCATTGACTCCATTGACTCCATTGACTCCAATGACTGCCGTAATCGGAAAGAACGGCGTCGGTAAGACTTCCTTGTTCGACGCCTTCGGCTTTCTCGCCGACTGCCTGAAGCTGGGCGTCGAAGATGCCTGTGACGAACGCGGACGAGGCGGCTTCGACCGCATCCGCTCTCAAGGCATCGAGGAACCAATTAACTTCGAGATTACCTATCGACAAGAGCTGGAGACTGTTCCCATTACATACGAACTCGAGATTAGCAAAGACGAAACCGGGCGCGCTTATGCTTCCTTCGAATGTCTACACTATTGGCACAATGATCAACTTTATTTTCCCCTGGCATTATCTGGTGGTATGGGTGTGGCGTGGAAAGGGGAGACGCAAGGACACCAGATAAGTGAAAACGCAGGTGGAGGGATTGATGAAGCTCTGGTGTTGCAACTGCTCAAAGAAAAAAAGGCTGCTGGCCAGCAGAATAACGAAGCAGAATTAATCGAGCTCCAAGACAATCGCAGGCTGGGCATAGCAACCCTCGGCGCCTTGAAGCAGCACCCACGAATTGCGGCTTTCCGTGAGTTCGTGGAGGGTTGGTACTTGAGCTATTTCACCCCGGACGCCGCCCGCGGCCTGCCGCTAGCCGGTCCCCAGAGACGCCTGAGCACCCACGGCGATAATTTGGCCAACGTCGTCCAGTACATGAAGCGGGAACACCCGGATGAATTTGACGGCATCCTTCGCAAGATCGCAGGCAGAGTTCCGGGCATTGAAAAGATAGATACCCTACGCAGCGAAGACGGCCGTCTGCTCCTTCGCTTCAATGAACGAGGCTTCGAAGACCCCTTCTACGCCCAACAAATGTCCGACGGCACACTGAAACTATTCGCCTACCTGCTGCTGATGGAAGACCCGAACCCGTCCCCCTTCATCTGCATCGAAGAACCGGAAAACGGCCTCTACCACAAGCTGCTGGAAATCCTGGCCGCCGAATTTCGCACCCACGCAACCGGCAAACCAGACGCCCCTCAGATTTTCGTAACCACCCACCAACCCTACTTTGTCGACGCCCTCACCCCCGAAGAAGTCTGGGTGCTGGAAAAGCAGGAGGACGGTTTCGCCACCATCCGCCGCGCCAGCGACGACCCCATCGTGAAGGCAATGGCCGACGAAGGACTCCCTCTCGGCAGCCTCTGGTAAAGCGACTACTTAGACTCGAGGCAAGACGATGCACTTTAGGGTCTTGGTGGAAGACCTTTCAGGAAGCGTTGCGTTGAGACATATACTGAAAATGATTCTCGGAGAAAACGGGTCGGTTCATTCTTGGAGGATCCATCCTTACAGAGGCATCAGCCATCTTTTAAAGGATTTGCCAAGCACATTGCAGGCATTCGGGAATAGTATGGACGATTTCTCCGCGGTTGTTGTGGTAGTGGATTCGGACGACAAGGATTGCATTATATTCAAGCAGAATTTGCTCAACGTGCTGGACGGCTGCAACCCGCGCCCCAATGCCCTGTTCAGAATCGCTATTGAAGAAGGCGAAGCATGGCTGTTGGGAGACCGCGCTGCAGTAAAAGCAGCCTATCCCTGCGCCAAGGAGACGATTCTAAACAACTACGTCCAAGACAGTATCTGCGGCACCTGGGAAGTCTTGGCTGACGCCGTGCATCCAGGCGGCTCGCAACCGCTCAAGGTGGGCTATCAGGTGGCAGGGAAAGCCAAATCCGACTGGGCCAGAGAGATCGCTCCACACATGGACATTCACGCCAACAAATCGAAGAGCTTCCAAGTCTTTCGAGACGGTGTAAGGAATTTAGCTGGAATCCAGTGACATCGAAAACCCCTAAACCTCGGCGTCCTCCGCGTTCAACCCAACCCATACAGCCGAGCGCAGTTGTCCCACAGGAACTTCCGCTTGGCCTCCTCCGACAGCGGCAGCTCCAGGAACCGGTCCACCGACTTCGGGTACTTCGAGTCCGCGTGCGGATAGTCCGTTGAGAACACCACGTTGTCCTCAAGACCGTACTTGGACACAATCTCCGCTGGCTCCTCGTCGCACTCCACCGACAGGTAGCACTGCCGCCGGAAGTACGCGCTGGGCTCCATTTTCAGGTCCGGATGGTCGTACGACGCCGACATCTCCCAGTGCTCGTCCAGCCGCCACAGCAGCCACGGCGCCCACGAGCAGTTGCCCTCCAGGAACGCCACCGTCAGCTCCGGGAACCGCTCCAGCACTCCGCCGCCCACGATGTCCACCGCCGCCAGCATCATCCCCATCGGGTGCGTGCAGGTGTGGTACAGCATGTGCGTGTCGAAGTTGTCCCCCGGCTGCGGCAGGTTCACTCGCCCGCCCTCGTGGAAGCTCAGTGGCACCCCCAGGCTCTGCACCTCGGCCCACAGCGGGTCATAATATGGGTCGTGCCAGTTGCGCCCCGCCACCGGATTGGGCCGCACGAACACCGTCCTGAACCCCAGCTCCTTCACCGCTCGTCGAGCCTCGGCCACCGCTCCCTCGATGTCCTGCGGCGGTATCATCGCCGCCCCGAACAGCCGGTCCGGCCCGCCGCTGCAGAAGTCCGCCAGCCAGTCGTTGTAGGCCCGCGAGATTGCCGTCGCCAGCGCCGGCTCCAGGTCGCTGTCTCCCAGCGTGAACAGCCCCCGGCTCGGAAACAGCACCGCCACGTCTATGCCCTCGTTGTCCATCGCCGTCAGCTGCGACGCGCTGTCCCAGCTCTGTTGTTCCGACTCGACATAAACATCCTGCTGGCTGGTCATCAGTGGCGTGATGGCGTTGTCGTAGCTCCGGTTCGGCAGCGGATACACGTTCTCGCCCACCCGGACGCCCAGGTCCCGCGGATGACGGTTCGTGCCCTGCGGAGCCCGGTCCCGGAAAGCAGGGTCGATGTACCGCTCCCACAAATCCGCCGGCTCCACGATGTGCATGTCCGAGTCCATAACCCGAAACCCGCTCTTGGCCATTGCGCCCCTCTACTCCAGCTCTGTGGTTGCCTTCCCGTGGGATGATAGCAGATGCAGTGACACTCGGTCGTTTACGCCACTAAGTTAGGGTGATAACCTGTCCCCAGACGGGTGCCCTGAGGTACGGACATGGACACTTATTCAAGTATGGCACGATGGGACGGTGGCAGCAGGCTGACAGAGGACGATAAGAAGCAGATACGGGAGGGATTCCGCCGACTGGAAAAAGATAGTCGGTTCTACGATTCGCATTCGGCTGAATGGCGAAAGCAGTACCCAGATATGTACCTGGCGGTCTATCAGGAAGAGCTTGTCTGTGTAGCTGCCAAAGCAGAGGAACTCATCTCTTGCCTGAGAGCTAAGGATATTCCGATAGAGGAATGTTACTGCAAATTTCTGACACCCCATCCCGTGACGCTGGCACCCGCAAACAGGGCGGTGCAGCTCGACTGAATTGTCCATTTCAGGGCACTATAGATCGGAGGACGATTGGGAGATGGGCCCGTATGTGCGGGCTCGGCTGCGGTTTCCCCGGTTGGGAGTTCAGGACTGGGTAGAGTTCCTTGTAGACTCCGGTGCTGACAGGACTATCCTACATCCCGGCGTAAACCTGGCTATTAGAATCCCATATCATCGGTTACGTTCCGGCAGCAAAGGAATCGCGACGGGAATTGGCGGATCGCGGAATTACTATTCAGAGCCATGTGTATTGGTTTTCGAGGATGACCAAAGTGATCTCCTCCAATGCCGTCTGACCATTTTCATCGCTGACTCAACTGAATCAGAATTAGTTCCTTCCCTCCTTGGCCGCGACTTCCTCAACCTCTGTGACGTCCGCCTGAACCACGCCCGGAACCTCGTCGCCCTCGAACCCCTGAACGTAGACAGCAGCTTCATCCGGCCGCCGTTACTGACCGCATAGGTAAAGCCCCGGCACGCATCGCTACCGGGACCAGTCAATAGTAGTCCTGCCGCCGCTTACCCCTCGCCCACGTCCACGATAACGTTCCCGATGGCGTTGCCCTCCACTGCCCGGTGCGCCTGCACCACCTGCTCCAGCGGGAAGTGCGGCCCCACCAGGTGCGTCAGCGCTCCCGCTTCCAGCCACGCCGTGATGTCCGCGATGGCCGCCTCTTTCGCCGGCTCCGGCATGTCGTACACCAGCACGTTCCGCACCACCGTGTTGCTGCGCCGGAACTGAAGCGGCACCGCCGGCTGCTGTCCCGCCCCAGCGGCGTATATCGCCACCACTCCCGACGACTTTAGCACCTCGCTGGTCACCGGGAAGTTGGCCGCGAAGTCCACCTCCACGATGTGGTCCACCCCCTCTCCGCCGGTGATGTCCATGACCCGCTCGACCACGTCCTCGGTCCGGTAGTTGATGGTGTGGTCCGTCCCTGCCTCCCTCGCAATGTCGGCCTTGTGTTCCGAGCTGATGGTGCTGATGACAGTCGCACCGACCAGCTTCGCTTCCTGCACAGCGTAATGCCCCACGGCCCCAGCGCCGCCCGGCACCAGCACCACCTTCCCGTTCAGCGGCCCGTCGGCGAACAGGCAGCGGTGCGCCGTCATCGCCGGCACTCCAAGGCACGCTCCCTGATCGAAGCTCACCGAGTCCGGCATCCGCACCACGTGTCCCGACGGCTGCACCGTGTACTCCGCTGCCGACCCGAATGATCGCCCGAACTGCGACTCGAACAGCCATACCCGCTCCCCAACCCGCGACTCCGGCACACCGGGTCCGACGCGGTCGATCACGCCCGCCCCGTCCTGGTGCGGTATGACTCGCGGGAAGGCGATGCGCGCCGTCAGCCCTGCTCTTCGCTTCCAGTCCGATGGATTGACCCCCGACGATACGACCTTGACCCGCACTTCACCGGGCCCCGGTTCCGGGTCGGGCATCTCCCCGTACTCCATTATTTCGGCCGGTCCATTCTGTTCATACCAAGCTGCTTTCATCGTCAGACCTTGCCCTCGCCTTCACGAATCACTTTCAGGGTATACCGGATAATTCGCCATCGCAGTGGGGGCGCACATCTGTGCGCCCCCAAAAAAGTAAGGAAACAATGGACATGTAGTCCGGCTATCCGCCGCGATTGGCGTAGTCGGCCTTTGCGCGGTCTATCGCTGCGGCACGGCCCGCCTTGAGCACGTCCCGGCGTTCGTAGGCCCACTGGTTCGACCCGGCGGTGCTGGCGACACTGTTCTGGCACGCGGGCATCACGTAGCGGGCCATCAGCTCGTAGCTGTGCAGGACGTCCTCCCGCTTGGCCCAGTCGATCGCCTGCACCATGAAGCCGCCGAAACCGCCGCTGCGTTCCTCCAACTTCTTGATGCCCTCGATGCAGTCATCGGGGGTGCCGATGATCCAGGCTCCTCTGGCATCCATCTCTTCGATGATGTCTTCCAGCGGACCGTCAGTGATGGCGTCCCGCCCCATGGTGTGCTCGAAGTACTCACGCTGGTAGCGTCCCGCTCCCAGCTTGGCCTGCTTCATGGCCTCCTTCTTGCTCTCTGCCAGGTGAACGGGAAGCACCAGCCTCCAGTCGTCCCGGTTGACCTCCTTCCCATGCTCGGCTGCGGAGGTTTCGCAGATGTCCCACAGTGCGCTCAGGTCGGAGTCAGGCGCGCCCGGGTCCCGCGGCACCGTGATGGTCAGCACTGCGGCGCCATACTTGCCCGCCAACGCCACGCCCGAAGGCGACTGCACCGATGCTACCGCGATGGGCATGTGCGGCTTGGTGTATGGCCGCAACTGAAGCATCGCCTCCCTCAGCGTGAACCAGTCGCTTTCGTGTGTGATCGGCTCGGTCTCCGTCATCAGCCGAAGCACCATTCCGAACCCTTCGTCCATGCGCTGTCGTTGCACCGTCGCGTCGATTCCCATCATGTAGGCATCGCCGGGCAGTGCCCCGGGACCCACGCCCAGCATCACCCGCCCGTGCGTCATGTGGTCCAGCTGCACCATCCGGTTGGCCACGTTGAAAGGATGGTGATAGGGAATGCTGATGACCCCGGTGCCCAGCTTGATGTGCTTCGTCCGGTCGGCCGCCACTCCGATGAAGATCTCCGGCGACGATATCGTCTCCCAGCCCGCGCTGTGATGCTCGCCGATCCAAGCCTCATCGAAGCCCAGGTGGTCGAGCCACTGCACCAGTTCGAGGTCCCGGTCCAGCGCCAGCGTGGGATTCTCGCCCACGCGGTGGAAGGGGCCCATGAAAATTCCGAATTTCATACGTTCAGGCAAAGGCATAACGCTCAACTCTCCTATCTACGCAGTCCACGTTGACGCAATTATAGCCCCTAAGCCCACCCATGCCAACGAACCTGCGATCTGACCGCCGGGGGCCCCGCGCCTCACCCCCGTGCCGGCCTCGCCAGCCCCAGGTTGTCCCGCAGCGTCCCCGGCGCGTACCCCTGCCGGAACAGCCCCCGCCGCTGCAGCTCCGGTGCTACCAGCCGTGCGAAGTCCTCGTACGCCCCAGGCATGTGCGTTGCCGCCAGCACGAACCCGTCGCACGACTCCGACCCGAACCACGCCTCCATCTGGTCGGCCACCTGCGTCGGCGTCCCCGTGAACACCGGGAACTCCCGCAGCGTGCCGCGCCCCGACCATCGTACGAAGTCGTTCAGCGACGGGTTCGGGTTGCCGCTCAGCTGTATCACCCGGTCCAGGAACCCCCGCAGCCCGGTCATCGACGCCATCACCTCGTCCGACAGCGCCTCGTCCGGACGGTGCTGCGAGAAGTCGTAGTTGAACACCTCCGACAGCAGCGCCAGCGAGTCCACCGGTCGCGCCAGCCCGTCGATGAACGCAAGCTTGTCCCCCGCTTCCTGCTCCGTTTCCCCCGCCACCACATACACCGCTGGCGCAACCTTGACCGCGTCCGGGTCCCGCCCGGCGGCGACGGCCCGAGCCCGCAGGTCATCCCGGTACGCCTTGCATCCCTCGGCAGTCGGGAAGATGACGAACAGCAGCTCCCCCCATCGCGCCGCGAACCGCCGTCCCCGTTCGCTTTGTCCTGCCTGTATGATGACCGGGTGCCCCTGCGGCGGCCTCGGCGTCGTCAGCGGCCCCCGGGTATGCAGGTATCGCCCCTCGTAGTCCGCTCGCCGCACCTTCGCCGGGTCCGCAAACCGCTCCGTCGCCCGGTCCGCCTCCACCGCGCCGTCGTCCCACGAGTCCCACAGCGCGACCGCCGCCTCCATGAACTCGTCCGCCACGTCGTACCGGTCGTCGTGCTCCAGGTGCTCCGACACCCCGAAGTTGTGGGCCTCCGAGTCGTTCAGCGACGTCACCACGTTCCACGCCGCCCGCCCTGCCGTGAAGTGGTCCAGCGACGCGAATAGTCTGGCCACGTGGAACGGCGAGTAATATGTCGTCGAGTACGTCGCCCCCAGTCCCAGGTGCGTCGTCGCCAGCCCCATCGCCGTTATTACCGGCACCAGGTCCAGCTTCACTGCCCGCACTCCGTGCTCCACAGCCTCCGCAAACGAGTCGCCGTACCGGCTCGGCATGGCCAGCCGGTCGTCGATGAAGGCCATGTGAAACTTCGCCGACTCCAGCGTCTGCGCGATTTGCTGGTAGTAGCGCAGGTCCAGGAAGTCCGGCGACGTCTCAGGGTGCCTCCACGACCCCGTGTAGTTCGAGCAGTTCGACGCCTGCATGAAGGCGACGAGCAGCATTTCCCGTTCGGCCGGTCGCGTCATATCAATTCACCACGCGTGGCGTCGAATTTGGTCGAATTTGGTCGAGTTTTAATGTAGGAATTCCATCTCCCTCTGGGAGAGGGCTAGGCTGAGGGCGTCATCCGCACCGGCCGTCGAGCGTACATCACCAGCAGGCTCCCCGCGGCCGCTATCGCAGAATACACCAGGAATATCAGCGAATAGCTCCCCTGCAGGTCGAACACCAGCCCTGCCAGCAGCGGCCCCGTTGACTGCCCCACCAGCACACCCGTCTCGCCGATGCCACGGATTTTGCCCAGGGATGCCCGTCCATAGTAATCGGCATAGACCACGGCGGGAATGATGTTGCCCCCGGCGGCCACCAGACCGATGAGCACCGCCGCCGCGAACGCCCCCACGATGCCGCTCGCCAGCCACAGCAGCAGCACCGCCGCCGACAGCAGCGCCATCATCGCCGAGTACATCAGCCGTGCCGGCACCCGTTCCATCAGCCAGCCCCACCCCACGCTGCCCGCCGCCGACACCACCCAGCTCGCCGTCACCACTGACGCGGCGTTTGTCAGCGACAGTCCCTCGTCCCGCAGGTAGGCTGCGATGTGTACATTCACTCCGGCGTGGACGAAGAACGTGGCAAATCCCATCACCACCAGTATCCAGAACGCCGTCGTCCGCACTGCCTCCCGCGTCGCCCACGATTCCCCTTCCGTCCCCGGTAATGACACTGCCTCCCCCTCGGGGGGAGGGTTGGGGTGGGGGTGTACCTCGGCGTCCCCGTCCGGAAGCAGCCCGAGGTCCTCTGGCCGCTCGACCACCAGCAGCAGGTTCGGCAACAGGGCAACCGTCAGCGTGACTACTCCCAGCGAGATCCATGCCGTGGGCACCCCGAAGTTGTCTATCACTACCGCGGCCAGCATGGTGAACACCACCCCGCCGATGGCCCCGCACAGGAAAATTGCCCCGATCGCCCGCCCTCGCATCCGGACGAACCAGCGCGACGTCACCGTTGCCGCCCCGATGGGCGCCGCCGTGTGAAACACCACCCGCCCCGCGGCATAGGCAACATAAAACGTAACGGGAATGGTCGCCCATGCCAGCGAGGTCATCGACGCCCCCACCGTGAGCACTCCCGCCACCAGCACGGGACGCGCCCCAAACCGGTCGATCGCCCAGCCGATGGCCGGCGACAGCGCCATCGACGTGAGCGCCCCAGCGCTGACCGCCCCGGCGATGAGCGTCCGCGACCAGCCGAGGTCCTGCGACATTGGGTAGATGAAAACCGTCAGCGTCGTGATCGCGGGCGCCATCCGGGCAAATACCGCCGTCCCGGAAGCGCCGACCACCACCCAGCCGTAGTACAGGGGCAGGATGCGCTGTAGGCGGGCCGCTAATAGCAAACCAATTCCAAAAAGTTCCCTCTCCCTCAGGGAGAGGGTGAGGGAGATCGATGAATTCTCCTGGGCCCGTTTCATAGGGGCGCACGGCCGTGCGCCCCTATGAAACGGGATCTTCCTACCCCAGGTGCTTTCCGAAGAAGCCCAGCGCCTTCTGCCAGCCGTCCACGGCGGCCTCAACATTGTAGCTGGGACGGTCCACGGCGAAGAACCCGTGTCCTGCGCCATCATAGCGGTGGAACTCGTAGTTCTTCCCGTGCTTCTTCAGCGCCTCCTCCGTCTCATCCACGTCGGCCGGAGACGGCCTCGGGTCGTCGTTCCCGAACAGCCCCAGCAGCGGGCAGTTCAGCCCATCGGTGAAGTCCACCGGCCAGGCCGGCATCGCCGGGGTGAGCTGGTCGTTCCCCTGCGTCACTCCGCCGCCCCAGCAGTCTACCGCGGCGTCCACCCCATCCAGAGTGCAGGCCCCCAGGTAGGTCTGCCGTCCGCCCGAGCAGAACCCGATCAGCCCCACTTTCCCGTTCAGGTACGGCAGCGTGCGCAGGTAGGCCATCGCCGCTCCCACGTCGCCCATCGTCCGCACGTCGGGCATTCCGCCCTTCTCGCGGATGCTGGCGCTGTTCTCCTGCGGCGTCGCCTTGCCCTCCCGGAAGTGCAGGTTGGGCGATATGGTGACGAAGCCGTTGTAGGCCAGCTTCCGGGCCATTTCCTTGGATGCCTCGTCCCAGCCCGGCATGTGGTGAATCAGCACCACTCCGCCGTACGGGCCGCCGCCCAGCGGCCGTGCCAGGTAGGCGTCGATTTGGTCCCCTTCGTGCCCTTGGATGTTGACCGTTTCTGCGATCATTCCGTCGTAGCTCATTTCAACAAATCCTCCACAGATTTGCGGGCCGCCCGTCTGGGACAGCCCGTCAGTAGCCTACTATCGGCGCATACTCACGTCAATCCGCCGCCCGCGCCCGCTGGGGGCTGTGGAACTATTAAGGAGAACTCCCTCTTCTTCGAGGGACAGGGCTCGGGTGAGGGTGAAATGCTTTGTAACAGTATAGTCCGGATCCCCGGACCGCCCGGCTCCGCACTCCACCCGGTCACGCGAAGGCGATTCAATGGAGGCGGCATGATTGCCAACAATCCGGCATTCCCGCGCAGTCGGGGGAATCCAACCCCCGGTCCATTGTTGATTTGACCCCTTGATTCGGAATTCCGCCTGCTGAAATCTCCTCTTGCCCTGAAGCGCCGCCCATCGTACAATTGTTCTTATAAAGAACTGTCTGGATCGTCGATTTAGAGCCTTGAACCGCCCATATAGTCCGTCCCAATAGTCCCTCCCGAATGAAGGTAGTCCGCCCCAAATGAAGGCCATTATTGATGCCAATGGTACAAAATGTTATAGAATGTTACGCCTCCATGAGAGGTCCCTCGGATGGCGGGATCGAGGTCAGGGCAATCGCGTTTTAAACGCCGGAGGCCTTGTGACCTGTCATTCCCGCGTAGGCGAGAATCCAAACCCCCGTCTACCGTCGCACCCAGATCCCAGAACCCAAGCAAGCACTGTCAATTTCACCGCCACCCCTATTCCGGCCCAATTTGTGTGCCCAGAAACAAAACGCGATTGCCCTGGGATCGAGGTCTCGACTTGCATCCCCCGAAGAGCATGGGACTTTGGCCCATTCCACTACCCGAGGAAAGGATTCGTGCAAGGCCGGACCTCACAAATCAGGGACGCCGGATTGACCACACATCCTGATTTTATGCGATGCCCACTGACACTTGCCCCTTGCCGGGTCCCGTGACACCCCTCTACGATTCTCGTATAGATCACTGGTCCGTGGGCCCTGCTCGGCCCATCCTCCCGATGCGTGATATGCTAAAGTCACCGTCCAAAGACCCCAGAGCCCCCAAAACCGCGGGACGATGCGGGGCGAAACTCCGTCTCAGGAGGTATCGGTCATGCGTATCGGACTGTTTGCAGGTGCGCTGGAACTGATGAGGGATGTCGCCGAACGTCTCCATCGCATCTCCGACGCCGAAAGAGAGGGCTTCGACAGTTACTGGCTCCCCCAGCACTTCGGCGCGGATATGCTCACCATAATCGCCATGGCTGGCATGCAGACCAACCGCATCGAGCTGGGCACCGCCGTCATCCCCACCTTTCCGCGGCACCCCGTGGCCTTGGCCCAGCAGGCACTTACCGCCCAGGTGGCCGTCGGGGGACGGCTCACCCTCGGCGTCGGCGTTTCCCACCGCTCCACCATCGAAGACTGGCTTGGCCTGTCCTACTCCCGCCCAGCCCGCCACATAGAGGAATACCTCTCGGTGCTGAGGCCGCTCCTTCGCGAGAGCGGCGTCGATTTCCACGGCGAGGAGTTTCAGGTCGCCGGCGAACTGCAGATCCCGGACGCCGACGCTGTCGTCGTCCCAGTGTTGATGGCCGCCCTGGGTCCCCGGATGCTCGAGATTGCCGGTCGGCTCGCCGATGGCACCGTCACCTGGATGACCGGCCCCAAAACGTTGCGAAACCACGTGGTTCCCCGCCTTACCGAGTCCTCCGAAGCCGCCGGCAATCCTCCGCCTCGCGTCTGCGTCGGCTTCCCCATCGCCGTAACTGACCGCCCTGATCGCGCCCGCGCGAGGGCCGACCGTCTCTTCCAGCACTATGCGGCCCTGCCCAGCTACCGCACCGTCCTCGAACGCGAGGGAGTCGAGAGTCCTGGAGAAATAGCCATCGTGGGCAACGAGTCCGCTGTTGAAGACCAGATCCACTCGTTGGCCGATTTGGGTGCCACCGACCTGCTCGCCACCATCTTCCCGGTCGACGGCTCCCAGACCTCCGTCACTAGAACACGTACTCTCCTGCGGGGTCTCGTCGGCCGCATCTGACCGGGCCCGCACATTGGCGTCTGCAGTTCATGAGTCCGGCCTCTTGGTCACTCACGGCCTGTGAGAAAGTGTGAAGATCTGCGCGACTTGACTTGCAGAGCCCACTTCCATCTGCCTTTTCGGGATATACTTGTGGCCCTTCCAAACCGGTTCTAGGGATTCCTCCTCAATTTTGTGATTGTTTGCACATTGTTGACTATCCCAATGGCGAATACTTAGAATTGCATTAAACAGGGTTGCTGTTCCGAATGTTGGATGGGGATTGGCCTCCTGCCCGCGACAAATTACTTGCTGGGAGAACACCAAATGTATCAACACGTGCTGGTGCCGCTGGACCGATCGGTCGAATCCGAGGGAGTGCTGGACGTCGTTCCCAGCCTCGTCAATTCCGACGGACAGGCAACTTTGCTTTCGGTTATACCGCCCGGAAGAACACGGTCCTTGGGGGAACTCGTTGTGTTGGGTACCCAGCAGGAAGAGGAAGACCGCTCACGCGCCATGGCCTACCTGAACCGCATCATCAATCGCCTGCGTGATTCATCGGTGGACGCCAGTGCCGCTGTCGTTGTGCACGACTCCGTGGCCTCCGCCATCGTGGCCTATGCCAACCGCAACTCCGTTGACCTCATCACCATGTTCACCCACGACAGGCGCGGCTTGGCCAAGCTGGTGAAGGGTAGCGTCGCCCGCGAGGTCGAGCGTCGCGCTGTGATGCCCGTCCGTGTCTTCCGTCCCGAGGATCTCGTTGCTGGTGCCCAGCAGGCTGCCGCCCCGGCTAACGAGGACTTTGACTACGGCACCGTTGACGTGTTCGCTAGGCTGACCGGCGAGCAGATTGCCGCCGTGGTCGCCTTGGGCAACCGCGTCTCTGTCACCGAGGGAGAGACCCTCGGCGCGGGAGGTGAGGCTGGCCAGAACCTGTTCATCATTCATACCGGCGAGGCCCAACTCACCGCCCAGTCAGAGATCGGGCAGATAGCAGTCCGCGTCGCCGGGCCCGGTGAGTCCTTCCCTCAGGCGGTCCTGCTCGGCGAAGGCACCCTTATCACCGCCGGCTCCGCCCTGAGCGATATGACGCTGCTACAGATTCCCCGGGCCCGGCTGCTGGACCTGTGCACGCAGGACGCAGCCACCGGGCGCGGAATCTACGCCGCCACCGCCCAGCTCTTCGCCAACCGTTACAGCCGCACGCTCACCCAGCTTGGCATGAGCGCCACTCGCGAGATGCAGCGTGACAGCGAGGAAATGCAGGAGGTCCCCTAGCGGTTCGACGGGAGCGCTTCCACGGGCGTGAGGGACAGGTGACGGCAGGGGCATCTCTAGGCCAAAGTTTGGAGGTGTGTAATGGTTACAATTCTGGAACCCAGGGAAGCCACCCTATCCGGACCGGAGCCGGCTCAGGCACCGCCGCAGCCACCCACGGAGCTCACCTATGAGTTGGGCTATTTCGTGCCCTGCGCCGGGGTCAGGTTCTATTCCTTGAGGCCCGTGCCGCGGCCCTGCCCGGTCCCGGAGTTCCTGCCCGTCAAACTCATCGACGAGAAAGTCATTCTAATATAGAATCGCTAATCGTGGCCGGGCACCGTCGAACTCTCTATAAGGCGTGAGAAATGTACGTACAGATGGCATGGGGGCGGGCGCGCTCCGGCGCTTGGGACGACCTGAGAAAATTCTACGTGGAGAAGGTTATCCCCTTCACCGCCGGGATGCCGGGTCTGAAGGGACGTCAACTCTGGCGTGGCACTTCGGACCCCGACGAAATGGCGTTCTGGAGCGAATGGGAGTCCCTGCGGGAGCTCCGTAACTATGAGACCAGCCAGACCCGCCGCGACCTGGCCGGAGACGCCGAGCAGTATTTTCACCCGATGGCCTACCCCATGGGTGAGACCTGGATCAAGCACTTCGAAATCGTCGCCTCCGGCGAGAGTGACACCCTGCCGGCGATCGGGGACTCCCTGATTATGATGGCTTGGGGCAAGCTCCGCCTCGGCTCTTGGGACCAGTACGAGCAGTTCTTCCGCGACCAGGTCCTGGCGGGCGACGGCGGGAAGGTGGACGGTCTCAGCGAGCGTCTCCTCCTCCGCAGCACCGAGAACCCGGACGAAGGCGTCAGTCTCAGTGTCTGGGAAGACGAGGAAGCCCTGCTCCGTTACGAGCGCAGCGCCCTTCGCAGGGACATGGCCCAGGAGGTGGAGGGCCTCTACCGTGGCCAGTTCTGGGTCAAGCACTTCGAGGTGGCCGACGCCAACGGCTAGTCCGCCACACTCGCAACGCTGCACCGAAGGGCGGGGACTCAATGTCCCTGCCTTTCGTTTGCCCCTCTCCGGCAGCCTGTTAGGTTCGACGAGTGCCTCTCGCCCCGGGACCGTAGCCCCCGCTCGCAGCCGGAGCCCCATCTCTAACGCCGACCGGCGGAAGCCTTGGCACTACAGGCTCTCCGCCCGTCTTGCGCTCCGCCTCGAAGCCCAAGCGGCCCGCTGGCAACCTTGGCCATCTGTCGAACGGTCTCCCGCCTTTCCAACAAAAATCGAGGGTGGGTAAATCACCCGCCCTCGATCATTCGCTTCTGGATTTTCCGCTACTGCCTGGCGCCGTAGATGGCGTCTGGCAGCCATAGGGCCACTGCAGGCACGAATAGCACGATGGCCGTGGTAACGGCCATGCAACCCATGAAGGGCAGCACCCCTATCCACACATCCGCAATGGTGCTTTGTTGCAACACCTCGTTGGCGGCTTCGGCCTGCTCCTTGTCAATGTCCAGCCTCACCCCGTGAAGCACGTAGAGGTTGATACCTTCCGGTGGGCTGATCAGCGCCGCTTCCACCAGCAGCACCATGATGACGCCGAACCAGACAAGATCAACTTCTGCCGATTTCAGCGTGGGCACTAGGATGGGCACCGTGGTAACCATCATGGCAAAGCTTTCCATGAAGGTTCCAAGCACTAAGTAGAAGACCACCAGCACCAGTACCAGCTGCCAGTCATTCAGGCCCAGGCCCGATATGGCCGCCGCAATCTCATTCGAGATGCCAAGGCGTGCGAAGGCGTACGAAAGAGTAAACGCCGCCAGAATTATGAGGAATATCATTCCTGTGGTGCGCACCGTTGACAGGAATGCGTCTTGAACGATGAGGAAGTTTCGAGTGAGGATCTGCCTTTGTAGCGCGGTATCCGGGAACCTGGCATTTCGGAGCTCATCCTGCGACGCATTGACCAGGAATGGCACCCAGCCCGTCCACGGGACAATTACCACCTCGAGCAGGAATATGTTCTCGCCTACGATGCCACCCAAGAAAATATCCGGGTCGCCAAGGTCCGCGCCCGTCAGTGCCAGTGCTATCTGCAGGACCAGGTGGGCGAGCAGCAATCCAACGACTACACCCAGGCCCCACTTTACGAAGAATGACACTTTGATTAGACCCAGCGAGCGCATCATTCCGCCGAACATCGGAAGCAGAATCTCTTCCGTGTTCAGAATGACGGCCAGTACGAACGCGCCGTATACGCCGAAGGCCGCCGCTTCAGAGGGGGTGGCGATACCTCCATATATCGATCCAATCACCACGATGATCAGCGCGACTATCGGCACCAGGGCGATGGATCCAATTAGCCGGTTGGCCCACCCCTGCAGCGTGATGAAACTGTCGCCCGATTCTCGCGGAGCTAACCCCTTCCACACGAGGGCTAACAGTAATATCATCGACATGAATGTGAAGGTCAACACCATGCCAGGCACGAATCCGGCCATGTACAGGCGCCCGATGGATTCCTCCACCAGCACCCCGTAAATGATCAGGCTGATGCTCGGGGGAATAAGAATGCCCAGAGTTCCGCCTGCCGCCAGGGACCCGATCACCATCCGTTCGGAGTATCCCCGTGCGCGGAAGCTCGGCAGCGAAACCCTGCTGATGGTGGCCGAAGTCGCCACGCTGGAGCCGGAACACGCCGCGAAGATCGCGCACGAAACAATGTTCGTGTGAATCAGCCCGCCCGGCAGCCACCAGATCCAGCGGGTAATGCCAGCGTACATCCGCTCACCCATGCCGCTCCGGTTCATCAGCTCACCCATGAGGATGAATAACGGCACGGCCACCAGGATGAAGGTGGTATTCCCTTCCCAGGCCTTGTTGGCCATGATGTTCCATGGGGGGAGAATAGGATCGCCAAAGAAGAACAGCATAATGAGGGACAGCGCGCCCAGCGCGGCGGCCACGTACATGCCCGCTAGGAAGAAAGCCCCCATCAGTCCGAATGCGACGCCAATAGCCACAGCTTAACCTCTCATGCCGGTGTAGGCCGTTGAATTTGAACGGACCCGGTAGTCGATGCTAGTCTGCCGCGCCTGCGGCTTCGCCTTCGGTGACCGCTATAGCCTCAATTTCCTCGCCGCCACGCCACGCGTTCCAGCGAATCAGCAGTCCCTCCGCCACCATCGAGTACATCATCTGCAGGGCGGTGAGGCACAGCAAGGTGAATCCCAGCGATACCACGATCTTGGGGATGAACAGCGGAGTGAGGGGATAGTCATTGGTCACATTGCCACCCTCGTAATCGTAGATGACCCTTTCCCACATCTTCCACATGGTGACCCAGCCCAGGAACAGCACGGCCGCGATGGCAAGCCAGTCGGCCGTTGCCCGCGTCTTCTGGCCCATGTAGGGCAGCAGCACATCAATGCGGACGTGGGCTCCGGAGCGCAGGGAGTAGGAGAACGCCCAAGTTGCAGCCATTGCCAGCACGTAACCGCTCATCACGTCGGTGCCGGGCGCCTGCGTCCAGTCGAGTTTGCGGGCCACCACCTGGTAGGTGATGAAAAACCCCAGCAGTAGCAGCTCAACGCCACAGACATATCCCAAGACGAAGTACAACTTGTCCAGTTGGTTGGCTATCGCCCGCGTTCCGAACAGTGCGGCGCGCGGCCCAAAGGCCAGTCCGGAAAGCACCAGGATGCCACCAAAACCTGCGATTGTCACGAACATCCAGATCATTTCACTTGGCATTGTTATACCGCCAACCCATGGATTTTTGGGCTGCCGCTATATTGAGCCATAACAGAAGCTCAAACATAGCTTACGCCTTTCATCGTTGGCAATAATACACGAATTTTCAGTTAGCGCAATCCCTTTCGGCTGTCTTTGTCAGGCTATTGTCCAGCCAATCCCGCGTGCTGCCGTTCCTTCCTGATTTGCCGTTGTTGCCCGCTGGTTGGCGCGGCGTTGTCGTTTTCCGAAATCAAGAGAATGCCCTGCCGGAAACAGGGATTTGCGACGAGAATGCACAAGAAAAAACAGCGCCCTTCCCCCGACAGAGGAAGGGCGCCATTGGCCTTCTTGAAGCAGGATAGTCAGTCTACTGGGCGTGCGGTCCCTTGGTAACGCCCGTATCGCTCACGGTACCGTCTGCTGCGATGCTAATGCCAACATAGGGCCCCACGTGTTCGTTGAACATCCCCACCGCTTCGTCACCCTCGCCGGGGTAGCCCAGCCGTCGCAGCCAGCCGGGGATGACGTGCTGCTTCACCGCCACGTTCAGGCTGTGCTCGGCCAATTCAGGCGAGAACTCCACCAGCTCCATGGGAGGATCGGCGGTCTCCTCGCTCGTGTTCTTCTGCACTCCGGTGACGTTCTGGATGGAGGTCAGGCGCAACTGCTCCAGTTCCGACTTGGCGCCTTCCTCTATGAGTATCTGTTGCAGGTCGGCGGGAATCTGGTTCCAAACGTCGGCGTTGACCACGTTGTTGGTGGAAAGCAGGCTCTTCAGCGGGCCGTTCAGGTATTTGGACACCTCGTACCACCTCTGGCCGTAGCCCGGGGTGGAGCCGGTCACGCCAGCGTCCAGGATGCCGCGCTCCAGCGCCTGGTACACCTCGGCGAAGCCGATGAACTGGGCCTCCGCGCCCATGCCCTGAATCCAGTCGGAGAGGGCCGCAGCGTGACTGCGTGTCTTCAGGCCCTGGAAGTCTTCCAGGGTGCGAAGGGGCTTCTTGCTGAAGAAGAACTGGTCATTGCCGGCGTACCAGTTGTGGTTGACTATGATGCCGCCATCGGTCTCCGCGGCCACCAGATCTTCCAATTGAGCGTGCATATCGGTCAACGACAGGTACATGGTTTCCCAGTCGGGGTAGATGCCCCACAGGGACTGCACCTCGATGGCGGGCAGCTCGCCGGCCACGTACCCAGTGTAGATGTTGGCCATCGCGAGGGTGCCGTCCGATACCAGCGACAGAGTGTCCGGCCCCTGCAGTCCTAGTTCGGGGAACGAACTCACGGTGATGGTGAGCTGGCCGTTGGTGCGCTCCTCTAGGTTGGGGCCCCAGTACTGCTCAATGATCTTGCACGGCAGCAGCGTCCGGTTGATGCACACATGCTGCACGTCAATGCTCTCCCCGCTTGAAACGAGTTCCGTGGGGTTGGTGAGATTTGCCCTTTCTACCAGGGACTTGTAGTAATCGCTCTCATAGAGCCAGAGATGGTCCTCCAGGGCGTCCAGGGGCACATTGCCTTCAAGGTCGCCTAGGTCGGCGTCGAGCTTTCCGTCCGCTGTCAGCGGAGCCGGGCCCACCAGCTGGTTGATGTCGCCGACATAGATGGCTCCAGGCCCGCCGGCGTATTCGGCCGCGTACGTCATTAGGGCGTCGTCGCCCGCCATCATCGCCTCGGTGGGCTCTCCAGCCATCGCCGTGGGCGCTTCCGTGGGAACTGCCGTGGGTTCCGGTGCGGTGGTCGGTGCCGCGGTCGGCACTGGTGTTGCCGACTCTCCGCACGCTGCCAGACCCGCTAGCAGTAGCACCGAGACCAGCATCAGGGAAACGAAAAGTAATCTGGCATGGATCATCCTTGGGCTATCCTCCTTTTTTCACTCCCAATCCGGGGGAGTAGCGACTGTATTTTGTAACCCCGTTTTATTGTTCCTTTCCGGAATCAGGGCGCCTGAGGCTGCCCGAAAAGGTCCCGCTATTGAGTGGCTCTCGGACCCTTGGTAATCGGTACCCGCTTTAGAGTGCCGTCCTCGTTTACCCAGAAACCCGTGTAGGGACTGAGTTTCTCGTTGAAAATGACCACTACGTCCTCATTCTCTCCCGGGAACCCCAGCCGTCGCAGCCAGCCCGGGATGACGTGCTCCGGCAGAACCACCGTCTGGATGTGCCTGTGGATCTCCTCCGAGAACGGCGCATTCTGCATCCCCAGCTGCTGGTTAATGGCCAGTGCCGCAACATTCTGGAATGGCGCCAGCCGTAGTCCCTCCAACTCCGCCTTGGCCCCCTCTTCGATCATAATATGCTGCAGGTCTTCGGGTATCTCGTTCCAGACAATCTTGTTGATAACGTTGTTGGTGTATCCGAATCCGATTATGGGGCCGCGGCCATGTAGTCGGTGATTTCGTGCAGGCTGGCGGAGACTGCCAGCAGCGCGCCGTAGGCGGCGGCGTCGACGAAGCCCTGCTCCAGTGCGACGTAGAGCTGGGCAATGGACGTCGGGAACGGCTGGCCACCCATTCCAGTAATGAAGTCCGACATCGAGGCCGAGTTGGTTCGGATCTTCAACCCGTCATAGTCTTTTAGAGTTTGCATCGGGTCGCTGCTGTAGAACCACTGGTCCGAACCCGCGAACCAGTTCCGGTTCAGCACCTGGCTGCCCCCGGTTGCCTCCAGCATTATTCGGTCCACATCCTCCGCCAGTTCCGTCAGCGTCAGGTAAGAGGTCTCCCAGTCGGGTGCGGAACCCCAAAGCGACTGCACCTCCAGCTCTGGCAGCTCGCCGGCCACGTAGCCGGTGAAGATGTTGACCATGTTCAAGGTACCGTCGCTCACTAGGGTCAGCGTGTCAGGGCCGGCTATCTGCAACTCCGCCAGAGAGGTCACCGAAAGCTGCATCTGACCGTTAGTGCGCGTCGCGAGGTTTGGCGCGTAATAGGCCTGGATCAGTACGCAGGGTGGGAGATTACGGTCGAGGCATACGTGCTGAATCTCGATGTTCTCTCCCAACGACACCAACTCCGTCGGGTTGGTCAGGTTGGCCTTTCGTATCAGCCCCTGGTAGTAGTCGCTGGTATAGATGAACATGTGGCCCGGGACCTGCAACTCTGGTGACCCGGCCAGCGCGGCCCCGGCCAGCAGATTGTACTGCTCCGGCGGGAATTGGAACATCAGCCCGTCGTGCGGAGGCGGCCCGATCAGTTGCGTGGGGTCGCCGACAAAGATGGCCCCCGGACCATTGGAGTGCTCTGCCGCGTACGCCGCCACCTGATCCTGCTCCGAAGGCGGGCCAAGAGTCGCCGTGGCCTCGGGCGTGGCCGTCGTTGGTACTTCGGTAGCCGCTGGTTCGGTCGGTTCCGGAGCAGTCGTCGGCGCCGGACGTTCTATAACCGTGGGCTCTAGAGCAGTGGTCGCGGTGGGAGGAACAGGTGTTGGTTCCGAAGCTGAAGTCGCGGTTGCAGGGGCCTCGGCGGCTGTTTGAGAATCGTCATCGCCGCCGCACGATGTGAGTGCGGCAACTAGCGCAACGAACACTATGAACAGGACTAGCGGTCGTGACATTTCTGACTCGCCCGAAAGGGATTCTTTGCGAGCTTTTGCAACATACAGCCGCTCATTTTATAGGCTGGAAGCCGTAAGGTCAATGAACGTTATCAGCCGAATCCGAAGCAGGACACAACGATAATGCGCGACAGTCCGGCGAATATGGACACCGGTACCAGGGCCAAAGCGTCCGATGCTATCTTGCTCCCTTGGCCTGGTCTGGCAGCCAGGTGACGATTTCCGGGAACAGCATCAGTATGCCGATGACCACTGCCATGCAGAACATGAACGGCATCACTCCTATGTATACGTCGTTTATGGTCTCCGTTTCTGTCACTCCGCGCCTTTCTGCTGTCTCGCGGCGCGCCCCGTGCAGCACGTACAGCGACAGTCCCTGCGGCGGGCTGATCTGCGCCGCCTCCAGCAGGATGATCATGATTATCCCGAACCACAGCAGGTCTACCCCGCTCTGGAACAACGTCTCCAGCAGGATCGGCAGCGTGGTCGCTAGCATGGAGTAGCTCTCCATGAAAGTGCCCAGCAACAGGTAGAACACCACCAGTATCCCCACCAATTGCCACTGAGCTAGGTCCATCCCCACAACTACGTCCGCTAGCGTATGGGATATTCGGAGGTAGGCGAAGGCGAATTGCAGGGTGAACGCCGCCATGAGGATGAGCATGATCATGCAGGTTGTCCGCATGGTGGACAGGAACACTTCCTGCAGCATCGCCAGGTTGGAGCGCATCATGGCGCCCACATGCGCCATGGGGGGCAGATTGGCCTCCTCCATCTCGTCGCGGGTCACCTCCGTCAATATCGACACCCAGCCCATCGGCGGCAGGAAAAGCACCTCGATCAAGAATATCGCTTCGGCAATTTCCTGTTCGACGAATAGCGAGCGATTGGGGAAGAAGACCAGGTAAATCGTCTGTATGGACAAGTGCAGCACCACTAGGCCGATGAACGTTACCAGCAGTGCCCGAATGGGTGTATACGCTCCCATCAGCCTGGAATATCGCAGGGCGCTGCCTATTATCGGCACCCAGAGCGGTTTCGAGTTGTACAGGAACGCCAGCACGAACGCCCCGTAGACCCCTATTGCCGCCGATTCGCCCGGCGTGGCGATGCCTCCGTAGATCGAGCCCAGCACCGCCAGGATCAGTATCACCACCGGCGCTATGGCTATTGAGCCCGTTATCCGGTCCACCCATCCTTGCTTGGTCAGGAACGTCTCGCCCGCAACCTTGGGAGCTATGCCCGGCCAGATCACCGCGGCCGTGGCGATCAGGATCATAAACGTGAGCGCCATCAGCGCGCCCGGTATGAACCCTGCCAGGAACAGCCGTCCTATGGATGTCCCGGTGCTCAGGCCGTAGATGACCAGCAGCACGCTCGGCGGAATCAGGATGCCCAGCGTTCCTCCAGCAGCCAGCGACCCCACCACCAGCCGCTCGTTGTAGCCCCTGGTATGGAACGTCGGCAGCGCCACTCGGCTGATCGTCGCCGCCGTCGATATGCTGGATCCGGAACAGGCCGCGAAGATGGCGCACGATACGATGTTGGTGTGCAGCAGCCCGCCCGGTATGGGCGCTACCCAGCGGTCCAGCGCCCGGTACATCCGGTCGGCTATGCCGCTCCTCAGCACCAGTTCCCCCATCAGGATGAACAGCGGTATGGCAACCAGCAAAAACCTGGTAAAGGTGTCCCAGGCCCGGTTGGCCATGATATTGGTCAGGGGATTGTCCGAGAAAATCTCCATCAGGAGAATCGCCAGGGTTCCTAGCGCTCCGGCCACGTAGAGCCCCGCCAGGAAAAACACCGTCATTAGGGTGAATGCTATGCCAATTAACAAGTGGCTACTACCTTATCTGTCCTTGGACAAAGCGGACATCTGCGATTCAACGGACGTTTTGCTCCGCAGGCCACTCACAAACAGCGACCCCCGCAGGATAGCGGGGGCCGTTTGCGCTCTCGCCTTCAGCTGGAGCCGCCCGGAAAACTATCGGCAACCTTATCATCAACGGCCCGTCTTGAAAAGTGCGGGAAGTGCCCGGAGCGACAGGAAACACCTGCGCCGCGGCCCGCCTCCGAGGCCCTTGCTTCAGTACTCCACGCGATATACTCGCGCCGCCACGTCGTGGAACATATCGGCCCTTTCCGAAGCCGAGTACTGCGTTGTCAGCCGCTTGAATGCGTTGTACATCACCGTGTATGAGTACGACACCTTGTCCACCGGGAAGTTGCTCTCAAACAAGCAGCGGTTGGGGCCGAACTGGTCGATGCAGTAGTCGATAATCGGCTTCATGTCCGCTGCCAGCTCCTCGGAGCCCACCGGCTTCGTTCGCGTATGCCAGTCGAACCCGATCCGCGGCATCCCGATCCCGCCCAGCTTCACAACCACGTTCGGACAGGAAGCCGCCGCGGCGATTCCCTTACGCCACTGCTCGAATACCTCGTCGTCCCTTCCCTCGTATGGTCCCTCGCGCAGCAGGCCGCCGATGTGGTTCAGGATGATGGTGAGGTTGGGTACTGCCTGTGCGAACCGGGCCAGCTCCTCCATCTGCGTGAAGTACATCCAGCCTTCCAGCGTCATCCCCATTTCCGCCAGCACCTCGGCCCCGGCGCGGAAGTTGTCGCTGCTCATCTGTCCCTCGGCCTTTTGCGCCGCCGTGTTCTCCACCTCCGGGTGCGGGTCCCATGTCACCGAGTGACGGATACCCCGGAACCGGTTGGGGCTCGCCGCCTGCAGCGCCTCCAGCACCGGGCGCACGTTCTCGCCCAGGTTCAGGTTTGCGTGCCCGACAATGGACGCCGCCGCCTTGCACGGTCCGTACAGTCCGTTGTTGCTCGCCGCCGCCAGACCCTGCACGAACTCCACCTCGCCCACGGGTCGCATCTCCTCCGGTCCTCCGGGCCGGTACATCGACCGTGCTTCGACGAACACCGTCGACCGCACGTTGTGGCCGCCGTTCACGTCATCGGCCAGCTCGTGCAGCAGGTACCGCTGGTAGGGAATCCGCTCGGTGCGAAAATCCCAGAAATGATGATGCGGGTCGCAGATGGGAATCTCGGGTTCCAGTGCCTCCTCTGGGGTCAGCGCGAGCCAGTCGTTGCCTCCGAACGGCATATTGGATCCTCCGTCTTCATCGCATAGGCTATCGTGAGCGGCCCAATCATAGCACAAGAAAAAGTCCCTCTCTTTTAGTAAAAGGAGGGACATCGGGTCAGCCAATCTATTGAGTACTGGGGATGTGAGAACTGGGGATGATTGCTGGTCGGGGTGAGTGGATTCGAACCACCGGCCTCTACGTCCCGAACGTAGCGCGCTAGCCACTGCGCTACACCCCGATACTCCTATTTTAGCACAGAGACGCTGTGTAACAAGCGATGATGCCGGTCCATTCTGCGGCCAGCCTGCGTCGGTGGTGCGTCCCTTCCGGCTATCCGTCCAGCATCTCCTCTGCCTTCGCTACCAGCACCTCTTCGTTCAACGCCCCCGTCCACTTGTTGTGAATCGAACCGTCGGCGTTGATGAAGATGGTCGTGGGTAGCCCCAGAACTCCGTAGCTCGGCAACACCCCCGCGTCCTCGGTGTGCCCCGTCGGGAACTCAACCCCGAGCTCCGCCAGCAGTTCTCTACCCTGCTCCGGCGACCCCTGCCCGGTGAACTGGCCCAGGTCCACCCCAAGCACCAGCAGCCGGTCGCCGTAGTCCTCGTAGAAGTGCTGGAACTCCGGCAACTCCGCCCGGCACGGCGGACACTCCGCTGCCCAGAAGTTCAGCACCACCGGCTGCTCACCCACCAGCGACGCCATCCCCACCTGCTCGCCGCCCAGCACGTCTTGACCCTGCGACACGACGATGGAAAAGTCCGCCGCCATCTCCTTGTCGCCTTCCCCCTCCCCGATGCTGGAAGACCCGCCATTACATGCCAGCGCCACTGCCAAGAACATGGCTGCCGCCACGAACAGCAATGCGTGGCTTCCTCGAAATATCAGGCCATTCAAGCTCATATCCGTTACCTCAATCCTGACCGCTTCGAGCGGTGGCCGCCAGTTGGCGCATATTGTCCATGAAGACCTGCAGCCGTTCCAGCGTGCGGGTCAGTCGCGCTAGCCACTTGTCCCCCATTGGACGCAGTGGCATCTGTATCTGGGAGTTGCCGACCTGAGTCGCCGCTCCCAGGGCCCGTTGCAGCGGAGCCCTGGCTCCCCCGACCGCGTTCCTCAGTGTTATTACGATGGCGTCGCTCGTTCGGATTACCGACTCCACCCCGGCCGAGCCAGCTAGCGCGCGGAGCTCCGCCACCTTCATCAGGCTCTCCACCTCGTCCGGCACGGGTCCGAACCGGTCCAGCAATTCCTCCCGTATCGCCGGCAGTTCCCGCCGCTGCGTCATCTTCGCCAGCCTCTGGTAGATGGAAAGGCGTGTCGGCAAATGCTGGATGTATTCCTCCGGTATTCCTGCGTTCAGCGGCAGCTCAATGCGTGTCGGCTCTTCTTCCGCGTTGGCCTCTTGCCCGCTGTCGTTCCCGCCTTCCCGCTCCAACTCCCGCACCGCTTCCTCCAGCAGCTGCGTGTACAGGTCGAGACCGACCTCTTGGATGTGCCCGCTCTGGTCCGCGCCCAGTATGTTGCCGGCTCCGCGTATCTCCAGGTCTCGCATAGCGATGCGGAATCCTGCTCCCAGATCCGACGCATCCAGAATAGCCTGCAGTCTCATCTCTGCCGCCTCGGTGATGCTCCGTCCCTTCGGCGCCAGCAGGTACGCGTATGCGCGGTGCTGCCCGCGACCCACCCGGCCTCGTAGCTGGTAGAGCTGCGCTAGCCCGAAGCGGTCGGCCCTCTCCACGATCAGCGTGTTGACGTTCGGCATGTCCAGCCCCGACTCGATGATCGTCGTGCACACCATCACGTCGGCGACGCCGTTCGCGAAGTCCACCATCGCGTCTTCTAGGTCCGACTCCGCCATCTGGCCGTGCCCGATCATCACCTTGGCTTGCGGCACCAGCTTCCTGATGTCGTCCGCGGTCTGGTGAATGCTCCTCACCCGGTTGTGCAGGTAGAACACCTGCCCGCCCCTCTCCATCTCCCGCAGGATCGCCTCCTTCACCACGTCCTCGGAGTACTCAGAGACGAAGGTCTTCACTGGCAGCCGCTCCTCCGGTGCCGACGCCATCGATGAAAGATCGCGCAGACCCGAGAGCGCCATGTTCAGCGTCCGTGGAATCGGCGTGGCGCTCAGCGTCAGCACGTCCACCTGCCGCCGGAGCTGCTTCAGCCGTTCCTTGTGGCTGACACCGAATCTCTGCTCCTCGTCAACTACTGCCAACCCCAGGTTCTTGAACTGTACGTCCTTCTGCAGCAGCCTGTGGGTGCCGATTACAATGTCGACCTCGCCCGACTTCAGCCCCTCGACAACTTCCTGCTGCTCCTTGTGCGTCCGGAATCGGCTCAGCACTTCTACCCGCACGGGAAACGGGCTGAGACGCTCGGTGAAAGTCGCGTAGTGCTGCTGGGCCAGCACCGTGGTCGGCACCAGCAGGCCCACCTGCATCCCGTCGCTGACTGTCTTGAACGCCGCCCTCAGCGCAACCTCGGTCTTGCCGTATCCCACGTCGCCGCAGATGAGCCGGTCCATCGGTCGCGTGCGTTCCATGTCCGCCTTGACGTCGTCGATGGCCTGGGCCTGGTCAGGCGTCTCTACATATGGAAAGGAGTCTTCAAGTTCGCGCTGCCACGTCGAGTCGGGACCGAACTCGTGGCCCTCGGCAACTTCTCGCGCGGCGTTGACGCGTATCAGTTCCTGCGCCATTTCCCGTGCCGCTCCCTTCACCCGCTGCTTGATGCGCGTCCAGTCCGCTGCCCCTAGCCGGGTCAGTGTGGGCGCGTGGTCCTGCGCCCCCACGTACGCGCTTACCCGGTTCAATTGCTCGGTGGGAACGTACAGCTTGTCGCTCTCCGCGTATTCCAGCACCAGATATTCCTTCTCGTCCCCGTTGTCTCCCATTAGCGTCGTGCCGCCGAAGCGTGCGACCCCGTGGTCGATGTGAACGACGAAGGTCCCCGGCTCCAAGTCCGCCAGCGACACATCCGGCCCGCGCTCCACTCGTCGTCGCCTGCGGTGCCTCCGCTCCTTCGACGTGCCGAACAGCTCGGTGTCCGTCAGCAGCTCCAGCCTGGAAACGGCACTTCCGCTCCGCTTTCTCGTCCCGTTGACCGGAAACTCGACAGTCCAGCCCCCCGAAAGCGAGCCCGACACGAGGCACACCTGGCCCGGCGACGGGGCACCCTTCAGCTCCTGCTCCAGCGACGCCTCCACGCCCTCCTGTTCCAGCACCTCCGCGACACGTCGCGCGTGTTGCGTCACCGCCACGAGGGCCGTGCCATCGCCCTTCCTGCGTCGAATGTCGGCCGAGAGTTGTTCCAGCCGGCCGTAGTAGGGCACCGCTGGCAGGAATACTTGGTCGTCGTCTTCGCCCACCCACGACTGCAGGTCTACCGGCAAGAAATCGCCCAGGCGGGCCCCGAACTCGGCCCATGGCATGCACGGCGATGGGAAGTTCTTCGGGAGCTCGCCCCGCTCTTCCCGAGAGGCCCGCATTCGCTCGAAGCGTTCCTCCAGCTCCGACGCCTCGGCTTCGACCCTGCCTCCCCTTTCCAGCACCACCGCGGCGTCTTGCCCCAGGTAGTCCAGCAGGTGGGACCGGTTGATCAGTCCGCTGTAGAAGGAAAGGATTTCCGGGTTGTCGGTGTACGCCAGCGTTTCCAGCTCTTCCTCGATGCGTTCCCGCGTCGGCTCCGAGCAACGGCCGAAGTCCATCTTCGCCGATCTTGTAGCCAGCGCCTCGGCCCCCGCGACTCCCGGCAACTGCTCGCGGGCTGGAATCAGCCGCACCTCCCCGGCGGGCGCGACCGACCGCTGCGTCAGCGGGTCGAACCGACGGATCGTGTCGATTTCGTCGTCAAACAGCTCGATGCGATATGGCAGTTCGCAGTTCGGCGGAAAAACGTCCAGGATCCCGCCTCGGTGGCTGAAGGCCCCCGGCGCCTCCACCACTGGCTCGTTGCGGTACCCCAGCTCCATCCACTGTCCCAGGACCGCATCGACCCGCACCTTGTCGCCGGTCCGCCACACCGCAGGGCCCGGTGCTCCGGGCAGGCACCCTGTCATTAGGTCCGGAGGTGCGGTGTACAGCAGGGCCGACCCGATGGAGCACACCACCAGCGGCCCCCAGCCGGCTTCCTCCGGGTCCCGGTTTGCCGCCAGGGCTGCCAGCGCCTCAAGCCGTTGGTTCCCCGTGTTGGCATCCACCGCCAACCGCTCGAAGGGCAGCACTTCCGGCTCCGGCAGAAGGTAGACCGGCCCGTCTTCGCCCATCCAGCTCAGCAGGTGGTCGTGCAGGCGGCGTGCATCCTCGGGACGGGGCGCAATTACCAGCAGCGGGCCCTTGTGCCGGCGAGCCAGCGATCCAACGAAAGCGGCACGTGCTCCCTGTCGTACCGTGGCCGTCCGGCAGCTTCCGCTCTCCGCCGCCTCTACGGCCCCTCGGAACTCGGGATGCGCCTCCAGCAGTTCCAGAATGCCGTTAAGGGACATGGATTCGTCCCCGGCGACTGGTATCAGTAAAGATGCGAGTCATCGTGCAATCAACCACGCCAAAAAGGGGGTCGGCGGGAAAACCAACCCCTGCATACCTCTGGTGCCAGATGTCGTTGCTCTCTATGCTGCCTGTCTTCAGCGGCGGCCTTCCACTCCCTAGCCGCCAAGAATGTCAAGGAAGTTCCCTAGAAACGAGGAGTCTCCCTTGAAGATTTCGGTATATCCGCATCGCGTGCAGGAGACTGCCGTGAACTTCTTGTTCTGCATGTCGAAGAACCGGGAATACTTGCCAGTGGTGCGAATTTCCTCGGTTTCGTATTGATTGTTATGGCACTTCGCGCAGGAAAAAGCCGTTCCAACCTGGGCCATGATCAACCCTCCGTCCGCACTTTCCGTTCGGTTCTCATGCTTGCCATTTCCAGCCTACTCCAACCCCTTGTGCCTTTTCAAGCGCGCCATGAAACGGTAAGCGCGCTTCGAGATGGAATCGGAAGAGCGCGCGCTGTTGGTTTCGCTACTGGGCCGTTCCCCGTGATACGGAATTCGGCTGCGGTGGTGCTATAATCGATTCGCGGAACTTCCGGGGGCAGTCTGCCCCCTTCCTCTTCACCTATCCTTGTATTGAGCTCTGGACTTCTATGTCCCTGACCGAACGGGCCTCCCACGCTGCCGTTTCCTCGGCATCCGGCACTGGATCGCCCTCTTTGAAATACCAACGCATCGTCTTCAAGGCGGGCACCGCCATCCTGTCCGGTGGCGGAGAGGATACCGCCGGCGTGAACCTCGACGTCCTCGGCAGCATCGTCAACCAGCTGTGCCGCCTGCGCGAAATGGGAGCCGAGGTGATGCTCGTAACCTCCGGTGCTATTGCCGTAGGCCGCGCCGCCCTCGGGCGCGTCGGGCCTGTCTCCCGCGACATCCGTTCCCGGCAAGTGTCCGCCGCCGTGGGGCAGGGCCGCCTCATGCAGATATACCAGGAGCAGTTCGCCGTCCACGGCGTCACCGTGGCCCAGGCGCTGCTCACCATCGGAGACCTCTCCAACCGGCAGTCCTACCTTAACGTGCGCAACACCCTTCAGGGGCTGCTTGAACTCGGTGTCGTTCCCCTGCTCAACGAAAACGATGTCGTGGCCGTCGACGAGATCGGAGCCGTTTTCGGCGACAACGACCGTCTTTCCGCCCTCGTCGCCAACCTCGTCGACGCCGATCTGCTCATGATACTCACCGACATCGATGGCCTGTACACCTCCGATCCCCGCATCGATCCCACGGCAACCCTCATCCCCCTCGTCGAACGTGTCGACGACAGCATCGAAGCCGTCGCCGGACGGCACCTGCAGCCTTGGGCTCGCGGCGGTATGCCCACCAAGCTCGAGGCCGCACGACTCGTAACCTCCTCCGGCATCCCCATGGTCATGGCCCACGGTCGGGACGATGGCGTCGCCATCCGCGCCGCCTGTGGCGAGCAAGTCGGCACTTACTTCCAGGCCGCCGACGAAAAGCTGGAGGCCCGCAAGCGGTGGATGCTCAGCGGCATCTCTCAGCGCGGCCAGGTCACTGTCGACGACGGCGCTGCCTCCGCCCTGTTGGAGCACCACCGCAGTCTGCTGCCGGCTGGAGTGCGCGACGTCGACGGCGACTTCAGCCGTGGCGACACCGTGTTCATAGTGGACGGTTCCGAACGTCGCATTGCCTGCGGCATCGCCAACTACAGCTCCGACGACATCGCACGAATCCGCGGCCTCAAGTCCCGCGAAATCGAAGAGACCCTTGGCTACCACTACGGCCAGGAAGTAGTCCACCGCAACAATCTCGTCCTGCTCTAATTTATGTTGGATAGCAGCTTTCCCCAATCATAAGAGGGGCCAAAATGTTAGAGGGGCCAAAATGTTGGAAAATGAAATTCCGGTAATTCTGTCACCCGAACAACTACCATCGGATGAACTGCTGGCTGAATACATAGAAATGGCTATGCAAGATTCTGTATTCAAAGAACTGTGCGATGGGACACACTTCGCGGAAATTCCAGGTTTCGAGGGAGCACGGGCCAACGCCGATCCTCTCGAAGATTGCCGCCGGGAAATGAAGGAAGTGCTGGAAGATTGGATACTCTTGGGCATTAAGTTAGGGCATCCAATTCCTGTAGTTGGATCCATAGACCTCACGGCAAGAGAAAAAACCGCCTGATGCCCCACTTCGGCCCTATTGGCAGAAGGGAGCTGATAGCCAACTTGAGGAAATTGGGATTTGACGACCAGAACAGTTGAAGACCTAGTAGCCATCGGCCAGGCCGCACGCAACGCGTCGCGCCAGGTCTCCCGGCTGACCTCTGCCGTGAAGAACCAGGCCCTTCGGAATCTCGCCGACCTGTTGGAATCGGACGCCGCCGATGTGCTGCAGGCCAATGCCGCCGACTGCTCCGAGGCCCGCGAAAACGGTCTCAGCGAGGCCATGATCGACCGCCTGCTGCTCACTCCCGAACGCCTGAAGGGTGTCGCCGCCGAGCAGCGCAACGTCGCCTCCCTCCCGGACCCCGTCGGCGAGACCATCGAGATGAACACCCTGCCCAACGGCCTCACGGCCGGACGCCGACGCGTCCCGCTGGGTGTTATCGCCAGCATCTACGAGAGCCGCCCCAACGTCACCGTCGACATCTTCGGTCTCTGCTTCAAGTCCGGCAACGCCTGCATCCTGCGCGGTGGCAAGGAGGCCATCCGCTCCAACACCGCCCTCGTCGACCTCATTCGACGCGCCCTCACCGGTGCCGGTGCGCCGGAGGGCGCTGTCCAGTTCGTAGACAACCCCGACCGCGACCTGGTCGATGCCATGCTCAAGATGGACCAGTACATCGACCTCGTCGTTCCCCGCGGCGGCGAAGGCCTCGTGCGGTTCGTCGGCGAGAACGCCACCATGCCCGCTGTGACCGGTGGCGTCGGCGTCTGCCACACCTACATCGACCGCGCCGCCGACCTCGACATGGCCTGCGCCGTCGCCCTCAACGCCAAGGTCCGCCGCCCCTACATCTGCAACGCCCTCGACACCCTGCTCGTGCATTCGGGCATCGCTGGCGAAGGGCTGCCCCGCATCGCTTCCGGCCTGACCGCCTCCGGTGTCGAGCTCCACTGCGACAACCGCGCCCTCAGCATCCTCGGCCCCTCCACCCTGGACAGTGTCAAGCCGGCATCTGAAGAGGACTGGGGCCGCGAGTTTCTGGCCATGACCGCCGCGGTCAAGGTCGTCGACTCCCTGGACGAAGCCCTGGAGCACATCGAGACCTTCGGCTCCGGCCACTCCGAGGCCATCATCACCGAGGACTACTCCGCCGCCATGCGCTTCCTCGATGAGGTGGACGCCGCCGCCGTGTACGTCAACGCCAGCACCCAGTTCACCGACGGCGCCCAGTTCGGACTCGGGGCCGAGGTCGGCATCAGCACCCAGAAGATGCACGCCCGCGGTCCCATGGGCCTGAAGGAACTCACCACTTACAAATGGGTCATAATGGGCAACGGCCAGACACGCCCTTAGCAAAATCCGGTTTCGCGAGCCTGAATAGAAATGGCTGATTTCACTTTCGAACGGGAAGTTCGCACCCCGTTCTCAGAAGCCTACAACATAGTCGAGTTCGACCGTACCGTCGGGCGGGTGGATATCCACTTCACCCCGGAAATGGTGCACGTCTCCCTCTGCGTCGACGAGAGTCTCACCCAGCAGACCATCCAGGAAATCATGGACGCCGTCGATGAGGACATTGCAGATGCCGTCGGCATCGAGCGCAACAACTTCGTCGTCCACGTCTTCCAGGGCCGCGAGACCGCCGTGTACAGCGACAACGAGTTCAGCGAGAACGGCCGCGACCACTGACCTCGGTCTCTACACTGGAGGCGCCACCCAACCGTCATTCCCATCTTGGCGGGAATTCATCAGCCAGGGTTGGCATCGACTTGGTGAGAGCATAGTTGCGACGTTTAAGATGGGGCTCACAGCGTCGAGTTTACGGCTTTATAGCTCACTTTCTATCGTCGTCCTGCTTGGATTGTCGTCCTGCTTGGGAATCCGCATTTTTCGATGATCATTGACGCCCACTGCCACGTCCTCCCGCCTTCCTTCGCCGAGCGTCGCAGCGAATTGGCTGCCCGCGACGCCACCTTCGCTGAAATCCTGGCCAACCCGTCCGCGCGCATCGCCGATGTACAGTCCCTCCTCGAAGCAATGGACCGCGACGGCGTCGACCATGCGGTGATGATGGGCATGGGGTGGTCGGACTTTGAAGTTGCGAAGGAGGCCAACGACTACCTCATACAGGCCGTGGCCGAGCATCCCCAACGACTCACCGGCTTCGCCTCCGTCAACCCCTCGTGGGGCAAATCTTCCCTCGATGAAGCCGCCCGATGCGCCGCCGCCGGTCTCCGCGGCATCGGCGAACTACACCCCGACACCCAGGGCATCGACATCACCGACACCGCTGTCGTGTCCCCCCTGATGGACCATGCCCGCTCCCTAGGTCTCCCCGTCCTGCTCCATTGCTCCGAGCCGGTTGGTCACCTATATCCCGGCAAGGGCGTGACCACTCCCGACCGGGCATGCAGATTCATCGAAAACTTCCCCGAAAACACCATCATCTGCGCCCACTGGGGAGGCGGCCTGCCTTTTTACGCTCTTATGCCCGAGGTGGGAACTGCTCTGCGCAACGTCTACTTCGACACAGCGGCATCCCCCTTCCTGTACCGGCCCGGCGTCTACTCCGTCGCCGTAAGTCTCGTCGGCGCAGAGCGCATCCTCTTCGCCTCCGACTATCCGCTGATGCCCCCCAGTCGTCCGCTGGCTGAAATCAACAACGCTGCCCTCTCCGAAGAGCAGCGCCGCCTCATCCTCGGCGAAAACGTCGCTCGTCTCCTGCACCTGTAAAATGCGCAGCAGAAACACAAATTCCCCTCTCCCTCTGGGAGAGGACTAGGGTGAGGGCGAAGCCAGGAATGACAATCGAACACGAATCGGAAGAGATGCGCACCCTCCCCGATCTGCTCCGACCCGGCCTTTCCCTCGTCTTTGTCGGCCTGAACCCCTCCGAGTACTCCGCCCGCGAGGGCCACTACTTCGCCAATCCCCGCAACCGCTTCTGGCCCGCCTTCAACCGCTCTCGCCTGCTCCCGGCCGCCCTCGGCCGCGACTGCGCCCCGACCGACGACGCCTCTCTCCTTGAGCACGGCATAGGCTTCACCGACGTCGTCAAGCGACCCACACCCCAGGGCAGCGGCCTCAAAGCCGCCGACTACCGCCGCTGGGCGCCCATGCTGCGCGAGAAGCTGCTCGACTGCCGGCCCGACCTCATCTGCTTCCACGGCCTGATGGCCTACAAGGCATACCTGCAATACGCCGAATCCAAAAAGACGGCGCCCGAGCTCGGTCTCCAGCCCCTGGCCATAGGCTCCTCGCCGGTCTTCGTCGTCCCCAACCCCAGTCCCGCCAACGCCCGCTACTCCGTGGAAGCCCTTACCGAGTGGTACGACAAGGTTGCCGATACGCTGCATCTCCAGCCATAGCGCGGCCCCTGCCCAGTTGACGTAAAATACGTCGCACAGTACCGGTTGGAGCCTTCCATGCCCGGCCCCGCAATCCCTCTGGCAATAATCTACGACTTCGACGGCACCCTCGCGCCCGGCAACATGCAGGAGCGCCAGTTCATCCCTGACATCGGAATGACCCCCGCTAACTTCTGGAAGGAAGTCGACTCGGTCGCCGAAGCCAATCTGGCCGATGGCATCCTGGCTTATATGTTCGTAATGCTCGAGAAGGCGAAGGCCGCCGGCATGAAGGTCCGTCGCGACGACCTTGTCGCCCGCAGCAGGGAAATCGCCTTCTTCCCCGGCGTCGAGGACTGGTTCGACCGCATTAACCTGTACGCTCGCAAGAGTGGTGTACGCGTCGAGCACTACGTCATTTCCTCCGGCAACTCCGAGATAATCGAGGGCACTCCAATTGCCCACGAATTCAGCAGAATCTACGCTTCCAAGTTCCTCTACGACGCCGATGGGGTCGCGGTATGGCCCGCCGTCGCCATCAACTTCACCACCAAAACCCAGTACCTCTTCCGCATTAACAAGGGCGCCCACGACTGGAAGGACAGCTCAATAATCAACAGGTTCATTCCCCAGCACGAGCGCCCCGTGCCCTTCGAAAACATGGTGTACATCGGTGACGGAGAGACCGACATCCCCTGCTTCCGTCTGGTCAAGGACCTCGGCGGACTGTCTATAGCCGTCTACGACCGATGCAGGGACGAGCAGGCCCAAACCTACCGCAAGGAAGGCCGCGTGAACTGCGTCGTCCCCGCCGTCTACACCGTGGACAGCGGCCTCGACCAAACCGTCAAGTCCTACATTGATCTTGTCGCGGCCCGACACTCTCTGAAACGCGCCCTCGGTTCGGCCCCGGACAGCCCATGAACACCCGAAGCGACACCGTCCGTGTCTTTGTTGCCGTTGGCCTCTCCGATGACGCCAGGCAGCAATTGGTGGATGCCGTAGACCGCATCGCAAGCCAGGCTCCCGACGGCATCCAGTGGGCCAACCCCTCCGGTATGCACCTCACCCTCAAGTTCCTCGGCAACATACCCGCCTCCGGAGTGCCCCCGCTTTTGGAATGCCTCGCCCCGGTCGGGCGCGACGCCGGCCCTTTCCCGCTCAAGCTCGGAGCCCTCGGAATGTTCCCCAACCGGCGCAAGCCCCGCGTCCTGTGGGCCGGAGTCGATGGCGATCTCGACGCCCTCTCCCGACTTCAGCAGGCCTCCGAGACCGCCATCTGTGCCATCGGCTACCCGCCCGAGCAGCGCCCCTTTCGGCCTCACATCACCCTCGGTCGGCCCCGCCGCAGCGTGTCCGACGCACATCTCGCCCGCATCGGCGCTGTCGTATCTGCCATCGCTCCGCCCTCCCCCGCATCGTGGACCGTGGCGTCCATCGACGTGATGCAGAGCGAACTCCACCCATCCGGCGCCCGCTACACCGTCCTCGGCTCCGCACCCCTCAATCCCCTCGCACCCAGTACCTTGGGATCACCTCACCCTCAGGCAGAGGATTAGGGTGAAGGCTAGGGAAGGGAAAAAGCCCATGCAATCCGTAGCCCTGACACCGCGCCCCAACGCCGCCCTTCGACTCAAGTCCCCTCGCACCTGATACCTTGGAATCACCTCTCTCAGGCAGAGGATTAGGGTGAAGGCTAGGGAAGGGGGAAAGCCCATGCAATCCGTAGCCCTGACACCGCGCCCCAACGCCGCCCTTCGACTCAAGTCCCCTCGCACCTGATACCTTGGAATCACCTCCCTCAGGGAGAGAGTTAGGATGAGTGCGAAAGCGAGAGAGCCAATGCAATCCATCACTCTGGCACTGAGCCCCAAGCCGCCCTTTGACTTCGACCTCACCGCCGCCTACCACACCTACTTCCAGGGCCGCAGCGGTGCGGACAACCTCGACGGCGGCACCTACCGCCGCCTCCTCGACCTCGACGGCCGACTCGCCCTGGCCGCAGTGCTATCCACCGGCGCCGTCGATGCACCCCAGCTCTCCCTCGAACTCCACGGCGACTCCTTATCCGACGCGGATGTGCAACTCGCCGCCAGCCAGGTCGAATGGATGCTGGGCATCGACCAGGATCTCGCCCCCTTCTACAACCTCGCCAACACCGACCACGCCCTTGCAGACCTCGTCGCCCAGTTCCCCGGCCTGCACCTTCCACGCACAGCGACGCTGTTCGAGTCCCTGGTCCTCGCTATTCTCGGCCAGCAGATTTCAGCCGCCGTTGCCAGGACGATGCGCACCCTCATCATCCAGCGGTTCGGTGCCCGTGTGGACTTCGACGGCCAGGTCTACTACGCCTTTCCTCGCCCTGAAGTCATCGCGGCCTCTTCCGTCGAAGAATTGCGCACCCTCAAGCTCACCCAGCGAAAGGCCGAGTACATCATCGGCATCGCGGCAGCGGCCCAGCAGCCGGACTGGCCTGGACTCGCCCGGCTCCCCGACGAAGAGTTCGTCCGCCACCTCACCCAACTCCGTGGCGTGGGAAACTGGACCGCCCATTGGGCGATGGTCCGTGGCCTGGCCCGCCCCGACGCCCTGCCGCTGGGCGATCTGGCCCTGCGCCGTGGCGTCTCCCGCCTCTACCGCGACGGCGAACCCGTCACCGATGCCGACGTCGAGGAAATCGCAGAACGCTGGCGTCCTTGGCGCAGCTACGCCACCGCCTACCTCTTCGCCGCCATGCGCTCCGGCATGGTCTAAATTCTTCGTCAGCGCCTATCCTGTTAAAATTGATGATAGTAACTGCCATTCATAGGAGCGTTCAACTCAGTCTAGCCATCTTAGGGGGTACCTGGAACCGGAAATGACCTCCCCGACGCCCGAAATAGACCTGCCTCCTGACCACATCCTGCGCCAGTTGCTGGACGCTATAGCCGCTCATCCTGAAGTTCGGGAACCTCTCTTGCGCGCACTGCTCACTGAAGACCTTCTCACCCTTCCAAAGAGGGTGGACAAGCTGCAGGGTGAGCTTCAGGAGTTTAGAGAGGAAACGAGAGTGGGATTCCGCGCGGTCAACGAACGCATCGACGCATCCAATGGGGAGGTTCGTACGTTAGGCGACCGCCTGAATGACACCAATCGTCGCCTGGACGAGAACACCCAACATCTGGGCGAGAACACCCGCGCCATTAGACGTCTCGAAGGCCACGTTGGTAGACTAACAGGTAATTCCTACGAAGACCTCTGCCCAGAGAAATCGGCGCAATTCTGGACGGCTGGCTCGAAGTTCCCGTGCTCGCCGACCGCGCCCTGATCAACAGCAGGCTGCTGGACTCGCGCCAACGCGACGCCATCAGTCGCGACGAATATCTGGACGGTCTCAGGCCGGATATCGTTGCCCGCCGGTCGGAGGACTCAGTCCATGCCGGTCCCCTTGCTGTGGTGGAAATGTCCGTGACCTTTAATCGGGTGGACTTGGAAAATGCCGCTAACCGCGCCGGAGTAATCGCAAGGGTAACCGGCCTCGAGGTAATCCCGTTCGTGGTAACTCATAGTGATTGGCCGGTCGAGGTGAACGCCGTCGCAGAGGCTCTGGGCGTTTCCATCATCCGCCACGAAGACCCCGACGTCCCTCCCGAAGAAGACTGACCCTGCTCCTCGCATCGTAAGAGCATTGCCGGGTCAGTTCCGTCCTCCCCTACCGCGCGAACATCTTCATCAGGTTCGCTGGGTTCTGCGACTTCGACATCTTCCGCACCAGCGGCCTCAACCCTATAGGTAGCGAATCCGCCATCGACTTGAACGTGCAGGAAACCGCTGAGAGTTGTCGCCCCTGGCTCGGCTACGCCACCCCCCACCTCTTCGCCAGCATGCGCTCCGGCCTGGTTTAGCCCCGGCCTGGTTTAAACAAAAATGCCCCCGCCACATGGCGAGGGCACTGACGCCGGGGGCTCCCTATCCTACCGCGCGAACATCTTCATCACGTTCGCCGGGTTCCGCGACTTCGACATCTGCCGCATCAGCTTCTGCGTCTGCTTGAACTGGTTCAGCAGCTGGTTGATGTCCTGCGGCGTCGTCCCGCTGCCCCGCGAAATCCGTCGCCGCCGGCTACCGTTGATGATCTCCGGGCGGTGCCTTTCCTCCGCCGTCATCGAGTGAATGATCGCCTCGATCCGCCGTAGCTTCCCCTCGTCCAGGTCCCCCGCCATCATCTTCCGCGTGTTGTTTCCCATCCCGGGAATCATCTCCATAATCTGGTCCAGCGATCCCATCTTCTTGACGCTCTGTAGCTGGTCCAGGAAGTCGTTCAGATCGAAGCTGGCTTGGCGGAACTTGCGCTCCATCTCCTTGGCCTTCTGCTCGTCCACCGCCTCCTGCGCCCGCTCGATCAGCGTCAGCACGTCCCCCATCGCCAGGATGCGCGACGCCAGTCGGTCCGCGTGGAACACTTCCAGCCCGTCCGATCGCTCTCCCACGCCCATGTACTTTATGGGAACTCCCGTGACCCGCGTGATCGACAGCGCCGCGCCGCCTCGGGCGTCGCCGTCCATCTTGGACATGATCAGCCCAGTCAGCCCCACCCGCTCGTGGAACCCCTCGGCGGTGTTCACCGCGTCCTGCCCCGTCATGGCGTCCACGACCAGGAGCGTCTCGTGCGGATTGACCGCCTTCCGGATATCCTCCAGCTCCTCCATCATCTCGTCGTCGATCTGCAGCCGCCCACCGGTGTCCACGATGGCCCAGTTGACCCCCAGCTCTGCGGCCCGCGCCAGCCCGTTCTGCGCCACCTTCACCGCCGTGGACGACTTCGGGTCCTCGGAGTACACCGGTATGTCCAGCTGCTTCCCCAGCGTTTCCAGCTGCTGTATCGCCGCCGGCCGCCGCAGGTCTGCCGCGATAAGCAGCGACCGGTGCCCCTGCTTGCGCTGCTCTAGCGCCAGCTTCGCCGCCGTCGTGGTCTTCCCTGAACCCTGCAGCCCGACCAGGATCACCGGCGACACCGCCTGGCTCGACAGCGTGATTCCTGTCCGTCCGGTGTTCGTCGACTCTCCGCCCAGCAGCCCCGTCAGCTCCTCGTGGACGATCTTGACCACCTGCTGCCCCGGCGTCAGGCTCTCCAGCACCTCGGCGCCCTGCGCGCGTTCCTTAATCCGCGCCACGAAGTCCCTCGCCACACGGAAGTTGACGTCGGCCTCCAGCAGCGACCGCCGCACCAGCGACAGCGCCTCGTCGATGTCCTTGTCCGTCAGCCGTCCCTTGCTCGACAGCCGGTTGAATATCCCGGTCAGCCGTTCCGTCAGGTTCTCAAACATGTCCAGCTCTCAGTGGCGTCTAGTACCGTCATCGTTCAGTCTAAATTATACCCCGATCGATTCCACTATGTTCTTCGACGAAAACCAGGGCAATCGCGCCTTGAACGCCGGAGGCCTCATAACCCGTCTTTCCCGCTGTTTCCCGCGCAGGCGAGGATCCATCCCATCGCCTACCCGCGCACCCGGAACCGAAGGAAGCACAGTCTCTTCCGCCTCCGCAGCCATTCCGGCCCGATTTGTGTGCTGAGAAATAAGACTCGATCGCCCTGCTACGATCATCCCCGCGTCTGCGTCTCCTCCCTTCGGCTGTTAAACTTATCCCATGTCAGTCGCAATAAACACCCGCCGTGCCACCCCCTCTGACTTCGCCTTCATCGTCGAGTCGAACATCGCCATGGCCCTCGATACCGAAGCCCTCGCCCTGGACGAAACGAAAGTGCGCGCCGGCGTCGGCGCGGTGCTGGCCGACAGCTCCCTCGGCTTCTACCTCGTCGCCGAAATCGACGGAAACCCCGCCGGCCAGCTCATGGTGACCTACGAGTGGAGCGACTGGCGCAACGGGCTGTTCTGGTGGATTCAGAGCGTCTACGTTCGCCCTGAATACCGGCGCGGCGGCGTCTACCGTGCCCTGCATCACCACGTTGCCGATGCGGCCCAGGCGACGGGCGTCGTCTGCGGACTGCGTCTCTACGTCGAGCGGGAAAACACCGTCGCCCAAAGCGTCTACGAATCACTCGATATGTACCGCACCCGCTACCAGATGTACGAGGTCGAATTCTGACCTCCAGATATAACTGTTATTCTTGGCCGCTGCCGCCTCTCCTGCAGGGAGAGGGCCGGATTGAGTGCGCCTCATAATTCCGGGAATGAGAGGAAAATATGCTGCCTGACAACGTGCGCGAGTTCTGCACCAACAACCACCGGGGCGTGCTCACCGCCTTCCGCCGTAACGGCGCGGCTCAGCTGAGCATCATAACCTGTGGCGCCTACCAGGATGGTGTGGCCTTCACCGTCACCGAGACCCGTGCCAAGCTCCACAGCCTTCGCCGCAACCCCAACTGCACTCTGCTGGTTTCCGCTGAGGAGTGGCGTCCCTTCGTCGTCCTCGAAGGTCAGGCTCGCATCCTGTCGGCCAACAACACCGACGCCGACGAGCTCCGCCTGGCCCTGCGCGACGTCTACCGCGCCGCCGCCGGCGAGGAACACTCCAACTGGGAAGAATACGACGCAGCTATGCTTACCGACCGCCGCTCCGCCATCGTTGTCGTCCCCACCCACATCTACGGCACCGCCCTGGAATAAAAGAGAGGACACAGGTCGCCTTTTGGAGGGTCCTTATGGCTAAGACAGTATTGGTCCGCGCTCATGTTGATTCGGAATTGAAGAAGCAGGCCGAGGCCCGATTCTCGGAATGGGGAATGACGGTGGATGAGGCAATCGCGCAGTTTTACGAGCGAGTTGTCAGTATATGTAGCGATCCGTTCTCCCCTCACATCCCTAACGCCGAAACCGTCGAGGCGATGAAGGAAGCTCGTGCGGGCGAAGGGCTGACCGAGTACGCCAGTTTGGATGACCTCAAGGCAAAATTCAGCTAGCAAATGCGTCTTCTAACCACGCGGCAGTTCGAGAGAGGGCTTAGACGAGCAATACGCCGCAGGAAGGATCCCGACAAACTATGGGCCATCGTTGGGAAACTGTTGGAAGACCAGCCCCTTGAGCCTTACAACCGGCTTCATCGGCTAATCGGGAACTGGTCAGGCTATTGGGAGTGCCACGTAGAGCCCGACTGGCTGTTGGTATGGCGGCAATTTGATGATGTGATATTCTTGGAGCGTACCGGCACTCATTCCGATATCTTCGGCTGACAGTGCACCCCGGACTGATTAAACCTGGCACGCCCCGCAGTACCATGTCCCCCGCGCCCGTATCCGCGTCGACGTCATCTCGCCTCCGCAGTTCGGGCACGGCGTCCCGGCCTCCCGCGGGTGGCTCCATGTCCCCATCGGCTCCGGCGGTTCCGGCCAGCGCTGCTCCCGCACCCGGTCGTAGACCGCGAACCCCGCGTTGATGCAGTCGACTATCCCTTGCCGCAGCCGCACTACCTCGTCCGCCGTCAACTCCGACGTCGGACGGTCCGGCCGTATGCCCGAGAGGAACAACGCCTCGTCGGCATAGATGTTCCCCACTCCCGCCGCGATCGACTGCTCCAGCAGCAGCGCCTTCACCGGCGCGCTCCGCTTCGCCAGCGAGTCCGCCAGCCATTCCGTGGTGAACTCGTCGCCCAGCGGCTCCGGCCCCAGCGTCGGCAGCACCAAGCCCAGGTCGCCCGTCAGCCACAGCTTCCCGAACTTGCGCCCGTCCACGAACCGCAGCTCCCGCCCGTCGTCCAGCGCGAACGTGTGCCGCACCATCGGGTGCGATGCCAGCTCTCCCGCCTGCACCACCAGGTTGCCGGTCATCCCCAGGTGTGCCACCAGCGTTGCCTTAGGCTCCCCGGCCAGTGAAAACAGCAGGTACTTCGCCCGCCGTCCCACATCTTCCACCGTGCGGCCCGCAACCGACGATGCGAACTCCTCGGCCGTCGGATGCTTGACCGTATTCGCCCAGCCGATATCGGCGCGCGTTATGGTTCGCCCGGCCAGCCCCGACCGCAGCAGGCTCCGGCGTACACTCTCTACTTCCGGCAGCTCCGGCACTGCGCGACGGACCTACACCCGCCGCACGGCCAGCGTGATTTCCTGCCCCTCGATCTTGGCTGTCTCCGACTTGGAACCCTCCGGCGGCGCCCCGGCCTCAAGGCTTTCGCTCAACGTCTCCTCCCGGATGTATCCCGAGAACGCGCCGCGCATCACCCCCGCCAGTTCCTCCGGCCCGTCGTACCACGTCTCGATATGGTCGGTCACCTCGAAGTCCGCCGACCTGCGCAGCCCCTGTATGCGGTGCACGATCTCCCGGGCCAGCCCTTCTTCAGCCAGCTCCGGCGTGATCTCGCCATTCACCGCCACCATGTAGCCCGCTTCCAGCGATGCCGTGTAGTACCCGACGGTGACCGTGGCCTCTTGCTCGCCGCCCGCCTGCTTCTGCGCCTCCCGTACCAGCGACGACTCGTCCCCCAGCACCTCGATGTCCTTGATGTTCAGTTCATCCAGGATCTGCGTCCGTACCTGCAGGACGAATGCGCGCTCCGATTCGGTCCTTGTCTTGATGGCCGCCGATGCCAGCGGCTGACGCACCTTGAGACCGGACTTTGACCGCGCGGCCCGGCCCATGCTTGAAATCCGCATCGCCAGCCGCGTCGCCTCCATCAGGTCGTCGTCCACCAGCGACTCGTCTGCCACCGGGAAGTCCGCCAGGTGAACGCTGTCCGGCGCATCCGGGTCCACCGTGGACACCAGGTTCCGGTAGATTTCCTCCGAAACGAACGGGGCCAGCGGTGCCATCAGCTTCGCCACCGTGACAAGGCACGTGTGCAGCGTCACATACCCCGACAGCTTGTCGGCGTCGCCCTCATCGCTCCTCCAGAAGCGGCGCCGGCTACGGCGCACGTACCAGTTCGATAGCCGGTCCACGAATTCCTGTATGCGCCGCCCCGCGTTCGTCGGGTCATAGTTCTCCATGCACCGGTCGACTTCCGCCACCAGCTCGTTCAGCTCCGACAGCACCCACCGGTCCAGCTCGTTCTCCGGCTTCCAGTCCGCGGGCTTCTGCGACGGGTTGAACTTGTCTATGTTGGCATAGCCCACGAAGAACGAGTAGACGTTCCACAGGGTCAGCAGCATCTGGCGCAGCGTCTGCTGCACCAGCCGCGAGGAAAAGCGCCGCGGTTCACCGGGCTGCGACGCTGTGAACAGGTACCAGCGCAGGGCGTCCGCTCCATGCTCGTCCAGCAGGGGCAGCGGCTCCACAACGTTGCCGGTGCTCTTGCTCATCTTGCGGCCGCGTTCGTCCAGTATTAGTCCGAGGCAGATGACGTTCTTGTACGCCGGCTCGCCTTTCAGCAGCGTCGACAGCGCGTGCAGGCTGTAGAACCAGCCGCGGGTCTGGTCCACCGCCTCGCAGATGTAGTCGGCCGGGAACAGGCCCTGCTCCACCATATCCGCGTTCTCAAAGGGGTAGTGCAGCTGCGCGAAGGGCATGGCGCCCGAGTCGAACCAGCAGTCCATGACCTCGGGTATGCGCGACATTACGCCGTCGCACCCGTTTGCGTCGCAGGGGAATGTCACTTCGTCCACGTAGGGCCGGTGCAGGTCCAGGTCGTCCACAATTCCTGCTCCCGCACCGAGGCGGTCCTTCAACTCTTGCCGGCTTCCTATGCAGACCCGGTGGTCACACTCACCGCACACCCATATCGGTATGGGTGTCCCCCAGAACCGCTCCCGGGATATGGCCCAGTCCACGTTGTTCTCCAGCCAGTCCCCGAAGCGCCCCTTCTTGATATGCTCCGGGTACCAGTTGATGCGGTTGTTGCCCCCAACGAGTTCCTCTTTCTTCTCCGTCGTCCGTATGTACCATGAGCTCTTGGCGTAGTACAGCAACGGTGTGTGGCAACGCCAGCAGAAAGGGTAGGTGTGGCGGTATACGTCTCGGTGATACAGCAGCCCCCTTCCCTTCAGGTCATCCATGATTTCGGAATCGGCGTCCTTCACGAACTTGCCCGCAAAGGGATAGCTGCCTGTCACAAGTCCCTGCAGGTCCACCGGCTGCACGAAATTCAGCCCCTTTTCTCGCCCTAGTCCCAGGTCCTCGTCGCCGAAGGCCGGGGCGATGTGAACGATGCCCGTCCCATCCTCCATGGAGACGAAGTCGGCGGCCACCACCTTGTTCTGCAGGCTGAACTCGCCGCCCGTGCCATCCTCGTAAACTACTTCCTCCGACCGGAGCACGCCCACTCTCGAACCGTACTGGTCCGGAGCATATAGTGGCGTATAGGTCAGGCCGACCAGCGCGCTGCCCTCCACCGCCCCGACCACCGTATGTTCCTGCCGAATGTTTGCATCCACCAGCTCCGCGGCCAGCACCAGCCGCTCCTTGCCCAGGTCTCCCTCCACCTCGACGACGGAATACTCGGCGTCTTCGTCCACCGCCAGCGCGGTATTGCCCGGCAGCGTCCACGGCGTTGTGGTCCAAGCCAGCATGTATACCGGGGTATCGCCCGCTTCCAGCGCCTCAGGCAAAGATGCCCTGTCTCTGGCGGCTTCTACCCGAAACTTCACGAACACCGACGGGTCGGGTGTGTCCTCTTGGTATCCCAGCGCCAGTTCGTGGGAACTGAGGCTGGTCACACAGCGTGGGCAGTGCGGCGTTCCCCGCAACCCCTGGTAAATCAGACCCCTGTCCCACAGGGTCTTGATGATCCAGAAGCAGCTTTCAATATAGTCGTTGTCCAGGGTGATGTACGGGTCTTCCATGTCAACCCAGAAGCCGATGCGGCTCGTCATCTCCTCCCATTCCGAGACGTAGCGGAAAACGCTCTCGCGGCACTTCTGGTTGAATGCTTCAATTCCGTATGATTCGATTTCGCGCTTGCTGTTGAGTCCCAGTTCCTGCTCCACCTGCAGTTCCACCGGCAGGCCGTGGGTGTCCCATCCAGCCTTGCGGTAGACATGGAATCCCTTCATGGTGCGATGGCGGCAGATGCAGTCCTTGAAAATCCGCGCTAGCACATGATGACTGCCGGGGCTGCCGTTGGCGGTCGGTGGTCCGTCGTCGTGCATGAACCGCGGCTTGCCTTCTCGTTCCGTCGAAGTCCGACGGAAAACATCACGCTCCTCCCAGTGCTGCAGCACACGGGCGTCAAGGTCAGGGAAGCTCACACGACTGGAAACCGGACTGAACATAAAGCAACAACCATCAGGGCTAATGTTGGGGTTGAGAACGTCCGCCCGGCCTAGCCGGACCTGGGTTTCACATTATAACGCAGAAGCGCGGGTACCTGACCCGCGCCTTCCCTCTCGACAAACAGAGATCCTTCGGCATCTGTGTCCAACGCCCGGATCAAGACATCCTACGGGAAGACTTGGCGCACTGGTAAAGTGAAGCCGGGCAAGACGGGATCCCCGATCAGGTTGTCGTTTTCCGTCAGCGTAACGACCGGACTATCAGGGCGATATACATCCACTGTCCTGTCATCCGGATGCGCCACCCACACCAGCACTACGCCGAAACTCAACCACATCGCCGCCTTTTCCTGTACCGCGGCCCGGGTTTCACTGGGCGACGCGACCTCCACCACCAATTCGGGTGGCACTTCCGAGTAGCCTGTGATCCTTGTTTCTAACGCCAGGCGCTCGGCGGAGATAAACGCCACATCCGGCTCCCGAACCGTGTCCGGGTTCCTTTCAAGTCGGATACCGGAGTCCGAACCGAAGACTCTTCCCGATCTCTCATTTTTGACGAATGTGCCAATTCCAATGATGAAATTACTGACAATTTCGCCATGTTCTATCCCTGCTGACACTGTCTCGCAGAACACTCCACGTATCAACTCCCCCTTGATCCCTTTGCCATACAGTTCCATCAGGTCATCTGCCGTCAGCAACTTCGTCTTTTCAGTAGCCATTGCAGTCGCATGCCTTGAAGAATTGGAATGCCAAATTATATCCGATGCTCCGGGGATACCCCCTCACCCGCCGCGCTCCGCGGCCCAGAAGTGATGCAGCGGCCCGTGTCCCCCTCCGATCGGGAACGACGCCCGTATCGCCTCCGTAACGAACTCCTTCGCCTGCCCCACCGCGTCCTCCGTCGCCAGCCCCTGCGCCAGCCCGGCCGCCACCGCCGATGCGAACGTGCACCCCGTGCCGTGCGTGTTCGGCGTGTCGAACCTCGGCGACGTGAACTCCCGGAACCTCTCGCCGTCGTAGTACAGGTCCGTCGCCGGCCCCTCGCGGTGTCCCCCCTTCACCACCACCGAACGTGCGCCCATACCCACGATGCGCCGTGCCGCCTCCGCCATCCCCTCGTCGTCCGTGATGCTGAGCCCCGTCAGCGTCTCCGCCTCCGGTATGTTCGGCGTCACCACCGCTGCCAGCGGCACCAGCCGCTCCTTCAGCGCCGACACCGCCTCCTGCCGTAGCAGCGAGTCCCCGCTCTTCGCCACCATCACCGGGTCCACCACCAGCCGCGACACCCCGGGCGCGTCGCCGTGCCTTCGCAGCGACTCCGCCACGCACTCGATGATCGCGCTGCTCGACAGCATCCCCGTCTTCACCGCGTCAGCCCCGATGTCGCTCAGGATGGCGTCGATCTGCGCCGATATCGTCTCCGTCGGAATCTCGTGTACGTCCGTCACCGCCACCGTGTTCTGCGCCGTGATGGCCGTCAGCGCCGAAGTCCCGTACACCCCCAGCGCCGCGAACGTCTTCAGGTCCGCCTGTATCCCGGCGCCCCCTCCCGAGTCCGACCCCGCGATGGTCATCGCCCGGGGCCGTCGACGGGGCTCAGTTCCTGCTCGGACCATCGGCTCCCCCTGAAAGTCCCTCCGCTGAGAGTCCCTCCGCTATTTCGTCCCGGAGACCGCCTGACGGATCCTGGTCCGCCATGAACCCGACCGCCACCGCCGACAGCGTCTCGAAGTGCAACCCGACCCGAACCCCGAACTCAGCCGACAGCTTGGCCACCGCCTCGTTCTCGTTCGCCAGCACCATCGTGATGAAGTCGTAGTGCCCCAGCACGGCGTACTGCCCCAGGATCTTCGCCCCGTCCACGTCCAGTGTCGCCGCCGTATCCGAAACGAGGTCAGGGTTGCTGTGAAGCCTCCGCTGACCTTCGCTAGTCAATCGCCCCAGCAGAAAATAGATGGCCATTCGCCTTTCCTCCGTCGTATCCTCAACCCTTTCTATAATATTACAGGAACAGAACAGGGGCGATGCGCACATCGCCCCTGTGAGTCTCTTGTATGCCCGTGCAGCTTTACGCCTTCTGGTATATCCTGCTGCCCGCTTCCCTGAACTCGCGGGACTTCTCTTCCATGCCCTTGTCCAAGGCCGTCTCCACCTCGACTCCGAGGGTTTGGGCGTACTCCCGCACGTCCTGCGTGATCTTCATCGCGCAGAACTTTGGACCGCACATCGAGCAGAAGTGCGCCACCTTCGCCCCCTGCGCCGGCAGCGTCTCGTCGTGATAGTCCCGTGCCGTGTCCGGGTCCAGCGCCAGGTTGAACTGGTCCTCCCAGCGGAACTCGAACCGCGCCTTCGACAGCGCGTCGTCCCACTGCTGCGCCATCGGGTGACCCTTCGCCACGTCCGCCGCGTGGGCCGCGATCTTGTACGTGATCACGCCCTGCTTCACGTCCTCCCGGTGCGGCAGCCCCAGGTGCTCCTTCGGCGTCACGTAGCACAGCATCGCCGTGCCGTACATCCCGATCATCGCCGCCCCGATGCCCGACGTGATGTGGTCGTAAGCCGGCGCAATGTCCGTGACCAACGGCCCCAGCGTGTAGAAGGGCGCCTCGTGGCACACTTCCAGCTGCCTGTCCATGTTCTCCTTGATCTTGTGCATCGGCACGTGCCCCGGGCCCTCGATCATCACCTGCACGTCGTGCTCCCAGGCGATCTTCGTCAGCTCGCCCAGCGTCTGCAGCTCGCTGAACTGCGCCTCGTCGTTCGCGTCCGCTATGCAGCCGGGACGCAGGCCGTCGCCCAGCGAGAACGATATGTCGTACGTCCGCAGAATTTCGCAGATTTCCTCGAAGTGGGTGTAGAGGAAGTTCTCCTCGTGGTGCGCCAGGCACCAGCCCGCCATGATCGAGCCGCCCCGCGAAACGATGCCCGTGAGGCGGTTGGCCGTCATCGGCACGTAACGCAGCAGCACGCCCGCATGGATGGTGAAGTAGTCAACGCCCTGCTCTGCCTGCTCGATCAGGGTGTCGCGGTACAGCTCCCACGTCAGTTCCTCGGGATTGTCCCCCACCTTCTCCAGAGCCTGGTAGATGGGCACCGTGCCGATCGGCACCGGCGAGTTCCGCAGGATCCACTCCCGGGTCGTGTGAATGTCCCGTCCCGTCGACAGGTCCATCACCGTGTCCGCGCCCCAGCGGGTGGCCCACAGCATCTTCTCCACTTCCTCTTCAATGGAGGACGTGACCGCCGAGTTGCCGATGTTGGCGTTGATCTTCACCAGGAAGTTCCGCCCGATTATCATCGGCTCCGACTCGGGATGATTGATGTTGGAAGGAATGATTGCCCGTCCCAGGGCCACTTCCTGCCGCACGTAGTCGGGGTCGATCCCTTCCCGGATCCCGATGTAATCCATCTCCGGCGTGACGATCCCTTCGCGGGCGTACCGCATCTGCGTCGGCGCCTTGCCGTCCTTGCCCCGCAGCGGCTTGCGCGTCAGCCCCGGGAACGGCTGTGCCACGTTCTTGCCACGCAGCGGCACCCCGTACCCCTCGTACTCTTCGACGTCCCCACGCGCCATGATCCACTCGCCCCGCAGCGCCGGCAGGCCCAGTCGCAGGTCCAGCGACGCGTTGGGGTCGCTGTACGGCCCGCTGGTATCGTAGATCGACAGCGGCTCGTTCTCCTCTTGCCCGAATCGCCCTGTGGTGGGGGTGAGGGTTACCTGTCGGAAGGGCACCTTCACGGAAGGCTGCGTGCCCTCCTTGTACACCTTCTGGCTTGCCGGGAAGTTGGACTTGCCTTGGAACTGGCTGGTGTATTCTGTCTGGACCATGGTGCTCCTCCCTGAATTTTTCTGCCCCTAAGGGCTCGTCTGGTATTGCAAAACAAAAAGCCGCCAGCAACAAAGCTCGGCGGCTCCAATAATGACCTGCTCAGATGTGCCGCTTCCCTACGCTGGAATTACCCAGATCAGGTTCGCAAGGGTCGGTGGCATCATCCGGCCACCCTCTCAGCCCGGCTCAACCGAGCTCCCCTACGTGCCCACACTAATTTTGTTGTTAATTCCAGCCTGACAATTGCCAGACTGGTTGCCGGAATTATAGGAGTCCCATTCCAAAAGTGTCAACCGGGGCGCTCTTTCCGACAGGCCAATCGCGTCTCAAACGCCGGAGGCCTCATAACCCGTCATTCCCGCAGGGCAATCGCGTCTCAAACGCCTGAGGCCCTGTAACCCGTCATTCCCGCGCAGGCGGGAATCCAAACCCCCGTCTACCATCGCACCCGGAACCGAAGGAGGCACTGTCGCTCCCACCTCAATTGCGGCCCGATTCGCGTGCTGAGAAATAAGACGCGATCGCCCTGCCCTTTCCGAAAGGCTGAGTTCCTGAGCCCAGGTACCGCGTGGATGTCGTCTGTGGACAGAACGTGACGAAAAAGCCGGAAGCGGGGTCAATTGTGAAGAATTCGTGAGAGATTTCGACTGAAGCTGTTTGCGAAGCGAATTTAATTGAATTCTCGACGAAGGATGATATATTTGCTTTCCCGCAGGAAATCACGCCGTAGGAGCCCGTCATGCCCGTGCCTAAAACATTCTTCTGGCTGCCGGTGATCGGCATTTTGAGCGCGATTCTGGTGCTCGTGGCCTGCGGTTCCAGCGAACCCGAGTTGCCCGACACCACGGCCGCCTCCCTCATGGCCTACCTCGATGAGGTCGAATACGAGGCAAACTGGGACCTCTGGCCCGACTCCTCGGAAAAATACCCGGGCGAGGACCCTCACGGCGCGCTGCTGACCATCCGCATGAACGGCGGGGCATTCGACGCGGTCGGCGGGACAATGCCCGACGGCGCTATCATCGTCAAGGAAAACTACAGCCCCGCCGGAGACCTGGCCGCCACTACCGTCATGTACAAGAAGTCCGGCTACAACCCCGACCACAACGACTGGTTCTGGGTCAAGGAGCTGGCCGACGGCACCATCGAAAAGGAAGGTATGGTAATGGGTTGCTAGGACTGCCATGTCGATGGCACCGACTACGTCTGGGGTCCGCAGCCGTAGCCCTCCGACCTTCCGCCGGATCACCCGCCGGATTCAACTAGGCGAATCACCCGCTGGATTCAATCAGGGATGCGGAAACCTCCCTCCGCGTCCCTTCCTTTTTCAGCCTCCAATATGTTCCCTCCCTGCACCCTCCGCGTCCTCTGCGTTGAAATCCCTCCCTTGCATAACGGTCCCCCCAAGGCTGGATAGTCCACTAACGCCCCGTCATTCCCGCGGAGGCGGGAATCCAAACCCCGGTCTCCCTGCGCAACAATCGACCTGCGAGGAAACAGGCAACCGGCGCACTCAGCGAACCGTCATTCCCGCGGAGGCGGGAATCCAAACCCCCGTCGTCACCCGATTGAATCACCCGAAACGGGATTCCTCCCCTGACCGCTCCCCTTGCCAATCCGAAGATCTTCCTGTAACATAATTATTGTATAAGAACATGCGTGCGATCTCACAAATCGAACCCGGCCACTGAGGCCCCGCGATGTCCAATGTCCGCAAAACGCAGGAAGCCCCCGGCTCCCGGACCCAGGCCAAGCCCCAATCCTGCAGCAGCTCCCAGTCGTCGGAAATGAACGGATTTTCGAGATTTCCGCATTTATACCCTCCGCCAATAGGGGCGGCAAGAAATTGTCCAGCAACTCCGCCCTCCGTGAGGGGAGAGTGTCAGGATGAGAGCGTAACCCCTCAAAACAAACACTCTGCGTCCTCTGCGCCCCCTCTGCGCACTCTGCGTTTAACTCCACCCGGGACAGTCCCCCGGGTATGTCAGGAGAAATAACCATGACCCTAGCCCAGATCAGACAACGTGTAAATACCTTGAACCGGAAATTCGCCCTCGCCCTCTCCGTAGTCCGCGCCCGCCGCGTCGCCGAGCGCGCCTGCCAGGATTGGACCGCCGACTACGCCGACGGCAAACCCCTGCCCGACCCCTTCCAGGCGGTCGCAAAGGTGCGTAAAGCCGGCATCCGCAACGCTGCCTTCATCGACTTTCAGAGATACATACGGAGTTGCCTCGACGACAGCCGCTGCCCCGAGCCTCGAGGCTTCCTCGAATCCCTGCTGCCCCGGGCCTCCAACGCCGGCCTCGTCCGCGCCGCCATGCACTTCGACGCCCGCCCGCCCGGCAGACTGCCCCGCAGGAAAATCGCGTCTTAACCGCCAGAGGCCGCGTACCCCGTCATTCCCCCGCAGGCGGGAATCCAAACCCCCGTCTCCCCGCGCAACTGCCAACCTGCAAGGAAACAGGCAACCGGTGCCCCCAGCACCCCGTCTTTCCCGCGCAGGCGGGAATCCAAACCCCCGTCTGCCGTCGCACCCAGAACCAATGGAGGCACTGCCATTCCTACCTCCAACGCCGACCTCGTCCGCGCCGCCATGGCCTTCGACCCTGCTCCCGCGGCCTGACCGGCCTCGCGATTGACAGTCTCCCTTCGCCAACCCTAAAATCGCCTCAACAGGACTGGTAATTAAATAGCCCGAAGGAGGCGCCATAATGCCCAGCTACCCGAAAGTAGTCTACAAAGAAGAGGGTATGCGCGAGGGGATGCAGATCGAGGACGCCAACATTACCGTTGACGACAAGATTGAGCTCCTCGACCAGCTTTCCGAAACCGGCCTGAAGAACATCGTTGTTGGTTCATTCGTCAGTCCCAAGTGGACCCCTCAGATGGAGCGTATCGACGAGATCGTCTCCCGTTTCACCCCGAAGCCCGGCATCACCTACACCGCCCTGGCCCTGAACTCCCGCGGCGTCGAGCGCGCCCGGCAGTACTCGCCGCCCCTGACCATCGAGCGCGACCCCTACCCTCGGCTCAGCTGCCATATGTGCGACGTCTTCACCCGCCGCAACACCAACCGTTCCCAGATGATGGAAATGGAGACCTGGCCGCAGCGGGTGGCCCAGGCCCAGGAACTGAACGTCAAGGAAGCAGGTATCGGCTGTAACGCCAGCTGGGGCTCCAACTTCCTCGGCGAATTCCCGGTAGACAGCCTGATGACCCTGCTGGAAAAGGAACACAATATGTGGGACGAGGTGGGCATCGACGTCCGCAGCGTCTCCATGGGCGACCCGATGAGCCACTGCACTCCTGCCAAGGTCGAGGAGAGCCTCTACCGCGTCAAGGAGCGCTGGCCCGAGATCGACCACATCCGCCTCCACCTACACAACGGCCGCAACATGGCCATCGCCTCCGCCTACGCCGCCATGCGCACTCTCGGCCCTGATGACACACTCGAGCTCGACGGCACCATCGGTGGCTTTGGTGGCTGCCCCTACTGCGGCAATGGCCGCGCCACCGGCATGGCCCCCAGTGAAGACCTCCTCCACATGATGGAGGACATGGGTATCGAGACCGGCGTCGACATCGACAAGCTCATCGACTGCGTCTGGACCGCCGAACGCATCATCGGCCGCGAGCTGTACGGCCACGTCTCCAAGGCTGGCCCACGCCCGAAGACCGTCGATCAGCTCTACGACATGAACGCCCCCTTCATCGAGACCCTGGAAGAGGCCAGGCACTTCAAGAAGGGCCCAGAGGTCTACGAGGGTGGCATCTACCCCTACCGCGAGCCCATCACCAGCCCTTACCGCGAGCGCGTGGAAGCGGGCCTCCCCGCCTTCGACTCCGCCGCGGGCGACTTCCCCTGGAAGCAGGACTGGTTCCCCTCCAGTGACGAGTAACGGAGCCTTTCTCCCTACTTTGCAGAAAAGACACCGCCCGCCAATCGGCGGGCGGTGTTGCGCTTTCCACCTTCGCGGGTAAAATTCACACGTCAGCTACGCGCTGATTGCAAATCGACCGTGAACTTCAAGGAGGCCAGCTATGACCTCGGCCAATCCCGTTGACCCCAACAGGATCCTCCTCACCGGAGAGAACTCCTTCATCCGCCTCGTCGAAGACGGCGAGCAGACTACCCGCACCAGCCACTGGCGCGTCCTCCACTCGCCCGCTGGTGCCGGCCATGTCCTCTTTATCAAGAGCGACCTCGTAGACGGCGTCCGCGTTTACGCCGACAACCTCGCCCTCGCTCGCTGGCTGCAGGGGGAGATCGAGAGCCTGCTCTTCCCCGAGTTTGCCGATCAGTCCCTCCAGGTCATTGACGCCGAGTTCAGCAGGAAAGGCGATACCTTCACCTTCTGGTCAGAGACCGTCGAGAACGACGACGACCAGATTACCTTGACTTGGCACAGCTTCCTCGAACCCTTCATGCTCACCGTTCCCGCCGGCAGCGCCCCCGGCCGTCCCCACGGCGTCTACAGCTGTTTCATCCCCGCCTCCTCCGGCCGTGTCACCTACAACGGCGATGACGCCGGCGGAGAGGCCGCCCTTGAAATGCGCGGCGACAAGCAGAGCAGCACCGCCTGCCTCGCCTGGTCCGAAACCTGGGTCCACCCCTAGCAAAGACCGCCGAAACGGGGCAGGTTTCAATATCTGCCCCATCTTGATTGTGCCTATAGTACAAAAGGTAAGGGATTATATGAGGAGAAATCAACGTACCAGATGGAGGAAATACGGGGATAAATACCAAGAGCATTTCTTGGAGCAGTACAAGCTCTACGTTGATATGGCAGAGGCTACGAGTCGTCGCAGGGATCAAGTTAATCGATTCTATCCGACGTTATTTTCCGCGTTTGCTGCATTATTGTTCGTAGTGCCTAGACTTAAATTGCTTGATTCATTTGTTGAATTGGATAAGATTTGGCTTTGGGTGTTGTTGATGACTGGCGGTATAGGAGTCTTTTGTCTATGAAGTGGTTCATAAGCATTTGGTCTCTACTCAGGATCATTAATGCCAAATATGGAATAATTCGGCAAATGGAGTGCAGCCTTCCCTTTGCTCCGTATACGATAGAAAGACACCATTTACCTTTTACGTCGCGTGTCCCATGGATTGCTGATCTGCTATTGCCAATGATCTTTATTGTTCCATTTTATGTGCTGATGGTTTTGGCGATTACTTCAATTGAGTAAAAGCACCTACCACCCCGGCGCGCCCGGCGGAAGACCCAGCGCCACACGGCCGCCCTGCTCGAAGTTCACGACCAGGCCCCCCGCGTGCATCATCGCCGCGTGCACGTCCCGGAAGTAGCGCTCCAACAGGTTGCTGCTGCGAACAGCATTCGTGCCCGAAGCGTGATACAGCATGTCGATGGCCCGCGCCGATTCGTGTACCGCGTGGGTCACAGCCAGCCGGGTCTGCAGCACCTCGTCGTCCAGGTCATCCTTGCCTGCCTGCATTCCGTCCCACATCCGGCCAGCGGCAACGAGAATGTAGGCCCGCGCCCCGCTGATGATGGCCTCGGCCCGCCCGGCGACTTCTTGCGCCGTTGGTCGGTCCCGCAGCAGGGCCATATCCATCGTGGTGCCCTTGGCCCCCGCCAGGTCCATGAAGGCGTCCATCGCCCCTCGCGCCATGCCCAGCGTGTGGCCTGCCAGCGGCGTGAACGTGGTCGCCATCGCCGTCTTGGAGGTGCAGAGCGGCCCGGTGTCCGCCGCATGGTCTGTGAGGGCGAAGGTCCGCTCTTCCGGCACGAACAGGTCGGCTACGGCGACATCGTTGCTGCCAGTCCCGTGCAGCCCGATGACCGACCAGTTCGGGATTACTTCGCCGTCTCCGATGGGCACGGTGATCATCTTGAGCCGCGGCATCCCGTCCAGCGGCCCACCGACATGATGGCGCGGGCCATTCTCGTCGGCCACGACGCAGTTGAGGAACAGCCAGTTGGCGTGGAGACAGCCGCTGGCGAAGTCCCATTGCCCGGTGGCAACGTAGCCCCCGTCGGTAATCCGCGCCGTTCCCAGCGGACGGAAGGAGCCCGCGCCCCTTAGAGTGGGCGGCGTCCCGAACAACTCGCGGGCCACCGACGTATCCAACCATCCGGCGTACATCCCTATGGACCCGGCGATGAAGCAGCACCATCCAGCCGACCCGTCAGCCCTGGCGACTTCCTCGATCACCTTGAAGGCGCTGATGGGGTCAAGCTCGTAGCCGCCCAGGGACTTAGGCATGTAGGTGCGGAACAGCCCGGCCTCGTCCATCGCCGAGACCAGCGACGCCGGTAGGCTGAAGGACCTGTCCATTTCGTCCCGAGCTGCAACCATTTGTGGCCGCAGCGCCTTTGCTGCGGCCACCATGTCGTATCCGGTAGCTGAGGCCATTCGTTCGCCCCCGCCTTGTCCCTGCCCCGAGCGGGGTAGGGAATTTGAGAATGGCTAGACCGACGTGCAGGCGATGGCCTTGACGTTGGCGGCCATCCCGGGGAGGTCGTGGCCCTGCCAGCTGGCGCCCCCGTCGTGGGTGCCGAATACCTGCCCCTTGCGGGTGCAGAAGTACACGGTCTGTGGGTCGCGCTCGTTGACGGCGATGCCGAAGGTGGTGCTGGTTGGCTCGACGCCCTGGTCGAACCGGCTCCAGTTTTCTCCGGCGTCGGTGGAGCGCAGCACGCCGCCCTCTTCACTGCCGAAGTTCAAGCCGACGCAGGCGTACAGCGTGCTGGGGTCGTTGGGCGCGACCTCGACGCCGCGGGAGTACCGGATGTTGGAGAAGCTCTCGAACTGGAGGTCGTCCCAACTCTGGCCACGGTCGCGGGTACGCCAGACGCCAGTGCGGTTGGAGATGAACACCTGCTCGTTGGCCCCCACGGTAACGCCGTGCAGGTCCATCAGGTCGACGTCGCCGTCGAATACGCTGTTGACGACGGTCCAGGTCTTGCCGCCGTCGGAGCTGTGGGCAGCCCCGCCCACTTCGAGGGCCGCGTACATCTGGTTGGTGTCGCTGCTCTCGATGCCGATTCCCAGGATGCGGGTGGCGAAGGCCATCTGCACAGCCTCGGGGTTGGCGACCGTGGACTGGTACTCCCAGTTCTTGCCCCCGTCGGTGCTCTTGAAGACCTCGGCGCCCTCGGTTCCCGCGAACATGATGTTGGCGTCGTGCGGGTGGAACTTGATGGACCAGACGATGCGGCCCTCCGTCATGTTCATGCGCTCGAAGCTGTCGCCCCCATCATTGGAGCGGTAGATGCCGCGCTGCGTGCCGACGAAGATGGTTTCCGAGTCGTTGGGATGCACCACGATTTCCCGCACCTGTGGGGAGGGCGGCATGCCCTTGGCCAGCTTTTCCCAGCGGGTGTCGTTGGCTTCCTTGCGGTACAGACCGTCGGCCTCTGCACCGACATAAATCAAAGTTCTGCCTGACATAGCGTCTCCTCCATACCTGTCATTCTGTTCGATGATGGCCCAATTTCAGCAGACAGCGACAGCCTTGTCAATTCCACCTCGAAGCACCCCGCGCGATTGCTCAGCCTTCCCTCGCCAGGCACAGCGCGTGAACCCTGGTAGCGCCGGCTGCATTCAGAGCCGCAGCGCACTCCGAAAGAGTGCTCCCTGTGGTGGCCACGTCGTCAATCAGCAACGCCCTGAGGCCGGACACGTCGGACTTGCAGACGAAGTTCCCCGCCACGTTGTCTCTGCGTTCGTCGCGAGTCTTGGCCTGGACCTGCGGACGCGGGTCCGCCACTCGGACAAGAACTTCCTCCCGCACCGGGATATCCAGCCGCTTGCCAATTTCCCGGGCTAGCATGGCCGACTGGTTATATCCTCGGCTGCGAAGCCGTCGAGGGTGAAGTGGCGCCGGAATGAGAACGTCCGCATCCGCAGGATTGCGTATCAGGTATTCCGCCATTAACCTGCCCAGTGTAGTGGCAGAGGCCCGCTCGCCCTTGTATTTCAGTCGGTGTACCGCGTCTCGAATCGTGCCTTCGAACACATACGGCGCCCGCAGTGAGTCGAACCCTCGTGGGAACTGCGCGCACCAGTGGCAGAAGCCGCTGACCCCAGGGTTGCTACATGTGCGGCAGTATGGAGGTGTCAACCTTGCCATTCCGCTGGCGCACTGCCCACAAATAACATCGCCTTCCTGACCGCATCCAGCACAATGGATCGGGAAGACGAGGGCGAGGGCACTTTTGGCAAGCTTCGAGAGCATGTGGCTCCAGCCTACCCTGCCCGCCACCGTGCCAGGATCTCGGTGTCTCGACTGAAGGCCAACTCGGGCAGGCTGTTTGGCGAGAAGAAGGCGGCCTCCAGCGCCTCGGGCCCTGGAGACAACTCACCCCCCGTCTCTATTGCAGTGAAGGCGGCTACAATCACGGGATCTCCCGGCAGTGAGAACAACCCGAGCAGGCCGTCTACTACCACCTCCAGCCCGGTCTCTTCCCAGGCCTCTCTTGCAGCGGCCGATTCCACCACTTCGCCCCTGTCGACAAATCCGCCCGGCAGGCTCCACAGGCCGTATCCGGAGTCGGTGCCGCGCCGGATCATCAGCACTTTGCCTTCGCGGGCTATAACACAGACTGCTGCCACCTTCGGGTCGTGGAACACCACGCGGCCGCACGTCGGGCACACCGGACGCTCCGTGCCGAATACCTCCCTCAGGTCTAGGGGAGTGGCGCATGCGGAACAGAATTTGTCCTGTGGAGTTGTCAACTTTTCATACGATGCCCGCCATACCGTGGGCCGACAATATAATGATGTCTAATATGTTCCGCTGCGAGAGACTGTTGTGAAGCTCCCGGGGTGGCTCGGCCACCCTTATACGCACGCCAGTGGCATACTCCTGTCCCTGCTGGGTGCGCTGGCAGTCGTGGCCTTCATGTTGGGCACGCTGGAGTATACCAAGCTGCGGGGACGACTGCTGTTGACCGCGCTAGTGCTGGCGGGATACTTCCTGACGATGCTGATCGCCACCGCGACTCCTAGAGAGGGCGTGATGCGATGGCTGTACGTTTTAATCTTGGGCTCGGCGACCCTCGCGCTGTTCCTGCTGTTGCTGGGCCTGTGGGCAGCTGCCGACTCCAACGAATTCTGGAAATCCGCCGCCAGCATAGCTTTCCTGACCTTGGGTCTTTCAATTACTGGGCTCGCACTTGGCCTTGGGGCAAGTTTCCGGTCGGCGAGAATGCTCTCGCGCGTGTCTGCCGGGCTTGGATTGGCACTGACGGTGATTACCGTTCTGGGCATCGCTCTGGGAATCGGCGCCCCACTCTACTGGTGGGCCTTCGCTATACTGAGCCTATTCTGGCTTGTTGTCTCCACCGTCTTCGTGTCGGTGCGATTGTGGCGGAGGCGGGGTGCGGGCTAGTGAGCAAGAATTACCCTGATGCCAGCAGATTGTCGACGGCGGCGCGCGTTGGCATCGAGTCCTGAGCGCCGCGAGTGGTAACCGCCAGAGCTCCTGCGGCACAGGAAACGCGCACGGCCTCTCCCAGCGCCATGCCCTCGCCCAGGCAGACGGCAAGAGCGCCGTTGAACGCATCGCCAGCCGCAACCGTGTCCACCGCGCGAACGGAAAATGCCGGCTGGAACCCCGACTCCTCTGAGGATGCGTAATAGGCGCCCTGCTCGCCCAGTTTCACCACGGCGGCCTCTGCACCCTTGGAGATGAGAGCGTTCGCAGCCCTCGCGGCTGCATCCTTGTTGTTCACCCGGAACCCCACCAACGCTTCGGCCTCAGTCTCGTTGGGCGTGACGATGTTGCTGTAATGCAGTAGGGCGGGAGGCATATTTCGGATCGGGCCCGGGTCTAGTATCACCATCTTGCCGTGGGCACGGGCGTCTCGTGCCGCTGACAGTGACACTTCCATCGGCACTTCCAACTGCAGCATGAGGGTGTTGGCCCCGAGGAGCGCAGTCGCGACGTGACTCGCCTGTTCCCCGCTGCAATTGGAGTTCGCACCTAGTACCTGTACTATGCGGTTCTGGCCGGTTCGTTCGATGCCGATGGACGCGATGCCCGACGATTCTCCGCGATTAACCGATACCCAGGAGACGTCAATCCCTTCGGTGCGCAGTCCGTCAACCAGTTGAGGCCCAAATACGTCGTCACCTACCCGTCCCACCATGGACACTCGCGCGCCCATTCGGGCAGCGGCGACCGCTTGGTTGGCACCCTTCCCTCCGGCGTAGGCGAGGAACCGCTCGCCGGCTATGGTTTCACCCGCGCCGGGGAACCGGTCCGAGTACGTTACCAAGTCCATGTTGATGCCGCCCAGCACCACTATGCCAGGAGCCCTGCTCAAACTCATAGCCCCTCCCCTCACTTTCCTTCCCTTTTATTCTGTCTTCCGTCCCAACCCTAGCACCCGCTGCTGTAGCCGGTCAATCACTGAGAGCCTCCGTCTCCGTGCTATAATCGTCCGGTTGTCACTTGCCAAATCAGCTACGACGTACCGGAGAACAGACGCATGGCCGGCGCGCTGGAAGATATCAAAGTTGTGGACTTAACCCGGACTCTGGCGGGCCCCTTCTGCACCATGCTGCTGGGCGACATGGGCGCGGACGTGGTGAAGATTGAGGAACCTTCCCTCGGAGACGAAATACGCCACTGGACGCCTTTCTGGAACGGTGAAAGCACCCAGTTCGTCACCTTCAACCGAAACAAGCGAAGCATCACGGTCAACCTGAAGGAGAAGGAGGGCGTGGAGCTGGTGCGGCACATGGCCGCTGAGGCTGACGTGATGATCGAGAGCTTCCGCGCTGGTACCCTCGAGCGCATGGGCTTGGGCTACGACGACATCAGCGCCATCAACCCCGGCGTGGTCTACTGCTCCATATCCGGATACGGACGCACCGGCCCAATGGCGGATATGCCGGGTTATGACCTGGTCATCCAGGCATACAGCGGCCTGATGCACCTTACGGGCGAACCGGACGGGTTGCCTCAGCGTGTCGGTTTCTCGCTGGTGGACCTGTTCACTGGGATGATGGCCTATGGCACCGTCTTGACCGCCCTGCGACAGCGGGACCGGACCGGCCAAGGCCAATGGGTGGAAGCCGCGCTACTGGACGGACAGGTAGCGGCGCTGAGCTACCACGCTACTCGTTACCTAGGTACAGGCGAAGACCCGGAACGTATGGGTTCCGGTCACCCTAGTCTGGTGCCATACCAGAGCTTCGCTTCATCAGACGGGTTCTTCATTGTCGGCTGCGCCAACCAGGGACTATGGGAGCGGATGTGCCGTAGTATCGGCCGTGAGGACCTGTTGGATGACCCGCGTTTTGCGACCAACACGGACCGCGTGGCTCACCGGCAGGAGTGTGTGGACATCCTGATGGAGGAGTTCAAACACAAGACCACCGAGCATTGGGCTAATTTGATCAATGGAGCGGGTGTGCCGTGCGGGCCGATAAATCGTGTGTCGGAAGTGGTCACCAACCCGCAGGTGCTGGCGCGAAACATGATCGCCGAGATGGAGCACCCGAACGTCCCCAACCTGAAGACCCCGGGGTCCCCACTGAAACTGACCGAGTCTCCTGCGTCCATCAGGCGTCCGCCCCCGCTGCTTGGGCAGCACAACGATGAGATACTGGCAGAGCAGGGTTTCTCGCCGGAGCAGATCGCAGACCTGCGCGAGCGCGGGGTTATCGGCGCCGGCTGAGCTGCTGTTCTCACCTCACTTGGCAGCGCGAGTACAAATACAAGACTGTATATACTTCACCGGGCAGCAGGAGTTGTAAATACAAATATGAGAAAACTTCGCCTTATCCACACCTCCGACACGCACTTGGGCGACCCCATGGGGCATCCGCGAGCGGATGAGGTGCTGTCGTCTGTGGTGGACGCCGTGGAGCGGCTCCATGCCGATGTGCTGCTGCTGGCGGGCGACGTTTTCGATAACGAGCGGGTCTCCGACGATGTGGTTGGACGCTTTGTGGCGGAGATGGCGCGCACGGAAGCACCGGTGATCGTGTTGCCGGGCAATCACGACCTGGCTCACGCAACCTCCGTCTATCGCCGCTCGCCCTTCGATGAAGCTCCTCCCAACCTGCAGGTTCTGTCCGATCCCCACGGGGAGACCTTGGCATTTCCCGAGCTCGGGCTGGAACTGTGGGGAAGGGCGATGCTTTCCCACACTCCCCACTTTCGGCCGCTCGACGGGATGCCCGAACCTACCCACGGTCGGTGGCTGGTGGCTATGGCCCACGGCCATTTCCATTTCGAGGACGACAGGGACCAGAGGTCTTCGCCCATCTACCCCGATGACGTCGCGTCCTCGGGTTGCCACTACCTGGCGCTCGGACACTGGGACCGCCACGTCGACGTTTCCAGGGCCGACACCACCGCTGTATATTCGGGTTGCCCCTACGGTCCTATCGGCGCACCGGAGCAGGGAGCCGTCTGCGTCGTGGAACTTGACCCCGACTCCGGTGTCAGCTACCGGTTGGATTTGCTGTCCCAATAGCCGTGAATCTCCCGTAACAGGAGGCCGCCATGCAACGTCTCACCCGCGACCACAAGATTTACGTGCTGGACCCTGCCAACCCGCCGGCAATCACCATCGAATCCGGCGAGGAACTGATTGTCGAGACTTGGGACGCGTTCGAGGGCATACGTGACCCTCGAGCCCTTGACGAGAAGCAACTGAAAGGCCCTGCTATCGGGCCCATCTACGTCAACGGAGCGGAGCCGGGCGACGCTCTGCGGGTCGATTTCATCAGGGTCACTCCCAGGGCAGATGAAGGTGCGGCGCACATGGTTTCTCCGGGGCGCGGGTTCCTGGAGCAGGAATTCGACCGCGCCTACCCCACCGTGATGACCATCGAGGACGGTCACGTTGTGCTTCCCAGCGGAATTAGGCTGCCGCTGAATCCATCGATGGGTTTGGTGGCCACTACGCCCACCTACCCGCAGCAAACTGCCAGCGACAGCGGGCCATACGGCGGCGACATCGACATCAAGGAACTGGTCGAAGGCAGCACTCTGTATCTGCCGGTGTTCGTTGAGGGAGGGTTGCTGGCCATGGGAGACTGTCATGCTGTTGTGGGCGACGGCGCCGTGGGCGGCACCGGTGCGGAGTGCGCCGCAGACAGCCACATTCGCGTTACGGTCGAAAAGGGCATGGGCATCGAATGCCCGCAGGCAATGACGCCCGATTACTTCGTGGTGCTCTACTATGGCGAAGAGCTTGGGCCAGCGATGAAGGGCGCAGTCCGCAACATGATCGAATTCCTCGTCCGCGAGAAGGGCATGGAGCCCTACGACGCCTATACCCTGCTGAGTCTCGCCGGAGACGTCCGAATGTCCCGCACCTTCCGGCCAATCAGCCCGGTGAAGATGATGCTGGACCGGCGGGCGCTGGAGCAGCTGGGGTAGGTTCCACCATCACCCCTTCCCATCAACGGAAAGGAGATGGTCTGATCCGAACCGACCCTACCAGCGGCGCGACACTTTCAACGAGTAGGGCTTGGGCGAGGTTGCCAGCCCGAAAACTTCGTCCTCAGTCAGCAGCTTGCCGTCGGGGGTGTCGAAGTGAAGTTGGTGCAGCATACGGGTGATGTGAATCCAAACGGTAGTCTCAGCGAAGCGCCGACCTGGGCAGCGGCGATGACCAGTACCGAATGGAAGGTACCCGACGCTGGTGAGCGCCGGCGACATCGAGCCGTCAGCCTGGGGAAGGAAGCGCTCCGGAACGAACTCGTTGGGCGAGTCCCAATAGCGCGGGTCGTGGTGGATGGAATAAATATTGCCCAGCACTTGGGTCCCGGCGGGAATCAGGTAGCCACCCAATTCGGTGTCCTCCGATGCTTTGTGGGGAAGGCCGAGCGGGCCGATAGTCCGGTATCGCATGGACTCGGCGAGGCAGGCGAATAGGTAGGGCAGCCTCGTCCTGTCGTCAACCGTGGGAAGGGCCTCGCCTCCGATCACCCTGTCCAATTCCTCTTGAACTTTCGCCTGTATTTCCGGGCGGTTGGCTAGCAATAGCAGAAACCAGTTCACTGTCTGGGCTGATGTGTCGGTGCCGGCAATCAGCAAATCCATGCACAAGTCGCAGGTCATGTCGCTCGTTATTTCTTCCGATTCCTCCTTGGCCAGCATGAACTCTACCAGGCAGACGGGCGTGGACAGGTCGAGGCCGGGGCGATCGCGTGCGGCCTCGACTAGGGCGCGGATGATCGCCCCGCCGATTTCAGCTTGCCGGGTGGCCTCCTTTACGGCGCTGTTCGGCAGAATCCGCAGCCAGGGGATGTAGTCTGCCAGGTTGGTTGCAGTGGCGCTGGCAAATATCCAGCTGATGTAGTCCAGCAATGCCTCTCGCTGCTGCAGGAAATCGTCGGTGACATCTTCCGGCTGCCCGAATACGGACCGAAACATCAGGGTTGCGTTACTGCGGGCTGTCATCGCAGGCGGTGAAACGAGTTCCCCTGCGTCCCCCATATCGGCCATGCGCGCAACAAGGCCGTCTACGACCTGCTCGATGTGTCGCTCGCGCACGTTGTCCACGTTGCGGGCGCTGAGCAACTCGCGGTTGGCAAACCGCTGCATCTGCCTCCAGTGGTCGCCGTAGGGGGCGAGCACTAGATCCTTCTGTCCGCTTAGGGTGTCCATGATCTCACTGACCCAGCGGTCGGCCAGTTCCGCTTTGCCAAAGGCTTCGTGAAGCAACTCGGCATCGCTGATAATGACCGTCGGAACGCTGCCGAAGCGCATCAGGCAGATATCCCCGTAGCGCTTGACCAGCCGGTCGATAGCTAGGTGGGTATCGTGGCGAATGTCAAGCAGGGATCCGAAAAGAGGGAGTCCTCTCGGCCCGGGAGGCAGCCTTGCAGGCATAGCAGAAGCCGCGACGTTCATATGGCCACCTCCTCGCGGTGTGTCCGGAGTAACATTTAAAACCCCTGCCTCTCAACTTTAACAGAGGCAGGGGTTGGGGCGACAGGACTGAATCCTTGATGAGAGTGCACTCGCATCATATCCCTTGGCGATGAGCGAATCGGCTCTGTTCGGGTTAGCCTCCCTGTATGATGTCGGACATCCGTTCGGCGATCATGATGGTGGTGCAGTTGGTGTTGGCGCGGATGCAGTCGGGCATGACCGAAGCGTCGATGACCCGCAGGTTTTCCAGCCCCCTGACGCGGCATTGCTGGTCCACTACCGCCATGGAGTCGTCGGCGGTCCCCATCTTGCAGGTGCCTGAAATGTGCTGAGAGGTGGACACCGTGCGCATCAGCCAGTTGTCGAGCGCGTCGTCCGATTCCAGGTCGGCAGGGGTGGGTTCTATGACCTCCTTGACGATGTCGGCGTAGTCGGCGTGGTCAACGAACCCCACGCAAAGCCGCACTGCCTCACGCATGCGGGCTAGGTCGCGAGGGTCGTCGGCAAAGTAGTTGTAATTCAGTTGTGGCTGCACATCGGGGTCGGTGGATGTGATCGTCAGGTGGCCCTTGCCATAGGCCAGCTCGAGAATGCAGGTGAATCGAATTCCTTCGGCTTCCAGCGGGTCGCCTGAAATCGGGGACGAGAAGGACGACGCCATTATCTGGATGTCATTGCGCAGTTCGGACCCCGTCGCTGTATATCGCAGCGCGACCTGTGTCCGCGGGTCCTGTGGGTTGAGGGGAAAGTCTTCCTTCACCTCGATGGGCACTCGGATGTTGGGATGGTCCCGCAAGTTCTGGCCAACGCCAGGGGTGTCCTGCACCACGCTTATGCCGAGCTGTTCCAGGGTTGCTGCCGGGCCTACTCCGGACAACAGGAGGATCTGCGGGGAGGCAATGGCCCCGGAGCAGAGGATGATCTCTTCCCCTTCCACAGTGAACCGCTCCCCTCCGCTCTCCACTTGGGCGCCAATGGCCCGCTTGCCGTCAAATAGCACACGGTGCACGGTGACGTTGGCCTTGACCGTCAGGTTAAGTCGGTGACGTGCGGCGCCAAGGAAGGTCAGCGAAGTGCTCATTCGCACGCCGTTGGGGTTGTTCATCGGGATGGGACCAACGCCCCCCGACTCGGGGTGGTTCATATCCGGGTCGTCTGGGAACCCTGCTTCGCGTGCGGCGCTGTAGAACGCCCGCTGTGCGGGCAACCAGGTTTCGCGTGAGAAGCGCCGAACCGGAATGAATCCTTCGGAGTTATGAAAGTCGTCGGCACCGAAATCCATGTCGCTTTCCAGCTTTCTCAGGTAAGGCAGAACGCTGGTAAAGCCCCACTGGTCGTTGCCCAGGGCGGCCCATGCATCGTAGTCTTCTGGCACGCCGCGCAGCAGCACCTGACCGTTGATGGCGCTGGAGCCGCCGACCACCCGCCCGCGCGGTACGGGCATCGGCTCCGTCTGCAATGGCGTGGTGTTGCCCTGGAATGACCAGTTATGGGGCGCGTCAATGGCTGAAGCGGTCTGGTCGTAACCAAATTTCAAGTCGTCTGGATAGGTCTCAAATTCGGGATAGTCAGGGCCGGCCTCCAAGAGGAGAACGCTCTTCGTCGGATCTTCTGACAGCCGACTGGCCATCACGCATCCGGCAGAACCGGCACCGAGGATGACGTAATCGTATTTCATTCAGCGCACCTCGTCGATATTGAGTGGCCAGAGTATAACAAGGGTTCCAGTCGACGCACGCCCTTCGCAACCTATTTCAGATGAGTGTTGAAAAATTCGATAGTCCTCGGCCAGGACTCCTCCGCAGCCTCCCGATTGTAGCGGAGCCCCGTGTAGTCCATGAAGGCGTGGTCGGCGCCATCATAAGTATAGAACTGATGCTGTACGCCTATGCGAGACAGCTCAGCGTCCAATTTGTCTTTATCTTCCGCATTGGGATTTTCGTCAATGCTGCCGAAGTGGAACAGGACCGGGCAACTGATGCCTGCTGACAACTCGAATGGGGTGTGTTCTCCGCCTCCCCAGTTGACGAAAATATTTCCTCCGTAGTACGGGACGGCCGCCTTGATATGGCGATTGGTCGCGGCACCAAGCCAAGCCACCCGACCTCCCATGCAGAATCCGGTGATGCCGATTCGCTCGCCGTTGATCGCGGAGTGCGCCCGCAGCCAATCTACGGTAGCACTGATGTCGGCAGAGATTTGCAGGTCGTCCAAATGCTGAATGCGACCACTGCGGTTATCCAGCTGATCTTCGGTGAACCGATGGAACAGGTTGGGCGCGACGGCGGCAAAGCCGTCATGGGCCAACTTGTCGCACATCTCACGTATGAACTGGTCAACCCCGCCTCCGTGCTGGCTGACAATCACCACGGGAAACGGTCCGCTGCCGTTCGGGACGCTGGCATAGGCGTGCATGTCTTGCCCGCCAACTTGAAGGGTCTCCCAAAACGCAGGCATCTCTTCCTCCCATCATCCGTCTGAATCGGAATTATTATGCCATATTTGGGCTTAATCTAGGCAGACTGACGAACTGGTCTTAACACCGAATTCGCGAACCAGCAGCTGTAGGATATTGCACCGGAACTTCCAATCGCTCATGAGTGAGTTCTTGTCGGAGTATTCGTCGTTGCCGCCCCAAATCAGATGATTTTCGCTACAAGTTAAGCTATGGCTTCCGGTGTATTTTTCCAGGTTACGTGAGCCGGGACTCTGAGCTAGTTCTCAGACCGTCGAAGGACCCAACTTGGCGCCCTGAGCAATACCCTTGCTGTTGGGCAACTTGATGACAGTTCCCCATTGCGGTGCTCGAAAGCGCTTGGCTATGATTGTTGTAGAAGAATATTGCTGTAGAGGAATAATTGTGCTCGTAGAAAACGTGTTGGCAGTCCGACCAATACGAACAGAATCCAGTTTTACCCTGGAGATAAGGCCGAAACAATGGTAAAACCCCCGTCGCACCACTGTCGGTGTTCTGTCCGCGCGAAGCTGCAGCCAACTGAAATGCTCGGGAATGCTTGGAATATTTCATTTTTTCATCCAGCTGAACCCGGGTAAGCAATTGAGGTGGAGTCTGTGGCTGCTCCGATGCTGCCCCCTGTCCCTTGAGTAAAAGGCTGAGAGGCCAAAATACAGGGAGATGTCCCTCTATTTGGCAACCGTACTCGGCAGAATCCGGCGCCTTAGGATGTCCTGCGCATCTGACGCTACTGACCGTTGCGTGGTAGGATACCGGTATCATTTGCATATGGAGGGAGAGGTATGGCCATGGATGTTCAGGTCTATACCCAGCCTGGTTGATTCAGCTGCCGGACTCTGGAAGAGTTCCTAAAGTCAAACGGCGTTGAATACGAACATCACGATCTACTGAGCGAACCCGCCGCGGTAGAGCACCTTCGCAGCCGCGGCATCAAATCGCTGCCGGTAACCATCATCGATGACACGGAAGTAATCATCGGTTACTACCCTAAGAAGCTCATACCGGCCCTCAGACTCGACGCGTCGGTGGATCTCTCGGGCAAGACCACCTGGCTCGCGGAGAAGTACGACGCGATCATGGGCGCAGCGGTCCGGGCCAACAACCAGTTCACCCAGGAACAGTTGGATACCATAGTGCCGTGGAGACCTTGGAGCCTGCGCGATACGGTGGTGCACATCCTGGCGTTCCCGGAAATTGCCTACCTGTCGCACGAGGTGGGCAGCATGAGCTGGGACGACATGCAGGCCCAGGACGAGCGGCTCAAGGATGTGGTCAACGCGCCCCAGATTGCCGAGTACGGTCTGAAGGTGCGTGACGGCATTATCGCCTTCCTGAATAGCGACAACACCGAGGGCTTCGAGCGGGAAGTGCCGGCCCATTACGGCGGCGAGGTAACCGTGCTGGAACTTCTCAACATCGTTCTGAGCCACAGCACCCACCACCTGAAGCAGGTGTACCACTACATGACCACCGACCTGGGCATGACGCTGGACAATCCGGCCACCGACGCTGACCTGGAAGGCATCCAGACGCCAGACGCGCTGATCTAAGTCGAGACATAGAGACCACAGAGAAGACGAGTGAAGCTCTGTGGCCAACCTGCAGGCCAACCAGTATTCCTCCATCCAAGGAGCGAATGATGAAGTATGACTACGTCGTGATCGGGGCCGGTTCCGCCGGTTCCATCATCGCCACTCGGCTGACCGAAGACTCCAACGTGTCGGTGCTATTGCTGGAGGCCGGGCCGGACTACCCTGACTTCGAGCAGCTGCCCGAGGAGGTCAAGTTCGGCTATTCCACCGAGATAGACATCATGGTCAGCGACCACAACTGGCAGTTCATCGGCAAGGCTACAGAGAACTCCCCACCTATGATGGTGCCACGGGGCAAGGTGACCGGAGGCTCCAGCGCCATCAACGGGCAGGTGTTCCTGCGCGGCGTGCCTGAGGACTACGATTCCTGGGCCGAGATGGGCAACAGTGAGTGGGGCTATCTCACTGCTTGCCATACTTTCGCAAGCTGGAGACCGACACCGACTTCTCCGATGACTTCCACGGCACCGACGGCCCCATCGTGTGTCACCGATTCAAGCCTGAAACCTGGCACCCGGCGCAGACCGCCTTTTACGCTGCCTGCCGAGAGGCGGGGTTCCCCGACAGCCCCGACCACAACAACCCTGACTCCACGGGCGTCGGCCCTACGCCCTTCAACAACCCCGGCGGCGTGCGCATGAGCACCGCCCTGGGCTACCTGGACCAGACTCGCCACCGACTAAATCTGACCATCCGCGCCAACTGCCACGTCCAGAAGATTCTGTTTGAGGGCAACCGCGCGGTGGGCGCGCGAGTCGAAAGCGGGGGAGAGACGTTCACTGTTGAAGGCGAGGAGATCATCCTGAGTTCCGGGGCCATAGGCTCGCCGCATATCTTGCTGCTGTCGGGGGTCGGCCCTGCGGCCCAACTGCAGGAGTTTGGCATCCCGGTGGTGGCCGACCTGCCAGGAGTGGGCCAGAACATGCGCGACCATCCCTTGGTCTGGGTGACTTGGCGCACCAAGCCGGAGATTCCACTGGACGGCCTTGCTCCCCGGATGCAGGTGACGCTGCGCTACACAGCCGAAGGGTCCACCCTGCGAAACGACATGAAGATGTCCATGCAGTCCTTCGCCACCGAGCACATCAACCGGGGCGGCGACCGGATGGAGCCAATCGGCATTCGCCTGACCAGCGGAATCCAGTTGGCGGCGGGCGCGGGCGAGCTGCGGCTGCAATCGGCCGACCCTGCGGAGCAGCCCTTCCTCGACTATCGCTACCTGGAAGACCCCTTCGACCTCGAGCGGTTGCGGGAAACGGTGCGGCTGTGCGTCAAGCTCGGAGAAAGCGACGCGTTTAGGGAAGTCATCCAGGAACGCATCGAGCCTACTGACGCCGAACTGGCCACCGACGAAGCCTTGGACGAATACTTGTTCCGCGAAGTGACCACCTCCCAGCACATATCCTGCACCGCCAAGATGGGCCCTGCCGACGACCCTATGGCTGTGGTCAGCCAGTTCGGCAAGGTCCACGGTCTGGAGGGTCTGCGGGTGGCCGATGCCTCAATCATGCCCGACTGCATTCGTGCCAACACCAACGTCACCACGATGATGATAGGCGAGCGTGTCGCGGAGTTCATCAGGGCCGGAAAGTAAAGGAAGATCAATTGGCCCATTCCTCTCGCGGTATGAAGCTGCAATGGAATGCGGGGCGGCGATGTCTCTATTTTTGATTTCAGTCATGGGGTTCGTATATCACAGGATGTTGAGAAGACGTACTTCACTTCCGCCCTCTTACTGCCGCCATTTCTTGACTCACCAGCCAGTAAAGATGGTGGACTAGCAGATTCCCCGAGAGGTCCTGCCAAGCACACAAAGGCCGCGGAGCGAAGGATCCGCGGCCTTTCCCCTTTCCGCTCGGCCCGCCGTCAGGTACGGGGTGTCATCAGCCAGGCCTGGCTTTTGGCAGTGTCGCTCATCCATTGGAAGTTGGAATCCTGGCGTTCCGTTGGAGGCTCGACGCCCAAGCTGTCGGCAAGGCGTGTCATAAAGTTGAAGTTGCAGGTGATCAGTACCGTGGACAGGATCTGTTCATCGCTCAGGCCGTGGTTGCGGAGGCGCTGCACGTCGGCCTGTGTCATGTCGGCCGGAGTACGGGTGAGCTTGGCGGCAAAGTCCAACATGGCACGAGTCTGCGGGTCCAGCCTCGCTTGAGTGTAGTCGTGCATCATGTGGCTGGCCAGCTCGGGGTCATCGGAATGGTCACGAAGGAACCCTCATTGATAAACTGTGCTTAGAATGGCCCAAAAGAGGCCGCTATTAATACAAACGGGATTTGCTAGCAGCCCAGTCACGGGGCAGCTACCCTGAAGTTTTGTGTATACGCATGTGTGTACGCCGGAGGACGAAATGCCCAAGGTGAAGCAAAACGGACTCACCACGGCGCAGGTCAAGAGCATGGTCAAGGCCGGTCTCTACGCCGATGGTGGCGGGTTGTACCTCAAGGTTCTGGACAGTGGGGCGCGGCGTTGGGTGTTCCGGGGTAGACTGAACGGACAACCCATCGCCCGCGGGCTAGGAGGATTCCCCGGCGTGTGCCTCGCCGATGCCAGGGAGCGGGCCCGGGAATACCGCCACCTGGTGCGGGATGGTGTTGACCCGAGGGAGGAGGCCAGGGCCCGGGCCAAGGCCACCAAAGCCATCCCGACTGTTCGGGATTCGGCCCGCGCGGTGTGGGAACTGCGGTGCGGTGGGTGGAGCCAGCAGCACGTCGGCGAATGGTGGCGGAGTATGGAAACCCACGTCCTGGCCCACATCGGCGGGATGCCGGTCAACAAAGTAGCATCGGCCGACGTTCTGGCCGTGCTGGAGCCAATATGGAACACCAAGCGCGAGACGGCAACACGGATAAAGCAACGGCTCGAGACGGTCCTGGACTACGCCATCGCCGCCGGGCACCGCGCCGACAACCCCGTGGCCGCCGTCAAACGGGCCTTGCCATCGAAACGGCCAGCGAAGGCGCATTTCGAGGCCATACCCTACGGCGAGCTACCAGAGGCACTACCCGTCATCCGCGGATTCGGCAACAGGGTTACGTCGCTGGCAGTTGAAATGGTGATCCTAACCGCCGCACGATCCGGCGAGGCACGGGGCATGGTCTGGGATGAGGTTGACCTTGACGCCGCCGTCTGGGAGGTTCCAGCGGAACGCATGAAGGCCCGCCGTCCTCACCGTGTCCCCTTGTCCGCCCAAGCCGTCGCCGTGCTGGAGGAAGCCGGGGAACTGACGGGCCGGTCTGGGTTGGTGTTCCCGTCGGCGCGGTCTGGCAAATCGCCACTAACCCCGCAGGCACTGTCTAGGGTGTTGGCGCGAGCTGATGTCGGCGGAACCGTCCACGGGATGCGGTCGGCGTTCAGGGATTGGGCCGCCGAACAGTCCGGGGCGCCGTGGGCCGTCTGTGAATCGGCATTGGCACATTCCATCGGCTCTTCCACCGAACAGGCATACATGCGCTCTGACCTGTTCGACAAGCGGCAGGAATTGATGCAGGCGTGGGCCGACTACGTCGCGGGCTGAGGCAGAACCGCAAAGTCTTCCCCGCTAAATCCGCTATTCCTGGCCAAAAAACCCCTGCTCTGAATGGCGGGGCTCAAGGCGTAGCAGTACTAGCCATGACAAAGGCAGATTGCAACCTTGTCAACCGCGACGTACACTGTTAATCAGTGATAACCCAGTGCTCAACTAGCAGCCCGCCCGAGAAATAATGTTCTAAGCGAAAATCGTCTTTAACAACGTCAATTATTCCGATTATTGTTTTATTTAAGGCTATTAGTCACCAATGCGATTAAACAGTGGTGCTTTTCGTCTCCAAAATCTAATCCTCGGACAGGCTGCTAGGGGATGACTGTAATGGACCGGCTAGGGTCGATATCGGGATTCTGCCGGTTCGCTAATTCGTGGAATAGGGGAAATTGAAATTCGAGTCTAATTTCAGGAGAGGAGGACTGCAATGCCCGACTTCAATCAGAGTAAATTCATCGAGGGATTCACCGTCAAAAGCGACCTCAAGACGCAAGAAATAGAGGAACTTTTGCGGAAGTGCGACAAGAGGCCATTGACTCCGCAAGAGATACAGGCACAAAGACTTTCCTTCGTGATGGGCATGTTGCCGTACGACACGACTATGACCCGCCTACAGGTGCAGGATATTCTGGATCGTGAATATGGCAAGGTTATTGAGTGAACCTCTACGAACTTTCGCAATGCGAGAGTAACCCCGTTTATCAGAAGGTGGCGGCTTCCAATCACGGACGCCAATACAGTTTCTTGTCAACAATGATTGAGGCTGCCATCGAAAGCAACAAACTCTGGCTGTCCGAATCCCTCATCAAGGCGTTCAATCATCAGGCCATTGTAGGTCTGAACTATGAAGCGGGAGAGTATCGTTCAGTTGAAGTAAAAGTGGGTCCCTATAATCCGCCAGAGTCTTACCGGGTTAAAGGATTGATGGAAGACTTTGTGAATTCCATCAATTGGCACTGGCAAAACGCGGATCCTATTCCATTGTCTGCACGAGCCTTATGGGGAATCAACAACATCCACCCTTTCGTGAACGGAAACGGGAGAACTGCGCGGGCAGTCTGTTACTACACATTATGCGTGAAACTGGAGCGCCTCTTACCAAGTGAAACAATTCTCCCAGAGATCATCCGCCGGGAACCCACCCGAACCCAGTACGTTGAAGCACTGAAGGAAGCAGATGGTGGTGATTTCAGTCCATTGGTGAAGGTGATTGGCGATGCCCTCATTGAGCAAATCACCCTAGTGGACCCAATACCGCAACCCCAGTAATTCCCCCCAAGTCCTGCCCATTGCGGCAAGCCAAGAGGCGCACTCTCGCCACAGTCCAACCCGGACCCGCTATACGCAGCCAGTAAGTGCCGGAAGATCCGACGCCTTCTCCGCCACCCGCCATACACCCTTACACCCTCTCTGGTTTACCTTCTGGTACAAGCTCGGGTATACTCTCCAGCATCAAACCCTATTGCAAGGAGAGTGTTTTATGAGCGATATCAAGACCAGAGAAAACCTGTTGCGGCGCAAGGCGGACAGGCGAGGGTTGCGTCTGTCTAAGTCCCGCCGACGCGACACCCGTGCCATGGACTACGGACTGTACGCCATCTTCGACATCCGGACCGGTGGGACAATTCATCCGGCTTTGGCGAACTACTTCGTCTACTGCCTCACGTTGGATCAGGCCGAGGAGTGGCTATCGGATTAAGCACCAGTCACGATGCGCCAATCGAGAACGCCACCCGATAGGTAGAGGGGAACAGGGCGGCGCCCCAGCCTGAGACAAAGAGAATCCCCCTAGCAGGTTAGCGGACACGGCCCGCGTTCTGCGGTGGTGGCCCACGGCGGCGTTTTGCAGTAGGGGGGTGGTCTTCTGGCGTCGGTTGCGGGCGCCGGAACTGATTTAGAGCTAGAGCGCAGACGCCTTTTGACGCTGGCACCGCGCCGGGCTAGAATGACCGCGCCGGAACGCTGGAGCCTAGATGCGTTACTACGAACAGCTACCTTCCGACTGTCCTCGGGAGGGCGCAGCGGAAATAAAAATGAGCCGACCAGTCTGTACCGGCTGGTAGAGACCCTGCCGCCAACTACCAGAGACTTTAAGTCAAACCGCACACTCAGGCCGGACGACGATTTTGGAGAGGACGAATGCAAGGCCAACGGACTATCCGTTTTTAGCAGACGGTCAAGAGCTGAAAACCTGTGCCGCTCGAGAAATTTCAATGGTTACCACGTCTGTGAACTTAATTTAAGCACTGGAGCAGGCAAACTCCAGAAAGGCCGCGGAGCACATCACACGTGGTGGCCTTATGCAGACTACCTAGTGAGCACCGATGCCGGGACGGTCCAATTATGAAAACGGTTATGCCCAAGACCGTCTTGGACTACTACGACGGCATCCAGATTTTCACTGCCAGCGACGAAATCGGCGGCCAATACATCGGTACCATGGTTGGAACCGAAGGCGACCATGGCCGGTATTTAATCGTGGGAGTCTCGTCTGCGAACCTGCACTTGTTCCGCTGCGGTGAAATAGACCTGCGGACTCTATTGCTGGCATCGCCTACATACGAGAGGTTCATCACCGTAGCAACCGGTAAGGTCTCGGATCCTCTGAATCTTACCCTATTGGAGGAACCTCTTGAACACGGCTCTCTATTGCCGGAAGAAGGCTTTCTCCTGGAAGAGGAACCTTTGCAAGACCAGCTAGTTTCTGAGGCCAAGGCGCGGAATAATCTCGTGTTGGAGATAATCACATCGCCACCGGAATCTATGTCCGGCCACCGTATGCGCGCCAACTCACTGGGCCATCTCATACTGCTCATACAAAGCTTGTTGCGTAACGCCCACCGAGCCGAATTGACTCCCGGCCGACGGCCGACCCGCCGTCCAATCAGTGCCGCAGGAGCTCATCTGATGGACGTGACGGTACCCGCCGCCGCCGGTTCCTACCGCATAGTCATGGAACCCGCGAACCCGCCCGATATGTTCGGATACAGCGAATTAACCCGAGCGATGGAGCGTGTTGACCGGGTATTCGCCTGTGGCGATGACCCCACTACCGCTCGCCAAACTCTGCAAGATCACAAAGGCCACTTGGCTGGTGCGTATATCAAACTGATGCGTATGCTGGCAGACAGCGAGACAGGTCTGCGTTACCGATGGTCAGCAGCAGATTCGACCGAAAGCAAGACCGCTAGTGTCTCAAGGTCACAGGCAAAACAACTGGCTGATGATCTGGAGAACCGAATAGAGTTGAGTACTGAAACCGTCAAAGTAACCGGCAGATTAGAGGAAGCCGGCGACAGACTTGGAAGATGGTGGATAGCAGATAACAATGGGGAGCATTATCACGGCAGGGCCGAAGATCCCTCGAAGCTGGAGGGGCTAACCATAGGATATTACTACGAGTTCGTGTGCATCGAGTCCATAGAGATTGACGCCACTGGCAGGGAGATAATAAACCTGACCTTGCAGACTCTCAGCCCCTTGCCCGGTTAGAGGGGTGTAACGACGCGTTGAACCGGGCAGGGAGTCAGGGGCTGTCTCAATTTTTTTGACGACGGACATAGCTGGGGTCGGGGTCTACTCCCTGCAGGCCAACAGGGCCGCGAGAATAACCAGAATTGCTGACACTGCTGCCAGCGTCTTGCTACCTCTCATCAGGGCTTTAACCACTTGATTGCCTCCACTTGGGTAAAAAATCCCAGTAGTCGTCAGGTAATAGAGTTCGATGTTCGGAGACTGGCGGCTCTTGGCGGTCCAACACCAGCCTTTTTCGTGCTTCTATTACCTCTTCATGGCCGCTGATCAGCCCTGAGATGGCGGATACCTGTTTACCGGAGAGGACGAAACTGGGTAATGTTTTCTTTCATGCGCCGAATCCTCATTCCGCGGGCGACAAACTGGAATGCCAGGTCCGCGGCATCTTTCTCCGTCCCTTTTTCCCATCCCTGAAAAAATTCTCTAAGGTCGCTGACAGCCACTCTGCGGTTCAGCCTTCTGTCGATGAACTTCCATCCGGTCTGAATAAGGATCAGCGCTATTGATTAACGACAATAAGGAATGCCGGTAGCGTCGACTATTATTGTCGGTCGAGATGAGGTAAACCCTCCGGCACGGAGGTGCCGGATTGCTCAAAGACCGACAAGTCAGGCTACTGAGGCAGAGACTTATGAAAGGAAAAACTCAGGAGACGGCGGCGGCCATGTCGGGGATGAGCGTGCGATCGGCGCGCAAGTGGCAGAGCGGCCCGTTGCCGTCGGAGACCAGCCAGGATCGCTGGTGGCGCACCCGGCCCGACCCCTTCGACGGGATTTGGGAGGAGGATATTGGGCCCCTGTTGCAAGGTGATCCAGCGGGCAGGCTCAGGGCAACAACAATTATCGAGTGGCTGGAGGAGTGTCAATGGCGCTGAGAAAGTGGGCCACTGGGGCGGCGTGATCGTGTACCACTGAAGTGATGACTGACGGCAGTAAATCGGTCAGGGTGGAGACATTGAAGGAGCAAGAGGAGACAGCGTTGTCGGTGCGCCCTATTCTTCCTCGCGATCGTCTGGAGCTTGAGACGCGACGGATTCCCGGCTGCGCTTGAGCCGGTAGCTCTCGCCGTTCATCTCCAGGATGTGGACGTGGTGGGTGAGCCGGTCCAGCAGCGCTCCGGTGAGCCGTTCCGAGCCGAAGACCTCGGTCCATTCATCGAAGGGGAGGTTGGTGGTCACCATGACGGAGCCCCGCTCGTAGCGCTGGCTGAAGACCTCGAAGAGCAGTTCCGCGCCGGTTCTGGACAGGGGGACGAAGCCCAGCTCGTCGATGATCAGCAGGTTGAGCCGGGCCAGTTGTTTCTGCAAGTTCAACAGGCGCCTTTCGTCCCTGGCCTCCATCATCTCATGCACCAGACCGGCGGCGGTGGTGAAACCCACAGACATCCCGCGCTGGCAGGCGGCCAGCCCGAGTCCCAGGGCCACGTGGGTCTTGCCGGTGCCGCTGTTGCCGATGGCGATGACGTTCTCCCGGCGCTGGATGTATTCACAGCGTGCCAGTTCCATCACCAGGGCCTTGTTCAGCGACGGGATGGCCGGGAAGTCGAGGGTGTCCAGGCTCTTCACTGCGGGGAATCGGGCGGCCCGGATCCGCCGCTCCACCATGCGCTGGTGGCGGTCGATGAGCTCCAGTTCCGCGAGCCTGAGCAGGTACTGGGGATGATCCACATTCTCGGCGGCGCACAGGGCAGCCATCTTCCCGTACTCTCTCAGGAAGCTGGGCAGCTTCAGCTCTTTGAGATGGTGTTCCAATAGCAGCGTCGACCGGTCGTTCATGCCGCCCTCCTCCCTGTGAGGAGAGTCATGTAGTCTTGTGTGGAGGTGGTGCTGACCCTGACCCGGGGCAGGTAGGGATAGAGCTCCAGATCCAGCCTGGGCGGCCGTCCCTCCAGCCAGCACAGCATCAGGTGTTTCACGGCGTCAAAGCTGATGGCTCCCAGGTGGATGGCATCTTTCACCGCTGCGTGCACCTCCTGCTGGGAGAAGGTCTCCAGCAGCCTCAGCACCTGCACGTACTCCCGCTTGCCCCGCCGTCCCATGCGGGACTCCAGCAGACGCCGCAGCGTCCCGAACTCATCGGGGAGCTCCCATCCCCGCAGGGGTGCGGCCTGGTCCAGAGCTCCCGGCTTACGCTCCAACAGCGGCAGGTAGTGGATGGGGTCATAGACGAAGTCGTCGCGTTCGTATGATCTGGGATGCCTGGCAATGACCTCGGTTCCGCAGCTGATCACCACTGTGTCGACGTAGCCCCGTACTAGGACGTCCCGATATCCGTAGGCCACCGGCACCGAGTAGTCGTTGGTCCGGTACCTTACCAGCGACAGGGAACTCACCCGGCCTGCCTGCTTGTCGCACGCGTCGTAGGCCACCGGAGGCAGGGGCAACAGGGCGTCCAAGTCCCGCTCCATCCGCTGACCGATGGTCTCCGTGTGTCCCCTGAGCTTGCGGTCCATTCGCTCCAGGCATCGTTGTTCCAGGTAGGCATTGAGTGCATCGAAGCTTTCGAAGGACGGCACCGGCACCAGAAAGTTTCGGCGCACGTACCCCACCAGGCCCTCTACCTTGCCTTTGTCATTGCCCTTGCCGGGGCGCCCGAACCGGTCCTCGAACAGGTAGTGAGACTGCAGCTCGGTGAAGGCGCGGGTGCGCTGGCGCCGGCCGTCCCCCAGTATCTTCGCCACCGCCAGCCTGGTATTGTCGTAGAGGATGCTCTGGGGCACTCCGCCCAGAAAGGCAAACGCTGATACGTGCCCGTCCAGGAAGGCCTCGGTGGTCTCAGCCGGGTAGGCCTTCACGAAGCAGCCGTCGCTGTGGGGCAGGTCGATGACGAAGCAGTGAGCCTTACGCTCCACGCCGCCGATGACCACCAGGGCCTCGCCAAAGTCGCACTGCGCGTGTCCCGGCGCATGGGACAACGGGACAAACATCTCCCTGGTCTGACGGCGATTCTCTCTGACGTAGTCCTTGACTGTGGTGTATCCGCCGTCGTAGCCGTACTCGTCCCTGAGACGCTCGAAGATGCGCTTGGCCGTGTGGCGCTGCTTCCTGGGGCGCGCGAGGTCATCCTCCAGGATCCGGTCGATGACGCCGGTGAAGAGCTCCAGCTTGGGCCTCTTTGGCGGAGTCTGTCGCCGGTAGCCCGGAGGAACGGAGTAGGTCAGCATCTTGCGCACCGTGTCCCGGTCCAGACCGAACTCTCTGGAGACCTCCCGAATGCTCTTGCCCTCCACCATCACTGCCCGGCGAACCCGCAGATATACTTCCACCTTGTACATCCGTCACACCATCCAAGGGGTCGGTTACAACCCTTATGGATGGCGGCGGACGGTCCAATTTGCAACCGCCGTTTGTCAGAGATTACCCGCCCGCACGGGACAATTTACCTCCGCCGCTTACATCTCTTTGCGTCCTTATGAGACAGGCTCCTTGGTCTGGGCCCGGTAGGGACGGCAAAGCCGGATCTCGAAGCCCACCCGCATGGCAAAGTCCAGCATCCGCTGGTTCCACACCGGCTGTTGGCTCTCGTCCCGTCCCAGGGTCACCACCTTGGCATTGTCATAGAGACAGCGTCGCGGCACGCCGCCCAGGTACTCGAAAGCATTCACGTGGCACTGGATGAATGCGGCGGTGTCGGCCCGCCTGACCAGCTCCACGTAGCCGGCCCGGGACCAGCCCAAGGTCATCACGAACACCCAGATGCGACGTTTCTTCCCGTCCTGGTCCAGGTAGGCCAGGCTGCCCCAGTCCACCTGGGCCTGCTCCCCGGGCGCAGTCTCGAAACGCATCGTGGCATCCGGTTGCTGGCAACGCCGGCGCGGCGACACGTAGGACTTCAGGATGGAATAGCCACCGTCATAGCCCAGGGCCTTGAGCTCGCGGTGCAGGACCACGCAGTTTTCCAGCCCCTCCGACACCCGCCGGTCGACGTATTCCGTGTAAGCGTCCACCTTCGATCCCCTGGAGGGCCGGGCCTTGGGCCGCATGGCCTCCGGCGACTTCAGGTATCTCCGCACCGTATTTCGAGCGATGCCCAGTTCCCCGGCAATACCCCGTATGGAACGGCCCGCTCCCTTCATCTCGTAGATCTCTTTCACTTGTCCCACCTTCAGCCAAGTCTGTCGAGCACCTCCACGAAGACTTCGTAAATGATGCCCCAGCCATCGGGTGGGTCAACTCGACTCCGGCGATTTCGCTCATTTTCTCATCGGCGATAACATCCCGAGCCGGTCGACCCCTTTTGCCTCCGGCCCAGGCAAAAAGGGTCGCAACCGTTCCCAAACCTGCTCCGAAATATCGTGGCGTTGATGCGCTGCTGTCACACCCCCACCTCACACTCTCGCACGCTCCCCAGTAACCTACCATCATGTTGCCATTTTGACGACACTCCGTAAACGGATCGGAGCCCGCAAGCCTTTACTTTCGGTGAGGCACGTACTCCAAGGCGTTCAGGATTCTGCGGTCTCCATGATCCAGATGTTCTTTCCAAGGGTCTATCTTGGGGCTCAAGGGCCATACAATGTTGACCTCGTACAGCCCAGCCGACGCTACGTGATCGAAGACCCAACGGGCCATCTCCACCAAGATTTCGTAACGCTCATCCTCGTCCAATGTCATGACTGCCTTGCTCAGCATCTCATCTAGCCAGGGGTGCTCCATACCGACATTAAAGCCGCTGGCGCTGTCGAACATTGGGATCATCAAGCTGAGGGGGTCGGTTCGCCCGCCCGTGCCGTGGGTGTTTGTCTGATCATAGGTCCGGGCTTTGATTTCCGTGAAGATGGTGGCGAAGGGCACCTTCTTGAGGCTGGTGCGAATGCCGATATCCTCCCACATCGTTCCTATGGCCTCGGTGGCCTCTACCTCGCCGGGCACGTTACGAATGTCTGGGATCAGGGTCACCTCAAAGCCATCAGGGTAGCCTGCCTCGGCCAAGAGCCGCTTGGCTTTCTCCGGGTCAAACTCCCATCCTGCCTGAATGTCGGGCGGAAGCCGGTGTATCTGGGCCTCCCACCCCCACAACACCAGGGGCTTTCCCTCGCCTGACAAGATCGTGTCCACTATGAGCTGTCGGTCTATGGCAATAGACATGGCTCGCCGGACCTTGGCCGCCCTCTCCCATTCCTCTGAGTTCACGTCCCCGCTAGCGGATACCCACGGCAGGTCAGGGTTGTAGGCAGGACGCTCCTTTTCGGGTATGTAGAAGTTGCCGTACCAGCCGACGTGTATCGTGCCACCGCCCTCCACCCGCATGAACTTGACACCCTCCATTTTCTGGACAGCGGGCAAGGAGTCGAGCTCCATAGTGAAGGTGTCTACATTCCCCGTCAGGAAGTTGGCCACCCGGGTAGACTCTTCTGGTATCTCGTGGTAAACGAGCTCAGCGAAGTTGGGAGTCTTACGCCAGTGTTCTTCGACAGCCTTCATTGTCCATGATCGCCCAAACTGATGCTCAACGATCTCAAAGGGCCCGGTGCCAGCCCCGTCGCGGCTGGCTGCCTCTTCCCCCAGCTCACCCGCCTGCTGCTTACTTACAATCCACCCGGCATAAGGGATACTGGTCCAGCTCAACATGTCATACTGTAGTACGCCAGTGTCCACCTCAATGGTGTAGTCGTCTACAGCCCTCGCCGAGCCCTCTGGATTCGCCCAGAGCCTTCTCAGACGGGACGCGACGCTGTTCACAGCGTCCTCGGCGGTAAGCTGCTCCATGCTCCAGAGGACGTCCTCGGAGGTCATCTCTCCGTAGCCTTTGTGGAACTGCACCCCATCTTGGAGTTTGAATGTCCAGACCAGTTTGTCAGGGGAGAGGCTCCACTCTTTGACCAGCCTCGGCAAAGCGTTCCCCATCGCGTCCCGGCCAAACAGCGATTCGCCAACGGAAGTACCGACAAGTAACCCTACAGTGGCAGGCGTCACCCTAGGGTGGGTACCGAAGTTATATAGGTCCTTGTAGGCGATATTGAGGGTGCCTTCGGGCTTGGCCATCGCAGTGGTCACAGAGGTGGGGGGCGCCGTGGCTTGGGCCCGCGGCACGGGAGTCGCTCCCGTGGGGGCGGCCCTGGTCGCTGTGGTGGGGGCATGGGTGGCCGGTTGCGGCGACGCTTGAGCCGCAGGGGCCTGCGTGGGGGCCGCGACCGTTGGGGCCGGAGCGGCGGGCTCCGACGTGGGTTCGGCGGCACCGCCGCAGGAAACCGCCACCACGAGAAGCGCAGCCAGCACGAACGTCATGATTATTCTGAGATTTAACAAACGCTGATAAGCCATTTCTTCGCCTCCTAGGACGTTTGCTGTGCGAAGGACTGGAGTTATTTGCGGTGAAAGCCGTACTCGAACCGTTCGTCTCCGTCCGCGCTCCCCACGGCATGGCCGAGCATGACGTCAGCTAGAGTGGTCATAACTGCTGCTAGAACCTCAGGTGCTGTGCAGGATGATCGCTTGCAGGGCAAAGGGATCGAACGAGCTAGCTGTTCCTAAATTCGACGAATATCATATAAATAACTGCCTAACAGTGTATTTTAATATTATAACACGACTTTATTTAAGAGCAATAATATCCTTCCCACTTAAATATATTAGCAATATGCTCAACTGACTTTGGCAACGTTAACTCGGCACTATCGTGCCCGTACACTTCCGGCACAATCCTTGCACAGCCCGTCGTCCGTTTTCAGGGCACGAAGGTGGTATCGCCGATCTGGACCTCGCCCACGGTGTCAACGTGCGGCGCTGGGCCGACTCCAGGTGAGCATCAACGGCAGCCCGCAGCTGCTCCACAGACCGGCGGTATCCGTGCAGCCGAAAGACACCCAACCAGTCGAGTAGGTAGTCGCACAGGTGCGGGTGGATGCCGGCGGCGATGCTCAGGGTCCGGGCACTGAAGTCAGTAACGTCCTCGTGAAGCCGGTCGCCTTCCAGGGCGTCGGCAATCAGCACGAGCGCCTTGGACTCTGCGGGTGTGAATATCTTTTCCATGTCCGTGCTCCTTCCGGGTTGATTCAGTCGGCCCCCACTCACTCCCCCGGGGACTGTGCCGCTGTATTGGCGAGTACAAGGCCCCGTCACCCCCTCAGCACCAGCGGGACCTGCTGGACAGCCCGTGCCACTTCCTCATGCGCCCGCACTGCGTCCACTACATCGGCCATCCGGCGAGCGTGGGGGGCTGCGCCGTGTCCTTTGCCGAACGCCCCCAGCTTGTCCAGGAGGTCGCCCACGGCCAGGACGTTGGCCCGGCTGGGGGATGGGCCCGTAGATGGCCGCCGTGATGGCCCTAGCCGTGGTGACCGGCGCCTCGGGGTTCAGGCGGCCAGCGTCCAGTGCGTCCGCGATGCTTATGACGGCTTGTGCGCTTGGAAAGTCTAAGTCAATCAATTTTTCCACTCTTACCCCCTGTGTGTTTGTGTGTCATCGACTGCGGTGAGTGTAGTTTTCTATCGTGTTACCGTAATCTTGTCTGCCCCTGTCCTCCGACATCGCCGCTGCTCGGCCACTCACCACCCAATGCCGGAGCGATGACGCCGGGTGTCCTGTCTCTTGGGCTACCCGCTGGTAGCTCAACCCCGCTGCCCGCAACTCCAAGACGGTGCGGGCCAGCTCTGGGGTCAGTGCCGACGGGGATCCCCGTGCTCCTAGCCCATTACGGCGGCGTTCACCGGCGGGGATGGTGAGTTGTTTCGCTCTGCCTGTCTCCGTCCGGCCCGCCATACCGGGCAGATTCTCGAACGGGCTGGCGCTGCCCTTCCGATACTTGTCCCGCCAGCCTTCCCGCTTCGATTCCTTCCGACTCTCACGGCGGGCCTTCCCTCGTGCCTTCGCGACCTTCTTCTGCTGGCGCTCGGCCTTCCGAACCTGCCCCGCCATCGCCGCCGCAGTGGCATCCCAAGCGGTTGGCGGACTCACCCAGGAGAAGGTCGTCAGCTCGGTTGCCCGGCCCGTCCCAACCCGGCGCACGGTTATCGAGTTCGGCTTCTGCGTTCGGGCGTCCCGCCTGCGTCTCCTGCGCTTCACCATCGGACAAGCCCTCCCTCGGCCAGACCGCTGGCTGACTTGCTCCGCGGCGGCATGTAGACATAGCGCCTGATTGGGTCGATCCCCCTGTTCCCTGGCTCCTCGGCCAGGATCGCGGGGTCGACGCGGAATGTCCCTCGACCACAGTTCAGGCAGGTGGCGATGTCGTCGTCGTGGGTGTCAACCGTCATCAGGCCACCGATACAGTGTTCACAGCGCATCGCCATTACCTCCTAACGGCCATCCGGTGGTGGGCAGGTCAACAGGTCGAACATTGACCTAACCATTGACCACAAAGAACACCGCCTGCAGGCGAACCCTGCCGCCTCGGTTGTGCCGTCCGTCGGGTAGATTTGGTGCTGTTGCTGTTCGGCCATCGCTATCACCTCCTGATTACAGTCCAGCGTCCCATAGCTGTTCGTTGCTCCACCAGTAACCCCGGTCGAAGTGTCGCAGGGCAGAGTAGAGCCCATAATCCTTGACCAGTCCGCTACTGTGAGCCACCGTCTCAGCAGACGCCCGCGCCGACTCGAACCGTAGCCCGCTCAGGGCGCTGGCAATCCCCAGCCGGTGCATGGACATTGACCTGCCACCCGCTGTCTACGGCAGTTGAGCAACCAAGACATTCACGTCGGGCGACTGAAGCATGGCCACGGCCCGTTCCCGTCGTCATGCCGCGTGGGGCTGGCTGGCCCGGAGTCCACGGCACAGCGCAGGCGGAGTCTGGAACGCGCTCCAGCGGGGTTGTGTCATGGGCCAGAATTGCCAGTTGTGGTATGGCGAAGGTGGTGTCAATCTTGTAATCGAGGCCTTCGTGCAGTCCGGCCGATTTCAGCAGGTCCACCATGAACCTGCGGGCAGATTCCCATGCCCAACGGGTTTCGTCCGCCGTCGTCGGTGTCGGGGCAGTCAACACGGCAACCTTGAGTCCGCGGCCCCTTGCTGAAGTCCACGCGAGGACTACGGGTTCAGCCGCATGAGTCAGCAGATACTTTATGAAATCGGGGGTGGCGGGGCTCTTCAAATCGTCGATGTCCAGCAACACCAGTCCCGTCCTTGCGCCCCAGTCGGCATGGTGGGTGTTGCGGTAGCCTGTGCATCGGTAGCGGTCATGGTGGCGGGTGGTGCGCCCGTGATCGTCGCCGGCTGGAAGTCCTCGGAATGTACCTCCCAAACAGGTGCCAGGGAGCTTGAGCTTGAGCGGCCCTGGGTCGGCGGCGGTGCGGACGGCCTCAGGTCGCTGTTGGAGTACAGGGTCATTGACCAAAAACCGCGCCAACGCCCCGGAATCGACGTTGTGCATTGGCGTCGTCGAGCGTGTGCTGTTGAAAATCGGTGTTCTCATGTCGTCCTCTGGAAGGTCAATCGAGCTTCGTTCAGAAGATTCCGACCCGATTAGCAGGATTAGCAGGATTTGCGGGGGCGCGTTACGTCGTCGGAATGGACCGAGAAAGTAAGATAATTCTTAACCTCACTGTCAGGACTATCAAACGGCCCTCCGCTAATCCTGCTAATCGAATCGGCTTTCCCTGACTTCCCAGCCTTGGACCGGATGATTTCTTGGATTGACTGGCTGAGCAGGAATTGGCCCTGATGTTCCATCACATAGCGATGCTTGACCAGAATCTCGATTACCTGCTCCCTTGCTGTGGTGTCCTTCCGTAGATAGTAAGCAGCCCCTCGTGCGTTCTGTGCGATGTACGTCCGCAGCTTGAAGAATTGACCGCGCTTCGTGAAGTGCTTGGTGTCAACCTCGGGCATCACTTCGGCCAACTGTTCCGCAACCGCTTGTGCGGCGTCGCTGACCTTGCTGGCCGAGGCGTTAGCGAACCGCAGACGAACAACCTCGCCGTACCAGTGCACCAGCCTCATCGCAGCTTCCAGTTCCTCCACGCCATACACAAGCTCAGGGCCAGCACTCGATCCGGGGGCTGTGTTGGCGACCTCCTGTTGGAGCACGGCCCAGCCCACAAAGTTACCCGCGACACGGGCGGCCTGTTCAGCCGAGCGGACGAGGAAGCCGCGGTGACTGTTGGTCTCGGCAACGTCGGAGGCCAGCTCACACTCATTGTTGAAGGCCCGCAGCCGAGCCTTGGCGTCAGGAGTCGGGTTGATTACGCGCCGCTCCGGAGCGTCGTAATCTAGGAACTCACGGCCATCGTCTTGACGTTGCCGGATTACCCTCAAGGTCTGGGTGAACCAAGATACAGTGCTGTCGGCGGAGTGTCCGGGGGCCAGTCATACGTCAACTGTTCCGGTCGCTCCGTGTCGGCGGAGTACAGCAATCTAGGTCCGAAGCCGTTGCCCGCGTCGTCGCTGAAAACAACGTGGTCGACAACCTGGGGCTGTCCAACCACGCTCATGGTCAACCTCTGCCCTGATAGCCGGAATTCCATGTTGTCGTCGCGGACCCTGATAACGCTGCTGGGGGAACCGTCATACAACTTCACCAACTCGGCCATGCTGTCAACTCGACCTTGAACAAAGCTGTGACCGTTGAACAAGGTTGCTGCTTCGTTCATCTTTAGGGCTTGTGTGCTTCGGGCCCAGGCCAGGGTTCGCAACAGTGCCGGGATCGTCGCGTTGTCTCGCACAGCCACCGGCGACCTGTCGGCGGCCCGCTTCGCTTCGGTCGATGCGTCGGCGGCCCGATTCGCCAGCTTCCAAGACTTTTCCGCTAGCAGCCCGTCCGAGGATTGACCAACTGGCGGTGTCGGTCAGCTGGGATTACCCTGAGGCAACGGTTCTTGCGTGGTGCGGGTAGGCACATGCCGATTGTCTCTTGAAAATCCCACTGCCCATGACCCGGCACGTCTCCCTGTTGTTCCCAGTGGCGCCTTTGCCTCCCACCCTGCCGGACATCCCAGCCCCGTACCGGAACAGCTTCAGCAGGTTGTGCCCGGCGCAGATCAGCAGCCACTCCCGGTTCACCTTCGCCAGACCCCGCAGCAGGAACTGCCGGAATCCCCGGCCCTGCTTGATCTGGCCGAACACCGGTTCCACCGTCTCCATCCGGAGGGCGTAGCGTTCCCTGCCCCGTTTCGTTCGCAGCTTGCGGCGCATCCGGTCCCTGGCCGACAGTCCCTCGGGTATGCGGCCGCGGGGCGCCGGTGGCGGCACCCAGCCGTGGCGGGTTCTCTCCGGCGCGACGAACGGGTCCACTCCCAGGTCGTAGAGCTCATCCACCTCCTTTGCCGAGTAGTACCCGGCGTCGGCGGATACCTCTTTCGGCACCGCGCCGGTGTTATTCACGGTCTCCTCAATCATGCTCACGGCCTGACCCTTGTCCGAAGGCTGATCGGTGGCACGGGCTGCCACGATCACCTGATGCTCGCTGTCCACCACCGCCTGGCAGTTGTAGGACTGCTGGAAATCCCTCCCTCCCGGGCCAGGCATGATCCGGGAGTCCGGGTCGGTGAAGTTCCGCTGCGCCTTGTCATCAGGCACCCCGGGGTGATTGCGGCCCTCGGACTCAGCCTGCTCCGCCTCCGCCCGGGCCTCGGCCTCCAGCGCCGCCTTGGCCTCCCTTATCTTCCGCAACCGGCCCTCCCGGAAGGCCAGTTCCTCTGGCAACTCATCCCCACGCTTGTCCCTCCCGTAGCGGCGGTCCTCCTCCTCGTCCACCTCCTGCGCCTTGCGGAGCAACTCGTCCACCTCGGCCTGCAACCGCTCCTCTCTCTCCTTCATCCGCCCGTAGCTCATCGCCTTGTGCTTCGATGCGTTGGCCCTCACCTTGGTCCCGTCCAGCGCCACGTGCCCCAGCTTCACCAGTCCTGCCTGCCGGCACAACTCCAGCACCTGCAGGAACAGGTCTGCCAACGCCTCCAGATGGTCCTTTCGGAAGTCGGAGACGGTGCGAAAGTCGGGGGTGTTGTTGGCCGCCAGCACCCGGAAGGCGATGTCCTCGTGCAGCCTCTGGGCGATGCGCCTGGAGGAGGCCACCCCGGTGCAGTAGCCGTAGAGCAGCACCTTCACCATCATCCTGGGATGGTAGGGCGGACCGCCCCGCCTTTCCTGCTCGTAGCGGGCGGTGATGTCCGAGAGGTCCAGTTGGTCAACCACGTCGGAGATGAAGTAGGCCAGATGGTCCTCGGGCAACCATTCCTGCAGCGCCGCCGGTAGCAGCAACTGCTGCTCGGGATCGTAGGGAAGGTAGGTCTTGCTCATTGACCGCTCCGCTCGTCTGATGCTCCACTCCATCATACCCCCAACGGCTCGCCAACCCTGTTTCTCGGACGGGCTCCTAGCAGTCTGTCCGAGAAATAATGTTCTAAACGAAAATCGTCTTTTACAATGTCAATTATTCCGATTACTGTTTTATTGGAGCCTATTAGTCACCAATGCGATTAGATAGTGGCGTTTGTTGTCTCCAAAATGTAATCCTCGGACAGGCTGCTAGATGACCAGGTTGACGATGTTGGCAGCCGCCGAGGCCGATGCGGCCAATATGGTTGCCCCGGCTACCGATGCAGGGAACCAGTTCTGCCGGAACCAGTACCAGCGAGGGGCGTTCAGCCTCTCCCAGAGCTCCCGGCCCTGGGCAGTAACCCTGAACGAGCCTGTCCCGACGTGCTCAAAGGCACCAATGTCCTCCAAGTACCGCAGTGCTTCTAATACCAACAGGTCGTTACGGTAGGGAGATGTGATGAAGCTGCCCGGTTCCGCATTCACCAGTTGCGTGAGCAAATTCCGGACCTCATTCTCCAGTTTCTTGGATAGTCCCCTGACCACTGCCAACCTCCCAACGATGAAAATAGGTGTTTCGCAACCCTGAACCCAGCACCGCCCCCATTGGGGAGTCCATCACCAAGCGTCAGCATACTTATAGCAGACCTAACCTGCGGCCGCGGTTCCAGCCCCGCAGGGTGTTTTGGAATTTGGAGTAGGATTCTCCACGCCAGAATAGGCACCAGTAAATTCTGAATTCTAGGAATCTGTGATTGTAGGGATGTTCCATGCCCTCCGAGTCTATGTACGCCTGCGCAAACCATTTTGGGTGTCTATCCAGCACAGGGGTCAAGAGGGCCATCCGTTCATACAGGGCGTCCTCCGTCTCTGTTATCTCCTGAATGGTAAGTCGGGAACGTGGTACGTCAGTACGACGGCCGAGAGCCCTAACACGCAATACACGAGCCACCGGCCAAAGCGGGCCACTTCGGAATCGTCAACTTGCCGGTCCTCGATACCCAACTCCTTGCCGACGTTCGTCCAATGTTGCCTGTCATGGTGCCAATCGCCATATCGAATCATCACTCACCTACATACCCTGCACTTCAACCTAGCACTGCCGCATGGTCGGCGTCCACGGGTAACTGTCAGTGGCTATAGAAGAGGGGCGGGAATGATCCCGCCCCTGTTGCTTTCTCCGGTTCCCTGACAGGGATCAGCTAACGATGTAGTCCGCCCCCTGTTCACCAGCCGCCATCCGGCGTTGTGTATTCTTTTATGTATACGCTGCCCCTAACCCTCCGCCCCAGTAGCTCAATACGTAGCTAAATCGCCCGTTTGTTGCGCTGAGGGACTCCGCGGGCCATCGTTCAATAGCGGCAATGATTGGTGGCCGATACGACGGTCGCTATGGCCTCTTCCTGAACCCTCGTAAGGGCTGAACCTCCGAAGGTGACCGCCGCGTTCAATCGCTGCACGGCCTCCATCGCCTGCGGCTGGATGGACATCACCTTGAGAACTTCCGGCAGATTTACGTCCTCTTCACGAATCCATGGCATTGAAGGACTTCTTAATTGGATTGTCCCCATTGGCAGCTGTCCTTGCCGCCATTACGAGGCTTAGTTAATTGTGGTATGACTATGCCCTTCCAAACCAGTTGGGGTGAACTGCCTGAAGTCCGAGCTGCGGCCAGGCGGCCGGGGCGCTGCACTTCTCGAGGCGTTCCTCGAGGGGGAGAGAGTCATCCCAGTAATAAGCGATAATGCGGCGACCGTTCCAGTGGCTGGCGTCGTTGGACGCAATCCACACCGCGGGCGACTGCATCGCCTCCGGCTGTATCAGCACGTCTGCCGTTGCTCCGTCGGGCGGTATCACCATGTTGGTCGCAGTCGCCCCACCGGGGGTGAGCACGTTGGCGGTGACGCCGGTGCCATCCAGGTCCTGGGCCATGATGGACACCAAGGCCTCGTGGCCCGCCTTGGACGGGCCGTAGGGCGCGCCGCCCTTGCGCCACATGGTGTCCATGCTGGTGGTAACTCCGATGATGCGCCCGAATCCCTGCTCGATCATGTGGGGAGCAACGGCGTGGGACATCAGGAACGGCCCGCTGAGGTTGACGTTGATGACGCGAAGCCAGGCATCAGGCTCGAGGGTCCAGAAGTCGTTCTGGCTGCCGGCGGCCCGGGCTCCGAACCCGCCGGTGCGGGCATTGATTCCGGCGTTGTTTACGAGGATGTGCAGGCCTCCCAGCTCTGCAATGGTGCGCTGCACCGCGCTGTCAACCGACTCAGGGCTGGTGACGTCGGCGACTATGGGCAACACTGCGTCGTCCCCGCCTATCTCTCGCATGTCGTTGGCGGTCTGGTCGAGCCAGTCTTGGTTCACGTCGAGCATTGCCACCCGAGCCCCGGCCCGCACGAAGGCGGTGGTGATGGAGCGGCCCATGCCGATGGGGCTGGCGGCACCGGTGACGACGGCGACTCTGCCTTCAAGGGTGTTGGATTGCGTGGTCATCTCTTACCTCAATTGACCTCGATTAGAAAATTGCCAGCGGGTTTACAGGGGAGCCGGTGGCGTTCTTGAAACGCAGAGGCGCGACATTGAACATGAACTCGTAGCGACCCAAGCGCTCACACACTGCCGCCAGCTCTTCGCAGTTGCCGGCGTCGATGAGCCACAGGCCCATCCCGACGATGCCGACCTTGTGTACCGGCAGTCCAATGCCTGGGTAGCCGCTGGGCTCTGCATCCTGGGAAGCGTCGCCGCCCACAAGGGAGATGCCGCGCTCCTTAAGCCACGGAAGAGTCTCGGCGTGGAGGCCCGGACGCCCGGCGGCAGGCGGCCCGAGTTCCTGGCGGCGCTTGTACCAGCCGAGGCGCAGCATCAGGGCGTCGCCTTCCTCGAGGCGCACTCCCTGGGCTTCCTCGGCGGCCTCGAGGTCGTCGGTGTACACGAACTCGCCCGCCTCCAGCCACGGCTTGCCCTTGACTTTGGCGATGTCCAGCATAACGCCGCGGGTTATGATGCCTTTCTGAGCTTTGTCTATGTCGAGGCTGTTGGCCTTGGTCTCGGAATTGACATCTGATGCCGGGTATCCGTTGTACATCTTGCCATTCCAGACCTGGTGGCAGAGGCTGTCCAGGTGAGTGATGGTAAGTCCGTGAAAGGAGAAGCCGATGAAGTCCGAGGTTCCTCCGGGCCCTTCATCCGGGCAACTGTCGCCAGCACGCAGCATGTAGTGCAGCGGAGGGATCGAAGTGACATCGGGTGCGCCTTCCGGCACGATGAGACGGGAGCAGGTCACGCTGATGCCCTCCTTCACCAGTGCGGCGGCCTGGGCCCGCTTGGCGTCGGTGATCAGGTTCAGCGTTCCCAGCTGGTCGTCGTCTCCCCACCTGCCCCAGTTGCTCAGGGTATCCATCCACTCAAGGACCTGTTCCTCGGAAGGAATCTGTCTCGTAGTCATGCCGAGCCCTCCTCAATGGTTTGGGGTAGATTAAGTCCCAATCAACTCCCGGTCAATTCCAACGGCCCATCGTGACAGGGCAATCGCATTTGCGGGGGAGTGGTGTTGGAGGTTTTAGAGTAGCAGGTGTTGAGGAAGACACAGTGCTTTGGCGCTGAGTTGTGTGGAGGCAGTGGTGATGGGGATGACGATTGAGGAATTGGAGCCCTTGGAGGATCCCAGACACGGAAACGCAGAGCGGCATTCTCTGCACGACATCCTGATCATTGCCCTTTGCACCATCCTATGCGGCGGCGAAACGTGCACCGACATGGCCCTCTTCGGCCACTCAAAGCGGGAGTTCTTGGAATCCTTCCTGCCGCTCAGGAATGGCATCCCCAGCCACGACACCTTCTCCAGGGTGTTTCGCCTGTTGGACCCAGAGGCATTCCAGAAGTGGTTTCTGGGGTTCATGGGCCAGTTTGCCCAAGGCTGCGAGGGGGTCCTGGCCATAGACGGCAAGACGTTGCGGCGCTCCTATGACCGCGCCGAGGCCAAGTCGCCTCTGCACCTGGTCAATGCCTGGGCCGCAGAGCAGCGCCTGGTGCTGGGGCAACTGGCCGTTGACGGCAAGTCCAACGAGATAACCGCAGTGCCCAAACTCCTGGAAATGCTGGCCCTGCCGGGAATGGTGGTCACCGCTGACGCCATGCACTGCCAGAGAAGGCTGTCCCAGCAGGTGCTGGACCAGGGGGCCGATTACGTACTGGTCCTCAAGGGCAACCAGGAGTCCCTGAACGATGATGTGCGCCTGTTCCTCGACGATTCGGCCACAGACGTGGCACAGGCAAGCCAGACCAACAAGGGGCACGGGCGTATCGAGATCCGGACGGCCAGCATAAGCAGCGATGTGGCCTGGCTGCAGGAGCGGCACCAGTGGCCCGGGCTTGCGGCAGTGGGGAAGATAACCGCCAGCCGCTAGGAGGGAGGCCATAGCAGTGTCGAGAGCCGGTACTATCTGTTGAGCCAAGCATTTCCGCCGGCGCGGTTCAACCAAATCGCGCGGGCCCACTGGGGAATCGAGAACCAACTGCACTGGGTGCTGGACGTGGTGTTCAATGAGGACCAGTCCCGGAACCGGAAGGACAACTGCCCGGACAATCTGGCCCTGCTACGCAAACTGGCGCTAAACCTGGCCCGGCTGGAACCCTCCAAAGGATCCATGAGAGGCAAGCTGAAACGGGCCGGGTGGGACAACAACTACCTCGCCACATTGCTATCCCAATTCACCAAAATCCAAATGCAATAGCCCTGCCCATCGTGACTGGCCTGCGAACTAGCCCAAGCGCAGTTCCTCGACGGCGCCGTCGACGTACAGGATCTCGAGGGTGCGGGTGACGGCGGTCTGCAAATCTGAGCGGCGCGAGTCGTCGAGGCCCTGCGACAGGCGTTCGACTATGGCGGACACCGGCGTCTGTCCATCAGCAAGCTGGGCGACGGCCGCAACCAGCGGACTGCAAGGTGCGCCCTCGGGCTGGGACGGAGTGGCGAGGGTGGTTCCCCAGACGAACTCGCCTTCGGCCAGCACAGGCTTGCGAGCCACAGTCGCGCCGGGAGATAGCCGGGGAATGGAAGGAAGCAGCCAGTTGCGCTGCGGGTCGGCGCGAAGGGCAGTCAGCCACTCGGAGCGCCGGGCGCGCTCGCCTTCGACGGCGCGGACGCTGGAGACGAAACCGGCGGGGGCCTCACCGCGGTCGAGCACGGCGCGCTCGTAGCCGCGAGGGGGTTGCCCGGCAACAGCCTGGATGAAGCTCTGGCGCGGAGAGAACTCGGTCCCTTCACCGTCGCGGTCGACTATGCGGCGGGCTTCCCAGAAATAAGAGTCGGAGGTGAGGTTGCTGGAATAGAAGAGGCGGGCCATCTCGCGGAACTGGTTGTACTCCTTGTAATAGAGCTGCTGGTAGACTTCGCCTGAAGCGTCGCGGAGCTGAGTATCGCCGGTTTCGGCGGTCTTGAGGGTCGTGGTGGCGTAGGCGGCGGCCATCACTCCGGACATCAGGGCCAGATGGACACCGGAGGAGAAGAGCGGGTCGACGAAGCAGGCGGAGTCGCCGGGCATCGCAAAGTTGGGGCCGGTGGTGCGCTCGGAGGAGTAGGACCAGTCGCGGATGACGCTGGGGCCAGCAACCCAGCGTGCGTTGCTGAGCATCCTCCGGGTGTGCGGGGCCTGGGAGAGCTGGTCGAGGAGGAAGTCGCGGGCACCCGAGCGCTGGATGCCCTCCTGACCGGTTTCGTTGTCGACAACCGCGCCGACGCTGCTCCAGCCGGTGTGGAGCGGGATGGTCCAGAACCAGCCGTGCTCGTAGGCCTCGATGAAGATGTTGTTCTCGTCGGGTGCCGGCAGGAGTTCGGCGTCTTCGAAGTAGGCGTAGACGGCGAGGTTCCGGAAGAAGGAGTCCCAAGTCCGGACGCCGGCCTGTCGGGCGAGGAGGGCGGCCTGACCGGTGGCGTCAACGACGAAGCGGGCGGACAGCTTGCCTTCTCCCTCGGTCTCGGAGGCGTAGCGGAGGGTTGCGGGGTCGGCCAAGTCGACGTCGGAGACGCGGCAACCCTCGCGGACGTCGACGCCGTGGGATCGGGCGTTGTCGAGCAGGATGTGGTCGAAGGTTGGACGCCAGACCTGGAAGGCGTGAGGGTAGCGGGCGCTGGTCTCGCGGAAGTGCCAGCTCCAGGGATCGGGGTCGCGGCCCCAGACCATGGTGGCGCCGTACTTGGGCAGGAAGCCGGCGGACTGCACCGCGTCCATTGCGCCGAGTTCTTCGAGGATGGGCATGGAGGCGGGAAGCAGGGACTCGCCGACGTGGTCGCGGGGGAAGCGCTCGCGTTCCAGCAGGACGACGCGCCAGCCCTGACGGGCAAGCATGGCGGCGGCGGAGCTGCCGGCGGGGCCGCCGCCGATGACGGCGACGTCGGCGATGGGTTGCTGGGTCATGCCGGTTCTCCGAGAATGGGCTTGGTTGGAAGGATAGGGGCGGGTTTGCTGACCCGCCCCTGCTTCGTTGGCAATGGCGACCCTGCGTCGCCCGTATCTGTGAGTTGGCTGGCTAGTCGGCGTTGTGGCTGGCGTCGGCGGAGGCGGTGGAAGCGGCGTCGGGATCTTCGGGGAAGGGCTTGCCGGTGGAGGGGTCGATTTCGAAAGAGCCTGGGAGTTCCAGGTCCTTGGCCATCTCCTTGACGGCCGGGATGACCTCCTCGCCCATGAGGCGCAGGCTGCGCATGGTATCTTCGTGGGTCATTGCGCCGTCGCCATCCCAGAAGAAGACGCTGCCGGGGCGAAGGTACTCGAGGACGTGGCGAATCTTGGGGATGACGGTCTTGGGTGTGCCGGAGATGATGGTGTAGTCGGCGATCTGCTGCTCGTAGGCACGGCCGAGGACGCTGGCAGGGCCTCCGCGGGCGGCAGTGGCGCTGCCCTGGGTGGGCAGGACGCGGCGGCGGGAGGTGAGGCCGGGGAGGTTGACCAGAGCCGGGTTGGTGGTGCCCTCGTTACCGGCGAGGAAGGGATTGCTGGGGCCCTGGACGAACTTGCGCCCGGCTTCCTCGGCAAGCTCTTCGGTCTCGTCGACGTGGACCTTCCAGAGGTAGCCGAGGTTCTGGGGGCCGGACTGGTAGCCGAGCTCGGCGGCGGTGTCGTGGTAGAGCTGGAAGGCCGTCTTGGTGGGTTCCAGCTCGGTTGAGAGCATGATGTAGGGGATGCGCTTCTCGGCAGCCCACATCAGGGAGTCGCGGCTGATGACGCCGGGGAGCCAGACCTGGGGGTGGGGCTTCTGGTAAGGCCGGGCCCAGGGATTGACGTGGCGGTACTGGTAGTGCTTGCCCTCCCAGCGGAAGGGGCCTGGGGTGGTCCAGGCCTTGACGATGAACTCGTGGGCTTCCTGGAAGCGCTCCCAGTTGTAGGGAGGGGGAGCATTGTGGGCGACGCTCTCGCGGCCGGTGCCGCGGACCCAACCGGAGACGAGGCGGCCGTGGGAGATCATATCGATCATCGACAACTGCTCGACCAGCCAGAGGGGGTCGTCCCAGATGGGGATGATGTTGCCGAGGAGGACGATCTTGGCGCGCTTGGTGATGCGGGCCAGGATGGAGGCCTCGACGTTCATGGCGCCGCCCATGCAGAAGGGGGTGCCGTGGTGCTCGTTGAGCATGAGGCCGTCGAAGCCCATTTCCTCGGCGTAAAGCTTCTCGTCGAGGTAGCGGTTGTAGAGGTGAGCGCCCAGTTGCGGGTCGTAAATTTCGTTGCTGACGGTCAAGTCCATGATGGGCTTGCCGGTTGCGCCGAAGTAACCTGATTGCGGGTCCTGGTAAGGCCGCTCGGTGAAGTATCCGATGTGCATGGTTTTCTCCCCTCGGTCGGCATTTGCCCGTTTTCGTCGAACTGGCCGATATGGCAGGCAACAAAAGTCCTGCCGTCGGCGGAAATTGCGGGCATTATACCACCTGAGGGTAGGGGAGACGTTCAACGCCGAGGACGCAGAGAAGGCGCCGAAGACGCAGAGGGGACGGGTTCACCACAGAGGGCACAGAGGGCACAGAGGGCACAGAGGGCACAGAGATTTTTCTGTTTGGGTTTTGCCCTCACCCCAGCCCTTCCATATTAAGGCGGGGAGAATGCAGCAGCCCTCCTTATGCCTCGGCGTCGCGGTGCCAGAGGGAGGCGCGGAGGAAGCCGCCTTCGGCAGCCCATGGGAGAAGGCTGCCGACGATGTCGCGGGGCTCCGGGAGCCTTTTGTCGTCGAGGCAGCGTTCGAGGTACTTGCGCAGGGCCATGAAGGTGCTGAGGCGGAAGCCGGCCTTCCCGATGCTGGGGATAAAGGCCGAGCCCATCCTATCGAGCTCGAGGTGGGAAGCGGGAGGGTCGTCGTTAACGGCGTCCTCGTAGTCGTCGCAGAAGTCCTCAGCGAGGCGACGCAGACGGATTATGGCGAGGTCCTTGGCGAGTCTGCGCTGGAGGGACCGGATGCGGCGCCAGATAGAGTTGAAGGAATACATCGTAAAAACTCCTGAGCCTGATTGGGAGAGCCTAATGGGCGGAAACCCTGGATTCCAGATTTTCAAGGGCGGTCTGCAAGTCGTCGATCTGGGCGTGGACCTTCCGGGACTCGTGAATCTGTACGCCGTAAACCAGGGCGTAGCGGGCGGCGCGGACCCGGAGGGTCTGGTCGGGGTCCCTCATGGCCTCGGCCAGCACGGTCATGCCGTCGAGGATGAGACCGAGGCTCTGCTTGGTGGCCTCTTCGGCGAGCTCGCTGCGGAGGAGGTCGAGCTGCTCGGAGAAGGTTGGGTCCTTTTTCCAGCGGCGGATGGTGGCCTCGCTGACGTGGGCGTCGCGGGCGGCCTGGGCGACGGTGGGAGCGGCGGCGATGATGGGGAGAGCGCCCTGCTGACGGGTGGAGAGCCCGAGCGATTTCAGGTCCCGCTCATTTCCGAACATTTCCGGTCGTTTTGCTTGTGCGGGGCGGCTGCGGCGGGCCTTGTTCCTGCGACTTTGGGGCATGGTTACTCGCGGGGCCTCAGTGGCCGAGTTGGTGTTGGGTGATACAGGGAACGGATGTTCTCATTCACTATGATTATGGTAACGCGTGGGGGTGGGATTTGGCAAGGGGGTGGGTGTCAGTCACGGGGGTGGGAGTGATTCGCTAGATGCCATTTCTGACTGCCAGCGAGGGCCCTACCATTTGAGGTATAATGTGATAAGAAGATAGAACAGACGTACGTTTACCGACGGGCGTTGCCTATTGACAGGTCCAATTAAATTTATGTGGAGATGTCCCTCCTAAAGAACCGGACGTTGCTTGTGAGCAGGATTCTATGACTGAATCAGTTGAAAGTATCAGCCGTTTGACGGGTGGTTTCTATTCTGTCGGGGAAGTGCGCCTGTTGTCTGGCGTAAAGGAGGCTGTGAGTCGCCGATTCGTCAAGTCCTATAAGGGTATGCACGGCTTATGGGGGGGTGGTGAGCAAATGCTGGCCGGGAACGTATACCTTAACATTCAGGGACCTGTTGGAAATCAGGCATGTAAGCGCGTTCCATTCGGCCGGGGTTACTTGGCAACGAATTATCAGGGCTGCTCGGCATGCCAAGCTGAGGTTCGAGACGGACTATCCATTTTCGGATATCCGCTTCAAAACTGACGGTGCACACATTTTCAACTCCACTGGAACTGACCTAGAGCAGTTGTCAAGGTATGGGCAGTTGGCTTTCAAGCAGGTAATGGCAGACTATCTGTTTGATCCGGTGGATTATGACGACCATGAGCCGGTGTGCTGGTATCCAGCCGAAGAGTGGGGAATTAGTCAAGTGGGCCGAGAGGTGCTCGTTAATCCTAGGTTGGCCTTTGGGACACCTGTGATAACAGGCTACCATATTCCTACCGAAGTTCTTTATGGAAATTACAGGGCAGAATCGAACAGCATAGAGTCAGTGGCCTTAAACTACGAAATTCCGTTAACTGCTGTGGAATGTGCTATTGCTTTCCAAGAAGAGTTGCTCGCCAGAAAATAAGTAGAATAGCTGTGAACTACTTCTTCGATGAAAACTCCGCCCCGCCAATAGTGCGAGCAATTCGCAAATTGCACGGCAGAGATCATCCCCAGGATATCATCGAGTCTTCTCGGGACAGGGATTATCTTGGATTTAAGGACTTGCCTTGGATTGAAGCCTTAGTCAACACTCAAACCGAATGGACCATACTGACGATGGATCAAATGAGAAACGAGCGATACGCAGTGCAGAACAGCGGATTCACTTGGTTCATTTTTTCCCGAAGTTGGGCCAGCCTTCGCTTTTGGGATCAATCTTGGAAATTAATCAAAGTGTGGCCTGATATCGCCGCTGAAAGCGAGAGGTCCTATGGGCGAGTATTTACCGTAACGGCGAATGGGAAGATAAATCGGGCGTAGGGAATTTTGACGCTTTCGGTTCGGCAAGTAGGCGAATGGAAGTGGGATTAGATTCCCGGCCTTGCCGTAGGGTCGATATCAGGGGTGCGGTGAGAGGGCATGAATAGTCAAGCTATTCCATATAGATGGGAGCGTTGTGGTGGAGTGGTCATTGCAGGATGCCAAGAACAGGTTCAGCGCGCTGGTCAATGCCGCGCTGACCGGGGAGCCGCAGCGGGTGACGCGGCGTGGCCAGCCAGCGGTGGTGGTGCTGGCGGAGGAGGAATATGAACGGCTATGCCGACTGGAGGAGGCAGCGGGGCCTACCCTGGGCGAGTTGCTGGCGCGGATTCCACAAGATGACGGGGAGTTCGAGCGGCTGCCGTTTAGGGGCAGGCCAGCCAAGACTCTCCAGATGGTTATGGATGAGATGAGCCGGGCGGCTGAGTCCCGCGGTCTCACTCCCGAGGTCCTTGAGGATATTCTGAGTGAAGAGTAGTGGACGGGGGTTTGGATTCCCGCCTGCGCGGGAATGACGGGTTGGCCGGCGTTGGGGGCTGATGTGTGGCTAGACGGGCTGGCCGGCGTCGGACATCACTTCCAGGAAGACGACGGTCATATCGGCGAGGGCCCGGAGGGCTTCGGACTTAGTTTCGCCCCAGGCGCTGCACGCTGGGTAGGACGTCAGCCAGGTGCTCCAACGGCCGTCTTCGTCTGCTTCCAAAGTGACATCGAAACTTTAGATTCTCAACGGTTGTTCCTCGAACAGGGCGGATCTCTTGTTGCTTGCTTTAAGTGTCAGACAGGCGGCATGTGTTGTCAACGGAGTGGGTAGCGGGACGAGACGGGGGTTTGGATTGCCGCCTGCGCGAGAATGACGGTTGGGGCAGGGGTGATAGCAGAGGGGGCGAAGCTGTGTGGGAGCGGCAAGTGGGGCCGTTGACGGGTGGGGCGACGAATTTCGATTGACGGTTTATGGGGGATTGTGATAAATTTCGCTAGCTAAAATCGCTCCTTAGTCCCCTCAATCTCACCCTCCGAGAGACTGCATGGAATCGCTGATTGTTGCGCTTGCCGCAGGTGTTGTTGCCCTGATTTTTGCCGGTGTCACCGCGATGCGGGTGCTGAGCGCCGACCCTGGAAACGAGCTGATGCGGAGCATCGGCGACGCCATCCGCACCGGGGCGGGGGCATTCCTGCGCCGCGAGTACATGTCGCTGCTGCCCTTCGTGGTGGTGGTGACTGTGGTGCTTGGCGTGCTGGATTACACGATCTTCGATCACGACATACCGGCGCCGGCGACGGCCATCTCGTACTTGGTGGGGGCGATCTGCTCTGGCACGGCCGGGTTCATCGGGATGAACGTGGCGGTGCGGGCCAACGTGCGGACGGCGGCGGCGGCGATGCGGGGGCTGAACCCGGCGCTGCGGGTGGCGTTCTCGAGCGGGACAGTGATGGGAGTGACGGTGGTGGGCATCGGCCTGCTGGGCGTTACCATCCTGTACCTGGTATTCCAGGAGATCAGCGTGGTGGCGGGCTTCGGGTTCGGGGCCAGCTCGATTGCGCTGTTCGCTCGCGTGGGCGGAGGCATCTTCACCAAGGCGGCGGACGTCGGGTCGGACTTGGTGGGCAAGATCGAGGCGGGCATTCCGGAGGACGACCCGCGGAACCCCGGCGTGATCGCGGACAATGTGGGCGACAACGTGGGCGACGTGGCGGGAATGGGCGCGGACCTGTTCGAGTCGTACGTCAGCTCGATCATATCCGCGGTGGCGCTGTCGGCGAGCGCGGTGGCACTGGCAGGAGCGGCGGACGCCGAGTTCACGAACTCGCAGTCGGTGTTCCCGATGTTGCTGGCGGGCGCGGGCATCGTGGCGGCGATACTGGGGACGTTCGTGGTGCGTAGCGGCGAGCAGGCGGACTTCGACAAGCTGCTGTGGTCGCTGCGGTACGGGATCTTCGCGGCAGGCGGGTTGCTGATCATCTTCGCGGCGATACTGACCATCACGCTGACGGACAATTGGTGGTGGTTCGGGTGCGTTGTTACGGGGCTGGTGGCGGGCACGATCATCGGGCTGGCGACGGAGTACTTCACCTCGTACAGCTACAAGCCGACGCAGAGGGTTTCAGCCGCATCCGAGACGGGTGCTGCCACGGTTATCATCCAGGGAATCGCGAGCGGGATGCTGAGCACCCTGATTCCGGTCATCTGCGTATCCATCGCCATCCTGCTGGCCTACTACTTCGCGGGATTCTACGGCGTGGCGCTGGCGGGCGTGGGTCTGCTGTCGACGCTGGGCATCACGCTGGCGACGGACGCATACGGTCCGGTGGCGGATAACGCGGGGGGCATCGCCGAGCAGGCGAACCTGGACCCGGAGGTGCGGGTACGCACGGACGCGCTGGACGCGCTGGGGAACACGACGGCTGCGACAGGCAAGGGGTTCGCCATCGGGTCGGCGGCGCTGACGGCACTGGCGCTGTTGGCGGCGTACTCGGTGAGCGCGGGTCTGATCCAGATCGGGGAGGACGGCAAACTGGTGCCCGGGAACTTGGGCATCAACCTGCTGCAGCCGGAGATACTGGTGGGCCTGATCATCGGGGCGATGCTGCCGTTCATCTTCTCGGCGCTGACGATGCAGGCGGTCGGCCGAGCAGCGCAGGGCATCGTGGACGAGGTGCGAAGACAGTTCCGGGAGATACCGGGGCTGATGGAAGGCACGGGGACGCCGGACTCGGCGCGGTGCGTTGACATCAGTACGCGCGGGGCACTGCGGGAGATGATCGTACCGGGCTTGATGGCGGTTATCGCGCCCATAGCGGCCGGGTTCATCCTGGGCGAGGCGGCGCTGGGCGGGCTGCTGATCGGGGCGGTGGCTTCGGGGTTCATGCTGGCGATCATGATGGCGTCGGCGGGCGGAAGCTGGGACAACGCGAAGAAGTACGTGGAGCTGGGGAACTACGGCGGCAAGGGATCGGAGGCGCACAAGGCGGCGGTGGAGGGCGACGTGGTGGGGGACCCGTTCAAGGACACGTCGGGGCCTTCGCTGAACATCCTGCTGAAGCTGATGGCCGTGGTGTCGCTGGTGTTCGCGCCGGTGTTCCTAGAGGTGTCTCCGCTGATCAGCCTGGCATAGAGCGCTGACGCAACGCAGGGGTCTGGGTGTTATTGAGCGGCCGGAGTATGTTCCGGCCGCTGCTTTTTTGCGGGAGAGGGGTTCACCGCAGAGGACACGGAGAGCACGGAGAATCGGCGGGTATCAAGCACGGGTCGGGAGTGTGCGGATTTACAGGGCTTGACCTGTCCGTAGAGAATTGGAGTGTTGGCAGGGTGTCGCAATTCGAGGCTCGGCCGAACGACTGATAGTTGAGGCACGAGTTCTTCATGTCGCTGCTGGAGAAGTACCCGGGGCCGATTGCGCTGTAGGAGTATGCGTGCGGGACTGTGGAGGGGCAGGCGTTGGGGGTCTCGGGCAGCAGGAAGGACATCCTCAAGAGGGTGTGTGGCAATTGAATACAGTTTTTGAAGTGCAAGCCAAGGCGGCGTCAAGTATTACCGGGGGAGAAGGGAACGCCCTTACCACCTCGGCGGGTTCAAGACAGGCGCTTTCACTGGGCCGAATACCAATGCGAGCTTGTCGCTATGACTATGAGTCAGCGTGAACAAATATGACCGCATTGCTTAGATTGCTACCAAAATGGTTTTGGGTTATAAGTGCAGCCCTAGAAATCTGGCCGGAAAGTGGTTTGAGTCGCCGAGCATTTATAATTGGGGTCAACAAGAGTAGCGAGGGTTGAGAATGCTGGGAGAGCGTTCGGACCAGAGGGGTCTTTGGGAAGCGGACCGGTTGTACCTGGACCACGTGGGGAAGGACACCTTCTACGGTCTGCTGGCTTCCCTGCGGGGCCGGCTGTTCCAGGACTCCGATTTCGCGGTGTTCTACTGCGCTGACAACGGCCGGGACAGCGTGCCGCCCAGCCTGCTGGCCACGGCGCTGCTGTTGCAGACCCACGACAAGGTGAGCGACGCCGAGGCCAAGGCCCGGGCCGACTTCGACATCCGCTGGAAGGTGGCTCTGGGGATTGAGGTGGAGGACAGGCCCTTCGCCAAAAGCACGCTCCAGGTGTTCCGGGCCCAGCTGATCCTGCACGACAGGGTGCGGGAGGTATTCGAGTCCAGCGTGCGCCTCGCCCGGGAGTCGGGCTACCTGAAGAGGCGCAGCATGAAGGTGGCTCTGGACACGACCAACATCCTGGGCCGGGGCGCGGTGAGGGACACCTACAATCTGCTGGCCGACGGGATCGTCAAACTGATGCGGGCGCTGGCGCAGGTTGAGGGAATCAGCGTCGGGAAATGGGCCAAGGCCCGGGGATACGGGCGGTACCTCGCCTCCAGCATCAAGGGAGAGGCGACCATCGACTGGTCGGACAAGCGGGCGCGGACGGCACTGCTGGCGGGGATTGTGGGAGACGCGGACCGGCTCTTGGAATTATCGCGGCTGGCCCAGGGGGAGTTGCCCGAGGACGGTGCTGAGCGTCAGCAGATAGTGGCGGCGGCGGAACTGCTGGGGCAGTTGCTGCTCCAGGACATTGAGCGCAAGGGTGGCGACGGCGACGGCGACGGCGACGGCGATGACGGCGTGAGCCTCAAGGACGGGGTGAGCAAGGACCGGATGATGTCGGTGCACGACCCTGAGATGCGCCACGGGCACAAGAGCAGCAGGAGACGCTTCGACGGACACAAGGCGGCGATTGTGGTTGACACCGACACCCAGCTGATCACCGCCGTGGAGGTACTGCCGGGCAACGCTCCGGACAACCTGGGGGCGCTGGAACTGGTAGAACAGAGCGAGGCCAACACCGGTGTGCCGGTGCAGGAGGCCATGGGCGACGCCGCCTATGGAGACGGAGCTACCAGGCAGACCTTCGCCGACGCGGGCCGCACCCTGATTGCCCGGGTGCCGGGACGGCCCGACCGGCAGCGCTTTCCCAAGAATGACTTTGTCATCGACCTGGTGGCGGGCAGTTGCACCTGTCCGGCAGGGCAGGTCACCCACACCATAGTGCCAGCGGGACGGCGTACGGATGCCGCGGGTCGGATACACCACTTGCAGGCCTTCCAGTTCGACGGGTCCGAATGTATGACATGTCCCCTGCGGTCTCAGTGCATCTCGGCCAAGGGCAGGAAGGGACGGCGGGTGCTGATCCATCCCCAGGAGGCTCTCCTGCAACAGGCCCGTGCGTTGCAACAGAGCGCCGGGTATGACGAATATCGAGCGCGACGCGTGGTGGTCGAGCACAGATTGGCCCGACTGGTCCAGTTGGGCATTCGCCAGTCCCGCTACTTCGGACGCGCCAAGACGCGATTCCAGCTGTACCTAGCGGCTACAGTGGCCAACCTGACCCTGGTGGCGGGCAAAATCGAGCTGTCGGACAGTGTCGGCGGTGGGCTTCCGCGCCACCGCGCCGTCCTCAGTGCCGTCCCCAGTGCCGTCCCCAGTGCCGTCCCCAGTGATGTCCAGGCTGTTTCCCACGGTGTGGTCGCCCATGCTACGGCCATTTTCGGCGCTGTCCGGCTCGGACTGCTGTGGTCCCAGATTCTGTTCGCCCCGGCTTTACTGCCGAAATCTCTCTCCCCATCCAGGGCTTTTCGGCCCGGCTTCTAGCAGCCCGTCCGAGAAACAATGTTCTAAACGCAAATCGTCTTCAATAAAGTCAATTTTTCCGATTACTGTTTTATTAGAGCCTATTAGTCACCGATGAGATTAGACAGTGGCGCTTTTCGTCTCAAAAATCTAATACTCGGACAGGCTGCTAGGGGCAATAGGCGGTGTGATAGCGATCATCCAATTTGCATTCGACATTCCTGTGATCATAAATACCGATGACGACATTCAGGATGCCAGGCCCCAAAGCACCTTCCCACAGCCCGACATTCCCCCTATAACAGTCGACGAGGGAATTACGTTGCCGCTCGCTTCAGCGTATCTGGCCGAACCTCTGCCAACTGTCACACCGTCCCCTACGCTGACGCCAACACCATTGCCGCCATTGGGAGAGCATCTAAAGTGGGCCCTGTCGATCAGCAACGTTTATGCCCAGGCGGATGGTTTAGCGAGTGTTGCTGCTCAGGCAATACTAATGGGAGACTATTGGACAGCGATCAGGGCGGCTGACGCCACACCCGTCGTGTCGCGACAAAGCATTAACCTAGAGTTGGTAGTCAGATGCGCAATAGAGGATGGACAGTTCCTGATGGCGATGGAGGCCGCCAGTAGAGCGGTCGCAACATCAACCGAGGGGAGGTTTGATGGTTTTGGCGCTGGAAGCTCAGCAAACAGCCATCGAAAACCAAAGGGTCTTCGGTCCGATATCACCTGGGCAGTCCCGTGGTAACAGTATGCACTGCATCAGAGAGACTAAGTAACGAGGATAGCCCTGCCTTCAGGATGAGTGCATCCCTATCCTATTGCCGAGAAGGGTCCAAGGTTTGGGTGAGGTAATGGGGTCTTGTACAGCATTCGTGATTTGGGTGATTTTCTCCACCCCATGTTGCGCCGTTGACGGAGAAAGCACCAAGGCCCTAGAGCGCCCTCATTATTCAGACCTACGGCATTCGCCTGGCTCAAATCCAATTTCGGACATGTGCCCCAACTGTCCACCCTCTTCGCCTCCGTCGCGGCTCATCACCGCCCTTGGTCTCCAATAAATCCTCCCATTTAGGAATGGGTATAGGCTCCGAGAGGTGTGCGGGTTTTTACAATGTCATTTAGGCATTACACAAGGGATATTGTCGCTCAAGGGGCATACGGGCTCTAACTCAGTTTTTGCAGCTGGCGGACGTCTTCTTCTAAAGACTCGATTATTTGCTGCATGTATGTGTACTGACGTTGTGTATCCTGTCCTAAAGGTGCTGAGGCATGTGTTTTTGCCTAGCACGAAACGGATGACGCTGACGACGGGCTTGAGAGTTTGATCCCATACCGTAACCACTGTGGATACCTTGTGGAGCGAAGTCGCAGCGGGCTACGAAGGCAGTGCAAGGCCCCGCCTTCTCCCAGCGGGTCAATGCGCCGCGACGTCACCAGTTTCTACGCTCAATAAGCGGACGAAGGCTTTAACATTCTCCCATTGGGAGAGGGGAATTGTGACACACACCTTTGGAGCCCTTGGCTGACTTATGGCTAGGGTTATTTCAATGCACTGATAGCCGGGGATTCTCTTGAAGCTGCTTCAGGCACCGGCATTGCCGTCGAGGTGAAGGTGCCTGGCGTGGTGGAAGGGGGCGGGGTTGTTCGGCTTTCCTGCGTGCCGGAACAGGTACGCGTCGGATTGTCTGGATGGCCGGAATAGGGCCTTGCTGGGCGGTCTTTTGGCGTCGCGTTCCACCATCGCCAGGGTGAGTACTTCTCCTCGCCGAGTGCTGAAGTAGGGCAAAGGGTTGTCCGGGAGTGATTCCCAGCTCGGTGCGCCGTCCTCGAGGGCAGTGACAAACTCGTAGGCCGGGTCGACATAGGCACGGTTCGCATCGTAGTGGCCGTTGTTGACCAGCAATAGGCCGCCGGGTTTCAGGAAGTGGCTGCAACGCTGGGAAATGAACCCGGCGTTCAGAGAAATCAACAGGTCGAAGGAACCTGACGATTCCTGTTCAAAGGTCTCGTAATCAGATTCGTAGCAGAGGACTATGGAATCTTCCTGGTAGCTTTTGTGCTCCCCAACGTGCTTCAGCAGTTCGGGGTCTTGCAGGTGGCGGACAATGCCTTTCATAGAATCCACGTAGCAGACTTCGGGAAAGATGAGGGAAGGCGTGATGTCCAAGTAACTCCCCGGATATAGAACCCTGCGGCATCCTGAGTTCTCCTGGACCAACTGTAGGAAACGCTACAGGGCTGACGTGTTTACAGCAGAGGCTTTCAACGCGATGTCTTTGGGGTTTGAACTCCGGCGATATTTAGACAAGGAAGACACGGGATCCTCGATGGTGATACCGGAATTGCTCGGGGAGGGTGAGTGCCGGGTTAGCTTACCCGCAATTGGGGCCGGCTGTTAGAGGGTGTGTGACGACTACCGATTGTTTAGGATGTGGAGGCTAAAGTTGCGTCCTTCATTCGTGTAGAGGCAATTGGACGCCCTCATCTCCCGCCTCCGCGGGGGCAGGCTCTGACCTTCTCCCAAAGGGAGAGGGGATTTTGGGGTCGCCGCTTCAGTGCGTTGATGGCTCGCTGGGGTCGAGGTTGATGATGCGGGCGTTGGTTTGACATCCCCGGGGTTTCGGGGCTGCTGAGTTAGGGGGGTTGATTTCGAGAAGGGCGACGGTGCCGAGGGAGCCGCGGCGGTGGCGGCTGCCGGGGTAGGTGGGACTGCCGGGGTTTATCATCAGGACATCGTCCCAACGGCAGATCAGTTCTTCGTGGGTGTCGCCGAAGAGGACGACGTCGACGGGTTCGCCGAACTTGCGGGCGAGGGTATTGGTGGCTTCGCCTTCGGGCAGGACGAGGCCGGTGCCGTCGCCGGTGGTGGCAATCTTCGGGCCGGGCCACTGGATATCGTGAATCATGCCGATGGAGACGCCGCCGACGTGGACGACGCGGGTGGAGTAAGCGAGGCGGTCGCCGGACTCCATGGGGTCTTCGTAGCCACGGACAGCCAGGACGGGTGCGACGGTCTCGAGGTAGTCGAGAACGCCGATGCATTCCAAGTCGCCGCAGTGGAGGATGAGGTCGACGCCATGCAGGGCCTCGAGGACCTTGTCGGGCAGGTCGCGGCCGCTGCCGGCGGAGTGGGTGTCGGAGATGAGGCCGATTTTCATGCGTTCAGGCGCCTGGGACTGGATGGGCGGGCTCCGTAACCTCTCGGGCTGCGCTGCCGTGCCAATTGTAACGGGTTCGATGGTCATTTGGCTCGGTGCTCGGGAATGCCGAATGTGCGGGATTGATGGGTGTGAGAGAGGGACTGAAGGCAGGGTTTGCCGATGGATGTCTTGTGCAGCCGGAGACGGGGGTTTGGGTTCCCGCCTGCGCGGGGATTGACGAGGATGCGGCGATGACGGGGGCGCGGGCACGAATCGGGTGTGATAGGGACGGAGGGCGGTGCAGGCTGGGGCGTCAGGGTTAGTTGAGGTTGTCCCAGAGGGCGAAGTAGTCGGGGGCCTCGCCGCGGATGGCCAGCAGCAGGTCCTCGCGGTTGATCCGACGCATTATCTCCGATTCCTGAGCGGCCATGTCGGAGACGCGCTGCTCCCAGTCGGGCAGGGACTCGCCGGAGCCCGGCTTCTGCAGCAGCTCGTGAAGGGCGCCGAGGACGATGTCGGTGTGGGCCGAAACGGCGCTGCCGGTCACGACGTACACGACGACGCTGGGCAGGTCGAAATCGAAGCCATCCGGGCTTCCGGGGAAGTCAGGACCACCACCGAGTTTGACGCCGAGGCGTTCGAGGATGAACATCATCGCCACTTCGCGGATAGACTCCTCGAAGTGCATGGTGAAGTTCATCAGGTGGGCGAAGGGATAGTCCCCCATCTCGCGCAGGACGTGAGAGAACTCGTGCTCCACGGCGCGAAAGAAGTCGTCGTTGAAGACCTCATCGGTGGACAGAGACCGGACCTGCGGCTCACCGAGGCGGGCGTCGAACACGAGGAACTCCCGCAGGTGAGGGAAAATGCAGAGCTGGATGTCGGGAAAACCGGACTCTGGATTAGCAGGGTTGAAGAACTGTTCCATGCCAGCTACTTTACCCCTCCAGAGGGGAATAATCCAGCAATTTTTGTGAAAATTAATGGTAGCGGGGGAACTCGCTGGTGGGACGTGGTGGGAAGTTGTCCGGGTACGCCCTCACCCCGTCCCTCTCCCAGAGGGGGAGGGGATCCAGCACCGGCCTGCTAGAGGAGGGCAGCGATGTCCTGGAACTGGCGGGCGAGCCAATCGTCGTTGTCGTTGCGGCAGATGGTGTTGTAGAGGAGTTCGGAGCGGCGCTTGCGTTCCTGGGCAGGCATGGTTACGGCCTGGTAGAGCGTGTGGGCGGTGCCATCGATGTCGGTCGGGGCCAGTGTCAGGGAGCCCGCGGCGAGTTGACGGTAGACGCCGCTGCTCTGGGAGAGAGCGAGTACGCCGCTGCGGAGGTTGACGACGGGGCCTTCCTTGGCGACGAGATTCATGCCCTCTACCAGGGTATTGACCAGCAGGGTGTCGTAGACCTTCATGCCGGCGATGGCGAGGGCGTAGTTGTTCTCGATGTAGGGTACGATGGGCTCCCAGCCGTTGGTGCGGTGGTTGTCGTTAACCTGCTGCATCGCCTGTTTGACCTCGTCGAGGTAGCGCTGGTACTGGCGGACGTGGGTTCGGGAGGGAACGAGGAAGGCGAGGAACTTCACGCGACCCTTGAGCTCGGGGTGGTCGTTGAGCATCTGCTCGTAGGCGCGGAAGCCGCGGACGATGTTCTTGTTGGGTTCGGCGCGGTCGATGCGGACGATGGTGGACTCGACAGCCTCGGCGCGGAGCTTCGTCTCGTACTCCAGTGTGCGAGGGGCGTTGGCGATGTGCTGCACCTCCTGCACGTTTATGGAGCCGGGGTAGACCCGCAGGAGGCAGCGGCGGCCGTCGAGCTGAACGGAGCCGGACTGCCGGTCGACGAGGGCCTCGGGAATGAACTCCTCCACGGTGTCGAGGAAGCTGCGGACGTCCTGTTGCGTCTGGAAGCCGACGATGTCGGCCATGCAGAGGGACTCGCAGATGCGGGTGACGATGTAGCCGGGGATCATGCTCCAGTACAGGGGCGTCGGCCAGGGTATGTGGATGTAGTGCTGGATGACGGCCTGGGGGAGCTCGCGGCGCACGAACTCGGGCAGCAGGTACAGGTGGTAGTCGTGTCCGAGAACGATGGGGGCAGTCTCGCTGGCGCGGGCCTGCTGGAGTACGGTCCTGGCGAAAGCCTCGTTGACGGCGACGTATCCGTTCTCCCACGCGTCGTGGATGGTGGAGTCGACGGTTGGGTTGTAGGGCGGGTTCCACATATAGTGCTGGAGGAACCACAGGAGCGGGTTGCAGATGACGTTGTAGTACTTGTGGTAGGCGCGGCGGGGCGTGGTCACGTAGCGGAGGCCGATGCGGTGTCCGGGCAGGGGGGACATTACGCGCAGGCCGCCGCTGCCGGAGGCGACGGTGCGGTCGCCCTCGCTCATGGCGCTGGAGACCCAGGTGAAGTCGAATTTCTGTGCCAGAGAGGCGAAGGCAGTGACGACGCTGCCGCTGCCGCGGCGGGGCTCGGGCGGTCCGGAGGGGTCGTCGGACTGGCGGTGGCCCTCGGGCATCTGGTGTTCGACGGGGCCGCGGTTGCTGACCAGGATCAACTGGCGCTGGGCAAGCACGTCAGCGCACAGCCCGTTGAGGTCGACTGCGCTTTCTTCGAGAAAGATGTCCTGCAGGTTGTTGTCCATTCCAGTAATCAAGGCTACAGCAGCAATGTTTGCAAAGGCGCCGCCCCTCCAAGGCAGAGTGCCAGCGCGAAAGGGCGCAATACAAGTCGCCCCGGAGTCAATTCCGGGCATTCGTCGCCGGTCCAGTGGGCGACGTGGAACTACCGGTTAACGCAGAGGCGTTCGATTGCCGGCAACACGGCGCTCAGCCCGTCCACGGTCTCGTCGGGTTCGGTGGCCGGATCGGAAGGGTCCTCGCGTTCGCTGAACCCGGTGATCCAGACTGTTTTCAGACCGCATTTGCGGGCGCCCGCCACGTCGTTGCGAATGCTGTCGCCGACGTGCACGGCCTGGGCCGGAGCGGCGTCGAGCGAACGAAGGGTCATCAGGAAGATCTCTTTGGCCGGTTTCGACATCTTCACCTCGTCGGAGAAGGTCAGGGTTTCGAAATACTCCAGCATCCCGTTGTTGGCCAGGTAGGTGCGGAAGGTGGTCCCGGGGGTCATGCCGGTGTTGGAGATCAGGCCGATGCGAAGGCCCATGGCCCGCACGTTGCGGAGCAGGTCCACCGCGTCGGCGTGGGCGGGAGGCGGGTAGTCCAGGAAGGAATCGGCGTAGACGCGGGTGATCTCGGCGAGGGCTGCCGGACCGAGGCGACTGCCGAGGCCGGGGCTGATATTCTCGACGAAGATGGCGATCTGCTCGTCGAAGCTGACGTCCAGCAGTTCCTCGCGGACGGCGACGCACCGTCGGTAGCAGTCCCAGTAGGCGTCGCTGATGCGGTCGGGGTCGAAGTCCTCGCCTGCGTCAGCGAGGACGCGCCGGACGCCCTCAAGGCGCGCTTCGCTCCTGACCATGCCCAAATCGCGGTTGTCGATAAGGAGCGTCTGCCAGAGATCGAAGGTGACGGCGGTGATTACAGGCAAGTCGGGCTACCCTGCGGCCGAAACTGAGTATCCGGGCTAGAGATAGATTCATTCTACACGATATGGAGTATTTTCGGGACTGGTGGGAAGCTAGCGGCAGGGCAATCGCGTTTTGTTTCTGGGCAGACAAATTGGGCCGGAATAGAGGTGGCGGTGAAATTGACAGTGCTTGCTTGGGTTCTGGGTTCTGGGTGCGACGGTAGACGGGGGTTTGGATTCCCGCCTACGCGGGAATGACAGATCACAAGGGCTCCGGCGTTTGAAACGCGATTGCCCTGAAGCTACCGGTTGATTTGCATGGATGGGCGGGGTTTACGGGATGGCTGGTATTCAGAACAGGTTGCGCACTGCGGCAAGGATTTGGGATAGCTTGGGGTTGCTCAGGTTGCCAAAGGTACGGTTGAACACTTTGTCGTTGATAGTATGCAGACGACCTACACGGGCCCAGCTATCGCGACGGAGGTTGCCGGACTGCATATCGGCCGGAGTTACCAGGACATCTCCGGGGCGGCTCTGCCGGCGGCTGGTCGATTCGCACAAGACCCAGTCCTGCATCCCCACATCGGCGAGAACAACGGCGAGACGCTTTTTGCCGCCGGTAAAATCAGTGAACGGGAACCATACCTCTATTACGTCTCCGACCAAGCGGTCTCCCAGTCAGGGTCCTCCTCCCTGTCGAACCACTGAGACAACCCGAGAGTGGCCCACTGGTCCTGATCGCGGTCTCCGAAGACGACAAGATTGTCGCCGTCCCAATAGGCCATGTCGTCGACGACGTCCATGGTGTTGACGCTGACGGTGCAGACTCTTTGGAGGAGGTCTATGACGCGCTCCTTGTGGTCGGCGAAGTGGTAGGTGTTGAACTTTTCGGCGATGGTGGGGTCGCGGGGCTTGCGCTCCTTGTACTGGTTGAGGACCCACTCGAAGGCGGAGCGATTGCCGAGGCGGTAGCGCCAAGCGGACTCGGGGACGCCGGTGAGGGAGGTCTTGCTGTCGAGGACGATTGTGCCGCGGGCCTTGTGGGCTGATTGATAGAGAGTCCAAATTCGATTGCACACCTATTGACCGTCAATGATGGCAAAGAGCTGCCAAGGCACCCTGCGGCGTGTGAAAGTCAATGGTTGGGAGTGGGAGAGTGAGCATTGAAAGGGGAGTCGATTTGGAGTTTTCTATTTTACTAGCAACTCGAAGGGAACCTCTTGACGCCTTGTGAACAAAGGACATATGTTGGCAATCTGCCACCAGAGAACGGACTGTTCGGGAGTAAATGTTATGCCCATTGAGGTTGGAGTATGGCGAGTTGATCAAGGCCTCAAAACGCTCCATTTTAGGGAATTAGAGCAAGAGGCAGTTCTTCAGCAAATCATTGCGGACGACATTTCAGTTGTAGATTCCCGTCTCATGGTAATTGGACGGGAAGTTCCTACAGCCTTTGGAGGGAGAATTGACGTGCTGGCGATTGACGTTGCTGGGAATCTGGCCGTTATTGAGTTGAAGCGAAATCGCACGCCCCGAGAGATAGTCGCCCAGATACTTGACTACGGTTCGTGGGTAAGGGATCTTTCACCGGATAAAATAGCGGAGAGCTTCATTGACTACCAGGTGCGTTTTCTCAAGAAGGGAACGCCAAAGTCGATCAATGAAGCACTCCAAGAGCGGTTTGGAGCAGTTCCCGATTCACTGAATTCTTCACACCGATTGGTCATAGTTGCGGGCAGCCTTGATCCATCAACAGAGCGCATCGTCAATTATTTGATGGAGGAATACAGGGTAGAAATCAATGCCGTGTTCTTCCGCGTGTTTGATGACGATGGGAGACGTTACCTGACCCGCGCCTGGCTGAGGGACCTAGCAGCCTGTCCGAGGATTAGATTTTGGAGACGAAAAGCGCCACTGTCTAATCGCATTGGTGACTAATAGGCTCAAATAAAACAGTAATCAGAATAATTGACGTTGTTAAAGACGATTTTCGCTTAGAACATTGTTTCTCGGACAGGCTGCTAGTGGGACCGTCAACAGAAACAGTGTCCCATTCTACCGCAAGGTCTGGGGTATCAGGGGAGTGGAATGGTGAATATTATGTTTCATACGGACCCATTCCAGGCCGCAGTTGGCTCGACGCGAAGAAATATGGCTTTGTGAGTGCAGGAGGTGGCGAATGGTACGTCAGCACTCTCAGGACACTTCGACCAGGCAATCGCATATGGGTCAACGTCCCCGGAACTGGTTACGTAGGTGTCGGCGAAGTCGTAAACGCGGCCGTGCCTTTGGAGCAGTTCAAAGTGAATCTGGGAAGGAAGGAAACTTCAATCACCGAAGCAGAGGTTGAATCCTCTTGGATGTATGACGTGGGAGAAGGAGAGTACTTCGTTGGGGTCGAATGGATCAAGGCGGTGGAATTACACGAGGCAGTTAGGGAAATTGGATTCTTTGGGAATCAGAACACTGTTGCGAGACCACGAGCGCAAAGCTGGAATTTCACTGTTGAGCGTTTGAAGACGGTCTGGCAAGTTTCCTAGCTGGGTGTTGAAAGTCGCGGTGAGAGGAAAGTTTAGCGGTGGGCGAGATGGACTTCTGCGAAGAGGCAAGGTATTGAGAAGGGCTACCTTGTTGACGGTAGCTACGTCCGGTGCCTTCGTGCACCAAGGACATTCCATCCCCGCATCAAGCCCATGGCGCGCCGGGCTGTGGCCCGACCGGCTATCTCTAACCTTTGACCAGATGTACGCCGCCTAAGGTCGGACCTACATCCCTCGCACGCCCAGCTGAAAAAGAGGTCGCTGCTGATAGACTCCTTGTCGGTGCGCACTTCGGGGTTGGTGCGCGCCTCGAGCTCATCCACGGGGGCGAGCTTGTCGCGGTGGTCGCGGCAGTAGGAGTCGCGGCAGATGGCGAAGGCGCGGCGGATGTTCTGCTCGTGGTCGGAGCCGCTGAAGTCTATGAGGCGCTGTTTCTCGGCGTAGTAGCGGTCTATGTCGGGGTAGGAGGGCATGGGGGCACGAATCAACTAATTCTCTGTTTTACTGGGGCCGAACACAGCATCCCGTAGGGTCTGATTCAGGCGTTTTTTCCAACCGTCCCCACTCTCCTGGAAGTGCTTGGCAATGACGGGGTCTATGCCGACGCTGACTGACTTTGCCGGCTTGATGTTGGCGAATTGGGGTAGCTTCGAGTAACAAGGGTAAAGAGCCAGCAGTTCCGGGGTGGTAACGGCGTTGGCGAAGGTCTCTTCGTCCCACTCGACATCGTCCGGGTCGGCAGTGATCTGGGCGTTGATTTCGAGGTCCTCATCGTGAGAAGGGATGATGATTTCACGGTTCTTGTCGTCCATAAATTGTGCTCTCCCTTCTGTTGGCCTTTCTCATGCTAATGATTCGCACATTCTCGCCACGTTGAGTCCATACTACATGATACAGGCGATTCCCAATCATGCCCAAACTGGAATAGCGGATTTCGTCGCTTCTGTCGCTCCGGCGAGTCAGAGCGGTGTCCCAATGGAAATTGTGGATTTCCGCGAAGTCGACTCCGCGTGCTTCCAGGGTCTCAATCCACTTCGCTTCGTCCCATTCGTACGGCATATAGACGCGGCAGACCGGCTTAGTTTTCGTCAGAGCGTCAGCGGCTACAGGGGTGGGCGGCGGGTGTGCCAGTTGGTGGACTGCTCGTAGGCGTGGCCGGCGCGGAGGACGGTTTCTTCGTCGAAGGGGCGGCCGGCGAGCTGGAGGCCGATGGGCAGGTCGTCGGAGGAGAAGCCGCAGGGGATGGATATGGCCGGGAAGCCGGTGATGTTGTAGGGGCGGGTGTACTGGGTGAGGGCGGCCACGGTGCCGATTTCCTGCTCGCCGGCGAGGACGCGCTGCTGGAGCAGGGGCGGCGCGGTCACGGGCTCGGTGGGTCCGGCGAGGAGGTCGACGTCGTCGAGCAGGCGGCGTGCGGCGCGGTCGAATACGGCGCGGCCCTGCTGGGCGCGGAGGTAGTCGGCGGCGCTGATGAACAGGCCGGCCTCGAGGCGCAGTCGGACGGGTTCGTAGAGCTTGTCGCCGTCGCTGGCCAGCAGGTCGCGGAGGGCGGCGGAGGCCTCGGACATCAGCATGGTGGTCGAGATGGCGGCGGCGTCGTTGAACTCGGGGAAGTCGACCTCGAGCACCTCGGCACCTAGGGATTCGAGGTGGGACAGCGCGTCGTTGACGGCCTGGCGCACCTCGGGGTCTATGGGGGCCTCGAAGTGCTGGCGTGGGACGCCGATACGCAGTCCACGCCCGTTTCTATTAACCAGGGGGCCAGTTAGAGAGGCGGTGTAGTCGGGGACGGGCAGGTTGACGGAGGCGACGTCGCGGGAGTCGTGTCCGGCGATGACGTTCATAGCGATGGCGGCGTCTTCGACGGTGCGCACCATGGGGCCGGGGTGGTCCATGGACCAGGCGAGGGGGGTTAGGCCGTAGCGGCTGACGCGGCCGTAGGTGGGCTTGAGGCCGACGATGCCGCAGAGGGCGGCGGGGATGCGGATGGAGCCGCCGGTGTCGCTGCCGGTGGTTATGGTGCACTGGCCGGCCGCGGTGGCAGAACCGGAGCCGCCGCTGGAACCGCCGCTGACGAGCTCGGGGTTCCAGGGGTTGTGCATGTGGCCGTAGTCGGGGTTCTCGCCGGTGGGACCGTAGGCGAACTGGTGCATGTTGAGCTTGCCCAGGAGGATGGCCCCACCCTCGCGGAACCGGGCGGCGACGGTGCAGTCCTCGTCCGGGACGAAGGTGTCGTAGATGCGGGAGCCGGAGGTGGTGCGGACTCCGCCGGTGTTGAAGAGGTCCTTCAGGCTGACGGGGATGCCGTGTAGGGGGCCACGGTCGCGTCCGGCGCGGAGGTCTCGCTCGGCCTGCCGGGCCGAGGCCATGGCCGCGTCGGGGAGCAGAGTGATGAAGGAGTTGAGGACCGGCTCGGTGGCGCGGATGCGCGAGAGGTGAGCCTCGACGATTTCGACGGGCGAGATGTCGCCGGAGCGGAGCAGACGGCCGAGATCGCCGGCGCTCATGTAACAGATTTCAAGTTCGTCCACGGACTGCCCCCGGTGAGGTGGAATGGGTTGCGAAGAGTCCAGGCCTCTACTGCGGTCCCGACGGTCGGAAGGCCATGTCGGGTTCGGTGCCAGTGACGTCGATGCCGCGCAGGGCCGCCGTGCCGGACAGGACGCCCTGGAGCTGGGTGAAGAGTTCGTCCATGTGGTCGGGAGTGCCGGAAATTCCGAGGCGGGCGGCAGCTTCGTCGAAGGACTGCCGGGATATGACGGGGTCGTCGGGCATGTCGGTCTTTCTCCTGTTGGCGCGGGTGAGACCGCCGAATGCGGTGGGGAAGGCAATTGACGCCCGCCATTATGTGGCAGCGGGAAGGGCGATGCAATAAAGGGAGCTGGTGGGCCAGGGCAATCGCATTTGCGGGGGAGTGGTGTTGGAGGTTTTAGAGTAGCAGGTGTTGAGGAAGACACAGTGCTTTGGCGCTGAGTTGTGTGGAGGCAGTGGTGATGGGGATGACGATTGAGGAATTGGAGCCCTTGGAGGATCCCAGACACGGAAACGCAGAGCGGCATTCTCTGCACGACATCCTGATCATTGCCCTTTGCACCATCCTATGCGGCGGCGAAACGTGCACCGACATGGCCCTCTTCGGCCACTCAAAGCGGGAGTTCTTGGAATCCTTCCTGCCGCTCAGGAATGGCATCCCCAGCCACGACACCTTCTCCAGGGTGTTTCGCCTGTTGGACCCAGAGGCATTCCAGAAGTGGTTTCTGGGGTTCATGGGCCAGTTTGCCCAAGGCTGCGAGGGGGTCCTGGCCATAGACGGCAAGACGTTGCGGCGCTCCTATGACCGCGCCGAGGCCAAGTCGCCTCTGCACCTGGTCAATGCCTGGGCCGCAGAGCAGCGCCTGGTGCTGGGGCAACTGGCCGTTGACGGCAAGTCCAACGAGATAACCGCAGTGCCCAAACTCCTGGAAATGCTGGCCCTGCCGGGAATGGTGGTCACCGCTGACGCCATGCACTGCCAGAGAAGGCTGTCCCAGCAGGTGCTGGACCAGGGGGCCGATTACGTACTGGTCCTCAAGGGCAACCAGGAGTCCCTGAACGATGATGTGCGCCTGTTCCTCGACGATTCGGCCACAGACGTGGCACAGGCAAGCCAGACCAACAAGGGGCACGGGCGTATCGAGATCCGGACGGCCAGCATAAGCAGCGATGTGGCCTGGCTGCAGGAGCGGCACCAGTGGCCCGGGCTTGCGGCAGTGGGGAAGATAACCGCCAGCCGCCAGGAGGGAGGCCATAGCAGTGTCGAGAGCCGGTACTATCTGTTGAGCTAGGCATTTCCGCCGGCGCGGTTCAACCAAATCGCGCGGGCCCACTGGGGAATCGAGAACCAACTGCACTGGGTGCTGGACGTGGTGTTCAATGAGGACCAGTCCCGGAACCGGAAGGACAACTGCCCGGACAATCTGGCCCTGCTACGCAAACTGGCGCTAAACCTGGCCCGGCTGGAACCCTCCAAAGGATCCATGAGAGGCAAGCTGAAACGGGCCGGGTGGGACAACAACTACCTCGCCACATTGCTATCCCAATTCACCAAAATCCAAATGCAATAGCCCTGTGGTTCTCCCAGCCGGAGCTTGGCAATAAGCCCCTATGGCGCAGCCCTGCGCCGTCATCGCGCCTGGATGGCCACAGACAAGGCCCGTTCGGCGTTCAAGAAGAGAAAGCAACTAGTGGGACCTGTCTTCGGGATCATCAAGGAGCAGCAGGGGTTACGCAGGTTCTTGTTGCGTGGCCTGGGCAACGTCGCTGCCTAATGGACCCTGCTGGCCACCGCCTTCAACCTGCAGACTCTGTGGCGTGCATGGCGTACCAGGCGGCCGGATTTACCCGTGCCTCAAGGGGCAAACCGTGCTCATCCCATAGTCGCCAACACGACTGCTGACCGGTAGTCCTGCCAGCCTCTTCCCCATTACGCCCATGGACAGTGAATTTACCGCGACATCGGCCTTCGGCAAGTCCATTTGCAGCCTTTTGAGACAGGCTCCAAAGCCAAGGTGAGATGTGCATTTGCCTGACATGGGGAAGCGGCAACTTGGTCTTCTAAACCGTTCGTCCACCTTCTTGACCGGTCGTTTCTTCCTGTCGCACCGACCATCAAAGGGTTACAATGGCCTATCCAGGATCTAAATCAGGGTCGCGGGGTGTGAGGGACCTCCACGATAGGGTACGGCTCAAGTCCAAAATTGAAGGAGTTGATCGTGGCCAGTGACGTAGACGGAACTCCGGCTCCAATATTCGATCCTGAACGTTTAGCCGGGGCGATGGAAGCCCGTGGCGTGGACGGTCTGGTGATTACCACGCCCCTGAATGTGACATACCTTTCGGGGCACAACCCCACAGCGCCCAAGGCCGACGAACCACCTGGAGTCGCTGTCGTTATCTCGCGGCATGACTTGCAACACCCCATCCTGATTGGGCCTGACATATTTGTATCGCCATTCCTGTATGAGCCCATATGGATCGAAGACATCCGGCCCCACCGAAGCGTCCTCCTTCCGGTGGGCGCATCCACCGACCGGTCTGAGTTTTTCCGGTTTATGCCGGCCTCTCGGCAGGACTCCGGCTGGGTAAGGAACGCTGGTAACCGGTTCGCTGGTGGCTTTACCGAGGCGATCCGTGATGCTGTGAAGGACTTGGGCCTCACCCACGGACGCATCGGCTACGATGACCTGAGAGTGGGCGCTAAGGTGGCCGGATCCCTGGCGGACGTTTTCGACGCATTCGACTTGATGATGTTCGTTCGGGAAAGGAAGAGCGCCCAGGAAGTCGAATGGCTGCGGGAAGCCACCCGAGTAAACCAGGTTGCCATAGAACGGACGGTACAGTCATGGAGTCGAGGTAAGCTCTGGAAGGAGTTGGTACATACCTATCATGCGGAGATCACGGCGCTGGGCGGATGGGTCTGCGACCCAGGCGGAGTCTTTTTCGCCAACCCGCTGGACGGCGACCCCGCCGTGCGACTGCGTGTAGACTCCGAGGACTTCGTGGTCCAGCCGGGCACCAACATCATGTTTGACTGCCATGGGACCAAGAACCAGTATTGCTGGGACGGCGGTAAGACCTGGGTCGTGGAGGACTACGGCTCGGACACGGCCCGCCGCATCGGCCGGGCTACCGCCGAAGCCATGAACGAGATTCAAGATTCAATGCGCCCCGGAGCCCGGATTGCCGACCTGCAAGAAAAGAGCCGACAAACGTTTCAACGGTTAGGAGTGCCGCAACACGACTCCGTGCTCACCTACTTCCATGGCGTGGGGCTAAGTCACGCCGATGTTCTGGCATTGGTGGAGGACGGCGCCGATCCCAACTGGATGTTGGAAGAGGACATGGTGATAGCGGCTCACCTCCTGTGTCCGGGCGATGAAAAAGAACGCGGCTGGATCGAGGAAGTGTTTGTGGTCAAAGAGGGAGGATCGGAGCCCTTGTTCACCTGGGGAAACGACCCGTTAAACAGCGGCTAACGGAGGGGTCCGTCTTCAGTACCCGCGCTGCTCTGGCCGACCGGCTACTTTGCCAGACAGTCCTGCAATCAAGGGCCGAGGCACTCCTGCGAGACCTCACGCCCGTTTCCCTGTGTCAGGAAAATGCACATTCCACCCTGGCTTCGGTTTAGATCAACCAGTTCCAGGAGGCCGCCGCGGTCGTTCTCGGCCCCGCCGGCCTCCTCGGCCCTGATTTTGCCCATGGCGCAGCCGGCGCGGGCCAGCCGCTCCACCTGCAGGTCCAGATTCTTGTACTCCGGCTTTCTGACCGAGACCTTGGCATAGCCGTACAGCGTCATCCCATTACACACCCCTTGGCTGTAGTATCTGATGTACAGGATTCTGCCAAGGGTTCTGCAACCGGAGTTTCCAGCTACCAGCCGCCGGGGCGTTTCTTGGGAAACGGAACCGAAAAGGAGCCGGTCCGCTGGGGATTGGCGCGGCACCGGAGGCTCCACCGCCGGCTTCAGACGGGCCTTGATCAGGCTGCTGGCACTAGGTATGGGAGCTTGATGGGGCGCCTCGTTGAATTCGCACCAAGGCCTCGTCGGCTCCGAACCATCCAGCCTCGCCCAGCAGCGGTCGTCGCCGTGTTTCGCGTCGGGGCGCTGTTCCTGGGTCAGTGGCCCGGATTCCTGGCCGGAGATTCGTCTTCCCGTCCGTCTGCAAAGTTGGTCTTCGCCCTGTATCCGGGTGAAGGTTCGGATTACCTCATGCCGACATAGTTCCAGCCGCGGTACAGGGTGCGGCCGCGGAACTCTTGCCGACTACTCACGCTGAACACCACCGGCGGCGGGTTGGCGGCCAAGTCAACCGTCGACAGGGTGTTGAACTGCGCGAAGGCTAGGTCCGGGTCGTAGAACAGCCATTGCTGCGTCCGGCTGTCCAGCCACCAGACCTGCTGCAGCACCCGCTGGTGGTCATCACAGGTTCGGGCGCGAGGCCTAACGGACATTGATGTAGTTCCAGCCCGTGCTGATCTGCTCACCCCGGAATACCTGGGCCCTGGTTACCCTGACTATCAGGATCACTGGCGGGGTGACCAGCCGCAGGGTGTTGAACTGGGCAAATACTGGCCTCGGGTCGTAGAACGTCCACGACTTGTCCTCGTTGTTGAACCTCCAGACCCGCTCCCGTGTCCCGTTATCCAGCAACGGCGCGAAGACGCGGGTGACGAACTGCGGACCCACCAGCGCGGGGGCGCGCGGCGGGCTGACGGCACCGCCGCCGCCGAAGGAGAAGCTACCACCCCCACCGCCACCGCCGGTCGACGTCGTGGTTGTCGTCGTTTCTTCCTCCCTCTCCGGAAGGGGCGGGGGCGGCGGAGGTGGGGGGACATAGCCCGCCGTGCCGGTTCCGGGCTGGGACCACTCACCGTATCCGCTGCTGTCGTTCTGCGCCCTGATCTGCACCTCGTAGGTCGTGCCCTTGATGAGATTCTCGATGGTATTGGCGCGGTCCGTTCCTGAGACGCTTTGGGGAATCCAATTCCCCCCGCTATCTGGCTCCCGGTATTGCAGGTCGTAGCCGGTGATGGAAGTGCCGGAGGGTGTCCTGGGCGCTGACCAGGACACGCGGAGGCTGGTGTCGGAGGCCGAGGAAACGCCGGGCCTGCCGGGCGCGCAGGGCGGTTCTCCGGCGGCCTGGCAGTCGTCGGTTACACTGATGGTCACGGTGATGGTGGCCCTTACATCGCTGTTGTCGGTGGCGGTGACCTCCAACTCATAATTCTTTTGCCTCTCGTAGTCTAGCGAAGATGTTGTCTCTATCTGACCGGATGCCTGATCAATGTCGAAGTCGCCTGACCCGTTCAGGGAGTAGGTCAGCGTCTCCCCGCTGTTGGAGTGCCGGGCGGTCACTCGCGAGCCGACAGTTGTTCCTACATTCGCGTGCTCTCTCACGCTGAATGTCGGTGGGTCCTGGGTGAAGTACGGACCGTACTCCACGGATTCGGCGGTGAGGAACTGCTCGCTACGTCCGGTTCCGGCCCCGTCGTTGTAGATGGCGGTGACCCGGATGCAGTTGCCCTGGTCCGCCGCCGTGGGGGTGTAACCGCTTCCTCGGGCTCCGGGGATGGTCTCCCAGTTGGTGACCGTGGGGTTATCAACCGTACCGCAGGGGCTGTTTGGAACTCCTTTCTCCCACTTCCACTCGCTGACGGACTCTCCACCATCGTCGTCCTCCACGTTGAGCCGCAGCGCCTGGCCCACGCGCGGCTCCTCCACGTTGGCCTCCACCGTGCCCGGCTCGTCGACGTTGGTGACGCGGACGGTGACGCTGAGGCGATCGACGCTGGTGCCCGGACTCTGCTCCCGCGCCTCGATGGTCACCCGGTAGCTGTTTTTCACCTCGTAGTCGGGCACCTCGTTGAAGGTCAGGACGCCGCCGGACAGGGTGAAGGCGTCGCTGTCGGAACCCGTTAGGACCCAGTCGATTCCCGTGTCGTCCGGGTCGGAGGCCGTGTAGGTTGCAACATTCGTGCCGCTGTTCTCGGCGACCTCAGGGTTGTTGGGCCCGGAGATCTCCGGCGTCTCGTCCAAGTCCTCCACGGTTATGGTCACGTCGACGCTGTCTGGTCGATTGGAAGGGTCGGTGGCGGTGACCCTGACGGTATGCACAGCCAAGTCCTCGTGGTCGAGCTCGGCTTTGGTGCGCAGCTGGCCGGTGGAGTCGACAATCTCGAAGTAGTCCGACGGTGGGATGCTGTAAGTGAGCCGGTCGTTGTCGTCGTCGGTGGCGGTGACCGGGACACCCAGGTTGCGGCCTGCAGGCAGGTTCTCGCGGACGCTGCGCTCATAGTCGCCGTCCGCCGGGAACACGGGCGGCTGTTGGCCAGGTGGCGCTTCCTGAACGCGGTTTGCGCTGACGACGAAGGCGGTCTTGTCATCACCGTGGCCATCGTCATACATCGCCACGGCGCGCAGGTAGTAGCCCGCGTCGGCGGGGTCCTCGGGGGTGTAGTTACCAGACGTAGCTCCAGTGATGGCGGTGCCGGTGCTGCCCCGGTTGGAGGTGCGGTACCACTGCCAGGTGGTCCCGGTGGGGACGTCGTCGTCCTCCAGCGTGGCTGTGAGCGAAGTGCCTTCCTGGGGTTGCACCGTGGACAGGGATACGGCGCCTGGCTCCTCGACGTTCTGGATGTTGACGGTCACAGTCTTGTTGACGGTGTGCGACCCGGCCACGGCCCTCACGGTGGCGCTGTAGCTACTCTGCACCTCGAAGTCCGGCGACTCTCCGAATGTGAGCACGCCGTTGCTGGCGAGGGTAAAGTCGGCGCCACCCGACGACAGGCTCAGGGTGACCGTGGCCCCCTCGGGGTCGGTAGCGGTGTAGCGGCCCACCTGCCGGCTGGCGGCGGAGTTTTCCGGGAAGTCGTCCACGGTGTCCGGGCCGGTCAGCTCCGGGGGCTCGTCCACATTCTGAACAATGACGTCGACGTGTAGCTCTCCCCGTTTGTTGGTGGAGTCGGTGGCCTGCACCGTGACCTCATAGTGGTTGTTGCCGCCCGAGTCCGCCGGGCTTTCGTAGTCGGGGTCGCTGGCGAACCTGAGGACACCGCCCGTGATGGTGAAGTCGCCGCTATCCGTGCCGGCCAGGCTCCAGGTGATGTTCGTTTCGCCCTCGGGGTCGGTGGCAGTGAAGGTGGCCACGTCGCCGGTGCCGTTCTCATCGTAGTCGCTTATCGTGGTAACTCCACGGATTTCCGGCGGCTCGTCAACGTCGGTGACGACGATGGCGACGGGGTGGGCCGTCAGGTTGGTTGCGTCTGCGGCCTGGACGGTGACGCGGAAGGTGCTGCCGTGGTTGGTGTCTTCGTAGTCCGGCGAACGGGCGAACCTGAGAAGGCCACCGGTGATCGAGAATGCGCCACTGTCGTCCCCCGCGAGCGACCAGGTCACCGTGTCGCTCTCCGGGTCCCGAGCCCGGAACGTATGGACGGGGCCCGTTCCATTCTCGGCATATTCCAGCCACACCGACCCCGCGATCACCGGGCCCCAGTTCACCACCGTGTCCTGGACGGTAACTTCAGGCGAGGGAGAGCTGTCCCCCACGTTATTTGTGGCGACGACCCGTACGGTGTAGGCCGTACCGGCGGTCAGCCCCGTGATGGCATGGGACGTCGTCGCCACCGTTGCTTCGGTGACAGCGGCGGCGGTCTCCCAACTGGCCGTGGACTCCTTCCACTGCACCGTGTACCCCGTTATGGGCGAACCCCCGTCACCCACACCGCTCCCGCCCTGTTGGAAGTTGGATACGTCCCACGTGGGCGCCTCCCAGGTGAGGTCAAGGCTGCCCGCAGCGCCCACTGTCGCATTGACAATTCCGGGGCTGGCCGGAACTGCTGCCGCAATCGTGCTCGTTGTGGCACTGCGGACCAGTTGCACACTGCCGTCATCGGCCTGAATGCCCACCCCCACGCTGATGGTGAATCCGGCGTCATCGGGCCGGACCCGGTAGATGTTCCTGGCAGTAACGACACGACCACGGTCTCCATCGGCCACCCAGTCGTAGCTGAACAGTGCGGGCCGCGGGCCGCCCCCCAGGGCGATGACTGAGGTGTCCGCTACCAGCGCCTCGCCGACTCCCGGGGAGCCGGCTGCCACCGGGGAGCCGGTGATGACCGGCGCTCCCGCCGGGTCGCTCGGCGCAATGGTGACCGTGCGGGTACCGAGGGAGGCGCTGGTCAGGTCGAGCAGCGCGCTCACGGTGACGGTTTCAGCCGTTGGCTCGGTGCCGGTGTCGTCCACCACTCGCACCGTGGCGGTCACGAAACTCGCGCCCGCTGGGAAGGCCAACGAATACGGCGCCGACAGCAGCTGATTGTCTCCGCTGGCGATGGTGAAGTCATCTCCCGCCGCCGTGCCGCCGACAGTCAGGGTGATGCTCTGGTCTCGCTGGAAGGTGACGCCATTTGTGATGGCGAAGGTGAGGGGCGCATGCCCTCCTTCCGCCACCTGCAGCGTGGGTGCTGTAAAGCTGATGGTCGCGCGGTCCGGGTCGGTGATCGTTACGGTCCCCTCGGTCGTAGTGCCGGCCGTGACGCCGGCCGGCAGCGTGCCGAGCCTGAGGACGGCGGTCTCCGAACCCTCCACGAGATCGTCATCAATGGCTCGGATCGAGAGGGTCTTGCGTGTTTCGCCTGGCGCAAAGGTCACGTTCTCCTCAGCGGTAATGTCCGCTTCGGAAGCGGACTCCGAGGTGTCCAGAATCACCGGAATGACCACCTCGAGGACACTCTGGTGGGCGGCACTGAGGCGCAGGCCTACGGTCAGTGTGCCCCCCTCGCCGACGCTGTAGGAAGACTGTTCAAAGGAGACCTCAGGCGGTGGCTTGATCGCAATGGCGGCGGGAACCTCTGACAGCATCGTGCCGTCGGCCATGCAGATGCCTCCGTCAGCGCAGGTCTGACCGGTGAGGAGACGGAAGCTGATCGCAGCGTCGCCGTCCGGACTCAGGGTGACGAGGTAGGCATTGGCCGGCTCGCCAGCGACCACGTGAGCGCTCACGCTCGCGACTGTCGCGCCGGTGACGCTGATCGACGGGCTGGCGGCGATGAAGTCCACCACGGGCTGGTTGAAGGCGACAACGACCTTTGGGCTGTCGCCGGCGCCGGTGTGGAAGATCGAAGTGTGCTCGCTGGCCGGGAACTGAGCGGCGAGCGGGACGGGTTGAGGCGCCAGGGCCTCTGCCGGGGCGCCGGTCGCGGTGATGCGGCGGTAACGCGGATCGGCGGGCAACTCCCTGAATCGGATGCCCAGTTTCTCCTGTCCGGTGGCGGGATCGACTAGGGTAACCATCTCGTTGTCTGGAAACCGGTCCCCTTCTTTGCGAGTCCGGCCCCAACTGACCAGCCAGTCGCCATTGTCGAGCACGTCCACGTTGCCGTTGGAGTGGCCAATGTGGTCCCGCGTGCCCCGCAGGGAGTGGTCGCGCACGAAGACCGCCTCGTGGTTCTCGAGGTCCAGCGCGTACTCCACCGCGCGGCTGAAGTCGCTCCCTTCGCGGCCCAACTGCTCGAAGGTCCACGGGTCGATCGCGCACGCCACGCCGTTGTCGAACAGGAAGACGTTGCCGTTGGGCAGGAAGCGCGCCGTGTGCTGGCCGCAGAACTCGCCTTCGGGATCGTTGATGAAGTCCAGCGGCCGCGGGCCGATGTCCCGCGCCGACCATTCCTCGTCGCTCAGGTTGGAACGGCCCATCCGCCAGAGCACGTCCCCCCGCGTAGCGCCGGGTCGGACTTCGATGCCCAGTACCTTCGAGCAACCCCGCATCGAGGCGACGAGGACGCCGTCGACCACGTGCATCCCGTTGATATGCGCATAGCCCCCACCGGGACTCCTCATAACGGGAGCGGTTGAGAGCGTCAGCGGGAAGTTGTGCAGCACGCAATCCTCAAGGGCCATGTGCCCCCAGGACTTCCAGGTGAAGACGGCCCGCCTCCCTGGCGTGACGATCTGGAACGCCGAGTCCAGGACGTCGACGGAGGAGAGATCGGCCCCGTCGAGATAAGGTAGTTCGATGTCGCTGAAGTCGCGTATCGCCGGTTCCCATGCCATGAGGAGGTAGTTGCCGTCTTCTAGAATCTGGAAGTCGTGATAGTTGAGGGTAGTCAACGGCGACACGGTCCTCACGTCGTCTGCGTCGAAGGAAAAGTCCTCGTCCAGGATGGTGTAGTCCGACCCATTCCTGAACCCGTAACGGTACGCGCCGTCGGCGCCGACACGGTGGAACCTGATCGCGAACACGCCCGTTGCGTCGATATGGAAACGCACCCTTGGCACGCCATTGCGATCCATCAACCTGAGGTAACGCAGGTTGGAGAGCAGGAGCAGATCCTCGAATGTGTCGGTGTTCGCGAACGTGTGCGTCTCGATTTTGAAGAGCTGCTCAACCAAGCAGTGCACGACGTAGGTGGTGGCGGCGCCGCTCGCGTCGGTCACGAGGATCGCCACGTCGCTATCCTCGGTCACGTCCACTGACACGGGCGTGCCGCCAGCCTGCACGCCATCCACCGCGACGCGCGCGCCCGCCGCCGACACGGTCAGGACCAGCGTGTCGGCGCTGGCGCAGCCGATGCCGTAGTGCAGCGTCAGCGGATCGAAGGCGGGGTACAGGCCCCGCGCGGAGTCGGCCAGGGATTCATCGCTCTCCGCCGTCAGACCCGTCAACAGGGGCCCGGTGACCAGGTTGGGCGCCACCTCGCTGACCGTCTTGCCGGTCCCGTGCTGCTCGTCCGCGTAGGTCGCCGTCACCCGCAGAAACGTGTTCGTGTCGGCCGCCAGCGGCGTGTAGCTCGCGGCGGCGGCGCCGTTGATCACGGCCCAGGCGTTGCGGCCCGTGGACCGCTCCCACTGCCAGAGGGCCGTTCCGGCGGTCACGCCGTCCGGGTCGGTGAGCTCGGCCGTCAGCGCCGAATCCTTGCTGGGACGGGTCGAAGACAGCGACAACGCACCTTCCTCGTCCACGTCGGTCACGGCAACGGTGACCGTGAAGGAGTCCGTCAGGTCCGAGCCTGTTCTGGCGAACAAGTTCAGTTCGTAGGTGTTGGCCGCGTCGCCGTCAACGGGCGCCTCGAAGTCGGGCGGCTCGGAGAAGATCCGCGGGGCGACCGCGTCGAGGGCGAAGCGGAGCGAGCCCGGCGGGTTGCCAATGCTGAAGTGGCCACTGTCGGCCCCGCCGAGGATCCACTCGATATCGGCCCGGTCCTCCCCCGAGGACGCCGTGAAGGTGGCCACCCGAGACCAACTGTTCTCCGGAAACTCGACGCTCGAAGGACCGGTGATCGACGTGAGTTCGGCGACGTTGGTAACCTCGATTGTCACGGTGGTGGTGACTGAGTCATCCGTGCCTGTGGCGGTAACGGTGACCTCGTAGCCCGACCTGGTCTCGTAGTCGAGTGCGGCCTTCGTCTGCAGCTGGCCGGTCGCGGCCACGATGTCGAAGGACGCGGCGTCCGTGCCGCTCAGCGTATAGACGACCGTTCCGGCCAGGCTTGTGGTCGCGACCGGCTCGCCGATGTCCACGCCCGCCGCCGTGTTCTCGGCCACGGTCCGGGTGGCGCTGTCAGACTGTAGCGTGAACCGTGGATGGCCGGTGCTCATGGTGACCGTCAGGTTGGGCTCGCCGGTAGCGCCGACGTGGGTGAATGTGCCCGGCACGAGGACCGGGTCGAGGGTCAGGTCCTTCGCCCCGTCGCTGACCGTCAGAGCGTTCAGCGTCGCGTCGGACTGCGCCGAGACGGTGACGGCGGCGGAGGCGAGCCGGGAAGTGGGAGCCTGGATGAAGGGGATGAAGGGGATGAAGACCAGGGCTGCCGCGAACGCCAGGAGGATTAACGGCAACCGCAGACTGATGGCCGGCAGGCGGGGCATCCAAGTATGCCTGGGGGAGGAGAAGGGCGGGCTTGGTCCATGCTGTTGGCTGGGACTCCCAGGATTGGCGGCACAATGGTGATTAGAATCCATTGTGTGCCAATGATATATCACTGACATAAGAATTATATCGCACTGGTTTTTCATCATAAAGAGAAGGGGAAACATAGATCGCACCCCGCCGCTCGCCGCATCAATCACTCCATCCTCCCACCATCATCTGACCCGCTATCCTGCAGGCAACTCACCATTATAGTATTTTAGGTCTATCAGAAAAATACTAATTGACCAGCTTGCTCACCCCCATTATCGGTTGGCGCATAAATTCTGACAGGTATGTCCCACTGATTTCAGACGGGCCTTATTCATCATGTCACCTCCTGCGCATTCGGACCGGGAATCGGGCTGGGAAAGACAGGCGCAAAGCGCCACTTCCCGGCAGGTGGAGGGGACAAACAGGGGCTTCGGCTGTCTCAGCATCTCGTCGAAACTGGACCCCAGCGTCTTCTTCGGGAATATCGCGGATGAGGCCTGTCGGTTGGCTCTGGCCCAATACGCCGCCGTCCAGGTCTTCGAAACCGGTACAGGCCCAGGTGAAATGGTCAGCTCTGGATTCAACCTGGGAGAAAGTGAAGCACCGGAGCGTCAGGCCAGCCAGGAACACCCGCTCCAACTAGGGAGCCGCGCCAGGAGGCCACAGAGTCCCAGGACTCCGGGAACGGCGGCCCGCTTCCCGGTCCCTGGCTGAGCTCATTACGAAGATGACCTTGCACGTCTCCATGTTGCAAACAAGGAGGGAGGCGGAACCCTCACACCGGAGGACCGGACTCTTCTGCAGATGTTCGCGCCTCACGCCGGGGCGGCCGTCGCCAATGCCCGGGCCCACGGTCAGCAGCAGAGGGCCAGGGCCGGGCTGGAAATGGTGATCAGGGAGAGCGCCGGGTTCCCGGAGTTCGTGAGCCACCAACTCAGCACTTCACTGGTTGCCATCAAAGGGTCGACGGCGACGGTGCTGGGATCTCCCCATCCGATGGACTCCAGGGAAACGCGCCATTTCCTGCGGATCATCGAGGACCACGCCGACCACATGCGCCAGCTGATAGGCAACCTGTCCAACCTCAGGGATATGGAACCGGGCACGCCGTCGGTCACCCCCGAACCCAGCAACCTGTCGGACCTGGCGGGACAGTCAACAGAGGCGTTTCTCAGGAGGGGGACAAAAACACCCTTCTGGTCGACCCGGCTCCGAGACTCCCCAGGGTGATGGCGGACAGGGAACGGACTCTCCAGGTCCTGGACATCCTCCTTACGGACGTATCCGAAAACTCACCCCCGTCGTCGGTCATGAAGGTGAGCCTGTCAGGTGGAGAATCAGACGACCACGTGAGGGTGGAGATTTCCACTGGGGAGAGATCCCCGGACGATACCCCAGGCATGTTCAACCAGCCTTGGCCTGCAGACAGCCATGACGCTACGGAGAGCGACCCCACATCTGGCCAGGGCTGGGCAATCTGCCGGGCTATGGTGGAGGCCCACGGGGGGCGCATATCGGCCCACAGAGCCGGGCTCGGAGTCCGGTTTGCATTCACCCTCCCTGCAGCCGGTGCTGGTTCTGGCACCGGCTCGGCCCGGGATCAGTCAACCTCGAGGCGGACAGGTAGCGACCGAGTACGCATTCTCGCGCTCAGGGGCGACCCGCAGACACGGGACGACATGCGAAGCATCTTCTCGGGAGCCGGTTTCAGTTTCCTGGCGAGCGGACAAGTCAGCAACGTGGAACGCCTGGTCGAAATGGAACGACCCGACCTCCTCCTCTTGGATATGACCCTGCTGACGCTAACTGTCATCCATATGCAGGTAGGAAGGTTGGGAGATGGAGCGCTAGGATGGCAACGATCATGGAATCACTGGCCCGCTCAACAGGATCCATGATTGGCGGGCATCTCCTGGTGTGGGCTGCGCGAAGACTTGGCTCACGTCTGACGCTTTTTGCTGTGGCGGGCCTCTTGGCGTTGGCGGCGATGGTGGCATTGCCGTTCGGCCACGCTCGCACAAACGCCGGGCGCCCCGCCCGAGAGCCCCCAGAACCTCAGCGGCAGCGTCCTGCATGACTGTCAATGACGGGTTAGAAATGAGCCATTTGTAACGGGTTGGAACTAAGCCACATCGTTGATGTCCAGCGATTCTGTCAGTCGGCGTAGTTGTCGCCGGCCCCTTCCGGCGAAGCAGCCAGATGTTGCTGTGACGGGAACAGCCCCGCCTGGCGTTTCTCCCGGAGCCGGTAGCTGTCCCCACGTATGTTGAGCACATGGCTGTGGTGCAGCAGCCGGTCCAGCACCGCCGAGGCGATGACGGTGTCCCCCAGGAGCTCGCCCCACTCGCCGAAGCCTTTGTTGGACGTCAGGATAATGCTGCCCCGCTCATACTTGGCCGACACCAGGGTGAAGAAGGCGGTGGCCGATTCCCGGTCGTAGGGCCAGATGCCGAACTCGTCCACGACAAGGACCTTGGGAGCGAGGTACACCTTCATGCGCCGGTCGAGGTTGTGCTCGTTCCGTGCCTTCCTGAGATCTTCCATCAGGTCGTAGGCGCGGACGAAGTAGGCACCGAAGCCGTTCTCGATGGCCCTGAGGGCCAGGCCTATGGCCAGGTGGGTCTTGCCCACGCCGGGCGGTCCCAGGAGCAGGATGTTGCTGGCCTCGGGGACGAAGGCCAGGTTGGCCAGTTCCTTGACCAGGCGCTCGTCGATGGAGGGCTGGAAGGCGAAGTCGAATTGCTCCAGGGTACGCTGGAAGGACAGGTGGGCCAGGCGGGTTCGCGTGGTCAGATACCGTTCCCGGCGGGCGGCCACCTCGGCCCCCAGCAGTTCGGCCAGCATGTCGGGATAGGGCAATTGCTTGCTGGCGGCTGAGTCCAGGGTGTTGTCCAAAATCTCGACGGCCTGCTTGAGGCCGAGGGTCTCCAGGTGTTGACGGGCCTGTTCCAAGGCGATCACCTTGCACCTCCCGCGGCCAGTTCGTAGACATCCAGGGAGCGTCGCTCCACCTCGCCCACCGGGATCTGCACCGCCACCACCTCCCGGCGGGGCCGGTCGTCTCCCCGGGGCAGTCCCTCCCACTGGCCGGGCAGGATGAAGCGCTGACCAGGACGCTGGGCCCGGGGATGCACCGCGATGCGCTCGTCGCCCATCCAGATCTCCACCGTGCCCCGACGCTGGCCCACCTGCACCGTCCGTCCCACCCATTTCCAGTGGACCCCGTAGCGGGAGTCCTCCCAGCTGACGAAGCCGTCCCGGGCCACCTTGCGGTCCTCCCTGAGGTACGGAGCCAGGGTGGCCCGGTCCGGCAGCCTCCCCAAATGGGGCCGCTCCTCGTCCAGCATCTCCCACGGTATCCGGTAAGTCGTGCCATGCACCCTGGCGTTCGCCACCACGTCGCACCACTCCAGGACCTGCCGGTTCAGGTCGGCGTCGTCGGTGAAGCGCAGGCTGGGCCACATGTTGCGCCGTACGTACTTCACCCCGCTCTCCACCTTGCCCTTGGTCTGGGCCCGGTATGGCTGACACAGCCTGATCTCAAAGCCCACCCGCAGGGCGAAGTCCAACATCCGTTGGTTCCACACCGGCCGCTGGTCATCGTCGCGCCCCAGGGTCACCACCTTGGCGTTGTCGTACAGGCAGCGCCGGGGAACGCCGCCCAGGTACTCGAAAGCATTGGCGTGGCACTGAATGAAGGCGGCGGTGTCCGCCCTCCGTGTCGTTATCCAGGGTCATTAGGACAGTGGTATCCACGATCATTAGGACACCCTGAGCGCGGGTGATTTAGTCTTGTATCAGGTCATGGCTGCCAGGTCAATCACCTCCCCTGTCGCCCAGTAGTTTTCGGTGGGGCGACAGTTTTTCACGGTAGCTGGCCCCCTCGATGACGATCTGGAAGCTGGCGTTGGCCAGGCGGTCCAGGGCGCTGTTCCCCAGGATGGAATCGTCGAAGAGGCTGAGCCATTCCTCGACGCTGCGATTGCTGGTGATCACGAAGCTGGATACCCGATGGCGACCGATGATCAGCTCGTAGAGGTCGGCGGACTGCTGAGCGGTGAGCCGGTGGAGGCCCAGGTCGTCCAGGATCAGCAGGTCCGGTGAGAGGAAGGAGCGGAAGGTGCGGTCGACGGAGTTGTCCACCCGGGCCTGGGTCATGCTCCTGAAGAAGTCGTCGGCGTGGCAGAAGCGGACGGTGTGACCGCCCCTGACCGCGGCATAGCCCAGGGCCTGGGCCAGGAAGGTCTTGCCGACGCCGGCGGGACCCACCAGCAGGACATGTTCATGCTTGGAGAGGAACTCCAGGGAGAAGACAGCGTCCAGGAGCCGGCGGTCCAGGGAGATGGCGGCGGACCAGTCGAAGTCTTCCAACCGGCAGGTCTCCTCGAAGCCGGCGGCGCGCAGCCGCAATTCCAGACGCCGGTCGGCGCGGCGGTTGACCTCGTCGGAGAGGATGATCTCCAGGAAGGAAGCATAGTCCAGCTGGTCCCTTCGAGCCAGGGCGATGCGTTCGGGCAGGGTGGCGGCCATGGGTCCCAGCTGGAGCCGCTTGAGCAATGGCGTGAGTTCGGTGACTCGGGTCATGACTGACCTCCTTCTGTTGATTCGGTGGATTCGGTTGACTGATGGCTGTGAGCTTTCCCGTGGGCGAATACCTCGCCTGGGCGGGCGAATCGGCCCGCTGGCAGGGGTGGGGGCTGCTGGGGAGTCTTGGCCTCTTCCAGGGCTTGGAGCAGGATGCGCTCCACCCGTCCCACGTCGATCAGGTCCACCTCCAAGGCTCGGCGGCAGGCCGAGTCCAGGCGTTCGGGCGTGTAGCGCTGGCCCAGGCGGATGAGCTTGTGGCCCTGCCGGATTCGGGACCAGGGCAGGGGGCCATCGAAGAGGCGGTCGGCGAACTCGCCCACCGCGGGGCCCTGATCGGCGGCGCTGCGCTTAATGCCGTCGGGCGCCCTCAGGGTGTAGGCGCTCAGCTCGGCGGGGTAGTCAGCAGTGTCGGTGGAGCGGCCGCCCCGGGGCTGACGGGGATGGACCTTGACCAGCTGGCCCCGGTGGTAGATGCGCACCAGCTTCACCCCCAGGCCGACTTCCACCTGCTGCCCGGGAGGGCACAGGGTGGAAGGCACCGAGTAGAGGGCGTACTGGCAGGCTACGTGATGATCGGGGTGGACTTTGGCAGAGCGCCAATGGGTGACCTCGTAGGGCTCGCCGTTCCAGGGGACCAGGACCGGCTGCTCCTCGTCCAGGAAGACCTGCAGGGGCTGGCGACGAGTGGTTCCGTGGATGCGCATTCCGGCGACGTCGCGGCACCAGCGGGCCGCTTCAGAACGGAGGTGGGCCAGGTCCCTGAAATCGCCGCCCTTGAAGAAGCGCTCCCTGGCGTACTGGACGCTCCGCTCCACTATGGGCTTGTCCTTCGGGTGACGCACCCGGGCCGGATCGGTGATGAAGCCCCGGTGCTGGGAGTATTCCAGGAAGCCGCGGGTCAGACGGGGGTGCAGGGCGTCAGCGCCGGCAACCGCGGCGGGGAAGTTGTCGATGACCAGGTATTTGGGAATGCCGCCGAAGAACTTCCAGGCCGCCTCCAGGCCGGCGATGACCTCCTCCAGCTTCTGGCCGTAGGCGGGCCACACGAAGCAATGCCGGGAGTGGGTCAGCACCACCAGCAGCGCCCATACCGCCTGCCGGCGGCCGGTCTCCCGGTCCTGGATGAAGCCCAGCCGCCCGAAGTCCAGCTCCGCTACTTCCCCAGAGGCGCTCTCCCCCATGCGCACCGTGTTGGCGCGGCGTCGCCGCCACTGGCGGCGGTCCACAAAGCGGTGCAGTGAGGTATACGGTACCCGGCAGTCCCGCTCCGCCAGCAACTCCTGGATGCGGGTCAGTTGCAGCCGGTCAACGGTAATCCACTGGTAGATCTGGTCCGCCCACGGGGCCAGCTTCTCCGCAGTGGGCGCTTCCCTCTGCCGCGGACCGGACCGGCCGATGGCAGCCAGGCTGCTGACTTGCTCTTCATCCGGCCCAGGGCCGTCTCGGGCTATCCCCAGCGCCTCCGCTGCCGAGATGTACCTGCCCACCGTATCTTTCGACAGCCCCGTGCCCGAGGCTATGTGGCGCTGGCTCTCCCCTGTCTGCCAGCGCCGGATCACTTCAGATATTTCCACTCTGAGTACCTCCTTGTAAGCCATCGCCACACCTCGCTTTCAGGTGCGGAAATGGTCTCCGGTCAGGCGCTCAGAGTGTCCTAATGACCCTGGTTTTCTGTCCTAATGATTGTGGTTATTTTGTTGATGGTCTACGATTCGGTCACCTGCTAACTGTTCAGCGAAAATGTCATCCCCATGAGGGATGTAACGTTGAACCAGCAGGAACAGGCAAGGATTCAGGTACTCAACGGTGTACTGGAATACCAGCTTCCCATCGCCCAGGCTGCCGAGATCATGGGAGTGAGCGAACGCCACACCAAGCGTCTCCTCGCCGCTTACCGCAAGCACGGTGCCGCCGCACTGGCCCATGGGAACCGGGGCCGAAGACCTCACAACGCCGTCCCTGAGGTCGCTGCCGCTGCCGTGGTGAAGCTGGCCAGCAACGGCTACGCCGGGGCAAACCACAGCCACTTCACCGAGTTGTTGCGGGAGCGCGAGGGCATCGACCTGAGCCGTCCCACGGTGCGCCGGATTCTGGTCAAGGCAGGCATCGGCAGTCCTCGCAGCCGCCGTTCCCAGCAACACCGGTTCCGGCGCCGGCGCATGCCCCAGGAGGGCATGCTGGTGCAGATCGACGGCAGCAACCATCCCTGGCTGGAGGACCGGGGACCGAAGCTGACGCTGCTCATCGCCGTGGACGACGCCACCGGCACCGTGGCCCAGGCCGTTTTCCGTACCACCGAGGACACCCGCGGCTACCTGGTGCTCTTGGAGGGACTGGTCCGCCAGTGGGGAATCCCGCTGGCCCTCTACAGCGACCGCCACGCTGCCTTCAAGTACAACGCCCGTCAGAAGCCGGTGCCTGTGGAGGCTACCCAGTTCGCCAGAGTGATGCGGGAGCTGGGCGTCCAGCAGATATTCGCCCTCTCTCCACAGGCCAAGGGGCGTGTGGAGCGGATGTTGGAAACCTTTCAGGACCGGCTGGTAACCGAACTGCGCTTGGCCAGGGCCAGCAGCATCGACGAGGCCGGCTTGGTCTTGCAGGAGTTTCTGCCCCGGTTCAATGCGCGTTTCGCCGTGGCGGCGGAGCAGCCGGAGGCGGCCTACCGGCCGGTCCCGGACGAGCTGTCCCTGACCGAGACCATCTGTCTCAAGGACACCCGCAAGGTGGCCAGAGACAACACGGTGAAGTACCACTGGAGAGTCCTGCAGTTGCTGCCAGAGGCGGAACGGCCCAGCTATGCGGGCCTCCGGGTGGAGGTCTTGGAACGGGCCGACGGGGAGCTGCTGCTCCAGTACCAGGGAGAGGTCGTGGATTTTCAGGAGGGACCGCCGCCCTCCTCGGTGCTGTGGGGCGCAGACACCGGTTGCTCTCCCGACCCTGGGCTGCATGAAGTGGCCGAAGGCACAGTAAACAGCCACCTGAACGAGGCTCAACGGGAACGCTTGGCCGCCCTTGAATCGTCAGAATCGTCCGATCTGGACGAGGCCAACGACGAAGACACAACCACCAGGGTCAGAGGTGGAAAGACAAAGCCAGTTCGCCACCGGTTGCGCCGGACGCCCACGGCAACCCAGCGGGCCCGCTGGGAGGCGGTACAGAGGGCCAGGGAGCAGGGGCTTTCCCTCCGGGCCATCGCCCGGAAGCTGGGCATGGCCAAAAGCACCGCGAAGAAGTACGCCGTGGCTAGCGCTCCACCCACCAAGAAACTCAGCGCCAAGGAGCGAGCCAAGGCCGAGGCTCTGGTCGCACCGCTAGTGGCAGCCAACTAAGTCAGGGTGACATATTCGCTTTTCAAATAAGGGGACGTAATCGCTGGACAACAACACATTTCGCGGATTTCTGTCCTAAAGATCTTGGTTATTCACACCCTCCGGACCAGTTCCACGTAGCAGGCCCTGGACCAGCCCATGGTCATCACGAACACCCAGACGCGGCGTCGCTTCCCGTCCTCGCCGACGTACGGCAAACTGCCCCAGTCCACCTGGGTGTCAATGGCGCTGAGAAAGTGGGCCACTGGGGCGGCGTAATCGTGTACCACTGAAGTGATGACTGACGGCAGTAAATCGGTCAGGGTGGAGACATTGAAGGAGCAAGAGGAGACAGCGTTGTCGGTGCGCCCTATTCTTCCTCGCGATCGTCTGGAGCTTGAGACGCGACGGATTCCCGGCTGCGCTTGAGCCGGTAGCTCTCGCCGTTCATCTCCAGGATGTGGACGTGGTGGGTGAGCCGGTCCAGCAGCGCTCCGGTGAGCCGTTCCGAGCCGAAGACCTCGGTCCATTCATCGAAGGGGAGGTTGGTGGTCACCATGACGGAGCCCCGCTCGTAGCGCTGGCTGAAGACCTCGAAGAGCAGTTCCGCGCCGGTTCTGGACAGGGGGACGAAGCCCAGCTCGTCGATGATCAGCAGGTTGAGCCGGGCCAGTTGTTTCTGCAAGTTCAACAGGCGCCTTTCGTCCCTGGCCTCCATCATCTCATGCACCAGACCGGCGGCGGTGGTGAAACCCACAGACATCCCGCGCTGGCAGGCGGCCAGCCCGAGTCCCAGGGCCACGTGGGTCTTGCCGGTGCCGCTGTTGCCGATGGCGATGACGTTCTCCCGGCGCTGGATGTATTCACAGCGTGCCAGTTCCATCACCAGGGCCTTGTTCAGCGACGGGATGGCCGGGAAGTCGAGGGTGTCCAGGCTCTTCACTGCGGGGAATCGGGCGGCCCGGATCCGCCGCTCCACCATGCGCTGGTGGCGGTCGATGAGCTCCAGTTCCGCGAGCCTGAGCAGGTACTGGGGATGATCCACATTCTCGGCGGCGCACAGGGCAGCCATCTTCCCGTACTCTCTCAGGAAGCTGGGCAGCTTCAGCTCTTTGAGATGGTGTTCCAATAGCAGCGTCGACCGGTCGTTCATGCCGCCCTCCTCCCTGTGAGGAGAGTCATGTAGTCTTGTGTGGAGGTGGTGCTGACCCTGACCCGGGGCAGGTAGGGATAGAGCTCCAGATCCAGCCTGGGCGGCCGTCCCTCCAGCCAGCACAGCATCAGGTGTTTCACGGCGTCAAAGCTGATGGCTCCCAGGTGGATGGCATCTTTCACCGCTGCGTGCACCTCCTGCTGGGAGAAGGTCTCCAGCAGCCTCAGCACCTGCACGTACTCCCGCTTGCCCCGCCGTCCCATGCGGGACTCCAGCAGACGCCGCAGCGTCCCGAACTCATCGGGGAGCTCCCATCCCCGCAGGGGTGCGGCCTGGTCCAGAGCTCCCGGCTTACGCTCCAACAGCGGCAGGTAGTGGATGGGGTCATAGACGAAGTCGTCGCGTTCGTATGATCTGGGATGCCTGGCAATGACCTCGGTTCCGCAGCTGATCACCACTGTGTCGACGTAGCCCCGTACTAGAAGCCGGGCCGAAAAGCCCTGGATGGGGAGAGAGATTTCGGCAGTAAAGCCGGGGCGAACAGAATCTGGGACCACAGCAGTCCGAGCCGGACAGCGCCGAAAATGGCCGTAGCATGGGCGACCACACCGTGGGAAACAGCCTGGACATCACTGGGGACGGCACTGGGGACGGCACTGGGGACGGCACTGAGGACGGCGCGGTGGCGCGGAAGCCCACCGCCGACACTGTCCGACAGCTCGATTTTGCCCGCCACCAGGGTCAGGTTGGCCACTGTAGCCGCTAGGTACAGCTGGAATCGCGTCTTGGCGCGTCCGAAGTAGCGGGACTGGCGAATGCCCAACTGGACCAGTCGGGCCAATCTGTGCTCGACCACCACGCGTCGCGCTCGATATTCGTCATACCCGGCGCTCTGTTGCAACGCACGGGCCTGTTGCAGGAGAGCCTCCTGGGGATGGATCAGCACCCGCCGTCCCTTCCTGCCCTTGGCCGAGATGCACTGAGACCGCAGGGGACATGTCATACATTCGGACCCGTCGAACTGGAAGGCCTGCAAGTGGTGTATCCGACCCGCGGCATCCGTACGCCGTCCCGCTGGCACTATGGTGTGGGTGACCTGCCCTGCCGGACAGGTGCAACTGCCCGCCACCAGGTCGATGACAAAGTCATTCTTGGGAAAGCGCTGCCGGTCGGGCCGTCCCGGCACCCGGGCAATCAGGGTGCGGCCCGCGTCGGCGAAGGTCTGCCTGGTAGCTCCGTCTCCATAGGCGGCGTCGCCCATGGCCTCCTGCACCGGCACACCGGTGTTGGCCTCGCTCTGTTCTACCAGTTCCAGCGCCCCCAGGTTGTCCGGAGCGTTGCCCGGCAGTACCTCCACGGCGGTGATCAGCTGGGTGTCGGTGTCAACCACAATCGCCGCCTTGTGTCCGTCGAAGCGTCTCCTGCTGCTCTTGTGCCCGTGGCGCATCTCAGGGTCGTGCACCGACATCATCCGGTCCTTGCTCACCCCGTCCTTGAGGCTCACGCCGTCATCGCCGTCGCCGTCGCCACCCTTGCGCTCAATGTCCTGGAGCAGCAACTGCCCCAGCAGTTCCGCCGCCGCCACTATCTGCTGACGCTCAGCACCGTCCTCGGGCAACTCCCCCTGGGCCAGCCGCGATAATTCCAAGAGCCGGTCCGCGTCTCCCACAATCCCCGCCAGCAGTGCCGTCCGCGCCCGCTTGTCCGACCAGTCGATGGTCGCCTCTCCCTTGATGCTGGAGGCGAGGTACCGCCCGTATCCCCGGGCCTTGGCCCATTTCCCGACGCTGATTCCCTCAACCTGCGCCAGCGCCCGCATCAGTTTGACGATCCCGTCGGCCAGCAGATTGTAGGTGTCCCTCACCGCGCCCCGGCCCAGGATGTTGGTCGTGTCCAGAGCCACCTTCATGCTGCGCCTCTTCAGGTAGCCCGACTCCCGGGCGAGGCGCACGCTGGACTCGAATACCTCCCGCACCCTGTCGTGCAGGATCAGCTGGGCCCGGAACACCTGGAGCGTGCTTTTGGCGAAGGGCCTGTCCTCCACCTCAATCCCCAGAGCCACCTTCCAGCGGATGTCGAAGTCGGCCCGGGCCTTGGCCTCGGCGTCGCTCACCTTGTCGTGGGTCTGCAACAGCAGCGCCGTGGCCAGCAGGCTGGGCGGCACGCTGTCCCGGCCGTTGTCAGCGCAGTAGAACACCGCGAAATCGGAGTCCTGGAACAGCCGGCCCCGCAGGGAAGCCAGCAGACCGTAGAAGGTGTCCTTCCCCACGTGGTCCAGGTACAACCGGTCCGCTTCCCAAAGACCCCTCTGGTCCGAACGCTCTCCCAGCATTCTCAACCCTCGCTACTCTTGTTGACCCCAATTATAAATGCTCGGCGACTCAAACCACTTTCCGGCCAGATTTCTAGGACGTCCCGATATCCGTAGGCCACCGGCACCGAGTAGTCGTTGGTCCGGTACCTTACCAGCGACAGGGAACTCACCCGGCCTGCCTGCTTGTCGCACGCGTCGTAGGCCACCGGAGGCAGGGGCAACAGGGCGTCCAAGTCCCGCTCCATCCGCTGACCGATGGTCTCCGTGTGTCCCCTGAGCTTGCGGTCCATTCGCTCCAGGCATCGTTGTTCCAGGTAGGCATTGAGTGCATCGAAGCTTTCGAAGGACGGCACCGGCACCAGAAAGTTTCGGCGCACGTACCCCACCAGGCCCTCTACCTTGCCTTTGTCATTGCCCTTGCCGGGGCGCCCGAACCGGTCCTCGAACAGGTAGTGAGACTGCAGCTCGGTGAAGGCGCGGGTGCGCTGGCGCCGGCCGTCCCCCAGTATCTTCGCCACCGCCAGCCTGGTATTGTCGTAGAGGATGCTCTGGGGCACTCCGCCCAGAAAGGCAAACGCTGATACGTGCCCGTCCAGGAAGGCCTCGGTGGTCTCAGCCGGGTAGGCCTTCACGAAGCAGCCGTCGCTGTGGGGCAGGTCGATGACGAAGCAGTGAGCCTTACGCTCCACGCCGCCGATGACCACCAGGGCCTCGCCAAAGTCGCACTGCGCGTGTCCCGGCGCATGGGACAACGGGACAAACATCTCCCTGGTCTGACGGCGATTCTCTCTGACGTAGTCCTTGACTGTGGTGTATCCGCCGTCGTAGCCGTACTCGTCCCTGAGACGCTCGAAGATGCGCTTGGCCGTGTGGCGCTGCTTCCTGGGGCGCGCGAGGTCATCCTCCAGGATCCGGTCGATGACGCCGGTGAAGAGCTCCAGCTTGGGCCTCTTTGGCGGAGTCTGTCGCCGGTAGCCCGGAGGAACGGAGTAGGTCAGCATCTTGCGCACCGTGTCCCGGTCCAGACCGAACTCTCTGGAGACCTCCCGAATGCTCTTGCCCTCCACCATCACTGCCCGGCGAACCCGCAGATATACTTCCACCTTGTACATCCGTCACACCATCCAAGGGGTCGGATACAACCCTTATGGATGGCGGCGGACGGTCCAATTTGCAACCGCCGTTTGTCAGAGATTACCCGCCCGCACGGGACAATTTACCTCCGCCGCTTACAAGCTATCGAGGTGGCTCAATTCCAGTCCGTAATTTTTGGCTCAGTTTAAGCCCGTTATTAACATTACAGGGTAAAGGCGCGCAATGCAGCGGGGTTGAGCACTTGGAGCGGCCTCCTCAGAGCGGACACGACTTCTGGGCCAATTCAGGGGGTGCCTGCGCAACCCTTCCGTCCAGCGGTCACCGAGGTCGCTCACGACACGGTCACCATCTCTTGGACAGACCCCGGAGACTCCAGCGTCACAGGCTACCAGGTGCTACGGCGCAAGCGTGGTGAGGATGGGCGTGGGGTGTTTGAGCTAGTGGAAGACGATACGGGCAACACGACCACGAGCTACACGGACAGTAGTGTTGTGGCGTCTACAGAGTATGGGTATCGGTTGAGGGCTCGAAACGCTCAAGGTTTGAGCGAGAGGTCTGCCTCCGTAGGGGTGGAGACCTCCGCTGCACCGGAGCCAACGCCCACGTACACCCCTGAGCCGACGCCGGAACAGACGCCAGCGGAACAGGAGCAGGCTGATGTGCCGACGTGGTCGGCTGAGGTGACCGTAGGCGCCTACAACCGTCCCTCCCCGCCGATGATTGGCTATTCCACATGGTCGCAAACGGGTGCCGTGTCCGACAGAGACTTCGAGATGGACGGAACCACCTATCGAGTGCTGGCGTTGATCGAGCAGGCCGGCGGCCTGTACCTGGCCACCACCCCCGCGCTGCCCGTCGAGTTCACGCTTGCCGCAGGGGATCAGGAGTTCGCGGCCTCGGACAGCTCATTACCCGCAACGGCGGGCGCTGGCCGCTACTGGTGGCAGACCGACACCGAGCTGTTCGCCGTCGGCGCAACCGTTAGCGTGAGCATCACCGCGGCCGAGGACACCGAGGCGTCCACCAACCGGCCGCTCGCACCACCCACCGCGTATTTCTCAGATATCCCTGCGTCCCACAACGGTGCCGACGAGTTCATGCTGCGGGTCTCTTTCAGCGAAGAGGTATCCCTGACGGCAACGACATTGCAAGACCACGCACTCGTCGCAACCGGCGCGACGGTCACCGCCGTCGCGCAGCGCACCGCCAACTCGACGAGGAACTGGAACGTCACCGTGCAGCCCGGCGGGACCGCCGATATCACCTTGGGACTCGCGGTCACCACGGCCTGCGACCGCTCCTCCCTCTCCTTCATCCGCCCGTAGCTCATCGCCTTGTGCTTTGAGGCATTGGCCCTCACCTTGGTCCCGTCCAGGGCCACGTGCCCCAGCTTTACCAGCCCGGCCTGCTGGCACAACGCCAGCACCTGCAGGAACAGGTTCCCCAACGCCTCCAGATGGTCCTTCCGGAAGTCGGAGACGGTGCGGAAGTCCGGCGTGTTGTTGGCCGCCAGCACCCGGAAGGCGATGTCCTCGTGCAGCCTCTGGGCGATGCGACGGGAGGAGGCCACACCGGTGCAGTAGCCGTAAAGCAGCGCCTTCACCATCATCCTGGGATGGTAGGGAGGGCCGCCCCGCCTTTCCTGCTCATAGCGGGCGGTGATGTCCGAGAGGTCCAACTGGTCCACCACGTCGAAGATGAAATAGGCCAGATGGTCCTCGGGCAGCCATTCCTGGAGGGCCGCTGGCAGCAGCAACTGCTGGTCCGGATCGTAGGGAAGGTAGGTCTTGCTCATTGACCGCTCCGCTCGTCTGATGCTCCACTCCATCATACCCCCAACGGCTCGCCAACCCTGTTTCTCGGACGGGCTCCTAGTACTACAACGACGAGTTGTTTGGTAGGATAGCTGGCCAGATGATGGTGGGGGGTTTGGGTGATGGATACGGCGAGCTTCAAGCGGGTCTACGACAGCTTTCAGGAAATTCACGCCTTCTTTGCGGCCTCCTTCGGACGCAAGCAGTGGAGGGAGCACAGCCGGAACTATCTTCAAGCCCTGCTGGTGCAAGCCGGGGAGCGACGCAACGCCGAGAACCTCTCCGAATCGGTGGGCATCTCCGCCCGGGCGATGCAGCGTTTTCTCACCGAGGCCCGGTGGTCCGATGACGCAGTCATAGGGCGGTTGCAGGAATACCTGGCCCCCAAGCTGGGGCATCCCGAGGCCGTGTGGGTTTTCGACGGCAGCGACTTTCCCAAGCAGGGGAGGAAATCGGCGGGAGTGGCCCGTCAGTACTGCGGCAGGCTGGGGAAGGTGGCCAACTGCCAGGCCGGGATGTTCCTGGCCTACGTCAGCCCGCTGGGCCGGGCGTTGGTGGACAAACGGCTGTATCTGCCCCAGGTTTGGGCTTCGGACGATGTTCGGTGCGCGGCGGCGGGGGTGCCGGCGAAGAGACGCAGCTACCGTTCGAAGACGGAGTTGGCCTTGGAGATGCTGGCGCAGGCCATGGAACTGGGCCATCTGGAGGCCGGGTGGGTTGCCGGAGATGACGCCTTCGGGATGTCGCCGTCATTCCGGGAGGGACTGGCGGCCATGGGTATGCGGTACGTGCTGGACGTTCCGGGCGGCACCACGGCTTGGCCTTTGGAGCCGGGTTGGACCAGTCCGGAATATCAGGGGTTCGGGCGCCCCCGCAAACCCAGGCTGCGGGATGGGCAGCGCCGGACCATGGAGCAGCGCAGTGATGAGTTGCCGGAGGAGGCCTGGCGGGAGATAACGGTGGCAGAGGGAAGCCAAGGGCCGCGCACCTACCGGTTCAGCGTCCAGCGGGTGCGGGTTACCAGGAGGCGCAAGCCCGGCGAAATCCACTGGGCGGTCTACCGCCGCAACCTGGACGGCAGCGAACCTCGCTACTACCTGTCCAACGCACCCGAGGACACAACTTTGGAGACTCTGGCATACGTGGGCGGTTCCAGGTGGCGCATAGAAACGGAGTTCGAGACTGAAAAGGGCGAGGTGGGGCTGGACGAATACGAGACCCGGAGTTGGGCAGGCTGGCATCACCACATAGCCATGTGCCTGCTGGGCGGAGCGTTCTTGCTGGGCCTGCAGCAGGATTGGGGGGAAAAAGATGCCCCGGATCACCCGCCCGCAGGTGTACCGGGTGGTGCGTGAGATGCTGCCCCGGGAGCGGTTCGGGCCCGATCAATTGCTGTTGTGGCTGGAGGATACGCAGCTACGCAACGAACGGGCGCGCCGCTCCCACGAGAGACGCCGCTCCGCCCGCTGTGAAGGCAGAATGGACCCTCCACCCTGAACCCGTCGTTGTAGTACTAGGCCCGGATTTGAGTACTACCCATAAGGGGCCTTGTGCGAGGATTCTATCCTGCATGAGTGCGCGATCCGGGATGAACACATCTTCAGTGTCAAGATGACCGGCAGTTCCATGTCCTGGCCGGGCTGGGAACGTGCTGCTGAACCGTGTCCAAGTCTGCGACACCGTCGTCGCGGCCTGGCTGGACCGGTTCAGCCGGAACTTCGACGACGGCGTGAGAATCCCGGCGGAGCCCACCGATCTCACGCCTCTCGCGCTGGCATATCGATAGCGAGGCGATAAACCGGGCCCTGGCCATGGTGATCGAGGCGCAGACGCAACTGCCCATGGTCCGCCTCTGGAGCCTGGGCCTTACCGCCTCCGGCGACGGGCAGTTCTTCTTGGCCGCACGTCACGGCGAAGCGATGAACCTCGTCAACGCCCGCTATGGCATCGAACCGGGCCTCAAGGCCTATACCCATGTCTCGGACCGGTTCGGACCCTTCGCAACCCAAACAATCCCGGCCACGGTCAACGAAGCGCCCTATATTCTCGACGGGTTGCTGATGACCAGGGCCGGGCGGTGCATCCGCGAGCAATACGCAGACTCAGTCGGTTTCACCGACCATTTCTTCGCCGTCACATCCCTGCTCGGCTATTGCTTCATCCCGCGCAATCCGGGAGGACGTGGTCGCGCAGAACTGCCCTGGTATCCTGCGGGTTGCTGCCACCCTGGACAGCGGTGCTCTTCCGCCGAGCCGGCTGCTGCGAAAGTTCGCGGCCCATCCGCGCCAGCACGAACTGGCCGTCACATTCCGCGAAATCGGACGGGTCAAACGAACGCTCTTCATCGTCGACTGGTTGCTCGACGCCGATATGCAGCACCGGGCCAGCATGGGCCTGAACAAGGGCGAGGCTCATCACGCGCTCAAGAACGCGCCCCGGATCGGGCGCCAAGGCGAAATCCGCGACCGCTCGAGCGAGGGCCAGCACTATCGCATGGCCGGGCTCAACCTGCTCGCCGCCATTGTCATCCACTGGAATACCGCCCATCTCGGCGAAGCGGTCAGACAGCGGAAACACGCCGGGCTGACCGTCGAGCCCGAGTTCCTGGCCCACATCTCACCCCTTGGGTGGGCCCACATCCTGCTCACCGGCGAATACTGGTGGCCAAAGCGCCGATAGCGACCTTAGCGTACGATTCTGCCCCCTACCGGAGTCGACCCCAAATGGTACTCAGCGTTTCGGGCTTTGCCAGTTGAATCCGAATCACTGTTGGAGACCCTGCTCTCCCCTGCGAGGCAGGCAAAAGCGGTGGTGAGCGGCTTCGACGATTCTTGGCCGGCATTGACGGAGGCCCGTTGGCGACGTGTCGACCGCCAGATACTCCTGCAGATGGAATATCCGATCCGAAGGAGCACCAGAACGGAGTCGCTGTATCTATCTTGGGAGGCAGGGACTGATGCAGTCAGCCAATCAAATGTCCACAGGCCCTAATACTACAGTCGCAGATGGCCGCTTGGGGCGTCGGACGGCCAAAAATCGCAACGTCTGGCTATGGCCAAAGTCTCCAATCCCAACTAAATCAAATCGAATTCGAGGCCGGGATTACCAAATCAGAATTAGTGCGACTGTAGTACTAATACTACAGTCTCACTTTAGGCAGGCGACGGTTGTAGTGGCAACGAGGAGGTGGGGCCAGGGTCAAATGAGGCGGTTGGCTTTCCGTCCCTAATGGCCGATAGCATATGCAGCTCATCCCCGATCTCGTCGAAGATGGAGTCAAAGACACCGGTGGCGACCCAGCGCCGGAATCGCCGATACACGGTGTCCCACTTACCAAACACTTCCGGCAAGTCCCGCCAAGGAGCACCAGTTCTGCAAATCCAAATCATCCCCTCCAACGACATGCGGTTGTCGTTGCCGTTCCTGCCCGGCTTACCCGGTCCATCGGGCAAAATCGGTTCGATGAGGTTCCATTGTCGGTCACTCAAAGTGAGAATCACTTCCAAACAGGGCCACTCTCCACACCACGTGGCTATGAAGTAATTGTACCCATGGCGGGAATGATTTTCATCGAGGATATCAATGGCTAAGTGCCGAACACCATAAGGGGTTTGAGCATTCAAGACCACACGGCCTAAAACAGATAGAATCGAGCCGGTTCTTTGTTGATGAGGTGTGGCGGTGGTTGTTGGAAGAAACGAGGTGGCGGAAGTGGAACGGTGGGCCGATGGCATAGAGGGGATGCACCAGTGCATCGCGGAAAGGTTTCGACGGCCGGAGCCGCGCCGGCGGGTTCTGGACTATCTGCGTGGTCTGCTCAGTCCAGTGGAGCGTAAGAACGGCTGGCAACTGGCGGAGCACGTTGGCGACGCCACTCCCGCCGGCATGCAGCGCCTATTGTCCCAGTACCGTTGGGACGCGGATCTGGTTCGTGATGACTTGAAAAGCTACGTCGTGGAGCATCTGGCCGACGCTGACGCAGTGTTGGTGGTGGACGAAACTGGATTCCTCAAGAAAGGAGACAAGTCGGTTGGGGTACAGCGGCAGTACAGCGGGACAGCAGGCCGGATCGAAAACTGTCAGGTTGGAGTATTCCTGGCCTATGCCAGTGCCAGAGGCAGAACCTTGCTGGACCGGGAATTGTACCTGCCCCAAGTGTGGGCGGAGAACTGGGATCGGCGTCAGGAGGCTGGGGTGCCGGAGAGCGTCAGCTTTCACACCAAGGGCCAATTGGCGCAACTGATGCTGCAGCGGGCGGTGGAATCGGGAGTATCCTTCGCTTGGGTTGCCGGGGATGAGGTCTACGGCAATGATCGCAAGCTGCGACTGTGGCTGGAGCGATTGGACGTTCCTCACGTGCTGGCAATCAAGAGCACCGAGAAGCTCTGGGCTTCGACGAGAAGGGACCCCGTCAGATTCGGGCTGACCGTCTCGTGTCGCAAGTTGACGTAGCTGATTGGAGCACGATCAGCGCGGGCGACGGTGCCAAGGGACCCAGGGTCTACGACTGGACCATGGTGAAGATACGGCCTCTGCAGGAGTCGGCCAAAGGCTACTGGCTCTTGGCCCGCCGCAGCATTGCCAAACCTACAGAGTTGGCTTACTACGTGTGCTTTGGCCCAGCAGGAACAACCTTGGCGGATCTGGCCAGGGTGGCCGGAACCCGTTGGGCCATCGAGGAATGCTTTGAGGAGGCCAAGGGAGAGGTAGGGCTGGACGAGTACGAGGTCCGTCGTTGGGATGGCTGGTACCGGCACATAACGCTGGCCATGCTGGCCCATGCCTATCTGACAGTAATCAGACATCAGGCACTGGAGCAGGGGAAAAGGGGGCCACTACGGTCTCGATGAAGAGCTGATTCCCCTAACTGTACCGGAGGTGCGCCGACTACTCACCCGTCTCGTATGGACGGAAAGACAGCCACCTGATTTGATCCTGTATTGGTCGTGGTGGAGGAGACGCCACCAAGCAACAGCCCAGCGCTGCCACTACAACCGCCGCCTGCCTAAAGTGAGACTGTAGTACTAATACTACAGTCGCAGTTGCCCGGCACAGGGCGGATATTTCAGAGAATCGCCAACATACAGCTACGGACTTGGTGTTTGCACGTGATTGAAGCATGTCAGTCACCAGGCTCCAAGTCTCCCGTGTATTGGATGTGCGGCTGTAGTACTAACCAAAGGACATTTCTGCTGAACACTTAGGCGGACATTTATCCTGACCTTCGACAGCCGTTTGTCAGCGATCACCCGCCCGCACGGGACAATTTACCTCCGCCGCTTACACGTCGAAATATAAGATAGTCATGAAATCAACTCCTATATAAGATGAGTTATCATCAGCATATTGAGTGATATTTCAATCATGCTGAGATGTCTACCTAGTTTGTATACATCTTGTTGCCCGATGTACGCAGACTTATAATCAGGTATTCTTCGTACTAGAGAATAACAGGAATCTCACTCCCTGCCAACCGCCCCAACAAGCACCTCATGCCAAACAAGCACCTCATGAATGAAAGTATTCCGGGCGCCGGACCCCTGCCACCTTCTACCGAGCAAACCAGTGCACACGTATCAGACAACAAGTCCCCGCTAGGCCCACGTAGGTCTCCTGAACCTCTCCTGTCCGGCGCGGACCAGACCGCATCCCTGCATCACGACCGCCCTGCCCGTGTTCGCTCATCGGACGGTGCCTTCGGACACTGGCCTGCTTCCTCCCCCGGTTTTCCCCCTGGTTTTCGTTTCCGCATCCCGCGCGCGGCAGTGTGGTGGACCTTGGCAGCCGGGTTGCTGCTGGTGTGCGTCGGCCTGTTAGCCCCAGGCGTACAGGCAGAGACCGACGCCACTCTGAGCGATCTTGTCCTCACGGACGCGGACGACAATGCGATCAGCCTGACTCCGGCGTTCGCCGCCGCCACAAATGACTACAGTTCCTTGGTCGCCAGCGGCATTGACGAGATCACGGTCACGCCGACATTGAACGAAAGCAATTCCACGGTCGAATACCTGGACGCGGACGACACGGCCATCGACGACGCTGATATGGCAGAGGGCGGCCAGCAGGTATCGCTGGCCGTGGGGGAAAACACGATCAAGGTGAAAGTGACAGCCGAGGACGACGCCACCACCGAAACCTACACGGTGGTGGTCTCCAACATCGTCGAAGTATCGGTGGAGGCGGGGGCGAGCCCGGTGACCGAGGGCGCGGATGCCACCTTCACACTGAAACGGGACGGACCAACGACGGTTGAACTGACTGTCGACGTGACGGTGGAAGAGACCGGCTCCATGCTGAGCTCCGGACCACCGACAAGCGCGACCTTCGCGGCAGGCGCCAGCACCACGACCCTCACCGTGGAGACGGAGGACGACGCCCCCGTCGAGGATCCGAGCACCGTGACCGTGACGATCGAAGCCGGCGCCGGCTATCAAGCCACGGCGGGCACGGCTACGGCTGAAGTAGTCGTACTCGACGACTTGCCGAGCTTCGTCCTGAGTGTCCGCCCTGAGGAGGTAACCGAGGGCGGGGGCGGGGCAGTGACGGTAGAAATCACCAACGGCGTCAGCTTCACGACCGCCCAGACGATATCGCTAGCCCTCGGCGGCACGGCGACGGCAGACGACTTCACCCTGCTCAACACCAGCGGATGGACACTATCCGCGCCCTACACACTCACCATCCCGGCGGGCGAAGGCGTTGCCGCGGTCTACATCACCATCGTGAACGACGCCATGGCGGAACCGGAGGAGACGCTGACGGTCACGGCCAGCCACGACGGAACCGAGATTGCGACCGGGGCAATGACGCTGAGAGCGAGCCCGCTGCGGCTGGAGCTATCGTCGCTGGCTGCGAGCGGGGGCGGCGGCCGCGCGATGTACCCCGCGTTCGACCCCGGCACGCTGCACTACGCCGTAGGCTGCGACCCCTCCCGGACGCTGACACTCAGGCTGTCCACCAGTGACGCCACGACGCGGCTCGCGGTCAACTGGACCCAGCAGGTCAATCAGAACGCGGTGGTCGAGCTGGACCAGCTCGATGGCGACGACGACATCCTGATCACGCTGAGCAACGCTGCCGGCGCCAGCACGACCTACGTCGTGCATTGCATGCACAGCGACGATCCGTTCATTCGCGTCGTCAAGCGGCCGGGAAGCTCGACCGAGCTGATCGGAGGCAGTTTAAACCCAGGGGCGTGAATCTCGGCACCCAGGGACACTTACTGGTGATCGACGCCAACGGCGTGCCCAGGGTTCTTCGCCGAGTCGATAGCCCTCGTGTGAACCACTTCCGACCGCAGGACAACCAGGAGTTCCCGTATTCCTACGCCCTGATCCTGCCCGAACCGTTCCACTCGCCGTGGGGCGCCCGCCGCGACTTTGAAATCGCGATTCTCGACCACGACTTCGACGAGGTGCGGCGGGTGACGACGACGTCCGCGATCCAGCACACCGACCAGCATGACTTTCTGATCAAGGAGAACGGCAACTTCATCTTCATGGCGTACGAGCCCGTCGAGCATGATCTCAGCGAGTTCGTGGATCGCCACGGCAATCCCTACGGCACGATGGAGCCTGCGGAGGACTCGCTCATCGAGGAAGTGACGCCGGAAGGAGACCAGGTATTCTTCTGGAGCACGTACGACCATGTGTATCTTGGTGACTGCATGCTGCATCAGTTTCCCGCCAACTATGCCCATCTCAACTCGCTGCAACTGGTGGACGGAGACCTCGTCGTCTCGCTGCGGAACTGCTCGCAGATCCTGAGGATCGACGGGACCAGCGGAGCGGTGCAATGGAGACTGGGGTCGAGTCACCGCAGTGACGCGGACTGGGAAGCGCTCGGCCTCGAGCCCTCGCTTCGGATCATCGGCGACCCGTACGGCGAGTTCTGCGGGCAGCATTCCGCTAGGCTGCTGCCCAACGGCCACCTGCTCCTCTATGACAACGGCTGGAACTGCCGGCCCGACCCGGCAACCGGCTTGCCACGCCGTCCGGACGAAGTATTCAGCAGGGTCGTGGAGTACGCGCTTGATCTTGATCGGGGCACGGCGACGTTTGTGCGTCACCACTCGCTACGCGATACGTTCAGTTTCTTCAATCCCTTCCAGGGTCAGGTGGTGCCGATGGACAACCACAGCTGGCTCATCAGTTGGGGTTCAACGCTGAGTCGTTTCAGGAACCCTCCCGACACAACAGCGACTGAATACAACCCAACGATGGGACAGGAGTTGCTGTCGCTGACGATCACTCGCGCGCCCTTGGAGAGAGCGGTGCACGCAAGCCGCACTTACCCTCTGGGTTTCGACGTGCTGGAGCAGCCAGCCGAACTGCTGGCGGCAGCGTTGCCCCAGAGTGAGTACACCTCCCGTTTCACGTTCGGCCAGACTGACACGCCGACGGTGGTGGTTGCCTTCTCAGCGAACCGGTGGTGGACTTCGCCGCCGATACGCCGTCTGTCTGTAAGCGTCACGGGCGCGAGCATCGCCAGTGTCGCTCCCCACATCGCGGCGGGTGAGCCGGCGAACGCCTACCTGTTCACGCTGACGCCGGACGGCGACAGCCCGATCACGCTCACGCTCCTCGCCGACCAGGATTGCGCCTCGGGCGGCATCTGTACCGCGGACAGCGCGATGCTGTCGGTGGTCCCCAATGCGTACACGATCGAATCGCCGGTGAGCGTGTCCTTTACGGAGACGAGCTTCACCGCGATGGAAGGCGCATCGGCCTCGGTCGAGGTGGGCCTGAGCGCGGCTCGCGTGTGGCCCTTCGGCATCACGATTCCCATCGTCGTCACAGGTGATGGCACCGCGTCAGCGGATGAATACACCGCCCCGGGTTCGGTGGTCTTCAGCAGCGGTGAGGCCCGGCAGGCCGTTTCCGTTCCACTTGGCGATGACGCGTTGATAGAGGGTGACGAGACGATTGCGCTCACCTTTGGCGACTTGCCCACGGGCGTCACACTGGGAACCAATGCCACGACGACCGTGACGATCACGGATGCGGACACCGCGAGTTTCGACTTCGCGATCGATGACGACGAGGTGGGTGAAGGCGCCACGGTGGCGCTGACCCTGACCCTCGATGGCGACGCCACCTTCGCCGCCGACCAGACGATTGACCTCGCCTTTCTTGGTGGGGCCACCGCGGGAGTCGACTTCACCGTCGCGGATTCGCGAAGGCAAATGCTGACGGCTCCCTATGCGCTCACCCTTCCCGCAGGCTCCAGCTCGGTCGCAGCCACCATCAGCATTGTTGACGACGCCGAGGAAGAAGGCGACGAGAGCATCGTGGTCCGTGCCCTGCATGGAGCCATTTCCCTTGGCGTCGGAGTCATCACGATCCTGGCCAGCGATGCCGTCCCCCTCCTCACCAACAACCCGCCGGTGTTCGAGGAGGGCCGGACTGCGCTACGATCTCTTGCCGAGAACACAGCGCCAAACAGGAACATCGGCAGCCCACTCGCGGCGACGGACGTCGATCCGGGGGACACGCTGGCCTACTCGCTGGGCGGCCCGGACGGCGACCTCTTCACCGTTGTTCCTACCAGCGGTCAACTCCGAACCCGGTCCGGCGTCACCTACGACCATGAGGCGCGGACGCGCTACGAGGTCACGGTGATTGTGACGGACGACGAGGCCACCGCATCGATTGACGTGACGATCGACGTGATCGATGTGGACGAGCCACCTGATGCACCGGCCGCGCCGACGGTGACCACGGCCGCTTTGTCGCCATCGACGAGACTGGAGGTGACGTGGATGGCGCCCGCCACTCCCGGCCGCCCCACAGTCGAGGACTACGACCTGCGCTACAAACTGGTCGGCGAATCGACGTTCACCGACGGCCCCCGGGACGTAAGCGGAACGAGCGCGACGATTGCTGACCTGATGCCAGCTTCCACCTACGAAGTTCAGGTGCGGGCGGGGAACGATGAGGGCGACGGACCCTGGTCGGCGTCGCAATCGGTCGAGACGTCCGTCATGCCGGTTGTCACGTTGATCCTGAGTCAGACGTCCATACCTGAGAACCGCGGGATGAGCACGGTGGCCGCAACCGTGTCACCAGCCTCGCCAACGCCCTTCACCCTGAATGTCTGGGCCTCGGCCTTCCCGCCAATCCCTGGCCAATTCGAGACCAGCGCGAACAACGTCCTGAGTTTCGCAGCGAATGAGACGCAGAGCACCGGCGAATTGGTGATTCACGGGCCTCGTCGCGGCGGTGGTGAACGTCACTGGCACCGTGTCGCCGCCCGACGCGCATGTGATGCCGCCGGCCCGCGTCCAGCTGCGAATCACCGAGGTGGGTCCGCCGGTGATGGTCAGCTTCGAACGCGCAGCCTACTCGTTGGCCGAGGGGAACCGCGTCACCGTCAGAGTCCGGTTCAACGCCCCCGCCGGGCAGACGTTCACAATCCACTTGGTCAAGACCCACCGGGACGGGGCCACCGAGGTCGACTACTCCGGACTGCCCGAAAGCCTCACGTTCGATCCAAGCGACACCGAGCAGTCGTTCAGCTTCAGCGCGCTTCCGGACACCGAGTCTGATGACGGCGAGAACGTGCTGCTGGAGTTTGGCACGCCGTTGCCCATGGGCGTAATCGCCGGTTCTCCCGCTCAGGCCACGCTGACGATCAGCACCCGCCCGCCTCCGCCTCCGCCACCACCTCCGGAGAGGGAGGAAGAAACGACTACAACCACGACGTCGACCGGTGGGGGTGGGGGTGGTAGCTTCTCCTTCGGCGGCGGCGCCGCCGCCGTCGGTCCACCGCGACTGCCCGCGCTGGTCGGCCAGCAGTTCGTCACCCGGGTCTTCGCGCCGTTGCTGGAGAACGGGACACTGGAGCGGGTCTGGAGGTTCAACAACGAGGACAAGTCGTGGACGTTCTACGACCCGAGGCCGGTATTCGCCCAGTTCAACACACTGCGGCTGGTCACTCCCCCGGTGATCCTGATAGTCAGGGTAACCAGGGCCCAGGTATTCCGGGGTGAGCAGATCAGCGCGGGTTGGAACTACATCAATGTCCGTTAGGCCGCGCGCCCGGACCTGTGATGACCACCAGCGGGTGCTGCAGCAGGTCTGGTGGCTGGACAGACGAACGCAGCAATGGCTGTTCTACGACCCGGACCCGCGTTTTGTGGCATTCAACATGCTGACGACGGTTGATCTGGCCGCCAACCCGCCGGCGGTGGGGGGGTCAGCGTGAGTAGTCGGCAAGAGTTCCGCGGCCGAACCCTGTACCGTGGCTGGAACTATGTCGTGATGAGGTAGACCGCGGCCCTTTGAGGTCCTGCCACCCTCCGGATGTTGGACATCAGCACGGTTCGGCGTGACATCTGAGACCTCTGAAGACGCTCGGCAATTGCCCGCGTGACTTTTCAAAGAATGCACGTTAAATGTAGTTAACGCGCAATCTTTTTACCCCGAGGTTACGTCGGCTCACCGTAAGACGCCTTGTGCGAGGTTGATCTCATGATCTCCTCCATTGCAGGGTCATTTAATTGTAGAAAGGGGCGTTTGGGTTGTTGGATAATCAGGTGAGATTTACCGGGAGTGTGGAGGAAGGTTGTGTGGGATGGGAGTGTTGGCGATTGGGGGCCCGGACTGCTGGATGCCCTGAGTGAGGTGGAGGATCCCCGGAACCCCAAGGGAGTGCGCCATCCCTTGCCGGCGGTTCTGGCTCTGTCGGTATGCGCCATGCTGGGCGGCGCCAGGAGTTTGTACGCCATCGCCCAGTGGGGCCGGGAACATCCCCAGTTTGCCCAGTCTCTGGGATTCAGCCGGGAGAGAACCCCGTGCGTGGCCACCTTGCATCATGTGTTTCGGCGCTTGGACGCTGACGCCTTCGAGGCAGCGCTGGGCCGCTGGGCCCAAGAGTGCCTGGGGGAGGGGGCTGCCACCATTGCCATAGACGGCAAGGCCCTGCGGGGGATACACGGCGGTGAATTGCCCGGGGTCAGGCTGGTGGCGGCATATGCTGGGGAGAGCGGCCTGGTACTGGGACAAAAGGGGGGTCAGGGGGGATCGCAAGGAAAGTGAACTGGGGATGGCCTCCGGACTGCTGGCCGAACTGGAACTCAAAGGCAGGGTGGTTACCGGGGACGCCCTCTACGCACAGCGGGAGTTGAGCCGCAGCATCCTGGAGCAAGGCGGGGACTACTTCTGGGTGGTGAAGGACAACCAGCCTGGGGTGAGAGAGGCGGTGAGTCTGCTGTTCGAACATCCGCCTTGGGGCGAGAGCTTTGGCGAGGCGTGCCTGGAGGGCCGTCACGGGGACCGGTGGGAACACCGGCGATTGTGGGCATCGACAGCCTTGAACGGGTACCTGGATTGGCCGGGGTTGGGGCAGGTCTGCTGCGTGGAACGAACCAGGAGGCACAAGGGCAGGGAGACGGTGGAGCGGGCTTACGCCATCACCAGCCTCCCGCCGGAAGAGGCGGATGCTGCCAGGTTGCTGGAGATCTGGCGGGGGCACTGGAGGATAGAAAACAGGCTGCACTGGGTGCGGTATGTGGTATTCGGCGAGGACCTGAGCCAAGTGAGGACCGGGTCGGCGCCGCAACTGCTGGCGGCGTTGCGCAACCTGGTAATAGGCCTGTTGAGGCTGAGCGGAGTCAAAAACATATCAGCAGCCCTTCGACACTACGGCTGGAAACCCTGGGAGTCCTTATCCCTCATCGGCCTCTCCCCCAACAATTAAATGACCCTGCCCTGGGCCCCGCTCGATTTCCCAATATCGGCTGCCAACATCTATAATCATCGATGCAAAATTTCCGCCCAAGTCGAGGTACCGTCTTGAAAGTAGACCCCAAGACCTTCGAAAACTTCTACCGCGTCCTGACCGGCGTGGTGGTGCCACGCCCCATCGCCTTCGTCTCCACCCGGTCCACTGATGGCGAGTACAATCTCGCTCCCTACTCATTCTTCAACGCCGTCTGCCCCGAACCGCCAACCGTAGTCTTCGGCTCCGCGCGCCGCGTTGACTACAAGGGCAAGGACACCCTCCGCAACGTGGAAGAGACCGGCGAGTTCGTGGTCAACATCGTGGTGGACGATATCGCCGAGGCGATGAACCGCACCTCCGCCGAGTTCCCCGAGGATGTGGACGAATTCGAGATTGCCGGTCTGACACCGGTGCCCTCCGAAATAGTGAAGGCCCCGCGAGTGGCCGAGTCGCCGGTCAACATGGAGTGCAAGCTAAACCAAGTCATCAACCTTGGTGATGAACACACCGGCCACGGCCTGGTTATCGGCACCATCGTAATGATGCACGTGCGCGACGACATCATCGACGGCCACCGTATCAACCACCATCTGATGAAGCCCACGGGCCGGCTGGCCGGCAGCATGTACTGCCACACGGCCGACACCTTCGATCTCGTCCGCCCGGTGTACGACCCGGAGAAGAGCCTCGCCGCCTATCGCTAGACCATTCCGCAAACACCAGAAGAAAGCTCCGTTTCGCTAAAAGAAAGAAGGGCAGGTCTGAGACCTGCCCTTCGCTTGCTTGCCGGTTGCCCGCTCCTTCAGGAGAGGACGCGCTTCCCTAGACCAGTACCGGAGCGTCGTTCTTCTGGTAGACCTGGAAGCGGTGGCGGGTGGTGTCGGCGATGACGACGCGGCCGCTGTCGTCCACCTTCACCGCCACGGGGGCCCACAGGACCTTCTCGGGGGTGAAGTCGCGGACGCCGTTGCGCTGGCGGACCATGTCCGGGTTGGACTCGATTTTCTGCTCTCCCAGCTTGGACAGTGCTGCGTCGCCGGTGAACTCGGTGATGAACCGGCCCTCGGGGGTCAGCACCTGCACCCGGTTGTTCAGCCAGTCGGCCACGTAGACGTCGCCGTCCTTGTCAACGGCCACGCCGGTCGGGCGGTTGAACAGGCCCACCGGACGGCTTACCAGTCGGATGCCGCCATGCTCGCGGGCGATGGAAGCGTCGCCGCCGGTGCCCGGCTGCCCGAAACTGGCCAGCCACTGGCCGCCGTTGGTAAAGGACTGCACACGGTCGTTGCGCCAGTCGGCCACGAAAATGTTGCCTTCCTTGTCCAAGCCGATGCCCCAGGGGGTATTGAATTCGCCCGGTCCGGAGCCGGCGCTGCCGAACTGGGAGATGTACTTACCGTCAAGGGTGAACTTCTGCAACCGGTTGTTGCGGCTGTCCACCACGATCAGCACGTCGTCGTGGATGGCCAAGCCCGCCGGGCGGTCCAGCTCGCCGTCGCCGGAGCCATGGGTGCCCCAGTGGCCGACGTAGTTGCCGTCCTTGTCGAAGATGGTGATGCGGTGCAGATATTCGTCGGACACGTATACGTTGGTGTCCTTGTCCAGGGCGATGGACATGGGCCAGACAAACTGTCCGGGGCCCTCGCCATAGCCGCCGAACTCGGTTACGTAGTGCTCGGTGCCGTCTTCATCCAGCACGAACAGGTTGATGCGGGTGCCATCGGCACGGGACTCGTAGGAGCGGTTCACGACGTAGATGGAGTTGTCGGGACCGAAAGCGAAATCCATCGGATTCCGGAAACCGGTACCCTGGAACTCGGACCGACCGGCGACCCACTTGTACGTGAACGTCCGGTCATTGATGCCGAGAAATACACTTGCCACGGCTTGCCTCCTTAATTACTGCTGCTGCGGACGAATGCGCCCGCAACATTCTAGACGTCAGTAGCTATGCGGGTGATAACCTGCTGGGCAACGGTACTGAGCGCTGAAACCAGCCATTCCATCAGCGAACTGATGACACCCCTGACTGCATCCACAGCGCCGGTTACCACGGACCTGATGGCGGACACCACGGCCCGGATAATTCCCAGAACTAACTGGATCATACCGTGCCCTTCTTCGGCCTGGGCTTCTTCGACTTCTTCTGGCATAACCATACTCTCTTTTTCACTGGCCGGAACGCAGGAGTGCCTCTCGCGCTCCGGCTCATTTACCGTTGGTTAGTTCAGGCCCCCAGGGCCCGAACGGCAGCCTAGATGAAGTCGTGCTTCTCCCAGGTGCTACCGATGATGGGCTTGGAGTCGACGCCCATCCAGTTCTCCAGCAGGGTGGCGTACGTGGAGCGGAAGTCGTTGTTATGCAGCAGGTTGCCGCCGTCTTCCAGGTCGCCGGGCTCGAGGGACGGGTACTCGCCGTACAGGCCGCCCTTGACGTTCTCGCCGATGACGAAGGCCACGCCGCCGGTCCCGTGGTCGGTGCCGGAGCCGTTGTCCATGGCGCGGCGCCCGAACTCGGAGTACAGCAGGGTTACGACGTTGTCGCTGATGTCGTGGTGACGCATGTCGGCCATGAAGCAGTCAACGTTCTTCGCCACATCGTTCAGCAGGTTGGACTGACCGACTGCCTGGTTGGCGTGGGTGTCGAAGATGTTGTAGGGAGCCGTGGTGAAGAACACCCGGGTGCCCAAATTGGCGTTGTGCACCTGCACCATGTCGCGCAGGTAGCCGCCGATGTTGCCCAGCAGGTACTCTTCCTCGCCGTGGTACATACCGGGCGCGGTGCCCAGGATGTCGGCGCCCATCATGGCCTCGACGCCGGTGCTGCGGATGAAGTCCTCCACCGCGCCGCGTCCGATGGCCGGGCCGTACATCCGGCCAAAGAGGTCGAGTGCCTCGTTCCGCTGCTCTTCCCTCTCCAGTTCGGTCAGCAGGCCGTAGCTGCTCAGGTCGCCAACGGAGGCGACGGGAACGCCTTCCATGGCCAGCGCACGGGGCAGCCCGCGGCCGAAGTTGACGCCGGTCAGCACGTTTTCCTTGTTCGGGTCGAGTTCCTTGACCAAGCGGCCCAGCCAACCCTCAATGCCCAGCTCCACCGGCTCACAGGTGGCCCATATGTCCATGGAGCGGAAGTGCGACAGGCTGCCGTTGGGGTAGCCGATGCCCTGGATGATGGCCAGCTTGCCCTCGTCCCAGTACTTCTTGAAGGGAGCCATGGACGGGTGCAGGCCGAGGGTGTCGTTCAGCGGGACGATCATCTCTTCGGGGATCCCCAGGGTCGGGCGGTAGTCCCGGTAGCGCGGGTTGCTGTAGGGGATAACCGTGTTCATCCCGTCGTTACCGCCGGACAGGGAAACTACAGCCAGGACCGGATCCTTGCTGGTGGATACCATCGCTAATCCTCCGTTTTGATTGTCTGTGTAGTTGGATTTCGAGGGCCGGAGGAGTGAATCCATAATCTCGCGATTCGCTCCCCTCCCTGCTTCGGCGGCTTAGCCGAACTGGAACTCCGAGGTGGTGGCGATCATCTGGAAGGTCTCGCCGACGCGGCGGGCGAAGTCAACCTTCTCGTCGTCGGTGCTGTGCCTCAACTCGCCACCCTGGGCAACGTGCCCCACCAACTCGGTGCGGGTCTCGTCGGAAATGGTCAGCGGGCCGACCAGGTCCAGGCAGCCATCGACCATCTGCTCGGCAGACAGGGTCTCGCCCTGGTCCATCAACCGTCCGACCATCGATTGCACGCCGGGCAGGCTGGTGTCGCCGAGGATCTTGGAGGCGAAGTTGATGCGGTCGATCAGCGAGCCGCTGTTGATCCACTCGCGGCCCATGTGCCAGCCCTCGACCGTCGGCGGGTTCAGCAGATCCATGCCCATGTACTTCGGCTCCATGGCGACAAAGAACAGGCCGGGCTTGGGCTCGGTGTGGTCCTGCGCCATGCGCATGGTGCCGATGACCACTTCTGCCGGGCTCTTCACCTTCATGTAGCGTACTGCTTCGTCCTTGAAGAAGTCGCTGCTGAACAGCACCCGCAGCATTTCATTTATCTCGTAGCCGGAGTCGAAGTAGGCCTTTTCCAGCTGCTTGATGGCGTCGATGTCACGGGGCTCAGCCAGGCGCCAGGACGGGACCGGGGGCTCGTCGGCTACGAAGAAGTCATACAGCTTGCGGGCCACGAAACGGGCGGCAGAAGGCTGCTTGCAAATAATTTCCACGACGTCGTCGCCGTTCCAGTTGCCCGTCTCGCCCAGAAAGGTCTTTTCACTGTAGTCGTGGTCGGCCGGGTCGAAACGGAACTCGAAGGGAGTGCGGCCGTAGGGGAACACCGGAATCGTCGGGGCCAGGTTCCAGCCGGTGAAGGCGCGGGCGCAAGCCTTGACGTCATCCTCGGAGTAGTTGAACTCGTTGTCCATGCCGACGCCCAGGGAGAACAGTTCCAGCAGTTCACGGCCGTAGTTCTCGTTCACCGCGGTCTTGTGGCTCTCGATGTTGTCCAAGTAGTACAGCATCGCCGGGTCGGTCGATAGCCAGAGCAGCAGCTCCTTGAAGTTGCCCATCCCCTTGTCGCGGAAGGTGTCGTACTGCATGGAAGTGGTGCGGGCGTTGTCCACCTTGTTGTCGCCAGCGCAGAGGATGGTGTGCCAGAACAACGCCATCTTCTCCTTGAGTTGGTGCTTGTTGTTGATCATCCGGTAGACGATCTCAGTCTGCCCCGTCTCGATAGCCGCCTTATCAAAATACGACGGGTAGGCGCGATACAACAGGTCTTCTTCGATGCCAGGATCATCGGTGGGGTTGAGCAGTTCATCGACAACACTGTCGTAGCCCTGCCTCGCCCGGGCTTCAATCTCGTCGCGGCTGGCGCCAAAGCCTGCTCGCCGCAACAAGTGCGCCATCAGTGCAATTTCTTCCTGGGATACTGCGTTCTGCGTCATCCATTCCTCCTTTTTCGACTTCGTTCGAGTCTTTACCTTTCGCGGGTCTGTCTTTCCCTATCTAATGCTTTCTGTACGCTGGTTCTTCCCTCCGGGAGTCCTTCAGTATGTGAACAGCGGGCAAGCGAAGACGCAAGGACGCTTGCCCTTTTCTGACCTATCCATTTAAGCCGCCGGACTAGGCGATGTCAATACTGATTCAAGAATAATAATGAACAGCGCATAGCATTACGAAAAGCGATTATCGCGCCAGACTACCGGCAATCCGCCACCCCCGCGGGCCAGGATCGTCGCCGGTCGGAAGTACCGCCTAAATCTGGCGCAGGCGTGGGTCAAGCTTGTCCCGAAGCCAGTCACCGAACAGGTTGACCGCCAGCACCGTCAGCGCCATGGCGATACCCGGGAACAGGGCGGTCCACCAAGCCGTCTGCAACAGGCCTCGCCCATCGGCAATCATCAGACCCCAGGCCGGCTGGGGCGGCGGCACTCCAACGCCCAGGAAGCTCAGCGAGCCCTCCAGCAGTATGACGTAGCCCACCTGCAAGGTGGAAATCACCAGCAGGGAAGGCACGATGTTGGGCAGGATGTGCTTCAGGCTGATGCGCAGCCCGGAGCTGCCCGCCACAACCGACCGGGCCACGAAGTCCTGCTCCTTAAGCGCAAGTGCCTCGCCGCGCACCTGCCTAGCGAATCGGGGCCACAGCAGAAGCCCAATAATGATGATGATATTCTGCAACGAAGGCTGAGAGATGGCAGCAACCACCACCGCGATGAGAATGAGTGGCATCGACAGCACAATGTCGGTAATCCGCATCAGGATGGCATCGGCCAGCCCGCCCCGGAATCCGGCAATCAGCCCGATGGTGGTGCCGATGCTCCCCGCCACCAGGATCGCAACTATGGAGACTATCAAGGAGGGCCGGGTGCCGTGGATCACGCGGGTAAGCACGTCGCGACCCTGAATGTCGGTGCCGAGAATGTACTTCCACGAGCCGCTGGGCCGCAGGACCTCCAACTCAGCGCCCGCCACCAGTTCCCCGCCTCCGCCAACCCGGGCCCTTCCCGACTCGATGTCCCGGCCGGCCTCGGCGATATTGATCTGGGTCAGGAAATCGGTGGCCCGTCCGTCCACCACGGTCTTGGTCTCAACCACGCTGTCCCCAACCCACACCGGGGGGAGCAGGCTGTCACGCAACTCTCCTCGGGTCGGCGAATGGGGCGCGATGACGTCGGCGAAGATGGCGGTGACCAACAACAGCACCAGAATGGCCACTGGGATCAGCGGCAACTGGCGCAGTCCGGCCAGAGCTAGCGCCGCCCAGCTTGCGGGGCCTCGTTCCTGTCCTTCCAGTACAACTACGGCCACGGATCACTCCTCGCCGGTCAGGTCAGCCTTATTCTCGGATCAAGATATCCGTAGAGAATATCCACCAGCAGGTTGGCCAGGATGTAGATGGCGCTGAACACCACCACCCCGCCCTGTATCAGTGGGTAGTCCCGGGTCCGCACACCATCCAGAATCAGGCTGCCCAGCCCAGGCCAAGCGAACACCGTTTCCGTAACCACGGCTGCACCCAGGAACAGGGTGAACAGCACCACCGAGAAGGTGATGACTGGAATGAGGGAGTTCTTCAGCGCGTGCTTCCAGATGACCTTGGTCTCGCTCAGTCCCTTGATGCGCGCCAGCTTGATGTACTCTGCGTTCAGCACGTCGAGCATACTAGACCGGGTCAGGCGCATTATCGCCGCAGTGGTCAGGTATCCCATGGACAAGGCCGGCAGGATGATGCTTTCAGGGCTTTCCTTACCGCCGGGGGGCAGCACGCCCAGAACCACTGCGAAGATGAGGATGAGCAGCACCCCCAGCCAGAAGGAGGGCATGGACTGGCCTAGCACGGCGAACAGCCGGGCTATGCCGTCCCACCGCGTCCCGCGATTCACCGCCGCATAAATGCCGATGGGCAGGCCAATGACAATGCTGATGGCCATGGCGGCGAAGCCCAACTGCAGGGTGTTGGGCAGCCGCTGCCAGATCAGCTCCCGCACCGGCTGGCGGCTGATTACTGATTCGCCCAGGTCGAAGACAAACATGTCTCGGACGTAGGTGGCCCACTGCACTGCCAATGGCCTGTCCAAGCCCAAATCTTTGCGGATGGCCTCCATCTGCTCTTCGCTGGCGCTGATGTCGGCCAAGAGCTGTACCGGGTCACCTGATAGCCGGGAAAGCATGAAGACGATGGTCATCACGACCAGCAGACTGACGACTGCCTGAAGGAACCGTAGCGCGATGTAGCGTGTCATGGCGCCGCCCTTCTTCCCTTCTACCTACAGAGGGGTGCAAATTGAGGAGGGCGCAGGTTCTTCCGCGCCCTCGAGTATGACTTGACCTACTCGGCCAGCGTCACCGGCTGTCCCGGCGGTGCCCAGTTCAGGTTGACGTATGCCGTGTTGTGAATGAAGCCGTTGCCAGGAGCGGTGGCCCAGGTCTTCACGTTCTCGCCTATGCCGTACAGGCCGAACACCTCGGCGATTTCAACGCGCGGCAGTTGGGAGTACATGTGCCGCCCCATCTCCTGTAACAGGACCACCCGCTCGTCGAAGTCCGCCGTGGCGCCCAACTGGTCGAGGTAATCGCTGAACGTGCGGTCCTCATAGGCCAGCATTGCCGTGCCGTCAATGTGGGAGTTGAGCCGCAGCAACTGCCACGGTTCCCGCCCCACGAAGGGCATGGCGTAGGGCACTGCTACCCCTGGATATGTGCGCTCCCGGAAATCAGTGGCGAACACCGCCCGGTCCAAGGGCCGGCGGGTTATCCGGCATCCCAGGTTGGCTTCCCACTGGGTCGCCACAGCTTCACCCACCGCGGGCAGGAAAGCGCGTCCCGGCCACGGCACCAGGTTGATGGTGAACTCCCAGCACCCCTCGTGGCCCGCCTCAGCCAGCAGCCTGCGTGCCTCGTCAGGGTCGTACCCGATGGGCGCAAACTCATCCAGCGTCCATGGCTCGCCAGAGAAATAGAAAGGCAGGGACACGTTGGCCTGCCCCAGGCCGCCCAAGGCCACATCCACCACCGTCTCCTTGTCTACGGCGAGAGACAGCGCCTTGCGCACCTTGTAAGCCTTGTCCTTGTCCGCCTGGGCCCAAGGCACCGTCGGGTCGTAGGTATCCTTGGTATCCCACTGTCCGCCCAGGGTGATGCCCACGGTGGCGAAGCCCGGCACGGTCTTGATCTGCACGTTGCCGGCCCTCAGCTCGTTGGCGAAATCTACGCCGATGTCAATGATGTCCACCGTTCCTGCCCTTATCTGGGCCACGCGGGTGGAATTCTCCACCGTCTTGAGGAAGCTCATGTTGGCGAACGCGGGCGTCAGTTTCCAGTGCCCCGGCACCGCCTCGAAATCCATTCGAACGCCCCGGTCGTGGTTAATTAACTTGTAGGGGCCGGATGCTATGGGTTCCACGTCGGCGACCGCGTCTCCGACCCGATCGTTGTAGTCCTTGGGGTAGATGTACTGGACTCCTGGGATGCCTGAATTCAGGTCGCCGCCGAAGAGGATTTCCGGCTCATTAAAATTGACTACGATGGTCTGCGGGTCGGGAGTCTCATAGCCTCCGATCTTGCGGAACACGCCGGCCCGTGAGTTGGCGGTGTCCTCGGCGCCATACCGCTCAAACGAGAACTGTACATCGGCAGAGGTCACTGGGCCTTCCCCGTTGTGCCACTGCGGGCCTTCGCGCAGCCGGAACTCCCAGACGAGACCGCCGTCGCGGACTTCCCACGACTCCGCCAGTTCCCCGATATTGTCCCCTGTCTCTGGATTCCGAGTTAGTAGGTTTTCCAAGATGGAGTGGAAGGCGGTATCCTCCGCACCAGCGGATGCGCCAGCCAGCCACCGCTCATTGCCGAAGGTCGCCATCGCCACTCGAAGGTCGCCGGTAGCCGTGTGCGTGGCGGCCGACGGAGCCGCAGAGGCTGCCGTGGCCTGTGGCACGGGCGTTGCGGCGGGAGCAGCCGTCGCTGCAGGGGAGCCCGGCGCCGACGTGGCGGCCGGGGCCGATGTCGCTGCGGGCGCCGACGTCGCTGCGGGCGCTGTCGTGGCCGCGGGTGCGGTTGTCGCTGCTGGCGCCGTGGTGGCTGCTTCGTCGTTCCCGCCACAGGCAGCTACGAGGGCCAACGCCAATGCAAGAATAAACGGGATTAACACCTTGACGTTTGTGAACCTCACTGCTGGACCTCCACGATCGGATTATCCACGGGCCTTCTCGGATTATACTTGGAATTACGGTTTTAGTAACATTCTGCGTTTCAATACTGATGAATCAGTGTTATTCATCTATTACTTTTCGACCTGTTAGTACAAAATCTCCTATCTTCTCGTAAGTTGAACGGGATGTTAGCATCGGGTATTTGGACTGTCAACGCTAATTGCAGCCGGATATGAGAAAAGGCAGGCGCGAAGCCTGCCTTTTGCAATCAATTCTTCCTTGACTGAGGGGCTCCATCCGCCGCCATCCCGTGAAAGACGAGAACCCCAGTTGCCGACCGCCCGTTGCTGCCGAAACGCAGGCCTGTGTCTACCGGTCCGGCCGCACCGCCTGCGCCCCCAGCTGCGGCCAAGCCGCCGGCGAACCGGCGCGCTCGATCCGCTCTTCCAGTGGCAGCGACTCATCCCAGAAGTAGCCGATGAACCGCTGACCGTTTACCCCGTCGGATGACTCCGAGGCCAGCCACACCACCGGCGCGCGCATTACGTCGGGCTGGATCATTCTCTCGCGGCTGTGAACGGCATCATCGGGAATCAGGTTCGTGTTCGACATCCCGCCCGGCACCAGCACGTTGACCGTGACGCCCGTGCCCTCCAGCTCCCGCGACGCCATGGCGATGAACGCCTCGTGGGCCGCCTTCGACGGACCGTAGGGCGTCCCGCCGGGGTTGTACATCGTGTTCAGGCTGGTGGTTACGCCGATGATGCGCCCCACCCTTGCGCCAAGAAATGCGGAGCCACGGCCCGAGTCATGTAAAACGGCCCGCCGGCGTTAACAGCCATCACCCGTTCCCACTCCTCGGCCGACACCTCCCAGAAGTTGTTCCGGGTCTCGCCGCCCATCAGCATGTTCCGCGGCGCGATGCCGGCATTGTTCACCAGGATGTGCAGCCCGCCCATCTCGGCGATTGTGCGGGCCACTGCCTCTTCAGCCTCCTGCACCGACGTCACATCCACCACCTGGGTCATCACACAGTCGTCGCCGCCAATCTCCCGCATGTCGTTGGACGACTGCCCCAGCCAGTCCGGGTTGACGTCCATCATCGACACGCGAGCCCCCGCGCGCACCAAGGCCTCGGTCATGGCCCGCCCCAGCCCCATCGGACTGGCCGCCCCGGTGACTATCGCCACCTTCCCGTCAAGGGTCCGTTCCTGCATCGCTCGCTCCTACTGCGCCGTCGCACCGCCATCGATAACCAGCTCGGCGCCCGTCACGAACGACGACTCGTCCGACGCCAGGTACAGCACCCCGTATGCCACCTCGATCGGATGCGCCGTACGGCCCAGCGGACTCCGCTCGTCCGCCTCCCGCTGCAGCTCAGGATCGTTCAGCCGATCGCCCGCCATCGGCGTATCGATGGGGCCGGGGTGCACCGAGTTCACCCGTATGTTCTCGCCGGCGTACTGGATGGCCGCGGACTTCGTGAAGATGCGTACCGCTCCCTTCGAGGCGTTGTACACCGGCTGGATGTAGCTCTGACCCACCATGCCCGACATCGACGATATGTTGATGATGGAGCCGCCTCCGACCTTCCGCATCTCGGGAATCGCCAACTTCGTTCCCAGGAACACACCCTTGGCGTTCACGTCCATCACCCGGTCCCACTCGGCGACCGTGGTGTCCTCCAGCACGCCCCGGGCCACCACGCCGGCGTTGTTGACCACGACATCCAGCTTGCCGAACCGCGACACCGCCGTCTCGACCGCCGCGGCCCACGATTCCTCGCTGGTCACGTCCAGCCGCACGAACACGCACTCGCCGCCCGCCTCGGTGACCTCGGCCTCCACCCGGCGTCCATCGTCCTCCAGCACGTCGCCGATGACCACCTTGGCGCCCTCCCGGGCGAACAGGCGCGCTTCTTCGGCACCCATGCCGCGAGCGCCGCCGCTGATGATGGCAACCTTTCCTTCCAGCCGCATTTCGACCCTCCGCTTTCTGTATGGCGCCCGCCATTATAAGGCAAAACCCCCGCCCACACTGACAGCTGCCCGTTGACTGCTTTACATAAGCAACTGTATGATTAGAACCAATATTTCATTTTCGCAGGTCGGTTTCGTTTTGGAAGAGTTCAGCAGCTCTGCCGTGGCGACCCAAGCACCAACTGGATCCTCCTATAGCATTGAACCTTTGGATGGTTGGTTAAATCGCGTCCATGTTGGGGACTGTGTTGAATTAATGGGTAGGATGCCCGCCGCATCGGTCGACATAGTCGTAACTAGTCCTCCTTACAACATCAAGAACAGCACTGGAAACGGCCTGAAAAACGGAAGCGGAGGGAAATGGCCTCAAGCAGCACTAATCAATGGCTATGACAGACACGATGACGCGATGCCTCACGAAGAATACGTTGAATGGCAGCGGCAGTGTCTGACCTCGATGATGCGTGTCCTTAAGCCAACCGGAGCTATCTTCTACAACCACAAATGGCGGATACAAAATGGGTTGCTCCAGGATCGAACGGACATAGTCTCGGGTTTCCCTGTTAGGCAAATAATAATTTGGCAGCGCAAGGGAGGAATCAACTTCAACAAGGGTTACTTCCTCCCTACCTACGAAGTCATTTACCTGATTGCCAACCCAGAGTTCCAATTGGCACCCAAAGCAAACGCCGCCGGAGATGTTTGGAGCATACCGCAAGAAAGCAACAACCCTCATCCAGCAGCATTTCCCGTAGAGCTAGCCCAAAGGTGCATAGAATCCACTTCGGCTGAGGTCGTTCTAGACCCAATGATGGGCTCAGGAACAACTGCAATTGCAGCTGAAATGGCTGGGAGGAAGTGGATTGGGATAGAAATATCCCAAGAATACAGCAACCAGGCTATACGTCGTATTGACGAATACCGGAGGAGCTATGAGCACTCCACCCAAAGGAGTCAAGAGCAAGCTCAGTGAAATCCTGGCGCAGCGTGAATTTACAATCCCAAAGGACCAAGGATTCGAAGGTACCGGTGCACCGGGCTTGTACCTGGAACACTTGCTGGGTCTGAAGACCTCAAACTCGGATGTTCCAGAAGATGGAGGTTGGGAGGTTAAGTTCTCAAGCGGCGATGCCTTCATTACCTTGTTTCAAAAGGAACCATACCCGCGACAAAGTGGTCGGATGATCCGGTCCATTATCAATCGTTGGGGCTGGATAGGACAAAACGGTCAGCAAAGTTTCCGGCACACCATTAGCCGTCAGTCCGACTTGCTTGAGGTCGTCAATGACGCTGGTGAAATCAGAGTCAGAAGATTAGGGCACGATGATATTGTCCCCCATTGGCCACACGACGTGATATTGACTACCTTTTCTCGCAAGCTGGGGAATCTGATTCACGTCCAAGGGGCAAGGAAAGGGCGCACCGTCATGTACAAATCCGCTGAGTTCTTGTCAGAAGCCAAGCTTGACCGGCTAATAGATGCGATCTCAAAAGGAACAATTTGCATCGATATTCAACGCGCATATCAAAGAAAGAAGGTGGTGCTCTCCGTAACCACGGCACAAGATTCAGGACTTGGCCAGAAGACTTACCACAATTTTACGGTGTGCGGGTAAAGTCAAACTAATTGACTTTATCGCAACTACTCCAAAAAGTTGGTCGGGGCGGGCAGATTTGAACTGCCGACCTCCTGGTCCCAAACCAGGCGCCCTGCCGCTGGGCCACGCCCCGTAACAATCGCGTGAGGAAGGTGAGGAGGGTCTGCGATGGTACCCCCGGAGAGGATCGAACTCTCGTCTCCGGCTCCGGAGGCCGGCACTCTATCCGCTGAGCTACAGGGGCACTCTGCCATAAATGATAGCACGGCCCTTCGCCGCCCAACAACAGCCCGGCAGGCCGCCTCCGCCACCACGACCTCCCTGCACCACATCCACCCCGCCGTCCATGCAGGCACCCCTGCCACTGACATTTCCCTGTTGTCCCGAAGCACCACTAATAGTACAATAGTTCTGCAGATATTCGTAGACCTGTGGCGTGCGCTGGCCCGCCGCAGGGCCTGTCTCAAATAAAGGCCCCTTTGATACAAAATATTACAGAATGTTACATCACCACGAGAGGACCCTCGAATGCAGAGACCAAAGCGCCGTACGGCATCCCCTCAAAGCCATGCGATTTTGGCTGATTCCTGCTCCCCACACGAAGAGGGCTTCGATGAGGGTGCCTTTCTCAGAAGGTGTTCAAAGACTCCTACTCCCACCGGGAGAAGATTGGGTCGAGGGAGAAATTCCGGCGGCATTTGAGACCTCGTATTCCCGTTCATCCTGTCCATCCATGTAAATCCCTTCTCCGTATTCTCCGTGACCCCTGTCGTGAAGAGACCCTTCTGCGACCTTTGCGCCTGCTCTGCGAACTCGGCGTTTAATTCCCCCCAGCGATGTGCCATTCTGGACAACCGCCGGGGGCGGGGATAGACTTAAAGCGATTTTCGAGCCGGACCATTCCGGCCCATCTGCCGACACAACCGCACCGCCAGAGGTTCCGCCATGCCCGTCTTTTCCGCCGAATACCTCGAAAAAGCGGCCTACCACATCTACCGCGCCAAGGGCACGCCCGATGCAGAGGCCGAAACGGTCGCCACTCACCTGGTCAAGGCCAACCTGTGCGGCCACGACTCCCACGGCGTCATCCAGATTCCCACCTACGCCGAGCGCATCGACGTCGGCCATATCGTCCCCGGCGCACCCTTCGTGGTCGAGCGCGAGGCCCCCTGCACCGCCGTCATCAACGGCAACTGGGGCTTCGGCTTCGTCGTCACCGAGCGCGCCATGCGCATGGCCATCGACAAGGCCCGCACCCACGGCGTCGCCGCCATCACCGTCCACAGCCAGAGCCACATCGGCCGCTTGGGCGACTACCCCACCATGGCCGCAGCCGAGGGCATGATCGGCTTGATCACCGCCGACTCCGGCGCGGCCCCCAAGCACGTCGCCCCCTTCGGCGGACGCGCCCGCAAGCTCGGCACCAACCCCATCTGCATCGGTATGCCCAGCGACCTCGACGGCCCGGTGCTGATGGATATGGCCTCCAGCACCGTCGCCTTGGGCAAGATCTCCCTGGCCCGCAACCGCCGCGAGTCCATCCCCGTCGGCTGGATCGTTGACCGCGAGGGCAACCCCACCACCGACCCCAACGACTATTTCTCCGGCGGCGCTATCCTCCCCGTCGGCGTGGACCAGGGCCACAAGGGTTACGCCCTGTCCTTCATGGTGGAAGTCTTCTCCGGCCTACTCACCGGCCTCGGCTTCGGCATCGACCCGGAGGGCCGCCACAACGACGGCTGCTTCATCGCCGCCTTCAACCTCGAGCATTTCCGCCCGTTGGACGAGTTCAAGAAGGACATGGGTGAGTTCGTCGAGTTCGTCAAGGACTCGCCTCCGGCCGCCGGTTTCAGCGAGGTCCTCTACCCCGGCGAAATCGAGCACCGCACCGAGCAGCGCCGTCGCCGCGAGGGCATCTTCGTCGAGGACGATACCTGGGAGCAGATAAGCGGCCTGATGAAGACCCTGGAAGTCGAAAACCTCGTCGGCAGCCCATAGCCTCCCTACCTCGTAACATTCCCTCTTCCCCTGGGAGAGGGTCGGGGTGAGGCCGCCCCAATCGCTATCGACACGGAGGTCCACGTGAGTTCCCAGAGCACCTTCGGCGAAACAATCAGAGAAGCCTACCTGGAGTCTGCTGAGTTCTTCGCTAAGCTGGTGGACGGCGTGGACATCGACTCTTGGGAGAACCACGCCCTCGGCCAGTGGACACTCCGCGACCTAGCGGGCCACACCTACCGCTCCATCAACACCGTCGTCGGATACTCAGAGAAGCCTGCACCCCAGGTCGACGTCGAGTCCACCACCCAGTGGATTGTCAGCGTCCGGCAGAACATGGACCCAGCCAGGGTCGCCGAGATGGGCCGCTCCGCCGGGCTGGAGATCATGGACAACCCCCAGATGATGGTCCGCGGCTTTTTGAACATGGCCAAAGAACGGGTCAACGAGCTCGATGACGACTTCATTCTCGCCACGCCCCAGGGCGGGATGCGACTCATTGACTACCTCCAGCTCCGCACCATGGAACTGGTGATTCATGGCAGCGACTTCGCCCGCGCCTTGGGCGTCGAGGCGACACCCCCTGCCAGCGGCGTTCAGATCACCCTCCAGGTGCTCACCGGCGTGGCGGTCGCCGAGGGCCGCGGCCCCGACCTAGCCAACGCGCTGACCGGCCGCACCGCCCTGCCCATCGGCTACAACCTCCTCATCTGACGACCGTAGGATCCAGTTGATGCCCTCTTCCCTTCTGTTCCTGAAATCCCCTCTACCTTAAGTGGATAGGGCTTTGCATCTAAAGTCCGGTTTTTGGCCGACTTTTAGTGCAACTGCCGATGCTCTGGCCTTTGACAGTGACCAGATAATCCCATAACATTAAATCGACGGTTTATCCCATGATGGCCTAGACCGACAGGTGGAAAGAACTGAAAAAGTGGTTTCTCTCCTTCAGCGATGCTGTTAGGGAGAACGTCAAGACACTCGGTGGTATTTTCTGCGGGCTGTTCACCTTTTCTTTGATGGTTTCCTCGGTGGGCGTCTTCTTTTTCAGGGACGATTGGCAGACGCAGAACCCGATGGGAGTAGCGGGCAACATTTCGGGCGTTTCGTTTGCAACTGCAATCGCCGCGCTCAGTATAGGGAGAGTAGGTATGGTGACGCTCAAGATATTTAAGAACAAGTCAAAGGAAGAAGGGCGGCAAGAGGAACGGCAAAAAGTCTTAAAAGCGGTTACTAAGGTAGTCTCGGAAGAAGACCTTGAAAAGATTCGGGAACTCCTGAGGGAAGAAAAGAGTTCCTAGCCGCTACGCCCCTGTACTGCAAAGCCCTTGCCATCACAGGCAGGGGCCTTTATTTTCCGCCTTTCAATCGCGTTTTCGCCCTAATACAGTCGAGTGGGCTGACTCTTGATGCAACCGGCACTTCTGATGCAAGTCCCAGGAGATGGTTAGGGTGAGGGCGTCGCCAACTTAGCTGAACACTTCGCATACTTATGCAAACACCCGCTTATCGCAACGCAGGAATCTTCCTGCTCCTGACCGCCTTGGCAACCGCCATTTCCGTCCCCGCGCGCCTGGCCGCGGATGCCGACCTGCCTACCCCGGAAGAGACCCTCGCTGCCATCGGCGCGGCCCAGGCCGCCTACGGCACCGGCGGCGCGTCGCGGCTGGTGGGCGGCCTGACCCTGCTGGCCGCGTCCATTCCCCTGTGGAGGGCCATGCGATCGTACGGTCCCGCGGCAATGGGTGCGGCCGCCCTGTTCCTGGCTGCGTCCGGCATTGCATCGGCGGTGTCCGGCGCCGCCGCCGTGGCCCTCGCCGTAACCGCGCCGACGGACGTGCCCCTGGAAGAGCTGACGGTCCTGCCAGCCGAGGAAACTGCGCTCTATATCCGCTGGCTAACCGGCACGATAGGCTTCACCCTGGCCGGCGTGGGACTCATCGCCCTTGCCCCGGTGCAGTGGAGCATGGGCGGCATCCTGCGCGTTACCGCCGTGATCGTCGCGGTGCTGGGCATCGCAATGCTCTTCATCTGGATCGACGCCGCCACAGTCGTCCATCGCATCAGCGGCATCGCCTTCCTGCTCTGGCTGATCGTCGCCGGCCTGTGGCTCGTCGTTCCCCTGTTTAAGAAGCCATCCCCGGCTGCGCCATCGACTCGCTATTAGGGCCGAATTATGACAGGGTCAAGCGTGCCTGGAACGCCTCGGCAGGTCACTCGCTCGTCTCTTCTTCCCCATCGTCCCAGTCGCCGTCTTCCACTTCGGACCGGTACACGCAGGCAAGAACGATACCCACAATGGTCAAGGGGAATCCGACACCGAGAATAACTCCTGCCACATTGGTCCCAATGCTGATTGTCAGCAGACCCGCCGTCGAAGCAATACTCTCATCCCTGATCACATAGCCAATCAGCAAGGTAATGACTACCCCGATTGCGAGGGAGATTATCCCACTTACGATTAAAGCTTGCGCCACCCTCTCCATTTCCGGTCCCTCCTCCGGGCCTACCCCGTGCCCTTCGCCTCTTCCTGCAGCTTCTTCAGCAGCGGAATCTGCCGTATCTTCTGCGGCGTCAGGTCGTCCCAGTAGATGCCCGACGGCCTCGGCATCTCGCCGCCGCACGCGATGGCCTCGTCGGGCGTCACCACGTAGTCCAGGAACACATCGTGCCGCGTGAAAGGCAATTCCTCTTCCAGCACCTGCATCGAGTGCACCGTGCTCACCACCGGCGTCTCCGGCGCAACCACCCCGGCGGCGATGGCCAGCCCGTATTCCAGGTCGGCGAAACCGCCGCCCTTGCCCACCCGCGTCCCCATCCGGTTCACCGCCACCGACCCGGAGATGACCAGGTCCACTGGCCGCATCTCCTCCACGTACACCGGCCGTCCCCACCGGAACGCCCCGGAGATGGTGGAAGCCTCCTTGGGCGATGCCCCCATCACCGACGGGTCCAGCTCCACGAAGCACTGCTCCTGCCGCAGCCGCGGCACCGCCATGTACAGCGTTTTTCCCTGCTCCAGCGCAAGCTGCCTGAGCGGACGCTGCGCCTTGTCAGGATTGCCCTTTATGACCCGCGCGTCCTGCCACACCGCCAGTTCGCCGACCCGTTCAGCCGCCGCCTCGCACCCCCGAAAGTGCGGAATTTTGTCGTGCAGCTTGCGGGCATGGGCCGCCTGCGCCTCCTCCATCGCCGACCAGACCGCCTCCCGAACCTCGTCCTTGCTTCGCATACCGATGCCTCTCCGCCACGGCCTTCCCGGCAGGAAGCGCCCTCTCCATCAGTGAATGTAAGTCTTGTGGGCAAGAGTTTCCTCCAGTGGGCCGCCGGAAGGCAAGGCCCGCAGGGCAATCGCGTTTTAAACGCCGGAGGCCTTGTCACCTGTCATTCCCGCATAAGCGGGCGATAGGCACAATCTTCTCCATCCGCATCTCCCTGCCCAAATCCTTTCGGCCCAATCGCAATCCGCCTACCCGGCCCTCTTCATACCCGACTCTCCTGAAACCCACCCGAACAGAAATCCGGAGACCGAGTAACCCCAAGCCCCAGCCTTTACAGAACGACGACCAGCCCAACCGGACCCCTAACCCCGCCAAGGTACTAATAACGAGACCCAAGCAGACACCGGAACAACGCAAAGCCTACGACAAGGCCAGAAACCAAACACCTGAACGGAAGGAATTCTACAGAAAAAACGCTCAGCAGATGCGCCTGACCGCCAGAGCACTTGGGTTGTGCCGAGCATGTAGGAAGCCAGCCATACCTGACCAGACTATGTGCGAAGTCTGCGCTGAAAAACACCGACAGCGCCGCCGCAAATCAGACGCCGCCAGAAGAGCACGACAGAAAGCCGAGCGCGAATCGCAGCGCCAAGCCAGCGGCGTGTGACCCGAACTGGCAACGAAAAACGTAATGCCATCAACTGGAAGCGCGCATCCGGTCCGGCAACCCAGAATTCCGGAGGCTGCCTCCAGAACAGACCCTCCTGATTAACGTCAACTACCTTTGCCGACTCTGTCGATTATTCCTGCCGGTTCACCACTGAGGCGAAAAACGCCCGTATTTCGCCACTGGCGAAAATGCTGACACCTGCTTCTCGTGACGCCATGGCGAAAAAGGATAAGATGGGCCAATGACCACCTACGGCTACATCCGCACCAGCCGGGACCAGGAGCCTGGCCATCCCGGCAGCGACCCCCACGTCCAGCGCCGCCAGCTCGTCGGCGCTGGCGTGGAACCCGCGCAGGTGTACGCCGACGTCGCGGCATCGGGGGCCAAGGACTACAACAGCCGCGACCAGTGGCACGTCCTGGACCAGCAGCTCGCTCAGGGCGATGTGCTGGTGGTTGTCGCCATCGACCGACTGGGACGGCGCTACCTCGAGACGATGTGGGCGATCTACGATCTGCAGCGCCGCGGCATCCGGCTGCGGTCCCTGGCCGGCAACGAGGTCCAGTGGACGAAGTACCTGGACGCGGACCCCGACTCGCCCGAGGCCTTCATGGGCAACGTCCTGGCCAGCATGGCGGCCTACGTGGCCAGGCAAGAGCGCCAGAACATCAGCCGCAGGACCAGGGCGGGGCTTCAAGCCGCCAGGGCGAAGGGCGTGGAACTGGGCCGGCCGCGGCGTCTGACCGACGAGCAGCTCGTCGCAATTAGGCAGGATGTGGAGGGAGGGATGCCGGTGGCGGCGGTGGCACGGAAGTACGGGGTGGCCAGGTCCACGCTCCGCAGCACCCTAGCAGTCTGTCCGAGAAACAATGTTCTAAACGAAAATCGTCTTCACCAAAGCCAACTATTACGATTACTGTTTTATTTAACCCTATTATTCACCAATGAGATTAGACTATGACGCTTGTCGTCTCCAAAATCTAATCCTCAGACAGGCTGCTAGGCCGGACGGCGTGAAGTTGATCTGGGGACCTCGGCGTCGCTCCAAGGTCTCGTCGATACCGAAGATCAGGGGGTCATCGCCCCGGTCCAAGTGGCGGATCAGCAATACCAGCAGGACTTGAGACACCGACCATGCCGCCCGATTGAGCACATGATGGTAGTGGGCGTAGTTGCGGTCGCCGCTGAGTCCCATGACGCGAAGGGCCGAGGCCACGGTGCGCTGGCCTGGGGCCAAAACGGCCCCCACCAACAGGACCTGAGCTTTGCGCCAAGTCGGGCCGCGAAATAGTGTTGCGAAGGGGATTAGAACCGGTGGAATCGCCTCGCGCAGGGTAAGCATGGCGAGATCTTTTGTGAGAGAGGGGTCTAACCAGCTTACTCTGCCTCTATCGCAGACGCATAAACCGAAGCCAAGTTCAACGGCCGTCAAGGCCCTCCGGCCCTAAAGCCAGTCATCTGCGACTGTAGTACTAATCCGACTCCGTTTCGACTAGGCACTCTGAAATCTACGAGGGAATTGCGAAGTGAGAGTATTGATGACCGGCGACGACTCTGCACAAATTCGGAGGTAGTTCCTGATGACAACCCCCAAGTTGGTAAACCGCTCAGAGGAGATCGTCACCCACACCCTGGGACACATCCTCAGCAGTTCCGAAGCCTCCAGGCAGGCCCTGCGTGATTTCCTGCTGACCCGTGACGTCGACATTGGAGAAATCAAGAGAGTTGATACGCAGAACCTAGGCAGACGGGGCGGTGGAACTCCTGACCTAGCGACTTATGATGAAACAGAGCAGGAACGGCTGCTGCTGGAGGCCAAGTTCTGGGCCGGCTTGACCAGCAACCAGCCTGTAACCTACCTGCGCCGACTGCCGAAGGACAAACAGTCGGCGCTTCTCTTCGTTGCCCCGCCAGTCAGACTGAAGGAGCTTTGGCAGGAACTGAAGGACCGAGTGTCAGTGGAGGCTTGCTTTAACCTGAGTAACGAAAATGTGGAGCAGGAAATACGCTGGTGCGATGTTGACGAGCATCGCAAACTGATCCTCACCAGTTGGCGTTTCCTTTTGGACAGCATAGCGGCCCAAGCCAGCAGGGCAGTCGCCCAGACGGTGAACGACATACACCAACTTCAGGACATTGCTGAACTGAGGGGTTTCGATTCTACACAGCGCGGTCCACTGACTCCTGAATTCCCAAGGTCGCTGCCGCTCCTGTACGGGCTGATTGACGATACGGTCGAACGTCTGATAGAGAACTCACGGGCGGCGGTTCCAGGAGGAGCCTACCGCCCGGCGGTCCATCGTGTCTACAGCGTCCGATACATGACATTCTGCGGAGTGGAAAGCTCCTCATTCGGCATTTATTTTCGGGACTGGAGCACTTACCATCACAACCCTCTCTGGTTTACTCTGCACGACTATGGGCTGCGCCAGGAAGTCGTCGATGCACTGTTCAAGGAACCATTCCACGCACACCAGAACGGTACCCACATTTATATCCCGGTCCATCTGCATGGCGACAAATACGAGGCTGTTCTCAACTCGATAGTTGAGCAAATAGAACGGATCGCAACGCTAATTGAATCCGGCCGAACCTGACCCCACTCCCGGCCATCCCTGTCTTTCAAGACCAAGGACTGATGGTTTGCCTACACCCCGGTGGCGAACCCGGCCCAAATCTCGAGATGAGATGAGAATCACAGGGGAATCAGAGTTCGTGATGGGAGCTACACTCAAGACACCGGACTCCTCGGGTTCACGACCAAGCACATCTACTTCTCCGGTGACAGGAAGAAGTTCAGGGTCAGGTAGGACGGGTTCGGACTGGTGCGGGACGCCCACACCGCGAAGCCGCAGAGCTTCCGGACCCGGGACGGCTGGTTCGCCTACAACCTGGCCGTCAACCTAGCGCAGATGTAGGAGCGTGGTTTGAGAAAACACCCTGGGAAAGTCTGTCCAGCCCAGTGGGAACCGGTTGGCCGGACAGCAGCACCCGTCCAAAGGACGTGAGGCTACATGACGCAACGGTACAGCCAGGACCTGAGAATGCTGCTGGAGCTTGAACTACAGAGGAACGAACGGGTACGAGCAGCGGTCGCCGCGTACGAGGAACTGGCGGATGAGGAGAAGGCCCTGTTCCGCCTTGCTGTCGGCATCAGCCAAGACACCACAGTCAGGACCAGGGAACCGGGGTGCCGGTCAACTGCCGATATGAGTGAGGGAACCCAGCCCGACCAGGTGCAACCCATCGTCCGGGAACTGATGAAAACACTCTTGGAGGACTACCCCTCTCTCTTTACAGAAACCGATATTGAAAACCTGATGAACCGGGACTACACGCAGAACATCCTAGGCCTTCAACTTGGCGGGTTCCCACTTCTCAGACGAAGGGAAGCGGGTAGAAGGGGGTCGGATAACGACAGACAAAACAGGTTCTACACCAAACTGTACGCCGACAGGTTTTATGTATGCTCCCAGTGGTGGCGAGACGACCATCTCGACAACGCCAAGAGCCTGCTGCGGTTTGTAGACCAACTCGCCGGCCGGGACCCGAAGCACATTGGAATCCCTGAGTTGGAACGGCATATGAAGTCGCTCAGAGATTACATCAACCGATCCGCGTAGACCACCGCGTTCCCCGCTCTCGCGGCGAGACTGACCACCTGGAAAACCTGCAACTGTTTTGCTCAAGCTGCAACCGCATCAAGGGCGGCCGGCCCCACGAGTACCTCGTGGCGAGATTATCGGAAATTGGGGTGTGAAGTAATGGCATCAATGGACAATTGGGAAAGGCGCATGGAGATTCTGGAAGGGTATCAACAGTTCTTCGGATCTTGGTTGAAAATCTCGGAATCGATGTCCTCTGATTGGTTCGGTGAGCAATTCGAGCAATCGCTGACAAACAACGAAATTCCCGACGGTTTGGACCATCAGATTATGCGGCAGGGGCATAATCCCTGGCTTTTCATGAAGGCGTACAGCGTGATATTGCGTCGCCAAATAGATTTCAATGCGACCGTCATCCAAATGCTCACCGACCTAGACCATCGGAAGGACGAACCATGAAAAGCCGTCCAGAAGAAAACGCTTTCGACGTGGCGCGGATGGAGCGCGACATTCTTGAGGATGTGCTGCACACTTCACGCACAGACGTTTGGAATTCAGCTAAGAGCAAGATGGTTCTTGACAGACCCCACATAAGGGGGCGAATCGATGCTCTTGTCGCGCATCTCTTCGATGACGGGCTTCTTGTTAGTGCCTCCCCTCGTAATGCGGACGGAAATGTGCCCACTTCTTTCATAAGTGGACTCACGCCGAAAGGAATAAGAAGGCTAGAGGAAATCAAGTACCCTCTTCGCACATGGCTGAAGGTAAACTGGTTCCCGATGGTGGTTGCGGTTCTCGCAACAACTGTTGGAATTGCCTCAATCGTCAGCGATTGGGTTAGGAGCTGAATGAAAGGCCGCATCCGACAGCACAGCCCCGGCAGGAGGAGGACCGTTGATCACATCCGACACTGAGGCAGTTGCAGACCACGTGAATCAGGCGCGCGACTTCTTGGCGAAGAGCAGGGAGTACCTGACCCAGGGCGACCTGCATCAGGCGTCCCAAAGGGGTTGGGGCGCCGCCGCCCACATGGCGCCAAAGCCGTGGCCATCGCCCAGGGTTGGGAATACGAGAGGCACAGCAACTTCAGCCACAGAAGAATCCATGGCTGTCAGATGGCCTTGGAAATCCGCCACCAAGCACCAAGACGACGGACAACCATCTTTCGTGCTGTTCTACCTAACCGCCCTCTACGGCATCTCTGGGTAGCCGCGCAGGGTGCTGCGGAAAGCCTTGTCCCTTCTGCTGGTCGCGTCCGCCCACCTGTTCGTAGCGCTCTCTGTCTTATTGCCCGTGGCCCTCGTCGCTCTAACCATATACCTCGTGCTCAAAATCTTCGTCGTAGGCACGGACTGAGAGGACATGAGGGAGATACGCGAGACTCAGCAGGAAATACTGGAATTCCCGCGCCGCCTCGACCCCGGGGCTGACAGGCTCCTCGCCGACTTGGATGGACACGCTCACGACCCCGGCACAGGGCCTAGTAGGTTTCCGGGGCACGGCCACGCGACTTGGCGGGCACTCAGTTGAGGAAGCGGGTGCTGTTGGCACTTACCGCGGCAGCGGTACTCGCAGCCTTAGTGGTCGTAGTCGGTGTCTTCTGGTTCGGCTGGTACGAAACCGGACGGAACCGAGAGCTGTTGGACTCCCTGCCCGTCTTCCCCGGAGCGGATGCAACCCAAGACCACCCCCATCCCTCCGAGAGCAACGAGAACCCCGTCTCGCCCCCGGACAAATGGGTCATTCTGCGCACCTACCGCGCCCCGAACGGCACCACGAAGGAGGACGTTGCCGCGTTCTACATGGAGCGGATGCCGCCGGAATGGGAGCGGTGTCTCCGCCACGCCTCGACCTATGACTCGGCGACCGGCAGGGAGGGCGTGCTGTTCACGGGCGCGGCTTTCTACTTGGAGCGCACCTATGTCAGCGTCGACATCCTGAATCTCAGCGGCAGTGGGCGGAGCTACGACGTGTTCATCGACCGGCACCGGAACATACGCCACGACCCCTGCGAACCCCAGCCGTTCACCACTGACCCGGCCTGCTACGACTTGGATCCCCCGGCTCACACCGGCAGGCTCATCAGCCGGGACGAGGCGGAGAGGGCGATGGGGTGGCTCGCCGGCGGGCCTGCCCCTGGAGGAGCCTCGGCAGTCGAGATAGAGGGGGTAACCTCCAGTTGCCTGACGACATTCGAGGCATACGCGCAACGGTTCTACCGGGCAGGCGACTGGTCCAACACCCCGCCGGACACCCCGGTCTGGGTCGTGGAGATCAAGGGGGTCTCGCAGTACCTAGGCAGCGACAGTGAGCCGTGGCAGTACGCGATGAACGTCCTGCACGCGGAGTCGGGCTCCTCCATGGAGGGGGCTCGCTACCTCGAGCCTCGCTTGGCCCCCACCGTGAGGGACGGCTCCTGAGACCTGAGGTGTTCCGGGCCGAGCTGGACGAGTTCCGGGCAGAGTTACGGCGGCTATTGGAGCTGCAATGCTGACAATCGTCAGGGCAGCTAGACTGCTGCTCTTCACATCGGCATTCCTCGCGGTGCTGGCCTGCTCTGCTGGCCCTCCCGCCGAGCCCCCGCCGGGCAGGCCACCAAGACCGCAACGCCGACCGCAACGCCAGGTGCCGAGCCGTTCACGGCGGCGAGGCCGGACATCGAGCAGGTGTCGACCAACTCGCCCGGCGGCATGCCCTCCATGACGGAAATCATCACCTTCCCGATGGCCCCGCGGGAAGCCGTCCGAGCGGCGGCCAAGCTGGCGCAGTGGCCCGCTATACCCCAGTTCAGCACCATGATCGGCGATCCCTCGGCTGCGGCGGGTGCCGTGCTCGCATACGGGGAGGCTTGGAAGTACTACTCCGACGGTGCCATGCACCGGAACGATCTGCCGCTGGCGGACGACTTAGTACTACAGTCGCAGATTAGAAAGTCGTCGTTTGTAGTGGCATTTCTGGGCTCTGGCTTGGTGGCGCCGTCTCCACCGTGACCAGTACAGGATGAAATCAGGCGGTTGGTTCTCCGTCCATATAAGGCGGGTCAGCAACCGGCGCACCTCCGGCACTGTCATCGGAATCAGCTCTTCACCCGGGCCGTAGCAGCCCCCTTTTCTCCCTGTTCCAAGGCCCGATGCTTGATCACGGACAGATAAGCGTGGGCCAACATCGCCAACGTGATGTGCCGGTACCAGCCATCCCACCTCCGCACCTCGTACTGGTCCAGCCCCACCTGTCCTTTGGCCTCCTCAAAGCATTCCTCTATGGCCCACCGGGTCCCGGCCACCCTCGCCAGTTCCTCCAGGGTCGTTCCCGCCGGGCCGTAACAGACGTAGTAGGCCAGTTCCTCGGGGTTGGCCAGACTGCGCCGCGCCAGCAGCCAATAGCCCTTGCCAGGCTCCCTCAGGGGACGTATTTCCACAGTGGCCCAGTCGTAGACCCGTGGTCCCTTGGCTCCGTCCCCTGCGCTGCACCTCACCCAAGCGCATTCCTCAACCCCTGAGGCCAGACGGTCGGCCCTCACCTGTCGCGGTCCCCTGTCCGTCAAAGCCCATAGCTTCTCGCTGCGTTTGATGGCCAGCACGTGGGGAACGCCCTGCCGCTCCAGCCACAGCCGCAGGTTGCGGTCGTTGCCGTACACCTCGTCCCCAGCAACCCAACCGAAGGGCACTCCCGACTCCACCGCCCGCTCCAGCATGAACTGCGCCAGTCGGGGCTTGGTCCGAAAGCCGACACTCTCCGGCACACCGGCCTCCCGCCGGCGCTCCAAGTCCTCCGCCCACACCTGGGGCAGGTACAACTCCCGATCCAGTAGCGTCCTCCCCCTGGCACTGGCATAGGCGAGGAATACGCCGACCTGACTGTTCTCGATCCGCCCTGCCGTGCCGCTGTACTGACGCTGCACCCCAACCGACTTGTCCCCTTTCTTGAGGAATCCGGTCTCGTCCACCGCCAGAACTGCGCCAGCGTCGGCCAGATACTCGATCACGTAGCTCCTCAAGTCATCGCGAACCAGGTCCGCGTCCCACCGGTAGTTGTACAACAAGAGCTGCACCCCGTCGGGAGTGGCGTCGCCCGCCTGCTCCGCCAATTGCCAGCCGTTCTTGCGCTCCACCGGGCTGAGCAACCCCTTCAGATAGTCCAGCGCCCGACGGCGCGGCTCTGGACGCCGGAACCGTCCCGCGATGCACTCGTGTACCCGCTCGATGCCCTCGGCCCAACGAGCCACCTCCGCAACCTCATCCCTCACAACAACCACAGCCTCACCTCACCACCCGTTGATTGCCCCAATTCTAGCCGTTTTTAATCTGCGACTGTAGTATTAGAAATCTGGCCGGAAAGTGGGGTCAGCTCGGTGGTGGCTATACTTGGGGTCAACAAGCGTAGCGGGGGCTGAGAATGCTGGGAGAGCGTTCGGACCAGAGGGGTCTTTGGGAAGCAGACCGGCTGTATCTTGACCACGTGGGCAAGGACACTTTCTACGGTCTGTTGGCCTCGTTGCGGGGCCGGTTGTTCCGGGACGCCGATTTCGCCGTGTTCTACTGCGCCGACAACGGCCGGGACAGCGTGCCGCCCAGCCTGCTGGCCACTGCCCTCCTGCTCCAGTCCCACGACAAGGTGAGTGACGCCGAGGCCAAGGCCCGGGCCGACTTCGACATCCGCTGGAAGGTGGCGTTGGGGATTGAGGTGGAGGACAGGCCCTTCGCCAAGAGCACATTGCAGGTGTTTCGCGCCCAGCTGATCCTGCACGACAAGGTGCGGGAGGTATTCGAGTCCAGCCTGCGCCTCGCCCGGGAGTCGGGGTACCTGAAAAGGCGGAGCATGAAGGTGGCACTGGACACGACCAACATCCTAGGCCGGGGCGCGGTGAAGGACACCTTCAATCTGTTAGCCGACGGGATCGTCAATCTGCTGCGGGCGCTGGCGCAGGTTGAGGGAATCAGCGTCGGGAAATGGGCCAAGGCCCGGAGATACGGGCGGTATCTCGCCTCCAGCATCAAGGGAGAGGCGACCATCGACTGGTCGGACAAGCGGGCGCGTCAGGCACTGCTGGCTGGGATCGTGGGAGACGCGGACCGGCTCCTGGAGTTATCGCGGCTGGCACAGGGGGAATTGGCTGAGGACAGCGTCCAGCGTCAGCAGATAGTGGCTGGGGCGGAGTTGCTGGGGCAGTTGCTGCTCCAGGACATTGAGCGCAAGGGTGGCGACGGCGATGACGGCGTGAGCCTCAAGGGTGGGGTGAGCAAGGACCGGATGGTGTCGGTGCATGACCCGGAGATGCGCCACGGGCACAAGAGCAGCAGGAGGCGCTTCGACGGACACAAGGCGGCCATCGTCGTGGACACCGACACCCAGCTGATCACCGCCGTGGAGGTGTTGCCGGGCAACGCTCCGGACAACCTGGGGGCGCTGGAATTGGTGGAGGAGAGCGAGGTCAACACCGGCGTGCCGGTGCAGGAGGCCATGGGCGACGCCGCTTATGGAGACGGCGGGACCCGCCAAGCATTCGCCGACGCGGGCCGCAGGCTGGTAGCCCGGGTGCCGGGCCGCCCCGACCGGCAGCGCTTTCCCAAGGATGACTTTGTCATCGACCTGGCGGCGGGCAGTTGCACCTGTCCGGCGGGGCAGGTCACCCACAACATCGTGCCGGCGGGACGGCGTACGGATGCCGCGGGTCGGGTCCACCGCTTGCGGGCCTTCCAGTTCGACGGGTCCGAATGTATGACCTGTCCACTGCGCTCCCAGTGCATCTCGGCCAAAGGCAGGAAGGGACGGTGGGTGCTGATCCATCCCCAGGAAGCCTTGTTGCAGGAGGCCCGGGCATTGCAACAAAGCGCGGGGTACGACGAATATCGAGCGCGCCGAGTGGTGGTGGAACACAGGTTGGCCCGACTGGTCCATTTGGGCATCCGCCAGTCCCGCTATTTCGGCAGGGTTAAGACGAGATTCCAGCTGTACCTGGCGGCCACGGTGGCCAACCTGACCCTGGTGGCGGCCAAGGCCGGCCTGCCAGGCGGCACCGGCGGCGGTTGCAGTGGCGGCAGCTCCCTGCGCACAAAGGCCCTCCGGTCCGCCCTTGACTTCGTCCCTGCGCGGCTCGGTCAAGTCATGCCCCTGGCCCTGCTTGCGTCGGCCTCACTGCCGAAATTCATCCCATTCATCTCCCCGGAAAAGGCTTTCCGGCCAGACTTTTAGGGCCTGTGGACATTCAGATGTTCCAGCAACTAGACGCGCCTTCCCACCCCGGGCCAGCAAACACAAGGAATGAATCGAGATGAGAACACCCCGGCTTTCCCTGAGAATCTTTGCCCTTACGATGCTTCTTCCGTTGCTGCTGCTGGCCTGTGGCGTCTCAGATGAGCCGGCGAGCGAGGCGCCCTCGGAACGTGCCACCGCCGAGCCGACTTCACCCGAACCAGACCGGGAGGTGCTGGTTGTCCTCTACAACGCAACGGACGGCCCAAACTGGGAGGACAATGAAAGCTGGCTGAGTGACGCGCCCCTGGGCGAATGGGAAGGCGTCACCATCGACAGCAACGGCCGTGTCACCGAGTTGGACCTCACCGAGAACCAGTTGAGCGGGGAGATACCTCCGGAACTGGGCAACCTCGTCAGCCTGACGTTGCTGCTCCTCGGCTTCAACGAGTTGAGCGGGGAGATACCTCCGGAACTGGGCAACCTCTCCAGCCTGACGTTGCTGCTCCTCGGCGAGAACGAGTTGAGCGGGGAGATACCGCCAGAGCTGGGCAACCTCGTCAGCCTAGAAGTGCTCGACCTCTCCTTGAACGAGTTGAGCGGGGAGATACCGCTGGAGCTGGGCAACCTCGTCAGCCTGACGTTACTGGGCCTCGGCAACAACGAGTTGAGCGGGGAGATACCGCTGGAGTTGGGCAACCTCGTCAGCCTGACAGGGCTGTTCCTCCAAAAGAACGAGTTGAGCGGGGAGATACCGCCAGATCTGGGCAACCTCGTCAGCCTAGAAGTACTGTACCTCGTAGGCAACCAGTTCAGCGGATGCGTTCCAGCCAGTTTGAGCCGCACCGACTTAGATCTGTCCGTGCCGAATAGCGTGGACCGCTATTATTGCCCGTAGAGATTGGCGCTCAGCCCCCTCTCGCGGGAATCGCGCCGGGCCGGAACTTCTGAATCTCCGCAGGCCATAGGGAGCGCAACTTCTGCTCCGGGAAGTGCCGGGTGCGGCATCACCGATCGGGGTTCAGGAGGCCCGGGCCTTCGAAGGCCTGAGCATTCCGTTCCCTGGGGAACGACGGTAGTTGCTCGCTGAAACCGAACAACTCGCACCCCCTTGGACCTCCAGGAACTGTCCGCAATATCCCGCGAAAATCACTCCTCCGACGGTATCCTTGTCATGCACGATAATTGCACTTATCAGACATGGCAAAATAGGCGCCAAGCCCTTAAATTGAGTCAGATCGTTGACTGGATTTATTGTGCGACTGGGCCTACCTGGACCAAAGAAGCATCAAGAACCCGCTCAAGAACCGCCCGGTTGTTGTGCCGAATCCAAGCGCTAATTGATATTTGAGGAGACGAGGCGGAGTTCGAGAATACTGCGGCAAGGTGCGATTCAAGTCGTTACTCGAATTCAGCCTACAAATTGCGACCATGGCTCCAACCATTAAAAGCATTTCCGACCGGCTGAAACAGGCACAGGTAGAAACCCACGTGGTCCTGACCATCGAGAGGCGCCCCAACATCTTGGCGATGGATGAGTGCGATACTCCGAAGAGCTTCTGGGAGGGCCGTCGGACCATGGACCGCTTCCTGAACGAGGGCACATGGGAAACAGTGGGGCCGGGATTCAAACAACTACGAGAGTGGGTAGAAATCCACTGGAACCCTAAGGACGAAAAGGAAGGACCGAACGGCGCCGTCGCCACGGGAGACGACTGGTCCATACAGTTGGAGAACCAACTCGACTCCGTAACTGCCACCAAGAAACTAATCGTCGCTGCCAAGCTCTACGGACGGGAGCAGGTGAGCAAATATGCAGCCGACTTCGCGTCGCACGGAATGATCGAGGTCCGCAGGATATACCTGCTGAAAGGTCCGCCACTTGAAGCGGCGAAGCCGCTGGACGACTTCTGTTCGCTTCTTCCGTACGGTGAAGTGCTGCGGGGTATCAATGCAGAGACGGATCCAGCAGACTACAACATCGTTTGGCCGGAACCCGAATCTGACAATGTTTGCGCACTTGAAGGCCGGTATTTTGAGAAGGCCGCGCCACAAGGCAATGGGAACAGACAATACACTAGGCCCCTTGCTTAAGGATGGGCCCGGGCATCTGGCGCTGCTCCTCGGGCTCGTCTGGGGAGACGGATTTCAATTCCTTGGTAACTGGCGGGGCGTTCACCCGGCAGCAGCAGCAGCACTCCCTTATCGGTCCGCCACGATGCAAAGCGGCCAAGGAAGTAGTCCTGTGCCACTGGCACTAAGGGGATATGGACCGCCGCCCAAGAGTCGGCCATTGGCGGTCAGGAGACTCCACGAACTGGCGGCCGGACTTAGCACTGCCACAGAAGATGCCAGGGGTCGACTCGTTAGAGCAATGGAGCGGATTCGCGATAGCGCCGAGCGCCTTGAATTCGAAGACAAGGTCATCGACGTGGGGGCCGCACTTAGCATTCTCTTCACTGAAGACAAAGAGGAACTGGTAACGCTCATCCCGGCAAGGGCGGCGTGGTACTTCTCGGATTCGCACGAAGAGAGCCATGCTACTGAGGCCATGCTCAGCGAGTTCTTCGAGGGACACTCCCGTGTAGTACGCGGCCGTGCATTCGAGAAGAGAGGCCAAAATGAACTCAACCGAAGTGGCAGATTGCTCGCTGATGCCGAAGACGTATTGCGGGCATGCTTGATGCCCATGATCGCCGAAGGATGTCCCGAAGACTGGGATGAAGCTATGAGGGAAACGGCTTTGCGGGTAGACCCGCCAAGGTTAGAGTCCGAGGTATTGTCCGTGAAATCCGATCCACTGAGTTGGTCAATCGAAGAGCTACGGGAGATTGATCGGGCACTTGAGGCGGTGTGGCGACCAGTCATTGAAGAGGCTCCACAGCCACAGACAAACGGAGGCGCAACCATCGCTTCCGGTGACCTGTCGCAACTCGCAAAACAATTCCGTGAACAGGACATCCCGCACGTAGTTCCACATCCTGCGCGACTGTACATGGCCCATCCCAAATGGCCAAAGGAGAGATCTGAGTCGCTAGATGAACACGTTAGGTATTACTGTGGCAGAGACGTGGAGCGGTATCTACGGCAGTGGAGAGATGCCGCTGCCAGCAGGGGACTCGTACAGATAAAAGTACCGAACGATGTCGATCTATACCACCCGATGTACTACGACGATTGGCCCCAACCTCTGCTCTCGTCGCATGAAGACGAAGCGAGCGCCCAAACCCCAAGCCCCGGGGGCGACTCGGAGGAAGAAACTTCGTCGGGCAGGTCGGCGCCGGATTCTGTCAACAAGAAAGAGCAGCACTGCGCCGCAGAAAAAGAACCCACCGATCCTCCGTCAACGTTGCGGCAATCGGTCCAAGCCGGGCTGGGAGAGAACTGGCGACGCCTATGGCTATCCTTCCAGCATGATGTCAACGTCCTCACCGACTCGCTGCTACGTATGTTGAATGCCATACATGGAATCCACTTGGAGGAGCGGCAACGCCTGATGCGAGTGATGGGCGACAGCGATGGCGCATTCAAGACCATGGGTGATGCCCTGAGCGCTGCCGGCGACAGCTGCCGCGATCCAGAATATCCAAAGCTGCGCGGCTTCCCTGAACTGAGGAACGAGCCGCTGTTAGTCCGCACTGAGCCCGGTGGGTCCATGGAGCAGACCGCGTTCAATGGATGGGTCGTCGAGGTCTATTCCATATGGGAAACCACCTATCGAAATCAGTTGAAGCATGACAACCGTAAAGTCCCTGGCGCGATCCGCCCCCAAAATCAAGTGATCGGCGACCTTGGACACATACGCAACGACTTGGTTCACAATGGCATTGCCAAACCGAAGGACACCGGCCGCTGCGAGGTCCTTACGTGGTTCAGCGTAGGCGAACGAATTCAGGTGCGTATGCGGCATGTCATTGACTTTATGAATCAAATGGCATGGCTGCACCAAGGATCGCCTGTCTTGGTTACTGAACAAGGGAAGGTAATCTCCTGGCGTTTGGACAAAGAAGGGGAACCTGAGACTCCCACGCCGGCCCTGATTTCCGTCCGACCATTCGTAGATCATCTAGAACAAGACCCCCGCTACCGCTACGTGGCCAGCGTTGCATTCGAGAATGGGATCTTCGGAACGACTCCCATGGGTCCGGAGCATGAAGAAAACGAGGCTCAAGCGACAGACAGAGCACAGAAGTGGATGAAGATGACGATCAACGAGCAGGGAGACTTGCACGTACCTGGCGTAGGAACAGTATCCGCGGCCGAGTTATACAGAACCTGTCTGAAAGGGGAAGTGCGACCAGGGCCGGGGATTCCTGGACCTTGGACCCAGTTTCGAAAATTACCTGCTAGGTAATTTCACCTACCCCGGTTTGGCGATGGCACAGAACTCACGGACTGCAGTAACAAGAGAATAAATACTACCGCGAGCGGACTAACCATAACGGGCCTTAGGCGAATCGGAAGGCTCAGATTTTCAGGGAGGCTGCCATGACCGACCAGGAACGTCCCCTCTGCGACTGCCCTGAGCCCTGTGGCTGCTACGCCGAGGGGTACGCCGCCGGCAAGGACAAGACCTACTTCGAGATTGAGATGGCCCTGCATGACGACACCCACGCCGCCACTTGCGGCTGCCAGCCCTGCCGGATCAAGCGGGTCGTCCTAGAGGCGACGGTGCTGGCAAGCAGCTCGGTGACGCTGGGGGGATCATGACAACCGGAACTGAGGCCGCCCATGTTCAGACCGTTTCCCAGGAAACGCTGCCGCTCCCTCTAACCCTTCCAGACGGAGCGCCCGCCAGGCTGGCCGGTGTCGACGTCCTGGTCGACGCCAGGGCCGAGGCTCGCAGCTGGTTGCCCAACACCAGGCGCGCCTACGTCGCCGGCTGGAATCACTTCACCAGCTGGTGCATCGAGCACCAGTACGCAGGGCTGCCGTCAACCCCGGCCGACGTTGGCCGTTACATCCAGCACCTGGTGGAAACGGACGGCAAGACGCTGGCCACGGCGCGCATGCGCCTAGTATTACAACGACGCTTCGCAAGAAAGGGACCTTGAGCACCTCTTCATAGCGACCTGCCCACGCCCGTGACAGCCTTGCTGTCTTGCCTTTCGCGAGGCGATTTCCGGCCATAACTGACCAAATCGAAGAAGCGTCGTTGTAATACTAGGCGGCCTAATCTCGTCTCTGTCTTTACGAGAGCCGCGCCGGACGCCGGTCAATGGGAGCGACTGGTTCTGCATCTGAAACGAATTTGGGAAGTCGTACAACCGAGCGCAAGAACCTGTTCAGCTACTTCTGAGGCCGGCTTCGCTACATCTGCGCTAGGTTGACATTCAGGTTGTAGGCGAACCAGCCGTCTGCGGTTCTGAAGCTTTGCGGCTTTGCCGTCGGTGCGTCCCGCGTGGTGGCGAGCCCGTCGGCGGACTGTGTGAGAGTCATGACCCGGTGGTATTTGGACCCGGAGGTTCTTTGGGACGCGGTGAGGTGTCCGGTTGGGGTCATTCTGGTGTGTCAGTTCTCGGTTGCAACATCTGTTGCAGGCCCGATGTGCGGACGATTGGGAACTTGAACTCTCCGTTGAGGTCGAGGAGGTCGCCGTCCCCCGATAGCAGGGCGTCCACATCAGCAGCTAACGCCAGGTCGAGGAATGCTGTATCTTTGGGGTCTCGATTTTCGATACCTGATGCAGGAACGTCCGTTACGAACTCCGCGAAGCTGAGGTAGTCTGCTATGATTGCCGCCTGTGTAGCTGGTGTGAGGCTGAATTTGGGCAATGCCAGCTTGCCCCTCACTTCGTCTACCAGGTACTGGGATAGAACCGGGCGAACCATGCCTTCGGTAAACCAGTGCCATAGCCTGCTTCCGGCTCTGGGATCAGGGGTGAGCTGGAATAGTACGATGTTGGTGTCGACCACGACGCGGAGCGTCACTGGACGAGCAGGGTCTCGAACATCGGGTCTTGGGGGGACACCTTTTCTTGGTATTCGGCCAACGCTTCGTCAAATGGTATGGGGTCGCTTGGAGTGAGCACTACGCCGTCGGGAGAGCGGCGCACGATCATGAAGTCGTTGCCGATCAGGCTGGGCGCCATTTGGTGTGGGACAGTGAACTCGGTGCCTATCCGCTGGTGGGGAGAGCGGATGTGGCTGCATACCAGTTCAATGACCAGTTCATCGAAAGTGATCTGTCGTTCGGCGGTCAATGCTTCTGCTAATGCCTGTGCCCATGCGGGGAACTGTGACATGTCGAAACTTGAAGCCATGACACGAGCCTCTCTTGGTGGGTAGTTGGACATTATACAGTTCATATTGGCAATTGGGCAGGTGCGGCTGCCCGTTGAGACGACTGCAAAAATCTCTCTCCTTTGAGGGAGAGGGGTGGATAATGGGGTCGTAGGCTTCAGGCATCTGGGTCGGCCGCGCCGTTTGTCGGTCGCGGCCGGCGCCGCCGTCTGTCAGCGGCACTTTTATCATCGCGCGTGGGGAGGCGCCTGCGCCAGTGATAAGTGTCACTAAAAGGAAATCTCGCTGCTCGGTTCTTGACGTCAACCTAGTCAGACTCCTGTACTGGGCTGGCAAAAGGCATCAGTACCGGTAAGCACTCTTGTTGCAGGCTATGACCTTACCTGAGACGATTGCGAAATTAAAATTCCAACCTGCGGTGCCCGTCGGTGTCGGATTCCACTTGCTCTGTGTCGTATTACGCAGTCGGGAGCGAGTTGGGCGAGCTTGCACCCAGTGCGGCGGTGCAGTGCTTCCGGTGGCTGAATCGGGATTCGGAGTTCGCGGTAGGTCGGGGCAGATGGTAAGGTCGTTTCCTTTATAGCCAACTTGTCGCTCCAGAGAGACTCCTTGCTGGCTGGCATAAGCCTTCCTTTGAAATTTTGGGAGTGGCGCTACGGCCCCTACTGCCCGTATAGGTCGCCGGAGCACTACTTCTCTATGATGTCCTGCTCGACCGGGGGGTGCGTCGGAGTATCTCTTGGACGTTGTGAATGTCCAGCCTGTCCTGAGAGAATTCCGCTGTTCGGTTCCAGCCCTCGGCCCACCCTGGATCCGTCGGTGTTCTGACGGAGGGGACAACGCGGGTGAGGAATCGCGGCACAGAACTTATGAATGGCATTGATGGCCTGATTATCCGTAAAACCTAATATTATCCGAAAGAAACGTCGGAGCTATCCTTCGGGATGTCGACGTTGTGGTTAAGGAATCCCTCTATGCCTTCCTTTGTATGCAGGTAGGCACCGGACATTTTCTGACGACCATGATACTTGTCGCTCGCGTTACCACCTGGGATCCATTTTTCTCCCACAATTACCCAACAGAGGGTCACCCCCCTTTCTCTTTGGTATCTCTCCACAAATTCCTTATCTAAAAGCAAGGCCGTAGGGCCGTTTTCATGCGCAGCAGGGTCAAAAACCGCCAGTTCTCCAGTAGCATCCAGATAATCCGCGCCGTTGCAGGACCATTTGAGCCTCAAGTGGTTTATGAACTCCTGATGCGGCAAGTTCAGGGTATAACTGTCTTCCACGGAACAGTCTAACCCAGCCTTTTCGGCGAAGTATCTAAAGGAGGCGCATTGAATGCTCACAGGATATTCTCCTCCGTCTCGCGATTCCGGTTTGACCCAATCCTCTAAGTCTGAGGACAAATACTCGTAGGCGGCAGACCAACCATACTCTCCGAGGTAAACTGGAGATAACGTCGAAGGTTCCGGCAACCTCATTCCCCAGAAGTCGACTGACTTTGCCCATGACGTGAACGATTCCGCCTCCTCGGATGCAACGAAGTAGCCCGTGATCTCAATCCGCAGTTCTCTCCTGTTTTGGTCGTAAGGCAACTGGTCGGCGGGATAGGGTTGTCGCCAAACAAAGCTCCCGTTCACGTTCAGCCAGTGCGTTCCGTCCTTCGGATTGATCACTTCCAGAAGCGGCTCAATTTGGGGGTTTCCTTCGTGGTCAACCAGCCAATCTTGATGGCTACCGCTTTCGTGCCATTCGTTGACTTCTTCCTTCCCCCACCAAGACGCACTGTGGGGCCCCCATGATGTACCGCCAGGTATAGACTTGAGGGCACAGGAAGGGTCAATGTCTCTGAGATGTTCCTGCCAAGGCCCTTCGTATGGTTGTTGGGTGCAATTACCAGCGTACCCCTTTCGGTACTGGTAACGGTCTGCGATATAGGCGAGAATTTCGTGGTAGGCGATCCACTGGTACTTCTTGCCGATGCGTTCAGCCTTGTAGGCGGCTCTTCCCGAATCACCAACTTCGAATCGGTCGAAAGCCCCGAAGCGTTCAGTTGTCCAGCCAAGATCGAAGGCACGCCCAAGGATGTATCTCTGAATCAACCGCTTATCAAAGCGCGGGCCTTCCCTTGTTTGCAGGTCGTTCGCATCGGACTGTATGGATTCCCACTCATTCCGATGCGTGTCAGTAAATTTCGCCATCATTTGCTCGTAGGCAAGATCCACTTCCATGCTAGCTTGTTCAATGGCTTCATCATCAACCTGGCTTATGGGCACTCGCAACGTTTTCGCAACGTCGTCCGGCTCATCTGCAAACCGGAGTTGGCGCAGGTATTCGATTTCAATTCTCGACAGCGACGCTTTAGTTGCTTCAAATTCCTCCCATGCCGATCGTTCTGATTCGCCTATCCGCGATACCAAGGATTGGAGTCGCTCATCTGGAGATTTCCAGGGTTCTTTATCAAGCCCTAGCGCTAGCCAATTCGAGCGGGAATCTCTACCGATCACGTAATAGAAAAAGTCATCATCCAGCACGGACCGCCGAATGCGATTTCTTGACCATTCTAGGTCTCCGTAGTCCCATGAAGCTTGTCCACGGTTCGGGAATAGGCCTTCGACGTAATCCTCGGAAGGGATAGACGGCCAATCGCTGTTGTATGGAGGACGAATCAATTGTTCGTCAATTTGGACATTGGAACCCAGATGGATAGCGCGTTCAATAACGCCGCGAGCGTAATCCCGGAGCAGTATGTGAACCGGGGGAGTGCCAGAAGCGAATACGTGCTTGTATACCGACAAAGCCATCTCACCGACCGCAGTTGCATCATGACTTCGCATAGCCACGCCGTAGGCTGCCGCATACATGCGCTCCGAGACATAAGGGTCATCGACATCGGCGAATCGGTCTATCAATCGCACTGTCGGTTCAGTCCGTCCGGTCAACAAGGCAACCATGGCCTTGGTCGCCCTGTCTCGCAAGAACCGGTTGGGTGTAGTGAACATCCAGGCTAGGGTGGTCGCAGACAAGTCAACTACCGAGTCTTCAACATCGTCAGCAGACGATAATGCTGCTGCCCAAGCTACCAAGCGGTCCACGGGGCCTTGGGTGTCCCAAGCTCTGTGCAGATAGATACTCCACCATGAATCGCGGTCTGGCATGGAATCTTGTCGGAGCCGCTGGTCCAGCGAATCCGAGTTGAATGGGTGGCCTGGGACAACAGAGACCGACAGTAGCACGTCCAGTAGATCGCCCCAAATCTCTTCACCTTGAAGGAGCTCATTTAGAACTGCAGGAGTATCTTCGGAGAAAGCGTCCAGTTTGCGCCAAACTATGCTTTCCAGGAAAGCTTCTCTGATACCCGGGTAATCCAGTGCGACTGGGGCCAGTCTGACCAGCTCTTGACCGGTATGCTCAGGCACTTGGATACACAGAGCCGCGAGTATCCCTTGGTGAATGCCCCAATTCTCTTTCTGTATGAACGCCAAACCGCCACCGTCAGCAAAGGCCCTCTCGGGATAGGCGGCATCCAGATTGATTCGGAGAAGAAAGTCAGCGATGGTATGATCTGCGAGCCTGTCGTAGGAGACGAATACCACCTCTTCCCAGGAGTTGTCCGTCCACCAAGTTCTGTCCTCAACCAAGACGCCCTCGGTGACTAAGCCGCGATATAAGGAATGGCTGAATCCCCGTCCGGGGAGAAGTTCATTTACAGTCTTCTCAGCTACCGGCCTGGGAAGCCATCGGTGCTCAACTTCCATAAGGCACTTGGAGATATTATCTAGGGCGTCTCGCACAAGATTGTCTCCAGGGTTGTAATCCAGATCGTTGGCTAACCGGGCATTGATGGAGTCAAGGTGCAAGTTGAATACTGCTGTAATGCCGTGGAACCCCCGAGGGATTCTTGTCTCTCCCTTGCCACTCAGTCCTTTACAGAGCGTCTTGAGAAACAATGGGTTTCCAAATTCTGATTGCAGGATAGGAGTTGATGGAAATTCGAGGCCATAATGTGCAAAGAAGGTTCGGGTAGCGTCGTATTCGTGTCCCTCAAACCCGTGATGAGTAACGATTGCAGCCCTGTCTCTAACGTTTCCTGGTACTACAACATCCTCGTAGGACGAGCGAACGGACAGCACCACGCCAATCCAAGAGCATTTCTCAAGCCGTGCTAGGAATGAGGACAAATGAGCCGGCCAAATCTTTCGGCCATTGCCCTCGTTCAAGGCATCAATCATCACCAGCGCGCGGCAGTCTGACGCTTGGGCAGCAGCCTCCAATGCTCCCACGATTTGCTCTGCGCTTGCCCCGGTCAAGTCCAATTGCTGCGCCAACTGTACCCAAGGGTCATCCTCGCTGAGAAACCGTTGGCCCATCAGAAGGACAGTCGGCAACTGAGCGTCAATTCTGCTTTTGGCAAAATCGCAGAGTAAGTGCGTTTTGCCTGTACCTGCCTCACCTTTTAGAAGCAACAACTGACCATTCGCTAACGAATCAGCGTGTTCGCAAGTCTCAACTACTTCCCGAAGTGATGAATGGAGACGTTGTAGGTCATGTAGCAAATTTCGGAGAGGATCTTGGTAGTAGCTTCGAGAGGTTTGGTTCTCTCGAGTTTGCCCCAATTGTTCTTGCTGTGACAGCCGAATCCGCTTCATGACCTGGCTAACGGCCACGCTTGCATCATTTGCCTTTTTGGCTATGTCTGGGAATGGCAGCAAATCAGCGGGGGAAGGTCCCAGCTCGGAAAGGGCTTCCAAAACCGCGCTTGTTGCTTTCGATAGGTCATCAATGTCAGTCTGTAGGTCACATTGTTCGAAAGACCCTTGGAGGGGCATCAACCCCTCATGTGCTCTGCGAACTCCTATGGCAAAAGACTTGACCTCGTCGAACACAAAGACCGACCTGCTGAATCGCTCCATATCCTGAGCAATGGGCAAGTCGATGTGGACCTCCGGAGTATATCTGGGGCCTGCCGCCCTTACAGCTTCGTCCCAACGTTTGTGGAACCAGTCTTGGTTGAAGCCACGCTTTCCAAACCAAAAGAACAAGCGTCCAACATGCTCGCTCCGGGATAGCCTATCAATAAGCTCTGAAGAACCCCACCAGATGAACTGGACCTCCATCCCTCGGTCTTGTGCCCAGCCTTGCCATTTCTGGGCATGGCTTTCCCAGCGTTCCAATGCAGATGTTTGTCCCGGAAGCCGGGCATCTGGCCGATCTATCGGTATGCAAACGAAATAGCGAACTAATTGGGGATGCTTGTCCAGAGCTCGCCTAACCGACTCGTCGAGCTGTGCCACCTGGGAAGCGCCAAGCGCAGTAAAACACTTGGCCTGCCAACCCCATTCCCGTCCTCCGGGGAGGATGCAGAAACACTCGACCCCGGCATCAGGTGAACCCTTGCGATGGAACTTGGCGTCTGTAGGACTCTCGACCCTTGCCAGCTGTGCGCACAACTCCTCGAAGCCAGCCGCCTGCGAACCGTTCAACGGCCGAATTCCATTCCAATCCAAACTCTCCATTGGGGCCTCATACAATCTATTGAATCACCATCTCTTGACTATGGTGCAACCAACGGGCAGGACATTCAAGTTGTCTCCCTATCCCCAACCCAAGTCCTTTGCCCCTGAGTCTGCCAGATTTTCGTCGAACGGTTATTCCAGGGCAAGGCAGGTTGCTGCCTGATGACACACACTTGGGCCTAGCACTACAGTCGCAGTTAGTCTCCGGAGGCATGGGACAGCCTTGGATACCGCAGCGTCCAGCTACAGGCAACGTCTCTCCCCGTAACGAAATCGCACGATACCCAAGGTCAAAACTACCCAGGCAGCTTATGTGCGACTGTAGTACTAAACGGAAATGTCGCCCCGTGCCGTGAGTCTGTGCCAAGTTAGTTATCCATCCGCGGCGTCGTAGCCGAACACGGTTTGGCGGAGCCCTCGGTTCAGCCGTCTTTCCCAGCCTGCTCTGCTGTTGCGGAAATAGTCGGCGACGTCGGCGTCTATCTTTACGCTTACCGGCTCGCCTTTGGGGCGGGTTTATTGTCTACCGACTCCGGCGGGCTACCGAGGCAGGAACTCCGGCCCGACCAGCAGGTCCGGGGTTTCCATTCCCAGGGCGCCGGCGACCGCTTTCAGAGCCTTGAACCTGGGAGACTGTTCCCCGTTCTCCAGCCTTACCAGGGTAACCCGCCCGATGGCCGCAGCCCAGGCCAGCGCCTGTTGGGTCAACCCGGCCGACTCCCGATATCGCCGGACCCTTTCGCCGATGGTCTGCCCCTCAGGGCAGCTATGGCCTCGACGGTGGGACGATAGGTTGCGTGGCAGTAGTGCCTGGCGAAGTCCCAAGGAAGTTCGACGCTCTCGCCTCCAGTTATTTGCAGGACCCTCTCGTAAGAGTCGGGCAACTCCAGACCGGAGATACCCTCGCGGTTCCTGACCTCGGGAACTTCGCCGTAAGGTATGAGGCCCTTGAGACCATCGGCGAAGCTCAACTCGATCCCCTCATCCAACAGGCTGGCGGTGGTCATCATCCGGGTGGCGTTTTTCACCAGCACCACGTCCATCGGCTACCTCCTGTGGATGGCATCCCAGGTTACGCGGATCTTAGCCGCGTGCCTCGCGTATGCCCTAAGATGTCCCGGGAGTTGCCAGGGGGACGCTGGTCCATGTGGGAGCCCCGTTCAACTCTATGCGGCAAACGTCTTAGTTGCCGACCCTAACGTGAACGTGCGGAGGTTCGAAGGCGTTTTCTCTGGTGTTCACCACGCTACTCAAAAAACCCTTGACGGCATTGTTGAGCGTCGATTGTTGTTGAGGGGATTTATTGAGAGGCGCGGCAAAGCTGACGGACGAGGGCCGCACCGGCCCTCTCAAAAACGGCCGTTTGTTGAGGGGGGGAAGAACGCCATGCACGTCTGCCTGGCAGCCGCCTGCCCCCAGTGCCGCAGCACGACGATGGTGGTCACCAACCAGGACCACGCTTGGGGAAAGGACCACGCCATCAACTGCGGTGTCTGCGGCCGCCGGGTGACCGAGGCAGGACTCACCGGGAGGGGACTGCAGTGGCACGGCTCGATGGACCCGGAGGTTTGGGGCAACAGGCTGTGGGACTTCGCTTCGGAAGGGGTCGATTCCGCCACCATGGCAGAGGGTGGCCGCAGAAGCTAGGAGAGCAGAGTTCTAGCCGCAGCCCCTGTGGTCCACTACGCCCCGGGAGACTCCCCGCTGTGTGGCCTCGAGGAGAATCCCGGACCGATGACCCCCGACCCGGAGCTGGTGCGGGGATGCGGAGACTGTCTTGAGCCGGTGGCCGAGGACCTGTCCGACCGGAACAGATACATGGGCCGCTGCCTCCACTGCAATCGGGAAATCCATGCCAAGGGCGGAGTTGCCTGGCGTCGGGCGGTCCGGAATCCCTGCCCGCACTGCGGCAAACCGGGGTGGTGAAGCGATGATGATCCCCGTCACCTATGGCTACGCGCGGGTCAGCAAGAGCGACCGGGACGACCGGAACCTCGAGACCCAGTTCCGCGAGCTGGCCAACCACGGCATCCGCGGGGAGCTCATCTTTTCCGACGTGATGAGCGGCCGTTTGATGTCGCGGCCCGGATGGGATGATCTCATGGCCCGCATCCAGCCGAACGACACCATCGTGTTGGTATGGCTGGACCGCTTCAGCCGCAACTTCGACGAGGGCGTGAGGATCCAGGCGGACCTGACCAGCCGGAACATCGGCATAGTGGCCATCAAGGAAGGGATCGACACCACCGACGACAGCGCCGCGGCCAAGTACTTCCGCCGGATGATGATGGCCAACGGTGCCTACCAGGCTGATTCCACCAGCGAGCGGATAAAGGTGGGCCAAGAGCGTGCCAAAGCCGAGGGGCGGCCGCCTGCGCTTTCACCCGACCAGGTGAACGAGTGCAAGCGAATGTTCGCGGAGAACCCGTCGGTGAGCCGTGTGGCCAGGATCATGAAGATCTCGTGGAGCACGGCCAACAGGGCAATCTTCGATGAGAGTTCAGCGCAAGCAGGAATGCAATGACTGGTCAGGACCGGCCTGTTTGCGACCGTCCCGAGCCCTGCGCCTGCTACGCCGAGGGTTAGCCGCCGACAAGGACAAGGCCTATTTCGAGGTCGAGATGGCCCTTCAGGACGATACCCACGCCGCTGGTTGCGGCTGCCAGCCCTGCCAGGTCAAGCGGGCCTGCCTACGGAAGGCGATGACACATCCGAGCGAACCGAGTGGAGTCGACCGGTATCGGCTTCTGACGGTCGCTGTACCTGAAAGCGGCGTGCCGGCTGCTGTAGACAGTCAGGGTGATACCCCACAGCCGGATTAAGCCCCCGGAGCATCAGGTAGCCCCGGGTGTTCTCGCAGGCGCGGAGGCGACCTCGGTCGCCGAGCCGGTGGCCCCGTTCACCTCGTCCACGACGATGAGCAGCGTCAGCTTCTGCCCCGGTCCTCCAGCCAGGGCGCTGGCTGCCGTAAGTCTGCACCAGTACCCCCTCCTGGGGCATGCGACGACGCTGGAAGCGGTGCTGCTGGGATCGTCGTCGCCGGGGAGCTTGGGGGGTGTGTGTATCATGAATCCCATGACGAACGACCTGGAACAGCTACGCGGCGAGGTCGAGCGGCTGGTCTACAGTTCGGAGGAATCTGGATTCACCATCTGCCGCCTTGTGGTTCCAGGCAGGGGCGACCTGGTGACCGTCGCCGGAACCATGCCGGGAATTCAGCCTGGAGAGCGGTTGCACCTGCAAGGCAGGTGGATAAATCATCCCATCCATGGCTATCAGTTCCGGGCTGACAGCTACAGCTCCCAGTTGCCCGCCAGCGCCAATGCCGTGCGCCGCTACCTGGCCTCAAGCCTGGTGAAGGGCATCGGCCCGGTGCTTGCCGGAAGGCTGGTGGACTGCTTCGGCGACGAGACCCTGCGAGTGATCGACGAGCAGCCGGAGCGTCTGACCGAGGCTCCTGGGGTCGGGCCCCGCCGGCTGGAGAGCATCAAGCGGGCCTGGGTGGAGCAGCAGGAGATACGGGGCGTGATGCTGTTCCTGCAGGGACACGGGGTCAGCGCCGCCTACTCCACCCGCATCTACAAGACATACGGCCAGGACGCGGTGAAGGTCGTTCAGGATAATCCCTACCGGCTGGCCCAGGACGTGCGGGGGATTGGTTTCATCACCGCCGACAAGATCGCCCGGGAGATGGGGATAGACGAGCATTCGCCCCACCGGGCCCAGGCCGCCCTGGAGCACCTGCTGCTGGAGCAGGCCGGCGAGGGCCACGTCTTCACTCCCAATGCTGAGCTGATCCTAGAGTGTCGAACCCGTTTCGACCTCCCCGGGGAGCTGCTGACGGCGGCGGTGGGAAGCCTGCGGAAGGCGGGACGGATCGTGCTGGATGGAGAAGCCGTCTTCCTTCGGGGCTTCTATCTTGCCGAGCGAGCCGTGGCCGATTCCATCAGGGTCCTGGTGACCAGCCCCGGGCAGCGGCGCGAGTTCGACGCTCCGGCCGCCGTGGAGTGGGCCAGCCGCCGGATGGGAGTGGAGCTGACCGGGGAGCAGAGGCAGGCGGTGCACGAAGCCGTGTCGCAAAAGGTCTTCGTTCTGACGGGCGGGCCTGGCACCGGCAAGACAACCATACTGCGGGCCGTGATATCGATCCTCGAGGCTCTTGGCCAGCGGGTGGCCCTGGCGGCTCCCACCGGGAGGGCGGCCAAGCGTCTGGGAGAGGCCGCTGGTCGGGAAGCTCAGACGCTGCACCGTCTGCTGGAGTTCAAGCCCGGGGAGGGCCGGTACGGACGAGACGCCGAGCGGCCCCTGGGCGCCGATGCCGTGGTGGTCGACGAGACCTCAATGCTGGACATCGTGCTGTGCCATCACCTGCTGCAGGCCGTGCCTCGCCACGCCTCGGTGCTATTCGTCGGAGATGCGAACCAACTGCCCTCCGTCGGGCCCGGCAAGTTCCTTGGGGACGTTCTTGAGTCCGGAGTTGTACCCTTCCTTCGTCTTGAGCGGATCTTCCGTCAAGGGGACCGGAGCGGCATCGTGGAGGCGGCCCACCGGGTCAACCAGGGCCGCCTGCCCTCTCTCGGCTCCAGTGACTCCCAGGGGGACTTCTACTTCGTCGAAGCCGGAGAACCGGAGGCGGCAGCCAATGCCGTCGTCCGCATCTGCGCGGAGCGGATCCCGGCGCGGTTCGGATTGCGTCCCATGCGGGACGTTCAGGTGCTGTGTCCCATGAACCGGGGGGACGTAGGCGTCCATCGGCTCAACGACAGGCTTCGGGAGGCCCTCAATCCGGCGGGAACCAAGGTAACACGCTTCGGACGGACTTTCCGGGTGGGCGACCGTGTGCTCCAGTCGGTCAACAACTACGACAAGGATGTGTTCAACGGCGATCTGGGCTGGGTTACCGGGGTGGACCACGCCGCCGGGCGGATCGCGGTGAGCTTCGAGGAAACCGGCGTGGACTACGATTTCTCGGAACTCGACGAGCTGCAGCCCTCCTTCGCAATGACCGTACACCGGGCCCAGGGGAGCGAGTTTCCCGCGGTGGTGATTCCGCTTCTGACGCAACATTACCCGATGCTGCAGCGCAACCTGCTGTACACCGCGATCACCAGGGGTAGGAGGCTGGTCGTGGTTGTCGGAAGCCGACGGGCGCTGGCCATGGCGGTGCGCAACGACCGTCCCGGGGAGCGCAACTCCATGCTCGGGATCCGGCTTTCGGAGACGGAGACAGGAAGCAGGACGGCGTTTCCTGAAGGTGGCTCCGAGCGACTCGGCCTCCTGTAGGCCGCTGAAAGCCTGGGCCGGTGATGCCACCCTGGACATTTCCCGGTGCAGAAGTTGCACTCCCTGAAGCGCCACACGAGGCGGGTGTAGCCGGAGGCCCGCCTGGCGGCCCAGGTTCAGCCGGCGGAGCAGATGCGGGACTTCCGTGTGCCGCACACAGTGCAGACAGCGCGAAGGGCGGGGCGTCCGTTCTTCAGGGTCACCTGTTCAACATCCCTCGAGCCGGTCTTGGCCCGGCACTTCAGACAGTAGATTTCAACGGATTCGGGGGGCGTGGCCATAATCGAAGGCTCCTGTTCCGGAGGCTGCCAGGATTATAGCCAAAGGAAACCCTCCCGCCGGATGCGGCTACAGGGCCGGTCTGACCGGCCGGTTATTGCACTCTGAACTTTCCTGAATTCTCCCGGGAGCTACGGGCCGGCGTGGATGGACTAGATAACCCTGTCTCCCCGCCCTGGCGTGGACTCGCTGTCCGTCTCACCCTTCGCCCCGGGCAGAGGGGTCAACATCACGCGCCAACGGGGAGTTTCCTTGGACGCCTCGACCAGGAGTTCCTCGAGCGGAACATCGATGTCGATATCGTCGAATTCGAAGTTGAAGGCAGCTTTCACGTGGGCCGGGCAGACGAGGCCCGCCGTGGCGTTGTTCTCCCGTCCCACTCGCCTCAGCTCCTCGCGTTCGGCGAGGGTCATCTTCCGCTGGTAGTGGCAGCCAGCGATGGCGCATTTGACCGACACTTTTCTGGCCATTCCCCCAATATTACAACAACAGCCCAGGGGGTCGGACATGCGCGCAGGGTATTCAGCGTCAACCTCTATCTTGGTTGCGGCGAAGGAACAATCCCTGCACCCAGATAGTCCTGGGCAAAGACTTGCACACCGGAAAGGGCCGTTGAACGTTGAAAACGCGGTTCGCACAACCGGTCCTCTGACTGCCGGACGTAACTCGGGGGCAGAACGGACCCCGTCTGCGAGCCGTTGGCGACCGAAGGCAATAACGTTTCTCTTGAGGGGTAATCACCCTTCGTCCGCTGGATGGTGTGGCTCAGGCACTCTCCCCCGGGCGGGTGTTTTTGCCATTGGCGCTCCTACGGAGTACAGCACAGCCACCGTTACCGCTGGAGTCGAACCGGACGTCAGGCGGGTAAACCGGCCGGGTCATTGACTCCACCGCGGCGGGTACGGAGGCAGGCAATCCCCCGACGTGTGCTAGTATTCGGACGCGCCACCCCACCGCGGACCAGCAAACACGGGGAGCGAATCGAGATGAGAACGCCACGCCTTTTCCTGGGGATCTTTGCCTTTGCGCTGATTCTTCTGTGCCTGCTGCTGGCCTGCGGCGGCTCTGATGAACTGGAGGATGGGCCATCCTCGGACCCGACCACCGCCAAGGAAGAGGGAGTTTCCTGGATTTTCAAGGAGCCCATCCCCCTATTCGATACCAGCCTAATTAGCCGGTTCCCCACCGTGAACTGGGAGCGCGTCACCTATCTCCTCTATTGGCCCCTCCGGATTTCCGTCTTTGCCCTGCTCGCCCTGCTTCTCATCGTCTCGCGCATCCGCAAGTCCCGCCGGCCGGCCGCCGCCGACTACCCCCAAGTGCCCGAGGGTTTGACCACGCTTCCCAGCGACCTTCCCGCCCCGGCGGCGTCGGTGCTTGCCAGCCGGAAGGTAGGCCCGCAAACCTACCTGTCCATCCTCGTGGACATGCTCCAGAAGGGCAACTTGACCATCACCGGCGGTTACGGCGATTTCGAGGAGGCAAGGAAATATCAATCCCGCGTCTGGTTTGCCCGACAGTTCGAACCCGATCAGCCATGGGAAAAGGAGGTCTACAGCGCTCTGACCTTTCACTCTGACTCAGATTTTCTGAAGTCACAATCAGATGACCTGAAGTCAAGTTTCGACGGGCGGCGGAAAGCCATTGCCACCCATCTGGACGAGTGCCTGCGGTCCCGGGGCATTTTTGATGAACCCCCCTTGCAGGTCATGGCAGACCGGGGCCAGGGTTGGGTGGCGAGAACCGCGTGGGTTTTGGCCACAGTAATATTGGCCGTGGGCGTGGGCCTTTGGGTCAACCTCTGGCTGCCTTGGTGGGCCGGCGTAGCCATCGGATTCCCGTTAGCGTGTGTTTTCCTACTCTACGCTATTGACGACATCTCAGGACGCCTTAACCCGACTCCGGCCGGGGCCCTCGAGATTAGCCGATGGTGGTCCTTCGCAGGATCGATCAGGGACGGCCTGGTCGCCCCAACTCTGGACCCCAGCCAGCCCGATCCCATGCTGCCGTACGCCGTGGCCCTGAACCAAGCGGGACAGTGGATCAACGATATCAACGCTGTTCCGCCATGGTTTCTCCCCGACGGGCCCAGGGAACAGACCCGACAGGGCCTCCATGGCGCCTACCGCAATTTCATCGGCGCCGACTCCTGGGATCTGGACGGAGGCCCCAAAACCAAGACCTTCTCTCATAGGAGCAGCGGTGGCGGCGGCAGTGACGGCAGTGACGGCGGGGGCTAAATTCTCTCACCCTCTGCCAGGCCGCCCTCCACGAGGCCAGAATATTGAGAACAGTCTTCTGCCAACCGTCGCCCAAGATGTACGACATGCTGGAAGGAAAATCATATAGATATAGAAGGAGGTAAGGAAGGCCAATGAAAAGTCCAGAGGTTAATAGCCCTGCAGTCCGAGCGCGCTTCCGTAGGCGGAGAAAAAAGCCAGCACTCCTAGTCGGTCCTTGGATACCCGGGCTCGCCCTCATGGCCGCCCTGCTGCTAGCCACTATCCTGGCCGCCTGTGGCGGGGATGCAGTGCCTGGAGAAGATGCTGACACCGAGGCGCCTGTCCCCGAAGCGACCGACAGAGTCCGTGCGCCTGCACCGGGCTCGCCCGAAACGGACAGGGAAATCCTGGTCACCGTCTACAATGCCCTGGACGGGCCAAACTGGGAGGACAGCGGAAACTGGCTGACCGAGGCTCCGTTGGGCGAATGGTCTGGAGTCACAACCGACGACAACGGCCGCGTGATTTGGTTGCAGATGGGGGGGACAGGGACTAGGCAGGAGTTGAGCGGGGAGATACCCCTAGAGCTGATTGACCTCGGAGCATTGGAAATACTGGGCCTCAACGACTATAGCGGGGGTTTAAGGGGGGAGATTCCACCTGAATTTGGCAACTTCCCCAACCTGGAATACCTGTCCCTCGGTGGCAGCGGATTAACGGGGGAGATTCCCCCGGAGCTGGGCAACCTTTCCAACCTGACGAATTTGTGGATCGAGGGGAACGGGTTGACCGGGGGGATTCCCTCGGAGCTGGGCAACATGGCCAGCCTTTCCGACCTGGTGCTCCGTGGTGAGGGGCTTAGTGGGGGGATACCGCCTGAACTAGGCAACCTCAAGCTTCTGTATGGCCTAGATATCTCTGGCACCCAGTTGGGCGGGGCGATACCACCAGAGTTGGGCAACTTTCCCCATCTGACGGAGTTACGCCTTTCGGGTAACGAATTGAGCGGCGAGATACCGCCGTGGCTGGGCAACCTCTCGGCCCTAATAGGTCTGAGCCTCAACGGCAACCAGCTGAGCGGGGCGATACCTTCCGAGTGGGGAACCTTCTACAGGCTGGAATCGCTGAACCTCAGCGGAAACCAGTTGAGCGGGGCGATACCTTCCGGGTTGGGCGACATCGATACCCTGGAAAGGCTGAATCTACACGAAAACCAGATAAGCGGGGAGATACCAGCCGAGTTGGGTAACCTCGATAACCTGAAGAGTCTGACTCTACACGAAAACCAGCTAGGCGGGGAGATACCTTCCGAGGTGTGGAACATGCTTGAGCGGGAAGTCGAGATCGAGATCCATGGCAATGATTTCCCGTGTCTAACGGGTGGGTTGCGCCACCTATATATCGATCAACGGGCCAACTGTTGAGTCCCAGGTGTGCCACTTCTCTCGACTCTGCGGGGATCGCACGTGGTTTGCCCAAGGGAGATGCCGGCGGAGCTGGGCAGCCTCTCCAACCTGACAGAACTGTGGCTTAACGGCAACGCCTTGAGCGGGGAGATACCGCCGGAATTGGGCAACCTCGCCAACCTGACATTGCAGATCCTCTACGGCAACGACTTCAGCCTGTGCGCGCCAAGCAGCCTGGAAGACCAGGTGTCTTACTCTGACCTTGGCGGCTTGCCCTGCTGCTGAAGCCACGCGCCCTCAGCCGGGGACGGAAGGCATATCGTCCTGTAGGCGCTCCCGGCACGTCTTGGCTATTGCGCGTGGCGCTGTCGAGATACCGGTATCTAAACCAATACCAAGGTGGGATGTGCATTTCGGGGAGATTGACGATGACCGAAAGGACTCCACGGCACCTCATATCACCTTTAGGCCCCAACTGGGCGGGCACCGATAGTGCGGTCTAGCGATGTGTACATTTCACCTTGGCTTTAGTTTAGTACGGAGCCAGCCCCTTGCTCATGGCAAGCCTGTCGAACCAGCTGAACGAGAGGATACCGTTGGAGCTCGGCAGCCTTGTCAATCCGTAGTCCCTGTATCCCCGGGGGAACCAGTTGAGCGGGTGCTTGCCAACCGGGGGCTATTATCCGGGCCCACCGGGCCGTCCAACCACGACCCACCAACACATGGAGTGAATCGTAATGAGAACGTCACGACTTTTCCTGGGGGTCTTTGCCCTGGCACTGCTTATGCCGTTGCTGCTGGCCTGCGGCGGCTCCGATGAGCCGACGGATGCGCCGTCATCGGGACGGGCCACCGCCGAACCAACAGACATGCCGGACCCTGAACGGCCCACCGATGAGCCGGAGACACCGGCCTCCCCCGCACAGACGCCTACCACGACAGGGTCAGGGGACGCGCCCACCGCCACCGATACGCCTGTACCTGCGGCTGCGACAGCGCCGCCCGCGGCCTCCGGCTCCGTGGAAACGTACCGGGAAGCCCTGGTTGCCCTCTACAACGCAACGAACGGTGAGAACTGGAATAAAAGCGACAACTGGCTGAGCGACGCGCCTCTCTGGGAATGGGCTGGTGTCACCCTCGCTGACGACGACGGGCGCCTTATATTATGGCTGGACCTCAGCGGCAACGGCTTGAGCGGGGAGATACCGGCGGAGCTGGGCAGCCTCCCCAACCTGACAAGGCTGACCCTCCTCGGCAACGACTTGAGCGGGGAGATACCGGCGTGGTTAGGCAGCCTCTCCAGCCTGAACCGCCTGAACCTCTCCTACAACTCCTTGAGCGGGGAGATACCGGCGGAGTTGGGCAGCCTCTCCAACCTGAGAGAGCTGTACCTCAGCAGTAACGAGTTGAGCGGGGAGATACCGGCGGAGTTGGGCAGCCTCTCCAACCTGGTAACGCTGGACCTCGACAACAACTCCTTGAGCGGGGAGATACCGCCGGAACTGGGTAACCTCCCCAAGCTGACACGTCTGTACCTCCATGAGAACGAGTTGAGCGGGTGCGTGCCAAGCAGCTTGGAAGACCAGTTGAACCTTAACTACTCTGACCTTGGCGGCCTGCCCTTCTGCTGAAGCCACGCGCCCTCAGCCGGGGACGGACGGCATATCGTCCTGTAGGCGCTCCCGGCGCGTCTTGGCTATTGCGCGTGGCGCCGCCCGTCCCCATATCAAGTACGGAGGTTGCCCCCTGTTCATGGTAAGCCTGTCGAACCAGCTGAGCGGGGAGATACCGCCGGAATTGGGCAACCTAGCAAACCTGACACGGCTGAAGCTCGCAGATAACCAACTGAGCGGGTGTTTGCCAAGCAGGCGGAACGGAAGGCGAATCGCCGACGGGCAAGATCGAAATCGAATACTGGGTAGGAGTCGAGGACCTCCTGGCGCGAAAGGTCAGAGGACTGTTCGAGGTTTCCGGACAAGATTCACACCGGCGAGTTGAATACCGTCAGGTCGGAAGCGTCCCTGATTTTCTCAGATTATGGCAAGCCCGTGAACATCCAGGAGCCCTGGCCGCTGGCCCCCTCCGGCGTCGGGCAAAAAGGAGCAGACTTTATGGAACTACGGGAAGCAGTCAAATCCGGTTTAGACAACCTGACCAACTTCGAGGGACGGGCGACCCGGTCGGAGTTCTGGTGGTACTGGGCAGCAATTGCCGTCCCGGCCATCATCCTGTCCATGATATTTTCATCGTTCATCCCCCTCGTGGGGGCGCTCATCGGGCTGGCCGCGACCGGGCTCGCCCTCTCAGCGGCCGTGCGGCGGCTGCACGACTCCGGACGACCCGGAATGTGGATGGTGCCTTTCGTCGTCGTGACCTCCTTGTTTACACTCGTGGCCTTTATTGCCCTGTTTTCGGGGGCTTGGGTGCTGGCGCTCCTGGCGAGCTATGTGGGAGCGGTCATCCAGATAGTCGTGGGCTTGGTGGTGCTGTACTTTTTGGTCCAGCCAAGCGATACCGGCTCCAACCGGTACGGCCCGCTGAGGGCATAGCGGGTGTGGGGCCACCGCACAAAGGCTCCCGCAGAGATACAACTATGAGAATTCCCTCAAAGTCTTGACGATGCTTTCATAAGCAACAATCCCGCAGTGCAACCCGGGGATGGGAGGGAGAGCCCGAGCAGACCTCAACGGGCCAACTGCACCACAGTCTGAAATTCAGGATTTTGTAAAAAGCCGAGCCGAAAGGATGTGGAATTATGAACGCCACCTTGTTTAGGTCCGCTATTCTTCTTGCGTGTGTCCTGGTGTCCGTGCTGCTGTTGGCTGCCTGCGGAGGTGGCGGTGGAACGGAGGACATCGCGGAACAAACGTGGGACTGCATGGCCGAGAACGCCGAGAACCCTGAAATTTTCGAGCAAAGCATGCTCATGATGCTTCCCACGGCGAGCAACCTTGAAGAGGCGAAGGAGATGTACATCTACGTGAGTTCGGTCGCCCCGATAGAAGAACTGAAGGTGGCCCGCGACGAAGCCTGTGGCTCAAACTAGCTGACCCCCTTCTCCAGCGGGAAAGCACCTGCTTCGGGCGCTTGCGCGAGCTGAAGATGATTGTAGACCTGCTGTCCCGGGGAGGCGGTCACCGTATTCACTGCTTGGCCAGCGACACCGCCGGGTATGGCACCCTCAGCCGCCGCGACCGCATTGTCGAGACCGTCGGCAGGGAACTGCGCGCCGTGATGCTCTGGATGGCTCACAAGTAGTGGCCTGCAGCCGGTGTTCGGTGGCCGGCGGGTGGTAGAAGACACCCCATACAGATAGGAGGTAGCGCGATGGCTATGCAGAACAAACGGAGCGTGATCGACACCCGTTGCAAGGAGCTCCAGCCCGGCTGGGGTCCCAAGGAGCACGACGGCGAACTCCAGATGCTCTTCGACGCGCTGAACGATGACGAGAGCATCGAGGCCCTCGTGGGCTGCGTCTGGGGACCGGAAAACGCGTTCGGTCCCAGCGCCAGCCGGTGGGACAGGATGATGCAGTACGACGGCATAGCCGTTGTAACCGGAGGCCGGGTCGTTTTCCTCACAAGGCGCGGCATGAACAAGCTCACCACCGAGATGCCGCTTCATGCCCTGAAATCGGTCGACGTAGACGGCGAGGGCGAAGTGACCCTCACCGGACGGAGCTACAGCGGGTGGCATGGCGCCGGCAACCCCGGGGCCTTCAGGATGCGAGACGTTCAGGATGGCAACGCCCGGAATTTCGCCGGCCGGGTGGGGGAACTCCAGGCCGCTCCGCCCCCACCGGCCACGCCCGCTTGGTCTGCAGCATCAACCGGGGCGAACACAACGCCGCCTCCGGCGAGCCGCTACGCCGGTATGGGCAAGGAGGAGCGGGTCGATGCCCAGTGGCGGGAACGCTCCACCATGTGGGGGCGAAATGACCCCAGCGTGCCGGAGCGTCTGATACCAGGGCTGCTCAACTTTTTCACCGGAGAGAATCTCACCACCTACCCAGGTGAACTCCGCATCCTCAAAGAGGTCCTGGAAGACGGCGAGAACATCGAGTACTGGATGGGCGGCCGATGGGGTGACGCCACAGAGTTCACCACTCTGAGACACGTGGCGGGCCGGATGGCCATCGGCGCCGTTTTAAACGCCACCACCGGGGTGGGAGGGATGGGTATGGGGGCCCGGCGCCTTGAACTCGGGGTTCACAACGGAGTCGTCGTGGCCACCGACCGGCGTGTCCTCATGCTGAACTCCGGCATGGTCTCAAGAGACGTGGTCGAGGTTTCCTACCAGGGCCTGGAGGTGGACTATAACGAGGGGCTGACCTGCTCGGGATTGAAGTTCTCCGGGAGCACGGACGAGGATTACGCCTACTACCTCGACCACAACGGCAAGAGGGATATAAGGAGCCGGGCCAGGCCGCTGTTCGAATGCGTGCTCCGGCAAGTTCACGCCGCAGCCAACCCGGCCGGCGCCTGACCGGGGCAGGGAAAGGCAGATGGCGCACCGGGTGAAATTCAGCCGGGAGGGAGCAATCATGGCGTCGCGAGAGAAGGTGCGCCAGATTGACGCACAGTGGCAGGCGTTGCAGCCCGGCTTGGGCAGGAAGAACCACAACGGTGAGCGCAAGATGCTCCACGAAGAGTAATGGCCGGTGGCGAGAACATCGAGCGCCTGTCGGGCGGCTGGAAGCTTTCCCTATGGGGGAGCCACGACCGGGACATCGTCGCGGCCACAGGCCGCCGCGTGGTCTGCCTGAACAAAGGCCGGATCAGCAATAACGTGGCCCAGATTCCCTACTGTGGACAACGAAATTGTGAGCGAGACCGGACCTGAGGAGGTCAGAATCACCAGTACCAGGCGAGGCTTCGGGATCAGGAACACCTTTGAGATACGTCAGTTGGTCTGCGCGGCCGCTCCCTTTTCCAGCCTTGTCCACTCGCGCCTGCTGACCGACGTAGCGTCACTGGAGGCGGCGTTCTCTCACGTCCTGGACAGCGAAGAGCATTGAATACTGGATGCGCTGCTCCGCAGGCAAGAGAACATCTGGAGAAAGGGCCGGACACTGTGGCGAGCGCAGAGGGATGGATAGATGGTAGGAGTTGGATACATCTGTAGAACGGCGCATCGCTGCTGCAACCGACCGCCGCTCGTTTTCGTATGCCTGGGCATCTTCGGCGAAAACGTGAACGAGCTGTCATACGGTGAATAGGAGATAGCATCATGACAACACCGTTCCAACCCGCATCGACCCCCTATTTCGGCGCCGACTCGGTAGACGCCATCTTCACAGCCGCCATGACCCGGCTATACATGTGGATGACAGCCGGGTTGGTCCTCACCACAGTCGTCGGCTTCGCGGCCTATCAGGTGGGTATCGGATTCTTCGGCTTTCTGATTGCCCTCGTGCTGTGGATCGGAATCCTGTTTGGGATGCGCTGGGCCTCGGATAGGGCGCCCGTGCCGGTTCTGCTGGGACTCTACTTTACGTTTACCGCTGTGGGCGGGGTGATGTTGTCCGGGGTAGCGGCCTACCGGGTCGAAACGCTTCTGTTTGCGCTGGCGCTGACGGGAGGCGTATTCGTCGCGATGAGCGTGATCGGGCTGACCACGAAGAAAGACCTGACCAACTGGGGGCCCATCCTCGGGTTCGCCCTGTTGGGCCTGGTCGTCATGATGATAGTCAACATCTTCATCGGGTCGAGCTTCATCGGCTGGGTGGTCACTCTTTTGCTCTTGCCTATATTTCTGGGCTTGACAATCTACGAGACCAAACAGGTTAAGGAATTGGCCCAAGAAGCCGCCGCAGAAGGCGACGAAGAGGCTGCGGGCAAGATAGCGATAATGGGGGCCGTGGGACTGTACCTGAACTTCATCAACCTGTTCCTGATTATCCTGAGAATTACGGACTTTTTCGGCGGCGACGACTAGTGTTACAACAACGATTTATCCCGCAGGATGATTATCGCGACCGATTTTGATCTGAACCGTGCTGCCGTGAGCGTACCGCGATTTCTCGCTCGTGGCCGAATACAAAGGATCAGACGCCATATTTGGCAATCCGTCTGCGAAGAATGATGGAGGTCAGATCCAAGCTGCTTCCACATAATGGGCTTGTGTGAACCGGCGTTGTGCGTGGAATTACTGACAGTCAGGCCTTGTGGGGAGAAGGACGGAAAAGGTATCGTCAAATCCTCACTCTTCCCACGAGGGCTTCGGCCATGACGAACGCAAAGTGCAGGTGCTGCGATCATGCCGCCGACGCCGGCGCTTACTGCAGCTCGTGCGCCGCGGGCATCATGGCCAAGGCCCTCAACCCCTTCTACGGGGGACGGAGAAGGAAGCCCCCCCGGCCGGAGCCGCCCAGGCCCTCCGCTCCCTCCACTCAACACCGGCTCTTCCAGTAACCCCGTACGTACAATTGTACGCTGACTCCTTCCAGCAGATACCGGGAAGACAAGCTCGTCTGGACTTCGTCCCAGAACACGAGCATTAAACCTTCCTGAAGACGCGAGACGAAGCACCATAGCGGTACCATCAGCGATACCCGCCGTGTGGACGGGCGCAGCAATTTCTGGCTGACCGGCAAACCGGTCTGCGCCATGGGGCGAACCTCCGGTCATCCGGCTCGACAATGTCCGATAAATGCCTTTATCGGATATTTTCAGCAGCTCCATTTCAGCCGGGTTTTTCAGCACTACCCCTATGCCACAGCATGACGGTGGACGGCCTGGCATCCGCCGGCCTGGCGGGCGCTGGTGACGGGGATGGTCTTGGCAACGGCGCGCTGCCACGCGGCCCAGCGAAAGCTGGGTCTCTTTTTTTGCACCGGCCCGAGCGGCCGGAACCAGCTGACCCCACGCGCAACCTCGCACGGTTACACCGAATGGAACGAACGCAACGCGCAAAACCAGGACTGGACAGAAGCACGGCACCCGGGGCGAAGGGACTTATCACCAGGTCAGCGCACGACGGGCATAGAGATTTGCGCATGTCGAAACCAGCGGCGCTGGCCGGCCCTGGCAATCCCAATGGCCACAGCCGCTTGTCTCAGCCAGCGGCGACGACGGAAGGAACGGTGACAAGGCAGCCTACCCTACCGGTGCCGGCGGGCGTTGGCGATCACCAGGGCCGCCTGGGAGGCGAACATCGACCAGGGTCTCCTCGTCCTCGGGGGTGAACTCCACCTCCCTCTCGCCGACGTAGATGGCCCCGACGCCCTCACCAAGGTGGCGGATGGGCGCGGCCAGAAAGGGCAGCGGGGAGCTCACCGGAAAGGGCGGGCGGAACTCGGGCAGGCCCAACGACCTCATGTAGCTGTGGAAGTCCCTGAGCCGCAGCGGCTCCGAAACCTGTTTGAGGTATTCAAAGAACGGCATCCCCTCGGGGAAGTCCATAAACCGCCGGTGTTCTTCCGAAGTCAGGCCGGAGGTGACGGAGTCCTCGATCCGTCCCAAGTGCGCCGACGAGGGCCATCACGCCGTACCTGGCTCCGGTGAGGGAGCAGGCGGAGTCCAGCACACCCTGGAGCACCGTCTCGAAGTCCAGGCTCTCGTTGATGCGCAGGCTGGCCTGGCTCAGGCGGGAGAGGCGGTCTCGCAGGGCCTGGTTCTCCCGCTCCCGCTCCCCGGCGTTCCTCATCCTCTCGGCCTCCATTCAAGTATCGACGGCCCGGGATTCCCCTCACCTCGAACCGGCGGCCTGATTATAGCGGGCTTGCGGCAAATTACACAAACAAAGTTGGCCTGAAAGTGGTCCTGAATTGGTGCCGTAATAGCCAGACTTATACTGACTTTACACAACATTCTCCGTCATAGTCATTGGCAGTGTGCTCCAACCGCCGTCGGGGAGGTCCGATTGTCATCACGAGTGCATGTATTGGGGAGGACAGGCATGGGGCGGATGCACATTATAAATCGAGCCTTGGGCCTGTTGGCGCTTGCCGCCATATTGACGATGCTCTTGGTGGCATGCGGAGGCGAGGGGAGCCCCACCGCGACGCAGGCCGCCTGGCAGGCAGTGGCGACCCCCACAGTTGAGGGGATGATGGAGGAAGCAGCCGCCACGCCGGAGCCGACGCCAACGGCGACGCCTGTCCCGGAACCGACGCCTGTGGTCTTGGGGGATTGCCGGGATGGCATGAGGCTGCAACTTGGCGAAGGGTGCCGCTACACCGGCGGCGGTAGCCCCCCGGCCAACGTCGTTCTGTCCGTGCAGCATAACGGAGCAATCTGCCGTGAGGGAGGCCCGGTAAAGCAGGGGAGCGGCAGCATCACCATCAACATGGACAGTCTTCGTCTTTGTGGCTCCGGCGGTTTTGAACGCGACGATGCGTTTCAGAGCGAAATTGTAGTCAGCGCCAATGCCGACGGGAGTTGGACCTTCTACGAGTCCGCACTGTCTGCCTCCGCGCCAAGGAGCACGGCAACTGCCGCGCCGACCGATACACCCACGCCCGCCCCTCCCCTGAACGTGTACGAATCAGGACAAACTATTCCTGATTTTCCCTCCGGCTTTCCCAATGTAGTAAGAGGCGGCGCGTCGCTGCAGATGGTTGGTGGGAACTTTGTCATAACAATGGGCAATGGAGGGACGGTTGAATACAGTCACGCCACGTACACCTGCGTGTCCGGGGAAGGCTGTGGTATCGAAAACGGCCTCGTGACCACCGGCACAATCCGGGTCGCGGATCCCTCTGACGTTGAGAATCCCACGCCCATTCCAACGGCCACGGCCACACCGGGACCAACAGCTGCGCCGACGGCCACACCGGTTCGGCCCGGCAGGTTCTCCGAGTTCAACGGAGCCGGTGCAGCCGTTTGGCAGAGAATGCATGGGAGCGGCCAGATCGTGGCCTGCTACGAGGGTCTTGCGTTGCCGAGAGACAGCTTCTGCCTGTCGGAGGGCTTCAGGTTCACTCCTGACTATTCCGAGCTTCTGGACACCAAGTTTCTGGTGGCCCACCTTCCCGATGGCGACGCCCTTGTATTACGGGGAAACACCACGTCCAGAGCTGGAGGGGACATCAAACTGGGCTGGATAACCTTCGAGAACCGGGTAATCACTCACCTGGAATACAACGCGTCTCAGACATCCACACCCGTAGCCACGGCTACGGCCACGGCCACACCCAAACCAACGGCCACGCCGACGCGTGCGCAATCCGGCTCGGACCGGGCCGTGCTGGTCGCTTTGTACCACAGCACGGGTGGCCCGAACTGGAAAAACAACGCCAACTGGCTGAGCAACAGGCCCATTGGCGAGTGGCACGGCGTCACCACGAACAGCAATGGCCGAGTTATTCAGTTGGGTCTCTCCGACAACGGGTTGACGGGCGAGATTCCGCCTGAGCTGGGCCGCCTGTCCAACCTGACGCGGCTGTATTTCTACAACAACCAGTTGACGGGTGAGATTCCGCCTGAGCTGGGCCGCCTGTCAAACCTATGGTGGATGGATCTCAACGTCAACCAGTTGACGGGCGAGATTCCGCCTGAGCTGGGCCGCCTGTCCGACCTGGGGAGTCTGTTTCTCGGCGGCAACCAGTTGACGGGTGAGATTTCGCCTGAGCTGGGCCGCCTGTCCAACCTGACGTTGCTGGGTCTCCACGACAACCAGTTGACGGGCGGGATTCCGCCTGAGCTGGGCCGCCTATCCAACCTGACGAGGCTGTGGCTCTACGGCAACCAGTTGACGGGCGAGATTCCGCCTGAGCTGGGCCGCCTGTCCAACCTGACGCATCTGTTTCTCAACGTCAACCAGTTGACGGGCGAGATTCCGCCTGAGCTGGGCCGCCTGTCCAACCTGACGGTGCTGTTTCTCAACGACAACCGGTTGACCGGGTGCATACCTGAGGGGTTGCGAGAGATAGCGGAGAATGATCTTGTGGAACTGAGCCTGCCCGATTGCGGCGCAGCCACGCTTGGAGCGACGGCCGCTCCAATCCCCACGCCAGAGAGGGCTGGCGGCGTATGCCACGTGGGTTTGATCGTCAGGCCCGGAGAGAGTTGCACCTACCCGGGCACTACCTCAGAGTTCTCGGTCGACTCGTCGGGGACTGGCAGATTCCTGTTCTTCACCGCCGGGACCGGAATCGACGCCCGCAACACGACCATCAACGGTGTCACGTACAACTTCAAGGCCAGCAAGCAAGGCGACGGAAACTGGATCATCGAAGCGGCGGGGGATTCGTAAGACGAAGGCGTTCCCACGGCCACAGCCACCGCACCGCCCGGACCCACACCATCAGCGACATCAGCGGGCCCGGCTGTTGAAGTGAATAGTCTTGAATGCAGTGGCTAGCAACATCCTATTCTCAGCTACAGCTACGAGGTTACAGGCGAGGTCTATGCGAACCGGGACATAGAGGATATGCAAGTCGGCTTCAGGAAGACAGGTTTCGCCAACTTGGGAGTGGGCAATGGATTTGCCGTGGGGGGCCCTATTCTGGAAATCCCTCAGTGAACCTGGGGTTCAATCTCGCGACCGGCAACAGCGAGGGCCTGGTGGACCACTCGCCGATGATTCCGATGGGGAAGGGGCATTGTCATAGAGGGGTACGAAATCTCCGTCGTCGAAGATACAGGAAGCGTCCCGCGACCGATTAGCGCGTCGTCTAAAGACAGCCCGGAGGGTACGAAGTCCTGTGTCTGCCCCGACTCATCCAGGAGGGCAATCACGCCGTACCGGGCTCCGGTGAGGGAACAGGCGGAGTCCAGCACACCCTGGAGCACCGTCTCGAAGTGCAGGCTCTCGTTGATGCGCAGGCTGGCTTGGCTCAGCCGGGAGAGGCGTTCGCGCAGGGCCTCGTTCTCCCGCTCAAGCTCCCCGGCGTTCCTCATCCCCTCGACCTCTATTCAAGTATGGACGGTCTGCGATTCCATTCATCCCGAACCGTCGGCCTCATTGTAGCGGGCTTGCAGAAAATTACACAAACAATATTGGTCCTGAATTGGTCCTGAATTGGTGCCGTAATAGCCAGACTTATACTGACTTTACACAATATTCTCTGGCATAGTCATTGTCAGTGTACCCCAACCGCGCCGGAATACATCTCCCCGAACAGGGCTTTCCGGCCAGATGTCTAGGCACATCGCTCAGGGTCGGTTTCGCCGCGGTTACGGTGGTGGCGGCCTTGTACACGGCGTTGACCCTGACAGCAGAGCCGGGCCGCGGCTTCGGGATCAATGAGGAAAGGATTCTGGTCACTGAGATCATCGCCGTGTACGCGGTTGTGGCAGCGGTCTGCCTGGTGTCGAGGTTCGAGCGGATCAGGTCCAGGTCCGACCGGGCCAGAAGGACAGAGGCAGTGGAAAGGGAGCGGGAGCTTCAGCGGGAGCGGATCGAGCTCTCTCAGACGATTCACAACACGATTGCGCAGTAGGCGTGCCTGATTGGCCTCGGCTTGGAGACCGCCATTGAACGGGCCGATGCCCGGAGGGACGAGGGTCGCGACGAGCTCACGGCAGAGCTGGAGGCAGCCCATCGACATTGGCGCCATTTTCGAGGGAAGGGAGTTGAGCCGGGTGTTGCGTTCCCACGCCTCGACATTCAGCACAATCACATCCAGCCCAATGGAGATGGTGCTGTCGGGACGGGAGCCTCGTCTTTCCACGGTCACCCGTCGATTGCTCTTCTCCACAGCCCACAACGCCATGACCAACGCACTCCGGCACTCACGAGCGGACAGAATAAGAATAGAGCTGAGCTTCGATGTTGACGCGATTCGCCTGTCCGTGTCGGACGACGGCATCGGACTGCCCGATGACTACGCACACCGCGGCCACGGTTTCAGGAACATGAGCATGGACGCGGAACGCATTGGTGGAGTGCTGGAGGCTGGTCCGGGTGAATCCGGGCACGGGACGACCGTTGCCTGTTTGATTCCACACGACGTAGACCGAGGAGGCGTGTGATTTGCCGTCAGCCGCACTAACGACGGTGATGCCGGTGGATGACCATGAAATCATGCGGGATGGCCACGGGAAGTGCTGGAGCGTTCGGGCGGTTTCGAGGTTGTGGGGGAGGCCGGAAACGGCGCCACGGCGTTCGAAGTCGCCCGGGACCGCAAGCCAAACTTGATCAGCCAAACTTGATCATCATGGATGTGATGATGCCGCAAAAGGACGGTATCGAGGCGTGTCGGGAAATCACCGATATGCTCCCGGAGACCGGGATGCTCATTCTGACAGCCTCCTCGGAAGAGGACGCGGTGGTGGAACCGGTCGCCGCGGGGGCCACGGGCTACCGGCAAAAGTATTCCGGTAAAGAGCACTTGCTGGGAATCGTGCGGGATGTTGCGCGGGGGGAGTATCGCCTACCGGCTGACGCGATAAGGTACGCGTTCGCTGGGATCAAGACCTCGCGGGAGCAGATGAACTCATCAAAGACCGGAAGTCTGACCGCGGGGGAACTGGAGATTCTGACCCTCTTTAGCCAGGGGCTGACGTACGCTGAAATCGCCGATGTCAGGGGCAACAAATGGGTGACCATAAGGAACGCAATCTACGGCATCCAGAACAAGCTGGGTATCCAGACGAAAGAGGAACTGGTTGTCTGGGCGGTGCGTAGCGGCCTGCTGGATGAATATGTAATTGGCAGTTGAAGCCGATTGTCGCCCCCGGAGGCAATCAGGCGACCCCGGAGGATCAGGGGTGGGATGACAGAAAATCCTGGTGAAAGCAGCTCCCACCCTGTCGCGCTCTGTTTCGGGGCAGGCGGATCACGAAAGGTCTCTCCACGAGAGGTCTCTCCAAGGAGGCAATCTTTGTTTCGTCCTATCGGCTGGCCATGCACGGCGCGGGGGTTATTGAAGCTGGCGGCGTGCGCCCTGGCCCTGCTGGCCATAGTGGCTTGCGGAGATTCCACGGACGAGCCGTCGCCCTCACCCACGGCGAGGTCGTTGCAATTTGCCACGCCGCCTGCCGCCACGTCCACGGGCGAAGACGACCAGCCTGATTCGGATATCGTGGTCCAGCTTGATTCGACTGCGACACCCTATCCCACGGCCACACCCTACCCAACGGCGACGCCCTATCCGACGGCCACACCCTTCCCGTCAGCATCGGCCGTGCCGACCGAAGGGGACAGTCCAACACCCAGAGCAGCATCGACGCCCGCCCCTGCAGTTGGCCCGACGGTCAGTATCGCCATTCCCAAGAAGTCCGAGATTAAGCACCCCAAGGCAGATTCGACGCTCAACAGCTTGATTGACAGGGTTGAGGCCGGAGAAATCACCGCGCAGGAGGCCGCCAAGGAAGCGCCGCTGCACCGGAGAGAGTCGGTGGGGGTGATCATCATCCTGTCCGGCAATGTGGACGGCGTGGTTGCCTTTCTCAAGGCAAACGGAGCGTCGAACATCAGCGCCGGCGAGGACTACATCGAGGCTTACGTTCCGATCCTGCTCCTGCCGGAGACCTCCGAACAGCCGGGGGTGTTGCGGGTGGACCAGATACAGCCGCCTGGTGAGACCCAGGGAATCTCGCAGGTGGCCGGGAATGGCCCCGGCGTGCACGGCTCAGGAGCCTGGAACCATGCGGGCTACTCCGGCCAGGGCATCAAGATAGGGGTTATAGATTCTGGATTTTCGGGTCTGCGGGAGATCCGGGGCACTGAGGTGCCGTCGTCAGTTCGGGCACGGTGTTTCACCTTCCTGGGCCAGTACACCCGGAATCTTGTGGACTGCTCAGACCGAGGCACGCACGGCACCATCGTCTCCGAGTCGGTCATGGATATCGCTCCCGATGCGATTTTGTACATCTCCGACCCTCAATCGAAGGCGGAGTTGCGTGACGCGGTTGACTGGATGATCTCGGAAGGCGTGTCGGTGATCAACCATTCCAGACATTGGTCTTTCGATGGCCCGGGAGACGGCACCGCCCCTTTATCCATCAGCCCGCTGAACACCATAGACCGGGCGGTCGCGGCGGGCATCGTCTGGGTCAACGCGGCTGGGAATCAGGCCCTGAGGACGTGGTTCAAGCGAGGTCCCTTTGATTACACCCCCGGAACCTTTGGCGGAGAGGTGGTCAGGTTTCTGAGGTTCTCGGGGTCCGAAATCAGTAATAGGGCGTTCATCGACCGCCTGATTGAGTTGCGGTGGGATGACGAATGGGGTGGCGCCGATACCAATCTTGATCTATTTGCCCTGACACCGGGAACAGTCGACATCGCCCTGCAGAGCGTAGGGGAAGCAGGGCACAACCCCCACGAGTGGGTGGGGGGATACTACATCGACGGCATTTACGACATACTGGTTGCGCACCGGGGCGGTCCCGAGCCGGACTGGATTCAGTTGGTGGGATGGAACGGGACGAGCCTTGCGCTGAACTCGTCCGGTGCCGGGAGCATCGTCAATCCTGCGGAGAGCGCCAATCCCGGTATGCTGGCAGTGGGGGCGGCACGCTGGGACTACGTTGACACGATTGAGAGTTACAGCAGCCAGGGCCCAACGCCTGACGGCCGGGTCAAACCGGACGTGGTCGGGGCGGATTGCGGGGAAACGGCTAGCAGTGAATATGCTTTCTGTGGCACCAGCCAGGCCGCGCCCCATGTGGCCGGCATGGCTGCCCTGGTTCGACAGCGTTTTCCCAACTATACGCCGGCCCAGGTCGTCACCTACATCAAGAACAACGCTGAACAGCGGATAAGCAGTCCCGACCCGAACAGCACCTGGGGCCACGGATTTTTCGTTCTTCCTCCAATCACCCAGCCTTCGCAGCCCAGACCAGCCTTGCCCGGATCTGCGAGCATTGTGTCCGTCAGCCCCGGCACGAATTCCCTGACCGTGGCGTGGCGCGCTCCTCTCCAGACGGGGGGCGCGGCGATCACCGCCTACGACCTGCGCCACATCCGAAGCGATGCATCCAGCAAGGCCGACGGCAGCTGGACGGTGGTGAGGCGCGTTTGGACCGGCTCGGGCTCCCTGAATCGCACGCTGACCAATCTCGCCGGGGGTGTCCAGTACGACGTCCAGGTGCGGGCGGTCAACTCCGCCGGGGAGGGGCCGTGGTCGGGCACGCGAACCGCCACCACGCGAACCGGCACGCCGGTGGTCCAGTCAGTCTGCGAAGACCGCAATGTGGTGCCGAATCCATCCTCGAACCCCCAACTCGTTGCGGACTGCGAAACCCTTCTGTCGCTCAAGGACACTCTGAGGGGGACGGGCACCCTGAACTGGTCGGCCAGTACCCCGATGCGAAGCTGGCACGGCGTCAGAATTGGTGGGTCGCCACTACGGGTAAGCGAGTTCCGAATCCAGGGCAACATGACAGGCAGAATTCCATCCGAGCTGGGCAATCTGAACGGCCTGACTCACCTGGTCCTCAGCTACAACCAGCTCACGGGCACAATTCCAGGTGAGCTGGGGAATCTGTCCAACCTGACGTATCTGTGGCTCAGCTCCAACCAGTTGACGGGCTCTATCCCGGCAGAACTGGGCAATCTTTCCAATTTGGAAATCCTGTATCTCTGGTCGAATCAATTGACGGGTATGATACCGCCGCAACTGAGCCGGGCGGGCAGCCTCAAAGAGTTGAGCATCTCCGACAACAGCTTGGTCGGGGCCATTCCGGCCGAACTGGGACGGTTGACGAACTTGACCTCTCTCGCTGTGGCCAGAAACAGGTTGAGCGGGTCAATACCTCCTGAGCTGGCGAATTTGGCCAACCTGCGAACGTTGAAACTATCCGAGAACCAGTTGACCGGATGTATACCGGACGGATTGAGGGACGTGCAGGAAAACGACCTGACCAGTCTGGGTCTGTCCGACTGCGGTGCGGCGACCATTCCGGGGGCGCCCACGGGACTGAGGGCAACCGCCAACGGCCAGACTCAGATCGACCTGTCGTGGACCGCACCGTCGGATGACGGCGGTTCGAACATCACGGGATACAAGATAGAAGTTTCTACCAACGGCTCGACCTGGAGCAACCTTGTAGCCAACACCAATTCCACCTCTGCCAGATACTCCCACGCCGGCCTGATGGCGGGAGATACCCGGCACTACCGGGTGTCGGCCATCAACTCCGAGGGCGCGGGCGCGACATCCAACGTCGCCAATGCCGCCACTGGTGCGGGTCCCGCGCCGGACCTCGTGGTGGACAGGCCCACGGTCAGCGAGAGTGCACCAGCAGCCGGAGCGCGCTTCACGCTGAGCGCCAGGGTGCGCAACCAGGGCAGCGGCCCATCGGCGTTTACAACTTTGCGCTACTACCGGTCCACCGACTCGGCCATCACCACCGGCGACACGGCAGTCGGCACGGACCCGGTGTCCCGCATCAACGCATTGAGGGCCGGAGACGAGTCGATCAGCCTGACGGCGCCGTCCACGCCCGGGACCTACTACTACGGCGCCTGCGTGGACTCGGCTACCGGGGAGTCCGATGCGACCAACAACTGCTCCGCCGCGGTGACGGTGGTTGTGGGCGCTGCACCTGCGCCGGATCTGGTGGTGGACAGGCCCACGGTGGACGCCAGCGCTCCGTCGGCTGGAGCGCGCTTCATACTGAGCGCCACGGTGCGCAACCAGGGCAACGGCTCATCGGCGTTCACCACACTGCGCTATTACCGGTCCACCGACTCGACCATCACGACCGGCGACACGGAGGTCGGCACGGACCCGGTGTCCCGCATCAACGCATTGAGGGCCGGAGACGAGTCGATCAGCCTGACGGCGCCGTCCACGCCCGGGACCTACTACTACGGCGCCTGCGTGGACTCGGCTACCGGGGAGTCCGATGCGACCAACAACTGCTCAGTTGCGGTGACTGTAACGGTTGGCGCCGCGCCCACTCCGGACCTGGTGGTGAACAGGCCCACGGTAAGCGAGAGCGCCCCGGACGCCGGAGCGTCCTTCACCTTGAACGCTGCGGTGCGCAACCAGGGCAACGGTCGATCAGACTCCACCACGCTGCGTTACTACCGCTCCTCCGACTCGACGATTACCACCGGAGACACGGAGGTGGGCATTGACTCGGTGAGCGGCCTGAATGCGTCCGGGAGTGGTGCCGAGTCGTTCAGCCTGACCGCGCCCGACACGCCCGGCACGTACTACTACGGGGCCTGCGTGGACGCAGTATCCGATGAGTCCGACACGGCCAACAACTGCTCAGCCGAGGTTACTGTAACCGTTGGCGCACTCGTCACTGTTCCTGGCGTGCCGATGGGCCTGGCAGCTACGGCGGACGGTGAGACTGAGATCGATCTGTCCTGGACTGCGCCGTCGGACGATGGCGGCGCGAGTATTGCCGGCTACCGCATCGAGGCGTCTACCAATGGTTCGTCGTGGAGCGACCTGGTAGCAAACACACGCTCCACCAGAACCAGCTACACCCACACCGGCCTGGCGGCGGGGACCACCCGCCACTACCGGGTGTCCGCCATCAACTCCGTTGGGTCGGGTGCGGCGTCGAACGTCGACAACTCCACCACAGACACGCAGCAGGACACCAGCACCTGCGCCACCGGCGGCGCCGTTCACGATGCCGCCAACAACCCGGGGCTGGTGTCGGACTGCGAGGCGCTGCTGGCCGGCAAGGACACCCTCGTAGGAACCGGGACGCTGAACTGGTCCGCTGATGTTCCGATGTTGAGGTGGGACGGCGTTTCGGTAGGGAACTCCCCAAGTCGGGTACTTAGGTTAAATCTTGACGACAACCAGTTGACGGGCGAGATCCCGCCTGAGCTGGGCGGCCTGTCCAACCTGGAGGTGCTGGTTCTCGAATCCAACCAAATGACGGGCGGGATTCCGCCTGAGCTGGGCGGCCTGTCCAATCTGGCGGGGCTGAGTCTCAGCAACAACCGGTTGACGGGCGGGATTCCGCCTGAGCTGGGCGGCCTGTCCAACCTGGCGGGGCTGAGTCTCAGCAACAACCGGTTGACGGGCGGGATTCCGCCTGAGCTGGGCGACCTGTCCAACCTGAGTGTGCTGAGTCTCAGCAACAACCGGTTGACGGGCGAGATTCCGCCTGAGCTGGGCAGCCTGTCCCGCCTGACGGATCTGTATCTCGGCTCCAACCAGTTGACGGGCGAGATTCCGCCTGAGCTGGGCGACCTGTCCAACCTGACGCGGCTGCTTTTCGACAGCAACCAGTTGACGGGCGGGATTCCGTCTGAGCTGGGCGGCCTGTTCTACCTGGAGGTGCTGGTTCTTTACGGCAACCAGTTGACGGGCGAGATTCCGCCTGAGCTGGGCCGCCTGGGCTTCCTGAAGGTGCTGGTTCTCCAATCCAACCGGTTGACGGGCGAGATTCCGCCTGAGCTGGGCGGCCTGTTCTACCTGGAGCAGCTGTATCTCTCCGGCAACCAGTTGACCGGGTGCATACCCGAGGGGTTGCGAGATTTAGCGGAGAATGATCTTGTAGAACTCAACCTGCCCGATTGCGATTCGGTGACTGGGCCCGAGGCCCCTAGAGGCCTTACTGCCACCGCCGACAGCCAGACGCGGATCGACCTGTCGTGGACCGCTCCAACTGACGACGGCGGGGCTGACATCACCGGCTACCGCATCGAAGTGTCCACCAACGGTTCGTCGTGGAGCGACCTGGTAGCCAATACAAATTCCACCTCTACCAGCTATTCCCATACGGGCCTGGCGGCGGGGAGCGCCCGCCACTACCGGGTGTCGGCCATCAACTCCGCCGGGACGGGCACGGCGTCGACCACCGCCAACGCCACCACAGACACGCAGCAGGACACCAGCGCCTGCGCCACCGACGGCGCCGTTCACGATGCCGCCAACAACCCGGGGCTGGTGGCCGACTGCGAAGCGCTGCTGGCCGGCAAGGACACCCTCGTAGGAACCGGGACGCTGAACTGGTCCGCAGATGTTCCGATGGTGAACTGGGACGGCGTTTCGGTAGGGAACTCCCCAACTCGGGTGGTTATGTTAAATCTTGGCGACTACCGACTGAATGGCGGGATTCCGCCTGAGCTGGGCGGCCTCTCCAACCTGACGGAGCTGTATCTCTGGGTCAACCAGTTGACGGGCGGGATTCCGACTGAGCTGGGCGGCCTCTCCAACCTGATAGGGCTGTATCTCGGCTCCAACCGGTTGACGGGCGAGATTCCGACTGAGCTGGGCCGCCTGTCCAACCTGAGGGAGCTGGATCTCGGCTCCAACCGGTTGACGGGCGAGATTCCGACTGAGCTGGGCGGCCTCTCCAACCTGACGCAGCTGTCTCTCCGCTCCAACCAATTGACGGGCGAGATTCCGACTGAGCTGGGCGGCCTGTCCAACCTGATGTCGCTGTCTCTCTATTACAACCGGTTGACGGGCGGGATTCCGACTGAGCTGGGCCGCCTGTCCAACCTGACGAATCTGCGGCTCGAAAACAACCAGTTGACGGGCGGGATTCCGACTGAGCTGGGCCGCCTGTCCAACCTGACGTGGCTGCGGCTCGAGTACAACCAGTTGACGGGCGGGATTCCGACTGAGCTGGGCCGCCTGTCCAACCTGAGGCGGCTGTATCTCGCCCGCAACCAGTTGACGGGGTGCATACCCGAGGGGTTGCGAGATATAGCGGAGAATGATCTTGGGTACCTCAACCTGCCCGACTGCGGTTCGGTGACTGGGCCTGAGGCCCCCAGAGGCCTCACGGCCACCGCCGACGGCCAGATGCGGATCGACCTGTCGTGGAGCGCTCCCTCCGACGACGGCGGGGCATCCATCACCGGATACAAGATAGAAGTCTCGACCAACGGTTCGTCGTGGAGCGACCTGGTAGCCAACACACGCTCCACCAGCACCAGCTACACCCACTCCGGCCTGGCGGCGGGGACCACCCGCCACTACCGGGTGTCGGCCATCAACTCCGCCGGGACGGGCACGGCGTCCAACGTCGACAACGCAACGACGGACTCGGCGCCGGCAGCCACCGCGCCCGCAGCGCCCACGGGATTGACCGCGACGTCCAATGGGCAGACACGCATCGATCTGTCGTGGAGAGCGCCATCGGATGACGGCGGGGCTGACATAACCGGTTACCGCATCGAAGTGTCGACCAACGGTTCGTCGTGGAGCCGCCTGGTAGCCAATACAAATTCCACCTCTACCAGCTACACCCACTCCGGCCTGGCGGCGGGGAGCACCCGCCACTACCGGATATCGGCCATCAACTCCGCCGGGACGGGCCAAGCGTCCAACACCGACGACGCGACTACGGACTCGGCCCCACCACCTCCCTCAACCGGGACTTGCAGTGTCGACCTCGTCGTCAGACCTGGAGAGAGTTGCACCTATCCCGGTCGGTCCGACGAGTTTTCGGTTGACTCCGCTGGGGCAGGGCGCTTCCTTTTCTTCACCTCCGGGACCGGGCTTGTGATACGCGACTCGATCATAAACGGGGTTACATATACTTTCGTCGCGAGCAAACAGAGCGATGGAAACTGGCTGGTCGAAGAAGTAGGTTAGGCATCGCCGTGGTCAAGAAGCGGTGAACACGCGGAACAGACGTCCTTCCCACGGCCCTTGGATGGCCGGTTCGGCGGAGTGAGACATGAAATATCGCAGCACGGAACAAAGAATATCCGGTGCACTCTTGCCGATGGCAGTGGTCTCTGTGGCCCTGCTGGCAACTCTGGGCTGCAGCGGAGATAGTGCAACCCCGGCACAACTGTTACTCGCGCGCCCGGCCCGACAGCCGCGCCGGGCGCGGCAACGGCCCCGCGGGCACCCCGAGAGCCGGTGCCGGCCCACCTTCCGGCAACCACGCCATTGCCCCGGGAAACCCCGACTTACACCGGGCGAAATGGGCGGGCGCTCCGGACGATGTGCGCGACCAAGTAGCCACGGGCAAGGAAGTCAACGCCAGCAACGAAGACGGCGACCCATACTCGTACACTGCCACTGCTATTTGGCGGGCCCACTCTGACACGGTTTATTTGAGATTTTAGCCATCCAGATACGTCCAATGCAGCACTGAGAGGTGGGTAAATGTCTTTGCAAGATTTCACGACCAGCAGACTACCCGAAGGTCTCGGGTCAATTCCGGCAAGGTTGTTCATTGGCACCATTATCTTGTTCGCCCTGATCTGGATCGTCATCGGTCTGGTATCACTTCGATTCAGTCTGGCTACTAACCTGATAGATGTGGCCTACTCGCAATTGATAGTCCTGGGGTGCCTTCTCGTTGCATTGGGCAACGGATACGTCAGGCAATCGGGCGGCTTCAATAGAGACGGAGAAGGGCCGATCTGGCGATTCGTGTCTTACTGCCCGGTCGCCTCGGCCGGGACTGCCATCATAGGTTTGCTTCTGCTCATATGGCCCGTGTGGACATCTTTTTCCAGTATCGAGCCTAACAGATTGCTGCAGCTTATGTTTACCCTGATCACCATCGGCTTGTGTGGCACATTTGCTGGTTTCGTATCTCTGGCCGATGTAGGTCGCATCTACCGGTACCTTCCATGGGGCCTGTACGTCCTCACAGTCGTCCTCGCAGTGGAAATCGGGGAAAGTCTTTGGCGTGTGGAAAGGCTCCAGGCCGATACCACTGGTGAGCAGGCCGGGATGATCGGAACCGTCATAGTTACGGCCACGGTCATGTACACAATAATTGCGGTGGCAATGGCGAACGCCGGGACTGAAAGGTCCAGAATTATCGCTCTAATTTGGTACTTCATCGGAGGTATCGGCGGATTCACCCTCGGAGTTTGGGCTCTATGGGACAACCTGGAGGCCGGGCCAAATCGTCTCGTCCTGGGCGTGGCTATGAGCCTTTGCATTAGCGCCGTCGGCCTAGCGCTACTGCATTATTATAACCATCGGGCACCGGGACCCCGGCCCCAACCCGAATCTCCTAGCGACCCTGGCCCTGGCCTCGAGAGCGGGGAGCAAGAAGCTTCTATTCCTAACCCGACTGACCCTGACAACCCGTACAGTCCGGACAATCCCTACACCCCTTATTACCGCGGGACCGCCGACCCGACCCCAGTCGGAGGACAACAGTCTGCTGACCCCGACGCACATCGCGGGTCGACTACGGGCACTCCTCAGGGCGGAGAACCAGAAACTCCCGCACCGACAGATGTCGCAAGATGTCCTGGCTGCAGAAACTTAAACCTGCCTACGGCAATTTTCTGCCAGTTCTGTGGATTGAGGCTCGCCAAAGAACGATAAGAGGGTGCGACTCAACAAGGTACAGCTGCATCGTGAAATCTTGTGCGATGATTTGCTGGACTGAAAGAAAGGGACGAGCCTTCACAGAGAGGCGGCTTGGAGTAAATGGCAGTATGATCGGAATAAGCACCAGAGGGGGTACATTGGGCACTCTCCTGAGGCTGGCGACTGGCGCGCTGGTTCTACTGGCCATGACGGCCTGCGAGGGCTCTGCGGGGGGAGATGCATCCTCTCTCACACCTGCACCAGGCATGTTATCCAGTCTGCCCACCGACGAACCTCCAATCGCGGGCGATCAGCCGTCCACCATCGAGCTGAACACCCCGGAGCCCACATTTACACTGCAACCGACACCCACGCCCAATCCAACCTACACCCCCGTACCAACGCCGACACCCCTGCCGACCAACACACCCACGCCCGCCCCTCCCCTGAACGTGCACGAATCAGGACAAACTATTCCCGAGTTCCCCTCCGGCTTTCCCAATGTAGTAAGAGGCGGCGCGTCGCTGCAGATGGTTGGAGGGAACGTTGTCATAACAATGGCAAATGGGGGGACGGTTGAATACAGCCACGCCACGTACACCTGCGTGTCCGGGGAAGGCTGTGGTATCGAAAACGGCCTCGTCACCACCGGCACGATTCGGGTCGTGGACCCCTCTGACGTTGAGAGTCCCACACTAATTCCAACGGCCACGCCGACACCGGAACCAACAGTTGCGCGGACGGCCACACCCAGACCGACGGCCACGCCACGGCCCACGGCCACGCCGGTTCGGCCCGGCAGGTTCTCCGAGTTCAACGGAGCCGGTGCAGCCGTTTGGCAGAGAATGCATGGGAGCGGACAGATCGTGGCCTGCTACGAGGGTCTTGCGTTGCCGAGAGATAGTTTCTGCCTGTCGGAGGGCTTCAGATTCACTCCTGACTATTCCGAGATTCTGGACACCAGGTTTCTGGTAGCCCACCTTCCCGACGGCGACGCCCTTGTATTACATGGGAACACCACGTCCAGGGCTGGAGGGGACATAAAACTGGGCTGGATAACCTTCGAGAACCGGGTCATCACTCACCTGGAATTCAACGCGTCTCAGACATCCACACCCGTAGGCACGGCCACGGCCACACCCAGACCAACGGCCGCGCCCACACCGGAACCCACGGCCACGTTGCCCGATCCTACCAAGGAGTCCATCATCTTTAGTGACCTGCCCTGGGAAAGCGCCCAATTGCAAAACCGGATAGCCCAATACATCATCGAACATGGCTATGACTACCCGACGGGTGTTATAGCCGGAGCTACCTCGCCCCTGCTCGAGGGTCTACAACGCGGCGATACCGACGTCACCATGGAGGTATGGTTGCCCAACCACGACGAGGCCTGGGACAGGGCCCGTAGCGACGGGGCGGTCCTATCCGTCGGCCGCAGCTTGGGGTCCGACTGGCAATCGGCCTTCGTGATTCCAGCCTACCTACAGCAAGAATACCCAGACTTGGACAACGTCGATGACCTGAAAGACCCGCAGTTCAAAGAGCTGTTCCAGACCGCGGAGAGCGGTGACAAGGCCCGCCTCGTGTCCTGCGTAATTGGCTGGGGTTGTGAGGAAGTCAACGCTGCCCAGATTGAAGCATACGGTCTCTCAGATCACGTTCACATCGTTAACCCCGCAAGCGAGGCCGCGCTGAACGCGGACCTTTACGGCGCCTACGAACGGCAAGGGCCTTGGCTCGGCTACCAGTGGGGGACCAACGACCCCGCCCTGAAGCTGGACCTGGTCCGGCTGGAAGAGCCGGCTTACAGCGACGAGTGCTGGTCCACCAACCGGGCATGCGCCCACGAGGACTCCAACATAATCATAGCGGTTAATTCCGACTTGCTGCACTCAGCCCCGGATGTGGTGGATATGCTGCGGCGATGGGACTTCAACCTCGACGTCTATAAGACCGCCGTCCGGTGGCAGGATGCCACCGGAGTTACGGACCCAAATTCCACGGCCATCTGGTGGATCGAGAGCAACTCGGCAATCTGGAGCGAGTGGGTCACTGCCGAGGCGGCGGCTAGTGTCCAGGCGGCCCTCGACCGCGGTGAAACGGCCGCAGGCTGGCCCGATAGGTAGGCTTGGCCGGTTTCGTTTGCAAATAAGGATGGGAGGTCCGCCGCCGGTCCAAGGCCGATGGCTCACACCCTCAAATAGACAGGGACCGCTGCCGCTGGTTTTGGGATGTGGAGCCGCGATGCCCCGGGGCCGGCCCGTTCTCCAGTTCTTTGACGAAAGCAATCAAGGCAGCGTCAGAGAGCATATTGTGGATCACTTGGATGCTCCCACGCCAACTCAAACTGCGACGCCATCGGATACGCCCAGTCCGACGGCTGCACTCACACCGACGCCAGCGGGCCCGACTGTTGAAGTGAATAATCTCGAATGCAGTGGCGAGCAAACTTCTCTTGCCAGCTACAGCTACAAGGTTACAGGTGAAGTCCATGCCAACCGGGACATAGCAGATGTGCAAGTCAGCTTCGGCAAAAACAGCTTTGTCCAAGTTGGGAGCGGGAATTGGATTTACCTCGCGTACCCAGGGACCTATGTTAACTTGGGCTTGATGACCGCCGGTGAATCCAAGTCATTTAAACTCTCATTTTGGTCATTTTTCTGAACTTCGTGAGTGCAGCATTGAAGTTGTGCGGAAACTACGGCGTTGACGAGGCGAATCAGCTGCGCCGGGTCGAACTCTGGGACGGGTAGCTTCCACTGGTGCTCTTCTCTGAGTGAGCTGCCCAACAGACTCGGGACCGACTACGGCGAGGGCCTGATGGATCCCTCGCCGATGATTCAGATGGGAAAGTGGAATCGTCAAAGAGGGCTATGAAATCTCCGTCGTCGAAGATACAGGTAGCGGGCCGCAACCGAATGGCCTGAAATGCAAAGGGAGAGAGTAACCTCATGCATAAGCCCGCAACAGGTCTGCTGGTGGTAGCCACTGCGCTCCTAGCGATGCTCTTGGTAGCATGCGGAGGCGAGGAGGAGCCCACCGCGCCGGCTGCCGCGGGGCAGCTGGAGGCGACCCCCACCGTTGAGGCGATGATGGAGGAAGCAACGGACACATCGACGCGCGCGCAATCCGACTCGGACCGGGCCGTGCTGGTCGCTTTGTACCACAGCACGGGTGGCGCAACCTGGTACGGCAACACGAACTGGCTGAGCGACAGGCCCATTGGCGAGTGGCGCGGCGTCACCACGGACAGCAACGGCCGAGTTTTTAGTCTGGATCTCACCGAAAACGGGTTGACGAGCGAGATTCCGCCTGAGCTGGGCCGCCTGTCCAACCTGACGATTCTGGATCTCCTCGACAACCAGTTGACGGGCGGGATTTCGCCTGAACTGGGCGGCCTGTCCAACCTGAAGTGGCTGGATCTCTCCGGCAACCAGTTGACGGGCGGGATTCCGCCTGAGCTGCGCGGCCTGTCCAACCTGAGGGGGCTGCGGCTCCACGGCAACCAGTTGACGGGCGGGATTCCGCCTGAGCTGGGCCGCCTGTCCAACCTGACGGTGCTGCGGCTCCACGGCAACCATTTGACGGGCGAGATTCCGCCTGCGCTGGGCGGCCTGTCCAACCTGACGGGGCTGCAGCTCTCCGGCAACCAGTTGACGGGCGAGATTCCGCCTGCGCTGGGCGGCCTGTCCAACCTGACGGGGCTGGGTCTCGACTTGAACCAGTTGACGGGCGAGATTCCGCCTGAGCTGGGCGGCCTGTCCAACCTGACGGAGCTGTGGCTCCACTTGAACCAGTTGACGGGCGAGATTCCGCCTGAGCTGGGCCGCCTGTCCAACCTGACTTCGTTGTCTCTCCGCGACAACCAGTTGACGGGCGGGATTCCGCCTGAGCTGGGCGGCCTGTCCAACCTGACGGAGCTGGGTCTCCACCGCAACCAGTTGACGGGCGGGATTCCGCCTGAGCTGGGCGGCCTGTCCAACCTGACGTATCTGTTTCTCAACGTCAACCAGTTGACGGGCGAGATTCCGCCTGAGCTGGACCGCCTGTCCAACCTGACGGTGCTGTTTCTCAACGACAACCGGTTGACCGGGTGCATACCTGAGGGGTTGCGAGAGATAGCGGAGAATGATCTTGTGGAACTGAGCCTGCCCCATTGCGGCGCAGCCACGCTTGGAGCGACGGCCGCTCCAATCCCCACGCCAGAGAGGGCTGGCGGCGTATGCCACGTGGGTTTGATCGTCAGGCCCGGAGAGAGTTGCACCTACCCGGGCACTACCTCAGAGTTCTCGGTCGACTCGTCGGGGACTGGCAGATTCCTGTTCTTCACCGCCGGGACCGGAATCGACGCCCGCAACACGACCATCAACGGTGTCACGTACAACTTCAAGGCCAGCAAGCAAGGCGACGGAAACTGGATCATCGAAGCGGCGGGGGATTCGTAAGACGAAGGCGCTCCCACGGCCACAGCCACCGCACCGCCCGGACCCACACCATCAGCGACATCAGCGGGCCCGGCTGTTGAAGTGAATAGTCTTGAATGCGATGGCGAGCAACATCCTATTCTCAGCTACAGCTACGAAGTTACAGGCGAGGTCTAAGCGAACCGGGACATAGAAGATGTGCAAGTCGGCTTCGGCAAGAACAGCTTTGTCCAAGTTGGGAGCGGGAATTGGATTTACCTCGCGTACCCAGGGACCTTTGTGAACTTGGGCTCGAAGACTGCCGGTGAATCCAAGTCATTTAAACTCTCAATTAGTCATCTTTCCGAACTTTGTGAGTGCAGCAATTGAAGTTGTGCGGAAACTACGGCGTTGATGAGGCGACCCACCTGCGCCGGGTCGCGGTCGGAGGCTCGGCCACGGGCGCCATCGGGACCCCTGGCGATCAGGACCGGTTCGCGGTCGAGCTCGAAGCGGGCCGGACCTACCAGTCCGACCTGAGGGGCAGCCCGGGCGGGGGCGGGACGCTTCCGGACACCTTTTTCCGGGCGATCTACAACAGCGCGGGACAGTACCAGGCGGACAGATACAACGACGATTTCGACGGCGGCCGAGACAGCCGGGTGACGTTCACGCCAACGGAGAGCGGGACCTACTACGCGCGGGTGTCGGGCGACCGGGACGAGACCGGGAGCTACACGCTGTCGGTGCAATAGGCCAATCAGGATGTGCCCCGCGGACCGCTCCCCGGTCCGCGGGGGCGCAGCGGTCACGACGAATCCAGCTGACGCCGTGCAAGCCCCGGCCCCCCCCGATAAGCGGCAACGAGAAAAGCCCGCATATGGGAATGACTTGGAGGGGACGCTGGTCTCACCAATGCCGGATACGGCTAAGGTCGATCTGCCGGTGGCGCCTCAGTCCCCGTCTCCGGTGCCTCGCCCAGCTCCATGCGGTAGCCGACGGTGGGTTCGGCGAAGATGTAGCCGGGGTTTTCCGGGTCGTCATCCAGCTTGCGGCGCAGCCTGTTGACGATGTTGCGCACCGGCGCGGAGTCTGCGCCCTTGTCCGGTCCCCAGACCCGTTGCAGCAGATGCTCGTGGGTCAGCGGCCGCCCGGCGTTGGCCGAGAGCTCGACCAGCATCCGGTACTCGATGGCGGTGAGGGCGACGATGCGTCCGGCCACCGTCACCCGGCGCTGGGGGTAGTCGACGGTCAGGTCTCCCCGCACGTAGGGCTGGGAGGGCTCCGCCAACTCCGGCGCCGCCCGCTTGCGCAGGGCCGCCCGGATCCGGGCCGCCAGCTCCGTCGGCGAGAAGGGCTTGACCACGTAGTCGGCCGCTCCCAGGTCGAAGGCCCTGGCGACCACCTCGTCCTGGCCGTAGGCGGACAGGAAGATGACCGGCACGTCGGCGATCTCGCGGATCTCCCCCATCAGCTCCATGCCGTCGCTGCCCGGCAGCATCAGGTCCAGCAGGACCAGGTGGGGCGATTGCTCCTGCATCAGGCGGGAGACATCCTCCGGGTCCCCGGTGACGATGGGCGCATAGCCCGCCCTGGTCAGGGCGTCCCGGACGTACCGGAGGGTCTGCGGGTCGTCGTCCACGCAGAGGATGCGGGTCGGCTCCGGTTCCTTTCGAGGCCGGGGCCGGGACCGTCTGGAGCGGGCGGCCCTGGCCTCCTGGGCCGCCGGTACGGTGAAGGTGAACCGGCTTCCCAGGCCAAGCCCGTCGCTCTCGGCCTGGATGCGCCCCCCGTGGGCCTCCACGATCCCCTTGCAGATGGCCAGGCCCAGGCCGGACCCGCCGAGCTCCCGTCCCCGCTCCTCGCCGTCTAGCCGCGAGAACTTGCGGAACAGGTGGGGCAGCCGCTCCGCAGGCACGCCCGCGCCGTCGTCGGCCACCGAGAAGGCCACGTGGACGCCGTCCCGCACCGCGGCCACCCGGATGGGGGACAGCTCGTGGGAGTGCCGGGCCGCGTTGGAGAGCAGGTTGTTCAGCACCTGCACGATGCGCCGCCGGTCCGCCATGACCCGGGGCAGGCCCGGTGACAGGTCGATCTGCAGACTGCTCCGGTCGCCACCGCTCTGGAACCTGCTCCTGGCCTCGTCCACCAGGACGGCTGCCTCCACGGGTTCGGGGGAAACCGGCAGGGTGCCCGTCTCGATGCGGGCCACGTCCAGCAGGTCGCCGATCAGGTGGCGCATGTTCTCGGACTGGTCGCGGATGATCCGGAAGAACTGGGTCATCTCGGCGGGGTCCAGCTCGGAGGCGGCCTCCAGCAGGGTGTCCGCCGACCCCTTGATGGAGGTAAGCGGCGTCCGCAGCTCGTGGCTCACCATGCCCAAGAACTCGGCCCGCAGCCGCTCCAGATCCTCCAGCGGCGTCATGTCCTGCAGGGTCACGACCACCGACTCGACCTCCCCCTCCTCCGAGAGGATGGGAGTGGAGTTGACCAGAGTGGTGACGCTGCGCCCGTCGGGGGCTTGGAGCACGATCTCCTCGGCCCGCACCGTCTCCCCCGTGCTCAGCCCCTGGGACAGGGGGAACTGCTCCAAGGAGACCTCCCGCCCGTCGGCCCGCCGGAAGGTCAGCACCTCCAGAAGCTGCTCCGCCGACCCGCCGGGGGCGCACAGGCCGCTGACGATCCTCCTCGCCTCCCGGTTGACCGACGTCAGGCCGCCCGTCCTCGCGTCGAAGACCAGCACGCCCACGGGCGTGGTGTTCACCAGGGTCTCCAGGTCCGCCCGGGCCCGTTGTTCCTCCCGGTACCGGCGGGCGTTGGCGATGACCAGCGCCGCCTGGGAGGCGAACATCACCAGGGTCTCCTCGTCCTCGGGGGTGAACTCCACCTCCCTCTCGCCGACGTAGATGGCCCCGACGCCCTCACCAAGGTGGCGGATGGGCGCGGCCAGAAAGGGCAGGGGTGAGCTCACCGGAAAGGGCGGGCGGAACTCGGGCAGTCCCAGCGACCTCATGTAGCTGTGGAAGTCCCTGAGCCGCAGCGGCTGCGAGATGCCGTTCAGGTATTCGAAGAACGGCATCCCCTCGGGAAAGTCCATGAATCCCTGATGTTCCTGCGGGGTCAGGCCGGAGGTGACGGAGTCCTCGATCGTCCCAGTTGCGCCGACGAGGGCAATCACGCCGTACCTGGCTCCGGTGAGGGAGCAGGCGGAGTCCAGCACTCCCTGGAGCACCGTCTCGAAGTCCAGGCTCTCGTTGATGCGCAGGCTGGCCTGGCTCAGCCGGGAGAGGCGGTCGCGCAGGGCCTGGTTCTCCCGCTCCAACTCCTCTGCGTTCCTCATCCCCTCGACCTCCGTGCAATGTGTGAGGCCCGCGATTCCCCTCATCCCGAACCTGTGGCCTTATTGTATCGGGCCTGCGGCAAATTACACAATGAAAATTGGCTTCGTATTGGCCGCCCAACAACCAGAATTGTACTGACTTTATACAACTTTCTCTGTCATAGTCAAGGTGGCCCAACCATCGGCGGGCAGGTATTAGGTTGGGTTTCGACAGGCCAATAGACGGAGTGGATACAGCAGTCGCATCGCCCCGTGTTTATGTGAGACCCGCGACCCGGTCCGTCCTCCATCGCGGTCTAGGGACGGAATGGACAACGTTTCCTACAGCCACCAATGGATTCGGAACGACGGCACCAATGACGTCGACATGGCGGGGCAAACGGGATCCACCTACACGCTGGCGGCCTCCGACCAGGGCAAGACCATCAAGGCGCAGGTCTCCTTAACCGACGAAGGCGGTAACAGCGAGACCCTGACCAGCGCGGCCACGGCGGCCGTGGCGGCCAGGCCTCCGCCGCTGACCGTCAGCTTGGAGAACTCTCCAGCGAGTCACAACGGCACGGATGCCCTCACCTTCGACCTCGCTTTCAGCGAAAACATCAAGGCCGGCTTACGCCCGGATTCGCGACCGAGCGTTCACCGTGAGCGGAGGGAAGATCACCAAGGCGCAACGCAAGACCCAGGGCAGCAACCATTCCTGAACCATCACGGTCCAGCCCAGCGGAAACGGCGCCGTCAGCATCACGCTGCCAGAGACGACGGACCGCGACGCCACTGGCGCCATCTGCAGCCACGACGGACGAGGCCTGTCCGATTCCACGTCGACTTCGATCGCAGGCCCGGTATGAGTACCGGTCGCCGACGCACACGCACAGGAGGCCACAGGATCCCTGCTGGCCCCCTCGATCTCGACTGCACCGGTGAGGAACTGCCGCTGTCCGTCTCGGACGACGGCATCGGGCTGCCGGAGGACCATGAGGCCAGGGAGCACGGATTCAGGAATATGAGGGCGGATGCCGAGAGGATGGGCGGACGCCTTCAGGTGAAATCGGACGGGAACGGCGGCGGGACCACCGTGACCTGCGTTGTTCCATACCGGACTCTCGAAGGAAGGGAGTAGATGACTACCGACACCCGGACCAGCGTCATGCTGGTCGACGACCACGCCATGATGCGGGACCTGCTGCGGGACGCCCTGGAGAACACCGGGGAGTTCCAGGTGGTGGCCCAGGCGGCCGACGGACAGGAGGCCCTCCGGATGGTGCAGGAAACCGTCCCTGACGTGATCGTTATGGACGTAATCATGCCCGTGATGGACGGCATCGAAGCCTGCCGGCGGATTGTGGAACTCTTGCCCGACACCAAGGTCCTCATGCTGGCCGCCTCCAATGAGCAGGACGCCATCGTGAGATCCATCGCCGCCGGAGCGACCGGCTACCTGCAGAAGTGTTCCGGCATGGAGCAGTTCCTAGCAACGTTGCGGGAGGTGGCTCGGGGCGAGTTCCGCATCCCCGGGGACGCGGCCCGGCGGTTGGCCAGCCTGGTGCGAAGCTCTTTGGCTGACGCCTTGCCCGAACGCTTGGGAACTCTGACGGACCGGGAAAGGGAGATCCTGAAGCTGTTCGCCGAGGGGCTGACTTACCAGGAGATCGGCGAGATAAGGAACAACAGCGGGTTGACCGTGCGGAACGCCGTGTCCGGCGTGCAGAAGAAGCTGGGATTCAGGAACAGGCAGCAGATGGTGGTCTGGGCGGTGCGGGTAGGCCTGGTGGATGGTGGATCGGGATAGTGTCAAGGGCATTGGGATGTTGGGCCATTGGGGTGTCGAAGGTCCGGGAAAGAGAGAGGACCGAACACCTGGTTCACCGGGGCGACTGGATCGCGTATTACGGAGATTCCGGCGAACAGACCTTGCTGGATGATTCCAGATATTCCTCTGAGACGACCGGCGAGAGCCGCGGATGATACAACACCTACACGCTGAACAACCGGCACCAGGAAGGGTACCCACTGGCCGTGCGGGGCTCCGGCACATTCGCGCGCGGAACGAAGGAAACACCGGAGTAGGCGCTCGGCACGGCCCATGAGGGATTTTCCCCTGCCCCGGCCGAAGCCGCAAGGATGCTACGGGACCTGGGAGACCGCCATCTGGTCACTAAGCCCCAATCCACCGAAAAGATAAGCGTGGCGGAGTGCTGAAGGGGTAAGAAAGCGCTCCTGTGCATCTGGGATAGTGGTTTTGAAACAGAAAACCAACCAGAAACGAGGAGCACCCTCTGGCCACTTCAGGACGCTAACCTGACGCCCTCCTTCGGTGGATTCGGGCTAAGGACAAAGTGATTCGATAGCCGGCCTATGGCACTGCATCCCCCGCCACGTCGAGCCCGGACACCCGGGACCGTCGGCGTCGCCGCCCGGCTTGAAGCGCAGACTGCTGAGCACGGCGTGCATGTCCCGCAGGTCCCCGCCCTCCTTGTCCACTCCCCAGACCCGTTGCAACAGGTAGTCGCAGACCGGCACCCGCCCGGCAGTGGCCGAAAGCTCGACCAGCATCCGGTATTCGATGGCGGTCAGCGCCACCATATGCCCTGCCATCGCATGGCCCGCGATTCCATTCATCCCGAACCGGCGGCCTCATTGTATCGGGCGTGCGAATATTTACACAACGCAGATTGGTCCTGAATTGGTCCTACATTGGTACCGTAATGGACAGCTTTACACTGACTTTATACAATCTTCTCTGTCACAATGCCGGGGAGTGTACCCAACTCTCGTCGGGGAAGCATCAATTTGGATTTCGATAGGCCGAAGACGGAGTAAAGACAGCGGTCGCACCGGCCGTGAAGGACGCTCCCCGCGCCCTCCCGTCCGCGGCCCTCAACCATGCACCGCGCCCTCCGCGCCGATACCGGCTGACGCCTGTAGACCGGACGGGCTGCATACCACACTCCCGCACAAGCACAAGAAGGAGACACGATGACCCGCATCGACAGACGATTCCCGGCCCTGTTCGCCGCCCTCGCAACTCTGGCCCTGGCGGGGGTCGTGCTCGCCCTGATCTTCTCCCCGGTACAGGCTAAGGAGGGCTCCGCACCGGCCAAGCCCACGGGGCTGACGGCGACGGCGTCCCACGAACAGGTGGTCCTGACCTGGGAGGACCCCAACGACAGCAGCATCACCGGCTACATGATTCTGCGCCGCAACCGCGATACCGACGCCAAGGGCCAGTTCACCAACCTGGTGAATGATACGGGCAGCGCCGACACTACCCACACCGACGGCAGCGTAGCGGCGGAGACTAGTTACACCTACCGGATCAAGGCCATCAACGGGCATGGAGTGAGCGAACGTTCTCGCTGGTTCCACATAGAAACGCCGGCGGCACCCACGCCCGAACCTACGCCGGCACCCACGCCCGAACCTACGCCGGCACCCACGCCCGAACCTACGCCGGCACCCACGCCTGAACCTACGCCGGCACCCACGCCTGAACCTACGCCGGCACCCACGCCTGAACCTACGCCGGCACCCACGCCTGAACCTACGCCGGCACCCATGCCTGAACCTACGCCGGCACCCACGCCGGAGGAGGCTGACGAGCCGCCGGAAGCGCCCACGGGCGTCTCTGCCGTGGCGACCCACGACACGGTGACCCTGACCTGGGACGCCCCCCAGGACGACAGCATAGTCGGCTACATGATCCTGCGGCGCAACCGCGATACTGACGCAGAGGGCGAGTTCACCAACCTAGCGGAGGATACCGGCAGCGCCGACACCACCTACACCGACGACACGGTGGCGGCGGAAACCCCCTACACCTACCGGATCCAGGCCATCAACCAGCATGGGGTGAGCGAGCGTTCGCGCTGGTTCCACATCGACACCCCATCAGCGCCCGAGCCGCCCGTCAAGCCCACGGGAGTGCTCAGCGCGGCGTCCTCAGACACCGTGATACTCGATTGGGACGACCCGGAGGACGACAGCATCACCGGCTACCGGATACTGCGCCGGGACCAGGACAACAACACGGACGGGGACTTCCAGACGCTGGTGGAAGACACCGGCAACGCGGCCATCACCTACACCGACGACACGGTGGAGCCTGAGCGCTCCTACGTGTACCGGGTGTTGGCCATCAGCCCCCACGGGGTGAGCGCACCGTCCCACGACGCCCAGGCCCAAACCCCGGCGGACCCGAACCCGGCGGTTCCGGAACGGGAGGCCGTCCAGGACCTGGGAGACATCACGGAACAGGACGGGCCTCAGTTCAATCGCGGCGCACTGGAAGGCGCGGCAGACGCAGCGCACCATTACCGCTTCACCCTGAGTGAACCCCGGTCGGTCCGCCTGGCTCTGCACTGGCAGGAGGGCAACGCCGCCCTGGTCCTGGAACTGGAGGACGGAACCCGGCTCCGGGTGAGAGTCCCGGACGGGGATGCCCACGCGTCGGTCGATGAGACCCTGCTGGAGGGGACGCACTACGCGCGAGTCGAGGCTCGGCAGCAGGGTGAGAACGAGTATCTGTTCACCTACGAGGTCTCGGAAGCTTCCGCCGCCGACGTTGAGTTGCTGCGCGAAGAGGGCTACACGCCCGACCCGGAGCCAGGCGAGGTGACGGAGCCGCTCGTCAGCCAGCCCGCAGAGACCCGCCAGGAGACTGAGCAGGTGTTGCTGAGCAATTTCGGGCAGAGGACACCCCCTGACAACTGGATTGTGCGCACCTTCGAGCTTGCTCAGGGGTTCAGGACCGGCCCGAATATCCCCGGTTACACACTGAGCAGCATTAAACTGGACGTTCTGAGAGTGCCGAACAACCTGGCCGACCTGACCGTCGAGTTGTGGTCGGCAACCAGTGCCAGTACACCCAAGCCCGACGCCCAAGTCGCCACGCTGACCCATTCCACCGGAACGTGGGAGACCGGACTCAACACCTTCAACGCCCCGGCGGACACAGAACTGGCAGCCGGCACGACTTTCTTCGTGTTTGCGTCCTATGCGGGCACCCATGCTTCAGACGGACTCGGTTTGAAGGCCGCATCATCGAGATCCGCCGACGACGACGGCGCGCCTGGTTGGAGCGTCCGCCAAATTTTTGAACGCAGTCGAACCTCCCAAGGCAGTTGGTCCAGCAGATCCGATGTGATGAAGATCCAGATCAACGGCAGCGTGGTGCTGGGTCCATCGTCCAGCGATACGCCGGGCACGGTCGTCCTGTCAGCCGCGTCACCCTTCAGCGCCACCCAGCCCTACACGGGCATCGAGCTGACCGCCGAGCTGACCGACCCCGACCCGGTTGCCGAGCTCGAGTGGCAGTGGCACCGGTCGCTGGACGGCAGCGACTGGCGGAAAATCCCCGGCGCCACCTCCAGCAGCTACACCCCGACCACCTACATCCCGACCGAAGATCTGTCCCAACATCCAGTCGGAGATGACGAGTCCCATTACCTGCGCGCCACGGCAAGCTACAAACAGGCGTTCACCGACGGAACCCTTGACCGGACCGTCCACGGCGTGACCGGGGGCTATACCCGGGTGGACATCTCCGAGCCGCCGGGCGTGGACTTCGTCTTTAACCAAGACTCGCCAGGCCGGGTGCGGGTCGGCAGGTGGGTGACGGGCACCATCACCAACGACACTGATACTGGTGACACCTTTGCCGTGGACCTGGAGCGGGGCAGGAAGTACCGGATCGACCTGGAGGGGTCCCAAACCGGACGAGGCTCGCTGGCCGACCCATTCTTGAGAAGTGTGTACTACTTCATAGATTCCAGTTTCATGTTGGCGGCCGGCAATGACACCGACAGCGGCATGGGCAAGAACGCCCAGATAACATTCACAGCGAAAGCGACCGCCACCCACTACATTGGCAACGAAAGCAGCGCAGATACGAGAGGCACCTACCGGCTGACCGTGCAGGAGATCGTGGACGACCTAGGCGTCTGGTACACCGACTGGGGAGCCGAGGAACTGGGCGGCTTCCTGCACCCGTACGACACGGGGACCGGGAAGCTGTACAACAAGTGGATTATCGAGCGTAATCGGGGCGAACGGGATGTTGACGGGTTCCTGTTCTACCTGGGCTACGACGATGCGCCTCTCGACAACAGCGACTACATCCTGACCGTCCGGGGGCAGAAAACGCCCCGGCTCCAGGTGCAGACCTTCTACGACCTGTCCAATCTGGACGACTACATCGCAGAGTTCAGCCTGGACGACGGCTTCATCGAGTTCCCGACCAGGAAAGGCGTCCACCCCGGTGAAGGGTCCGACGCCGAGCTCGGTCGGATCAGCCCCGTTGCCCCGCGCCCCGTGGGCACGGTGCTGGGCACCAGCCAAGAGGGAGAGTACCACCTGGTCTTCAACCCAGGCACAGAGGACATCGGAGCCTACCTGGCCACCATCAGCAGCCACCAGAAGTATGACACCGGCCGCTACGAGATCGCGCTGCGCCGCCACGCCAGCATGTCGGAACCCGAGGACGAGGACTTCGGAGCTCTTGCTTGGTACACCAAGGGATACGTGCGGGTCGGCGATCCGGTGACGGGGCACATTGGAGAGCACGGGGCTGAGGCCGACGTCTTCGCCTCGCTGCTGCGGGCGGGTCGGACCTACCTGATCGAGGCGAAGGGGTCCGAAACCAGCCACGGCACCATGGAGGACCCGTGGATAAGTTTGCAACTTGCCAAGCCGGGATCGTTGGAGGCCGGATTTGCTAACGCGACGGAATACCCATGCCCCATCATTGCCGATTGTGCAGACGACGACGGCGGCACGGGCCTCAACGCCCGGATAGTTTATTCCCCAAGTCAGACCAACCTGTTCTACATCCAAGCAGCCAACGTAAAAGCCTCCTTCAACATAGATACGCCCGATCCCAGCGAGGAGGGTACCTACACCCTGTCGGTGACCGACGTAACCGGCCAACCCGGCTATTAGGACAAAGACCAGAACAACCAGCACGAAGACCAGCACGGCGGGTAGGGCCACGGGGGGCGTCCCCCCTACGTCCTCCCCGCCAGACCGGTGCCGGCGCCGTCGGCTACCACGAGGGCGCCACGCCTACAGCCCCGCCACAAGGTGGACACCATCTGAACCCGTAACGCCAGGTAGGGCGACAAAAAGCCCGCATACATGGACCAAGCAGGGGAGGCCGCCGCAACACGCGGCGGCCCCTTTCCCTGCGGCTTGGCAGCAGGCAATAACTCCCGCGCCGCGTAATCCCGGGAGATGGAAACGAGCGAAATGAAGCGCAGCCGCCCCCCGCGCCCCCGGGTCCGGCTCAACCGGAACACAGTTAGGAGACTGAGATGAGCCAGAACACAGCAGCGTCATACGCCCGGATTTACTCGAATGACCACCATCCCCTCAGGGCGCAACTCGAAACGATCCGCAGGTTCGCGGAAGAACATGGCCTCAAAGTGGCCCGAGAGTTTCAAGACGAAGGACACCGGGGAGCCACGAACAACCGGCCCGGGTTCCAGCGGATGATCGCGGCCGCCCTGTCGCCCGAAAAGCCCTTCGACACCATCATTGTCTACGACCTCTCCAGGTTTTCCGGGAACGCCTCCGATCTCACCCGGTACAGGAACCAGCTCGAGGAGGGAGGGGTACGGCTGCTGAGCGCCACGGAGCCTGCCGCGTCCTGAACGGCGGAGATTGCCAGCCCAACCACAGAACGCCCAGGACCCTGAAATGATACACAACTCAGGAGGCTGAACCAGGCATGGCACTGGGAACACCATCCAACGCTCAGCCACTCCTTCAGGGGCTGCTCAAATGCCGGGACTGCGGCACCCACATGATCACAGTGGCAGACACTGACGGCAGGCCCACCCAATACGCCTGCCCGACGATGCTCAACAACGAAACGGACAACTGCTCCATACCGAAACCGGAAATCCAAGAGTTGGACGAATTCATCTTGGAGAAGGCCTTGGATCACCTATTGGCGGAGTCCACCCCCCAGGATACGGTCAGTAAGATGCAGGAGACCATTGCCGCCTCCGTCAGGGACTTCGATACAGCCAAGTACGTGAGCGTCTTGCTCAATAGCGACATGACGTCGGCCAGGGAAGCCTTGAACATGATGATCGGGGAAATAGTGGTGGGATCAGACACCGTGGAGGTCAGGTATGTGGACCAGAGTCCTGAGGGGGCCACCTAAGCCGGGCCCAAGCGTGTGGAAACAAACTGAGAGGCCCAGTTCGCGCCGGGTCTCTCCTCTTCTAGCCGGTCCGAACGGCCAGACTGGCTTCGGCCACAGCGCCGCACCATTTGATGACAGCAGCAGCTTGAGAATCGCCCACCGACAGCAGAGGCTGGAATCAGGGCCTGGTTGCGATTGACGGACAGTATCCGGCGGCGACGCCGGCGCAACCAGGCCTCCGCCGCGCCTGAACGGACCAAGAGGGGAAGGCGATGGGCAAGAAAGCACTCAACCTGGCAGCGATCTACATGAACCCCCCCGGATGACTGTCCCGGGACGACGCGGACCGCCGGATTCAGATGGCCGAGAAGGTGGAGTTCTGCTAGGGCTGCGGCCTGGAGACAGGAGCCTGGTTCGGCGACCCCAAGGGTAGCCGCGAGGGATTCCGCCAGATGATGGCGCAGGCAACAGGCAGAGAACCCAGGTTCGACCACGTCGTGGTCTGGAAGCTCACGTACTTGGCGTGGAGCCTCGAGGAATCCGTCCTGGCGCGGGGTCCGCTGGCCGCCAGCGGGGTCCGGGTGGTGTCAGTGAAGGATAGGCTCGCGGACGAGTAGATGTTCAGTAGGTGGCCCCAAAAAACACAAGGCCCGGCATAAGCCGGGCTTTTCTTTTTGCCACCGGTCCGAGCGGCCGGAGTTTCGTTGCTGGACAAAGAGAGGACAGGACGCCAGTGGAACAATAGAAAACACGCTCTTTAGGGAGAAAACCGCTTCCTTCTCGCCGACGTAGATGGCCCCGACGCCCTCACCAAGGTGGCGGAGGGGCGCGGCAAGAAAGGGCAGCGGGGAGCTCACCGGAAAGGGTGGGCGGAACCCGGGCAGGCTCAGCGACCTCTTGCAGCTGTGGAAGTCCCTGAGCCGCAGCGGCTGCGAGATACCGTTCAGATATTCAAAGAACGGCATCCCCTCCGGAAAGTCCATAGACCGCCGTTGCTCTTCCGAAGTCAGGCCGGAGGTGACGGAGTCCTCAATCGTACCAGTTGCGCCGACGAGGGCAATCACGCCGTACCTTGCTCCGGTGAGGGAGCAGGCGGAGTCCAGCACTCCCTGGAGCACCGTCTCGAAGTCCAGGCTCTCGTTGATGCGCAGGCTGGCCTGGCTCAGCCGGGAGAGGCGTTCCCGCAGGGCCTGGTTCTCCCGCTCCAACTCCCCGGCGTTCCTCATCCCCTCGACCTCTATTCAAGTATCGACGGCCCGCGATTCCCTTCACCTCGAACCTGCAGCTTTATTGTATCGGGCGTGCGCCAAATTACACAAGCAACATTGGTCCTGAATTGGTTCCGAATTGGTATCGTAATTGCCAGTATTATACTGACTTTATACAACTTTCTCTGGCATAGTTCCTTGGCAGTAAACGTCCCCAAAACGATAGTCCAACGGGAAGGTTCCTCGAAATGAAGGCGGCAGCCAAGAGGAAACCGGACAACGATACACCGGCAGACCGGCTGTCCAGGATGGCCGAGGCCTGCCTTCGCATCGCGTCGAATCTGGACGTCGATGCCGTCCTGCAAGAGGTCATCGACGGTGCCCGTTCGCTGACCGGCGCCCGCTATGGTGCGCTGGTGTCCTTTGACGATTCCGGGGGCATTCGCGAACTCGTAACCTCCGGCATGACTCCCGAGGAACGCGGGGGAATGGCGGACCCGCCCAAGGGGCTCGGGCTTTTGGGATACCTGAACGAGACCCCGGGGCTGCTGAGACTCCGTGATATCGCCAGCCACCCCAGTGCGGTCGGCTTTCCCAAAAACCACCCGCCGATGAAGACCTTTCTGGGCGCGCCGGTCCGTCATCTGGGCGAACCCGTCGGCAACATCTATCTCACTGAGAAGGAGGGCGGCCGGGAGTTCACCCCCGAAGATGAGGACACCCTGGTCCTGTTTGCCGCCCAAGCGGCAATGGCCATCGCCAACGCCCTGAGTTACAGGGCGGAGCGACAGGCCAGAGCCGACCTCGAGGCCCTGATCAACATCTCGCCGGTAGGCGTTCTGGTCTTCGATGCGAAGACGGGAGACCTGGTGTCTTCTAATGATGAGACCAGACGGATCGTAGGCAGGCTGAACGCGCGGGGACCCTCTGTGAAACAGCTCCTTGAGGTGATGTCCCTCCGGACTGTGGATGGGCGCGATATTCCGCTCGATGAGCTTCCCACCGCCAAGGCGTTGAGAAGCGGCGAGACGGTGCTCGCCGATGAGATCGTGATCCACCTGCCGGACGGACGGACGATCACCACCCTCGTCAACGCCAGGCCGATCTACCGGGACGACGGCGAGGCGGTTTCCGTGGTGGCCACCATGCAGGACATAACACCGCTGGAGGAGACGAAGAGGCAGCTCACGGATTTCCTCGGCATGGTGAGCCACGAGCTGAGGACGCCGCTGAGCGCCATCAAGGGCTCGGCGGCATCCGTGCTCGGCACCACCTATCCGCTGGACCCCACCGAGACCCGCCAGTTCCTCCGGATTATCGATGAGCAGGCCGACCATATGCGCCATCTGATCAACGACCTCGTCGATATGACGCAGGTCGAGTCGGGGACGCTGTCGGTCACTCCCGAACCCACGAACCTGGAAGACCTGGTGGAACAGGCAAGAGAGGCGTTTGCCGGTGAGGGAGTTACAAACATCATCGCGGTTGACGTAGCCCCGGACCTGCCCAGGGTCATGGCGGACAGACGGCGAATGTTCCAAGTTCTCAAGAACCTCCTTACCTACGCTTCCGAACACTCTCCGGAGTCATCCGGCATCAGGGTCAGCGCTTCGCCGGAGGATGTGTTCGTTGCGGTTTCGGTGGAGTACGAGGACAGAGGCCTGCGAGCCGACCGCCTGCCCCACCTGTCCAGGCAGTTCTCCCGCACCGAGGGTCAGGACATGGGGAGGAGGAACGGAAGAGACGGCTTGGGCCTTGCCATCTGCAAGGGCATCGTCGAGTCGCACGGGGGCAGAATATCGGCCGAGAGCGGCGGAGCGGGACGCGGCGCCCGGTTCACCTTCACGATCCCCGTGGTCGACGAGTTTACGTTCAACGCCGAAACCGGCTCAGCCCAGCCGGGGCAGGCGGCAAAGGGCCAGGCGCGAATTCTCGCGGTCGATGTCGACCCGCAGGCGCAGAGGTACATTCGCAATGCTCTCTCGGAAGCGGGCTTCACCCCGGTGGTGACCGGCAATCCCGACGACATCGAACGCCTCATGGAATCGGAACAGCCCCACCTTGTCCTGATGGACATGACGCTGCCCTGGATCGACGGATTCGAGCTGATGGAGCGAGTCCGCAAGACTTCCGATGTTCCGGTCATATTCTTGTCCGGGCAGGGCGGGGGCCAGAACATCGACCGGGCCTTTGAGCTTGGCGGCGCCGACTACGTGATCAAGCCCTTCACACCGACTGAACTGGCGGCGAGAATCCGGGCCGCCCTGCGCAGGCGGGAGTCGCCCGTTCAGGCCGAGCCTCCGGAACCCTTTGTGCTGGGAGACCTGACTATTGACTACGCCGAACGGGCTGTGACCGTCGCCGGCCGCCGGGTGCGTTTGACAGCGACCGAGTACCGGCTGCTCTACGAGCTTTCCGCCGCCACCGGACGCGTGTTGACGTATGAGCAGCTATTGAGGCGGGCGTGGGGATCACCCTACTCGACCGACGTGCGGGTCGTGCACACCTGTATCAAGCAGCTGCGGGGCAAGCTGGGGGACGACGCCAGGCACCCGACGTACATCTTTACCGAACCGCGCGTGGGCTATCACATGCCGAACCAGCGCCAACCCCTTGGAGCCGCCGAAGAGTGATGCCGTGACCGTCAGGATCGTAACGGACAGCGCCTCAGACATTCCGGGCGAAGCAGCCCGGCGGTTGGGCGTTGTGGTGGTTGCCCAGAACGTCCATTTCGGTACGCAGGCCTTCGAGGACAACGTCACCATCACGCCGGACCAGTTCTACTCGTTGCTGTCCGCCAGCACGGAGCTCCCCAAGACGTCGCAGGCGTCCCCCGGCCGGTTCAAGCAGGTGTACGACGAGCTGGGCGGAGACGCCGACGGGATCGTTTCCATCCACATCTCGTCCAAGATCAGCGGAACATACAACTCCGCGCTTCGGGGCGCGGAAATGACCTCGGCGGCCTGCCCGGTGGAGGTCATAGACTCATTCCAGGGTTCGATGGGGCTCGGCCTGGTGGTCATCGCGGCGGCGGAGGCCGCCAACCTGGGGGCTGACCGGGATGCGGTCGCGGCGCTGGCCCGCGACGCGTCGGCCCGGGCCCAGTGCTTCACCCTGTTGGAGACGCTGGAGTACCTGCGGAAGGGCGGGCGCATCGGCAAGGCCCAGGCGCTGCTCGGCTCGATGCTCAAGATCAAGCCGATGATCATCATCAAAGATGGAGAGGCGCATCCGCTGGGCAGGGCCCGCACGTTCCCCAGGGCCCTGGCCATGATGAAGCAGACGGCGCGCGACCTGGCCCCGGTCGAGTCCCTGGCGGTGATGCACAGCACCATCCCCGAAATCGCGGCTGAGGTCGCCGCCGACCTCAGCGACCTGCTGCCGGAGGGCGCGTCGCCTTTCGTCACCCGCTTCGGTCCGGTCCTGGGGGTCTACACCGGCCCCGGCGCCATTGGAATAGCCCTCCTCCAGGCCCGAGGTTGAGGGCTGGGCGCGACCCCTGCGCGCTCTGGCCTCGCCGCCGGCTTCCTCCAGCGTCCACCGGCTGAGCTCCATTCACCCGCGGCAGGCCCCGCCGCCGCATCCGGTTGAGGCTGACCTGATCTCCAGCAGAGCGCTTCTTTGGGGCGATGTTGCGTCTCCTTGCCTGCGGGACACTTCCGGTCAAACCACTCAAACCACCCACCGGGGTCGGCCGGCCCGTTTCCTCAGAATACTCTCACAGAAATCTCCCCCATTTCCTCAGCCCATCCTCAGACGCTCCTGAGAAGATTGTTTGCTGGGGAAACAGTGACAGGGAGAGCGTCTTACCGTGGACCTGGACCAGACTCAACAGCGGGCCGGCCCATCCAATAGGGAGCCGTCGGCCGACCTTGGCTCGTGCGTGGCTGGCCTGATCAACACGTTGGCCAAGGGGACTGCGGACCTGATGGCGCCCCACGGTCTCATATCCCTGGACTTTGCTCTCCTCCGACTCTTCCTTGGCAACGAACAGTGGACCACCACTCAGCTGGCGCAAGTGCTGCCGGTCAAGATTTCCCGCATAAGCCGCGTGGTGGCCAAGCTGGTGGGCATGAGCCTGATGCGCCGTCGGCGTCCGCGCAACGACCGTCGCGTCGTGTTCCTGACGTTGACCGGCGAGGGCAGGGCGCTGGCGCTCGATCTTCAGCGGCGCGTGCAGGCCTACGAGGCCGTGATTTCCGAGGGCGTCAGCGAGGAAGAGATGGTGGTCTTCGCCTCCGTGACCTCCAGGGTCATGGCGAACTACGCCGCCCGCCGACTTTCGGGAAGGCCTTCGGACAAATCCTGACTCACCGTGGAGTGTTCTTAGCTTGTTTTACGAAACACCCATAGACGAAGTGGCCCAACCGGGCGCCCGGCCTTTGCCGCCGGGCGCCGGCCGGCCGTTCGGCCAAATCTACCCCCCGCCGTTCCCCCTGGCGCTGGGCAGGTGGTAAGCCATGATTAGCTCCGGACGGCGTGCCCTCTTCCCGGTCTTCCTGCTTGCCGCGCTGGCGGCCCTTATCGCCATTCTGACGGCAATGCCCTGGTCCGCCCAAGCCCAGAGCGTTCCCACGCTCGAATTCGCGGACGTCAGCGCCTCAGAGGGGGCGGGCGTCCTTGAGTTCACGGTCGGATTCGCCGGTGGAGCAACCTCCACACAGGCCGTGACCGTGGACTACGCCACCGCCGACGGCGACGCCCTGGCGGGCAACGACTACATCGGGACAACAGGCACGCTGACCATCCCGTCCGGCGATTCCTCCGGCGTCGTCACCGTCAACAACGACAGGGTGCGGGAGATCGACGAGACCTTCACCCTCACCCTGAGCAACCCCTCCAACGCGGCCCTGCCGGGCGGCGCCGTTACCGTTGCCGTAACCGGGACCATCCTGGACAACGAGCGGCCCTACGTCAGTGTTAAGGCCCTGCAGTCTGACATCTTCGCAACAGAGCCGGTAGTCGTTGAATTCACCCGGCTCGGCTCTGCCGAGAGTGAGCTTTCATTCTCTTTTAAATATGAACACCTGGCCGCCGACGGCAGCGACACCTTAGTCGCTATGGGGATCAGTCTTAAAGAAACGCTAACTCACCTTTCTTTCGCTCCGGGCAAGAGGAAAATCGAGTGGGTGCTTGAGCCGGTAATCAGACCCGAAGAGCAATTCACGTTCCAAGTGCGGATGCAACGACTCGCCGAGGATGGCGACTATACCTTCGATCCCACGCCGGCTCGCGTGCTGGTCCACCGGAGACCGGCACACCGGAGCTTGGACATCCCCGACCCGGACGGAACATTGCCCGCCGTCTCCATTACCGCCAACTCCGGCGGCGAGATCGGTGTGCCCTCCCTGTCCGAGGACCAGGACGCCACTTTTACCCTGACCCGCACCGGCGATATCTCGTCGCCGCTGGCTGTCCGGGTGTACACCGAGGAGCCTTTCCATTCCGACTGGGCCCCAGGAACCAGCAACCCGACAGCGGCCTTTCACAACGTCACATTCTCCGCCGGTTCCGACACGGCCACTCTGTCGGTCGACCTCGACGATGACGAGGTAACCGAAGACGCCGACTGGCTGGAGGCCCACCTTTCGCCGCCCGCCGGCGGAAACTACCGGAAGGGGACTCCCCACCGCGCCTATGTCAACATCATTGATGACGACGTGGATTACCGTGAAACCGTAGGCCTCCGGGATCTAGACAATGAATTGCTATTTGAAGAGGGTGATCCGATCAATATCCGGTCCCAACGGGACACCCTATCCGAAAGGGGGAAGTTCAAGCCCCTGACGTACCGGATGCTTGTCACCCAGGACGGTTCGGGCGTTCCGGAGGACTTGCTGGGAATCATCACCCCCGTTCACCGTCGTTACGTTGAAAGCCCTCACCAGAACACACCTTTGCCCACGCTGGCCAACGACGGCGACGAGCCGGACACCAGGGTGACCTTCACCCTGCTGGAGAGCCCCTATTACAGCATCGACCCGGACTATGCCAGCATCACTGTCACCGTCCGCGACCTGGACCCGGCTCCCGTGCTGGAAATCGATTCGGCGACCGCTCCCAGAGGCGCCGAGACCATTGACTTCCGGGTCTCCTTCGCCGTTGACGTTCCCTCGCTCCGGACCGTGACGGTGGACTACCGCACCGAAGACGGCACGGCCACGGCGGGGCAGGACTACACCGAGACCAGCGGCACCCTGACCATTCCGGCGGGAGAGACCGGCGGCGGCGTCACCGTGCCCCTGCTCCCCGAATCGGCGGAAGGATGGGATCAGACCTTCACCCTGGTCCTCTGGGATCCGGTCAACGCCACGCTGTCCGGAGGCGTAACCACCATCTCGGCCACCGCCACCGCGAGCTACCGGCCTGAAATCACGATGACGGCCCTCGACGCCGAGGTCCTGGAAGGAGAGGATGCGCGCTTCGAGCTCACCCGGACCGGCGCCGTCTCGGAGGACCTGACCGTGCGCGTGAACACCCAGGAGCCCGACTGTCCTTGTGCGACCTCCGTCTCCAATCCGACGGACATCGACCACGACGTCACCTTCTTCGCCGGCTCCAATACGGCCATCCTGACGGTCGGCACTTACGAAGATGGAAAGGAAGAGGAGTACAACTTCATCCAGGCGGAGCTTCTGAGCGGCAGCAATTACAAGAGGAAGACCACGACACCCGTAAGGGTCAACATCTTCGACTCGATACCGGACGTGACCGTCGCCGTGGACCAGGAGACCATCGTCGAAGGGGAAATCGGAGACGGCGGGGGTAAGGATGCCATCTTTACCCTGACGCGCACCGGCGACGCCTCGGAGGAGCTGACCGTCACGGTACGCGTCGACGACCCGGAGAGGATCCGGTGCTGGGACCACGTATTCTGGAAGGGAAACTGTCGAGCCGGCCTGCCCTTCGAGCAGGAAGTAACGTTCGCTGGGGATTCAGCTACGGCCACCCTTGCGGTGCGAATCTTCAACGACTGGCGCGACGTGCCCGACGACTCCGCCGTGACGGTGTCCCTGATCGACGAGGAAGGCTACCGGCCCGGAGACCCCGACTCGGCCAGCGTCACCCTGGAGGACGACGATTTCGCCTCCTATCTGATTTTGACCACCGGTAAAGATCAGATAGAGATCACGGAAGGCGTTGCGCCGGAGTTCACCGTATGGCGCGGGGACCTTGAGAGTGACATAAATGCCTACGTAGAGCACGTCCCCTGGCGCATTTCCGGCACCAGACCCGGCGGGCCTTTGGTCGAGCACCAGGACACCACCGAAATGGCGCCGGGAGTGGATCACATTGAACTATCCGTTAACGTGCCCGAGGACAACGACAAAGCCGAGAGGGACTGGACCTATACGCTCACCATCCTGCGCATAGACGGTCGGATCGGCCCCATCCCCATCGAAGTGGAGCGGGAGCAGTACTACACGGCGCCCGGCTCGCGCAGCATCACCGTCCGGGTGAGAGACGCCGGAGGCCCCCGCGTGACCATCGCCGCCGACGCGGCCGACATCACCGAGGGCGAGGAGGCAACCTTCACCCTGACCCGGCGCGGCGACACATCCGAAGCCCTAACCGTCGGTATCTCCGTCGAAGACCCGGAAAAATTCATGCGGGGCAACCACCTTTGGGCCGACCCCCAGCCGCCCGCGACGGTGGAGTTCGCCGCGGGTTCCGACACCGCCACCCTGACGCTTCTCACCATGGACGACTGGCGCGATATCCCGGACGGCGATCTGAAGGTGACTATTCAGCCGGGCAACAGCCGGGTCTACCGGCCCGGAGACCCCGCCTCCGCCTCGGTCACCGTGCTGGACAACGACACCAGACCCGTGTTCAAGCTGAGCGTCAACCACGATACGCTGACCGAGGGGGAGACCGTCGTCTTCACGGTGACCCGCACCGCCGACTTCACCCATGACGTGGGTCCGTTGGTCTATGTGGGGATACAAGGCCAGCTGAGGTCCAGGATCCTGTCGCTCACGTCGGAGCAGCCGGCAGCGACCATCGAATTTGCGACGGAAGACGACGACCTCGACGAGGCCGACGTGGTGTACGAGATGGTGGCGACTGTCCCGTACACCGACTACACGACGGTGGCGGAGCCGCACACCATCACCGTCACCGTGCGGGACGACGACCTGCCCAGGGTCGGCATCGAGGCGCTCTCCGACTCATACAACGAGGGGGACTACGCCTCTTTTCGATTGACGCGAGAGGGTCAGGCGAACAGCGACCTGCCGATCCGCGTGCGGCTCACGCAGACCGGCAGGGTCATTAGATATTTCCCCGAATACACGTTCGGGGATCGCACTATACATATATGGGAGACCACCAGGAGCCAGAACATCGGCTTTCGGATTTCAAGCAACGACGGCGATGAGGAGGACGGCGCCGTCGATCTGGAGCTGCTGCCAAGCGATGACTACGACATAGACCCGGACAAGGCCACCGACCGCTTTACGGTCATTGACACGGACTCGGCGGCGACCCTCGAAGCGTTTGCCCCGGCTGTGGACGAGGGTGACGGCGAAATAACGTTGGTAGTGAGCTTCGAAGGGGCCCCGCCGTGGAGGGAAGAGAGGGTGACGGTGGACTACTCCATCCTGAGCGGCTCAGCCACCGAGGGCGAAGACTACACCCCCGTCAGCGGCACCCTCACTTTTGAGCCGGGGGAAGAGCCCCTGTACATCTTGGTGCCGGTGGTCCAGGACTCGCTGGCGGAGCCGGACGAGACCTTCTTCCTGAGGCTGAGCAACGCGCGCAACGCCCGCCTGCCAAGCAGCGCGCAGACCACCACGGTGACCATCCAGGACGACGAACCCCGTATCATAGTCAGCGCGCGCGGCAACGAAGAGATAACGGAAGGCGAAACGGCATCCTTCGCCGTCATTCGCACCGGCGACACCACGGAAGAGCTTCTTGTGCGGCTGTCGCTTCTCGTGGGAAGTCCCGGGTCTGATCTCTCCGACCTCCTGGACCGCAGCGTGACCATCCCGGCGGGATCGGACAGCGTCCGGCTGACCCATGACACGGAAGATGACGACCTCGACGCGGCGCCCTTCACCATTGTCGCGATTGTCCGGGACCTGGCTGACTTCAACCTGGCCAGCACCTACCGGGCCTACATTGACAATGCCTCCATCACCGTGCTGGACAACGACCTCCCCACGGTGACCATCGAGGCGGACCGGGCAACTATTCTTTTTGGCCTGGATGACGCCGCGTTCACCCTGACTCGTGAGGGCGACCTCTCAACGCCTCTCACCGTGAGTCTGGACATAACCCAGGAAGGCGTGTTGCAAGGTGGAGGGTCGCTTCCCGACTCGGTGTCCTTTGCCACCGGGCCGTCTACGGCTACGTTTGAAGCCGGCAGCTCGACAACCAACCTCAGTCTGACGACCGAGCGTCGATTCACACATGGGGATCAGGAATTCACATTGAGCAGGGGCTTGTTGAATGTGGCCCTCCCCGACTCCAACGACTACATAACGGGCGACCCCGCAAGCGCTGCGTTGTTGCTTTTCCAGATCATCGGCAACTTCCCAGTCGTATACGTGGAAAGTCCCAGCCCCGTTGCGGAAGGGGAAGACGTTGTCTTCACCCTGCACAGGACCAAGGGCGTCGGCACCAGCCTTACTGTGCCGGCGATTTTGAAGGAAAGAAGTTTCACCTTTGACACTACTCTCGCAGAAACCTACAGCCTTCACGAAACCACCTTTGCCGCCGATTCCCTTACGGCCACCGTCACCGTGCCCACGGAGGCCAATGAGATCAACGACGGGAACAGGGAGTACAGACTGAACGTGAGTCTGGCGGGGTCCGTCTATGTAGGATTAGCATTCGGCGCAACCATCGTCGGCGAATTCGGCTACGTCTGGGAAATTCACAGCGAACAACACCCGGCTGTCGGGAGTGGGTGGGTGCTGGACGACGATATCCCCACGGTGTGGGTCACCCCGGAAACAGGCGAACATTTCGAGGACCCGGAACACACCCTCCCGCCGTTCACTTTTCACCGCGACAGCTACGAGTCAAGCCTGATCCATGTGTACTTCGCATATCGGCAGCTCAACCGCTGGCCGCCTCCCATTCCCCACAGTATTAACACCTCTAGTGCCACCAAGAGCGCGGGGCGGAGTGCTTGGTTGAATCCGGGTGTGTTAAGCCATACGTACCGCTTTGCTCCAGGGCATGTTGGACCCCTGGGGGGCGAGTCCGCCATCATCCTTGTGCCCAACTACTGCGGCGAGGACGTCCTGGCTGACTGCGACATATATCCCCAGTACCATATCGGCTCGCCTTCTTCGGGCGTGATCCAGGTGTACAACAGGTTCGCCGGCATCCTCATCGAGCCGGTCGAGGCGGAGGTGGAAGAGGGCAACGACGCCGTCTTCCAACTGACCCGCTACGGGGGTACGCCTGGCAGCAATGACCACCCCCTGACCGTGTGGATTGAGGTGACCCAGGACGGCAAGTACATCGAGGGGATGCCCCCGCAGACGGTGAAGTTCAGGGGATGGCCCGAGACCCCTGCTGGGGAGTCCGACAAGACCATATTCCTGAGCATTCCCACCACCGACGACGCCATCGACGAGAGGCACGGCGCCATCACCCTGAGAATCCTCCCGCCCGAGATGATCGACGTGGATGAGCCCTCGTCATACGAGGTTGGGGTGGACGACGCGGTTGCGTCCTTCGAGACGGGGACGGTGCGGGTCACCGACAACGACTACTACCCGCCGACCATATCCATTTCCGACGCGTGGGCCGGCGAATCGGACGGCCAGATCGACTTCTTCGTCACCGTGGCCCCCAACGAACGGGAGATGAGCGTCGAGTGGAACACGGTCACCGAGACCGGCGTGGGGGTGGCCACCGAGGGTACGGACTACACCGCCGCCAGCGGCACGCTGACCTTCGCCGTCGGCGAGACCGCCAAGACAATCACCGTGGAGGTGCTGGAAGAGAGCCAGGCCGAGAGCGACGAGACCTTCAAGGTCGTCCTGTCCAGCCAGGTCAACGCAGTCCTCGGCAAAGATGTAGGCGTCGGGACCATCGAAGACGACGACGAAGGCACGGTGGTGACCATCCATCCGCAGGAACCATACGGAGGGACGGAGGAGGGCCAGCCGGCGGTGTTCATCCTGCAAAGGGTGAACGGGACCAGTGCGATTTCCGTTGACCTGGAGATCAGCCAGCAGGGAGCGTTCCTGGGGTCATCGCAGCCCACCACGATAACCTCGAATATTCCCGCCGGGGTTAATGAGTTGAGGGTGGAGATTACCACCATCGACGACAGCACGGTGGAAGCCAACGGCTCCGTGACCGCCACCGTTCAGCCCGGCGGCCGCTACTCGCCCGGCATACCCGACACGGCCACTGTGAACATCAGGGACAACGACCGCACCATTTCCATAGCCGACGCCGAGGCGGGTGAGGGCCGGGGTTCGATGACCTTCGCCGTCACTCTGTCGGCGGCGGCGGAGAATCGGGTCACGGTAGAGGCGTACACCCATTCCGGCAAGGCCACCGCGAGCAGCGCCGTCACGGAGACCAGCCTGGGCCAGGACTTCGTGGGCAGGAATGAACGCCTGGTCTTCGAGCCGGGAGAGACCGAAAAGTCCTTCACCGTGACCCTGGTGGACGACGCCATCGACGAGTCGGCCGAGGAGTTCACGGTGAGGTTGTCGCGCCCGTCATGGAACGCCTGGCTGACGGAGGCGGCCGCCACCGCCACCGGCACCATCAACGACAACGACGATCCCATGAATGCCAGGATTTTCCGGGAGGTGAGGCGGGTCGACGAGGACCGGGGCAGAGCAGTCAGGTTCGCCGTGGAATTGACCCACTCCAAGACTGTGGCCAGCGAACGGGACACGAAACTGTTCTGGGAGGTGAAGCCGGGCACGGCCACCGATGACCTGGACTTCGCCAAGCCCTACTCTCAGCAGCGCGGTACGCTCGCCATACCGATGGGGCATCTCACATCGGCAATCGAAGTCAATCTTATCGATGATGCCCTGCTGGAGATGGAACTCGAGACCTTTACCGTTGAGCTCGTCGAAGCACAACGTCTGGTACTCCCGGACGAAGAAAACCGCAAGAAGATCGAGATCAGCATCAGGGACGACGAGCGGCTGTCGGCCGCGATCGCTCCCCGGGAGGACTCCGTAGTCGAAGGCGACGACGCGGTCTTCGAAGTGCGGCTGTCCGGCGGTGTAACCATGCATAAGACGGTGCTGGAGTACACGGTAACCGGCGACGCGGAGCCGGGCATCGACTACACCGCGCCCAGCGGCACGCTGACCATATGGTCCGGCAGGGACACGGGCACGATCACCATCCCGACCAAGGACGACTCTGAGCCGGACCCCGACGAAACGCTGGTGGTGACGCTGACCTCAGGCAAGTCCGGGACCAGGAACGCCAACATTCCGGACCCGACCGCCACGGCGACGATTCTGGACCCGGGCATGATCACGGTCTCGGTGTCGCCGGCGGAAGCGGAGGAGGGCGGGACGCTGTCCTTCGCCCTGACGCTCTCCGAGGCCAGCCAGAGCGACGTGACGGTCGATTGGGAGACTGCGGATGACCCGGGGGCAGAGTTTGCGGCAACGGCGGACGTTGACTACGTCGCCGCCGCCGCCACGCTGATCGTGCCGGCGGGAAACACTTCCGCCGTGATTGCAGTCCGGACCATCGATGACACGCGGGCTGCCGAAGGGAGCGAGACCTTTCGTCTGGACCTGACACACGCCCGAATCGACTCCGGCCCGGACGCTGAGGACCTGCCGCTGGGGGTCTCTACGGCAGTGGGCACGGTCCTGGACAACGACATCGCGCCGACCAGAATTACGCTCACGGCGACGCCGGACCGGGTGAGTGAAGACGCGGAAGCGACGGCGCTCACCGTTACGGCAGCCCTGAACGGCCACCGCTCGCTCGCCAACGATACCCGGGTGCTGCTGGCGCTGGAGGACGCCGCCGCAGTGGCGGGCGAGGACTACGAGGCAGCGACTGCCTGGCTGACCATCCCGGCCGGCGAAATGACCGCCGACGCCGCGCTGACGCTGGCCCCTGTGAACGATGCCGTCCGGGAGGGCGATGAGACGGTGAGCATCACCGGCGACGCCGACGGCCTGACGGTGACGAAGGCGCAAGTCACCATCACCGACGACGATGCCTCGCCCACCGGCGTGACTCTGACCCTGGCGCCCGGCGTGATCGGCGAGGGAGCGGGCGAGACGGAGCTGACGGTCACGGCGACGCTGACCGGCGGCGATTTGCGCCAGGTGGATACGAGGGTAACGCTTCTGGTTGCAGGGGTTTCACTGCCGCAGGGCGACGGCGCTACTACGGTCGCCGCAACCGCCGCCGACTTTGCCGCCGACCCTGTGACGCTGACCATCCCCGCCGGCCGGATGAACGGCTCGGCGCTCCTGGCCTTCACCCCCGTGGACGACACGTTGGCCGAGGGCGATGAGACCGCGCAGGTCTCCGGCGCCGCCGAGGGTCTGACCGTGACGCCGGCGAATTTGACCATTGAGGACAACGACCAGCCTCCAACACGAATCGTCCTGTCGGCAAATCCCGCGGAGGTGACCGAGGGCGAGGGCGCCACCATCCTCACCGTCAACGCATATCTGGAAGGGGGAAGCGCCCGGATCTCCGATACGGACGTGTCCCTGACCGTTGATGGCTTGACCGCGGAGGCGGGCGCCGACTTCACCGCCCAGGATGGCGTGACGCTCACCATACCCGCGGGCCGGATGAGCGACACCGCCGATCTGACGATTACGCCTGTGGACGATGACATCGCAGAGAACGAGGAGATGTTTGCGGTCCGCGGCTCCAACGCAGAGCCGGGGCTGCCCGTCGTTGGAGTCAAGGTAGACCTCACCGACAATGACGCCGAGCCGACGAAGATTATCCTGTCTCTCAATAAGGATTACGTCGAAGAGAACCGCGGGTCGCAGTGGCTGACCGTTACGGCCTCGTTGGATGGCAGCAGCAGGCGGACCGTCGATACATCGGTCAGGCTGGGGGTGGACAGCGGCACCGCTACGGAGGCGGACTACTGGGCACTGGCCGGCGATTTATTGATCGAAGCGGGCGAACGTGAAGGCACCGCTGACATTGTGCTGGCGCCGACGGACGACGACATCGACGAAGATGACGAGACTCTGGAGGTGTGGGGATCAACGACCAGATCCCGGTCCGCAGCCCAGCTGCAGGTGTCGAGAAAGCAGATCACCATCAGGGACGACGATACCGCCGGGGTGACCGTCACGCCAACGAAGTTGTCCGTGGTCGAGGGCCTGAGCAGCAGCTACCGGGTAGCCCTGGACACCCGGCCCAGCGCCGACGTGACGGTCACCGTAAGCGGAGCGTCGGGAGACGTGTCGGTCGACAACACGACCCTGACCTTCACGCCGTCCAACTGGAACATGGCGCAATCCGTCACCGTATCGGCGGCCCAGGACGACGACACCGAGGACGAAGCCGACGTGACGCTGACCCACACCGTGACGGGGACTGGCGAGTACGCCGAGGTCACCGCCGGCAGCGTGACCGTAACCATCACCGACGACGACACGGCGGGGGTAACGGTCTCGGAGACCGCCCTGAGCATTGACGAGGGCGGCAATGCCACCTACACGGTGGTGCTGGACACCCGGCCCACCGCCGGCGTGACCGTCGCCATTGCTGGCCAGTCGGGAACGGACATCACCCTGTCGGGCGACACCCTGACCGGCGACGCGCTGACCTTCACGGCGGACAACTGGGACACGGCGCAGAGGGTGACCGTATCGGCGGCCCAGGACGACGACGCGGTGTCCGACGCGGCCGTCAACCTGACCCACACGGTGACTGGGACCGGCGAGTACTCGGGAGTCACCGCCGGCAGCGTGACCGTAACCATCGTCGAGAAGGACACGGCGGTGCTGACCCTCGGCGACGCCGGGGCCGCCGAGGACGGCGGGCAGGTGGTGTTCACCGTGAGGATCAGCGAGGCAGCCCGCGAGGAGGTCACGGTTGGCTACGCCACCTCAGACGGCACGGCGACGGCGGGCCGGGACTACACATCCAGCAGCGGCACGCTGACCTTCCCGGCCAATTCGGTGGCCAGCAAGACCATCTCGGTGCCGGTCACCGACGATGCGGCGGACGAGGCCGAGGAGACCTTCACCCTGACCCTGAGCAACGTACAAGGGGCCTCCCTGGCCGGCGGCGGCTCGACCCTGGAGGTCACCGGGACCATCACCGACGACGACGATCCCACTGTGACCGCCAGCTTCGCGCAGAGGACCTACTCGGTGGATGAGGGCGGCACGGTGCAGGTGACGATGATCCTGAGCAAGGACCCGGAGCGGGAGGTCTCCATCCGGCTGGTCCACGGTCGAAATGGCGGAATCTCCGACGCCGACTATTCCGGCGTCCCGGCCAGCGTGGTTTTTCAGAGCGGTGAGACGGAGCAGTCCTTCACCTTCAGAGCGACCGCAGACGACATTGACGACGACGGGGAGAGCGTGGCCCTGACCTTCCGGACCCCCATGCCCGCGGGGGTGAACGCCGGCGCCACGACCACCGTCGCCATCACCGACGACGATGAGAGAGGGGTGGCCATCCCGGAGAGCGCTCTGGAGATTGACGAGGGCGCCAGCGGCACCTACACGGTGAGGCTGGACACAGAGCCCACGGATGACGTGACCATCGCCATAGCGGGCCACTCGGGAACGGACATCACCCTGACCGGCGACGCGCTGACCTTCACGGCGGACAACTGGAACACGGCGCAGACGGTGACCGTCTCGGCGGCCCAGGACAGCGACGCAACCTCCGACGCTGCCGTGACGCTGACCCACACTGCCAACGGCGGAGATTATGCCGATGTAAAGGAGACGTTGACCGTAACCATCGTCGAGAAGGACACGGCGGTGCTGACCCTCGGCGACGCCGGGGCCGCCGAGGACGGCGGGCAGGTGGTGTTCACCGTGAGGATCAGCGAGGCAGCCCGCGAGGAGGTCACGGTTGGCTACGCCACCTCAGACGGCACGGCGACGGCGGGCCGGGACTACACATCCAGCAGCGGCACGCTGACCTTCCCGGCCAATTCGGTGGCCAGCAAGACCATCTCGGTGCCGGTCACCGACGATGCGGCGGACGAGGCCGAGGAGACCTTCACCCTGACCCTGAGCAACGTACAAGGGGCCTCCCTGGCCGGCGGCGGCGAGACCCTGGCGGCCACCGGGACCATCACAGACAACGACGATCCGGCGGTGACCGCGAGCTTCGAGCAGGGGGCCTACTCGGTGGATGAGGGCGGCACGGTCGAGGTGAAGGTGCAGCTGAGCGCAGACCCGGAACGGAGGGTGACGATACCCCTGACCACGGCCAACCAGTCCGGGGCATCCGACTCCGACCACTCGGGGGTCCCGGCGGACCTGGTTTTCCGGAGCGGTGATACGGAGAAGTCCTTCACCTTCACTGCGGTCCAGGACACGGCGGACGACGACGGCGAGAGCGTGGTCCTGAGCTTCGGCACCCTGCCCGCCGGGGTAACGCCCGGCAGCACTGCCGAGTCGACGGTGAGCATCACCGACGACGACGATCCCACTGTGACTGCCAGATTCGCGCAGAGGACCTACTCGGTGGATGAGGGCGGCACGGTGCAGGTGACGATGATCCTGAGCAAGGACCCCGAGCGGGAGGTCTCCATCCGGCTGATCCACGGTCTCCATGGCGGAATCTCCGACGCCGACTATTCCGGCGTCCCGGCCAGCGTGGAGTTCCAGAGCGGTGAGACGGAGCAGTCCTTCACCTTCAGAGCGACCGCAGACGACATTGACGACGACGGCGAGAGCGTGGCCCTGACCTTCCGGACCCCCATGCCCGCGGGGGTGAACGCCGGCGCCACGACCACCGTCTCCATCAACGACGACGATGCCCCCGCTGTGACAGCCAACTTCGTGCAGGCGACATACGACGTCGATGAGGGCGGCACGGTGGAGGTGACGGTGACGCTGAGCGCCGCCCCGGAGCGTGAGGTCACCATCCCGCTGACCCAAGGCCTCCGCGGAACCTCCGGCACCGACTACTCCGGCGTCCCGGCGAGCCTGGTGTTCCGGAGCGGAGATACGGCGAAGTCCTTCACCTTCAACGCGGCTGGTGACGACATTGACGACGACGGCGAGAGCGTGGTCCTGGGGTTCGGGGCCCTGCCTGCTGGTGTCTCTCCCGGAAGCACCGGCAGCGCGACCGTCACCATCATCGACAACGACACGGCTGGGGTGACGGTCTCGGAGACCGCCCTGGAAATTGACGAGGGCGCCAGCGCCACCTACACGGTCGTACTGGACACAGAGCCCACCGGCGACGTGGCGGTCGCCATGGCGGGGCACGCGGACACCGACGTGAGCCTGGACAAGATCAGCCTGGCCTTCACGGCGGACAACTGGGACACGGCGCAGAGGGTGACCGTATCGGCTGGGGAAGATGACGACGCCTTGGACGAGGGGGAGGTGAGCGTGACCCACACGGTGACCGGGACCGGCGAGTACTCGGGAGTCACCGCCGGCAGCGTGACCGTAACCATCGTGGATACGGACACGGCGGTGCTGTCCGTCGGCGACGCCGGGGCCGCCGAGGACGACGGGAACGTGGTGTTCACCGTGAGCATCAGCGCGGCCAAGGGCGAGGCCGTGACGGTGAGCTACGCGACCTCGGACGGGACGGCGAAGGCGGGCCGGGACTACACCGAGACCAGCGGCACGCTGACCTTCCCGGCCAACTCGGTGGCCAGCCGGAGCGTTTCGGTGCCGGTCACCGACGACGCGGCGGACGAGGCCGAGGAGGAGACCTTCACCCTGACCCTGAGCAACGTACAGGGGGCATCGCTGGCCGGCGGCGGCTCGACCCTGGAGGTCACCGGGACCATCACCGACAACGACGATCCCACTGTGACTGCCAGATTCGCGCAGAGGACCTACTCGGTGGCCGAGGGCGGCACGGTGCAGGTGACGATGACGCTCAGCGCCGACCCGGAGCGGGAGGTCTCCATCCGGCTGGTCCACGGTCGAAATGGCGGAATCTCCGACGCCGACTATTCCGGCGTCCCGGCCAGCGTGGAGTTCCAGAGCGGTGAGACGGAGCAGTCCTTCACCTTCAGAGCGACCGCAGACGACATTGACGACGACGGCGAGAGCGTGGCCCTGACCTTCCGGACCCCCATGCCCGCGGGGGTGAACGCCGGCGCCACGACCACCGTCTCCATCAACGACGACGACGCCCCCGCTGTGACAGCCAACTTCGTGCAGGCGACATACGACGTCGATGAGGGCGGCACGGTGGAGGTGACGGTGACGCTGAGCGCCGCCCCGGAGCGTGAGGTCACCATCCCGCTGACCCAAGGCCTCCGCGGAACCTCCGGCACCGACTACTCCGGCGTCCCGGCGAGCCTGGTGTTCCGGAGCGGAGATACGGCGAAGTCCTTCACCTTCAACGCGGCTGGTGACGACATTGACGACGACGGCGAGAGCGTGGTCCTGGGGTTCGGGGCCCTGCCTGCTGGTGTCTCTCCCGGAAGCACCGGCAGCGCGACCGTCACCATCATCGACAACGACACGGCTGGGGTGACGGTCTCGGAGACCGCCCTGGAAATTGACGAGGGCGCCAGCGCCACCTACACGGTCGTACTGGACACAGAGCCCACCGGCGACGTGGCGGTCGCCATGGCGGGGCACGCGGACACCGACGTGAGCCTGGACAAGATCAGCCTGGCCTTCACGGCGGACAACTGGGACACGGCGCAGAGGGTGACCGTATCGGCTGGGGAAGATGACGACGCCTTGGACGAGGGGGAGGTGAGCGTGACCCACACGGTGACCGGGACCGGCGAGTACTCGGGAGTCACCGCCGGCAGCGTGACCGTAACCATCGTGGATACGGACACGGCGGTGCTGTCCGTCGGCGACGCCGGGGCCGCCGAGGACGACGGGAACGTGGTGTTCACCGTGAGCATCAGCGCGGCCAAGGGCGAGGCCGTGACGGTGAGCTACGCGACCTCGGACGGGACGGCGAAGGCGGGCCGGGACTACACCGAGACCAGCGGCACGCTGACCTTCCCGGCCAACTCGGCGGCCAGCCAGACCGTTTCGGTGCCGGTCACCGACGACGCGGCGGACGAGGCCGAGGAGGAGACCTTCACCCTGACCCTGAGCAACGCACAGGGGGCATCGCTGGCCGGCGGCGGCTCGACCCTGGAGGTCACCGGGACCATCACCGACGACGACGATCCCACTGTGACCGCCAGCTTCGCGCAGAGGACCTACTCGGTGGATGAGGGCGGCACGGTGCAGGTGACGATGACGCTCAGCGCCGACCCGGAGCGGGAGGTCACCATCCGGCTGGTCCACGGTCGAAATGGCGGAATCTCCGACGCCGACTATTCCGGCGTCCCGGCCAGCGTGGAGTTCCAGAGCGGTGAGACGGAGCAGTCCTTCACCTTCAGAGCGACCGCAGACGACATTGACGACGACGGCGAGAGCGTGGCCCTGACCTTCCGGACCCCCATGCCCGCGGGGGTGAACGCCGGCGCCACGACCACCGTCACCATCACCGACGACGACACGGTGGGCGTAACGGTCACGGTCACGCCCACCACACTGACGGTGGACGAGGGAGGCAGCGCTGATTATTCCCTGGTGCTGAACGCCCAACCCTCCGGGGACGTAACCGTAGGAGTCAATTTACCCACCGGCAACGACCTGTCGGCCTCCCCGGTTTTGTTGACCTTCACGGCGTCCAACTGGAACACGGCGCAGACGGTCACGGTGTCGGCTGCCGAAGATGACGACGCCATAGCCGACCGTGCGGTGGACATCGGGCATACGGTCAGCGGATTAGGCGATGCAGAGGGTCCCAGCGTACGGGTAACCATCAGAGGGAATGACGCCCCCGGCTTGACCATCGCGCCTACGGAACTGACCATAGGGGAAGGCGAAACCGGGCAGTACACGGTGGTCCTGGACTCCGAGCCGTCGAACAACGTCACCGTGGAAATCGGGTGGCTTTCCGGTACGGATGTCAGCGTGTCTCCGGCCAGTCCACTGACATTTACCATAGTCAATTGGAGTGAGGCTCAAGCCGTAACCGTGTCGGCGGCGGAGGATGACGACACAGACACGGACCCGGAGGTTACTCTAACCCACACTGTCACCGGCGGCGACTACCAGGGACACAACGCAGCCGGGGTAACGGTAACCATCACCGAGAATGACCAGAAGGACACCTCGGTCCTGTCGGTCGGCGACGTCCGGGCCGCCGAGGACGACGGGAACGTGGTGTTCACCGTGAGCATCAGCGAGGCCGCCGGCGAGGCCGTGACGGTGAGCTACGCGACCTCGGACGGGACGGCGAAGGCGGGCCGGGACTACACCGAGACCAGCGGCACGCTGACCTTCCCGGCCAACTCGGCGGCCAGCCAGACCGTTTCGGTGCCGGTCACCGACGACGCGGCGGACGAGGCCGAGGAGGAGACCTTCACCCTGACCCTGAGCAACGTACAGGGGGCATCGCTGGCCGGCGGCGGCTCGACCCTGGAGGTCACCGGGACCATCACCGACGACGACGATCCCACTGTGACCGCCAGCTTCGCGCAGAGGACCTACTCGGTGGATGAGGGCGGCACGGTGCAGGTGACGATGACGCTCAGCGCCGACCCGGAGCGGGAGGTCACCATCCGGCTGATCCACGGTCTCCATGACGGAATCTCCGACGCCGACTACTCCGGCGTCCCGGCGAGCCTGGTTTTTCAGAGCGGAGAGACGGAGCAGTCCTTCACCTTCACTGCCGCCGACGACGACATCGACGACGACGGGGAGAGCGTGGCCCTGACCTTCCGGACCCCCATGCCCGCGGGGGTGACCGCCGGCACCACGACCACCGTCGCCATCACCGACGACGATGAGAGAGGGGTGGCCATCTCAAAGACCGCTCTGGAGATTGACGAGGGCGGGAGCGGCACCTACACGGTGAGGCTGGACACAGAGCCCACCGCCGGCGTGACCATCACCATCGCGGGCCACTCGGCAACGGACATCACCCTGTCGGGCGCCACCCTGACCGACGACACGCTGACCTTCACGGCGGACAACTGGAACACGGCTCAGACCGTGACTGTATCGGCGGAGGAGGATGACGACACAGATGCTGACCCGGCAGTGACTTTGACCCACACCGTCGCAGGCGGCGACTATCAGGGACAGAGAGCCGTCGGTGTGACGGTGACCATTACCGAGAACGACCAGGTTGAGCCGCCCACTCCGCAGCCTGCGGTGACTGTGTCCTTCGAGAAGGATTACCACAATCTATCCGAGGGGGCATCCGGCGGCGCCGGCGTGGGCCTCTTGCTCAGTGCGGCTCTTGAGGGCGACGTAACCATACCCATCGGCGTGCTCCCTCAGAGCACTGCCAGCTGGGAGGACTATTCAGGCGTCCCCAACGGCATCACATTCGCTGCGGGGGAAACCTACACCTACTTCCGGGTTCATCCCGTAGCCGACACCGTGGAGGAGGAGGACGAACAGGTCTGGTTGGGTCTCGGTTCGCTGCCGGACGGGGTCAGCGCGGGCAATTACAGCCAGACCTATGTCAGAATCTTCGACGCGGCTCATGTGTCCTTCGGCTCGTCCAGCTACGTAGCCACCGAGGGCCGCGGCGACGCTGTTGTGACGGTGCGGCTGAACAAGCCCCTACCCCACGATGTCTCCATTCCACTGACAGCGGAAGGCAGCAGCGGGGCCACCAGCGACGACTGGTCCGGAGTGCCGCAGAAATTGACCTTTGCCTCGGACGACACCGAGAAGACCTTCACGGTTGTTGCCGTCGACGACACGGTGGAAGACGACGGCGAGATGGTGACGCTCGGCTTCGGAGCACTCTCGGACCGGCTCATAGCGGTATCTCCGGCTACGACAGTGATCACTCTCATGAACATGGAGGACGATCCGGACGCGGCCGACCCACCTGTACCGGCGTCCCCCCACTGTCAAGGCACTACCGCGGCGGTGGGGAGTGTGTACACAGGTACTATCAAGACCGCGGGAGAGACCGGCTGGTGGACGGTTGAGCTTGACCCCCAAAAGTCCTACACCATACATACAAGGGGTGCGGACATAGAGGGAGGAGGCACTCTCCCACATGCTGAGACGCTTCAGTTCTCAAGATCTGACGGTGGTTTCTTCACCGCCTACAGACACTCAACGGCCGTAGGATTTCCGGCCTCACTCTTGGCCAAGTTTGATATCTGGCTCACCAAGCCCGGAATCTACTGCTTCGAGGTGGGAACACGTGACAACGAGCCGGGAACCTACAGTCTGGAGGTAGAATCACACGGCTACAACCACAATTATGATGTCCCCGCGGATACGAGTACAAAGAAAACGATTGCAACACCGGTAACGCGCATTCTGGACGGCGGTTTCCTGGGAGACCACGGAGGCTCAGAACCCGACGAGGACTGGTTCAGGGTGCCTCTTGACGGTGGCGTAGAGTACCGGATTCTTCTCAGCGCCGACACCCATGAGGAGGAGCGGCACCAACTGACGCGTCCCAAGGTGGTCGGGATTCACCACACAGACGGAACGGCAATCGACGGCACCGCCAGCACGGGCACTGGCCAGTCAGTCAGCGTGGACTTCACTCCCGCGCGGTCCGGCAACTACTACATCGCGGTGGGTTCGAACAGCGGCGACGCGACCGGTATGTTCGTGCTGTGCGCCAGGGTGATAGCCCAGGGCGACGCGGACAATTGCGGTGGTCGCGGCAATTCACACTTCGGCTACGCGCCGCCGCGCGCGCCTCGAAACTTACGGGTCTCTCAGGGCAACAGTCAGGAGCTCGATGTGTCCTGGGAAAGGGTTTCCAGCAGCAGCGGGCCCGGGAAAGACACAAAGACGTATGGGTACAAAGTGCAGTGGAAGAGGGCCTCGGACAGTTGGGACGACGGGGATGAGGTAACCGTATCCCACAGAGTGCCGGGAGCGTCCTACACCATAACCGGGTTGGATAACGGTGTCGCATACACGGTGCGGGTCCGAGCATTCAACTTCATGGGAGTCGGAGATGCCTCGGAGGAAGTTTCAGGAAGTCCTGAGCAAGGCCAGGGAACCGGCCTACAGGCTTATAACAGTCCGGCCACCGGCGGTCCGGGCATCGGTGGCACGCCGCGGGTAGGCGAGACCCTGGCCGCTACCACCGAGGGCATATCGGACGGGGATGGTCTGACCGGAGCGGTATTCAGCTACCAGTGGATTCGTCATGACTTCGGTACCGGCACAGACACCGACATTGCCGGGGCCACTGGGACCAGCTACACCGTGACTTCCCACGACGCGGGCCACGGCATCAAGGTGAGGGTAAACTTCATCGACGACGCGGGCCACGAAGAGCTGCTAACCAGCTATGCGGTGGCGATGCCGGCCCCTCCGCCTCCGCTGACGGCGGATTTCCCGCAGAGCCCGTATCAGTCGCTGTCCCACAAAGGTGCGGACGACCGTCCCCAGGTGATAGTGGAGTTCAGCCGGGCAGTGGCAGCATTTGCCAACACCACGCCCTCAGTATCGGTGACAGGCGGGACGGTGTACAGCGTCCTAACCCACGAGGAGAACGGACTGGAGCACGCCTGGGTATTCTTCCTCGACCCCACGGGCACAGACGACATCCAGTTCAGCCTGCAAACCGGCCAGTCCTGTGAAGCGGGAGGAGTCTGCGCTGCGGACGGGACTACGCTGTCAGTGGCGCCCGGAACCCGAACAATCCCAGGCCCGGAGGAAGAAGAAGATGAGACGGAGCCTCAGGAGCAGGAACCTGCAGGTCCACCCCCGGCCCCACAGAACCTGACGGCGGTGCTGAACAAGAATGGCTCGGTGACTCTGATCTGGGACGCGTCCGATGACGATTCGGTCACGGGGTACCAGGTACTGCGCCGCAGGCCCACGATGGACGAGGACGCCTTGCAGGTACACGTGGAGGACACTGGCAGCACGGCAACCACCTACACCGACAGCGACGTGACGGAAGGGGTCCGCCACGTGTACCTGCTGAAGGCGATCAACGCCGCCGGCCTGAGCGAGCGGTCCAACTACGTCAACGTCGATCCGCCGGAACGGGAAGCCAGCGCTCCGGCCACCGGCGCACCCGTCATCAGCGGCACGGCCCAGGTGGACGAGACGCTGACGGCGGACATCTCGGGCGTCGCCGACGAGGACGGACTGACCAACGCTTCCTACAGCTACCAGTGGATAGCCGGAGGGTCTGACATCGACGGAGCCAGCGACTCCACCTACACCCTCGTTGCTGCCGACGAGGGCAGGACCATCAAGGTGCAGGTGAGCTTCACCGACGACGCAAATAACCTGGAGACTCTGACCAGCGCGGCGACGGCTGCGGTGGCAGCCCGTCCCAACAGTCCGGCCACCGGCGCCGCCACCATCAGCGGCACGGCCCAGGTGAACGAGACGCTGACGGCCGACATCTCGGGCATTGCCGATGAGGACGGGCTGGCCGACGTTTCCTACAGCTACCAGTGGGTGGCCGGAGGGTCTGACATCGACGGAGCCACCGGCTCCACCTACACCCTCACCGCCAGCGAGCAGGGACAGACCATCCAGGTGCGTGTGTCCTTCACCGACGACAGGAACAACGCGGAGACGCTGACCAGCGAGACGATCAGAGCGGTTGCTGCTGCGGACAACCGTCCGGCCACGGGCCTGCCCACCATCGGCGGGATGGTGCAGGTGGACCAGACCCTCACGGCGAACACGACGGACATCGCCGACGCCGACGGGCTAGACGACGTCTCCTACAGCTACCAGTGGATTCGTAGCGACGGGAACACCGACATAGCCGGGGAGACGGACTCCACCTATACCCTGGTTTCCGCCGACGAGGGCAAGACCATCAAGGTCAAGGTGTCCTTCACCGACGACGGGAATAACCTGGAAACATTGACCAGCGCGGCGACGGCAACGGTGGCTGCCAAGCCCAACACTGCGGCCATGGGTCTGCCCACCATCGGCGGGACGGTCCAGGTGGGCGAGACGCTGACGGCTTCCACCTCGGACATCGAGGACCAAGATGGGCTGGACAACGCCACCTTCAGTTATCAGTGGTTGGCGGACGACTCGGCCATTACCGACGCGACAGGTTCGGCCTACACCCTCGTTCCTGCCGACGAGGGCAGGACCATCAAGGTACGGGTGAGCTTCACCGACAATGGAGATAACGAGGAGACTCTGACCAGCGCGGCGACGGCTGCGGTGGCTGCCCGTCCCAACAGTCCGGCCACCGGTGCGCCCACCATCAGTGGCGCGGCCCAGGTGAACGAGACGCTGACGGCCGACATCTCGGGCATTGCCGATGAGGACGGGCTGGCCGACGTTTCCTACAGCTACCAGTGGGTGGCCGGAGGGTCTGACATCGACGGAGCCACCGGCTCCACCTACACCCTCACCGCCAGCGAGCAGGGACAGACCATCCAGGTGCGTGTGTCCTTCACCGACGACAGGAACAACGCAGAGACTCTGACCAGCGAGACAACGACGGCGGTGGCTGCTGCGGACAACCGTCCGGCCACGGGCCTGCCCACCATCGTCGGGACGGTCCAGGTGGAGGAGACGCTGACGGCAGACACCTCGGGCATCGCCGACGCCGACGGGCTGACCAACGTCTCCTTCAGCTACCAGTGGATTCGGAGCGACGGGAACACCGACATAGCCGGGGAGACGGACTCCACCTATACCCTGGTTTCCGCCGACGTGGGCAAGGCCATCAAGGTCAAGGTGTCCTTCTCCGACGACGCGAATAACCTGGAAACATTGACCAGCGAGGCGACGGCAACGGTGGCTGCCAAGCCCAACACTGCGCCCACGGGCCTGCCCACCATCGGCGGGACGGCCCAAGTGGGGGAGACACTGACTGCTTCCACCTCGGACATCGAGGACCAAGATGGGCTGGAGAACGCCACCTTCAGTTATCAGTGGTTGACGGACGACTCGGCCATTACCGACGCGACAGGTTCGACCTACACCCTCGTAGCTGCCGAAGAGGGCAGGACCATCAAGGTGCAGGTGAGCTTCACTGACGATGCGAATAACGCCGAGACTCTGACCAGCGCGGAGACGGCTGCGGTGGCAGCCCGTCCCAACAGTCCGGCCACCGGTGCGCCAGCCATCAGCGGCGCGGCGCAGGTGGGGGAGACGCTGACGGCGGATACGAGCGACATTTCCGATGGGGATGGGCTGGACAACGCCACCTTCAGTTATCAGTGGCTGGCGGACGATTCGGCCATTACCGACGCGACAGGTTCGGCTTACATCCTCGTTCCTGCCGACCAGGGCAGGACCATCAAGGTACGGGTGAGCTTCATCGACAATGCAGATAGCGAAGAAACTCTGACCAGCGCGGCGACGGCTGCGGTGGCAGCCCGTCCCAACAGTCCGGCCCCCGGCGCGCCCACGATCAGCGGGACGGCCCAGGTGGGGGAGAAGCTGACGGCTTCCACCTCGGAAATCGAGGACGCCGACGGCCTGACTGGGGCTGCCTTCAGCTACCAGTGGATTTCCAGCGACACGAAGATTGCAGGGGCTACGGAACCCACCTATACGCTCGCGGCCGCCGACCAGGGCAGGACCGTCAAGGTCAGGGTGTCCTTCACCGACGACGAGGGGAACGCAGAATCACTCACCAGCGCCGCGACGGACATGGTGGAGGCAGCGCCGGTTACGACGCCGCTGACAGCGAGCTTCCAGAACGTGCCGGCGTCTCACGACGGGGAGAGCGGGTTCACCTTCAGGCTGACGTTCAGCGAGGAGGTCGATAGCCTGAGTTTCCAGACGCTGCGCGGCGAGGCGTTGGAGGTGACCGGCGGCGAGATGCTCAAAGCGAAGCGACACACGAAGGGCAGCAACCGGGAGTGGAACATCACGGTCGAGCCGGACTCCGACGGAAAGGTGGCGATCCGCCTGCCGAAGACAACGGACTGCGACGCGTCGGGCGCGATCTGCACGGCCGACCGCCGACCACTGTCGACGGCATTGTCGGCGACGGTCGCCGGTCCATAGGGGACCTGTGAAACGCAGGGGCACAACCCGGGACGGGGCGCCGACGCCGGCTCCTCTGAACTCCGTCCATCAGGTCCTGCGTCCCTCCTGATGCTGGATATCAGCACGGTCCGGCCTGAGCCCTGAGATCTCTGAAGACGCCCGGAGACTGCCCCACGGGCCTTGTTTTAAGTTTGCGCGTTAAGTGCATTTAACGCGCAATTATTTGAGGCCAGGATTACGTCGGTTCAACGGAACCGATGTTGTTAGGAACCCCGGACCTTGGGCGGTAAGCCACACCGGTTCGTGAAATACCGGACCCGAGGGGTCTGCCGCGGGAGTCCGGCACAGGACGAGCCGCGCAGCCTCATCGGCAGGGCCTTCGGCCAGTGGAGCTTGTCACCGGCCCGTTGCCGTGAAAAAGAAAAAAGGGCCGGTCCCAGACCGGCCCTCATGCCTTCATCCATTCCGGCCCCGGGTGCCTACCCAGCGGCCACCAGCTCCCTATCGCCGTCGCCGGCGTGATGCTCATGCTCGTCGCGTTCGTGCGGATCGTGGACGCGGCCCGGTTCATCGCCGTGGTGCTCGTGTTCGTCGCACTCGTGGGCGTCGTGAAGGTGTCCATCTGTTTCCGGTTAGCTCATGCGGATTACCTCCCTACCCAGTTTCCAGGGCCCAACCCTGAATTCCATTGTGCATCAGGGCCGGGCCGCATCCAATGGGCGGCGTGGGCAAACACAGCACAGCCGAAGGCAGCGGAATTCCCGGGGCGGACTGCTCAAATCACCGGTTTCGGCTGAAAGCCCCCGGACCCAGGAATTACCTCACCGCAGGATGCGATTTGAGGCCCCTGTTTCAACTGCACCCGTCCCAGTTGTCCACTGACCCCGGAATCGCATCAGCCCCGGTTGTTCGGAAATCCCCCTGAATCGGAATCCAAGCCGGTTCGTGAAACTCCGGAGTTGCTGGGGCTGCCGCGACAGTACGGGCTGCACAGTCTCATCGCCGTAGCCAGTCTGGCGGAGCTGGCCACCGGCCACGTTGCCGTGATAAGGAAAGGTCCGGTCCCAGATCGGCAGGAATTCAGGAAAATCTGTCTTTCCAGGATGTGGTTTAAGGCCTCTGGAATTCCGGAGCCGACCTGGAAGCCCCCCATGGAAAATCCCGCAGTCCCGCCCGCCCAAGGAGGGCCGCGGACAGGGTGCTTTCGCTGGGGGTCCGGACGTGGAGACCGCGATTCGCACAACCGGTCCTCTGACCGCCGGACGTAACCGGGGAGGCAGAACCGGCCCCGCCTGCCGCACCGTGGCAAGACCCGCGCCCCTTCCCCACCAGGGCCGTGAGGTATTCGGCGAGGTCTACCGGTGCAGCCGGCAGCCAAGGGACGCGGACTTCTTCGCCGGCCCAGGCCACGAACTGACGCTACTGCCCCGAGTAGGCCTTTCGGGTCGCATCCGACCGGCTGGTCGAGACGGCACCGGCGACAGCCTGGGAGAGACTTCCGGCCCGGGCTGCCGGCTGCGGGGTCCGAGGTCGGACAGGGAGAGCTGCCCCGGCGAAACGGGCTGCGCCAAGGCCTGCAGCAGCAGGATGCTCTCCAACCGGCTGCAGTTCACCGTCAGAGGTCGAGGGCAGTAGACCTACCATCGCCCGCCGCTCAGATCCCAACGCAACGGAAAAAGCCCACACACATGGACGCGCGGCTTGGCCTGAAACACAAAAGGGGCGTGTACATAAACAAGTGGGAGCAGCCATCTTATCCAAGCGATGGCTGCTCCTTTGCCCTTAAGGAGAAGTACAGCAACATTCGGTGGGCCATCACGGTGCAGCAGGATTCCAGCGACACGGTGACCACCGAGCTTCCGGTAACCCTGAATTGCAACAAGGAGAGCTTGAAGAAATCAGAACCGATAACAAAAGAATGCTGTCCAATCGGCTGGAGTTCAGGGTCGCCTGGAAGAGCCAGCAGGCCGGATAGGGGCGAAAGGACCTGAGTGTCCAGCACGCATGTTACGGGGCATGCTCATGGCGCAGGGGGCAACCCACGCGGATGGAGCCTGGAAGGCGTGCCCCATGAAAAGGATTACGGCGGGCCGTCGTCCACCAGGCCGGTACGCACCGCCCAGAGCACCATCTGCTGCCTGGTCTTGAATCCCAGCTTCCTCTGGATGCCGGACACGGCGTTGCGCACGGTCAGGGCGCTGTTGTTCCTGATCTCACCGATCTCCTGGTAGGTCAGCCCCTCGGCAAACATCTTCAGGATCTCCCTCTCCCGGTCCGTCAGGGTTCCCAACTGCTCGGAGACGGCGTCGCTCGACGGGCTTCGCACCGCCCGGGCCAACCGCCTGGCCGCGTCCCCCGGGATGCGGAACTCGCCCCGAGCGACCTCCCGCAGTGTCGCCAGGAGCTGCTCCTTGCCGGAATACTTCTGAAGATAGCCGGTCGCCCCGGCGGCAATCGACTTCACGATGGCATCCTGCTCATTGGAGGCGGTCAGCATGAGCACCTTGGTGTCGGGCAAGAGTTCCGTAATTTCCCGGCAGGCTTCGATGCCGTCCATCACAGGCATTATGACGTCCATGACGATCACGTCAGGCGCGGCGTCCTGCACCATCCGGAGGGCTTCCTGTCCGTCGGCCGCCTGGGCCACCACCTGGAACTCCCCGGTGTTCTCCAAGGCGTCCCGCAGCAGGTCACGCATAACCTGGTGGTCGTCGACCAGCATGACGCTGGTCCGGTTGTCGCAAGTCATCTACTCCTCTCCTCCGAGAGTCAGGTAGGGAACAACGCAGGTAACGGTGGTCCCGCCGCCGTCCCTATCCGATTTCACCTCAAGGCTTCCGCCCATCCGCTCAGCGTCCGCCCGCATGTTCCGGAATCCGTGGCCCCTGGCCTCATAGTCCGGCGGAAGCCCCGCGCCGTCGTCGGACACTGACAGCCGGAGCTCTGCACCGGTGCAGTCGAGATCGATGACCACCTGTCCCGCCCCGGCGTGCCGGATCACGTTGGTCAGGGCATTGTGAGCCATGGAAAAGAGCAGGCTCCTGGCGATGATCGACAGCGGGGGCTCCCGGCCATGCTGCACCAACTCCGCCGGGACCGAGGTGATGACGGTGAAGGTCGCGGCGTGGGCTTCCAGCACCTCTCCCAGCTTCTCTCCCCGGAATATCTGCCCGCCGTCAATGGGGTGCCTGAGCTCCCACATGGCCGAGCGGGTGAGGTCCGCCACCAGCCGGAGCTTCGCCTTCAGTTCTTCATTGGACTCCTCCACCAGCTCCATCGCTCCGTCGACGCCCAGGCCGATCATGTAGGCCCACTGGGCGGTGGTGTCGTGGATGGTCTGCGAGATCTCTATGCGCTGCCGCTGCAGCTCCCGCTCCCGCTCCATCCCCCTCCGCCTGCTAACCCTCTCCAGCCCGGCGATGAAACTGACCGCCACGGAGACGGCGTACAGCGCCACCAGCCGGTAGTACAGCCCCTGCTCCTCCTTGCCGGCCAGATCCAGCCCCGGCTCCACAGCCAAACTCAGCACCGTGTAGACCACTGCCACCATCGTCGTCCACAGAAGTACCAGTTTCGGCGAGGTGAACACATAGGCGAACGCCGCCACCGCAACGTAATACAACGCGAAATAGGGACTGTTGAACCCTCCCGAAAGCGATGTGCTGAACGAAATCGCCGCCACATCCAACGCACTCAGCACAAACAGCCACGCCGGTTTGACCGTCCCTCTCCGGCGGGTGAGGACCTGCACGTACCCGTTGGCCGCCAAAAACCCGAGGGCGTAGAACGAATTGAGCACATGACTCAGCGACCCGTAGTCCACCCGGTAGTGGACCTCCACGAACGCCGCCGTCAGCCCGAACCACCGCACCCACAGCAGCACCTGCGCAGCGTGCAGCAGCTCTTCAGGGCTGGTGCGCTCCGCCCCCCGAAAGAGCTCCGGAAACCTGCCGGCCGCAATGCGTATCACACTGAACACGGAACTCCCCAAGGCACCGTCTGCAGCCGAGTTACGGACGTAGACCCCCGAATAACGCCGTTTGGCACGATCATGCCGCACGTTCCCCACGGAAGTCCTGCAGGTTAGTCCGCCGGTACAGGAAATGGAAGTGAGGCATTGCAACCAATCTACCGCCGGTTGGCGGTGGTAACAAGATTGCACACGAACTTACTAAATTGTGATGAACACACATAAAGAGGGGACCGTACACCGTACCAATCGGAGTTGAGCCGGAGGGGTGAAGGGAATACCTATCGGTCGCCGGAAGCGCAACGCGGCCGCGTTGCGCCCAGTCTACCGGCTCTCCCCGTCATTCTCAGCCCCCGCGGGACAACCCTAACCACGCCCTCGGGAGACATTGGAGTGGACTCTGGGTCGCTTCGGCAGAGGGCGCGGGCCGGGGTCAAGCTGTGAGCCGCGAATTATCACCGCCAGTGTGAATATCAGACGTAAAAGCACACAAGGGGCATTGCTACGCGCACTATGTGATTGTAGAAGAGACACGCAGAAAATTGGGGTCTTCAAAAGTTCTTATGTCAATAGGCACCACTAATATTAGACTCCGCACCATATAAAGTTGAATACAGCACATTATAAGTTGGGTAAATAGGATTTCTACACACAATATTCACATAATTATATTGTTGTTAGCACTATGGAATGGTAAAAAGGCATGCCGAGATTTAAGTATTGCGGGATTTCTGTCAGGAAACCTCCCGGCGCCCGCAACAACGCACCGGCCCGACCGACGGCCATCGCAGCGCATCCTTTTTCCCACGAGGTAAATGACGCGAGCTCATCCAGCAGGAGCTACCCATGAAAACCCGAAGCTCCCAGAGCCCCAGCCGACTGGCGGCGGCACGCACCAGAAGCGCCCAAGGGATACGCAGGTGGATGGTCGCAGGGATATTGACCGCGCTGGTGCTGGCCGTCGCCGCCGGAGCGATGCTGCAGGCACCCCAGCCCGCCGCTGCGCAGACGCCTTTGAAGATCCTCGTCAACAACTCTGGCCACCCCGCTGAAAGTCTGGGCTCTTCAGCGTTGGATGCCGACATTCCCAGGCAGGCGCAGCAATTCACCACTGGCTCGGACGCTGCGGGCTACACGCTCGAAAAGATCTTCATCGGCTTCAAATTCATCGCCGATCCCTCGACAGCGGGAAGCGAGTTGACGTTGACGCTGAACGAAGAGAGCAGCGGCTCTCCCGGTACTGCGCTTTGCACCCTGCGCGACCCATCGATCTTCAATCGCTCCGGAGGCCTGCATAGTTACTCTACGCCCAATATGGGTATGGACCAGTGCCCCGCGCTGAGAGCGAGTACTACCTACTTCGCCGTCATCGAGCGGGCGAACCTCGATACGAGCACAATCGAACTACTCACAACCAGCATCTACGGCGGGGACTCCCACAATGCGGAGGGATGGTCGATCGGGAACGGCGCCCATCGCTACGTCAGCGCCAATACCCCTCCGTGGACCCATTCCTCCGGTTCAGAGAACATCCTCATTCGGGTCCAGGGCGTCGCAATCCCCCTTCCGCCCCGGGTGACCGGCTTTGATCTGCACAGAGACAACAACAACCCCCAAGGCATCTGGGGCAACGACAAGACGATCTGGGTCTCGCAGAGCGAGACGGCCCCGAAACTCTTCGCGTACAACCGTTCCGACGGCTCCCGCGACTCGAGCAAGGACTTCACCACCCTGAACGCAGCCGGCAACGAGTCGCCCACCGGCCTCTGTTCGGACGGCACGACGATGTTCGTTGTGGACCGGGACGACAACAAGGTCTACGCCTACACTCTGTCCACCAAGGCGCGCGACTCCACCAAGGACATCACCCTGGCAATGGCCAATGCCAACGCCACAGGTGTCTGGTGCGATGCCAACACCATCTGGGTTGCCAACGCCGCCTCCGCCGCTGGCAACAAGATCTTCGCCTATAAGCGCTTGGACGGAACCCACGATTCCACCAAGGACATGGAATCCCTGTACGTGTCCTCCGCTGCCGACGGCGAGAACGCCGAGGACCCGAGCGGTCTCTGGTCCAACGGCACAACGATGTTCGTGACGGACAGCGAGGACGACAAGGTCTATGCCTACAAGCTGTCCGACGAGTCCCGCGACTCGGACAAGGAGATAGCCCTGGACAGCGACAACGCAGACCCTGAGGGGCTGTGGTTCGACGGCCGGGTGCTGTGGGTGGTGGACGACGCCGAAGGCAGGGTCTATGTCTACGACCTGCCGGGTGCGCAGCCGGACAATACCCGTGCGAGCGGCGTCCCGGTGGTCCGCACCCCCACCAGCGAGGACGTCTGGACGGCGACACTGACGGTGGGGACGCACCACCTATTCGGCCAGGGATACATCACGGCGTCTGACCCGGATACCGGCTCACTCAGTCCGGGGGCGACGTTTACCCTGGACGGGGTCACGTACACCGTTACCAGCCTCTTAACTGGCGCCGGTGGCTTGGCCCTCGGCCTGGATAAAGAACCACCAATAGAGTTCACCCTCTCGGCGGCAGGAAAGTCTTTCTTTTCGGCCGGCCGCCGTGGTGTCGTTGCGGGGGCAGCGTATGGTTACACCTGGCAAGATGTGGGCTTCGCTTGGTCCGTCAGCGACACGATCTCCGTCGTCTTGAGCGTCGATTACGTCCCGAAGAAGGGCGGCGAGCTGACGGCCGATGTCTCCGGCATCATGGACAGCACCGACGGCGTCGCCAACGCGTTCTTCCACTACCAGTGGTTCCGGGTGGACGGCACGGACGAGACCGAGCTCGACGGCGAGACCGGCTTGACCTACACCCCGACCGACGACGATGTGGACAAGCACCTGAAGGTCCTCGTCATCTTCGACGACGACGCCGGTAACCAGGAGTACCCCCGCACCAGCCCTCAGGTCGGCCCGGTGGGCATGAACGGCCCGGCCTCCGGCGCGCCGGCTATCACCGGCACACCCCGCGCGGGAGAAACGCTCACCGTGGACCTATCGGAGATAACCGATCCCGAAGGTACGGACGCCGCCGAGCTCACCTACCAGTGGATAGGTATCGACGGCGACTCCGAGTCCGACATCCCCAACGCCACACGAGCCACCTACCGTCCTATCGACGAAGACGCGGGCAAGAAAATCAAGGTGAGGGTCTCCTTCACCGACAACGAAGGCTTCCCGGAAGGCCCTTTCACCAGCGAGCCGACGGCCACGATCGTCGCAGCCGACGTGTTGGTCAAGAACACCGGGCAGGATCCAGCGGTCCCAACCTATGCTTTGTCCACAACCACCAGCAAACGCGCTCACGCGTTCACCACGGGCCCCGACACAGTCGGCTACGAACTCCACTCCGTCGGGTTCAGGTTTGCCAACATTGCCAGCACCTCAAACGCTGGCACTGAACTCACAGCCACCTTGCACCAAACCAGCGGCAACGATCCCGGCACCGAGTTGTGCACTCTGGACGACCCCGCCAGCTTCTCCGCATCCGGGGTAAACACCTTCACAGCTCCCACGAGCGGAAACGACCGCTGCCCCAAGCTCACCCACAGCACAACTTACTTCGTTGTCCTCACCCGGGCTAACAACAATACCAGCACCATCACGCTCAGCGTCACCAACAGCAACGCCGAAGACGCCGGCAGCTCCGACGGATGGACCATCAGCAACAACCGCAGCCAATACACTGCGACGTCATGGGCACAATCCGTCAGCCAATCCCACATGATCGAGGTCAAGGGCGACACCGCCGCCGCCCCCATCGTCAGCGGCCACCGCACCTGGGTAGATAACCGCCAGGGCGTCGCCAGCACCAATTACGAAAGCACGGGCAGCTTCACCATCGCCCAGGGCTTTCGCACCGGCGATACCGTCGGCATATTCGAGGTACACGAGATCCACGTCGACTTCGACCGCGGACAGCCGGAGACCGGCACCATCAGGGTGAGCATCGTCGAGTCCACATCGCCCGACGATGACTGGGAGCATGCAACGCCCTTCCATTTCGAGAGAGGCGGGGAGTATGCCCAGAAACCAGTCCTGGATGACGGTGTCCGCACCTTCCGCAGGACGTCCGGCAACAGCGCCCTGAGGGCCAACACGAACTACTTCCTGGTCATCGAGTCAACCAGCAACGACCCGGCCGACGCCGCCATCGTCCGCATGACCCAAAGCGAAGCAGAGACCTCGGACGACGGCTGGACGGTCGACGATTACTCTCACTCCAAGGCCAAGCAGGACAACGCCACGTGGACCAAGCAGGACCACCAGGTGCGTTTCCGCATCTCCGGGAGCTTCCGCGACGGCATCGGCATGGCAGGAGACTCCTACGGCTTTGAGAGCTGCGTTGAACTCCGCCGGGGCGAGAGAACAAACTGCATAGTGGCCATCGCCGTGCCGAAACCGGCCGACCCAGCCAATCCTCCATCGAATGTATCCAAGTCCAACCTGGACCTCAGCCACGAAGCCTTCGCCGACTGGACCGAATTCACCGGCTGGTGGCAATGGATGCACCAGACCGTCGATTTCCCCGTAACGATGCACCCGCTGCCCAGCGGCAGCGACTCCGTCACCATGTCCTACGGCAGCCGTGAGTACACCGCCAAAAGCGGCCACGATTACTGGAATACCCAGGGGTCGGTCCGCTTCGACGCAACCAGCAACCACACGCAGACCGTCAAGGTACAAATAATCGACGATGGTCTGGAGGACAGCGGCGAAACCTTCAGTTTCTACTTGTACCGCTGCCAAGACCAGGACGGCGATTCCTGCGACGACCAGTTCGTAGACAGCAGCGTCGACGGCATCATCTACAACACCGAGGAGTCCGCCGAGATCGCCTACCTGGAGGTCTCCGACGTAACCGTCACCGAGGCCGACGGCGCGACCGCCGAGTTCACGGTTTCGCTGACCGCCCCAACAACAGCGGCCGTGTACTTCGAATACACCACCGAAGACGGGACCGCCAAGGATGGCACCGACTACACCGGCGGCAGCGGCACCGCTTTCCTGGCCAACGGAGACACCAGCGTCACCATCTCAGTACCGATCTCGAACGACGAGGTCTGGACCGGCAATCGCAGCTTCACTCTGAAGATCAGCGAAGCCGTCTACGCTGGCATATCAGACGACTCCGGCACAGCCACCATCGACGACGACGAGCCGGAACCCCTAATCGGTCATTTCACCAACATGCCGTCCGGCAACCACGGCGAGAAGCCCTTCACTTTCAACATATCCTTCAACCAGGACGTCAGCACCAAGTACCTGGTCATGCAGAACGACGCCCTGACCGTGACCAACGGAGAGGTCACCCGCGCCGAACGCATCAACGGAAACAGGGACTTCTGGCGCATCACAGTCGAGCCCGACTCCGGCGCCGACGTGACAGTACACCTGCCGGCCACCGTCAACTGCTCCGACACCGGCGCGATCTGCACCTATGGCACGACCCCTACGCCCCAATCCAACAGCATTACCCACACCTTCCCAGGCACTCAGCTGAACGCACGGCTGGCAAACCTGGACGAATACCACGACGGCTCCACCGCGTTCAAGTTCACCCTCGTCTTCAGCGAGGAAGTGGACACCACCGTGCAGGAGATACGGGACCACGCACTCACTATCACCGGAGGCACGTTCACCAACGTAGTCCAGGAGGACGAGAACACCACCCGCAGGTGGGAGGTCACAGTCAAGCCCGCCGGAACAGGCAACATCGAGGTGCTGATCGCCGGGGCCACGGACTGCGACACCAACGGACATGTATGCACCGGCGAAGGAGAGCTCCTGGCTGCGGGCGACAGGGACACGAGCTACGGCCCGCCGCGGATCTCGGTGGCCGACGCAACCGTCCAAGAAGCCGAGGGCGCCCAGCTGGCCTTCATCGTCACCCTCGACAGGATCTGGTTCGGACCCGAGGTCACATTCAAGTATGCCGCCTCAGACGGCACAGCCACCGCGGAGGACTACACCGCAACAAGCGGCACGGAGACCTTACGCTGGAACCGGCCACTCACCATCAACGTGCCCGTGACCAACGACTCGTTGACCGAGGACACGGAGACCCTGACCCTGACCCTGTCACAACCAAGGTGGGCCGCCTTAGGGGACGCCGTAGCCACCGGCACAATCCAGGACGGCGAGGCCCCCTCTGAAACAGAGGAGACAACCGCAAACTCCGAGCCCACCGGCCTGCCGACGATCAGCGGCACGCCCCAGGTCGACCACACGCTCACGGCCGGTACCTCGGCCATCTCCGACGCCGACGGCCCGACCGACATCACCTTCACCTACCAGTGGCTTGCCGGAGGGACCACCATCGCCGAAGCCACCAATGAAACACTGTTCCTCACATCCAGTGAGCAGGGACAGACCGTCCAGGTACGCGTGTCGTTCACCGACGACGCCGACAACCAGGAAACACTGACCAGCGCGGCAACGCTCCCCGTGGCTCAGCGGGCCAGCGCCACCGTCTGGCAGGCCGATATGCTGGTCGTCCAGTACACCGAAAACACCATCGGAGCGGCCAGCGCCGACCTGTTCTCCAACGTCGGAGGCAGTGCGGACCTGCAGATACGCTCCCTATGGTCGTCGGTACCCGACCGGGACCTGCGCCTGGCGTTCACCAGCGGCGTCGACGACGCCGACAACATGACCCTGGAGGTCGGAGACCTCTCGTTGCCATTCCCAACCGGGAGCTCGGGCAACGGCAGCTTCAAATGGACCAACGTGGACGTCGACTGGCAGGACGGTGAAACCATCGCCGTCCGCATCGTTCCGACCACGACCCCGGTCGTAACCACCCCCAACAAGCCGCCGACGGGCCTGCCCACCATCACGGGCACACCCCAGGCAGGCCAGGAACTCACGGCTGACACGTCGGCCATCCAGGACGCCGACGGGCTGACCAACGTCTCCTACCGCTACCAGTGGCTCGCCAACGACGGCGCAGCCGATGCCGACGTCCAGGACGCCACGACCACGACCTACACGCCGTCAGTCAACGACGTCGGTAAGACCATCAAGGTCAGGGTCTCATTCACCGACGACGCCGAGAACGATGAGTCCCTGACCAGCGTCGCCACCCTGGCGGTCGCAGCCATCGTGCCCACGGCCCCGTTGGGCCTGACCGTGGCACCTGGGGCCCAGCCCCAGGAACTAGACGTGTCGTGGAGCGCCCCGGCATCAGACGGCGGCTCCGACGTCACCGGCTACACCGTGGAATGGAAGCAGACCACGGGCAGCTGGGACACCGCAACAGACGTCTCCCAAGCCACCGTGACCGGCACCACCCGCACAATCACCGGGCTGACCGGCGACGTCCGGTACACGGTGCGGGTCCTCGCCACCAACGGCGCAGGCGACGGGCCGGTCTCCGCCGAGGCTGCGGCCACACCGGCCGCCGTTCCGGAACAGCCCCCGGAGCCCGAGAACAACGCTCCCACGGGTCTGCCGACAATCAGCGGGACACCCCAGGTGGGCAAGACTCTCACAGCCAGCACCTCGGCCATCAACGACCAGGACGGACTCCAGAACGTTTCGTACAACCACCAGTGGCTGGCCGACGGCTCGAACATCGCCGGAGCCACAGACTCCACCCTGCTGCTGACCTCCAGCCACCAGGGCAAGACCATCACGGTCCAAGTCAGTTTCTCCGACGACGCCGGCAACACGGAATCCCTGACCAGCGCCCCAACACTGGCCGTCGCGGCCAAGCCTGCCGACCCGTTGACTGCCACGTTCAGCAACGTACCGGCCACCCATAACGGCGGAATATTCACGTTCCACCTGGACTTCAGTGTCAACGTCAAATCCGGTTACAAGAACCTGCGCGATTACGCGTTCTCCGTCATAGGCGGCGAAGTCGATAAGGCCCAGCGGAGAACCCAGGGCAGCAACCAGTACTGGCTAATCACGGTCGACCCGGACGGAAACGGCGACGTCACCGTCACCCTGCCAGCCACCACCGACTGCAACGCCACCGGGGCGATCTGCGACTACGACAGCAACATGCTCTCCAACTCGCCCTCCTTCACGGTCCAGGGCACGTAGCCGCCACCCCTTTCACCCACGCACACCTGCACAGCGAGGCCACCGAAAATCCGGTGGCCTCATCGTCAAGGTACGAGTGACCGCCACCCCGGCGAAATTTCATTGAATCGGTGAACCCCGCCGCACGAATGGGACGCAGGCCTGACCCGAACAATGAGCAGCTTGACCAGGCTGCTATTCATCCTCTCGCTGCTCGCCGGAGCGGCCATACTGGCCTGTGGCGGTGGAGACGATGGCACCGGCAACCAGGACTGCGACGCCGCCGCAACCCCACGGCCGCCGACAGCGCCCGGGCCACCGAGGCCCGCACCACCGGCAGTACCCAGAGCAGCCAACCAGCCCAGTCCGACGCTCAAACGCCAGAACCCGGCCAACAGGAGACCACCGGCACGACGGCCACCCTGGCCAGCGGTGAAAGCGAGCCGACCGCGATTCCCGAACCCGCCCTTCCGGCCGGACCGACCTCGACGCCCGCGCCAACACCCAGACCCCAGGTCGCCAACCCTTCGCTCGAGACCGGCCGGGCCGCGCTCATCGCCCCCTATGAGGCCGCCGACGCCGAGAGCAACTGGTACTACACCAACAACTGGGGCAGCTACGCCCCCTGGAGACTTGATACGGCGTCGAGGTGGACCCAGAGACCGGCAGGGGCAACCAAGTGGACCTCACCGGCTCCGGCGACCTGCCGGCGATCAGCGGTGAGACCCTCTCCCACGTGGGCGACTGTAAACGGCGGCTAAGCTGGACTTTGTACAAAAGCCAGTAACCATGAATCAGTAACGATAGAATTAGTGCGCCGCCATCTATGGATGTCGTCCGGGGTTTTTCAATGTCTAAACCAAAGCCAAGGTGAAATGCGCATTTGAAGAGTACCTGGCGACGGGGGCGGACTGACTTCACCGTGCGGACGGGAGAGCTTTACTTGGCAGCGCTGACCTGCTCTCGTCATTTTAGAAATGTAGATCCCACCGTGGCTTTAGTTTAGGCGCGATAGCGACAGTGAAAAGTCCCAGCCGCCCTAAACGACCGCCTCACGAATACGCCCACCTACGCTGCTTGAGTGTACAAAGTCCAGCTAAGGGTTTGTTGAAAAAGTCCATCCGAGGATTAGCGCCTAAAGTCGTGAGGCGGATATCGTTCCTATGGCGTTAACGTTTGCGCATTCTTGCCATTGGTCTAAGTAACCCGTCAACTTTCGACGACGTTGAAGACCCGTTTCTCACCGACGTTCAGTGGAGCCGACTTTTTCAACAAGCCCGACAAAACGTACCACTAGGGCGACGGAATGGTGGACCACCTTCAAGGTCAAGAGGGGCTGGGCCGGACCAGAGAGAGGGAACGTCGGGAAAAATTGTAGAGGGCCGACAGTGGGCTAAACGTCGTCCGGTTCGCCTGATGGCTGAAAGTCTCCGTTCTCTCTGCTACGCTTGAGGTAGGGTTAGGTGGTGTCGCAGACGACCGGTATTACAACGACGGATTGCCAAATATGGTGCCTGATCCCTCGTATTCGGCCACGAGGGAGAAATCGCGGTACGCTCACAGCAGTACGGTTCAGGTCCAGATCGGTCGCGAAAATCAATCTGTCATATAAACCGTCGCTGTAATACTAGAGCATCTTTTCCAGGAACCCCTTGGCCCGGCTGTGCCTTGGGTTCTGGAAGAATTCCTCCGGTGGGTGGTCCTCGACGATCTGGCCCTCGTCGAAGAAGACGATGCGGTCGGCGGCCTCCCGGGCGAAGCCTATCTCATGGGTGACGGCCACTACAGTCATCTGGGACTGGGCGAGTTCCCGCACGACTTCCAGGACCTCCCCCATCTCGACGTCCATCGCCGAGGTCGGCTCGTCCAGGAGCATGATCCTGGGCTTCATGGCCAGGGCCCGGGCGATGGCGGCCCGCTGCTGCTGACCGGAGGACAGCTGGTGGGGATGCTTCCCGGCCTGCTCGGGGATCCCGACCCTGCTGAGGATCTCCATGGCCCGCTCCCGTGCCTCCCGGGAGTCTTCCTTCAGGACCCTCTGGGGGGCGAGGGTGATGTTGTCCAGTATGGACATATGGGGGAAGAGGCTGAAGTCCTGGGAGACCATCCCGATGTTCCGGCGCACGGCGTCGATGTTGCGGGTAACGCGGTTGAGGAGCACGCCGCCCACGATGATATCGCCCCGCTGGTGTTCCTCCAGCTGGTTGAGAATGCGGAGGAAAGTGGACTTGCCGGACCCGGAGGGGCCGATGATCACCACGGTCTCGCCTTGGCTGATAGTCGTTGTGACGCCCCGTACGGCGTGGTAGCCGCCGTACCACTTGTGGACGTCACGGCAGATGATGATGTCCTCCGGTCGGTCACCGCTTGACCGGGCCTGGGACTGGCTCACCGTTGCGGTTGCTGATGCGTTCATTTCTAGTAACCTGTCCGAAGATGAGTTCTGAGAGACGATGTACGTGGGGTTAGTGTTCCTGTTACTAATACGCTTCCCGGGGTGCGGCGGATTTCGTCGCCTGAGTGCTTGTCTTTGGCACACCCTGACGCTGATGTACCACCGGCCCTGCCGCGTGAAAGCCGAGTACGGAGCGCCAGATCTGGTCAGATCCACCCGGCCGACATGGCTGGAAACAGCCCTGGTTACAGCCATGGCTGTAAATGCCAACTCGCCGTAGCTGAAAGGGCGGCTGGAAAACCCGGTTGCACAACAGGTGGCGGAAACCAAGACTTCAGAGATTCCAGCCACAGGCCGTTTCGTGGTTAAAGGCATTCTAATGACAGTGATACTGCCTTGGGATTTGGCCTGTCAGATCGTCAGCGCGAGCTGAGGGCCGCGAGCTCGTTCCAGACCCGGCTGTCCTGGCTTGTCGCGGGTCACGGCCTGCCGGGGACAATGAGCTTGGGAGAGACGACGTCAATGTTCCCTGCCGCCTCTGCGATGAGCGCACGAACGCCCATCAGGTGCTGGACCAGCATGTCGCCCAGCATTTCCAGGTCCTCCGCGTCGCCGCTTGTCTCGATGATGCTGGCGTGGTATTCGATACTGAGCAGGTGGAATGCCACGGCTGCCTCCCTTCCACCCCGGGCCAGCATTTCGTTGAGGTTGACTTGTTGTGGGCCATCGTTCCCCATCGTGGTCATGGACTTCTCCTTGTGCAGTGGGTCCGCCGGCTGCCTGCGATTAGCGGACACTCAAGTGCCCGGGGGCCTATTTGTCTGTTAATACTATATTTTCACGACTTTAAAGAGGTCTCCGCGACCACCGAGCTGGCCATCGTTTCGCAACGCCGCAACCCTGTGAACGGCAGCTCGAACCTCGAACCTACGGGACGTCCGCCATGGAGTGGGAGCTGCCCACGATGGGAAGGTAGATGCGGAGCGTCACCTCCGGGGTCGCATGCCCCAGCCACTGGCTGACCACGTTCAGCGGGATCTCGGCGGTGGTCAGCCAGTGACGGGCGGCACTGTGTCGGAGGCTGTGGGCTCCAGCTCTCTGGCGCCCGGTCCCCGGCGACTCCTCATCCAAGCCGGCATGCTCGATGCCAGCCCGCAGATGCCGCAGTGCAGTTTTCCGAGTCAACCCCACAACCAGGTCCCACGGGCCATAGGACGTGGACCACTTGGCGAACAGGCTGGCCAGGTCCGGGTGCAGCGGGACAGTCCGGCCCCTGTCGCCCTTGCCGCGGCGGACCAGCAGGGAGCCGGCCGTGACGTCTATGTCCCGCCACTCCAGGGCCACGGTCTCACCGACACGCAGCCCGGATCGCCACATGATGAGCGCCGCCACCCGGGCGCGGCGAAGCCCCAGGTCCGCCAGGGAGTCCAGAAAACGCTCGACCTGATGGGGGTTCCAGTAGTGGGGAATCGTCATATGGGAACTTTTACGCCAAAAGTTCCCATATGGGCAAATTCTCCGACAGTCCGCAAGGCTGAGCATGCCGCCTGGCAGCACGCTGAGGGCCGCCCGGCGGCCCGAAATGGGAACTTTCAGGCTCAAAGTTCCCTCGAGCCATCCTCCCGCGCCCTGTGCGAGATTCAGCCGAACGGGGCCGAACAGCCTCTCTCCGAGGGCTCGGTGTTCGGCCTGACCGGCGAAGCCCTGGCCAACCGGGTGCGGGACGCAGCCAAAGCTGCGGGCCTTGGCGATAGTTTCTCGGGACACAGCGGCCGCATCGGCATGGCCCGTCGCGTGGTCGCCGCAGGAGCGCCCACCGCAGCGGTCCAGCACCAGGGCCCATGGCGATATGGTCGCCCGGCACACCAGGGGAGAGGTCGCCAGCCAGGCCTTGACGTGGCTGACCTGATGGGGCCCAGCCAGATTGCTTGTAGGTCCTCGGCTAACCGATGCGGAGCCGGGTGTGGCTCTTGGCATTCTCCATTTGGAATGCTACTGAGAGCAGACCAATCAGTATCCTGGTTCAGGATGATGGCCACGCCAGACGTTTGTTGGCTGCCACCACAGCCATGCAGTCGATGGCCGACAGCAGGCGAAGCCGTGAAATTATTCTCGCGGCTTTCCTGCTGGCTATCAAAAGGGACCGGAGTCCGGTGGCAATTCAGCTTCAGCAAGCCCCCCTTTCAGGCTCCTAGCCAGTGGACTTGAGCAACTCAGCAACGTATGCCAGTTGACCTACCACGTCGTTTACGACGTTTTCGTAGTCGATCCCCGTCTTCAGGCGAATGGGAATGATCTCGTCGTCCTCAATGAATTGCGATGGGTCTTTCCATCGGATGGGTTCCAGACTCTGTAAAATTCTCTCCTTATGTTTCCAAGCTGAAGGGTTGAAGCCGAACCAGAGCGGTGTGGTTTCGTAGTTCCTCCAAAAATAGTAGTTGACGCCGAACCAAGTGGAGAGACCTGCCACCATCATGTACTGGTATGGCCCTGTGTCCCACATCTTCCGCATCCGCTCCCGGCTGGCCCAGTCCGTTTCGAAGATCCTGCTGGATACATCGTCAACCAGGCGGTCCAGGTTCAGAATCAGGCGTGGGATTTCGGGGGAAAGCTGCTCGGCGCGCAGTGGCAGAAATTCGTCCGAGTCCTGCTGGTCGGCGAGCCCCTGCAGCTGCCGGATGTTGCTCTGGACCTGCTCGTCATCTGCCTCCCCCTCCAGGCGGCGCAGTAGGCTGGTCCACGAGGTCAGTATGAGATACCGGTAGTCCCCTGCGGAAACCCACCGCACCTCGGTGGCGGAGCCTTCGTTGCCCATTGGGAACTCACCGGCGCGAGCCTTCAACTCGGGCCAGAACGTTTCCAGCCTGATTGAAGGAGCGACAACGAGCAGGGCTGACGGCCGGTCATCAGGCAGGCGACCGAGATAGGCGGCAGGTTGGTTGGCGGTCAGCCCTGCCCAGAACTTCACTTCGATCAGGACCCTTTCCCTGCCGTTCCCGTCCATGCAGGCGAGGTCCGGTCGCTCACCGCCATCTCCGGTGACCTCGGTCCAGGCAGTGTGGATCCGGCCGACGTCCACCCCGGCGGATTGCAGGAATTCCTGCAGCGCATTCCTGGCAGCTTCGGAGCCGCGCAGGATAGGACCCAGTGCCTCGGTGGCAACGGTTTCCGGCTGATGACTGAGCTTGGAGGCCAGATGGGCCAGCAGGGTGGGCCGTGTCGTCATGAGATCCTTCCACCAGTGTTGTGAGAACCCGGTCAGATTCAGGATTCTAACCCTTCGCGCCCCGGAGATCGGCGACCATGCGGGGCCGCGGGAAATCCTCGGCTCGTGGGGATTGCCGACAGCACCAGGTGTGCCGCGCCACTGGCGTGATAGGCTGGAGAGAGTGAATCCTTCCGCAGGGGTTTGGAGATGGGCGAGCAGAGGTCCGCCATATCAGAGTTGATATCCCGGGCGCCATGGCGTGAAGCAGTGACCTACCGCGACACTTGGCCTCACGAATACGTCCTCACCGAGAGGGACGTTCAGAAGGATCTTCTGGCAGCTGTCTGCGAGAGGTTTCTGGCTGGGGAGGGCGTGGCCTGCCGTTTCTTCAGCATGGACAACACCTACCTGTTCATAGGGGATCACAAATACTGGCTGATGACCCACTACAACAACATCGACCCCTACAACGATGAAGGCGACTACGTCATTAATCGTGCTCGCCTCTACCGAGACCGCCGTGACTTTGTTATCCAGTCCGGCGATACGGGCAAGCCGGAGGACTACCCGGTGAACCCGGCCAATCAGGGTTGAGGGAGGTTATCCATGCCCGACAACGACACTTTGCTGGCCTACCTGGTTTCCAGCTTCCCCGGCAATACTGAGAACATCGCTACGGAAGCTCTCCGCCACATCTTCGATCACTCGGACGCCTCCGTGGAGGCGTTGAATGACGTAGTTCAATCGGGCGCCAGGGGCGTGGCCCCGGTTACCATCGTGAAATCCCAGGTGATTCAGGCGGATGGAACAATTCCTGACTTGGTTGGTTTCGATGAGAACAAAAAGGAACGGGTGCTCGTCGAAGTGAAGTTCTGGGCTGGGCTCACTCCCAACCAGCCCAATGCGTACCTCAAACGGCTACCCAGTGATGGGCCCGCCGTCGTGGTGTTCCTGGCTCCGGAGGATCGAATTCAGTCATTGTGGCCCCAGCTGAAGGAGCGCCTTTATGGGGAGTTCGGCGCTTTGACCGAGACCGACTCGGAGCGCAAGTGTGTGCGGGTGGGAGATGGGCAATGGCACCTGATGATAGTGAGTTGGGGAGGCCTTCTCGATAGCATGGCCGCCAGGAGCAGTGACGACGGGAACCACGGCGTCGAAACTGAAATTCGGCAACTGCGGAGCCTTGCCAAGTATGCCGACGCGGGAGCGTTCAAGCCCATCGGCCATGGAGAGGAATTCGGTGCGGATTCAGAGGCTCAGCTCCGTCTATACAGGCGACTCATCGATGCTGCCACTGAAAGAGGGGTTCAGCAAGGATGGGTGAGCCGGAAGGGCTTGCGAGCGACTCCTCGATCGTACGGTTACGGAAGGTATATAAAGCTCCACCGCACTGTTGTGTGGTTCGGAGTCAACCGCAACCAGTTCGAAATAACCCGGAGCACTCCTTTGTGGGTTGGTTGCAACTCTCTTCCCAAATCGCAGGACAAACTCGGGGACCTGCGTGCCGAATTGGGAATGCCCACCGACTATTGGGCCCCGGTGGAACTGAAAAGAGATGTGGAATACCCGGAAGTGCTTGACGGCGTGGTCGATAGCTTGAGGCACATTGCCGACGTTATTCAAGAAGCCTGCTTCCCATCTTCGACCCCTGACATGAGCATCGGAAACGAGGATGAACACAGACCCCGAAGCGCCCACGGGGAGCCGCTGGAGCCCATAATTCAGCGTGTGGACGGAACCCTGCTGTTCCCGGACGGCTCCGAGGGGCGCGCTGGCCACCTCACCGATGCCCAGCAGCGACAGGTGGATATTCAGAAGGCCTGCCGGGTCTTCGGTCAGACCGGCGACTATAGCGAGTTAGTGCGGCTCGGCATTTTCACTGCCGACGCAGACGATGACGACGAGGGCGAAACGTGACCAAGGCTTTAGGTTTCTATTCCTTCCTGGCGTTGGCCCAAGAATGACCTGGCAGGGGGGCGCTGGCCTTGCCGCCATCTTCGATACTGACCTGACCCCGAATGCCCTAACCATACAAGGGAGCCAATATGCCTGCCATTCGACAGGCAGGCGAGAGTAGTTGGCGCTGAATAGCAGGCGCTATTCACGCTTTACGGCGCGCCTGACTGTCGCAAGCGATACGCCGAACGACCTGGCGACGCGCCGCTGGCTCACTCCGCTGCCGACCATCTCTATGGCCACGGCCTCCTGCTCCTCGGACAACCGGCGAGGAGCGCCCAGTTTCTTGCCGTGCGCCTTCGCCTTCTCCAAACCCGCCTTGGTACGGCGGCGGATGGACACCAGTTCCAAGCCGGACACCCAGGCAGCGAAGTCGGCCAGAGTGTAGCCCAAGAACGACGCCGGCGAATCGGGGGCGGCATCCAGGTACTGGGCCCAGGACTGTTCGTTATCGGACAGGCTGCGAATCCTCACCCCGCGCCGTTGCAGGTCGTGGATGTTGCCCATTGTGTCCAGCCAGCGCCGCCCGATGCGCTCGATGGACACCACAACCAAGGTGTCGCCCTGGACCAGCCGGGAGTCCAGAGAATGCCAAGCTCGCCGGCTGTTGGAACCGGAGGTCCCGGAGACGCCGACGTCATGATATATGCGAGAAAGCCTCACGCCGGCGGCCAGCAACTGCTGGCGTTGGGTTTCCGCGTCGCTGCCCGAGAGCTCGGAGACTCTGGGGCGGCTGGTGCGAACGTAGCTGTAGGTCTCGGGCATCGCTCTCCCTCCACCTGGTGCGGATTGCACTATGCCTTTTTGACCCACGCCCGGACAAGCTGAAGGGAGTGAATTGTGGCCCAGTGTCACAAACGCGCGTTTGTGACACCACCCAGCCAAGGCGATTCATCCACACGAACCGCTCCGGAGCTGACCAGCAGCTGGTCCGAAGACCGCCCTGCTCAGGTGTCACCTCTGGGGCAAACTGGCAGGTGATCAACGACAATTAGATCTGCCGGCAAAAATAGTTGACGCTGAACATATGTAGGTGAAAACCCCCTTGGAATGTAAATCTCATGAGACGAGATATGAATATAATGTCGAGGTAGTAGGAGGCGTTCAAGACGGTCGCCCCTTCCGTAACCTCCGACAGGAGGAAACCAGGGAACGAACAGGAATGAATACGTTCAAAATCAGGAGCCTACTTCGTGCCATCTAGCGAACCCTTAGAAAACGACCCATTAGACGATCCCCGATATCTTCCTGATGCTTACCTCGGGGCCATCCTCCTATCCGACCAAATCGAATATTACATAAGGGAGCCTGACCTCCCGCTTCTGCAGAATTCTGACGCATCCGCGATCAGCGATGACGAACTAAAGGAATGTTTAGATGCAGCCTCATACAAACTGCGACTCGGAGATGGGGCCAACGTGGGAGGGGTATGGACGCCCATTTCCGCCGATAAACCTCTCGTCCTGCCTCCACACCAAGTGGCCGTCGTCAAAACCCACGAGATCGTCAATATTCCACGGTTTCTAATTGCCCGCTGGAACCTCAGGGTCAAATGGGTATATGAAGGCCTGCTATGGACAGGAGGTCCTCAGGTAGACCCAGGATGGAAGGGGCATCTTTATTGCCCGATTTACAACCTAGCGGAAAGGCAGATAGTCATCCCCCACAAAGAACGTGTCTTCACCATGGATTTCGCCCGGACAACCCCGTTTCACAGAACCCCGACCTCCTACGGGTATAAATCCATCCCTCACGTGGGTTCCCGAAACAAAACTCTCCAAGACCACGACGCGAACCGCTTGAAGAGCGCCCCCTTCGAGTCCCTCAAGCAATTGGACACCTTGGACACCAAGACCTCAAGTTTGGACTCTCGGATAACCAACTTTTCTTCATTAACATTTCTTGTATTAGCGGTCACAATTACCGCAATAGGAGCGCTCGCCTCCCTCGGAAACGGCGGTTCGAACGCCTTGCATCAGGGGTTAAAACAGGAATCTACAGTCTTCGTACTTGCCGTCATCGCCCTAGTGTTTGGACTTTCCGGCCTGATCACCGGATCAATGGCGATGGGATCAAAGCTCGGCAGACCCCCTCGAAGGAACATAGAATCGCTTCTCTGGTCTTGCCTCGGAGCGGCATTGTTTGGATCCGGGGCAGGTTACGCAGGCGTCTGGATAACCTCTGGACTTCCAGATTGGCCACTGGCCGTAAACGTAGTAATAGGGTTAGCGACAGCGCTGGCCATGATAATCGGATTCGTGATGCTGTCTAGACTATGGCTCAGAGCAACCAAGACCGATCCATGAACAGAGAACGAGGAGGCTGCATCAAGTCCCCAAAGCCAAGTAGTCTGATACACGCTTCAAAACTGAATCAGATCCCAGGGACTCTGTATCAACAACCAAGTCGGCCGACGACGCGAGAAGCCCCACCCTCTTCTCCACCGGATCGGCGACAACATCTTGGTACCGGTTCCCCTCGAACTTGGAACGATACCTGCCTGACAACACCCCCGGACTGGCAGTCAGATACACGTGCTTCACAACCCCCTCAAAGGTCTCCCGCACCCACCTTACCTGGTCGAGAGTCCTAACCGAATCAACCACAAAAGACGCCTTGGCCGGTGACCTGCTCCGCAATCCAAGTAGTTCGTCCCGCACCCACCTGCCGGCAGTGGATTCGTCCAAGGAAGCCCCGGCTACCTGAAGGGAGTGCCGGTCTCGGGCCAGCGAAGTCAGGATCTCCCGGGTACTGATGACGCAGAAACCGAAGCGCAACTCCAGAAGCCGGCTCAGAGTGGTCTTGCCGGAGGCGATCGGCCCTGAAATGAGGACGACGTGATTAACGCTCGCTTCCAACAACTCAGCCACCTGCCAAGATCATTGAGCTCAGCGCACACGAACTGCAGGAGGAAGGAGACTCAAGCCGGAGTGACAAGCTCAAAGTGGCGGGACCAAGGACCTTCGAGAAATTTCTCGGCTTTGGAACAGAGAGCTTCCCCTTGCCCCTCGACCGGAATCACGAAGAAAGCCCGAGCGCTTCCCCGATGATATAGGAGGGCGAACGCTCTACGCCCCAATCTGTCCTTAATCTGAGTGAGTCTCTCCCTCACCTGTTGCGTCGAGGAGCCCCGGCGAGACATATGATGGTACACAACCAAGCTCTGTCCCCGGTTTGAAAAGAGCATCAACTCATTGAAGAAAACATATTTTGGGCCGCGTTTTTGATGCGCTCCAACCCTGACCTCAAATCCGTTGTCCGGATCCATGAACACCAACTCACACGGAGCAGTGAACTCCAAGGCACCCTCCAGCCAACCGCTCCTGAATTCAGACCGCTGCCGTTGCGCTCCCGACCCTGGCCCAGAAAGTCCATCAAAGGTCAAAGGAGGATCATAATATCTAGTGCCAATTGGCAGAACTTCACGCTCCTTGATACTCGCTACGCTTCTTCGACCCGAGCATACTATCCCGCCAAGAACGTCGTAAAGAACAGGATCGCAACTTCGAAACTGTTCCAGATTCCTAGTGGACGGAACCAAGTATTGGACGTGCTTCCCATCCTGGTTGTGCCCTTCATCAGGTACCAGATACCAGACAACCCCCAGAGACGAGTGAGGGGCGGACTTGGACTCCGGACACGAGCAAAGGGCCTTCAACAAGCCGTACTTGCCAAAATCACCCAAGTCACCAACGTACCGATCTTGCATGCTCAACGACGCAATTTAAAGTAAATCACGATGGCAAACGCCAAGGAGAAGACGCTGAAACACAGAGCCGCGACAGAACTCAAGAGGGAAGTCATAGGCCAACCGCTCAACAACGGCGCGCCGGGATCCACAACTGGTCTCACCGCCAGAACCCCTAAAGCAGCGACCATTACCCCGAGCACGACGAAGATCAGGGCGACCGCACCTGAACCCAACTCACGGAACCGGGCCAACTCCTTTAGCTCTTGGAGAGCCTCAAACGGAGCGCTGTGAAGTCTATTGGAATCATGTTCAGCCAAGGTTTGAAACTCAGGAACGAACCGGGTCTTTTTGAACTTATCAGTCTCCCCCATGTTCCTGTATTCGGCAGTCAGAGGAGTAGTCCTGATAAAGTCGATTGTGAACATACCTTCCCCGGACCGCAATTCTACTTCCTGTTCCGCCAAGTTGTAGATGGGGCAAAACAAATATCCGACCCACCCAGGATCAACCTGGAGGCCACCCGTCCACAGCAGACCTTCGTATATCTTGCGAACCCTTATGCTCCACCTAGCGACCAAGAACCGGGGTATTCGCAGCACCTCCCTAGTATTACAACGACGCTTCTTCGATTTGGTCAGTTCTTGGCCGGAAATCGATTCGCGAAAGGCAAGGTCACAAGGCTGTCACGGGCGTGGGCAGGTCGCCACGAAGAGGTGCTCAGGGTCCTTTTCTTGCGAACCGTCGTTGTAATACTAGTTGACACTACTGCAACTTGATGAGGCTCCAAAATCAAAGGTTTGGAATCCAGCATAAGGCGGTGCCTACCGCCCACATGAACCTGATTGCCCAAAGTGAGCTGATAACTGGCCGAACGCAACCGCTCTGGCTCGAAAGGATCTATTAGCCGTTGACCCGCTGGAATGTCGTCAGACATTGAAAAATATCTAATCTCGTCCGCCAACAAGACAGCTCCACCATGGCGGTCAGGGAATTCTCCACGCGGATCCTCCTCAAGACTCGACCCGAACTCAGAACTCATTTCGCTTCAACACCGCAGTTTTTAGACGACAGTTTCAGCCACGATACCGGCGTATGACGAAACACCAACTCCTACACTGGACGGACGCCGGTCAATAATTTCCTCATTGGTCGGACCCGTCCCGATGAAGCTCACAGGAACCGCCACGCGAGATTCCATCTCTTCAACGAAGGCGCGGGCAGAAGCAGTAAGGTCCTCGTAACGATCCACACTCTTGTTATCGAAATCAATGTAATCCGCCGCGTGAAGAGCAATCCGGGTCGGACAATTGGCCGCCACAGCTTGTTCTACCACACTCCAGTCAAAACGTCCCACCCTTCGAAGCCGCTTCGTGGTAGTGGTATATTCCTCCACTGAATGTGGATAACCGCTCAGGGCCTGCACCTCGCCCCAAGTAACCTCATGTTCCAGAAATCCGGATTTGCCAGCAACCCTGATTGGGAAAGTCCGAACCGCCATCACCACCTCGAAGTCACGCACTCCCAGTCCAACCTCTCCCAAGAAACTATGGGCAGTCGTGTCCCTACTAGTCCGGTAGGGCCATTCATTCGCGTGGTAAAGAGACAAGCCGAATCCCTGGGTGCCTTCGACCACAATGTTGCTATTCATTAGGGCGGCGGAGGCGAGCTCACGTCGAACGCAGGTCGTATACGGAGCCAAGTCCGGATGATCCTGAGCTAACCGGAAATCTCCCTCTCGAAGGACCCGCCGGCTTACCGCAGATCCAACCCCTGAACCAGTAGAACCCAAGCGGCCCCACAGGCCCAACTCGCTCTCCCGGAGAATGTCCGATTCCTCGATCACTCCGGCGTTTTCGTCGATGCCCAAGCGTGCGGGATCTAACCCGCATAGCTGGATTTCCTCCATCAAGATCTTCGGGTTCACTAGCGCACCTGCAGCAATCAGGAGACGTGTTTGAGGGTTTATGAAACCAGAAGGAACCTGCTTGAGCTCGTATCGCTTCCCAGCCACATCCACGGTATGACCCGAGTTGGGCCCCCCACATCGCACCATGTAGTCAACACTGTCAGTCAGTGCCAGATGAGCGCATATCTTGCCCTTGCCTTCGGAGCCGTACTGTCCTCCGACAACCACAGTCACTGGCATGAAAGGTCCCTCCGATAAAGTAATGAAGGTATTCCATTTGAAGCCATTGGGACAAGCACGCTCGGGGGGATGGAACCTCCGTTTTCCGCCAAGAATGATTCTGCACTGATGTGGGCCCCAGAAGACCGTCTCCCGCTGTTACATGCGCCCCACTGCGTTGTGTATGGCGGGGTGCCCCTTGGGCGTAAGGCCGACCTGCCAGGTTCACCTTTGTGCAGTCTCGTTTTGGACGTCATATCGACTACCGGTCGCTCGGGAACACTAATGGCAACCTATTTTGTCCCCGCTCTTCTATGAATCTGCTTATAGCGTACCGTACAACGAAGGCCAAAGTCGTGCCGTTCCTGCGTGCGATTTCCTCCAACACCTCCCGTTGTCCAAGTCCTAATGTTATTGTCAGGCGCGGCTGATCCATGTCGGTCCTCTGCGAGGTCAATTCTTCATCAGTTTGGTGAGGATGGCATCATTATGGTGCTCTTATAGGAACTAATCAACCCTCCATCAGAGGACATTCCCAACGTGTAAACTCGAATCCACCGATGGGAGGCGTGAAGGCTGGGCAAATTGGGATGAGGGAGCCTACAAGGGAGAAAGCCTGGGCTCCATTGGGACCGATCTGACACGGCAGAGGGGTTTCAGTAGCCTCACCGGGCCTTGAGAGCGGTCTATGGAGGCTGGGAATCGCGTGATAGTGAGATTGGACGCAGCAGGATGCACTCGCGGACCGGGCGGACGCGAGTTTGGAGGCGTTGGGTTGGATGCGGATAGCGCCGTCAGGCTGGGAGTGGGATGGCTCGCAGTCGGGCCAGGGCGAGATGGCCTGCTCAGCCCAGGGCCAGCCCCGGGGAAGATGCAAAGTGAGTCTGTGCGCCGAGCGGGCAAGCCGTCCGGCCATGGAGAAGAAGCGTCGCCGCAGGGTCTTGGTGGTCACGATCTGCTCGCCCAGACCAATGCGCGCCGTCCAAAGGGCCAGGTTATGGGCCATCACCTGAATCGCCAGCCACGCAGCATTGGCGGCGAAGCGGCCCGAGGGGAGATGATTGAGTCCCACGCTGTACTTGAGGTCTCGGATGGCATTCTCGATCTCGGCGTGGCGGCGATGGTCGGCCTGCCAGTTCCAGGGTCTCCCCGTCCCGGTCGGTGATGAAGCCGTGATAGCTGTAGCTGGCGAAGAGGGCCAGTTGGGAACCGGGCGTGGGCTTCACCCGCCGGACGATGAGCCGTACCGGCGCGGCGTCGGGCTCACTCTGGAAGGGAATATAGAGCCTGTCTCAGAAGTATTTTGTATAACGACTATCGTACTTTGAAAAGGTCATAGTTGAGTAAATGAACTATAAGCCACACTAATCCGTTCAACTCATCGGAGCAAGCGGCGATTATCGTGAGGAGCTTCGACTTCTGAGACAAGCTCTATAGGTGGTCTCGGCCACGTCGGCGGCGCCGTCCATCCAGTAGGGGATGGGCGTCCAATCCGTCCCGGGTATCGCCTCGATGAGATTGCGCAGGCTTTTGTGCTGGCGGATGGTGATGGAGTAGCGGACATCCATCTTGCGGCAGACGGCGACGATGGCGTGGGCATAGAAGCCGCTGTCGGCCCGCACCGTGAGTCGGCCCCTGGCGCCGGCGTAGCGCACCCGTCCCACGGTCTCCCGCAGGAAGTGGGCGGCGCCCCGAGCGGTGTTGGCCCGGCCCTCGCGCAGCCGGGCCATCAGTACGTCGCCGGTTCTGGCGGCCACGGCCAGCAGCGGGTGATAGCCTCGCTTGCCGGTGTAGCCGTGGTGTTGCGCGCCCTCCTTGGCCAGCCCGTAGCAATATTATGCCCTTGTCCGGCCTGTGCAGAGGCGACTAACTGGTGAGTCGGCCCAAGGATGTATGCTCATGGCGAGGCGTGTCGTCCGGACAAAGACCGAGCAGACTCTGGTGCGTATTGCCCGACCCGTAGCATGGTCCGGGAGCCTTACGACGGCATCATTGGTGAAGCCCCGATCGGGGCGATCCCGTTGGGGAGAGTGGCTACAGTCCGCGGCTCCCTCCGGCGACACGCCTACACGGCAATGGTAGAGGCGATGATGAGCAGACGCCAGAGCGGGGCAAAACCGGAAGGGCTGTCCCAGCTGAACCTGAACGCGGCGGGCATCGACGTGGGCGCTACCAGCCACTATGTGGCGGTGCCCGCCGACCGGGCGGAGCAGCCGGTGCGAGAGTTCGAGGCTTTCACGGCGGACCTGTACCGTTTGGCGGACTGGCTGACCCAGTGCGGCGTGGAGACCGTGGTCATGGAGTCCACCGGCGTGTACTGGATACCGCTGTTCGGGGTGCTGGAAGAACGGGGCTTCCAGGTGATGCTGGTGGACCCCCGGCGCATCAAGAACGTGCCCGGCCGCAAGACCGACGTGCTGGACTGCCAGTGGCTGCAGCAGCTGCACACCTACGGCCTGCTCTCGGGGGCTTTCCGACCCGACGGGGAGATCCGGCGCTTACGCAGCTACCTGCGGCAGCGGGTCATGCTGGTGCAGTACGCATCCCACCATATCCAGCATATGCAGAAGGCGCTGACCCAGATGAACGTGAAGCTCCACCACGTCATCAGCGATATCACCGGCAAGACCGGCCTGGACATCATCGAGGCCATCGTGGACGGCCAACGGGACCCGCGACAACTGGCGCAATTGCGCGATCCCAGGATCAAAGCCGACGAGGCAACCATCGCCAAGTCGCTGCAGGGGCACTGGCGGGAAGAGCACATCTTCGAGCTGAACCAGGCCCTGGAGCTGTACCGGTTCTATCAGGATAAGATTGCCGAGTGCGACCGGGAGATCGAAGCCCAGCTGGAGCGGTTTGAGGACCGCAGCAATGGTGATCCTCCAGCGGCGAAGTCCGGCCGGAGGCGCAGCAAAGGAAACGCGCCACGCTTCGACGTTTGGACGCACCTGTACCGTATGACGGGGGTTGACCTGACCCAGGTCGACGGTGTGGATGCCTACACCGCGCTCAAGGTGGTGAGTGAGATTGGCGCCGACATGACGAAATGGCCGAGTGCGAAGCACTTTGCGTCCTGGTTGGGGCTGAGCCCGAACAACCGCATCACCGGCGGCAAGGTCATGAGCTCCAAGACCAAGCCCAGCGCCAACCGTGCGGCGGCGGCCTTACGTCTGGCGGCCAACGCTCTGCACCGCTCCGACAGCGCCCTGGCAGCCTGTCCGAGGATTAGATTTTGGAGACGAAACGCGTCACTGTCTAATCGCATTGGTGCCTAATAGGCTCCAATAAAATAATACTCGGAAAAATTAACGTCATAAAAGACGATTTTCGCTTAGAACATTGTTTCTCGGACAGGCTGCTAGGCGCCTTCCTGCGCCGGAAGAAGGCACAGATGGGCGGGCCCAAGGCCATCACCGCCACGGCCCACAAGCTGGCTCGCATCTTCTATTCCATGCTCCGCTACGGTCAAAAGTACGTGGACGCCGGGGCCGAATACTACGAACGTCGATATCAGCAGCGGGCGTTGCGCGCGGCAAAGCGTCGGGCGGCGCAACTGGGCTATCAGCTGGTGGCCATGCCCGATGCTCCGGAACACACGACCTACGCCCCCCCTGACGCGCCAATTGCCGCGTGACGACGTTGGTTAGTGGGGAGCAAAGTTATGCCCGTGCCCGGCCCGTGCAGAGGCGACTAACTGGTGTGGCCGTGTCAGGGTGCGTATGCTCATGGCGAGACGTGTTGTCTGGACAAAGACCGAGTAGACGTTGGTGCAGATTGCCCGTTGGGGAGCATGGTCCGGGAGTCTTACGACTGCATCATTGGTGACGCTCCAAGCGGAGCGATCCCGTTCCATAGATTGTTCGATATTAGTGACTCCCTCCGGCGACACGTCTACCTTGTAGGCGTGGAGGGAATGATGAGCAGCAGGCGCAAGAGCAGGGCAAAACCGGAAGGGCTGTCCCAGTTGAACCTGAACGCGGCGGGCATTGACGTGGGGGCCACCAGCCACTATGTGGCAGTTCCCGCCGACCGGGCGGAGCCGCCGGTGCGTGAGTATGAGGCTTTCACGGCGGACCTGTACCGCCTGGCGGACTGGCTGGCCGAGTGCGGTGTGGAGACCGTGGTCATGGAGTCCACCGGCGTGTACTGGATACCGCTGTTTGGGGTGCTGGAAGAGCGAGACTTCCAGGTGATGCTGGTAGACCCCAGGCGCATCAAGAACGTGCCGGGCCGCAAGACCGACGTGCGGGACTGCCAGTGGCTGCAGCAGTTGCACACCTACGGACTGCTGTCGGGAGCCTTCCGGCCCGACGGGGACATAAGGCGCTTGCGCAGCTACCTGCGTCAGCGGGCCATGCTGGTGGAGTACGCGTCACAGCATATCCAGCACATGCAGAAGGCCTTGACCCAGATGAACGTGAAGCTCCAGCACGTGATCAGAGACATCACCGGCAAGACGGGCATGGCCATCGTCGAAGCCATTGTGAACGGCGAGCAAGACCCGCGAAAGCTGGCGCGGCTTCGGGATCCCAGGATCAAGGCCGACGCGGCGACCATCGCCAGGTCGCTGCGGGGGCACTGGCGGGAGGAACACATCTTCGAGCTGACCCAGGCCCTGGAGCTGTACCGGTTCTATCAGGATAAGATTGCCGAGTGCGACCAGGAGATTGAAGCCCAGTTGGAGCGGTTTGAAGACCGCAGCGACGGTGAGCCTCCGGCTCCCAATGGCAAAAAGCGCAATCAGAAGAACGCGCCCCGTTTCGATGCCCAGGGCCAACTGTACCGGATGACGGGAGTGGACCTGACCCGAATCGACGGCGTGGATGCGTACACAGCCCTGAAGGTGGTCAGCGAGATTGGCACCGACATGACGAAATGGCCCAGCGCCAAGCACTTCGCGTCCTGGCTGGGGCTGAGTCCCAACAACCGCATCACCGGCGGCCGGGTCATCAGTTCCAAAACCAAGCCCAGCGCAAACCGGGCCGCCGCGGCCCTGCGTCTGGCGGCCAACGCGCTGCACCGCTCCGACAGCGCCTTGGGTGCCTTCCTGCGCCGGAAGAAAGCCCACCTGGGAGCGCCCAAGGCGATAACCGCCACCGCCCACAAGCTGGCCAGGCTCATCTATTCCATGCTGCGCTACGGCCAGGAGTACGTGGATGCCGGCGCGGAATACTACGAGAGACAGTATCAGCAGCGGGCCTTGCGCGCCGCCAAGCGCCGGGCGGCCCAACTGGGCTACCAACTGGTGCCCATGCCCGATGCCCAACCTTCGGACCTGCCCCACGGATCAGAGGCCGCGGCCGCGTGACAGGTTTCGGTTAGTCCATAGGTCTCGCAGATGGTGGAGTCCAGGTCGATGGTCAGCGGCCCGTCGCCGGGTCCGGCACCGGCGGCCCAGGCCCGGGCCAGCAACTGGCGGCTCACCCGGTCGAGTTGACGGACGTGGCCCCACCGGAAGCTGCGCAGGAAGGTGCCCAGGGTGGATGGCGCTTTGACCATGCAGTCGAGAACACCGGCCGTCCCCCGGTGCGCAGCGCATCGGCGTCGTCGATGCAGTCGCCGCCGGCCATGGCTGAGGCCACCAGGGTCATCAGCTTGTCTCCGGTGTTGGCCCGCCCCGGCGCGCTGCCGAGATCGAGGTGATGGTCTACGAGTTCCCCCAGGCCCAGATGCTAGGCGAGAGTGGCCGTCAGGAGCAGGCCGGCATTGGCCACCAGGCGGTGATCGTCGAAGGCAATGCGGATACGGTCGGGATTGTTCTATTGCAGCATCTTCTGTTGCAGCATCTATTGAGTGCTCCTCGTTTCCGGGCGGGTTTCTGTTCCAAAACCATTAACCAACACTCAGAGGAGCTCCCTCCGGCTGCTTCAAGGGGTGTCCCAAAGCCCTCCCTCGGTGGATTCGGGCTTAGACGGGCTGGCCAGCCGGAAGAATGAGGTAATGCGCCGCTGCCGCACGGTCCTGCAATCAAAGGCAGAGACGCTCCCGCCGAACCGCCGGCCCGATTCCTGGCACCCAGCAAATGCACATCCTATTTTGGCTTTGGTTTAGCCGCTCATCCATGGGCCGTTCTTGGCGATCAGCTCGCGTAGCCCTGTTTCAATTTCCGGAGGCATGTCCTTAGTCAGCAGGTTGTCAACGGTTTCTCTGGTCCTATGCCAGAACCATGGTTGAGTATCGAATCGCCCCAATTGAATCAGGAATCTGGCGAGGTCGGTAGGGTGTTCATCTATCAGATCGTTTTCACTGATGCGGTGAAGCATCATAGACCCTTCAATTGGCACCCTACGCATCTGTGCCGCTAGGCCGACAGCCTCGGGGAATACACCGGGCAAGCGTATGACCCATTCCAGCATCTGGGTGATTTCCTCATCGTCCAGTGGGCAGGGTACTCCCTGTAACCGGTTTTCCCAGTAACCCTTGAGCCAGGTGTTCCACCACTCCTTTTGTTCTTCTTCGCTCAGAGAACGCAGAAAGAAATTAATTCTCTCTGCGAATAGACGCCTCACTTCCTGGTCGCTGTCGCTGAGAAGTTTGGTAATCCACTCGTCGGCAGGTCCGCTAACAGACCAAACAAGCATTTCCGTGTACCGATGCAAAAACTGATGTTGCATCCTCCACTCCGGCTCGTGTTTGACACGTTGTACTGCCTTCAGAAATACCTCGCGCAAACTGTCCTCTACTTGGGGCGTTATCCGTCCCCAAGTCAAGAAACCGTCCCAAGCAGGCCGAAAGTCTTCGTGTCCCACGTCAAAAAGGGGCAACAGGTTGTCCAGCGACCAACCCTCATCTACGTGCAGCATGAAGTGGAGACGGCTAGTGAGTATTGTCCGGCCGAGTTTGCCTGTGATCCCTTCGTCCTGCATGATGTCGATCAGTGAGCTCAGGTATTCGTCGCTAAGCGATTGAGGCGGCGTTTCTTGTTGATCGCGCCACAGGGAGATGCTCCGCAGCCAGAATTCGACCAGCTTGCCAGACGGGTGGTGGATGGCCGTGGTTAGCCAATCCATTTCTTGAGGGATGCCGCCAACATAGCTGGTCATGTTTGGAATTTCGGTATTGTCCACGTATTGTTGCAAGGCAGCAGCAATAGCGTTGGCTTTGGGCAGGAACCACTCATCTTCTATGATGTTGACCCTTTCTGCTAATTCGCAAAGGGTATTAGCGACTCCGCGAGTATGCTCTTTGTGCAATTCATCAGCCGACAGATGCGAAAACACTCTTCGCAGGTGACTTCCGGCTATCTCCGTTTCCGCCCATGCGCGAAGCATGCTGGGCCATAGGTCTGCCTCCCATTGACCTGAAGCAGCCAGACCGTCCGCCAGGTCGAGACACCAATCCAAGTTCTGCTTAGTCGCTTCTCTAACAGTGGTCAGCAATGCTGACCGGTCGTAACCATCGAATCTTTCCCTGTCCGTTGGCTGATAATCCAGCAACAAGGGCAGTATTTCGGTTGCTGGACTCGCCAATAGCGCTTCCACTGTCCAATGGCTCTTGGCCCCCGTCCACGTTTTTGACCACATCAATAGGTCAGGATGTTCTGACGGCAGAAATTCGGGATGATGTTCCATAATGCCGTCTAACGCCTTTTGGGTTAGGTCACAATCAGGGGCCGATTCGCGGAGCCAGTGCAGCCACTCGAAGTGATGTCCTGCCGATATGCGTGCCGAGTCATAATCCTCGCTTTCCGGCAAACGGAAATCCAGCACGGTCTGGATAAAGCCCTCCCGCAGCTCTTGGCTTGCATATGGGTACGCTTTTCTGGCCGCCTTGAATATCTCATGCTTGGCAGCCAGCTCATTCACGTCGCAGCGTTCCAGCAGCCAGGCGATTTTCTCGTCCGCCGACAAGTCGTTTAGTTCTATTACGGTATGAATCGCTAGCCGGCGCAACAACGGCGCTTGAGAATTTGCGTGGCGTTCGGACCACAGCCGGGCGTACTCCGTCCGGTTAGCGGCCAGCCAGTCCAGGGACTCACGCGCGACGTCTATCAGCGCGTCAACGTCATTTTGGATCTGGTCCTGGGAGTGAGGTTCGATTGCTGACCGGGAGATGCTGTCTGAATCCAAATTCGATTCTGATTGTCTCCAAGCTATCAGTGCAGAATGTCTTTCACTCAGCCGCCTCGCTGATATTTCCAGCAGCGATTCGGCCATCTGCGGCAGGTTTGGCTTGAAGCACTCGGTCAGCATGGTTTCCAATTCGTAGTGATATCTGTCCGAGTTCCGTCCTCCTAGGCGAGGCGGCTCACGGTTAACTAAACCGGTCGTTGCCTCGTAGGTTCGCAGCAGGGCGTCCGTTGCATCAACACTGGTGGCTGCCTTTGCTATCCACAACAGAGCGATGTCGTCAGCGTTGCTTGGAGCGACGCTTGCCAAGAAAAGCACCCAGCGGGTCATTGCGGCAATATCCGGCGAATCCGGGATGCTGTTCTGCATCTGCCAACTGAGCAGCTTCCAGAACTCCGAATTCAGCCGGAATCTGTGGCCTTCTATCGTCCGAAACAGTGCGTCGTCATAGGCTAGCGCGAAGCATCTGGACAGCCAGCTTGCCAGCGTCCTTTCTTGATCATTGAGCTTGCCGTCGGCGAAGAGGGCATCTAGATAGCCGCGACGGTCAAGCCACTCAATCCATTCCGGCAATTCGGCGGATTCCACGAAGAACCGTATTTGGACCGGGTCGCTGAGAGCTTGCTCAATAATACCGGCAGATTCCTCATCGATGGGTGGCAGTACGCTGGCGATGTTCGTGATTTCCCCTTGCCAGCCCAAAATGAGGCGGCGTCTGTAGTCGGCAAGTGCCTCTACTGATTGGTCCAGGCCGCCATAGTCGTTCTTGTTAGATTGGGGGAAAGCGATGGGTTCGATTCCCAAATTGCGCCAACGCTCCGGCTCGTCGCTCTGATTGCCGATGAGGGCATAGCGCCGGCCGGTGTCGTCCCGGGGCAGAGAGGGCGTCAGGTAGGTCATTATCGTGTCGTTGTGGCTGTAGCCCACGAACAGCACGGTGTGGTTGGCGAAAAGGTCTACCAGGAAGCGGCGTGCCCAGCCGCCGGCCTCGGTCAGGTAGGCGTGCCCGAAGTCTAGGTTGGTCAGCACCATCTCTTCCGGTTCGCTAACCGACCCGTGAATATGAACGATGCCTTGAAAACGCTGACCCAAGGGCAACGCTGGGGCATGAAATATCTTTGGCCCCGCATCAAACAGACTGTCGGCGGCTCCCTCGAAGAGCAGGTCAAAGTTGGTGGTGACTATCCGGATGTCTCCGATTCTGGGATACAGGCGGAGCAGGCTTCGGTGCAATTCTGTCGGCTGCGGGTCATTCTGTTGTAGCTGTCGGGCAGCGATTTGGTGGACGTTTGGACCAGTGGCCTTGACCCGCCCCAAGAACCGATCTTCTGGCTCGTACTCTCCGATGGAGCAGCCCGTGCCTTCAGCTACTTGGCGGGTGAGCTCGCGAAAATCGGGCAGATTGGCAGGTGGCCCCATGGAGACGCCGGCCCCGGCGAAGACCACCAACCGCCTGTCGCTCAGGGCGTTCAGCAGCGGCTCCGGGAAATCCACGCCGCGGATTCTCATTAGATTTCCTCCACCACTGCAATCGCCGCCTTGCCGCCCGGTTGTACCGTCGTCCTGATGCGCAGCGTTTTTGGCATGGTTGTATCTCCTGCTGGTTTGGCTAACTCTGCTTGCTTATTTCAGGTTTCTCCACGCCTTGCAGGTCTCGCGTCATATTCGATTCCGTCGTCGGAGCGCACTGTGAAGGACAAATCTACTCCTCCAAAGGGAGATAAAAACTCTGGCCTAACCATCGCCACTGCCAAATTCACTTGTGATTCCTGAATTTCTGCGAATCTCTTAAAATCAGATAGTTTGCCCTCATTTTCGGGATCCTGGTGATTCTCCAGAAATATGAGCGTAACGGTCGTCAAAGACGACGCTGTCATACAGAGCATTGTGTCTAAATCGAAAGGCGACGGGTCGTCGAAAATAGTACGCGACAATGTAAGTGGGTCGTTCAGCATCGCAACCACATTGGTGTGGACATAAGAATGAGAAAGATTGTAAATGTCCAATTTCGAGTACTGACCAATCTGTTTGTCTCCCAGTGAATACCCTACTTGCAATGCTCTTTTCGTTAAACCCAAGATAGCCTTCGGGTTATCCGGGGGAGCGGTCCAGCCGTCGTGGTTTCCCAGATCCCAATTTCTGTACTTGCGCTGTAAGTCAATCATTCTCTCGTGAGATCGAAGATTGTTGACGATGAAATAGTTGGCCATGCTCCAGTCCTCGAATCGTTCAGCTCGAGACGGTTTTTGTGTGGTGTCTTTGGCAATAAAGGCAAGGTTTACTTCGATTTCAAACAACGAGCGCCACAATGCGATCGCAGACTGAATCTCGCCCCACTTGCATTGGCCGACAATCGCACGAGATAGTTTACATGCCTGTCCATGGAGCAAATGCAACGTGATACCTGGTTCCGAGCGATTGTCTTGGTAGTAAGGTAGGGTAGCTACCCAACACTCCAAAGCATTTGCAACAGCCTTTGACAACCAATCCAGAGCTTTACCCCATTCCTTCTTAATGTCCTTCTCCACTTGTTTTTGCTGCCTGTTGAGCAATTTCAGGAATGACCGTTCTTGCCCAGCACGTAAGAGGTCTTTGGCCTCCTCCCACATATTCGCTCGTTCTGCCTGAATCTCGATGGCTTGAACATGAGTACAGGTATAGGGGGGGTGTCGCTTCATGTGCTGAGCACAAAACTGCAAACCCGATGACTTGCCCGTATGCCTAGCTTTACGGGTGCACATGACCCATGCGCCGTTCTCGGGGTCAAACATGGAGCCTATCCTATTCGTGCCATCACAGTTTCGTTCTCCATGCCGTCTTATAAAATTCCAATCGGGATAATATTTCCCAAACACAAATGGCACGAGAGGCCGCTGTTCGGGTTTCTGAAAAATCCTCTTCATAGTCGTTGGTTTCTATCTCTAAATGAGAAAATTCCGCTACTCGATTCCGGCCTTCAACATAACCTTAATCCGCCGATTCGTTGACGAAGGGCGTCTGCAAGGTCGGTTCGAGGAGTTGACTAATTCTGCTCTTTAATTGGTCGAAGTCCCTTTAGCGTACTCCGAAGTCACGCCGATTCGTCGAAGCCCAGATCCCGTGCACGGCGGTAGTCCAGACCCGAACCCTCGGAATCTCCCTTCAGCTCCTTGGCCAGGGCCCGTGCGTAGTACGCGCGGCCACTGTCGGAATTGCACTCGATCGCCGAGTCGAAGTCCCCTATGGCCTGTTCGAAATTTCCGCTCAAGAGCCTGGCGTTGCCCATGTAGAAATAGGATGCCTCGTCCGACCCGCCGATGGTCAGGGCGACCTCGCAGTCGGCCACCGCCAGGTCGTATTCCCCCATTGCGAGGTGGGCATCTCCCCGGAACCGTCGGGCATAGAAATCCTCAGGTTCCAGCCGCACTGCCTCGTCGTAGTCCGCTATGGCGCGGTCGAAATCTTTCATCATCCTGTAACAGGATCCCCGTCCGCGATAGGACCATGCGTGTTCAGGGTCAAGTCCCAGAGCCGCGTTGAAGTCCGTTATCGCCAGGTCGCATTCTCCCCTGAACCGGTGGCAGTCCCCTCTGGCCCGGTAGGCGTCGGCGTTGCCCGGCTCCAACCTGATGGCCTCGGTCAGGTCATCAATGGCCAAGGCCAGCTCATCAAGCTCGGCGTAGGCCAGTCCCCGGTGAAACCAGGCCTGTGCATTGCCCGGTTCTATCCGAAGCGACTCGGTCATGTCATAGATGACCCGGTCGTGCCGCTTCAGATAGACATGGATCGTGCCCCGTATGTAGTAAGCGACGGCCTTTTCCGGGTCCAGCCTTAGGGCTTCATCAATATCCGCAATCGCCAACCCGTCATTGCCACGCTCGAAGTGCAACATGCCTCTGTACAGGTGGGCTATCGAATCCGCCGGGTCGAGTCTGATAGCCGCATCAAGAGCCTGCATGTTGCGGATCCGGCCCCTGGCGGGTCCAAGACTCGGAATGTGGGCCCGGAAGGCGCTGGCGAACTCGAGCTGCAGGTCCAATTCATCGGAGACTCCCATGTGCCTCGTCGTACGGGCATGCAGCCTGGATTTCACTTTGCCTCCAGCAAGGGCAGCGGCTACCGCGGCGGCGGCCACGATCACGGGGTCGTCGGGGTTCAGTTCCAGGGACGCCTCGAAGGCATTCAGGGATTCGACGAACCGCCCCGTCTCCCTCAGTGCTGCTCCCAAGGCGGAATAGTACCGAGTATCAAGGGGCCGGCGCTCGGGCGGCACCGCTCTCAGGTGGTCAACTGCCTCGCCAGGCCTGCCGCTCTGCAGGAGTATGAACCCGATCTCGGCCCAGGGCAGGATCCATTCCTGATCCAGCGTAGCAGCAACCCAGCACGCTTCCAGACCCTCCTGGACAAGGGCGGCGTTACCCTGCTTCGCGCCTATATGTCCTTTGTAGGATCCCAACGTGAAATGATTGGCTGGGTCAAGGGGATCTAGCTTGACCGCCATCTCCAACTCTGCAATCGCCTCGTGAATCCTGCCCTGCAGCTGGAGTTCCCCAAACCGTTGATAGTGTGAGTAGGCCTCCGAGTTGCTGACGTCCCAGTCCCGGAGCACGCTGCCATCCGTATCCCGAATCAGGGCCTCCTCCTCGGCCCGGTGGACATCAAGATTTACCGCCAGCACTCTTCGGGTCCAGTTCGATGCGGCGGCCCTCAGGTCCTCCTGCCACTCCTCGTCCGGCTCGCTGGGAATTAGGGCCGTGAGCAGCCCCTTCGAGAATTCGGAATGGGCGCCAACGGCTGCGAGGCTGCCCAGCACATCGGGCTTCACCGCTGCGCCCATCCTCTCGTCGATGACCGCGTACAGACGGGAGGCGTACCGGTGCAGGCGTCCCATGATTTCGTCCATGGCATCTATGCCGATGAACCCGCCGAGGACCTCCGCAACGTCGCTGACCCAGTAGAGCTTCCGGAGTTCCCGCAGGAGCCGGCTGCGTTCTTCCGCCTCACCATCGGATGCCAGTGCCGAGGCTATGCCGGCGAGGTGATCGTCAGTTGGCCGGGCACCGTCATAAAGCCACGCCTGCGCTGCGTTATCGGTCACGCCCGCCGCTTCCGCGAATTCATCCAGGGGATTCGTGCGTCGGCGCGTTTTCCGTTGAGGTACTCTCCCCTGCGGCCGGCGCTGGCGAATTCGAGGAACCCCAGGGAGACGGGAGACGCCCCGGCAATGTGGAGATGGGCAGCGGCGCGGAGGGCCAGATCAATGGCGGCGAGTCTGACGTAGGCTCGCCAGACCCGGGCCATGTGTTCCGGATAGACTCGCAGCACCCTGGGCCGGAGAAACGCCCTGAACTGGTCCCAGGTGGCCGCATGCCATCCCAGCAGCTGGGACAGCCCGGAAGGAGAGGACGCCTCTTCCTCATCGTCTCCAGCGGTGGGACTGGCGAACAGGGCGGCGGCCATGTTCTCAGAGACAGCGTCAATGATCCTGGCCCGGCTGGACTCCATCACCCGGTCCCTTAGGCGGCCCGAGAAAAACCGCTGAGCCGTCTTGTCTCCGAGGTGGGGATGCGTGATGCCCAGACTCCTCACCAGGACTCCCAAGATCTGTCCGCTGGTTGGCAGCCCGGGAGCGGCCTCGCCATTGGCCACTCCCGCATCCCTCTTCGCCTTTCGTCGGCGGGGTGCGCTCTTCTTGCGAGGTTTGCTGTTACCAAGCATACATGCCGCTCCTGGACAGGAATTTTCCCGCGTCCACAGACACGTCCATCAGTGCCCGCTCCACACCAACCTCCAACATGGGACGGCTGTAGGTATGAGTGCCGGCGGCATTGTCGAAGAACCTGCCGGCCGGGTCAACCATCACATAGCTGCCGGTCATGAGGTCGTTGTCCTCAGGGACGACGGTGATCCCGTGTTCCTCAACGCGGCGGTTGTTCTCAACATATCCCCAGAACTCCTCCGCGGAAACAAGGTGATCACTGACTCTGGCGCTATTCTGTCCGACCACCGGCAGGACCTGAAGCAGCTTCCAGCGCTCGGGCCGGGCCTCGATGATGAACCCCGAGAGGTCCTCGTGCAGGTTGGACCTGGACACCACGGTGTTGACCTTGACCCGGATGCAGCGGTCTCTCAGGACTCGAACCGCGCACAGGTATTCCTTCGCCGTCATCGGGCCGTTCCGTGTGGTCCGCCCCGTGCGCAGCAGGGTATCGGGTTCCACGGAGTCTATGCTGAGGGCCGCCCAGTCGAGTTGCCCGGCAACGGTATTGAGCCATTCCCCTGAGATCAGGCTGCCGTTAGTGACCACCGAGGTGGTCAGCCCCAGGTATTTTGCCCGCCCGATGAGGTCGGGCAGCCAAGGGCACAGCGTCGGCTCTCCTCCGGCGAAGTTCAGCTTCCTGAAACCGGCCTGAGCGAGGCTCTCGACCACGGCCATGCTGTCGTCACGACCCAGGTGGCCCTTGGGTAGCACCGCCGGAGCTATGTCCCGGAAGGTGGCGAAACAGAACTCGCACATCATGTTGCAGGGCTTCCACAGGTGAAAGTTCACGGAGGGAATTTGAACTGGTGTTGTCATTTTGCTGTTCAGTCCTCGACTCTTTCAGAATATTGGTCCGGCATGTGTTAGATGCTAAAGAGCCGACAACCCTGCTGAAACCCCAGTCGACCGGACAATTCCACATTGAAGCGTGTGAGTTGAAAAACAGTTGCCTATCTCACCGAGAAATCGGGCCACTATGGCGAAGGAATCGCGTACCGCTTACCTGACGACTGACGCTGGTAAATGAGGCAAAGTGCCGACGATATTGGAGAAGGAAGAGACAGACCCGACGTTGCGGCCCATTATTCGCCGGAGCTGTCCGGAGCTTGGGATGCTGAGTCCTCTCGGCTGTGTCTGAGGCGATAGCCTTCGCCGTTCATCTCAAGGGTGCTGACCCTGCCGGATGAGGAAGTACAGCAAGGCACCGGCAAGGTCAACGACCAGCTACTGCAACCCTGAAATTGCTGACAGTTGCCCGTTGCTGAGCGGCGGAACGCCCCGATAGACTGGAGACAGGCATCACCAAAACCGAACGCCGAGGGATTCGGATTATGGTCCAGCTCCGCGCCACCGGACCCTATCTCTGGGTCACATGGCTGCCCCGGCTGCTCTCCGGAGAAAGTTCCTGCGAATGGGCCACCTGGTTCAAGGCCCAGCACGAGGGCTGGAGCTGGAGCCGCATGCCCTCCGACTTCGACCAGGCCGGCTGGCTCCTGAACCACACCGCCCTGCTTAACGAGCAGCGTCAGAGGTGGGAGCAGCAGGGCTACACGGTGCTGACCGAAGGGCAGAACTCCTTCAACCTCCGGGGCAGCAGTGCCGTGCTGGCCGGCAAGCCCGACCTGGTCGCCAGGCGTAGGGACCAGATTACCGTGATCGACGCGAAGACCAGCCGTCCCAGTCCGGCCCACACCGCCCAGGTGTTGATCTACATGTACGCCCTTCCCCGAGCATTGGAACGCTACAAGGGGCTGAGCATCGCCGGCCAAGTGGCCTACCCCGACCACGTGGTGGACATCCCGGCCGATGCGGTCGACGGGAGGTTCGTCGAGAACCTGGGCGGCCTCATCCGCCGCCTGGCGTCGCAGATGCCGGCCAGGCGGGTTCCCAGCTTAGGGGAGTGCCGTTTCTGCGAGATCACGTCGGCAGACTGCCCCGAGCGATCAGGCGAGGGCCCTCTGGAGGAGGGCACTACCGGAGACTTCTGATGAACACCAGACCTGTAGGAGTGGAGAGTGATGGAAAAGTTGACCCTGACCCTGCTCAAAGCCAAGGACACCAAGAACAAAGTGGTCTACGGCACCAGGGACGGGAGCGTCATCCAGAGTGTCTACATCGACAAGGACGCGCTGGGCGACACTCCGCCCGAGGCGATCCAGGTGGTGCTGACCCCGCAGTAGGTCGACCCGGAGAATCTCCCGGCAGAGTCGTGTTCTATCAGAGCTCACTCCAGCCTCATCTGTCGGATCGCCTCCACGTGTTGCTTCCGTAACAGGCGCCACATTACCCTGTGTGTCGGATCCAGCACATGGAGAATGGCGCCTCATGTCGGCCGCGAACATCCATCATCACGTCTGGCGCCTGCTCATGGAGCACGGGGTGGCCACCTTCGGGACTAACCCCGTCCTCGTCAGGGAGCCAAAGAGCTACGCTCACCGGACCCCGGCAGTCCGAGCTGGGCAAATGATGCAGGATGCCGGAAGGTGTGACGCGTTCGAGGTCCGGCAATGCACTGAGGTCCACACCCTCGACCAACTCCTGGAACTACAGAAAGCCACACGGCCAGCGTGATCGAAGCTTCCACGGAAAAGCTGACTTTAGCGGCTGTCAAAGCACGCCTCTCAGATACTTGTGGCCTCTGGAGAGTGTTGCCCCCGACACAGCCCGGGTGCTATCGCATAGTTGGTTGAATCCCCTTCAAGGCAGTACGGCGATGCACGGGTCAACTCCGGTAGGGGGCAGAATCGTACGCTAAGGCTGCTATCGGCGCTTTGGCTACCGGTATTCGCCGGTGAGCAGGATGTGGGCCCACCCAAGGGGTGAGATGTGGGCCAAGAGCTCGGGCGCCACGGTCAGACCGGCGTGTTTCCGCTGTCTGACCGCTTCGCCGAGATGGGCGGTATTCCAGCGCCGATCGGCTTCGGGAACGAGACGTGAAACTGGCCCTCGGCCGGGCGCTCTACGACCCGGGCGATTCGATTGGAAAGATGCTCTTCAATATCCTCGCCACATTCGCCGAGTTCGAAGCCGATCTCATCCGCATGCGCACCCGCGAGGGTATGGCAATCGCCCGCGCTAGGGGGAAATTGCGCGGCAAGCAGCCCGAACTGTCCGACAGACAGCAGCGGTAACTCTGCCGCATGCATGCCACGGGCGAGTATTCCATCAGCGATCTCGCCGAGTTCTTCTCCGTCTCAAGACCAACCGTCTATCGTACACTCAAACGGCGCCATTCCCCTTAGCGTACGATCCTGCCTCTTACCGGAATCGACCCCTCAATCCCTGCAGTTGGAATTACAGCCAGCAACGTCGCAGAGCGGAATAGAGAATCACCACCTCGCCCTACCATTAGCCAGGCCCTCTCCACGAGAACCTGCTGGGGCGCAGATCAAGGGCGGTGATAGAATGGTGAGGTGCCTGCAATGACAGGTCTCGCCGCGATCACGCTATTTGCACACGACCTGCTCTGATCCGCAGTGAATAGAATGAACGTCAACGCCTTAGACAGGTTGGCTTTTGGACTGTCCCAAGCCGATGGGGCCTATGCAGTCCTGCTCGGTTCGGGCATCTCAAGAGCCGCCGGAATTCCTACTGGCTGGGAAATCGCTGTAGATTTGACCTCACAGATTGCCAAGCTACGTGGAGAGGATACGCAGAGTGACCCTGTGGGCTGGTACCAACGTCAGTTTGGTAGGCCGGTAAATTATTCTGACCTCGTCGAGTCTCTTGCCAGCACTCAAGCCGAACGCAGTCGGTTGTTGTCTCGATACATCGAGCCAGATGCTGAGGACATACGAGAGGGCAGGAAAAGGCCCACCTTAGCGCATAAGGCCATCGCCAATCTTGTCAAGCACGGATGCATCAGGCTGATCATCACCACAAACATTGACCGCTTAATGGAAACGGCTTTGGCCGCAGAGCAGATCCACCCCGTGATCATCACTTCACCGGACGACCTTTCGGGGATGGTCCCTCTGTCTCATTCCCACGGCGAATGCCTCGTCATCAAACTCCACGGAGACTACAAGGACATTCGCTCTCTGAATACGGCATCAGAGTTGGAGCGGTACCCCGAAAGCATTGACTCGCTATTGGACCGGATCCTTACCGAGTTCGGGATGGTCGTGTGCGGCTGGTCTGCACAATGGGACGTTGCTTTGTGCGACGCCGTTAAAAGATCCAATTCAGGCACATACAGTTGGTTCTGGGCTGAACACGGTGTGACTAGTGAAGCCGCGGAAGAACTCATAGCTTATCAACAAGCTGAGCGCGTCCCAATCGGCGACGCAGACAGCTTCTTCCATGAACTCCTGGGCAAAGTTGAGCGACTGCGCGGTATCAACCCACAAGACCCACCTCCTATAGAGCAGGGCGTTGCTGTGCTCCAACGCTACTTGGACCAGCATCTTGGATTGGGCGGTTCAGATCTCCAAGGGGGGCTCTCGGCAGTAGTGTCCCAACTGTACGCCCTGTCGAGTGCTGCTACGGCCGAACCGCAAGGAAAGGAAGATTCAAGGGAACTGGCTAAGCAGATCGATTTCGCCCGTCAACTTATAGAAAAGGGATTAGTCGTACAGGCCAGGAAAGAATTGGAACTGCTCAGGGCTACTTCGGGTCAGATTCCTGAGGACCTCCAGTTACGCATGGCCACGAACTTGGGCGCCTGCGCGATGGCGGAAGGAGACGTTGACAGCGCCGACTCCTGGTCGAAAGAAGCCTACCGGTTACAACCGGACAATCCTAACGTTGTGGCAAACGCCGCTCTGGCTGCGCATCAAGCAAACGACACGGAGCGGGCGCTAGAGTTGGCGCACAGATCTCGTGAGTTGAACCCGGTCGCCTCGCCAGCTACGTCGGTAGTCATGGTCGAGATGTGGAAGGCTGGTGAGCACGAAGCTCTCGATGAATTCGTGGCGTCAGAGGATTGGATCACGCATGACGCGCAGTGCGCGTTGGTTTTGGCAAGCATCAGGCAACTACAGTCGCGCTTTGATGAAGCTGTTACCATGTGTCGTGGTCGCGTTGCCGAAGACGATGAAGATGCGTTTGCCCACTTAGCATTGAGCCAGTCTCTGATGCTGCTTGCCCAAGCTAACCGACCCTCCACCACCTACACCAAACAGGGGCTAGAGCAGATAGAAGAGGTGGTTTCTGATGCAACCAAGGCAATAGACTTATTACGGCCCACCGAGTTAAAAGTCAAGCGTCATGATGCTCTGGTCCTCCGCGGATGCGCACGCGCCATTCTCGGGTTCACAGTTGAAGCGATGGCGGATTTCGACGAAGCATTGCGAGAGCGGCCAGAGTCGTCCGAAGCTGCTTTCAACAAAGCCTTGCTTCACCTGAACGAAGACCATCCCGCAGAGGCTGTAGCCTGGTTCGACCGCGTCGAAGATACGTCTCAACTACCCGACCTTGTGACTCCGTTTGCGCACTCCTTACTGTTATCGGGCAACTCGGCGGCGGCGGTTAGCAAGTTGCGAAGCTCCTTCAATCCGAACTTCCCACAATGGGAGGACGTTCACCGAGCGGAACTCCTGTTCAAGGCAGAAGCTTCGGCTGATCAAGACAGTACGGTGATCCCTGCTCTAGAGACTGCTTTACAGCAGGCACCGACTAACCCGAGGCTGCTCGCACTCAATGCAGTGGTGAGGAACGCTCACGACGACCCAGACGGAGCGGAAAACGCGCTGCTAATAGCGTTGGAGCACGTTGAAGAGGAACAACGTCCTGAGATTTTGATGCGTTTAGGTTTCCACTATCAGGACTGCGATAAGTTTCCCGAGGCCGCGGATCATTTCAGCAAAGCAGTAGAAGGGAATCCACTTCACCCTCTGGCAGTTCCATTGTTAGTATGCCTCAACAACAGCAAGCGTTTGCGCGAAGCGCTGGATTGGTCCAGAACCTTGCAAAGACCGGGGCGGGATACGCCACGCATTGTCGCAGATATAGAACTCAGCATTCTGCAACTGATCGGCGACGTCCCAACTGCCGTAGTGAAGTGCGAACGCATTTGTGAACGTCCAGATTCAACAACCGTTGACCGTGTAAACTTAGCGTTAGCGCAAATTCGTTCCTGCGATTTCGCCGCAGCCTCGAGGACGGTGCGGGAGATTGACCGCATTGGACTTCTGAACGCTCCGCTCTCGTTATTGCAGCTGGCCCGGATCAAACGTTTGCTTGGGGTAGACGGTTATCTAGATGATGCTTATACGGCGCGCCGGTTTGCCATCGACGATGCTGAGGTACACCTAGGCTACTTTTCGACCCTCTTGGGCCAGGAACACGATATCGTGGAACCACAATCGGTAGGCCCAGGCTGTGCCGTACTCCTGCGAGGTGAATCGGGCGAACAGTGGTGGTCCATTGCAGACCACGGTGAGCAACCAGTAGGCCCCCGGGAATTAGCACCGGAGGCCGACTTGTCTGCCGCGCTGGCCAATAAACAGGCTGGGGACACAGTTGTGCTACGGCAAGGTCTTGAAGATCTACAGTACGAGGTCGTAGCAGTACAGAGCAAATTCGTACGGGCCTTCCAAGAAACTGCAGCTGAATTCTCAACACGCTTTCCGAACAACATGAAGCTATCCCGTGTCGCCGTAGATCTAGAAGACCCCAGCAAATTCCTACAAACTGTCGATGAGCGGGACAAGTTCGTTCGCAGCTTTGAGCAACTGTATAGGGAGGGGGTACTCCCCCTAGTCACATTCGCGCACCACGTCGGCAAATTCCCGTTGGAGGTATGGCGCGCAGGTACACAACACGGGCTTACCCGCATCTCATTCGGGTCCGGCAATGACCAAGAGACCGACCGGGCCGCAACTTTGTTGAAAGACAATTACTCAATAGCCTTAGACACAGTGGCATTGTTTACCGTTCACGAACTAGGGATTATTGACCTTCTCCGTGACCGATTTGGCGGAGTGTCCTTACCGCAACTCGTGCTTGATGATTTGCAGAACATGGCTTTCAATCTCGAGATGATGGGGCGAACATCCGGATTCATCGGGAAAACTGAAAATGGTCGCTACGCCATTTCTGACATTCCGAAAGATGCACAGCAAAGATGGCAGGAGGAAGTGGAAGCCATCCGGGATTTCGCCAGTTCCCTAGAACTTGTTCCATCATATGGCCTCTTGGACACACCGGACGTTGAACAGCTGCTATCCACGCTCACTCCCGCTGGCGCTGGATCTCTTTGGGTCGGCGACACCGACCCGGCCAGTCACCCACTCTTGGTTTCAGATGATTTGGCTCTTTCCAAAGTCGCTAACGCTCTTGGCACTAACACGGTCAACACGCAAGCTCTGCTTATGGAACTTCACCAGTCTGGCACACTCAATAACACCGATTATTCGCGTTTGATAGAACGTCTCACTGTGATGAACTACTGGTTTGTGCGAGTTCGAGCCGAAGACATCATCAGTAGTTTTGAGGCCCATGGATACGTCACGACCGATGGAACGCGAGCGATGATCCGCACATTGCGAGGCCCGGATTGTCTGGAAGATTCCGCGGTGTCCGTCGCGGCAGATATAGTAGTTGGGCTGTCGTCTCGGACAGTGCCTGGACAGTTGGAGCTGATTTTAGCACTAGTGCTGTCGACGCTACAGCAAGGACGGGAGACGAGTCCAGTTTTGTCGAAATTCGAAGAGGCGATTAGGAATGACCGCCGACTACCACCCTTGACCCGTCAGCGGATCATAACCTCAATCACGTCGTATCACGTTGGCGGCATGACCAGAGCAGGACAAGGGCTCATAGTGTTGCGGCATTGATCGACTTGGCATTCGCGAGGAATACTAATTGCCCAGATCGCACGGCGTTGGTCTCAGCCGTTTGTGGTTCGCGGACAAAGCGACCTATGGAGCTTTACCAAGTAACCGGAAGTCTGAAAATCCGGGCTGAAACATCAGAAATCAGAGAAAATCCTCCACAGAGGGAACAGTTGAAATTGGCCCCCTCCGGGCACCGAGTTTCGCAATTCCTTCCTAACCTGTCCGAAATCACCGCAAGGTCAGCCGTTTACAGTCTCGTCCCGTGCGATTTCCTGGCTCAATGTTTCCTCGCAGGCTTCGGGAGCGAGCAATCCTTGAGCCTGCTCCCGTTGGGCGATTTCCCGTTTACTAAACCTGCGTTGGTCTATCTCCTCTGACAGCGGGCGTATTCGGACTGACGCTCCGCCACATCAAGAGCCATAGGTTCTGAGACTTGGTTGCACGAGGCAACCAAACATGAGCCGAACCCCGAGAATCGCCCCGGAATTAATGCTCAGGTTCCGTTAATTATCCTTGCCAATTTTCCGTATCAGGCCGAGCGCGAAACTAATGGGCCCTCCAGAGGCTCCTTCCCATTGTACGTCATTGGTCTTCCCCAGCTCCCAAATCCCCCGCGATCTCCTCCAGCTGCTCGAGGGCCGCGCGGAGGTCCTCCAGGATCTCGTGGGCGATTACGTCGGGCGAGGGGAGGTTGGCGCTGTCTTCCATGCTCTCGTCGCGGAGCCAGAAGATGTCGAGGTTGGTCTTGTCGCGCTTGACCAGCTCGTCGTAGGTGAAGCGGTGGAAGCGCTCGGCCTCCTCACGCTGAAGGCGGTTCGCCGGGTTGTAGCAGGCCACGAAGTCGTCCAGGTCGGCGCGGGTCAGCGGGTTGGCCTTGAGCGTGAACCGGCGGTTGGTGCGCAGGTCGTAGATCCACAGTTCCCGCGTCCACGGCGTCTCGGCGGCCGATTTGCGGTCGAAGAAGAGCACGTTGGCCTTGACGCCCTGGGCGTAGAAGATGCCCGTGGGCAGGCGCAGCAGGGTGTGGACGTCGCACTCGGCCAGCAGGCGGCGTCGCACCGTCTCCCCGGCGCCGCCCTCGAACAGCACGTTGTCCGGCACCACGATGGCCGCGCGTCCGGTGTTCTTCAGCAGCGTGCGGACGTGCTGGAGGAAGTTGAGCTGCTTGTTGCTGGTGGTGGCCCAGAAGTCGGGGCGCTCCACTGTCAGCGTCTCCCGCTCCGTCTCTCCCTCGCTGTTGACGAAGGTCAGGGACGACTTGCGGCCGAAGGGCGGGTTGGTCAGCACCAGATCGTAGTTGACTCCCGGATGGGCCCGCAGGCTGTCGTCCACGATGATGTTGGTCTCGTCGCCGCCGATGCTGCGGAGGTACAGGTTCATGGCGCAGAGCCGCGCCGCGCTGTCCACGATCTCCCAGCCGTGCAGGGCGTCGCGCTGCAGCCGCTCCTTCTGATCCCGGTCCATGGACGGGTGGCGGGCAAGAACGTAGTCATGGGCGGCCAGTAGGAATCCGCCGGTGCCGCAGGCCGGGTCGCAGATGGTGTCGTCAGGGCCGGGGCGCATCACGTCGACGATGGCCCGGATCAGCGGGCGCGGCGTGAAGTACTGACCGGCCCCGGTCTTCACGTCCTGGGCGTTGCGCTCCAGCAGCGATTCGTAGGCGTCGCCCTTGACGTCGGCGCTGAGGTCCAGCCAGTTCTCGCTGTTAATTAGCTCCCGCACCAGCCGGGTCAGCATGGCCGGTTCCTGGATGCGGTTCTGGGCCTTGCGGAAGATGACGCCGAGGGTGCCGGGCTGGCCACCCAGTGTTTCCAGGGTAAGGCGATAGTGTGTCTCCAGTTCGGCGCCGTCGAGGGCCAGCAGGTCGGGCCAGCGGTAGCCATCGGGAATGGGCGGCGGCTGGTAGTCCGGCAGCAGGGTGTAGGGCGGGCGGCTGCGCTCGTCCATCATCTTGAGGAAGATGAGGTAGGTGAGCTGCTCCAGGTAGTCGCCGTAGGACAGCCCGGCGTCGCGCAGGATGTTGCAGTAGTTCCAGAGCTTCTGCCCGATGTCCACCGAGGTCGTCATGCCGTTGTCCTTCAATTGCCGGTTTTTTGATACGACTCTAGTTTCCAAAGTTGCTTAGATTTTTTCGGGACAAACAAAATATTGCTTCTGAAATCGAAGTTCTTCTAGCCACTCCGTTTGGACAGTGTTGTCGATATTGTTGAGGGTAGTGACTAAATCTCTGACAGTGTTGACGCATCGTGTGGCTTCCTCTACGGAAGGCCCATAAAAGTCCCTCCAATCAGAGGTGCTGTGGAATCTCTGATCATCCAACACTATTGCAGTTTCGGGTTTGGCATGGATTAAGCTATTTCTTATCTTTACCAGATAGTCCAGATCCTGTAGCGGTTTCTTTCCTGGGTCCAATTGGCTTCCACTGTTAAAATAGGCCGGTATGATCAACCACTTTTGCATTGGCGTTAAATTGTCAAAGTACTTTTTGAAGTGCGAAGGCGTTCCTTTTCTGACCGCGTAGTAGTTTATAAACGCCTCAGCGGCCATGGCAGCAAATACTACCGCCTGAGTTAGATGCTCGCATTGCTTCTCTAACAGTTCAATTCTCCTTGCATTTTCTGTAGGGATAAATTCGGGATCTGGCCTACCATAGTGTTCAATGTGTACTTTTTCAAACTGCCAGTACTGTTCCTCATTGCGATCAATTGTCGTTCTGATTTCTTTGCCGCGTTCGAGATTATTACGGGCTATCACGTAATAAACATGGTGGTTGGATTCCACAACTATGGTCTGCCGATCGCTCATTGCAAAAACTCCTAGCTGGATTTCTGGTATTGACACTCAAGGAGTAGCCGAAAGAGATTTCAGGTCGCTTCGTGTAGTCTTTCGTTAAGCCGCCTCCCGCTCGGCCCTGATGCGCTCCAGCAGCGCCGACGCCGGTTCGTCGCCGGGATCCTGGGGGACTAGCCTGCCGGAGAACGCCTGCTTGAGGATGCTCTGCCGCAGCCGCTCCGCCCGGGCTAGGCTGGCCTCCACCGTGGCCTCGGCCTGCTGCACCACCGACAGCCGCCGCTCCACCACCGCCACGATGCGATGTTGCTCGGCCAGCGAAGGGAGAGGGATGGGAAGGACGCTGACCTTACTGACGCTCAGCGTGTACAGGCCACTGGTAGAGCTTGCCACTTTCGAGACTTCGGACGCCCCCGTTGGAGAATTCCAATAGGTCTCGGCGTATTTGGAAGACAGGTCACCGACCAAACGAGCGCGGATGATGTGGTTCTGGTGAACGCAGTCCTCTATGTCGCCTTTCCAGATGGCCATACGTCCAATCTGAGACGGACTGCCGTTGCCCTCGACAATCAACAGGTCGCCCGGGACTAGCCTGAGCTTGTCGAGTTCGCCGGGAAATAGCTCGATTTGATGTACTTCTTCCAAGTTGAGATAGCCGCGCAAGACATTGGCGACTCTGAGAAACGGGTAAGGATTGTCGGCAGGGGCGCGTTTCGGTTGCTTTTGTATTCCACCTTGGATTTCTGAGAGCTGCTCCACCGTCGCCCACACCCACCCCTCCGGCAGCCCCGGCAGGGCGGAGGAGTCGGGGGCGGAGGGTTCCTTGTACTTACCCCGGCGCTTCTCCTGCGACTCCCAGCGGGCGCGGCGCTGGGCCAGGACGCGCTTCAGCAGGATGGCAGCGGGTTCGTAATCGCGGCCCTCGGAGCGGGACAGCTCCGCCTCGGTGGGGACCAGCCGGCCCTCACAGGCGTCCTTGAGGACGCTGGCCCGGTAGCGCTTCAGGCTGGCCTGCGCCCGCCGCAGCGCCGCCACTGACGCGTCCAGCCGCGTGAACTGCGTCTCGATCTGCGCCACGATGCGGTGTTGCTCAGCCAGTGGCGGGAGGGGGAGGGGAGCTTCCGACAGCCAAGCCGCCGGTACACGCAGTTGTCCGGCGGTGCCGGCCATATTTCTTTGGGCGTCTTTGCGAAACCCGTCCTGAAGCAGAAAGTAGTTGAGGAATTCTCGCGAGAGTCCTTCGCGTGGCCTGAGAACGTGGAACTCCGTTGACCCACAACCGTGGCCGTTGGTTAGGCCCTTGGCGATGGCGATCTTCCCGTTTTCCATACACGGAGTGATCTTGGCGAACAGCACGTCGCCATCTGAGAACCGGGTGTAGCCCTTGCTGACTTCTCCATAGAGCCTTACTTGGCTCAATTCGATTCGGCCGGTTCTCGCCTCAACTGCGGCCATGGGGATGAAAGATACCGGACAATCTTCATTGACGGGTTGCAGGAAGCTTCGCGGATTGACTAAACAGATATCTGCGATAGTGGCGGAGACCCAGCCTGGAAGTGGTCCGGCGGCGTTCAGTTTCGTTGCCATATGTGCAGCACATGGAAACCGTCAAAGTGTTTGCGAAAATCGTAGTCGGCTACGATGTCTCCGTCAATTATCACGAACGAATGGTCCAAACCACCAATCAATGTACCATCCAACACGAAGGTACCACTCGAATGACAAAGGCAATAGGACTGTTTTTGGCGAGGTTCCCCGAATACCAACGAAAACTTGAAAGACCGAAGAAGACGCGACAAGGCAATTGTGTTGACACCATATTTCGCGTCTTGATGTTTGGGAATTTCCCGATTCTTTCTTGCTCGTCTTTCTGCCCGAGCCTCCTTAATCCGGCGAACACGGTGACCAATCCATGATTCACGAAATCCCCTACGTTTCCAAGGTTGTTTATGGCGGTTCGCATTGTTCAGGAGATCTAGCGTGTCGCTATACGACAATGCAGGCGACCTAACATTAGGGTTGTACGAATGTGCCACGCTGACTGCTACGACCGTGCAGTCCTGGATATCTACTGGAATCGCAGCGCATTTGCGCAGCTGAAAATAATCTTTACGACCACCATCACAACAAAGAAATCCCAGCACCGGAATACATTCGTCGGGGTGACTGTGAATAGAGGCTTCTTTTGAGTTCATAGCTGCCTTGCTTGAAGTGTATCTTTTTATAGCTTTTCATAAACGGAAGCCCCGGAAAGGGCATGCAAGGGATACTCCTATCCTACCGCCATTGAATTCCAAGGGTTCCCCCGCTAGTGCCAGATTCTGCTCCTCCGTCAGCGGTGCCAGCCCATCGCCGAATAGGGTGTGAGCATGTCCGATCGTTGCCGTGTATATCTTGGGTAGTCCCTCTAGACCACCGGACCTGCGGGAATTTCTTTGTGATTATCTGCCAAACAGTTCCTGTTTCAGATCGTCCCGGTCGAGTCCGAGGTATTCGGCCACATCGCCGAGTATGTCATCCAGTGTGCCAACACGTAACGGGTGGTGCCGGGGAACTGAGACATGATGCTCGTAGCCCATGAAAGTGCTCGTAAGTCTCATGTGGCTACCCCTCTGGCGAGTGAGGATATAGCGGTATCGCCGACGTAAAAGGACAGCAAGCTCCATCCCCGATAGATTTCTGGGTGTTCTCACACGGGGATGACCTCATTCTGGACCAGATGGACACGAATGGACTGGGGCGCTTCGCCGTCGTCGAAATGGCACAGCACGGCGTCCCGCATCATGCATATCAAGTCATCCCAGTCGTCGCCCTGGGTAAAGATGCTGTAACCTATGGCGCGAGCCTCGTACCCTCCCTCGGGCGACTCCCGGACTTGGAAGACTATCTCTGCGTCAGGCATTGCGGGTCTCTCCGTCCATTTCCATCCATTATACCGCCGGCCTCCGGCTACCCCGCCAGCGCCAGGTTCAACTCCTCCAGCAGCGGGGACAGCCCGTCGCCGAAGACCGCGTGGGCGCGGCCGATGCCGCCGCGCTGCGCGAAGGGGGCGTACTGCAGGTCGGCGGGATCGATGCTGACGCTACCGGCGATGTGGTCCTTGATATCTCCCAGCCACTGGCGTTGCTCGTCAGTGAAGGTCCGTCCGGCAATTTCCTGCGTTGCCAGCCAGCCGTGGAACCGCTGCTCCACCTGCTCGGCGAAGGGCGCCAGCTCATCATCAGCGCCGACGGCGTAGCGCACCAGCGACACAATGTCGGTCAGCACTCTCTGGCCGGAGCCACGCACCCGGTCCCGATCTAGCTGCTCGTAGGCGTTCCACAGCCTCGCCGGAGTCCATGACCGGGGCGGACTCTGCAGCGCGTCGGCCAGCGCCTTGATTTCGTCCAAGCTGAGGCGCTGGCTGTAGGGACGCTGGTACAGCACCTGCAGGGCGGCGATCTCGTCCCGGTGCTCCTCGATGTACTCGCGGAATGAGCGGGTAAGCGCGTCGGCCTCGGCACCGGAAAACTCCGCCCGTACCACCTCGTCCAGGGACACCGTGTCGATGGTCTGCTCGTAGGCCCGGTGAATCTCAATCAGCCGTTGACGCAACTCCGGGTTGGCCGCGAAGGGCTTGGCTGCCGCCTCCAGCAGTTCTTTTTCTGCCTTGGCAATGGCCTCGTCGGGCGGGTCGTCCTGCCCGGTGGCCTCCCGTGCCGCGTCCAGGGCGGCGTCTGGATCGGTGGCGTTGAGCAGATTGGACACCAGGCTCTTCAGCGTTGCACCCCCGGCCAGGGACTCCACCACCTGCCGGTCCTGGGTTGACAGCCGCCGGTCCAGACGGGCGAGAGGGCTGGCCAGCGACGACAGGGTGTCCGGCTGGCGGTCGCCCATGGCTACCAGGCCCAGCAGCTTGTCGAAGGGCACCGTCGGGTGACGGTCCAGCGAGTAAGACTCGCCCAACTCGCTCTCGGTAACGCCCACCGCGTCCACGATGACGAACCGGTCCTTGTCCGTGGCGTCGGGCGTCACTGAGTTCAACTCGGTTTGCGTGATGGTGCGGACGCCGCGCCCCTTCATCTGCTCGAAGAAGTTGCGGCTCCGCACGTTCCGCATGAAGAACACGATTTCCACCGGCTTGATGTCGGTGCCGGTGGCGATCATGTCCACGGTCACCACGATGCGGGGGTTGAAGCTGTTGCGGAACTGTGTGATCAGGTCCTCGGGCTTGGCCCCGGTGGTACGGTAGGTGATTTTCTGGCAGAAGTCGTTGCCCTTGGCAAACTCCTCTCGCACGATGTTCACGATGTCGTCGGCGTGGCTGTCGTCCTTGGCGAAGATGATGGTCTTGGGCACGTGCTCCCGGCCGCGGAATATCTCGGTCGTCACCCTGTCCCGGAAGGTCTGGATGACAGTGCGAATCTGGTCCTCTGCCACCACCTCCCGGTCAAGCTGGCCCGGCGTGTATGCGAGTTCGTCGTCCAGGTCTTCCCACCGGGGCTTTCGGGTCCGGCGGTCGCGCATTACCACATTGGTGCCGGACTCTATGGTGGACCCTTCCTCCGTCATCTTCGTCTCAATTCGGTAGACGCTGTAGGGGACGTTGATGTGGTCAATCACCGCCTGTAGATGGCTATATTCCATAACAAGGTTCTGCCTGAAAAAACCCATGGTCTGCTTCGACGGCGTAGCGGTCAGGCCGATGAGGAAGGCGTCGAAGTACTCTAGCACCTGCCGCCACAGGTCGTAGATGGAGCGGTGGCACTCATCGGTGATGATGAAGTCGAACTCCTCGATGGGTAAGCTACGGTTGTACTCCACCGTTTGCGGCGACGGCCGGGCAGTTGCCACGTCGTAATCGGATGCTTCCTCCAGTTCCGGGTCCAGTTCCTCGCCCCTCAGCATGGAGTAAACCCGCTGGATGGTCGCAATGCAGACCTTGCTCACCTGGTCGATGCTGTTCGATTGGAGGAGTTGCACGTTGTAGAGCTCGGTGAACTTCCGCCCGTCGCCTGGCACGGTGAAGCCCTGGAACTCTCGATACGTCTGCCGTCCCAGGTTGCTGCGGTCTACGAGGAACAGAACCCGATGTGCTCCGGCGTGCTTGATGAGGCGGTAGACCTGGTTGCAGGCCATGAACGTCTTGCCGCTGCCCGTGGCCATCTGCACCAGGGAGCGCGGACGGGCCTCGGCCAGCGACTGCTCCAAGTTCCTGATGGCCTGTGCCTGCACGGACCAGAGGTAGGAGTCGTCCAGAGGCGGCATTGTGGTCAGCCTGCGGCGCAGGCTTTGCCGGATGCGGTAACCGCCGCCACCAGCGTCGGCAATCAGCTCCGGCACATCTGCCGACGCATGCACGGCGGCATCCTTGTCCCCCAGCCATTCCGCCAGCGTCTCCGGTGTATGGAAGGAAAATACGTTTCTGCTTCGAGGCTGTGGGTCCAGCGCGTTAGTGAAGCGCGTTTCTACGCCGGTGCTCTCATACAGGAACGGCAGAGGGCGAGCGTAGTAGGGCAGGTTGTCTGGCAGTCCTGCGCCATACTTTCCTGACTGCGTCTCCACCCCGGTCATGGTGTGGCCCTCTGGCTTGGCCTCCACCACGCCAGCCGCTCTGCCGTCAACGTACAGCAGGTAGTCGGCAGTGCCGTGCCCCAATCGTAACTGGAACTCTCGCACCGCCACGCCGCGGGCGGCATGGACGTTCAGAGCGGCCATATCCTGCACCGCCCATCCCGCCTGCCCCAGCAGCCGGTCGATATTGGCCCTTGCTCGTTGTTCGGGAGTAGCGCTTGTCATTAGGCACGATCCAAGGCGCCGAAAGCCGTCATTGGTCTAAGCTGAACTTTGTACATTCGAGCCGCGTAGGTGGACGTATCCGTGAAGCGGTCGTTTAGGGCCGCTGGGGCTTTTTCACTGTCGCTATCGCTCTTAGACATTGAAAAACCCCCGGACGACATCCATAAATGACGGCGCACTAATTATATCGTTACTGGTTCATGGTTACTGGCTTTTGTACAAAAGCCAACTAAGACCTTCTCGCATTTGGCCAGCATCCGGCGCTGGGTCGCCAGGTTGTGGCGTCGGCGTCGCTGGCCACTGACACTCGGGCGTAGCCGAACAGTCTTCCGCTCATCTCTCGCTAGCCCCCGGTTCTGGCATGGCGGCGTGATACTACGAAGGGCAGAAGTTTGGCTATGCTCAAATTAGTCCCTTTCCGGCAAGGTTGGCCAGGCGGACAGCCCAAAGGTACGGGCTGTGTAGGCCACCGTGCGCAGTCGGAGTACGATTCCGTCGCTGCCTTTTCCAGTGAGGCAACGCAAACTCAAAGACTAATCCCAATACACTCTGCTGGCGGGAATTCAGACCCTTTACGCCATCTTCCCATATCCTGAAGGGGTTAGTCGAAACCTCTTACGGGTCCGACACCATCGATGCCCCATGCGCACCTCCTTGCACTTGGACAATAGTCAAATTGCCGAGGGCGTCCATTTCTCGTAAACCCTGACGCCCTCCGCCTCTCCGGAATGAGCGATGAAAGGATTGAGCATTTCGATCCCCCTTGTCGCCCGCGAAGACCTCGAGGCGGTCACAGCAATCGCCGACCATAAGCTGCAAGCGGGTGCCCTCGATCCTATGCCGCTCCCCCGGCTGATCCCGTCCCAACCTCCCTGACGGAATCCAAGCCCCACTCTCCGCGGCCCGCTCTGCAGATGGCGCATTTGCGGTAACGCAACACGCTCTCCATCCCCCAAGAGTCCCCGACTGCATCCCCAGATGCCGGGGACCCGATGCTGACGGTAGCTCGGTCCGTCGCTCGGGCCATTACGGCATCGCACAGACTCTTTCCCGTCACCCCTTCGGCCTACGACCGCCGACGGGCGCGCCCGACCCCGATCACGCATGGGCTCGGCGCAGGAACTTCGGCGCCTGACCCGTTTTTGGAGAATCGCGCCAATGCGGAATGTTCTCAGTGGCCCCGCGTGAGCTGCTAACCTCCAATCCGGCACGGTCCACCCAAGCCGTGGCCTTGCTCCGCGAGCCAACCCGGAATTCGCGGTCAGCGGCAGCCAAACTGCGGCGGCCATCCCGCAACTCAGGCCGCTCTGCGCCTGCAGTGTCGAGTAATCACTGGTCGCGCCAGCATCCCTTAGCCGACGACAGACGACTCTGGCCTGACGTCAGTGGGGCAACTCGCCTCTCGGGTTCCCAATCCGCGGGAGTCTTTTCGTCCCTCACGACGCGTTCCCGTGCTGACCCGTCCAGGCCTGCACCAACAATCAAATACCTCCGCCCAAGGTGAATACCGAATATCAGGAGAGCAAAAATGAGCGAATACACGGAAGGAAGCCAAATCAATTTCACGTTCCCGGAAGGACCCGCCATCGAGGTGAGAGCCCCGGTGCTTAGGGAGCTCGTCAGCACGAGAATCCAGCTCCTGGGTGCCCCATACCTGCAAGAACCAGTAGATGGTAGCGACCTGCAGGTGCTATCGGATAAGGAGTGGGTCAACTGGACTCTGGTCGAGGACATCCTGACCAGGAGGATGAGGGATGAGCTGAATTCCGGAACACCCCTGGGTTCCGTGCAATTCGGCTTGCTCGCCTCTTCAGGATGGGGCGTTAGCGTCCTGATCGAGTACCTGGTTGACGACTACTGGTGGGTGGTATGTTTGATGCCCGTCATGGAGGACTATGAGGAATGGAAAGCGTACATCATCCGAGGGAGCGCCGCTGCGGTGCTTCGTATCGAGGGCAGCGGGTCAAACCTGACTGACACATCGGAAATTCCTGTCTGGTTTACTGCAGCGGGCTGACCAAGTCAGTCCTCAGTGCTCAGGGGATCCAGAGTATTGATTACCGCCGCGTCTGTTGAGTGCCTTTGGTCTCCTCTCCGCATTTCGGACTACTGGCGAAGGCGGGTCCGAGGTAGAGCTTTCGATTAAGCTACCTGTGGGGGAGAATTAATGACTGGTCGCCAGCCAAATGCAGCTGGAGTCAGAACTCCCATTCGCAGGTGTAGACGGCCCATCGCCAATCCGCACCTCCAATTCCGGATCAAACTAAAACACAACACCTAGAATTCTGGGCGGAAAGCCTTGTTCGGGGAGATGTGTTTCTGTAGTGCGACCGATGCAAGCAAGTCCGGGTCAAAATTTTTGCGAGCCGCGCAGGGACGGAACGGATGGACCCGACACGGAGGGCGCTGTCGGCGCTGGAATCGCCGACGGTGCCGGCCGGCAGGTCGGCCTTGGCGGCCACCAGAGTCAGGTTAGCCACCGTGGCCTCCAGGTACAATTGGAATTTCGTCTTGGCGGGCCCGAAGTAGCGGGACTGGCGGATTCCCAGTTGGACCAGCCGCGCCAACCGGTGTTCCATTACCACCCGGCGCTGCCGGTACTCGCCAAAGCCTTCACTCCGCTCCAGGGACCGGGCCTGCTGCAATAAAGCCTCCTCCGGATGCAGTTGCACCGTCCGTCCTGTGCCCGGTGCCGTGGACACGCACTAGGGCCGCAGCGTGCACACTCCGCAGACCGCTCCATCGAACTGGAAGGTCTTCAGTTGGTGAGTCCAGCCTGTTGCTGTGGTGCGAGTACCCAAGTACCGGACTCTCCGGGTAACATTCCCCGCCGGACAGGTGCAGGTGCCCGCCTCCAAGTCGATGACAAAGTCATCCTTGGGAAAGCGCTGCCGGCCGGGGCGGCCTGGCACCCGGGCTACCAGCTTGCGGCTTGTATCGGCGAAAGCTAGGCGGGTCCCGCCGTCCCCATAGGCAGCGTCGCCCATGGCATCCTCCACCGGCACACCGGTGTTGGCCTCGCTCTCCTCCACCAATTCCAGCGATCCCAGGTTGTCCGTAGCGTTGCCCGGCAATACCTCCACTGCAGTGATCAGCTGGGAGTCGGTATCCACGACTATGGCTGCCTTGTGTCCGTCAAACCGCCGCCGACTGCTCTTGTGGCCGTGGCGCATCTCCGGGTCATGCACCGACATCATGCGGTCCCGGCTCACCCCATCCTTGAGGCCGACTCCGTTATCAGTGCGTTCCACGTCCTGGAGCAGCAACTGCCCCAGCAATTCCGCCTCCGCCACTATCTGCTGCCGTTCAACGCTGTTCTCGGGCAACTCCCCCTGCGCCTGACGCGACAACTCAAAGAGCCGGTCCGCGCCTCTCACAATCCCGGCCAACAGGGCCTGCCGCGCCCACTTGTCGCTCCAGTCGATGGCGGCCTCGCCTTTCAAGCTCTACCCCTCGTATCCCCGGGGCTTGGCCCATTCCTTGACGGCGGTCCTCTCCACTGCCGGCAACACCCGCATCAATTTGACAATCCCGTCGGCCAACAGATTGCAGGTGTCCTTCACCGCACCCCGGCCCAGGATGTTGGTGGTGTCCAGCGCCACCTTCACGCTCCGCCTTTTCAGGTGGCCTGACTCCCGGGCCAGCCTCAGGCTGGACTCGAACACCTCCCGCACCTTGTCGTGCAGTATCAGCTGGGCGCGGAACACCTGCAGCGTGCGCTTGGCAAAGGGCCTGTCCTCCACCTCAATCCCCAGAGCAACCTTTCAGCGGATGTCGAAGTTGGCTCTGGCCTTGGTCTCGGCGTCGCTCACCTTGTCCTGAGACTGGAGCAGCAGGGCCGTCGCCAGCAGGCTGGGCGGCACGCTGTCCCGGCCGTTGTCGGCGCAGAAGAACTTGGCGAAATCCGCGTCCCGGAACAGCCGGCCCCGCAGCGAGGCCAGCAGACCGTAGAAAGTGTCCCGTCCCACGTGGTCCAGATACAGCTGGTCCGCTTCCCACAGACCCCTCTGGTCCGACCGCTCTCCCAACATTCTCAGCCCTCGCTACCCTTGTTGACCCCACTATGCCCGCCAGCCTGGCCGCACCTCTCCGCGAGAAACGACGAGCGATGCGAGAGGCGCACTCTTGGGCTTGTGAAGACTCAGATGTTCCAGCCCCTACAAAAGGATCCTGAATCAGGCCACCAAGGCCAAGGACAGTTGAGTGTTGTACGCGGGGAATTTGTCGCTAGGCCTATAGACCGGCTCTTTCGCAGTTCCCCTGGTGCTTCTGGTCTCGATGATCCAGGGGGCCAGGTTGACCATTATCCTGATTGCGGAGTGGGAAAATCCCTGCGCCCAGGTGGTCCTGGGCATAGACTCCTATATCATAAAGGAACCCTTGAACGCTGAAATTGCGGTTCGCACAACCGGTCCCCTGACCGCCGGAGGTGCGGGAGAGGGCAAAGCCGCCGTTTCGGCCCGGGATTTTTATATTTCGCAATCGTCTCTGATGTACCAAGTTAGCGTAGAATCTCTTACAATCACCCAAGCCACCTCGCACTCACAGGAGTATCCCTCATGACCATAGGAACCACGGCGAGATCGCCGCTCGATGGGTTGATATCCTGCGGACGTTGCGAATCCACGATGCACTTCAAACCAGCATCACTGAATAACGACGCCCAGTACTACTGCGACCAGGACAAGAAGAATCCCGGACACCAGCATCACCCCCTCTCCACACCGGTCACCATCACCGACCACCTGGCCCTAGGAAGCATCCTCAATGCTATCTTCACCGATGAAGCCCTCTCTACCGTCATGTCCACCATGACCGACCTTGGTCAGGAGCAAAATACGCCATCCATATTGCCCATCGAGGACCTCGCTCTCCTGAGAGAAGACCCCCAATTCTTCCTCAAAACATTGCGGACACCCACCAACGCCAGAAACTTCCTGGCAAGCTTCATAACAAGCATCAACTTATATTCGGGCAAGATAGTGATCCACTACACCATGCCACTCCCGTCTCACAGCCACCTGGCCGGATCAACCAAACAGGAAGTCCTGCTCTCCAGTAACCTTACCCAGTGAACGGCCACCGACCAATCGTCGCCCCTGAACTCCGCGACACGGTTTCGTTTATAAGTGGTGGATGGCCCCCTGCCGGAGTCGACCCCTACATCTGAGGAGAACGGCGACGTGACGCGAAGGGTTTCGCTTCCGGCCACCCTGGCGCTCCTGCTAACGATATCCCTACTGGTGGCCGCCTGCGGGGCCGCCGGGGACCCGGCCTGCCAAGGCCTCGAGGCTCTCGCCGGCCGCACCGAGTTCATCGGCCAAGACGGGGCGGATAGGATGGCGACGGCCCAGCTGCCCGGCGGCCCCGCCCCGGGGTATGTGGTCGAAATAGAGGGCGTCACCGCCAGCTGCCTGACGACCCACGAGGAGTATGAGCGACTGTTAAACAGGCCGGGCGACGCATCCCGCATTCCACCAGACACCCCGGTCTGGATCGTGGAGACCAAAGGGGTCTCACGGCGGCTGGGCGACGACGGCGAGCCGTGGCAGTACGTGATGAACGTCCTGCACGCGGAGACGGGCAGTTCCTTGGAAGGAGCACGCTACTTCGAGCCGCGCTTGGCCGCCTCCGTGGGGAGGAATGCTCCCTGAAGGAGGCGGGGGCGGTCGATGGTGTGTAAACCCCATTTTCAAACGGAACCCGCGACACTACTCGGCACCCCGCCGCAGCCCGGCCAGAAATTCCTCAAACCCCTCCTCCCTGAGAAGCCGGCCCAGGTGCCTATAAATCTCATTCCACCGCTCATCATTGTCAGCAAGGGCACCGGTAGAACCTTTCTCCTCGTCCCCAGAATCCAAATCCCCCACGCCGAACAGCCGAAGCTGCCGCTCTACTTCCCTACGGGCCATCGTTCACCTCGTCCCCGAGGAACGCCCTGAACCGGCCACCCCGCAGAACATGCGCCCAGGCCTCCTGCGCCCCTCCCAGCGCTTGCCTAGCGTCTTTGCTGCCTGTACTATTCCTTTGAGCGAAGCGGCGATGTATCCCAAGCGTTTCCCGCAGTTCGCTCAACACAGGCCGTCAGGGTGAGCATACTCTGACGGCCGTAAATTTTAACGAACTGCCGCACGGTATTGAAACTTCCGTGCTATTTGTTAGTCCGCCGCAAGTATACCTATATGGTAGATTCAAATCAAACCGGCACCGGCACCGGTCTCCCAATTTCGACACCGACACTCCCCATTCCAACGACGCCACATACAGCCTCTCCCAACCCTTTATCCTCTCACAACAATGATGTACATTCAAATTCACAAACCACCAAGACCAGCCCCGGCCATAGTCCACAGCCTACTTTCCCGCATGGTAAACTTAGCTAAATTACACGCCCTCCAAGGAGGATGTCGTGGCTTACGTCATGATCGAAGGCTACTTGTGCGAGCGTTGCCACTACCGCTGGGGCTCCCGAACAGGCACCGGAACCCGCTCCAAAACCGATCCACGGGTTTGCCCCAAATGCAAGACCCCCTACTGGAACCAACCCCGACGAAAAAACCTGTCCCCCGAAAAGCAGGCAGCGATCTGGAACAGCGCACCCACACCAGCCACCGTTTAGGCAACCCCCTAAATCACACCCCATAAGGCGAGGCGGTCCAAATGCCGAAGGGAAAGACATCCACCATAATCCACCTGCAAAGGCCAGACGGCCTGACCCCCGCAGCAGTCTACTTACGGGTTTCCAGCGATGGCCAGGACGTGGAAAATTCCGTCGACGCCCAGCTGAACTACATCCGAAGGTGGGCCGAGGCAAACGGCTACATCATCGTCAAAGTATTCACAGACAAGGCCAAGACCGGCAAAATCGCAAAAAGGGAAGACTTTCAAGATATGGTCGAAATCGCAGAACGGCCTGACTGTCCGTTCGCAGTGGTCCTAATCTGGCGATTCTCACGGTTTTTCCGGAATCGGGCAGAGAGCGCGATCTACAAGAACCGCCTTCGCAAAAAAGGCATCCCCGTCATCTCGATCAACGAAGACACCGGAGACACCGCATCCGGTCAACTCCATGAGGGTGTCATAGAGGCAATAGACGAATACACCTCGAGACTCATCTCCGAAGATGTCCGCAGAGGCACTCACAACCTGGCCAGCAGGGGCTTCTTCCTGGCAGGGAGAGCCCCTCAAGGCATGATGAAAATTCCAGTCCAAGACGGCGCCAGACAACGCTACAAACTCGCGCCGGACCCAAAGACCAGCACACTCATCCGGCGAATCTTCGATCTCACACTCCAGTACAAGACCGAGAGTCAGATCTCCAAGATATTCAGAGATGAGGGCGTCCTCAACATCAACGGCAAACCCTTCCTGAGCAACCGGATCAGTGACGTGCTCACCAACCGCCACTATGAAGGCACCATAGCGTGGGGCAGAAACCCCGACGGCACACCCGTAACCGTGTGCGAAGGCGCCCATGAGGGCATTGTCACCCCCGAGGAGTTCACCACTGCCCAAGAGATTCTCAAGTCCAGGAACCACGAGTCCGAACATCCCAGACACGCCGGTAGCGACCACCTGCTCTCAGCACTCGGGAAATGCAGACAGTGCGGAGAGCCCTACAACTACGCCTGGTCAGGAACAGCCACCAACCCCCATTTGTATATAGTGTGCAACACCAGAAAGTACCAAGGCCCGGAATACTGCGACAGCCCCAGGCTCCCCGCGGAGCTCTTTGAAGCCTTCACCTTGGACGTAGTCAATGAGGACATACTCTCCCTGCCACACCTCCAAGTGGCCATAGAAGAACTCCGCCGGAACATCGGTACCGCGCACGCCGATAAAAACAATCGCCTCGAGGAAATGCAAAGGAGAGTCGCCGACATCGACCAGAAGCAGAACCGGCTTTACTTCGCCTACGAGAACGGCGATACGGAATATGAATTCTATGCGACCCGCAACAGTGAGCTCCGCGACCTCAAAGCCAAAGCACAAGCAGAGTTGGAGCAGATCGCCGCGGGTACCGACGATACCACTGTGATACTCAACCACCCAGAGGCAGTGCTGGCCCACTCAGCTGAACTCAAAACTTTCCTCAAAGAGGAAACACCAGCTCGCGCCCGAGCATGGCTCAAGACGTTTCTCAAGAGGTACTGGATCGAACCGAATTTCGTGACGTTCGAATACAGTCTCCCACTGCCGCCGGGCAGCCCAAACGCAGGAAAGAGGAGGCACATAGTACCTTTTGACACTCCGTTTAGCTCTACCGCCCGCTTATCCCCGCGTAGGCGGGAATCCAAACCCCCGTCTACCGTCGCACCTAAACCAAAGCCAAGGTGGGATGTGCATTTGCCGGAGGCTGAGAATCGGTCCGGGAGGCTCGCAGGAGCGCCTCGCCCCGTGACTGCAAGACTGTCCGGCACCGCCGTCTCACCTCGTCTTTGCGGCTGGCCAGTCCGGCAAGGAATTTGCCAACCTTCTCCTGCACCGCCTCCCTGCTTCCCAAGCACAGATTGCCGGTGGCCTCCTCTCTCGCCCAACCCCAGATCGCCTCATCCCCGTTGAAGTCCGGGCTGTACCCCGGCAGGTTCACCAACCTCAACTCCAGCCCAGGCGTCCTGAGGTACTCCCGCATCGCCTCCCCACGGTGGGCCGGGGCATTGTCCCAGATGACCCGCATCGGTTCAGGGTGTTTTCCCCTCAGTTGCTTCAGGAAGTCAACCGAGGTCCCGGCGTTGCTGTTCCCCTGCAACTCCATCCACTCCACCTCACCCGTCTCCAGGCACACCGCCGAATAATAGCTGGCCTTCTCCCCATACCGCGGACTGGTCGAGTCCACCAGAGCAGCCTCTCCTCTCAGTACCCACTTGCCCCGCAACTCTGCATCGGCCCGGAAGTGGGCCTCATCGGCGAAGAATATCCTGGCTCCGGTCCGTTGGGCCTCCTCCCTCAGGGCGGTATACTCCGCCACGAAGGCCTCCCGCTTGCCCTCATCCGCCTTGAGCAGACGCTTCTTGGGCCGCTTGAAGGCAAATCCCAACCGGTGCAGCCAGTTCAGACAACTGCTGCGGCTCAAACTGACCCCGAACCGTTCCAAGACAAACTGCCGGACTCCTTTCCAATACCAGTTGGCCAGTTCGATGCCCGCCTCAGCGGGCGGTTGCCCTACCGCCCCTTTCAACTCCGCCTGCTGCGTCTCGTCAAGGACGGGGGGGAACCACCGGTCTGCTCAAATATCAAGGCCGCTGGCCCTCCCTCGCCGAAAACCGAAGCCCACCGTCCTATGGTGTGGGGGTCCCGCTCCAGCGCCTCCGCCGTGGCCGTTGCTGTCCAGCCCTGCGCCAAGAGCCAGAGGGCGTACCACCGCTCCCGCTCCCTGGGTGTGGGCGCCAGAATCATCCGCCAGCGCAAATCCCTGACCCCCATCTGCCATTGTTCCAGAGACCGGTCTATCTCCCTCACACCCATCACCAACCCCCCGCTACTCCTGAGACCGGCTAACCCAGTTCCCTCACAAATTTACCCTATGCGTCTGCGTATTTCACCTTGGCTTTGGTTTAGAACCCAGGGAAGCACTGTCAATTTCACCGCCACCTCTATTCCGGTCCAATCTGTGTGCCCAGAAATAAAACGCCATTGCCCTGACAGTGGCGACTTGAATTGGTTTGACACCCCCCGAACGCTATGCTAACTTCGAGTAAAGAGTTGCCGGACTCGGCCCGGTCAAGCCCACGTTTGGGGGCGAAGCCGATGCTATCCCACCGCACATCTACTATCCTCAACCTGCTTGTAGACGAATACGTCCAGACCGCAGTGCCAGTGGCTTCCGACGGCATTGCGCGAAGTCCCCGTTTGCGCGTCAGCCCCGCCACGGTGCGCAGCGCGATGTCACGGCTCACCGAAGGTGGCTACATCTCGCGGCCCCACATCTCCGCTGGCGGAGTCCCTTCCGACTTGGGCTACCGCCACTACGTGGAATCGTTGGGCGAACCCGCTCCCCTTCCTTTGCGTATCAGGCAGCGTGTCGATCACTGGCTTGGCGATTCAGAATCCGATGTTGAGGATTGGACCCGCCGATGCGCCGCCGCGCTGTCTACTTTGACCGCCAACCTCGCCATCGTGACTCAACCCCGTTCCAGGTCGCCCCGTTTGAAGAGGCTGCAACTGGTTTTCCTGCAGGAGTCCGTGGCACTGCTGGTAATGGTGCTGGGTGAGGCCCGGCTCCTGAAGCGCCTCTTACCTCTGGAAGACTCCATTAGCCAGGAGCGCCTGGATCTCGCTGCGGAGCACCTGAACGATTCCATGGCGGGTCTCAACCGGCAACAGATAGAATCCAGGCAGGTCGATCTGGACTTCCTTGAGAAGCGGGTGCGAAAGGACTCCATCGACATGATGTTGGAAGCCGAGCAGGGCGATCTGCCTGAGCATCACGTCGAGGGATTGGGGCGTCTCCTGAACCAGCCGGAATTCGCCGCTGGCGAACGCGCCAGACTGCTCGTTCAGATTGTGGAGGAGCGTGTGCTCCTTGAGCGCATTGTCGAGGCGTCCTCCGACACCGGGACCCGCGTTTACATAGGTTCGGAAAATCACGAAGAATCGCTGAACGGATTCGGCGTAATAATCTGCCGCTACGGACGCCCCGGCGGAGTCGGTGGCGCAGTTTGCGTCGTCGGCCCCACTCGTATGGGATACGCCACGGCCATTTCCGGCACTCGCCATTTGGCGGAAGTTATGGGGCGCAGGGTGCAGGCGCTCGAGGCAGGGGAAGGGGCCGAAGTTTAGGTCCCCATAACCCTGCGTTTGGCTGGAAGTCCCGGTGCCGCTCTGTGGGCCGTATCTGACGGCCCGTCTCTCGATTTTTCGGTTCCCAAATTCCTCCGTGCGGAGTTCCTGATCATTCGAGACGAGGGCAGCAATGGCTCCCCTGTCGCGGCGATTGCCGAGATCTCGGCCCACATCCTGGTACTGGCCTGATGGCCGGGCTCACAATCTGTAATCGGAGAGAGCAGCAGAATTCTGGAGTAAGGCCCTTGAAATAACGAACACGCTGACGAACCGGCGCAATTGATAACAGTGATGCCGGGCCGTATAATGTGTTTCTGAGCCTTGAGTGCATATGGACCCCCCCGGTCGCGCCGGGCGTTCTTGGGAATTTAACATCAGCGCGGTCCGGTTGGGCTTGCTGGAGGATGGGAACATGGCGATAGCAGACGTTTTGACTGGTACCTTCACCGTTAAGGCTGGACACGCCCAGATGCTCAAAGGGGGCGTCATTATGGACGTGGTCACTCCGGAGCAGGCGCTGATAGCGGCTGAAGCTGGGGCCGTTGCTGTCATGGCCCTCGAGCGTGTCCCTGCCGATATCCGCGCCGACGGCGGCGTGGCTCGGATGACTGATCCAGGGGTTATAACGCGTATTATGGACGCCGTAAGCATCCCGGTAATGGCCAAGGTCCGCATCGGCCATTTCGTGGAGGCCCAGATCCTCGAGGCCCTCGGCGTCGACTACATCGACGAGTCGGAGGTTTTGACTCCGGCCGACGAAACACATCATGTCTGGAAGCACGATTTCAAGGTGCCATTCGTTTGCGGGTGCCGCGACTTGGGTGAGGCCCTCCGCCGCATATCTGAGGGTGCTGCAATGATCCGCACAAAGGGCGAAGCCGGCACTGGCGATGTGGTCGAGGCAGTTCGCCACATGAGGGCGGTGCAGGACACCATCCGCAAGCTCCGGACCATGCCCGACGACGAGATGGTAGTGGAGGCCCGTGACCTCCGTGTCTCCCTGGACCTGCTCCAGGAGACGCGCGAGCAGGGTCGCCTCCCGGTAGTTAATTTCGCCGCCGGTGGCGTCGCCACACCTGCCGACGCGGCCCTTATGATGCAATTGGGTGCTGACGGCGTGTTCGTCGGTTCTGGAATCTTCAAGTCCGGCGATCCCGCAAGCCGCGCCTATGCCATCGTTCAGGCAGTTACCCACTACAAGGACCCCCAGATTCTGGCAGAAGTGTCCAAGGATCTGGGCGAGCCCATGGTGGGCCGAAACGTTCGTGAAATCCCTGAGGGCGAACTTCTTGCCCCGCGCAGTGTGTAGGGTATTCGCTTACCGGAAATCGCACTAAGAAGCGGGCCTTTGGGCGGGCTCCTTTCAACCATCGAGGGTCGGTAAACACAGAAAGTTGAATATAGGCGTCTTAGCGATACAGGGCGACTTTGCGGAGCATATCGCAATTCTCCGCAGGCTGGGTTTTGAATCACGCGAAGTCCGCCTCCCAGGGCATTTGGAAGGCTTGGATGGGTTGATCATCCCGGGCGGGGAGAGCACTACCCTTAGTCGCCTGATGTCCATTTACAACCTACGGGAACCCATTGAGCATATGGCCTCCGAAGGCCGGGCCATATGGGGTACTTGCGCTGGCATGATAATGCTGGCCAACGAGATAACTGAGCAGGACCCTGTCCCCTTGGGTTTGATGGACATCGGAGTCCGGCGCAACGCGTTTGGACGTCAGGTCGATAGCTTCGAACAGCCCTTGCGAATAGACCCCCTGTCGCCCGATCCCTACAACTGCATCTTCATCCGGGCCCCCGTCGTTTTTCGCGTTGGTCCCCCCGTAAACGTGCTTGCCCGCCTTGACGATGGGCGACCCGTCGCCGTGCAGCAGGGCAATCTGCTGGCGACGGCATTTCATCCTGAACTCACCCAGGACACCAGGGTCCACCAATACTTCATCGACATGGCCCAGCAGAAATCCCGGGCTCTTTCTGCCGGACGATGCTAGGGCCGCTTTCTGTCGGTTGATCCACGCAATTCCAAATCGGTCTGGGCGGAGGATTGAGATTGGCAACGGTGCATGACGCTGTGCGGGAAGAGTTGGATTTGGTCTTGGATTCGCTGCCGGAGCGGGTGTCCGCTTCGCTGCGGCAGAGAGAGGATTTGGAGGAGCTGCTGGAGGTGGTCCTCGACCTGGGAAGGGAGCCCGAAGCCCGATTCGTCGCCGGCGATGCATCCCTCAGTGAACAGGAAGTCGATGCAGCAGACTTGCAGGGCGTTATGGAGCGCCTTGGCGAGTTCGGTGACGACAACCGGGCCGGCATCGAACGCACGCTCCATCGCATTTCCGCAATCCGCAACCGTCGCGGGAAGGTCATCGGCCTCACTTGCCGGATAGGGCGGGCAGTTTTCGGCACCATCAAGATTATCGAGGACCTGGCCTTTTCCGGAAAGAACATACTCCTGCTTGGCCGGCCCGGCGTGGGTAAGACCACAATGCTCCGCGAGACCGCTCGTGTGCTGTCCGTGGAAGCTCACAGGCGCGTTGTCATAGTGGACACTTCCAACGAGATCGCTGGCGATGGCGATGTGCCGCATCCGGCGATCGGACGGGCTCGGCGCATGCAGGTCCCCACGCCTCTGCAGCAGCATGGAGTCATGATCGAAGCCGTCGAAAATCACATGCCGGAAACCGTGGTCATCGACGAAATGGGAGCCGAGCAGGAGGCTGCCGCTGCCCGCACAATCGCAGAGCGCGGCGTTCAGCTTATCGCCACTGCGCACGGAAACACGCTGGACAATCTGATAATGAACCCTACGTTGTCTGACCTCGTGGGTGGCATCCAGACCGTAACTTTGGGCGATCAGGAAGCTCGTTATCGCGGCACTCAGAAGACCGTCCTCGAACGTAAGGCGCCCCCGACCTTCGACGTCGTGGTGGAAATTCAGAGCTGGGAACGCTTGGCTGTGCACGTCGACGTCGCTCACGTAGTCGACCAGTGGTTGCGTGGCTACCCCATCGTGCCGGAAATACGCTGGCTGGACGAAAATGGCGTGGTGCAGCGTGTCGAAGAAGAATATCGCGCCAATGACAGCGCTCCGCCCCCATTTGCCCTGAATGGATCAAAGGCCCTGCCGGAAGGACGCCGCCGCGGACGGAACGGGACGCGGGAACGCTACCATGACCAAGAGGCTGGCCAGCTTGCCGTGTCTCCGGAAATGCCTCGTCCAATGGGGGAAATGTCCCAGGAAGAGGCCGCGATGGTGTCGGAGGTTCGTGTCTTCCTCTTCGGTGTCGGTCGCGACAAGCTCGAAGCCGCTATGGTCGAGTCAGGCGTGCCGGTGCAGATTGTTAATGAATTGCGTCGGGCCGACCTTGTGCTCACTACGAAGACCCATTACCGGCGCGGCTCCCAGTTGGTCCGCATCGCTGAGGCAAACGGCAAGCCGGTCTACGTGCTCAGGAAGAACTCTCTGCCCCAGCTTCAGGATTTTCTGCGCAGCATAGTGGGGAAGTCCAATCGCGCTGGCGCCCGTGGTATGGCTGCCGAACCTCACCAGGAAGCACCCAACATCGAGGGGGCCATGCAGGAAGCTGAGGAAGCCGTCAACAGGGTGCTGGGCGGCGAAATGAACGTCAAGCTTTCCCCACAGCGCTCTCACATTCGGCGCCTCCAGCACATGCTCGGTCAGAGGTACAATGTCCCCTCCACCAGTCAGGGCCGGGAACCCGACCGGGCGGTGATGTTCTACCGAGTTTGATCTCCCGATGCCTTGACTTGCGGCGGATGCACGCTAAACTTAGTGCATATCGAATCTAACGGAGGAAAGCATGGAAGGGAAAGTCCAGATCGAGATTACCTACTGCGTAAGTTGACAGCATCTCGGTACTGCCACGTGGATGGCAAACGAGTTTTTCCGGCATTTCGGTCCCGACGCAGCAGTAGCAATCTCTCCTCGCGGTCAGAGCATCATGGAAGTGTTCGTGGACGGCGAGCGCATCTTCGACAAGAAGGGTGAGGGAAACGTCTTCCCCGACTTGGGCCGCGTCCGCAAGATGCTTGCTCATGTTCGCGAGAGGATCGAGCAGGCGGACTTGGTCGCCGCAGACGACGACTAGCCTGCGGTTGACAACCGTTCCGCTAAGAGTGGATTCGTAAATTAAGCCCCTCCGAATCGAGGAGGGGCTTATTCTTTGGATTCCGCTTTCATACCACTGGTCGTCGCTGGTTGGTCGCTCTCGAGTTCGGGCAGAATCCGCGACACCTCGCCCCAGATGTGATCGGCGAGCGTCTCAATTGGCAAACGTGCATCCACGGTAAGCCACCCCGGGGCGTTTTCCGCCAGGTTGAGATACCCACGCCGCACACGGCTGTGAAATGCCTTCGACTGGTCCTCGAACCGCCGGTGGTCTGCCACATCCTCCCTCCCCACCTCGGCCACGTCCTCTGGCAACAGGGCCATCTGCAACTGAGGAGAACCGACGCGATTCAGCCCCTCGGTCGGATCGGTGTCCAGCAAAAACGTGATGTCGGGGTTTAGTCCGCCCGTTACATAATCGTTCAGGTAATCGACAACCTCTCTCTTGATTCCGCGTCCGTACCCTTGGTAAGCAACCGTGGAGCCCGTAAATCTGTCCGCGATGACAGAGATGCCCTTCCTGAGCGTAGGCTTGATCTCTTCGGCTACCAGTTGAGCCCTTGCCGCGGCAAAAAGCAGCAACTCAGATTCCAGCGTTAACGGACGCTTGCTCTTCAGGTATTCCCGAAGGTATTGACCGAGAATAGTCGTGCCGGGTTCCCTGACAAGGACCGATCGCTGCCCTGCCTCAGACAACCGCTGCTGCAGTCGTTCCGCCTGCGTCGTCTTGCCGGAACCTTCTCCGCCCTCAAAAACTATGAACAGACCCTTCGACACTGTTCGTCAATCCCCGGTTCCCGGATCAATGAAGACTGGTGCGCAGACTATGGCCTCAGAGAAAGCCGCTGGGCTACCGTGAATATGATAGCACTCGCATCTGCCAGCTGAGCTAGTCCGCTCGCAGTGGCGCGATGACTTCCTCGCCGAATCGACGGATGATGGTCTCAGGTGAGGGGCCGATGGCGGTTATCAATAGCGCGTCCACCCCGTGTTCGAAGATGGCGCGCGTCTTGGCCTGGCATTCCCTGGGCGTTCCAACCACCGCAAAACGGTCGGCGAAGTAATCTGTCAGCCCCAGCTCGTCGGTCAGCCTCGCGTTGCGGGTCTCTCCCACCTGCTCGTGTTCGGCGGCTTCATACTCCCGGTGTAGTATGGATACGGGCTCGCGTATTTCCTCGGGCACGTTCTTGCCTTCCAGCGTGAACCGGAAGGCGTGATGGCCGGAAGCCGCCAGCGCCATCTTGATTTCCTCAATGGCATCGTCCCGGCGTTCGGCTATGTTGCACTTGGCGAATGCCCACACGCTGGTCTCCCCTTCCTCTCGCCCCGCGGCCCTCTCGGATCCGGCCGATAGTGTCATCCAACACCTCCGGCGTCAGGCCGGTGTGTATGATCGCGGCGTCTGCGATGGACCCGGCCATTGCCAGTGTCCGCGGCCCCTCTGCGGACATCGCTATCGGCACGGCAGCGTTTGACCAGCGCACATGTCCCCGGTCGCCCCGGTACTCGATCGTCTCCCCGGCAAGCATCTCGCGGACGGTCTGGATGTAGTGATGCAACTCCGCCAGGCGCGCTGGACGCAACCCCAGGTTAAGTACCGCACTGTCTCCGCTGCCGAGACCCAGAAAGGCGCGACCCTTGGAAAGCTCGTTGATTGAGGCTATGGCGGAAGCGGCGACTGCGGGGTGAGGGGTTAGAGGATTGCTGACCGTGGGTCCCAGCAGCACCCGTTCAGTGGAAGTCGCCACTACGCTCAGGGCGACGTACAGCTCCCGGGCCAAGGACTGGGAGTCGGCAATGCCCACGTAGTCGAAGCCCATCTCCTCTGCCAGTTTCGCTCCGCTGGCAACATCCTCGAGACTGTTGGGGAACATGGTGACGCCGAACTTCATTGGAATAGCCCTTACCCTGACCCTCTCCAGGAGAGAGAACTGTCTACTCGTAAACCGTCCGCGGCCCCACCGTCTTCATGTACCCTTCGTAGTTGCGGCGGGTTTCAGATACCGAGTCGCCGCCGAACTTCTCCATGAATGCTTCCGCCAGCACCAGCGCGACCATGGCCTCTCCCACCACGCAGGCAGGCGGCGCCTGGCATATGTCGGAGCGTTCGTAGTGGGCCTGCACCTCCTCCCCTGTGTCCAGGTCCACCGACGGCAACGGGTTCATCAGCGTCGCAATGGGCTTGATGGCGAACTGAGCCGTCAGCGGCATCCCGTTCGTCATGCCCCCTTCCGTGCCTCCCAGGTTGTTGGTGCTGCGTTGCCAGGGATGATCAGGATCGGTCACAGGTTCGATGACGTCCTGTACCTGCGAACCGCGCTTGTGCACAATGTCCCAACCCGGTCCGATTGATACGGCCTTGACCGCGTTTATTGACATCAGTGCCTGCGTTACCCGCCCGTCGATTTTGCGGTCCCAGGATACGTGGGAACCAAGGCCGATGGGTACGTTCTCCGCCATCACTTCCACGATCCCGCCCACCGTGTCGCCCGCGTCGCGTGCGGCGTCAATTTCGGCCGTCATCAGCTCTGCCGAAGCAGGGTCCGCGCACCGCACCGGCGATTCTTCCACCGCCGACCAGTCGATTTTGACCGGAGGTTCAGCACGGATTCCCCCAATGGCAATTACGTGGCTGTGCACCTTTACGCCGAACTCCTCTAGCAACCGCAGCGCCACCGCGCCGGCGGCGACGCGGGCCGCCGTCTCCCGCGCACTGGCGCGCTCCAGGACGTTCCGTACGTCATTGAACCCGTACTTCATCGCGCCCGGCAGATCGGCGTGCCCGGGACGCAGGCGCGTGACTCTCTGGCTCCGGGGGCTCTGCGGCTCGCCCACGATGGGGCGAATCGACATCGCCTCCTCCCAGTTGACCCAGTCCCGATTTTCGATACTCATTCCTATAGGACTGCCCAGCGTTTCACCGTGGCGCACTCCGGATATTATCTGCGCCCAGTCCTGCTCAATGAGCATGCGGCCGCCGCGGCCGTATCCCTTCTGCCGCCGGGCAAGGTGAACTCCAATGTAGTCTTCGTCTATGGGAAGCCCCGCGGGAACTCCCTCCACGATGATGACCAGTCCTGGGCCATGGGACTCCCCAGCAGTTACAAAGCGGACCATTGTTCTAATCCCGGCAAAACAACAGAGCGCATTGAATGTACAGAGGAGACCCGAATAAATGGGACCCTCTGGGTTCAGTGTGCGCTCTGCGTTTAGATTTAACTTCTCGCACGCATGGCGGCCATGGCCGCTTCCAGCATTACAGGCACTGGCGCGTCTTGACCGGTCCACATCTCGAAGGAAGCGGCCCCCTGGTAGACCAGCATCTGGATGCCCCCCAGGGTGGCTGCTCCGGCTCTGGCCGCCTCGCGTAGAAGCGGCGTTTCCAGCGGATTATACACTAGGTCGTTGACCAGGACCGTCGAGGGGATGTCGCCGGCTGACAGCGGCGTTCCTTCCTCGTCCGGCCCATGCACCATTCCCATCGAGGTGCAGTTGACGATAAGTCCCACCTCTGAGGCGGCCCTCGGAGCATCCGGCAGTTCCATTGCTTCCGCCGCCACGCCGCTGTCGATTGCTAGACTGGCCAGCCTTTCCGCCCGTTCCAGCGTGCGGTTGGCAATGAACAGTTGGGCGATTCCAGCTCGGGCCAGCGCGTACACCACACCCCTCGCGGACCCGCCCGCTCCCAGCACCAGCACGTCTCTTCCCCGAGGATCAAAACCTGCGCCTTCGTGGAGAGCGCGAAGAAAGCCGATGCCGTCAGTGTTGTACCCCGTGAGTTGTCCATCCCGATTGACAATCGTGTTGACCGCTCCGGCGATCGACGCCCAGTCGTCCACCCCGTTAAGGAAGGGGATTACCGCCTCTTTGTGAGGGACGGTTACGTTGATCCCGAGGGTCCCGTGGGTCCGAAGGCCGTTGACGAAGTCGCCTACCTCGTGGGGCGAAACGTCCCATGGCTCGTATGTCCCGTCGAACCCGATGGCGTCCAGCGCCGCTTGCTGGAACAGCGGCGAAATTGAGTGCCCGATGGGATGACCGATTATCCCCAGTCGCTGCGGCATCACTTACCCCCTTGAATGGCAGAGGATACTAGCGCGCCAGTTGGTCCAGGATTTCATCGAGGCGCTGCTTCTTTTCCCTCAGCTCCGCAAGGCGGTTCTCTTCCGTTTCCACAACGTCGGGGCGCGCCTTCTCCCGGAAATTGGGGTTGGACACCAGCTTCTCGACCCGCTCCAGGTTGCGAGCGCAGTCATCCAGTTCCGAGCGTAGGCGCTCTCCTTCGGCATCCAGGTCCACCACGCCTTCCAACGGCAGCCGGACCACCAGCGGACTGACAACCAGGGTCACGCCACGCACATCGGATTCACCTTCAGACGCACCGGAGACGATGCGCAAAGGCTCCACCCGAGACATGACGCAGATAACGTCGGCTTCATCCTCGACGGCAACTCGCTGCCCGTTGGCTTCCACCAGCGCCTCAAGGTGCTGCGCCGCCGGGATTCGCAGTTGCGCGCGGGTGTTGCGGACAGCGCGCACCGCCTGCTGGATCAGTGTGATTTCATCCTCCGCGTCCCTGTCCAGTCGGCCATCCGACGCTGGATAGGCGGCGATCATTATCGACTCAGTATCAATCTCGCCCTCTTCCGGCAATTGGGCTTTCAGCGTCTGCCACACTTCCTCTGTGATGAATGGCATGAACGGGTGCAGAAGGCGAAGTATGCGTTCAAGCACATGCGCCAGCGTCGGCAGTGGCGAGGGTTCGCTCCCCTTGCGCAGGCGGATTTTCGCCATCTCGATGTACCAGTCGCAGTAGTCGTTCCAGATGAACTCGTGCAGCCTCTGCTGCGCGTCCCCCAGTTCGAAGCTTTCCATGGAGTGGTTCATATCCGCCGTCACTCGGTCGAGACGACTGACAATCCAGCGGTCCTCCCGATGCTCCGGCTTGACCTCGCTCCAGCCCTCCAGTCCCTTCTTCCCCTCCAGAGCCGACATGACGAATCGGGACGCATTCCATATCTTGTTGGCGTAATTTCTGCCCGCCTCCAGGCGGTTTTCCGTGAAGCGCAGGTCATTGCCCGGGGCCGTACCCGTGGTGAGGGCGAACCGGAGTGCGTCAGTGCCGTACTTTTCAACCAGCTCCAGTGGGTCCATGGTGTTCCCGCGCGTCTTGCTCATCTTCGCGCCGGACGCGTCGCGTATCAGCCCGTGCAGGTAGACAGTGTTGAACGGTGCCTTTCCCGTGTTCTCGATGCCCAGCATTATCATGCGGGCCACCCAGAAGAACAGGATGTCGTAGCCCGTTTCCAGCACCGAGGTCGGGTAGAAATAGTCGAAGTCCGGGTTGTCCTCGGGCCATCCCAGCGTCGAATGTGGCCACAACCCGGAACTGAACCACGTGTCGAGCACGTCCGGGTCCTGCCGGATCTCTTTGGAGCCGCAGGCCTCGCATGCTTCCGGATCCTCCATTGCCACCGTCAAATGACCGCAGGGGCCGCAGTACCACACTGGGATCCTGTGCCCCCACCACAGTTGCCGGCTGATGCACCAGTCGCGTATGTTTTCCAGCCAGTTCAGGTAGACTCGCGTGAATCGCTCCGGAACGATGCGTATGTCACCCTCGGTGACCGCCCTGTACGCCTTGCCCGCTATGCTGTCTGGCTGCTCGTGGCTCCCGATGTTGACGAACCACTGCATGCTGATCAGCGGCTCGACCACCGTTGCGCAGCGCTGGCAGTGGCCCACCGAATGGCGGTGCTGCTCCACCTTCTCCAGCACACCCAGCGACTCCAGCTCTTCGACCACCCGCCGTCGCGCCTCGAACCGCTCCACTCCTGCGTACTTTCCGGCCACATCGGTCATGTTGCCGTCTTCGCCGATGACATTGGGCGCGTCCAGCCGGTGCCGTTGACCCACTTCGAAGTCCACTGGGTCGTGAGCCGGCGTTACCTTCAGAGCCCCTGTCCCGAACTCCGGATCGATTGCCTCGTCACCCACCACCGGAATGGACCGGCCCATGATGGGCAGAACGACGTTGCGGCCTCGTATGCCATCGTACCGGGGGTCTTCGGGGTGAACGGCGACTCCCGTGTCACCCAGCATTGTCTCCGGCCGGGTCGTGGCGACCGTCACCGTCATGCCCGGATCTTCCTCGAGCGGGTAACGGATGTAGTAGAGTTGCCCGTCAACGTCCTGGTAGTCCACTTCCAGGTCCGACAGGGCCGTGGCGCAGCGGACGCACCGGTTGATGATCCGTTCGTGACGGTAGATCAGTCCCTTGTTGTACAGGCTGACAAATGTCGTCCGTACCGCGTGGCTCGGACCCGGCTCCAGCGTGAACTTGTGCCGTTCCCAGTCTGCGGAAATGCCAAGCCGCCGTGACTGTTCGTGAATAATCCCGCCGGACTTCTCAACGTGCTCCCAGACCCTCTCCACGAAGGCGTCCCGTCCCATCTCGTGGCGACTGGTCCCCTCTTCCTGAATCTGCCGTTCCACTACCCACTGCGTTGCGATGCCGGCGTGGTCAGTGCCCGGCAGCCACAGCGTCGGCGTGCCGCTCATGCGACGGTACCGGATGAGGGCGTCTTCCAGCGCCTTTTCCAGCGCATGTCCCAGGTGAAGCTCACCCGTCACGTTGGGCGGAGGCATGATGATGACGTAGGGCTCCCGGCTGGGGTCCCTCTTGGCATGAAAGTAACCGTTGTCCAGCCAACCCTGGTAGATGCGCCGTTCTACGGCGGCTGGATCATAGGCGCGGGGCATCTGGCCGGAAGTCATCGGTGCCACAATCTCCATGGCCGGCGATTCCGGCGACGGATGGAAAATACAACGAAAATCGCCATCGGGCGAACGGCTTCAATATACCATCGCCAAGCTGAAGGCGTCTATTGAGACAGGCGGAGGACCGATGCCGTTTCCAGCAGGGCCGCATGGCGGCGCAGGGCCACCCGCGTGTCGGAAGCAACGCGGGCGGGATCCCAGTAGTTCACCCTTCGCTTGTGGAGCCAGTAGGTGAATTCCTTCATATCGGTGATGGACAGCTTGCGCCTTCCGTCCAGGCCGTTAATACGCCGGAACTCTTCCAGGAGGCTGCAACGGGTGTCGTTGTAGAGGTGCCGGAACGCGTCTTCCACCAGGTCCTCATTGTCGGTGTAGCCGCGGGCGATATGCCGCTTCCGAAAGTTCTCTTCGGCGGCTAGCTGCAGCACTTCCTCGAGCACCACTCCGTAGTGAAAGTTCAGGTAACCCTGGTGTTTGCTGGCTCCCAGCAGCCTGCGAAGCTCCTCGGGTTCGATGGGTTCCGGTAAGATGCCGTGGAAGAGGAGCATCTCCAGCTCTTCGGTTGGTATATAGTCACCAGCTTCATCGCAAAGCCGCTCCGCCAGCAGCAGCCAGTCAAAGGCTTCCTGGCCGACTATGTACTTGTAACGCCTCTCCTTCCAGAACTCCTCCGGAAGAGTCCATTGCCCCATCGCCTCCAGCAATGCCCGGTGCCACGGGATGCCCGACTCCAGCTGTCGCCGGAAATGCGTTACGGCGTCAGGCTGGTCCCTTTTCGACTCCGACTCACTGAAGTCAGGAGAAATGACTTCGGTGGTGACGTCGACGGAGAATGGATCGAAGTTGGCGGCAGACATCAGGCCGGTCCTGCTGCCACGAAGTCGTCAAATACCTTCATCCGCTGGGGCTTCGGCGTCTCGATGAATCGAAGGAAGTCCGACAAAGGCATCGTATTCAGCACGTGACGCGGTTCACACCAAGCTCGCCTCGCGACCGCTACCCCAAAGCGTCCGCCCGAAAGTTCCGAATGGTGATGCGAGTCAGTGTTGATCACCAGCGGCACACCCAGTTCTCTGGCGCGGTGTGCGTGTGTATCCCTGAGGTCCAGCCGCGCCGGCGACGCATTGATCTCAAGGGCGGTCCCAGTATCCCTTGCTGCTTGAAGCACCGCCTCCAAATCGAAATCGGTCGGTGGACGCTGCCCCAGCAGTCTGGTGGACAAGTGGCCGATGATCGTGACCGAAGGGTGCTCCATGGCCGAAATAATACGCTTGGTCATGGTGTCCCGGTCCTGCGACATCGCGTTGTGCACCGAACCCACCACCACGTCCAGCTCAGCCAGCACTTCGTCGGGAAAGTCCATTCGACCGTCGGCCCGAATGTCCACTTCCGACCCGGCCAGTATCCTGATTTCGAACCGCTGCTGCAGTTCATTCAGCACTTGCCTCTGGGAGGCCAGCCGCTCTGGTGTGAGTCCGTTTGCCACCCCCAGACCCTGCGAGTGGTCCGTTAGCGCCATGTACTCGTGACCCAGGGAAGCAGCCGTCGCCACCATCGTCTCGATGGGGTCGCTGCCATCACTCCAGTCGCTGTGGATGTGCAGGTCGCCTCGCAGGTGCGCTGCCTCTACCAAGCCAGGCAATCGCCCTTCCAGCGCCGCATCTAGCTCCCACATGCCCGTCCGCAATTCGGGGGCAATCCACGGAAGCCCTAGCCGGGCGTAGAAAGTGGCTTCGTCGGGATAAATCTCCACCTCGCCCGACTCGATGTTCGTGATCCCGTATTCGTTCAGGGACAGCCCCATGCGATTGGCATAGTCCCGAAGTCGTATGTTGTGCTGCTGGCTTCCTGTGAAATATTGCAGCATCGCCCCGATGGATTCAGTCTCCCCGGTTCGTAGGTCGATCTGCAGGCCAGGCTCAACGATTACGCTGGTTTTGCGTGGCCCGTTGACCAGCACTTCGCGCACGCCCTCTAGGCCTGCAAGGCAGCGGCCCAGTTCCTCCGGGTTGGGCGTTACGGCCACCAGGTCTACGTCCCCGATCGTCTCCTCCCAGCGCCGCAGGCTGCCCGCCGGCGTCAGAAGACTGATATCGGGATCGCTGCTGCGAAGGGCGGCCATTACGGACTCTGCCACCGGAAGCGCGTCCCCGATGGGTGTGCGCCCGCCCATGCTCCGGGTGGCCTGGATATGGCGCAAAATCCCTTCGGCGGCTCGCTTTCCCATTCGGGGCAGCTTTGCCAGCCGCCCGTCCGTAGCGGCCTCTTCCAGGCCTGCGACTGTGCTGATGCCCAGTTCGTTCCCGATCAGCACGGCGGACTTAGGCCCGATGCCCGGTATCGTCAGCAGGTCCAGGGCCCCTTCCGGTACCGCCGCCTTGGCCCTCTCGAAAGTCTGCACCTGGCCGGTATTCACCAATTCGTGAATCTTGTCGCCAATGGCTTTGCCGATGCCGGGGATTCCGGTCAGCTTCTCTCCGTTTTGCACCGCCTGCGCCAGTGGAGAGCTGAGTTGGTGGATTGTAGCCGCAGCCCGACGGTACGCTCGAATCTTGAACGCGGAATCTCCCTGCATCTCCAGCAGGGAGCCAAGATTCTCGAACAGGTCAGCTATTTCTTCGTTGGTGGGCTGCATTTTTGTCGTTAAGCGCTCGAGGGAGCCACCCGTATGCTACTGGTAATCCCAACTATAAAACGTGCCCCCTTCTTTGTCGAACGGAGACGCAAGCACCCATGGCAATCGCGTCTCAAACGCCGGAGGCCCTGTAACCTTCTTTCCCGCACCGGCGGGAATCCAAACCCCCGTCTCACCTCGCACCCAGAACCGAAGGAGCCACAACGCCGGAGGCCCTATAAGCCGTCATTCCCGCGCCAGCGGGAATCCAAACTCCCGTCTCACCTCGCACCCAGAACCGGAGGAGGCACTGCCACCCCCAAGTTCCTTCGCCATTCCGGCCTGATTTGCGTGCTGAGTCATAAAACGCGATTGCCCTGCCGTCACCGACTCCGTGTCTTGACAGGTACCGCGACGGATTCGATAATAGAACTCCCAGCCGAGGTAGCTCAGGTGGTAGAGCACGGCACTGAAAATGCCGGTGTCGACAGTTCGAGTCTGTCCCTCGGCACTTTTCTTTTCTTACGCATCTGAAAGGGCAACAAAAGCCCCATTCGCCAACATCGAAGTTCAAACACGCAAGCAATTGAGCCTCTGGTAACTTCAATACGGTATTTGGACGCACCCGCTTCCTATGGGAGCGAACGCTGTCTCGGCGACCTAAACGAGACTGGCACTGAAAAAGCTCGGCACTGCGCCGAGCTTTCTTACTTGATGTGCGTGTTGACCCTTTCCCACCTTGTTACCACTGCCCATTCGATCCCACGTTGTCTCTGTTACCGTTCCGATTCAATCCCAAGTTTTCCCTGCCAGCACTGGTCGCGGGAAATCCGTTGCTCCTTCTTGCCCGTTCCCTGGGAAACTTTCAACATCCGGACGTTCTGGTGGCCTTTCCTCTTTGGCTGTTTGCCAGACATTCTCCCGGAAACAGGTGTGCCCCACTGACAGAACTGTGGGCAGCAAGCGCGGCAAATGGACGAGACTACGGCTTCGGTGCTGGCGCAGGCGCAGGTGCGGGTTCATTCAAAGGCCCCGTGTATACAGTGAAACTTCCATCTCTATCAAAGACGAACCAGATTGACTCCGGCCCGTCCGTTGTCTGTGCTACCCCGCGGCAGACCTCCATTCCCGGTTCCGGGCGGTCTTTTCAAGTTCAGAGTCAATTCCCACTATCTTGAAGTCCTGCAGAGGTTTTCCGGTATCGGCATCCTCCCAAGTCTCGGAGTCACTGACGGCCCAACTGTGGAGTTCTTGGCAATCAACTTCCTTTTCCCCGCCGGCGCAGACACTGGCAATGAGTGCAATGACCACTCCAATAACTGCCGCCACCAGAATGCCGCCACACCCAATGGCATAGTTGCAGCCAAGGTCCTTTATGAAGTTCCAGCAGCCAGAGCCATCGCTGCCTTGGTCGACTTCCTCATCCTCAGCCGATTCCAAGAAAGAGTCTTCAGGATCTGACGCGAACGCGGGAGAGTCGTCTGAGTCACGTGGGTGTGGCTGCGATCAGAAGGGTTCGAAGGCTCCACAATGTCTGCAAACCGTCGAGTCGTCAGGAATATCCTTGCTACAGTATGAGCAAGTCGCCACAGCATACCCCTCTGTCGACTAATTCTTGAGGGCTTTAATCGGCCTGTAGTCTACCGAAATACCTACAGGTGGACGTCCGACTCAATTGACGGGCGGCGGCACGGCCAGCAGGTGCATATCTTCGAACCGAGTTCCCCGGGGAGGCAGAGGTCAGACCGTTGCAATCTCCCCGTAGTGCCAGCGGATCGGGCAGTCTCTCAGGCAAGCGTATTCTTTAAAAAGCTTTGTCATACAGTTGTTTCCCTCGTTGGAGTCCTCCGACGGTCTGCCCAACAAGGACGTGTTCGCGCAGATCCCGCAGCGCCACCCGGCCAACCCCTGCCAATCCGCTCAAAAAGCCATCCCGACAATGCTAACCCCCGAAGGCCAAAGCGGGCTGAGCATTCTCCGCCCGCCCGGTTCGGCAGCAGCGCTTCGGCCCTCGATTGCAGGAACGTCCGGCAGCGCCGTCCGGATTCCTCTTCCCGGTCATCCAGCCCGGCGAGAAAGCGGCTGCCTGCTACAAACACCGCTCCGCCTCGGAACGGATGTGGTCCCGCATCTCCCCGGACAGCCCCGAAGCCTCCGCGGCCCGGGCGTTTTCCAGCATTCGCTCAGGGCGGGTGGTGGTGGGTATGGCCGAACTCACCCGCCGGTCGGAAATGACCCAGGCCAGCAGGGCCTGCGCCCAGGTGCTGATGCCGTAGTCCCGCAGCGGCTCCAGGTCGGGCTCCTGCTTCAGCTCCAGCACCCAGCGTCCCTTCTGCAACGGCTCCATCACCAGAACGCCGGTGCCCAGCTCCTCCGCCAGGGGCAGCAGCTCCTCCTCGACGGCCCGGTTCAGCACGTTGTAGGGAATCTGGACGGTGTCCACCCGACCCTGGCGCATCAGGTCCATGATGGTAGGGTAGGCATCGGGCACCATCGCCGACACCCCCACCATGCCGATCTTGCCCTCGCCCTTGAGCCGCTCCAGCGTCGGCAGATGCGCCTGCCAGTCGATCATGTTGTGGACCTGGAACAGGTCGATGTAGTCTGTCTTCAGCAGCTCGAAGGAACGCGCGATCTGCGCCTCGCCTTCCTCCCTGCCCTCGATCCGCACCTTCGTCGCGATGTGGAACCGGTCCCGAAGCCCCTCGGTGATCTCGCCCAGCACCTGCTCCGCGTTCCCGTACCAGGCGGCCGTGTCGATCAGGTTCACCTCGCTGTCCAGGCAGTTGTCCACGATCTGTCGCCGGACGGCTATCTCATCGCTCCCTGCAACGTCGAATGTTCGCAGGGTCCCCAGCCCGATGACAGAAACGTCCAGGTTGCCAAGTTTGCGATATTCCATCTTCCTCTTCTCGACCTCGATTTAGCGTCTGTTTCGACCATTGACATAAACCACGTATATATAGGATACACACAACGTGTAACTCGAACGCGAAACTTGGATAAGAAACTCGAAGGCACTGACGCACGTTCCCGGCGGGCCAATCGCGCCGCAGCGTTTGCAAAAATGCCGTTCAGACCCCAGTATGGTGCCAGCCGTTCCCGGTAGGAGGTGCCGCGCCATGAAGCTCGGCCTGAAGCGCTCTGCCAATTCCCGCTCGCCCCAGGGTTCCAACACCAACGGTCGCGTCACTGCCGCCGAGATGTACGACGTCCAGGACACGCACGTCCGCTTCAACCAGAAAGACCACATGGGCTCTCAGATGATCTGGGAGGCCCAGTACAAGGCCCAGCGCGACCAGCTCAAGGTCAAGCAGCGCCAGCTCACCGAGAAGGGCCGCGCCGGCTTCGAGGCCACCGCCTGGGGCCTGGAGTCCGCCGCCGACTCCCTGCTCACCCTGATGAGCTTCTCCAAGAACCAGGCCGACACCAAGGCCACCGCCTGGCAGTCCAGGCAGGAGCCCGCGCCCACGGGCCGTCCCGAGACCTCCCCCGCCGAGGCCTCGCAGATGGTGCGCAAGGCCGCCGCTCTCTTCGGTGCCGACCAGGTGGGCTTCGCCATTCTCGACCGCCGCTGGGTCTATTCCCACTACTTCGATGAGGAGACCAAGAAGGACTTCCCCATCAAGTTCTCCGACGAGCCCGGCTACGAGCAGTACGACCAGCCCATTCGCCTCGACGACGGCACCCGCGTCATCCCCAAGGAGATGAAGTACGTCGTCGTCCTCCTCCACGAGTGGGGCAAGAATCTCGACGGCACCGAGCACGCGCCCACGCTCCTCACCGAGGGCCTCAGCACCCTCGCCTACGCCCGTATGGCCCCGACCCTCTGGATGCTGGCCGAGTTCATTCGCGGCCTCGGATACAACGCCATCCCCGCCGCCAACGACACCGCCCTCAGCATCCCCCTCGCCGTCGACGCCGGCCTCGGCCAGCTCGGCCGCCACGGCCTCCTGATCAACCCCAAGGTCGGCGCACGCTGCCGCATCTCCAAGATCTTCACCGACCTGCCCCTCGAGGCCCTCGGCGCTGTCGACTCCGGCATCACCGAGTTCTGCAACGCCTGCCTCAAGTGCGTCCCCAAGTGCGGCACCAAGGCCATCACCACCGGCGAACGCACCTTCGAGCCCCTCGACGAGAGCAACGCACCCGGCGTCCTCTCTTGGAAGGTCGACGCCAAGAAGTGCATGACCTTCCAGAACCGCGTCGGCAGCACCTGCAGCACCTGTGTCCGCCGTTGCGCCTGGACCAAGCCCCCCAACCGAATGTACGCCATACCCCGCTTCTTCATCCGCAACTTCCGCTGGCGCTGGCTCAACAAGACTTGGGTCTGGCTCGACGACCGCGCCGGCCACGGCAAATTCGACAAAAAAGCCAAAAACTTCTGGGCCGCCACCCGCTGACGGCCCACACCCCCAAAAACAAAAAAATCTCTGTGCTCTCCGCGCCCTCTGCGTTGAACCCGTAACCCCCGAACTAGTGACGCCAGCCCCCTTGCGCACTCCACCACACACCCCGTACCATCGTATATAGGCGCACACCAAAAGCGCCAAATCCAAACAGGGGACTGACCCCACATGACGTAACATGTCCGACGATACCCGCATCCCCAACCTCAACGGCATCCCCAACATCCTCGACATCCTCGACGGCAACCCCGACCTCGACGGCCTCGACCCCGACATCCTCAACCGCTACCCCGACCTGTTCAACCCCGACCCCGACCTCGACGCCCTCGACGACCCCAACCTCAGCGCCCTCAGCGCCCTCTGCGTTTGACGTACCCCCCTCTGCGCCCTCGGCGTTTAACGCACTCCCAGAACTCCCCGACCCCTTCGCCGAGATCCACGCGCCACCCGAAAATGAAGGGAAGGGTTACATAAAGTTACAAAAGGTTACACCGTCACGAGAGAAGGCCCTCTCCCAACGCCAGCTCCTCGCACTGCCCATCATCTCCGCCGCCTCCACCATCGGCGAAGGCGCTCGCCTTGCCGAAATCTCCCGCATGACCCTCTATCGCTGGCTCCAGGAAGACGACTTCCGCGACGAGTACAACCGCGTCCGCAACGAGATCGCCTTCCTCGCCATGCAGGAGGTCAAGGCCGCCATGCTCGCCGCCGCCGCCACCCTCCGCGACTGCTGCCGCGACTCCAACGGCTTCGTCCGCGTCCGCGCCGCCCACTCCCTACTCTCCGTCGGCAACAAGCAACTCCAGTCCGAAAAAATCGACTCCCACCTCGACGACCTCCAGCAAGCCCTCGAATTCATGAACCAACGCCAAAACCCCTAACTCACCCAACCGTCATTCCCGCGGAGGCGGGAATCCAAACCCCCGTCCCCTTCCGAGCACAAATGAAAAAACAAAAAAATCTCCGCGCCCTCTGCGCCCCCTCTGCGCCCTCTGCGTTAAAACGCACCCCCGGAGGTTGACATATTCCTTGAACAATTTCCCGAACATATCCGAAACACTACTCATCATTATTGACGCCATCGTAATCCTCAAGTAATACTTGTAAGGCTATTCTATCGAGGCGTAATAGCCTCCCGGCAAAAGCCGGTATCCTGCATTCTCGAGGAGGTCCCTGCCAATGTAGCTTTAGGCGCCCGCCAGGCGCGGGTTGTCCAGGCTCACAACCCCAGCCCGAAGGTTCTGCCTACTCCCAGCGGTACAGGGGACCCATGTGGCCCCGCCTCCGCAACGGGCACGGCAACCCCAAGGGCCCCAGTCCCGGGACCGCCGGGACCGCACACTGAAAACCAACACGACCCAGGGATGCCTCCGGTACAGTGGGCTCATGTCGCCCCGCCTCCGGTGCGCTATCCCATCGTCATTCCCGCCAACGCGGGAATCCAGGCCCAGCGGAGCAGCGGGCTCACGTGGCCCCAATTCCACCAGGGCCTCATCCAATCGGCATTCCCGCCAACGCGGGAAGCCGGGACTCAGAAGGGACCAGCGGGCTCGAGTGGCCCCAACTTCCCCAAGAGTCCTACCCAATCGTCATTCCCGCGAAGGCGGGAATCCAGGCTCAAAGGGACCAGCGGGCTCAAGTGGCCCCGACTTCCCCAAGAGTCTGCCGAAAGGAGAATTTACAAAAGATGAATACACAAGTTGGCAAATCCGTAGGTTTTGCCCTTCTGATGGCGGCAGGCCTCCTCGCCGCCCTCTTCGCTATGGGCGTCTTCTCCGCCAACGGCGTCGGCGCGCACCCCGATACCGATGACGTCGATGACAATACTGGCACCCTCAGTCTCCACGACATCGCGGATACTAACGACGCCCACGAAGATCCCCATGACGAGTGGGACACTGGTACCGATGGTCTCTCAATCGTGCAAGGCACCATAGCTATCGTAGATGATGAAGAGACCTTTACCGCTGCTACGGGCGGGGGTGATGTAAGCACAGAAGAAACTGTTGATCCGGATCGGCACGCCTATTCGGTTGATTTAGCGCGCCAGTGGACGGCTTTACAGATAACGGCCACAGGCAGTGAACAAGCTGCTGACAGCGTTAACGGCGTGAGCGGACACGAAATTAGCTTCGCAGTAGATGGCGTAGCCGTTGACCCGACCACGGCCCCTGCGGATGAGGATACGACTGGAGATTCCGCTACCCTCGTGGTCGATCTGACGGATGGTATTACGAACAAAATCACCATCACGGTCGATGATGATGACGCTACCACGGATCTGCCCGCCGGCGTCTACACTGTCACGCTGAACCACGACAGCGCGGCCAGTACTAGCGGAGCAGGTTCAGCCGTACGCCTCACTCTTGATGCGATGTTGAGGGCCGATATTGACGACGAAATCTCAGTCAATCTCAAGGGCTTCAACGTGCCTTCAGGCATCGAGGCGGACGATGTCACCATCGACGGTACTTCGCCCTCAGACGTCTCTAAGAGTGGCGACAACTTGGTTTTGGTACTCGCAGATTTAGATGACGGCAACGAAACTGATAATGCCGAGGCCGACGTGTTGGGCGCAACGGCCGAAAACGGTGACATAACCAAAGAGTTGGCCACCATCAGGATCAAGCAGTCTGTTGGTATCACCAACCCCACCAAGGCTGGAGAGTATCCAATAACCATCAGCGACGACCCAGACGGCGCAGGCGAAGATGGCGTTGATGGCCAAAACGTCGTTGTGGTTGCCCGTTCCGTAACCGTCAAGCCTGCGAACGCAACCGCCGGCTCGACTATAACGATCACCGGTAAGGGCTTTGAAAACGGATCCGCCATCGTGTTCATCGATGCCAGTTCAGATGCCGGTACCGCAGAGCCGACCGAAATTGCCAGTAGTGACGAGGTTCTTGCGGAAGGCATCGCCATTACCGACAACGCGTTTACCTACGAAACGACTGTAACCGTCGGCTCTAACGGCAAATTCGCTCTCGATCCCAACTACATCAACGCCCGGGACAGCAAGCGCAACTATGGTCCGAAGGGCGCCGAGTTTGAGGTCGACGAGAAAATTGAAGTAACTCCGACTTCCGCAAGCAGGGGTGGTACTCTTACCATCACACTGAGCGAGTGGGACAACGGAGCCGTGTACACGGTCTACATCAGCGGTAATGAAGTAACGGGCGACGACCTGGTCGAAACCCCTGCTGTCTCGGGCTACGAGGCGACCATCAAGGTAAAGGTTCCCACGGGCGAGTTGGGCAGAGGATCACAGCCCGTACGGGTGGATGGCCCTGGTGATTCCGACGCCACTGCCACCATCACCATCGACGCTCGGCCACTAAACGTCTCTCCGGAAGAGGCAGTTCCGGGTGGAACAATTACCGTGCAGGGCACTGGGTTTGATACAGGTACGCCCGACCTAGGCGAGACCGCAATTGTGGAAGTCAAGGTGGGAACCGAAGATGTGTTCACAGGTTCTGCCTTGGGTGACCTCACGATTGGTTCCGGTGGAGACGTCTCCTTCACTGGCGTGATCCCAAAGGGCGTCGGTAGCGGCGAAAAAACGGTCACGGTCAAGGACCATGCAGGCCGCGTCGGCGAGGGAACGATAACAATTACCGAGCCTTCGATTGAACTCAACCCGGCGGAAAGCCGCAGAGGTACAACTGTCAAGGTCACTGGTACCGGCTTCGCTTCCAGGGACCAGATTGAAATCGCGTACGGCACCGAAGACAACCTCGTTGAGGTGGGCCTGAGCGACAACTCCGGTAACGTCAACTTGGAGTTCGAGGTACCCGATGATGCCGCTATCGGCATGGAACAAACGGTGTACGTCAATTCCATCAGGACTCCGGCTATTAAGGACGATGCCAAGCATTCGACTCCCAAGGTTTCTCTCGGAACTGTTGAGGACCAGTTGGTGCCCGGTGGAGCTATGACCATCCGTGGTGCGAACATGGCGGCTTTCGCTAGCGTAACTAAGCTGGAGGTTGGCGGCAGTGATATTTTGTCTTCACCTCGGCCGACCACGGACGCTGATGGCAGCTTCGAGGTCGTTGCACTGGTGCCGCAGCTCTCTGTTGGGTCTCACGATTTGAAGATGGAAGCCACAGGTGGCACTCCCGCGACTACTGTCTTCGTTAGCATCGTGACCGTTGCTCCCAGCAACGCCCCCGCCGACGTCTTCGCACCTCTCGGCGACAGCCTGCAGGTGGTCTGGCATTACGACAACGCCACCAGCATGTGGGCTGCCTACGATCCCGGCGCCCCCGCCGAGATCAACAACCTCACCGAGGTCGGCGCAGGCGACATCGTCTGGGTCGAGATCACCGAGGACCAGGAATTCCAGGGCCAGCAGCTCTACGCCGGCTGGAACCTGATAACCCTCAACTAATCGGTTCCACGCAATGGCGGCGGGCGGCCTCCCGTCGTCCGCCGTCTGGACCGCAGGCCGGTATACCTGGGGCGGGCTTCTCGCCCGCCCCGCATCTGCAACAGTGATATAAGGAGGAACGGATGACCAAAACCAGATTTCTGGTGTTTCTGACCGTTCTGGCGCTGCTGGCGTCTGTGTCCTTGACATCTGTCCTGGCTCAGCAACCGCCCAGGCCCCAGAACTTCTACGGCACGGTCATGATCGACGGCGAGCCCGCCCCCGAGGGCACCATGGTCACTGCCATGGTCGGCGAGGGCGAAGAGGAAATGAAGTTCGAGGACGAAGTCGACGCCATGGGCATGTACGCTATCCGCGTCGAGGGCGACTTCGTCGGTGAGGACGTCATGTTCATGATCGGCGAGCGCATGGGCATGGCCGAGACAATGGACGCCGACGGCATGATGATGATGGGAAACTCCGTCATGTTCATGGAGGGCGGATCCGACACGCTCAACCTGTCCGCCGGCGTCACGCCGCCCACCCGGCCCACCACCGGCACCGGTGGCGGCCAGGGCCCCCGCGGCCTCCCCGGCAAAGACGGCGAAGATGGCGCTGACGGCGCTCCCGGCGCCCGCGGCGCTCAGGGTCCCGCCGGTTCCGCTGGCCCCGCCGGCGATGCTGGCGCCCCCGGCGACCGTGGCCCCGCTGGCGCAGCCGGCTCCAACGGCAGCGACGGCAATGACGGCGCCCCCGGCGCTCGTGGCCCCGCTGGCGCAGCCGGCGCAGCCGGTGCTGACGGCGCAGCCGGCGCTGACGGCCAGAACGGCGCAGCCGGCGCGGACGGCGGTGGCGGAATACTCGCCATCATCGCCCTGATCATCGCCATCGTAGGCGTGGTCGCCGCAGGCGGCGCATTCATCATGGGCCGCCGCGCCTAGACCCCCCTCGCTCCGCGCAGCGAACACCTCAGCAAAACAGGGGCGCCGAAAGGCGCCCCTCCCCCTTTCAGCCCCAGTCCCCATATTCTGGTATTATGTCAACGTCCGGAAATACTCACAGCGCGTTCACCCCGGAGCCGCGTTTACCCGGAGCGATGACATGACAATGTTCAGGAACATTGGCTCAGCATTGACCATGGGTGGTGTGGAGACCGCCAAAGCCAAGGATGCCAGGGAACACTACTTCCAGCAGTGCAGCCGCCACGAGGAAACTTACCGCGCCTACAAGCAGGCCGTGGACGATGCCGCCGGAAGGCTGGAAGCTCTCTGGCGGGAGGCCCAGCAGGCCCGACAGTTGGTCATCGACACCGGTGCCCTCCACGCCGACCCGGATGGCGTCCTCCAGCTCGGATGGTATTCACCCCCGGAACACGTCCCCACCGGTGAATCAGCCGATACCGCTATATCGGCCGCGCAGGGAACCCGCTCCAACACCTGGGTAACCATCGGTTCCCTGGGCACTTCCTCCACCCGCGGCGCAATGAGCAACCTGTCGGGCCCCGGTGCCATCCCGTTCGCCGCGACCGGCTTCGCCCCGCTGGAGGCAGCTCAGTTCCTCACCGTCGACTTCTTCAAGTCTAGACAGCGGGAACGCGAGCGTCTCGAGTCCATTGAGCAGGCCGCCAAAGCCATCGATAAGAGAGAGGCCGATATGCAGCAACACCGCAACCGGCTGGAGTCCATCCTCCCCGAGATCTCCCCCGCCATCGACGAACTGGCGTCCTCCGCCATCGATGCCAAGACGGCCAACGATTCGCGTCTGGCCAGCATCTCGACGATGCGCTCCACCCTGGCCGCCCACTGCGCCAGGGTGTCCGAGGCCCTTCAGGAGGCCACCAGCGCCGTCGAGAACGCCCAGGGCAACCGGGAGGAGCTCCGCGCCATCAGCGAGCGCTCTAGGGACGTCACCACCGCCGCCGCCGAGCTGCAGACCGAGTCCAACCGCCAAGAAGCCGCCGTCAACGAGGAGACTAACCGCACGACCGTGGTCCTCAACAAGCTCGCCGCCGCCATCGACACCGCCGACGACCTAATCTCCGACGCCAAACCCGACCGCCCCTCCTGACCCCACCCACCACCAGCCGCCCCGGAGTCGCTGATAAAGTGCTATTGCCGGAACTCAGGCATCACCCTCTTGGCAAAAAGTTCCATGGAGCGCATCACCCTCGAGTGCTCCATGCTGCCGAAGGACATGCTCGCCCCGAAGTACCCGATGCCGTGTTCGTCCCGTAACCTGGCGATCCGCTGCACACATTGCTCCGGTGTGCCGAAGTAGGCAGTGGTCTCCAGCTCAGACTCATAGCTGGCCGGTTCCACCGTGCGGTTCTGCCGCCAGTGGTCCAGGTCCATATTGATCTCATCGCCACGGGTCAGGGTCCGCCGGTAACCCGCCAGGTCCCGGACCCAGGTCAGAGACTGCCGGGGGTACTCCCGCGCTGCCTGTTCCTCTTCCTCCAGGTACACAAACCGGAAGTAGGGCATCGCATCCACAGGCAGACTCTTTTCCGCAGCGGCGGAGCGTTCGGCATAGAGGGAGAACAGGCCGAGGTTGTCAGCCTCCGGAGTGGAGAAGCTCGTCAGGATGGGCAGGTCTCGATCCACGGCAACGTCCACGCTGGCGGGCGTCCGCGAGACGGCCAGGTACACTGGGGGATGAGGCTGCTGCACGGGCCATGGAGCAATCGTAAGGTTCTCTACCTGATAGAACTCACCATGAAAACTGAAGTCGGACTGGGTCCACAGACCCAGGATAACGTCCAGGGCCTCTTGGGTTCGCGCATCCCTCGAGTCGAAGTCAATATTGAAATTGCCGTACTCGTAGTCGGCCGAACCGCGTCCAACCCCGAAGTCCAGCCTGCCGTCGCTTAACACGTCCAGCATGGCGCTCTCTTCGGCCAGGAGAATGGGGTTGTGGAAAGGCAGGACGCTAACGCCGGCCCCGATCCGTATCTTCTTGGTGCGGCCGGCGATGTTGCTGAGCAGCGGCATCAGCGAGGGACAGATCCCATACCGGCTGGAGTGATGCTCCGCGATCCAGATCGAATCGAACCCCAGCTCCTCGGCGTACTCTGCCTGCTCCAGCATTTCACCGAAGATCCGGCTCTGGGCGCTGGTTTCCCGTTCCGTCCATGAACCCAGCAAAAACAGGGCAAACTTCATAATGGACTCTGGCCTCCTTCAAGCTGGCCTGGCGGGAATTCTACAGGTCTTGGAGAACTTCTGCTTACCGGAACCGGTCTCGCGGCAGACCTCCGCCACCAGCGACACCACTGTTCCCTCCTCCACCCGGCGCAGGCCGTAGGCCACCTGTGCCGGGCCTTACCTGAACTCTTCATGAAACGGTCCTCTTAACTTTCAGTTTAGATCATCTCACAGAACTGGCATTCAGACTGGCTCAGTATTTGGGCAGAAGGCCACAAGTCTATGGTCAAGAATCCTGACGTCGATTGCGCATCTGATTTCGGGCGGCAGACCAAAAGGTTGCGAATGGTGTTGTTCTGGTGGCCAGTCAAATGTCAGCCCCCAGTATTCTATGATGACAGGAAGGTGAGATTATTGTCGTAGTTTATATCCAGGCTGGGCAGAATCTGTCATTTTCGTCTAGAATAGGAGAACACACTTGATTAGATTGCCAAGGTTTGACGCAAGAACGGACCGTTTCCCTCTCCCTATTTTCCGCCTCTCTTCTTGTTCACCTCCTCGCTGATCCACCTGTGTCGCCATTCTAAATTTGTGAGTCCGTTCTCGTATGACTTATCGCTCTCCGACTGCCCGCCCGCTTCCGTCTAAGCGCACCCCCAGCCGTACCGCGCACCTGACGGTTTGTGACGACTGCAATATGTCCGCCACCCTTCCCTTCCGGCCAACCCAGGGGAAGCCGGTTTATTGCCGCCCATGCTTCAAAGCCCGTCAACAGGGGAATTCCCCGGCGGCCACCGCCGGCTCCACCCGGACAGACCAGTCCACCGGGCCGCGTTCTGAAAGTAACCCAGCCGTTGAAAGTGCCCCGGTCAGCGATGCCACGTTTTCCGAAATGTCTCTGGATGCCACTACCAAAACGGCAATATCCCGGATGAACATATCCAATCTCACCCCCGTTCAGGAGAAGGCCATTCCTTACCTTTTGGCGGGGCGAGACCTCATCGGCCAGGCGCGTACCGGCTCCGGGAAGACGCTGGCGTTCGCCGTACCCTTGGCGGAGATGTGCGACCCGTCGCTCCAACACGTGCAGGCCCTTGTGCTGGTGCCCACCCGAGAGTTGGCCATGCAAGTGGCCGGGGTCATTCAGGCCATGGTTTCCCTGCGGAGAATCCGCGTTGCGCTCCTATATGGCGGGCGGGCCCTGAGGCCGGAATATGCAGCGTTGAGGAACGGCGCCCAGGTGGTTGTCGGCACTCCGGGCCGGACGCTGGACCACCTGCGCCAGCGGACGCTCGACCTGAGCGCCGTGAGATTTATGGTGTTGGACGAGGCGGACGAAATGCTGGACCGAGGGTTCGCCCCGGACGTGGAAGCTATCATTGCCCGCACGCCCAAGGAGCGGCAGACAGCGCTCCTGTCCGCAACGATCCCTGAGTGGGTGTCCCGGACTGCCTCGAAGCACCTCCGCAATCCGGTAACGGTCGAGGTTGACGCGGGCCTCCACGCGCCCCCCACCGTGGAGCACCTCGTTTACACCATTCAGAAGAGCGAAAAGCTCGAAGCCCTTCGAACTCTGCTGGACGGCCGGGAAAATGCGCCGGTTATTGTCTTTGGCAAGACCAAGCGCGGAGTCAAAAATCTGGCCCGGCAACTCGATTCCCTGGGCTACCCTGTAGGAGCGCTCCAGGGCAATCTGAGCCAAGGCGCACGTGAACGGGTGATGACGGACTTTCGCTCCGGCGTCGCGCCGATCCTGGTGGCGACGAATGTGGCCGCCAGGGGATTGGACTTCGATGGTATCGGCCAGGTCATCAACTATGACCTGCCGGACTCGGAGAATCTGTTCACCCACCGCGTCGGACGGACTGGCCGCATGGGCCGCTCCGGTGAGGCGGTCACGTTCATCACGTCGGAGGATGAACGGAAATGGCATGAGATCGAACGGGACCTCGGCAGGCGGTTTACCAGGAAGCCATGGCGGGCGGCCCGTAAGGCAAACGCCTCTCGATAGAAACGCCATTTGAGCTTCACTGGAAAACCTTTGGCCCCGGCAGCCATTCCATGAGGAACACAGATCGTGTGTTCGCTGGTCATTTGTTCCTTCATATCACATACATCTGGTTAATAGGCTCAATAGTGGCAGGGGAGTGCCGAGGGCGGGAGCCATAGCGCTCCCGTCCTCCATCAGTTTCCTTGGGAAGGCAGGGTCGTAGCCCGGGACTGGCTGCCGCCTTCGCTTCGCCCGACGGCTTTCTGTTCCAATCCACGATGGCCCCGATTGACCTTGATGCCCACGTGTGTCCGCCGTTTTAAAAAATGTTGACTTTAGTCGCAATGATTGAGAAAACATGTTCTGAAGCCGTGGCCATTACCGCGCCGCGGCCCCACAGCTCAGGGGACTCCGCCGGGACTCTTATCCGGGCACACAGATCTCATCACCGCTCAGACCACCGCGGGTGTTTCACCACGGACGGCAGCCTGAATCGGATCGGGTCTGCGTCTCCGCTTCCACATCTGGTATTGCGCTGCAAGCGCCAGTCTCAGCTGCCCAGAGATTGCACCCAAGTGCGGCCACCCTGGATTCTCACGCCTCCTCACAGGGAGGCGGAAGGCAACATTTACGCGGTTCCCCAGGGTGTGCCACCCGGCCGCGGGGGACGCGCTCCGAACAGCCGAGCAAACGCCGGGCCAGCACCAGGGCTCCAGCCTGGTGGACACTGAGCCCATACCGCTCCATGAACTTCACCCGGCCGATTACAGAACTGAACGCCGGGATAACCTACACAACCTCAACTCCCTTACACCGGCACCGCGAGAGTGAAAGAAGGCTCGTATCCGGATGTAGGAGAAGAACGAGAGCGTTTTGGAATGCCTGCGTGGCTCGCCGTTTAGGGCAGCCTTCTTCTATCGAAGTCCAAGCGCTTAATTGCCACCGGATTGCCCCCCTCCACGGCGTGAAAAACTATATACGCCACGGCATATCCGATGAGGGCATCTGCTTGGTGACGGGACTTGCCATGAGTCGCCAACGGCATCCGCCAAGAACGGAGCGGGTTGCCGGAGGAGTCTGTCTCCGCGACGATCGTATGGTCGGCGTTGACGTCAATCCCGACGACGCCAAGGCGCCGGTCCGCCACGACCGGAACGGGCCCCACTGCGGTCGACACGAATATCCTCCACCCCTTCCCATCTCGGTTGAACCGGAAACTTAGGGTCTGACCGTGCCCGGACTTCCGGGCCAGATTCTCACCGTGTTTACAGCGACACTCGGCATACTCCATGGAGTCCACCAGCACCGAAATGACCAGGCTGCCGCGACCCGGAATCGCCGTGGTGAGCAGAGCCAGATTGGTCCGCCGAGTGGCTCGAACTTGCGGCAGAGCGCCGTTCAGAAAGCTAGCGACCCAGTGAAAAACTAGCGACCCAGTGATACGATGGCATGGTCGGCCTCCCTTGGTGCAACGGAGCTTAGCAACCCGTTCCTTACCCGGAAAGACCGACCTTTTTCAACCCGCTACCTCAAAGTGGATACGCGTGAGGGCTTTGGTTTAGGTTCTATGGGCGGCTGGTCTTTCTTATACGGCTACGCGACCGCAGGTCCGCATTCCACTGGCGCCCGCCGGGACCAAAATCTGCCGGACGTATCGGACACATCTGAGTTTATGGCTCTGACCCGGTAGGTGTAAGCAACACCCAGGTCAGCCGTTGTGTCCACCCAGTCCCAGTAGTCATCGTTGAAGGTCTGGAGAGCGTCCGCCTGAGCGCCGATGAAAGTGAAGGTCTGGACGACCCAGCGGTCAGAATCCCAGTGCCTGCGCTCCACCTTCCACCCGTCGGGTACGGTGTCCTGGCCACCGTTGTTGGTATGCCAGAACATCGAAACGCCGTTGTCCTGGCACCTGGGCACCGATACGCCGGGTTGGTCCAGGGGACCTTGCAGGCAATTGGGCGAGACACTCCTTGACCAGTTTCTGCCCTCCTTGTCAGACCCGTCGGTGTTGATGGCTCTGACGCGGTAGGTGTATTCCACATTCCGGTCGGCGCTCGTATCGACCCACTCCCAGTAGCGGTCATCGTAAGTCAGGAGAGCGTCGGCGTCAGCTCCGGTGAAAGGGAAGGTCTGCACGACGTCGGTTCCTTCTGGATCCAGAAGCGTTCGCTCGACCTTCCACCCCTCAGGCGCTCCTTCCTGACCACCGTTCTTGGTGCGCCACAGCATGGCGATACCGTTGTCTTGGCATACTGGAAGAGATATGCCGGGCTCTTCTGAGGCATCTGCAAAGCAGTCGACCGCGAAACTCCGCGACCAGGTCCTGCCGTCCATGTCTGATCCATCAACGTTGGTGGCCCTGACCCGGTAGGTGTAGGGCAGGTTCCGGTCAGCGCTGGTGTCTGTCCAAAGCCAGCGGTCCTGGTTGACTGTCAGAAGATCATCGGCCTCGGAGCCGATGAAGGCGAAGGTCTGCACGAAGCTGTTTCCCTGAGAACTCCGATGCGTTCTCTCGACCTTCCACCCCTCCGGTGCTTCGACCTAGCCATCGTTCCCTGTGCGCCACAGCATTATATTCCCGTCGCTGTGGCAGAACACAGCTGTTAACTCGGGCGGGTCGTGGGAGTTTGCCCAGGCTGTTCGTGGTATGACAGCCGTTCCGGCCGCAGTGATAATAACGGCGGCCGCAATTGCGAACCACAACAGCGATTGTGAGAAACCTCTTTTCCTTGTCGTCGGCAAGTCTTTCATGGATATCCTCCTTGTAAATCTGTGCCTGTCGCTTTTCTGGGTTACCGGGCGTTCCATACCAGGGCCACCGCTATCCTTCATAAATAAATACGAAAGGACTGCCTCGCCGGTTTGGGAGTTGATAGACGACAATTAATCCTGCCGGTAGCGTCTACTGTTTTTGCCGGTCAATAAGAGGTAATCATTCGGTGCGGAGGTGCCGATTGATTACGGACCGACAAGTCAGGCTACTGAGGCAGAGACTTATGAAAGGAAACACTCAGGAGACGGCGGCGGCCATGGCTGGGATGAGCGTGCGATCGGCGCGCAAGTGGCAGAGCGGCCCGTTGCCGTCGGAGACCAGCCAGGAGCGCTGGTGGCGCACCCAGCCCGACCCCTTCGACGGGGTGTGGGAGGAGGAAATTGAGCCCCTGTTGCAAGGTGATCCAGCGGGCAAGCTGAAAGCAACGACAATTATCGAATGGTTGGAGGAGCGGCATCCCGGCCGGTTCAGCGCCTCACAACTGCGCACCCTGCAACGACGATTACCGGCCCTTCGACAGGCGCAGGAGGCGAGCGCTGAACGGTCCCGAACAGGAGGTGTTCTTCCCCCAGGAGCATCCGCCGGGTCGGGAAGCCCAATTCGACTTCACTCACTGCAATGCCCTGGGCGTGACCATCGCTGGCCAGATCTATCCCCACCAGCTGTTCCAGATGATCCTCAGCCACTCTGGGTGGCGTTACGCCGAGGTCGCCACCGGCGAGACCTTCCTGGCATTGCAGCAGGGACTGCAGGCCGCCCTCTGGGCTTTGGGCGGTGTCCCGGAGGTGGTGCGCAGCGACAATACGTCTGCCGCCACCCGCGAGATGCGCCGCAGCCGCGGCCGCGCACTAAACGACAATTACGCCTCCCTCCTGGACCACTACGGCCTGCGCTCCACCCGCATCAATCGTGGCCAGAGCCATGAAAACGGCGTCGCCGAGCAGGGACACTATCGCCTCAAGGATGCCGTGGACCAGGCCCTCATCCTGCGCGGCAGCCGCGATTTCCACACCGCCGACGATTACGCCGGCTTCGTCCAGCAGATGGTCGAGAAGAGCAATCGCCTGGTGAGGGGGAAGCTGGAGCAGGAAATGGCTTGCCTACGGCCCCTGCCACCAGCTCCCATGCCGGAATACGTCAACTACCAGTCCAAGGTGCGCAAGTGGAGCACCATCCAGGTAGCGGGACATAGCTACAGCGTCCCCTCCCGTCTCATCGGCAGGGAAGTGCAGATCCGCCTGTACTCCGACTGGGTGGAAGTGTACTACAAGGGCCACCTGGTGGAGGGTATGGCGCGGGTGCGTGGCGCAGGGGAGGCCAACGTCAATTACCGCCACGTCATCGGCTCGCTGGTGCGCAAGCCAGGAGCCTTCGCTCGCTACCGCTTCCGGGAGCAGCTGTTTCCCACCATGCCCTTCCGGCTGACCTACGACGCGCTCAAGGAGTGGCGCGGCGAGCGTGCCGACGTGGAGTACGTGCGGATCATGCACCTTGCGGCCACGACCATGGAGGCCACGGTGGACAGCGCCCTGTCGTTGCTGCTGGAGGCGGGTGAGCCCTTCGACTACACCCAGGTCCGGGACCTGGCCGCGCCCAAGCCTCCCGAGGCCCCGGCGCTGGCTTGGTCCGGGAAGCCGGACCTGAAAATCTACGACGGCCTGCTCACCAGCAGTCTGGCAGTGGCGGCGGTGTGTGGATGATTAACACCGACACCAGCGTCATGCAGGACCGCGTCAGCCGGCTGTGCCACCAATTCAAGCTGCCCACCATGGGCGCCCAGTCGGTGGACCGTTTCACCGCCTCCGGCCACGGCGACGCACTGCCCATCTTCCTCGAGGTGCTGGAACAGGAGGCCGAGGATCGCCGCCAGCGACGCATCATCCGGCTGCTTCGGGAATTCAGGCTGCCTTTGGGCAAGACCTGGGAGACCTTCGAGCACCACCGGATGCCCTTGGCGCTGCGCCATCAACTGGACCATCTGTCCCAGGGCAGTTTCGTGGAGCACGGCGTCAACGTCCTGACATTCGGACTGCCCGGCACCGGCAAGACCCACGCCCTGTGCGCCTTGGGGCACCGGCTGGTGGAAGCCGGCCACTCCGTCCTCTTTGCCCCAGCCTACCGCTTGGTGCAGGAACTCCTCGCCGCCAAGCAAGACCTGGACCTGCCCCGCCGGCTCCGCAGGCTGGACAACTTCGACTTCCTGCTTCTGGACGACCTGGGCTATCTGCCCAGGGGGCCGAGGAGTCCGAGGTGCTCTTCACCCTCATTGCCGAACGCTACGAACGGAGGTCCCTGGGCATAACGTCAAACCTGGTTTTCTCCGAGTGGGAGCGCATCTTTGCCAACCCCATGGCCACCGCCGCGGCCATCGACCGGGTGGTGCACCACTCCGTCATCCTCGAGTTTGACGTCCCCAGCTACCGGACTGATGCAGCCCAGCAACGGGGCCAACAGCTTCATGATCACCAGCAACCGGGCCGTGGACGAATGGCTGGGCCTCTTAGAGGGTGTCTAAAAAGGCGGAAAGCGGGTGAGTCTGCGTAGCATGAGCCCGGTCATGGAGATGTACAGCCAGGTTTCGGTGAATGCCTCGTAATCTTTGCTCAGCCGCCGTTGCAGGTTCAGCCAGCCGAAGGTCCGTTCCACCACCCAACGCTTGGGCAATACTTGAAAGGTCTTCTGCCCAACGGGACGGCGCACCAATTCCAGGCTCCAACCGGCGGTCGCCTGGGCCCATCCACCAGTTTGCCTCCGTAGGCTCCGTCGGCCCAGATCACCTGCAGCCGGTGGCATCGACCCACCAGCCGTTGTAATACCAGCCGAGCACCGTCTCGATCCTGAATGTCGTCCGGATGCACCGCCACCGCCAGCAGAAGTCCCAGGGTATCCACCACGATGTGGCGTTTTCGCCCTTTCACCTTCTTGCCCGCGTCGTACCCTCTGGGCCCCCTTTTTCGGCGGTTTTCACCGATTGGCTGTCGATGATGGCCGCGCTGGGGGTGGCCTGGCGGCCCTGAGCTTGCCGCAACATGACATGCAGCGTGTCGTGGGCTCGCTGCCAGGTTCCATCCCGACGCCAAGTACGAAAATAATGCAATGCGGTGCGCCAAGGCGGCAGGTCGTGGGGCAGCATCCGCCAAGAGCAGCCGGTGCGCAGCAGGTAGCGGATGGCGTTGACGATCTCGCGCCTCGGATACTTGACCGGTCGCCCTCCAGGTTTGGGCGGCGGCAACAACGGTTCCAAAAACTGCCACTCCCGGTCGCTGACATCGCTAGCATAAGCAGGTCGTTCCATGCCTCCACACTACAACCAACTCCCGGGTTCCTGCCTTCGTACCACTATCCCAGGTTCACCCTTTTTAGACACCCTCTTAGTACTACAGTCGCAGATTAGATTGGCGCCGTTTGTAATGGCAACGCCGGGCTCTTGCTTGGTGGCGGCGTCTCCACCACGACCAGTACAGGATGAAATCAGGCGGTTGGTTCTCTGTCCATACGAGGCGGGTCAGCAGCCGGCGCACCTCGGGCACTGTCATGGGAATCAGTTCTTCATCCGGGCCGTAGTGGCCCCCTTTTCTCCCTGTTCCATGGCCTGATGCTTGATCACGGACAGATACGCGTGGGCCAACATCGACAGCGTGATGTGCCGGTACCAGCCGTCCCACCTCCGCACTTCATACTGGTCCAGCCCCACCTGTCCCTTGGCCTCCTCGAAGCATTCCTCTATGGCCCACCGGGTCCCGGCCACCCTCGCCAGTTCCTCCAGGGTCGTTCCCGCCGAGCCGTAACAGACGTAGTAGGCCAGTTCCTCGGGGTTGGACAGACTGCGCCGCGCCAGCAGCCAATAGCCTTTGCCAGGCTCCCTCAGGGGACGTATATCCACCGTGGCCCAGTCGTAGACCCGTGGTCCCTTGGCTCCGTCCCCGGCGCTGCACCTCACCCACGCGCATTCCTCAACTCCGGACGCCAGACGGTCGGCCTTCACCTGACGCGGTCCCCTGTCCGTCAAAGCCCATAGCTTCTCACTGCGTTTGATGGCCAGCACGTGGGGAACGCCCTGCCGCTCCAGCCACAGCCGCAGGTTGCGGTCATTGCCGTAGACCTCGTACCCGGCCACCCAGCCGAAGGGCACTCCCGACTTCACCGCCCGCTCCAGCATCAGCTGCGCCAGTTGCGGCTTGGTCCGGAATGACACCCCCTCCGGCACACCGGCCTCCCGCCGGCGCTCCAAGTCCTCCGCCCACACCTGGGGCAGGTACAATTCCCGGTCCAGCAGAGTCCTGCCATTGACACTGGCATAGGCCAGGAACACGCCGACCTGACAGTTCTCGATCCGCCCTGCCGTACCGCTGTACTGACGCTGCACCCCAACCGACTTGTCCCCTTTCTTGAGGAATCCGGTCTCGTCCACCGCCAGAACTGCCGCAGCGTCGGCCAGATGCTCGATCACGTAGCTCTTCAAGTCATCGCGAACCAGGTCAGCGTCCCACCGGTAGTTGTACAACAGGCGCTGCACCCCATCGGGAGTGGCGTCGCCTGCCCGCTCCGCCAATTGCCACCCGTTCTTGCGCTCCACCGGGCTGAGCAACCCCTTCAGGTAGTCCAGCGTCCGCCGCCGTGGCTCCGGACGCCGGAACCGTCCCGCGATGCACTCATGCACCTTTTCGATGCCCTCGGCCCACCGGGTGACCTCAGCCACCTCATCCTGATGCCCTGCCACAACCTCACATCACCACCCGTTGATTGCCCCAATTCTATTCGTTTCCCATCTGCGACTGTAGTATTAGTAACTATCTCAAAATGGAGCCAGCACCCACTCCGTCTTTCCTGCGAAAGCAGGAATCCAGTGGCCCACTTTGAAGTCCAGCGGATTCTCGGCCACCTGTTGTATATTGAGACACCCTCTTAGAGGACGCCATCCTGGGAAACAGTGCTCTGGACCGGCTGGCCAACGCCAGGTACCAGATAACCGTCGAGGGCCAAAGCTACCGGGAACGCATGTCTCCACACCGGACGCTGCTGGCTGCATGCCAAGGAGGTTTGACCGGCCAACTTTAACCTGATACAAGTCCATATAGCGGGCAATCAGGGTGCGGGATGTCTGTGAATAGCACTGGCCTAATGTTTCTGAATTACGACAATTTTCTTTCGCAGACGTGGATGAACGGCAGGTTCCAGATGGAGGACAAGTTCAGCGAGTCATGGAACGCCCCCTCGTTAGAGGCGCTGTCGCCGAAGAAGGCCACGGCAACACCGTCGCCTCCCTCCAGTTTGGCGCCCAGGGCCGCTCTGGTGGCTATGGGCATTCCCGCGTCCACGATGCCGTTGGCACCCAGCATCCCCTCGCCGCAGTCGGCGAAGTGCATCGAGCCGCCCCTGCCGCTGACCTCAGGACGTTTCGCGCGGCCCAGCTCAGTCTTCGCCCTTTCTGACAAATACCGCCGCGAGACGACATGAAGGACTGCCATGACCCGCGCAAACGATCTCACGCCTTTGCTCAAACGGCTTCAGCTGAGGCCCATGGCCGCCACCCTGCCCGAGCGCATCGCCTTGGCCCGCAGGGAGCAGCTTGACTATGCCTCCTTCCTAAACCAAAGCCAAGGTGGGATGTGCATTTGCCGGAGGCTGAGAATCGGTCCGGGAGGCTCGCAGGAGCGCCTCGCCCCGTGACTGCAAGACTGTCCGGCACCGCCGTCTCACCTCGTCTTTGCGGCTGGCCAGTCCGGCAAGGAATTTGCCAACCTTCTCCTGCACCGCCTCCCTGCTTCCCAAGCACAGATTGCCGGTGGCCTCCTCTCTCGCCCAACCCCAGATCGCCTCATCCCCGTTGAAGTCCGGGCTGTACCCCGGCAGGTTCACCAACCTCAACTCCAGCCCAGGCGTCCTGAGGTACTCCCGCATCGCCTCCCCACGGTGGGCCGGGGCATTGTCCCAGATGACCCGCATCGGCTCAGGGTGTTTTCCCCTCAGTTGCTTCAGGAAGTCAACCGAGGTCCCGGCGTTGCTGTTCCCCTGCAACTCCATCCACTCCACCTCACCCGTCTCCAGGCACACCGCCGAATAATAGCTGGCCTTCTCCCCATACCGCGGACTGGTCGAGTCCACCAGAGCAGCCTCTCCTCTCAGTACCCACTTGCCCCGCAACTCTGCATCGGCCCGGAAGTGGGCCTCATCGGCGAAGAATATCCTGGCTCCGGTCCGTTGGGCCTCCTCCCTCAGGGCGGTATACTCCGCCACGAAGGCCTCCCGCTTGCCCTCATCCGCCTTGAGCAGACGCTTCTTGGGCCGCTTGAAGGCAAATCCCAACCGGTGCAGCCAGTTCAGACAACTGCTGCGGCTCAAACTGACCCCGAACCGTTCCAAGACAAACTGCCGGACTCCTTTCCAATACCAGTTGGCCAGTTCGATGCCCGCCTCAGCGGGCGGTTGCCCTACCGCCCCTTTCAACTCCGCCTGCTGCGTCTCGTCAAGGACGGGGGGGAACCACCGGTCTGCTCAAATATCAAGGCCGCTGGCCCTCCCTCGCCGAAAACCGAAGCCCACCGTCCTATGGTGTGGGGGTCCCGCTCCAGCGCCTCCGCCGTGGCCGTTGCTGTCCAGCCCTGCGCCAAGAGCCAGAGGGCGTACCACCGCTCCCGCTCCCTGGGTGTGGGCGCCAGAATCATCCGCCGGCGCAAATCCCTGACCCCCATCTGCCATTGTTCCAGAGACCGGTCTATCTCCCTCACACCCATCACCAACCCCCCGCTACTCCTGAGACCGGCTAACCCAGTTCCCTCACAAATTTACCCTACGCGTCTGCGTATTTCACCTTGGCTTTGGTTTAGAGATCATCCTCAGCTACGAGGTGAACCGCCGTGCCCACCGGCGCATCGCGATGCGCCTACGGGGTGCCACGGGCCCCATCTATTGAGACCAAACCCCGACTGCCGCATTCCCATGCCCTTTACCCCTTGTTCCAACGTAAAGGCCGCATTGCTTCGGTGGATTCGGGCTAAGGGCCAAGCGGCCGACGATCAGCGGATTCCTGCATAGATGTAGTTGAAAATGTGGCTGCCCCAACGCTCTATTTTCTGTGTGGGGTGTATTCCATGCCGCTCAGGACCCTTCTGTCTCCGTATTCCAAGTGTGATTTCCATTCATCGATCCTGGGACCCAAGGGCCATATTAGATTGACGATGTATAGCCCCGACGCCAGAACGTTTTCAAAGGCGAAACGATGCACTTCATTCATAATCTCGAAGCGCGCATCTCTATCCACTATGTTGATGGCATTGGCCAATCTCTCGTCCACGAATGGGTGGTCGAAACCCAGGCTGACCCCGGCGGTGCTTGGGTATATGACGCTGGATATGCTGAGGGGGTCGAACCGGGTTGGTCCTCCGTGACAGGTCGCTCCTACCTGAGAGCGTGCCCTTAACTTCGGGACGATGCTCTCGAAAGCGATTTTCTGTATCTTGGTGCGGATACCGATCTCCTCCCACATGGTAGCCACGGCCTGACACGCCTCCGTCTCGGCCGGTATATCCCGAATGTGCGGTGTTACGTCTATCTCGAATCCATCCCCGTAACCCGCCTCATTCAGAAGTTGCTTGGCTCTTTCCGGGTCGTAGGGCCACTCCCGGATATCAGGGTCGAGCCTTTGTATGCTGCTTTCGGTCTCCCATCCCCACATGACCAACGGTTTTCCCTCGCCATTAAGGAGCGTATCAACGATGAGCTGACGGTCTATCGATATAGCCATCGCCTCGCGTACCTTCCTGGCCTTTTCCCACTCAGCGGAGGCGGGGTCCGGGTTGCTTGATACCCAGGGTAGATCGGGATCGTAACCAGGCCGCTCCGCCTCGGTGCCCACTCCCACATACCAGTTGCCGGTTATATTGAGTTGTTCCGAAGCGCCTCCCTCAACCCGCATGAACTTCACGCCGGACACGCCCTCAGTAGCAGGCTTTGAGTCAACGGACATGAGCATCGTGTCCACCTTTCCAGCTAGGAAATTCGCAAGCCGGGTTGACTCCTCTGGTATCTCCAAAAGAACCAACTCCGCGAAGTTGGGGGTCTTGCGCCAGTGTTCCTCAACCGCCCCGAACCTCCAGAACTCCCCTGTTTTGTGCTCCCGTATCTCCCAGGGTCCGGTCCCGGCGGCATTGCGGCTTGCTTCCTCGTCTCCCTGCTCTTCGAACTGCTTCTTGCTTACTACGATACCTGTCCAGGGGCGGGTTAAAGTAAGCAACATGTCATATTGGGTTACCCCGGTATGCACCTCGATGGTGTGGTCGTCGATAGCTTCCGCATAGCCGGCTTCATTTTCCCAGAGCCTTCTGTAGTGGGACACAAAAGCCGATACACTGTTTTCCCCTGCCGCTTGGAGAATCGACCATAAAACATCTTCGGCGGTCATCTCCCCATAGCCCTTGTGAAATTGGATCCCCTCTTCGAGTTTGAATGTCCAAACGAGGCTATCCGGGGAAACGCTCCACTCCTTGGCCAACTTCGGCAAGAAGTCTCCATCAGCGTTAACTGTCAGCAACCCTTGACCACTAATATAGCCGACATAGTCTATTACTGAGCTGCTCGTCAGCTTGGGATGAGCGCCAAAAGTCCCCAGTTCCTTGTAGCCAATATTCAATGTGCCCTCGGGCACAGACATCGCCGGGGCCGCCGGAGCGAGCGTGGCAGTCGCCCGGGGCTGCGGAGCCGGAGTCGCCGTCGCAGGGGCGGCCTGGGTTCCCGGGGCGGAAGCTGCCGTTGGCGTCGGTGCCTGAGCCGCAGGGGCCTGCGTTGGGGCCGCGACCGTTGAGGCTGGGGCGCCAGGCTCCGCCGAGGGTTCGCCGGCGCCACCGCAGGAAACCGCTACCACGAGAAGCGCAACCAACACGAAACCCATGATGATTCTGGGATTTGGCAATCGTTGGTACGGCATTTCTTTGCCTCCTGGGACGTTTGCTATGTGAAGGGCTGGAGTTATTTCCGGTGAACACCGCACTCGAACCGTTCGTCTACTTCCGGGCTCCCCACGGCTAGTCCCAACATGGCGTCAGCTCGAGTGGTCGAAACAGCTGATAGAACCTCCGGTCTGGGCGGGATGAACGCTTGCAGGGGCAATGGGTCGAAGCGATTGCCGTTCTCATAGTCGGCGAATTCCGTACAAACACCGTCCAGAAGTGGATTTCGAAATTATATCACCATTATATATGTAATATTTAACGTCTTACAATCGAAACATGTCATCAAAAAGTCTAAATGACTCTGTTGTATGTTCGGGTAAGGCTAACAGGTTTTTTCATCTCCCCATCCGATCATCAGTGTTAAGGGCGGCAAGAAGGTGTACTACTGGGGTCTCGAAGGCCAGCAAAAATGTCCGGCTAAGTGTTCAGGATAAATGTCACTTTGTTATGGAGCCACTGTATCGGACGATGACGCAGTGAGAACCGGCCGGGACCTCCGCCCTGGAGGACCGTCGGCATCCATGTATTTCTTGATGGTGGCTCTGTGAATCCCCAACTCCCGTTCGATCGCCCGCAGCGACATTCCCTTGCGCATGGCATTCTGAATCGCCTTCCATCTCTCCTTCTGTAGGAAGGTCGGTATGCGCGGGAGGACAGTTGCGGGCGTCAAGTTAGCAGACGCACCGCCGGTCATGCCCGCTTGATCCTCCTCATCCGCTGCCCTTGAGTCCAGTGACTTGAGTGTCGTCGCCCCGCGCTGGTCCGAGTGGAGTCTCCGTCGAACGAAGCTGGGGCGGGGCGGGCAGCCATGGTTGCGGCGGATGCTACCACGGCTCCTGGAGATGAATCGTCTCTGTCGCAACCGGCAATAGCGACAGCGGCCAACAGGATTGCCGGGGAAATGAGTTGGTCTGCCGCCGATTTAAGAATGTCAGGAAGCCCCCTTGATGACTTGATCAGTTACGGCCCACTTACACAGCAATCAATAGGACCAAATGCAACATACCGCGGTGACGTGAAGATGATTTGAAGCAATGATTCATCCGAACTATGACTACACGAGGACAGTTGATTCAGCCGGGCTGGGCCCGCACCGTCTGACAATAGGGGGAAGTTTGTTGTTCAATAGCCTATTCGTCCCGGTATTGCGACAGTGATTGCAGGGACGCCTGTCTCCTCCAGGAGAGAGTTTGCGATATGGTTTTCAGCCGAGGGCTCAGGCGAAGCCTGTTCACTCCGTAGCAGGCAGGAAAACCGGCAGCACCACCTCGGGGTCGTCGACAGCGGGGAAGAACGCCACCTGAACCGGCATATCGATATGGACGTCCTCGGGGGGCACGTTGAGGACGTTACTGCACAGTCGCAAGCCTTCCTGCTCCTCCAGTTCGATCATGCAGACGTTGTATGGCACCTGGTCCCTTTCGGCGATGGCCGGGTGAACAGGGTGTCGGACAATGACGTAGGAGTAGACGAATCCCCGGCCGCTGACACTGGTCCATCCGTAGTCAATGGAGGAGCACCCCGGGCACATCGGCATGGGCAGGTGGCGGAACAGGTGGCAGTCCGAGCACTGCTGTATGCGCAGCTCCCCGTTCCGGGTGCCCTCCCAAAACCCACGCTCATAGTCGGGTATACGCTCCAGGTCGGGCAGGGGCAGGCCCTCGAGTGGAGTGGTCATGGGGCGGGATCTGGCGTCCTGTTCTTGATGCTGGGTCATGTCTGCTCCTGGCTATCCCCGGCGGATGATGACGGCGCCACTGAGCTGGGCAGTGCTGCTGCAGGTAAGGGCGCGATTGATGGTCTTGTGCGGCGGCTGGGAAGTGGACGTGCCCCGAATGAGGCGCACGCATTCCTGCACATGGGTCAGGCCGTGGATGTAGGCCTCGGAATGGTTGCCCCCGTGGGTGTTGGTGGGCAGCTGCCCGTCGAACCGGATGTTGTGGCCGCCTTCCACAAAGTCCTTGGCCTCGCCCGGTGGAACGAATCCGTAGGTCTCGAGGTTGATCAGGCAAAATGGCGTGAAATGGTCGTAGAACATGAATGCGTCCATATCCTTCGCTTCCAGCCGGGCGCGTGCCCAGAGGTCGCGAGCGGTATTCTCCGACTCGGCCATGGCCAGGTCGGGACGATAGATGATGCCGTCGTTGCGGGGTCCGGATCCCTGGGCAGCGGCCTCGACCAGGGTCAAGGTGCTGGAGTGGCGCAGCTCCCTGGCGCGCTCCGGGGTGGTCAAGACCACGGCGGCGGCACCGTCGTTCTCCTGGCAGAAATCGAGGACGTGAAGTGGGTCGACCACCATCCGGGAGTTCTGGTGGTCATCGATGGTGATAGGATCCCGCCGCAAGGCCCGGGGGTTACGCGATGCATGTTCCCGCAGGGTGACGGCCACCCACCCGAAATGACGGCTGGTGGCCCCGTACTTGTGCATGTAGCGGCGCACGAACATGCCGAAATGATGTGCCGGCGCCATGCAGCCCCAAGGCGCGGCGAAGCCCTGGGCGCCGCTCTGGATGCGCTCCGGGCCCCTGGCACGACCGAGGCGCATGCCGGAGCGCAGGTTGGCTGCGCGGAAGCACACCACGTAGTTGGCGTACCCGGCGGCGATGGCGGCGGCGGCGTGGCCGATTGTGGCGTTGCCTGCGCCTCCGCCGTAGGATACGGACTCCCAATGGCGCAGGTTCTTGATGCCCAGTGACTGCGTCAGCAGGGTTTCGTGGTTGGACTCCATGTCATAGCGGACAAGGCCGTCGATGTCCTGCGGTGCGATGCCAGCGTCATCACAGGCGGCCTTTATGGCCTCGGAGGCAAGCTGTAGCTCGCTGCGGCCCGAGTTCCAGGAGAACTCGGTCTCGCCGATACCGACGATAGCGGCCTTATCCCTGATGCCGTTGGTGTCGGCGGGAATGATGATCTGCGCCATTGGTTGTTACTCCTCCTCCCAGTCGACGACTTTCCGTTTCTTGAGGTCGTGCATCTGGTCGTCGGTATACCCCAGCTCCTTGAGAATGGAGCGGGTGTGCTGGCCCTTGAGCGGTCCTGGGCCGGCCCGTCCCGAAGTCTCGGAAAAGCTTACCACCGGGGAGTACCGCCAGAACTCGCCGAATCGGGGCGCCTCCACCTGGGTGAGGAGCCCGCTCTCGCGGACGTGGGGGTCATCTTTGAAAAAGAAGTACATCCCCCTGTCCTCGGCCTTGACGCAGGCCACGTCCGCGGCAGTGAGCATCTCTTCCCAGTGCATCGGGTCCTCAGTGGCGAAGATGGCCGCCAGTTCACCGGCCAGAGCATCGTCATACTGCTGGCGGGCCTCGCCGGTGGCGAAGCGTGGATCGTCCAGCAGGTCGGGTCGGCCGATGGCCCGGCACAGGGCCTGCCACTCGTCGTCGAACAGGCAGGCCAGGAACACCCAGCCGCTCCCGGCCTGGTACAGGCGGTACAGGGCGTGCAGGCCGTAGCCATCCGGGTCAGGCAGTGGGCGTGGCTGCTTGCCCTCGTGCCAGTAGAAATCGTCGATGTTCAGGTAGGCGTTGGCGTTGATCATCGTGGACTCAATGTACTGGGCCTGGCCGGAGCGCTCCCGGGCATAGAGTCCCAGCACCAGCCCCACGGCGTTGACCATGGCCGTGCTGTGGTCAGCGGTGCCGTCATTGGCCCGCTTGAGTTGTTTGGCCACGGCAGCGATTTCGTCGATTGACATGGGCTGGTCGGGCGGCGGAAAGGCGTCCCGTCCCATCTGGGCCACACCGCCCCCGGAGACTGCGCCGGCTATGGGTGCCATTGACGGGCGATGTGAGTAGGGGCCAGTGGACCCGTAGCCTCCGGCGTACAGGTAGACTAGGCTGGGGTTGATCTCTCTGAGCTGCTCGTAGCCGATGCCAGTTCTCTCCGGAGCGCCGGGACGCATACTGTGGAGCAGGAGGTCGGCCTTTGCGGCCAGCTTGCCCATGATCTCTCGGCCCTCGGGCGTCTTGAGGTCGAGGCAGATGCACTCCGACCCCGCCATGGTGCGGTGCGCTGAAAATGGTAGCCCCATCCTCCCCCAGTCGCCGTCGGGTGCCTCAATGCGGATCACACGTGCGCCCAGCTCGGCCACGAGGGCGCAACCGAGAGGCCCGTTGATTACCGTGCCCAGGTCGAGGAGCGTGACTCCCTCCAGGGCCTGCCGGAGCATTGGTACACCGGCACCGTTGGAGTGGGCCTTAACGCCGTTCCCAAGGCTGGACAGGATCTCGTCGGTGTGCTGGCCAAGTGCCGGGGCCGGGCCCTGGGGGCTGCCCGGTGTGGCGGTCATGTTCACCACAGGGCCGAGCTGGAGCGTGGGGCCGACACCCGAAACGTCCAGCTTCCGGACGTTACCGTTGTGCAGGATCTGGGGATGGTCGAGGGCCTGCTCCGAGGTCAGGTACGGCTCGGCTGCGGCGTTGCCCTCCCTGCTGAGGAATATGGACATCCACTCGTCCAGGGTCTTCTGCTGGACTTTCTCCAGCATGATCCGCTCCAGGACCGCGACGGCCTCCGGGTCAAGATAGGGAGCGTTCTTGAGCTGTGGGTCCTCGTATATAAAGTCCATATCCAGCGAGTGCATCATCGAACGGAACAGCCGCTCCACCACGTTGCCCAGCTGGATCCACTGGCCGTCGCTGGTGCGGGCGGGCAGGTAGCCAGTGGGATTGCCGCGACCGGTGCCGACGTTGGGATCGGGCGGGTACTCGTCCGGGCGATTCCGCATCATCTGGCCGTGGACCCACGAAACGTGGTCGTAAGTAGTGACCGCCTGCAGCATGCTGGTCTCGACGTGCTGGCCCCGGCCGGTCTTTTCCAGCAGGTAGAGAGCCGAGGTGATCCCGCGCACGAGAGCAGTGGCGGCGGCGTGGCAGACGCCTTGGGTGACGACGTAGTTGGGACCCGGCCTGGGGTTCTGGTTGGCGAACATCATCATCCGCCCGCTCTTGGCTGCCACCACGGCGTCGTATCCCTTGTAATGCGCGTACGGGCCGCGGAGGCCGAAGCTGGTCAGGGAGGCGTAGACCAGGCCGGGATGGCCAGCACGAAGGGTGTCGTAGTCGATGCCCAGCCGCTGGGCCACGCCGGGACGGTAGTTCTCGACGACAACATCGGCGCGTTGCGCCAGAGCACGGGCGTTGTCCTGGCCGTCCTGGGTCTTCAGGTCGAGGACGATGCTCTTCTTGCCCCGGTTCCATTGGATGGAACCTGGCGCGTCCCTGAATTTTTCCCCGCCGGGGGGCTCGATCTTGATTACCTCGGCGCCGAAGTCGGACATCACCATGGTAGCGACGCCGCCAGCACGGCCGTTGGTGAAATCGAGGACGGTAATTCCATCGAAGACTTGCGCCATTGCGTCCCTCTTTCAGTCATCTGGAAAATAGACGCCAATGTCCCGGAGCGGGAACGCCACGGTCCTGGGTCATGAGGACTATTGGCGGCAGCGGTCGCTGCCCGGTGACGACCCGGGTTCACCAGCTCCTTTGCGGTTACTATAGCACCCGTGAGGCCGCGCGGGTCTTGGGCAGCAAGGCAGACAACGGCCTTGGCCATGTCCCCACATGCCTTTATCCTTTCGCTGGTGGATTTCACCTCGAAGTCTCCCCTGGCGAGGATCATCTTGCGTAAGAGCTTGGCCGCGGCACTGCCGTCGGCGGTGTTGATGCCCTCTCTGATGACCACCACACCGACGTTCTGCTTAGTGAGCTCCGCCTCGACGGTCGGGCTCCGCCGAGGAAAGCCAGCCTTTGCTGAAGCGCTGGAATACGCAACGGAGAGATGCATCACCTAGTGATATACTCTCGCCATCTACACAGAGACGCCACAAACCGCCGGTTTAAGGGAAGTGTCCAGTCTGGAAGGGATAACTATGAGTGAGCTGGAAATCTATCAAAAGCAGGGTTTTGGCAATAGCAGCGGGATAGGCCAGCGTCCTGCACTCTTGATTGTCGACTTCGTCAATGGCTTCGCCAATCCGGACCAGTTCGGTGGCGGCAACATAGGAGAAGCCATTGAGAATACCCGGGGGTTGTTGTCCGAAGCCCGCTCCCTTGGCTTACCCATTGCCTTTACCCGGGTGGTCTACGCTGAAGACGGCTCCGACGCCGGCGTTTTCACAATGAAGGCTCCCGCGCTAACCCAGCTCACCGAAAAGGCCTTCGGCAGCCAGATTGTGGACCAGTTGAAGCCCAGGGACGGGGAATACATCGTGCGGAAGACCCAGCCATCGGCCTTCTTCGGCACCAACCTGACAGCCTGGTACGTCAGCAAGGGCGTGGACACGGTGATCGTAACCGGATGCACCACCTCCGGGTGCGTCAGGGCTTCGGTAATAGACTCGATGAGCTACAACTTCAGGACCGTGGTCGCTTCCGATTGCGTCGGTGATCGTGCCCTGGGTCCCCACGATGCCAACCTGTTCGACATGGAGCAGAAATACGCCGATTTGATGACTTCTTCCGAAATCATCGAGGTCCTGTACGAAAGAGTCCTGATCGAGACATCGGCCAGACCACAATAGATCGCGTCGGCGGATCGCCGCAGCGTTAATCAATCCAGGAGCGTAGACCAATGCCTGACTCATTGGGGTGGCGGGCGAACTGGGGCGTTGTGGTGCCCTCCACCAACACGTCGGTCCAGCCTGAATTCGACGAGATGCGGCCCAGGGGCGTGACCAACCACATTGTGCGCATCTGGATTCCCAACAATCCGGTGGGCGGCAACGATGACTTCAACCGCCTGATGGAAAACATCCGCCTGGAATGGGATAACGCCCTGCTCCGGGTGATGACCTGCGACCCGGACTACCTCGTGATGGGTATGTCTTCGGAAACGTTCTGGGGAGGATTGCAACGCAGCCTGGAACTGAAGAAACACATGATGGAGCTGACCGGTGTCAATGTGGCAATGGGGTCCGATGCCTGTCAGGCGGCTCTCCGCTGTTACGGTGACATCAAGCGCATTGGCGTCTTGACACCATATTGGCCGGTGGCCGATGAGAACGTGACCCGCTTCCTGGAGGACTGCGGCTTCGAGGTCGTGGTTATCAAGGGGCTTTGCTGCGATAGCCCCACTGCCATGTCCAAAGTCGCGGAAAAAGAATTGATGGATGCCCTCCAAGAGCTGAACGAGCACGACGTTGAGGCCTTGGTCCAGTGCGGCACCAACCTGGCAATGGCGAGACTGGCCGGAGAGGCGGAAAAGTGGCTCAAGAAACCAGTCATCGCCATTAATACCGCGACTTATTGGTACGCCATGCGGGCCAATGGAATGGACGACGTCATCGAGGGGTTCGGTTCACTGATGACTGATTTCAAGGAGATCCCCGCCAGCTACTTGAGGGTTGCCGCTGAGCAAGCGGCTGCAGCAGGCATTTAGGAGTTCAAACTAATCCTCCAGGTGAGCGGCACGCCTAAAACCGAATCCACCGTTGGACAGCGCGAGGACAGCGGAAGGGAGCAAGGGAACTACAGGCGCGATGATCCCGGCTCGAATTCGGGTAGACGGGAGGTCGGCGGCGCCGTCCATCCAGTAGGTAATGGGAGTCCAGGCATCCTCGGGTATCGCCTCGATGAGATTGCGCAGGCTCTTGTGCTCGCAGATGGTGGAATCGAGGTCGATGGTCAGCGGCGCGTCGCCGGGTCTGGCCCCAGCGGCCCAAGCCCGCGCCAGCAGCTCCCGGCTCACCCGGTCAAGTTGACGGACGTGCCCCCAGCGAATGCTGCGCAGGAAGGTCCCGAGGGTGGATGGTGCCTTGACTGCGCAACCGAGAACACCGGCCGTCTCACCGGCACGCAGCGCATCGGCGGCGTCGATGCAGTCGCGCCGGCCAGCGCGGAGGCGACCAGCGTCAGCAGCTTGTCCCCCCTGTTGGCCCGCCCTAGCGCGCCGCCGAGGTCAAGGCGATAGTCTACGAGTTCCCCCAGGCCAAGGTGGCCGGAAGGAGCAGACCGGCGTTGGCCACCAAGCGGTGGTGGTCGAAGGCGATTTGGATGTGGTCGACGTGGTTGCGTGCCAGCATCTTGTATGAGGTGCTGGGTGCTTTCCCTCCCCAGTGGAGAAGGACGGGTCGCTTTTGCCAACGGGACCGAATTCGTCCGCCATCACCGGCTCCATGCTCTGGGCATCGAGACTTTCTTCCGCGATACCCATTCCCCTTGGCGGAAGAGAGGTGTGGAGAATGCCATCGGACGCATGCGCCGGATGCTGACCCGCAAGACAGACCCGGCGGAAGTCACCAGCGAAAGATTTGACCACCTGCTGCACAACTACAGCAATACTTCCCGCAAATGCTTGGGCTATTACACCCCGGCCGAGATGCTTGCCAAAAACCTCTGCAACCAGGTGTCGCACTTGAAATGTGAATCCACCGCGGGTCTATCGCGGTGATGGAGGAGCTACGGTTGAAAAACCCTCCATTTCTTGGATTATTCTGGACAACAAATAGAAGATTTCCCCTGCAGCATTGATCGCTTTGAGGGTGTTCAAGCGCTCAGTCTCGTTGAGGTTGACATGTTGCTCCAAGTAAGCGTTCTGAAACCGGCGCAACAGTTCAGTGCGGTCGTCGGTGAGTTTTCTCGCCTCCGACCATTGCTCGGCATTCCCGGAGTTCAATGCATCCAGTATTACCAGTACCACTATATCGATACTTTCGACTAAAGCGCTTCTCAGTTGATCGGGATCCTCTTCCTTTGGCATCTGGTTCAAGATATTACACAATTCTGCGAGTTGCTCTTCCAGCCAGGTTATCAATTTCTGCTGGGCCAGCATCGAGTTAACGCCATCAGTCCGCTGCAAAGGATAGCGCAATATCACTTCGGTAAGGAACTCGTGAATTTCCCTTATCACCGGCCTGATGGAATTCCTCAATGTTTCGATGTCTTGTTCTTGTCGAACTGCGTCAAGGTAAGACCCGAACGCCACGAGCACCCTCCGCTGCTCCTTGGCAGCGAGTTCCAGGTCTACTGCAACGGCTCCGTAGGCACGGTTCCGGACGAATTCAACCTGTGAGAGCCTCTCGATAGCCGTGGCAGGCCAAAGGCGGGGAAAGACATTCACCAAAAGGGGCAGCAATATCAAAATCAGAATTGCGGTAGAGGCATCGGTCAGGATGGTCAACATCGCCAATTGGCTGGCCAATTCCAGAGGAATGCTAAGGATGAGAGCTTTCATGAGCGGGGCGCCGGTCCAAATCTCGATGTACAACATCGGGACGAAAATTGCGCATGACAAGAAATTGAACATCACCTGAAACATGGCGAGCCGCCGCGATGTACCTGTCAGGTTAAATGACAACGCCAAGACACTCAGACTTGACCCAAAGCCCGAGCCGTAGATGAGCATCATTACCTGTTCGGCAGTGAGCACTCCGACGGCACCCAAGCCGACTCCGAACACCATCACCACCACAGTCGACTGGACAATGAAAGTTAATATGGCGGCCAGCAGGAAGGAAATCCACAGCGAACGCGCGGCCAACTCAAGGAATTCTCCGAACCACGGCTGGGTGGAAAAGGATCCGGCAGAACCTTTGACCAGAGCCAAACCGACAAACATCAGCGACAGTCCGAATAGCGCTGCGCCCAATGGGCGGAACCTGACCGTCCGTTGGCTTAGCATAAACACGCTGGCAGCGCCAAGAGCGTAGAGAGCAGCCAGCTCGATATCAAAAGATACAAAGAACACCATGGAGACAACGCCTACGTTGCCGCCGATAATAAAAGGAAATGCCCGCTCGGTGGTGGTCAGGTGGGCCCGAAGCAAACCGACGGTGATAAACGTCAAGGACGACATACTCTGGGTAGCGCCCCCGGCCAGCATGCCGTAGCCGCAAGCGGCGAACCGGTTGGGTACCCAGCTCGCGGCGATTGTGCGGAGGCGCCGGCCCGCCAGTAACTTCAGGTTCTCGGAAAGCAGCCACATCCCCACGAAGAACAGGCCGAGCCCACCCAAAATTCCGCCAATAATCTCGAACATCTTCCGCTTGTTCCTGTTTGAAAAGTTTGGCGCTAGCTGTCGAAAGCGGCCAGATTCCGCTGGGCTAGTGCCAAGCCTGTACTGTACGACATTGTGGCCGCTCGCGCTAAGAGGCGGCTATGTCCACCCTTCTTCTCCACCATCGCCAAAGGGAATCCCAACTCCTGCCGGATGTTTTCAGCCGGAGCGGAATCGATTCGGTCACGCCGTCGACATCAATCGAGGACCATAAGGCTGGTAAAGGTACGCCCCACTGCAAAAAAGCCGCATTTGCCACACCTCAGTTTGCCCGAGGCCAAATGAGCGAAGGAGCCGAGGCTGAAGCCCTATAGTTTTTGTAGGTTTACATCCCATAGTGATTCTGTAAAAGGCGGAGGTAAATTGTTCCGTGCGGGCGAGTAGTCGCTGACTGCAATGATAAGGCTGTGCCATCCCGGCTCGGACCTGCCCCTGTCGCTGACTGACCCTGATGCCTTCCGATTGACCTGTCGGCTCGACCCGGAGATGGCCAATATGGCGCTAACGGCCATTGGAGCAGTGACCTTATAGGAGCCTGACTTCAAGTTCCTTCGCAGTCTTGTCCGCTCGCCTGGTCGACGCGCTACTCCTTCAGGAGGCAGAAGTGACAGCAGTCGTCGGTCGAGAAGTCATCTACGCTGTTCAGGTGGTCGTCGGAGTCGATACTCACCAGGACCAGCACGTAGCCCGTGCCATTGACCACCAGGGTGTGCGTCTCGCCGAGTGCTACGCCTCAGCGACCAGTAACGGGCATGGGCAGCTCGACCGGTGGTCCCGAAAACTGGGTGAGGTTCGCGCCTTCGGGGTCGAAGGAACCGGACACTATGGCGCAGGACTTGCCTAATTCCTGACCGGTCGAGGCTTCACCGTCGTCGAGGTCAACCGGCCTGACCGCTCAATCCGATACCGGAAGGGCGAGAACGAACCCACCGATGCGGAGGCGGCAGCGCGTGCGGTGCTGCTGGCCGGAGTAGCCAACGCCACACCCAAGTCGAGTGAGGGCGAGATTGAGATGGGCCGCATGCTCAAGAGCACCAAGGGCTGGGCCGTCAAGGCTCGCACCCAGGCCATCAACCAGATGAAGGCCCTGATAGTCACGGCCCCGTCCGGACTGCGAGAAACACTCGACGGTCTGACGGCCACTGCCCTCGCGGCGCGGTGCAGGAGCTTCCGTCCGGGTTGCCTCGAGGATTCCACGACGGCGGCCAAGTACACCCTTTGGTCCCTGACCTGCCGTTACCTTCATCTCGACAAGGAGATCTGTGAACTGCAGGCGGAGCTGGAACGGCTCACCCGGATGGCGGCCCGGCCCTGGTCAGCATCTTCGGGGTAGGACCCGACACGGCGCCTGCACTGTTGGTCTCTGCCGGCAGTAACCCGGAGCGCATTCACACCAAGGCCGCCTTCGCCGCGCTGTGCGGGGTGAGTCCGATACCGTCCTCCTTCGGCAAGACCATCCGGCACTGGCTGAACCGGGGTGGCGACCGGCAGGCCAATGCGGTTCTCTATCGCATCGTTCTGGTCAGGCTTTGTAGTGCCCCCGGACCAGGGAGTACATGGACCGCCGCACCGGGGAGGGGATGAGCAAGACCGAGGTCATCCGTTGTCTCAAACGCTATGTCGCTCGCGAAGTCTTCTCGGCCCTGAAGAATTCGTCTAGAGCACCCAGTGCCGCACCTTGACATGTATTGGAGCATCTGCGGCAGCCTGTATCTGCTTTTTTCCGACCGCTTTCGAAGGCCCTTGAGTACAGTCAAGACCGCCGGGAAGTTGTGCGACTGGGGCGTTGACGTCCAGCAGCGCTCCGGTGAGGCGCTCTGAACCGAAGATCTCGGTCCACTCGTCGAAGGGCAGGTTGGTGGACACCAGTACGGATCCTCGCTCGTAGCGCTGAATGAAGACCTCGAAGGGCAGTTCCGCCCGGGGCGGGACAACGGCACGAAGCCCAACTCGTCGATGATCAGCAGATTAAGGCGGGACAGTTGCCGCTGGAGGTTGAGCAGGCCTCCCTCGTCCCTGGCCTCCATCAACTCGTGGACCACGGTGGCGGAGGTGGTGAAGCCCATGGACATCCCGCACCGGCAGGCGGCCAACCCAGTCCCTTCGCAGTCTTGACGGTGTCGCTGTTGCCGACGGCAATGACGTTCTCCCGGCGCTGGACATATTCGCAGCGGGCCAGTTCCATCACCATGGCCTTGTTCAGCGAGGGTATGGCCGGGAAGTCAAGGGTGTACGGGCTTCTCACAGCGGGAAATCGTGCAGCGCGGATCCGCCGCTCAACCATGCGCTGGTGGCAGTCGATGAATTCCAGCTCGGCGAGGCGCAGCAGGTACTCCGGGTGGCCCGCATTCTCGGCGGCGCCCATGACACCTGGTGTTGTTGTGCTGAGTTGCCCGCGCCTGCCCGTGGCCGAAGGCAAACCACACACCCTGAATCGCCACTCACTTGCCGCCCTGCCCCGACAGGGCATCCGGCGTCCGCAACCAGAATGTAAATGTCCCGCCAGCGGCCACGGTGGCCATGGGGAGCTGGTAGCCCGCGTCTCGTCCCTACAGCCCAATATGAACAACTCATAGCTGCGGGCGCCACACCCGTCCGCCAGCCACTCACCGTGGCTGCAATACCCGTAGACCCAAAGCCCGTACTGCCTGCGTCATACCCGTTTTCCCCCAAAAGCACAACCAGAGCCGATCTTCCTTGATGTAGGTGTCCGACGTGCCCAGCATGTGCGCAGATTGGCGGGACGCAGCGCCTCTGCCGAACCTGGCCCCGCTGATTACGCTGTGACGCCGTCTGGCTGCTGGCCCAGGGCTGGACCGCATCGGACACGGCGTAGGCGCTGGAACGGGATCCCCACACCATCGGACGATAGACGTCGGCCTCCGGGGCGAGCGGGCCCGCAGCCTTGATATTCGAGCAGCCTGGAGAGGTCCCACCCGTCCTCGGGGAGGCAGGGCTCACAAGGGATGTTCTAGAGTTGCCTGGGGCGGCAGGCATCGGGATGGCCGCCCCTGCTATCAAGGGCTGAATCACTCCTGAGGAAATCCCGGCCCCAAGCAAATGCACATCTTGTTCCCGCTCTTGCAACGTCGCCACTCAGCCCGATTTACTGCCGTCAGACACCACGCTGGTGGCACACGATCCCTGGGCCCCGGTTGCTGTCATCACGCGCTGGCGAAAATCTCGTTGGCGACGTCCATCGCACCCCGGGCAAACGGAATGCCGGCGTATAAGGTCATGTGGCCGAATACCTCGATGATCTGGTCCTGCGTGAACCCGATGTTCAGCGCACCCCGGATATGGCTCCGCAGGGGCCCTTCCCGGCCTAACGCCGCCAGGCAGGCCATGGTGCAGATGCACCGCGAAGGGAGATCAAGACCAGGCCTCGTCCAGGTTGCTCCCCAGTAGTATTCTCCGGTAGTGCGCCCCAGTTCCCTCTCGGCCTGCGTTGGAGCAGCGGGACGCGCCGCCGAGTTGCTCCCCATATAATTTCGCCGAAACTCGTCTCCCCGCTCAAACAGGCTGTCGGGGTCCTCGCCGGCATCGTGGATGCGGGACGGCGTGAAGTCTATGCCTCGCTCCTCAAAAACGGCCTTGCACAGTGTGAGCGCCTGGATGCCCGCCGGTGCCCCGCTGTACCAGGTGTCGTGAATGATCAACTCCACGACCTGTTCAGGGGTGAGTCCTACGTTCAGCGCGTTGCTCAGATGCCGCTTCAACTGTACTTCTCGATTCATGACTATCAGGCACGACAGTGTCACCATTTCCCGATGCACCGGAGACAGCTCGGGCCGCTTCCAGATGGTGCCGAACAGCGCCTCGCCAAGAATCCTCTCCAGGTCCGGAGCTATGTCCCATGCCCCCGTTGTCGGCCCTGGGGTGATTTGGCCGCCGCCAAACATCCGCCGCGTTTCCTGTCCTCGTTCGTAGCGATCGTCCAGTTCGCTCATGGCCTGCCTCCTTGGCATTTTCACTCGGTTCAAGGCGCCGACAGTGTAAGACGGCATTCCAACAGGCGCAACCGTCCCTTATGCGCCGAAGCGGATTCCTCGATCCCAACTGATTGCAGCCTCCCTTTATCGCCAACTGGGAGCAAAACTCCATCCGCAAGCAGGTAAGGTACGTGGCATAGGGTGAGGGATGCTTGCGCGAGGATGCTCTTAAGCCCCAATCCACCGAGGGGATAAGCGTCGCGGCGTGGTGAAGGGGCAAGAAAGTGCTCCTTTGCATCTGGGATAATGGTTTTCGAGAAAGGAAACCGACCAGAAAACAAGGATCACCCAATAGATGCTACCACTTGAGCACCCTGACCGCATCCAAATCGCCTTCGACGACCACCGCCTGGTCAACAATGCCGGGCTGCTCCTTCCGGCCACTCTGGCCCAGCGCGTGGGCCTAAGCCCCAATCCACCGAAGAGATGAGGGTCGCGGCGTGGTGAAGGGGCAAGAAAGTGCTCCTTTGCATCTGGGATAATGGTTTTCGAGAAAGGAAACCGACCAGAAAACAAGGAGCACCCAACAGATGCTACCACTTGAGCACCCCGACCGCATCCAAATCGCCTTCGACGACCACCGCCTGGTCAACAATGCTGGGCTGCTCCTTCCGGCCACTCTGGCCCAGCACGTGGGCCTGCGTGAACTCGTTGACCGTCACCTCGACCTCGGGGATGCGCCGGGGCGGGCGAACGCGGGAGACAAGCTGCTGACGCTGGTGGCCTCGGCGCTGGCGGGCGGCGACTGCATTGACGACGCCGATGCGCTGCGTGCGGGGCGGACCTCCTCGGTACTGGGGTGCATGGTCAAGGCGCCCTCCACCCTGGGGACGTTCCTGCGCAGCTTCCGGTGGGGCCATGTCCGCCAGCTGGACCGGGTGAGCCGGGAGCTGCTGGCCCAGGCCTGGGCCGCCGGGGCGGGACCCGGCGACGGGCCGCTGACCATCGACCTGGACTCCACCATCTGCGAGACCTACAGGTGGCCCAGGAGGGGGCGCGACACCATGGCTACACTGGCAAGCGGGGCTATCACCCGCTCCTCGCCGTGGCCGCCGGAACCGGCGACGTGCTGATGTGCCGGCTGCGCGAGGGCTGCGCGAGGGCCGCGCCAACGCCGCTCGGGGCGCCGCCCACATCCTGAGTGAGACCGTGGGACGGGTGCGCCATGCTGGAGCCAAGGGGCAACTCACGGTGCGGGCCGACAGCGGGTTCTATGCCCACGCCATCGTCGCCGTCTGCCGCAAGATGGATGTCCGCTACTCCATCACCATCCGCCAGCGCGCCAGCCTGCGCAATCTCATTGAAGCCATACCCGAGGAAGCCATACCCGAGGCGGACTGGACGCCCATCCCTTACTGGATGGACGGTGCCGCCGACGTGGCCGAGACCGCTTACACTCCCTTCAGGAGCAAGCCTGACGCCGCGCCGGTGCGGCTCATCGTCCGGCGGGTGAAGCCCACGCCCGGTTCCCAGCTGGCCCTCTTCGCCAGCTACAGCTATCACGGCTTCATCACCGACCGGACTGGGGATACCCTGGAGCTGGAGGCCGACCATCGCCGCCACGCCGAGGTCGAGAACGCCATCCGAGACCTCAAGTACGGCGTGGGCCTCAATCATCTCCCATCCGGCCGCTTCGCCGCCAACGGTGCCTGGCTGGCGATACAGGTGATGGCCCACAACCTGGCCCGTTGGGCAGCACGCATCGGTCTGGGCGAGCAACTGGTGAACACCAAGACCCTGCGGCGACGCTTCTTCTCTATGGCCGGACGGCTTACCCGCAAGGCGCGCAGACTCACTTTGCATCTTCCCCGAGGCTGGCCCGGGGCTGGCCCTGGGCTGAGCAGGCCACTCTCGCCCTGGCCCGACTGCGGGGGCATCCCACTCCCAGCCTGACGGCGCTATCCGCAACCGACCCAAGGCCTCCAAACTCGCGTCCGCCCGGTCTGCGAGTGCATCCTGCTGCGTCCGGTATCACTATCACGCGATTCCCAGCCTCCATAGACCGCTCTCCAGGCCCGGTGAGGCTACTGAAAACCCTCTGCCCTGTCACATCGGTCCCAATGGAGCCCAGGCTTTCTCCGCTGTATGCTCCCCCATCCCAATTCGCTCACCCTTCACGCCTCCCATCGGTGGATTCGGGGTAAGGCTGGAGCCTGCCATGCCCTGATAGGCTTCAAAGCAGCATGATTGTTGGCTGTCTCACACGCGAAGCGTGAGTTAAGTATCGACCCTGAGCCTCTCGCTGGCTATGGCTGCTCGGGCCGGAGACAGGGCCCCGGGTTCCGTCGCCACAGTTTGACGTTGGTAAACCGCACAATTATGCTCAAGTTCACTGAAGCTCGGTTGGTAGACGATTTCGCAACAGCAGCGCCATCCAGATACGCAACCTCATTCGACAAGGAACTACGGCATGAAACTGCAGATAATGTCCCCCGCGGGCGACCGGTTGGACTTCAAGGTGCCGCCCGCCCCCAGGCTTACAACCTTTGAAGGAAAGACCATCGGACTCTACAACAACATGACCGGCGGAGCGGACATTGCAGTCGATCGCTTCGCCGATCAGTTGCAAAGCCGGTATCCCACCGTCAAGTTCCAGCGTTACGGCGGAGACCTGCGCGAAGGCCGTCCGGCACTCAGCAGGGGCGTCCACATTGACGACGAGGAGGCCGCCCGCATTGCAACAGAAGTCGATGCCATGGTGGGCGCGACGGCGCATTGAGGCGGTTGCACGTCGTGGCTTAGCCATGACATGGTCGCTATGGAAAAGGCAGGCATTCCCGCCGTGGGCATCGCCGCCCAGAGCTTTGCCCGGGCCTGGCAGGCCTGCGTTGACGGGTGGGGGCAACCCACAACTCCCTTTGTCACCATTCCCCACGCCACCACCGGGCAGCAACCCGATTTCATTCGCAACATGGTGGATGGGCAGATTGACGCCATAATCCAGGGACTCACCACCTTCCCTGTGTCCCGCGGGCGTGTCACCGACCGGAAGACCGGCGGCGCCACCGAGGTATTCACCGTGGAGATGGACGGCTCTCCCGAAGGGTTGGTCGCCGTGAACCGGTTCCTGGCAGAACGGGACTGGAGCGACGGCATTCCGGTCATTCCCCCCACACCCGAGTTGGTGGAGAGAATGCTGGCTGGCACCAGCAGGAGTCCTCAGGACGTGCTGATGGTGATGGAGCCTGGCTTCGGAGTTGCCACGGTGGAAAAGGTCGCAATCAACGCCGTGATTGCCGGCTGCCGTCCCGAGCAATTCCCAGTGCTCTTGGCCGCCATTGACTGTCTGGCACAGCCCGAGTTGAACCACCGGGACATGCAGGTGTCGGGACACACCGAGGCCCCCCTGATCCTGGTCAACGGGCCTGCCGCCCAGCGAGCCGGCATCAACTGCGGCACGTCCGCCATGGGTCCCGGCGTGGTCAACAGCGCCAACACATCCATCGGACGGGCGCTGCGACTGTGCCTTATCAACATTGGCTACTGCAAGGCCGGGACCGGCGATCCCAACTTCATCGGCCTGCCCACCAAGTTCGGCATGTGCATCGCCGAAAACGAAGAGCTCAGCCCGTGGCAGCCTTACCACGTAGACCTGGGGTTCCAGGAATCACAATGACACGCTGAAAAACATCGCCTCCATGATGTCTTACCCAGGCGCCAGCAGTGGCGAGTGGATACGAGGCTGGCAATCGGCGCAAGTGGGGCATACCAGCCAACGGGCGTCTTATCCTGGTCCGTACCATCCCGTAATGCTGAGTCCTTCGCGGGCAGTCATTCTCGCGGAAGCCGGGTACAGCAAGCAGGACGCCCAGAAATGGTTGCACGAGCGTTGCAGGGTGTCACTGCGGGAAGCCATCGGCAGCCGTGCAGTACCCAGGGACGGGAACGGCAAATGGCTGCATCACCCGGAGTTGCAGTCACTGGAGAACAACCCGGACGCTACTATTCCGATGCTGGAAAGCCCGGAGCAGTACCTGCTGTATGTGACCGGCGGTACGACCCACTACGCGCACTTTTTCTACGGCACCTACGGTATCGCCACCCGTCCGGTGGAAGAGCCTTAGCCGCCGTCGCAGTTCTTCCGCTGCTTCAAGTAGAAGTTCAAGGGGAAGAGAGAGCGAGGCGGCAGCTGCTCCTGGTGCGGGAGCGCCACAAGCTCAGGCTGCCGGTGTCACTCATTGCGCAGGGCGACGACTGGATCGATGACAGTGGCACGGTACGCCGGATAGCTCCCGCTGGCTAGTCCCACGCCCGCCGCAACGAAAAAGGCAGCGGCTATGCTCCACGGCTGTATCAGAGTCACCATTTCTTGGCCTCCCAGTTCCCGCCCGTTGACCGCGATTGCTGCCCCCACGCCAATGGCGATTCCCACTATGCCCCCGAATATGCTGAGCATCAGGGACTCGGTCACGAACTGCATGACGATGTCTCGCGTGGTGGCGCCCACCGCTCTTCGGATGCCTATCTCACGGGTCCTCTCCGTTACCGAGACCAGCATGATGTTCATAACGCCTATTCCACCAACCAGCAACGATGTAAGCGGCGGAGGTAAATTGTCCCGTGCGGGCGGGTAATCTCTGACAAACGGCGGTTGCAAATTGGACCGTCCGCCGCCATCCATAAGGGTTGTATCCGACCCCTTGGATGGTGTGACGGATGTACAAGGTGGAAGTATATCTGCGGGTTCGCCGGGCAGTGATGGTGGAGGGCAAGAGCATTCGGGAGGTCTCCAGAGAGTTCGGTCTGGACCGGGACACGGTGCGCAAGATGCTGACCTACTCCGTTCCTCCGGGCTACCGGCGACAGACTCCGCCAAAGAGGCCCAAGCTGGAGCTCTTCACCGGCGTCATCGACCGGATCCTGGAGGATGACCTCGCGCGCCCCAGGAAGCAGCGCCACACGGCCAAGCGCATCTTCGAGCGTCTCAGGGACGAGTACGGCTACGACGGCGGATACACCACAGTCAAGGACTACGTCAGAGAGAATCGCCGTCAGACCAGGGAGATGTTTGTCCCGTTGTCCCATGCGCCGGGACACGCGCAGTGCGACTTTGGCGAGGCCCTGGTGGTCATCGGCGGCGTGGAGCGTAAGGCTCACTGCTTCGTCATCGACCTGCCCCACAGCGACGGCTGCTTCGTGAAGGCCTACCCGGCTGAGACCACCGAGGCCTTCCTGGACGGGCACGTATCAGCGTTTGCCTTTCTGGGCGGAGTGCCCCAGAGCATCCTCTACGACAATACCAGGCTGGCGGTGGCGAAGATACTGGGGGACGGCCGGCGCCAGCGCACCCGCGCCTTCACCGAGCTGCAGTCTCACTACCTGTTCGAGGACCGGTTCGGGCGCCCCGGCAAGGGCAATGACAAAGGCAAGGTAGAGGGCCTGGTGGGGTACGTGCGCCGAAACTTTCTGGTGCCGGTGCCGTCCTTCGAAAGCTTCGATGCACTCAATGCCTACCTGGAACAACGATGCCTGGAGCGAATGGACCGCAAGCTCAGGGGACACACGGAGACCATCGGTCAGCGGATGGAGCGGGACTTGGACGCCCTGTTGCCCCTGCCTCCGGTGGCCTACGACGCGTGCGACAAGCAGGCAGGCCGGGTGAGTTCCCTGTCGCTGGTAAGGTACCGGACCAACGACTACTCGGTGCCGGTGGCCTACGGATATCGGGACGTCCTAGTACGGGGCTACGTCGACACAGTGGTGATCAGCTGCGGAACCGAGGTCATTGCCAGGCATCCCAGATCATACGAACGCGACGACTTCGTCTATGACCCCATCCACTACCTGCCGCTGTTGGAGCGTAAGCCGGGAGCTCTGGACCAGGCCGCACCCCTGCGGGGATGGGAGCTCCCCGATGAGTTCGGGACGCTGCGGCGTCTGCTGGAGTCCCGCATGGGACGGCGGGGCAAGCGGGAGTACGTGCAGGTGCTGAGGCTGCTGGAGACCTTCTCCCAGCAGGAGGTGCACGCAGCGGTGAAAGATGCCATCCACCTGGGAGCCATCAGCTTTGACGCCGTGAAACACCTGATGCTGTGCTGGCTGGAGGGACGGCCGCCCAGGCTGGATCTGGAGCTCTATCCCTACCTGCCCCGGGTCAGGGTCAGCACCACCTCCACACAAGACTACATGACTCTCCTCACAGGGAGGAGGGCGGCATGAACGACCGGTCGACGCTGCTATTGGAACACCATCTCAAAGAGCTGAAGCTGCCCAGCTTCCTGAGAGAGTACGGGAAGATGGCTGCCCTGTGCGCCGCCGAGAATGTGGATCATCCCCAGTACCTGCTCAGGCTCGCGGAACTGGAGCTCATCGACCGCCACCAGCGCATGGTGGAGCGGCGGATCCGGGCCGCCCGATTCCCCGCAGTGAAGAGCCTGGACACCCTCGACTTCCCGGCCATCCCGTCGCTGAACAAGGCCCTGGTGATGGAACTGGCACGCTGTGAATACATCCAGCGCCGGGAGAACGTCATCGCCATCGGCAACAGCGGCACCGGCAAGACCCACGTGGCCCTGGGACTCGGGCTGGCCGCCTGCCAGCGCGGGATGTCTGTGGGTTTCACCACCGCCGCCGGTCTGGTGCATGAGATGATGGAGGCCAGGGACGAAAGGCGCCTGTTGAACTTGCAGAAACAACTGGCCCGGCTCAACCTGCTGATCATCGACGAGCTGGGCTTCGTCCCCCTGTCCAGAACCGGCGCGGAACTGCTCTTCGAGGTCTTCAGCCAGCGCTACGAGCGGGGCTCCGTCATGGTGACCACCAACCTCCCCTTCGATGAATGGACCGAGGTCTTCGGCTCGGAACGGCTCACCGGAGCGCTGCTGGACCGGCTCACCCACCACGTCCACATCCTGGAGATGAACGGCGAGAGCTACCGGCTCAAGCGCAGCCGGGAATCCGTCGCGTCTCAAGCTCCAGACGATCGCGAGGAAGAATAGGGCGCACCGACAACGCTGTCTCCTCTTGCTCCTTCAATGTCTCCACCCTGACCGATTTACTGCCGTCAGTCATCACTTCAGTGGTACACGATCACGCCGCCCCAGTGGCCCACTTTCTCAGCGCCATTGACACCACGAAATTCCAGCTATGCTCCCCAGAAGGATAGAAAGTGTGTTGCTCACTTCGGTGGCGGCGCTGATCAGGTCATCCTGGCTCTGGATTACGAAGTCGGGTTCCGCAGTTTCGTGAAGGAATAGGAGAAGCTCGGTAATATCCTCCTTCACCCGCTCGTTGTCAGCCTCCCTTTCTGATTGCACGTCAATTTGTGTAACTCGCAGGTCCCCGCTCGGTGTGTACAGGAAACGTAGACGGCCTGCTGATGCGCTCAGCGGCACGAAAACCTGGTCGTTGGCTTCGCTGGCTCCTCCCAGTTCTTCGAGCACTCCTATAACAACGAAGGCTAGGGTGATCCTCCCTCCTGCGAAGGAGAGCCGGACCTCCTGCCCCACCGGATCGAAACTCGGGTACAGCGTATCCGCGACCCGCGCTCCAAGCACCGCGACAAGTGATCGTTCGTCATCATGTACCGGAGTAATGAACGATCCCGAGCGGAGCGCCAGGTCTCGCACTTCGGCATACCCGCTGGAAGTGCCGATGATTTCCGCCCCCACATTGTTGGCTCCCACAATGGCCTGTGCGTCGATGGCCACGCGCGCAGCAGCCGATGTGACCCCCGGAATGCCGTTGGCAGTGATGGCCTTCGCGTCGCCCTCTACCAGGGTTGACGAAGCGAGTCCAGCGAACCCACCTCCTTGGGAAGTGGTAGCGGCAGCGCTGGATTCGATGAAAATCAGGTCCGTTCCCAGGCCCTGTAACCTGTCGGTTACTCCCTTCTGCGTTCCCTGTCCAATGGCAATCAACACGATGACGGAACTGACGCCGATGATCAGGCCCAGCGAGGTCAGCGCGCTACGCAGCCTGTTGGCTAAGATCGCCCGCAGTGCGATGTTGACTGTGTCCAGCAGGCTCACTGCGCACTACCTTCCGGTTTGCTCCACGCTGATCGGCTGGCATCGCGCGCAGTCTGGCGTGCCCCGCTGTCTTCGATGATTCGCCCGTCGCGCATTCGTATGACCCTGTTTGCGTACGCAGCCACATCTTGCTCGTGCGTCACCAGGACGATCGTCAGCCCTTCCTGCTCCACTAGCCCTTTCAGCAACGTCATCAGTTCATCTCCCGTAGCCGTATCCAGGGCTCCGGTTGGTTCGTCCGCCAGTAGGACCAGCGGGTTGGCGACTAGGGACCGGGCGATTGTCACCCGCTGCTGTTCTCCACCCGAGAGCTCTGTTGGTTGGTGCCCGATGCGGTCGAGCAGGCCCACCCGCGCCAGCGCCTCCGCAGCTCGCCTTCGCCTGTTGCGTACGCCTTGATAGATCAGCGGCACCTCTACCTGCTCCAGGGCCGTGAGGCGCGGCAGCAGGTTGTAGGACTGGAATACGAACCCGAAGGTGCTTCCCCTCAGCCTTGCCCGGGTACTTTCCGAAAGTTGGGAAACATCGTGGTCGGCGAAGATGTACTGGCCCTCGCTGGGGCGGTCCAGCAACCCGATGATGTTCATCATCGTCGTCTTGCCGGAACCCGATTGCCCCATGACCGCGACAAACTCGCCGCGACCTACCTCCAGGTCGACCCCTGCCAGCGCATGCACCGCTGTGCCGCCTATGTTGTAGGTGCGGGAGACGTTGCAGAGTTTAATCACGGGCGACCTCTGCCTCCGAACCCGCCAAACCCCGGCAACGCCGAAGGCTGCTGCTGCGTGGCAGTGAAGGCAATGCCTGCGCCGTCTGCACCGATCAGCACGATAGCGCCCGCCTCGATGCCACCCAGTATTTCCACACTTGTCCCGTCCGACACTCCGACCTCAACGAACACTCGCTCATGTCCGGGATCTTCCTCTCCGACTCCGCGGGACGGAATGCTGACGAACCAGTCGCCATCCAGTTGTCGCACTGCCGATACCGGTAACAGCACGGACTCTTCCCGGATCTCCGTCAGGATGGTGACGCTGGCGCTCATTCCCGCGGCTGGCAACGGACGCCGCCCTTGCGTATCCGTCTGCCCGGCGCCGCCTCCTTGACCGCCCGTTGCCGCACCGCCACCACCGCCAGCCCTCGCAAGAAATGACTGTAGTAACTGCTCCACCTCTGCGGGCAGCTCCACCCCTTCCGGGAGAGGCTCGCCGCTGACTATGGCTTGCCGCACCTGCTGGATTGTAACCCCCTCCGGCAACTCGATTCCTGCAAATGGACCGCCCGCACCTCCGCCGCCAAATCCGCCTGCCTGCCCGCCGCCAAATCCGCCTGCCCGCGGGTTGAAGCCGCCTGCGGGCGTTTGTTCGGCCGCCTCCGCCAGTTCCGCTCCCGCCAGGATTCGCGCCTCTACGTCGTATGTGACAACACCCTGCTCCGAGTTGGGCACTCGGCCCACGGATTCGACTCGCACCGGGTACTCGACCCCGTCGATCGCGTCAAAGGATGCAACACCCGTCTGGCCTGCTTCGAGCTCCAGCAACTCCTCTTCGGTCACGGTCAGCGAAATCAGCATCCGGTTGGAAGTATTCAGAGTAAAGGCTGCAAGGCCCGCGGCAACACGGTCTCCCGGTTGCACTTCTATGGGTTCGACGACGGCATCAAAGGGAGCAAACACCGAGAGATCCGTCAGTGCGGCTCGTGCTTCCTCCACCGTGAGCTCCGCCAGCCGCACGTCCTGCCGCTGCTGTGCGATGGCGTTTTCGGTGGCTCCGGCCACCAGTTCTTCTACTGGGCCTCGGCGCCGGCCAGGGTTGCCTGCGCGCTCTCGAGGTTGGCGCGCGCCCGCTCGACATCTCCCTCGGCGGCGGCCGCGCGCAGGTCTTCCAGCCTGGCGACCGCGGCCTCATGATTCGACTTGGCCGCCTCCAGCGCCCGCTCCGCCTGGTATAAGTCCTCCTCTCCCGGTACCGCCCTGAGGTCCCCGAGCCTGGCTACGGCTGCGGCATGGCTGGCCCTCGCGGCCTCGACCGCTTGCTGGGCCTGGAACACATCCTCGTCGCTTGCTACCGCCCGCAGGTCCTCCATTCTGGCCACCGCTGCCGCATGGCTTGCCCTCGCCGCCTCAACCGATTGCTCCGCCTGGTATACGACCTCCTCCACGAACGACTGGAGCAGGTCGGAGAGGCTCTCTTCCGCCGTGGCCAGTCCCGACTCCGCCGATTCCATGTCGGCGTCCGCAGCCACAAATGCGACGTTGGCGTCTATCAGCGATGTCCCGTAAGTCTCGTAGGTGCTGGACCGGTCTTCGAACGAGTCCCTGAGCGCCGTAATCAGGTCATCCGACAGCGCCAACTCTGCCCGGCAGACATCCCTGATGACCTCGTCGCTGGCGCTGAGACCGGAGTAGCGGTCGCAGAAGGCATCGTAGGACTCCGTTAGCGCCTCCAGCAGTGCCTCCGTAGTGGTCGTGGTCTCTGCCAGGTGCACTTGCGCCTGCGTTACCGCCGAACGTAGCCCGGCGACTTCGGCTTCGCTCGGCCCTCCTTTCAGGCTGGCCAGGGCCTCCTCCTCGCTGAGCAGCAGCGCAAACGCATTGGCCACCGCCTGCTCCGCGCTCGCCAGGTCCGCAGTCCCGGGTGGCTCCTCCAGCCCGGCCAGGTCCTCCTGCGCGCTCGAAAGCTGGCCCAGCGCGGTCGCAACGGCCTGCTCCGCGCTGGCCAGGTCTGCCGCGCTCGGCGGTTCCGATAGAAGCGCAAGGTCCTGCTCCGCACTCGAGAGCTGACCCAGGGCGCTCGCCACCGCCTGTTCCGCGCTGGCCAGGTCCGCCGCGCTGGCCGGCTCCGACAGCAGCGCCAGCTCCTGCTCTGCGGCAATGACCTGCGACTTCGCCGATGCGATGGCCTGCTGGGCCGACGCATCCGGGTCTGCCAGCAGGCTGTCCAGCCGCAGTTGGGCCAGCCTTAGCTGCACTTCCGTCGTCTCCACCCTCCTTTGCGCTTCGGCATCACCAAGCGTGCCCAGCAAATCGCCGGTCTGAACCTCGTCCCCTCTGGCGACCGCAATCGAGGCCACTACACCCGCTACTTCGAAACTGAGGGTGGCGCTCCGTTCCGCCAATGCGGAGCCGGAAAGCTCTACCTGCGTGCTGAGCCGCCCCATCACGGCCTCGGCCTGTTCCGGCTCGGCTACGACTTCCGTCCCGTCGGAACGCGTCAGCAGGAAAGCCGCCACCGCGGCGATGACCACCACGGCGACCACCGCGGACAGGATCACCCACCGTTTTCGCGAACTCTTCCCTCGCAGTATCGCGTCTATATCAGGTTCGTTCATAGTCTATCTTCCGTCTTATCGGGTGGTCGACACAGAAGAAAGCGCCTCTTCCTTCTGGCAGTCACGCACAGGTTACAGAGCAAATATTAAGGCATTGTGAAGACGGGAAACTCACGGCCACCGTCAATCAGGTGATAGCGAGGTTGGTTCGAAAAGGCCTCGCAAACAGAAGGCATGATCTACGCCCAGGGTCTAATGTAGCAGCGGGACGTACTAACGCCCACAACCATAGCTTCCGCAGATCGATCAGGCTACCAAGTGAGGCGTTTATCGGCAAACTCTTTAGTCTGCAACCGTCTGGCGCGCTCGCAAATGACCTCCGGAAAATTATGCACATTAATAAAAAATGGCCGAAAATTTCGCACACCGCAGCTACGCAATTGTCAATTTTTTATTATGCACAGAAATCAGTTAACATAATCGCTATAATGCCATATCTCCTTGGTTCGCATCCCTCTCAAAATGCCGCCAATCCACATGGACGTCCCCGAGCCTGCCATGGCTCCCGGGGATTGTCTGCCTGAGCGCCAAATTGTATCCCCCGGATGACCCCCTACATAGCCAGCGCCGCCAGATGCCTGCAAGAATGAAATCAGAGCTCCTTCAGCTGGGCAGAGCGCTTTTTCGCCTTCCTGCAGCCGCGCAAGCCCTCACCCGGACACCGGCAGCCATCCCCGTGCCGAACCCGGTAGTCCACCCCCGCCTCCCCGTCGCCGTCGCCCTCCTCGCTGCCCTGCTACTTCTCCTCCCAGACCTAGCCTTCGCCGCCGAACCCACATTCGGTACCAGCCACACGACCACGATCAGTGTGCCTGAAGACACGGCATCGGGAACGGATATCGGCAACGCATACACTGCCACCGACGCCGACATGAGCGACGTGTTGACCTACCACTTGAGTGGCACCGATGCGTCTTCCTTCACCCTTGGCTCATCCACCGGTCAGTTGTCGACAAATACCTCGTTGGACTTCGAGACCAAGTCCAGTTACAGCGTGACCATCGGCGTGCGGGACGACACCTCCGACACTACCGACGATGACACCATAGACATCACCATCACCGTTACCAACGTCAACGAAGCGCCCGTTATCGACACCACCCTCGCCGCCTACAATTTCGCCGAGAACACCGCCGTTGCCACTATGGTCGCCAAATTCGATGCTACCGACCCGGACTCCGGTGCCAACTTGACCTGGACCGTTACTGGCGCCGACGCAGAGGATTTCACTATAACCACGGACTCAAACGACGACGGCGTGCTTACCTTCAATGCCTCGCCCAACTTCGAGGATCCAATGGGCACTCCACCATCAGGGATGGAACCGGACAACACCTACGAAGTAACGGTGAACGTAAGCGACGGCCTGGACGATACCGGCACCGCTGAGGACCCCAAGCTCAGCGACGCTAACCTGCCCGTGGTAATCACCGTCACCGACGTCAACGAAGCGCCGGAATTCAGTGACGCCACGGCCGCCCGCACTTTGCCGGAGAACAGCGGAGCCGGGGTAAACGTCGTTGGAGGCACCATAACTGCCACCGACGGCGACAACGACACGCTGACCTACTCTCTGTCCGGCACGGACGCAGGGTCCTTCGAAATCGACTCCAACGGCCAGATCAAGACCAAAATCGGAGAAACCCACAGCTTCGACTTCGAGTCTACGAAGAAAAGTTACAGCGTGACCGTACAAGTGAGGGACAGCAAGGACGCCGCCGGTATGGCTGACACCGCCACGGACGACACCATCGACGTGACCATCAACCTGACAGACGTGAACGATCCACCCACCTTTGACACAACACCGACCAACTTCAATGTGAACGAGAACACCGAGACCACCATGGTTATCGCTACCTACATGGCCTCCGACGAGGATGGGGACACCCTGACCTGGGATCTCGATGGCACCGACGATGGAGCCTTCACCATCAACGGAAGCGGCGAACTCAGATTCGCCAGCGTGCCCAACTACGAGATGCCCGCCGATACCGACACAAACAACGTCTACAACGTGACAGTGAAGGTCACCGACAATGGAATGGGCAATCTCAGTGCCTCGCAAGCCATTACCGTGACCGTCAACAACGTCAACGAGGCCCCCATCATCACTAGCACCGGCCCGGGTTTCACCGCCCCTTCGTTCGATGAGAACGGAACGGGAGTCGTCGCCACCTACACGGCGACTGACGTTGACGCCATGACCACGCTGTCGTGGTCGGTAGAGGGAACCGACTCCGAGGACTTCGACATCAACTCATCAAACGGCATGCTCACATTCAAGAACGCGCCCAACTACGAGATGCCGGACGACGCCAATGCCGACAATGACTACGACATCACGGTAAAGGTCAAGGACAATGGCATCCCCGGAAACCGTATGGCTAGTAACCAGTTGGACGCCACCCTCATGGTCACCGTCACCGTCGATGACGTCAATGAGGCGCCTACGATCACAACCTCCGTCACCACTGCCGATGTGGACGAAAACACCATAGCCGTCCTCTCGCTCGCGGCATCGGATGTGGACAACAACAGTGAATCCAACGACCCGGACAACACCCTGACCTGGTTGGTGGAGTCTGCCGAGGACGGAGACAAATTCTCCATCAACCCGTCCACCGGCGCGTTGACGTTCAGCATCGCGCCGGACTTCGAAACGCCCACCGACGTTGGCGACACTGCCATGAACAACACTTACGTTGTAACGGTGAAAGTCACGGACAATGGCATCCATGGAAATCGTATCTCCAGCAATCAACTGAGCGACACTCACGTCCTCACCGTCACAGTGACCAACGTCAACGAGGCACCCACGATTACGACCACCGAGACAACCCACTCTGCCCCTTCCAAAATGGAAATCGAATATGACGACACCTCCCCCGACCTGAACGTCGTCACATACGATGCCAGTGACCCGGACACTCAGATGGGCAACACGCTGACCTGGTCTGTCGAGGGTGACGACGCTGGCGACTTCGACATCGACTCTGGGACCGGCGCGCTCACGTTCAAGGTTCCTCCTAATTACGAAATCCCTGTCGACAGCGATACCGGCAACAACTACTCCATTACCGTTAAGGTAACCGACAACGGCATCCCCACCGACCGCGGAATGGCCACTTGGTTGGAGGCCACGCTAGCAGTCACCGTCACCGTAACCGATGTCAACGAGCGGCCGGACATCCGCGAAGATACCGTGGCCGACTACACGGAGGTTGACTTCTACTTCACCGGCACTCCTGACGTCGTTCACGACGCCTTCTTTGCAGAGGACTACGACGATGGTGACACCTTCCAATGGTCTCTGTCAGGTGACGATGCTGGGGACCTGTACATCGACCCTTCCACCGGCCTCCTGACCTTCGTGCAAGTTCCTAGCCTGAATGTCGGTCTCCTGCCAAGCTTCGAAGACGCCTTGGACGATGACACCAACAACACCTACAGCATAACGGTGGTTGCCACCGACAACCACGGGAAAGCCGAAAACCACGCCGTCACCATCACCGTCTTGGACGCTGAGGAAGAAGGCAGGGTCGCAGCCGTTCTGCCAAATGATCCGCCCCTGGTGAACGACGTCCTGACATTCACCCTGTCGGACCCCGACGGCGGTATAGTGCTCACCGCTGGAGACATCGACTGGACTATCGAGGCTCGTAACCCTGGTGGTACAGAGCAGGATTGGGAATCCATTGACGACGACGACCCGCAATCGCTGGTGAAGACCTACACCGTCGATGAGGACTATACCGGCAAAGAAATACGCGCTACGGTGACGTACAAGGACCGCTATGACGTGGAAAACACGAACCCGAGCAATACGGTAGCGAGCGACGACACTAACTCGGTGATGGACGATCGCACCGTTGCGCCTCCCAGGTTCCGTGAGGGCGCAAGCCAGACGATCCCGGAAGGGGAGGCTGGCAGAGACACCGAAGTGGGAATCATGGCCACCGACCGCGATGGGGAGGTCCTCATCTTTGGCATCCAGGATGGGCAGGATTCGGACCTGTTTGAGATCATTCCGTCCGATTCTACGGTCACACGAACCATCCAGAACGTTGATTACACGGGATACGCAGCCCAGTTACGGGCAATCGAGGCGCTGGATTACGAGACCGTGACCTCAAGGTCATCCACATGTCCGAGCAAATCTCTCTGTTTGACCCTCACCCTCAGCGACGGCAAAGCCGAAAGCAACGGCAGGGCAGTCTACGACGATGAGATCGACGTAGACGACTTTGAAGTAACCGTTACCGTTACCAACGTGGAAGAGCCCGGCGAAATCACCTTCTCCCCCGATGAGGTGCCCGAGCCCGGCGTGCCGATCACAGCCACCCACACCGACCCCGATGGCAGCATCACCGGCCGGATGTGGCAATGGCAGCGCTCGGAAGACCCGGAAGCCGACCCACCCGTCTGGGACAACATCTCCGGCGCAACGTCCAGCACCTACACGCCCGACGCGACCAACGATGTCATCGCATCGGGCGACAACGACGGTGAAGGCTACTACCTGCGCGCCAGAGTCACCTACACCGACGGCCAGGACAGCGGCAAGTCCGCGATGGCCGTCGCCGGCCAGGTCGGCACCGCCAACACCCGCCCCCAGTTCCCGTCCTCCGAAAATGGGCAGCGCACCGTGCTCGAGAACGCCCGCGCCGGCACAAACATCGGCGACCCCATAGCCGCCGAGGACCCCGAGCACAACAGCCTCACCTACACGCTCACCGGCGAAGACGCCGAGTCCTTCACCATAGTTTCCAGCACCGGCCAGCTGCGGACGAAGGAACCCTTGGACTTCGAGGACGGGCCGACCCTGTATATCTTCAACATTGACGTTCACGACCGCCGGGACTCATCGGGGGCATCCTCCACCCACATCGACGACACCCAACTCGTAATCATCGATGTCGATAACGTGGACGAGCCGGGCACTGTCAAGCTGACGACCGTGACGAACAGCATCCAGGCCACCGTCCCGATCACCACCGAGCTCGAAGACCCCGACGGCAGCCTCAGCAACATCACCTGGGAGTGGCACCGCTCCACCAACCGGTCAACCTGGACCGAAACACCCATAGCCACGGGCGCAACCTACACCCCCACCGAGGCCGACGAAGGCGACACGGATGAAGAGGACCAGGATAACTACCTCCGCGCCACCGCCACCTACACCGACGGCGAAGGCTCGGACAAGACCGCCGAAGCAGTGACATCTCGCGTCGCTGGCCCTCCCCCCACCAACGCGGCCCCCGTGTTCCCCGACTCCGAGGACGGCCAGCGCGATCTGCGTGAGGACGCCGGCTCCGGCATGGCCGTCGGTGCCCCCATCCAGGCCACCGACTTCAACAACGACGCCCTCACCTACACCTTGACCGGCTCCGACTCCTCATTCTTTGACGTAGACAGCGGGAACGGCCAGCTGTGGCTACAGCTGGAACAGGACGAAACGCTGGACTACGAGCGCAAGCGCACCTACCGCTTCACCGTCCAGGTCTCCGACGGCAAGAACGACTCCGGGGATGATGACGATCCCGACAACCTGCGCATCGACGACTCCATCACCGTCACCGTAACTTTGACCGACGTCAACGAGCCGCCCGTCATCACCGGAGAGTCCGAGCGTGAGTTCCGGGAGAACAGCACATCTTCCGTCGCCACCTACTCCGCCCGCGACCCGGAGGGCGACACCATCGCCTGGTCGTTGGGCGGCACGGATGCCGACAGCTTCGTCATCACCGACCGGGGCCAGCTCTACTTCAAAGAGCCTCCCAGCTTCGAAGATGAGGATGAGTACAGCATCGTCATCCAAGCCGACGATGGCACAGTCAGGGTTCAATTAAGCATGCTCACTGTTACCGTAACCGTGACGAACCTGGAAGAGCGGGGCGAAATCATACTCCAACCGACCAAGGGCTGGTTTGCTGACGCCGTACAGGACGACCCGGATACCATGGACGATGAGACTCTGCCAGCATTCCAGACGCGGTTCACCGCCACCCTGGAAGACGGCGATGTACCCATAACCATCGATACCTGGCAGTGGGCCCGGTCCTCCAGCCAACCCATCGAGGGCGCGACATCCAGCAGCTACACTGCGACCGCGGACGACGTGAACCAGTACTTGCGGACAACTGCCACCTACACGGACAACCGCAGCACGGATCCCATGGACCCGATGGAAATCGAAGAGAAGACAGCGACGGCTGTGCTGAGGGCGCGCATCGGCGATACCAGGCCGGAGGCCAACACCCAGCCTCGGTTCACTGTGCCCGAGTCGGATGAGGCGCCGGATTCCCGCTTCGATACCCGCACCATCACCTCCGGCGCCGTGGCACGCCGCAACGTCGGCTCCCGCGTACGCGCCATCGATGACGATGGCGACGTCCTGACCTACATGCTGCGGGGCAGGGATGCCGACAAGTTCGATTTCGACCCGGCAACCGGCCAGATTCGCACGAAGGAAGCCCTCCTCGATTATCTTGAGCAGGACACCTACACCCTGTCGGTGTCGGTCCACGACGGTTTTGACGCCACCTACCGGCCTTCGGCCTCCATCGACGACACGATCTCGATCATCATCACGGTGTTGCCGCCGCCGCCGCCGCCGCGCCGGGTCCGCAGGACCACAACCGACGATACGCCGCCCAACCGGCCGCCCGAGTTTGCCGACGGTGAGACGACGAACCGCTCGGTGGTCCAGGGCACCGAGACCGGCATCGATTTCGGCAGGCCGGTGACCGCCAGCGACCCGGATGGCGATACGCTGACCTACACTCTCGGAGGAACCGACGGGGAGTCCTTCGATATCGATGCAATGACCGGGCAACTGAAGACCAGGGACGCCCTAGACGCTGAAACGAAGTCCAGCTACTCCGTCACGGTCTCAGTAACGGACGGCAAGAACGCCGGCGGAGGCACCCTCGCCGAAATTGACGACACCATCACGGTCGCCAGCGTGGCGTTGTCGGAACTCGCCGCGAAGTATGACGCCGACGAAGACGGCCTCATATCCCGGGACGAGGCCCTCGCAGCCTTGAACGACTTCTTCAACGGCGACATCACCCGTGACGAAGCTTTGGAGGTAATCGCGCTTTACTTTGAGTCCCCGGCCACCGTAACGGAACTCCTTGGCGAAAGCGGGTAGCCGGCCTTGAGCAATCTCACCCTTACGGCAATGGCGCTGATCGTGCTGGGCCTTTTGGCCATGAGCTCGCTGGCCGTTGCCGGCTTGGCGGCTTCCGGGCACGGCGCGGAGCGGTCTTTCTCGGCGGAGTGGGTCGATCCCGGCGGGGAGCTCACGGTTACCATCACCGTGCAGGACTATGGTCCATTCGCCCAGGTGGTGGAAACCCTGCCGGAAGGATTCCGCTTCCTTGGAACGGGCCTCTCCGACGCTGCTGTTGGGATTACGGGCAACACGGTCAAATTCACGTTGCTGGGGGAAGAGCAGTTCACCTATACCGCTGCTGCCCCGGAAGTGGAGGGACAGTACGATTTCTCCGGCGTTCTGCTGGACTCCAACAGGAACGAGGAGGCCGTAGGCGGCGGTATCAGCCTCAATGTCGGCACGCCGCCCGCGCCAACTCCGGAGCCCACTCCCAGCCCAACGTTGACTCCCACCCCCGAGCCTTCAGCCACGCCTGCACCCACGCCAGAGCCTACACCTACTCCCGAACCTGCTGCCACACCCACGTCGACTCCTGAGCCCACGCCAACACCTGACCCAACGGCGACACCCACGCCGGAGCCTGCTTCGACGCCCGTTCCCATAGCTACGTCAATCCCGGTGCCGACTTCCACCGCAACGAGTACACCGGCGCCTACCGCCACTCGGACCCCGACGCCAACGGCCACTCCCGAGCCTACGGCCATAGTTGCGGCTGAGCCCACTGCCGTGCCGGGCCCCACGGAGACCCCGGCAGAGCCTGAGGACGACGAGCCGCCAATCCCGATGTGGCTCTTCTTCGTCCTGGCAGTCGGGGCCCTGGCCATAGTCGCGGGCATTGGTTTGCTCTTGGTAGACTTTAGGCGCCGTCGCTGGCCATGGTCTATTTTCCCGATGAGGCGGCGTCCTCCGGCCTTGCCGCCAGGCAACTCCGGCCAAGCCGGACCGGATGAAGATTAGACAACCCGCCCCGCAACGTGTGGTTCGCCATCTTTCTGTCTGGACGCGTGGTGAGGCATCTCTTTTTTCTGAATGCAACGAGACGCTGAGTTTGCATTGATATGAAATTGGCGGAGATCGCGTCCGGCGGAAAACAACAGTCGGGGCGGGATGATACAATCGTTGTCCCGACAGGTACCAATGCTCTTCGCATCCGACATAAGCAAGATCTTTTCTGAACGCACTCTGTTCAGCGGTCTCGGCCTATCCGTCACAAGCGGCGACCGTATTGCGCTCATCGGCGCCAACGGCTCAGGCAAGACCACTCTGCTCGACATTCTAGCTGGCGAATCGCTGCCGGATGCCGGGACCATATCTCTGCGCCGCAATGCGACGTTGGGTTATTTGAGACAGGAACCGGGCGAGTTCGCCGGCCGGTCCTTGCTGCAGGAAGTCTTGAATGCCAATCACCGCGTCATCGCCCTCTCCAGCCGCATAGCTGACGCCAGGGACGCCCTTTCTTCGTCATCCGATCCTTCACAACAGCACGAATTGATGGGCCAGCTCTCTCGATTGGACGAGGAGTTGGAAGCCGCCGGCGGTGACGACCGCGATTACGAGGCCAAGGCAATCCTGTCCGGCCTCGGTTTCAAGAGCAGTGATTTCTCTCGCGGAATGAACGAGTTCAGCGGTGGCTGGATCATGCGGGCCGAATTGGCCCGGTTGCTGTTTCGAAACCCCGACCTCCTCCTCTTGGACGAGCCAACCAACCACCTGGACCTCGAAGCCAACCTCTGGTTCGAGAAATACCTCTCCTCCTTTCCCGGCGGCGTCTTGGTCACTTCCCACGACCGGGCCTTCCTGAATCAGGTCGCCAATCGGGTCTTGGCCATTGAGCCCGGTGAGGTGGTTCATCACCGGGGTAACTACGACGAATACCTTGTTGCTCGCGAACGCTCGTTGGAAATAAAGCAGGCGGCCGCCGCACGCCAGCAGCGTGAGCTACAGCGGCAGACGCGGTTCATCGAACGCTTCCGCTACAAGGCAACCAAGGCTACGCAGGTCCAGAGTCGTGTCAAGCAGCTGGAAAAGATAGAAATCATCGAGCTTCCCAGGGCCACCAGGAAGGTCCGTTTCTCCTTTCCTGAGCCGCCCCGCAGCGGCCAGGACGTACTGACGCTGCTCAACGTGGTCAAATCCTACGGTGACAACGTGGTTTATCGCGGGGTGAACCTCACCATTGAGCGGGGTGACCGGGTTGCTCTGGTCGGTCCCAACGGCGCTGGCAAATCGACCTTGCTCAAGATACTCGCGGGAGTTCTGACCGTTGACGGCGGCCAGCGAAAGCTGGGACATAACGTGCTCCCCTCCTACTACGCCCAGCACGTTCTCGACCTCCTTGATGCCAGCAACAACCCCCTGGAGGAGTTGCGGGGGATTGCGCCCGCCGAGTCCGAGCAGAGCCTGCGCACGACGCTGGGGGGGTTCCTGTTCACGGGAGACGACATCCTCAAGCAGATTTCTGTGCTGTCCGGGGGTGAAAAGGCGCGGGTTGCGCTGGCCAAGTTGCTCCTTCAACCCAGCAATTTGTTGCTGATGGATGAGCCAACCAACCACTTGGATATTGCATCGAGGGGAATCCTGGCCGACGCCTTGGATGACTATCAGGGCACCATCTGCATGGTTACCCATGACCGCACCCTCATTAGACAGGTGGCGAACAAGATTATCGACATCGAGGCGGGAGAACCCAGGATCTTCTCCGGCGACTACGACAGCTACTTGCACTGGAAACAGCAGCAACCCGAACGGGAGCCCTCACCGGTCAGTGGCGCAGGCGAGCAGCCCGCCCCGTCCGGCAACGACAGGCGTGGCCGGCGTCCCCATCGAATCCTCACTCCCGAGCAGGAGCAACAGCGTTCACTGGGCAGACGCGCTCGCCAGCTTGCAGCCAGGATCGACGAAATCGGTGCCGCTATTGCCGAACGCGAATCCCTGGCCTCCGACCTCGAAGCCCTGTTCGCCGACCCCGACCGATTCGCCGACCGCGCCCAGCTCGAGGCTTCGGCCGAGCGCTACCGGGTCCTCAAGGAGGAAGAGCACTCCCTGTGGGACGAATGGGAACACTTGTCCCTCGAAGCAGAGGATGTCGGGCGCTCCTTGGAAGAACTCAAGGCCAGCGAGCAGAATGGCGTCCTGCCCTGAACCGCGTCCCTGTAAAGATGAGCCGGACCAACCGCGCCAGCAAACTCGCGTAACACATCGAGAGACCAGCGAATGAGCCGCCAGTCCCCCGAGTAGGTAGCCCACACTATGCGACGCGGAGGCTGCCTAGCTCCGCCGGTATCTCCCCGCTCAAGTCGTTGCTGTAGAAAGTCAGACCTACAACGCGCCCCTCGTCGTTGGTGAAGACGCGTGCCATTCGCCCAGGGGGCTTCGCTCAGCCAGTTGTCGATTCGGTTCCAGTTCTCACCATCCGTTGTCTCATCCGGGCCACCTCAGGCCAGAAGAAGCAACGGCAAAAGCAGTGACAGGGCAAAGATTCCCAGGAAGAGTCGTGGCGTTCCCATTCCCATTCACTCCCTGTGTTTCCTGGGCCGGGGCGGGGAAGCATGGCGCGTCCGAAATCTAACACACGGCGGAAAATTGCCTGCACCGCCTTGAACTGCGATTCAGAGGGTAATGTTCAACCGGGACGAGCGCAGCTGAAACAGGGGCCTAAATTCTCGCCCTGCGGGGAGGCAATCCCTCGAGCCGGGGTTGCTCATCTGAAAACGGTCTTTGGGAAATTCGTCGGATGCGGTCTGTAACCCTCGACTGTACCGCTTTCTGTTTGGCGTTAGGGTGTCTTATAAGACATCAGAGCACGGTATGCCGTATCCCTGAGTTCTTAACTAGACCCGAATCCACCGATCGTCAGAGATGGACGGCGTCAGGAAACTGGAAGGGCGGCGAGGAACCTATCGTGCCTCAAATCGCGCCTTGAGAATCTGTCCGGAAAGCGGATGCTTCCCTGCGACACTATAATGGCGGGAAGCCCGGCGGACCGGGGAAGGACCTCTCCCGCGGGTGGCGACCGCTTCGCCTTTGCGTACGCAGCCACGGCACACCCGCCCGGCAAACTATTTCGTAATTTGGTGATGGCCCATGGAAGTAGGACTTTACATCCGCGACTACCTGGAAGACCCCAACCGGCCTATGTATCAGCAGGTGGAAGAGGCCGCCGAGGTGTGCCGTCGCGCCCGGTCCCTCGGCTTTTCGGCCATTTACGCGCCCCAGCACTACATTTCCCACCCGACCGTCTGGATGCAGCCGATGCAAACGCTGGCCCGTCTGGCTCCTGATGCCGAGGGCCTGCAACTCCTGACCGGCGTAATGCTGCTTCCGTATCACAACCCTGTCGACATCGCCGAGCAGACTGTGACCCTCGACCACATCAGCAACGGAAGGTTCGTCCTTGGCGTGGGCATAGGTTATCGGGTGGCGGAGCTCGCGGCATTCGGGACTAACCGCAGAGACCGGGTGAGCCGCTTCGAAGAGTCCATTGAACTGATGAAGCTATTGTGGAGCGGCGAGGAGGTCAACCACGACGGGAAGCACTGGCAGGTACACAACGCCAGGCTGGGCCTGACTCCTCTTCAAAAGCCCCATCCGCCCATCTGGATTGCTGCCCAGAGCCGTGGCGCAGTGCGTCGCGCCGCCGCCCTCGCCGACCGCGTTATCCTCGGGCCCCAACCCGCCTGGAACGACGTCAGTATCCTCACCCGCCAGTACAAGGAGGCCCTCGAGGAGCTCGGCAAGGACCCCGCCGGTCGAATCGGCGCCCATCGCTCCATCGCCATAGCCAGGGACCGCGAGACGGCCTTCACCGAGGCCAGGGAAATGGCCGCGAAGAAGGCCTGCATGTACAGCTCCTTTAACATGCAGGAAAGCACCACGGTCGACTTCGGCCTCGGCGGCCCGCGCGAGTTGGCCGACTGGGCGGTGGCCGGCAGCCCCCAGGATTGCGCCGAGATCATCAACCGCTGCCGGGAAGAAGAGGGCCTGGATTACATCGGATTGGCCAGCCTTAACTTGCCCACGGAATACTCCGCCAGGCTTGAGTACCTGCAGCTGATCTCCGAGGAACTGCTCCCCCACCTGCAATAGACCCCTCGTTACAAGAAGGCCCAATATGCGCCATGCGAGTGGCACAGGCGTCGCGGGCGAATCCCTACCAAATATAGGAAGTGCTTGATGGTCGGAAATTTTCAGTGGACCCCTGAACTCGCCCTGCGCTGGGACCATGGAATCGTTCGTTACCCGGACCCCTCGATCGAGGTGCTCGACCCGCGATTCGGGGCCTATTACCTGGGCAATGCGGCTGTCGAACGCCTGTACACCGGCGCCCGCTGGGCCGAAGGTCCGGTATGGTTCGGCGACTCCAGGTCCCTCGTCTTCAGCGACATTCCCAACAACCGGATGCTCCGGTACTGCGAGATAACCGGCGAGGTCACTCCGTTTCGCCAGCCCTCCAACAACAGCAACGGCAACATCCGCGACCGGCAGGGGAGACTGGTAACCTGCGAGCACCTTACGCGCCGGGTCACCCGCACCGAGCACGACGGCAACATCACCGTGCTCATGGACAGCTTCGACGGCAAGCGCCTCAACGCACCCAACGACGTGGTCGTCCACTCCGACGGCTCCGTCTGGTTCACAGACCCCGGATACGGCATCCTGATGAACTACGAGGGCGAGAAGGCCGAGGCCGAACTGCCAACCCGCGTCTACCGCCTCGACCCCGCTACCAGCGAGTCCGAGGTGGTTGCCGACGACCTGCTGAAGCCCAATGGCCTGTGCTTCTCCTCCGACGAGTCCCGGCTGTACATCGCCGACAGCGGCATCTCCCACGACCCCGACGCGCGAGGACACATCCGTGTCTTCGATCTGGTGGACGGTCGCAGTTTGCGCGGCGGCGAGGTCTTCGCCGACATGTCTCCCGGCTTCGCCGACGGCATACGTACCGACCGCGACGGCAACCTCTGGTCCAGCCGCGCCTGGGCCGGACCGGGGACGGACGGGGTGTACTGCTTCACTCCCGACGGCGACCTCATCGGCCGCATTGTCCTTCCCGAACCCTGCTCCAACCTCTGCTTCGGGGGAGTCAAGAAGAACCGCCTGTTCATGACCAGCAGCCAGTCCCTTTACTCAGTTTACGTGGAGGCCATCGGCAGCCAGTGGCCCTAGCGGACACGCCAGCGACGGCGTCAGCGAGTCGGCCGCGAAGCTGCTAGATGCCCAGCGCCGCTACCCCGGCCCTCGCGATGGCCTCGTCGTCCAGCCCGCTGGGGAGTCCGCCCACGCCGATGGCCCCGACCACCGCTCCTTCGTGGATGACCGTGACTCCGCCGGGTATCGCTATCAGCTGCGGATCGCCGAAGGACTCGAGCGTCCGGCCCGTGCTGCTGATCTGCTCGGCAAAGGCGACGGTATCAATCCCCCGGAGCGCCGAGGTGTACGCCTTGCGGATGGCGAAGGTGGGCCTCAGGCAGCCATCCATGCGAGCATAGGCCAGCAGGTTGCTGGCATCATCCACCACCGCCATGTCTACCTTGCGCCGGTTCGTGTCCCGGTTGTAGTCGTCGACCATCGCCGTTATCGCGTTCTGAGCCTGTTCCAGGCTGATCATTGGCTTGTTCCACATAGCATTGACCTCCGTGAAGCTGTCGTTGGGCACTCCGCCCCTGGATTCCCTTTGCTTGTAGCGTAATTATAGGGTACAGGCCCAGGGCAATCGCGTTTTAAACGCCGGAGGCCTTGGGGCCCGTCTTTCCCGCGTAGGCGGGAATCCAAACCCCCGTCTACCGTCGCACCCGGAACCCAGTCCCCAGAACCCAGGCAAGCACTGTCAATTTCACCGCCATCTCTATCCCGGCCCAATTTGCGTGCCCGGAAATACAACGCGATTGCCCAGGGAACAGGCCAAGGACATTGTTCAGTCGCATACATTCCCTGGCACACTCTTGCGGTTTGTCTCCTTGATTCCAAGCACATTCGTCTTCGTCTCAGTGACCTGCGACGTATCGCTTGCAGGCACGTAAACGCACTTCGTGCTTTCTTTCCCGATGAACACAAAGGCCGCGAGCACGAAAGCGACAATGAGAAACACCGCAACTACCCAGACACTTGCCGAGTTGAGCTTGGCAAAGCGTGACTGACGCCTGTCTGGAGTTGGCGTCGGCGTCGGCGTCGGCGCACCATGGCGGCAGAATCGGCGTCATACTTATCCGGGCAGGGCTCCTCCTATTTCTTGGCTTTCGGGAGTCCTGTCACGGGCCAAACGCTACAAGCATACGGAACCTCGCTCCTATACGTCAGCCGTCGGCGGCCTCATCGTATGCCAGGGTGTGTTCTGCTCGTAGGCGTGGGCCATCCTGAACACCATCTCCTCACCCCCGGGTGGCCCCGCAATCTGAAGCCCCACCGGTAGCCCTCTTCCTCCAAAGCCGCAGGGTACGGAAATCGCCGGGGCGCTCGCCAGGTTGAATGTGTTGGTGCGCATGAAGGGCAACCGCGACGCCGCCTCCTTGCTGGTTACCGGTGGGTCCTCCGTGAGCGGAACGGCCTGCCTGCCCGATGTTGGCATCACCAGCGCATCGTAAGTGCGAAAGGCCCTCAGGACGTCCTCCCGCAGCATGGCCCGCAGCTTCTGTGCCTTGTAGTACGCCTGGGCCGGTACAAGGCTGCCGGTAAGCAGCCCGATGCGATTGTCGTGGCCGAAGTCCTGGAGCCGTTCCCGTACCCAGTCCTTCATGTTGAGGGCGGGTTCAACCGCCAGCAGCGTACCCGCGATGGCGTTGGCGTGGGCCGCCAGCGGAATGGAGACCTCCTCGACCTCGGCCCCCAGCTCGGCCAGCGTGCCGGCCGCGGCGGCAACGGCCTGGGCCACGTCTGGCTCCACCACGTCCGCGTGCAGCAGCTCCGTCACGATGCCCACGCGCAGGCCCCTGATGTTGCCGTCCAGGGCCTGCCGGTAATCGGGCACTGGCGTGTCCCACGTTGTCGGATCCTTCGGGTCGTGGCCCGCGATCGCCGACAGGGTAATCGCCGCATCCTCCACCGTGCGCGAGATCGGCCCGATGGTATCCATCGACCACACGCCGCGCATCAGACCGTACCGGCTGACACGTCCCCAACCGGGCCGCAGCCCGACGATGCCGCACCAGGCCGCGGGACGCCGGATCGAGCCGCCGGTATCCTCACCGAGCGAGGTGGCGCACAGGAAAGCCGCCGTGGCCGCCCCCGACCCGCCGCTCGAGCCGCCGGCGGAGATGCTCAGGTCCCATGGGTTGCGCGGCGTGCTGAACCGGTGGCTGAATCCGGTGATGGCGAATTCGCTGAGGTTGGTCTTGCCCAGCAGAATGGCGCCCGCGTCCTTCAGCCTGGCAACGACCGTTGCGTCGTCATCGGGCACGAGGTCCGCCGTGATGCGCGCCCCGCCGGTGGTGCGGATTCCCTTGGTCCAGATCTGGTCCTTGACCCCCACGGGGATGCCGTGCATCGGGCCGCGGTAGTTGCCGGCCAGGATTTCCCGCTCGGCGTCCTTCGCCGCTTCCAGTGCCTGCTGATGAAGCACCGTGATGAAGGAATTGAACTTGAAGTCGAGATCGTCGATTCGCTGGAGGTAGGCTTCGACCACCTCAACCGGTGACGCTTCCCTGCTTTCGATGAGCCTGGCCAGTGCCGACACAGAGTTGAGCGGAAGTTCGGTACGGGGCATGGGTGCCTCCTGCGATTACCGGCTCGCGAATCTCAATGGAAGACTGCCTGCAATCTTAGGAGGCCCCGGCAGGTCGGTCAACTCGGATCAGGGATGCGTTTGACCCATCCATTCAGGCATCATCTGTGCATCTCCGCGACCATCGCGATTGAACCCCCCCTGGCCCGGAATTAGTGACACTTGTCCCTTGCATCATTTAGTCACGCACTTCTACCATTGGAATGTGAGACTCACACAACACACCCGATTTTAACCCGTAGCGAGGCCCGCCGGACAGTTCAGTAAGACCGCATCTACAGCGCAATATGAGGCCGGGATGAGGGTGGAATTACAGCCAGACGTCGCCCCATTCGCCCACCGCTCCAAAGCTGCCGAGAGCGGAAATGTTCGGAAATGAGCGGGCTGTGAAAATATCCCGGCAACCCAACCATTCAGGAGAGTGAACCCATGTATTCCTTCAACGCTATCTGGGGCCGCATCAGACACCTACAGCGCCGCCTTGCCAAGGACCTCGCCATAATCCGTCTGCGTCGTCTCGCCGAGGACTTCTGCGACGACTACGAGGAGGCCGTTAACGACGACCCTCCCGCTTCCCACCTCGAGCTGGATAGGATGGGCGCGGCTTTCATCCCCAGCATCGGGAAGGCCGGCTTCCGCCTCAGCACCTTCATGGCCCTGCGCAAGTACCTCGAACGCTGCCTCGACGACAAAAGGCTCCCCACCCCTCGCGACATCGTCGGCAGCCTCCTGTCCTGGGCCGCCGAAGGCGGCTTCCTCCGCGCCTCCCTCTGGCACCGCGACTCCTAGCCAAAGAAACGTCCGTCCTTGGAAATCCCAACCCTGTCATCCCCGCATCCACCCGTCACTTCGCCGAAGGCACAAACCCACCGTCAGCGAACTACCCGTCATTCCCGCGCAGGCGGGAATCCAAACCCCGGTCTCTTTGCGCACCTGCCAACTAGTAGTGCAACAGCGTAGGATTGATAGATAATTAGCTGTGGTATTGCCGGGACACGTCAAAAGCTAAGGTGATGTTGGGAGGATGGGGATGCCAGCGAAGAGGTACCGGGTCAGTCTGAGTGTAGAGGAGCAACAGGAACTGAAGGGACTGGTGTCCCGGGGACGGACGGCAGCATATAAACAGACCCACGCCCGCATTATGCTGCTCAGCGATGAAAATCAAGAGCGCGGGGCGATGAAGGACGAGGAAATAGCCCGGGTCCTGAGGGTGGGGGACGCCACGGTGGGACGGGTGCGCCGCCGCTGTGTTGAGGAGGGAGTGGAGGCAGCCTTGGGACGCAGGGAGCAGGTCAACCGCCGCCCGAGGAAGCTGGACGGCCAAGGAGAGGCCCACCTGACTCACCTCGCTTGTAGCGAACCGCCGGAGGGCCGTGCCGGTTGGACGCTGCAACTGCTGGCTGACCGGCTGGTGCAATGTGAGATAGTGGACAGCATCAGCCCCGAGACGGTGCGCCAAACGCTGAAAAAAACGAACTCAAGCCTTGGCTGAAGGAGTGCTGGTGCATCCCGCCCAAGGCCAATGCCGAGTTCGTCTGTGCCATGGAGGACGTGCTGGAGGTGTATCACCGTCAGTTCGAGGACAACGAGGTGCTGGTGTGCCTGGACGAGACCAGCAAGCAACAGGTGAGGGAGACCCGCACCCCCTTGGCGCCGCGTCCGGGGACTGCCATGGCCTACGATTACGAATACGAGCGCAACGGGGTGAGCAACCTGTTCATGCTGTTCGCGCCCTTGGAGGGGTGGCGGCGGGTGGAGGTGACGGACCAGCGAACCAAGGCTGACTGGGCCCGGGTGGTGCGACAACTGGTGGATGTGGACTACCCGGACAAAGACCGGATAGTCTTGGTGATGGACAATCTGAACACCCACCGCCTCTCGTCCCTGTACGAGGCCTTCGAGCCTGCCGAGGCGAGACGCATTGCAGAAAAGCTGGAAATCCACTACACGCCCAAGCACGGCAGTTGGCTGAATATGGCCGAGATAGAACTGGGAGTGCTGGCGCGCCAGTGTCTGGACCGCCGGATACCGGACCAGCAGACATTGAATCAGGAAACCAAGGCTTGGCAAGGGCAGCGGAACCACGACGCAATTCGGGCCAACTGGCGTTTCACCACCCAGGACGCGCGCATCAAGCTCAAGTCCCTCTATCCCTTAATTCAACACTGATGGACTACTAGTGAGGATTGAGAACTCAACGCCATCGGAATCAAAAACCCAAACTGATATTCTCTGTGCCCTCGGCGAACTCGGCGGTGAAAGAAAATAACAATATTTCCTGTGCCCTCGGTGTCCGCCGTGGTTAATCCGTCCCCTCGGCGCCCCCGCCTTACTGGGCGGGTCAATTTCCTTCGCTGCCTGCGGCCGCTCGCCTAAACGCCCGGCTGCAGCCGGTGCTGCGTCGCCTCCTCGTAGGCGTGCCCCACCTGCACCAGCGTTGGCTCGGTCAGGTGCCGGCCCACGAACTGGATGCTGAGAGGCAGGCCTTCGCTGTTCAGCCCGCAGGGCAGGGAAATGGTTGGCGCACCGCTGAAGTCGGCGGGGATGGTGAAGCGGCCCCACGTCCATTCCTCTTCGTCCATGGGACCATACAGGGCCTCGGGCGTGACTCGCTCCGGGGGCGTGCTCATGGAGGGGCAGACAAGCACGTCGACGCCGTCGAATATCTCTGCCAGTGCCCCGTTGCAGGCCAGCCTGGTGTAGCTGGCAACGGAGTAGTCGGTGGCAGTGTATCCCAAGCCCTTTTCCAGCCACCCACGGAACCAGGGGCCGTACTCGTCGGCGCGGGAGGGAAAGGTGTCTCGGTGGGCGGCCGCCGCCTCAGCCGAGCACAGAACGCCCCAGGCGCTGGACATGGGCTCGGTGTCGGGCACTCGCACCGGCACCAGCCGTGCCCCGAGGCCTTCCAGCAGGCGCACCCCTTCCATGACCGCCGCGGCCAGTTCTGAGTCAACGTCGTCGGATATGTAGCGCTCGTCGACGCCGATGCGAATGCCGCTGACACCGCGGTTCAAGCCCGCCAGCATGTTGGGCACCGGCGCGGTCAGCGAAGTGGGGTCGCTGGGGTCGTGACCAGCGATCGCCTGCAGCATCACACCGGCGTCCGAAGCGCTCCGGGTCATCGGGCCGATGTGGTCCAGCGACTCGGCCAGGGCCAGCACGCCGTAGCGGCTGACTCGGCCCCACGTCGGCTTGATGCCAACGGTGCCGCAGGCCGCCGACGGAAACCTGATGGAGCCTCCGGTGTCGCTGCCCAGTGACCCGTAGCACAGTCCGGCGGCGGTGGCGACGCCCGACCCGCTGGAGGAGGCGCCGGACCAGCGGTCGGCGCCCCACGGGTTGATGGGGATGTCGAACCTGGGGTTGTACCCTGCCATCGCCCCCTCGGTGAGGTTCAGCTTGCCGAGGATTACAGCGCCAGCCGCGTTGAGCTTGCGCACCACCGTACCGTCGAAGTCGGGTACGAAGTCACGGAGCACCTGCGCGCCACCCATGGTGGGGACCCCGGTGGTGAAGCAGAGATCCTTCACAGCGATGGGCACGCCGTGTAGGCCGCCCCGGTAGTTGCCGGCTGCGATCTCCCGCTCGGCGATGCGGGCGGACGCAAGGGCCGAGTCCGCCATGACTGTGGCGTAGCTCTTCAGGTCGCCATCAAGGGCTTCGATGCGGTCGAGGATGGCCGTGGTTAGCTCCACGGGCGATAGTTCTCGGGATCGCAGGCGGGATCCGACTTCGGCGATGGTCTGATAGTGCATTGGCGTTTCGGGCATAGTTCAACTCCTGCATTCAACCGCTGGCTTTTCCGGAGAGGATACCGGATGCCGGGTCGATGGTAAACTTGGCGCGGCCCAGCCTTCGATTCCGCAGGAGGTAGGAGAAGACTCACATGCGTATAGCGGTACCCGACTTGGTCTCGAACTCGTACTTTCCGGCAGTGGCCGCCGTGGAATTGGGGCTGTTCAAAAAGCAAGGGATTGACGTGGAACTGGAGATGGTCTTTCCCATTGGCAGAGCCATGGCGGCGATGCGGGACGGCCACATCGACTTCGTCGCCGGTCCGGCCCACGCCGCACTTTCGGCCTTCCCCGGCTGGCAGGGAGCCAAGCTGCTGGCAGCACTGGCGCAGCATACTTTCTGGGTGCTGTTGCTGCGCTCGGACCTTGGGGCCCGGCCAGGCGACGCGGCGGCGGTCAAGGGCCTGCGTATCGGCGCGGCCCCTGGGCCGGATGCGGCATTTCGTCGGCTGCTGGCGGAAGCGGAAATCGACCCGGAGCGGGACGGAGTTGCCCTGGCGCCCGTTCCGGGCAGCGGGGAGCCGGGCGTCTCCTTTGGCGTCCATGCGGCGCAGGCGCTCGAAGACGGAGTGATCGACGGGTTCTGGGCCAACGCGATGGGCGCCGAGGTGGCCGTTCGCAGCGGGATAGGCGAGGTGGTGCTGGACCCACGGCAGGGCCTCGGTCCGCCGGCCGCGAGAGACCTCACGTTTGCCGCGCTGACGACCTCTGAGAGGCTGATCGAGGACTCACCCGCCATGGCGGAGGGAGCGGTGCGGGCCATCGTGGAGGCGCAACGGGTGCTGCAGGCAGATCCGTCGCGGGCCGCGGAGGTCGGGCAGCGGCTGTTCCCGCCGGATGAGGCGGCGCTGATCGAGGAACTGGTGCGCCGGGATGCTCCGTACTACGACGCAGCGATTTCCCCTGAGGCGGTGGCTGGCCTGAACGATTTCTGCCGGAGCTTGGGTACGCTCTCGGGTGAGATCGCGTACGAGCAGGTGGTGGCGACCCGGTTCGCCCATCTCTGGTCGGATCGGTAGGTGAGTGCGATGAAAGTGGATATCAGGGTGCCGGTAGGGCTGCCGCTTCAGGAGACGGCCGACTTCATCGTGGGATGCGAGGAGGCGGGTTTCTCGGGGGTTGGAGTCCATGATCACCAGCACAGCGGGCGGGACGTTTTTCTCACGCTGGCCCTGGCGGCGGAGCGGACTTCCCGGCTGACGCTGTATCCGGCGACAACCAACCCGGTCACGCGGCACCCGATGGTGCTGGCGTCGCTGGCGCACTCGCTGGAGGAGATCGCGCCGGAGAGGATACGGCTGACCGTGGGCCCCGGCTATTTGGCTGTCGGGAACATCGGTCGGCCGAGAGCCACCGTGGAAGCCATGCGCCGGGCCGTCCTGACAATACGCAGGCTGCTGCGAGGTGAGCCAGAGCAGTTCAACGGGGTGGAAACGCGGCTGCGCAACGTGACCGAGCGGCCAACGCCTGTGTTCATGACGGCCGCCGGTCCGCGGATGGCGGAGTTGGCCGGAGAGGTGGCTGACGGCGCGATGCTGCTGGTCGGTCTGCATCCCAGGGCGGTCGAAGCTGCGCGCCGCCGGCTGGAGATCGGAGCGGCCCGGGCCGGGCGCAGCTTGGACGACTTTCAAACCATTTTCATCACGCCGACGACGGTGTCGGACGACGGCCCGGCGGCGCGGCGGTTTCCGCAGCAGTGGTTCCGACCGGACCAGCCGTACCTGAAATACCCCAGCGATTCAAACCTCGTTTGGTTGCGGGAGGCAGGCATAGACCTGGCCGACGGCTTTGTCCCGGAGAGCATCAGCGATGCAAGAGCGGAGGAAATCTGCGACGCCTTCGGCCTGTTCGGGACGGCGGAAGAGTGCCTGGCGCGGCTGAAGCGAGCACGCGATGAGTCGGGCGTCGACCACGTCTTCATCTTCCCGACGCACACCCAGGACGGCGGTTACGATATGCCCCGGGCCGAGGTGGAAGCCTTCGGAAAGACGATCATACCGGGGCTGAAAGTTTCTACATAACGGCCTTGACCAGGATGGCTTTGCAGGCTCCCAATCGGAAATGCAGTGCTTCCCTTTCACCCCCAACCCAGCCTGCCTCATCAAGGGGGAAGGGGAAATGGGGCAGTACATCACCTCTACTCTCACATGAGTAGAGAAGGCCCCCTATTCTTCGCCATCTCCGACGAAGTAGTCGTACTTTCGGCCAGCCAGGTCCACGACCTCGGCTACGTCCTCCGCCAGCAAGTAGCCTTCGGCAACGAGGTCCATGGCGGCGCGAGTTGCCTGCTCCAGGTAGTCGTCCCGGCTGGCGTAGCGTTCTTCTATGGACGCCCGCGGGTCGCCGGTTGACTTCCGCTCCGCACGGTTTGTGGGGAGCGGAAGGGTCCAGCCGGCAAGGCCGCCGGTGATGCCGATGAAGAGGCCGGGGTTGCCGATGCTCTCGTCGCGCAGGTTCCATCCGGTGTAGGTCGCCACCGGAACCGACAGGTCCGGCAGTCGAATGCCGCCGAGTTCGTTGAAGGACTCGTCAAGATCGGCCACAAGCGCCGGGAACTCTGCTCCCTCGTCGGCGGGCAACTTCGTGGCGCGGCCTAAGTGGGTCTCCGGGCCGTAGTCCAGCCTAATCGCCCTGGTGGTCTGTGCCGGAACACGCACGCCCGGCAGATCGGCGAACCGCTCCAGCAGCGTGTGGGACTCTACGGCCGTTCCGTCGTCCAGGCTGGGGTGGCGGCTGGCCGGAGGCTCCTCGCCGGAGGTTACCCACCGGTCCAGGTTATCGAGGGCAGCACGCAGCAGGGGGGCGTAGTCCACGCTGTTGAAGGGAAGCTGTCCGCGGATTCCGTCGGAGGTGCGGACTTCCACCGGCGGGAAGTCGCCTGAGCCGTGCTGGCATCCGGCGAAGTGATAACGCCTCACAGAGGTCGACTCAGGAGCATCGGTCAGTGTCTCAAGGTCGGTGTGTATTAGCGCGGCATCCCCGCGCCAGTACTCGGCGGAGGTGTTGGTGAACATGATCCTGGGTACACTGCCGCGCCGTTCCAGGGTGTCTAGAAGGGAACCCTGGGCACCGGGCACCGGATCGGTCTGTGGTGTGTCGGTGAAGGGGAACATCTCCGGGATGATGTAGCAGACGTCCTTGGAAGGTTGTCCGAAGCGCAGGTTGAACTCGCCTCGCATCCCGCCAGCCACGTGGGGGATGATGCCGTCGAGGGCCGGGCGGTCTTGCTCGTCGTCGTTGATGCCAGTGTGAATGTACTGGCGCAGAAAGCGCCCGCTCTGGGAACGGCCTATGGCGTATGCATAGTCGATCGCGCCAGCCAAGGGATTGCCCGAGGCGGCGGGGGCATGTTTCAGGAAGGACACCGCATCCCGCATGGCGACGAAGCCGAGGCCCACGATGCGGCTGACGTTGGTAGTGTAGACCAGCTGGTATATCCTTCCGGGCTCAAACCCGGATGGCATGTAGACGTGACTATGCTGCGGCTCGACGTCTTCGTCCTCCACACGAACGAATGACCATTGACTGCCGTCAATCGGTGTGGCGGGACTGTTGGGCAGGTCCCGCACGGTGAGAGTGGCGTCAGTCTCCTCGGGGTCGGCGGCGGGATTGGGCAGGTGGTCGCGGTCGGCCAGCAGAAATACCTGGGTGGGTTCGTTGCCCTGGAACTGGCACATTATTTTGCCATTGAGGGGCCCCTGGGGCCCGACGGCCTCCGGGACCTGAAGGCCGATGAGGCCGGGAGTGGGCGGCACGTCGGCCTGCCATCCGCCCCAGACTACCGTGTAGCCGCGACGCATCAGGTAGCCATTGCCCGCCTGCAGTGGCGCGGTGTGGTCGGTGGCCATGGGGACGCTGTTCAGAGTCAGAGCGGTCTTCCGGCCGCGATTGACGACGTCGAACAGGATGCGGCGGTTGCCGCGGTCGGCGTTGACCGGCTGCAGCATGGCGAAATCGGAGGAGAACTCCACCCTGCCGGCGGAGTTGCGCGGAGCCAGGTTCAGGTCTGTAATCCCCTGGTTCCGGGCGTGCAATGGGTCGACCGCGAAGTAAGCCGTGCCCTCCAGGATCTCATACGGGCCGACTTCTCCAAAGCTCTCGCCGGACACGAAACTGGTGCGACTGGTGATTTCCAAATCCGTAACTGCCACGATGCCTCCGCTCAGCTGATGCCCTATTCTCAGTGGCCGACCTTCATGTCACGATTGCCTGGCCGCGAGGGGATTTTAGCATCTGCGGGCTGGCATTGTGCCGTAACCCAGGCGTGGTTGGTCAATTCGCGCTCACGTCCTTACAATTGGCGAAAACTGCACGGGCAATCGCGCGTTCACGGAGGTGGCGGTCGAGCGGCAGGACGCGACACTTGGCGGAACGCGGGAATTAACGATTGAAGGAGCAGGAGCAATGGCCAACAAGATCCGCCTTGGGTTCGTAGGGGCGAACGTCAATTCCACCTGGGCATCGCAATCGCACTTTCCGGCGCTGCTGGCCAGTCCGGACGTCGAGCTGACGGCTGTCTGCACCACGAGGGCTGAGAGCGCGGAGGAGGCTCGCCAAGCCTTCGGGGCGAAGCTGGCCTTTCATGACTTCCGGGAAATGGCGGTGTCGGCGGAGATCGACGCAGTCGCGGTGGTAGTCCGGGTTCCTCTGCACTATGAACCGACCAAGGCAGCCATTGAGGCGGGCAAGCACGTATTCACCGAGTGGCCGTTGGGACGGAATACCGCAGAGGCTGAGGAACTGGCGGCTTTGGCCCAGGACAGGGGGATTCAGACCGCGGTGGGGCTGCAGTCTCGTGTGAGTCCTGCGTTGTTGCATGTCAAGGAATTGATCGAGACGGGATTCGTGGGCGAATTGCTATCCTGTTCGGTGACAACCATGCGGGATGGCGCACTGGAACGACCTTCGTCCCGAACTTGGCAGCGCGATGCCAACCTGGGTGCGCACACACTGACTATTGCCAACGGACACGTCATCGACGCCCTGCGATTCGTTGCGGGCGACTTCACGCGTGTCGCGTGTATGGTGAGCACGCAAGCCAAGCAATGGTACGAGACCGATACGCAGCAGTTGGTGGAAGTAACGGCGCCGGACAACGTGCGGGTCAGCGGACAGCTGATGAGCGGCGCGGCAGCGTCAGTCCACGTTGGGGCAGTCCCTTGGGCAGGTAGCGGGCTCCGAATGGAAATCTACGGAAGGGAGGGAACGCTGGTCGTCACGGGAAGTGTATCGTCGCAAAGGGGAGAAATGCTGCGAGTGCAGGGCGCACGCGGCGGCCATGATCTGCAGGACCTGGACACACCAGAGCGTTTCGTATACGTGCCGTCGGACTTTCCTCAGGGCGATCCGTTCAACATAGGGCAAGTGTATGCGCTGTTTGCCGAGGCGATCCGGACAAGGGAGAATCGAGCGCCAACATTTGATACTGCGGTCGAGCTTCACCGTTTCGTCGACAGGCTGAAAGAGGCGTCTGACACGGGTCGGGAGTTGACAGTGGCGTAAGATGGCCGGTTCGAACAGACCCTACCGCTTCGATTTTTCTCCCGATGGAATGAAGCAGGCAGGGCCACCACAGATTCATGGGTAGTAGCTGTCAGGCAGTGACGGTGGCGGGCTCGTGGGCCTTCAGGAAACGGCGGGCGTGGGCCACGACCTCGTCGATATGCTCTTGGGTGTCCTTCCATGGAAAGATGGTCACCTCGGAGTTGGGGGCGAGGTTTGCGACCTCCATGGCGACCTCGTAGGGGTGGGCTGGCACATCGTCGGGTGCCGTCAGAATCGGCGTCCGCAGGTTGCGAACGAAGTCGCGGGTAACGGTGAATACGAAGTCGGCACGGTTGGTGTACATGCTGGTGAGAAAGTCGTGGACCGTGTCCATGGTGATCTCGGGTCGCCTCTCGCACAGGGGAGGGCCCCAGCCGTTGATGTTGTTCCGGTAGAAGACGTCCGGCATATCGGGCCTGAACCCACTGGGCTGCATCAACGCGGCCGCCACGATACGTTCCGGAGCCAGCCGAAGCAGGTTATGGATCATCGGGCCGCCGATGCAGAAACCCATCACCAGAAACTTGTCGATGCCGAGGTGGTCCGCGAGCCCTAGCTGGTCCTCGGAGTAGGCGTCCCAGGGTCGGTCGATTTCCAGAGGGCCGGTGGACTGGCCGCCGTTGGCATTGCGCAGGTCGGCGGCGATGACGCGAAAGTCGTCCGTGTAGGTCTCCATGGGATTGAAAGGCACGGACGTCGTCAGGGACGCAATGCTGGAATTGAGGCCTCCGCCGGGAATTATCATCAGGGGGAATCCCGATCCGACTTCTTCGTAGTAAATTCGGGTGTCGCCTCTTTCGTAGAAGGGCATAACGACTATCCTCCGTCAATCTGTTGCAAAGTTCTTTGGATTTTTCAAGAGCCAGCCACTCGGGTCTGGCCGCGTCCCGGCCGGAAGGAGTGCTTCGATCCGGCAACTTCCAGGGGGCATACGGGAGTGGCTGTGACTATTTTTCGGCCAGCAAGTCGTAGGCGAGAGCCAGCATGATTCGTGAACCGCTGACCAAGCTCTGAATGCCCACCGATTCGTCGGTGCCGTGGATGTTGGCGAGCATCGGGTCGTCATCGGGGTGCGAGCCGACCATGCCGTAGGTGGTGGTGCCCAGATTGCGGGTGAAGCGAGAGTCAGTAAAACCGGTGCTCAGCGAGGGCACCCACTGGATGTCATCACGTCCGAAGGCGTGCGCGGTACTGAGCCGGATTCGCTCGGCGAACTCCGTCTCAAAGGGAGAGGCGTTGGGAATCGACATATAATCGATGTCAATCTCCACCCCCGGGATTCCGTCAAGTATTTTATCCAGCTCCTGCCGGACGTAGGCTTCGTCTTGGTGAGGGAGCGTGCGGACGTCGCAGGTCAGGCGGACCGACTCGGGGACGCTGTTGGACTTTATGCCGCCCTGAATCATGGTGGGGGTGATGGTCATTCGGGATAGGGCACGCATGATGGAGGCGAAGCGGGGGTTAGAGTCTTCGGTGTCGGCGATGATCTGGTCGATGTTTGCAGGCTCCGGTCGGTCCTCGATGGCGAAGACGGAGAGGTGCTGGAACAGGCTGGTGGAAGTGTCACGCTCGGGCTCGTAGGCTTCAATGCGCTTCACGACCTCCGAGAGGCCGTACATAGCGTTTGCACCCTGCCACGGAGTTGAAGCGTGGGCACTGGATCCTCGTACGTCAATCTCCAGCTGCAGTCGTCCCTTTTCGCCAACCCCCAGTAGATAGGTGAGGTTGCCGGCGGCTTCGATGGGGTATCCGCCGCCCTCGTTCACTGCTAGGGGAGCTGCGAGCTTATCCGGATGGTTGTCAGCCATCCAGCCGAACCCATAGCGGCCCCCATGTTCCTCGTCGGCGCACGAGGCGAGAATGAGGCTGTCACTCAACTGAATGCCGTTGCGCTTGAGTATGCGCATGGCGATTAGCTGGCAAGTGAGGAGGGCCTTGCAGTCGGTGGCGCCGCGACCGAAGACGCGGCCGTCAGCCACGGTGGCACTGAAGGGAGGGAAGCGCCACTTTTCCTCCTCTTCAACGGGCACGACGTCAAGATGGGACATGAACATTAGGCCAGCGTTTCCCGAGCTGCCCTCCAGCCGGGCGATGATGTTGCCGCGTCCCGGCGCGGACTCGATAATCTCGCAGTCCATGCCGTCTTCAGCCAGCCAATTCTCGATGTACCGGCACAGGTCGGTCTCGTTGCCGGTGGGCATGAAGCCGGTGTTGACCGTGGGGATGCGGACCATGTCCCGCTCGAGTGCCACGATTTCGTCGCGCATCTCGTCTACCTGGTCCAGCAGGTCGTTCAGATCAGGCATCTATTGTCCTCCGGAAAATAGTCAGTGATTGTGCTCGGACTAGAAGCCGACGGCGTAGGCCTCACAGCGCGGGTCCGCGCCGCCCTGCAGCAAGCCGGTCTCCGGGTTACGGGTGATTACACAGTATAATGCCGAACCCTCCCACCAGTCGGGGTATTTCTCGATGGTGTGGCCCTTTCGCCGCAATCCTTCGGCTACTTCGTCGGGTATTCGACCTTCCAATCGCAGCATCCCCGGCTCGTATCTCGAAGTCCAGTTGGAACTGGGGAAGTTGTAGCTGTAGAAGCGAGGTTCCTCCACAGCTTCCTGCGGGTCGCGGCCGAACTCCAGGACATTCAGAAGCAGTTGCAGGGTGCCCTGCGGAATACGGTCTCCGCCGTGGGCACCGAGGGCCATTACTGCCTCGCCGTCGCGCAGCACTAGGGCAGGGGCAGGAGTGAGTCTGGGCCGCTTGCCCCCGGCGACCGATGCAGGGTGGCCTTCATCCAGCTTCGACTGGGTGCCGCGCAGGGAGAACGCGAGGCCGGTGCCAGGGATTATCGGCCCCCCGTTCTTGGTGCCCTCGCTGGGAGTGGAGGAGAAGATATTGCCGTCGCGGTCGATAACGGCGAAATATGAGGTTCCTCCGCCGCTTACTCCTGCTGTGGCAACCGGGGTCGCCGCTTCCCTTGGAGACTGAGGAGCCCCCTCGAAGGTCGCCCTCACGTTTCGCGGGTCTCCAGGAGGGGGCGTGCCCGGCCAAGCCATGTCAGGGTCGATAAGAGAGCGGCGCCTAGCGATGTAAGCGGCGGAGGTAAATTGTCCCGTGCGGGCGGGTAATCTCTGACAAACGGCGGTTGCAAATTGGACCGTCCGCCGCCATCCATAAGGGTTGTATCCGACCCCTTGGATGGTGTGACGGATGTACAAGGTGGAAGTATATCTGCGGGTTCGCCGGGCAGTGATGGTGGAGGGCAAGAGCATTCGGGAGGTCTCCAGAGAGTTCGGTCTGGACCGGGACACGGTGCGCAAGATGCTGACCTACTCCGTTCCTCCGGGCTACCGGCGACAGACTCCGCCAAAGAGGCCCAAGCTGGAGCTCTTCACCGGCGTCATCGACCGGATCCTGGAGGATGACCTCGCGCGCCCCAGGAAGCAGCGCCACACGGCCAAGCGCATCTTCGAGCGTCTCAGGGACGAGTACGGCTACGACGGCGGATACACCACAGTCAAGGACTACGTCAGAGAGAATCGCCGTCAGACCAGGGAGATGTTTGTCCCGTTGTCCCATGCGCCGGGACACGCGCAGTGCGACTTTGGCGAGGCCCTGGTGGTCATCGGCGGCGTGGAGCGTAAGGCTCACTGCTTCGTCATCGACCTGCCCCACAGCGACGGCTGCTTCGTGAAGGCCTACCCGGCTGAGACCACCGAGGCCTTCCTGGACGGGCACGTATCAGCGTTTGCCTTTCTGGGCGGAGTGCCCCAGAGCATCCTCTACGACAATACCAGGCTGGCGGTGGCGAAGATACTGGGGGACGGCCGGCGCCAGCGCACCCGCGCCTTCACCGAGCTGCAGTCTCACTACCTGTTCGAGGACCGGTTCGGGCGCCCCGGCAAGGGCAATGACAAAGGCAAGGTAGAGGGCCTGGTGGGGTACGTGCGCCGAAACTTTCTGGTGCCGGTGCCGTCCTTCGAAAGCTTCGATGCACTCAATGCCTACCTGGAACAACGATGCCTGGAGCGAATGGACCGCAAGCTCAGGGGACACACGGAGACCATCGGTCAGCGGATGGAGCGGGACTTGGACGCCCTGTTGCCCCTGCCTCCGGTGGCCTACGACGCGTGCGACAAGCAGGCAGGCCGGGTGAGTTCCCTGTCGCTGGTAAGGTACCGGACCAACGACTACTCGGTGCCGGTGGCCTACGGATATCGGGACGTCCTAGTACGGGGCTACGTCGACACAGTGGTGATCAGCTGCGGAACCGAGGTCATTGCCAGGCATCCCAGATCATACGAACGCGACGACTTCGTCTATGACCCCATCCACTACCTGCCGCTGTTGGAGCGTAAGCCGGGAGCTCTGGACCAGGCCGCACCCCTGCGGGGATGGGAGCTCCCCGATGAGTTCGGGACGCTGCGGCGTCTGCTGGAGTCCCGCATGGGACGGCGGGGCAAGCGGGAGTACGTGCAGGTGCTGAGGCTGCTGGAGACCTTCTCCCAGCAGGAGGTGCACGCAGCGGTGAAAGATGCCATCCACCTGGGAGCCATCAGCTTTGACGCCGTGAAACACCTGATGCTGTGCTGGCTGGAGGGACGGCCGCCCAGGCTGGATCTGGAGCTCTATCCCTACCTGCCCCGGGTCAGGGTCAGCACCACCTCCACACAAGACTACATGACTCTCCTCACAGGGAGGAGGGCGGCATGAACGACCGGTCGACGCTGCTATTGGAACACCATCTCAAAGAGCTGAAGCTGCCCAGCTTCCTGAGAGAGTACGGGAAGATGGCTGCCCTGTGCGCCGCCGAGAATGTGGATCATCCCCAGTACCTGCTCAGGCTCGCCGAACTGGAGCTCATCGACCGCCACCAGCGCATGGTGGAGCGGCGGATCCGGGCCGCCCGATTCCCCGCAGTGAAGAGCCTGGACACCCTCGACTTCCCGGCCATCCCGTCGCTGAACAAGGCCCTGGTGATGGAACTGGCACGCTGTGAATACATCCAGCGCCGGGAGAACGTCATCGCCATCGGCAACAGCGGCACCGGCAAGACCCACGTGGCCCTGGGACTCGGGCTGGCCGCCTGCCAGCGCGGGATGTCTGTGGGTTTCACCACCGCCGCCGGTCTGGTGCATGAGATGATGGAGGCCAGGGACGAAAGGCGCCTGTTGAACTTGCAGAAACAACTGGCCCGGCTCAACCTGCTGATCATCGACGAGCTGGGCTTCGTCCCCCTGTCCAGAACCGGCGCGGAACTGCTCTTCGAGGTCTTCAGCCAGCGCTACGAGCGGGGCTCCGTCATGGTGACCACCAACCTCCCCTTCGATGAATGGACCGAGGTCTTCGGCTCGGAACGGCTCACCGGAGCGCTGCTGGACCGGCTCACCCACCACGTCCACATCCTGGAGATGAACGGCGAGAGCTACCGGCTCAAGCGCAGCCGGGAATCCGTCGCGTCTCAAGCTCCAGACGATCGCGAGGAAGAATAGGGCGCACCGACAACGCTGTCTCCTCTTGCTCCTTCAATGTCTCCACCCTGACCGATTTACTGCCGTCAGTCATCACTTCAGTGGTACACGATTACGCCGCCCCAGTGGCCCACTTTCTCAGCGCCATTGACAGTGTCCCTTTGACTGGCATTTTGAGACCTCCTGGTGAAGGATTTCTGTGCTTTGTGTGGCACAGGCCAAGCGTGGCCCCTTTTTGCCCGCCCGGCTGGGGCATCGCTGCGCAATACGAGACCCAGCCCATTGTAATGCCTTTACGCGGGTAATATTTATCTTCCGCCGCGCTCCGTGGTGGGATCGGCCCTAGGCTGGACTGTCTACGCGATTCGCTGGGGATTTGTCGAATTCGTGGTAATCTTCTTCGGGTTGCCGAGAGTGACAGGATATGTCCGCCCTTAGTTGGGTATTGCTGGTGAATTTCGGCAAGTTCAGTTCCTGCGAGGGTGATATGCGGGCTCCGAGAGTCATATACCAGCCAAAACCGGGCAGCCCCATAGACGTTGACAGGGAATTTTACGGACGTCTGGGTCAAGAGACGGAGACTAGGAGCATGGTTGAACGGTTCGTGGTCCCGATGCGTTCCGGCAGGGCGTGGCAAGTCTTGGCAGGCCAGATATGCCGCATCGTAGTGGTGGAAGGCGCGCAGGTGGCGGACTTCAACGCGTGGAACCTGAACAATCCCCGTGAGCGATTCTGGGCGGCGCGTATTAAGCAACTGCACCGGGCCCACGTCAGCACTTTCGACCGGCTCTGGTCGTGTCTTCCATACCTGCGACCCATGCTTACTATCACCGGCGACACAGTGGAGTATCCGTTGGACGAGGATGGCGCCGGGTGCCATGACCTTCTCGGGACCCGCTGCGATCCATACGTTCACAGACTGCTCAACGGCGAGGACTTCGATTACTGCTGCCATTCAAACCTGGTGCGGGCGATTGCCCCGTACCATCTCAATGAGATTGATGTCCACGATGTGCTCAATATATTTCAGGTCACTGGGCTTACCCGGGAGGACCGCTACTTCGTGGAACCATCACCGGCGAAGCAGGGGGACTTCTTCGAATTCTTCGCCGAGATAGACTTGCTCTGCGCGATTTCCACCTGTCCCCACGGGGACCTGTCGGTTCAGGTGTGGGGAGAAGACGCCGGTGATCCCATCGACACTTGCCACCCGCTGGGCGTCGAGGTTCTCCAGCCGCGCCAGGAACTCCTCGAGGGATGGGAATCGCCCTCGATCGTCGACTACCGCGGTATCCACGGTCTTGACCATAGATGAGAGTGCGGTGGCCCACCAGTAGTGAATCGATCGAATCCAAGGTCAAGGCTACGAGCAGGAGGTTGGGATGATTGTAGTAACCGGAGCGGCGGGGAGGTTGGGGCGCAGGGTGGTGCAGTTGCTAGTTGACCAGGGCAGGGAAGTACTGGCTACAGATCGAGTCAATGCCGATGACCTTCCGACGGAGTTCGTGCGGTGCGACCTGGGGGATGCCAAGGCAGTTCAAGATATTCTCGGCGGGGTGGAAGCCGTGGTGCACATGGGTGCAATCCCCGGGCCGACACGGGCCGAGCCGAGGGACATTTTCGAAAACAACGTGTCGGCTGACTTCAACGTCATGATGTCGGCGGCGGAACTTGGACTACGTCGCGTCGTGTTTTCGTCCAGCGCCTTCGGCATGGGGTGGGCCCACGACGGAAACGCTTTTGTGCCGCGGTACCTGCCGCTGGACGAGGAACATCCCATGATGCCCTTCGAGCCCTACGGGCTGACCAAGCAGGTCGGAGAGGACATCGGCAGGATGATCGCCCGAAATTCAAGCACGACGGTAGTCAGCCTGCGGTTTACGAACGTTGCGCTTCCCGAAGTGCAGGCCGAGTTCCCTTGGCCGGCCCCCTCTCCAGAGAACCCGCTGACCCTGGTGATGTGGGCTTACGCCGACGCGCGGGACGTGGCCGAGGCCCATGTGCTGGCGCTGGATGCGGAGATAGAGGAGTACGAGGCCTTCATGATCGCTCAGCCGTCCAGCCGTTTCGTCGAGCCTACCATTGACATCGCCAAGAGCAACTTCGGGGACCGTGTTGAAATCCGCGAGGGTCTAGGTGGCACTGCCAGCGTAATCAGCACGGCAAAGGCAGAACGAATGCTGGGCTGGAAGCCACGGCACGACTGGAGGTAAATGGCGACGCCTCCAGCCGAAGACCCAGCGGATCAAGCCGGGAAATCACTCAGGTATGCCGAGGGCACTTCTAATCGCCGTACCGATGGGTGTCAGGGGGCTTTCCTCGGGAGGGCCGTGGGGAACCATGCGGTTGTGGTGGATTGCGACCGCGAGTCGATGCCGAGGGTCCGCCCAACCCAAACAACCGCCAGCGCCGTTGTGGCCGAAAGCCAGGGGGTCGCTGCCCATGGCGCCCATGCCGGGACTACCGGCGAAGTGGAAGCCCCCGATGGTCCCGTTGTGCGGAGTGCCGCTCACGATGTCGTAGTCGCTGGGTGGACGGGGTACATGGAAAGTCCGCACCCGGTCCTCGGAGAGAAGGCGGACTCCGTCGAGCTCACCGCCATTGGCCAGCATGGCATAGAAGCGGGCCTGACTGCGGGCGTTCATGATCCCCTGAGCGCCGGGGATGCAGGCCTGGCGCACGTCTGATCGGCCGAAGACTTCCTGCGTTGTGGCAACCTGCGGAGGAGTGGCACGGGGCCGCAGCGAGTCCGGGGGCACACCTGGGGCGCCTGGAGGGAGTTCGGGAAGATTCGTGAGCCTGGCTACCCGAGGCGCGACTTCCGGCGGGATTCCGGCCCACAGGTCGGTCATGCCCAAGGGCTGGCAGATTTCTTCCTGGATGAACTGTCCGAAAGGCCTTAGCATGGGATCGGTGCGGCGCACGACCTCACCAACGACCCAGCCGAAGGTGTAGGCCATGTATCCGCTGCGGGTTCCCGGTTCGAAAAGGGGATGCATCTCCGCTATCTGCCCGACCATCCAGTCCCAGTCGCACATCAACTCAGGGGTAACCCCCACGGGCATCAGGGGGACGCCGATGCGGTGGGTCAAGGCATCGAACACGGTGCCCTTGTCCTTTCCGTACTTGCCAAATTCGGGCCAGTATTTGGCAACCGGCTGATGGTATTCCACCAGCCCCCGGTCCGCTTGGATGTGGAGGGCCGTGGCAGTCATGGCCTTTATGTTGGAAAACACTGGGAAAAGGGTGTCGCCGTCGACGTCCCGGCCGGTGGTCTCGTCCGCAAGGCCGCCCCACTGGTCAATCACCAATTCGCTGTCCAGGTAAGCGGCGACCTGAATTCCGATTTCGCCGCGTTCTCCAATAGCGACGTCGATGGCTTCCTGTACGATGCCGTTCGTTCCAACTGCCATAGCAGCGCCTCTCCATGGAAGGTTTTAGGAAGGTTTTAAAAACGGCCCGGGTCTGTCTGCCCGGGCCGTTGTCGCGTAGCCTGCAAGGTTGCGCTAAGACTTGTGCGGGGGGTTGCTGATGTATTCGGCCGCCATGCGGAGCCCGAGTTCCCGCAGTTGCCTTGTGTCCTCCGCGGGGGTCGCCGCCGGGGGCAACTGCACGGTCGTGTCAACACAAAACGTGGAGACGTGGTTGTTTTCGTCCAACCCGTGGACGCCGGGCCCCTCTCCTTCCTGCACGGCCCTAATGCCTCTTCGCAGTTGCCGGCGGAACATCGTGACGCCCCGGTCGGTAGCGCCGAGATGCTCCAGCCCGTGGACGGCGGTGGGACGCTGGCTGACCTGAGCTTCGTAGTCGCTGGGTTGTAGCTGCTGGTCGCGAAGGTTTTCGGACTCAGGAAGCTGGGCGGGCAGCATCTGTTCTCTGTCCAGCCACCAGGCCGGTTCCCTCTCCTCAGAATCGGAGGTGTGTCGAAGCTCCAGCAGCATGGTGCTGGTGTCGTCGCGAGGGACGATCCAGCGTGTCATCATGGGCCCGTCGACCCCCTCTGTCGGACCCTTGCCGTCGTTCCAGGTGGGAGCTATTTGCTGCACATTGGGCAGCACGCACTCTGTGGTGCGCACCCATACGTTGTCGCCGACACGTCGTGTGCCCATCGAGATCGTCCCGGCAGGCGTCTCCAAAAAGTCGAGATTCGGTATTACCCCGAACTCGTCGGTGAACTGGGTTCCTGCGACTATGGTGTGAAGGAAGGAGGCGTGGACCGGATCCATCGCATTCTCCAAAATCTGCAGCCAGTTGCATGGGTAGTCGTACCGCTTGCCGGGCATCAGCCGGTATCCCTCGCGCTCATAGGTGTCGAGGAATGGAAAGGCGGGTATGTCTTCCGGAGGCCCCATGTAAGCGAAGAGGATGCCTTGGAACTCGCGGACGGGATATGCACCGTGGCAGAGCCGGTCCTTGAAAGTGCTTCCCGCAGGCTCACCCGGCGTCTCGAGGATGGTGCCGTCGACGTCAAACAATCAACCGTGGTAGCAGCAACGGATTCCGCGTTCGGAAACCAGTCCGAACTCCAGAGACGTGCCGCGATGAGGGCAGTGTGCCTCAACCAGCCCAATCTGGCCGCTGAAGTCGCGGAAGGCCACCAGCTCTTCACCGAGAATCTTCAGGCCGACGGGTACATCGGCGAGTTCGTCGCCGTAGCACACCGGCTGCCAGAACCGGCGCAAATACTCGCCGGCGGGCGTGCCGCGGCCGATGCGGGTTAACTCTTCGTCTTCCTTGGGAACTTGAGAATGGTAATAGGCGCTGTACTTGGTAGACAGGAAGGGCGCTCGGGTGCTAGCCATAGTTTTCCTCCCTACTGATGTCTCGCTCCTACGGGAATAACGAAACCTATCCCGCAAAGTTGTTAACAGTGCGAAGTGTAACTCATTCCCCCAGAGGCGGAAACCGTCGTTTCACGACGGCAACGTTCCAATTCAGGCGGTCCGGACGAGCAGGCGTCTCTGGATTGAGGCTTTCGCCCCCGAACCCTAATCTTCGGGCAGACGGAATGGAACAAAACCCCGTGCCTTTGGTTGGATGATAGTCGGGAGAGACCAGTCTCATTATCTTATCTGGAGGTCCTCTCGTGGAGATGTAACATTCTGTAATATTTTGTAACAAACCCGATGATTTTGGTCCTTGATTGAGGCAGGCCGTTCGGGTGGTTCAGGGTTTCTTGCATCAGAACAATTGTACGATAAGCGATGCCTCGAGGCAAGGGGGAGAATTCAGCAGGGCATCGTTTCGGGTCAGATGGTGAGGTCAGGAATGAGGCGGGATTTGGATTCCCGCGGGCAGGAATGAAGAGTTGGGTCGCGAAAAACCATCGAAATTGGAATGCTATCTTTCACGACATCCCGTCGGCTACGGGCGGGTGTCGGTGCGGATGCTTCACTAGCCAACCCCGGCGGCTTCTACCAATGACGGAAAGGCAGCGCCATGCCATGGCCCAGGCTAGAGCCGGGGCCGGATGTTCTGGTTGTGGCTGAAAAGATTCGTCGGGTCGTACTTCTGCTTCAGGTAAGCCAGCCGCTGGAAGTTTTCTCCAAATGCCGCCTGTATCGCCTCCGACCCTTCCTCTGCTTCGGTGCCGACCTGGTTGACGTAGGCCCCGGAAGAAAAGGGCTGCATATCCGAGGCAAACTCACGGGCCCACCTGACGTGGACTTCAGACTCGCCTGGGTCGAGGAACACTGAATTGACACCCCATTCGCACAGTGCGCTCCGATGCCCGAAGGCGGTGTCGGCGGCGGGCACACGACGGGCGGCATTGCCGAGGTACTGGAAGAAGACCGCTGAGAGGGGAGAGGTCACCCGGTCGAAATAGTCCAGCATGATCTCCACTGCATCACCGCTGACTTCCTCCAGGAAGTGGGACTTCAGGTAGTTGTTTCGTCCCGCGGGAGCCACTGCCAGCTTCTGGGCTTCGGTGTAGGGCATGGGCCGAACGTTGTCCATTATGGACGGGCCGAAGTCGCGGAGCGGCTGTATGACTCGTTCCCCTTCTTCGATGGAGCCGTGATAGCAGAGGAGAATGGTGCAGGCCTTCTCGCCAGTGTCGGGCAAGGTTGTGAGGAAGGTGAGGAGGTTCAACTCGTCGGGCATGTTGTCGGTGAGCTCGTTGACCAGGGGGAAGAATCCCTTGACTTTGTCGAAGGGATAAACCAGGAAGCCGGCAAGCACTTCGGGACCTACGGGGTGGAGGCGGTACTCAAGGGAGGTGGCTACGCCGAAGTTGCCGCCACCGCCACGGAGGGCCCAGAGCAAGTCAGGGTTCTTGTGTTCGCTGGCGGTGAGGGGGCGGCCGTCGGCGGTGATCACATCGGCGGATACCAGGTTGTCGCAACTGAGGCCGTGGCTGCCTGACAGCCACCCGATGCCGCCACCGAGGGTGAGGCCGGCGATTCCGGTGTCCAGGTCGGTGCCGCCGGGCGCGGCGAGCCCAAATGCCTGGGTCTCGTGGTCGAAGGCACCCCACTTGGTTCCACCCTGGGCCCGGACTGTCTTGGCCGCCGGATCGACGCGAACACCGGTCATACGGGAGAGGTCAATCATCAGACCGTCGTTACAGACGCTGTTGCCGGGGAAGTTGTGGCCTCCACCCCGCACCGAGATCAGCAGGTTATTCTCGCGGGCGAAATTGACGGAATTGATGACGTCGGCAGTGCCGCTGCAACGGGCGATGAGGGCGGGACGCTTGTCGACCATGGCGTTCCAGAGTTGCCGGGCGCCATCATAACCTTCATCGCATGGAAGCAGGGACCCACCGTGCAGGCCAGCCCTGAAGTCTTCGAGTTCCGCTTTGCCAAGGACGGTGTAGTCGCCCGAGAGGGTTGCGATTTTCAAGTCTGACATTCCTCTGCCCTCCTGCCTGCATTGCGATGCCGGGAGGCTCGCTGATGACTATGGCCGGGCGCCCACCACGCGTCGGGAAGCGGAGCCTGCCAGCCATCGCTGCCGCCGATTATATGGCCGACGCGGGGCGGCCGCCACCGGGAGGACTCGATTGGCTCACGGTAATAGAAATCGGACGATCGCTTGAAGAGATACCCCTTGGCAAGAGTCCGTTGGTGAAGGCAGTACCTGACGTGCCGGTGGGCCGTCGGCCCGACATGGGGGATAACGCCCCCGATTTGATTCCCCCAATAGCGTTTCATTCCGCTACGTTCAGGTCGAGGCAGAATCACGGATCAGACAAGGGAAGGGTCCAGAAGGAGTCGCCAAGGTAGTATTTTTTCCAGGGCGTGTACGTGTAAAGGTTTGTAAATTTTTGTAAAGTTCGGCGGAAATTCCGGTATGTTCCGAGTGTGAGCCGGCAGACAAGGGTGTCCGTTGAGTGATGCTTGCATAAGAACATACATACTATACTGCATACGCTGCTGGCAACCGGAATATGTCAGCAAACTGGTCTCTTGATAGACAGGTCAATCATTCCGGTTGCCCGACAACAGAAGTCAGGAGCTACGCTCCGACGAAGAACACCGGCGTTGGCCGACCGAATGGAATATGTCCGTCAGGCTGCGGCGAAGTCAGCGGGCTGATTGAGATAACGCCCTGACAATTTGAATTCGCAAGTAGTTGGAGTGCGCCGAGGTTCCAAGGGCCTTCAAGGACTCGGGACAGGGTGCGTGATATATTTGGCTTTCAATGGCCGCCGCCGCGGTGAATTCCAGGAGGTCGACGGAATGACGGACAAGGAACAGGATTGGGAGTACGGCCTGCGCACCGCTGGACACGGGAGGGAAGGAGATATGGACGGTCCAGTTGTGATCGGCGAGAACGGCTTCCACTACCGAGTATCAGGCGATAACTGGGGGGAGCTTCCCGATGGTTGCGTTTACCGGGAGGGGACGTCCGTCGCGGTGAACTCGAAAGACGAAGTATACGTATTCAACCGAGGCACGATTCCGATGATCGTGTTCGACACAGACGGCAACCTGCTGCGGACATGGGGCGAAGGAGTGTTCGCGAACCCGCACGGCGTGACAATCGCGCCGGACGACACAGTCTTTTGCGTGGACAATGGAGACAGCACGGTCCGACAGTTCACGCCAGACGGCGAGCTGCTGATGATGCTGGGTACGCCCCACAAGCCTAGCCCAAAGATGAGCGGGGAGCCGTTCAGCGTTCCGGCGCACGTTGCCTTCGACCGGCGCACCGGGGAATTCTACGTCGCCGACGGCTATTCCAACGCCAGGGTGCACAAATACTCACCTGACGGCAAGCTCCTTTTCTCGTGGGGAGAATCCGGAACGGGTGATGGCCAGTTCAACATCGTTCACAACGTCGAGGTGGACAACGACGGCTGGGTATACATCGCCGACCGCGAGAATCACCGCATCCAGGTATTCGGCTCTGACGGCAAATACGAGACGCAGTGGGGCAACCTTTCGCGGGCCGCCGCGATCTGCATCGACGACCGTTCGGGCGAGGAACTGCTGTATATCGGCGAGTACTTCTGCGGGATTGCCACCAACGATATCGGCACCGATCTCGGGCCGCGCGTTACGGTGATGAACACGAAGGGCAAGGTACTGGCCAGGGTCGGTCGGGAGAGTTACGGCGACCAGTCGGGGCGGTTCTATTCGCCTCACGGAATAGCGGTGGACTCGAAGGGAGACGTGTATGTGGCCGAGGTGTCCTGGACGGACTACGGCCGGCACATGGACCCGCCCCGCGAGCTTCGCTCGATGCAGAAACTGGTCAGAGTCCCGCGCTAGAAATCTGGCCGGAAAGTGGGGTCAGCCAGCCAGAGGCTACACTCGGGGTTACCAAGCGTAGCAGGGGCTGAGAATGCTGGGACGAGCGTTCTGAGCAGAGGGGTCTGTGGGAAGCGGACCGGTTGCTCTGGACCACGTGGGGAAGGATACCTTCTACGGTCTACTGGCCTCGCTGCGGGGCCGGCTGTTCCGGGATTCGGATTTCGCGGCGTTCTACTGTGCCGACAACGGCCGGGACAGCGTGCCGCCCAGCCTGCTGGCGACGGCTCTCCTGCTCCAGTCTCTCGACAAGGTCAGCGACGCCGAGGCCGAGGCCCGGGTATACGAGCGGTACCTTGCCTCCAGCATTAAGGGAGAAGCGGCCGTAGACTGGTCCGACAAGCGGGCGCGGCAGGCGTTGCTGGCCGGGATTGTGGCCGACGCGGACCGGATGCTGGAATTGTCGCGGCAGACGCAGGGGGAATTGGCGGAGGGCAGCGCCGAGCGGCAGCGGATTGTGGCGGCGGCGGAACTGCTGGGGAAGTTGCTGCTCCAGGAGATTGAGCGCAAGAGTGGCGACGGCGATGACGGCGTGAGCCTCAAGGACGGGGTGAGACGTGACCGGATGATGTCGGTGCATGACCTAGCAGCCCGTCTGAGGATTGACCAACTGGCGGTGTCGGTCAGCCGGGAATGCCCTGCGGCAACAGTTCTGGCGGGGTGCGGTTAGGCACCTGCGGATTGTCGCTTGAAAATCCCACTGGCCATGGTCCGGCGCGTCTCCCTGTTGTTCCCAGTGGCGCCTTTGCCTCCCACCCTGCCGGAATCCCCGGCCCTGCTTGATCTGCCCGAACACCGGTTCCACCGTCTCCATCCGGAGGGCGTAGAGTTCCTCCACCTCCTTGGCCGAGTAGTATCCGGCGTCGGCGGAGACTTCCTTTGGGATTGTGCCCACGTTCAGAGTGGCCTGCTCAATCATGCTCACGGCCTGACCCTTGTCCGAGGGCTGATCGGTGGCCCGGGCCGCCACGATCACCTGATGCTCGCTGTCCACCACCGCCTGGCAGTTGTAGGACTGCTGGAAGTCCCTCCCTCCCGGGCCAGGCATGATCCGGGAGTCCGGGTCGGTGAAGTTCCGCTGCGCCTTGTCATCAGGCACCCGGGGATGATTCCGTCCCTCGGACTCAGCCTGCTCCGCCCTCCGCCCGTAGCTCATCACCTTGTGCTTTGAGGCATTGGCCCTCACCTTGGTGCCGTCCAGCGCCACGTGCCCCAGCTTCACCAGTCCTGCCTGCTGGCAAAGCTCCAGCACCTGCAGGAACAACTCCCCCAACGCCTCCAGATGGTCCTTCCGGAAGTCGGAGACGGTGCGGAAGTCCGGCGTGTTGTTGGCCGCCAGCACCCGGAAGGCGATGTCCTCGTGCAGCCGCTGGGCGATGCGACGGGAGGAGGCCACGCCGACGCAGTACCCGTAGAGCAGCACCTTGACCATCATCCTGGGATGGTAGGGCGGACCGCCCCGCCTCTCCTGCTCGTAGCGGGCGGTGATGTCCGAGAGGTCCAGTTGGTCCACCACGTCGGAGATGAAGTAGGCCAGATGCTCCGGCGGCAGCCATTCCTGGGGGGCTGCCGGCAGCAGCAACTGCTGGTCCGGATCGTAGGGAAGGTAGGTCTTGCTCATTGACCGCTCCGCTCGTCTGATGCTCCGCACCATCATACTCTCATCGGCTCGCCAACCCTGTTTCTCGGACGGGCTGCTAGTACTACAACGACGAGTTATTTGGTAGGATAGCTGGCCAGATGATGTTGGGTGGTTTGGGTGATGGATGCGGCGAGCTTCGAGCGGGTCTACGACAGCCTTCAGGAATTCCACGCCTTCTTTGCGGCCTCCTTCGGCCGAAAGCAGTGGCGGGATCACAGCGGGAATTACCTTCAGGCGCTGCTGGTGCAGGACCAGGAGCGGCGCAACGCCGAGAATCTCTCGGAATCGGTGGGCATCTCGGCCCGGGCGATGCAGCGCTTTCTCACCGAGGCCCGGTGGTCCGATGAGACAGTCATAGGGCGGTTGCAGGAATACTTGGCGCCCAGGCTGGGACACCCGGACGCGGTGTGGGTGTTCGATGGCAGCGACTTCCCCAAGCAGGGCAGGAAATCGGCGGGAGTGGCCCGGCAGTACTGCGGCAGGCTGGGCAAGGTGGCCAACTGCCAGGGTGGGATGTTCCTGGCCTACGTCAGCCCGCTGGGCCGGGTGTTGGTAGACAAGCGGCTGTATCTGCCCAAGAGTTGGACCTCCGACCAGGACCGGTGTGCTGCGGCGGGTGTGCCGGAGGACCGGCGGAACTACCGGTCAAAGACGGAGTTGGCCCTGGAGATGCTGGAGCGGGTACTGGAACTGGGCTACCTCAGGGCCGAGTGGGTTGCCGGAGACGACGCCTTCGGGATGTCGCCGACCTTCCGGGAGGGACTGGCGGCCCTGGGGATGCGCTACGTGTTGGACGTTCCGGGCGGCACCACGGCTTGGCCTTTGGAGCCGGGTTGGACCAGTCCGGAATATCCAGGGTTCGGGCGCCCCCGCAAACCCAAGCTGCGGGCTGGGCAGCGCCGGACCATGGAGCAGCTTGGTGATGAACTGCCGGATGCGGCTTGGCGGGAGATAACGGTGGCCCAGGGAAGCCAGGGGCCGCGCACCTACCGGTTCAGTGCCCAGCGGGTGCGGGCCACCAAGAGGCGCAAGCCCGGCGAGGAGCTGTGGGCCGTCTGGCGCCGGAACCTGGACGGCAGCGAGCCTCGCTACTACCTGTCCAACGCTCCTGAGGACACAACCTTGGAGACTCTGGCATACGTGGGTGGGTCCAGGTGGCGCATAGAAACGGAGTTCGAGACTGAAAAGGGCGAGGTGGGGCTGGACGAATACGAGACCCGGAGCTGGGCAGGCTGGCATCACCACATAGCCATGTGCCTGCTGGGCGGAGCGTTCTTGCTGGGCCTGCAGCAGGATTGGGGGGAAAAAGATGCCCCGGATCACGAGACCGCAGGTGTACCGGGTGGTGCGTGAGATGCTACCCCGGGAGCAGTTCGGGCCCGATCAATTGCTGTTGTGGCTGGAGGATACGCAGCTACGCAACGAACGGGCGCGCCGCTCCCACGAGAGACGCCGCTCCGCCCGCTGTGAAGGCAGAATGGACCCTCCACCCTGAACCCGTCGTTGTAGTACTAGGCAGATTGCGGTCTTTGTATAGCACTCTTTTAGACGATTGCTTCACTTGACAATGACGGTTGCCTCAATCTAGAATCCCTGCCAATGGTCGAAAAGTGCCACAATGGAGACAATAATGAGGGAGAAAGCAGGGTTTTATACGAAACTGTGACGACATTATTATAAATTCGTTACACAATGTTAGTACAATAGTGACGATTATCGCTGCTTATGCCTGATTAGACCTGGCAGCGATTATCGCAACAGTCAAGTGTCCCAAGCGCGTCTAAAGCTCGGGGCGCTTCATTTTTGGGATAGTAACAGTTGAAACTCCAGCATAACCGCCTTTCTTTACCGACCCCAGAGTTGTTCGGCCTGTTAGCCGCGGCGCTGGTGGCTATCGGCTCGGTAAGCCCTTGGGCCCGCATGTGGGCAGTGGGATTTGTCGGAGACGACATAGATGTAATCTATGTAAACGGTGTCATCGGTGACGGACGGGTAACCCTCGTTCTGGGCTTATTGGTCGCTGTGTTGATCCTCTGGAGGCTCTTTCGCCGGAGATCGAGCACCTGGAGCACCATAGTTCAAAGCGTGGCCATAGTGGCCCTTGTCATAGCCGGACTGGTCGGTGTATTCAACTGGTCTGAACTCGACGAGATTTCGGGCGCAGATTTGGGAGTGAAATATCTCCGTTATGGGTTCCAGCCCGGTTGGGGACTGATCCTCGTGACTGTGGCCGGCTTTACTGGAGCGGCGGCCTTGGCCTATCAAATATGGAGTGATCACTTTCGGTAATTCGTTCTCTTCCCTTCCTCTCCCTCCTCCAATTCCCCTTTGATTCTCGTTGCGGATCAGACCACCGTCGTTCGCACGGGGCTCTCCATATGCGATAGCCGTTATTGTCCTAAGCTCATGGCTTGACACTGGTATATGTGGAACCTAGAATACCACAGCCGATTGACGGGAATATATTTCGAAATCCGTATTGAAATATATTCTAGATTCGATAAAAATCTTACGAAATTCGACTGGATTGGAAGGTATGAAAGCAGCATCTTGGTTCCGGAGATTGCAGTTCGGGCCCCTCTGGGTGATAGTGGGAATCTTGGCTCTGATCGTGGCTTGCGGTACCGCTGACGTCGAGCCGGCAACAGAAGAACCTGCCGCAACCACAGCGCCTGCGGCCACGGCGGCGCCCGGAGCCACATCCGCTCCTGTGGCTACGGCAGCCCCCACCCAGCCACCAGCATCGACCTCGGGAGAATTCAAGATAAGCAAAGTGCGCTTCGCCCTGCCCACGCCTGATGTGGAGAGCAACCGCACCTGGGTTGGAGTATGGCTGTATATCGTGCAGCACGACGTGTTCGCTGAGACTCTGCTGCGTGTTGACGAGGAAACTTCGGAAGTCGGCCCACTGCTCGCCGAGAGCTGGGAGGTGAGCAATGATTTCGAAACATGGTCGTTCAAGCTGAGGGAGGGCATCCCGTGGCAATTTGGTTGGGGTGATTTCAGTTCCGCGGATGTGCTCCACAGCTATAATCTCGTGAACCGAGAAGACAGCTTGGCCATATTGAAAGAACCGGCATGGAGCCAGGTCTCGGTTGAGGCCGTAGACGAATTCAACATAACATTCAATTTCGATGACCCCTACCTGAGCGGGGAGCGCCTGTTCTCCCGTTGGGCAGGCGACCTGATCCTTGTAAGCAAAGCCCAATTCGACGAGCAGGGCCTGGGTGCGTACGACCAAGTAGAAACCGCCGGCACCGGTCCTTACCAGCTGATCGACCGAAAGCTGGGGGAAAGCCTCTCTTTTGAGAAGGTCCCGGATGGACACTGGAAGTATGACGTAGATTTCGATGAGTTCGAGTTTGTCTGGGCGCCTGAAAGCCTTACGCGGATGGCAATGTTGCTGGCCGGAGAGGCACACCTTTCCCAGGTTGAGAGAACCCTGCAGCCTGACGCCGAAGCGCGTGGCATGAGGGTAATCAACAGTGCCAATGAAGCTGCTCAAACCTATACGATGTTCGGCGGTTTGTATCGCGAGAATACGGACGATTGGCCGGACCACTTCACGCCTGGGCTGCCCCTGCAAAACATGAACATAAGAAAGGCCCTCAACATTGCCATAGACCGCGAGGCCATCAACAAGGAGATATATCTGGGCAGGGCCACCCCCAGTTACAACTATGGGTTCCACCAAAACAACGAGGGTTGGAACCCGGAGTGGGTGGAACGCTGGGATGAAATGTATGGCTACGACCCCGATGAGGCGCGGGCGCTGTTGGCCGCCGAGGGATACGGGCCGGACAATCCCCTCAATCTCAAGTTCATTTCGACGACCATTCCGGGAAGCCCCGAGTTGCACGACGTGATCGAGGCGACCCAGATCATGTACGCCGACGTAGACGTAAACCTGGAGATAGAGAGACTCGACTTTGGCACTTGGCTGTCCAGGGGAAGGGACCACAAGCTGGAGAATACCATGAGGGCATCCAGGAACCTCCCCATCAGGTCTACCCAAGAGGGTATCCGCGTCTTCTACACAAATCACTACGCCTCCTGGTACCTGAACGAGCCTTTCGTGAATGAGACGTACCTGTGTCTGAAGCAGTCTTCCGACCTGGAAGAACGAGACAACTGCGCACGGGAAATAGGGAACTTCATTTACGATAACTACATGGTCGCGCCGATGTTCCAACTCTACGCTGACGTGACCGTGAACCCTGAGTTCATCGAAAGTTACGTGTGGCCGGGGCTGACTTCGGCCGGAGTGTCTCACTTCCACAACATCAAGGGAGTGCGGGAATAGGAAGACCTTCACTAATTTGAGCCCGAGCAGCCGGCCGCATGTGCTACCCAAGCGCTCTCACTGGCCGGTTGCTCAGGCTCAACAGATCTCAGAATGTCCGGCCAGAATAATCTGTGCTGGACGTTCGCAGGTTTTGTAGCACCGTCGAGAACTACCAACAGTGGTTCACCTGTAACTGGTGAGGCTCTGGACTTGGGGGTTCAAGGCGCGGTCCAGTGTTCCGGGCACATATGCTACCACCGTCAGCGCTACCGAGCTGTCGTTAGAGGCTTTCGAGTAGGCCATGCAGAGATATCTAATACTTCGCACGGGGCAGGCGTTGATTGCCCTATGGGTGGTCACGGTGGTGGTTTTCGGCCTCACCCGAGTGTCTGGAGACCCGCTCGATACATTTCTCTCGGAAGAAGCAACGCCGGAGCAAATCGAACGATTGCGGGTCCGCTGGGGGTTGGATAAACCTCTGGTGGTCCAGTATGGCGTCTTCCTGGGCAACGCGTTCAAAGGCGATCTGGGTGACTCTTTGAAGTACCCCGGTTCCAAGGCCGGAACGATCGTGATGCAGCGCATGCCCCCAACCCTCCAGCTAGCGGGTGTAGCGATGGCCATCGCCTTGGCCATTGCTGTGCCGATAGGGGTACTCTCGGCAGTCAGAAAAGATTCGGTGTTTGACTACATCGGGAAAACGCTGGCCCTAGCAGGGCAATCGGTACCGTCGTTCTGGCTGGGGATCGTGTTGATGTGGTTTTTCGCGGTGCAGCTTGACCTCTTGCCGACCTCCGGAAAGGGCGGGATCAAGAATTTTATTTTGCCGGCCATCACTTTGGGGTGGTTCCAGACAGCAGCCTTAATGCGGCTGGTGCGTTCGGCGATGCTGGAAACCCAAGAGAGCGAATATGTCAAATTGGCCCGCATCAAGGGGCTGTCGGAGAGGGCGGTGGTCTGGAAGCACTGCTTCCGGAACGCGGCCATACCTCCTCTCACCTATTTCGGTATTCTCTTGGCAAACACCTTGACCGGGTCGTTGACCACCGAGGTTGTGTTCAACTGGCCCGGCACCGGCCTGCTGGCGTTCCAGGCAGTGCTGTCCAGGGACACGCAGCTTATCCAGGCCATCGTTCTGGTGTTCGCCACCATGTTCATCTTCCTAACGCTGCTGGTAGACGTCCTGTACGCCTATCTCGACCCGCGGATTAGGTACAACTAACAGCCGACGGACCCACACCCACAAACGAGATGAAATGGGGCAATTCCACATATGTCGACTGAGGTTAGAGCCAGCATAGATTTAGGTCTACGGACCTCCAATGGGATCTTCGCCAACCTCTGGACGGTCATTGCCGAGGCCAGAAGGCTGCCTCTGATTCCAATTGCGATCCTGATGGTGGTGCTGATCATACCCGCCATCTTCGCCGACCTGATCGCTCCCCATGACCCCCTCAAGTCCCCGCTGGGACTGGCAGGTCGGTTGGAGCCGCCGGTATGGCAAGAGGGGGGTACTTTCACCCATATCCTGGGCAGCGACAAAGCGGGGCGCGACGTTCTCACCCGCATTATCCATGGGTCCCGGATATCTATGCAGATTTCCTTGGTCGGCATCGGCATAGGCGGATTCATCGGCGTTTTCCTCGGGTTGATCGCCGGCTATTATCGCGGCAAGACCGACATCATAATAATGCGCGTGGTGGACGTTTCCCTATCTATTCCCACCGTCCTCCTGGCCTTGTCTCTGGCGGTCGCCTTGGGGCCAAGTCTCAAGACAATCGTAATAGTCGTTGCCGCGTTGCTGTGGGCAGTCTATTGCAGGCAGGTGAGAGGGGAGACCCTGGCCATGAGGGAGCGGGACTTTATCGCCCGGGCGAGAGCGGCCGGGTGCTCCGACGCCCGCATCATATTCCGGCATATCCTCCCGAATCTCACCAACACTCTAATCGTGCTGGCCACCCTGCAGGTTGGCCTAATCATCCTCCTGGAAGCGTCCCTTAGCTTTCTGGGGGTCGGACTGAGCCCGCCTACTCCGGCATGGGGACTGCTGGTAGCCGACGGGAGAGAACTGATAGTCACCGCTTGGTGGGTGGCGATGTTCCCCGGGGTCGCCATCATGCTGACCGTGCTTTCTCTAAACCTGCTGGGCGACTGGCTGCGGGACCGCCTCGACCCCATGCTCAGGCACGTCTAGTGTTACAGTCGCAGATTAGATAGTCGCCGTTGGTAGTGGCATTTCTGGAATCTGACTTGGTGGCGCCGTTTCCATCACGACCAGAGCGGGGTGAATTCAGGCGGTTGGTTCTGGGTCCATACAACGCGGTGCAGGTGCCGGAGCTCCTCAGAGGCCGTCATGGGAGTCAGCCGTTCGTCTAGGCTGTAGCACTTCCCCTTTCTCCCAGTTCCCATCGCCTGATACGTCCTCACGTGCAGATACGCCTGCGTCAGCATCGCCAGGGTGATGTGACGGTAACAGCCGTCCCATCGTCTCACCTCATATTGGTCCAGCCCACTGCCCTTGGCCTCCTCAAAGCATTCCTCTATGTCCCACCGGGTTCCCGCCACCCTCGTCAGTTCCTCCAAGGCTGGCGCCGCCGGGCCGCAACAGACGCAGTGGGCCAGTTTAGCCGGGTTGGCCAAACTGCGTCGGGGCCTTAACCGGTGGCCTTTGCCAGGCCCCCTCAGGGGGCGAACATCCCCCGTGGGCCAGTCTTAGACCAGTGGTCCCTTGGCTCCGTCCCCCGGCGCTGCATCTTACCCAGGCGCATTCCTCTGCCGGAATACGTCAACTGCCAGTCCAGGGTGCGCAAGTGGAGCGCCATCCAGGTAGCGGGACATAGCTACAGCGGCAGGCCACGGCGACGCCCTGCCCACCCTGTTTGAGGTGCTGGAGCAGGAGGCTGAGGACCGCCGTCACCGGCGCATTGTCCGGCTGCTTCGGGAATCCAGGCTGCCTTTGGGCAAGACCTGGGAGACTTTCGAGCACCACCGGATGCCCTTGGCGCTGCGCCAGCAACTGGACTATCTGCCCCGGGGGTCCGAGGAGTCCGACGTGCTCTTCACCCTTGTCGCCGAACGCTACGAACGGAGGTCTCTGGGCATAACGTCAAACTTGGTCTTCTCCGAGTGGGAGCGCATCTTTGCCAACCCCATGGCCACCGCCGCGGCCATCGACCGGGCGGTGCACCACTCCGTCATCCTCGAGTTTGACGTCCCCAGCTACCGGACTGATGCAGCCCAGCAGCGGGGGCAGGCAGAGGAGGTGTCAATGGCGCTGAGAAAGTGGGCCACTGGGGCGGCGTGATCGTGTACCACTGAAGTGATGACTGACGGCAGTAAATCGGTCAGGGTGGAGACATTGAAGGAGCAAGAGGAGACAGCGTTGTCGGTGCGCCCTATTCTTCCTCGCGATCGTCTGGAGCTTGAGACGCGACGGATTCCCGGCTGCGCTTGAGCCGGTAGCTCTCGCCGTTCATCTCCAGGATGTGGACGTGGTGGGTGAGCCGGTCCAGCAGCGCTCCGGTGAGCCGTTCCGAGCCGAAGACCTCGGTCCATTCATCGAAGGGGAGGTTGGTGGTCACCATGACGGAGCCCCGCTCGTAGCGCTGGCTGAAGACCTCGAAGAGCAGTTCCGCGCCGGTTCTGGACAGGGGGACGAAGCCCAGCTCGTCGATGATCAGCAGGTTGAGCCGGGCCAGTTGTTTCTGCAAGTTCAACAGGCGCCTTTCGTCCCTGGCCTCCATCATCTCATGCACCAGACCGGCGGCGGTGGTGAAACCCACAGACATCCCGCGCTGGCAGGCGGCCAGCCCGAGTCCCAGGGCCACGTGGGTCTTGCCGGTGCCGCTGTTGCCGATGGCGATGACGTTCTCCCGGCGCTGGATGTATTCACAGCGTGCCAGTTCCATCACCAGGGCCTTGTTCAGCGACGGGATGGCCGGGAAGTCGAGGGTGTCCAGGCTCTTCACTGCGGGGAATCGGGCGGCCCGGATCCGCCGCTCCACCATGCGCTGGTGGCGGTCGATGAGCTCCAGTTCGGCGAGCCTGAGCAGGTACTGGGGATGATCCACATTCTCGGCGGCGCACAGGGCAGCCATCTTCCCGTACTCTCTCAGGAAGCTGGGCAGCTTCAGCTCTTTGAGATGGTGTTCCAATAGCAGCGTCGACCGGTCGTTCATGCCGCCCTCCTCCCTGTGAGGAGAGTCATGTAGTCTTGTGTGGAGGTGGTGCTGACCCTGACCCGGGGCAGGTAGGGATAGAGCTCCAGATCCAGCCTGGGCGGCCGTCCCTCCAGCCAGCACAGCATCAGGTGTTTCACGGCGTCAAAGCTGATGGCTCCCAGGTGGATGGCATCTTTCACCGCTGCGTGCACCTCCTGCTGGGAGAAGGTCTCCAGCAGCCTCAGCACCTGCACGTACTCCCGCTTGCCCCGCCGTCCCATGCGGGACTCCAGCAGACGCCGCAGCGTCCCGAACTCATCGGGGAGCTCCCATCCCCGCAGGGGTGCGGCCTGGTCCAGAGCTCCCGGCTTACGCTCCAACAGCGGCAGGTAGTGGATGGGGTCATAGACGAAGTCGTCGCGTTCGTATGATCTGGGATGCCTGGCAATGACCTCGGTTCCGCAGCTGATCACCACTGTGTCGACGTAGCCCCGTACTAGGACGTCCCGATATCCGTAGGCCACCGGCACCGAGTAGTCGTTGGTCCGGTACCTTACCAGCGACAGGGAACTCACCCGGCCTGCCTGCTTGTCGCACGCGTCGTAGGCCACCGGAGGCAGGGGCAACAGGGCGTCCAAGTCCCGCTCCATCCGCTGACCGATGGTCTCCGTGTGTCCCCTGAGCTTGCGGTCCATTCGCTCCAGGCATCGTTGTTCCAGGTAGGCATTGAGTGCATCGAAGCTTTCGAAGGACGGCACCGGCACCAGAAAGTTTCGGCGCACGTACCCCACCAGGCCCTCTACCTTGCCTTTGTCATTGCCCTTGCCGGGGCGCCCGAACCGGTCCTCGAACAGGTAGTGAGACTGCAGCTCGGTGAAGGCGCGGGTGCGCTGGCGCCGGCCGTCCCCCAGTATCTTCGCCACCGCCAGCCTGGTATTGTCGTAGAGGATGCTCTGGGGCACTCCGCCCAGAAAGGCAAACGCTGATACGTGCCCGTCCAGGAAGGCCTCGGTGGTCTCAGCCGGGTAGGCCTTCACGAAGCAGCCGTCGCTGTGGGGCAGGTCGATGACGAAGCAGTGAGCCTTACGCTCCACGCCGCCGATGACCACCAGGGCCTCGCCAAAGTCGCACTGCGCGTGTCCCGGCGCATGGGACAACGGGACAAACATCTCCCTGGTCTGACGGCGATTCTCTCTGACGTAGTCCTTGACTGTGGTGTATCCGCCGTCGTAGCCGTACTCGTCCCTGAGACGCTCGAAGATGCGCTTGGCCGTGTGGCGCTGCTTCCTGGGGCGCGCGAGGTCATCCTCCAGGATCCGGTCGATGACGCCGGTGAAGAGCTCCAGCTTGGGCCTCTTTGGCGGAGTCTGTCGCCGGTAGCCCGGAGGAACGGAGTAGGTCAGCATCTTGCGCACCGTGTCCCGGTGCAGACCGAACTCTCTGGAGACCTCCCGAATGCTCTTGCCCTCCACCATCACTGCCCGGCGAACCCGCAGATATACTTCCACCTTGTACATCCGTCACACCATCCAAGGGGTCGGATACAACCCTTATGGATGGCGGCGGACGGTCCAATTTGCAACCGCCGTTTGTCAGAGATTACCCGCCCGCACGGGACAATTTACCTCCGCCGCTTACAGGAGGTGAACCGGCAAAACTAATCGGCGACTATCCGGCAAATATAGTTGGCGCGGGACAGGCGCCTAGCTAAGACTGAGTACAACCACGATTTTGCCAAGACTGAGAGCGCTCCAGGAAGTCGGCTTGTCTTCAATGCGCTTTCACATCATTGGAGGGGGGCTTGAAGACGATAAAGACGTACAAGAAGCAGGAATCACGGCAGGAATCGCATCCTTTATCAGATAAACCTGCGATTGAGTGGTCTTGCGGGGCTTGACCATAATGCTACCATCACGTTTGGGCTGCTCTTTGAGCCTGAAGACTCCCAAAATGGAAAATCCCGGGTACAAGGCCCCGAAATATCCTACGACGAGTACAGCGATACACTGTGTGTGGGACACGGGGGACCGACTCCAGTGCAGAGAGTTTTTGCAGTTGCGCGTGGATAACCAGCTAATCGCGGGTAACTGAAGGTGCAGATGATCCAGTGAACTGACCCACTCGCGCTTTAGCGAAAAACAAGTTGGCTATCTCTTCAGACCAATTGATTGCGCGCACTCTCCAAGGTTGAGTACACAGGCCTGTTGCGATTCATGACGCCCCATGCACGCGCAACTGTGATCTTCTGCCTGTAAATTCACTTTCTGCAGGACTGTTAATGCGAGACCTCTCTTCCCATCTGGGCAGGATTCGCACGGAATCCCTAGCAGGACTGACCGTGTCGCTGGCGCTCGTCCCGGAGGCGGTAGCATTCGCTTTCGTAGCCGGAGTTGATCCTCTGGTCGGCATGTATGCTGCGTTCATCGTCGGGTTCATCACATCCATTACCGGCGGACGGCCAGGGATGATCTCCGGCGCCACGGGAGCCCTCGCCGTGGTAATGGTCTCACTGGTAAGCAGCCACGGGGTCGAATATCTGTTCATCACTGTGGTCCTGATGGGGTTGATCCAGATCGTCGTGGGTGCGCTGAAATTAGGAAATCTGATCCGCATGGTGCCGTTTCCGGTGATGCTCGGCTTCGTAAATGGGCTGGCCATCGTAATCTTCATGTCGCAGTTGGAGAGTTTCAAAACGGAAGGCGCCCACGGGACCGAAACGTGGCTGCCTCTATCTGATCTGGCGATTATGCTGGGCTTGGTGGCCCTGACGATGGCGGTGATTTACATAGTGCCGCGGTTCACCAAACGGATTCCTGCTGCGCTGGCAGGGATACTTGTAGTCTCGGTATTGGTGATCTTTGCGAGCATCAATACTCCGACGGTTGGCGACCTCTCGAGTATCGCGGGTGGGTTCCCGACGTTCGGAGTGCCGGACGTGCCGTTCAACTTCGAAACCTTGCGGATCATCGTGCCGTTCGCATTCGTCCTGGCCGGCATAGGGCTGATCGAATCGCTGCTCACACTTACGTTGATTGACGGATTGACGGAGACGAGAGGTCAGAAAAATCGTGAGTGTGTGTCGCAAGGGCTAGCGAATGTGGTGACAGGGTTCTTTGGCGGCATGGGCGGTTGTGCCATGATCGGCCAGAGCATGATCAATATAAAAGCCGGTTCAAGGTGGCGGCTGGCGGGCATCTTGTCAGCCCTGCTCTTACTGTTGTATATCGTATTTGCGTCGTCATTGATTGAACAGATTCCGATCGCTGCTCTCGTTGGGGTGATGTTCGTAGTGGTGATCGGTACCTTCTCGTGGACCAGCCTGCGAATTATCAACAAAATGCCTGTTTCAGACGCTGTGGTGATGGTCCTCGTATCGGCGGTTACAGTGGTTACTAATTTGGCGATCGCGGTCGTCGTCGGAGTGATCGTGTCGGCCTTGGTGTTTGCTTGGAAAACTGCTCTGCACCTCTCCGTTGTGGTAAGCGATGACACCGTCGTCGGCCGGCGGGTCTATTCGCTCCAAGGGCAACTTTGTTTCGCTTCCGTCAACTCCTTTAGAGATTTGTTCACACCGGCGGTCGACCCTCTCGAGACAACAATCGACTTTCAAAACGCACGTGTGTGGGACCATTCGGCCGTAGAAGCAATCGTGGACCTCTCGAGGCGTTATCACCGTGCGGGGAAACGCCTGTATCTCTTGCACCTGAGCCAGAACTGCCATGAAATGCTCGAAAAAGCCAATGTGGTTGTGAACCAAATCCAAGTTGACGATCCCGGTTACAGGGTCACAGTAGCAGAGGTGGGTGGCTCTGAGGACGAATCCTGATCTGACCTGCTGTGAGAGTAATTTGGACTAAACTGGGGCCTGTGGGCATTTGATTGGCTGACTGCATCAGTCCCCACTTCCCAAGGAAGGGGAACAAGTCCGCAGGGGTACAGCGTCAGCACAGCGGCACGGCGGGCCGGATTGAGAACTGTCAGATCGGGGTATCCCTAGCCAACGCCTGCAGCAATGGCAGGACGCTGTTGGACCTGGAACTGTACCTGCCCCAGGTGTGGGCCGGTGATGTGGAGCGGCCACGGGAGGCCGGGGTGCCGGAGGATGTCGTATTCCGGACCAAGCCCCAACCGGCCCGAGGGATGCTGGAACGGGCGCTGGAGTCAGGAATCCCCTTCGGCTGGGTTACCGGGGATGAGGTCTACGGCAGCGGCCGCAACCTGCAGCGATGGCTGGAACAGGAGGGAATTCCCCATGCGCTGGCCATCAAGAGCAACGAGAAGCTGTGGGCCTTGACGGAAAAGGGACCCCGGCAGGTAAGGGCGGACCGTCTGGCGTCGCAGGTTGACGAATGCGGCTGGCAGGGGCTGAGTGTGGGCTACGGCGCCTAGGGACCCCGGGTCCATGACTGGACCACGGTGGAGTTACGGCCCCTGAGGGAGCCGGGCAGGGGCTACTGGCTGGTGGCCCGGTGCAGCATTGCCAAGCCTGATGAGCTGGCCTACTACGTGTGTTCCGGCCCGTCCGGCACCGCAATGGCAGGTCTGGTGGAAGATGCCGGCCGCCGCTGGGCCATAGAGGAATGCTCCGAGGAGGCCAAGGGACCAGTGGGACTGGTTCAGTACGAGGTACGCCGCTGGGATGCCTGGTATCGCCACATCACGTTGGCAATGTTGGCCCACACACCTGTCTGGCGGTGATGAGGCATCAGGCGGTGGAACAAGAGGAGGGGGCTGCTACGGTCCGGACGAACAGCTGATTCCCATGATAGTGCCCGAAGTGCGCCGGCTGATCACCCGACTGGTATGGACGGAGAGCCAGCCGCCCTATGTCAGCCTGTCAAGCGCCTGCAGCGCCCAGCACCGACCTCCCTGCGCAGCCAGACCCAACAGAAGCTACCGAGCAGGCGAGGGCAATGAACGAAGAGGCCACCAAGGTAGCTGCAGATGCGATCTTGGTAGATAGAGAGGCCCTAGTCGCGCTGTACAACTTAACCAACGGCGACAACTGGACCAGAAACAAAAACTGGCTTTCGGATGCAGCCCTGGCAGAGTGGTACGGGGTGGAAACGAACGCGGAAGGCCGCGTTATCGGTCTGAATCTCTGGAAGAACCAACTGTCTGGGCCAATCCCTAGAGAGTTGGGCAATCTTTCCGAATTGACTGAATTGATCCTGGGCGTAAACCAATTAACGGGGACCATTCCTTCCGAAATTGCAAACCTCACCGAACTCGAGTCTATCGACCTCGGTTATAACGATTTTACTGGATGTATTTCCAGGGTGCTAAGAAGTCGCCTGTTTTTAATTGCCAAATCGAGTGCTACCAAGATACTTGTGGGGCAGCTGGGTGAAAATGCTTGTGATGATGAACTAGCATTCAGCTTGGATGAAGGGCCGCAGATTTACAATGACAATGTGTTCGTCTTGCCGATTTCAAAGGAGATTCTAACAGTCCGGAGCTTGCCTATAGAAGCCTATGCGAGACTATTCTATGAGAATTTCGAAGATGTTTTCGATTTTCTTATCCTCGTTCCCAATGCTCCTAGAGATCCGGAGTTCAACAATACCACTCCCGAGTTCATTTCGGCTTCCAACGATGTGCGAGGCATAGGCAGACCAGTGTTTTCCTGAAGCCGGGAATATGGATCGGAAGGAAAGTTGCAAGGGATAATTGTTCTTCATGAATATAGGCGTCTGCTTACCGAGGTAATGGTGCATGAACTCACGCACCAATGGGCTGCCCATATAATTAGTGGCGATGGTCACTGGGGTGCCATTAGCGCCAATTCACCTTTGGGCGGATTTAATGTTGCCACGTTGAAGAGTCATGAGGACGGTACGTACACAGCTTGCTACGGCAATAACAGCCTTTCCAATCCCCCCGACGCATACGGTCGACCTATACCGCCCATCGACCTGTACCTGGCGGGACTGGTGCCTCCCGAAGAGGTGCCGGACCTTGGGCAATTTGAGCGCTATAGGAAACTCGATTCAGCAGACTTTTGCGATGGGAGTACAGGTCTATTAGCGACAAGCATCAGGACCCACTCCATCGACGACATAATAGAACGATATGGAAACCGCTTTCCGGACCATTCCCAATCCCAAAAGGACTTTCGGGCTGCGGTAATTCTGCTGGTCAACAAGGAACATCCCCCAGTCAGACGCGATTGGATCGTGTAAGTCATGACACGGCTTTCTTTAGTCAGCTAGAGCCAGTTTCACGTAACGGAACCCAGGAGCTGTACAATTTTTACGAATTCACCTGAGGCAAGGCGACCTTGACTACAGCAGGCCTGTCTGAATTCGTTAGGGCCGAAGATCAAAGCCGCGTTTCGGGTGTGAAGGCAACTGGCACTCCTGTTCCATTCTCAACTTCTGAGGCAATTCGTGCAGCAAGGCCCACTCCAACATCCACACCGACCGCAACATTGGCTCCCACTGTGTCCCCTTCGCGCAGTCCAACTTCAGTTTCAACCATCACTGTCAATGGCGCTGAGAAAGTGGGCCACTGGGGCGGCGTGATCGTGTACCACTGAAGTGATGACTGACGGCAGTAAATCGGTCAGGGTGGAGACATTGAAGGAGCAAGAGGAGACAGCGTTGTCGGTGCGCCCTATTCTTCCTCGCGATCGTCTGGAGCTTGAGACGCGACGGATTCCCGGCTGCGCTTGAGCCGGTAGCTCTCGCCGTTCATCTCCAGGATGTGGACGTGGTGGGTGAGCCGGTCCAGCAGCGCTCCGGTGAGCCGTTCCGAGCCGAAGACCTCGGTCCATTCATCGAAGGGGAGGTTGGTGGTCACCATGACGGAGCCCCGCTCGTAGCGCTGGCTGAAGACCTCGAAGAGCAGTTCCGCGCCGGTTCTGGACAGGGGGACGAAGCCCAGCTCGTCGATGATCAGCAGGTTGAGCCGGGCCAGTTGTTTCTGCAAGTTCAACAGGCGCCTTTCGTCCCTGGCCTCCATCATCTCATGCACCAGACCGGCGGCGGTGGTGAAACCCACAGACATCCCGCGCTGGCAGGCGGCCAGCCCGAGTCCCAGGGCCACGTGGGTCTTGCCGGTGCCGCTGTTGCCGATGGCGATGACGTTCTCCCGGCGCTGGATGTATTCACAGCGTGCCAGTTCCATCACCAGGGCCTTGTTCAGCGACGGGATGGCCGGGAAGTCGAGGGTGTCCAGGCTCTTCACTGCGGGGAATCGGGCGGCCCGGATCCGCCGCTCCACCATGCGCTGGTGGCGGTCGATGAGCTCCAGTTCGGCGAGCCTGAGCAGGTACTGGGGATGATCCACATTCTCGGCGGCGCACAGGGCAGCCATCTTCCCGTACTCTCTCAGGAAGCTGGGCAGCTTCAGCTCTTTGAGATGGTGTTCCAATAGCAGCGTCGACCGGTCGTTCATGCCGCCCTCCTCCCTGTGAGGAGAGTCATGTAGTCTTGTGTGGAGGTGGTGCTGACCCTGACCCGGGGCAGGTAGGGATAGAGCTCCAGATCCAGCCTGGGCGGCCGTCCCTCCAGCCAGCACAGCATCAGGTGTTTCACGGCGTCAAAGCTGATGGCTCCCAGGTGGATGGCATCTTTCACCGCTGCGTGCACCTCCTGCTGGGAGAAGGTCTCCAGCAGCCTCAGCACCTGCACGTACTCCCGCTTGCCCCGCCGTCCCATGCGGGACTCCAGCAGACGCCGCAGCGTCCCGAACTCATCGGGGAGCTCCCATCCCCGCAGGGGTGCGGCTTGGTCCAGAGCTCCCGGCTTACGCTCCAACAGCGGCAGGTAGTGGATGGGGTCATAGACGAAGTCGTCGCGTTCGTATGATCTGGGATGCCTGGCAATGACCTCGGTTCCGCAGCTGATCACCACTGTGTCGACGTAGCCCCGTACTAGGACGTCCCGATATCCGTAGGCCACCGGCACCGAGTAGTCGTTGGTCCGGTACCTTACCAGCGACAGGGAACTCACCCGGCCTGCCTGCTTGTCGCACGCGTCGTAGGCCACCGGAGGCAGGGGCAACAGGGCGTCCAAGTCCCGCTCCATCCGCTGACCGATGGTCTCCGTGTGTCCCCTGAGCTTGCGGTCCATTCGCTCCAGGCATCGTTGTTCCAGGTAGGCATTGAGTGCATCGAAGCTTTCGAAGGACGGCACCGGCACCAGAAAGTTTCGGCGCACGTACCCCACCAGGCCCTCTACCTTGCCTTTGTCATTGCCCTTGCCGGGGCGCCCGAACCGGTCCTCGAACAGGTAGTGAGACTGCAGCTCGGTGAAGGCGCGGGTGCGCTGGCGCCGGCCGTCCCCCAGTATCTTCGCCACCGCCAGCCTGGTATTGTCGTAGAGGATGCTCTGGGGCACTCCGCCCAGAAAGGCAAACGCTGATACGTGCCCGTCCAGGAAGGCCTCGGTGGTCTCAGCCGGGTAGGCCTTCACGAAGCAGCCGTCGCTGTGGGGCAGGTCGATGACGAAGCAGTGAGCCTTACGCTCCACGCCGCCGATGACCACCAGGGCCTCGCCAAAGTCGCACTGCGCGTGTCCCGGCGCATGGGACAACGGGACAAACATCTCCCTGGTCTGACGGCGATTCTCTCTGACGTAGTCCTTGACTGTGGTGTATCCGCCGTCGTAGCCGTACTCGTCCCTGAGACGCTCGAAGATGCGCTTGGCCGTGTGGCGCTGCTTCCTGGGGCGCGCGAGGTCATCCTCCAGGATCCGGTCGATGACGCCGGTGAAGAGCTCCAGCTTGGGCCTCTTTGGCGGAGTCTGTCGCCGGTAGCCCGGAGGAACGGAGTAGGTCAGCATCTTGCGCACCGTGTCCCGGTCCAGACCGAACTCTCTGGAGACCTCCCGAATGCTCTTGCCCTCCACCATCACTGCCCGGCGAACCCGCAGATATACTTCCACCTTGTACATCCGTCACACCATCCAAGGGGTCGGATACAACCCTTATGGATGGCGGCGGACGGTCCAATTTGCAACCGCCGTTTGTCAGAGATTACCCGCCCGCACGGGACAATTTACCTCCGCCGCTTACACATCACGCCGGTACCTGAGACCGGGATTCTTTTGACAATTGCGCAAAGTGGCGTAATTGTCTCCCGGGCTCTGCTCCTGTCCATATATGCTGATATGCTTCATTTCCGCCGGGCTGATGAGACCATTTCGGTCCGTTACCGCAATGTGAACGGCCTCTAACTATTGCGGAAAGTGGGACCGCGCTTTGTTCCGATGACTGCTGAGGAACTCCCGCCGGGCAGCATTGTATCGCTATATTCTGCCATCATAGATGGCAACGAGGTCGTGACCGATGTATTTTTCGATGGGTCCCCGCTTATCTCCAACTAACGCTATTACACCCGGCCGCTGGACGTTCCTCCGTTAAGGGAAGTTTTCACTCCGCCGCCACGAAAAGCCGCGTGCAATTGCACAACGAACGGTTTAGTTAAGAAACTATCTCAATACTTGAGGCGCCACTAGTGGCGGTACCAGAGTAAGGCTCATTCCCTCCACAATCACCGCCCGGCGAATCCGCAGATATACGTCCACGCTGTACATCCATCGCACCATCCATGGGGTCGGATACAACCCTGTGAATGATGACAGGCGGTACACTATGAGTTCGCCGATACTCAGCAATCCTCCGCTCGCACGGCCCACTTTAGCGCCGCCGCTTACGCTTGGGTGTGAAGACGACGACCCGGCCCCATGCGCCTTCTAAATTATTGGCAATGAACTGGACGAGGGCAGGAACATCTCTGGGGCGCGTCATCCCGGCGTAGACCGTGCTCCAGTCGGTGTCGTCGCTGTCTGGATCGTCGCCCCGCTCATGGCGTTAGCCCGAAAGCAGCTCTGTGCAAGCAAGATCGGAAATGGCGGCATCAAAGCGCTGCAGCGAGTTGCGCAAATACGCTGAGGCCCGCTCACCAGCGTAATCGCAGTAGCCTCCCGTGACGATCCAAAAGACCAGGACTTCCAGCATCGAAAGCCGGTAATCGGACAGGCATTCTTCAAACGGGTAGCCTCTTACCCCGTTGCTCACGAGGGAGGAGTGGTACGCGCGCAGCAGACCCATCTCCCCATGTCTTCGTTGCTGCGGGGGGAAGGCCTCACTGATGAACGCGGCAACATCGCAGACCCCCTTGCCGCGCGCGCAGAACTCCCAGTCGAAAACGACCAGCGGCCGCGCCGAGGCATTCGCAGGGAAGAAGCAATTGTCGAGGCGGTAATCTCCATGAATAATCGTCCGGGGCGGTTCCGTGAGCTTGGCCTTTATCCCCGGGATTTCAAGGCGCAGGCGGTCTCCCAGCAGCCGCAGACCTCGGGGCATTGCGTCCCCGGCCTTCTTTTTGAGGGACTCCCAGGCACCGGCGTATATTTCCTGGTAGACGCCGGTTTCGGCGTCCTTCAACGGCATCCACTCCAGCCGGTCCAGGCAGGGGCTGTCCCACCAGAAGGCTTGGAATTCAGCCAGTTGGACGACTGAGCGCCGGGCATCGGCCAAGGAACATCCGGCCACGCTGTCGCCCTGCCGGGCGCCGTTCACGTCCTCCAACAGCAAGATGGTATTTCCGGTCGCCGAATCCATTCCACAGTAGTAGCTGTGAGGGGTTTGAAGGGGACCGGCGGCTGCCACCTCCTGATAGAACCTGACCTCGCGCCGGTCCTGTCCCAGCCTGCCGGACAGCATCCTCAATGCAGGGTCCGCCGATGGCAGCTTGACTATGACGCTGCGCGGCAGGTCCAGGGGGTCATCGTCGTAGTGGAGCCTCAGGCGAAACACCTGGTTCAGAAACCCCTTCCCCTCGGCAATGGCCTCAGCAGAATATCCGGTAACGGAAGCGCTGCCGGAGGCATCCTTGCTATGAAGCGCCCCGGTCAACCAGGAGGGGGTAACCTCCATGAGGTTTTTGGGAACCATCGAACCGTTCATACCCGTCCCAATGGGCTACGCATCCGGTCCTGAGACAACGGGCCTTCCCATTCAGCCAGCCTTGCGCGCGAACAGGACGCAGTGTTCCATTGGCTTGGGGTCGGTAAAGTACATGACTCCCCCCAGCTTCTCTCCCTCCGCCGGAATCACGCTCAAGCCGTGGTCTGCCAGTACCCCCAGCACCTCACTTTCGCTGTAGAGCTGGAATGTCCGGTCCGCGCCGTAGTCCCTGTCGTAGACCGTTGCGATTCCCGTTCCGACCTTGAACATGAGCTGGAGCACGCCCCCGGCCTTGAGCAATCTGGCCAGCTCCGGCAGGGTTACTCCCAGGACTGTGTCCGGGGCGATGTGCTGGATGACCGCATTGCATAGAACGAAGTCGAAGGAGGCGTCCGGATGGCCAAGGGGCTTGCGGAGGTCGGCGACGGACACCCGCTGAGCGATCTCCGGGTGAAGCCTGCGTGCCTCCTCAACATTCTCATCTATGGAGTCAACCCCATAGACGTCGTAGCCCTTCTGCCAGTAGAAGAAGACGTCGCGGGCGCCGGCCCCGCAGCCGGCATCCAGCCCCCGGGAGCCGGCGGGGAACAATTCCTGAAGCCGGTCCATCAGGTCCGTATCGCCCTTGAGCCCCGGGTGTGAGGCCTTGAGATATATGGACTGAACGAAGCCGTGGCTCACCTCGGCATAGCGCTGCGCGTGGCTCCTGTAGAAGCCCTCGGAAAAATCGGGGTGTTGACTCATAACTGAAACGTTCCTGTATAGACTTTGGTCTTGGGGGGCCTTGATATGCCAATGATCTGCCCCTGATGTGAGCCTGGGTGTCTGAGCCGCAGAATATAAAGCAGCCTGGACTATCTCTTCCGCTGCAATGCGGCCCCGGTGTCCGGCAAAGCCTTCACGACCGACGGGACGGCGGCGCTCCGGGTGCCCCTGTATTTCGCACTAGCCGGGGTCAATTTTCAACGGATCTAGAAACGCAGTTCCAACCGGGGTTGCAGCAGCCTTTCCGGCACCTTGGTTTCGCGCATGAACTGCACCAGCATCCGGTGCAGTTCCCTGGCCTCGACGGTGTGCGTTCCCATCACGTTCTTGGCTTGATTCGGATCGGCATTCAGATTGTACAACTCTGATAGACCACCCTGAGGGCTGTAAAGCAAACTCCATTCCGCCGCAGTTACAGTGGTGACCGGAGGATCTGAGAGGGTACGGAGCAGGCTGTCCACGGATTGGACCGGATCGCCGGGATTGGCGAAGGGTATGCTGCTGATGACGTACTTCCGCCCCGGGAGGGAGTTGTCCCGCATCCCGGGCGCCAGAGACCTGCCCTGGACGAAGGCCGGGATCTCCAGCCCCAACAGGTCAAGCACGGTCGGCATGACGTCCACCGCCGAACTCAGGCCTTTAAATGCCCCCGGCGCCACTCCGGGAGCTTGAATCAGGAGCGGTAGATGGATCAGTTCTTCGAAGAGCGGAGAGTAGGTCCACTTCGATCCCGACTCGCCGTAAGGCCGGAGGCTTCCATCCGGGAGCTTGTCCGAGTTCATCTTGCCGAAGAGGCCTCCGTGCTCCCCAAAGTGGAAACCGTGGTCTGTGGTGAAGATGATCGCGGTTTTCTCCATCAGGCCCATGTTCTCAACGGATTTCATCAGGAAACCCAGCCAGGTGTCGACCATGGTGATCTCGCCGCAGTAGGTCGCGTGGCCCTTCCTGAGCCTCTCCTCGGTGTAGCCCGGCACGTCGTGCCAGTTCCCGTACACCGGCAGCACCACCTCGCCGTCGTATCCCGGCCAGTAGAGCTCGGTGTAGTAGGCCGGAGCGTCCCAGGGTTCATGGGGATCCCAGGTGTCCAGGTAAAGGAAAAAGTCCTCTTTGTAGTGTTGTTCCAGCCACTCAATGGCGGTCTTGAAGGTTCGAGGGGCATTGCGGTCCCCTTCGTTTTGCCACGCCGCCCGGACGTCCAGGGCCTCGTTGTGGTAGCCGGGCTGGGGAACCAGGGACCACATGGTATCCTGGCCCGGGTTCATGAAGAAGGACTGGAACCCCCGGTCGTAGTTCATACCGTTCCTCAGGTAGTAGGGGGTGTCCACCGATGCCGCCGTGTGCAGGCCGTGCTCAGCCAGCATCTCCGCCAAGGTGGTCACTCCCGCAGGCAGGGGCTCCCACCCCATAAAGGACATCGTCCAGCGGCCCGTGAGGTGGTCCGCCCGGGTGGGCATCGTCGGGAATCCGGCGGCATAGTGTCCGTCGAATCTGACGGACCTGGCCGCCAGCGCGTCCAGGGATGGGGTTCGAATCGTCGGATTGCCGTAAGCGCCTATGTGGTCCCTGCGAAAGGTGTCGGCAACTATCCAGATGACATTCATCTTCGCTGCTCCAATGACCTGCTCGCGACTGACAAACTGCAAGTCGGCCTGGCGTCCCGGCCCCTGAGTTCATTGCATGAAACTCGCGTGCCCTTGGCGCAACACTGCGCAGAGCACGTGACCGCCGCAGCAAAGATACACCTTAATGACAAGCCTAAACCAAATCCAGGACAGCAAGTGCGCAATGGCCTCGTCCGGGATTGGTCAGGAATCTCGCAGGAACCCTTTGGCCGTTGACCGCGGGACTGTCCGGTTCCGGCGTCTGACCACGTCCTTCCACTCAGCCAGAGAGGTTCCCCAGCAATCGGTGAATCGAGACCAGGACAACTCCGTTTGCTGATGCGTGCAGGGCTATCTGGCGCCGTCCATCTGCCGCAGCACAGCATTAGCTTTTCTTGGCGACCAAGGCCAATGTGAGTCGGGCTGACGGTCTGGATTACGGTCTCGTGTCGTAGGCTTCCTCGCCGTGTTGGGAGAGGTCCAGTCCCTCTTCCTCCTGCCGCTCGTCGACTCTCAGACCAATGGTGTACTTCAGTGCGACCAGTATTGCCAAGGTGGTGATGAAGGCCCAGCCAAAGGACACACCGATGGCCATCAATTGCATCAGGACTTGTCTGCCCCGGCTCAGGTCGGTGAGTTCACCCAAGGTCATGAAGCCTACGCCGATGAAGAGGCCGGCGGCGAGCATGCCCCAAATTCCGCCCACGCCGTGGATCGCCCAAACGTCGAGGGAGTCGTCGAGCCTGACGCGGGTCTTCAGCCAAACGGCGGTGTAGCAAAGAGCCCCGGCACCCAGTCCGATGACCACCGCGGGCATGGGTCCCACAAACCCGGAGGCAGGAGTGATGGTAGCCAGGCCCGCCACTGCTCCCGTCGCGGCTCCAACGACGCTGGGTCTCCGGTTAATAATCCAGTCGAGGGAGACCCAGACCACCGCGGCAGTTGATGCCGAAATGTGCGTCACGACGAAGGCGGAAGTGGCCCCACCGCAACGACATCCAGGACGCCGCCGACGGGCGGGAGCGCATCGCGAGAGGTTCACTTCGACGGGGATAGTATCCCCGAGGTGATGACCAGCCTGCGCACCACGGCCACCCTGATCATAGTCTGGGCGTTGATAGCCAAGCTGCACAAGAGTCACTTTGGGCCCACGAACGGCCGATAGGGCACTGCCCGACGTGCCGGGTCGAAGTGGTGCGGGGATATCGCAGGACGCCTGGGCTCGGCCAACCCGTCGGGCTGCTGCCTGGATTTAAGGTGGATGAACGGATCATACGTCGCCTTTGAGTCGATGTACCTGAAAATCCGAGTAATGGAAGAAAGGCTCCGGCGTGAAAGTGGATGGGCGATTTCCGCTCCAGCATGATCGTCCGCACCGCTGAAGCGAGGAGGAGGCCCGAAGAGCCACCCGGGACAACTGGCCGGAAATGCCCGAGGATGAACGCGAACGGATGGTGGAGGAAGTCGCCAATTTCGAAGGCCTGACCTAGCAATGGGCCATTTTCAGACGCGGATGGTCCGCCAGCCCGAGCGGGAAAAGAATCCAGATGGACCCAGAAACCGCGGGGCCCAGATTACTGGTCAGGGCGTACGCGACAGCCGAAGCAGAAACCGTGAGGATGAGAGGCCGCACAGGAGGCCAACCTGCCGATGCCGGGCAGCAGCCCAGTTTGGAGGAAAAACTCCGCCGCCGCCTGCGTCCCGCCGAGTGAGAAATACGCCTTCCGGCGAGCGACTGAAAACCGGCCTGATGAGAGTCGTGACGTAGGACATTTGTAAAGCTCCCTGTCCAGCCATCGCCCAAAGCACCCCTTTGAGAAGCTTTGTCGATTGTCACATATAGGTATGTTCGGGATGCGATTGTTGGGTAAAGGACTCATTCGCAGCTCCGTGGCGTGAAATAGAACGGCAGCTGAGTAACGACGTCGTATCCAACCGACATAGTATCCGACACTGATGACGACATCTTGGGCGACCCATGTCAGTCTGTCAGTCTCGCCCCAGCAATCCCCCCACGGTCTTCCCAACAGGAACACGGTCTTCCCAACAGGAACAATGAAAGCCCGGCATTTGTACGGTCTTTCCGGATCTTGACTCCCAATGACTCCAAAGAGGAGTCCTGGCGGTTCTGGCCGAGCCACTTGAGAGCTATATAATAGGTGCCGACAGTGCGTAAGGCAGCCCTGGGACACTCTGCCCGGAGACGCCATGGAAGTAATCAATTCCAACCTGCGAACCGCCGACAGGGATTTCCTGGAACGTAGGAAACGCATGGAACCCCTGATCCGGGATCTGAAGGCTCGGCTGGAGCGCGTTAGATCCGGCGGGGGTCAGCGGGCCGTGGAATTGCACCGCAGCCGCGGCAAAATGCTTGTCCGCGAGAGAATCGACGGCTTGGTCGACCCCAACACTCCCTTCCTCGAGCTAAGCCCCCTGGCGGCCTGGGATATGTACGACGGCGATGAGGCGTCTGCGGGGATCGTCACCGGCATCGGCGTGGTTCACGGCAAGGAGGTCGTGGTCGTCGCCAACGACGCCACGGTCAAGGGCGGCACGTACTACCCCATGACCGTCAAGAAGCACCTGCGCGCCCAGGAAATCGCGCTGGAAAACCACCTGCCCTGTATCTATCTGGTTGATTCCGGCGGCGCATTCCTGCCGTTGCAAGCCGAGGTGTTCCCCGACCGCGACCACTTCGGCCGCATCTTCTACAACCAGGCCCAGATGTCCGCTCTCGGCATCCCTCAGGTGGCAGTGGTTATGGGTTCCTGCACCGCCGGCGGGGCCTACATCCCAGCCATGAGCGACGAGGTCGTGATGGTTCGTCAGCAGGCCACCATCTTCCTCGGCGGTCCCCCACTGGTACGTGCGGCCACCGGCGAGGAGGTCGACCCGGAGACCCTCGGCGGCACCGACGTGCACACCCGTGTGTCCGGTGTGGCCGACCATCAGGCCGCCGACGATGAGCACGCCCTTGCCATCACCCGCGACATCGTAGAGAACTTCGTGCGACGGCGCGTCCCTCCCTTCGATATGTCCACCCCGGAGCCTCCGGCTCACGACCCCGCGGAGCTCTACGGTATCGTGTCTCATGATAACCGGCGGCAGTACGACGTCCGCGAGGTCATCGCCCGCGTCGTCGACGGCAGCCGCTTCCACGAGTTCAAGGCCCAATACGGTGAAACCCTGGTCTGTGGCTTCTCCCGAATATGGGGTTACCCCGTGGGGGTGGTCGCCAACAACGGCGTCCTATTCTCCGAGAGTGCCCTGAAGGGCAGCCACTTCATCGAGCTGTGCAGCCAGCGGGGAATTCCACTGCTCTTCCTGCAGAACATCACCGGCTTTATGGTGGGCCGCCAGTACGAAGCCGGCGGCATTGCCAAGGACGGCGCAAAGATGGTAATGGCCGTGTCCAACGCCGCCGTTCCCAAGTTCACCGTCATCATCGGCAGCTCTTTCGGTGCGGGAAACTACGGCATGTGCGGACGGGCCTACCAGCCCCGCTTCCTTTGGACCTGGCCTAACTCACGCATTTCGGTGATGGGCGGACAGCAGGCTGCCGAGGTGCTGGCCACCGTGAGGCTCCAGCAGCTCGAGCGGCAGGGCCAGACCCTGGAGCAGGAGGAGCGCGACGAACTGCAACGGCCTATCCTGGAAAAGTACGAAGTCGAAGGCGACCCCTACTACAGCACCGCCCGCCTGTGGGATGACGGCATCATCGACCCGGTCGACACGCGCACTGTGGTGGGCCTGGGAATCGCCGCAGCCATCAACGCCCCCTTCCCGGAACAGAAGCGCGGCGTCTTCCGGATGTGATGCCTGTTCTTTGTCAGCCGCAAACTCACGCTCCCGTGCCGGATAACCGCTGATGTTCTCCAGGGTGCTGGTGGCCAATCGCGGCGAAATCGCCGTTCGCATTAACCAGACTCTCCGCGCCATGGGGATATCCCCCGTCGCGGTCTATTCTGAACCGGACGCTGGCGCACCCCACGTGACCACAGCGGACCTCGCAGTGCCCCTGACCGGCAGTACTCCCGAGGAGACTTACCTGGACATCCCCGCAATAGTACGGGCCGCCCTAGACAGCGGTGCCGACGCCATACACCCCGGCTACGGGTTCCTTTCAGAAAACCCCGCCTTCGCCCACGCCTCCCGGGAAGCGGGAATTACGTTCATCGGGCCAACCCCTGAAAGCATGGAGGTCCTGGGCGACAAGCTGCGCTCCAAGGAGATTGCCCAGCGCGCCGGTGTCCCGACGGTGCCCAGCTCGCCCGTCTGCCTGCCAGGCGATACAGCCGCCGCCGAATTCGTGGACCTCTGCGGCTTCCCCCTCCTGGTCAAGGCTGCTGCCGGCGGCGGCGGTAGGGGCATGCGTCTGGTTAATCGGTCGAGCGAGTTGGGCGACGCCATGAAACTCGCCAGCCGCGAGGCCCACTCAGCCTTCGGCGATGGCCGTGTCTTCCTTGAGCGCTGCGTCGCCAATCCCCGCCACATAGAGGTGCAGGTCCTGGCCGACGCGCAGGGCCACACTATCCACCTAGGCGAACGTGAATGCAGCGTCCAGCGTCGCCATCAGAAGATTGTCGAAGAGACCCCGTCGCCAGCCCTCACTCCCGAGCTTCGCCAGCGCATGTGCGCCGCCGCCGTCGCCGTGGCCCGCGAGGCCGGCTACGCTAACGCCGGTACGGCCGAGTTCCTGCTGGACTCGCACAGCGGCGAGTTCTACTTCCTCGAAATGAATCCCCGCCTCCAGGTCGAGCACCCCATCACCGAGGCCGTCGTTGGCTTGGACATAGTCGAATGGCAACTCCGCATCGCGAGCGGAGAACCCCTGTCCCTGCTCCAGGAGGACATCCAGCCCCGTGGCCACGCCGTCGAGTGCCGCATCTATGCCGAAGACCCATACCGCGACTTCGTTCCTTCCACCGGTAGGCTGCTCCGCTGGCGCCCCCCCAGTGGTCCCGGGCTGCGGCTCGACAGCGGAGTCTCGGAGGGCCGGGAGGTGTCCATCTTCTACGACCCCATGCTGGCAAAGCTCATAGCTTGGGCCCCTACCCGCGACCTCAGCCTGCGACGTTTGGAGGTCGCCCTGTCCCAGTTTCAGGTACTGGGAGTGATCAGTAACATTCCCCTCCTCCGCCGAGTTGTTGCGCACAGTCAGTTTCGGAGCGGCGAATACGACACCGGCTTCCTCGAGTGGAACCCAGCGGTCACCAGTCCCGCTGCGCCTGTCGAGTCCCGTGGCGTGCCTCCGGCGCTTGCGGCGTGGGCGTTGCACCAGCCGGCCGGCCCGGTGTCCCCGTCGGACATTGGAGACCGTCGCGTTATCGCCAACCCGTGGCAGTCCGCCGGGGATCAGCGGCTCCCGTGACTCAAAGTCAGGGCTGGATGCGGCAGACTTACCCTGTGGTGGGTGCGCCCTATCGCTATCGTATCGATGAGCAGGAAGGCCGGGTCACATTCCAACAGGAAGCCGATGTACCGTCTGGCTCCGAATCCGCCGTTAGTCTCAGCATCGAGTCCCGTGCCACTGGGGAAGGACTGTGCCGCGACTCATCAGGCCGTGCTCGCCCCTTCGCCTGGGCTTGGGTCGGCCCCGAATTGCACCTTTGGCTGGATGGAGACTTGTACATCTTCCAGCGGGTGGAGAACCGGCGCCGGGGTGGCCAGGATGCCGCAGACCAGCCCGGTGAGGTGCTCGCTCCCATGCCCGGCGCGGTATTGCAGGTTCTTGTCAGTGAGGGTGACCGCGTGGAACGTAACCAGACCGTCGTAATCCTGGAGTCCATGAAAATGGAACTCGTCATCACTGCTCCCCGCGACGGCGTCGTGGGCCGTATATCGGTCGAGGCCGGACAGCAGGTGGAGCGGGGCATGCGCCTTCTGGAACTGACCCCCGAGTCCGATGACGGCGGGCAGTAGCCTGCCGGATCCCAACAGTGCCGCACACATTTCAGCCGTTGCGGAGAAATTCAATGAACATCGATGCCGAAGAGCACTTGGCTGCGGTGGAACGCTCTGTCTCGATTCTGGAGCGGGATGGGCAGCCTGTCGGTGCAGTCTCGCTGTCCCGCAGCTTCGACACGACCCTTGAGGACTTGTGGGAAGCCCTTACCGGCCCAGAACGCATCCCCCGCTGGTTCCTGCCCGTCAGCGGCGATCTCAAGCTCGGCGGACGCTACCAGCTTGAAGGAAACGCGGGCGGAATCATCATCGCCTGCGAACGGCTGTCCCACTTCTCTCTCACATGGGAATTCGGCGGCGACACCAGTTGGGTCGATGTGCGCCTCCACGCGGACCGGAACGAACTGCCTCGGCTCGCTCTCACGCATACAGCGCATCTTTCCGAACACTGGCACACCTACGGGCCCGGTGCGGTGGGCGTCGGCTGGGAAATGGCCCTCATGGGACTCGCCCTCCACATAGCCCGCCCTGACGAGCCGATGCCCGACGAGACGGCTTTCGCCACTTCCGGGGACGGAAGGATGTTCATCGCGGGCAGCAGCGACCGCTGGAGGCAGCAGTCGGTTGTCTCGGGCACCGCCCCTGAAGTCGCTGCTGCCGCTTCAAAGCGCACCATCGCCTTCTACACTGGCGAACCGGAAGAGACCTCCTGAATCTCGGCCCATAGGAAGGAAAAAATGACGACGGAAACGCACACTCCCGTGGAAGACAGGATAGTCGCCCTATTGCGACAGCTCGGCATCCAACGCGCCCACTTCGCCTCTCGCGGCCTGAACGACTGGCATGGCTTGGCAGCACAACACCCCGAAACCGTCGGCTCTCTGACCCTGGTCTGCCCATTGGGGTTCGACTCCCTCGCGCTGAGCTCCATCGCCGACAGGTTGCTCGTGTTCAATGCCGACCGTAGCGGCGCTTCCGAGACAATCGCCCGCAATATGGCAGCCCTGCCCTCGGCTACGTTGATCACCCTCAGCGACTGTGCCTACCCCGACAACTACAACGACTTTGCAGCCGGTCGTGGCGCCGAAATTGAGCCGGCCATGCTTGCCTTCCTGGGCCGGATGGATGCCTTGAGTGGTCCGGCCGATGTATCGCCATCCGCATCCGAAGGAGAATTCGAAGGTATCTACTACCGCGTGCGGGGCTCTGGACCGCCGCTGGTCCTGCTGCCACTGGGCGCAGCCCCGTCCCAGTGGGATCCCCTCATCGACAGCCTCGCGGAACGCTACCGCGTCGTCTCATTGACCGGCCCTGCCCTGGGCATGGTGGCCAGCCTCGAGTCCCGCGGCCGCACCCCCGGCTATCTCTCCGCCGTGGGAAGCCTTCTGGCCCAGGCTGAAATACAGCCCGGCGAAAGGGTGCTGGAAGTGGGCTGCGGCACCGGTGTGCTCTGCCGCTGGCTCGCTCGCGGCACAGGCAACGGGAACCCCATAGTCGGAATGGACGTCAACGCTTTCTTCCTCCGTGAGGCCGCCGAGATTGCAAGACGCGAGGGCCTCGAGAGCACGGTGACATTTCAGGAAGGCAGTGCCGAGTCCCTGCCTTTCGACGACAGCTCATTCGACGTAGCCTTCTCCAGCACTGTCGTGCAGCGCGTCAACGCCGACCTGATGCTCCCCGAGATGGTCCGCGTCACAAAGCCCGGCGGCCGTGTCGCCGTACTTGGCCACGCCCACGACATGAATCGTTGGGTCAACCTCCCCCTTCGGGCCGACCTCAAGGCCAGGATAGAGTCCCCTCCTTGGGTGGAAGACCGTGGTCATCCCATGGGATGCGACGACGCCTCCCTTTACAATCGCTTCCCCAGCTTGGGCCTGACCAACCTGAAGATGTTCCCCTACATCAGCACCTTTTCCGACAGCTTCAGGCTACAGTTCCTGCAAGGCGGCATATTGCCCACCCTCAACGCCGAAGAAGCCGAGGAATGGCGTACGGCGGTGCGGCAGGCCGAAGCTGACGGCTCCTTCTTCATATCTACCCCCTTCCACTGCGTCGTCGGCACCAAGCCCTGACGGCTGCCAGGTCCAAACATAACCCACACGCGGGCGACGGCCCCTCCGGCATGCCGTTGATCGCAGTCGCCATTACTGATTAACCACCGCAGCTTTCATGGGCGGGAAGTCCGTACCACAGCCTGCGATGACCACTCCATCGCCTGTGGCCGAGTCCTGATTGGCGATTCGGAAAACCCTCTCCCCCCGTGACGCTTGCCGCCCTTCTTTTTCTCATTTCTGTCCTCCCAGCGACATAACCGGCTTTGAGCTGCGTATTTTCTTCACATAATTCTCACGAAATATTATCGGTTCTTCACATAATATCCATTTTTGTCTTGTAAATTGGGGCCATAGCCCGTTGGACTGGACGGAAAGGACCGCGTACTGGGCAGGCTTGGTTGGGCGGTGCGGCGAGGGTTTCAGGTAAGCGCTAGAGTTCCGTTCACCCAGCGGGCTATCCCTATCTAATTTCGACGCTTGAGTGAGTCGCCGGACTCCGTGCCTGGAGTGCAAGCGAGTCGGATTGGGCCCCTGCGTTACCCCGACTTACGCATTCCGGTCTTCCACTGAGGTACAAGTGGAATTCCTGTGAAAGCATTTGCTGGCAGTTTGCGTTGGGCCAGACCATTCTTTTTGGCCGCTACCTTGGTGGCGGGACTGGTCGCCTTCCTAATCATAGACGGCCCACTCCCTGCTCTCGCCTGCATCAGTGAATTGGGGCTTGATTGCAACGAGAACCCCGTAACGGAAGGCTTTCTCGTTCCGGCTGCATGTCACCAATGACACGGGCGATGAAAGCCTTACTGCCACGTTGAACATTGATCAGGCTATGAAGGTCCACTGGGACACGGTAGTCGGGGCGGCTGATTAGTCGGACTATATCCCCTTGAATAAAGGTGCTGGTCGAAGATCAGTGAGCCCGGCATCCCCGGCCCCCTTGTAGACATTGCGCAGCCCGGACGCCTCTGAGAAAAGACGGTCATCCTTCACCTGTGCGGTGATTACCGCCGCTTCTGCATTTTTCAACTCCCCCGACCTCACCGTCCAATTGCCCCCAGGGCAATCGCATTTGCGGGGGAGTGGTGTTGGAGGTTTTAGAGTAGCAGGTGTTGAGGAAGACACAGTGCTTTGGCGCTGAGTTGTGTGGAGGCAGTGGTGATGGGGATGACGATTGAGGAATTGGAGCCCTTGGAGGATCCCAGACACGGAAACGCAGAGCGGCATTCTCTGCACGACATCCTGATCATTGCCCTTTGCGCCATCCTATGCGGCGGCGAAACGTGCACCGACATGGCCCTCTTCGGCCACTCAAAGCGGGAGTTCTTGGAATCCTTCCTGCCGCTCAGGAATGGCATCCCCAGCCACGACACCTTCTCCAGGGTGTTTCGCCTGTTGGACCCAGAGGCATTCCAGAAGTGGTTTCTGGGGTTCATGGGCCAGTTTGCCCAAGGCTGCGAGGGGGTCCTGGCCATAGACGGCAAGACGTTGCGGCGCTCCTATGACCGCGCCGAGGCCAAGTCGCCTCTGCACCTGGTCAATGCCTGGGCCGCAGAGCAGCGCCTGGTGCTGGGGCAACTGGCCGTTGACGGCAAGTCCAACGAGATAACCGCAGTGCCCAAACTCCTGGAAATGCTGGCCCTGCCGGGAATGGTGGTCACCGCTGACGCCATGCACTGCCAGAGAAGGCTGTCCCAGCAGGTGCTGGACCAGGGGGCCGATTACGTACTGGTCCTCAAGGGCAACCAGGAGTCCCTGAACGATGATGTGCGCCTGTTCCTCGACGATTCGGCCACAGACGTGGCACAGGCAAGCCAGACCAACAAGGGGCACGGGCGTATCGAGATCCGGACGGCCAGCATAAGCAGCGATGTGGCCTGGCTGCAGGAGCGGCACCAGTGGCCCGGGCTTGCGGCAGTGGGGAAGATAACCGCCAGCCGCCAGGAGGGAGGCCATAGCAGTGTCGAGAGCCGGTACTATCTGTTGAGCTAGGCATTTCCGCCGGCGCGGTTCAACCAAATCGCGCGGGCCCACTGGGGAATCGAGAACCAACTGCACTGGGTGCTGGATGTGGTGTTCAATGAGGACCAGTCCCGGAACCGGAAGGACAACTGCCCGGACAATCTGGCCCTGCTACGCAAACTGGCGCTAAACCTGGCCCGGCTGGAACCCTCCAAAGGATCCATGAGAGGCAAGCTGAAACGGGCCGGGTGGGACAACAACTACCTCGCCACATTGCTATCCCAATTCACCAAAATCCAAATGCAATAGCCCTGCAATAGCCCCCCATTGCCCTTGCCTTGCGGTGCCTTTGGTGGTACAAGACGCGATAGCCCCATCGTTCACAGTTCGTCACTTCCGCGACCAACAGCAAGTTTGATCGGACCCTGAATTGCCCGCCTGTCGTCGACCCGGTATTCCCTTCAGCGACCGCCAGCCCGAGGAGGTACAGGCTTATGCCCTACGAGGCCAGCATCGACCGCACCAACCCCGGTTGCTTCCTGTTCCTCGTCGACCAGTCCTCCTCCATGACTCAGCCCCTCGGCGGCCAGCCCGACCAGCCCAAGATGAACGCCGCCGCCGACGCCGTGAATCGCGTCCTCGACAATCTCGCCCAGCGCTGCTCCCGCGGAGCCGACATCCGCGACTATTTCCACCTCGGTGTCCTCGGCTACGGGCATGCCTTCGAAGTCCCCTACGACGACAGAAAGGACTATTATTATCTCGACGAAAACGAAGTCGTCCGTAAGCGCGACAAGCGCGACAACTCTTGGAAAGTAGGTCCCTTCTGGGAAGAAAGGATCATCAGCGTATTCCCGGGAACCGACCCGAATAACCCTTTCCTGCCCGTTGGACAGGTGGTCGACGTCGCCCAGGTTGAGGACCGCTCGGTGAGGGAAAGCGACGGCGTTGGGGGCGCGGTCGAGGTCCCCCGCAAAATGCCCGTCTGGCTCCGCCCCCATGCCGGCGCACAGACCCCTATGTGCGAGGCCCTCCGGCTTGCCGAGGCAGCCATCCGGGATTGGGTCTCCCAGCATCCCAGTTCCTACCCTCCCATCGTCATCAACATCAGCGACGGCAACGCCAGCGACGGCAACCCCGAGCCCATCGCTCAGCAGATAATGGCTCTCGCCACCAGCGACGGCAACGCCCTTTTGTTCAACTGCCACCTCTCCGAGAAAAACTTCGCCCCCTCTCAGTACCCGGACAACGAGCGTGCCCTTCAGGACAACTTCGCTCAACAGATGTTTCGCATGTCCTCCGTTCTCCCTCTCAGCTCTCGTGAACATGCCGCGAGTCTGGGCATCCCGATCAGCGAACAGTCCCGCTGCTGCGTGTTCAATGCCGATATGGTCTCCTTGGTTCAGTTTCTCGATATCGGCACTCGCGGGCCTTCAAACCTTCGCTGAGTGTTCCCTCCGCGCCGCCCCGGGCTTTGGAGGCTTAATTTACAGCACGTTCGTGAACGGTTTGTGAAGGGATGGTAAAATTTTAACCGTCAATCACCGATTCGGAAGACACCGATTCGGAAGAAACGTGGCAAGGAGGCTGGGATCATGCCCTATTCTGCGGATATAAGCCGCACTAATCCAGGCTGCTTCCTTTTTCTGCTCGACCGCTCACGTTCAATGCGGGAACCCTTGGGAGGGCAGCCCGGGCGAAAGATGGATCTAGCCGCCGACGCCATTAACCGTATCCTCGATGCTGTGTCTCAGCGCTGCTCCAGGGGTATGGACATTCGCGACTACTTCGATATCGGTATTCTCGGCTATAACACCGACGACTCCGGCAATCCCATTATCCACAGCGTCTTCGAGGGGACCACTCCCGACCAGCCCTTCCTCTCCATCAGCAAGGTGGTGGATGTCGGTGTTCCGGTGGAACGACAGGTGAGGGAGCCGGACGGCGCAGGCGGGATTATCGAGGTGAGTCGAACGTTTCCCGTGTGGCTTGAGCCCCACGCCGAGTTCGGAACTCCCATGTGCACCGCCCTGCAGCACGCCTACACTGCAGTCTCTGACTGGGTGACCCAGCATTCCGACTCCTACCCTCCTATCGTAATCAATGTCTCCGACGGTGATGCTAGCGATGGCGACCCTGTCCCTTTCGCGCAACAGATCATGGGTCTCGGTACCAACGACGGGAACGCTCTTATGTTGAATGTGCATTTGTCCGAGCTGTCGGCAATGCCCGTCCAGTTCCCCGAAGGTGAGGAAGGACTGCCGGACGCTCTGGCCGTTACGCTGTTCCGGATGTCATCCTTGCTCCCCGAAGGTTTCCGCAACCTGGCTCATACTCTTGATATGAGAGTTGGCCCGGATTCTCGAGGATTCGTTTTCAACTCCGATATGGTCACCTTGGTCCAGTTCCTCGACATCGGTACCCGCGGGCCCTCCGCCATCGATGCCCCGGGCGAAATCCCTCATGAAGGTGAACTGGCCTAGCGCCGAAGGAAGACGTTTATGCCCTTGCAGCCGCCCAGGGTCCTCCAGGTAGCAAAGGCCGGCAATAGCCCCGACGAATACGAGGACGCTTCCAGGGTCGCTTACTCCCTGCTCACCGATACTGCCTGGATAGCCATATCCGACGGTGCCAGTGAGTCCGCCTTCGCCAGGAATTGGGCCCGGCTACTCGTCGATTCCTACGTCACCAACCCCTTCGAACCATCCGAGCTTTCCGCTTCGGGCCTGACCGAGTGGGTGGGTTCATGCGCACGTAAGTGGAGCGACTTCGTCCCGTGGGACCGCATCCCCTGGCACGGCGCGGCCAAGACCCGCGCCGGCTCCCTAGCTACCCTCCTGACCCTCGCCATCAACCTGTCCCCCGATTCTTCCGGCGCCTTTTCTTGGAGGGCCGCCGCCGTTGGCGATTGCTGCCTGTTCGTCGTGAGAGACGGCAGCCTCCACCTCGCCTTTCCCTTGGATTCGCCCTCCCAGTTCAACAACACCCCGTCCCTGATCTGCAGCAACCCCGCCAACAACGGCGGCCTGTGGGGGCGTGTTGTACAGCTCCAGGGTGAGTTCCGGTCTGGAGATACGGCGATCCTTGCCTCGGATGCCCTGTCCGCCTGGTTCTTGCGGGAAGCGGGCTCCGGCGGCAAACCCTGGGAGACCCTGGCCTCGTTGACCCAGAAGGAATGGGAAGACTGGGTCAATCGGAAGCGGCAGGCCCGTGAGATGGGAAACGACGACACCACCCTGATGATCGTCCCAGTGTCATAGACGATACGACCTGGCTATTCCTGCTGCTCCCTGTACCCTATGCAAAATTCGGTTTCTTGTCGCTCGCCAAAAGGTTCAGGCGTAAAGAATTTCCTGGGAGTGAAACATACATGGCTTGGCCGAGTGTATCCGATTTCAGCAGGGCCATTCAGCATCCCGGGCGGTGCTTCTCCCACTGGGAATTGACCCAGGGCGAAGTTGCCGTATACGAGACCGGCGGCCGTGCCGGAATGCCCCTCGTCTCCTCCGGCAATTTCGCCGCCGTTTACAAGGTCACCAGCAACGGCCACGACTTCGCCATTCGGGTCTTTACCCGCGCCGTCAATGATCAGGAGGACCGTTACACTCAGTTGCACACCTTTCTCAGAAGTTCCCTCCCCCAGTCATTCGTGGAGTTCGAGTATCTTCAGCATGGAATCCTCTTCGAAGGCAACTGGTATCCCCTGGTCAAAATGGACTGGGTCGAGGGCGCTGCGCTGGACAAATTCGTCGAGATGAATCTCGCCAACCCGCAGATCCTGCAGACCATCGCCGCCCGTTGGCGCGGTGCCGTCAGCGAAATCAGCGGCCTCGGCATCGCCCACAACGACCTCCAACACGGCAACGTTATGGTCAAGAGCGACCGCACCCTCCGCCTCGTCGACTACGACGCCATGTTCCTCCCCGATTACGCCGGGCAGACCAGCCCCGAGAACGGCCACCAGAACTTCCAGCACCCGCTCAAGACCTCTAGAAACTACAACGAGCACATCGACCACTTCCCCGCTCTCGTCATCTACGTGAGCCTGCTGGCCATCGCCGCAGACCCCGGCCTCTTCAACAAGTTCTACAACGACGACAACCTGCTTTTCACCAAGGCCGACTACGCCGACCCGTTCAACTCCGAGTGCTTCCGCATCCTTAAGAACAACAACCCCGACGATGCTGTCCGTCACCTTGCCGAGGAGCTGGAGAGGCTCTGCAACGTCGACGTCGACCGGGTTCCCGAACTGAAGGACCTGCTGGATCAGGCCCCCTCTTCCCGACCGGCTCAGGCCGCAAACCCGTCGCCCTCTGCTGCTCCGGCAACGTCGGCCCCTCCACCGCCGGCCCCCGCCGACCCGCAGGCGTCCACTGGCTCGGCCTACCGCGACCTTCTACAGGGCATCGTCCCCCAGGCGACCGCCCCCGCAGCCCCGGCTCGTGCTCCGGCCGTTCCTCCTCAGCCAACCCCGGTGGTGCCTCCCGCCGCTCCACCCCCCGGCCGGGTCGCGACCCTCACCTGTCCAGCCTGTGGCAGCGCCAGTCCCGCCGAGCTAATTTACTGCGAAAATGAGTCCTGCATTGCCGCAATCCGCCAGGATCAGGTCTTCTGCCGTGGTTGCGGCACCCAGATTCCTTCCAACGCCGTTCACTGCCACGAGTGCGGGCTGAAGAAATAGTTGCGCTGACAGTAAGGCATGAACAGTAAGGCATGATCTGTACTAGCTGTCGGTACGTAATCCCCGACGCCCATAAGTTCTGCTCGTACTGCGGAGCGGCTACCAGCCCTGCCGCTACCCCTGCACAGCCTCCGCCTTCCCCGGCGCCCCAGCAACCTCCCCCATCCCCGCGACCCCCAGCCGCTCAGCCCCCGCAACCCGCACCCCCATCCCCACGTCGCCCGGCCGCTCAGCCAGCCCCCGCTCGCCCCCCGCAACAGCCGGCCACTCAGCCCCAGCCTCCCTCACCGCCGGCGCAGCCGTTCCTCGCTCGTATCGCCGCTCAGGCGGCCGCCAACAAACCCCGCGCCTTGGCCGTGTTTGCCATATGTATCGTAGGCGCAATCGCCGTGGTCCTGCTGTTTGCCGGACTCTTCGACGAGACCGGTTCCCCTCAGCCCGCCCCCACCACAGAAGTTCCCCCCCTCCCTACCGCGACCTTCCCGCTTCCCGAGCCCACCTCCCCGCCTCTCCCCACAGTCCCGGGTGGCCCTACCGACGTGCCACCCTTCCCGCCGTCATTGCCAGAAATCTTTGAAAACGCTCTCCCCAGCATCGTCCAGGTCCTCACCTCCGAGGGAACCGGTTCCGGCTTCATAATCAACGAAGATGGCCTCGTGGTCACCAACCGCCACGTCGTCGAGGGTGCCGAAAATATCCGCGTCAACCTTTCAACCGGAAGCCCGTTCCCCGCTAGGTTGTATGGCTTTCACGAAACTCTCGACCTGGCCTACCTCGAAGTTGCCGCCTCTCTCGACTTTCAGCCCATAGCCATTGCCGACTCCGATGACGTCCCCGCAGGAGCGGAGGTCGTGGCCATAGGATTCCCCCTCGGCGCGGAGCTGGGCGACACACCCTCCATCGTTGGAGGCATAGTCTCCGCCAGGCGCGACGGCCTGCTGCAGACCGACGCGTCCCTGAACCCGGGCAACAGCGGCGGCCCCCTCCTCGACAGTTGCGGCTTCGTAGTCGGCGTCATCAGCTTCCGCGTGGAAAGCACCGAGAGCGGCAGGCCCGTCACCGGAATCAGCTTCGCCATCCCCATCAACGAGGTGAAGAACCAGCTGGGTATCCTTGTAACCCCAGGGGAGCCCGCCTGCACTCCCGCCGCAGCTCCCCCGGCTACCATTGCGGCCACGGTTCCCCCCACCGCCACTCCCTCTCCCACCGCCGCGCCGTCACCGACCCCAGAACCGTTGCCCACGCCCACCCTCGTGCCCACCAGCACCCCGGAACCAACGCCGACGCCCGAACCCACCGCGACACCCACGCCCGTGCCGACGCCAGCCTTCACTCCACGGCCGCCTCCCACTCGGCGTCCGACTTCAACCCCTCGCCCGACTTCAACCCCGCGGCCTACACTTACGCCGACCCCTCGCCCGACCGCGACCCCGGTGGTCGTCTGGCGCAAGCACGAAGACGGCTCCCAAAAGTACTCGATCGATGTCAACGATGCCTGGAGATTCACCGGCGGTACATCGGCCGGGGGGCGCCCCTTCCTGGACATCCAGACCAAGGACTTCGCATCCGGCGAGTCCACCGCCGTCTTCTTCGAACGCCACCGCCAGGAACTGCTGGCCGCGGCCCCGAACTACGCTGTTTTCGAGCCGGGCTGGACCGAGGGAGTAACCGTCGGCCTCCGCAACTACATCCACCTCGAATACCTGTGGCGGCCCACGTCCAACGACTGCCTGTACCACGTCGTCGAGCACATCTTCCGATCCCGCTTCTACCCCGTTCGCGACCACGGCTTCATCATCACCGCCGGCGTCTGTGAAAACGAGCACACCTTCTATCAGAAGCAGCGAACCGACATACTCGCCAGCTTCGAGGAACTCGAATAGCCAGCGATCCCCTCGGGCCCTGCGTCCTGGGGTCGCGAGTCTTCACCTCTCGCGCCGCATCCCACACGTCTCCGCGAACCACCCTCACAATCCGCAAACAGTGCACTGGAACGGAACCCGATATTCACGCAGCGCTGCCCACTACTGCTCGCCGCTTGCCTCATATCCGATTACCCGCAGCTTCAGCTGGTCCCGGTCGCTTTTCACTTTGCGGTTGGTCCACGGACCGTTCATGTTGCGAGTACGGTAAAACCTTCGATCCCCGATGTCCCAGTTTGCTGCTGAAATCGAGTCCTCCGAATTCACCCCTGTTTCCAGGAACTCGACGGCCGTATCTCCTGTTCTCTCGATCATGATCCAGTAGTCGGTGTCCGGCTCCAGCACCTTGTTCGGCGGCGCTGGGAATTCTGTCAACCTCGCCTCAATGCTGGCTGGGTTCGTAAAGGCAAAGATTTCGGAATTGGGCCTCTCATACTGCCCGGGCTTGTGCGACGACCACCATGACACCCGGACCCCGGTCGGGTCCTCCAGTGCTTCCCGAAATCTCAGCGCGACGCCTTGAATTACGTACCCGTCCGAGTTGGCACCGGTACGGATTCGCAGGGCGGAATCTGAGTTGTTGACCGTGGCTCCTCCGGTATTGCGACTCCCGGTGTTGGATACCAGCACCCTCTCCGCTTCGCTCTCGTTGTCGGTTACCGTCACCACAAAGTTGCCTGTCGTAGAGCGTTCCCTTTCGCCCGACCCGCCGGTAACCTCCACCCGCACCTCGTAAACATTGTCCATGTCGACGTCCGCCGGCACTTCGAAGTCGGGCGTGATTGTCATGGACAATACCCCCGCTTCGCTGACCGCAAACAGGTCTCCATCCTCGCCACCGCTGATTTCATACCCGGTGATTGAGTCCTCCGAGTCAATGTCTACTGCGGTGATGTACTCCTGGAGTGAAGTGTTCTCTGCCAGCGAGATCGCCCTGCTGTTCAGAATCCTGGGTTCCGCGTTCCTGGGCTCCGCGTTCCTGGATACCGACCTGGCATTCCTGCTGTTTCCCGCTTGAGCAGCAAGAATGTAGTATCTGGTGTCAATGAATGGCGAATGTATTTCAAACGGGTCTGTTCTCCCTAGCACTCCCAGATTGTCGGCATCGTCCATCAGAAGGGCGTTTGTTACGTCAAGGTAATATGTGCCTCCTTCTCCGGTGGCTACTGTGTGCGCGATGTTTGCGGAAGTATCGCTCCCGCTGATGTAGTCCACTGCCAGTTCAGTGCCCTCGCCGTCGTGGAGCCTGAGTGCTGGATCGATATAAGAACTGTATGCGCCCGACGCCATCGCAAGGAACACGTAACTGGATTCCGCCTCCAGTTCCACTGCGAACCAGTCGTGATCGTCGTAATAGTGGTAAACCCCCACGTCTGATACGACATCGCCCACCGTTATCGTGGCCCAGGTTGTGTCATCGCCAGGCAGGTCCCCACGCACCACCTCCGTGCCGGTCCAGATTTTGTCCGGGTCATACACCACTCGAATAGCGTACTCCCCGATCGTCCCGTTGTCCGCGTACACCTCGATGTGCGGCCCGTAATTCCGTCCGGCCTCGAAGTGCCAGGAAACATATCCCTCGGGCGGGTCGCTGACTGATGTTAGTTCAACGACAGGGTCCCTCGAATGGTCACTGGGAAAGTCGGCATAGAACGCGCGAACGCCTATGTCGGCGTCATTCGTCAGCGACACCGGTTCGACGTCTATCCTGTACCGTCCACCGTAGTCGAACGATAACAAGGTATTGAACCAGTCCATGTCGGTGCTGTCGTTTATGATTCCGGCAACTGTGGGGGATTCTCCGGTCTGCCTGCTGAATGCCAGCCTTCCGGCTGTGTGAGTGTCCTCGCCAAAACTGTCCGGGAGTACCGACCCTCTTACCGTGATGGCGTAGAGGTTGCTGCTTATCGTAGTCCAATTCAATCCCTGGGTAATGCCGGAGCTGCTCCAGAATTGGTCAGCAATGCTCCATCCGGAAAGCCCCGATTCACTCTCCTCCGTGCTGTTGGTAAAAGCAATTGTCACAGACTCGGAAGTGACATCTATTCGGACCAGGTAGCTTGTGTTCGGATGCAGGTAAGCGTTTTCCGGCGCGGAGAAAATAACCTTGCCGTCAACATTCAGGGAGGACGGGGATTCGAGTTCATACAGTGTTGTTCCGGGTTTTCCAACCTGCGTTGGTTCGCTGATTGACATACTGACCGCCGCGTCCGAAGTCGCGGACGGTAGGGTTACTTCTACACCTGCAAGGAGGTAAAAATCTGGTCCGGTGGTAAATCCCTGCGCATCATCGAACAGGGAGCTCGTGCTTACAGTGTACGTGCTTATGTGGTTGTCAACGAGAACCCTTCCCATGGTATCGGTGGTAGTGGTCTGTGCGAGCTCGCTCCCGCCGCGAGCATCCTTCAGAGCACCTGCCTGCACCTCTCGGCCAACCAGGTCTCCGGCTTCGTTCCCTCGAGACCCCGCCTCGGCCACGGCAACCGTACTGGCTCCGCTCCTGCTGGAAATGTCTGCCGTGAAGGCGGTGGCGGCGATTATTCCTGCTATTGCGGCGACTATTGAAATGCGGACTACATGCTGGGATAGGAATGCCATCGAGTTGCCCCGCTGCATAGGAAAATTTCTGGCCCAGGACCGAAGAAATGCGTTGGACGCAGGCGGTGGGTAGCTCGGTGGAAATGATGCTGGCCCGGCACACGATGAGGTCCATATCGACCTGCGACCGGTCCGTCCTGGCTCGGATCAAGACCCTGAGAACAGTCCGCTGCGGGCTTCTGCTGCACACCAGTGGACAGAGTCTTTAAAAACCTATGTCGATACGCGCCCGAAGTCTGTTTATTCCGCAATCTGCTGGTCAGTTCGTCTTGATGTATTCATGGAACGGACGAATTTCTCTTTGGCATGTACACCGCGGTTAGTTTTGGCTCGGGTATGTGCATCGAAACTGACATGAGTTAAGAGACTGTTGTGCAACGAAAAATTTCGGCAAGCACATATCGCTTTGCTTCTGTGCAGGGGCCGTCCAGGCGGCGTGGACATCTTGATTGGGGCCTGAGGTGAGAATGAACATACTGTTTTCAAAACAGTCAGGGTTCAGTCTTGGTATCTCTATGGGAGGAGAAATATGCGGCGGCTTTATCATTCTGGTGTGGCTTGCCGAAGGGCGCGGACCGACGTCATCCTTGGACTCGACTGATCAAGCCAGGGGACTCTGCCGGCCCGGGTAGGAAGATGGTTGAAGGTGGAAGGCATCGGGGAACGTTCTGAAGAAGGCGCGGGACAACGCCTCAGGTGCGACAGCGCGCCATGCAGAGACCCCTGACTGCGCACCGCCGCCCCGCATGCGTGCTGCCCGCAGACCACCCCACATCTGGACGCCTTGTCAAAAGGACCGCGCGCCATTCTGTTTCCACCGCCCACCTTACGGCGGCCAACCACCCTTGCCACCCTTGCCAACCCTGCGTCCTAGGGATATCGCATATGGAAATAAATTTCCCTCTCCCTCCAGGGAGAGGGCTAGGCCTGACCTGAGCTTGACGAAGGGGTGAGGGTGAAATCTCAGCAACAGAGAAGGTCGAGACAGGAAAATTTCTGCCGTCGGACTCCCATCCGATCATGCGGGATGGCGACTTCGCAATCGTCCTGCCTTCTGGCACAGGGCAATCGCGTTTTAAACGCTGGAGGCCTTGTGACCCGTCATTCCCGCGCAGGCGGGAATCCAAACCCCCGTCTACCGTCGCACCCAGAACCCAGGGAAGCACTGTCAATTTCACCGCCACCTCTATTCCGGCCTAATTTGTGTGCCCAGAAATTAAACGCAATTGCCCTGCCTTCTGGCATCGCTCTCTTGCCTTGAGGCATCGAAAATCGTACAATTGTTCTTGACAAGAACACCCCGGACCGGCTATTTGGCGCCCTGAACCGCCCGATTGGCCTGTCTCAGTTAAGGACCAAAATGATCGGGTTTTTTACAAAATGTTACGCAATGTTACATCTCCACGAGAGGCCCCTCGGATAATGAGACCGAAGCCCCGACTCGCACTCCCTCAATGGCATGGGATTCTCCCCCATCCCGTCTGCCCGAAACATAGAATTCGGGTGGGGTGAAACCCTCAATCCAGGGAAGCCTGATAGACCGGACCACCAGATTCGGAACCCTGCCTTGGCGGCCAGGAAGATTGCAGTGTCGTGGTCCGAACCGTGATTCGTAGGATTCCGGCATCTCCCCAATCAGACCCCAACCCCGCGCATCCTTAAATCCTGTGAATCCTGATTCAGACAAATCTGAGACCGGACCTACTTTGCAATCGTACCCTTCCTCGACAGAATATGCAGATTCCCTCCCCCTCATGGGGAGGGTTGAGGGGGATTCTGGGTATTGGGAAGGATAGGCGAACCTCAACGCAAATGCGTTAGCATATCCATAACGAGAGGTGCACCCGCTCGTGCACCCAACGCCCGCCGAAGGAGCCACCTATGGCCACCAACCCCGAGCCTGCCCCTGGTCCCCCCGTCGCCCCCACGCGCCCCCACAGCGTCACCCACCACGGCGTGACCATCGACGACCCGTGGCACTGGCTCCGCGACCCTGCCTATCCCAACGTCCAGGACGCCGACGTCCTGGCCTACCTCACCGCCGAGAACGACTACTTCGAAACCTCCATGGCGCCTCACCGTGCCCTCATCGACGCCATTTTCGAAGAAATCAAGGCTCGCCAGCAGCCCGACCTGTCCAGCGTGCCCTGGCGGCGCGGCAACTGGTACTACCAGTGGAGCTTCCAAGAAGGCAGCCAGTACCGCCTCTGGCAGCGCTGGCCTGCCGACGGCCCCGATGCCCGCGAGGCGCCCACCCCCGACTCGGTCACTATCCTCGACGAACCGGCGCTCGCCGCCGACGTGGAATACTTCCGCCTCGGCTCACTGTCGGTCAGCAACAGTGCCACACTCATCGCTTACAGCGCCGACACCGACGGCTCCGAGCGCTTCCGCATGGTCGTGAAGGACCTCGACACCGGCGAAATGCTCCCTGAGCAAATCGAAGGCACCATCGGCACCGCCGTCTGGGCTGCCGACGATTCCTCCTTCTTCTATACCCTCGTCGACGAGAACTGGCGTCCCTGGCAGGTGCGCCGCCACATCCTCGGCCAGCCCGTTGACGAAGATGCCGTCGTCTACGAGGAATCCGACCCGGGCTTCTTCGTCGGACTGTCCATCACCACCTCTCGCGAATACATCCTCATCGGCGCCGGCGACCACGTCACCTCCGAGGTCCGACTCATCCCCACCGCCGACCCCGGAGCCGCGCCCCTTCTGGTCTCGCTCCGTCGCACTGGCCACGAGTACTCCATCGACCACCAGGGCGACCGCTTCGTCATCCGCACCAACGACACCCACAAGAACACCCGCCTCGCCGTAGCGCCCGCTGACGACCCAGCCGAGGCAGCCTGGCAACCGCTGGTCGACGCTTCCGACTCCCATTACATCCGCGCATTCGAGTCCTTCGACGCCTTCATTGCCGTCGAGGAGCGCATCGACGGCCTCGACCACGTTCGCCTTATCGACCGCGCCGGCCGGTCTACCTACGTCGACTTCCCCGAGGCCGCCTACACCGTCGGCCTCGACACAAACCCGGAATACCAGACCGATGTCCTCCGCCTCGACTTCTCCTCCATGGTCACCCCCGCCACCGTCTTCGACTACCACGTCGACACTGCCGACCTCGAAGTCCGCAAGGTGCAGCAGGTCCCCAGCGGCTACGACGCCTCCGAATACACCACCGAACGCCTCCTCGCCACCGCCCGCGACGGCTCGCAGGTGCCCGTATCCGTCGTCCGACGCCGCGAGACCCCAGTCGACGGCACTGCGCCTCTCTACCTCTACGGCTACGGCGCTTACGGTCTGGCCTTTCCCCCATCCTTCTCCACCACCCGCCTGTCCCTCCTCGACCGCGGCTTCATCTTCGCCATCGCCCACATCCGCGGCGGCGACGACCTCGGCTACCACTGGTACGAGGCCGGCAAGCTCGACCGCCGCTCCAACACCTTCAACGACTTCGTCGACGTCGCCCGCCACCTCGTGCGCGAAGGCTACGGCGCAGAGGGCTGCATCGCCATCGCCGGTGGCAGCGCCGGCGGCCAGCTCATGGGTGCCGTCGTCAATCAGGCGCCCGAGCTCTGGGGCGCTGTCGCCGCCCACGTCCCCTTCGTCGACGCCCTCAATACCATGCTCGACGACTCGCTGCCCCTCACGCCCATCGAATGGCCCGAGTGGGGCAACCCCATCGAGGACCGGGATGCCTTCCACTGCATCCGCTCTTACTCCCCCTACGACCAGCTCGCACCGCGCGATTATCCGCCCATCCTAGTCACCGCCGGATTGAACGACCCCCGCGTCACCTACTGGGAACCCGCCAAGTACGTGGCCAAGCTCCGCTCCCTCAAGACCGACGCCAACCCCCTCCTGCTCAAGACCAACATGGGAGCCGGCCACGGCGGCCGCTCCGGCCGATACGACCGCCTCTACGAGGTCGCCGAGGAATACGCCTTCATGCTAGCCGCCATGCACCTCCTCGACTGACCCAAAAACAAGAAACAAATTCCCATCCCGTCCATACATCTAAACAAAAGAAGAAATTCCGCGCCCTCTGCGCTATCTCTGCGCCCTCTGCGTTGAAAACCCGGCCGCCCTTGCCGCCTACCGCGGTAGGTGGTACAAACACCCCACGCCCGAGAACAGCACGGGCATCGAAGGAGATACGAAATGCCTCGATTGGAAGGAAAGGTCGCCGTCATCACCGGTGCAACCGGCGGCATCGGCCAGGCCGCCTCCCGGCTCTTCGCCGCCGAGGGCGCACGGGTCGCGCTCGTCGACCTCGACGAGAACTCCCTTCGGGAACTCGTTCAGTCCATAGGCGAGGACAAGGCCAGCTACACCGCCGCCGACGTCACCGACCCCGATCAGACCCAGGCATACATCAATGCCGCCGTCGAGCGGTGGGGCGGCCTAGATGTCCTCCTTGCCAACGCCGGCATCGAGGGCACCCTGTCCTCAATACCCGAGTACCCCATCGACGTCTTCGACCGCGTCATGGCCGTCAACGTCCGCGGCGTCTGGCTTGGCGTCAAGTACGCCGTCCCCGCCATGCGTGAGCGCGGCGGTGGCAGCATCGTCATCACCTCCTCCACCGCCGGCATTGGCGGCACCCCCGAAATGTCCGCCTACAACACCAGCAAGCACGCCGTCATCGGTCTCATGCGCACCGCCGCCCTCGAGGGCGCGCCCGACGGCATTCGCGTCAACACCGTCAATCCCTCTCCCATCGAGACCCGCATGATGCGCTCCATCGAGGAGATGCGCGTCGCCGCCCTCGACGACGCCAGCGCCACCGTCGAGGTCGCGAAGCAGGCTTTCGCCACCCGCATCCCCCTCGAGCGTTACGGCGACCCCACTGAGGTCGCCCGCATGATGCTCTTCCTCGCCAGCGACGATAGCAGCTTCTGCACCGGAGGCGTGTACATGGTCGACGGCGGCCGCTCCGCCGGCAGCCGCTGACCCAAACCGGCGCAACATCCACGAGCCACCTTCCCCTCCCTCAGCCATGGGAGGGGAAGTGCAAGACCCGACAACGCAACACAAGGAGAAGAAAGAACTCCGCGCCTTCCGCGTTTCCTCTGCGTTGAAAATCCCCCGGGTTGCCTTCCACCTGCAAGGGACTGAACCCACCCACCGGAGTACACCAATGCGCATCCTCGTCGTCGGCGCTAGCGGGTTCATCGGTCGCTACTTGACCCGTCGCCTCGCCTTGGCCCACGGCCACGACGTCACCGCCACCTTCCGCTCTCGCCCGCCGGAGCCCGGAGTCGCATCCTGGCGTCATGTCGAGATCACCGACGATTCCGCCCTCGAGTCCCTGTTCCGAGACTCCAACCCCGAGGTCGTCGTCCACCTCGCCGCCATGGCCGACGTCGGCACGGCCGAAAGCCAGCCCGAGGAGGCCACCGCCGTCAACGTTGCTGCCGCCTCCGCCGTAGCCCGCCTCTCCCGCAGGTTGGACGCCAGGCTCGTCTTCGTCTCCACCGAGTACGTCTTCGACGGTACCCGCGGCTTTTACCGCGAGGACGACGAGCCAGCCCCTGCGACCCACTACGGCCGCACCAAGTGGCAGGCCGAGCAGGCCGTCGCCGAACTCGCCCCAGGCTCCAGCACCGTCCGCACCAGCATGGTCTATGGCTGGCCCGCTCCCGGTGGCCGCAACTTCGTCCCCTTCCTCCTCGACCGCCTTCGCACTGGCCACCCCTACCACGGCCCGACCGGTGTACTGCGCACCCCCGTCTACGTCGAACACCTCGTCGATGGCATCGCCGCCCTGGTGGAAGACGACTACCCCGGCGCCCATCACGTAGCCGGCAGGGACTGGGTCAGCATGCACGACTTCGCCGCCGCCGTCGCTGAGACCTTTAACCTCGACTCGCGTCTCATCATTCCGGCAGACGCCGGCCCCCCTGCCCCCGACCGTCTCGGCCTCGACTCCACCGCCACCATGCAACACCTGCAACTCCCCCACCCCGGTCTGTCCGATGGCCTCGCCGCCATGTGCGCCTCAGAACCCCGCCTCTGAAACCGACGCTCCCACCCAAACTCATGGCCACGATCTCCGTGTCCTCGGTGCTCTCTGTGGTTAACCGTTCCCCTTCGGCCTCCTCTTCGCCTGCTCCGCACCCTCCTGCGTTAAATCGGCCCTTGCCCCGAATTTGATGACACTTGTCCCTTGCCAGGCCCGTTTTCACCTCTCTAGCATTTATGTATGGAGCTTGACGCCCAATCATTCGAAGGAGGTGAACAGTCGCCCGGGAAATGCTTCCCGGCATCTGCTTCAGTGTCCGGAAATGTCCGCTATTGGCCGGACAAAATAAGATTCCGCCGGATAGTTCCCCTTCCCTGCCACTGGATATCCCCCTCCCTACTGGAGAGCGCTACGGTGAAGGCGAAAGGCAAGCGCCGGCACCCGCCCGAAACCCGCACAATTGTGCCCAAAACTGCACATGAGGACCAGAAAGTATGTCAGTAGCCAGCCTCCGGAGCCGTGTAAATGCCCTGAGCCGTCAGCTCATCGTACCCCTCAATGTCGTCCGCCTTCGTCCTATCGCCGAGCAGTACTGCGATGAATGGGCCTACGCCATGGGAGAGGGAAGCGAACCTCCGCCCTGTACCCAGGCAGACCCCAAGCCGGCTGGAAAAACCCCGGCTCCGCTCGGGGCTCGCCGACGCAACAGGCCCCGGGTTAGTGCCGTTCCCCTCTTCCGACGCATAACCGACGCCGGCTACCGTCTTCCCGCCACGACGGAACTCTACAGGTACACACAGACCTGCCGCCTGGAGAGGACCTGCCCTCAGCCCAACGAGATGCTTCGCCTTCTCCTCCCCAAAGCCGTGGTCTGGGGACTCCTCCCCCGCTTCCCAAACCCTGTCGACTACTGAGCCGCACGTTTGATGGATCTCCTCTCCCTCTGGGAGAGGGTTAGGGTGAGGGCGTCCCTCGCATCTTGCGGACGGACCCCCCCGGCTGCCACCTCTTCGCGTCGCCGCGTCGAATTCGTGCGTCTTTAACGGATACATATATGCGATAGGTGAAGGCCTCGCAAAACTCCATCATCTGTCCTCGAAAATATTGACAATCCAGCTTCAACTTTGCTAGATTCCGCGCACAGAATTGCGTACAGGCAATCGATCCGGCATATATTTTTTGCTAGGGGTCTGCGATGCTTCCTTTTAGATATCGGAACCTTTTGTTGCTGGTAGTGGCGCTGATGGCGCTGGCCTTGGTTGCGGTTGCATGCGGTGGCGATGATGCAACCGAGGTACCGGCCGCCACGACAGCCCCGGCCGCCGCTGCGACCACAAGCGCCCCGGCTCCAACCGCGGCGCCAACGGCCGTTCCCTCCGGCCCTCAGCCCACGCCCACCACGGCTACCGGAGCCTTCAGGGCCGATCCAACACCTGCGGGAGCCGCTGCTCCTACTCCGGTCCCCACTGAGGCCGATGCCATGATGGCTGCGGAAGCGAAGGTGGAAACCCTCGTTATTTCCGTAGACCCCTCCGCCGGCGAGACCAACCTGCCTTGGGCCGGCACGGTTGACCACCATCAGCAGATGGACCTGGTCATGGAAGTTCTGGTGGACATCGACCCCACCACCAACATCTGGGTTCCCGAGCTGGCCAAGTCCTGGGAACTCAGCGAAGATGGCACTGAGTGGTCCTTCGTAATTGAAGAGGGCGTCCAGTTCCACGACGGTTGGGGCGAATTCACCGTTGATGACGTCTTTCACACCGTTGCGTTGTACCAGCGGGACGACGCCATTCTTGCTTATGCCACGGATTGGAAGGAGATTATACTCGAAGAATCCACCAAGATTAGCGACTACGAGTTCATCCTGAAGCTGAAGAACCCTAATCCCGACTACCTCTTTTACATCGCGCCCAGCGGCGGCGGGCTGATGACGAGCAAGGCCCAATACGACTCCGCTGGCGGCTCAGAGGACGCCAACGGAGATGGCAAGCCTGACGGCGATGTAGCCTATGAAGAAGAAATGATAGGCACCGGACCCTATCGCTACACGGGCCGCGAATTCGGTGTCAACGTAACCTACGAGCGCCTCGACGACCACTGGCGGCGAGGCGGCAAGGACGGTCTGGCCGCCCCCAGCTTCGAGAAGGTCGATCTCCGCTGGATTCGCGAGGTCGCATCCCGGAACGCTGGCCTGATTAGCGGCGAAATCCACCTCACCGAGTTGACCCGTGACCTGGCCGATGCCGCTGTGGCCGACCATGGCATGAAGGTTATCCAGAGCAACTTCCCTGGCAACCAGTTGAACGGCATCTTCCAGGGCCTGATCCCAGCGGAAGCGGGTAACTTTGACCCGCCCTTCGCTACAGACTACCCCTACACCGACATTAGGGTACGCGAAGCCATGAACCGGGCCATCGACAAGGAAACTATCAAGAACACCCTGTTCAGTGGTCGCGTTTCCGCCAGCCCGCAGGTCGGTTTCTACGAAAGCCTGCCGGGCTGGGACACGCGCTGGCTCGAAGAGTACGATGAGCACTACGGCTACGACCCGGACCGGGCCAGGGAGCTTCTCGCGGAAGCCGGCTATCCTGACGGTTTCAAGGTTCGCGGCATTCTGATGAACGTCTTCGGCTTCCCGGAGTCGGCTGACTTCATGCAGGCCCTTGAGGTCTACTTCCGCGACGTCGGTATCGAGTTGGAACTCGAGGAGTGGGAGTTCTCTAACTACTTCTCTTCCTGGACCGCCAAGAAGCCCGAGTCCTTCGGAATCTGGATCTCTCCGCCTTCGTTCAAGACGGTGTACGCTCAGTTGAGCCTGTTCAACCGCTCCAGCGGCGCCATCCACTTCTACGAAACGCCGGAGCTGGATGCACTGTTTGCCGAGCTGTCAACCACAGTTGGCGTAGATGATCGCGACCGCATCCAGAGGGAGATGGGCAACGTTCTGTATGACGAGTACGCCTACATGCCCTTCTACTACATCTTCATCGAGTTCGTCGCCAACCCCGACATCATCGACGACTGGCAATTCCCCGGGTCGGACGGCGCAAACTACGGCCACTTCGACCTCATCACAGCCTGCTTGACCGAGGATCCCTGCTACAATTAGCAAGGCCCCTGGACAGAGTTAGGTAAGCAAGGGGCAGGCCAACGGCCTGCCCCTCATTTTATTGATGCTGGGATTATTGATGCTCGGACCTTCCATGAAATCTACAGGCCTCCTGCTAACCGCTCTCTTGGCAATCATCCTCATGGCCCAGTTGGCCTGCGGCACGGAACCGACACCTGCCCCCGCCGCGACTTCCCCACCCCCGGCGGCCACGGGCCCCACGTCGGCTCCGTCGCCCACGGAAGTCCCCGCCGCTTCTTCGACCCCAGCGGGTGCGCTGCCCACTGCCGAGTCGCCTTCTGCAACCGCTTCGGCTCGGGCGCCGTCCGGCTCTCGCGAAGCGGCGACCCAAACCCAGGTGATACCGCCGATGGATACCCTGAGCCGTTTCAGCGTGGAGTGCCTGGAGTCTCGCCTCGATGAACTCGAGGCTGGGGCCATGTTCACTCCCCTCCTCAAGGCCTTGGTGGAATGTCTCACTCCTCAGGAACTGGCCGAAACTCGGAGGTATGTCCCTCCCGGCGGCGGACCCGCGCAGGAAATTGAGTTCGAATGCAACGATGCCTGGTTCGATTCCATCCGTGCCATGTACGACTACTTCGGCGCTGACCTGCCCGTGAGGCCGGACCCCTCCGCCGCAATGGACAGCCCCATCACCTTTAGTGAGCAGGCGGAACAGGCCGGCGCGGCTTTCCGCCACCTCAGGGATGACGCTGCCATCAATCTCGGCGGTGGTGTGGCAGCCGGCGACTACAACGGCGACGGCCATCTCGACCTCTACGCCACCAACTCCGCCGGTCCCAACGGCCTCTTCCGCAACGACGGCGATGGCACCTTCACCGATGTGGCCTCCGAAGCCGGGGTTGACGATCCCGATGCCACCGGCTACGGCGCGGGCTGGGCCGACTACGACAACGACGGCGACCTCGACCTCTACGTCGCTAACTTCGGCGCCAGCAAGCTATTCCGGAACGACGGCGACGGCTCGTTCACTGACGTTACCGCTGGGTCGGGCGTGGCCGACCCCGACCGCGACCATCGCACGATGGGTGTTGCCTGGGGCGACTACAACCGGGACGGGCTCCTCGACCTGCTGATAGTCCGCCATCTGATTGAGATTGGCGGCAAGCTGGCCCTGGATACTCCCGGACTCGCCCGTGCCTCCCGCCCCATGGCTCTCTACCGCAATAAAGGCGATGGCACTTTCACTAATGTGACCCATATCCTCAGCGAAGACCTCGATTACCCCAGCCCGATAAAGGGCGCTGGCTTCAAACCCGCCTTCCTCGACTTCGACAACGACGGCGACACCGATGTCTACATCGTCAACGATTTTGGCTCCGCAAACTATCCCAACGTGCTGTGGCGCAACGATGGCCTTGACCCGTCGGGCGAAGTCGTCTTCACCGACGTTTCGGAGGGGTCCGGCACCGACCTCGAGATATTCGGCATGGGGCTGGCCGTTGGTGACTACGATAACGACGGCGACTTCGACCTCTTCATGACTGACATAGGAGAAGGTGAATTCCTCGAAAACCAGGGTGACGGCACCTTTGTCAACATGACTGAGTCAACCGACACCGGCAGGGCCAGCATCCCTGCCAACTGGTTCGATGCTATGTCGGTGGGCTGGGGAACGGTCTTCGCCGACCTCGACAACGACGGACGTCTGGACCTGTACACCGTCGCCGGTCAGATGGACAATGATCCCTGCTTCAACATGAAGCACCAGCCCAACGCCCTCTTCGCCAACATGGGCGACGGCACCTTCACCGACGTCTCTGGTGCCTCAGGGGCGGACGACGCCGGTACTGGTAGGGGAGTCGCTCACGGCGACTTCAACGGCGACGGCCTGCTCGACCTCTTCGTCGTCAACATGGGAACCAGGGACGGCGAGCCCGGCACCGCTAGGTTGTTCATCAATACCACCCCCAATGACCACAATTGGCTCAGTGTCGTGGTCAGGGGCGCAGAGAACAACCGGTTCGGTATAGGTGCCAGGGTTGAGGTGACTGCTGGCGACGTAACTCAGGTGAGGGAGATGGGTGCCAGTCAGTCTCACATGTCCAGCTCTGTGGTGCCGTTCCATTTCGGCCTGGGAAACGCCGAAACAGTGGATGTGGTAGAGGTTACTTGGCCCGATGGCCGGAAACAGCTGCTGGAAAACGTCGACGTCAACCAGCGCCTTACGATACTCGAGCCTGCTGGCTAGCCTGTCATGAAAATCCCTCCCCCTGAGGGGGAGGGATGGGGTGGGGGTGTGTCGCCGTGGCTGGGAATTTCGAATTCTGTCTACTGATACCTGATGCGAGGGTCCAGGTACGCGTACAGGATGTCCACTAACAGGTTGACCATAATGAACAGCACGCTGAATATCAACACCACCGCCTGCACCAGAGGGTAGTCTCGGATGATTACGGCTTCAAACACCAGGTACCCCAGCCCCGGCCATGCGAACACGGTTTCCACCGTCACTGAGCCGACCAGCAGGCTCCCCAGGATGATGCCGAAGTAAGTCAGCGGCGCTACTGCGGCGTTGCGCAGCACATGCTTCCAGATGACCTTCCACTCAGCCAGCCCCTTGATGCGAGCCAGCTTGACATACTCGCTGTCCAGCACGTCCAGCATCGCCGAACGGATCAGCCGCATCATTGCTGCCACCCAGAACAGCCCCAGGGCAATCGTCGGCAGCACGAAAGAGGAAGGTCCCCCTTTCCCGGAAGTGGGCACAAGGTCCAGCCTCACCGCAAAGATCCACATCAGCATCAGGCCAAGCCAGAAGGGCGGCGCCGACTGACCGACCAAGGCAATCATTTTGCCCGCGGTGTCGAATATCGTGTTTCGGTGGACTGCAGACAGAACGCCCATTGGTACCGCGATCACGGTGGCAAGGGCGATGGCCAGCACCGCCAGTATGATTGTGTTCGGGAAGCGGTCCCTTACCAGGTCGGTCACCGGCTGTCGCCACTTGAACGAATCCCCAAGGTCGCCCCTGAAGATATTCCTTATGAATACGCCATACTGTTCGGGGAGGGACTTGTCCAGGCCCCAGTATGATTCCATCAGCTCGCGCTGCTCGTCTGTGGATTCGAAGGACAGCAGGGTGTCGGTCGGGCTGCCGGTTATCCTGGCTAGTCCGAATACCAGGATGCTTACGGCCCATAGAGCTATGATCGCCCAGCCCGCCCGAATAATTATGTATCTCTGCATACGACTCAGTAATCCCTCGGCCCGAGGGCCTCAAATACCTGGGCGCGCCGAAGCTGCCGGATGTGCGGCTCCCGCTACACCTGCCTCTGCTTGGGGTCCAGTTTGTCGCGGAGCCAGTCGCCCAGCAAGTTGGTCGCCATCACCACCATCAGGATGGCGAGCCCAGGGAACAGCGACACCCACCACGACGAAATGATCAGCTCCCTGCCGTCGGAAACCATGAGGCCCCAGGCCGGGTTGGGTCTCGGGATCCCCGCACCCAGGAAGCTAAGGCTCGCTTCGAGAATGATGACGAATCCCACCTGCAGAGTGGCAAGCACCACCAGGCTGTTGAACACGTTCGGGAAGATGTGCTTGAGCATTATCCGTGGGTCCGATGCACCGGCCACCCTCGCCCTCGCAACGAAGTCCTGGACCCGCACGGTCAGAGACTCGCCTCGCGCCTGCCTCGCATACTGCGCCCACAGGAAAATGATCAGCACGGTCACGATTGTCTGGTAGCTGGCTCCCAGGGCTGTCACTAGCACCAGAGCCATAAGGATGATGGGTATCGAGAGCGAGATATCGACTAGGCGCATCAATAGCGAATCAACCCATCCGCCGAAATACCCCGCCGTGATCCCCAGGGTGGTCCCGATAGCCCCGGAGATGAATATCGCGATTCCGGCTACGAGTACCGAAATGCGCGATCCATAGATGATTCGGCTGAGGATGTCTCGGCCCAGCTTGTCGGTTCCTAGGAGATATTGGCCCTGTCCGCCCGCCTGTTTTACTTCCAGCAACTGGTCGCCGACCGTCACGGCCCTTTCGGGATCTTGCCCGGCGGCTGTGATCAGCGTCGACTTACTGCCCTGGACCTGTGTCGTGGCCTCATTGACCGTAAACTGGTTTCCACGGTCCGTGATGCGATCAACAACGTCTCTGACTACGGTCTTCTCACCAACCCAGACGGGTGGAAGCAACCTGGCATTCAGGTCCCCTTCGAAGGGGTCGTGCGGGGCTATCCAGTTCGCTCCTACGGCCGGGACCAGCAGCATGAGAAGGATGACCAGCATCGGAATGACGGGATATCGAAAGACATCCGAGATGACCCTCTTCAGATTCGGAAGGATATACCACGGACGTTCCTTTAAGACTAAACTTTCTGCCAAACTGATATCCTCTGGTAATACAGTTTCGAAAATTTTGCGCGAACCGATAGCCGGAGCGCTGAAACTCTACCGATTCTCGCCCGCAGCTGTCAAGAAAATGTCGGTTTTTTGCCCAAAACTGGCATCCCGGGTCTGTTTGAATTCCTTTTCACGTTTACCTCGATGTATCAGGCAGAGAAAAGTACCACAGACCTACATTCCCTCCGGCAACTTGCGCCGCGCCAGGGCGTTGCTCTGCAAGAAACGGTTGGTTCGGAGTGGTTTCACCGGCATCAGTGAATGCTGCCGGCGTTGGGTTACGCTTACGCCGAGGCCCTCGAGAAACGCTCTTCTGTAATATAGTGGGCCATAATCCTCAACCGTAGAAGACGTGGAATCCGCCCCAGGGAATTAAAACGCCTCTCACACTTAAAGGTGAATGTAATGGACCATCCCGACCGGGCTAAAGCGATATCATGGAGGGACTGGAGCGAGGAAGCCTTTGTTGCCGCTAGGGCTGAAGGCAAGCCTGTGCTGCTTACCTTGGGCGCAACGTGGTGCCATTGGTGCCACGTAATGGACCAGACTTCCTACTCCGACGACAGGGTCATCGGGCTGGTCAACTCACGGTTTATCCCGGTTCGCGTGGACGTCGACCAGCGCCCGGACATATCGCTCCGCTACAACCAGGGTGGTTACCCGTCAGTGGCCGTCCTCACGGCAGAAGGGGAATTCCTCGCTGGACGGCCCTACACTCCCCCTGACGAAATGGCAGCCTTGCTCATGCAGGTGTCCAGCGGCGAATTCGCCCCGGAAGACGATTACGTTGCTCGCCGCCGCCCCGCGACTTCGAACCCTGGCGCGACCGGCGCCTCTGTGGACGCGGTGTACGCTCGTCTGACCGAGCTCTATGACGAGGAATTCGGAGGCTTCGGAGTCGAACCCAAGCAGCCGCCGTGGGAGGCTCTGCGTTTTCTCGCAAGCAGGTATGGCCTCACGGGCGACGGGGCAGCACTCGGTATGGTTGAAACCACCCTTCAGGGAATGTGGCAGGGCATATATGACCGAAAGGATCACGGCTTCTTCCGCTACTCCGTTAGCCGCGACTGGAAGGTGCCACACTATGAAAAGATGCTGGTCAGCAACGCCAGCCTTGCGATGGCCTATCTCGAAGCTTGTCAGATTACCCGGAAAACATCTTACAGGGTCGCGGTGGATGGTATCCTCAAATACTTGCTCACCACCCTGTTCGATTCAGAGCGGAGTCTGTTTTTCGCCAGCCAGGATGCCGACGAACCTTTTTACCGTATGTCTTGGAAAGATCGGGACCCCGCTTCCCCGCCGCCGGTCGACCGTACTCTATATGCCGGATGGAATGCCCTGGCCGCCCACGCCCTGACTCAGGCCAGCGCCGTGCTGGGCAATCCCGTTCACTTGCGCCTCGGCTCAGGAATACTGGACAGCCTGTGGAATAACAGCTGGACTTCAGACGGGGGCCTCAGCCGCATCGCGGGAGCCTCTGGCGCAGCATCTCCCATCCTTGCCGATCAGGCCTACTTCCTTGGCGCCTGGCTTGCCTTGTACCAGGCCACCGGCGACCACGGTGCTTTGGCCAGGGCAGTCGAAGTAGCCGATACCCTCGAGAGACTGTTTGCCGCCTCCGACGGCGGATGGTACGACACCACTCGTCGGAACTCTTTTGAGGCCGCGCTGCTCCCGCTCGAAAAGCCAGTGTTGGACAATGCTAACCTGGCTGAGGCCTTGCTGACCCTATCCCATCTGACCGGAAACACCGGGTATTCCGACCGGGCGACCGACTCTCTGAAAGTGTTCGAGCCAGTTGTGCCAGGTAAGAGTTTTGTGGGCGCCCGCACCTCCCGCCGCATGGAGGAGGACGAAGAGGCCCTCTTCCTACCCGCTGGCTCTGCCTGGGGTCGGGCCCGTGACATGGAGACCCACGGGCCGATAACGATGGTGCTGGTGGGCGATTCGGCCACTTCGAACTATCGCCGCCTTCACCGTGCAGTTCTGCGAGCCGCCGCCCCCCACCGAATAGTGCAGCCTCTGGATTGGAAGCTTGATTCCCAGCAGATCCGAGGTCTGGGATTTCCGGCGCGCGAAGAAGCGGCGCTATACGCTTGCATGGGCGATCGCTGCTTGGCTCCCATAACTACACCTCAGGGTGTGCGCGATATGACCCGTTCCCGCCCATGGGCCAACGGTTAGAATTGCAGGAAACTCGAGGAAGGGCAGAGACCCGGGGGGTGTTACATTGAAGTTTGCAGCGTTTACGACTGTGGCGGCGTCAGCGGGGGAGTCCACCAACTCTGCTGACATGATGGACAACCTGAGACAGCAGACCATTTTGGCCGAAGAACTAGGCTACGAGGCCATGTGGCTGGGCGAGCATCACTTCGGGCCTTACGGGGTGGGGGACCTTCCTAACCCGATACTTTTGGGAGCGGACCTTGCTGCTCGCACGTCCAGGATTCGCATTGGCCAGATGGCCAACATCGCGCCATGGTGGCATCCCATAAGGCTTGCCGAAGACCTGTCCATCCTCGACAACATGACAAGGGGGCGCATCGATGTGGGTTTCGGCAGAGGCATCTGGCCCTACGAGGGACCCCAGTTCCATCCCAACGCCGACCCTCGCAGAGACCGGGAGAACCGGGAATTATTCCGGGAAACCGTGGAAATTGTGCGCAAGATTTGGTCCGACAGGTACTTCTCTCACAATGGCCCAAATTACAGCTTCCCGGCGGAAAACACGGTATTCTCCCATCCTTCTTACCCGCCCGACCCGGAATGGCAGGATGGGGAAAGGGTGACTGGCCTGCGGGTTACTCCTCGGCCCTACCAGGATCCGCATCCTCCGCTGTGGATGACCGTATCTACCGACAATTCGGTTTCCACCGCCGCTGAGATGGGACTCAAGGCCTGCTACTGGCAGCCTCCGCCTACAAGGATCCGCCAGCGTATGGAGCTTTACGCCGAAGTCCGTTCTGGACTGGAGGGAAGGCCATTTGCGCTGGGCGAAGACCAGGCCGTTATGCGTTCCACCTACGTTGCTTCCTCGATGGAGGAGGCGCGGCGCGAGGCCGAGGCCGGAATAATGTCGTCCTTCACGTTCAACGACCCCTTTCGTGGAAGGCAGGTATTCACCAACCCCGGCGAAGAATTGGACCCCTCCGTTAAGCTGGACTGGGATTTCTTGGAACCGCGTACTCTTCTCGTAGGTTCTCCCGACAACGTGATCGAGAAGGTCCAGGAATTGCGGGAGGTATGTAACCTCGACTACCTGCTGGTTGAGTTTGCCCACCCAGGCCTCCCGCTGCGAAAGACCCTCAGGAATCTCGAGACCTTTGCCACCAGGGTGATTCCCGCTTTCGCTCAACCAGGATGAAGTCAAGGTTCTTCCCGGTTGCTGACAGTTGTCCATGTCGCATGTAACGCCGCAAGCGCCAGTGGCTACAGCCGGGCCCAGTCTGCCGAGTTGACGCTAATCCCACACTTGGGCTGCTATGGATAGAGCGTTCAGTGCTGCCGGATATCCCGCATACCCCGCGGTCTGAATCAGTACCTCCACCATCTCCTCCTTGGTAAAGCCCACTCGCAGCCCGGCCTGAAGAAAGTTCCGGAGCTGGGCATCGGCGCGCAGCGCCGTCAATGCGGCGGTGGTGCACACCACCCTTGACTTCAGGTCCAGACCAGGGCGTTGGAAGATTTCTCCGAACGCGAACTGTAAAGTGATTTGCCTCAGGTCCGGGGCTAGGTCCATCAGGGCGTTCACGTATCCCCCTCGGTCTTGCACGCCCATTAATTGCTCCCGCAGCTCTTTGCCCCGGCTCTCCATCTCCTCAAGGCTGACCTCGGCAATCTCCGTCTGCGGTACTTCTATCCCCCTTTCCTGGAAAGCCTCATGAGCCACCTCCAGCGAGTTGACGGTGGAGGGGAAACCGGCGTAAAGGGAACAGTGAATCAATGCCTCTTGTATTTCCTCAGCTCCCATGCCCATGTTCAGCGCGCTGTGTACGTAGGTTTGTAGCTGGGAGAGTCGCTGAAGCGAGGACAGGACCGAAAGGGTGGCCAGCATTCGGCAGCGGATTTCCAGCCCAGGGCGGGCCCAGACCGACCCGAATATTGCCTCTCCAGTGAAATTCCTCAGACTTGGCACACTGGTCACAGCCCTTGGCCTTTCCCGTGGCGGATATGTTCCATGCTGAAGACGCTCCCTTATCTCGTTGCCTTTTCTCCTCAGTTCCTCTCGACTGCTCATCAAGAATCTCCTGTTGCCAAATGCCAAATTTGCGGCTCAGTATACTATGGGAAGTCGCTAAGGCAGTCAGCGCGACGGTGTTAGAATAATGCGCAACGAGATCTTCTGGTGGCTGATTAGTGGAGCAGTTGATTATGAATGTTAACGACGCGGTGGCCCGCATCTTGAAGACTGAGGGCGTGGAGTGGGTCTCCTGCTTTCCCTCCAACAACCTGATAGAGTCAGTAGCCAGCGAGGGGATTCGCACAATTATGTTCCGCCAGGAACGCGGAGCCCTGATGGCCGCTGATGGCTACAGCAGGATGCACGACCGTCGCAAATTCGGCGTGGCAATCACTCAGGGCGGTCCGGGCTCCGAGAACTCTCATGGTGGCATCGCCCAGGCCTTCTCAGACAACATCCCCATCCTGTATCTCGCTGGCGGGCCCGCCCTCGGGCAGTACGCCGTGCGCCCCAACTTCTCTCCCGTCCGCTCCTACCAGTCTGTATCCAGGTACGCCGAGGTTATAACCGCACCGGGGCAGGTGGCCGCGGCGATGCGACGCGCTTTCCATAACCTGCGAAACGGACGCCCGGGACCGGTGATTGTGGAAATTCCCGCGGACGTTGGTGGACAGGAAGTGCCGGAATCGGCGCTTTCGTACGAGCCGCCCAAGCGCTTGGTTCAGTCTCCGTCACGGGGCGACGTGGAAGAAGCTGCTCGGCTGCTGTTGAATGCTCGTAGACCCGTCCTCTGGTCCGGTATGGGAGTCCTCTTTTCTTCAGCGACAGGGGAATTGCGGGAACTGGCCGAGTTGACCCAAATCCCTGTATACACCACGATGCCAGGCAAGTCTTCATTCGACGAGCGCCATCCTCTGTCGTTGGGCGCGGGCAGTGCTGCGACTTCTCTGCCCGCCCGCAAGTGGATTCAGGAGTCCGACGTGCTTTTTGCCATTGGCTCGAGCATGACCCGTACCAGTTACGGCCAGCCTATCCCGGAGGGCAAAGTGATCATTCACAATGTCGAAAGCATCGAGGACATCAACAAGGACTTCTCCGTCGATGTCGGTCTGCCAGGTGATGCAAAGCTGACTCTGCAGGCCATCATCGACGAAGTGAGGGCTCAAGTCGGCGATGCTGGAAAGCCGGCAAATGGAGTTGCAGAAGAGATAGCCGAGGTACGAAGGGGCTGGTTGGCAGAATGGGCCCCGTTGCTAGAGACCGACGAGGTTCCCATCGGTGCCTACCGTGTAATCAACGAACTCGAACGCAACCTGGACAAGGAAAACAGCGTCGTCACCCACGATGCTGGTGCTCCTCGAGACATGATTATGCCCTTCTATACCGCCACCACGCCTCACAGCTACATCGGCTGGGGCAAGTCCACCCATCTCGGCTACGGCATCCCTCTTATGATCGGGGCCAAGCTGGCTGACCCCAACCGGTTCTGCCTGAACTTTATGGGCGACGGCGCCTTCGGGATGTCAGGGCTTGACATCGAGACATCGGTGCGGGCAGGGGCACCCATCACCACCGTCGTCCTCAACAACGGCGGCATGGCCACCTACCCTGGCGGATACCCTGTTGCCAACGAACTGTTCGGCCTCACTCGCATGGGTGGCGACTATGCCAAGATAGCCGAGGGAATGGGCGCCGTCGGCATCACGGTAACCCAGCCCTCTGAAATTGCTCCGGCCTTGGTCAGGGCCCAGCAGCTCAACCGCGACGGCCGCACTGTGCTGCTCGACATCCACACCAACATGGAGGGCCGCAAGTCCACTTTCTAGCCGCGTCCTTTCGTCAGGTCCCTCAGCATATGCAACCAGACTCGCTAATTAAGGAGACCTTGCTATGACCCTGCCAGGAACGCCGCCAGTAGCAACCGACCTGGTCCATCACATCGGTATAGCCGTTGCCTCCTTGGACGAGAGCATCGAGTTCTATCGTGGGCTCTTCGGCTTCAAGCCCAGTCAGATAATCGTACGCGAAGACATTGGCGTTCGCGGCTGCTTCGTTCCCGTTGGCGAGACGAACCTGGAACTGCTGGAAGGTACCAGCCCCGACAGCTTGATCACCACTCACATTGCCAACCGTGGCGAAGGCCTCCACCACGTCTGCTTCGAGGTGGAGGAAATCACCGAAAAGCTAAAAACTCTGGACGACTTGGGTGTGCGCCTGATTGATAAGGTCCCTCGCACCGGCCTCATGGGTGGCGACATCGGTTTCCTGCACCCTTCAGCGGCCCGAGGCGTACTGATAGAGCTGGCACAGCACAGCCACTAGTACTCTGTCAATTCTGGTCTGATAGGTAGACTCGGAGACCTGCTGGTCGATGGTACTCTGATTTAAGGAAGATGTTGTTGTGAGGTGGCGGTATGGTCAGGGAGAAATTCGCAGTTCGGCTGACGCCGGAGGAACGCGACCAACTGGAGCACATGGTCCGGGCAGGGAAGAGTCCAGCCCGGGTTACGACCCGGGCCCGCATCCTGCTCAAGACCGGTGAGGGTTGGTCCGCGTCCAGGGTGGCCCAGGCTCTGGATGTGTCCGAGGGCACGGTGTTCCGCCTCAAGCGGCGCTTCGCCGAGGATGGGTTGAACGGGGTGCTCAGGGACCGGACCCAGCCCCACCGGTACCGCAAGCTGAATGACCGTGGCGAAGCCCACCTGATCGCCCTGGCCTGCAGCCCGGCCCCCGATGGCCACGACCACTGGAACCTTCGCCTGCTGGCGGACCGGATGGTTGAACTGGGCGTGGTTGACTCCCTGTCCCATGAGACGGTGCGCCTGCATCTGAAAAAAACGTCCTCAAGCCGTGGCAGAAGAAACAGTGGTGCATTCCCAAGGTGAGTGCCGACTTCGTGGCCCACATGGAGGATGTCCTGGATCTCTATGCCGAACCCTACAATCCCGAAAGGCCGGTGGTCTGCTTCGATGAGACATCCACCCAGATGCTGGCCGATGCCCGGCCGCCCATCCCGGCGGCGCCCGGACAGCCCCGGCGCGAGGACTACGAGTACCGGCGGGATGGCACCCGCAACCTGTTCCTGACCAGCGAACCCCTGGCCGGGTGGCGGCACGTAGAGGTAACGGAACGGCGCACCAAGGAGGACTTTGCCTACCAGATGCGCTGGCTGGTGGATGAGGCCTATCCGGATGTCCCGGTGGTTCGAGTGGTCTTGGACAATCTGAACACCCATCGCAAGGCGTCGCTTTACGAGGCGTTCCCAGCTGACGAGGCCCGGCGCATTGCCAAGCGGCTGGAATTTCACTACACGCCCAAGCACGGCAGTTGGCTCAATATGGCGGAAATAGAGTTCAGCATCTTCTCCCGCAGTTGCCTCAGGCAGCGTCTGCCGGACGAGGAATCCCTCTGCCGGGAGGTCCGCGCCCTGGAACTGGAGCGAAACGAAGCTCAAGCCCGCATCAACTGGCGCTTCAGCATCCAGGACGCCAGAACCAAACTCCATCGCCTCTATCCCATCAATTCCTGACTTGACCGAGTACTAAACCAAAGCCAAGGTGAAATACGCAGACGCATAGGGTAAATTTGTGAGGGAACTGGGTTAGCCGGTCTCAGGAGTAGCGGGGGGTTGGTGATGGGTGTGAGGGAGATAGACCGGTCTCTGGAACAATGGCAGATGGGGGTCAGGGATTTGCGCTGGCGGATGATTCTGGCGCCCACACCCAGGGAGCGGGAGCGGTGGTACGCCCTCTGGCTCTTGGCGCAGGGCTGGACAGCAACGGCCACGGCGGAGGCGCTGGAGCGGGACCCCCACACCATAGGACGGTGGGCTTCGGTTTTCGGCGAGGGAGGGCCAGCGGCCTTGATATTTGAGCAGACCGGTGGTTCCCCCCCGTCCTTGACGAGACGCAGCAGGCGGAGTTGAAAGGGGCGGTAGGGCAACCGCCCGCTGAGGCGGGCATCGAACTGGCCAACTGGTATTGGAAAGGAGTCCGGCAGTTTGTCTTGGAACGGTTCGGGGTCAGTTTGAGCCGCAGCAGTTGTCTGAACTGGCTGCACCGGTTGGGATTTGCCTTCAAGCGGCCCAAGAAGCGTCTGCTCAAGGCGGATGAGGGCAAGCGGGAGGCCTTCGTGGCGGAGTATACCGCCCTGAGGGAGGAGGCCCAACGGACCGGAGCCAGGATATTCTTCGCCGATGAGGCCCACTTCCGGGCCGATGCAGAGTTGCGGGGCAAGTGGGTACTGAGAGGAGAGGCTGCTCTGGTGGACTCGACCAGTCCGCGGTATGGGGAGAAGGCCAGCTATTATTCGGCGGTGTGCCTGGAGACGGGTGAGGTGGAGTGGATGGAGTTGCAGGGGAACAGCAACGCCGGGACCTCGGTTGACTTCCTGAAGCAACTGAGGGGAAAACACCCTGAGCCGATGCGGGTCATCTGGGACAATGCCCCGGCCCACCGTGGGGAGGCGATGCGGGAGTACCTCAGGACGCCTGGGCTGGAGTTGAGGTTGGTGAACCTGCCGGGGTACAGCCCGGACTTCAACGGGGATGAGGCGATCTGGGGTTGGGCGAGAGAGGAGGCCACCGGCAATCTGTGCTTGGGAAGCAGGGAGGCGGTGCAGGAGAAGGTTGGCAAATTCCTTGCCGGACTGGCCAGCCGCAAAGACGAGGTGAGACGGCGGTGCCGGACAGTCTTGCAGTCACGGGGCGAGGCGCTCCTGCGAGCCTCCCGGACCGATTCTCAGCCTCCGGCAAATGCACATCCCACCTTGGCTTTGGTTTAGGAATCCTCTAGCACGTCGGCGTTCGTCACATTCAGACGTATCTTCTTCAGTTCCCTTGTCGCTATCCTTGAGCACGCTGTATAGTGCCTCAACTGGACGGATCACTGTGGTGCCCTTTGCTACAGGAGGCAAGATATCTACGTTCAAAGAATCTGTGGGACAGAAAGCTGCCATGACTACCAGGTCGTCGACAAGCACGCTTTTACCCTTCTTAACGATCCCCTCAGCCGAATACGAAGCTGTCTTTAATCTTTGGGCGACAATTGGTGGGGGTAATATCAGCTGGTGTCTACTCCACGTAACAGAAATTATACCCAGGCTGACAGAGCCTTCTTGTGGGCCTTTTCAGGGGCGCTTTGTAGTTTTCCCGACTGCAGGATGGTATGCGTGGAAGAAGCCACTGAGAATGACCGTTCAGCCACCACCGGACAGATCGCTCATATCGAGGGACTTGCCGATGAGGGACCTAGAAATCTGGCCGGAAAGTGGTTTGAGTCGCCGAGCATTTATAATTGGGGTCAACAAGAGTAGCGAGGGTTGAGAATGCTGGGAGAGCGTTCGGACCAGAGGGGTCTTTGGGAAGCGGACCGGTTGTACCTGGACCACGTGGGGAAGGACACCTTCTACGGTCTGCTGGCTTCCCTGCGGGGCCGGCTGTTCCAGGACTCCGATTTCGCGGTGTTCTACTGCGCTGACAACGGCCGGGACAGCGTGCCGCCCAGCCTGCTGGCCACGGCGCTGCTGTTGCAGACCCACGACAAGGTGAGCGACGCCGAGGCCAAGGCCCGGGCCGACTTCGACATCCGCTGGAAGGTGGCTCTGGGGATTGAGGTGGAGGACAGGCCCTTCGCCAAAAGCACGCTCCAGGTGTTCCGGGCCCAGCTGATCCTGCACGACAGGGTGCGGGAGGTATTCGAGTCCAGCGTGCGCCTCGCCCGGGAGTCGGGCTACCTGAAGAGGCGCAGCATGAAGGTGGCTCTGGACACGACCAACATCCTGGGCCGGGGCGCGGTGAGGGACACCTACAATCTGCTGGCCGACGGGATCGTCAAACTGATGCGGGCGCTGGCGCAGGTTGAGGGAATCAGCGTCGGGAAATGGGCCAAGGCCCGGGGATACGGGCGGTACCTCGCCTCCAGCATCAAGGGAGAGGCGACCATCGACTGGTCGGACAAGCGGGCGCGGACGGCACTGCTGGCGGGGATTGTGGGAGACGCGGACCGGCTCTTGGAATTATCGCGGCTGGCCCAGGGGGAGTTGCCCGAGGACGGTGCTGAGCGTCAGCAGATAGTGGCGGCGGCGGAACTGCTGGGGCAGTTGCTGCTCCAGGACATTGAGCGCAAGGGTGGCGACGGCGACGGCGACGGCGACGGCGACGGCGATGACGGCGTGAGCCTCAAGGACGGGGTGAGCAAGGACCGGATGATGTCGGTGCACGACCCTGAGATGCGCCACGGGCACAAGAGCAGCAGGAGACGCTTCGACGGACACAAGGCGGCGATTGTGGTTGACACCGACACCCAGCTGATCACCGCCGTGGAGGTACTGCCGGGCAACGCTCCGGACAACCTGGGGGCGCTGGAACTGGTAGAACAGAGCGAGGCCAACACCGGTGTGCCGGTGCAGGAGGCCATGGGCGACGCCGCCTATGGAGACGGAGCTACCAGGCAGACCTTCGCCGACGCGGGCCGCACCCTGATTGCCCGGGTGCCGGGACGGCCCGACCGGCAGCGCTTTCCCAAGAATGACTTTGTCATCGACCTGGTGGCGGGCAGTTGCACCTGTCCGGCAGGGCAGGTCACCCACACCATAGTGCCAGCGGGACGGCGTACGGATGCCGCGGGTCGGATACACCACTTGCAGGCCTTCCAGTTCGACGGGTCCGAATGTATGACATGTCCCCTGCGGTCTCAGTGCATCTCGGCCAAGGGCAGGAAGGGACGGCGGGTGCTGATCCATCCCCAGGAGGCTCTCCTGCAACAGGCCCGTGCGTTGCAACAGAGCGCCGGGTATGACGAATATCGAGCGCGACGCGTGGTGGTCGAGCACAGATTGGCCCGACTGGTCCAGTTGGGCATTCGCCAGTCCCGCTACTTCGGACGCGCCAAGACGCGATTCCAGCTGTACCTAGCGGCTACAGTGGCCAACCTGACCCTGGTGGCGGGCAAAATCGAGCTGTCGGACAGTGTCGGCGGTGGGCTTCCGCGCCACCGCGCCGTCCTCAGTGCCGTCCCCAGTGATGTCCAGGCTGTTTCCCACGGTGTGGTCGCCCATGCTACGGCCATTTTCGGCGCTGTCCGGCTCGGACTGCTGTGGTCCCAGATTCTGTTCGCCCCGGCTTTACTGCCGAAATCTCTCTCCCCATCCAGGGCTTTTCGGCCCGGCTTCTAGAGCTAACCCTGAACTGACTCTGCGGCAGCGCAACTCGTACCCAAATCTTATTCCGCTTTGCGGAACCCATCATGCCCTAGTCGACTTTCAACCCAACACATACACACCCGCCGACTTGAGGAAATGGAAGGCTGATCGAGAGGCGCGTCATAGAGACTATCTCGCTCAAACGATGCCCGAAATCACCTTCCACGAAATGCAAGCGGTAACTCGCGCGCTCGTGAATGGCAATCGGTATCAACCGTCTCAAGTCTCCATCATCCCACCCCAAGAAAAGATGGATCGTAATGGGCTTACAGAACAGTCCTCCTTAGTGTTTAGTCTCGGATTACTTCAGAGCCGACAGGTGCAGGAATTCGTTGAGGTTATGGGTAGTTACGACTCCACCTTCACCGGGGGGTTGATTTCCGGCTTTGTGAGCGAGTACCAGCAGCAGAGCCAAGCAGGCTTGCAGGGCGACTCCTTGTTTGCAGCCATGCTCCGGTTCTCTGCTCAGGGCTCAACGGAGCTTGTGTTTCAGAGCGCTGGACTGGCGGTCTTGGTGTACCTGTTTGAAACGTGCGAAGTATTCGAACGATGACGCTGTTACCTAACAAACATGTCCCCACGAACCGTTCACTCGTCGGTATCGGCGCTCTGGTGCTCGGCCATCTGGAACGTCCGGCCAGCGTAAGTCGCCTATGGGAATCGGTCAGGTATAACAAGGAAGTAGCGAGTTTCGGGAACTTCGTGCTGTCGCTTGATTATCTCTTCGCCATTGGAGCGGTCGACTACGAGCACGGACAGCTGAGCAGGACCGCTCGATGATCCTTTCCGTTCGCAGTAATATGCCCTCGTTCAAGGAGGCAAAGTTTACTCCTGGGTTCAATGTTGTCTTGGCCGACCGCACCAAGGAATCCACGCGTGGCGACTCCAGGAACGGGCTCGGCAAAACCACGCTATTCGAGATTATTCATTTCTGCCTCGGCTCTAGCCCTCAGCGAGGTCAAGGGCCTATGGCGGCTCCCTTAAAGGGGTGGACATTTACACTTGATATCCAGATTCACAATCAAACCCTGATGGTAACCAGAGGTACAGATGACCCACGATACGTCTATTTACAAGGCGACGTTTCCCCATTCGCTCACTTCGGCGAACAACAAGACGACGGGCGTACATTACGAATTCCTGAGTGGACAACCGCTCTAGGACAACAGCTTTTCGGGATCAACGCAGAAGAACCCGCCTACAAGTACCGGCCAACATTCCGAAGCCTGATTTCCTATCTGATCCGCCGGGGTAGGGATGCTTTCTCGTCGCCCTTAACCCACTACAGGCGCCAGAACGAATGGGACAAACAGGTCAATAACGCGTTTCTCTTGGGTTTAGGGTGGGAGCATGCCGGGCAACTCCAAGAGCTCAAGGATCAGGAAAAGACCCTCAATGAGCTCCGGCGCGCAGCTAGGGACGGGTTGCTGGAGGGTCTAGTAGGCACTCTTGGCAACCTAAACCAAAGCCAAGGTGGGATGTGCATTTGCCGGAGGCTGAGAATCGGTCCGGGAGGCTCGCAGGAGCGCCTCGCCCCGTGACTGCAAGACTGTCCGGCACCGCCGTCTCACCTCGTCTTTGCGGCTGGCCAGTCCGGCAAGGAATTTGCCGACCTTCTCCTGCCCCGCCTCCCTGCTTCCCAAGCACAGATTGCCGGTGGCCTCCTCTCTCGCCCAACCCCAGATCGCCTCATCCCCGTTGAAGTCCGGGCTGTACCCCGGCAGGTTCACCAACCTCAACTCCAGCCCAGGCGTCCTGAGGTACTCCCGCATCGCCTCCCCACGGTGGGCCGGGGCATTGTCCCAGATGACCCGCATCGGCTCAGGGTGTTTTCCCCTCAGTTGCTTCAGGAAGTCAACCGAGGTCCCGGCGTTGCTGTTCCCCTGCAACTCCATCCACTCCACCTCACCCGTCTCCAGGCACACCGCCGAATAATAGCTGGCCTTCTCCCCATACCGCGGACTGGTCGAGTCCACCAGAGCAGCCTCTCCTCTCAGTACCCACTTGCCCCGCAACTCTGCATCGGCCCGGAAGTGGGCCTCATCGGCGAAGAATATCCTGGCTCCGGTCCGTTGGGCCTCCTCCCTCAGGGCGGTATACTCCGCCACGAAGGCCTCCCGCTTGCCCTCATCCGCCTTGAGCAGACGCTTCTTGGGCCGCTTGAAGGCAAATCCCAACCGGTGCAGCCAGTTCAGACAACTGCTGCGGCTCAAACTGACCCCGAACCGTTCCAAGACAAACTGCCGGACTCCTTTCCAATACCAGTTGGCCAGTTCGATGCCCGCCTCAGCGGGCGGTTGCCCTACCGCCCCCTTCAACTCCGCCTGCTGCGTCTCGTCAAGGACGGGGGGGAACCACCGGTCTGCTCAAATATCAAGGCCGCTGGCCCTCCCTCGCCGAAAACCGAAGCCCACCGTCCTATGGTGTGGGGGTCCCGCTCCAGCGCCTCCGCCGTGGCCGTTGCTGTCCAGCCCTGCGCCAAGAGCCAGAGGGCGTACCACCGCTCCCGCTCCCTGGGTGTGGGCGCCAGAATCATCCGCCAGCGCAAATCCCTGACCCCCATCTGCCATTGTTCCAGAGACCGGTCTATCTCCCTCACACCCATCACCAACCCCCCGCTACTCCTGAGACCGGCTAACCCAGTTCCCTCACAAATTTACCCTATGCGTCTGCGTATTTCACCTTGGCTTTGGTTTAGTACTCGGTCAAGTCAGGAATTGATGGGGTATAGGCGATGGAGTTTGGTTCTGGCGTCCTGGATGCTGAAGCGCCAGTTGATGCGGGCTTGAGCTTCGTTTCGCTCCAGTTCCAGGGCGCGGACCTCCCGGCAGAGGGATTCCTCGTCCGGCAGACGCTGCCTGAGGCAACTGCGGGAGAAGATGCTGAACTCTATTTCCGCCATATTGAGCCAACTGCCGTGCTTGGGCGTGTAGTGAAATTCCAGCCGCTTGGCAATGCGCCGGGCCTCGTCAGCTGGGAACGCCTCGTAAAGCGACGCCTTGCGATGGGTGTTCAGATTGTCCAAGACCACTCGAACCACCGGGACATCCGGATAGGCCTCATCCACCAGCCAGCGCATCTGGCGGGCAAAGTCCTCCTTGGTGCGCCGTTCCGTTACCTCTACGTGCCGCCAGCCTGCCAGGGGTTCGCAGGCCAGGAACAGGTTGCGGGTGCCCTCCCGCCGGCACTCGTAGTCCTCACGCCGGGGGTGTCCGGGCGCCACCGGGATGGGTGGCCGAGCATCGGCCAGCATCTGGGTGGATGTCTCATCGAAGCAGACCACTGGCCTTTCGGGATTGTAGGGTTCGGCATAGAGATCCAGGACATCCTCCATGTGGGCCACGAAGTCGGCACTCACCTTGGGAATGCACCACTGTTTCTTCTGCCACGGCTTGAGGACGTTTTTTTCAGATGCAGCCGCACCGTCTCATGGGACAGGGAGTCGACCACGCCCAGTTCAACCATCCGGTCCGCCAGCAGGCGCAGGTTCCAATGGTCGTGGCCCTCGGGGGCCGGGCTGCAGGCCAGGGCGATCAGGTGGGCTTCGCCCCGGTCATCCAGCTTGCGGTACCGGTGGGGCTGGGTCCGGTCCCTGAGCGCCCCGTTCAACCCATCCTCGGCGAAGCGCCGCTTGAGGCGGAACACCGTGCCCTCGGACACATCCAGGGCCTGGGCCACCCTGGACGCGGACCAACCCTCACCGGTCTTGAGCAGGATGCGGGCCCGGGTCGTAACCCGGGCTGGACTCTTCACCGCCCGGACCATGTGCTCCAGTTGGTCGCGTTCCTCCGGCGTCAGCCGAACTGCGAATTTCTCCCTGACCATACCGCCACCTCACAACAACATCTTCCTTAAATCAGAGTACCATCGACCAGCAGGTCTCTGAGTCTATCTATCAGACCAAATTTGACCGAGTACTAGAAGCAGAACGAACGAGATTCGTCAGAGATCGGAAGCCCTGGAGAGTTTCCGAGTGCATCCCCAATACGGTGAAATCGAACGAGAGGCCAACGACCTGACCTCACGAATCCAGCGAATGTCCAACGACAACATCACAGACGGGAGGCTTATGGGCTTATACCGTACTTCTTTGGAAGACGACCGCGCCCCCGACACAAACGAAGTCCTCGAAGTCTACGAAGAAGTTAACGTTACGATGCCCGACATTGTGAAGCGCCGTCTCGAGGAAGTACAGGATTTTCACCGTCAGATAGTAGTCAACCGGCGGTCATACTTACAATCGGAGATGCAAAAGATCGAGGCCACCAGAACCCAGCGGAATCTTGACCTACAGCAAGAAACTGAAAGACGTGCGCAACTGCTCGGTGTTCTGCGGACTCATGGGGCGCTGCAGGAATATACCAGCTTGCAGGAGTTGCATTTGGATTTAGTTTCAAGACGCAACGATGTCGATAGCCGCATTTCTAATCTCCGTCGTTTTGAGCAGGGCAGGAGCGAAGTGCGGGTGAACCGCGAGCTGCTGCTCCAGGCGGCTCGCCGCGACTTCGAGGAAAGTCGTGAGAAGCGGACTAGCAGCCCGTCTGAGGATTGACCAACTGGCGGTGTCGGTCATCTGGGACTACCCAGCGGCGACAGTTCGTGCATGGTGCGGATAGGCACCTGCGGATTGTCGCTTGAAAATCCCATTGGCCATGGCCCGGCACGTGGCCCTCTTGTTCCCGGTGGCGCCCTTGCCCCGCACCTTGCCAGCACCACCGGCCCCGAAGCGGAACAGCTTCAGCAGGTTGTGGCCAGCGCAGATGAGCAGCCATTCCCGGTTCACCTTTGCCATACCCCGCAGCAGGAACTGCCGGAATCCCCGGCCCTGCTTGATCTGGCCGAACACCGGTTCCACCGTCTCCATCCGGAGGGCGTAGCGTTCCCTGCCCCGTTTCGTCCGCAGCTTGCGGCGCATCCGGTCCCTGGCTGACAGTCCCTTGGGTATGCGGCCCCGGGGCGCCGGTGGCGGCACCCAACTGCGGCGGGTCTTCTCCGGCGCGACGAACGGGTCCACTCCCAGGTCGTAGAGTTCCTCCACCTCCTTGGCCGAGTAGTATCCGGCGTCGGCGGATACCTCTTTCGGCACCGCGCCCGCGTTCAGGGTGGCCTCCTCAATCATGCTCACGGCCTGACCCTTGTCCGAAGGCTGGTTGGTGGCACGGGCCGCCACGATCACCTGATGCTCGCTGTCCACCACCGCCTGGCAGTTGTAGGACTGCTGGAAGTCCCGCCCTCCCGGGCCGGGCATGATCCGGGAGTCCGGGTCGGTGAAGTTCCGCTGCGCCTTGTCATCAGGCACCCCGGGATGATTGCGTCCCTCGGACTCAGCCTGCTCCGCCTCCGCCCTTGCCTCGGCCTCCAGCGCCGCCTTGGCTTCCCTTATCTTCCGCAACCGGCTCTCCCGAAATGCCAGTTCCTCCGGCAACTCATCCCCACGCCTGTCCTTCCCGTACCGGCGGTCCTCCTCCTCGTCCACCTCCTGCGCCTTGCGGAGCAACTCGTCCGCCTCGGCCTGCAACCGATCCTCCTTCTCCTTCATCCGCCCGTAGCTCATCGCCTTGTGCCTGGAGGCATTGGCCCTCACCTTGGTCCCGTCCAGGGCCACGTGCCCCAGCTTCACCAGTCCTGCCTGCTGGCACAACTCCAGCACCTGCAGGAACAGGTCTGCCAACGCCTCCAGATGGTCCTTTCGGAAGTCGGAGACGGTGCGGAAGTCCGGCGTGTTGTTGGCCGCCAGCACCCGGAAGGCAATGTCCTCGTGGAGACGCTGCGCGATGCGCCGTGAGGAGGCCACCCCGGCGCAGTAGCCGTAGAGCAGCACCTTCACCATCATCCTGGGATGGTAGGGCGGGCCGCCCCGCCTTTCCCCCTAGAAGCCGGGCCGAAAAGCCCTGGATGGGGAGAGAGATTTCGGCAGTAAAGCCGGGGCGAACAGAATCTGGGACCACAGCAGTCCGAGCCGGACAGCGCCGAAAATGGCCGTAGCATGGGCGACCACACCGTGGGAAACAGCCTGGACATCACTGGGGACGGCACTGAGGACGGCGCGGTGGCGCGGAAGCCCACCGCCGACACTGTCCGACAGCTCGATTTTGCCCGCCACCAGGGTCAGGTTGGCCACTGTAGCCGCTAGGTACAGCTGGAATCGCGTCTTGGCGCGTCCGAAGTAGTGGGACTGGCGAATGCCCAACTGGACCAGTCGGGCCAATCTGTGCTCGACCACCACGCGTCGCGCTCGATATTCGTCATACCCGGCGCTCTGTTGCAACGCACGGGCCTGTTGCAGGAGAGCCTCCTGGGGATGGATCAGCACCCGCCGTCCCTTCCTGCCCTTGGCCGAGATGCACTGAGACCGCAGGGGACATGTCATACATTCGGACCCGTCGAACTGGAAGGCCTGCAAGTGGTGTATCCGACCCGCGGCATCCGTACGCCGTCCCGCTGGCACTATGGTGTGGGTGACCTGCCCTGCCGGACAGGTGCAACTGCCCGCCACCAGGTCGATGACAAAGTCATTCTTGGGAAAGCGCTGCCGGTCGGGCCGTCCCGGCACCCGGGCAATCAGGGTGCGGCCCGCGTCGGCGAAGGTCTGCCTGGTAGCTCCGTCTCCATAGGCGGCGTCGCCCATGGCCTCCTGCACCGGCACACCGGTGTTGGCCTCGCTCTGTTCTACCAGTTCCAGCGCCCCCAGGTTGTCCGGAGCGTTGCCCGGCAGTACCTCCACGGCGGTGATCAGCTGGGTGTCGGTGTCAACCACAATCGCCGCCTTGTGTCCGTCGAAGCGTCTCCTGCTGCTCTTGTGCCCGTGGCGCATCTCAGGGTCGTGCACCGACATCATCCGGTCCTTGCTCACCCCGTCCTTGAGGCTCACGCCGTCATCGCCGTCGCCGTCGCCGTCGCCGTCGCCGTCGCCGTCGCCACCCTTGCGCTCAATGTCCTGGAGCAGCAACTGCCCCAGCAGTTCCGCCGCCGCCACTATCTGCTGACGCTCAGCACCGTCCTCGGGCAACTCCCCCTGGGCCAGCCGCGATAATTCCAAGAGCCGGTCCGCGTCTCCCACAATCCCCGCCAGCAGTGCCGTCCGCGCCCGCTTGTCCGACCAGTCGATGGTCGCCTCTCCCTTGATGCTGGAGGCGAGGTACCGCCCGTATCCCCGGGCCTTGGCCCATTTCCCGACGCTGATTCCCTCAACCTGCGCCAGCGCCCGCATCAGTTTGACGATCCCGTCGGCCAGCAGATTGTAGGTGTCCCTCACCGCGCCCCGGCCCAGGATGTTGGTCGTGTCCAGAGCCACCTTCATGCTGCGCCTCTTCAGGTAGCCCGACTCCCGGGCGAGGCGCACGCTGGACTCGAATACCTCCCGCACCCTGTCGTGCAGGATCAGCTGGGCCCGGAACACCTGGAGCGTGCTTTTGGCGAAGGGCCTGTCCTCCACCTCAATCCCCAGAGCCACCTTCCAGCGGATGTCGAAGTCGGCCCGGGCCTTGGCCTCGGCGTCGCTCACCTTGTCGTGGGTCTGCAACAGCAGCGCCGTGGCCAGCAGGCTGGGCGGCACGCTGTCCCGGCCGTTGTCAGCGCAGTAGAACACCGCGAAATCGGAGTCCTGGAACAGCCGGCCCCGCAGGGAAGCCAGCAGACCGTAGAAAGTGTCCTTCCCCACGTGGTCCAGGTACAACCGGTCCGCTTCCCAAAGACCCCTCTGGTCCGAACGCTCTCCCAGCATTCTCAACCCTCGCTACTCTTGTTGACCCCAATTATAAATGCTCGGCGACTCAAACCCTTTCCGGCCAGATTTCTAGTAGCGGGCGGTGATGTCCGAGAGGTCCAACTGGTCCACCACGTCGGAGATGGAATAGGCCAGATGGTCCTCGGGCAGCCATTCCTGGAGGGCTGCCGGCAGCAGCAACTGCTGGTCCGGATCGTAGGGAAGGTAGGTCTTGCTCATTGACCGCTCCGCTCATCTGATGCTCCGCACCATCATACCCTCAGTAACTCGCCAACCCTGTTTCTCGGACAGGCTCCTAGAGCTATCAACATATTCAATGCCAATTCGCAGGCCCTGTATAGCGCTCCAGGCAACCTCGTAGTGGACGTTGCCAATACCGGCTTTGATTTCGACGTTGACATCCTGCGTGCTGATAGTCAGGGAATAAACAGCATGAAGATTTTCTGCTATGACCTGATGTTGGCGCAGTTGTGGGCATCGCAGCGACCCTCACCCAAGTTGCTGATGCACGACAGCACCATATTCGACGGCGTTGATGAGCGCCAGATAGCACAGTCGCTGGAGTTGGCCCAACTTGAGGCTGACAGACACGGGTTCCAATATATCTGTGCTCTCAATTCTGATGCGCTTCCGTCCAGCGAATTCTCGCCCGACTTCGATTTAGAGAGCTTCGTGAGGCTTCGTCTTACGGACGAATCAGAAGAAGGCGGCCTACTCGGAATACGATACTAACCGCCGCCATTGACAACAACCCTATGAATAATGGCAGGCGGTACACTATTAGGTAGCCAATACTCAGAAATCCTCCGCCCACGCAGCCCCTGATCAACGACAATTAGTCTTGCCGGTCCGGTTGGCGACGACTATTCTTGCCGGTCCCACGTGGTAATCATCCGGTACAGGAGGTGCCGGATTGGTTACGGATCAGCAAGTCGCATTACTGAGGCAAAGACAGATGGAAGGAAAGAAACAACAGACGGCGGCGGCCATGGCGGGGATGAGCGAGCGGTCAGCACGGAAGTGGTAGTGTGGCCCGTTGCCGTCGGAGACCAAGCAGGAGCGCCGGTGGCGCACGCGCCCCGATCCCTTCGACGGCGTCTGGGAGGAAGAAATCCTGCCCCTGCTACGGGGCGAGGCCGCCGGCAGGCTCAGGGCAACGACAATTATCGAGTGGCTGGAGGAGAAATTTCCCGGCCGGTTCAGCGCCTCCCAGCTCCGAACCCTGCAACGCCGGTTACAGGACTGGCGGGCACTCAACGGGCCGGACCAGGAGGTCTACTTCCCCCAGGAGCATCCACCTAGCCGGGAGGCGCAGCTCGATTTCACCCACTGCAACTCTCTGGGAGTAACCATCGGCGGCCGGCGCTACCGCCACCTGCTGTTCCAGCTGGTGTTGAGCCATTCAGGGTGGCGCTACGCCGAGGTGGTTGCTGGCGAGACCTTTGTGGCCCTGAAGCAGGGGCTGCAGAACGCGCTCTGGGAACTGGGCGGCGCGCCCCAAGTCATGCGCTCCGACAACACCTCGGCCCTCACCCATGAGATAAAGCGCAGCCGCGGCCGGGCCCTGAACGACAACTACGCTGAGCTCCTGGACCACTACGGGCTCGAGGCCACGCTGATCAATTCCGGGGAATCACACGAGAATGGCGTGGCCGAGCAGGCCCACTACCGGCTGAAGGACGCTTTGGACCAGGCCCTGATGCTGCGGGGCAGCCGCGATTTCGACACGGTCGACGATTACACCAGCTTCGTCGGCAAGGTGGTGGCAAGGCGCAACCGGCTGGTAAAGGAAAAGCTGGAGGAGGAACGCCCGCGTCTCCAGTGCCTACCCCCAGCTCCGGTGCCGGAGTACGTCAACCACCAGGCTCGGGTGCGCAAGTGGAGCACCATCCAGGCAGCCGGACGGACCTACACCGTCCCCTCCCGGCTCATCGGAAAGGAGGTGCAGATACGCCTGTACGCCGAGCATCTGGAAGTGTACTACAAGGGCCACTTGGTGGAACGCATGGAGCGGGTGCGCGGTGAAAGGGAGGCCAACGTCAATTACCGCCACATCATTGGCTCCCTGGTGCGCAAGCCCGGGGCCTTCGCCCGCTACCGGTTCCGGGAGCAGATGTTTCCCACCATGACCTTCCGCTTGGCCTACGCCGCCCTCAAGAGGTGGCGAGGCGAACGGGCTGACGTGGAGTACGTGCGGATCCTGCATCTGGCGGCGACAACTATGGAGTCGACGGTGGACAGCGCCCTGGCCCTGCTGCTGGAGGCAGGCGATCCCTTCGACTACGCCATGGTCAAGGATCTGGCCAACCCGGCTCCACCGCGGGCGCCGGTGCTGACCCTGCCCGGCACGCCTGATCTCAGGGTCTACGATAGCTTGCTGGCGGGGGTGGCCTGATGATGGACGCCAACGCCATTCAGGTCCGGATCGGGGAGCTGTGCCACCAATTCCGGTTGCCCACCATGGGGGCGCAGTCGGTGTCCCGATTCACCGGCGCCGGGCACGGCGACGCCCTGGAGACCCTGCTGGAAGTGCTGGAGCAGGAGGCCGAGGACCGCCGGCAGCGGCGCATCGGCAGGCTGCGCACCGCGTCCAGGCTGCCGGCGGGCAAGACCTGGGAAACCTTCGAGCACGACCGGGTGCCTCTGTCTCTCAGACAGCAACTGGGGGAACTGGCCGACGGCAGCTTCGTCGACCGCGGCGTCAACGTCCTGGCCTTCGGTCTTCCCGGCACCGGGAAAACACACGCCCTGTGCGCCGTGGGCCACAGGCTGGTGGAAGCCGGACGCTCGGTCCTATTCGCCCCGGCCTACCGGCTGGTGCAGGACCTGCTCGCCGCCAAGCGCGACCTGGCGCTGCCGCGACAACTACGCAAGCTCGACAGCTACGACTTCCTGCTGCTGGACGACCTGGGCTACCTGCCCCAGGGGGCCGAGGAGTCGGAGCTGCTCTTCACCCTCATCGCAGAACGCTACGAGCGCCGGTCCCTGGGCATCACCTCCAACCTGGTCTTCTCCCAGTGGGAACACATCTTCGCCAACCCCATGGCCACGGCGGCGGCCATCGACCGGGTGGTCCACCACTCGGTCATCCTGGAATTCGACGTGCCCAGCTACCGCACCGGAGTGGCCCAGCAACGGGGTCGGGAACAGGAGGTGAACCGGCAAGAATAATCGACGCCAACCGGCGCATTGCCTCAACAAAACCGTTACCCAACGCAAGTGGTTGCCTCAAATAAAATGTTACCCAAACTCGGGGAGGCAATCGCGTGGGAGGAGGCATCAGCAAGATGGCAAAACAGGAATTGCTGGCGACGATCCGAGACCGTTACCGAGCTTCATCGAAGCGGGAGAAAAGCCGGATTCTGGACGAGTTCATCGCGGTTACCGGTCATCACCGCAAGCATGGCATCAGGTTGCTGGGGCAGTCCAGCGACGACGGAGAGCAGCAGCCGGCGGTAAAAAAGGACCGACGGATCTACGACGAGGCGGTCCGCCAGGCGGTGATCGTGGTCTGGGAAGCTGCTGACCGGATCTGCGGCAAGCGGCTGAAGGCGGCATTGCCCCACCTGGTAGAGTCCATGGAGCGCCACGGCCACCTGGGTCTGGACCCTCGCGTGCGCCAACGGCTGCTGGCGGCCAGCGCCGCCACCTTGGACCGGTTGCTCCAGCCCATCAGGACACCGGCGAGCCGGCGGCTCAGACGCCGGAGGAATCAGTCGCCGGGCCGCAATATTCCGGTACGGACCTTCGCAGATTGGCATGCGCCGCCACCGGGATTCCTGGAGATTGACCTGGTGGTCCACCACGGTGGCTCCTTGTGGGGTTCCATGATCCACAGCCTGGTGGCCACCGACATCTGCACCGGCTGGACTGAAGCGGTGCCGCTGCTGGCTCGGGAGCAGTCCCTGGTGGTGGCAGGACTGGAGGCCATCGGGCGACAGTTGCCCTTCCCCGTCAAAGGCATCGACTCGGACAACGACAGCGTATTCATCAACGAAACTCTCACCCAGTACTGCGCCGAGCGGGGCATCGAGTTCACCCGTTCCCGGCCGTACCGCAAGAACGACCAGGCCTGGATTGAGCAGAAGAACGGCGCGGTGGTGCGCCACTACGTCGGTCATGACCGCTATTCGGGCCAAGTTGCCGGACAGACCATGGCCCACCTGTACGGGGCGGTGCGACAGTACGTGAACTACTTCCAGCCTTCGTTCAAGTTGGTGGAGAAAACTCGGCACGGCTCCAGGGTCGTCAAGCGGTACAGCCCGCCAGCCACGCCCTGCGACCGGCTGATGCAACACGACGCGGTCAGCGTGGAGGTGAAGGCAGCGCTGAGTCAGTATCGGGTCAAGTTGGATCCGGTGGCGCTGCTGCACGCCATCAGGGAAGCGCAGTCGGCCCTGGCCGCGGTTACGTTCCCCGAAATCCGGCCCACTCCCAGCGGCGAGAGCCTGGAACAGTTCCTGGCCAAGTTACCCGACTTGTGGCGGCAGGACGCAGCCCGTACCTCACGGGAGCGGCGGGTGCAACCGCCCCGCACCTGGCGAACTCGGCCAGACCCCTTCGAAGGAGTGTGGTGCGACGTGCTGTCCTGGTTGCAGGAAGACCCGGACGCCAGTGCCGTGGTATTGCTGGGCCGACTGCAAGAGGCTGAACCGGATCGTTTCAGCCGGGCTCACCTGCGGACGCTGCAACGCAGAGTGCAGCAGTGGCGCGGCATCATGGCCAAAACGCTGGTCTACGCCGCTGCCGGTGAGCCCATGGCGGAACCCCCTGCAATGCCGGAATTAGCGCTGGTTGGAGTGGCCCCCAGGTGCTAAAGTCTCGGTAACATTTCTCAATGAGGCAACAGGACCGGCAAGACTAATTGTCGTTGATCAGTAGTCGAATGTGGGAACAGTTGTCCAGGAAGGAATGGTGGAGACGGGGGAGAGTCGAACTCCCCGTCCAGAAGAGCCTATAAACCGGATCTACTACAAGCTTGTCCGGCGGTTTGCTCTTGGTCTCTTCAGATACCGCCGACACAACCTGGAGAGGCCCAGCCGGTGAATCTTTGGCCGCCCTTACCGGCGTTGGGCTGGCCGCATTCCGGACTTATGGCGCCTGGCATCCCCTCTTCCGGAAATAGCTGGGAGCAGACGTAGCCGCGTTTAGGCGGCTAGAGCGAATTCACGTTCGCTAGTTATTTTTGCGCCACCGGATTAACGAGGGTGATGGCTTCCTCGGCTTGCAATCCGTTACAGAACGCCCCTGTCGAACCCGCGCGTCCCCTTTCTGTACCGAAGTGGCGACCCGGATGGGATTCGAACCCACGATCTTTGGCGTGACAGGCCAATATGTTAACCGCTACACCACCGGGCCACGTACAGCCGGGCTTATAACCCGGCAATTCCAGTGTATGGCTATCGAATTTCGTTGTCAAGCTGAAACACCTGCCGGCGCACCGGTCCCTTCCAAACCCTCTGGATCAAATTCCGTGCCTTTCCTTCGTGCCTTTCCTTCGTGCCTTTCCGGGGAGTCCCCTTGCTCAAGATTGCCCAGCCTGAAAGCTTCTCGAAGGCCTAGAACGGGGCGAATTCCTTAATAGTCAGCCCGAATAATTTGGGTATTGATAATATAATGGCCTTGATATAATATATGACCGCATTAAATTTTGTTAACTATGAAGTTATTTCGTCGAATTGACGCTTGGATAATATCGAGAACGGTACGGAGGAACGTGCATGGCTTTCCCAAGGATGATGGATTTCCGGGTGGTGATGCTCTTGGTCTTGGCTTTAGGCCTTACCTTGCTGGCCGCCTGTGGTTCATCCGATACCGCCACCGAAGAAGAAGCGGCGCAGGACACTCCGGTCCCGGCTGCGACCGCGGCCCCTCAGCCGACCGCCGCTCCGGCTGCCACGACCGCTCCCTCTTCGGGCCAGACAGCCCAACCCGCCCCAACGGCCACCCAGGCCCCTCGAGCCGAACCTACTGCAACTCCCTCCGCACCCGCCATGGTCGAATCCTCCGGTACCCTGATCGCCGCGCTGACCGAGGTCTACCCCTTCCAGTCTTCCCCCGTTCGCGCTTCCGGAGGTCTCGGCTTGTTTTTGGGCGTTACGGTAACCGAGCCGCCCGTCGGGATGGACACCAACAATGAATTCCGGCCAAAGCTGTTGGAAAAGTGGAGTATTTCCGACGACGGTTTGATCTGGACCTTCGACGTGTCCCAGGGTGTGCAGCTGCACAAGGGCTACGGCGAAATGACCGCCGAGGACGTTTTGTGGTCCATCAGCGAGCTCGCTTCAGAGGAATCCAGCAACGCCTTCCGCAACCAGCTGCGGCGCCTCTGGCTCAACGAGGACAACGGCGGCGGCACCACCGTCGTCAACGACCACAAGCTGGAGGTGCACACCGGCACCCTGCAGTACGACATGCTCAACGTCCTGAGTCGGCCCAGCGTCGTGGTGATGAGCAAGCGCCAGTTCGATGAGCTTGGCATCGACGAGTCCAGCCTCAATGGCGCTGGTCCGGGCCCCTGGGAAATAGTGGAGCACGCTGCCAACCAGTTCTGGCGGATGGAGGCTGTCGAGGACCACTATCGCAAGACGCCTTATTTCGCAGAGATGATCTGGCAGCAAATACCGGAAGAGTCGACTAGGGTTGCCAACTTCCAGACTGGGCAGGTCGATACCTTTAACATGGCCTTGGATTCCTTGCCCGCCGTCCAGCAGGTTCCCGATGTCAAGTTCATGCGCATACCCGGTGGCGGCACCATCCACCTCGGCTACTACGGCAACTGGTATGTCGATCACGGCACCCCTGAATTCGCTGAGAAGCGCCCCGGATACGACGGCTCCCTCCCGTGGGTCTCGTCAGACCCCAACCCGGAGTCCGAAGCTTGGAAGACCGCGGCGAAGGTCCGCCGCGCCCTGTCCATCGCAATCGACCGGCAGACCATCGTAGACACCTTGCTTCACGGTGAGGGTGAACCCTTGGTGCTGTGGGCATGGGACAGCCAGTACCAGCGGCTGCCCGAAGAAATCCAGTCCTGGGAGTACAACCCCGAGAAGGCCCGTCAGTTGCTCGCCGAAGCCGGATACCCCGATGGCTTTGAGGTGACCCTCACTCCCGACATTCGCGGCGTCCCCGCCGAGGTGGAGGCCACCGAGGCCATCGGCACCATGTGGGAGGAAATCGGCGTCCGGGCCAACCTCAACAAGGTGCCCTACGCCACCATCCGCCCATCCTTGGCTAGCCGCACCTACAACCAGATAAACACCCACGGTACCGCTGGCCGCTCCGACCCGCTGGACCTCATCGCAACGGTGTTCAACAGCGCCGGTGGCTGGACCGCGGGCATGGACCATCCGTACGTTGACGAAGCGATCAAGAAGGCCCTCAGCATCGTCAACGAGGAAGAAAGGTACGAGGTGATGATCGACCTCGCCGAATTCATCTATGAACACACCCTCGAAGCAGGCATATACACCGTCAACATAATCTGGCCGCTGAGTTCTAAGGTGGATCCGTGGTTCGAATATCTCGAATACGGTGACCGCCGTGCACTCAGCGCCACCGAGTACGCACCCCACCGCCAATAGGGGCGCACACTCACCTGCAAAAGAGGCGGGCCGTAAACCCGCCTCTGACTGCATTTGAAAACCCCGATTCCATCATTTCGATGTAAATCTCAACAATGGGAGTCAATTGACAGTCAGGTAAATTCGGCAGTTCTCTTCCATCCACAGAGGCAATCCGCAAGTTGGACCCGAAACACGACGGCAGACAGAATTCTTTCCACAAGGCTCTTGGATACACAGAGACGCCAAGCTGGGAGTAGCCACTATGAGTCAACTGAGGATAAGACCCGCCGCAATTCTCCTAATTGCCTTGATATCCAGTCTGTTCATCATGGTGGGGTGCGGGACTTCCGAACCCGCCACCTCCGTACCGACGGAGGCCGCTCCTGCTCCGGCGGCAATCGCCGTCCCCACGTCGCCGCCCGCGGCCACTTCGCCGCCTTCCGCCCCTCAGGCTACCGCGGCTGCTCCCGCCACGAGTTCGGCGGAACCGACCCCTGTTCCAACCGCGAAGCCGGCTCCGACTCCCGTGCCCACGTCAGCCGACACACAGGGTCCTGAGGGCACCCTCAACACCGGTTTCCGGGAGGTTAATCCCTTCGCCGCTCACCCCAGCCTGTCTAGTACCATTCAGGCCCAGTTTGTAGGTAGCGGCATCGGCGAAACTCCTGTATCACAGGATGTCAACGACATATTCCAGGCTGAGCTGTTCAGCGACTGGGAAGTAGCGGAGGACGGTTTGACCTGGACATTCAAGGTACGCCAGGGCGTCCCCTTCCACCAGGGATACGGCGAAATGACCGCCGACGACATAGTCTGGTACTTCGAGGAATTCGGCTCGCCCGAGTCCCTTAACGGCCATGCCCGTCACGTGCGGCGGCTGTTGCTCGACGAGGCAGGCAGCCCAATCTCCAAAATTGATGACTACACGGTTACGGCATCTACCAGCGTGCCTCACTTCGATATGCTGCTTCGCTTGGCAAGGCCCAACATCGGTGCTGTCACCAGCAAGCAGCAGGCTGAGGAACTGGGAGATAATGAGGCCGCACAGAGAGGGGCCGCCACTGGCCCATGGGAACTGGTGGAGCACCTAAGCGGCTCCTATTGGCGCATGAAGGCCGTCGAAGGCCATTGGCGCAAGACCCCCGAGTTCGCAGAGCTGTACTTCTACAACATCCCCGAAGAGTCAACACGGGTGGCCAATTTCCAGACCGGCAACCTTGACACCATGCAGATGAACCTCGACTCCAAGCCGGTCATTGACCAGGTGGACGGCATTGAGTACATGAGAGTGGCCTTCGGGGGCACCATGCAGGTGGCCCTGGGCCTGGGTAACTTCCACATTCCGGGATCGGACCGCCCCGCCTGGGATCCTGATTTACCTTGGGTCTCCGCCAGCCCTGACATCGAATCCGAGGAATGGGATCGGGCGCGGAAAGTCCGTCTCGCAATGGCCATGGCAATCGACAAGCAGACCATTGTGGACACGCTCCTTCGAGGCATTGGCCAACCCCTCGCGCTTTGGGGCTGGGAAGCAAATATGCATCGCCTCCCTGACGATATGCAGGAACGAGAATACAACCCCGAAAAGGCCATGCAACTGCTCGCCGAGGCTGGTTACTCCGACGGCTTCGAAATAACGCTGACTCCGGATATCCGTGGCATACCTTCGGAGGTTGAGGCCTGCGAAGCCGTGGCCGTAATGTGGGAAAGCGTGGGAATCCGTGCCCGGGTCAACCGCGTTCCCTATGCCTCCATATCTCCTGTCTACCGGGCCCGTGAGTACACAGGCGCAAACTGCCACGGCACCGCCGGTGTATCCGACCCAATGAACCTGCTAGGTAACGCCTTCAACAGCAACGCCAGCGGAATCATCGGGTTCGAGCATGAAATCTTGGACGAGCTACTGGCACGTGCCAGTAGCATCGTGGATGATGAAGCTCGCTACGAGGTGGCAATCGAGGCCGCTCGGTTCATCTGGGACCATGTGGTCGATGAAGGCCTATACAGCGTGGATATCCTCTGGCCCCTGAGCACCAAGGTGCAGGATTGGGGTCAACACCTTGAGCACGGCGACCGACGCTACCTGACCGGCACGGAATATGCCAAGCACCGCTAGCCCGGGGATTGTCCCGGACCGGCCGTTTGGTAACTCTGATACAATCGAGGGGTGATAAAGAGCAAGAGCATCGAGAGATCGGACATCCTTATGCGCGTCCTTATTGTCACGGGGCGCACGCTGCTGGGGCTTGGCTTGGGCGTGGTGTTGAGTATGGTCTGCCTCGGCATAGCTTGGGGACTGTTCATCTTCTCCAGTGCAAGCTCCAGGGATACCCTGCTGATAATGTCAATGGCCGGTGCCGGCCTAGGGGCCGGTACCGGTGCCTACGTCGCCTGGATCAGGCTCGACAGCCCGCCGTGGTCCGTTATCGCCTTCACCGTCCTGTTGGCCGTTGTGGGCGGTGTCTTCGGTGCCTGGGTCGGCTACCAATACGGGGCAAATCGGGAGATTGAATGCTGCGCGGAGCCGCAAACGGCGCCCTTCACCTATACGGCCTTCGGCGCGACCTTGCTCGCCAATGCCGGGATTTATGTCGCGGGGGTGGGCCTCTTCGCCCTGCGCCTGCTTCGCACCACTCGACGACGGTCCACTCCACCGTAAACGTCCCCGGGACGGACCCGGAGCGTTAGGGACGGGTCTGTGTTATGCAGCGGTTTTTAGTTCGCCGCTTTTTCATCGTCATCATTACCATCTTTGCCGTCTCGGTCATCATTTTCATCATGGCCCGCGCCGGCGGCGATCCCCGGGCGATGCTGCTGGATGACTACGCCACCGAGGAGCAGTGGGAGGACCTCGGCAGAGCCCTGGGCATAGATAAGCCCTATTACCACCAGTACGCCATCTTCATTGCCGACGTGTTCCGCGGCGATTTCGGGCAGTCCATAAGCCAGCGTAGGCCTGTAATCGACGTCATCAGCGAACGGATATGGGCTACTTTCCAGCTAGGTGTGGCTGCCTTCCTCTTTTCCGTTATTATCGGCATTCCGCTGGGGGTCCTTTCGTCGGTACGGCGCGGCGGAATGCTCGACCTCACCGGCAAAATCGTTGCCCTGATCGGGCAGTCCGCGCCCTCCTTCTGGCTGGGCATAATGTTCATCTTCTGGTTCGCCGTGAAGCTGGGCTGGGTTCCCCCCTCCGGCCGCGCCGAGTGGAAGAGCATCATCCTCCCCATGGTCACCCTGGGTTGGGTGTTTATCGCCGCCAACCTGCGCCTCATGCGCTCGGCGATGCTGGACGTCCTTGATTCCGAGTACGTCAAGCTGGCCCGCGCCAAGGGTGTGCCCAACCGAGCCATCGTCTGGAAGCATGCCTTCCGCAACGCTCTCATCCCGCCCCTTACCTTCGCCGGTGTGAACTTGGGCAGCCTGATTACCGGTTCGCTCACGACGGAGCTGGTTTTTGCCTGGCCAGGCCTGGGCCAACTAGCTGTCCAGGCACTCTGGTCTTTCGATTACCCCGTGCTACAGGGTGTGGTCATTGTCTTCACCCTGATGTACGTGGCTTCGGCGTTTCTCGTAGACGTTCTCTACGCTTATATTGACCCGCGGGTGCGCTACGCCTGAGCGAGCGCAGGAGCAGCAAGTGGCTCAAGAAGTTGTCAGTGTTCTGAATCTGCCGAGGGAGCCCCTCATCCGTCGGTTGATGCGAATCGGGCGCGCCCTTCGTCGCGCTCCCATATTGCCCATCTTCTTCCTGGGAATTGTCGTCGTTGCTGGGATCGGCGCCCCGTGGCTCGCCCCGCACGACCCGCTCAGGGGAAACCTTCATGACAGAAATCTGCCAGGCTTCTGGACCGGCGACCAATACGCCGCCAAGCTCGTGGTGGAAGAAGTAGAGGTCGGAGAGGCTTTCCGGGAGATATCGTTGGCGGACGCCAGGGAGGTGGCCCCCAACGTTCAGCTGGGCCAGAGCGTTGAGGTCCTCGTTCGACGCGCGGGCTTCCCTAAGTACGTCCTCGGCACGGACCACCTCGGCCGCGACCTGCTCAGCCGCACCATATATGGTGCCCGCATCTCGCTCATCATGGCCGGCGTAACTCTGGGTGTGGGCGGCACCATTGGGATCGCCCTGGGGCTGATCGCGGGTTGGTATGGCCGGCTCGTCGACGAGATCATAATGCGCCTCGTGGATATCGAGCTGTCGTTGCCTCTGATTCTGGTGGCGCTGGTGCTCGTGGTATCGCTGGGACAGTCCCTCACAATCATCGTTGCTGTGCTTGCGATATGGATCTGGCCGCGCTTTGCCCGAATGGTCCGCGGCGAGGTCCTGACGCTGAAGACCTCAGACTACGTGTCGCTGGCTCGTGTGGCAGGTGCGTCACCCATCCGCATAATGTTCGTCCACTTGTTCCCCGGCACCGTCAACACCCTCATCGTCGTTGCCACCCTGCAGGTGGGCATCGTCATCCTTGTCGAGGCTTCCCTCAGCTTCCTCGGTGCCGGCGTTCCTCCGCCCGACCCCGCCTGGGGTTCCATGGTGGCCGACGGGCGTGACCGTCTGGCCGACGCATGGTGGATAGCCACCATTCCCGGCTTTGCCGTGCTCATCACTGTGATGTCCCTCAACCTCTTCGGCGACTGGCTGCGCGACAAGCTCGACCCCCGTCTCCGACAGATCGAGTAACTTCCCTCAAAGGCCGCACAACCAAGAGGGGCGGGTTCAATACCCGCCCCTTTCGCTTTGGGATCTCCCAAGCCGTTGGATGCCAGTCCTGCCCTGTCGCCCTTCGGAGCCTATGGGCCCTAGTACCGTGTCAAACTGGTAATGTCAAGCGTGTCTACTGGCAACAGTCGGTGCTACTGTTGGAAGGAAAACTGTGTTGGGTGAGGTGTGGCGTTCATGGTTCAGGGAAAGTATGAGGTTCATCTGTCCTCGCAGGAGAAGGGGCAGTTACGGAGGATGATCCGGTCGGGTAGGAGTTCGGCCCAGGCGATCACCCGGGCCCGCATTCTGCTCAAGACAGACGAGGGCTGGACCGCTGCCCAGGTAGCCGCCGCCCTGGACGTCTCGGAGCGCACGGTGTTCCGCGCCAAGCGGCGTTTCGCCGAGGAGGGATTGGACGAGGTGCTGCGGCGCCGCAACCAGGTCAACCGTTACCGGAAGCTGGATGACCGGGCCGAGGCGCACCTGATAGCCTTGGCCTGCACCCCGGCTCCCGAGGGCCACGACCACTGGACTTTGCGCGCCCTGGCAGGCAAGACGGTTGAACTGGGTCTGGTGGAGTCGTTGTCCCACGAGACGGTGCGGCTGCGGCTGAAAAAAAGGCTCTCAAGCCGTGGCGCAAGAAGCAGTGGTGCATCCCGAAGGTAAGCGCCGACTTCGTGGCCCACATGGAGGATGTGCTGGAGCTATACGCCGAGCCCTACGACCCTCAGAGACCGGTGGTCTGTTTCGATGAGACCTCCACCCAGTTGCTGGCCGACGTACGTCCATCCATTCCGCCAGCCCCGGGACGTCCCAAGCGGGAGGACTACGAGTACCAGAGGGGCGGAACCCGCAACCTGTTTCTCACCTGCGAGCCCCTGAGGGGCTGGCGCCATGTAGAGGTAACCCGGCAGCGCACGATGCAGGACTTTGCCCACCAGATGCGATGGCTGGTGGACGAGGCATATCCCGATGTCCCTGTGGTTCGAGTGGTCTTGGACAACTTGAACACCCACAGGATGGCATCCCTGTATGAGACCTTCCCGACGGCAGAGGCCAGGCGGATTGCCAAACGGCTGGAGTTCCATCACACGCCCAAGCACGGGAGTTGGCTGAATATGGCGGAGATCGAGTTCAGTGTGCTGGCCCGGGCCTGCCTCAAAGGGCGAAACCCCCACGAGGAGGCGCTGCAGAGGAACATCAGCGTCTACGAGGCAGAGCGCAACGCGGCGGCAGCCACCATCAACTGGCGTTTCACCGCCAAAGACGCCAGAGCCAAACTCCGCCGTCTCTATCCTGACACTTCAGCCTTGACTCAGTACTAGAAATCTGGCCGGAAACCCCGATTCTTCCCGAGCAGTCGTTTTCTTAACGTCGATTATCGATGAAACAGAGCGTGTTGCAACGTATTACATGCTTTACTGTGCCATATAAGACTGGAATACGCCTGCTTGGCGTAGCGCTAAACCCGGCCGATGGCTTTCCGGCCAGACTTCTAGCTGGTCTTTACCACGCTCCCGTCCAATTCGATTCTCAGGCCGACTACGGGTCCTACCTTGCTGTTGAAGCTGTCTGCAGTGATGGGATGGTTCGCGTTGCCCGCTTGGTTCACCCAAGCTGGTACCACGTGTTCCATCACCGCCGTCTTCAGGCTCCTGAAGGTCATCTGTTCAGAGAACGGGACGAACTCCATAGCGTCTATACCAGCCCCGCGAGGGTCATCGGAGGTGTTTTTGAGCAGCCCTATCTCGTTTTGGATGGAGGCTAATCGCAGCGCCTCCAGCTCTGACTTTGCGGCCTCTTCGATCATGATCTGCTGCAGGTCTTCGGGTATTGAGGCCCATTTGTCAGCATTGATCACATTGTTGTTGGATGGGAAGCTCAGCAGCGGGCCGAAGATGTAATCTGTGCCCTCGTACCAGCGCTGCCTGAATCCTGCGTCCGCTCCCTTGACTCCGTAGTCCAGGATCCCACGGTCAATGCCGTGTACACCTCGGCAAAGGCCAGGAACTGGGCGGTCGCCCCCATGCCGTTGATCCAGTCCGATAGGGCCGCGCTGTGGTTGCGTGTCTTTTTGCCCGCGAACCGGTCCAGAGTGTCGATTTTCTCCCTGCAGAAGAAGAACTGGTCGTTCCCAGCGTACCAGTTGTGGTTCATTATGACCCCACCGGTCTCCGCTATCACCAGTTTCTCGATGTCCTTGATGATGGCCTGCGTGGCCTCGAACTTCTGCTCGCGCGAGGAGTATATGCCCCAGAGATTCTGAACTCGATGGGGGGGCATCTCGCGGCCCACGTAGCCGCCGTAGATTGTGGTCGAGTCAAGCGTGCCGGCCGTTACCAGGCTCAGAGTGTCGGGCCGGCCAGCTCCAGTTCTGAGAACGAGCTGGTGGTGAACTCCACCTTCCCGCTGGTGCTCTCCAGCAGGTTGGGAGAGAAGAAGGATTCGAGCGCTACACACGGTAACAGGGCGCGGATGATACACGCGTGCTGAATGGCGATGGCTTCACCGTCGTAGGTCATGGGCGTAGGGTCGGTCAGCTTGGCCTTCTCGATCAGTTCATCGTAATAGGGGCTCTCGTAGATTCAGATATGCCGTTCCAGAGACTCTAGCAGTCTGTCCGATAAACAATGTTCTAAACTAAAATCGTCCTCAACAAAATCAATTATTCCGATTACTGTTTCATAAGAGCCTAATAGTCACCGATAAGATTAGACAGTGGCACTTTTCGTCTCAAAAATCTAATTCTCGGACAGGCTGCTAGGGGCACGTTCCCATCTAAGTCTCCCTGTTCTACCGTTTTTGCGGGGCCAACAAGCGGATTGATGTCGCCTACGTAGATCGCGATGGGCCCACCGGCTTTCTCGGCCGCGTATGTCTCCAGCGCCAACATCTCTGCGGGCGCCGCGGCAGCGCTGGTCGCCGTGGGCGCTGTTGTAGCCGTTGGCGACCGCGTAGTCGGTGCCGTAGTCGGAGCGGGTGCTTCCCCTCTTCCGTGGCCGCGCCGCCGCATGCGGCCAGCAGGCCAGCTGGAAGAATCAAGGCCATAATGAACAGTAACGGGCTGCGCATGTTTGGTTTCCTCCTTTGGAGCTTTGGGGCAGTTCCGAAAGTGGCCAAACAAACGCTGTACGTTATCTGGGTATTCAATCCCTTGGATCGGTCCGCTTGTTGCTAAACCGAGTTTGGAAATTCCTCCTGCCTGTCCGATTGAATTCGGCCTGTTGAGATATTGGGTCCGTGCAAGCTGACCGGGCCGCGCCTTAACGCTTCACAACCGGAATTCGGAGTAATTGCGCAAGGCCTGGCTGAATACATCACGCCTTTAACAAACTGCAAATTATTACAATTATAGATTGGTCATTCTTATTTACATAATGGAAATAAAGTGAAATCCAATACGCAAATGGCAATGTAATGAGACTATGGTGGAATTATCCGTCGCGATCGTTTGCATCAGCGCACAGGCTTTTTCGAATTAGAAAGCCCCTTTCCTACCTGGCGAGGAAAGGGGCAATGAATCCTGCAAACCTCGTTGGGATTCGGTGAAGCGGATCGCCTACACGAACTTGCCGCTAACCATCAGCTCCATAACCGTGATGCGGTTGACGATTTCCCTCAACTGGTCCATAGCGTCGCCGTCCACGATCTGCAGCAGAAGGTCGGCGCGCGAAGCTGCGTCCCGCAGGGCCTGCGGGACATGCTCGATCCCCGATGGGTTGGCATCCTCGTTGGCAATCCGCCCGTCAAGGGATGCCTTGTACTCTTCCACCAGTCCCACCACCGTGTCCAGCGCGGCGGCGATTTCGTCGGTTTGCGGATGGCGCGCACCCAGCGACGCCCCAGTGAAGGTCGCCTCCTCCTGCACCGGAAAGCGGCGCCAACGGTATGGCAACTCCAGGATAGTCCCCGGGAACTGTGCGTCTGCGGCAGCCTGCAGCACCCAGCTAAGTATCGTTCGCTGCTGGTTCGCCTTGCCTGCCTCGCCCACTTGGTTCCCTGCCGGATACCTCAGCGTCACGGCCCTCGGTGCCCCCACCGCAGCGGTGATGTGCGGCTGCACCGACATCGATATAGTCGAAACTCCCGCGCCCTCTATATCGTTCTGGACCAGCCCAACGGACCGGTGGCAGATCGGTCAACCGCAGGTCATGAACACCAGGTCCGCGCCGCTCTCCCTGAACTTCTCCGCCAGCAGTGGAGCTGTCAGGGACGTCAGGTTGTCCGGATCTGGGTTGAACCCCATGATGCTGTACGCCAGCGGGGCGATGCCTCCGATGACGCCCTCGTCGCGCAACTCCCGAAGCCGGTCCAGGGGGAACATGCAGTTCACGTCCCGGTCCGCGTCCACGTGGCTGTAGTGCGAATGCGTCACCGTCAGGTCCCGGGTGTCCACGTTGGTGGGGATCTCCCGGTGCGTCCAGTCGCCGTGCGAGCTGTCAATGTCGAACGGCGTGTCATCGCGGAGTTGCACACCGCCCGTCGTGAAAAGCGACACAGTGCACTCCGACAGTGGCTTTTGCACCGGCGTCCAGTTGAGCGACTCGTTCCGCACGTCTGCCGTGCCCGAGTGCACCTGATTTATCCGCTCAATCCATTCGTCGAACTTGCGCTGTTACGCTTCGGTGAACTCCCACTGTCGGTACTCGGTGGTCATGAATCATCGCCTCGGGTGAAATCGCCGTTTGCGTCCTAGCTACACCTGCCGCAGCTTCGGGTCCAACCGGTCACGCAGCCAGTCCCCCAGCATGTTGAATGCGATAACCAGCAGCATTATGGCCACGCCGGGTATCGCCGAAACCCACCAGGCGGTGACAATGTAGTCCCGTCCCGAAGCCACCATTGAACCCCAGGCAGCCGTTGGAGGCGGAACACCAGCACCGAGGAAGCTCAACGACGATTCCACGATTATCAGGAATCCCACCTGCAGCGTCAGCAGCACCAGCAGGGAGTTGAATACATTGGGGAATAGGTGCCGCGTGATTATCCGGAAGTCCGATGCCCCGGACACCTTCGCACGGGAGATGTAGTCCTGCGTCATTATTGTGATGACTTCGCCACGCACCACGCGGGCATACCTGGCCCAGATCACCAGGCCCACGGCGACAATCAGGTTGATCAAGCCCGGCCCGACGATTACCACCAGCAGAATGGCGAACAAGATTATTGGGAACGCGATGGTGATATCCGAAGCCCGCATTATTATGGCGTCCAGCACCCCGCGGTAATAACCGGAGATTAGCCCCAGCGCCGTTCCCAATATTCCGCCGAGCGCCAGGGTGCTCAATGCCACAAGGAGCGATACTCGTGCCCCGAAGGCCAGCCTCGACCAGATGTCGCGCCCCAGCGGGTCCGTGCCTAGCGGGTGGCTCACTGTTCCGCCCTCTTGCCACAACGGCGGGATATTCTTTTCTGGCAAGCTTGTCTTGGTGGGCGAATAAGGTGTCACCAGCGGCGCGAATATCGCCACCAGCAGGAAGAATCCGATGACGGCAACCGGGATCACCGGGCCACGCCTCAACTGGACGACTGGCTTGAAAAGTCTCGTCATCCCCGTCCAGGTTGCACCCCTGACCGTCGTAACTACAGCCATTTCACCTACCCGTATCTGATGCGTGGGTCGATGTAGGCATACAGCACATCGACCGCCAGGTTCGCAGATATTACTAGAGCGCCGGCCAGCAGCACCATGGCCTGCACTACCGGAAAGTCCCGAACCACTATCCCGTCAAAGAGCAGGCGTCCCAGGCCAGGCCAGGCGAATACCACTTCGGCCAAGATGCCAAAGGTTATGAAAGTCGCCACGTACGTTCCGCCGAAGGTGACCACTGGGATCAGGGCGTTTCGCAGCGAGTGTTTCCAGACAACCTTGTGTTCCGGTATGCCCTTGATTCTGGCCAGCTTTACGTATTCAGTGTCTAGGGTCTCCAGCATGCTCGACCGGAGCAACCGCATGACCCCGGCGATTACGAACAGCGATAGCGTGACCGCCGGCAGTATGTAGTGGTCGATCCCCCCCATCCCCGAGGTTGGCAGCAGGCCCAGCTGCACTGCAAAGATTTGGATTAATACAATCCCCATCCAGAACGCCGGCACCGATTGCCCGGCGACGGCGATGAAGCGAGCGACCGCGTCGGCGATTTTCCCTTTGTTCACCGCCGCGATTACGCCCAGTGGCACGGCCACAACAAGAACTATCAGTACCGCGGAGGCCGCCAGCTTCAGCGACGGCATGATCCGCGACATAATCAGATCTTCCACCGGTGTTCCGCCGCGGATGGAGTTGCCGAAGTCCCCCGTCAGGAATTCCTTGGCAAAGATGACGTACTGCACTGGCATCGGCTTGTCCAGCCCAAGAGCCACGGTCAGCGCGGCCCGATCTTCTTCCGTCGCCTCTTCCGACAGCAGGAGAATGAGCGGGTCCCCCGTCAGGCGGACGACGATGAAAATAATGACTGACAGGAGGAACAGGGACAGTACCGCCTCAGCGGCGCGACGGATAATATACCTGCGCATTCAACTCTTCCCAAGGCAGTTCGTCTGGATGAGAGTACGTGTTGGTGGCCCTGTTCTCAGGGCCACCAACACGTACGCAACCGGGCAGGATTAGTTGAGCCGCCTACCGCGCTCGCATGGCGTCAATAAAGTTGGGTTCCCAGGAACGCAGGGCCAGGTTCCAGTCCGCGGGAACTCTGTCATTGGCGGCGTAGGGTATGTCGATATCCAGCAGGGTCAGGTGGGTGAACTGCGAGTGATACCGCTGATAGATTTCGACGAATCGCTCTTCAGCCACGGCCGGATCCAGGGTCTGCTCCATCTCTTCGATAAGCCGGTCGAATTCGGGGTCCTTGGTGCTGGTGAAGCCACCCGTGGAGTGCTGCAGGGTGCGCATCAAACCAACGAATCCAGGGAACGGCCGGTTGGGAGCACCCAGGTAACCCATTTCGCCGGGGATAGTCTTTTCCAGACGCCCAGTCCGATACTTGCTGTATTCCGTGGGCAGGATGTTAGCCTTCACTCCAACCTCGTCAAAGTAACCGGCCAGCGCCTCAATCATCCGGGGCCCTTCAGGAACGTCGCCCCTCGGGTAGGAGTGTACGGTAATCTCGAGCCCTTCGGCGTAGCCAGCTTCCGCCAGCAATTCCCGCGCCCTCTCAGGATTGTACTCGTACGCTTTGAGGGTTGGGTCGAGGACGGGAGCTGTGCCCGGCACCGGATAGACGGCTCCAGGTGTGGCCAGGCCGCCGAACACGAATTCGGCCATTTCATCGCGATTCACCGACAGGTTCAGAGCCTCGCGAACCCGGATGTCGGCAATGGGCACATCGTCCCACTGCTGGTGGAAGTAAAAGCCAATGATGGCCTGGCCTTGCCGCAAGAAGACCTGCAGGTTGTCCTCGGATTCGACGTCCGGAACGTTTTCGCGACTGACCGTGATAATGTCTGCCTCGTCCGTTTTCAGGGCGGCGATGCGGGTGCTTTCTTCCGGCACCTTCCGCAGATGAACAGTCTTTATCGCCAGGTTCCCTTCCCGCCAGTGGTCAGGCACGGCTTCCAGGGTCATGAAGTCGCCGATGCGCTGTTCTACAAAGCTGAATGGGCCGGTTCCAATGGGGTTCTTGGCAAATTCCTCGTAGCCCACTCTCTGGAAATGAGCTGCCGGCACCGGCATCCCCAAGGCGCCCTGCGCGTCCGTCATATCCCAGTGCATCCAGATGTCGGGGTCTCCGGTGGTGATGACCAGCGTCTGATCGTCCGGCGCTTCCATCTCGGTAACGAATGCGGAGAGCCGCTCCTTGTACGAACCGACCGAATCGGGAAGCAGCCACTGGTTGATCATGAAGATCATGTCATCGGCAATGAATTCATCGCCGTTATGGTAGGGGATTCCTTCTTTCAGTTGGTACGTCCACTGAAGGCCGTCGGGACGCATTTCCCAACTGTTGGCCAGACCCCAATCGGCGTCCAGGTTATTTTCATCGTCAAGACCCACAAGGGCATCATAAATGAAACGCAGGGCGGCTTTTCCACCCGCAACGGTTTCGTTCCAGCCGACCGGTACTTCGAAGCCTAGGTCGGGGGCCATGATTGTCATCTCGCCTTCCGACATCATGGAAGTGGCCGGCGCTGTCGTCGCTGCCGGAGCCGCCGTAGGCACTGCCGCCGCAGTCGCCGTCGGCTCAGGGGCCTCTGTGGCCGATGACCCGCACGCCGCCAGCAGCGCCAATGACAGGACTAGCACCATCGGTAACAGGATTTGATGCCATCTGGAAAGGATCGGGTATAAACTCATTTTCCCTCGCGTTTTGATTGGGGTAAATTGACAAAGATCAGAACAATAATAAACGCTGCTTTTCCCTTGTCAACTGGCACTGGAGGTCGTGACTAATTGCGTCGCAATGAGCGAATATCTAGTTATCACACCGGCCCATCTTATGCGGAAACCCGTCATGGTGTAGATTGAAGGAAACAATCAAGAAGGAGGCTACCCCCATGCAGTACCAGATTAACCACGTCCACATCCGCTCATCCGATCCCCACGCTTCCGCCGACTGGTACGAGAAATACTTCAACGCGAAGAAGCTCTGGGCCCGCGAAATCATGCCCGGCACAGTCACCGTCAGCATGGAGGTCGGCGGGCCGGTGCGGCTCAACATCTCGTCAAAGCCCGCCGGCACGTCCGACGACCGCAGCGTTGCCGAGCTCAATCGCCTGGGCCTTGAGCACTTCGGATTTGACGTTGAGGACCTCGAGGCCGAGCTGGACCGCCTGGTGTCCGACGGTATACGCGTCGTGCTGCCCCTGACGCACACGCCCACCGGGTCTCGCCTCGCCTACATCGAGGGTCCTGACGATGTCCTCATCGAACTGGTGCAGCCCGCCCACTAGCGTTCCTACAGGGTCTCCGAGGCGCTGCCCGTCGGGTGCAGCGGCACCGCTGTGGTATTCGCCACTGCCGCTGGGTACGTCGGGTAGTGACATTTTCCGGTTGCCCACTCTTGCGGTGCTTCCCTATCATGTATGAATGGATAGCGTAGGTGGTGGAGTAGGTGGACGTTGCCAGTTACCTTCCACGGCAAACCCCACCCCGAAAGGGAGGTATGACCACGCTTAAGTAAGGGCCTCGGAACGAATATCGAGCCTTGTTGTCCAGGCTGGATGACCGGAAATGTCCGGAAAGTTGAAATTTCTCACTCGGCTTGGCGTATTGAAAGGAGTCATTGATTCCTTGAATTGGACAAGGGCCCAGCCGGTTCCCTGTACCTAAGCCCGAATCCACCGATGGGAGGCGTGAAAGCTGGGCAAATTGGTATGAGGGAGCCTACAAGGGAGAGAGCCTTGGCTCCATTGGGACCGATGTGACACGGCAGAGGGTTTTCAGTAGCCGCCCCGGGCCTGGAAAGCGGTCTATGGAGGCTGGGAATCGCCGGATAGTGAGATCGGACGCAGCGGAATGCACTCGCGGACCGGGCGGACGCGAGTTTGGAGGCCTTGGGTCGGTTGCGGATAGCGCCGTCAGGCTGGGAGTGGGATGGCTCGCAGTCGGGCCAGGGCGAGAGTGGCCTGCTCAGCCCAGGGCCAGCCCCGGGGAAGATGCAAAGTGAGTCTGCGCGCCGAGCGGGTGAGCCGTCCCACCAGACCGAAGAACCGTCGCCGGAGGGTCTTGGTGGTCACGATCTGCTCGCCCAGACCAATTCGCGCCGTCCAGCGGGCCAGGTTATGGGCCATCACCTGCACCGCCAACCAGGCGGCGTTGGCGGCGAAGCGGCCCGAGGGAAGATGGTTCAGGCCGACGCCGTACTTCAGGTCTCGGATGGCATTCTCGATCTCGGCGTGGCGGCGATGGTCAGCCTCCAGTTCGAGCGTCTCCCCGTCCCGGTCGGTGATGAAGCCGTGATAGCTGTAGCTGGCGAACAGGGCCAGTTGGGAACCGGGCGTGGGCTTCACCCGCCGGACGATGAGCCGCACCGGCGCGGCGCCGGCCTCACTCTCAAAGGGAGTGTAGGTGGTCTCGGCCACATCGGCGGCGCCGTCCATCCAGTATGGGATGGGCGTCCAATCCGTCTCGGGTATGGCCTCGATGAGATTGCGCAGGCTTTTGTGCTGGCGGATGGTGATGGAGTAGCGGACATCCATCTTGCGGCAGACGGCGACGATGGCGTGGGCATAGAAGCCGCTGTCGGCCCGCACCGTGAGTCGGCCCCTGGCGCCGGCGTAGCGCACCCGTCCCACCGTCTCGCGCAGGAAGTGGGCGGCACCCCGGGCGGTGTTGGCCCGGCCCTCGCGCAGCCGGGACATCAGCACGTCGCCGGTGCCAGAGGCCACGGCCAGCAGCGGGTGATAGCCTCGCTTGCCGGTATAGCCGTGGTGGCGTGCGCCCTCCTTGGCCAGACCGTAGGTCTCGCAGATGGTGGAGTCCAGGTCGATGGTCAGCGGCCCGTCGCCGGGTCCGGCACCGGCGGCCCAGGCCCGTGCCAGCAGCTCCCGGCTCACCCGGTCCAGCTGACGGACATGGCCCCATCGGAAGCTGCGCAGGAAGGTGCCCAGGGTGGAGGGCGCTTTGACCATGCACCCCAGCACCGAGTAGGTCCGCCCCGCACGCAGCGCATCGGCGTCGTCAATGCAGTCGCCGCCCGCCAGCGCCGAGGCCACCAGCGTCAGCATCTTGTCTCCCGCGTTCGCCCGCCCCGGCGCATCCCCGAGGTCGAGGTGACGGTCAACGAGTTCACGCAGGCCCACGTGCTGGGCCAGGGTGGCCGGCAGGAGCAGCCCGGCATTGTTGACCAGGCGGTGGTCGTCGAAGGCTATTTGGATGCGGTCGGGGTGCTCAAGTGGTAGCATCTGTTGGGTGCTCCTTGTTTCTGGTCGGTTTCCTTTCTCGAAAACCATTATCCCAGATTCAGAGGAGCACCTTCTTGCCGCTTCAGTTCGCCAACCTGACGCCCACTATCGGTGGATTCGGGCTAAGCTGGCCTCTTCGCCTCACTTCACTTCTGCCGTTCTCCGGTTACGCTCAGTATAGTTTGACGTTGCCGCAGCCTTGACACCGTCCGGGACGGTGCCTAACATCCGCTGCAATCACCCTTGGGGTCGCGGGAGGCGCGATGGCAGACTTCAATACCGGTTCGGTCCAGGCCAACGGCATCAACTTTCACTACCTCGAGATGGGCGAAGGCCCGCTGGCCTTGTGCCTGCACGGTTTCCCCGACCACGCGTATTCCTTCCGCCACCTGCTGCCCGACCTCGCTGGTGCCGGCTTCCGCGCCGTCGCCCCGTTCATGCGCGGCTACGCTCCTTCCGGAGCCCCTGCCGACGGCAACTACCGTGCCGCCCTACTTGCCCGTGATGCGGTCGCCCTGGTCGATGCCCTCGGCGGCGGACAGGCCTACCTTATCGGCAACGATTGGGGTGCGGGAGCTGTTATCGGAGCCTCCGTCCTGGCTCCGGAGAAGGTCCACAAGTTGGTCATCATAGCCTCCGGGCGCGTCGACGAGGAACTGGCGATGGACTACTGGTACCTCAGGGGCACCTGGCACTTCTACTTCTTCCAGATGCCCTTTGCCGAAAGGGCGGTGGCCCATAACGACTACGACTACGTCGAACAGTGGTGGCGGGACGCCTCTCCGGAGTGGGACATTCCTGCCGAGGCCCTCGAAAGCATCCGTGAGACCTTCCGCAAGCCAGGTGTGGTGGAAGCGGCGTTGGGCTACTACCGGGCGCGTTTCGGCCCTGCTCCACAAGACCCGGAGGTACTGCGAGACGAGGGACGCATCAATGCCGGTCCCGTCACAGTCCCGACCCTAGCACTGCATGGCACTCGTGACCGTCCGAAGCGCCTCGAGTCCTTCGAGAGCGAACACATGGACATCTACTTCACTGGAGGTTTGGAGAAGATAATCATCCCCGGCACCGGCCATTTCATGCACCAGGAAAGGCCGGAGGAGGTCAACCCTCACATCGTGAGGTTTCTCACTAGCTGACCTTCAGAAGGGAAGAGACTCTTCAGTTCGAGCTAATCGAAGGCCCTTACAACTGCCGACGCGTGGGGTCGGTGCGGTCTCGTAGCCAGTCGCCTGTCAAGTTGCACGACATCACCAGGAAGGTGATGGCGATGCCCGGTATCACCGGGAACCACCACGCCCCGGGGTAGAACAGGAACTGCTGGGCGTCCCGCAGCATGTTGCCCCACGACGGGATCGGCCTTTGTATACCCAGCCCCAGGAAGCTCAACGACGACTCCACGATTACCGCCAGCCCGATTTCCAGTGTCCCCAGCACCAGGAGAGTGTTGATGATGTTGGGGAAAACGTGACGCAGCATGATACGTGGTTTGCTGGAACCGGCGACATTGGCCAGTCGCACGAAGTCCATCTCCATCAGCCTGAGCACTTCTCCCCGCAGCACCCGCGCGAACCCCATCCACCGCAGGAAGCCGATGACGATGATCAGGTTGATGATGCTGGGCCCCAGCAGCGTCACCACCGTCACAGAGCCACCATGAGGTACGGAAGGGAAAGGAACCCGTCCGTAAGCTGCATTAGGAATCGGTCCACCCATCCCCTGAAGACTCCTGCCGTCAGGGCTATCAGCGTCCCAAGCATCGCGGCCAGCAAGACTGCGGCCCCCGCTACCCTGACCGAACTCTGGCCCCCGTGTATGAGCCTGCTGAACACGTCCCGCCCTTGGTTGTCTGTGCCCAGTACGTGAGCCCCTAGTTCCGGGGCTCTTAGCAGGTCGGCAGGACTTAGAAACTATCTCAAATTAGGATTGGTCTTAAAGGGAGAACACAAAGGCGGTTCGGTTAAGCTGGGGGAAACTTGGGGGGTGGTGGATGATGAGAAAGAGCGAGACTTTGCCCACTATATGGGAAGTACCCGATGATCTGTGGGAGCGAATCGAACCGGTGATTTTGGAGTTGGATCCCCCAAGGCGAAAGGGCGCAAACGGGTGAACCAGCGGAAGATGCTGGAAGGCGTCATCTTCCGTATGCGTAGCTCCTGCCAATGGAACCACTTGCCCAAGGAGCTGGGGGATGACAGCACCATCCACCGGACCTTCCAGCGATGGGTAGAGCGTGGGGTGCTGAAGCGTGTCTGGGCCGTCCTGATAGAAGGATGCCGGGAGTTGGACGGCGTAAACTGGGAATGGCAGTCAGCCGACTGCTCAATGGGAAAGGCGCGTTTGGGGGGGGCGCCATTGGACGCAATCCCACAGACCGTGGGAAGGCAGGAAGCAAGAAAAGCATCCTGGTCGACGGGGCCGGCGGACCACTGAGCGTGGTGGTGGCCGGAGCTAATGTCCACGACACGAAACTCCTCAGGCCGACGCTGGAGAGCATAGTGGTGGAGCGGCCGGAAGGTGCCCAGAACCTGTGCCTGGACAAGGGGTATGACAACCCCACAGGCCACGGGACCGTCGCCGACGCCGGATACCAGCCGCACATCCGGCGTATTGGCGAGGAGAAATTGGACCAATCGGGCGAGAAGACCCACCCGGCCCGGCGGTGGGTGGTGGAACGCACCCTGGGCTGGCTGTCCAAGTGCCGGGCGATACTGGTGCGCTACGACAAGAAGCCATCCAATTACCTGGGTCTGCTCCAACTGGCATGTGCCCTTATCTGGTACCGCCGTCAATGGAGCCTCGCTAATTTGAGATAGTTACTAAACCCCAATCCACCGAACGGGGTGGGGAGGGCGGTGGAACAGGGCATCACAGGGATGGGGAAGGGACCGTCCCGGCGGATATGGGGCGGGCGGAGCCAGTAGCAGGTCTGTTGGCGGTGAGAGGAGCCGCTCATGAGGTGGCCGAAGGCAGCAAGGAACTCTCGCTGGCCGATTCGTGCGGCGCGAGTGGGAGAGATCTTCGACTGGCTGGTGGATGAGGGCGAGGATGGTGGGCCGGTTGCCGGCGCCACGGTCAGGAGGGAAGCGGCAGGGTGCGCAATCGGGTCAGGGCGCCAGTGAACTGGGCCTCCTCCCAAGGCCAGCGCCGAGGCAAATGCAGGGTCAGGCGGCGCGCCGAGCGGGTGAGCCGACCGGCGAGGGAGAAGAATCGCCGCCGCAGGGTCTTGGTGGTCACCACCTGCTCGCCCAGACCGATGCGCGCCGTCCAGCGCGCCAGGTTGTGAGCAATCGCCTGGACCGCCAGCCAAGCGCCGTTGGCGGCGAAACGGCCGGACGGGAGATGGTTGAGACCCACGCCGTACTTGAGGTCGCGAATGGCATTCTCGATCTCGGCGTGGCGGCGATGGTCTGCCTCGAGATCCAGGGTGTCGCCATCCCGGTCGGTGATGAAGGCGTGATAGCTGTAGGTGGCCAACAGGGCCAGTTGAGAGCCAGGCGTGGGCTTCACCCGCCGGACTATGAGCCGCACCGGTGCGGCGCCGGGCTCACTCTGGAAGGGGGTGTAGCTGGTCTCCGCCACGTCGGCGGCGCCGTCCGTCCAGTAGGGGACCGGCGTCCAGTCCGCCTCCGGTATGGCCTCGATGAGGTTCCGCAGGCTGGCGTGCTGCCGAACGGTGATGGAGAAACGGACATCCAGCTTGCGGCAGACCGCGACGATGGCGTGGGTGTAGAAGCCGCTGTCGGCCCGCATCGTGAGTTGACCTTTGGCCCCGGCGTAGCGCACCCGTCCCACCGTCTCACGCAGGAAGTGAGCGGCGCCCCGAGCGGTATTGGCGCGGCCCTCTCTGAGCCGGACCATCAGCACGTCGCCGGTGCCGGCGGCGACGGCCAGCAGCGGGTGATAGCCCCGCTGGCCGGTGTAGCCGTGGTGGCGCGCCCCCTCCTTGGCCAGCCCGTAGCAATATTATGGCCTTGTCCGGCCTGTGCAGAGGCGACTAACTGGTGAGTCGGCCCAAGGATGTATGCTCATGGCGAGGCGTGTCGTCCGGACAAAGACCGAGCAGACTCTGGTGCGTATTGCCCGACCCGTAGCATGGTCCGGGAGCCTTACGACGGCATCATTGGTGAAGCCCCGATCGGGGCGATCCCGTTGGGGAGAGTGGCTACAGTCCGCGGCTCCCTCCGGCGACACGCCTACACGGCAATGGCAGAGGCGATGATGAGCAGACGCCAGAGCGGGGCAAAACCGGAAGGGCTGTCCCAGCTGAACCTGAACGCGGCGGGCATCGACGTGGGCGCTACCAGCCACTATGTGGCGGTGCCCGCCGACCGGGCGGAGCAGCCGGTGCGAGAGTTCGAGGCTTTCACGGCGGACCTGTACCGTTTGGCGGACTGGCTGACCGAGTGTGGTGTGGAGACCGTGGTCATGGAGTCCACCGGCGTGTACTGGATACCGCTGTTCGGGGTGCTGGAAGAACGGGGCTTCCAGGTGATGCTGGTGGACCCCCGGCGCATCAAGAACGTGCCCGGCCGCAAGACCGACGTGCTGGACTGCCAGTGGCTGCAGCAGCTGCACACCTACGGCCTGCTCTCGGGGGCTTTCCGGCCCGACGGGGAGATCCGACGCTTACGCAGCTACCTGCGGCAGCGGGTCATGCTGGTGCAGTACGCATCCCACCATATCCAGCATATGCAGAAGGCGCTGACCCAGATGAACGTGAAGCTCCACCACGTCATCAGCGATATCACCGGCAAGACCGGCCTGGACATCATCGAGGCCATCGTGGACGGCCAACGGGACCCGCGACAACTGGCGCAATTGCGCGATCCCAGGATCAAAGCCGACGAGGCAACCATCGCCAAGTCGCTGCAGGGGCACTGGCGGGAGGAGCACATCTTCGAGCTGAACCAAGCCCTGGAGCTGTACCGGTTCTATCAGGATAAGATTGCCGAGTGCGACCGGGAGATTGAAGCCCAGTTGGAGCGTTTCGAGGACCGCAGCAATGGTGATCCTCCGGCGGCGAAGTCCGGCCGGAGACGCAGCAAAGGAAACGCGCCACGCTTCGACGTTTGGACGCACCTGTACCGTATGACGGGGGTTGACCTGACCCAGATCGACGGTGTGGATGCCTACACCGCGCTCAAGGTGGTGAGTGAGATTGGCGCCGACATGACGAAATGGCCGAGTGCGAAGCACTTTGCGTCCTGGTTGGGGCTGAGCCCGAACAACCGCATCACCGGCGGCAAGGTCATGAGCTCCAAGACCAAGCCCAGCGCCAACCGTGCGGCGGCGGCCTTACGTCTGGCGGCCAACGCTCTGCACCGCTCCGACAGCGCCCTGGGCGCCTTCCTGCGCCGGAAGAAGGCACAGATGGGCGGGCCCAAGGCCATCACCGCCACGGCCCACAAGCTGGCTCGCATCTTCTATTCCATGCTGCGCTACGGTCAAGAGTACGTGGACGCCGGGGCCGAATACTACGAACGCCGATATCAGCAGCGGGCGTTGCGCGCGGCAAAGCGGCGGGCGGCGCAACTGGGCTATTTGCTGGTGCCCATCCCCGATGCTCCGGAACACACAACCTACGCCCCCCCTGACGCGCCAATTGCCGCGTGACGACGTTGGTTAGTGGGGAGGTCTCGCAGATGGTGGAGTCCAGGTCGATGGTCAACGGCCCGTCACCGGGTCCGGCCCCAGTGGCCTAGGCCCGCGCCAGCAGCTCACGGCTCACCCGGTCCAGCTGGCGGACATGGCCCCACCGGAAGCTGCGCAGGAAGGTGCCTAGCAGCCCGTCTGAGGATTGACCGACTGGCGGTGTCGGTCAGCCGGGATTGCCCAGCGGCAACAGTTCTTGCGTGGTGCGGTTAGGAACATGCCGATTGTCTCTTGAAAATCCCACTGCCCATGACCCGGCACGTCTCCCTGTTGTTCCCAGTGGCGCCTTTGCCCCACACCTTGCCGGACATCCCAGCCCCGAAGCGGAACAGCTTGAGCAGATTGTGCCCGGCGCAGATCAGCAGCCACTCCCGGTTCACCTTCGCCAGACCCCGCAGCAGGAACTGCCGGAATCCCCGGCCCTGCTTGATCTGGCCGAACACCGGTTCCACCGTCTCCATCCGGAGGGAGTAGCGTTCCCTGCCCCGTTTCGTCCGCAGCTTGCGGCGCATCCGGTCCCTGGCTGACAGTCCCTCGGGTATGGGGCCAAGGGGCGCCGGTGGCGGCACCCAGCCGTGGCGGGTCCTCTCCGGCGCGACGAACGGGTCCACTCCCAGGTCGTATAGCCCATCCACCTCCTTGGCCGAGTAGTACCCGGCGTCGGCGGATACCTCTTCCGGCACCGCGCCCGCGTTCAGGATGGCCTCCTCAATCATGCTCACGGCCTGACCCTTGTCCGAGGGCTGATCGGTGGCACAGGCCGCCACGATCACCTGATGCTCGCTGTCCACCACCGCCTGGCAGTTGTAGGACTGCTGGAAGTCCCTCCCTCCCGGGCCAGGCATGATCCGGGAGTCCGGGTCGGTGAAGTTCCGCTGCGCCTTGTCATCAGGCACCCCGGGATGATTCCGTCCCTCGGACTCAGCCTGCTCCGCCTCCGACAGGGCCTCGGCCTCCAGCGCCGCCTTGGCCTCCCTTATCTTCCGCAACCGTCCCTCCCGGAAGGCCAGTTCCTCCGGCAACTCATCCCCACGCCTGTCCTTCCCGTACCGGCGGTCCTCCTCCTCGTCCACCTCCTGCGCCTTCCGGAGCAACTCGTCCACCTCGGCCTGCAACCGCTCCTCCCTCTCCTTCATCCGCCCGTAGCTCATCGCCTTGTGCCTGGAGGCATTGGCCCTCACCTTGGTGCCGTCCAGCGCCACGTGCCCCAGCTTCACCAGTCCTGCCTGCTGGCATAACGCCAGCACCTGCAGGAACAACTCCCCCAACGCCTCCAGATGGTCCTTCCGGAAGTCGGAGACGGTGCGGAAGTCCGGCGTGTTGTTGGCCGCCAGCACCCGGAAGGCGATGTCCTCGTGCAGCCGCTGGGCGATGCGACGAGAGGAGGCCACGCCGACGCAGTACCCGTAGAGCAGCACCTTCACCATCATCCTGGGATGATAGGGCGGGCCGCCCCGCCTTTCCCCCTCGTAGCGGGCGGTGATGTCCGAGAGGTCCAACTGGTCCACGACGTCGGAGATGAAATAGGCCAGGTGCTCCTCAGGCAGCCATTCCTGGAGGGCCGCCGGCAGCAGCAACTGCTGGTCCGGATCGTAGGGAAGGTAGGTCTTGCTCATTGACAGCTCCGCTCGTCTGATGCTCCGCACCATCATACCCTCAGTAACTCGCCAACCCTGTTTCTCGGACGGGCTGCTAGGGTGGACGGCGCCTTGACCACGCAGCCGATGGCGCCAGCCGTCCCGCCGGTGCGCAACACATCGGCGTCGTCAATGCAGTCGCCACCGGCCAGCGCCGAGGCCACCAGCGACAGCAGCTTGTCTCCCGTGTTCGCCCGCCCCGGCGCATCCCCGAGGTCGAGGTGATTGCCGACGAGTTCACCCAAGCCCAGGCGCTGGGCGAGGGTGACCGGAAGGATCAGCCCGGCATTGCTCACCAGGCGGTGGTCGTCGAAGGCGATTCGGATGCGGTCGGGCTCGCTGGGTGGTAGCATCTATCAGGTGCTCCTGCTTCGAGGATGGTTTGCCGTAACAACAACCATTATCCCCGATGCCGGGAGCACTTTTTTACCCCTTCAACCCGCCGCCACACTCACCCCTTCGGTGGATTGGGACTAAGGCCCCTGCCCGACGAGACCACCATCCTGAATTTCCGGCATCTCTTGGAAAGACACCAGCTGGGACATCAAGGCACCGTCCTTCACCAAGAACCGGGCTGGGGAGCGGGACCCGGAGATGCTCCTGGCCAGGAAGGGGAAGCAGTGGCACTTCGGCATAAAGGCGCACATCGGGGTGGACTCCGATACGGGCATAGTCCACAGCATGAGCGCGACGGCCGCCAACGTCCACGACGTTTCACAGGCTCACAATCTGCTGCACGGGGGCGCGACGGTGGTGTGGGGCGAGGTCGGGTATCCAAGGGGTCCGCAAGCGGAGGGAGAACCTGGGGTTGAGGGTGGAATGGCGGGTGGCGATGCGTCCGGGGAGTCGACGGCAGTTGGAGCCCGGGAGCGAAGAGGCGCTGGAGGAGAGGGCGAAAGCGTCGGTGAGAGCCAAGGTGGAGCATCCATTACTGAAGCTGAAGCGGGTGTTCGGTTACGGCAAGGTTCGCTACCAGGGTTTGGCAAAGAACATGGATCGGCTGGCGCTGCTGTTCGGGCTGGGCAACCTGCTGACGGCGGAGGGTCGACTGGGGCCGTAGTGCGCGTTGTTACGGGTCAATGGCGGTCTCAGGGCTGCATCAAGTCCCCAACGGGCCCAGTCAGGGACGAAACGCAAGGGGCTGAGTGCCGGCCGGCAAGCCACTCTGACCGCAGTCCTCACCCCATTCGCCGCTCCGTCAAACACAACCCAGGCCAAAACGCCATTGTTCAGAGGATTCTTAGCAGGTTGTCTGCTACCGCCTGCGCATCCGCGAGGCTGCCGTCCTGGAACCTGGCATTCGGGTTCAGCTGGAAGATGATTCCTTCGAGAGTTTGTTCAAACGACGTTGCCCAGGCTGGTGCCAAGACGCCGTTCGGGTCCTGCATCATCAGGCGGAGATTGAAGTAGTCCTGAAGGAAGCTAACCCCGGTCAGCGCCCATGGATTGAGGACGCTGCTTCCCCAGCTATCAGCTACGACCGTGAATCTGCCGCCAACGTCAGCGGGGATTCCGCCCTCACCGGCCTTGGGGTGAGCATCGGGCAAAGTTTTGGCGGCTTCAGAAACCGCCTCGGTGGGTGCCACCGTCGGGATGACTTGGCCCGGAGCCGACGTGGGCCTCGGGGTGTTGGTCGGGCCCGATGGAGCGGTCGTAGCCGCTGGCGCTGCCGTGGCAGCGGGGGCCTCCGTAGCCGCAGGGGCTGTGGTCGCCGCTGGCGCCGCAGTTGGCTCGTCGGCACCGCCGCAGGCTGCGATCAGGCCCGACATTAGGATTACAATTAGAAGAGGCAGAGATCATCTGAATACCATCAATCGGTTCACTTTTTCGCTCCGGGCGCGGGAATATGCCCAAAACCCAAGCACTGCTCCGGCAAAACTTGATGGCTTTCAAAGCAGTGCGAGGTTAGGCTACAACGGCCCCATAGCCATGCCAATGTTCCGATACTTGCTACGAAAATACTTTACCGAACTGTAACTTTCTCGAAATAACGTTGCAATTAATCGACGAAAATTTGGCCGCTACGAAGGGCTATCAGCAACTGCGGAGACGCACTCCGAGGCCAAGTCGCTTGCGGGGAAGCCTACGGTTGTTTACCCGCGGACGGTGAACTTTCCCGCGGAATACCCACCGTCGATGTAAATAGCTTGGCCGTTCACGTAGGCCGATGACGGTGATACCAGGAACAGCACGGCGTTGGCAATGTCGTCGGGCTGCCCGAAACGACCGGCCGGCACCTGCGCGAAGAAATTGTCGCGGTACTCCTCCGACGACTCGACCGTCGCGGGCGTCTCCGTGAACCCAGGCCCCACGGCGTTTACGGTGATGCCGTACTCCCCCAACTCAAGGGCCAGCACCTTCGTGAGCTGTACCACCCCTGCTTTCGCGGCACAGTAGGCGCCCCCTGCGTAGCGCGCATTGTTCGCGGCAGTCGACGCGATGTTGACGATACGCCCTCCCGTCTCTTGCTCGATCATCCGGCGGCCAACGGCTCGGCAGCACAGGAACTGCCCCTTCAGGTTAACTCCCAGCACCCTGTCCCAGTCTTCCTCTCCCATTTCCACGATGGGCGAGTTGAACCCGAACCCGGCGATGTTTACCAGGATGTCCACCGAACCGAATGCAGCGACCGTCGAGGCGACTAGTTCATCCACCTGCCCGCTGTCGATTACGTCCACATGCGCCGCCCTCGCCGTGCCGCCCGAGGACGCAATCCCCCTGGCCGCGGCCTCCGCGCCCTCAAAGTTCCGGTCGGCGACCGTCACCGACGCTCCGTCAGCCGCCAGGGACAGCGCTATCTCCTGCCCGATTCCCGAGGCCGATCCCGTCACGATCGCGGATTTGCCATTGAGGTTCATATTCGCCACCAATTATCTTCCAGGGAATTCAATGCCAAAAAACCATAGGAGCTTGCCTACAGCGCCGGAGCCGAGTCAGCCGCTGCTGGGACAGCAACCGGGGCCTGCTTGTCGATCTTCTCGATTTCGTCTGGATAGAGGTGGCACGACACCATTCGCCCGTCCTCAGTGGGGGCTAGGCTTGGTATTTCCTGGCTACAAATGGGCATGGCGTAAGGGCACCTCGGGTGGAACGAACAGCCGCTGGGCGTTTCCAGCGCACTCGGCACCTCTCCCACTATTGGAATCCGCCAGCCTGGCGAGGTGCCGGGCGGTGTGGCGGCGGCAACCAGCGACGCTGTGTACGGGTGCAGCGGTTGTGAGCAGGTCAACTCCGCATCCCCCAACTCCACTAGCTTGCCCAGGTACATGACGGCGATCGTGTGGCTCATATGCTCTACGGAGGCAAGGTCGTGGGATATCAGGATGTACGAAATTCCCCGCTCGTCCTGAATGTCCTTCAGCAGGTTCAGCACCTGGGACCGGATCGACACGTCCAGTGATGAGACCGGCTCGTCAAGTACTATCAGGTCTGGATTTAGCGTAAGCGCCCTGGCCACGCCGATTCGCTGTCACTGGCCGCCGCTGAACTCGTGGGGAAACTGCGTCTGCACCCACTCTGGCAGCCCCACCGACCGCAGCGCCTCTGCCACTGGTTCTTCTCTGTCGCCTGTGCCGACGCCGTGCACTTCCAGCGGCTCGCCGATGATATGCCCCACTCGCATGCGTGGATTCAGCGCCCCGTACGGGTCTTGCAGCACGGCCTGGACATTGCGCCGGTAGCCCCTCGTATCTTGCGTCGACATCCCCGACAGCGAAGCCCCCCGGAACAAAATGTCTCCCGACGTAGGGTCGACAAGCTTGAGGATGAGGATAGCCATGGTACTCTTGCCGCAGCCCGACTCCCCGACCAGTGCAAACGTTTCGTTCTCGTGAATCGCGAATGAAACGTCGTCAACAGCTCTGACGATGCCCGCGGTCCGGCTGTTCATTAGCCCCGTTTTGATGACATAATGCTTGACGCCGTTTCTCGCCTCAATTATTACCTCGCCTACTTGCCTCGCAGAAATATCTATCATTCCACCAACCAGCACCGCGTCCTTTGCATATTTCCCGCGTTGAAGATGGGCGGCGGTTCTCCTTCGCTGCACCGGTCCATCGCCTTGTCGCAACGCGGGTGGAACGGGCAGCCTCTGGGCAGGTTCCCGGCGTTGGGCGGACCCCCCCTGGATGGTCCGAAGCCGCTCTCGTTTCTCGCCCAGCACAGGCAGCGCTTCCAGCAGGGCTTCTGTGTATGGATGCGTGGGGTGGCTCAGCACTTGGTTCTTCGGGCCGTACTCCACTATCAAGCCACCGTAGAAAACGGCTAGGTTATCGCACAGGTTGCCGACGATGCTGATATCGTGGGTGATGAAGATGAGCGCCATGCCCGTCTGCTGTTGCAGGTCCTTCAGCAACTCCAGGTACTGTCGCTGGGTGGTGACGTCCAGGGCTGTTGTGTGGGCTCGTCGGCGATGAGCAGGTCGGGGTAGGGGCCCATTGACGCCGCGCTCGACGCTCGTTGCCGCATCCCTCCGCTCATTTCTTGCGGATAGTTGCGGACGCGAACATGCGGCGCCGTGATTTTCACCATCCGAAGCAGGTCTACGCTGCGCTCCATGGCGGCCTTCCAGCTTAGTCCCTTATGCACCGCCAGCGGCTCCGCTACCTGTGTGCCGATGGAAAACACCGGGTCCAGGGCGGCCATGGAGTTCTGCAGAATCATGCCGATGTGAATGCCCCGCAGTCTTTCCATCTCCTTTTCTGACAGGTCCAGCGTGTTCGTTCCTCGAAAGAGTATCTTTCCGTCCACGATCCGCGCTCCACGCGGAAGTAGCCGCAGCAGCGACAGGCAAGTGATCGTCTTACCCCGAATCCACCGATGGACGGCGTGAGGACGCCGGAAGGGGGGTGGGGGAGTTACAAGCGCGATGGTCCGGGCTCGAATTTGGGTAGATGGGGGGTTGGCGGCGGTCTGCAGGCGTTTTTGGGGGCGCCGATGGCGGCCTACAGTGGCTGTGGTGAGCGAGATGGCGGGAGAGGACACGGCAAGAGGCGCTCGCGGACCGGACTGGCGCGAGTTTGCGGGGAGGTTCAGTTTGCGGGGACGTTGGGACACTGGCGGACGGGCGCCGTCAGGCCAGGAGTGGAATGGCTCGCAACCGGGCCAAGGCGCGACTGACCTTCTCCTCCCATGGCCAACCCTTGGGAAGATGCAGGGTCAGCCGGCGCGCGGAGCGGGTGAGCCGTCCGGCCAGGGCGAAGACCCGTCGTCTGAGCGTCTTGGTGGTCACGATCTGCTCACCCAGGCCGATACGGGCCGTCCAGCGGGCCAAGTTGTGCGCCATCACCTGTATCGCCAGCCAGGCCCCGTTGGCGGCGAATCGGCCGGACGGCAGGTGGTTCAGCCCGACGCCGTACTTGAGGTCGCGTATCGCATTCTCAATCTCGGCGTGGCGGCGATGGTCAGCCTCCAGTTCGAGAGTCTCCTCATCCCGGTCGGTGATGAAGCCGTGATAGCTGTAGCTGGCGAAGAGGGCCAGTTGGGAACCGGGCGTGGGCTTCACCCGTCGGACGATGAGCCGCACCGGGGCAGCGCCGGGCTCACTCTCAAAGGGAGTGTAGGTGGTCTCGGCCACATCGGCGGCACCGTCCATCCAGTAGCAACTGTCTTGAATGTCAATAGAAATGAGCGACTTCTGGCTGAGTCATATCGCACCACGTGGAGCCGTGTTTGAGCATGGAGTTGAGTATGACCAGCAGTTTGCGCATGCACGCGACGAGCGCCACCTTCTTCGGCTTACCGGCTGCCAGCAGCTTCTGGTAGAAGTCGCGGATGACCGGGTTGTGGCGGCTGGCTACCATCGCTCCCATATACAAAATGGCTCGTACTCGGGCGCGCCCGCCCCAGACGGCCCGCTTGCCCCGCAGGGTGCCGCTGTCCCGGTTGAAGGGGGCCACTCCTACCAGGGCAGCAATCTGCCGGCGATCCAGCGTTCCCAGCTCCGGCAGGTAGGCCAGCAGAGTGAGGGAAACCTGTTCCCCCACGCCGGGAACGGTGCGCAGCAGGTCATCCTTCTCTCGCCACACGGGGCTCCGGCGGAGAGTCTGCCTCAGCCCCTCGTCCAAGTCGTTCAACTCCTGTTCCAGCCAGGCGATGTGGGCCTCGATGCGGGGGCGAACGGCGCTGATAGCGGTCCCCAGCCGGTTCTTCTCCGAGACCAGCATGGTCAGCACCTGATGCCTGCGGGCCGCCAGCGAGTTGAGTACCTGCGTCTCGGCGTCTCTGAGAGGACGCACGGAGGGACGAACGGCGTCGGCGAAGTGGGCCAGCACTGCCGCATCGAGAGAGTCGGTCTTGGCCAGCGTACCGGTGGCCCTGGCGAAGTCGCGAACCTGGCGCGGGTTGACCACCACCACCGGCAGCGCCGCAGCAGCGAGAGCCGCCACCAACGGCACTTCCAGACCGCCCGTTGCCTCCAGCAACACCATGGCGGGACCTATATCCACGATCTGGGAAACCAGTTCCCCGACGCCGGTTTCGTTGTAAGACGCGGCCCATCTCTGTCCCGTAGGCCGGACGGCAACATCCACCTGCGCCTTCGAGACATCAATGCCTATGTATCTCGGGTTCTCTTCCATCTGTACCTCCTGCGTCAGCGCTGGCCCGTCCTTGCACGATACGGGCTCGATTGGCCCAGGCAACTGTTCGGGCTCTGCTTGTAGGGAGCGCGGCGACCCTCGCTACTGGACGGTCTGTCGTGACCAAGGGAATGCCGGTCTGCCGCGCTCGGCTCCATCGCCAAAGTCAAGATACAAGGGGATGGGCGTCCAGTCCGTCTCGGGTATGGCCTCGATGAGATGGCGCAGGCTCTTGTGCTGGCGGATGGTGATGGAGTAGCGGACATCCATCTTGCGGCAGACGGCGACGATGGCGTGGGCATAGAACCCGCTGTCGGCCCGCACCGTGAGTTGACCTCTGGCGCCGGCGTAGCGCACCCGTCCCACCGTCTCGCGCAGGAAGTGGGCGGCACCCCGAACAGTGTTGGCCCGGCCCTCGCGCAGCCGGGACATCAACACGTCCCCGGTGCCGGCGGCCACGGCCAGCAACGGGTGATAGCCCCGCTTGCCGGTATAGCCGTGGTGTCGCGCCCCCTCCTTGGCCAGTCCGTAAGTCTCGCAGATGGTGGAATCGAGGTCGATGGTGAACGGCGCGTCGCCGGGTCCCGCCCCGGCGGCCCAGGCCCGGGCCAGCAACTCCCGGCTCACCCGGTCCAGTTGACGGACATGGCCCCAGCGGAAGCTGCGCAGGAAAGTGCCCAGGGTGGATGGCGCCTTGACCCTGCAGTCGAGAATACCGGCGGTCCCACCGGCGCGCAGCGCATCGGCGTCGTCAATGCAATCGCCGCCCGCCAGGGCAGAGGCAACCAGGGTCAGCATCTTGTCGCCGGTGTTGGCCCGGCCCGGCTCGCTGCCGAGATTGAGGTGATGGTCTACGAGTTCCCCCAGGCCCAGGTGTTGGGCGAGAGTGGCCGGCAGGAGCAGGCCGGCATTGGCCACCAGACGGTGGTCGTCAAAGACGATGCGAATACGGTCGGGGTGGTTGCGTGATAGCATCTGTTGGGCGCTCCTGCTTTGGGACCGGTTTTCCGTCTCAAAACCATTATCCCAGAGGCACAGGAGCACTTTCTTGTATCTTCAGGACCCCGCTACACGCCCTCCTTCGGTGGATCGGGGCTTACCGGAGCCGGATTCCCCCACGAGGCCCAGGGTCTCCCCGGGCATAATGGTGAAATTCACGCCATTTACAGCTCGGACGACACCGCGGCGGGTGTAGAAGTGCGTCTGCAGGTTCTCGAGTTCAAGCAGCGGGCCGGAATCTCGCGCTCTCAGGTCGTGCTCGATTGTCTGTTCCAAGGTCACGCTGCCCTCCTGCGGCATCAGTTCACAAAAACATCGTCCAGTCAGAAGCGATTTTTCGATCCAACTGACTCGTCCGCCCTCCAGGAGCTTTTGGGGAAAGGTAAGGCGCAGCTAGTGGGCTGTCAAGTTGAAACGTCGTACCGGCTGGAGAAATTTACGCAAATGTAACTTTGATACCCTTCCGCCACGGGTCGCTGGATCGAAACGTGGACTTGATGACACTTCTCCGTTGCCCAGCGGAGGTGTATCCCCTTACCGGTGTATCCCCTCACCATAGAGAACATGGGGTGATGTGTATATATTGACGATGTAAAGAATCTCTCTCGCCCGCTTGGTTCTTTGATTCCCTTTTTGGATACAGTGATGTCTCGGTCACGTCCTTCCGGTGCACCTTTATCCGCGCCTGGTCGTGGAAATTTCCGGACAAAAATGGACACTCTTGGACACTATCAGGCAGGAAATCGTGGGCTGGGCATTCCATTGGCTTTCCGACAGTCTCCCTTAAATTTACCGCCCGTGTCCCCGCTCGACGAAATGACGTATAGTGGCCGTTAACTTGGATGTAATTGCCGGAGGCCGTATGAAGTACGACACCATCGTCATTGGCGCGGGATCTGGAGGTGGTGTGGTGGCTACCAGGCTGAGCGAAGACCCCCACCGCTCCGTCCTGCTGCTCGAAGCCGGGCCGGACTACCCCGACTTTGAACACCTGCCCGAGGAGATCAAGTTCGGTTTCGCTTCTGGCGTCGACGTGGTGACGCATCACCACAATTGGGATTTCAGCGGCCGAGGTACCGACTCCAGCGGCGAACTCGAGATCGCCCGGGGCAAGGTCACAGGCGGGAGCAGCGCAGTCAACGGACAGGTGTTTCTTCGGGGCGTGCCTGAGGACTTCGATTCATGGTCAGCCGCAGGCAACGACCAGTGGAGTTACCAGAACTTGCTCCACTACTTCCGGAAGTTGGAAACCGACACCGAATTCGGCGGCAGCGACTTTCACAACTCCGACGGCCCCATCGTCTGCCGGCGCTTCACCCGGGCCGAGTGGCGTCCTGACCAGACCGCCTTCTACAACGCCTGCCTTGGCTTCGGTATGGCCGACGTGCCCGACATGAACCACCCCGATGCCACTGGCGTGGGCCCCGTACCGTTGAACAACCCCAACGGCATCCGGCTGAGCACCGCTTTGGGTTACCTCAGCTTGGCCAGGCACCGCCTCAACCTGACCATCAAGGCAAACTGCAACGTTCACCGCATCCTCTTCGACGGAACGCGCGCCACCGGCGTTCAGGTCGAGTCGGGAGGAGAGACCTTCGTCGTCGAGGCGGACGAGATTGTTCTCAGCAGCGGGTCCATTGGTTCGCCCCACATCCTTCTGCTCTCCGGCGTGGGTCCGACAGACCAGCTGGCCGCGGCTGGAATTACCCAGGTGCACGAACTGCCGGGGGTGGGGCAGAGCCTGCGGGATCACCCCATAGTCTTCGTCCCTTTCAAGACCAAAGATGAGCACGCGCTCGACGCACATGCTCCCAGGATGCAGGCGGTGGCTCGCTGGACGGCCACCGGGTCCCCTTATCGCAATGACCTGCAGATTCTCATGAGCTCAATGATCAATCCGGACTTCTACCCTATGTCCGACGGACAACCGGTCACCGGCCTGGGCATGTACACTTTCATCAATCTCGAAGAAAGCGCCGGGGAATTGCGGATTGTTTCAGCCGACCCTACCGTGAACCCGGTGATCGATTTCAAGTTCTTCGAAAACGAGTTCGACCTGCAGCGCTCTCGCGAGATCATCCGTATCGCCGCTGAATTGGGCGAGCACCCAGCGTTCGCTGGCATAATCGAGAAGCGTCTGCAACCGTCCGACGAAGAGCTTGAATCGGACGAAGCCCTGAACGCCTTTATCCTTCAGAATGTGGTAAGTGGACTTCACCTTACCAGCACGTGCAAGATGGGTCCGTCGTCAGACCCGAAGGCCGTCGTCGACCAACGGGGCCGCGTTCACGGCCTCCAGGGCTTGCGCGTTGCCGATGCGTCCATCATGCCCAACTGTGTGCGGGCCAACACCAACTGCACAACAATGATGATCGGCGAACGTATCTCCGACTTCATCCGGCAGGGGACTTAGCGCCTCCCGAAGAGGCTAAATCCCGCATAAGCTAAAAGCGCTGGGGACGAACTACTCCTCAGCGCTCTCAGTTCTCCCTGTGTCTCGTCGCCTTATCGACCGTTGCGAACGTAGTCTGCTATCTTCTCTCCGATCATCATCGTGGTGACGTTGGTGTTGGCCCGGATGCAGTCCGGCATCACGGAAGCATCCACCACCCGCAGGCCTTCCATCCCATGCACCCGTCCGTGTTGGTCCACCACGGCCTTCGGGTCCGAGGCCGGCCCCATCTTGCAGGTTCCCGAAATGTGGTGCCCTGTGGTGCCATTGCGCCTGATGAACGCGTCCAACGCGTCGTCGGATGCCAGTTCTTCATCCGTCGGGCTCATCCGTTCCTGGATCTGTTCCGCCAGCGCCGGATGCTCCGACAGGCTGGCTATCAGGCGAAGACCCTCGCGCATCCGCCGAATATCAAACTCTTCGGCAAAATAGTTGTAGTCCAGAAGGGGTTGAGCATCAGGATCGGCAGACTGGAGCCTCAACTCTCCGGACCCAACCGCAAGGTACAGACCTGAAGCAATCCTGAAGCCAATGGGATCAACGTTTTCCGACTCAGTGTCCCGCTGCCAGTCCTCAGTCGCGTAGGACAGAACTACGAAAATCATGTCATTGCGAAGATCGGAACCTTCCGCCGTCCAGCTCATCATCATCTGCAGCCGTGGGTCGTGCTCATTGAATACATGCCCCGGTTTGGTCCTGAAGGTTACCGGCACAAACGGATGGTCGCGAAGATTCTGGCCCACACCGGGAAGCTCGTGCACCACCGGGATTCCTTGGGCCTGAATCTGGTCCTCCGGACCAACCCCGGATAGCATCAGGATATGCGGCGAACAAACCGGACCCGCGCTGAGGACAATTTCCTCGCCCTCGACTACGAATCTCTCTCCACCGCTCTCAACCTCGACACCCGTGGCCCGATTGCCCTCGAACAGTATACGGCGCACCAGCGTATTGGGGCGTATCGTCAGGTTCAGCCGGTGGCGGGCCGGGTTCAGGTACCCCAGTGCCGTGCTCCACCGTATGCCGTTGGGGTTGTTCAACGGCGACGGGCCTACTCCGGATGCTTCTGGATGGTTCTGGTCGGGACTGTCGGGATACCCGGCGGCCAGCGCTGCGTCATAGAACGCTCGCTGCTCCGGCATCAGTGCGCCCCTCTGGAATCGCCTGGCGATTATTGGGCCGTCCGAATTGTGGAAGTCATCCCCACCGAATTCCGTATCGGACTCGATCATCCTCAGGAAGGGCAGCACACTCTGAAAGTTCCACTCGTCGTTGCCCATTTCGGCCCACTCGTCGTAGTCCTCGGGAACACCCCGCAGGAACATCTGGCCGTTGATGGCGCTGGAGCCGCCGGTTACCCTGCCGCGCGGTACCCGCATGGGCGGCGCGGTATCCGTGGCCTTGCCGATAAACTCCCAGTTGTGGTCCTTTGTGATGACGTCCGTCGCCGTGGCGAAGCCGTACTTCACCTCGTCAGGAATCGTCTCGAATTCCGGATAGTCAGGGCCCGCTTCGATCAACAGCACCGACACCCCCGCGTCTTCCGACAGCCGCGACGCCATGATTGACCCTGCCGAGCCGGCCCCAAGAACGATGTAATCGTATTTCATATGTTCTCCGACATGGAATTCAACAAGTGTGGACGGCTCCCGATACTACTTACACCCTATTGTCCTGTCAAACTTCGGACAGGTGCTGGCAACCTCGACTGATTCATTGCATGCAGGCCCGGCGGCTCTGTGCATCTACCCTCCCTGTACCGCACGCCACACCCGTTCGGGCTTAAGCGGTATGTCCAGGTTCGGGGAGCCAAGATGTGACAGCGCGTCCGCAACGGCGTTAACAATGGCGGGAACTGCGGCTATGGTGGGGGTCTCACCCATGCCCTTCACACCCAGCGGATTGAAGGGACTGGGTGTCTCCATGAACTCCACCGTAAAGTCCGGCAGGTGCTTCGCCAGTGGCATCGCGTAGTCCATTAAGCTGCCTGTAAGAAGCGGGCCGCCGTCGTCCCACACAGCCTCCTCCATAAGTGCCGCTCCGATGCCCTGAGCCAGCCCGCCGTGAACCTGCCCGTGCACCACCATCGGGTTTACCAGCACCCCGAAGTCATTGACCGAAAAGAAGTTGAGGAGTTGCACCACCCCGTTGTCTGGGTCCACCCGCACCACCGCAACGTTGGCACTGTACGGGAAAGTGTAGCTGTCCGGCTCCCAGTAGACGCTGGCCTCCAACCCTCGCTCGGCCCCCTCCGGCACCGGCTGCGGGCCCGTCGACAGGGCGGCCACTTCTCGCCAGGTTACGTACCGGTCCGGGATGTCCTCGGCGAAGAATCCTCCCCGTCGCAACTCGACGAACTCGGGCTCAGTGCGAAGCAGGGCCGCAGCCAGCCTCAGCGCCTTGTCCTTCACCTGTCGGCTGGCCGTAGCCACCGCCGAACCGCCAACGACAATCGACCGGCTCGCCCTGGTGCCGGTGCCCTGGGCAATCAATGCGGTATCGCCGTATACCACGCTTACGTTTTCAAGGGGTACGGCCAGTTCGTCTGCGGCAATTTGCGCGAATGTCGTCTCATGCCCCTGACCGTGCGGCGACGACCCGGTGTACACCGTAACGTGCCCCGTGGAGTCCACCTGCACTGTCGACGTCTCGTAACCGGGCCTTACGCTCAGAGACCCCGACGGCCCGAACCCCGATGCATCCACTGTCGTGGCGATGCCGATGCCCAGCAGTTCGCCCTGTTCCCGCAGGCAGGCCTGATCTTGTCGCAGCCCGGTGTAGTCTGCCAGTTCCAACGCCTTTTCCAGCCCCTGGTGATAGTCGCCGCTGTCATGGAGGCGACCTGTGGGCGTTCGAAATGGAAAGTCGTCCGCTGGAATCAGGTTGCGACGCCTCACCTCGGCCGGGTCTAGCCCCAGCGCTTGCGCGATGCCGTCCATCACCCGTTCTGCAGCGTAAGCCGTGGCGTGCTGCCCGTAGCCGCGATAAGGGCCGACCGTCATCTTGTTCGTGTATACCCCGAACACCGTCCACTCGAGGTTCTCCACGGTGTAGGCGCCAGCCGCACCGGAGGGCGTGAGCGTCTCGGCCACCCCGTGAGTTCCGCCGAAGCTGTACGCCCCAAGGTCGGTGTAATACTCCGTACGCAGCGCCAGCAGCTTGCCGTCGTTGCGATAGGCCGCCGTCACGTACTGTACTTCCCCGCGCCCGTGGATGGTGGAGGTGAATTCTTCCTGCCGCTCCTCGACCCAGCGCACCGGGCGATTGAGGCGCATCGCCAGCGCAGCCGCCATGATTGTCTCTGGATAAGTGTCGATCTTCGCTCCGAAACCGCCTCCCACGTCCCTCGACAGAACCCGTATCCGGTTCTCCGCCATGCCGAGTACTCCGGCCACGGCGCGTCGCTCCATGTGCGGCGCTTGGGTCGACAGCCACAGGGTCACCTCTCCAACGCCGCGGTTGTAGCTGGCGGTAACCGCTCTCGGCTCCATCGAGTTGGGTACCAGCCGCGGCTCGACCAGCCTGAACGACAGGACTCCGTCTGCTTCGGCAAATGCGGCATCAGGATCTCCGACGCTTCTGGTGCTGGTGACGCAGAGGTTGGTCCCCAGTTCTTCGTGGATGATGGGCGCGCCGTCGTCAAGCCCAAGCTCCGGGTCCACCACGGCGGGCAGTGGTTCGTAGTCGACTTCAATCAACTCCATCGCGTCTCGGGCGACGTACGCATTCTCTGCCACCACCACGGCAACTGGCTCTCCCTCGTATTTCGCGGTATCTGCTGCCATCGGCCATCGGCTTACGGCCTTCATATGCTCACGGACGCCGGCCAGCGGTAGTTGCTCGTGGCAAAGCCCGTTGAATTCCGACCCTGTGACTATGGCCAGCACTCCGGGCAGTTCGGTCGCGGTGGCAACGTCAATGCCTCGGATTCTGGCATGGGCATGAGGGCTTCGCAGAACCGCCATCTCTACGGCATCTCTGGGCTGTATGTCCCCGGCGTAAAATCCTTCTCCCTGGATCAGGCGAAAGTCTTCTTTTCGCCTGACGGAGAGTCCAACCATGTTGCCGCTTCCGTTGTGTTCCAGGTTCGCCACGTGAATCCTCCTGCCACTGGAAATACCTGCCTGGAATTTCGTCACATGATAACTTATATCATCAAACAATGGCAGTAATCAGGCCGAACTTTTATAATGTGACTAAACCCGCCGCGTGAGATACTGATTCCGAAGATTCCGCAGGATCGGGTTAGGGAGGGTGTATGGCGACCTTTGGTGATCTCGAAAGGGCCTTGGCAGACCTTTATCCGTATCGATGGGCTATAGGAGCTGCCGTCCTCGTGCTCATAGCGGCGTTCCTGGCATTATCTTGGTGGCGCGGGTGGCACCTCGTGGTCTGGAGATACCGCAAGCCGGTGGGTATTATTTCAGTTCCCCTCTTGCTGGTTACATTGTGGCTCGGCTGGTCATTGGGGTCTCCACTTTTCACCAACGTTACGGTCGACGAAGAGTTCCCCTTTGCCGCCACTGCAACGGTTCCTGAAGGGATGGCACGAGAGGAAGTGGAAGAAGTCCTTTCCGGGTTTTCCAAAGTTGATGCCCCTGTGATGGAATCCATGCCCTCTCCGGCCGCCATTGACGTTTCCGCGGCTATGGCTTCTGACGATGACGATATGGACACCGGGGAGGCCCCGCTGATAGTTACCTCTGGGCAACGTGCCGCATTGGAGGAAGGCATGGCCATGGCGATGAAGTCCTCCCAAGCCGAGACCATGGAGGCGGCATCCGAGATGACGGAAGAAGCGGTTGGCATGATGGAAGAGGCTATCGAACAGGCCGAAATGATGGCGCAGCCCGCGGCTTCGAACGAGATACAGGCGGTCGCGACGGGAAGCTTTAAGGACGCCGATGCCTTCCACCGCGGCAGTGGCGCCGCCACCATCTACCGCACTCCCGAAGGTTCGGAAGTCCTTCGTCTCGAAGACCTGAATGTGACCAATGGTCCCGCGTTGCACGTCGTTCTGTCCACCCATCCTGACCCGGAGCGCTCAGAGCAGGTCAAGCAGGAAGGCTTCGTGGACCTCGGTGACCTCAAGGGCAATCGTGGCAACCAGAACTACCCGATACCCGCAGGTGTCGACACTTCTATCCACAAGAGCGTGGTCATCTACTGCTATCCCTTCGCCGTGGTGTTCAGCGTTGCTACTCTGGAGGGCTAGGAACTCTTGCCGCAAGCTGGATGTTCGCGGATAATGCGCGAAACTACCACACCTCGGAGATAGGAGGCGCGACGATCATGTCCAAGGTCAACATGATTCACCACGTCAACATCCAAATTACTAGCCGTGAACGCACCCGCGAGTGGTACGAAAAGGTGTTGGGCGCCGAGTTCCTCGACCGCGGTCCCGCCCTGAACCGCCGGATGCTGCAACTCCGCATCGGCAATGGCGAGATCCACACCAGCGAGGTCGATGAAGTTGTCTTCATACCCCGGGTTCACTTCGCAATCGAGGTCGACGACTGGGATGCGGCTCTCGCCAACTTGGACAGGGTGGGCGTGTCCTACTCACGATCTGCGAGCGGCGCCTTCACCGGTACCGGAGGCGAAGATCCGTACCAGGGCCGCCGCGAGGACACAGACGAAAATTACACTTACGTTTCCGATCCTGACGGCAACCTGATCGAGCTGGTCTATCACCCCCTTGGGCTGCAGAGCACAGAGGGTGACGCCGTGCCTCTGCACCGCGACACGGCCAATCCCAAGTGGACGCAGATACCCGGCTTCGTCGAAGAGGCTTACAAAGAAGCGGAAGTGACCGTTTCAGACTAGACGCGAGAGATTCGGTAGCGAGACCAATCGGGGCGGTTCATAAAACCGCCCCGATGTCTTTCGCCATGGATGCCAGCGCCTATTTGCTGCCCGCCTCCTGCAGAGCCTGCCACACCTTCTCCGGTGTCAGTGGCGTGTCTATGTGTTTCACCCCCGCGCGCGAGAGGGCGTCCATCACGGCATTGGCGATGGCCGCCGGCGCGGCCAGCGTGGGTAATTCACCGATTCCCTTCACTCCGAGGGCGGTGATTGGCGATGGCGTCTCGAGGGTGCTGTCCAGATCAAAGTCGGGCAGGTCAATGGATTTGGGCAGGGCGTAGTCCATCATGCTGCCGCTGAGGGGTTGGCCGGTCGAATCGTAGACCATCCCTTCCAGGAGAGCCTGTCCAATCCCCTGGGCGATGGCGCCGTGTATCTGGCCGTCGTATAGCATGGGATTTATGACTTTGCCCGAGTCGTGAACCCCTGTGTATTGCAGAATCTTGATGGCCCCATTCTCCCTTGAGACCTCCACCACCGCCACGTGAGAGCCGAAAGCGTACGGGCTCCTGCGTAACGTGTTGGAATCGGCAAAGTCCAGTCCCGGCTCCTGACCCGGCGGCAGGAGTTCCTCATTGTGGGCCGCGGCCGCCAGTTGCGCGAAGGGCACGCTGCGGGACGGGTTGTTGCGGTCAACGGCCCGGCCCTCGGTCAACTCGATGTCCCCGGGCTGGCAGTTCAACAGGTGCCCTGCGACGGAGATAAGCTTCTCGCGAGCTCCCTGCACCACGTTGTAAAGCACGGTGCCACCTGCGATGACACCTCGGCTTGCAGACGTCCCGCCGCCCGCGGGCAGGATTGCGGAATCGCTGTGACGTACCCTCACGTCGCCAGGCGCAATGCCAAGTTCGTCGGCTACTACTTGGGCGAAGGTGGTTTCCGTGCCTTGGCCGTGGGGCGAGATCCCGGTGTGTACCTCTACCTCCCCATCAGGTCCGATGATGCAACGTGCGTGTTCTTCAAGGAAAGTCACCTTCGCACCTGATCCCTTCACCACGGCCGCAATGCCCACGCCGATAAGCGCTCCGTCGGCATCTGATTGCTGTCGGGCGCGTTCCTTCCAGTCCTCGTACTCCGACATTTCCAGGGAGCGTTCGAATGCCGCAGCGTACTCCCCGGAGTCGTAGATGATGCCCGTAGGAGTCTCGTATGGAAAGGCTTCCGGCGAAATGAAATTGCGCCGCCTGACCTCTGCAGGATCAAGGCCGAGTTCCTGGGCCACCATGTCTACAGCTCGTTCCATGCAGAATGCCGCCTCGGGGCCGCCTGCACCGCGGTACGCTCCCGTAACCGACTTGTTGGTGGCCACCCCCACCACCTCCACCGACATCGCGGGGGTGCGGTATGGCCCCGTCAGCCGGTGACTGGTCAGAATGGGTACCGTCGGCGTTGACATAAAAAAGTAGGCCCCCAGGTCTGCGGTAACTTTCACTCGGATACCCAGCAGGGTACCGTCCCTTTGCGCTGCTGCCTCCATCTCTATGCTGTGACCACGACCGTGGAAGCAGAGCATGTTTTCCTGCCGGCTCTCCACCCACTTGATGGGTCGCCCCAGTTTCATTGCAAGGTACGGTATCGCCAATTCTTCAGGGAAGAAGCAACCCTTCTCTCCGAACCCACCGCCTACGTCAGGGCAGGCCACCCTGACGGACTCAATGGGGCGTTCGAGAAGGTGCGCCAGGTGCTCGCGAATTTCGTGAGGGTGCTGCGTGGAGTCCCAAACCGTCAGCAAATCGGCTTCAGCGTCGTACTCCGCTAGCAGCCCCCGTGGCTCCATCGGGGCCGGCGCCAGGCGCTGCACGTCGAAACGTTGTCGAATCACGCAGTCAGCGGCTGCAACCGCCCCGTCCAGGTCGCCCCCAGCGTTGACCGTCCTGAGCACCACATTGCTCCCTAGGTGTTCGTGAATCACTGGCGCATTCTCGGCGGTGGCCTCCAGTGGGTCGATGACGGCGGGCAGAATCTCGTAGTCAACGTTTAACAATTCCACCGCATCCCCGGCGGTATAGATGTCCTCCGCTAGAACGATGGCAACGGGCTGCCCGGCATAGCAGGCCTTGTCTGTCGCCAGCGCTGGATGCCGCGGCGGGCGCAACTCGTCAGCGTCGGCGGATTCCCGAGTTGGCAACTGGGCTATTTCAGCAATGTCCGCGGCCGTGATGACCGCGGATACCCCCGGCAGCGACAGAGCGGCGCTGGCGTCTATGCCGCGAATCCGGGCGTGGCCGTGCGGGCTGCGGACAATCAGGGCGTGCAGCATCCCTGGTCGATTCATGTCGTCAACATAGGAAGATTGACCGGTGAGCAGGCGGTGGTCCTCAAAACGCCTGATGGACTGGCCTGTGTATGTCGTCATTGCTGGCCTCCGCATTTAACTGCTTGGAACCCCCGGAAACAAGGCAGATCATACCATCACTTATGTAGAATTAATTGGGCAAATGAGAGGCCACCTTTCTTAAGGGAAGAGGATCGGAAGTGCTTGACACTGGAGTCGGAATTGCCGCGATGGTCCTGGTTTGCGCTGCATTCCTGTACTTGGGCGTCACCCATATCGGGCGACAGCGGCAGAGCATCGAAGAGTACACGGTATCGCGCAATCACGCCCCTGTGAATGTGGGCATCGCCACCCTCGTGGCGTCGATGTTCGGCACTTGGGTGCTGCTCAGCCCCGGCGAGACGGGCGCCAACTTCGGCGTCATCTCCTTGGCAGGCTATGCTCTGGGCATAGCAGGAATTCCTGTGTTGTACATGTTCGTCGGGCCTCGACTCCGCCAGTTGATGCCCAACGGCCACTCCGTCACCGAATACGTCAGGCATCGGTTCGGTGCTGTACCCTTCATCTTCATAGCAGTCGTCATCATCTTCATCATGGGCATATTCATCACCGCCGAAATGACGGCCATCACCACGGCTGTCCACATCCTTACCGGATCTCCAGCCTGGGCAACTGCCATTGCAGTAGGCATCGTGGTGGTCGCCTACACTTCATACGGCGGCCTCCGCGCGTCCATCTACACCGACCGCATCCAGTTCTGGGTGCTTATGCCGGCCATGCTGCTCATTGTTATTGTGGCGGCGGTTCTGGTGGGAGGCAAAGGTGTATGGGAGTCCGCAGGCGAGGCTGGGCTGCTTTCGGTCGGCTCCGATGGTAGCTATTTCTTTGGCATCGTCCTGATAATCGGCATCATCGCTTCCAACGCCTTCCATCCGGGATTGTGGCAGCGGGTCTATACCGTGGAAAGCCAGCGGGCGCTCAATCGCAGCTTGTGGGGTGCGACCGCTTTGGCCATTCCAATAACCTTTCTGATGGGAATGGCGGGAATCGCCGCCGTTGGCAACGGATCGGTGGAATCTTTCTCCTACCCCCACGTGTCCGCCGCTCTATTCGCCCTGGCAACTGATCTGTTTCCCCTTTGGATGCACTTCCTGGTGCTGGTCTGTGCCCTCATGCTGGCGATGAGCACCCTCGACACATTGATGAATGGTCTTGCCAGCAGCCTCGCCACCGACTTGGCTGGAATGGGAGTCTCTCGCAATTCCCTGATGCTGCAGGCCCGCGCAGTGACTGCGGTCTTGGCCGTTCCAGCCATCATCGTCGCGTCCCAGGGCTTCAGCGTGCTCTACGTTTTCCTCGTAGCCGACCTGTTGGGCGCAGCCATCGCTGTGCCGATGCTTACCGGTCTTTATTCCACCCGTATGCCCGGTTGGGGCGTTTTGCTCGCGGGTGGAGTCGGTATCATTGTCGGGGCGCTCTTCTACCCCAAGCCCGACCTCGTATCGCCGATGATGCTGACGGCGCCCACCGGGGGCCAGATGTTCTGGTCTTTCGTATCGGCGCTCGTCGTTTCCTCCGCGATCACCGCTGCTCTGGTCCTGATGCGACGTATGGCTGCCGATGGCGACGAGTTCGATTTCGCCAGCCTTCAGTCGGACGTTCTGCTCATAGACGAACCGGTGGCAGGCGACGACTAGGCTCGAGAAGTATCCGGCAGCACGCCGTCAACTTGCTCCGGACCAACTGCGTTCTACTTGAAGTCCTGTAGCAAGAAGAGTAAAACAGGAATGACAACGGTTCCACGTCCTCTGGCAACCGGTCCGCTCTTGGTCTCGGCGCAACCGTCGCTTCGATACAGGGAAAGGATGTAACGATGGACTCGGCCCTCGCAGTCCTGCCCTGGATATTGCCCCCTCTCCTCGGCGCCATCATCGGTTACGTCACCAACCGTATCGCCATCAAGATGCTGTTCCGTCCGCTGAACCCCAAGCGGATTCTCGGTGTCCAGATTCCTCTGACACCCGGCATCATCCCCCGCAACCGTTCCGATCTGGCCCGCACCATCGGACGCATGGTGTCCGAGCAGTTGCTGTCCCCCAACACCATCAGGGAGCAACTGGAAAACCCGCAATTCCGCGACAGTCTGAAACGCTGGGTCGGCGAGAGGCGCCGTGCCCTGATGCAACGCCCATTGGCCCTGCAACCTGCCGCTGAAGACGTCGGCAGCCGAAGCGATGGCCATTCTGCATTTCCCGAAGAACTGCTCGAGGAACTCTTGGCTGCGTTCCTCAAGTCACCCCAATGCGCTCGGATGGTGCATTCCTTGGCCGAGCAGGCAACGGAAGCTGTGGGCGGCAAACGCATATCGGAAATCACCAGCGCCGGACAATTGGCGGACTTTGTGCACTCCAATGTTTTGCCCGCTTTGGGAAACGAGGAGTTGGGCAATACCGCCTCCGAGTTCGTCAACAACTGGCTGCGGGACCAGTTCAACCAGAACAAGAGGTTGAAGGAGTACCTGACGCCGGAAAATCTCGAAGCATTGCAGGCTCTCATTCGCAACAACTTGCCTACTGCCACTTGGCTGGTGTTCAACTGGCTCCGTCAGGCCGACATGTCGGAGAAGCTCGTCAAGATCGGCCAGGACCTCGTTGAAGAGACCGTGAGCCATCAGGGGCTGATGACCAGGGTCATTCTGAGCATCAGCGGTAAGAAGGAAGAAGCCATTCGGGATATGCCCGTCATCATTTCCAAGGTAATAGACGACGCCGAGGAGGCTTTGAAATCTCCGGATATGCAGGCCCTGATATCCGATGCCGTCGGCGTTACTCTCGACCGCATTTCCGGAAGGCGAATCAAGTGGCTGATCGGCCACAACGAGCAGACCATCTATTGGATGGCCGACCGTGCCACCCATGGAGCGTTCACCGCTCTGGCCGAAACGTCTCAGGCCAGTGTGCGCGAAGCCGCGGAACGCTTCTACGACAAAAATTCAGGATCGACCTTGGCTCAATTGGCGGAGCGCACACTGGGAGTCAGTACCGGTGCCGTTTCGGGCCTCACCGCAAACTTGATGACCGGCTATTTGGCCGACCCGGCGACCCCCCAAAGCATCCGTAAGTTCGCCCGACAGTTGGGATCAAACGGTGATGCCGATGCAGAATCCGTTACCCTTGATTCACTGATTCCATTGTCAGAGGAAACCGGCGACCGGCTGGACGAATATCTGGCCGACCAGATCATCGGGTTCCTTGGTGGCCAAATGCCCGAACTCAGCAGAATCCTGGACGTCGAATCCCTTGTCACCAATCGTATCAACACCTTCGATGTAAAGGACGTTGAGGGACTGGTGATGTCTATCTCCGGCAAGCATCTGCGCTGGATCAACTGGTTCGGGGCAGGCCTCGGGGCCATCATCGGCCTCATACAACTTGCGTTGAACCCGCCGCTGTAGTTGTTGACCACCCCGTAAGGCACTGAGCCTGCTCGTTCTCTACTGCCTGCTCGTTTTCTACTGCCTGCTCGTTTTCTACTGCCTGCTCGTTCTCTACTGCCTGCTCGTTTTCTACTGCCTGCTCGTTCTCTACTGCCTGCTCGTTCTCTACTGCCTGCTCGTTTTCTACTGCCTGCTCGTTCTCTACTGCCTGCTCGTTCTCTACTGCCTGCTCGTTCTCTACTGCCTGCTCGTTCTCTACTGCCTGCTCGTTCTCTACTGGGAGATCATCCCTTCGCCCCGGCGGTGCATCGCGACAGTTCTCGGTCCCTTTGTGACATTTTCCGGTTGCCGGTTAAGGCGACACGACTGTACCATTGTCATACTGTACCATTATCATAATGAACTCCAGCCGCCACCCGTCATATGGCACCCAAAACCCTCAGGCTCGAGGGCGAAACTTTACAAAAGGTTACAAAACTTTACACGCTAGGGGAATTTCCCTCCGAGAGTCCGGTTCTTGCGTCGCAACGCTACGGATAATCGCATTAGAGTTTTTATTTCGTTGGATGCTTCTCGCCTGGTGGCGCGCAGTAGTGATCCTACACATGAGTTCTTGTCTGGATTCGTTCACTTTGATCAGCGATATGCGTTACTCGTTCAGGGCAATCGCGTTTTAAACGCCGGAGGCCTTGTGACCTGTCATTCCCAAGTAGGCGGGAATTCAAACCCCCGTCTACCGTCGTCCCCAGAACCCAAGCAAGCACTGTCAATTTCACCGCCACCTCTATTCCGGCCAATTTGTGTGCCCAGAAATAAGACGCGATTGCCCTGCTGCTGAAATCTCCCCCTTGCCCTGGAGCACTGCATATCGTACAATTGTTCTGAATGAGAATTCCCTGAATCGCCTGAGCGCTATGTTTCAAATGAAAGCCAAATTGATACTGATGATACAAAATGTTACAGGATGTTACATCTCCACGAGAGGACCTTCGAATATTGAGACTGGCGTCCAGGGCAATCACGTTTTAAACGCTGGAGGCCTTGTGACCTGTCATTCCCGCGTAGGCGGGAATCCAAACCCCCGTCTACCGTTGCACCCAGAACCCAGTCCCCAGAACCCAAGCAAGCACTGTCAATTTCACTGCCACCTCTATTCCAGCCCAATTTGTGTGCCCAGAAACTAAACGCGATTGCCCTGGTTACTCGTTCATTGCATTGACAGTAAGGCTCACAAATCATAGGATTACCACATAAACCGATACTCGAAAAACCGCGAATTTCCCTATCGTTTGTTCAGACCCGTAGATTCAGGAGGGTCTTATATGCCCGACAAAGAACAAATCGCACTTATGGGCCACCTCATGCGCCGAGCTGGGTTCGGCGCTTCCCACGACGAATTGTCAACCCGCGCCGTCAAGGGATACGAGGCGACGGTGGAGGAGTTGCTCCACCCCGAAGAGCAGGAAGCCGTGGACGTTGAGTTGCTCTATCGCTTCATGCCCGGTTACGAGGGAGCTCTTGGCCCGCCGCTGAACCAGGCCGAATGGGTCTACCGGATGATTAACACCCGGAGGCCGTTGGAAGAAAAGATGGCCCTCTTCTGGCACCAGCTTTTCGCCACCGGCAACTCCAAGGTTGACAATCCGCCGGAGCTGACCCAGCAGATTGGCATGTTCCGTGAGCACGGCATGGGCAAGTTCCGCGACCTCCTTGTGGAACTGGCCAGGAATCCAGCCATGATTTTCTGGCTGGACAACAACGGCAATCACATGGGCGCCATCAATGAGAACTGGGGACGCGAGCTGCTGGAACTATTCTCCATGGGCGTCGGCAATTATTCGGAGGACGACATCAAGGAGGCCTCCAGGGCTTTCACCGGCTGGACCATCGGGCCGAAGATTCCGCGCAACCCTTTGGGACGCTTCTACTGGAACTTCGAGTACCGGCCAGAGGACCACGACGACGGCCAGAAGACCTTCCTGGGGCAGACCGGCACCTTCAACGGCGAGGACATCATAGACATTGTGGTAAAACAGCCCGCTACCGCTCGCTTCCTTTGCCGCCACCTGTATAACTTCTTCGTGGCGGATGAGCCCCAGGTGCCGAGTTGGAACATCACCCCGCCCAACGACCCGGCGGCCATAGACGCGCTGATTGACACCTACAACCGGACCGACGGCGAAATCCGTGAGATTCTGCGGACGCTGTTCAACTCCGACTTCTTCAAGGCGGCCCGCTACTCCCGCGTAAAGAGTCCCGCTGAGTTGGTCATCAGTACCGCAAAAATGGCCGGCAACTACCTTGGCCCTCGCCCCGGCTTCAACCAGCTCGCTTTCGAGTGCGCCTACCAGGGCCAGGAACTGCTCAACCCGCCCAGCGTCGAGAGTTGGCACACTGGAGCGGAGTGGATTGACGGTGGTGCTCTGGTGCGCCGCGTCAACTTCGCCGCCGGGCTTCTGGGCGACACTTCTCTGCCGGGCGTGCAGGCCATCGTCGGCAACCTACGGGAGCGCGGAACGATGACCCCGGCGCAGTTGGTGGAAGCCTGCCTGGAACTGGCCGGTCCGGTGGAAGTCGGAGAAGCAACCTACTCCGAACTGCTGGAACAGGCCCGGAATGGCGGGGACCTCACTTGGGATAGCGACGATGCGGAAAAGAGGGTCGGAGTGATGCTGGCGCTGATTGCGGCATCAAGAGACTTCCAGTTCGCATAGTCTTTTAAAGAATGTTGCCCTCCGGAGTTATTTGGCCCGGAGGGCCGGCCCCCATCGCACAGTAAAGCGGAGGAGCGCAATGGCTACGACCAAGAAAGACCCGGTGGTGGTTGTGCTGCAAATGACCGGTGCCAACGACTACCTGAACACCATCATCCCGTACACTAATGGGCATTACCGTGACGCTCGGCCCAAGGTCGGCATCCCCGAAGACCAGGTCCTGCCCATTGACGGCGAGCTGGCATTCAACCCCCAGATGAGGCCGATCAAGAAGCTGTACGATGAGGGCAAGGTAGCCATCATCCACGGCATCGGGTACGAGAATTCTCCCCGATCGCACTTCCGCTCAATGGACATCTGGCACACCTGCGAGCCGGATGTCGTCGGTACCGAGGGCTGGGCCGGACGGGTCATTCGAGACCTCGACCCCAACTCGGAGAACGTGCTTAAAGGCGTCAACTTCGGACAGGGACTGCCCCGCGCCCTCGCGCTGCGCGGCGTGCCAGTGACATCGGTTTCCAGCCTGGAGTCATACGGTGTGCTGTCCAGCGTCCCCGGGGTGGCTGCTGAGGCCGAGCGAGCCCAGATCCTAGACAGGTTCGCCCGGATGTACGCCCCGGCGATTGGCACAGGCGAGGTCATGGACTACTTGGGGCAGACCGGACGCGACGCTCTGCAGGGAGCCGACATCATTCGCTCTGCCTCCGAGAGCTACTCATCCTCTGTCGAGTACGCCGAGACCCCCATCGCCAAGTACCTGCGCGACATCTCCCAGGTGTATCTGGCCGATCTGGGTACGCAGATGTTCTACACCCAGCACGGCAGCTTCGACAGCCACTTCAACCAGCCGCCGATGCACACCAAGCTGTGGATAGATATGTCCAGCGCCATCAGCGACTTCTTCGACGACCTCAAGGAGCATGATGCTGGCGACAACCTGATAATGGTGCTGTTCACCGAGTTCGGTCGCCGTGTAAAGGACAACGGCACCGGAACCGACCACGGCGCGGCGGGCGCGGCCTTCGTCATCGGCAATCAGGTCAAGGGCGGAATGTACAGCACTTACCCGTCGCTGAAGCCCGAGGACCTGCAACAGGGCGATCTGGCTCCCAACTACGACTTCCGGGGTTTCTACTCGACCATCATTGACCGCTGGCTGCGCCTCGACCCGGTGCCCATCGTCGGCGGCAAGTTCGAGCAGATGGACTTCGTGTAGACCGTAAAAAGAAGGCAGTAACCGCAGGGGCGCACCAACGTGCGCCCCTAATACAATTCCGAGGTGCAAAAATGCTGACGACAGTGGCCGCAGGCAGGGTGTTTGATTACAGCTACTGCCTGGGTATGTATGGAATGTCGGGCCCGGGGTTCTGGACTCCCCAGGACATGGCTCTGGGCAGCAACGGCATCGTCTATGTCATCAACCGAGGCGCCGAAGAGTTGGGGCAGCGCATCAGCAGGGTCACTCGCGACCACCAGTTTCTCGGACAGTTCGGCGCATTCGGGCGCGGCGATGGGCAGTTCGTCTGGCCTCGCGCCATAGCCCTGGATGGCGACGACAACGTCTTTGCCACTGACGACTTCCTGAATCGCGTTTCGATCTTCGACCCGGAAGGCGCTTTTGTCTCGAGCTGGGGAGAGTCCGGCAGCGGCGAGGGGCAGCTTCACGGCGCGGCTGGTGTCGCTTTCGACTCCGACTGCAATCTGGTTATCGTGGACAGTATGAACCACCGTGTTCAGCGGTTCACTCGGGATGGGGAGTACCTGGGCGGATTCGGTAGCCACGGCAGCGGCGACGGCCAGTTCGATATGCCCTGGGGCCTCACCATAGACGCCGGCGGCGCAATTTACGTTGCAGACTGGCGTAACAATCGGGTGCAGAAGTTCGACTCCGACGGCAACCTGATGTTGAAGTTCGAGGGTTCAATTTCCGGAGTTGGCGCCCTTGAGGGACCAACCGGGGTGGCCGTCGACTCGGACGGTGACGTGTACGTCACCGACTGGGGCGCGCACTTGCTGCAGGTCTACTCCTCTGACGGACGCTTCATTGCGTCGCTTGTGGGAGACGCCCAGCAGCCATCTCCTTGGACTCAGACTTACATCGATGCTAATCCCGACATCATCAAGGCTCGACGTCGTGTAGACCTGGAGCCGGAATGGCGATTCCGCCGCCCGGTGTCAGTTAAAGTGGACGAGAACGACAGCATTTACGTCCTGGAAGCAGCCCGGCACCGTATGCAGGTCTACGACAAGGTCAGGGACTACGAGGAACATCCCCTCAACTTGTGACCTGAGAAACGGGAAACTCTCACAGGAAAGTGGCGACGCAAGGAACGTCGCCACTTTCTCGTTGCTACGGGTCGTCTAAGACACTCTGACCGGGTGAGGAACCGGCTGGTTGAAAAGGTATCCCTTCTCATTAAAAGGAATCCTTTCTGGCTGGGTGTTGCCCTCGGAGTCAGTGGCGCGGGTCATTATGACTAGCTCGCCAGGCTCGGCATCCCATGTGAAATCGAACCGCGCCCAGGAGTATTGGACCTGCGGTGTGGTTAGCGCGGCATCACCCCACGCTACTCCCCCATCCGCGCTCCATTGCACCAAAGCGATCGGCCCGTGGGGTGAATGAGCGTACCCGTGGATTCGATTTCGCCCAGCTGTCAGTTCGGCGGGCCAGGGCAATGCCAGAGCACTCTTGATGTTCTGCACATCCACCACTTGCCCGTTGGCTTCACCCTCCGGTGGGAACTCGTCGCCGATGAGAACATAAGACGTTGTGTTGTTTCGAGTCCATTGAGGTTGCGAAGAGACAACGATGCGTCCCAGCCACTTTATGTTGGAGCTGCCTACCCACCCGGGCACCAGGGCCCGCACCGGATAGCCGTGATCCCTCGGCAGGTCCTCTCCATTCAGGGAGTAAGTCAGGAGGGTGTCAGGGTGCATTGCCTTTTCCACGGGCAGAGCACGGCGAAATCCACCCTCGGGAGAATCCTTGTCCAGTCCAACCAGCAGTACGCTGGACGCTTTGTCCTTGATCCCAGCAAGGGTTAGAACGTCCCGCAGCGAAGCGCCTACCCACTCGCCATTGCTTACGCCCCCTGTATTCCATTGAGTTCCTGTAGCGGCCCGCCCGTGCACAATGTCGAACAACGCACGATGATTGCCGGCGCACTCCAGATAACACATCAGCACTCGAGGTGGCAGACTCCGGATGTGTTGATAAGTCAACTCTATCGGTCGTTCTCCAGCGTCGCCCTCGATGCAAAGTCGCCAACTTTCGGCGTCGATATCCAGGCTGACGGAGTTGTTTCGGACAAAGAAATAACGGTTGGGCGTTATGAGACCCTGTACATTTTCCAGGCGGGTCTCAAGGCTCTTGTCGTCATGGACTATGAAGGGAGTTGGGTCTTTGAACCTGGCGGGTGTTTCTGGATTGGTCGCTTTTTGCGATGCAGGCGTGTTCGGCCCTGCCCACTCTTGCGCTTTGGGTACCCCACAGGCCGCGAGTACGGCAGTCGCGCCGCCCGCCGCAATCAGACTGAGGAAGCGGCGCCGGGTAATCCCGTATCCTTCGGCGAACTTCCATAGATTCTCGTTATTTCGCTTACTTGCTTCCGCCATCCGTGAGTCCTCCGAACGGATATGGTAATTATATGCAAGCCTGCATCTCCGGGGCCTGGTGATACAAACTGGTTTGCGGTTAACGGATACTGACTGCCTGCTTGTTGTAGAATAGCCCCGCAATTTTCTATCGGATAAGGCTATGAACGAAAGACGAGAAGGACGCCCCGTGCGGCCTGAGCACATAAGACCACCTCACGTTTTCGCTGGCAACCCCATGGATCGTGGCGAAGTGGAGCGTCGGGACGAAGATTGGATTGCCGCCCAGGCCAATGATCCGAACAGCCGGATGCTGGCAATGTGGCAACTCAATGTGCCAGTGTCCGCCGAGCAGACTTTGAGATGGCACAGCGCGGACGATGTTAGAGGGCTGGATATCGAGACCGAGCCTATATTCCTGGGCCTGCTGGAAGGGCGTTCCCACTTTGTGGTGGACGTCTCGGCTGGCGACCGGGAATCTATTGAGCGCAGCGGGTTGATTTTTGAGGATGCTCGCACCACCGCCGAGTATTTGAGTGGTCGGGAATCCGGCATAGTGGCTCAGGCTCGTTCGCAGTTGAGTTGGCACGGACGCCACGGCTTCTGCTCCGTCTGCGGCCGCCCAACCCACATCGCACGCGGCGGTCAGGTGCGTCGCTGTTCGCCGAAGGATGAGGGAGGATGCGGCACCGAGCATTACCCGCGCACTGACCCGGTGATCATTACCGTAGTGCACGATGGCAACCGTTGCCTGCTGGGCCAATCTCGCGGGCGTCTGGTTGCGATGCGGCGATATTCGGCTCTCGCCGGGTTTATGGATCAGGGGGAGTCCATCGAAGAGGCGGTGGCCCGAGAGGTGATGGAGGAGTCCGGCATCCAGGTCGGCGCTGTCCGTTACCATTCGTCCCAGCCTTGGCCATTCCCTTCGTCCCTGATGATCGGTTGCCATGCTGATGCAGCGACCACTGAGATCTCCTTTGATGCCGAGGAAATGACCGACGTACAGTGGTTCACCCGAGAAGAGGTGCTGCTGGCGCTGGAGGAGCGGAGTGAGATTCTGGCAATTCCCGGCCCCACCGCCATCGCGCACCACCTGATTCGAACATGGGCCACCGACGAAGTGAGCTAAAGTCAGGCATCCAACGCACACGCAATTGAGGTTAGCGCCATGACTCAGACTGGATTGACGATAGACCCGGCTAGGTCTGTTGTCCTGATTGAGGACTTTCAGCAGCGCATCATAAGCAACGTAACTTCTGAACCGGAAGCAGTGATACGCAACGCCGCCCGAGTGCTGGAGGGAGCACGTGCTGCTGGCATCCCAGTCATCTACGTAGTACACAGGGGCGGGCCATTCGCCGCATACGCCCCCGACGTTGAACTGCACGAGGGAGTCACTCCCGCGGAAGGCGAGCGCATTATCACCAAGACCAGGACCAGCCCATTCTCGACTACTTCACTGGATGTGGACCTGCGGGAGATGGGGAAGGACATCCTCATCGTCATTGGTGTGGCCACCAGCGGCTGTGTCCTGTCCACCGTGCGCTGGGCGTTTGACGTCAACTACAGTTTCATCGTAGTTGCCGACGCCTGTTCCGATGCTGACCCAGAAGTCCACCGTGTGTTGACCGAGAAAGTCTATCCTAGGCAGGGCACCGTGATCAGTACCGACGAGTTTCTTGCGGCAATATAGCACCGAAGCAATTGACGAGGCCCCAAAGCAAAAGGGCATCGACATGACACAGGAGGTCAAATGAAGTACGACGTTGTTGTGGTCGGCGGCGGTTCCGCGGGGGCGGTGGTCGCCGCGAGGCTTTCCGAGGATTCCAAATTGTCTGTATTGATACTGGAGGCGGGCCCCCACTATCCGGACCCGGAGAATCTTCCTGACGATATCCGGTTGGGGCATACGCGCACTGCCGAAGCGCCAGACTCGAAGCACAACTGGGCACTCACTGGCATCCTCTCCGAAGAACAGGGCCCAGCCCACGTGGCCCAGGGCAAGGTCATCGGAGGAGGAGGCTCCATAAATGGACAGGTCTTCCTGCGGGGCCTGCCTGAGGACTTCGACTTGTGGGTCGAGCAGGGAGCCCGAGAATGGTCGTACCTGGACGTGCTGCCCTACTACCGCGAGATTGAGACGGACCTGGATATCCAAGATGACTTCCACGGTACTGACGGGCCGCTTCCCATCAGTCGCCGAAACAACGACGGCAACTGGCCGGCAATCCAGTCCGTATTCCATACGGCCTGCGTGGAGGCAGGACACGGAAAAGCCGCCGACATGAACGGGCCTGATCATCTGGGCGTAACTCTGGTGCCGATGAACAACATGAACGGCGTTCGGATGAGCACTGCTCTTACCCACCTCAGTCAGGCCCGGCACCGCCTGAACCTGACCGTCCGCGGAGAAGTTTTCGTACGGCGCATTGTGTTCGAAGGAAACCGGGCCGTGGGTGTGGAGGCTGAGAGTGGAGGGGAAACCTTCGTCGTGGAGGCTGACAAGATAGTGCTGTCGGCGGGCGCGCTGAAGTTGCCGCACATCCTGATGCTCTCGGGCGTGGGCCCTCGCGACCAGTTGGACGCCTTCGGCATTCCCCTAGTACTACAACGACGCGTTTAAGGTGGTGGCTCCATCCTGCCTTCACGGTGGGCGGAGCGGCGTCTCTGGTGGGAGCGGCGCGCCCGCTCGTTGCGTAGCTGCGTATCCTCCAGCCACAGCAGCAACTCCTCCGGTCCGAACCGTTCCCGGGGCAGCATTTCCCGCACCACCCGGTACACCTGGGGACGGGTGATCCGGGGCATCTTTTTCCCCCCAGTCCTGCTGCAGGCCCAGCAGGAACGCTCCACCCAGCAGGCACATGGCTATGTGGTGATGCCAGCCGGACCAGCTACGGGTCTCGTATTCGTCCAGGCCCACGTCGCCCTTTTCCGTCTCGAACTCCGTTTCAATGGGCCACCTGGAACCGCCCACATAGGCCAGGGTCTCCAGGGGAGTATCCTCGGCAGCGTTGGACAGGTAGTAGCGAGGCTCGCTGCCGTCCAGGTTTCGGCGGTAGACGGCCCATGCCTCCTGGCCCGGCTTGCCCTTCCGGGTTACCCGCACCCGCTGGGCGCTGAACATATAGCTCCGCGGTCCCTGGCTTCCCTGGGCCACCGTTATCTCCCGCCAAGCCTTATCCGGCAACTCGCCACTGCGCTGCTCCATGGTACGACGCTGCCCGTCCCTGAGCCTGGGCTTGCGGGGGCGCCCGGACCCCTGAGACCCCGGACTGGTCCAAGCCAACTCCAGGGGCCAGACCGGAGTGCTGCCCGGAACGTCCAGCACGTAGCGCATCCCCAGGCCCGCCAGGGACTCCCGAAAGGACGGCGACATCCCGAAGGCGTCGTCCCCGGCAACCCATCCGGCCTTGAGGTGGCCCAACCCCAGGGCCCGCTCCAGCAGCTCCAAGGCCAACTCCGTCTTCGACCGGTAGCTCAGCCGCTCCTCGGGCACACCCGCCGCCGCACACCGGTCCTGGTCGGAGATCCAACTCTCGGGCAGATACAGCCCCTTGTCCACCAATGCCTGTCCCAGCGGGCTGACGTAGGCCAGGAACATCCCCGCCTGGCAGTTGGCCACCTTCCCCAGCCTGCCGCAGTACTGCCGGGCTACCCCCACCGACTTCCGTCCCTGCTTGGGAAAGTCGCTGCCGTCCAACACCCACACCGCCTCGGGGTGAGCCAGCCTGGGGGCCAGGTATTCCTGCAGCCGACCGATGACCGCGGCATCGTCCCACCGGGCCTCGGTCAGAAAACGCTGCATCGCCCGGGCCGAGATGCCCACCGATTCCGACAGGTTCTCGGCGTTGCGCCGCTCCCCAGCCTGCACCAGCAGCCCCTGAAGATAGTTCCGGCTGTGCTCCCGCCACTGCTTGCGGCCGAAGGAGGCCGCGAAGAAGGCGTGAAAGTCCTGAAAGTTGTCGTAAACCCGCTCGAAACTCGCCCCATCCATCACCCAAACCACCCACTATCATCTTGACAACTATCCTACCAAACAACCCGTCGTTGTAGTACTAGAAGTCTGGCCGGAAAGCCATCGGCCGGGTTTAGCGCTACGCCAAGCAGGCGTATTCCAGTCTTATATGGCACAGTAAAGCATGTAATACGTTGCAACACGCTCTGTTTCATCGATAATCGACGTTAAGAAAACGACTGCTCGGGAAGAATCGGGGTTTCCGGCCAGATTTCTAGTTCATGAAGCTCCGGGCGTGGGACAGAACTTGTGGAACCATGCCATAACCACGGTCTCGTACAAGGTGAAGGAAGGCACCGTCCTGGCGGCCGACAACCTTGGTACCCGCATCGCGTTGCGGTACACGGCAGAGGGTTCGCCCCACGTCAGCGATATGATGATGACGACCAGCTCGATGTTCAATGCACTTACCGGTGAGACGATCGACGACGGTACCGCTCGCGTATCGTGCGTTCTGGAGTTGCCGGAAGGTTCCGGCTGGGTTCGCCTGGCTTCCGCCGATCCCACGGTGCAGCCTTCCTTCAACTATCGCTACTTGGAGCACCCGGAAGATACTCGCCGGCTGCGGGACGGAGTGCGCCTGGCGGCTGGCATGCTGGAGACCGAAGCCTACCGCGACATCTGCGAGGGTAGGATTGCGCCAACAGAAGAGGTTCTGAACGACGACGATCAGCTTGACCTCTGGATGAAACGCACGGTAGGTTCGGCCCGGCATGTCTCCGGCACCTGCAAGATCGGACTGGATGATGACCCGATGGCGGTGGTTGACCAGCACTGCAAGGTGAGAGGCATTGAGGGCATCTGGGTAGCGGACTCGTCGGTGATACCCAGGGTGCCACGGGCCAACACCAACGCGACCGCCATAATGATCGGCGAAAGGGTGGCCGACTGGCTGTCGTGAGTTGGTAGTCGCGGTAATCCTGGCCTTTCTTTCGGCCTGCGGCTTCGCCACTGGCAGCGTCCTGATGCGGGTGAGCACGCAGTACATACCGCCGCCTGCCGCCACCTTCTTCACGGTGCTGGTGGGCGCGGTGCTTATCAGTGGCATCGCCTTCGCCGTCAACTTCGACGAGATCAAGGTCCTGCCGCTGCAGGTCTACGGCTGGATTACCGTGATGGGCATCCTGGCCTACTGCGTGGCGCGGGTGCTGCACAATACCGCCCTCCGGATGGTGGGGGCGGCGCGTACCGTGCCGATGATCTCGCTGCAGCCCCTGATGGCCTTCGCCATTGGCTTCCTGATATTGGGGGAGCGGCCCAACCTGCTGGTAACCATCGGGACTCCGATCATAGTGGGCGGGATCCTGTTGGTCGTCATGCCGAGGCGGAGACCTCAAGAGGCCGGCGGCCTCGAGGTGCGAAAGCTGGGCTACCTGCTGGCCATCGGAGGCTCCGTGGCGTTCGTTACTAGGGACGCCATCAGCCGCCACGTGCTGGGAGCGCTGGCCCTGGCTCCTCCGTTCGTCGTGTCGGGGTTCGCGCTGGTCATCGGCGGGGCGATCCTGTTCGCATTCATCCACCGCAGCGTGATCAGGAGCGTCCGGAACCTGCCGCTGAAGTATGTCGGCATCTGCTGCATTGCCGGGCTGCTGCAGGGGCTGGCGGTGGCCTCGCTGTTCCATGCCCTGAGCAGGGCGCCAGTCACCATCGTTACACCCATCTACGCCAGCCAACCCATCATCGCGCTGGCGCTGGCTTCGGTGTTCCTGCGGCGGCTTGAGTCGCTGGACTGGCTGCTGGCCGTGGGCACCGTGTTGAGCGTGGCGGGGGTCGTCATGGTAATCTTGGGCACGACCATGTAGATTAGAGCGAGTTTCTTGCGGAGGAATGAAATGTCCGTTGGCGTTGTTGTACCACTGCCTGCCTACACCCTGGACCCTGCCTTCATTGCAAAGAAGGCAGAGGACCTGGGATTCGAGTCCATCTGGTATCACGAACACCCGATCCTGCCGGTGAACAGCGCGAGCCCGTTCCCGGCCACCGGTGGCGAGATCCCGTGGACGTATGGTCACTTCTCCGAGCCCTATATTTCGCTGGCGATGGCGGCGGCAGTCACCAGCAAGATCAAGCTGTGCACCGGCATCACGCTGGTTCCGGAGCGGAACCCGCTGATCCTGGCGAAGGAGATATCGGTGTTGGACCGGCACAGCAACGGGCGGTTCGTGTTCGGCATCGGCGCGGGCTGGAACCGTGAAGAGACCGAGATGATGGGCGGCGACTTCGACCACCGCTGGACCCAGACCCGCGAAGCGGTGCTGGCGCTGAAGGAGCTGTGGACGAAGGACGAGGCCGAATTCCACGGCCAGTACTATGACTTCCCGCCGGTATATATGTACCCCAAGCCAGTGCAGGACCCGCACCCGCCAGTGCTGCTGGGAGGCATGGCCCGCAACGTGCTGCAACGGGTGGCCCGGTGGGGGGACGGCTGGCTGCCCAACCGGGTAACGCCGCAGCAGATCGAGGAAAGCCGCAAGATACTGGAAGTGCTGGCCGATGAGCGGGGCCGCGACCCTGAGTCGCTGACCATTTCGGTGTTCGGGCAGCCTCCCGGGACGACGAGGCAGCAGGTTGACGATTTCATGAACGCCGGGGCCCTCCGGGTCTCGGTCTGGCCCACGCACTGCGAGTCGGAGCAGGAGATGGGCGACCAGCTGGAGAAGATGGCCGAGGACCTGCTGGGCTAAGTTGCCCTGAAGACCCGGTCACGTTAACCGCAGAGAGCGCGTAGCAACCGCAGAGGACGCAGAGATCGGTAATCCATCTGCTCCCTCTGCGGTTGTCTTTGTGTTCGCCGCGCGGCTAATTACCCGGGGCGCAGGAGGCCGCAAAAGAGGTGTTCGCCGCAGCCGTCTCCGTCTCCGGGGATGGGGACGCGTTCGGTCCTGAAGCCGGCTTCTTCCATCAAGGACAGCCAGGTGGCGATGGGGAAGAGGCCAGTGACGTGGATGTCGCGTTCCACGCGGTGTGAGCCGTTTTCGTTGATATCGTAGGTGAAGTAGGACTCCACGGTTGTGTCGGTAGGGTCGGGGTCGTGGACTGTCTCGCGGGTAATGATCTCGACGTTGCCGCGCTTCGTCGACCAGCTCAGCTTCATACCGGGCTTGAAGGTGTCCCTGACGAGGTCGGGGCCTACCACCAGCAGTCCGCTTGGCCGCAGGTGGGCGCGGGCCGTGGTGAAGGTTGCCCGCAGGTCGACCTCGGTGAGCATGTAGCAGATGGCGTCGTGGATGAGCACGGCGTCGAAGGTACGGCCGGGCAGCCGGAAGGAACGCATATCGCCGAGATGATGCTCGACGGAGGGGTTAAGTTGCCGGGAAAGCTCCAGCATGTTCGGTGAAATGTCGACGGCGGTGGCGTCGAAGTCGGCGGTGAGGTGCGACAGGTTGTGGCCGCCTCCAACTCCGAGCTCGAGGATGCGATGGCGTCCGTCGCCGAGGTAGTGTCGTATCGCCCTGCGCCAGTCATCCGCTTCCACGGCGTAGTCCTCGGGCGGGCTGATGGCGGGCCACAGGTAGGCCAGCTCGTTGTAGAGCAATACGTCCTTCACCGTTGGCGCTAGGCTCCGTCGACCTCTATGACGCAGTCGCAGATGACGGCGGTGTCGCCGGGGAGGGCGGCCATGCCGGGAGCGGAGCGGGCGTGGCGTCCCGCATCGCCGTAGAGGGCGACGAAGAGGTCGGACGCGCCGTCGACAACGGCGGCCTGCCCGGTGAAGGTGGGGGCGCTGTTGACCATGCCGACGACCTTCAGGATGCGGGTGACGCGGTCGAGGTCACCGAGCTCGGCCTTCATGCGAGACAGGAGGTTGAGGGCGGCCCAGCGAGCCGCCTCGTAACCCTGCTCGGGGGAGAGGTCCGCGCCCACCTTGCCGGAAATGTGTTCGCCGGTGGACATTCGAGAGCCGACGCCGGCCATCCACATGATGTTGCCGCTGCGGGCCAAGGGCAGGTAGTTGCCGACGGGGTCCGGGGGAGGCGGAAGCTCGTAGCCGAGTTCCGCCAGCTTCGCTTCGACTGCGGTCATTGGTCAATCTCCATCGGGCGCACTGTTTGCACCCTATGCCTGCGACTCGCGGATGCATTCCTCAAGGAGTTGGAAGGCGCGCTCGGCGAACACCCACATATTGGCCTCGCGGTCGGGGTCGCCGGTCTCGATGGTGATGGCCTTTTCGACGGGTCCGGTGACGGCGACGCAGGCGTGGCCGTAGTTGTCGCCGTAGCGGTTACCGGTAGGTCCGCTTGCGCCGGTCTCGGCCAAGGCCCAGTCGGTGCCGAGGGCCTCGCGGGATGTGCGGGCGTTGAGCAGGGCGTAAGGCTCAGAGCTGGCGCGGAGGCCCTCCATGGCTTCGTCGGGAACGTGGAGCAGGCCCTTCTGAGAGACGCGGGTATATATGACGCTGCCGCCGACGTAGTAGGCGGACGCGCCGGGGATAGCGACCAACGCGGCAGAGAGCAGGCCGCCGCAGGATGATTCCGCGACACTGATGCTCTGCCCGGTCTCTTTCAGGAGGGCGCCTACGGACGCGGCGATTTCGCTGAGCTGGGACATATTTGCCACCTCGCAGATACATTACGGGGATGCCGTTGGTATTATCCCGCAAATCGGGCGATGGCGATACCGGGGGGTGGATTAAACACCGAGGGTGCCGGGGGCTGGGTTCACCACAGAGAGCACAGAGATTATTGGGTATTGGATTTGGGTTGGGTTGCGTTCTCAGCCCTCGCAGGTTGGCAGTTGCGTCGGGAGACGGGGGTTTGGATATCCGCCTGCGCGGGAAAGACGGGTTGTTGAGGGCACCGGCGTTTAAGACGCGATTTTCCTGGTGGTCAGTCCCGGGGGCGGGCGTCGAAGTGCAGGGCGGCGCGGACGAGGCCGGCGTTGGAGGCCCGGGGCAGCAGGGATTCTAGGAAGCCGCGGGGCTCAGGGCAGCGGTTTTCGTCGACGCAGTGCTGTATGTATCTCTGAAAGTCGATGAAGGCAGCGTTGCGGATGCCGGCTTCACGCACCCTTGCGACGGCCTGGAAAGGGTCGGGCAGAGGTTTTCCGTCGGCGTGATCGGCGGTCCAGTCCTGGCAGGCGCGTTCGGCGACGCGGCGGGCGCGGACGACGGAGAGGGCGAGGACGAATTTCCGGTTCAGGGTATTTACACGTTGTCTGATCTGGGCCAGGGTCATGGCTATTTCTCCTGACATACCCGGGGCACTGTCCCCAGTGGAAATAAAGGCAGATTACGCAGAGGGGGCGCGGAGGAGGCAGAGCGTTTGTTTTGAGGGGTCTCACTTTTATCTTGACACTCTCCTCTCCCGGAGAGGGGAGGAGACTTATGAGATAGCTTCCTGTATCCCATCAAGGGACGGGTCCGGGGCTAACGGAATGACAAAGGGCTTGCCTTCTTCGACTGAGAGACGGCCTCGTCTAGATCCTTTAGCTCGTCATGAAGCAGGTCCACCTCGGATACCTTCGTGGCGTAGTTGATAAGGAAACAGGCGGCGCGGAAACGGAGGGCCGGTTCACTGCTCTCGAGGGCGGTTTCGGCGACGACAGAGATACAGGCGGGCAGGACGGCCTGGACCTGACTGAGAACGAGGTCGTAGGACTCCTTGCGGAGGGAGTCGAGCTCCTCGCGGAACTTACGGTCCTTCAGCCAACGCCGCAGGGTGGATTCGGCGACGCGGGCGTCGCGGGCGGCCTGGGCTATGGAGCGGGAAACGGCGAGGATGGGGAGCACGGACTGCTGGCGGAGTGTGAGTTCAGAAATTCCGAAAATCCGTTCATTTCCGTTCATTTCCGACGACTGGGAGCTGGCTTCTGTCCGGGGCTCAGCGTCGGGGGGGCTGCCAGGGGTCCGGGAGCCGGAGGTCTTCTTGCGCTTTGTGGACATTGGACATCGCGGGGCCTCAGTGGCCGGGTTCGATTTGCGATAACGTACAAATGTTCTTATACTATAATTATGCTACAGGAAGATCTTCGGATTGGCAAGGGGGCAGTGAGGAGACAGGAGTCCTGTATCGGGCGATTCAATCGGGTGACGAGGGGGGTTGGATTCCCGCCTGCGCGGGAAGGAGGGTGTAGCGGGAAGGGAGGACCGTTTGCCGAGAGATTGCCCATGTGGCAATGCGGCGCCAGCGAGAGATATGGGCGGGGAGGACTTGGGAGGGGGCTGCGCGGCGGGTGGGGTATGGTAAACTGCCAGCCGTGAATTGGACGAGCCGCTCCGGTGTGTGCGGGGCGAACGGCAGCGGAGGAACGCAGTGACCGACAGCTTGATAACGGACGAGGTAAGGGCCCTCATCGGGACGGAGACTCCGCCGGAACGGAACCGGTTTGCCATCAGCGAGGAGATGATATACGACCTGGCGGACGCGACGGAGGACCCGAACCTGCTGTACGTGGACCGGGGAGCCGCCGAGGCCAGCAGGTTCGGAGAGATCATCTGTCCGCCGCTGGCGACGTGGAAGGACATCACGCCGCCCATCGGGTACTTCGGGGCGGGCCAGGAATCGCACTTCGAGGTGCCGCTGCCGTTCAACAGCTACGGCCTGAACGGCGGGAGCGACTGGCAGTTTCTACGGCCTCCGTACGTGGGGAGCTGGGTCACGCGCCAGTTCAAGATGCTGGACATCTTCCAGAAGCAGGGACGGTCGGGGCCGCTGGTGTTCGTGGAGAGGCTGGAGACGCAGACGGACCAGCACGGGCAGGTGCTGCTGCTGGCGCGACGGGTGAGCATACACCGTGCGCTCGACCAGGATGCGGAGACTCCGCAACAGGGGGCGATGGTGGCGAACGAGCTGCAGACGGTGGACCTGTCGCCGCCGGGTCCGGGAGAGGAAGTGGCGCGACCGAGTCCGTCGGACAGGCCGCAGGTGTACTTCGAGGATGTCAGCGAGGGGATGTCGCTGCCTCCGGTGGTCAAGGGGCCGCTGACGACGACTCACCTGGTGCGATGGGCGGCGGCCAACGGTAACTATGCCCGCATCCACTGGGACCTGCCATTCGCGCAGATGCAACAGGGACTGGAAAACGTGGTGGTCAATGGCTCGCTGAAGAACCAGTACCTGGGGCAATTGCTGGCGGACTTCGCCGGTCATGGCGGGTGGCTTCGCCGTTTCTACGTACAGCACCGAGGCATGGACTACCCCGGGGACGTGCTGACGGCCAACGGGTTGGTCACCGGGCTGCGGGAGGTGGACGGCATCGGGCACGTGGACTGCACGGTGGCGCTGACCAACAGCCGGGGTCACCAGACTGCGTCGGGCGTGGGAACGGTGGCGCTGCCGCGGCGTAGTCAGGAGCTGCCGCTGGTGTGGGAGGCGGAGGACTAGGGGTCCGGAGGCGACGAACCGGCAGCAAGTCAGGGCCGGTCGGTTGAGACGTACGGGGTTGCCGTGGAATTGAGGACACTGCTGAAGAGGAGCAATTGAGCGAAGAAATACCGGGGATTCCTGTTTGCGAGTCCTGCATCTTTGAGATTACCGAATATGCGATTGAGGTAGGCGAGGACTATCACGACTCGGAACGCATTGAAGTGCTCGCCCGCGTTTCCGGTGGGGATGTGCCGGACCACGAGTGTGATTCCGAAGGCGTTGAGTACCTGGAATGCAGTTGCGGGTGCCAGGGATAATAAAGTGCCGAAGCGGCGGCCTATATTCGATATCGAGACCAATGAGGATATCGAAACCAGCGAGGACAGAGTTTGCTTGACGGACTGAGGGTGCTGGACATGGGGCCAGGGATCGCGCCGTCGTTCTGCGCCAAGCTGCTGGCGGACTACGGGGCGGAGGTAGTCAAGGTGGAGCCGCCCGGGAAGGGAGACCCGGCCCGCGGGATGGGGCCCTTCGTGGGGGATGACCCGCACCTGGAGAAGAGCATCCCGTTCCTGTACCTGAACACGGGCAAGCGCGGCGTCACGCTGGAATACGGGAGCGAGTCGGGGCGGGCCGTGCTCTCGAAGCTGCTGGACGACGCCGATGTGCTGGTGGAGGGATTCGCGCCGTCGGAGTCGGGGGAGTCTGCTATCGGCTACGAGGCGCTGGCGGTGTCTCACCCGAGACTGGTGGTGACGTCGGTAACGCCGTTCGGGCAGGACGGGCCGTACCGGGACTTCCAGGCGACGGACATCATCACGTGCGCCATGAGCGGGCTGATGTACCATTCGGGGGACTCGGACCGGGAGCCGCTGCGTAACGCGCTGGACCAGTCGCTGTACGTTGCGGGGGCGAACGCGGCGGCGGCGACGCTGGTGGCGGTGTTCGCGAGGATGGCGACCGGCGAGGGGCAGCACGTGGACGTGTCGGTGGCGGAGTGCTTGGCGGCGCACCTGGTGCAGCCGGTGCCGTATCACAACTACATGGGCGCGACGAAGGGTCGGCGGCCGGTGCGCGGGTCGGGGTTCGAGGAGCTGATGCCGGCACGGGACGGGTACGTGGTGCCGTCGGTGCAGGGGTCGCAACCGTGGGAGACGGTGGCGGACCTGATCGGGCTGGAGGAGCTGCAGGATCCTCGCTTCGCATCGGGTGCGGGACGCATAGCGAACGGGGAGGAACTGAAGGCGCTGCTGGTAGAGGGGCTGGCGCAGTGGGACAGGCTCCCATTGTTCGTCGCGTCGGGGGAACGCCGGCTGGTGTTCGGGATGGCACAGGACGCGGGGGACCTGATGGCGTGTCCACACCTGGAGGAGCGGGGGTTCTTCAGCGAAGTCGCGCATCCGGTGGCAGGCAGGGCGGCCTACGCGGGCATGGGGGCACGGCTGCTGGATGGGAACGGCACGGGAGTGGCGGAGCGGACGCTGAACGAGCCGTCGCCGGCACCGCTGCTGGGGCAGCACAACGCCGAGGTGTACGGCGAGCTGGGGTACGGCCGGGACGAGCTGGCAGCACTGCGATACGCGGGGGTGATATGAGCCGGTCGCCGCTGGATAACATTCGGGTGGTGGACCTGAGCCGGGTGTTCGCGATGCCGTTCGCGGGGGCGAACCTGGCGGACCTGGGCGCGGAGGTCATCAAGATCGACACGTGCCAGGCGCAGTTCATGGAGACTACGCGCACCATCACGGGGCCGTTCCCGGACAACGAGCCGGGAGAGCTGTGGTGGGAGCAGGGCGGGACGTTCCAGACGCTGAACCGGGGCAAGCGGAGCCTGACGCTGGACCTGCGGTCGGAAGAGGCGCAACGCATCCTCAAGGAGCTGGTGTCGGTGAGCGACATCGTGCTGGAGAATTTCACGCCGAGGGTGATGGCGCGGTTCGGGCTGGACTACGCGTCGCTGCGGGCGGTGAAGCCCGACCTGATCATGGTGTCGAACACGGGGTATGGGCACAGCGGTCCGTGGAGCAGCTTCGGGGCGATGGCGTCGGCGTTGGAGCCGACCCACGGCACCGGGGCATACATGGGGTACCTGGAGGACGATGGTTCGGGGGCGCTGCGGGCAGCGGATGTACCGAACAAGGTGGGGAACTCGTACACGGACTTCCTGGCGACGTGGACGGCGCTGGTGTCGGTGATGGCGGCGCTGCTGCACCGGGCGAAGACGGGTCGCGGCGCGTGGGTTGACCTGGCGATGTACCAGAACGGGGCGTCGTTCATCGGCGAGGGGCTGCTGGCGTACGCCTTCAACGGCGAGCGGTCGCGGCGGATGGGGAACCGGCATCCTGCGATGGCGCCGCACGGGTGCTATCCGTGTGCCGGCGACGACCAGTGGGTGACGATCGCGGTGCGGGACGACGCCGACTGGGTAACGTTCCAAAGGGCAATCGGTGCGCCGGAGCTGGCGGCCGAGGCGCGGTTTGCAACGGTGCGGGGGCGTCTGGAGGCGCAGGACGAGCTGGACGCGATGGTGGCGGGCTGGACGCAGCAGCGGACGTCGTACGAGGTGATGGAGACGCTGCAGGGCGCGGGCGTGCCGGCCGGGCCGGTGCTGACGGCAAGACAGGCGCTGTCGGACGGGCATTTCAGGCAGCGGGGGTTCTTCGAGAGGGTGACGCATCCGGCGGAGACGGGGCTGGATTCGAAGGAGTACATCGGGCGCGGGTGGAAGTTCTCGGGGAGCGAGGCGGGAATCGCCGGGCCCGCGCCGTTGCTGGGCGAGGCCAACGATTACGCGCTGAGGGAGCTGCTGGGGCTGACGCCGGAGCAAGTGGGGGCGCTGGCGGAGCAGGAGGTCATCGGGCGGGAGCCGATCGGCGGGCGGGCGCCGTCGCAGGTGCCGATGGAGGCGCAGGTGGAACTGGGGTGGGTGGCCGCGTTTGACCCGGGGTTCAAGGGGTAGGAGGGTGAGCGGGCTGCTGTCGGCAGTGGAAGAGGGGAGTTTTCTATGATTTCCGGATGTGGGCGGGCCGTCCGGATGTTGTACAGGAATGGCCTCACGAGGGCTTCGACCCGCAAGCCCGTCCCTTCGGAGCATAGCAACATTTAGCATACTGTTCTGATTGCCGGTCATTTGTTAGCGTCCCGCGCTTCTGAGCCGACGCTTGCGCCAACCCCAATCGACGCCTCCGCAGTAGGTTGGGGGAAAAGATGCCCCGGGTAACGAGGCCGCAGGTCTGCCGGGTGGTGAGGGAAATGTTGCCCCGGGAACGGTTTGTGCCAACTGAGTTGCTGCGTTGGCTTGAGGATACGCAGGACAGTCACGAAAGGGCCATACGCTCCCACGCCAAGGGCCGCGCCGCCATTCGCGCCTGGGACCGCCGCACTAATACCAGGGGTTCCAGAAATAGATTGGGACTGAAAATTGAAAGCTGAACTGATTCTCATTTCAGTTCTATTGCTGTCGGCAACGTCAGCGTGCGTCGCCGCGACGGCACCGGAAGACCCGCACTTCGTCATAAGCCTCGGGGCACCAAATGCTACGGTAATTCCTCTCCCTGCCTTCCAGAAAGAAGCCGCCTTGGACATCGTCAGCACATCGGGAATAGTCGAGCAGGTCAACGGCGGTCAAGACTGGGACGCCTACCAATTCTGGGCAACCGAGATTGACGGTGTTTCTGTCATCGAGGTCTAGGTCAGGTGGGAGCTACCGGTTGAAAGCTCGGGCCCATGGCAGTCTTTGGTATGCCGAAATACCCGGGTTGCGGTTACCCCAGCATTGATAAAGGACATCACCCGGCTGCAGGTGCTGGTCCACATGGACCAGGGCACCGTAAGGGAACTCACACCTGTCACTCGTGATAATCGACCCGAACAGACCCAATGGGACGAGCCGTTACCGGTCTGGGAGCCCCTAAACAGCTCTGCTTCAGTGGGGGTCTACGAATTCGAGTCCGGTGCTAAGATCAAGGACGGCACTGCTGGGGACTTCCAACGCAGACAGGACCTCTGCGGCGCCGGTCCATACGATGCTGGATACAATCCCGTCAACTTTCTCACCAGAGCATATTCAGCGCGGACCAGTGTTGGCAACCGCACCATGTTTTCCCAGGTCTACGCACCTGAACCAACCCCGGATCCTGCCAAGCATGAAACAGCGTTGGACATCCTGAAGGCGTCAGGACTGGTCGAGGCTGTCAACGAAGAGCAGAACTGGTGGGTTGAAGAATTTATAGGAAGCGTGACCGCAGACCACATTGTCTACATCACTGTTCAATGGGAAAACGCTGTGAAAACGGATGGTCCTTTTCGCCACGATGTATGTGGGGGGACGAAAATCCTTGAACGTCCGGTGCCGTGGGGTAACGTAATTGCCCTTCTCGTGGAGATAGACATCGATCTGAAGCAGGTGACTAATCTAGACCCGGATTCGCCAACCCTGGCTGAGGGCCTGACCTGGGATGAAGAAAGGAAGAGAGCGCCGCAACTGCTCTTGACTCCAAGCGGCTCCCGCCCGGACGGCAAGTTGAGCGCGGATGAGATCGTAACCGTGTACTCCCTCGAGGATTGGAATGTCCTCTACAACGGAGCCCGCAATAATATACCCTCGGATCTGCTAAGGTGCCCGCCTGGCTTCAAGAGTTATCGAGACTAGTTTAAAAACAACGATCTGCAGGAAAGCACCTCTGATCAGTCATTCATGGCCGTTTGGCCACTGAAAAACAGATCTGCGATTCCGCGTTCAGAGACATGGTTTCCAGCCATAGTCTGCCCGGATTATGAACCATCGTTGTAATACTGGGTGCGGGGGTGGACTGGGATTGGGATTCCCGTCCCCGCCTTCGCGAGAGTGACGTTCCTTCGCGGCAGTGACGGTTCGCTAGGTGTGCCGGAAGCCTGCTTCCTCGTGGGTTGCTGAGAGGCGGGACTAGTATTGCAACGGCAGTCTGGCGCGGGGAATGCTGTTCAGGGAGAGCATCGGGACTGATGAGTTGCTGCGGTGGCTGCAAGCGGAGCAACTTGCAGTGGTTGGACAAGACGTTCCCATACGGGGCGACGTACCGCCCTTCGCGCACCCCGGAATGTCTCTGCTCGAACCGTGATTGAAAAAGTAGTCTGGTAGCACTAAAGTCTGGTAGCACTAATATGTCTGCAAACGGGCATTCCCAATGTCTCAGGTAAACGACAACCTGGTCTATCAACCGGATGAGCAGCCCAGCCATCCGGCATCCCTGGCTCACGGATTCCAGAGTGTCATGACCCGCATGGCGGCAATGGCCGCCACGGCCTCTATCATCGCTGTGGCGGGTGGGCAATCCCAGGATTATCTGTCCTGGATTTTCTTTTCCGCCCTCGTGGTCTGCGGACTGGGCTCGATTCTGCAGACCTTTCGACTCTGGAGATTCGGGTCGGGATATTCCCTAAGCGTAGCTTCCGCATCCGCCTTCATCGCCATCTGCATCTCAGCGCTGGAAGCCGGCGGCCCGGCGTTGCTGTCGACCCTGATTGTCGCTTCGGCCGTGATACAGTTCGTGTTCATCTCCAGGCTCTCCTGGCTGAGGCGTGTCATCAGCCCGTTGGTTGCGGGAACGGTCCTGATGTTGCTGGCCTCAACGATCATAACCGTCGTACTCGGCAGGCTTTCTGATTTGCCAGAGGGCGCTCCGCCGGTGGCTGCGCCCATCCTGGCGGGAACTACCCTGTTCATCCTGATGGGGCTGAGGCTGTTCGCCTCGCCCAAGTGGCAGCAATGGGCGCCGGTCGTCGCGATCGCGGTTGGGTGCATCATAGCGGCGCCATTCGGGGCATATGGCTGGCAGCACGTTATGGACGCTTCCTGGATCGGTTTTCCCAGTTTTACCTGGCCTGGATTCGACCTCAGCTTTGGCGCAACCTTCTGGGGGATTCTGCCGGGTTTCGTAATAGTGAACATGGCAACCACCATCAATTCGATCACGGACACCGTCGTTATTCAGCAGGTAGCCTGGCGCAGGCCCCGGGCCACCGACTTCCGGGTGGTTCAAGGGGCGCACAACCTGGTGGTATTGACCAATCTGCTTGCCGCTGCCCTGGGTACGCTTCCCAATATGATAGGAGCGGCCAATTCCGCGCGGGTAATGCTCACCGGTGTCGCGGCGCGGCGCATGGGGATCTACGGAGGCCTGATTCTGATAGCGGTGGCGTTCTCTCCGAAGCTGATAGCGCTGGTTGTCGCCACCCCACGCCCTGTGTTGGTGGCGTACATGATCTTCATGCTGTCACTCCTCTTTGTGCAGGGGATGAGGACCGTTTTCAGGGACGGAGTGGACGGACGAAAAGCCGCGGTGATAGGGGTATCTCTCTGGATAGGCATCGGTTTTCAGAAACAGGTGATCCTGCCCGATCTGCTGACTGGAACCCTGGGGACTCTGCTCAGCAACGGCATGACCACCGGATCGGTGTGCGTAATTTTGCTCACCCTGCTGATGGAGTACACTTCCAGGCGTCGCAGGCGCCTGAATGTGGCCATGAACCTGTCGTCATTGCCCAGAATTGACTCCTTCCTCCAGGGATTCGCTGTCAGCGCCGGCTGGAACGAGGCATCAACAAATCGGCTCAGGTCGGCCGGCGAGGAAACCTTATCGAGCCTGCTGTCTCAGGATGGGGAGCCAGAGGAGGATGCTGGAAAGCACCTGATTGTCTCTGCCCGTCGCGCGGAAGCCGCCATCGAGATGGAGTTTGTGGTGACCACCGAGGGCGGGAATCTGGAGGACAAGCTGGCCTATTTGAACGAACAGCCTGAGATACAGGACGAGCGCGAAATATCCTTCCGGCTCTTACGTCATTACGCCTCTTCAGTCCGCCACCACAAATACCACGACACAGATATTGTTACGGTGCAGGTCGCGCCTTCGTCATAGTGCCGCGAGGGCGGCCATCCATCCTGCCCGGTTTAATTCGCCGCTTCGCTGAGGCTGGGCGTACCACCCAATTCCATGCTGATGCGTGTGTGGACGGGGGTTGGTTCAGGATGCCTGGGTTCTGGATGGCAGGGGACGGAGTCAGGGGTGGAAGTGGGGCATTACTTGCTGGCTGAATAGCTCCAGGGACTTTGTTGTTTTATCTTTCGACATCAGGCCGCGGTTGGTGAGCATGAGGTTGCGGATGCCGGCGTCGCGCATCTGGGAGAGCTGCTCGGCGACGCGACGGGGGCTGCCGATGATGTTCTCGGCGGCGTCGGGGTCGGGAGTGTCGGCGTAGCCCTCGCGGTTCATGGGAGGGGTCTGGCGCTCCATGGGGTACTCGGCGGGGTTCCAGCGGGTGCGGTAGTGCTCCATGCGGGTGAAGGCGTCGTACTGGGCGGGCAGGAACTCCTCGTAGGCCTGTTCGTCGGTCTCGGCTAGGTGCATTTCGCGCCAGACCCAGACTTGGTCGAGGTTGTGCTCGATGGCTGCTTCGTCGAAGCCGACCTCCTCCATGGCCTCGCGGTAGACGCGGATGTTGGCGGCGGTGGCGTTGGTGGAGCGGCCGCGCAGCAGGACGGGACGGCCGATGCGGCCCATCTCGCGGACAGAGTCGGGATTGAGGCAGGCACGGGCAAGACGCGGATGGGGCTTCTGGTAGGGGCGGGGTCGGACCATCGGGAAGGACGCCTGGTAGTGCTTGCCCTTGAACTCGAGGTTGTCGGTGGTCCAGGCCTTGATGAGCAGTTCCTCGGCCTCTTCCATCTGGTCGACGCCCGTCTCGGGGTTGGTGCCGAAACCGATGTACTCGTAGGCGTTGTAGTTGGAGCCCTTGGCGGTGCCCACGATGAGGCGGCCCTGACAGAGGTTGTCGAGGAGGGCGGTCTGAGTGGCGATGCGGACGGGGTTGTGGAGTGGGAGCTCGAGGATGCCGAAGCCGAGCTCGACGCGGCTGGTCTTCATGGCGATGGCGGCGGCGAAGACGAGGGGGTCGCCGTAGACACATTCGCCGGTGAAGTAGTGTTCGGCGAGCCAGATTGCATCGAAACCGAGTTCTTCGGCCAGCACGGCCTCGTCGAGGCAGTCCTGAATGGCCTGCTGGTCGTTGGAGTCGTCGAACTTCATGGGGTAGAAAAAGTGGCCGAAGCGCATTGTGCCTCCGTGGTGTGGTCCCGGGAGTGCCGGGCGGCTATTCCATGACCCTCGCGTCGGGAAGGCCGAGCAAAAATTGCCCGTGGTTCTCGTAGGCGGTGTCGCTGACCATCTGGTGCTGGGCGCCGGCGTTGATGTCGCGCAGACATCGCTGGAGGATGCTGGATTCGAAGAGGGCCGAGCCGCCGGCGTAGCGGAAGGCCTGGGTGGCCACGTCGACGGCGACGTCGGTGGTGTAGCTGCACAGGCTGCGCATCTCGGTCTGAAGCAACGGGTCGGGAGGGCTGCCCTGGCTCACGACCTGCCAGGCCCTCTCCAGCACGTCGACGTTCAGGGCGCGGGTTGACCGCAGCTTCAGGTCGGACTCGCTCAGCATCCGCTGGAAGGCTGGCCGTTGGGCCACGGAGTTGACGGAGGTGTAGCCACGGGTCTTGGAGCGTCCGACCTCGAGAGTCTCGTTGAGGGCGCGACGGGCGACGCCGAGGGCGAAGGCGGAATGCTCGTTGGTGACGAAGGCGGGCCTTCCGAGACGGAAAATTTCGCCGCCGCGAAGGGGCTCGGTCAGCGACACGTCGTAGGCGAAGCCGGTGGGGACGAAGAGGTTCTCGACGCTGAAGTCGCAGCTGCTGGTGCCGCGGAGACCCATGACGTGCCAATTGTCGTGGATGGTGACGTCGGAGGTACGCATGGTGGCCCGGACCTGGACGGGAAGGCCCGGGTCGTCGGTGGTGACGCGGGCGCCGGCGGAGATCCATTCGGAGTGGCGGACGCCGCTGGCGAAGGACCAGCGGCCGCTGAGGAGGTAGCCGCCTTCCACGGGCACGGCGCGGCCCATAGGCGCGAAGACACCGGCCGTTTTGGGCGGTTCGCCGTGGGCAAAGATTTCCTCGATGGCGTCGTCGGGGAGGAATGCGCCAACGCCGCCGAGACTGGCTGCGCCTATCATCACGCACCAGCCGGCGGAGGCGTCGATCTCGCATACCGCTTCGAGAACGTCGAGCTGTGTGACTAGGTCGGCCTCGGCACCGCCGAGGGCGTGGGGCAGCTTCAGGCGGAAGATGCCGGAGTCGTACAGGGCGTCGACGGAGGCCTGGGGCAGGGTGCAGGTCTCCTCGCCTTCCTCGGCACCGGCTTCGAGCACGTCGCGAACGCTGTCGACCGCCTCCATCAGGAGGCGATGCTTTGATTTTCTATCGACAGGAAAGGACTGAATGGGACTCATACTGTGTTTGCGGGAACGTCCTATGCGTCGACTTTGGGGATGACTTCTTCGACGACTACGTCCATGGAGTCGAGGAGCTGCTGGAGGCTGCCGCAGCCGTTGAAATTGAGCTGGAACTCCTCGAGACCGGCCTCGTGGCGGTAGCGTTTCATGTCGGAGGCGACCTGCTCGGGGGTGCCCTGTCCGGTGGGGCGGTCGCCGGAGCTGCTGCTGCCGGTGATGTTGCTGAAGTTGACGCGGAAGCTCATGCGAGTGCGAGGCGGTTCCTTTTCGAGTTCGGCGGAGATGTCGTGGAGACGGGCCCTGTTGTCCATAAAGGCGGGCAGCGCGGTGGGTGTGGGCTGCCAGACGTCGGCGTAACGGGCGGCGCGACGAAGGGACGGCTGGCCAGAGCCGCCGATCCAGATGGGCGGATGGGGCTGCTGGAAGGGCTTCGGGTTGACGTGCATGTTGTCGAAGGAGAAGAAACGGCCATGGAAGGTGGTGGGCCGGGTTCCCAGCAGGCCTTCCAGAGGCGCAGGTACTCGTTGGTACGGGCGCCGCGCTGGCGGAAGGTGACGCCGAGGGCGTCGTACTCGGTCTCGCTCCAGCCGGAGCCGAGCCCGGCGATGGCGCGGCCGCCGGACATCTGGTCGAGGGTGGCGAACATCTTGGCGGTGACGATGGGATTGCGGTACGGCATTATCAGCACGGAGGTGCCGAGCATTATGCGGGAGGTGCGGGCGGCGACATAGGAGAGGACCATCAGGGGGTCGTAGACGTTGCGCCACGGCTCGCTGCGGGGAGAGTCGTCGACGATGACGTGGTCGTTGACGAAGAGGGCGTCGAAGCCGAGCTCCTCGGCCTTGACGGCCGTCTGCACGATGGCCTTGGTGGTGGCAGGGAAGCCGAGGTAGTCGGCGTTGGGAAGCCGGAAGGAGAACTTGGCCATATCGCCTCCACTGGTCGGTGCTGAACGGAGGGTATCATATTGCCGCCGCGGGCTACGCACAATGGGGATTGGGTGGCTGGGCGGCGTTCCACATCAGGTGGTCCGGTCGATCAGGCGTCCCTGGATTGAGGGTTTCACCCCCGAACCCTAATTTTCGGGCAGACGGAATGGAACGAAACCCCGTGCCTTTGGTTGGATGACAGTCGGGAGAGACCAGTGTCATTGTCTTATCTGGAGGTCCTCTCGTGGAGATGTAACATTCTGAAACATTTTGTAACAAACCCGATCATTTTGGTCCTTGATTGAGACAGGCCAATCGGGTGGTCCAGGGTTTCTTGCATCAGAACAATTGCACGATAAACGATGCCTCGAGACAAGGGGAAGAATTCAGCAGGGCATCGTTTCGGGTCAGATGGTGAGGTCAGAAATGAGGCGGGATTCGGATTCCCGCGGGCGGGAATGACAGGTTATGGGGCCTCCGGCGTTTAGGTTATGGGGCCTCCGGCGTGGACTGGGAGATTGTTCTAGGAGTGGGCGGGGGCAAGGCCGGATGGCAACTCTTCGAACAAGACCGGATGGCTATTCTTCGAAGAGGAAGCCGCGGACGGCGCGGCTGTAACGCTGGTAGAGCAGCCCGCCGGCGAGGAGGATGAGGCCGAGGGCGATGAAGGCTATGACGCGGTATTCCTGCTCCAGGGTGCGGGAATCGTAGGCGAAAAGCTTGATGACCGGCAAGGCCAGCAGGGCAAGGCCGGCAATGCGGACCCAGCGCAAGCGGCGGACCACTCCGAGGACGATCAGGATGGCGGCGTAGAAGGCCCACAGGAGGCTGAGGCCGAGGCTGGCCACGTTTTCGCTGGCGTCGCGGGACAGGGCGAAGAAGTCGCTGTTGGCGGAGTCGACGACTTCCCAGGAAAGGAGCCATAGCGTGAGCAGGTTGGCGAGAGCCAGCAGCGCGGGGAGGGTCGCCTGCCCCTCTATTTCGGCAGCGTGGGGCGGGGCATCGTCAGTGGGATATCGAAATGCCATCCACCCGGCGAGGTACAGGGCGGCGATACCGACGGCGAAGGCGAGGAAGCGCAAGTTCAGGACGGGGCGGAAGGTCTTGGGGTCGACATCGAAGGTGTCGATCCCGAGCAGCCTGACCAGCATGGCGGCGAGCAATCCGTAGCTGAACCAGCGCAGCTCCACCATTCGAAGCCGGATGGACAACGCCAGTGCCAGCAGGGACTCGACAGCCCAGGCTATCGGTATCCAGACCCCGTCGACCTGCACGGGGATGACGGCTGCGGCGAATATGGCGGCGCGGATGGCGAACAGGGGGATGGCCTTCTCTTCGCCGGGTTCCAGGTCGCTGCGTCGAAGGTGCAGGTACCAGCTGGCCAGCACGGGGAGGACAATCGCCCCGGCATAGCTGATCATGTACTCGTTGAAGAAGGGCGTGAGGTCGTCGCCGAGGGCGGCGGGGGTGTCGCGAGTCAGCAGCCACAGGGCGTTGACCACGAACATCGCGTATCCGGCCCAGCGGAGTTCGCGCATGCGCAGGGGGAAGGACAGCCAGATAAGCACGAGGCCCTCGAGGCCCCACGCGAGGCTGATCCAAGGGCCGCCGAACTGGATGGGGACCGCGAGGACGGCGAGTACGACGGCAATGCCCGCGGAGAACAGGGTAAGGTTGAGCTGCTCGGGGCCCCGGATACGACAGGCAGCGCCGAGGGCGACGTAGAACACGGCGACGAGCGCGGTGAAGCCGCCCATCCAGTCGTCGTAGGGGCCGTTCATCAGGGCGTAGCTGATGCCGTAGTAGCTGGCGGCGTTGAGGGTGACGAGGACGAGGTCGGCGACGCCCACCGCCTGCCGCCGGATTAGGTGGAAGGCCACGGTTGCGCCAACGAAGACGAGGAATATGGCGGTGATGCCGACCTGGGCCAGGGCGACGGAAGGGTCGAGCTCCAGATGCCAGAAGCCGAAGAGTACGAGGGACCCTACCCAGGCCAGAAGGGTGAACCAGCGCCAGTTGCGGAACGCGGCGAGGGCCAGCACGCCGACGTCGAGGACTAGAACGTAGACCAGCAGCCAGCGTTCGTCGGGGAGCTCGTCCTGCAATAGCAAAGGGGTGGCGAAACCGCCGAAGATGGCGAGCACGGCGACACCCACGGCTTCATGGCGGAGGGACAGGAGGGCGCCGGCGAGGGTGATGAGGGCAAAGGCACCGAAGGCAAGCTCGGTGGAAATCAAGATGTACAGGGCGAAGGCACCGTAGACGGACAGGTAGAGGATGGCGATGCCGCCGCCGGTCACGGTCTGGGCCCAGACGCCGAAGCGGTTTCGGAAGTATTCTCCGGCAGCTATCAGCACGAGGCCCCCGGCCACGCCGAGGAGCACCCGTCCGGTCTCGTTAAGCCAGCCGCGGTCGATGGCGAGGCTGATAAAGAAGGCGACGCCGAATATCAGGGCCACGATGCCGATGCGGGCGAGCCAGTTGCCGCCGAGCAGCCACTCCCAGTTGCGGTCTGAGAGGGCACCCATGGGCGTGGCGGGTATTCCCGCGCCGGGGGCAGCGGGCGCCGTCGCCGGGGAGGGCGCGGCCTGGGCGGCGGCGGGCCGTTGTGAGGCGGGTGGGGAGGTAGTCGGGACTGCGGCAGCCGGGGCCGTGGCCGCCGGTGTCGCGGGGGCAGTGGGCTGGCGTTGCGCCTGAGCTGGGGCCGCCGGTTGTCGCGAGGGTGAGCCCGGAGTGCCGCGGCGTTCGAGCTCGGACAAGCGAAGGTGCAGCTGGGCCAGCTCGGCGGTCATCGAGTCCACGGCCTGGCGGAGCTGACGGAGCTCGCCGTCGGAAGACACCGGGTCGTGAGGCGGGGGCGCACCGGTGGCGGGCGCGGCGACGCTGGGCGCGCCGCACCAGGGACAGAAGCGGTCTCGCTCCGTTACTTCACGGCCACAGTTGTTGCAGTTCATACCGGCTGTCATTGTCGATGCGACTCAGACACAGGGGAGATGGCTGACCTCGGCGTCTTCACAAAGGAGGTAAATGAGAATACCAAATAGTGGCGGGGAGCTAGACAAACCGCCTCGGGGCTTTGCTATAATATAGGTAGTTCGCTCTGGAAGTCCTGATTTCCGGAGGCGATAAGAGCGGAAGTGGCTCAGTGGTAGAGCACCTCCTTGCCAAGGAGGGGGTCGCGAGTTCAAATCTCGTCTTCCGCTCCATTTCTTTGCCTTCTTGAACCCACTCCCCGCGCTCTTCATTGCTCCCGTTTGCCTTTGGGTCCCGTTTGCCTTTGGGGATGAAATTTGCCCTCCGAGCGTGTCTATTGGCGTTTCGGTTACCGGTGAAGTAGCTGGTCGCCACAGTTGGTGCAGTAGGCGGCGTCGGGGCGTACGGATTCGCCGCAGTGGCTGCAGATGAGAGCGGTGGCGGCGGTTGACGTCACGGGCAAGCGGCAGAACCGGCAGAATCGGCTGGTGATGAAGATGCGCTCGCGGCAGCCCGGGCACTCTATCTGCGGGTAGTTGCGGCGCAGTCGAAAGGGCGAGATGCGCTGTGCCCAGCGGAAGCGATTGAGCGTCCACCACAGTCCGATGGCGACGAGCACGAGGGCCAGCAGGATACCGGCGATGTGCAGTGTCAGGACGAGGATGTTGAACAGCCCGTGAACTGCCGCGGCGACTGCCAGGCCGGCCAGCAGGTACAGGGGTCGCCACCGACCGGTCTGCTGGTGCTGGAGGCCCAGAGCGTAGCCCCAGAAGCTGCCGAAGATGACGTGGGCCAGGGTGCTGAGGGGGGCGCGGCCAATCATCACCGCCGGGCCGAAAGAAACGATGTATACCAGGTTTTCCAGAGAAGCGAACCCCAGGCTGGCCGCCGCCGCATAGACCAGCCCGTCGCGGGGTTCGTCGAAGTAGAGGGAGCGGTACGGGCCGAGGCGCACAGCCATGAACTTGCTGATCTCCTCGACGGGCCCGACCACGAAGAGCATCGCAGCGGCCGTGGCCGCCACGTCGGCGGTGCCGTCGAGAACGTCGGAGCCGATGACGACGGTGTTGATGATGGCGGCCGGGATGGTGGACAGCATTCCGTAGAAGAAGGTTAGAGCCAGCAGCCTGCGGGGGTTCGGGCGGTAGGAGCGGCCGCGGACGAAGAACCAGAGCCAAAAGAGGCCCGGGGCGAAGGCGAGAATGGCGTATCCCAGCATGCCGTCAGCCCTGGCGGCGGACCACCATGGTGCCGCAAATCCTGTCGTGGAGACCGCGCTTGTCGCTGGTGAAGCCGATCATCAAGAAGCCTATGCAGAGGAGCAGGGTTGACGGGATGTATGCCAGGTAGCGGGCGAAGGCTCGAATGGGGCTGACGCGGGAGCCGTCGGTTCTCAGCACGCGCATGCCGAGCAGGCGCTTGCCGACTGTGGTGGAGAAAAGGGAGACGCCCAGGGTGAAGTAGACGGCGTCGGCCACAAGCAAGATGTTGTCGTAGCGGGTCCATCCTTCTATTTCGCCGTACTCGGTAATCGAAATGCCGGGGAGGACTGCAAGCAGAATCAGGCGGATGACGATGATTAAAACGGTGTCTATGACGGCGGCAGCGAGGCGGATCCAGAAACCGGCCGGAGCTTCCGATACCAAGCCCCTCGGTGCGTGAGGAATTGCCGTGGCCGGTACTGTAGCCGGAGAAGGCACTGGGGCCCGTGCCGGACGCCGGTCATCTTCCAGGGGCAGGCCACAGGCGTAGCAGAAGGTGGCACCCTGGGTGTTGGACGCCTGGCAGCGGGGGCAGGCGATATCAGCGGGACGAGGCGGGGTGTCGGCGGTTGCGGCGACCAGACCCCGCCCACAGATACTGCAAAACTGGCTATCGGCGGGGTTGGCCGCACCGCAGTCGGGGCAGCCGGCGTTGAGGCGCGAACCACACTCGACGCAAAAGCTGGCGTCGGCCTCGGCGGGGGCCCCGCAGTTGGAACAGTTCATTCCTCAATCCCTGGTATCAAAAATTCCTGCTATCAACCTACTTTGCCGTGATGCCGCCGTCGATAATCAGCTCGATGCCGGTGATCCAGACAGATTCGTCGGAGGCCAGGTAAAGGGCGCCGTAGGCAATGTCGCGGGAGTGGCCCAGACGCCCCAAGGGAACCTCCTCGGTGCGGGCCGCCAGGATGTCGGGGTTGTCGGAGATGCCGGAAAGCATGGGTGTGTCGACGGGGCCGGGGTGAATCGAGTTGCAGCGGATGCGCTCCGAAGCGTGCTGGATGGCCGTGGTCTTGGTGAAAGTGCGGACGGCTCCCTTGGAGGCGCTGTAGGCGCTTCCGGTGAGCGCGCGGCCGAGGATTCCGGCGATGGAGGACACGTTGATGATGGAGCCGCCGCCGTTGTGACGCATGGCGGGGAGCACCTTGCGGGTGCCTAAGAAGACGCCCTTGGCGTTGACCAGCATGATGCGTTCCCACAGTTCCTCGCTGGTGTCTTCGATCTTTTCGTCGTTGGCGATTCCTGCGTTGTTGACCAGCACGTCGAGCTTGCCGAAGCGGGACTCGGCCAGGTCAACGGCGGCTGTCCAGTCGCTGTCGCTGGTGACGTCGAGATGCACGTAGACGGCCTCGCCGCCCGCCTCGGTAATGCGCCGTTCGACGGAGCGGCCGTCGTCGTCGAGGACGTCGCCGAAGACCACGCTGGCGCCCTCGGCGGTGAAGAGCTCCGCCTCAAGCGCGCCCTGGCCACGGGCTCCTCCTGAAATCAGCACCACCTTTCCATCCAGCCTGCCCATTTCAATCCTCCGAATAGTCGTAAATCCGGGCTCCATTCTACCAGCGTCGGGCACAGGTATTGACCGCACCGGAGCAGGAGGCAGGGCAATCGCTTCTTATTTCCAAACACACAAATTGGGCCGGAATGGCGGATGAGGTGGGAGTGACGGTGCTGCCTCGGTTCTGGGTGCGGGTATAGACGGGGGTTTGGATTCCCGCCTGCGCGGGAATGACGGGCTATGGGGCCTCGGGCGTTTAGGAGGCGGGAATGGCAGCGCTTGGTTGGGGTTTTGGGTGGGAGTGTAGACGGGGGTCTGGATTCCCGCCTGCGGGGGAATGACGGGCTATGGGGCCTCGGGCGTCTATGCTGCGATTGCGCTGGAGTGGGAGGAACGAGGGTGGAACCAGTGGGCAGTGGGAGTACAGGCGCTGTCTGTACTGGACTGGGGGGCGGGTGTATGATTTGCGGGGACAGACAACTGACGGTGAAGGGGGCAGATTATGCCGCAGCGCACGTTGTGGATGCACGGCGCAAACATGCAAGTTGAATACCCGAACCGCGTCACATCGGTTCGGGCCACTGGGCCATTCGTGCGGATCGAGGGCGCGCGGGGACAGAACACCTGGCTGCATTTCCCAGTGCCGACGCCGGCGGTCATAGACGGGGCTCGGATGCGGATAGAAGGGGCGCTGGTAAGCTTTCGCACCCGCGACAATGCCTCGGTGAACGAGATTATCGTCTACGACGGCGACCAGCGAATCGCCGAGCACATGGACCAAGACCTGCGAGGGGAAAACCCGGAATACCGAGTAGAGATTCCCGGGAGCCCGGAAATCAACCGCGGCATCAATATAGTGCTTGGGGTCGCGTTCGACAGCGTCGCGCCGGACGCTCGATCGATGCAGATTGAAGTGATCGGCGTTGGACTGGAGTACACGGGTTAGGGGAAAGGCTACTGCACACAGGCGAAATGGCGTTACACAGGTGAAATGGCATTGATATTTGCCCGTCCCGGACCTGCATGGGACGGAAATACTCACGGAGAGATTGAATGACCGCGCACAAGAACTTCATCGGCGGCCAGTGGGTGGAAACGGTAACGGGCCGAACCTATCCGGTATACAACCCGGCCCACAAGGACCAGGTGGTGGGCGAATTCCAGACGTCGAACGCCGAAGATGCGGCAGCAGCGGTGACCGCGGCTCGAGAGGCGTTGCCGGAATGGGCGAACATGCCTGCGCCGGGCCGTGCAGCGGTGCTGTTCAAGGCGCTGGAAATCATGGGGCGGCGCGCCGACGAAATCGCCACGGCCATCACCACGGAAGAAGGGAAGCCCATTGCCGACGCGCGGGGCGAAGTGCGGCGGGCGATGAACATAATGGAGTACGCCGCCGGAGAGGGGCGACGGATGTTCGGGTACACCACGCCGTCGGAGCTGCCGAACACGGTGGCATACACGATGAAGAGGCCGCTGGGCGTGGTAGGAATCATAACGCCGTGGAACTTTCCGGTGGCGATCCCGGTGTGGAAGATGGCCCCGGCGCTAATATGCGGCAACGCGCTGGTGTTCAAGCCTGCGTCGTCTACGCCGCTGTCGGCGGTCAAGATAGCCGAGGTTTTCGAAGAGGCAGGACTGCCGGCAGGGGTGCTGAACCTGGTTACCGGGCCCGGCGGACAGGTGGGTAACGCGCTGGTGGAGGATTCCAGGGTCAACGGCATCTCCTTCACGGGTTCTACGGAAATCGGCACGGACCTGTACGCCAACGGGGCCAGGCGGCTGAAGAAAGTGCAGGCGGAAATGGGCGGAAAGAACGCGGTCATCCTGCTATCGGACGCGGACATGGACAAGGCGCTGGGCGGCATCGTGCAAGGCGCGTTCGGGTCCACGGGCCAGCGGTGCACGGCGACCAGCCGGGTCATTGTGGAAGACTCCGTATACGACGAGTTCATGACCAGTCTGCTGGAGCGGACTGCCAACCTCCGCGTGGGAGACGGAATCGATCCCGAGGTGGACGTGTCGCCGCTATGCGGACAGGGGCAGTACGAAAAGGTGCTGGAGTACATAGGCGTCGGCACCGAGGAAGGCGCCAACCTGGCCTACGGTGGCCGCGGGCTGACGGGCGGCGAGTACGACGAGGGGTACTACGTGGAGCCGACGGTGTTCACGGACGTATCGCCGGACATGCGCATCGCCAAGGAAGAAATTTTTGGGCCGGTGCTGACTGTCTTCAAGGCCAAGGACCTGGAAGAGGCGATACAGATTTCCAACAGCGTGGAGTTCGGGCTGTCGTCGTCGGTGTACACCCGCGACATCTCTCGCGCCTTCGAGTACATCAACACGGTCGAGACGGGGATGGTGCACGTCAACGCGCCGACACTGGGGGGCGAGGTACACCTGCCGTTCGGCGGGCTGAAGTCGTCGGGCGTTGGCCAACGGGAGCAGGGGACGGAGGCGTTCGATTTCTTCACGGAGACGATCACGGTGTACATCGATCACGGCGAGGCGTCGAGGCAGCAGGCGCGGTTTATCTGAGGGGGATGGAGACGAAGTCGTTGGGGAGGAGCTGGCGGAGCTGCACGATCAATGGGGGCAAGTCTTCTTGAACTGTCAGCCAGACTCGATCCCGGCGAATAGTGTCATAGCCGTGAACCAAGTGATTTCGCATTCCTATGATCTGCGCCCATGGGATCGGGTCTTCCCTGTCCCGGGTAGCGTCTGAGATACGCGTTGCCGCTTCACCAACGATTTCCACTGCCTTGATGAGTGCCAAATAAAGCTGCAGGTCCTGCTCAAAGTCTCCCCTAGTGTGGCCTTCCGCCATGGATAGTGCCCAGTTGGAGGCGACAAGCATATGCCCTATGGCATTCAGGTCTCGCTGAGGGAGATCCGAGATGTTTGTCATGCAGGGTAGATAGGTTCGGCCATGGCAATCGCTTCGTTCATTATCTCTGACGGAAACAGTAAGCTGTCGCTATCAGGACCATCCAAGTAGACTTGCCCCACTCCGAGTAATATTGCCAAATCCTGCTCCATACCGGCCAGCCTAATGTAGCCTGGATCTTTGCCCTTCTCGAAGCTAGCGATCAGGTCAAACTCTCCTTCCTGTCTACAATGGTCCCGGAGAGGATTGGAGTAGCGCAGAAGTTCCGTGATGTGGTGTTTCTGGCAGAATTTCGCTATGGCGTTTGTGTCGAATTCCATGCGACAGCCTCGTTAGCGGTCATGTAATATGACAATTTTAGCTTACAGGGGTTGGCGATGGTCGAAGCCGCGATTGGTGTCATGCCAGAAGCCAATGGTGTCTTCCCCCCTGACCCAGCACAGATATACTTCGCGGCCGTCCCTGACCGATGGGAAGTCGACGAGGCCGCGGGCTACATCGCGGACGATGATTCCCTCGGCGCTGATCTCTCGCAAGATTTCGTTTATCTCAGCTTCGATTTCCTGAACACGAGACTGGGTAGTATTGAGTTCGTCCTGGCGGTCGAAGGTGCCGTTGCGACGCAGACGCTCGCGCTGAATTTCGTTCAATCGTTGCCGCAACTCCTGCAGGCGTCCGTGGGCTTCCATGGCGCCCTGAAAGGTGCGCTCGAGCCAGGGAATGAGGCGGTTGGCTTCATCGAGGGTGAACAGCCGTTTCTGCTGCATAGGACCTCTGGCGTCAATCTGGTGCGGATTGCAGGGACCTGAGTTACGGGTAACGCCAACAGCGGGCGACCACGGGCGCCGCGCGAATGGCGTACAATAGCCTGACACGCCGGGGCCGGACGGGGCCGTATGCATCCGGCAGCGAGGACGGCTTATGCCTATCATAGACCATAGCCAAGCCCCCGAGGTACCGTGGAGGCCGGGTTATCGCAAGTGGGACATAACCACTCATGAGCACGGGGTTTCCACGTCGCTCAGCCTGAACACTGCCGAACCCGGGACCGGGGCTCCGCTGCACACTCACGCCATCGATGAGCTTATCGTCATCATGTCGGGCACGCTAGAGGTGCGCATCGACGGCGAGACGTACCAAGTAGAAAAGGACCACACGCTGGTCATACCCCCGGGGGCGGAGCACGCATTCAGGGTTGTCGGAGAGGAGAACGCCGAGCTGCTGGTTGTCTTCCCTGACATGGACCCTTACGCCGACCACAACACCGCCTACCTGGAAGGCCAGCGGCCCGAAGGGTACGACGAAAGCAAGCAGCCTGCTTCCACGGGGGACTAGGTATTCCCTTGAGCGACACAGTCATCAATGCAGACACGAGTGCGGAAACCGCGGACACGAATGCGGCAGACACGAGTGCGGAAATCGCGGACACGAATGCGGCGGACACGAGTGCGGACACCGCTATTCCGGTAGAGGCTGCCACCGACCCGAACTTTTTCCGGACCGGCGAGTTGGCCTTGCTGATGGACCGCAAGTCGCGCCGGTACATGGTGACGCTGGGCGAAGCGGAAACCTTCCACAGCCATCTGGGGCGCCTTCAACACGACCAGCTTATCGGGGGCAGTGTCGGCGGGTGGTACCGAACCGACAAGGGCCATACGCTGCTGGCGGTGCGACCGACGCTGGGGGACTACGTACGCCAGATGCCGAGAGGGCCGCAAATCATCTATCAGAAGGACCTGGGCAACATTGTCAGCTTCGCCGACATTTTCCCTGGCGCGACGGTGATTGAGGGCGGACTGGGCTCCGGGGCGCTCACGGCGGCGCTTCTGCGGGCCGTCGGGCCAGAAGGACGGGTCATAACCTACGAAATCGACGAGTCGGTGCTGCCCAAGGCGATGCGGAACATCGGCCGCGTGATACCGGACGCATCCAACCTGGAAGTGAAAATAGGAAGCATCTACGAGGGCATCGAGGAAAGGAACGTCGACCGTGTGGTGCTGGACGTGCCGGAGCCGTGGCAGGCGGTGAGTCCCATCGCCGACGCGCTGATGATGGGCGGCGTGATGCTGAGCTTCCTGCCCACGATACTGCAGGTGCACCGCCTAGGCGGCGCGCTGGAGCAGGACGGTCGCTTCCAGATGGTGGAGTCGATGGAGACACTGTTGCGGACATGGCACGTTACCGAGCGCAGCGTGCGTCCCGACCACCGCATGGTGGCGCACAGCGGGTTTCTGACAACGGCGGTGCGCTGCGAGCCCAAGCCCGGTGGAAGGTCGGGGGCGATGGCGGCGCAAGACGAGGGACCAGAAGTCAACGGCCCGGAGGAACTGCCCGATGGAAATGATGAACAGGAATAGCACGCTGGAATTTCTTGGCCGACACGTGCAGACGGACGTGTTGATGAAGCATCTGCTGACGGTGGAGGCATCGATGCGCGGTTATGCCCGCGAGTACGGCGAGGACGAAGAGCGCTGGGCCATCGCGGGACTGCTCCACGACTTTGACTGGGAGATCTGCCCGACACCGGAGAGCCATCCCACCTACGGGGCAGAGATCCTGCGGGAAGCAGGGTATCCCGAGGACATAGTCCGTGCGGTGTTGACCCACGGAGAGCATACGGGCATTCCGCGCGAGTCGCTGATGGAGCACACGCTGTTCGCGGTGGACGAGCTGTCGGGATTCGTGCGTGCGGTGGCACTGGTCCGGCCGAGCAAGAGCCTCGACGAGGTGACACCACGGTCAGTGCGCCGCAAGATGAAGGACAAGGCCTTCGCCAAGGACGTTAACCGGGACGATATCATGAAGGGCGTTGCCGAACTGGGCATCGAACTGGATGATCACATCGCCTTCGTAGTGGAGAGCATGAAGCCGGTGTCGGTGCGGATCGGCCTAGCTGAGCCCACGGGTTAGGCTTCCAGCAAGAATAGATATCTTCAGGTAGAGACCGTGTCGTCGGGCCAGAGGCTCTCCCACGAAATATCGAACTCGACTTCCGGGGCCGGGTAGCGACCCGCGAGCAGGTCCAGGTGGTGGTCTGCGGGAACCGGTGAAGGCATTCGCGTCGCCAACTCCAAGGCTTCTCCGGAGGCGTGGGAACCCCATAGTTCGGGAGTGTCAACGTTTTTCCCTTGGGCCATGACCCTGAAGTCGCCAAGGCCGCCGGGCCTAGCCAGTTCCCGCATACCGACTCGGCTTGCCTGGGCTTGTCTCGGGGAGCCGGTTGTCGGGCGTTCTTGCAGCTTTCCCAGACCGAGGTTGTGCAGAAATGCGGCCTGACTGGTGTATCCAAGGTTTACCAGGCCAGCATTCGCTCCGGCCCTGGCGAGGGTGGTGAAGTCGACCTGGGCTGACATGTCCTGCTGGCCGATGCGTTCCAATGGCCGGTCCGTCTGCAGGTGGCGGTGGTAGGTGGTGAGGGTGCCGCGGAAGCGTTCGGCTGCTGAGTACAACTGCTCGGCTGTGCGGCCGTAGTCGATGGTCAGCACGAAGCCGCGTTCCAGTGAGTGGGCAGCGGCGGCCGCCCACTCGTCCAGCGCCGGGTTGATCTCCGCAGTCTGCCCTTCGGCGAGCTCAATACCAAGGTCTTCCAGCCGCCGTGCCAGCATTGGGGTCGACGGCTCGCCGGTGGAGATTGCAGGTTCGTCGCCGTCGAGGGTTACGTAGTTCTCCCTCAGCCTTCCGTTCTCTACTGTCACCTGATGGACGGGAATTGCATCGAGCAGTTCGTTGGAGAGTACACAGCCGACTATGCCGCGCAGGGGCAGGGCGTTGGACGCAACGCGGTTGACACCCGGAAGGCCGCGCTCGTAACCGGGACTGCTTCGACGGTCCAGGCAGACGTAGCGGAGACAGTGGGCGAATTCGCCTGGGAGGCCGTCGGCTGCAGCGATGATGTCGAGGCAGAGCAGGCCGTTGCCCGCCCCTGGCTCGACTACGGTGAAGGGGTCAGGGGAACCCAGCAGTTGCCACATCTGGAACAGTTGGACTGCCAGCAGGGAGCCGAAGGCGGGATGGACGGCCGGGCTGGTGTAGAAGTCGCCCGAAGCTCCGATGCGGTCGGCTGAGGTGTAGTAGCCGCCGTTCGGATGGTAGAGGGCCAGCTCCATGAATTCGGCGAAGGTGATTGGCCCTCGGGCGGCGATGCGGCGGCGTATTTCGGTTTCGAGAGACATCAATGGTGCGGGCATGAGCCTGAGCCTGATTTTAGGTTACAGGAAGCCAGCGAGCCGGTTCGATTGGTTGGAAGCTCATAGTGTTATCATTTGGGAGTGATCAGGAGCCATCGGGACAGGGACACAAGAGCCATAGCAGAAAGGAGAATAGTCAGGACGCTTCCTGAGTCCATTCAGCGCCGTGGCAGGATAAAGCTCACGCTGTTAAATCGCGCTTCGAGTATCACGGACTTGGCAATTCCACCTGGAAATCGATTGGAAACTCTATCTGGAGACAGAAGGGGTCAACACAGCATCAGAATCAATGAACAGTGGAGAATCTGTTTTGAGTGGCGGGAAGGAGATGCGTGGGACGTGGAAATAGTTGACTATCATTGAACCTCACGGCGAACCTCACGGCGAAATTGAGGAGCAACAGGCATGTCAGGCTTGAGCATGGAAGAGGAATACGGTCCCAAGGTCATGCCTCCGGTACACCCGGGAGAAATCCTGCAAGATGAGTTTCTGGCGCCCCTCCACCTGACTCCGGAGATTCTGGCGGAGGCCGTTGGAGTTGATCCCAGCGCCATCTGGAATATCGTCAACGGAACGCAATCGTTGACGGCCGAGTTTGCGTTGCTTTTTTCTCGTTTCTTCGGGACCTCGGCCGAACTGTGGGTCGGACTCCAAACGCAATATGATCTCGACGTAGCGGAAGACCAGCTTGGCGAAAGGCTGGCAGCGGTGGTGGCATATTCCCCGAATGAGCGTTAGGGAAAGCCATACCTAAGAAGCGAAAGGGGGCCGTTGCGGCCCCCTTTACGTTTGCCCTATCTGTTGCCCTGTGCTAGCCGCGCTGCTCTATCGGGACGTACTCGAGGTCCATCTCGCCGGTGTATTCGAGCAGGGGCCGGATGAGGATGTTGTCCTGGTACTGCTCGACGCACTGAAGGGTCCAGCCGGGGATGCGACCGAGGGCGAAGATGGAGATGAACAGGTCGTCGGGGATGTCGAGAAGGTAGTAGATGGCCCCGGCGAAGAAATCTACGTTAACGCAGATGCCCCGGTCGCGGTAGGGCAGCATTGTCTTCTGTTCTAGGTGGGAGAGAATCTGGAACCACCGTGGTTCGCCCTTCTTCTCACCCAAGGCCTGAGCGCGGTCGCGAAGGTGGCGGGCCCGCGGGTCCTCTGCTCGGTAGACGCGGTGTCCAAAGCCCATGATGCGCCCGCCCGACTCCAGGTGGTTGCGGGCGTATTCCTCCGCGTTCTCCGGGTTGCCGATTTCCAGGGACATCTTCATGACTTCTTCGGCTGCTCCGCCGTGGGCCGGACCCTTCAGGGTGCCCACGCCGGTGACGACCGAGGAGTGCAGGTCGGAAATGGTGGATGCAGTGACACGGGCGGCGAAGGCCGAGGCGTTGGCGCCGTGTTCTGCGTGAAGGATGAAGTCGACGTCCAAGAGACCGGTGGTCTCCTCGTCGGGAACCTCACCGAACATCATGTAGAGGAAATTGCCGGCGTGGTTGAGGCCTGCATCAGGTGCGACAGGCTCCAGGCCATGCCGCAGCCGGTGGTGGGCCGCAACGATGGTGGGGCCCTGGGCGGTAAGGCGAATGCCTTTTCGGATGGTAGCCTCGACGGAATTGTCGGCGACCTCGGGATCGAACGCCGAAAGGGCCGAGATGCCGGTGCGCAGAGCGTCCATCGGATGGCTGGCTTTCACCAAGTCCAGTACCTGGATGACCTCATCGGGGATGCGACGATTCGCACGCAGCACGACGTCAAATTCAGCCAGCTGCTGCGCAGTGGGCAAACTTCCGTAGAGCAACAGGTAGACTACTTCTTCGAAGGTCGACTTTTCTGCCAGGTCGTGGATGTCGTAGCCGCGATAAAGCAGCTTGCCCACCTGGCCGTCTATAAAGCTGGACTCAGTGGTGTCCAGATAGACATCCTTGAGTCCCTTCACAATTTCCGGCATGGCCAATTCTCCTCAGGGATTTGCCGCTGTCGCGGGCCCGGAGAGGCGCAGGAGTCTTCATTTTTGTAAGCGTAAGGTCCTTAATGAAGACGCGCCAAGAGGCCGTTTTTCACGGCTACGCACTTAAAAAAATATTAGCATTCGCCCATAGCGGTGTCAACTTAAAACCGCCGTGCCAGAGTCCTCCAAAAGCGGGAAACCTGGTCTTCCTTACAGTTTTTTCAGAACCGGGCAGGGGCATAGCGATCAGACTGGATTCCGCGCCCGGGACTACTCCGGTTCGAGGGTCTGAATGGTCTCGGCGTTGGCCGTTATGGCGGACCAGTCCCATCGCATGGGGACCATTTCGACCTTCCGCCAGGTCTCGGACTGGTCGTGGTAGTGGGGGCTGCCAGGATGTCCGGAACTGCCGAGGGGAACCACCCAGAGGGAGTCGTCCCAGTTGGCCGTGTCGTATGAGTAGCGGGCGACGGACAGGCTGGTGACCGCGGCGAAAGTTGCCGGCGAGTAGCCGCCCTGGAGCGGCGTGTCGCCGTCGCCGCTGTGGGGGATGACGGGCGGGTCGAGCAGGCCGTCGAGTTCAGGGTGGGCGGCGGAAAGGGTGTGGTGGGGCACGGCCTGATGGATGCGGCTCCAAGCCCATGCGTCTGGGTCGCCGCCGAGGCGGTCGTGCAGGGTGTTCACTCCGCGGGCCAAGGCGCGGGAAATGGCGGCCGGCCAAGTGTCGCCTTCGGCGAGCAGAGACCGGTCGTCGTTGCGCAGCATTTCCACCATGCGGGCCTTGAGGCGGTTGCCGAAGGAGCCAAGGCCGCGGTCGGCGGGGTGCCAGGCAGCTTCAGCCAGGTCGGGCGGCAAGTTGAGGTCAATCAGCTCTTTAAGGAGCGCATCTCGCATGGCCGAGTAGATGGTGGGTTCCACGCGGTGGGCGTCCATCGAGCCGTCCCAGGCCAGCAGGCGTTCGCGGGCGATGGCGGACAGGGCGTCCTGTGGTTCGACGCCGGGGAGAAGGGCGAGGTAGGCCTGGGCGGGCTGGGATATGCGATGGGCATGGACCGCGGCCATGTCGGACGCGGAGGGCTTGGTGAGGGATTTGAGGCCACGAGTCACCCCCTTCACGCGGAATTCAGGGGTGAAGTCGACGGCGATGTAGTGGGGGTAGTCCTCGCCGACAGGCCGGTTGTTGGCTGTGGCGATGTAGCCTTCGGGCGGGTTGATTGAGACGGGCAACTCCTCGAAGGGGATGTCGCCCTGCCACTCGTATTCGCCGGTCCAGCCCGGGACGGGCAGCCAGCCGTTGACGCGGGAGCGAATGGGGATGCGACCGCGACACAGGTAGCCGAAATTGCCGTCGACGTCGGCCATCAGGAAGTTGTTGCAGGGATCGACCCAGCCACGCTGGGATTCGGTCAGCTCCTTCACGTTACGGGCGCGGAGCATCTTCCAGAGGATTGCGGTCCAGTCGGAGGGAGAATCGGTGGCGGTGTACTTGAAGGCCATGCCGGAGCCTTCGTCGGAGCCTCCGGAGATTACGGGGCCGTGGTTGGTGACCACTACGCGCACCGACTCCTCGCGTCCGCTGCTGCTGTGTACGGTCTCGTCGTAGACTTCCGCGTCGCGCCATTCGCCTTTGTGGAGGTACTGTGGGGTCTGGACGTCACGAAGCTGCTCGATGTACAGGTCCTGGTAGTCGGCGGCGGTGTGGGTGACGCTCCAGCAGACCCACGGGTTGTGGCCGAAGTGGGGGAAGGCGGGCACGCCGGGGAAGGAGAGGCCGATGACGTCGAACTCCGGGCAGGCGACGCGGTTCTGGTAGTAGGCGTTGGGGGTGTCGAGGGCGCGGTGGGAGTCGCCGGCGAGGATTGGCTTGCCGGTGGCGGTGGTGTCGCCGGAGACGACCCAGCTGTTGCTGCCGGCGTCCATTTCCGACAGGTAGTTCAGGGCAGCGGCGCCCTCGGCCAGTTCCTTCAAGCCCGTGTCCAGTGTACCCCCGGCCGTTTCGCCGGGGGGGAGGATGAGCAGGTGGCCCGGTTCGTAGCCCGGGAAGAGACTGCCAGCCTTCTCGGGGCCCATGGCGCGGACCATGCTGGCCCGCCATATCTTGGACTCGAAGACTCCCATCAGGATGTGGCGGACTTTGTAGACGACGAGGCTGTGCCAAGGCTGCCACGGCTCCGGCTCGATTCCGGCGATGGCGTACTCGGCGGGCAGGGGGTCAGGGCCGTCGATGAATGCGTTGACGCCGGCTGCGTATGCCTCGAAGACCATTCGGGTTTGGTCGTCCATGGCTGCGCAGTCCGCCCTGGCGCTGGCAGCGAGGCGGAAGCGACGCATGAGCTTGTCCTGCTCCAACGCGCCGTCGCCGACTGCTTCGGCCCAGCGGCCGCTGCCGCGGAGGCGGTCGTATTCCATGTGCCAGAGGCGGTCCTGTGCTGTGACGAAGCCCTGGGCGAAGAAAGCGTCTTGCTCGTTTTCGGCGCGAACGTAGGGGATGCCGAGGTCGTCGCGGAAGACCTCGACACTGGCTTTGAGGCCCTTCAGGTTCAGTGTTTCCGAGAGCCTGGGAATCGCCGCCGTCAACTCCGCGTTTCCGACCTCGCCTACGCCTACCATGCCGCTCACCTCAAACGCCCTGCGAAACTCTCAGGACACACAGTTTCGGCGATGATAACACAGCGAAGGACAAGGCCCGAGGGCGCTGGTTGCCGGGCGATTGAACACGCCTCGCAGCTGCAGCAGTACCGCCCCGCAGGCGATTTTCTCGCCGGTGTCGGGTTCAGTCACAACTACCGCCGCCTCCCCTGTACGGGGTAGCAGTAGCCGCAGCGGGCTACGTTGCGGGCCCGGTTGCAAGCTATGTTACGGACCCTGTTGCGGGCTCCGGTTCTCGGCGTGGAGCCGGGCTCCCATCTGGGAGTCCAGCGGGATCAACGAGTCCCACCGGCAGTCGGGGCAGATCCGGGTGGTGTGTTTCCGGCGGCGTGAGTCCGTGCCGAACTGGTATCCGCACCAACCGGTTGCGGTGGTTAGGGAAACGGCGACGACCCCCGTAAGCGCCATGCCCCACCAGGGAGCCGTTGCCAGCGACACCAAGAACACTAACAGGCCCATCAGGCCGAAGAACATTCCGAAGATTCCTACCCAGCCCAGCCCGTGATGGTGTATGGCCCGCCGGTTGACCTCCTCGGACTCGGGAGCGGCGGGGCCCTCGTAGAAGCACCGGACGCAGATCAGCCCGTTATGAGGGTCCCCGAACATGGATTTCTCGCGGGTGGTGTAGTCATATGTGTGGGGAATCAGCATAATGACCGTTGACCCATTCTGCGGCTCTATTGTGAAGGTCCTTTGCCACCAGCATGGACCTGAGTGTAGGAGTGTACAAGACGCTGACCGTACAGGCCGTCTCCACAGGCCGGGCCCCGGGGCAATCGCATTTTATTTCTGGGCACACAAATTGGGCCGGAATAGAGGTGGCGGTGGTAGTGACAGTGCTTCCTTGAGTTCTGGGTGCGATGGTAGACGGGGGTTTGGATTCCCGCCTGCGCGGGAATGACAGGTCGCGAGGTTTCCGGCGTTTAAGACGCGATTGCCCTGGGCCGGGCCCCAGGGCAATCGCATTTGCGAGGGAGTGGTGTTGCATTTTCAAATCAGACGGTTCGCGGATATAATTGTCTGGTGATTCCGGGGGCGACGCGCTCCCGCCAAACAGGGGTTTCCGGTGGCGTTGCTTAATATCCGTCTGGTGCCTGACCCGATACTGTTCAGGAAGGCACGCAAGGTTGCCAAGATCACCAACCAGCACAAGAAGCTGGCCGAGGACATGGTCGAGACCATGACCGAGCAGCACGGCGTTGGCCTGGCGGCGAACCAGGTGGGCGTGCTGGAGCGTATCTGCGTCATCCGGACGCCAGAAATGGAAGAAGCGATGATCCTGGTGAATCCGGAGATCGTCAAACGGGAAGGGGAGAGAGAGGTCGAAGAGGGCTGCCTGAGCGTGCCTGGGTATCGCGGGATGGTGGTACGGTCGGAGAAGGTGTGGGCGCGGGCGATGGGCCTGAATTCCAAGCAGTTCAAGGTGGATGCGGAAGGCGACCTCCTGGCCCAGGCGCTGGAGCACGAGATCGACCACCTGAACGGCATCATGTACATGGACCACCTGGTGGCACACACTTATCTGTACAAGATTCCGGAAAACGAAGAAGGCGAGGAAGAGGAAGATTCGAGCGAACAACCCCACGAGCACCAACACGTCCACAACCACAACAACGTTGGGCTGCATCTTCCCGACCCGGCGTTCGACGTTCTGCACCGTCGGCTCCACGAGATGAACATCGGCGAAGGTGGGTCGGGTTCCCCGAACAGGCCGTTCTTACCCTAGACCGCCGCAGCGTATGCCTGCCCGAAAATCGCATCAACCCATTCCTTCCAGTCCCCCTCAATGTCCGTTGCGCTTATGAACTCCATCATTGACCGTCTTGCCTCGTTCTTTGACGCCCACGAAACCGAAGCGTTCTTCGTGGGCGGCTTGGTGCGTGACCGGCTTCTGGGTCGAGGGCCGGGGACGGACATCGACCTGGCCGTAAAAGGCGATGCCCTGGCCTTGGGGAAGGAACTGTCCGAGGAGCTGGGAGGCTCACTAGTTCCCCTGAGCGTGCCGCGGGGCATCGTGCGGCTGGTAGTGGGCGGCGTTGTCAAGGATGACTCGACGGAAGGGCATGGGTATACCGTCGACCTGTCGGGGTACGCGAGAGGAATTGAGGGGGACCTGGCGCGCCGGGACTTCACCGTTAACGCCATGGCCGTGCCACTGCCGCGGTGGTACGACGACGATTTCGGGGCGTCGGTCATCGACCCGCATAACGGCAGGGCCGACCTCGCCCGCAAGACACTGCGGGGGCTGACGCCGGAAGTGTTCAGCGACGATCCGGGCCGCCTTTTGCGGGCGGTGCGGCTTTCTGGCGAGCTTGGGATGATGATCGAAGCGGAGACCGTGCGGTCGCTAGCGAGCAACGCGGAGTTGCTGACGTCGGTGGCGCCTGACCGGGTGCGAGAGGAATTCCTGCGCATCCTGGCGCCCAAGGGGGCGAGGGCCCGCATCGAGGTGCTGGACCGGCTGGGATTGCTGGAACACGTGGTGCCCGAACTGATGGAGGCCAAGGGGGTGGAGCAGCCGCGGATGCACTACTGGGACGTCTGGGGGCACTCGCTGCACACGGTGGAGGCGGCCGAGGGGGTGACCGGCGGGCACCAGAACTCGCCTGTGTATTCCTGCGTGCCATGGACTTCGGAGAGCGAGGCCTACTTCGCTGAGGTGGTGAGCGACGGCCATACCAGGCGGACTGTGCTGAAGCTGGCGGCGTTGTTCCACGACATCGCCAAGCCGCAGACGAAGACGGTGGAGCCGGACGGTCGCACCCGCTTCTTCGGGCACTCGGAGAAGGGGGCGGTGATGGCCGAAGGGCGGCTGCGAAGCCTGAGGCTGAGCTCGCGGGGCGTGGGGATGGTGTCTCGGATGGTGGAGCACCACCTGCGCCCGACGGGTATGTCCAACGACGGCGAATGGCCCACCGACCGGGCGATCTACCGGTACTTCCGGGACGTGGGCGACGTGGCGCTGGATACGCTGTACCTTTGCCTGGCAGACTATTTGGGGGCGAAAGGGCCGGACAGGGCTCACCCGGAGTGGGTGAATCATGCTAGAATGGTAAGCCATGTGCTTCACACCGGTTCGCAGGAGCCGGTATCCGCAACAACCCCGCGACTGGTGAACGGACACGACCTGATGTCTTGCTTCCGGTTGCCGCCCGGCCCGCGCATAGGTTCGTTGCTATCCGCCATCGAAGAAGCGCGCGCGGCGGGCGAATTAGAGACACGGGAGCAGGCCCTGGAATTGGCTGCCTCAATGCTGGAAAGCCACGAGTTTTCCGAAGGGATAACTCGCGGTCATAAAAAAGAAATCGACCTCATCCAGGATGGTTCAGGCTAGAAAATGCGCGCCAGAAGCATCCGACTGACGATAGTTATCCTCCTCATCCTGGGCCTCGCCGTTGCGGCCCTAGGGTTCGGTTCCATCAACATTGACCTCCCTGGTCTACCCGCGCTTGACCGCGAGGGAACCGGACCACTGGGACTGAAGCTGGGACTGGACCTCAGCGGGGGCGGGCACCTGGTCTACCAGGCCGACACAGGCTCGCGGTTTGACGTCACGCTGCTGGAACCGGCCGATCTCGAGCTTATCGCGGAGTCGCTGGACGGTTTCCGGTTCGGCGACGAACAGCTTGCCCTGGAGGACTACCAGGTCTTTCCGCGAGAAGTGAACGTCATACAGAGGGAAGTGCAGCCAGACCCTGCCGCCGTGGAAGAGACGGATGCCACGGAGGGCGAAGGGCAGGAGCCCGAGCCGGACGAGGGCGAAGAGGAGGAAGCGCCGCCGGAACCCGAGCTGGAAACGGTTGCGATAACGACCATTTTCCAGGTAAGAACGCCACTGCTTGCGCAAGACGACCCGCGCCGCAGCGGGCTGCGGGACGCCATTGAAGAAGCACTGGGGCAGATCAGCCTGTTCCAGGTTGTCGACATCGGTGAACCGACCCTGGACCAGATGGAAGGCGTGTTGGACAACATCACGCGCAGGGTGAACCGGTTCGGCACGGAAGAACCTATCATCCAGATATTCGGCGACGACAGAATAATCGTTCAGCTTCCCGGAGCCAGCGGCTCCACCACCGATCTAGTCTTTGTCGAGTCCGTGGACAGTGCCGGGGTAGCAACACTGTCGGACGCACTGACCGGCGCCGGATACCGGGATGTGAGGGTTGAGCGGGTGGACACCGGCTCCTTCCGCATATTGTCGGCCACCGTGGACTCCGAGGTTGAGACTGCCGCGAGAGAAGCGGTGTCGGAGGCCGTGGGAGATGTGCAGTCGCTCAGCGTAATCAGCGCTATTGACGAAGCGAAGGCCCTCATCGGACAGACTGCGCTGCTGGAGTTCAAGGAACGCACATGTGGTTCGCTGGACCCCTTCACCGGCGCCTGTCTCGATCCGCAGGACGCCGACCTTGGGCTTACGGGTGACGACCTGAACCGGGCGGAGGCCGCAGCCGACTCGGTAGGCGTGGGCTGGGTGGTAAACCTGCAGTTCGACGGTCGCGGCTCCGACATTTTCTCGGACCTGACCCGCCGCATCGTTGGTGTTGAAACGAAGCGAATCGCCGTCTTCATGGACGACCAGGAGATCATCGCCCCGGTAGCCCGAGCCTGGATCCGCGATGGCAACACGCAAATCAGCGGCGACTTCTCCCGCGAGGAGGCGAAGACCCTCGGCATCCAGCTGGAGTCGGGCCGCCTGCAGGTGCCGCTGAAGCTGATCCAGGAGAGCGACGTTGACGCCCTGCTCGGGGCCGAATCGCTGCGCAACAGCCTGCTGGCCGGCTTGGTCGGCCTGGGGTTGGTACTGCTGTTCATGATCGCATACTACCGGATGGCAGGCGTGGTGGCGGCGTGCGCGCTGGTCTTCTACGCGGTGATGGTGCTGGCGGTTTTCAAGCTGATTCCCATCACGCTGGAGCTGGCACACATCGGCGGGTTCATCCTGTCGGTGGGTATGGCGGTGGACGCCAACATACTGATCTTCGAGCGAATGAAGGAAGAGGTGCGAATCGGCAGGACGCTGGCATCGTCGATGGAGGTCGGGTTCAGCCGGGCCTGGCCAGCGATCCGTGATTCGAACATATCCACCATGATCACCTGCCTGGTGCTGCTGTGGTTCGGCGACCGCCTCGGGGGCGGGCTGGTTACCGGCGTGGCCATCTCGCTGTTCATCGGCGTGGCGGCCAGCATGTTCACCGCAGTAGTGGTCAGTCGAAACCTACTGCAGCTGATGGCCTTTGCCGGGCTGGGAGGGCGAATCAACCTGTTCACGCCGGAGTCGGTGTCCCGCAATGCAGGGCCGGGGGCGGCACAGAGCGCGGGAGGAGGCCGGTAGTGTTGGACATAGTGGGAAAGAGGGCGTGGTACTTCCTGTTTTCGGCCCTGATAATTATCCCCGGCATAGTTTCGATGGTGCTGCCGCCGGGTTGGGCGACGCTGGAGTCGGGGCTGCGCCCCGGCATCGACTTCTCCAGCGGCTCGGTGCTCAACGTAACGTTCAACGAGGAAGTCGACGAGTCGGACATCTACGAGCGAATGACGGCGCTGGGACACCCGGAATCTCTGGTGCAGCTCGTGGGGGTCAACAACTACTTCATCCGCACCGACCTGCTGGCGGAAGCGCAGGCAAGTGGACTGTCGGAGCGGGAGATCATTGAACGCGACCTGGAAGAGAACCTAGGCCTCGAGCGGGAGAGGGTGGAATTCGACAGCGTGTCGCCGATCGTTGCTGCGGAAACGGTGCGGGTGGCCTTCTACGCTCTGGCGGCGGCCTCGGTGTTCATCCTACTGTACGTGTGGTATGCCTTCCGGCGCGTGCCGAAAGCGTACCGTTACGGCGTCAGCGCGGTGCTGGCCCTTGTTCACGACATGCTGATCATCCTGGGCGTGTTCTCCATCCTGGGGCGGGTGATCGGGTTTGAAGTCAACTCGATGTTCATCGTGGGCCTGCTGATAGTTGCAGGCTATAGCGTGAACGACACCATCGTGGTGTTCGACCGCATACGGGAAAATGTTTCGCGGCACCCTGATCGGGACCTTGGTGGGCTGGTGAACCTGAGCATCATGGAGAGCATGGGGCGCTCGCTGAACACGAGCTTGACGACGCTGTTCGTGCTTGTTGCGATGCTGCTAATCGGCGGCCCGAGCATCCGAGAGCTATTGCTGTGCCTGGCCATCGGAGCGGTCGCGGGTACGTACAGCAGCATCTTCATCGCGAGCCAGTTCCTGGTGATGTGGGACCGGGGCGAGATCAAACGCTTCGGGCGCGCCGCACGCCCCGCCGCTTCGGCCGTTTCGTCGCTGTTCAGCCTGTTCGGCAGGTAGACCGGAGTCGGGACTGGGCCGGGGTGAGGTCCAAAACGGCTGTGCTGATATAGTGCGGATATCCGGTCATGGATGATTGCTGGGAAACCATCTGAGGTATAGACCCCAAAGACAGAGGATGGTTTCAACTCCTTACGTTGATAGGCGGAACTGCTGGTTCTGTCCTCCTGACAATTCTGGAGCTAAACCAAAGCCAAGGTGAAATACGCAGACGCATAGGGTAAATTTGTGAGGGAACTGGGTTAGCCGGTCTCAGGAGTAGCGGGGGGTTGGTGATGGGTGTGAGGGAGATAGACCGGTCTCTGGAACAATGGCAGATGGGGGTCAGGGATTTGCGCTGGCGGATGATTCTGGCGCCCACACCCAGGGAGCGGGAGCGGTGGTACGCCCTCTGGCTCTTGGCGCAGGGCTGGACAGCAACGGCCACGGCGGAGGCGCTGGAGCGGGACCCCCACACCATAGGACGGTGGGCTTCGGTTTTCGGCGAGGGAGGGCCAGCGGCCTTGATATTTGAGCAGACCGGTGGTTCCCCCCCGTCCTTGACGAGACGCAGCAGGCGGAGTTGAAAGGGGCGGTAGGGCAACCGCCCGCTGAGGCGGGCATCGAACTGGCCAACTGGTATTGGAAAGGAGTCCGGCAGTTTGTCTTGGAACGGTTCGGGGTCAGTTTGAGCCGCAGCAGTTGTCTGAACTGGCTGCACCGGTTGGGATTTGCCTTCAAGCGGCCCAAGAAGCGTCTGCTCAAGGCGGATGAGGGCAAGCGGGAGGCCTTCGTGGTGGAGTATACCGCCCTGAGGGAGGAGGCCCAACGGACCGGAGCCAGGATATTCTTCGCCGATGAGGCCCACTTCCGGGCCGATGCAGAGTTGCGGGGCAAGTGGGTACTGAGAGGAGAGGCTGCTCTGGTGGACTCGACCAGTCCGCGGTATGGGGAGAAGGCCAGCTATTATTCGGCGGTGTGCCTGGAGACGGGTGAGGTGGAGTGGATGGAGTTGCAGGGGAACAGCAACGCCGGGACCTCGGTTGACTTCCTGAAGCAACTGAGGGGAAAACACCCTGAGCCGATGCGGGTCATCTGGGACAATGCCCCGGCCCACCGTGGGGAGGCGATGCGGGAGTACCTCAGGACGCCTGGGCTGGAGTTGAGGTTGGTGAACCTGCCGGGGTACAGCCCGGACTTCAACGGGGATGAGGCGATCTGGGGTTGGGCGAGAGAGGAGGCCACCGGCAATCTGTGCTTGGGAAGCAGGGAGGCGGTGCAGGAGAAGGTTGGCAAATTCCTTGCCGGACTGGCCAGCCGCAAAGACGAGGTGAGACGGCGGTGCCGGACAGTCTTGCAGTCACGGGGCGAGGCGCTCCTGCGAGCCTCCCGGACCGATTCTCAGCCTCCGGCAAATGCACATCCCACCTTGGCTTTGGTTTAGGAGATTTGTCGGCAGGCATTCCGGTCAGTGAAGCAGCTCGAAACGTTGCCCTCGGCATCGGTGCAAGTTTTGTAGCATCAGGCTTCATAGCGTGAGCGCTGCTTCAGGCCAAGGAGATGACAATGTCGATCGGCGATTGGATCCGAGAGGCCAATGAACGGCGTCAACAAAAGCGTCGCGAGCGGGATTACCTCCGAGGTTATGAAGACGCTCAGGAGGGTAAACCGCCGGCACCGCCGGGTGGGTCGGGTAAGGATACCCGGAATGGATCTGACTCAGACTAAAGAGACCGACCATGAGGCGAGAGTCGAGGGTCGAGCGCAACGCGGCCGATGACGGCGCGTTGCGAGACCAGGTTGAACGCCCTTCCCGCTTCCTCGAGCGGCATGACTTCCTGCAGGACCGGCTTCAGCTTTCCTTCGACGGCCAACTTCACCGCCTGCTCCAATGTGGCTCGAGAGACTCCGGAAACGCCCTGAACGCGGGCGTCGCGGAACACGATTTCGGGGATGAGGCCGCGGAGATTGCCCGCGTCACCCACTTCGCCGAGTAGCGCGAGTCGTCCGTACTGGGCAAGGCTTCGGACGGATGAGCCCAGGGTGGCCGTGCCAACGGTGTCGATGACCGCGTCCGCACCCTCATCTCCGTTCAGTGCCAGCACAATTTCGGAGAAGTCCAGCTCGCCGGCCTCGATTACTTCATTCGCGCCCAGTCTTGAGAGAGCGTCCGCCTTGTGAGGGGACGACGTTACGGCAATCGTTCGCGCTCCCATTGCCGCGGCGAGTTGAACGGTGTGGACGCCGAGCCCGCCGCCGGCGCCGGTGACCACTACCGTCTCCCCTGCCGACAGGTCCACCGCCAAGATAGCCTGCAGCGCGACCCCGGCAGGGCAGGCCAGCAGGCACGCTGTTTCGAGGGCGACTTCCGGCGGTAGCAGCAGGAGGCTGTGCTCCGAGACAGAAACGAACTCGGCGAAGCCACCGTTGCGCCCGTGGCCGATGCCCTCACCGTTTCGGCAGCGATGCTCGCGGCCAGTGCCGCACCGGTCGCAATGACCGCAGGCGCTGGTGAGCAGGGACACGACCCTGTCGCCCGGCCCGACTGCGGTAACGCCGTTGCCGACTTGATGGACCACGCCGGCGATTTCGTGGCCGAGCACCGGGCGGGAGGGAATGCCGCGGCGGAGAGTTCCGGCCATGACCAGCCGGTCGTGGTGGCAGAACCCGCAGGTTGCGACGCGGACCACCGCCTCCCCTGGCGCGGGGACGGGGTCAGGCAATTCGGCCACAGACAGAGTGGGCGGCGTGCCCGGGTTTTCAAGGACAAGAGCGCGCATAGGGCGACATTGTATGCCGCTGCCGGTGCGCCGCCAATGGCGAGTCCCGTATAATCAGCAGGTCATCGGAGGTTTCTATCCGACCCTGGGGGAAAGCAAATTGAAAATCGGAGCGCATGTTTCCACATCGGGCGGCGTCAGCAAGGCGGTGGGACGAGGTGTGGACATAGGTTGCGAGGCCTTGCAGATATTCGGGTCGTCTCCGCAGGCATGGGCGTTTAAGGAAGTTCCTGACACCGAGGTTGAGGCGTTCCGCCAGAACATGGCCGACGCCGGAATGGGCCCTGTGTTCCTTCATGCCATATACCTGGTGAATCTGGGCACCGACCGGCCGGATGTGCTGCAGAAGGGCATCGACTCGTTGTCGGCGCACCTGGGTTTGGCGGCGCGATTGGGAGCGGAGGGGCTCATCTTTCACCCGGGGAGCCACGGAGGTGCTGGATTCGAAGCCGTGCTTCCCCAGGTGGCGGAGTCGATACGGAAAGCCCTGGACGGTGCCCCGGAAGGCCCGTGCCTGGCGGTGGAAAACATGGCGGGAATGGGGAAGCACATCGGGGCGCGGTTCGAGGAGCTGGGGGCGATCCTGGACGCGGTGGACGACGAGCGGCTGAAGGTGTGCCTGGACACGCAGCACAGCTTCGCGGCCGGTTACGACCTGACGACCGGAGACGGCATTGAGGACATGCTGGCGCAGCTTGACGCCGGGCCGGGCTCGGGCAATGTGGTGGCCATTCACCCAAACGACTCGAAGCGCCTGTGCGGCTCCGGGGTCGATCGGCACGACAACATCGGCGAGGGGTTCATCGGAGAAGGCGGGTTCGCGGTGTTCATGGGGCATCCGGCGTTCGGCGACATGCCCTTCCTGCTGGAGGTGCCGGGCTTTGAAGGCAAGGGACCTGACACGCGCAACGTCGATATCCTGAAGGGCATTCGGAGCCGGGTGGGCGCGCCGTCGTGATACCCATGACCAACCGGGAGTTCGTGCGCCACGTGCGTCGTGCCTACAGCCAGTTGCCGGCGGGAGTGCGAGGGCGGCTGGAGAACGTCGACATCGTGGTTGAGGAATGGCCCAGCGAGGACGAGGCGGAGTTGGTGGGCCATTATGACACGCTGTTCGGCCTGTACCAGGGACTGCCCCTCACTGAACGGGACGGCATCGGACCGTTGCTGCCCGACCGCATTGTTATCTACCGACAGCCCATTCTGCGTGCCTGCGAGACACGAGCCGACGCCATTCACGAGATTCGAGTGACGCTGTGGCACGAAGTCGGCCACTACCTCGGGATGGACGAGGCTCATCTCGATCGACTTGGCTACGGGTGAAGCGCCTGCACACTGCGGGAGCTGTGGCGGGATGCTCGATTGTCCGTGGGTGATGAAAACCCGGTGAAGCGGATTCTCGACGGGCTGGGACAGGCCATTGGCACCGCGCTGGGTCTGGGGTTCTTCCCGGTGGCCCCTGCGACGCTGGCCAGTTTCGCGGCGGTGGCGGTCTACCTTGCGTTGCCGGTCGAGGGCGATTCACCTGTCTTCTTCGGCCTGGTGGCGGCGTCGCTGATCGTTGGCCCCTGGGCCTGTGGGAGCCTGATGAGCGCCGACGATCAGGACCCGAAGCGGGCGGTCTGGGATGAAGTTGCAGGAATGTGGCTGACCTGTCTTTTGATACCCAAGACGCTGCCCTGGCTGGCGGCCGCGTTCGTGCTGTTCCGTGTGCTCGACGTGCTGAAACCCTGGCCGATACGTCGCTTCGAGCGGCTGCCCGGTGGGTGGGGCATCATGGCCGATGACGTGGCTGCGGGCGTGGTTGGCGCGGTGGCGCTGAACCTGGTGTACAGGCTGGTGTGGGCTGGATAGCGCAAGAACCGAGCGGCTAGGTTTGCCCGGTTTTCGACGCCCGTGCTATACTTTTCGAGATTAAAACTACGCCACAAGGCGGGGCTGCCGAGGTCGGTCGCCTATCCCTGGCAAAGCCAGTAAGGGAACAGGTGCATTGAATGGTACAACCCGAGGAGCAGCCCATACAGGAAGCAACGGATAGCACGCCCGCGCAAGCGCCCGCTGGAGCGGCAAGCGAGACACCGGCACCGGTACCCGCACCGGCAGTCGCGGTAGCTGAGCCGCCTGCACCGGCGCCGGCGCCCGCGCCGGTGGCAGAGGAACGGCCCCGGCCCGCGCCGGAGCGACCGCCGCCGCCGACGGGACGCGAACCCATCAACATGAAGGCGCTCCTGGAGGCGGGTGTTCACTTCGGGCACCAGACCCGCCGCTGGAACCCTTCCATGAAGCGGTACATCTTCACCCAGCGAAACGGCATCCACATCATCGACCTGCAGCAGACGCTGGGCATGATCAACGATGCCTACAAGGACATGGTTCAACTGGTCGCCAACGGCGGCAAGGTGCTGTTCGTCGGCACGAAGCGCCAGGCGCAAGAGGTCATCCAGAGCGAGGCGGACCGCTGCGGGATGTGGTATGTGAACCAGCGATGGCTGGGCGGCACGCTGACCAACTTCCAGACGATCCGTACCCGCATCAACTACATGCTGGAACTTCAGCAGAAACGGGACCAGGGTTACTTCCGTCTCCTTCCCAAGAAGGAAGGAGTGAAGATGCGGGACACCCTCAACCGGCTGGAAAAGTACTTCACCGGCATGAGGGACATGACGACTCTGCCTCAGGCGATTTTCGTCATAGACATCGGTAGGGAGAACATCTGCGTCACCGAGGCGAAGCGTCTGGGCATCGATGTCTTCGCGATCGTGGACTCTGACTGCAACCCTGACCTTGTGAACCACATCGTCCCCGGCAATGACGATGCCGTCCGTTCCATCCGCCTGGTGAGCAATCGGATGGCTTCGGCGGTACTGGAGGGCCTGGCACAGCGAGAGGCTGCGCTGCAGGCTGAAATGGAGGAGATGCGGTCGGCGGACGATGATGATGAACCGGAGACGCTGTCGGAGCGGGAGGACGCGGCGCTTACCGACGCGGTAACTCTGGACATGGACACCCTGGCCGAGCTGGCCGCAGGCATGGGAGCCCGGGTTGCCGGTGGGACTGAAGGAGACACGGAGAGCACAGCCCAGTAAATCGAAGGAATTCCGAAGCGGGTGACCCGACGCTCTGTAGGTAGCAGTAATCAGGGTTAACCCGCTTTGTTGCAGGATCAAGAAACGCATATCTGCGTCAAGGAGTAGGCAGTTGGTCACCACGGCACTGATTCGCACCCTGCGCGACCAGACCGGCGCGGGGATAATGGACTGCAAGCAGGCCCTGGAAGGGACGGGCGGAGATCTGGACAAGGCGGCCGAGGCGTTGCGAGCCAAGGGTCTGGCAGGCGTCGCGAAGCGGGTCGGCCGCGCTACCAACGAAGGCGCTATCGAGGCCTACATACACACCGGCGGACGAGTGGGCGCCATTGTGGAACTGGGATGCGAAAGCGACTTCGTGGCCCGCACCGAAGAATTCAGGCAGATGGCCCACGACCTGGCCATGCAGGTGGCGGCAATGGCACCGGTGTACTTGGATAAAGAAGAAATGGAGGAAGGCGACGAAAGGCCCGCAGCCCAGGTGGCGCTTCTGGCCCAGCCCTTCATCAAGAACGGCTCTTCTTCAGTGGGAGAACTGGTCCAGGAACTGGCAGCGCGCATGGGTGAGAACGTGCGAGTCGTTCGTTTCCAGCGTCTGGCTGTCGGCGAGTAGTCCCTACCGGATATGGTAGAACCTCTCTTTCAGCATCGGCCAAAATCCAGATATCGCAGAGCATTGCTCAAAATCAGCGGCGAATCCCTGAGGGGGTCGTCCGGCTCCGGTATTGATGCGGACACGGTTAACTACCTGGCAACGCAGGTTGGCCAAGCGCATGCGATGGGGGTGCAACTGGCAGTAGTAATAGGTGGAGGCAATATCTGGAGGGGCGAGGCCGCCGAAGAGCGGGGAATGGACCGCTCGGCAGCCGATTACGCTGGGATGCTGGCCACCCTGATCAATGCACTTGCCTTTCAGGACGCCTTGGAAAAGCGCGGCATCGACACCCGCACCCAGAGTGCGCTGCAGATGCAGGCCGTGGCCGAGCCGTATATCAGGCGGCGTGCCATCCGGCACCTGGAGAAGGGGCGGGTAGTGATATTCGCCGCTGGCACCGGAAACCCCTATATGTCGACGGATACGGCCTCGGCGTTGCGGGCATTGGAAATCGACGCCGAAGTGCTGCTGATGGCCAAGTTCAACGTTGACGGGGTGTATGACGACGACCCGCGCACTAACCCGTCCGCGGTGAGGTTCGATACACTGGACTACACGGAGGCGCTGGACCGGGACCTGGCGGTAATGGACTCCACTGCCCTGACCCTGTGCCGTCAGAACGATATGCCCATAGTGGTATTCGACATGTTCAAGTCGGGCAACGTGGCATGTATACTCTCCGGTGATAAGATAGGAACGACCATAGTCGGGAGGAACTGACCATGCCAGGTAATGACGGTGATACGGAGTTAACTCCTGAGGACATCCTGGACGACGTCAACCACCGCATGGACCGTACGATTGAGGCCTTCAGGCGAGATTTGGGACAGCTGCGCACCGGAAGGGCGGCTCCGGCCCTGATTGAAGACCTGTCCATCGACTACTACGGTTCCGCTACTCCCCTGAAACAGATCGCTTCGATTTCCGCCCCGGATGCCCGGGCCATCATGGTGCAGCCATGGGACAAGGGCGCCATGAGGGAAATCGAGAGGAGCCTGCAACGCTCGGAAATGGGTTTCAACCCCTCCAATGACGGCAACGTCATCACAGTCCCCATTCCGCCGCTGACCAACGAGCGCCGGCAAGAGATGGTAAGGCTGCTCCGCAAGAAGGCGGAGGACGGCAAGGTGTCGCTGCGCAACGTGCGTCGCGATGGGCAAGACACGCTGCGGAAGATGGAGCGGGACAAGGACATCTCGCAGGACGAGAACCGGCGGGCCCAGGACCAATTGCAGAAAGTCACCGACGGCCACACCAAGCTGATAGACGAGACTGCGTCCGCCAAAGAGGCGGAGATTCTCCAGGTATAGTCCGCACCTGTGGCTGCCGCATCAGGGCCGCAGAACGGGGCCCGGGGCGGCTCGGCCCCCCGGCACGTAGCCTTCATCATGGACGGCAATGGCCGCTGGGCCCAGGAGCGGGGACTGCCGCGCGTAGAGGGCCACCGCAGGGGTGTGAAGCGCATCCGGGAGGTGCTGCAAACGCTCAGTGCCTGCGGCGTCGAGTATGTGACAGTCTACGCCTTTTCCACCGAGAACTGGGGACGGCCACAGGACGAGGTTGAGGGCCTGATGAACCTGTTCTCGGCCGTCGTTGAAGAGCAGACAAGGGACCTCCACGAGCAGAACGTCCGCATCGTTCACCTGGGCAAGACGGGCAACCTCGACCCGGAGTTGCGCGGCGCCGTGGAGAATGCCCAGAGTCTGACGGCGGGCAACACCGGCATCACGCTCAACGTGGCCTTCGACTACGGGGGCCGGGACGAGATACTGCAGGCCGTGCGCCGCATAATCCGGGACGGACTGGACCCCGACTGCCTGGACGAGGAAACTTTCCGGCGCTACCTGTTCACTGCGCACAGTCCCGATCCGGACTTGATCATACGCACGGGCGGCGAGCAGCGCATCAGCAACTTTCTGTTGTGGCAGTCGGCCTATAGCGAGTATTACCACACGCCCACCCTCTGGCCAGACCTTCAGCCCGCCGAACTGGAGCAGGCGCTGGAGGCCTTCCGCGCCCGTCAACGCCGCTACGGTAAAGTGGCTACGCCCGGAGCCTGACTGTGCGCCTTCGGCTGGTAACGGGGCTGGCGGCCGCCGCCGTGGTGGTGGGCGGCGTTTGGGTGGGCGCTCCCTGGCTAACGCTGCTGGCCCTGCTGGGAGGCGGCCTGGCGATCCGCGAGGCGTACCGGCTCACGCCGCCTGGCGTGGGACCGATGCCGACTGTGCTGGGCATCATCGCAGTGGTAGCGCTTCTGCTGGCGGCGGAAGCGGCTGCGGGCCCCCACTTTCTCGCGGCCACGGGACTGGCGCTGGCGGCGTGGGCCTTTGCGGCCATCCTCTGGTTCATCGCATGCTACGGAGTCGAGCACGACGCGACCGAAGGTCTCATTGGAGACGATTCCCCGGAAAGCGCGTGTTACGACACCACGGTGCAGGATGCACCGGGTGTTTCCGAGAGACTCTACGGGTATTCCCGAGCGCTGGAGGATTCCCGAGCGCTGGAGGATTCCCGGGAGTACGAGGACGAGGAAGGCGGAGACTGGGACGATGATTCGTGGGAGTACTTCGAGGAAACCGCCCAAGACTCCAGCAGCACGGGTGTGCATCCGTTGCTGGGGTTCCTGTTCCTGCTGCTGGGGCCCGTCTACGTGGGATTTTTGCTGGGCCACGGGCTGGCGCTGCGGGACCTGGAGGGCGGCGTCGACAACCTGGGACGGTCGTGGCTGCTGTTCACCATGCTGGTAGTCTTCGCCTGCGACACGGGGGCATACGCCGTGGGTCGCCTGGTGGGGCGTCACGGGATGGCGCCTCGCGTGAGCCCCAACAAGACCTGGGAAGGGGCAGCAGGCGGGTTCGCCGCCTCCGTGGGTGCGGCGCTTCTGGTAGGCGTGGTGTTCGAGCTCGCGGCGCCGGTTTGGCAGCAGGCACTGTTCGGGGCAGTAGCCAGCGTTGCGGCGCAGGTGGGAGACTTGGCGGAGTCGGTTCTGAAGCGGGCGGCCAACGTGAAGGATTCTGGTAGTATAATGCCCGGACACGGCGGCATTCTGGACCGATTGGACAGCATCCTCTTCGCCCTGCCCGCCGTATATTATTTGCTGCTGGCAGTGGGATTCCGACTATGAGAAGGATCGTGGTTCTCGGCTCCACTGGCTCAATCGGACGCCAGACGCTGGACATCGTCCGCGCTTTCCCCGACGAGTTCGAGGTCGTGGGCCTCTCGGGCGGAAACAATACCGAGCTGCTGAAGCAGCAGGTGGGGGAGTTTCGCCCGCCGTACGTGTGGAGCGCCACGGCTGGGCCGGAGCAATTTCCCGGAGTGTCCTTCACGCCCATGGAGCAGATGGTCGCGCTGAACCGCGTCGACCAAGTGATGGTGGCATTGATGGGCAGCGTGGGCCTCACTCCGACGCTGACCGCCCTTGCCGCAGGGAAGTCGGTGGCTCTGTCCAACAAGGAACCCATCGTGATGGCCGGTAAGCTCATCAAGCAGTACGAAGCCAAGTATGGCGGGCGGGTGCTGCCGGTGGACAGCGAACCGAGCGCAATCTGGCAGTGCCTGCAGGGCGAAGACAACGAAATCCTCAGGCTGCTCATCACCGCGTCGGGAGGGCCGTTCCGCACCACACCGCTGGAAGAGATGGATGACGTGACGCCGGAGCAAGCGCTGCGGCATCCCACGTGGCGAATGGGCCAAAAGATTACGATCGATTCGGCTACCCTGATGAACAAAGCCTTCGAGGTTATCGAGTCTCGCTGGCTGTTCGACGTGCCGTGGGAACGGATCGAGGTGGTGGTGCATCCCCAGAGCACGATTCACTCGATGGTGGAGTTCGCCGACGGCTCGGTGAAGGCGCAGATGGGACCGCCGGACATGCGCCTGCCGATACAGTACGCGCTGTTCTACCCGCAACGGCTGCCAAACTCGATGATTCCCCGCCTGGACACCTCGATTTCCCATTCGCTGAACTTCGATCCGCTGGAACCTGGGCGCTATCCCTGTTTCTCTCTGGCAATCGAGGCCGGCAGGAAAGGCGGGACGTACCCTGCCGTGCTCAGCGCCGCAGATGAAGTGGCGGTGCAGGCGTTCCTGGATGGGAAGATCAGCTATGGGGGCATCCGTCGGTTGATCGAGCAGACCCTGGAGGAACACGAGCCGCTGCCAGGGGACGACGTGGGCGACGTGCTGCAGGCTGACGCGTGGGCTTCGGCCCGGGCAGCCGAGCTGGTCGCAGGCTGACGAGCCGGGCATCGCATCAACCGACGCCAACGAGGGTGGGGAGATGGCGAGGGAGTTCACGGCAATAGACCTGGAAACGGCAAACCCCGACGCATTTTCCATCTGCCAGATTGGCATTGCCCGCTTCCGCGACGGCGAACTGGCTGACGAGTGGATGACCTACATCGACCCCGAAGCCAAGTTCAACCGCGACAACATCGCCATCCACGGCATTACCCAAGCGGCGGTTCGGGGTTGGCCGAAGCTGCCGGACGTGGCCGAGCGGCTTCACGAAATGCTGGACGGCAGGATCGTGGTCAGCCACAGCCAGTTCGACCGCGTGGCGCTGGAGCAGGCCTTCGACCGGCGAGACATCGCGAGGCTGGACTGCAAATGGCTGGATTCCGCCAAGATAGCGCAGAGGGCATGGGAAGGCTTTGCGAGGCGCGGTTTCGGGCTGGAGAACCTGTGCCGGATTCTCGGGTACCGCTACCAGCGACACGACGCGCTGGGTGACGCCAAGGCCGCCGGCATGGTGGTGCTGGCGGCGGTCGAGCAGACAGGCATCGACCTCTACCAGTGGCTGCAACAGGTGGAACTGCCCATCGACGAGGGGCCGAGACTGCCCATCCGCTCCCTAACAGGAGCGCCGGCCCCGGAAGAGGCACCGCGCCCAAGGGCCGCCCGGCCGGAAAACCGGCTCTTCAGCCAGGAATTGCTGCGCCTGCTAGCCGAAAGCGATACCGGCAACTGAATCTTCCGGCTGGTCCTGCCGCTAGCAGAGGTGGTCTCGCGCCACCTTCAGGTAATCAAGGGCCAGCCGCGGCAGTAGGAAGCGGCGGCGTACGCTGGCACGCCCCGCTGCGCCGATGATGGCGGAGAGTTCGCTGTCCTGAAGCAATGTCGCGATGCGGCGGGCGCACTCCTCGGGCGATGAGACAAGGTACCCGTTCTGGCCATCGTCAATCTGGATCCTGATGCCGCCGGCGTTGCCCCCGATCATTGGCTTGCCCTTCCACATACCTTCCGTGACGGTCAGTCCGAAGCCTTCACGGGTGGACTTCTGCACCAGCACGGTGGAGGCAATCTGGAAGGCGTTGACCGCCAGGTCGTTGCCGACGGGAATGGAGTCGGGATCGTAGAAAAGATGAATGTCCGGATCACCTGAGGCGTGGGCAATGACGCTGTTGAGTGTGTCGCCCGCCTCGGGGTCGTCGGCGGCCTGTGAAAGCCCCAGCAGGGCCAGCTGGAGCCCGGGGACAACCTCGCGGGCAAGGCGGAAGGCGTCAATGACTCCCCAAGGATCCTTCCACAGGTCGAAGCGCGACACCTGAGTTACCAGCGGTCGATTCCGGTCGATTCCCAGGGAGGCGACGATATCCCAGGCGCTCCGCTCGTCGATGGGCTTGTTTTTTTCGGCAAGAGGGTCGATGGCCGGAGGCGCGATGTAGACGGGCTTTTCCGACACATGTCTGACGGGTACGTACTGTTGCAGCGAGAATATCAGGTGGTCGTAATCCTGGTGCATCGGGAGCAGGGATTCCAGAGCCGACTGGTTGGGGCGGGTCAGATCGATGTGGCAGATCCACATCCAGGCCTCGTTGTGGCCGTTGCGGTCGTGGCGCAACATTCCCGCCAAGGGCAGAAGCTGCGGGTCGTGCAGGAACCAGGCGTCGGCGGACAGCTCGTCCCGTTGCATGGCCTTCGCCACCTGCTTGAGATTGCCGAAGTAGACCTTCAGCTCATGGTCTGAAAGAGCACCCTCCGCGCCCTGCAACAGGTTGTGAATCTTCTTGGTTACCTGGAAGAACTCGGCCTCTGTCGGGTTAATGACGATGCGTTCCGTCTCCAGGCCAAGGGCATTGAACAGCGGCACCATGGACTGGAGAATCTCGGCAACCCCGCCTCCGACGGCGGTGCTGTTGAAGTGCAGAATGCGAAGGTTTCGCAAGTCCGAGGCAACGGAAGTGAGCTCGTCGGCCAAGTCTGGGTCCATATAGGGCTGGTAGGCGTCGAGGGTGACGGGTGGGTGGTCGAGCTTGAGATACATTCGTCCTGTTCCTGGAGGGGATTGGAAAAGTTTACTCTTCGAATGAGGTAACAGCGTTACTCAACTGTTACCGATTTCGCCAAATTCCGCGGCTGGTCAACGTCGCATCCGCGCAACCTGGCGATGTGGTATGAAAGCAGTTGCAGAGGTACGGTGGCGAGGGACGGCTGCTGCATTTCCGGCGCCTTCGGTATGAACAGCGGATGGTCCACTGCAGCAGCAGCCTCGTCGTCGCCCTCGGTAAGAACTGCCACGACCAAGCCGCCGCGGGCCTTCACTTCTCGGATATTGCTGAGGGTCTTGTCGCGGAGGGAATCGTCGGGCGCGATGGCGACGGTGCACATTCCGGGGTCGATGAGCGCGATGGGACCATGCTTCATTTCACCGGCGGGATAACCTTCGGCGTGGATGTAGCTGATTTCCTTGAGCTTCAGGGCTCCCTCGGAGGCGATGGCGGCGTTGGGGCCCCGCCCCAGAAACAGGAAGTTGCCGTAGTGGCCTATGCGAAGGGCCAACTGCCGGTAGATGTCCTCATTGCCCATCATCTCGCCGATTAGGCCGGGGCCGCGGGCCAGGTCGTCCACCATTGCGCGCACCGCATCGTCATCGAGGAACCCGCGAACGCGGCCCAGGTATATCGCCAGCAGGTGCAGGATGGTAAGGGACGACACGAAGGTCTTGGTGCTGGCGACACCCACCTCCAGTCCGGCGCGCATGTAAAGCGCGCCATCGGCGATGCGTGCGGCCTGGCTTTCCTCGGCGTTGCAGATGGTAACAAGGGTTGCGCCCCTCTCGCGGGCAAGGTGCATGGCGGCGACGGTGTCGGCGGTCTCCCCGGACTGGCCGATGGATACCACCAGCGTTCGCGGCCCGATGATGGGGTCGCGGTACCGGAACTCGGACGCGCTCTCGGCCTCCGCGGGAATGCCGGCCAGCCGCTCGATGTAGTGGCGACCCACCTGGGCGGCGTGCAGGCTGGTTCCGCATCCTATCAGCAGCACCCGTTCGAGGCGGCTGATGTCGGATGGCGGCAGCGGGAAGCCAGGCATCTCGACGCGGCCATTGGCGAAGTCGGCACGGTCTCGCAGGGCAGCGGTCATGGCCTGGGGCTGGTCCATTATCTCCTTGAGCATGAAATGGCTGTAGCCGCCCTTGTCGACCACCACGTCGTCGCGGGACACCCGCCGCGTCTGTTTCACGATGGGATTGCCGTCGAGGTCGAAATAACGCACACCCTCGCGGCTGACCGCGGCCATTTCGCCACCTTCGAGGAAGCCAACTGACGGGGCCCCGGAGCCCCGTTCCAGCACCGGAAGCAGGGCCGGAAGGTCGCTGGCGACGATGCCCTGCCCGTCGTGATGGGCGACCACGATTCCGCCGGCAAATCCCAACCGCAGGGCGCAGATGGGGCCCTCTTCACCCTGCAGCGTGGCGGTGATAGCCGAGGAGCCTTTCACCATGCGCCCCATCCGCAGGAAAGCCTCCTCGAAGCTGAGTCCCAGCGAGAGTCCTTCCTCCACGAGGTGCGACAGGGCCTCTGTGTCGGTCTCGGAGCGGAACACATGGCCGGCTGCGGTGAGGCGGTGCTTGAGTTCCAGGTAGTTCTCGACGATGCCGTTGTGCACGAGGGCGACACGGCTTCCGCAGTCGGTGTGGGGGTGCGCGTTTGCGTGGGACGGGGCGCCGTGAGTGGCCCAGCGGGTGTGGCCCAAGCCCAGAGAGCCGCGGGGCGCTGCCCCGATGATCGCTGCGTCCAGCCCGCTGACCTTGCCGACAGTCTTGCGCAGGTGCAGGTCCCCGGTGTCGTCGACCACGGCGATACCCGCGCTGTCGTATCCCCGGTACTCCAGGCGTTTGAGGCCTTCGTAGATGATGGGCCAAGCATCATTCCGGCCGACGTATCCGACTATGCCGCACACGGCTTTATCCTGCAGAAGGTTGTTTTTGTAAACATTAGCGGTTTTGGGCTGCCAGCTCCCGGGACAGGTTTCGGGCGAACTCCTCGATGGTGGACTGGGCCTTGCGACGGATGACCGGCTGTCCCAGCTCGCCGAGTCGTCCCATGAAGGTGGTGTCGGTCTCGATGGCCAGTTCCGTTTCGTCAGGAGATATGGCCGACAACTGCATCGACATTTCGGTCTTGACGCCGCCGCCCACTCGCCGGTCACTGGCCTCGACAACGAAGCGAGCCCGGCCGGACACTTGATCCTGGTCGACTATGGAGACGGTACCCGACAGGGTGATGCTCATCGGTCCGACCTTCGCCTTCAGGGCGCCCCGATAGAACCCGTCACCATCTGGGGCCACTTCCTCCACACCTGGAACGCATCTGGCAGAGCCTAGAATGTCCAGCAGAAACTGCCAGGATCGATTGAGTCCCGCGGGGATGACGCACGAGTTCTGCAGCTTCATCGGTCAGCCGCCGGGCCGGGAGAGGACGCCAGCGCCTGCAGCACTGCCCGGCGGGTGAACACGCCAGCCATCTCCCGCTTGTAGTCGGCGGAACCCCGGAAGTCGTCCAGGGGATGGACGGAGTCGGGAACTGTGGCGGCGGCGGCGCGGATGGCGTCATCCGTCAGTTTCTGCCCCCGCAACAGGCCTTCGGCTGACGTGGCGCGCACCGGGGTGCTTCCGACCGCGCCGAGGGCTATGCGTATGTCGCGGCAGGTGTTGTCGGGAGCCCGCGATACAACAGCGGCCACGGATACCGTGGCGTAGTCCTCGGCTGTGCGTGGCAGGAACTTCAGGTATGCCCCACAGGTATCTCCCCGAGGGATGGGAACGTTGAGGCTGGTCAGCACCTCGTCGGGATGCACGTCGGTCTCATAGTAGTCGACGAATAAGTCTTCAACGGGGCAGGTGCGGGTGCCGGACGTAGAGGCCAGTTCCACCGACGCGCCAAGTGCCATCAGGGTCGGTGGCGGGTCCTGGTTCGGGTCGCCGTTGACCAGCGCGCCACCTATTGTGGCCATGCTGCGGATGCGGCGGGTGGCAACGCGACTGACGGTCTCAGCGAGAAGAGGAACGCGGTCGCGCAGCAGCGGGTTGTCCTCCAGCCGCCGTAGAGTGCACAAGGCTCCCATGCGAACATGACCGTCTCGTTCTTCGATGGTCCCGAGGCTGTCGTTGTTGGCCAGCCGTCGAAGGCCGACGACGTGCTCGGGCAACGCGAACCGTTGCTTCATCTGCAGCACAAGGGCCGTGCCGCCGGCCATCAGCCGCGCGTCTTCGCCGTGACGGTCCAGCAACTCCAGCGCGTCCTGCAGGGAAGCAGGGTTATGGAACTCGAAATCGAACATTTACCGAGGAGTTACCATTTCGCTCATCTGCCGGCGTCGCGCACAGCGGCCACGGAGTTGATGATGCCGTAGTAGCCGGTACAGCGGCAAAGGTTGCCCATCATCCAGCGCTTGATTTCGTCCTCGGTGGGCTGAGGGTTGAAGTCAAGGAGTGCCTTGGCGGAAATAACCTGCCCTGGGGTGCAGATACCGCACTGGAAGCCGCCGTGGTCGATGAAGGCCTGTTGCACCGGATGCAGCCGCCCGTCTTCCGCTATTCCCTCGATGGTGGTGACTTCGGCATCCTCAACCGCTGCCGTCAGCGTGATGCAGGAGGCGAAAAGCTCTCCGTCCACCAGCACGGTGCAAGCACCGCAGACGCCCACGCCGCAGCCTTCCTTGGAGCCTGTCAGCCCCAGGTCGTAACGAAGGTAGTCCAGCAACAGCCTGCCGGGGGGCACATCGGCCTCCCGTTCGACGCCGTTGACATTCAGTTTCACCATCGCAATCACAATAGCGTTATGTCGCAACAGCGTCAACCGCCATTTCGTCGGCATGCAAGCGTGCCAGACGACGGGGAAGCGGACATTCCTTCGCATTTACACCCGGCGACGGAGCAGGTAGGCGTACCAGAACACAGTAAGCACCAGGATGGCGCACAGCAGCGATACAAGCGTGATGCGCTGGTTGGCTTCGTAAGCAGCAACTTCCAGGGCGTTGCGTACGCGGTCGAAGGGACTGCCAGCCACCGGAGGGTCCGGCTCTTCCAGGTCCACGGAGGCGATTGCCTGCACCAGCTCCGGTGTGGGAGAGGGAGTTGCCGAGGGAAACGGCGTTGGCGTCCGGGTTGGCGTGGAGGTGGCAGTAGCGGTAGCGGTGGGCGTGTACGTTGGTGTCGGTGAAGGCATGGGAGTAGGGCTTGGCGTATGGGTGGGAGTTGCCGTAGGCGTTGCGGTAGGTGTGGGTGTCGTTGTGGGCGTGGGAGACGGGGTCGGTGAGGGAGTTGCCGTAGCTGTCTGAGTAGGAGTCGGGGTGGCCGTCGGCTCTGGGGTACTGGTGGGAACGGGAGTGGGGGTGTGCGTTGGTGTCGGCGAGGGAGTTGGTGTTGCTGTAGCGGTAGGGACCGGGGTCGGCGTGGGTGTGGGCGTGTTGGTAGGTTCGGGGCTTGCTGCAGAGTCGTCAACCCGGGAAGGTGCGCGTCCCGAAGTGCCTCCGAAGGACTTCGGAGATGTGCTGTCATTGGGCAAAGAGGACGAGTCCAGGGGACTTTCTTCAGTGGACTCCAGCTGCTGTTGGGGCTCGGGTTCTGGCCGTGTGTCCCGGGCGGAAACCTCCGACGACGTGGCGATGACTTCCTTGTCCGCCGTGAGCAGGATTATCTTGTACCTGTACCTCTTTCCACGATCGGTGTTCTGGTCTGTCTTACTACTCGGCAAAAGCCCATAGTACTCCGCATGCCAATGACTTGAAGTTCCTATTTCGGGGCCATCTCGACCCCACTTTCTCATTTGAATTCCCCGGGTATGGGTAGGGTTGGCGCAGTCCCAACTGATTTTGATGCCCTTGGGGACCTCGGTTGCCTCAAGCGCAAACCCGTCGGCGCACTCTGGCACTTGAGGATTGAGCACCCGGCCCGACAGGTCTGCGGACTCCGTCAGTGCCTCGAGAGGGCTCCCGACACTCGCGGACCCTGCCTGCGGAAGGTCGCGCTCGTGGCTTGCTTCGATCGTCGGCAGCGCGAGCGCCGGCACTGATGCAGCCAACATGACGGAGGCTGTAGTCAAGGCTACCGCCGGCCATATTCTCATGGAGATTCCTATAAACCGCATCGAGGTGCCCTGCTGCGCTCGGTACAGAACGATTCCGCTTGAATTTCCCTCGTCACCACCTCACGAGATACGGCGCCTAGCCAATGTAAATCACTTGCCAATGTTGCCAAAAACGATGAAGGGCCTGTCTCCACGGTCCTGTTTTGCATTCCGCCAAGAGAAAACGTGGCTGACCCGCTGCCGGTTGGCGCCACGCCGCTTGCCGGTCGCCAGAAGTCAGCAAGTTAGAGCGGTAGCGCAATGGCCAGGCCCCGACCCGACAAGCGAAACGACAGCCTATCCGAGAACCGAAGCAAAGTCTGTGCAATCTCAAAAATGCACAAGGAATGACATAGTTGTTCGGGAATTTGGACGGGCGGGTAGACGATTGGTCAAATTGGGCCAACTCAGCCAACTCGTGCACTCGCCTAACGCCGTATGCACATGTGTGTACATTCGACAGGAAGGCCGCACGGGTTAACCGTTGCCCTCAATCACCGACTAAATGCGATACAGTCTCGGTCGTTTCGTGAAGGAACAGGAAAGGCCCTGTCATAAATGAATTGATGAGGTCGGCCTGGAACCTGCCTGGGGCGAATCGACAGTTGATGGAAATTGGGTTTGTGCAGCCGGGTCGGAGGTCATTGCGAGGAGGTAGAGTCTAGCGGTCTCAGAAATGTGTAGTGGAGGTTGCGCAGGTGGAGAGGTATGAGTTGAGCCCTGCTCCTTGGCGCCGGATCGCCACCCGGTATGACCGGAGGAGCATCTACTTACACGCAGCGCTCTACCTGGTCTCCTCGGTGTTCCGGAGCTGACAAATTTCGATTCGCCCTGGCTCAACGGGACTGGGACGCGCACGCATTCACTCCATGCAGGAGCGGCTATCGCTCCATAAGTGAATAGATTTTCTGATCCGGTGCCCCATCGTAGACCAGTTCTCCGTCCCTCAGCACCAGCATCCTCCGGCCGTGCCGCATTGCCATTTGCAGGTCGTGGGTAATGAGGATAACGCCTTGCCGTTTTCGGCCAGGTCGGAAAGCATCCCGAAGAAAAGATTCCTCATTGAATAGTCCATCTGGTGCAGAGACTCGTCCAGCAGGAGAAACTCCCGTTGCTGGGCCAAGCAGAATGCCAACCATACCCGCTGCTTTTCGCCCCCTGAGAGTGTGCTGAAAGGGCGGTCGGCAAAAGACTCGGCCAGACATCTGACAATGCATCCCTCGACAGCCTCTTTGTCGTTATCACTGACCCTCCATCCAAGGCTGCTTTTGGGGCTGAACCTCCCCAGGGAAACCAATTCCCTCACCGAAACGAAGGGTGGGTCCTGAAGGTCCTGCGGCAAATAGGCAATGTGTCGTTTCACCTGGGTCGGTTCGTTGCGAGCGTCTTCCCCGTCCAGGGACACTCGGCCTTCTGCCGGACCCAGTTCGCCTGCTATCAATTGCGCCAGGGTGGTCTTCCCTGCGCCGTTGGGCCCCAACAGGCATGTGAATTCCCCCGCGGGTATGGAGGCTGAAAACTCCCTCAAGACAGCCCTTCCTCCGTTGGAAAAGGACACGCGATCCAGTTCTATCCTGCTCGTCATTTCAAGCAACCGGTGGGCGGCTCACTGGAGCCTCCTCGCCACCCAGATCATGAGAGGCGCCCCCAAGGCTGTGGTAACGAGGCCAACGGGTATCTCGGAGGGCATCAAAGCCAGCCTAGACAACTGGTCGGAGTAAAGCACTACCAAAGCCCCGGTAGGGATGGACACAGCCATAACAGTGCGGGCGTCGTTACCCAGCATCAGCCTCACGATATGGGGGGTTAGCAGGCCCACGAAGCCAACGACGCCGGCCAGGCTCACCCCGGCGCCAGCCAGTACCCCAGCGGAGACCAGAGCCACAAATCGCGTACTCCTGGGGCTTGCCCCCAGGTGTCCGGCAAGCCGGTCGCCGAGCACCAGCAGGTTGAGACGCCCTGCCGCCACGATGGCCATTGCGATTCCGAGCGCCAGGAAGAGTAAGACCGGCACTACATCGTTCCAGCTTCGGTTGGCCAGGCTTCCGCTGAACAGGGCCAGCGCCTGCAGGCTGAAGACCCGTGCGTGCATCAGAATGGCGGCGGCAATCGCCACTGTCAGGGCCCCAATGGACACGCCAACGAGGGCAAGTCGGGCTGGGGTCAGATCCTCCCGCGAGGACAACAGAAATATCAGCAGGGCACCGAGCACGGCGGCTACAACCGATAGAGAGGCCACTCCCCAGGCACCGGCTCCAAGGATACCGGCCATGGCCAGGGCCTGGACTATGGCTGCCCCGCCACCCAGTCCGAACAGCTGGGGATCTCCCAAGGGATTGCGGGTGGCGCTTTGGAGCAGCGATCCCGCTGCTCCGAGACTGGCCCCCACTACCAGGGCAGCCACGACCCTGGGCATGCGGAATGAGTGAACAATCACCTCAGCGGTGGGATCTCCGCTGTCGGTGAAAATTGCCTTTACCAGCGTAGAGGCGTCCAGGTTGGCCGTACCTAGGGCAATCCCGGCAATGGAGCCCGCCAGCAGTGCGACGGCGAGGCCCGTCAGGACAAGGACGGGAGACGCGCCTATTGGGAACCTCCTACCAGTTCGGCCATGGCCTCCACTGCCTCGGCGATGCGTGGCCCCTGATTGCGCAGGAAGATGGCGAGGTCGAGTTCATGCATCTGGCCGTCGGCAATCGCCCGCAGATTGGAGAACCCGGGTATGCGGGGCAACATTGCCGAGAGCCGGGGCGCAGGTTCCGGGGCGGGTGTGATTGTAAACAGGTAATCCGGATTCATGGTGAACAGTTGCTCTGCGGAAACAAGAGCAAAGCCCGGGAAGGTGCCGCTGTCGGGCAAATCGGCAGCAGGATTTGACAGTTCAAACATGGATGCTATGGCGCCCGGATACGACTGAGGCTTGGCGGCATACAGGTTCCTGTCGGCGTCCGAAATCAGGATCAGAGCGCTCTTGCCACCAACCGCACCCTCGACGGATGACGCCACCCGCGCAGAGATTTCCTGCGCTGCCTGTTCTGCTTGCTCATCCCTCTCGATGATCTGTCCCAAGAGCTTGGTGCCCGTGGTGATATCGTCTAGCGAAGTCGCGCGAACAGCCACTACCGGGACCCCAAATTGCATCAAGGGCTCCAGAAAACGGGCTTGGGACAGGGCTTCGATCAAAATCAGGTCGGGCATCTGCGTGGCAATAGCTTCGAGGCTGGGCGAGTACGCTCCACCCAATTCGGGAAGGTCGAGGACCTCGGGAGGAAAGGTGGAACTCGAGTCACGAGCAACCGCCGTCCCGCCGGCAATGTACAACATCTCCGTGGCTGTGGGACTGATGCTGACGATCCGTGTCGGCTTCGCCGGAATGTTCACGGGCCTCCCAATCATGTCCACTATTTCCAGCGGATAGGTCTCCGGCAAAGGTTCCGATGTGGGCGCTGGTTCGAGAGTAGGGACAGGCGTTGGTTCGGGAGCCTGCGTTGGCGCAGGTATAGTCGCGGGAGGTTGGGTGTGGGGACAGGTGTATTTCGATCTGGCGCAGGCGTCTCCGTGGGAGCTTCTGCCGGAGTCGCAGTGGGAACCGCCTCAGGAGTCGCTGGGGCTGCCACCGCCGCTGTGGGAGGTGCAATGTCGTTCTCAGCCGATTCCGAGTCTCCACACGCGGCCATCGCCAATGCCAAGGCGCACACCAGAAAAATGGACACAGTAAAAGCCAAGCTGCGTATGTCGATCCTGAAGTAAGTCAATCAACTCACCCATGATTAGTCAAAACAAAGATTCGGGTTAGGATAAACAGGCCCACGATTAGTTGTCAATCGGGGATGATGGCGCGGAATAACGTATGTTGGTTATCCAGGTCTTCGTGAATGTGTCTCCAATAATGTGCCTGAGGTGTATATGCCAGCAATTATTGGCTGACGTATATATGTAACGACAATATCCGATAATGCTGATAAGCGCATAATCTGTTGACACATTCTTCAAAGGTGTATATACACGGCCATCCATGTTGGTAGAAATATCCAACAAAATCCCAGGGACAGGAACCAGTTCACGTTCAGACATTCCGGCCGGAACCGACCGTTCAACGCCTTGATTGAGGCGTTGTCCGTGGACTTCCCAGGGCGGCCGAAGTCCAGCTCCACGCCGTCCATCCGTCGCACCATCCATGGGGTCGGCTACCACTCTTATGGATGGCGGGGAGCGGTCCGGTTCACAACCGCCGAATTTCAGCAGGTCAATCCGGCCATCCGGCACTCTTTAGCTCTGCCGTTTACGATCTCTGTTGGCGGCCAATGTGTGTTCAACTTGATTGGACAACACGGGAAATTCACGACGGAACGTGCTAAGGTGAAACACCTGTGAAGAGGCGGTTAGGCGGCTGTCCTGACCAGAGCTCTCGCTTCGGACGATCTGTTGCCCCCTACCTGTCGCTCCGGACAAGAGTCCTGACTAATGTCAGATCCACAAGAAAGGTTTGCGCATGCGGGATTACCTTCCCCATTTCCGGAGGGATGGTATTTCGTAGCATCCCGAAAGGCAGTTCAGAAGGCCGGACTCATTCAGAAGACCTGGATGGGAGAAGACATTGTCGTCTGGTGCGACGATAACGGAAGGATCTGCGTAGCCGAGGCCTACTGTCCTCATCTTGGATCGCACCTTGGACCGGCCGCGGGAGGCCGTGTATGCGACGGTCGTCTGGTCTGCCCATTTCATGGTTTCGAATACGACGCGACCGGCCAGTGTGTCGCCACACCCTATGATGATCCTCCCAGAACAGCGAGGCTGCGGGTATTCGAAACACGAGAGATTCTTGACCTCGTTTTCGCATGGTGGGGAATCGACGGACGGGGGCCGCAGTGGGGCCTACCCGCCGGCGAGTCCGAGCAGAACGGATGGAGCAACCTGGCGATCCGGACCATCCGCTTTCCCGGTCATCCGCAAGAGACCACGGAGAACTCGGTGGACCTGGCCCACCTGCGCTACGTTCACGGCTACGACAGCGTGCAGCGCGTTGGGAAAGTGCTTATAGATGGTCCCAGGCTGGAGAGTCGTTTCGACTTCAAGACCACACGGAAAATCGCCAGGGTCGCGAAGTTCAGCTTGGACATATCCGCCAGCACGGATGTCTACGGTCTCGGCTACTCCTTCGTGGAAATAAGGGAGCACTCCATAGGGATGAACATGCGGCTCTGGGTGTTGGCGACGCCCGTCGACGGAACGTTGATCGGCCTGTCGCTGGCCTCGCAGGTGAGAGAGATTCGAAACCCGAAGCGGCGGATCGCGGGTCTCGGGTTTCTCCCGGTGGGTTTGCATGCACCCATCATGAATAAGTTCATCCCGGGTTTCCAGCACGGTGACGTGCTTCAGGATGTGGTCATCTGGAGCCGCAAGCGGTACCTGGTTCGCCCTCGTCTCAGTGGCTCCGACGGCGAGATCTTGCCATTTCGAGCGTACTGCGCCCAGTTCTATTCCGTTGCCCGCGAATCAGATAGCTTGATCCCGGTTGCGGTCGGCGGTGCGGAACGATGAAGCCCCGAAATAGGCGTGGTCACAGAGGTCTCGGTGCTAACGGGGCCAACCCTGTTGAACGTGCGGCCCCCGGGCATGCGAAGAGTTGCATGTCCGCCAAAAGACGCATCGGGAGCAGACTGCACCAGCGGAGGAGGGCTGAAACAGGTGCCGCCTACAGCGAATCACGTGGCTGGGAGGCCTTCCCATGAGCAACTTTCTTGGCTGACTGAGCTGGTTGGTTACGGCTCGCCCCTACTTGACGGTCCTTATATTCGTCGCTATCACCGTGCTGCTGGCCGCCGGGGCCACCGGCGTGCGCCGCCGCCGGAGACCGCGGCTACGCTTCCGGAAGGGAGTGCCTTCGCGGAAGCCTTCGTCGAGATTGACAGGCTCTTCGGCGACTCCGGCGAGGCCAACGTGGTGACGCTCCTATTCCGCGGAGAAGCGCTCACGCCCTCCGGACTCGCCCAGATGGACGCCCTGATCAATGAAATCGTCACCGATCAGAGCGTCGCGGAGTTGCTGACAGCGACCGATTCTGTCATTTCACCTTCCTTGCTGATCCGGGTCCTGCTTGGAGTAGAGGGCTTCGAGTCCGTCACCCAGGAAGACATTGACACCGTGCGCGGCCCATCGGAGATTCTCAACGCCCTCGACACGATAACCGGAACGGACACGGACGGCACGCCTGTGGCGGTGGCCACTATCCGCCTGCACGACACTGGAGACGAGCGAATCCAGGAGGCGGAACGTGAGATCCACGCGCTTGCCACAGGGCACGAAGGCCCGCTGCGCGTAAGCACCGTATCGTTCGTGGTGGTCGAGGACGAGTACAAGAAGGCCACGGAAGAAGGAATGGGGCCCCTGATCGGGTTGGCGTTCCTTCTTATCGCAGGGCTCATCCTGCTATTCATGCGCGCCATTTCCGATCTCCTTCTCACCCTCGTCGGCTTGTTGATGTCGATGATATGGATCGTAGGGGCGGAAGGCTGGCTCGGTCCCAACGCGCTGGGCCTTACCGGTCCTCCCAACTCGCTCACAACGATGGTGCCGATCATCGTGATAAGCCTCACGGTGGACTACGCCATACAGATCGTCTCGCACTACCGCGAGCGGCGCATTGCAGGTGAGGGAGTGTTGACAGCCGTCCGCACGGGAATGCGGAACGTCACCGTCCCGCTGACACTGGCAGCCGTAACAACGATTGTGAGCCTGTTGGCGAGCCTTTTCTCTCCGATTGGAATAGTTCGAGACTTCGGGATCATTGCCGGGTTGGGCGTGGCCATGAGCCTCATCGTGATGTTGACGCTGGTCCCGGTCGGCCGGGCGATCCTGGACCGGAGGCGGGAGACGCGGGGCACGCTGAGGAGTCCAAGACCAATCTCGGGCGCATTGCCTGGTGTCGCCAAGATCGCGGAGTTGCTGGGAAGGAGCGTTACGCGAACGCCGGCCCCCTACCTCATTGGAGTACTCGTGGTAACGATTGGGCTGGGTATCGCGGCCACCGACCTCGAGTCGGAATTCGACATCCGGGACATCCTGCCCAGGGGCTCAAGCGTGATGGAGGATTTGAACACCCTGGACGCAGCCGTTGGCGGTTTAACCGAAGTGGCCAGCGTGCTTATCAAGGTTGAAGCCACGGACACTCGCACCCTTCTGAACCTGGAAGACCTCACTGACGCCTTCCGGGATGAAGCCCGCCGACCCGGCGCGGCGGCAGGGCCGATCCGGGCGTCGTACGATTTGCTGGCCCGCGACTGGATTGATGACAGCGGAGAACCCGGCGATAAGTACGACCCGGAGCTGGAAGCCCTCTTCAGAGAGGCCTCGGCGGGAGTGCAAGTCGACGCCGCCCTGATGCAGGAGTTTCTCGACAGGCTCGAGGCAAAAGACCCCACTCAGAAGAGTCTCCTGGTCAACGATCCGGAAGGCATCGATGCGATTTTGCTGCAGTTCCCTGCTTTCGCGAGCGACCCCCAGCATACGAAGACGATCCAGGATGACATTGAGAAGCTGTGGTTCGGTGACGGTGATGACGACATCACGGCTACTTCCGAGAGCATCATCTCCGTGGCCGTCACCGAATCAATCACGGAACGCCAGACTGAGTCGATCAGCACCACGATCGCCGCGGCATTGATCGTGCTTGCCGTCTTCTTCTGGGTTACGGTGCGCCAGCCTGCTTTGGCCATAATCGCAGTGGCCCCGATCGTGCTCGTCCTGATATCGGTACTGGGAACCATGGCTCTCCTGGGTATCCCCTACACAATCATCACGGCCCTTTCGATCGGTATCGGAGTGGATTACACCATCCACATTATTCATCGCTACCGTGAGGAGTACCCGCGGGATCGCGACCCCGAGAGGGCAGCTATCGAAACACTCTCCACGACCGGGTCGGCGCTGCTTGGCTCGGCACTGACGACCGCGCTGGGGCTCGGGGTTCTCGTGGCCTCGCCGCTTGCGGCGTCCCAGCAGTTCGGCATTACCGCCGCGATTACCATCGCCTATTCGCTGGTTGTTTCCATCCTGGTAGTTCCACCCGCGATGACGGTCTGGGGCGCGTACCAGAATCATATGCTGCGCTCCAGGGTCCGGCGTTGGGCACTGGAACTGGACGAGGAGATCGAGGCGGTCCACCGGAGGGACGCACACAGGCAGGAAAGTGGCGTAGATTAACGGCAGGGGTCCCGGGAAAACTCAATTCCTGTTGGAAAATGCCCCGCAGGGCGAGCTGTATGGAACCTTGATTGGTGCGTCTTCCGCTGCAAGCGCCCCAAGCGCCGCTTCAGAAATCGCTAGATGCGAAGGGGCTGTGGCGTCAGACCCGGAGATCCCGCCTCCGCTCAGCGATGCGAAACTTCAGCTTGCTGCTCGGTTTCATCGATGGCAGGGGGTTGAACTTGAACTTGAGCTTGTAGTTGTCGGGCGCCACTTCGATATTGAAGTAGTGCGCCACCATCAGCGCATTGACGGTCAGTTGCAGGTCCAGCCACCGTGAGCCAAGGCAGGTGTGAGTGCCCAGCCCGTGGGGCGCGTACCCAGGGCTGAGGTGCTTATTGCGTGGAGGCAGGTACCGGTCGATATCGAACTTCGTGGGGTCGGGAAAAACGTCCTCCATGTAGTGCGTGGCCGTCTGGGCAATTACAACTTTGGATCCAACCGGAAGTTCATAGTCGTCAATCACGCACGAGTTCATCACGTTTCGCATTGACATCGGCACGATGGGGTAGAGACGCAAGCATTCCATCAGGAAGCGATGCGTAACGTCGATAGCGGATAGAGAGATGTCATTGCCATCCGGGTCGCCGTTTTCAAACAGGGCATCTGCTTCACTCTGGATTTTCGCATAGAGCTCCGGCTGCGCCGCCATGGCATACAGCGCAAAGCTGAACGCATCGCCAAGGTAGACGCTGGCAATCAGCGCCGCAGAGAGGGCGAAACGCAGATTGGACTCCGGCAAGAACTGCGGGTCGCTGGCGTGCAGGCTCAAAACGTCGTCCGCCAGATCCCTTGGGCTGTTTGCCCGCTGCGCTGTTGTATGTACACTCTGGACCCGTTCCAGCAGAGTATCCACCGCCTTCGCCCGCCGTTTCATACCCGGGGTGCGCAGCATGAACTTTGGCAGGATCTTTATGATGTGAGTGAGCAGCGCGCGTTCCTTGTACTTCGTCAAATCGTCGAAGATGTCCTGCGAATCAACGCTCACAGACAGCGGCGAGATCTGCGCGTTGATCATACGCCGGCACAGGGGTGTCGCGGGGTAGGATTCGCCAACCGTCCAGTCCGCCATGTATTGGCGGGCGTGGTAGTAGAGCTGGTCAAGTTGCCCCGCCAGCCAGCCGCGGGAATACGCCGCCGACATGGACTTGCGCAGCCGGAAATGGTCAGCGCCATCCAGGAAAGGCAGCACCCCGGATGCTCCGTAGACTTTCTCGAAGTCCGCGAAATAGTCCTTGGCTCTCAGGTACATGCGCCCGTGCCGGTGGACCCAGTTGTTTGTATCCGGCCCGGCTAGGAAAATCATGGGTTGACTGAACGGCGGGCGGATCTCGAAAACCGGGCCATATTCCTCCGCAAGGTCTGCGAAGAGGGCCGGAATGTTGCCGCTCCGAACATTGGAATTGAGCATCAATTTTCGCAGCGAGACGCGCGGAATTGCCTTGGTGAAAGCGGAATGTCGCAGCAGCGGGCCAGCGAGGTTGTGGGAGACAGCCGCGGCTATTGACCGGCCGATCAAGTCCATCTTGCAGATGAAATCGATGCGTTCCTCTGAATCATCGTCGAGCTGGAACATGAAGCGAAAGACATCGCAGGTGTTGACCAGGCAGATGATGATGATGTCTCTCGGTTCAGGGATCTCGTAGTTGAAGATGGCTTGCCTGATGCGCGTCTTCACGAACTGAATTCGGGAGCCCTCCTCGGAACCGCCGAGAACATCCATCTGGGCTGTGTTTCTGGACAACGTGTAGAAGTGGCCTTCGTGGTAATCCAGTACCTTCAGCTCAACCAGTCGGTCCAGGGTCAAATCAATGATCGATTCGGCGTGGGGAGCAAGATGTTCGATCCAGTATTGAGCGTTCCTCCGAACGGGATCTTCGGAGATTTCCTTCAGGATGGGGTCCAGTGCCGGATTGCCGGTTTCCGTCCGGTCCAGGAGGAACAGCGAATCCATATCCGTGTCAATCCTGGCATTGAGCGACAGCTCCGCCAGCACGGCGCCAACGAAAGCGCAGTTCAAATCCCAGCCTGGCCCTGGTGAAAATAGCCGTTCTCTTCGTTGAGAAGCATCAGCACGAGTTCTTCCGGCAGATCCAGCGTGTGAGTTGTTATGCTGGGCGGGGCAATCGTGGCGAGGCTCATTGCTTTCTGCCTTTCCCGGGCGTCTGTTCACAAGATAGTCACCTTTTTTACCGCAAACTAGGCTCGTACACCCACGCCACTTGTGACGCTCCTGTGAACAATTGATGAAAGAATCGTGTCATTCGTAAGCAGGATGCAGGGCACTACTGCGGCGCGAGCGAAAAATTTTCGTCGCGAGGGCCGGCAATGGGAAGAATGGGCCATCGGCCCCAAGTTTTTGACCCATCTGAATAAGCCAGGGTTAGCGCCTCAATTCGCGTCCGCGTAAAATGTGATATGATATATTTCTAATAAAGATAAACAGCAACAGCGGTTGCGCTCGTGGGGATAGTCAGAAAAAGGCAGAGCAGTTGGGCAGGACCTGCAGGTCATATCCCAACCCCTTCTGCCAGTCCTAAATCCAGTCCGCAAGCAAGTCCAGGCCGCAAGCAGTAAGGGAGAACGCCCATGTGACAAGAGGGTCCCCTCGAGGGGGAAACTCCGAAGGAGGCGAGATTATGAACAAGAGCGGAATAAAGACAACCATCGACCACTTTTTCAGGGAATTGCAGATATCCGACCCGACTGAAACCAGCGTGGGAACGTGGAACCGTCCCGAAGGAGAAATGCGAGTGGCCATCATTCATGAGACCGGCCATGTATACGCTGTCGCCGAGGAAGAACGGGATGAGAGCCACCCAGAGCTGTTGTTCCGGCTTCCCGTTGAGAAGATGGGAGTGGAAGCGGCGATTCACGCCGTGGAGAAACACCTGTCGTCCGTTTTTCAGCCGAGTCTGCGCGAGTGCGACATGCTCGGTTGCCGGAACCCTGTTACCGAGGAGCATGGAAAGAGCGTGGCTCCCGGGACCTTTCTGGCGGTCTGCGACGACTGTGCGCCAATCGTGGCGACTGTTAGATAGGCCCCCCGCAGTGGGGATCTGAACGCTTGCCCCCATACGGTGAATCATCTCGTCTGCGTACAGGGAATGAGGAATTGCATTGGGCGTTGTGGTAACCGCCCGGACGTGATGCTGCTGACTAGATAGCGTTCCAATTCCGGTGGTATGCCAGCTCGCAGTCCGGCCTTCCGGCGGAAGAGGGAATCCTCAATGTGTACTGAGCCTGCCGAAGCGCCCCGCCTTCAACTGGTTGATCCACCTGGTTCAGGACGCTGCCTGCTGAAACAGTGCAATCGCGTCTTCAACGACGGAGGCCCCATAACCCGTCATTCCCGCGCAGGCGGGAATCCAAACCCCCGTCTCCCCTCGCACCAAGAACCTGGGGGGGCGCTGCCAATCCCATCTCCACCGTCATTCCGGCCCAATTTGTGTGCTGAGAAATAAGACGCGATTGCCCTGCTGCTGAAATCTCCCCCTTGCCTTGGAGCGCTGCGTATCGCACAATTGTTCTGAGCGAGAATTCTCTGAATCGCCTGAGCGCTATGTTTCAAATGAAAGCCAAATTGATACTGAAGTTACAAAATGTTACAGGATGTTACATCTCCACGAGAGGACCTTCGAATATTGAGACCGGCCTCCAGGGCAATCGCGTCTTCAACGACGGAGGCTCCATAACCCGTCATTCCCGCGTAGGCGGGAATCCAAACCCCCGTCTACCGTCGCACCCAGAACCCAGTCCCCAGAACCCAAGCAAGCACTGTCAATTTCACCGCCACCTCTATTCCGGCCCAATTTGTGTGCCCAGAAACAAAACGCTATTGCCCTGAGACTGGATTCCCGACTTGCATCCCTTAAAAGGCATGGTAGTTTGTCCCGCCCCGTCAAGCCCGAAGGACCTGGTTCGGTTTGAGGTGAAATTCTCAAGCCGGGAACCGTTGATTGACCAGACCACCTGTTTCATAACCCTGCCCTACTGACTTTCGGTCCTTGCCAAGTCCGATGGCACGCCTCTACGATAATTGTGATGATGTCGTCATTCCCACCAGCGCCACGCTCCTTTGCTCCCTGCTCATTCAGATGAATCTCCTGCGGTCTTCGCATTCGTAGTTGGGTTGTTGACTCCTCTGGGCAGCAGCTATGACGCGAGACGCCAGAAGTACCGGCGGCTGTGCGGAGCCAACCGTTGTCGGGAGGCTTCCAGTCCCATTCAGCCGCTGAGTTGGTTGGGCCATTGCTCAGTCGTTGGCCATGCTGGAAGGTTGGAAGCGTGGATAAAATGAGCGATGTATTCCTGCGGCTGCTTTCCCCGGTCCGGTTGCGAACGTTGCCCAAGCTGGCCCTATTCGTTTTGGTGGCCGCCCTGACGACTGCCGCACTCGTCGCTTGCGGGTCCGAGGAAGACTCTATCCCGACTGCGAGCCCGGCCCTTCCATCGAGGACGGATGCGGTCTCCCCTGCTCCCGCCCCGACGGAAACGGGTCCCGTTCCCACAACGCCCGCAAGAGCCGGCGGGACCGCCGATGTACCCACACCGATATCGCAGCCGACCTCCGAACCGACGCCTGCTCCCCGGGGCACGCCCGCCGTATCTTCTCCGACGCCGGCTGCACGACCTGCCCCGACGGTTGGGTCCACGCCGTCGCCTCCGCCGATGCGGGTGTCTCAGTCTGCAAAGTCACGCCAGACGTCCCCCGGTGCTTCGGCGGACGACGTGGCCGCCCTGGTTGCGGGTAACTCGGACTTTGCCTTCGACCTGTACCGGGAATTGGTTGCTTCAGACAGCAATCTATCGGAAAGCAACCTTTTCTTCTCCCCGCACAGCATCTCCCTCGCGTTGGCCATGGCCTATGCCGGGGCCACCGGCCGGACCATGGAGCAGATGTCCGAGACTCTTAATTTCGCCCTCCCCCAGGACAGGCTCCATCCTGCTTTCAACACCCTCGACCTGGCATTGGCGTCGGGCTCTGCGGGCAACTCCAACGAGGACTTCCGCCTGAACGTTGCCAATTCCGTCTGGGGACAGGCGGACCACGGGTTCCTTGTTGAGTTTCTGGACGTCCTCGCCGAGAGCTACGGCGAGAAGGTTAGGGAAGTCGACTTCAAGCGTGACTCGGAAGGCGCCCGCATCCTCATCAACGACTGGGTCGCCGGGGAGACTGAAGACCGTATCAGGGACCTCATTCCGCCCAACGCCATCGACCGCTACACCCGACTGGTGCTCACCAACGCAATCTACTTCAACGCTGCCTGGCGGTACCCTTTCGATGAGAGGGCCACAGTTCTCCGTCCCTTCTACGAGTTGGACGGCAGTGAGCGCGAAGTGCCGATGATGCGGCAGCAGGCCTCTTTCGGCTACGCGGCCGGCGAAGGATACCAGGCGGTGGAACTGCCTTACGAGGGCGGCCAGGTCGCCATGACCATCCTGCTGCCCGACGAAGGCAGGTTCTCCGAGGTTGAGGATTCGCTGGATGCCTCTCTGTTGTCGGAAACGTTTGACGGATTGGAACGGCAGCCCGTGCGTCTGACTATGCCCACCTTCGAGACCGAGTCTGCCTTCAGCCTTTCGGACACTCTCGTTCAGATGGGCATGCCCAATGCTTTCGACGACATGAAGGCCGAATTTGCTGGCATAGATGGACTCTCGTGCCTCGCCCGCGACGACCAATGCCTGCTGATCTCCGATGTGCTGCACAAGGCCTTTGTTTCCGTTGACGAGGAAGGAACCGAGGCGGCGGCGGCCACCGCGGTGATAATCGGCACCACCAGGGCCGTCGGCCCCAACGCGGGGCCCATCGACCTCGTCATAGACCGGCCCTTCCTGTTCACTATCCGTCACTTGCCGACTGGCGCGGTCCTGTTCGAAGGGCGGGTGCTGCACCCGTAACAACCACAGCTACGGCGCGGAAACCGTCACTTCAACTTCACGCTAAAAACCCTAGCCCGATGGTCCGGTTGCCTTACTATAGGGATGACCACTATGCCGGTTATGCCCTGAATAAATATTATTAAATATCCCCCAAGCGCCCTTGTTAAGACACCTGCGATTCTCTTCTTCTTGGCCTTGGCCCTGGCATGGCTGGTGGCTTCCGGCACATCGGTGCTGGCCGACGGTCCGCCAATCCAGCTCGAAAAGAGGGACTCCGGCGTCAGTCCTTTGCTCCGCCAGTTCATTGAGGAGCGAAATGGTGTCGAGTCCCAGCAGGGGCCAGACCAGCCTGGTGACGCCGTTCCCCGCAGCGACTACCCCGCCCTCACCACAAAGGATGAGGCAGGAATCCGCTCACCATCATCTGATGAAACGGATGATCCTGTTAGGTTCGATCCTTCCGGCAACGTCCAGGTCTACATCAACCTGACCGACACCAATCACGGCACCCTGCAACAACTCAGGGACCTGGGCGCCGACATCGAGATCGTCAACTCGGACTGGAAAAAGCTTCAGGCGTGGGTGCCCGTCGAGGCCCTGGACCAGACGGACTGGATGTTGTGAGGGGGATCACGCCGCCCGATTACGGCTTTACCAAGGCAGGCTCCGTGACCTCGGAGGGCGACGGCATCCACCGCGCGGACCTCGTGCGTCATTTCAGTGGGCTGACGGGGAAGGGAGTCAGGGTCGGCGTAATCTCCGACGGAGTGGACTCCTGGCGTACAGCCCAGTCCCGGGGTGACCTGCCCGGCTCGTTGGAAATCAACCCGAACATTGTCAGGTCTGGCGATGAGGGCACAGCCCTCCTCGAGATCGTCCACGACCTGGCTCCGGACGCCCAACTGGCATTTTCGAGCGCCGGCTCATCGCTGTATTTCGTGGAAGCGATTCTCTGGCTGGCCAACGATGCCTTCGATGGCGAGGGAGCCGATATCATCGTCGACGACATCGGATACTATGCAGAACCCTACTTCGAAGACGGCCAGATAGCCCTGGCGGCAGCCGACGCGGTCACGGGTGGCGCTGTGTTCGTGTCCGCCGCAGGAAACTCCGCGGAGGAACACTATGAGGCGGACTTCGTAGATGGAGGCGACGGCTACCACGCCTTTGACGGGGACAGCGACGTCTCGCTGCGCGTAACCGGCGCACGCTCGGGAGCAATAATGCAATGGAACGACCCCTTCGGAGCCTCCGGGAACGACTACGACATGTTCATGTGTCCCCCGGGCCTCAAGCCGATAAAATTCAACCTTCAGAACGATATCTGCAGTGGCAGCTCGCGGGTGCAGGACGGCGACGACGATCCCGTGGAAGGAGTCTTTCTCAACGAACTCGGTGAAGCGGACATCTACATCCGCAAGTTTTCAGGCGAAGACAAACGCCTGGAGCTGTTCTTGGAGTTTGGGTATGGGCGGATCCTCGAGCACGGTGTCCCCGAGGGAGGCATCATCGGGCGCCCCGCCGTGGCCGAGGTGCTGGCCGTGGGGGCCATCGGAGCCACGGATCCAGGCAACGACGACCCTGAGCCCTTCAGCGACTGGGGTCCATCGGACTTTCTCAATGAGACGAGGGCCAAACCGGACGTCATGGGCATCGACGGCGTCACGGTAACCGGCGTCGGCGGCTTCGGCATACCGCTGTCGGGTATCAATGGGAGCAGGTTCTACGGCACATCGGCCGCCGCTCCCCACGTCGCCGGCATCGCCGCCCTCGTAATGGAGGCCCAGCGCATCGCCAATCCCACCATGACCAAGAAGCAGGTCGCCGACGCTGTCACCCAGACCCTACGGGACACCGCCATCGACCTCGGCGACGTCGGCCACGACAACACCTTCGGCTACGGGCAGGGCAGACGCCCTTTCGGCAGTCGAGTCCATTACCGACTTTGATCTGTATTCGATGGACTCGTTCTCTGTGGAAATCACAGTGGACTCCACCGGTGATGGCGCGGACAGCGCCACTTCCGACGGCATCTGTGACGACGGAAGCGGCAACTGCACCCTGCGCGCCGCAATCCAGCAGGCCAACGAGGGAAACGGAGCAGTCATCAAGTTCAACATCTCCGGCAGTGGTACCCAGACCATCAGCCCCGCCTCGGCCCTCCCCACCATCACTATGCCGGTATTCATCGACGGCTACACCCAGTCCGGCGCCAGCGCGGGGACACTGCTCATCGAACTGGACGGCTCCAGCGCGGGAACGGGCACCAACGGCCTGACCCTGAGTGGCAAGGGTAGCCATGTACGCGGCCTGGCCATCAACAGCTTCGACGGCAACGGCATCGTGCTGCAGGGCAGCGGCGGCGGGCTGGTCCTCGTCGGCAACCGCATCGGCACCGACACCGGAGGCGTATCCGAGGAGGGCAACGGCGCGGCCGGCGTCTATATCAACGGCGCCCCGGACGTTGTGCTGCGGGACAATGTCATCTCAGGCAACGACACCTACGGCGTCCACATATCCGGCAGTGGTGCCTCTGGGGCCGTCCTCATCTACAACACCATCGGGTTGAACGCTGTGGGAACGGCCGATCTGGGCAACACGAAGGCCGGTGTGTACATCGACGGCGCCAGCAAAGCCGTACTGCTGGAAAACACCATCTCCGGCAATGACACCCATGGTAACAGCGTGTCAGGCAGCGGCGCCACCGGCTCAAGAATCGAGCGCAACAGCATCGGAACCAACGAGGCTGGCAACTCAGATTTAGGCAACACCAAATCCGGCATGCACATCTCGGACGCCCGAGAGGCCAGCATCGAGATGAACACAATTGGAGGCAACGACTCGCACGGAATATCCCTGACCGGTTCCGGGACCTACGACACCCGCGTAACCGCGAACTACATCGGCGTCAACTCCGGTGATACTGCTCTCGCCAACGGAGGATCCGGAGTCCACATCGGGGACAGTTCACGCGACAACACCGTGGAGGGCAACACCATCGCCAACAACACCGGAGACGGCGTCACTGTTACCTCGACCGCCAGCGGGGTCGGCAACATCATCCGGGAAAACTTCATGCACTCCAATGATGGCCTTGGCATCGACCTCGGCGACGACGGAGCCACCGCCAACGGCACCGGAGATGTGGACACTTGCCCCAACTTCCTGCAGAACTACCCGACCAACATCACCCTCGCCACCAGGGACGATGTGGCCTCGGTAAGCTTCACTCTCGAAGTCACGGCGAGCCGCGGGTACATCGTCGATTTCTACTCGTGTGACACGTCCAGCAGTGGCGAGGGCAAGCGGTGGCTGGGCTCCACTGGCGCGCGAGGGTCAGCCTCGGGCGAGCGGACCTTCACCGCCAGCACATTCCTGGGCCAGATCGGGGACTACACCGCGCCGGACGCCACTGCCACCCACATAACCGCCACTGCCACCGATACACTCCTGAACGCAACCTCCGAGTTCGCTCCATGCGTGGCACTCGCCGATCTTCCCGAACTGGACCTTTCGGTCGATGCAATGGAGGTCACCGAGGATGCCTCGCCATCGGCTACCTACACCATTGCCCTGGCATCGGAACCGTCCGCTACCACCCGCGTGAAGCTGGTTGTCCTGTTCTCCTCGAGATCAAACATAGTCAACCCCACCACTGGCTTTCCATATACTCTCGTATTCACGACCATGAATTGGGACGATCCCATATCTATAACCGTATTCGGGGTGTCCGACGACGACGCTCTGCATGAGGCCAACGAAATACGCCACCTGGTCCTGATTGGCGGCAGCGACCACATCGCAGCGATCGTGCCGGTCGAGGTGACCGATGATGAGGCGCCCACGCTCATCCTGGAGAGCACAACTACCGGTGTAGCCTTTCCGAGCGACGTATCAGTGGGCCACAACTACGACGGGATTTTCCTTCTAAACGAAGGCGACACTGCCACCTACACGGTGAAACTGGAGGAAGAACCGGACGGCGATGTCACCGCCGACACCAACTACGCGGCAGGCGACGCATGGAGTGTCTCCCCAGCTTCAATAACGTTCACCAAGGCCCGTGAGGCTTCAGACGCTGACAAGTGGGAGTGGGACGACCCCCAGACAGTCACCATAATGGCCCTGAACGACCCGGATCCCGCCAACGAGTATCGCCGAGTCAAACACGAGGTTACCGTGGGCGGAGAAGATTACGTCGTGGCCGAACTGGAAGTCGAAATTCGGGAACTGGGTCTGCCGGTTCCGTTTGCTTGTAGGTGATGGCCTAGACTGCGGTCAATGAGCGCTTTTCAGCAAACAGCCAGCGTGATAATTTATGATAATGAGGAAGTGCGGCGTGAGGGAGACTAAAGAGAATGCCATGAAACGCTTCATGAAGAAGTTATTCCCTTTTGACAGGATTACGTGGGTCGCGATGGTATCAGGGACTCTGGCGGTAGGCGGGACAATGACAGTCGTCATGCTGGTCTATGCTGAAAGTGCTGGTGCTAGAATTTACGCGTTCGCCCCGATTGGAACCTGTATATTGACTGGTTTAGCAATCATTCACGGTGCCCGATGGATGTTCAAGCTAAATGACTAGCCAAGGCCATTCAACATCCCGATGGGGAAGCATCAGCGTAGAGATGATAACGGCTGCCACGGTTTTGGCAGCGGCTACGACAGCGGGCTTCTTTGCCTTGGCCCCAGAATTCTCAGGCTCAGGTCGTTTTGCAGGCAAGCCGTGGCTTTCGATTCCTGTCATGCTTTGTGCGTCTGGAAGCCTCCTTGCATACGTGCTAGTTCTCTTCCACGGCTTGAGCGCACCATTTGAACTAACAGATAATGAGAAGAGGACTAGGGCTATATATGCAGCCTCTGCCCTTATCTGTCAGGGATTAGTAGCGGTCGTTGCGGCACTTACAATCACAGTGGCGTTTCTGATTGAAGAGCTTACAAAGTTGCCCAAATAGCTCCGGCAGGCAGTAGCCAATGGCTGAATTCACGAAGACGCAGACTTACCGGATTCACTGTCCTACCTGCGACTCCAAGATGGTCGTCAAGGACGGAACGCAACGCGGTCAGCAACGGTACCGTTGCAAGGACTGTCAGAAGAAGTTTCGCGCCAACGGCAAGGCCACAGGGCGGAGGATGGACGCCGAACTGATGGGCGCGGCGATCCAAGACCACTACGACGGGAAGAGCTACAAGAAGATAGCCGAGGCCATTGAAAAGGAATACGACATACCCGAACCCTCGAAGGCCACGGTGTACGAATGGGTGCGGGATTATTCAGCCGAGGCCATAGAGGAGATGAAAGACCATCCAGCCAAGACGGGAGGCGGCAACTGGGTGGCGGACGAGATGCACTTGGAGATAAAGGGCAAGAAGGCGTATCTGTGGGACATCATGGACCGCGATACCCGCTACGTCCTCGCCTCTCATCTGTCATACCGGCGCGACGGGACAGCGGCCAGGGCGATGCTCCGCAAGGCGTTGGCGGCATCCGATGGGCCGCCCAAGACCATCACGACGGACAAATGGCGGGCATACATCAAGCCCATCAAAGACCTTTCACCAGAGACGAAGCATATTCAGTCTCAGGGGTTGGCGGCTGAGGTCAACAACAACCTGAGTGAACGGTTACAAGGCACCTACCGCGACAGGACAAAGACCCTGCGCAGTCTGGAGAACATCGAGAGCGGGCAACGCTACCTTGATGGCTGGACACTCAACTACAACCTGTTCCGCAAGCATGAGAGCCTGAAGAACAAGCCGCCTGCATCGAAGGCACTGAAAGACCCACCCTTCACCGAATGGGCCGACGTGGTAAAAGGGGACGCCGTGGAGCCGCAACTGGTAGCGGCGGAGACGCGGCGGGCGGATGTGCCACAGCAGTTGAAGTCAGAAGCAGCACCCGCAACGGAGAAGGGGAAGCAATCACTGCGGTTAAAGACACCCTCGGATAGCCGCAAGCCCCGGCCAACGAGAACCCCGGTACAGCCACGGCCAAAGGCGACCAAACCGAAGGTCAAGAGAAGGTCGGTCAAGCAACATCCAGCCTACAAGCTGCGGCAGAGGGAACGCCGCAAGCACAGGGGAGGGCGACGGTGACTGAGACCATCTACATCTGCGCGTTAATCACGATGCTCGTTGCACTAGCTGGCCTGTCGGGAGTAATCATATCGCAAGAGCGACTGATACACCGGCTCCTGCTCCTAACACAAGGAACCCGAAGATACCAAGCCATTTCGAACCTGTCGTATCCTGAAAGCCTTCTCGACGACGTTGACACCAACTCCAGAGTCCCCCAAGAAACAAGCCTAGGCCGATAAGCCCGAGCATCCCGAAAATATATTGAATGATGTCGTCCATACTACCCTCCGGTTCGGAAAGCAGATGCTTGCCATCAGACTAGTGGCCCAACTGCTTTGATATGATGACTTGAAGAGTATCGGTCTTTTCGAAGAGCACCGTCGGCAGAGTATCGCCGGGTACTCCGGCCAATATTGTCCACTCATCAGCTCAAAGATGTCGTACTACTAGAAGTCTGGCCGGAAAGCCATTGGCCGGGTTTTGCGCTACTCGAAGCAGACGTATTCAAGATTTATATGGCATGGTGGTGCATGTAATACGTTGCAACACCCACTATACCGTCGATAATCGACGTTAAGAAAACGCCGCCCTGGTGGGAATCGAGGTTTCCGGCCAGACTTCTAGTAGTTCGCCGCTATTGTATTGACGGGTAGAGAGACTTGAGCTTGATGCGGGCGTCCTCGGTGGTGAAGCGCCAGTCCACTCGAATTGCCTCCCGGTTTCGTTGCTCTTGCCATGCTCCGGTTTCCCGCGCCAAGTCTTCCTGGCGGGGTATCCGGCGGTCAAGGCACTGTCGCGCCAGCACCCCCAGTTCTATCTCCGCTATATTGAGCCAACTCCCGTGCTTCGGCGTGTAGTGAATCTCCAGCCGTTCGGCGATGCGCCGCGCCTCCGCCGGCTCGAAGGCCGCGTATAGCGACGCCGGGTGATGGGTGTTCAGGTTGTCCATCACCAGCACTATTCGCTCCTTGTTGGGGTAGTCCTCATCCACCAGCCTCCGCACCACCTCAGCCCAGTCGGTCCTGGTGCGCCGGTCCGTGACCTCCACCCGCCGCCATCCCTCCAAGGGCGCGAACAGCATGAACAGGTTGCTCACCCCGTTTCGCTGGTATTCGTGATCGTAGGCCATGGGTGCCCCGGGCCGCGGCGGGAGGGGTTGCCGGGTCTCCTGCACCAGTTGCTTGCTGGTCTCGTCCAAGCACACCAAGACCTCATTGTCCTGGTATTCACGATGATAGACCTCCAGCACGTCCTCCATGGCGCACACGAATTCTGCGCTGCCTTGGGGCGGGAGGCACCAGCACTCCTTCAGCCAAGGCTTGAGTTCGTTTTTTTCAGAGTCCGGCGCACCGTCTCCGGGCTGATGCTGTCCACAATCTCCCGCTCCACCAATCCGTCGGCCAGCATCTGCATGGTCCAGCTGACCCGTCCCTCCGGCGGCTGGGATATGGCCATGGCAATCAGATGGGCCTCACTTTGGCCATCGAGCTTCCTCTGACGGCGGCGCAGTTGCTCCCTGCGCCCCAAGGCTGCATCAACCCCCTCCTCCACGCATCGGCGCCGCACCCGCTCCACCGTGGCGGTGCCCACCTTGAGGGCCCGGGATATCTCCTGGTCCATCATTGGTTCGCCAGACTGGTTCTCATCGCTGAGCAGGAGGATGCGCGCGTGAGTCTGTTTGTAGGCCGCAGCCCGGCCTTTGGACACCAGTGCCCTCAACTCCTCCTGCTCCTCCCCAGTCAGTCCCACACGGTATTTCTTGACCATCACATCCACCCCACTTCACGATCCTCTTCCTTCGGCTCCGGTTTCCTGCATCTTACCAGACATCATTTCAATGATGGTCGTCTACTAGCCGGTATTCCCCTCTGCCAACACGAACGACCAAATGTGCCGCAACCATGCGTGAGACGGTGCTGCGGATGATGTGTTGGAAATTAGGGCGCCCACCATACCGCGTTTCTTGTAAGTCCTCGGGCGTTAGCCTGTCGTGGCTTTCCAACCAGCGGTAAATATCCGCCAACTCTGCCTTACCTCCCAAGGCATCAAGTGCTTCGCAAATCTGCTGTTGCCGGAACCCTAAATGCTGATAAGACTCCATCTGGTAGTAGGACTCCAATCTATATAGCGAGCCATCCTAGCATGAGCATCACCTATAAGCAAACGGAACCGGTCTGCCGAGTCTGACTTTTAGCCCGTCCGACAGGAACGTAAGCGTCAACGAGGGCGCCACTGCCACATATACGGTGGCCTTGGCCAGTGGCCCCGGCGAAGGCGCCACCGCCATCGTTGAAATAAGGGTCGAGTACGGCCCATTTGAGAACGCCATTTACGTTTGGCAGGATGAGCTTTCCTTTACCGGCGGCGCCAGCGGGAACTGGGGTACGCCACAAGCAGTAACCGTAACCGGAGAAAACGATGACGACGAATTCGACGATCTCCCTGAACTCGAACACATCCTGATAGTTGGCTCCAAGACCGCCCTGCGCCCTACGGTCTATGTGACCGTTGTCGACGGCAACCGGGCCCCCTACTTCGTGGAAGGCACGGACGCCACCCGGTCTGTGCCCGAGACGGCCGGCGCGGGAACAAACGTCGGAGACCCCGTCGAGGCCTTGGACCTAAACACCAGCGACACCCTCACCTACACGTTGGAGGATACCAGCGGCAAGTTCACCATCGACAGCGATGGGCAGATAAGAGTTGCCGCTGACAACTCTCTGGACTACGAGACCTCTACGGACCACTCCCTAGTAGTGACCGTCCGCGACAGGGCTACGGGCGGTCTGACCGATAATATCCAGGTCAAGGTGCTGGTAACCGACGTCGACGAGCCTCTGGCAGTCTCCGGCGACGCCTCTCCCACCTTCGCGGAGAACGCCAGTATCGCAACAGCTGTGGCCCGCTACTCCGCGTCAGACCCTGAGGGCAACGCGGTGTCCTTCACATGGTCTATCGAGGGCGCCAACAGCGGCGACTTCACCATCGACACGGGAGGCAACCTGGAGTTCAGCAGCCAGCCCGATCACGAGACCCAGGAGGAATACAGCATCACCATCGTCGGCACCGACAACGCCGATCCGTTTAATGTGGGCAACCTCCCGGTCACCGTGTTGGTAGTAGATGTAAACGAGCCCCCAGCAATCACCGGCGATGACTCCCTGACTTTCCTGGAAAACATCGCCGCAACCACCGTCCTGCATACCTATAACACCGCTGACCCGGAAGGCGCCCGCTCCACGTTCACCTGGGGCCTGTCCGGCACCGACCGGGGAGACTTCAGTATCGACGGCAACGGCCAGCTGCGGTTCGCCAGCTCCCCCGACTACGAGCGCCCGGGCGACTCCGGCGGCAACAACGAGTACAGATTTACCGTAGTCGCTACCGACGACGGCACTCCGGCTCAGGTCGGGCGACTTGACGTTACTGTCAACGTCACAAACCAGAACGAACCGCCATCGGTACCCACGGGCAGTAACGCCATCACGGTGGTGGAGAACAGCACGGGCAACCTTGGCCGCTACAGCTCCACAGACCACCCGGACAAGGACGACACTGTCATTTGGGGAGTCTCGGGGCACGACGCAGACGACTTTCGCATCGACTCCTCAGGAAACCTGGCCTTTGACGTCACGCCGGACTTTGAGGATCCCCAGGACGACGACAGCAACAACGTTTACAAGATTAAGGTGGACGCCAATGATGCTGATTACACCTCGTCGAACGAAGTCACAGTGACGGTCACCCCGGTCGACGAGCCACCAGTGATAACCGGGGCCACCAACTTCGGCAACTGGCAGGAGAACGATGAGAGCGCCATCGAAACCTACAGCGCCGCCGACCCCGAGGGCGACACCAACATTGCCTGGAGTCTCGGCGGCTCCGACAGCGGCGACTTCACCATTGCCAACGGAGAGCTGAAATTCGCCGGCACTCCCGACCATGAGAGCCCTGCCGACTCCGGCGGCAACAACCACTACGTTGTAATAGTTGAGGCTACCGAATCGAACAACAGGAAGGGCACGCTCCACGTCGACGTTATAGTCCAGAACGTCGACGAGCCGCCCGCGATAACCGGGCCCGGCACTGTCGACGACTTCCCGGAGAACGCCAGCACCAGCCGAGAGGTAGGCCGCTACACTGTCAACGACCCGGAGCGGGCTACGGTTGCCTTGTCGCTTACCGGGTTGGACAGCGACAAATTCTCCCTCGCAAGCAACGGCGCTCTGACCTTCAACGAGTCGCCGAACTACGAATTGCAGGACGGTTACACGGTTACCTTGCAGGCCGAAGCAGGTATACACACCGGAAATACCGCGGTTCTAAAGCCCGTTGACGTAAATGTCCAGAACCTTGAGGAGCAGGGAACAGTAACGCTTTCTACGGTGCAGCCCCAGGAAGGCACGTCGCTTACCGCCGCGCTGAAGGACGACGACGTCCCTTCCAATATCTCTTGGCAGTGGTATCGGACCTCCAGCCGCGGCAGTACCGGAGCCGCAATCGGTGGCGCTATCTCGGCTACTTACACCCCGGTGGAAGATGATGTTGGCAGCTATCTGCGTGTCGCGGCCTCATACGACGACGGCCACGGCACCGGCAAGTCAGCTGTTGTCGTCAGCGGCAACCGGGTGCAGGAAGCTCCACCGGTTCCGGAACCGCCGGTGTTCCCAGCGGGCGGCGACTATGACCGCAGCATCAACGAGAACCAGTCGGCAGGCCGCAACGTGGGCGCACCGGTCACCGCCACCGACGGGAATAGTGACCGGCTGACCTACAGCATAGGCCGATCGGACTACTTCCAGATAATCGAGACCACAGGACAGTTGCGCACCACAGTGAAGTTGGACCACGAAGACCGGAGCCAGCACTTCGTAACGGTTACCGCCACTGACCCGGGCGGGCTGACCGATACGGTTGATGTCACTGTCACGGTCGAGGATGTGGACGAAACGCCGGTGGTAACCGGCCCGACCACCCTGGAGTTCGGAGAGGGAACGAGTACAAGCACCACGTTAGCGACCTTTACCTCCACAGACCCGGACGAGGAAGGCGTCGAGTTGGTGCTTGCCGGCACAGACAGCGAAGACTTCGACCTTTCCAGCAGGGGCGAGCTCACCTTCAAGGAAGTGCCAAACTACGAGGACCCCGCCGACTCCGGTGGCAACAACGGCTACAGGGTCACAATCGAAGCCCGTGAGCAGGGCGACGGCACCAGCGTCGCCCGCCTCAACGTCGTCATTAGCGTGGCCAATGTCGACGAGCCCGGCGTGGTTCAGACTAACGCAGAGGAGACGCGCGTCGGCCAAACAGTGCGTCTCGCCGTGGAGGACGAGGACGGTGGTGAGTCCGTCAGCGAGTGGAAGTGGGAGCGAGGCGAACCCAACAGCCCATGCATAGACGTCAACGGCGACTCAACCGTCTCCAACTGGGAGACCATACCAGGAGCCAACGGTGGCTCCTACACCCCCACGGCTGCTGACCAAGACAAATGCCTCCGGGCCACGGCCTTCTACAGCGACAGGGCGGGAAGCGGACGCACCGGGCAGTTCATGACCACCGAATCAGTGGAGTTCGGCCCGTACTTCAACCAGAATCCGCCGACCTTCAGCGTCAGCGAGAACGCGGAAGAGGACATAAATGTCGGTTCACGGGTGATCGCCCGGCACTCAAACAACGGCGAAACGCTGACCTATACCCTGAGTGGCGCCGATGCCATTTACTTCTCCGTTGACCCTGCCACCGGTCAACTGAAGACCAGCGCCACGGCGCTCGACTATGAGACCCAGCCAGACAGGGAAGCCGTGGTGGAAATTACGGCCGAGGACAATAACGCGCATACGGCCACCATCACCGCTACCATCAGCGTTACCGACGAATGCGCCAGCGCCGGTGAACTGCCGTGCGCGCCCAACAGGCCCGCCGTCCGATATGACCCCAGCACGGATACCAACCTGCTGATCTCGTGGTCAGCCCCCGGGACTCCTTCCGGCACAACCATCACTGGCTACGGCATCCAATACCGGGAGTCGGAAAGCGGCGGGAGTTGGATTCTCCAAAACGTGGCTGGAACCGACCGCTCGCTCACCATTGAGAACCTGACAAATGGCACGACCTACGAGGTGCAGATCAGGGCGAGTAACGACAGTAGCGGATACGGCGAGTGGTCGCAATCCGGCACTGGAAGGCACGGCGTTCCTCCGCCCCCGCCACCATCGCCGCCTCCAACGCCTCCAACGGGAGGCGGCAATAGCGGCTCAAGTGGAGGGACGGTCTCCTCCGGCGGAAGTGGAGGTGGCGGCGGAGGCGGTTTCTCGTTTGGAGGAAGAGACGCGTCCTCCGGTCCACCGCGGCCGCCCGCGCTCGTGGGACCTCAGGCCGTTACTCGCCTGTTCGCACCGCTGCTGGATAACGGAACGCTGGAACGAGTCTGGAGGTTCAACAACGAAGACAAGTCGTGGGCGTTTTATGACCCGCGGCCGATCTTCGTCCAGTTCAATTCGCTCCGGTTGGTCCGACCACCGGTGATCCTGATAGTCAGGGTCACCAGGGGCCAGGTATTCCGGGGTGAGCAGCTCAGCGCGGGCTGGAACTACATCAATATCAGGTAGGCAACGTGCCAGCCCGGGAGCATCCGCGCCGGGGACCAGGCGGCGTCCGCCTACGAGTGGCCGTTGGCTCGGGCGCGAAGGCTGCGCCGCCTGTAGTGCCGCCTGCCGCCGCGCGTCAGAGGTCGACCGGGCTGGGAGTGGCCGTTGCCGTTGCCGTTCGAGTATGGAGCAGCGGCGGCGAACACCGGCTGGTGGCTGGCCGGGGATACGCCCACTATCTTCACCCCGCAGTTGGGGCACGTCGAGGTCTCGTGGGAGCGGCGTTGGTTGAGGTGGTCCAGGAACCCCGCGCCCAGGATGCCGGCCGGCAGGGCGAATATCCCGATGCTCAGCAGCGCTATGACTCCGGCCAGCAGGCGGCCCATCGGTGTGACCGGGGCAACGTCGCCGTAGCCCACGGTGGTGACGGTTACGATCCCCCACCACATCGCGGCCGGAATGCTGGAAAATTTGTCCGGCTGCGCCGTGTGCTCCACGATGTACATCAGCGACGAAGCCAGCACCAGCAGCGCGCAGACGACCGAGGCGACCGCCAGCAGCTCGCTCTTTCGCGCCGAAGCCACCGCCGCCACCGCCTGCATCCCGGCGGAGTAACGCGCCAGGCTGGCCAGGCGGCTGAGAAGGCGAAGGGTGCGAAGCGCGCCCGGGTCCAGCCCCGTCGGCAGCAGCATGAAGACGAAGAAGGTCAGCACTGCGGTGGCGTCGGCCAGCATCAGGGCCGGAATACGAAGCGGGCACGCCCGAAGACGGGGTGAGCGTAGGCCGGGTCGGCGGTGCAGGACCACACTCGGAGCACGTACTCGACGGCAAAGATGCTGAAGGAGACCAGCTCGAAGTACAACAGGACGCGGGTGGCGTCGTCGGGGAAGCTGCCATCGGTGGCGACGATTATCGCCGCGACGTTGGCGACGATCAGCAGCATCAGGGCCGCATCCACCCCTTTGCTCAGCCGGTCGCCGCCCTGCCCCGCCGCCAGAACTTCGTGGACTCTCCGCTTCATCCTCACCTGCCGCCCCACATTGAGACCACCGCATCCCAGCTTACCCGGGTAGCGGTATCAGGAACTCGGCCGGCTCAGCGGCTGACTCCTCTCGCCAACTCAAATGTTATACATTTCTTCCGTTCAGAAACAGGGATTCGGCGGGCCGTTGAGGGCGATTTGTGGGGGCTGCTCTTCGGCGGTGTGCGCTACGCTGGTTGCGGCGCGGGAGATGAAGGCCGCGGGGCACGGGCGATGAGGAAGAGCAGCGCGCTGGCGCCGTACAGGACGGTCAGGATCAGGAGCGATTCGGTGTAGCCGCCGGTCCGGTCCACCATCCAGCCCAGGAACAGCGGCGAAAGCATCATCCCCGCGCTGTAGAAGATCGATATGATGCCGGTCAGGGTGGCGAAGCTGCGCCTGCCAAAGATATTGCCGACCAGCACCCAGTTCAGCACCGATGCCCCTTCAAGGATCGACATGCCGGCGACGAAGGGGAACACGATCCAGATGTTGGGCACCAGATTCAGGGCCAGGAGCGATACGCCGCCCGCGCCCATTCCCACTGCCAGCACCCCCTGCCCCGGCAGCTTCATCCCCGACATACCGATCAGGAGCCGAGCCGGGATGGAGACGAAGAAGAGCAGCGCCACGACATCTGCGCCGGCCTGCTCCGAGGTGCCTTCCACACCATTATGGGAATGGCGTGCACCAGCACCCCGCTGGTCACCGAAATTCGCAGCGCGCTCGCCACCAGGATGAACCAGTATGTCGGCGTCCTCAGGGCCTCCGCCACGGTGTAGTCCCGCCCTGACGCCTGCGACGAAGAGGTCGAGGTCGAGGTCTGCTCGATGGCCTCACCCACGTCGGCAAGGTCGATGCCCATGCTCTCCGGAGACCGGCGTATCAGCAGCGCGAAGGGGACGACCACCACCGCCACGAAGATGCCGGCGTAAAGCATCACGTCGCGCCAGCCGATGGCTTCGACGCCCCGGGACAGCACCGGGATCAACATTGCCCCGCCGATGGTGTAGCAGGTGATGACCATGGTCATGCCCACGGCGCGCCGCCGCACGAACCACCGGTTGGTAACCGCGAGGAAGGTCTGACCGAACCCGCTGTTGTTGCCCACAGAGACTATGCCAACGTAGACGATCACGAAGACCCAGTATCCGTCGACTCCCGACAGGAAGATCAGGCCCACGCCCGCCATCAGCCCGAAGATGAGCACGATGGGTCGTGAGTCGAACTTGTCCACCATCCAGCCGACGATGGGGCCGCCCACTCCAGCCTCGCCCCGCGACAGGGCGAAGATAAGCGAAACCTGCGTGTCGGTGAGCATGAGCTCATCGCGGATTGGGATGTAGAAGACGGGGAAGCCGTAGGAGAATATGGCTCCCGGGAACAGGGCCAGGAAGCAGCAGGCGCCGACGACCCACCAGCCGGGATAGACGCCGATGAAGCGGTGACGCAGGTCGCCGATAGAGGTTAGCAAGAGCGACCGCTCCGTTCCGGAGTCGAGGGACGAGGGAGCAGGACGGTGTTTCGGTGCAACTCCTCACTCCAAGAGCGCCGCTGCGCTCCAATCGGTAACTTCATCGCCGGAATCATACCACGCCTTAGGGTCCGACATTTTAGACCCCAAGGCAATCGGGTCTTATTTTTCAGTACACAAATCGGGCCGGAACGGCGGTAGATATGGGAGGGACAGCGCCTCCGCCGGTTCTGGGTTCCGGATGCGAGGGTAGACGGGGGTTTGGATTCCCGCCTGCGCGGGAAAGACGGGTAACAGGGCCTCCGGCGTTTAGGCGGGAAAGACGGGATATGGGGCCTCCGGCGTTCAAGATGCGATTGCCCTGTTTCAGGCCCGAAGGCGACGAACCAAGGGCGTCTAGCAGGCGTTCTTCACCCAGAGGGAGCCGCGGAGGAAGCCGCCTTCGGCGGCCCAGGGTAAGAGGCTGCCGACGATGTCGCGAGGGTTGGGGAGCCTGTTGTCGTCAAGGCAGCGTTCGAGGTACTTGCGCAGGGCCATGAAGGTGCTGAGTCGGAAGCCGGCCTTCCCGATGCTGGGGATAAAGGCCGAGCCCATCCTGTCGAGCTCGAGGTGGGAAGCAGGAGGGTCGTCGTTAACAGCGTCTTCGTAGTCGTCGCAGAATTCCTCGGCGAGGCGGCGCAGACGGATTATGGCGAGGTCCTTGGCTAGCCTGCGCTGTAGATGTCTGATGCGGCCCCAAATGGAGTTAAAGGAATACATGGGTTCACTCTCCTGAATGGCTGGGTTGCCGGGGTTTCTTCGGAACCCGCTCATTTCCGAGCATTTCCGATCTTGGCAGGTTTGGAGCGGCGGGTGATGGTGACGCTGTGGCGGGGGTTATTTACATGGATGGACAGGACTCACGGGATAAAGAGATTCTCCTTTGAGCGCCGATTAACGCCGAGGGGTCCATTCACCACAGAGGACAAGGAGAACACAGAGTTTTTTGGTCAGGCTCCCTGGTTAGAGGGATATGGGTCTCAATGGGTCCGAAACAGGTGGCATCTCTGAGTGGTACATATATTCTAATACCCCAGGGCCTGCAACAGCAAGAGGTACGCGTCACTGCTTTAAGGGCAAGCAGTAGTGCTTTTTAACGCAGAGGTTGAGAGTGGGCTCGGAGGGCGCAGAGAGGCACGGGTTGTCCACAGGGAACACACGGGGAACACAGAGGGTACGCGGGCGGCGCATTCCACAATCCGCCCGCCGGGGTTAAACTGGCAGCCAAACAGGGTTATGGAGGCACAGCGATGAATTCACTGGGACGAGTGGCCATAGTCACCGGCGCAGGATCGGGCGTGGGACGGTCTGCGGCGCTGGCCCTGCTGCGGGACGGCTACTCGGTGGCCCTGGCCGGGCGCAGGATTGAACCGCTGGAGGCGACCCTGGAAGAAGTCGGGGCCGAGGCCGAAGAACACCGTGAGAGGGCCATCGCCGTCTCCACCGACGTTGGTAGCCCCGAGTCGGTGGGCGAGCTATTCGCTCGTACCGTGGAGGCCTTCGGCGGACGGCTCGACGTGCTGTTCAACAACGCCGGGAGCGGTTCTCCGCCAGTCAACATGGAGGACCTGACCTACGAGCAGTGGATGACGGTGGTCAACGCCAACCTGACCGGCACCTTCCTGTGCACCCAGGAGGCCATTCGCATAATGAAGAACCAGGACCCCATGGGCGGGCGCATCATCAACAACGGCTCAATCTCTGCCTACGTGCCCCGCCCCAACAGCGCACCCTACACCGCCACCAAGCACGGCGTCATGGGGCTGACCAAGGCCACCTCTCTCGACGGGCGCAAGTACAACATCGCCTGCAGCCAGATAGACATCGGCAACGCAGCCACCGACATGACCGCCGCCATGGAGCGCGGCATACTTCAGGCCACCGGCGAAGTCAGGCCCGAACCCCGCTTCGACGTCGAGCACGTCGCCGAGCAGGTGGTCTACATCGCCAACCTCCCTCTCGACACGAACATCCAGTTCATGACCATAATGGCCACCAAGATGCCCTTTATCGGCAGAGGGTGATTCGGCAGGGGGTGATGCATCATGGCTCTCATCGAGGCCGGGGATTTCAGGTTTGAGGTCGACGAAGGCTGGGGCAGGCTGCCAGACGGCATGGGCGCCGGAGTCGTTACCGGGGTGGTGGTCGACTCGCAGGACCGCGTCTACGTCTGCCAGCAGCAGCAAGACCCTCCGATACTGGTGCTGGACCGCGACGGAAACTTCGTCGATTCCTGGGGCACCGGATACGTGGTCGAACCCCATACGATGTACATCGGGCCCGACGACGTCATCTACCTAGCCGACCGGGGCGCCCACGTGGCAATGAAGCTGTCGGTGACCGGCGAGGTCCTGCTGGAAGTCGGAAACCGGGGACAGCCTTCGGACACCGGCTGCTTCGAGGACGAGGGCATCGTACTGCGCGCGGGAGGGCCCTTCAACCGTCCCACGCGACTCTCGCCCTCGCCGTCGGGCGACCTGTACGCCTCCGACGGCTACAGGAACTGCCGCGTGCATCGCTTCGCCGCCGATGGACGGTTCATCGCGTCGTGGGGGCGGCCGGACGGCGACGGGCCGGGTGCGTTCTTCTCCCCGCACTGCCTGTGGGTCGACGGTGAAGGCAAGATTTATGTCTGCGACCGCAAGAACAACCGCATCCAGATCTTCGACCCCGAGGGCGAGTTCGTGACGCAGTGGACCAACGTGCAGCTCCCCACCGACCTGCACATCGGGCAGGACGGGCTGTTCTACCTGGCGGAGCGGGAGAGTGGAGAGGCTGAGGAGAACCTGCTGACAGTGCGCGACGGCAACGGCGCAGTGCTGGCGAGCTGGACCACGCCGCGCAGCCACCAGATCTGGCCGGATGCCCACGGCGACATCTACCTCGTCAGCGGCACGGGCACCGACGCGTCGAAAGGCCTGGGCACCAGGTACGTCCGGGTGCGCTAGAGGGCGATCACTGGCCTGTGCTGGAGGATGACCGTATAATGCCATGCGGCGCAGACTATAGTGCGCGGTGGCGCACACTTTCATGCCATGTGGCGTGTACCCAGGAACCGAAGCCCTGTGGTCAGCTGGTCAATAAAAATGCTCACAGCGCCGGCCGATACGGGAAAACTTTGAAGATAATCTCCCCGGGAGGACGAAATGGTTGACCAACTGGCCCGCCCCAAAGACCAGGTGGAAGTTTACTGGTTTTCCGAGCAACCCCAGGGCTACGTCGGCGACGCCCAACTGGAGCAATTTGACTCGGGACGTCTGGGATTTCCCAATACGTTCTTCGACCCGGACAAGGCCCACCTCCTGTACAACGAGTACCACGACCAGTATGCGCTGGCCGACGAGGTGGGTTTCGACGGGATAATGACCAACGAACACCACGCCGCGTACTGGTGCGGCAAGCCCGCGGTCAACCTGGACGCCGCCGTCATCGCGAAGGTCACCAAGCAGGCCAAGATTGCCATCCTGGGCAATGTGATCGCCGTCAACGACCCGATTCGAATGGCAGAAGAGATTGCCATGCTGGACTGCTACTCCGGCGGCAGGATCATCTCCGGCTTCGTGCGCGGCGGCGCGGTGGAGACCCTCTAGGCTGGCATTGACCCGACGGAAAACCGGGAGCGGTTTGAGGAAGCCCACGACCTCATCGTGAAGTGCTGGACCCAGCCGGGGCCCTTCCGGTACGAGGGCAAGTACTACCAGTACCGGGCGGTCAATCCCTGGGTGCTGCCCATGCAGCAGCCGCGGCCGGACATCTGGTTCCCCGGCACCGGAAGCCCGGAAAGCGTGGTGTGGGCGGCGAAGAACGGCCACCCGTACATGAACCTGGGCGCGGTGATGGAGACCACCGAGTGGCCCAAGAACATCTACATCGACACCGCCATTGAAGCGGGATACAAGCCCGGCCCGGAGCACTTCGGCTACCTGCTCAAGGTGCTGGTTGCCGATACCGACGAGAAGGCGGACGAGATCGGCCGGAACTTCGTGTGGACCGAGGGACATCGCCAGCGCGGCCCCCGGGAGCATGTGGACCCGCCCGGCTACCAGTCCCGCCAGGCCCTGCAGATCAAGCGCAGCCGCCCCACCGGAGTTTTCGCCGGGAACGCGGGCGACCCCCAGTCATACGACCTGCAGAAGAATCACAAGACGATCATCGTCGGCACGCCGGATACGGTGATCGAGCAGCTGAACTGGGTGGTGGAGAAGCTCAACCCTGGTTACCTGCTGATTTACGGTAACGAGGGCCCCATGTCCCACGAAGATTGCATGAGGTCAATCGAGCTCCTGGGGAAGGAAGTGATTCCGGCCCTGAAGGAGATCCAACTGCAGCCGTACGAGGCCAACTAGCAGACGAACGGTATCTGACTACCAGAGCGGAAAGGCGCGGCCGTCGCTTTGTTGGCCGCGCTTTCGTTGTCACACGCGCACTGTCAACTGTGACAGCAGACGGCGGGAAGCTTCCGTCACGTCAGCGACCGCTTGGTCGAAGGCCGCGGTGTTGGTCCGCGAAGGGTGGCGGAAGCCGCTGATCTTGCGGACGAACTGGAGCGCCGCCGCCTCGACCTCGGCGTCGGTCGCCGGCGACTCCTGGTTGCGCAGGACCTTGATGCTGCGGCACATCAGTGGCCTCCTTCGCCTTCATTGCTTGGAACAGGCCGGGGAACAGGCCGGTACTTGTCGCCTTCCTCCCGGGTGATGCGCCCCGACGCCATCAGCCACATCCGGGCGATCTCCGGGCCCATGAACTTGAAGGTGCGCCGGAGCTCCTGCGCCAGCGCCGGATACTCGTGGCCGTCCAGCTCGTCGTAGAACCACCGGCAGAACCCGCCGTGCTCGTCCCGCAAGGCCTGCACACGACGAGCGTTTTCGATGACCCCCTCGATCTTCAGCCGGTTGCGAACGATGCCGCCGTTCTGCCGGAGCCGCTCCACGTCGTCCGGGCCGAGGGCAGCGACGGCGTCGATCTTCCAGCCGGCGAAGGCGTCGCGGAAGGCGTCGCGCTTGTCGAGGATCATCTTCCACGTCAGCCCCGCCTGGAACACCTGCAGGCTCATGACCTCGAACAGCGCGTCGTCGTCGGTCGCTCGCCGCCCCCAGATGGTGTTGACGTACCAGTCCCGGAGCGGGTCGTGCGGCGCGTCGGGGTCGGGTATGGACTCGTGGGGCATTTCCACTCCAAGTTTTTTAACGCAGAGAGCGCAGAGAACCCACAGGGGACGCAGAAAATCTGATGGAAGGTAGCTCTGCGCCCCCGGCGTTTCACAACTCCCTAGCGTGGGACGATGGGCAGTGAGACGTGGGACGGGTGAGCCGCGTTGTGCAGAATGGTCTGGACGGCGGGCTTCAGTTCGGTATCCTCGGCGATGACGCCGCCGGTGTTGGTGTTGCGGTCGAAGCGCGGGAAGTTGCTGCTCGACACTTCCAGCCGGATGCGGTGGCCTGCCTTGAACACGTTGCTGGTGGCCCACAGGTCGATGGTGTAGCAGTAGGCACGGCCGGGCTCCACCAGGGACGGGTCGGACATCGAGTCGCGGTACCGGGCCCGGATGATGCCGTCGGTCAGGTTGCGGGCGCAGCCGTCTTCGCAGACATCCACCAGCTTGGCGGTGAAGTCGGTATCGGCGGCGGAGGTGGCGGCCCACAGGGTTACGGTGATCGGCCCGGTTACCTCGACGTCCCGCTCCAGCGTGGGCGTCGAGTAGACCAGCACGTCGGACCGCTGCTCGATTTCGTTCTGGTCGAATGCGCCGCTGGTGGCGAAGTAGGGGTTGCAGCAGAGCTGCCCGCCGCGCGTCGGCACAGGGTTGGCCGGGTTGTACAGGAACACGTCCGGGGCCTCGTCGCCCGGCGCCGCGGGGCTGAGGCTGCCATCGCCGTGCAGGGAGTTGGCGTTGCCGCCGCTGTGCAGGTAGTAGCTGGTGGTCTGGGCGCGGGCCAGCGGCCACTCGTTTTCGTCGCGCCAGACGTCGTCGCCCATCACGAAAATCCGGACCGGCGGCTCTTCCAGTATCCCGGTGTCCTCGCCCTTGAGCCACTGATTGAACCAGCGCAGGTGAATCTCGTCCAACCCCAGGGCCTGGGCATCGGCGGCGATACCGAAGTAGTGGCTGCCCGCCATGCTGGCGCCGCGCGAGCTGTGCTGCCACGGGCCGATGATCAGCTTCTGTCCGTGGCGCGCTTCTTCGGTGGCGGCGTTCTTGCGCATCCCGAGATAGTTGCGGATGGTGCCGCCGAGGAAGATGTCGTACCAGCCGCCGATGTTGAGCGCCGGCGTGGCGACGTTGGAGTGTTGGTCTTCGATGCAGAGCCTCTTCCAGTAGTCGTCGAAGCTGGGATGGTTGAGCCAGTCGAAGTAGTAGTCGGCCAGCCCGCCGTTCAGCTGCGGCATGTCCTTCAGCGGAAGGTGCAGGAAGGCATCGGTCATGCCGTCGACCGACTTCACCAACTCCGCCTGTCGCGCCTGCGGTATGCTCTTGATCCCGGAGTGGGTCTTGAAGTTGGCCAGAGTGAGCTGCAGCAGAGTCCAGGAGGCGTTGAACCCCAGCTCGAAGGCGCCACCCTGGTAGGTCCAGCCGTTGTGGTAGTTGGAGGCGGTGACGTTGGGCGCGATGGCGACGAGGTGCGGCGGACGAGTGATGGCGCACAGCCACTGGGTCGCGCCCACGTATGACGCGCCTATCATGCCGACCCGGCCGCTGGACCAAGGCTGGGCAGCGGCCCACTCGACGGTGTCGTATCCGTCGTTGATGTCGTCGACGAAGCAGTTAAACTCCCCGCCCGAGGTGAAACGGCCGCGGGTGTCCTGGATGACAAGGGCAAACCCTGCTTTAGCCGCCTTCATCGGGTCCAGCATTTGTGCCGCCAGCCCCGCCGTCTTGTCGTAGGGCGTGCGCTGCAGGATGGTCGGGAAGGGGCCGGGACCATCGGGCCGGTACACGTCCGCGTAGAGCGTTGTACCGTCGCGCATCGTGGCGGCCACGTTTGTTTCCACCTTGAGCGAAACCGAGTCTGGCATGGCTCTCCCTCCTGGTGTATTTCTGGCCTGGTGTATTTCTGGCCTGGTGTATTTCTGGCCTGGCGTATTACTGGCCTGGCGTTTTCTGGTCCTGGGCTAGTTGAAGTGGGGCATGACCCTCTCGGCGAAAAGGTCCATCTGCCGGTACAGCCCGTCGGCGGTGGGCGACAGGAACCCGAGGTTCACGTGCTCCACGCCCGCCTCGATCTTTGCCTCCACCGCCCGCGCACAGTCGTCCGGCGTCCCAGCGACGCAGAGCGCTTTGGCGATGTCCTCCGCGGTTCGTTCCGGCGTCACGTACCGCTCGCCGACGTTTCGCACCGCCAGCTCCATCGCTTCGTCGGGGTTGATGGAGATGGCCGTCGGCTGGTTCAGGCCCCAGTGGAAGCCGTCCAGTTCCCGGCCCGCCTGGGCGGCGAACTGCCGCACCATCTCGTTGCTGTGCTTGAGCCGCCGGTTGGTGAAGAGGTATGGGTACCATCCGTCGCCGTGGAGGGCGGCCCGCATCATTGCCGGTTCGCTGCGGCCCGACACCCAGATTGGCGGATAGGGCTTCTGCGCCGGCTGGGGCAGAAGCGTAACGTCGTTGAACTCGAAGAACCGGCCCCGATGGGTGACTTTCTCCTCGGTCCAGAGCCGCTTCATCACGCCCAGCATCTCGTCGGTGCGCCGACCCCGGGTGCTCTTGGCGATTCCCAGCGCGTCGAACTCGACCTGGGTGCCGCGTTGACCGCTGATGCCGATTCCGAAGTCCAACCGGCCGCCGGAGACCTGGTCCACGCTGGACACCATCTTAGCCAGCATCACCGGGTGGTACAGCGGCGCGATGACAATGCCCGTCATCACTCGGATGTTATTTGTGGCCCCGGCCGCGGCCGCCATGGCCGGAAGGTTCAGCACCGTGGGACGCGGCGGGTTGCCGTCCATCACGTGCTCCCCCATCGTCACCCTGGTGTAGCCCAGCTCCTCGGCCCTCTGCGCGAAGGCTGGCACGTCCCAGTAGTCTTCAACACTCAAGCTGCACCCGAAGGTGATGCCGCCTCCGCTCATTCTGCAACTCCTCTTCCTGTCTCCCCAGCACCGCCCAGGGCAGGTCTGCGGGCAAAATAGCGACACAATTCTACCACCACCGCCCCGCCTGCGATAAAATCCCCACATGGACTCAGACATGCAAGGGAAGACCTGCCTCGTCACCGGCGCCAGCGACGGCATCGGCTACGTTTCCGCCCGCGAGCTGGCCCGCATGGGCGCCCGGGTGGTCCTCGTCGGTCGCAACGCCGCCAAGACCGATGCGGCGGTGGAGCGCATTGTCGCCGAGACCGGCAACCGCGCCGTCGACCGGCTGCTGGCCGACCTGTCATCGCAGGGAGAGGTGCGCCGCGTCGCTGGCGAGGCGCTGGAGCTGCTGCCCCGCATCGATGTGCTGCTCAACAACGCCGGAGCCGTGTTCCTGTCCAACAAGCGCAGCGTCGACGACATTGAGTTAACCTTCGCACTGAACCACATGGGTTATTTCCTTCTGACCAGCCTGCTGCTGGAACGGCTTCGCGAGTCCGTGCCGGCCCGCATCATCAACGTGTCCTCGAGCTCCCACTGGCAGCCGGGCAGGTTCAAGCTGGAAGACCTGCCGAAACCCGGCGGCAACGGGGGCTACCGCGCCTACGGACGGTCCAAGCTCTGCAACATCCTGTTCACGTACGAGCTGGCCCGTCGGCTGGAGGGGTCGGGCATCACCGTCAACGCCCTGCATCCCGGGCTCGTGCAGACCAACATAGCGCGCAACAACGGGCTACTAGGACGCTTCGTGAACTTCTTCATCGGAGTGAGGGGCGTCGATGCAGAGAAGGGAGCTGAAACGCTGGTCTATCTCGCTTCCTCCCCACAAGTGGACGAAGTGACCGGCAAGTTCTTCATCGACTGCCGTGCCGTGCCGTCCTCGGCTCTCAGCTACGACACGGGGCTGGCGGCGCGCCTCTGGGACATGAGCGAGTCCATTGACGCAACGAGCGCCAGCCCCTCCGGCTGATATGATGGCGAAGCACAACCGAGATTCGTAAGCACAGGAGATTGCTGATGAAGCGAGCGGTCGAGTTTTACAGCGAGGGGTTCAAGCTACAGGGCGACGTGTACACGCCCGACGACCTCGCCCCGGGCGAACGGCGGGCGGCGGTGCTGCTGTGCCACGGCTACACCGGCGTCAAGGACCTTTACCTGCCCGACAACGCCCGCGTGCTGAACGAGGTGGGCTATGTCGCCATGGCCTTCGACTACAAGGGCTGGGGCCAGAGCGAGGGCGTCTCCCCGCTGCGCCTCGTCCCCCACAGCCGCGTGTCGGACGTGCAGGCGGCCATGACCTTTCTCGGCGAGCAGCCCGAGGTCGACGAGGACCGCATCGGCATCTACGGCACCAGCTACGGCGGCGCTACCGTCGTCTGGACGGCCGCCATCGACCAGCGGGCAAAGTGCGTGGTAAGCGTCGTCGGCATTGGCCACGGCACCCGCTGGATGAAAAGCGTCCGCCGCATGGATGAGTGGTTCGACCTGCTTGACCGCTCCAAGGCGGACCGAATCCAGCGCGTCATGACCGGAAAGTCCGAGATGGTGGAGCGCGGCGAGATACTGCTGCCCGACCGGCAGTCAGCGGCCCTCGCAGCGGCGCAGCGGGCCAACAACCCCAACGCGGTAATGACCATCCCCGTGGAGTACATCGACGACACCCTCGGGTTCAATCCCGAGTGGGTGGTGGACAAGATAGCGCCGCGCCCGGTGTTGTTCATCACCAGCGACCAGGACCGCCTGGTGCCGCCGGAGGAGTCGGAACAGCTCTACGCCCGTGCCGGCGAACCCAAGAAGCTGGTCACGCTGAAGGGAGTCGGCCACTACGAGGTCTACGTGGAGCCCACTTTCTCCCAGGTGATGGGCCACACCATGGACTGGTACCAGCGGCACATGCCCGCGAAGTGCTAGACTCGTCCCAAACACGCTAAGGCAATGAGGTGAACGCGATGTCAAACAAGGGATTCTCCCACATCGGCCTCTCCACCCACGACCTGGACGCGACAATGGACTTCTACGAAAACATGCTCGGATTCAAGGTCGTGCGCTGCGATACCATCAAGATCAGGCAGGGTGGCAACATCCGCCACGCGTTCATAGATGTCGGCCGCGACCAGTTGGTGGCTTTCATGGAGCCGAACAACATTCCCGGCCTGCCCGATGACTACGACACCGGCATCAACCGGGGCCTGGGCATCCCAGGCGTCTTCTATCACTTCGCCTTCGAGGCCGGCAACGTCAACGAACTCAACGCCAAGCGCGACGAGCTGGTCGGGAAGGGAGTGAAGGTAACCGACATCGTCGACCACGAGTGGGCTATGTCCATCTACTTCACTGACCCCAACGGAATCTCGCTGGAGTACTGCTGCCTCACCCGCGACATCGGCACACTGGACGACATCACCTTCCAGGAGCGGTTCGAGCGGTCCATCGAAATTCGCAACGGCGAACCGGTCTTCGTCCGCGACGTCCAGCCCGATCCCTTGGAAGCCGTCCTGGCCGACGACTAGCCTGGATAATAATCGGAGGCCCGATGGCACTTGAGATGCGCGAGCAGTGTGAGCGCTGCAACGGACTGCTGGGCCAAGAGGACGGGGCGTTCATTTGCTCGTACGAGTGCACGTTCTGCCCCGTGTGCACTGCGGCGATGGACCACACCTGTCCCAACTGCCGGGGTGAGTTGGTTTCGCGCCCCCGAAGGCGCTCCAGTACCGGCGCGTCGTAGCGGCCCTGCGGGCTGCGAGGCCGCCACTGCTGGTCAATTCAACTACGGGTGGCAGGGCGAGGAAAACTAGGACACTACGCCCCGACCACGCGCACCCGGTGGTTGTTGCTGTCGGCGATGAAGAGGTTCCCCGCGGCGTCCACGTCGCACCCGTGGGGACGGTCCATGCCCGCCTCGTCGGCCGGGCGGCCATCGCCGTCGCCACCCAGGCGGCCGCCCGCGATGGTGGTGACGTATGTCGTGTCAGCGTCGATGCGGCGAATGGCGTGGTTCTCGGTGTCCACCACCAGCAGGTTGCCAGCGTGATCGCAGCGTATGGCCTTCGGCCCGCCCCAGGTCGCGATGAAGGCCGGCCCTCCGTCCCCACCGTAGCCGAACTCCCCGGTGCCAGCCAGAGTAGACATCACGCCGCTGGCGTCGACCATGCGGATGCCGTTGCCCTCGCGCTCGGCGATGTAGGTGTTGCCCGCGCCGTCCATGCACACCGCCCTGGCGCCGAGGATGCTGGCTTCGGTGGCGGGACGCCCGTCGCCGGCCCGCAGCTTCTCGCCGTTGCCGGCAAATGTTGTGATGATGCCCGAGGCCAGGTCCAGCCGCCGGACGCGCTGGTCCTGCACGTCGGCGACGAGCAGACCGCCACGCCCGTCGAGGAAGCAGTCGTTGGGCTCGCGGAACTGCGCCTGCGTTGCCGGCCCGCCGTCGCCGCCCGAGCCGGACTCGCCGGTGCCGGCGACGGTGGTGATGATGCCCGTAGCCGCGTCGATCCTGCGGATGACGTAGTTGAGGCGGTCCACCACGTACACGTCACCGTTGCCGTCAACCTGCAGGGAATACGGCTGGTTGAACGCAGCCTCAGTCGCCGGGCCTCCGTCGCCGGAATACCCCTCGGCCCCGGTGCCAGCGATGGAGGTGATGACGCCCGTGGCAGCGTCGACCCGCCTGATGCAGTGGTTCATCGCCTCCGCCACGTACATGTTCCCCGCGCCATCGAAGGCGCACATGAACGGCTCGCTCATCAGCGCCGCTGACGCGGGTCCCCCGTCGCCCGAATAGCCGCGGTCGCCCGTGCCGACCAGTGTGGTGATGATGCCTGATTGGTAGGTCATGGAAATGGCCTCTCGCTAGTTCGCTCGCGTGTTAGATGCGTTTTTATTCGATGAAGCGCTTGCGGGAATCGCACCGCCTCTAAGCCCCGTTCCTGCTCCGAGTCAGCCGCCGCCACCGGTTCTGCTGGTCGCGGGTTTCGGGTGTGAAGTCCGCGGGAGGCGGATCAGTGCGAATGCGCTCCAGTTCCGGCAATAGCGACTTCACTTGGCCAAGGTAAATTGCCACGGTGTCTGATGACAGCCAATCTTCGTAGAAGTTGACGTGCAGAGCCTGAGCATTTCCAAAAAGAGAGACTAGGTCAGGCCTGCGGTGCTCGTCGGATACTTGCTGAGCTATATCGGCTATAAGGCCGTGGCTTCCGTGGTTCCAGCCGCGTTCTTCGGCAATGGCCTTGAGGGCCTGGGCGGCCGCGCCCCAACCCTTTTCCGATGCCTGGATGCTGTTGCGTTGCCGCAGGTAGTTTTCTGCCTCGCCGATGCACCACCGGCTCAGCTCCGCGTACTTGTTCGCTTCTGTCCCGTCGGGTTCCATGCAGCGCGCCCCTGCCGCATCCGTATCCGGAGAATTTAGTTCCCGTTCCCCACCGCTCCATTGTACCAGTCTAGGATCTCGCTGCCGGTCATGAACACCACGCCCTCGAACCGGCTGATGTACTCGAAGATGGCGTCGTAGTACTTGATGCGGTGCGCCGCCCCGGTGATGTACGGGTGGGTCGAAATGCACATCACCCGCGCGCTGTCGGCCCCCTCGCGGTACAGCGTGTCGAAGTGGTCCTTGGCGCGCTCGAACAGCTCCGGCGACCGGTGGTTCTGGATCAGGTAAATGGGGATGTCGTTCAGCTCCACCGTGTAGGGCAGGGCCACCATCCGCCCCGACTTCACGATCATCTGGTACGGCTGGTCGTCGTTGCACCAGTCCGCGATGTACTCGATGCCCTCCTCGGCCAGCACGTCCGGCGTATCGAAGGTCTCCGCGAGGCCCGGCCCCATCCAGCCGCGCGGCGCCGTTCCCGTGGCCTCGGCGATGGTGTCGATGGTGCGGCGTATGACGGCCCGCTCGTCGGGCTCGCGGTTGATCACCCGCTGGATGAACCCGTGGGCCAGCATCTCCCACCCCGATTTCGTGCACTCCTCCACCAGCATCGGGTAGCTCAGGCAGACCGAGGCATTGAGGCTGACCGTCGCGCGGATGCCGTACTTGTCCAGCACCTGCTTGAACCGCCAGAACCCGACCCGCAGGCCGTAGTCGAACCAACCGAAGTTGGGGATGTCGGGGATGGTCGTGACGCCCTGCGGCGTGGGCAGCACGGTACGGGCCATCGGCTCGTTGATGTCCCACTCCTCCACGTTGATGACCGGCCACACCGCAACCCGGGCGTTGTTGGGCAGCTTCAGCGGCGGACGGTGGAAGATGGGCGAGAACTCGGCGCGGGGATTGGCCATGACTGCCTCCTGCATATGCGCCCAGGCCGCTCGGGCCTGCGGCACGACTGGGATGGGCTCGGTCTTGATGGTTGTGATTTGATTCTACCTGCGATTGCCCTGGCTCGTCTCCACGCGCACTCCGCCACCAAGAACGTCATAGACCCGGAACCGCCAGCAGAAGTCGGCGTCGAGCATGGGGTAGACCATGGTGTAAGTTTCCTCACGGTGCGCCTGTTCGCCGGACCCTGCCCTGGCAGTAGACCGCCGCCAGATCTGCCAGCCAGCCCCCGGGTCTCTCAGGAGCAGGAACGAGGGAAACCCTTCGTCGCCCGCGTCCTGCCCGGGTATGTCGCCGAGGGTGAGGGGCCTGCCGGCGCCGATGCGAGTGCTCACATCGTCGACCATTGGGCCACCGCCATCGGGCGATTCGTCGGCCTCGCTGCCGTCGACCGCATTCCACCGGCCACAGACGTTGCCGTCGTCGAGGGGCTGCATGAGCATCTTGAAGGACCTCGGCCCCACCATGGGGTAGGTGGAGTCCCTGAACTCCACCACGCGAAAATACACGCCAATGTAGTCGCCGTAGTCTCCAAACTCGTCGTCCGTGCCGGTGGCCGCGTGATACAGCTCCACGCAGGTGCAGAACATCTCATCCGGGGAGCCGCTGATGTCGAAAGCATCCGCGAAGACGACAAGGCCCGCAAGGGCTTCGATACCCTTGCGGGCGCAGTCTTCCAGCGCCAGTCCGCGCGTGTCTTCGGACCACCTGACGATGGTTGCGCCCCCGAGCCGAGTGCCCGGCCACGAATCCCGGAGGCCCGGCTCGTTCATCCACAGGCGCATTCGTGTAACCTCCGGTATTGTACTGGCGAAACGGGAGAACCCGGGAAACGAAAGGAAAAGAGGCCGAAGCAATGCCGGATTCTACTTCGACCCCTCGAAAGCTGTCCAGCCGTGGCGGCGTGGCTACTGTCCCTGGTACACCACCACCTCCGGCGCGAACGCCGCCCACGCGAACCAGAAGTGGTTGCCGTGCACGATGGGCGTCAGTGACTTCCCATCCAGTGGGCCCGACGTCGCCTGCCCCAGCACGTTCCACGTCGAGCCGGTCTGATCGTCCACGAACCCGTCGCCCTCGACCCGGAACGTCAGCGACTGACCGTCCAGCGCCGTCTCGAACACCCCCGTCGCACCGACGTCCCTGGAACTGGCGATGTTCGACTGGTCCAGCGCCGAGGCCGTGCCCGGCTGGAACAGCACCACGATGTTCCGTCCTCCTGATTGGTAGTTTACGACCCGCTCCTGCTCCAGCGTCATGAACGGGAAGGCCAGCGGCTGCCCGTCGATTTCCAGCGCGGCCACCCGTTCCATCGGCAGCAACCGGCCGTCCGGCTCTCCGTCGAACAGGAATGGAGACTGGTCGACCCGGTCGTATCCGGCATACGGGTTACGGCCGTAGTCCCGGCGATTTCCGGTGTCTCGCGACAGGACGTCGGCCTCGGGGAACGCGGTCTTGAAATCGCCCCACGACACCAGCTGCGCCGGCACCAGGTCCAGCAGGTATCCAGAGTAGACGCCCACAATGCCCTCGCCGGTGAGCTGCTGCCACCAGCTTTCCGTCTGCCTGTCCCACATCACCAGGTCGCTGTTGCGCAGGTTGCCCGACACTCCGAAGTCCAGCGTCGCATCGCCCACCCTCCGGTCGAAGGCCACGGCCGAGTTGCACAGCGGGCAGAACGTCACCGATACCGGAACGCCGCCCAGGGTGTCGTTGGCTATCTCGTGCCACGTCAGTATGGCCAGTGGGTAAGCACGCGCCTGGCCGTTCACTTCCAGCGCCACCACCGGCTGCACGTCCTCCAGCCAGAGGTCCGCGTCGGCGATGCTTTGGAACTTGGGCTCGTCCAGTGGAGGGATGCCGTCCCGCCCGACGCCGCCCGACAGGAACTCGTCATAGGGAACGGTGTGCAGGCTGAAATCCGTCTTCCATCCGCCCGTCCTGAACTCCGCCGAATCCAGCGCGTCCTCATAGTCCGGGTCGGGCTCCACCATCGGCGCCGGGCCTGAAGTCCTGGGTGCGGCGGTGTCCGTCGCCGCTGTTGCTGGCGCGGATGTCGCTGTCGCCGTTGCGGACCCACCGGTCGCCGCTGCCGTTGCTGAAGCCGTGCCCTGCCCCGTCGCGGCGGGGGACTCCGTCGCGGGTTGCGATGTGGGCTGCCCTGCGGACGGTGCCGCTCCGCTCCCGGTGGGGGCCGCAGTGGCGGTCTGAGGCTGCGACGTCGCCCCTTCAGTGGGAGCCGCGTCATCTCCGCCGCACGCCGCAAGAGACAGGACCATAAGGGCGAGCATGAGACCCGCCAAGAGAAGAAGCTTCATCTGGGCTCTCCGTTGGTTTACAGCAGGCCGCCGACGGTGAGCCAGTAGAAGACGAGATATGTGCCCGCCAGCACCATCAGCCAGGAACCGAAGGGTGTCACGTATGGTAGCGCCTTCCGCACAAACCCCACCATCGTCCCCTTGAAGAACGCTATCCCCAGCGTCAGGGCCATTATCACGATGCCCATGCCCAGGGCGAACAGGAAGAAGTTGCTGACGACCGATGCGATGCTGCTTCCCGCCACGCTGATGCCCACCACGGCCAGAAACACGGGAAGGGTGCAGCCCAGCGATGCCGCGCCGTAGCTCAGGCCGAACATGAAATAGCCCCGAACGCTGACGTGGTTCACGCCGCCGATGTTGTCGGCCGCGCGGGCGGCGAACCCGGTGTAGCGATAGATGTTCCCGCCACCCACCAGCCAGGCACCGGCCACCACCAGCCCGATGCCGATTATCAGCCCCAGCCATGGCAACAGGTCGCCAATGAACGACGCTCCGACGCCTATCAGTCCACCGACCACGCCGAAGAGCACGACGAATCCGGCGCTGACGGTCCCACCGATGAGCAACGCGCGCGAAAACTGCTTCAGAGATCGCAGCGTGGGCGACCCGGCTGCCGTGTCCTCAGAGTCCGCTCCCGTTGCGGCCGGGTCTCCCAGGTACATCCCAAGGTACGCCGGCAGCATGGCGAAGCCGCAGGGATTCACCGCTGAAGCCAGTCCGGCCGCCAGCGCGAAGAACGACGATGCCCCGATCAGCCCGCCGAGGAACTGCCCCGAATTGCCGGACAGCCGCTCAACGAACAGGTTGATGCTGTCGATGCCGTCGTCCCTACCGATGATCAGTGCGCCGACGATGGCCAGCGCCAGCGCCGCGCCGGTGAGCAGTACCGGGAACAGCCACCCGCGGCCCGTCCCATTTTTCAGTGAAGCAATCATGTCACTTACTACGCCCCACCAGGCCGGTTGGATTGCCCCGGGATGGAATCATCACAGGGAATAAACGGGACACCGAAAAAATCAGTGGAGAATATCTGTGTTCTCCCTGTCCCCTGTGGTTAACCCCTTCCGGCTAACGAAAAGGCTCGGGGTCGAAAATGCCCGCCGGCGCCAGCCCGCCGAACCGCTCCGGGTGCAACACCTCGGCCAGTCCCTCCAGCACGTCCACAACCCGCGGGCCGTGGCGGCTGGGAATCCGCCCGTCGAAGACGAAGGCACGTTCGTCGCGCACCGCCGGCAGGTCGTCCCAGCCGGGCAGCACCGTCAGCTTGTCGCGCGCTTCCTGTAGCGACCGCTCGGGGCCGAAGGCGCAGGGCATGATCATCAGATACTCGGGGGCGTAATCCCGCACCTCGTCCCACGAGATTTCGCGGGAGTTTCCCCGGGGCGTCGCCAGCCCCTCCTCGCCTCCGGCCATTTCTGACATCTCCGGGAGCCACTGCCCGGTGTTGCGCAGCGGGTCGAGCCAGTCCAGGCACACGACCCGGGGGCGCTTTCCGTCGCTGGGCACGCCACCGGTCACCCGCTTGATGCGCGCCTCCAGGGATTCCCGCACTTCGCGTCCTTTTTCCGGAACTCCGGCGGCGCTGGCGATGTTGCAGACGTTTTGCAGGATGTCGTCTACCCCGCTTGGACGGATGGTCAGAATCTCCGGCTGGTAGTCCAGCACCTTGGCCGCCGTCTCGAACACCGAGCCGCTGGCGATGGCGCAGACTTCGCACAATTCCTGCGTGATGATGAGGTCGGGCCGCAGGCGGGTAAGCAGTTCCTCATCTATCCAGTACATCGGGTTGTTGTTGGCCCTCGCCTGCTGCACGAGCGAGTCGATTTCCCCGCTGTCCAGGTGCTTGATGTTGCGCAGGCTGTGGCTCACCACCGGCAGCGATGCCGCTTCGTCCGGGTAGTCGCAGGCGTAGGAAACGCCCACTAGGTCGTCGCCCAACCCGAGGGCGTACACGATCTCGGTGGCGCTGGGCAGCAGCGAGCAGATGCGCATGGAACATTCACCCCCCGTGAAGTGCGGCCAGTATAAGTCCGCCCGCCAATGCCCCACAAGGCCGCTGCAGGTTCGGAAATTGTAGCGGGTCTACCGTTCCTCTATCCCGCCACCTCAAGGGACAGTACGGCCCTTCGCCCGCTGCCGACTCCCCCATTGACAAATGTATTCGAACGTATATACTATATTACTTACCAAGCCAAGGCCCGCTGGCCCGGAGTAAAATCAAACAGCCCGCTCAGGCCGTCGTGATCATTGGTTGCCGAAAGTACTCTGGGACAGCCCGACCCATCGCTTCCCGGGAATACCGTCCCCCCTCTCCAGGCAGGGCCGTCCGAAACTGCAAAACGAACGGATTTGAACGGAAATCGTCGGAAAATCAAAAAAACGGGCCTCCCAGCCCCGGCAGGAAGCGACCGTATGACACTCAGCCAGATCAGGAGCCGGGTCAACACCCTCCAGCGCAGATACGCCCTCGCCCTGTCCGTCGTACGTGCTCGCCGCGTCGCCGAACAGCTTTGCAACCAGTGGGACAGGGATCTTTCCGAAGGCAAGTCCCTGCCCGACCCCTTCCAGGTCGTCCAGAAGGTGAAGGAAGCCGGCATCCGCAACGCTGCCTTCATTGGACTGCATAGCTACATACAGACATGCGCCGACGGTAACAAGTGCCCCAACCCCCGCGACTTCCTTGACTCCCTGCTCCCCCGCGCCTCTACGGCCGGCCTCGTTCGCGAAGCCATGCGCTGGGACGCAGCGGCCTGATATGCTGTTCAATCTTCTCCCAGGATGGGTTCAGGCTGACGGCGGTTAGATCGACAGCCGCTCTCTGAACGGCGTTATGCTGGCTGGTTCCATTATTGACCTTTCAGTTACCGTGATAAAATCGAAATTAGCGGTACGTTCGGAGGGTGGCCGGTGGTGGCGAAGATACTGTCGGGGACCGACCTGTCTGCGGAGATACGCGCCGAGGTTGCGAGCGGTGTCGTCGAGATGCAGGAGAAGCACGGCGTTACCCCCGGCCTGGCCGTGGTGCTAGTCGGCGACGACCCTGCCTCGGCCGTCTACGTAAACAACAAGCGCCGCGCCTGCGAGCAGGCTGGGTTGTACAGCGACGCGGTCAATCTCCCCGCCACGGCCTCGGAGGACGAAGTACTCGCCTCTGTTGAGCACTTCAACGCCGACCCGCGCGTCCACGGCATCCTCGTACAGCTTCCCCTGCCGGATGAAATTGACCATCACCGCGTTATCGAAGCCGTCAACTCCGACAAGGACGTTGACGGCATCCATCCCTACAACCTGGGCAAGCTGCTGCAGGGGCGTCCCGTCTTCGCCCCCTGCACGCCCTCCGGCGTCGTCGAGCTGCTGATGCGCAACGGCCACGACCCCGAGGGCGCCAGTGTGGCGATCTGCGGGCGCAGCGAGATCGTCGGCAAGCCCCTGGCCGCCCTGCTGATGCGGCGCTCCCGGGGCGGAAACGCGACGGTCACCGTCTGCCACACCCGCACCCGTGACCTGGCCGACGTCACACGGGCGGCAGATATCGTGGTGGCCGCCATCGGCCGCCCCGCCGCCATTACCGCCGACATGGTCAAGGAGGGCGCGGTGGTCATTGATGTCGGCATCAACCGCGTGCCCGACGAATCGGCCCGTCGCGGCTACCGCTTGGTCGGCGACGTCGACTTCGAGGGCGTATCCGCGAAGGCCGCGGCCATTACCCCCGTGCCCGGCGGCGTCGGCCCCATGACCATCGCCATGCTGCTGACCAACACCCTCACGGCCGCCCGCATCAGCATCCACGGCCACTGACCGCCTCGGCCTGTCTACCGTGCTCACCAGCGACTTCGACTATCACCTGCCCCCGGAGCTTATCGCCCAGACTCCGGTCGAGCCCCGTGACTCGTCCCGCCTGATGGTCCTCGACCGCGCCACCGGAAACACTCAGCACCGCCACTTCACCGACGTCTTGGAGTACCTGCGCCCCGGCGACCTGATGGTCTTCAACCAGAGCCGCGTCATCCCGGCCCGGCTCCACGGCACCCGCGACGATAACGGCGGCAGGGTGGAGTTCCTTCTGCTGCGCCGCGAGGGCGAGTGCGTCTGGGAAGCCCTCGCCCGCCCCGGCCGACGCCTACGGCCCGGCGCCACGGTAACCATCACCCCGCCCGGCTGGGATACGGCTTCCACGTCGCTCTCTATCGAAGTCCTGGAATCCCGCCCCAACGGCATCAAGGCAGTCCGGCTCTCGTCGGAGGAAGCCATTGACAGGATGGGGCACACGCCGTTGCCGCCCTACATCCGCCAGTCCCTCGCCGACCCCGAGCGTTACCAGACCGTGTACGCCCGGCAGCCCGGCAGCGCCGCTGCGCCGACCGCCGGCCTGCACTTCACTCCGGAGCTGCTGTCCCAAATCGGCGACGCCGGAGTCGACGCCGTCTTCGTAACTCTGCACGTGGGGCTCGACACCTTCCGTCCGGTGCAGGATGAGGACCCGGCCGAGCACCACATACACACCGAGCGTTACTCCATCGACGAGGGAGCCGCCGAGGCCCTGAACCGCGCCTGTGCCGCAGGGCGTCGCGTCATCGCCGTCGGCACCACCAGCGTCCGGGTCCTCGAGCAGGCGGCCGCGGACACCGCCGCGAACGGAAGGGACTGCTTCGAACCGGTGGAGGGCGACGCCAGCATCTACATCCTGCCCGGCCACCGCTTCCGCGCCGTCGACGCCATGCTCACCAACTTCCACCTGCCGCGCTCAACCCTGCTGATGCTGGTCTCGGCCTTCGCCCAGCACGGTACGAACGGGCCCGAAGACACCGGTCGCCGGATGATGCTGGCGGCCTACGCCGAGGCCGTGGAGAGGCGCTACCGCTTCTACAGCTTCGGCGACGCCATGCTCATACTCTGACGGATTCCTTGCTGGGACCGATTCAGAATTTGCGTCAGCGCAGGGCGACCAGGTTCCAGCCCTCAAAAAGGGTTTCGCCCTGGAAGGCCACTTCATCCGACACTTCGACCCACAGGATGTCGCCGGTGCTGACCTCGGTGAGGTCGTTGGCCCACGCGATCTCGGGGCGGGGGTCGAACAGGCTCCAGGACTGGGTCGGGTTCTGGTACATCCACACGGTCACCAGGCTTTCGTCGTCAATCAATTCTTCGAACATCGTGGCGATATCCCTGGGGTCGTTCCAGGCGATTAGGTCCAGAATGTCAACGCCGCCTTGCCGCCAGACTCCCGTCTGCTCGACGGTCAGCCCGTCCGCGGTGAACGTCAGTACCTCGTCCTCCAAGTCTTCCGGTCCCTGTCCCACCCTGAGCTTGTACCTGCCGCCCGTGGTGGTTACAACGGTTGCAACCACCTCGCCGTCAATCATCGCGGAGACGGTTATCCCGGCCCGCGCCGTCCTGCCGTCGATGGTCACCTTCCCCACGAAAGCGTGAGGAGGGACATTGGCCGAGGAAATCGAACTGCCAGACTCGACGCTCAGGTCAAAGGGGTACGATCTCTCGCCCTGCGTCCACGTGGCCGTTTCACGTGCGGGCCTGCCGTCCACCCGGAAGGTGATCGCCCGGCTCCCCACGGGCTGTACAACGCTGAGTACGTAGAAGCCTGAAGCGTTGACGGTCGTTTCGGCTACCGTTTCGCCTCCGATCACCGCCTCGACCTCGGTCCCGGCAGCCGCAAGTTCGCCGTCGACGTACGCTTGGCCCGCGAACCGGTGCGGTGGTACGCCCTGCGCCGTTGCCGCGGCAGGGATGGCGACCGCCAGTGCGATGACAAGCATGACCAGACAGTACTTTCTTAAGGAAAACGGCACCGTGAATGAGATCATCTGAAGCAATCTGTGCCGAGATCGGAGGATTACCCGACGCTGAGCCGGATGTCGCCCAGCCCTTCGAAGGAGAAGGCTGCCTCATCGCCGGGGTTGAGGAACTTGGTGCTGACAATGCTGCCGGTCATCACAAGCATCCCCGCACCAAGCTCCTTGCCTCGCCCGGCCAGGGTGTTGGCCAGCCACGCCAGCGCGTCCATCGGGTGGCCCAGTACGTCGCGCCCGTAACCCTCTCCGGCGGGCTCACCATTGATGGTCATTGCGCCGCTGCTGTTTTCGAGGTCAAGTGACTGCCAGTCCGTCCGCTCAGGCCCCAGCACCACGCCGGCGTTCCAGGCGTTGTCGGCGGCCACGCCCAGGAAATACAGGTTGCTGTAGTCCGCGCCCCGATCGTCCACCAGTTCGAAAGCCGGCATCAGCGCTCCGACGGCCGCCGCCACTGCCTCCCGGCCGTAGGGCGCGCCGCTGCGGGGCAGGCCGGAACGCAGTCGCGCCGCCACCTCGCATTCCGCGCCCAGGCGCACGTAGTCGGAAGCACTCACCGAGGCGGGCGAGTGATGCACACCACTCTCGAACACCGCACCGGCGCAGGGGGCGTCGAACCCGACCATGCGCTGCATCACCGGCGTGGTCAGCGCGATCTTGTAGCCGGCGATAGCGCCCCGCTGCGGGGCAATCAGCGACTGGAACGCCTCTTGCATGTCGTAGGCCTCATCGATGGTGCCCGGTGAGATATCGTCGGGCAGCGGTTGGTACGGCGCCCGGTCGCGGTGGGCTTCGAAGAGGAAGTGCGCGGCCCTTTCCGCCTTGCTCTGTTGGACCATTGTCAATCCTCCGTGGCGTATCGCTGTCGATGTTCGTCAATCAAGAAACCTGAGGCTCAGAGCCATGAAAACGGCCTGTACAACAAATCCCAGCGTCAACATGGACGCGGTGGCTGTGCTCGATGACCGGCTTCCCAGCCTTGCTCCTCTTAGTATGCCCAATATCGACAAAACCGCAATCGCTACGGTGAGGGAGATTTCACCCGGAGTGTAGCTGCCAGCTGCAATTCCCGACACTCCCGAAAGGTAGAGCCAGATGAGCCCCATGACCACGACCCAGAAGGCGCACACGCCGACTGCGGCCAGGATTGCGGTTGCTTCGCAGCGCAGGGTCAGCGCTGCTGCGGCCACGATGGGAAGGACCTGGACGAGGTGGCGGGGAATGGTGCCCCTCACGGCTCCAATCAGGATGAGGCAAACGGCGATGCCTCCGAGGTAGACAGCCAAGAATACCGCGTCCCGCCTCTCCATGCTGGCCTGCTCGCCGCTTTGCGCCCTGATGGAACAGCCTGCCTTAAACCAGCTGGAGCAACTGCAGGGTGTTGCCGTCGGGGTCGCGAAAGGTGGCCACCCATCCGCCCCAGCTTTCCTGCTCCGGCTGCCGGATGAACTCCACGCCGGCCTCGGCGAGGCGACTCGCAACCGCGTGAATGTTGGACACGCCCAGATGGGGCATGAACCGGTAGGGGTCCTTTGATCCCCCGGAGACCCGGTCGTGCAGCCCGATGTTGAACCGCACCTCTCCCAGCTCGAAGGCGATGAAGTCGGGGTGGCGCGAGTGCAAGGGCAGTTGCATCACGTCGTTGTAGAAGCGGAACATTTTCTCGAGGTCGTCAGTCCAGAGGGTGACACCCACAACGCCCGTAATCATTAGCGGGACCTCCATGGCGGGACCTGCACGGGGGAACCTCCACAAACAGCGACCGGCCAGTGGTTTCCACCGGCCGGCCTGCAAAGTGTCATGAATATGGCAGCATCGCCCCGTCGAGCGGCTACACTTCCGACAGCTCTCCCCGCCGCTTGGCTGCGGAACACCGCGGGCAGAGACCGTAGAAGTCCACCCGCTGCCAGCCGACTTCGAAGTCGGTGCTTTCCGAGATGCTGTTGCGCAGATTCACCACCAGGTCCTGCACCTCGTTGGCCGTATCAGCGTCGATCACGTTTTCGCACTCGATGCAGACCAGGTTTACGTGCGGCTCCATATTGGGCTCGTAGCGGGACATCCTCTGGAAGGGGAGCTCCTGGATCAGCCCGCTCTTCTGCAACACGCCAAGCGTCGAGTAGATGGTGGCCAAGGTCATGGAGGGGAAGTGGCCGCGAACTCTCTCGTATATCTGCTGCACCGTGGGGTGGTCCTGGGAGTTGAGCACAACCTCCGCAATGGCCAGTCGCTGAGGAGTGACGCGCACAGCCCACTCCCGCATTCGGTCTACCAGCTCCTGCTGCGTTAACATAACTTGCTCCGGGTAGTCACGAAAGCCAAAACGGCGGGAACGAAAGCAACCGCCCGACGATATTCGATAATTACCATTAATATATCGTTATTCTTTATATCAAGCAACCCCGCGAAATGGCTCGGCAGAGTTCCAAATCAGGTGATCCCGTAGATCATGAGTTCTTGGATTGAGGGTTTCACCTCCCGAACCCTAATTTTTGGGAAGACAGAATGGAACGAAACCCCGTGCCTTTGGTTGGATGACAGTCGGGAGAGACCAGTGTCATTGTCTTATCTAGAGGCCCTCTCGTGGAGATGTAACATTCTGTAACAAACCGGATTATTGTAGTCTTAAATTGAGACAGGCCAATCGGGTGGTCCAGGGTTTCTTGCATCAGAACAATTGTACGATAGACGATGCCTCGAGGCAAGGGGGAGAATTCAGCAGGGCATCGTTTCGGGTCAAATGGTGAGGTCAGGAATGAGGCGGGATTTGGATTCCCGCGGGCTGGAATGAAGAGTTGGGCGGCGAAAAACCACCCCAATTGGAACGCTATCGAATGGCTCTAGCTCCACATCTCCTGGATTCTTACAAATGGCGCACAATGCCTCTCGAGCTCCAACCTGCGCAGTCCGCAAACCCGGAACAAAGACGGAGGACGCTGCTGGAAACAGCGTTCTGATTTCCGCACTCGAGTCATGCAAGCCGGGCTGTGTCTTCGGGACACGTCGGCCCTGCGGGCGGAATTGCCGACTACCGGGAAGCTACCCGGCCGCAATCCAGTCCACGACGCGCTCGCCGATCATGATCACCGTGGGGTGCAGTCCACCGCCCCGGAGCAGTTGCGGCACCACCGAGGCGTCGGCCACCCAAAGGCTCTGCATTCCTTTGACCCGGCAATACTGGTCCACCACGGTCATCGGGTCGGAATCCGGCCCCATCCGGCAGGTGCCCGACACATGGCGTGCCGTTCCCACCGTCTGCCGCATGTAGAGATTCAGGGCCTCGTCGTCCGCCAGTATTTCGTCGGAAGGGGTGATCCGGTAGTCGACCACGTCTTGGTATGCCTCGGTTTCCAGGAGCCTTGCTCCGAAGCGGATGCCCTCCCGCACCCGGCGCAGGTCCTCGGGGTGCTGGAGGTAGCGGTAGTTGAACGACGGTTGAACGCTGGGATCGGAGGAGGACAGTCTCACGTGCCCCGACCCTCTCGGCACTCCCAGGGTGCAGGAGATTCGTCCAGCGCGGTCGGCGGGGACGTCTCCCGTGCGGTACTGCGTCCTGACGCCGGCCACCCGCTCTTCCCGCTCGTCGACTACGTTAACCGTCGACAGCACCAGGTCGTTCTCCAGCTCGGAATCGGGTGCCGTGAAGATGAGCCTGTAATGTGGGGCATCTAGGTCTACCGGGACTTCCACCCCGTCTCGAACCTTGAAGTTGATGTGGACGCTCAGGTGGTTGAACAGGCTCTGCCCCACGCCCGGCAGGTCGTGGATAACAGGGATTCCCATTTCCTGGAGATGGTCGCCGGGTCCCACGCCCGACAGCATCAGCAATTGGGGAGAGCGCAATGCGCCCGAGCTGAGGACGACCTTTTCCGCCTCGACGGTGAATATTTCACCGCCGCTCTCGGCCTCAACGCCGACGGCCCTGTTGCCCTCGAACAGGATGCGACGGACGTGCACCTCGCCCCGCACCGTCAGGTTCAGGCGGTGGCGCACCTGGCTCAGGTAGGCGATGGCGGTGCTGACCCGCACGCCGCCCAGGTTGTTGGTGGGGGCCACGCCAACCCCCGCGGCGTCGACGCCGTTGGTATCTTCAACGAAAGTGAACCCCTCGTTGACGCAGGCTTCGCGGAAGGCCCTCTGTATAGGAGGGGCAGGGTTCGTCCGGCGCCGTCTCACCGGCATCGGACCCTCGGTGCCGTGGAAGTCGTCCTGTATGTCCAGGTCGTTTTCCATCTTGCGGAAGAAGGGCAGCACATTGGCGTAGGACCACTCTTCGTTGCCCAGGCCGGCCCAGGCGTCGTAGTCCTCGGGCATGCCGCGCTGCATGGCCTGGCCGTTGATGGACGACCCGCCGCCTATCACCTTGCCCTGGGCGACGTGAATCTCGCCCTGCTCATCGGTGGCCATACCCCTCAGAGCCCAGTTGTGGTCCGAATCGGGCGACTCCGCGTAGCGGGTGTGGCCGTATTTCACCTCGTCGGGTATGAGGTCGAAGTCGGGGTAGTCCTTGCCCGCCTCCAGCACCAGCACCGAACGGTTGGGGTCTTCGGACAGGCGGCCAGCCAGCACGGAACCGGCGGCGCCGCCGCCAACGATAACAACGTCGTATTTCATAGGACCCTCGTCTTGGCGTTCATTTCAGCAGCGGGAATAAGCGTAGACAGGCCCCGCAACGGTGTCAAGAGACGCTCCTTCGGGCGAGTTGCTTCGCCCGGATTCGATATTAGTAGTGGTTGAAGGAGTAACGGTCGAAATGCCCGAAAAGTGGCCGCCACAGCTTGCCAACTGCTGGTAATATATGGAAATAACGGCTGTATTATCTTGTGGGGTGAAGAGCGATGCCAGCTCGTACCGGACAGGAATACATCACTGGCCTCAGGGAGCGCCCCCGCGAGGTGTGGCTAGACGGGGAGCGGGTCAAGGATGTTACCGCCCACCCGGCGCTGCGCAACGGGGTGCGCTCGGTGGCCGCCCTCTACGACATGCAGCACGACCCGGCACTGCGCGAGGAGATGACCTTCGCCTCTCCCACCAGCGGCGAGCCGGTCGGGCTGTCCTTCCTGATACCCAAGACCATCGACGACTTGGTGCGCCGTCGGGAGATGATGACCCGCTGGGCGTGGGCCAGTTGCGGCATGATGGGGCGTTCCCCCGACTTCATGAACTCCATCTTTTCGGCTTGGGCCGGGTCCGCCGGATACTTTGCCCAGGACCGCTCCGAGTTCAAGAAGAACATGCTCAACTACCACGAATTCATCCGAGAAAACGACGTCACCCTGACCCACGCGCTGGTGAACCTGCAGCGTCGTCGCAACGCCGGCCCCACGGACAGCCTGAGCGAGGACGTCGCCCTCACGATGGTGAAGGAGACCGACGCCGGCATCGTGGTCCGCGGCAGCCGGACGCTGGCGACGCTCGGCCCGATCTCCGACGAAATCGCCATCTACCCCGTGGCCAGCCACCGCCTCGACGAGGAGGCGCAACGGCAGACATTCTCGTTCTCCATCCCGTGCGACACCCCGGGCGTGAAGTTCCTCTGCCGAGAGAGCTTCGACTTCGGGCGCTCCCACTTCAATCACCCGCTCGGGTCCCGGTTCGAGGAAATGGACTCGGTGGTCTTCTTCGACGACGTGCACGTGCCCTGGGAGCGGGTGTTCCTGCTGGGCAACGTGGAGCTTGGGAACGGGTACGCGGCGGGCACCCAGTCCGACGCCCACACCGGCCACCAGATCCTGAACCGCTGCCTGGTAAAGTCGGAATTTATCCTGGGCCTGGCTGACCTGATCGTCGACACCCTCGGCTCCGGCACCATACCGCATGTGCAGGAGCAGGTGGCCGAGCTCATCACCTATCGCGACGTGCTGCGCTCCTGCGTGCGGGCGGCCGAGGCCGACGCCACCATGAACCAGTACGGCATGATGAACCCCGAAGTCAACGCCATCCGAGCCGGGCGCACCGTGTTCGGCCGCTCAATGTATCCTCGCATGGTAGAGATTATCCAGATCCTCGGCACCGGCGGCCTGATGGCCCTGCCAGCCGAGGCCGACTTCGATTCCGGAATCGCGCCGGAGATTGAACGCTACTTCGCCACCGATTCCACCAACGCCCGCGACCGCGCCAAGCTGTTTCACCTGGCGTGGGACGCGTCGTGCAGCTCCTTCAGCGGACGCCAGGTGCTGTACGAGCGCATGTTCGGCGGCAACCCGGTGCGCAACTCCATCACCCTGTTCCAGAACTACGACAAGGAGCCGTTCAAGCGGAAAGTCCGCCAGTTCCTCGCCGACGAGGACTGGCCGTAAAGGGAATTCCCTCACCCCGACCCTCTCCTGGAAGCAGAGGGAACCAAGCAAAAGGAGGATTCGACATGTCATACACACCGATGGGATTGGGACACCTGGTAATGCGGGTGCGGGACATCGACCGCTCCGTCGACTTCTACACCCGGATCATGGGCCTGACGGTCATGGAACGCAGCCCCGGCGGCACCGTGTTCATGTCCGCCAACACCGAGAAGTCCCACGAGCTGGCCATCCGCGCCATCGGCATGGACGCCGCCGGCCCCGACCACTCCATCATCGGGCAGGCCCACATGGCCTGGCAGATGGAGACCTTCGAGGACCTGCAGGAACTGTACGACCGGATCAAGGAGAACGATGTCCGCATCGTTCGCATGGGGGACCACGGCGTCTCCATGGGCGTGTACCTGCTGGACCCGGACGACAACGAGATCGAGATCTACTACGAGATGCCCAAGGACCAGTGGGAGCGCCATCCCGAGAAGGGGCTGTTCGGCAACCAGTTCCCCCGTCCGCTGGAAGAGCCCGTCGCCGCTGACGACGACTAGACCGGGCATTTCGGTTTGTGGCAGGCCACTGAGGACGTACTCGAGCCCATCGCCATCGGCGCCGGCATCCTGGGCACCGGTGGCGGCGGCAATCCCTACATCGGCCAGTTGCGGGCGCGCCAGGCCATCCGGCAGTGGGGCCCGGTCACGGTGCTGGCCCCCGAGGAGGTGCCGGACGACGCCCGCGTCGTCTGCGTGGGCGGCATCGGCGCGCCGACCGTCGGCATCGAGAAGGTGCGGGACCTGCAGTCCTACCACGCCCTCCGCGCCATCGAGGACTTCACCGGCGAGAAGGCCACCGCGTTGATTTCCAACGAGATCGGCGGCAGCAACTCGGTGGAGCCGCTGATCCCGGCCGCCATGGCCGGGCTGCCGGTCGTGGACGCCGACGGCATGGGCCGGGCCTTCCCCGAGTTCCAGATGAAGACCTTCTTCGTCTACGGCGTTCCCTGGTGTCCCATGGCGATCGCCGACGAAAAGGGCAACTCCGTCGTCATCCGCGAGACCATCAGTCCCGTCTGGGCGGAACGCCTGGCCCGCTCCCTGACCGTGCAGATGGGGTGCGTGGCCTGCTATGCCGTTGCGCCGATGTCGGCCGAGCAGGTGCGGCGCACCGCCGTCCCCAACACCCTGTCCCTGGCCCGCAAGCTCGGCGACGCGGTCAAGGACGTCCGCGAGACGGGCCGCGACCCGCTTGACGCCATCCTCGAGACCTGCCCCGGCAAGGTCCTCTTCAGCGGCAAGGTGACCGACCTGGAACGTCGCACGACCGCCGGGTTCGCGCGGGGCACCCTCGCCATCGAGGGGCTGGACGCCTTTGCGGGCGACACGATGATCATCGAGTTCCAGAACGAAAACCTCATCGCCCGTCGCAACAGCGAGACGGTCTGCACCGTGCCGGACCTGATCTGCGCCGTCGCGACCGATGTGGGCGAGCCGGTCACCACCGAGCTGATGCGCTACGGGCTGCGGGTTACCATCCTGGGGTTTCCGGCGCCCGCACTATGGGCCACTCCCGAGGGCCTTGCCGTTGCCGGGCCCGGGGCCTTCGGCTACGACACCGAATACGTCCCCCTGACGGTGTAGCGGCGACGTTCCCTATGTTCATCGGCGTTGACGTGGGCGGCACCAACACCGACGCTGTCCTGATGGACGGGACGCGACTGGCGGGCGCAGCCAAGGCGCCGACCACCGCCGACGTCACCACCGGAATCGTGGCAGCGGTCACCGAGTTGCTGGCGCAGGGCCTTCGCGGCGCGCGCGTTGACGCCGTAATGGTGGGGACCACCGACTTCACCAACGCCCTGCTGGAACGTCGCAACCTGTCGCCCACCGCCGTCATTCGCTTGGCACTGCCGGCCACGCAGCTGCTTCCCCCGCTGGTCGACTGGCCTGCAGAGCTGAAGGACGCCGTCGGGGGATTCACGTACATGGTGGGCGGCGGCCACGAGTTCGACGGGCGCGAAATCTCGCCCCTAGACCGCGCCGAGCTGCGCCGCGTGGTGCGGGCACTGCGCGATGCTGGCGTCAAGGCGGTGGCCCTGTCGGGCGTCTTCTCTTTAACCCCAATCCACCGAAGAGATGAGGGTCGCGGCGTGGGGAAGGGGCAAGAAAGTGCTCCTTTGCATCTGGGATAATGGTTTTCGAGAAAGGAAACCGACCAGAAAACAAGGAGCACCCAACAGATGCTACCACTTGAGCACCCCGACCGCATCCAAATCGCCTTCGACGACCACCGCCTGGTCAACAATGCTGGGCTGCTCCTTCCGGCCACTCTGGCCCAGCACGTGGGCCTGCGTGAACTCGTTGACCGTCACCTCGACCTCGGGGATGCGCCGGGGCGGGCGAACGCGGGAGACAAGCTGCTGACGCTGGTGGCCTCGGCGCTGGCGGGCGGCGACTGCATTGACGACGCCGATGCGCTGCGTGCGGGGCGGACCTACTCGGTGCTGGGGTGCATGGTCAAGGCGCCCTCCACCCTGGGGACGTTCCTGCGCAGCTTCCGGTGGGGCCATGTCCGCCAGCTGGACCGGGTGAGCCGGGAGCTGCTGGCCCAGGCCTGGGCCGCCGGGGCGGGACCCGGCGACGGGCCGCTGACCATCGACCTGGACTCCACCATCTGCGAGACCTACAGGTGGCCCAGGAGGGGGCGCGACACCATGGCTACACTGGCAAGCGGGGCTATCACCCGCTCCTCGCCGTGGCCGCCGGAACCGGCGACGTGCTGATGTGCCGGCTGCGCGAGGGCTGCGCGAGGGCCGCGCCAACGCCGCTCGGGGCGCCGCCCACATCCTGAGTGAGACCGTGGGACGGGTGCGCCATGCTGGAGCCAAGGGGCAACTCACGGTGCGGGCCGACAGCGGGTTCTATGCCCACGCCATCGTCGCCGTCTGCCGCAAGATGGATGTCCGCTACTCCATCACCATCCGCCAGCGCGCCAGCCTGCGCAATCTCATTGAAGCCATACCCGAGGAAGCCATACCCGAGGCGGACTGGACGCCCATCCCTTACTGGATGGACGGTGCCGCCGACGTGGCCGAGACCGCTTACACTCCCTTCAGGAGCAAGCCTGACGCCGCGCCGGTGCGGCTCATCGTCCGGCGGGTGAAGCCCACGCCCGGTTCCCAGCTGGCCCTCTTCGCCAGCTACAGCTATCACGGCTTCATCACCGACCGGACTGGGGATACCCTGGAGCTGGAGGCCGACCATCGCCGCCACGCCGAGGTCGAGAACGCCATCCGAGACCTCAAGTACGGCGTGGGCCTCAATCATCTCCCATCCGGCCGCTTCGCCGCCAACGGTGCCTGGCTGGCGATACAGGTGATGGCCCACAACCTGGCCCGTTGGGCAGCACGCATCGGTCTGGGCGAGCAACTGGTGAACACCAAGACCCTGCGGCGACGCTTCTTCTCTATGGCCGGACGGCTTACCCGCAAGGCGCGCAGACTCACTTTGCATCTTCCCCGAGGCTGGCCCGGGGCTGGCCCTGGGCTGAGCAGGCCACTCTCGCCCTGGCCCGACTGCGGGCCATCCCACTCCCAGCCTGACGGCGCTATCCGCAACCGACCCAAGGCCTCCAAACTCGCGTCCGCCCGGTCTGCGAGTGCATCCTGCTGCGTCCGGTATCACTATCACGCGATTCCCAGCCTCCATAGACCGCTCTCCAGGCCCGGTGAGGCTACTGAAAACCCTCTGCCCTGTCACATCGGTCCCAATGGAGCCCAGGCTTTCTCCGCTGTATGCTCCTCCATCCCAATTTGCTCAGCCTTCACGCCTCCCATCGGTGGATTCGGGCTTAGTCTACATTGGCAGAACTAACATGGAATACAGCTCCCAAGCCGAGCGAGTTGCTGGCTTTCCATGGATTGCAGACGGCATTAGCCCCCAGGAAAACTCCTTTCTGCTCAGGATCCGAAACATGCTCCGCGACGTGGGAGTTGACGCCTCCGACAACCAATACGTGGCACAGCGGGTTCTGGCCTTGCCGTGGCTCGCCGACGATTTCACCGAGCATGAATATACATTGGTTACGGAATTTCTAGTTTGGGTAGCCCGGTGGGGCGATTTGGAGCTATCAGACTCGGTCATGGAATCGCCTCTATTTGACGTGTCCGACGGTGAGGTTGAACCACTGCAAGCGGCCGCTATGACGGTGGTGCGCACCCTCATCAGTCGTGGCCGGTGGGAGGAATTGCTCGGGCAACCTTGGTTCCAGGACGGGCTGACAGAAGAAGAACTTGCCCTGATAACTGTATTGACCGGTCGGTTTGATGAGGAAGAGGTTTTCCAGGGATTGATCAAGGGTGGCGATGTGGTGCACTCGGAGACTATTACATTGCCCATTACCGGAGAGCTAAAGCTGTTCGTGATCAGCCGATTTCCGCTGGAGCGCGCCAGCGACATACTCGAATTTACGTGCTCCTCCGTGGAGCACATAGAAGCCTCCGTTGGCGAGCCATGGCCGAGGGACTTCGCCATACTGGTGGTAGAACCGACCGCTCGTGTCGACGTTACTCAATATTTCATTATTTCATAATTTACCGTATGGGGCTTGACAGTCCCATCCCCCATGAGTTTGCTCACCACTACTTCAGTAGTGCTTATGTTAAAAAATAGCTGGCTGAGGGAGCGGCAACTTTCTTGGAAAGGAATCCGTTCTCCAAGTCAGATGAACGGAATCAATTCCTCTACGACATAGTGAAGGGGGGGTGCCCTTCGGTCTACGGCCGGATAGAAAACGGCAGCGCGTCGAGCAGGGCCACGAGCAGAGATCAGGCCATCACGGGCGGGTCATCATCAGGAAAGAATGAATATTGCGAATACACCATCGGCGAGGCATTTTGGCTGGGCATGTACCTGTCCCTGGGCCGGGATATGGTCTCGACCTATTTGGGGGCATTGTACAAGGCGGGCAAGGCGAATAATGCTGAGCGTTACCATGCTTTGGCAGACGGCCAAGTCTACCAGGTGCTGCTTTCGAACACCCCGCTGGAGAAGTTGGCCCAGTTCCGGGACCTGTGGCAGCGTCTCTACGGCAGGGACATGGAAGTCACCCACTCCGGCGACCGGAACGCGCTTGTGGCCATCGTCCAAGCAAACAGACGCGACCCATCATGGAGTGGCTATGCCAACTGGCTCAGCGATGCTCCCATCAGCCAATGGGAGAATGTGGTTACCAACGACAGCGGCCGCGTCATCAGCTTGGACCTCAGCTTTAGCAGTTTGAACATGCGGGTTCCGCCGGAGTTGGGCAACCTTTCAATGTTGGAAGATCTGTACCTGAACAGGAACGACTTCACTGGGACCATCCCAGCGGAATTAGGTAATCTCTCCAGACTGGAACGTCTGTATTTGGCGGACACCGAGCTGACCGGCTGCATACCAGAGGGGCTGAGAAGGGTCCGGCACAACGACTTTGACAAAGCCGGCTTACCGTTCTGCTAGGCAGCAGGTTCAGGAACGCACCCTTCTGACGATCTGCCCTGCCGCACAGCGAAGAGCCTTGCTTGAGTAGTAAAGGGCAAACTGCGGGCAAGGGTTCCGTTTGCTTGTAGGGTATGAGGGAAAACCACAATGCTGATGTTGCTGTTCTACGATTCGGTCACCAGCTAACTGTTCAGCGAACATGTCATCCCCATGAGGGATGTAACGTTGAACCAGCAGGAACAGGCAAGGATTCAGGTTCTCAACGGTGTTCTGGAATACCAGCTTCCCATCGCCCAGGCTGCCGAGATCATGGGAGTCAGTGAACGCCACACCAAGCGCCTCCTCGCCGCTTACCGCAAGCACGGTCCCGCTGCACTGGCCCATGGGAACCGGGGCCGACCTCACAACGCCGTCCCTGAGGTCGCCGCCGCTACCGTGGTGAAGCTGGCCAGCAACGGCTACGCCGGGGCAAACCACAGCCACTTCACCGAGTTGTTGCGGGAGCGCGAGGGCATCGACCTGAGCCGTCCCACGGTGCGCCGGATTCTGGTCAAGGCCGGCATCGGCAGTCCTCACAGCCGCCGCTCCCAGCAGCACCGTTTCCGGCGCAGGCGCATGCCACAGGAGGGCATGCTGGTGCAGATCGACGGCAGCAACCATCCCTGGCTGGAGGACCGGGGACCGAAGCTGACGCTGCTCATCGCCGTGGACGACGCCACCGGCACCGTGGCCAGGCCGTTTTCCGTACCACCGAGGACACCCGCGGCTACCTGGTGCTCTTGGAGGGACTGGTCCGCCAGTGGGGAATCCCGCTGGCCCTCTACAGCGACCGCCACGCTGCCTTCAAGTACAACGCCCGTCAGAAGCCGGTGCCTGTGGAGACTACCCAGTTCGCCAGAGTGATGCGGGAGCTGGGCGTCCAGCAGATATTCGCCCTCTCTCCACAGGCCAAGGGGCGTGTGGAGCGGATGTTGGAAACCTTTCAGGACCGGCTGGTAACCGAACTGCGCTTGGCCAGGGCCAGCAGCATCGACGAGGCCGGCTTGGTCTTGCAGGAGTTTCTGCCCCGGTTCAATGCGCGTTTCGCCGTGGCGGCGGAGCAGCCGGAGGCGGTCTACCGGCCGGTGCCGGTCGAGCTGTCTCTGACCGAGACCATCTGTCTCAAGGACACCCGCAGGGTGGCCAGAGACAACACGGTGAAGTACCAGTGGCGGGTGCTCCAGCTGCTGCATGAGGCGGAGCGGCCCAGCTATGCCGGCCTCCGGGTCAACGTCCTGGAACGGGCCGACGGGGAGCTGCTGCTCCAGTACCAGGGAGAGGCCGTGGATTTTCAGGAGGGACCGCCGCCCTCCTCGGTGCTGTGGGGCGCAGACACCGGTTGCTCTCCCGACCCTGGGCTGCATGAGGTGGCCGAAGGCACAGCAAGCAGCCACCTGAACAAGGCTCAACGTGAACGCCTGGCCGCCCTTGAATCGTCAGAATCGTCCGATCTGGACGAGGCCAACGACGAAGACGCAACCACCAGGGTCAGAGGTGGAAAGACAAAGCCAGTTCGCCACCGGTTGCACCGGACGCCCACGGCAACCCAGCAGGCCCGCTGGGAGGCGGTCCAACAGGCCAGGGAGCAGGGGCTTTCCCTCCGGGCCATCGCCCGGAAGCTGGGCATGGACCGAAACACCGCCGGAAAGTACGCCCTGGCGGAGATTCCGCCTACAAAGAAACTCAGTGCCAAGGAGCGAGCCAAGGCGGAGGCCCTTGCCGGATCACCAACCTCCGCCGACTAAACCGGGTTACATAATCGCTTCTCATTTAAGGGGACAGAATCGCTGGACAACAACATATGAAGCACTCGTTGCTTGACAGGACTAGTACTCGGTCAAGTCAGGTATTGATGGGGTATAGGCGATGGAGTTTGGTTCTGGCGTCCTGGATGCTGAAGCGCCAGTTGATGCGGGCTTGAGCTTCGTTTCGCTCCAGTTCCAGGGCGCGGACCTCCCGGCAGAGGGATTCCTCGTCCGGCAGACGCTGCCTGAGGCAACTGCGGGAGAAGATGCTGAACTCTATTTCCGCCATATTGAGCCAACTGCCGTGCTTGGGCGTGTAGTGAAATTCCAGCCGCTTGGCAATGCGCCGGGCCTCGTCAGCTGGGAACGCCTCGTAAAGCGACGCCTTGCGATGGGTGTTCAGATTGTCCAAGACCACTCGAACCACCGGGACATCCGGATAGGCCTCATCCACCAGCCAGCGCATCTGGCGGGCAAAGTCCTCCTTGGTGCGCCGTTCCGTTACCTCTACGTGCCGCCAGTCTGCCAAGGGTTCGCAGGTCAGGAATCAGGTTGCGGGTGCCATCCCGCCGGTACTCGTAGTCCTCGCGCCGGGGCTGTCCGGGCGCCGCCGGGATGGGCGGCCGGGCATCGGCCAGCATCTGGGTGGATGTCTCATCGAAGCAGACCACCGGCCTTTCGGGATTGTAGGGTTCGGCATAGAGGTCCAGGACATCCTCCATGTGGGCCACGAAGTCGGCACTCACCTTGGGAATGCACCACTGTTTCTTCTGCCACGGCTTGAGGACGTTTTTTTCAGATGCAGGCGCACCGTCTCATGGGACAGGGAGTCAACCACGCCCAGTTCAACCATCCGGTCCGCCAGCAGGCGCAGATTCCAGTGGTCGTGGCCATCGGGGGCCGGGCTGCAGGCCAGGGCGATCAGGTGGGCTTCGCCACGGTCATTCAGCTTGCGGTACCGGTGGGGCTGGGTCCGGTCCCTGAGCACCCCGTTCAACCCATCCTCGGCGAAGCGCCGCTTGAGGCGGAACACCGTGCCCTCGGACACATCCAGAGCCTGGGCCACCCTGGACGCGGACCAACCCTCACCGGTCTTGAGCAGGATGCGGGCCCGGGTCGTAACCCGGGCTGGACTCTTCCCTGCCCGGACCATGTGCTCCAGTTGGTCGCGTTCCTCCGGCGTCAGCCGAACTGCAAATTTCTCTCTGACCACACCGCCACCTCACAACAACATATTCCATGACTCAGAATATCATCGGCATCCATGTCTCTGAGTCTACCTATCGGACCAAGTTTGACCGAGTACTAAACCAAAGCCAAGGTGAAATACGCAGACGCATAGGGTAAATTTGTGAGGGAACTGGGTTAGCCGGTCTCAGGAGTAGCGGGGGGTTGGTGATGGGTGTGAGGGAGATAGACCGGTCTCTGGAACAATGGCAGATGGGGGTCAGGGATTTGCGCTGGCGGATGATTCTGGCGCCCACACCCAGGGAGCGGGAGCGGTGGTACGCCCTCTGGCTCTTGGCGCAGGGCTGGACAGCAACGGCCACGGCGGAGGCGCTGGAGCGGGACCCCCACACCATAGGACGGTGGGCTTCGGTTTTCGGCGAGGGAGGGCCAGCGGCCTTGATATTTGAGCAGACCGGTGGTTCCCCCCCGTCCTTGACGAGACGCAGCAGGCGGAGTTGAAGGGGGCGGTAGGGCAACCGCCCGCTGAGGCGGGCATCGAACTGGCCAACTGGTATTGGAAAGGAGTCCGGCAGTTTGTCTTGGAACGGTTCGGGGTCAGTTTGAGCCGCAGCAGTTGTCTGAACTGGCTGCACCGGTTGGGATTTGCCTTCAAGCGGCCCAAGAAGCGTCTGCTCAAGGCGGATGAGGGCAAGCGGGAGGCCTTCGTGGCGGAGTATACCGCCCTGAGGGAGGAGGCCCAACGGACCGGAGCCAGGATATTCTTCGCCGATGAGGCCCACTTCCGGGCCGATGCAGAGTTGCGGGGCAAGTGGGTACTGAGAGGAGAGGCTGCTCTGGTGGACTCGACCAGTCCGCGGTATGGGGAGAAGGCCAGCTATTATTCGGCGGTGTGCCTGGAGACGGGTGAGGTGGAGTGGATGGAGTTGCAGGGGAACAGCAACGCCGGGACCTCGGTTGACTTCCTGAAGCAACTGAGGGGAAAACACCCTGAGCCGATGCGGGTCATCTGGGACAATGCCCCGGCCCACCGTGGGGAGGCGATGCGGGAGTACCTCAGGACGCCTGGGCTGGAGTTGAGGTTGGTGAACCTGCCGGGGTACAGCCCGGACTTCAACGGGGATGAGGCGATCTGGGGTTGGGCGAGAGAGGAGGCCACCGGCAATCTGTGCTTGGGAAGCAGGGAGGCGGTGCAGGAGAAGGTTGGCAAATTCCTTGCCGGACTGGCCAGCCGCAAAGACGAGGTGAGACGGCGGTGCCGGACAGTCTTGCAGTCACGGGGCGAGGCGCTCCTGCGAGCCTCCCGGACCGATTCTCAGCCTCCGGCAAATGCACATCCCACCTTGGCTTTGGTTTAGTGTCGAGTCAAACTGGTAATGACAGACAGGTATTTTGTTAAAAGGTGATGCTACCGTTGGAAGGGAAACTGTGTTGGGTGAGGTGTGGCGTTCATGGTTCAGGGAAAGTATGAGGTTCATCTGTCCTCGCAGGAGAAGGGGCAGTTACGGAGGATGATCCGGTCGGGTAGGAGTTCGGCCCAGGCGATCACCCGGGCCCGCATTCTGCTCAAGACAGACGAGGGCTGGACCGCTGCCCAGGTAGCCGCCGCCCTGGACGTCTCGGAGCGCACGGTGTTCCGCGCCAAGCGGCGTTTCGCCGAGGAGGGATTGGACGAGGTGCTGCGGCGCCGCAACCAGGTCAACCGTTACCGGAAGCTGGATGACCGGGCCGAGGCGCACCTGATAGCCTTGGCCTGCACCCCGGCTCCCGAGGGCCACGACCACTGGACTTTGCGCGCCCTGGCAGGCAAGACGGTTGAACTGGGTCTGGTGGAGTCGTTGTCCCACGAGACGGTGCGGCTGCGGCTGAAAAAAAGGCTCTCAAGCCGTGGCGCAAGAAGCAGTGGTGCATCCCGAAGGTAAGCGCCGACTTCGTGGCCCACATGGAGGATGTGCTGGAGCTATACGCCGAGCCCTACGACCCTCAGAGACCGGTGGTCTGTTTCGATGAGACCTCCACCCAGTTGCTGGCCGACGTACGTCCATCCATTCCGCCAGCCCCGGGACGTCCCAAGCGGGAGGACTACGAGTACCAGAGGGGCGGAACCCGCAACCTGTTTCTCACCTGCGAGCCCCTGAGGGGCTGGCGCCATGTAGAGGTAACCCGGCAGCGCACGATGCAGGACTTTGCCCACCAGATGCGATGGCTGGTGGACGAGGCATATCCCGATGTCCCTGTGATCCGAATGGTCTTGGACAATTTGAACACCCACAGAATGGCGTCTCTGTATGAGAGCTTCCCGACGGCAGAGGCCAGGCGGATTGCCAAACGGCTGGAGTTCCATCACACGCCCAAGCACGGGAGTTGGCTGAATATGGCGGAGATCGAGTTCAGTGTGCTGGCCCGGGCCTGCCTCAAAGGGTGAAACCCCCACGAGGAGGCGCTGCAGAGGAACATCAGCGTCTACGAGGCAGAGCGCAACGCGGCGGCAGCCACCATCAACTGGCGTTTCACCGCCAAAGACGCCAGAGCCAAACTCCGCCGTCTCTATCCTGACACTTCAGCCTTGACTCGTACTAGCCTTCCTGAAGTACCGGATGGAGGAGCTGCGACAGCCCGGAACTCTTTGGCCGGGCTGTCCATACCCTACTAGCAAACGGAACGGTCGGAGGTTCCTCCTCCGGATTATTCCACCGTATATTCCCTTGGGTCGGGAGATCGCCAGAAACATTGCGGAGGCCCATATAGAACACCCGCAGGCCACAGTTGTCTGGCCGCCATTCCCGCGAAAGTGTGAAGCCGGGAGCCGAGCATTAGACCCTAAACCAAAGCCAAGGTGGGATGTGCATTTGCCGGAGGCTGAGAATCGGTCCGGGAGGCTCGCAGGAGCGCCTCGCCCCGTGACTGCAAGACTGTCCGGCACCGCCGTCTCACCTCGTCTTTGCGGCTGGCCAGTCCGGCAAGGAATTTGCCAACCTTCTCCTGCACCGCCTCCCTGCTTCCCAAGCACAGATTGCCGGTGGCCTCCTCTCTCGCCCAACCCCAGATCGCCTCATCCCCGTTGAAGTCCGGGCTGTACCCCGGCAGGTTCACCAACCTCAACTCCAGCCCAGGCGTCCTGAGGTACTCCCGCATCGCCTCCCCACGGTGGGCCGGGGCATTGTCCCAGATGACCCGCATCGGCTCAGGGTGTTTTCCCCTCAGTTGCTTCAGGAAGTCAACCGAGGTCCCGGCGTTGCTGTTCCCCTGCAACTCCATCCACTCCACCTCACCCGTCTCCAGGCACACCGCCGAATAATAGCTGGCCTTCTCCCCATACCGCGGACTGGTCGAGTCCACCAGAGCAGCCTCTCCTCTCAGTACCCACTTGCCCCGCAACTCTGCATCGGCCCGGAAGTGGGCCTCATCGGCGAAGAATATCCTGGCTCCGGTCCGTTGGGCCTCCTCCCTCAGGGCGGTATACTCCGCCACGAAGGCCTCCCGCTTGCCCTCATCCGCCTTGAGCAGACGCTTCTTGGGCCGCTTGAAGGCAAATCCCAACCGGTGCAGCCAGTTCAGACAACTGCTGCGGCTCAAACTGACCCCGAACCGTTCCAAGACAAACTGCCGGACTCCTTTCCAATACCAGTTGGCCAGTTCGATGCCCGCCTCAGCGGGCGGTTGCCCTACCGCCCCTTTCAACTCCGCCTGCTGCGTCTCGTCAAGGACGGGGGGGAACCACCGGTCTGCTCAAATATCAAGGCCGCTGGCCCTCCCTCGCCGAAAACCGAAGCCCACCGTCCTATGGTGTGGGGGTCCCGCTCCAGCGCCTCCGCCGTGGCCGTTGCTGTCCAGCCCTGCGCCAAGAGCCAGAGGGCGTACCACCGCTCCCGCTCCCTGGGTGTGGGCGCCAGAATCATCCGCCGGCGCAAATCCTTGACCCCCATCTGCCATTGTTCCAGAGACCGGTCTATCTCCCTCACACCCATCACCAACCCCCCGCTACTCCTGAGACCGGCTAACCCAGTTCCCTCACAAATTTACCCTACGCGTCTGCGTATTTCACCTTGGCTTTGGTTTAGGAATTAGGAGAAATTGGCGCGCATTCGTGGATTGAAAATAAAACAGGAACTACGTGGGCCTTTGCGTTTTTCGTGGATGCCCCGCATCATTCCGGCCCGCGGCCACTTCCGATGGGGGCGGCCTGGCAGCCGATGAAGGCTTGGGAGTGATGCTGCCAGAGTTGGACAACCTCGCCACCCTGTCAACGCTGCGGCTCGAAGCGAACCGCTGGGCGGGTGCGTGCCAAGCAGTTTGTTGGGCCGGGAGCATAGAGATTCTGCAATCCTGGGCGATCTCCGGCTCTGCCCGTGAGGCCCCAGGTTATCAGGACTATTGCCTAGTCCGGAACGTCAGCCCCGGCAACCCCACTTGGTCGGGTGGCTGTAAATGCCCCCATCTTGTAGCTGTGTTAATAACGGGCTTAAACTGAGCCAAAAATTACGGACTGGAATTGAGCCACCTCGATAGCTGGGGCATCATCGCCGGACACTTGGCGGAGGTGCTTGCAAGGATTGTTAAGAGGTGGAGACGTGAAAGAGATTTACGAGATGCATGGCCGGGGCCATTCGGCCCGGGGGATTGCCCGGGACTTGGGCCTCGCCCGCAACACGGTGCTCCGGTACCTGAACTCACCGGAGGCGATGCTCCCCAAGCCGCGGCCGCCACGGGGATCTAGGCTGGACCCCTACACCGAGCACATCGACCGGCGTGTGGCAGAGGGGTTGGAGAACTGCGTCGTGCTGCTGCGGGAACTGCGGACCCTTGGATACCAGGGGAGCTACACAGTACTCGTGGAGTACGTGCGTCCCCGACGACGGGGGCGTCAGCCCGAGGCGACGATGCGGTTTGAGACAGCACCGGGAGAACAGGCCCAGGTGGACTGGGGCAGTTTGCCGTACGTCGGCGAGGACGGGAAGCGACGCCGCGTCTGGGTGTTCGTGATGACCATGGCTGGTCCAGGGCCTGCTACGTGGAACTGGTCCGGAGGGCGGACACCGCCGCCTTCATTCAGTGCCACGCCAATGCTTTCGAGTACCTGGGCGGCGTTCCCCGGCGCTGCCTGTACGACAACGCCAAGGTGGTGACCCTGGGGCGCGACGATGACCAGCGGCCGGTGTGGAACCAACGGATGTTGGACTTCGCCCTGCGGGTGGGCTTTGAGATCAGGCTGTGTCAGCCATACCGGGCCCAGACCAAGGGCAAGGTGGAGAGCGGGGTGAAGTACGTACGGCGCAACATGTGGCCCAGCCTGCGCTTCACCGACGACGCCGACCTGAACCGGCAGGTCCTGGAGTGGTGCGACGTGGTGGCGAACGCCAGGGTGCATGGCACGACTTACCGGATACCGTGGGAGATGCTGGACGAGGAGCGGCCCCATTTGGGGAGGCTGCCGGACCGGGCCACCCTGGCTCCGTACCTCAGGGAGGACCGCAAGGTGGCCCGGGACGGCTTCGTCAGCTGGGAGGACTCCCGCTACGGGGTCCACTGGAAATGGGTGGGACGGACGGTGCAGGTGGGCCAGCGTCGGGGCACGGTGGAGATCTGGATGGGCGACGAGCGCATCGCGGTGCATCCCCGGGCCCAGCGTCCTGGTCAGCGCTTCATCCTGACCGGCCAGTGGGAGGGACTGCCCCGGGGAGACGACCGGCCCCGCCGGGAGGTGGTGGCGGTGCAGATCCCGGTGGGCGAGGTGGAGCGACGCTCCCTGGATGTCTACGAACTGGCCGCGGGAGGTGCAAGGTGATCGCCTTGGAACAGGCCCGTCAACACCTGGAGACCCTCGGCCTCAAGCAGGCCGTCGAGATTTTGGACAACACCCTGGACTCAGCCGCCAGCAAGCAATTGCCCTATCCCGACATGCTGGCCGAACTGCTGGGGGCCGAGGTGGCCGCCCGCCGGGAACGGTATCTGACCACGCGAACCCGCCTGGCCCACCTGTCCTTCCAGCGTACCCTGGAGCAATTCGACTTCGCCTTCCAGCCCTCCATCGACGAGCGCCTGGTCAAGGAACTGGCCAACCTGGCCTTCGTCCCCGAGGCCAGCAACATCCTGCTCCTGGGACCGCCCGGCGTGGGCAAGACCCACCTGGCCATAGGCCTGGCCCTCAGGGCCATCGAGAACGGCTTCGGTGCCTACTTCGTCCGCGCCTACGACCTGATGGAAGATCTCAGGAAGGCACGGAACGAGCACAACCTCGACCGGCGCATGAAGGTGTACCTCGCTCCCAAGGTCCTTGTCGTGGACGAGTTCGGCATCTGGCCCTACGACCGGGAATCGGCCACCGCCTTCTTCACCCTGGTGTCGGCCAAGTATGAGCGGGGCAGCATTATCCTGACGTCCAACAAAGGCTTCGGCGAGTGGGGCGAGCTCCTGGGGGACACCGTCATCGCCTCGGCGGTGCTGGACCGGCTGCTGCACCACAGCCATGTGCTCAACATACGTGGGGACAGCTACCGGCTCCGGGAGAAACGCCAGGCGGGGCTGTTCCCGTCACAGCAACATCTGGCTGCTTCGCCGGAAGGGGCCGGCGACAACTACGCGGACTGACAGAATCGCTGGACATCAACGATGTGGCTTAGTTCCAACCCGTTACAAATGGCTCATTTCTAACCCGTCATTGACACCCGGCAACACAGGCGCAGTGGAGTAGCCGCAGTTGCCCACCACCTCCGTGGTGACCCCCTGGCGGATCTTGCTTTCGGCCAGCGGGTTCAGAGGGAGGGTGAAGTCCGAGTGGGTGTGGATGTCGATGAAACCCGGAGCGACGATCTGTCCCGAGGCATCGATCTCCTGCTGCGCCTCCCGGTCTTCGCAGTCTCCCACAGCACTGATGCGTCCGTTTCTGATGGCAACGTCCGCCCGTCGCGCCGGTGTCCCAGTCCCGTCAATCACCTGACCACCACGAATCAACAGGTCTTCCATTCTTCGCTCCTCCATACCGGACCCGGGGTTCAGCGAGTCTGCCGCCAGTTACGGGCCAGCCAATAGCTCCGTGGAATTCTCTGCGCCGCTTGCGGCAGGGGCCGATTCGGACGTCACGCCAGCCAGCGGCGTGGGGACAGTTTACGTCAGAACCGCCTCATCCTCCACGATCTCAATGCCCGTTGCGAAGTTGCGGACGAGTGCCCTCCGCACCAAGATGGCTCCATCCTTCAGGATCGTCCCGGAAGTCGGCCACGTACCCCTTGCTCTCCCTGCTGGGGGGCAGTTCTGCCCGCCGCTGCAGCCCAGCAGCGGGGCAAGAAACAGGAGGTGAACTGGCAAAACCAGTTGACGCCAGACCGGCAAGAATGCTCGACGCGGGACACCAGACGAAGCACGACAATGAGCGATGCCCATGCGGCAAAGATACGGGAGAAAACCAACAGGTATCGGGAGAAGAAGCGAGCCAAGGCCAGGGAGGTCACGGCCGAGTAAAAGAAGGGTCCAACGACGGGAGGCCCGGCGAACGCCAGGCCTCTTTCACCTCACTGAGCCTCACAACTCGAGACGCAGGTCTCGATCTCCCACAGGTGGGCCTCAAAGGCCTTCTGTACCTCCGACTCCCCGGGGCCTGACTCCCAAGTCCTCCGCCAGCAGGTCGTATCCGGCAGGGTCGAGGCACCGGCCCATCGCCGTGAGGAACCCCGGCTCCGAGGGCAACGCCGACGACACCCAGTCAAGCCAGTCGGGTAGATCCTTCCCCAGCGTCGCCGCATCCGAGGCGTGAAAAACCGCCTGGACTGCAACCATTCCGGGGACCAACGCGGTCTCGACCTCACGGCGGAGCGCCACCCCAACCACGTTCTGCTCTAGGTCCCCGAGGTCCAGCTCGTCCAAGACGGACTCGATACACTCGTCCACCACTTGCCCACCACTTGTCGGTGATGACGGGCAAGGAATTCCGACGTCCCTACGGGCAGCACCTACTCGAAAGAGTCCCGTCACCTTAGAGCCCAGGACATAGCCGGAGCAAGGAGGAGATGTGATCAGTCTGCGGCACGATTAACTCAGAGAAGAGACGAGGAAAGGAACAAGATCAAGACCGAGGACCCCGAGGGAACCAAGGAAGAGAGAACGACCATCAGCACCAAGGCACTGGAAATCCTGTCGAAAGGAGCGTGGGACAACCCGGAGTGCGAAAATACCGTGGCCGTGGCCGTGGCCGTGGCCGTGGCCGTGGCCGTGGCCGTGGCCGATTCAGGCGGGGAAACGACGGTGTACAAGATATTCCGAAGGCGGCACCTGGACGGAGACTCCTTGGATGCCGCGGACCGATGGATCCGACATGTTAAATGACACCGCACCAGCTTGAATGGTGAACTGGTCTCCACCGCGGTCTGGACCGATGCGGACGAGGGCAGCGTCCTCATCGCCATCACAGGGACAGAGATCACTGTGAATTTGTTGTTGTCCAGCGATTATGTCCCCCTAATTGAAAAACGAATATGTCACCCGGTTTAGTCGGCGGAGGTTGGTGACTCTGCCCGGGTCTCCGCCTTGGCTCGCTCCTTGGGCTGAGTTTCTTGGTGGGCGGGCTCTCAGCAGACGCGTATTTCTTCGCTGTATTTTTAGCCATGCCCAAGTTCCGGGCGATAGCCCTTGAGGGAAAGCCCTTGCTCCCTAGCCTGTTGGACCGCCTCCCAGCGAGCCTGCTGTTTCTCCATGGGCGTCCGGCGCAACTGGTGGCGAACTGGCTTTGTCTTTCCGGCTCTGCGCTCCGCCTCCTCCTGAGCAGCCGATTCCAAGATGGAGAGCCGTTCCCGTTGAGCCTCGTTAAGATGGCTGTTGACCACCCCATCGCCAACTCCCGCGGCTTCGGCGGCCTGACCTTCTCAAGCCGGTGGCAGTCGGTGTAATCTTTCTCGAACAGCCAGTGGAAGAACGCCCGCAGGGCCCTGACCCGATTGTTGACGGTGTGGCTGGAGGCAGGACCCCGCAGACCGGACCTGTCCTTGAGATGCAGGATGAAGAGCCGAACCTCGTCCTCGCCCAGGTCATCCAGGCAGGTGGACATTTTCTGATCCGCCAGCCATGCCTGGAACAGCCCCAGTGCCTGCTGGTACCACTCCACCGTCCTCTCCGACAAGTCCTCCGACCTCTTGTACACCTCGAACTTCTGCAACAAGTCGCCGAGTTCCAGCTTTTCCCGGATCATTTTCCTGCTCCGCCGTTTGGTTCCTGCTCTCATCATGACTACTTGCCTCAACTTGCGTAATGGTCTGTCAGGCAAGCAAGGGGATGGGAAAACGGAACTCGTTCGTGACGGCAGGCAGCGTGTTGGATTTGCCTCCGGGCAAAGAAAAAGCCGCCCGGACGGACGGCTTTCTGCCCTCGGCAACACCCCTGATCAGGAGTGAAACCAAGCTGAGTCATAGCTGTAGTGGCGTCCCAGGCAGGATTCGAACCCGCGACCCGCTGCTTAGAAGGCAGCCGCTCTATCCTCTGAGCTACTGGGACATCTACTCTTTCAGGCGACCATATACCGCCTGCGTTTCTTAATTTATATTACAGGAATGTCATTCCTGTCTGTCAAGAAATTGGCAGGCAATCACACCCGATTGCACCTGGTTAACCTGTGCATTTATTTGCGATAAGGCGCAGCGTCTGTCAGAATAACTGTTATTGATGACGGTTCATGTACGCCCTTGCCCGGCGGAAGGAGTGTTGGCCGATGGCTGACGACTTGCTCAATCTGCAACCTGTCCCTGATGCCCGCTATCTGATTGCCGGATGGCGACGTCAATGGTCCGACGGAGGCGAGATCTCCAGCGGCTTACCTCGCTACCTGATCGACAAACTTCAAGCCCGGCGCGTCGGCTCTATGGGCATGGATATCAGCAAGCTATGCTACCCCTTCCAGGTGCCTGGCACACATGATACCTACCGCCCCAGGGTTTCCTACCGCGACGGCCTTCCCGACACTGACATGCGCCGCGACAACAACTTCTTTGACGCAGGGAATGGCCTGATTATCTTTCTTGGTGAAGAGCCTTGGTTCCGCCTGGACATTTATGCTGACGCTTTCTTTCAGGCCGTCACGCAGCTGGGCGTGTCGCAAACCGTGGCCGTTGAGGGCTATAACGGGGCAGCGCCGCCCGACATGGAGCGGAGTGTCAGCTGCATCTACAGCCAGGCGGAAATGAAAGAGGCGATGGACAAGCTGGGCGTGCGGTATTCAAACTACGGCTCGCAGAGCAGGAATGGCCCCACCATCGGAATGGCCCTCATCACGGTAGCTCACTTTCATCACCCTGAAGTGGCCATGTTCCGCCTGGGAGCGATGGCCCCCATGTACCCCTTCCTCACTTCAAATAACGACCCGGTAGGCGTCAGCCGGGACCATCGTTCGTTTTACGACATCATGCGACGCATCAACTCGATATTCGGATTGGACGTCGACCTGTCGGAACTGCTCCATCTGGGTGAAGCGGAATCACAGGAGTTGAAGGATACGTTGGAGAAAATCGGCAGCACAAATCCCACAGCCAGGGAACTTATCGACCGTGCGCGCACCGATTTCAACTACGTCCCGTTTGAGCAGACTGTCGAGCTGGACCCCGCTCTGGACAATATGCTGGAAGACATCCTGCGCAATGCTCCGGGTGGGGATCCGAACAACTAGACTAGTCCCTCCGCCACCGCCGCTTCTTCGATCAAATCCCAGCCGTGTTCAATTCCTGGGACGAAGCTGCTGCAGGCTTCACCCTTCAGCACGGCCTGTTCCACCTCGTCCAATCCTGTGACCGACAGGAAGGCCGCCTCGATTTCCTGGGCCAGCGAAGGTTCCAGACCCCGCCGTGCCGTGAAGCAGCAGTGGCTGTAGGGCTGGCTGGAATAGAAGATGCGCACCTGCTCGCGAGGTAGCGTGCCATCCTCTGCCATGTTCTCCATTGTTCGCTGGCTGACTGCCCCGGCGTCGAACTCGCCCGAAGCGACCCGCTCCACTACGTCACGCTCGTCAGACTTGGACTGGGGTTGCCGGTCTTCGTAGAAACTGGACACAGCCAAGTCTTTCGGCGGGTTGATACCCGCCTGTTTCAGCAGGTGGTGCGGAACCAGCCCCGCCTGCTCCGAGCTGCGCCGGCCGAAAGCGAAGCTCCTTCCTTTCAAGTCCTCCACCGTTTCGATGCCGGAGCCGGGACGGGCGATAAAGTGGGTGGTGAAGCCAATGTCCACGTCGCGCATCGCGATGACTTGGCAGGGTTCATTCAACAGGCGACGGATTTTGACGTATCCCAGCGGTCCGTTCCAAGCCAGGTCGATTTCGCCGTTTACGAAGGCCTCGATCATCACGTCATAGTCGGAGTACAACACCCAGTCCATCTCGATTCCGCGCCGACGAAATAGCGTTTCCAGTCCCTGGAATACCTCCAAGTGAGGAATAGTGGCTGTGCCGCCTAACCTGACCATGGGTGGCCTCCTTTCGTTGGCTAGTGTTCGGATATCATAGCAGTACAGCCAAATTACAGAATTTCCTATCGGAAGATGAAACAGAGCACTGCGGAAATATCACATCCCGTTGAGGCATGCCATGATTTCCCTTTCAACGCGCCATCCCCTAACGCTTGCCGATGTCCAGTATGGGCCCTGACGGCTCGACAGATCTATGAGGCAATGCCTCGCCTCCAAGTTCAGACCCCACAAATCCGTAACATTTTGTAACACAATGTCACATTAGCGCAGTCCAGGGCTCCGAGGGCCCTTTAATTGTTCCCTCCCCGGGAGAGGGTGAGGGAGTCCCCTCGCCAGATCGAAAGCAGTCCAATCGCAGAATTTCGCCCCAACCCAACCTTCCTCCTCCAGGTGGAGGGAGAATTAAAAACCCCAACCAGTGACGCAGGGCAACCGCGCCTCGAACGCCTGAGGCCCTGCAACCCGTCATTCTCGCGCAGGCGAGAATTCAAACTCCCGTCACCTGTCTATTGGACCACCTGATTTGAAACCCTTCTTGGTGACGCTTGCCCCTTGCCATGGCTTCGCATTCAATATTAGAATAAATGTACCAACACGAGACGTCAACTGTTTCGGATCCTTCGAGACCCATATCCCTCGACCCACGGAGCCCGAACCCAAAAACCTCTGTGTTCTCTGTGCCCTCTGTGGTAAAGAACCCCGAGGCGTTTAAAGGAGAATCCCTTATGTCCTCTCCATCCTGTCCATCCATGTAAATACACCGTCACACCACCACCATCACCCGCCGCTCCAAACCTGCCAAGATCGGAAATGTTCGGAAATGAGCGGGCTGTGAAATTACCCCGGCTACCCAACCTTTCAGGAGAGTCAAACCATGTATTCCTTCAACGCTATCTGGGGCCGCATCAGACACCTCCAGCGCAGGCTCGCCAAGGACCTCGCCATAATCCGTCTGCGCCGCCTCGCCGAGGACTTCTGCGGCGACTACGAGGAGGCCGTTAACGACGACCCTCCCGCTTCCCACCTCGAGCTCGATAGGATGGGCTTGGCCTTTATCCCCAGCATCGGGAAGGCCGGCTTCCGCTTCAGCACCTTCATGGCCCTGCGCAAATATCTCGAACGCTGCCTCGACGACAAAAGGCTCCCCACACCTCGCGACATCGTCGGCAGCCTCCTACCCTGGGCCGCCGAAGGCGGCTTCCTCCGTGGCTCCCTCTGGGTAAGGAACGCCTGCTGAACGCCCTTGGTCCGTCGCCTTCGGGTCTGAAACAGGGCAATCGCGTCCCGAACGCCGGAGGCCTTGTCCCCTTCAAGGCGTAGGCAGAATTAATAGGCCTTGCCAATGCTCCAGCCTCCCTTCATTGAAAACCGTATTCCTGCTATGATGGCCCGAGGCTGAGGCATTTTCGCAAAAGGAGGAACCTATGGGCTACAAGCCGAGACAGTTGGGCCACATCAACATCTACGTGCGCAACGCGGAGCGCTCACGCCTATGGTACGAGGACCTGCTGGGGCTGCACACCTACGGGGTACGGCAAGGTCGCGCTGCCTTCATGACATCGGACATGGGGAACTCCCACGAGATAGCGCTGGTGGAAGTGGGCGAGGATGCCCCCGGGCAGCAGAAAGGCCAAGTGGGGCTGAACCACATGGCCTGGTACATGGAGAGCCTGGAGGACCTTAAGGAACTCTACCACCGCATCAAGGAACGCGACATAGAAATCGAATCGGTGTCGGACCACGGCCACGCCGTCGGGATTTACATCCGCGATGCGGACGGAAACGGTATCGAGGTCTCCTACGAGATGCCGGCCAGCGAGTGGGGACACGAGGAAGGACAGTACATGATCGGCGCCACGGCAAAGGGCCGCCTGCCCGGTCCCTGGGACGAAGAGCCCAGCCGCGTCCGCTAGCTCAAGAACTTTCCTGGCCGCCCGTTCGCCCTGTAACAGCCTTGGGTGGGCGGGCGGCTGGCCAACGCCGCTGGCAATCACCGGGAAAGCCTGCTTCGGCCGACAGCGAGGCTAGGTCGAAGCGATGGCTCCGTCCAGGATCTCCGCCGCTTCGTCCATTTGCGCCTCTGTGGTTGTGAAGGGCGGGACGAAGCGAAACACTGATCCATTGCGACGCACGCTCATTATCAGCCCGTTCTCCAAGCAACGCCTCCCAATTTCACGCCCCTGGACGTAAGCGGGCTCTCGAGTAGCCCGGTCAGTCACTAGTTCTATGCCCTGCAACAGTCCCCGACCCCTGATGTCGCCGACAATCTGGTGGCGGGAAGCAATCCGTTCCAGGTGCTCGCGCCAATAGGCGCCTATGCGCTGGGCGACGTCGGTCAGCATCTCCTCGAGGATTATGTCAATGCTGGCGATTGCCGCGTGGCACGGCATTGGATCGTTGGAATGGGAGTGCCCTACCACCATTCCTGATTCCGACGCCTTTTCTTCGATTGCGTCGGTAGTAATTGCGGCGCTGATGGCCACCCCGCCTCCAAAGTGCTTGGATATAGTAAAGATGTCCGGCACGACACCTTCCTGCTCAAAAGCCCACATCGTGCCAAGCTTTGCCAGCCCGGTCTGCGCTTCGTCCACTATCAAGAGCGCGCCGCGAGCCTCGCAACGTCGCTTCAGTTCGGCCAGCCAACCGGGAGGCAAGTCGATGACGCCGCCCGCGCTGAACAGCGGCTCGGTGATCACCCCTGCGAGTTGTCCGTCAGCCTGGGCGTCAAGCAACTCGAAGCTGGTGTCGAGACAGGAGTAGTCGCACGCCGGACGATCCTGGCAAAAGCGGCACCGGTATCGGTACGGTGCTATTATCGGATAGTGGCCGGGAGCGTAGGGCCCGTACCCTTCGTGCCAGCCGGAGAAAGTGACCGCGCGGGTGGAGTCATTCATTCCGTGGAAGCTGACCGCGGGGCTGGCGAACTCGTAGCCCCCGGTGTAGCGCTTGGCGATGGCCATCGCCGCCTCGTTGGAGTCACTTCCAGAGGTGAGAAACATCGAGCGGTTCATTCCCTCGGGGGAAATTTCAGCCAGCCTGGCAGCCAGTACAATCTCCCGGTCATTGAACATGCTCATGTGGCTGTGAATGAGCGTTTCGCCGCTTTCGTAGAGGGCCTGAACGATGCGCGGATGATTGTGGCCCAGGGCGGCGCACATCTGGCCGGAGTTGAAGTCAAGGTACTCCTTGCCGTTAACGTCGCGCACCATCGAGCCGCGACCCCAAACCATAATGGGGCCGGTGACCACGTTCTTGTCGATTCGGCTTCGGAAGCTGAACTTCCGGGCCATCTCCAGCAGCTCGGCTTCCGTCAGTTTTTGGGTCATCAGTCTACCTCCAAGCATGAATCAGACACAGAGGGCGAAGGGAAGGCAGGACTCTTTTCCAAGATCCTCGCGACCTCTGCGCTCCCGGAGTTGGATCAGTTGACCTAAGCCTTGAACTTGGGCATAACGTCCCTTCCGAAGGCCTCCAGCTGCTCCAGGATCACGTTCTGAGGTGTGCCAATGACTGAACCGACGTTAATCTCTTTAAGGCCCGGGTACCTGTCCTGGATGGCTTCCAGTTTCTCGATGATGAGTTCCGGAGGACCGCAGAGCCATGACCCGGCCTTGACTCCGTCTTCCAGCGTGGGAAGGCCAGCGCTACGGGCCCGGCGCGGGTCTTCCATCGCACGAATCTGATCGTCGGAGAGACCGCGGACGAAACCAAGTGGCGCAAACATCTTCATGTTTTCCTCGAAAAAGCTGCGGGCTTCCCGCGCCGCCTTTTCCTCGGTTTCGGCGATGTGGATTGTGTAGCCGATGGCCAGATCCTCGCCCAGTGCGGTCTCGCGGCCGTGGGCGGCCAAAGTATCGCGCCACTGACGCATCACTCCCTCGGTGGCGCCACCGGCCGCTGCGCCTCCGCCTATAATGCCCTTTATGCTGTGCTCTGCCATGAAGTCCATCGCCCGCTGGCTGGCACTGACGACGGGCTGCCATGTCTCGACAGGTAAGGTGCGCGGCCGTGGCACCAGGGTGATTTCCTTCAAGGTGTAGCCACGATAAGGGACCTCAGGCGGAATTTTGTAGTACTTACCCTCGTGGGAGAACGACTCCTCGTTGAAGGCCTTCATTATGATTTCGACCTGTTCCTCGAACATTTCTCGGTTGGCGTCGTTGTCTGTCAGAGTGCTGGGAACTCCGAATGTGTCCACCTCGCGAGAATGGTAGCCACGACCTACACCAAAGACCACTCGTCCGCCGGTGAGGATGTCTGCGGTGGCATAGTCTTCGGCCAGGCGCAGGGGGTGCCACATGGGGTTGATGTTAAATCCGCATCCAAACTTGAGATTCCTGGTCAGATGGGCAAGGTGTACGTAGAGCAACAGCAGGTTAGGAATACACTCGTACCCTTCACGTTGGAAGTGGTGTTCCGCCGACCAGAAAGTGTCGTACCCCATCTCCTCCATTTTCAGCACGATGGCCTCGGTCTTGTCGAAGACGCCCGCTAGCTGTTCGTCGGGCAGCCATCGATCGTTGACCGGAGTGCCATCCAAGCCAATGCTGTCGAGGTCGACGTGCCCGGCAAAGAGGCTGCCGAATTTGGTAATCATGGCTTTCCTCCAATGGGGTTTTCTACTTCAAATTGGTTCCCAAGGCGAATCTGTGCCAATTGTAAATGGGGCGTTCGTACTGTCAACTTACCGGGCTCCGCCGGGTTACACAATCCTGCTTGAAGAGTCAATGGCTCAAGGGCACGTTTAGCTGGCCTTTTGATAAAATATTACATAAGGTGGGAATCTGGCGTACGACAACTTTGGAAAGAGGTGTGGCGGGAGTCAGCTTAAATGCCAGATAACCGGACAGCCCAGAAAATAATGATAGTGGACGACGAAGCAGAGTCGTCCATCCTCCGGTCTGTGCGCAAGCGCTTGGAAGAAGAAGGTTGGGCTACAGCGGTGGTGCAGCCGTTTGCGGGCGTAACGTTAGGAGAGGAGTTCGAGGAAGCGGCGCTTTGGGGCATCGAAGAGGAGAAACCCGATGCGGTGCTGCTGGATGTAAGATTTGGGGACCACCGGGACGACCGTTTCAGAGGACTGGAAATCCTTGATCAAATCGTAAGCCGGTGGCCGAGGCTGCCCGTTCTGATGTTCACCCAGTACGCCCAAGGCCCCGACAGAGAGACGGCGGCACGCGGGGCGCTGAAGTGGGATGCGCCGGTCGATTTCATCGACAAGCTAGCGGGCACGGACGAGGTTGTACTCAGGCTGAGGCGCCTGATTGGGGCAGCACCGAATAGCATCACAGTTGGTGGGACTATCTTCCTTGATGCAGACGCCGAGATGGTATACGTTGAACGTGAGGGTAGCCGGATCCCGGTAAACGATATACAGGGCATGAAATTTGAGATATTCAGGGAGCTGGCAACCGCATGGCATCGCAGCCCGGGAGAACTTGTCCCATTTTCGCGTCTGGAGCGATACTCCGAAGGAGAAGATCCGAGGGCATCACTGCGAGTTCGAATTCGCGAAATCAAAGTATCCCTCGGCCGGGCCTTGGGGGTGCAGTTTGGACCGTCCGAATTGATTCTTAACGTGCGGGACAAGGGTTATCGCCTGTCCCCGCCACGCGACTAGACATGGCGGGTGAACGGCGCCCAACATGGCGGGTTTCAGTGCCGAACTTTCCGACTGGGTCGGGCGTACCCTCGACGGTCTACATCGCAGGGGGGCTCGCCGCCGTATCCGGAGTCTTCTGCATTGTAATGTCCATCTTTGTGGGACAGGCTGCTTTCAACTCGCTCTGGGGTGTAGAGCCTCTGGCATATATCGGAGGTTTGGTGACAATTTTCGGGCTGGCAACCCTGACCGCCGGGCTGGCAGCTGCTGGCTGGTCAGACAACGGCCACGGTCGAAGGGAGTGGTCCGGAGAACGTCAAAGCGAGCAGTGGCGGGAAACGACGCGGCAATTCTTCGAATTGTTTGACCACGACCTCGGGCGCCCCCTGCGTCGCATTGCAGGGAAGGAACGTGAACTGCGGGCAGCCATGCGAGCGGCAGGGGGCCCGGATGGCCCAGCGGTCCTGGATCTGCTGGACGAGATAGCGCGACAGACGCCCAATTTTCGCCTGATGCTCTCCAACATCCAGGTGCTGGTACAGCTTGAAGCTCCAGATGGTCATCCAACCGCCGGACCGGTGGAGCCTGCCGAAATAGTGCGGCGCATCGCAGACCGCTATACTCCGGTGGCCGAAGAATCAGGAAAGGAATTGACCTGGTGGGCAGAGCCGTCCGAATTCGGCATGGTATCGTCGGATTCCCACTCGATGGAACATATTATCGCCAACCTGGTGGACAACGCGGTTACCCACGCCAACGGCCACGTGGAGATTTCGCTCAGCAGGGACGATTCACGCTTTTATGTAAACGTCTGGGACGACGGCCCCGGCATCGCGCCTCATTACCTGGAATATCTTTTTGACCGTGGCTGGACTCCGGAAGTTGGAAGACGTGAAGAAAAGACGAGCTCAGGGCTGGGACTCTTCATCGCCAGGACCCTCGTCCGGCGATCAGGCGGCGAGCTTACGGTCGAATCGGTGGCAGCTCCGGAACCTGAGCACCACACTTCGTTCCTGCTGGCACTGCCTCTAAAGGCACAGTGACGCACCGGCCGCTCTTGTTTCTTCGCATCGTATTCTTCATCCTGCTGTTGGCTGCACCATTGAGCTGCATCACGCATGTGCCACGGGCCGATTCGACCGGCATCACTGAAACCCCGACCCCGTTTACCCCTAAGCCCGCTCCCATCTCAACGGACATCCCCACCGAGGCGCCTTTCCGACCAACGCCATCTCCAACACCTTCGCTGGCGACAATAGTGCCTCCAAGCACCACTTCTCCTTCAAGCGGTCCAAGCGATGAACACCCTTCAGCGACGGCGAGCCTCGATTTGAAGCTGGAAGTTTTCGCACCAGACGACGGGGCTACAGTGCCTGGAAGGATTGTCGTGGTCTACGGTGTAACAGAGCCAGGTGTAAAGGTAACGGCCGCTGAAGTAGAAACCGAGGGGGATCCCCAAGGTGGATTCCGAATGGTGGTTCCTCTTGATGCCGACACGAATGTCTTGGAAATTGTCGCCACTGACGACTTGGGCAACCAGGTGGTAGAAGTCCGCACAGTGACTGCCCTAGCCCTGCCATTCCTTCTCCTGATCACAGAGCCAGAGAAAGAAAGCGTCGTATCCAGCCTCACACTTCCCCTTTCTGGCCGCACCGGACCCAACGCCGTCCTAAGTATAAACAGCAGATCCGTGCCTGTAGACCGGTTCGGTTATTTTACTGCCCGTGTTCTCTTGGAAGAAGGTCCTAACTTTATCGACGTAGTGGCTACCAATGATGACGGCAACACCCTGAGCGAGGTAGTGGCCGTAATCTTCAGGCCGCCTTCCCGGTAGGAATGGCTCCGAAGCTGCTGAATATCGCGGAAGCAGGGCGTGCGCTCCCTCTTGGAAGCACCCTTTCGCCGAGAATACTTCCGCTCTTGGCGGGTCTATTGCTGGTGGCCACGGTGTTGCTAAACCCCTTCGCAGCAGGAACTGCTTCGGCGCAGCCAATCCCAGAATGGCGCACGACCGTGGGGGGGAGTTCCGACGAGCTCGCCCACGCCGTTGCTATAGCCGACGACGGGGGATACTTGATCGCGGGAGAAACGAGTTCCTTCGGAGCCGGACTGCAAGATGGCTGGCTGGTGAAGCTGGACGCCACCGGCGAACAAGAATGGGAAAAGACCTTTGGGGGATCCGCAGGCGATATCTTTTACGATATTCAGAAGACTTTCGATGGCGGATATATTCTCGCCGGTGAGACCCATTCCAACATAGAAGCTTCTTTTTCACGTAGCGACTATTGGCTGGTAAAGACAAACTCAGACGGGGAAGTCGAATGGGAACGGAGCTTCTCAGGCATCGAGCAATCTGACCATTCAACCACAGAATACACCTCCGACGTTGCCCTATCCGTGGGGCAAACTCGGGACGGGGGATATGTCCTCGCAGGTAGCTCCGAGGGTTCAACCGGTATCAGAGTATGGCTGATCCGTACGGGGCCACAAGGGAGACTCTTTTGGGGCAGAAACCCTGGCGTCGCCTCTCGAGCGGTGGCTTATGACGTTGTGCAGACGCCCGATAGAGGGTTCGCCATCGCCGGGAGTTCCACATCCGTCAATAGCGGAACCGAAGCGATTCTGATCAAAACAGATTCCGAGGGGAACACAGAATGGACCAAGACATTTGGAGACCAGTTCAACGATGAGGCGCGCTCATTGCTATTGACCAGCGATGGCGGATTCGCCATGGGCGGTTTTAGCTCGTCTTTTGGTAGTGGATTATCAGATTATTGGCTAATAAAGACCGATAGCGATGGAAGGCGCGAGTGGCATCGTTCCTTCGGCGGAGTTGACCGTGACTCCGCCCATGCTTTGATTCAATCCAGCGACGGGGGATTCGCGCTTGCAGGCCAGTCCGAGTCCTTCAGCAGCGGCAGCCGTTTTTGGGTGATCAAGACAGACTCTTCGGGAATTCTACGGTGGAGTCGTGCCTATCCCCAGACCTCCTCCGTTTTGGGTTCGGCGGCCGGCGTTGCCCCCGCGGGAGCACGGGCCATCAAACAGACGGAAGACCTAGGGTTTCTGGTAGCAGGATGGACCGGGCGCGTCAATGGTGCCAGAAATATCCTCGCGATCAAGACGGAGCCCATAGTAGATTGGCCCGCCGCCAGGGAAGGTGCCGTGATGACCCTGAACAATACCGGTGTCGTGCCAATTACTTTTGCGTCAGTTGCTCTTGGTGCCGGTGATTCCGCCTCGGAAGTGGGACCTTTTCGCTTCTGGCATGATGGCCAGATCGTAAATCGGGGCAATCCCCTGTTTGCCGCAGAAGAGGCCTGTACTCAGCCGATTCCAGAACTGTTAACGGACACGCAATTAAGATGGGACCAATTCGGCTCATTCGATCGTCTCCACCTCAATGCCCTTACTAACCTATACGAAGAACAGGCATTCCCAACTGACAGGGAAACCATCACTTTTGAATTTGAAAGCGGCGAAAGCGAAATATCAGGATCTGTTGAAATAGTAAGTGAGCCCTCTTGCGTTAAGAGCGAGAGGCAGCTCCCGGAAGGCCCATCAGCACCCACGGGACTCGGGGCGACAGTTTCGGAGATGTACGGAAGCACCATTAATCTCTATTGGGACGACAGCCCAGTGTCGGACCTCACTGGATACGCAGTATATTTTTCCAGGACTCGTGAAGGTCCCTTCCAACGAATCGCATGGATGGCGCAGGACTCCGGCCATTCTGACCTCAGGGCAGGAGATGGTGGCCCGCACTATTACGGGATCAGCGCCATCAACGTTCGGGGGCTGGAATCACCAATGTCTTCGGTGGCAGAAGTCCGGCCACCGGACATTACCCCGGCCGATCCGCCCACCGGACTGCATTTGGTTAGTGAAGATAGAGTGGCCGGAAGAGCCCAATTGGAATGGCACCCCACCCGAGGTGATGCAATTGGTGGATATAGGGTTTACCGGCAGGACGGCAATGGACCCAATGTCCCCATTTCAGCAGGTCTGGTTTTTCGGGAGACCTATCAAGACTGGACTCTGCCGACCGAAAGTGTTTCAACTTACTCGGTAACATCTGTAGACTTGGCAGGTAACGAATCGGACCACTCCAACATTGCCCCTGTTCCCCTCGATTTCTTCGGCACCGTTTCGCAGGTTCGACCAAATTCCACAGGCGGCCACTTGGTAGTAGACACACTTAGAGGTCGAGTGGACATCGCAGTCGCGAGCGACACCGAAATCATCATTCACGACCAGACCAATACCGTTCTTGAAGATTTGCGAGTGGGCGATCGAGTAGCCGCATCCCTCAGACCAGACAGGTCCACAGCGAAGCAGGTGCACTTGGTGCCGGGCGCATCTCGAATTCGGCAGTTTTCCGGTCTTGTAGAAGAGGTGCGAGAAAGCGAGGTGGTCATCCGACCTTCGGGCGAAGACAGTAAACAGCAGGTCGTTCCTCTTTCAAATGGTGTCCTGTTGACGCCACACCGTGGAGCAACCAGGCTGGCTGCGGGCTCGACCATCGTCGTTTCCCACACACCACAAAGACAAGGTCTCTCGATTCAGCCAAGTGAAATCAACATCGTTCCAACTCCTGGACTGTATGATGAATGGGATTACGGAGAATTAATTTCGGCTACTTCCAACGAAGCAGTCGTCCGAGGCACATTAGAGGGAATCAGCAAACTGAACGGCAATGTCATTGTGTCCTCTACCGAACTGTCTTTGGACGTGAACACCGTGATAGAGGCTGGTTTCTCCGTAGGAGATGCGGTCTTCGCAGACGCTGTACTGCAGGACGACGGTACTCTGCTGGCGCGGCGTGTAGGTCCCAATGACAGCGCAAGCGACATAGCAGTGAAAACCACTCTCGACGGTTTATTTCAAGAACTAAATCCGGACATGGGCGACTGGTTGGTTAGCGGTTCGCAGGTGTCGACAGACCGCCTTACTAAAGTTGAATTGCTGCCACAATCAGGCCAGCGCGTAGAGGTCTCCGCTATATTGAGGGAAGACGGAACGTTGTATGCTCGGGACATTCAGACCCATGCAGAAATCGAGGATTCGGAGGGAGACCACGCCGTCGAGATTTCAGGCACTTTCCTAGAAATTACCTCGGAGGGTGCATGGGACATCGGTGGGGTCCTGGTAAATGTTAATGGCCAAACCGAGCTTTCAGGGAGACCGTCATTGGGTAACCGCTTGTCTGTCGTCGCAATTTACTCTGAGGGCAACCTGCTAGCCACTAAAATATATGACACGCCGACTGTTCTGGAACAACCTGTTCGCACGGTCAATGTTTATGGAGTAGTAGAGACCAAGGAAGGGGACGATTTCTTGGTGGTGGACGGCTTGACTGTTTCCCTCAGCGCTTTCACAAGGACGTCGGGAGTCTTTGAAGAGGGCTCAACAGTGAATGTACAGGCGGAAATGGATTCGGAAGGAGTACTAACCGCCCGCGAAATTCGTGAAGCCACTCCGGAAGACCAGTCGCTGGAAGCTCTGTCCAGTCCAGTGTACATTGCAGGTAGAGTAGATCGTTTGCAGCCAGATGGTGGCTTCCTGGTCAATGGCATCCCAGTCAACATCGGCACCCTGACCGAAATAGACGCATCCCTTGAGGTCGGCAGTTCCGTCCAAGTACGTGGCCTGATGCGGCGGAATGGCTCGGTGCTGGCTCGCGAAATCGTTGGCTATGGGGAAGGTATTGCTGACGGAACTGATGCTCGAATAACTGGCTCCGTTAGCAGCATTCACCCGGATTCTGCCGGACGACTGAACAGTTTTGCAGTAGGTGGGATTTCAATCTTGGTTGACCCACTGACGCGATTTGAAGTAGAACCCGCAACGGGGGTAGCCGTAGAGGTACAGGCAATTGAGACCCAAGGTGAAATCCTGGCAACACTTGTGAGGCGTCAGTCTTTCGGCAACTACAGCGCTCCCCCCGGCGTACAAATGGAGGGAGTAGTGGAGAATATGGCATCCGGGCCCGTGCCATTGCCACTAGATATTACTATCAATGGGGTCACCGTAAGGATTGCTGTCGAAACTCAGATAGTTGGTTCATTGACCGCTGGCGCAATGGTAAGAACCGGCGGCCGAATATCAGAGGGCATTTTCCTTGCGCGGGAGGTAGAACGCATCCCTACTCGGGACCACCGGATGCCCCAATTGTCGGCCCGCTTTAGAATTCAGGGGCCTTTGCAGGAAACCAATCTCGATAGCGAAACCCGTCCCGACCGTCTGCTGGTTTCCGGCGAGCGCATTATCGTCGAAACTCTCAGTGAATTTAGAGACCAAGTATTCGTTGGAGATTTGGTGACGGTTGAGGGAATAATTCGGGAAGGTACTTTGATTGCCACGCTGATCAGCCTGGCAGAGGGCGATGACAGAGTCCAGGATTCGTAGCGCTGTCGCCCTTGGTGTTCCCTTATCCCAAGTGGCGGGCTGGCGAAACTCAAGACGCAAATGGCGGTGTTGATGCTGGAACCCGAAATATTGAAGCACGGCGATGAATCCGGCAACCGGATGGTAGTCAAATATGAAGACCCGGTAACCTGCGCCACAGTCTGGGCTCTGGGTATCCCCCAAGCGTGGGAGACGCCCTTGGGGCCCACCTGGTGCTACGTGGTAGAAGGCGAACAACTGACGGTAATCGATCCGGGATGCCATGGTTCAGAGCACTACCTGCAAGAGGGATTAGCCTACCTAAACTACTCCCTGGAGGCTGTACAGCGCATCGTAGTTTCCCACGGCCACATGGACCACGACGGAGGCTGCCTCGACGTAGTCAAGGCCAGCGGGGCAGAGCTATGGGCCCACGAAGTTTACGGCAGTCTATTGCTGGAGGACCGGTGGGAAAGGGAAATGAGCTGGCGTAAGCAGGTCAGCGGTTTCCAAGCCTTCGAGAATTCCGATACCGTGGAACGAGTGAAGGAGCATCACCACAGAACGCTTTCTCTCACTTTAGATCGGCCGGTTTCTGACGGCATGTACTCGGATGGTTTTACCTACTACTACACTCCTGGCCACTCTCCCGACGAACTGTGCATCCAGTTCGACAGGTTTATGTTTACAGGCGACCACGTCCTGCCGCAGATCACGCCGCATCCGTCAGTGGCCCGCAGCCACGACAGTTTCCGCCCCAACCTGCCGGAGCGATACCGCGCTGACAACCGAATCTACGGCCTGAAGGCAATGCTGCGCTCGCTGCTCCGGGTAGCCGCCCTGGATGACGGGCAGGTGGTTCTGCCGGCACACCGAGCCTATTACCGAGGGAGGTTCAACATGGTCGGCTTGGAGCGAGCCACAGAGATTGTCGAGCACCACGCCCTGCGCTGCCAGGACTTGGTGGATATTCTTAAACAATGGCCCTGCGATCTTGTCTCACTTACCCGCGACCACTTCTCACATCGTGAGCTGACCGACAGCAACTTCTTCCTAGCCCTGACAGAAGTGATGAGCCATGTCGAGTTCCTGATGGAAACAGGCGACGTGTCTGTGAGCGGGGACCTCAGCAAGGGTGGCACGGTGAGGTGGAACGGCACCGAGAATTTTCCCGAATTCATCGGAGAAATGGGCGCCGAGTTCGCCGCCATACCCGATTAGCGCGAATTGACAGCGGGGGGCGCCCCTATATAATGATTCGACCGGCGGAGGGGTGGCAACGTTCGGCTTCGCCAGACTAGGTCGCATCTTACACACCCGGGAGGCGGGGATATATGCCCAAGAAGAAAATTATTTCGACGGATGCGATTACAGCCGGAAACGCCCCACTATCGCAGGGCGTACGCCACGGCAACCTGGTCTTCGTGCAGGGATGTACCGGCCGCCATCCCACCGACAACAGCGTGGGCGAGGACATCCGGGAACAGACCCGCTACGCACTACAACGCATCTCTGCCATCCTTGAGGCCTCTGGGTCGTCGATGGACCAGGTACTTACCAACACTTGCTACGTGACCAAGCGGGAGGACCTCCCGGGGTTCAATGAGGTCTATACGGAATTCTTTCCCGCCGACCGTCCAGCCCGCACCACTGTCATCGTTAACTTCGGCGCTCCAGACAACCTCGTGGAAATCACCAGCACCGCCGCCGTCCCGGATTAAGCCCGGTCCGTCGGGCTATCGGATGGAACCGTATCCGCCGTCGAGGAAATTTCCATGACGACCCGGGCGTACATACTAATTGAGACCGAGGTAGGCCGGGCGAGGGATGTCTTGACGGCCCTTCGCGCGATGGAGAACATAGCGCAAGCCGACATCATTACCGGCACCTACGATCTCATCGCTCTGGCGGAGGCCGACGACATGGTAATGCTGGTGGACCTGGTCACGGCACAGGTACAGAACATCGAAGGCGTGGAGCGGACAATCACCTGCGTTGCTGCGTAATCTGAGATCAAGCGACATACGTCATCAAACTAACCTTCCAGGAGGGCGACATGTTATACCAACTGCGGACCTACACCATCAATAGGGGCATGATGGACGCTTGGGTAGACCTATTCAACGACCAGCTGGTTGGAATCCAGAAGAAGTACGGGATCACGGTAGAGGGGATGTGGGTCAACGCAGACCAGAACCAGTTCATCTGGATCCGCTCCTTCCCCAGTGCTGACGAGGTAGCTTCCCGGGAAGAGGCCTTCTACTCCTCGCCCGAGTGGCAGGCTGTGATGGACCACGCCCGCAGCCACATCGCACGCCTCGAGGTGCAGGCGATGACTTCGGTGATGAAGGTTGCAGCCGCGGCCTAGCGGCCACACCACTAAACGTCAGTTGCCTCCGGCCGGCGTGAACACGGTGTCTTCCTTTCCTGGAACTCCGAGGTTCTGAATTCGCCGGTCGGCCAAGGCTGCGGTTTCCAGTCCATCAAACGGTTCATCAGCGAAAAAGTGGGCCAAATACTCGGCCAGGGCGTCCTGCTCCGTGCCCGGGGCAGCAAAGGTGGAAAGGCCGGGGTCGACAGCCTTTGGGCTGTCTAACATCCCGTTGCCGTTGGAGTCCGGAAACTCCGGATTAGGCGCATTGAACTGGTTGGCTTCTCCGGCAAGGTCAATCCTACCTGCGTGAGGCAGCGGGAAGGGCGATCCCGCGCCCTGATCTGCCAGATAGTCGAGGGTGACGACTTTTATTGGCCGTTCCGGGTCGCCTGACAAGTTCCCGTCTTCCACCACTCGGTCAACCACATTGCCGGCTTCATGCACTATTGCCAGTGAACGAACTCTTTGGCCCGGTGGCATGGCTGGGTCAAAACTGAAACGCATGCCTGCCACCTGGGGGAAGTTGCCACAGGAATTTCTCCCACTCCCTCGAACCCCACTGAGTGCTCCACTACGTCTCGGAGTTCCTGCGCGGTCAGCGGTACAATCACCAGTCCGTTGTTGAAGCGTAGCGCACCTTCGATGTCCAACTGGGATATTGCTCCGTCCTGTTTCCCTGTCAATGGGTTGGCGGCCAGTGGCAGATACTCCACATCGGCGTAAGAAGTCGAGCCCGGCGGCTGCAAGACCCTACCGATATGGTCACGAACCCCTCCCCCGTTTTTGATCGAGACATGCGTGTTGGGGTCGAATTGTCGAGCCAGCCAGAGGTTGGCGTCCGCGGTCAAGTTGCCGAGGTTGGTCTCCTGGGTCCGCACATCACCGCGCCTGCCAGCAAGATATACATCTGTCCTCCCGAGGATGTTGCCGTCTTTAGCCTGCAATACGGACCCCAATATTCCGGCGACGCAGCTCACCTCGGGAATTGGCTGACCAGCGAAGAGCTGGCCCCCCTGCGGGTTGGTGGCGTAGGCCCCACTGACGTAGGAATCTACAGAATTCGGGATGATCCGCCCATCAGCATCGAAGTCGACAACGAGGCGTCCCAGATAGCGGTAGTCGGCATCGGTGTTCACCAGCAGAACAGGCTCTCCCGAGGCGGACTCGTAGCGAAGAGGATACTCTCCCGCGGCCACATCCCCGGGGCGCAGGCGGTCGTTCTGGTCTGCCAGCAGCGTGTTGGAGCCGCCGGCAACAATGATGTCGACACCCCGCAGTTCTTCGGCGAGGGTCTGCTCTATGTCTATTCGCTGCATGTGCGCCAGCAATATAACCTTGTTTACCCCTCTAGCAGTCAGGCCGTCCACCGATGTCTGAAGGACGGCAGCCAATGTGTCGACGCTATCGTCCGCAGGGCGAACCACGATGTCTCCGGTGGAAGTGATCTCCGCAAGAGAGGGCGTGGTGGCACCGACGACCCCGATGCGCTGTCCCGCCACGGTTACGACAGCGCTGCCAGACAGGCTGTTACCTACCAACAGCGCCTCCTGTCCGTTCGGCACTACCAAGCTGTCCAGGTTTTCGTCTTCCCCAAATTCCAGGTTGCTGGAGAGGTAGGGAAACCTTGCGCCGGAGTAAGTCCCACTCTCCCCTGCCTCTGCCCCAACGATCGAAGCGAACTCAGCGGTGCCGCGGTCCAATTCGTGGTTGCCAACCGCTGAGGCCTGAAAGCCCATGGCATTGAGCAATGCGATGTCCCCGCGGCCGTTTCCGGGCACGCCAACAACCGACTCGCTCTCCCGGTCGGCCGCCGCGTAGTAACGGGGACCGGGGATGAAGTTGTCTCCGGAGCTCACCACAAGCGTATTGTCGGGGAACTGGGCGCGGAAGGCGGTCAATATAGCTGAGAAATTCTCCACGTTCTGGAGGGCTCCCGTGGAGCCATCCATATCTGAAGCGTGAAGCAATTGGAGGGTAAACCGGTCCGGGCTGAAGTTTGAATCGTCCCTGGACAATCCAGCCAGCTCAGCCCGCAGCTGCGCTACGTCATTCCGAAGAGAGTCCAGCCCGGAGAGGTTACCGCCTTGCCCTCCCCAGCAAGAAACCAGGAACAGGAGGACAACGGCGACAAAGCCAAGCAGTGTGCTACGCCACATCAGCCGCGAGACAGCAGGAAGCGGAACCCCTCGCTTCGTTCAAACTGGCAAGCACTGGCCGACGGGAAGTTGCGCCGAAGAAGTGGGCTCTCGGGAAAATCTCATTGCGCGTGTAACATTTTGTAATATTTCGAAGAGTCAGGCTGAGTCGAACCGGAAGAAATGGTGTTAGTGGTAATGAAAGAATCGCTGTCTTCATTACAATAATCGTAGAGGCGAGTGAACGTGGTTGGCAAGAGGCAAATGTCAGCAATGGGTCTCGCGATAGTCGCTGTAACGACGGCGATCGATTCCACCGGGTAAGGTGGGGCACCTCTTTACCCCTTAACGTCACGCACTGTCCGACTAGCAGCCCGTCCGAGATACAATGTTCTAAGCGAAACTCGTCTTTAACAACGTCAATTATTTCGATTACTGCTTTATTGGAGCCTGTTAGTCACCAATGCGATTAGACAGTGGCGCTTTTCGTCTCTAAAATATAATCCTCGGACGGGCTGCTAGGCGCCGGGAAAATCGAAGGCACTGAGGCGAGACGAGGGCAATCGCGTTTTATTTCTGGGCACACAAATTGGGCCGGAATAGAGGTGGCGCTGAAATTGACAGTGCTTGCTCGGGTTCTGGGGACTGGGTTCTGGGTGCGACGGTAGACGGGGGTTTGGATTCCCGCCTGCGCGGGAATGACGGGTCGCAAGGCCTCCAGCGTTTAAAACGCGATTGCCCTAGAGACAGGACTTGTCTAGTTGACCCCGACGAACCTCGGCCCTACAATGGTGCCTTCAGCGACCGGCTGTGGGCCGCTCCCTCAGCGGCTTTTTCGCCTCGGCGGACCGGCCGCTCTTTCTTTTGCCCTTTCTTCCGCCGATGAGTTCGACTTTCTAGTAGGTCAGAGCTGTAGTCGTGCCTTCGGGCAGCTCAACCTCCAGAGCCTGCAGGCAGTGGGCGAGGGTGTGGTAGTAGCCACTGACCACAAGGACATCGATGGCACCAGCGTGGCCCACCAGCGCACGCATTGCCTCAAAGGTGGCATCGGAGATCCGGTGCTGGCGCAGCAGTTCCAGCACGAACTGGACTACCGCAGCATCGTCGGCATCGAAGCCCGCGGGTGCGCGGTATTCGCGGATGGCGGCGATTATCTCGTCAGAAAGTCCGGCGTCCCTTGCACCATTCTGATTTACGGTCCAGACGTAGTGGCCGCAGGCTTCGCGAGCGGCGGTCAGCACTGCGAGGGCCTTGATGCGGGCGGGCAGGGGCGTTTCGTAGCGGGCGTAGCCACCCAGCCCCGCCATCGCACCGGCGGCCTGCGGGTTGTTGAGCAGTGCGGCGTAGTTGCGGGCCACCCCGCCGCGGGAGGTCTCGATCTCGTCCCAAATAGCCTGCCCGGCGGCGTCCATACCTTCTCGAGCGGCAAACGGCACTCTGGTCATGACAATTGTCCTCCAACGGGTTGATTTCTCATAATAGCTTGGGGGCGCACTATTGTGCGCCCCCACATATTGTCCGACGATCTGTCCAGACCCGAAGGTTAATCGGAGGCCTATGCCAGCCCTGCCGGTTGACCATTCTTTTCCCAGAGACTTTCCAGCACAGCGTCGGGAGACATCGGCAACTTGTTCATCCGAACTCCGACGGCGTGGTAGATGGCATTGGCGATGGCGGCCATGGGAGGGACTATGGGCACCTCGCCTACGCCGCGAACTCCGTAGGGATGTCCGGGGTTGGCAACCTCGACGATAACAGTACCGATCATGGGCAGGTCGAGGCTGGTGGGCATCCGGTAGTCGAGGAAGGAGGAATTCTCCATCCGCCCGTCGGCGTTGAAGCGGTATTCCTCGTTGAGCGCCCACCCGATACCCTGAACGACGCCTCCCTGGATCTGGCCCTCGACGTAGCTGGGGTGGATGGCCTTGCCAACATCCTGAATTGCGGTGAAGTCGAGGATGGTGACCTTGCCGGTGTCGGGGTCAACTTCCACGTCCACTATGTGGGTGGCGAAGGCACCGCCCGCGCCGCGAGGGTCAACGCTGACCTGGGCGGAGATGGGACCGCCGGTCCGGTTGAGCTGGCCTGCCAATTCCTTGAAGGTCATGCTCAGTTCCTGGTCGGAGGCGTGCTGGAACACGCCATCCACGAGGTCGACGTCCGTGACTTCGACGTCCCAGATACTGGCTGCCCGCTCGATCATCTTCTGCTTGATTTCCTGGGCGCACTCGTAAGCTGCCCAGCCGGTAGCGAAGGTGGTTCGGCTGCCGCCGGTGAGGAAGGTGTAGCCCACCGAGTCCGTGTCACCCACGCTGGGGTCGACGTCTTCGGCTGGGATGCCCAGGACTTCGGCGGCCTGCATGGCAATGGAGGCGCGAGTGCCGCCGATGTCGGTGGAGCCTTCCACCAGCGAGATGGTGCCGTCGGCCTGCACGCTGATGGACGCGCTGGACTGGAGGCCGATGTTGAACCAGAAGCCGGAGGCGACGCCGCGTCCGCGATTGGGGCCTTCCAAGGTCCGCTGGTACTGTTCCGACTCGCGGGCCGCCTCCAACTGCTCGACATTCCCCACCTTGGGAAAGACCGGGCCGTCGACGCGTCGGGTGCCCTCTTTAGACGCGTTGCGGAGGCGGAACTCGATGGGGTCGAGGCCCAGCTTTTCAGCCAACTCGTCCACAACGGTCTCGCAGGCGAAGGCGGCGATGGGTGCTCCCGGTGCGCGATAGGCGGCGACCGGAGGTTTGTTGGCGACCACGTCATAGCCGTCGACGCGGCAGTTTTCGACGTCGTAGCAGGCGAACATGCACTGGGCCCCAGCGGTGACGGGCGAGCCGGGGAACGCACCGGCATCGAAGGCCAGCATTGCTTCGGCAGCCACTATCTTGCCGTCGTTGGTAGCCCCCATCTTTACGTGCATGTAAGAGCCAGAAGTTGGCCCGGTGGCCTCGAAGACCTCAGCCCTGCTCATGGCCGACTTGACCGGAGCGCCAGCCTTCTTCGACAGGAGAGCGGTCAGGGGCTCCAGGTAAATGGGAATCTTTCCGCCGAATCCGCCGCCAATTTCCATGGGGACTACCCTGACCTTGGAAACGGGCAGGTCCAGCACACCGGCAAGAGCGTCGCGAGTGGTGAAGGCGCCCTGAGTGCTGACCCAGATGGTCAACTCGCCGTTGGTGTTCCAGAAGGCCGCTCCGTTCTGGGGCTCGATGTAGCCCTGGTGAACGGTGGCGGTGGAGTACTCCTTCTCCACGATGACGTCAGCGGCAGAGAAGCCCTGCTCCAAGTCTCCCTGATCGTAACGGAAATGGGTGGCGATATTGCTGTGCTTGTCGGTCTTCTCGCCGAGTTCCTCGGTGGTCTGGTCGTCGTGGAGAAGCTCGGCGTCCTCGGCCATCGCTTCGCGCACTTCGGTGGCGGCCTTGAGCGGCTCGTACTCCACCTCGATGAGAGCCAGGGCCTGTTCGGCGTTGTGGGCGCTGGTCGCGGCGACTGCGGCGACCGGATGGCCCTTGTAGAGCACCTTGCCCTTGGCCATCACCTTGCGGGCGGCGGCGCTATCGGTCGGAACGTCCTGGCCAGTGATGACGGCGCGAATTCCCGCGGCGGCCTCAGCCTTGCTGGTATCAATGGACTTGATACGTGCGTGGGCGTGGGGGCTTCGAAGCACCTTCGCGTAAAGCGCTCCCGCCGCGTCGAAGTCTGCCCCGTATTTGGCGCGGCCGGTTACCTTGTCAGTGCCGTCGTGGCGCACCGGCCGAGTGCCGACGACCTTAAAGTCGGTGTTTGACAGTACAACGTTGGATGCCATCTGAATCCACCTCACGCGGAGTTTGGATGCCCGACAAAAATACCCCTGCCGGGGCGGGCAGCAGGATTGTACCACAGGCCGGTTATTGTGGGATAATGCCCCCGGTCAGCTTACAGGGTACACATCGGCCTTTCGGGGTTGAAGGCAATTCGGAGAGGTCCGGAGGTTTGTATGCAACCACTCGCCGGAATTCGCGTCCTAAGCGTCACTGTTTACCTGGCCGGACCTTTTGCATCCATGAGCCTGGCCCGGCTGGGGGCAGAGGTTATCAAGGTTGAGATTCCGGGGCGAGGCGATCCCGTCAGGGGCAATGGGCCATTTGCAGGACCAGAGGGCACACACGCCAAACGAAATTCCGAAGAGGACATATCCACGCGGTTCCTGAAACGGACCCAGGGTGTAAAGAGCATTACCCTTGACCTGAAGACGGAACGAGGCAAGGAGCTGTTCCTGGAGCTGGCGAAGCAGAGCGACGTGGTGCTGGAAAACCTCGCTCCAGGTTCCTTGCGTCGCGCAGGTCTAGGTTACGAGGAAGTGGCTGCCGTCAACCCCGGCATCGTCTATGCCTCCATCTCCGGGTATGGGCAGACCGGCCCATATAGGGAAAAGCCGGCACACGACCCGCAGATCCAGGGCATGAGCGGGCTGATGGACATCAACGGCGAGGAGGGCCGGCCGCCAGTCAAGGTAGGGTTCTACATCGGCGACCTTGTCACGCCCATGTTCGCCTGCTACTCGATCCTGGCTGCGCTTCGGGAGAAGGACCGGACAGGAAAGGGGCAGTACCTTGACGTGTCGATGATGGACACGCTGGTGTCCCTTATGTTCATGGAGAACCTGGAAGAGAGCATCGAGGCGGGGTTGCCGTTGCGAACAGGCAACATCAGCCGTAGCGGACCGACCGGGCTGTACAGCGCAATCGGCGGCGACATCTCCATCACCGTCACCAGCGACGACCAGTGGCGGAGGATGTGCGACGCGCTGGAATGCCCTGAACTGCTGGAAGACCCTCGCTTCGATACTTATGTCAAGCGTACCGACAACGTGGAGGAGGCGCGGCAGGAGATACAGGGGCGCATCGGTAAGATGACCCTACATGAGGCGCAGGAATGCCTTGAAAGCCACGACGTTCCCTGCTCCGCCGTGCGCACGGCGGAGCAGGTGATGAACGACCGCCACTTCTGGGACCGTGGCAGCCTGGTTCCGATGAACCACGGTGCCATGAGTGAGCCGGTAGCAGGCGCGGTGGCGGCGGGCTTTCCGGTACGTTTTTCCGGGGGCGAGCTGCCAGCCCTGCCAGGCGCGCCCACGCTGGGGATGCACAACGAGGAAATTCTGACGGGGCTTCTGAACCTCAGCGATTCGGAACTGGCCGACCTGAAGGCGCAGGGAGTGGTGTAGAAGAATCCTCTCTTCCTCTGATTTGCGTGGTTTGTCCATGAAGCGGCGAATTCCCCGTAACCACGACAGCTTGAAATGGTGACAAGGGACCGGTGTACGAGGTGCAAAAAGGGATTGTATGAGACCCGTTTCTTCCGGTCTGTGAGGTCTCTGCGATGCTCGTACTGCCGCTACCAACGGGACAGAATACCGCGCCCGAGTTGCTTGGCGGAAACATTGAGTGGGCAACAGATTCAGACCATGGCAGGGAAAGAGAGAGCAGGAAGCGCTTTCGATGCAGTTATGTTTATCCTCTTTACTATTGTGCCCGCTTCTTCTGCCAGTATTCCCCGAATGCCAGGATTCCCCGAAACCCTGGAATCACCGGAGACAAAAACGCAGGATGCAGTACGATCGCAGCGGCTTTTACGATGTCGGCATCCCTGGCGGCTTTCGCGCTTGCCAGGGTAATTTGGGCGAGATGAGTGGGGAAATTCCTCCCTGCGTAGCAGAAGCGGCATAGATTCGGAATACCCCAACACCTGGAGGAGCATTGGTGAGATTCAAGGCGAAACCCATCCGGACGGAGTTGTTCGTTCCGGGCAACAAGGAAGACTGGATGCGCAGGGCGCCGCGCTTCAACGCCGATGCCTACATCCTGGACCTCGAGGACTCGGTGCCGCCGGAGGAGAAACTGGCGGCCCGCGAGTCAGTGGCCCAAATGGTGCAGGAGCTGGGCGAGGCGGGGCAGACCATCGTGGTGCGAGTAAACCGGCTCGAAACCGGGCTGACCGGGGGCGACCTGGAGGCGATCGTGGGCCCGCATCTCTATTGCGTACTGCTGCCCAAGGTCGAAGGGCCTGACGATGTAGTGGAAGTGGACACGCTGCTGCGCCATTTCGAGCGGGAGAAGGGGCTGGAAGTAGGCAAAATATTCATCGATCCGGGGCTTGAGACCGCGTCAGGCATCCGGCAGTCTTGGGAAATCGCGACCTCGTCGGAGCGTGTGGCGCACATGGGCGCCAGTGGCGGCAAGGGCGGAGACACGGCCCGATCCATTGGGTTCCAGTGGACGCCCGAGGGGATGGAGACGTTATTCTTCCGGTCCAAAGTGCTGGTTGACGTGCGCGCCGCAGGAATCCCTTATCCGATGAGCGGCGGCTGGATGGACATCCACGACCTTGAGGGATTACGCAAGTCGGCGCAGCAGGCGAAGCAACTGGGCTATACCGGAATGCACCTCATCCACCCGTCGCACGTGCCAGTTGTCAACGAGGTCTTCACGCCCTCCGAGGAGGAAGTAGCTCACTACAAGGGCCTGATCGATGCTATGGAAGCAACGCGGTCGCAAGGAGGCGCAGCGGTCACATTCGGCGGCGACATGGTGGACATAGCCCACGAGGAGACGGCCCGAGCCATGCTGGAAATCGCCCGGGAAATGGGGGGTCCCGGAGCGTGAGCGAAGATCGTCATTCCCGTTGGCTGCCCATGGAGGGCTGTGCGAACTTTCGGGACCTGGGCGGCTACCGTAACCTTGGCGGCAAAACAGTCTGCTGGCGCCGCCTTTTTCGCAGCGACGCACTGCAGGACCTGACCCCTGCCGATTCGCGCCTGGCAATCGATGAACTCAACATCGGCCTGGTGATTGATCTTCGCAACTCCGACGAGGCAAAGCGGGACGGCCGAGGACCGCTTCCGGAGCTGGGTGCAGACTATCGCCATTTTCCGTTGCTGGAGGAGCGAGGAATCCCGCCATTCACCGGCGGAGACGTGGTAGAAAGGCTATCTGCAGCATATCAGTGGTTGATTCAGAACTCCGGCCCGCTGGTGGCTGAAGCGGTAACCGCCATAGGAGCAGCCATTGACTCCGAACCAACTGTGGGACGAAAAGGCGTGGTTTTCCATTGCAGCGCGGGCAAGGATCGCACGGGATTGGTGACCGCCCTGATACTGGAAGTGCTGGGCGTGGACGCCGAGACCATCGCCGCAGACTACATGCTGACGAACGAGGTCATCGGGGGAGTCCTGCAGAGAATCAAGGCTATGGAACAGAGCACCACGGTAACTGCGCAGTCGCTGGCCGCACAGCCTGCGGCGTTCCAGAGGTTCCAGGAAACCCTGCAAGGGGAGTACAGCGGCGCCGAATCGTACCTGCTCCAGCACGGAGTAAGCGACGAGGAGCTGGCGCGGTTAAGGACTAATCTTCTCGAATAGTCGAAATCCGCGGTTCCCGGCTCTCAGCCGGGATGAGGAAGACGGCAGAAGGAACGACGAAATGGCGAGCTACGTTCTGGTTCATGGCTCAGCCCACGGCTCCTGGTGCTGGGAGCGAGTGGTGCCGCTGCTGCAGCAACGCGGGCACGTAGTTACCGCAGTGGACCTGCCCGGCAACGGCCACGACGACACGCCGTTGGCCGAAGTGACACTGGAGACCTATGCCGAGTTCCTGCGCGACGTTCTGGATGCGCAGGACGGCCCCGCTGTGCTGGTGGGGCACAGCCTGGGCGGGATTTCCATCAGCCGGACGGCGGAACTGCGGCCCGACAAGGTGGCGGTGCTGGTCTACCTGACCGCACTGCTACTGCAGGATGGGAAGCCATTCATGCCGGCAGAGTCCGATGATCCGAACGAGGTCCGGAGGGCGCTGGAGACTCGTACGAGTTGGAACATTTCCGACGACCTCACCCACGTGGTGTACAAACCAGAGCTGGCCCAGCACCGCTTCTACAACGACTGCTCGCCGGAGGACGTAGCCTGGGCCAAGTCCATTATCGTACCCCAGCCGATCGGACCACTGATTTCACCCATGCAAATCTCGGAAGCCAACTTCGGCCGCGTGCCCCGAGTGTACATCGAGTGCGCACTGGACAATGCGGTTACGCCCGAGTTGGCCCGCGAGATGTACACAGCCCTTCCCTGCGCCGAGGTGATCGAGATGCAGACAGGCCACTCGCCCTTCCTGTCGGCACCAAATGAACTGACAATACACCTGGACGCGCTGGCAAGGTACGCCATAGCGGGCACCCGAGCGTGACCTACGGCCTGCTAAACGGGCTCCGTGTATTGGAACTGGGGGAGTTCGTGTCAGCACCCTATTGCGGCAAGTTGCTGGCAGACATGGGTGCAAAGGTCCTGAAGGTCGAGCGAGTGGAGGTGGGAGACTGGGCCCGCGACTACGGGCCGTATCCCGAAGACCTGCCTCACCGGGAGCGCAGCGGTGTATTCCTGTACCTCAACGCCAACAAGCGAGGCGTCACACTTAACCTGGACACGCCCACCGGAAGGGAAATACTCGCCTCCCTGGTGTCACGCTGCGACGTGCTGGTTCACAATCTGCACCCTATGGAGATGGACCGCGTCGGGGTGGACTACGAGACCCTGAGGGCCCACAACGGCAAGATGGTGATGGCGTCCATTACACCTTTCGGACTGACTGGTCCATACCGGAATTGGAAGGCCTACGACATCAACCTGGCGGCAGGAGGCGGCATCTCCGAAGGACTGGGCAGCCCGGACCGGGAGCCGCTGACATTCGGGACTCCGGAGGTGGGGTACTTCGCGGGTGCGGCCGCGGCTTCATCTATTATGATGGCCCTGCTGGAACGTGGGGAAAACAGCGAAGGGCAGCACATAGACATCGCCGAAATCGAGACGATGGCAGGTCTTTACAACGGACCAGAGGCGCTGATGGCGGTGTACCAGTGGCGTGTCACGCGTAGAACCGGGCACCACGCACTAGACTTTCCCTACCCAAACTGCATACTCCGCTGCAAGGACGGGTACGTCTTCGTCGGCTCGCCGGAGGGTCGGCAGTGGAGACGTCTTCTGGAGCTGATGGGCAGTCCGGAATGGTCGCAGGAACACCGCTTCCGCAACCGCACGGTTATGAACAACGAGTATGCCGATGAGGTAGACGGGTACGTCGAAGGTTGGCTTCTACAACACACCAAGGCCGAGTTGCTGGAGCTGGCCATGGAGCATCGAATCCCGCTGGCCCCGGTGCGCGGGTTCGACGAAGTCAGATCAGACCCCAGTCTCGCCACACTGTTTGCGGAGGTTAAACGACCTGATACCGGGGCCGTCGCCATTCCCAGACCGCCCTACGAGTTGTCCGGAATAGCGGTAACGCCGCCGACTCCAGCGCCTACGCTGGGGCAACACAACAGCGAGGTCTACTGCGGGGAGTTGGGGTATACTCCGGAAGAAGTGGTCCAACTGTACCGAGCGGGAATCATCTGACGCTCACTTCGTCTCCTGGGTAAGCTATACTGAACCGCCATCGCTGGTTGTCCCGATTGTTCGGAATTGTCCACGAAGCGGCCAGCGGCGTTGTACAGGTCTCACACAAAATGGGGAGGCCCTCCATTGGCCGGCTATAGCGACTACCCCGTTGACCTGATTGGAAGCTACGATGAGAATCCGAACAGATTGCTCTGGATCATCAAATTCATCCTCTTGATACCCCACTACATCGTCCTCTGGTTCGTCTCGCTTCCTATGATTATTACGATTCCCCTCTCCTGGCTTGCGGTTATCATCTTGGGACGCAACCCGGAGTTCCTCTGGTCATACCACGCGGGATTGCTGCGATGGAGCTGGCGAGTCAACTTTTACGGCGGATGGTACTGGGGCGAGGCTTCCAATACCGACCAGTATCCACCTTTTTCATTCTCTTCTCGAGAGGACTACCCGGCAGACATACTCATCGAATATCCGGAAAGGTCTTCAAGACTTACGGGCTTCTTCAGATGGGTGTTAGTCATTCCTCACTGGATTGTTGTCGCTCTGCTGGATGCGATAAGAAATATTCTAATTTTCATCGCGCTGCTGGTCCTCCTGATAACCGGACGTTATCCGGAATCGTTGTTTGACATCATCATGGGGTTGAACCGCTGGACGTACCGGGTCGCTGCATATAGCGCGCTGCTCGTCGACGATTACCCGCCCTTCAGCTTCGAGTAGCCCACCCTTTGTGATCATGACACAACCAACCGACCACATAACCGGCCCTCTCTCAGGTTACCGCGTGCTGGACTTCGGCTGGGTACTCGCCGGTGCTGTGCCGGGAATGATCCTGGGTGACATGGGGGCGGAGGTCATCAAAGTTGAAACGCGCCAGCGCATGGACTACATGCGCCTGGGGAGGCCCATCATCGGGGACGAGCCCGACCCGGAACAGAACCCGATGTTCCACAACGTGAACCGAGGGAAACGAAGCATAACCCTTAACACCACTCGGCCTGAGGCCGTGGATCTGGCAAGGCAGTTGGCGGGGGAGTGCGACATAGTTATCGAGAACTTCTCGCCGGGAGTGATGGAACGGTTGGGGCTGGACTATGAAACTCTCAGCAGCGGTAACCCTCGCCTGGTGATGGCATCGATAACCTCCAACGGCCAGACCGGCCCGCTACGGGACCTGCGTGCCTACGCCCCTTCGATCGGAGCGCTTTCCGGGCTTGACAGCACCATGGGCTACGAACCTGCAGAGGGCGAGAGTGGTCGACCGCTCGGCCTGAAGCACGCCTACGCGGACCTGTGCGGCGCACTCCACGCAGTCTTCGCCATAAGTTCTGCACTCCGCCAGCGGGAACGCACGGGGCGCGGGATGCACATCGACGTTTCGATGCTGAGGGCCACAGTAGCCACCATGGGCGCCGGGCTGATGGAGTACGAATTTGCGGGACGCGTACTCCAGCCGCGGGGAAATTACGATCCGGTGATGGCGCCGTACGGGAACTACCCATGCCAAGGTGAAGACGAGTGGGTGTCAATCGCTGTACGCACCGAGGAGGAGTGGCTCGGACTGGTGCAGGCCATGGACCATCCGAAATGGGCGGATGATCCGGAATTCGCCAGCCGTTACGCACGGATGAACCACCGGCGGGAGCTGGACGAGCGGCTTTCGGAATGGACTCTGCAAAAGACAGGCTGGGACGTCACCGAATTGCTTCAGAGCCACGGCGTGGCCGCCTTCCCCGTTCTGGGTGCAGAGGGACGGTTGTTCAATCCCCACTTCCAGGAACGCGGTCTGTATTCAGACATCGAACACCCGGCGCTGGGAGCGGAGCCGATTTTCAACCTGATGTGGCTCTTAAGCCGGACTCCTCCCCGGATCCAGCGACACGCACCGCTGCTGGGCGAACACAACCGCGAGGTCTTCTGTGGCCTGCTGGGGATTGACGAGGCGGAAGTCTCCCGACTGGAAGAAGAACAGGTAATCTGGTAGCCAACGCCATCGGAGAAAAGGGTATGACGAGCCAGAACGAACGCGAGCGCGTCGTTGAAACACTTCCCGAGGTTGAGGGAGGCATAACTCCGGAAGCTATCGCACGGGCGAAGGCCATGATCGGCGCGCGAATGCGGACCGAAAATTTCGTCCGAGATGCTTCTCTGGGGGCACTGCTGAACTTTGTCAACGGCATTGGCGACACCAACCCCATCTTCCGTGACCAGGAGTATGCCGCTTTCTCCAAGTATGGATCGATTATCGGACACCCCTGTGCTCCATATATGCGCCACTGGTCGGGACGCACCCGCTGGGGGCTGCCCGGCGTCCACGGCTTCTTCGCTGGCAATGACTGGGAGTACTTTCGACATTTGAGGGCCGGGGACGCTGTCAATTGCGTCGAGCGTGTGCTGGACGTACAGGAACGCCAGAGTCGCTATTCGGAGACGCTAGTCATCCAGTTCGTGGAGACCATATACACCAACCAGCGGGACGAGGTGCTCGCCCGCGTCGTCGGTTGGTGCACCCGGCACCAGCGGCGCGCCTCACGCGAGCGGGGCAAGTACGCCAGCGTGCCCCGTCGCCACGAGTACACCCCCGAGGAACTGGAGGCCATCGACCAGCAGGTGCTGGCGGAGAAGGCGCGGGGCAGCCAGACACGCTACTTTGAAGACACCAACATCGGCGACGAGCTGGAACCGGTGGTAAGAGGCCCACTGTCATTGCAGGACGTTTCAGCTTTTTTGGTTGGCACCGGACGGTCCAGCGCTCACGGGGTGCTGTTGCGGGAGGCATTGCGCCATCCCGATCATTTCTTCCGGAACCCGGAATCGGGCGGCGGATTGGAATACACGGGTATAGGACACCTGCGCGACTCGGTGGCGGAGGCGGTGGGAGTGCCAGGAGCGTACGACTACGGCCCGCAGCGAGTGTCGTGGATGGGAACGCTGGTCGCCAACTGGATGGGCGACGACGCGTTTCTGAAGCGCCTACGGGTTGAATGCCGCCGGTTCAACGTGTACGGCGACACACAGTGGTGCAAGGGACGCGTCGTAGGCAAGCACATCGAGAACGGCTCGCCGCTGGTGGACCTGGAAATCTGGGCGGAGAATCAGCGCGGCGAAGTGACCGCTCCGGGGCAAGCCACGGTAATGCTGCCGTCCCGGGACCCCCGGGTGCCGTGGTTTACTGACGGTCGCGGCCTGAACCTGAGAGACGTGTCACGCAGTGAGCAGATGCCTCCCATCCTGCCTGAATAGTCGTGGCGCAGTGAAAAACTTGGCGATCGGGCGGCAATGATGTCCAGCTCAGATTCCGTCGCGAGAGGTAGCCCAACCGCCCTCCCGGGCTTAAGAGTACTGGAGCTGGGGAGTAATGTTGCCGTTCCCTACTGCGGCAAGCTGCTGGCTTCTTTGGGAGCCGATGTCATAAAGGTCGAACCGCCCAAGGCAGGCGACCCTTCACGTCGTCGCGGGCCGTTCCCGGACGACATTCCCCATCAGGAGCGCAGCGGGACCTTCCTGTACCTGAACACCAGAAAGCGCGGTGTTACGCTGGACGTCGACGATCCTAAGGGCAGCGAAATGCTGCGGCAGCTAGTTTCGGCTGCGGACGCCATCATTCACGACTCGCCACCCTCCGTTGCTATCGCCCGAGGGCTGACCTCAGAGTCGCTGTCCGAGAGCAACCCGCGGCTGATCGTCGCAGCGGTTACCCCGTTTGGCTCCACCGGCCCTCACGCCGAGTACGCCGCCCACGACATCAACGTGTTCCATGCGGGCGGCGAAGGAAACCTGCTACCCAATGGCCTGGCCCTCGACACGTTTCCCGACCGCGCGCCGATTGCAGCGGGCGGAATGATGGCCTCCTACCAGAGTGGGCTGACTGCGGCCGTTGGCGTGCTGGGAGCGGTGGTGGCGCAATGGAACGGGAGCCCCGGCCAGTCCGTGGACTGCTCGATGCAGGAGGCGCAATTGGCTATTGGATATTTGCCCATACAACGTCTGGAGGCGGAAGGGTTCGTGGAATCGAGATTTTCTCGGTTTTTCAGAATGGGAGGAGTGATGCCAGCGGAGGACGGCTTCATCGAGCTACTGACGCTGGAACCGCGACAATGGGAGGGGCTGGCTTCCCTCTTGGGAGAGCCCGAATGGGCTACCCCTGACAAATTTCGGGACCCTGCAACCCATGGCGCCGCCATCAACGAGTATTTGCGGCAATGGACCGCCGAGCACACCCGGGAGTGGCTCTATCGAGAGGGACAGGCCCACGGTGTGCCCATTGCTCCCTATCTGACTCCCAAGGAAGTCTTCGACAGCCCCCAGCAGCGGGAGCGTGGCTTCTTCGCTGCAGTACCCCACCCGGAGGCCGGCACCTACGACTACGCTGATATCCCCTTGCGAATGACCGAAACTCCGCCGCTAATTCGACGTGCTCCGCTCCTTGGCGAGCACAACGCCCAGGTCTTTGGGTCGCTGGGTTATTCAGCGCAAGAGTTGACCATGCTTGCAAGGGCAGAGGTTATCTGATGCGACTCGTGAAGCCGGGGTGGTGAGTGACTTCCAGTCTCTACCTGCTTATCGGCTTCATCGGGGTGATTCTGGTTGTGGAGGTGGTGAACAGCCTGCTGGACCATTCACTGAACACCTTCGGAATAGTCCCGCGCACTTCGTTCGGCCTCGCCGGCATCGTTCTGGGCCCCTTCCTTCACGGCAGCTATCTTCACGTGCAATCAAACTCCGTCGGCCTCCTTGCGCTCGGCACCCTGGCGGTAATCCGGAGCGGCAGCAGGTTCCCCTGGGTTGTCTTGGTAATTGTGTTTTTCAGCGGTCTCGGCGTGTGGGTCATAGGGAGGTCGGCCACACACGTGGGGGCCAGCGGACTGGTATTCGGGCTTTTCGGTTACCTGCTGATAAGGGGAGTCCTCGACCGGAGCATCCTTTCAGTTTTAATGGCAGCGGTCGTCGCCGGGGTGTTCGGCTGGGTGATACTGGGAGGGGTACTGCCTACCAACAGCTATGTGTCGTGGGAAGGTCATCTATGCGGGTTGGCGGCAGGCATACTGGCAGCGATAATTGTCCCAACGGCAGTAAGCGCCCGCCGATCAGATGCGGAAGCGCCACGGGGGGCGTAGACCCGCTTTCTCTTGGCCTGAGTTCGTATTTCCTGAGGTGGAACCGTGCAATCTCATCGTGAAAATGGTACGCAGGGGGCTCGCGGTCCTTTGTCCGGGATTCGCGTAGCCGATTTCTCGGTCCACGCCGCCGGTCCCTTCGCCGGCTTGATGCTGGCCGAAATGGGAGCGGAAGTCATAAAGGTGGAGAGTTCCGCTCGACTCGACATCACTCGCCGCCCTCACGCCATGTACGGGAAACCGCCCTCCAGCTTTGAGCAGATAAACGCCAACAAGAAGTCGGTCTGCCTCAATCTGAAAGAACCTAAAGCGGTGGAGCTGGCGCTGGAACTGATCAGCGTATCAGAGCTGGCCCTTGAGAACTTCCGGCCCGGGGTACTGCGGCGGCTGGGCCTCGGGTACGAAGCGATGCGAGAGGTGCGACCGGATATCATCTTGGTGTCGCTGTCTTCAAACGGGCAGACCGGCCCCGAAAGCAGCTACGCGGGATACGCGCCAATGTTTGCTGCCCTGGGCGGACTGGGACACCTCACAGGCTATCCTGACGGCCCACCGGTGGAACTGCGCCACGCCATGGACCACACCGGGGGAATGATGGCCGCCTTCGCCGCCGTGGCAGCGGTGTCAGCCAGGCAGCGTACCGGGCTCGGGCAGCACGTGGACGTTCCGGTGAGAGACCTCGCCACATCCTTCATCGGGCCGGAGTTGCTGGACGTTGCCATGAACTCCCGAGACCCTCACCGGCAGGGCAACCGCGATGACAGCGCTGCTCCACAAGGGGTGTATCGCTGCCGCGGAGAAGACGACTGGGTAAGCATATCGGTGGCGTCGGAGGATGAATGGAGGGGCTTCGTAGCCGCCCTTGGCCACCCGGTATGGGCAACTGGAGAGGACTTCGGCGACGGCTTCCGGCGCTGGCGAAGGCGCGACGAGCTTGACGACCTTGTCTCGGAATGGGCCTCCCAACGCACCGCCCAAGAGATTACCACGATCCTACAGTCTCACGGGGTAGCTGCGTACCCATCCCTTTCTCCTGACTCGCTGATGCAAGACGCTCACCTGATTGCGCGCGAGGCATTTCCCCAGGTACGCAATGAAGAGACAGGTGAAGAGCAGAGGGCGGTAATTCCTCCATGGCGTTTCTCTGTAACGCCATCCGGAATCGACCAATGGACTCCGGAGCTGGGGCAGAACAACCTCGATGTGTTCAGCGCAATCCTCGGACTCCCGGAAGAAGAAGTCCGACGGCTGGAGGAGGCGCAGGTTATCTGGTAGACGTTGACTTTCGAGACAACCGGCAGCCATCTGATGCAAAAAAGTAGATGCGAAGGTATCATAGGCAGAATCGAGACGGGGAGGAAATTATGGCCAAGAAAGGTTCTGGACTCATGATCGTGTGGGCCGACATTCCGGCCGACAAGGAAGACGACTTCAATAGCTGGTACAACGAGGAGCACCTGGCCGAGTTGCTGTCGGTGCCAGGCGTACTCAGCGCGGCACGCTATGAGGCCACCAGCAGCGGCCCCAAGCACATGGCGGTTTACGAGCTGGAAAGCCCGGCTGTTGTTGAGACGGACGCCTTCAAGAATCGTCCGCGAACTGAATGGGGGAATCGAGTCAGCCCCAGCATCATCGGTACCAACTTCATGAACAATGTCTACGAGATGATCCACCCCGCGGGCCTGACGGAAGACATCGCGAACAGTAATATGGCTCCGGCCCTGCAGATTGGTCGAATGGACGTGCCGCCTGCGGACGACGCGGCGTGGAATGAATGGTATTCTACGGTCTATGTTCCAAACTACGAGAAGGTCCCGGGTTGCACTCGCGGTCGGCGCTGGAAAGCCATACGCGGAGCGCCAGCCTACGCCACAGTGTACGAGTTTGAAGACGAGAAAGTTTCTCAAACCGAAGAATGGCTGCGCCAGCGCGACATTAATCCCGACAACCAGCGGATGCGGGACGTCATGACACACGCAGCAGGTTCGCCGGGCATCTGGAAAAAGACCTTCCAGATCTAGCAACCAAAGGTCCGGCGGTCCTGCCAAGAATAGGGCGGAGAACGCGGATGGCAATGACTTCGCAGCGGCCGGTAGCGGGAAAAGGCCAGCCAGGGGACGGGTCGCGGCGTGTCAGCCTAGTCCTGGCCCTCCTACTGATTCTCGGCATCATGGTAGCCGAGATTATTGGTGGGTTGCTGTCCGGCAGCCTTGTGCTTCTGGCGGACGCCGGGCACATGCTGGCCACAGCTTCTGCCATCGGAATTGCGCTGTTCGCATCCTGGGCGGAGAGCCAGCCAGCTTCTATTGAGCGGACGTTCGGCTTCCACCGAGCCGAAGTGGTCGGCGCAATGTTGAGCGCGCTGGCGCTCTGGCTCGTAGCGGCATGGGTGCTGTTCGAATCGATCCGGCGCCTTCAAAATCAGTCCGACATCGAAATAGAAAGCGGGCTGATGCTGATTATCGGAGTCGTGGGGCTCGGAGTAAATGTCGTTGCCGCTGTGATCCTGGGGTGGGGTGGACGACGAAGTGGTCAGGCAAGCGATGCGCTCCAACATCTGCTTACCGACCTACTAGCTTCCATCGGCGTGGTGGCTGCCGCCATACTCGTACTGGTCAACGAATGGGCAGTGGTGGACCCCATAGTGTCAATCGGAATCGCGGCTCTAACGGCCGCCAGTTCCTGGCGGTTGATCCTTGAAGTGTTCCACACCCTTCTTGAAGGTACTCCGGACCGCATTGACTTGTATCAACTCTGCGCCGACATAGAAGACGTTTCCGGAGTAACCCTGGTGCACGATGTCCACGCATGGAGTATTTCGGACAATTATGACGCCTTCACCGCCCACGTGATTCTTGAGCCCGGCTACAATGGCAATACCGAAGAGCTACTGGCGCGCATGCGGGCGATCGTTTACGAGAAGCATGGCGTAAGCCACTTGACGGTGCAATTCGAGGAATCCGCCACCAGTTGCCTGGAAGACCACCACTTGGGCCACCTGGAAGCGAGGTCCCGCTTTGACTGTTAACTCTCGCTAGACTCCGAAGTTTTAGGCAGTAATGTGTCGCACGGGAAAGGATGCTAGTCGATGACATCTGCTCATCGAAATGACGGAGAGCGTGAATAACACGTCCACGGCTCCCACGACGGCCACGGCCACGCCGGGCTCAACCACGATGCCGAGCTTCGGGAGGCGAGCCGTAAGAGTCTGATAATCGCCCTCGTAGTGATCGACGGGTTTGTGGTCGTTGAGGTGCTGGGCGGGATAAATTCCGGAAGCCTGGCATTGCTAGCCGAAGCAGGTCATATGTTGACGGACGCGGCATCTATCGATTTGGCGTGGGTCACATCGATGCCCTGTCGCGGTCGCCCGGATAGTCGATACGCTTGCAGTGGGCTCCCTTAGATAGCGTTCCAATTTAGCTGGTTTTTCGCCACCCAACTCTTCATTCCTGCCCGCGGGAATCCAAATCCCGCCTCATTCCTGACCTCACCATTTGACCCGAAACGATGCCCTGCTGAATTCTCCCACTTGCCTCGAGGCATCGTCTATCGTACAATTGTTCTGATGCAAGAAATCCTGGACCACCCGTTTGGCCTGCCTCAATCAAGGACCAAAATGATCGAGTTTGTTACAAAATGTTACAGAATGTTACATCTCCACGAGAGGACCTCCAGATAAGATAATGAGACTGGTCTCTCCCGACTATCATCCAACCAAAGGTACGGGGTTTTGTTCCATTCCGTCTGCCCGAAGATTGGGGTTCGGGGGTGAAAGCCTCAATCCAGGGACGCCTGATCGACCGGACCACCTGATGCAGAACGCTGCCGCTCGCTTAACGCGCCCGTGCGCAGTACGCCACGGCGCGTTATACTTGTAGTGACTCCGCTGCGAAATCAGCTGCTTCCCGTCCTCACCAGCCATTCAGATGAATCAGTCCTGCCAATGATGCGCTCAGCAAAGCGAAGAATACCCGTGCTCCACATTCCAACGGTCTTGATGGCCGCTATCGTACTTCTGTTGGCTGTGCTTGTCGTTTCCTCAACGGCCTTCGCACAGGACTCCGGTAAAGAAGAAGTGCGGTACGTCGGTTCCCACGATATCCGCGTTGTACCGATCAACTACAACCTCGCGGCTGGGTCCGCTCAATTCGCGGTGTTCGTCTACGACCCGATCAGCCGGGCCCCCGTGCCGGATGCTAAGGTCGTGGTGCTGGCGGAGAGCGCGGAAGAAGGCGACCCCGGCTGGGCCTTCGCTACCAACACACCTGCCCTTCCCGAACGTTATGACGTGCATCTCAAACTGGACTCGACCGGGGAGTGGTTTATCAAGGTAGACGTGTCGTCATCTCTGGGCGCAGACTTGGCCGATGTCGCCACCCTGGAAGTGCCATCCCTGAACCGGCTTACCCAGGGGTCGTGGGTGTTCTTTGGCATGTTCGCAATGATAATGCTGGGCATCGCCTACGTTTGGTGCAGCGCTCGTCGCGACTACCGCCGAAAACAGGCGGCTGCGCGGACTGACTCAACATGAAAGCACTGTCGGCGCTCCCGGTATTGGGTCGCCGTCTACTGTTCTTGTCTCTGGCGCTTGCAGCGGTCCTGGCAGCTGCTTCGTGGGCAGCGGGCTCCGCGCAAGCCCACGGCGGAATTGATGCGGGCCAAGAACCGTGGACAGCCTGGAACACCAACCCGCTGCCAACCATACTGGTGCTGCTGGCTGCCTATGTATACCTGAACGGATTGAACAACTGGGACCGGCCCAGCCACCCAGTAAACAACTGGCAAAAGGCCTCATTCCTGTTCGGTCTGTTCCTCGTTTTCTTCGCCCTTCAGTCGCCCCTGGACCCGCTGTCCGACCATCTGCTCTCCTTCCACCAGGTGCAGCACTTCATACTGCGGATGGTCGCGCCGATGTTCATCCTCTTGGGGGCGCCCCTGACTCCCATGCTGCGTGGATTGCCTGCGTGGGCGAGGCAAGGGGTGATTCGCCCCCTGGCTCGCAACCATTATGTTCGCCAGTTATACCATCTGCTTACCAATCCGATATTCACCATCTTTTTCTTTCTTGGCAGCCTGTACCTGTGGCAGTTTCCGGGAGCATTCAATCTAGCCCTTCGCAACGACGAGGTGCATGCCCTGATGCACCTGACCATGAGCCTGTCGGGGTTCCTGTTCTGGTGGGTCGTGATCGACCCCCCACCGCACCACTCCAGGCTACATTACGGCCTGCGGGTGCTATACCTGGGGTTGATCGTCCTGCCCAACACTCTGCTGGGCGCCGCCATCACCTTCACCGACGGCCTCCTTTACAGCGCCTACGCCGATGTCACACAGCCATACGGCCTGTCCTTAGCCACCGATCAGCAGCTTGGTGGCCTGATGCTCTGGGTGCCCGGAGACATGATGAGCATCGTGGCGGCAGGCATTGTAATGATAATGTGGTACCAGCGAGAGGAAGGCGAGCACAGGGCTGAGGCCAGAGTTCGTTAGCTGTTGGACAGTCCAATGTCATGCCTAACGCCATTGACCTCCTTGGACGTCCAGAGTGTTCCACCCTCAACCGCGTTTTTAGTCAGGAGCAGCCATGCTTAACGGCGCAGACAGCATTCGCTTCAGTTGGTTCATACCCATCGACGGCGACGGCAGCCGTGCGGGAACTATGAGAGCAGAGCGCCCTCCCGATTTCGAGTACCTACACCGTGTAGCCCAGACTGCCGAGGAATGTGGCTTTTACTCGATGCTCATCCCCACGCGGTTCGCCAACGGTCTCTTCGCCGAAGATGCGCCGCTTGCCGAAACCTGGACTACCGCCACGGCCCTGGCCGCAGTAACCAGCCGCATCCGCTTCCTGATCGCCGTCAGGCCCGGGTTCATAGCACTGGGCATGTTCGCCCAGATGGCTGCCGCGCTACACCAGATTTCCAACGGGCGCATAGACATTAATATCGTTCCCGGCGGTATCCAGAACGATTTTGAACGAGTGGGCGAGGAAAGCACTCACGAGACGCGATACGAGCGCGCCGAGGAGTTCATCGCCGCCTGCCGCAAGCTGTGGACGCTGCCCGGTCCGGTGGACTTCGACGGCGATTACTACCGGCTGCGAGACGCTTACTGCGCACCCCAGCCGGGCCACGATGGCCCGCGCTTCTACCTCGGCGGCGCGTCCCCACGGGCCCTAGGGCTCTCCGGACGGCAGGCGGACGTTCACCTGTCGTGGATCGAGCCCCTAGAGGAGACTGCCAAGCGCAACGTAGACGTTGCCGCCGAGTTTGCGAAGGCGGGGCGTACACCTGAGCTGGGCCTGCGTACCCATCTGGTGGTGCGGGACACGGAGGCCGAGGCGTGGGACGCCGCGAATGAACTCATCGCCCACGCCGACCCGGCGGTCAAGGCGCAAAGACAGGCAGCTATTGTCGGGACGCAGATGGTGGGGCAGCAGGCCCAGGCCCGTGAGGTCCCGGACCACCGCGTTGGCCCGCACCTGTGGAACGGGCTGTCGGAGGTCCGGGTCAACTGCGGCACGGCCATCGTCGGTACGCCGGAGCAGGCCGCCGATACGCTATTCGACTATGCCAAGCTGGGCTTTCGCGAGTTCATCCTTTCCGGATTCCCCCACGTGGAGGAATGCCGGAGAGTGTCAGGCGAAGTCCTGCCCCGCCTGCGGGAGAAGCTGGCAGCGGGCTAGTCGAAGCCTGGCGGGCGCTTGTCGGCCCACGGTCTCGCCCGCTCGAAGGCGGCCGACGCCTGCAGCACCCTGGCTTCGGCCCTCCGGGGGCCAATGATGTGCAATCCGATGGGCAGCCCATCGGACGAGAAGCCGCAGGGCACGCTGGAGGCCGTCTGCCCCGTCATGTTTATCGGGTAGGTGAAGGGCAGGAAGCCCCAATTGGGGTCAACCTCCTTGCCACCTATGACCGCGGGCCGTTTGCCTATCTCGAAGGCCGGCGTAGCCATCGTGGGAGACAGAAGCAGATCGTAGGTATCGAAGAAGTCTTCCATCTGCCTCCCGAGCCGATCCACCTGCAGGATAGCCCGGGACAGCCGGGCTCCGTCGACGCGTGAACCGTGCTCGATGGAGTAGAGGCCTGGTTGCGAAAAATCATCGCGGTGTTCTTCCAGCAGATGGCCGTATGACGTGTAGGCCGCGGTGGCGAAAACATCGAAGAAAGCATCAAAGGGGTCTTCCAGCTTCAGCGGCGCGTCCTCCACGGTCGCGCCCATCTCCTCGAATACCCGAGCAGCGCGGGCGGTGATTTCGGCCACCTCGGGGTCTACGCCCGCATACCCGAAGTCAGGGCTCCATGCTATGCGCATTCCCTCGACGCCACGGCCCAGTTCGGCGCTGAAGTCGGGAGGTGTCTCCTTGATGGAGTTGGGGTCTCGGCTGTCTGGGCCGGCCAGCACCTGTAGCAGCAGGGCGGTGTCGGCCACGGTGCGGCTCATCGGGCCGGACTGCGAGAAGTGGTTGGCCGCAGGCCTGCCGTACCCTCCGTAACGAGGCACCCGGTGCTGGGTCGGCTTTATGCCGAAAACGCCGCTAAAGCTGGCCGGAATACGAATGGAGCCGCCGCCGTCACTGCCGGTGGCGATGGTACATAGTCCAGCGGCCAGGGCCGCACCCGCTCCACCGCTGGACCCGCCAGGAGTGCGATCGGTGTTCCACGGGTTGCGGCAGGGGTCGCTTACCTTGTTCTCGGTGGTGCCAGACTGACCGAATTCCGGCGTGTTGGTCTTGCCCAGCACCACCGCTCCGGCGGCCTTCACTCGCTCCACCACTATCGAATCGATCTCCGGAGTGCGGTCGCGGAAGAGAGCGGAACCGAGAGTGGTGGGGATGCCCTTGGACATCTCCAGGTCCTTGATGGAGATGGGGATGCCATGCAGCGGTCCCAGCGCCCAGCCTCGCTCCACCGCGCCATCGGCGGCACGGGCGTCGGCCATGGCCTGATCCTGGCAGAGAGCGAGATACGAGTTCAATCGAGGGTCCAACCTCTCGATGCGCAGGTAGAACATTTCCGTTACTTCAACTGACGACACCTGACGAGAGCGGATGGCCCGACCCAAGTCGACGGCCGACATATAGGCAAGCTCAGTGCTCATCATTACTCCTTAGCGGGTCCGATTCTCCTTTGGCGGAGGCCTTGGGGGTGATGATGGCACCTGCTAAGCCTTCGCGCAACTTCCCGGCCATTGAAAAAGCCTTCGGCGTCATTGACAATGGGCAACCGTAGACAATGGGCAACCGTGAAACCAGCGAACAGTGATGAAGACAGGCGAGGGCACATAGCAGGAGGCAGCGATTGGCGCTAGTAGGAATCATCGCCAACCCGGCGGCAAGCAAGGATATAAGGCGCCTGGTGGCGCAGGGACGGGTCGTGCCGGACTGGGAGAAGGTCAACATAGTCCGGCGGGCGCTGCTGGGCTTGCAGTCGGTGGGCATCGACCGCGTCCTGGCAATGCCGGACAGCTCACACCTGGTGCAGCGCGCGGCTGACGACCCACACCTGTCGATAGAAGTGGAACTCCTGCGAATGACCGCCCTGTACAACGAAGGGGACACGGTGCGGGCGGCCGCAGCCATGGCGGAACAGGGCGTGGACTCCGTCATAACCCTGGGCGGCGACGGAACGAACCGGGCCGTGGCCAAGGGTTCTCGCGACATGCCGATGGTGGCTATCTCCACGGGCACAAACAATGTGTTTCCGGTCATGGTCGAGGGCACAACGGCAGGCATGGCCGCCGGGCTGGTGGCGACTGGGGCGGTGGCGCTGGGGGACGCCTCGGTGCGCAGCAAGACCATCGCGGTCATCGTGGATGGAGAAGACCGCGATATCGCCCTGGTGGACGTGGCGCTGTCCAAAGAGCGATTTGTTGCCACCCGCGCCATCTGGGATATGAACACCATCTACGAAGTGTTCCTGACTCGCGCCGAGCCGGCTGCCATCGGCCTGTCTTCCATCGGGGCGCGGCTTGAGGCCGTATCCCTGACCGACGGAGGCGGGCTGCATTACCGCATCGCCGACGGCGGCATACCGGCGGATGGAGAGATTCCGAAGGGAAGCGACGATCAAATCTACGTGCGGGCTCCCATCGCGCCCGGGTCGGTACCGGTGGTTGGAATCGAGTCCTGGCAGCGGCTTGCCGACGGGCAACGGGTAGCTATCGATCGGCGTCATTCCACGGTGGCGCTGGACGGCGAGCGTTCCTTCTCGGTAAATCCCGACAACCTGCTGGAAATCGAAGTGCGGCGCGACGGACCTCCGGTGGTCAACGTGGACGTTACACTGCGACATGCCGCGGCGGCCGGCGTGTTCTACGTTTAAGGCTTCCGCAGAAGGGCTGACGACTACCGCTTCCCTCCCCGGATCAGGCGAAGGGTCGGCCTGACCATGTTTCTCGGCACAGAATTTGCCCTCTTTGAATGGGTCATCGCCCTGCTGGTTGTCGCCGTTGCAGGGTTGGTGCTGGGGACGGTCAGCTTCGGCTTCGGGGTAGTGTCATCGCCACCGTTGCTGCTGTTCCTGGAAGCCAAGACCACCATCGTGATCGTCAACTCGCTGACAACCATCGTGCTTGCACTGGTGCTGCTGCGGACCTGGCGGCACGTCGACCTGCAGCAAAGCAAGGGCATGATTCTGGGGGGTACGGTGGCAGCGCCCGTCGGAGTGTTCGTGCTGAACATCGCCGACCCAAGTCTGCTGCGAATCATCATCGGCGTGGTCATAGTCACACTGGGGCTGCTGAACCTGCGTGAAGTGCAGTTACCAATCTCGACCTTCCCGGGTTCCGGCCTGTTCTTCGGATTCATCACCTGCTTGGCAGTAACTGCCATCAGCATCGGGGGGCCGCTGGGTGCGGTGTACGCCATCGCCCAACGATGGCCGGCCCAGAAGGTGCGCGGATCGCTGGCCGCCATGTTCGTTATCTCGGGAATGCTGTCGGTGGCGCTGTATGCGGCCACGGGTCTGTATACGCGAGAGACGCTGGCGATGGTTGGGCTGCTGACGCCGGGGGCCCTATTGGGCTTCGGGTTGGCCGGGCTTCTGGTAGGAAGGCTGAATGAAAAGGCATTCCGCTACGTGGTCATCGTGCTGGTTCTCTTCGGTGGAAGCATTCTGCTGGCGCGGGAACTTCTGTAGCGGGTCGCGGTGGACAGAGAAGGGGCGCCTCTACTGACGCCCCCTTCGAACTTCTCGGCGAAAGGTGTGGTCACTCCTGCAGGTCGTGGTATGCGGCGAGGGCAGCGGTGATGCCGTCCCCGACGGCGGCCCCGAGCTGCCGGGTGGAGTCGGCGCGAGCGTCGCCACAGGCGTAGAGGCCGGGGACGCCGGTGCGCATGTGGATGTCGGTGTAGACGTGGCCGAGGGCGTCCATTTCCAGCAGGCCCTTGAGGTACTCGGTGTTGGGGTGGAAGCCGACGTAGATGAAGGCCGCGGCGGTGCCGTAGTCGTAGACTTCTTCGGTCTTCAGGTTCTTCACACGAGCGGCATCGAGGGCCTCGTTGCCGACGAACTCCTCGACGACGTGGCTCCAGAGGAACTTGACCTTCTCGTTATTGAAAGCCCGCTCTTGCAGGACCTTCGTGGCTCGCAGCTCGTCACGGCGGTGGATGTAGGTGACTGAGTTGACGATGCCCGTGAGGTAGTGGCCCTCGTCCATGGCCGCGTCGCCGCCGCCGACAACGACGACGTCCTGTCCGCGGAAGAAGTTGCCGTCGCAGACCGCGCAATAGGAGACCCCGCGTCCGGACAATTCGTCCTCTCCGGGGACGCCGAGCTTATTGTGGGAGCCGCCGGTAGCGATGATGAGGCTCTTGGCGGTGTAGGTGGCATCGTCGGTGTGGACGGTCTTGACCGGTTCGTCGGCCCGCTCGATGCCCTGCACCTCGGCATAGTCCATTTCGGCGCCGAAGCGGGTGGTCTGCTGCTCCATCATTACGGCCAATTCCTGGCCCTTTACGCCCTCGGGAAAGCCGGGGTAGTTTTCGATCTCGTCGGTGATCAGGAGCTGTCCGCCCGGCCCAAGCTGCTCGATTATCAGCGTCTTCAGCATGGCCCTGGTGGTGTAGAGACCGGCGGCCAGGCCAGCCGCGCCGGCTCCGAGGATGATTGTGTCGTAGTCAGTCGCGGGTGTCGCCATATTCCTTTGCCTTCCTTCCTTAGTTGTTTGCGCGCCTTAGTTGTTTGCGTGATTCCGAATATTCCTGCCTGGTATGTGCGGCAGTCAGCCCTAGCGGACTCCCGATAGAAGACTGCCCCTGATATATTCGACGGTGCTTGTCAGCCCCTCTTCAAGGGAAATCCTGGGGGTCCAGTTGAGTACCTCCGAGGCAATCGTGCTGTCCAGGCTGATGCGGTAAACGTCGCCCGCTCTTGACGGGGCATGCTCCGCATCCCAGCGGAAGCCGGTGATTTCCTTAAGGAGCTCAAAGATCCGGTTGACGCTGGTGAGCTCTCCGGTCGCAATGTTCATGCACCTGCCGTTGCCCCGATTGATGGCGGCGATGTTGGCCTCGACCACGTCGTTCACGGCCACGAAGTCGCGCTCCTGTTCGCCATCGCCAAAAATCACCGGGCGCTTCCCGTTGAGCATAGCGGATATGAAAATGGAGATGACTCCGGCCTCGCCTTCGGGATCCTGACGGGGGCCGTAGACGTTGCCGTAGCGGAGGGAAGTATAGTCGAGGAGGTACTGCCGGTGGTAGAACTGGAGGTACTGCTCGGCTACGTACTTGGACATACCGTAGGGAGATATGGGAACGACCGGAGTATCGTCGGAGCATGGGAGAGACACTGGCTCGCCGTAGAGGGCCCCTCCGGTGCAAGAGTAAATAATCTTGTCAACGCCCGCGCGCCTGGCGGCCTCCAGCAGGCGAATGGTGCCCAGAACGTTGACCTCGGAGTCGCGGATGGGATCGCGGGTGGAGCGGGAAACGCTGGACTGGGCTGCCATGTGGAAGACGAGGTCGGGTTTTTCGCGGTTAAAGACATCCAGGAGGGAAGGTTGGGTGATGCTCAGGTGGTGAAAGGTGGCGCGCTGGTTGACGTTCTTAAGTTTGCCGGAAGACAGGTCGTCGACGATTATCACTCGGTAGCCCTCTGCGACGAGACGGTCCACCAAGTGGGAACCGATGAACCCGGCTCCACCGGTCACCAGCGCTGACCTATCCTCGGGCATCCCCTACGCTCCTGTTCATGCGGGCGTATCATCATCAATCCCCGGTCGAACGGCCGGGGATTGATGCTTATATCATAACGCCACAGGACATCCGGCACAACGGCGGAGGCGGCAGGGCAATCGCGTCTTATTTCTCAGCACACAAATCGGGCTGGAATGACGGTGGAGATGGGATTGGCAGCGCCTCCCCAGGTTCTTGGTGCGAGGGAAGACGGGGGTTTGGATTCCCGCCTGCGCGGGAATGACGGGTTATGGGGCCTCCATCGTTGAAGACCCGATTGCCCTGGAGGCCGGTCTCAATATTCGAAGGTCCTCTTGTGGAGATGTAACATCCTGTAACATTTTGTAACATCAGTATCAATTTGGCTTTCATTTGAAACATAGCACTCAGGCGATTCAGGGAATTCTCTTTCAGAACAATTGTACGGCGCACTGCGCTCCAGGGCAAGGGGGAGATTTCAGCAGCAGGGCAATCGCGTCTTATTTCTGGGCACACGAATTGGGCCGGAATAGAGGTGGCGGTGAAATTGACAGTGCTTGCTTGGGTTCTGGGGACTGGGTGCGACGGTAGACGGGGGTTTGGATTCCCGCCTACGCGGGAATGACAGGTTATGGGGCCTCCGTCGTTGAAGACGCGATTGCCCTGCGGAGGCGGCACATCCCGCAGAAACACCATTCGACGTAGAATCTCCGAGGGTCCCTACGGCGAAAGCCAAGGACCGTCGGCAGCGGTCAGCGAAGTTTCGATTGAATGAGAGGAGTCCTGGGTGGATTTTTTCCCAGGGCGTGTAAAGCTTTGTAAGGTTACATATGTCGCCCGGGCTTTTTGAGATGTGCGAGCGCAGCGGGCAAGCACGGCCCATCACAGTAATAGTACAACTGTTTGAGCGTGGAACAAAACCGGGATATGTCAGCAATGAAGACCCTCGCAAGGTCGACGATCGGCCGCATTTCCTGAGGTGCCTCCGAGAAGGGTGTGCGTTTGGAGTGCCGTATGATGTGTGATACATTCTCTCCGCGCCGCCGGTGACGTAGCCGAAGGCATGGCGCGGCAAGAAAAGAGATTCAGGAGGCCCAACAATGGCCGAAAAGATCGGTTTCGTCGGACTGGGCATTATGGGCAAGCCCATGGCGCGCAATTTGCTCAAGGCCGGGTATGAACTCACGGTCTACGATATCGTTGGCGAGGCAGTCGAGGAAGTGGTAGGAGACGGGGCGAGTCCCGCGTCGTCGAGCAGGGAAGTAGCGGCTGCCACCGACAAGATCATCACGATGCTGCCTGACTCGGCGGACTCGGAGAGGGTCATCCTGGGCCCGGACGGAGTGCTGGAAGGGGCATCTGCGGGCAAGACCATCATTGATATGAGTTCCATCGCGCCGCTGGTCTCGCAGCGCATCGCGGCCGAATGCGCCGGCAAGGGCGTGGAGATGCTGGACGCGCCGGTGAGCGGCGGCGAACCGGGGGCGATCAACGCGACGCTGGCGATCATGGTCGGCGGGAAGCAGAGAATCTTCGATCAGAACGTCGACCTGCTGAAGATCATGGGGAGCAACGTGGTGCTGACGGGCGAAATCGGCGCGGGCGGCGTCACGAAGCTGGCGAACCAGATCATCGTGGCCGCCAACATCGAGGCGCTGGCAGAGGCGCTGGTGCTGGCGACGAAGGCGGGCGTGGACCCGGAAAAGGTGTTCAATGCGATTCGCGGCGGGCTGGCCGGCAGCAACGTGATGGAAGCCAAGGGGCCGATGATGCTGTCGCGCAATTTCCGCGCAGGGTTCCGCGTCCGGCTGCATCAGAAGGATTTGCGCAACGTGCTGCAGACAGGTCAGGAGCTGAACGTGCCGCTGCCCGTGACCGCACTGGTACAGCAGATGCTCGGGGCGCTGGTCAACGACGGAGAGCAGGAAGCGGACCACTCGGTGCTGCTGAAGTTCGTCGAGGGCCTGGCCGGGATCGAGGTGAAGGCCGGGGGGTAGGTCAGAATATTGTAATGAAGAGGGCGGAGTGAACACAATCCGCCCTCTTTCACTTTGCACCGGTGCCTTACCTCGACACGTCAATCGAGTTCCTTGAAGCGGGCGTCTCTCCAGTTGAGGGCCGCCCGCAGTCCTTTTTCTGTGGCGACGGCGTTGAACTCATCCTGTTCCGGGCTGGTGGTGGTGTCGAAGATGGTCATCAGTTCCAGATTCTGGGAAACGGCGTTCAGGAAGCCCATGTTCTCGAGGGCGCGGTTGACGGCAACCTTGGTCATCTTGACGCCAATCTGGGGCATCAGGCACATCTTGCGGGCGACGCGCTCACATTCCTCCATCAGCTGGTCGTGAGGAACCACGCGGCTGACGAGTCCGATGCGAGCGGCCTCGTGGGCATCGACGGTGTCGCCGGTGAGCAGCAACTCCTTGGCGGCGGCGAGGTTGACGCTGTAGGGTGTGATTAGCAGGGGAGGTCCGAAGCCAGCGCGGATTTCCGGCTCGCCCAGCACTGCCCTGTCGGACGCAATTTTCACGTCGCAGACCTGCACCAACTCGCAGGCGCCGCCCAGGGCGTAGCCATTAACGGCGGCGATGATGGGCTTGGGGAGGTTCCAGACCTTCATGAAAGTTTCTATGAGCTCCTGCAGGTGGCTGCGCCACTTGTCGGGCGAACCGTCATGGGGACTGGGAGAACCCGGGTCGGGGTTGATGTCGAAACCGGCGGAGAAGGCCCGCCCGGCGCCGGTGATGATGGCCACCCGGACTTCCGGGTCGGCAGCCACCACGTCCAGCGCGTCCTGAAGGTCTGCTATCAGGTTGGCGTTCAGGGCATTGAGCTTGTCTGGACGATTGAGGGTCAGGTAAGCGATGGCGTCGCGTCGTTCGTAGATGACGTTCTGGAAAGACACTGGGTGAGCTCCTGACAGGTACTGGTCGGGTTAGGAATTTACTGGCGTGGAACCTGCGTGATGTCGATGCTGTCGATAACCACCTGCTGCAGCGGAACATCGCGAGGGCTGGTAGCAAGGCTTGAAATAGCGCTGACCACGGACATGTTCTCGGTAACTTCGCCGAAAATGGTGTGCTTTCCGTTCAACCAGTCCGTAGCCGCTACGGTGATGAAGAACTGGCTGCCGTTGGTGCCAGGCCCCGAGTTTGCCATGGCAAGCTTGCCAGGAGCATCGAACACCACGCCCGGCACGATTTCATCCTGGAACTGGTAGCCGGGGCCCCCGGCTCCAGTGCCTGTCGGATCGCCGCCCTGAATCATGAAGTTATCAATCACGCGATGGAAGACCAGGCCGTCGTAGAAATCGTTCTGGGCCAGGAACACGAAGTTGTTGACGGTGATCGGCGCCTGCGCTGTAAGCAGCCTGACGCGGAAGTTCCCTTGATTGGTGCGGAAGTCGGCCAGATAGTCGGTATTGGGGTCCAGGATCACAGGAGGAGGACCGGAGTACTGCCTGGTAATCCCACCCGAAGAGGCGGTCAGAGTCGGAGTGTGGGCAACGGTGGGAATGGCCGTAGAGGGTGCGCCGGCAGGCGCGGCCACAGTGGAACTTTCGGATTCGGCGGCCGTGGACGGGGCCGTTGATTCGGGTTCAGGCGTCTGCTGCAGCACGCAGGACATCAGGGCGATCAGTACCAGGACAATTGCAAACACGTAGGGGACTCTCATAGCGTTACTTATCCGGAGCATCGGCGTTACGTCTCTTTCCGCCAGCGGCGGCTGCCAAGTAGGGCGGACTGGGATAGTTCATATCGCCCGCTTGAAAACTGTCGAATTTTCCCCAGCACTAATCTGCCTGGAAGCATGTCTTCAAAAGGCCGGCGGACCGGTCCCAAGGGGCTTGAGTCTACTGTGGAGGTGCTCATTCGAGCTGGCGGAAGAACCGGTCCTGCAGTGTGGGGTCGGGTCTGAATCCGCCGGCAAAGGCGGTTGTCTCGGCCACGGACTGCCGCGACTGGAGGCCGCGGGCCATGCTGCAGAGGTAGGTAGCGGTGAGCCTCACGGCGGCGCCTTCGGTCCTGCCGGCAAGGGCGTGGCAGATCTGCTCGGTCAGGCGCTGTTGCGTCTGCAAACGGCGGGCGAAGGCATCCACCAGCCTGGGGATGCCGTTCCGGCCGTTCGCGCCTACGGCGGGCAGGCAGGCCACATCGGCTGCTCCATAGAAGGGCAGCAGGTGATTCTCGCAAGTACTGATGAAAGGTATGCCGGAAACTACGAACATGCCGTCCGCGCATCTACCCTGCACCGACTCAGATGCCGTCAAGTCACAATCCAGCATCTCGGCCACATCGCTGTTGGCGTAGCGATAACCGGAGAACAGGTCGTCCCAGCACTGGACCACGCGCCTGGGCGTGTCTTCCAGCTCCGGGCGATTGGGGTCTTCGCCAATCTGCTGGAGCATTCTGGTTACGGTATTCTCGGCATCCTCGGTCAGCTCGGTTCCCTCCCAAGGGAAAACCACCCAGTCGGAGTTCTCCTTGACCAGCAGGGGTTCCAGGTTCAGGTTGTACTTCTCTTTGACCATCCTGGCGGTGCGGCCGCTGTCAATCAGGTCATCGACGGCGATGGTCGCATCGGAGGAGTCGGCTGTAATGGCGACTCCATGCTTGCTGCGGAGCATCGCTGCGACCACGCTGCCGCCGCGGGGAACGCCCCAGCACCGGCTGCCTGGCGGCAGACGGGAGGCGAGGCCGTCGACCAGGCGGTCGATCTCCGCCCAGCTCAGCATCTTTACGTGCAAAAAGGTCCTCTCATCGCCATGAAGGGAACCCCGGTCATCGGGTTGCAGGTACATCGCCGGTGGTGTTGCCATGACGGTCCTCGACGACTGCCACGCGACGAACTCCGGGCTATCGAACCCCTGGTCAGGAAACAGAGGAAGCGATTCTTTGCCGCACAAGAATATAACAGAATGAGCGCCAAAGACAAAAGCGAGACCAAGGGACGAGGAGGGCCTACCGGTCGTCCCAGTTAGCGTCGAACCAATCGGCTCTATCTTGATCGTCCGGGTCCCGGCGACCACGGACCCTGGAGTAGGCGAGGCGGAACCCGAGCACGACGGCGACAAGGATGGCCACGCCAGCCAGTATCCAGACATCGAAGAAGAGGAACGGCGACGGGCCATCATTTCCGGTCCGGCGGTCGGGGGCCGACTGAGGCACGTAGGGTGTGGGCTGGGAGTTTCTGCCGGCCTCGCCACTATCTCCAGAGCCTTCCAGCTGGGATCTCTCATTCACCGAGGTGGCGCTGGATGACCCGGCGACAGCGCCGGAACTTGCAGGAGCGACAGGGAGGCCCGCCCAGCGAGCCTCGAGCCCATCGACGTCGAACCCGTAGACGGCGAGCAATGCCTCCTCGATGGACTCGCTGTCGGACAGTCTGTCCAAGAGTAGGCGGAAATTCTGTTCGCCGTATTCCTCAATCAGGTAGGCAACCACGCTAACCGACTTGTAGTAGAACAGGGGGATCGTGGACGGAGTGCCCGAGACGCTGTTCATACCCCTAAGGGGCTGGGTCCGGTGGTACAGGTCGCCGCTGCCGCGAATCCGAACGTTGGGCTCGACGTAGGTGGCAAAACCCTCATCGAGCCACGCCGGCACGTCGACAGCGCCGTCGCCCAGGGCTTCGCGGAACAGCAGGTGGGCCGACTCATGGACGATGATTCGGCGGTCCAGGCCCTGGCCCACGAATACGCCCTGCTCGGGGAATGCGTATCCGGCGAAGGTGCCGTGATCTGTCGTGGTCTGGCTCTGCTTGGGGAAGGCGGCGTTGGCGTCCCGGTAGCTCTTGTACACCACGCCCTTGAATGACTTCCGGGGCTGGTGCTGCAGCAGGTCCCCGACCCGCTGCAGGTCCCGTTCGAGCTGGCGTGCCGTGTCGGCCACCCGGCCATCGCCGATATCGTGGTAGATGAGCTCCAGAGGGCCGATGGTGACCCTTTCCCAATCGTACCTGTCGTCCAGATACTCAATAATGGTCCGATCGGTCTTCAGAACGCTGCCGTGGGCATCTTTAATCAGAAAGTAGTATTCGACGTCAACCCCGGGAGCAAGGTATGCCGTTTCACCATCGGGAATGGACTGGGTGGCTACGACTCTCGAGCCGGGGGAGAAGTCGGCATAGGCGTAACCCCAGGTACGGGAGTTGGAAGCCCGGAAGAACACCCTCACCTCGACGATGTCAGCATCCGACTCGGCAGTAACGGACAGGCCGACACCATTGGGAAAGTCCACGTGTTCTCGCGCTTCCAGCACGCGAATCGCCCCGCCGGCAGCGTAAGCGTCGAACGTAGACAGCGTTACCGCCAGGGCCATCAACGCGGCGGCAAGCAGAAGAAGTCGGGCTCTGAAGTGAATCGTGCCGACCGGCATAGGGAAGGCCTCCCTAGTCCCCATATTGCCGATTATACGCCGCTTCATCGCCGCCGGACTTGTCGCCTATTAGGACTGGCGCCGTTCCATCTCCAGCAACGCCTCCTTGCGGTGAAGGCCCCAGCGGTACCCGGCGAGGCCGCCGTCCTTCCGCACGGCGCGGTGGCAGGGGACAATGGGAGCCACCGGATTGGTGGCGCAGGCGCGCCCCACGGCACGGCTGGCGGCGGGCTGCTCCATCTCTTCGGCGAGTTGCTGGTATGTCCGGGTCTCTCCCGCTGGAATCGACTGCAATTTTCGCCACACCCGCCACTGGAAAATCGTGGCCAGCACATCCAGCGGCAGGTCGACATTCAACTGGCTGCCTTCGAGGTACTCTTGTATCGCCTTCACCCACGCCAGCAATGATTCGTTCTCCGCGCCTTTGTCGTGCGGGCCGACTCGAAGGATGTCGGCTGCGGGAAACTCGTCCTTAAGCTCTCGTTCCAAAGCATCCGCGTCATCGCCAAGCTTGACCGCGCAGACGCCGATTGAGGTACCGGCGACGAGGAGGTCGCCCAAGGCGGAATCGGCGACAATGTACCTTATAACCGCGCCTGCTCCTCCCTTCCGGTAGCTGGCCGGTGTCATGCCGATCTGTCGGCCGGCATCTTCATACAAGCGACTTGAAGAACCATAACCGGCCTGATACATCGCTTCAGTCACGTTCTCGCCCTCCTTTACCATCGCCTTGAAGCGCTCCAGCGGCCGCCCGCGACCGTTCTGGGACGGCGTTAGGCCAGTTTCCTTTTTGAACAGGCGGATCAGCCTGGACTCGGGCACGTGAAGGGCGTTTGATAGTTCCGTCATCGTGGGGTGCGAGTCGTGGTCTAGAAATCTGGCCGGAAAGTGGTTTGAGTCGCCGAGCATTTATAATTGGGGTCAACAAGAGTAGCGAGGGTTGAGAATGCTGGGAGAGCGTTCGGACCAGAGGGGTCTTTGGGAAGCGGACCGGTTGTACCTGGACCACGTGGGGAAGGACACCTTCTACGGTCTGCTGGCTTCCCTGCGGGGCCGGCTGTTCCAGGACTCCGATTTCGCGGTGTTCTACTGCGCTGACAACGGCCGGGACAGCGTGCCGCCCAGCCTGCTGGCCACGGCGCTGCTGTTGCAGACCCACGACAAGGTGAGCGACGCCGAGGCCAAGGCCCGGGCCGACTTCGACATCCGCTGGAAGGTGGCTCTGGGGATTGAGGTGGAGGACAGGCCCTTCGCCAAAAGCACGCTCCAGGTGTTCCGGGCCCAGCTGATCCTGCACGACAGGGTGCGGGAGGTATTCGAGTCCAGCGTGCGCCTCGCCCGGGAGTCGGGCTACCTGAAGAGGCGCAGCATGAAGGTGGCTCTGGACACGACCAACATCCTGGGCCGGGGCGCGGTGAGGGACACCTACAATCTGCTGGCCGACGGGATCGTCAAGCTGATGCGGGCGCTGGCGCAGGTTGAGGGAATCAGCGTCGGGAAATGGGCCAAGGCCCGGGGATACGGGCGGTACCTCGCCTCCAGCATCAAGGGAGAGGCGACCATCGACTGGTCGGACAAGCGGGCGCGGACGGCACTGCTGGCGGGGATTGTGGGAGACGCGGACCGGCTCTTGGAATTATCGCGGCTGGCCCAGGGGGAGTTGCCCGAGGACGGTGCTGAGCGTCAGCAGATAGTGGCGGCGGCGGAACTGCTGGGGCAGTTGCTGCTCCAGGACATTGAGCGCAAGGGTGGCGACGGCGACGGCGATGACGGCGTGAGCCTCAAGGACGGGGTGAGCAAGGACCGGATGATGTCGGTGCACGACCCTGAGATGCGCCACGGGCACAAGAGCAGCAGGAGACGCTTCGACGGACACAAGGCGGCGATTGTGGTTGACACCGACACCCAGCTGATCACCGCCGTGGAGGTACTGCCGGGCAACGCTCCGGACAACCTGGGGGCGCTGGAACTGGTAGAACAGAGCGAGGCCAACACCGGTGTGCCGGTGCAGGAGGCCATGGGCGACGCCGCCTATGGAGACGGAGCTACCAGGCAGACCTTCGCCGACGCGGGCCGCACCCTGATTGCCCGGGTGCCGGGACGGCCCGACCGGCAGCGCTTTCCCAAGAATGACTTTGTCATCGACCTGGTGGCGGGCAGTTGCACCTGTCCGGCAGGGCAGGTCACCCACACCATAGTGCCAGCGGGACGGCGTACGGATGCCGCGGGTCGGATACACCACTTGCAGGCCTTCCAGTTCGACGGGTCCGAATGTATGACATGTCCCCTGCGGTCTCAGTGCATCTCGGCCAAGGGCAGGAAGGGACGGCGGGTGCTGATCCATCCCCAGGAGGCTCTCCTGCAACAGGCCCGTGCGTTGCAACAGAGCGCCGGGTATGACGAATATCGAGCGCGACGCGTGGTGGTCGAGCACAGATTGGCCCGACTGGTCCAGTTGGGCATTCGCCAGTCCCGCTACTTCGGACGCGCCAAGACGCGATTCCAGCTGTACCTAGCGGCTACAGTGGCCAACCTGACCCTGGTGGCGGGCAAAATCGAGCTGTCGGACAGTGTCGGCGGTGGGCTTCCGCGCCACCGCGCCGTCCTCAGTGCCGTCCCCAGTGATGTCCAGGCTGTTTCCCACGGTGTGGTCGCCCATGCTACGGCCATTTTCGGCGCTGTCCGGCTCGGACTGCTGTGGTCCCAGATTCTGTTCGCCCCGGCTTTACTGCCGAAATCTCTCTCCCCATCCAGGGCTTTTCGGCCCGGCTTCTAGGGTGTAGGCGTCGATGTATTCACACGCGCGCGGGACCAGTTCCGCAGCTTCGCCATTGAGGTCCGGACGGCAGCGACGGCAGGGCCGGTACCCGGCGCTCCTGGCCTCATTGGGCGCGGCGAAGTAGACCGCCTGGGACGGACGCGGGCGCCAGCTGGGGCATGTCGGCCGGCAGTAGATTCCCGTGGAACGGACGGCGTAGACGAATTGTCCGTCGAAGCTGGAATCTCGCGACAGCACCGCGTTCCACATCTGTTCAAGTTCGAAGGGAGGGGTTTGAATCCGAGAGAAGGTCATTAGGGGCCTCACATACTGCCTTTCGTTTACCAAGTGGTCGTTCAGGTAGCGGGCGGGCGGACGAAGTGGGTGGAGTTAACGAGGGCAAGCAGCCTGCCGTTGCCATCGGTAACCCGGGTGGTGGCAGCGACGAGGGTGCGGCCCGGGTGAGGTATGGTGGCCTCGGCGACCAGCAGTCCCTCCTGGATGTTGGAGACGACCTGGCTGGAAATGGACACCGCAACAGGCAGCTGTTCGGATTCCAGTTCGCCGCGGTAGGCCGCCACTGAGGCCAACGTCGCGGCAGTGTCGGCCAACGAGACCATCACTCCAGCGTGGATGTAGTGGTGCGGAGTGTACAGGCCGGGATGTACCGGCAGTTCCACGACGGCGCGTTCCGGCCCCACCTCAAGCACTCGCATCTTCAGGCGGTTCATCAGCGTTTCCTCGCCGTACTGCTCGTTGAGCCACTCAGCGAGTTCCTGAGGAGAAAGGTCCCTGGGCCAGTTCTTCAAGTGGGTTCCTCGTTCCGCAGATTTCCGATGGGTGCAAGATTAGCCGATGAGGGCAGGCAATTCTATCCGGTTTCTGCAGTCAAAGTTTCCCGACTGGCATTACTGACAGATGCCCATTGGATTTCGAACGGGCGTTCTTTATAATTAGTGACGCACAGCCTCAATTCGACAGCACCTGAAGGTCTCGGCAATGTCCACCTCCAAAGCCTCAGGCAGCATCGCCTGCCTGCTGATCACCCACCTCCCGGTAAAGGCGGAACGTCAACGTTTTCCGGCCCTTCGCGACCGGCCACTGCTGCTCGTGGAACACCGGGGTCAGTCGGATGCGGTCTACGACCATTCTCCGGAAGTACTCGGCGTCTCAAGGGGCATGGAGCTACAAGAGGCCATCTCAAAGTGCCCGGATGCCACTGTGCTGCAGGCCAACGGTGAATACTACGACGATGTGTTCGACCGGATGGCGCACGCGCTGGAGGAGCGATGTCCTACGGTGGAAAGGGGCGAGAAGGGATGCCTGTACGCCGCCCTGGAGGGAATCGCTTCGGTTTACGGTGGAGAAGCGAGCCTGATCGCCTCACTGCTTCAGGTTGCGCCCGCCGCTTTCGAACCGCGGATCGGGGTGGCTGCCGGGAAGATTACCGCCTATGTTGCCGCCGCCACGGCATCGACCGGGCGAGCGGTCAAGGCGCCGGGCGACACTGCGGCCTTTCTGAGCAGCCACGCCATCGACATGTTGCCCATTTCACCGGGAAACAAGGAACGGCTGCGAAGATGGGGCGTCGGCACGATGGGTCGCTTAGCCTCGATGCCGCTCAGCTCCGTTCAGGCCCGCCTGGGGTCCGAGGGCCGTTACGCATGGGAGTTGGCCAACGGGATGGAGGCCATTCTTCTGCCGGATATTTCGCTCGTTGCCGCATGATTGGGGAAAGGTTGATGATAGAATAGTCTATCATTTTCAAAGCCGGGCCGCATTCGACGCGACCAGACCGGGAGGCATGAATGGACAACCTGCTCGTCATCTCGTCGGACTCACACGTTTTTGAGCCACCCGACCTCTGGGCGGAGCGCATCGACGCGGAGTTCCGGGACCGAGCGCCGCGAATGCAGCGAGTGGGAGATGTTGACCACCTGGTAGTAGAAAGGGACCAGATGATCGCAGGGATCGGCCTCATCTCCAACGCCGGCGCGCGTTTCGAGAACCCCGAGCAGATTTCCGCCCACGGCCGATTCGAAGATGTTCACGCTGGCGGATACGACCCCGAGCAGCACATCCGCGACATGAAAATCGACGGTGTTTCCGGCGAACTGCTGTACCCGTCGCAGGGGCTGTTCTACTACAAGGTTGCCGATTCGCTACTGATGTCCGCAATCTTCCGAGCCTACAACGATTGGCTGTCGGAGTTCTGCTCCTACAATCCCGACCGTCTCAAAGGCGTGGCGATGATCAATCTCGACGACGTATCGGAAGGCGTAGCAGAGTTAGAACGCTGCGCCAACATGGGCATGGCTGCGGCGATGATCACGGAATACCCACAGGAGAGCCGGCGATATGACAGCCCGGAGTACGAGCCCTTCTGGGCCGCAGCGCAGGACCTGGAGATACCGGTCAGCCTGCACACGGCCACGCGCCGCGAGGGTCGCAGCCGAGGGGCAGGCGCGATGGCAGTGCAGGATGCCAGCGGGCGTGCGACCAAGGTCTTCTACCCTGCGACATCGCTGTGCGACATCATCTTCTCCGGCGTGTTCGAGCGCTACCCGAAGTTCAAGCTGGCCATCGTGGAGTTCGAGTTGGCGTGGGTGCCGTACCTGCTGGACTCCATGGACTACACCTACGTGGAGCGGCAGGAGGAGGCCTTCTACAGGTTTAAGGGCGACGTTCTACCCAGCGATTTCTTCCACAACAACGTGTACCTCAGCTTCCAGGAGGATGCGGTCGGCATCCGCTTGCGCGACGTCATCGGCGTGGACCGGCTGATGTGGGGCAGCGACTACCCGCATTCCGAGTCAACTTTCCCGCGCTCCCGCGAGGTGCTGAGCGAGATACTGGAGGGGGTGCCCGAGAAGGAGCAGGCGAGCATCGTGGCGGGGGCTGCGGCGGGGCTGTACGGGTTCAACGTAGAACGGGTGGCGAAGCCGATTGGCTAGCAGCAATGGGGAGTATAGAGAGACTTTGACGCAGGAAGTTCGGTGGCATTACCGCTTTCGCAATTTTTCGCGGGCCTACTCTTTGTTGAGGGAAGCGTTTACGCGCGAGATTGAACAGTTGAACGACTTGGAAAAAGAGGAAGTTATCAAGCGATTCGAATTCAGTTTGAACTCAGTCGGAACACTCTGAAGGACCGGTTGGAGTATGACGGCGTGTTGATGGATTCGGTGACGCCGCGTAATGCCATTCGCACTGCCTTCGCTTCAGGGCTGGTCGGTGAAGGACAGACTTGGATTGACATGCTCGAAGACCGGCGAAAAACCTCACATCGCTACGACATCGATCTGCTTGAAGAGGTGCTCTGCAACATTCGGGACAACTACCTACAAGTCCTGGGAGAGTTGCATGATCGGCTGTTGGAAGAGATACCATGATGACCGATCTCAGTCTACCGGAAAGCACTCTTGAGCAGCTGCGGAGCGTTTTTGCGAAGTACTCCCACTTAACCGCGGTCAGGCTTTTTGGATCATATGCCACTGGCCGCGCCAAACCACGATCAGACATTGACCTGGCAACAGTGGGCATAGCGGACAGGCATCTGGTGGGCCTGCTGGTTTTGGATCTGGAGGACTTGCCCATCCCGCAGAAGTGCGACGTGCAAGCCTACGAACACATTCGGCATGAGCCGCTCAAGCGTCATATTGACGAGCAGGGGATAACCATTTACTGCAATTCCGATAGCTAGCACCCAATAGGGCCGGAGGGTTGTCTTGGCATCAAGGGACCACACTCACCCGTAAGGAGGCGAAGCGATGCTGGACATGCTGATCAAGGGCGGACAGGTGGTTACACCTTCGGGTGTCGGGAACTGGGACGTGGGAGTGGCGGGGGAGCAAATCGTGGCCGTGGCCCTGCCAGGAGTGCTGCCGGAAGATGGAGCCACGGTGATTGACGCCTCGGGCAAAATCGTGGTGCCAGGCGGTGTAGAGGCCCACGCCCACGCCGCCGCCAACGTGCAGGCAGGCGCTCGCGAGACGGTGCCAGGCACACCGAACGCCGGGCCGGCCGTGCATTCGCTTGGGGCCATCTGGGGCGGCACCACCACTGTCGTCGACTTCGCTCCCGTGCCCAGCGAGGGGGACCTGGCCGCCGGCATCCACGACTACATGAACGTCTGGCAGGGGAATGCCTACACCGATTACACCACCCACTGCATATATCGGGAGGGCAATTCACCGGACTCCATCGCCCGGTTCCACGAGCTGGTGGAGGCCGGATTCCCCAGCGTCAAGATTTTCACCACCAACATCCGCCCGCCCGGGGCCGAAGGCACCAGCCTGACCCCCATCGGCAGGATTGACACGGGCAGGCTGGGCGACCTGATGGACCAGATGCACCGCCACGGCGGGGTGCTGGCGGTCCACGGCGAAGACGACGAGCTGGTGATGTACAACTACCTCATGGCCCAGCAGCGGGGCCTGTGGGACTGGCACAATGTCCACCTCATTCACTCCAAGCGGGTGGAAGACCTGGCCTTCCGCCACGTTGTGCGGCTTGCGCAGCAGACGGGCGTGGGAATGTACTTCGTGCACGTAACCGCCTCGGACGGGCTGGACGTGATATCCGAGGCCCGCGCTGCCGGTATGCCGGTATATGGGGAGGTGCTCACGCTGGCACTGTCCTTCGAGGCTGAGCAGTACAAGGAATCAGATGGGATGAAGTATCACACCTACCCGTCGCTGAAGTTCGACCAGGACCGTACCGCGCTGTGGGACGGCATCATGCAGGGCGACCTGTCGTTCACCGCCACGGACAGCAGCTTCACCACTTACCTGGACAAGATTGCCGGAACCAACGTGCGGGACATTCGCGGCGGCAACGTCGGCATCGAAATCCGCATGGGGGTCAACTATTCCGAGGCCGTGGTCAAGCGAGGGATGTCGCTGGAGCGGTACGTGGACGTAACGTCGTCCAACGCTGCCAAGCTGCTGGGAATGTACCCGCGCAAGGGGTGCATCGCCGCGGGCAGCGACGCTGACTTCTGCATCATCGACCCGTCGGTGAAGAAGGCGCTGGCAGTCTCCGATCTCCACGTTCGAGACTACAGCCCGTGGGAGGGCTGGGATGTCGACGGGTGGCCCACCACCGTCATCTTACGCGGCAAGGTGATGGTTGACGGGGGACAGCTACTGGGCGACGGCAACGACGGCCGCATGATATTGCGCAAAGTGGACCAGTCGGTGCTGAACCGGCCCGCGTTCTAGCTCCGGATTCGCCGGGGGCGCACGAGCCAGTATCCACGCCGAATCGAACCACGCCGAATCGAAGGAAATCCGGATTTCCGGATTTCCTTCAAAATGTCTTAAACATCAGCGTCTAAATTAGTATCCACAGCGGGGTGGTGGCGCCACGCGAGTACGGAGCACTGGGGGAATCGCTATGAGGAGAAGGTGGATACTGATTACGCTGGCCGTCGTGCTGCTGGGTGCAGCGCTCTCCGGCGGAGTGGCGTGGGCATGGGGTGGACCGGGACACGGATGGGGCTTGGGCCGAGGCGACCATGATGAACGGCAGGCGGCAGTAGCTTCAAAGGTCGCGGAAATCCTCGATACCGATGCGGACGAAACCGCAGACGCCATTGCCCAGGCCCAATCGGATGTACGGGAAGAGGCCCCCGACGCTGCCCTCGAAGATCTGGCGGGTCGGGTCGCCGAGACGCTGGGCACCGACGCAGATGCCACCGCAGATGCCATCAAGACAGTGTCGGAAGAAATGTTCGACGAAGCCCTGGAAGCGAAGCTTCAGGACGCCATCGACGAGGGCCGCATAACCGAGGAGCAGGCCCAGGAGTATCGCGACGAGGCCGATTCGGCGAGCTGGCGCGGCTACGGGTTAAAGGGCGACGACAGTGAGGACTTCGCCAGCCGCGTGGGCGAGGAGCTGGATGTTGAAGGCGACGACGTTGCCGACGCCATCGAGCAGGCCCTCGAGGGCATCCGCACCGACGCGTTGGAGGAAAGGCTGCAAGCCGCCATTGACAGCGGACGAATCACGGAGGAAGAGGCCGATTCCATACGCGAGAATATCGAGTCCGGAGACTGGGGCAAGGGGTTCGGAAAGCGCGGACACAGGAGCAGCTTCGGCGGCAAGGGCCTCTGGGGGCGCGGGCGCCATCGGTAGAGACGGTGGAGCGGAAACCACGGCAACTCCCGCAGCGGCGGACCAAGGGCTGCACACAATAAGCCAAAATTTACGGCGCGGACATTCATTGCAGAGGGCGCAGTAGGGCAGCTTGCCTTTCTGCGCTCCAATGCATTCTCGCCGGTCCATCCTCCCAGGCGGAAACGACATGAGCATGGACAATCGCCAGGCGGAACACACTGTGCTGGTTGTAGATGACGATCGCAACGTGCTGGAATTGGCCCGGCTTTACCTGGAACGCGACGGCCACCGGGTGGTATCGGCCGGCGACGGGCCAACCGGGCTTGCCCTGGCACGGGACGAACAGCCCGACTTGATCGTGCTGGATGTGATGTTGCCAGGGGTGAACGGGCTGGATGTCTGCCAGACACTGCGCCAGGAGTCCTCGGTGCCGATCATACTGCTGACGGCTCGGGTGGAGGAAGAGGACCGGCTGGCTGGGCTGGACCTTGGAGCAGATGATTACGTCACCAAGCCGTTCAGCCCTCGCGAACTGGCAGCCAGGGTCCGGGCCGTGCTCAGGCGTACGATCAGGGAAGACGAGTCGAACAGTATGGGGACGCTGTCGTGCGGTCCCGTCGACCTTGACCTGCGGGGTCGCAGGGTAACGGTATCGGGCAACGAGGTGAGGCTAACTCCCACGGAGTTTCGGCTTCTGGTCCTGTTTATGCGTCAGCCTGGACGCACCTTCACGCGAGACGAAATCATCAACCGGGCGCTCGGGGACGAATTCGACGGATTCGATCGGACGGTGGACGCCCACGTTTCCAGCCTGCGCCGGAAGCTTGCCGCCACACCGGGAGGGAGCCAGAGGTTCATCCAGACGGTGTACGGCAGCGGCTACCGCCTGGACCAGACCCTATAGGCATCCGCTCCAAGGAAATAGAGTAGTTGCCCGCATTTCGCTCCGGCATATTTTCGAGCCTGCAGTTCCGCTTGGCCCTGGGGTTTGTGGTGGCACTGGTCATGGCGCTGGCGCTCATCGGGCTGGCGGGCGGAGTAGTGGCAGGCAAGCAAGCTGAACGGTTCGAGAGGGACAGGGACTCGGCACAGGTGGCGCGGGTGCATCGATTCGTGTCGGACTATTACGCGGCAAGACAGGACTGGCAGCAGGACAAGGTCGCACTGCAGGAAATTCTCGAGCGGGCGGGTTCCGTTTCCGGGGCCCGTATCCAGGTTTACGACTCGTCGGGAGGATTGGTCGCGGATTCGCACTCGAATCTCCCTCCCGCGCCATACGGCAGGCCATCAAGGGGCTGGGGGAATAGAAAATTCGAAGCGAAAAAGTTCCCGGTCATCAAAGATGGCGAAGAGGTTGGGGCGTTCACGGTTTCCACAACAGGCATACCCGGGCCGGAATTCCAGGGTGCGGTGCTGACTAATCCAGCGCCATCGAACATTTCCGCCGTAGTGAACCGGTCCCTGTTCTGGGCAGGCATTGGTGCGGCTGCTCTGGGAACGCTGCTGGTATGGCTGCTGTCGCGGCGTACGCTGGCCCCGCTCCAGGGCCTGGGGGCAACGGCCCGGCGGCTGGGAGACGGCGACCTGGCGCAGCGCGCCGATACCAGGGGACCCACCGAGATACGGGAACTGGCCCACAGCTTCAACGCCATGGCTGAAGGCCTGGAGGAAGCCGAACGGCAACGTCGCAACCTGACCGCCGACGTGGCCCACGAACTGCGCACTCCACTGTCAAACATTCAAGGGTACCTGGAGGCCATAAGGGACGGACTGGTCGAGCCCAACGCGGAGACCATCGACACCATCCACGGCCAAGCGGTCCACCTGTCGCGCCTTGTGGAGGACCTGCGACTCCTGGCCCAGGTGGAAGCCGGCGCCCTGCAGCTGCACGTGGCACCCGTCAACCTGGCAGACCTGTTGCATTCCTGCGTGGAAGCGGTGCGTCCACGCGCAGAGGCTGAAGGCGTAGAACTCGGTCTCCAGATTGATGGCTCTCTCCGCGATGCGGAACTGGACCCCACACGCATCTCTCAGGTCGTCGGCAACCTTCTTGATAACGCCATCAACCACACTCCGGAGGGCAGGCAGGTAACTGTATCAGCTCGCGCCGCCGACGGTGCCATCGAGGTGGCGGTGTTTGATACGGGGGCCGGCATTTCACAGGGAGACCTACCCCGATTGTTCGACCGTTTCTATCGAACAGACCCGTCGCGAGACCGGAGCACGGGAGGCGCAGGTCTGGGGTTGACCATCGCCCGACGCCTGGTGGAGGCGCACGGTGGCACAATCGAGGCAGAAAGCGTCCTGGGTGAAGGCAGTAGTTTCACCATTCGCCTGCCAGCTTGATCGACCCCATTCCCTTGATCGACCCCATTCCCTTGATTGACCCCATTCCAATGTGCAAAACCGCAGGGTTCCGCTCGCCTCGCCCAAACCGGTCGCAGCCGAATTTCCGCCGGGACCAAGATTTTCCCGAAAATGGGCTTGATTTGGAGCGAGGAATGGAGATAGCATTTTGGTATGCAGCATAGGACGAGCTTGCGCCCTGTCGAGCCTGCTCCGCCGGTGAACCGATCGCTACCGGTCTCACCTCTCCTTCCTCTTTCATGTCCAGTTCGTTTTTCCTGTCCAGTTCGTTCCTTTGCCGTAGGGGTCTACGCCCAACGTGGCTGAACCGCCTACCGTCGGCCTGTCCGGTCCGGTACCACGCCGGATGGGTCGTTTTTTCAGGTGGCGCAACTCCCGCTGTCCCGACCTTCTTCGACGCTGCATTGCCGAAGTAATCGGCACCTGGCTGATGGTGTTTGCCGGCACAGCGGTGGTGGCCGCCGCGGTTCTGGCCGGGGCGCAGGCGGGTCTCTGGCAGGTTGCCGTAGGATGGGCCTTGGGCGTTTCGCTGGCAATCTACCTCACGGCCGCCGTTTCCGGCGCACACCTTAACCCTGCCGTCAGCCTGGCCTTTGCGCTGTTTCGTCCAAAGGAATTCCCGTTGCGCCTGCTGCTCCCCTACTGGGCCTCGCAGTTGCTGGGTGGCGTCCTGGCCGGGATTTCCGTGCTGTCGCTATACGGATCGTTCATACGGCGGTTCGAGGAGCAACAAGGAGTCACCAGGGGCGAGCCGGGCAGCCAGCTATCCGCCATGATGTTCGGCGAGTACTTCCCCAACCCAGAGGCGGCTGGCACCGGTGATGCGGCCCTTGCGCTGGTATCCCCACTGGGGGCCGCAGCGGTGGAAGCCGTCGGGACGGGCATCCTGGTGCTGATGATATTCGCGTTGATTGACCGCCGAAACAGCGCCCTGCCGGTAAAGCACCTGGCTCCCGTGCTCATCGGGTTGACCGTCGCACTAATGATCAGCATGCTGGCGCCGCTGACACAGGGGGGCTGGAACCCGGCAAGGGACTTCGGGCCTCGGCTGGTGTCCTTCTTCGCGGGATGGGGCGAGATGGCGATTCCGGGGCCTTCCGGCGGGTTCTGGGCCTACATAGTTGGACCCCTAGTGGGCGGTCCACTGGGCGCTGCAGTGTACGAGCTGCTGCTCAGGCCCTTCATGCCTCCTGCCGACGACTAACGGTCCGCTGACATTTTCCTGTTGCAGGTCATGTTGGCGTCCCTGTACTATGGTACAAATGACCTATTGTCAATTGCCAACCTTGCGCTAGCGGACTCCCTCCGGTAGACCGCCTTTACCTTACAAAACTTTACGAAAATTGACACACAGAAGAAAAACTGCGTTCCCGGCAATCCGCGTATGAAGAGGAACGGTGCGCGCCGATACTCAATTGTTGCGCCGTTTGGTTTCTACTACTAAAATGGCCTAAATGTGCCGCCAGACGCCTGTTGCGCTTGTGCGGTATGCGGCATTCGTCGCCCTCCGTTTCCACAAGCGTCGAATGGGCGTAGGTATTCAGCCAAAGGGAGCGAGCCCCATATGGATGCCAGCAGCATAAGAAACGTGGCCCTTCTATCCCACTCAGGAGCCGGCAAGTCCTCGCTTTGCGAGGCGGCGCTCTTCAGCACCAAGGCGGTGACCCGACAGGGCCGCATTGAGGACGGCAACACCGTCTCCGATTACGAACCGGAAGAAATCAAGCGGGGCGGAAGCACCCAGACCACCCTCATCGCAATCAACAATGACAGCTGCAAGGTGAATTTCCTGGACACTCCGGGCTATGACGACTTCCGGGGTGAAGTGGTCGGCGCGCTGCGGGTGGTCGAAGCTGCGGCCCTCCTGGTTGACGCGACCTCTGGGGTGGACGTAGGCACCGAGCGTGCATGGAATATGTGCGAGGACAGGGGCCTGGCACGCCTCATCGTGGTTAACAAGATGGACCGGGAGAACGCTGACTTCGAGCGGAACGTGGCCGATATCCAGGCAACCTTCGGCCGGCAGTGCGTCCCCTTCCAGGTTCCGGTGGGCCAGGCTGACAGCTTCAAGGACGTCATCAGCGCGGCGGACCCCAATACCGACGTTCCTGCGGCTCTTGCCGACGAAGTTGAAGCTGCCCGTGAGCGCCTGATCGAAGCGGCGGCCGAGAGCGACGACGAGTTGGCCGACCGGTACCTTAGCGGCGAGGAGTTGACCGCCGAGGAGATCGAGGCTGCGCTGCGCGGCGCCGTGCTGCGCGGCGAGCTGGTCCCCATCCTGGCCGCGTCGGCTACCGAGAACATCGGCGTCCTCGAGTTCCTGGCCATGACCCAGTCGTACATGCCCTCGCCAATGGACGGCGTAAAGCCCCGTCTTACCAAGGTCGGTTCCAGCGATGAAGTTTCCTTTGAAGCTGATCCCGGTGCTCCGCTGTCAGCCTTGGTCTTCAAGACGACCGCCGATCCCTTTGTGGGAAAACTCTCTCTCTTCCGCGTATTCCAGGGCACTATCAAGAGCAACTCGGAAGTTTATGACGCCAACCAGGGCCAGGCGGAGCGGATTGGACAGCTCTACCTGCCCAAAGGCAAGAACCAGGAAAACCTGGGCGAAGTCGCCGCAGGGGACATCGGCGCGGTAGGCAAGCTGTCTTCCACGGTGACCGGCGACACGCTGTGCACCCGCGACAACCAGGCGACGTTCGAACCCATCAAGATGCCTGTGGGTTACTACCGGGTGGCGGTATCACCAGCGTCCAAGGCGGACCTGGACAAGATGTCGCTGGCCCTCAGCCGCATCGTGGAGGAGGACCCCAGCCTCCAGATGTCGCGAAACGCGAGCACCAGCGAGACGCTGATCACTGGCTTGGGCGACGCCCAGATCGACGTGGCGATAGACAAAATCAAGCGGAAGTTCGGGGCGGACCTGCGGGTCAAGTTGCCACGGGTTCCCTACAAGGAAACCATCACCCGCACCACGCAGATCGAATACCGCCACAAGAAACAATCGGGTGGCCACGGGCAGTTTGGCCATGTGGTCCTGCGTTTGGAGCCAATGGACCGAGACCAAGGCTTCCAATTTGGCAATGAAGTTGTCGGCGGAAAGGTGCCGAGGGAGTACATCCCGTCGGTGGAAAAGGGCGTGGTCAAGGCGATGGACGAGGGTGCCCTGGCTGGCTTCCCGATCGTCGATCTCAAGGCAGTCCTGTACGACGGGAGCTTCCACAGTGTCGACTCGTCGGGAATGTCATTTGAAATCGCGAGCGTTCAAGCATTGAAGAAGGGCGTCAGCGAAGCCAGCCCCATCCTGCTGGAGCCGGTGATGCGCTTGTCGGTAACGGTGCCGGAAGCGTACACGGGCGATGTCATGAGCGACCTGAACGTGAAGCGCGGTCGCATACTCGGAATGAATCCGCAGGATCGGGTAACCGTCATCGAGGCAGAGGTACCACAGTCGGAACTGTTGCGCTACGCCCAGGACCTGCGCTCACTGTCGCAGGGTCGCGGCTCGTACTCCATGGAATACGACCACTACGAGCCGGTTCCGGCCAATCTGGAGCCACGAGTCATCGAGGAAGCCAAGCGGATGCGAGAAGAAGAAGACTAGAGACCCGCCCCAAGAACCGCAGGCAAATCAAAAGGCCCCGATGCACTTCGGGGCCTTCGATTCTTGTACCTGTTAGTCGCGGCGAACATGTTCGCCGCTGTTGGTCGGGTCAACTGGAGGTGTCAGAAGGCCCAGGTGGGCTGGTATTCGCCGAACACTTCACGGAAGACGTCCATCATCTCGCCCAGCGTGGCGTATGACTTGACCGCGTCGATGAGGGGGGGCATGAGGTTCTCGCTGCCCCGGGCGGCGGCTTCGAGGGAGCGCAGTTTCTCAGCCACCTCACGGTTGTCGCGGGTGCGGCGAACCTCGTTGATGCCCTCGATCTGCATGCGCTCGCCCTCGCGGTCGACGCGCAGAAGAGGGATGTCCGACTCCTCCCCGGTGTTGTACTCGTTGACGCCGACGGTGATGCGTTCCCGGCGGTCTTCCTCCATCTGGTAGATGTAGGCCGCATCGGCAATTTCGCGCTGCAGGAATCCGGTCTCCAGCGCGGGTATCACGCCGCCCACGTCTTCGATCCGGCGGAAGTAATCGTAGCTGCCGGCCTCGAGCTGGTTGGTCATCACTTCCAAGAAGTAGCTGCCGCCCAGCGGGTCGACGGTGTCAGTAACCCCGGTCTCGTGAGCAATTATCTGCTGGGTGCGCAGGGCCTGGAGGGCCGCCTCCTCCGACGGGAGGGCCCATGCCTCGTCCTTCCCGTTGGTATGAAGGGACTGGCATCCACCCAATACCGCCGCAAGGGCCTGGAGCGACACGCGAACCACGTTGTTATCCGGCTGCTGTGCGGTCAACGACTGACCTGAAGTCTGGGCGTGGAACCGCAGCTTGAGCGACCGGCTGTCCGTCGCGCCGAAGGTATCGCGCATCTCCTGAGCCCAGATGCGGCGGGCGGCGCGGAACTTGCCGATCTCCTCGAAGAAGTTGTTGTGCACGTTGAAGAAGAAACTTAGGCGCGGGGCAAACTCGTCAACGTGGAGTCCCCTTTCCTGGGCGTGGCGGACGTACTCGAACCCGTCGGCCAGCGTGAAGGCCAACTCTTGCACTGCATTGGAGCCGGCCTCTCGAATGTGATAACCGCTGATACTGATGGGATTCCAGCGCGGCACGTGCTTCGAGGCGAACTCCAAGGTGTCGGTGACGAGGCGCATGGATGGCTGCGGGGGGAAGATGTACTCGTTCTGGGCGATGTACTCCTTCAGGATATCGTTCTGAATTGTGCCCCCGATCTTGTCCAGCGAAGCCCCCTGCTTTTCGGCCAGTGCCACGTACATGGCCCAGATGATGGCGGCAGGGGCGTTGATTGTCATCGAAGTCGTGATGCCGTCAAGGCGAATGCCGTCGAACAGGGTCTCCATATCGGCAAGGGAGGAAACAGCGACGCCGCAGGTGCCGAACTCCCCGAAAGCGCGAGGGTCATCGGTATCGTAGCCGTACAAGGTTGGCATATCGAAGGCGACGGAAAGGCCGGTCTGCCCCTGTTCCAGCAGGAACTTGAAGCGCTCGTTAGTCTCCTGAGGTCGGCCGAACCCGGCAAACATTCGAAAGGTCCAAAAACGGCCACGGTAGCCGGTGTCGTGGATGCCGCGAAGATAGGGAAACTCGCCAGGAAGTCCGACCGCCTCAAGGTCGCCATCACCGGAGGTGTCTACTGCGGTGTAAAGTTGGTCGACCGGCAGCTGTGAAGGGGTTCGGAATTCCGGACGCCTCTGGGCGGACTGGTCCTGACGCCGGCGCCAGTTGGCCGTTCGTTCTTCGAGGCTTTGCAGTTCCTGGTCGAAACTCAATGGGTACCTCCGTAACTACCGTTTCTGGGCAAGAGGCTACGACCGGGTTCGCCAATCGTTGGGCGAGGAAGCCGGGGGTATATCGGAAAGTCTAGTGAGGGGCTGTGCCGGGTGTCAACGCAACTGGTCTCGGAAAGAAGAACCGAACAGCGGAGCAGGCCGGGCCTAAGCTGTGAAGCGAACGTAGCGGCGGCGGCCGGCCCGCAAGACGTCGCCGGGTGAGACGGAAACTGCAGCCCGGTCATCGCTGATGCGAGAAGACTCGCCAGCGGTAGAAATCAACTCAACGGCTCCCTGGGAGAGCAGCCGACGGGCCTCTGCATTGCTGGACGCGAGTCCTGACGCCACGAGCAGGCGGTCAGCACGGACACCCTCGTCGTCAGCGCCGCTTTGGCCGATAAGTCCGGCCAGGGACATCTCGGGAATTTCATCGGGCAAGCTGCGGCCCTGCACCACGCGCTCGAAGTGGGCCTGGGCGGCATCGGCGGAAGCGGGGTCGTGGAACTGGCTGGTGATGTCCCATGCCAGCCGTTTCTTGTGCTCCATGGGGTTGGTGGAGTCGGTGGTGAGGTCCTGCTCCAATTCCGACAGAGCATCGGACGGCAGGTCCGTAAGGAGGTCGTAGTAACGAACCATCAGGCCGTCCTCGATCGACATCACCTTGCCGTACATGTCGTTGGGTGGCTCTTCGACGGCGATGTAATTGTCGAGGCTCTTGCTCATCTTCTGGATGCCGTCGGTCCCCACGAGCATGGGCATCATGAAGCACTGCTGCGGCGTCTGTCCCATCATGCCCTGAAGTTCGCGGCCGACGAGGAGGTTGAACATCTGGTCCGTACCTCCGAACTCGACGTCGGATTCGATGGCTACGGAGTCGTAGGCTTGCAAAAGGGGGTATAGCATTTCGGTAATTGCTATGGGGCGCTGTTCAGCAAAACGCTGGGCGAAATCAGCCCGCTGCAGGAACTGGGCCACGGTAAAGCGTCCAGTCAGGCCGATGACGTCGGCCAAGGTGAACTTGCCAAACCATTCGCTCTGCTCGACGACCTGCGTCCTGTCCCTGTCCACCACCTTGAAGAACTGCCGCAGGTAGGACTCCGCATTGTCCATGACCTGTTCGTGAGTAAGCATGGGGCGGGTGGCGGACTGACCGCTGGGGTCGCCTATCTGGGCGGTCCAGTCACCAACGATGAGGATGACCTGATGACCAAGATCCTGCAATTGACGGAGTTTGCGCAACCCGACGACGTGGCCTAGGTGAATGTCGGGCCTGCTGGGATCGAACCCCATCTTGAGGCGCAGGGTCCTGCCTGACTGGAGCAGACGGACGAACTCTTCGCGGGAAATTATTTCGCTCACCCCGCGGTTTACTATCGTATCCAGCGTTACAGGACTCAACACGTGACACAGCCCCTACGACTATTCCCCGGAAATTGGACCGGTGGATTCGGCCCCGGACAGCACTTCCCGGGACTCGACTACATCCTGCTCAATGCGGCTTATCAGGGCATCGATGTCGGCGAAGGTTTCCTGGTTTCGCACCTTCTGAACGAACTCGACGTTCATGTGCTGGCCGTACAGGTCGCCTGAGAAGTCCATTATGTAGACTTCCACCAACCTCTGAGTGAGGCCGAACGTGGGGCGAACGCCGATGGAGGTGGCAGACAGGTGGCGCTTCCCGCCGATGTGGGCCCAAGTCGCGTAAATTCCGTCTCCTGGCCAGAGCAGACCCGGGTATACGTCAATGTTGGCTGTCGGGAAACCAAGGGTACGTCCGCGCTGGTCGCCCACCACCACCGTGCCGTTGAGGGTATGGTTACGACCCAGCAGCCTCGACCCGCTCTCGACTTCGCCCGCCACCAGGGCTTCGCGAATCACCCTGCTCTTGACCGGCTGTCCATTTACTTCGAGCGGGCTGACAGACCGCACCCAGAAGCCAAGACGCTCACCTTCGGCCTGCATATACTGAAGGTCGCCTTCGCGACCCTGCCCCAACGCAGAGTCCGGGCCCAGAACGAGGCCCTTCATTCGCATTGTGTTGCTTAGCAATTCGGCAAACCGGCGGGCAGAAACCCTAGACAGCTCCTCGGTAAACTCCAAGGGCACGACTAGCTCAATACCAGCGCCCCGCAGAAGATCGAGCTTATGCTCGGGTGTGGTAATGTAGCTTGGGAAAGTTCCGGGGCGGAAAACCGTAATCGGGCGGTTGGAGAAGGTGATAACGGCCGGGACGCAACCTGCTCCCGCCCAATCTATGAGTTGACCCAAGAGATGCCGGTGGCCCAGATGAACGCCATCGAACACTCCAACGGTCAACACCGAGTCCCTGTCAGGGGTGAAACCGGCCAATCGCTGGCTGAAGCTCATCGATTTAGTGGACCTCTATCTGTCCCGGTCTCCCGCAGGTAACAGCAATAGGGTGCCAACCTTAGTTCCTCCTACCAGCGTTTTGGCTCCCGTTCTGTGGCCATAAAGGGAGAGCGAAAAACCGCTTTTGGGAGGATGTAGCGTGTGCCGGATGGTAGCACAGGCCCTATTTAGCGTCAACTTGAAACGGGGTATAGGACGCATGTATTTGTCCAAGTTCTTAAAATTAGTTGAAAATTGTGTTATGTTTTCGGGCACAGAGAGCAGAGGACTTGTATAATTCGGCTGTGTCGGAACCATGCGCGTAGGCGGCGGGGAAGCACGGGGAAGGCGCCTCAAGGGGGCGGTCGTTCCTGGAGTCCGACCCACCACCGAACGGGTACGGGCGGCGATTTTTAACATACTGGCGGTCGAGCAGTACCAGGAGAAACGCACACTGGACCTGTACGCAGGCACCGGCAGCCTGGGAATAGAAGCCCTGAGCCGAGGTGCAGGTTGGTGCGACTTCGTCGAGCGGGACCGAAAGCAGTGCGGGATCGTGCGGGAGAACCTGGCTAACACGGGGTTTGAGAGGCGGGCTGCGGTGCGACAAGGAGATGCAATTCGATCGCTCGCCACCCTGCACGGCGGTTACAGCCTGGTGTTGCTGGACCCTCCCTACCGCATGGGAGCATATCACCAGGTGATGGAAGCGATCGCGAGTCAGCCGAAGCTGATCGCCTTGGGCGGCACGGTGATAGCCGGGCATGCGCGGCAAACTGAACTGCGGGCCGCATACGGCACCCTGCGGCGGGTGGAATTCCGCCAATACGGAGACAACGTGCTTAACTTCTACCTGAGCGAACCCGGTGATGAAACCTTAGAAGATGAAACCTTAGAAGATGAGGCCGAAGGGGCAGTGACGGCATGGTAGTCGCGCTCTATCCCGGCAGTTTCGACCCGGTGACGGTGGGACACTTGGATATCGCGGCCCGGGCGTCGGTTTTGTTCGATGAGGTGGTGGTCAGCGTATATGATACGCCGTCCAAGAGCCTACTGTTCACCACCGACGAAAGGGTTGAGCTATTTGAATTGGCTTGCGAGCACCTGCCCAACGTGCGGGTGGTCAAGTATTACGGTCTGACCGTTCGATTCGCCCGAGATATCGGGGCCGGAGTGATAGTCCGAGGATTGCGGAGTGGCTTCGACTTCGAGTACGAATTCGAGATGGCCTTCATGAACCGCAAGCTGGAGCCGACGGTGGACCTGGTCTGCTTTATGACCTCACAAGACTATATGTTCGTGAGCGCCAGTCTGTTAAAGGAGGTTGCCAAGCTCGGCGGAGACATCAGGGAGATGGTTCCTCCCAACGTGGCAGAAGCACTATACGAGAAATTCGGAAATCCGGTCGTCGAAGGGTAGTGACCGGGAGAGGGGGTTGTCATAGATATTATAAATGTTATCGACAAGATGGAGACTCTGATCGACACCAGCAAGTCGTCCCGGATCAACGGCCACATCCTGGTCGACCGCACGAAAGCAATGGAGCTGATGGACCAGATGCGGCTGGCCGTGCCGAAGGAAGTTCGGGCAGCTGAGGAAGTCCTGGCCCAGAAGGATCACATCCTAAACGTGGCGCAGACCGACGCTCGCCGGACCAAGTCCATGGCCGAGGACGACTACCGAGAGCGCCTGAACAAGCACGAGCTGGTCTCACAGGCCGAGCAGCGGGCGATGACCATTCTCCGTGATGCGGAAGAACGGGCGCGGCGGATGGTGGAACAGGCGGAGGCACAGTCTCAAGCCTGCCGGTCGGAAGCTGACGCCTACGCGCTTCGCAGCCTGCGCACTCTGGAGCAGGAAGTGAGCAGCATCAATTCCGTGGTGCGCCGGGGCATCGACGTTCTGTCCGGCCCGGCCTCCGCCAGCCTGGCTTCGAGCTACTTCGAGGAACCCGAACTGGTCCGCTAGGGGCAACCGCACCCAGGCAACCAACAGGCTGTTCAAACAGGGGCTGTCCGAAGAGGCAGCCCCTGTTGTTGCTATGCAATGGACACTTGGAAGAGGGCAACGAAAACCGTTCGGGTTGACATGCAATTTCACGCGGGACTACACTTTTGGATATTAAGGACTGCATTCGGAGGCATAGTCAATGAAACAGATGACTGTTGATAGCATCCGGGTAAGTCCGATGAACTACCAGCGTGTCGTGATTCTTAAAGAAAATGATTCCGACCGCTACCTCCCCATCTGGATTGGCCCGGCGGAAGCGGACGCCATCGCGGTGAAGCTCCAGGACCTCAGCGTGCCCAGGCCGCTCACGCACGATTTGTTGCGTGAAGTGATCGAGAAGCTGGGGGGTTCCATCAAACACATTCTGGTCAACGATCTGCAGAACGACACCTTCTACGCCACCATTACGATTGACGTAAACGGGGCCCAGGAAGACATTGATTGTCGTCCGAGTGACGCCGTGGCCCTTGCAGTCCGGGCGCAAGTGCCGATTTACGCCAACGAGTCCGTCCTCGACAAGGCAGGTATACAATTGGACAAGGAAGGAAACAGACTCACCCCTCCCGGAGAGGAAGTCCAGACTTCGGGTGAACAGCGGACTGAGGTCAAAGAGGAAGAGCTGGAGGGGATGTCGGCCTTTACCGACTTCATAGACTCGCTAGACCTCGAGGACTTTGGAAACAGGTAACCTGACTGTGGAAAAAGGCAGCAGATAGCGGCCCCGGCGAGTGATCGCCGGGGCCGTTTTGACGAAATCAGCGGTTTGACTTTCGATATGCCCGGTGATAAAATCCCGCCGTTTGAGTTGAGCGCAGCCCGGCTTAAGCGGTGAAATGGAGCGTCGGCTACTTGCCCTGCGGTTATTGGGTCTGGGCTGGTATGTAGCGGCCTGCATAGTAGTTGGAGTGGTGGTGGGGATTTTCCTGGACCGACAGTTGGAAACTAAGCCGATATTCACCCTGCTTGGAGTGCTTTTCGGCACCTTCGCCGCCTTCTATGGACTTTACAAGATGGTGAGGCCTTTGTTTAGCACCGGGACTACCTATCACAAGACCGGATCCGACGGAGAACAGGACTCGTGAGCCGCGGGGTGCTTCTCTTTGGACTGCTGGTCATTGTGGCCTTGGCGGTGGCGGGACTTATTACTGGAGCTATCGGAGCCGGCTTTGTCCAGAGCGAAGAAGACAAGGCCAGCGGCAAGACAGCAGAAGGGCCATTCATTCCCAAGCCCGCCGTTCACCTTCCCCCTCAGGTTGTTGCACCAAGTGGTGCTTATGAGCACTATATCGAGTTCCTTCACGTAGAACACGAGGAGCGGGAATACGGCGAGGAAAAGCTCGACGAGCACGGCCATGAGGTCCTTGAGGAAGGGCCTTATAAAGGCACCAGCTTCATAGTCACCAACACGCTCCTCTCGTCCTGGATTGCCAGCATAGTCTTAGTCGGAATTTTCGTTATCGGCGCTCGCAAGGCCCGGTTGGTTCCGGGGCGGTTCCAGAACTTCTGCGAGATAGTCATCGAGGCCTTGCTGCGCTTCGTCGAGGGCACCGTCGGCCCTCGCCGGTCTCGGTTGCTGTTCCCCGTGATTGCGACCATCTTCCTCTTTGTCCTCATCAATGCCTGGATTGGCCTTCTGCCGATTTACCCTGCCCTTGGCTCCAAGGTCGACGGGGTAATCGAAGTGCATTTGTTGCGGCCTGCCGGAACGGACATTAACATGCCACTGGCCTTGGCCTTGGTGTCCTTCGTATTCGTCGAATATCTAGGGATAAAGATGCTGGGCATCGGCTACTTCGGCAAGTTCATCCGGGTGGCCAGCCTGTCGCGCGGCGTGAGCGCCCTTTTCCAATTCAAGATGCTAGACGCCTTCCAGGGGTTCCTAGACTTTTTCTTCGTTGGTCCGCTGGAAGCCTTCAGCGAGTTCGTGAGGCTGGTCAGCTTCACCTTCCGTCTGTTCGGCAACATGACCGCCGGCGAAATCCTGGTGCTTATATCCGCATTCCTGGTACCGTTCCTTGCCACCGTTGGCGTTTACGGTCTGGAGTTGCTTGTCGGCCTAATCCAGGGACTGATCTTCGCTGGCCTGACCCTGGTGTTCGCGGCCATCGCCATGACGGCCCACGAGCATGAAGGACACGACGAACACCATTGACCGGTGGGAGAGACGCCTCCCGTCAACACAGTCCCGTAGACAGGGACTCTAATAGGGGCAACTTATGGAAATACTGATATTCGGCATGGTGCTCGCAACTGTGGGGATAGCTGCCGCGGCACTGGGCGGAATCTTCGCAATCTACGCGTCTCGGCAAGACTAAGGTCGCCCATACTCTATACTCGGACTGACACACCCAAGGAGGGAAAATGGACATCCTTTCGGCACTGTTGAGTTTACCGCTTGCCCAGATAGAAGCTGATGCCGCCAAGCTACTGGGCGCCGGCATCGCCATCGGCCTGGGGCTCATCGGCCCCGGGATCGGCATCGGTATTCTGGGCGCAGCGGCCATGAGCGCAATCGGACGCAACCCCGAGGCAACCGGCAACATTCAGACCAACATGATTCTTGGCATCGCGTTCGCCGAAGCTTTGGGCATCTACGCCCTGGTGGCCGCGATTATGATTGGCTTCATTTTCTAGCGCGGCGAAAGAGTACGACATGTTTGAGACATTGGGAATCCATTTCCCAAGCCTGCTCATCTACCTCGTCAACTTCCTGCTGGTCTTGGGCCTGCTGTTCCTGTTCGCCTACAAGCCGATACTGCGACTCATGGACCAGCGGGCGGACCGCATCAGGGAAAGCCTGGAAGCATCGGAACGCGCCCGCGAGGAGGCTGCCAGCTCCCAAGCAGCGGTGGAGGAGCAACTGGTCGAAGCCCGCCGCGAAGGTCAGCGCATCGTCGAGATGGCCCGCGAATCGGCGGAGCGATTCCGCTCCGAGGAAATGGAACGGGCCCGAAACGAGGCGGAGAACTTCGTGGAGAGGGCTCGTGCCGACATTCAACGGGAGCGGGACGTGGTCATCGAGGAAGTCAGGACCAGCTTTGGCGATCTCGCAATGACGGCAGCCGAGCGAGTTGTCCGCCGATCCCTCGACAGACAGGCTCACGAAGAACTGATAACGCAAGTGCTGGAAGAAGGCGAAAGCCTGCGAAGGGGTTAGCTGACCGATGGCCGGACAGGTATCAGGTAAGCGGTACGGTCAGGCAATCTTCGAACTGGCCCAGGAGCAGGATCGAACAGTGCTTTGGGGTCAGGACCTAGCCCTCGTAGGCGAGGCCTTTGGAGATGCCGACTTCAACGCACTTCTGAAGCACGCCGGGGTTTCGGCGGAAGACAAGAGGAATGCCGTCGATACCGTCCTCGGCGGAATCGATCCCATGATACGGAACATGGTGAACCTGTTGGTCGCGCGCGGGTTGGTTGATGCTGTCCCCGGCGCCTGTCAGGAGTACGCGGAACTGCTGGACAGGCAGGAAGGACGGCAGCGCGTGGAGGTCACCACCGCCGTACCGCTGGAGCCTTCCGAGGTTGAGCGCATCACCGACTTCATCTCAGGTCTGATCGGGCGCGAAGTGGTTGTAACGGCCCATGTGGACGAAGAAATTCTCGGGGGGCTTGTGATCCAGATTGGCGATCGGCTGCTAGATGGCAGTGCGCGGGCCAGACTGGACGGTCTGCGGGAACGACTGGCCTCGGGAGTTCGCTGAGTTCTCAGGGCATTCGAGCTCCCTCGTCCACAGGATGTGCGATGGGTTCGACTATCGGGCGCCTAGCAGTCCGCCATCAACGTCAGCGTCGCGCCCGCTGCTTCCGGGATCACGTCTCGGGGGATATACTTGTTACTGTTACTTAAGCTATTTGGCACAAACGGCAAGGAGATCCGGCGATGGCAACCAGGGGACAAGATATTGTTTCGCTGATAAAGCGCCAAATCGAGGAATTCGGTGGCGATCTGGCCCTGGTGGATGTTGGTACCGTGGTCCAGGTGGGTGACGGTATCGCCAGCATTCAGGGACTGCAGGGCGTGCGCTCCAACGAGCTGCTGGACTTCGGCAACGACACCTTGGGGCTGGCACTCAACCTTGAGGCCGACCTGGTCGGCGCCGCAATCCTGGGCGATCCAAACGCCGTGAAAGAAGGCGACCGCGTGCAGTCCACGGGCCGCATTATCGAAGTGCCGGTGGGCGAAGGACTCATGGGCCGGGTAGTTGACCCGCTGGGCCGGCCGCTGGACGGGAAGGGATCAGTCAACACCAGCGGGAGCCGATCCGCCGAGGCCGTGGCCCCCAACGTGGTAGTGCGGCAGTCCGTCAACACGCCGGTGCAAACCGGCATCAAGGCCATCGACTCGATGATCCCCATCGGCCGCGGTCAGCGCGAACTGATAATCGGCGACCGTTCCACGGGAAAGACGGCCATCGCGATTGACACGATTATCAACCAGAAGGGCGGCGACCTCATCTGCATCTATGTGGCAATCGGGCAGAAGCAGGGCAAAGTGGCTCAGGTAGTGGGCGCCCTGGAAGAAGCAGACGCCTTGAGCCACACCATCGTGGTGACCGCAGGTGCGTCGGACTCTGCGCCCCTGCAGTACCTGGCGCCGTACGCCGGGTGCGCCATGGGCGAGTACTTCATGGAACAGGGCAAAGACGTGCTGGTAGTGTACGACGACCTTACCAAGCACGCATGGGCCTACCGGCAGATGTCGCTGCTGCTTCGTCGTCCCGCCGGACGCGAGGCGTACCCCGGCGACGTCTTCTACTTGCACAGCCGACTGCTGGAGAGGTCAGCCAGACTGGACGAGGAGCACGGCGGCGGTTCGATCACCGCACTGCCCATAATCGAAACCCAGGCGGGCGACGTGTCAGCCTACATTCCGACCAACGTTATTTCCATCACCGACGGCCAGATCTATCTTGAGCCGGAGTTGTTCAACGCCGGCATTCGCCCTGCGGTCAACGTGGGTCTGTCGGTTTCCCGCGTTGGTGGCGCCGCGCAGTCGCGGGCCATCCGCAAGGTTGCGGGGCGCCTGCGTCTCGACCTAGCGCAGTACCGCGAGCTCGCGACATTCGCGCAGTTCGGCACCGCGGACCTCGACGCAGCCACCCGGTCGCAGTTGGCCCGGGGGCAGCTGGCCACAGAAGTGCTTAAACAGGCCCAGTACGCGCCGCTATCGCTGGATCAGGAAGTCGTGATTCTATTCGCGGTGAACTCCGGTTCGATGGAGGACGTGCCGCTGGAGCGAACCGCCGAATTCGAACAGGGCCTGCTCCGTCATTTCACCGGCAGCCACCAGGACATCCTGGAAAGCATCAACGAGACCCGCGACATTACCGACGAGACCGAGGTCAAGCTGAACGAGGCCATCGCTGCCTACAAGTCTACATTCGGGGCGTTAGCATAGAGCGCCCACCCCCGACTCTCTCCCTTCGGGGAAGGGCGATAGGTGGAGAGAATGCCCAGCGTAAGAGACATCCGACGCCGCATACGTAGCGTGGAGAACACCGGCAAGGTGACCAACGCGATGTCGCTCATTGCCGCGTCAAAAATGCGCCGCGCGCAGAATTCGGTCCTGCAGGGGAGACCTTACGCGGAAAAGATCCAGGACGTGATCGCTCACTTGGCCGCCCAGCCGGCCGACGATGTGTCATCCTATCAGCCGCTATTGCAGGTGCGTCCCGTTGAGCGGGTGGCGATGCTGGTGATCAGCCCCGACCGGGGACTGTGTGGCGGGATGCACTCCAACCTCAATCGTCGTGTGGGCCAGTTCATCTTGGATCAGGAAGTGCCGGTGCAGGTCGTCGCCGTGGGCCGCAAGGGTCGCGACTTCATGGTGCGGTCTGGGAGCGACCTGCGGGCGGTATTTACCGACCTCGGCGAAACGCCTACGCTGCTGGACACCATCGCTATCTCGGATATGCTCGTGGATCTCTACGCCGAACAGCAGGCCGATGAAGTTTATGTCGCATATACCCGTTTCAACTCAACCCTGTCCCAAACGCCGGTGGTGGAACGGCTGCTTCCGGTAGAACCATCGGAGCTGTCCGGACCACAGCGGGTCGGCTACATTTACGAGCCAGACAACCTGGCAGTGCTGAGGAATCTGCTGCCCCGCTTCGTGGAAATGGAGGTCTACCACGCCCTGCTCGAGTCCATTGCCAGCGAGCAGTCGGCGCGTATGGTGGCCATGCGAAACGCCACCGACAACGCGAAGCAGCTGGGCGAAGACCTCACCCTCGTGATGAACAAGCTGCGCCAGGAAAGCATTACCAACGAACTGCTCGACCTCATCGGCGGCATGGCGGTGCTGGAAGGGTAGCTATGGGCATCATCGTCAGGGAAAACATCTTTGTCGGCAATCGCGACAGCGACACCGCGGTAGTTCGGTACGACATAGGGGCGGTGCTTCCTTCGCCCGGCGTGACATCGCGGCACCTCTGGGCGACTTCGCTGCCTCTCCTATTTCCATGCAGAATATGATGACCAACAAATCAGAAACTTTTATTGTAGACCGAGGGAACACTCCTGCTGTTGACGTAAATGGGACACTGCCCGTTTACACGTTTTGCGTGGCGGATGGCCTGACCAAAGAACTCATCATCGATGCGGGTATGATGCAGAAGTTCAAAATCAGCCTTGATTTGGACGACGAAGCTGTTTCTATTGACTCGCTGGCCCGCAAGCACTGTATCTGAGGGCCTGGCTCTAAGGCTCAGGCACCGATCCGGGTTTCAGGAGAATAAGATGGCGACCGGAAAAATCGTACAGATAATCGGTACCGTTGTTGACATTGAGTTTCCCGCCGATGAGTTGCCCAACCTCTTCGATGCCGTGGAGGCGGACAACAACGGTGAGCGACTGGTGCTGGAAGTTCAGCAGCACATAGGCAACAACTGGGTGCGATGTCTAGCCTTGGGCGCGACCGACGGCCTGGCGCGCGGCATTGATGTCAATGACACCGGCCAGCGCGTTTCGGTGCCGGTGGGTCCGGAGACTTTAGGCCGACTGTTCGATGTTACCGGAACGCCCCTGGACAATCTGGGCCCAGTGGAAACCGCCCAGCATTGGCCCATCCATCGCGATCCTCCCGCCTTTGACGACCAGAGCCCGAGCATCGAGATCCTGGAGACCGGCATCAAGGTGTTCGACCTCATCACCCCTTTTATGAAGGGCGGCAAAATCGGAGCCTATGGTGGCGCCGGCGTGGGCAAGACGGTCATCATTCAGGAACTGATACGCAACATCGGCGCGGTGCACCAGGGCGTGTCGGTGTTTGCGGGTGTGGGCGAACGCTCCCGCGAGGGCAACGATCTGTGGCACGAGATGCAGGACTCCGGCGTGCTCTCCAGCACCGTGCTGGTGTTCGGGCAGATGAACGAATCTCCCGGGGTGCGCGCCCGCATCGGCCTCACCGGCCTGACCATGAGCGAGTACTTCCGGGACGAGCAGAACCAGGACGTGCTGCTGTTCGTCGACAACATCTACCGCTACATCCTGGCTGGCATGGAAGTGTCGGCACTGCTGGGACGAATGCCCTCGGCGGTGGGCTACCAGCCCACCCTCGGCACCGAAATGGGTGCGTTGCAGGAGCGAATCACCTCCACCCGCAGCGGCTCAATCACGTCTTTCCAGGCCATCTACGTGCCAGCCGACGATTACACCGACCCCGGCATTGTGACTACCTTCGGGCACCTGGATGGAGTGGTGTCGCTGGAGCGGTCATTGGCCGCCCAGGCTCTCTACCCGGCGGTGGACCCGCTGTCCAGCTACTCCCGCATGCTCGAGCCGCGCATAGTCGGCGACGAACACTATCGCCTGGCTCGGGGCGTACAGCAGGTGCTGCAGCGCTATCGGGAACTGCAGGACATCATCGCAATTCTCGGCATCGAAGAGTTGTCCGAGGAAGACAAAATGACAGTATTCCGCGCCCGCAAGATCCAGCGATTCCTGACCCAGCCCTTCTTTGTCGCCGAGACCTTCACCAGCCAACCCGGCAAATACGTGCCGCTGAGGGAGACCGTCCGCGGCTTCTCGGAAATCCTGGAGGGCAAACACGACGATCTGCCCGAACAGGCTTTCTACATGGTGGGCACGATCGATGAGGCCATCGAAAAAGCCGAGGGAATCCGAGCACAGGGGTAGCCTGCCATGCCGATGCTGCTGGAAATCACCACCGCCGAGAGGCAGGTGTATGGCGAAGAAGTGGACATGGTCATCGCGCCCGGAATTGACGGGCAACTGGGCATACTGCCGAGGCATGCGCCGTTGATGACGATGCTCCAACCGGGGGAACTCACGATTCGCAGGGGTGGAGCCGACACCTTCTTCACCGTGACCGGCGGATTCATGGAAGTCCTGGGGGATCGAGTAATCATCCTAGCCGATGCCTGCGAACACTCCGACGAAATCAACGAAGAGCGGGCCCAGGAAGCGATGCGCCGGGCCCAGGAGCGAATTACCGACCGGCCCGGCGATATGCAGATGCAGAGGGCCCTGGCATCCCTGCGGAGGGCACAGGTCCGCCTGGATACGGTTCGGCGACGCAGGGGAAGAGGCGGAGGCCAGTTGCCACCTTCGGTGAGCAGTTCTCCCGGCTAAAAGATACGAAAGGCCCTTGGATTGGCACAACCCTCTCGGTACACTGAGAGGGTTGTTTCATTCCTCACTGGAGCTGTTAATGTAGTAGGTCATCGACTGGAGAGACAACACTGGATCAATGTTGCGGATTCGTACTCCCTCGCGGACATGGGGGATAATTGGGGCATAGTTAAGTATGGCGCGCACTCCGCAGGCCACAAGCTGATCCACCACCTCCTGGGTGTGAGACACCGGCACGGCAACGATGGCGATGCTAATATTCCGTTCCGTCACCACTTTGCGAAGGTCATCCAGCGACTGCACGGTAAGACCACCTACATCCTGCCCGATTACTTCATCGTTAATGTCAAAGGCTGCCACGAGATGAAACCCGTCGGGATTAAAGCCCGGGTAGTTGACGATGGCCCTTCCAAGTCGCCCGACGCCGACCACAGCCACGTTCCAATAGGCGTTTACTCCGAGAATCTGTCGGAGACGGTCCAACAAATCGCGAACACTGTAACCGCGCCCCTGCTTGCCGAAGCGACCGAAATACGATAGGTCCTTCCGGATCTGGGCCGGCGTTACCTGGAGCTTTTCCCCCAACTGCTGAGAGCTGACCACCATGATGCCGTCTTCCATCAGGCGATTGAGGATGCGAAGGTACTGAGGCAGCCGACTAACCACTACTTCCGGTACTTCGTTGCGGGCGTCATCGGGAACGAACGGGGCGCCAGTCATAGGCAGACCAAATCCTCGCCGGACCTTTTGCATCGAGCGTCGGGCTGAAGAAGCTCGAATTCATCTATAATGCCCTCCCACGCAGGGTCAATGCAATACACAATCTATTGAACAAATGCCGATCCAATTTCAGCAAATTTCCGGACGGCTCGGAGGGGATGTTGCACGTCGGAATCTGCCGCCTGACTCTGCACCTGCCAGGAACCAACAGTCTCAAGGAGAAGCGCCAAATTGCTCGCTCGCTCACCGACCGGGTACGTAACCGCTTCAACGTGGCCGTAGCCGAGGTCGATGACGGAGACCTACGGCAAAGACTCACTCTGGGATTTTCCTGTGTCAGCAACGAACGTAGTCATGTTGACGCCATGCTGTCGAACCTGTTGAACTTTGTGGAGGAGTCCCGGCTAGACGTTGACGTGCTCGACGTGCAGACCGAGGTGATCAGCGGGGTGTAGCTGAGCTGACGCTGCCGGGCTCGAGGGCGTCGCGAAACTCCAGCAGGGCTTCAGCCATGACATCGGCCGCTACATACTGGGCGTTGTTGTGGGAGGCATCGGGCAGGGTGACAAACCGCTTGGGATGGTTCGCTGCCTGGAATAGCTTCAAGCCCTGCGAATGCGGCACTATCTCGTCCAGTTCGCCGTGCAGGATTGCCAAAGCCGTGTGCACCCTGGGCATAAGGGCGACCGAGTTGTAGTGATTGCGCACCGCCCATCCGACGAAGGGCAGCGGTAGGGCCAACTTTGCCATGTCGCGAATGGATGAGAACGGCGCGATGAGGGCCATTCCGGCGGGAGGCTGGGCCACCGCCAGCTCAATGGCAATCGCCGCGCCAAGGGAATGACCGAAATAGACTATGCGATCCGGATCTACATCGGGCCTTTGCGCCAAGTACAGCAGCGCGGCGCGGGCGTCTCGGTAAGTGCCCAGTTCGGAAGGTGTGCCTTCGCTGCGTCCATAGCCGCGATAATCGAAGATGAATTGGTGCACTCCCAGTAGATGGTGCACTCTTTCCAACTGCCCTACGCGGGTGCCCAGATTCCCTCCGTTTCCGTGGAACCACAGCCAAGTCTGGGTCCTGGGCCCGGCAACGTCGGAAGGGGCTGGGAGAAACCATCCGTTCAGTACCCGGCCGTCCGACGCCGCAAAATTAACGTCCTCATAGGGCAATCCGACTTGCGAGGGGGTACTGGCGACTTCTGGTTCTGGGAAGAAGAGAAACTGCTTTTCTGCCCATTTCCAGAACATATCTCGGCAACAGGACTCTACGAGGAGATGACGGCCTGACCCCTGGTACCCATCAGCTCAAGCAGGCGCTGAGAAAAGTCTCGCTTGGTGAGCACAGCATCGCAGCCTAGGGCCCGGGCCTTACGCAACGTATCCGCATCCCCGTGCGGGCCATAGGCGATGATAGGGGTGGCAGCCGTGCCACTGCCGCCCGGTTCGCCGACCGACTTCAAGGCGGTGGACAGAACGGACACTCCTTCAACCCAAGAGGCCTCTTCGGTTTCCAGGTCCACCAGGGCCAGAGCAACTTCTCGACCGGTGGTGGATTTCAACAACCCTGACGCCGAGTTCCCGTAGACGGCTTCCATACCAGAGCGAATGGCCGCCGACTCGATGCGAGGGATGAAGAACAAGTTGCCTGTCAATACCAAGGCTACAGGAGGTCGGGCTTCGGCATCGTCTGATTGCATCGTCATATCAGCGCTCCGGCGGACCTCCAAAGGGTGTCGCCATCTGGGACTGAGGATAAGAGTCCTGTTCTTCCCGGATCGTCTCCATGCGCCCCGCAATGTCCCTGCGCTCAGGCTGTTCGGTCTCGCATCCGGGACACCATATCAGCTTTTTGGAAGAGAGCATCATGTTGTCCTTCTTGACCTGAACGGTCTCCACTTCGGTATGGCAGACACTGCACTTGCGGACAATGCTTACCTGGTCAATCCCTGGCATCGTCTCTTTCCTCCTCTACTTCGTCTTCCCAAAAGAAAGTGCAGGCCGGAGACACCCCATGGGCACTTCTAGGCTTCAAGGCTCTCGGAAAGCAACTCCAGCACGTCCTTGGACTCCTTCTGATCCGCCATTCCCTTAGCCTGGATGCCCTCGGTCATCATCTGGAGGCAGAACGGGCAGGATACCCCCACTGTTTGAGCGTTAGTCTCTAGGAAGTGGTCAGTTCGGACGTGGTTTACGCGCTCCCCCTGGCTTTCCTCGATCCACATGTGTCCGCCGCCGGCGCCGCAGCAGAATCCCCGCTGGCGACAACGACCCTCCATTTCGACCAATTTCAGGCCGGGGATTGCGCGGGCGACATTGCGAGGCTCGTCGTAAACCCCGTTGTGCCTCCCAAGGAAGCAGGAATCGTGATAAGCCACGGTGACGTCCATTATCTTGACCGGCTTGATCCTGCCATCTCGAATGAGGCCGTCAACAAACTGGCTGTAGTGCAGCACCTCAAAGTCACCGCCCAGCTGGGGGTACTCGTTCTTAATGGTATTGAAACAGTGCGGGCAGATTGTGACCACCTTCTTTACATTGTAGCCGTTCATGGTCTCGATGTTTTGCGCAGCCATAATCTGGAACAAGTACTCGTTCCCCATGCGCCGGGCCGGGTCGCCGGTGCAGGTCTCCTCGTCGCCCAGGATGGCGAAGTCAACCTTCGCCGACTTGAGCACCTTGACCATAGATCGGGCGACGGCCTGGCTGCGCTGCTCCAGGGCCGGAGTGCAGCCCACCCAAAACAGAATCTCCGCGCCCGGGTTCTCCGCCAGCGTGGGCACTTCCAGCCCCTCGGCCCAGTCAGTGCGTGAGAACTGCGTGCCGCGCCAGGGGTGGCCTCGCTGCTCCAGACTGATGAGGGCGTTCATTGCGGTTTCAGGTGCGTTGGATTCCTCGAGGACCATATAGCGACGCATATCCATTATGGTTGGGACGTGCTCGACGGCAACGGGGCACTCCTCCATGCAGGCGCCGCAGTTCAGGCAGTCCCAGATAGCGGTTTCAGGGATGGCTTTGTTCAGGATTGGCGAAGGCTCGGCGTGTTCCGGGTCGCGAGGCCCCTGGTGGCCGATCTCGATCATATGGTCCTTGAGGTTTTCGACAATGTGCATCGGCGAAAGCAGCTTGCCGGTCACGTTGGCCGGGCAGACGTCAGAGCAGCGCCCGCAAACGGCGCAGGCGTAGCCGTCAAGAAGCTGCTTCCAGGTGAAGTCCTGCACTCTTGATGCACCGAAGCGCTCGACGTTCTCCAAGTCCATGGCAGGTAGTGCTCCGCGAGAGTCCAGAGTGCGGAAGAAGGCGTTGATGGGGGCAGCGACCATGTGCATGTGCTTGGAGAAGGGTATGTACACAGTGAAGAACAAGATGATGGCGAAGTGTATCCACCAGAAGAGGCCCTGCAGTACGCTGGCAGTGGACTCGCTGATTCCCCAGTCGATGAACAGGCTGCCCAGCACACCGCCGATAATGACGTCGGCTTCCGGACCAGTGCCGCCCTCGGCGACGTAGAAGCTGTGAGTGAGAAGGGTGGAGGCCATCAACCCTGCGATCATGCCGACGATGATTATAGCGTCCGGGTTGCGGGTGAGGTCGAAGCTGAGGCGTCGGGGCTTGACCACCCAGCGGCGAACAGCAGCCCATACCAGAACCACCAGCAGAACGGCAGCAAGGATGTCAAGGTAGCTGCTGTACACCTTGGCTCCGGTTTCGGTCAACAACCACTCCGGAAATGGCTTCCACGCCGCGGCGGCGAAGATGAAAATGGCGTAGGAGAGCATGAACGTAAGGAATCCCCAGAAGATGGCGGCGTGACCCAAACCGGCCCAATCGCCGAAGGGCACCCGCTGCAGAACTTTCTTCTGGCCCAGGACAATAGCCATGGCGCCCATCAGCCGCTCCACGGGGCGGTCAAAGCGAGCTTCGGCCCTGCCCTGCAGGACCAGGCGGAACACTCGCTGATAGATAGCGAAACCGCCGGCGGCCAGCGCCAGCGCGAACAGGACGTAAACACCCACCCAGATGGGGATGGGACCGATATCACCGGGAGGAACCAAGGCTATACCTCTTTCTTTTCCGAGCCGTAGCCGTTCTACAAGTCAGCAACCTGCGGGATGACCTCGCGACCCAACAGTTTGATCTGCTTGAGCACTTGCTCCTGGGGCATTCCGGGCCACTGCATGCGGAAGATCATCATATTGACTCCCAGTTCTTCCGAATAGCGCTTGAGTTCCACGACCACGTCATCCGTCGAACCCAGCAGGAAGCGGTCCCTTGCCAGATCCTGGTAGGGGACGGAGAATGATTCCTCGCCCGGCAGAGCCTTGTCCTGGCCCCACGAGGCGTAGGCGGCGTACTTGCCTTCGAGATACGGCTGGCTCTCGATGTAGGCGGTCTCGCGGTCAGAGGCCACATACATCTCACGCATCATCGGCAGGTCTGCAGGGACCGGGTTGCCGAAGTGCTCCAGCGCATCAGTGTAGCGGCTCCACTGGTCGGCGACCATCGATACCGTGGCGTGGGGGTTAATTAGCCACGGATACCCCCACCGGGCTGCGCGCCTGATGGCGACGTCGTTGTTGGCAGCCACCCAGATGGGGGGATGGGGCAGCTGCGCCGGCCGATTAGCAAGCTCTGTCTTCGGGATGGTGTAGTACTTGCCCCCGTACTCCAGCTCGTCCTCGACCCAGAGGCGCTTGATGATGTCGAGGGACTCGTTCATCCGGCCGACGCGCTCCTCGCGCTTCACCCCGAAGGCTGTGTACTCTTCGTCTCGATAGCCAAGTCCGATGCCGAACACGAACCGTCCGCCGGTGATGCAGTCGAGGGTAGCAATGCTCTCGGCGAGCTCCACGGGATTGTGCAACGGCAGCAACAGCACGGTGGCAGCCACCTGCATATCGCCTGACTCGGCGGCCAAACGGGAGAGCAGCGGAAACACGGTGCTCATCTGGTACGGTGCTGCGAGGTAATGCTGCCCAGTGGCGATCAGGCTGAAGCCTGCATCGCGGGCCGCAGCCACCTGCTCCACGCTGTCCTGTATTTTCTGCGGCATGGACTCGCCGGGAAGATACTGGTTGGTGACAAAGAATCCCAGCTTCACTTTTGCTCCTCACGGTGGGCAGCCCACTATGCGGGCTGAGCTTCATTGGCACACTATTGTATAACAGATTCGCCGTCGGCGAGATAGCGTGCCAATGCGCTGCGCCCGGCCCAATCCGGTTGCCAGCGGTCAGTTGAACCTTTACATTCTTTTCGAGTTAACGCACCGATTTCAAGTCTGGAGCACTATTGATGAAGATTGCAAGGTTTCGCTGCAACGGGCACACGGCCCATGGCGTGGTAGAGGGAGATGAGGTTGTGGAAATCGAGGGAGACATCTTTTCCGATTTCACCGCGCCCGGCGAGCGGCGCAAGCTGGAGGACGTGAAGCTGCTGGCGCCAACTGATCCCAAGGAAATCTGGGCGCCTGGGCTGAACTTCGCGAACCACCTGGATTTCGCCGCCGGCGTGCTGGGCGATGAGGACCCGCACGTTCCCGAACATCCCGAGCCGTGGATAAAGGCCCGCAACTCCCTGACCGGCACGGGAGAGGATATCGTTCTGCCCCACGACACCACCGGTGAGGTCCACTACGAGGGAGAAGCTGTAGCGGTCATCGGCAAGCCATGCCGACGGGTCAGTCCGCAGGAAGCCAGCAGCTATATATTCGGTTACGCCTGCGGCAACGACGTCTCCGAGCGAGCCTGGCAAAAGGACGATTGGACCTTCTGGCGGGCAAAGGGGGCGGACACATTCGCTCCGGTGGGCCCTTGGATCGAGACCGACATCAATCCGCAGGCACTGGAAATGATCGTGCGGCTAAACGGCGAAGAGGTGCAGCACGGCTACACCCAAGAGATGCTGTTCACCTTCGCCGAGATAGTCAGCTACATCAGCCAGCAGATTACGCTTCAACCGGGAGACCTCGTCTTTTCGGGGTCCACTGGTGTCACGGTCGCACTGAAGGACGGGGACCTGGTGGAGGTGGAGATTCCGGGGATCGGCGTGCTGTCTAACCCTGTGGTTAGGGAAAAGGCCTAGGCACGGTCACAGGCAGACGACGGACCGAGCCCGGGCTACGGTCTCGCCGCGGTCGTTCTCCACGGACACCGCGCACTCGACGAGCCGCAGCCCCTCTACCCTTCGCTTGTCCGTCACACGACCAGAGAGGCTGATGGTGTCGTTGGCGCGGACGTGCTTAAGGTGTTCCGTGTCCACGCTGCTGCCGTCAGCCTCGAGCCGCTCTGGTGGGAAGCCCTTGCTCAGCAGTTCGTTTATGTAACCGTCTACCGTCCTGGTGGGCAGGGTTTCTGCCGCCGAGCTGTCGAGTTCAACGTCGCCGTGCAGGGCGGAGTAGCGCTGGATGCTTTCTTCCGTCTCCCATTTAATGAGGACAGGCAGTGTGTCGCCAACTTCGATGGTGTCGAAGTCGACGGTCATGGCCCACAACCTGGACATACGGCACTCCATCGGACGGCCCGGGTTATCTTGTTCGAGGCTAACACCGCCGGCCTCTCCTGGCAACGACAGGTGGAAACCTTGCGGCCGTTACGTTAACCTAAATTGCGGTTTTCGACACCGACACTTGATCAAAGCAAGGGACAGGTAGATGGCAGACTCTGAAAGGGAAGAACCGTACAGCCGGGCGATGGTGATCATGGCCCACGCCGATGACATGGAGTGGACTTGCGCGGCAACATTGGCCAAGCTATGCGCCGAGGGCTGGGAAGTAGTGCTGGTGCTCTGCACCGACGGCTCCAAGGGCAGCGACGACCCGGATATGACGGCGGAGCGCCTTGCGAAGATTCGGGCGGAGGAGCAAAAGGAATCGGGCCGAATCCTGGGCCTCAGAGAAGTGGTGTTCCTGGGTTACCCTGACTCGTACCTGGAGCCAACGCTGCAACTGCGAAAGGACCTGGCACGCGAGATACGCCGCTACCGCCCTGATATCGTAATCACCGAACCGCCGACGCGAGACATCGACAGCCGGTACTACGGAGGCCACCCGGACCACCTGGCAACCGGTGAGGCCACCCTGGCTGCGGTGTTTCCCACAGCCCGAGACCGCCTGACCTTCCCCGAACTGCTGGAGGAAGGCCTGGAACCGCACAAGGTGCGCGAGGTCTGGATCGTAGGCGGGCTGGAAGGGTCGGACCACTTCGTAGACGTGGACGGCTACATGGACACGGCCGTCGAGGCGCTGAAGGCACACGAGTCGCAGGTGTCGCCCGAGGCCGCGGAGAAGTACTTCCCGATGGGCAGAGCGGATACGGCCGCCAAGGTTGGCCTCAAGTTCGCTGAAGCCTTCAAGACGATCAAGTACCACTGATCAAGCACCACTGACGGATGAAGCGAAAGGGGGCGCACGGTTGTGCGCCTCTTCTTTCTGCCCTCAGGGATAGCCGGGGGCCATTCCGCTACCCAGGTTTGCGGGCAGTCACCTTGAAGCTGGCGGTGTTGGTGTAGGTGGCTTTTTCGGACTCGTCCCAGAACTCAACGCCTTCGCCACTGATTTCTATGCCTTCGAATCCGACGCGGCGCAAGCGGTCGATGTAGATCTCGTGGTACTCGGCTCCGGCAGCGCAGGAGACCCAGCTCTCCGCGTCCGTGACCGCCGGACCCTCGGGGGTGAGGGCAAGCACGTCGGACAGGTGGATGCGACCGCCCGGGGCAAGTACGCGGAAGCTCTCGCTGAACACTGCATCCTTGTCAGGCGACAGGCATACGACGCAGTTGGAGATGATGACGTCGTAGGTATCGCCGGGCAGGGGCATGGCTTCCATCTCGCCCTGGACAAACTCGACGTTGGTCAGGCCAAGGCTGGCCTGGTTCTTGCGGGCCAGTTCCAGCATGGACGGCGTCATGTCGAGACCGGTCACGTGCCCTGTCTCGCCGACCTGCTGGGCCGACAGGAAGCAGTCGATGCCGCCGCCGGAGCCCAGGTCAAGCACTCGCTCGCCCGGCTGCAGGCCAGCAAGCGCCGTGGGGTTGCCGCACCCGGCAGAGGCCGCGACGGATTCCGCGGGCAGGCCGGCGAGTTGGCCCTCGTTGTACAGCCGCATGGCGTGCTCCATGTCCTCCATGCCGCAGCAGGCGGAAGCGGAGGGACCGCAGCCGCAACTGTCGGTGTGCTCGTCTGCGCCGTGTTCTTCGACGGGGCTGAGCTCGATGACACGCTGAGCGCGGGCGCCGTATCGTTCCCTGACCAGTTCCTTGATGTCATCCTGGTTGATAGCCATTGTCAATCTCCTTAGTTTGAAACTGTCATCGCCGGAGCGTTGCCTTCTTTCCAGCCTGCCGCCGGAGCGAGTGCCTGTGCCACGCAGTCCTGCACAGCGGGCAGCATCCGCTGCCAAACGCGAGCGGCGGACTGGAAAGCTTCCTCACCCGCAGGGGAGAGCCAGCAGACGCGGCGGCGGCGACCCTGGTGCTCTTCCATCCGACTTTCCACGTAGCCGTTGTCCTGAAGCTCTTTCATTGTCGAGTACACCATGGCCTCGGTAGGCTCGCAGCATCCCTGACAGGCTTCCTTGATGGCCTGGTTGACCGCATAGCCGTGAAGCGGTCCCTTGGCTAGCTGAGAAAGCAGCAAAAAACGGCAAAGACTCCTCTTGACGAGGTTCTCCCAGTACTCCTCGTTATTCATGCTGCTCATGGTCGCTCCATACTCAACCCAGAATACTAAACGGGCTTTAGTATATGGGCCGTGCAGGGCACCGTCAATCCCTCTGATTCTGCATCCGCTGTGTTAGAATGTGGCCGGTTTCCCAGATGCCAACAGGGGTTTCGCCGTCATGAAAGTTACCGGTTGTCGGACTCATCTGCTGCACACGCCCGCGGACGACCCGCTGGCCAACAGCCTGCCCGACACCGGGCGGCAGCGGGCCTTCGTCACGTTGCAAATGACCACGGACGAAGGAATCGAAGGGGTCGGTCTGACGTTTGTTCCGGCCCTCACGGCGAGCCCTGTAGCGGGGGCACTGCGAATGTCGGTGGATGCGCTGTCTGAGATGTGCATGGGCGAGGACCCAATGGAGATCGAGGGCATCGTAGGGCGGCTGCAGGAAGCGACGTCGGGCGCCGGCCCTGGGGGTCTTCTGACCATGGCACTGGCGGCAGTGGACATGGCGCTGTGGGACATCAAAGGCAAAGCGCTGGGCCAGACGGTGTCCTCGCTTCTGGGCGGCTACCGCAAGAGCGTGCCCACCTACGCCAGCGGGGCGCTGATGCGTCCGGTGAACGTGGAGCGGCTGGCCGAGATCGGGCCGATGCTGGTGGAGAAGGGCTTCCGGCAGATGAAGACCCAGATGGGCGCCGAGGCCCTGGCCAGTCGGGAGGTCGACCGGATCCGCACCCTGCGGGACGCCGTGGGCGACGACATTGACCTGATGTGCGACATCAACCAGCTCTGGAGCGTGAACCGCGCCATTGATGTAGGGCGGCGGGTCGAGGACTATCACCTCTTCTGGCTGGAGGACGTGGTGGCCCACGACGACTACCAGGGAATGGCCAAGGTGGCGGACGCGCTGTATACGCCGATCTGCTCGGGCGAGTACGTGTACGGGGTGAACCCGTTCCGACAGCTGATCGAGAACGAGTCGGTGGACATCGTGATGATCGACCTGCTGAGAGTGGGCGGCATCACGCCGTGGCGCAAGGTGGCGGCGATGGCCGAGGCCTTCAACCTGCCGGTGGTCTCGCACCTGGTACCTGAGGTACACATTCAACTGATGGCGTCCATACCCAACGGCCTGACGGTCGAGTACATGCCGTGGTCGCTGCGGCTGTGGGAGGAGACGCCGGCCTTCGTGGACGGCTGCCTGGAGGTTCCGGACAAACCGGGGCTGGGGCTGGCCTTCGACCAGGACGCGCTGAGGCGATACGCGGTGGCGTAGCACGGACTGCCCAATAGATTCGAAGACAAGAAGAGAGGTAATACAATGGTTGCTCAACTGAGGACCTACACCATCAACCGGGGAATGATGGACTCCTGGCTCAAGGTTTTCGACGAGGAGATTCGGCCGATTCACGAGAAGATCGGGATTCCGATTTCGGCAACCTTCGTGAATGGCGACCGCAACGAGTTCATCTGGATTCGCAACTTCAACAGCGTCGAGGAGATTCCGGAGAAGGAAGCGGCCTACTTCGGGTCTGACGAGCGGAAGGCGCTGGGCGACAAGCCGACCAGCCACATCGCCAAGATCGAGGTCAAGGTCATCGAGACGGTGCTGCAGCCTGCTGGCGTGGCGTAGCCAAGGCCTACCAAGGCATTTGATAGGGCCGGGCGGCTGCCCGGCCCTTTGCTTTTCAGGTGGGCTTGCGCATTTCTACGTGGAGGATGCCGGCTTCCATGAAGGTTTCGCCGTGCTCGGTGTAGCCGTGCGATGCGTAGAAGGCGCTGACGTATTCCTGGGCGTGGAGGACGATTCCGTTTGCGTCCTGGGAGCGGGCTTCGTCTTCCAGGAAGCGCAGCACCAAGCCGCCAACGCCGCGACGGCGGTGAGGCAGGTCGACGGCCATGCGACCAATGTGGGCCACGCCGTCTTCGAGGTACATACGGCCGGTGGCGATGGCCTCATTGCCATCGATAGCGATGGCGTGGGTGGCCACGGCGTCGTATTCGTCGAGCTCGATTTCGGGGGGGACGGACTGTTCGTCGACGAAGACTCGGAAGCGGATCCCCACGACCGCTTCCATCTCCTCTTCGGTCTCGACCACCTTGACGATTATGTCGGTCATGTTGCCATCTTCAACCAAGGGAAGGGACGCCCCCCAACCCTCTCCCTGAGGGAGAGGGGATTTTGTGCCTCGGTGTCGAAATGGGCCTCTAGAAAACGATGACGCCGCGGCCGATCTCGCCCTTGTCCATGTCGTCGTAGGCCTCGTTGATCTGGTCGAGGGTGTAGTGGCGGACGACGAGGTCATCGAGATTCAGCTTGCCGGCGTGGTAGAGGTCGGTGAACTTGGGCATATCAACGCGGGCGTGGGTGGACCCGTAGTAGGTGCCGCGCACGGTCTTCTCCATCCGCACCATGTCCACGGCATTGAGGGGAGCCTCGGCGCCGAAGGGGGCGATGCCCACGAGTGTGCACACACCGGACTTGCCGGTCATGTCGTAGGCGTTCTTGATGGTCTGGGTGGCACCCACCACCTCGAAGGTGAAGTCGGCGCCCTTGCCGCCAGTGATTTCCTTCACGCGCTCCACCGGGTCGCCATCTGAAGCATTGACGGTGTGGGTCGCGCCGAACTTCATGGCGAACTCGAGCTGGCTCTCGCGAAGATCGACGGCGATGATGCGGGTGGCGTTGGCGAGGGCCGCGCCCATGATGACGTTGATGCCGACGCCGCCGCAGCCGACCACGGCGACGGTGCTGCCCGGCGTTACCTTGGCGCTGTTAATCACCGCGCCGACGCCGGTGGGGACGCAGCAGCCGATGAGGGCGGCCTGGGGCATGGGCGTAGGCATGTCGATGGGAACGCAGCCCATCTCGGGCACGACGGCGTACTCGGCGAAGCAGGCAACCTTGCCCATGTGGTGGATGCGCTGGTCGCCCTTGTGCAGACGCTGGGTGCCGTCCATCATGTTGGGCCCGGTGGCCATGTGATTGTCGCAGACCTGGGAGTTGCCCGACAGGCAGGAATTGCAGCGTCCACAGGCGGGGACGAAGGAGAGTATCACCTGCTGGCCGGGGCGGACGGAGGTCACGCCGGGGCCGACGGCCTCGACGGTGCCCGCGCCCTCATGGCCCAGCACCACGGGCAAGGCGATGGGGGCGTCGCCGTGCATGAAGTGGCGGTCGCTGCGGCAGATGCCGGCTGCGCCGATTTTCACCAGGACCTCCCCCTCTTTAGGGTCGTCCAGTTCGACGTCTTCTATGACAAGGGGCGTCTTGGGTTCGTAGAGAACGGCAGCCTTCAAAGCGGGACTCCTATTCACTCAAGTATCGGAAGTATCACTGATTTAGAAACCGAATCGAAGTCTATATTCCACTGCGGGGCGGGCGGTGTCAATCGCAGGGTGAGACAGGGCAATCGCGTCTTATTTCTCAGCACATAAATTGGGCCGGAATTGCGGTGGAGGCAGGGGCGACGGGGCTTCCCCGGGTTTTGGTTGCGCGGGTAGACGGGGCGCCCACGATGCCGCGAGGTTCGGGGCGCCGGTTGCCGTCGATGCAGCGTTCCGGGTACTTGCGCGGGGCCATGAAGGTGTCCGGCGGGATGCGGGCCTTGCGGAGGCGGAGGCGGATAGCGTGGGGGCAGCGGTACGTTGTTTCACTCTCCTGAAGGGCTTGCTGGGGCGGAAAATCGGAAAACCCGTTCATTTCCGAGCGTTTCCGTTCACGGCAGCTTTGCGATGGCGGGGATGTTGGCGGTGTTTGGGGGGATTTCAGCCTTTCCCCTGCTACCTGAAGGGATGGAGAGTCTTCTGTTTTTGGCGTTGGACTTTGCACTCGATGATTTCGCTCCCACCCTGGCCTCTCCCTTGAGGGGGAGGTGAATGAAAGGGAATCTCCGGTGGTCGTTCATGTTTTAGTAGTACATTTATTCTATATGGATATCAAGACGCAGGCAAGGGCAGCCAATTTGGGGTCGACAAGAGTTGCTTATGCCGAGGGAAACCGGGGTTTGGATTCCCGCCTGCGCGGGAATGACGGCTCGGACGAGGGAATGACTGGTGCGGCAGGGATGACGGTTTGGACGGGGGAATGACGGGTGCGGCGGGGATGGCAGGGTGTCGCGGAGTAGACGATTTGGTGTAAGGAAGGGGGGTCGCGCAGAAGGAGCGAAACATTGCTATTCCCGGTGCAGAGGGAGCTATCCCCGGGGCGGAGGGGGCTATGCCGAGGTTCAGGTGCTGTCGTCGTCCTCCTGGCGGCGCCGGAGCTGCTCTTCTAGACGGCGGAGGGACTGCTGGGTAGCGCGGAGCTCGCTGAGCAGGGAGTCGGCCGTGGGGGCCCGCTCGAGCTCGCGGAGGCGTTCCTGCTTGGCCTCATCGAGGTTGTTGATGACGACGGCGATGAACAGGTTGATGACGACGAAAGTGCCAAGCACGACGAAGCTGACGAAGTACATCCAGGTCAGCGGGTGGTACTCCATGGCCTTGTACATTATGTCGGTCCAGTCTTCCAGCGTGACCACGCGGAACAGGCTCAGGAGAGAAATGCCGAGGTTTCGCCAGTGCTCGGGGTCGTGCTCGTGGAAGAGCTGGAAGCCGATAATGGCGTAGACGTAGACGATCAGGCTCATCAGGACCACGATGTGGAGCATGCTGGGGATGGAGCGCACCAGCGTGGCGACGATGAGGCGGAGCTCCTGCACGGCGGATACGAGGCGCAGCAGCCGCATGAGACGCGCCAGCCGGGCGACGATGGCGAATCCGCCGGTGGCTGGAACCAGGGCGAGCACGACTATGGAGAAGTCAAAGACGTTCCAGCCATCCCTGAAATAGCGGTCGGGCCGGGGCCATTGGGCAAACATTTTGAGGGCCGCTTCGGCAATGAAGACGCCCAGGGTAACGCGGTAGCCGAGCATTACCCAATGGTCAAAGTTGGTGATAACCCAGGGGATGGTCTCCACGCCCATGAGGACAGCGTTGGCCACGATGAGAGCGACAATGAAATACTCAAACCCGTTGGACTTGGTCAGCCGGAGAGATAATTCCCTCATCTTGTCAATCATGGCGCGGAGTCAGTTACCTCTCGCAGTCCGGAGCGAACCTAGTCGTCCAGTTTTTCCAGGGGTGCGAAGCTGAGGAGGAGGCGCTTGACGCCAACTCCGCGGGCGAATTCGACAGTGACCTCGACGTCGGAAGAGGTGGGTTCGCAGGCGGTGACCACGCCCTCGCCAAAGGCGCGATGGCGCACCGTGTCGCCGACTCGCAGCGCCGGAAGCGAGGGAGGAGCGGCGGCCGCGGCAGCCAGCACGGCGGCGCGGATGGATGCGCCGCGGCCGGGTTCAGTGGAGGATGCGGGCCGCGACTGGGACAGGGTGGCGAAGGACAGGAGGTCTTCGGGAATTTCGCGGAGGAAACGGGAAGCGATGGCGGGGCCGCCTCCGGTGCCGCCGCGGAAGCCGCGCCGGAAGGCCCGCAGCAGGTAGAGCTTCTGCTGGGCGCGGGTCATTCCCACGTAGCAGAGACGGCGCTCTTCCTCGAGCTGGTCGGCGCTGTCCATCGAACGGCTGTGGGGCAGAATGCCCTCCTCGAGGCCGACGATGAACACCACGGGGAATTCCAGTCCCTTGGCCTGGTGCAAGGTGATGAGGGTGAGGGAATCGTCGGCGTCCTGGTACTCGTCGACCTGCGAGACGAGGGCGGTACGTTCGAGCAGGGCGGCCAAGCCGTCGGGGGGCGTTTCGGCGTTGAATTCGTTGGCGAGGTCTCGGAAGGCCAGCACGTTCTCCCAGCGTTCCTCGGGCCGGTCGTCGCTGTCCTGTATGTGCTTGCGCAGTCCCGACTCTTCCAGCGCGAGATCGATCAGCTTGACGATTTCGATTTCCTGGCTCAGTGCCGTCAGGCGATCGACAGTGGCGGTAAACTTTGCCACCGACGCGGCGGCGCGGGTTGAGAGGCGGGCGGGACACGGCCCGCGGGCGGCGTGGGCTGCGGCGACGGCCTGCGTGGCTTCGTACAAGGACGTGTTCCGCGACGAGGCGAGGTCGCCGAGCTGCTGCAGAGATTTTGCGCCGAGGCCGCGCGGAGGCACGTTGATGACGCGGGAGAGGTTAACGTCGTCCTGCGGGTTGTAGAGCAGGCGGAGGTAGGCGGCGAGGTCCTTGATTTCGCGGCGCTGGTAGAAGCGGGTGCCGCCGACAAGACGGTACTTCATTCCCTGGGCGAGGCAGGCTTCCTCGAGGGCGCGGGACTGGGCGTTGACGCGGTACATCACGGCGCAGTCGCCGAGCTTGAAGCCTTCCTCGCGGGCGAGGCGGCCGATTTCGCCGATGACCTTGCTGGCCTCCTCGTCGTCGTCGTAGGCCTCGGTGAACTGCACCTGCTCGCCAGAGGTATTCTCGGTGAACAGGTCATTGTCGATTCGCTGGCCGTTGGTGGCGATGAGGCCCTTGGCGGCGCCGAGGATGGTGGCCGTGGAGCGATAGTTCTGGCCCAGCGAGATGACGCGGGCACGGGGGTAGTCGGCGCGGAAGTTCAGGATGTTGCGGACGTCGGCGCTGCGCCAAGAGTAGATGGACTGGTCGGGGTCACCGACGACGCAGAAGTTCTGGTTTGCCTGGGCCAACTGCTGGGCCAAGCGGTACTGGGCGACGTTGGTGTCCTGGAACTCGTCGACCATCAGGTAGGTGTAGCGCTGCTGGTAACGCCCGAAGACGGCGGGGAACTCGCGGAAGAGCTGCACGGTACGCAGCAGCAGGTCGTCGAAGTCGAGGGCGTTGTTCCGGGCGAGAAACTCCTCGTAGTGGCGGTAGACGCGGGCGCAGACCTCCTCGAAGTAGTCGCCGCTGGCCTGCCGGGCCATGCTCTGCGAGTCGAGGAGCATGCTCTTGGCACGGGAGATGGTGGACAGGACGGCGCGGGGCGGGTAGCGCTTGGGGTCGTAGCCCGCCATGTCGAGGCTCTTGCGAATGGCGGAGATCTGGTCGTCGTCGTCGAAGATGGAGTAGTTGCTGGAGATGCCGAGGTGCTGGGCCTCACGTCGCAAGAGGCGGGCGCAGAATGAATGGAAGGTGCCGACGGTGAGGGCGTCGCCCTGAGCGCCGACGAGGCGGGAGAGGCGGTCGCGCATTTCACGGGCCGCCTTGTTGGTGAACGTCATGGCGAGGATGCTATTGGGGCTGACGCCGTGCACCTGCGCGAGGTAGGCGATGCGGTGGGTGATGACGCGGGTCTTGCCGCTGCCGGGGCCGGCGATGATGAGCAACGGGCCGTCGACGGATTCGACGGCTTCGCGCTGGGCCGGGTTCAGGCCCTCAAGCAGGTCGGCGGCTTGGGTCATGGGCTAAAAGTCACTCCCGAGAATTCGTCCCGCGTTATGTTACCAATTTTTGCGCACAAGAAAATAGCGCGCCGCGGGATACGGCGCGCCAAACACCGGCAATTCACCAGCCTAGGCCAGGGCGGCGGTGACTTCTCCGCTGTCGGAGATGGTGCAGAGTAAGGGGAGCGCGACGGTGAGGGAGGCGTCGTGGGCCTCCTGGTTCACTGAGGCGCAGCAGTCGCCGACAACGACGACGTTGTAGCCACGGTCGGAGGCCTCGCGGGCAGTGCCCTCGACAACGAAGTTGGTGGCGACGCCGGCGAGGAGCAACGTGCCGATGCGCTTGTTCTTGAGGATTGGGTCGAGGTCGGAGGCCATGAAGGCCGACACGCCGCGCTTGGTCACCACGGGCTCGCCTTCCTGCGGGGATACGGCGTCGTGGATGCTTGCGCCCCAGGTGCCTTCGATGAGGGCGTTTGCGCCGTGGAGGCCCTGCCACAGGCCGGCGTTGGCCGGGCGCTCGGGGTAGCCGGGGCGGAACTTGACGGAGACGTAGACGACGAGGATGCCGGCGTTTCGGGCGGTGGCGAGCAGGCTGGCCGTCTTGGCGAGAACGTCGTTGTCCTTAACCATCTGCGCGAAACCGAAGTCCTTGAATGCGCCTTCTTCGTGGACGATGTCGTTTTCGAAGTCCATGAGCAAGAGGGCTGTATGCCCGGGGTTGAGTTCCAGTGCCATGTCGTCCTCCACTCCCTGCGGGAGACGGATTATGTTGCGAAATGCCGGAGTCATTATAATACTCGACAGAGTGCGAAGAGATGCGATGACGGCGGATATTTCCGTCCCGCGGCGGCTGGGCAATCGAGTCTTATTTCTCAGCACACAATTCGGAACGCAATGGCGTATGAGGCGGGAGCTACAGTGCTTCCCCAGGTTCTGGGTGCGAGGGTAGACGGGGGTTTGGATTCCCGCCTGCGCGGGAATGACGGGTTATGAGGCCTCCGGCGTTTGAGATGCGATGGCGGCGGATATTTCCGGGTCGCGGGGGCTGGCGTTCGGCCTCGGCGGGGGCAGAATGTTATAATGGGGAATCAGCGTGCCCTTTCGGGATTCGTAACGGAGCCATGCCTTGCAACAGGCACGGAGACCGGCGGGCGGGCAGCGGGAAGGCCCATGCCTTCTTCCGCTTCTGAGGTAATTTAAGGACGGACAATGTTGAACATCGCACCCCAGAACCTGCGCACTCCAGGTCCCACGCCCATACCTGACGATATCGTCGAAGCCATGGGAAGCCCGATGATCAACCACCGGGGCCCGGAATTCGACGATCTGATCACCAAGGTCACCGCGCAACTGAAACAGGTCTTCATGACAACGAACGACCTGTTCATACTCACGGCGTCGGGCACCGGGGCGCTGGAGGCTTCCCTCGTCAACACGCTGTCGCCCGGGGACAAGGTCGTCGCGGCGACGGCCGGCTCCTTCGGAGACCGGTTCATCGACATGGCGGTGGCGTTTGGCGCCGACGTGAACCGGCTGGACTTCGAGTGGGGCGAGCCGATCGACCCCGACGCCATCCGGCAGGCGCTGAAGGACAATCCGGACGTCAAGGCGGTGATGGTCACCCACAACGAGACGTCGACGGGCGTCACCCATCCGCTGGAGGAGATAGCCCGGATTGCCAAGCACGAGTTCGACAAGCTGCTGCTGGTGGACGCGGTCAGCAGCCTCGGCTGCCTGCCGCTGCCGGTGGACGCGTGGGACTGCGACCTGGTGGGTACGGCATCGCAGAAGGGGTTCATGATCCCGCCGGGGCTGGCGTTCGTCAGCGTCAGCGAGCGAGCGTGGGAAGCGCAGATGACGGCGACGATGCCCAAGTTTTACTTCGACCTCGAGGAGGCGAAGAAGACGCTGGAGCGCGGCCAGACACCCTTCACTCCCAACGTTGCGGCGATGTACGGCCTCTCGCTGGGGCTGGACAAGATACTGGAGGAAGGGCTGGAAGGCGTCTTCGGGCGGCACGCGGCCATCGGGCAACTCACCCGAGACCGGGTACGCGAACTGGGGCTGGAGCTCCTGGTGTCGGAGGAGCGGTACGCTTCGAACACGGTCACGGCCGTGAAGATGCCGGAGGGCATCGACGGGCGCGCGCTGATGGGACGCCTGCGGACGGAGAAGAACGTGGTGCTGGCCGGCGGACAGGGCAAGCTGAGTTCCAGCATCTTCCGCATCGGACACCTCGGCCACGTTTCCGAGGACGACATCGAAGAGGTCATCGCGGCACTGAAGGAGCTACTGCCGCAGGTGGGATTCAGCGCGAACTAGCCACAGCAGAGTCGGAGCGGCAGATTTGTCGGTTTCACAACTGGAAAAGGCCATGGCCAACCTTCGGATTGGACTGGCGGAAATGGAAAACAAAGAGGCGCAGCTGGACGCCCAGATTTCGCAGTTCAGGCAGCAGCTTCGCCGTGTTCCACGACAGGCAATTTACGGGCAGGCCAGCCTGGATGCGTCGCTGGCGGCCATGGGCGAGATAGAGGAGCGGCTGGAGGACGCGCAAGCAGTGCGGCGCCGGCTGCTCCAGATCAAGGCCTCGGCCGCGCAGGAGCTTGAGGCCCTGGTGGTGCTGAAGCAGGTGGACGAGGCGCGTTCCAAGCTGGCGGAGCTGAAGCGGAGCCGGGCAACGGACGAGGGAACTCTCTCGGACATTCGGCGGCTGGAGGAGTTCATCGCCGTGCAGGGCAAGCGGGCGGAGCAGGCCATCACAGCGGGATACGAAGAGCGGTCGTAAAGAGCGGGGCGAACCGGCTGCGAAGACTCATAAGGGGGCGCCTGGTTGGGCGCCCCTTTCTTCTGAAAAAAGAAAGGGCGGACTTTATTCGGAAAATCGAAATACGCAGGTCAATCGCGTCTTATTTCTCAGCACACAAATCGGGCCGGAATGACGGTGGAGATGGGAGTGCAGTACCTCCTTCGGTTCCCGCCTGCGCGGGAATGACGGGCAATGGGGCCTCCGGCGTTTAAAACGCGATTGCCCTGTTGAAATACGTCTGCTGTCTGTATTCTGCTTGATTCTCGTTTTGGCAGTCTTTGCCGGATGCCAGGAAAGCAATTCCAGAGGTGAACTTCCACCGGAAAGCACTGGTTCGCCTGTTGCCACCGCAGAATCTGCCAACCCCACTCCAAGGCCCACAAGGAGCCCGACGAGTCCAGCCACCCCTGAGCCGACGACCAGCCCGACGGCTCAGCCGGCTGTTCCAACAACACTCCCAGACCAATCGCACCAGTCGGTTGCCACTACTCCTTCACCCACCAACACGCCCCTACCGACAGTCGCTGCCCCTGCACCGGGCGCCGAATTCAGCTATATAGCAGTTGCTGCCGGGGTGGACTATACCTGCGCGTTAAAGTCGGACGGCGAAGTATTCTGTCTGGGAACGGAGAGTGACAGGGAATCTCCGGCAACCGTTCCAACGCCGGAAGGAAGGTTCAAGTCCATCACAGCCGGTGAGGTGCGCGCCTGCGGCATCAGGACTGACCGCACGGTTGCCTGCTGGGGTTCCAATGATTTCGGAAGCGGCGAAGACATCGGCCTGACCGACGCGCCTGCGGGTGAATTTACGTCGCTCAGCGCAGGCACTCTACACACCTGTGGCGTCAGGACGGACAGCACCCTGGCCTGCTGGGGTTTGAACCACCTGGAAGGAGAATACATCGGCCTAGCAGACCCGCCCGACGGCTCCTTTACATCGGTCAGCGCGGGGTGGCTTCACACCTGCGCGCTCGAGACCAGCGAAACAGTCGTCTGCTGGGGCTACAGCGAATTTGACGCCGGACAGACGAGTCCCCCACCCAGTTTTTTTGAATCAGTGAGCGCGGGCTGGCTGCACAGTTGCGGGTTGGCGTCGAACGGTGAGCTGGTGTGCTGGGGCCAGATAGCGATCGGGCCGGGCGGGGACTGCACTTTCTTCTGTTCCCCGGAGATGGCTTCTGCGGAGGAGGTCGAATTGCCCAGATCTCCCTTTCGCTCTTTGCCCGATGGCGGAGGCGCTTCGTGTGGAATCACGTCCGAAGCCTCCATCCAGTGCTGGGGGTGGCCCCTTGAGCGTGTCAATCCACCGGAGGGAGAGTATTCGGACGTCAGCGTAGGTGGATCCCACGCATGCGGGCTGCGGACCGATGGCGCGATCGTGTGCTGGACCCACGAGAACTATGGCACAGTGCCGGGAGCCGAAACCGGAATGTTTTGTGTAGCGGACCGCGCGGGCTTCGTAACGTGCCCGGGCAAGCCCGAATTCGAGCTGGAGGCCATGGAGCGGGCAGGGCGGATAATTGAGCCGTACCGGGCATTTTATTCCCGCAATGGAAATGACTATCGCTGTGGCTATCGGCTGGACGACTCATTGGCCTGCTGGGTGGAGGACCACACCACGTTCTTTGACCCGGTGCCCATCGCAGTCGACGCATTCGCCACGAGTGACGGCGATTCCGTGTGCTGGCTGCTGCCCGACCGCACGGTGGCCTGCTGGGGCACCATCGGCAGCCCGACAGGCGCCTTTCGCTCGATCAGCATTGGGGGATCGCACGTACAATTCGGGTGCGGCGTAAGGACCGACGATACCCTTTCCTGTTGGGGCCACGACTCCTCCGGTCGGGCCCGGCTTGTCCCACCTGCGGGGGAGTACAAATCGGTGAGCGCTGTCGATGGCCACGCCTGCGCAATCAAGATGGACGGCACCGTGGACTGCTGGGGCAATGTGAGGGACGGCGGATCCTGCTGGGGCAGAGATCCGGAGGACTACCAGGGTTGCCTGGACCACATGAAGGCGGGCGATCCATGGACTCCGCTTTCTGGAACCTTTCAGGCCATCAGCGGAAGCCAATGCGGGGTGCACACAGAGGGCCACCTAGAATGCGAGATTGGGGATAGTGAACGAAGGTGGTGGAGAATCGACGGCGCTTTCCAATCGGTTGGCGTAGGGACTTGGGCAGGCCACTACGCGTGTGGCCTGCATGTAGATGGCACCGTGGAATGCTGGGGAGATAACCCTCACGGGCAGGCCAGCCCTCCCGACGGGCAGTTCCTGTCCATCAGCATCGGGGCTCATCACGCCTGTGGCGTGAGCGAGGATGGGTCAGTGGCTTGCTGGGGTGGGGAAGACACTTACATCGGTGGCGGTCGCGACGCCGTAATGCCTCCTGGAGGCACATTCCGTTCCGTCAGCGTCGGAGGCAGGCCAAACAACGGCACGCATTACAGTTGCGGCATCGGCACCGACGGGTCCCCGGTCTGCTGGGGCAACCCGGCATCCGCATTGCTTGAGGCCCTCTTCGTTGAGGAGGCCGATGCTACAAACTAAATCTCGCCGTCGATGCGGTTGATGACCAGGCCGGTGGGCAGTTTGGGGTAGAAGAAGGTGGACTTCCGGGGCAGGCGCTGGCCCTGGCTGACGATTTCTTCGAAAGCGTCCATCGGGAAGGGCTTGAGCAGGAAGGCCATCTGCAGGGAGCCGTCGGCCACACCATGTGCAGCTTCGTCGTGGTCGTGCAGGAAACCGAGATGGTCGAGGGTTGCGTCACCGAGTTCCGGGCGCAGTACCTTTTCCTCCAGCACCCACGCTTCGGAGACAGCCAAATCACCCCAGTCGCCGCCCACTGCCGACGGTCGAAGGGTGAGCAGCTCGGCGCCGCCGGGGGTCATGGAGGCGAGGACCCGGCCGGTATGCCCCCGCTCCTCCACGAGTCCAACGATCTCCTCAGCAGACAGGCCTTCGAGTGGTTCCGAATCGAAGACCTCCGAGAGCCGCTCCTTTACGCGGGCCAGCTGTTCGCTGTCCAGGCCGCTGAGGTTGCGGTGGTAGGGCAGCACCACCAGGCCGGGGTCGTCGAAGGAAATCAGGGTCATCATCACGTAGTTGTGGGCTTTGTCCGGGGCATCTGTGCCTTCGGCGCGCCGCGCCACTTGGTACTGGCGCGAGGCCTCGTAGCGATGGTGGCCGTCGGCCAGGAAGACCGGCCGCTGGTCGAAGAACGCAGCGATGGCGGCAACATCGTCGCTGACCGCGATGCGCCACATCGTCGTTGAGGTGCCGTACTCATCCTGCGCGTCGACCTCCGGAGGACCGGACATCACTCGCTGGAACAGGGGGCCCAACTCGTTGCCGGCATCGCGGTAAATGGACATTATGGGGCTGATGTTGGCGGAGACCGACTCCATCAGCTTGACCCGATCGCGGATGGCCGGGGCCTCGGTGAACTCGTGGGGCAGAACCTGCCTGGTCTCGTAGTCTTCGAGGCCGACACAGACGACGAGCCCCAGGCGGGAGCGTTTGCGTCCAGCCAGGGTGAAGCCGTGTCGCATGAGGTAGAAGCTGGGTTCGGATTCCCGGCGCAGGACGCCGTCGCCGAGCCACTGCTCGAAGCGCTGGGATGTCTCCGCGTAGCGACCTTCAGGGTCAGCGGACCAGTCGAGGCCTTCGCCCGCCTCGAGGTGGATGACGTTCAGCGGATGCTTGTCCATCAGGGCCTGTTGAATCTGGGGCGTTATGAGGTCGTAGGGCGGGCACAGCACTGCAGCCATGTCGTCGACGACGGCCGGGTTGTAGCGCAGACCACGAAAAGGAGCAACTCTCGCCATACATTCACCTTGAACTCTCGCCGCTGGAATACTGAGGTGCCGCGGATATCCTCATATCTTAGTGTTTAGACTTTTACCAAAGTATATGAGCAGGCTGGCAGTATCGCAAAACCGGAGCCACTGAAACCGCCGCCACCGTCGGAAGAGGAACACTCGTATGGTATACTTCGATGCGTTCTGAGAGGCTTCCTAGATTGACAATCCTTTAGCGAGGAAGGTTGCCCATGCCCGGGGATATCACCCAGATCGACGGTGGCACCATAACGACGGCGCGGGGATTCAAGGCCGGCGGCACGTACGCCGGCATCAAGACCTACTCCGACGACAAGATGGACGTTGGAATGCTCCTGTCGGAGACTCCGTGCGCAGCGGCCGGGGTGTTCACGAGAAGCAGCATCGTTTCCCCATCGGTCACGGTGAACCGCGAAACGCTGAGCGGCGGGCAGGCAATCCGTGGCCTGGTGGTCAACTCGGGAATCGCAAACGCCGGCGTGGGCGAGCAGGGCTACATCGACGCGAAGGAAATGGCGGTAATCGCCGCTGGGTCTCTGGGCGTGAAGCCGGAAGAGGTGCTGGTCTTCAGCACGGGAATCATCGGGGTTGAGCTGCCGATGACGCTCATCAAGTCGGGCGTGGAACAGACCGAACTGTCCGACGACGGCGGGAACCCCCTGGCGCGGGCGATGATGACCACCGATACGCACCCCAAGGAAGTGGGAGTGACGGTGGACATCGGGGGCACAGAGGTGCACATCGGCGGCGTGGCCAAGGGTTCGGGGATGATTCACCCCAACATGGCGACCATGCTGTGCTTCGTGGCGACCGACGCCGCCGTCGAGCAGAGCCTGCTCAGGAAGATGCTGCCGGAAGTGGCCGACTACTCGCTGAACATGCTGACCGTCGACGGCGACAGCAGCACCAACGATTCGCTGGTGGTGCTGGCCAACGGCGCAGCCGGCAACCCGGTCATCACGGCTGGGTCGCCGGAAGCCGAGTCGTTCAAGGCAGGGCTGCTGGAAGTGTGCGTACAGCTGACGCGCCAACTGGCCCGCGACGGCGAGGGCGCGACTCACCTGCTGGTGGTGGAGGTCACCGGGGCCCGCACCAGCGAGGATGCACGGGTGGCGGCGCGGACAATCTGTTCGTCGCTGCTGGTGAAATCGGCAGTATACGGCGCCGACCCGAACTGGGGGCGCCTGCTGGCGGCGCTGGGCCGCAGCCAAGCGGAGGCGGTGGAAGAGAAAATCGACCTGTTCATCAACGGGGTCTGCATCATGGAGGCAGGCAAGCCTGTACCCTTCCATCGGGACGCCGTGGTAGCGCTGATGCGAGGGGACGAGGTGACTTTCCGTATCGCGCTCAACCTGGGCGACGAGAATGCGACGTCCTGGGGCTGCGATCTCACCGAGGAATACGTCGTCATCAACAGCGCCTATACCACCTAGACCTACAGCGCTCTCAGACCACAGAACACACAGACCGCAGAGAATTGCACTCGACATTCCGCTTTCTCTGCGGCTTATTTATTGCTCATAGACTGCAAAACCGGGAACCAGGAGCAATCCCCTGCCAGTAGTAGTCAAAATTGGCGGCAGCACCCTCGGAAGCCACGACACCAGCCTCGTTGACATCGTCGCCCTGCAACGAGAAGGTACCGAGGTAGTGGTGGTGCACGGCGGCGGCAACGTGATTTCGCGGTGGATGCAGCGACAGAGCATCCCGCCGCAGTTCGTCGGCGGCCTGCGGGTAACGGACGCCGAGAGCCTCGAGATTGTCGTTGCGGTGCTTGGCGGGCTGATCAACAAGGAACTAGTATCGCTGATGGAGCAACTGGGCGGCCGGTGTGTAGGGATGAGCGGAATAGACGGCTGCATGCTGACCTGCGGCATAGCCAACCCGGAGCTGGGATACGTGGGCGAAATACAGTCGGTCAACACGACCCTGATCCGCTCCGCACTGGACTCGGGATACATACCCATGATCGCGCCGCTGGGAGTCCACCGCTTTGACGACTCGGACGACGCGGGGAAGCCGCTGAACATCAACGGCGACACCGTGGCGGGGGAGCTGGCCCGGGAGCTGCAGGCCGAGCGGCTGGTGTTCCTCACCGACGTTGCGGGCGTGATGGACGGAGGCGGCCGCATTATTTCGCGTCTCGACCAACGAAGGGCCAACACGCTGCTCAACTCGGGCGTGGCCGGCGGGGGCATGATTCCCAAGCTGCAGGCGTGCCTGCGGGGACTGGAAGGCGGGGCAGTGGCCGACATCATCGACGGGCGCCAGCCCAATGCGCTGGTCGACTGTTTGGAGGGTCGCGCGTCTTCCGGCACCACCATCACTGCCAACTTCACGAGCCGCCGTTAAACGTTAGCATCAGCCTGTCGTTCTCCTCTCTGCTCAGCCGCGCCCCCAGCGTGTGAAAGATTGCGGTTGGTGTGCGATAATCTACCGGCAAACTAAGGTCGATCGGGAGAAGAGGACTCGCCATGAGCATCAGCAGCGACTGGATTGACATTGAGAAGAAGTACTACGCCCAGACCGTGCGGCGCCAGCCGGTGGTCATCGTGCGTGGACAGGGGACCGAGGTCTGGGACGCAGACGGCAAGCAGTACCTGGACTTCGTCGCGGGCTGGGCGGTAAACCAGCTGGGGCACAGCCACCCGGTGTTGACCCAGGCCATAGCCGAGCAAGCCGGCACGCTGATCCAGACCTCGAACCAGTTCTACACCGTACCGCAGCTGCAGCTGGCCGAGGCGCTGATCGAAAACAGCTGCCTGGACCTCGTGTTCTTCGGGAACAGCGGCGCCGAGGCGGTCGAGGGGGCAATGAAGCTGGCGCGGCGCTACGGCAAGCTGAACCGGGACGGGGCCTACGAGATCATCACCGCATTCAACTCCTTCCACGGGAGGACCCAGGCGACCGTGGCGGCCACCGGGCAGCCCCACTACCAGGAGAATTTCGCTCCGCTGTTGCCGGGCTTCGTCCACGTTGACTACAACGACGTCGAGGCCGTGATCAGCGCCACCACCGACCGCACCGCCGCCGTAATGGTGGAGCCGGTGCAGGGCGAGGCGGGCGTTATCATCCCCGACGACGACTACCTGCAGCGGCTGCGCCAGTGGTGCGACAGCCAAGGCATCCTGCTGATCTTGGACGAGGTGCAGACGGGCATGGGCAGGCTGGGCAGCCTGTTCGGATACCAGGAATACGGCGTGGAGCCGGACGTGATGACGCTGGCGAAGGGACTGGGCTACGGCGTGCCCATCGGAGCTTTCCTCTCCAAGGCGCACTGCCAGGCGTTGGTGCCGGGCGATCACGGCTCCACCTTTGGCGGCAACGCGCTGACCACCGCTGCCGGGTACGCAGGCACGAAGTACATGATCGACAACGACATCCCCGGCCAAGTCAAGGATATGGAGCCGTACCTGCTGGGGCGGCTGAACGAGGTCAAGGACCGGTTCTCCTTCGTTACGGAGGTGCGTGGCAAGGGACTGCTGGCGGCGATGGACTTTGAGGACACGATATCGCCTCAGGTGCTGACCAACTGCAACGAGGCCGGGCTGCTACTGAACGGCCCGCGGCCCAACACCGTGCGCTTCATGCCGCCGCTCACGGTGACCCGCGAGGAAATCGACGAGGCCGCCGATAGGCTGAGCACCGCGCTGTCGAACATCTAGGCGGGGAGACACTGCGCCAATCGACACGACGGGGCGCACAGGTGTGCGCCCCTACGGTTATAATGGAGGGTGCCTCCTGTTGAGCCAGTCAAGCGAGGTCCGAGTGTGGCAAAGCGCGAGTTTTACGTCGTCATCGAAAAAAGTGACGACGGGTGTTATTTGGGCGAAGTCCCTCAACTGAAAGGCTGTCACAGTTACGGCCACACCCTAGATGAATTGATGACTAACATTCGGGAAGTCATACTCTTGTGCCTAGATGACTTGGCTGAATATGACGATTCCGAGTACCCTTCTGAAATCATCGGGATTCAGCGAATCGAGGTAGAGGCCTGACGGGGGATGCCTCGCCTTCCGGTCCTCAGGGCCAGAGACATCATACGTGGCCTGAATCGGCTGGGGTTCGAGAGAATTCGGCAGAGGGGTAGCCACATTACCATGAGACACGCCGATGGCCGCACCACTGTTGTTCCCGATCACGGCTCGCGAGACTTACACCCGAATATGACCCACAAGATTCTGAAAGACGGGAACATAGAGATTCCGGATTTTCTGGCGGCTCTTCAGGCATAAACCGGAGCAGGTAAAACACATATGGCAAATGACAGAATTGTGCTCGCATACAGCGGGGGACTCGATACGACGGTGGCGGTGTCGTGGCTGAAGGAGAAATACGGCGCGGACATCGTTACGCTCACCATCGACCTGGGCATGGTGGACCTGGAGACCACCCGTCAGCGGGCGCTGTCCATTGGGGCGGTCGAGGCCGTCATTGTGGACGGACGTCAGACGCTGGTGGACGAGTTCCTGTTCCCCAGCCTACAGGCCGGAACGGTGTACGAGGAGCAGTACCCACTGGCGACCGCGCTGGGTCGACCCCTGATCGCCCGCTACATGGTGGAGGCGGCTAAAGAGCACGGTGCATACGCGGTGGCCCACGGCTGCACCGGCAAGGGCAACGATCAGGTGCGTCTCGAAGTCGGCGTGATGGCGCTCGATCCCGGCCTACAAGTGATAGCGCCCATCCGGGACTGGGGCATGAGCCGCGACGACGAAATCGAGTACGGACTGGCCCGCAACCTGCCGATCAACACCCGCGCCAGCCGCTTCTCGACCGACGAGAACCTGTGGGGGCGCAGCGTGGAGGCCGGCGAACTGGAGGACCCGTGGCTGGAGCCGCCGGAAGACGCCTACCTGTGGACCAAGTCCCCGGGGGATTCCTCGGACGAGCCGGGGTATCTCGAGGTCAGCTTCGAGCGCGGCATTCCAGTGGCCATAGATGGCGAGTCGATGGGTGGAGTGGACCTGATCCGCCACCTGAACGCCTTGGCAGGCGAGCACGGGGTGGGCCGGGTCGACCACGTGGAGAACCGGCTGGTGGGCATCAAGTCGCGGGAGATCTACGAGTGCCCGGCAGCGGTCGTCCTGCACGCCGCCCACAAGGCGCTGGAGACGATGACCCTGAGCAAGGAGCAGGCCCGGACCAAGGCCCGCATCGCGCAGGAATACTCCGACGTGATATACAACGGTCTGTGGTACACGGCCCACCGCGCCGACCTGGATGCTTACGTGCAGAGCACGCAGCGGCACGTAACGGGAGAGGTACGTCTGCGGCTGCACAAGGGAAACTGCACGGTGGTCGGTCGACAAGCCCCGCGGGCCCTGTACAACTACGGCCTCGCTACGTACGACCGTCAGGACCAGTTCGATCACGCTGCGGCCGCCGGGTTCATAGGCATCTACGGCCTTCCGGTTCGCACCCAGAATCAAGCCCAGCCGGACTAGGCCGCATCTGAATCACTCACATCGAATGAAGCAACGGATATCACTCTCACCCTCAAGAGAGGGACTTGACTGGATACCGGAGGACAAATGACCGTCGCCGCCCGAATGCACGACCTGGGCACCGAGAGCGCCTTCGAGGTGCTGGCCAAGGCCCGCGCCCTGGAAGCCCAGGGACGGGAGATCATCCACCTGGAAATCGGCGAACCCGACTTCGACACGCCCCGGCACATCATAGATGCCGGCATGGCGGCCATCAGTGACGGGTTCACCCACTACGGGCCGACGGCCGGGCTGCCGGAACTGCGTGAGTCCATCGCCCGCAACAGCCGTGAGGTACGCGGCACCAACACCGAGCCGGACAACGTGGTTGTGACGCCGGGCGCGAAGCCCATAATGTTCTACGTGCTGCTGGCGCTGGGCGAGCCGGGCGTCGAAGTCATTTACCCCAACCCCGGCTTTCCAATCTATGAGTCAATGATTCGCTTCACGGGATGCACTCCCGTGCCGATGCAGCTGCTGGAGTCGAAAAACTATCACCCGGACCTGGACCAGCTCGCCTCGCAGATTACGGACAAGACCCGGCTCATCATCCTGAACACGCCGGAGAATCCCTGCGGTTCGGCCCTGTCGGAGGGCGAGCTTCGGACCATCGCCGAGCTGGTGATGCAGCACCCCAATCTGTACGTGATGGCCGACGAGATATACAAGGACATCCTGTACACGGGAGAGCACTTCAGCATCGCCTCTATTCCCGGGATGGAGGAGCGTACCATCATCCTGGACGGATTCTCCAAGAGCTACGCCATGACAGGGTGGCGACTGGGCTACGGCATAATGCCGCCGGAGCTGGTGCCTCACGTGGTCCGGCTGGCGGTGAACAGCGTTTCCTGCGCGGCCACCTTCACGCAGAAGGCGGGCATTGCGGCGCTGGAAGGCCCGCGGGACCAGGTCGAGGCTATGACGGCGGAGTTCGCCGCCCGCCGGCGCCTGATCACCGACGGCCTTCGCAGCATCCCGGGCGTCCGCTGCCCGGAACCGGAGGGTGCTTTCTACGTCTTCCCCAGCATCGAGGACACGGGGCTGACCAGCCGGGAGTTCGAGGACAGGGCGATGCAGGAGGCAGGGGTGGCGCTGCTGTCGGGTTCGGCCTTCGGCCAGTACGGCGACGGTTACGTGCGTTTGTCATACGCCAACTCGCAGGAAAACATCAGCAAGGCCATCAAGCAGCTGGACGCTTTCGTTCGCAGCGTCTAGGGTCCGATCTATACAGGCACGGCCAGCAAGGAGACGGAAATGGCGGAATGCAAGGTTATCCACCCCGACGGCCTTGAGGTCGAGATTCAGTCCGGCGCCATGACCCGGTTGGCCGGTGTGTCCGAGGGGCTTACCGGCTCTACGGGCATCCACTTGGCCATCGCCACCATTCCGCCGCACTGCGCTTCCAGCCCGCACTACCACGTCAACTGCGAGTCGGCCATCTACGTGGTCAAAGGCCACGGTCGCTTCGTAGTCGGCGAAAAGCTGGACAACCCGCTGCCCATCGGCCCCGGCGACTTCATCTACGTGCCAGCCGAGGCGGTGCACCAGCCGGTCAACGACAGCGACGAAGTGATGGAGATAATCGTCGCCCGCAACACGCCGGTGGAGATAGTGGCCGAGGTCTAGAGGTATGGGGACGTTCACCGTTGCAATGCAAGTGGGGGATCTCGCCAAGACAGTTTTCGTAGAGGTAGAGGCGCTGGCTGATACGGGCTCGATTCACAGTTACATCCCGCACGATGTACTGGAGGCCGTTAACATCCGGCCGACGGAGAGCCGTGCGTTCGCATTTGCCGACGAGCGTGTCGTCGAAATGCCTTTCGGATATGCGACATTCGTAATTGAAGGAATGGAAGTAATTGCCCTAGTAATATTTGCCGAACGCGGAAGCGGTCCAATTCTGGGAGCCACCACCTTGGAAGCCGCCCACCTGGCTACCGACTCCGTTAATGAACGGCTGACTCCTGTGCTGCCTTTGGGCAGGTTTGGCAACGGCAATCAGAACGCCCCGCGTTAACTCGGCCCGATACATCCGCCTTTATTGAGCACCTACCCGCCATAGACTATACTTGCATCGCCCCGGCAGACCACATGGGCCGGGGCGTTCAGCGAGATAAACAACGGAGAGGCGACAAGATGGACCTGGGGCATACCGAAATCCAGCAGATGCTGAAGACCAGCGCGCAGGAGTTCCTGGGACGGGAATGCCCGACCACGCTGGTGCGGGAGGCGGAGGAAGACGAACGCGGCTACCCGGACGAGCTGTGGCGGCAGATCGCCGGGCTCGGCTGGGCCGGAGTGCCATTCCCGGAGCAGTACGGCGGCACGGGCGGCGACTTCCTCGACTTGGCCGTTTTGCTGGAAGAGATGGGAAGGGCCCTGGTACCAAGCCCCTACTTCTCTACCGTCGTACTGGGCGGTCTGACCATTCTGGACGCGGGCAGCGACGCGCAGAAGAACGACCTGCTGAGCCGGGTAACCGATGGCAGCGGCCTGATGACCCTGGCCGTCACCGAAGCCTCTGCCTCCTACGAGGCCTGGGGCGTGGAAACCACCGCGACCGCTGAGGGCGACGGCTTTGCACTGAACGGCACCAAGCTCTTCGTCCCGGATGCCCACGTCGCCGACGTGATAATCGTGGCGGCGCGCACCCGGCCGGACGGCGACCCGGAGTCCGGGATTACCCTGTTCCTGGTGCCGGCCGGGCTTCCGGGGCTGGAAATTTCACCCATTCGCGTAATCGGCAACGAACGACAGTTCGAGGTGGCGCTGGACAACGTCCGCGTACCGGCCAGCTCGGTCCTCGGAGAGGTCAATGGCGGCTGGCCCATTGCCGAGCGGGCCATTCAGCGCGCAGTGGCGGGACACTGCGTTACCATGCTGGGCGGCGCGACTGCGGTGCTGGACATGACCGTGGAATACGTGAAGCAGCGCACCCAGTTTGGCCGGCCGGTCGGCAGCTTCCAGGCCGTGCAGCACCACTGCGCGCAGATGGCCACCGATGTCGAGGGCTGCCGGGGGGTCGCCTACCAGGCGGCGTGGCGGCTGGCACAGGACCTGCCAGCGCAAAGGGAAGTATCAATCGCCAAAGCGTGGGTAAGCCAGGCATACCGTCGCGTCTGCGCCACAGCCCACCAGTGCCACGGCGCCATCGGCTTCACCAAGGAACACGACCTGCAGCTGTATACACGCCGGGCTAAGGTGCAGGAGCTAGGGTACGGCGACGCGAACTATCACAAGGAGCTGGCCCTCGCCAGCATCGACGACGAGTAGTCCCAATGACGACCCCCAACGCCAAATACACCTCCATAAGCCGGGAGTACATGGGCCGTGCCGAGGAATACCTGCAACAGGGGGATCTGAAGCAGGCATCGGAGAAGTCTTGGGGCGCGGCGGCTTGCGCCCTAAAAGCCGTTGCCGAAGTGCGGAACTGGAATCACCAGTCCCACTCATTGCTCTTCGATGTTTCCAGCCAAGTCGCCGACGAACAGGACCGACCTGAACTTCGCGATTTGTTCATGGAAGCCAACTCCATGCACCAGAATCTCTATGAAAACTGGATGCCGGAGGAGGTGGTTCAGCAGGGTGTCGGCAGAGTGAAATCATATTTGGCCGAACTGGAATCCGTCGGGCCACAGATTCCGCCGTCATTTGTCGTCGAGACTCGAGCCCAGCGCAGGCGGCTGGAACGGCTGACCGGTCAGCGTCCGCCTCACGACACGCCATCAGAAGAAGGAACGTGAACCGCCCATGACCACTGCGACGCAATGCATTTTCTGTTCAATCGCTCGAGACTCGGCAAACCAGGACGTAATCTATCGCGATGAGCGGTGCTTCGTCGTCAAGGACATCAACCCTAAGGCGCCGGTGCATCTGCTGATTATTCCCAACATGCACATCGCGTCGCTGGCCTACGTGGGCCCGGGCCAGGTGCCCATCATGGGCCACCTGTTCGTTGTGGCGGAGGAGATGGCACGGCGCGAGAACGTCACCCTCAGCGGTTACCGTCTGGTGCTGAACCAGGGGCCAGACGCGCAGCAGACTGTTGTCCACCCGCACGTTCACCTGATGGGCGGCAGGCAGCTTGGAGAGATGGGATGACCACGGTTCCCGCCTACCGAATAGCCAACGACAGGTTTCGGGAGCGGTTTGAGTCGCTGCCCGACAAGCTGCGGGCACACATCTTCCGGACCCGCGACGTGGGGCTGGACCTCGCGACCAAGCACGGGATCGACGAGGAGAGGGCTGAGCTGGCGATACTGGGCCACGATGTCGCCCGTGCCTCCAAGAAGAAGGAAATCCTGAGTCAGGCGGAGCGTTTCGGGCTGTCGTCCCTGGACATCGAGCGCAAGGCGCCGGTCATGCTGCACGGACCGGTAGGCGCCGAGCTGCTGCGGCACGAGGATGGCGTTCACGACGACGAGATCCTGGACGCGGTACGCTACCACACCACGGGGCATCCGAGGCTGACCGGCCTGGGCTGGTTGGTGTTCATTTCGGACAAGCTGGAGCCGCGCAAGATAAAGTCGTACCCATACCAGCAGGAGCTGAGGCACATCGCCAACGAAAGCCTGGAGCAGGCGGTGCTGGAGTTCCTCTGCCGCGAGTCGGCCCTGCGGCTGCAGCGCCGCAAGCCGGTGCATCCCGCCAGCGTGGCGGCGATCAACGCGCTGCTGCTGGACGGAGCGAAACCAAAGGAGACCGTTGCCGAGTAATACCAGTCGAGGAGACGTTATGGAAATTGTGCTGAGCCAGCGGGCGGCGGAACACATCCTCGGCAAGGGAGGACGAGCGGCGGTTGACCTGCTGCAACACTCTTCTTGAGCGGGGTGCGCGATTGAGGTATCGGTCGATACCAGAGTGCACCGCCGGGATGTGTCCGACTACGAGTCCCACCAACTAAACGGCGTGGAGGTACTGACGCTTCGCGAGTTGTCGCGCCACGTCGTCAACATGCAGATTGACCTGCGCTCGTTCCTTTTCTTCCGCAACCTGAAGGCGGTGGTGCAGCTGGACAACGGCGTGGTCATCGGCAAGTCCCCGTACGGTCTTCAGCACGTCGAGGCCGAGGGATAGACGACGGCGATATTGCCGGGGTTTTTTCGCAATCGTAACCCTCTCCTGACCGGAGAGGGTTTTTTGAAGCCTGGTTCAGCGCGCCCTGTATTCCGGGGGGCGCTTTTCGACGAAGGCCTGGCTGGCTTCCTTGAAGTCCTCGCTCATGTGGAGTTTCAGCGGCAGGGTCTGCATGTCGGCGTCCGCCCCGGCCTGCACCCACTGGCGGCGGGTCAGCTTGACGCCGACGCGCGCCGATAGCGGGGGCGTCTTCAGCACCTTCGCGGCCAAAGCCTCGGCGGCGCTGAGATGGAAGCCGTTGGGGACCAGGCGGTTGATCAGGCCCAGGCGGTAAAGCTCGGCCGCCTCGACGGGCTCGCCGGTGATGACCATCTCGCTGGCAATCTTGGAGGGCATGAAGGCGTTGACCTTGGCCCAGATCCTGCCTCCGGCAAGACCCCGGCGGGTCTCGGTGATGCCGAACCTGGCGTCTTCGGAGGCGACGATCATGTCGCACTCGGCGGCGATGACGATGCCCGCGCCCAGCGCGTAGCCGTGGACGGCAGCAATGACCGGCTTCCAGTTGATGGTGCGGCCCAGGTAGCCCTCCGGGTTGGGACCGCGCTCGCGGCGGGCGCTTTCCTGCGGCGTCATGGCGACGAAACGCTGCTTGATGTCCGCGCCGGCGCAGAAGGCACGCCCGGAGCCATGGATGATGCCAACCCAGGCTTCGTCGTCTGTATCGAATTCGAGAAGGGCCTCGTGCAGATCGTCCTCGAACTGACGATTGACTGCGTTCAATACCTGGGGGCGATTGAACATTATGTAAGCGATCTTTCCTTTTCGCTCGTAGGTCATTGTTTCGTATTCGGTCATGGCTTCTCCAGAAAGTTGGTCAATTGAGCCAGAAGCAGCTTAGAACAAATTGCCGAAATTCTCTTGAAAAACTGTTGACAGCAGCCGTACACGCGTTCTACATTAAGCGAGCAGTACTAGAACACTTGTTTGGAGGTTGTCATGGAAACGCTGCAGGCCATCCGCCCGGAATCGCACAGCCTCGCTGCCGTCAGGGCCGCAGAGGAAGATGCCTCGGAATTCTACCACTACGAAGACAACGGCTGCGAAGTCTCGAGCTCCTGCCTGGATTGCCCTCTGCCCGTCTGCAGGTACGACGCCCCTGGGTGGTACATCCGCAACCGGCGCCTGGCTCGAGACTTCCGCATCGTGCAGGTCATAGAGCGGGAATGCCTGACGGCGAAGGAGGCGGCCAACCGCTTCTCTCTCACCCCGAGGACCATATTCCGAATAATGCAACGTTGTCGCGAGGCGGGACTGGTGAACAGCGATTCCGGGGCCATGCTCATGGCGGCGTAGCAATTCAGGTTGACGAATTACAAAGAATGGGGGCGGTTGTCTGCGTCCCGCCCCTGCGTGGTTGCCGAGGTTCCCGCCGTCGCGGGCGTTAACCTCTGGGCAGCCCCAGTCCGCGACCGGCGATGATGTTGCGCTGCACTTCCGAGGTTCCCGCCGCAATCGTGCCGGAGAAGCTGAGCATCCAGTGTTCCTGGACCCGGCCCATAAGAGGGGCCCACTTTTCCACGCGGCCCAGCGTGCCATAAAGGCCAAGCACATCCATTCCGGCCTCGGTGACACGGCGCACCGTCTCGCTGCCGAACACCTTGCTCATAGAAGCTTCGCGGGTGGGCACCAGGCCCTGTCCCTGCATGTAGGCCACGTTGTAGGCGATCAGCCGGGCCACTTCGCACTCGATGTAGCGGTCGGCCATCAGGCTGCGCACCCACGGCACGTCCATAATCGACTGACCGTTGCGCTTTGTATCGGTAGCGTATTCCCGCACATCGTCCAGCAGACGGCGTGCATTGGCCGAGTAGTCAATTCCAGAGCGTTCGAAGTCTAGCAGGGTCACCGCAACGTACCAGCCGCGATCTTCCTCACCCACGACATTGGCACGAGGCACGCGGACGTTATCGAACAGCACCTGGTTGAACTCGTGGCCGCCAGCCATGTTGATGATGGGCCGCACGGTGACGCCCGGCGACTTCATGTCAACGAGCACGAAGCTGATGCCGCGGTGCTTGGGGGCGTCCGGGTCGGTCCGGGTGAGCAGCATGATCCAGTCGGCGCGATGGGCCAGCGTCGTCCAGATCTTGCCGCCGTTGATAACGAGGTCGTCCCCGTCGCGCACGGCGCGGGTGCTGAGAGAGGCCAGGTCGGAACCGGACTCGGGTTCGCTGTATCCCTGGCACCACTGGACTTCGCCGCGAGCAACCTGGGGCATGTGTGTGCGCTTCTGCTCCTCGGAGCCGTGGATCATCAGGGTCGGGCCCAACATCCGCACACCGAAGATGTCGCGGCCAGGGGCCCGCAGGTAGGCGATCTCCTCGTTGAAAATGGCAGACTTCACCGGGGATGCTCCCTGGCCGCCATACTCCTCTGGCCAGTGCATCGTCAGCCACCCGCGGTCCGCCATTCTGCGGCGTATGGCGCGGGTCAGATCCCAGTCGTCCTCTTCAGGGTACCGTCCACCGCCCTCCCATGTTTCGGGGAGCTCGGTCTCGAGGAAGGTCCTCAGTTCCTGACGAAATGTCTCGTCTTCCGGGGTAAACTTAAAGTCCAAAACGGCGCTCCCTGGGATTCAAAGAAGGTAGGGCAACGGGATTGACCGAGCGAACAGCCCGGGGAGGGCTACCCGCCGACGGCGACGCAGGTTACGGTGCGCACCACGCCGTTGACCGTGTGAATGTGCCCGGTAACCAGATCGCCCACAACCGAGATATCGTCGGCGCTGATCATTGCAATGATGTCGTAGGGGCCGGTCACCACGTCCACCGTGGCGATGCCGGGCAATCCGGTCAGCGTAGTTGCCACCTCTCTGGTCTTGCCAACGGAGGTCTCGATCAACAGGTACGCTTTCGTCGCCATCTTCCGCCTTCCGCCAACTGAAAAATTGGGTTTCGTGAATCCACGGCAATTCTACGGCCCGCCAATTTTCGTGTCAATTGCGCCATAATGGAGTCATGACTTCCAACTCACGCGTGCAGATGACATTGCTGTTCGATGGCGCAGAGGCGCTGGGCATCAGCCTGTCCGTACTACAGCTGGAACAGTTCGAGGCGTATTACCGGGAACTGGCCGAGTGGAATCAAAAGGCCAACCTGACCGCCATCTCGGGGGGCGAAGAAACGCAGGTCCGACATTTCCTGGACTCGCTGACGGCATGCCTGCCCTACCGTGAGGAGCCTGACGCGCCCCTGCGCAGCCTGCCGGGCGCAGGCAGGGTGGTCGACGTAGGCAGCGGGGCAGGCTTTCCGGGGCTGCCGCTGAAGCTGGCGTTTCCGGACATCAAGGTTGACCTCGTGGAGTCGGTGGGCAAGAAGACGGCCTTTCTAGAGCACATCGTTGCAGCGCTGGAGCTGGACGGCGTCAGAATACATACCGGGCGTGCGGAAGCGCTGGCCCGCAACCCGGAGTTGCGCGACGGATTCGACCTGGCGCTGGTGCGCGGCGTGGCGCGGTTGTCGCTGCTCCTGGAGTACGCGATGCCCTTCTGCTGCGTCGGGGGGAGGGTGGTGGCGCTGAAGCACGGAGGGCTGGAATCGGAACTGGCAGACGCCGAGTTCGCGCTGTCGGAACTGGGAGGACGGCAAGGGGGAGTGTTCCCGGTCTCGCTGCGCGGCTTGACCGACAATCGGGTGGTGGCCGCCTTCGAGAAAGTAGCGGCCACACCGGACAGATACCCCCGCCGGGTGGGCATACCGGCCAAGAGACCCCTTGCGAGGAGCCGCGGGTGAAGGACAAAAGAATGACCCCGCTCGGGGGATGCGGGGTCAGTTCGAAACGATCGGGCGAAGTCGCCAGAACTATTCGTGAGGCGGCGCCTCGTGGTAGTAGCGAGTGTCCGGTGCGCGATTGTGGATGGCCTTGGTGCCCTTCTGGAAGATGCAGGTCTTGATATTGTTTTCCAACTGGTCAACTTCAATCGCGCCGTAACGCGACACAGCGGCCTCGCTGGTCAGATATTCCTTAATTTTCTGGAGAACTTCGTCCGCCGTTTCACCGACAGCAATGAAGCGGTCTCGAGGGTCCGACAGGAAGTTGCTCACCCTGCAATAAAAAGTGTCGGGCATTTTCCTCCTCCTAGGCTGCGGCGAAACTTCGCCAAGCTGCCTGGCAATACCTGCCTGTTGGTAGAAGATTGATACACCATCCACGACTCGGTTGTCAATCTGAAGGGCTGTCAAGTCAACAGGTTTCCTCGTATTGGGATTGCGGCGAGAGGTCCTTGCGGCAACGGCACCACGCCGACATCCAGCTATCGCCATTGCGACGACCACGATGTGAGCGCGGTAAGAAACTCCGTGGTCATCAGGAGTCGGTCTTCAGCAGGGCGGGACGGATCCTCGTGTTCCAGTGGTCGTGGCCCCCAGCCTGCCTCAGTTCCTCCACCAACTGCGCTGTCTCCATTCCCATGGTTTCAGTCAGTTCGACGTCGGTACGGTCACCCGCCAATCCACAGAGACGATTCACGCCCCCTTCACTGCCCAATTGCCCTGAATCGACCGGGCTTCGAAAAGCCAAGCGGTCCATCCACAGCGAAGCGGGGATTGCGGCGTGTTCTGAGCCAAATTATCATTGCCTCGGTTCCGGCCGCGAGCCGGGCATGATTCGTATAACACCCCGATTCGTATAACACATGGAGAGAGCAGATGTCCGTGATGGTCACCGGGGGCACCGGGTTCATCGGAAACCGCATCATTCGCAAACTTCTGGAGCGAGGCGAGGAAGTCGTCTGCTTCGACCTGGCGCCGCCGCGGGCAAACCTGGCGCCCTACCTGGACCGCATCAAGCTGTATCGGGGCGACGTGACGCAACTGCCGCAGATAATGGAGGCCATCAGCGCTCACGGCGTGCGCCGCATCATCCACATGGCCGCGCTGCTGCCGCCCGACACAGAAGACCGGCCGCACTTCGCCATGCAGGTGAACATCGGGGGCACCAACAATATCTTCGAGGCCGCCCGGTGGATGGACATCGAGCGGGTAGTGTACGCCAGTTCCATAGCAGTCTACGGAGTGCAGGACACGTTCGGGGAACGGCCCATCAACGAGGACGACGTCAACGACCCCATAAACGTCTACGGCATGACCAAGTCGGTCAACGACTTTTCGGCCCGTCGCTACACCGACCTCTATGGGCTGGACCTGCGCGGCATCCGTATCTGCACTGTCTTCGGGCACGGGCGCGTTACGGGGATGACGGGCACGATCGGCGGATTGATGGTGTCGCTGCCGGCGATCGGGCAGCCGATTTCCATGCCGTTCCACGAAGACGAGCCATCGCCAATGATCCATGCCGAGGACGCCGCCGAGATTTTCGTCCGTGCCGCACTGGCTGAGAAGCTGAACCACCGCACCTACATCAGCGGCGGCAGCCTGGCCAGCATCAAGGACATGGCCGACGCCGTTCGCAGCTTCATTCCGGACGCACAAATCACGACCGGCGACCGCACCGTGCCGCACGTCTACATGGTGGACAACAGCCGGATGCTGGCCGACATCGGGTACGAGATTGCGCCGCTACGCCAGCGCGTCCTCGACCACATCAACGATGCCCGAGCCGAGGCGGGGATGGAGCCTATCCAAGGGTGAGATAAGGGAAAGCAGGGAACACGGGGGGCGCACGGCGGTGTGTCCCCGCGTGTATAATCGAGGCAATACAGTTGTGCCAGATTTCGCCGCCCCTCAGCGCGGCCGTAAGGGGAACGCCATGAGCATCGCAATCGGATATATGCCCGGAGCTTTCGGTGAAGGCGGCGACAACCCGAATTACCTGCGCCAGCTCGTGGAGGCCGGCGACAGGCACGGCTACGACTCCATCTGGCTCAGCGACCGCATCGTCAGTGAGAAGTTCAGCCTCGAGGCCATGACCGCCTGCGCCATGATCGCCGCCTACTCAGAGCGGATGAAGTTCGGCACCAGCGTGATTGCAATGCCGCTGCGAAACCCCGTGGTGCTGGCGAAGCAGATCGCCACGCTGGACTTCCTGTCGCAGGGCCGCTTCTTCCCGGCGGTGGGGCTCGGGCAGGAGGAGCCGGAGGAGTACGAGGCCTGCGGGGTGAGCAAAGAGCGCCGCGGCCCCCGCACCGATGAGGCCATCCAGTTGATGCGCCGGTTGTGGGAAGAAGAGGTGGTGACTCACGAGGGCGAGTTCTACAGCTGCCACAACGTATCCGTCACACCCAAGCCCTTCCTGCAGCCCTCGACGCCGGTCTGGATCGGCGGTCGGACGGCTGCCGCAGCCCGGCGGGTGGGACGCGTCGGCGACGGCTGGCTGGTATCCAGCGCCACCCCCGCCGAGGTGAAAGAAGGACACGACATTCTGTTCGACACGGCGGACGAGTTCAACCGCGTGATCGAGGACGACCACGTCGGCGTGCTGATGGGCTACTACGTCAGTGACGACGTCGAAGAAGCGACCATCAAGGCGAACCAGTACGTTACCCGCCAGCGTCCCGACGCCCACTTCACCGAGTTCACCGCCGTCGGACCAGTGGACCGTATCGCCGAGTACGTCAACCGCTACATCGAGTCCGGCGCGTCCAAGTTCGTCGTCCGACCCCTCTGCCAGGCCGAGGAGACGATGGAGCAGCTGGACATCCTTGGCGAGGAGTTGCTGCCCAAGTTCCACAAGTAGCGGGCGGGGGATGCAAGAGGCGTTTGATTCCCTACCCAAAAGCAGGTACTGGCGGCGAACTTCTCGATTCTCTCACCCTGAAGCCATTGCTGAGAGAATCATCTCCACCTTGCGCCACCCTGACCTTCCAATGGAGCACCAGGAAAAAGGCAGGACGGCTTACCGCAAGTATTTGCCCGATGATGGAATTTGGTTTCGAGTAGTCCTAGGCCGACAAGGCGCGTTGTACAATGCCTTCAAGGACTCGGACGAAATGAGAAAAAGAGGGATGTTATGAGTGACTCCTTCGAAGGCAGGATATCGCCCGATTTTGATTACGAATTTGAAAGCGATACACTGACAATCTGGGATGGGGGGGTTGCTGGCGGCGGCGGATTTGATATCACTCGGAATATCCTAATCGTGTTTTTTGCCAGCGACCATTCCACGCCTGTCGGCGTGACGCTGTCTCCTGCCGCTGGGCTGTTAGCTTCCCACCTACCTATTGAGTGCATCGCTGACGCAGAGTCAATCGAGAATCGCGACATGTTGGATCTGACGATCGAATACAATGCCGTCGACGATACCCTGTGGCTAGGCAACTCAAGACCAGCACAATTCTCATGCCCGATCCTTAGGGGTACGGTGGAGGTCCATTTTCAGGCGGGTAGCAATAATGTGTTGGAAAGGGGCGGGAATATTCCCTCCGGGGTAATGATCCACAACGCGATAAAGCATATCGAATCGGCCATACTGAACGACCTAGCAGAGCTGGCGGCCGCAGGAGCGACGGAGTAGAGGTAAGGAACTCTCGCTCGTTGCCGCCTAACCGACGGTCTCCCACGTGATCAGCAGTTCGCGCATCGGCTTTCGCCAGATGGCGCGGAAGCCGTCGCCGTCGGTCGCGAAGAGTTCGTCGAACTGCTCGTCAAATATGCGACGAGCGCTGTCCCTGACCCCTTCGCGCGACCAGCGGCCGAAGATCACGGAATCCAGCGCCTCATCGCGGGTGGCGTAGCGCCAGGTCTCCCACCATGTCGGATCGGTCAGAACGCGGACATCCGGCAATATGCCCATGTCCCACAGCACCGGCAGGAGTTCGCGATGGCCAGGCATGGGCGCCAGAGGTTCGCCGTAGACGCGGCGAAACAGGTCGGCGCCGCGGTTGGGCGGCGGCTCGCTCCAGACGCATATCATCACCCTGCGGCGGGCGACCGTTTGCATCCTTTCGATGAACGGCACGATGTCGCGGATGAAGTAAGTGACATCACAGGTGACCGCAACGTCGCCTTCGATTCCGACCGCGTCCATCAGTCCTGAAGGAACCACCCGGGCGTTGGTGATTCCGGCCTCCTGCCGGGAGCCTTCGTATTCGGCCGCCATGCCCGCCGAAGGCTCGACGGTCAACACCTCGCGGCAGCGCAGCGCCAGGGGAAGGGAGACGCGGCCCGCACCGCCGCCAACGTCCACCGCCACGTCGTCGGGGCCAACGTAGGAGGCCAACTCGGACAGGTTGCGGTCAACCTCACGATGTGGATCGAAGCGAAACTGCGCCGCCGATTGGCCAGTCCAGATATCGGCGGGCAATGGCCCGAACAGTCGCAGCTGCTGTTCCCGCACGGCATCCAGCATGGCGGCGTATTTGTCGGCGGCACTGGGCATACTGGGTTCTCCCTGATCGGCTAGATTGGCGGACGAGTCTTGTACCACCCGGCATGCTGCTGGTAGGTGTAGGCCGCCTGGATAACGCCCGGTTCGTCGAAGGGCTTGCCTGCTATCTGCATTCCCACAGGAAGACCCGCCTCGGTAAAGCCACAGGGAACGGAGATGGCGGGCAGCCCGGTAACGTTGAAGGGGGCGGTAAAGCTGCGGCCGCGAACGGTGCTGGTGGGGTCGTAGCCCTCGAAGGCCGGAGCGGGGCTGGTCATGGTCGGAGATACCAGGAAGTCCACCGTTTTCATCACCTCGGCAAATTCCCGCCGCGCCCAAGTCCGCACGCGCTGGGCCTGCAGGTAGTCGGACGCAGTCAGCAGGCCGCCGGTGCGAAAGCGTGAACGGACTATATCGCCGAACTTCTCGGGGATGGTCTTCAGGTTGGGCTCGTGGTAGGCGTAGGCCTCGGTGACCATGATTACGGAGTTGGCTGCCCGCACCCAGTCGAGGCTGGGCAGGGAGACCTCGCGAACGACGGCCCCCAGCCCTTCCAGCTCTGCAACCGCTTTCTCAACCACCGCCACCGACTCGGGATCGACACTGGGGTCGGGGTCAAAGAAGTAGTGCCGGGGAAGCCCGACAGTGACGCCCTTAATGTCTTCTCGAAGAGATGCCGAGTAGTCCGGAACCGGAGCCTTGCTGGAAGTTGAGTCCTTGGGGTCGTGGCCCGCAATCGCCTGCAGCATGTAGGCGCTTTCTTCCACTGTCCAGGTCATCGGACCGGCGTGGTCCTGGGACCAGCTGAGGGTGACGACGCCGGAGCGGCTTACCCGCCCATAGGTGGGCTTCAGGCCGACTATTCCGCAGTAGGACGCCGGCCCGCGAATGGAGCCGCCGGTGCAGGAGCCGAGGCCGCCCATGACCTGACCTGAAGCCACGGAGGAGCCGGTGCCGCTGCTGGAGCCGCCGGTGATGTGGTCGAGGTTCCACGGGTTGCGGGCCGGCTCGAAGGGTGTGGACCAGTCGGGACCGCCGAGGGCGAACTCGTGCATAGCCAGCTTGCCCACGAGGATGCCGCCGGCATCCTTTAGCCGGGCCGTGGTGGTGGCGTCCACAGTCGGGACGCGATCCAGGTCCACGTAGGAGCCTGAGGTGGTGCGCGTGCCGGCGGTGTCGTACAGGTCCTTGAGCGCGAAGGGGATGCCGTGCATCGGGCCCCGGTAACTGCCCTGCAGCATCTCCGCTTCGGCGGTGCGCGCCTGCGCCATGGCCTCGTCGGCCATTACCAATATGAACGAATGCAGCCGGTCGTCGGTGGCCTCGATTCTGTCGAGGCAGGACCGCAGCAGCTCCACAGGCGAAAGCTGCCCGGAGCGCATCAGTTCCCCGGCCTGCCGCATGGTCAGAAAATACAGCTTGTCGGTATCGGTCATGTCAGTTCACCCCGTCATCGGAATGTGTCACAGTGAAGTGTCAACGGAGGCCGGTTATGCTTCCGGCCAGTCGGGGTGAAACTCCGTGACCATCTCTTCGGCGCCGAAGTTGATGGTGTGGAGCATGGCGGCGTAGGCGGCATACAGGTCGTAGATCGGTTTGAGTTCTTCAAGTTCCTCGTCGTTCAGGCCCAACCCGGCCCGGTCGACCATCTGCCGGAATTCGTCCATCGAGACTTCGCCTTGTTCGGGCATAGCTCAACCTCCAACAGCGCAGTTAGCAAGGAATCCGCCAGAAGCGATAGCGTTGGCCGCTCTGGATGCTATTATACGCACAAACGCGGGAGTGCCGGACGGCATATTCTGAGGCAAGGAATTTCGACGTGACGACTTACGTGTACATCTCCCTGCAGAGGGAGGACCGCATTTCCCTGTACGTGATGGACCCTGACACAGGCGCACTGACGCGCCGGACTGAGTTTCCGCTGTCGGGAATGCCCGCGCCAATGGCGGTTGATCCGCAGCGGCGGTACGTGTTCGTCGGGCGGCGGCAACCGGGCGACTTCGGCCTGACAAGCTACGCCATTGACCACGCCACCGGCCGCCTGGCCGAGATAGGCAGCGTGCCACTGGACGGCGACCCGGTGCACATCTCCGTGGACCGCACCGGCAAATTCCTGCTTTCGGCCCACTACTACCAGGCACGGGTGGGAGTTCACGGGTTCGGCGAGGACGGAGGGCTGAACGCCACGCCCATCGAGTGGCGGGAGACGGGCATCGGGGCGCACTACATACAGACCGACCCGTCGAACCGGTACGCTTACGTGCCGCACATCGCCGAAGGGGCCCACACCGGCGTCAATGCCATCTTCCAGTTCCGCTTCGACCAGCTTACCGGGAATCTGACGGCCTGCGACCACGACCGGGCGGTTCCGACTTCTGCGGAAGGCCCGCGCCACGTCTGCTTCCACCCCAACCTGGACGTGGTGTACTCGTCCAACGAGCAGGGGTGCAGCGTCACGGCGTACAGGTTCAACCGGGCAGACGGCACGCTCAGTCCCTTCCAGACGGTGCCGACCCTGCCAGAAGGCTTCACGGAGCACAACTCCTGCTCGCAGATACAGATTACGCCGTCGGGCAGGTTTCTCTACGCGCCAAACCGAGGCCACAACAGCATCGCCGGGTTCGCCGTGGACGCCTCTGACGGGGCGCTCACCCCGCTGGGCCAGACACCAACGGAAGACATCCCGAGGGCCTTCAGCCTCGACCCGTCGGGCAACTTCCTGTACGCGGCCGGGCTGGAGTCGTCACGACTTGCGTCCTACCGCGTCAACGCGGACAGCGGGGCGCTGGAGCCGCTGGAGGTCTACCCCATCGGCAAGGGGCCAATGTGGGTGCTGATGGTAGACGTTTAGCCTATCAAGCTTGCTACGGAACACAGGAGCGTCGCGGAGCATGTATCAATCCGCGACGCTCTTTGCTTCCAGTGGACAGCTGGCAGCGAGCATGTAGGTTAGGCCACCATCCACCACGGGTCTTCCAGCAGGCGCTTGACAGTCTGAAGGAACTCGGCGGCGGGCGCGCCGTCGATCACGCGGTGGTCGAAGGTCAGGCTCAGGTACATTGTCTCGCCCTTGGCAATCTCGCCGTTGGCTACTATCGGCTTCTCCACCACGCGGCCCACGCCAAGGATGCCCACCTGAGGCGGGTTGATGATCGGCGTGAAGCCGTCGATCTCGTTGGCGCCAAGGTTGGTGATGGTGAAGGTGCCTCCGGTAATCTCCTCGGGTCGCGTCCGCCCCTCTCGGGTGCGGGCGGCGAGGTCCCGGTTTTCGGCGGCGAGCTGCGCCAGCGATTTGGCGTCGGCACCGCGAATTACCGGCGTTACCAGGCCCTCGTCCAGCGCCACCGCGAGCCCGATGTTGATTTCGGACAACATCTGCACCTGGGCTTCGCCGTTCGCCGATGTGGTTTCAATAGCGTTCATGCGCGGGTGTCGCCGAAGCGCCTCGGCCGTCGCCTTGACCACGACAGGCAGCGGGCCGATGCTGCCGCCCGCCTCCTCAGCCCGGTGACGCGACAGTCCCCGGCGCAACTGCATCGCCTCGGTGACGTTGGCCTCGGTGGTGAGCGTCACCTGCGCCGTAGTCTGGATGCTCTGCAGCATCCGCGTTGCCACAGCGCCTCGAATGCCGGTGAGGGGCACCACACCGTCGGCTGACGGCGCGAGCGCGGCGGCGGGTTGCGGCGCCGATTGCGCGGCGATGGCGGCTTCCACGTCCTCGATGAGGATTCTGCCCTGGAGGCCGCTGCCAGTTACGGTTGCCAGGTCTATACCGCTCTCCCGGGCAAGACGGCGGGCGGCGGGTACCACCGGCACTCGTCCTTCAGCCGCAGGGGCGCCGGCTGGAGGCGCCACGGCGGTCGCCTGCAGCGCGGCTTCCACGTCGGCCAACATGATGCGCCCATTGGGGCCGCTGCCTCGCACTTGTGACAGGTCGACGCCGCGGTCGCGGGCAAGGCGACGGGCTGCCGGGACCACCTGCACTCCGGTGGTACCTGCGCCATTGGATGCGGGTGCAACCTGTGCTGCCCTCCCGGTGGTTGCGCTGGCCGGTGCGGCGAGCGCGGCGAGCGCGGCGGGCGCGGCGGGCTGTTCCAGCACCTCACCGGGTTCGGCGATGACGCACAGCACGCCGCGGATGGGCACGATCTGCCCTTCCTGCGCCACTATGCGGCTAAGAACACCGGCTGCGGTCGACTCAAGCTCCGTCTGTAGTTTGGCGGTCTCCACCTCGACGATGGGCTCACCTTCCTCGACGGTGTCTCCCTCCTGCTTCAGCCAGCGGACGATGGTGCCGTCCTGCATCTCCATGCCCCACTGCGGCAGCACAATCTCCGACGCCATAACTTCAACTCCTGACGGTTTTGAAGGCTCTCCAGAGTATCGACCCTGCTAACAGGGGCGCACGGCCGTGCGCCCCAATATTGTCGTGCCAGCCCGCCGGTCGAACTTACTGCATGGTGACGCGGACGGCCGCGGCGATGGACTCGTCGGTGGGATAGCAGAGCGGCTCCAGGGCCGGGCTGAAGGGAATGTGCACGTTGATGGTGCCCAGCCTCTGGATGGGGGCCTGCAGGTCCCAGAATCCTTCCATCGCGACGATGGCGGCGATCTCGCTGGCCGCGCTGCAGGTTTTGTGCGCCATGTCCACCACCACCAGCCGACCGGTCTTGGAGACCGAGTCCAGGATGGCCTTCTTGTCCAGCGGCACCAGGGTGCGCGGGTCAATGACCTCGGCGGAGATACCTTCCGACGCCAGTGCGTCGGCCGCGGCCAGAGCCCGCGGCACCATGCCGCCGATGGCGACGATGGTGGCGTCGGTGCCTTCGCGCTTCACGTCGGCCACTCCCAGGGGGATGATGTATTCCTCTTCGGGCACTTCGGCGCGCGCGCCCAGGATGGTGCGGTCTTCCCAGAAGATGACCGGGTCATCGGTGCGGATGGCGGCCTTGAGCAGCCCCTTGCCGTCGTAGGCGTTGCTGGCGAAGACCATCTTGAACCCGGGGATGTTCATGAACAGGGGGTGAGAGCGGTCGGAATGGTGGGCGGCCATGCTGCCGCCGTAGTACATCGCTGCGCGGTAGACGATGGGCAGGTCCACCTGTCCGCCGAACATATACCGCATCTTGGAGGCCTGGCTTACAAGCTGGTCCATGCCGACCCACATGAAGCTGGAGAGGCTTTCCACGATGGGACGCATACCGACCGCCGCCGCGCCGACTGCGGCGCCGAAGAAGGCATTTTCCGACAGGGGGCAGTCGCGCACCCGTTCGCCTCCGAACTCGGAGAACAGCCCACCCGAAGCGCCGTAGACGCCCTTCTGGATGTCCTCGCCCATGATGAAAACGCGCTCGTCGAAGCGCATCTCTTCCCGCATCGCCTCGTTGATTGCCTGAGTGAAGGTGATGTTTCGGGTCTGCGTTTCAGTGACCATGCTGCTGCTCCTCGTAGAGTGGAGTAGGGGCCTTGCAAATCACGGGGCGTTCCGGACCACTACTCAAGAGGTATGGGCTCCGCGAACATATCCTCCCAGACCTCGGAGGGGTCGGGATAGGGGCTCTCGCGGGCGAAGGTGACGGCCTCTTCGATTTCTGCTTTGACCACCTCTTCCAGGGCGTCCAGCTCCTCGGCCGTGGATATGGCCTGCTCAATGAGCATTGCCCGGTGGATGTCCAGCGGGTCGCGCAGCTTCCATTGCTCTACCTCGTCTTCGTCGCGGTAGGAGTTGCGAACGATGCGCCCCAGGCCCAGCGAATGATCGTAGTACCGGTAGGTGCGGCCCTCGACCAGGGTCGGCCCTTGCCCGGAACGGGCTCGCTCCACAGCATGGGTCACCGCCTCGTGCATCGCCAGCGCGTCCTGCCCGTCCACCAGCACACCGGGTATGGCGTAGGCTGCGGCGCGGTCCGAAATGTTAGCCACGGCCACCATGTCCTTGAAGCTGCTGGTCACCGCGTACTGGTTGTTCTCGCAGAGGAAGATGACCGGCAGCTTCCACACGGCCGCCAGGTTGATGGACTCGTGGAACGCCCCCTCGTTGCTGGCGCCGTCGCCGAAGAAGCAAACGGCCACCCGGTCGTTGCCCTGCAAGCGGCTGCCCAGGGCCGCGCCCACGGCCACCGGGATTGAGGAGCCCAGGATGCCCGACTCGCCGAGGATGCCGATACTGAAGTCGGCCAGGTGCATCGAGCCGCCCTTGCCTTTGCAGATGCCGGTCTTCTTGCCCAGCAGTTCTGCCATGGCGGTCTTGACGTTGCCACCCTTGGCGATGGGATGTCCATGGGACCGGTGGTTTCCCGTCATCCAGTCGTCGTCGCGCAGGGCCATGCAGGCGCCCACGGCCACGGCTTCCTCGCCGATGTAGGAGTGGGCCGCGCCGACGATTTCGCCGCGTTCCACCAGGTTGATTACAGCCTCCTCGAAATGCCTGATGCGTAGCATCCGACGCATCATTTCCATTAGCGCCGTTTTGTCCAGCATAACCGCGCCTCCATCTGCCATATCGGAAGAATTGACGGAATAATACCAGAATTCCGCAAAGTATTGGGCAATGGTGGGGAATAATGGCGCAAAGAAGGTTGAATGCAGGAGCTTTTGACAATCAGCTTTGGCGGATTTTCCGGTTCTGGCCTATAATCCGTCCACTTCTCACCGAAACATGAGGGCCAATGGAGGAATAGCCATGCCCATTCTGCGCCGAGCCAATGCGGAAACCAGTGAAGGATACCCGGGCGTTCCCAGGGCCACCCTGGTAGGGGCGGAACAGGGTGCGCGGTCGCTGTGGGTCGGCCACCTGGAGATCGGTCCGGGGGCCTCGGTCACGACCCACATTCACCCGGATACCGAGGAGGCCATGGTCATCGTCGAAGGAGAGCTGGAGGCCGTACTGGGGGACGAGGTGGTCACGCTCGGACCTGGTGACACGGTGCTGGCGCCAGCGGGCATCAAGCACGGATTCGTCAACCGCTCCAGCGAGAAGGCCGCATTGCTGGCCGTGTTCCCCAAGACGGAGTTCGAGCGAGTTATGGTCGAATAGACAGACAATTCGCAACATCGAATACGAATATTGTCTATTGTCAACTTCGCTGGAGATTTGATAGACTCACATCACAATCAGGTTGTCACGGGTGAGCAAACGCGTACCAGAGATAAGCCGTCTCGACTGGAGGTGAGGCATGGTCTCCAACATCGTCTCCGACGACATTTTCAGCCCCTCTGTAATCAACAACCCGTTCCCGTACTACGGGGCATTAAGGGATGAGGACCCCGTTCACTGGAACGAGCTCTACGAGTTGTGGATTGTCACACGCCACGATGACCTGGTGTGGTTGACCCGCAACCACGAGAAGTTCTCCAGCGCGACCTTCCTCAACGACCCCCGCCCGGCCTATCCGGCCATCTACGAGTCGGACGAGGAAATCTACCGGATGGCCTGCGAATACCAGGGGATGATGTTCATCCAGCACGACCGCCCGGTGCATCTGGACATGCGGAAGGTGGTGCACCGGTTCTTTACCCCAAAGTCCATGGAAGAGTGGCGTCCTCTGGTCATCTCCGCCACCAACCACCTGCTGGACGAAGCGGAGCAGAAGGGCGACGTCGACATCATGCGCGATCTGGCCGTGCCCCTTCCCCTGCTGGTGATTGCCGAAATGATGGGCGTTCCCGAATCCGACCGCCCCTACATCCGGACGCTGGCCGAGAAGCTGCTGTATAACAACCGTGGCGAGCCGGACCGCTACCGCACGCTGATGGAAGGCGTGAACGGCATGTTCGAGTACTGCGACCCGTTGCTGGACGAGCGCAAGGAAAACCCCGGCGACGACTTCATCTCGGTGCTCGCCAGCGGCGAGAAGGAAGGGGTGTTCAGCCGGGCCCACACGCTGTCCAACACCGCGCTGCTGCTGATCGCGGGCCACGAGACCACCATCAACCTGATCTGCAACGGCACCAAGTCGTTCATGAACAATCGGGACCAGTGGGACCTGTTCCGGCAGGACACCGAGGGACTGATGGTGCGGGCCTGCGAAGAGGCGCTGCGCTACGACTCCCCGGTCATGACGCTACCGCGTCTGGCCAGCGAGGACGTGGAGCTCCGCGGCAAGCAAATCAAAGAAAAGGACCGCGTCCGCTGGGTCATCCCGTCAGCCAACCGCGACCCCAACAAGTTCGAGCGGCCTGACGAAATGGACATCACCCGCTGGCCCAACCCGCACGTGGCATTCGGCGCCGGCGTGCACCACTGCCTGGGCGCGACCATCGCCCGCGTGGAAGGGCAAGAAGTGTTCCGGGCGCTGGCCGACCGCTACCCGAACTTGGAGATGGTGCCGCACGAGGCCGAGTACCGGCCGACGATGGCTCTCCGTTCGATGATGGAACTGCCGATGAAGCTGAACGCATAGCCGGTCAGCCACCAGCACTCAAGCGACAAGCGAAGGGGCGGGATTGAATCCCGCCCCTTTTCATTTGTCCCTGATAAACCGACAGGGGCGCGTGACATTGCGCCCCTGCATAGTCTTCCCAGTTTTGTAAGACTTATCCCAGCCGCTCGAAGGGAGTGGGCATCGGCCCGACCGGGACCTCGATGAGAGACGGTCCGTCGTGAGCGAGGCACTGCTTCAGCGCAGACTCCAGCCCCTCCGGGGTTTCGACGCGAATTCCGTTCATGCCGTAGGCGTCGGCCAGCTTCATGAAGTCCGGGTTGTGCAGGTCGGCGCCGATGGTGCGGCCGGAAAAACGGTTGCGCTGGTCTCGGAGCACGTTGCCGTAGGCGCTGTCATTGAACACCACCACCACGGCGTTGATGCCGTATTGCACAGCCGTCGCCATCTCCTGCGAGTTATAAAGGAACCCGCCGTCGCCGGACAGCGCCACAACCGCCTTGTCGGGTTGTGCCACCTTCGCGCCGAGGGCCGTGGGGTAGGCGTATCCCAGGTTGCCGGAGTAGGAGGAGGTGATGAAAGTGCGAGGCTCGTACACCGGGAAGTAGGCGCGGCTGTAGTAGCCCAGCTGCGTCATCCCAGCGATCAGGATGCCGTCGTCGGGCATGGCTGCGCGCACCGCGGCGAGGAACGACTCCTGCGGCTCGACGGAGATGCGGGACTCGTTGCGCTGCGCCCGTTCCGCCGCAACCTCCGCGCTGCGGTCGGCGCGGGCCGGAGCTAGCTTTGACACCTCGTTGAGCAGCGCCTCCAGGGAAACCCTCGCATCACCCTGGATGCCGTAGGTGTTGGAGTAGTTGCGGCCCAGCTCTTCTCCGTCGATGTCTACCTGAACCACCTGCTGACCGCCGAGCCACATGGGGAAGGCCAGCCGGGTCCCCACCGCCAACACCAGGTCGTGTTTGCTGTTTTCGCCGGCTACCTCATCGTTGCGCAGCCACAGCGACCCCAGCGACAGGGGATGCCGGTCAGAGATGATGCCCTTGGCTTCCGCAGTGGCTATGACCGGCATCTGCAGGTGCTCGGCAAGGTTGCGCACTGCATCGGACGCTCCGGACGATATGGTGCCGCCGCCGGCCCAGATGAGCGGATTTTCGGCGGCAGCCAGCATCCGGGCCGCCTCGGCGATACGCCCGGCGTCGGGCGCCAGCGGTCGTGGAGCTTCTGGTTCCAATAGCTCCACGTCGGCTACCTCTCCCAGTGTCTCCGGCGGAATCTCGATTTCCACGGGACGAGGCCGGCCGTTCTTCAGGTGATGGAAGGCCTCGTGCACGGTCTCGGGCACCTCCGCTGGGTCCATGGCCCGGCGAGCGAACTTGGTTACCGTCTTCATTATGTCCAGCTGGTCGTCAACTTCGTGGAGCATTCCCCGGTTGACGCCAATCATGTCGCGTTCGATCTGACCGGACACCATCATCACCGGCGACGAGGCGGCGTATGCGGTGTTCAGGGCTGCGGTGGCGTTGAGCAGCCCCGGCCCGGGCACCACCAGCGCGGTGCCGATGCCGCCCCCGGCGCGGGAGTAGCCGTCGGCCATGTACGCCGTGGCCTGCTCGTGCCTAGTGGTGATGAACCGGATGCCCGGCTCGTCGTAGAAGGCGTCCATCGCGTGGTAGAGCTGTACGCCGGGAAGCCCGAAGACCACCCGGACGCCTTCGCGGTATAGCGATTTCACCAGCGCCTGTCCGCCAGTCATCTTAGCCATGTAAACATCCTCACGTGAAAGGTTGCCCCCTCCTATCGCTGAAGCGGAGGAAGGGTTCGGGCCTCGTTTCTTTCCGCCGAAATTGTACCATCTGCCTGCAACGGATTCGGCCTGGTACGGTATGGTACAGTGGGCCGCCATTCATCAGGAAACAACGGAGGGTGCGATGAAGCGAGCGCTGGTCATCCGGCATCACGAATCGGAGACTATGGGAGCGAACTTCGAGGCGATTCTGCGCCGTCGTGGGTTCCAGTTTGTGCCGTGCAACCTCTTCGAGTCTTCACCGCGATTTGACCGCTTCGACGCCCCTCCGTCGAAGCAGGTCGACCTGGTCGTGGCCTTTGGCGGGCCGATGTCGGTGAACGATGACCTTCCCGCGCTGCACCGCGAACGGGAGTACCTGGCCAGCGCGATGGCAGCGGGCAAGCCGGTCTTCGGCGTGTGCCTGGGTGCACAGATGATGGCCACGGCGCTGGGTGGAACAGTGGAACCCAGCGGCGGTTACCAGTTCGGGCTGCGCAAAATTCATGTCACCGCGGCCGGCCACGCCGACCCGGTTTTCGGGCGCCTGGCGACGCCTCTGGTTCCGACCCTGCATGGCGAGTGCTTCACCATTCCCGAGGGAGCCACGAAACTGGCTGATGGCGACATCCTGACGCGTGACGGGCGACTCCGGCGCATCAACATGGCGTTTCGCTACGGCCTCTCATACGCCTTCCAGTTTGAGCCGCAACTAACGCTTGACGAATTCAAGGTGTGGAACCGGGTTTTCTTCGGCGACTACCTGCTGATGGGTGACGCCTTCAGGCCGGACGAGGAAGCCGCTCGCAACCTTCGGGAATTCACGCGGTTTTTCCCCGTACACCAACGTCAAATGACTGCGCTCTTCGAAGCCTTCCTCAATAACGCCGGTTTTCAGTAGCCAACTACACGGCCTCCTACCGCCCGGGCCGCAGCGGTTGGCATGGCAATACCTGTGTCGGTCGAGTTATTTTGCATTTGTTACGAAACTTAATCAAATTATACAAGAACTGTGATTTATAAGTGAGACAATTAGTGATTCACTTCATCATTAAGTTGACCATTGGGGAAACCTAAACCCACAATTCGCCATTCCCAAATGGCGGAGGTTTGTGCCAGGTTTTTAGGTGGGTATCTCGTGCGAATTCTCGGAGGATATCGATGAAGAAACTGGTTGGGTTACCCATTTCCGTCATATAGACCACCATTCTTTTTGCTGACTCTGTTGGCCTGCGGCAGCGCCGGCTCCCACCACAGCGCCACCCACGGCCGCGCCTGCAGCGGCACCGACCGCAACTCCGGCAGAACTGTAGAACTGCTGGAAGAGAGCTCGATGTCCGCCGATGGGGACCTGATGGCCTACGCCGCCAGGGTGGCAGGCGGCCCAGGAGCGATTTACGTCGGTGACCTTTCCCAGCTGGTGGGCCCGGCTACGACCGCCGATTTGGGCGGAATTGACGAAAACGGGAAGCCCGACGGCAGCGTTCCCCTGGAGTCACGAGAACGTCACCTGTGGATTTACGATTCCGACTATTACCAGGACCTCCTGGATACAGCCAAACTTCTTGACCCGACTCCCATGACATCGACGAGAGAGGAGTTGGAGTTCCAATACGCGTGCACCAACCGGGGGCTGCTCCCCTGCAAGCTGATGGGAAATTACCTGATTCCCAATGTGGCAGAGCGGACCAACAACCAGCTCATCATCAACCTCACTTCATTCCCTGAGCTGGGAGTCTCAGGCGCCGTCAACATGACGCTGATCCGCGACGGCACGCTGGACATCGCCGAAATCTACACCAGCTACGTAGCGGGAGAAGTGCCGGCGCTGGAAATCCAGAGCCTGTGGGGAATGTTCAAGGACCACAAGGCACAGTACGACACCACCACGATTCTGACTCCGGATCTGGAACCGATGATCGCCGATGAAAGCGGAGGTTCGCCGATAATCACCCACAACTGTCACGTGAGCATTGACCTGTTCTTCTTCTGCAGCGAGTCGCTCACCACCCCCGAAGACTTCGAGGGCAAGAAGACCCGAAGCTAATGACGTTGGCATCATTAAGAACGAGTTGGCCAAGAACGAGTTGTCCGGCCTGGAATAAGTCCTGTTCTCCGAGGAGCTTCAGGCCCTCAGCGACCAGGCTGTGCTCAACAATGTCGTTCCCGGCTGGATCAACCGGGTGGGCTACATGGATGACCCCCTCTTCGACATTTTCAACGAAAAATCACACCGATCGTCGGAATCCGGATCGAGGAAGACGGTGCTGTTGTGAAGATTAACTGAACAAGTCGTTGCTGCATCCGGAGCTTTTCAAACAATGAGGCTCGAGACCCCGGTCTTGTGGGACCGGGGCCTTAATGTTGCTAAGCCCGAATCCTCTTTCTTGCGGTGCTATGTATGTAGCGGGGGATGATATTGCAATAGTATTTGGAAGCTGTACAATCCAGCCTGAGACGACACTCTATTGGTTATCCCTATTAGCCGAGTTTATTTGGGCTCAAGGTGTTTTTATGAGCGATGATCCCGATAATAATCAAACAGGAGTTTTAATCGCGATCGACTGGGAGAATATCAGGCGTGGCGCCCAGATGTACCACCAGACGGTTAATCCGAGGGCCCTGTGCGACGCGATGAAGTGCGTGGGAGAGGTATTTGGCGAAGTACGGGGAGGCATGGTGTTCGGGGACTGGAGTCTTCGTCGGGAAGACGGAGCATCCTTCAGCATGGCAGGAATCGAGCCCTACAACGCTCCACGCACAATGGCCGGCAAAGACCGCACCGACCCTTCCATCATCCTCGAGGTGTACGACTGGATTCGAGACCGCGAGGACTGCAGGTACATCGTCCTGGGGTCCGGCGACTCCGATTACCAGGCCCTTGTTGATCGAGCCAAGAACAACGGTCGCCGCATAATCATCTGCGCCTTCAGCCAGTCGGTGGCCCGCGACATGTTGGCCGTCGCCCCCCTGTTTCCCCTTGAGGCCGAACTCGGCTTCCGTCTGCCCGAACACGGCTCACTCCCCAGCCAGGCCGAAACGCAGCAGCATTCCCAGGACGTGTTGCAGACCTTCGTCCGGCAAATGGACCGAGTGGAAAGCTCCCTCAACTTCGTGGGCTACAACAAGCTCTGCACCCAATGGATGATCGACTGGGGAATTGCATCCACCGAGTACGAATGCTACCGGCTGATCGACCAGTGGACTTACGACGAGGTCGTGGAACGGCACGACGTGTCCAATCCCAACAACCCGGCTTTCCCAACCTCGGCGATTCGGCTGATCCGGTCGAACGACCACGTCCGCGATCTCCTTGGTTTCAGCGGCACATCCGCCGCCAATCCCATCGTGGTGTGATTGCGCTTCCAGTGGCATAATGCATCTCCGAGTTGATTGTCCGTTCGTGATATCGAGCCCACGAGGGGACCGGCCATCATGAATTGTCCAACCGCCGCTTCACTTTGAGTTTCCCCCAAGCTTCCCGCGACGAAGTGGAGTCCAAGGAGACGGCGTGCCTGATACTGAACCCGTCCTCAAAGTGCGAGACCTGGTAAAGGACTTCGGAGGACTGCGGGCGGTCGACCACTGTACACTGGACGTGTATCCAGGCCAGATCACAGGCCTGATCGGCCCAAACGGCGCGGGCAAGACCACGCTCTTCAACCTCGTTTCGGGTGCTCTGAAGCCCACCAGCGGTCGCATATTCTTCGAGGGACGCAGCATCGAAGGGATGACGATGCACGAGACCTTCGCTCTCGGCCTGGTCCGCACTTTCCAGATCCCGCGGGAAATGAAGCTGATGACCGTGCTCGAAAACCTGATGCTGGTCCCTCCGGGACAAGTCGGCGAGCGCATCTGGTCATCTTGGTTCACTCCGTGGCGGGTGGCGCGCCAAGAAAGGGACATCGAAGCCCGGGCCATGGAAGCCCTGGATTTCGTAAAGCTGTCACACCTGGCCGACGAACTGGCAGCGAACCTGTCCACCGGGCAGAAGAAGCTGCTGGAGCTCGCCCGAACCCTGATGAGCAACCCCAAGCTGGTGCTGCTGGATGAGCCGACTGCGGGTGTCAACCGCACGCTTATGTCCCAACTGTCCCTGAGTATCCACCTCGCCAGCACCGAGAGGGGCGTCACGTTTCTCATCATCGACCACGACATGGACGTGCTGATGGCGCTCTGCGACCCGGTGATCGCCATGGCCAATGGGACAGTAATCTCACAGGGCACGCCGCTGGAGGTGCAGGAGGACCCGCAGGTGATCGACGCCTATCTCGGGGGCCGAAGACTTGGCGTTGCTTGAAGCATTGGAGGTCGTGGCCGGTTATGGCGAGACCAACATACTCCACGGCGTCTCCATCAAGGTCGACGACGGGGAGATAGTTACAATCATTGGCCCCAACGGCTGCGGCAAGTCCACGTTGATGAAGACCCTTGCCGGGCTGGTGAGGGTGAAGTCGGGAAGCGTTTCCTTCAAGGGCGAAGACATCTCCGGGTCGCCGCCGGAGCGCGTGGTCGGCAAGGGGTTGTGCTACGTGCCCCAGTCGGCCAACATCTTCGCTTCCCTCAGTATTCGCGAGAACCTGGAGATGGGAGCCTTCCTGCGGAAGGACGACTATCGGGGCCGCATCAGCGACATGTTCGAATTGTTCCCCGACCTCGCCCTGGATCCGGGCCGCAAGGCGCAGACCCTTTCCGGCGGACAGCGGCAGATGCTGGCCATCGCCCGTGCCCTGATGCTGGACCCCTCGCTGCTGCTGCTGGACGAACCGTCGGCCGGGCTGTCCCCAGCCATGTTCGGCCTCGTGTTCGAACGCCTCCTTCTTATAAACAAGGGCGGGGGCATCAACGCCACGGGAGTTGCCATGCTGCTGGTGGAGCACAACGCTCGGGAGGCCCTGCAGATGTCCAGCCGGGGCTACGTGATGGTCAACGGCGAGAACCGGCTGGAGGACACGGGCCCGGAACTGCTGAGCAACCCTGAAATCTCGCAGCTCTACCTGGGCGGGAGATAGTGACATCGTGGTAGAGACCGTGACCATTCGGACAAAGACGGCATGAGGACCCGGTCGCGGGAAGTCGTCCGCAACCTGCCGAGGCCGCCCCTGTGGTGGACCAACGTCCATACCACCATTGTGATATTCCTCCTGATCCTGCTGCTGGGTATTCTTCCCGTGTTCAAGATGGGCCTGGTGGTGAACGGCTTCTTTCTCGGCGGAATCATCGCCCTGGGCGCCATCGGATTGTCGCTGATTTTCGGCATCCTGAACTTCGCCAACGTGGCGCACGGCGACTATATGATCACCGGCGCCTATGTGACCTTTTTCTTTGTCGACAGCTTGCTGCCGCTGTTGGGACTGGAGGGACAAGGGCTGGGCCCATTCTCCTTCGGCTATCCTCTCCTGATTGCGTTGCCCTTTGGGGCCATGGCCGGAGCCCTGGCGGCAATCGCACTGGACAGCCTGGTATACCGGCGGCTGCGCCAGCGAGGGGCCAACGCCGCCGTGCTGGCGATGGCCTCCCTGGGACTGGCCATAGCGATTCGCGGGCTGGTGCAAATCATCTGGGGCGTCCAGGTGCTGTCCTATCCCCGTGAGTCACGGCAAGTCTTTCATCTGCCCCTGGACGTGCGGATTCCGCCCGACAGCATCTTCATCGCCGCCGTCGCCATCATTTTGGTGGTAACGGTGTACCTGCTCCTCACGCGAACCAAGCTGGGCAAGGCCATGCGGGCCACGGCCGACAACCCCGACCTGGCCCTCGTCAGCGGCATAGACACCCGGCGTGTCATCTGGGCCACGTGGGCCATCGGCGGAGGGCTGGCGGCCACTGCCGGAGTGCTCTTGGCGGTATCGCAAGCCCAGTTGCTGCCCATCATGGGATGGAAGTTCCTCATTCCACTCTTCGCCGCGGTGATCCTGGGCGGCATTGGAAATCCCTACGGCGCCCTTGTGGGGGCCTTCATCATCGGGATAACCAGCGAAGTTTCAACGCAGTGGATCAACCCCAGCTACAAGCCGGCAGTGGCCTTCGCCATCATGATCGTGATGCTGCTGTTCCGGCCGCGAGGGCTGTTCGGAGGTTCAGGACCCGGCTAGGCGAACAGCCGACGCCGGTGGCTGCCTTATGGAGATTGCGGGAATACTTGACTACGCTGTCGGGTTCGTCGTTATGGCGGGCATATATTCGGTGCTCGCCATCGGGCTGAACGTGCAGTGGGGTTTCACCGGTCTGTTCAACATCGGCATTGCCGGATTCTTTGCCCTTGGAGCCTACACCGCGGCCCTGATGACCGGTCCACCGCCCAGAGGGCAGTTTGAGGACTACGCCTTCGGGGGAGACTGGGCCCAGACGGCCGGTCTTGGACTGGGCATAGACATCTGGTATTTCCTGGGCATCGTCGCCGCGATGCTGGTCTGCGCCTTCGTTGCGCTGATAATCGGATATGTCACCCTGCGCCTCAATGACGACTACCTCGCCATTGCCACCCTGGGCATTGCCGAAAGCGTGCGGCTGTTCTTTCTCAACGAGAAGTGGGCGGCCAATGGCTCCCGAGGCCTGTACAACATCCCGCAGTTCCTGGAGGGCTGGATAGCGCCCGACAAGTACGACTACCTGTACGTGGTGGTGGTGCTCGCCGTGCTGGCCGTGCTGTTCCTGGCGATGCAGCGGGCGGCGCACTCGCCGTGGGGCCGGGTCCTGAGGGCCATACGGGAGGACGAACTGGCCGCGGAGGCCAGCGGAAAGAACGTGTCCAGCTTCAAGCTGCAGTCCTTCATCATGGGAGCGGTGGTAATGGGCATTGGCGGGGCCCTCTACGCCCACAACATCCGGTTCCTGTCGCCGCAGACCTTCGACCCGCTGCTGGCGACGTTCATCATCTGGGCCATGCTCATGGTTGGCGGCTCGGGCAACAACGTGGGAGCGGTACTGGGGGCCTTCCTTGTCTGGGGCATCTGGACCGGGACCCAATTTATGCCCGGAGTCTTCAAAGACCCCAATTTCCGCTTCTTCATGATCGGCGCACTCATCGTCGGCGTAATGATGTTGCGCCCCGGCGGCATCCTGGGTGAGTCCCGACGCATTTCCCGCCGCCGCGTCACCGGCCGTCCCACGGAGACCGGCGAAAGCGGTTGACGCCGCCCCGCAGCTTCGCCCGCCGGGGCCGCAATCACCCGGAACGGCAGAGGGGCGGCCCGTTAAAGGCTGCCCCTCTTCATTGACCGGATCGAAACGGATAGCGGACGGTCTCTAGGGGGTTATGAACTCGCCCGTGCTGACGATTTCGCCGCCTTCCACCTTCCAGATTTCGATGCTTCCGAAGACGTCGCCATTCTCGTCCAGGTCCACGTTGCCAGCGGTGCCTTCGTAGTTGATATCAGTTCCTTCAGCGATCAGCGCCAGGGCCCGCGCGACTCCCTCGCGCCCCGGACCGACCACTTCACCCGGAGCGTTGGCTACGTCCCTCAGAGCGTCGCGAATTGCCGTGGCGTCGGTGGTAGTGCCGGCCTTGGCCGCCGCCAGCGCGACCAGAACGGCCGCGTCATAGTGTTCGCCCATAAACGGGTGGGAAGGGGGGAAACCAAAGGCTGCGGTGTAGGACGACAGGAAGGCGTCCTTCTCAGGCCGGCCCGGCCCGCCCTGCACTGTGCCGAGGGTCCCTTCCAGCTCGTCCCAGGCGTCGATGGCATCAATCCATTCCGGGCCCTTTACACCGTCGACGAACAGGAAGGTATCGGCGTATCCGCCCTCCAGCGCCTCGCGGATGTAAACCTGGGCCTGCCCTGTATAGCTGACGGTTACCAGCACGTCAGGGTCGCCCTCGGTGGCCTTTTCGAGCTCGGAATTATAGGTGGGCTGAGTGTCCTCGTGAGGGACCCGGCTGATGACAGATCCGCCCAGTTCAGAAAATGTCTTTTCAAACTGGTCGGTGAGCCCTTCGCCGTAGGCATTGTTCACGTACATCACACCAGCGGTCCTGTAGCCTTCGCGCCAGGCCAGGTTGGCCAGCACGATGCCCTGGGCGGCATCGGACACCGCCGTTCGGAACACGAAATCGTTGTCGTCCAGGGTTGAAATGGCCGGCGCGGTAGAAGCGCCGCTGATGATGATCCGTTCATTGGGGACGACCACGGCCTCAGCGGCGGCGATAGTGACGCCGCTGGACAGCGCCCCGACAATGGCCACGGCGTTCTCCACGTCGATCAGGGCCCTGGTGGCGTCGACGCCCTGCACCGGATTGACGCCGGTGTCGCGGCTGATGACGACCATCGAGCCTCCCTGGATGCCGCCGGCGGCGTTGACGTGGTCGGCCGCCAAGGCGACGCTGTTGCGCAGTGGCGGGCCGAACTCGGCCAGGGAGCCCGTGAAGGAGTTGAGGTTGCCAATCACCAGCGGAGGCAACTGCTCCATCATGACTTCTTCGGTGACTATCTTGGTCACTTCGACGGGGACTTCCTCGGTCACCACCTTGGTTACTTCCACCTCTTCGGTGACGACCGTGGTGACCTGGACTTCTTCGGTCACCACCTTGGTAACTTCAACGCGCTGTTCTACCGGAATTTCGCGCGTTACTTCAACTATCGTTTCTCCGCCTCCGCAGGCAATCACTGACAACAGCAGGACCGCTATCAGAGACATTGCAAACGCAAGCGACTTGCCCGTTTTTCTCATTGTTCCTCCCCCTGGCAAATGACGGCCGATCGCCACGCCCAATATATAATATCAAATTCTTCCATTTCCATACAAAGTCTATTCACTGACTAGTCACCGGACTTCGGTGGTCTGGCAGTCGCCACAGGCCCGGAGGGCGCCGATTTTTCGAATACCCGGTCAAATTCGGCCATTTCGTGCCACATCGGTGAATGAGAGGGTTTCTCGTGTATTCAGAACCCTGCTCCTACAGAAGCTGCCTGCAACTATCGTAATGAATCGGCGCCGCAGGTGGCAAGCAGGAAATGTCAGTCGCGCCGCAGGAGACCGACCTAAACCGAAGCCAAGGTGAAATGCGCAGAAACATGGGGTAAATTGGCGAAGGGGCAGAGTTAGCTTTTCCAGGCGTCAGAGAGGGGTTGGTGATGGGTGCGAGAGAGATACATCGGGATTTGGAACAATGGGAGATGGATGCCAAGGCCTTGCGCCGGCGGATGATCCTGGCGCCCACGCCCCGGGAGCGGGAGCGGTGGCACGCCGTCTGGCTGCTGGCCCAGGGCTGGACGGCAGCGGCGACGGCGGCGGCGCTGGAGCGGGACCCACACACCATCGGCCGGTGGGCGTCGGCCTTCGGCGAGGGAGGGCCTGCGGCCCTGATATTCGAGCAGTCCGGGGGTTCCCCCCCGCGCTTGACGAGAGGCAGCGGGAGGAGTTGAAGGCGGCGGTGCAGGAGTTGCCGGAGCAGGCAGGTATCCAACTGGCCAACTGGTACTGGAAAGGAGTCCGGCAGTTTGTCTGGGAACGATTCGGCACCAGTTTGAGCCGTAGCAGTTGCCTGAACTGGCTGCACCGCTTGGGGTTTGCCTTCAAGCGGCCCAAGAAGCGGCTGCTCAAGGCGGACGAGGCCAAACGGAAGTCATTCGTGGAGGAGTACGCCGCCCTGTGGGAGGAGGCTCAACGGACTGAAGCCAGAATATTCTTTGCTGATGAGGCCCACTTCCGGGCGGACGCGGAACTGCGGGGCAAGTGGGTGCTGAAGGGTGAACCGGCTCTGGTGGACTCCACCAGCCCGCGGTATGGGGAGAAGGCCAGCTACTACTCGGCGGTGTGCCTGGAGACCGGTGAGGTGGAGTGGATGGAACTGGAGGGCAACAGCAACTCCGGGACCTCGGCGGCCTTCTTGGACCAGTTGAGGAAGGGGCACGCTGGACCGCTGAATGTGATCTGGGACAACGCGCCGGCGCATCGTGGGGAGGCGGTGCGGGAGTACCTCAGGACGCCTGAGCTGGAGCTGAGGTTAATGAACCTGCCGGGCTACAGCCCGGACTTCAATGCCGATGAGGCCATCTGGGGTTGGGCGAGAGAGGAGGCCACTGGAAATCTGTGTCTGGGGACCAAGGCCTTGGTGCAGCAGAGGGTCGGCAACTTCCTGGCCGGACTGGTCAGCCGGAGAGACGAGGTGAGGCGCCGCTGCCGGACGGTCCTGCAGTCAAGGGCCGAAGCACTCCTGCCCAATTCCCCGCCAAATTCCCCGCCTCAGGCGAATGCACATCCCACATTGGCTTTGGTTTAGTACTCGGTCAAGTCAGGAATTGATGGGATAGAGGCGATGGAGTTTGGTTCTGGCGTCCTGGATGCTGAAGCGCCAGTTGATGCGGGCTTGAGCTTCGTTTCGCTCCAGTTCCAGGGCGCGGACCTCCCGGCAGAGGGATTCCTCGTCCGGCAGACGCTGCCTGAGGCAACTGCGGGAGAAGATGCTGAACTCTATTTCCGCCATATTGAGCCAACTGCCGTGCTTGGGCGTGTAGTGAAATTCCAGCCGCTTGGCAATGCGCCGGGCCTCGTCAGCTGGGAACGCCTCGTAAAGCGACGCCTTGCGATGGGTGTTCAGATTGTCCAAGACCACTCGAACCACCGGGACATCCGGATAGGCCTCATCCACCAGCCAGCGCATCTGGCGGGCAAAGTCCTCCTTGGTGCGCCGTTCCGTTACCTCTACGTGCCGCCAGCCTGCCAGGGGTTCGCAGGCCAGGAACAGGTTGCGGGTGCCCTCCCGCCGGCACTCGTAGTCCTCACGCCGGGGGTGTCCGGGCGCCACCGGGATGGGTGGCCGAGCATCGGCCAGCATCTGGGTGGATGTCTCATCGAAGCAGACCACTGGCCTTTCGGGATTGTAGGGTTCGGCATAGAGATCCAGGACATCCTCCATGTGGGCCACGAAGTCGGCACTCACCTTGGGAATGCACCACTGTTTCTTCTGCCACGGCTTGAGGACGTTTTTTTCAGATGCAGCCGCACCGTCTCATGGGACAGGGAGTCGACCACGCCCAGTTCAACCATCCGGTCCGCCAGCAGGCGCAGGTTCCAATGGTCGTGGCCCTCGGGGGCCGGGCTGCAGGCCAGGGCGATCAGGTGGGCTTCGCCCCGGTCATCCAGCTTGCGGTACCGGTGGGGCTGGGTCCGGTCCCTGAGCGCCCCGTTCAACCCATCCTCGGCGAAGCGCCGCTTGAGGCGGAACACCGTGCCCTCGGACACATCCAGGGCCTGGGCCACCCTGGACGCGGACCAACCCTCACCGGTCTTGAGCAGGATGCGGGCCCGGGTCGTAACCCGGGCTGGACTCTTCACCGCCCGGACCATGTGCTCCAGTTGGTCGCGTTCCTCCGGCGTCAGCCGAACTGCGAATTTCTCCCTGACCATACCGCCACCTCACAACAACATCTTCCATGTCTCAGAATATCATCGGCATCCATGTCTCTGAGTCTATCCCATCAATTCCTGACTTGACCGAGTACTAGCAGCCCGTCCGAGGATTGACCAACTGGCGGTGTCGGTCAGCTGGGATTACCCTGAGGCAACGGTTCTTGCGTGGTGCGGTTAGCCACATGCGGATTGTCCCTTGAAAATCCCACTGCCCATGACCCGGCACGTCTCCCTGTTGTTCCCAGTGGCGCCTTTGCCTCCCACCCTGCCGGACATCCCAGCCCCGTACCGGAACAGCTTCAGCAGGTTGTGCCCGGCGCAGATCAGCAGCCACTCCCGGTTCACCTTCGCCAGATCTCGCAGCAGGAACTGCCGGAATCCCCGGCCCTGCTTGATCTGCCCGAATACCGGTTCCACCGTCTCCATCCGGAGGGCGTAGCGTTCCCTGCCTCGTTTCGTTCGCAGCTTGCGCCGCATCCGGTCCCTGGCCGACAGTCCCTTGGGCATGCGGCCAAGGGGCACCGGTGGCGGCACCCAGCCGTGGCGGGTTTTCTCCGGCGCGACGAACGGGTCAACTCCCAGGGCGTAGAGTTCCTCCACCGCCTTGGCCGAGTAGTACCCGGCGTCGGCGGATACCTCTTTCGGCACCGCGCCCGCGTTCAGGGTGGTCTCCTCAATCATGCTCACGGCCTGCCCCTTGTCCGAGGGCTGGTTGGTGGCACGGGCCGCCACAATCACCTGATGCTCGCTGTCCACCACCGCCTGGCAGTTGTAGGACTGCTGGAAATCCCTCCCTCCCGGGCCAGGTATGATCCGGGAGTCCGGGTCGGTGAAGTTCCGCTGCGCCTTGTCATCAGGCACCCCGGGGTGATTGCGGCCTTCGGACTCAGCCTGCTCCGCCTCCGCCCTTGCCTCGGCCTCCAGCGCCGCCTTGGCCTCCCTTATCTTCCGCAACCGTCCCTCCCGGAAGGCCAGTTCCTCCGGCAACTCATCCCCAGGCCTGTCCTTCCCGTAGCGGCGGTCCTCCTCCTCGTCCACCTCCTGCGCCTTCCGGAGCAACTCGTCCACCTCGGCCTGCAACCGCTCCTCTCTCTCCTTCATCCGCCCGTAGCTCATCGCCTTGTGCTTTGAGGCATTGGCCCTCACCTTGGTCCCGTCCAGGGCCACGTGCCCCAGCTTTACCAGCCCTGCCTGCTGGCACAACTCCAGCACCTGCAGGAACAACTCCCCCAACGCCTCCAGATGGTCCTTTCGGAAGTCGGAGACGGTGCGGAAGTCCGGCGTGTTGTTGGCCGCCAGCACCCGGAAGGCGATGTCCTCGTGCAGCCTCTGGGCGATGCGACGGGAGGAGGCCACACCGGTGCAGTAGCCGTAAAGCAGCGCCTTCACCATCATCCTGGGATGGTAGGGAGGGCCGCCCCGCCTTTCCCCCTCGTAGCGGGCGGTGATGTCCGAGAGGTCCAACTGGTCCACCGCGTCGAAGATGAAATAGGCCAGATGGTCCTCGGGCAGCCATTCCTGGAGGCCCGCTGGCAGCAGCAACTGCTGGTCCGGATCGTAGGGAAGGTAGGTCTTGCTCATTGACCGCTCCGCTCGTCTGATGCTCCGCTCCATCATACCCCCAACGGCTCGCCAACCCTGTTTCTCGGACGGGCTCCTAGGCCGGTACAGACAGGTCGCCGACGGCCTTGACGCGCACGAGAGTGGCGTTGCTGGGAACGTAGGCCAGCGGCACCTCGTCGATCTCGACCACCTCGACGGTTGCCCGGTCCGCCCCGGCGGCGACGGCCCGCTCCACGGCGGCGGCGGAGCAGTCGGCCACCGCCTGCTCCCGCCAGGTTTGCTCCAGTGAGTAGACGCGCTCCACCTGCCCGCCGACCTGCGCGATGGCCGCGCCGATGGCGTTGGCGACATCGGCATGCTCCGGTCGCAGCACCTCGGACGCCCCCGCGAGGTTGTCCTCCAGCAGGATGCTGCCGCCGCCAACCAGGACTACAGGTACGTCGCCGCCGCTCAGCTTCACACGATCGATCGCCGTTTCCACGCGACTTAGGATCTCAGCCATCACGTCAGCGACCAGTGAAGGGGCCAGTCCTTCCGTGAGGTGCGGGTCGCCAATGTCCGCCCTTCCGTCGGCGACGGCGAGGTCGGTGGCCGTGAGGGTGTTGCCTCCGAAAACCAGAGCCTGCTCCGTCAGCCGGTAGCCCACGCTTTCCGGTCCGATGCGCAGCGGGTCCGGTTCCACGACGGTCCCGCCGCCCAGTGGTATGGACACCATATCCGGCATGCGGAAGTTGGTGCGCACACCGGCGAGCTGGATGGCAACCGCGGCTTCGCGAGGAAAGCCCTTGACCAGCGCGCCGACGTCGGTGGAGGTGCCGCCCACGTCCACCACTATGCCGTCGCGCACCCCCGACAGCCACGCCGCCCCTCGCATGCTGTTGGTCGGGCCGGACGAGATGGTGAGGACGGGGAAACGCGCCGCAAACTCCCTGTCCATCAGCGTGCCGTCGTTCTGGCTCATGAAGAGTGGAGCCGTGATCCCCAGCGACTGCGGCGCCTCTCCGATGCCTCGGATGGTCAGGGCGGCCATGTCGCCGAGGCAGGCGTTGAGCGTCGCGGCGTTCTCTCGTTCCAGCAGCCCCATGCGCCCGTTCTCGTGACACAGGCACAGGCGCAGTTCCGGCGCTTCCTCGCGGATGATGGCCGCCGCCTCGTTCTCGTGAGACGGGTTTACTAAGCCCGAATCCACCGATGGGAGGCGTGAAGGCTGAGCAAATTGGGATGGAGGAGCATACAGCGGAGAAAGCCTGGGCTCCATTGGGACCGATGTGACAGGGCAGAGGGTTTTCAGTAGCCTCACCGGGCCTGGAGAGCGGTCTATGGAGGCTGGGAATCGCGTGATAGTGATACCGGACGCAGCAGGATGCACTCGCAGACCGGGCGGACGCGAGTTTGGAGGCCTTGGGTCGGTTGCGGATAGCGCCGTCAGGCTGGGAGTGGGATGGCCCGCAGTCGGGCCAGGGCGAGAGTGGCCTGCTCAGCCCAGGGCCAGCCCCGGGCCAGCCTCGGGGAAGATGCAAAGTGAGTCTGCGCGCCTTGCGGGTAAGCCGTCCGGCCATAGAGAAGAAGCGTCGCCGCAGGGTCTTGGTGTTCACCAGTTGCTCGCCCAGACCGATGCGTGCTGCCCAACGGGCCAGGTTGTGGGCCATCACCTGTATCGCCAGCCAGGCACCGTTGGCGGCGAAGCGGCCGGATGGGAGATGATTGAGGCCCACGCCGTACTTGAGGTCTCGGATGGCGTTCTCGACCTCGGCGTGGCGGCGATGGTCGGCCTCCAGCTCCAGGGTATCCCCAGTCCGGTCGGTGATGAAGCCGTGATAGCTGTAGCTGGCGAAGAGGGCCAGCTGGGAACCGGGCGTGGGCTTCACCCGCCGGACGATGAGCCGCACCGGCGCGGCGTCAGGCTTGCTCCTGAAGGGAGTGTAAGCGGTCTCGGCCACGTCGGCGGCACCGTCCATCCAGTAAGGGATGGGCGTCCAGTCCGCCTCGGGTATGGCTTCCTCGGGTATGGCTTCAATGAGATTGCGCAGGCTGGCGCGCTGGCGGATGGTGATGGAGTAGCGGACATCCATCTTGCGGCAGACGGCGACGATGGCGTGGGCATAGAACCCGCTGTCGGCCCGCACCGTGAGTTGCCCCTTGGCTCCAGCATGGCGCACCCGTCCCACGGTCTCACTCAGGATGTGGGCGGCGCCCCGAGCGGCGTTGGCGCGGCCCTCGCGCAGCCCTCGCGCAGCCGGCACATCAGCACGTCGCCGGTTCCGGCGGCCACGGCGAGGAGCGGGTGATAGCCCCGCTTGCCAGTGTAGCCATGGTGTCGCGCCCCCTCCTGGGCCACCTGTAGGTCTCGCAGATGGTGGAGTCCAGGTCGATGGTCAGCGGCCCGTCGCCGGGTCCCGCCCCGGCGGCCCAGGCCTGGGCCAGCAGCTCCCGGCTCACCCGGTCCAGCTGGCGGACATGGCCCCACCGGAAGCTGCGCAGGAACGTCCCCAGGGTGGAGGGCGCCTTGACCATGCACCCCAGTACCGAGGAGGTCCGCCCCGCACGCAGCGCATCGGCGTCGTCAATGCAGTCGCCGCCCGCCAGCGCCGAGGCCACCAGCGTCAGCAGCTTGTCTCCCGCGTTCGCCCGCCCCGGCGCATCCCCGAGGTCGAGGTGACGGTCAACGAGTTCACGCAGGCCCACGTGCTGGGCCAGAGTGGCCGGAAGGAGCAGCCCAGCATTGTTGACCAGGCGGTGGTCGTCGAAGGCGATTTGGATGCGGTCGGGGTGCTCAAGTGGTAGCATCTGTTGGGTGCTCCTTGTTTTCTGGTCGGTTTCCTTTCTCGAAAACCATTATCCCAGATGCAAAGGAGCACTTTCTTGCCCCTTCCCCACGCCGCGACCCTCATCTCTTCGGTGGATTGGGGTTAAGACATCAGCCTCAATGTCGGTCAGTCCGTCGGTAAACCACGGAAATCCCACAAGGAGCTGGAGCATGGATGAGTCTTTCTCAGGGATATGTATGAAACTGGCGAGGACTCTGGCTTCGCTGTCATTCGGGCCGTCCGCGACCCATGGGAGGTCCAGAACGGTCCGGGCTGTGGACGGGTGTTCGCGTTCAATGTGTTGAAGCCATTTGCGACGTGCATCTCGTACCCGTGCAGTCCATCACGGTACCATGGGAAGGCCGAAATCGAAGATTCCTCCTCTGGTGTGCCAGTGGGCCGGGCCGCGGACGCCGGTGTGGCGGTAGGCATGGGCGTTAGCGCTGGAACGCGCGTCGGTGTTGGCATGAGTGTATATGTGGCGGTAGGCATGGGCGTTGCCGCCGGAACACGCGCCGGTGCTGGTGTGGACGCAGGCGTGGCGGTTGGCGCGGATTTCGTCGCCTTGGGCGTAGCCGTCGGACTGGTTGTGACAATTGGCCTGGCCGTCGGTACTGGCGTGGCAGTTGGCTCCTGCCTGGGTGGGGGGGTTGGACCGTCATCTACCATGGCCGCGGGAGTCCGGGGCAGAGTGCCCAAAGGAGCAATGCAGGGTGGTAGTCCTACGTAATCGAATCCCTCAAGTCCCTCGGGCACACAGCCGGTCAATTGATTCTGGGTAAGGTCAATCGCTGCCAGACTTGTGAGGTTGCCCAATTCCGGGGGTATTTCCCCGGTCAATTGATTCTCGCCGAGGTCCAGTTGTCTCAGGTCTGATAAATCCCACAGCTCCGGCGGCAACTCGCCGGTCAGCTGATTACTGGTAAGGTCAATCGCTGTCAGATTTGTGAGGTTGCCCAATACAGGGGGTATCTTCCCGGTCAATTGATTGACGCCGAGGTACAGTTCTTCCAGGCGGGATAAATCCCCCAACTCCGGCGGCAACTCGCCGGTCAGCCTGTTGGCCGGGAGCGCTATGACGGTCACCTGTCATCACTGGTAGTGACACCATGCCAAGAATAAATGGGCTCGTCGGTCAGCCAGTTCCTATTGATCCTCCAATCGGGGCCGCCGGTGGCGTTATAGAGGGCGATCAGCGCTTCCCGGTCCGTTTCGTGCGAGGTCTGCGCCATCGTGGGCTTGGGGGTGGCCCGTTCCGAGGGGGCCCATCCGTCGGCTCATCGGAGCCGCCGCAGGCCAGAAGCAGCAACGGAAAAATTCTCGCTAGGGCAAAGACGCTCAGGAAGAGGCGTAGCGTTCTCATCTCGCTCCAGTTCCTGCGTTTGTTGGGCCCTGTGTTTGCTGGGCCTCGGTGGCGGGGCGTGTCCGCATTCTAGCACTCGCCGGGAATTACCTGCCTCCGCACCTGGCACGGTGGAGTTAATGACCCGGCCGGTTGACCCGCCTGGAGCCCGGTTCGAATCTGCCGGTGCCGGTGCCAGTGGCTGGCTGTGCCCCGTGCGAGCGCTGATGGCAAAAACGACCTGCCCGGGGGAAGGGCCTGAGCCACAGTCCAGCGGACGGTGGTAATTACTCCTTGGAAGTAGCGTTGGAAGTAGCGTTTTTGTCTTTGGTCGTCAACGGCTGGGAGACGGGGTCCGTTCCGTCCCTCGGGTTACGTCGGGCAGTCAGAAGACCGGTTGTGCGAATCTCCACCTGCTGTCCACCCCAAGTCAGCATCGCCTCGACGGGCGGGCCGCAACGGTTGCAGCTCCTTGGCCAAGTGCTGGGTCCTCTGCGTCTCCGCCCGGTGGGAGTGTTCCACGCCGTTGCTTATTACAGTTCGGGTGCCGCGGCCATCATGGCCAGGGCTTTCGGCCCCTACTTTGTTTTAGCGGACATTTTCCATGAGCACTTGGGCGGACATTTTCGCTGGACAACAACACTACAACCGGGTCAATCCCCAGTTGCTATTGACAGCTGTGGGTATACATACCTGCCCGCTTGCCTGTGGCTCTTGGCATCCGGTCAGGACGAGTACCAGTACGGTGATCGAGGCGAAGGTTCTCAGGATTCGCTGGGGCATGCTTCTGCCTCTATATCGGGACTGGTATCGATCCGTTGGGGCTAGTGCGCGGTCAATTTTGGTCTGATAGATAAACTCAGAGACCTGATGGTCGATGGTACTCTGACTTAAGGAAGATGTTGTTGTGAGGTGGCGGTGTGGTCAGAGAGAAATTCGCGGTTCGGCTGACGTCGGAGGAACGCGACCAACTGGAGCACATGGTCCGGGCGGGGAAGAGTCCGGCCCGGGTTACGACCCGGGCCCGCATCCTGCTCAAGACCGGTGAGGACTGGTCCGCGTCCAGAGTGGCGCAAGCTCTGGACGTGTCCGAGGGCACGGTGTTCCGCATCAAGCGGCGCTTTGCCGAGGACGGGCTGGAGGGCGCGCTTAAGGATCGAGTCCAGGCCCACCGGTACCGGAAGCTGGACGACCGGGCCGAGGCCCACCTGATCGCCCTGGCCTGCAGCCCGGCCCCCGAGGGCCACGATCATTGGAACCTGCGCCTGCTGGCGGACCGGATGGTGGAGTTGGGGGTGGTGGAGTCCCTGTCCCACGAGACGGTGCGGCCGCATCTGAAAGAAACTCCCTTAAACCGTGGCAGAAGAAACAGTGGTGCATTCCCAAGGTGAGCGCCGACTTCGTGGCCCACATGGAGGACATCCTGGACCTGTACGCCGAACCCTACGACCCCCAATGGCCGGTAGCCTGCTTCGATGAGACCTCCACCCAATTGCTGGCCGACGTCAGAGAACCACTGCCTTCAAAGCCCGGAAATCCGAGGCGGGAGGACTACGAGTACCGGAGGGAGGGCACCCGCAACCTGTTCCCTTTCTGCGAGCCCCTGGCGCGCTGGCGGCACGTGGAAGTGACCCAGCGGCGCACCACCGAGGACTTCGCCCATCAGATGCGCTGGCTGGTGGACCAGGCCTACCCTGATGTCCCGGTGGTCCGCCTGGTGCTGGACAATCTCAATACCCACCGCAAGGCGTCGCTGTATCAGACCTTTCCGGCGGAGGAGGCGCGGCGCATAGCGCAGCGTCTGGAGTTTCACTACACGCCCAAGCACGGCAGTTGGCTGAATCCTGTCCTGAGCTTGCCGAAGGGATGGCGGAAATAGAGTTCAGCATCTTCTCCCGCAGTTGCCTCAGGCAGCGTCTCCCGGAGGAGGAATCTCTCTGCCGGTAGGTCCGCGCCCTGGAACTGGAGCGGAACGAAGCTCAACCCCGCATCAACTGGCGCTTCAGCATCCAGGACGCCAGAACCAAACTACATCGCCTATACCCCATCAATCCCTGACTTGACCGAGTGCCAGGCTGGGTGCAGGTCTGCCCGCGCGAGCCATGATGGACTTGTCCACCCTAAGCATCAAGCCGCTGTCATCAGAGTAGGCTCCGGGGCGGTCACGGTCCGGGTGAATGCTACTGACAGTGAGTTCGATTTCCAGATGGGAATTACAACTCACTGTGTACCATTTTGTGTACCGCAATCGACTGAACTCTCGTTCGTATCACAGCGGAAATGAGGCCATCCCGACTCTAGCTGCGGACAAGGGCCGCTTCCGGCCCCGTAACCTATGGCCGCGTATGGCTCGGCAAGACCTACGCCACCACCCGCCCCCTGGAGACCCAGCTCCACACCCTCCAAGAGTACGATACCTGGGAGGAGCACGTCTTCTCTGACGAGATGACTGTAAGCTCCATGGCCCGGCCGCCTCTCTAGTCCATCTGCCGCGCTAGATCTGCCGCAACTTCGGATCGAGGCGGTCGCGCAGCCAGTCCCCCAGCAGGTTGAGGGCCAACACTGTCAACATGATGGCGAGCCCCGGGAAAAGCGACACCCACCAGAATGTGACAATCACTTCCCTGCCGTCAGCCACCATCAGCCCCCAGGCTGGTTCAGGCCGCTGAATGCCGACGCCGAGAAAACTCAAGGATGCTTCCAGAAGTATCACGTATCCGATCTGCAACGTAGCGAGGACGATGATGGTATTTATCACATTGGGAAGAATGTGGCGGGTAATGATGCGATAGTCAGAGGCGCCCGTCACCCGCGCCCGGGAGATGTAGTCCTGTTCGCGGATGCTAAGCACCTCGCCCCTGACCTGGCGCGCGTAGTAAGCCCATAGTATGTAGCAGATCACAATCAATACGGTGCTCAACCCGGGCCCTATCGCTGCCGCCAGCACCAGGGCGAACAGGATGCTCGGTATGGAAAGTGTGATGTCCACCAGCCGCATGATCAGCAGGTCGAATTTGCCTCCGAAGTAGCCCGCGACCAGCCCCAGAGCGATCCCAATGAACCCGCCCATTGATATACCTATCAACGACACCTTCACGGAGACGCGCGCTCCGTGGATGATGCGGCTCAAGATGTCCCTTCCCAGTCGGTCGGTGCCAAGGATATGCTCGCTGGTGCCGCCATCCCATACGGGAGGCAGGTATCGTTTGGGCAGACCCCCGTCCTTGGGTCCATGGGGCGCAATCACGTCTGCAAAAGCTGCAGGGATCACCAGAAGAATCAGGATCAATGATATTGATATCCATGGCAACCTGCGACTTCCGGTTACTATGGACAACAACCGTCCGGGCGCATACCAAGGTCTCGCGGGGGCTAAGATCACATCCATCCGATATCTCTTTTATTAGTCTGAGGCATTGCGCTATGTAGAGTAGCGAATTCGGGGGTCAAGATAGGCGTAAAGGATGTCAACGATTAGATTGCATGCCACGAATATGCCGGCAAAAACGATTATCACCGCCTGCAACACAGGAAAATCCCGATTCCGCACTGCTTCTATGGCGAGCAGCCCGGTACCGGGCCATTGGAATACCTGCTCGGTAATGACGGAGCCGGTCAACAGGATCCCTGCAATAACGCCGTAATAAGTGAGAGGGCCTATGGCGGCGTTCCGAAGGCAATGCTTCCAAATTACCTTCCCTTCTGGCAGTCCCTTGATTCGCGCCATTTTGACGTACTCAGAATCCAGCACGTCAAGCATTGAAGAGCGCAACAGTCGCATTACAGCTGCCACCTGGAACCAGCCCAGCGCTATTGCGGGCATTATCATGTGTTTGATGGTGCCTCTTCCCGACGCGGGTAACCAGCCCAATTGGACTGCAAACACCCACATCAACATCAGCCCCAGCCAGAACGATGGCACAGACTGGCCCAGCAGGGCAATTATCTTGCCGAAGTAGTCGAGCGGGGTGTCCCTTTTTACCGCGGCCAGTACGCCGATGGGCACTGCGATGATAGTGCTGATGGCGAGCGAGAAGATGGCCAGCTGAATAGTCGCCGGCAACCGCTCCGCTACCAGTTCCATTGCTGAGTCCGGTTTTACCAGCGAGTCGCCGAGGTCGCCTTTCAGGGCGTTCTGTATGAACTTCCAGTACTGGACGACTATGGGCCTGTCGAAGCCCCAGCGCTGGTTCAGCCGGTCGTACTGTTCCTGGGTCGCGTCCTCCGGCAGCAGGATATCCAGAGGGTTCCCGGAAAGCCTCCCCATGCCGAACACAAGGAAACTCACCACCAGTAGAGTAATGAAGCTATGGAAAACACGGATTAACAGATAACGACGCATTGCAATGAGGTTCCAAACGGCTCAATTAGAGGAATTCAGCAATGAACAGAGGGTTGTTGCCAGTGCCGCCAGCTTATCTCGAGGAATACTCTGGCGGCACATCGGTTACGACGGCCCAATGGGGGAAGGAGCTTACTCCCTTACGCCGCGGATTAAGTGGACGTGGTCCAGTGAAGTCGGTGTCTGTCCGGAGAATGTGTAGTCTTCGACGATTTCCGGGTCCACCGTCAATTCATAGAAAATCTGGGCAATGGGAATGCTGATGTAGTTGTCGAAAGCGAAGTTACCCATCTGACGGGCTACCTCATCCCGCTCCGCCAGATCGACCATCCCCTTCAGCTGCTGGTACAGGACCTCCATCTCGTTATGCATCGCGGCGTGGAGAACGCCCTCGTCCGCATAGAAGACCCGTACCGCCTCCTGCGTTGTCCGGATTGGCAGGTTGCGGCTCATAAACAGGCTGTCATAAACATTCTTGGCTACCAGATCCGGTCGGATAGCGGTGTATTCCATCTCCTGCAGGCTGACGTCAATTCCCACTTCTGCCAGGTCCAACTGAATAGCCTCGGCAATTTGAGACAACTCCGGGTTCCCTGAGAAGTTCATGGTCGGGAAGTCGAGCTCCAACCCATCGCCGTAGCCAGCTTCGGTCAGAAGCTCCCTAGCCCGCTCCTGGTCGAATCCGTACATGGATTCAAATTCCGCTTCAAATCTCGGGTCCCATCCCTCGTGGCCGGGAGTCCAACCAAAAACGTATACTGGCGTGCCGCTTCCCTTGTAGATGAACTCCATTATGTTCTCGCGGTTTATGGCCCGGTTAATCGCCTCCCTAACGCGAATGTCCTCAAAAGCTAGGTCCGGCTGGTATGACTCGTCGCCGGTTAGGAAGTATTGGCCTAGCATGAAGGACGAGGTCTGAATGGTGGGTTGCTGGGAACTGATAACCCTCATTCCACGATTGACAGCTTCTGCCTGCAGGTCCCGGCTCAGGTTGGCCATATGGGCGTCGCCAGCCAGCAGCACGTTCATGCGGGTGGCGTCCTCGGTGATGAACTTAAGTTCAAACTCAGGGAAGCCCGGCTCTTCTCCAGGCCAATTGCCGGTATCGGCTTGCTCGTAAGACACCCCCAGACCCGCCTTGCGCTCAAGGTAACGATAGTGACCTGTTCCCGCAGGCTGATCGTCAATTGCATCAAGTCCGCCAGCTTCGAATTGCGCCTTGCTCAACATGTAGAGGTCACCGGCGGTCCGGGAGAAAAGACGCAAACCGTCCAGGAACGGGGTTTCGAAATTGAAGGAGACTTGATAATCACCATCCGGGACCACGGTCACCGTGCGCCATACCGGGCTCATGGTTGAAACGGAGTCGTCCGAGGAAAGCATGGAATGCACCCATACCACGTCCGCGGATGTGAATTCTCCATTCCCGAAATGGAACTGGACTCCCTCCCGAAGCTCGAAGTCCCACTGCTTAAAGTCCTCGCTGAATGACCAGCTCTTCGCCAGCCCCGGGCCGGCCGCGCCAGTCGTGGGGTCGTTCCTCAGAAGTGTGTCTGCAAACGGCACATGCTGTTGCAGCAAGTTCCAGGGGCCCGCCCAAATGCGGTTAGTCTCTGGCAACACAGGCATCGCCGCTATTACCCTTTGCACCTTGAGTGCCCCTACCGGCTCTGGAAGGGCGGTCGCTGTGGGTACGGGGGTGTTGGTCGCTGCGGGAGCTCCTCCACCACCGGCGGGAGTCGCGGTCGGGCGGAAGGAAGTCAGAGTCGCAGTCGGCTGCGGTGCCGCTGGCTGGGAGGGTGTTGTCGCCGCTGGCGCAGTTGTGGCTGCCGGTGCCGCTGGCGCCTCTGTGACCGCTGGTGCAGTCGTGGCCGCGGGGCTCTCTCCTCCGCACGCGACGATTAACGTAGCAAAAAGAGCTACAATCGACAACGATATTAAACTAATCTTTCGAAATTGCATAAATTTTTGCAACGTTATACCCCCCCCATCTAACACCGCTTTTTCTCACGGAATTAGGTTGCTGGGATTCAATGGTTCATCATTCTCGATGTCAAGCGGCTTTCGGAATTGTCGATGGCTGTAATCCACTAATTCTTTAACGAATCTCAGAGGGTTTGAATCCTTTAAGTCCGTCTTCGGAATATCTCATGTTGAATGACGTAAAGAATGCTAACCCAATTTGATGCCATTCTTGCCTCGTTCCACGATCAGAGTGGGCACGCCCCGTGGTTAATTGGGGCTATCTTGTCCAGTAATCGAAAACGCGGATTTCGTAGGCCTATTGGCTCTGGGGTCAAGTGATTGCACTGGCGGGCAATGTCGGTCCCGACCGGCGCTCTGCAGGAGGGCAGGCGAGTTACGATGCGGGTTCTGGGTGTCATTAGTCTGCCGCCTCGAAACAAGATGCCGGGCAGGAAGTCTTGGAGACCGGGGCGAATGGGTCTGAGAATGCTAGTTGGCGGCGAGCGGCCCGACACGACATAGTGGGATCTCACCCGATAAAACGGCAAGCCTGCAATTACACCCGGTTCTAAGCGGGTGTCTAAAAAGGCAAAAGGCGGGTGAGTCTGCGTAACATGAGCCCGGTCATGGAGATGTACAGCCAGGTTTCGGTGAATGCCTCGTAATCTTTGCTCAGCCGCCGTTGCAGGTTCAGCCAGCCGAAGGTCCGTTCCACCACCCAACGCTTGGGCAATACTTGAAAGGTCTTCTGCCCAACGGGACGGCGCACCAATTCCAGGCTCCAACCGGCGGTCGCCTGGGCCCATCCACCAGTTTGCCTCCGTAGGCTCCGTCGGCCCAGATCACCTGCAGCCGGTGGCATCGACCCACCAGCCGTTGTAATACCAGCCGAGCACCGTCTCGATCCTGAATGTCGTCCGGATGCACCGCCACCGCCAGCAGCAGTCCCAGGGTATCCACCACGATGTGGCGTTTTCGCCCTTTCACCTTCTTGCCCGCGTCGTACCCTCTGGGCCCCCTTTTTCGGCGGTTTTCACCGATTGGCTGTCGATGATGGCCGCGCTGGGGGTGGCCTGGCGGCCCTGAGCTTGCCGCAACATGACATGCAGCGTGTCGTGGGCTCGCTGCCAGGTTCCATCCCGACGCCAAGTACGAAAATAATGCAATGCGGTGCGCCAAGGCGGCAGGTCGTGGGGCAGCATCCGCCAAGAGCAGCCGGTGCGCAGCAGGTAGCGGATGGCGTTGACGATCTCGCGCCTCGGATACTTGACCGGTCGCCCTCCAGGTTTGGGCGGCGGCAACAACGGTTCCAAAAACTGCCACTCCCGGTCGCTGACATCGCTAGCATAAGCAGGTCGTTCCATGCCTCCACACTACAACCAACTCCCGGGTTCCTGCCTTCGTACCACTATCCCAGGTTCACCCTTTTTAGACACCCTCTTAGTACTACAGTCGCAGATTAGATTGGCGCCGTTTGTAATGGCAACGCCGGGCTCTTGCTTGGTGGCGGCGTCTCCACCACGACCAGTACAGGATGAAATCAGGCGGTTGGTTCTCTGTCCATACGAGGCGGGTCAGCAGCCGGCGCACCTCGGGCACTGTCATGGGAATCAGTTCTTCATCCGGGCCGTAGTGGCCCCCTTTTCTCCCTGTTCCATGGCCTGATGCTTGATCACGGACAGATACGCGTGGGCCAACATCGACAGCGTGATGTGCCGGTACCAGCCGTCCCACCTCCGCACTTCATACTGGTCCAGCCCCACCTGTCCCTTGGCCTCCTCGAAGCATTCCTCTATGGCCCACCGGGTCCCGGCCACCCTCGCCAGTTCCTCCAGGGTCGTTCCCGCCGAGCCGTAACAGACGTAGTAGGCCAGTTCCTCGGGGTTGGACAGACTGCGCCGCGCCAGCAGCCAATAGCCTTTGCCAGGCTCCCTCAGGGGACGTATATCCACCGTGGCCCAGTCGTAGACCCGTGGTCCCTTGGCTCCGTCCCCGGCGCTGCACCTCACCCACGCGCATTCCTCAACTCCGGACGCCAGACGGTCGGCCTTCACCTGACGCGGTCCCCTGTCCGTCAAAGCCCATAGCTTCTCACTGCGTTTGATGGCCAGCACGTGGGGAACGCCCTGCCGCTCCAGCCACAGCCGCAGGTTGCGGTCATTGCCGTAGACCTCGTACCCGGCCACCCAGCCGAAGGGCACTCCCGACTTCACCGCCCGCTCCAGCATCAGCTGCGCCAGTTGCGGCTTGGTCCGGAATGACACCCCCTCCGGCACACCGGCCTCCCGCCGGCGCTCCAAGTCCTCCGCCCACACCTGGGGCAGGTACAATTCCCGGTCCAGCAGAGTCCTGCCATTGACACTGGCATAGGCCAGGAACACGCCGACCTGACAGTTCTCGATCCGCCCTGCCGTACCGCTGTACTGACGCTGCACCCCAACCGACTTGTCCCCTTTCTTGAGGAATCCGGTCTCGTCCACCGCCAGAACTGCCGCAGCGTCGGCCAGATGCTCGATCACGTAGCTCTTCAAGTCATCGCGAACCAGGTCAGCGTCCCACCGGTAGTTGTACAACAGGCGCTGCACCCCATCGGGAGTGGCGTCGCCTGCCCGCTCCGCCAATTGCCACCCGTTCTTGCGCTCCACCGGGCTGAGCAACCCCTTCAGGTAGTCCAGCGTCCGCCGCCGTGGCTCCGGACGCCGGAACCGTCCCGCGATGCACTCATGCACCTTTTCGATGCCCTCGGCCCACCGGGTGACCTCAGCCACCTCATCCTGATGCCCTGCCACAATCTCACCTCACCACCCGTTGATTGCCCCAATTCTATTCGTTTCCCATCTGCGACTGTAGTACTAAGGAAGAGGCTGGGCTGGTTTCACGGTTTGGGCTGACGCACATGGCTATCAGTACAGGCGCGAGCCGCGGTCTCCGACTCCCACGCGGCCGCCGGCCTGCATAAAAAGGACAATCCCGCCCACCACCCAGTGGTGGCCTGGCAGTCTGTCTGAGAAATAATGTGCTAAACGAAAATCGTCCTCAACAAAATCAATTATTCCGATTACTGTTTTATAAGAGCCTATTAGTCACCGATAAGATTAGACAGTGGCGTTTTTCGTCTCAAAAATCTAATCCTCGGACAGGCTGCTAGCCCGTCGAAGGATAGCGTAACCGGGCCCTGGCCGATGCACTCACCAGCGACGCTTTGTTGCGGAGCCAACAGGTCCTGCGTCTACTTCGGGGGTGGTCGCAGAGGGCGGTGGAATCGCTGGAGACCGCCCAGCGCCGCGCTGCCCTTGATCTGGCCATCATCGGGGCGTCGCCCGCGTCACAGTCCAGAAGGACAAGAACCAGCCAGCGATGGTGGCGGTGGCGGCCACCGCCCGCGCCCTGCGGGAGATCTAGCGCGACGGTCCCGAACCCACAGTTCCGGTGTTCGTGCTGACGGGCGAGGCCCTGGCCAACCGCGTTCGTGTCGCGGCGCAGGCCGCCGGCCTGACCAACAGGTTCACCGGACACAGCGGCCGCATCGGCATGGCACGCCGGATGGTCGCAGCGGGGGAAGCCCTGAAGTGGCTGACCTGAGGAAGCCCGGATTCGCGAGTATCATTCCCATACGTAAACAACCTTGCGGAGACCGACATGACCGATGGTGCCGGTCCTCTCTGGGACTGTCCCGAGCCCTGCGCCTGCTACTCCGAGGGCTATGCCGCCGGCAAGGACAAGGCATTTTTGGAAGTGATCGCCAGTCTCGAGGGACCGCCCCACGCCGAGGAGTGCGCCTGCTAGGCCAAGCGGTCCTGCCTCCGGAAAGTGATGACGTTGATGACCAAGAGCCCCCGGCACTCTACGAGCTCGTGGAGGCCTGAACCCTGGAGTACCATGACAACCGGAACTGAAACCGGGACCGTTCCCGGGGAAATGCCGGCGCTCCTTCTGTCGCCTCCGGAGGGAGCGCCCGCCACTTCGGCCGACGTCGGCTTCCTGGCCGACGCCAGGGCCGAGGCCCGCAGCTGGTCCCCCAACACCAGGCGGGCCTACGTCGCCGGCTGGAAGGACTTCACCAGCTGGTGCTTCGAGAACCAGTGCGCTGGCCTGCCGTCAGCCGGGGCCGATGTCGGCCGATACCTCGAGCACCTGGTGGAGGGGGTTTAAGATAGTTTCCAAGAAGTTGTGCTGAGTTTGCCGAAGCCCGGGTGGCTTATATGCCGCCCTCACCTTGCGCTGAAAAGGATGGGACAAGAATGCGGCCTCGCCAAGCACTGGATACTTACCTGGCCAATTACAAGGACCGGCAACGAGAGGAGGATAACCTGCTGGAGTTGTTCCAGCAGGTTCGGGACAGGTTTGGGGTCACGCGGGCACTGTATCCCGGTAGTTATGTGCATATCACCCCGGCACTAAACCAAAGCCAAGGTGGGATGTGCATTTGCCGGAGGCTGAGAATCGGTCCGGGAGGCTCGCAGGAGCGCCTCGCCCCGTGACTGCAAGACTGTCCGGCACCGCCGTCTCACCTCGTCTTTGCGGCTGGCCAGTCCGGCAAGGAATTTGCCGACCTTCTCCTGCCCCGCCTCCCTGCTTCCCAAGCACAGATTGCCGGTGGCCTCCTCTCTCGCCCAACCCCAGATCGCCTCATCCCCATTGAAGTCCGGGCTGTACCCCGGCAGGTTCACCAACCTCAACTCCAGCCCAGGCGTCCTGAGGTACTCCCGCATCGCCTCCCCACGGTGGGCCGGGGCATTGTCCCAGATGACCCGCATCGGCTCAGGGTGTTTTCCCCTCAGTTGCTTCAGGAAGTCAACCGAGGTCCCGGCGTTGCTGTTCCCCTGCAACTCCATCCACTCCACCTCACCCGTCTCCAGGCACACCGCCGAATAATAGCTGGCCTTCTCCCCATACCGCGGACTGGTCGAGTCCACCAGAGCAGCCTCTCCTCTCAGTACCCACTTGCCCCGCAACTCTGCATCGGCCCGGAAGTGGGCCTCATCGGCGAAGAATATCCTGGCTCCGGTCCGTTGGGCCTCCTCCCTCAGGGCGGTATACTCCACCACGAAGGCCTCCCGCTTGCCCTCATCCGCCTTGAGCAGACGCTTCTTGGGCCGCTTGAAGGCAAATCCCAACCGGTGCAGCCAGTTCAGACAACTGCTGCGGCTCAAACTGACCCCGAACCGTTCCAAGACAAACTGCCGGACTCCTTTCCAATACCAGTTGGCCAGTTCGATGCCCGCCTCAGCGGGCGGTTGCCCTACCGCCCCTTTCAACTCCGCCTGCTGCGTCTCGTCAAGGACGGGGGGGAACCACCGGTCTGCTCAAATATCAAGGCCGCTGGCCCTCCCTCGCCGAAAACCGAAGCCCACCGTCCTATGGTGTGGGGGTCCCGCTCCAGCGCCTCCGCCGTGGCCGTTGCTGTCCAGCCCTGCGCCAAGAGCCAGAGGGCGTACCACCGCTCCCGCTCCCTGGGTGTGGGCGCCAGAATCATCCGCCGGCGCAAATCCTTGACCCCCATCTGCCATTGTTCCAGAGACCAGTCTATCTCCCTCACACCCATCACCAACCCCCCGCTACTCCTGAGACCGGCTAACCCAGTTCCCTCACAAATTTACCCTACGCGTCTGCGTATTTCACCTTGGCTTTGGTTTAGTCTTCCCACAGGTGGTCTTCGTTGATTCACTGAAAGGGATTGGCGAGGCGCTGGCCGACTCCCGCTTGCTGAAATACATTGACAGCCACAAGAGCTACCCGGAAGGTGCCCTTATCCGGTGCCATGAGCAGGACTACCAAAGTTGGAACGCGGAACCGGAGGAGTCATTTGACCTGCTGATATCCCTCAACGCCGGGTTTATTTCGCAATCTGTCAAACGCTTCCTGCGTCCCGGGGGTCTGCTATTGGCAAATGACGGCCACTATGACGCCCGCCGCGCCTTCACCGATCCGGACTACCGTCTTATGGTAGGATATTCAGGGGGAGAGTTTCGCCTGGATACATTAGTAGACACGCTGTGTTCCCATTTCAAAACGGCCAGGGGATCACCGCTGACGTTGGAAATGGTAGAGGCCGATGCCAGGAGACTGCCAAGCAAGGCGAGGTTCAATCCGACCGTATCGCCAATAGCCTATCTTTTTCAGAAGAGGGGTGAGTAGTAAGTAGCCCTGGGTGACCTTTCAGTGGGTCGGTGTCCAATAACAGGGCAAGCTCCTCGCCTCCGGTAGCAAGGTTCTGGACCGTGCCTGGCGGCCGACTATTCAAAGTGTCTGTTTCTCGAGAGGGGGTGGCTGGAAATTCCAGCTCCCCGTACCTAACCCCCGATCCACCGAAGGAGGGCGTGTAGCGGGGTCCTGAAGGTTGTCAATGACGGGTTAGAAATGAGCCATTTGTAACGGGTTGGAACTAAGCCACATCGTTGATGTCCAGCGATTCTGTCAGTCCGCGTAGTTGTCGCCGGCCCCTTCCGGCGAAGCAGCCAGATGTTGCTGTGACGGGAACAGCCCCGCCTGGCGTTTCTCCCGGAGCCGGTAGCTGTCCCCACGTATGTTGAGCACATGGCTGTGGTGCAGCAGCCGGTCCAGCACCGCCGAGGCGATGACGGTGTCCCCCAGGAGCTCGCCCCACTCGCCGAAGCCTTTGTTGGACGTCAGGATAATGCTGCCCCGCTCATACTTGGCCGACACCAGGGTGAAGAAGGCGGTGGCCGATTCCCGGTCGTAGGGCCAGATGCCGAACTCGTCCACGACAAGGACCTTGGGAGCGAGGTACACCTTCATGCGCCGGTCGAGGTTGTGCTCGTTCCGTGCCTTCCTGAGATCTTCCATCAGGTCGTAGGCGCGGACGAAGTAGGCACCGAAGCCGTTCTCGATGGCCCTGAGGGCCAGGCCTATGGCCAGGTGGGTCTTGCCCACGCCGGGCGGTCCCAGGAGCAGGATGTTGCTGGCCTCGGGGACGAAGGCCAGGTTGGCCAGTTCCTTGACCAGGCGCTCGTCGATGGAGGGCTGGAAGGCGAAGTCGAATTGCTCCAGGGTACGCTGGAAGGACAGGTGGGCCAGGCGGGTTCGCGTGGTCAGATACCGTTCCCGGCGGGCGGCCACCTCGGCCCCCAGCAGTTCGGCCAGCATGTCGGGATAGGGCAATTGCTTGCTGGCGGCTGAGTCCAGGGTGTTGTCCAAAATCTCGACGGCCTGCTTGAGGCCGAGGGTCTCCAGGTGTTGACGGGCCTGTTCCAAGGCGATCACCTTGCACCTCCTGCGGCCAGTTCGTAGACATCCAGGGAGCGTCGCTCCACCTCGCCCACCGGGATCTGCACCGCCACCACCTCCCGGCGGGGCCGGTCGTCTCCCCGGGGCAGTCCCTCCCACTGGCCGGGCAGGATGAAGCGCTGACCAGGACGCTGGGCCCGGGGATGCACCGCGATGCGCTCGTCGCCCATCCAGATCTCCACCGTGCCCCGACGCTGGCCCACCTGCACCGTCCGTCCCACCCATTTCCAGTGGACCCCGTAGCGGGAGTCCTCCCAGCTGACGAAGCCGTCCCGGGCCACCTTGCGGTCCTCCCTGAGGTACGGAGCCAGGGTGGCCCGGTCCGGCAGCCTCCCCAAATGGGGCCGCTCCTCGTCCAGCATCTCCCACGGTATCCGGTAAGTCGTGCCATGCACCCTGGCGTTCGCCACCACGTCGCACCACTCCAGGACCTGCCGGTTCAGGTCGGCGTCGTCGGTGAAGCGCAGGCTGGGCCACATGTTGCGCCGTACGTACTTCACCCCGCTCTCCACCTTGCCCTTGGTCTGGGCCCGGTATGGCTGACACAGCCTGATCTCAAAGCCCACCCGCAGGGCGAAGTCCAACATCCGTTGGTTCCACACCGGCCGCTGGTCATCGTCGCGCCCCAGGGTCACCACCTTGGCGTTGTCGTACAGGCAGCGCCGGGGAACGCCGCCCAGGTACTCGAAAGCATTGGCGTGGCACTGAATGAAGGCGGCGGTGTCCGCCCTCCGGACCAGTTCCACGTAGCAGGCCCTGGACCAGCCCATGGTCATCACGAACACCCAGACGCGGCGTCGCTTCCCGTCCTCGCCGACGTACGGCAAACTGCCCCAGTCCACCTGGGCCTGTTCTCCCGGTGCTGTCTCAAACCGCATCGTCGCCTCGGGCTGACGCCCCCGTCGTCGGGGACGCACGTACTCCACGAGTACTGTGTAGCTCCCCTGGTATCCAAGGGTCCGCAGTTCCCGCAGCAGCACGACGCAGTTCTCCAACCCCTCTGCCACACGCCGGTCGATGTGCTCGGTGTAGGGGTCCAGCCTAGATCCCCGTGGCGGCCGCGGCTTGGGGAGCATCGCCTCCGGTGAGTTCAGGTACCGGAGCACCGTGTTGCGGGCGAGGCCCAAGTCCCGGGCAATCCCCCGGGCCGAATGGCCCCGGCCATGCATCTCGTAAATCTCTTTCACGTCTCCACCTCTTAACAATCCTTGCAAGCACCTCCGCCAAGTGTCCGGCGATGATGCCCCAGCTATCGAGGTGGCTCAATTCCAGTCCGTAATTTTTGGCTCAGTTTAAGCCCGTTATTAACAAGATACAAGAAAGTGCTCCTGTGCCTCTGGGATAATGGTTTTCGAGACAGAAAACCGGTCCCAAAGCAGGAGCACCCAACGGATGCTATCACGCAACCACCCCGACCGCATCCGTATCGCCTTCGACGACACCCGCCTGGTGGCCAATGCCGGACTGATCCTTCCGGCTACCCTGGCCCTGCGCCTCGGCCTGCCCAAACTCGTCCAGCAGCGCCTCGACCTGGGCAATGCGCCGGGCCGGGCGAACACGGGCGACAAGGTGATGACCCTGGTTGCGTCTGCGCTGGCTGGCGGCGACTGCATTGACGACGCCGATGTGTTGCGCACTGGGGGGACGGCCCGCACCCTGGGCGGCACGGTCAAGGCGCCCTCCACTCTGGGCACCTTCCTACGTAGCTTCAGTTGGGGCCACGTCCGTCAACTGGACCGGGTGAGCCGCGAGTTGCTGGCACGCGCTTGGAAGGCCGGTGCCGGACCCGGCGACTCGCCCCTGACCATCGACCTGGATTCGACCATCTGCGAGACCTATGGACTGGCCAAGGAGGGGGCACGCCACCACGGCTACACCGGTGCGCGGGGCTATCACCCACTGCTGGCTATCGCCGCCGGCACCGGCGACGTGTTGATGTCCCGGCTGCGCGAAGGCCGCGCCAACACCGCCCGGGGCGGCGCCCACTTCCTGCGTGAAACGGTGGGGCGGGTGCGCCATGCTGGGGCCAGGGGCCAACTCACGGTGCGGGCCGACAGCGGGTTCTATGCCCATGCCATCGTCGCCGTCTGCCGCAAGATGGATGTCCGCTACTCCATCGCCATTCGCCAACACAAGAGCCTGCGCAATCTCATCGAGGCGATACCCGAGACGGACTGGACGCCCATCCCCTTGTATCTTGACTTTGGCGATGGAGCCGAGCGCGGCAGACCGGCATTCCCTTGGTCACGACAGACCGTCCAGTAGCGAGGGTCGCCGCGCTCCCTACAAGCAGAGCCCGAACAGTTGCCTGGGCCAATCGAGCCCGTATCGTGCAAGGACGGGCCAGCGCTGACGCAGGAGGTACAGATGGAAGAGAACCCGAGATACATAGGCATTGATGTCTCGAAGGCGCAGGTGGATGTTGCCGTCCGGCCTACGGGACAGAGATGGGCCGCGTCTTACAACGAAACCGGCGTCGGGGAACTGGTTTCCCAGATCGTGGATATAGGTCCCGCCATGGTGTTGCTGGAGGCAACGGGCGGTCTGGAAGTGCCGTTGGTGGCGGCTCTCGCTGCTGCGGCGCTGCCGGTGGTGGTGGTCAACCCGCGCCAGGTTCGCGACTTCGCCAGGGCCACCGGTACGCTGGCCAAGACCGACTCTCTCGATGCGGCAGTGCTGGCCCACTTCGCCGACGCCGTTCGTCCCTCCGTGCGTCCTCTCAGAGACGCCGAGACGCAGGTACTCAACTCGCTGGCGGCCCGCAGGCATCAGGTGCTGACCATGCTGGTCTCGGAGAAGAACCGGCTGGGGACCGCTATCAGCGCCGTTCGCCCCCGCATCGAGGCCCACATCGCCTGGCTGGAACAGGAGTTGAACGACTTGGACGAGGGGCTGAGGCAGACTCTCCGCCGGAGCCCCGTGTGGCGAGAGAAGGATGACCTGCTGCGCACCGTTCCCGGCGTGGGGGAACAGGTTTCCCTCACTCTGCTGGCCTACCTGCCGGAGCTGGGAACGCTGGATCGCCGGCAGATTGCTGCCCTGGTAGGAGTGGCCCCCTTCAACCGGGACAGCGGCACCCTGCGGGGCAAGCGGGCCGTCTGGGGCGGGCGCGCCCGAGTACGAGCCATTTTGTATATGGGAGCGATGGTAGCCAGCCGCCACAACCCGGTCATCCGCGACTTCTACCAGAAGCTGCTGGCAGCCGGTAAGCCGAAGAAGGTGGCGCTCGTCGCGTGCATGCGCAAACTGCTGGTCATACTCAACTCCATGCTCAAACACGGCTCCACGTGGTGCGATATGACTCAGCCAGAAGTCGCTCATTTCTATTGACATTCAAGACAGTTGCTACTGGATGGACGGCGCCGCCGCTGTGGCCGAGACCACCTATACCCCCTTCCAGAGTGAGCCGGACGCCGCACCGGTGCGGCTCATCGTGCGGCGGGTGAGACCAACACCCGGTTCCCAGCTCGCTCTCTTCGCCACCTACAGCTATCACGCCTTCATCACCGACCGGGACGGGGAGATGCTGGAACTGGATGCCGACCATCGCCGCCACGCCGAGATCGAGAATGCGATACGCGACCTCAAGTACGGCGTCGGGCTGAACCATCTCCCCTCGGGCCGCTTCGCCGCCAACGGTGCCTGGCTGGCGATACAGGTGATGGCGCACAACTTGGCCCGCTGGACGGCCCGTATCGGCCTGGGTGAGCAGATCGTGACCACCAAGACGCTCAGACGACGGGTCTTCGCCCTGGCCGGACGGCTCACCCGCTCCGCGCGCTGGCTGACCCTGCATCTTCCCAAGGGTTGGCCATGGGAGGAGAAGGTCAGTCGCGCCTTGGCCCGGTTGCGAGCCATTCCACTCCCGGCCTGACGGCGCCCGTCCGCCAGTGTCCCAACGTCCCCGCAAACTCGCGCCAGTCCGGTCCGCGAGCGCCTCTTGCCGTGTCCTCTCCCACCATCTCGCTCACCACAGCCACTGTAGGCCGCCATCGGCCCCCCAAAAACGCCTGCAGACCGCCGCCAACCCCCCATCTACCCAAATTCGAGCCCGGACCATCGCGCTTGTAACTCCCTCACCCCCCCTTCCAGCGTCCTCACGCCGTCCATCGGTGGATTCGGGCTAAGGGGTGGCTGTAAAACCCGGTTGCAGAACCCTAGTACTACAGTCGCACTAATTCTGATTTGGTAATCCCGGCCTCGAATTCGATTTGATTTAGTTGGGATTGGAGACTTTGGCCATAGCCAGACGTTGCGATTTTTGGCCGTCCGACGCCCCAAGCGGCCATCTGCGACTGTAGTACTAGGCAGAAACCCCTACTTCAGGTTTCTCAGCCGGGGACTTTGGAGACGAAGACTCAGCACGGTTAAGTCTGGTTATCGGTGGGAACCCAGCGGAAAGGACCTTGGTTTCCAAGGGTTCTCGCGGACCACGGTGCGCCGGTACCACTATGCCACAAGCCCGCCCGCCAACCGGTCCCCGATGAACCTCGTGGAATCGGGATTCCAAGCCTGACCCAATGCCATTTTCGAGGCACACCGACACCGCTAATGGGTCATCTAAATGTGGCTACCAACACGACTGGCGGGCCCCTCAGGTAGTTCCAGATAAGCCCTGAATGACTACATGGGCCACCCTATTCCAAGTTGTTCTCTATCAAGTGCGCTTTGCAATCCATACGACACAATGTGAGCCTCCTTTGCCGTTGCTTCTACCATTCGCTCGCACCTTGACTTCTTCAACTTCGAAACCGGCGCGGCGCAACCGTCTGACGAATGCCGGTTGAGGCCCGGCAGACCAAATCGCCAATTTACCGCCGCTCCGTAACGCAGCATAGGTGGTGGCCAGACCCGAATCGCCGTAAAGCCAATCGTTGCCCTTTCGGACTATCGCCTCCGGCCCATTGTCAACGTCAAGCATGATGGCATCGTAGGAACCTTCGGCGGTCTTTATCAGCTGGATAACATCGGCTTCATGGAGTTCGACTCGTCCGTCGTCAAGAGGGTGGTCGGCAAGATGGGCAAGTACTCCTCTGTTCCATTCAATCACGGCTGGCACCAGCTCTGCGACTACCACCTGGGCATTCTTGCCGAGGATGTCCAGCGCCGTTCTCACTGAGAATCCCATGCCAAGACCGCCAATCAGAACGCGGGCCTTCGGATGTGTTGCCAGGTTTTGACACCCAAGATTGGCCATAGCTTCTTCCGACCCGTAAGTATGGCTGTTCATGAGTTCCCAATTATCCGCTTTGATTGAGAACTCAGAACCACGGCGGTACAAAAGGAGTTCTGCTCCTCCGCCAGGGGTCTGTGCCCGACCAAGCAACTGCCAGGGATTCATTCATGCCTCGCGGAACCGAGTTTTGCGCTACCTGACTAAGCATATGAAGCCGCACGCCCCTGACCGAGTGGCAGGACGTGCATGTCGAGGGGAACTGTCCAAGGGGGTGAGCCAGCGGAAGTTGGGCTTGGCTAAGCGTCTGGAGGTCCGCCACGTACGAGTACCTGACTCCTCTCCGAGAACACTGCCAGCGCCACCATGCACCACGTCCACGCCGGTCGACACAACAGTACCCTGAAAAACGCCGAGCATCAACCTGGCAGGTGCACGATGCACAGGCGCTACTCACGCTATACGGCGCGCCTGACTGTCGCAGGTGATACGCCGAAGGACCTGGCGACTCGACATTGGCTGACGCCGCTGGCTACCATTTCGATAGCCGAGGCCTTCTGCTCCTCGGACAACCGGCGGGGGCACCCAGTTTCTTGCCGTCCGCCTTCGCCTTCTCCAAACCCGCCTTGGTACGGCGGTGGATCGACACCAGTTCCTGTTCGGACACCCAAGCGGCGAAGCCGGCTAGGTATAGCCCAAGGACGCCTCCGGCGACTCGGGGTCGGCATCCAGGTACTGGGCCCAGGACTGTTCGTTATCGGCCAAGCTGCGATTCCTCGCCCCGCGCCGTTGCAGGTCGTGGATGTTGCCCATGGTGTCTAGCCTGCGCCGCCCGATCCGGCCGATTGACACCACAACCAGGGTGTCGCCCTGGGCCAACCGGGAGTCCAGAGAGTGCCAGCCCCGCCGGCTGTTGGTACCGGAGGTTCCGGAGACGCCGACGTCCTGATAGATGTGAGAAAGCGCCACGCCGGCGGCCAGCAACTGCTGGCGTTGGGTTTCCAGGTCGCTACCCGACACCTCGTAAACTCTGGGGCGGCTGGTGCGGATGTAGCCGTAGGTCTCGGGCATCCCTCTCCCTCCAACTGGTGGAGATTGCACCACACCTTTGTGACCCACACCTGAACTAGCGGAAGGGAGCGAATCGTGGACCAGTGTCACAAACGCGCTTTTGTGAACCACCCAACAAGGGCGATTCATCCATATGGACCGCTCCGGAGGCGACCAGAAGTTAGTCCGACAGGGAACGCTCAGTCGCGGGCCAGTCGAAAGCGCGGGTCGAGGGGTGTTTCTCTGGGCAGCAGCCGAGCCTGACCGACCGGCAACGAGAGCACGTTCGGACAAAGCGGTCGAAGGGCCGGCGCCAGCCCGGATCAGACCCACTCGGCCGCCATGGCTGAAAAACCCGGTTAATGCCTCCCCGGCAGGACTGTCATACTTTTGCTACTCCAGCCAAGGGTGAATACGAGCGGGCCTCCATCCTAGTGGCGTGGCCGCCAACCTCCCCTTTCCAAGTTCTTCGGCTCTGAGCGGCTCACCGGAGCTCTGCTGGACCGGCTAACCCACCACGTCCAAATCCTGGTGATGAACGGCGAAAACTACCGACTCAAGTTCGGCCGGGAGAACGCCGCCTCGCAAGCTCCAGATAACAAGGAAGACGCATAACGCACCGTCAACGCTGGTCTCTACCTGCTCTCCTTTAACGTCCCCACTGCGACCAATTTACTGCCGTCAGTCATCACGTAAGTGGTACACGACCACGCCTCCCAGTGGCCTAATATCTCAGCGTCAATGACACCCATTGTGTGTCCCATTTTCGCCGACGGTCTACAGTGGGTTCTCAATTGCTCCTCGGGGGAGTGTCGAGCATCTCGACCCGTACCTCCATTGCTCTGGGATATAGTGCCGGGCCAAACTGGTTGAACATCGCCACGTCGGCCGCATCGCGCCCATAAGCGACGGCTACTCGCCCTCCACGTGGAACGGCCTGCGTTGCATCGAAGGTGTACCAACGGCCACCTACGTACGCCTCGAACCAAGCGTGAAAATCCATCGGCTCGAGTTGGTACATATAGCCTACAACGATACGCGCTGGGATACAGAGACTGCGGGATAACGCTATGCCCAAATGAGTGAGTTCGCGGCATACGCCCTCGCGCTGCTGGTTGACCTCTACTGCAGACATCTGAAAATTAATGGAATCTGGATTAAAGCGCACGGCGGTGCGGATCCACTCTACTATTCTGGCCACTTGATCGTAGCCGGGCTCACAGCCGTCTACGAGTTCCCTGGCGAGGTCCATGAACCGGTCGGACTCGCAATAACGGCTGGGAAGAAGATAGGCTAGAACCTCGACCGGCAGATTATGCACCTCGTCAAATGGCGCGCCAGGCGACACGTCAATGCCGTCTGCGGTTGAAACGTCCGCAGATCTACGGATAGAAAACTCACCTGGCGGTGCTATCAATCGCTCGCACAGGTTGCCGTAACTGTCCGCATACACTGTGATCGGTACGCTTGGCGTCAACGTGCAGTCTTCATGCGCCACCCACTGCTGTGCTCCGCTTCGAGGGCGTAGCATCAGGATAAAAGGCGTAGGGACGCTCACATCAAAGGTGATATCACAACTGGCACGAAGCCACATTTCGATTCCCTCTTGTCAAAACCACGTTATCAACTGGCTATGGTCCGGTGTTAAAGGGCGCTTGGGTGCAAGATCCGAAGGTGATGCATGCATCTTGGGCTCCAAGAATCGAAGAATTCGTGGAGCACCAGGCTGTTGAGATAATAAACTTGTCCTAATACTACAGCAGCACTACTGATGCCAGTAGTGATAGTGGGCGTTGGTAATCGCTTCGCTGGGCCTTGGCTTGCTGCCTCCGTCTCCATTGAGACCATGACAGCACGAACTCAGCCGTATGGTGTACCGTCCATACTAGAAATCTGGCCGGAAAGTGGTTTGAGTCGCCGAGCATTTATAATTGGGGTCAACAAGAGTAGCGAGGGTTGAGAATGCTGGGAGAGCGTTCGGACCAGAGGGGTCTTTGGGAAGCGGACCGGTTGTACCTGGACCACGTGGGGAAGGACACCTTCTACGGTCTGCTGGCTTCCCTGCGGGGCCGGCTGTTCCAGGACTCCGATTTCGCGGTGTTCTACTGCGCTGACAACGGCCGGGACAGCGTGCCGCCCAGCCTGCTGGCCACGGCGCTGCTGTTGCAGACCCACGACAAGGTGAGCGACGCCGAGGCCAAGGCCCGGGCCGACTTCGACATCCGCTGGAAGGTGGCTCTGGGGATTGAGGTGGAGGACAGGCCCTTCGCCAAAAGCACGCTCCAGGTGTTCCGGGCCCAGCTGATCCTGCACGACAGGGTGCGGGAGGTATTCGAGTCCAGCGTGCGCCTCGCCCGGGAGTCGGGCTACCTGAAGAGGCGCAGCATGAAGGTGGCTCTGGACACGACCAACATCCTGGGCCGGGGCGCGGTGAGGGACACCTACAATCTGCTGGCCGACGGGATCGTCAAGCTGATGCGGGCGCTGGCGCAGGTTGAGGGAATCAGCGTCGGGAAATGGGCCAAGGCCCGGGGATACGGGCGGTACCTCGCCTCCAGCATCAAGGGAGAGGCGACCATCGACTGGTCGGACAAGCGGGCGCGGACGGCACTGCTGGCGGGGATTGTGGGAGACGCGGACCGGCTCTTGGAATTATCGCGGCTGGCCCAGGGGGAGTTGCCCGAGGACGGTGCTGAGCGTCAGCAGATAGTGGCGGCGGCGGAACTGCTGGGGCAGTTGCTGCTCCAGGACATTGAGCGCAAGGGTGGCGACGGCGACGGCGATGACGGCGTGAGCCTCAAGGACGGGGTGAGCAAGGACCGGATGATGTCGGTGCACGACCCTGAGATGCGCCACGGGCACAAGAGCAGCAGGAGACGCTTCGACGGACACAAGGCGGCGATTGTGGTTGACACCGACACCCAGCTGATCACCGCCGTGGAGGTACTGCCGGGCAACGCTCCGGACAACCTGGGGGCGCTGGAACTGGTAGAACAGAGCGAGGCCAACACCGGTGTGCCGGTGCAGGAGGCCATGGGCGACGCCGCCTATGGAGACGGAGCTACCAGGCAGACCTTCGCCGACGCGGGCCGCACCCTGATTGCCCGGGTGCCGGGACGGCCCGACCGGCAGCGCTTTCCCAAGAATGACTTTGTCATCGACCTGGTGGCGGGCAGTTGCACCTGTCCGGCAGGGCAGGTCACCCACACCATAGTGCCAGCGGGACGGCGTACGGATGCCGCGGGTCGGATACACCACTTGCAGGCCTTCCAGTTCGACGGGTCCGAATGTATGACATGTCCCCTGCGGTCTCAGTGCATCTCGGCCAAGGGCAGGAAGGGACGGCGGGTGCTGATCCATCCCCAGGAGGCTCTCCTGCAACAGGCCCGTGCGTTGCAACAGAGCGCCGGGTATGACGAATATCGAGCGCGACGCGTGGTGGTCGAGCACAGATTGGCCCGACTGGTCCAGTTGGGCATTCGCCAGTCCCGCTACTTCGGACGCGCCAAGACGCGATTCCAGCTGTACCTAGCGGCTACAGTGGCCAACCTGACCCTGGTGGCGGGCAAAATCGAGCTGTCGGACAGTGTCGGCGGTGGGCTTCCGCGCCACCGCGCCGTCCTCAGTGCCGTCCCCAGTGATGTCCAGGCTGTTTCCCACGGTGTGGTCGCCCATGCTACGGCCATTTTCGGCGCTGTCCGGCTCGGACTGCTGTGGTCCCAGATTCTGTTCGCCCCGGCTTTACTGCCGAAATCTCTCTCCCCATCCAGGGCTTTTCGGCCCGGCTTCTAGGCGAGAGCGCATTCGAGATGTGCGGAGCCGAAGCCGACGGCGCGATCAGTTGGGTTTGTCCAGGGGCCTACCTGCGGGATGTTGCCCTGCCGGCCGTACAGCGCGGGGCCGAGCAGGCCGGTCGCCCCGCTCCTCCCCTGATAGCCCATGTGCCTGTGAGCGTCCACGACGACCCCGAGGAAGCCCGGCAAGCCATCGCGGAACAGTTCAAGAGATTTGCCAGGGCGCCCTTCTACTGAAACATGTTCCACAATGCCGGGTATCCCGAAGTAACCGAGGGGGTATGGAGCCCCGGATTAGTGGACGCCGTGGCGGTGTCTGGGAACGAGGAGCAGGTAACGGAGGGGCTGCAAGCACTGCTGGATATGGGCACGGCCGAAGTCATGGCCTCTCCGGTGGCAGCAGGGTCTAACAGGGATGGGTCGCTGGACCCCACCCCGCACACCTTTGAGAGAGAAAATTATCCAATTCCAAACCAAGATACAAGGTCGGCCGCGAAAAAATGCCCCTCAAATCGCGTCCTGCGAGGATATTTTCACGCCGGTCAACAGGAATATCAGCAAATTTGCAGGGTAGTTGATCAACGACAATTAGTCTTGCCGGTTGGCGACGACTATTTTTGCCGGTCCCCAAGAGTAATCATCCGGTACAGGAGGTGCCGGATTGGTTACAGATCAGCAAGTCGCAACACTGAGGCAGAGACGAATGGAAGGAAAGACGCAACAGACGGCGGCGGCAATGGCGGGGATGAGCGAGCGCTCGGCCGGCAAGTGGCAGTGCGGCCCGTTGCCGTCGGAGACCAAGACTGAGCGCCAGTGGCGCACCCGTCCCGATCCCTTCGACGGAGTCTGGGAGAAGGAAATCCTGCCCCTGCTCCTGGGCGAGGCCGCCGGCAGGCTCAGGGCAACGACAATTATCGAGTGGCTGGAGGAGCGGCATCCCGGCCGGTTCAGCGCCTCGCAGCTGCGCACCCTGCAACGACGATTACAAGACTGGCGAGCGCTCAACGGCCCGGACCAAGAGGTCTACTTCCCCCAGGAGCATCCCCCGGGCCGCGAGGCCCAGATCGACTTCACCCACTGCAACTCCCTGGGAGTGACCGTCGGCGGTCGGGCCTATCGCCACCGGCTGTTCCAGTTGGTGCTGAGCCATTCAGGGTGGCGCTATGCCGAGGTGTTTACGGGGGAGACCTTTCTGGCCCTGAAGCAGGGGCTACAGAACGCCCTGTGGGAGCTGGGCGGTGCGCCTCGGGTGATCCGCTCGGACAACACCTCGGCCGCCACCCACGAGATGAGGCGCAGCCGCGGCAGGGCCCTGAACGGCAGCTACGCCGAGCTTCTGGACCACTATGGGCTCGAGTCCACCCTGATAAATGCAGGAGAGTCCCATGAGAACGGCGTTGCCGAGCAGGCCCACTACCGGCTCAAGGACGCCATCGACCAAGCCCTCATGCTGCGGGGCAGCCGTGACTTCAACTCCCTTGAGGAGTACGCCGGCTTCGTCCGCAAGGTGGTGGACCGGCGCAACCGGCTGGTGATGGGGAAGCTGGAGGAAGAGCGCCCACATCTGCGTCCCCTGCCCCCAGCCCCGGTGCCGGAGTACGTCAACCACCGGGCCCGGGTGCGCAAGTGGAGCAGCATCCAGGCAGCCGGACGGACCTACACCGTGCCCTCCCGGCTCATCGGGAAGGAGGTGCAGATCCGGCTGTACGCCGAACACTTGGAAGTGTACTACAAGGGCACCTTCGTGGATCGAATGGAGCGGGTGCGGGGCGAGAAAGAGGCCCGGGTTGACTACCGCCACGTCATCGGCTCCCTGGTGCGCAAGCCCGGGGCCTTCGCCCGCTACCGGTTCCGGGAGCAGATGTTTCCCACCATGACCTTTCGCCTGGCCTACGATGCGCTCCGGGAATGGCGTGGGGAACGCGCCGACGTGGAGTACGGGCCGACGTGGAGTACGGGCGCATCCTGCACCTGGCGGCGACGACCATGGAGACCACGATGGACAGCGCCCTGGCCCTGCTCTTGGAGGCGGGCGGACCCTTCGACTACGCCGCAGTCAGGGAGCTGGCCAGTCCCGCGCCGCTGCAGGCGCCGGCACTCAGCCTGCCCGGGACGCCGGACCTGAGGGTCTACGACTCCCTGCTGGCGGAGGTGGCCTGATGCTGGACACCCTGACTACTGACACCCTGATGACGGACACAGTGGCCATACAGGAGCGGATCGGGGAGCTGTGCCACCAGTTCCGGCTGCCCACCATGGGTGCGCAGTCGGTGTCCCGCTTCACTGCAGCCGGCCACGGCGACGCCCTGGAGACTCTCCTGGAAGTACTGGAGCAGGAGGCCGAGGACCGCAGGCAGCGGCGCATCAGCAGGCTGCGCACCGCGTCCAGGCTGCCGGCGGGCAAGACCTGGGAAACCTTCGAGCACGACCGGGTGCCTCTGTCTCTCAGACAGCAACTGGGGGAACTGGCCGACGGCAGCTTCGTCGACCGCGGCGTCAACGTCCTGGCCTTCGGTCTTCCCGGCACCGGGAAAACACACGCCCTGTGCGCCTTGGGCCACCGGCTGGTGGAGTCGGGCCGCTCGGTGCTCTTCGCCCCGGCCTACCGGCTGGTGCAGGATCTGCTGGCAGCCAAGCGGGACCTGGCCCTGCCGCGACAACTACGCAAGCTCGACAGCTACGACTTCCTGCTGCTGGACGACCTGGGCTACCTGCCCCAGGGGGCCGAGGAGTCGGAGCTGCTCTTCACCCTCATCGCAGAACGCTACGAGCGCCGGTCCCTGGGCATCACCTCCAACCTGGTCTTCTCCCAGTGGGAGCACATCTTCGCCAACCCAATGGCCACCGCTGCCGCCATCGACCGGGTGGTCCATCACTCGGTCATCCTGGAATTCAACGTCCCCAGCTACCGGACCGGAGTGGCCCAGCAGCGGGGGCAGGATAAGGAGGTGAACCGGCAAGAATAATCGACGCCAACCGCGCATTGCCTCAACAAAACCGTTACCCAACGCAAGTGGTTGCCTCAAATAAAATGTTACCCAAACTCGGGGAGGCAATCGCGTGGGAGGAGGCATCAGCAAGATGGCAAAACAGGAATTGCTGGCGACGATCCGAGACCGTTACCGAGCTTCATCGAAGCGGGAGAAAAGCCGGATTCTGGACGAGTTCATCGCGGTTACCGGTCATCACCGCAAGCATGGCATCAGGTTGCTGGGGCAGTCCAGCGACGACGGAGAGCAGCAGCCGGCGGTAAAAAAGGACCGACGGATCTACGACGAGGCGGTCCGCCAGGCGGTGATCGTGGTCTGGGAAGCTGCTGACCGGATCTGCGGCAAGCGGCTGAAGGCGGCATTGCCCCACCTGGTAGAGTCCATGGAGCGCCACGGCCACCTGGGTCTGGACCCTCGCGTGCGCCAACGGCTGCTGGCGGCCAGCGCCGCCACCGGGATTCCTGGAGATTGACCTGGTGGTCCACCACGGTGGCTCCTTGTGGGGTTCCATGATCCACAGCCTGGTGGCCACCGACATCTGCACCGGCTGGACTGAAGCGGTGCCGCTGCTGGCTCGGGAGCAGTCCCTGGTGGTGGCAGGACTGGAGGCCATCGGGCGACAGTTGCCCTTCCCCGTCAAAGGCATCGACTCGGACAACGACAGCGTATTCATCAACGAAACTCTCACCCAGTACTGCGCCGAGCGGGGCATCGAGTTCACCCGTTCCCGGCCGTACCGCAAGAACGACCAGGCCTGGATTGAGCAGAAGAACGGCGCGGTGGTGCGCCACTACGTCGGTCATGACCGCTATTCGGGCCAAGTTGCCGGACAGACCATGGCCCACCTGTACGGGGCGGTGCGACAGTACGTGAACTACTTCCAGCCTTCGTTCAAGTTGGTGGAGAAAACTCGGCACGGCTCCAGGGTCGTCAAGCGGTACAGCCCGCCAGCCACGCCCTGCGACCGGCTGATGCAGCACGACGCGGTCAGCGTGGAGGTGAAGGCAGCGCTGAGTCAGTATCGGGTCAAGTTGGATCCGGTGGCGCTGCTGCACGCCATCAGGGAAGCGCAGTCGGCCCTGGCCGCGGTTACGTTCCCCGAAATCCGGCCCACTCCCAGCGGCGAGAGCTTGGAACAGTTCCTGGCCAAGTTACCCGACTTGTGGCGGCAGGACGCAGCCCGTACCTCACGGGAGCGGCGGGTGCAACCGCCCCGCACCTGGCGAACTCGGCCAGACCCCTTCGAAGGAGTGTGGTGCGACGTGCTGTCCTGGTTGCAGGAAGACCCGGACGCCAGTGCCGTGGTATTGCTGGGCCGACTGCAAGAGGCTGAACCGGATCGTTTCAGCCGGGCTCACCTGCGGACGCTGCAACGCAGAGTGCAGCAGTGGCGCGGCATCATGGCCAAAACGCTGGTCTACGCCGCTGCCGGTGAGCCCATGGCGGAACCCCCTGCAATGCCGGAATTAGCGCTGGTTGGAGTGGCCCCCAGGTGCTAAAGTCTCGGTAACATTTCTCAATGAGGCAACAGGACCGGCAAAAGTAGTTGACGTTAAACAGTAGTGGTTCCGCGGGCTCGATTCCTTCCGGGATAACTCCGTCGGCGTTTGCAGCGTCTGCTGGGCCTCATTCCCTGGGAAACGGTCGTTCTTGGGGGACCACGTGCAAAATTCGGACCCACCGGCCAGTATGAACCGCGGCCCGGCAGTGCGACCCGTGAGCGGATTGACCGAAGGGCATGCCGCTGCCTTCAAGAGGGGCAGCGCAGAACCGCACCGGAGTCACAGGGCGGAGGAGTGGGCGGTTCGGCGCTCCGCCCCATTCCTCCGCCTGCCTTGGACTAGCGGCCGTCGACTCCCTGGGGTACCAACTACTCTCGGACAAGAGAAGGAATTGCGACATTGCCAGCGGTTGATCCAGAGCAACGGTACTCAACCCAGTCGTCGGCACCGGGAACCATGTTCCGACACCGCCGAGGGGACGTTGACGCACCAGAACCTCCTTCGCAAAGGTCAGTGGCCCAGAGGGACCGAGTGGCTACGCTGATTGGGAAGTCCTGACAACTGAACGCACTCGGACAATACTCGACCAAGACGCTGGAGGAACCTGTCTCACCGCATAAACCTCCGGCAAGAATGACCAAGAGCATCCAGAGACGGGCGGTCCTGCTGCGAAGCGGGGGCCGCTCGTCTCTTTGCTTGTAGAACCAGTTGACCGAGAGGGGCGCCAACCGGCCAGAACCAGATACCGCTGAACAGAGAACAAGAAGGCGCATGAAGGAAGGGAGCAGAAGAAAATGACGACAACGAAAATGACAATAGATGTTTCAGATAGGGAGTGCCACAGGCGTGGCCAGACATCCAGCGAAGCACGGAATACCCAGCCGTTTGCCGTTTCTTGCCAAGGTTCCGCATAACGAGTGTCGCTGGTCAGCGACACCGAAGTCCCGACGCAGGAAGGGTGGACCACCCCGGGCGACATCACGCCGGGACAGGAGGTTTTCGACGAACAGGGACGAAAATGCACGGTCGCGGAGGTTTCGGGAGAATCTGTAGAACCCGTTTCTCAGGTGAATTTCGGCGACGGTTCCAGCATTGTGGCCGGGAATCACCATCCATGGATGATTCTCTACACCTCCGGACTTTTTTTCGGCAAACCTGAGCATATAACGGCCGGGGCCGTGGAATGCAGGATGCTAGCCAATGACAATCCTTGAACTGGTGTTCTCTTCTAACGAGGCGACCGACAAGCGGACAAGACTCCGTCATTACATACCGGTCGCTGGCCACCTGAGATTGCCCGACAGGGAACTTCCAGTCCACCCGTGGATACTCGGATTTTGGCTGGGAGACGGCGACTCAGACAGTGCCGTCATCTACTGCTCACCGGACGACGAAATCCATTGCCGGGCGTCGGCATACAGATCCAGGACATCCTCCATGTGGGCCACGAAGTCGGCGCTCACCTTGGGAATGCACCACTGCTTCTTCTGCCACGGCTTGAGGATGTTTTTTTCAGATGCAGGCGCACCGTCTCGTGGGACAGGGAGTCGACCACGCCCAGTTCAACCATCCGGTCCGCCAGCAGGCGCAGGTTCCAGTGGTCGTGGCCGTCGGGGGCCGGGCTGCAGGCCAGGGCGATCAGGTGGGCTTCGCCACGGTCATTCAGCTTGCGGTACCGGTGGGGCTGGGTCCGGTCCCTGAGCACCCCGTTCAACCCATCCTCGGCGAAGCGCCGCTTGAGGCGGAACACCGTGCCCTCGGACACATCCAGGGCCTGGGCCTCCCTGGACGCGGACCAGCCCTCACCGGTCGTGAGCAGGATGCGGGCCCGGGTCGTAACCCGGGCCGGACTCTTCCCTGCCCGGACCATGTGCTCCAGTTGGTCGCGTTCCTCCGGCGTCAGCCGAACCGCGAATTTCTCCCTGACCACACCGCCACCTCACAACAACATCTTCCTTAAGTCAGAGTACCATCGAGGATCAAGTCTCTCAGTCTATCTATCAGACCAAAATTGACCGAGCACTAGCACGATATCGCGAGCATTAATGACCTAGTGGCCCAACTGCTTTGATATGATGACTTGAAGAGTATCGGTCTTTTCGAAGAGCACCGTCGGCAGAGTATCGCCGGGTACTCCGGCCAATATTGTCCACTCATCAGCTCAAAGATGTCGTACTACTAGAAGTCTGGCCGGAAAGCCATTGGCCGGGTTTTGCGCTACTCGAAGCAGACGTATTCAAGATTTATATGGCATGGTGGTGCATGTAATACGTTGCAACACCCACTATACCGTCGATAATCGACGTTAAGAAAACGCCGCCCTGGTGGGAATCGAGGTTTCCGGCCAGACTTCTAGTAGTTCGCCGCTATTGTATTGACGGGTAGAGAGACTTGAGCTTGATGCGGGCGTCCTCGGTGGTGAAGCGCCAGTCCACTCGAATTGCCTCCCGGTTTCGTTGCTCTTGCCATGCTCCGGTTTCCCGCGCCAAGTCTTCCTGGCGGGGTATCCGGCGGTCAAGGCACTGTCGCGCCAGCACCCCCAGTTCTATCTCCGCTATATTGAGCCAACTCCCGTGCTTCGGCGTGTAGTGAATCTCCAGCCGTTCGGCGATGCGCCGCGCCTCCGCCGGCTCGAAGGCCGCGTATAGCGACGCCGGGTGATGGGTGTTCAGGTTGTCCATCACCAGCACTATTCGCTCCTTGTTGGGGTAGTCCTCATCCACCAGCCTCCGCACCACCTCAGCCCAGTCGGTCCTGGTGCGCCGGTCCGTGACCTCCACCCGCCGCCATCCCTCCAAGGGCGCGAACAGCATGAACAGGTTGCTCACCCCGTTTCGCTGGTATTCGTGATCGTAGGCCATGGGTGCCCCGGGCCGCGGCGGGAGGGGTTGCCGGGTCTCCTGCACCAGTTGCTTGCTGGTCTCGTCCAAGCACACCAAGACCTCATTGTCCTGGTATTCACGATGATAGACCTCCAGCACGTCCTCCATGGCGCACACGAATTCTGCGCTGCCTTGGGGCGGGAGGCACCAGCACTCCTTCAGCCAAGGCTTGAGTTCGTTTTTTTCAGAGTCCGGCGCACCGTCTCCGGGCTGATGCTGTCCACAATCTCCCGCTCCACCAATCCGTCGGCCAGCATCTGCATGGTCCAGCTGACCCGTCCCTCCGGCGGCTGGGATATGGCCATGGCAATCAGATGGGCCTCACTTTGGCCATCGAGCTTCCTCTGACGGCGGCGCAGTTGCTCCCTGCGCCCCAAGGCTGCATCAACCCCCTCCTCCACGCATCGGCGCCGCACCCGCTCCACCGTGGCGGTGCCCACCTTGAGGGCCCGGGATATCTCCTGGTCCATCATTGGTTCGCCAGACTGGTTCTCATCGCTGAGCAGGAGGATGCGCGCGTGAGTCTGTTTGTAGGCCGCAGCCCGGCCTTTGGACACCAGTGCCCTCAACTCCTCCTGCTCCTCCCCAGTCAGTCCCACACGGTATTTCTTGACCATCACATCCACCCCACTTCACGATCCTCTTCCTTCGGCTCCGGTTTCCTGCATCTTACCAGACATCATTTCAATGATGGTCGTCTACTAGGAGCCCGTCCGAGAAACAGGGTTGGCGAGCCGTTGGGGGTATGATGGAGTGGAGCATCAGACGAGCGGAGCTGTCAATGAGCAAGACCTACCTTCCCTACGATCCGGACCAGCAGTTGCTGCTGCCAGCGGGCCTCCAGGAATGGCTGCCCGAGGACCATCTGGCCTATTTCATCTTCGACGCGGTGGACCAGTTGGACCTCTCGGACATCACCGCCCGCTACGAGGGGGAAAGGCGGGGCGGTCCGCCCTACCATCCCAGGATGATGGTGAAGGCGCTGCTTTACGGCTACTGCACCGGTGTGGCCTCCTCCCGTCGCATCGCCCAGAGGCTGCACGAGGACATCGCCTTCCGGGTGCTGGCGGCCAACAACACGCCGGACTTCCGCACCGTCTCCGACTTCCGAAAGGACCATCTGGAGGCGTTGGGGGAGTTGTTCCTGCAGGTGCTGGAGTTGTGCCAGCAGGCAGGGCTGGTGAAGCTGGGGCACGTGGCGCTGGACGGGACCAAGGTGAGGGCCAATGCCTCCAAGCACAAGGCGATGAGCTACGGGCGGATGAAGGAGAGGGAGGAGCGGTTGCAGGCCGAGGTGACGAGTTGCTCCGGAAGGCGCCGGAGGTGGACGAGGAGGAGGACCGCCGGTACGGGAAGGACAGGCGTGGGGATGAGTTGCCGGAGGAACTGGCATTTCGGGAGGGACGGTTGCGGAAGATAAGGGAGGCCAAGGCGGCGCTGGAGGCCGGGGCAAGGGCGGAGGCGGAGCAGGCTGAGTCCGAAGGCCGCAATCATCCCGGGGTGCCTGATGACAAGGCGCAGCGGAACTTCACCGACCCGGACTCCCGGATCATGCCTGGCCCGGGAGGGAGGGATTTCCAGCAGTCCTACAACTGCCAGGCGGTGGTGGACAGCGAGCATCAGGTGATTGTGGCGGCCCGTGCCACCAACCAGCCCTCGGACAAGGGGCAGGCCGTGAGCATGATTGAGGAGACCACCCTGAACGCGGGCGCGGTGCCGAAAGAGGTATCCGCCGACGCCGGGTACTACTCGGCCAAGGCGGTGGAGGAACTCTACGCCCTGGGAGTTGACCCGTTCGTCGCGCCGGAGAAAACCCGCCACGGCTGGGTGCCGCCACCGGTGCCCCGCGGCCGCATACCCAAGGGGCTGTCGGCCAGGGACCGGATGCGCCGCAAGCTGCGGACGAAACGGGGACGTGAGCGCTACGCCCTCCGGATGGAGACGGTGGAACCGGTATTCGGGCAGATCAAGCAGGGCCGGGGATTCCGGCAGTTCCTGCTGCGGGGTCTGGCGAAGGTGAACCGGGAGTGGCTGCTGATCTGCGCCGGGCACAACCTGCTGAAGCTGTTCCGCTTCGGGGCTGGGATGTCCGGCAGGGCGGGAGGCAAAGGCGCCACTGGGAACAACAGGGCCACGTGCCGGTCCATGGGCCGTGGGCTTTTCAAGGGACAATCCGCATGTGGCTAACCGCACCACGCAAGAACCGTTGCCTCAGGGTAATCCCAGCTGACCGACACCGCCAGTTGGTCAATCCTCGGACGGGCTGCTAGTACTCGGTCAAGTCAGGAATTGATGGGATAGAGGCGATGGAGTTTGGTTCTGGCGTCCTGGATGCTGAAGCGCCAGTTGATGCGGGCTTGAGCTTCGTTTCGCTCCAGTTCCAGGGCGCGGACCTCCCGGCAGAGGGATTCCTCGTCCGGCAGACGCTGCCTGAGGCAACTGCGGGAGAAGATGCTGAACTCGATTTCCGCCATGTTCAGCGAACTGCCATGCTTGGGCGTGTGGTGGAACTCCAGCCGCTTGGCAATGCGCCGGGCCTCGTCAGCTGGGAACGTCTCATAGAGCGACGCCTTGCGATGGGTGTTCAGATTGTCCAAGACCACTCGAACCACCGCGACATCCGGATAGGCCTCATCCACCAGCCAGCGCATCTGGTGGGCAAAGTCCTCCTTGGTGCGCCGTTCCGTTACCTCGACGTGCCGCCAGCCTGCCAAGGGTTCGCAGGTCAGGAACAGGTTGCGGGTGCCATCCCGCCGGTACTCGTAGTCCTCGCGCCTGGGCTGTCCGGGCGCCGCCGGGATGGGCGGCCGGGCATCGGCCAGCATCTGGGTGGATGTCTCATCGAAGCAGACCACCGGCCTTTCGGGATTGTAGGGTTCGGCATAGAGGTCCAGGACATCCTCCATGTGGGCCACGAAGTCGGCACTCACCTTGGGAATGCACCACTGTTTCTTCTGCCACGGCTTGAGGACGTTTTTTTCAGATGCAGGCGCACCGTCTCATGGGACAGGGAGTCAACCACGCCCAGTTCAACCATCCGGTCCGCCAGCAGGCGAAGGTTCCAGTGGTCGTGGCCATCGGGGGCCGGGCTGCAGGCCAGGGCGATCAGGTGGGCTTCGCCACGGTCATTCAGCTTGCGGTACCGGTGGGGCTGGGTCCGGTCCCTGAGCACCCCGTTCAACCCATCCTCGGCGAAGCGCCGCTTGAGGCGGAACACCGTGCCCTCGGACACATCCAGAGCCTGGGCCACCCTGGACGCGGACCAACCCTCACCGGTCTTGAGCAGGATGCGGGCCCGGGTCGTAACCCGGGCTGGACTCTTCCCTGCCCGGACCATGTGCTCCAGTTGGTCGCGTTCCTCCGGCGTCAGCCGAACTGCGAATTTCTCTCTGACCATACCGCCACCTCACAACAACATCTTCCTTAAGTCAGAGTACCATCGAGGATCAGGTCTCTCAGTCTATCTATCAGACCAAAATTGACCGAGCACTAGCACGATATCGCGAGCATTAATGACCTAGTTGCTATCGCCGCCCATGCGCAACTGCTTGGCGAACCCACCCGCCGCCAGGACACTCACGACCGTTGCGCCGAGGCAAAGGTAGGCAATGCCTGCGTAGCCGGTGCTTGCCAGGAGGACTCCGGAAATCGCCGCGCCCAATACTCCTCCCATCTGGTTGCTAAGGCCCATCATGCCTACCCCGGTGGACTTTGAATTTCCGGAATACTCGGTGCTGGCGGCGACCAGGGTAGGGAAATTGACGCTCAGCAGGCCCGTTCCCAGGGTTGCCACGGCAACGGCCACCCAGAAGTTCGACAGCGAAGAACAGGTATCCGCAAGCGCCTCCGGCGGCGCAGACGGCGGCAATGAAGATGTGGCGGTGCCTGCTCCCGGCCATAACTCCGCCCGCGTAACTACCGACCACCTGGCCTATCGCTATTGTTGCCAGCGGCAATGCCACGAACCGCAGGCTCACGTCGTAGGTGTGGATCATGTAGGCAGCGAAGAAGCTGACCATAGCCCAGAAGACGATGCGGTGGGCAAGATTGACCGTGAGAGCCACCTGGAAGAAACCCAGGCGGAAGAGAGACCAATATCGGGAAAAGATGACGAGGTCGCGAACCCGCTCACCGCTGTCCTTAGCCCCAATCCACCGAACGGAGTGGGGAGGGCGGTGGAACAGGGCATCACAGGGATGGGGAAGGGACCGTCCCGGCGGATATGGGGCGGGCGGAGCCAGTAGCAGGTCTGTTGGCGGTGAGAGGAGCCGCTCATGAGGTGGCCGAAGGCAGCAAGGAACTCTCGCTGGCCGATTCGTGCGGCGCGAGTGGGAGAGATCTTCGACTGGCTGGTGGATGAGGGCGAGGATGGTGGGCCGGTTGCCGGCGCCACGGTCAGGAGGGAAGCGGCAGGGTGCGCAATCGGGTCAGGGCGCCAGTGAACTGGGCCTCCTCCCAAGGCCAGCGCCGAGGCAAATGCAGGGTCAGGCGGCGCGCCGAGCGGGTGAGCCGACCGGCGAGGGAGAAGAATCGCCGCCGCAGGGTCTTGGTGGTCACCACCTGCTCGCCCAGACCGATGCGCGCCGTCCAGCGCGCCAGGTTGTGAGCAATCGCCTGGACCGCCAGCCAAGCGCCGTTGGCGGCGAAACGGCCGGACGGGAGATGGTTGAGACCCACGCCGTACTTGAGGTCGCGAATGGCATTCTCGATCTCGGCGTGGCGGCGATGGTCTGCCTCGAGATCCAGGGTGTCGCCATCCCGGTCGGTGATGAAGGCGTGATAGCTGTAGGTGGCCAACAGGGCCAGTTGAGAGCCAGGCGTGGGCTTCACCCGCCGGACTATGAGCCGCACCGGTGCGGCGCCGGGCTCACTCTGGAAGGGGGTGTAGCTGGTCTCCGCCACGTCGGCGGCGCCGTCCGTCCAGTAGGGGACCGGCGTCCAGTCCGCCTCCGGTATGGCCTCGATGAGGTTCCGCAGGCTGGCGTGCTGCCGAACGGTGATGGAGAAACGGACATCCAGCTTGCGGCAGACCGCGACGATGGCGTGGGTGTAGAAGCCGCTGTCGGCCCGCATCGTGAGTTGACCTTTGGCCCCGGCGTAGCGCACCCGTCCCACCGTCTCACGCAGGAAGTGAGCGGCGCCCCGAGCGGTATTGGCGCGGCCCTCTCTGAGCCGGACCATCAGCACGTCGCCGGTGCCGGCGGCGACGGCCAGCAGCGGGTGATAGCCCCGCTGGCCGGTGTAGCCGTGGTGGCGCGCCCCCTCCTTGGCCAGCCCGTAGCAATATTATGGCCTTGTCCGGCCTGTGCAGAGGCGACTAACTGGTGAGTCGGCCCAAGGATGTATGCTCATGGCGAGGCGTGTCGTCCGGACAAAGACCGAGCAGACTCTGGTGCGTATTGCCCGACCCGTAGCATGGTCCGGGAGCCTTACGACGGCATCATTGGTGAAGCCCCGATCGGGGCGATCCCGTTGGGGAGAGTGGCTACAGTCCGCGGCTCCCTCCGGCGACACGCCTACACGGCAATGGCAGAGGCGATGATGAGCAGACGCCAGAGCGGGGCAAAACCGGAAGGGCTGTCCCAGCTGAACCTGAACGCGGCGGGCATCGACGTGGGCGCTACCAGCCACTATGTGGCGGTGCCCGCCGACCGGGCGGAGCAGCCGGTGCGAGAGTTCGAGGCTTTCACGGCGGACCTGTACCGTTTGGCGGACTGGCTGACCGAGTGTGGTGTGGAGACCGTGGTCATGGAGTCCACCGGCGTGTACTGGATACCGCTGTTCGGGGTGCTGGAAGAACGGGGCTTCCAGGTGATGCTGGTGGACCCCCGGCGCATCAAGAACGTGCCCGGCCGCAAGACCGACGTGCTGGACTGCCAGTGGCTGCAGCAGCTGCACACCTACGGCCTGCTCTCGGGGGCTTTCCGGCCCGACGGGGAGATCCGACGCTTACGCAGCTACCTGCGGCAGCGGGTCATGCTGGTGCAGTACGCATCCCACCATATCCAGCATATCCAGCATATGCAGAAGGCGCTGACCCAGATGAACGTGAAGCTCCACCACGTCATCAGCGATATCACCGGCAAGACCGGCCTGGACATCATCGAGGCCATCGTGGACGGCCAACGGGACCCGCGACAACTGGCGCAATTGCGCGATCCCAGGATCAAAGCCGACGAGGCAACCATCGCCAAGTCGCTGCAGGGGCACTGGCGGGAGGAGCACATCTTCGAGCTGAACCAAGCCCTGGAGCTGTACCGGTTCTATCAGGATAAGATTGCCGAGTGCGACCGGGAGATTGAAGCCCAGTTGGAGCGTTTCGAGGACCGCAGCAATGGTGATCCTCCGGCGGCGAAGTCCGGCCGGAGACGCAGCAAAGGAAACGCGCCACGCTTCGACGTTTGGACGCACCTGTACCGTATGACGGGGGTTGACCTGACCCAGATCGACGGTGTGGATGCCTACACCGCGCTCAAGGTGGTGAGTGAGATTGGCGCCGACATGACGAAATGGCCGAGTGCGAAGCACTTTGCGTCCTGGTTGGGGCTGAGCCCGAACAACCGCATCACCGGCGGCAAGGTCATGAGCTCCAAGACCAAGCCCAGCGCCAACCGTGCGGCGGCGGCCTTACGTCTGGCGGCCAACGCTCTGCACCGCTCCGACAGCGCCCTGGGCGCCTTCCTGCGCCGGAAGAAGGCACAGATGGGCGGGCCCAAGGCCATCACCGCCACGGCCCACAAGCTGGCTCGCATCTTCTATTCCATGCTGCGCTACGGTCAAGAGTACGTGGACGCCGGGGCCGAATACTACGAACGCCGATATCAGCAGCGGGCGTTGCGCGCGGCAAAGCGGCGGGCGGCGCAACTGGGCTATTTGCTGGTGCCCATCCCCGATGCTCCGGAACACACAACCTACGCCCCCCCTGACGCGCCAATTGCCGCGTGACGACGTTGGTTAGTGGGGAGGTCTCGCAGATGGTGGAGTCCAGGTCGATGGTCAACGGCCCGTCACCGGGTCCGGCCCCAGTGGCCCAGGCCCGCGCCAGCAGCTCACGGCTCACCCGGTCCAGCTGGCGGACATGGCCCCACCGGAAGCTGCGCAGGAAGGTGCCTAGGGTGGACGGCGCCTTGACCGTGCACCCCAGCACCAAGGAGGTCCGCCCCGCACGCAGCGCATCGGCGTCGTCAATGCAGTCGCCACCGGCCAGCGCGGAGGCCACCAGGGTCAGCATCTTGTCCCCCGTGTTCGCCCGCCCCGGCGCATTTCCCAGGTCAACGTGATTGCCGACGAGTTCACCCAAGCCCAGGCGCTGGGCGAGGGTGACCGGAAGGATCAGCCCGGCATTGCTCACCAGGCGGTGGTCGTCGAAGGCGATTCGGATGCGGTCGGGCTCGCTGGGTGGTAGCATCTATCAGGTGCTCCTGCTTCGAGGATGGTTTGCCGTAACAACAACCATTATCCCCGATGCCGGGAGCACTTTTTTACCCCTTCAACCCGCCGCCACACTCACCCCTTCGGTGGATCGGGGCTTAGGCAGCCACACCCAGTTAGCCACAAAGCCCGTTGCACTCAGCAGACCCGAAACAATGAAAGCAAACTGCCAACCGCCCCAGTCAGCCAACACTGCTACAGCAGGCACGCTGACCACTGATGCTAGCATCCCGACGGCCAGAATCGAGCCGACCGCCCTAGCCCGCTTTTCGGGAGAAATGACGTCGGAAATTGCACCCACAAAGGTAGGAGGCAGTGTTCCCGCGCCCAGACCGCTCAGCACCCGGAGAACCATGAGCGTCTCGAAGTTCGGGGCGAATGCAGACCCGATCAGGGATCCGACAATCAGCAACAAACCGGCAAGGGCAATTGGGCGACGACCGAAAGAATCGGACAATGGGCCTACCGAAAAGACCGAGACACCCCAGGCGGCATAGGTTGCCGTAGCCAGCTGTCCGGCAACCGCAACCGAGACCTGCATATCGTCCGATATCTCGACCAGTAGAGCAGTAACCATGAGGTTCGCATTCATGGCTCCGAAGACGGCCACGAACAGACCGGCAAGAAACAGCCCTTTGTTTACTTCTCTTGCCCTTACCTGAATCACTTGAGTGTAGATTTTGCCTTCCCTCTCTCAACAACGCTTTGGGGCGTGAATGTGCTGGGGCGTGCGCCGGACAGGATTTCTTCTATGTCGCTCTCAATATGCTGACTTCCAAGGGACTGGACCTCAGCGCAGGTCGCAGCATGTCCCGGTCTGACCCATTGCCGTTCGGATATCGGGAAGCGTGTATGGAGTTTGCTGACCGTTCCTCCGGCCCTTCAATGGGCCTTGCTTCACGCACACAACAGTACTGGCCATAGACGCTGCTACCTCTGGGGCTGGGGGTTGGACACGGCGGGGGCGGGTGGTTTGGCCGCCGCGCGGGTGCTGACGGCAAGGGCGCCGCCCATGATCAGAGCCAGGCCGATAAAGGCCTCGAGCGGCAGACGCTCGCCCAGCACGATGGCTCCCAGCCCGACCGCAACGACAGGAAAGAACATCGGCACCAGCGAACTGCGCATGGCTCCGACTCGGCTGATTACAAGGAAATATAGGCAGAAACCCGCTCCGGTAAAGACCCCGGTGGCGATTATGGCGGCGATCGCTCCCATACCGGGTTCCAGGGTGAGGGGGGCCTCCACCGCGAACCCCAGCGGTATCAGCACCACGCTGCCGAAGATCATAGAGCCTGTAACCATGGCTCGCGGATTCAGATCGGTCTGCCGGCGGGCGTAAATCGCGCCCAGAGTGTGGCTCAACGGACCAAGAAAGGTGATGGCGATGCCCAGGATCTGGTCACTCGCATTAGCCACGACTGATGGCCCCATCAACAGGATGATGCCGGCGAACCCGACCACGCCGCCAACCAGCGCCCTGCGGGTGAACACTTCCTCGGACAGGAACAGGGGCGCCAGCACCACCGCCAGGATCGGCATGGTGCCGAACAGTATGCCGCCCATGCCGCTCTCGATATGCTGCTGTCCCCATGCGACCGTGCTGAAGGGGATCGCGCACGTCAGCAGGCCCAGCCAGAATAGCGCGGTCCACCCCCGCCGGGTGCGTGGCAGGCGTGCCCCGTAAGCCCGCATCACGATCCAGCATATGAGCGCCGAGATCAGCGCCCGGAGCGTGGCGATAGCAAGGGGCGAGATTTCCTTGACAGCGATGTTTATGAACAGAAATGTGCTGCCCACGAGCACCGATGCCCCAAGGAGCAAGCCCAGTCTGCCAGTGTTATCGAGCGGTTCATGGTGCAGAAATCCTTGGATCTGAGAATAATAGCTTGTAACTTGCAAGTAATTATACAAGAAAACTTGCTGTTTGCAAGTGAAATTCAACATTGGTATGCTACGCCCATGATTTACGAGCCAAAGCAATGTCCTGTCCGGTACGTCATGGGAGTTTTCGGGGACCGCTGGTCCCTTTTGATCATCCGCGACATGATGTTTCGCGGCTCCGCCCGATTTCAGGACTTCCTCAAGGCGGGTGAAGGCATTTCTACCAACATCCTGTCCGACCGGCTGAGTCGGCTGGAAGCGCAGGAGATCATCACCCGGCAAAGGGACCCCGCCAACGGACGACAGGTCCTATACGAATTGACTGAAAAGGGCAGCGACCTGCTACCGGTAATGCTGGCCGCAATCGAATGGGCCGAGAAATATGATCCCGAAACCGATGTTTCCCACGAATTCGCCGAACGAGTTCGGACCGATATGTTTGGTGTCCGCGATGAAATGCTGGACGCCATGAGAAAGCCAGCCGCGAGTCCGGGTTCGCCACGCCCCATTGACCTCATTACCGGTGCCCCGGACAGGTAGTAGGTAAGACGGAGTGCCGAGAAGTTCACCCCAATGCTTGGTCCGGGGTGGTAAGAATGAGGAATGAGCGGCAGAGTTTGGCGCCATCCCCCCAACTTCGAAGCACCAGATGACGGTGGCCCTGAAGCATTGCGCTATTCCGCATGTCGGAATGAACCCGAGACCGCGCAGCCCCAGGAGGCGCACACCCTGATCGAGCCGTTTGCCGATCCAGTAATTAGAGGTGCGAGGAGGTCATCAGATGCCGCTAGAGCCGAACCGGGTTGACTATTTGCCGATCGTAGACCGCCCGGTTATCAAGTGGCCCAATGACGCCCGGGTGGCGCTTTGGATTTCTCCCAATGTGGAGCACTACGAGTACCTTCCGGAGAACGAAGGGGTGCGCAATCCCTGGCCTCGGACTCCCTACCCCGATGTGAAGCAGTACTCTTACCGAGACTATGGAAACCGGGTGGGTTTCTGGCGGATGCTGGAACCTCTGGACAAATACCGCATCAAGTGCTGCGTTTCGCTGAACATGGCCGTCCTGGAGCATTTCCCGGAGATCGGCGAGGCCATGGTGCAGCGGGACTACGACTACATGAGCCACGGCATCTATAACACCCGCTACCTGTACACCCACGATGAAGACCGGGAGCGAGAGTTCTACCGGGACACGATCGAGACCCTGCACCGGCACACGGGGAAGCAGTTGAAAGGAATGTTAGGGCCAGCCATTTCCGGCAGCGTGAGGACTCCGGACCTGATGGCCGAAGCCGGACTCATCTACCATACGGACTGGTTGCACGACGACCAACCGGTCCCCATCAATGTGAAGAGTGGCAAGCTGGTGTCGGTGCCCTACTCCATCGAATTGAATGATTCTTCGCTGATGCGGGATAACCACTACGAAGGGGATTACTTCGCCTACATCTGCAAGGCCCAGTTCGACCAACTCTACAAGGAAGGGGCGGAGAGTGGCAGGGTCATGTGCATTGCCCTGCACCCCTTTCTGATCGGCCAGCCCCATCGCATCAAATACCTGGAAGAGATCCTGAGCTACATCATGTCCCACAACGGAGTCTGGCAGACCACCGCCGACGAGATCGCTGAGTATTACATTGCCAACTACTATGACCAAGCGGTTGCCCACGCGCAACGACTGAAAGGATAAAAAAACGCGGAGTGGGGCCCAGGCGCAAGTCTGCACACCGTCACTCACGCTTGGCACAGCAACAGGAGGCCGCCGCCATGCCCGCCGAACGCCGCTTCGGAATGGACCACGAACATTACGAATGGTCGCCCTTGAGTACACGGGGCAAACTGCGATGGCCCGACGACGCGCGCCTGTCTCTGTCGGTGGTGGTAGCCCTGGAACAGATGGAGTGGGCGCCCCCGGATGGGAGCTACCAAGCAGCAAACCTTGCGGGAGGGTCCGCGGCGCGGCCATTCCCCGACTATGCCCGCATATCACACCGGGAGTATGGCCACAGGGTGGGCATATACCGGGTGCTGGATGTGCTGGAGCGTCATGGAATACGACCGACTATAGCTATGGACGCTCTGACCGCCAGCAACTACCCTTACCTGGTGCGGCACTGCCTGGAACGAGGAAGTGAAATAATAGGGCATGGCGTTTCGGTTAGCCGGATGATAACCAGCAATATGTCTGAGGAAGAGGAACGGGGTTATATCCGTGAATCCCTAGATGCTTTGACCGAGGCGACGGGTGTTGCTCCGGTGGGATGGATGGGGCCGGAATACGGCGAGTCGGAACGCACTCCCGGCCTATTGGGCGAGGCCGGCATCCGCTACGTATGCGACTGGGCCAATGACGAGCAACCGTATCCGCTGAAAACAACAGCCGGGGAACTATTCGCCCTGCCTGTCATGCTGGAGTTCGACGATGTGGTGGCCATGGCCCACCGCAAAGTGACTGTCGAACGGTACGCCACCTTGCTGCGCGAAGGGTTCGACGAAATGTATGGCGACGGTACAGGGAACGGGCGGCCCCTGGTGCTGAGCCTGCATCCCTGGCTCATCGGGCAACCCTTTCGCATCGGGAGCCTGGACAGAGCGCTTGGTCACATGATGCGGCGACAGGGGGTTTGGGCCGCTTCCGGATCAGAGGTTGTGGAATGGTACCGGACGCATCAACCGGTTGCGTGAGGAAAATCCCGGGGAAGCCGGCACATACGCGACTAAGGCAGGGGCACTGATCAGGGATCGAAGTTCCGCTTTGCGAGGGGCTTCAACTACAGAATGCGGCTGGAAGTAAATGGATGACTACGCTCTGGCAATCGACGTGGGGGGCACCTTCACCGACATTGTCCTGCTCAACCTGCATACAGGCAATTTCCAATTGCTCAAGACTCCTTCCACTCCCGAGGATCCATCGCGAGGATTCATCACCGGCGCCTTGCAGATCCTGCGCGAGAACGATGTGGCTTACTCCCAGGTCCGCCGCATATTCCACGGCACCACCATCGCCACCAACGCCATACTTGAAGGCAAGGGCACCGCTGTGGGAGTGCTGGTCTCAGAGGGATTCAAATACGTCCTCGAAATCGGGCGCCACAGCATGGCCAGGCTGGCCAACCCTCACGTCTGGGTAAAGCCGGAACGCCCAGTTCCTCCGGAACGCGTCCTCGAAATTCCGGAACGCACCGGCTTCGACGGGAGTATCATCACCGCAGTTGACGAAGATGCGGTACGCACTGCGGCAGCGCAATTTCGCGGCGAGGGTATCGAGTCTATTGCCGTGTCCCTGACCCACTCATACTCGAACTCGAAGCATGAGCGGCAGGTTCGGGAACTGTTTCTGGAACAATTCCCCGGCGCACACCTGTCGCTGTCTTCATAAGTGTTGCCTGTTTTTCGTGAGTACGAGCGGACTATCACCACCGTCCTCAACGCCTACGTGATGCCGAGGGTGAGTTATTACATCGAGAACCTGGACCGCGAATTGCGGGACATCGGGATAGAGGCTCCCCTGCTGATAATGAAGTCCAACGGCGGCGTGATCGGCACTGAAACCGCGGCCAGACAACCGGTCTATACGGCCCTTTCCGGTCCTGCCGCAGGAGTAATGTCTGCTGTCGATGTGGCCACTAATACGGGAACCGAGGACTGCATTTCCTTCGACATGGGAGGAACCAGCACCGACGTGTCCCTGATCAAACGGCGCACGCCTACCATTACCCTGAAAGGAGAGCTGGGGGACTGGCCGGTGCAGCTGCCGATGCTGGACATCGCCACCATCGGGGCGGGCGGCGGCAGCATCGCGTGGCTAACTGCGGCGGGGAACCTGACCGTGGGCCCGCGCAGCGCCGGGGCCGTCCCAGGTCCCGTCTGCTATGGTCTGGGTGGAACCGAGCCGACGGTTACTGACGCAAACCTCGTGCTGGGCCGCATCGATGACACCATTGCAGGGGGCGCGCTGAGCCTGGACGCCGAGGTGTCCAAGACGGCCATACAAGACAGGATCGCATCTCCGCTGGGACTGGACCTTTACCGGGCGGCGCACGGGATTCTGCAGATAGTCAATTACAACATGATGGGGGCTATTCGCAACGTCAGCGTCGAGCGTGGATATGATCCGCGGCACTTTGCGCTGGTCGCCTTCGGGGGCGCAGGGCCCATGCACGCCATAAGCGTGGCGCGGCTGCTGGACATGACGACAGTGATTGCCCCGCCAAGCCCGGGCGTCGCCTCAGCCTACGGGCTGCTGGTAGCGGATTTCCAGAACGACTACGCCAGAACTTCGATTCAGAAGCCGCCCAATTACGACACCAGCGCCATGGACAGTATCTACCGTGAGCTGGAAGGTGAAGCCGGCCAATGGCTTGACACGGAGGCAGTTCCGGCAGACAGGCGGACATTGACTCGGTGGGCGGACCTTCGCTACGCCCACCAGGGATTCGAGGTCAGCGTCGAAATGGCTGGGAGAACCGTGGATTCGGCCAGCCTAAGTGACATAATCCAGAGTTTCCACCGAGAACATGACCGTCTGTTCGGGTTCTCCCTGGACCAGCCGGTGGAGATAGTCACACTCCGAGTCACTGCCCGGGGGCAACTGGAATCGACAGGTACGGCTCAGCTTTCCCAGCAGATGAGGAATCGGTCCGAAACGCCGCTGGGTCAGCGGCAGGTCTACTTCGACGGCGCTGCAGGCTTCGTTTCCTGTGACATTTACGACCGGGCGAAGCTGGGGCCGGGATCCACTGTGGATGGCCCGGCCATCCTTGAGAACGTCGATTCCACTGTTGTCGTCGACCCGGGCTGGCATGCCCGAATTGACACATATGGCAACTGCATCATGCAAGCAGTCCAGCAGAGGAGAGCCTGAGGGTATGGCAACAATCCCCGTAAACAGCGAAATCCCCGCGGACGAGACCGCTGTGGACCCGATTACGCTCCAGCTGATTCGAGGTTCCCTGAGGTCGGCGCGACTGGAGTGCGAGCTGATAATCGAGCGGACGGCAATGTCGGCCTTCATCCGAGAGAAGAAGGACTACACCGTCAGCTTTCTAGACAGTCAAGGGAAAGAAATATACGGCGAGACCCTGGGGAGGGACATACTGGGTTGCGTGTGGGAGTGCTACCCACCGGAGACCATGCGCGCTGGGGATGTGTACTGGTACAACGATCCCTACATTTCCAAGGGCAGCATCAGCCATACTCCGGATATGGTTTTCATTACCCCGGTCTTCTTTGAGAATCAACTGGTGGCCTATTGTCACTCCTTTGCTCACTTCTGGGACCTAGGAGGCTCCCGACCCGGCAGCATCGGGCCGGCAAACACCGAAATATTCCATGACGGCACGCTTGTACCTCCGATCAAGATTGTCAATCAAGGAAAGCTCAACGACGAAGCCTACCGAATAATCCTACGAAACTCCCGGTACCCCGACCTGCTGGAGGGGGACAGCCGCGCCCTCATGGCGTCGGCGCAAAGGGCAGAGGAACGGGTGCTGGAAATCTTCTTCCGTTTTGGCAAAGAGACCACTCTGGCCGCCATCCGGCAGGACCAGAAGGAAACGGCGGATTTCATCCGGCAGAAGACGCTGGAAATGATACCGCCGGGGCGCTACTCCACCCGGGACTACATGGACAACGACGGAGTGGGAGACGAATGGCACTCCTTCCACCTGGAGCTGAATAGCACGGGCGAGAAAATTACGCTGGATGCCACGAAGAGCGACGACCAGGCTAATGGCTCCATCAATTTCTTGGCAAGCGATGGAACGATTGCTGCGTACTTCGGCCAGCACTTTCACCAATATGACCCGTCGCTGACCATGAATGAGGGATTCCTGGCGTCGGTGGACGAAGTAAAGCTGCGACCGGGCAGCATCCTGCAGCCCCAGTGGCCAGCGGCGCTGGGCTGCCGGGCCCATACCTTTACCAAGCTGAAGAACGCGGTCCGGGCCGTAGTAGCGAAGGCCAGCGGTGGAGACGCCATGGCTGCAATGGCGGTCTACGTGATCGCCTACTGGCGGATGAAGGACGCTGAATCGGGTGAATGGATGCTGTGCACCGACGGAATTGCGGTCGGACATGGCGCCCGGACCGGGGCCGACGGCATTGACGCCGTCTACAGTCGCCACAACGAGAACTACCCGGCAGAGTTCATGGACATGGAGTACCCGTTGCGAATGGAGCGGTACGCCATCAACCCTGACTCGGGCGGACCCGGCAAGTACCGTGGCGGATGCGGGATCATCAGGGATGTTCGGCTGCTGGCTCCTGAAGGCACATTCGGGCTGCGGGTCGAGAACAATCGTTTTCCGGCCTGGGGCGTTGCAGGCGGCAAGGCGGGTGGCACGTCCAGGGTGGTGCTGAACCCTGGACTCGAGGACGAAACGGGAATACGCCCCTTTTCCGACGACAATCGCTGGAAGGCCGGCGACCTAGTGAGGATTTACACCGCTGGCGGAGGCGGCTGGGGTGATCCTTTAGAACGGGAGACAAACCTGGTCGAGAAGGATGTTAGGGGAGGCTTCGTCTCCTTGGAATCGGCTCGTTCGGAATACGGGGTTGTTATCGACCCAGAAACGCTGAAGGCCGACAGCGCGGGTACCAAGGCTTTTCGAAAAGACCTTACGCTAGTGAGAGAGCAACCCAAGTTGTTCCACCGGTTCATCTACTTCGACGACGATGAAGAGGAGCGACGCTGGGTTGAGCAGCACCTGCCCAGGTAAAGGGTCATTGCACTGTAACCTTTGCTGAGGTTGGCGCCGTCCTTCAGTTCTTTCAGGACAGTGGAGCTCCTGGCTTAGCGACGGCACGTCTCAGGATGAGAGAGACGGGTGATCGACGCCCGGTCCCCAGGTGGTGCCGAAGTCGAAACGAGAAGCGAGTTGTCCGGTGAAGGTTGTGGCGTCCTGAAGGGCCAGGTGGACGGCACAGGGGCCAACGACGCTGGGGTCTACCCGCAGGTGCCAGTCGCGCTGAGTCCAAGGGATTGCGGCCGAACCCTCGCTGCGAATTGGGCCGGGGCTGAGGATGTTGACCGCGATGTTATGGTCGCGCACTTCGTCGGCCAGACAAAGGCTAAACATGTGGACTGCAGCTTTGCTGGCGCTATAGAGGACGCCGCCGCCCTGCTTGGGGTCGGTGGCCATCCTGGAACCGAGATTGATGATGCTGCCCTTCCGCTGCTGCATCATTATTGGAAGCACAGCCCGGCTGCAATGATATGGGCCGCTGACATTGATACGCATGACTTGGTCCCAGCGGGGAGCATCGATTTCCATGATCGACTCCCCAAGCACCATCGCGCCAGCGTTGTTGAAGAGCACGTCGATCCTGCCGTACCGTTCCATGGTCTGTCGGACCATTTCATTGACCTGGGATTCGTCGGTTACGTCGCAATTGATGGCAAGAACGTCTCCGCCACCGTTCCGGATATACGCGGCTGTTTCTTCCAGCGTGCCTGGCAAGCCAGTTGGCGACTGGCTGCGGGCGCAGATGACCACGCTGGCGCCCTCGTTCGCGTACTCCCGGGCTATGGCTCGGCCCAGTCCACGGCTGGCACCGGTAACGATTGCGACCATTCCGTCCATCTGACCCATTATCGGCCCGCCTACAGGAATTTCGTCCTAGCCCACCCTTCGTCAAAGGGTGTCCAGAAGTGGGAGGTCAACTTTAGGTTTTTGAATTTCCAGCCGTCGTCGACTCTGATGTACTCTTCGTCGTACCTTGCCGAGCCCCATACCGCCCGGTCGCCGTCGGCGAAGGTACATGCCTGAAGGAGGTACCGGGTGCCGGTGGCGGTGTCGCCGTTCACCTCAATGAGGGGGTTCATCACCATGTGAATGGCGAATGGCAGCATGGTGGGGGCGTTGACGAAAAATTTGTGGATCTCGTCGCGACCTTCGAATCGGCCGAAGGAGCCGCCGTCCCAGGTCGCGTCTTCGACAAACAGGCTGGCGATGTTGTCTGCGTCGTAGTTGTCGTCGCAGTATGCGCAATAGCGGGCCTTGAGTCGCTTGATATCTTCCACGTCTTCCAGAGCCCTGAGTCTGCGTTCGATGTCCTGCAAGCTCATTAACTGATTCCCTCCGAATTGAATCCTGACTCAGGTGGCCTGGGCGCTTAGCTCGTCCATCTTACCTTCACCTTCTCCTCATGCCCGGCTGGGTGAGGGTTATTTCTGCACCCAGAGTTCCGAGGGTTCGCCGACCCTTCTGCCCCACCACTCGGGGCCTTCGCTGATGTATTTCCACTCAGGGTTCTGCTCAGTGTCCCGCAGAGCCGCCATCACAGCATTGAACGTGGGTGTGTCCGATTCCGCAAACTCGAAGTAGCCAACGAAGTCATAGCACCCTTCGCTGCCGTACTCCTCGGGAGAGTGGACCAATCTGCGAGTGATACAGGCAACTCCCGCGTCCGCCGCTAGAGCATGGCCCTTGACCACCATGTTCTCGTTCGCATCATACCGGGGAAGGAAGAAACTTTCCCGGTGCATCCAGTCCATTGCCCACCATTCGGCGCTCTTATTCATCGGCGTTACGACGCCAAAGGAATGAGCGCTGCCGGGGCCTGGCTGCTGGGCGCGAGCGTAAGCGTACTGGGTCATGGCGTGGCTGGTGTAGCTACGAGGTTTCTGCACACCGGACAGCGTCTCCAGACTGCCGCCGGCGTTGCCCAGCAGGGCTCTCATACCAGCTTCGTATTTCAGTAGCGGTTCGAGTGTCTCAGCTTCCAGGCGAACCAGTCCGTCGGCATCCATTAAGGCCGGGTGCGGAATGTCTCGTTCCATGCTCTTGCTACGCTCCGCTCTGAGGTACTGGAATCTTCCGATGCGGAAGGCATCCGGTGATGGTGGCCCTTCCACGTAGTGCATGTTTTCCATGTTGGCCCCGAGACGGCCTATTGCCTCAGCGAGACCTGGATCCACAGCACCCTCCGGGAGCCTGACGAATATGAATCTCTGGTACCCCGTGACTGTGGTTGTCAAGTTCAGGTCGGCGGACTGCATGTCGCGCCCTCCAAAATGCCTTACTGAAAGAGGTAGCATCGATTATCGAGTCTACCGCCCTCAAGCGATTATAGGTTAAAGAGTAGCGGTGCAGGCAATGAAGCCCTGGCGGTTGGTTTTATTGTCAACATGCCAGCAACCCAGATCGACCGCTCCCTTTATCCGGTAACATATCCGTTCTTCAGGTCCCATGCCCCGGCGTCCTTTTCGCGGTCTTCAGCGTGACCGTAACCGCCGCCGCCGGAGGAGAGACAGATTATGTGATCGCCAGGGTTGACGACGACACCGACTTCTTTCGAACCCAGCACACGCTCCGAATCGTTGGAGACAATCGTGTAGTGGTGGGGCAGCCCGTCGGTTGCGCCGAAGAGCCCGAATGGCGGCACAACGATTCCGTCGCCAGCAGTGTTGAGCAGGGCTGGGCCTGCTCCCTCATACACTAGGTCGCAGACCGCGCCGAGACCGCCGCGCCAAGCACCGACGCCGCCGGAATCGGGCCGCAACTCGTGGCGCTCGATGAAGAACCGGAACCGCTCCTCCGTAACCTCTATGCTCGGTGACCGTATTCCTCCGGCCACGTTGATTTCGCCAACGTTAGACCATCCGTCGTAACCCTTGGAGGCCCCGCCGCCGCCCCTGGCCAGGAAGAAATGCCAGATAAACTGGCGCCCCGTCCTGGGGTCGGAGCCGGTGATGGCGTATCGCAGCCGGCGGGAGAACCCTGCGGAGACTGCGCCGGGAATGGCGGGGGCCAATGCCTTGAACACCGCCTCGACGACTTCCTCGGCGCAGTGGTTGGTGCTCATGCAAACCGGCGCAGGAGGGTTGGCGTTGACGACAAGTCCCCGTGGCGCGACGATCTGGACGGGACGCATAGATCCCTCGTTGCGAGCAATGTCCATTGGCGCGAGGTACATGATGGCGGCGTGGGCGAGGGAACGAGTGTTGGCATATGCGCTGTTGATGAACCCTTCGACCTGGGGACTGGAGTCGCTGAGATCGATGATCATTGAGTCGCCCGCAATGGTCACTTTAGCCCGGATGGGCACCAGTTTGCTGTCGAAACCGTCGTCGTCTACAAACGATTCCCCGAGGTAGACGCCGTCGGGCCAGTCTGAAATGAACTGTCTGACCTGCCTTTCGGTGGCAGACAGGATTTCTGCCACCACCGCCATCAACCGTTCGGGGCCGTAGGCGGCGAGCAGGGACTCGATTCGCTGGGCAGCCAGCATGACCGAGCCTATCTGGGCGTTGAGGTCGCCGAGGAAATTCTCCGGCTGGCGTACGTTGGCCGACAGCATCCGGAGGGTGTCGATGCGCGGGACGCCCTTGTCGTACAGCCGCAGCGGAGGAATGCGCAAGCCTTCCTGGAATATCTCTTTTGCGCCGGGGTTGTAGCCGCCGTGGGTGCCTCCGCCGACATCGCTGTGGTGCGCCCGGTTAACCCCGTAAAACAGCAGCCGGCCCTGGTGAAAGACGGGGCGGATGATGGTGATGTCCGGCAGGTGACTGCCACCGAAATAGGGGTCATTCAGAATGAACAGATCACCGTCGTGGATGTCGTCGCCGAAGTAGTCTCGAACTGCGGCGCCTGCAATGGGAAGGGCGCTGATGTGTACCGGAATTCCCTCTCCCTGGGCCACCAACTGGCAATCGCCGTCCAGAATCGCGGTGGAAAAGTCCCGGCTGGAGTTGAGGATCTGGGACATGGCCGTGCGGAGCATCGCCTCGGTCATTTCCTGGGCGATTGACTCCAGCCGGTGCTCCACTACCGCGAGGGTTATGGGGTCGTCATGCGCCGGACGGTCGCGGCCATCCGTGTCGGCGGAGTCGAGAGCGTCGTCCTGAGCAGATTCAAGGTTGACGCGCAACTCGACCCCGCTCATGGAATCGACCTCGGCGACATCCCCCGGCCACACCAGGATTGTAGTGAAGTCCGACTCCAGGACTGCGGGACCGGCAATATTCGTTTCGGCAGGCAGCGAATCGGCGGCGTAGGTGCGCGCATCCAGCCACTCGCCCATGAAGACGCGGCGGTGGCCTGCTGAGGGGCCGTACGCAATTGCGCTGCTGTTCCGGTCGATCTGGGCAATTCTGGGGAGCTTGCCCACTGCCGCGACACGGAGAGTGACCAGCCGTACCTCCTGGTCCTGTTGGTTGTACGAGTAGAGCTCCTGGTACCGCTGGTGGAAATTAGACGTCAACCGGGCGATGAATTCCGAGTCTGGTAGTGTCGGATCTGGAAGCGGCACGGTGACCTCGTAGATCTGGTCGAGGTACCGCATGTCGGCGGAGTAGTGTATCTCCACCGCCTCATGTGCTACGCCCTGATCGAAAAGCTTGTCCCGCCCCTGGGAGCCCAGTTCGTCCAGAACGGACCTGAGCCTGTTGAGGTCGACCTGATCCAGGCTTACCGGATAGGACCTGAAGAAGTCGTACTTGATGTCGGTGTTCAGCATACCGTAGGCCGAAAGCACCGGCGCCGATGCCGGAATGTAGACCTTCGATACCTGAAGCTGTCGAGCGACCTCCGAAGCATGGAGGCCAGAGGCGCCTCCGAACCCCATCATGATGAATTCTCGCGGGTCCACGCCTCGCTGCACCGACATCAAACGAATGCCCTCGGCAATGGTGGTGCAGACTACCTTGAACACGCCGTAAGCAGCTTCAGCGGTAAGGAGGTTGAGCGGTCCGGCAACGTCTTCATCCAGAGCCAGTCGGGCAGCGACGGGATCCAGGCTAGCCTTGCCTCCAAGGAAATTGGTTGCATCCAAGTACCCAAGCACCAAGCTGGCGTCGGTTACGGTGGGCCTAACTCCACCCTTGCCATAGCAGGCGGGGCCGGGTTCAGCCCCGGCACTGTCTGGGCCGACGTGCAGAATCCCGCCGTCGTCGACACGCGCGATGCTGCCGCCGCCCGCACCCAGGGTATGGATGTCGATCATCGGGGCGGCGATCTTCCAGCCAGCCTCAAACTTCTCGTTGGCGATGTGGGGGACCCCGTTCTCGATCAATGAGATATCGGTGCTGGTGCCGCCCATGTCGAAAGCAATGACCTTCGGTTCCCGCAGCAGTTGACCGATGTAGGCAGCGGCACTGACGCCTCCGGCGGGACCAGACAATATTGCACGCACCGCCATCCGCCTGGAGTCGTCTATCGGGGCGACTCCGCCGTTGGACTGCATAATCAGCACGTCTTTCAATTGAGGGTATGCTTCGAACCGCTGAGCCAGGTGCGAGAGATAACGGTTGAACACCGGGCCGACGTAAGAGTTGATCACCGTGGTACTGAGGCGGTCGAACTCCTTAATCTGGGGAATTATCTCGTGGGAGAGGGAGATGTACAGTTCCGGGAAGCGGCGGCGTATGTTTTCCCAGGCCTTCTGCTCGTGGGAGGGATTGAGGTATGAGAACAGGAAACAGACTGCCAACGATTCTGCTCCCTCCTTGACGAGGTACTCCAGATTTTCGACGAGGGCGGCTTCGTCCAAAGGGCGCTCCACCTTGCCGTTGGCGCGAATTCGCTCCGGTACGCCCACCCGCAGGTAGCGAGCGGCCAAGGGCTCGACCGGTTTCATACGCAGGTTGTACCGGTCCTCCTTCAACCCCTCCCTCATCTCCAGCAGGTCGCGGAAGCCGTCGGTGGTGATGAGGCCCACTCTTGCGCCCTTGCGCTCCACCAGCGTGTTGGTCGCGACGGTGGAGCCGTGGATCACGAGGTCGGTGTCTCCAAGGAACTGGTCCAGGGACAGTCCGTACGCGGCGGCGGCGTCCTGTAAGCCGTTCATCACGCCAATTGAAGGATCGCCTGGGGTGGACTGGGTCTTGAAGAAGCGCGGCTGGCCTTCTTCGGCAGCGACGACGAAGTCGGTAAAGGTGCCACCGACGTCTATTCCGATCTTGTACAACGAGGACCTCCCAAATCCACAGGCGGCATAGTGCGCCAGGTTCCGGTCTGGGCAACCCTGACGACAAAGAGATGCGGCAATGTTACGAACTCTCACATCCACCGCACCACAGGAAGGTACCATCAACTGCTCGATTTGACGACTCCTGCATTGAGGAACCTGCCGGTTTGGTTCCGGCGGGGGAGGCAGACGGACTTCAACTGTGGGTGCTAGTATCAGATCGAATCCCCAGCGAACTGGGTAATATTCAACATCGCGGTCAATTCTGACACTGGCAAGGAGCAGGAAGTGGCGGCAACCGATTCGATCATGTATTCACTGGAGCGGAACTGGGAGATGGTTGAAGCGGCAATCTCCGAACTGGACTACGAGACGATGGCACGACAACCCAACGAGCACAGCAACTCTATCGCGTGGATCTTCGGCCACATCAGCCGGGTTACGGACATGTTCATCATGCACCGGCTGCAGGAGAAGCCGGAACTGTGGTTTGCGGACGGCTGGTGCGAGAAGTTCGGGCTGGCGGACAATCCGGAGGGGCTCGGACGGGGAGCCGACCTCGCAACATGGAAGCCGCCAGCGAAGGAAGTGCAGATAGCCTACTTCGAGGCGGCGAAGGCGATCACCCGGGACTACGTGCCGTCGCTGTCGCCTGAGGACCTGGAGAAAAGGGTGGTGTTTCCTCCCACTGCGCTGAGGCAGGAGCATACGCTGAACACCGCTCTGGGGCAGCTGGTGCTGGAGAGCGTGGCCCACGGCGGACAGATAGCGTACCTGCGGGGATACCACCGGGGCACGGGCTGGTACCGGTAGCGGAGCGGTTGGCGTGCCTGCCGGGGTGCCGTCCGGCGGACTCGCCGTCTGGTCGCCGGGATGGCGGAGTGGCCCGCTGAAGGGGTTGCCGTGGGCCGATTACAATTGGCAGGGCTGCAGGGCGATCTTCGGGTTCGACCTGCCAGTGGATTCGGAAGGAGTTGTGTCATGCCTGAGATTGAGAACAAGCTGAAGGAACTGGGCTACGAGCTGCCGCCGCCCCGGACGCCGGGAGCCGGCAACATCATTCCGTCGGTGCGGACTGGGAACCTGGTGTACCTGTCGGGCACCGGTCCGGGACTGCCGGGAGGCGGTCTGCTGCACGAGGGCAAGCTGGGTGGGGAAGTGACCGTCGAGCAGGGATACGACTGCGCTCGCCAGACGATGCTGAATCTGCTCACCAACCTGAAGGTGGCGATCGGAGACCTGGACAAGGTGAGCAGGATCGTCAAACTGTTGGCCATGGTCAACTCGACGCCGGACTTCGGCGACACGCCACGGGTGGCGAACGGGGCTTCCGACCTGCTGATCGAGCTGTACGGCGAGAGAGGCCGGCATGCCAGGTCTGCTGTCGGGATGGCCACTCTGCCTGGCGGGATGCCGATCGAGATCGAGATGATCGTCGAGGTTGAGGACTAGGGACGCAAAGCCGGTGATGGGCGCCGGAGCCGCTGAGCCTGAGGGCAGGGTGCGGTTTCCGGCGCCTCTTGCGGTAGACGGATTCGCGGCCGGCGGGCGGCAAGCAAGGCGCGACAACACAGGACAGACGGAGAGGTGGACGGAATGACGCAGGCGGACAACTTCGGGGTGCTGCTGCCAACGAGGGGCGTGCTGGTGTATGCCGGGGGCGGCAGGCCGAAGGTGGAGCTGACGTGGCAGATGGCCGAGACTGCCGAGCGGGCCGGGTACGATTCGGTGTGGGTGGGCGACAGCGTCACGTCGAAGCCACGGATGGAGCCTCTGACGGCGATGGCCGCCGTGGCCGCTCGCACCAGCCGGGTCAAGGTAGGGACGGCGGTGCTGCTAAACGCGCTGCGGCATCCGGTGCATCTCGCTCACGCTGCGGCGACCATCGACAACATATCCGGAGGCCGAACAATCCTGGGACTCGGCGCAGGCCGAGGCAACAACCAGATGTTTGTTGCCGAGCACGCGGCCGTGGGAGTTCCAATAACGGAACGGGCCGCCCGGATGGAGGAGAGCATCCGGGTGATGCGAGCACTGTGGACGGGCGAGGCGGTGAGCAGCGACGGAGAGTTCTATCCGCTGGAGGACGTGGAACTGGAGCCGAGGCCCGTACAGCCGTCGATTCCGCTGTGGATTTCCAGCAACTGGGTGCGCCGCGGGCTGTCGCGGGTGGCCGAGTACGGTGATGCCTGGATCACCAATGTGCCATCGGTGGAGCTGTTCGACCAGTGCTGGGAGAGGATCGAGCAGAACGCCGGGGAGTTCGGCCGCGACCCGGCCGGCATCGGACGCTGCCTGTACGTCTCGGTGAACCTGAACGAGGACGAGGGCGGTGCGCTGGCCGAGGGCGACCAGTACATGCAGGCGTACTACAGCATCCCCTATGACGTCATCAGCAAGAACCTGCTGTGCGTATTCGGGCCGGTGCAGAAGTGCATCGACACGATAAAGGCGTACAAGGATAGCGGGGCAGACTACTTCATCGTCAGGTTCGCATCGCCGGACCAGATGGGCCAGATGGCGCGATTCACCCAGGAAGTCCTGCCCCACGTAAGCTGAAGGAGAGACGGGTTCAGCCGCTGCGGTCGGAGTATTCGGCCCTGGCAGCCTCGACCATCGTGGGGTCGCGCAGCAGGTCGCTGGCGGTGAGGCTCAGCGCCTTGGCCACCAGCAGGGCGTTGGAGAGGGCGAGGTCGGTAACCGCTGTCTCCTGCATCTGCCGGGTGTGGGATGGCACGGGAGTCTCGCTAACGGCGTAGCGAAGCTCGAAGCCCGGCATGGCCTGGCTGACGTTGCCGAAGTCGGTAGAGGCACCGCTTCCGGGGCGGCCCGGCACCGGCTCGTCGAGCTTCAGGCCGAGAGCACGGGCGTTGGCCGCAACGGCCTGGGCGAGGGTCACGTTGGGCTGGACGTTTTCGTAGAAGGGATAGAATTCCTCCGCCTCGAGGCGGGCCCCGGTCATTGAAGCCGCGCCCTCGGCCACCGAACGCACCTTGCCGACGACCTCGTCGCTCAGGTACCTGCCGTCCCTGGAACGCAGCATGAAGTTGGCGGCGGCGAACTCGGGCACCACGTTGGGGGCGGTGCCGCCGTCGGTGATAACACCGTGAATGCGGACGTCGTCGCGCAGGTGCTGGCGGAGGGCGTCGATGCCAGTGAACAGGTGGATGACGGCGTTGAGGGCGTTTATGCCGGCCTCGGGGTAGGCGGCGGCGTGGGCGGCCTTCCCGTGGTACATATACCGGTAGCCGACCATGGCCAGGCTCCAGCTCTCGCCCTTCGGAGCGGCTGCGGGGATGATGGTGCGGTTGGAGAAGGGATGGGACGACAATGTGGAGTCGACGCCGTTGAAGACACCGGCCTCCAGGAGGCGAATCTTGCCGCCACCGCCTTCCTCGGCGGGCGTGCCAATGATCTGAATGCGGCCGGGAAGTTTGTCGGCGTTGGCGTGGAGGCCGAGGGCAGCGCCCATCGCGGCCATGGCGATGAGGTTGTGCCCGCAGCCGTGGCCGATCTCGGGCAGGGCGTCGTACTCGGCGAGGACGGCGATGGTGGGGCCTTCGCCGCCACCGCCGGGGATGGTGGCGCGGAAGGCGGTCTCGATGCCGCCGACGCCGCGCTCGACCGACAGGTCATGCTCTTCGAGGAACCCGGCCAGGGCGGCGGCGGAGTAGAATTCTTCGTAATTCAGCTCGGGATGCGCGTGGACGTCCCTAGAGAGGTCGAACAGCGCCTGTTTCGATGAGTCGATTGCCGAGTTTGAACGGCCGGCGAGTTCGTCCTTGGACGGGACTTTCTGGCTGGTCATGGTTTGGCCCTCCTTCGCGGCGTTGGTAGGGGTATTTTAACCACAGAGAGCACAGAGGAGTAGTTTAAGCGCCGAGGACGCCGAGGGGACGGATTAAACGCCGAGGGCGCAGAGGTTTTTGGTGGTCTCTTTTGTCGCCTAGTTAGTTGCCCCTCGTGGATTCTCCAGTGCGATGGGAGACCGGGGTTTGGATTCCCGCCTACGCGGGAAAGACGGGTTACAGGGTCTCTGGCGTTCAAGGTACGATTGCCCCGTTTCAGGCCCGAAGCTGTCGAACCAAGGGCGTTCAGCAGGCGTTCCTCACCCAGAGGGAGGAGCGAAGGAAGCCGCCCTCGGCGGCCCAGGGCAGCAGGCTGCCGACGATGTCTCGGGGCTCCGGGAGCCTTTTGTCGTCGAGGCAGCGTTCGAGGTACTTGCGCAGGGCCATGAAGGTGCTGAGGCGGAAGCCGGCCTTCCCGATGCTGGGGATAAAGGCCGAGCCCATCCTATCGAGCTCGAGGTGGGAAGCGGGAGGGTCGTCGTTAACGGCGTCCTCGTAGTCGTCGCAGAATTCCTCGGCGAGACGGCGGAGTCGGATTATGGCGAGGTCCTTGGCGAGCCTGCGCTGGAGGTGTCTGATCCTGCCCCAGATAGAGTTGAAGGAATACATGGGTTCACTCTCCTGAATGGTTGGGTTGCCGGGGTTTTTTCGGAACCCGCTCATTTCCGAACATTTCCGCTCTTGGCAGGTTTGGAGCGGCGGGTGATGGTGGTGCTGTGACAGGGGTTATTTACATGGATGGACAGGATATAAGGGATCGTCCTTTGAGCGCCGATTACGCCTCGGGGTCCTTTACCACAGAGGGCACAGAGAACACGGAGATTTTTTGGCTCGGGCTTCTTTGGGATATGGAATGGAACTGCATGCAATGCGAAACAGGCCAGAGTCTCTTCATTGGTACATATATTCTAATCACAAATGCACGGCAACTTCAAGGGGCGAGTTTCATTAGAGAGGGGTTCAATTTAGGCGGCCCAATCGACCGGTGACGGGGGTTTGGATTCCCGCGCAGGCGGGAATGACAGGTGTCTGAGGGAAGATGAGAGGTCGCACGGGCGCGAAGGACGCGGAGGGGAGCAATGGACGCGGAGGGAGACTGGTTTTTCACAGAGAACACGGGGCAGACAGAGGGCACAGAGAGGTTTCACTATGGCGGGAGAATCGCTGGTTACGATTCCGGCGCGGCGGGGGAAGGCGGCGTTGGTGGCGAGGGGGCAGACGGTCAGGGTGGTCAATACTCACGGGCAGCAGGTGGTGGACACGTGGGCGTTCCGCCGGGATGACTTGACCGAGTTCATGTCGATGGAGCACTCGCGGACGTGGCTGGAGCGGGTGATGCCGACGGTCGGTCATTCGATGGTGACGAACCGGAGGAGGCCCATTCTGACGCTGGTCGAGGACATATCAGGGGGTATTCACGACACGTTGCTGGCGGCTTGCGACCGGTACCGCTACGAGCTGTTGGGCTGCGAGGGGTACCACGACAACTGCACAGACAACCTGGCGGCGGCGCTGGCGGAGCTGGGCCTGACGCCGCCGGAGACGCCGAGTCCGTGGAACCTGTTCATGAACATTCCGGTGGGGACGGACGGGTCGGTCAGCTTCGAGCCGCCGGTGTCAGGACCGGGGGACTACGTGACGCTGCGGGCAGAGATGGACTGTGTCGTCGCGTTTTCGGCGTGTCCGCAGGACGTGGTGCCGATCAACGGGGTGGATTGCGTGCCGACGGAGGCGCATTTCCAGGTAGTGTAGGGGTTCAGGGCAGATTCATTTTGGATTGCGGGTGGCAGGTTGCCTGAAGGTGTGCTGTTAGAGGGAGTACAGGGAACGCCCTCACCCTAACCCTCTCCCAAGCTTTGCACTTTAAGTGCCGTTTGCACCAGAAGTCTGCATTTTGCACTAAAAGTACAGATGGGGTTGATGAAAGTTGAGCGGAAACGGTAAGTTTGTATTGGTATAGGTCGAGGCGTCACCGGTCTTCAACCAGTAAAAGGATTTCACAGACCCAAAATGTTGAGGCATCGTTAATGTCAAAGAACAAGAACATCAGCGTCAGCAAAGCGGGAATAACAGAAGTAGAAAAGGTAATTGGTTCTAAAAAATGCATTCTCAAAGCCATTCAATTGATGGCTACAATTGACGAATTAGAAAAAAGACAGATACCAATGCGTGGATGGATAGATACTCAATTGGATGAGTTTGTAAGAGAGCGTGAAATAGACCCGTTCTCTCATCAACCGTTTTCAGTTGAAACAATGTTGCCACCTGAATACGGTTTTAAATCTTTAGTGTGTGAAACGTTCTTTTCGCAAGCGTTGGCGTGGTGGGCCAAAGCACAATACACTAATCAGCAAAAGGACAAATACTTATTGAGAAAGATGTATGCAAGCGCGTCTTGGTACAATCATTTCATGGAACGCCGCAATAATTTAGGGAGTCACTTCCCAAACAACGAGTGTTATAGAGTGCCAGGCGGTAGGTGGTTGATTGCCAGAGGGTACTATCCTTTTGGAAATACTGTGATTACTGCCTTCAAGTACATGTTGTCGGAATCAATGGCATTGTTAGTGCCACAGCAGAGCAAAGAAGCAACCTTGCGGATGTGCCTCGGCGCATTTGGTATGAATCAAATTGCTATCTCCGACCTGGAAGTGCCTGATTCGACTGACACAAAAATCCTAGCGTTAGTTGTAGAAGAGCCCTCACCTTTGCTCTATCACATAATTCCTATGCCAAATGGCAATTGGGTTTGCGAGGCGTGGGATGCAGACGAGTTGAATGCGATTGTTCCGGGCGGACGACATTTTAGCTTACCCTCAGAATTTGTGTGTAAATCGCCAAGAGAGGCGTTTAAGGCTTTATCGACACAAGTGAAAAAAGAGAGAACAGCGAGCCAGCAACGCTCGTAATAGCACTATGAGCATTGTCTCTATCGAATTGCAGCTTATTTGGAGAAAGGAATTCGTAACAAAACCCCTACCGTAATATGACAGACGTTTTGTTGCCACCTCCTGTCAATGGCACCGAGAATGGTAAGGTCAATGTGCTGACTTTTGGTGCAAACCCCCTCTCCCACAGGGAGAGGGGGTTTGACGCACACCCTCCAATGCAATGGCAGTCAGGCGCTGGGTGGGCGACGGTTGTGCCAGTTGGTGGCCTGCTCGAAGGCGTAGGCCACGTTGAGGACGGTCTGGTCGGCACCGGGACGGCCGCCTATCTGCAGGCCGATGGGCAGGCCCTCGTCGCTGAAGCCGCAGTTGATGGAGACCGCCGGGGCGCTGGCCATATTGAAGGTGCGGGTCTGCAGGTAGCCAAGGGGAGCCGCGTCTTCCTTACTCGTGCGGACCGGGTCTTCCACGATGGGCTGGGCCGCCACGCTGGAAGTAGGGGTGACGAGGACATCGTAGCGTTCGAGGGCCTCGTGCACCTGGTTGCGGAACATGGTGCGGAGCTTCTGGGCTTTGTAGTAGGCCTGGGCGGGGAAGATGCTGCCGGTGAGGAGGCCGACGCGGTTGTTGTGGCCGTAGTCTTGCAGGCGGTCGCGCACCCACTCCTTCATGTTCAGCGCGGGCTCGACCACCAGCGGGATTTGCGACAGCACGGCGCCGTGGGCGGTCAAGGGAATGGATACCTCCTCGACGGTCGCGCCAAGCTCCCCCAGTACGCCGAGGGCCTTCATCACGGCGTCGCGGGTGTCGGCGGCGGTGGTTTCCTCGTCAATCTGCTCGGTGATGAGGCCGATGCGCAGGCCGTTGATGTCGCCGTTGAGGCTGGCGCGGAAGTCGGGGACGGGCCGGTCCCAGGTGTAGGAGTCGCGCTCGTCGCGGCCGGCGATGGCGGTGAGGGTGATGGCTGCGTCCTCGACGGTGCGGGAGATGGGGCCGGCGGTGTCCATGGACCAGACGCCGGTCATGACGCCGTAACGGCTGATGAGGCCCCAGGTGGGGCGGTGGCCCACGAGGCCGCACCAAGTGGCGGGGAAGCGGATGGAGCCGCCGGTGTCCTCGCCGAGGGAGGTGGCGCAGAGGAAGGCGGCGGTGGCGGCACCGGAGCCCCCGCTGGAGCCGCCGGTGCGGCGGTCGAGGTGCCACGGGTTGCGGGGCGGGCTGAAACGCTCGAAGCCTGCGCCCATGGCGAACTCGGTCATGTTGGTCTTGCCCAGCAGCACCGCTCCGGCGCGCTTGAGGTTGGCGATGATGGTGGCATCCTCGTCGGGAACGAAGTCGGCCAGGATGCGGGTGCCGCCGGTGGTGCGGATGCCCTTCGTCCAGAACTGGTCCTTGACCGCCACGGGTATGCCGTGCATGGGCCCGAGGTACTCGCCGCGGGCGATGGCCGCCTCGGCGTCGCGAGCGGCCTCGAGGGCCTCACGGCGGGAGACGGCGAGGAAGGCGTTGAACTTGAAGTCCAGCCCGTCTATGCGGTCGAGGTAGGCCTGGGTTACGTCGACCGGAGAGACCTCGCGGGACTCTATGAGACGCGAGAGTTCGGCCACGGTCAGAAAGGGTAGTTCGTGTTGTTCCATGCCTTGTCCCTCCGGTGCGCGATGGGGTCGTTCAGCCAGTGTGCTTCTTGACGAATTCGCCGCAATGTTCCAGGGCCTCCCTGGCTTCGGGGAGGAAGGAGGCGAAGGCCTGCCAGACGTGGGGCATATCGTCCCACAGCTCCAGGGTGACGTCGACGCCGGCCTCCTTCGCGCGGTCGGCGAAGCGGATGGAGTCGTCGAGCAGGACCTCGGCGGTGCCGACCTGCAGTAGCAGGGGCGGCAGGCCGCGCAGGTCGGCGTAGTAGGGAGAGGCGAGGGGAGTGGTGCGGCTGCGGTCGCCGAGGTAGGTGGCGGCCATGTTTTCGAGCATTTCTAGGTCGATGAGAGGGTCGGCCTCCGCCTTGGTGACGAAGGAGTCGCCGGTGTGGGCGAGGTCGGTCCAGCCGGAATGGGAAATGCCAGCGGCCGGGAGGGGTTCTCCGATGTAGCGCAGGGCGACGAGGGTGGCAATGGTCAAGCCGCCCCCGCAGGAGTCGCCGCCGATGACGATGCGGTCGGGCGAGACGCCTTCATCAAGCAGCCAGCGGTAGGCGGCCACGGAGTCCTGGACGGCGGCCGGGAAGGGGTGCTCTGGGGCCAGCCGGTAGTTGAGGCCGAGGACGCGGGCGCCGGAGGCGCGGGACAGATAGGAAAGGGGCGAGCGATGGGTGCGCATGGAGCCAATCATGTAGCCGCCGCCGTGGAGGTAAAGGACCACGCGATCATCGGATACGCCGGGGACGGAAATCCATTCGGCGGAGACGTCTCCGGCACCCACGGGCTCGAAGACGGCGTCGGCGGGTAGCCTGAACTGTCCGGTAAAGCGCTCGTACCAGACGCGGAACTCCTCGACGGTGCCGACGCTCTGGGCGTCCACCTTGGCAGCGCGAAACATTGCCATTGCCTGGTCCAGTTCTGGAGAGGCCATAGTCGAAACCCTCATGCCTAATTTTGGTGCAGATTCGTGTTCGATGACTGATCCGGGGAGGCCAGTCTATCCCGGCAACTCGACGAGGGATATCCAGCAGGGGCCGCTGCCGAGAGGGACGGTTTCCGTCCGATCCAGCGTTCCGGAGCCCTGGTCGACACGGAAGATGGCCATCTGTCCGGAGTCCTGGCCCGCCGAGTAGATGTAGCGGTCGCCGGGGCCGAGGCAGAGGGCGTTGGGCCTGGCTTCGGAGGCGACTATGCCGTTGCCGGCCAGCTCGCCGGAGGCGGTATCGACGGTGTAGCAGGCGATGCTGTCGTGGCCGCGGTTGGGTGCGTACAGGAAATTGCCGGCGGCGGTCACTTGGATCTGGGAGCAGGTGTTCCTTTCGGCGAAACCTTCCGGCGGGAGGGTGGTGATGGTCTGGAAGAGGGACAGTGTGCCATTGGCGGTGTCGAGGCGGTAGCCGCTGACGCTGCATCCCTGCTCGTTGGAGAAGTAGAGGACGTCGAGGGAGGGATGGAAGCAGAAGTGGCGTGGGCCGAGGAAATCTTCCAACTCGACGATGGCCGGGTCGTTCGGGGTGATCTGGCCAGTGGCTTCGTCGAATACGAACTGCCAGACCTGGTTGGGGCCGTTGCCGGCGATGTGGGGAACAAAGGCGTAGCGGTTGGTCGGGTCGGTCTGCATGGCGTGGGCGCCGGTGGCAGTGTCAAGGGAGACGACCGGAGGGCCGCTCAGCGAGCCGTCGTCTCCGATGGGGTGCACGGCGACGCCAGCGCCCTGGTAGTAGGACGACAGCACGAACCTGCCACGCCGGTCCGTGTTGACGTAGACGGGCCAGGAGTCGAGGGGCACCGAGCCCGTTCGCGTGAGGCCGCCGCCGGACTGTTCGATGCGGAAGCTGGCGAGCTGGGGGTCCTCGCGGCAGCCGGCGTAGAGGTGATTGCGGTCGGGGCTGACGGCGAGGGTGAAGGGGCCGCCGTCGACGGGAACGTCTTGGCGGTGGGTGAGACCGCCGCTGTCGGGGTCGACGGTGAAGACCGAGATCTTGTTGTCCTCGTTAACTGCGACGTACATATACCAGGGCATATTTCACTCCTTAAGCGTTCAGTGAGTCGATGAATTCGCGTACCTGCTGGACGCACCACTGCGGGTGGATGGCGTTGATGCCGTGGCCGAAGCCGGGGTAGACCACGAGCCGGGAGTTCGGCAGCTGCCCGGCCATGAACTGCTGCTGGTCGAGGGTGGAAGTGGGAGATTCCTCTCCAACGAGGAGAAGGGTGGGAGTTTGGACTTCGTTAAGGTAGGGGCTGAAGTCGAGGGTGTCGAGGTAGTCCTGGAGGCTGCGGCCGATGGATGCGGGAGTCTTGTCCATCTCGGCGATGTACCAGTCGACGAGGCCCTTGGGCGCGAACCGGGTGTCCAGACGGCTGTCGATGGTGTCGGTGGACCAGGCGCCCACGCTGCGGTTGAGGGCATCCTCAGTGTCACCGGCGCGGCCGAGGCGCTCCCTGTTGGGCAAACGGCAGGGGGTGTTGCACAGGACGAGGGCGCGGACACGGTCGGGGCGCCGGTGGGCGAAGTTCAGGCCGAGGATGCCGCCGAAGGACTCGCCGACGTACACCACGTCCTCGATACCGAGGTGGTCGAGGATGGCGTTCAGGTCATTGACGAAGATGTCCAGTGAAGGCTCGAACTCGGCCTCGTCGATGACGGAGCCGCCCATACCTCGCATATCGGGGCGCAGGACGCGGTAGTCTCCGGAGAGCCGGGGCACCCAGTTGTACCAGAACCGGCCGTTGCGGGAGAACCCGTGCTGGAGCAGGATTGCCGGAGGGGACTGCCACGGGTCGGTGAAGTCGTCGTAGTAGTAGTGCAGTTGCACTCCGGGGCCTGCGGCTAGGACGGGCATGAATGAGCCTCCAGTGCATGAGATGCTGCGCGATAAATCCGCACTTCGAGTGCGCTATGGTCAAGGCGAGGCAACTTCATCGATGGTTGCCAAGTTGAAAACGGGCTGGATGCCACCCATTCCCCAACCCTCTCCCCAAAGTGGGGAGGGGATTTATGGGGTGGTTTCTGACGGTTCGGGCCCTTGAGCGAGGGCAATGTACCTAGCGAATCAGCCGGTGGGGCCGAAGCCGGGGCGCTGGGCCCAGCGCATGCCATTGGGGTCATGGGCCACCTCGACGGTTTCGTCGTTGGAATTTCGCAAACCCAGGGGGTGTTGCACGAGCTCGATCATGTTGCCGTCGGGGTCTTTGATGTAGGTGGAGTGGCCGCCACTGTAGCCGCGAATGGTGGGAGGAGAATAGGGGATTTCGAGGGCATCGAGGTTGGAAATCATCTCCTCCCAGTCGTCAATTTCGACGGCGAAATGGCCGGACGGGTTGGGAGTCGAGGTGAGGGTGCTGTGAATTTCACCGTTGCCGATTCGAAGCTGGAGTTGACCCTGGTTCAGTTCCGGGCCGCGGTCGAGATATTCTGCGCCAAAGACGGTTTCATACCACTCGCGGGACCGTTCCCTGTCGCTGATCTGGATGTTGACGTGCTGGATCATGGTGACTCTGGACATAGGCTGCCTCCTTGTTGACCTGATGCGGTTCAAGAGCCCGCGCGGGATTCGGGCTACACGCGGCGTAGCAGTTCCTCTTCGAGACGGTCGGCGTCGAAGGCCCGGGAGGATTCGGCGACCTGGGCGTCGACCTCGCGCACCATTCGCTCGGCTTCCGTATCTTCCGGAGATTCGGGGAGTTCCTCTTCCCGCTCCCTGCGCCGTTGCACATCGCGGGCGTGCTCCACGAAGAGGCGGCGCATGGCGACCACCACCGAATCAGTGGACGACAGGTACTCGGGAGAGGCGTATTGGACGTATTTCTCGGCGTCGTAGTCCTGGTTGCGGAAGTTGAAGTTCAGCTCCCAGTTGCGGTAGGGCCAGGTAACGGAACTCCAGAGTCGGCGGATGATGCCGGGGCGGCTGGCGTAGCGTTCGACGTTCAGGTAGACCATGCGGGTGAGGTTGGGTTCGACGGGGACGGCCCAGCGGGTGCTGCGGAAGAAGGCGTTGTTGCCTCCGGTGCGGGACATACCGGGAAGGCGGGTGCCGTTCCACTCGTTGACGTCGGCGCTCTCGGCCTGCTTCGGTTGCAGGCGGCCGGGCGTCTGGCCCCGACTGCGGGCGTTCCGGTCGAAGAACCAAGTCCATAGCAGACGCCAGCGGTGCAGGGGCCAGACGCCGTCCACGCCGGGATAGTACATCTGATAGGGGACGACGCCGTTTTCGTCCTCGTAGTATTTTTCGACGTGGGACTTTCCCTCGCCCGGGCGGTAGTGGACATTCTTTTCGTTGACCAGCGTGACCCGGTAGCCCAATGGCGTCCTGGGGCGGCCGCCGAGGCGGCTCTTCAGGATGCGCAAAGAGTTGCGGTGCACCATGAAGGCGTTGTGGGCGTCCATGGTGTTCTCGAGCACCAGGACCCAGTTGCAGTCGAACATGGTGAAGGAGGGCCGGAAGATGTTGTGCTGTTCGAACATCTCCGGCGGAATGTCCTCCTCAGGGGCGGCCGGCTCGCCGTCTCCCATCCAGACGAACACCATTCCCTTGATGTTGGCGGTCGGGTACTTGCGGGCCTTCATGCCCGGAGCGCCGGTCATCCTGGAGTCGGGGCCCTCGGTCAGGAACGCGACGCAGTTGCCTTCGCCATCGAAGGTTGCGCCGTGGTAGGGACAGGTCAGGAATCCCTTGAAATGGCAGCGGCCCATGGACAGGTAGACCGAGCGGTGAGGGCAGAGGTCCAGGAGAGCCTGCACCTCGCCGTCACTATCGCGGAAGAAGACCAGGTCGGTGCCCAGCATGCGGAGGACCTCGGGCCTGTCCCTACTGACGTCCTTGGCTGGGAGAGCGGGGTACCAGTATTCACGGTAGCCTGTGGGCGGTATGCGGCTGCGCCGGTCGAGTGGGTCGGCGGGCACCTGGAAGGGAGGCGGGCCGTCGACGGGCTGGGTGCCGCGCCGCATGTGCCTGTAGCCGCCGGGGTAACCGGACAGCAGCTTGTCCTTCAACTTACCGAGTCCCATGGTGGCACTCCCTGTTTCGGGGTCTTCCAGGTGGCAGTTGCTAGATGGGCAGGGCTTCCTCGGTGCGGTCATCGGGCAGCTCGACGCCGAAGGCATTGACGTTGAAGGCCAGCATGGCGTAGCAGCCCATGAGGGTGGTCAGCTCGGTTGTGCCGTTGACGCCGAAATGGGACACGACGGAGTCGAAGGCTTCCTGGCTGACGCGGCGGGTGCGGAAGAACTCGCACCCGTAGTTGATGACCGCAAGCTCGTCCGCCGCAGGGTCGGGTATGTCCCGGCGGTCGCGGAGTGCGTCGACGAGTTCGTCGCGCAGGCCCTCGCGGCGGGCCGGGGGAGCGTGGGCGTTCCAGATGAACTGGCAGTCGTTCTCCCGGGCGGCGAGGAGCATCGCGAGCTCGCGGATGCGGGGCGAGAGCGAGGTGTCAGTGCGGAGGTAGGCGGCGAGGCCGAGGGCGCGCTGGGCGACCTCCGGGGCGTTGAGCATGACGGAGCCGGGACCGATGGCCGGAATTTCGCCCCGGGCCGCGACGAAGGCGTCGAAGGCTTCGCGTTCCCCTTCGGGCACGGATTCCCTGGTGACTGCAGGCGTTCGCGCCATAGTTTCCTCCCCGTTTGCGAATTATATGGAGTTATTCTATTGGGTCGGTCAATGTCCGTTAATGGGTGCGGATGCGGGTTCGCCGGGCGGTGTTCCGACCAGTACCACAGTCGCAGATAGCCGCTTCGGGCGTTGGGTGTTCTGGAAAAGCGCAACGCCCAGCCACAGCCACCGTGTGGGCTCTCGCTGCGTGGGCTCGCAATGAGCATCCGACCCATGGTTGAGACCGAAATGCCGGGTCAGCGTTTGTTGGGATACAGTGCCAGGTGGGGGCGGAGCGTGAGTGTTCCACCAGCAACCCAGTGCCCCAGCGGCGTTCATCCTTTTACTCTGGCTCGTCCGAATCCTCGGAATATACCGACAGCCATACATGCCTCCAACCCTCATGCGACGGGGCCACCACCAGCTTGCCGTGCCAAAGCAGCCCATCTCCGTCGAGGACGGTCCAGGAGAACCAGCCAAAGTCGCCGGATGAGCCTTCGTCGACAATATCCCAGCTCGGATGCTTCAGACCGTCGCGGTAGAGGTGCACCAACTCGGCGCCCGACGCGTCCGTCTCCAACTCGGCGAAAATGCTGACTTGATTGGGGCCACCAGCCCTGGAGTTGCTGGTGCTGAAGCTGGAGCCGTAAGTTTCGGTGCTGAAACCGCCGTGCAGGACGTTGGTCCCCGGCACTGCCGCGAGGATGTCATCGCGCCGGTCCAAGTCAAGGCCGGGAATCTGCGGTGATTGGCGCTCTCTGCCATCGGGTTCAGCGGGCCGTTCAGATGCCATATATGGGCAGCTTTGAGCAGTGAAGCCCGCAGGGAAACCCGCCCGCCACCCGCCTTCTTCCAGTACCACGGGCCACGGAAAAGGGAAGGGCGCTTCCGGCCCCCCGGCACGCTGCCTGGCGATGATTTCGACCAAGGCCCGGCTGGGGTCGGCGACATCCAGAAACACCGAGCGCACCTCGGCTTCCGTAAAAACCCCCTCGCCTTGGTCAAGCCAGGACTGCAATCTTTCCAACCCGCAACTCCCGGCCAACTCTCGCGTCAATAAGGATTGAAAAAGCGCAGCGTCCCTCTCCACGAGCGCCCGGTTCCAAGAATCGAAAAGCAGCTGAACTGCATTCTTGATCTCATCATCGCCGTCCCTATCAGCGACAGGCGCCTCGGTAGCCGGAGGTAAGACAGCTTCCGTTGCCGCAGGCTCAGGCACCACAGTTGGGGCTGGCGTTGCCGTTGCCGTAGGGATTGACGTGGGCGTTGCCACAGACCCCATCTCCATAGTTGGCGTTGGCGTTGGCGTCTGCGCGCAGGCCAGCAAGGTCAGCAGCGCGGAAAGGAGTATCACCAGCGCAGGCAGCCTGGATATCATGGGAGGCACTTTGCAGCCATCTGGGATCACCACCTGCATTCCGGGCTGGCATCAGCAGGACGCATGCTTACTGAGAATGCAGGCTGTGTCAGACCAAGAATCCCTGTTGCTCCTTGCGCCGAGCGTTGATCATACTTTCCGCAATCAAACGCGACACTAACACCGCCGCAATACAGCAGTCCAGCCCACTTGCCGCTGTCGCGGGAAACGCGGTGGTGCAACGGACTCTTATGCCGGGAGAGAAGGCTGGATTGGATAGCGACGTCACCACGCCCGGGTCGCTACGGTTGTGCGGCTGATACGCGGGGCTGAGGGACTGCGTAGAGCCCACAGTAGCGCGACTGTTGTGCCAGGGCAGAGGGGCGGGGGTTTGGATTCGCTAAATTTACAAACGAAGTGCAACACCGAGGTAAGGTGTTGCCATGCAAGCCGGGTCCGTCGACACCCGGTAGCGGCGGTGATAGGATGCCATCGTCCCCGCCCCTACGGTTGAGGGCGCAACGCACCTACAAACCTGGAGGAAAGACCAATGGCCGAACAGGGACTGGACTACTCGACGCTATTCAACAGGGAACTCCCTCCTCCTCCGGGCCAGTGGGGCGGCCATCCGAAGTACAACTTCATCGGGGGGCACAGCGATCCCGAGATGGTGCCGGTGGAGGGATTCATCGAGTCGGCGAACCGGGTGTTCCGGGGCGACCCGAGGAACATTTCGATGTACAACTTCGATGGCGGTCCGCAGGGGATCACGCCGCTGCGCCAATTCCTGGTCGACAAGCTGGGGGAACACCGGGGCATCGACACGACGGTTGACGAAGTGCTGATCACGTCGGGGTCGGGACTGGCTATTGAGCTGATCAACGAAATTCTGCTGGAAGAAGGCGATACGGTCATCGTGGAGGCGTTCAGCTTCTCAGGTGCGCTGGGGAACATCAGGCGGCGCAAGGTCAACATGGTCGGCATCGACGTTGACGAGGACGGGATGCGGATGGACCAGCTGGCCGGGGCGCTGGAGGAGCTGAGGGTCAGGGGCGTACGGCCGAAGTACATCTACACCATTCCGACGCTGCAGAACCCCACGGGCACGGTGATGAGCATGGAGAGGCGGCTTCGAATGCTGGAGCTGAGCAAAGAGTACGGAGTGCCGATATTCGAGGACGAGTGTTACGCCGACCTGATATTCGAGGGTGAGTACGAGAACGCAATCCGTTCGCTGGACGACTCGAACCGGGTGCTGCACATCGGGTCGTTCTCGAAGACGCTGGGGCCTGGGACACGGTTGGGGTACATCGTGGCGAAGTGGGACGTGATGAGCCGGCTGCTGTCGAGGAAGAACGACGCGGGCACCGGGGTCATGGACCAGATGATAGTGGCCGACTACTTCAACAACCACTACGAGGAGCATATTCTCGACATGCGGGCGGCGCTGAAGCGCAAGTGCGATGTGCTGGCGAGCGCGCTGCGGGAGTCGTTCGGGCCGAGCGTGGACTTCTACATGCCGCGGGGCGGGATGTACCTGTGGGTGAAGCTGCCGGACGGAGTGGACTCGCGGGCGCTGAACGCGCCGGCACTGAGGGAGAGCGTGGCGTTCAACCCGGGGCCGGACTGGTCGGCGGACCCGGATGCGGCGGCGAGCTATATCCGGCTGTGCTTCGCCCTGCCTTCGGAGGTGGAGATATGGGAGGGTGTGGAGAAGCTGGCGGAGGTGTTCCGCAGGGAAGGGGCGGTGCCCTGATTGCCGGGGCGGTCTGGGTGCAAGGAAAGAGGGAGCGGGACGGCCGCTCCCTCTTGTTTTGGGTATGCGCGAAGGTGTTTCGAGGTAGTCAGGCCTCGTAGACGGTGCGGCCGCTGACGATGGTGCGTTCGACGGTGATGTCCTTGATGTCGAAGGGGTAGATTTGGGTGGGGTCTTCTCCGAGAACGACGAAGTCGGCGAGCTTGCCCACCTCGATGGAGCCCTTGAGGTTTTCCTCGAAGGAGGCGTATGCGCTGTGCATGGTGTAGATGCGGAGGGCCTCCTCGACGGTCACCTTCTGGTTGGGGCCCCATACGTTGCTGCGGCTGTCGGTGCGTGTGACGCAGCTCTGGATGCCGAGCAACGGCTGGAAGGGGCCGGGCGGGTAGTCGGTTGCGCCGGTGCCGACCACGCCGTAGTCGAGGAAGGAACGCTGGGCGAACATCCACTGCAGGCGTTCCTCGCCGTAGAAGGGCATCTTCTCACCGTGGTGGTAGACGTAGGTGCAGAAGGGGGTGGCGATGGTCCCGAGGCGGCGCATCTTCCCGAGGATGTCGTGGTTGACGAGGGTGCAGTGCTCGATGCGGTGGCGTGGGTTGGGACGCGGGTCGGCGGCCTGGGCCTTGGCGTAGGCGTCGAGCACCATGTCGATGGCGAGGTCGCCGTTGGCGTGGATGCAGACCTGGAAGCCGGCGCGGTGCATCTCCATGACGTTTTCCTCGATTTCCTCGGCGGTCATGGCGAGAATGCCGTGGTCGCAGTCGCTGCCGACGTAGGGCTCGGAGAGGTAGGCGGTGCGGGCGGCGATAGCGCCGTCGGCAACCATCTTGATGCCGCCGAGGCGGAGCATTTCGTCGCCGAAACCAGTCTTCAGTCCCGCCTCGCGCAGGGACGGGAAATGCGGGTGGTACAGCAGGGCGTAGACGCGGAGGGCGAGGTCGCCGGCGTCGCGGCCCTCCTGGTAGGTGACAAACTCGTCGCGGACGACGCGGGCGTCGTGGACGCTGGTGAGGCCGACCTCGGTGAGCATGCGGCAGATGGTGCGAAGGCCCTCGCGGCGTATTTCCGGCGTGTCGGACGGGATGAGTTCGAAGCGGACGTGCTCAATGGCGCGCTCATAGACGACACCGTTGAGCTCGCCGGTGTCGGGGTGGCGTCCGATGCGGCCGCCGGGCGGGTCGGGGGTGTCGCGGTCGAAGCCGGCGAGCTCCAGGGCCATGCTGTTGAGGTAGTAGATGTGGCCGGCGCGGTGGGCCACGAAGATGGGGTGGAAGGTGCTGACAGCGTCGAGGTCTTCCACGAACAGGAAGCGGTTTTCGTCTGTCTTGGTGTCGTCGAACTTGAAGCCCTGCACCCACTGACCCGGGGGCGTGGTCTCGGCGCGGTCGCGGAGGGCGGACTGGATTGCGGCGATGGTGGGCAGGTCGCAGTCGGCGGCCATGACGTGGCGAATGCCGCTGTTCAGGACGTGGATGTGCGCGTCGATGAAGCCGGGGAGCACCGTGCTGCCGCCGAGGTCCAGCACCTGCACGCCGGGGCCGATGAAGGTTTCGACGTTGCTGCCGACGCCGACGATGCGGCCGTCGCTCATTGCCACGGCCTGGGCGTGCGGGCGGTCGCGGTCCATGGTGATGATGTTGGCGTTCCGGATGACGGTCTGGGCCTTGGCGGCGTTGTTTGACATAACTTCACCATCTGCGGGTATTCGACGGCGTTGGGGCTAGATGTTGAGTTCGAGGATGTAGAGGCCGCCGTGGAGGCGGTCGACGGCGTAGACGATGCCGTTCTCGTCGACGTGGACGTCGTTGATTCCGTTGGCGTCGGCGCCCTCGGGAATCTGCGGGATGAAGGAGGCGACTTCCTGCGGCTGGAAGGGGTTGGTGGTGTCGAAGACGCGGATGCCGCCGTTGAAGAAGGTGGCGTAGACGAGGGTGTCGGACCGCAGGGACAGGGGGCCGGGCCTGTTCTCGTGGATGTTGTGGGCCCCGTAGCGGCCTGGGCGGCTGAAGAAGTCGCCGGTGTCCTGCATGGGCAGCGTGCTGATGATGACGGGGTTGCTCTCGAGGCGGTTGTCCATCATCCACACCAGCTTGGGGTAGTCGGCGCCGCCGAGCATGGTGGCCTCCTGGGTCACCACGAGCAGGTCGCGGCTGAAAAGCGGGAGCACGGTGTGGGTGAAGCCGGGGAAGGGCGGCGCGAAGTTGAGCTGGCCGACCGGCGACGGACGTGAGACGTCGGAGATGTCGAGCGTGATGACGCCGGAGTCCTTCCAGCCGCAGTAGGCGCGGTCGGGCCGGTTGGGGTAGACGTTGGTGTTGTGAACGCTGTGGCCGACGTCGAACTGGGGGTGGCGAGCCGGGGGCGGGGCGTCGTCGCTTTCCTGGGTGCCGGGGAGCCACCAGCGGCCGGCTTCCCTTGGGTTGGCGGGGTCGCTCAGGTCCATAATCACGTAGAACTGGTCATCCTTCGGGTCGGTCGGACGCGAGTCGGGGGTGCCGGTGGCAAGGTGGGCGAAGTCGCCGTCGACCCACCACAGGCAGTGGCAGCCGCGGGAGCCGGGGCCCTGGGCGTCGTAGAAGGCGATGCGCTTCGGGTTCTCGGGGTCGGCGATGTCGAACACGCCCATGCCGGTGCCAGGCTGGTCGGCTTCCCGGGACTGGTAGGCGACCAGCATGGTGTCGCCGACGATGGAGAGGGAGTTTGAGCGCAGGTGGTTGTAGTCGAGATCGGTTTGGGCGACGACCTTCGGGTTGTTCAGGTCGGTGACATCAACGCTGGTGAAGTCCTTGGGCGCGCTCTCGTGGGCCAAGTGGAGGATGCGGCGGCCGCTGGACGTCCGGTGCAGGTCGATGCCCTCGCCAATGTTGTTGTGGCCTTTCAGGTCTACGTGGGAGATGAGCCTCATGTTGCTGATTTCGGCGGCTTGAGTCGACATGAAGCCTCCTTCGGCGTTTCGATACGGTTCCGGTGGGATTTTGTTCGGCGAGTTGAGTTTACCACCTTAAATTAGACTGATTGACCATCGAGATGGGGTAGTCTATATTCGCTTGCCGTCCGACGGGGTGCGCGATTCACGGTGACGTCGCCACGCCATCCCTCCCCCAAGGGGGAGAGGGGATTTGCCGAACACCCTCTAACAGCATTCAGGAGGCGACCATGGGCTGGTCAACCAACCATCCGAACGGGCTGATTCACTACGCGCCGCAGCAGGCCTACCGGGGCTACACCCTGTTCACCAACGTCAGCGGACACGATGCCCGCCTCATCGACATGGAGGGGCGGGTCTGCCACGCCTGGCACTGCAACGAAGGGATCGGCTACTCGTACCTGCTGGCCAACGGCAACCTGCTTCTGCGGACGGGACCGGCAGCAGAGGAGGTCTCGTTCCTGAGCCGACCGGAGCGGGAACTGCTGCCAAGGGGCGGGAGGACGGTCGCCGGAGCCATCCTGGAACTGGACTGGGAGAGCAACGTGGTGTGGGAATACCGTTACCCGTTCCTGCACCACGACTTCGAGAGGCTGCCCAACGGCAATACGCTGGTGCTGACCTGGGAACTGTTGCCGGAGGAAGTGACGCGGCAGGTGAAGGGCGGCCACGAGTCGGGCAGCGATGACCTCGGTATGCTGGGGGACATGGTGCGGGAGGTCACCCCCGCCGGAGAGGTGGTCTACGAGTGGAAGTCGTGGGAGCATCTCGATTTCGAGGAAGACCGGATCTGCTTCCTGGAGGGCCGCGCAGAGTGGACGCACCAGAACACCCTGAACGTGACACCGGAGGGTGACCTCGTGGTCAGCTTCCGACAGACGGACACCGTGGGCATCGTGGACCGGGCCAGCGGGAAGTTCCGCTGGAAGTGGGGTCGCGGGGAAATCTCGCACCAGCACAATCCGACGATGCTGGAAAACGGGCGGGTGCTGATCTTCGACAACGGTCCGCACAAGACCGGCTTCACCCACTCCCGCGTCATCGAGGTCGATCCTGCCACCGACGAAATTGCGTGGGAGTACAAGGGAGACCCGCCCATCTCCTTCTACAGCTACCACATCAGCGGAGCCGAGCGCCAACCCAACGGCAATACGCTCATCTGCGAGGGTGCGCCGGGCCGCATCTTCGAGGTGACGCCCGGCAGGGATATCGTGTGGGAGTACATCAACCCGTTCATGGCGCGCAGCGGTTACGGCGTCGGAGGCTCCATCTCGGGGTACGCCAACTCCGTGTTCCGCGCCCACCGCTACGGCCATGACCATCCCGCGTTGCAGGGCAGGGACCTGGACCCGGACAACCACGCAAACCTGAACCGGCTGTACGCGTGAACGGAGGGTCTGCCTACATCGCTATGTTACGGCGCTATGTAACGGCGCGAGGAGAGACTAAGGCGGGTATCTAGTAGTCTCCCCTCCGGTGCGATATCGGCGTTACTGTTCCTGTGACAGAGACACGTCGACGGCGGCGAGGCCTTCGATGGCGAGGCCGTATCCGAGCATGTCCTGCATCTGGCGCTTGAGCTGCAGGGTCAAGGCGACGCGGCTGTAGCGCAGGGTGAGCGGAGGCCGTTCGGCCAGTTGACGGGCAAGCTCCCAGGCGCGAGGCAACAGCCGGTCCCCGGGCAGTACCTCGGAGACCACGCCGAGGTCAAGGGCTTCCCGGGCGGAGAGGGTCTGCCCGGTCAGCAGGAAGTATCGGCCGCGGTTCTGGCCGAGCAGCAAGGGCCAGACCACGTGGACGCCGTCGCCGGGCACCACGCCGCGGGGGAAATGAGGGGCGTCCTGGAAGGTGGCGGTCTCCGACGCGAGGACGATGTCGGACATAACGGGGATTTCGGCGTGGATGGTGGCGGGGCCGTTTACGGCGCCGATGACCGGCACTTCGATCTCCAGCAGGTTGGTGAGAAGACGCTTGCCCTCCCAGTAGGTCTTGTCCCAGTCCCTGGGCATGCGTCGGGTGGGACGGTTGGGTTCGAAATTGGCGCAGTAGTCGTCGCCGGTGCCGGTGAGTATGACGACCCGGTTCTCCGGGTCCGCGCCGATGTCGGCGAAGGCGTAGCCAAGTTCGCGGTGAGCGGCCTCGCCCCAGAGCAGGCTGCCGTCGCCGGAGTGGAAGGTGACCTGCAGTATCCCGTCCTCGCGGTGCACGCTGACCGTTTTATACTTGTCCGAGTAGTCTGACAGAACTGTCATGGCTATCCTCCTGCGGTTTCGGCTGGGGATGCCAGGCCTTCGGCCCGGCTCTTCGCCACTTTACACCAGGCCGGCAGGCGAAGGTTCGGAGGAAAGCACCGGCAAAGCGGCTCGCTTGTGAGGAGGAGACAGCGAACCGGTCAGGCCATGCGGATGAAAGCGGGGCTATTCTTCTTCGGAATCGGGCTTCGTGCAGGCCGGCGTGTCCTGCTCGGTGTCCAGCAGGTCGTGGAGCTGGGCGAGGGCCTGGTCATCTCCGTTGGCGACGAAGCTGGCGGCGACGGAAAGGTAGCTGCCGGCCAGATTTTCCACCGGCACCGAGACGCGCACTCCGGTCGTTTCGGGCGATTCCACCAGCCAGGGCACAGTCACCTGGGAGACGCAGTTGGCGTGGCTGTCGGTGAAGATGCTGTCCAAGGCATAGTAATCGGGCGCGGCTGCAGGCACGGAGGCCGACGACATCAGGGTGTTCAGGGACTCGATCAGGCTTGACGCGTCCTCGGCGTTTTCGATCAGCGCTGGCAACTGGTCCAATGTGGTCGCGAAGTCGCCGCCCGCGCCTTCATCCGCAAGGAGACTCTCCTCACCCGACAGGGTGTGGGTTGACCAGGTTCCTGCCTGCTCGACCTCGACTTTCAAGTCGTCGTATTCCAGCCACACCGACCGGGACAGCACGATCATCACCGTGCCGGCGCTGGAGGCGGTGCCCCAGGGACCGCCGAGGGGGCCGGCGCCAGCACCGAAGCCGCTGGCGTCGTTGATGGTGATTTCGAGGGTTCCGCGGGGGAGCGTCGGCAGCAGCCTCACCGTCATGGTAGGGCCGGTGGGAGCGTAGCCGCTATGGGCCACGGCAGACACCGGGCCGTCGTACAGCACCCTGGGCACTGAAGTCACCGTCAGGGTGAACTCCGCTTCCACGCCGTCGGAGTAGAAGGTGGTGGCCTCGATGGTGTATTCGCCGGCGGGAAGGGTCTGTTCGATCAGCGAGTTGTTGCCCTCGCCGTCGTCGTCGTCCTCGGCGATTATGCTGCCGGAAAGGCCGCCGCTGCGCAGCACAAGGTAGGTGTCGAGGTGGGAGTCCAGCGCTATCTTGACGCCGCTGATGATGGGCACGGTCAGGGTGTAGTACTTGGCCAGGCGAGCGCCGCGGGTGATGGAGGGGCAGCCGGCTTCCCACTTGCCGGTGATGGTGTCGCCGAGCGTGATGCCGCCGGACACCTCTTCGGCGCCGTTCGCCGCCTTGACTTCAGCCACGCACATTTCGACTTCGATTTTGTCGGGGTCGGGTGGATCGGGGTCGGGGTCAGGGTCGGTAGGGTCTATGACCAAGCGAGTGGAGGTGTCGGTTTCGAACGTTCCACCCACGGTATTGGGTGGCATGTAGTAGGCGTAGATCTTGGCCGGGGATTGATTCGACACCCACATAGTCTTACCATCCGACCATATCCCCTCCGGGCTATTTCCCGAATTCAGGGCATCGAAATCTTTGGTGGAGTCGCGCTGCTTGTCTGACAAGTTGTAAGCATAAATCTCGCCTTGGTATAAGCCAGACACCCACATGGTAGTCCCGTCGGACCAGATGCCGCCTGGAGTAGAATTCGTCCCGAGATTATCGAAGTCTTCTCCGGAAATCCTTTCCTTCGTCGTGAAGTCGTAGGCGAAAATCTTCGTTTCACCACCAAAATTCCAATTGGACACCCACATCGTCGTCCCATCGGACCAGATGCCCTCTGCATTGTGGTTGTCCGCGTCCAGTGGAATTTCCTTGGAGGTTTCCCTAAGCTTGGTTTCCAGATTGTAGGCGCAAATGTTGGGCGGCGACCAAGATGCCATCCACATTGTGGACCCGTTGGACCAGATGCCCGTGGAGGCACATTCTGAAGCAACATCCAGTTCCTTATCTGTATCTCGAGATTTGGTTTTTACGTTATATGCGTAAATCTTGGTTCCATTCGACCCCCACAACGTAGTCCCGTCGGACCAAGTGCCCTGGAACCAATTAGGCAGGTCTTCGAAATCCTGCGCGGGGCGGTGGGAGAATGGGACGCGGTCGCAGGTGATGCTCCCGAAGTCGTGTTGCAGGCCGGCGGAAGGGTCGTAGAAGCCCGAAAAGGAGGCACGCTTGGCGCGTTCGTTCAGCTCTTCAACAAAGGATAGAGGGATACAGGTGTCGAAGCTGTTTTGGGACAAACGGATATTTGTAAGGCCTGAAGGGCCGTACTGAATGCTGCCTTGTATGCTTTCCAGGAAAACTGAAGGATCTCCGGTGAGGCTGTTATTGCTCAAGTCCAATTCCTTCATTCTTTCCGTAGGGAGCTGGACATTCTGTATATCCCCAGTCAGTTCGTTGTTCCCAAGCCTGAAATAGATGACCGCAGTTGACCCAAGTTCGCGTCCCAAGTCGCTCAGGACCGGAATTTCGCCCGAGAGACGATTGCTGTTCAGGTAGAATTCGTCTGTGCGTAGGAGACTGTTCAATTCAGTCGGGATACCACCGGTCAAAGAGTTGCTCCCGAGGCGAAGTTTCTTCAAACGGTCCAATTGACCGAGTTCCGACGGTATGGTGCCGTTGAGGCCCTTGTTTCCGAGGTTCAGTTCAGTGACCCGCAATGGGGTTTCGCTGCGAGTAACCCTCTCCCAGTTTTCAATTGGGAGGCTGTCTGACCAGTTCAGCGTCGCAGTGCCGCGGAGGTATTCCTTCGCGGTCAGAAGGTCGTTGCAGTCTTCTTCGAGGCCGGTGTTGGTCGCGTCGGTGACCGCGCCATTGGCGGCGCAGTCGGGAGGGTCGATGACCCTTACTATCGCCCTTGTTTTGGCCGATAGTCGCGCATCTCTCGGGTGAAGTGGCGTGCGGCGCAACTCAAACTGCACGTCGGTGGTGGAGTCCACATCCTGCGTGTTAAAGCTTGCACACCATTCCGAGCCGTTGGCGTTAATCTCCACAGACGTAGGGTTATCCTGGCCGGATTCCAAGGCGCTGCCTGAGTCGGTGAAGCCAAGGTGTACGTCGAAGGAAATTGTGCTACCCATGGTGACGGTTCCGTCATCACTGCGAACCACACACAATTGTGCAGAAGAGCTCTCCTGAACAATGATCATTTCACTATCCAGTGCCAGCTCTATCAATTCATCGTTCTCGATTGATATCTCGGCTGTTGTATCACCCAGTGTTATGCGCGTGTCAGTAGTGGAGATGAGATTCACAGAGAAGGATTCGTGTGGTTCGTAGACCAGATCGTCCAATATCGCCACATTTACCACTTGACTGGTAGTTTGAGCGGAAAAGTTTATGGTCTGACTTACGGAGGTGTAGTCCAACCCCGCGACTGCTGTGCCGTTCGAGGTTGAAATTTCGATATCAAAGGCGAATGGTGCCGGTGGACTCACCTAGATTGTGATTGCAACCTCGGAATTTGTGCCCTCGCCCACATAGTAAGTGGATTCGGAGAACGACACGTCGTATGTCGTCTGCCCCGACACGGCGGCGGGCACGCCGGCCAGGAGGGCGATGGCGATCAACAGCGGCAGCAGCTTCACGAAGTTGGCCGCACTCCATACTCGTGCCGTTGTTTCGTCGCGGGTCATGGCGCCTCGCATCCTGGGGCGGTGTCGCCGGTGTCGAGGAGGTCGTGCGCCTGCGCCAGCGTCGCCTCCTTGCTGTCCTCGCCCTCGGCGGTGATGGCCGCGAGCGCCAGGGACACGTAGCCGTCGGCCGAGACGTCCATGGGTATCGAGATTCGGAGGGCGGTGGTCTGGGTTGCCAGGGCCAGCCAGGCGACCGTGGCGTGGGAGACGCAGTTGGCGTAGGTTGCGCCGAAGAGGTCGTCAGCGGGCGCTTCTCCAGTATCGCCGAGGCCCCAGGCCAGGCGAGCCGCCGTCGTAAGTGCTCCGTCCACGGCTGCGGGCGCCAGGCCTTCTGCGGTGGCTGCCGTGCGCTGCTCGCCGCCGGAGATGGTCTCAAGTGCGAGAAGAGACTTTTCGAACTCGGCGGTGTAGTCCACCCACGAGCCCTCGACCTGCAGCTCGGTGGTGATGCCGCCGTGGTCGATCCAGACGTCGTCGGGCAGCGCCAGCACCAGAGCCCCGGGGCTGACATAATCACCCGCCGCGGCCGCGAAGCCGTCCTCGTCGGAGAGCGTGATCTCCAGCGTCGGCACGTCCGGCGTGGGCAGAACCCGCACCTGTATCGTCGTGTCCGTCGGCGAATAGCTCGAGTGCGCCCACTCCGACGCCAGACCCGAGATGAGCACCCGGCCGCCGTCGCTGGGCTCCGGCTCTTCTTCCTCTTCGTCCATGTCGGGGACCACTACCACCGTCGGTTCCGTCGGGTCCGCGTTCACCGTGACTGTCTGCTTCTCGGAAACGCACCCGGAGACGTCGTTGCACACTTCCAGATTGACTTCCTGCCGCCCGCTGAAGCTCCACTTGGTCGCGAAGTTATCGTCGCTGCCCGACGACGGGTCCCCGCCGACCACGCCGTATCCGGCCCTCCAGGTGTACGAGTCGATTTCTCCTCCGTCGTAGGTGGGAGTGCAGTTCACCGTAACGCTGACATCGACGGTGTCGGCGTCGCAGCCCAGGTCATCGATCTCCGGCTTGGGGACGACGGTGACGGAGAATTCGTAGACTGCCCAGCCCTGCTGATCGCGGTCCGGATTGTCGGTATCGTCCTGCTTCGGGTATCGACTGCAGTGCGGGTCGCCGGCGTCGTCGAAGCGCTCTTCGTTGCAGAGCCAGTAGCGGTACCGGACACGGAACTCGCCCGCCTCCCTGGGAGTGACGCGCAGACGCAGCGTGCGGGTGGGCACCGATGGCCCACCGGGCCAGTCGTCGGTTTCCACGGCGACGGCCAGGTGCTGGGGGCTGACCTGGCTGCCGGTTAAAGTTTCGAGGGTGTCGGAGCTGCCGCTGTCGAGGTACTCCACGTCGGCAAAGGTGGTGTCCAAATTGACGGTCCGCACGCGGCCTTTGTCGGAGCTGTAGTACGAGCCGCTGTTCACAGAGTTGTCCAGCGTAAGGTCGGGGAAGGACACGGTGATGCCGCCCGGGCCGCCGACCCAGGTCTTGCGGCCAACTTCGAACTCCAGGTCGAAGGGGTCGCCGACGCCGATGTACTCAGGCAATGTGGAGGGACTGGGGTTCTGGAAGTAGATGGTGGGCACCACGTCTGCGACCTGAATGGTCTGGGTGGCCTCGGCGCAGGCGCCTTCGCTGGCTATTTCCACTCTGGCAACATTTGCTCCCACTAGGTCCCACGGGGCATAGATGTAATCCGATGCGTCTCCTTCGCTGCAGGCCACCAAGTAGATGTCCTTTGCGCCGTCAGAATCCCAAGCGACGGAGGTGCTGCTGCCGTCCTCGCTGGGGGTTACCGTTCCGTCCTGAGCTTCCCAGGCGTAGGTGAACTCGGCGGTGGATGCTGTTGTGATGGCCGGCGAGCAATCTACGGAGTCCCCCACATAAAATTGCTCTGGTGAGCAGGTGATTGCGTCGATGGTAAGGTTCTGGTATGCGGTTGCGATGCTGGACCATGGCCCCGCACCGGCGCTGTTAATCGCCGCTACCCTGTAGAAGTGGACATTCCATTCCAAGGAACGTCCGTCGTAGTAATTGGTGGACGAGGATCCGGTGTTGAAGGTTAGATAGCTCCAGTCTATGCCGTCTGGGGATACCTGGACAGCGTAACCGGTGATGGTGGTTCTTCCCGTATCAGAAGGCACCTCCCACAATAATCCTACCTGCGAGTCTGCTCCGGACCCACTGACCGTCGCCGTCAGGTTCAGTGGCGAAGACAGCGAGTCTGGCAACGTGTAAGCAAAAATTCGCCCACTGTCTCGATCGGCCACCCACATCGTATGGCCATTCGACCAAATGCCCGTGGGCGTGGAATTGTCGGCGATAGGCGGTAGGTCCTCCTCTGAAACGTCTTTCACTTTGACAGTGGTGATTTCCTTGCTGGGGTCGCGTACGATTTTTGTCGGCTCCGAGGAAGCGGGGTCGCCGAAACGGACGCTGTACGCGTAAATTTTGCCGTCATCGATATCCGAGACCCACATGGTTTGACCGTCGGACCAGATGCCAAAGGGACGGTTATTGTCTTCGTCCAGATAACAAATATCTTTGCTTCTATCTCTAGACCTAGTGTTGAAGTCGAAGGCCAGAATTGCGCATTCGCCATTTGAAGTTAACCACATTGTTTTCTTGTCAGACCAGATGCCGCCTGCTAGGTCCTCAAATGAATCTTCGCCAGACGATATTTCCAAAATGGGGGGATCAAGCGGTTCCCTAGAGTCAAACTTGCTGAGTACGTGCGAGTTCTCGGTGTCCAGGATCCACACATAGTGGCCATCAGACCAAAATCCTCTTGGAGCATTTCCTGTAACTGGCATTCCGTAGCGCACGAAATTCAGTTGTTTATCTTCCGATGGAGTGCTGTCAAGCAGTGAGTAGGCATCTAGGACGCTGCTAAATACAGCTTCTCCGCGGATAACCCACAAAGTAGATTCGTTGGACCAGATGTCAAACGGAGTAGTTCTCGCAACTGGGAACTTTATGTCTTTCGGATGGTCCCAGTTGCCGCCGAAAGCCTTGCTGAGTATCTCGTCCCTCTCGTGGAAGATTGAATTTCGCTCGCTTCTCACGATGTCGTGGGTTAACTTGCCATCCCCCCAGATGCCAACGTCCACGAAAGCGAACTCCGGATCGGACTCAGCCGCTCTGCCGAGATGCTTGTAGTAGGCGAATTTCAGGTAGTCTCGAATCTCCTCCAGCGCTTGCCGCTCTGAGTCGGGGAGGCCGCTGTCTCCCAAACGCCTGTGGACGTGGGAATACACCTGAGTAGACATTCCCGCCATCGTTACGCCGTCCCAGAATTTGTCAGTTTCATCCTTGAGTTTGTACAACTGATCAATGGTAAGCACTGCCACTATCGTTATGGGTAGCGCGACCACCGCAACCGGCGCACCGGCTAATATACCGATACTGGCTACCGCTTTGCCCGCAACGAATGCGGCCGCTTTCTTGACGGCTAACTTGAGAGCCAGATCTGCATAAGTGGCCACTATATTCGGCAGGTTCTGTTCCACGGCGGACGACCAACGATTGAGCCCGTCAGGGCTGGTCATATCATCGAGCTCGGCCTTTGCTTCCTCTATAGCCATTTGCCATGCCACGTCCTCAAGGCGAAGTTTTTCCAACGCGGCCAAGGTCTTCAGGGCTTGTCCGCGATGAATAGTGCGGTTCAATGATTCCGTAATCCTGATGTCGTTGACCAGGCTCGCAGTCTTCGCGCCGAATGACAAACCGGCCAAAAAACCGTTGACCTTATCAAGAGATAGGTGGCCCAAGTGTTGATTGAAGATGACGATGTCCGATGGTTCCATGTTGTAACCCGCCCACTCACCAACTCCGTGAAGAATCTCGACCGCATCCACGGCATCTTGGCCCAAGGCGGTATAATCCCCTGTTGATTCGTTTATTTTCCCCACACCGTCGAGGAATTTCTGCTTCTCCTCCTCCGTATCACCAACGGAGTAGAATTTATTTCCATAGGTCTGGCCACGCCTGGCGATTTCCAGTGCCAGCTTTTCATAGCGTTCTATCCTGTCCTCGCGATGCTCGAGACCCCCGGTAGTTCGTTCTACAATCTCTTCAGCCAGCTCTTCAGATTCTCCTGTGGAATATTTGGTCGGAACGAAGACCCAGAAAGACTGACTGCCGTAATCAAGACTGAATTCTTGTATTGAACCGATTACCACGGGCGCCAGTGCTCCCAATACCGGACCCAATCCAGCGAGACTGGTTGCCTGCGAGCCTTGGAAAATTTCCCCTATATCGATATCCACATTCAGGCCGAGTTGGAGTTCGTCGTCAACGTGAAAAAATGCCTGGAGGCCACCCGGAAACGCGTCGCCCATGTCGGGAAGAAGGTACATAAGGCTGCAGGATCTATTGTCTGACTCGTCAGAATCTGTTGTCGGGTTGACATATTCGGTCAGCACACAGAGGAAACGCGGGCCCGGGTCAAGGCCATCCGTAACAGTTGCGCTGCTCAGAGTATCGCGCCGGGTCTGACCTGCGTTGAGGCCTGGGATTGTGAATTGTGAGGTGGCTTCGATGTTGGCCTGGACGTCGACATCGTCGTTGATATTTCCATCAAGTGTGAAGCTCCCAAAAGCGACGATGAGGCGCAGGGGACCGGAAGGGGAACCACCGTTGTTGGCGATGGTTACCGGTAATGAAAAGGGTTTGCCCACGATGGGGGTGACCTGCCCGGCGATTTCGATGGCGAGGTCGGGCGGGTCGCTAGTGTCTGTCACTTCCACCATCCAAGTGGCTGAACCGCTCTCGCCTACGGAATCGGTGAAGATGGCAGTTACCCTGTAAGTGCCTTCCGAATCAAACGTGTGCGGTTCTGACGGAAAGGATCTGGAGACAAGGTTGGCAGAAGCCAGGGACTGTTCTCCAGGCCCGAATGACGGATAATTTTGAGTTTCAGATGGGAGACTTTGCCTTTGAATCTCCCATCTCCACGAGGTGAGGTTGCCATCATCATCCGTTGCCGTTGCCGTAAATGATTGGGGCACGCCTAGCTCCACTTCCGGGAACTCCTCTAGCGGAGAAGTTCTGGTTACGGAAGGGGAGCGGTTTCCGATGTTGACGATCCATGAAGTGGACCTTTCCAACCCGTAGTCGTCGGTGAAGGTGACTCTTACGGTATGCCTACCTGATTCCGTGAAGGCGTGCTTGAAAGTTCTGGTTTCGTTGCCGGTGGGCAGGGCGAACTGCCAGACGTGGTCATCTTCGGAGTTATTGTTAACGAACCACTCATAACGTTTCAGTCTATTTTCTGGGTCGTTGGCGGTGATGGAGAATGTTTGCTCTTCGCCGATGTAGAGGTCATGGGGTGAGTCTGGAGAGGCATTAGAGAATTCGATCGGCCGGTTGTTGACGTTGACGGTCCAGGAGGTTGAGCGGGAAGAGCCGTAGTCGTCGGTGAAGGTGACTCTTACGGTGTTCCTGCCTGATTCCGTGAAGGTGTGCTTGAAAGTTCTGGTTTCGTCGCCGGTGGGCAGGGCGCCCCTCCAGACGTGGTCATCTTCGGAGGTATTGTTGACGAACCACTCATAGCTTTTCAGTCTATTTTCTGGGTCGTTGGCGGTGATGGAGAATGTTTTCTCTTCGCCGATGTAGAGGTCATGTGGTGAGTCTGGAGAGGCATCAGAGAATTCGACCGGCCGGTTGTTGACGTTGACGGTCCAGGAGGTTGAGCGGGAAACGTCGTAATCGTCGGTGAAGGTAACTAGTAGTCCATCAGTGTTGAATTAAGGGATAGAGGGACTTGAGCTTGATGCGCGCGTCCTGGGTGGTGAAACGCCAGTTGGCCCGAATTGCGTCGTGGTTCCGCTGCCCTTGCCAAGCCTTGGTTTCCTGATTCAATGTCTGCTGGTCCGGTATCCGGCGGTCCAGACACTGGCGCGCCAGCACTCCCAGTTCTATCTCGGCCATATTCAGCCAACTGCCGTGCTTGGGCGTGTAGTGGATTTCCAGCTTTTCTGCAATGCGTCTCGCCTCGGCAGGCTCGAAGGCCTCGTACAGGGACGAGAGGCGGTGGGTGTTCAGATTGTCCATCACCAAGACTATCCGGTCTTTGTCCGGGTAGTCCACATCCACCAGTTGTCGCACCACCCGGGCCCAGTCAGCCTTGGTTCGCTGGTCCGTCACCTCCACCCGCCGCCACCCCTCCAAGGGCGCGAACAGCATGAACAGGTTGCTCACCCCGTTGCGCTCGTATTCGTAATCGTAGGCCATGGCAGTCCCCGGACGCGGCGCCAAGGGGGTGCGGGTCTCCCTCACCTGTTGCTTGCTGGTCTCGTCCAGGCACACCAGCACCTCGTTGTCCTCGAACTGACGGTGATACACCTCCAGCACGTCCTCCATGGCACAGACGAACTCGGCATTGGCCTTGGGCGGGATGCACCAGCACTCCTTCAGCCAAGGCTTGAGTTCGTTTTTTTCAGCGTTTGGCGCACCGTCTCGGGGCTGATGCTGTCCACTATCTCACATTGCACCAGCCGGTCAGCCAGCAGTTGCAGCGTCCAACCGGCACGGCCCTCCGGCGGTTCGCTACAAGCGAGGTGAGTCAGGTGGGCCTCTCCTTGGCCGTCCAGCTTCCTCGGGCGGCGGTTGACCTGCTCCCTGCGTCCCAAGGCTGCCTCCACTCCCTCCTCAACACAGCGGCGGCGCACCCGTCCCACCGTGGCGTCCCCCACCCTCAGGACCCGGGCTATTTCCTCGTCCTTCATCGCCCCGCGCTCTTGATTTTCATCGCTGAGCAGCATAATGCGGGCGTGGGTCTGTTTATATGCTGCCGTCCGTCCCCGGGACACCAGTCCCTTCAGTTCCTGTTGCTCCTCTACACTCAGACTGACCCGGTACCTCTTCGCTGGCATCCCCATCCTCCCAACATCACCTTAGCTTTTGACGTGTCCCGGCAATACCACAGCTAATTATCTATCAATCCTACGCTGTTGCACTACTAGTACGGTGTTCCTGCCTGGGGTGTCGAAGGTGTGCTTGAAAGTTCTGGTTTCGTTGCCGGTGGGTAGGACAACACGCCATACACCGTCATCCTCGGAGATGCCATTGACGAACCACTCGTAGCTTTTCAGCCTATTTTCGGGGTCGTTGGCGGTGACGGAGAATGTTTCCTCTTCGCCGATGTTGAGGTCGAGAGAGGGGTCCGGGGAGTTGCGGGTAAGGGTATGCAGCCTGTTGGTGACGTTGACGGTCCAGGAGGTTGAGCGGGAAGAGCCGTAATCGTCGGTGAAGGTGACTCTTACGGTATAACTACCTGGTGTGTCGAAGGTGTGCTTGAAGGTCTCGGTCTTATCACCGGATGGGAGGAAGGCCCAGGTGTAGGATTTCTTAGACGTCCCATTGACCGTCCAGTCGTACCGCTTCAGCCTATTCCCCCGGTCGTTGGCGGTTACTTCGAAGGTCTCTTCTCCGCCGATGAATAGGCTGATGGGGGAGCCTGGGGAGTTGCGGGTCACGGTGGGGGCGACGTTCGAGACATTCACCGACCAGGTTAGCCATGTCTCATTGTCGTCTTCATCGTAAAAGACGACCTGAACTAAGTAAGTCCCCTCTTCGCCGAATGTGTGTTCGAAGCTCTCGGTTACGGAACCCTGTGGAGGGTCTTCCCACCACCAAAAGGTGTAATCGTGGCTTTTTGGGGACTTCCCTTCTACGAACCATTCGAACTTCTCAAGGTCATTGTCTGAGTCACTGGCTGTTACTGTGAATTCTTTCTTTTCGTTACGGTCGAGAGACACCGAATAGCTGTCAGGAGACACCCGAGTCAATGACGGCAGTGCCTGTGGAAGGGTGCCGGCGACATCATTGGAGTCTTCGGACTGGTCTGCCGAGTTCACGGAATTTGCTTGGACAAGCGAAGGGACCAATGCCGCAACCAGCACGGCCACCAGCACCGCTGCCAAGGCGACTGCGAAGAGGGATGACCGGTAGGAAAGCAAGGACATGGACCCGTTTGGCTCCTACGTGCGGGGGTGTCGATTTCGTGAACGCATAGCCGATGTTGCTACGAGTACGTAGCCAACAGCTTGATTGCGCCTCGAATATCGTGGCAAAATAACACGTAGGCTTCACAAAGTAAGTGTAAATTTTAAGAGTTAGTTAAACTCGTACATTCAGATACAGCGATGTGCCGAGATGTGCATGATCCCGAGTCATGTACATAAAAAGGAGCGATGTACACGGTCAATGTGCATGAATATGCGTGGACGTGTGTGAAGAAATGACTCGAGAATCGGAGTTCATGCGGTTGAGGGCGAGGCAGGTGGGACGGCTGATGCGGTTTCACCGCGAGGAATTTGCTGCGAACGGCGAGTCTGGGCAGCTCACTCAGTCGGGACTTCTCGAACTGATGAGCGGGATTGATCCGGCGTACATCGGCTACAAGCACACCACGGTCGTGCGCTGGGAGTCGGGGGCCACGCGTCCAACCAGGGAGCGGCTGGAAGTGTTCGGACAGGCCCTGAACCTGTCGCGGGCAGAGGTGGACGGTCTAATCGACCTGGCAGGGCTGGAGGCGAGGTACGAACACTATGCAGAACGTGAAATGCAATTGGCGGCGGTTGTTGCATCCGTCCCGGAGGGCAGTCCATCTCGATCCCCTGAGGCGCTGCCCAGAGAGGTGAGCACAGAAATCACGAGTTTCGCTTCGCAGGCCCTTCGCTATTGCTTGTCGAGATTCGCGTTGCCTGCAGTCGCCATCGCAGGTTTGGGATACTTCCTCCAGTCAGTAGGCTGGAGAGCCGATTGGATGCTTACGGTATACATCTGCGTGGTTATCGGTCTTGTACTGTTGCATTATTTCCTGAAGCTGCGCCGCTCCAACGGGGTGAGAGAACTCCTCTTCGTGTCCGTATTCGCACTGCTCAGTACGACTCTGATCCAGATGCATGGCACCCGCATGGACACCTACGGATTTTATTCGTTGGAGGGGATGGCAAATACCCCGATTCCCTTCGCCATGGCGCTTATGGTGAATTTGGTGATTGCCATGGCTGCCGGGCTGATATTTGATTTCCTGTACCGCCGTCAGTACGCCAAGGGGCGAGGAAATCCATACCGGCAGGCAGCCCTCGTCGCATTCCTCCCCATGATTTTCGTTTACCTGTGCGGGATTATCCTTGGAAACAATGTGGGGGTCTGGATTTATCTGCTGGAGGTGTTGCCCATATTGGGCGGGGTGCTCATGGCCCTGCTGCTGTTGCAGGATGACAGGGTAGAGGTCAGCGACCGGGCGAAATGGCTGTTGGTCCAACTAACTGTGGCGATAACTGTCGTTCTGACAGGCATCGGCCTGGCAGGGACAGTGGTGGTGTACTGGGACCCCAGCCTGCAGTTCGTTCCGGAGAATAACCTGATACGCGCATGGGAAAATGACTTTGCCGCCCTGGGGTACCCTGCGTCTGAGTTCTATGACCGGGCAAGAGTCGGAATGGTCTGGTCAGCCCTGGCGGCCGTGATCTATATGGTGTCCGTCGTGGGAGGAAGCCTGCTGGTGGCCCTTGTCCGGAAGGACAGCGGCGATTCACCTGAAGCTGCAAAAGCGCCGGCACCGGTTGCGGCGGCCACAAGGTCGCGCGAGCGTACGGAGGACCCGCGGACCGACGTTCGATACAGGCCCGGCTGGCTGGCTGGGCACCGCATCCTGCAGCCGGTGCGCAGCAGCGCCGGGTATGCGCCGCACTGACGCCGGCTGACGGGCCGCCCCGGTTGTGCGTGGTCAGTGGGCGATGCGGATGATCTCGTACATGTGGCGATAGAGGCGGGCGGTCTGGCCCAGGATGGTCAGCAGCCCGCCCCCGGTGGGCGCCACATGGTCGAAGGCGAGAAGCTCGGTATAGCGGATATCGCCCCGTTCTCCCACTGCCTCAACCAGCCGTCGAGACTCCGCTGCGGGCACCACCATGTCGTGCCGGTCGTGCATCACAAGCAGCCGGGCCTTGACACCGCTGATGTGGGACGATGGAGATATCCTGGCCAGGTCCTGCCTGAATTCGGGGGGCAATTCTCCGAGGAGGGCGTAGGCTTCTCCAGGCGTCACACCTTCAAGAAGTCTCGCTATTCGGTTGCCTGACTCGGACAATTCTCCCTTGTTCCGCTTCGCCGCTTGTGGGCCTGAGCCGTCATGCCAAGCCAGCAACTCTGCCTCTCGCGGGTCCTGCATGGTGTCCACCAACTCGTTGGTCAGCACCCTGACAGTGAGTTCATGAGGGTCCCAGGGAATCCATTCCCCGTCATAGGCCACCGAACGGGATGCTGCCTGTACGATGAGATCTTCCATATCGAAGTAAGGTCCGAAGGCATTGACGAAATGCACACGGTCTCGAATCCTTTCGTCAGCGGCGGCAATGAGGGCAAAGGATGCTCCGACGCAGAATCCACCCAGGCCCAGACGATCCGTGTCTACATATTCCTGCCCCTCCAGGTAGTGGAAAGCAGAAACAAGGTTTTCCAGTTCTTCCGGATCTATCCTGTAGCCGAGGCTCATTGAGGGAGACCAGTGATACATAACCACGTATCCGGCCCTCGCCAGCGCGGTGCCCAGGTTGACCACCAGGTCGCCGTCTAACCCATCGTCATACACGCCCAGAGCCAATAGCGCCGTCGTGCGGGGGACGCCGTCGGGAGGACGGTACACCTCAGAAATGGAGGCGCCCGAGGGAGACGGATACGCCACTGAGTGTCGCAAGGGTTCGTCGGTGAACCATGTCTGGGGCTTTATGGGGGCGTCGAGCACCTGGGTCAGGAACAGTGCGGTGTGGAACCACGCGCGGCCCTGCGGGGTGAGGGCGACGAACAGGGCCAGGAGCGCACAGACCACAACCACAAGCTGTAAGGACCAGGAAGCAGCCTTGCGTAAAGCCCGTTTCAGACAGCCTCCAGGACTACGTAAACATTTTCCAGCCGAGTTTATTAAAATGGAAACGCCAAGGTGTAACCATTAGGGTCCACCCTGGCGTTTCTATGAATAGACCGCGAACCGGCTAAGATCTGTGCAGTTCGTAGCGGTAGTTGGTGTGGGTGCCGGGGGCCGGCACGGCGGTGGGGCTGGCCGGCGGGAAAGGATAGGAGGGGTCGGCGTGCTTCTCACCAAGGGTGTTGCGGACCGAGCCGATTCCGTCTACTTCCATCTCCACGACGTCGCCGGGTTCGAGGAAGCGGGCCGCCTCGTAGCCCTTGCGGATGGCCTCGCGTACCGAGCCGCCGCCTACGGTGCCGCTGCCGATGACGTCTCCGGGGACGATGCGGCTGTCCTTCGACGCGCGCTGGACGATCTCGCCCCAGGTGTAGTAGGCCGTGGAGGCGTCGCCGTTGGTGAGCCAGGACTCGCCATTGACCCGTACCTGGCACTTGACGGTCAGGCGGCCGTCGCGAATGTAGGGCGCCATCTCGTCGGTGGTAACCACCCACGGCCCCAGGGTGCTGGCGGTGTCCTTGCCCTTGGCGGGGCCAAGCCCGAAGGCCATCTCATCGAATTGGACGTCGCGGGCGCTCCAGTCGTTGAAGATACAGAAGCCCGCGATGTGGGAAAGGGCGTCGCGAGGGTCGACGTCGACACCATTTCTGCCGATCACGGCCCCTATCTCCATCTCGTAGTCATACTGGTCGGAGGTGGAAGGGAAGGGCACGGTATCGTCGGGGCCGTAGATGCAGAGGGTGTTTGAGAAATAGAAGACAGGCATCCGATACCAGACTTCGTTGGGCTCGCGGGTGCCCTGGGAACTGGCGTGTTCTTCGTAAACGATGAAGTCGCGGACGGTGGGCGGCTGCAGGATAGGGGAGCGAAGGCGCACGGCCTCCAGCGCGACGGCGGGGGCCGCAGCTCCGCCGGCCAACGCGTCGCCGACGCGGTCGACGGACGACTCGTCCAGGGCCAACAATGCCCCCACGTCGCGAACGGTTCGCTGCTCTCCCAGAAGCGCGGTGACGTCCACGACGCTGTCTCCCTGGAGAACGCCGCATCGCGGGCCGGTGCCAGTGTCGTAGGTCAGCAGTTTCATATTCGACGCTCCGTCGTTGTCATTTAGCAAAGAAAGGGACGCAGGGAGCAGCGAGAGTGCCGTGGTCCCTGCGTCCTATGGGGTCGGACGAGTATCAGTGCATGGGGGAGAACTTGGCTGGGATCATAATTTTGTTCTCCTGGGAAACGCGCCCCGGAGCGCCGCTGGGCCACTGGGGGATCTTGCTGGCGGCGTCGCGGACCTCGGCGCGGTGGTTGAGGTTCTTGTAGGGCCAGATGTGCATCCACTTGTTCAGCCCGCCGAACTCGGTGTGCATTCCGGCGGCCAGCGGCGAAAACTCCTCACGGTAGGGGATGGAGTCGGCCCAGCGACGGAGCAGCTCGGGGATGGAGCCGGGCTGGTAGGTGTAGACGCGCATCTCGTAGATGTTGCCGAGGGCCTGGTCGCCGCCCATGGGCTTCATGAAGGGCGCGGGCTGCCAGATTTCGGCGTTCATGTTCAGGATGTTGCCTGGCGTGATCTTGGGGGGCCAGTTCGGTTCCTTGCTGGCGGACTCGCGGATTTTGGCGCGCTCTTCAAGGCCTTCGTAGCCCCAAACGTGGATAATCTGGTTGAGGGGCCCGATGTCGGTGTGCCAGAAGGCGGCGATGGGGGAATACTTTTCCCGATAGGGCAGCGCCTCGGCAAAGGCTTCCTCGGCCTGTTCCACGGCCCCGGGCTTCAGGTCGTAGGTGCGGACTTCGTAAATCATGCACTCTCCTTAATGGACAATCGACGGCTGATAGCCGAATGCAGGAAGTGTAGCAACCGTGAGAAGGGGCGGCAAGCGGACGGTGAGTTGGCCCAGGGCAATCGCGTCTTCAACGACGGAGGCCCCATAACCCGTCATTCCCGCGCAGGCGGGAATCCAAACTCCCGTCTTCCCTCGCACCAAGAACCTGGGGAGGCGCTGCCAATCCCATCTCAACCGTCATTCCGGCCCGATTTGTGTGCTGAGAAATAAGGCGCGATTGCCCTGTGAGTCGGCCGGCGACAGGGGCGGGGCTTGAAACAGTCACCGGTCCCAATATCTTGGGTAATATATGAAGGAGAAAAGCCAAGGCAGGAGGTCTGGTGTATGACTCAATCGGCGGGATCGGACCATCCGCAGGAACTGGGGCGAATCGAACGGCCGACAGCGGACCAGTACATGGGACGGCGCAAGCTGGTGCTGGTACCGTTGGTGTACAGTCCGGCGGCAGATGAGCCGGAGGGCGCTGCTGCGCTGCAGAATTATTGGGAGCAGATGCGCACGCAGGTTGCCGCGCTGGAAAACGCGCTGGGCGGACTGCAGCGGATTTACCACGAGAGCATCACCGGCAGTGATGAAGAAGGCATGGAGCAGCTTCGAGCCGGAGACCAGCGCAGCCAGGCGTTCATTGCGGGGAAGCGTGAGTCGGGGGCCGGCCTGGAGGCCACCGAAGACATTGAAATCCTGCTGGAGACCCTCGACCTGCAGCGGTGTCTGATGATTCCCATGGCCAGTCCCAGCGTGGCGACCCGTCTGCAGGAATGGCATGCCGATGCCAACCGCCGGCGCTACGAGCACATTGCCGCCCGAATAGACGAATCGCTGACCGAGGAAGGTATCGGGCTGTTGCTGATCAGCGAGAGACACCAGGTGCAGTTTCCTTCGGACATAGAGGTGTTCTACGTGTCGCCGCCCGCGCTGGACGAGTTTCGCCGATGGCTGCAGAACTGGGCCACTCGTCAGCAGCAGGCGGCCGCGGAGGCGATGCGGGCCTCCGTCGGCGAGCGAGATGAAGAGGAAGACGACGATGGCGGTTCACTTTAGGTCGATTGTGGGCCGACGAACCGGCATTCACGCGCAGGAAGGAATCCTAACCCCTGCCCTAAAGAGATTGCGCCGCCCGATTGGGAGGCCCGCCTGCCGAAGCAAGGCAATCGCGTCTTCAACGACGGAGGCCCCATAACCCGTCATTCCCGCGCAGGCGGGAATCCAAACCCCCGTCTCCCCTCGCACCAAGAACCTGGGGAGGCGCTGCCAATCCCATTTCCACCGTCATTCCGGCCCGATTTGTGTGCTGAGAAATAAGACGCGATTGCCCCGCCTGCCGAAGTCTCCCGGTTGCCTTGATGCGTCGATAGGCGTACAATTGTTCTGAACGAGGACCCTCTGAACCGCCAAATTCGCGCCCTTAACATCCAGAATTGTGAGTCGCAAATTCAGGTCAAATTGATACTGATGTTACAAATTGTTATGGAATGTTACATCTCCACGAGAGGGCCCTCGGATATTGAGACAGACGTCCCGGCCTGCATCCCCGCAAAGGCATGGGATTTTGGCCCATTGCGCCTTCTCGAAGGCCAAAGTTCGGGTGGGGTGAAACCCTCAAACCAAGAACTCCTGATTGACCGGATCTCCTGATTTGGGGCACTGTCGAAGGCGGTCCCTCAATTGACACTCAGTCCGGCCGATTACATACTGACGAGAATCCGTTATCAGAGCGAAACAGCCGCCAGACACCGAAATGAGGGCGCAACATGGAACGCGAGTTTCTCTTCTTCACCGAAATGGGTTACACCGCCTACGATCAAGACGAGGCGAAGCGCCTCGGCTACAACAACCTTATGTACCCCAACAAGAACTTCAGCCCGGAGAAGGCCCAGGAACTCTACGGCATGTACTTCGACGAGCTCCAATATTGCAGCGAGGCGGGCTTCGACGGAGTGATGATCAACGAGCACCACAACAACCCGCTCTGCATGATGCCGTCGGTGAATGTCATCGGCTCGGTGCTGGCGTCGCGGACCAAGCAGGGGAAGATAGTTTTCCTGGGGAATGTGCTGCCGATCCACGAAAATCCTCTTCGCGTCGCCGAGGAAATCGCCATGATCGACATACTGTCGGGAGGGCGCGTGGTCTGCGGGTTTGTGCGCGGTATCGGGCAGGAAAGCATGGCAACCAACACCAACCCGCTTTACAACCGGGAACGATTCGACGAGGCCCATAACGTCATCGTGGATGCCTGGACGAAGCCCGGCCCCTTCCGGTACGAGGGGAAGCACTACCACTACCGGGTGGTGAACCCGTGGGTGATGCCCTTGCAGAAGCCCCATCCGCCCATCTGGATTCCCGGCGTGGCCTCACCGGAGTCGGTGATCTGGGCGGCCCAGCACCAGTACCCCTACGTGGCTCTGGCGCCGCCGTTGCAGTTGCTGTCGGACATCTACCAGCTTTACCAGAACACCGCCGAGGCCGACGGCTGGACCCCGACGCCACGGCATCGCGGGTATGCAGTGAGAGTGGCGGTGGCGGATTCCGATGAGAAGGCCTATGAGGAAGGGAAGAACTTCTACTGGCAGTTGGGCACTTCCTTCGGCGTAACGCCGCCCCACTGGCTGGCCCCGCCGGGATACCTGACCCGCGCCGCAGCCACGGGCGCCCGCGAGCAGGCCCGCCGGGCGGTGCAGACGGTCGTGCCGGGAGGCCCGGCGCTGCCGTACGACGATGCCCAGGAGACTTACCAGATAGTGACGGGGAACCCCGACACGGTCATCAAGAAGATGAAGTACCTGATAGACATCATCGACCCGGGCTACATAATCTTCTGGGGCCGGGAAGGCCCCATGACTCACGATGTGGCGATGCGCAACATCGACCTGATGACGCAGGAGGTCATTCCGGCCCTGCGGGAGTACGAAGCGCAACGCGCAGACTGATCGAGTGTCGCAGCAAGAGCCGCCGCTCACAGCGGGCCAGCGAGGTACAGGAGCGGCAGGGCAATCGCGTTTTAAGCGCCGGAGGCCTTGTGACCTGTCATTCCCGCACAGGCGGGAATCCAAACCCCCGTCTACCGTCGCATCCAGAACCCGGGGAAGCACTGTCAATTTCACTGCCACCTCTATTCCGGCCCAATTTGTGTGCCCAGAAATAAAACGCGATTGCCCTGACAGCAGCGGCGTCTATAGAAAGGCCATTTGACAAAAAGTGGTATGCTTGGCCCGTTCCACTTGGCGAAACTGCACACCTGAAGCGCGTTAGCGACCGGGGCCCTGGGTCCCTTTTCCGAGGTTTTAGGGTTGTGGTATCCGTGGCTAATGCCCGACCCGAAGACATGACGAGAGGGTTCCCATGCAGTACATGGACTTTGTCCTCCCGAGATGCTGCGCGCGCAATTTCGCGCATCGACCTGCCCGCTAAATGCACAGACCCCGCTACCGGCCCGTCGGCCCGAGACCGACACATGCAGTCGCTAGCGGGGTCTGCGTGTCCAGGCGCACCGCCGAAGCGGGGACGCCCACAGCCCGGTAAGGCCGATGCCCGTGTCTGTCTCAGGCCGACGGGCCGGCAACAACGGTCAGTGTGGGGTCAAGTTGGCAGGGTCGATTGCCTCCCGTCAGGCGAGTCTCAATAGTGAGCGCTCGCAATGATAGATTGGTTGAAGAAGAACGAATGGATGCAGGAATCCGGCGGCGGCTTTTCAGAAGTCGTCAGCTTCCTGGCCTTCGTGGCGATGCCCGGTTGCATATTTGGGGCTATCATACATCGGTTCCTGCAAAGCATTGACTGGCCTCGTTAGTACCTGATAATAAACCGCCGCCCCGATGACTCGAGGGTGGCGGTTTAATGGTCACTGCGGGGTTTCAAGCCTGACCCAAATCGCGGGGCTGCCGCACATATGGCACACACCAAGCTGGGTCGTGGAATTTCACGGCCTGTCGGTGGGAAGGCGGGTGGCGACGTTGCCCATGCCGGGAGGGGGCCAGTTGCCGGTGAGATAGTCGTAGAGGTTGCCGGCCTTTTTTGCGCATCACCATCGGGGCCATGCCCTCCTGCTCGACGTCCATAGGATAGCGGTCGGTCATGGCGGTCAGGGTGGACACCGCCTCGTCGCGGGTCAGTCCACTGTCGATGGCGCCCTGCACGTAGTCCTTCCAATCGATGATGAACTCACCCTGCTCGTCCAGGTAGTCCTTGCCGCACAGTGCGCCGTGGCCGGGGACGAAGATGTCCTCGTTTAGTTTCCTCAAGCCATCAAGAGCCGCCAGCCACAGGTCGGGGTTGCACTCGTGCAGCCAGGTCTGGACGCCGTGGAAGATGTTGTCGCTGGTGAAAACCACGCCCTCTTCCTTGACGACAACGGCCGCCTGGTAAAGGGTGTGGCCCGGCATGTGGATCATATCGAAAGTGTGGTCCCCGACGCGAAGGGTCATCCCGTCCTGGAAGGTGATGATGGGCGGGTTGGCCCTGTAGCCTTCGAGCAGCGCGGGTTCCTCGGGTCCGAAAGTGCCGACGCGGGCGGCGTGTTCGGCCATGTCGGTGTTCAGGATGCGGGTGCGAACGCCTTCATGGGCGATGACCGGGGCGTCGAAGAAGGCGTTGCCGATCCAGTGGTCGCCGTGGGGCTCGGTGTTAATGATGTAGCGCAGCAGCCCCCGCTTTTCGATTTCCGACTTGAGCCACATCGCGGTGCTGGGCTTGTGCGGCGTGTCGATGAGGACAATGCCTTCGGAAGTGGTGACGAAACCGAAGTTGCAGCCACGGACCTCGGTCTCGACCCAGACGTTGCTGGTCAACTGTTTCATGTCGTGCTCCATTATTTGGAAAGAGATCTCTGCTGGGTCGCATTTTACAATGTTGACCAGAAAAGAGCCCGCACCCTATGCTGGATAGCCGAATCGCATTGGGTGGTGGTTTCTTGGACAATCTGGACCTGGATGTGCACGGCAAGACCTGGGCCGAGGCACTGGAAGAATTCGTGGAGGCGTACAACAAGGCGGTGCAGCCCGGAGGGCATGCCTGCCGAACGCTGCGGGTGATTCATGGGTACGGTTCGACCGGCGGCCCCGGCGTTCTTCGCACGAGGTTCAGGAGGTTCCTGGAAAACCAGGGATCTCGGCTGGAATACACGATCGGGGAGAAGGCAGACGGGAACCCGGGCTACACTACGGTGCGACCGGTCCAGCCTCTACCGGGAGCGGACGCCGCGCTGTCGGAGTTGGTGTGGGACTATTGCGAACAGCCGAAGACGCTCAGCAAGATCGTGGGCCAGTTCCGCCGGTACGGAACGCCCCGTGTGCAGCGGGCGGTGAAGTCCCTGGAATCCCAGAAGCGGCTACAGAAGGCTACGCGGGCGAAGAACAGTGTGTACGAGGCGGTCTAGGCGGACGTTCCGGTGGCGTGTATCCGGTTGGGTCGCTGTTATAATTTCTCCGAAAACTAATGGAGGTTGGCCATGGGCGAAATGCTGCAACAGGGTGGAAGGTTCCCCAAGGTGGAGTTCAATCTGGTGGGAGGGGGGACGCTCACCCTGCCTGACGATTCTCCCACCCGCTACACCGCGGTGTTGTTCTACCGGGGCCACTGGTGACCCTACTGCCAGCGGCAGTTGGCCGCATACGAGGCAGCAAAAGCGGAACTGAAAGAGATGGACGTCAGCGTGTACGCCATCAGCGTCGATAACGAGGAAAATGCCAAGGAAGTGAAGGACAAGGGCCTGTCGTTGTCCGGTAGCGTACGGGGCGACCAAGGCAGACGCAGATACGATTGGCGCCTGGTGGTCCGAGGATCGGGGCGGATACGTGCAGCCGGCCGAGTTCCTGCTGGGTCGCGGCGGCGTGGTGCTGGGGTCAATGTACGCCTCCGGGCCCGTTGGGCGCATGGGCGCAGACGAGGCCATTCGATTCATACAGTTCCGTGAGAACCGACGGAGACAGGAAGAAGGTGAATAGCGGGAGGGATCAGAGAAGGGCACTGTCTCCTCTCCCTCCATTCTTTCACAGGAGTGAACCCCGACAATGAACGACATAAACCAGCAGCTCGTGGACATGATGGAGTCGGTGTGGCGTTCCATCGGCGAGCTGTGCTCAGGTCTCACCGAGGGGGAGTGGAAAACGGCCACTGACTGTCCCGGCTGGGCGGTGCAGGACCAGGTATCGCACCTGGCCGGGTCGGAGACTGGCATTCTGGGCGACCCCGATCCGGACCACGCACCCAGCGACGAGGCGCTGGCCCACACTAGGAGTGACCAGGGCCGTCGCAACGAGATCGTGGTGGACTTCCGGCGCCCGTGGGCCGGGGAGCAGGTGCTGTCTGATTATCGGGCAAAGACCGCGCGGCGGGTGGAGTTTCTCCGCAGCCGGTCGGACGACGATTTTGCCGCCGAAATGCAGACTCCCGTCGGACCGGCGCCGATGTCGGAGTTCATCAGCATTCGCGTCATGGATGCGTGGGTGCACGAGCAGGACATACGCCGGGCAGTAAACCGACCGGGAAACTACGACAGCCCGGCGGCGGCCCACGCGCTGAATCGCATCATACGGGCAATGCCGTACGTTGCGGCGCGAAGGGCGCAGGCTCCCGATGGCACAACGGTGGTGCTGGACATTGCAGGTCCCGCGGGACGACGGTCGTCGATGGTGGTTGACGGCGGGAGAGGGCGAGAGCTGGAGCAGGCACCGGACAGCCCTTCGGTCCGCATCGCGCTGGACGCCGAAACCTTCGGCTGCCTGGGATGTGGCCGGTGGGATCCGGAAGAAGTGCTGCAGTCAGGCAAGGTGTCCATTGAGGGAGACACGGCACTAGGCGAGTCCATGGTGCGGCAAATGAACATAATGCCCTGATCGGCAGATTTGCTGGCAAAGGTGATGATGAGGCGCTTGCGGGGCGGTATCCGGAGCGCCTCTCCTGTATTAACAGGCCCCATGATGATATTATCCCTAGCAGTTAATTACTTTTACGTATGATTTCTGCCGCTGAGTTGATGATTTGCAAAGGCGCTCCGACGCTACCTCCCCCGGTTCCTCTGACACCGATTTTCAGCCCAAGGGTCTCGCGGCAAGGCTGCCTTTCCACTACAGCTGGATAATCATCGCAATCCTGGCCACGGTGCAGATTTTTGCCAGTTCCATCAGCATGGCGGCTGGCATCATGCTGCCGCCGCTGACGGACCAGGAAGGGCCGTTCGGCTGGAACGAGAGCCTGGTCACTCTGGGCATCGCGGCATACTACGGGTTCGGTGCGCTCTACGCTCCGGTGACCGGATGGATGGGTGACCGTTTCGGCTCGCGAATTATGCTGCTGGCGGCGGCTATCATGTACCTGATCAGCATGCTGCTCCTCAGCCAGGTCAGAGAGGTTTGGCAGTTTTTCCTGTTCTTCGGAGTGCTGCTGTCTCTCACGCAGTCGCTGGGTATGGTGCCGCTGATGGCATCGGTGAGTGGTTGGTTCCGGCGCCGGCTGGGACTGGGAATAGGGATATTGTGGGCCGCGGGTGGCCTCGGCACGGGCATTTTCGCTCCAGTCGCCGGGTTTCTCATTGAGACCCTGGGATGGCAGGGGAACTTCATAGTCATCGGTCTGCTGGGTGGCGGAGCGATGCTGGCCCTGGTGCCGCTGATGCGCAGCCGGCCGAGTGATATCGGAATTGAACCCTACGGCGTGAGGGCGGGAGACCCAGTACCCGTTCGGCTGGAAAAGGGAATGGAACGTCTACGGATGGCGGTGTTCAACAAGAGCATCCGGCGTACGCGTCCATTCTGGAACCTGCCCCTGATTCACGGTCTGGGTTGTGCCGGCCACGGCATCATCCTGATATACGTCGTCAAGTTTGCCATTGACTCGGAGGTATTCACCGGGGGCAGGGCGCTGGCCACCGGAGGGTTAATTCTCACTGTTATTTCGCTGGTGAGCATCATCAGCCGGTTCGGGACGCCGGTGCTGGCCGAGATTTATGGCACCCGCCGGATGATGGCCATGAGCCTGGCGATACAGGGACTCACAGTCCCCATCATCATGTTCGGTCCGGCGGAGCCTTGGGTCTTCTTCCTGTTCGCGGTCACCTTCGGGGTCGGCTTCGGCGGAGAGTGGACCGGTTACCTGATAATCAACCGGCAGTATTTCGGCGATGGGCCGATGGGCACGGTATACGGCTGGCAGACCACCGGCGCGCTGATGGGCCACTTCGTCGCGACCGCGCTGGCAGGTCTGATAATGTACACAACCGGCTCGTACATGGCGGTTCTGGGCCTGTCGATGGCCTACAGCCTCGGCGGTGTCGTGGTGATCACGCTATTGGACAGCAACTCGCAGGTGTTGATACCTGACTGGGAAAGCGAACTTCCCGACGAGGCCCAGTTGAGGCCGGCCACCGCGCGCCCTCGACCCGCGCCGACTCCTGCCGTGGTCCCGGTTCCCGCCGGGGGCGACGGAGACGGCTAGAGGCAAATGGACGGAGACGGTCAGAGGCAAATGAATGAAGGGGCGCTGAAATGCGCCCCTTCGCTATCGTGTCCACTTGCCGGGTGTGTCCACTTGCCGAGAATGTTGGAGAGGGTCACTCCTCGTCCAGAAACTCGCGGACGAAGGCGGTTGCGGGCTCTTTGTCGTACAGGATGTTGAGCAGCACCACGTTGCGGTAGGCGTCGCCCTGGAAGAAGCGTTCGTAAAGGATCTGCCGCGAACCGAAGGCGCTGCAGCAGGTGTCCCAAGCCAGGCGGAACAGCCTGACGCGGTCTTCCGCCGTGGCAGTGTCGGTGTCGAGGTAGGCGGCGAGATCGTCGGCCATTGGGCCCTTCAGGTCCGCTTCCATGGGCAGGGCCATGAGACTGCTGGACCCCATGAGCTGCAGGATTTCGCCCATCCGAGGATACATTCGGATGAACAGGTGCCTTGCGACGGTCAGGGGCATTTCCTGAGGGCAGAGGACCCCCCACTCGTCGAAGTTCGCGTCGGCCTCTGCGGCGCGCAAGAGCGCCTTGGTGGTTTCCAGACTCTCGATGATCTCCGCAGTCATCTGAAGTATCTGAGGTTGCTGTCCCGATCCGAGGACCTCCTGCATCAGGTTGGCGAGGCCCAGTACAAACTCCAGCTTGACTACGTTCTTGGTCACGACCTGGTGACCCGAGTGAAGATATTGGTGTGTGCGCCGGGACATATTGTTGCAACGGTCGGGGTCGCCAAGCAGGAAGACCCGCTCCCAGGGCACGAACACGTTGTCAAAGAAGGCCAGGGCGTCCATCTCCTCGAATCGCGACCCAAGCGGGTGGTCGAACCGGGAGCGACCGAGGTCGAAACTCTCGCGGCAGAGGAATTTCAGGCCCGGCGCGTCGCAGGGGAGAGCGAAGGCGAAGGAAGTGCGGCCGGGCGCTCCGGAGGGAAGGCGGTGGGAGCGAGCGGGGTAGACCGCAATCTCGTCGGAGATTGGGAGGGTGGCAAGCAGCCTTGCCCCGTGCACCACGATGCCCGCGTCGGTCTCCTTGACCACGGACAGGGCGATGTCGGTGTTGTCGTGGAGGATGCTGTCAGAGACGGCGCGGCTGCGCTGCAGGTTCACGAGCGTATGGGTCAGGACGAGGTCTTCCTCGCGCACCTTGTCTTAGTAGTTGCGGATGTTCTGCTTGAACTCGGGCCGGTCCTCGCCGAAGTAGTCTCCCGCGGCGGCCATGGCCATCAGGCTGACGTTGAGGAAGTCGGGAGTGCGCCCCATCATGCCGCAGGAGACCTGGGCCCAGCGCCGCATCATCCTGCGCCGAGCGTCGAGGTCCTCGGCGGAACGGGGAGTGATGAACGAGAGTCCCACCGGATCGCCTGAGGTGGGCGACGTGAAAGTCATCTCATCCCTTGACTCCGCATCGTGTTGGAGGTCGTACAGCCTGGCCACGGTCTGTACGCCTCCGCTGAGGCCCGGGTGTGTTGTGGGATCCTTGACCCGCTCTCCCCGCAAGTAGAGGGATGGCGGCCGTTCCTTCAATCTCTCGACGTACTGAATCCCGTTCCTGGCGGGCATGTCTTTCCCTCCTGTGATACTCCTTATCTATAGTGGCCGAATCCGTCGGGATTGAATAGCCCGAAGCTGATTTTGACCATGCGGTGTGGTATTAGAAGTCGAGGGAATCTTGCTTGGAGCGTATCTGAATCCCTTGACACTCCATTGAGTGTGTGATAATTTTCACTCGCTTTCTGGCCCGGCAGAATCTCGGGCCGAGATTTTCGTAAAGCGGCAGTTCGGCCAAGCGTGGACTGAGTTGGGAAAACCGAGTCGGGATCGGTTGCATCGATACGGACGGTGCGGCCGGGATCAGGAGAGCAGCGTTCCAGATGGATCCGAAAGCCCTAGATAGCACAGACTGGAACAACATTAGCCTTTTCCTTCAGTGGTTCTGGATCTACTTTCCGCTGGTAGTAGTCTTCGCCATGTCGATTCTGACCGCATACGCCTTGATTCCTTCTGCGGTGGCCACGGGCCACCTGCCCGCCAGCGCCTCGAAGTTGCGATTTCCCCTGATCGCCTTCGCCTTGGTGGTGGCAGTGGCGGCCATCATAGTGTTGATCCTCGGCATCAATCAGACCCTCGACGTTAGAAACTTTTGGAACCGCCTGCTCATTTAGGCGCAGCTTTGCAGGCAACACCTCAGAACCAAAGGGCAAACTACTCAGCATGAAGGGCACACTTCAAACGCTTGGGCCACGAGGCCGCCAGGTATGAGACCCACCAGCAAAATGATTCCGCTAATGGTGGCCGGCGGGGTTTTTACGGTCATCATCGGTTTTGTGCTAGTGGTATTGATGATTTCGTGGTTTTCCAATCCACCATTCGGTCTCGGCAACGCGGCCGCGCAGCCAATTGAGTTCCCTCATACCGTCCACGTTGAGGAAAACAACATTCAGTGCGAGTTCTGCCACCGGAACGTGACTAAGGGAGACGCAGCCACGGTGCCGGCAGTGGAACAGTGCCTGTTCTGCCACAAGGACATTTCCGGCAGGACCAACGATGCGCGAACGGAAATCGCGTTGGTGCAGCAACATTTTGCGGACGGTGAGCCCATAGACTGGGAACGGGTGCATCGATTGCCAGATCACGTCCGGTTCGTGCACGAGGCCCATATCCGCCTCTTCACCAGCGAGATGGGAGAGGGAGACGTTCCCAGATTCGACATCAACGGCAAAGAAATATCCGGCCCGTACGGCATAGCTGAGACCTGCTCCATATGCCATGGCGACGTGGGCAGCATGAGGGAAGTCCAGCCCAAAGAAGGACAGTCTCTGAAGATGGGCACCTGCTTGGACTGCCACCGGATGAACAACGTTCCCACTGACTGCACGGTGTGCCACAAGTAGGCGGGCCTTAAGGGGCGCTCGCACCGGATATAGAAGGGTTTATTAAAGGCTGGCTAAGCGGTATCAATGAAACTAACTAGGCGACATTTTCTGGCTTGGGCAGGCCTCTCGGCCGTCGGCGCAGTGGCATGCGAAGGCTTCGGCATTCGCGAAGGCGAGCTGAGTATCCAGAGCCCCGTCAGCCTCCCCGAAGACTTGGTGCGTGGCAAGGATAACTGGTACACCAGCCTTTGCCGGAACTGCTCATCGTGCGAGGGCATACTGGTTCGGGTGATGGAAGGGCGGGCCAAGAAGATTCAGGGCAACCCCTTTTACCCGACCAACCAGGGCAAGAGTCACGCCAGGTGCGAGGCCGGTGTACAGGCCCTCTACCATCCCGACCGAGTTTCCGGCCCGATGAAGCGGGGGGGCAACCGCGGCTCGGGTCTGTTCGACGCCATCTCCTGGGACTCGGAAGGAATGAACACCCTGGTTAGGCAGATCAACGACCGCGGCGAGTACGCGGCGATGATCACCAAGCCGATGCGCGGACACCTGGGGATGCTGACCAGCCGGTTCGCCGAGGCTACCGGCATCGAGCACCTCAAGTTCGAAGCGACGGATGACAGCGTCTACCGTGCCGCCGTCAAGAAGGTATACGAGCAGGACGTTCTTCCGGACTTCGACCTGGAAAACGCCAACTTTATCCTCTCGTTCGGCGCTGACTTTCTATCAACGTGGATTTCTCCTACACGATGGAACCGCGGTTATGGAGAATTCCGTCAGGGTGAAGGACGGAGCGAGCGAGGGACGCTGTACCAAATCGACTCCCGCTTCTCGATGACAGCAGCCAACGCCGACAAGTGGATTCCCGTACGACCGGGATGGGAAGGCTACCTGGCGATGAGCATTGCCCAGGTCATCATCGAGGAGGACCTGCAGGCGCCGAGCGTAGACGTGAACGCACTGCTGGGCGGAGACAGCGGACGGGACATGTTGAACGGATTCCGTCCGGAGTCGGTAGTTCAGGCGGTGGGGCTTACGCCGGAGATCGCAGGTGGAGATCCCGCTGAATTCATAAGAGAGTTGGCACGCGACTTCGCGAGGCATGGGCCCAGCATCGCCATCGGCGGCGGCTCCGCGGGCGCACACAGCAACGGACTCTTCAACGTTGAGGCGGCCACCGTGCTCAACTGGCTGGTGGGCAGTGTAGGGGCGAAGGGTGGCGTTACGCTGAATCCGTCCAGTCCTTGGGAAGGCGTCCCCGCCTCTGCCGCAGCTTCAAGCATCGACGAATTCGAGAGCCTGGCGGAGCGGATTCGCAGTGGCGAGATTCGAATGTTGCTGGTGCACAACGTCGACCCGGTGCATGGTCTGCCCGGATCGTTGCGACTCAGGGACGCGATTGAAAGCGCACAGGACCTGTTCATCGTCAGTTTCTCGCCGTTCATCGACGACACCAGTGCGCTGGCGGACCTGCTGCTGCCCGACCGTGTGTATCTCGAGGACTGGGGTGACGACATACCGGACCCGGCGCCCGGGTACCAGGTGGCGGGGTTGCAGCAACCGGTGGTCAACCCCCTGTGGGACTTGGACCCGCGCAGCTTCCCTGACGTGCTTCTGGCGGCAGCCGGTGACCTGGGTCTGGGTGATCAGCTTCCTTGGAACAGCTACGAGTCGATGCTGAAGGACGCGGCGACGGCACTGTTTGAGGAGAACCGAGGCTCTGTCGATGCTGCTTCAGCCGAGGAATTCTGGACTGGGATGCTCCGCCGCGGAGGCTGGTGGGACGAATCGGCGACGGGGCCGAGCGTTCCACGGCCGCGGGCAGGGCTCCTGCGGGAAATCGCCCGAAGCGCATCGCAGCCGACATTGGCCGGCTTTGGCGGACCGGGGACTCTCTATCTCGCGCCCTTCGCGCACAACACGCTGCAGAACGGAGATCACGCCCACCTGCCGTGGCTACAGGGTGCGCCAGACCCGGTAACGTCGATGACGTGGCAAACGTGGATCGAGTTGAACGACCAGACCGCGGACCGGTTTGGCATCCGGCAGGGCGACGTGGTGCGAATAGATTCTTCGCAGGGCTCGATAAGGGCCGTTGCGTTCCTGTCTCCTGCGGCGCCGCCCGAGGTGGTTAGCGTACCCTTCGGCGGGGGACGCCGGCACGGCTCCGAGTGGGCCACCGACCGTCCCAGCACGGAAAGCTCCAACGTGAATGAGATCCTGGAACCGACACGGGTTGCCGGCGCCGGGTCGCTGGCATGGGCTGGCACGCGAGTGCGCATCGCGCCGACCGGAGAAAGCGTGCGCCTTTCAAAGCTGGAGGGCACCACGAGGGCCGTGGAAGTGGGCCTGAGCGCCGCGGAAGAGATTATCAAGACCATCGCGCCGGGCAACTACTAGGTGAAAGCAAAACAGCGATCATACGGCGTTGAGAGCATGCCTCTCGCAGCTGCTGGATATAAAGAATGGTAACGACCAGAATAGACCACAAATGGGGAATGGTTGTAGACCTGGACCGGTGCACCGGTTGTCAGGCGTGCGTGGTGGCATGCCAGGCGGAGAACAACCTGCCCATAAATGATAGGGAAGCCTTCCAGCAGGCCAGGGCCTACGAATGGATTCGCATTGAGCGTTACTGGGAAGGCGAATTCCCCAACGTCAAGGCGCGTTTCATTCCCATTATGTGCCAGCACTGCGAAAACGCGCCCTGCGAGCCAGTCTGCCCGGTCTTCGCGACCTACCACAACGATGAGGGCATGAACGTGCAGGTCTACAACCGGTGCGTGGGCACTCGCTACTGCGCCAACAACTGTCCCTACCAGGTTAGATTCTTCAACTGGTGGGAGCCAACGTGGCCGGAGCGGCTGAAGAACCAGCTGAACCCCGACGTTACCGTGCGCAGCCGTGGCGTAATGGAGCGTTGTTCGTTCTGCGTGCAGCGGATACGGCGGGGGGAGATCACTGTGGAACGCCGGGGCGTGGAGCCGATGACAGGCGAGCGGATCCCAGAAGCAAATCCGCCGTCGCCGACGCAGGGGCGGTACCTGAACTACCAGCGAATGAAGGACGGCAACTTCCTGCCGGCATGCGCCCAGGCCTGCCCGACGAATGCGCTGAAGTTCGGCGAGCAGAAGGACCCGACCGGTCCCGTGTTCCAATACTTCGAAAAGGCAAACGAGCAGTACGACAAGTTCCATCACGGCGAGTACGTTGACGAATCGAAGACGAGAGTCTACCGGCTCTTGGAAGAGATGGCGACGAAGCCCAACGTGATCTACCTGAAGAGGGTGGATAAATATCCCGTAGGCGAGAGTGCCCACTAATGTGCGGGTTTTCTGCCCACGCGATAAAGGAATGTAAGGAAGCAGGCGAAGTATCCAGATGGCAGCCAGCGAAAGCGAACATCTCCATCACGGCGTAGCCCACGGTGAAGGTCACGGGGGCGTTTCCGGTGGTCACTACCCCGGGATGTGGGTATTCCCCAACCCCAGGGTGATGACGCGCGACATGGCGGAGAAAGTCACCTCCATGCCGAGGGGCTTCACCCTGGCGCTGCTGGGCAGTTTGGTCCTGCTGGTACTGGGCGTTGTGGGGTTCATCGCCAGGGCGGCCGCCGACGGGTTCGACGATCGGGCCCCTTGGGGCTACTACATGGCGACCTTTTCCTTTGTCTTTATGGTCACCAGCTCCGCACCAGTGGCTGCCGTTGCCTTCCGGTTCACCAAGAGCCATTGGCGCAGGCCGCTCTCGCGGGTATCCGAACTGTTCGCAGTTGTGGGTATTTTCAACATCATCACCTTCATTCCGATGATGCTGATACTGCCGCCAATCGCGAACCCCGGCCCAGTTGAAGGACATGACCTGGAGATCCGTAGGACCATCTGGTTCGAGGGGCCGATAGGTGCTCCCCATGCATGGGACTTGGTGGGAATCATAGGTCTGGCAGTGACGGCGCTGTTCATTCTGTGGCTGTCTGCGGTGCCTGACATGGCAGAGGCGCGAAATACGGCGACAGGTTTCCGTGGGTGGCTGTACCGCACCCTTGCGGGGCACTGGTACGGGACCAAGCGACAGTGGAATGCGCAGAAGGCGGGTTTGGCCCTGCTTGGCGCCTTCTACTTCATGACGCTCATCTTTGTGCATTTCATCATCAGTTCGGACTATGCCCAGAGCATGATTCCGGGCTGGAAGGACTCCATCTTCCCGGTGTTCTACAGCCTGACGGGATTGCAGGTGGCGCTGGGTAGCTGCCTCATAATCCTGTATGTGATGCGACGCTGGGGAGGCTTCCAGGAATACTACGGCAAGTCGGTTTTCTGGTCGGCCAGCAAGATACAATTGGGATTGACGCTTCTCTGGGCCTACCACCTATTTGCCTTCTTCATCACCTATTGGTATGGCCGACTGACCGTTGAGCAGAACATCATCAAGTACCTGTTCTCCCAGTCCTACGGTGGAGTTTTTGTGGCGAACCTAGCGCTCAGCTTTGCGATACCCTTCCTGCTGCTGCTATGGAATCCAGTGCGACGCAGCGCGTGGGGACCGCCTCTGGCCGGCATTTCGGCGGCTGCGGGTGCCCTGATGTTCAGCGTCAGGGTGTTCGTAGGCGGCGCCAACTCGGGGAACATCTACGCCGCGTTCCTGGACCATGTGCCGGCGGCTGCATACCCTGACATCTGGGACATTTTCATTGTCATTGGCGGCATTGGCGGAGCAGCATTCATCTATCTCCTGGCGACCCGCGTTGTGCCCTTGATCTCCGTCTGGGAAGTAAAGGAAGGGGCGCTGTACACTCGTATGTCGCGGTTCATACGCGGGGAATACCTGGTACTGGCCAAACCCGAATAATCAAGGAGGAGTGGGTATCGAGAAGCGAGCAGCGAGGGACCAACTAACCCTCCGTTCTCTCCTCCCCTCTCACTACTAAGAATGCAAGAAGGCAGGCCCTTACCGTCCCGGCAGATCAACCGCGATCTGCTGTCATCGATCCTGCATTCGCCGAAGTGGTTCTGGATCACTGTGGCGTTGTTGGGGCTGATAGTGCTGGGCGCGATGAGCGCCGCCGGTTTGATGGTGAACAAGGGCTTGGGAGTTACCGGGATGAACCGGCCGGTGATGTGGGGCTTCTTCATCACCAATTTCGTGTTCTGGATTGGAATCAGCCACGCTGGAGTGATGCTGTCCGCGATCCTTCGCCTTTCCAAGGCGGAATGGCGCAGGCCAGCGACGCGGGCAGCCGAAATCCTGACCGTCTTCTCGCTGATGACGGCGATGCTGATGCCTCTGATTCACACGGGACGGCCGTGGCGCCTGGTGTACTGGATCTACACCGTGCCCTTCATGCCCTATGACTACGCCAGAGGGATCTGGCCGAATGTGCGGTCGCCTCTGGTGTGGGACCCGAGCGCGGTGTACACGTATCTGACTTCCAGCATTCTGTTTGTGCTGGTTGCTCTCGTCCCCGACTTTGCCGTGCTAAGGGACAGGACCACGGGGATGCCCCACCGCATATACGGAATCCTGGCGATGGGCTGGCGAGGGAATCCGCGGCAGTGGAAGCTGCAAATCATCGCGGGCGTGTTACTGTCTGCGCTGATCCTGCCGGTATTCGTCTCGGTGCACAGCATAGTGTCCTGGGACTTCGGTATGGCGGTGGCGGTGAAGTCTTGGCATTCAACGATTTTCGCGCCCTACTTCGTGGTAGGTGCGGTCCACTCCGGCGTGTCGGCCGTGGCCTTCGTGATGATAATTCTGCGCTACATCTACAGCTGGCAGAACTACATCCGACACGAGCACATTGATGCGCTGGGACGCCTGCTGATCGTGGTGGCGACGGGCTGGTTCTATTTCTTCGTGATGGAAGTGCTGTTCGGCTTCTACGGGAGGGAGGCGGACGAGCTGGCGGTGCGCGATCTGCAGTTTATGCAGAACCCATGGAATATCTGGATGATGGTGTTCGTGTTCACCACCTACTTCCTGCCAGTGGCGCTGTGGCTGCCCAGAATGTTCCGCAGGAACCTCTGGATAATGTCAACGGCCTGTATCTCAGTAAATATCGGGATGTGGCTGGAGCGGTTCATCATCATCGTGCCTGGCCTGCAGAACAAACAGGTGTTTACATTCAGCTGGTACAACGTGTATGCGCCGAGCGCCGTGGAGTGGACCATCATCGGAGGAACCTTCGCGCTGGTCTCGATGCTGATGCTGCTGATCGCAAGAGTGGCTCCGCTGATACCGCTCTACGATGTCAAGGAAGCAGAAATACTCCGGACGGAAGTGCAGATTGGGCGCAGAACCGTCCCCGCCGTATACCGGGAAGACTGAGCGCGAGGAGCAATTCCCTGTCATCCCGGATGATCGGGTAGCTTAAGAGGGATCAGACATGGCAAAACGAGCGATACTGGGTCTTTTCGAAGACGCAAATTACGCCGCAGAGGCGGGCGACGAGCTGCAAAGGGTCGGCGTGTCGCAGAACGATTATGACTTCCTGACGGATACGCCGTATCCCGAAGGGGCGTTCGGTGAACGGCACGAAGGGCACCGCTTATACATATTCCCCTTGTGCGGAGCCTTGGTCGGACTGACCATAGGCATCCTGCTTACGTCGATGACGCAGATGGCTTACCCGCTGGTGCAGGCCGGAAAGCCCATTCTGTCGCTTCCTCCGATGGCGGTGGTCACCTACGAGAGCACGATGCTCACGGCGATAATTTTCACCATCATCGGTATTATCTTCGAGTCGAGGCTCCCCAGCTTCAAGCAGGGTCTCTACGACACCCGTATCACCGAGGGCTACATTGGTGTGCTGGTGAATGTCGAGGAAGACCAGTTGACCCAGGTTTCCACCCTGTTCACGCAGGCGGGCGCCGTCGACGTGGTTCGCGAAAGCTAAGGCGCGGTTTCCAGAAGTGATTTTCCAGATGCTTAGGCTCAAGAGAAACAGCAACAATTCCGTCTCGCCGGCACCCAGAACCAGGGCCGGAGGGGCCACTTCCCGGTCGTTCAAGGCGATTGTGGCGGGACTAGCCCTGGTTGCTGTCTTGACAGCAGTGGGCTGTACATCTGGCTCGTACCCGGTAGACATCTTTTACGAACAGCACTACCAGCAGTCATTTAAGTCCCACGAACCGCCTCGCCTGTCGGGCGTGGCCGGTGCGGTGGCGTACTTCCCACCGCCGCCGAATACCACCAACGATACCGTTGTGCATCTCTACGAAGTGAATTGCCAGGTGTGCCACGGGGAAGGTGCGAGGGGCGATGGCCCGGTTCTCAACCTGCTGATTAACGGCTACGGGTATGAGACCGCGATCACACCCGACCTCACGACGCTGACTCCCGAGAAGATAGTGGCGCCCCTCAGGTTAGCAACGCGTCCCTTTGGTCCGGACACAGTAATGCCGCCCTTCGGCAAGTTGTTGAGCGAAGACGAGCGGTGGGACTTGGCCGAGTACATAAACGGGTTGCCAAAGTAGTTTCGCTTTCCGGATTTTTAACGAGCGCACGGGTTGGCGTGGAGGGTTCTTGAGAATGTACAAGAATCTCTCTCATCGACAACGGTGCGCTTTAATTTTGCTCATCGCTCTTGCTATCACGGTGTTTCCCTCCGCGGTTGCCGCCCAGGCAACGGACGAAGAGTTGGAAAGGGATGCGCAGGCCATCGACAAGATGATCATGTGTCCTGTCTGCCCCGCTGAAACTATCGATCAGGCGCAGGTGGAGATCTCCTTCCAGATGCGAGCCATTATTCGCGAGATGCTGGCTGAAGGCAGGTCGAGGGAGGAGATCCTGGACTACTTCGTGGACCGTTATGGACCGGACATCTTGGCTGCGCCTCCGAAATCGGGAGCCAACCTCGTGGCGTGGATATTGCCGGTGGCCGGAGTGGCGGCGGGACTGGCGTTGCTGTTCCTGATCGTTCGGTCGATGACAAGGCACACCGGCCTTCCTTCCGTTGCATTCGTCGGTGCCGGTAGGAACCGCTCCCAGGCGTCGGCAACAGAACATCAAGAGGAAGAAGAGACGAAGCTTCCCCCGGAAGCCGATCTATCGGCTTACCTCGAGATAGTGGACCGCACGTTGGCGGTCCGCCGCGGCAGAAGGCCCGACCAGGGCTCTCAATCCGACGCCTCCACCGACGCAAACGCTGATGGGGCCACGCGCCGGGAGTCGCCACGAAATGGGTGACCTGGGTGCTATCAGCCTCTGGATGGCGCTGGCGCTGGCCGCCTACTCCAGCGTCGCATCGGTGTCAGGAAAGCTGCGCGGTTCTGCGGCTCTGGTGGACAGCGGGCAGTCCGCTATGTATGCCACCGTGGTAGTGTTGTTCGTTTCCACGCTGAGCCTTGTTGTATCGTTCATAGCGAGAGATTTCGAAATAGCCTATGTGGCCAGGCACAGCGATCTGGCGATGCCTAACCACTTCACCTGGGTGGCATTTTATGCCGGCAACGAAGGTTCGTTGCTTTACATAGCCATGGTGCTGTCGGTTATGGCGGCGGTGGCGGTGTGGCGCGCACCGGAGCGGGTGCGCGATGCCCTTCCCTTTACCACCGGCACGTTGATGCTGATACTGACTTTCTTCCTGGCTGTCACGGCGGTGATGGCCAACCCCTTCGAGAAGCTGCCCTTTGTCCCCATGGACGGGGAGGGCATAAATCCGCTGCTCACTCACTTCGGGATGTTCTTCCATCCGCCGGCGTTGATGGCGGGACTGGTGGGCATCAGCATTCCGTTTTCCTTCGCCCTTGGTTCGCTGCTGGCCAGGCAGACGGGCGACGAGTGGGTCGACGCAGGACGGGTGTGGGGAATCATCACGTGGGCACTACTTGCCAGCGGGTTGCTGCTGGGCTCGTGGTGGGCATACACCATACTTGGCTGGGGCGGATACTGGTTCTGGGACCCGGTGGAAAACGCCGCCTTTATGCCGTGGCTGGCCCTGACAGCATTCATTCACTCAATCATGGTGCAGAAGCGGCGAGGGATGTTCCGCATGTGGAACATTGCGCTGATCAACATCGCATTTGGACTTGCCCTCTATGGAATGTTCATGAACCGGGGCGGGTCGGTGCCGTCGGTACACTCCTTCGGAGCTTCGACGCTGGGATGGGTGTTCCTGATGTTCCTCGCCGTTGGCGTGATAGTGCCGTTCGTGATCTTTTTCTGGCGTTATCCGCTGCTCAAAAGCGCGCAGAACCTGGACTCAATGCTTTCTCGAGAAGCAGCGTTTCTCGTCAACAACATGCTGCTGCTGGCCATTGCCTTCGTCACGCTCTGGGGCACGGTGTATCCGCTCATCTCGCGATTGACCAGCGGGGACGAGATCACTGTGGCGAGGCCGTTCTATGACCAGGTCAACGGGCCGCTGATGCTGGGACTGGTGTTCCTGATGGGTGTCGGGCCGATGCTGCCTTGGCGCCGTGCGAACTGGGCCAGTGTGCGCCGGGCCCTCGTCGTCCCGTTGGGCGCGGCGGTGGTGGCCCTGGTGGTGCTGCTGGCCGTGGGATTGCGTCAACCCTACCCGCTGGCCGGGTTCTGTCTGGTCGCCTTTGTGGGGGCGGGTATCCTGATGGAGTGGTTCCGCGGTACGCGGGCCCGGAATCGCAACTCGAGCGAGAACTACGCGGTCGCCTTCGCGCGCCTCATTTGGGCTAACCGGCCCCGCTACGGCGGGTATGTGGTGCACCTGGCGGTGATCATGGTGGCACTGGGCATCGTGGGCACATCGTTCTTCAATACGCAGAAAGACGTGGTGATGTCGCCAGGTGAAAGCGTAGCTGTCGATAACTACGAGATTCGTTACCTGGGAACGACACAGGCTATTTACGGGAACCGCACTGAGTTTATTTCGTCAGTCGAGGTTTACCGAGACGGCGAGCTGCTGGACACGATCAGCCCCAACCGGGCTTTCTACCCCAGCTTCAACATGGCATCGACCCGGGCGGCCATCCGTTCCACGCCGGTTGAGGACTTCTACGTGGTGCCCAGCGAGAACCTGTCCGACGGGGATGTGGGATTCAGGATATTGGTCAACCCTCTCATCTGGTGGATGTGGGTGGCGGGCCCCGTGATGATTCTCGGCACGGTGATCGCTCTGTGGCCAGAAGAGTCGCGCGTCACGGCCGCCGTGCCTTCCCGAGCGAGGGTCGCGTCCCGCCCTACCGCTGCCTAGGAAGGGCCATAGGCGAAGTCCATGGTAACCAGGGAATGCTGTTAAACTGAGCCGATGGACGGAGAAGCAATAATCGCGGTCATCATGGGTGTTGTTCTAGCTTGTTCCAGCCTGATGATGGTCGGCTATTCGTTCTTTAGGGGAGAGGGGTTCGCGGCCTCCAAGGGGGACAGCCCCGGCGCTCTTCCTGGAGAAGGCGCCGAAGCCGTGGCAGGCGCGGGGGTAGGACTGGACTCGATACTTGATTCGATGGAAACCCTCGAGCTGGAGTACCAGCTCGGCAACATGCCCGAAGAGCAATACCGCGAACAGCTGCAGGCTTACCGCCTGGAAGCGGCGGCGGCGATCAAGGCCCAGCTTGAGAGTGGAGCGGCTTCGCCGGAACTGATGCTTGAGCTGGATGTGATAAGCGCTCGTGCCGAACTCATGCCGACCACACCGTCCGGAACGTGGGGCTCCTGCACGAGGTGTGACGCTCCGGTACCGCTGAGCGAAGCACCCTGCCCCCATTGCGGAGCTCTTGTCGGGCCAGCACGCTCGTCGACCGAGACAGGTCCGGCCCTTCCGCATTGAAATCCCTCGGGTTTAGCCCGGCACTGCCGGTAATCTTCCTCGTTTCGCTACTCATTCTGGGCGGCTTTGTTATTGCCATTCCTCGAGCGGCGCAGTCGCAGGAAGTACTGACTGTGCGTGGGACTCTCGTAAATGGAACCGAAGGATTCGCTGTTCCCGAGAACCTGACCGTCCTGTTGCTGATTACGGGCCCTGATGGAACGCTGGCCGGGACAGGCCAGACGCTTGCCGAACCTGACGGGAGCTTCGTTTTCGATGGAATACCCAGAGTTCCCGAAGGGGTCTACACTCTGAGTGTCGATTACGGCGGAGTCTTCTACGGGAGCACTATTCCCGAGGATGAGCTGGAAGGAGAAAAGACAATCTCCGTTTACGAACCGACCGAGGATGCGGAGATCATACTGGTTGACCGGCAGGTGATGGTGATCACAGGGTTCGATGTGTCGCAACGCATGGCCACTGCTACAGAGTTCGTACGCTTCACAAACCCCACAGACCGGACGCTGCAACCGAACTTGGAAACGGCTCGCCCCGGAATGTTCAGTTTCATGCGTTTCGCCCTGCCGCCAAACGCGGCGAACGTCACAGTTCAGTCGGACCTGCGAGGCGGCGAGGTAATCTCGGTGGGAACGGGATTTGCGTTGACCGCACCGGTGCCCCCCGGGGAGCACAGCGTGGACTTCGCCTATACTTTCCCGATAGATGGCGGAATCGCGACCTACCGCAACAGCCTGCCGCAAGGGGCTGGCATATTTCAGGTTCTTGTTCCAGAAAGGTGGGACAGAATCGAGATCGGCGGGCTTGAGGCCCGTCAACCGGTGGGAATTCAGGACGAGATCTACAGGGCCTGGGAAGGACGCGACATTCCGGCCGGGCCCGGCGTCAACATCGTGATGTCCGGCCTGCCGCAACCGGGGATGTTCGCGCGCATTGGGAGCACGCTGGGTGGTGAATCATTCTGGCTCGCCGCCATCCCCTCGGCCGTGGGGGCTGCACTGGCGGCGCTGCTGATAGTGGGCGCCATACGCCGTTTCCGACCGGAGGCAGCCGTGGTTGGTGTCGGAGAACTGCGAGTGGACGAAAGCGACCTCATTTCAGCGTCTGAAAGGGAGGATTTGGTGCTCAGCCTGGCACACCTGGACGAACTGTACGAGAATGGCGGCATTGAGGAAGAGCAGTATCTTCAGCAGCGGGCTGCCCTGGTTACCAGGGCGTTGGGCCAGGCCGAGGATGCCTGGTCCTGATGGAATCACGCACCGAAAGCCAGGGTGAAAGCCGCGATGGCCGTCGGGCTCCGATGCTCGGCGGAAGGCTCAGGTTTGGACGTCGCACCGTAGTAATCGTTGCCGTCAGCGTGCCGGTACTGGCACTGCTGGCGATATTGGCCTGGGCTTCGATAACCTCGGGGCCAGCCCGCGGTGGACTGGCGGTAAATGACGATACCATCGAGTTGAGCGTTGACGCCGAAGCTGCACCCGAGTTCAACCTGTCTCAGGTGGGTGGAGGCGAGATTTCCTTGGAGCAATTGCTGGGCCGGGTGGTTATGCTGGATTTCTGGGCATCTTGGTGCCCTCCGTGCCGGGACGAGGCCCCCGTACTGGCACAGGTATACGGGGAGTACCGAGACAAGGGAGTCGAATTCATAGGCGTAAACCTGTGGGACAATGCTGGCGATGCCGAGTTATTCCTGCAGCAAGAGGGGCATCAGTACCCCAACGGGATAGACGAAGAGGGTAAAATTGCCATCAGCTACGGCGTGAGGGGCATTCCCGAGAAGTTCTTCATAGACCGCGACGGATTGATTGTGCGGAAATTTTCGGGCCCGATGGACGCCGACAGGTTGAGACGGATATTGAATTCGATGCTGCTGGAGTGAGGGAAATGGCGGAGAGGATGACAAGAGCCCGTGCGTGCCATGCCCTGCCGACTCGCCCCCTTTCGAGAGCCAGACATGACAGATGAACAAGCGACGCCGGCGGTGCTGGCAGCGGACTGGGGTGGGACATGGTGCAGGGTAGGGCTGATTGACCGTCATGGCGAAATACTGTGGCAGGCGCGCCGCCCCAATCCGGTAGGCCGGGGCACCGACCAATACCTTGCCCTGGGCACTAGCCTTTTGAACGAGGCCTTCTCAATAACGGACATTCGCGCGTCAAGCATAGGGATTGCGGCGGCCGGGCCGGTGAATCCCTCCAGCGGTGTCCTTTATCAGCCGCCAAACCTGTCGGCCCTTGACGGAGTTTCGCTGAAGCAAGTATGGCAGGAACGATTTGGACTGCCGATCGTAATCGGGAACGATGCCAATCTCGCGGCCATGGGAGAGCTTCACTATGGCGCCGGAAGAGACGCCGTCCAGGCCGGACATCCGCTCAGGAGCCTGTTCTACGTTACGGTGAGCACCGGAATTGGCGGCGGAGCAGTGGAGGGAGGAAGGCTGTTGCTGGGGGCCAACGGGCTGACGGCCGAGGTGGGGCATACGACGGTGGACTCCTCGCCTAGTGCACCCCTGTGCCAATGCGGAAAGCATGGCTGCTTGGAGGCGGTTTCCTCAGGAACAGCCATCGCCAAGTACGCCCGTGCGGCCCTTCAGTCAGGAGGGCAAGCTAACTCAGCGCTGGCAGCACTGAAGACGGAGGAAGTCACTTCTCGCGCGGTGGTGGCTGCCGCAGTGCAGGGCGATGCCCTTGCAAACGAAGTGATGGACCGCGCCTGCAATGGGCTCGCCGTTGGCCTGGCAAACGTAGTACACCTGTTCAATCCGGACCTGATCATTCTTGGGGGCGGAGTGTCCGAGGGCCTGTCGCAGCTGAACCTGCTGCCGCGCATCCGCCAAGGTGTGCACGCACGGCTGATGAGCGAACTGCACAAGGTGTTCGAACTGGTGCCTTCGGTACTCGGCGACAACTCCGGCCTGCTGGGTGCGGCCGCTGCGGCATGGGAGGTCGCGGACTAGCCGGCTACACCGGTCTAGCCCGTTAAACGATGTAGCGACCGCCCATGACATTTACGCTATCGCCGGTGATGTAGGCCGACTCGTCGCTGGCGAAGAACAGGCAGGCGTTGGCCACGTCCTGTACCGTCGCCTGGCGACCCATGGGCAAGTCCTGCAGGTGTTGCGAGGAGCCGCGGTTCATGCCGCTCTGAAATTCCGGATACCACTCGGGGTGCTCACGGGAAGTGTCGGTGGAGCCGGGGTTCACCATGTTGGCGCGCACGCTATGTGGCGCGGCCTCGGCGGCGATGGCCCGGATCAGGCCGAGGAGTCCCGTCTTGGCGGCAGTTACGGCCGTGGTGTTGGGCCTTCCGGTGATGGAGGACTGACCGCCGAGGGCAATGATGCTGCCGCTGCGCCGCTCCAACATTCCGGGGAGGACTGCCTTGCACAGATAGAACGCGGAGTTCAGGTTGGTATTCATAACCTGAAGCCACTCGTCGTCTGATACGTCGGTGATGGGCCTGTGGGGACGGATGGCGACGTTCGATACCAGCACGTCAATCTTGCCGAGCTGGTCTATACCGTCTGACACCATAGTGCGCACGGATTCGGGATCGCCGACGTCGCAGACCGCCGTAACGGTGTTCGCGCCCAGTTCGCGGCACTGGGCCGCTACTTCGTCCAATTCCTTCGCGCTCTGGCGAGTGTTCAGCACCAAGTCCGCGCCCTCGCGGGCAAAGATAAGGGCGATCTCCCTGCCGATGTTGCGGCTTGCGCCGGTTATCACCGCCGCCTTTCCTTCCAATCGCATAATGTTATTCCTTCAATTAGAATATGGGCCGAAGTGAGACAATTGCCGGATGCAAAATCCGGGACAGGATAACACAGCAGAATATCGACAGTAGCAAGGAGGCGCTTTCATGAAGTGGTGCCGATTCACTGCAAACGGTTCAACTTCCCAGGGGATCATAGAAGGGGACACGGTTCACGAAGTTTCCGGCGACCTCTTCGGCGAACACGCAAAGACCGGGGCCTCCCACAGCCTGAGCTCCGTGCAGCTGGAGGTGCCGGTAATCCCGCCGACCTTCTATGCGGCGGGAATCAACTACCCCGAGCACGTCACCTGGGCGGCGCAAATGCGGGGCGAGGAACCGAACCTGCCCAAAAAGGCCGATGTCGGTTACCGGGCCAACAACGCGCTGGTGCGGCACGGCCACGACATTGTGGTACCAGCGGATGCGACCGAGGAGCTGCAGTACGAGGGCGAGCTGGTGGTGGTGATAGGCAAGGAGTGCGGCCCAACTTCAACAGGCCCGGTAAGCGAGACCGACGCGCTGGATTACGTGTTTGGCTACACCATAGGCAACGACGTCAGCGAGCGCACATGGCAGCGCGGTGACCGCACGATGTGGCGGGCCAAGAACACCGACACCTTCAAGCCCATGGGTCCGTGGATCGTGACCGACCTGAACCCGGACGACCTGCATGTTGTCATTCGAGTGAACGACCGGGTGGTCGGCGAATATGATGTTGCGACGGCCCTGTTTGGGGTGCGGACCTACATCAGCGAGATGAGCAAGTACCTCACTTTGGTACCGGGCGACGTTCTCTGGATGGGCACCGAGGGCGCGACCGAGAACATGAAGGACGGCGACCTCTGCGAAATCGACATCAGTGACATCGGTACCCTGAGCAACCGGGTCAAATGGCTGAAGTAGGCCGCTTACTGCCCCTATAGCGAGCGTCTGGTCTGAAGGAAACGCAGGGTTCCATGGCGAAGGATCCGCCAGGCCCTGTGTTTCTGTTTACTAATGCTGTTCCGGTGCTGAGAAGCCGGTCTCAGCGGCCCAGGCCTGGAGGCCACGGCGGAAGGCAAGGCCTCCCATGGGCATTGCGACGCACTGCAGGGCTTCCAGAACCTCGGTCGGCGTGGCTCCCTCCCTCAGGGCAACTCGTATGTGGGCGCCAATCTGGTCCACGTCGGCCCGCAGCGCAGCCTCCACGGCCACCTGCAGCAGCTCCTTGGTCTTGCGGTCCAGGGTGCGCTCGCCGGTGTAGGTGGCTTCGATAAAGGCGTTGTACTTCTCGACCCATGCAGGGTCTGCAGCGGCCATGATGCCGTGCATCTCAAGAGTATATCCCCTGCTCTCTGCAATTCCGGCCAGCACTTCTTTCTGATCATCAGTCGCCATGTCTGTCTCCTGAGCCTTCTTTTTGTTTGTCGTGGCACAAAGTCATGAGTCAAAAGTCATTGGTAGGCTTCGACCGCCCTGCCGCGCCGCGTGACGGCAGGGGAAGGCGGCCATTTGCTCACAGCTCGTAGTGTCGGCGGGCCGCCGCCTGCATGGGGTTGTTCTGCTGGAACAGGTCAGGGTGGGCGCCCCTGGCCACGGCCAGGTAGTAGGTGAAAAGCTGGAGTGGGAGCACATAGACGAGCGGGCTCCAGAATTCGGGCACTTCGGGCATGGTGAAGCTGGCAGTTGAGAGGTCGGACAGCAGGGCATCGCCTTCCTGAACGAGGCCCCAGACGGATGCGCCGACGGCCGTGGATGCCCGCGCCACATTCATCGCCCGTTCGTATCCGAAGCCGGGGGGCGCGATCAGTGTTACCAGGCACTTCTGGTTCACGGAACAGAACGGACCGTGGAGCAGCTGCTCAATCTGCAAGCCCTCGCTGTCGCAGGCGCTGGTCTCCTTGATTTTCAGCGCCACCTCGTAAGCTGATGCGGTGTTTGGGCCCCATCCGGCGCAGATGAAGCGCTCCCGGCTCTGGAACCGCCGCGTGGCCCGCTGTATCTCTCCCTGGCGGGCCAGTATCTGTTCTGCGGCGGCGGGAATGTCGTCGAGGCGGGCCCTGAGTTGTGCGACATCGCCGCCCTGGTCGGTCCAGCCTCCGAGGGCCGCCGACAGCATACCCATCACCATCAGGGCCGAAGTATAGCTGACAGTGAATGCCGCCGAGCGTTCGGGAGGCACAGTCTGGAGCTGATCGTCGGCGACGGTTATACGCGGCCCCGGCTCGGTGGATGTGATGGCGATGGTATAGGCCCCATTGCTTCTTGCCAATTCCAGAGCCAGGTAGGAGTACGTCTTGGTGCCGCGATGGCTGATGACGATGACGCCGTCGTTCGAGCTCAGGTCGGGCGGATAGGCGCAGAATTCAAATGAATGTCGGACCTCGACGACCGGTCCCGTTCCGGCGAACTTGCGGAACCAGTGGCCAGCCACCAGACCGGCGTGCCAGGAGGTCCCGATGCCCACCAGGTAGATGCGGCGTTTCTTTGCCAGCTCTGCCGCTATTTGATGCACCGTGTTTGTGTGCTTGTTGAGCATGTCCTTCATGGCTTCGGGCTGGGACATGATGGAGTCGTACATAAAGAACGGATGCCCTTGGCGTACATCTTGCTGCTGAACCATGAACGCACATCCCCAAATGTGAAATCAATCCGCCCTGCGAGCTGGTAGGAAAAGCAAATTTTAGCGGAATTTTGGAGATTGCCTAGCCCCGCAGTTCGAATTGCAGGGCTGCCCGCCGTGGTAAAATCCGGCATTCCGGCGGAGGGTACCCAGGAAAACCAGTGGCACCGGAGGAGGCAGCGGCAATGACCCAGTTCTCACCTCAATATTTCGAGCGGGTGGATGAAGACAACGACCGCGTCTTCTACCTGCAGCCACGCAAGGTGGTGCACATAGACGATGGGGCCATCGCTGCAGTTGGCCGCCTCTTCCGGGAATTGGTTCCTCCCAATTCGGTGGTTCTGGACCTGATGAGCAGCTGGCGCTCCCACTGGCCTGCCGGTCACCCCAAGGAATCCCTGGTGGGGCTTGGGTTGAACCGGGAGGAGATGGAGGACAACCCGGACCTGGACGAGGTGGTGGTTCACGACGTGAACGGCGACCTGGTACTGCCCTTCAAGGACGACACTTTCGACTCAGTCGCGATTACTGTATCAGTCCAATATCTGACCCATCCGGTGGACACGTTCAGCGAGATCAACCGGATACTCAAGCCGGGTGGCATATTCATTATAAGCTTCTCCAACAGGATGTTTCCGACCAAGGCCGTCTACATTTGGAGAGCATCGTCGGACAGGGGCAGGGTAGACCTGGTGGGGAGCTACATGGAAGCGGCTGGGAATTTCGAGGATATCCAGGGAGTGTTCGCCAATCCGCAGGACAGTCCTCCCGGAGACCCGCTGTTCGCAGTCCATAGCCGGAAGTCCTCGCCGGGCTCAACCACTCCGACCTTCCACCCTCCGCCTGAAGTGGCATAGAGGGTCCTGGCGCGGGAACGTGGATCAGCTCTTCGTCGGCCGGCTTTCAACTTCGGGATGAGCTAGTAGGAAGGGACGGGTGCCGAGGCAGAATCTCTGCGTGGTGGCACAGCAGCCAGCACCAGGAACGCGGACAATCCGACTGCAGACCCGAATATGACGAAGGGAAGGAAATATCCGCCACTGGCGTCGAACATGAAGCCCGAGACCGCAGGGCCAATGGCCTGCCCGCCAATCTGAGCAGGGAGGGTCAGGCCGCGAATCGCCCCCAAGTTGACTCGCCCATAGTAGTCGGCCCAGGCCAGCCGCAGCAGCGTGTGCAGTCCGCCCACTCCCGCGCCGAAAAGGAATCCGAACACAATGCCCCAAAGCAGCCGGTGAGAGAAACCGATGCCAAATACGCCGCACGCTAGCCAAACGGCCGAAATGGCCAGCATCACCCGCACTGGCAGGCGGCGGGCCAGCGGAGACCAGACCATGCCTCCGGGAATCTGTCCCAGGGCGAAGGCGGTGGCGACAAGAGCCGCCTGTCCGTGGGATACGCCAGCGTCCACGTAATGCGCGGCCTGGTGCAGACTCACTCCGGCCTGCGCCATGAACCCGACCATCGAGAAAAAGGCCAATATCCAGAACGCAGGGGTACGCACGGCTTCTTTCACTGTGTAGTCCGCGTCTCGCCAGGCTGACGCCCTGCTCGCAGGGGAGGCGGCGGAATCGGAAGCGAGAGACTGCGCTGGTTCGTCGTCTAGGGGGTCTGGAGCCAGGCCCATATCTTCAGGGCGGCGCGCCATCAACAGAAGTGGGGGCAGAACGCCGGTGGCCAGAGTGAACACCCCGAGCGCCATCCAGGCCGATTGCCATCCGAAGCCCTCGATGAGCCTGGCCGCCGCCCAGGGGAGCAGCCCCAGACCGACGCCCTGCACGGCGCCGAACCAGGCCAGGGCCATGGGACGGCGACTTATGAACCAGTTGCTGATGGCGGTTGTGGTGCTCAACTCCAGGGGGCTAGAAAAGACAGCGCGCCCCGGGATGTAGATGGCGTAGAAGGACCACGCATGCGTGACAAACGACAGCCCCAGCGCGCAGGCCCCTACCACCGCGGAGCACCCGGCCAAGATAAGACCGGACCCGTATCGGTCAATCAGGCGGCCCGCAAAGGGGGACATAACCAGCCCGCAGACGGCGCCCAGGCTCACAGCCAAGGAAAACAGCCCGCGCGACCATCCGAATGCCTCGGTCATGGGGACCAGGAAGACCGACAGCACCGCCACCGACGCGACAGGCCTCGCACCGAAGCTGGGTAGATTGGCGAGGGCGAAAATGACCCACCCGTAGTAAACAGGTATTGTCTCCGCCAGTCGCGCCCGTACCTCGGCTCCGCTGAGCATCGTCACGTCCTGGACTCTGAGGAATCCGGCCTAGTTTAACACCGCGCAAAGAAACGGAATCAGCGAGAACTGGAGTCTTGGGGTGAGGTCGACATCTCCAATCATGGACTGTACTGTTTACAAATAAGAGGAAATGCGGGTGTTATACTTTACCGAAATTCGAATCAGGCATTGAAATGGCCCGCACGATTCGCTTGGCGCTGGCGCAACTCAATCTGACGGTTGGAGACCTTTCGGGCAACACGGCCCGGATGCTGGATTACATAAGCCGCGCGCGCGATTGTGGAGCGGACCTCGTAGCTTTTCCTGAACTTGCCACAACGGGCTACCCTCCTGAAGACCTCCTCTTCAAAAGGTCATTTGTCGACGGCAACGTCGAAGCAATGGAACGAGTGGTAGCGGAGTCGCACGGTATCGTCGTGGTTGTGGGCTACGTGCGGCCCCTGGACCCCCACGACCCGGGTGCAGGCATAGCTAACGCTGCAGCAATTGGCTACGACGGCAGACTGGTAGATACCTACGACAAGATTTTCCTGCCCAATTACGGCGTCTTCGACGAAGAGCGTTACTTCAGGAAAGGCAGCGTCTGTCCCGTGTATGACCTCGGTGAAGTTCGTATCGGCGTAAATGTTTGCGAAGACATCTGGTACGAGGTGGGCCCAACGTCAGTGCAACGACAGGCCGGGGCCGAACTGGTCGTCAACATTAACGCGTCGCCGTTTCACGCGGGTAAGAGTGCATACCGGCGCGACAGCATCGTCGGGACCAGGGCCAGCGAACACGGCATGTTCGTTGCCTATCTAAACACGGTCGGCGGGCAGGACGAGCTGATCTTCGATGGAAACAGCATGATCTGCGACCCGAGGGGTGTAGTCGTAACCCGTGGTCCCGCCTTCCAGGAGGCGATGATCCTTGCTGACATTGACCTGGACATCGTGCCGCCCCGTCTTACTGTCGGAGACGAATACGAAGAGGCCCTGGCAGCGGTGGGCTTGCCGAAGTGTATAAGCGTCCCGGATTTCAGCCTCAGCAGGGAACGGCACGCGGTGGAGCCACAGGAGGTTCCTGAAGAGTACGATGAAGTCGAGGAAATCTATCGCGCCCTGGTTATGGGCACCCGGGACTACCTGCACAAGACGGGCTTCGGCAAGGCGATCGTAGGTCTGTCGGGTGGCATCGACTCGGCACTGACCGCGGTCGTAGCCGCGGACGCCCTGGGGCCTGAGAACGTTCTGGGCATTACCATGCCCTCACGGTACTCATCTCGGGGCAGCATCGAAGACTCTTCGGAACTGGCGCGGAACCTGGGCATCGAGTTCTGGGAGATTGCCATCGAACCGGCCCATACGGCCTTTACTGAGATGCTGGAGGAGCGTTTCGCTGGCACCGAGGCGAACGTCGCCGAAGAGAATGTCCAGGCCCGCATTCGCGGCAACGTGCTGATGACCGTGTCCAACAAGTTCGGCTGGATTGTGCTGACTACCGGCAACAAGTCAGAGATGGCGATGGGCTACGCTACGCTTTACGGGGACATGGCCGGCGGCTTCGCGGTGCTGAAAGACGTGCACAAGGTGACGGTGTACGAGCTTTCTCGCTGGCGCAACTGCCACGGGGAGCTGTTTGGGAGCGTAGACGGCGTCATCCCGCAGTCCATCATCGACAAACCCCCGAGCGCCGAGCTCCGGGAGGGACAGCTGGACGAGGACAGCCTTCCTCCCTACGAGATACTCGATCCAGTGATCCAGGCTTACGTAGAGGACGATCTGAGTTTCACCGAGATGGTGGAGTTGGGCCATGACCCGGCAGTCGTGCGGCAGGTGATCGGCGCGGTGGACAGAAACGAGTACAAGCGACGACAGGCTCCGCCCGGGGTGAAAATTACTTCTCGCGCATTCGGGCGCGACCGCCGACTGCCGATCGTGAACCGCTACCGGCAGACATAGCTGGAGGCTGTTCCAGGTTTCGGGTTCCTGGCGGAAAGAGTCGCCCTGTTATCTCCACAAACTGTTGGCAGCAAGCGCGGCCTGGCAGAGGAACATTACGATGATGCCGGGTTCCGGAAAGACGAGCCAACCAGCCAATAGATGTTCGCTGCTGGTTACGCTGCCGGAGAGAATGACTATGACGGCGGGGAGCAGTCCTGTTACGGCATTCAGCGGGATGGTGTGCTGTTCCCTGAAAGTCTTTGCGAAAACCACAATGGACAGGGCAGCTACGACCAGGGGAACCAGGAACAGGGCCATTGAGCCAAGGAACGACTGCTTGATCATTTCCCAGCGTTCGTCGCCCGTGACGAAAGTGTAAGCAATCAGTTCCGAACCGCTCAAGGAAGAGTAGGAGCCGTCCAGGTAGACCCACGGCAGCATCAGGCTGGCAATCCCGCCAACGGCAATGAGATTGCGCCACAGATAGACGCTGCGCAGGGCCTCCATCACAGATTGGCCGATTCCACCTCCAGAATGCATCTCCCAGCGCTCCTACTGCCCGGCCTTGGGGCCGAAGACCTGGTAAATTCGCTCGGTTTCCTGTTCGAAGCGCACAAGCTCACCGTTAAGAGTGGTGAGGGCCAGCGGCATTTCGTGGAACCCCTCGTACACCGATGCGAAGGTGGCGGAAAGCTCCAGCTTGGCGATGCGAATATTCATGTCGTCCAGGTTGACCTTGATGGCTTCGGCCTGGGCCAGAACGTCCGCCGCCTGGGCCAGCCATTCCACGATCAGTCCCCGCTCCTGGGCGTCTATCTGCTGAAGCCGTTCGCGGACGACCGGGTCGCTGACGTTGCTGGTAAGGCGATGCTGAATCTCCACGTATTCATCCGACATATCTCGGGCGTGTTCCACACGGCGCTTGAAGCGGCGGAATTCGTCCACGGCGTGGGCGTAGCGCGGGTCCCAGGCTGCCTTCAACAGATTCACAGCGTTCAGGTATTCCGTTGTGCCGGGCTCCAGTTCCTGCTGGGCGCGGTTGAGGAAGTCCATGGCATCCTTCACCGCGTGCTCGCTGGGAGTCAGAGTGGGGGTGGGGGTGGGCGTCGCCTCTTCGGTGGATGCGGGCGAGCCGGCCTCGCTCTGCTGGCGGCGCTGGGAGTCGCCGGGGGAGGCAGATACCGGGTCTGGGGGAGGTATCAGGTCGTTATACGAGCGGCTGAGAGACTGGGCTTTGTTCTGTGTGCGGTCCGCGGCCTGGACCAGGCGGGTTGCTTCGTTTTGGCCGCCACTGGCCATTGAACTGGCCAGCGGCCAGCCTATTCCTACCGTTGCCGCTATCGCGGCCAGGATCAGGAGAACCTTGATCATTAGACTTCACCTCTCGCGAGAGCCGAAGTCTGGAAGAGACGGGAGGCCCGTCGGTGAGTGTTTCGTGAAGAGAAATGGCTGGGATACTTCACTGAAGCATCAGGTTTTTCATGCTCTCGCTGTCGATTGAGTTCGAATTGTTTAACCGTGCGGTTGCCATAGCTCCTACTCACATTATACCCCGTCACGGATTCTGCGCAGAATGGAAACGGCTTTGCAGGGCACAATGAGGCAGTCGCAAGTCCGACAAGAGCCAAGAGTTGGCAAAATTCGTTCAGCCTGGCTGGATGCGAAATCGTTGATTGGCGACAGGCAAATCCGGCTGTCTCAAATCTGGCTATCTGGTGGATGATGTACAGGAAAATCCGCCCAACTGTAACATTAATGGCACGAAAAATTCACCGAATGATACACAACTGAGTCTTGAGTTGTGCCTTTATTCGCCGATTATTGAAGGTGCGAGGCGGGCTTGCCGCAGAGAGTCGGAAGTCGGCGTATATTCCAGGAATCGAGGTGAAGAAATGGCAGGACTGAGGAAAATTCTTGTATTGATCTTGTCCCTGTTGTCGCCGGCGGTCGCCCTTGCCGCTTGCGGCAGCGCGGAAGAGGTGGACCGCAGCGGCTATTCCGAGCCGTCCAGGGCGACGGCGGCTCCCGCAGCCACGGCGGCTCCGGCAAGAGATGTTCGCGAGGAATCGGAATCGTCTGCCCCTCTCGCGCCGGGTTCCGGATCGGAGTCCTCCCCAACGCGCCGCCCGGAAACCAGTCAGCCCAGGCAGAGCGATCTGAATGCCGGGGAGGTGGACGACAACGAGCGTTGGGACGACTACATGGAATATCGCCGCGAGTACCGCGGGCCGCGCGTTCGGGAAGTGGACGTGTCGGAACGATACGAAATCACAGTGCTGGACCGGAACAACCGACCGGTGCCGAACGCCCAGGTCTTCGTTTCCACGCATCAGGACACAGTGTTCGAGGGTCACACATACGCGAACGGAAAGACACTGTTCTTCCCCAGGGCCTTCAGTCGCACCGGGGGAGCAGGACTGTTCCGGGTGTACGTTGAGAAAGATGGGGAGAGCCGGTACCTGGATGCGGAGCGCCACGCCGGCGACCAGTGGATAGTCAAGCTGGACCTGGACTCCAGGGACCAGAGCGGGAGTACTCCTCTGGACCTGCTGTTCCTCGTGGATTCCACCGGAAGCATGTCCGACGAAATCGAGCGGATCAAGGAAACGCTGCTGTCCATATCAGGACGCATCAACGACCTGCCGTCGAGACCGGATCTTCGCTTCGGTATGGTGACCTATCGGGACCGCGGCGATCAATACGTGACCCGGATGTATGATTTCAACTCGAACGTGAGGCGGTTCCTTCGTACGATCGAAGGAGTGCAGGCAGGCGGGGGCGGGGACTACCCGGAGTCGCTCAACGAAGCTCTGAATGTGGCCGTCGACGATCCTGACTGGAGGCACGAGGACGCCATTCGGCTGGTGTTCCTGGTGGCGGACGCTCCGCCTCATCTCGACTATGCGCAGGACTCTGACTATTCCGAAGAGATGATGGAGGCGAACCGGCTGGGCATCAAGATTTTTCCGATTGCTTCCAGCGGCCTGGATGACCAGGGAGAGTACATTTTCCGGCAGATCGCACAGCACACGATGGGGAAGTTCATCTTCCTGCTCTATGACGAAGGAGGGGTGGCGACCACTTCACACAGCGTCGGCCAGTACACGGTCCAGCAGCTGGACGACCTGGTGGTCCGCATCGTGGAGGAAGAACTGTCGCACCTCAGGTCTGGCACGGGGCAGTAAGGGCGCGGGCTTGAGGTCCATGGCCGTCGGACCGGCACGTTCATGCCTGGGGAATGGCACAGTCGCAAGGAACGCTCGCATCGAACTGGTTTCGGTGCGGGCGTTCTCTTCGCCGGTCCTGTGGCGTGGTGTTCAGTCGCCGGGCTGCGGGGCCGTCTGCTGAAGCGTATGCGAGGTCCTGGGTCGGCCCTGCAGGAACGAAACGGTCATGGAAGCGATCACCAGAGCCACCAGAACATAGAAAGCGTTGCGCATCCCGATGGTAAACGCGCCGCGCACGCCTTCCACGGCGTCGTTGCGCACCGCTTCCAGGCTGGGATCGAATCCTAGGGATCCCATGGTCACGGTCACGATCGTAGTTGCAATGGCCAGACTGATGACGTTGGCCGAGTTTCGCACCAGGTTCAGGAAGCCGGAGACCACGCCGTAGCTGTCCCGTTCCACCGCGCTCAGAATTGAGCTGGAGTTGGGAGAGTAGAACATCCCCATACCGCAATTGATCAGCACAAGACCGGGAATCACCTCCCACAGATGAGACGCTTCGGTCACCCGGCTCAGTATCGCGAGTCCCAGCACCGAACAGACCATTCCGCCCACGGTGAACCATCGCCAGCCGAACCGGTCGGAGAGGGTGCCGCTGAGCGAGCCCATGATGGCCATGCAGAGAGCGCCGGGCATCACCACGAGGCCGGCCACTTTGGGACTGAAACCGAGTACATTTTGAAGGTAGAAGGGCATCAGGAACAGCACTGACGACTGCCCCAGGAAGGTGAGGAAGGCCGCGATTACGCCGCATGAAAACACGCGGTCGCGGAAGAATCGCAGGTTGAACATGGGAGCGGGGGTGCGCAGTTCCCACCAGATGAAGGCAACGAACATGCCGCCAGAAAGCACGAATGCCGCCAGGATGGGCACCGAAAGCCAGCCGCGGTTCACTGCCATGGTCAGACCCAGCAGCAGCGCCACGAGCACACCGGTGGACAGGATGGCGCCGGCCCAGTCGAAGCCGCTGCCGCGGGGTGCCCGGTTGGACTCCCATCGGCGTAGCACAAAGAGGGTGGCGACCACTCCGAGGACTCCCAGCGGGATATTGAGGAAGAAGACCGCCCGCCAGTGAATCAAGTCCACCACGAAGCCGCCGATGGCAGGCCCGGCCACCGCTCCCACTCCCACGGTGGTCATCAGCAGTCCGATGGCGCGCCCGCGCTCGCTTGACGGGAACACCGACGTCATGATTGCCATGCCGGTGCCCTGGGTCATGGCGGCGCCGACGCCCTGAAGTATTCGGGCCAAGAGGAGCGTCGCAAGGTTCGGAGCGAATCCCGCAGCCGCTGCTCCTACCACGAGGATGATGCTGCCGAGAATGTAGACGCGCTTCTGGCCGATCATGTCGGCCAGGCGCCCCATGGGGAGGAGAAGGGCGCTGATGGTCAGGGCAAAGCCAATAACCACCCACTGCACGCTTTGCAGCTCGATGCGCATGTATTCGGCAATGGAAGGCAGCGCCACAATGACGCTGCCGTGATCGACGACCGAGGCGAAAAGCCCGATCGCCAACGCTCCGAACACCAGGTACTTGTTGCTGCCGCTCTGGTTCACTGGTCGAAGGGCATTGACAACCTGGACGCGAGGAGCCCTTGGCGTTGATATCCCTGTTCCATAGTCGGGTTATTATACTCTCTACTGGACGCGGCCAACATTCGAGCCGTCGTTGTTCGTAAGAGGACGCAAGTTTAGATCCAAAGGAGGCGAAGAGTGGCCAGAATTCCAACAGTCAACAGGGACACGGTGCCGGCAGACCAGGTGGAGGCCTTCGACCAATACGTGAACGAGAGGGGCAGCATCCCGGATGCCGGGCCGTTGTCGGTGATGATTCATGTGCCGGAACTGATCAAGCGCGGGGAGCACCTGCGAGCATACCTGCGGGGCGACGAGTCCAGTCTTCCTGCCAACATTCGCGAGCTGGGAATGCTGGTCGCCGCTCGCGAGATGGACTGCCAGTTCATCTGGAACGCTCATGCCGCCATGGGGCGCCGTTCGGGCCTGAGCGACGCGCTGGTGGACGGGCTGCGGGACAAAATGGAACTGACGGACCTCTCGTCGGCGGAATCGGCGGTAATCAACTACGGGCGGGAGTTCTTCCGCACGCACCGGGTCAGCGAGGAAACCTTCAACGATGCCATGAGCCTCTTCGGCACACGGGGCTTGGTGGAGCTGACGACGCTGATGGGCTATTACTCGTGCCTCGCCTTCAACATCAACGCGTTCGAGGTGGAGCTACCGGCCGAGATCACCGAACCTCCGCTGCCAGTGTAGCGGGGGTTCCGTTGTCCTGGTCTTGTAATCCTGGGCGTTAGAGGACCAAGTCGGCGATTTCCTCGATTTCGGCGACGGCGGCTTCCCCCTCGGTATTGTTCAACCAGACGGTGACGCGGTCTGCGCCGGCATCCACCAGCTCCTCAATCTCATCGCGGGTGCGGAACTGATTGCCGAATCCGAAGGCGAGGATTTCGATGGACGCGGGGTCGCGGCCGGAGGACTCGGCAAGCTCGTCCAGGGCGGCGCGGCCCGCGCGGATCTCCGCCGCGGAGGTCCGGTTGGGCATCCAGCCGTCACCGTAGGCCACGACGCGGCGGAAGACGTTGCGCGCCTTGCCGCCGAGGTAGACCGGCGGGTGCGGCTTCTGGACCGGCTTGGGCATGGACTTCACGGGCGGGAAGTCGTAGTAGCGGCCGTGGTATTCGGCTTCATCCTGCGTCCAGAGCTGCTTCATCGCTTCGATGGACTCGCGGGTCTGGGACCAGCGATGGTCAAAGTCGCCGCCCAATATCTCGGTCTCTTCGCGCAGCCACCCGGCGCCGATGCCGAAAATGAAGCGACCGCCTGAGTAACGATCGAGGGTCGCGATTTCCTTCGCCAGCAGCAGTGGGTTGCGTTCGGGCACGAGGCAGATGCCGGTGCCCAGCTTGATGCGCGAAGTGACCGCCGATGCCCGGGCCAGGGCAACGAAGGGGTCGACGATTCGGCCGTACTCCTCGGGAATCACGCCGTCGGCGGAACCGGCATAGGGGGACGACGTGCTTACCGGCAGGATGGCGTGTTCCGGCACCCAGAACGACTCGAACCCCAGGTCTTCGGCGCGCTTGGCCAGAACAGCCGGATCGGCGGAGCTATCCACTTCGAAGGAGAAGATTCCCACCCTGCTACTGGACTCGCTCATGCTATTTCCTCCCGGGGAGAATAATGCGCCGCGGTCGACGCAACTATGGTCGGCGCGCCAATTTTTTCAAAACCCTGCCATTTCCAAGCATTTCCGGCCATATTGGCCAGCGGAAGGCTGAGCTAAGTAGAGCGTACCCCTTTGGGCGGCGCACTCCAAGAACAATGGTACAGAGAACAATGGTACAGAGAACAATGGTACAGAGTGTCAGCCGCGACTGGCAACAACCAAGTGTCACAAGACGGTGCTGATAGCTGATTGATCGATTCCGGCAATATTGTCCCAAGGTAGGGGAAGAGAGCAAGGTTGCGCGGTCAATCGGTGGAAGACCACTTGATGTGCAGCGAAGCTGCGGGAGCCGGCAGGCGAGGTTTTCCGCAACTGTGAAACCTCAAACCGGCTGCGGAATTTGAGAGAGGCGGCATAGTTATGCAAAATTCGTTACAAAAATGTGTGGTGAATGGTATATTGAGAATTAAGGAATTCGGATTGTGGAAGGCGTAAATTCGTCGCGGATCGACCGCGCGATTACCAGCCGGAAACATCAGCCGAAACATTCCAGTTAGAGAGGAGACAGGCGTTAACCCTTCTTCCCGCGGAAGCGCGCATCGGGGAAAGGATTCTTCGGTGAGAATCTGCATTCGGGGGTATCCATCTTGGGGTAGCGACTACAGAAGGAATAGACAAGCTCATTGAAGAGGTGTCGGCCTACCTGCCAGAGGACGCCACCGAGATGATCAGAGACGCCTACGAGTTTGCAGACCGCAGCCATGAGGGGCAGCTGCGAAAGTCAGGCGATCCCTATATCGCCCATCCACTGGAAATCGCCCTCTTTCTTTCCGACCTGCGGATGGACGAGCAGGCTATCGCGGCCGCCCTCCTTCACGACGTTGTTGAAGACTGCGATGTGTCCCTGGACGAATTGTCGAGCAGGTACGGTCAGGAGATAGCCAAGCTTGTAGATGGTGTCACCAAGCTGACGCAGCTGGACACCCGCATTCATACACCGCCCAATGGCCTGAATGGGGCATATAATAATTCGGACAACCTCTATGCCGAAAGCCTCCGCAAGATGCTGGTGGCCATGGCCGAGGATATTCGGGTCGTTTTGATCAAGCTGGCGGACCGGCTTCACAATATGAGGACGCTGGACGCCCTTCCTCCCGAGAAGCAACGGCGCATCGCCCAGGAGACGCTGGATATTTATTCCCCACTTGCCCACCGGCTGGGCATCTGGGAAATAAAATGGCAGCTGGAGGACCTGGCATTCCGGTACCTGAACATCGAGAAGTACCGCGAAATTTCCCGGATGCTGTCGGCCAGGCGGGTTGTTCGTGAAGCCTATGTTGACGAGGTCTCCGAGCTCCTGAAGGAAGGGCTGGAAGCAGACGGAATCACGGCCGATGTCTCCGGGCGCCCCAAGAACATCTACAGCACCTATCGCAAGATTTGCAAGTACGAGGCCCAGGGCAAGCAGATTAGCGAAATCTACGACCTCTTTGCTCTGCGCGTCCTGGTGGAACACGAAGCGGAGTGCTACCGGGTGCTGGGAATAGTGCACCAGCTATGGCACCCCATTCCCGGCCAGATCGACGACTACATCGCCAACCCCAAGGAGAACATGTACCAGGCCCTCCACACGACGGTTGTCTGCGAGGGCGGTTCTCACCTTGAAGTGCAGATCAAGACCGTTGCCATGCACCAGGTGTCGGAGTATGGGGTAGCGGCTCACTGGCGGTACAAAGAGGGCAGTTCCAGGGACAAGAAATTCGAAGAGAGGATGAGCCAGTTCCGGAAACTGCTGGAAGGGCAGCGGGACTCCTCCAGTACCGAAGAGTACATCGAGTCGGTGAAGGAAGACATCTTCCGGGACCAGGTGTTCGTTTATACCCCAAAGGGCAGAATCGTGGAGCTGACCGCGGGATCCACGCCAGTGGACTTCGCATACAAGATCCACACCGAGCTGGGAAACCGCTGCGTGGGGGCCAAGGTAAACGGGCGGCTGGTGCCGCTCGACACGGCGCTGCAGAACGGCGAAACCGTGGAAGTCATGAGCACCAAGTCCGACAGGGGGCCGAGCCTCGACTGGCTCAATCCCAACCGCGGCTACGTGCGTTCGGCGAGCGCGCGCCAGAGCATCAGGCAATGGTTCCGAAGGCAGGAGCGGGGGATCAACATCCAGCGCGGTCGGGAGCTGCTTCGCCGGGAGATGCGTCGCCTGAACCAGAAGTTCGACGACAGTGAAGTGCTCTCGCTTTTCAAGTACGACACCATGGATGACCTGCTTGCCAACCTAGGGTCAGGTGGCGTTGGCGAGGGTCAGCTTGGGCAGAAGCTCGCCGAGGCACGACAGGAACCGGAACACCCTCTGGCGCAGAAGCGCACGGACCTGCCGTTCTCGAGCCCCACCACGGGCATCAAGGTGCTGGGCGTGGGAGATCTGCTCACCCGCATGGGCCGGTGTTGCGGCCCGATCCCTGGCGACGATATTATCGGATTCGTAACCCGTTCGCGCGGCGTTACGGTGCACAAGCGCATGTGCCCCAGCATCCTGAACGAAGACGAGCCGGAGCGGTTTGTGCCGGTGGAGTGGGGACAGGTCAAGCAGGTCTATCCGGTGCGGGTGACCATGATCGCCTACGACCGCATCGGGCTGCTGAGAGACCTGACCCAGAACGTGTCCGAAGAGGGAGTCAACATCTCGACGGTGAACACGGCGCAGCAACCAAGCGGCACCACAAGCATGACTTTCAACGTTTACGTTACCGGCCTGGACCAATTGAGCAAGCTGTTCTCCAAGCTGGAGGGAGTGAGGGGGTGCATTTCAGTGCACCGGGAGCGGTCCGGTGCGACCCCGGTGGCCCACTGATACACGGCCAGCCGGTTGATCACAGCGAGACGATGGGAGCGCAGAGGCGACAACACCTCTGCGCTCCTGCCATACACAGCAGAAAATCAGATTCAACAGGAGACCGACATGCCAGAGCGAACGCCAGTAATTCCACACGGTGTAGCCCCCAATCCAAACCTCTCACCCGGTGTACGGGTCGGCGACATGCTGTATGTTTCGGGACACGTGGGAGTGGACGATAACGGCAATGCGGCCGAGGGCTGCGAGGCCCAGTCCAGGCAGGTGATGTCCAATATTCGCCGGGTCGTTGAAGCCGCGGGCGGCCGCATGGAAGACGTGGCGAAGATCACCTGCTTCCTCACCAACATGGAAGATTACGCGGCCTACGCCAAGGTCCGCCTGGAGACGTGGCCGGAGAACCCGCCCGCCAGCTCGACAGTCGGCGTTTCGGCACTGGTCCGCTCGGAGCTGGTGGTCGAGGTCGAGGCGATAGTCCGGCTACCTAGCTAGGAATCGATGAAACACCGAGAGCGCAGAGGACGCCGAGATGGCGGGAGCCTCTGCGCTCTTCATGTATTTGGCGCTGGGTAAATAAGGAGGGAAGCGATGTCGGTTGAAGACAAGCTGGGCGAGATGGGACTGTCGCTGAGCGATCCGAACGCTCCGGTAGCCAACTTTGTGCCCGCTGTGCGCACGGGGAACCTGCTGTTCGTTGCGGGGCATATCGGCCGCATGCCCGACGGCTCCATCCTGCATCCAGGTAAGGTGGGACGAGACGTTACCGAGGAGCAGGGCTACGAGTCGGCGCGGCAGTGCATGCTCAACTGCCTGGCCGCGGTTAAGGCTGAGGTTGGCAGCCTGGACAAGCTGAAGCGGGTGGTCAAGCTGCTCGTGATGGTCAATGCCGACCCGGAGTTTGAGCGGCACTTCGTTGTGGGCAACGGAGCGTCGGACCTTCTGGTCAGCCTCTACGGCGACCAGGGCCGCCACGCCCGGTCGGCCGTGGGCATGGTCGGCCTGCCGCTGCGCGCCCCCGTGGAAGTGGAAATGGTGGTAGAGGTGGAAGACTGAGCAGTACACCACTGAAATTTGCCTATGGCAATAGAAGGGTGGCAGTCGTTATTTGGCTGCCACCCTTCCTGTCAATCCGATCTTCTACGCCCGGTCAGTCGTCGACCAGCGTTCGTGACACATCCACCGTGGCGTAGGACCAGGCGATGCGGAATGAGCTGTCGCCGGTGTTGATCAGGCGATGGTGCGTGCCCGGGGTGATGAAGGCGGCGTCGCCCTCGCCGACACGGTTCTCGACGCCGTTGATCATCAGGATGCCTTCGCCTTCGATGACGATGACGGATTCCTCGGCGTTGTGGTAGTGGGTCGTGTTGGAGCGGCCCGGCTCGAAGCTGGTGATGCCGCTGGAAATCTCGGTTGCACCGAATTCCTTGTTGATGTGACTGGCAACGGTCACGCCCTCGGCGCGCTGCAGCGTGTCGACTTCGCTTGCCCTGATTACTCGCGGTTCCGGCATTGCTTTTCTCCCTTCCCGTAGTTCGTAGTTGCGCCCATTTACTCCTGTTCGAGGAACTGGCGGACCCAGTCGGCATGGGGCTCGCGGTCTTTCATGTTGTAGAGGATTACAGCGTTGCGCACCGAGTCGGCCTGGAAGAAGCGCTCGTAGAGTATCTGCCTCGCACCGAAGGCGCTGCACGACATATCCCAGGCCAGCCGGAAGAGCCGCACCCGGTCGCGGGCAGAGGTGGTGTCGGTCTCGAGGTAGAGGTTGATTTCCTCGGCCAGCGGACCCTCGAGGTCGGCCTCGGTGGGCAGGGCCATCAGGCTGCTGGAGCCCAGCAGGTGGATGATCTCGCCCATGCGGGGGTACATCCGGATGAACAGGTTGCGGGCGGCCTGCAGGGGCAGCTCGGCCGGGGCCATCACGCCCCACTGGTCGACCTCGGCGTCGGCTTCGGCGGCTCGCAGGCAGGCCTTGGTGACTTCCAGGTTTTCAACGATCTCGGCGATCATCTGCTGCACCTGCTGTTGCCCTGACGACCCGAGGGTCTCGGTCATCAGCGTCGCCAGGCCGAGCACGAACTCGCACTTGGCTACGTTCTTGGTGACCACCTGGTGGCCCGAGTGCAGGTGGCGGTTGGTGGCCTGCTGCAGGTTGTTGCACAGCTCCACGTCGCCCAGCAGAAACACGTTCTCCCGCGGCACGAACACGTGGTCGAAGAAGGCGACGGCGTCCACTTCCTCAAAGCGGGAACCCAGCGGGTGGTCGAAGTGGGAGCGCTCGAAGTCGAAGCTCTCGCGGCACTGGTAGCGGAGGCCGGGCGTGTTGTTGGCTACGGCGAAGGCGAACGCATAGGGTTCGGGCGCCTGACCGGGGAGCTGATGCGAGGTGGTGGGGTAGAGGGCGATCTCTTCGGACAGCGTGGCCAGCGTGGCCAGCACCCTTGCGCCATGGACGACGATACCGGCGTCAGTCTCCTTCTCGACCCGGAGGGCGATGTCGGTGCGGTCCTCGAGGGGAGTGGAGCCCGGAGTGCGGCTGCGCTGCAGGTTGAGCAGGGTGTGGGTGAGCACCAGGTCCTTCTCGCGGACGTGCTCGTAGTAGTTGTTGATGTTGTCCTTGAATTCCGGACGGTTCTGGGCGAAGTAGTCTCCGGCGGCGGCCATTGCCATGATGTTGACGTTCATGAAGTCGGGGCTTCGGCCCATCATCCCGAAGGTGGCGCGGGCCCAGTGGCGCATCATGATGCGGCGGGCGTCGAGGTCCTCCTTCGTTCGCGGGGTGATGAAGGAGGTGCCGACGCGGTTGCCGGTGGTGGGGGAAACGTAGGTCATTTCGTCGCGAATGGCCGGGTCGTGCTGCATGTCGTACATGCGGGCCAGCGTCTCCACGCCTCCACGCAGGGCCGGGTGGGTGGTGACGTCCTTGACCCGCTCGCCGTGCAGGTATACCTCCGGCCCGTTTTCTTTCATGTTGGCGATGTATTCCGCCCCGATCCTGGCTGGCATGGCGTTGCCCCCTGATCTGCGATAACTGTGCGGTTTGGGCAATGGTATCACGCTGGGCCGAAGGCGTCGCGGGTGTCAAATTCCAATTGAGAAACGGGTTGCCATAAGGTACGATTCAAGCCGACGAGCGCACACAGGCGATAGCGAATCAACAAGCGAAAGGAGATTCAACGATGTATGTAATCATCGCGCCCATCCAGATCAAGCCGGGGTGTAAGGAACAGTTCATGGAGGCCATCGTCCCGGATGCCATAGGCTCGGTGAACGATGAGCCGGGCTGCCGCCGGTTCGACGTCATCCAGGACGCCGGCGACGAGAATCGCGTCTGGTTGTACGAAGTGTACGACGACGAGGCCGCCTTCCAGGCGCACACACAGGCGCCGCACTTCATAAAGTTCCGCGACGCGACCGCCGACATCCGCGTTGATGGAATCCAGGGCGCGGCCCGAGGCAGCAGCAACGTCTGGCCCACCGACGCAGAGTGGAAGTAGAGGGCGCCCACACCATGACCCTCCACCGGAGTGAGAGGGAACGATAGGGAAAGTAAGGAGAAGCGAAATGTACGTAATCATCGCGCCGATACAGATCAAAGAGGGGTGTAAAGAGGAATTCGTGAAGGCCCTGCTCCCCAACGCACAGGCCGCGGCCAACACGGAACCGGGCTGCCTGCGCTTCGACGTGATCCAGGACGCGGGCGACCCCAACCGACTGTGGGTCTACGAGATTTACGTGGATGAAGCCGCGTTCCACGCGCACCAGGCGTCGGAACACTACCTGAAGGCCATCGAGACCATGGGGCCGATGCGCGGAGAACCCGTCCTTCAGGGCGCGGCCCGCGGCAGCACCAACGTGTGGCCGCCCGACGCCGAGTGGAAGTAGGGAGGCGCACCATGGCCAAAGAGATTCTGCTGAGCAGCAACGTCGCCGTCCCGGCGGGGATAATGTCGCAAGGAGTGGCCGTGTCGTCGGGCCGCACGGTCTACGTGTCGGGACAGGTGGCGCGAGGCGTGGACGGGCAGCTTGTGGGCCGTGGAGACATCCGCGCCCAGACGCGCAAGGTGCTGGAGAACGTGCAGTCGGTCCTGGCCGCGGCCGGGGCTACGATGGCGGACGTGGTTAAGGTTACCGTGTTCGTCACCAACTTGGCGGAGCACTTCTCAGCCATTCACGAGGTGCGGGCTGAGTTCTTCTCGTCGGACTACCCGGCGAGCACCCTCGTGGAGGTGAGCAGGCTGGTTGACCCGGACATGCTGATAGAGATCGAGGCTGTCGTCGTGGTTCAGTAGGCGGCAATGCATTGTCCGGAAAAGCAGCAGGGGCGCACGATTGTGCGCCCCTTCATTGCACCTAGGTGATGCGCGTCGCCGACTAGCGACTCTGCTGGGCGGCCGCCACACCGTCGGGTACGAGGTCACCTTCCCACGGGCCGGGGAAGTTGCCCTGTGGCCGCTCGCCGCTCATGAACAGGCCATCCTGCCGGTGCCACTCCTCGCGCGGAGTCTCGTAGTAGACCTCAATGCCGTTGCCATCGGGGTCCTTGATGTAGATGCCCAGCGACAGGCCATGGTCCGACACGCGCTGGATGGGAACATTCTTGTCCTTGAGGTTGTTGTAGAAATCGGCCAAATCTTCCAGGCTGCCCATGCGCCAGGCCATGTGGTTCAGGCCCACCTGTCCGGCACGGGGGCCGTCGGCGTTCTCGCCGACTTCCATCAGGGCGATTTCGTGGGACTGGTTCAGGTCGGCGGACATGAAGGCGGCGCGGCCTTCCTTGAAGTCGTAGGTATGCAGTCCCAGCACCGATTCGTACCAGTCGCGGGCGTCACTGGCGTTGCGAACGTAGATGTTGACGTGTCCCAGGTAGCTAGGAGTGAAACCCATTTTCATCCTCCTCGGGCGATTACGGTCTTTTCCCAAAACTACCACAGGGCGAGCAAAACCTGCAAGATTGAGTGGCCGACTATCCCCAGTGGAAGCGGCGTACCGCTGGCGGTGACAGTTCAAGGCCGCGGCGGCGCTATGCTAAAATGGATTCAGCCCCTTTGGGGGCTGTTTCATGGGCCGTTAGCTCAGTCGGCAGAGCACCGGACTTTTAATCCGGGTGTCGTGGGTTCGACCCCCACACGGCCTACTTTCTCATATATTCTGTAGGAGAATAGTGAATCGTTCCGCGTGGAAATGGGTTTGCTGTTTCGACTAAGGTTGGCGATTCTGACTGCGCAGTTCTTTCCTGACAGCAGACTCTGTCCCACTGTATGACCAATTAAATAGCAGATGATACGAGCATCTGCCGAGTTTTGTTCTTGTCAGAGAGACACTGCAGGAAGGACAAGACGGTTCAGATTAGGGGTTTCTTGGTATGTCTACCGAATGGAGCGCGATTATCGCCATCGCGACGTCTTTGACAGCTTTTTCTCCCTGCTAGCTCTGTTCCGCTTGGAGCGTCAAAGACGGATAAACGAAGGAGATCCACTATTCCTATCGCCCGCTGCGAAAGTGGAATTGTTGGCCCTAATAGAGCTTGATGCTGAAGGCCGTCTCGGTGAGGAATTGAAGATGGGCATGCCGTCAATTGTCCGTCATACCGCAGATGTCAGTGCAAAAAACTGGACTAATGCTGTAGATGTGCTTCTTAGATATGGGCTGGCCGAAACATATGAAGATACTCTTCGAGTATCTGCGGCTGGAAAGAGATACGCATGGAGAAAGTATCGCGGAGATTTGAACATCATTCTGCTACGGGCCGCAGAAAGAGACACTAGAGCAAGGCCCTGACGATAGAATTACTGCAGCAAATTCAGACGAAGTCGATATTGCATTCCATTAAGTTAGCCCCCCACCAAAGACATGCTTCTTCTATTTTCAGCCCCATTTCAGCAACCCAACAACGAGAATTGGAGCGCACCCGTGCCCCGTAAGGCACCTGGAAAGTCAGCGAAAACCTCCGAAAACACCGACGGGGAAGTGCGGCTCCTGTCGGGCGGCAACCCCCAGATCGCGAAGGACGACGGCGACGCCCCGGTGCAGGCATACATCGCGGCCATGCCGGAGTGGAAGAGCGACGTCGGGCGGCGACTTGACGACCTCATCGTGCGCACCGTGCCCAACGTGCGCAAGGCGGTGAGGTGGAACTCACCCTTCTACGGCATCGAAGGGCAAGGCTGGTTCGAGAGCTACCATGTCTTCGCCCGTTACGTGAAGGTGACCTTCCTCAATGGCGCGTCGCTTAGTCCCGTGCCTCCCGGTGGCGGCAAGGACCCGGACGCGAGGTGGGTCGACCTCTACGAGGGTGAATTCGACGAGGGGCAGTTGGCGGAGTGGATCCGGCAGTCGGCCGCCATTCCAGGCTGGGATGGATTCTGATGAGCTAACGCCCCCGAACCGGCGTCATTATGCGCGTCTACCAGAACTGGAGGCTCTTGAATTGCGAGTAATTCGGAGATGCCATGACTCCCGAGTTGCGGGAACAGGAAGAACGCCTGCGGGAAAACCTTCCCTAGTCCAACTCTCCGCTGGAAGCGGCAAACGGACGACCGATGGGTCAGTTCCCTTCGAATGCGAGACTTTCCCTTTCCCTTAAAGGGTCTTCTGCCGCTTGTGTCGATCGGTTTCCGACCTGGGGCGCGGGAGTGCTTCCCGGGTTGCTACCCATCAGGTAAATCCCCGCGAGCACTCGACCGCCGACCACGAAGAGAATGTAGACCAGCACTGACATGGAGTGCCACGCGTAGCCCAGGTTCAGCCGGTCCAGTGCCTCTTCTCTGTCATACCCCAATTCCTGGAAATTAATTTCCCATGAAGCCAGCAGGTTGTGGTCGGGTAGGACCATGGGATGGTTCGGAGATATATAAATCGAGAAAATGATTGCTATCCCAACAATCGTTGCCACGATCGTGCCTGCCACCGCGGCCGGGAATAGTATCTGCTGGTCTCGCTCGCTGGGTTTCAGGGATGGATCCCGCAGGAGCAGCAAGGCGGCGAAGAGTAATGTCAGTACAGGAATCAGGATGGCCATCTGGATAGATATCGAGACGTTTGTGATGACCACGATCACTGCGTACACGAATGCAGCCGGCGGGATAACTACCCACGCGGCCCGCTTGAAGGCGTTGTGTCGAAATCCGTCGCCGTTGTATTGCCACCGCCAGAGCAGGTGGTACATCACTGCTGCGGCGGAAGCTAAAATCAGGTTCAGCAACAGGGCCAGCGTGTAGGGGATATGAGTGCCGGCGAAGTTGCCGATGTTATAGAAGTTGTAATGGTCCATCAGTATTGGCGCAAACTGCATGAGAGGCGTACTCAGCAGCAGGAACAGCGAAACCCAGAAGAATTCCCGCATTGGGACGGCGCTGTTTGGAAAAACGAAGCCGACAGCCAGCACTAGAGCCACGACCAGTCCCGTGTAGGCCACCGGCGTCCAGGCCACACCCCAGTCCAGGAAAGACAGGGCGTACCCAAGCCCGGCTATCAACAGCCCGAGGGGCAGGCACTTCAATGCGAGGAAACCGGACAGCTCCCTGAGTGGATTCAGACCGTCTTTTGCCGTTTCTATTGCCTGTTGGCCGTTATGCCAGTCGGTGAAGGGCGGATGTTCCGAAAGCTCATTTTCGCCATTCGCGATGGCGTGTCCTGCGGCCTTGAAGTCAGGTGCGAGCCCGCCCAGGAGTATCAGCCCCGCAATTTCAGTCTCTGAAAGGCCAAGGGCGTCGCCGAATACCTTTATCCACCCTGCCGTTGGACGGGTCGCCCCGGTTTCCCACCGGGAGACAGTCGCATGGCTGAACCGTTGGGCGTAGGTGTCGTCCACTTGGCCCATTCTTTTGAGTAGTTCTTCCTGCGTCAGCCCTCGCCTGCCATCTTCCCTGAGGAAGGCCTCGCGGTAGGACCGCATGACGAATCCCACCTGGACCGCCCTGGTTTTCAGCACGTCGTGTTCTGAAGTCATGTTTTCACGCATGTTCTTCCGGTTGTTTTGGTCTCCTGTCGAGAACGAAGGATCACGAGCCGCAAGCTGAAACTTCGCATTCAGTGGGGCCGATTTATTGGTTGGCTGGCAACGTCTTGGCTATTATCGACCTTGAGGCAAGATCGAACAATAATCACGGAATCCAGGGTCGTTACTCTGTTTTGAGGAGAGGTTCTCGAAGAGAAGGTCTCGAGTGTCGGGTGAACGCTTCCGTTCGCGATATTCGTTTGTCGGTATGGAGACCGCGTTGCTGCTTGAATGGGAACGCCTCTCCCTGTCCTGAAGGTGGAGGGCGTTTGTCCGGACAGGCGCTTTTACCGTAGAACCTTTTCCGGGAGCGGACAGGCCATCGTTGTCGCTGGTCGCCTTGCCTGGACCTGCCAGGTTGAACCGCTCGGTTCGACGATTGTTACCGGGCGGCCCGTGTGTTCCAGGAGGATGTTGAGGCTGTATCGCCGTAGCCGGTCGAAGAGGCTGGGACTCACCAGGCTTTGTGGAACCATGATCATGTCGACGTCTTCCCGGTCGGCCCATTCGGCCAGGTGCTTGAACCCGTGAGTGGTCGGCAGAATGGCCTCGGCATCGGCGCCCTGCGAACGGATGGCGCAGAGCTGCTTGGCCAGCGGCGAACGTCCCAGTCTTCGCAGTTCCGGCTCTCGCAGCGTTCTTATCCATTGCTGCCGGTTTTCTTCGGGGTATGGACTGACGAGGTATGAGGCAGCGGACATTTCGAACAGGACCACCGCTCCACCGTTGGGCGCGGCCATCGCCGTGGCATGGGAGCGCAGGGAGGCGTATTCGGGAGCGTCGTCCATGCGGGTCACTGCCATGATGCGTTTCGCCTTGGCCTCGGTCGTGTGCGGGTATGATTCGGCTGCTCTGGCGCGGACTGACTCGAGATGGCCGATTACGGCATGAGTAACCCTGTAATCGTTGGTTGCAAACCCCTTGAATTGCTTGCCTGGCGCCGTCAGGCCTCCCTTCCCAAACAGTTGTTCCTGTGAAGTTTCCCAGGCTATGAAGGCTATGGGAGATGGTGCGGGGGATACCATGAACCACTGATTTTCCAGGGCGTGGGTGTCGTGTTCCAGCGGTGTCCATACGTGTTCGAGACCATCGGGCGTTTCCGGAATTGTTCCCTGGCCGAAGGCAGCCACCTTTACACCGGCACGGAGCAGTCGGCGGTATTTCTTCGACTCGGCCAGGAACTTTTCCGCGGTCTGAAACCCGGTGTACAAGCGGGCGCCGGCCGGGCTTGCCCGCACCTCCTTCTCTATCTCCCGGGTATACCGGAACATTTCCGCAGAGGAGTTCAGGAAGCGGAACCCTTCGATGGGCGTGCCGCTGCCCCGCAACTCCCTATCCATGCGTTCTATGAACCCCTCGACGCCGGTGCGGTCTCTGGGAGAAACATCCTCTTCGGTGATCAACCATTCCATTGTGCTGCCTCCAGACCGTGCTGATGCCACTTCGCAGCATCGATATGCGCAATGTAAATTATTGCTATATCTAATAATTACGCTTGCGATGACTATATGGATTGTTGTGATGCGACATACTCATAGTCGCCCCATGCGATGGGCTCGGACTTGAGTCCTTACGGTTTCGGGTCGCGTTTTGTGCCGCTCGGGTTTGTCGGCAGTGCACGAGGCTCATTGACAGCAGAATGTATGTTCTATACCATAAACAGTGCCAGCCTTCCTCAAGGTAGACACGGCCACTCATTGAAAATGATGACCGGGAAGACGATGGTCGGGAAAACGACGACCGGAAGTGGCCTCCAAGACACCGCCGGGGAAGGTTGCCCCTCTTCGATGGACGTGAATCTCTGGTAAACCGCAGCCGTCGGGAATTGCCCGACTGATCCCGACGCGGCGGACAATTCGCCGCCACCCAGGAATCACCGCCATCCCTCGATACCTGCGCCGCCATTCCGTTGGGAAGAGGATATTTCCTGTTGCCGTCCTCTCCCGACTACCTACACTTGGAGACGTTTTGAAAGTCGCCTGTGTGCTTGTTACCCACCTCCGGGCCAAGGTCGAACTGAAGCGCCATTCACACCTGAAGGACCGTTCCTTCCTGATCGCAGACCGCAGCAAATCAAAACCGGTTGTGATCGATCACTTTCCCGCCATCGCCGGGGTGTCTACGGGTATGGCGCTGGAGCAGGCCCTGTCACGCCTGGCCGGCGCCGTTGTCCTGGAAACGGACGAACCCCACTACCGCCAGGCTTTCCGGCAGGTCCTGAGCGGTCTGCAGGAAGTGAGCGACCGGGTGGAGGACGCCGGACTCGGCGTCGTCTACGTGGCCCTGGATGGTCTGGAAGCGCTGTACGGCGGCGAAGATCCGCTGGCGAACGCCCTGCTGGACGCGGTGCCCCGCGACCTGCTGCCAAAGGTCGGCATCGGGCACGGAAAATTCCCGGCGCTGGTGGCCGCCCGGGGCAGCGAGCCGCTGGAGGCGACCGTCGTTCCGGCCGACGCGGCCACGTTCCTGTCGCCCTGCCCGGTCGCCCTGTTGCCCGTCTCCGGGGCAGTTGTAGCGGCCCTGGAACGCTTCGGGCTGCATACCCTGGGACAGGTGGCGGCCATGGACCGGGACCTGCTGGTGGACCAGTTCGGGCCCGAGGGCGAATGGGCTTGGAGTCTCGCCAGCGGCTGCGACGACCGCCCCTTCATGCCTCTGGAACACCGGGAGACGGTTACGGAACAGACCTCGCTGCCCTTCTCGTCAACTTCGCTGGAAATGCTGCTGGTGGCCGTGGACGCCCTGCTGCGGCGCGCCTACGCCCGTCCCGCCATGCGGGGGCGCTATGCAGGCCGCGCCGACCTCGAGTGTCCGGTGTTCGGAGCCGCTCCGTGGGAGAAGGCGGTGAACTTCCAGGAGGGCGTGGCCCGGTGGGAGAGAGCGGCTTTCATCATACGCAGCCGGCTGGAGGCGGAACCGCCCGAAGTCCCCATAGACGGCCTCTCCCTGATGCTGTCCGGTTTCACCGGAGAGTCCGGGTCGCAGCTGGGCCTGCTTCCGGACGTCAGGGAGGACCGCCGGGGACAGCTCATGGAAGCGGAGCGCCGGCTGCAGGCACGTATGGCAAACGGCTCCGCCCTGTACCGGGTGGTTCCGGTGGCGCCGTGGCACCCGGCGCCGGAGATGCGGGCGGTGCAGACGCCTCTGGACCCACTGGGCGGCGGGATTCGCCCCCTGTTGTCGCCGGAACCTGTGACGGTGCGGGAGGACCGGAACGGCCAGCCCGAGGCCATTCGGCAGGAAGAGCGGTGGAGGCAGGTATCACGGGTTGCCGAGCGGTGGACCTTTGACCTCTGGTGGTTGCCCAGACCTTTGACCAGGTCTTATTACCGGGTGGAGCGGGAGGACGGGGGACAGGTCACCCTGTTTCGGGACCAGCATGATGACTGCTGGTACCAGCAGGGACGGTAGCGGCCGGAACCCATGCGCAGCGAATACGTCGAGCTCCACGCCAAGAGCTTCTACTCCTTCGGACTGGGAGCATCCCACGCCCACGAGCTGCTGGCCCAGGCGGCCGAGTACGGCTACGGCTGCCTGGCCCTGACCGACACCAACCTCTGCGGCGCGCTGGACTTCGCCAGACAGGCCAACGGCCTGGGCATCCGGCCCATCACCGGCGGAGAACTGGCGCTGAACGACGGCTCCCGGCTGACGCTGCTGGCCCGTACCCGGGAGGGCTACGGCAATCTCTCCCGCCTGTTCACCCTAGCCAACGCCGCCGACCGCCGCGACCCACGGCTCGACCCGCGGCTGTTGCCCGACCACGCTGAGGGGCTGGTCCTTCTCACCGGAGGGCGAGATGGCCCGCTTTCCCGGCTGCTGGGGGAAGGCCGCCCCGTCGAGGCCCGGCAGATGCTGTACGACTACCTGGAGTGCTTCGATGCGGACTGCGTCTACGTGGAGCTGCAGCAGAATTTCCTGCAGGGTGACACCGGCCGCAACCGGGAGCTTACCGCGCTGGCCGAGAGGGCCGGGGTGCCCGTGGCTGCCAGCAATGACGTGCACTACCACCTCCCGGAGCGATACCGGCTGCAGCACGCGCTGGTGGCCGCCAGCCACAACACCACCATCGACCAGGCCCTGCGATTCATCCGTCCCAACCACCACTTCTGCATGAAACCCGCGGCGGAGATGGAGCATATCTTCAGCCACTGCCCCGAGGCCCTGCGCAACACCAGGCGCATAGCCGAGCTTTGCGACTTCGACCTCAGCGCCGACCTCGGCTACTCCCTGCCGGAGGCCGACGTGCCCCAGGGCTACACGCCGAGCAGCTACCTGCAACAGCTATGCTACGAGGCCGCTGTCCGGCGGTACGGCTCGATGTCGCCCAAGGTGGCGGAGCGTCTTCGGGAAGAGTTCCGGCTGATTGAAATGCACAACCTCGCCGGGTTCCTGCTGCTCTACCGGGAGATCGTGCAGATTGCCCAGCGGATCATGGAGGAGAGAGGCCTGTCCCACCCTGAGACGCCCTTGGAGGAGCGGCCTCCGGGCCGGGGCCGGGGATCGTCGGTGGCCCTGCTGGTTGGCTACCTCATCGGCATCAGCCACGTGGACCCGCTGCAGTGGGACCTGACGCTGGAACGCTTCATATCCGACGACACCAGCCTGTTGCCGGACATCGATCTGGACTTCCCTCGCCAGCTTCGCGACGAACTCATCCGCCGGGTGCACCAGCGCTTCGGGCCGGAGTTCGCTGTTCTGACCGGGGCCATCTCCACCTACCGGTTGAAGGGCGTACTCCAGGACCTGGGCAAAGCCCTCGGCTTGCCGAAGGACGAGCTGTCCCTGCTCTCCAAGCAGTTGCATTCCCAGGATGCCGCCGCGCTGGATTACGAGATGCGGGAGCTGCCCGCCTTCAGTGAGCGGGTGGACGCCCCGGGGTGGCGCGACCTCATCGAGTTGGCTCCGCAGCTCATGGGCGCGCCCCGCGGTCTCGGCCAGCACGTCGGCGGCATGATCCTCAGCAGTTCGCCCATCCCGGAGATGGTGCCCGTTCGCGCCGGGGCCATGGAAGGGCGCTACATAATGGACTGGAACAAGGACAGCGTGGCCGATGCCGGGTTCGCCAAGATCGACCTGCTGTCTCTGCCCGTACTGGACCAGCTTGAAGAGGCGCTTGAAATGATCGAGGTCCGGGACGGCCATCGCCCCGACCTCTCGCGCATCGACCCGAAGGACCCGCGGGTGTACGAGCTGATCAACCGGGGAAAGGCCAAGGGCGTCTTCCTCCTCCAGTCGCCCGCGCAACTGAAGATGGGGCAGCGTCTGCTCTCCCAAAACCTGCAGGATCTGGCCTACCAGGTGGCCCTCATCCGCCCCGGCGTCGGGGTGCAGGGCAGCGCCGTCTCCCAGTTCGTGGAGCGCTACCGGCACGACGCGCCCTGGGAGTACGATCACCCGCTGGAGGAGCGGGCCCTGGCGCGCGGATTCGGCATCATCGTTTGGCAGGAACAGGTTGTGCAGCTGGTCATGGACGTGGCCGGGTTCAGCGCAGCCCAGGCCGACGAGCTGCGCCGGGCCTTCGCCCGCCCCAACAACGGCCACCTGCTGGAGGGCCTCTGGCAGCGATTCCTCGCGGGGGCGCAACGCAAGGGCGTACCGGAGGACGCGGCCCGCAGGGTATTCGCCAAGCTGAACGGGCATTACATGTTCCCCGAGTCCCATTCCCACGCCTTTGCCATCACCGCCTACCAGGCGGCCTGGCTGAAGCGCTATCACCCGGTCGAATTCTTCGTTTCGCTGATGAACAACCAGCCCATGGGCTTCTATCCCATGGAAACCCTGAAGCAGGACGCTCGTCGTTACGGAGTCCCCTTCCTGAACCCCTGCGTCAACCGGAGCGCCGAGCGCTGCATCCCTGAAGGCGGCTCGGTGCGTCTCGGGCTGGAGTTCATCCGGGACGTGGGGCCTGAGTCGGCGCGGCTGATGGTGGCCGAACGGGAACGGGGCGGCCTTTATTCTGGAGCGGGCGACCTGGTGCGCCGGATCGGCTTGAAGCCCCAGGCAGTGCTGTCGCTGGCGCAGGCCGGGGCCTTCGACGACGTGATCCCCAACCGCCGGGCGGCGCTGTGGGACGCTGGCCTTGCCACACGGCCCGGTCGCAACGGCCAGGCTGCCCTGCCCCTGCCGCTGGACAGCGGTGCGCCGGACCTGCCCGACTTCACTCCCTACGAGAAGATGTCGGGGGAGTACGAAGTTATGGGCATCTACCCGCGAGGGCACCTGATGGAGTTCGTCCGCCCCCGGCTGGGCCGCCACGTGCTGCCCACCACGGCGGTATACGGCCTGGAAGAAGGCGCCGAGGCGCTGGTGGCCGGATGGCCCATCGCCCGGCAGCACCCCAAGGGCCAGGAGGGCACGGTATTCGTTACCATCGAGGACGAAGAGGGCAACTTGCAGCTCATCGTCTGGCCCCGGGTATTCGCCCGGCGCCACCGGCAGTTGCAGAGCCAGGTGATACTTGCCCGGGGCACCGTCTCCCGATGGGACGGCACCACCAGTCTGGTCGTCTCGGGCATTAAGGGCATCAACCCCAGCGTCTCCATGCCCGAGGCCCACAACTGGCATTAGCGTCCCTGCGTGAACCCGCTATACTTACCCTCACTATACCTATCCCCCGACATAGTAATCACCCGCCATAGCAATCCCGAAAATGTTCCGGTTCGATACACAGATCCGGAGAACGAGGTACAGCAATGAAAGCAGCCGTCTACAAGGGCGAACAGGTGTTGCAGGTCGAGGAAATCCCGGACCCGGTACCCGGCCCCGGGCAGGTGGTGATGCGGGTGAAGTATTCCGCCATCTGCGGCACCGACGTCCACGCCTTCATTTATGACCTTCCCCCTCCCGGAACGGTGCTTGGGCACGAATTCATGGGGACCATAGTCGACGTGGGCGAGGGCGTAACCCGGATAAAGCCCGGCGACCGCGTGATCGGCGGCGGCGGACACCCTCCTCCCAGCGCCCCTCCGACGGTGCGTTCAGACCCCAGGTTCAACTACCGCACCATGGGCATTGGGGCGCATGCCCGTCAACTGGGATACGCCGAATACGTGATGATGGAGGAATGGGAACCCACGCGTGTACCCGACGACGTCACCGACGAGCAGGCGGCCCTCTGTGAGCCCTGCGCCGTGACAGTCCACGCCGTGCGACTGTCCGACATAAAGCTGGGCGACACCGTGATGGTGCTGGGCGCCGGGCCCATCGGCCTTCTCTGTATGCAAACGGCGAGAGCGGCCGGCGCGACCACCGTCATAGTCTCCGAACCCGCTCCCGGGCGGGCCGATGCGGCCAGGCAACTGGGCGCTGACGCCGTGCTGAACCCCTTGGAATCCAACTTTGAAGCGCGGGTGATGGAGCTGACCCGCGGCGCCGGGCCACAGATTGTCTTCGAGTGTGCCTCAGCTCCCTCCACGCTGGACCAGGCCCTGGACCTGACCGCAAGGGGCGGACAGGTCGTGATGATCGCCATTGCCTGGGAACCGACGGCCGTGAATCCGGCGAACTGGATGGCCAGGCAGGTGAGAATGCAGGCGTCCTTCGGCACCCAGCCCCAGGACTGGCCCATTGCCCTGGAACTGATGCGCACCGGCAAGGTGTCGGTCGACCACATGCTGTCCGGCACCAACTTCGTTCCGCTCGAAGGCATACAGGGCGCTTTCGAGGCCCTATGCAGCCCCACCACCGAGCTGCAGATGGTGGTGCAGTTCTAGTGCCGCGTCCATTTCCTCGCGTGCGGCTAAGGTAAATGAGACAGGCCGACAACTGCCAAACGTTACAAAATGTTACGTCCCATAGAGGACTGGCTTCCTGTGGTCGGTCAAGCGGGCGGAGAACGGGACATTGACTTGGATTAATGAGACAAGCCGCGTTATCATAAACCGCTGGAAAATCGCATCGTAACAACAGGAGTTGAACATGGCTGAATACATACCGTCGACCGCCGACTGGGTTCGAGAGCAGGTTGAAGCCTACGAAGGGAGCGGTGGCACCGAGGCAACGACGCTGCGAGACACCGGACTCCCGGTGATCATCGTGACAAACCGCGGCAACCAGACCGGTGGCATCCGCAAGACCCCGCTCATGCGGGTGAAGGACGGCGACAACTACGTGCTGGTGGCTTCCAGGGGTGGAGCGCCGAAGAACCCGGTGTGGGTCTACAACCTGCGGGCCGACGGCGACGTCGAAATCCGCGACGAGACCGATGTCTATACCATGAAAGTCCGTGAGGTCCAGGACGACGCCGAGAGGGCCCGGCTTTGGGCCTTGGCGGCGGAAGCGTTCCCTAACTACGACGAATACCAGGGTCGCACCTCCCGCAAGATTCCCGTATTCATCGCGGAGCCGGCGTAACTACACTTCGCTGCCGCAAGGGACACGCCCGTCGCCAAAACGGTACGCCGGTCTCTTCAAGGCCGGCAATGGTCATATACACACCTCAGGGGGCGAGCGAACGGCTCGCCCTCTCCCTACATAGAGCATCGTGCATCTGAGGCGCGGCTTGGCGAGACAATCACTCCTTCAGACCTCACTCCCGCCCCGCCCATTGGGCCAGCGCCTTGTCGGGGTCGCCAATCTCCTCCACCGATGAGTGGCAGTAGCGCTGCCAGTCCCCCGCTGGCATCCCGGTGTAGAGCATGAGGTTCAGCGGATACTCCTCGCTGTCGGTGGCCTGCCTGAAGTCGTCGCGGAACAGGAACGTCGGCTTGCCCAGCGCGATGGCCATTCCCAGCTCCACCATCACCCCCTCATCGGGAGGGACGCCATTGACCACGGCGAAGATGGCATCGGACTGCTCGACGTCCCGCTTGTCGGCCTGCCCGATGCGGTGGGCCCAGCCGGGCTTCGAGAAGTCGATTTGGTTATTCTTCTCGAACGGCTCCCAGACTTCCAAGCCCAGCTTCTCCAGCTCCGCCACTATCGTTGGCAGCAGGGCCTCCCGCTGCTGCCGCGAGAACCCGTAGGCGTTGGCCAGGTAGATTGTCTTCTTCACATTTCCATCTCCGGAAGTCCCCTCGGTGTCGTTGAACCGGCCTGTTCCGTCGGCGTATAGTAGCGCGAGTGTTGGGGGAAAGGACATGGCCGATACCGAAGTAGTAGTAATCGGCGGAGGCATAACCGGTGCATCCGCCGCGTATCATTTGGCCGCACAGGGACGCAGCGTGGTCCTCCTCGAGCGGGGAGAGGTCGCCTCGGAAGCCTCCGGGGTGAATGCGGGCGGCATCGGCGCCATGGGCTGGGGAAACGTCCCCAACCTCGAGGCCTACCTGACCATGGGCAGCCTCCAGATATTCAAGGGCCTGCAACTGGAACAGGGCTACGACATCGAGTTCCGCGCCTCCGGGACGCTCCAGGCCATCCAGACGCGGCAGCAGTTCGAGTACGCCCGCGACCAGGTGCTGTCGCTGAAGTCCCGCGGCTACAGCGCGGATCTGCTTACTGTAGGCGAAGCCAGGGCCATTGAACCTGAACTGAATCCCGAGCTGGCCGGCGCGATGTACTTGCCCCTGAGAGGACAGGCAGACCCTCAGAAAGCAACCCGAGCCTTTGCAGACGCCGCGGCCACTCGGGGAGCGCAGGTGCTTACAGGCCGGGAGGTCACGGGAATCATTCCCGCGACGGATGGGACTTACCGAGTCGAATGCGGAGCAGAAGCGTTTACCGCACAGTCGCTGGTGCTGGCGGCGGGGGCCTGGTGCGCACCGCTGGGTGAAATGCTGGGGCTGCGCATCCCGGTGATTCCCGTACGCGGTCAGATGTGGGCGACGGAGCCATTGCCGCCCAGGGTGTTTCACACTCTGTCGGCGCTCGAATCGCCCCTGCACTGGAAGAATAGTCCCGGCAACGATTCTGATACGCCCCCCGAGCTGACCCACGTCAGGGGCCGTCGGGTCACCCGGCATCTGTATGGGCGACAGACCCGCGACGGAGAGATCGTCTTCGGCGGAGACCGGGAGTTCGCTGGTTTCGACAAGTCCGTAGAGCAGAACGGCGTCGAGGTCAATTTCGGGCACGTCGCGGAGATCCTTCCGATGCTGGGACAGCATTCCATCAGCCGGACATGGGCAGGGCTGATGCCCTTCTCCCTGGATGGTAAGCCGCTCATCGGGAAAATCCCTCAGCGTGAAAACCTGTATATCGTCGGCGGCCTGGCCTCGTCTGGCTTCGGGCGTGGGCCAATGGCGGGAAAGCTGATCGCCGACCACGTCCACACTGGACACCCGTCGCCGGTGCTGGTGGAGAGCGACCCCGCGAGATGCGTTACCGAACTGGCCTGCTAGTTGCGAGTGACCGGCCGGTTGCCGATACTCGCCGACGATGGTTGATTGAGAGGCGGAAATGAGCTTGGTTCTAACTAATGCCACGTTGATTGACTGTGTAGACCCGAACCCCGTTCCCGACGCTAGCATCGTCATCGAGGACGGCAGGATCGCCCAGATCACCAACGGCGCAGATTCCCCGAGCATCGCAGATGCAACCGTCATCGACCTTCGCGGCGCTTATCTGCTCCCGGGTCTATGGGACGTTCACATTCATCCCGACTACGCCACCGATCCCAATATTACTGTTGCACAGCAGACAACACGGTTCGGGCAGAACCTCATGCGGGGCCTCACGCAGGCCGGAGTTGTAGGGGTGCGGTGTGGAGGGGCAGGTCACTTCATGGATGTGGCATGGAGAAACACCTTTGCGTCGAGAGAGGTGGACGGCCCCCGGGTATTCGCGTGCGGCAATTTCCTCACCACCACAGGGGGCCATTTCCTCACCTCAGGCCACGCCCGCGAGTGCGACGGGCCTTACGGATTCGTCAATGCGGTCAGGGAGCAGATCAAGAACGGAGTGGACCACATCAAGCTGAACCTGTCCGGTGGGGTCATGGGGCCTTTCTGGGACAGGCACGTTCACACATTTCTGCTGCAGGAAGAACTGGAGGCCACCTTCGCCTTGTGCCGGCAGCGCGGCTACAAAGTGATGGCCCACGCGACCAATCCCGACGCGGTGCGGGCAGCGCTGACGATGGGGGCACACACCATCGAGCATGGTTACATAATGGACGAGGAGTGCGTGCAGCTCTTCGCCGAGCGGGATACCTGGTACGTGCCGACGCTTGGTATCACCCACCTCACTCCCTCGCAGGCCACAACCGAGCGAGAGAAGCGCTGGGTGAAGCAGAAGAATTTCGCCCCCGACCTGGTGGTGCGGGCCGAGGCCGCGGTGGATACCCACCGGAACTGGTTCCAGCAGGCGCTCCGCTCCGGAGTGAAAATGGCCCTGGGGTCTGACGTCTACCCGCTGACGGACTCGGCGTTGCTGGAAATGGGGCTGTGGGTCAAGAGCGGCGCAACCACCTGGCAGACGCTACAGGCTGCCACCAGGAACGGCGCGGAGCTGTGCGGCAGAGGCGCCGATTTGGGAACGATAGAAGTCGGGAAACTCGCCGACCTGATAGTCGTCGAAGGCAACCCCCTGAAAGATATTGAGAACGTCGGCAACCTCCAGCTGGTGCTCAAGGAAGGCCGCATTGTGGCCGACCACCGAGTTTCTCAGGCGGCGAACTGACTCCACACAGCCTGTCGATTGTCCAATGACCATTATCCAACAAGCAACGTGTTTAGATAGAAGCACTGGTTGCAGAACGATGGGGACGAAGTTCAAAGAATGACCGAAGAACCCCGGGAATCGAGGCGTTTGGACGGTCCCTCGACCCCCGGGGTTCTGCTGGGTCCCATAGGTGCTCTTGATGGCGTTAAGGCGCTAGTTGGGGGTCCAGACCATGGCCCCAACCTCGCTGAACTCCCGCTTCAGCTTGTCCCACGAGTCTCCGGCGTTGGTGCTCCTGTACACCTCCCCCAGCAGGCTGGAAGCAAGTACGAAGTCCGGGTCTGCCGGGTGGGTAACGATGGACCAGATGTTGGAGTTGGGCTCCACCGGCAGAGGCCGTGTTTCCCAGGTTTCCCCTGCGTCCGTGGAACGCTGGATGGCGCCGATGCTGCCGATGGCGGTGTCGCCGACGGCGGCGAAAAGCACATTGGGATCGTTGGGCTTGAACGCGATGCCCCGGCTGTAGGGCAGAACGAACTTGTCCGTCGTAACTACCGACTGCCAGCTTTCTCCCACGTCGGTAGTGGCATAGATTTCGCGGGGCGTGCTGGCCAGGACCTTCCCGGAGTTCCCGGGTGTGATGGCCATTCCGTGGATATCGGGATGGACCCCGCCTTCAACATGAGTCCAGGTGTCCCCGCCGTCCAGGCTGCGGTACACGCCGTCAACTTCGACTCCCGCCCAGACGGTGCGGTGGTCATGGGGGTCTACCATGAGCATCGTAACCATTGGAGGGCCAATGTGGCATTCCTGGGCCATCTGCACCGACAGCTTGGTCCAGCTCTGGCCGCCGTCCTGTGTACGGAACAGGGCGGCCGGCTTAATCCCCACGAAGATGGTATCGGTGTCCTGCGGGTCGATGGCTATTGACCATATTGGCATGCCTTCCATGGGTGACCACAGCTTTTCCCAGGTGGCGCCACTGTCTTCGGTGCGATATATGCCGTGGTCTGAGCCGGCCAGGATGCGGTTGGGGTTGTCCGGATAGACGGCCATGCCCCGCACCTGGCTTCCCAGCGGAAACGGGTCGCGGATGCGGCTCCAGTTGTCGCCGCCGTCAGGACTGTGCCAGACGCCACCGCCAAAGCCCACAGCGCCAACGCAGATGCTATAGTCCTTGCCCATTTGAACGCCCTCCTCTATCTATTCTTATTGCTTGGGTCTCCGCATACAAATCCAGTATACGAAATGATTCTGCTTTCTTCCATTGAGTCGATGTTTTTCTTGCAATCAATGGGCAATGTAATCAATTTGCTTGACACTTGGAGCCAACCGTTCAAGAATATCGCAATCAACGGTATGGCGATATCGAAATTCGCCAATGATGAGCAGGGGGTGTTTCGGTATGCCACTTCCCTCCAACGGGTACAGTCATACCACGGTTAGCGTGGGAGGCACTTCTGTCGCCTTGCTCAGGGGCGGTTCGGGACGGCCACTGCTGGTTCTTCATGAAGAGCTGGGGCATCCCGGATGGCTTGCCTGGCATAGTGACCTGGCCCAAGACCATTCGCTGTTGGTGCCCGTGCATCCGGGGTTTGGCGAATTGCCTCGTGCCGATTGGGTAATGAACGTACGTGACCTGGCGGGGTTCTACTCCCGCATGCTTCGGGAGATGGGCAACGGGCCGCTGGACGTAATCGGCTTCTCACTTGGCGGGTGGATCGCGGCAGAGATGGCCGCTGCCGATCCCGGGCTGTTTGGTCGAATGGTCCTTGTGGCGCCCACCGGGGTGAAGCCGCCGGAGGGAGAGATACTGGATCTCTTCATAGTCACGGCGAGGGCACATCTGGATGCCAGCGTCCATGACGCATCGAACACTCCGGAATTCACGACGCTGTACGGCGGCGAGGAGACGACGGACCAGTTCGAGGCTTGGGAAGACTCTCGAGCGGAGTCGGCCCGCCTGGCATGGAAGCCATACATGCACAATCCCAGCCTCCCGCACTTGCTGGAAGGCGTGCAGGGATTGCCAACTCTGATTGTCTGGGGCAGGGAAGACCGAATAGTGCCGCTCTCGGCGGGCCATGCGTACAGCAAGGCAATCACCGGTTCGGAACTGCTGGTATTTGACGACTGCGGCCACAGGCCTGAGATTGAACGTACTCCTGAATTCACACAACGGATCCGAAACTTCCTCGCAATAGCATGACTCGGGAGGCTATACCATGCACATCATGATGTTCACCGAGCGCCCTTACTATGACGTTCCGGAGGACGAGATAATCAGGAACGCCAGCTATTTTGGCATTTCCAACGAACACTTCAATCCGGCAGTGGGAGGGCATCTCTACAATTCCTACTTTGATGAGGCGGTATACGCCGAGGAGATGGGCTTCGATGGCGTTATGCTGAACGAGCACCACGGCACCCCCTTCTGTATGGGGGCCGTGATGAACATCGAAGCCGCCGTGCTGGCCCGGATTACGGAACGGGTCAAGATTGTGCTGCTTGGCAATCCCCTTCCCGTGACCGACCCCCTGCGGATGGCGGAAGAACTGGCGATGATAGACATGATTTCCGGCGGTCGTCTGGTGCCGGGATGGGTGCGAGGTGCGGGCAGCGAGTCCATTTACAACAATGCCAACCCGGCCTACAACAGGGAACTGTTCAACGAGGCCCACGACTTTATAGTCAAGGCGTGGACCACACCCGGCCCCTTCCGTTTTGAGGGCAAGCACTTCCACTACCGATACGTCAATCCGTGGGTGCTGCCGGTTCAGAAACCCTATCCCCAGATGTGGATCCCTGGTCTGGTCAGCCAGGAGACGGTGGTCTGGTGCGCCCGCCACCGCTATCCCTACCTGGCGCTGGCCACCTTCTTGGAACCGACGCTGGAGATGGTGAAACTGTACCGGGATATTGCCGCGGAGGAAGGATACGAGTCCGGGCCAGAAAACTTCGGCTACCTGCAGCGGGTGGTTGTCGCCGAAACCGAGGAGAAGGCGCAGGAATTGGGACGCGCCTTCATGTTCGGCGGAGGCATCAACGCCTTCGCCCGGCCCGAGTGGATGTCCCCGCCGGGGTACAACTCCAAAGCGGCGACCCGTCGCCTGGCCCGCGTTTCGGTCAACCCTGAGAGCGGCGAAGAGACCCTGGTTCTGAAACCCACAACCACGCCGGAAGAATTGGAGGCCAGCCGCAATGACATTTACGGCCGGTTCCAAAGCGAACAGGACAACCTGCAACTAATCTGCGGCACACCGGACACCATCATCCCCAAGATTAAGCACATCATGGAGACCATCCGGCCCGGCATTTTCGCAATGTGGCACCACCACGGTCCGACCAGCCACGAGGACCGAATGACCAGCATCCGCTTGCTGGGCCAGGAGGTCCTTCCGGCAATGCGTAGTATCGCGGAGGAACTCGACCTGCCGGGTCCATACGAACGCCTGCCGGGTTCGACGCCCCTGTCCACGCCGGTTGCTGGCTGAACGTACTCCAGACACTTCCGCCATCAAGCGACGGCGGAGATGAACGTGATACTCACGTGTGGCAGTGGCCGTTGGCGTGATGCGAAGGGGGCACGTCCAACGCTGGGTTCCGGTCGAAGAAGCCCACAGGCATCAGCTTGAAGCCTGTGTACATCACTGGCATGACAGGCCAGTCCTCGGGGCGAGGTATGTGGTGGCTTCCGAAGTTGTACCAGACCACGATGTCCGTGTTTTCAACGTTGCGGTTGGCCTGAGTCCATTTCGGCAGTCCGTCTCCTCCGGGATGCTGGTTAGGATACGGCCCGGTTGGCGACATTTCGTCGGGGTGATACGGCGTCACCCACAAGTTCTTTCGGGAAAATCCGGCCCGCTTCGACACGCTTGCCTCGGGATGGGCGAAGGGAAGAATGTTGTCCCCGGGGACCAGCTTGTAGCTGACGGGCTGGTCCAGGTAGTTGCTGACGGACGGGTTGGAGACCAGCCAGTAACGTCCCTTGAAGGGGTCAACGGTACGTTGTGCCTCTGACTCCGTAGCCAGCAGCGTCTTCTCGGCGAAAAAGGCATTGCCCTGAGGATTTTCCGGGCCAATGGGTTCGGCCCTTGTGTTCACCTCGTAGACCGAGTTGTTCTCTCCGTCGACGCTCATGTCCATACGGACACTGAAGAAGTGCTGGTGAATGTGGCCTCCCAGTTGCGGGGCTATCACCGAGCCATACTTCGGGTTTTCCCCCGGCTCCAGAGCCATGTTGTTGACGATTCCGGTCAGCTTCACCTGGAACTCGATATTGCCGTCCTGGTAGAAATGCCAGTAGAAGCCGTACTCGTAGTTTCCGACGGTGGTGATGAAGGAAATGACGAGCCGACGGGAGCGACGCACCTCGACCTGTCCGGTGCGCCAGTCGGTGTGCTTCCAAAGGATGCCGAAATCCTCTTCGTGCAGGCAGACTGCGTTAGGGATTGTCACCGGTTCCCCGCGGCTGTTATTCAGCACCGCATCGAAGTAGTAGATCTGACCCAGGCAGTCGCATCCGAGGGTAAGGGAATTGGCCAGGGAGCCGATTCCTGCCTCACCCACGTCGAAGGCGTTCTTGCGGAAGTTCTTTTCGGCAGGATCCCCGTAGGGCACCACGAGCTCGGACAAGGAGGCCCGGCAGATGATGGGGCGAGTCCTGCCCTGGTCTTCGTAGCCGATGTTGTGCAGAACCAGCCCTTCCCGGCGAGTGTAACCGACCCTGAAGATCCATTTCTGCCAACTGACGAGGTTGCCGTCTACGCTGAAGCTTGGCCCCTCGGGCTGGACGATATCCAGCGGTTTCAGGTCAGCGCGAAAATCCTTCACGAACTCGGCTGCATAGTTGCCGTCGTTGGGCGGTATGGGCACGACCCCGCGGTCCTCCACCCTGACTATCTTCATCTCGTTGAGGTCCACAACGGCAATTACCCCTTCGATGGGGCGGGCGTACCCGTTGTCCGTGGGACTGGTCTTCAGCCAGCTGCGGGCGAAGGATAGTCGCATTCCATCTTCTTCCGGAACTCCGTAGTTGCCAGCTGGCCAGGGATCGACCATAACGAGGCTGGTGTCGTTGATTCCCCTTTTCCGCAGTGCTTCCTGGAACTCGGGCGACGACCTTACAGCGTTCTCGCAATCGAAGAACTCATCCATCATCAGCCGGGGTTGTACGTTCGGAATATGCACCCATGAAGTTACCTTGCCTTGGTCAAGAGAAACAACAACTTCGTGGGCGTGGCCGGTGTCGTTGTCCAGCAGTATGACAAAAGCCTCGCGGCCACCGAATTTGCTACCGTTGCGACTCAGCACGCTTTCCTTCGAGGGCTCCTTCAACTCCACAGTCTCGAAACGGACGCGGTCGCCCAGCATCTTCTCGGAGCGAAGAATTGCCACCGCGTTTTCAATTTCTTCGGGGCTCAAGGGATCAAGAGCGTGGACGGCACTGGGCGCGGCGGACTGCACATGAACCGATTGGTTTATGGTAGTCATGGAGGGCATCCTCCTTACAAGTGCTTGACTACGGGTCGGAACTAACGGGACTGCTAGGGAAAATTCGAATCAGAGAAGTGGCGGAGAGAGTGTCCGTATAACTAGAGCCTTAGTTAGCTATGGATTGGGGGTATTATAACCCATTCCTCGGCGTTGCTGTACAAACACTGACACATCAGCATGATTGAGGCCGGCAAAAAAGAGACCCCACGGGTTGCTCAGCGCAACAAACGGACAGTTTACCCATGAATTAGGCCAGTTGTAGGGGTGGATTTGAAAGGCGTATACACAAGAGCATACACAACGGCGGATGGTGGCAGGGCTGCAGGCCACAAGCAATCAGATCCCCGGCGGCTATAAGTTGGCCTTATACGGCATCAAAGTTTCCTATCAATGACATTCAAAATCGCTTTCGTCGGACTTGTGGTTGCCTGCCTAGTGCTCCTCGCGTGTGCGGACGAGACGCCCCGTGATCCTTTGGCCAAGGCCTGCGTCAGCGTCGGGGTCGTGATCGCAGATGAGATGGAGGCCATTGCCAAGGACGTGGCAGAGGATCATTCGGAACTGACGGACCTCGATTACGGGGTGGCTGTTAAGGAGCTGGCGGAATTCCTCCAGTGGTCGAATCGGGACGGCCAGGCCCTCTACCAGGCCCTAGACCTGCTCTGCACCGATACGGATCTCGAGGCCATGGGCATTACCAGGGAGGCTCTCGAAAACCTGATCACAGACAAATGACCGACCCTTAGAGACCGAATTTGCGGCCCCAGCTAGCCCAGGGCTGCCGTCTTCGGACCAGGGGTGGTCTCTGGGGTTCGTCTGGAGTCGGAAAATCACAAGGGGAAGCCCCTCCCTGTACATCTCAGGTGGCCCGTCCAAATCCTCCCATTCCTCACCAGGGACAAAACACGACCGGCCGCACCGGATCACACCGAAACCCATCACCACATGGAGTGAATCGAAGTGATTACGCCCAGACTTTTCCTGGGACTCTTTGCCCTAGCACTGCTTCTACCCTTGCTACTGCTGGCCTGCGGCGGTTCGGATGAGCCAACGGATGGCACGTCCCAAGGAGACGTCGCGCCGTCGCTCCAGGAGCAGCGCGACAGGGCAAATTCCGACGACGCTGAATCAATTGACGAGGTGCAATTTCATGCCTTGGCTCGCGCAGCCGTGATTCTGAATGTGGAGCCGAACGAGCTCGGCGTTGGTGGCCGGGAGTTCCGTGTCAAACGGAATCCCACCGCGCCCGGAGGCGCGTTCGTCTACGACCCTCGTGACAGGTTTCAAGGAGTAGAACGAAACTTGGTTTGGTGGGTCCCTTCGGGAGATATAGGAGCACTCATAGCATATCCGCTAAACAGCCCGAGCCAACTGGTCACACCCGGCTCGCAGTTTCCAGGGAGAGCTGGGTTGGCCGAATTTCCCAACACGCCCGATGTCGTCGCCTACGTATTCCGAGGCGAGCCCATGCCCTAGCAGCCTGTCCGAGAATTAGATTTTTGAGACGAAAAGCGCCACTGTCTAATCTTATCGGTGACTAATAGGCACTTATAAAACAGTAATCGGAATAAATGATTTGTTGAGGACGATTTTCGTTTAGAACATTATCTCTCGGACAGACTGCTAGTATCACAGCAACCGGTCGCAGGTCACCTGCCCTCCGACAGTGGCGAGTGGCTGGAAACAGCCAGTTTGTTGGTAAGAAAGAATGCATGGGGACGAATAATGAGGAACTGTGGATGAGTGAACAGCAACCATTCGAACCGAGAAGGGGTATTTCTCGGTATCTTACTGAGGAAGGTGCCCTGCCTATCTGCGAGCAATGCAACTCGAGTGGGTACAGCAAGCCGATAAACATTCGCTCGAGTGAGAACGGGTCGATTGGATTTGACGTTAGCCAGATGTGGGCGCACAAGCCGTTCGGAGGGCCGGATTGCCGGTGGGTGTTTCTCTGCGAAGAATGTTGTTGGAAAGTCCAAGTGGAAGGCGTTACCGGGGAAGAAGATTGGTTTGCGAGCCAAGACGTATATGGGATTCACCCGGGTTGTCCGCAATGCCAAGTGGGATCGAAAACCTGAAAACGCCCGATTGATGGGCAAGAGGAAGCCACATTTAGAATGGCAAGTATAGAAGAAGAGGAAATAACTGACGTCGACGGCAGCGTAATTAAGCGTCGCATACTCCGAGCCGACAGCATCCGAATTACGCTGCCGGATGGAACGGAAGAAGAACTTAAGGACCTACCTGATGACTTCAGAGCCGAGGAAGACCCGTGGACTCGTCAAGGGGAACCTGCAAAATGGGAATTGTTCAAATTTCCGTTCGGATCGTTTGAAGCCAGCCTGAGCTTTATTCCTGGCCAAGAGAGTCTCCCAAGTCTCGTGACATTTCTGAATGAAAATGGGGAGACTCTACTTAAGCTCGGGGCCATATTTGTTCTGGGGCTGAGGTCGGCGGAACCTGAAATTTTGCTTGAAGGCGAGGAAATGCCCCGAGACTAGCAAAGGAGACAGATGAGCGACCATACCAGCGATCTGATTTGCTCGAACAGCGCCGGGAGGTTGGCAGTGGGCAGAGGCCTATCGAACGATCTGGAGAATGAGGTCCGGAAACTGCTTACGCAACTGGTAAATGCAGAACCGGGCGGCTTCATCATACCTCGCCTCCGTGGCAACCCGTTGGAATTAGAAGCAATGCGGTACTTGGAGGACATTGGTGCCTTTGAGAAGGTAGGGTCAGGCTCCTACCGGGTTACTGCCCATGGCCGGGAACACTGGGAGAGGCTGAACGCCCCTCGTTGGTTCTGGTTCCGTCAAAACTGGTTCCCAGCATCAGTAGCCGGGGCTACCATAGTGGCCGCATCGGTCTCGGCCGCGGCCAACATCGCCAACCTTGTGCTCTAGTGGCGGGCGATCATGCAGCAGTGGGGCAGTTTCTGCGCTGGGCAGCCCTAATCGCCGTTTTTCCGGGCTGTGTGGCTTCCGAGTCAGGTAAGTCCCCCAAGACGCCAGCAAAACGCGGCGGGTCCCATCCATTTCTTCTCACTGGGCCGCCATTCTCAATAGAGAGGGTTCGATGCTGTCCAAATTCAAGCGATGGCTCTTTCCTCCGCCCGAAGAGTTAGAGCTCCGCAAACAAGAGCTGCGTCGGCGGATCGATGAGCGCAAGGGGAAGTCGCAACCGGAAGCAGTGATCCGCGTCTCGTTCCCGTCAAAGCCTCCCGCTCCATTGCCTCCTATCACCCTATCGAGTCCTGCTTGCCCCTACTGCGGCGTCATCCAAGAGCCGCCGCCCACACGCCGACGCAAATGCCGGGACTGCGGACAAGTTATTCACGTCCGTACTGACAGGGAGGAGCGCAAGAAATACTTGCTCTCTGCTGAGGAGGACGCACGTCTTGCCCGTGAACGGCGCAACGAAGAGTGGAGGCGTTTAAGCGAAATGGTGCGGGTTGCGATGCAGGCTGGTGATTTGCAGTCCCTGAAATCAGCTTATCAGCAGCAGGCCAATATCCTGTTCGTTGAAGGCCGTCCTCATCTTCATGTTGCGCAGCTAGCTAGGCGCGTTGAATTGATGAGCCTTTTGGAGCTCGATGTTGCCGGTGTCGAAGTCATGACTGCCGACGACGAGCGGGTATGCGCACATTGTCACTCGCTCGAAGGCAAGGTATTCACCATCCAAGAAGCCCTGGAGGCTATGCCCATACCCGGTCCATATTGCACCGATGGTATCGAACAAAACCCACATAGCGGCCGCTGTCGCTGCTCATATAGGGCAGTCTTACCTGAGCTAAGAGAGTAACCAGCCGCGTCTAGCAATAGGCCATTAAAAGGCGGGTGAAAAACTGGCCCGGATTGGGGGACACTCAGCCACGAATGGGCAGTATCAAAAAGGCTTTTTCGGCACCTGCCTGCTAACAACTGCGGAGGGGATTTGATAGACGGGCGAGCGACCACGGACTAGGCACAGCGGAGTGCGGCCTGAAAGTTGACTATGCGGTCAAACTTCGAGTATCATCCGCGCGCTGGCTCGCTCAGAGCGACCGCCCTCTTGGAGAGGTAAGCGGTGGCACCACCGCCACCGTATCCCGCTGGCGGGACCGTGGTGGATGGCATCAATCCCTTAGGGGTAGAATGTAAGAGCGAGGTTAGGAGAGATCACACCCGTCGGCACAGCCTCGGGGTAGTGTCCCGAGGAGGCTACTGACGACAGCCAGGTAAAGGCCACGGCTACGGGGATGGGATACCCCCCGTGTTGCTTGTGGCCTTTTGCCTTTTTCCCGCCGGCTGGGCTAGAATAAGCCCAGCGGAACCCGCCCTGCTTCACTAGCTGAGAGGCGGCCCGAGAGGTATCCCAAAATGAACACACCCAACCCCAGCGCCGCTGACGGCGTGACCTCCCGCATATCCTTCGCCCCCGACTATTTGGCCGACGATCCCGACACCACCACGCCCCACCCCCCCCCCAAACCCCCTGCTCCTGCCCAAGTTCCCCCCGTTGCCGACATCCTGGCCATGCTACGCGCCAACCCCTATATCGTGGACTCTTGGCAGGCCACGATGGGCGACTACCAAGCCCATCCCCCCGAAACCATTGCACGGCACATCTTCGACAACCCTCAACTACATCCCCTTCTCGCCACGACCAGCCTCAAGGAAGCCCCGGAATGGGGACGTGGTTGGGCACGTCCGCGATCAATCACCACTACAAGCCCGTGGTTTCAGGTTGCCCAATGGTGGGCCGAGAACCAGAGCGGCGGCTGCTACATCTACGACGGCGACCCGAAGTCTCGGTCGTGGTGGTGGTTCGACGGGGTGCGCTGGCACATGCTCGCCAACACCGACCCACGCTTGATGGACGAAATAGCGCGTAGCCGATACGCCTACGTCCAGCAGCTCGAAGACGCGGGACGCCGAGACGCAGCAGACAAGCTGTCGGACGATGGGGAATGGCGGTGGGCCCGGTCAAGCAACACGCATGACTTCGGGGCTGGCCTTCGCCATCACCTGGGGGGTGCAATGCCCCAGCCTGAGCCCCACCACAAAGCGACACCCAGCGGCGTGGTCGACCTTCGCACTGGCCTACTGCTACCCCACGCGCCGGGACTGTGGACGCGGGCGGTGACGCTGGGCGACTACTTGCCCACTGAAGTAGAGGCGCACATGGCCGCGCTCTTAAAGCGATTCGGCAACGGGAAGGTCTTTAGCCCCGAAACATTGACGGAATACTTGAGGCTGATAGGGCTGGCGCTTACCGGGTTGGCTCAGAGTTACCGCGCAATAGTCCTGGTTGTCGGTGAGTCCGGTTCCGGCAAAGGCGACGCGGCCAACGTCGCGCAACGCGCCCTCGGCAGCCTGGGACATGCTATCGCCCGGGAATGGCTGGCCCAGAAGTCGCGATCAGACATAGACGCCACTTCAACAGATCTGCTTGAGCATCAGCCCTGCATCATCAGAGTCGACGAGTTGGGCAGCGATACAGATGTGGCCCCCTCCCGCCTGATGAGCTTCACCGGCAACGCGCCGACATCCTCCCGCCGACCGCATGGCCCCGTGATTTCGGGAACCATCACGGGGCAGTTGTGGGCCACCAGCGTACAGCCGCCGGCGATCCCGCGAAACAGTGGGATTGAGCGGCGCTTGGCCGTCTTGCCCACCCTCCGAAAACTGGCGGAATCGGAGAAGGACGAACAGGGCGGGTTTGCCCCCGAGTTGATGAACGCGGTGGTCACCATGGCCATGAAGTACGCCGGCGAGGTCTACCTGCAGGGCTACGCAGCTCCGCAAGGCGATTTGTCCGCGAAATATGCTGTGCTTTCCGATATGGACGAGATTGCCACTTGGTTGGAGCAACAGGACGATTTGCAAGGTATCGGGGTGTCCGAGGCGTGGAGGCGGGCGCGGACCCAGCTGGGCAAGACTGACCGCGAGTTGACGCAGACGCTGTTTGGCCGTCGGATTGGCACGTCGAAGCGTTGGGAGAAGGTGCAACTGCCCGGGGGAGTCCGGGCGATTTCGGCCAGGGGGCAGACACCACCGACAACGGTCCGCAGACCCAGCATGATGCCCCTCGATTAGGGGGCTGTGCGGGTTTTTGTGCGGGTTTGGAGTATCAATAAGCCCAAAATCCCCCACAGGTTAAGTATCAGTGCGGGTTGTGCGGGTTAGGTGAGACTTAAATTCTTCTATCGCGCATGAAGAGGAAAATATGGGAATAACCCGCACAACCCGCACAACCCGCACAGTGATACTGCTTTTGTAGCTGACGAACGGCATACTGATACAGCAAGGAGCTAGAGGGAACGGTGATAGGACGCCGATGAAAACACCAATTTTCAACTCCACGCGCTCGACGAGGCCAATGCACGACGTCGATGTCGGGGCGTTGGCGCGGATTCTGGCCCATGACCCGGTACTCCAACAGCGCACCCTGGCCGTCCGCGCTGCCGCAGACCCAGGGCCGCTCAAGCTCAAGCTCCCCGGCACCTGCCTGGGTGGACCATTTCGAGGGCTTCGCGCCAACGACGATCACGGCCGCACTGTCCGCAACCATGACCGCTACCGATGCACAGCCTACCGCAACGGCCACCATGCCGACTGGGGCGCACGGACGGGGCTGGTGCTGATAGACATTGACGACTTGCCCGACACCGCACCCCCCGATTGCATCAAGTACCTGCTGACTCACGCGGCTGAACCCGTAGTCCTCGCGTGGACTTCAGCTAGAGGCCGCGGACTCAAGGTTGCCGTGCTGACTAACCCGATACCGGCGACGGCGGACGAAACCCGTTGGGCTTGGCAAGCCGCCCGCAAGTTCATGGTGGACCTGCTGGAATCGGCCGGTTTGCACGAAGGCATCGACTACAAGGTTGACCCCACCTTCTCCGTGCCGCAGCTGGCGATTCTGGCCCATGACCCCAGCCCACTGGGGCGCGTTCCAGACTCACAGTCGGCGGTTGCGTGGACTCCCGGCGAACCTGCACAACGCGGCATGACGGGAGTAACAGGCGCGGCCATGCTCCAGTCGCCCGATATGAACGTCCTGATACCGCAACTGCCGTGGACTGCCGGGGGGCGGTCAGCATCCCTGTACAAGTTGGGGATTGCCTGCGCCACGAGCGGGCTACGGTTCGAGTCGGCGCGGCCGTCTGCTGAGGCGGTGGCTGGCAGTTGTGGCCTGATTGCGGATTATGGACGCTACGGTGCCCTGCGACACTTCGACCGGGGGTTCTTCTGGGGCGCCGAACAGCTATGGGACGCTGGACTTGGGATGTAATCAGGAGGTGGTAGCGATGGCCGAACAGCACCAAATCTACAGGACGGATGGCGTGACCGAGGCCCAAGGCTACGCCTGCAGGCGGTGTTCTCTGTGGGCGCGTGGCCTGTGGGCGTTCCGCGTGTGGAGCTGCCCGCCGCCGGACGGGAGATAGAGATGGAGGACCTGCTGATGCTCGACGGATACAACGCGGATGGCGAGGTTATGGGGGTGGGAGAGTTGGAGCTGTTGCGGGTGCTGCTGCCCAGGACCTGCGAACACTGTATCAGCGGCATGATGTTGCCCGACTCCTACGACGGCGACATCCTGACCTGTGCCGCCTGTGGCAGGTCCGACTACACCCCCGCGCCCGAGCTGCTGAACGAACCCCCCGACGCCGAGGACCACTCCCACTACCACCGAGGCTTGACGGCAAGGACGGGGCGGCGAGACCGGGGGGTAGCTCAGGGGGCAACCAACGGCATCGTGCGGAGGTTCGCCTAATGCCGAAGAGGCGTGGACGCGGACGCCGGCGCAGGAATCCCAGGACGCAGAGGTCAGTCCGAATCATCACGCAGCGGACGGGTGTGGGGAGGGCAACCGAAGTGGAAACCTCCGAATGGCTTCGCCCGCCGACCAGCTGGGACCTGGCCGCTCACGGGATGCGGATGCAGGTGCAAAAGGCAGAGCATATCCAGAAGAAACAGGCAAGGAGGCGGTACATCAACCGTGTTGAGAATCAGAAGGAAGCGAGGGCGGAACGTTGGCGGGCTCGATTCAGGAAGTCCACCGACAGCCCCTTCTCCAGCCTGCCTGGAATGTCGGAGAGAACGGGCGCAACCCACCGCAAGCCGCCCGTCGTGTCCGAAGACACCCGTCGGAGTCGGGGGCTGGCAGCCAAAGGCCCACCCTCGACACTGGACCCCCAGACAGCGCAGGTCCTCCTATCCCGAACCGCTGAGGGCCAGACGGTGAGTGCCATCGCCAAGGAACTGGGGATCCCCCGGACAACACTGAGTAAGTGGCTATCCAGTGGCAGGGCTGAGAAGGTGGCGGCGGCAGTTGGGGAGGGCTGACACTAAAGAACTAACACATATGAGATTACACTCTGCGGCGTTTCGTGAGTCAATAACACACACGGGGGAAATGGTGCAAAAACTGATTGAACTGGACTATGGCGAGGCGCAAGCCATCATCCGCGTGGCGGAGGCGTTGGACAACGGCGGCCTGAACCCAGACGCGCCGAACACCACGGCCAGGGCTGTCGCTGCGGTGATCCACGGCAGCTCACCCAGCAGGGCCGACGTCCTGGCCACGGGCGACCTCCTGGACAAGCTGGGGGCGTTCGGCAAAGGACACGGCGCAGCCCCTCACGCCCGCCGTATGGCCGATGTAGTGGCCAGAGTGCGGGCACACGAGGAACAGGCGCGAGCCGTCAAGCAAATCCCACTCGTGCTGAGGGGGTGACGGCGTTGTACTCGCCAATACAGCGGCACAGCCCGTGGGGGAGAGTGTGGGGGTGTGGGTGGGAGTGGGAGAGTGGGCAAGGTCAATCACCGAACCGGAGGGAACATGGACAAGGAAAAGATATTCACCTTGACTGAGTGCGAGGCGATCATCGCGGTTTCGGAGGCCATCGCCAGTGAGCGGGTACACCCGGAGGCCGTCGACTTCAGCAGCCGGACTCTGGCCCACGCCAGCGGCGCACATCCGCACCTGCTCGAAGGGTTGCTCGATTGGTTGGGTGTGTTTCGGCTGCGCGGATACCGCCGTTCAGTGGAGCAGCTGCGGGCGGTGATTGCGGAATACCTGCCAGCGGCCAGACTCCAACATGCGGACCACTTGGAGCGGATGCAGGTCCAGGGCGTCTATGTCGTCGACGACCCAGAGGTGCCCACACCGGACACCACTGGCACGGTCCGGCTCGGTGATTGGGAGTTTTCGGCGTAACCCACGAGGCGACGGGCTGGCGGTGAGTGAGACCGCCAACCCGCCAATGCGGATGCTGCAACTATGAGGGGCTCCAGCTTGGGCTTCCTGGGCGGGGTCTGTCGCTGGTAGCCCGGCGGCACGGAGTAGGCCAGCATTTTGCGCACCGTGTCCCGGTGCAGGCCGAACACCCGGGCAGCTTCCCGTATGCTCATCCCCTCCACCATCACCGCCCGGCGAACCCGCAGATATACGTCCACCTTGTACATCCATCACACCATCCATGGGTCGGCTACAACCCTATGGATGATGGCGGGCGGTACACTATTCAGTCGCCGATACTCAGCAATCTTCCGCCCACCGGCCCACTTTAGCTCCGCCGTTTACACCGCTGACTCCATCCGTCCACCGCGACCCCGCCTAGGCACCCGCAGGACCTCCCGGACCCGGGCCAGGGCGTCGGAGGTGAGGGCATCGGCCTGCCGGGGTGCCGGGGCCCGGTTGCGCCAGCCCCTCACGGCCTCGGCGACGACCGGGTGACGGGCAGGGTTGTCGGCCTTCTGCATGCCGGCGGCGGCGTGGAAATGGGAGACCGCGGCCCGGGCCTGCTCGATGCTGGCGATGGACCGGCCTGTCGCTGCCAAGTAGCCCAGGTAGAGGGCTACGGCCTGCGGGGTGGCGGGTAGCGTCGAGTGGCCGCCGGCCGCGGCCCAAACGAGGAATTGCTGCCAGGCGGAGGCATAGACTCGGCGGGTGGTCGCAGCCTTGGCGTCCCGGAGGCCGGAGGCGACGGCCTCAGCCGCCCCACGGTCGCGCTCGGTGAGTTCCGGCTGGCCGGGGAGCTGCTGAACTGCGGCCAGGTCGCTAATCATGGTGACCTCGTTAAACTCGTGTTAAGTTGATATTATCACGGGTTTAACTGAGCCCGATTTCGGGGGGTTTTGGCCCTCTTCGAAAGTACTTGGTCCGCAGGATTGTCGGGTCGGCAGCCCCCTGCCGGTGTCGTGGACCTGGGTCTCCTTGCACCGGAAACGGTCTACGTTTAAGCTCCGGCCGTCATGGTCCCCCAGCGCCCAGACTTCCACCAACTCGAATATCTCGGGCGACGTCTTGGCCAAGAGCGTAAGCACCTTCTGCAGGCAGGCTCGCTTGACCTGGCAGGGTTGGCAGGCGCAGCCCTCGGCGTGGGGCGGCCCTCGAGGCTGGCCAAGATCTCGAAGTAGGCCTTGTCCTTGCCGGCGGCATAGCCCTCGGCGTAGCAGGCGCAGGGCTCGGGGCAGTCATAGAGGGGGCGTTCTATGGTGGTTATGAGACCTCCTAAAACTTCTCCTTCAGCACGCCCGGAGACTCTCGTGGTATGCACTGTCAAGGGCGGCGAGAAGGTGGACCACTGCGGCGGAGAACTCCCGAAGGGCTGTCCCCAAGGCCCTCCCTCGGTGGATTCGGGGTAAGGGAACGAATTATCGTGTACGGAAATCCAATTCGCGAATAAGAGCAAAGGTTTTAATGCAGCGGACGTTGAGAGTTTGGCACACATCTGGGACGTGTCTGTTGGCCTTAGTTTGGCTAGGCTTTGAACCTTCGTTGCTAACCACCACTCGGTTGACTGGATCGGCGAGTGCGTAGGCAATCAGAAACGGGTCTCGCCCCATTTTTTCTAGATCCTCATCGTTCAAATCCTCGAAACCCAGGCCGTACCCTTCTTCAATCACTCTTCTTGTAAACACACTGTTAGAGTCCTCTTGTAGTAAGAGTGCTACTTGGTGGTCCCTCAACCATTGAATGAGCGCATCTGGCTTACCGTCGTTGATTTCTTCATAAATTTCCCGCGGTATCTTTATCCGCCCCTGAGCAGTCAGACCGTCGAGCCATTCCCAGAACTCTGGGACCCTGTCGATAGGATAATAATCCCGATTGGCGTCTATAGGGACGTTGGCATCTAGTAGGTAAAGCAATTGCTATAGCCTAAACAGGGCCGCTACCTGCAAGAATTGCCTGAACCTGAGTGGAGCGAACGTCCAGAATCTTGGCGGCTCTGGATGTAGATAGTTCCCCGCCTGCCATCATCCGGCTTACAAAAGATGTAAGCCCTCCGCCCAGTCGATGCCGACGCACCACATAATAATCCGGGCCGCTATCTAGAGGCTGTCGCTGTGTACGCTGGACAGTCCTTTGGTGAAGCCACTCCTCGCGAAATTTTCCGGAAAGTTCTTGATACTGGGCTTGTCCGATAACGTCAGCACGATATGCTCTATACGCCACCATGGTGCGGCTGAGACGGCGTCCGTCAGCGAATTCGGTGATCCGCTCTGCGATATCGTCGATTTCTCTAACGTGCTGCAAGCCGATTCCTTCGGCTTCATGGTCAGGAAGTAGGAACTCGCTAGCTATGTCATCGCAGAACCTTTCAGTTTCGTTTTCCGCTTTCTGCCCGCTGACTCCGGTTTGCCCGAGTATCAGGTGTACCATCTCGTGCAGCAGAGTGAACGTCCAAGCGGCGCGGGCGTCCCGGTCGTTTATTACAATGAAGGGCGCGATGTTATCCGCGATGGAGAATCCTCGGAAAATTTCCAGTTCGATCGCGGTGTGATAGCTGCCCAAGTCCCCCTTGAGAAGCACAAAAATTCCCTCTCGCTCCGCTCTGGTCCGCAATAAATTGAAAGCTGCATCCGCACCTCGTTGGGCACGGTATTCTGACAACTGAATATTGAGCAACGTTCGCAAGGAATCCAGAACGGCCGGTTGGCCATCGGCAATCGTGTGGGAACCGACGAAAGGTAAAGGGACCGCCTCGTCTTCATCCTCTAACACGGCACGAACCATGCTTTGACGAGCCCGCATCTCCCGAAGTAGTGTGTCGAGGAGTGCGTCGCCAAGAGAATAGGCGTCCCCGGGCAGAGTGCGAAAATCCACCCCCCGGTCGCCTTTTAGCGGTGGCTTCGGTAGGTAAAATGTGAGTAGCGGGCGGCGATACTGCTTGGACATTTTCAACAGCAACGACCGCGATGGGTCTTCGGCACCCGACTCGTAGCCCGCCAGCCGTTCCAAGGCGGTGGCCTTCTTCGTGTCGCGGATAGCCAGCTTCTTGGTCGCCTCTTCGGGCATCAACCCGGCGGTCTCACGCGCCCAGACCAATATTTCAGGATTGACGGTAGGCATTGCAGCTGAAATATAGCACAACCCGCTGGACGCGATTCTCGATGCCCCAATGGCTTCGAGTCGCCTGGAGCAGCCTCTTGGTGATCAACGTCAATTAGTCTTGCCGGCCTGTGGCAGCATCTATTGGGTTCTCCTTGCTTCCGGGCGGTTTTCTGTTCCAAAACCATTATTCCAGATTCAGAGGAGCACCCTCCGGCTTCCTCAAGGGCTGTCCCCACGGCCGTCCTTCGGTGGATTCGGGTTAAAGGAAACTTGGAACCGCCCGATTTCTGGGCATCGCAAATCGTTAGATCCGCCTTGGAGAAACATACACACATGAGCCGTCTAAAGTGCCCACTGTGCCAGAATCAGGTCGAACAATTACAGGTCGAAAGGTTTCTTCGGGAGAGGTTCCCAAGAGCAGAAATCACACCCGGCGGCGGCCCGACAGAACTAGATGGACACATGATGTTCCAGCATGGATTTACGCGGGCGCACAGGGACAACACTAGCGAAGGCGTGGCCGAGTCGTACTATCGGGTGGTGGGTGAGCCCCTTGAAATTGACGGACGAACTTTCAAGTTTGGGGATTTTGTCGAGTTCAAGAACGGGCGGCTGAAAGTGCATGTTCCTGGCGGCGTATATCCCGACAATGAGGGTATTCAAGTTGCCCGCATAGTGAATACGACCGGCTACGCGCAGGTGAGCAAGACGGACCGCGACGATAGGAACCCGGAGACGCAGCTCGACGAGTCGGGCGAAGAAAAGCCCGATTGGTGAGCAGGGCGATATTGTGAGAGAGGACAATGAATACAGACGGCTCAGACGAAATTGCGGCATGTGCTATATGCGCAAGAGATGTGACCCTTCGCGAGTCGCTGCGAGATTCCATTCAAGCTTGCCGTAGTTGGTTCGCGGACCATCCATGTTCCGGTGGAGATTGCTTCCCTGCCGCTGACAACATCAAACAAATGTTGGCAGAGGGTTGCGATTTTGCCTCTGTCGTCTTGGATTGCAGCGGAGATGATCGAGTAATCCCAGCCTACGCCAACTTGCGGTGTCTGTGTGAAAGGCTGAAATTCGCGGTCATTCTGTTGTTCTCGGACGGAGCGGGATGGGAGTTCCGGAGTATGGCGGGACATCAACGAATCCTGGATCGCAAACTACAGAACTCTGCACCAGCAGACCGAGAGGAGGTGAAGCGGCTGCTTGAGAGTCTCAGACAGTGGAATCGTCAGCCTGATGAAAACGGGAAGCCAACGTCGCTGCGCAGGCCGGAGTTTTATGAAATTAAACAATCCGACGATGTTCACCTATTTTCTAGGGAACTGGACTATTTCTACTCATTCTTTAGGGAACTGGACGATGCCTACTCACGGTATGTACACCCAACGTACCGGGGCGAACTAAGCGTGGGCCGGGGGTTTGCTGAGGGCGAGGTCGGCGTATTGATTCGCCAGGCGCATGTCTGTCTGTGCACAATTTTGTATCTGGCTTGTGAGATGGATTCGATAACTCGGGAATGACCTTCAGCGCCCTATGCCGAGGAATGAACACATGACTTGGCCAGCAATGCGTCAGTGCAACTCTGACTAGGGCTCGATTACGTCCGGCGGTCAGAACGCCCATTGTGCGAACCGCAATTTCGCCGTCTGGACCCGATGAAATCACCCCTCCGCGGCCCTGGGCGGGCCCGGTCGTCAGGGTCCAGGCCTCCACCAGTTCGAAGACCCCGGGTGAACTTCTGGCGATGAATGTCATCACCTTCTGCAGGCAGGCCCGCTTGATCTGGCAGGGCTGGCAGCCGCAGTCCTGGGCGTGGGGCGGTCCGTCCAGGCTGGCCAGTATCTCGAAGCTGTTTAGCCTTCTTCTTTTCTCTGTGCCAGTTCTGCCTCCAGCTCCCTGACCCGGGCCTCGGCCGCCAGCCTGGCTTCCTGTTCGGCCAACCTGCCTTCCCGTTCGGACAGCCTGGCTTCCTGTTCGGCCAACCTGGCTTCCCGCTCGGCTAATCTGCCTTCCCGCTCCTGCTCGAAGGTGGGTATTTCCTGCCCCGTCTCCGGGTCGTGCCAGCGCAGCTCGCCGCGTTCCCACCGGACGAAGAGGCCCAGCGCAGCGCTGTAGCCCTGCAGGACCTCTTCCTCGATCTCCTCAATGGTTATCGGTTCATACCGGCCGTCCACCAGCCGGTCTCCCGCGAGTCGGCTTCCGTGGAATCTTCCGGTCTGGTCGAACCGCCAGTACTCGGGGATGCCCAGAGTAGCGTACCTGGCCGGCTTGTCCCGGGCGTCGGTTTCACCGGTTCTCCTCGAGGCTATTTCCATGACCAGGTCGGGTGGGTTGCCCTGCCTGGAGATGACATAGCTGTTGTCCTGGCGATAGAGGGCCGGGTTGGCGTTGAACGAGATGAGCAGGTCGGGCGAGATTCGCTGGTTGGCCGGCGTCCCCGGCGTGGGGACGATGTACCTTTCTCCCGACACGATGGTGCTGTCCGGGTTGCCGAGGTACTGGGCTAGGTGGTGCAAGTTGCCGTTCTCGCCGAGATGTCGGACGCTGGTCATATCGTCTGGCTCGCGCTCCGGCGGGTCCGGGAGTGGTAGGAGCGTTTGAGGTTTCGTGGTCATGTCTGGCCTCGTGGGCTTGGCGGTTCGGGTGTCATCCTCTGGTATGGGAAATATAGGACATCGTGCCCTTGCTGTAAAAGCCGCTCTCTGACGGGTTACATCTGGGCCAGATTGACGGCCGTTAAGGAGGCGGCAGGTCCGGTGGCGCTCAACAGCCTGACCCCTGCCTCCTCGAGCTGGTTCCTGTACCGGATGAGGTCGGAGGGGCTCGTGGAGAACCTGGCGAGGTCGTGGACGATGATGGTGCCGAAGGGCTTTTCGGGCGACAGGGCGGCAGCGATCATCCGCTGGAACCCGGGCCGGTTGTCCGTGGCTCCGTTGCGTCCTTCGTCCTCGTACTCCCGGGCCACTTCGAGGCCCTGTTCATCCGCGAACTTGCGGATCGTTTCGAGTTGCGTCATGACGGAATGTTGGTCATTCGAGGAAACCCGGGAGTAGGACGCTGCTGTGCTCTGGCTCATCTCAATCTCCTGGAACAGTTTTCTGACGGTGTGCGTCTTGGTTATCCGGGTTCCTGTCTCGCTTGCTACGCCTCTTCTCCCTGTGCTAGTTCATCTTCGAGTTCACCGCCGTGGGCCTCGAGGTCCGACTACCGGAAGATGTGCTGACCATGACCGGGTCATGTGATGCCAAGTCGACTTATTACCGTCTGATTAACAGATTCAGGACGACGTTGTGGCACTGCAGCATCATGGCTTCGATTCCGACAATGTGATGGTTCCGCCAGCGACGCCCCCCAGTGGCGTGCGGTACCCGGTGAGATTCGTCCACTACAAGTGAATCGAAAAGCCCGTCCCTGGGGTCACTGCGGGGATATAACGACCTGTATCGTGGCTGGCGAGACGTCGCCCAGTGCGTCCTTGTCGATATAGACGCTCTGGATGACACTGCCATCCTTGGTGCCGTACACCACCTTGTTCTTGGTCTCCTTGGACTTGTGCAGGATCAGGGTCAGGGTTTCCATTCGCTTTAAACTCCGTCTGTCCGGCTTGCCTGTCCGTTTTGCTTGTCCGTTTTGCCTGGATGTCGCCGGTTCCCCTTCTTCCTGAGGGAAATCCCGCACCTCACGGCCGGGGCAGCCAGCGGCGGTGGTCTCCGGGTCCGGGAACCGCTGGCTCGAGAAGAGGGTGACTTGGCCATGTGAGGCTGTTCAGGGCATGAGCCGAGTACCTTGAGGAACGCCGCCTCGGGCCCGCTGGTGCGAGGCGTTGGACAATCCAGTGCCGCACTGTTACCTCGACGCCGGTTCATCGCCGCATCACCAGTTGGCAGCTGAATTCAGAGGTCACCTCAACTGGATGTCCAGGGATCCGGCAGAGTGTCCGAAGTGTTCCACCACCCGCCGGGCGCGCCCGGCGAGCAGGGCCCCTGTCCCATGGCAGGAGGCGAAAATGCCCGTGTCCCCGATGGGCCGGGGAACGTTCAGTTCCCCGGCTGCCCTGGAATAGTAGGGCAGCTTTCTGCCCCGTATTTCCAGAATTCTCTCGAAGTCCCCGGGGTGGCTGTCGCGCATCATCAGGCAGACCCCCACCAGCAGGCCGGACCAGGACGTGACATTCCTTATTTCAGAATCCAGGGTGAAGGAGGACGGTGTTGAGCGGAGGCTTCCGCCGGGGCCGGACCCTGTGGCGTCCTCGGTGCCCGATGCCAGCAGGGCGGCGCGGTTCTCCGCCAGTACCCTACGGATTAGCCGGTTGTCGGGACGGTAGCCGGCCCTCTGTTCTGCAGCGGTGGCGACCAGCTCGATCAGACCTTCGTCAAGACCGCCGCCCACCTGGCGCCAACCTTGGATTACGGCCCGCCTGTCCACCGCTTCCTGGTTGATGTCCCGCAGCGCCCTTTCCGCCGACCTGGCGGCCTGCCCGTTGCACACCCTGTCCCTGGTCAGGTACCGGTTGATGTCCGCCGCCGCGGCCACCGGGTCCTCCCTGAGGTCGATTTCACAGAAGCGCCTTTCCATCCGGCCGCCCTCGGGCGACCACAGGAAGAGCAGCCAGCGCAACCCGTTGGTCAGCGCCGCCAGGGGTACCTCCTCCCGGGCGCAGAGGGCCAGCAGTTGCCGCTCCATCCGGGGACTGCCGATGTTTTCGGCCGGCGTTCTCACGTCAATGAACACCCTGGGCGAGACTGCTCCTCTGGGCTGGCCTGGCGGCAACAGGGCGAAGTCGACGTTGCTGTTACCAGTGATGTATCCCGGCATCACCTGCGAAAGGTCGAAGACGTCCCACCCGGCGGCGACCAGCAGCCTGAGCACAACGGCCTGCGCGATGGCCGCCTTGCTCCGCCCCTCCAGTGATGGCATGTCTCTTATCCCGGACACTGCCTGGGAAATGGACTCCCTGTGATCGGTTCTCAGCATCTGATGGATTCTCTTGTCTTGAGGGCTGTATGAGTGCGTAACGAAAACTTTTCGGGCTTAATATAGGCTGGACGGCGCTCTGCTGAATAGTCGCAGGTACGGAGCGGCTATCGGACGGAGTCTCGTTACCAGTCTTGCCAGTTCCGCGTTCACCGCGGGCGTGGCAGTGGCAGCCCCCATGGTGCCTCCCTCCCCCTCGAGGGAGAGGGAGAATGAAAAGGCCCTGTTGCCTTGCGGGGGTTCCTTGACACCGCGAAAAAGTGGGGCGTAGTCTACCAATGAGGCTCGTAGCTCAGTGGTAAAGCAGCCGGCTCATAACCGGCTGGTGACTGGTGCGATCGCAGCCGGGCCCACTTTCTCCCCCACTCTCCCTGATTAACGACGCTGTCTGGAGGAGGAGCACCATGCCCTTGCAGCTGGACCACACAATCGTGCCTGCCTACGACAAAGTGAAGTCCGCGGAGTTCATCGCCCGGCTGTTCGGGCTGAAGTACGAGGGGCCCTGGGGGCACTTCGCGCCGGTCAAGGTCAACGACGTACTGACGCTGGACTTCGATGACTCGGACAATCCCCGCTCCAATCACTACGCCTTCCTGGCCTCGGACGAGGAGTTCGACGCGATCCTGCAGCGGATCAGGGACGAAGAGGTCATCTTCGGGAGCGGGCCGCGCTCGCGGACGGACGGGGAGATCAACCACCTGCACCAGGGGCGCGGGTTTTACTTCGAGTGCGAGAACAGGCATGTCTGGGAGGTTATTACGCACACGTATATTACGGATTAGCGGGGGTTGGGGGGTGAACCGATTCCGGTGGGCAGCCCGTTTCTTTGATCACGGGCACGCCCGCTTATTGGTTCAGAACTGTATAAGATACTAATCGGCAGAAACTCAGTATACCGGGGGGATTGGAGTGGCAATGGACATCGTTGAAGGTACAACTCAAAAGCCGGCCTCAACAAGTGAACTGGTAAAGCTTTTTCGAAGTCAGTCAGGCTTGTCCGGACAGTTGTTCACGGGCTATCCAATAGTGGCCACTTCAGAGGGTCCCTACCCAATTGACGCTCTCATGGTGTCTGAAGATAAAGGAATTATTGTATTCGACCTTATCGAGGGCACAGATAGAGGGGACTATGCTTCTCGACAGGATGACTCAGCCAATTTAATTGAAGCCAGACTGCGAATACACCGCCCGTTGGTTAATGGCCGCCATCTTCGTATTCCAATACACACAATCTCATTTGCACCTGGAGTTAGTAATCAACAATCCAGTAGCAATCACCGGATTGCTGGCACAGACACGGTATTGAGTGAAATTAACAAATTTTCTTGGGACAGTTCAGATAAGGCTGTATTTGAATCCGCACTGTCTACGATCGAGAGCATCTCGGCGATCCGGCAAAGCAGAACGAGGCGTACTCTAAAACACGATGATTCGAAAGGAGCCAAATTAAAGAATCTGGAAGAGTCAATCGCCACCCTGGATAATCCACAAAGCAAGGCGGTCATAGAAACTGTGGCAGGTGTGCAACGGATTCGTGGACTAGCAGGCTCTGGGAAGACGATAGTCTTAGCATTAAAGGCCGCGTATCTTCACGCCAACCATCCCGACTGGCGCATTGCTGTCACATTCAACACCCGTTCGCTTAAAGGTCAATTTCGTCGGTTGATAAACAATTTCTCTCTTGAACAAACCAATCAGGAACCAAATTGGGAAAATCTACGAGTCGTTAATGCTTGGGGTGCCCCTGGAGGCTATGACCGAGATGGAATATATTACGAGTTTTGTCGAGTTAACGACGTTGAGTACCTAGATTTTAGAGCGGCCCGGACACGATTTGGGCAAGGGAGTCCTTTTACATCTGTATGTGAATTCGCCACTACAAGTGCACCAGACAGCAATCCCATTTATGATGCTATACTCGTCGACGAGGCTCAGGATTTCTCCTCAGCATTTCTGCGGCTTTGCTACAAATCACTAAGGGATCCCAAAAGACTTGTCTACGCATATGATGAATTGCAGAATCTTTCCGAAGAGTCTTTGCCTGCACCCGAAGAGATTTTTGGAGACATCGATGCCGGGACGACTGCGGCTAACTTTAGCAACTATGATGGGGAAGGTCCGCGAAAGGATATTATTTTACAAAAGTGTTATCGAAACTCGCGACCTGTTCTGGTAACTGCCCATGCGCTTGGATTCGGTATATATAGGGATCCTCAAGGCGACAGCGGAACAGGGTTAATCCAGATGTTTGACAACCCACTGCTTTGGACGGATGTCGGATACCAGATCAAGTCTGGCGAACTAAATGACGACGAACAAGTGGTTTTGCACAGGTCAGCGGATGCTAGCCCTTCTTTCCTTGAAGATCATTCTCCTGTAGATGACCTGATAACTTTCGCTCCATTTCAAAACGCGGAGGAGCAAACCAACTGGTTGGTTGAAGCGATTAAAAAGAACTTGACAGAGGATGAGCTCCGTTGCGATGACATTGTTGTCATTAACCCAAACCCAAGAACCACCCGGGCCAACGTCGGACCAATACGGAGAAGATTGTTCGACTTAGGGATAAATACCCACTTAGCGGGAGTGGACACTAGCCCAGACACTTTTTTTCAACCAGAACAGGATTCGATAACTTTCACAGGCGTCTTCCGAGCCAAGGGCAACGAGGCAGGAATGGTCTATATAATTAACGCTCAGGACTGCCACTCATCAGCTCCAAATTTGGCCAGCATTCGCAATCAGCTATTCACTGCCATTACGAGGAGTAAAGCGTGGATTCGCGTCCTTGGGGTAGGCGGAGGAATGATTGAGCTTACTAGAGAATACGAATCTTTAAGAAAAAAGAACTTCGAATTGGACTTTATTTACCCGAATGCAGAGCAACGAAAGCAGCTTCGTATTGTTCATAGAGACATGTCTGTGGACGAACGAAATCGCCTCCAGAATCGACAACAGAGCTTGGTTGAATTGGTTGAAGACTTACAGACTGGCAATGTTCGCATCGAAGATATTGATAAAGACTTGCTAGCCAAACTCAGGGAATACTTGAGATAATAATTTTGCTAACGCCGATTCAAATCCTAAATCAGATCAACCAATTGATAGGGTTCCTGATTGAAGTAGGCCTAGCCGACCGCCAACAGGCTGCAATTTCCAGGGGGAATCGTAGTGCAACGCAGGTAACCTTTCATGGCGCCTCCAATATCTCAATTGCCATGAAAGACCGCTTTTATTCTGAAATTTACTATCAATTGGTGGAAACTAGCGCGTTCAACGCCAAGATGCTAGATGGTGCGTTGATCCAGATGATGTACGAATTCTCACAAGACGTCCTCCAACGCCATCGCCTCGCATTCTTCCCATCGCCAGACCTAGAAGAATTTCAGAATAACCCCGAGATTTACCTTACAGAGGAATCTTATGCTGATATTGTTGCCAAGAATATCGTTTCGTTCCCTATAAGGTTTGATTACGAAAACCGAGACGGCATATTCGTGGACGTTGAACACCCCAAATCTCATTTAACTCTAGGTCAATATGAACATTGTAGAATACCTGTGTCTTCTCCCTTAACTCCGGCCAGATTTGTGGAGTTCATTGTTAGAAATTTTTATCACACTGCTTTTGTTCGATTCGCTGATAAACTACCCAAATTGGAAGGTGCATTTACCGATTCGATTTCTCTAAATGAACGAAATCTCGTGCACATAACTATCCCGCAATAGATTCTTTTGCCGCGAATCTGGTGTTTTACATTAGATATTGGTTGGTCGGAGAATCGGATATGATCAAGGCTCGTCAGGAGAACGGTCAAGAATCCATTGCTAATAGTCGACCGAAGGATTTCCTTGTAATACTTTCCGCTAACCTTCGCCTAGGGTGGAGAGGCGCTCGGCGATCTGGTCGGGGGTCAGGTCTTCTATGGGGGTGGAGGTGGACCTGTCGTTGGCGTGGGAGTCGGTGATGCGGGCTAGGCGGTCGCCGTAGAACTGGTCGACGGGCTCGGCGACGGAGGTTGCGCTGGCGGCTATTGCCTGGGCGTAGACGGCGTCGCAGTCGGGGACGTAGAAGTGGATGAGGCTGGTGGTCGGCGAGCATGAGGGCGGCCTCGGTGATTTCGACCTCGGCGTGGCCGATGCCGCCCTGGGGCAAGGGCATTCGGACGCGTGTGAAGCGGGGCTGGTGTCGGCCTCCACTTATCTTGCCTATGCGAGTCTGTCGGCGCTAATGTGCCGGGGTGTCGATCAGCGATATGAGACGGTTGGTGACAGCCTGCATGTGTTCCGGGTGGGTTTCGCCGGCTGGGGTCAGGTGGCGCTGGGCCGTATCTATGGAGCGTACGCGGGGTAGGAGGACTGAAGCTGCTCGCTGGCTGTCCCGGATGATCATGGGTACTGCGACCGGTGAACTGGGATCCCTCTCTGCGTACTCGATGTCCACCGCCACTGCCATGTTGTTTCCGGCGTTGTAGTCTATGACCAGAATCGGGCTGGCGAGGTCCTGGCCCCGGGTGTCTTCGAGATGGAGATCCCAGATGGTTCCTGCGGAGATTTGGAACGTGCCCTGAATCGTTTCTATCTGCCCTGGGGCGTGTTGGTGCGCCAGTCTCTGGGCTATGGACAGGATTACGGAGTTCATTTCATCCGGTGATGCCCTGGCGATGAGATCTCCCAACAGTCCTTGGTGAACAGACTTGATTTGTCTGGTGGACGCCCAGGAGTCGGCTTCCTCGATACGGGTGTGGTGCATGCGGAACCTGACGTCGGGCATGGCCGTGGACATCGGCACGGTTATGCAGAGTTCGAGTTGCCGGTTGGTCACGTCGTTGCTGATTACGAGAGCTGGCCGGTTGTCCGAAAGTTCGGCCCCGATAACGAGGCCGTAGTCGTACCAGTGGACGTTTCCTCTGAGTGCGCCGGGCATGGGCCTGTCCTTGGTCAGGTGAAGTTGGCGAAGCGCAGATCCGCCTCCCGTTCCTCCGGAGTCTGCTTGAAGTTGGCAAAGTCGGGTTTTGGCATTGTCCGGCTCTGGTGGAGCAGGTGGGCTCCGTGAGACACGTCGTGGATTTCCAGCCAGGCGCAGCAGGCCACCACCATGCGGTCAGGCAGGTCCGTTTCGTCCAGCAGTTCAAGCAGGCGGTTACAGCCTATTTCGATGAACCACTGGTTGGCGATTGTGTCGGGGGAGGCTCCCTCCGGGGCGCCTTGGGCGACAAGGTCTCTGATTTGTGCTCTCGCAGGGGCGTCTAGGAGCTTTTCAAAGACCCCGTTGACCTGCTTCAGGTGGTCGGTTGTGAAGTTCCACGGGGGGGATTCGAGCAGTGCAAGACGGTCGTCCGGGTCTACTTGGAGCAGAGCGTTTATGCGCTCCCTCGAGTCTTCCGTGGCGCATTTCCGCGCTTCCGGGTTGCCCGGTGCCGCTAGGAAATGTTCTGCCCCGGGGAGGGCGTCAATTAGACTCGGCTGGGTTTGTGACGTCGTCATTGTGTGTCCTGGCAGGTTGCACTTTCTTGGGGAACTTCATTTTATCGTTGTGTTCCTTTGGTTGCCACCTCCGGTCTTCGCCCGTATCTCAGGGGGCCGGAGGTTCTGGGTAGCTACGCCAATTCTCGGATGTCGCTGTGGTGCCACGGTTTCCGGCCGCCCAGGTGCCTTTCTGATGGTTCTGAGGCTACCGTCATGCTCCACAACCGGTGGTGATGGTGCGCGTTGCGCTGCGAGTGTCGGGCATGTGGGATTGCTCCTAGTACTACAACGACGGCTTTGGCTTTAAGGTGGCGGCTCCATCCTGCCTTCACGGCGGGCGGAGCGGCGTCTATCGTGGGAGCGGCGCGCCCGTTCGTTGCGTAGCTGCGTATCCTCCAGCCACAACAGCAATTGATCGGGCCCGAACTGCTCCCGGGGTAGCATCTCACGCACCACCCGGTACACCTGCGGTCTCGTGATCCGGGGCATCTTTTTCCCCCCAATCCTGCTGCAGGTCCAGCAGGAACGCTCCGCCCAGCAGGCACATGGCTATGTGGTGATGCCAGCCTGCCCAACTCCGGGTCTCGTATTCGTCCAGCCCCACGTCGCCCTTCTCAGTCTCGAACTCCGTTTCAATGCGCCACCTGGACCCACCCACGTAGGCCAGAGTCTCCAAGGTTGTGTCCTCAGGAGCGTTGGACAGGTAGTAGCGAGGCTCGCTGCCGTCCAGGTTCCGGCGCCAGACGGCCCACAGCTCCTCGCCGGGCTTGCGCCTCTTGGTGGCCCGCACCCGCTGGGCACTGAACCGGTAGGTGCGCGGCCCCTGGCTTCCCTGGGCCACCGTTATCTCCCGCCAAGCCGCATCCGGCAGTTCATCACCGCGCTGCTCCATGGTCCGGCGCTGCCCAGCCCGCAGCTTGGGTTTGCGGGGGCGCCCGAACCCTGGATATTCCGTACTGGTCCAAGCCGGGTCCAATGGCCAGACCGTGGTGCCGCCCGGAACGTCCAACACGTAGCGCATCCCCAGGGCCGCCAGTCCCTCCCGGAAGGTCGGCGACATCCCGAAGGCGTCGTCTCCGGCAACCCACTCGGCCCTGAGGTAGCCCAGTTCCAGTACCCGCTCCAGCATCTCCAGGGCCAACTCCGTCTTTGACCGGTAGTTCCGCCGGTCCTCCGGCACACCCGCCGCAGCACACCGGTCCTGGTCGGAGGTCCAACTCTTGGGCAGATACAGCCGCTTGTCCACCAACGCCCGGCCCAGCGGGCTGACGTAGGCCAGGAACATCCCACCCTGGCAGTTGGCCACCTTGCCCAGCCTGCCGCAGTACTGCCGGGCCACTCCCGCCGATTTCCTGCCCTGCTTGGGGAAGTCGCTGCCATCGAACACCCACACCGCCTCCGGGTGTCCCAGCCTGGGGGCCAAGTATTCCTGCAACCGCCCTATGACTGTCTCATCGGACCACCGGGCCTCGGTGAGAAAGCGCTGCATCGCCCGGGCTGAGATGCCCACCGATTCCGAGAGATTCTCGGCGTTGCGCCGCTCCTGGTCCTGCACCAGCAGCGCCTGAAGGTAATTCCCGCTGTGCTCCCGCCACTGCTTGCGGCCGAAGGAGGCCGCAAAGAAGGCCTGGAATTCCTGAAGGCTGTCGTAGACCCGCTCGAAGCTCGCCGCATCCATCACCCAAACCACCCAACATCATCTGTCCAGCCATCCTACCAAATAACTCGTCGTTGTAGTACTAGAAGCCGGGCCGAAAAGCCCTGGATGGGGAGAGAGATTTCGGCAGTAAAGCCGGGGCGAACAGAATCTGGGACCACAGCAGTCCGAGCCGGACAGCGCCGAAAATGGCCGTAGCATGGGCGACCACACCGTGGGAAACAGCCTGGACATCACTGGGGACGGCACTGAGGACGGCGCGGTGGCGCGGAAGCCCACCGCCGACACTGTCCGACAGCTCGATTTTGCCCGCCACCAGGGTCAGGTTGGCCACTGTAGCCGCTAGGTACAGCTGGAATCGCGTCTTGGCGCGTCCGAAGTAGCGGGACTGGCGAATGCCCAACTGGACCAGTCGGGCCAATCTGTGCTCGACCACCACGCGTCGCGCTCGATATTCGTCATACCCGGCGCTCTGTTGCAACGCACGGGCCTGTTGCAGGAGAGCCTCCTGGGGATGGATCAGCACCCGCCGTCCCTTCCTGCCCTTGGCCGAGATGCACTGAGACCGCAGGGGACATGTCATACATTCGGACCCGTCGAACTGGAAGGCCTGCAAGTGGTGTATCCGACCCGCGGCATCCGTACGCCGTCCCGCTGGCACTATGGTGTGGGTGACCTGCCCTGCCGGACAGGTGCAACTGCCCGCCACCAGGTCGATGACAAAGTCATTCTTGGGAAAGCGCTGCCGGTCGGGCCGTCCCGGCACCCGGGCAATCAGGGTGCGGCCCGCGTCGGCGAAGGTCTGCCTGGTAGCTCCGTCTCCATAGGCGGCGTCGCCCATGGCCTCCTGCACCGGCACACCGGTGTTGGCCTCGCTCTGTTCTACCAGTTCCAGCGCCCCCAGGTTGTCCGGAGCGTTGCCCGGCAGTACCTCCACGGCGGTGATCAGCTGGGTGTCGGTGTCAACCACAATCGCCGCCTTGTGTCCGTCGAAGCGTCTCCTGCTGCTCTTGTGCCCGTGGCGCATCTCAGGGTCGTGCACCGACATCATCCGGTCCTTGCTCACCCCGTCCTTGAGGCTCACGCCGTCATCGCCGTCGCCGTCGCCACCCTTGCGCTCAATGTCCTGGAGCAGCAACTGCCCCAGCAGTTCCGCCGCCGCCACTATCTGCTGACGCTCAGCACCGTCCTCGGGCAACTCCCCCTGGGCCAGCCGCGATAATTCCAAGAGCCGGTCCGCGTCTCCCACAATCCCCGCCAGCAGTGCCGTCCGCGCCCGCTTGTCCGACCAGTCGATGGTCGCCTCTCCCTTGATGCTGGAGGCGAGGTACCGCCCGTATCCCCGGGCCTTGGCCCATTTCCCGACGCTGATTCCCTCAACCTGCGCCAGCGCCCGCATCAGTTTGACGATCCCGTCGGCCAGCAGATTGTAGGTGTCCCTCACCGCGCCCCGGCCCAGGATGTTGGTCGTGTCCAGAGCCACCTTCATGCTGCGCCTCTTCAGGTAGCCCGACTCCCGGGCGAGGCGCACGCTGGACTCGAATACCTCCCGCACCCTGTCGTGCAGGATCAGCTGGGCCCGGAACACCTGGAGCGTGCTTTTGGCGAAGGGCCTGTCCTCCACCTCAATCCCCAGAGCCACCTTCCAGCGGATGTCGAAGTCGGCCCGGGCCTTGGCCTCGGCGTCGCTCACCTTGTCGTGGGTCTGCAACAGCAGCGCCGTGGCCAGCAGGCTGGGCGGCACGCTGTCCCGGCCGTTGTCAGCGCAGTAGAACACCGCGAAATCGGAGTCCTGGAACAGCCGGCCCCGCAGGGAAGCCAGCAGACCGTAGAAGGTGTCCTTCCCCACGTGGTCCAGGTACAACCGGTCCGCTTCCCAAAGACCCCTCTGGTCCGAACGCTCTCCCAGCATTCTCAACCCTCGCTACTCTTGTTGACCCCAATTATAAATGCTCGGCGACTCAAACCACTTTCCGGCCAGATTTCTAGCAGGCATGGTCGTCATCTAGGTCGAGGTGTTTTGAACCTGCTGAATGGTGGGGAACCCGGCGGCTTGGGCGGCGAGCTGTACCATCTCTTGCCAGCCGGCCTGGTGGGCCCGGCGGCACTCGGGGTGTTCACGGGAGATGATGCCGGCCTTCTCGTGGCAGAGGGAGCAGGTGCCGGCGGCTGATTTCAGGAGGTTGGAGAGGGGCATTATCGAGTTGCCTTTGCTGCTAGGACGAAGAGGATTCTTGCCAAAACTGTAGTCGTTTCCATCTTTCACTCCCTCTTGCCCGGCCTGTAAGTCAGCTCGAATATCAGCCCGTTCAGGTCCTCTTGGAAGGACTGGTCCTCCGTGTGCTTCTTGTATAGCTCCGTGCTGTCCTTCAGGCTGCCGACCATCCGCTTCCGGAGGGCTGGATCGTGCTCGGTCCGGGCGTTTAGCCAGTCCGAGTGCATCTTGGCGTTTTGGTACGCCTCGTCGTCGTTGATCCGGTCGGGCATGGCCTTGATGATCGCGCTGACGTGGTCTGGATTGGTGAAGGAGTTGCCCCGCGCCGCATGAGCGGGTCTTCAGTTACATCTACGGTATGGGCACTACCCTCAGTTCCCCGGGCTGTATCCCTTCCAGGGCGCTCTGAACGGCGGTGGTGTTTTCTCTAACCTGTGACCAGTTGTTGGACAGCAGGACCACGACGCCGAACGGTCGGCGGCCGATGTTTTGCTGGTAAGGTATCTTCTGGTCCGCTGTTATGAATACTTCGTAGCCCTCACGTTCTGCTACGTTGAGCAGGTCCCCGTTGCTGAGTTCCTCCCATCCTCTTTGCCTGGCGGTGTCCACCTCGTGACCGGGCAGGTGTCTCCTGAGCGGTCTGGGGACGTCATGGTCAAACAGGATTCTCATGAGGCACCTGGGTGTCGATGTTGTCGGCCACGTGTTGCAGGACTGCTTTGACCTGCCATTCTTCGACGCCTTCGAACCAGTCCAGGAATTCCTCCACGGTTGCTCCCGTGGCAAGGTTCCCGAAGAGGGTTGCGAGGGGCACCCTGGTCTTGGTGAAGAGCCAGTCGCCGCTGTGCTTGCCGGGGATGCTCTCGACTCCTGGGCAGGTGCTCCAGTCGATCATGCGTCACCTCCTGTTCACGTTCACGTAATTGACTGGCATCGCTTGTGGTAAGTTTGAAGGTGTAGGGTGTAGTGGATTGGTCCCTTCGTGGGCCGGCCCATGGGGAGGGAAGACTGGCAAACTAATCTTTTGGGCCTTTGGCTTGGTTGTTCCTATCTCAGTACTCGGGTCTATCCTGTCTGGAAGGTCATCCATCCTGACCGGTTGGTTGTTCCCGTCAATACGCTTTCCGGCGAGGTATTGACTACCGAGGGTAGATGGATTTGCGGGTCGTCTGTCCTTCGTATCATAAGGGCAAATGGATCGCTTCCGTTGAGCATTTGGGCGGTCATGAATTCCGCCCCTGAGTAGGTGAAGCTGGATCCATTTCCCCAGCTTAGCCGCAGACGCAGAGTCCCTCGCTCAAGGACATATTCCAGTTCTTCCTGGCTGTGCAAAACGGGGGTCCAACCCTCGACGTCCCGGGGATTTGCCAGGAAGAGGAACGCGTCTACCTTTGGTTCTGAATTTTCCGGGAGTTCCGGTGTACCTTTAGCTGCTATATAGAACTTGCCGAACGTGGGACCTGTTCTCGCTCCTTCTGCAGTCCCGCTCTGTCGGCTTGTATGCTCTGTCGTGGTCACTGCAGCGGCACTTTTTGCCACTTCGAGTTGGCTGGCTATTTCAGCCGCTATCTTCTCGGGTGAATGGTTGGATGAGTTCCATAAACTAATCCCTGCTAGGGACGGGCTGTGGTTTCGGATCTCCTCGATGGTGATACCGTGCTGGATTGGAAAGAGCAGTATCTCCCGCTGCATCTGTCTTCCCACAATCCCGTCCATTTCGTACTGGGTCCAGTTTTTCATGAAAAATGGCCTGGATAGGATAACTGTGGCCGACCTGCAATTTGCGAGTCCTTCGTCAATCTTCTGCCGGATGCTTTGTCCCAGCCGTATTTCGGATTCATCTAGCCATGCGTAAACCCCCGCCTCTGATAGTGCTTGGTGAAGGGGCTTGGCCATGAACTCCTTATCCTCACTGGCATGGCAGATGAATGTGTCGGGCTGGTTTCCTCCGCTAAATCTGTTCAGCACGGTGTCTTTTACCGCCCCCATCAACTTAATTTGGGTGGTTACCAGGCGCTGTCCCCACTTGTTTTCAGCCCTCTGGGTTCGGCCGGTATGTCAGCTTGAATATCATCCCGTTCAGGTCATCCTGGAAGGCCTGGTCCTCCGTGTACTTCCTGTAGAGCTCCGTGTTGTCCCGGAGCATGGCAGTTATCTGCCTCTTCATTGCCGCGTCGTGTTCAATCTTTGCGTTCTGCCTGTCCGAGTGCACCTTCGCGTTCTGGTAGGCCTCATCCTCATTCACCCGGTCGGGCATGTCCTTGATAATTTCGGTGATGTGGTCGGGGTTGTTGAACGAGTTCCCCCAGGTTTTGTTGAACTCGTCTAGGATGAGGGACAGGAGTTCGAGCAGGGGAATCTGCACTCCCCCGCCCCTTTCGCCCTGTACCGGGTCTATCTCCGCGTCCTCATCTTGCAGGGCTATCTGGACGGTCGCCTGCTTCTCGGTACGGTATGTCTCCATGTCGACGGCTTCCAGTATCCCCAACGACAGGTCCTGCTCCTCCGGCGCCGGCAGCTTCGGTATGAGGAAGTTCAGGAATATCGAGAGCTTCTCCCACCCTGCGTTGGTGTACGGCAGGATTTGCGACAGGAACCCGTAGAGCCGGGTGAACGACTTGGCGGACCCCTTGAACCTCACCTGTTCGTCTTCGGTTAGTTCCACGTACCTCTCACCGCACTGCCCCAGGATGGGCTCGAAGGTGGACCGCTCCTCTGCTGCCAGGTATTTATGGACTAGGTCGTCTATCTCCTCTTCGGAGTAGACCTGGGCTTGGTCCAGCCCTCCCTTCAGGTCGTGGAGCTTGTCTGGGTCAGTCTCGTCGGAGAGGATGGTGGTCCGGTAGTAATCTCCGAAAGATTCTTGGATAACCTCCGTGGTGTTCATGAAATCCAGCACGAAGGTATCTGGCTTCTTCGGATGGAACCGGTTCAGCCGTGAGAGGGTCTGGACTGCCCTGATTCCGGAGAGGTGCTTGTCCACGTACATCGTGTGGAGCAGTGGCTCGTCGTACCCCGTCTGAAACTTGTCGGCGCAGATCAGGATCCGGTACGGGTCCTGTTGGAAACGCTCCGCGGTGCTGCTCTCGGGAAACCCGTTCAGTTGCGCCTCGCTCACTTCCTGGTCGTGGAGACCCTCCACTTTTCTGGCTCCCGAAAAGGCGACCAATGCCCTGAAGGGCAGTTCCCGTTCGGTGATGATTCCCCTGATGGCGTGGTAATACCTGATGGCCCGGTCCACCCCGTCCACAACGACCATGGCCCGTGCCTCACCACCCATCTTTAGCGTGAACACCGAATCGTTGAAGTGGTCGATGATTATGCCCGCTTTCTGGGTGATGGCGTACTCGTGGTTCTCGACGTACCGGCGGAGCTTGCTCCTGGCCCTCTTGGAGTCGAACTTGGGGTCGTCGTCGATGCTCTTGATGACGTTGAAGTACCGGCTGACCGGGGTGTAGTTGGTCAGCACGTCCATGATGAAGCCCTCTTCTATGGCCTGCTTCATCGTGTAATTGTGAAAGGGCAGGTGTCTTACCTTCTCGTCCGGTTGCTGGTCCCGAGTCCCGAACATCTCCAGGGTCTTGTTCTTCGGGGTGGCGGTGAACGCCAGGTAGGAGGCGTTGGTGAGTATCCTCCGGCTCTCGATGATCCGGTTTACCTGGTCCTCGAAGGTGTCCTGGTCATCTTCGCTTTCTGACGTTCCTTCTCCCAGGGCCTGGGCGACGGCGCCCGCGGCCCTTCCACCCTGGCTGGAGTGAGCTTCGTCTATGATGATGGCGAACCTGCGGTCCCGGTGATCGTTGCCTATGTCATCCAGGATGAAGGGGAACTTCTGGACGGTGGTGATGATTATTTTCTTGCCTTCTTCGATGAACCGTCTGAGGTCCCCGGACCGGTCGGCGTGTCCAACTGTGGACGCCACCTGGGTGAACTGCCGGATGGTCCCGTCAATCTGCCGGTCCAGCACCCGCCGGTCGGTGATGACTATGATGGAGTCGAAGGCGGGTTTCCCTTCGTGTTCGACTCCGATGAGCTGCCGTGCCACCCAGGCGATGGAGTTGGACTTCCCGCTGCCGGCCGAGTGCTGGATGAGGTATTTCTGTCCGGCTCCTTTCTCCTTGGCATCAGAGAGGAGTTTCCGGACAACATCGAGCTGGTGATACCTGGGCCATATCTGCCGGTTGTTCGTCTTCTGGGAGTAGTTCTCAAGGATGTCGGTGAGTCCGTCGGGGGTGAGTATCTCCTCCCAGAGGTATGCGGTCTTGATCCCGCCTGGGTTGACCGGGTTGCCGGCGCCGCCGTTCTCCTTGCCCTTGTTGAAGGGCAGGAAGTCGGAGGCCTTACCCTTGAGTTCAGTGCAGAACCTCACTTCCTCGTCGTCGACGGCGAAGTGGACGGCGCACCGGCCCAGCCGGAAGAGGTCCTCCTGCGGACTTCGGGACGTTTTGTACTGCTCCACGGCGTCCAGGGCGGTCTGACCGGTGAACCGGTTCTTCAGCTCCATCGTGGCGATGGGGAGGCCGTTCACGAACAGGACGATGTCCAGGGACAGGTGCTGGTTGTTGCCGCTGTATCGGAGCTGCCGCGTGACTGAGAAACGATTCTGCTGGTAGCGCTCCTCGGCCAAGGTGTTGCCGGGGGTGGGAGTCCCGTAGAAGAGGGTTATCTCGTTGGGCCCGTGCTGGACGCCCTTCCGGAGTACGTCGATGATTCCACTGCTGCCTGTCTCGCGCTTGAGGCGGTCCAGGAACCTTCGCCTGGTGGTGGAGTCGGTGTCCAGCGACAGCGCTGCGGCCGTTTCCGGCTGGGTGGCTTGTAGGAAGGTGGAGAGGTGGTTCAGGTCGACGCAGTGGGCTGGTAGATAGTTCTGCGGGTCTCCGGGGAGCCAGCCGCTCGTGATGAGCGAGTTGGTGATCAGAGCTTCCAGCCCCTTCTCGGTCGTGTCGGTGGCCATGTTGCTATCCTCGGGAGTGTCGTTGCTCTCTTGGCAACAATCATCCCAGCAACCATGTGGCTGGTCAACGCAGCGGCCCTTTTCTACGGTATAGGTACCTCCCTCAGTTCGCCAGGTTGCAACCCTTCCAGCGCGATGCGGACGACTTCGGTGTTCCTCGCTATGAGCGGCCAGGAAGTGTTCATCAGGACAACGACTGCGATCTGACGGTTGGACATGTTCTGCTGGTATCGGATGCTTTGGTCGGTGGTGAGCAGCACCTCGAAACCTGCCTCCTCGGCCTGGTCCATCAGGACGCCGTTGGCCAGAGTATCCCATCCTCGCTCCACGGAGGTTTCCACTTCATGCCCGAAGAGCCGACGGCGTAGCGGTCTGGGAGTTCCCTTATCGAACAGTATGCGCAACAGGCACTCTGTCCCGGAGGTCCCGGGCGACGAACTCGAGTACCGCTTTCACGTCCGATTCGTCCACACCGTCGAACCATTCCATGAAATCGTAGATCGTGGCCCCTGATGCCAGGTTCTCGAAGAGGGAATACACCGGCAACCTGGTGCCTCTGAATACCCAGTTGCCGCTGACTTTACCCGGCACGCTCTCCACTTCGGGGCAGTTGCTCCAGTTGAGCATGTGTTCACCTTCACTTTGGGGCTGGTTGTTCTGCTTGGCTTAGAAAAGGGTCTTGGTGAATTTCTCTACTCCGGCGATGAGTTCGCTTACCTCGTCTTTAGTAGGCTCTCGCTCTTTGCTATGAGAGCATAGATTTCTAATGTCCCCTAATCGCTGGATCTGGCGCCAGGTGGGTATATCCAGGGTTCCATTATCCTTGAGTGCGTCGTTGAAGTCGCTGATCGTAGGGTTCTTTTTCCTCAGCGCGATGGAATGATCCGCTGTAACCTGGCCTAAGTGCTTTTCAAACACCACTCCCGCAAGGCTTCCAGCAGCGCGGAGGAACCCATTTTTTGCTAGTTGGGTTGCAGCTTCGATCTCTGAATCAAAAATGTCGGCTTGGACCATCTGCTGGAGGTCAAAGAGAGAACTTTCGAATCGTCTGTCAACAGCACGAAGAATCCCTAATTGGCTTTGGAGCTCGTTTGCAACATCCCTTGCGCCCGAATAGGGACTCCAAATTTCTAACAATGAACCCAAATGGTGTCCGGCTAGTCCGCCTGCCAGTAACCACTGCTGGATAGGGACCTGGTGAGCACCCTTGAGTCCAGCGTAAAGCGCCTCAAACTCACTTAGTCTGTTAGGAAGCATTTGCTTGATGAAAGCGCACGATTCGGTATACCACTTCTGATAGCGATCTGACACGTTCTCTACGAGCAGTTTGAGAGTTTCTTGGTACTTGTCGCGTCCCCTCTGTGACTTGTCAGTTTCGTACAGCTCATCCGTCGCCGTGATATGGCTTCTGATTGCATCCACCAGTTCTGACCCTGCCTGGATGAGTTTGGCGATATCTTCTTGGAACCTGCTCTGCTTTTGCATCCTGATTAACCTTGTCGAGATAGGGGCACGTACTACGTTCGCACGTCTATTTTCCCGGTGACCACGTCGGCAATCAACCGGGTGCGGTACTCTTCCATGAGTTCTATCTGGCCGCGAGCGAGATCTATGGCAGCATCAATGTCAGCCGTGGCTTTGTCGATGAACCGAACGATGGCGGCTTGCTCGGACACCGGGGGATGCAACAGGTAGATCCCCAGGAAGGAGTCTGCGTACAAACGGAGCCGAGAGTCAGTAATGCCGGTTGAAAGCATTACGTATGCAGTCCGGTAGGTTTCAGTCCTGAGTAAAACATCTATGTATTCGTGGTTCAGATTGTCCTGTCTTATCGGCCGGTAAACGCCGTACGAGGGACTGACTAGCCCCGTCTGCCGCGAGATTCCAAGTGCAGCCATATATGCCCACATCGTGTTCACCACGATATCTCCAGTGCGACAGACCTTGTATCCCTCGTTGGATTGTGCCAAAAACATTGTTACATTCTTCTTGCGAGGGGTTACTCCAGTCTTGTGAGAGACTGACATTAATTCCTCGGAACCGGTGGTCGACCTCTCGTCGGTTTCCGAGTAGGAGAATTTGAGCCGCCGGACATCCCAGTGTTCCGGCACGTCTCCCAGCCACTCCACGCCGGAGGGCTTTAGTTTCACGTTAGGGTCCAGGCCCCGGGTCACAGCTTGGTGGATGACGGCCTGCCTCTCCTCCTCCAGCAGGGCGATGAGCCTTTCCTTGGCGCTCACGTAGGCCCGGATCCGCTGGTCGACGTCGTTTAGGTACCGGACGATGGCGGCTTGTTCCTCGGGTGGTGGCAACGGGACAGGGAAGTTCTGCAACATAGGCAGACGTAGCGATTCTACGGTCGACTTCGCAGTCCCCTGAGACGTTTCGTGTCGGAGAGTGGCCTTGAGATAGTGAAAGAAGAATTTACCTAGTACATCAAAGAAGTCGGAGAACAGGTAGACTCTCTGGTGAAAGTCGAACTTGCCCTTAACGTAGTGGAAAATTTCTCCAACCGCTCCGTCTCCTGCCGTTAGGACTCCTTCTCCATCGTAAGACCATGTGTCTATTCTTTCTGCCGTCTGAGAACGTATGAAAAAGGGGTACTTCCCATCCTCTTTCTTGTGGATGGTATCTCGTCCGCCAGTTCGTATCTTGGCTACTGCCTTTAGTCTTCGGAGTCCCCAGTGCTCTGGGATTGCCCCCATCCAAGGAATGTCCGACTCTCTGTACACAGGGTATAGCCTGGCCTCCTTACTTGTGCCGTTACTCATCTCGCCAGAATCCCTTCCAGCAGCCCCTCGGACTCCTGTTCTAGGGCGAGGATGTCCGCCCGGATCTCCTCCAACGACCTCATGGGCTTCGAATTGTAGAAGTACCGCGTGAAACTGATCTCGTACCCGATTTTCACATGCCCCGGCAGGTACCAGGCGTCGGGCGCGTACGGCAGCACCTCCTTCTCCAGGGAGGCGTCTATTCCGCCGTCATTCAGCAGGGGAATCTGCTCGGTGTCCCGCAGTTCCGGGTCCGGCTCGTACTCAACCACGGTCGGCCGGCCTTTGATGGTGGTTTCCACCAGCCCGTTCAGGGGGTTGGGCACTGCGTCCCGCCCATGGATCTTCTTGATGACCGGCGGAGCTGACTCCGACCGCGTTCCGGTCGCCCGCAGCTCCCGCATCTCCTTCGCGGTATGGACTTTCTCTGGGTCGATGCCCTCTATCCTGAGCGGCCGCTCCACGGTGACCTTCCAGTACCCGAAGGTCTTGTTCGGGAATATCTTGGACTGCTCGGTCTCTTGGAAGTCCAGGAACGTGTCGCAGATCCTCCGGATGTCCTCGGGGGAGATCTCGCAGTTCTGCTGGCCCAGGTTCCTCCGGAGGGGCGTGTACCACGAGGTCGCGTCGATGAGTTGGACGTATCCCTTCCGGTGTTCGGGCTTCCGGTTGGTGAGCACCCAGACATAGGTGGCGATGCCGGTGTTGTAGAACATGTTCAGAGGCAGGGCGACGATGGCCTCTAGCCAGTCGTTCTCGATGATCCAGCGGCGGATGTTGCTCTCGCCTTGGCCGGCGTCTCCGGTGAACAACGAGCTCCCGTTGTGGACCTCCGCTATCCTGCTGCCGAGCGGTGTGTCTTTCATCTTGCTCAGCATGTTTGCCAGGAAGAGCAGTTGCCCGTCGCTGCTCCGGGTGATCAGGGAGTATTCCGGATCCCCGGCGTGCTGGATGACGAACCTGGAGTCGGTGATGGCGCTCTTGCCGCCCATTTTGTCCTGGTCGGTCTTCCAGCTCTTCCCGTATGGTGGGTTGCTGATCATGAAGTCGAACGTCTGGCCCCTGAAGGCATCGTTGGACAGGGTGGAGTATTCCGGTCCGCCGATGATGTTGGCGTCGGCGTTCTCTTCACCCTTTATGAGGAGATCCGCCTTGCAGATGGCGTAGGTCTCGGAGTTTATCTCCTGTCCGTAAAGGTGGGTGGAGATTCTCTCTCCGTGCTTCTCGGCTATCACCCGAAGGGTCTGCTCCGCGACGGTGAGCATCCCCCCGGTTCCCAGGGCGCCGTCGTAGAGGACGTAGGTTGATGCCTTGATCTGGTCCTCGATGGGCAGGAATACCAGTTTGGCCATGAGTTCCACGGCGTCCCTGGGGGTCCAGTGTTCGCCGGCTTCCTCGTTGTTATCCTCGTTGAACCTCCGGAGCAAGTCCTCGAAGATGGTCCCCATGGCGTGGTTGTCCAGCCCGGGTAGCCTGTCCTCTCCGTCGTCGTTCAGGACCGGGTTGGGGCTGAGGTTCACTGCTTGGGACAGGAACCGTTCGATAAGGGCGTCGAGCGCGCCGCTGGTCGAGAGGCGGGCTATCTGGTTTCGGAACTCGAACTTCTCCAGGATGTCCTGGACGTTGGGAGAGAACCCGTCCAGGTAGGCGTTGAAGTTGTCTCGGAGCTGCTGCTGAGAGGTGGCGTTCCTGAGGTCCCTCAGTGTGAACGGGGAGGCGTTGAAGAACTGCTGCCCGGCCGCCTGCTGAAGGGGACCTGTCTGGTCGGAGATTCCTGCTTCGTCAAGCCACTTCTTTTCTTCAAGGACCTTTTGCTTGGTGGGTTCGAGCACGGCGTCGAGCCGGCGGATGACGGTCATGGGAAGTATCACGTCCCGGTACTTGCCCCGGACAAAGAGGTCCCGGAGTACGCTGTCGGCGATGTTCCAGATGAAGTTAGATATCGTGGCGAGTTGGCCGTCCTGCACGTTTCTCTCCTGGGATTGTGTGGTCTGGCCCTCCCATATTACCTAATTGGCCTGACACCTTGCTTATTTCTTGTGGGGAATTCTCTTTTCTCGAGTTCTGCTCATTCACACACCACGCCGTCCCCGTCGGCGTCGCGCATGTACTGGTACGCGGGGTGGCCGCGGTGGACTGGCGCGATGCCGTGGGCTCGGGCCTCCGCGCAGGTGATGCGGCCGTTGCCGTTGTCGTCCCACAGGGCCAGGGCGTCCACATCGTGGTTCTGCGTCGGGGTTGCCGCATCAGTTGGGGTCGGAGTGGCAATGGCCGAGGTTCCTGGTGCCAGCACGACCATGTCGGTTGACTGACATCCTGCCAGGATTCTGTCGGCGGCGTCGGCCTCGGCTCGGTCGATGGTGAGCCGGTATTCGCGGCGTACCTGCAGGGTTCGGTCGACGTACCAGCACTGATTGAGGTCAGGGAGCCACTCGGCAACGTCATTGTCGCTCTTCTGGTGCCGGTTGACGCTGGGCGACGCCAGCGTGAGGTTCAGCAGGTCGGATGCGAACTCCGACCAGGTTGCTGGGCCGGCGGCACACAGGCCGCTGTCGTGGGCCTCGGAGCGGGCGACGATGTGCTCGATGTCCGTTTCCTTGATGGTCTCAAACCAAGTGCCGGTGTAGGGGCCGTAGATGCCGCCCTGGGCCTCGACGATGCGGGGTTCGACTGACGGTGAGTAACGATAGTCGTCCGAGTCGTAGGGCGAGCATCTGTTCTCGGGCGCGATGGTGATTCCGCGCCACAAGTTCGAAGGTTGCGCCCGCGGCTGCGTTGGCGCACGGGTGGACGTCGCAGTGGGACTCGAGTTTGCCGTGGGAATAAGGGTGGGGGTGGACGGTACAACTGCCGTCGGGGCTGGGTCTGAGCATGCAATCAGGATTAGCAAGGCCAATAGGGCCAAGGACAGTAGTTTGGGCATATCGGGGCGTCTCCGTTGCTGTCGGTATCCGGCCCGACATTCTACAACGTTCCTGTACCGCTGTGGCTCCGTGGGTCCTGACTGCGGCCGTGTTCTGACGGAGAACTTCGACCGTGTTCTTGGTGGTCTTTGAAGCTTCTAACTGGTGCGTTTAACGGTTTTTTTGTGATGATGCTGCTTTATTTTCAGCCGACATCGTCTGGCCAGCAGGTGTCATAGGTCCTGTCATAGAGGTCCCATGCATCTTGGTCTTTCTCCAACCAGTGGTCTATTTCCTTTTCGCTGGCTGTCCAGAGGTCCGGCCCGCCCCCCTCTTTCACCGTTTCCAGGGCGGTCGCGCACTCGTCGCTGGGTTGGTTGATTTTGTTGACGATGAAGGTTCCGATGCCTCCTGCTATACAGAGGACTAATAGCCCGGTCATGACCGCCGCTTCGGTGTCGAAGGGGGTCTTTGTTTTTGGTATGTGCTGCCGGCAGTCCGGGCAAATGGCTTCCTTTGCGAGCCTGCTGATGGCGAAGATGACCAGCGGCAGCAAAATCAACCAGCTCAGTGCGATGCACAGCGCGAGCCAGCCGAGGGAGATTTTGGGCCTGACCGGCCGGACCTCTTTCTGGCAGGGTTCGCACTAAGGTGGGGGCTGCTTTTCCTTTTGGGGTTGGTCCTTGTGGACTCCGTTTCCTGCTGGTCGCGCCCGTGGGGTTGCTCCTGTGGCGACGGCCCAAGCGGGCATCACGGGCTGACTGACACGACCCAGGATCGGACACAAAAGGAGAATCCCCCCTAGCTAGGGGGGATTCTCCTCGGCCTGCGCTTTGTGCTCCCGATGCTATATGTCGTTGGGCGGCAGTGTGTCGCCGCTGTCTCGTGACCGCTGTAGCGGGGGAGTCTCCCGTGCGTCTTCTGGCCTGGTGCAATTATATAGCAAATACCCCAATAGTGTGTCCCGATGTGTCCCGCAAACACCGTCCATTGTGTCCAGTTCACCCGCGAACGCGGCGCCGGACTCCGCATCCTCGGGCGTTCTCTGGCGTTCCCTAAAGGTTGTGGGCGGTTCTGGGGCGAAAGCAGGACAAAAGGAGACGGCGCTGTCGAGATCACCCCCACGACAACGCCGCTCCTGATGAGTGGAACCGAGTCACACCTAGTCTACCATGCCCATCACTACCGGATTTCCAACAACGCTGGCACTGGAGACCGCCCCCCCTCTCCCGAACCGCGCTTCGTGTCTCCTGTGCAGAACGCGCCCCATTGCTCCATCAGCACCCGCCTGGCTTCGAGCAGATCAGAGCGTTGGTAGGATCGCTCAACAGTGCTGCCCACGGAATGCCCCAACGCCGCTTCCGCCGTGGCCCAGTCCGCCTCCTGTTCGGCACACCAGCTCCGGAACGAGGCCCTGAATCCGTGAGGCACTGCTGGTACCTTCAACCTTCTCAGCACAGCCAACAAGGTCATGTCGCTGAGCTGGCCGCCGGACCTGGGCGCGGTGAAAATCAGTGCATCCTGCTCTCCGCTTGAGTATCCCCATGCCTCCTCCAGCACCTTCATCGCCGCCGAGGAAAGGGGGACGCGGTGCTCACGGGCCGTCTTCGTCCTCTGCATCGGTACTGTCCAGGTTGCTGTCTCCCAGTCGACCTCACCCCAGCTCATGCCACGGACTTCGCCGGATCGGGTAGCCGTCAGCGCCAACAGCCGGAAGCACAGTTTTGTCGTCGGGTAGGCAGTGCTGAGTTCCACTTGGCGCAGCACTCGGGGAACATCGCCTTGGGCCAAAGCTGGGTGATGGTTCACCGCTGGCTTCGCCTTCGGCAGCACTCGCAGGATGGATGGACTGGCCGGATCGCTGCTGCACCAGCCCCGCACCATGCTGTAAGCGAAAATGGCGGATAGCCTCTGCCGCACTCTGCCGGCGGTTTCTCTCTTCTCGTGCCAGATTTCCTCCAGCAGCCCCATGACATCGTCGCTGGTGATCTCGTCGACGTGCTTGTGACCGATGGCCGGGAATGCGTAGGCCTCAAGGGTTGACCGCCACTGGGCGGCATGCTTGGCGTTGCGCCAATCCGGGCGGTTCAGCTCAATGTACCGGAGAGCGGCCTCGATGAAGATGGGGACGCGGTTGGCTTCCTTGATCTCAACGCGCCTCGACACCGGGTCATGTCCGTCGGCTATCATCCTCCGGGCGTCCTGGGCAGCCTTGCGGGCCTGGGCCAGGGTGGTTCCGGGATACGAGCCTAGCCCGAGGTTCTTGGCCTTGCCCTGAAACCTAGTCCTGCACACCCACGCCCGGCGCCCGTTCTCCGTCACCCTCAATACCAGACCCGCCCCGTCGGTGTGTTCACCTGGGGGCAGGTTTGGGATTTGTGCCGCGATCAGGGCGTTTCGCTTCGTAGCTGGCACGATCATCCTCCTGATTCGGGTGTACATAAAAGCGCGACTGGATTGGTAGATTTTCCTTCCATGTGACCCCTAGCCCGCCTCAATGTACAAACCCTGTACAAACGCTCTTCGACCATAGTAGTGGCGTGGGGGGCAATTCGCAATCAAATCCTGCTAGGAATGGCACAGGTTTACAGGATTTCGGGGATTTTGGAGCCCTCAGATAGGGTAGGTGGCGGAGAGAGTGGGATTCGAACCCACGGTACGGTTGCCCGTACTCCGGTTTTCGAGACCGGCGCTTTCGTCCACTCAGCCATCTCTCCGAAAGACGAGTTGCTACCCGCGAGGCAGAAGGGGACAGCAATTAGTGTATCCAAAGCAACGCTGGACGGCAACAGGGATATCCGACGAACACCTGCGCTGCGGGCGTGGCTAGTCGACGAACTGCGGCATGACCTCAGAGGCAAACAGTTCCAGGGAGTCCAGCACTTTCTGATGTTCGATGCCGCCGAAATTGACGAAAAAGATCAAGTTCTCGACACCAGAGCCTCGCAGCGCCTCTATGCGTTCCGCGATGTGATCGGGGCTGCCGAAAAGCATCACGTTATCGCACATGGCGCCATAGTCAAACCTGGAATCCGGCGAATAGCGATTGCGGTAGGCTGCGTATTCTTCAGGCAATAGTTCAACCTGGTGGTCGGGTGGAGCGCTCACTTCCTGTCCGGTCCGCTTGAACCACATGAATGGAACTTCCGCCTCGCGCCTCGCCTGTTCCGTTGTCATGGCGGTATACATGGCCCGCGCTACTACCACCCGCTCCGAGGTAAAGTTGGACTCCACTTCGGCAAGAGCATCCCGGTAAAAGCGAACCTGCCCAGCCACCTGGCTGTGGGATTCTCCCTGGCCGATCAGCAGATTCCAGTCGTTGCGAACGACTCGTGCCACGCTGTCAGCGCCGGACGCCGCCACATAGACCGGGGGATGTGGCTGCTGAACCGGGCGCGGCAACACAGTCAGGTCGTTGAAGCTCCAGAATTCGCCACGGTGGTCAAAGGGTTCCGCAGAAGTCCAGGAACGGGTCAGAATTTCCATCGACTCCTCGAAACGGCGGCTTGCCTCATCCATCGGAATATTCATCCGGTGGAATTCGCCCCATTGATAACCTCTGCCGACTCCCAGGTCCAACCGTCCGTTGCTGAGAACGTCCACTGTAGCCGTCTGCTCCGCCAGCTGCACGGGATTGTGGAAGGGCATGACAGTCACTGCCGTACCCAAACGGATGGTATTTGTGACGCCAGCAAGATAAGCCAAAACCGACGTCGTGGCCGACACGATGCCGTGCCGGGTGAAGTGATGCTCGGTGAACCAGACCGAGTTGTAGCCCAATCGCTCGGCATGGAAAACCTGCTCCATGGCTTCGGCGTAGTACCGGTCCTGCTCCGAAGGATTGGGGAGTTGCACCGAGTGAAATAGACCGAACTTCATTGAATTTCCCTGCTCCGGATTAGTTCTGCGATACCCAGTCGGCGACTCGTTCGCCTATCATGATCGCGGTGGCGTTTGTATTGGCGCGAGTGACCTGCGGCATTATCGAGGAGTCGGCGACCCAAAGTCCGTTAACTCCGCGGACGCGGCAATGCTGATCCGTGACTGCCATGCTGTCGCCGTCCGGTCCAATGCGGCAGGTGCCAGAGACATGACGGGAACTGCCAAGTGTGTGTCGTATCCAGCTGTCCAGTTGGCCGTCATCAGCCAGGACTTCGTCGGTGGGAGCGACGCGTCTTTCTGAAATGCCCTGATAAGCTTCGGACTCTAGCAGGCTGCATGCCAGTTTCACAGCCTCCCGCATGCGTCGCATATCGTTCTCGTTGTGGAGATAGCGGTAGTTTATTGACGGCTGAACCGCTGGGTCAGAGGACTGCAGCCGTATCCAGCCTGAGCCGTCCGGCAGTTCCAGCCCGCAAGCAATTCGGGCTGTACCGGAGGGAACCATTTCGCCGGTCATTACGTTCCAGATGGCCAGGGTATGAAGCATCACGTCATTCGGATAGGACGGCGCCTCTGAGGTAACCCTCAATCCGAATCGTAGGGCTTCAGCGTTGGCCGTCAACTTGACATCCTCATTTACCTGGAATGTGACCGACCCCATGGGGTGGTTGAAGAGGTTCTGCCCCACGCCTGGTGAATCCACCACGATGGGAACACCATATTCTTCGAGCTGCTCGCGAGGGCCCACTCCCGAAAGCATAAGGATATGGGGAGACTTGAGGGCTCCAGCGCAGAGCACGACCCGGTCACTTTCTAACGTGAAAATCTCACCGCCGCTCTCGGCTTCGACTCCCCTCACCTTCCCGTCGTCAATCACTACCCGGCGAACAAACACGCCGCCTCGAACGGTAAGGTTCAGGCGGTGGCGCGTCGGATTGAGGTGAGTGATGGCGGTGCTCATGCGCACCCCGCTGCGGTTGTTCATGGGGATCGCCCCGACTCCGCCGGAGTCGGGGCCGTTCAGGTCCGGATTGGCTGGATAGCCCCTCTCCATGCAGGCAGCGTAGAATGCCCGTTGCACCTCGGGCCATTCTTCGCTCTCTCTGCGCACAATCGGTATGGGACCTTCGGTGCCGTGGAAGTCGTCCTGAATGTCTAGGTCGGTCTCGGCCTTGCGGTAATAGGGGAGCACCTTCAAGTAGCCCCATTCTTCATTGCCGAAAGACTCCCACCGTTCGAAATCTTCCGGAAGACCTCGAAGGAATACCTGGCCGTTTATGGAGCCGGACCCTCCGACGACCTTGCCTTGTGCGATGTTTATCTCGCCCTGCTGGTCATTGATGGCTCCGCGCAGGTTCCAGGAGACCGGAGAACCGATGGACTCGCCTTCGGAAGAGTGACCGTTTCGAACTGCCTCGGGTAAAAACTCAGGGTCGGGGTAGTCCTGCCCCGCTTCCAGTAGCAGCACCGAACGCTGGGGGTCTTCCGAAAGTCGGCTGGCAACCACTGACCCCTCCGAGCCGCTGCCAACAACGATAACGTCGTACTTCATTGATATTCCTCGATGACGAAACGATGTGAGGCCGATTTTATACCCAAACGCAGTTCCGGGATAGTTACGGAGTGGGCACCTCTTTAGTGGCCAACGCGCTTGAAAAATCTTGCTGCTGTCCCCAGATGTCTTGCGGTTCAGCAGAACACAATATAAAATGTGAAAAGCGGCAGGAGAACGCATGAGCGAAATACGGAGTTCACCATGCGTCCCAAACTTGCTGCCAATACCGCCTCAACCTGTCGAAGACTACGGAAAATCATTCATTGGGAGATATGTGAAACTCCCTCAAAACATCAGAAATGACCGGAAATGACCGGGAATCGCAAGGAATTTTTAATTTCCTCAGTGATGTATTGGAAGTACCCTTTATGGGGAAAGCTGACTGGCACTGCTGGTGATGACGTATCTCTTGTGAAATATCCCTTCCTCTAGTCTCACGCTGCGTTGACGCACTGCATTTCGTTAAATATCATCTCGGTCAGCCGCATTCGTCGACCTCATAGAGAAATGCTTCTCACAAGGACGAGAAATGATTACCGACCTTCCAACTTTGCTGCGGTATTTCGATCGGTTTCACCAGCGCACGGTGAGGGACATCGAAGCGCTGCCCCAGGCCGCTGAGTTCTGGCGCCCACCTCGTGGTGAAGGTGAAAAGGCCTGGAGCATAGCGGAGATAGTCCACCATGTTGCCGAGTCCCGCCTCTACTTCGCAAGCGCATACTGCAATCGAGGCTGGCTGTACGACTGGCCGGTCCCCACCACAGAATGGCAATCGGGCTGGATTCCGGCTATAGAAGCATCTGCCGAGGAGTTTCATCGACGACTGGACGAGAGCCCACCGGAGTGGCTGCAGCGCCGGGTGAAAATGATCGACACGGACGGGATGTTGAGCGGCTGGCGAATAATGATGATGCTGTTCGAGCATGAGGTGCATCACCGCAGCCAGATAGACACATACGCAGGACTTGAGGGGTGGGACGTGCCGCACATCTACGGACGTTCCAGGGAGAGCATTGACGACCTTCAGGAGGAGCAGAGAAGAAAAGGCGGGGGGTAGTCTTCTGGCGATGTTAGTGAGTGGCTTCTACCAGCCGGCAACGACTCCATGGGCCAAGCACAACACTGGGGCGGGCATGAAACCCGCCCCGTCTTCGTACACTACCCAGGAAAATGTGGGATCGATCGCACCGAAGGCTAGGACGCCGTTCCTTATGATCCCACTACTGCAATTAAGCTTCGATGATCCCGGCAGCGATGGCTTGGTCGCGCAGGTCGCCCTGCTGATCCAGGTGGCTTCGGATCAGTCCGACGGCGTTCTGCAGCATTCCAGCGTCCAGTGACTCTGCCGCCTCGCCTTGTTCAGCCTCGACCAGCAATTCGCCGGTTCGCTCGCTGACTTGCCGCAGGGACCAGTCGACCTGGTCAGCTACGGCGACGACCCCCTCTGGGAAGTCGCGGTGAGAAGCGCCGGGCGAGCCGGAACGATCGTATCCACCGCCGTGCCAGTGCCCAGGCCTGTCGTGGCAGTCGAACCGTATGATTTCTTCGTTGCCTACATCAATGCCGATCGTTGGTCCCCCGCACCAGGAGCCGCGGATGTTCAGCGCCCTGACTGGCCACACATAGGCTGTCACTTGCCCGTCTTGCGACAGCGGCAAATGAAGCTCGTGCCCAAGGTACTTTTCTCCGTTCCTTTTAGTTGCCATTGACCATTCTCCAAAATTCAATTTGCCATGGGATCAGTCCGAAACTACCACAAGAGCCCAGTGAAAACAAACATGGCTTCGCTGGCAAATTCCCTTACGGGCTAATGAGACCGCTGCGGTTTTCAACAATGAATGTTTCGCGGCGCTCCAGGAAGTCCAGTACAACACCGAACAGGGCGGCGGGACGGTCTATCCCAACGGCGTGTCCGGCGTCGTAGACGTAGCTCAAGCTGCAGTTGCGCACCAACTCCTTCCAAACCTGTCCTGCTTCTCGAGACACTAGACGGTCCTCCTGACCGAACATGGCCAAGGTGGCACATGCCAGGTGGGAAATCAAACCGAGCGTATCGCTTTCATCTTCTGCCCAAAGTTCGAACAGGGCCTCCAATCTTGCCGTCCGATCCGCTGACGGTGGCGAGTCAGAGCCGTCTCCCGGATGAGCGAGCATTGCTGCCGTAGCCGCTTCAGGGGAGTTCCATGCTGTGGACGTTACCCGCCCGATGCGGGTGGGAGAAACCAGGACCAGGGTCGTTACCGTCTCAGGACTCGACAGTGCCACATGCGGCGCTACATCGGCGCCCAGCGAGGTTCCGACTACGGAATAAGAGTTGATCCCGGTGTCTTTGGCAATCGCAGCGCACGCTTCGGCAACTTCCGGGAGAGATCCCCATTGCCCAACGGCATCAGGCGGATCGACGTTGATCACATGGTACCTTGAGGCAAGGGCTGCCGCGAGACCTGTCGATTCCCATGGCGTCCAGTCCAGCAGGACAACCGTGGGTCCGGAGCCGGACTCGAAGTGTTGCAGCGTCGAAATTTGAGGCGCCATCGTTCAGAATTCCTTGATACGGGGCAGCACTTCCCGACCGAATAGCTCGATTTCACCCATTACGTCACGGTGGCTGAGACTGGGCTGCTGGAAGAAAAGGTCTATTACCCCTGCTCCGCAGCGGTCGTGATAGGCGCGTATCTGATCTGTAACGGAGTCCGGACCTCCGACAAAGGTCAGGCCGGGTGCCGCTCCTACGATATCTCCTGAGGCGCTGCCCGCGAAGACGTGCCCGAAGTCTACACCCTGACCCGCTCGCTGTGCCTGAATCACTTGAGCGACTGAGGAGCGCATGGCCATGCCACGCGCGCGGCCCTGGTCCTCTTGCCGGTGGAACCAGTCCCAGGCTTGCTCGTCGGTCTCTGCCAAGTAGATGCTGCCACGAAATACAACCTCGTCCGACTCAGGTTTCCATCCTGATTCTTCGCACCACCGAAAATACTTGTCTGTGATTGTCGCCATATCATCGACCGGAAGGAACGAAACCCCCAACCCGAGGCGGTGAGTGGCGGCGAAGTAGACCGCATCGTCGCTGCGGGTTGCTACGATTGCGGGAGGAAGAGGTTGTTGCACTGGGCGGGGCCAAACTGAAACCGTGCGGTATTGGTAGTAACGTCCCTCCCATGCGAATGGGTGAGGCTCAGTGAGTGCCCGGAGAATGAGGTCCATGCTCTCCAACATCCGTTCCCGCCCTTCGGCTGGGTTGATGTTGTAGGTCTGGTCCTCGTTCGGTGTGCCCCGCAGGAAACCCATAACCAGGCGGCCGTTAGTCAGGTTATCTAGCAGGGCCAGTTCCTCTGCAATTCGCACCGGATTGTTCAAGGGCAGCAGGTGGCCCAGCATGGCGATGCGAGCCTTCTTGCATCGCTCAGCCACGGCCGCGGCCATTACCGACGGTGTTCCAGTGGCGATGCGCCCTGAATAGTGGTGTTCCGAGAAACTGATCCAGTCGAATCCCATTTCCTCGGCGTACTCGCACTCTTCGATGCCTTCCTGGTAGCTCTGCACAGAGAGTTCCGGGTCGCCATATGCCGGCGGGGTTGGCCAGGTGGGCGGAAAATCCCGCCGCAAAGCGTATCCCATTGCTCCTAGGTAAGATGCTCTCATTTCAGATCCTGCCTGTCAGACTAACCAGGCCGCCCCGAATTGGCGTTTACAGTTCAACCAGCTCGTAGGAGAGGGTGTTGAAGTTCTGGTGGCCGTTTTCGGTGATCAGAATCATGTCTTCTATTTGGTAGGAGCCAAGACTGGCGGAATAGTAAGGCGTCTCCAGGCACAGCAGCATACCCGGCTGGAGCTCGCTATGCTCTGTGGCGCTGATGAACGGGGGCTCCTCCACGAAGGTGTCCAGACCTATGGAATGTCCGTAATGGCCTCGACTGTATCCGAAGAAGCCTTGGGTTTGCATAGCCTCGTCTGCGGCTCTGTATACCTCCGAGATTGGTGTGCCGGGGCGCATCAGTTCCCTGGCGGCAGCGTGGGCTTCTGCCAACGCATTATGAACGCGGCGTTGTTCAGCCGATGGGTGCCCGAAGGAAAAAGTTCGCCCGCAGTCGCTGTAAAACCCTCCGACAGCAACTCCACAGTCGAACTTGATCAGGTCTCCAGATTGCAGTCCACTCCTGTCCCCGAAGTTGCTGCCAGTCCCCGCGCTGATGAAGCCGTATGCTGACTGAAATTCACCGATCGAAGGATCGGCCATCGCGGCCTCCAAAGCACCAGCCTGGTACAGGTACTTAATGTGCTGAGCACTGTTGCCTTCCTTCGCCTCTATTGTGGCATTGCGCAAACCGGCTTCGAACAGGCGAGCGGCGTTTCGGTGCATCTCAATTTCGAGGGGGTGCTTGATAGCACGTAGCCCGTACAGCATGCCAGTGATGTCGACAAACTGACATTCAGGGTTGCTCTGCTGCAGTCGGAACAATGAATCGGCATAGACATAGCGCAGGTCAATACCCACAACAGCAGCCGAAAGGCCGCGCTCCTCCAGCATGGAGGCCAGCGTTTCATCCAACTCTTCTGGGTTCCACTGAGGCGGCCGGGAAATGCGAGCCTCTCCTCCTGTAGGCCCGGATATGACATCCAGGTCCCTGTTCTCCACCCACATCCGGTACGTGCGAATGTCCTCAATGGAGGAGGCAGCTCGAGCGGCAGGGGCCGCAAAATCGCTGGTCATCAACGCGGAAGGCAGGGCCGGGTCTGCGGGGACCAGTGCGGCGTCAGTGCCCATCAATCGAAATGAGAGATTGACTACGGGGCTGTAAAAGCCCGTGGTATAGAAGATGTTGGCCGGCGTGGTGACCAAGCAAGCGTCTATTTCCAATCGTTGCAATTCTTCTCGTACCCTGCGGCGAGCTTCGTCAAACACGGACGTTACCTCCTTCAGTAACGCCTAATTCTACACTGCAACGCAGGGAGACGCAGCGCGCGGCAAGTTGTTGCGGCAAGGGTTTGCGTCGTGTGGTCAACTTCGTGGACAAAGCTGACACTGCCGGATTAGTATTTCGTATCCAACCCGGGATGGCTTGGAGACAAGGACAATGGATCTGTTCAGAGGCAAGATCTTTTACGGCTGGTGGGTTACCATCGGCTGCTCGCTCGTTGTCTTTGGTGTTGCGGGAGGGCAGTTCTCGTTTGGCGTTTTCCTGACACCCATGACCCAGGACTTCGGTTGGAGCCGGAGCACCCTGTCGCTGGCCTTTGGAGCGACCTTCATGATCTCAGGCTTGCTCAGGCCTCTGGCAGGTTACCTCGCTGACAAATACAGCCCCAAGTGGGTGGCACTGGCGGGCGTGCTGATCATGGGCTGGATGCTGGCGCTTATTCCTCGCGTGGAGACCCTTTGGCAGCTGTATGTGCTCTTTTCAATAATGAGTCTTGGCGTCACCCTGGGAACTGGTCCGATTCTGACCAAAATTGTAAGCCAATGGTTCGTAGTAAGACGCGGCTTAACTTTGGGGCTGGTAAGCGGTGCAGGCTCATTCGGCGCAATGTTGCTGGTGCCTGCCACATCCACATTCGTTGTGCTGCTGTCTTGGAGGGAGGCTTATCTATTCCTCGGCGTATTTCTCTTGCTCGTTGTGTTGCCCGCCGGAATACTGCTCATTCGCAACCGGCCTGAAGATAAAGGCCTAACGGCATTAGGATCCGGAGACAATCCGTCCTCATCTTCTGGGATGCGTCGCGGGGGAGACGTCAACTTCACCTTCGCCGATGCGGTCCGCACTCCGATGTTCCAAAAGCTCACGCTCGGGTATTTCGTTTGAGGGTACTCAATGAGCTTCGTGAATGCTCATTTTGTCACCTATGCCCAGGACCTTGGCTACGCCCCGCTCACCGCCGCCTTCATGTTCAGCATTATAGGAGCGACGTCCATTGTCGGAGCACTGTGGCTGGGGCATTTGTCCGATAAGCACGGCCGCCGAGTTTTCCTGGCCGTTTCCTACCAACTCAGGGCCATGGGCTTCGTAGTGGTCCTGCTTTCCATGGGAATCTCCTTCCTGGGCATACCGTCTCTGGGCATTGTGGCCCTGGTGGTTGGAGTGCTGCTGGTGGGTCTGTCCTGGAACGCCGTAGTAGGCATCACCGCCGCCTACACTTCAGACGGATTCGGCACCATCCATCTGGGCAAAATCTATGGAACCATGTTCGCGGTCATGCCCTTGGGGTCTGGGCTGGGAGCATTTCTGGGAGGCCTGTTCTTCGACATTCGCGGGACGTACGATCTCGCCATCTGGTCGAACATTGTGTTGCTGATAGCCTCAGCCCTGTTGGTCCTATCGATCGGCGGCAAACGGCCGCAACCTCTGAGCGACCCGGCCGCTGCCGCCGGGGATGACTAACCCCTCAATCGGGATGAAAAAAAGTGAGCCCCGGGCAGCTGATGCCGAGGTCTTCGCTGTAGTCGGGTGGCTGAGGACCATGTCCTGGCTTACTGAGTTATTGGAACTCTATCAGTGGTGCCGTCGGGCAGGATCTTAACCCCGATTATAGGGGAAATTTCTTGTTAAACAGCGCGATGATTTAGTCTCTATTGTCTGCGTCTTGTCTGCTGACGAAACCTGGCACAACGTGGCCGGTTGCGACAACGTTCCGCATATAGTCCATCAACACAGGCGAGAACTCCTGATATTCCAGCCCTGCGTCGATGTTTCGCTGGATCCACACTTCATTCCAGGCTGTGGTTACTCGCGTGGCCTCCACCTCATGGCGCGCGCCTTCATCCAACATGATCTGCTGAATGTCCTCAGGCAGGCTATCCCAGACTGCACGATTGACGATCACGGTGTTCAGCAGTTGGCTGGACAACGGCCCAACCATGTAATTAGTTACCTCGAACCATCGTTGGGCGTGGGCTGCGAAGGCCACGGTAAAGCCGCAGTCCAGGATCCCGCGCTCCAAGGCCGTATAGACTTCGACGAAGGCCAGGAACTGTGGGTCGCCGCCGAAACCGTTGATCCAGTAGGAAAGTGCCGAGTCGTGGCTTCGCACCCTGCGACCCTCGAAATCCTCTGGTGCCGAGATACCTTCCTTGCACAAAGAGAACTGGTCGCAGCCGGAAACCCACATATGCGAGAGGACTATGCCGCCGTCGGTGTTCTCTTCAAAGAGACGGTCCAGCTCCGGCCCGATGGCCTGCGTTACCTTGAATTCGACTTCGTGGTCGGGGTACAGGCTGTACATAGTGTCCAGCTCTGTTTCCGGATGTCCCGCGTCAACTACATTTGCCGGTCCCGCAGAAATATCTGACTGGCGCCTCAAAAGGCCTGCGGAAAATAGCAAATTGAAATTGCATACGCAATAAGGCGAGATATGCTCTATTTGTCGAATGTTGGTGTTACATTTTCGGTTATCGCAACACATTGAAAGGTATATATCATCGAATAGTTAGGGAGGGACATCATCTTTCGGCGTTCATCAAAAGGCCCCGGCATTCGCCGGGGCCTTTTGATGTAGACAGTGAGCGCGCAGTAACTGCCGCTCTGTGATGGACGCTCCTCGACGATCTGTGGCTACTCCAACAAGGTGATGGAACCGTCGTCCTCGATCTGCACCTTGGCCCATGGAGCGACGATGTCGTTCCAGATGGCGATTTCATCCGGACCCACTCGTGTAATCCAGTTGGGTAGCACTCGTCCCAAGGCTACTTCCTCATAAACGAAATTTTTCATCTCGTCTGACCAGGGCATGACCTTCATGCCCTTATCGGTGTTGACCTTGACGCTGGTCTCGTTCCACACGGCAGCCAGACGGAGATTCTCAAGCTCAATCTTGGCCCCCTCTTTGATGACGATGGCCTCGAGATCAGCAGGGATTCTCTCCCAGGTGTCCTTGTTCATGGTCTCAAATCCCATCGGCATTGAGATGAACGGACCAATGAGATTGTCAGTGACCTCGTACCAGCGCTTACCGTGTCCTGCGTAAGCACCGGTGACGCCGGCGTCAAGGATGCCTCGCTCGAGGGCGGTGTATACCTCGGCGAAAGCCATGAACTGTCCTTCACCGCCAAGGCCGTTGATGGCGTCGTTCATGGTTGTTCCGTGGCTGCGGGTCTTAAGCCCGTCGAAGTCCTCCTTCTCCGCTCCGCGCGTGGAGAAGGAGGACTGGTCGTTGCCGCCGTACCAGATGTGGTAGATCAACTTGCCGCCGTCTGTGTTGTCATAAATGCCCTGGTCCAGGGTTTCCAGCAGGGCGGTGTTTGCTTCGTGCTCCGACTTGAAGTCTTTCCAGAGACCCCAGACGTAGATGATGTCGATCAGGGGCCATGTTCCGCCGACGTACGCGGGCTGAATCTGGGCGAATTCGATGGTCCCCTGCTCAACCAACTCAAGCATATCGGAACCGGCCAGACCCAGTTCAGGATAGTTGGACACCTCAAAGTCTACCTGACCGTCGGTGCGCTCCTTTACGTTCTCAGCAAAGTAGATCGTCTGGAGCTTGCACGGGAGCAAAGCACGGTTTGTGCAAGCGTACTGGATTTTGTGCAAGCGTACTGGATATTGAAGCTCTCTCTGCTGGAAGTAAGCGGAGTCGGGTCGGTCAGCTTGGCCTTGTCGAGTAGAGACTGATAGTAATCTGTCTCGAAATTGTGCTTGTTCTTTTCCAGGAATTCCAATGGGACGTTGCCGGTGCTGTCGCCCAAGGCTTCTTCCACGCGGCCGGGGGAAGGTCCGACCAACTGCGACAGATCTCCGACGTAAATCGAACCCGGGCCGCCCGCCAGTTCATCGGCGACTGCCTTCAAGTCAGGTCGACTTCCATCATCATGGAGTCGCCCTCTTCTTCCTCTTCCATAGCTGCTTCAGTTGGCGTTGGCGCGGCGGTCGGGACGGCGGTGGGAGGAGCCTCTGTCGGCACAGAAGTGGCCGCCTCGCCGCAGGCTAGCAGCCCGTCCGAGAAACAATGTTCTAAGCGAAAATCGTCTTTAGCAACGTCAATTATTCCGATTACTGTTTTATTGGAGCCTATTAGTCACCAATGCGATTAGACAGTGGCGCTTTTCATCTCCAAAATCTAATCCTCGGACAGGCTGCTAGTATGAAGGCCATCAAAAGAATCAGTGCTGTGCCCAATCACATTGGTTTTGCCATCTACACATTCTCCTCGTTCATATTCCCAATCATGCTTCCCTGCCGGAGATCTCGTTGTTGTCGGCTGTGCAGGGTAAGGGGTGTTGCACGATTCGGCGGAACATACCAAAAGGAAAATCGGTTCGCAAGGCATATTGCTTCATGAATTTGGATGTGAAAATCCACTTATTGCGAACAATGACCTAATTAGTACGTTTTATTAGCAATAGTTATGAATATATTGCAGGAAACAGTAATTGCTTGTGAATGGTGCTTTGATATGAAGGGGCCTCGGAATTTTTCGAGGCCCCAAGTGCGGCGTCGTGGTTTCCGTCGCGTCTAGTTGTCTGATAGCGAAGCTGTACCGCCAGGATTGATTTGGATCCCGGCCACTGGGCCGACGTTCTTGTTGAACAATTCCTGTGCCTCTGTTTCGTATCTGCAGACGCGGTTCACCCATTGGGGGATCACGTACTTCAGGGCTACTTCCTCGAACAGGTGCTTGCGAATCTCCTCATTGAAGGGGATGTAGATCATGCCTTCGTCCAGCAGCTTGGGAATGGCCAAGGCGGAAATGATCGGAGTTACGCGGAAGAACTCCAATTCGTACCTGGCGCCCTCTTCGAGGAGAATTTGCCGGAAGTCTTCGGGGATTTCCTGCCAGACTGCGTAGTTGAATGTTGCGTTTTCGACAGTGAATGGAGGCAGGGGTCCGGACATGTAGTCGGCAACCTCATACCAGCGCTGGCCGTAGGCGGCGTTTGCGCCGGTTACGCCTCCGTCCAGAATGCCACTTTCCAAAGCGGTATAGACCTCGGTGAAGGCCACCCATTGTGCCTCTGATCCCATGCCGTCAATCATGTCAGAGAGGGCTCCACCGAAGTTGCGGGCCTTCAAGCCTTCGAAATCCTCCAGTTTCTCGATGGACTCCTTGCTGAAGGAGAATATCTCGTTTTCCGGTACGCGCCAGACTTGGAAAATCGTGACGCCGCCCCTGGTGCGCTCTACAATCAGCCGGTCCAAATCGGGATTTGAGGCTACCGTGGCCTTATAAGAGGTCTCGTTGTCCTCATACATACTCCAGAGGTACTTCATGTCCATGGCAGGAAGGTCTCCGGCGGTGTAAGCGGCGGGCAGTTCCGCGAAAGACAGTGTGCCGTTGGCCAGAAGTTCCAGAACATCGGGGCCGGCAATACCCACCTCAGGGTAGCCGATGATCTCAATATTCAACTGGCGTGCGCGGACCCTCCGGGTGTGGGGTGGCAAGCGGCAATGGAGGCGAGGGGTTAGCGAGCAGCGAGAGGAGGAGGTCCGGAGAGGTCGCTGCCGGAGATGGCGTGGTGAAGGGCGACGACGGAGCGGGAGAGGGACTGCAGGTCAGCTATGGCCTGAGGGTCGGAGAGTTGGCCGTCCTGGAAGTGGCGGGACTGCAGGTAGACCATGCCGGGGGCCACGTGAGCTCCGAACCATGCCATGACGGGTCGGAGCTGAGCGTCAATGCTCAGGTAATGGTGGTCGGTGGCACCCATCCCGATTAGTCCGCAAGCTTTGCCCTGTAGGCCCTCGACGGGGACGTGGTCGAGGAGATTCTTGAGGGCGCCGGTGTAGGAGGCGCGGAACACCGGGGTGGCTATGAGGAACATATCGGCGGAGATGACTCGTTCAACAACTGCCTGAGTGTCGTCGTCATAGTCCGACAAAGGGCGGCCGTCGGCGAAGGAGATGCGGTAGTCGCCGAGGTGGAGTGTGTCAACGCTGGACGATTCAGGGGTCTCCAGGCCGGAGAGGGCGGCCTGTATTGCCTGATACAGGCGTCCCGGGCGGGTAACCGTCCCGTGGATGGCAAGCAGGGTCGGGGGCATGGATTGCTCCTTGAAGCTTTGGGTACCGGGTACGTCCCCACCCTAACCCTCCCCTTTTGGGAGAGGAGATTTAGCGGGACAGGTCTGCCTTGCGGGCTGCGGAGTAATGGTTTGCAGGTTTGGGCAGGCCGAGGTTTCCGCGCAGGGTGCCGGCCTCGTACTCTGTGCGGAAAAGGCCTCGCTCCTTCAGGATGGGAAGGACGAGGTCGACAAAATCGTCGAAGCCCTGGGGCAGGACAGCGCCGCTGAGCATGAATCCGTCTGCGGCACCCGACTCGAACCATTCCTGCATGGTGTCGGCCACCCCGTCGGGCGTGCCGATGAACTCGTGCCTGGGAGTGGTGACCTGCTGGGCCATTTCGCGGAGGGTCAGTTCCTTCTCGCGGGCGGTCTTCTTGATGCTGTCGGTGGAGCTTTCCCAGCCGTTGCGGCCGTAGTCGCCGAGCTCCGGGAAAGGGGCGTCGAGGTCGTACTGGGTGAAGTCGAGGTCGTTGAAGTAGCGGCCGAGGTAGTTCAGGGCCTGGTTGACTTCGACGAGACCGGCGATCTCCAGGTACTTCCGCTCGGCCTCCTCCGGAGTGCGGCCAACGATGGGCGAGCAGCCGGGGAGGATGAGCACCTCGTCTGGGTTGCGACCAGCGGCGGCGGCGCGGCTCTTGACGTCGCTGCTGAACTCCTCGGCGCTGGCGCGGTTGGCCTGACCGGTGAAGACGGCGTCGGCTATCTTGGCAGCGAAGCCGCGCCCGGCCTCGGAAGAGCCGGCTTGAATCAGGACCGGCCGCCCCTGAGGCGAGCGGGAGATGTTGAGGGGGCCCTGGACGGAGAAGAACTCGCCGACGTGGTTGAGGCGGTGCATTTTCTCGGGGTCGGTGAACTCGCCGCTGGCCTGGTCGCGGATGAAGGCGTCGTCCTCCCAGGAGTCCCAGAGGCCCCTGGCTACGTCGATGTACTCCTCGGCCATGCGGTAGCGCAGGTCGTGGGCCGGGTGTTCGGGCTTGCCGTAATTGAGGGCGGACCCTTCCAGCGGGGAGGTGACGACGTTCCAGCCGGCGCGACCGTTGGAGATGTGGTCGATAGACATAAACTGACGGGCGACGGTGAAGGGGTCGCTGTAGGTGGTGGACAGGGTGGCGGCAAGCCCGATGTGGGAGGTTTCCATGGCGAGGGCTGCCAATAAGGTCAGGGGCTCGAAGCGGTTCAGGAAGTTGGGGTGGGACTTCTCGCTGATGTACAGGCCGTCGCCGAAGAAGGCGAAGTCGAGCTTTGCTTCCTCGGCCTTACGGGTGAGGCGGCGGTAGTAATCGAGGTTGATGGCAGCGTCGGGCACGGCGGTGGGGTGCCGCCACGAGGCCATGTTGGAGCCGGTGCCGGCGAGGAAAGTGCCGATGCGCATCATCCGCCGTTCAGCCATAGTTGCTTACCTCCACTGCCCTCTCGGTCGGGGTGAGGGTGCCGTTTAGTCTATCAGGCCGCCGAGCAACTCGAAGGAGCGCAGGCGCTTTTCGAAGCTGTCCATGGCCGTAACCGCGACTATCTCGTCGGCGTGGTACCTGAGCCGAATCTCATCGAGCTGGCGCCGAACAGAGTCGGCGGCACCGTGGACGACGCCTGCCTGGCGGACTATGATGCTGTAGCCTTCGCCGGACTGCTTCCCGAACTCTTCACCGGCCTCGACGCTGCCAACGGTGAGAGTGCGGCCACTGTCGAGGGTGATGCGGACGACCTGGATCTTCGACGCGTGTTCCGCGGCCTCTTCGTTGGAGTCGGCGACTATGATGGGCAGGGCCAGCATGGTGCGGGGCCGGAGTCCGGTCGATGAATCGAAGCGGGACTGGTAGCGACGTACGGCCTCGGCCATCTCGTCCTCGTCGTTGTTGAGGAAGAGGGCGAAGACGTAAGGCATGGTCAGCTCAGCGGCCATGTCGCCGCTGGATCGGGTGGTGCCGAGCAGGAACAGGTCGGGCGGCTGGGGCGGCAGAGGGCTGGCCGTCAGCCCGTGGAGCGGGTGGTCCGCGTCCAGCTCGTCGTTGAGGAAGCGGCGGAGTTCAGCGAGCTTTTCGGCGAGGTTCATTGCAGGCTCGCCATCGCCGCGTCGGAGGGCGGCGGTGGAGCGAGGCAGTCCACCGGGTCCGCGGCCTATGCCGAGGTCGACGCGGCCGGGAGCGAGGGAGGCGAGCACGTTGAAGTTCTCGGCCACCTTGTAGGGACTGTAGTGCTGGAGCATAACGCCGCCGGAGCCGACGCGGATTCGCGAGGTGTGCGCGAGCAGGTGCGAGACCAGGATTTCGGGCGAGGAGCCCATGACGCGGTTGGAGCCGTGATGCTCGGCGACCCAGAAGCGATGGTATCCCCACTCCTCGGCCTTCTGTGCCAACCGGATGGTGTGGCGCAGGGCGTCGGTGGAGGAATCCGCTTCGTGGACGGGACTCTGGTCGAGAATGCTGAGCTTGCAGTCTAGAGACGGCACCGGTAATGCCTTCAGGATAATTTTGGGGTGTGTGCTGACAGTTTACCGGATTCTACCTGTATTTGCGGGTAATAGACGTTTAAAAGCCGAGGACGCGGAGGGGGCCGACTAAACGCCGAGGACGCAGAGGGGGCGCAGAGGGCGCAGAGATTTTTGGTGGTCTGTTTTATCGCCAAAGTTAGTTGCCCCTCGCAGATTCTCTGATGCGATTGGAGACCGGGGTTTGGATTCCCGCCTGCGCGGGAATGACAGGTGGGATGCGGGAGTGACGGTAGGCTCTAGGGCTTCGGCGTTCCTCACCCAGAGGGAGGAGCGGAGGAAGTCGCCTTCGGCGGCCCAGGGGAGGAGGCTGCCGACGATGTCGCGAGGGGTGGGGAGCCTTTTGTCGTCGAGGCAGCGTTCGAGGTACTTGCGCAGGGCCATGAAGGTGCTGAGGCGGAAGCCGGCCTTCCCGATGCTGGGGATAAAGGCCGAGCCCATTCTATCGAGCTCGAGGTGGGAAGCGGGAGGGTCGTCGTTAACGGCCTCCTCGTAGTCGTCGCAGAATTCCTCGGCGAGACGGCGCAGACGGATTATGGCGAGGTCCTTGGCGAGGCGGCGCTGGAGAGACCTGATGCGGCCCCAGATAGCGTTGAAGGAATACATGGGTTCACTCTCCTGAAAGGTTGGGTTGCCGGGATATTTTCACAGCCCGCTCATTTCCGAACATTTCCGCTCTTGGCAGGTTTGGAGCGGCGGGTGATGGTGGCGTCGTGACGGGGGTTATTTACATGGATGGACAGGATATAAGGGATTCTCCTTTGAGTGCCGATTACGCCTCGGGGTCCTTTACCACAGAGGGCACAGAGAGCACAGAGATTTTTTGGTTCAGGCTCCTTTGGGATATGGAGTGGGACTGCATGCAATGCGAAACAGGCCAGAGTCTCTTCATTGGTACATATATTCTAATCACAAATGCGCGGCAACATCAAGGGGCGAGTGTCATTAGAGAGGGGTTCAATTTAGGCGGTCCAATCGACCGGTGACGGGGGTTTGGATTCCCGCCTGCGCGGGAATGACGGATCGTCGGCCGACATACCACCGAGATGGGAACGTCGTGGTGGCGCTTTCGAGATGGGAACGTCATGGCGGCGCTTTGTCAGGGCCGGGGAGCGATTCAGCGAAGGAGGGCGGAGAGAGACGCAGAGGGTGTGCAGGGGGAGCATCGATTGCGGGGCGAGATGGGGGTTTTCCTGTGCTATGATTCGCGCAAACGCGGCCCCATGGAGAATCCGGACGCATGAACGACGGAAATCGCCGGATAGGGGGTCTGAGAGGAGCGAGTTATGGCGGCGAGAGGCAATGAGTGGCTGGCTCTAACAACCGAAGACATACTGGAGCCGGGGATGCCGATCTGCGATCCGCACCATCACTTCTGGGTGCAGCGACCGGAGCCGGTGGACTACCAGAGGTACCTGCTGGAGGACTTGGCGGCGGACATAAACAGCGGACATAACGTGCGGTCGACGGTGTTCGTGGAGGCGCGGTCGAGCTACCGGACGGACGGGCCGGAAGAGATGCGTTCGGTGGGCGAGGTGGAGTTCGTGCAGGCCATAGCCGACGCGGGAGCCACCGGGCAGTACGGGCCGGGCAAGCCGGCGCAAGGCATTGTCGGACGGGCCGACCTGAAGCTGGGTGACGCAGTGCGACCGGTGCAGGAGGCATTGCAGGAGGCAAGCCCGAACCGGTTCCGGGGCATCCGGCACTCGGTGGGCTGGGACCCAAGCCCGGAGCTGGACAACCGGGAAGTGGAAGGATGCCTGCTGCGGGACGACTACAAGGCGGGTGCGCGAGTGCTGGCAGACATGGGTCACGTGCTGGAGAATTCGCTGTATTTCCCGCAACTGGGCGACCTGGCATCCTTCGCCAACGCGGTGCCGGAAGTTACCATCGTCCTGAACCACCTGGGAGGGTTCTGCAGGATCGGGCCGTACGCGGGGCGGGACGAGGAAGTGATGGCGGAGTGGCGACGGGGAGTCGCGACGGTGGCGGCCTGTCCCAACATCGTAATGAAGCTGGGCGGAATCGGGATGCCGCGGATCGGGTTCGACTGGCACGAGCGGGAGACCCCGGTTGGTTCAGAGGAGATTGCCGGGTCCATCGCGCCGATCATGCACTATCTCATTGAGCAGTTCGGGCCGTCGCGGTGCATGTTCGAGAGCAACTTCCCGGTGGACAAGGTGTCGTTCTCATACCACGTGCTGTTCAATGCGTTCAAGCGGGTGTCGGCGGGATACTCGGCGTCGGAGCGGGCGGATATGTTCCACGACACGGCGGCGCGGGTGTACCGGCTTACGGGGGATTAAACGCAGAGGGCGCAGAGATTACGCGGAGGGCGCGGAGATATTCCTGTGCTTCCGCCAACCTAGCAGACGAATAGAAGGGGGACAAGCAGATGGCAGAGGTCAGGCCGTTTGAGATAGCAGTTGACGACGCGGTACTGGAGGACCTGAGGCAGCGGCTGGCGGACACTCGCTGGCCGGATGAAATTCCCGGCTCGGAGTGGGACTACGGCAGCAACCTGGACTACATAAAGGAGCTGTGCGAGTACTGGCGCACAGAGTTCGACTGGCGGGCACAGGAGAGGAAGCTCAACGCCTTCAATAATTTCAAGTCGGAAGTGGACGGGCTGGACATTCACTTCATCCACGAAAAGGGGAAGGGGCCGAACCCGATCCCGCTGGTGATCACGCACGGGTGGCCGAGCACATTCTTCGAGATGAGCAAGATTGTCCCGCTGCTGTCTGACCCGGGCGCTCACGGCGGCGATCCGGCGGACGCCTTCGACGTGGTCGCGCCGTCGCTGCCGGGGTTCGGGTTCTCGCAAGCTTCACGGGAAAAAGGGATGGAGATCGGGCAGGTGGCGGACCTTTGGACTAAGCTGATGACGGAGAACCTGGGGTACGGCAAGTTCGTCGCCGTGGGCGGCGACATCGGCGCCGGTGTGACGTCGCGACTGGGATACTCGCACGCGGACAAGCTGCACGGGATTCACCTGACGTCGGTGACGAGGCCGACGCCGTACCTGGGGGCCGACTCGAGGCCGCTGACGGCGGCGGAGGAAGCCCACAACGCGCAGCGGGAACGCTGGTTTGCCGACGAGGGCGGGTACAACCACATCCAGGGGACGAAGCCGCAGACTCTGTCGTACGGGCTGAATGACTCTCCGGCGGGGACCTGCGCGTGGATCGTGGAAAAGTGGCGGACCTGGAGCGACTGCAACGGGGACGTGGAGAGCGTCTACACCAAAGACGAGCTGCTTACGACCGTCACCATCTACTGGGTTACGCAGACGATCGGGTCGTCGGTGCGGATGTACCGGGAGAACCAGACGCACGTGTGGGAGTTGGAGCAGGAGGAGCGCGTTGGAGCGCCGGCGGGGATGGCGATGTTCCCGCAGGAAATCGCGCGTCCGCCGAGGGAGTGGGCGGAGCGGTCGTACGACGTGCGGCGGTGGCAGGAGATGCCGAGGGGCGGCCACTTCGCGTCTTTCGAGGAGCCGGGGCTGCTGGCGCACGAGGTGCGGGAGTTCTTCCGGCAGTTCCGCGGGTGAGCCAAACGCCGAGGTCGTGGAGAAAAGTTAAACGCCGAGTTCGCCGAGAGCGCAGAGGTTTTGGGGGAATGCTGGAGGGGTTACGGGGTTTTCTCGGGGTTGTCTTTGTTGGAAAGTCAGTACGATGAGAGGGTGAGCGATGCCGGTTACTAGGCTTGAGGTAACTTCGGAGAAGCCGTTTGCCGACGGGCGGGCGTTCGGCAAGGTGGGGGCGTATACGCAGGTCGACGGGAGGGCGTATTTCGCCGTCGACCCGCTGCATCCGGCCAACGAGACCATCGCGGACATCAAGCTGGCGCCGCGCAACGAGCAGAGGCTGGTGGAGTTCAGCGCGGACTTCCGCGTGGTGCGGCCGGTGGAGCAGGGCAAGGGCAACGGGCGTCTGCTGCTGGACGTGCTGAACCGGGGCAAGGCGCTGGCGCTGCGGAACATAAACAGCGCGCCGGACGTGCCGCCGGACGGGCCGATGGACCCGGGGAATGGGTTCCTGATGCGCGAGGGGTACACCCTGGCGTGGTGCGGCTGGCAGCACGACGTGCCCGACGCTCCGGGGTTGCTGCGGATCGACGTGCCGGAGGCGATGGAGGACGGCGAGGCGATTTCAGGGAAGATCGTGGTGACGTTCCAGCCGAACGCGGTGGTGCAGTCGCAGTACCTGTCGGACCGGATGCACCGGGCGTATCCGACGAATCACCCGGAGTCGTGGGAGTCGGTGATGACGGTGCAGGAACACGAGGATGCGCCGGAAGAGGTGATTCCGCGGGAGAAGTGGTGGTTCGCGAGGATGGAGGACGGACGGCGGATTCCGGACCCGTGCCACGTGCATCTCGAGGGCGGGTTCCAGCCGGGGAAAGTGTACCAGGCCATCTACGACACGACAGGCACCCCGCTCGCCGGGCTCGGGTTGCTGTCGACACGGGACTTTGCATCGCACTTGCGGTTTGATGGAGGCGGGCTCGAGCGGGCGTATGCGTTCGGGGTGTCGCAGAGCGGGCGGTTCCTGAGGTCGTTCCTGTACCATGGGGTGAACCGGGACGAGGCCGGACGGGACGTGTTCGACGGGTTCATGCCGCACGTCGCCGGAGGAAAGCGCGGAGAGTTCAACCAGCGCTTCGCCCAACCGTCGAGCCAGGCTACTCGCAGCGTGAACAGCCTGTTCCCCTTCGCCGACGCAGACCAGACGGACCCAGACACCGGACTGACGGACGGGCTGCTGTCGCGTCTGTCGAAGCAAGGCGAGCTGCCCAAGGTGATGTACACGTACACTTCGTCGGAGTACTGGGCGGGGCACGGTGCGCTGGTGCATTGCGACCTGGAGGGCCAGCGAGACGTGGAGCCGCCGGACGCGGTGCGGGTGTACGCCTTCGCTGGGACGCAGCACGCGCTGGGCGGATTGCCGCTGACGGCCGTGGACGCGGTGGACGGTTACCGGGGGGCGCACACCTTCAACTGCCTGGACTACCGGTGTCTTCTGCGGGCGGCGCTGGTGAACCTGGACCAGTGGGTGTCGGAGGGAACGTCGCCGCCGGCGAGCCAGTACCCGCGGATCGCGGACGGGACGGCGGTTGTTACCGCTGACGCGGCGACAGGGCTGGAGGCAGTGCCTGGGGTGAGGCTGCCGCAACCGGTACGCAAGTTCACGAGGCTGGACTTCGGGCCGGACCCGCTGGCGCCGAGCGTAGTGCCGGCGAAGGTAGGGCGGGACTACCCGTGCCTGGTGTCGCAGGTGGACGCGGACGGCAACGAGGTGGCGGGCATACGGCTGCCACTGGTGTTGGCGCCGCTGGCGACGCACCTGGGGTGGAACCGTCGCCATGCGGACATCGGCGGCGAGGGACAGACTCTGTCGACCGGAGGAGCGTCGGGCGGGACGCTGCGGGGGTCGTCGATTCCGTTCGCCTCGACCATGAGGGAGCGCGATGAGACGGGAGACCCGCGCCTGTCTATCGAGGAACGATACGCGTCGCGGGAGAGCTTCATCGAGCAGATCGAGGCGGCGGCAGATCGGCTGGTGGACGAGGGTTACGTGCTGCGGGAGGACGCGGAGCGGCTGGTGGCTCAGGCGGGAGAGCACTTCGCGGCGATGGCCGGGCGAGTGTCGGAGGCGCAGCCGGTGGGGGATTAGTAGTCCGAAATTTTTGGAATGCTGTGTTGATTGGCACAGGACTTTTCCTCGGGCACATTGGGCTTATGGAGACAACCCCCGAGCAATCGGGCATTCCACCAGTCATTTCAAGGATGTTGGTCTACTAGCGAGAGGCTACGGCTCTGTATTCGAGGAAGTAGCCAAACGCAGAGGCCGCAGAGGCCGCAGAGTCGGCGCAGAGAGCGCGGAAGGTATGGCTGGCCAGGTGTCGGAGGCGCAGCCGGTGGGGGATTAGCGGGAGGCTACGGTTCTGTATTCGAGGAAGTAGCTAAATGCGGAGGGCGCAGATGGTGCGCAGAGAGCGGATAGGGGACAGGGCAATCTCGTCCTATTTCCAAGCACACAGATCGGGCCGGAATGGCGGGTGAGGTGGGAGTGACGGTGGCTCCTTCGGTTCTGGGTGCGGGTATAGACGGGGGTTTGGATTCCCGCCTGCGCGGGAATGACGGGTCATCAGGCCTCCGACATTTAGGACACGATTGCCTTGGGATAGGGGATGGTTTATCAGAGAGGACACGGAGAGCAAGAGGACACGGAAAGCGCGGAGGGTTTTCAGGGCAGATAGTGCGGAGGCTCATGGGATTTGCAGCGACCTGAAATCGGCAAGTGACACGGATGACATTTGAGACGGCACGAGCAATCTGACAGGCGGAGGAAGCGATGAAGTACGATGTAATCGTAATTGGAGCCGGGTCGGGCGGGGGCACGCTGGCAACCCGGTTGGCGGAGGACCCGAACCGGTCGGTGCTGTTGTTGGAGGCAGGGCCGGACTACCAGGACCTGCAGCAGACGCCGGACGACCTGAAGTTCGGGTACGCGCCGCGGGCGTCTGAGATGGGCGGGCCGCACAACTGGTCGTTCACCGGGAAGGGGAGCGCGACGAGGTCTGAGGACGTGGTGGTGCCGCGGGGCAAGGTGGTCGGCGGCACGAGCGCCATCAACGGTCAGGTGTTCCTACGTGGAGTGCCGGAGGATTACGACAGCTGGTCGGAGTGGGGCAACGGCGAGTGGTCGTACGTGAAGTGCCTGCCGTACTTCCGGAAGCTGGAGACGGACACGGACATCGTAGACGACTTCCACGGAAATAGCGGGCCGGTGCCAGTGCGAAGGCACAAGCGGGAGGCGTGGCTGCCGCTGCAGGAGGCGTTCCACGTTTCGGCGATGGAGTCGGGGTACGCGGAGGTCTACGACCACAACCACCCGGATTCGACGGGTGTTGGGCCGCTGCCGATGAACAACCCCAATGGGGTGCGGATGAGCACGGCGCTGACGTACATCGCAGACAGCCGGCACCGGCTGAACTTCACCGTACGTGGGAATGTGCTGGTGCGCAGGATACTGTTCGACGGGACGCGGGCCTGCGGCGTGGAGGTGGAGAGCGGCGGAGAGATCTTCACGGTAGAGGCCGAGCAGGTGGTTCTGTGCGGTGGGGCGGTAGCGTCGCCGCAGATACTGATGCTGTCGGGCGTGGGTCCGGCGGGACACCTGCAGGAGATGGGAGTGCCGGTGGTCAAGGACCTGCCCGGGGTCGGTCAGAATCTGCGGGACCATCCGCTGTGCGCGGTGCGGGTGAAGACGAAGCCCGGGTTCCCGCTGGACGCTGAGGCGCCGCGAATCCAGACGGTGCTGCGTTACACGGCTAGCGGGTCCGACCTGCGGAACGACATGCAGTTGCTGCCATCGTCGTTCTCGACGCCGCTGGGAGGGGACCCGTTTGCTGAAGAGGGCATACGGTTTACCTGCATACTGGAACTGGCGAAGAGTTCAGGCCAGATAAAGCTGCGGTCGACGACTCCGGGGGACAATCCGGACATCAACTGCCGCCACCTGGAAGAGGAGTTCGACCGGCAGCGGATGAGGGAAGCGGTGCGGATGTCCTTCCAGTTCATGGAGCATGAGTCCTTCAGCGATATCGTGGAAGAGGCGATTTCCCCCACGAGGGAGGAGATCGAGTCCGACGATACGCTGGACGCCTGGATGCTGGAGACGGTGGATATCGGGCAGCACCTTTCCGGCACGTGCAAAATGGGGCCGGCCAGCGATCCGATGGCGGTGGTGGACCAGTTCGGTCGAGTGCACGGCATCGAGAACCTGCGGGTGGCCGACGCCTCGGTGATGCCCGACGTGATACGGGCCAACACGAACCTGACGACGATAATGATCGGCGAGCGGGTGGCGGACTGGATCATCCAGCAGACAGGGTAGGGCCTACGTCTCTCGAATCGGGCCAAAGGGGATAGATGTGGGGGCGCGCTGCCGTGCGCAACCAAGCTGTGCCAATGGGATGAGGCGATTCGCAAATAGAACAGGCGGGCTTTGGATCCGCCCCTGCGTTCGGGTGTGCTGTCAGGGCGCCCAGGTTCATGGCCCGCCGGAGAACCAGTCGCGAAATGCTCGGATGTGGTCCCTTGAAAGCAATAGGGCGGGTGAAAATGAAAGCAAGCGGGGGCGGGTTTTGAACCCGCCCCCAATTGTGAGTCAGCCGTAGGGCTGTCAGGTCGCCTAGTAGTGGCGGAGCTCTACCACGTTGCTGTCGGGGTCATAGATGTAAAGGGAGATGCCGTCGCCGTAGGAGCCCCAGCGCTTGCCGGGCCCAGCCTGAATCTCGACGCCGATCTCTTCGAACCGGGTCATGAGGGCTTCCATGTCGGTGAAGTCGATGACCATGCAGAAGTGGTCCTGGTTGCGGGGACCGTCCTTGTCATCGGGTATGTTGTCAGAGGCGAAGAAGTCGATGATGGTGTCGGGGTTCAGCCGCGCGGAGGGGAAACGCACCTCGCCGGCCCGCCACTGCTCCACGCGCTCGGCTTTCATGCCGAGGACTTCGGTGTAGAAGCGGAGGGACTCTTCCACGTCGCGGGTGCGGAGGACGATGTGGTCCATCTCCGTAATATTCACGAGGGGTTGAGTAACCACTTCGAATTTCGTCTGGGTAGCCATGCTCGGCCTCCTCATCAGCAGTCATCTGGCGGGTCAAGGACCGCGATTCTGCGTTCCTTGGGATTGATTGCATTATATGGGGCGGAGTACAGCTTGTCATCCGTTCAGTCTCAATTGTGGCTGGGGTATGCGAAAGGCTTGACATGGCTTCCCGCCCTGTGTTAACAAAGGCGTAGCCGTTTGCGGGAGAGTCTTCTCGGAAGGACTAGACACCCGAGAGGGACTGGACACCCGGGCAGTGGGGAACCAAAATTCGCAGGGCAAGGAGTGACGTCATCGCTTCTAACTTTGGGGATACGGTTCTGGAGGTAAAGGACCTCCGAACTTACTTCTTCAACCGCTGGGGAACAACAAAGGCGGTTGACGGTATTAGCTTCTCGCTTCGCGAAGGCGAAACGCTTGGCATCGTAGGGGAGTCGGGTTGCGGCAAGACGATGACCGCGCTCTCGCTACTTCGCCTTATTCCGCGACCGGCTGCCCGCATCGTCTCCGGAGAGATCATTCTGGACGGAGAGAACCTTGTCGAGAAAACCGACCAGGAGATGCGACAGGTCCGGGGGCGCAAAATTTCGATGATTTTGCAGGATCCGCAGACCTCGCTGAATCCGGTGTTCACCATCGGCAACCAGGTTCTTGAGGCCTTGGGGATTCACCAGTCCGGCGGTCGAAAGGAGCTGGCTAGGAGGGCAATCGACGCCCTGAGGAGTGTGCGGGTTGCCGCTCCAGAGCGGCGAATGGAAGACTTTCCGCACCAAATGAGCGGGGGAATGAAGCAGCGGGTAATTGGCGCGATCGCCATATCCTGCGCCCCCAAGGTTATCATTGCGGACGAGCCGACCACGGCGCTCGACGTAACCATCCAGCTCCAGTACCTGCGACTGCTGAAGGAAATTCAGGAAGAGACGGGGCTGGCTATCATCTTCATCACCCACGACTTCGGAATTGTTGCCCGCATGTGTGACCGTGTGGCAGTGATGTATGCCGGCAGGATAGTCGAGGATGCCGAGGTGCGGGACCTGTTCAACAACCCGCAGCACCCGTACACGCAGACGCTTATGGCATCGGTGCCGCAGATGGAGAAGACCGACCGGCTCTATGCGATCGAGGGACAGCCGCCGGCGCTCTACGACCTGCCGGAAGGTTGCCGATTCGCGGAACGATGCCAGCACGCCCAGGATATGTGCCTCAGGGAATATCCGGACACGACGGAAGTCAAGGTGGGGCACACGGCAAACTGCTGGATGCTTGACCGGTCTTGGTCTGAACCAGTCGCGGCAGGCCGGAGGGAGTAACCACATGCCCACGGAGTTACTGCGGGCTGATAACCTCAGGAAGTACTTCGCCGTAACGAAGGGTCTGATCCTAATGAAGACGGTCGGCCATGTGCAGGCCGTGGATGGGATCAACTTCTCCATCAACGAGGGAGAAACGCTCGGACTGGTTGGAGAGTCGGGCTGCGGCAAGACAACCACTTCGAAGCTGGTGCTCAGGCTGGAAGAACCCACAGACGGTGACATCTTCCTGAGCGGCAAGAACATCAAGGACTTTCGTGGAGCCGAACTGAAGGACTACCGGACGCAGGTGCAGGCGGTTTTCCAGGACCCTTGGTCGTCGCTTAGCCCACGGATGCGAGTGCGAGACATCGTGTCTGAAGCCTTGGTGGTGAACCGGGATGTAACCAAGCAGGAGAGGGACGACCGGGTCGAAGAGGTCATGGACCAAGTGGGTCTGCGGAAGGCGCAGGCGGACCTCTACCCACACGAGTTCAGTGGCGGTCAGCGTCAGAGGGTTGCGGTGGCCAGTGCGCTGGCGTCATACCCGAAGCTGATCATCTTGGACGAGCCGGTTTCCGCGCTAGACGTGTCCATTCGGGCGCAGGTGATGAACCTGTTGGTGGACCTGCAGCATGAGACGGGGGTCGCGTACCTGCTGGTGGCGCACAACCTGGCGACGGTGCGGTACATGGCGCACCAGACAGCGGTGATGTACCTAGGCCAGATAGTTGAGTACAGCCCCACCGAGGAGCTGTACGAGAACCCGTTACACCCGTACACGAAGGCGCTTTTCTCGGCGGCGCTTCCCTCGCACCCGGATGTGGAGCGAGAGGAGATTGTGCTGCAGGGCGAGGTGCCGTCGCCCATCAATCCGCCGACGGGATGCAGATTCCATCCGAGGTGTCCATTCGCCATGGACCGATGCTCCGTGGAGGAGCCGGTCCAACAGGATGTAGGCGGCGGACATATGGTGAGCTGCCACCTGTACTAGGAAGCGGCGGCGATGATCCTGCTGAGAAGAGAAAAGCCTCTATTGATTAGAGGCTTTTCTCTGCCGGGGCCGATGTCTCTCTTTCTTCCCTGCGACATGCAATTTCAAGTCATCAAGCCCCGATTTATTCGGGGCTTATTTTCTTGCCGTACCCGGGAAGAAGCGTCTCGTCGCGGCGCAGTGCCCGGGTCTTTCGCCGCCGGAATTCATCAAGTGGGATGCCTTTGAATTCCGGCCAATCAATATTGGGATTGCACCCAGAGAGGTCCCGCTGATAGACGAAGTCGCAACGGCACGGTCAGTTCTGCCTTCTCATACCCGGCGATGTGCGTCTTCCGGCTGATGGAGACAGGTCAATCGCCTTACTGGACCACATCACTGAGCCACATCCGGCATCAAAACTACAGTTTCATCGGAGGATGGAAATTAGATGCACCTCAACCTGATTCAGGTTCCCGTACACTTCCGTGCCCTGGCATTCCTGATGTCAGCAGGCCTGATCGCCCTGGCCGTCGCGGCGTGCGGCGGCGCTACGGACGCGCCTGCGGCCACAGCGGCTCCGGGGGCGACAAGCGCGCCATCGAGCGGCGGTGCTCCGGCAGCCACGACGGCATCGGCCATGACTTCCGAGCTGTCGGGCGACATCAACATTGACGGTTCGAGCACGGTGTTTCCGATCACGGAGGCGATGGCCGAGGAATTCGGTATAGCCTCCGACGGCGACGTGAAGATCACCGTCGGCGTTTCGGGCACTGGCGGAGGATTCAAGAAATTCTGCGGGGGTGAGATACATATCTCTGACGCCTCGAGGCCGATCAAGCAGAGCGAGGTTGACCTGTGTGCCGAGAACGGCGTCGAGTACATCGAGATTCCGGTCGCTCTCGACGGTCTCACCGTAATGGTGAACCCGTCCAACGACTTTGTGGAATGCATGACGGTCGATGAGCTGCACACGGTGTGGGCTCCGGAGTCGGAGGAGGTGATCACCAAGTGGAGCCAGGTGCGGGCCGGCTGGCCGGACGAAGAGCTGCGGCTGTACGCTCCCGGAGTTGACTCCGGCACGTTCGACTACTTCACCGAGACGGTGAACGGCGAGTCCCAGGCATCCCGAGGCGACTTCCTCCCGAGCGAGGACGACAACGTCCTGGTAACTGGCATCTCCGGAGACAAGGGTGCGCTGGGCTACTTCGGATACGCCTACTACGCGGAGAATGCCGACCGGCTGAAGCTGGTGGCGATCGACGGCGGGGAAGGCTGCATATCGCCGACGGACGAGACCATCAACAACGGTACGTACTCGCCGCTTTCGCGACCGCTGTTCATCTACGTAACGGCGGAGGCGCTTAACCAGTTGCAGGTGAAGGCCTTCGTGGAGTTCTACCTGGGGTCGGCGAACCGGCAACTGATCAGTGACACGGGCTTCATTCCCTTCCCCGACACGATCTACGGCCTGGCGCTGGACAAGTTCCTTGGCGGCCATACAGGAGCGGCCTTCGGCGGTGACGCCCGGCTGAGCGGCAGTGTGGAGGAAGTGCTGCGCGCTTCCCAGTAACCTGACAACACGCCAAATGCGAGGTGGCCACGGCTATAGTGGGAGCCGTGGCCACTAATTTTTCGCCGCAATGGATGGCGGTCACCAGCGAGACTCTCGGTCAACACCCGCATCCAACAATGGTAAGATAGGGCAGCCACGGCCGGACAGGCACAGGAGGACGCGAAATGAGCATCGCCCGACTCTACACTGGGGATGACGGACAATCTCACATAGAAGAGTTGAGCCCGGAATCACATCCGGAGCTGGCGAGCCTGCAATCGACGACGGGCATCGTGTTCCGGACGTTCGAGCTGGGATACTTCAGCGACTGGCACACGGCGCCGCGCCGGCAGTTCGTAATCACGCTGGACGGCGAAGTTGAGATCGGTCTGGGAGACGGGACGCTGCACAGGTTCGGGCCGGGGCACGCGATGCTGGCGGAGGACCTGACGGGCCAGGGCCACACGACCCGGGCGGTGGGAGACCGTCAGCGGGTGACCGCGACGGTACCGCTGTCGGACTAGCGGCGAAGGCTCCCCGGCTGCCCACGAAAGCCCGGTCGAGGAGTCGATTCGGCAAAGGAGGTCGAAGATCATGCCCATCGTGGCGCACGACCCAGCGGTAGAGCGACTTATTTCGACTTCGCAGCCCATCAACGAGCTGGTGGGCGGATTTGGGGGCGAACAGGGTCCGGCGGAAGGGCCGGTGTGGTGGCAGGAGGAGAACTACCTGCTCTTCAGCGACATCCACAACAACCGGCGGATGAAGTGGTCGGAGACCGAGGGCATCTCGGTGTTCCATGAGCCGACCAACAGGGCCAATGGGCTGACTCGAGACCCGCAGGGACGGCTCATCGCCGCGGAGCATGACGGCCGGCGGGTGTCTAGGCTGGAGCCGGACGGCAGCATCACGGTGGTGGCGAACAGCTTCCAGGGTCGGCCTCTGAACCGGCCCAACGATGTGATCGTGAAGTCGGACGGGGCGGTTTATTTCACGGACCCGAATGCGGGGATGCCGGTGCAAACGCAGTCGGACCTGAACTTCCCGGGCGTGTACCGCGTATCTCCGGACCTGGGGACGATCACGCTGCTGGTGAGGGACTACGTGGGGCCCAACGGGCTGGCGTTTTCGCCGGACGAGAGCGTGATTTACATCATCGACTCGCGTATCGGACATCTGCGGGCGTTCGACATGCAGCCCAATGGGACGCTGGCGCTGGCGACGAGCCGCATCTTCAGCCACAACCTGGGCGAGCGACCAGGGATCCCCGACGGGATGAAGGTGGATGTCGAAGGGAACGTGTACGTAGGCGGGTCCGGCGGAATATGGATCATTGACCCCTTGGGCAAGCACCTTGGCTCCATCGAGACCGGAGCCCCGCTGCACACCAACATGGGATTCGGCGGCGGCGACTGGAAGACGCTGTACTTCACAAGCTGGGACAGGCTGTGGTCGGTGCGGGTGAACGTTCCGGGAATTCCGGTGGCCACTCCGAAGCCGGCTTAATTCAGGGATTAGGCCAGTCCGCTCCATGAATATGTTGAGCCCACGGAGTTCGAGGGCCATTGGGGGAGCAGGACAGGCTAGGCAGAAACACATACGGACGAACAGGAGGAACCAACATGGAATTTGGACTGTTCATGATGCCGCTTCATCCCCCGCGGCGGTCGCCGTCGGACTCGTACGACCGGGACGTCGAGCTGATCGTGCAGGCGGACAAGCTGGGAGTGCGGGAAGCGTGGGTCGGCGAGCACATCACGGAGACCTGGGAGAACGCTCCGGTGCCGGAACTGATAATCGCGCAGGCACTGGCGTTGACGAAGAACATCATCCTGGCGACGGGCGTCACGATGCTGCCGCTGCATCACCCGGTGGATACGGCGCACCGCATCGCGATGCTGGACCACATGGCCCGCGGCCGCTTCTACTGGGGCATCGGCCTGCGTTCGCTGCCGACGGACCTGCAACTGTACGGCGTTGAGTACGACAGCATGGACGACGTGCGGGAACGAGGCCGGGAAGCGCTGGAAATCGTGCTGGGCCTTTGGGCGAACGCTGACAGCGGCAAGTTCGGGTACGAAGGGAAGCACTACCAGATACACGCGCCGGAGGGAATGGCGGAATTGGGGCGGCGGCTGTACTTCAAGCCGTACCAGGATCCGCACCCACCCATCGGAGTGGCCGCTTCCTCGCCGAACACCGAGACCATCCGCATGGCTGGCGAGCGGGGCTGGATTCCCATGACCAACCTGCCCAACAAGTATGTTCCCGACCTGTGGCATTCCTGCGAGCAGGGGGCGATCAGCGCGGGACGAGTTGCCGATCGCAGCTCGCTGCGACTGGGCCGCGACATCTACGTGGCCGAGACGCCGCAGGAGGCGCGGGAACAGGCGCGCATTGTCCTGGGCAAGCCATTCGAGGAACACCAGTGGAAGAACCGGCAAGCCGGCGGGATCCTGGGCCACCTGAAGAACGATCCCAACATGGCAGACGAGGATGTGACCGTCGACTACATGATGGAGAACATCTGGATCGTCGGCGACCCCGTCGAAGTGGCGGAAAAGATCGAGCAGGCCTACGAGGAGACCGGCGGATTCGGGACGCTGCTGGGAATCACTCAGGACCCGGACGACCACACGCTGGTGCAGCGATCGCAGCAGATACTGATGGAGCAGGTTGCGCCGAAAGTGTCGCATCTCAACTAGCGGGTGGACCGGAGCTTGATATGACAACCCTGAACGAACGATTCGAGAGAGGGCGGGAAACGAGGTCGAAGTTCACGGGCGGCGGGCCGATCGGGAGCGGGTCTGTGCCGTCGTCGCAGGAGGTTGCGCCGGACCTCCACCGCATCGCGATGGAGGCCCTGTTCGGGACGATCTGGCAGCGGCCGGGCCTGCCGATTCAGCGGCGAGAGATGGTGACCCTGTCTGTGCTGACGGTGCTGCAGCGGGAGAACCAGCTGACGCGGCACGTGAGCAATGCGCTGAACCTGGGCCTGACCCCGCAGCAGGTCATCGAAGTGATGATTCACGCCTCATGGTACGGCGGGGTGCCAACAGCGTTCAATGCAATGGGCATTGCCAAGGAGGTGTTCGACAGCGAGGGCATCGAGTTCGAGCCGCAGCTGGTGTTCGACGCGTCGGAGACGCCCGACGACCTGTACCAGCGGGGTTCGGCGAGACGCGAGGAGCTTATGGGACCTCCCGCGGAGGGCAGGCCCGGACCGGTCACGCAGGCGGAGAGGGACTTCAACCGCCTCAGCACCGAATACTACTGGGGCTCGGTGTGGAACCGGCCGGGGCTGGAGTTGGCGGACCGTTCCATCTGCACGCTGGCGTGTCTCTCGGTGCTGGGGCGCGAAGGTCCGTTGCGGAGCCACATCAACGGGGCGCTGCACATCGGGTTGACGCCTGAGGAGATCGTCGAGGTCTTCGTTCACGCTTGCTTCTACGGAGGCATCCCGTTCACCCGCGCCGCAATCGACGCGGCCAACGAGATCTTCCGGGCGAAGGGCTTGGGGTAAACGGCAGGCGAGGTCAGGCAGTCCTTGCAGGGGCGGGCTCACAACCCGCCCCTGTTACACTTTACCCATGACATTTCGAAGCACGTCGGACATCATTGCGTCTTCTCCGGAACTGGAGCAGTTCCGGTTTGACTGGTCGGCCCTGCCTGCTGTCACAGAAGGGATTGCAGGCACGGGCGGGAGGATGTTCGAGCGCGTAGACGACTTTGTGGTGTCGGAGGTCCCGCGACATGAGCCAAGCGGCGAAGGCGAGTTTGCGTACGCATACGTGGAGAAGCGCGGGCTGAACACGCACGACCTGATTGCCGCGCTGCGGGAGCGGAGGGTGCCGTACAACGAGGTTGGCATCGCCGGGTTGAAGGACAGATGGGCGGTAACCCGCCAATGGTTCAGTGTGCCGGTGCAATATGTGGCCGAACTGCAGGCTCTGGATCAACTGGATGGCGTCAGGGTGCTGGAGGAGTCGCGGCACGAGGAACGTCTGCGGCGAGGGCACCTGAAGGGGAACCGGTTTGAGGCGCGAGTGCGGGAGCCGGTCGCCGGATGGGAAGATCGGGCGCAAGCCATAGTGGAGCGGGTGGCTCGCGTTGGATTGCCCAACTACTTCGGGCCGCAGCGGTTCGGGCGTTACAACAGCAACGCAATAGACGCGGTGCGCATGCTGCGTGGAGAGAAAGTGCCGGGTGGCCGCCGGCTCAACGACTTCTTCATCTCGGCGTTGCAGGCGCACCTGTTCAACTGGAACCTGAAGGCGCGCATCGAATCAGGGATGTACGCAAAGGTTCTTGCCGGGGACCGGGCGCGGAGACACGACACCGGCGGGATGTTCCTCGTGGGGGACGCTGCCGTAGAGTCGGAGCGTGCCGAGAGGCTGGAGATCAGTTCGGTGCTGCCCCTGTACGGGCGCAAGGTTTCGGGCGGGCTGGAAGACTCGGCCAAGCACGAGAATGCTGTACTGGAGCGGTTCGGGCTGAGGCGCAGCGACTTTCGCAGCCACAGTCGTGGAGCCTGGCGCTGGAGCAGGGTGCGACCGGAGGAGGTCGCCATACTTCCTAGCGTCGAGGGCTACGTGGCGGAATTCACCCTGCCGAGCGGGGCGTACGCCACGACGTTCCTGAGGGAACTGACGAAGTCTGCGCCGGGCGACGTCGGACCCGATTCCGGTGAGAGTGAAGGCGACTAGCGCCGATCTCCGCAGGACGAGGCCAGGGGCGGTACTGGGTCCGGGACCATCCACCCGCCTGGAGGCTCCGGGCAGTTCCTGGGAACGTCTTCCCGCGAACAGGACAGGTCGTCCGAATCCGGCAAAGCTACGAAGTTGGACTGGAGTAAAAGTGGCACGTGCAACGTCCACTGCCGGGTTAATTGTTATCGGCCTGGGAATACTGGGGCTGTTATTCAGCTTCTTTACTGGAAGTGCATTTCTGATGAATCTTGGCTCAGTTCTGATGGGGTTGGGACTGTTGGCCTTCATCATAGGAGTCGGGATACATCTGCTGAACCGCTGAGGCGACATTGGCTGTCAAAGATGTAGTTCCCTACGACCCGCCGCAAACGCTATCAGCCTTCATACACCGCAAGCAAACGAAACCAAATCAGGCTTGAGGAGGCTTTCTACAGGCCCAGCAAGTTCACGATATTGCCTCCGAGGATTGCGTCCTTTTCTTCGTCGGTAAGGCTGGTCATGCTGCGTACCCACGAGACAGGCTCGTCGATGGCCATGTCGAAGGGCCAGTCGGTGCCGAACACGACCCGGTCGATGCCCACCATGTCGATCAGCATGCGCAGGGCACTTTCGTCGTGGGTTAAACAATCGTAGTAGAACCTGTTCAGATATGAGCTGGGCGGGTGCTGGAGGTTCACGCGCGCTTCGGAGCGCACCTGCCAGGCCCGATCCATGCGGCCAGCGCCGAAGCAGGTGTAGCCGCCGCCGTGGGCGAGGCAGACCTTGAGGTCGGGGCAGGCGTCCATGACGCCGCCGAAGACGAAGGAGGCGAAGGTTACCGCCCGGTCGGCGAGGTTTCCGATGGTGTTGGGCAGGTGGTAACGGCTGTTGCGGTCGCTGACCACCGTGTCGCCGGACTGGTGGATGAAGATGACGGCGCCCGAAGCCTCGGCGGCCTTCCACAGGGGCATAAATGAAGGGTCGTCAAATGTTACGCCGTTGACGTGGTCGCCGATCATTGCGCCCTTGAGGCCGAGGGTGTGCACGCCGCGCTCAAGTTCGGCAACTGATGCGCCGACGTCCTGCATCGGGAGGGTGGCGAAGCCAGCGAAGCGGTCGGGGTGGTCCTTCGTAAGCTGCGACACGTAGTCGTTGCACTCGCTGGTCATCGCGGCGACGGTTGCGGAGTCGCGCTCGTAGAAGTAGAAGAAGGAGTTGGTGGACAGGACGTGAACGTCAACGTTCAGTTCGTCCATCTCCTTCAGGCGCTGTTCGGGGGTCCACATGGTGCGAGGGGTGTACTCGTGAGTTGGGAGCATCTCGGCGGAGGAGATGCCGTGCCAGTCGCGCCCGTCGGCCATGGCCTTGACCATTCCCTCGGGGCTGATGTGGGCGTGAATGTCTACGGTCTTCATGTGTGAAGGAGACTCCTAAAATGTTCAAATGGTCGAAACGCGCACAGTTTTATCAGAAGCTGATCAGTTACAGGCCCATCAGTTTCTCGAGGTTCTTCCAGAGGATGGCTTCCTTCTCCTCGAGGGTGAGGCTGGAGAGACCCATAACCCAGCCAGCGGGCCAGTCGATCATCATGTCGGCGGGCCAATCGGTGCCGAGCACCACGCGGTCGATGCCGACGCGGTCGATGAGGTAGCGCAGGGCGGGTTCGCTGTGGGTGAGGCAATCGTAGTAGAACTTGTTCAGGTAGGTGCTGGGCGGCTGCGAGATGTTGACGCGGGCCTCGGGGCGGACCTTCCAGCCCCGGTCCATGCGGCCGGCGCCGAAGCAGGTGTAGCCGCCGCCGTGGGCGAGGCAGACCTTGAGGTCGGGGCAGGCGTCCATCACGCCGCCGAAGACAAATGAGGCAAAGGTAACGGCGCGGTCGGTGAGGTTGCCGATGGAGTTTGGCAGATGGTACCGGTTGAGGCGCGGGGTCACGGTGGTTGGGAGGGCCTGGTGGATGAGCAACGCCGCGCCCAACTGCTCGGCGGCCTTCCAGAAGGGAAGGAACACGGGGTCGTCGAAGGTGCGGCCATTGACGTGGTCGCCGATCATCGCGCCCTTGAAGCCCAACTGGGTGACGGCGCGTTCGAGCTCGGCGATGGTGGCGGGGATGTCCTGCATGGGCAGGGTGGCGAGACCGGCCAGTCGTTCGGGATAGTCCATAGTCATCTGGTGGACTTCGTTGTTGCAGTCGTTTGCGATGGCGACGGTGGTGGAGACTTCCTGGTCGTACTTGTAGAAGGCGACGGTGGTGGAGACGATCTGGACGTCGACGCCGATGGAGTCCATGTCCTCGATGCGTTGCTCCGGGGTCCAGGCGTTGCGGGGGTTGTGGAGCTCGCCTTCGGCGGCGGTCATGCCGTGCCAGGTGCGGCCGGCCAATACTTCGCGCTGGAAACACTGGGGCGTGGAATGGGCGTGGATGTCGATGGCCCGCATTTACAAATTTCTCCTTGGTATTTGTGTCCGATTAATCTTGTGCTGACGAAAGGCGCGTCGGTGGGCACTCACCCCGACCCTGTCCGAAGAGGAGAGGGCAACTTATTCGACACCGAGCAGCCGTTCCATGTTCTTCCACAGGATGGCGTCCTTCTCGTCCTGGGTGAGGCTTTCGAGGCTGAGGACCCAGGAGACGGGCCAGTCGATGGCCATGTCGGCGGGCCAGTCGGTGCCGAATACAATGCGGTCAATGCCGACGGTGTCGATGAGCATGCGCAGGGCCGGCTCGGAGTGGGTCAGACAGTCGTAGTAGAACTTGTCGAGGTAGGCGCTTGGCGGCTGGCTGATGTGCGTTCTGGCCTCGGAGCGGACCTGCCAGCCACGGTCCATGCGGCCGACGCCGAAGCAGGTGTAGCCGCCGCCGTGGGCCAGGCACACCTTGAGGTCGGGGCAGGCGTCCATCACGCCGCCGAAGACGAAGGAGGCGAAGGTGACGGCTCGGTCGACGAGGTTGCCGATGGTGTTGGCAAGGTGGTAGCGGTTGTTGCGCGGAGTTACGAGGGTGTCGCCGCCCTGCTGATGGATGAACATGACTGCGCCCATTTCCTCGGCTGCCTTCCAGAGAGGAAGGTATTCGGGCTCGTCATAGGTTCGGCCGTTGGCGGTGTCGTTGATCATTGCGCCAACGAAGCCGAGGTTGTTCATCGCGTGGTCGAGTTCCTTGATGGCCGCGTTGACGTCCTGCATCGGAATCTGGGCGAAGCCCCTGAAGCGTTCGGGATAGTCGATGGTCATCTGGTGGACTTCTTCGTTGCACTCGCGGTGCATGGCGGCGACGACCTGGGGGTCTTTGTCGTAGAAGTAGAAGGCGGCGCCGGTGGAGACGACGTGTACGTCGACCCCGAGGGAGTTCATATCGTTCAAGCGCTGCTCGGGGGTCCATACGGCACGGGGGGCCACACGCATGGAGCCGGGCTGGACGCCATGCCAAGTCTCGCCGGCGTTCGTGGCACGAATGAAGCATTGGGGCGTCAGATGGGCGTGGATATCGATGCTTTTCACGGTCTACTCCGATTCCGTTCTTGTTCGCATTTAATGGCGCCCGACCGTGCGCCCGATAGACGGTTAAGTCAATGTGAAATTCTAGTCTAGCGGCCGCGCTGCCTGGGGTCGAGGATGTCGCGCAGGGCGTTGCCGGCAAAGGCGAAGCCCAAAACGGTGGCGCTGAGGGCGATTCCCGGGAATATGAGAATCCAGGAAGACGTCCTCAGGAACTGGGCGGCCTGACCGGCGGCCATGCCTTCCCACGAGGGCGTCGGGGACTCGATGCCGAGTCCGAGGATGGACAGGCCGGCCTCGGTGAGGATGGAGGTGCCGAAGATCGAGGACATAATGATAAGGAAGGGAGCCATCGCATTGTGGGTGATGTGCCGCAGTATGACGCGCCAGTCGGATGCACCGATGGCCCGGGCCGAGAGCACGTAGTCGGACTCGCGCAGGGCGATGGTGGAAGCGCGAATGACGCGGACACCCCTGGGGAGAATGGTGGCGGCGATGGCGATGATGAGGATTTCCATCGACTGCTCGCCCAATGCGGCGACGATGGCGAGGGCCAGAATCAGGTCTGGCAGGGCCATCCACATATCGACGATGCGCTGCATCCCCGAGTCGATGACCTCCATGAAGTAGCCTGAGATGAGTCCCATCAGGGCACCGATGCCGGTACCGAGCAGAACGGACGCGAATCCGACAGGAAGAGAGACCCGGGCGCCGTGGACGACGCGACTGAAGATGTCGCGGCCGAACTCGTCGGTGCCTGACAGGTGGGTGATGCCGGGGGCGACTCGAACGGCTTCGTAGTTCCGGACCTGGTAGTCGAAAGGGTGCGATGAGGTCGGCGAAGATGACAATAACAGCGACTGCGAGAACCACCGGAAATCCCAGGGAACCAAGGGGCTTGGAAAGCAGATGGTGCAAGGCCATCCGGACGAAGGTGCGCTGCCTTCGCTCAATGCCCCCGGCCTGCTCGTCGCTTCTGCCAAGTATGTCGCTTGATTGAACCACTATCGTTCCAAGTCCCAGATGTACCGTATGCGGGGGTCAAGAAGTCCGTAAAGCAGGTCGACGACTATGTTGGCCAAGAGGACGACCGTGGCTATGAACATTATGATGGACTGGATCACCGGGGTGTCCCTGCCGGCGACGGTCTGGACGAGCAACTGCCCGAGCCCGGGAATCCGGAAGACCTGCTCAATGACGACCTGGCCCCCGAACAGTATCACCACCTCGAAGCTGGCAGGGTGGTCACCGGCAGCGGGGCGTTTGCGCGGGGCGTGAACGAACAGGATTCGCACACGAGGCAAGCCCTTGGCCTGTGCAGTGCGGGCGTAGTCTTCCCTGAGCACTTCCAGCACGGAAGAGCGGGTCATGCGTAACATTCCAGCGGTGGCCCTTGCACCAACGACGAGGGCGGGGAAGAACATAATCTGCAGGTTGGTCCATGGGTCTTACCACAGGTCCCTATATGAGATGGGCGGCCTCCAGTGAAAGATGATGGCCAGGGCCACCAGTAACAGGAGTCCCAGCCAGAAGTTGGGCATGGACTCGAAAATCATGCTGAAGAAGCGCAGGCCAAAGTCGATGAGAGTGTCCTGGCGGACGGCGGCGATGACCCCGAAGGGAATCGCCACGATCACCGCGATCGCCACGCCCATGATTGCCAACTGGGCGCTGACCGCGATTCGGGGCAGCATCCGCTCGGCAACATACCGGCGGTTGGCAAGGGAATGGCCGAGGTCGCCAGTGAGGAAGTTGGCCGCCCAATCGCTGTATTGAACTAAGATGCTTCGGTCGAGGCCCAGCTTTTCCCTGGCGCGCTGGACTTCTTCCTCAGTCGCGAGGTTGGCTCGGTCTTCTCCGCCGAGCACGACGGTGGTGGCATAGTCGCCGGGGACGATGTAAAGCAGGAAGAAATTGAAGATGGATACTCCGACCGCCATCGGAATGAAGAGGAGCAACCGACGGAAGACGTAACCGGACATTCCCTTACCTGCCCTTACTTGCCTGATAGATCAGAAGGTGAAGCCGCACGGGTGTGTGATTGCGGCTGCCGTTCGGGAATATTAAGCCAAGAATGATGGCGACGCCACAGCGAACGCGTGGGTGCGTCTTCGTGGAGTCAGGTTTGGACTGGTCGACTGATCAGATTGCGGACACCGGGCGGGTTGCAGCCCGCCCGGAACGCCGCTGGTCTGTCCGCTGTACCCGCCAGCGTCCTTCATGGAGGGGCCCATCCACATGTGCTCCCAACGGACAAAGGGGATGGAAGGCTGCGGGTGGTGGTACCAGCCACGCACGTCGGGCCAGAAGGAGGCTGATTCCTGCTCCCAGTAGAGAGGGAACCGCCGGTACTGCTGCATGGAATAGAGCTGAAGATCATCTGAGATCTGCTTGCGCTGCGCCGGGTCAATGGTGGTGGCCGCAGCGTCGAGCAGCATCTCCGCCTTCTCGTCGCAGTCAGTGCCGGGGGTCCAGTGGTTCAAGGCCAACACGCAGCGGAAGTAGTTACCCATGCCGAGGGCCGGTGCGTCCGCGGGCATGGTGTCGTTGCGCGGCAGGATGTCGCCCCAGGGACCTTCGGAAGTCTGCTTGCGGTATACGACGGTTTCGACGAGGTCGAAGTCGGTCTGCACGCCTAGCGACCTCAGCTACTCCTGGAAGAAGGTGACGCGGGCCTGCACCGGCTCGTTGGACTCGACGGTGAAGGTCTGGTCGAAGGGCAGGATGCCTGTTCGAGGATGGCCTTGTCCTCGGCACGGCGGGCGGCCCCAGTCGCCATCCTCGGGCGGGCACCAGCCGGGCACGGCACATTCGGTGGTTTGGTCCAGCTCCCAGGAGCTGCCCGGGGACATCTGGAATCCTGCGGCCCAGTGGCTGTCCTGCAGGATGCGGATACCGGTCTCGCGGTCGATGCCTATCGTGACAGCCTGGCGGACCCGCACGTTGTCGAAGGGGGCGTTGCGGGGATTCAGCCACAGGGTGTGGTGGCCTCGGGTGGCGCGAATGACGGTTTGAATCTGGTCGTCCTCAACGTAGGCGTCGTACTGGCCCCAGTTGCGGACCCAGTGCCAGTCGGTCTGGCGGGCCAGCATGGCAGTGGCGTTGGGCTCGACGAAGTTGAGTTTGAGGGTCTGGTCGTCCAGGCAGGAAGAAGAGTCCCTGTCGAGGAAGCCGAGCTTTCCCTGCATTTTGCTGCCGGTCAGTCCCTCACCGGTAACCATGGTCTCGACTGTGAAGTGGCCGCAGGAGCCGAGGCAGGCGCTGCGGTGGGTTCGGGGGCCGTGGTCGTAGTTCCAGATTCTCCGCAGGCTGCTGCCAGAATGGGGATCAAAAACAACAGTGCAAGCAGTGAGTAACGGGGTTACGCCAGCGGAAAACTGCCATCCAAGCACTCCTCGCAGGTTACAATTCTTTGTCTGAAAATGAGACAGCACGGCGGCAGGCTCCAATGGATGGGCGGCGTGTTTTCGGCAAGGGTTTCGTTGCGCAAATTGAGGCCCTGTGCTAGGGTTTTCCCAGATTTCATACCAGAGGGAAGCATGTCAAGCGAAAGTGAAAATCCTACAGTGAACTACAATCCGTTTCCTCCCGGACAGTCCAGCAGGTCAATGGTGATCGAGGTGGACGTCGAAGACATGGGCAACATGCTCCGGCGGGCTTTCGTACAAACACATGGAAAATTCACCATCTACTGCGACGAGCCGGAGACAATCGGGGGGAATGCAACCGCGCCGGCGCCGCTGCATTACTTCGCGGCGTCCATACTGTTTTGAGAGATGACCCAGATTGAGAGGTACTCTCAATTGATGAAGGTGGAAATCAGCAGCGTGAAGGCGCACGTGGCGGTGCACTTCGGGCTGCAAGGGTCGGTGCTGGCGGGGACAATTGATGCCAGCGCGCCCAAGGTGGAGACGAGCTACGACATCGAGTCGCCGGATGACAAGGACAAGGTGGCCGCCGTGTTGCGCAACGCCCGAAACGGTTGCTGGGTGCGTGCGGCGGTGGCGAACCCGACGCCGTTTGAGGACAAATCGACGCTGAACGGGGAGCCTATCTACTTCGACTAGTCGCCGGGCGGAGTTTGCATTGCGATTGAGGGGCGCGGACAAGTGCGCCCTTCTTCTTTCGGTGAAATTGTGCCCCGACCGTCGTGGTCTACCAGCCGAGGGTTTCGGGGATGAGGAGCATGGTGATGCGGCCGACATTCGGCTCGTGCTCCATTACGAGGTACTTGCCGATGGGGGTGGGGGCGACGCCACGGCCCTCGAGCCAGCGGTCGTGCACTTCGAGGGTCCAGCCGCGGGTGCGCGCTTCGGCCTCGGCAAGGGTGGGGCATATCTTCTGTGTGCCAGCGACGAGTATCAGGCGGCGGGCGCCGTAGGAGTAGGCGCCTATCTGGCTGCCGGAGCCACTGGCAACGACGATTTCGCCGGTCTCGGCGATGGCCTGCACGCTGCCAACGAAGTAGTCCGCAATGGTGGTCCGGCGACGGAACTCCCGTTGCTCGGCCGGGTCGGGCTGGTCCATCATCCGGTCGTGGAGGTTTACGTAGCGGTCGTTGCCGTGCATGTAGTCGGTGTAACCGATGGTGGTGAGGGTCTCGGAGGTGTTGACGAAGACCTCGGAGCCTTCGGGGACGAGTTCCTTCAGCCTGGCCAAGGCCGCGGCTCCGTCTTCGACGAGGATGGCCTCGACGTTGCGGGCGTCGAGGGTGCGCTGAATGGACTCGGCGGAAGCCGGGACGTAGGGGCTGCCGGTAGTCATGGGCGTTTCTCCTGCCAGTGATATGTCGCTAGGCCTGAGAGGCCGGGCGAAGGTTGGGCATGACCTCGTCGACGAAGAGGCCCATGGAGCGCATCACCTGGTCGGGGGTGAGGTCACCCCAGGCGAGGATGGGGCAGAAGTAGTTGACGCCGGTCTCGTCTACGGCCCGCTGTACCTTTTCCCGCACCGTGGACGGGGAGCCGGTGATGACGATTTCGCGAGGCTCGAGGTCGTCGAAATCGCGGATGAAGTTCAGGAAGTCGTAACCGGCCTTGCCCCACAGGTAGTTGATGTTGTGGAACCAGGCCTGGAAGGCCGACCTGGCCTCGGACCTGGCCGTATCGTCGCTGTCGGCAACGTAGACGTGGCGTACGAGGCCGAGCTTTGGGACGGCCACGTGGCTGTTCAGGCCGTCTGACATTCGCTCGGCGTTCCAGACCCGCTTGTAGAGATCGTAGTGCTCCCTGGTGACGGAGTTGTCAGCAAAGACGTGGCAGGTGTTGAAGCCGTGCTGGGCCATCCACGGCACGGTCTCGAGATTGTTGCTGGCGTACCACAGCGGGGGATAGGGCTTCTGGTAGGGCTTGATCCAGAGATCTATGTTCTCGTAGCTGTAGTGTTTTCCGCTGTGGTTGAAGATCCCGTTGGCGAATCCGCTGGTGAACAAATCCATCTGCTCGTTGAACACTTCCCAGCTCATGTCCAGATCGACATCGAACTCCTTGGCCTCCACGGGCGAGACACCGCGGCCGACGCCGAGGTCGAGGCGACCGTTGCTTAGGTTGTCGAGCATGCAGATTTCGTGGTACAGGCGGATGGGGTTGTAGAAGGGAAGCAGGTAGACCAGCGGGCCAAGTCGCAGGCGCGAGGTACGCTGGGCCGCCGCGGCCAGGAACACCGATGGGGACGGCGATACACTGAGGGGAGTGATGTGGTGCTCGGCGAGGTGGTAGCTGTGGAAGCCGCTGCGGTCGGCGTATTCCAGCATCTTCAGGCGGTTCTCGAAGATTTCGTGGGGGGCCGATTTGTCCCACTCGATCCAGTCGAAGAGCCCGAACTCGAGGGTATCGTTGAGGATGGCAGCCTGAGCCATGGAATACCTCCAGCTGCAGATTCAGTCGATCTGGAATTCGCGGCGGGCTTAGCCGCGGTTGGCGGGGGCCATGGCCACTATGGCGTCGGCGAAGGCTTGGTCGATGCCGCGGGGCCATTCGCGGCCAGAGGGGTCGGAGATGGTAATGATCAGAGGCGGGCCGAGGCCCTCGATCTCCATGCGGATGACGTCGCCGTTCTGGACCGCGCCGATGTGCTGGTGGTTGACGCCGGTGGCGATCACGTCGCCGGGCTCTAGGGTGGTGATCTTGGACATCTCCGAGATCAGCTCGGGAATCCTGTGGGCCATATCGCTGGTGGGGAAGTCGTGGCGCGGGTCATCGTTGTTCCAGAGGCGGACCCGCAGGTCCTGAGGGTCGGCTATCTCGTCGGCGGTTACCAAGGCCGGGCCCATGGGGGCGAAGGTGTCCCAGCATTTGCCGAGGAAGAAGCTGTTGCCGACGGCGCCCTGCAGTCCGCGGGCCGACATATCGAGGAAGTTGGTGTAGCCGAATATGTAGGACAGGGCTTCGTCCTGTTCGACGTTGCGGGCCTCACGTCCGATGACGAAGGCGAGCTCGGGCTCGTGATGGAAGACGGATGCCGGAGCCGATGGTAGCTCGCAGGTGTCGCCGCTGCCGATGACGGCGGTTGGGGACTTCAGGAAGGCGTCGAGTATTGCCGGTTCGCGCATGCCGAACTCGAGGTAGTTGACGGCGGCGCAGATGAGCTTGGGCGGTTTGGGGACCGGGGCGCGCAGCCGGACACTGCTCAGGGGCACGCCGTGCTGCCCGTTGACGGCGGCTTCGATGCGGGGGCGCATCTCGCTCCAATTGATGATGACCTCTTCGATGAGGTCTTGCGGTCGACGGAAGGTCATGCATTCCACTGCGGACATTGCGCTGGCAATGTGGTCGCCGTTAATCACACCGAGCTGGAAATCGTCGTAAAGAGCCAGTTTCATCGCCGTCCTCCCGTTTCCGTGGCGTTCGGGCGTAGTGTCGCACGGCAGGCGGGTGCGGGCAAGCGGCCGCAGGGTACTGAATCAGGTGGTCTGGTCAGCCACACTTCGTCGGCCATCGAGATTCTCACCCTCACGCTCAGGGCAATGGCATTCTATTTCTGGAGACACAAATTGGGCCGGGATAGAGGTGGCGGTGAAATTGACAATGCTTCCCTGGGTTCTGGGTGCGACGGTAGACGGGAGTTTGGATTCCCGCCTGCGCGGGAATGACGGGTCACAAGGCCTCCGGCGTTTAAAACGCGATTGCCTTGGCCTTACCCTCTGCCTCAATGGCAGGGGAGTTGAATAGGCCTCATCTCAAATCTGCTGCGGGCAATGCCACCAGAATTGGAACGGGGTCGGCCGGGAGACCGCAATGCCATGACAATGGAGGATGAGCGGTTTCCCTCGCGCGTAGGCGTGTAACATTTTGCAACCTTAGTATCAAGAGTGCATTTAATTGAGACAGAACTAATTGGCGGCTCGGAGAGTTCTTCATCAGAACAATTGTACGATCGGCGGCGCTTTATGGCAAGGGGAAAATTTCAGTAGGCAGAGTTCCGGGTCAGGCGGTCCAATAAACAAGCGAAGGGTGTTCGAATTACCGCTTTCGCCAGAATGCCGGACCGTGAGCTGGTGTGCCACCTAAGTTGGAATGCTATCGGCAAGCGGCGGCCGCCTTGACGGAAAGGACGGGTAATTCTAGGATTGGACTGATTTGAGTAAAAGGAGCTGTTAATGTCAGCAAGAGTGTATTTGATTCCAATACCTGAAGGTAACACCGAGGCGTTGAAGGCGGCCTTCGCTGAGATGGAGGGCGCAAGAGAACAGCAGTGCGTGGACAACCGCCACGTCATGGGCGTCACCCGTGAGTTTGTCAGCCTCCAGGAGACGGCGCAGGGCGACGTGCTCATCGCCTACCTGGAAGGGGACGACCCCGATCAAGCCACGGCGCGGATGGCCGCTTCGGGGTCGGAATACGCCCGCTGGATTGCCGATACGGTGTTCCCGTTGCTGGGGACAGATCGCCTGTCGTCAGCGCAGGTGCTGGCTGACTGGCGGGCCGGATAGCGAGTATGCCTCAAGCCGACGGGCCGTTGCCCGACATCAGCTATGAAGTGCGCGGCCATACGGCGTACATTACAATCCGGCGGCCGCAGGCGATGAACTCCCTGGGCCCCGAGCAGCAGGCCGAGATCATCGGTGTGTGGGAGACGTTCCGCGACGACCCGGCGGCGTGGGTGGCCATCATCACCGGCGAGGGGGACCGGGCCTTCTGCGCCGGAGCAGACCTGAAGACGTATACGCCATTGCTGGGAGAGCGGGATATCTACGACCTGCGGCAGGACGCCGACCGTCCGGGGTTCGGAGGCATCACGCGAGGGCTGAACATCTGGAAACCGATCATCGCGGCGGTTAACGGGTACGCGCTGGCCGGTGGGCTGGAACTGGCCCTCGCCTGCGACATTCGCGTGGCATCGGAAAATGCAGTGTTCGGTTGCTCGGAGGTGCGTCGTGGCTTTCATCACTGCGATGGCGGGACGGTGCGGCTGCCGCTGATCGTGGGCCTGGGAAACGCGCTGAGGATGCAGCTCACGGGCGATCATATCGGTGCGGAGGAAGCCCTGCGCATTGGGCTGGTGAGCGAGGTAGTGCCGCAGGACGAACTGCTGCCAGCGGCGGAGCGGTACGCCGAAGCCATCGCGGCGAACGGGCCGCTGGGTGTGCGGTCTGCGAAAGAATCGATGATCCGCAGCTTGGGCCGCGCACTGGAGGACGCGCTGCGGTTCGAAAATGTGCTGTTCTCCACGCTGACGCGGACGGAGGACTTCGCCGAAGGACCGCGGGCTTTCGCCGAGAAGCGGCCTCCTTCGTGGAAAGGACGGTAGGAGACGAGAACCCTTGCGGTCACACCGTGGGAGAGGGAACTGTGTTCGCAGGGAGAGGGAACTGTTTTGAGGAGAGTTGAAGATGATTGAGGCTGACAATCGCGTTCCGCTCGACTGGGACGCACTGGAAGTGGGAGAAACATTCGAGAGGTTCGAGTACACGCTGACGCAGGAAATGATCGACGAATACCGTCGGGGCGTGATGGACCCGGAGGCTTCGTTCCCGACGATTTCGCACAAGGTTGACGTCAGGCAGTTCAATGCGAGGTACAGCGACAACGGATCGGTGAACGCCCGCTGCGCCTTCCACTGCTACAACGAACCGGCGGCAGGCAAGAGGCTGACGGTCACGGCGTGGGTTGCGGACAAATACCTGCGACGGGGCAAGAACTACATCGTCACGGAAGCGGTGTCGGTGGACGAGGACGGGCGGCTGATCGACCGGGTCATAACCCATGAGTTGAAGCAGCCGTGGGAGGTCGGCAAGAAATGGGGGGAGTAGAGCGCAACTACGCCGAGGGCGACTCGGTGGGTCCGCTGGTCAAGGAAATAACGCAGGAAGCCATCAACCTGTTCGAGGGCAGCGCCGGACATTCGGAGGCTTCGCAGTTCACCGACGAAGAGGCGGCCCGGGAGACCCTGGGAACGAGCGGGACGGTGGCCTCGGGGAGAATGTCGATCAGCTTCGCGCTAGAGATGATGCGCCGGCACTTCGGGAAGGACGTTTTCAACCGCAGCGGCATGGTCGACCTCAGATTCATACGACCGGTTCGGCCTGGGGATACCATCACGTTCAGCGGGGAAGTTACCGGAACTTCGCGAGAGGCCAACGGACTGAAGGTGAACGTGAATATAGAGGCGCAGAACCAGCGCGGGGACACCACTGGCGTGGGTTCGGGAAGCACGGTGGTGCCCAATGCCTACCTGCCCCCGGAAGAATAAGCCTCATCCAATATCGAACCATCATTCTCGACTGCGGAATCCGTATCCATCTTGCCCTTTGGTGGTATAATAAATATGGCGCAAGTTAAGGTGTCCTGCTGTTGGTTACAGTTGCCGTACCGCTGCCTCGGATGACCTGGACTGAGCACCGTTGGTTACCAAAAAATCTGGAGGTTATCCGAATGGCGTTGGCAGATAAAGAACTAACTTGTGTGGAGTGTGGTGGCCCTTTTATCTTCACGGTGGGAGAGCAGGAGTTCTTCTCTTCGCGCGGCTACACCAATGACCCCAAGCGTTGCTCCGCGTGCCGCAGCGCTCGTAAGAGCCAGCAGCGGACCGGTGGCTACGGCGAGGGCGGCGGAGCCCGCGAGATGCACCCGGTAGTGTGCGACCAGTGCGGCGTGGACACGATGGTGCCCTTCGTGCCGCGTGGCGACCGCCCGGTGTACTGCAGCGACTGCTTCAGCAGCATCCGTCGCTAGAGAACTCGGCAGCGATTTCTGGGAGCCGTCCTATTGGGACGGCTCTCTTTCTTTTTGTGGTAGAGTTGCGCCGATGGAGAGAGAATGGCCAGCGCGATAGGAATTGTCGGGTGCGGCGCCATAGGACGGGCTATCGTGAGGGCCGGAGAGGCCGGGGATCTGGGCGCGCCCATCGCCGGAGTGAGCAGCCGTACAGCGAGTAAAGCGCGGGAGTTCCTGGACACACTGGAATCTCCGCCGACATACCTGGAACTCGACGAGCTGGTCGAAAGGTCGTCGCTATTGGTCGAGACGGCGGGAGGGCACGTAGTCCCTTTGCTGGCCGAGGCGGCGTTCGGCGCGGGCAAGAACCTGATGGTCATCAGCATCGGGGCCCTGCTGGAGCACCCGGAGGTCATCGAGCAGGCACGGGAGTTGGGTCGCCGTTTGTATGCTCCCTCGGGAGCAATCGCTGGGCTGGACGGCATCAAATCGGCTTGTCAGGGGTGGGTCGACAAGGTAGAGATGGTGTCGCGCAAGCCCATCGCGGCGCTGGAGGGAGCGCCTTACCTGGTCGAGAACGAGATTCGCATCGACGGGCTGGAAGAAGAGCAGGAAGTATTCTTGGGCTCGGCGCGAGAGGCCTGCCGGGGTTTCCCTTCCAATCTGAACGTGTCGGCAGCGGTGAGCCTGGCGGGCATCGGGCCTGACCGTACGATGGTGCGCATCGCGGCCGACCCGGCACTGAGCAGGAACTGCCACGACATCACGGTGGAGGGGGAGTTCGGGTTGCTGAGGGTGCACATCGAAAACATACCGTCGGAAAACCCAAAGACCGGCAGGCTGACAGCACTGTCGATCATCCGGTCGGTGCGGGACGTGTTCGACCCGGTGCGAATCGGGACCTAGCGCACGTGAGCGGGGCGTCCAACTGCGCCTGACGGGCTGGTACATCCTGACTGACAGGTACAGATAGAGATGGCTAGCAGCGAGACAACATCCACCGGCGGGCGATGGCCCATTCCCGGAGCGCGGTTTATGCTCTCCGGCCTTGCGGTCGGACACGCGACGTTCCACTGGATCATCCAGAGCTTCGCCGTTGCGCTGCCGGAAATCCAGGTCGCATTCGGACTCAACAGCCTGGGGGCCGCTGGAATATTGTCGGCCAGGGAACTGGCGGCAGGCCTGATTGCCCTGCCGGGCGGCGTGGTGGTCGACATAGTGCGCCGGTACTGGGGGTTGCTGTTGGCCGTGTGCCTGGCGATTGCAGCCCTCGGTTCGCTGGTGATGGGAATTTCGCCGGTATACGCGCTGTTGCTGGTCGGGATCGGCGTGGTGGCGATTTCCCACTCGGTGTGGCACCTTCCGGCGTCGGCATCGCTCTCCCACCACTTTGCGGAACGCAGGGGCATGGCCTTGGCTGTTCACGGGGTAGGCGGGAGCGTTGGGGACGTCGTGGGGCCGTTGGCAACGGGGGCGCTGCTGGCCATCCTGCAGTGGCGAGGGTTGCTCAGCATATATGCAGTCGCGCCATTCTTCCTGGCGTTCATGGTGGCGTGGTCTTTCCGCAACATCGGACGGGTGAACACAGAATCGGGCTCCCCTGCGGACCCTCCGACGATGACGCAACGGATGGAGATGACCAAGCGACTGCTGAGGAACCCGGTACTGTGGGGCCTGACGTTCGTGCGTGGTCTGCGGGGCATGGCACTGGTGTCGCTGGTCATCGTGATTCCCCTCTACCTGGGAAACGAGCTGGACGTGGGCCCATGGTGGCGTGGCTTCCACATGTCCTTGCTCATCGTCGTCGGCCTGGTGGCGAAAACAGGGGCCGGCTACCTGTCGGACCGCTGGGGGCGCAAGCAGGTGCTGGTGCCGGGGCTGCTATGGTCGTGCCTCGTGGCGCTGGGGATGGTGATATTCGACGATGGCATCGCCCTGACGATTGCGATAGCACTGATGGGGCTGTTCCTCTATCCCGACCAGCCGATCCTGACCGCGGCGGTGTTTGACGTGGTTGGCCGGGAAGTGGCGTCGACGGGCCTGGGCGTGGTGGCCTGCGTCGCGTTCCTGATGTCGGCCGGGTCGGCGCTGATAGTGGGAGCCATATTCGAAACGATGGGGTTCACGGAGACCATGTACTATATCGCCGGGCTGTTTGCGCTGGCGGCGGTGGTGTTTGGCCTGCTGCCCTTATCGAGCGCCACGGCGGCGGACGGGTAAATCCCAGGAGTCAAGGTCCCGTGAGATTCTTGGCGCGCTGGGTGGTTGTGCCTTCAGCGAGGTATCGCGAATGGAAGGCGGGAATGCTGACAAGGGGGTTGAGTCGTGGCCAGTGTTACGGGGAACACAATTGCCGAGGCGCAATTCGACAGCAAAATTACATCGTGGACGAGAGTACTAGTTTCGGGATATCTGCTGATTTCAGGGGTGGGTATCCTGCTCATCCCGTTCTGGATCTTTTTCAGCTTCTGGTACGGGGCGGAATACATGCGGCGCGTGTCGGCGAGGCTGACGGACCAGGCACTGGAAATCAAGATGGGGGTGTTCTTCCGAAAAGAGTCCACCATTCCGCTGAACCGGGTCACCGATGTGAGGCTGCATGACGGTCCGTTGATGCGGCATTACGGGCTCCGGGGTCTGAAGGTGGAGACTGCGGGGGCGTCCGGTCAGGATTCCGGGTCCGAGGGCAACCTGATCGGGGTGATTGACGCGGAGAACTTCCGGAATGCCGTGCTGACACAGCGCCAACGAGTGATTGACGCCGAGACCGGCCGGAGTCAGCCGGCAGCGGCGGCGGAGGCCCCGGGAGCGGCGAACGAGACGCTGGTGGAAATCAGGGACATCCTGGCCAGGATCGAGTCGCAACTGGCTGGGCGGGAAGAAGCGTAGCCCCAGCCCGACCGACGTCTGTCACTGCTGACCAGAGGAGCCCATGCCTCATGCAAGAACTCCTCGCGGCGGTGCTTTCGTCATGCCTCAATCGCTGGTGTTGTAGAATTGGCAGGAATTTCGGCCGCCCCGGCTCGAAGGCACGGGCGGTACATCGTCGGAGGCGTCCATGGCCCAACTGATGACCGGCAAGCAGGCCCTGCTGGAGATGCTGAAAGCGGAGGGAGTCGACCATATCTTCGGCAACCCCGGAACCAGCGAGGGGCCGATCATTGACCTGCTTGGAGACTACCCGGAACTGCGCTACTTTCTGACGCTGCAGGAAAGCGTTGCCATGGGCATGGGAGAGGTCTTCGCGCGTGCGAAGGGCCGGGCCTCCTTTGTGAGCCTGCACGTGGACAGCGGACTGGCCAACGGTATTGCCCTGATGCTGGATGCGCTGAACTCGGGGACTCCGATGGTGGTGACCTCGGCCAACTACGACATTCGCAAAACCAACGAGACGATCACGGACCTGGCGCAGCTGGTGCGGCCGGTCACCAAGTGGGCCGTGGAACTGTCGCACGCGGACCAGATACCGAGCGTCATGCGGAGGGCGTTCAACGAGGCGAACAGCCACCCGAAGGGTCCGGTGTACGTCGGGTTCACCTCCAATGCACTGGAGGGGATGGCCGAGATGAATATCGAGCCATCACGTCCCGTATTCGACGACGCGCGTCCCAGCGCCGAAGGTATCGAACGGACGGCGGCAATGCTGCTCGACGCCAGCAGACCGATGATGCTGGTGGGCGACCGGGTGTCGGACGACGATGCGCTGGGCGAGGCAGTGGAACTGGCGGAGCTGATGGGTCTGCCGGTGTACCAGGCGAAGGGCGCCGAGGTGGCCTTCCCGACGCGACACCCGCAGTTCATGGGGGCGATGTCGCTTCGGGTTTCCAGCCAGCGGGCGGCACTGCAGAGCTTCGACGCCGTCCTCGCGGTGGGGGCGGACCCGTTCGAGGAGCTTTTCTACTGGGGGGACGTGATTCTGGGCGACGGCGCAAAACTGGCGCACATCGACCCAGATCCCAGCCGTGTGGGCAGGTCCGAACCAACGGACGTGGGCATCGTCGGCAACTGCAAGCTTGGTCTCGCGGACCTGATTTCGGCACTGAAGGAGCGGCTGTCCCCAGGGGACATGTCGGAGAACGAGGAGCGCAAACGGGCGGTGGCCGAAGAGAAGCAGCGCAACCGGGCGGCGTTCGAGGCGTCGGTTGCGGAGAACTGGGACCACAAGCCGATGACACCGGCGCGCATGATGTACGAGCTGTCGGCGGCGTTGCCTGGCAACGCGATCGTGGTGGACGATTCCATCAGCAACCGCGGGACGATGAGGCACTACTTCCAAGGGGCGCATCGAGGCGACATCATAGGCGTCCGGGGACAGTCCATCGGTGGAGGAATCGGCGCAACGATGGGCGCTCAGTGCGCCCACCCGGACCGGCCGGTGTTCGGAATTATCGGGGACGGCAGCGCCATGATGACGATACAGGGGCTGTGGACGGCGGCCAACGACAACATTCCCTGCACCTTCGTCGTCTGCAACAACGGTGCATACAGAGTGCTGAAGGTCAACTTCAACGTTTACCAGGGAGAGGTGTTGAAGCTGCCGGAAACTTCGGGCGGGAGGCTGATGTACTCCGACTTCACGACGCCGTTCGATATGGTATCGATAGCGAACGGGCTGGGAGTAAGTGCGGAGCACATCACCGACCCATCGGAGATCAAGCCCGCTGTGGACCGGGCGGTGGCTTCGGGGAAGCCGACGCTGCTGGACATGGTGATTGACGGTTCATTGTAGCTCACTGGATCAGCCTTGAACCGGCGCCGAGAGATTATTCATCGATAGAGGAAGACCTGTATGCGCACCAACACGACCAAGGCGAAGCTGAACGAAGGCGAAGTCGTCTTCGGAGCCATCATCACGCGGTATGCGCCCGACATGGTGGAGATATTCGGGGCGCTGGGCTACGACTTCGTGATGATCGACTGCGAGCACGGGCCGGCAGACCTGGACCAGGTAGAGCACATGGTGCGCGCCGCCGAATCCTTCGGGATTACCCCAATCGCGCGGGTGCCGGACCACTCCGACCCGACCATCCTGCGGTTCCTCGACCGGGGGCTGCAGGGTGTCATCGTGCCGCACGTCAACACTGCTGAGCAGGCGGAGGCGGTGGCACAGGCCGCCCGGTATTATCCGGAGGGGCACCGCGGAATGGGCGGCGGGCGAGCACAGGGCTACGGCATCGGTGTGTCGCGAGACGAGGCGACGGCGTGGGTGAACTCGCAGGTGCTGGTTATTCCCATGGTGGAGGATGTCGAGGCGGTCGGCAACCTGGACGACATACTGCAGGTGTCGGGAGCCGACGTGCTGCACGTGGCGGCTTCCGACCTTGGGCAGAGCATGGGGAACCCGGGGACGGCGGAGGTGCGGCGGGTGATGAGCGAGGTGATTCCGCGGGTGCGAGCCGGGGGGAAGAACGTGGGCGTCGGCGGCAACAATCCGGCTGATACCGCCGGAGTCGCGGAGTTCGTCAAGCTGGGCGCGAATTTCGTGACGGTTTCGGCCTGGGGGCTGCTGCGGATCGGCGGCGAGGACTTCCTGAAGAAGGTGAAGGCGGAACTCTAAAAGTTCGATCTTGGAACGCTCTAAAGGTAGCTACCCAAAGCGAAAGGACCGGGGGACCGGTCCTTTCCTCTTGGTAAACCCATGTCTAGCGGCGGCAATGGGGGACGTGAGGGCCTAGGTTTCGCTCATGCCCTCCAGGGCCTCTCGAACTTCCTTCTGGAGGGAAGAGAAGACTTGGCCGACGCTGCCTCGGCCGTCAATCGTGACGAAGTCGTGCTCCTTGGCGAGGCTGCGAAACTGTTCCAGCATTGCCCCCTGGTACCGGATGAAGTTGTCGTAGAGGTCGGGGCCGCGGAGGAAGTCTTCGCCCGACTCCCAGTGGTCCAACTGGCGCACCGACAGCACTCTCGGCAGCAGGTGTTCGACGTCGACGTCGAGGTACAACACGCGGTCGGGGACCACGGCAAATTCGAAAACATCATTCAGCCAGCCGACGGGCACGCCGCGAACCCGGGCCCTGGCGATGATTGAGAAGATATAGCGGTCTACGAGGGCCACCATCCCGGTGCGAAGGGCGGGAACGATGCTCTTTTCCAGGCGGTCCCAGAAATCGGTGGCGTAGAACAGGTTCAAGGTGAGGCCGTCGAGGGTGTTGCCGCGCATGGCGCGGTCGATGCCAGCGGCGGCGAGTTCTGAGCGGCGAAAGCCCGTGACCAGGACGGCGTATCCTTCGGCCTCCAGCCACTCCTGGAGCATGGCTATCTGGGTGGAACGGCCAACGCCGTCGGTGCCCTCTACCACGATGAGGCGCCCGGGTATGGGCTCTTCGCCCATACCCGGCGGAGTGTGTCCGTAAAACCGCAGAGCGTTCATCTCACTACTCTCTCCGTGATTGGGCAAGTCAGGCAGCCACTATCGCTAGTTGCTGTTATTCAGCACGTCCTGCTCGGTCAGTCTCCGTCGAGGTGGGTTGGTGATGTAGCGGCCAGTCAGGCCGGCGACGCCTAAGGCCTCGGGAACGCTTTGTCCGTGGATGGGCATGGCATCATCTAAGAGGGGCTCCACGTAGCGGCGCACCTGCTGCTGCTGGACGGCGATGGGCAAGGTGGCATCGATGGTCATCAGGCCGAACTCCTCCGTCATCTCGTCGTATTCTTCGAGGAGCTTGTTCTGAAAGACGCGGAAAGACTCCTGTGCGTCGGAGGAGTAACCCATGTCCTGGCCGGCTTCATAAAACTTCAGCGCTTCCCTGCCCGCACTGATGCGCTTGATGGAAACATCCAGGGGCACACTGAAGTACAGGCCCAGCGTGGGTTTCACCGCGAAGGAATATATGCGTCGGACCCAGTCGCGATTCACGCCGCGGGCGGCGTCCCTGGCGAAAGCGGTATAGACGTATCGGTCAGCCAGAACGATGGCGCCAGCGCGCAGGGCGGGCAGAATCTGCGCGTGGACCCGGCTGGCGAAATCGGCGGCGTGAATCATGCTGAAGGACATCGGCGTCAGCATTTGGTTGACCTTGGCGCGCTTGGTAGTACGCTTGACGATGGGTGAGGAATTCCATTCAGTGAAGACGGTGACGAGATTGCGGCTCCTGAGCCATTTCTGAAGCAGGTCTATCTGGGTGCTTTTGCCGGAGCCGTCGATGCCTTCGACGATAATGAGGGTGCCCGGAAACTCGCCATCATCAGGATGATCCCCGTAGCGTTCTCCCATCCTGTAGGCGGGGTGGCCCTGCAATGTAGCCATGGTCGCTCCTCACTTGGGGGAATTCAGACGATCGCTCAAGTTTCCCGGGGCCCAGGAATTCGCGGACCAGGGTTCCCATCAGGCAGACAATACGGGTCAATCCACGAGAGTTCGCATCGTTGGGAGGTTCCTGCCTACCAAAGGCTCCGGAAAAGGTGCGAGCCGGACATGGTACGCCTGCTGTTACAGCGCGGCGCCCAAATTGTCCGCTTGCCGCCATAATAACGCGAATTATGGTTATTCTCCACCAGTTGGCCGGGTTACCTTTGGGAATCTCGGGTTTTCGAACAATCTGCACCTTTAAAAAAACGTCACCTTAACCAGACTTCATGCACTGAACCCGTATAACTGAAACAAGAAAAGAGGGCGGCTTGAGTGCCGCCCTCTTTACGTACTGGAGGTCCCAGGGTACCGAGCGACGACCCTTGGCCGGACTAGAGCAGCCTGGCGCAGTCGTCGAGTATAGGGGTGACGGTGTCGGCCTTTTCGGAAGGGAGGCTGAAGAGTATGCGGTCGACGCCGTATTCCTCCATCCGGGCCAGGTTCTCGGGGTCGGGTCGGGCACCGAAGACGGTGATGTTGATGGAGTCGGGGTCGCGGCCCACGTCCTCGGCGCGACGCTTCAGGAGCTGAATCTTCTCGGGCAGGCCCGGTCCCTCTGCGGCGCGGCCGCTGATGGGCATCCAGCCATCGCAGTATTCCAGCACTCGGTCGAAGGTGGTGGGACCATCGCCGCCCATGAGAATGGGCGGATGCGGCCTCTGGGCGGGCTTGGGCCAGGCCCAGCACTTGTCGAAGTTGACGTACCGGCCGTGGAATTCCGGCTCGTCCTGGGTCCAGATTTCCTTCATGGCCAGGATGTTCTCACGGAGGATGCGCCAACGACGCTGGTAGTTGGTGCCGTGGTCGGCCATTTCCTCGGCGTTCCAGCCGCCGCCGATGCCGAAGATGAACCGGCCGTTAGAGATGAGGTCGAGGCTGGCGACCTCCTTGGCCGTCGTGATGGGGTCCCGCTCGATCATGAGGCAGATGCCGGTGCCGAGCTTCAGGTTGGTGGTGACCGCGGCGGCGGCGGTCAGGGCGATGAAGGGATCATAGGTGTGCCAGTACATCTCCGGTAGATCGGGGCCGCCGGGCCATGGGGACACGCGGCTGGTCGGGATGTGGGTATGTTCGGGGACCCACATGGACTCGAAGCCACGCTCCTCCAGCGACCGAGCAAGTTCGTCGGGACGCATGGAGTAGTCGGTTACAAACATCATTGCGCCAATGTCCATTTCTTTCTCCTGTTGGTCTGGTCGTAATTCTGGTTTGTCCAGGGTTTCCTGAGTCCCTATTTGGGCGGGAGCGACTGGGCGTAATCGAAGCCACGACCGGCCCACTCCGCCAGACCTTCGTCGGTGGCCAGACCGTCGGGGGACACGTAGACGAAGCTGCGCATGGGTCGACCGGTCATATCGAACAGGCGGGAGTGAGACAGGGAAAGGGCGTCGTCGAGGTTTTCTTTCCCCACCCGCACGACAAGCTCGCCGCCAAGCACACCGCAGGCCATGTTGCCATTGAGCATGAAGCACAGTCCGCCGAACATTTTCTGCTCGCGGATGCCGGAGCGTCCGGCGAACTGGGCGCGGACGCGGTCGGCGAGGGCTTCGTCGTAGGCCACCTAGAACACCACCACGGAGCGCAGGACCTCGCCTTGCTCCATCCTGTGGAAGGCCTCCTCGACGTCGCCGATGGCGATGGTCTCGGAGACGAAGCGGTCGAGGTCGAGGCGTCCCTGCAGGTACAGCTCGATGAACATGGGGAAATCTCGGGTGGGCAGGCAGTCGCCGTACCATGAAGATTTGACGGCGCCGCCCCGTCCGAAGATTTCGATCAGGGGGAGTTCGATCTTCATGTCGGGGCTGGGCACTCCGACGAGGACCACAGTGCCGGCGTGGTCGCGGGCGTAGAAGGCCTGCTCGAAGGTGACTGGGTTGCCGACGGCCTCGATGGCGACGTTTACGCCGTTGCCGCCGGTCAAGCTGCGGACGGCTACCACCGGGTCGGTGTTGCGGGCGTTGATGGTGTGGGTGGCACCGAACTCGCGGGCCCACTCCAGCTTCCGGTCGTCGATGTCGATGGCGATGATGGTGTGGGCTCCGGCAAGCTGGGAGCCGGCGATGGCGGCATCGCCGACGCCACCGCAGCCGAAGACGGCAACGGAGTCTCCCCGGGAGACGCCGCCGGTGTTCACGGCCGCCCCGAGGCCAGCCATGATGCCGCAGCCGATGAGGCCCGCGGCGGCAGCACTGGCGTCGGCAGGGACCTTGACGGCCTGCCCAGCGGCGACGAGGGTGAGCTCGGTGAATGCGCCGATCCCAAGGGCGGGCGACAGGGGCGTGCCGTCGGGCAGGGTCATTGGCTGTGTGGCGTTGCGGCTGTCGAAGCAGTACCACGGGCGACCGCGGACGCAGGACCTGCAGGTGCCGCAGGGGGCGCGCCAGGCGATGATGACGAAGTCTCCGGGAGCGACGTTGTCGACGTTGGCACCGACGCTCTCAACGACGCCGGCCGCCTCATGGCCGAGCAGGAACGGGAAGTCGTCGTTGATCGCCCCCTCACGGTAATGCAGGTCGGTGTGGCAGACGCCGCAGGCCTGCACCCGCACAAGCGCTTCACCAGGACCTGGATCCGGTACGTTGATGGTGGTGAGCCGGACGGGGGCTCCCCTGCTTTCAGCCACTACACCCTGGACCTGATGGGCCATCGTGATTCCCTCTCAGTCTCAATTGCGTGATGCCTCTGGCATAGTAATTTGGGCAACTGCCTTTGTCTACACGCCTGTATTTGTTCAACCAGCCAGGGCCCGGTCAATCTCCAGTGCAAAGCCGATGAGGGCCCCGTCATCGCCGCGGTTGCCCATGAGTGAAAGACCGACGGGCAGGCCGTCGACCTCGGCGAGCGGCATCGAGAGCTGGGGACGACCGGTGGTGCCGCCCATGCAGGTCAGGCGAATGATGCGGCCCTGCGAGGCCCGCTTGCCGGACAGCGGCTGGTCGCGCGGGGGCGCCACCACGGGAGACGTGGGGAAGCAGAGAAAGGCGCCGGGGCCCGTGACTTCGTCGAGGCGCCGACGGACAGCGTCGCGGGTTGCGCGGGCCGCTTCGATTTGAGGCTGAGTGAAGGACGTTCCCAGCGAGTATCTGTCAGCAACCATGTAGCTGAATCTCGGGTTGACGGCTTCAATCCAGTCCTTGACGGACTCCCAGGCCTCAATGGATTGCAGCGTGTTCTGCTGCCAGGCCCACCCTTCGACCCCGTCGGGCGCGAGTCGGATGGATTCGGACGTTGAGGCCATCCCGGCGACGCGCTCCGCCACCGGGCGAAGGGCGGCGGCGATTTCAGGTTGGCACTCGTTGAACAGGTCTTCGGCAATGACGACGCGGGCGGGAACAGCGGGGGCGATCGAGTTTCCGAAGACGGACTCGGCCACCCGGGCGAAGGCGGCGGCGTCGCGGGCGAACCAGCCGATGGTGTCGTAGCTGGGTGCCTGGAGGAGGATACCTTCCAGCGGTATACGGCCGTGGGTGGGACGGATGCCGTAGATGCCGCAGAAGCTGGCGGGTATGCGTACGGAGCCGCCGGTGTCGGAGCCGAGGGCGAAATCGACGAGGCCGCCCGCCACGGCAGCCGCAGAGCCGCTGGAGGAGCCGCCGGGTACGCGACCGGGCGCGCGAGGGTTGACGGGGGTGCCGTAGTGGGCGTTCTCGCCGAGGATGCCGCGGGTGAGCTCGTCAGTATGGGTCTTACCCACCATGGTTGCGCCGGCGTCCACCAGAGTCTGGACGATCCAGGCGTTGCGCTCGGCCGTCGGGTGGGTGGCCTTCCAGTCGGGGTTGCCGCCGCCGGTGACGTGGCCGGCGACGTCGAAGATGTCCTTGGCGGCGAAGGTCAGCCCGGACAGGGGTCCGCCGGGAGCGCCTACAAGGTAGGCCTCGGTGTCGGTGCAGAATGCGTCGAGGGTGTCGTTCAGGGGCGGCCGGTTGGTTGTCATGTAGGCACCAATTCTCTATTGGATTTGCGGTCGCAAAGTTCGAGTGCCAGTATATTCCAACGGCGGTAAAATGGTGCGATATACTGTCGGGCACGACACACTTGACCCACCACGGAGGACACGAATGCTGACCGCGGAAGCCAACGAACGACTCACACGCGTCGGACTGGGAACGCCGATGGGCGAGCTGATGCGCCGCTACTGGATTCCGGTCCGGCCGACGGCCCAACTGGTGAAAGAAGAGGTCATGGCCGTACGAATCCTGGGTGAGGACCTGGTGCTGTTCCGGTCGTCTGACGGGCAGATGGGGCTGGTCGGCAACAGGTGCCCGCACCGCATGACGGAGCTGAGGTACGGCATTCCCGACGTGGGCGGGCTGCGGTGCTGCTACCACGGGTGGATGTTCAACCCCGCTGGCCAGTGCATCGAAACGCCGCTGGAATCGGCCAACGACCCGTTCAAGGACCGCATCCGCATCAAGGGCTACCCGGTGCAGGAGATGGGCGGGCTGGTCTGGGCGTACATGGGGCCGGAACCGACGCCCCTGCTGCCGCCGTGGGACCTGTTCGTCATGCCGAATGCCATACGGCAGATCGGCATCATGAACCTGAACTGCAACTGGCTGCAGTGCCACGAGAATACCGGAGACCCGGTGCACAGCGTGTACCTGCACGGAAATCTGTTCGAGTACGTGCTGCAGAAGCAGGGGAAGCTGGAGGAGCGGGCCGCCGATGGCCAGATGCACACGCTGTATGCGCGCATGAAGACCGGGAATGGCATCGAGTCCCTGTACGTGAACCCGACACGGTACGGGATGGAAAAGGGGATCAACTACTCCAAGGAGCTGGGAGCGGACCGGGACCATGTGTCGCGGCATGCGACGGTCATCTTCCCGTTCTACACGCAGACGGGTGGTCCGGGGATGGTCAGGCAGGAGTTCCAGATACGGGTGCCGGTGGACGACACCAACACCTACCACATCAACTACGGTTGCTACATGGGGCCGGAGGAAGTGCTGTCTCCGGTGCAGGAAAGCATTCCATACTACGAAGTGCCGCTGTTTGATGATGACGGGAAGCCGTTACTGGACTTCGTGCTAGCGCAGGACGCACATGCGTGGATCTCGCAGGGGCCGATCACGGACCGCACTCAGGAGCACTTGGGCCGCACCGACCTTCCAATCGTGTTCATGCGGCGGCAGTTCGAGGAGCAGATGCGCATCGTGGAGGACGGCGGCGACCCGATGAACGTGTTCCGCGACCCGGCGACGATGCCGTCACTGATCCACGGCGGGCACTGGGACGAAGATGAGGGAGAAGGCAAGTTGGCGGTCACGGGCAAGGGCAGCGACCTGTCATCATTCCGGGGCGCATACCACAAGGGCTACGCCATTGACGACAAGGGCTACGCCATTGACGACGCAGACCGTTACGGGCCGGCAATGCCGCAGGTCATCGACCTGATGCAGCGGATAGAGGAAGCGCAGGAAGAGGCGGCGCGGGCCTAAGCTTATTGACCGGGGTATGAGTGATACATATAATCCCGCGCAAACATAATGGTCTCGCCGGGGTTGGCGTCGACGAGGAAACCGACGAAGGGAAAACAGGAGGAGATGATGGCAAGCACCCGAGCTCCGTTTCTTTCCACCAAGTACGGCGGCTACTATCACTCACAGGTCCCCAAGGAGGATGACGAACTGACCCACGTCGGGCCCGGGACTCCGGGCGGTGAGTACCTGCGCCGGTTTTGGCAGCCAGTCTGCTACGCCGACGAACTTGGCGACACGCCCGTCGGGCTGAAAATCCTGGGCGAGGAACTGGTGGCCTTCCGCGACTTCAGCGGCCGGGTCGGCCTGGTGGAGGCCCACTGTCCGCACCGGGGTACGTCACTTGAGTTCGGGCTGGTGTCGGAGAGGGGCATCCGCTGCTGCTACCACGGGTGGCTGTTCGACGTCGACGGTACGATTCTGGAGACCCCGGGCGAGCCGGCGGGATCGACGTTCAAGGACCGGCTTTGCCACGGGGCTTATCCGATTCACGAACATTGCGGCACCGTCTTCGCCTACATGGGGCCGCCGGATGAGATGCCCCCCTTCCCCATTCCAGACAGCTTCGACCGCGAGGGATATCGCCTGATGCCGGGCCAGCGCTACGACTACCCGTGCAACTGGCTGCAGATCCTGGAAAACGCGATGGACCCGGTGCATACGTCGTTTCTGCACACCATCGTAAGCGGCTCGCAGTTCACCGACGAGTTCGGGGTGGTGCCGAACCTGGACTTCATGGAGACTCCCGCCGGAATCATCTACATCGCCACAAGGCGGGTGGGCGAGAATATCTGGGTGCGCTCGGTGGAGAACGTCCTGCCAAATCTGCAGCAGGTGTCGCCCATCTGGGAAGACGGCCGGGACGTGCACGGATTCGACGGCCCGATGATGACCCGGTGGATCGTGCCTCGAGACAACGAGAGCACCATGCTGCTGGAACTCCGCCATATATCGGAGTCCGAGGAGAAGGAACCGGCGTGGTGGCTGGACCGCAGCCAGATGCTGCCGGCCCAGCTCCCCGTATCCGACGACCCTCGCGAGCAGCAGCTTCAGCCCGGCGACTACGAGGCCCAGGTGACGCAGCGATCCATCGCGATTCACGGCATGGAGCATCTCGGCGCCACTGATCGCGGCATCACCATGTTCCGCCGCCAGCTTCGGCGGGGAATCAGATCGGTGCAGGACGGCGAGGATCTCGCCTCCCACGCCCAGCTGGAAGGCGACCACTTCTCTACCTACTGCAACGACACAGTGGTCTACATGCCCGCTGCAACGACACCCGAGGAGGATGAGAAGCTGATGCGGGAGACGGGCCGGCGCTTGGCTGAGGAGTACATAGCGACGCGTTCGGGCACCAACGGAAACTAGACTCATCGAGCAAGCGAATTCCGCGGCCCCGGCAGTAAGCCGGGGCCGTTTCAATTTGCAGTGATAAAATTGTTGGCATCACTTGTCATAAAGGAAACGGAGTTATATGCGCGCTGTTGTGATTACCGAGCCGGGAGGTCCCGAAGTCCTCAAGGTGCAGGAAATGCCGGACCCTGTTCCGGGGCCGGACGATGTGCTGGTGGATATCAAGGCTTCGGCGCTGAACCGGGCCGACACGCTGCAGAGACAGGGCGGCTATCCCGCGCCACCGGGCAGCCCGGACGAGATTCCGGGACTGGAGTTTTCGGGTGTGGTAGCGGAGGCCGGGGCGAACGTATCGGACCTGTCGGTGGGCGACCGCGTTTTCGGGCTGCTGGGTGGCGGCGGATACGCGTCGCGGGTTGTGACGCACTCCCGGATGGCGATGCGGATCCCGGACAATCTCGATTTTGCGCAGGCGGCGGCGGTGCCCGAGGTTTTCTTCACCGCCTACGACGCGCTGTTCAACCATTGCGAACTGGCCATGGGAGAGTCGGTGCTGATTCACGCGGCGGGCAGCGGTGTGGGGACGGCGGGAGTGCAACTGGCCCATAACACCGGCGCGTTCGTGTTCGGAACGGCGGGCAGCGACGAGAAGCTGCAGCAGGCCGCCGCGCTGGGGATGGACGTGGGCATCAACTACCGGGAGCAGGACTTCAGCGAGGTCGTGCGGGAGCATACCCGAGGGGCAGGGGTGAATGTGCTGCTGGACGTCATCGGCGCGGACTACTGGGAGCGCAACCTGGCGTCTATGGCGCTCCGGGGGCGGATGGTGCTGGTCGGCACCATGGGCGGTGGAGGGATCGAAGCGGACCTGCGACCGCTGATGTTCAAGAGGCTGAGGATCACGGGAACGGTGCTTCGGTCGCGGCCCATCGAGGAAAAAATCGAGGTAACCAACCAGATCAAGCGGCATGTGCTGCCGCTGATAGCGTCCGGGGCCATCAAGCCGGTCGTGGACTGCGTCTATCCGCTGGCGGAAGCGGCGGAGGCACACCGGCACATGGAGAGCAACGCGAACTTCGGCAAGATCGTGCTGTCTGTGGACTAGCGAACCGGAATGCAGACGGCAGTCGGGTTACCCGCCCGCTTCACCGTCTGCTATCATTAGCCAACTTGAACCGGACGAGTATTTTACGTTGAAACAGGAGGCGCTTCATGGCGGAAATCATAGGCGTCGGCTGCACTCATTACCCGCCGCTGATCACACCAGACGAAGACCGGGGGTTCCCCATCAATGTGACCCTGAACCGGGACGAGCGTCTGCCGGAAGAGCTGAAGAACCCGCTAAACTGGCCGGAGCCGATGCAGCTGGAATATGGCGACGACCAGGGCATGGCGTCGGCCGCCGTTCACCGTGCGCGGCTGGTCGAGGGATTCCGTCGAGTGCGGAAGGAGATACTCGAGTTCAATCCCGACTTCGTGGTGGTTTTCGGCGACGACCAGTACGAAAATTTTCGGGAAGACATTATCCCGCCGTTCTGCATCCTAGCATACGAGGGGTTCCAGTGTACGCCGTTCATGCGGCACGGCACTCCCCGGCGGAATGTCTGGGAGGAACCCGCCGACAAGGTGTTCGGTTACCGGGGCCACCCCGAGGCGGCGCGGTTCCTGGCCGGGGGACTGCTGGACTCGGGCGTGGACATGGCCTACGCCTACAAGCCGTTGCATGAGCCGGGGCTGGCGCACGCGTTCATCAACACGCTGCTGTACCTCGATTACGACCGCGAGGGATTCGACTTCCCGGTAATACCCTTCGCCGTGAACTGCTACGGCCGCGCTGTGATCAGCAACCGGGGCGGGATTCTGCCGCACAAGGTCAATGGGCAGACGCTGGATCTCGACCCGCCCGGCCCTTCGCCCAAGCGCTGCATGGAAGTGGGCGCGGCAATGGCCCGGGTATTGCGTGAGTCGCCCTACCGGGTGGCGCTGGTGGCGTCTTCCAGCTGGTCGCACGCCTTCCTGACGGCCAAGAACAACTATCTCTGGCCCGATGTGCCCGCTGACCGCGCGCTGTACGAGGAGCTGAAGCAGGGCAACTACGATGCGTGGCGTTCCCGCACCACCGCGGAAATGGAGGCGTCGGGACAGCACGAACTGCTGAACTGGGCCTGCATGCTGGGAGCGATGTCGGAGCTCGGCGCCAGGCCCGACGGCATCGACTTCGTGGAGTCGCGGGTGTTCACATCCAATAAAGTCTTTGCCACTTTCAAGGCCTAGAGTTTCACCTACCCTGAAAAAACCGGAAGATGGAGCATTCCACCTGAAGGAGGAACGGTCATGGCTAAGGATATCTCGATTCTCGTGGGGACCATCGGCGCAGGGCTGTGGGTGAGCCATGACGGCGGGCGCAACTACGGACGGGCCGGAGGCATCTGGGGGGACACCCGGGTGTATGGCCTGAAAGTCGACCCGACGGACCCCGCAGTGGTCTACGCCGGGACGGACGAGGGCATCTTCCGCAGCACTGATCGCGGCGGGGCCTTCGAGCGCCTGGACTCGCCGATGAACACCATGCAGGTGTGGAACATCGCGGTGAGCCCGTCCGACCCGTCGGTCATCTTCGCTGGCACCAGCCCGTCGGCTCTGTTCCGGTCCAGCGATGGCGGGCAGAGCTGGGAGCAGTTGAACGTGGACATGGCCGAGGAATGCCCCAACGTCCGGGTGCCGCGCGTTACGGCGCTGGAGGTTGACCCCAGCAACAGCAACGTGGTCTGGGCCGGAGTGGAGGTCGACGGGGTTCGCCGCAGCGTGGACGGCGGCGATAGCTGGACGCGCATCAACGGCGGTCTCAGCGACCCGGATATACATGGGATGACGGTCAGCGCCGGGGCCGATGTGACAGTATTCACCAGCACGCCCGGAGAGGTGTTTGCGAGCACCGACACGGGCGAGAGCTGGCAGGGACTGGGTGTCCGGGACTCGTTCCCGCTGCGTTACTGCCGAGGAATCACGGTGAAGCAGGACGACCCCAATACGCTCCTGGTGGCTACGGGAGAATCGCCCTTTGGCGTAACCGGGGCGATTCAGCGTTCCACCGACCGGGGCAAGTCGTGGGAGAGGGTGGCCCTGCCGCAGGAGCCCAACACGCCGATGTGGGCGTTTGCCACTCACTCTTCGGATGCTGATTTCATTCTGTGCTGCAGCCACTACGGACAGATCTACGCCACCGCGGACGGAGGCGACTGGTGGGTCAAGCTGCCCCGCGAGTTCAGCGAGGTGCGCGGACTGGCCTGGACGCCAAACTGAACGGCAACTCATTCAACATGAAGACAAACAGATTCGGAGGTGAATCATGCCCCTGGACCCGCAAGCGCAATCAGTAATCGATACGGTCAATTCGCTGGGCCTGCCGCCGGTGTGGGAAGTTTCGCCGGAACAGGCGCGCATCAACGCTGCCGCCCGCCCCCGTTCCGCCGGGCCGGAGGTCGGTGCCGTCAGGGACGCCAGCATTCCGGGACCTGACGGGGATGTTCCCGTTCGCATCTACACGCCTGAAGGTAGCGGCCCGTTCCCCATCCTGGCCTGGTATCACGGCGGGGGATGGGTCATAGGCGACCTGGAGTCGGCCGACCCGACGGCGCGGCACCTGTGCAAAGGCGCGGGCTGCGTGGTAGTGTCCGTCGACTACCGCCTCGCGCCGGAGACCAAGTTCCCCGGCCCGGCCGAGGACTGCTACGCCGCGACGGTGTGGGCGGTGGAGAACGCAGCCAGCATCAATGGCGACGCTTCACGGCTGGCCGTGGGCGGCGACAGCGCCGGCGGCAACCTGGCCGCTGCGATTTCGCTGATGGCCGCCGACCGGGGTGGCCCGGCAATCTCTCACCAGCTGCTGGTGTACCCGGTTACGGAGGTCAACTACGAGACTCCCTCGTACTCCGAGAACGCCGAGGGGTTCCTGCTGGCCCGCGATGCGATGATCTGGTACTGGGACGCCTACTTGGCCAGCGACGCCGACGCGGCCAACCCGTATGCCGCGCCGATGAAGGCGAACAACCTGGCTGGACAGCCGCCGGCGCTGGTCATCACCGCCGAGTTCGACCCGCTGCGAGACGAGGGCGAAGCCTACGGACGGCGCTTGCAGGAAGCCGGAGTGGAGACCACCATCAGCCGCTACGATGGGATGATCCACGGGTTCTTCGGCATGGTGGGCATTATGGACAAGAGCGGGCAGGTGATGGACGAGGCCACCTCGGCGTTGCGAGCGGCTTTCGCTGACGCCGGCGTGCCTGCTCCGGCAGACGACTAGGCACTTTCGAACAAGCATGGGGCGCAGGGCGATTGCCTCTGCGTCCCTTCAATTGAATTCAAATGGGGAAGGGAAGACGATGGTCGCATCAAATCCGGTAGAGGTCACAGTCTGGCAGGACTACACTTGACCCTTCTGCTACGTGGGCCTGGGCAGGCTCGATATTGTCGCGAAAGAACTGGACATCACCATCGACAGGAGGCCGTTCCTGCTGCGGCCTGACTGTCCGCCTGAAGGGCAGCCCAGGCGGATGTTCGACGGTGAGACCGAGACGGAACTGAATCCGGCGATGCAGGAACGGGCGCAAGGCGCCGGGCTAGTCATGCGCCGCCCGCAGTGGTCTCCCAATACGCTGTACGTGCACGAGGCCACCCTGTACGCCAAGGAACAGGGTCTGGACGACCGGTTCCACCACGTGGCCGGGGCCGCCTACTGGGAACAGAGCGCCGACCTGGGGAGCCTCGAGGTAATCAAGGGCCTGGCCGAGCAGGCCGGTCTTGACTGGGGGGAGCTGGGTCCGCAACTGGAGTCGGGCCAGTACCGGGAAGCGGTGCTGGAGTCGAACGAGACGGCCCGGGCCAGCGGTATTGGCGGTACGCCAACCTATCTGATCGGCGGCTGGCGTAAATTCGGCGACCTGGGGGTCGACGAACTGAAGACAATCATAGAAGCGGTGGGGCAGTAGAGCCACCGGGAAAATGATATGGCAACTCAGATGTCTATAGTTGTTGCTGGCGCTGGCATCTTTGGACTGTCCGGCGCCCTGGAACTCCGCGGCAGGGGCTACGACGTGACCGTGGTTGACCCCGGTCCGGTGCCGCACCCTCTGGCGGCGTCCAATGACGTCAGCCGGATGGTGCGGATGGACTACGCCGACGACAAGCTGTACAGCGACCTGGCGGCAGAAGCCATTGAGGGCTGGCATGAATGGAACGAGCGCCGGGGACGTCCGCTCTACCACGAGGACGGATTCCTGGTGCTGACCAGCCATCCACTGGAAGGTGGGGCTGTAGAACGGCAGTCATACGATCTGCTGACGGCCGCAGGGTGGCCGCTGGAGAGACTGGGTTCGGGTATCGTGGCCGAACGGTTTCCGCTGTGGAACTCGGAGCACTACACCGACGGGTATTACAATCCGCGCGGCGGGTGGGCCGAGGCCGGGGAGACGGTGTCGTTCATGGCAGCGGAGGCGAAGGCAGCCGGCATAGAAGTGCGCTCGGAGTTCAGGGCGGACACGTTGCTGGTGGACTCCGGACGGGCTGTGGGGATTCGCTCGGCGGACGGAGACGAAGTCCGCGCCGATGCTGTTTTGGTGGCGGCGGGGGTATGGACGCCGCGGCTGGTGCGGGAGATGCAGGACATGATGACACCTGTCGCCCAGACGCTGGTGTACCTGCGCCCGAACCTGCCGGAACGGTTCAGACCGCCGTCTTTCCCACCTTGGGGAGCAGATATACCGAAAACGGGCTGGTACGGGTTTCCCGCCAATGCCGAGGGCGTGGTGAAGATGGCCAACCACGGACCGGGCCGTTTGGTGGACGCCGATGCCCCGAGGGATGCCGACGACGCGGTCATCGAGTCGTGCCGGGAGTTCCTTTCGCACTCGCTGCCCGAGTTGGCAAACGCGCCGTTGGCGGGCAGTCGGGCGTGCTTCTATAACGACACCTGGGACGCCGACTTCTACATCACCCGCCATCCGCAGGTGCAGGGTCTCAGCATTGCCACGGGAGGAAGCGGTCACGCTTTCAAGTTCACGCCGGTGCTGGGCAAGGTGACTGCGGACGTGGTCGAGGGCAAGCCGAATCGCTATGCCGAGAGGTTCGCCTGGCGGGCTCGGGGCGTTGCCCCGGGCGAGGCGACGAGGTTCGCGGGCGAGTAGTGGCACGTATTTTTGAATCCCTGGTGTAGAGCAGGCAAAAACGAATTGGGGGCCGACATTGCGTCGGCCCCTTGGTTTTGTGATGAACAGGCGTCGCCGTAATCGAGGGTCCTAGCCCCAAGGGGGAGCGGGATCGAACTTCTTGAGTTCCGGGCATCACCTCGGAGGCGAAGAGGCGCATGCTGCGCTCGGCGTCGTCGTAGGGCATGCCTCCGTAGCTGAAGGAGGCGACGAGGGAGTCGGTGCCGGTGTAGCCGTGGATGTCCATGACCTTCTGGTAGCACTGTTCCGGAGTGCCGGTCACCTGCAGGTTGACAAAGAAGTCGATGACGTCCCTGTCGCCGTAGGTGTTTATCTTGTCGGTGAAGTTGCCGTAGTACTCGTAGCCGCGGGTGTTCTTCAGGTGGTCGCTGCGAAACTCGTAGTGTTTCATCACCGAATCCCAGTATCCGCCGACGTACTTGCGGGACATTTCCACGGCGCGCTCTTCGTCCTCGTCGCAGTAGGCGAAGGTGACCACAACCGGGGCGGGCGGTTCACCCTCGTTGACTTCCTGGTAGGTGGCGCGGTAGGAGGCCAGGTCCGATTGGACGTCGTGCCAGGGCTTCTGGGGGATGATCAGCACTCCGACGCCCAGCCTGGCGAGGACGATGCTGGATTCGGGGGAGATGGCTGCGGCGTAGGTGCGGCCTTCAAAGGTCCGGAAGGGGTTGGGGCGAATCTCGACGCGCGGTTGCCGTACGTGTTCGCCTTCAAGCTCCGCAAATCCTTCCTCGAGCGCTGTGACAAGAAGCTCCGCCGACTCGTTAAACCGACCTCGGGACTGGTTCATGTCGAGGCGGAAGCCCTCGTACTCGACGCGGGCCAGGCCGCGTCCGACGCCGACCACAACGCGCCCGTCGCTCAGGTTGTCCAGCATCACGAACTCTTCGGCAACGCGCACCGGGTCATGCCACGGTAGCACCACGACCATGGAGCCGAGCTTCGCGCGCTCGGTGCGTCCGGCCATGTATGACAGGAACTGCAGCACGTCGGGGCACATGGTGTAGTCGGTGAAGTGGTGTTCAACGCCCCAGATGGACTCGTAGCCCAGCGGCTCGGCGAGGTCGGCGAGACGCAGCTCGTTGCGGTAGACCTCGTAGTCGGATATGCGCTTGCCGGGGTTCTGGAACACCGTGGACATACCTACGTGCATGGCGGACCGTCCTGATGGTGGTGAATCTATTGCCGAGTCAGTGTGGCGGTTTAACCCATTCTACCGCCGCAAGCCCGGCAAACAGGAAATTTCAGTCGGAAGATGAATTCAAGCACCCTGCAGGGGACGCACTCCCTTTGACGGCAGATCGAAGGGTGTTGGAATCGAAAAACAGGCAATTCACTCTTCGTCAAGGATGGACTGGAGGACCTACGGTAGTCAGCGCCCGCTCCGTGGCGTGGCGTCCAACTCCCACCTTATTCTCCCGAAGGAATCGGGTGTCGGTAATCGCCTCACGCAGACCAAACTTGATTGGCAAATCAAGTCTTCCACGTACTAGGCCGAACGATAAGCAAGCGCCACGTTAGGGCCCACCGGCACGGGGGTGTTTTCCTGCATACGGTTCCTTCCCCTAGTCGACGGGGAGGTTGCCCTCGACGTCGACGCGCAACTCGTTCTCAAGGCGCTCGCGGACGCTTTCGCTGAGGACACCGCACTTGAACAGGTTGTTCACCAGGGTGTTGTGCATCTCGTGCTTGAACAGCTGGCGGAACAGGATGAAGTCGCTGCTCTGGGCGCGGTCTCGGCGCATCGTGCGGATTTCGTCAATTTCGTGGTTGTTGAAGCCCATATCAAGGTAGGCTTCCCTGGGGAAACCGCCGGTGAGGGTGTTGCGGAGGAAGTGGATGGTGAAGTCCTCCATCTCGTTCCGCTCCCTGGGCGAGAGCTGCTGCACCTGCTCCGGGAGACTGAGCATGCCGAAGCCCATATGCCGCGACTCATCGCGCAGGATCAGCTTGCAGCCCTCGCGCAGGAGTTCGTCCTTGGCGGTTTCGGCCAGCATCTTGAACAGGGCCACGGCGAAGGTCTCGCCGACCAGTTGCAGGCCGATGACCTTGATGTACCAGCGGGGGTCGCTGAGGATGTAGTCGAAGAGTTCCCGTCCGACCTCAGACTGCCCGTAAACCTGGCCGACCCGCCCGTGCAGGTACCGCTGGAAGAACTCTGTGTGGCGGGCTTCGTCCATCACCTGGGTGGACATGAAGAACTTGGTGTCGGAGTCTGGCAGGACGTTGGCCAACTGAGAGCACACCAGCACGGCTGCATGCTCACCATGGAAGAGCTGGCTCAGGCGCCACGCGGAGAAGAGGCGGTTCATCTCCTGCTTCTCGGCGGCGTTCATCTTGTGCCAGTAGGGGGAGTCGTAGATGTCTATCAGCTCGTCGGCGACGAAGCCCTGCTCCAGGTCAACGGGCGTGTCCCATGCGATGTAAGTGGACGCGTTCCACTGGTCACGCTTGGCGTTCTCGTACAACCGCCGCAAATCCTCTTTCTGCACTTCCTGGTCGTGTAGGTAGACGGTTTCGTACTCGGTGTGGACAATGTGAGACGATTCGGGCAAAGTCACCATAACGCGTTCCTCCCCTGCGTTGGGGAATTTTGTTTATCATAGCATAGACAGGCGAAAGGGATTATAAGCCACGCTTTCCCCGATGTAACCATCTTGTTCAGCCGGTTATTCCAGGCAGTCAACCGTAAGGAGATGAAGGGCGATGAACTGGAGAGAGATGGTATCCGGCAAGCTGATGAGCCCTTCCGAGGCGGTGCAGGCGGTGAAGTCAGGGGACGTCGTTGCCATCGCGGCGATCAACTGCACTCCGTACACCCTGTGCCAGGCGCTGTACGACCGGCGTGCCGAGCTGAGCGGCGTGCGCATAGACCATCCGGCCCCGCTCTTTCCGTGGGTGCAGCCGGGAGACGAGGGGGCCTTTACCCTGCACGACCTGTATGCCACGCCCGCAGACCGGCAGATGGTCAACGCGGGGAGGGTGGAATACCGGCCGGTGGCACGCTGGAGGGCTGACCTTGTTCCCGACGGTTTCGTGGGCCGGCCGGACGTTTACATGGTGCCGGTGTCGCCGCCGGACAGGCACGGCTTCTGCAGCTTCGGTCCGGGGGTGTTCTTCTCGCCGACGTTTTGCAGGAACGCCGGTACGGTTATCGCGGAGGTGCACGAGAACTTCATCCGCACCGGCGGGGACAACTACGTGCACGTTTCGCAGCTGGACCGCATCTGCGAGGCGGCTGCGCCCAGTGGCGTGCTTCCGGTGGCCCCGAGGTCAGAGGATGAAGACCTCGTGACGGAAGTGGTCGGTACGCTGGTGGCCGCGGAACTTGTCAACGACGGCGACACCGTCCAGATAGGAATTGGCACTGTGGCGTCGGCGATGGGTGCCTTCCTCGGGGAGAAGCAGGACCTCGGCATACAGACGGAGATAATCACCGGCGGGATAGCGGAGTTGGTGCGAAATGGAGTCGTAACCGGCAAATACAAGACGCGCCACCAAGGCAAGGTTGTGGCCAGCATCGCACTGGTGCCCGCAGAAGAGATGTCGATAATTGACGGCAACCCAACCTTCGAGCTGTACGAATTCGGCTATATCGACGACGTCCGGTACCTGATGCAGCAGGACAATCTGGTCGCCATCAACAACGCCCTGCAGATCGACCTGACGGGACAGGTGGCTGCGGAGACCATAGGCAGCACAATCTGGAGCGGCGTGGGCGGTCAGACGGCTTTCTCCATCGCGGCCAACTACTCGAAGGGAGGACGGTCGATTTCGGTGTTGCCGTCATCCAGCTTGGTCGATGGCGAGCGAGTGTCGCGCGTCGTGCCGACATTGCCGGGCGGAGCCGCCGTCACCATCCCACGGACTTTGGTGGACTACGTGGTTACAGAGCACGGCATCGCGCACCTGCGCGGCAAGTCGCTGCGGGAGCGGGCGCAAGAGCTCATCGCCGTGGCGCATCCGGACTTTCACGCCGAGCTGCGAAAGGAAGGGCGCAGCATTTTCAACATCGGAATATAGGGAATGGCAATTCGGTTGCCCGAGCCCTAACGTTGCCCGCGCTCCCGTCAAAAACTTGTCGCTAGTGACATTTCCTGCTTGCAGAATGGCGGTGCGCCTCTATACCATAGTTGGCATGACCAGCTTTGATGACAAGCACTTGCTCGCCTGTCTTCTCGGCCCTTCCGAGCCCCTTCAATTCCGCCGATGTTACAAAATGTTACATTTAGTTACATCCTACGCGAGAGAGTAACCTTGGAGAGCTAGTTTCGTTCTACACCAGCCCCTTGCCCTCCGCCCAGGGCAATCGCGTTTTCAACGCCGGAGGCCTTGTGACCCGTCATTCCCGCGTAGGTGGGAATCCAAACCCCCGTCTACCGTCGCACCCAGAACCCAGAACCCAGTCCCCAGAACCCGAGCAAGCACTGCCAATTTCACCGCCACCTCTATTCCGGCCCAATTTGTGTGCCCAGAAACAAAACGCGATTGCCCTAGCCCTCCGCCCCTGAACTTGCCGGAACTCGCCTCGCATAGTAAATTTAGGGCAATCCTGCAAATGCCTAGAGGATTTTGCTAATGACTACCACCAAGCGCGAGAAAGGACTGATAGTAATCCAGCTCTCCGGCGGGAACGACTACCTCAACACGGTGGTTCCCTACGCCGATGGGCGCTACTACGATTCCCGCTCCAAGGTCAATATACCCCAGGACAAGGTCATTCCTCTCAACGACCAGATCGGCTTCAACCCCAGCATGGGTCCGATGAAGACGCTCTGGGACGAGGGCAAGGTGGCCGTCATCAATGGGGTCGGCTACGAGAACCCCAACCGCTCCCACTTCCGCGCGATGGACATCTGGCACACTGCCGAGCCCGAGGCCATTGGGACCGAAGGCTGGCTGGGCCGCGCCGTTCGGGACATCGACCCGCAGGGCGAGAATGTGCTGACGGCGGTCAACTTCGGGCGCGGCCTGCCCCGCGCGCTGGGCTGCCCGGGTGTTTCCGTTGCATCGGTTGGAGACCTCGCGACCTACGGCCTGTTCCCCGACATTGAAGACGAAGAACTGCGGATGTTCACCCTCGAGGCCTTCGCCCGGATGTACGGCAACGTGGCGGGCCGGGACCCGGTGATGTCGCTGCTGAGCAAGACTGGGCAGGACGCCTATGTGGGCGCCGACATACTCCGCACCGCTCCCCAGCAGTATTCTTCCAACGTAGAGTACCGTAGCGACTCGCTGTCCCAGAACGTGAAGAGCATCGCGCAGGTGTTCCTGGCCAACTTAGGCACGAAGGTTTACTACACGCAGCACGGCAGCTTCGACACCCACTCCGGAGAGCTGCTAACCCACGCTTCGCTGTGGGACGACGTTGCCGGCGCGGTGGGCAGCCTGATGGACGATCTGAAGGAGCACGGCCGCGAAGACGATGCGGCGGTGCTGATCTTCTCGGAGTTCGGCCGTCGCATCAGGGACAACGGCACCGGCAGCGACCACGGCTCCGGCGGGGTGGCCTTCCTCATAGGCGGATCGGTCAACGGCGGGCTGCATGGTGAGTACCCTTCGCTGGCGGAGGCCGACCAGCTCAACGGCGACCTGCGTCCCAACAACGACTTCCGGTCCACATATTCCGCCATCCTGGACAAGTGGCTGGGCCTGGACCCCGATCCCATCGTAAACGGCCAGTTCGAGCAACACGACCTGCTCCGCGCCTAGAGTCGGAGAATTAGGAAAGTGGTGCGCAATTTGAAGGCCCAGCAAGCAGGTCATGCAGTTCTCGTCTGGCGTCGGCTGGTCGATTGAATTTGCACAATTCCAAAACGGACCGAGGCTAAGCTATGGTCCATGTTGAAGGGCTTGCAAGAGGGACGAAATGAGCTTAATGAACGCAATTCTCGGAGCTGCTGGACAGATGTCTGAGGAGGATCAAAAAGCATTTGCTGATAGAGTGCTGCTGCCTGGGGAGCAAATAGTAGCGGCCTTCAAAACAAAAAGAGACAGCTATGTTTTCACGGAATCCCGAGTTCTCTTTGAGGATGTACAAGGGTTGACGGGCAAGAAGCGTTCTGTGATGTCCGTGCCTTACGAGAAGATTTCAGCATACAGTGTGGAAACAGCCGGACATTTCGATACCGACGGAGAGCTGCGGTTATATGTCAGCGGTTTTCCGGGAGAACAGAGAGAAGGGGCCGGGGTCATCAAAAAAGAAGTGAGGGACAAGGTGGATGTCTACCTCCTGCATCAGATATTGTCCGAGCACATAATCAAGTCCCCCCGACGTATCGATTGACCGATCTTTAGATGGCGCATTTCAGAAAAGGATCTTGCGGAGGCAACTATGAGTGACAACAATATTTCACTGATGGCCCACCTCATGCGACGAGCCGGGTTTGGCGCGAGCCGCGACGAGTTGGAGCGATGCGCGGAGCAGGGTTACGAGGCGACTGTGGAGGAAATGCTGGACACCGGCAACGCCAGCAGCATGCCCGACGACCTGATCCGCCGTTACCACGTGGAGCAGTCGGAGCTGCGGGACCTGGCCGGTTCAGCAGCCTACTGGATGTATCGGATGATTTCCACGGACAAGCCGCTGGAAGAAAAGATGGCATTGTTCTGGCACGGGCTGTTCGCGACGGGCTATACGAAGCTGAACCAGGCGCGCTCGCAGTTGAACCAGGTCGAGATGTTCCGCCGCAACGGTCTGGGGCGCTTTGACGAATTGCTGTTCGAGATTTCCCGCGACCCGGCTATGCTGGTGTGGCTGGACAACAACGATAACCATGGCAACGCTATCAACGAGAACTACGGCCGCGAATTGCTGGAACTGTTCTCGATGGGCATCGGAAACTACTCAGAGGACGACATCAAGGAGTGCGCCCGGGCGTTCACCGGGTGGACGCTGGGCAACGCCGAGTACATGTCAGTGCGGGCCCAGAAGGACTCCATCTGGCCCTACGGTCGTATCGCCTGGCACTACGACTACCGTGAGAACGATCACGACGACGGCGAAAAGACCTTCCTCGGAGAGACAGGTAACTTCAACGGCGAGGACATCATCCAGATCATCGCCAAGCAAGACGCCACCGCCGAGTTCATCTGCACTCGGCTGTTCCAGTTCTTTGCGGCGGACGAGGTGACGGCTGAGGGTCGGCGCGCCATCGACGCGATGAAGGAGACCTACTTCGAGTCCGGGTACGAGATCAGGAATGTGCTCCGGACCCTGTTCAATTCGGAATATTTCCGTGCGGACGAGGCCCGTTTCGCCCGCGTGAAGGGTCCGGTGGAGTTGGTCGTGGGCGCCATCCGTATGGCGGGCAGCTACCAGACGCCAACGCTGGGCATTGAAAAGGTGTCCAACAACATGCTGTACATGGGCCAGGGCCTGTTGCAGCCGCCCACGGTGGAAGGCTGGCACGAGGGCGTCGAGTGGATTGACAGCGGTTCGCTGGTGGAGCGGGTGAACTTCGCTGCCAAAGAACTGTCGAACGTCGAGAGCCCCGGCGTTCGCTCCATCATCGACCGGCTCGCCGAGACGAACGACGGCTTACTGTCTCCCTCGGAGTTCGCGGACGGGTGTGTCGACCTGCTGGGACCGATCTCGGTCGGCGACGATACCCGCTCGGTGCTGGTGGACTACGCTTCCGGCCAGGGCGACCTGGACCTTCGGGAGCGTGAACCGGGGGACGATGCCGAGAAGCGAGTGGGCAACATGCTTCGCCTTATCGCAGCGACCCGTGAGTACCAACTGGCGTAATTCATCTGATCCCCTCTGGGAGTGTTGGAGTCAAGGCATTGACCACCCGGACGCAATCCTCCACCATCGCGGTGGAATACGTTAAGACCATCGGCATCGTCAACAACGGCCTGAATGGACGTGGGTACGCCAACCCATTCGACCTAGCGGTAAGCGGCGACGGACGCATATTCGTGCTGAATCGCTGTGACCCGGCCCGCGCGTCCGGCATCCGTGTGGGCGTTTGCAACCTGGACGAAGACTACCTGTTCGAGTTCGGCGACGGCGCCGGGAGCGGCGACACGCAGTTCCGCTGGCCGGTGGCGCTGTCCTTCGACAGCCAGGACCGGTTGTATGTGACGGACGAGCAGAACCATCGGGTGACGGTGTTTGACGCCGATGGGCGGTTCCTGCGCAAGTGGGGAACGCCGGGACGCGGCGCCGGGGAGTTCAACGGGCCTGCGGGGGTCGCTGCCGGGCCGGGCGACGCTGTTTACGTCGTGGACCAGCACAACGCCCGGGTGCAGAAGTTTGATTCCGAGGGGAACTACCTGGGGCAGTGGGGTTCGCTGGGGAGCGGTCCCGGTCAATTCAATCTGCCCTGGGGCGCGGCTACGGATGCGTCGGGCAATGTATATGTCGCCGACTGGCGCAACGACCGCATCCAGAAGTTCACCTCCGATGGAGAATTCCTGGCATCGTTCGGCACGCCGGGCTACGGCGAGGGAGAGTTCCAGCGGCCAACTCAGGTCGCCGTGGACGCCGACGGCAACATCTACGTGGCGGACTGGGGCAATGAGCGGGTGCAGATTCTCGATGCCGAAGGGCGCTTCCAGGTGCTGCTGCGCGGTGAGGCAACTGTTTCCAAGTGGGCGCAGGAATACTTTGACGCGAACCCGGAAGAGGCAGCGGAACGCTACCACTCTGACCTGACTCCGGAGCTGCCGCCCCACCTGAACACGCCCTACCACATTTCATCGCAGACGGAGCCCTACTTCTGGGGGCCGGTGTCGGTATCGCTGGACCGGGCCGGTCGCTTGTACGTTGTGGAAACCAACCGGCACCGGTTCCAGGTGTACCGGAAGCGCTAGGCGTCGTGCAGTTCATGCAAAATTGAGGGGCAGGTTAAGTCCTGCCCCTCTGCTTGTCGTAAGGATTTGACTGCCAGTCTAGGCGGTGGCCGAAAAGCCGGCGGCTTCGATGCCTGCGAGCGAGCAGTCCTCGTCTTCCTGAGCAGTGCCGCCGCTGCCGCCAACGGCTCCGACAAGCACGCCGTCTCTGAAGACGGGCAGGGCGCCCTGGCCGGGAATCATGTGCCCGCCCTCCATGGCCATCAGGCCTCGGAACACGGGGGCAAGGGCGTTCTCAGTCAGCTCGCCACTGGCGCGCCCGAAGCAGGACGCGGCCACGGCCTTGGCCCGGGAGATGGGCGGTGTGCGCCAGGAAGCGCCATCGCTGCGCATCATGGTGATCAGGTCCCCGCGGGGGTCCACCACCGAGATGCTCATGTTGACTCCCAATTCCAGCACCTTGGCCTTGGCCCCCGCTAGAATGGCCTCCGCCTCCGCGAGGGTCAGGGTGGGTGTGTTTCTGGGCATAGTTCACCTCCGAATTTGTAACCCGATTTGGCCGCAGTCATTGTAGGCTCAAACCCGGCGATTGGGAAACGGAGGGCGGCGCAGATGCTCAATCCTGCCGGGGAACGGCAGGGGCAGCTACTACGGCGTGTAAAGGTCGGTGTGAGGGTAGAAGGACTGCCAACCGAACCAGTAGGTGTCTCGCGACGGCAGACGACACAAGCTCCGTGCTGGGTCATCGACGTTAACCAGCGAGTCTTCCAGGATACGCCACTGCTGGCCGGCGCCGTCCCGCAGGAATCCGGCATCGGTTGCCTCGAAGTCAAGGCCACCGCCATCGTAGGCCCGGATGGCACCGCTACCGCCTTCGAGAGCGACCAGTACGACGTCCTGAGGACCCACCGCGTCATTGATCACTCCTTCCAGGACCACAATGGAGCGCTTGTAGGCACGTGCGGCATCAGCGAACGTCAGTCCGAAGACTTTGTCCTTGATCAGGAGGCTGTCGTCGATGTCGGCCACGGGGAACATGGTGCCCGGGTCGATCCGGTAGGAGTAATAGATGGAACTGAGGTCTGCCTCGGGCGTGTAGAAGGCGGCGGGGTAGACGCCCGTATCATTGCTGATGACGGTGGTGTCGGGATGGTCGGCGAGCCACTCGTCCCAAGTGGTGAGCACGTTGGGCAGGACTTCCAGACGGATGCCGCTGCCAGCAAGGGGGCCGACTACGGGAGTGCCCAGGAACTGGTGCCAAAGCGTTTCGGTAGCCCGGTCGTACATGAGCTTGTTACTGCGGTACAGCATCCCGGAAGTGCCAAATTCTGTTGTCTGGCCGTTGATCTCAGTGGAATACACGATTCCAGAACCGCAGAGGGTTCAATAGGCTAAGGCGAACTGCACGCCTCCAAGCATGTCGTTGGCCATTTCGTGGGCGTTCAGCACACGGAGGGGGTAGGCACGGTGTTGGCCATTGATGGATACGCCGAAGACCCGGTCGCCAGGCTCCAGGTAGGTAGCGTCTTCCGGAGCCAGGTGAAGGGGGAAGCGAAGGTCTGGGATGCCGTCGCGCAGCACTCCGCCCCAGACGATTTCCTCCAACCGTATGGTAGCGGGGACGCCGTCGTACATAAACGCGCCTATCGGCTCGTCGATGAAGCTGAACAGTCTTCCCTTCCAGCCGTCATAGCCAGGCGGGGGACTCGCTTCGGGATGGCTCGACAGCCACTGAACCCAGTAACCCCAGTTCCCCTGGTCCTGGGGAACGATAGCCAATTCCTCTTCGGGAATCTGGTCCCGTATGCGCACCAGGAAGGAGGACAGGGTCAACTGCGCTTCCTCATTTTGCTGGAAACGCATAAATTCCATGATTACCGGGATGAAGGCGACATTGTGGGAGTAGGCCATCTTGCGGCCGACCTGATCCAAGGGCTGGTCCAGCGACGCGAGCATTAACGCGGTGGGATCATCGGGCAGATGCCCAAGGTCGTCGGCATTCAGCGGAGACGGCGGGACAGGGTACGCGGGCATATCCGTGGGATCAGTTGGAGCTTCACCGGCTGTGGGAGGCGGAGTTTGCTGCTCGGAGGTCGTCGAACTCCCCGGATCCGACGGGGCTGCCGTGGAAGTCGGGGAATTCTGGAAAGTCCGCGAAGTGGAGCCCGGGGGAGCAAGAGTTTCCGTCGGTGGAGGATTGATGATGAATGGAGGCGTGGCGGTCGGCTGCGAGGAGCAGGCCGCAACAGCCGCAATCACCAGAATCGCGACGAGGAGGGCGCTGACCATTCGCAGCGTCTTCACGCCGATTCCTGGAAGAGCTCGCGTCCGATGAGCATGCGGCGGATTTCGCTGGTGCCGGCCCCGATTTCGTAGAGCTTGGCGTCACGGAGCAGGCGACCGACTGAGAACTCGTTGATGTAGCCGTTGCCTCCCAGGGTCTGGATGGCCTGAAGCGCCATCTGGGTGGCCCGCTCGGCGGAGAACAGGAGGCAGCCAGCGGCGTCCTTGCGCGAAATCAGCCCACGGTCGGCAGCACGGGCGACGGCGTAAGTGTAGGACTGGCAGGCGGAGAGCGAAGTGTACATATCCGCCAGCTTGGCTTGAATCAACTGAAACTCGCCGATGGGCTGGCCGAACTGCTCACGCTGGTGGACGTATGGAACGACGGCGTCGAGGCAGGACTGCATTATGCCCAGAGGGCCACCGGTGAGGACGAGGCGCTCGTAATCAAGTCCGCTCATGAGGACGGCAACGCCTCGCCCTTCCTCGCCAAGCACGTTTTCCTCGGGGACCTCGCAGTCCTCAAAGACAAGCTCGCTGGTGTTGGAGCCCCGCATACCCAGCTTGTCGAGCTTGGGGGACGGGTGAAAACCTGGAAAGCCGCGCTCGACAAGGAACGTGGTGATGCCCCGGGAACCGGCGTCCGGGTCGGTCCTGGCGTAGATTACCAGGGTGTCGGCATCTGGGCCATTGGTAATCCACATCTTGCTGCCGTTGAGGATGTAGCGGTCGCCACGCCTTTCGGCGCGCAGGCGCATGCTGACCACGTCGGACCCCGCCTCGGGTTCACTCATAGCGAGGGCGCCCACGTGTTCGCCGCTGAGGAGGGGAGGGAGGTAGCGCCGTTTCTGGTCATCGGAACCGTTGCGGTAGATCTGGTTCACGCACAGGTTGGAGTGGGCGCCGTAGCTGAGGCCGACGCTGGCGGAGCCGCGGGAGACCTCTTCCATGACGACAGTGTGGACCAAATAGCCCGACCCGGCGCCGCCGTACTCTTCGGAGACGGTGATACCTAGCAGACCCAGATCGCCCAATCGTGGCCAGAGGTCGCGAGGAAACTCGTTGCTCTGGTCGATTTCCTCGGCGCGGGGAGCGATTTCAGCGGAGGAGAACTGGCGCACCGTCTCACGGACGATGTCCACAGTCTCGCCCAGATCGTGATTCAGCGTGGCCCATGGCTGGCGGCGTGAAATCATTTCATAGCAGCCAATGTGATGGGTGAGCTCCGGTCATCAGATGGTGCGGCGGTCGATAATTCTGCGGGCCTTGAACTGTGTACGCTCGAACTCACCGGCCGGTTTCAATTCGACCGCCACGCCGACACCGAGGGCACGGCGAAGGGCGTCCGATATTTCCTCTCGCACCGGTTCGAGGGCTGCTTGGTCCGTTTCACGAAGGGCAAAGGTTTCGGCGAGAACCTCGGTCTGAACGGTGAGGCGGTCGAGTTCTCCACGGTCCCGTTCGAGCAGCAGGCGGAACTCGCCGCCGAATACGTCCATGTTTCGCAGGATGTCTTCGATTCGGGAAGGGAAGACGTTCTGCCCACGTACGATAATCATGTCGTCGGCCCGCCCGTAGATGCCGCGGGTGAGGGTCGGGTAGGTGCGACCACAGGGGCAGTCGATCATTTCCCACTGGGCGATGTCGCCGGACCAGTACCGGATCATAGGTTGAGAGGTACGCTCTGTATGGGAGTAGACAGGCACTCCCTCGGCGCCCATGGGCAGGTTTCGATTGGCCTCCGGGTCGACCAACTCAGTGTAGACGATGTCCTGCCAGAGGTGCATGCCTTGCGGCAGGTGGCGGCATCCGGAGTTGCTCATCCAAGGTGTCATTTCGGCCATGCTGCCCTGGTCTACGACGTAGCAGCCGTAGGTGTCTTCGATCAGCTTCCGGGTGGCGGGCACGCTGGCTCCCGGCTCACCGGAGAAGAACATGAACCGGAAGGCGAAGTCATTGAGCGGGTCAAGGCCCATCTGACGGGCGGTCTCGGCGAGATAGAGGGCGTAGGACGGTGTACCGTACAAAGCGGTGGGCTTGACCATAGCGGCCCACTCTGCGGCGCGTTCCGTCTGGCCGGGCGCGCCTCCACCGAAGGGGAAGCAGGTGGCGCCCAGGCGCTCGGCCCCAACCAGCGCGCCCCAGCTGCCAACGTACAGGCTGAAGACAGCAGCGACCATTACCAGATCGTCGGGGCGGAGCCCGGCCCCCCAGAGGATGCGAGCGTGGGCCTCGGCGATGCGGTCCCAGTCGTCGCGGCTGATGCCGAACACGGTGGGACGTCCGGTGGTACCGGAAGTGCCATGAACTCGGAAGACGTCGGTGGGCGGTACGCATAGGAAGCGACCGTACGGCGGATGCTCCTCCTGTTCGCGGCGGATGTCTTCCTTGGACAGGATAGGGAGCTTGGAGAATTCCTCAAGGCTTCCGAGATAATCCGGATCCACTGGCGCGTCGTCGTAGAATTCGCGGTAGAAGCCGGAATTACGGTAGGCGTAACGCACCTGCTCTCTGAGCTTAGCCAAGATCAGCACGTCCCGTTCCTGGGGGTGCATGGTCTCGATTCCCGGGAGCCAGTGTTCCTGAGTGGAAGGAGGGACATAGTCGGCGGCATAGCGCGGGGGCCAGTGTGTTTCGGTCATGTGGCGTGTCCCGGCCTACTGCGCCCGACGGACGTTGGCGAAGATGAAGTCGATCATTTCGGTGGTGAAACTGCCAACGGGGAAGACGCCGTGTATGCCCATTTCCTGCAGCGGGGTAACGTCGTCTTCCGGTATGGTGCCGCCCACGAGGAGAAGTACCTCGCCCTGCAAGCCGCGGTCTTCGAGGGCCTTGGTGAGTCTAGGCATGAGCCGCATGTGCGCGCCAGAGAGGATGCTGATACCCACCACGTCGGCGTCTTCCTGCAGCGCGGTCTGGGCAATCTGGTCGGCAGTGACTCGCATGCCCATGTAGACCACTTCGAGGCCAGTGTCGCGCATGGCCCTGGCGATGACCTTGACGCCGCGGTCGTGTCCGTCGAGGCCCATCTTGGCGAGGAGGACCTTGGGGGGTGCTTGTTGGCTAAGGTTAGTCAATATTGAGAGCCTGACTCTTCTTCTGTCGAATGCCGATACCTATAAAACTGTTCGCGGCCCAACAGGCGGGTCTAAAAGACGCCGGGGTCTACGTATTCGCCGTAGACGTCTCGGAAGGTGTCGAGGATTTCGCCCTCGGTGGCCATGGCGGAAACGGCGGCCAAGGTGGCGGGCATGAGGTTGGAGTCGTCCTTTGCGGCCTGCTTCAGGGCGGCAAGTGCGCCGCGGACGTCTGCGGGGCTGCGCTTGCTCCGGGATTCGGCTAGGCGGCCCTTCTGCCACTCCTCTTCCTCGGGGTCAAACTGGAACAGCTCCAGCTTCTGCTGCGTTTCGGACTGGTACTGGTTCAGGCCGACGATGACCTGGCGTCCTGATTCAATACGTTGCTGGTACTCATAGGCAGAGCGAGCGATTTCGCGCTCGATGTAACCGGAAGTTATGGCGCGAAGGATGCCATCGCGCATCGAGCCCTCACCCATATCGTCGATGCGGTGGATATATTCCAACGCGGCTTCTTCGATGTCGTTGGTGAGGGATTCAACGAACAGTGAGCCGCCGAGAGGGTCGGCCGTGGCTGCCGCTCCCGATTCGTGGGCTATGATGAGTTGGGTGGCCAGCGACATTCGCATGGCGTCTTCGGAGGGAATGTCGTAGGCCTCGTCGTAGCCGCTGACGTGCAGGGACTGGGTGCCGCCGAGCACTGCGGCAAGGGCTTGAAGCGTGCCGCGGGCGATGTTGTTCTGGGCGTCCTGCCGCATCAGCGTGGAGCCGAGTGTCTGGGTGTGGAAGCGCATGCGCATGGACTCGGGGCGAGTTGCGCCGTAGCGTTCCTTCATAATCCGGGCCCACATGCGGCGGGCGGCGCGGAACTTGGCGATTTCCTCAAAGATGTCGTTGTGAACGCCGAAGAAGAAGGACAGGCGAGGCGCGAAGCTGTCGACCGGCATTCCGCGAGCGAACGCGGACTCCACGTAGGCCATGCCCTGTGCGATGGTGAACGCCAGTTCCTGCACCGCGTCAGAGCCAGTTTCGCGGGTGTGGTAGCCGGAGATGGAGATGGTGTACCAGTTGGGGACATGGGCGGTACAGAACTCCACGATATCAGTGGTCAGCTTGAGGGAAGGTCCCGGGCCCAAGGCGAAGGTCTTCTGGCCGTGGAACTCCTTCAGTGAATCGTTCTGCACGGTGCCGCGGAGGGCGGACCAATCGACGCCACGGCCTTGGGCGACAGCGAGGAACATGCTCAGAAGGACTATCGACGGATGGTTGATGGTCAAAGAAACGCTGACCTGGTCCAGCGGGATTTCGTGGAACAGGTCGTTCATGTCGCGAACGGTATCGATAGCGACGCCGAGGCGACCCACCTCGCCTTCGGCCAGCTCGTGGTCGGAGTCGTAGCCGGTGAGGGTGGGGTGGTCGAAGTCGGTGCTGATGCCGGTCTGGCCGTGTTCCAGGAGGAACCGGTAGCGTTCGTTGGTGGCCTGGGCCGTGCCGAAGCCAGCTATCTGACGGCGAGTCCAGAGACGGCCGCGGTACATATCGGGGTATGGGCCACGGGTGAAGGGAAACTCGCCGGGGCTGCCAAGGTCTCGGTCGAAGTCGATGCCGTCAGCTGCCTCAGGGCCGTAGACCGGCTTGACCTCCAGGCCTGACAAGGTCCTGTATTCCGGTTGCCGTGAATCCTCGCTCATTTCCCTTCTCTCCGTGTCTGGTGGGCCGGGTGTCCGGTGGGCCGAGTGCCGGGTGGGCCGAAATGGGAATGCGCAGGTATGGGAAGCGCAAGTACCAGTCGATGGTCGTCTAGGCGCGCACGTACTTGTCGATGCTCTTCTCCGCGGTGAGGGCGAGGTAGATATCGCCGTGGGCGTCGACCCACGAGCCGTGGGCAGAACGGCCGGGGAATCGTTCCAGGACGTTGCCCTCTCCATCAAGAACGCTGACCTGGGGTGGTTTGCCGTCTTCGGGACGCTCGCTGGTGTAGAAAATGCCCTCGCTGTCCTGCGAGATGTCGAGGGGGCGCTGCATATCGGTCCACATAGTGATGTACTCGCCCTCAGGGGAGAAGACCTGGACGCGGCTGTTCTCGCGGTCGCACAGGTAGATGCGCCCATCCTGGCCAACGATGAGACTGTGGGGCAGGTGGAACTGGTTGGGGCCGCCCTTACCGGGTTCACCCCAGGAGGAGATCAGGTCGCCGGCGGCGCTGAAGCGATGCACGCGGGCGTTGCGATAGCCGTCGGAGACGTATAGGTCGCCGCTTGGGGAGGGAACGAGCTCGGTCAGGTAGTTGAAGGGTCCGGCGGCACGTGGGCAGACTTCACCTGCGACCTCGCAGCCGGTGTCTGAGTATTCCCCGGGAGTGCCGATGGTAAGGAGGGGCGTGCCATCGAGGGTGCACTTCTGGGCGATGCTGCCCTCGCGGTCGGTCAGGTAGACGATGTCGTCGGCAATGTAGATGCCGTGGGGGTTCTCGAAGCGCCCTTCTCCCCACGAGCCGACGTAGTTGCCTTCGCGGTCGAAGATGACCACGGGCGGCTCCGCACGCTGAAAGGCGTAAACTCGGTCCTGGGAGTCGGTCGCCACGGCGCTGACTGTGCCAAAGGCCATGCCGTCGGGCAGACGTGCCCAGTCTTCGATGACTTCATAGGTATACTTTCCGCTTCCCACAGTAGCCAAAGCAACTGCCTCCATTTATTCCAAATCGGACAAGGGTTGAGTGCCGATTACATACTACCATAGCCAGCAGTCCCGCCTCGGAACTTAACACTATCGTCCGGCACTATCGTCCGTTGTAGAGGTAGTGCGGGCCGTCGGAAGGGATGCTCCAGTCTTCGTAGAAGCGGTGGATGTAGGGCAGAAGGCGGGCGGCCATCTGCCGGGTGGCGACGGTTTCCGGTTCGATGGGGCGTGATAACTGTTCCCGCAGTTCGCTGGTCACCTGCTCTTCGCTGGCCTTGACGAACAGGCCGTCGCGCACGACCACCTCGCCGTTGATCAGCACGGTGTCCACGTGGGTGGACTTGCCGCGATAGACCACGGCGTTCACGGCATCGGCAGCCGCATCGCCGGAGCCCTCGAAGTAGGGCGCGGTCATGGCGTCCCAGTCGAGCAGGACCATGTCGGCGTAGCGTCCGGGTTCGAGCGCGCCGATGCGCCCGTCGAATCCGGTGGGTCTAGCGGCATTGGCGGTGGCCAGGCGGAGTGCCTGGTGCGAGTCCAGGGCCGGGCGGTCGAGACCGGGCTGACGGTGAAGCCTGGATGCCAGGCGCATTTCCTGCAGCATGTCGTCATCGTCGTTGATGGCGGTGCTGTCGGTGCCCATGGCAACGTTGACGCCTCCGGCCAGCATGGCGTTGACCGGGGCGATGCCGTTCTTCAACCTGAGGTTGGAGCTGGGGTTGTGGCAGACTGTGGCGCCGGAGTCCGCCAGGAGTTCGATGTCTTCTTCGGTGAGCCACACCGAGTGAGCGCAGGAGAGTTCCGGGCCCAGAAACCCCAGGTCGGCGAGGTGGGCGACGGGGGTTTTGCCCCAGGTGCGGATACCGTATTCCTTCTGGTACCAGCTTTCCACCAGGTGCATGTGGACGGCGGTGTCGTAGCGGGTGGAAAGCTCCCTGGTCCGCAGGAAGAAATCGTTGGAGGCCCACTGCGTGTTGCTTGGGCTGAGCAGGACAGAGATCAAGCCACCCGACGCTTCTATGCCGTAGGCTTGACGCAACGACCCGAAGAAGGAGAAATAGTCGTCTTCCGACATGTCCGTGGCAGCCACGTAGCCACGAACCGCGGCAGCCAAGTCGGCGGGCAGGCTGGACAGGAAGGCCTCGTCGTCGTTGTACACAATCCGGTTCTGGCCGCGGTAGTAGACGGAGAAAGCGGTGCGCATGCCAGCCGCTCCGAAGCCGCTGAGTACCTGGCCGCATTCGTCTAGCAGGCCTTCCGGTGGAGTGCGTGGGTGGTTGTACATCACTGAAGTGGTGCCGGACTTGATCATCTGGATGGCGGTGTAGAGGGTGATCAGTCGCCAGTCGACAGGGCGGCGGCCCCAGCCTTCGACGATCCAGGTTTCCAGGCAACCATCCACGGTGCCCATCTGAAAAGTGGAGACGCCGCGGCCGTGATGATGGGAGTTGGTGAGGCCTGGCATCACGAGAAACCTCGGCCCCCCGATGACCTCGTCGACCTGGCGATCCCTCAAGTCTTCCCAGGTTCCCACAGCCTCTATGACGCCGTCGCGCTGCAGGACAGCGCCATCGGTGATGACGCGACTGCCGCCCGGTTCCGAGCCAGCCTCGCAGATGACGTATCTTCCCCGTATCAACGACGATGCCATACCGTCTCCTGCCGGTGCGATTGGGCCTATGATAGGGCCGGCTGGTGCCGTGTCAAGATGGACCGTGGGTTATAATGCCGCCGAGTCAAGCTGGGAAAAGACGACTGTAACGTGAGGTCGAGATGGCAGGACTGGAAGGCAAGGTGGCGCTGGTTACCGGAGCGGGCGGGATGCGCGGAGTGGGCCGGGCCACAGTGATGAAGCTGGCCGGATTGGGCGCAGACATTGCCCTGAGCGATGTTCAGCGGGAGACGGAAGACCTTCCGCCCGCCGAAGTGCGCAACGCCTGGCGCGGCATCGACGCGGTTTCTGAGGAGGTTGCAGCGGAGGGGCGGCAGGCATTTCCGGTCTACTGCGACCTGGGGGACAGCGGGCAGATCGAGCGGATGGTCGAGCAGGTTATGGACCGCTACGGACGGATCGACATCCTGGTGAACAACGCGCGAGCCATCATCGGCAGGGACAAGGTGTCCGTCACCGAGCTGGAGCAGGAGGTGTGGGAGCACTTCCTGAGGATCAACACCACGGCTCCGTACCTGCTGACCAAGGAAGTGGGCCGCCGGATGATTGAAACAGGCAACGGTGGGCGCATCATCAACATAGCGTCGAACGCGTCGAAGCAGGCCAGCGCAACGGGGGCGGCGTACAGTGCGTCGAAGTTCGCCGTGCTGGGTTTGACGCAGGCATCGGCGCTCGACCTGGCGCCCTATGGCATTACTGTCAACGCGGTCTGTCCGGGGCCGATCAACACGGACCGGATGAGCTACTGGGAGAGGGACCGGGCTGCTGAGCAGGGCATCACCCAAGAGGAGTTTCGCGGACAGATAGTGCAGGCAGGGGCAGAGGCCAGTCCGCTGGGACGCATCGCGGAGCCTCAGGACGTGGCGAATATGGTGGCGTTCCTGGCCAGCGAGGAGGCGTCGTTTGTAACCGGGCAGGCGTACAACGTCAACGGCGGGTTGCTGTTCCACTAGGCGACCCGGGGGCTTGGGCCGCGTTCTCCCAGATTTCAGCATGCCGCCGCGCCGAGGGGGAGCCGCTGGCGCCTGAGGGGTTCCCGGATGACGAACGTGAAGACGGTGGCGGCCAGGGACAAAGCAAGCATCAGAACAAAGGCTATGTCGTAGGCGCCAGTCTGGTCGAAGATCCAGCCGCCAGCGAAAGCTCCGAGGCCGCCGGTAATCTGGTGGATCATTGAGACGGTGCCGGTGAGGGTGCCGAGCCTGTGCGGGCCATAGATGTTGCCGAGGAACACCACGGTCAGGGGCGCGGTTATCAGGAACGTGAAGCCGTAAAGCAGTCCGAAAACCAGGATGGCAGGGGTGCCCTGGAACGGCAGTATCAGCGCGAAGATTCCGATGCGCATCAGGAAGCATAGAGCGGTGGGGCGGGACGCACCGAAGGCGTCGGCCATCACCCCGGCCACCAATACACCCAGCAGTCCCATCACTCCCATCCAGGCCAGCAGATTCCCGGCGAGAACGTCGCCGACGCCCTGGTCCTGGGCGAAAGCGACGATGTGGAAGGCAACGAAGAAGTCCTGAAATCCGCAGATGGTGTAGATCCCCACCAGGAGGAGGAACGGCCGGGAACTCAGCGCCTGCCGCAGGGTCAGCGGCTGTGGTGCGGGTTCGCCGCCGTGAGAACCCGGGGGGGAATGTTCCTCTGGCGGTGGCCCGGGACGGACCACCAGCAGGATCAGGGGCAACAGAATCGCCGCGCTGACCACTGCCAAGACTGTGTAGGACGCCTGCCATCCAATAGCTGCCAATGCCGAGGCCAGCGCGGCCACGATGACCAGCTGGCCGATGGCGTTGCCGGACACGGCCAGACTGGCGGCGATGCCGCGGCGCTCGACGAACCACTGGCTGACCATGACGACGACAGGGGCGATGGATGTGCCTGAGTTGCCAAGGGCGTAGACGAAGCCATAGACGATGAAGACCTGCCACGAGGACTGGACCTGCCCCATCATCGCCAGTCCCGCCGCTCCGATGACGGCGCCAATTGCTATGGTCCCGCGCAGGCTCCAACGGTCCACCAGCCTTCCCACGAAGGGCATGGCCACCGCCGACACCACCATGAACATGGTGAACGCCGCCGACAGAGTGGAGCGGCTGACGTCCAGGTCTTCGGACATCGGCTTCAGCATGAGGCCGAAGGCGAAGCGGGAGCCGCCGCTGAAGAACAGGATGAGGAAGCCGGCGGCCAGGATCAGCCGACTGTAGTCGGGTCTTCTCATAGGCGCTCGTCTGTCGGGTACGGCGCGTCCGGTGGCGGTGCGGGACGGTGTCTTGGAAAAAGGGAGGGGCAGGTCGAGTACCTGCCCCGGCTGGTTTCAGCGTCGCAAGAACTTGGGTGGGTTACTTGAACAGGCCCCGCACGGTGTTGATGACGCGCTCCTCGTTGGGGAGGTAGATGTTTTCGAGGGCGCGGCTGTAGGGAACCGGGGTGTGGGGAGCGGTAACCCGGGAGGGAGGCGCGTCCAGGTAGTCGAAGCCCTCCTCGGCGATACGGGAGCAAATCTCGGAGGCGAGGCTGCAGACGGGCGTGTCCTCGTCGACGACGACGATGCGGTGGGTCTTGCGGACGGACTCCAGGACATGGTCGTAGTCGATGGGCGAGATGCTGAGCAGGTCGACGACCTCGGCGTTGATGCCCTCCTTGGCCAGCTCTTCAGCGGCGTTGTTGGCAACCCAAGTCATCTTGGAAATTCCGACGAGGGTAACGTCGGTGCCCTCGCGCACCGTGCGGGCCTTGCCGATGGGGAAGGTGTAGGGCTCTTCGGGCACCGGGCCGCGGTTGGTGTACAGGCCCTTGTGCTCGAAGAACACCACCGGATCGTCATCGCGGATGGCTGAAATCAGCAGCCCTTTAGCGGTGTAGGGGTCGGAGGGCGCCACGCCCTTCAGCCCGGGGATGTGGCTGAAGATGGAGTAGTAAGACTCGGAGTGCTGTGCCGCGCTGCCGAATCCGGCTCCGATGCGGGTAAGCATGGTGAAGGGGACCTTGACCTGCCCGCCGAACATGTAGCGCATCTTGGCGGCGTTGTTGAGCATCTGGTCCATGCAGACGCCGATGAAGTCGACGAACATCAGTTCGCAGATGGCGCGCATCCCGGTGGAGGACGCGCCGATGGCGGTGCCGACGAAGGCGGCCTCGGACAGGGGGGTGTCAAGCACCCTCTGGTTGCCGAACTCTTGAATCAGACCGACGGTGGTGCGGAAGGGGCCGCCCCAGGCGTCGACAATGCCGAGGTGTTCACGGCCGGCGCCGCCGGCGATTTCCTCACCCATGATGATGACCGATTCGTCGCGTCGCATCTCCTGGCGGATGGCCTCGTTGATGGCCTCGCGTACCTGTAGTTCCCTGGTGGCGGTGGCTGTCGTCATCGCTCGCTCCTGTTGTCGATGGGCGCACAACTGTGCGCCCCAATCTTGACCTTACTTGAGTGTATTCTCCTAGAACGAAATTCTAGGCGGGCATGTTCACGCCGCGGCGCATCATGTCCAACGGGTACTCGACATAAACGTCTTCGTAGAGCTCGTGGGGTTGAGGCAAGGGGCTCTCGTCGGCGAACCTAACCGCTTCTTCCATGAGGATCGCGATCTCCGCGTCTATGGCGTCGAGTTCCTCGGCGGTGATTTCACCCTGCGGGATGACGGTTTCGCGGAAGACCTTGAGAGGGTCGCGGCCCCGCCAGTACTCTTCCTCTTCAGCGGTGCGGTAGGAGAGCGGGTTGTCGAACACGGTGTGGCCGTAGTAACGGTAGGTGCGGCACTCAAGCATGGTAGGACCCTCGCCGGCGCGGGCGCGTGCCACGGCGTGAGAGGCCGCTTCAAAGACGTCGAACACGCTCATGCCGTCGACGGTTAAGCCGGGCATGTTGTAGCCGGCGGCGCGGTCGGAAATACGTTCGACGGAGGAGGCGTATTCCACCGGAGTGGACTCGGCGTAGCCGTTGTTCTCACAGCAGAAGATGACGGGGAGCTTCCAGACGGAGGCGAGGTTCATGCACTCGTGGAGCACGCCCTGGTTTGCGCCACCGTCGCCGAAGAAGGCCACGGCCACGCGCTCGTTGTTGTACTTCAGCTTGGAGGTGAGGGCCGCGCCAACGGCGAGAGGCACACTGCCGGCGACGATGCCGTTGGTGCCGAGCATTCCCTTGCTCATGTCGGCGATGTGCATGGAGCCACCCTTGCCCTTGTTGGGGCCTGTGGAACGACCGAAGAGCTCAGCCATCATGCCCTTGGGATCGACGCCCTTGGCGATGCAGTGGCCGTGGCCGCGGTGGGTGCTGCCGATGTAGTCGTCGTCGCTCAGGTTGGCACAGACTCCGGTGGGCACGGCCTCCTGACCGGCGGAGGAGTGCACGGAAGCCGACATTCCGCGCTGGCCGGTTTCCGGGATTCCGCGCTCTTCGAAGTCGCGGATGGTCTTCATGGTGCGGTATAGCCTTATAAGAGTGGCACGGTCGAGGTCCATATTCCCCCCGAATGGCGAGTATTCGAATTTGTCCCAATACTAGCATGGGGTCAATCGATGTCAATAGAAAGACGGATTCATGGGGCGCCATTCAAGGGCGTCGCCTCAGGGGCGGGGACTCCTTCTCGTGACGGTGTAACATCTTGTAACATTCTGTAACATGCGGCGCTACGAGGATGGCCAGGGGTAAAAGTAGTTCGCAGGGTTTCAGACATAACAATTAAATCGTAGACGGCTGTCCTCGGGGTTGGCAAGTGCCAACTGTCAGTGGTCAGGGCAATCGCGCTTTATTTCTGGGCACACAAATTCGGCTGGTATAGAGGTGGCGGTGAAATTGACAGTGCTTGCTCGGGTTCTGGGGACTGGGTTCTGGGTGCGACGGTAGACGGGGGTTAGGGATTCCCGCCTGCGCGGGAATGACGGGTCGCAAGGCCTCCAGCGTTTAAAACGCGATTGCCCTGTGTCAGTGGTCGACCCAATTGCGGAGGTTGTCGTGAGAGCTAACCGGAGCCGAAAGTGACCGTTATTGGCTCGCCGGGGCCAGCGGAGAGGACGGAGGCAGCGCTGCCGTTGGGGACTGCGACTTCGAGGTAGCCGTGGCTGCCGAAGAGGGCGATGAGTTGCTGCGTCGGAGAGCCGTCGGGGATGTCGAGGAAGGTGCGACTGAGGCGACGGATGGCACGCCCGCGAACGCGTATTTCGTCGAAGTCGCGGTCCTCCAGCATAGGCGCGGGGATGCTGCTGATGAGGTTGCCGTATACATCAGTGTAAATTATCTCGCCGCGGATGCCTTCCGGCGTTTCGCGGGGTTGGGGCAGCGGGAGCCAGGTCAGGTCGCGGGTGGGCTCGCCGAGCGACTCGGGCGGGACTCCGAGGGACAGGTAGGCGGCGACGGGAGTGAAGACGTCGCGGCCGTGGAAGGTGTCGCTGACAGGGTAGAGCCAGTAGTCAGGATTGGTGAGGTGGAAGGCCTGGAGCTCACCGGGCAGGGTGACCGTACCCGGGTGCGGCGGCGGGTCTGTCAGATAGCCGGACAGGACGCGGCTGAGGAGGCCGTTGTCGGGGGCAACGAAAGAGCCGTGGGGCGTCCGGAGGAGGATGGGCCGTCGGCTGGTTCCGACGCCTGGATCGACCACGGCGACGTGGATGGCATGGGAGGGGAAATAGCGGTAGCCAACGCCGAGGATGAAAGCGCCCTGGTTAATGTTCTGGGGAGATACCTGGTGGGTGAGGTCGATAAAGCACAGGGTGGGGTTGATGCCGAGGGCGACGCCCTTCATTACGCCGGCGTAGGAGTCGGTCAGACCGAAGTCGGTGGTGAAGACTATCAGTTGGTCGTTCATTTTAGAACGAGCGGCCCCGGCGCGCCGACTCTTCGGAGGGAGACCGGGGAGCGGGTACTCGACGGGTCTACAACCGCACGACGATGATCGAGATGACCAGGAAGACCACGGCGAGGGCGATCGTTATCTGGAAGAGGGTTTTTTCGACGCCACGCCGGGTCCGCACGGTGGACTGGGCAGAGCCGAACAGGCCGCCGCTGCCTTCTTTCACCTGGGAGAGGATGATCAGCACCAGCATCAGCGAAACCAGTAACTGGACTACCAGTATTACCGTATCCATCTAAACTGCGTTTACGTCCTTCGGTTCGATTCTAAAACCCTGAGAGCCAGCCTGACCTCAAGAGAGGGAACGGACTAAGCCTTCTGGGCCCTTATACGTTCGAGGGCGGAGGCGACCAGTTGGTTGACCACGTCGGGCTTGGCTTGACCGCGGGTCAGCTTCATAACCTGGCCTACTAGGAACTTGGCCGCCGATTCCTTGCCGGCGAGGTAGTCGCTGACGGCCCGGGGGTTGGCGTCCAAGGCCTCCAGGACGGAGGGCTCCACGGCCGAGGTGTCGCTGATCTGGGTGTAGCCGCGTTCGTCGACGATGCGCCTGGGAGAATCGCCGGAGGCGTAGGCCTCCTCGAGGACGGTCTTGGCCATGGTAACGCTGATTGCGCCGTCGTCGACCATTCCTATTAACTCTACCAGATGTTCGGGCGAGACGGGGGAGTCGGATATATCGCGATTCTCCTGATTAAGGAGACCGGACAGGTCGCCGAGTATCCAGTTGCTGACCTGCTTGGCGTGGGTGTTCAGTGCCTGTCCCGAGGCTCCGGGTCGCCTGACCGCTGTCTCGAAGTAGTCGGCCATCGCCTTACCAGAGGTTAGCAGGCGGGCGTCGTACTCGGATAGGGCGTATTGGTCGCAGAACCGCTGGCAGCGCTGGGGCGCCAACTCAGGAAGGTGGAGGCGCAGGTCGTCGACCCAGTCGGGGGCTATGTCGAGCGGCGGCAGGTCGGGTTCGGGGAAGTATCGGTAGTCGTGGGCGTCTTCCTTGCTGCGCTGGGAGACGGTAACGGCTCGGCCCTCGACCCAGCCGCGGGTCTCCTGCACCACGCGGCCGCCATCCTCGAGGACGCGACGCTGGCGGTCGGCCTCGAAGTTGAGGGCCTGGTAGACGGAGCGGAAGCTGTTCATGTTCTTGATTTCGGAGCGGTTGCCGTACTCTTCGCTGCCGACGGGGCGGATGCTGATGTTGGCGTCGCACCGGAAGCTACCGTCCTGCATGTTGCCGGTGGTGACGCCGAGGTACTGCAGGAGCGAGTGCAGGGTCACCAAGTAGGCCCGTGCCTCTTCGGCGGATCGCATGTCCGGCTCGCTGACGATCTCCATGAGGGCTACGCCGGAGCGGTTGACGTCGACGAGACTGTAGCCGCCATCGTCGTCGGGGAAGTGCTGTAGCTTGGCGACGTCTTCCTCGAGGTGGACGCGGTGCACGCCGACGGAACGGGCTGCGCCGTCGACATCGATGTCCAGGTGACCCGAGACGGCAATGGGCAGGTCGTACTGCGAAATCTGGTAGCCCTTCATCAGGTCGGGGTAGGGGTAGTTCTTGCGGTCGAACTTGGTGAGGCGGGGGATGTCGCAGTTCAGGGCGAGGCCGGTCATGATGGTGAACTCGACGGCCTTGCGGTTGATGACGGGCAGGGCTCCCGGCAGGCCAAGGCAGACCGGGCAGACGCGGCTGTTGACCGGGGCGCTCTGGTAGTCGGCGCGGCAGGAGCAGAACATCTTGCTCTGTGTCAGCAGCTGCACGTGGACTTCTAGGCCGATGACGGTCTCGTACTCAGTACCGGTTCTCGGCGATGTGTCGTGCGCCACCATCTAGCCCACCTCAACGACCGCGTTGGATTCGAGGAACTCTATGATCCATTGTCGCACAGCGTCGGGGGTCTGCTGATCGACTGGGACATCGTGGTAGACGGAGCCGTCGAGGCATTCCTGCAGGTAGCGTGCGGCGCTGGTGGCGTGGGCCGCATCGGCGCCGGGGATGATGACGGACGGGATGCGCAGGGCCATCAGCTCCATGGGCTCGGGTCCGGTGGCGGTGTCGCGGTCGAAGAGCGTCTGGCCCATGAGGGCTACCATGGCGAGATAGCGTGCCTGGTTCTGGTCGGCGAAGCCGGCGGAGAAGGACTCGTCGGAGCAGATGGTGGAGGCCCAGGGGCCTGCCTTGGGCTGGGCCCAGAAGCTGCCGCCCTTCTTCGCGAGACCGACGACTGCGGCGAGGCCGTTTGCCTTCACGAAATCAACGTGGGACTGGAAGCGGTCAAGACCATTCTGCCGCCATCTCACGCCACCGACCGGCCAGTGAAGCAGAACCCCGAGGGTTGATTCGGGGTAGGCAACGGCGAAGGCAGTGGCGGCGGAGCAGCCCATGCAGCCGCCCATTACGAAGGCGCGAGGAATGCCGAGGACGTCGAGCAGGCCCCTGGCCTCGTGGGCGTAGGTGGCCCAGGAAACACGCTCCACCTTGCCGCCGGAGAGGCCTGACTCGCGGCGGTCGTAGGCGATGCAGGTGTAGCGGCTGGTGAGGGTTTCCAAGGGCTTCATGCTGGCCCAGATTCCCGAGGTGGTCCACTGTTCGATGGTGGAGTCGAAGCCGCCGGGAGCCATCATCAGAAGGGGGGCGCCGGAGCCCCTGACTTCGTACCGTATGTTGATTCCATTGATCTCGGCGTAGGGCATTTTGGCTCCTTAAGACTCCCTCCCTTCCTAGCCAGGGAAACTGGAATAGAAGCTGCGCGGCAGGCTACCCGAGCAGCCCGGCCGACTGCAGCATGGTCTGGGCGGTGGAACCGATGTCAGCGGGCGTCGGGATGATGGTTGCGCCGGCATCGCGGAATGCTCTCACTTTGGCCTCGGCGGTGGCGCTTTCGCCCGTGATAATGGCGCCGGCATGGCCCATGCGCTTGCCCGGGGGGGCGCTGGCGCCGACGACGAGAGAGGCGATGGGCTTGCCGAATTCCGCCTTAATGTAGGCGGCGGCGTCCTGCTCCATGCTGCCGCCGATCTCGCCGATGAGCACCACGGCGTCGGTGTCGGGGTCTTCGTTGAACAGGCGCAGGATTTCGACGAAACTGGTGCCAATGATGGGGTCGCCACCGATGCCGACACAGGTGGACTGACCGAGACCGAGACCGGTGAGTTGTCCAACGGCCTCGTAGGTCAGGGTGCCGCTGCGGGAGACGATGCCGACGCGGCCGGGCAGGTGGATTGCACCGGGCATTATGCCGACCTTGCAGCGGGCGCCCGGGTTGATGAGGCCGGGGCAGTTGGGGCCGATGAGCCGCACTGGCCGTTCTTCAAGATAGCGGGCGACGCGGACCATGTCGAGGCCGGGGACGCCCTCGGTGATGCAGGCGATGAGGGGGATGCCGGCGTCTGCGGACTCGACGATGGCGTCGGCGGCGAAGGGAGGCGGCACGAAGAGCAACGCCATGTTCGGGGAAGTTGCGTCGACCGCCTCTTCGACGGAGTTAAAAACCGGGACCGTGTCTTCAAACATGACCCCGCCGCGACCGGGAGTAACGCCGGCCACGACGTTTGCGCCGTAGGCGATGCAGTTATGGGCGTGGAAGCCGCCTTCGCGACCGGTTATGCCCTGCACCATGACGCGGGTGTTTTCGTCTACCAGAATACCCATTCAGGGATGCTCCAGATGTGTTCTGATGCCGTTTCTAGGCTGCCTGCTTTATGGCGTCGGCGGCCTCGGAGAGTGTTTCGGCGAAGACCACCGAGAGGCCAGATTCGGCGAGGATGCGTTTGCCGTCGTCGACGTTGGTGCCGAGCATGCGAACGACTATCGGCAACTGGGAGCCGGTGTTGCGGTAGGCGAGCACGATGCCCTCGGCGGCGATGTCGCAGCGGAGGATTCCGCCAAACACGTTGACCAGCACGCGCCGGACTTTCGGGTCGGACAGGATGATGCTGACGGCACTGGCGACCTTCTCCACGGTGGCCCCACCGCCGACGTCGAGGAAGTTGGCGGGCTCGGCTCCGGCGGCGGAGGTCACGTCGAGGGTGGCCATGGCCAGGCCTGCGCCGTTGACGAGGCAGCCCACGTCGCCGTCGAGGTTCACGTAGGCGATGTCGAGGTCAGCGGCTTGGGCTTCCAGTTCGTCTTCCTGGGACTGGTCCCGCAGCTCCACGATGGCGGGGCGACGAAATAGGGCATCGTCGTCAACGCTCATCTTGGCGTCCAACGCCACTAGCCGACCGTCTCCGGTGACGATGAGGGGGTTGACTTCGACGAGGGTGCAGTCGTTGTCGACGAAGACTTGGTAGAGGGAACTCAGGAAGCCGGGGGCAGCCGTGGCTGCCGTGCCTTCCAAGCCCAGCTTGCGGGCGATGCGGCGGGACTGGAATGGCATGAGGCCGAGCACCGGGTCGATAGGCTCGGCGTGGATGAGATCCGGGCTCGTCTCCGCGACTTCTTCGATGTCCATGCCGCCGGAGGCGCTGACCAGCATTACCGGACGGCGCTCGACGCGGTCGACAGTAATGGCGAGATACATTTCCCTGGCGATGTCGGCGAGTTCCTCGATCAGGACCTGGTTGACTGGCACCCCTTCGGGGCCGGTCTGGTTGGTGACGAGGCTGGCGGAGAGAATGGCTTGGGCTGCGGTTTCGGCGTCGTCGGGGGACTGAGCAACCTTGACGCCACCGGCCTTGCCGCGGCCACCGGCGTGGACCTGGGCCTTGACGACGGCGCGACCGCCGAAGCCTTCGGTGGCGCTCCGTGCTTCACCGGCGCTGGCGGCGACCCTGCCCTGCGGCACGGGAATGCCGTAGCGGGCGAAAATCTCCTTGGCCTGATACTCGTGCAGCTTCATTCTGAATTCCGTTTGGCTGAATCCGGTCTGGATTCCGTTTGGCTGAACCCTGCCCGACCGCTCCCGGGCCGGTCGATTCACGGTGCGCGTGGGCCGCCGTAAGTCGCACCCACTGTTGAGTGAATCCATTCAAAAGCCCCTAGCAATGTAGGCGATTTTGCGACATCCGTCAACGCGAATCGGAATGTGGACAATTGTGCGGCCCCAAAGCATAATCCCGTGGCATCCCAAACCTATTGTCGCTTCAATCCAAAGCGCAGGAGGGAGTATGGTCCGGTACAACAAGGTGATCGAACTGCTGGAACAGGGCAAGCCGGTCTTCTGCTCAGGGCTGGTGTGGAACGGCGCCATCGAAGACCTGGCCTTTGTGTCCGACTCGGACTACGACATGACCATCATCGAGATGGAGCACCAGGACTTCAACTTCGACAAGCTGCGAATGTCGCTACAGTTCCTGCTATCCAGGAAGAAGATATCGGAAGGAGGCTCGCTGCAGGCCGACCCGGCCCCGTTCGTTCGGGTGCCGCCGAACTTCCGGGAGCAGAACCAGTGGGTCTTGAAGCAGGCCCTGGACACCGGCGTTTACGGGCTGGTGCTGCCGCACCTGAACACGGTGGAGGACGCGCAGGCGGCGGTGATTGCGGCGAGGTACCCGCAGGTGCCGGGAGTGGCGGACTTCGAGCCTGAGGGCGAGCGCGGCTGGTGGTACCGCATTGCGCCGCGGTACTGGGGGCTGACGCCGGCGGAGTATTACGACGCAGCCGACCTGTGGCCGCTGGACCCCGACGGCAACATGCTGCTGATTGGCATCGTGGAGGAGCCGCACGGTGTGGAGAACCTGAAGGACATCCTGCGGGAAGTGAAGGGCATCGGGGCAGTCTGGGCCGGGCCGGGAGACATGTCGGTGGCGATGGGCCACAAGGGCAACGCAGGACACCCGGAGGTGCAAGCGAACCTGCTGCGGATACTGGAAACGTGCAAGGACGCGGGCGTGCCGTGCGCCACGGGGGCCACGGCGGCCGAGGTGTCGATGCGCCTGGAGCAGGGGTTCAGCATCATCATCACTTCGCCGGAGAAGACCACGCACGGGCTGGACGAGGGGCGACGCATCGCAGGGCGGTAGTCCTGTCCAACAGGGAATCGGAAATCGGTAAAGCGAATGGGCGGACAAAAGTCCGCCCATTCGCTTTACGAGGGATATGTTGAGCAGTCTAGTTGCTGTCTGCCGTCTCATCCCCTCCCGCGCTCTGGAGGAACTGGAAGAGGTCTGAATCGGAATTCAGCACCATGGTTGACTGAGTGCCGAGGAACTGGCGGTAGGCGTCCAGACTCCTGCGGAATGAGTAGAACTCGGGGTCCTGGTTGAGGGCATCGGCGAGGATGGAGATGGCCTGGGCTTCGCCGTCACCACGGAGGCGAGAGGAGTCTCGGTCAGCGGCAGCGATGATGATTTCCACGTCGCGGTCGGCAGCGGCGCGGCGACTGCGGGCTTCTTCTTCACCCTCGGCGCGGAGACGGCGGGCGATCTTCTCACGGTCGGAGCGCATCCGCTCGAAAATGCGGCCAGCCACCGCGAGGGGGAAATCGGCCCGCTTAACGCGGATGTCAATCATCTCAACGCCGAACCCGGGGTCGAGTTCCTGCTTTACGGAGGCCAGCACCTGGTCAAGAATTTCCGTCCGCCTATTGGTGGGCACCACGAGGGAATTGCCCTCGGAATCGGTGATGGGGTTACCGTCGTCGTCGAGGTCCACGTCCCCACCAATGATTTCCTCGCGGCTTCGCTGGGCAACCTCTGCACGGAGCGCGTTGTTTATGCGTTGTCCCAGCACCGTCACGGCTTGCTCCTGGGTGGTCAGGGTTTCCAGGAAGCTACGTGGATTTGTGATCTTGTACCTGGCGTAGACGTCTATCTCGAGAATGTTGAGGTCCTTGTCGATGAAAGGACCGGGAGGGGTGTCTATGCGCAGCACCCTCCGGTCGTAAGTGATGACGCGGTCCACGCCGAAGGGGGCCTTGATGTAGAGGCCGGGCGAGGTCTGAATGGCGCGCACGTTTCCGAACCGTGTCACGACCGCCTGCTCGGTCTCATCCACCACGTAGAGCGAAGTGTAGAGTGTGATAATTGCCACGAGGACAACAATGCCCGCGATTACCAGCTTTCCCATGGAAACCCCTTATTTGTTTCCTTCTGTTGCAGCTTGGCCTGTTGCAGCTTGGCCTGTTGCAGCTTGGCCTGTTGCAGCTTGGCCTGTTGCAGTTTTGTCTTTTTGAAGATATGAGCCGGAGTCTACGGGCTGGGGCTGGGGCCCACCGGCACCGGCACCACGCCTTCCTGTCCGCCGATCAGGAGCACAGGCTCTGAGCCCCTAGGCACGAGAATCTTATTAACAGCCGGCAGGATTTCCTCCATGGCCTCAAGATAGAGGCGCTCCTGGGTAACCAGGCTGGTGGAGGGCACCGTCAGTTCTTCGCGATTGAGGTACTGGACCGTGAAAGACGAGCCGGGATCCAGTGTCTCGCCATTCTGAACCTCTAGGGTCAGAATGTTGGTGAGGGAATTAAACCTCGAAACGGAGAGGTCTATGCCAGATACGGCGCCCCCATCGGGACCTGCGACAATATATATGTCGGAGGTGGTGACGCCAGTGGTCAGATCGCCGTCGCCGTCGGCGTTGTCAATATCGAGAACGTTGTTGCCGAGGCGCAGATTGATGAAGCCGGTTGAACTCAATGGAGGGACGGTCAGGTTTTCGTTGCCGAGGTAGGCCACCGTGAATGCCTCGCCGTTTTCGGGAGGTCCTGAGATCCCATCGACGGTAACGTTGAAGCCGCACAGCTGGGGCACCGCTTCGGACTCAACCTCAGAGGCAGTGAACCCGCAGTCGGGCGCCCCGGCAATGCTGAGCTCGGCAACGAACAGGTCGGTATCTTCCAGCCCGGTGTCGCCGGCTCCGATGACGGTGACGTCCTCGATTCCGATGCCTGTGGTAGGGTCATTGTCGGAGTCCGAACCGTCGGTGTCCTGAAGGGAATGGGTGAGGCGAATTGACTGGTTGGAATACTGTTTCAGGATGGACAGGAACTGGTCGGCTTCACCCTGGGCCCTCTCTATACGGGCCTGCTTGAATGCCTCGGCAGGCTGGATAATCTGCTCGGCGCGCCCCCTGGCCTCAGGGATGACCTGATTCTCGTAGGCCTGGGCCTGGTTGGTGGCAGTGACCTTGTCCTGCCGTGCCTGAAGCACATCGTTGAAGGCGGCGCGCACGTCCTCAGGCGCCTGCACCTCCTTCAGCTCCACGCTTTTCACGTTGATGCCAGCCTGGTAGCTGTCAAGAATTTCCTGCAGCTTCTGGCGGATTGGTTCATTCAGCGCGTTGCGGTTTTCGCCCAGCACGTCGACGATGGAGCGCTGTCCGACCACGAGGCGCAGAGCGGCCTCGGTGGCATCTTTCAGAGTACGCCCGTCGGGGCGGCCAGGAGCTATGTCGCGGTTGGCTCCGTCGTTTTCCCCTGGATCATCCACGCGGAAGAGGTAATTGTTCAGGTTCTTAATGTCGTATTGAACGACCATTCGAACGTCGATGATATTCAGGTCGCCGCTAATCATCTGAGCTTCGACGGGAACGGGAGTGTCGGCCACGCCCTCACCGCTGCGGAAGCCCAGCTCCATGACGCGGGTGAGGTCCGTGCGCAGCACGTCCCGGCTGCCGGCAGGCGACGGCCACCACCAGTGCAGGCCGGTGTCGGTTACCGGGCTGATCTGGGCAGCGCCGAAGAGACGCAGGGATGCCTGTTCACCGGGGCTGATGGTGTAGATCCCAGTGGCGGCCCAGATGATGACGATCAGCGCGACCACAAGGGTTACGGCCAGCCCGACGCCGCCACCGCCCAGGCGCTGAGATATACGTCCAATCACATCCCGAACTCCGCCGATCATTTGGTCGAAGTTCATTTCTGGCTGCCTGGGGGGTTGTCCTCCGCCTTGGTACATACTAGACAAATCCTCATAGTGCCGGTCGCCCCGGCTCTTGGCCTGCCCAAGATGATAACACCGCTACCTGTTTACGGCTATAATTCCGATGCAGATTCATCAAATGTATTCTGTAGCGATATAATGCCGCCTGGGTACGGCGACCAATCTAACGAGAAGGTGCGGACGATGACCACCGTGGCTGGCCTTGAAGTGAAACCGAGCGAGGACATGACCCGCATCAGGGCGGTTTGCGAACATCAGAGGGGACTGATTTACGTTGTGCCAGCCGAGAGGAGCTGGGTCTGTTCTCCGGAGTCGATGCCCGCGCACGCGCTCGCAGGATTCTTTCGAGAACTGGTGGCCCTGAAGAATCCGGGAGTGGAGGACCTCATGAAAGAGTGGGGGCTCTACTACCGGCAGCTACCGGCGGCGCAGGACAGTGAAGAGGAGCAAGGCTAAAGAGAAAGGGGCGGGTGAGAAACCCGCCCCTGCTCTTGTTCGCGCCCGCAGCTCCTACGCGTCCGATTCGTTAGTGGAGGACAGGGTCGGCGCCGGCTGTGGCTGAATGTTGGGCTGCGGCCTCGGAGGCATGTAGGGAGGCGGTTCAGGTGGGATGGCCGGAGTGCCCTCGGGCTCACTGCCGGACTGGTCCTCGTTGAACAGGTGGTTCAGTGCCTCGCCGGAGACTGTCTCGTACTCGATGAGGTACTCGGCCAAGCGCACCAGCTTTGGCTTGTTAGTGACGAGGATTTCGTTGGCATTGGTATAGGCGCGGTCGATGAGGCCTCTGACTTCGACGTCGATTTCCTCGGCCACCTTGTCGCCGTAGTCGCGCTCCTCGCTGAGTTCGCGTCCAAGGAAGATCATTTCCTCCCGCTTGCCGAAGGTGCGGGGGCCGAGGGACTTGCTCATACCGTAGCGCTTGATCATGCCGAGGGCGATCTTCGTAGCCCGTTCAATGTCGTTGCTGGCGCCGGTGGTGACCTCGTCGAATATCTGTTCCTCGGCAACCCGGCCGCCCATAGTAACGGCCAGCATGTCGCTGAACTGGTTCTTGGTCCAGAGGTAGCGGTCCTCGTCAGGCAGCAGCGAAGTGTGGCCGCCCATGGAGCCGCGGGATACGATGGAAATCTTGTGGACGCGGTCGGCATAGGGCAGGGACCAAGCGACGAGGGCGTGGCCGGCCTCGTGATAGGCGGTCATTTCTTTTTCGCGACGGCTGATGAGCCGACTCTTTCGCTCGGGGCCAGCGATAATGCGGTCGACGGCCTCTTCGAACTCAGACATAAAGATGGACTTCTTGTTCAGGCGCGCCGCAAGGATTGCAGCCTCGTTGACGAGGTTGGACAGGTCTGCACCACTGAATCCGGGTGTTTCCTTGGCGACAGTTTCGAGGGTAACCTCGGGAGCCAGCGGCTTGCCGGAGGCGTGAACCTTGAGGATGGCGCTGCGGCCCGCCAAATCGGGGAGATCGAGGGTCACGCGGCGGTCGAAGCGGCCTGGGCGTAGGAGCGCGGGGTCGAGGATGTCCGGCCGGTTGGTGGCGGCGACGACGATGATGTTCGTGTTGGTCTCGAAGCCGTCCATCTCAACCAGAATCTGGTTGAGGGTCTGCTCGCGCTCGTCGTGTCCTCCGCCCAAGCCGGCGCCGCGATGGCGTCCGACGGCGTCGATCTCGTCGACGAAGACGATGCAAGGGGCGTTGCGCTTGGCCTGCTCGAAGAGGTCGCGGACGCGGGCCGCGCCAACACCGACGAACATTTCCACGAATTCCGAGCCGCTGATGTGGAAGAAGGGCACGCCGGCCTCGCCAGCGACAGCCCTGGCCAGCAGGGTCTTGCCGGTGCCAGGCGGGCCGACCAGGAGCACGCCCTTGGGGATACGAGCACCTAGAGAGAGGAAGCGCTCAGGAAACTTAAGGAACTCGACGATTTCCTGAAGCTCGACCTTGGCTTCCTCCACGCCCGCAACGTCGGCGAAGGTGACGGTCGGACGGTTGAAGGAAATCATGCGCGCCCGGCTTCGGCCGAAGCTGAGGGTCTGGTTGTTGCTGCCCTGGGCCTGCCGCATCATAAAGAGGATAAGGCCGCCGAAGAATATGAGAGGCAGGAAGTTGAGCATCAGTCCGAAGAAGCTGGAGAGTCCGCTGGAGCCCTTTGGAAAAATCTCAACTCCAGAAGGGGGACCAATGTCCACGCCGCTCTCCAGGAGCAGGGACGTTATGCTGTCGCCTTTCTCGAGTTTGCTCTCGAAAGGCTCAACGTTGCCCTTGGCGTAGACTGTCAGCTTCTCTCCGCTAACCTCGATCCTGGTGAGTTCGCCGCTCTTTGCCTTCGCAATGACTTCGCTGACAGGCTTTTCGTCGCTGCTGTTGAACGGCATCAGGGTGTAGAAAATGACAATCACGCCGATGATAATCATCAGGTAGACGAAGCTGTTGCGGAGCCATCTGTTATTGCCCATAAAGTCCCCTGTCCGCCCGGCCGAATGAGTCCTGACACCGGCGGCGTCGTACTATTATTTTAATACTATCCAAGCGATGTGGAAATTGCAAAAGCAAATTGTCACCAATATTACCTGTCGGCATACTGTCGCGCCCATTGGGCCACGGTGAATTCACGGGAAAAAGCGGCCGATGATGATACAATGCTACAGGTTGTCGCAGATAATATTGGCAGCAATTTAATATTGCGTATGGGGGCTTCACATGGCGGATTACGCTCATCCGGAATCTCTTGTAAGCACGGAATGGGTGGCAGAGCATGGCAACGATGCCAATGTAAGGCTGGTGGAAGTTGACGTAGATACCTCCGCGTACGAACAGGGGCATATCGCCGGAGCGGTAGGCTGGAACTGGCAGTCGCAACTGCAGCAACCGGTGCGGAGGGACCTGGCAAGCAAAGAAGAGATCGAGGAACTGCTGGGAAGCTCGGGGATCGGCAACGGCACCACGGTCATTTTATACGGTGACAACAACAACTGGTTTGCCGCGTGGGCGTTCTGGCAGCTGAAGTACTATGGCCACGGGGACGTACGTTTGATGAACGGTGGCAGGGCCAAGTGGGAGGCTGAGGGACGCCCGATCACCACCGAGGTCCCTTCCCACGCTGCCACGACCTACGGGGCGAGCGAGGGAGACCAGAGCATACGGGCGTACCGGGACCAGGTACTCGCAATGGTGAACGCCGGAAGCATATCGCTGGTTGACGTGCGCTCGCCCGCCGAGTTCAGCGGCGAGCTGCTGGCGCCGCCGGCGGCGCCGCAGGAGGGTTCGCAACGGGGCGGGCACATACCCGGCGCTTCCAGCATTCCCTGGGGTCAGGCCGTGGACGAAGACGGCACATTCAAGTCGGCGGAGGCTCTGCGGGAGCTGTATGGGGCACGGGGCATTGACGGCAGCAAGGAGACGATCGCCTACTGCCGTATCGGTGAGCGCTCTTCGCACACGTGGTTCGCGCTGACGCAACTGCTGGGATTTGAAGACGTTCGGAATTATGACGGTTCGTGGACAGAATGGGGCAGCATCGTCGGTGCTCCAATCGAGAAGTAGCTATCGGCAAGGCTTTCTTGCCGCAAGGGAAACAGACAAAAAGCGATAGGCCTGCATCCGAATGCAGGCCCAAACTTTTGCCTCGACGAATGGGTTTAATTTTACATAATGCTTACATATAATGCAGCGATGAAGGAGGTGTGAAGAAAAGCGTGGGATGCAGACAAGTCCGGCAAAACTCTGTTAATAAATTGGACAAATTTGCGTAACAAGTTGGAAATCAGATCGTAACATAACGAGCTTAACATTCCAGTCGGTCACAGTCCAATAAGCCCGGCGTTGGGCAAACAGGAGGATAGCGATGCTGGCTCAGACGGCTCCCTACTCCAGGAGTGCGGCGTTGTTGAGGCGATATTTGCCTTACACAATCGCAGGGTTGTTCGCAGCGGCGGTGCTGGCGGGCTACAACATAGCATTCGCGCAGGACGCTGATCCCGTCGAGACCAATGCCACCGATATAGGCAACCTCACCACGATGATGGCTGCCTTCCTGGTCTTCTTCATGCAGGCCGGGTTCGCTTTCCTGGGCGCGGGACTGATCCGGTCCAAGAACGTAACCAACTACATGACCAAGAGCTTCATGGACTTCGCCATTGCGTCGCTGTCCTTCTGGGCTTTTGGTTTCGCCATAATGACCGGCACCAGCGCGGCCGGAATCGCTGGGACGACGAACTTCTTCCTGGTTGACGGTGGCAACGACTGGCAGGTCTACGTCGACTGGATGTTCCAGATGGTATTTGCCGGAACCGCCGCCACCATAGTGGCCGGCGCCGTTGCCGAGCGCACCAAGACGCAGGCGTACCTCGCATACAGCTTCATGATCGGCGCCTTAATCTACCCGCTCTACGGCCACTGGGTCTGGGGTGGCGGCTGGCTCGGTTCGCTGGACGCCATCGGCCTCCCCGGGGCGGCTGACTACGCCGGTTCGGGCGTGGTACACGCGGTGGGCGGCTTTATCGCCCTGGCTGGCGCGGTGGTAGTCGGCCCACGCATAGGCAAATTCAACTCCGACGGTTCCGCCAACGACCTACCGGTACACAGCGTGCCGTTCGTGATCATAGGGACCTTCATCCTGTTTTTTGGATGGTTCGGTTTCAACATCAACTCGGGCAGCTCCATCGGCCTGAACGCCATCAACACCCTGCTGGCCGGTGCGTCCGGTGCGGTGGTGGCCCTGTACATTTCCCTGATACGCACGGGCCAAGCCGACATACTGTTGGCCTGTAACGGTGCATTGGCGGGCCTGGTAGGAATCACGGCACCTGTGGCCCACGTCGATCCCTGGGCGGCGGTGGTGATCGGTGCGATAGCCGCGCCCATCATGCTCGGGTCAGTAATGTTCCTGGAGAACGTGCTGAAGGTCGACGACCCGGTCAGCGCAGTGTCGGTGCACGGGACGTGCGGGCTGTGGGGTATCCTGGCGGTGGGCATTTTCGCCAACGGCAATAACGACGTGAACGGACTCGTAGGAGGCGAGGCACTGCAGATCGTATCGCAGCTCATAAGCATGGGCGTGGTGCTCGCATGGGCCCTGGTAACCGGCTTTGCAATGTTCCTGCTCCTGAAGTTCACAATGGGGGTCAGAGCCTCCCGGCAGGAAGAAGAGCAAGGCATGGATATCTCGGAACACAACCAGCCTGCCTACGACTTCTAGCACCTCTGACGGAGAGACAAGGCGTTGGGCCGGGGCGTCGCCCCGGCCCATTTATTTTCCTGTCGCATAACCGGCTTCTTTATAGTTTTGCAACAAAACGTTCACACTGACGAAAATAATGCGCAACAACGCTGCGCTACAATGTATACATAATGTTCAAGACCACAGGTCTTGGACGACTCTTCAGGAAGGAGGTGGTGCAGATGCTTGCATTGGCCATTGCTGGAGGGTTCCTGGCGTTATTTACCTTATGGGTGATCAGGCCAAGGGATACCTTCGACAGCGAAGATTAACAGCCCGGTGACTACCTGCCGACCCAGCCGGTAGCAACCGAGGTTAAAGGCAGCCCCGCGTCGGTCCGTTGGAGCGATGCGGGGCTTTCTCTTTGCCAAGACCGTCCCGAAATAGTTGCTCAAAACTGAATTCTCCCCTGTGGTATGTGAGCACGTCGGATTGATATAGAGTCAATGAAAATGCCCGTGATCCAGGGCGGACAAGCGATAGGCAAGTGGAAGCGGCATGAGAGAGAACTCTTATTGCGGAGTGCTCCGGGCTCGGGCGGCGCTGTTCTGGGTCAACATTGCAGTCAAGGCAGCGCTGATAACCCTGCTGGTCTTTGGGGCGTTCTCCGGGCTGTAGCACTTTGAAGGGAAGGCGTTCCTTTGGAGTCTGTCCACCTATGCGGTCGCCGTCATGGTGTTGCCGGTAGTACGGGCCGTTCGCTATCGACACACTTACCCGTTCGCCGGTGACATCCTCCTGACTCTGCCCTTCCTCATAGACACAGCAGGCAACGCGGTGGACCTGTACGACAGCATTGAATGGTGGGACGACGCCAATCACCTGGTCAATTGGGGGCTGCTTTCGGGAGCGATTGGGGCGCTGGCCGTGCAAAACGAGTCCGTCCTTCGGAGACGCTTGCCTACGTTATCGGCTTCGGAGCTGTGGCGGCCATTCTATGGGAAGTGGCGGAATACTACTCTTTCATCAGGCGGTCGCTGGAGCTCGAAACAGCATACACCGATACGCTTGGCGACCTGGCGCTGGGGCTCACAGGCTCCGTGGCGGCGGGACTGTCCGCTGCGACGATTCTGGGGCCAGGATTACGTGGGCAGGGGACGACGTAACAGAAATTTTACAGGTGCGTAAAAGTGGCGTAACAACTGGGCGCGATACTAGCTACATCACGATTTCGGAGGACGCCAAGAATGCTAGCCATCGCCGCCGCTGGAGCCTTTGCCGGACTATTCGCTCTCTGGGTCGTTCTGCCCCGCGTTCTTATGCGCAGAAAGTAAGCTTCACAGCACCAGGGCCCACGCCTGAGCCCAAGTCAAGACTTCACTCACCTCTACGCCTCCTATTGTGGACCGGGCGTAGAGTTTTCTTTTTGCCATGGAGGGGATTGGCACGGTCGCCCCAGCCGGAGGCGGAAATGGAACGGCTGCGGAAGGCGGCCGGGTCGCAGTGCTGGATGGAGCACGTATTTTTGTGTAACAAAAACTTTACAACTGCGCAAAAAGGACGTAACAACTGGGCGCAATACTATGGGCACAAAGATTTCGGAGGATCCCAACAATGCTAGCCATCGCCGCCGCTGGAGCCTTTACCGGACTATTCGCTCTTTGGGTCGTTCTTCCCCGCGTTTTAATCCGCAGAAAGTAAGCTTCACAGTACTGGGGCCTGTAAGGGTCCACCTAATCCGAGTTATAGTAGCTCCGCGCCGTTCTAAGGGACTAGGCGCGGAGTTTTTCTTTTGTCGTCCGGTTAACACTTTCGTAACAACTGCGTAAACGGGCCGAAACAACCGCGGTCGATACTTGCCACATCGAGAGTCTTGAGGGGTGCCCTGAATGCTAGCCATTGCCGCTGCGGGAGCCTTTGTTGCACTGTTCGCGTTGTGGGTGATCATTCCGAGGAAGCTGCTAAAAGACAAGCCTCCACGCCAGCCCAGGAACCCCGGGTTCAATGACAACCAGGAGCAAGACCCACCGGCCAGCTCGCCGACGTCGGCGCCGTGCGGGGCGTGAACCGGGATGCGGTGTCCCCCAGGAACATCAGCTCAGGGCATTTCGGGCGTAACAAACTTTTAACATTTGCGTAAACACCCTGTAACAACCTGCCGCAATAATAGGGTCATAACGAACTCGGAGGAACACTTAAGATGCTAGCAATCGCCGCCGCTGGAGCCTTCATCGGAATGTTTGCTCTCTGGGTGGTTCTTCCGAAGAAGCTGCTCCGCAAATAGACATCGCGGGTACTGCCAAGGCAACCTGTTACCCACGACTTTTCCGGTCCATGTTTGCAGTACCTGCTGCGGGCATGGGCTAACTTTTTGCCAAGAGCGCAGCAACACAGGTCCAGCAGATACTGGGCTGCAAAACGGCAATCAACTTCAGTTATAATTTGAGGGAAATCTTCCAGGCGAGGGTTTATCTATGAGCTACAAGGCGGAATACATCTGGATTGACGGGCAACAGCCCACGGCCAAGCTGCGGTCCAAGGGGAAGATTGTTCCGGACGGGGAAGCTCCTCCGATCTGGGGATTTGACGGCTCCAGCACCAACCAGGCCCCCGGCGAGAATTCCGACTGCGTACTCAACCCGGTATTGACGGTGCCCGACCCGATCAGGGGCGGCGACAACAAGCTGGTGATGTGCGAAGTTCTGCTTACTGACATGACGCCTCACCCATCCAACACCCGGGCCGGCTGCGCTGCCGCGGCGCAGCAGTACTCGGATTTGGACTGGTGGTTCGGAATCGAGCAAGAGTACACCTTCTTTGACGGCATCAAGCCTTTGGGTTGGCCGGACAATGGCTTCCCCGCACCCCAGGGCGGCTACTACTGCGGAGTAGGCTCCGACGAGGTGTTCGGCAGGCCTGTCGTGGAAAAGCACATGGACGCCTGTCTCCATGCCGGCCTGGCATTTGCGGGCATCAACGGTGAGGTTATGCCGGCACAGTGGGAGTTCCAGATTGGACCGATCGGCGCACCTACCGTTGGCGACCACCTGTGGCTTGCCCGCTGGCTGCTCTATCGAATCGGAGAAGACGTAGAGAACGTAGACGGTCGCAAGGGGATAAGCGCCACACTCGATCCCAAGCCAGTCAAGGGAGACTGGAACGGCGCCGGGGCCCACACCAACTTCTCCACCAACTGGATGCGGGAGAACTTCGACGCCTGCGTTTCCGCAGCGGAGGCCTTGCAGGGTCGCCACGACCTGCACATTGCCAACTACGGGCACCGGATCGAGGAGCGGCTGACCGGCCTGCACGAGACCTGCTCCTACCGCGAGTTCCGCTATGGCGTATCCGATCGGGGCGCCTCGGTCCGAATTCCCTGGCAGGTCGCACGGGACGGAATGGGTTACATTGAAGACCGAAGGCCCAACGCCAACTGCGATCCGTACACGGTTACCCGATTGATTATCGAGACCGTGGGACCATCTGCCAAGTCGTAGCAGGCCGTCAGCGAGTGGTGGAATTGGCTCGGGCAAAAGCCGGGCCCTTCCGAGGCGAGAGTACGGCAACAGAGAAGCGCCGCATCAGTCGATGCGGCGCTTTCGCTTTGGGGGACATCGCGGCAGGAAATATTCCAGCAGGGTTAGGGGAACGGGACAGGGGCGCGGGTGCGAAAGGACAGGTAGCAGGCTTCGACGATCGCCACGTCTCGCGCACCCTCTTCGCCGGTCATGGCTGGGGGCCGTCCCTGCTGCACGCACTGCCGGAACTCGCGGACCATGCCGGCCAAGCCCCCGGGGTCAGATGCCAACGGCTGCCTATGTCGTCCGTCGGCGTCGACCGTGTCGATCCAGTCGCCGCCCAGGTCGAAGGCGACGCTGGACTTTGAACCGGAAACGGTCACCCACGGTCGAGGGGCGTGCGGACCGGCGCTCCAGGTGTGGTTGATGACGCCGACGAGACCGCTGGGATAGCGGAGTAATGCGACGACGCCGTCCTCCGCAGCCAGTCCGGGCTGCGACGAGGGCACCTGCACAGCGTAAACTTCGCTAGGGTAACCGGCGAAGTACGCCAGCAGACTGGCCTTGTGGATGCCGCCGTCGATGAGCACCCCGCCGCCGTTCCGACCCGCGTCGTTGCGCCACTCGACCGGTTGGAAGGGGAAGTCCTCCTGCAACTGGATGAGCCTCAGGTCGCCGAGGTCGCCTCGTTCGATAATTGCCCTAGCGACCATCACGGGCGGCATGAATCGATAGTTCTCGGCGACCATAAGCGTTACGCCGGCTTCGGCCGCGACATCCACGATGGCACGCGCTTCCGCAGCGGTGCGGGCAAGGGGTTTCTCCAGCAGGATGTGCTTGCCGGCGTTTGCAGCAAGGCGGGCGTGTTCGAGGTGGAGGTGGTGAGGCGTGCAGATATATACGGCTTGGACGCGCGGGTCCGTCACTGCAGCTTCGTATCCTGCGAAGCTGGCCTTGCCGTTGAACTCGGCGGAGAAGGACGAGGCCCTGGCGCCGTCGCGGCTGGCAAAATACAGGGCGATTTCCGAAAGTTCGCCCTGTATGGCGGAGGCGAAGGTGCGGGCAAAGGAGCCGCAACCGAGTACGCACAGCCCGAATTTCTCGCTTGATTCCATTTCAGGCCCCAATTGTGGAGAGTCTACTCAGCAGGGTCCATCCTGATCGTGTAGTTGGCCGGCAAACGGGTTGAGGGCGCCATGGCCTGCACTGCCACCACGACCCGGTGGGCATCCGCGTCGGGCTCCAATCTGAGGGTACCATTATTGGCTTCGTTCAAATCAAATTGCAGGACGCGACTGCCGGAGTGCTCTTTGCCCTCGTATATCACCTGCACATTGTAATACTGCCTGACCTGATTGTTTGTCCAAACGAAGCCGTCGGGCTGCCATTGTAGGTTAACGGCTTTGCCGGAAGGGCCGGACAGGCGCAAATTACGGACGCAGAGGCCGTGGTCGTGGATGGCGGCGTCGGTGACGTACTGGAACCGCAACATTATTTCCTGTCCGGCCCATTGATGCAGCGGGACGGATTCTCGCAGCCAACCGTCGCTGCTGCCGGTGTAGCCGGGGCCGAAGGCGCTGGCGATCGGGTTTCGAGTGCTGCTGTAAGGGGTTTCAAGTATCTGCCAGGTCTCGCCCTCGTCGGTGGATACTTCAACGTAGGCGTAGTCCCAGTCCTCTTCGATGGCGTACCAAACCTCGTATTCCAAGTTTGGGATTTCAAGCTCACGGAGATCTGCGATTGCGGTCATAGTGGAGTCAATGACGTCGCCGGAATTGCTCCACCAGCAGCCGTCAGCAACCTCGATGGGCAAGAGCTCTGCAGCAGCATCCCCTGCGAAGGTCAGGACTGAAGGTCCGTTGTTGTTGAGCTTGAGGTATTCGGTGGAATACTGGGGAATTACAGAGGCCAGTTCATCGTCCATCCTCAGGGTGCGGGAGACCGGGAAGGAAATGTCCAGGTGTCGATAGCTGTACCTACCGGATGGTTGGTCTAGCAGGTTGGCTACACCCCAATCACGGAAGACATCCTCAAACCTTTCATCGTATCCCTCGGACCGCAGGTACGAGTCGATACCCCGGATGCCGTCGGCCTGTTCAGAGAGAAGGGGCAGCAGGTCGCTCCTATCTCCGTAGTGTTCGGTAAAGTAGTGCATGAAGAGGGAAGCTGCACCGTAGTAAGCGGCGCCTCCGACATCATTGGCCGGCCAGACGGTTAGGGATATCGGGCCCAATCTTCGGAAGACGCCGACACTGCCCTCTTCGAATCCAGCAAGGGTCACGGCCAGTTCGGAGAGGCCTTCATTGAACCAAGTTGCCTCTGTAGGGTCGGCATTCCAGTGGACGGCGTGCTGGAGTTCGTGGGCCAGGACCTGGTCGTAGAGACCGGTCCCGAGTTCCAGGAACCGGACGTTGATATAGACCGCCTCGATTTCGTTACTTACCGGACTGACCGCCTTCGGATATTCATCCGCTGGGCTGTAATAGCCGCCCACCAGGGACAAGGATGCGTTAAGGATGTAAAGATGGGGGTCGCCGTCGATGCCCGGTTTCCACTCCGTGCCGAAAGCTTCGGTTATCCGTGGGTAGGTGGTTGCCTGGAACACATCAGCCGATTTTTCGAGGTCAGCCTGGTTGACCCTGGCTCCGTCTTCGACGAACCAGTAGGCGGTGGGGGTGACGAGACGCAACTCGAAGTCGCTCACGTAGCGTTCCAGTTCCGCGAGGTTGACCAACTTGAAGGACTGCCGATGTCCGACGGCCAGGGTCGGCGCGTCAACTCCCCCGGCGCGCGCGACCTCGCCTACGCCGGGCAGGAGCTCCCTGGCCAGGCGGAACAGGTCGCGATCAGGCGGGGTGGGGAAGCTGTCGGCAGCAGGGACGAGCGGGGCGGCCGGAGGCTGCGTTGGGCCGGTTGCAGCGCCGGTGGTGGGCGACGCCGTTGTTCCAACGGGGGCAGCGGTTGGCAGGGAGGATGGGACGGGACTGGTGGTAGGTGAAGGTACGGGTGTGTCCACCGGAATTGCGGGAGAGGCCGTCGTGTTTGGCTGGGGGTCCGTACCGCAGGCCACCAGTGCCGCCCCCAGAACGAGCATCGCCGCCAATGATGCGAAGATCGTTCTGGTGAATGACATTGCGCGGGCGACGACGCTGGCGTCCGATTTGGGCAGCGCGACAAGTGCTTTGGCGTCTGGCATCATAGTACCGTCAAATACGGAAGGCCCGTTAATCCGGACTCATGCGAGCCAGCGGTATGTCGTACGATGTGAGCCGCCTGCGGGGAACCCATCCACCCGCCTGCACCTGCGTGGAGTGTACTCAAAGGCGAAACCGTGGGCGAGGCAGAAGGGGCGGCGGAGGTGGAGGCCCCGGGGGTCGCAGATTCGGTTGCCTGCCGTTGCTGTTGTCGTCAACAGCGGTGGCCATCGTGGTCGTCCTTCTCTCCGCCACCTTCTGACTTCGACTCCCGCTCTTCCTGTCGCTCCGGGTCCTGATTGAAGCGGTTCATCGCCGCGTCGATGTCTTCTTGCAGCACGCAGAGCGTGGCTGAAGCGGCCCGATCGACGGCCTTGGCGATGGCTTCTGACTCATCGTCGTCGAACCTGCCCAGTACGTAGTCCCGAGCTACGTCGCCCGGCGGAGGGGCGCCGATGCCTACGCGCAGACGGGGGAACCCGGTGCCGCCGACCGCCTGGATGATAGAGCGGATGCCGTTGTGCCCCGCGTCGCTTCCCGCAGCCCGCAACCTGATGCGGCCCGGCAAGAGTGCCATTTCGTCGTAGACCACAACCAGGCTGGAAGGACCGCCGCCGAAACGGGCCAGCAGGTATTCGACGGCCTCGCCGCTGTTGTTCATGAAGGTACGGGGTTTGGCCAGCACAATCCGGCGGTCAGCGAAATAGCCTGTGCCGAGGACCGCCTTGGGCCTCCGCTCGTTGATCGGGATATTTATCCGGGAGGAGAGAAGGTCAAGGACCTTCCAGCCCACGTTGTGGCGGGTGTCGGCGTAGCGTGGTCCGGGATTGCCGAGACCTACGATGATTGCGGGGTCAGACAAGGTTTCCCTGCTGCTCCCCGGGTTGGGCTTCGGCAGGCGATTCCAACAAACGGAGGAAAGCGTCTTCGTCCAGGATGGGGATGCCAAACTTTTCGGCGTTGGCTACCTTAGAGCCAGGTGATGCTCCCACAACTACGTAGCCTGTCTTCCTGGTCACTGAAGAGGTTACCTTCCCGCCCAACCCTTTGATGCGGGCTTCTGCTTCGCTACGCGAAAATGCAGCGAGAGTGCCAGTAACGACGAACGTGAGGCCGCCGAAGGGGGCGTCGCCGGCGGACTCCGTGGCTATTGGAAGAGTGTCCTGCTTGAGCCTGACGCCAGCGGCACGGAGTTTCTCTATGACTGCGCGGTTGGCGGGAGTCTGGAACCAGGAAACGATGCTTTCCGCTATCTTGGGGCCGATGCCCTCGATCTCGGTAAGGTCTTCTTCCTCCGCGAGGGCGAGGTCCTCAATGCCGATGTAATTCTGGGCCAGCAGGTCGGCCACTTCCGAGCCGACGTGGGTGATTCCGAGGGCAAATAGCAGCCGAGGCAGCGGGCGATTCTTGCTGGCCTCGATGTTGTCCATGATCCTGGTGGCCAGCTTGTCGCCCATGCGGTCCAGTTCGAGCAGGCGTTCCTTCTCAAGGCGGTACAAGTCCGCCACGTCTGAGACCATTCCCTTTTCGATGAGGATGCCGCACCACCGCTCGCCCAGTCCGTCGACGTCGGCGGCGCCCTTGCTGACGAAATGCTTCAGCAACTCAAAGAACTGTGCGGGGCAGGAAGAATTGGGACACCGGTGCATGGCATCGTCGTCGGCCTTGACGACCGGGGTGTCGCACTCCGGGCACTTCTCGGGCATCCAGAAGACCACTTCGGCGCCGGTGCGCAGGTCGGCTACCGGAGCGACGACCTGGGGGATGACGTCGCCGGCCCGCTCGATGACGACGGTATCGCCAACGCGAATGTCCTTGCGGTGAATATCCTCTTCGTTGTGCAGTGAGGCGTGCTGGACGGTCGCGCCGCTGACCACCACAGGTTCGAGGACGGCATAGGGGTTCAGGCTACCAGTACGACCGACGTTGATGCCAATGTTCAGCAGCTTCGTGGTGGCCTGCTCGGCTGGGAACTTGTATGCAATGGCCCAGCGGGGCTCACGTCCGACCACTCCAAGGCGGTCCTGCATTTCGAGGGGAGAGACCTTCACCACCACGCCATCGGCCTCGTAGGGCAGGTCGTGGCGGCGTTCGAGCCAGTGCCGGTAGTAGTCCTCCACTTCCTGCAGCGAAGTGCAGAGGCGGTTTTCGGGGTTAATCCGGAATCCCAGGTCGGCGAGCCACTGCAGCACCCGCCAGTGGTCGTCGGGCGCCGCTGTCGCTGCGTCGCCGAGGGAGTAGACCCAGATCTGCATATTCCGGGCGGCGGTCACCTTGGGGTCAAGCTGCCGGATGCTGCCGGCGCCGGTGTTTCGCGGGTTGGCGTAGAGAGGCTCACCGTTCGCTGCCCTTTCCTCGTTCAGCCGGAGAAATTCAGCCACAGGCAGATAGACTTCGCCGCGGACTTCCAGATGCTGAGGCCCACCGTCGACTGCGAGTGGAATGGAACGCACCGTTCGGAGGTTGCGTGTGACGTCTTCGCCGGTAATGCCGTTGCCGCGAGTAGCCCCCTGGATGAGGACTCCACCTTCGTAGGTCAGGTTGACCGCAAGGCCGTCGATCTTCAGTTCGCAGACCAATTCGAATTCGGTGCCGTCGAGCAGGCCGGAAATCCGACGGTGCCAGGCGGAGAGTTCGTCGAAATCGAAGGCGTTGCCGAGGCTGAGCATGGGGCGGGAGTGCTCGACTTCAGTGAAGGCGGGAGAAGGGTCGCCGCCAACACGCTGGCTAGGCGAGTCGGCAGTCAACAGCTCAGGGTGGGCAGCCTCGATTTCCCGCAACTCCCGCAGCAAGCGGTCGTACTCGCCATCAGTGATGACAGGGGAGTCCAGCGTGTAGTACCGGTGGTTGTGGTAGTTGAGTTCGCGCCGAATTTCGGCGGCACGTTGCTCTGGACCAGTCTGGGCCATACCGTCAGTCTCCGGCGGCAGGGTTTAATTCAATTATAGTGGGAACTCGTGGCGGATTGTGCTACAGCGGGTGCGAATCGTCGGGACTTGGCCCGGCGCCCTGGAGACTACATTCCCAAGGAGAGGTCGGTTCCCTAGAAATCTGGCCGGAAAGTGGTTTGAGTCGCCGAGCATTTATAATTGGGGTCAACAAGAGTAGCGAGGGTTGAGAATGCTGGGAGAGCGTTCGGACCAGAGGGGTCTTTGGGAAGCGGACCGGTTGTACCTGGACCACGTGGGGAAGGACACCTTCTACGGTCTGCTGGCTTCCCTGCGGGGCCGGCTGTTCCAGGACTCCGATTTCGCGGTGTTCTACTGCGCTGACAACGGCCGGGACAGCGTGCCGCCCAGCCTGCTGGCCACGGCGCTGCTGTTGCAGACCCACGACAAGGTGAGCGACGCCGAGGCCAAGGCCCGGGCCGACTTCGACATCCGCTGGAAGGTGGCTCTGGGGATTGAGGTGGAGGACAGGCCCTTCGCCAAAAGCACGCTCCAGGTGTTCCGGGCCCAGCTGATCCTGCACGACAGGGTGCGGGAGGTATTCGAGTCCAGCGTGCGCCTCGCCCGGGAGTCGGGCTACCTGAAGAGGCGCAGCATGAAGGTGGCTCTGGACACGACCAACATCCTGGGCCGGGGCGCGGTGAGGGACACCTACAATCTGCTGGCCGACGGGATCGTCAAACTGATGCGGGCGCTGGCGCAGGTTGAGGGAATCAGCGTCGGGAAATGGGCCAAGGCCCGGGGATACGGGCGGTACCTCGCCTCCAGCATCAAGGGAGAGGCGACCATCGACTGGTCGGACAAGCGGGCGCGGACGGCACTGCTGGCGGGGATTGTGGGAGACGCGGACCGGCTCTTGGAATTATCGCGGCTGGCCCAGGGGGAGTTGCCCGAGGACGGTGCTGAGCGTCAGCAGATAGTGGCGGCGGCGGAACTGCTGGGGCAGTTGCTGCTCCAGGACATTGAGCGCAAGGGTGGCGACGGCGACGGCGATGACGGCGTGAGCCTCAAGGACGGGGTGAGCAAGGACCGGATGATGTCGGTGCACGACCCTGAGATGCGCCACGGGCACAAGAGCAGCAGGAGACGCTTCGACGGACACAAGGCGGCGATTGTGGTTGACACCGACACCCAGCTGATCACCGCCGTGGAGGTACTGCCGGGCAACGCTCCGGACAACCTGGGGGCGCTGGAACTGGTAGAACAGAGCGAGGCCAACACCGGTGTGCCGGTGCAGGAGGCCATGGGCGACGCCGCCTATGGAGACGGAGCTACCAGGCAGACCTTCGCCGACGCGGGCCGCACCCTGATTGCCCGGGTGCCGGGACGGCCCGACCGGCAGCGCTTTCCCAAGAATGACTTTGTCATCGACCTGGTGGCGGGCAGTTGCACCTGTCCGGCAGGGCAGGTCACCCACACCATAGTGCCAGCGGGACGGCGTACGGATGCCGCGGGTCGGATACACCACTTGCAGGCCTTCCAGTTCGACGGGTCCGAATGTATGACATGTCCCCTGCGGTCTCAGTGCATCTCGGCCAAGGGCAGGAAGGGACGGCGGGTGCTGATCCATCCCCAGGAGGCTCTCCTGCAACAGGCCCGTGCGTTGCAACAGAGCGCCGGGTATGACGAATATCGAGCGCGACGCGTGGTGGTCGAGCACAGATTGGCCCGACTGGTCCAGTTGGGCATTCGCCAGTCCCGCTACTTCGGACGCGCCAAGACGCGATTCCAGCTGTACCTAGCGGCTACAGTGGCCAACCTGACCCTGGTGGCGGGCAAAATCGAGCTGTCGGACAGTGTCGGCGGTGGGCTTCCGCGCCACCGCGCCGTCCTCAGTGCCGTCCCCAGTGCCGTCCCCAGTGATGTCCAGGCTGTTTCCCACGGTGTGGTCGCCCATGCTACGGCCATTTTCGGCGCTGTCCGGCTCGGACTGCTGTGGTCCCAGATTCTGTTCGCCCCGGCTTTACTGCCGAAATCTCTCTCCCCATCCAGGGCTTTTCGGCCCGGCTTCTAGTCTCCGCCCAAGGCATCGGACTGCAACTCCCGGCAATCGGCTTGGGCAGGTGGAACGGTTTTCGCACGGGAGAGCCGACGGCGTTGTCCACGATGACGGCGGTAAGTGGTGGCGACGGTCAGGGCGAGCTTATCCGGGTCATGCCGGGCTGTTGCTTCTTCATCGATCACGTCGGCATGGATTAGCAATGTTTCGTCGTTCCATGGATGAGATGGCTCGATGAAGTCAAGGCCGGCGGGGGTTGGTCCTGCGGGAATGCGGCAATTGGCGACAAGGGCGTGAATTGAGCCGGGGCCGGTGTAGCGTCGCACGACCTCGAGGTGGTCCTGCACCGAATATCCCTCGGTCTGTCGGGGTTCTTCGGCCACGTTGCAGATGTACACCTTAAGGGCCTTCGATCTGGCCACGCCGTCGGCTATACCCGGAATCAGCAGATTCGGGACGATGCTGGTATAGAGGCTTCCCGGACCGATGATCACCAGGTCTGCGTCGTGAAGGGCGGCCAGCGCCTCGGGGTGCGCCTGTGGGTTGGGCGGGCACAGGGCTAGGGACACGAGACGGGCGGATGCGCCTGCGACATTGGTCTCGCCGACGAGGGTCTCGCCGGTCTCGGTAGTGGCCAATAGTGTGACGTCGGTGGTCGTTGACGGAACGACGCGGCCGCGGATGGCAAGGAGTTCGCCGGCAATCTCGACGGCCCGGGAAAAATCGCCGCCGATGCCTGCCAGAGCCGCGAGGAGCATGTTGCCGAAGCTGTGGCCGTTGAGCTGTCCGTCGGAAGTGAAGCGGTAGTCCATCAGCTTCTGCATGACGTCTTCGGAATCTGCCAGGGCGACGAGGCAATTGCGAATGTCGCCCGGCGGTTGTATTCCGAGCTCGCTGCGGAGCCTGCCGGAACTGCCTCCGTCGTCGGCCATAGTGACTATGGCGGTAATGTTGTGAGAGTAATGCTTGATGCCGCGGATGAGGCTGGGCAGACCGGTGCCGCCGCCGATGACGGTAATGCGCGGTCCCGACTCCAAGGCCTTCCGACCGTTGCGCAGAGGAAGGGAACCTTCCCGGCGTGGCAGGCCGGGAAGAAGATTTACGAGAGATCTGAGGCGACTGGAATGCGAATTCATATTCTGGGAACACGGGAATACAAGGCGATTGGCTGTTCACCTCCCTGCCCCCCTCCGACGGCCCTATTTTAACATCCCATCGGATTCACCGCCGGGATCTCCTTAACCAGCATTCACTTGCCCACCACTACTCTCTTACCTTCGTCCGATGATCGCTGCAAGAGATCGAGGAAGCGATGCCGGGAGACCGCTGCATCGAAGTCGGGCTCCGCCGGTCCACCGTTGCGGATGGCATTCCCGATGATTTCGTAGAGCTGGGCCACGTTGTAGGGCTCTCCGCCCGGGACTGCATCGGGGGCGGAGGACAGGTGAGCGGGAACCTGCAGCTGCTGCAGGGGCTGACCGGCTCCCTGGGCGCCGTAGAGTTGGACGTTGCCGTACTGAACCATCTCCTGTGAGCTGGCCGCGAGGGTACCCTCTGTGCCGTACACCTCCATGCGCCAGCCGCTGCCGTTCCAGGGGATGGTGGCGATGTGGGCAGAGGCAGCAGCGCCGTTCTCCAACACGCCGCTGACTACCACGTTGTCGGCGGCGTCCACGTCAACGCTCCCGCCGTTCCCTGAGGGCCACTGGTCGAGCTGGACGCTGACCTGGGCCGAGAGCTCGCGGAATTCACCGACGCAGTGGCAGAAGATATCGAGGGCGTGGCCAGAGGCGATGCTCAGGGTGTTGGCACCCTTGGAGCGGTCGGCCATCCAGGCACGGTCGATGCCTCGCTGAAGCAGCCCTGGCAGGAACATGGTCATGTTGCAGGCCAGCAACTCGCCCACGTAGCCCTCGGCGACCAATTCGCGCAGGCGCAGCAGGGCTGGACCGCCCCGGGCCTGAAGGCCGATGATGGTTCGGACACCCTTGTCGCGGGCCAGGTCTGCCAACTCGACGGCCTCGCCCGTGTTGGCTCCAAGGGGCCACTCGCAGAAGACGTGCTTGCTCGCCTGGAGTCCGGCAGTAACCATTCCGTAGTGGGCCGGAACGCTCACGGAGACCACCACGAGGTCGACATCGGGGTGGTTCGCCATCTCGGTATAGTCGTGAAAGGCCAGCTTTGCGCCGTAGAAGGCCCTTGATTCCTCGGCGGTTTCGGGACGAGAGGTGCATACGGCGGTCAGTTCGAAGTCGAGCATCCCCAGCAGGGCGGGCAGGTGAGCGCGCTTGCTCCATCCGTAGTTGGCGTTGGCCCCGATGATTCCCACGCGTATCTTGTCAGTCATGACAGCTACTCCTCTGTACTAAGCTAGGGCCGCCGGTGCTATGCGGGTATGCCAGTCGGTTGCCTGCTCGTAAGCGTAGGCGGCGCGGAACAGCGTCTCTTCGGCGAAGGGCCGTGGTCCGAACTGCAAGCCGATGGGGAGCCCGTCGCTGGTGAATCCACCGGGTATGGAAATCGCTGGCAGGGCGGTGAGGGAGTAGCAGCCGGTGTATGCGCGGCGGAAGAAGAAGCGTGCCCTCACGTCCTCGGCGCTCTCGAATCGCGCCGTCAGAGCCGTATGCAGTGGAGCAGGATAGGGTGATGTGGGCGATACCAGCACGTCGACATCGTCAAGGGCGGCCATGAACTGGCGGCGGAGCAGCACCCTGGCCTTGGCGGCGCGGTTGTAAACCTTGAATGGAACCAGTGACGCCGATTGGAGACGGGTGCGGCTGGCCTGGTCAAGCTCGTCGGCTCGAGTCCGCAGAATCTCATCCCTGGCTCCTGCGCCCTCTGTGTCGGCGACACCGACGAAGATGGCCCCAGCCAGCTGAACGAGGGGGATGGAGACCTCGCGAACCTCTGCGCCCTGTTCCTTCAGGGTTTCGAGAGAAGATTCGACAGCCCGGCGGACTTCAGGGTGCATGTCGGCGCTCTCGTGGAGCTCACGAATCAGGCCGAAGCGCATACCCTTGACGCCGTATCCGAGCGTTTCGGTGTAGTCGGGCACGGAGCGACGGCTGGTGTATGGGTCGCGCTCGTCGTAGCCGGCGATTGCACCCAGAACGATGGCGCGATCCTCCACCGTCTTGGTCATTGGGGCCGCGGCGTCCATGAACCAGCACATGTGAGTCATCCCGTAACGGCTGACGCGGGTGAAGGTGGGACGCAGGCCCACAACGCCGCAGTAGGCCGCCGGGCCTCGGCCGGAGCCTCCGGTATCCTCGCCGATGGATGCGGCGCACAGATGGGCCGAGAGGGCGACGCCGGAGCCGCTGCTGGACTCGCCGGGCGTGCGTTCCAGGTCCCACGGGTTGGCCGGTATACCGTAGGGAGGTTCCTGGGTGCCGCCCATGGCCAGCTCGCTCAGGTTCAGCTTGCCCAGCAGCGTCGCGCCAGCCTCCTTCAAACGCCGGACGATGGTGGCGTCCTCGGTGGGGACGAAATCGCGGTAGACCCGCGAGCCGTTACTGGTGAGAATGCCGTCGGTCCAGAACTGGTCCTTGATGGCCACTGGGACGCCGCACAACGCGCCCGGGTCCCCGCCAGCGGACAGGCGCCACTCCACTCGCCGTGCTGCGTCGAGGGCTTCCTCTCGGGTGACAGTGATGTAAGCGGAAAGGCGGGAGTCCAGCCGGTCGATGCGGTCCAGGTATGCCCGCACCGCATGTTCGGGAGTGAGTTCACCGGCGCGGACCGCACGGGCGGTGGCGGCGGCGGACAGGAAGGCGATATCGTTGCTGTCCATTTCAATACTCTCGGGCGGTGGATCGGCTTGGAGGCTAGCCCTCGTCGGGGAAGATGCTCACGGGATGGATGTCGGACAGGTCGAGGTCGCTGATCTTGTCGAGTTCCAGCATCAGGCTCTCGAAGCGGTTGGCGACCTCGGCGACCTCGTCTTCAGTGATGGCAATTCCCGAAAGTCGGGCCAGTTCCCTGACCCGTTCTTCGCTGGAAAGTTCTAGCTCGGCCATGGAAGGCTCCTTGCTCAGTTACCTGTAATCGGTGAATTCGAGGAGTTCCAAGTCTTCCTGCCATCGTAGGGATGGGCGAGTGCTGCGTCAACGGCCACCGGTGCGTGAGTGCTATACTGGCCGCAATCACATGGTCAAATGCAGGAGGTGGCCTGATGAAGTGGGCGTCGGCCATATCTGAACAAGTCAACCTGGACGGCGCCTTGGCCGAGTGCGCCGAATCCATACGCGGGCAACTGGGTGAATCACCCCAGTTAACGGTCGCGTTCGTCTCGCCGCATTACCAGGCGGACTATGGCCGGGTAAACCCGATGCTGAGCGAGATCCTGGGGACGGAGCACACCTTCGGCTGCTCGGGTGGCGGCATCATAGGTGCGGGAATGGAAGTGGAGCAGCGGCCGGCACTGTCGGTAACTGCCGCTACTCTTCCGGGGGTAGCCGTCGAGGCCTTCCACCTTGACGGGGAGAGTCTGCCGGACCTCGATGCCGGCCCAGACAACTGGCGCGACCTGGTTGGCGTCTACGAGGGTCAGGAGCCGCAGTTTGTGTTGCTGGCGGACCCGTTCTCGTTCCCGGTGCAGAACCTGATCATGGGACTGGACTTCGCCTTCCCGCGGGCGGCGAAGATTGGCGGGCTCGCCAGCGGCGCCCAGCGCCCCGGCGACAACGCTCTTTTCCTGGACGGACAGGTCTACGACACCGGAGCCATCGGTCTTGCGCTGCACGGCAACATTACGGTGGACACGGTCGTGGCCCAGGGCTGCCGGCCGATAGGACAGGCCATGCGCATCACGTCCAGCCGCCAAAACGTGCTGGCGGAGCTTGACGGGCATCCACCGATGGCGGTGCTGCAGGACCTTTACCGGTCCCTGCCGGAACGTGACCAACAACTGATGAGCAACTCGTTGTTCCTCGGCGTGGTCATGGATGAACTGCTGGACAGCCCGGCGCAGGGAGACTTCCTGATCCGAAACGTGGTGGGGATGGACCAGCGAACGGGCAGCCTCGCCGTCGGCGAGATGCTGAAGGAAGGGCAACTGGTGCAGTTCCATCTGCGCGATGCCGAGACATCGGCCCAGGACCTGACGTTGGTGCTGGAGCGCTACGCGGCGGATAACAGGGAGAACGAAGTGCCAGGGGCGCTCCTCTTCTCTTGCCTGGGCCGCGGACAGTACCTCTACGGTCGGCCAAACCATGACACCGACATCTTCCGAGAGAAGCTGGGACAGGTGCCGCTGGGCGGCTTCTTCTGCAACGGTGAAATCGGCCCGGTGGGAGGGACGACCTTCCTGCACGGCTACACCAGCTCCTTCGGTCTCTTCCGCTCTCGCAACTAGCGGGTAAGGAGCCAACAACCGATTCTCGAAATCCGTCCCTCCTGAAGACACCATGGGAGGGGCGGATTTGTGTTTCGGCAAGCACTTGAGCAATTGATGGCAATCAAGGTCGGCATTCCCGTATCGCTGACGGGGCAGTTCAGGCTGCAGGGCAGGCAAACGCTGTCTGGCATCCGTTGCTGGGCCGACGACGTGAACCGCTCCGGTGGCATGACAGTCGGGCGACACACCGTTCCAGTTGAAATCATCTGGCACGACGACGAGAGTCTTCGGGACAAGGTGCGGGCCGTGACCGATCACCTGATCATGGCTGACCGGGTTAACCTGCTGGTCGGGCCGTACTCAGCCGTGCTTACCAATGCGGCGGCCGAGATAGCGCAGTCCCGCCGAAGGCTGATGTGGAACCAGGGGGGAGCTTCGCCGGTTGTCTATCAACGCGGCAACCCGTGGGTTGTAGGGATCCTGACACCGGCCGACGAATACCTTGCCGGGCTGCTTCCGGCGGTTCAGGAGGGTTGGCCGGCGACGTCGACCGTGGCGTTGCTGAGGGCAGCGACGGGGGCGTTTCCGCGAGATGTGATACGCGGAGTGGAACGTGGTGCGGAGGCAGCTGGGTTCCGCATAGTCATGTCGCAGCAGTTCAACGTTGGGACCGAGGACTTCGGAGAGTTTGTGCAGCATGTGAGTCGGTCCGCACCGGAAGTGCTGGTTGCGGTCGGGCGTTTCCGGAACGACCTCGACCTGGCGGAACAGCTGGCGAAGGTGGCTCCGTCCGTCGACGTGGTTGCCGTGGTGGCCGCCGGGGTGGGCTCCTTCAGGAAGCGCCTGGGCAAAGGCGCGGAGAACTTCGTCGGCCCGAGCCAGTGGGAGCCGGACGCCGGGTACGACATAGACTATGGCCCGAGCGTGGAGGAAGTGCGGGGTTCGCTGAGGCGGGCCGGGCATCCGGTGATTGACTACCCGATGGCGCAAGCATACGCTGTCGGCGTCGCGATCCAACGCTGTGTCGAGGAATGCGGCAGCCTTGAGGATGGAGAATTGCGCAAGGCTGCGTCTTCGCAGGACTTCACGACCTTCTACGGCAGGTTTTGCGTCGACACAGAGACCGGGCGGCCTACAGACAAGCCCGCGCTGTTGGTGCAGTGGCAGCATGGACGGAAGGTCATAGTCTGGCCTCCAGAGCATCGAAACGGGAGGCTGGTCCGTCCGTGGCGAGAGTAGACTGGGCATTGAGCGAGGGAATGGCATGAGGCTGGATGGGCAGGTGGCAGTAATCACGGGGGCCGGGCGCGGCATCGGCAAGGCCATCGCGTTGGCCTACGCCCGGGAAGGAGCGCGGGTGGCGCTTGCTGCCCGCAGCGAGCCGGATCTTGAGGAGGCCGCCACTGCGGTAGCGGAACTGGGCGCGGAGGCCATCGCCGTACGTACCGATGTCACCAGCGAGATGGCCACTGCACGGCTGGCCCGAAGGGTAGTGGAGAGGTTCGGGCGCATCGACGTGCTGGTGAATAACGCGGGCACCTCCGGGCCGGTAGGCCCGTTGCAGGACAACAACATCTCCGAGTGGGTGGACACGATAAACGTCAACCTGACAGGTACGTTCCTCGTCTGTCGAGCTGTCGTTCCGGTGATGATCGAACAAGGCGGCGGCAAGATCATCAACCTGTCTGGCGCAGGTGTTGCCAACGCCTGGAGCAACATGTCTGCCTACTGCTCGAGCAAGGCGGCGGTGGTCCGGCTGACCGAGGTGCTGGCGCAGGAGCTGGAAGGCAAAGGGATAACGGTCAACGCCCTCGGACCCGGGTCGGTGCATACCGATATGTGGGAGAAGATGACGGAACAGGCTGCCGAGGCTGGGGCTGAATTCATCCACGCGTTGGGCCAGCGCGTGCTCTCAGGAGGCGGGGCTTCCATTGACGACTGCGCCGAGCTGGCAGTGTGGCTGGCGTCGGACGAGAGCCGAGGCCTGTCGGGAAGGATAATATCCGCAACGGCGGACGACTTTCGCAGCATGTCGCCCCAGATTGCCGGGATCATGGAAGGGGATGCCTACACCCTGCGGGTGATGAAGCCATGAAGCCTGCGGGCACTGGGCCCGCGTTCTCAAAAGGAATGCGCCGACGGTGATTTGCCGCCGGCGCTTGGTTTGCGAGTTGCTTGATGCCGATTCAGGCAGGTTGGGAGTCTAGGCCTCGAGTTTTACGGTGTTGCGGAGAACGCCAATGCCGCTAATGTCGATCTCGCAGACGGCGCCCTCTTCCATGTTCTGCGTTGTACCTGGGGTGCCGGTGTAGATGCAGTCGCCAGCGTTCAGGGTAACGTACTTGGTGAGGAACTCAATCATAGTCGGCACGTCGAAGATGAGGTCCTTGGTGCTCTGGTCCTGCTCCACGTTGCCGTTGACGCGGGTCTGCAGCCACTGGTCGGACGGGTCGACGTCGGTCTCGATCCACGGACCCATCGGCGAGAATGTGTCGGCTGACTTGGCGCGCCACCAGTCGGAGTTGTTTTCATTGCGGTCGCGGCGCTGCCAGTCGCGGGCGGAGACGTCGTTGCCGCAGGTGTATCCCAAGACGTGGTTCAGTGCGTCGGCCTTGGAGACGTAGCGGCAGTTGTCCTTGATGACAACGACCATCTCGCCCTCGGCGTCAAACCTCTGGACCTCCTTGGGACGGATGATGGAGTCGTTGGGGCCGATGACGCTGGTCGGGGTCTTGTGGAAGACCATGGGGTACTCGGGGGCAGGCCGGTCGCCGATGTGGGTGGTGTAGTTCAGGCCCATTGCCAGGATCTTGCCGGGCTCCACGGGGGCGAGCAGCTTGACGTCGGACAGTTTGTGGACGTGGTCAGTGACGGTGAACTCGCCGAAGGGACTGCCGTCGATGGCGGCGACGTTGTCCCCGTCGACCACACCGTGGTGGATGGCCCCGTGAGCCTCGTAGCGGGCGATTTTCATTGACTGCTCCTTTGAGGATGATGTGATTCATTTCAGGCAGGTAGATTTTACCGTCTGACCTGCCGGTTGGCTACCGAGAGGGAAAGAGCAGACAGTCCTAGCTCTCGATGACGATCTTGCCGAAGAAGTCGCGGTCGGCCATGGCCTGATGGGCGGCGCCGATCTCCTCGAGGGGGAAAATGCGGCCGGCTATGCCGCCAAGGGAACCGTGGTGCACGACCTTCATGAAGTCGGCGAAGGTGCGATTGCTGCGGCCGCCGCTGCCCATGAGGTGCAGGGGTTTGCTCTGTAGCAAGGACAGGTTCAAGTTGGCGGTGGCACCACTGGTGACGCCGGTGATAACCAACCGTCCCCCGGCCTTCAGCGACAGCAGGTTCTCTTCCCAAACGGAGGCGCCGACGCAGTCGAATACGAGGTCCACGCCGCGACCTTCGGTGAGCTCCAGCACCCGCTGGCTGAAATTGGGCGACTCGTTGTAGTTGATCACTTCGTCGGCGCCCAGCTCTGCCGCCCGGTCCAGCTTCCACTCGATGCCGGCAGTGGTGATTACCCGGGCACCCATCATCTTGGCGATCTGGATGCCCATACTGCCGACGCCGCTGCCTGCGGCCTGGATCAGCACGTCGTCCCACGGGCGTATCTGCGCTTGGGTCACGAGGCAATGCCAAGCGGTGTGGGCCGCGATGGGAAGGGCAGCGGCCTCAGTGAAGTCCATGTCGTCGGGGATTACGTGGGCATTGATGGCCGGCGCGGTGATGTATTCCGCGTGGCCGCCGTCCAGGTCGACTCCGAGTCGCTCCTGGTTGGGGCAATTCTGGTCCATACCCAACTGGCAGCTGTGGCACGAGCCGCAGGTCACGCGGTTATTGAGGATGACGCGGTCGCCGATCCTGAGCGAAGTGTTGGCCGCAGGGCTGATGGCGACCACCTCGCCCGCGATGTCGCAGCCGAGGATGCGGGGCAGGGGTCCACGGTAGGTACGGCCTTCGCGCAGGTTCAGGTCGAGGTGGTTCAGCGCGCTGGCCCGCACTCGCAACATCACGTCTCCCGGGCCGACTTCGGGCTCGGGCCGGTCGCCGCAGATGAGCATGTCAGTGCCGCCGTGCTCGTTGATATAGACTGCCTTCATCGGGTGTCCTCCTGCAATTAACAGGCAGATTAATTCGAATCGATAAACGATAGTAAAATGGGCCTGTGCCCGCCAAATGATACCTGCGCCGCCGGGTGGCGTCAAAAGGAGGGCTTCAGATGAATTCCATGCCAGATCACCGACTCGTGAAACTGATGGCGGAACTGAAGACCGCGCATCGTGAATTTTCATGGGAATCGGAGGTCTGGGCACGCGAAGGACATCGCCGGAGCCCGTACCTGACGCTGGTGCTGTTCGGGCTCAGCGCGCGAACGCGGGACGCACTGCTGGTGGAGATGTGCCGAGAGTTCTTCCGGAGATTTCCGGATGCCGAAACACTGGTCGAGACGAAGGACAATGTGGCGGACGACGCACGAGGAATCGTGCGGGCCGGGCAGTTGCCGATCGTGGTGTCCATGGCGGCGGAACTGGCGCCTGGCGTGCCGCGCTGGCGAGAGGGGCTGCTGCGGATCAAGGGCGTGGGCGACAAGATCGCCGAGTGCGTGCTGGCCTATGGCTGGGGGGATGATGCGCTGCCCCTGGACGCCAACTGCGTCAGGGTGCTGGACAGGGTATTCGGCCTGGAATGGGGAAGGAAGCAGCCCGCGCCGTTGCGTGAACACCTCAAGTGCGTCTATCGTAGGCGGCACAGGGAGTTTGCCGACCTGTCGATGGCCATGGTGGACGTGCACGAGCTGCTGCGTCTGCACGGTCAGGTGTGCTGCACAAGGACGCCGGAGTGCTCTAGCTGCCCATTGAGCGGATGCGAATCCCGGCGGGCGCCGAGAGACTTATCAGAGCACGTTGAGGTTTCGCTCACGATGTGGGACGACTGGAGGGAGCTTATAAATGAGCCTGCCGCAATTTGACATAAGCGGACAGAAGGTGCTGGTGGTAGGCGCCGGCCGGGGCATCGGCAAGGGCATCGCGCTGGCGTTCGCGGAAGCGGGTGCCGATGTCGCTGTAACCAGCCTGTCTCCCGGGACCGTGGGGTAGGTGGCGGAGGAAATCCGCGCCCTTGGCCGGAACGCCCTCCCGCTGACCGGCGATGCGACGAAGGCTGCCGACATGGAGCGCATCGCGTCGGACACCCTGCGGGAGTTCGGACGAGTGGATACGCTGGTGAACTGCGTGGGCGACGCCATCCGCAAGCCCGTGGCCAACCTTCCGGACGGCACGAAGGGCATGAGCGAAGAGGAATGGCACTTCGTAGTGGATGTGAACCTCACCGAGGCGTTCCAGGGGTGCCGGGCGATTGGTCCGCATCTGCTGGAGCGCGGAAGCGGCTGCGTTATCAACATCTCCGGATTTGCATCGTTCCGAGGGCGAGCGGGTTCTGCGGCATACGATGCCGCCAAGGCGGGAGTGATGCGTTTTACCGAGAGCCTGGCGCAGGAGTGGGCTCCCTACAGAGTGCGGGTGAACACGGTCGCGCCGGGGTACTTCCCTGACCCGGAACAGTTGTCGGCGGAAGCGTACGAAGCTCGGCAGGAGCAGGCGAAGGGCCAGGTGCCGCTGGACAGACTAGGCGAACTGAAGGAACCGGGCTATCTCTGTGTCTTTCTCGCGTCGCCCGCTGCGTCATATATTACTGGGCAGACGTGGGCCGTGGATGGCGGCGTGAATATCAAGTCGCCATAGTTTGCCAGATACGCTCGCAAATCCCACCAACGGAGGCAACGCGCCATGATGAACTACCAGCTACTGGTGCCGGGGCTGTTGGACCGCGCCAACACATACTTCCCGAATAAGAAAATCATCACCCGCGAGGGCGACGGCGTTCATCGCTATACCTACCGCGACCTGAAGGGCAGGGTGAACCGGCTGTGCAACGCGCTGGCCGGTCTCGGCATAGGGAAAGGAGACCGGGTGGGGACTTTCGCCTGGAACACTTATAGGCACCTGGAGGCCTACTTCGCGCCCCCGACTATGGGGGCGGTCACCCATACGACCAACATCCGCCTGTCGCCCGATGACCTTACGTACATCCTGAATCACGCTGGAGACAAGGTGCTGCTGGTGGATCCTGACCTGGTGCCCATTCTGGAACCGCTGGTGTCGCGTCTGGAAACGGTGGAGCATTTCGTGGTGCTGACGGGCGACCGCGACTTCAAGACATCGCTACCGGCGGCCCATATATACGAGGACCTCATGGACGCCGCGTCAGACGACTTTGACTCGCCGTCGCTGGACGAGAACGATCCGGCAGGGCTGTGCTATACGTCGGCGACCACTGGCAGGCCGAAGGGGGTCACCTACACACACCGGGCGCAGATTCTGCACGCGATGATGGAGTGCAGCGCCGACGCTGCAGGCGTTCGGGAGCGCGACGTGGTGATGGCGGTGGTGCCGATGTTCCACGCCAACAGCTGGGGTGTGCCGTACTCGGCGACCATGACGGGCGCGACGCAGGTGCTGACGGGAGTGCGCCCCGACCCCGCCGCAGTCTGCCGGCTGATCAGCGAACAGGGAGTAACCATCAGCCTGGGCGTGCCCACAATCTGGGTGGGGATGCTGGACTACCTGTCGCGCACCGAAGAGGAGTTCGACCTCTCCAGCCTGCGGGCGGTGGTAAGCGGAGGCTCGGCGGTGCCGATCAGCATGATAGAGACATTCAAGGAGCGTTTGGGCGTTGACCTGATACAGGCTTACGGTATGACCGAGGCCTCGCCGTTGGTCTCCTACAACCGCCTGCCCAGCGAACTGGACGGGGTAGAGGGCGATGCCCTTCTGGTTGAACAGGGCAAGCAGGGTGTGCCGGTGTACGGCGTGGAGATGAGGCTGGTTGACGAGAACGGAGTAGACCTCGAGTGGGACGGCGAGCAACGCGGGGAACTGCTGTTCCGGGGTCCCTGGATCGCCGCCGAATACCGGAACGATCCGCGCAGCGACGAGACGTTCATCGACGGCTGGTATCATAGCGGCGACATAGCGTCGGTGGACCGATTGGGGAACATCCAGATCGGCGACCGGGTCAAGGACATGGTGAAGAGCGGCGGCGAATGGATATCATCGGTGGACCTGGAGACGGCCATCATCGCCCATCCGGGCGTGCTGGAGGCGGCGGTCATCGCGATACCGCATTCCACGTGGCAGGAGCGGCCGCTTGCTTGCGTGGTACCCCACGCGGAGTACCGGGACACGCTGGACAGGAGCGAGGTGCTGGAGTTCATCCGGCCGCGGTTCGCTTCATGGTGGATTCCCGACGACGTGGTGTTTATCGAGGAAATACCCAAGACCAGCGTGGGCAAGTTTGACAAGAAGGTGCTTCGGGACCGGTTCCAGGACCACGAAGTCAGCCGGTAGTCGCGGGCGCGGATACCGCGAAGACCGAGGCCCTCTTCCAGATTGGGGAGGGCCTTATCGTTTCTCAAATTCGGCGCAATCGATATGCGCGACGTGTCAGGGCGCCGCTCGATCGCCCGTTTCCACCTCTTCCAGGGAGGTCAGGAGGCGGCCGATTTCGTTCCGGGTTTCCTGCCTTCGCTTGAAGATGAAGTAGATGTAGCCGAGGAATACTACCCCGGTCACTACGAAGGCAGATACCAGGTAAGGCAGGTTGGACGGCGGCAGGTCTATCTGTAACAAGGGCAACATATTCAGTACTCGATCCGTTGGCTGTCCTCACCGTGAAGGGGGAGATGCAGGAAGATCCAAGGCTACGCTTCGGCGGAGCGTCCCTCCCGTCGCAGCTCGAAACGGAGATGGCCGAGGTCGTCTTCGGCGTCGCGGGAGGCCATCCGTTCCAGCACCAGCCAAATGGTGAAGAAAAGGAAAGCAAGCATGGAGACCATTAGGACCAGGTACATCGTAGGGTCCAGGGAACCCGTGTCGGCCAGTGGTCCCACCACCTGGTCAGGATGGATGGAACGCCACCACTGCACGGAATAGTAGACGATGGGCACGTCGACGAAGCCGATGATACCGACGACCGCGGAGTAGACGGCCGCGCGGGAGCGATCGGGGGCGTAGGCCCGCACCATCAAGTATCCGACGTAGATGAGCCACAGCACGAGCGTGGTCGTGAGGCGAGGCTCCCAGGTCCACCAGACGTTCCAGACGGGCTTGGCCCAGATGACGCCGGTAATCAAGGCCAGCGAGACGAACACGACCCCCACTTCGCCAGCCGAGAGCGCCAAGCTGTCCCACCGGCCGCTGCGCTTGATCAGGTACATCAGACTGCCGACGAAGACCAGGAAGAAGGCGAGGAAGGACATCAGGGCGATGGGGACGTGGATGTAGAACACACGCTGCACATTGCCGAGATTGGCATCGGTGGGAGCCACCATGAACATCATGTACAGGCTGACCACCAGCAGTACAGCGGCGATGATTCCGACAACCAAACGCGGAGTGATTCGCCATCCTGGCCTGGCCCCGGCACTCGCGCGAGGTCGCCTCGCGATTCTGTCCGTATTCGCCAATCCGCGTTAATCCTCTACAACGAATGAAAAAACCCACGGACATATTACCAGAAACAGCGCGTCGAAAATTGCGATCAGCGGTAACCATCGGCCCACGCCCACGAAAGTCTCGCCTCCCACGGCGCGGGTGGTGGACTCGACGGCGGCCAGAATGACCGGCAGCACGATGGGGAAGAACAAGACCGGCAGCAGTATTTCGCGGGAGCGGGTCTGTGCCGCCAGGGCGGAAAACAGCGTTCCTATAAGGGCGAATCCGAGGGTAGCCAGCAGGATGGTAACGCCAAGAGTCCAGGAGAGGGCCGAGAAGTCCAGCATAACCGCGTAGGCGGGAAGTAGCACAGCTTCCACCAGCAGCATGAATATGAAGCTGGATGCCGCCTTGGCGAGGAAGATGGCGTCGCGGCTTACCGGCGACACAAGCAGGCCTTCAAGTGCGCCGGCTTCCTGTTCGCGGACAAAAGAGCGGTTCATCGCCAGAGTGGCGGCGAAGGCGAAGGCCACCCACAGGATACCGGGAGCGAGTTTGGTGGCCTGGCCGGGTTCAGGGTCGAGGGCGAAGCTGAAGACGATGACTACCAGCAGCCCGAAGACGATGACAGAGACCACGAGCTCTCGCGACCTCAGCTCGAGCACGATGTCCTTCCAGACCATCGTGGCCATGTGCCGCAGCAGAGGGTTCACGGCGCGTTCCTGGCCGGATCCGACGGAGAAAGGGCATGCTGTATCTCCGTTGCTCCACCTTCGGGAAGGGAGAGTTTCCCTCCGACCAGCACGGCCGAACGGTGTCCCCAAGCCAGACCCAGCTCGATGTCATGAGTAGTGAAGATGACGGAACCGCCCCCTCCGGTCCATTCGGACAGGAGGTCGCCCAGCATGCGGCGGGAGTCTCGGTCAAGACCCGCCTCGGGCTCGTCGAGGAGCAGCACATCCGGCCGGTGCAGGATGGCGCGGGCGATGGCGGCGCGGCGCTGCATGCCGTTGGACAGGGCGCGGACACGGTGATCGGCGCGACGGGCAAGTCCCACGCGTTCGAGGACGTCATTCACCCGTTCGGCCCGGTTTCCGAGGTCGTAAAGCCTCGCGTAGTAGTTCAGGTTTTCGCGCGGGGTCAGGTCGTCGTATAGGAAACTGCGGTGCCCCACAACGCCGATGCGCCAGCGGACTTCCGAGGTGTGTCTGCGGAGGTCGCGGCCGGAAATGCGCACTGTCCCGGCGTCCGGCCGGGCGCCGGTGGACAATATCCGTAGTAGAGTGGTCTTGCCAGCCCCGTTGGCGCCGAAAAGGGCCAGTGCCTCACCCCAGGGAACGGTCAAGTCCAGGTCCCAAAGTACCGGCCAGTCCCGGTAACTCTTCTCCAAGCCTTCAACGTAGATGGCGCAGTCGGAGTTTCCGCTGGTCAATTCAGGCAGCCCGCTTTCCGAGGATCCGGCTCATGCGGCTTATTCCCGGCAATTTGCACCCGAGGAATGGGAGGGCGCATTGCCTCGCGTCCCAGCACATGGGAAAGCCGCCTGCATCGGAAGTCTATCGGGGTTACCGCCAGAGGCCCTGTCGGGGCAGCAAACTCCCGCAGAGAATTGTTTCTATAGCGTGTAAAGTTTTGTAAAGTTTTGTAAAGTTTCGGGTGTCGGCCAGAGCTTTCTGGAGTTCGGAAGGCCAGCAGCGAAATACGATTCATCACAATAGAAGTACGATTCATTACAATAATGGTACCCGTGCGTGACCGCGGCACACAACCAGGAAATGTCAGCAATTTCATTTCCTCCGGGGAACCCCGACTATCTGGGGAACTCCGACTAGTGGAAAGGAATGGCCGCCGGTTTGTTTCGCACTTCAATTTGGCAGTTGCGCCAGAAGATGGGATCCAGTCCCGGCGGAAGGGAGTTCCTTTGCGGAAACCGGACGCTGCAGCCCGACGCGCTTCCTCGACCGAAGGGCCATCGGCCCGCGTTGGCAGTTTCAGCCGTATTTGTTATTATTATCACAATGTACCGGTGGTAATTCCGCTGATTTCCGGAGATTGATTTGGAAGCCCAAGGCGCAGGACTGGAGATCAACGAGCCACCGGAGAGTCGTTCCCACCGGACGCGGTTCATCATTATAGCCGCTGTGGTGTCGCTTGCTCTCGCCTTCATGATATGGGCCGCGTTCGGCGAAAACACCCGATTTTTCCTCACCGTCAGCGAGTTCAACGACCGGCAGGTCGTGCAGGGGATCGAAGACGGACAGATGGTGAGGGTGTCGGGCATGCTGGTGGAAGGCACGTTCGACCGACCGGAGAAATCCACCGTATCCCACTTCCAGATTACCGACAAGGAAGGGACGGCATCCGGTTTGGCCATGCTGGCGGCAACATACGACGGAGTGCTGCCGGACCTTTTCTTCAATCCTCATTCTGAAATTATCCTGGAGGGAAGCTACTCCGAGGAGGGAGTCTTCCATGCGAACGAGATCCTGGTGAAGTGCCCCTCCAAGTACCAGGACATTGAGGACCAGGTGGAGCAGCCCAACTACGGCGCTTCCACTTAACCGCCCTCTGTAAAAGATTCGGGGGCCCAAGATTTAGGGGCGGGTGATTAACCCGCCCCCAGCTTTTTCAGTCCGACGTCCCGGGATTGCTAGAACTCGAATGCGGCCATCAATTCTTCGGCGGAACGGGCGCGGGCGGTATCCCACATATGTTCCACTCGTTGCTCCAGGGCGGGACGGTCCTCGTCGTGATAGACCACGCCGACGGGCAGTCCGCTACGTTGCAGCAAGTCATAGGCAGCGCCCCTACTGCTGTAGTCGTGGTCGTCCGGGACGTCCCACAGCGTAGGCTCGATTCCCTTGCGAGGGTTGCCCTTCAACTCCTCAAAGGTGTCGTTGTAAGTGGTACATGGAGACTGGACGTGCACGATGGAGAACCCAGAGTGCTCCATGCCGCGCTTGATGAGCTGGGACAGGGGCCTCGGCTGACCGGAGAAGCCCGACGCTATGTAGGATACTCCGAGGGTCAGGTATAGCTCCAGGGGATTAATCTGGCTCTCGATCTTGCCGTAGGGGGTGGAACTGGTTATGACGCCCAGCTTGGTGGTCGGGGAACTCTGTCCCTTGGTCAGGCCATAGACGCCGTTGTCCATGACGACAGCGGTGATGTTGACGTTGCGGGCGGCCTGAGGGCCGATATGCTCTCCACCGATGCTGAGGAAGTCGCCGTCGCCGGCAACGACCACGACATTGAGCTCAGGACGGGCCATCTTTACGCCGAGGGCGATGGGGAGGGAACGCCCGTGGATGCCGTGCATTCCGTAGGGCTGGTCGCCTTCAAGAAGGTGGACGAGGTTGCCAGAGCAGCCGATGCCGGCCACTACGACGTTATTTTCCATGGGCAGACCGGTTTCTTCTAGCCGGTCTATCATGGCGATTTCGAGGGCCCGGCGCACACCGAAGTCTCCGCAGCCGGGGCACCATTTGAAGTCGTATTCCGGGTTCTTCTTGCTCATACAGCTACAGCCTCCGTTGACCAGGAATTGGTCATTTCGGAAATCCGCTCCACCAGGGTGCGTGCCCTGAAGGGCAGCCCGGTGTACTGGGTGATGGATTCGGCCTTCACGCCCAGTCCCCGCAGTATTGTGGAGAACTGGCCCTGGTAGTTCAGCTCAGGGACAATGACCAAGTCCTTCTGCTTGAGTTCTTCCAGCAGCTTGGGTGGGAGGGGGTTCAGGAACATCGTGTAGTACCAGCCCACGGGGACGCCCTGCTGCTTGAGCATGTCGTACGCTTCCCGTGCCGGCCCCTTGCTGCCGCCCCAGGGGAGCATGGCGACGGAATGCTCCGCGCCTTCCCGCTCGTAATCTTCTTCTTCCAGGAGAGCAATCTTGCTGAAGCGCCGCTGCGTCATCTGTATGTGGCGTTCAGGAAGGTGGGTTGTATCGCCGATGTCGTCGTGCTCGCTGCCATTGGCAACGTAGGCGCCGGGCCTACCGGGCACAGGCATGGGAGACAGTTCGAAGCCGGCGTAGCGCTTGTAGCCGTTGTTCCCTTCGTACACCCAGCGCTTGGCGGGCTCGATCTTGCTCAGGTCCGGCTTGGGTATGTTCTGGGCCCGCTCGGCCAGGGCCATTTCGGACATCAGGATAACGGGTCCCTGGTACTTCTCGGCCCACTCGATGGCCTTCACTGCGCCATAGAAGCACTCTTCGACGGTGCCAACGGCAATGACTGGCAATCGCACGTCGCCATGGGCCGGGAACATGCAACTCATCAGGTCGGACTGCTCGGTCTTGGTGGGCAATCCGGTGGCCGGTCCACCACGCTGCACGTTGACCACTACCAGCGGGATCTCCGCGACCCAACTCAGCCCTAAGCCTTCACTCATAAGGGAGACGCCGGGACCGGCTGTGGCGGTCATTGATCGCTTGCCAGCGTAGCCAGCACCGAGAATGGCAGTGATGGACTCGATTTCAGAGCTCACCTGGTAGGCGAAACGGTCCTTGCCAACCAGATTGCGCTCCATATAGAGCAGAATTGGCGTGGCCGGCGAAATGGGGTAACCGACGTAGAATTCCAGTCCTCCGGCGATAGCCCCCAGCGACAGGGCTTCGTTGCCCTTTATCATCAACTGTTGGTATTCCGGCATATGTGCCGGCGCGAGGTCGCCGAGGCTCAAGCCGCTGATGGCGATGTGCTCGCGTCCCAAGCGCAGTGCCTGGATGTTGGAGCGGATAATCTCGTCGTCGCCGTCCCTGCCGCGGCTGAAGCGCTTCTCCACGAACTCTTCAAGATATTCGTGGGGCATGTTCACCAAGTGGGCCAGGGCGCCCATGATCACCATGTTGGCGGCGCGGTTGTTGCCTGTGGAGCGAGCCAGCTCTTCGACCGGCAGCCCGAAGGCACGGGCGTCGCCTTCCAGCTCAAACTCGGTGGAGTTGAAGATGACGACGCCATCTTCCCGTACGTCGGAGACGTGGCTATCGTAGGCTTCCTGGTTGAAAGCCACCAAGACGTCAACGTCGTCCCCGGGGGCCAGGACAGGGTCGACGGAGATGCGGGCCTGGGTCCAAGTTGGGCCGCCTAAAATCTGCGACGGAAAAGTGGCGAAAGTCAGGGCGTGATAGCCCACCTGGGTTGACGATTGGGCCAAGCCCTCAGCCGAAGTTACGACACCCTGTCCGCCTTCACCGGCGAACCGAACGACGAAATCGCGCATTTGCATAAGGGGAGTCCTCCCAGCTCACTGTGAGGTGCGAAAGAAATTGGCAGACAGCCGCAAAAACGATGGGTTGAACCGAAAAAGGAAAAAGGGCGTCCGGGGGGAGAAAGGGGTATCCCGATTCCTATCGGGATGTTGAGCTGCGATGGTCATGACAGCTTGCGGATTGCTTCCTCTGGGGTCCGGCCGGCACCGCAGAGCGCGATGCGCAACCCAACACCTCAACCCATTTCTTTGCGGGTGTCTAAGCGTATGAACTATACAGCCACCTCAAAACCTTGTCAACGAACTTGCGCTTAAGGCAGTGACGGCGGGGCGTCGGCGGGCAAGGTGACCAGGGCAATCGCATTTGCGGGGGAGTGGTGTTGGAGGTTTTAGAGTAGCAGGTGTTGAGGAAGACACAGTGCTTTGGCGCTGAGTTGTGTGGAGGCAGTGGTGATGGGGATGACGATTGAGGAATTGGAGCCCTTGGAGGATCCCAGACACGGAAACGCAGAGCGGCATTCTCTGCACGACATCCTGATCATTGCCCTTTGCGCCATCCTATGCGGCGGCGAAACGTGCACCGACATGGCCCTCTTCGGCCACTCAAAGCGGGAGTTCTTGGAATCCTTCCTGCCGCTCAGGAATGGCATCCCCAGCCACGACACCTTCTCCAGGGTGTTTCGCCTGTTGGACCCAGAGGCATTCCAGAAGTGGTTTCTGGGGTTCATGGGCCAGTTTGCCCAAGGCTGCGAGGGGGTCCTGGCCATAGACGGCAAGACGTTGCGGCGCTCCTATGACCGCGCCGAGGCCAAGTCGCCTCTGCACCTGGTCAATGCCTGGGCCGCAGAGCAGCGCCTGGTGCTGGGGCAACTGGCCGTTGACGGCAAGTCCAACGAGATAACCGCAGTGCCCAAACTCCTGGAAATGCTGGCCCTGCCGGGAATGGTGGTCACCGCTGACGCCATGCACTGCCAGAGAAGGCTGTCCCAGCAGGTGCTGGACCAGGGGGCCGATTACGTACTGGTCCTCAAGGGCAACCAGGAGTCCCTGAACGATGATGTGCGCCTGTTCCTCGACGATTCGGCCACAGACGTGGCACAGGCAAGCCAGACCAACAAGGGGCACGGGCGTATCGAGATCCGGACGGCCAGCATAAGCAGCGATGTGGCCTGGCTGCAGGAGCGGCACCAGTGGCCCGGGCTTGCGGCAGTGGGGAAGATAACCGCCAGCCGCTAGGAGGGAGGCCATAGCAGTGTCGAGAGCCGGTACTATCTGTTGAGCCAGGCATTTCCGCCGGCGCGGTTCAACCAAATCGCGCGGGCCCACTGGGGAATCGAGAACCAACTGCACTGGGTGCTGGATGTGGTGTTCAATGAGGACCAGTCCCGGAACCGGAAGGACAACTGCCCGGACAATCTGGCCCTGCTACGCAAACTGGCGCTAAACCTGGCCCGGCTGGAACCCTCCAAAGGATCCATGAGAGGCAAGCTGAAACGGGCCGGGTGGGACAACAACTACCTCGCCACATTGCTATCCCAATTCACCAAAATCCAAATGCAATAGCCCTAGAAAGGTGACCGTATTGCGTTGTTGGCGCATTTTGGGCTGTGCTAGAATCGCGAACATGGATGACCTGAAATATTGGGTGGCGCTCAGCTCCATACCGCAATTGGGAGCCGCCCGCTTTCGAAGACTGGAGTCTTACTTCGACAATCTGGAGCAGGCGTGGCTGGCGGGACCGAATGAGCTGAACGAAGCGGGGCTCGATTCCCGCACCGTGCAGGAGGTCGTTGCAGCCCGGCGGCAGCTGGATCCCGATGAGAAGATGGCTTCGCTGGAGAGGGCGGGCGTAGCAGCCACCAACTGGAACTGCGAAGAATACCCGACTCGCCTCAAGCAGATCTCCGACCCGCCGCCGGTTTTGTATTGCACAGGCGAAATCACCCCCGCGGATGAATGCTCGGTGGCAATCGTTGGGACGCGCCGTCCAACGGCGTACGGACGCAAAGCAGCCTCAGTACTGAGCCGGGACCTTGCTTCGGCAGGCATAACCGTGATAAGCGGACTCGCGCTCGGTATCGACGGCGTGGCGCACCGGGCGGCCCTCGAGTGCGGCGGACGTACCATCGCAGTGGTAGCGGGTGGCCTGGATTCCGTTTATCCGAAGGAACACGCCAGCCTCTTCCGCCAGATTCAGGAACGTGGCGCGGTGGTCAGTGAGCACCCGCTGGGAATGCGCCCTGATCCGCGCAGTTTTCCCCGCCGCAACCGGCTGATCAGCGGAATGACGCTGGGTACACTGGTGGTGGAGGCGGCCGAGGGCAGCGGCACTCGATGGACCGTCTACCAGGCCCTGGAGCAGAACCGCGAGGTGTTCTGTGTTCCGGGAGACATTTTCTCTCCTGCTAGCCAGTTCACCAACCGAATGATAAAGGAAGGGGCCAAACTGGTTGCCGATTACACTGACATTCTGGAAGAATTGAACCTGCCGTCGCCAGAGTCTTCCGAGGCTGCTGTCGGAAGGACCGTCGCTGAGCCGAATGGTCAAGGCAAATTGTCAAACGAGATGGGCGAGGCGGAAATCGCCGAAATGGACGAAGGAGAGGCAGCTCTTCTGCGGTGTCTGTCGGCCAAGCCGGTACATGTCGATGACCTGTGCCGCGTATCAGGGATGCCCATTGCTTCCATATCCAGCATGCTGGCATTGCTGGAAATCAAGGGATTTGTAGAACAGGTAGGTAGTATGCACTATGTCAAAGCGTCGGCCGTGGAGGTGACGCATGGCAACTAACGCGAAAGGCGCCACCAGCAAGAAGTCAGGCAAGGAAACCGCTGCCGGGAAGGGACCGGCAGCGGCAACGAAGAAGACCAAGGCTCCGGCGAAGACCAAGACCCCGGCTCGCTCGGCGGGCAAGACCCGTGGTTCATCGACCCGAACTTCTTCCCGCTCATCCACCCCGAGCACCAAGGGCAAGGACCTGGTGATTGTGGAGTCGCCGGCCAAAGCCAGGACGGTGGGGCAGATTCTGGGCAGAAAGTATGTGGTCACTGCCTCGCAGGGACACCTCCGAGACCTGCCGAAGAGCAAGATCGGCGTCAAAGTGGAAGAGGACTTCGAACCTTCCTACGTCGTTATGCAGGACAAGCGGTCCCTGCTGAAGGACCTCAAGTCCGCCGGCGACGGCGCGAGGAACATATATCTCGCCACCGACCCCGACCGGGAGGGTGAGGCCATTTCCTGGCACCTGCAGGCAGCAGCGAAGTGGGATGACCGCGCTTCGGCGCCGAAACGGGTGGTCTTTCATGAAATCACCCGCGAAGCCGTGGAAGAAGCGTTCCAGCAGCCCAGGGAAATCGACATGCAGCTGGTCAACGCGCAGCAGGCGCGTCGAATCCTGGACCGGCTGGTGGGATACGAAATCAGCCCGCTACTGTGGCGGCGGGTGCAGCGCGGATTGTCGGCCGGTCGGGTGCAGTCGGTTGCGCTGAGGATGGTGGTTGACCGGGAGCGGGAGATCACGTCCTTCGTTCCCGTTGAATCCTGGACCCTCGATGCAATCTTGCGGAAGCAAGAGGACGCGGACGCCAAGACCGAATTCGGGGCGCAGTTGCATTCCCTCAAAGGCAAGCGCGGACGCATCAACGTCCCGAACGGGGAACAGGCGCGGGCCCTTGAATCGGAACTGACGGATGCTACATATCAGATTGCCGACGTACGTAAGAGGGACGTGCGGCAGCGTCCGGCGCCGCCCTTCACGACCAGCACCCTGCAGCAGGATGCCGGGCGGAAGCTCCGGTTTACTGCGCAAAGGACCATGGCCGTTGCCCAGCAACTGTATGAAGGGCTGGAGATCGAGGGAGAAGGCTCCGTTGGTTTGATCACCTACATGAGGACCGACTCGACCCAGGTCGCTGCCTCTGCCATAACCGAAGTGCGGGAGTACATAGCCGGGAGGTATGGAAACTCCTACCGGCCCGATAAGCCGCGTACTCACTCGCGCCGCTCCAAGGCTGCACAAGAAGCCCACGAGGCCATACGGCCCACGGCCATTGGCCGGCACCCGGACACGCTGAAATCATTCCTCTCCCGAGAACAGCTCAACCTTTACAGGCTGATCTGGGAGCGGATGCTGGCGAGCCAGATGTCGGATGCCATATCAGAGGCCACTACTGTCGACATAGACGCAGCCTGCCAGCATACGGACAACGTATACAACTTCAGGGCCTCCGGTTCGGTTCTGCGCTTCGCGGGGTTCCGGTCGGTGTATCTCGAGGGTAAGGACGATACGGCTGACGATGGAGACAGCAAGAGTCTCCCGCCGCTGGACGCCGGCGATACGTTGGATTGCTCCAAACTGGGAGCCAATCAACACTTCACCGAGCCGCCCCCGCGCTACACTGAAGCCACTCTCATCCGGGCGATGGAGGAGCGGGGCATTGGCCGCCCCAGCACCTACGCGCCCACCATTGGCACCCTGGTGGACCGCAAGTATGTCGATAGGGAACGGAACCGGCTGACTCCCACGCATCTGGGCATTACGGTCACTGACCTGTTGACCGAGCATTTCACCGACGTGATGGACCTGGACTTCACCGCCAAGATGGAGGAGGAGCTGGACGGCGTGGCCCAGGGAGAACGCGAGTGGGTGCCCATGCTCCGGGACTTCTATGACCCGTTCCACGAAGCCGTGAACAGGGCAAACGAAACGTTCTCGCGAGCCGAGGAGACTGACGAAGTCTGCGAAAAGTGCGGCGAGCCGATGGCAATCAAGACGGGGCGCTTCGGGAGGTTCATGGCCTGCACCGGGTATCCCAAGTGTCGCAACACCAAGGACCTGGGTGAGGGTTCGGGCACGCCGTTCGAGGAAGAGACGGACGAGGTGTGCGAGAAGTGCGAAAGGCCGATGGTGATCAGGGTTGGACGTTACGGCAGGTTCCTGGCCTGCACGGGGTACAACGCCGAGGAAAACCCCTGCGAAAATCGCCGCAACCTGCTGAACAAGATAGGCGTCGCCTGTCCGGAGTGCGGGGGCGACCTCGTTGAACGGCGGGCAAGAGGCAAGGGCGGAAGGCCCTTCTGGGGGTGCTCCCGATATCCCGAATGCGAATTCCTTTCCAACCGCAAGCCGGTCCCCAAGCCCTGCCCTGAGTGCGGCAAAATGATGGTGCAGAAGAACCGAAACGACATCAGCTGCACGGTGTGCGACTGGCAGGAGCCGGCAGTCCAGCCCGCCCAGACCGAGGAGTTGGCAACAGTTGGCGACTAGTCCCGCAATCGACCGCGCAGATCCGGGCGAGATACCGCCGAACATCGTCGAATTCGATGGGTATCGCGAGCGGTTCCCCTTATACCTGCGGGGCCAGCGCGGGCTCTCCGAGAATACCGAGCGGGTATACATGAGCGACCTGCTCGCCTTCCGCGAGTACCTGTTGCGGAACAACCTGTTGCTGACAGACATGGACCGCAGTACGCTGCGGGGCTACCTGGCCTGGCTGGCGACCCCGGAGCGGGACGGAGGCAAAGGCTACGAGAGGGTGAGCGTGGCCCGCAAGCTCACCGTCGTGCGCTCCTTTTACCTGTTCCTGGTCCAGGAGGGAATGTTCCAGTCGACCCCAGTGCCGTCAGGTCGGAGCTTCAGGCTGAAGATTGCCAAAACACTGCCGTCTTTTCTGGGGCACAAGGAGGCCGAGCGGCTGCTGGATGCGCCCGACGACACGACGCCCATCGGGATGCGTGACAAGGCCATCCTGGAAATGCTGTATGGCTGCGGCATCCGGCTGGCCGAGATACAAAGCATGGACGCGGCCGACATCAACATGGGCCAGCGGTCGGTCTTCGTCCGCGGCAAGGGAGACAAGGAGCGGCAAGTCCTGTTTGGCCGCCCGGCCGAGGGAGCGCTGGCAAGGTACCTGAACGAGGGGCGCCCCCTGATGGCGGAAGGGGCCGATCCCAGCAAGAAGTCCGAGGCGCTGTTCCTGAACCGTTACGGCCTGCGGCTGTCGCGGCGCAGCATCGAAACGCTGGTGAAGCGATATTCGGCGGCAGCGGGAACCCGGGACGACGTGCATCCACACACGCTGCGTCACACCTTCGCCACGCACATGCTGGAAGGTGGGGCCGATCTGCGCGTGATCCAGGAACTGCTTGGCCATTCCAGCCCACAGACAACGCAGATTTACACCCACATCACCAAGTCCGAGGCACTGGAAGCGTACCTGACCCATCACCCGAGGGCCGACGAGCCGACGACTCCTGTCCCGCCGCAACCGGAAGAGGAGAGCCAGCCTTAGTATGGCCCGGTTCCTGATCCTGAATGGACCCAACATAAACATGCTGGGCCGTCGCGATACGGGCTTCTACGGCGTCAAAACCCTCGACGAAGTAAACGACGAGATCCGGGCCGTGGCGGCACGTATCGGAGTCGAAGTCGAGTTCTACCAGTCCAACCACGAAGGGTCGCTGGTCGACTGCATCCAGGAGGCGCGGGACCGCGTTGACGGGCTGATAGTCAACGGTGGCGCGTTGACACACTACGGTCTGACCCTCAAGGACGCATTGATAGACGCACGCCTGCCTTTCGTAGAAGTCCACCTCAGCAACCCCTTGGCGCGGGACGAATTTCGCCGCCACTCCGTGCTGTCCGACATAGCCCGCGGTCAAATTGCGGGCTTCGGGTGGAGAAGCTATACTGCTGCATTAGAAATACTGGCCGCCCTAGTGGGGGAAGAATCCCAATGATGCAAACACGTCTGGCCACTTTTGTCGCCCAGTTGCCCGAACGCGAAGTGGACGCCATCCTAGTTTCGGGTGCCGAAAATCGTCGCTATCTGTCGGGCTTTTCCGGTTCCGCCGGATACCTGTACATCACCGGCGACCGGGCCCACTTGGCCACCGACTTCCGGTACACCGAGCAGGCCACGGCACAGGCGCTCCATTTCAACGTGGAGCAGGTGCGAGTCGGCTGGGACTGGCTTCTTTCGCAGTTAAAAGAGACCGGCGCCAAGCGGGTGGGATTCGAGAGTCAGGCAATGACGGTGTCCACCTACAACTCTCTGATGGGCGCCATCAATGAGGACACGGACCTCTCCGGCGTGGAGCTTGTGCCATTTTCGGACCTCACTGACAGCCAGCGCAGCATCAAGGACGGCGAGGAACTGGTCCTGCTGCAGCGCGCCATCGACGCATCGGACATCGCGATGGAGAAGGTGTGTCCCACCATCACGGAAGGCATGACCGAACGGGAAGTTGCCTGGCGGATGGAGATGGCGATGCGCGACGCCGGGGCCGACGGCATCAGCTTCGACACCATCGTCGCGGCCGGCCCGAACGGCGCCATGGCCCACCACATGCCCACCGACAAGGTCATCCTGCGCGGCGAGCCCATCGTCATCGACATGGGAGCGAAGGTGGGTGGCTACTGCTCGGACATCACCCGAACGGTGGTGGTGGGCGAACCCGACGAGATGTTCCACAAGATCTACGGCATCGTGCTCGACGCGCAGATGACGGCCATCCACAAGGTCCACACCGGAATGACCGGGGAAGAGGCGGACGGACTGGCGCGTGACGTCATCTCGGACGCAGGATATGGCGACAACTTCGGGCACAGCCTCGGGCATGGGGTCGGGCTGGCGGTACACGAGAACCCCCGGGTGAGCCCTCGCTCGCAGGACCCGCTGGACGTAAACTCAGTATTCACGGTGGAACCGGGTATCTATCTCAGCGGCTGGGGCGGGGTCCGGATCGAGGACATCGTGATTCTAGGAGAAGGCGGCGCTACGCCACTGAGCAAGGCGTCAAAGTAGAAAAGGGCTCGCTTCGGGGAATGGTGTTGCCGCCCCGCGCGTTAAGACATAACTGAAGGGCGGTTTGAATGAGCATCAACTTCAGCGACCTGAACCGGGGCCTCGTTATCGAACTGGACGGGCAGCCCTGGATGGTCATGGACTACGAGCGCCACAAGATGCAGCAGCGCGCCCCGGTAACTCGAATCAAGATGAAGAATTTGCTCAGCGGCGCAGTTGTGGAGCGGACGTTCCAGCGGTACGACACCGGATTCACCGTCGCGGACATCGACAACCGCCCGACCCAGTACCTCTACACCGATGGCGAGTTCTACTACTTTCTCGACCAGGAGACTTTCGACCAATACGAGTTGACCACTGAGATTCTCGGCGATTCCCTGGGCTACCTGAAGGAGAATGCGGGAGTCGAAGTTGTCTTCTACAATGGAGCGGCCATCAGCGTGAACCTTCCGACTCATGTGGAGTTGGAGGTCACTGAGACACCTCCGTCCTTGAGGGGAGACACGGCCCAGGGAGGCAACAAGCCAGCCACGCTGGAGACCGGTCTGCGGATCAATGTTCCCATGTTCATCACGCCGGGCACCGTGGTGCGGGTGGACACGCGCACCGGCACCTACACAGAGCGCGTGAGCTAGAGGCGTGCCGACCTACACAGTCAGCCAGGTTACCGCGGAAATAAAGGAGTTACTGGAAAGCAACCCCTTTCTGGCTGACCTGTGGATAGAAGGCGAAATCTCCAATCTCAGCATCGCATCTTCAGGCCACGCCTATTTCAACCTGAAGGATCAACAGGCGGTACTGCAGGCGGTGATGTTCCGGAACCGCCACGGCATCGAGTTGCTGGCCAACGGCGTGTCGGTTGCCGCCCACGGCAAAGTCTCCTTCTACGAACCCCGCGGAACGCTCAACATCTCGGTGGACGTTGTCGCGCCCCAGGGCTTGGGGGAGTTGGCCCTGGAGCTGGAGCGGCTGAAGCAGAAGCTGGCGTCCGAAGGCCTGTTCGACGCTGCCCGCAAGCGTCCGCTGCCTGTGCTCCCCAAGGTGGTCGGAGTGGTCACCTCCCCCACTGGGGCTGTCTTCCACGATATCTGCAACGTCCTTTCCCGCCGCTACCCCCTTGCGAAGCTGGTGCTCTCGCCGGCCACGGTGCAGGGGCAGCAGGCGAAAGAGAGCATAGCCTCAGCGCTCCAGCGGCTGGATGAGGAAGGCGATTGCGACGTGATAATCATCGCCCGCGGAGGCGGGTCGCTGGAAGATCTGTGGGCATTCAACGAAGAGATAGTCGCCCGTGCCATATACGCCTGTCGGACTCCGGTGGTGAGCGGCGTGGGGCACGAGACCGACGAGACCATAGCCGACTATGTTGCCGACGTGCGCGCGCCCACGCCGTCTGCCGCGGCCGAGTTGGTGGCCCCCGACGTGCGTGACCTGAAGGCGACTGTAGTCCACTTTACGGGAATGGTGGGGCGGAGCTTGTCCGTTCGGCTCCAGCAGGACCGCTCGACGGTGGAACGGGCCCGGCGGCAACTGGAAGCGGGGTTGCCCGACATCTCCACATTACGGCGTCGCATAGACGACCAGTCCCGCATCTCGGCTGGCGCCGTGGCTTCCATGACGAAGCAGAGGCGGCTGGAAGCGGACGGGCTGTACCAGCGGCTGCGAGGTCTCGACCCTAAGGGGACCCTGGCCCGGGGATTCGCGGTAGTGGAGCTGGCGGGTGTAGGAAAGGCCCTCACCAGCGTGGGGCAGGCAAACCCGGGAGACGCGCTGAGCATCACCGTTTCCGACGGCACTCTGCCCGCCGTGGCTGGCCTGCCTTCGCAGTTGCCGCCGGATGCGCCGCCTCCAGCCAGGAAGAAGGGCCGGAAAGATAAGGTCGCGCCCGCTTCGGCAACGCTGTTCTAGGATCTCTTTCCTGCCTTCCCCCATACGGGGCGTGCGTAAGCATCAGTTCGGGTGACCGTTTGAGTGTTGATATGACTTCCGAAGATTCACAGCCCCTGAGTTTTGAAGACGCCTTCCGACAACTTGCCGAGATCGCCGAAGGGATGGAAAAGGGCGGGTTGACGCTGTCGGAAGCCACCGCACGATTCGAGCAAGGTATGAAGTTGGTGCAGCACTGCAACCACCTGCTCGACACCGCCGAGCTAGAGATTACCCAGCTGCGGGAGAGCTACCAGAGGCCGGATGGTATGAATGGCCTTCAACCGGAACCGGCCAGCTTACAATACCCCGCGGACGGCGAAGAGTATTTCGAGGACGAAGACGAGAACAGCCTTCCGGACTAACCCTTCCGGACTAGCCCTTCCGGCCCAGATAGTCGTATATGAAACCCGGCACCGTCCGAATTGACCTGCACGTCCACACCCGCCACTCCCATGATTCGGCCGCTCCGGTCGACTCGGTGCTCCAGCGATGTCGCGATTCCGGGCTTGGGCTTGTCGCCATCACTGACCACGACAACATCCGGGGTGGTTTGGAGGCGCGGGACGGGGGCGGCCTTCCGGTAATCGTTGGAGAAGAGATCAAGTCGTCGAAGGGAGACGTCATTGGCCTGTTCCTTGAAGAACCGGTGCCACCTCGGTTGACACCTCTTGAAACCGTCAAGCGGGTCAAGGACCAGGGCGGACTGGTGGGCATCCCACATCCGTTCGACCGCATCAGGCCCACCGCGATGGGACTGAAAGCGCTGTTGGAAATCCTGCCGTGGGTCGACTTCCTGGAAGGCTACAATGGTCATACGGTGCTGCCCGGGGACAACCGGAAGGGAGCGGAGTTCGCCGCTCTACATTCGCTTCCGGCGGTTTCATGCAGTGATTCACATTCAGCTCTTGAGCTGGGCCGCGCCTACACCGAAGTGCCAGCAGATGAGCTGGACGGTACGCCGGAGGGCCTGATGCGGGCCATCCGCGGCGGGACGTGCGTGGGTCGTCGGCCGCCGCCGTGGCTGCTGCTGGCACCGGGCTTCGCCAAATTCAGGAAGCTGCTGGGCTGAAGATGGTGCGAATCGGATGGTTTTCCACCGGCAGAGGGGAGGGCTCCAGAGGACTGCTGCGCTTCGTTCACGAAAGGCTGGAGGAAATAGACGCGCGCATAGACTTCGTTTTCAGCAACCGCGCACCAGGGGAGGCCGAAGGGTCTGACGAATACTTTCGCTTAGTGGAAAACTATGGCCTTCCCCTCGTCACTCATTCCTCCACGGAATTCCGGCGGCGGGCCGGCGGCCGCTTCGCCGACCATCGAGCCGAATACGACGCAGAAGTCATGGCCCTGCTCAGGGATTACCGTCCCGATGTCTGTGTGCTGGCCGGTTATATGCTCATCGCCAGCGGAGACCTGTGCCGCGAGTACCCGCTGCTCAACCTGCACCCGGCACTTCCCGACGGGCCAATTGGCACCTGGCAGGAGGTGGTTTGGGAGCTGATCGAGCACCGAGCTTCCCGCACCGGAGCGATGATGCACCTTGCCACCGAGGCAGTGGACCGGGGCCCCGTCGTGTCGTACGTCACCGTGCCCCTGGACTCGCCTGAACTTGAAGCGTACTGGCGAGAACTGGGTGATGCCAGTACGGATGCAATCAGGGAAACGCATGGCGAAGACTATGCGCTGTTCCGGGAAATTCGGGCCGCACAGTTTCGCCGTGAGCCCTATCTGCTGCTGGAGACGCTGCGCGCAATCCACCTGGGCAGGGTCGTGCTCAGCGTAACCGGAGGAGTCAAGTTGGAAACCGGCGTCTACGACCCCGAGGGCTTCGGGGGGCTGTGCCTGGACAGTGAGGTGGCGAAGGCGATGCTGAGGGACGATATTGTCTAGGCGGACTTCCGTAGCGGCTCGGTAGTCAGGGGCACTTCATTGCCGAAGGCGTCCCGGAGGGCCGGCACTTCCCTGCCTTCTATGCTGCCTCGCTCGACCACGCATCGGGTGGCTCCGGTGATCGATGGAAGATCGTACATGACGTCCAGCAGGGTGTCCTCAATGACGTAGCGCAGGCAGCGCGCGCCGGTGGAGTGTTCGAGCGCACGGTCAGCAGCTGCCTCCAGGGCGCCCTGGGTGAATTCCAGTTCCACGCCGTCCATTCTGAACAGGTGCTGGTACTGTTTCACGATGGCGTTCTTCGGCTCTGTGAGAACCCGGACCAAGTCCTCGCGGTCCAGCGACTCCAGCATGACGGCGACCGGAAGGCGCCCCACCATTTCCGGAATGAATCCGAACTCCAGCAGGTCATCCGGGGTTATGTTGTTCACCGCGCCTCCCGGCAATGCGGAAGCGCTGCGGCTGCCCGCCAGGAACCCGAGTCGGGCGGAACCGGAACTGGCCCTGTCTTCCACTATCTGGTCAATGCCGTCAAAGGCGCCACCGCAGATGAACAGTATGTTGCGGGTGTCAATCTGCAGAAAGTCCTGATGAGGGTGCTTTCGGCCGCCCTGGGGCGGCACGTTGGCAATGCATCCTTCGATGATCTTCAGCAGTTCCTGCTGCACGCCCTCCCCGGAAACGTCGCGGGTAATGGACCGGTTCACGCCTTCCTTGCGGGCGATTTTGTCCATCTCGTCGATGTAGATGATCCCACGCTCGGCGCGCGCAATGTCCCAGTCGGCGGCCTGGATGAGGCGCAACAGGATGTTTTCCACATCCTCGCCCACGTATCCGGACTCGGTCAGGGATGTCGCGTCGCATACGGCGAAGGGGACATCGAGAGTGCGGGCCAGGGTTTCCGCCAACAGGGTCTTGCCGCAACCGGTGGGACCGATGAGCAGGATGTTGGCCTTTTGTATTTCGACGTCGGAGGCGACGCCGGAGCGGATGCGTTTGAAGTGGTTGTAAACTGCGACGCTCAGTATCTTCTTTGCCCTTTCCTGGGCTATCACATAGGCGTCGAGATTGGCGTAAATTTCCCTTGGGGCCATCTGGAGGAAGAACTGGGTCTCTTCCGGCTCATCGGCCGCTTCCTCAGCCACAACTTGGGCCAGGACCCTGACGCAGTCATAGCAGACCGCTGCGTGTCCCCGGCTGGAAAGCATGATTTCCGATCTGGAATTAGGCTTGTCGCAAAAAGAGCACTGGGACGACCTTGGATTGCTATGGCCTATAGTCACTTCTCGTACCCCCGTCGGCGGCACCTGGCCGGTGTCGCCTCTTCCCTTCCCATGTTGCCTAGCTGTCTTCCTGGTTTGCTCCGCTTTCCTCTTCCTTCTTGGCACCCAGGATTTCGTCGATAAGGCCGTATTCCGTCGCCTGTTCGGCAGTCAGGTAGTAGTCACGGTCCGTGTCCGTCGCAATCTTGTCATAAGGCTGGCCGGTGTTCTCAGCGAGCATGGACCGCAGCTTGTCTTGCAGACGGATAATCTCTCTTGCCGCAATCTCGATGTCCGATGCCTGCCCCTGCGCACCGCCCAGGGGCTGGTGCATGTGGATGGTGGAATTGGGCAGGGCGTATCGCTTTCCCTTTGCTCCGCCGGAGAGCAGGATCGTCGCCATGCTGGCTGCCATCCCGAGGCAGATGGTCGATACTTCGGGGTTGATCAGGTGCATCGTGTCGTATATCGCCAGACCGGCGCTGACTACGCCGCCGGGGCTCGTGATGTACAGGTTGATGTCGCGGTCGGGGTCTTCCCGCTCCAGGAACAGCAACTGGGCGATGATAACGTTGGCAACCTGGTCGTTTATCGGAGTATTGAGAAAGACAATCCGCTCTTTGAGAAGAAGCGAATATATGTCGAATGCCCGCTCACCCCTTGGACTGGTCTCGATAACCATGGGGATAATGCTTTGAGGTACGAAAAGTCCGTTGTTCTGGGGTGTCTCAGGCATCAGGTCTGTCTCCTCTCAAGGTTTCCTTCTTAGGCAGTGTGCCTTCTTACGCAGTGTGCCGAAAATCTAGGCTTCCTGGGCGTCCTGCTTTTTGCCCCCCAGTATTTCGTCGATCCAGCCGTATTCCAGAGCCTCTTCGGCTGTCAGATAGAAATCCCTGTTGGAATCCTGCGCCACCTTCTCGTATGGCTGACCGGTATTTGCGGCGAGGATGGAGTTCAGGGTGTGCTCCAGGCGAATGATCTCCCGTGCCGCGATCTCGATATCTGAGGCCTGTCCCTGGGCTCCACCCATGGCCTGGTGGGTGTGGACGGTGGAGTTGGGCAGGGCATAGCGCTTTCCTTTTTTGCCCCCGGCCAGCAGGAATGAGGCCATGCTCGCAGCCATCCCCAGGCAAATGGTGGAAACGTCGGGGTTGATAAGCTGCATGGTGTCGTAGATGGCGAAGCCGGCGCGAATTACGCCCCCTGGACTGGTGATGTACAAATTAATGTCCCGGTCCGGGTCTTCGCGTTCGAGAAAGAGCAACTGGGCGATGATGGTGTTTGCCACGCGGTCATTGATTGGGGTATTTAGAAAGACGATCCGCTCGCGCAAAAGCAGCGAGTATATGTCAAAGGCCCGCTCACCCCTCGGGCTGTTCTCTATAACGGTTGGGATTATCGCCTGTGGGATGAAGAGGCGGTTGCCGGAAGGATCGCTAACCATTCGACAGCTCCCCCGTTTCGGAGTCCTCCGTACCTTCGGAGGCATCGGCTTCTTCTGATGCAGCAGGGGATTCGACTTCGGCGACCGCTCCGTCGCTGCCTTCGGCGATCGGTTCGGCTTCGGCTTCGTCGCTGCCTTCGGCGGTCTCTTCATCTTCTCTGCTGACGATTTCAACGAGACGGCCCATCACCTTGCGGTTGAGCAGGGAAGTGCGAATTGAATCGCGAGACTCATCGGTGCCCAGCATCCGGCGGAGGCCTTCTGCCGTCTCCTCCGCTGAGTTTTCCATTAGGCGGTCGATTTCGGCGACTATTTCGTCGTCCCCGACTTCAAGCTCTTCCTGCTCGCCCAGCTTGCGCAGCACTAGGAACGTCGTGAGCCGGTCCTCGGCTTGTGGCCGGAGTTGTTCCTGCCACTCCTGCTCCGTCTGGCCGATAAAGCGGAGGTATGTGTCCATGTCCAGCCGCTGGTTTCGAAGGGTCCGTTCGTGGTCTTCGCGGATGGACTCCATTTCCCGCTGGTAGATGATGTCAGAGGCCTGGACAGTGGCCATCTTCTTGACTTCTTCCAGGCTGTTGCGCTCCAGTTCACGCTGAGCCGTAGCCTCTGCGTCTTCGGTAAGTCGCTGGCGCACGTGTTCGGAGAGAGCCTCCATGCTCTCAAACCCGTCCCTGACGCCCTTGGCAAATTCGTCGTCGAGTTCGGGGAGCCGCTTTTCCTTTATGGACAGGACTTCAACGGTGAAGTTGCAATCCGTCGCGGTGGAATCCTCGGGAAGGGATTCCTCGGGGATGGGCAGGGTGAATTCCTTCTCCTGTCCCTCGGTCATTCCTTCGAGATAAACGGAAAAGCCCGGAACGGGGAATGCCTTTTCCAATTCGGGAATGTAGTCGACGCCCTCGTCATTTATGGTCTCCTGACCGCCCACCGTGCCGCGGACGTTCAGGGTCACCTGGTCGCCGAAGGCCACGGGCCGTTCGGCTGGCTCCCACGGGGCGCTCTCAAATCGCAGGCTTTCCAGGACCGAGTTGACGTCTTCGTCCCCAACCTCGACCTCGGGGGCCTGTAAGCGTATGGAACGGAACTCTCCCAGGTCGACCGTGGGTTCCAGGGGCACAACGGCCTTGAAAGACACCGGCTCCAGTTCCAGCACCTCGAGCTGTGGCTCCGTGAAGGCCCGGATATCCTGTTCCTTCAGGACCGTGTCCAAGCATTCAGGAATCATGAATTCGAGGGCTTCCTGCACCAGAGTTGCCCGCCCCAGGTGGCTCTCCACGATGGATCTAGGGGCCTTGCCGGGACGGAATCCGGGTATCCGGACGCGGCTGGCCAGCCGGCGGTAGGAGCGATTCAGGAACGGCTCTTCGTCCTCTGAATCCATGAGGATGCTGAGGGTGACTTCGGTGGAATTATCCGATTCCCGTGTAACGTTCACCGGCTACCTTCTAATTGTCAGGTTTATGCCGCAAAACCGCGGACACGCCAATTTCCCAGACGGATGGCTGGATAGATAAATTATAGCACAGACGGATTTGACGCAAAAGAAGGGGGGAAGAGTTCGAAGGGAGAAAGAGTTGGCGCAGTGGCCCACTTATCAGGTTTACGCCGGTTTCCGAAAACTAACTTTATCGTTCTACAAAATTTATCTAAAAACTTTCTTATATTTTGATTGACATACGCACGAAGGATTGGTACCTTCATTATGTTTCACATCGGGAGCGCCCAAGGTCAGCCTCCTGAAACCCGGATATCGAGACAGCGCCGCCGAGTGGGCGGGGAACTGGTGGGGATGTGGTTCTGGCAACGCGCACAATGGCAATCACGGCAAAGGAAGGAATGACTGCGGACGACAGGTCGGGCGAGATGCCGAATTTCGCCTCGGGCCGGTCCGAAGGCCAGCCTTCAGGGTACCACCTGCCGGTCCTAGTTTCCGAGGTGGTTGCAGGACTGATTGCGGTAGAAAACGGCGTTTATCTCGATGGCACCCTTGGCGAAGGTGGTCACTCCCTCGCCTTGCTGCTGGCGGACCCGCAAGCGCAGTTGGTGTTGGGGGTGGACCTGGACGGCCGTTCCGTTGAGGAGGCGTCGGCGAGGCTTTCGCGCTATCGCGGCCGCTTCCTGGCCCAACAGGGCAACTATGCCGACATGGTGTCGCTGGCTGCGGAGCGGGGTATCGCCGGGGTGGATGGAGTGCTGCTGGACCTGGGGTTTTCCTCTCGGCAGGTGGAAAGTCCCGGGTACGGGCTTTCCTTCCAGACCGAAGAGCCCCTGGATATGCGGTACGACGCGGCGCAACCGCTCGATGCCGCCGAAGTGGTCAACTCGAGGTCTGAGTTGGATCTTGTCGAACTGTTCCGGCGTCTGGGGGAAGAACCACGAGCCCGAGCCATCGCCCGAGCAATAGTGCGCCAAAGGAGCGAACGGCCGCTGAACACGACGGCGGAGCTTGCAGCCCTGGTGGAACGAGTGGTTGGGCGTGGGACAGGACGACGCATACACCCGGCGACCCGGGTGTTCCAGGCACTCCGGATAGCGGTCAACGGGGAACTGGACAACCTGCGAGCTGGACTGGAAGCTGCCGTTGACCTGCTGAACCCAGGCGGAAGACTGGCGGTGATCAGTTACCACAGTCTGGAAGACCGGATCGTTAAAAATTTCCTGGCCCGAATCTCGGCCGATTGCATCTGTCCCCCTGGTCTGCCGGTATGTGTCTGCGGACACAGCCCGTCCCTCAAGGTAATCAATCGGCGAATAATAAGGCCATCAGTTGAAGAAATTGCAGCCAACCCTCGCAGCCGTAGCGCCAGGTTGCGAATGGCACAGAAAATTTAACATCGGCAATAAATTGCAGGACCTCCGATTCAGGAAAGGGTGGTGACAGGATGAGAGATTCGTTCTACACGGCAGTAGATATAGGCACGTCGAAAGTAACTGCACTGCTTTCGCGCGTGGGTACCGAAGGAGATTTGAAGATCTTCGGCATCGGCGTTGTCCCTTCGGAAGGCATCCAGAGGGGCAGAGTCGAGAACATCGAAGAGGTCAAGGCCTCGGTCAACGCCGCCCTGACGGAAGCACAGCGATATGTCGGTGGGGAGTCGGTATCCAGCGGCGCGTACGTGAGCGTCAGCGGCTCTCACATATCCAGCGTCAACCGCTCGGAGATCCTGGACAACCAGGAAAACCCGGACGACATCTCCGCCCGAATGATCGACGGACTGCTGAAGGGATCGTTTCCCAACATCGCCCCAGGGCAGCAGGTCCTGCATGTAATCCCGATGGGATATACGGTGGACGGTCTGTCGGGAGTGCGAAACCCGATGGGGTTGGTCGGGAAACTGGTCGAGGTCGAGGCACACGTTGTAATGGGTGACTCGGTGGTCCTGCAAAACACCATCAATTCCGTCGAGTCTAAAGACGTCACGGTAAGGAGTCTTGTCCTGCAGGGTCTGGCTTCGGGGGAAGCCACGCTCACCGGCGATGAAAGGGAAATGGGCGTGGCGCTCCTGGACATCGGCGCGGGCACATCCGATCTCGTGGTGTACCGCCAGGGCACCCCCTGGTTCTCGACGGTCCTTCCGATTGGCGGCTACGCGCTTACCAGGGACCTGGCGGCCGCGCTGAGGTGCCCGCTGAATGTTGCCGAGGAACTGAAGATCAAGTACGGCAGCGTGGACCCGGAAAGTGTTCCGGTGAATGAGGAAGTGGAGTTGCCTGTGAACCAGGGGCAACGCCGCCAGTCGATTCCCCAGAGAGTGCTGGCCGAGCCCCTTCACGACCGCATGGCGGAGATCCTGAAGATGGCGATTGCGGAGATGCGGCAGGCGGGCCTGCACGACTGGCCAATAGGCGGGCTGGTGGTGACCGGCGGCGGTGCGGAGATGACCGGTCTGCCGGATCTGGCGGCCAGGATCGTCGGTGAGCCGGTGCGCATCGGCTTCCCCTATGGGATTTACGGCCTGCCCGATCTGCTGCGGAAGCCAAAGTACTCGGCGGCCGTGGGCCTGCTTCTGTGGGGCATCAAGCACCACGACAGCGCCCAGAGACTCAACAAGGAGCCCAAGGAGACCAAGTCCAGGAGTTGGATCCCCAGGTTCCGGCCAATCGGCCGCAAGAAAAACGGGGTGGAAGCGGGTTAACCCATAGCCGCATGTCAGGCGGGGCACAGTTTCGGAAGACCGAAACCTGGATGGGAAACCCTAGTTACCACGGACATTCAAGTTACCCATGGCAGGGCCTAATCAATACCGGACGGGACCCGGTAACAGAAAAAACATCACTCGATGCGGAGGAAGCGAAAATGACATCGGCGGCATGGGAACCCCTAGAAGATCCTGAATACACCTTTGACATGGTCCAGGAAGTCAATGCCGGAGCGCCCACCATCAAGGTGGTAGGCGTGGGCGGCGGCGGATCCAACGCGGTCAGCCGCATGTACAAGGAAAAACTTCCGGTCGTGGAGTACTACAGCATCAACACCGACGCCCAGCACCTCTTCCGGCTGGACGTCCCCAACCGGATGGCCATCGGCGCCAACCTGACCCGCGGTCTCGGCTCCGGCGCGAACCCCGACCTGGGCCGCCAAGCTGCCGAGGAGAGCCGACAAGAGATTGCGCAGGCGATGCAGGGCGCCGACCTGGTGTTCGTTGCCGTGGGCATGGGCGGTGGTACCGGTACCGGCGCGTCCCCGGTGGTAGCCCAGATTGCGAAGGAAACCGGGGCGCTCACCGTGGGCGTTGTGAGTCGTCCTTTCTCCTTCGAGTCCGCCACCCGCAAGAAGAACGCCGAAGAGGGCATAGCCAGGCTGAAGGACCACGTGGACACCCTCATCGTCATCCCCAACGACCGTCTGCTCCACCTGATCGACGGGGGCGAGCAGAACTTTACCTGGGAAGACGCGCTGAAGATGGCTGACTCGGTGCTGCAGCAGGGCATCCAGGCCATCGCCGAGGTCATCACGGTCCCCGGGGAGATCAACGTGGACTTCGCCGACGTGCGGACCATCCTGAGCAACGCCGGCCCGGCCTGGCTCGCCATCGGCAAGGGCAAGGGCGACAACCGGGCGGTCGAAGCGGCCCGAATGGCCACCAAGAGCCCGCTGCTCGACATCACCATGGACGGCGCCAAGCGCATCCTGTTCGTGATCACGGGCGGCGCCAGCCTGACTCTGCAGGAAGTTCAGGACGCGGCCCAGGTCATCCAGGACATGTCCGACCCAGAATCCAACATCATCTTCGGCACCTGCCGCGACCCGCGTCTCGAGGACGAGATCAAGATAACCATGGTCGCCGCAGCGTTCCCGGTGATGGCCGAAAACCGTCAGATGCGGGAGCAGGAGCTGGAGCGCCTGTTGTCCGACGTGTCGCCGCTTTCCGAGGACGAGCTGGACGTCCCCAGCTTCCTGCGGCGCAACTCGGGCCGTTCTTTCGGCAACTTCCGCTAGGAGCAGATCACAGCGGGCCGGCCCGCCCGGCCCGCTTCTTTAGCCCCGCCGTTGGCGCGGAGTAACGTTCTCGGCAGCCTGACGCACTTATCCACCATAATCCGGCAACAATTTGGGCGCCGGGAATCATCGTAGGCCGTCCCTCTAATGGGGGACGGCCCTTTCGTATTTCCAATATCGATGTCCATGAGATTTGACTTGCACGAGAGTCTAAATTAGAATCCCCCGCATACTTTAAGGAGTCCCACAACAAATAGTACTGCCAGCTGGATACGGCACCAAATAGTGTACATAATCTGTCGCGGCCGACTTTGGTAGCCACGCGGGAACGAAGCATATGCGTTGTCCATACTGCTCCGATAAAAGCTCGAAGGTCACCGACTCCCGGGTGAACGATGCGGGCATCCGCCGACGCCGCGAGTGCTTGGGTTGCCAGCGTCGCTTCACCACCCACGAGCGGGTGCAGAGTGTGCCACTCATGGTTTCAAAGCGCGACGGCAGACGGGAAGAGTTCAGTCGGGAGAAGATGGTAGCTGGGCTGCGCAAGGCATGCGCCAAGCGTCCGGTTACCGCCCGGTCGATTGAGACAATGGTGGACGAGATCGAAGCCGAGTTCCAGCAGAACGGCAGTGGAGAAGTACTATCGGACGTTCTGGGCACCGCCATCATGGACCGATTAAAGGACCTGGATACGGTCGCCTACATCCGATTTGCGAGCGTGCATCGTAACTTCCAAGAGATAGAAAGTTTCGAGAAAGCAGTTCGAGACCTGCGCGACAGCATACAACAGTTGCCGCTCCTTGATATGCCTCCTGCTCCTCATTCCCCGTCCAGGGGACGCCGAAGGGCTGCACCAGTGCCTGTAAGCGTGCCCAACGGGGCGGACAATGAGGACACCGGGGTTGTAGATAAGCTTTCCAGGGAAACCGAGGAAGAAAGATTAGGTGAGGCTGTGGGGACGATGGGAGGCGAATAAGGAGTGGCCCCCATGGATACCAGCCTGCAAATTTTTCCGCTCACCAGATTGCTGACTCTCAACACCGAGATCCAGGAGTTGCGGTCCACCCTCAGGGCCCAGCCGGTAAGCGGACGCATTGCCCAGATTCAGGATGACATTGACGTTCGCCGCCGATCCAGCCTGGCTACATGCTGGCTAACCGGCGAGTTCGAGCTCGAGGACGAGGACTGGGAAGACGAAGACATCGTTCCCGGCTAAGAGCTCTCAAAAATTGCACCAAGCGGATTCTACTGCTATTGACACGACATAATCGTGTAGTTAAAATCCCCCACAACCTGCTGTATACCAAAAATGCTGCGCACAATATGTAGTATAGGCGTTTAGCTTTAGTGTCGGTTGCTTTCTTAACTTGACACTTGTACGGTGGCAGTTGGGAAGAGATTCTTATTTGTTGGAAGACGGGGCAGGGAGCTGAAATCCACGCTCCACATCCCCGCTCTCGTGTTAGTGAGGGGTCATGACTGTCACCAATTACACTGCAGAAGAAGCGTCTCCGGTCAACCCCAATCCCGAGAGCCGGCAACGCATCGCCGAATCGCTTGCCGCGGCCGGCATCGCCGGAGATATTAACGGGAGAAACGGCGAGCTGAGCGCCAATGCAGAGGTGGTGCTGCTCCGCCGCTATCTTTCCAAGGACCGCGAAGGCAACGTGCTGGAGGGCGCCGTCGGCATGTTCCGTCGCGTTGCGCACAATCTTTCGCAGGCCGACCTTCTGTACGGAGCAACCGAAGAAGAGAGGCAGGCCACGGAGGACCGCTTCTACGAGGCTATGCGGCGCCTAGAGCTGCTGCCCAACTCGCCTACGCTGATGAACGCTGGTCGCGAACTGCAGCAGCTTTCCGCTTGCTTCGTCCTGCCAGTCGACGACTCGTTGGACGGGATATTCAACAAAGTGAAGCAGACGGCCCTCATCCACAAGAGCGGCGGGGGCACTGGCTTCGCCTTCAGTCGTCTCCGTCCGGAAGGCGACGTTGTCGGCTCCACCGGCGGGGTGGCCAGCGGCCCGGTCAGCTTTATACGCGCGTTTGACACGGCAACGGACGTGGTCAAGCAGGGTGGCACGCGACGGGGCGCGAACATGGGCATCCTGGACGTCACTCATCCCGACATTCTGAAATTCATCCGATCGAAGGAAGACGGCGAGACGCTGGTCAACTTCAACATATCGGTGGGCGTCGATGCTGACTTCATGGAGAAGGTTAAACGGGGGGAGTTCTATGATCTCATCAACCCCCGCAACGGCAAGACCACTGGCCAATTGAACGCTCGTGACGTGTTTGACCTGCTCGCGGAGATGGCATGGAAGACCGGAGACCCGGGCCTCGTCTTCCTAGACGTCATCAACCGTGACAACCCCAACCCGCAGTTGGGCGTCATTGAAAGCACCAACCCGTGCGGGGAGCAGCCGCTTCTGCCCCACGAGTCGTGCAACCTGGCCTCCATCAACCTGTGCCGCATGGTCCGCTTTGAGCACGGCGATGTGGCCATCGATTGGGAGCGTCTGTCCGAGACGATAGAGGTCGCGGTCCACCTGCTTGATAACGTCATCGATATGAATAAGTACCCCATCCCCGAAATCGAAGAGATGAGCAAGAAGACCAGGCGTATCGGTCTCGGAGTCATGGGCTTTGCCGACCTGCTCATCCAGCTTGCGGTTCCCTACGACTCCGAGGAAGCATTGGAAATCGCCGGTCAGGTGATGGGCTTCATCCAGCGGCGGACTCACCAGGCCTCCTCTGACCTCGCCGGAGTCAGGGGCCCGTTCCCTGCCTGGGATGGCAGCGTATACAATGGTCGAGACGGCGGCGAACCACGACTGATGCGCAATTCCGCCCCCACCACCATTGCGCCCACCGGTACCATCAGCATCATAGCCGGCGCGTCCAGCGGCATTGAGCCGCTGTTTGCATTGGGATACGTCCGCAACGTGATGGACAACACCCGCCTGGTGGAGGGGAATCCCTATTTCGAGGCCGTGGCGCGCACAGAGGGGTTCTACTCGGAGCAGCTGATCGAGGAGATCGCACGGACCGGAACGCTGGATGGCCTGGAAGTGCCGCAGTGGGTGAAGGAGGTATTCCGCACCTCCCACGACATATCACCCGAATGGCACGTCCGTATGCAGGGCGCAGCGCAGGACCACACCGACAATGCCGTCTCCAAGACCATCAACTTCCCGCACACCGCAACAGTCCAGGATGTTGCCGATGCCTACATGCTGGCGTACGAGCTGGGCTGCAAGGGCATCACGGTGTACCGGGACGGCAGCAAGGATGGGCAGGTGCTAAGCACCGGAGAGACTGGACAGTCGCTGGAAGAGGAGGCAGGTCCGGCGTCGGTCAGGGCCACCCCTCGAAGTCGGCCGCAGTCGATCCAGGGAGTGACGGAGCGGGTTCGCACTGGCCATGGGAACATGTACGTGACCATAAACTTTGACGAGAAACACCGCCCCTTTGAGGTGTTTGGAAACCTCGGAAAGGCTGGGGGCTGCGATTCCGCGCAGTTGGAGGCGATTTCGAGGCTGGTGTCCTTGGCGCTGCGGTCGGGAATCGATCCATCCGCCGTTTTGGAACAGCTGAGGGGAATCACCTGCTGCCCGGCCTGGGACGAGGGCACCCTGGTGCGGTCCGGTCCCGATGCGGTGGCGCTGGCGTTGGAGCGACACACCGCCGGCGTCGAGGGCGCTGCGGCATCGGGGGGTGCTGTGCAGATGGCCTTCGCGCCGGAAGTGGTCCACTCCGGGAACGGAAACGGCAGCGGGCATGAGAACGGCGTCCTGCAAGAGAACGGAGTCGTTCAGCTCACCGGCCGGCGCTGCCCCGACTGCAACACGCCGGTCATCTACCAGGAAGGCTGCCTGATGTGCATTTCTTGTGGCTGGAACAAGTGCGAATAGAACCATGAGCAACGGCTGAATAAGGTACCATGGGAGGGCGCGGAGTCCAGCGGGAAAGCGCCCTCTTTACGCGCTTGCGTACATCTTCTCCCGCTGGGTCCGGTGATATAATCCCCAAAAATCTTAAGGCGGGCTGAAATGACTAGCGGCCGCAAACCCGGCATTGCAATAACCATGGGAGACCCCTGCGGTATCGGACCCGAGGTGGTTGCCAAGGCACTGGCCGACCCTCGCGTGTATGACTCGTGCCGGCCCGTGGTTGTGGGCAGCAGCTATGCGATGGAGCAGGCGGTGGCCCTGACCGGCGTTCCCCTTCGAGTTGGTCAACCCGATGACGCGGCCCGTGCCGGACGGGACAGCTCGGTTATTGACGTGGTGGACATCGGCAACCTGAACCCTGAAGACATCACCGTTGGCGAGATCAACCCCACCTGCGGCAGGGCGGCCATGGAATGGGTTACCCGGGCGGGAGAGCTGGCGCAGGCCGGCGCGGTGGATGGACTGGCCACTGCTCCCTTGAACAAGGAGGCGGCGAGCCTGGCCGGATACAGGTCCATCGGCCACATGGAGTTGCTCCAGGAACTCACCGGTTCCAGCACTGTGGCCACAATGCTCATGGCCCGCAATATGAGAGTTGTCCACCTTACGACGCATCGCTCGCTGCGAGTGGCCTGCGACTACGTGAAGAAGGACCGGATACTGGACTACCTTCGTCTCACTCACGAGTCCTTCGTGAAGTTCGGCTTCCGAGAGCCGCGCATTGCCGCCGCCGCTCTGAACCCCCACGGCAGCGACGGCGGGCTGCTGGGCAACGAGGAAGCGGAGGAAATCTCTCCTGCGGTGGAAACCGCCCGCTCCGAGGGTATCAACGCCTTTGGTCCAATCCCGGCAGACATAGTGTTCCACCACCACGCGGAAGGTCGCTACGACGTGGTGCTGGCGATGTACCACGACCAAGGCCACATCCCCGTCAAGGTTTACGGCTTCGAAGAAAGCATTACCGCGAACCTCGGGCTGCCCTTCGTCCGCACGTCGGTCGATCATGGAACGGCGTTCGATATAGCTGGCAAGGGAGTGGCCGCACACACGAGCATGCTGGAGTCCATCAGGTTGGCGGTCGCCCTTGTCAAGGGAGACGGGCTGTCGGACTTCTAGTCACCCCCTTGCTGCCACCTCGTTCCTGTCAGACCGAGGATCTGTTGTCGGCGGCATGGAGTCTGGCAGACCACGGTTGCCCCGCGAGTAAGGTAATACAGGCCCCGGTGGTATAATTCTCCGGGAGTAAGGGCGCTATGAAGTTATCGTTCATCGGCGGCGGGAAAATGGCCGAGTCCATAGTCCACGGCGTGCTGTCCGGCGAGCTGGCGGCGCCCGCGGACATTGCGGTCGGCGAACCTGTGGCCGAACGCCGCGCGTTCCTGAAAGGCGAATTTGGAGTGTCCCCAGTGGCCGACAACCTGGAGGCCGCTTCAGGGGCGGACTTGGTGGTGCTGGCGGTGAAGCCGCAGGACCTGGCCTCGGTGTTGTCGCAACTGAAGGGCTCCCTTAACGACGAGCAGGCCGCCCTGTCGATAGTAGCCGGGGCCCGGATGTCCACTCTGACGGAAGGCCTGGGCCACAAGTCGGTTGTACGGGTGATGCCCAACACTCCGGCCCAGGTGGGGAGCGGGATGACCCTCTGGACCTGTTCCTCCGGTGTCAGCGATTACCAGCGCGACATGACGAAGGCGGTGCTGGGCAGCGTCGGCGAGGAAATTTACGTCTCTGACGAAAAGTACATGGACATGGCGACGGCACTCAGCGCCAGCGGTCCTGCGTATGTATTCCTGTTCATCGAGGCCTTGATAGACGCGGGTGTCTACGTTGGCATGCCGCGTGACATGGCCCGCACCCTGGTACTGCAGACTGTCTTCGGCAGCACCAGGCTGGTGATGGAGACGGGCCGGCATCCAGCCGAGTTGAAGGACATGGTGGTCTCCCCTGCCGGGACCACTGCCGAAGCCCTGCGGGTGCTGGAAGAACAGGCCGTTCCCGCTGCGATCGTGGCCGCCGTGGATGCGGCCTACAGAAAGTCGGTCCAGCTCGGCCAGGGATAGCCGGGCCACTGCTGACGGTGCCGTTTTGGAACTGATTGTCCGCCTCATCAGCTACATTATCTACATGTTTACTTTGGCGATTGTCGTCAGGGCGGTAATATCCTTCCTGCCATATTTTACGCGCCCTCCCTACCATCCTTTTGTTGTGCAGGTGGACAGAATTGTGACCCAGGTTACCGAGCCGGTGCTTGCGCCCATCCGACGAATGCTCCCCTCCTTCGGCGGCCTGGATTTCAGCCCGATGGTGGTCATAATTATCCTGTTCATCATTCGAGAGGTGCTTGACAGCCTCAGTTGATTCGCAGTCCATTTGACCTCTTGGCGTTCAAGACATAGACTTGGCGCAGAACCCCCATCTCTGGTTAGTTGAATGCAACAGCAAGAACTACTCAAGGGAAATACCGATACGTTGCTGCTGGCTTTGCTGCAGGACGAGCCGATGTACGGCTACCAGATAGTAAAGGAAGTCAACAAGCGTAGTGACGGTTATTTTGCCTTCAAGGAAGGCACCCTGTATCCGGCCCTGCACCGGCTGGAAAAGGCTGGCCTGATTGAGGGCCGCTGGGAAGACACGCCCAACAGCGTGCGCCGCCGCTACTACCTGATCACCGCCAAGGGGAAGCAGGCCCTGCATGATCGCCTGCACGAGTGGCGGCGATTCAGTCGCGCCATGGATTCCATTATGCTCGCTGGGGCTCAATAATCGACTGACGGGGCGTTGTTGTAATGCCGGGATTGATCAACAACTACCTCAACTCGCTGGCGCGGAGGCTCCACCTCGACCCGCACCATGAGCGGGAGATCCTGGAGGAGCTTCAGTCCCACATTGAAGACAAAGCCAACGAGCTTGAAGCGGAGGGCATGGACCGTGAGTCTGCTTTGGCCTGTGCCGTGGGAGAAATGGGCGCGCCAAGGACCGTGGCCAGTCGCATGTATGCGGTCCACAGCACAGGCGTCTGGCGGGACGTCCTGCTGGCAATGCTGCCCCACTTCCTGTTGGCCGCGCTCTTCGCCCTTCATCTGTGGAGCCACTACTTCCTGGTATCCGTGGTCCTGGTGGGAATCGCCTTCGTTACCTGGCGGAACTGGCGCGCCGGCCACCCAAGCAAGTGGTCGTATTCCTGGATGGGATACACTCTGGCCGCCCCTGCCATTTCCTGGCTGCTGTCGCTGATAGCCCTGGGGTACGGCGGATGGACACTGATTACCACCGGCCAACTTCCCTTTAACACGGTTCTGTTCTTCCTTCTCGTGGGCTACGTGCCGCTTTCGATGTGGATCGTTTACAACGTGGTGGTGAAGATTGCAAAGCGGGACTGGCTGCTGGTGTCCCTGACGGCGTTGCCCTTCCCATTCCTCACCTCGTGGGTGCTGTTCCTGAACTGGTCGGGCGGCCTGTGGAGCGACCACGCCGAGCGCATGCAGCAGTCTGACACCGCCCGGGCCTGCATTTTCCTTGCCCTCGCCATCACCACCGCCGTATTCCTCAAGGTTGGGCCGCGCCTTGTGCGAATCGGGCTCTTGGCGGTGATTACATCGATCCTGATCATCATCACCGCATTGTCCTTGCCCGTCGACCTGGGAATAGTCGCAGTGGGGTTGATGATTCTCGCATCGGTGGCCTTCCTGCTCTCTCCCGCAGTGCTGGAAGCACAGGCCAACCGCCGCGACCGTCTCAGCGTAGCCAGCCAGGGAGATGAGTCCCCAGGCTGGTATTCGGACACCACTTAGCGGCGCCCGCCGCCCATGGGTTCCTCCGCTCCTGCCCCTCGATTGCAGGCCGATGTCGGTCTGTTGCGTCGTCTGTTGATGGGCGACATCCGGTCCGCGAATCTCCGCCCGGGCGAACCGAAGCTGCTGATGCTGGCTGGCCTACCGGGTTCCGGCAAGAGCACTTTCGCCGCCAAAGTGAGCGAACGGTACCCCATCCTGTCATTGGAAGCCGACCGCCTTCGCAAGGGGTTGGTACCTAAGCCTCAATACACTCCCGGCGAGCACAGCCGAGTGTTCCGCGCCTGCCACCGGTTGATCGAAGAGTTCCTGGCAGCTGGTTACCCCGTGCTCTTCGATGCCACCAACGTCACCGAGAAGAATCGCAGACCCATCTATGCCATAGCGAGGAAGCGCGGGGTGCCGTTGGCTATCGCCGTCGTGTCCGCTCCTCCCGAGACCATCAAGAGACGCATGGATGTACGGGAATCCGGGCTCGATACTACGTCCTGGTCCGATGCTGGTTGGGCCATATACTCCCGCATGGCGCCCGCGTGGGAGCCGGTGAAGCGCCCGCACATCCTCGTGGATACGTCGCTGGACACTGCCATCCTCCTCCAGCGGGTGCTGGAATGGGCACAAGGCGGACACTAGCACTGTGCTATAGGAACAATGCCGTGGCGCACTTCGGGGCAATCGGATACCCTGTAGCGGCCGCCATACTTACGGGAAAGGCTATACGAAATGAATATAGACGTGAAAATCACTGACATTACATCTACGCCCACTCCGGCCCTGATCGTAAACCTGTTCAGTGGCGTAGAGGTCCCCGGAGGTGCTACCGGGGCCGTCGACCAGGCCCTCGATGGCGCTATCTCGCGATTGATCGAGGATGGCGAGATCAAGGGGAAGCGGGGGGAGCTGACCCTGCTGCACACCATGGGCCGGATCGCTCCGGACCGCGTTCTGGTAGCGGGCCTGGGCAAGCAGGACGACTTCGACGCCGAAGTCGCTCGTCGCGTGTCGTCCGAGTCGCTGCGCTACCTCCGCCGTCGCGGGGTTACCGAGGCGGTCTCTGTCGCCCACGGCGCGGGAGCGGGCGGCCTGTCGCCCGAGGACGCTGGCCGGGCTATAGCTGAAGGCGCGGTGCTTGGCCTGTACAAGTTCGACCGCTACCACTCCAATGGCGAAGACGCCGACGGCGAGTTCTCCGAGCTGACCATCGCCGAGCGGGACACGGAGCGGGCGCAAGCCCTCCGCTCGGGGGTCGCTCAGGGTCGGGCGATGGCGGAGGCCACCCTTGTTGCGCGGAATATGGTCAACGAACCGGCTAATGAAATGACTCCCACGGCGATGGCCGAAATTGCCCGGCGGGTCGCCAAGGAGCAAAGTCTCGGCTTTGAGGTGATGGACAACGCCGACATGAAGGAAAAGGGAATGGGCGCTTTCATCGGCGTGGCCCAGGGTTCCGATGAACCGGCCAAGCTCATCATCCTCAGCTACGAAGGCGACCCGGAAAACCCTGACAACAACCTCGGCCTGATCGGCAAGGGCATCACCTTCGACACCGGCGGAATTTCCCTGAAGCCCGCCGCCAACATGGAAGCGATGAAGGGGGACATGGCGGGCGGAGCCTCGGTTATCGCCGCAATGCAGATAATCGCCAGTCTCCGGCCGCGCATCAACGTAACAGGCATGGTGGCGGCCACCGAGAACATGCCCGGCGGTTCGGCGCAGAGGCCCGGCGATGTGGTGCGGGCCATGAACGGCAAGACCATCGAGGTCATCAACACCGACGCCGAAGGACGCCTGGTATTGGCCGACGCCCTGTGTCTGGCGCGGGAACGTGGCATCACCCGGCTGGTGGACATCGCCACGCTGACCGGCGCGATGGTCACCACCCTTGGCAAGGCCTGCACCGGCGTGATGGGCAATGATGACGAGTTGATCGGCGATGTAATCAACGCGGGCAAGCAGACCGGCGAAAAATTCTGGCAGTTGCCCATGTTCGACGAGTACAAGGAGCTGATCCGAAGCGACGTGGCCGACATGAAGAACACCGGCGGCCGCCAGGCGGGCTCCATCACTGCGGCCTTTCTGCTCAAGGAGTTCGTGGACGGTGCAGCCTGGGCCCACCTGGATATTGCCGGCACATCCACCTCCGAGAGGGCGTCGGGCTATCAGGTAAAGGGCGCAACCGGCGCTCCGGCGCGCACGCTGGCGCAACTGGCCGTCAACCTGGCGAATGGCGACCGATAAGCGGCCCCTACGCGATCAGGACGATGGTGTATAATCCCGAAAACTTGGACCGCCGGGCTCAAGCAAGCCGTCTGGCCGGGGGAGAGTAATGGCGAAGATTGAAGGTCTGGGACACGTCGGTATTTACGCCGAAGACATTATGAAGCAGCGAGACTTCTACACCCGCGTGATGGGTCTGGAGATCGCTGACGAGGATCTGGACGGCCGTGGGATGAGCTTCCTCAGCTCCGATCCCGTACGCGAACACCATGAGTTCGTTCTGATGAAGGGCCGGGTGACCTCGGGCGATGCCAAGGTCATTCAGCAGATTTCCTTCATCGTCCCCGGTCTGGACGACCTGAAGGAATACCACCAGCGCATCAAGTCCGAGGGTGTCGAGATTGACCGGATAGTCAGCCACGGCAACGCCTTCGGAATGTACTTCTTCGACCCGGAGGGCAACCGCATCGAGCTCTACTGCAAGACCGGGTTCGATGTCCCTCAGCCCCACGGCGACCTGATCGACCTGGAAGCCTCCAACGAGGAGCTGATCGGCATAGCTAGGGCCGCCATACCGGCCAGCTAACTCCTTCAGCCACTGCCACCCCAGTGTGTTTCAAGGCCCGGGCCCGCATTACGTCGCGCGGTCGCCCGGGCTTGGCCGTTTTCAGCGATCGGCATTCCTCGCAATTCAGCCCTAGCGGTCCCTGAGTATGAGCAGCGTCGATGCAGTACGGTTTGACGATCTGCCCCGCGCTTACCACGTGTTCAAGTGGCGGGTGCTGCTGGCGTTCGCTGTCTTCTACCTGTTCGCATACCTCGGGCGCTTCAGCCTCTATCCGCTGGGCCCGCTGGTAAAGGAAGACCTGGGCCTCAGCAACATCGACATCGCGATCATCTGGGCAATGCTGTTCTGGGGCTTTGCCTTGGGCGATGTCTTCCACGGGCGGCTCGCCGAGGCATTCGGGCTCCGCCTGTGGGTCATGCTGGGAGCGGTGCTTACGGCCGTCTTCAACTGGCTGACAAGCTTTGCCACCTCTCCGCTCACCATGGCGGTCCCGCTTGGCCTCGCAGGTTTCGTCAACGCCGCCTGCTGGGCTCCCGCCATGAGCATGATCTCCCAGTGGTGGCCCCGCAGCCATCGTGGTGTCGCGCTGGGCATCGTTGGCACCTCCGCGGGCGGCGCAATGCTGCTGATGTGGGCCCTCGCAGGCTGGGTAGGCGCAGAATGGGGATGGCGGGCCGCTTTCCGCTACCTGCCGTTGGTATTTGCCGTCATAGGGGTAGCGTTCTACTTTTTGGTCCGCGATCGCCCCGCCGACGTGGGGCTGCCGGAATACATAGAAGAAGACGAGGTATCGGCAACTCCGGAATCTGTGGATCCCGCAAGGTTGCGAGGCCTGGGGCCGTACCGGGTGCTTCTGGGCAACACAAGGTTTCTGATGGCCTGCCATGTCAAGGGGCTGGAGAACGTCGTCCGCTACGGCCTGACCACCTGGGTCGCCATCTACTATTCGGAAGTTGGCGGACTGTCAATCGAGTCCACCGTGTTTGTGACGGTACTGCTGCCGGTGGGGTATCTCATCGCGCCGCCACTGTCCGGCTTTATTTCCGACCACTTCCTGAACAGCCAGCGCCGGCCCTTGGTGATATCCTCGTGCCTGGCCAGCGCTGTGATCATCTCGGTTATCGCCCTGGTGCCGCCCTCCAACGAATTGCTGGGCGCCGCGCTGCTGCTGACCGGGGGAATTGCGATGGGAATGTCGCCCATGTCGACGGTGTCTGTCGACTTGGGTGGGCGCCGTATGGCCGGCACGGCGTCGGGAATCCTCGACGCCCACGGCTACCTCTACGCGGGCGCCCAGGCCATCGTGTTCGGAGTTGTGCTGGATATGACCGGAAGTCCGTGGCCTATCGTATTCCTGGCCATGGCGGCAACTCGGGTGGTCTCTGTTTTCATGATGAGAATGGTGCGTGTATAGTGGCACCGCTGGAATCGGCAAATTCCGCTGCTTCGATATTGAGGTCAACGGGCGGCTGGTGACGTCTTGATTCGGGTTGTCCGGAAAGGGGCCTCGTGGCTGTTTCAGGCGTTGGTGGTGCTCGGTGTGCTGCTGACGCTTTTTATCGCTGTGACGCCCCAGGGCCGCGCCGGATTCCATACGACGCTGTTTGTTACACAGGTGCTGGAGCTTCCAATCAAGCCACAGGCCTGGTTTACCGACGAACCGCTACGGCATGAGGTCCACTACCCTTCGTCCGACGGCACGACAGTAGCCGACGTGTACCGCCCTGCCGACGGCAAGCCCCGAGCGGCCGTGGTGCTGTTCCTGGGCGCCAACGCAGCTGGCCGAGACGACCCCGACGTCATCAACCTCGGTAGCGCGCTCGCCAGAGCCGGATATGTCGCCATGTTCCACTGGTCCCCCACCATGGCCTTGCGAGCCAACATAGAGCCCGCCGAGACCGGCAACCTCGTGTCCGCCTACCAGTACCTCAGCGAACGTGAATACGTGGACTCCGACCGCACGGGCCTCGGTGGCTTCTGCGTCGGTGCGTCTTTTGCGCTGGTGGCCGCCGCTGACCAGAGGATCCGGGAAGACGTGCATTTCGTGAACGCCTTCGGACCATATTTCGACGCCGGGAGCCTGTTGCTGCAGGCGGCGTCGCGCTCGGTCCTGTACGACGGTGAGCGTACAGACTGGGAGCCGGACCGCCTGACCATGCGGGTACTGGCAAACGAGTTAATCGAGACGCTGGATGATCCCTCTGATGTCGACTCGCTCACCCGGCGGTATATGAACAATCAGGCGCTCAGCCCTGAGGAGTTGGAGGCGCTATCGCCGCAGGCACGGACAGTTTCCACGCTGCTGGACGGAACCACGCCGGAGGAAGCTGCCACCCTATACGAGGAACTCCCTGCCGATTTCCGGATGGCCATGGCCGATGTTTCGCCCTCCATGCATATCGACGATGTGCAAGCGCGCCTGCTGGTCTTGCACGACCGGTACGATCGCCTTGTGCCCGCCGCCGAATCCCGGCGCCTGCTGGCAGCAACCGAAGAGCGGGGCGACGTCCGCTACACTGAGGTCTTGTCATTCGAGCACGTACGGCCCGGCGCCAGTGGGATTGGGGAGCTCCTGGGCGAGGCGATGCGCCTGTTCCGGCACATGTACAGCATAATTCGCATTGCCCACTGAGGTTGGTACCCCTCAAACCCCCTCCGCGCACAATTGACTTTCCCTTGCCTGTCGCTACAATTGTTTTCGGCAATTGATTGCATCTACTAGGGCTCGCGCGTTGCATCACGACCAGGCATTGGAAAAGCTCCGCCTCCAGGGCCACAGGCTCACTCCCCAGAGACTGCTGGTGCTCTCCGTGATGGCTGAGGGCCGGCAGCACATGGGCGTGGATGAGGTATTCCGCCGCGCCCGCGAGGCCTACCAATTCATGGATATCGCTACGGTGTACCGGACACTGCGGCTGTTCAAGGACGCCGGAGTGGTGACCGAGGTTGAAATCGGCGACCGCCTCCATTATGAGTTGACGCTGCCGCACGACCGTCACCACCACATGGTATGCCGCGTGTGCAGCGGAGCCTACAACCTCAGCCCCCACTACTTGTCTGAGTTCAGGGAAACACTGGTCCACGAGTTCGGTTTTGTCCCTGACCTCGAGCATTTTTCCGTGTCGGGAGTCTGTGCGGACTGCCAGAGCAAGGAAGCCGAGTCCACCCAGCACCCCGGGGCGATTGATTCGTAGTTCAAGAGTTGATTCTGGTGATTTCTCGGCAGGTAAAACGGTCTCTTAATTCCAGAACTATCCTGGCAATTCTTGTGGTCTTGGCCCTGACGATGGGGTGTGGCACGGAGCAGGATGACGGAGGCAAACTGAGGGTGGTTACAACGGTCTCCCCCATAACCAGCATCGTGGAGAACATTGGAGGCAACCGTATCCAGCTCGAAGGGGTGGTCCCGGAGGGAGTCAACTCCCACGTCTTTGAACCGCAGCCCTCGCTGGCCAGGCTGATGACCGACGCAGACCTGATAATCGCGAACGGACTGTTCCTGGAGCAGCCAACCCTCGAACTGGCTGAGGCCAACAAGAAGAACGAAACTCCGATCATCCTTTTGGGGGACAATGCTATCTCGAAGGAGCAGTGGCGGTTCGACTTCAGTTTTCCCGAGTCTGAAGGACACCCGAACCCCCATCTGTGGCCTGACCCGCTCCTTGGCCTGAAGTACGCCGAACTGGTGCAGCAGCAACTCTCATCCCTCGACCCTGAAAACGCTGACTATTACCTGAGTAGCCTCGAGGACTTTCGTTTGCGCATTAAAGCGATGGACACCGCCATCCGGGAATCCGTCGCCACGATTCCGCCCGAGAACCGCAAGCTGGTCACATACCACGACTCGTGGGCCTATTTCGCCCTCACCTACGGAATGGAGGTAATAGGCGCAGTCCAGCCTTCCGACTTCGCCGAGCCTTCTGCGAGGGAAGTTGCCGAACTCATCGACCAGGTCAGGGAGCTCGGCCTGCCGGCAATTTTTGGCTCGGAAGAATTTCCCAGCGGTGTGCTCGAGACCATCGCTCGCGAAGGGAACACCGCCTTCATCGATGAGCTCGCAGACGACGATCTGCCCGGCGCTCCCGGTGACCCTGAGCATTCTTACCTCGGCCTGATGCGCCATAATATGCGAATCATGATCCCTGCCCTTGGGGGCAACGCTGGCGCCTTCGATGGCGTGGACGTCAGCCCTGTGTTTGAAGGAGAGAGCGGTGCGGTCTATCCGCAATAGGCTGTGCCGCAGAGCGCGTAACCCGAATCTGACTAGGCGCATGATGACAGAGGAGACGTAGCCATGTATCTGCATCCCAGGCTGCTGGCGCTGGCCGCTGACGTACGCTGGCGCATCATCATCTCCGCTGTGGTGGGAATGCTGGCCGTGGCCGCCGGGGTGGCCCGGTTGGCTGTAGCCGCGGTAATCATCGTCGAAGTGGTGCGAGGAAACGCCACCTTCGAGTCCCTTACCTGGCCCCTGGTCATTATGGCGGTCCTCATCGTGGCCCGCGCTTGCCTGCAGTACCTGCAGGAGGTCATGAGCCACCACACCGCCAGCCTGGTCAAGGTGAAGCTGCGGGAGCGCCTGTACGAGCACTCGCTGGCCCTGGGGCCGGGCCACTTCGACTCATCGCGCACCGGGGATGCCCTGATGTCGCTGGCCGAGGGCGTCGAGCGACTTGAAGCATTCTTCGGCCGTTACCTGCCGCAGATGATCGTCGCAGCCCTGGCCCCGGTCGTCATCTTCATTTTCATGGCCCTCATCGATTTCTACACTGGCCTGATCTTCCTGGGGTTCGCGCTCCTGACCCTGGTAATCCCGAACATGTTTCACCGCTGGAACCGGGAACGCAGCATGGCGCGGCGCGACGCCTATGGAGCGCTGGGGGCCGACTTCCTCGACGCGGTTCAGGGACTGGCGACGCTCAAGGCTTTCGGCCAGAGCGGAGTCCGAGGCGAACTGCTGGCCGAGCGGGCCCGCCAACTCTTTCGCACCACCATGGGAGTCCTCTCGGCCAACGCGGCCACCGGCTCCCTGACCATTCTCGGCATCACCGGCGGCGCTGCGGTCGCGCTGGGCTGGGGGGCCGTGCGTGTAGCCGACGGCGACCTGGAACTACGGGCGCTGATGATAGTCCTGATGCTGGGCGTCGAGGTCTTCCGGCCTCTGCGGGAACTGGTGCAGCTGTACCACGACGGCGTGATGGCCATGTCCTCAGCCGAAGGCATTTTCGCGATCATGGATTCACCGGTCTCGGTCCAGGACCCCGACCGCAGTCAGGCGAATGACTCCGCAGAGTCTGTTGCCGACGTTAAGGCGGAGTTTTCCTTCGAGGGCGTAAGCCACGCCTATAGCGAGGGGCGCCGACCCGCTCTCCACGACCTCAGCTTCACCCTGCACGAGGGAGAAACGCTGGGCTTGGTCGGGCCCAGTGGCGCTGGCAAGTCCACCATTGTCTGGCTGATGCTGCGTTTCTTTGACCCGCAGGAAGGTGTAATTCAACTAGGTGGTCGAGACCTGCGCTCAATACCGCTGGAGCAGTTGAGAGAGCAAATTTCGGTCGTCACCCAGGACACCTACCTCTTCCACGGCACGGTCGCTGACAACCTCCGTTTCGGCAATCCCAATGCAACGCAGGATGAGCTGGAGCAGGCCGCTCGTGCGTCCAATGCCCACGAATTCATCCACCACCTCGCAAACGGATACGATACCGTTGTAGGAGAACGCGCCGTTCGGCTCTCGGGTGGACAGAAGCAGCGAATCGCCATCGCCCGCGCCCTGCTTAAGGACGCCCCCGTCCTCATACTCGACGAAGCGCTGTCCAGCGTGGACGCCGAAAACGAGGCAGTCATACAGGAAGCCCTTGACCGTCTGATGGAGGGCCGCACGACGCTGATCATCGCCCACCGTCTTTCCAGCGTGCTCAACGCCGACCGCATCCTTGTTCTTGATGAGGGCCGGCTGGTCGAATCGGGCAATCACACCGCGCTGGTGGCCGCCGGAGGCTTGTACGCCGGGCTGATGGCCCAGCAGCAGGAGCGGCTGGACTTCGGAATTCAGCCCGCACCGGAAACGAGTGACCATGGGCACCATTCCGTCCCGCAGGTGGATGTGGCAGCCTTCATGCCGCGCACCGCCCACGGGGGACATGGGCACCAGCATCACGACGCCCCGCAGAGCCATCGGAGCGATGCCGACCGGGAGCACGAACATGGCCACGAACGCCATAATTCCGACCATGATCGCGATGGCTCCCACCACGATGAATCAGCGGGGCATCACGCTCGCGATGCTCACGACCATGATGCTCACGACAATAACGAACACGGCCATGCAGAGCCCGGTGCCGCCCAGGCGCACCACCGCGACGCCGGCCACGCGCAAGCCGAGCGTCATGCCGTCCACGCCGCCGCGCATGCCGACCACGTTCCGGAGCCCGATGCCGACGCATTCATGCCGCGTCCGGGCCACGACGGCCACGGCCACCACCACGCGGCTCCGGCAGTCCGCCGTGATCACGAGGAACACCAACACGACGGAGACCCCGCTAGGCTGGGCATCATCGCCGTGTGGATTCGGCTGCTTGGGCTGGTGAGACCCTGGGGCGCGGAACTCTCCCTGACATTCCTGCTGGGCGTGGCGCATCACGGCACCGCCATAGGCGTCGCGGTCGTCAGCGCCCTGCTGGTTGGCGCAGTCATCACCGGTGGCGACCTGACCCTGCTGTTGATACTGTTGGGAGTCCTGACGCCGTTGGCCGCCTTCTTCGTCTGGACGGAATCCTGGGTGGCCCACGACCTGGCCTATCGTCTGCTGGCCGAAATGCGCGTGGACGTTTACCGCAAACTGGACCCCCTGGCTCCCGCCTATATGACCCGTCGCCGGTCGGGCGACCTCGTCAGCGTGGTCGGTGGCGATGTCGAGACCGTCGAGTTCTTCTTCGCCCATACCATCACACCTGCGTTCACCGCCGTCGTGGTTCCCGGCGTCGTGGTTGCCGTGCTGGCCGTAATCGCATGGCCCATGGCCGTGGCCGTTGCGCCCTTCCTCGTGGTGGTGGCCCTCAGTCCCTTCTTTGCCCAGAAGCGCTCCGAGCGGCTGGGCGAGGAACTTCGGCACCAGTTGGGCGACGTCCACGCCCACATGGTTGACAGCATCCAGGGCATGCGGGAAATCTCTGCCTTTGGACGGGGCCGCTCGAGGACCGCTGAAATGGTGGACAACAGCTGGCGGTTCGCCCACATCCAGTTGCGATTCCTCAAGGAACGCGCCTTCCAGATCGGGTTCATCGAATCGATGACGGCCCTTGGCGGGCTGATTGTGCTGGCCATTGGCGTCTGGCTTCTCACTAACGGGAACATCACGAGGCCCGAGCTGATATTGGCTGTCGTCCTATCAGTCGCAGCCTTCGCTCCTGTTACGGACATAGCACGCACCATGAAGCAGCTCATGGAGACCCTGGCGGCATCGCGGCGGCTTTTCGACATTCACGACGAACCGGTGCCCGTCGCCGACGGCCCGGGTGTTCTCCTGCATGATGGACACGACGGCCGTCACGACGCACACGGAACTGCGGCGCCTGCGCTGAACTTCGAACACGTTGGGTTTGACTACGGTCCCGGGGAGCCCCAGGCCCTGAGCGGAGTCAGCTTCAGGGTTGAGCCGGGCCACACCGTGGCGCTGGTGGGCCGGTCGGGCGCTGGCAAGACCACCTGCGCGAACCTTGCGATGCGATTCTGGGACCCTGCCACAGGGTCGGTCCGGCTGGATGGTCACGACCTTCGCGAGTTCAAGCTGGAAGAGTTGCGCAGCCAGATTGCGCTCGTTTCCCAGGACACCTACCTGTTTAATGCGACCATTCGGCAAAACATAATGTTGGGCAGGCCCGATGCGGCTCAAACTGACCTGGAGGATGCAGCGAGGCAGGCTAACTGCCATGACTTCATCACGACCTTCCCCGACGGCTACGACACCATCGTCGGCGAACGGGGTATGCAACTCTCCGGCGGCCAGCGCCAGCGAATCGCCATCGCCCGGGCCCTGTTGAAGAACGCCCCCGTGCTGATCCTCGATGAAGCCACTTCCCACTTGGACGCGGTCAGCGAGAGCCAGTTGAGGCAGGCGCTGGAGAACCTGATGCAAGGGCGGACCACGCTGGTCATCGCCCATCGTCTTTCAACGATACGCGACGCCGCCCGGATCGTGGTCCTGGACCATGGCGAGGCGGTGGAGCAAGGAAGCCACCAGGAACTGCTGACGCGACAGGGCCTCTACGCCCAGCTTGTCGCGACGCAGCTGGTCAGCGCGACCAACGGCAATGAGCCTGAACACTCGGACGGCGGTGGTCACGAGCATGAACCGGATTTGCCCGAAGGGTGGGCCGGAATGCCGGGGGGGCATCACCACAATCACTAGAAAACGGCGAGCCTCGGCTCTCAGTTGGCGGCCCAATATCCTGAAAACACGGAAAGCTACACTACGGAAAGGCTGAACCAGACCAATGCTTCACCCCCTTCCTCATCAATACCGTTCCGGTCCCACACTTGTGGAAATCAACGGCCTGTCCTGCGGCTACGAAAAACAGAAGGTGCTCCAGAAAGTGGACCTGCAGATAATGCGGGGAGACTTCGTTGGGCTGCTTGGTCCCAGCGGTTCTGGCAAGACCACCCTGCTCCGCTCCATGCTGGGCGCGGTTGACGTTTACGAAGGCGAAGTGCTCGTGAACGGCGTGGCGACTACTCAGAAGCGGCCACGCATCGGGTATGTGCCCCAGCTGGAGACCATCGACTGGAACTTCCCGGTCACAGTTCGGGAAGTTGTGATGATGGGCCGCACTATGGAAAACCGGTTCTTTCCCTGGTTCCGGCGAGAAGATAAAGAACTGGCCGACCGGATGATGGACCAGCTGGGAATACTTCATCTGGCGGGGCGCCACATCCGCGAGTTGTCGGGAGGCCAGCAGCAGCGCGTGTTTCTGGCCCGAGCGCTGGTGAGCAGCCCGTCGCTGTTGCTGCTGGATGAGCCCACGTCGGGTGTTGACGTAAAGACACGCGACGACATGATGCACCTGCTGCACGACCTGAACCACGAGGGTGTCACCATCGTCATCACCACCCACGAGATCAATGCCGTGGCGGTCCATCTGCCCTGGCTGGTATGCTTGGCTGGAGGCATCCTTGCCGAGGGGCCACCGTCCGAGGTCATTACATCGGAAAACCTCCGCAAGACCTACGGGGCGGATATGCCGGTTATTCACTACGAAGGAATGCCCATAGTAGCCGAGAGCCCTCACCGATATGGCCGCAATGGCGGCGCCCGGGGCGACGAGGCGGCATCCGCGCACAGCCACAGCCATGCTTGAAACACTTCTGGAACCCTTCGGCTACCCGTTCATGCTCAGAGGAATGGCGGCTGCCATATTGGCTGGAGCCCTCTGCGGCGGCATCGGCGTTTACGTTGTTCTGAAGCGCATGGCCTACGTCGGTCACGGTCTGGCCCACGCCGTCCTAGGCGGTGCCGTGGTTTCCTACGTGATGTCCCTGAACTTTCTAATCGGTTCCACCGTGTGGGGATTTCTCTGCGCCCAGCTCATCACGCTGACCACCAAGAGGCGGAAGATCGCGTATGACGCCGCGATCGGTGTTATCACCACTGCCAGCTTCGCCGTGGGAATCGTGCTCATCAGCCGCTACAAGAGCTTCACCCGCGACTTTGAGACAGCTCTGTTCGGCAACATCGTCGGGGTCACCCCGGGCGACCTGGTGGCGCTATTGGCGGTTACGGTGGCAACCGTACTCGTGCTGTTCATAGCTTACAAGCACTTTTTGTTCACCACCTTCGACGGCGACGTGGCACAATTCTACGGGGTGCCAACGGGCTGGGTGGAAGCGATGTTTTCGCTGGTGCTGGCCGGGACAATCGTGGTCTCCCTGCAGGTGCTAGGTGTGCTGCTAATCGCCGGAGCGACGGTCATTCCGCCGGTGTCCGCCAGAATGCTGACCGACAGCTTTCCCAGGATGCTGACGCTTTCCGCCGGAATAGGCGCCGTCTGCGGCTTCTTGGGGATCTACCTGAGCTACTTCGTAGACGTGTCTTCAGGCGCAACCATAGTGCTGGTGGAAGCGTCTGTGTTCGCTGTCGTGATGGCTTACTCCTACCTGCGATCCCGCCTGGTGGCCGTGCGCCAGCGTGCGTCCGTCTCCGTGCCTGCTGTTTCTCCCACCGACGCTGCGATCGCCCGATCCCCGGAAACCGTTAAGACCGAGGGTGACTGAGACTCCAGGGTCAATACCGACAGTAATTATTGAGAGCCCCGGTGTATGCGCCGGGGCTCTTTCGTTTGGGGAGCAACCCGAGATTGGACATTGATCAACAAATCTTTCCTGAAGCAAAGGCATGTGCCGCAGGAAAACCTCGTCTATTTGACCCGAAGGTATTGGCAACCTCGTGTTTGCATAGCGGCTGTGGGTAGCTTGGCGTAGACCGGACAAACGCCTTGGCGTCTTCGAAATGCATAGTCCGGTTTCGCAATCAATTCCGTCAAATGGACCAAAATCGGTCAGTTTACGACAAGGCAATTACATTCTTTACTTATAATTCCTTTAATGATAGCCTCGTTGAGATTATACATCTTGTAAGTTCGACGAAATGCTATATGGATTCTGATAATCCATTGATGGCAACAGTCGGCCGGGAGTAATGGTTATGAGTCGTCGGCCTTTGGTTGATCCAAGGATCCTTGTCTTGCTGACCGTAGCTCTCTGCCTGGCTTTGTTGGCCGCCTGCGGCGGGGCAGACACCGCAACTCAAGCCCCTGAGGCCGACGCTACGATCGCGCCCACTGCCGCCGCCACGCAGGCGGCGCCTGCCCAGCCAATGGCGACCACGCCGCCCCAGCCTGCGGCAACGTCCACCCCGGTACCGCAGGCCCAGCCAACGGCAACAGCCGCGGCACCGACGTCGGATAGAGTTGTGCCTACCGGGACTATCAATGTCGGCTACAAGGAATTGGGCCTCTTCGGCACCGATCCCAAGTTGACCCCCGGCCAGGTCATGTTGTTCGTGGGCAGTGTCGTAAGCGAATCGCTGCTATCGACCACGGTCGACGGAAACTTTCTACCCAAGCTGGTCACAGACTGGTCTGTCACCCCCGACAGTCTTATTTGGACATTCAAGCTGCAGGAGGGAGTGCAGTTTCACAAGGGCTATGGTGAGATGACCGCAGACGACGTCATCTGGACGATGCAGAAATACGGGGCCCAGGGCAGCATCTCGCCCCGCGCGAGTCATCTCAAGCGGCTCTGGGACAACCCCGAAGGTGGTGCAAGGGCCATTGATGATTACACCATCGAGGTAAATACGGGCGAAGTACAGTACGATATTCTGCCTATGATGGGCCTGCCCTTCGCAGGACAGATCGTTAGCAAGAAGCAGGTGGATGAACTCGGTGAGGTCGAAGCCAGCGCCAACGGAGCCGCCACCGGGCCATGGGAAATTGCAGAGGTGGTGTCGGGGCGCTTCTGGAAGATGAATGCGGTGGAAGACCACTGGCGAAAGACTCCTTATTTCGCTGAGTTGGTATTCCACGAAATTAACGAAGAGTCGACACGGCTGGCAAATTTCCAGGTGGGGCTCCTCGACACGTTCAACATCGTTGGTCTCGACTCCCTGCCAGCCGTCAAGAGAGTTGAAGACGTTGAGTTCATGCGGGTGGAAGGTGGAGCTACGGAACATCTGGGAATATTTGGTGCGTTCTATGTTGGCCTTGGCACCGAGGACCAGCGTCCGGGCTATGACCCAGACCTTCCATGGGTTTCCGCCGACCCCGAGCCCAACTCGGAGGAATGGGAGAAGGCCACCAAGGTCCGGAGAGCCATGGCAATTTCCATTGACCGCCAGGGAATTGTCGACCAGCTTCTGCACGGAGAGGGGAAGCCCCTGGTTCTATGGGGCTGGGAAAACAACCTGCACCGCCTCCCCGAGGACATCAGGCAATGGGATTACGATCCGGAAAAGGCCCGCCAGCTTCTGGCGGAAGCGGGTTATCCTGGTGGGGGATTCGAAATCACCCTCACGCCGAGCATCCGTGGCGTTCCGGCAGAGGTGGAGGCCTGCGAGGCTATCGCCACCATGTGGGAGGACATTGGAATCGATGTCAAGTTGCAGAAGATTCCCTATGCTTCTCTCTCACCACAGATAAGGACCCGAGATTACCAGGGGGCGAACTGCCACGGCACTGGAGGCCGGACTGACCCGTTGAGCTTGCTCCTGGTGCTGACCACACTGCACGCTTCGTTTACCGTGGGGTTCGAGCACGCCTATATGGAGGAAAGAATCGCGAACGCGCTGCGAGTCGTAGATGACGATGCGCGTTATGCGATCATGGTCGATGTGGCACGCTTCACGTACGAGAACGTGGTCGAAATGGGACTGTACAGCGTCAATCAGATCTGGCCGCTTGGGCCTCGGGTCGGCTCCTGGCAGGAACATTTCGAGTACGGCGACAAACGCGTACTGACCGGATTGGAATACGCCCAGCTGCGGCAGTGACGCTCAATCCAGGTTAAAGTCAGCTCAGGTGATGCCGCAAAGAAAACAGCCCCGGCAATACTGCCGGGGCTGTTGGGTTCTCAGCCGTTCTCTTTGACGGTGGCTGCCCTAAGCCTCGGTCTGCTCCGTCTGGCTGCCCTTTACGGTGATGGTGATGTGCGCCATGGCGGTGTCGTCCGGAGCTCCATGCCAGTGGTTTTCCCCCGCAGGGATAACAACTACGTCGCCTTCCACAACCTCTAGGGTCTCATCGTCGCTGGCTACTTTGCCCTTGCCCTCGGTGATGACCAGGATCTGGTCGCCGGAGTGAATGTGGAATTTGTTCCGTGACCCTGCGTCGAAGGCCACAATGGCGAAGTTGAAGTTGCTGGAGTCATCGGGGTTCAGTATGGACTGGCGCCATACCTGGGATCCGGTCATCAGTCCGCCGCTGCCCAGTGGTGCCATGTCGGCCGGGGTTCGCGGTACGTCGCCCATGGTCACTTTCTTCATCTCATAACCTCCTGAAGTGAGCTGCCTGTCGCCGCCTGAGGGGGCGAACAGGGCCGTTCTTTCCGTCCTCAATCATACAGTCGGAGGGCGGTGTAGTCCAGCGCGAACCACCGTTAGCCGCTGCCGCGCATCTCCTCCAGAGTCTCCGCGATGGTGCGAGCCAGGTCTCCGGGGCGGTCGGCGTACTCGGGAGTCGGGTACCACTCATAGTCGAAGCTGTGAAGGGTTTGGCCCTCTATGCTGCAACGCAGGTCCGAAACGACGACCTGAAAGCCCAGCTTCTTCGTCGCCTGGTCCGCCAGCATGTCCAGCACCACTTCCGGGCAGCCGAAGACGACTAGAAAACCACCCTGCCGCCCTTCGCTGGCTGCGTCCGAAACGCGTGCGCGGAACACGGGACCGTACAGGTCGCACTCCACAATTGTGTAGGCCCTCTCCGACACGTTGTAGTCCGGCCACCCTATGTTGATGCTTCCTCCAACTTCCCAGTGGTGCATATCCGCAGACCTTGAACTTCTCGAATTTTTAGTCCATTGCTTCGGCCGGACGAGCGGTTGCCACCGCCTTGCCTCCGGCATAAACCGCCTGCACCCGCCTCAGCGCTCCGATGTCGGTTGCCGGGTTCCCCTCGACGAGCAGCAGGTCCGCCGATTTGCCCGGTTCAATCGTGCCTGTTCGTGATATGACTCCGAGAGCGGACGCTGGGTTGCAAGTTCCGGCCTGCATGGCCTGCATCGGCGTCAAGCCCGCATCGTGCATCGCGTTGATTTCCCCCTGGAAGTCACCGAAGGGGTAGCTGCCCCATCCGCAGTCCGACCCTCCTGCCAGCCGCACCCCTGCGCGAATCAACTGCCCGAACTGTTCCATCGCGGTGCCGCCCATGCGGTTCGAGCGCTCCCAACGCTCCTGCTCCGCGGGCGTGAAGGGGCGTTGTTCCTTGATTCGCTGCAAATGTGCTCGCGACACCCTGCCTAGGTGCATCGTCGGGTTCAGCCACACGCCCGATTCGGCCAACCGGTCGGCCGTCGGTTCGTCATACCGGTATGAGCCGTCTGAGTCTGTGAAAAAGCAGTGCAGTATGGCATCCACGCCGGCGTCGAGGGCGAAGTTTATGGACTCAGTGCAACGGCAATGTGCCAGCACAGGTTTGTTCCGGTTGTGTGCCTCATCGACCAGTGCTTTCAGCTCTTCCAGCGTATACGAGGCCCGGTATGGGTCGCTGGTAAGCGTGCTGCCTCCTGATGCCGCCACTTTGATGAAGTCCGCTCCCTGCCAAACCCTCTCCCTGACCCTGGCTCGGATGTTGTCGATGCCGTCGGTCTCTCCACCCATGAACCATAGATGTCCGCCGGTTATCGTCAGAGGAGGGCCCGACACCAGCGTCCGCGGGCCTTCTACTATTCCCTGCGCCAGCCCCTCCTTCAGGGAATAAGCCGTGGTGTTCCATGACCCGCAGTCGCATAGGGAGGTTACGCCGGTAGACAGGGCGTCGGCCACGTTGCTCGCCGACCGCAACAGGCGGACGTCGTCGGAATCGTCGCGGTGGACTTCTTCGCCGGTCCGCCCGTCTCCCGGCATGTTGGTGTGGGTGTGACAGTCGAACAGGCCAGGCAGCAGGGTCGAATCAGGGTAGTTCAGAATCTCGCGGGGAGCTTCGCCGCCGAAGTTTTCCACTTCGCCCCGACGCCCCACCCACTGTATCCCCCGGCGGCTGAAAGCTACGGCCATGCCCTCTTCGGGTAAGCTCTTCAATCCGTCGATGAGATTCCCGGGCAATATGATCGTCAGCTCTTCGCCTGAATCCACCATACCTGCTCCTGCTGTAGTTTCCCGAAGACCGGAGAGGGCAACCTGTCTGGATCTAATACCTGTATGAAACGAATATTGGAGAGGATTATAACCCCATCCTTACCTATCGTCGCTCCCGAAGCGTGAGCAAGGCTAGCGGAATCCCCGACAATATGATGAGCAAAAGCGATGGCATGGCCGCACGTGCAAAGAAAGCTTCCGATGTAAAGGACCATACGGAGGTAGCAAGAGTGGTGAATCCAGTGGGACTAAGAATCAGCGTGGCTGGCAACTCTTTCATCGTGAGCAGGAAGACGAGGGAAGCGCCCGCGATGATGCCTGGACGCGCTCCGGGAATTGTGACCGACGCGAAGGCGCCGAGGGGCGTGCGGCCAAGCCCCCGTGCCGCCTCTTCCACTCGCGGGTTCATCTGCAACAGGCTCGTGCGCAATGCCCCTAGCGCCGGCGACAGGAACAGAGCTACGTAGCCTAGGAGCAGGAGACCGATGGTCTGGTAGATGAAGCCCGCGTAATTGGCGCCGAAGAACACCAACGCCAGGGCAATGGCAATTCCCGGCAAGGCAAAGCTGACGTACCCCAGCCGCTCGAGCGTGCCGCTCAGCAGGCCCGGATGACGCACGGACAGCAGCCCGATTGGCAATGCCGCCACCGTGGCTGCTAACGCCGCCAATGCGGACACGTAGACTGAGTTGCGCGCAGCGATCCACAAAGGGTCGAGGGATTCGCCGGCCAGTACTCCGCGCACTACCCAATAGACGAGGATCCCCACAGGCAGACCCAGCCCCGCTGAGGTTACCACGGCGCACAGTCCGACGGCGGGCCAGCTCCAGCGCCCCAGCAGGACCGTCGGGGTAGGTCGCGTGGTGCCCGATGAGGTGGAGTAGTAGCGACTCCGTCCGCGGCTCACGAACTCCAGCGCCACCCAGCCCAGTGCGAGCAACACCAACACCATGGACAGCCCCGCGCCCAATGTGCGATCGAGAGCCGATTCATATTGCGAGAAAATGGCCCACGTAAAGGTCTCGTAGCGTAGAAGCGACACTGCCCCGAAGTCGCTGAGAGTGTAAAGCCCCACCAGCAGCGCCCCCGCGCCGACCGCGGGCCTCAGCAACGGGACCACCACCCGAAAGAACGTCGCAACCGGTCCCATCCCCAGCCCACGCGCCGACTCCTCCAGTGCCGGGTCCATTCGCTGTAGCGCAGCGCGAATGGTCAGGAGCACATACGGGTAGCTGAGAAGTGTGAGAGTCAGCATGGCGCCGGCGAAACCATAGATGCTGGGCAGCCTGTCTACACCAAAGGGGCCTTCCAGGGCGCCCTGCAACATCCCGCGAGGGCCAAGGGCGACCACCACCACGAATCCGGCCACGTAGCTTGGGATGACTAGCGGCAGTGCCGTGAGCACTGCCCAGGTGCGGCGCAGGGGCAGATCCGTCCTGGCCGTCAGCCAGGCCAGCGGCAACGCCACAACCGCCGAGGCGGCAGACACGGCCACCACCAGCAGCAGTGTGCGGCCGAGGATAGCGGCGACCCTAACCCTGAAAATCAAATCCCAAAGCTCGCTTCCGCCGCTCACAGACCGTACAGCCAAGTACACGGGAGGCAGCAGGAGGGCTGCCCCGACAATCAAGGCCGGTACCAGCAGGACTATGGGGGCGTTTAGCCGAAACAGCCGGAGATGGCCGCTGGCAAGAAGGGAGTTTCGCACTCAATTACCGGTTTGATCACTCAGAAATTCGTACTAACTCATACGAGCGACGTACTAACTCATACGAGCGATAAGTATACACAAAACGGCCGCCGTGGGGGATTCTGAACTTGTCGACATTCGCAAATGCTCATTGCGGGTAATTTCTGAGTAACAGGATATGTGGATTGACAGGCAGGCGATGAATGCCTACACTGAGCCACATTCGTTCTAGCTGATATCTGACATAATATCCCGCGTTTAGTTCCGGTAGCATTTCACAGAGTCGAGAACAGAGGCAGTTCGACTGAATGGTAAACGCACCGGCAATGGAAAGAAAATATCCGGGAGCAACTCTGCCGGAAAGTACTAGCGGTGCCGCGCTGGCATGCTCGGGCGTGGTGAAACGGTTCGGCGAAGTTGAAGCGCTGGCTGGCCTGGATCTGGCCGTTGAGTCAGGAAGGATCCTTGCCCTTCTGGGGCCAAGCGGATGTGGCAAGACGACGGCGCTTCGGATCATTGCCGGGTTCGAGAGGCCCGACGAGGGACAGGTATCGGTCGGCGGCCGGGTCGTCAGTTCTCCATACGTGTCACTCCCTCCCGAAAAGCGGCGCATCGGAATGGTATTCCAGGAAGGTGCCCTTTTCCCCCATCTCTCCGTTGAGCAGAACGTCGCTTATGGCCTGCGCAAGAGCGCCGATCGCGCACAAAGAGTCTCGGATGCGCTGGACTTGGTCGGCCTTTGCGAAATGAGAAACAGGATGCCCCACGAGTTGTCGGGGGGGCAGCAGCAGCGCGTCGCTCTCGGCAGGGCGCTGGCTCCACGCCCAGACATCCTTCTGCTGGACGAGCCGTTCTCCAATCTCGATGCCAAGCTGCGTGAGCAGTTGCAGAGCGACGTTGTGGCCATTCTTCATGCCAGCGGAGTCACTTCGGTCTTCGTAACCCACGACCAGCAGGCTGCGCTTACCGTTGGAGACGAAGTGGCCGTGATGAACCAGGGTAGGCTTGAGCAGGGCGGTTCCTCCGCTGCCGTGTTTCATTCGCCGCGGACCAAGTTTGTCGCCCAGTTCATCGGATCCGTAGACTTCCTGCCCGTGGAAATCACGGGTGGACGGATTACCAGCGACCTTGGGGAGATGCTCTGCGATTATCAACCCGAAAGCAATCACTGCGCTTCGGAGGGACTCACAGAAGTCCCGCAAGGCGACGCGCTTGCCGGCGCATTCCTGGAAATGATGGTCCGTCCCGACTGCATTGAGTGCGTCGAGGATGGTGATGGCGCCGGGATAATCGCCGATCGCGAATTTCAGGGTGCTTTTTACCTGTACACGGTCCGCATGCCCTCCGGCCGGCGGCTGCGATCACTGATGTCCCACACCGCTGAGATTCCCGTCGGTTCCCCTGTGTCCGTGCGCCTGCGCGACGGTCACCGAATCCGGCTGTTTGTTAATGGCGAACTCTCGACCGCCGCTTTCCATATCGCCTGATACGGTTCAGGGCGATCGCGTCTTAAACTCCGGAAGCCCCATAATTCGTCATTCCCGCGCCGGCGGGAATCCAAACCCCCGTTTACCTTCGCACCCAGAACCGAAGAAGGCACTGCCACTTCCATATCCACCGCCGTTAAGGCCAATTTTGTGTGCTGACAAATAAGTCGCGATTGCCCTGTGATACGGTTCCTCCCTGTCTGTCCTCTCTTTGCCCTCTGGTATAATTTTTCTGCCCGTTTTGGTGCGGGAAAATAATATTGCAAACGAGGGGTTAGATGCCCAGACCCAGAAGGACGGCCGCGGCCCAGGCAGAACTATCCGACGGCGAAAGTCAGAATGACCGTCTGTCTCCCGGCACCGAGAATTACCTCCTGTGCCTCTACCGTCTGTGGGAGGACGATGAAAGCCCTACCATCACTCAGTTGACTGACGCATTGCGTCGCTTGCCGCCCACTGAAGGTCTGGGCACATCTGTACCGTCGGTTGCCGGCATGATCCGGCGCATGGCCCGCCAGCACTTGGTGGACGTGGGTTCCGACAAGCGCATTCGCCTCACCCGGCTTGGCATGGAGGGTGGCGAGGATATCGCGCGACGCCACCGCCTGGCGGAATGGATGGTGGTTGAGCTGCTGGGGATGGAGTTGTATCAGGCCCACAATGAGGCCCACCGTCTCGAGCACGGAATGTCGCCGCAGCTTATGGAGAGGCTCGTGGAGAAACTGGGCAACCCACGACGCTCTCCCTACGGCCGCCCCATCCCCGGGACCGGCGAGCCCAGGATCCCGCCCAACTCGGTTACGCTGGACCTCGCTGTTACTGGTCAGGCATACATTGTTGACCGCGTTCCCGAAGAAGACCCGCAGCTCCTCAAGTTTCTTGCCAGTTCGGAAATCGTGCCGGGGCAGAGGGTTACGGTGGCCGAGGCGACGCCATTCCTGGGGGTTATGGAGGTCGCCACAGAACGGAGTCAGGTATCTATGGGATACACTGTCGCGCACCAGATTGTGGTGCGACCTGCCTCACAGGAAGCTCTGTCCTGAGGAGCGCTGGTCAGGGGGCGGGAAGGCCTGCCGCGGTCTTCCTCGCGGTTCGGTGGTTGCCGGTGCCTTGACGTGGGGCAGACCGGATTCCGGGCGCTACGACGGCTCCGCCAGTTGCGCTCTGACTTCCGCCCAGCCGTCGGCCATCTTGCGGTCCGGAAAAGCGGGTGCCTCCCCTTCCCGGTAAACGCTCACCAGCACAAACACCGGGCCCTGCTGCGCCATCGCCTCCTCCAGCCCTAGGAGCAGTTCCTCCAGCCGGTCGAAGTGGTATGCCTTGGCGTAACCCGAGGACAGTGCCATTGTCTCAAGGTCCAGATGGTCCAGCTCCTTGATGGGAACGCCTCCGGTGGAAGGGCGGGTGGCATCGTCGAACACGAAATGCACCAAGTTGGACGGGCTGGATTCTCCCACGGTCGCAAGGCCGCCCAGATTGGTGCGAAGGGTGGCGTCACAGTCCAGTGTCAGCACCTTACGTCCCGGTTGCGAAAGCGCAAGACCGAGTCCTACTGCCGGAGCCCGGTCCATGCAGTCTGTCAGGTCCAGGTCCAGCTCCCTAAGCTCCGATACCTGGCTCCATTCCCTGAGGGCGGATGAAGTCGAAACGACCAATGCGTTCCCACGGTGGTAGTTCACTGCTCGGGCCGCTTCGCTGTAGGGGATGCCAGGCGATGGCTGGGGGTTGGCTGTAAACTCTCTCACAAGTTGTTCCGGTCGCTGGAATCGGGTTGGTCATCGGGAGCGCGCCGGCTTGGCTTGGATGACGGTGGCCGCTTGAAACCCACCATGGCCCACATGGCCGCCAATACTGCTGCACCTCCGCCGATGCCCCAGACAACGCTCGATCGCTCAAAGGCCTGGAACAGCAACCAAAAACCCCAGACAAACAGGGCGTAGGCCGCGAGCCGAAACAGGAGGCCCTTCCCTAGTCCGCCGAGCATCGCACCATGGCCTCCGGTTCAGTCGGTAGTGGGATCAGGAACAGGGAACAGGGCTGCCTGACGAATAAAGCGGAGCCCGTTCCCTGGCTTGGGAGATTCTAGTCGCTGGCCAGCACCGCCGGCATCTCGCGGATGGCGACCTGCATGGTGCGGGGAGCGCGCTGCCGGAACTGCACGGGCGTGTTTTCGATCTCGGGCTTGATGGCCAGATGCACGAACACCGGCCCTTTTGCCGCTATTACCTCGGCAATGCCGGTGGTGAGGTCTTCCAGGTTGTCAAAGGAGAAAGTGGCAGCATAACCCGCGGCCTTGGCCATTCCCTCCCAGTCGGCCCTCCCGGAGCCTGGAACCGGCTGTCCGCCGGTCACAGCGTAGACTCCGTTGTCGAACAGCACGTGGCAGAGGTTCTCCGGCGTCTTGTTGGCCAGGGTCACCATTGCGCCGAGGTTCATCAGCAGGCTGCCGTCGCCGTCCAGGCACATCACCTTGCGGTTTGGTTGGGCCAGCGCCAGACCTAGGGCCACGTTGGAGGCCTTGCCCATGGCGCCCGACAGCGGCATGTCAAGGTTTTCCTGCGAGGTGACCGAGGGAAGGCCGAATCGTACGTTGTTTGCGTTCATGGTGGCGATGATTACTGCATCGCCTCTGTTGGCGTCTATCAGCTGGACTGCTTCCTGGTTGTCAATCATTAGCCTGCTTCCTTAATTTCTCTCTTTTAGAAAGAGGAAAGGTTGTGGCGGTCAAATAAAACTGCGATTAGGACCCGAACTCCGTGCCCACCAGCACTGCGACCGGTTTCTGCGTTCGATCGGCTTCCGCGATTGCGACGCTGATGCGGTCGGCGTCTTCATCGGTCTCAATCAGGTAGTAGTTGATGCCCCAAGCATGCAGTATATGCTCAATGAATCGGGCTGCCGAGTCGTTCGTTATGCCGTGACGGCTCCAGCCGCGGTAGCCCACCAGCATCACCAGCGGCTGGTTCACGTCCAACCCCAGGCCGCGAATCGAGTCTCCGGACTCGAATATCCCGGTGTTCTGGATCAACACGATGGGTCGAGCTCCGCCAACCCAGAGGCCCGCCGCTATGGCCATCGTTTCGCCCTCGCGGCAGACCGGAACCAGGTCCAGCGAAGGCTCGTTCGTGAGGAGTTGATACATGAAGTTGGTCTCGCTGTCGGGCAGCCAGACCACGTGACTTATATTGTTCTTCTTCAGTTCCTCGACCACCGAGGCGGGGTGAAGTATGACCTCGTGAGTAGTCATTGCGCTCCTTACGGTCCAGCCAGCTGGCTGTTCTGTGGCACTTGCCGCGAACCTGCGGGACGCCCGCCATTATATTAAGTAGCCATAATGAGCGTCAAATATAGACACCCGGCGTCTCCCGGCTCTCAGCTTCGAATTAACCCGTTGTCAGATGGTCAGGTCGAACCGCCTTCTGGCGGCGAATAGTGGCGCAGGAGCGTTGCGAGCCATGTGCAGTGGTCCGGGCCCGGAGCCCCTGATGTAAGCCACGATCAGCGACCGGGCTGACTCCACCATCACGTCTGCGGCGCCTGGTGTCAGCGGCTCGGGAATGGGCGTGCGCGCCTTGGGAGATGTCAGATAGTTGTACCAGGCGTTCAGCACTTCCTGCAGTGCCTCGTCTTCCGCCTGGGCCCGCAGGCGGAGCGCCGTTCCGCGCATATAGTTCGGCAGCCGTCCCAGCAGCCAGTCCAGGTACACCGGGTCCGTGGCCACCTGTTCGGGAAGCGAAATGCCGCCCGCCGCCTCAATCGCGTACGAGCGCTCCCCGTTCGTCTCTTCCCGTTCTTCCGGGACTTTGTCCGCGTCGGCCAGGTAGACGGGTACGAGCACGGGCGGATGCGGACCCTTCGCCGTTTCGCCCAACGCAATCAGGAAAGCTGCGCTGGCTGCAACAGCATCCAACGGGTCGGAAGTCATCACGAGGAACTGCCCCGTCACGCCCAGCAGCGCGTCCATCGGGTCCTCCCCACGCTCTAGCCTGCCGTTCAAGGCTACGGACACGGCGCGGGCGAGAGTAGTGCCGGAGTCGCAGTATGGTGCAACGCATGACAGAGTTGGCTCCTCTGCCAGCGCTTCGAGCGAAACTTCAGGCGTCTCGACTGTACGCTCGCTCGATTCGTCCCGGTATTCCCGGCAAATTCCCGGCAGCAATTCCAAGGGAGGTTGGCCGAAGTCGAAGGGCTCCAGGGCCGCCATCATCTTGCCGACGACTTCCAGTGCTTCCCTGTCTTCTCCGATTCCCATGGACCGGCGGAAAAATGGCCACGAAAAGAAGTCCTCGCCCAGGAAGTTGCCCAAACCCTCGCCGGCGAAATAATCGCCGTTGATAACCTGCCAAAGGTGCCGTTCGGAAGGAAGAGGCTCCAGGAATCGGTAGGTCGCCAGCCGGCAGATCAGCGACAGAAAGGTGTGCCGGACGAAGGTGCCGGAATCCGAGTCGCCGGAACGGTGGAACCTGGCCCATGCCTCGTAGCTGTTGGCTACGGGTGGAATGGTATCGGTCTCCCGGTACAGCGCCGACAGGCTTTCGATTGCCTCGCGAGCTGCAGGACTGCCGGGGCCGAAGACCGCGGACAGCGTCGATGAGTCGACGGAGGCCAATGGCGGACTAGAACTCGGCGTTCTTGGGAGTTCGCGGGAACGGGTTCACGTCTCGGATGTTGGAGACCCCCGTAATGAACTGCACCGTGCGTTCGAAGCCCAGCCCGAAACCGGCATGCGGCACCGTGCCGTAGCGGCGAAGGTCCAGGTACCAGTAGTACTCCTCGGCGTTCAGTCCCGACTCGACCAGCCGGCGCATCAGAACGTCGTGGCGTTCCTCGCGCTGGCTGCCTCCGATGATTTCCCCGATGCCGGGCGCCAGCACATCCATCGCCCTTACGGTCTGGTCGTCGTCGTTCAGTCGCATGTAGAACGCCTTGATCTCCTTTGGGTAGTCGGTGACGATTACCGGTCGCCCGATTCGCTTCTCGGTGAGGTAGCGCTCGTGTTCTGACTGCAGGTCCACGCCCCAGCTTACGGGGAACTCGAAGGACTCCCCTGAGCTGACCAGCATATCCACTGCCTCGGTGTAAGTGATGCGCTCAAACCGGGAGTCGATGATGCCTTGGAGCGTTGCGATGATTTCTTCGTTGTACCAGCGGTTGAAGAACTCCATGTCCTCGGGGCAGTTCTCGAGAACGTAGCTGAAAATGTACTTGAGAAAGTCCTCGGCCAGTTCCGCCAGCCCTTCCAGCTCGCAGAAGGCCACTTCCGGTTCCACCATCCAGAACTCGGCAAGATGTCGAGACGTATTGGAATTTTCCGCCCTGAAGGTCGGCCCGAAAGTGTAAACATTGGAGAGGGCCATCGCGAAGATCTCCGCTTCCAACTGGCCGCTGACAGTCAGAAACGTGGGTCGCCCGAAGAAGTCCTCGGACGTGTCGACAATTCCATCAGTCCGGGGTGGGTTTTCCAGGTCCAGGGTAGTGACGCGAAACATCGAACCGGCGCCCTCGGCATCGCTGGCAGTAATAATGGGCGTCTGAATGTACTGGAACCCTCGTTCCTGATAGAAGGAGTGAATGCCGAATGCCGCAGCGTTTCTGACCCTTGCCATCGCGCCGAAGGTGTTGGTGCGAGGCCGCAGGTGCGCTATCTCCCGCAGGAACTCTGGAGTGTGCCGTTTCTTCTGCAGCGGGTAAGTCTCCGGATCCGCACCCCCGAGAATCCGCACTTCCCGCGCCTGTATCTCGTACCGCTGCCCCTTTCCCTGCGACTCGACCACCTGCCCCACGACGGTGACGCTGCAGCCGGTGGTCAGGGCGCTGGCGACTGCATAATCCGGGCTGTCTTCCCCGACCACCACCTGCAGGTCTCGCAGCGTAGACCCGTCGTTGACTTGCACGAACGACACCGACCGCGACGAGCGGCGTGTCTTGACCCACCCCTGCACCATGGTCTCGCCCAGGGGAGCGTCACTGGCGAATATGTCGCTGATTCTGGCGCGCTGCATCTGACGCCTCCTTCAAGGGCTCGGACAGGCAGCTATTGTTACTTGCTGACCAGGGCCCCTTCCATGGCGTGGGCCTCCCAGTGGTCAGCCCAGTTCTGTATTGCCTCTACCACGTGTCTGAAGGCAGCGCCCCTTTCGGTAAGAGCATATTCCACAAGCACCGGCCTGCTGTCATACACCCGTCGCTCGACAATCCCGGACTCCTCCAGTTCCCGCAATCGCTGCGACAGTAGCCGGTCGCTGAGTCCTTCAATGTAGTTGGAAATGTCGCTGAAGCGCCGCGGCGTGGACAGCATGCTGCGAATGATCATGCAGTTCCACTTCTTACCCAGGATGTTGATCGCCCGGTCGTAACGCGGGCAAGGCTCAAGCTCATTCATTGCCCTGGCTCCGTTACATAAGAATTTCGGCGATACTAGCACACTGAAAAATAATTAGCTACTATCCACCCCTTGACAGCCTTTGCATTATATACTAACTTATTAATAGTTACTTGCTAAATTACTCCACAGGCTCAATGGTAAGTACAACCCGCGAGTGGCCAACAAGCCACAAAGGAGGCCCCCGATGGCCGTTTCCGTTCCCCACCAGGTTGCCACCGACACCGGCGCCCCCGAAGTCCAGTTCCCGGCCCGGGACTCCCAGCCCCACACCGGCCCCGTGTCCCGTCTGCTGGCCAAGGTCTCCAAGTGGCCCATGGAATACGCCAACTACCAGATGGAGACTGGCCTCTGGCGGAAGTTGGCCCTTTAGCACACCTTCACCGGACCGGGCCCTGCGCCCGGTCCGGCATCGACTCCCATCCATCTACAGCAGTCTTACGTTGACAAGACGCCACTCGTCGGAATAAGGAGGAAGTGATGCGTGCTCTTATGGACGAACAGTCTCACCTCAGCCCCAATAACGCTGCCCTGCCTGCGGCCAAGCGGGCCCTGACACTGCGGGGACGGCCCGTCAGGATCGCGCGCCGGGTCGCCTCGGTTCCCGTCTCCCTTTACGATTGGGCCTCGGGACCGCCCGTAACCGGCATGGAGCGGGAACGGGCCACACTGGCCGATATCAAGAACTCTCGGAGCGGAGGGACTTTGCTGATCTAGCCGCTGACGATCACTGATCGGGCGCACGACGGCGTTCGGGCTACAACCCGGCGCCGTTTTTCATAGTCCGCTACAGGGCCGGTCGGCGGATATGCCAATCCGTAGCCTGCTGATAGGCCTGCCCGACCCGCAGCAGTGTCGACTCCGAAAGATGTGGCCCGATCAGCTGCATCCCAACAGGCAAGCCGTCCGAGAAACCGCAGGGCACCGACAATGCCGGCAACCCGGCGATGTTCACCGGTATGGTGCACACGTCCACCAGGTACATCTGCAGCGGGTCCGCCATCTTCTCGCCGATTGGGAAGGCAACCACTGGCGACGTGGGAGTCACCAGTGCATCCACGTCCTCGAATACCTCTACAAAGTCGCGGCGAATCAGCGTCCGTGCCTGCTGCGCCTTGAGGTAGTAGGCGTCGTAATACCCCGCAGACAGCGCGAACGTTCCCAGCATGATTCGCCGGGTCACCTCGGGCCCGAAGCCGCGCTGTCGCGTCTGCTCCATCGCGCCCCACATGTCGGCCGCTTCCAGCGCCGAGTAGCCGTACTTCACTCCGTCGTACCGCGCCAGGTTCGCCGAGCATTCCGAAGGCGCGATGATGTAGTAGCAGGCGAGGGCGTACTTGGTCGACGGCAGTGAAACTTCCCGAATCGAGGCCACCAGGCCTTCCAGGGTTGATATGGCATCATCCACCGCTTGCCGCACTCCATCCTCAATCCCTTCGGCAAAGTATTCCTTCGGTACACCCAGCCTCAGTCCCTCCACTCCCCGATCGAGACCCGCCGTGAAGTCCGTTGCTTCCAGGGGCAGCGAAGTGGCATCGCTTGGGTCGTGGCCGGCGATGGCATTGAGAACCAGGGCGCAGTCAGCGACGCTGCGACCGACCGGACCGATCTGGTCGAGAGACGAAGCGTAAGCCACCAGGCCGTATCGGCTGACCATGCCATACGACGGCTTCAGCCCTGTAACGCCGCACATCGCCGCGGGCTGCCTCACGCTGCCGCCCGTGTCCGAGCCCAAGGCATACACCGCTTGCCCTGCCGCCACCGAGGCGGCCGCTCCGCCGCTGCTGCCTCCGGGCACCCGTTGGAGGTCCCACGGATTGTATGTCGGGTGGAAAGCCGAGTTCTCACACGATGACCCCATGGCGAACTCGTCCATGTTTCCCTTGCCAAGCATCACCGCGCCCTGACGGAGCAGTCGACCAACGGCCGTCGCGTTGTAGACCGGCACGTAGTCCTCCAGCATCCTGGAAGCGCAGGTGGTTGGCACGCCCTCGGTGCACATCACATCCTTGATCTGGACCGGGATGCCCGTCAGTGGCAGGCTCTTTCCGTCTGCCAGCATCGCGTCGGCAGTCGCCGCCTGCGTGAGCGCCAGTTCCGACGTGAGCGTGATGAAAGACTTAACCGAGTCTTCCACTGTTTCGATGCGCTCCAGGCAGGCTCGTGTCAGCTCCACGGAACTGACTTCCCGCCGGTCCAACAGCCGCCGCGCTTCTTGGATGGTGAGCCAGTTGAGTTCCTGCAAGTGCCCTACCTACTTTCGTTAGTTGTCCGTTAATCTTTCGTCTGGTGTCGGTTGGTTTTCGCAAGTCAAGGGCGCACCACCGTGCGCCCCAAAAGCTGCGAACCACGGCGGGTCAGGCTGTTCTATTCGTCCAGCACGGCCTTGACGCGAAAGAACTCGCCCTCACGGCGCGGCGCGTTGCTCAGGGCCGCGTCTGGTGAAAGCGAGTCCGCCGGAGCGTCGTCGCGCATCACCCCGCGCAGGTCACCCGCGTGCCCCGTCGGCTCGATGCCACTCGTGTCGAGCTCGTTCAGCACTTCAAATTGGTCGATTATTCCCGAGAGCTGGTCAACATAAGTGTCAATGTCGGACTCGTCGAGTCCGATTCGCGCCAGAGCGGCGATGTGGGCAACCTGTGATCTGTCCAGCGGCATGGCGTTCCTCGGACGGAGTTTGATAACAATTTAACACATTGGTCGCCGGTGGCTCCCGCAGGAGAGCAGTGGTGCCAGGGCAATCGCGTTATAAACGCCGGAGGCCTTGTGACCTGTCATTCCCGCGTAGGCGGGAATCCAAACCCCCGTCTACCGTCGCATCCAGAACCCGGGGAAGCACTGTCAATTTCACCGCCACCTCTATTCCGGCCCAATTTGTGAGCCCAGAAACAAAACGCGATTGCCCTGGTGGTGGTGCCGATGCAGTGCGGTTCGGTACACGCAGTAACGCGGCGCCTGCCCGAACGGGATGGCCGCGGCTGCAAGGATTGCGAACGGAGCGTTTCTGACAACCGCGCTCCAGTCGTTCAAATCGCCAGAATGGTATCCTTGGTCTCATTACAAGTGACACAATACCGTTCCAGCTCAGGTGGTATGACCTGCAACGCCCCGTAATTTTCACGCGGGGGAAATCCAATCCACTGTCGCCAAGATATTGCGCCACAAGCTTCGGAACGCTCCACTACAGGAGTCTCGCCATTGCCCTGAAGCGTCGCTTGCGGTACAATTGTTCTAAATAAGAACACCCTGAACTTCCAGCATACTCCGTCGCAAATAAGGCCAAATTGATACTAACGTTACAAAATGTTACAGGATGTTACATCCCAATGAGAGAATCCCCGGAAAATGAGACTGGACTCTTGGTTTGCATCCCCTCATAGGCTTGGGATTTCAGCTAATCCCGTCTCCCCGAAGGAGAGGATTCGGCTTGGGGTGAGAATCTCTAGCCGACGAAGAGTGGCAGGCCAGACTGCCTGATTCGCAACGCGGCCTCCTGCTCTCCCAGGGCAATCGCGTTTTAAACGCCGGAGGCCTTGTGACCTGTCATTCCCGCGCAGGCGGGAATCCAAACCCCCGTCTACCGTCGCACCCAGAACCCAGTCCCCAGAACCCAAGCAAGCACTGTCAATTTCACCGCCACCTCTATTCGGGCCCAATTTGTGTGCCCAGAAATAAAACGCGATTGCCCTGCCTGCTCTCCGCCATTAGTCAAATGCGGTCGCCCTGTGTATGATTCTTCTTGCATCTCTGCCGCTTGAAGTGATCGGCGGCTCCCACTGTAAGGACATCCCTGCCATTGCTTAATCGTCTGTTCAACTGGCGTCCACGTACGCCCTTCTACTACGGCTGGCTCATCCTCGGAATGGCATCCTTCGCCACCTTCTGCGCCACCGGTGTTTCCCAGGTGGTGCTCGGTGGAATCCAGGTCTACATCGCCGATGACACCGGCTGGGATGCGAGCACTCTCTCCTATGCCGCCACTGCGGGTACGTGGTGCTCCGGCCTCATCGCCCCCGCCATAGGCCGTCTCGCCGACCGCTACGGCCCGCGATGGCTGATGTCCACCGGCCTGCTCATCGCAGGCGTCTGTTACCTACTGCTGGCCGATGTCAACACCGTCTGGCAGTTCTACGCCGCCTACGTGGTGGCCCGGGCCGTGTCCAACCCGGTCCTGATCGGCCTGGTCCCAAGGACGGCCGCAGTCAACTTCTTCCGCCGTCGCCGCAACATCGCCCTGGCAATGGTGTCCACCTTCCGCCCCATCGCCGGAGCAATAAACATCCAGATCTTCGTCCTGATTGCCATCAGTCAGACCTGGCGGGAGGGATTCCGATACCTGGGGTTTCTCAGCTTCGCGCTGATTATCCCGGTGGTGATGCTGATGCGCCGCCGACCTGAGGACATCGGCCTGCTGCCCGACGGCGCCACCGCGGCCCCTTCGGGCGCAGCCGGGCCTGGGGAAAGAAGGGCCGTCGTTGCTTCGTCGGAAACGAGCTGGACCGTCCGCGAGGCTGTCCGCACCCGGTCCTTCTGGCTCATCGTCGCCACCGCCTGCGTGGGCACAATGGCGTCCAGCAGCGTCGGCTTCAGCATGGTGCCCTATCTCGTCGAGGGAGCCAGGCTCAGCGTTACCGCCGCCGCAGGCGTACTCAGCTTCGGGACCGTCCTGTCCATTGCCAACGTTGGTTGGGGTTACCTCTCGGACCGGTTCACGCCACGTCGCTGCCTGATGGTGACCATGATCGGTTCCGGTGCCCTGCTGGCCTTCCTGACCATGGTCGATTCCCTTGCCGAAGCGTTGGTATTCGCGCTGGTTTGGGGCATATTCTCCGGCGCGGTCGGCACGATGGAGAACATGATGCTCGCGCAATATTACGGCCGCGAGTCTTACGGCTCCCTGCTGGGAATCTTCTCGCCCTTCCAGACCGTGGCGTTGGGCCTGGGGCCGTCGCTGGCTTCGTTGCTGCGCGACTTTTCAGGCAGCTACATACTGCTCTACTCGGTGATGGTGGTAGCCTACCCGCTCTCCGCTATCCTGCTCTACATGGCCCGTCCTCCCGTGAGGGCTGGTGTGGTGGAGGCTTCCTCCTGACCTTGGCGCTTTTTCATTGCAGACGAATGAGGGACGCGAATCCGGAGATTACGGTCCGCGTCCCTGGGAATGCGTTATCTCCTCTGGGAATCGGCTATCTGCTGTATCCCGATCCGCTCCCGCTGGATCCCGGCGGCGCCATTTCACGGGCGTCCGCGGTGATGTGCTCCAGCAGGAAGTGAAAGTCGTCGTAGGCTTGCAGCCGTCCCAGTTCGCGGTTCAGGGCCTGCAGCCGGTCCAGCAGGCTGGACAGGTCGTTGTGCAGGTACGAGAAATCGTCCTGGACGAAGTTGGGAATGCCGCTGTACAGGTCCGATGACAAGGCCACTATCGCGCCGAACTGCAGCATCAGGTCGCTTGCATATCGGAAGTCCGTGTCGGGCTGTCCCGAGACCGAGGCGTGTTGCCGCCACGGCCGTCCAGTTACCGGATCGGTCCAGCGAAGCTCAACGCTTCCCAGGTTCGCCGACTGCGCAAACTGGGCATCCCGCCACAGTTCAAGCTCATAGAAGACTGTGGTGGCCGCCCCCGAATACAGCTCAGCGAACTCCTTCCGCTCCTCGGTGAAGCTGGCGTCGGAAGTGACTCGGTTTTCGTAGCCCACGATCCGCCACGCCCGCACCACGTTCGGGTCCCAGGTTACCTGCGCTCGCGTCTGGTCGGCGAATGGCGTCGACAGCGCCAGCCAGTTGTCCCGGCTGAAAGTCGCCCTGGCCTGCTCGGCGTCGTCCAGGTAGCGGTACCACCCGTTGCCGTACTGGGCTATCTGCTCCAGCAGAACGTCGTTGTAGTTTTCGATGCCCACCCCGATGGTGATGATTCGCAGCGGGTTCCGGTTGTCGTAATCGGGCGAGGACTCGAGGATGGCGAATGGATTTGTGGCGTCCACGTTGGCCACACCGTCCGACATCAGGATGACGTAGTTATAGGCGTCGGGCCTTTTACGACGCGCCTCGTCCGCCAGGGTAACGCCGAGGTCGAGGCCCGCCTGCACATTGGTCGAACCGCCCGGCTCCAACTGGTCGACGGACCACTGCACGTCGCTGTCGTCCGGCCTGCGATGATCAACTATCAGGCCGTGAAGCACGTCGGTGCTGAAGTGCACGACCGCGACGCGGTCCCGCGGATTGAGCGAATTCAGTATGCTGTTGGCCGCCTCCCGGGCGACCTCGACCCGGTTGCCCTCCCGCATCGACCCCGAGGCATCCAGCACCAGCGTTACGTTGAGCGGAGTGGCGTCGAGCAGTTCCGGTGCCTGGAAGCCAATGCGGGCCATGTGCATCCGGTCGTCCAGCGGATGTCGGAACACGTCCGTGGCGATGGTGAAGCTGCCGCCGTCTTCGGGCGGGTCGTACTGGTAGTCGAAGGCGTTGATCCACTCCTCGGCTCGCACCGAGGCCGGGTCCACTTCGTACCCGGTGCGTGCCCAGTTGAGCGCCAACTGGTACGAGGTGCGGTCGGTATCAAGGCTGAAGGTCGACACGCTGTCTACGTCCGTTTCCATGAAGGGCAGCCTGCCGTAGTCCCGGAAGATGGTCGAAGTGGGCTGCCCCTGCCCTCCCACTTCCCGGCTACGGGCTGAAGGAGGAGGGGACGAAGACTGCTGACCTTGCGGGCCTGCCGGTCCCGTCGATGAAGCCGGGCCACCAGCGGCCTGGGGGGCCGCGGTCGCCGCCGGAGCTGCGGGCGCCGTGGTGGCGGCTGGCCGGGAACGGGACTCTGACTCTGTTGCCATGGCTGTGGGTGCCGCTGCGGGCGCGCTGGTCGGAGAGGCCTGCCGTCGCGGCGCCGGAGGAGCGGTTGTCGCGGCGGGAGCCCTGGTGGCGGCCGACTCGCTGTTGGAAGTCTCTGAGACCTTGGTAACCGCGACCGTGGGTTCAGCTTGCGCGCCGCATCCCATTGCAAACACCACCGATGCAGTGAGTGCCGCCATGAGTAGTATATTTTTCATCAATCCTCCTACCGTTTCTTGAACAGCCGGCTGGATATGGGCGCCATCATAGCAAAGCGTTCCACCCGGGCTGTCTCACCCCGCTATTGGATTTCCTACCGGCTGTAGCCGGACCTACCAGATTCAGGAGATCGCTCCTCAACGCCGTATGTGATGTGCTCCAACAAGAACAGGAAGTCTCCGTATGCTTCGAGGGCGCCCAGGTCTCTTCGCAGCGAGCGAAGTTGCCCGACCAGCTCGGCGAGATCGTCGTGGGTAAGTGCGTAGATTGAGTCGGTTGCGCTGGGAAGAGCACCGTAAACGTCGGCCGACAGCGCTACGATGGCCCCGAAGTGGGCCAGCGCACCGCCGTACCCCGCGAACCCGATGTACCTGCTTCCTTCGATTAGTGCGCTCTGGCTGCGAGATTCCCCGCTGTTCGGGTCAACCCAACGCACTTGCACCTTGCCGAGGTCTGCGGGCGGGAAGCGCTCCGAGTTTTCCTCGAGTTCCAACTCGTAGAAGACTGTGGTGGCTGCCCCGGAGTACAGCTCAGCGAACTTCTTGCGGTCCTGGGTGAAGGTGTGGTCGGGCGTTACCCGGTTTTCGTAACCGATTATCCGCCACCGCTGCACCACGTCCGTGTTCCAGGTGACCTGAGCCCGGGTCTGGTCGGCGAAGGGAGTCGACAAGGCCAGCCAGTTCCCGCGGGTGAACGTGGCTCTGGCTTGCTCGACGTTGTTCAGGTAGCGATACCAGCCGTTGCCATGCTGGGCCAGCTGCTCCAGCAGCGGGTCGTTGTAGTTGTTGATCCCTACCCCGATGGTGATCACCCGTAGAGGATTCCGCTCCTCGACGTCGGAGGCCGTTTCAAGGATGGAGAATGGGTCGGTGGCGTCCACGTTGGCCACGCCGTCCGACATCAGGATGACGTAGTTGTAAGCGTCGGGTCGTTCCCGGCGTATCTCGTCCGCCAACCTGACCCCCAGGTTTAGTCCAGCCTGCACGTTGGTACTGCCGTGAGGCTGGAGCCAGGCTATGGAGTTCTCCAGCCCAGGATCATTGGATTGGGTGTGTTCAACGGTGTACTCGTCTATGACGTCGTTGGTGAAATGGACGACGGCAATGCGGTCGTTGGAGCGAAGGCTTTGCCGGATGCTCTCGGCTGCCGCACGAGCGATGTCGACGCGGTCGCCATCTGCCATCGAGCCGGAAGCGTCCAACACCAGCGTCACGTTGAGGGGCCTATCGCCAGTCAACTCAGGAGCCTGGAATGCGATCCTGGCCAGCCTCTTGCTGTCGTCCAGCGGGTGGGGGAATAGACCGCTTGTTATCTCGAACTCGCTATCGTTTGCGGGCTGGTCGTACCGGTAATCGAAGGCGTTGATCCACTCCTCGGCCCGTACCGAGTCCGGATCTACTTCGTACCCAGTACGGGCCCACCCAAGAGCCAGGTGGTACGACGTGTTGTCTGTGTCCAGGCTGAACGTCGAAACGTTGTCATCCGCTGCTGACACGAACGGCTGCCGCAGGTAGTCCCGGAACAGCGTGTCGGACGGTGAACCGGCGCCTCTCGCCGTGGAAGCTGGCGGTATAGCAGCCTTCACGGCGAGAACCCCCGGAGTTGCGGTCGGTGGACAGGCGGGCCCGTTCGGGGTGCCGCACCTCGGCCCCAGCATTGCGGCCACAGTAGGTTGGGGACTGAAGGCCGCGGCCGGAGCGGGAGCCACAGTGGCCGCAGGAACAAGGGCCGTTGTGGGCATTGGCGTTCGGGCGTATGTGGGCACGGGCACAACCGTTGGCATTGGAATAGGAACTGCAGTTGCCGCCGGTGCTGCTGTGGGGGCGGCCGCCACTGTGGCAGCTGCCGACTCTGCCGCAACGAAATTCTCTTCCTCTTCCATTGCCATCGCCGGAGCCGACGTTGCGGCAGGCGCCGGCGGGACCGTAGTAGAGGCAGGTGCCATCCCTCCACCTCTGGCTCCGGCGGGCTCCACAGGGCCCTGCGAACCAGCGGCCCCTTGCTCTCCGGCGGGCCCGGCAGGGCCGGACTCCGCTCTGGACACAATCGCCTGCGGTGCTGTGGTAACGGCCGGTGCGGTGGTAGCCAATGACCTGGCAACCGGTTCTTCAGTAGCCGGGGCTACTGCAAAGCCACCACCCGAACCCCCTTCTCCGTTGCCAATACTGATCAGCGCTACCGAAACGACTACCGCGGCCACCACTGCCGCTGCGAAGCCCGCAAAGACGGGGGAGAACCGGCCTCTTCGAACAGGTATAAGGCTGCTCAGCCATCGTGAAATCGGGAACGGCTCCGGCGGTTCGTCCAGACGGCTTTCGAGGCGCTCCCACGTGTTCTGCGGTGCCCGCAGATCGGCAGGGTCGCTATCGAAGTGGTCCTGGAGGATACGCTCCATATCTTGGTCGAATTCCTGGTCAGGCGAATCGTCGTAGGCCATGGCGCTACCCTCCCTGACTGCCGGAGGATGCCGGCGTTTCGAGTTCGCAGTCGTCGAGTTGCCGGCGCAGAATCGCCAGGGCCCGGTGCAGCCGGGATTTCGCGGTGCCCTCCCGCACTCCCAGCGTCCTGGCAATCTCCGGCACCGTGAGTCCCGCGAAGTACCGTAACGTGACCACCTGTTGGTGCTCGGGGCTGAGCCCCGAGATCGCCCGCCTCAGCGCAATGCGATTTTCGAGAGCGTCGAGGGCCTGCGCCGGACTGGGCGCTGAGAGGTCAGATTCGGCACCCCCGGTTTCGTCATATTGCACCGTGGATATGCTTCGCCTCCTCTGGTGGGCCAGCACAGCGTTGACCAGGATGCGCACCAGCCAGGGCTTCACCGGACTTCCCGAGCGGAAGCCGCGAATGCCTCGCCAGGCCGAAAGCAGTGCCTCTTGAACTTGCTCTTCGGCTACAGCCCGATTGCCGGTCATCAAGACCGCCGTTCCGAACAGGACGTCCTTGTATTGCTCCACAAGGTGGCGGAAGGCGTCGCGATCGCCGCTCTGGCAGCGTGCGATGGCTTCGTTGTCAGTCATCAGCCGCCCTCATGCTTCCTCTCGCGTCGGGGCTTCTCCGCTTCGGGGTTTCTGCGCGTCTGGGCTTCTGTGCGTCTAGGATTCTGTTTGATAATATGCACCCTGACCCTGAATCGTTCCCTCTGGTGGGACGCAATATTGAAATTGCAGACGCCGATTGGCGGCAACCAAAAATCAGGGGCGCACCATTGTGCGCCCCTGTTGCTCGCTTGGAGACAAGCGTCCGCAAACGTGTTGTCTAGTTCATTTCTGAACCGCCGGATACGCTGATCGAAAGACCTGTCACGTAATCGGACTCTGCGGACGCGAGGAAGGCGGCCATCCGCGCGATGTCATCGCCCTGCGCCACGCGCCCCATCGGTACGCGAACGGCGCGGTCGGCGATCATACCGGCGCGATACTCCTCGCTGGACTCGCCCGCGGGGGCCAGGGCCGCGGCGATGTAGTCCACCCGCTCGGTGTCCACCAGCCCGGGACAGATGGCGTTGACGTTAATCCGGTGCTCGGCCATTTCCTGGGCCATGGCCTGGGTAAAGCCCACGATGGCGAACTTGGAAGCGCAATAGGCGGCGTAACGGGCGATGCCCCGCTTGCCCGCCCCCGACGAGATGTTGATGATCTTGCCGCCGCCCCCTCGGGCCGTCATGTGCCGAGCCACCGCCTGCGAGACAAGGTAGGTGCCGCGCACGTTCACCCGCATCACCTCGTCGAAGGCTTCCTCCTCCAGTTCCACCACCAGCACCCTGTCTTTGCCCGGGCGCGACCCTGCGTTGTTGACCAGGATGTCGATGCGACCGAATTTGGCCAGCGTCTGACCGATCATGTCACCCACTTGCCCGCTGTCGGACACGTCTGAGAAGAGCGCCAGAGACTCACGTCCCAAGGCCTCGATTTCGGCGGCCACGCTGTTCAGTCCCTCCCAGCCCTCCTGCCGGTCCTCGGCTCTGATGGCGTCAAGGCTCTGTGGCACGTCGGTGACGACGACGTTGGCGCCCTCCGACGCCAGACGTGTAGCGATTGCCCGTCCGATACCATGGCGCCCGCCCGCGCCGGTTACGATGGCTATTTTCCCGTTCAGGTCATACATATCAGGCCCTCTGGCGTAGCAATATCCCCGCCGCCTTCTGCTTCCAGCCAATCGACAGTACGAAGAAGGTGAAAGCCACCAGCGCCATCACCGGTCCTGACGGCAGGTTGAAGTGGTAAGAAAGATACAGGCCAGAGATGCCCGACGCAACTCCGATCAGGGCGGCAACCAGCATGGCCCCCGTGAAGCTGCGGGTGAGTTGCAGTGCCGCCGCCGCCGGGGTTATCAGCATCGAGATTACCAGGATGATACCCACTGCCTGCAGCGCGACCACTACTACCATTGCCAGCATTGCCAGCAGGATGTATTCCAATTTCTCCGTGGGCAGGCCAACCACCGCCGCTCCGGTCGGGTCGAAGTTCGAGAAGACCAGCTCCTTATGCAGCCCAAACAGCAGCAGCATAACGGTGCCCGCGACGCCGAGGGTGACATACATCTCAATCCTGGAGACGCCCAGCACATTGCCTAGCAGCATGTCCTCCAGCCTGACTTGCACCGACACACCCTGTGAGGAAGCGACGCTGATCATGATGACGCCAATGGCGAAGAGGGCGGCGAACAGTATGCCCACGGAAGCGTCTTCTCCCACGCCTGCACGTTTGATCAGGTAGCCGCTTAGCAGAGACATAATGATGGCCATGGGGATGCCCCCCGCGAAAACGCTGGCCGACGCCGTCCCGAAAATGGCCGCAGCCACGATCCCGGGCAGCACCGAGTGCGCCAGCCCGTCGCTCATAAACCCGAGGCCGCGGGTCACAACGTACACTCCCGCCACCGGGCACATAACTCCCACTACCGTGGCCACTATAAGTGCCCGCACCATGAAGCCGTACTGAAACGGGCCGGCCAGTGCCTCAGTGATGATGTCCATGCTCGTCTCCTGCCAGGCCGTGTCCGTGATACGGGACTGCGCCGAACGGCCCGTACAACTGGGTCATGACATCTTCGTTCAGCACTTCACCGGGAGGCCCACAGGCACAGACGTTGCAGTTCAAGCACAGGCACTCGTCGCAGTAGTGTGCCATGTGATTGATGTCGTGGGACGACATCATTATCGTGCGCCCATCGTCCCGCATCTCCAGGAGCACGTCCATCAAGGCCGTCTGAGAGGCGATATCCACGCCACTGAACGCCTCGTCCAGCAGCAGGATATCCGCTCCCTGGGCTAGGGCCCGCGCCACGAACACCCGCTGTCGCTGCCCGCCCGATAGCTCGTATATCAGAGACTTGCGCCGGTCCCACATCCGCACACGGTTGAGGGCCTCCTCGGCCGCGGCCCGGTCAGCTCGCCCCGGCCGCCGGAACCACCCAGCGTGGCGTACCCGCCCCTGCATCACGACATCCCAAACACTGGCGGGGATGCGGGAGTTCACCCTCTCGTATTGCGGAACATAGGCCACCACGCCTCTCGACTCCATCATGGTCCTGCCGTGTATCAGGACCCTGCCCGCTGTTGCCGGCTGGAGGGCCGTGATGACATTGAACAGGGTGCTCTTGCCCGCGCCGTTGGGCCCGACCACGCCCATGATGCACCCTGGACCTGCGTTGAAAGACACGTTGTCGAGGATCTTGACCCCCCCGAACTCAACAGTTACGTCCTCTGCGGCCAGGGGAGGTATGGATTCTGTGGCCGTCATGGTCATCGCAATGCCTCCACGATAGTTGCGGTGTTGTGGCGCATGAGGTCAAGGTAGGTGGCAGCCTCGCTTCGGTCGTCTCCCAGTGAGCCGGTATACAGGCCGCTGATGAGTTCCGTGCCCGTTTCCTCGGCTACGCGCTGGGCCAGACGCTCGCTGTGGGACCTCTCGGTGAAGACTGCGGGCACACCCTCGTGCTCGATGGTCTCAATGAGCATTGCCAGGTCCTGCGCAGTGGGCTCAGCGTCGGTGGTCACCGGGAATATTGCGCCAGCAACCTCGAAGCCGTACCGCTGGGCGAAGTACTGGAAGCTGTCGTGGGAAGTGACCAGCACCCGACGTCCCTCAGGTAACGCTGATACCTGTTCGCTTATCCAGCTGTCGAGCTCGTCCAGTTCCCTGTTGTAAGCAGCGGCATTGTTCCGGAAGAAAGTCTGTCCGGCCGGGTCGGCAGTCGAAAGCTGGGCCGCGATGCTGTTGACCGCCTGTTTTACCCGCAGCGGGTCGAACCAGAAGTGAGGGTCGAGTTTTCCATGCCCGTGACCATCGTCTTCCTCTTCGTCGTGACCGTGTTCTTCGGTTTCTCCGGCATCTCCCAGTAAGCCGACGAATGCGATCCTGCTGGCACTAACGGGTATGTCCCATTGGTCAACGATTTCCAGGTCGTGGTCGTCCAGTTGCAGCACCCGGCCTGCAACGTCGGTAATGAATACAGCGCCAGGAGCCGTGGCGCTCTGGGGAGCAGCCCGGAAGGCCCTTTCTGCCTGAGGGGTCAGGAAGTCTCGAACCGACGCCAGCAGATCAAGATCGTGGGCGTCGTACATCCGGAGTTCACCGTCGCTCATGGCAACCAGCAGTGCCTCGCCATCGTGGCTGATGGCGGCGCTGATAGGACTCAGGTCTTCGGTGTAGGGGATGAGTTGCTCCATCGCCCTTTCTTCAGGGTCGATCACGTACATGCCTACCTCGGATCCCTGCGCGAAGAAATGGTCAAACCCGGGGTATCCCCACATTGAGGTGAGCCGGAAGTCCTCGGGCTCGCCGGCGGGAGGCGATATGAACATTCCCTCATATTCGCCGTCGTGAGCTTCCACGACCAGCGCTCCGCCGACGCAACCGAAGGCCGCCATGTGACCGTTGCCGGCACTTCCGGTCAGTCTGTCGCATCCCTCGTCATGGTGCAGGACATCGCCGGCGATGTTCATTACTTCGGCGCCTATGGGGAAAGCATTGTTTATTGGATCAGCATCGTATTCGGGGTGCTGGATCGTAACAGCGAAGACGTCGTCTTCCAGTGGAACGGCCGCGCCGTGATGGGGGCCGACGTTGATGCTCGGCGGCGAGTAGTCGCTGCCTTCCTCCTCCAGTTCATGTTCATTGAGCAGGATGATTTCGCCTGACCCGTCGTAGAAGATGGTGGACCATTCTTCGCCTGCGTAAAGGTGGACCGGGCGGTCGCCTGACAGGTCGATGTCCAGAAGCTCCATCGGACCTTCCACTTGGTCGAAGTGGCCACCATGCCCCTCCAGGTAGATGCCGCCGTCCAAGACGTAAGCGTTGTTGGCATCGCTGGAGGTAGCGATGGCGAAGCGTCCGCTCCTGGTGGCATAGATGCGGCCCGCAGGTCCGCCGAGATCGAAAGCGCTCTGCTCGACTTCGCCATGCGCCAGGTCTATGACCGATAACTCACCGGACTGGCCGTACCCTACGATCAGACGGCCAACGACTTCCTCCGCTTCTTCTTCGCCGTGTTCGTCGAAGATTTCCATGAAATCTATGGGGTCCACGGAGGTGCCCAATGCCACGATGGCATCTTGGTCGCGGGCCGCATTTTCAATGAGATCTTCGAGCCAACCACCCTCCAGGGAAAGGCCGATGCTCAAGACCAGGTCTGCATCTGCGATGCGGGTGATGTCCTGTGCGCCGGGCTGGTAGGTGTGAGGATCGGCGTTCGGTGGCAACAGGGGAAACACATCCACGCGGTCGCCTCCGATCTCACGAACCCAGTCCGCGACGATGTTGCTTGTCGTTACGACGTTCAGTTTCTCGGCGGGGACAGTAGCTGTAGCCTCCGGCGATTCTGCCGCTCGCGTGGCGGCCTGCGCGGACGATGCGGCGGTAGCAGTTGTCGCCTGAGATGGAACGCTGGTTGCTGGCGCCTCTGAGACGGAATCACCCCCACAGGCGGCTGCTATCAGCAATACCAGGGGGATTAGTAGAATCCAAATTGATTTGAGTCCCTTTCCCGTCATGATTGGTCCGTAACCTCCCTTGTGAATTGAGCCATTGGTCTCAATAATCTTTCTTGTTAAGACTATGTATCGATAAAGCTTAAAAACAATACAGAGTCTCAATAAAATGTAATTGTTGGTATTAGGTGTCAATAAGATCAGTGGTATGAGATGAAGTATCAATTACGACCAAAAAAGAAGCTAGGCTGCGGCCTGCCCGTTCTTGATGCAGTCCCGACAGCGTCCGTAGACCTCGAGCCAGTGCCCGCTCAGCTCAAATCCGTGGCGGGCCGAAGTGCTGGCGAGCACGTCCTCAATGTCGCAGCCGGTGAGGTCCTGGGAGGAACCGCAATGGACGCACAGCAGGTGGTGGTGGTGTCCCGTATGGCTCAACTGGTAATGGAGGTCGCCGTCTTCCAGCAGAACGCGACAGAGGACTCCCTCCTCAACCAGTATCTTCAGAGTGCGGTAAACGGTGGCCCGTCCCAGCTTTGGAGGCAGTTGTTGACGCAAGCCCTCGGCCGTGAAGTGCCTTTCCTGCTCGCCTATCGCCACTGACAGCGCCCGGCGAGGGGCAGTGGAGCGGTAGCCACGCTCCTCCAAGGCCTCCAGGATCTTTTCGCTCACCGATACACTTCTCTTCGTCAGCGCCATTTTACTGCCCGCATGCTTATTGAGACATCGTATCTATGCCGCTAATACTACAACGGAGTCCTTAACCCGTCAACGGGGTTTTCACACCACATTGACTCGGGCCAGAAACTTGTCTGGTACTACGAAAAGCGCCAGTCGTCTCCGGCTGGCGGCCACGGATTGTCGGGCGAGAGCACCTGCGAGAGCTGCGTGAATGCGCCCATGAATCCGGCGGGATGCAGCCAGATGCTGTTGAACCCCAGGTTCGTGTAGTTGGCCGTTTGCCGCGAAGAGGTGAAGCGAGCCCCTTGCTCATCCAGGTGGGTGTCGGTCGCCAGGGAGTCCGCAATTTCGTAAATGGTCAGGTACAACCCTTCGCCATACCGGTCGAGAAAACGCTGTGAAGGAGCGTCCGGACCGGTGGGTTGCGCCAGTTCGATGAACGTGTCCCGTGCCATCAACGGGATTACGGCGATTTCAAGGTCGGTGAAACTCACCTCGAAACGCTTCGTGGCGCTGAGGCCGAACATTTCGTCCCAGCGGGCCAGCGCAGCATCGAGGTCTCGCACCAGGACTGCAACCTGGCGGAGGCGCATGACTCCGGGCTCGGGTGTCAGCTTCGAGCCTTCACCGGCTAGGGGCCAGGTATTCCCTCCGGGGTTGACCTGCACGATTCTGAGCCGGGCCCCGTTCGCCGATGACTGGTTCACGGTCACGCTGCGCCATTGCTGGTGCTCCACGATACTTGAGACGCGGATCTCGAGTCCGGCGAGGTGGGTATGCAGGTAATCCAAATCTTGCGTCTGGAATACCAGCTCGAACGGCCCTTGGCCACGGCTCTGGCGAAACTGGGATGAATCTTCATCGCCGATATCCGGACGCCACAGCTCAACGAATGTCCCTTCCCCCGCTGGCAGCACGGAACGCGGCCCGTCGGGGGTTTCGTAGCTGCGGATAACCGGCATGCCGAGGTAGCTCTTGTAGACGCCCGCGGCGTGCTCGAGGTCGGCCACGACGAAGTTTACCTGTCGCAATCGGTGCAGCATGACGGTCACCCTTCTCGATAACGGGCAGTCCGCGAAATGAGGAAAAGCCGCGAAGCTATTCGCGGCTGGGGAGGGAAACTACGGCTTTGCCGCCGACATGGCGCTCACCCTTGTTGCCCAGCATCAGGATGTCGCATTCGGCAAGGTTCATTCCGTCTTCCTGCCGCAGGTCCGTTACTGTAGCTTCGAGTGTCAGCGGCCGTTTGTGCGGCACTGGCTGGCGGAAAACCACGTCCAGGTCCCGAATCGCTTCGGGCCCCGCCCAGTCGGTCAAAAGCTGGGCCATCATCGCCATTGCCATGATACCCGGCACGATGGGACCTTCCATTCCCGACTGCAGGGCCGTTTCCACATCGGTAAACCGGTTGGGCGTGGGCGGACGCCACACGTCGCAGAAGCTGGCCACCGCTTCGTCAGTGGCTACGGTTTCCACCGGCCCGATCTGGTCTCCCAGCTCAACCTCTTCATAGTAAGGCAAATCGACTGTCGCCTCGCTTCATTAAATTGGGACACATCTCCGTGCAAGGTGTACTGGAAATCCAGTAGGCTCACTCCCGGCGGGCGAACGACTCCTGCACCTCTGCCACGACATCGCCGTGTTGGTTCCGGAATGTTGTCTCCCAGACAACGAACACCATGGTCCCGGAACGCCCGGTCTTGGCGTAAACGTCCTTCAGATGCGACGATGCCGTAAGGGTGTCGCCGGCGTATACCGGCGCAAGCGGCTGCACCCTTTGCCCCGCGTGCATCTGCACCTTCCCGAAATCCAGTCCCACGTCCGGCAACTGCACCTCTCGAACGTAGATGGAACAGAGTGTTGGCGGCGCGATCATCCCACTATAGCCGAGAGCCCTGGCGCCGTCATCGGACGTGAAGGCAGGTCCCTGTTCGCCGAGGCTGGTGTTCACCGCCCCAATCATTTCTTCCGTGATCTCGAACGGTCCTGCGCGGTGCTCTTTCTCGTGAAGGGACCGGTCATAGTTCAACTGTAGTGTCATGGGGCTAACTCCTGCTCTTTCGCAGAATTATCGACGGCCGCAGCGGCACGGACCTCAGAGTGAAGGAACACCAGCGGTTTCCTCGAGTCGCACCGGCTTGAACTCCTTGCTCAGCAGGGCGTCAACCAGCTTGTGCTCATTGGCGATGGTTGCCTTGAAGTCCGTCATGCAAGCGGCGATGTGGCTGGTGAGGTGTGCGTCGCTTCCGCCTATTCCAAGATAGCCGTACTTCTGGCTGAGCTCGTCGGCGCGTTCGTTCTCTCCCGCCCTGCCGCCGCCGTTGAGAAGCTCGACAACGTCCACATCGGGGAATGATTCGCCCTGTTGCATATACTCGGTCAGCCCGATGCCGAAACGACCCGGGTGTGCGGGAATGGCGACCGCGTCATGCTGCCGGGCTGCTTTCATCAGCTCGCGCGCGTCCATCCTCACGTCGGAGAAATCCATTTCTCGCGTAAGTCCAGCGCTGACTCCGTAGACCAGGAAATGTCCGAACCTTGTGTCCAGCTCCGAACCCTTAAGGATCAGAACATCGAACTGTTCGGCGAGGGCCGAGTAGTCCTTGTCGAAGTCGAACTTGCGGTGCTCGGTGAGTACGATGCCGTCCACCACGTAGTCCCGCTTCCGCAATACCTGCACCCATTTGACATATTGCTCCACCGTGGCTCGGGAATCATCGGAGGAAACTGAATGGCAATGCAGGTCAAGAAACACTTTGAAGGAGCTCCTTTGTGGCGGGTAGAGATGATAGGCGACCCTGCCGACTATCTTAAACAACGATAACTAATCCGGCAACCCGAACAGCAGACCACCAGGGTCTCTGCCTGTCCAGGCGATCAAAGGGAGGTTCACGCCATGGAATGCCGGATTTCTTGCGTCGCGGGAAAGACAGTGGCAGACCAGAGAAGGGGCAGATGATTGGGAAGCCCCAATCGTCGCGGAGTTTCTTGCTCGGGCTGTTGAGCCGCAGGCAAATTTTTCTCTGGTGTGTAAAGAAATGTAAACTTTTGTAAAGTAGGCCCGACTCCGAGGGGGCTGGTGCAGATGCGAGGTGGTGAAGTGAACGCTGGCATGTAGTAACTATCGTAGAGGTGTGTCACCGGGGTTGGCAAGGGACGAATGTCAGCAAATGGGTGTTTGGATTGTCACCTTGCCGGTCGCGATGTTCCCCTGGTGAAAGCAAGGTTATTGGCCTTCCCCCCAGGGCAATCGCATTTGCGGGGGAGTGGTGTTGGAGGTTTTAGAGTAGCAGGTGTTGAGGAAGACACAGTGCTTTGGCGCTGAGTTGTGTGGAGGCAGTGGTGATGGGGATGACGATTGAGGAATTGGAGCCCTTGGAGGATCCCAGACACGGAAACGCAGAGCGGCATTCTCTGCACGACATCCTGATCATTGCCCTTTGCGCCATCCTATGCGGCGGCGAAACGTGCACCGACATGGCCCTCTTCGGCCACTCAAAGCGGGAGTTCTTGGAATCCTTCCTGCCGCTCAGGAATGGCATCCCCAGCCACGACACCTTCTCCAGGGTGTTTCGCCTGTTGGACCCAGAGGCATTCCAGAAGTGGTTTCTGGGGTTCATGGGCCAGTTTGCCCAAGGCTGCGAGGGGGTCCTGGCCATAGACGGCAAGACGTTGCGGCGCTCCTATGACCGCGCCGAGGCCAAGTCGCCTCTGCACCTGGTCAATGCCTGGGCCGCAGAGCAGCGCCTGGTGCTGGGGCAACTGGCCGTTGACGGCAAGTCCAACGAGATAACCGCAGTGCCCAAACTCCTGGAAATGCTGGCCCTGCCGGGAATGGTGGTCACCGCTGACGCCATGCACTGCCAGAGAAGGCTGTCCCAGCAGGTGCTGGACCAGGGGGCCGATTACGTACTGGTCCTCAAGGGCAACCAGGAGTCCCTGAACGATGATGTGCGCCTGTTCCTCGACGATTCGGCCACAGACGTGGCACAGGCAAGCCAGACCAACAAGGGGCACGGGCGTATCGAGATCCGGACGGCCAGCATAAGCAGCGATGTGGCCTGGCTGCAGGAGCGGCACCAGTGGCCCGGGCTTGCGGCAGTGGGGAAGATAACCGCCAGCCGCTAGGAGGGAGGCCATAGCAGTGTCGAGAGCCGGTACTATCTGTTGAGCCAGGCATTTCCGCCGGCGCGGTTCAACCAAATCGCGCGGGCCCACTGGGGAATCGAGAACCAACTGCACTGGGTGCTGGATGTGGTGTTCAATGAGGACCAGTCCCGGAACCGGAAGGACAACTGCCCGGACAATCTGGCCCTGCTACGCAAACTGGCGCTAAACCTGGCCCGGCTGGAACCCTCCAAAGGATCCATGAGAGGCAAGCTGAAACGGGCCGGGTGGGACAACAACTACCTCGCCACATTGCTATCCCAATTCACCAAAATCCAAATGCAATAGCCCTGGCCTTCCCCCCAACAGACACGCAGCGGCGGTAGGGCTGAGGACGGCTGGGGAGGGAAGATCGGAGTATCTTGCGGGTCGCGCCATTCCCTGTTCTCGAGGCGGGGAAAGACGGACTGACTGAATGCCGCGCCTGGATATCTTTCGCAGTCGGCAAATGGTTTCCGAAGGTAAGGAAGCGGGAGGTCCCGCGAGCCTGTAAGCCGGGTTCTGTATCCCGATCAGATCGGGACGGTGACCATCTATCTAGCCTCTCGACGTAAGTCGAGCCCCGACAGGTCGGGACGGCGTTGCCGCCGTGGTCAAGCAGCCAACCCGGGGACGAGCCGAGCGCTCATAGTCCCTCTATTCGGCCTTGCTCCAGGTGGGGTTTGGCCGCCGCTGCGTCACCGCAGTCGGCCGGGCGCTCTTACCGCCCGATTTCACCCTTACCCCGATGGCCGGCAGGCCCTCAGGGCGGTTTGTTTCTGCGCCACTTTCCGTCTCCCGCGCCGGACTGATCCTTTGCGAAAGCCTGGGCGTTACCCAGCACCCTGCCCGGTGGAGCCCGGACTTTCCTCCCCGAAATAAACGGGGCGGTCACCCGGCCCGCAGGGCCTCCTAAACCAATCTAGCATAGGCCCCCTGGCCGGTCAAACCAGTTGAAAACGCGGTAACGACGCAACTTCCGCCAAGAAGAAAACGGCGCCTAAAAGCGGCACCGTTCGCATATCAGGAATTTGTGCACCGACCTATTCGACGAACAGCATTCTTCCGCAACTGCTGCAGGTGACCGTCTGCCGGCCGCTCTTGACCCTTTGCCTCAACTGGGTGGGAAGCGACATGCGGCAACCCTGGCACAGGGCACGCTCTACCTTCGCGATGGCCTTCCCTCCCTTGGACTTCCGCAATGTCTCGTAACGCCGCAACCCAGACTGGTCAACCTGACCAGCAAGCAGGTCCCTCTGCTTCTTGTATTTGCCGCGCTCTGACTTCAGGCTTGTAACCATCCGGTTCAGTTCGTCGCGCCTGGCATCCCAGACACTTTTGACTCCGTTGAGTTCGATCGAGAGCTGGGCGCAGCGCGTCTGCGAGGCCTCAATCCGGATTGACAGTTCCAGGGTCATTGCTTCGTTCTGCTCCAGCAACCGCCTCGCATTCGCTGCTTCATGTTGCAGGGATTCCAGGTCTCGGGCGTTAATCATCGAGCCGTCATAAAGCCTTGACTCCAGGGATTCGGACCGTTCGCGGCGCACCTCCGTTTCCATGTTGTTCTCTGAACGTTGGGCCTCTACCTCCTTCAGGCGATCTTCTTCCGCCTGCAGGGTGGTCTCGAGGTTTTCAATGGAAACCGCGGTCTTCAGTTCTTCTTCGGCCTGCGAAAGCTCTTGGTCCACCCTGTCGATGTCCAGGTCAACTTCCTGCAAGGCGTACAACTGTCTGATGGTCGTCATCCACTCTCGTCCCAGCCACTGCGATGCTTAAGCTATTCGATTCTAGGAATGCCACTATTCATTGTCAACTTGACGGCCGAGTGACAACACATGTTCAACCCGCTAGAATCAACCTCAAAATCGGGGTGCCTTGAAGCCGTGCCCCACGTTAAGACAAGCTGTGCCCCACGTTTCGACAGACGAGTGAGGAGGCTAAAATGGTGCTTTCCAAGGTGGACAATGACAGACTTACCCGAGTGGGGGCCGGCACCCCAATGGGCGACACGATGCGACGCTATTGGCTGCCCGCCCTGCTCTGCGACGAACTGCCCGAACCCGACTGTCCGCCGGTGCGGGTCCGCCTGCTTGGCGAGGACCTCGTCGCTTTCCGAGACAGCTCCGGACAGGTTGGTCTGATCGAGGAATTCTGCCCGCACCGTCGCACCTCGCTTTTCCTCGGCCGCAACGAGGAGGGCGGTATTCGCTGCGTCTACCACGGATGGAAGTTCGACATTGCCGGCAACTGCCTGCACATGATGAACGAACCGGAAGACAGCGACTACCACGCCAAGGTCAAAGCCATAGCCTATCCGGTGGTGGAAATGGGCGGCGTGGTCTGGGCCTACATGGGCCCCTCTGACCGGCCGCCGCCGTTGCCCCGCTTCGAGTGGACGCAGGTGCCTGACAGCCACCGCCTGATTACCAAGAACCGCCAGGAATGCAACTGGTTGCAGGCCGTGGAGGGCGGAATCGACACCGCGCACGCGCCCATCCTGCACCGCCGCATCACCACCAACACCACTCGCGCCGGCATCGGCTTCGACACGCCCTTTGTTCAGGGCAAGGCCCCTAGGGTCGACGTCGACCGTACCGACTACGGGTATCGGTACGCCGGTGTTCGCGAACTGGAGGGCGAGGATAAGAACTTCATCCGCGCCTATCACTTCGTCCTGCCCTTCCACCAGATGCGCCCGCAGCAGTTCGGTCTGTCCGGCGGCACGACCCGCACCATGATCGCCGGGCACTGCTGGGTTCCCACCGACGACGAGAATTCTATGGTGTTCAACTGGCTCTACAGCTACGGCGATGAGCCGCTGTCGGAAGCCGACCGCGGCATCGAGCGCCAGCTTGGTCGCGGGCCGGACGACCTTGACGACGACTACCGGGCCATCCGCAACCGCGGCAACGACTGGATGATCGACCGCAAGGTACAGAAGTACGAGACCTTCACTGGCATCGATGGCATCAATACCCAGGACCAGGCCGTGCAGGAGAGCATGGGCGCCATTGTGGACCGCAGCACCGAGAATCTGTCCAACAGCGACATGGCGATCGTCGTCGCCCGCCGGATGCTGCTGGGCGCGGCTGAAACCGTGGCAGACGGCGGTGATCCGCCCGGCCTGTCCGAGAGCTACTACAAGCTGCGGGCCATAGACTGCATCCTGCCCGCCGAGGCCGTGTGGCAAGAGGCCCTGGCCGACCAGATGTACCCGGCATAACTCTGACACGGCTCATGCGACCAGCAAGGGCGACACTGCAATAGCGTCGCCCCTCTGCTTTTGCCGGTGGATTGCGGATCCAGTTCAGGCCACGGCCCTGGGTCGCCTTGTGTGCCAGTCGTTGGCTTGCTCATAGGCGTGCCCGATGCGGAACAGTGTCTCCTCTGAGAAGGGCAGGCCGCCTATCTGCAGTCCCACCGGCATCCCGTTGTCGTCGAATCCGCAGGGCACCGACATCGCCGGGCAGCTCGCCAGGTTGAACAGACGCGTGAAGAGGAACGGCAGCCGCGACGTCGTTTCCTTGCTCGTTACCGGTGGGTCGTCCTCCACCGGCTGCGCCGTTCTTCCGGACGTGGGGAACACCAGCGCGTCGTATCGGCCCAGCGCGTCCAGCACCTGCCGCCGTATCAGTTCCCGCAGCTTCTGTGCCTTGTAGTAATAGTTGGCAGGCATGATGCTGCCGGTCTGCATCAGTATGCGGACGTCGTGGCCGTAGTCGTCCAGGTTGTCGTGCACCCAGCGGGCGTGGTTGTTGGCTGGCTCCACAGCCAGCAGAGTCCCGGATACGGCTCCGGCCGCTGCCGAGAGCGGCAGCGACACTTCCTCCACCGTGGCGCCGAGTTCGCCCAGCACCGTGATTGCCTGTCCCACCACCCGCCGGACGTCGCCCTCTACCAGGTCCGACTCCATCTGCTCCGTCACGACCCCGATCTGGAGGCCCTGGATGCCGCTGCCCAGGGAGGCGCGATAGTCCGGGATCGGCGCGGTCGAGGTGTGGCCGTCGTTCGGGTCGTGCCCGGCGATTGCGTTCAGCGTGATGGCGGCGTCTTCCACCGTGCGGGATATTGGCCCGACCGTATCCATCGACCACACGCCGCGCATCACACCGTATCGACTGACCAGGCCCCAGGTCGGCCGCAGGCCCACCAGGCCGCACCACGTTGCCGGAAAGCGAATCGACCCGCCGGTGTCCTCGCCCAGCGAAGTGGCGCACAGGTACGCCCCGGTGGCTGCGCCCGACCCGCTGCTGGACCCGCCCGCATAGGAGTTAAGGTCCCACGGGTTGCGCGGCGTGCTGTACCTGTGTGAAAACCCCGTGACTGCGAACTCGGTCAGGTTGGTCTTGCCAAGCAGAATTGCTCCGGCTCGCTTCAGGTTGGCGATGACCGTCGCGTCTTCTTCGGGAACGAAATCGGCCAGTATCCGTGAGCCGCCGGTTGTGCGAACTCCAGCGCTGTGGAACTGGTCCTTGACCGCGACCGGAACGCCGTGCATCGGCCCCCGGTGGTTGCCTGAGGCGATCTCCCGTTCGGCATCTCGGGCCGCATCCATCGCCATTTCGCGGGTGACGGTCAGGTAGGCATTGAACTGGAAGTCAAGGGAGGCGATGCGGTCGAGATAGGCTTCGGTGGCGTCAACCGGCGAGACTTCGCGAGAGGCGATCAGCCGCGACAGTTCCGAGGCAGACAGGAAAGGAAGCTCGGACTTGTCCATAGGACCCTCCGAGATTGTAGTTGAGGAAACGGCGGAAGTGAGGTTGCGGCCTAAGCCGGGGGCAGGATGATAGGCAAGGGCTCCACTTCGTCAAGGCCCGGTGGGTTGATGGCGTCCAGCGACTCCAGCAGGGCGTTCAGGCTGTACATGACCTCGGTCAGTTCTGGTTCCTGGATGTCCAGTCCCACGGCGCGTCCCAAGGCCTGGATATCTTCCTTTGACAGGTCGGCCATGTTCGCCTCCAGATGCTAGCGAATTGTGGTGGCCCAATACTGCGGGATAATGCCGCGCCCGTCAAGAAGTCGAATGGCGCTGGCATCGGTCCGATCTGATTGAAGAGCCCGCGTGGGAGCTCCTCGCGTATGCGTGTCAAGTTTCGTAAGATTTCGCCCGACTGCCAGAACATTTGCGGAGCACGCAAAGCGGCAAAACAGGATACTTCATCACCATAATGGTAAAGGTGCGTTGAACGGCTTGGCAAGGAGCAAATGTCACTGGCTGGCGCGGTTCAATGTCGGCTGAATCGGACTGATTTGTTGGGGCTTCAATGGGGTATACTGGCCTCACCCCGGCCGAATCGTTCCCGGTCGGTGTATTCCACAGAACAGGACGGACGGCATGGTCGAATACAAGACAATACAGGTTGACATCGGGCTCGAATCGTCGTTCACCAAGCTGCCGGCGCAGGTGGACGTCGGCGACTGGTCATACTTCCTGGCCAAGAGCAAGAAAGGCACGTACCAGTTGCTCTCCAATGTGTGTCCGCACGCAATGGGTGAGGTGGTGGACTTTGGCAACGTGTTTATGTGCCCCGACCACGGATGGCGCTTCGAGAAGACCGAGGGCATCTGTGTCAACGGTCCCAACTCCCGCATGACCGCGTTCCCCGTTGCGGTGGAGGCCGGGCGTCTCGTCGCCACCGTTCCCAACGACTAGGCCGGCTCTCAAGACCGGGGCGCGGAGAATATCGCGGAGAGCTTGAATATGGACAAGAACGAGATTCCCTTCCTCAGCGCGTCCGAGCTTTCCCGCCTGATCGAGTCGCGAGAGGTGTCGCCGGTTGAGGCGACGCAGGCCTACCTTGAGCGCATCTCGGAAGTGGACGGCAGGCTGAACTCGTACATCACCGTTACCCGCGAGCAGGCGCTGGAGGCAGCACGGCAGGCCGAAGCGGAAATTGCGGCGGGGAACTACCGCGGTCCGCTGCACGGGCTGCCGCTGGCGGTCAAGGACCAGTTCAACACCGCAGGCATACGCACCACGGGCGGCTCGTCCATCCTCAATGAGTTCGTACCGGACGAGGATGCCACGGTGATGGCCAGGCTGAAAGAAGCCGGAGCGGTGCTGCTGGGCAAACTCAACATGAGTGAGTTTGCCATGTCTGAAATCTATCACCATCCATACGGCACTCCCCGCAACCCATGGGACCTTGAGCGCAACCCCGGCACCTCCAGCAGCGGTTCGGGGGCAGCCACCGCGGCCTTCCTGTGCGCCACATCCCTGGGCGAGGATACCGGCGGTTCCATTCGAGGGCCGGCCAACTTCTCGGGACTGGTGGGAATCCGACCCAGTTTTGGCCGCGTAAGCCGGAGCGGGGTGATGGGCGGATCGTGGTCGATGGACACCGTGGGGCCGATTTCCCGCACAGTTGAGGATGCAGCCATCACCCTCGGGGCAATAGCCGGGTACGACTCGCGAGACCCATATACCTGGAATGTTCCCGTGCCCGACTACCGCGCCGCCCTCACGGGGGACGTCAGCGATCTCAGCGTGGGCGTCATCAGCGAACGCATGAATGCGCCGAACCTGAACGCCGAGATGCGGGAGGCGGTGGCGTCGGCCGTCGTCACCCTGGGGGACCTGGGTGCGACCACACGGGAAATTTCGGTGCCGATGACCTCTGACGCGGGTGCGGTAAGCTGGACGCTCATAGGCGTGGAATGGTCGAGCGTGCACCGTCGGACCTTCGAGCCGAATATCGCAGATCTCGATCGAAACAACCGGGTGCGCTTCCTCACGGGCAGCCTGATTCCTGCCCAGGCCTACAGCAAGGCCCAGAAGATCAGGGCCCTGCTGCGACAGGAGGTGCTGAGCGCGCTGGAAGAAGTGGACGTGCTGGCCCTGCCGTCCGGCCTGGGGCCTGCGCCGCTGGTGGAGAGCGCTCCCATGGTGCAGAGCAAGGAACAATCGATGGACTATCTCAACTCGCGCATCAATTACACTGGTCCCTTCAACCTGGCTGGAGTGCCCGCCATTTCCGTGCCGTGCGGGTTCACCCAATCAGGTCTTCCCTTGGGCATCCAACTTGTCGGCAAACCCTTCGCCGAAGAGACCCTGTTCCGAGTGGCCCACGCCTACGAGCAGGCCACCGACTGGCACACCCGCCGCCCGCCAATCTAGCGGGGGCCACAGCCACCGGTTTCTACAACCTGCCATAGAGAGAGGTGCGTCATGGCCGAAGACATAAGCTTGATGGAAGCAATCTACAGCCAGCGCCAGGTCACCCGCTACCGCAATGATCCTGTCTCGCGCGAAGACATCGAGAAGATTATCGACGCCGCCATAAGGGCGCCAAGCGGCGGCAATACCCAGCCCTGGCACTTCATAGCCATCACCGATCGCGACATGATCGAGAAGGTCGGCGGCCTGTACCGCGACATCTGGCTGGGGGCCCAGGGGGCGGAGCCGAGGCCGGACGAGCCGCCCGCATACCGGCAGGCCAGGGAGCTGGCGCACAGGATGCCGGAAGTCCCGGCGATGATACTGGTGTGCGCCGACCACACGAAGGGTTCGGCTCCTTATACGCCGGGACAGCCCATCGAACGGGGTCGCTACGCCTCGTCAATCTGGCTGGCCATCCAGAACTTGTTCCTGGCGGCGCGTTCCCTCGGCCTGGGCACCCGCATAACGACCGTGCACATCCGCGGTGAGGAGCAGATCAAGGAATGGCTCGGCATCCCCGAGCACGTGGAGACCGTCTGCCTCACTCCCGTTGGATATCCTCGCGGCAGCTTCGGCCCGACGCAGCGCACACTCGCCGAAGAGGTCAGCTCCTTCAACCGATACGGCAGCCGATAGTTGATGGGAATGCCCTCGCCCTGATCCTCTCTCTGAGGGAGAAGCGAATCATGTGGTTGGCCGATCCCCAAGTTTGAGCGAAAGGATAAGCCCCCGGCATCAAATGCCGGGGGCTTGCGCTTTGACCCTGCGTGGATGCCCGGTTTACTTGTTGGTGTTGATGGGCATCTGCTTGATGGAGCGGAAGGTGATGCTGGACTCGTAATCCATCTCTTCCTGGGCCAACTCCATGTCGGGGTAGCGTTCGGCCAGTTCACGGAAGACTTCTTGGCCTTCCACGCGGGCGATGGTGGCGCCCAGACAGTGGTGGATTCCGGCACCGAAGGAGACGTGAGGGTTGGGCCAGCGCGTGATGTCCATTTCGTCGGGCCGGTCGAACTTGTTCGGGTCGCGGTTGGCCGAGGGGATGAACCAGCGGAGGCGGTCATCCTTCTTGATCAGCTTGCCGCGCATCTCCACGTCCTGGGCGGCCAGGCGCTGGATGGACTTCACCGGAGAGTCGTAACGGAGGGCTTCCTCGTTGGCGCGAACCATCATGCCCTGGGGGTCGGCCTTGAGAAGATCCCACTGATCGCGGTTCTGCATGAATGCCAGTGTACCGTTGCAGATCAGGTTGATGGTGGTCTCATGGCCGGCAAGCAGCAACAGGGAGGTGTTGACCAGCGCCTGCTCGCGAGTGAATACGCCAGCCTTTTCGCCCTGGGCCAGGATGGAGATGAAGTCGTCGCCGGGTTTGACGATCCGCTCTTCCATCATGGGATTGACGTAGTCGAGCATCTCCTCCATGCCTTCCACCAGCCTGGGCAGGCGGTCGGCCTCGCCACGGGCGATATTGAGGAGCTTTTCGGCGATGGCGCGGATGTAGGGGCGGTCCTGGACCGGGACCCCCATCATCTCGGCGATGACCAGCACCGGCAGCGGGGTGGCCAGGTCGCGCATCATGTCGAAGTCGTCTTTCTGCTCGGCTTCATCCAGCAGTTCGTTGATGGCGTTCTGGACCAGCGGCCGCCACTCTTCCATGGACTTCGGCGTGAAGTAGTTGTGAACCACCTTCCGCATTTCCAGGTGGTCGGGGCGATCGTACTGGATGAACTGCTTGCCCTGGTAGTTGCGCACGAACTCGTATAGTTCGCTGTCCGACTCGTTGACGGCCGGATACGGGCCGCGCGGGTCGTTGAGCCACACAGAGCTGGAGAACAGTTCATGGTTGCGGGTCAGCCAGACGAGATCATCATGCCTGGTGATGACCCATAACTCGTACAATTCATTCCAGTGGACCGGGTCTTCCTCCCGGAGTTGTCCGTAATAGGTATAGGGGTCGTACATGATTTCCGGAGCGAACATGTTTTCGTTGAAGGTTGTTACCATAACCTCACCAACGTAGCTTGAGTTGGGGCAACTCTATGTCAATAGAAAATAGTTGTCAAGCGACTGCTCCGTGGTTTCGTCCAATTTTGTCAAATGCCAGCGCGTCATACATAATAGCCACATCCGCCCGGTTCGGAGCTTGACTGGCGCTGAGCTTTGGGCGCAACAGGAGATTGCGATGCGTGTCCTTCTAGTCGCCACCAACCGGTACGACCGGGTGAACAACCGGATGAACGCCCAGCCCATGCCCATCGGCCTGGCCTACATCGCCGGCCATCTGGACCACGAACGACATCAGGTCAAGGTGATCGACCTGATGTTCGCCGACGACTACCTCGCTGAAATCGAGCAGACCGTTCGAGACTTCCAGCCGCACGTCGTTGGCATCTCCCTACGTAACCTCAGCAACCATAGCTACCTGAACACCCAGTGGGCGCTGCCAATCACGAGGGACGTCATCGCCCGCATTCGCGAGCACAGCAGCGCCACCATCATCGTTGGCGGGCCTGCCTTCAGCCTTCTGCCCAAGCAGTGCTTCGAATTTCTGAAGCCCGATCTCGGCGTCGCCGGAGACGCCGGAGAGACCTTCGCCGAAGCGTGCGACCGCATCGAATTCGGCGAGCGCCCGGTGTACGACCTGCCGGGCGTGGTGCACGCGAAGGACGGCGAGGTCGTGCTGAACGAAGGCCTGTGCGTCTCGGCATTCGCGAGCCGACCCCGCCTCGAAGACCTCGAGATGGACAAGTACCGCCATGCCGGTTTCGGCATCGGGGTGCTGACCAAGCTCGGCAGCTTCTCCTACCCCACGCCTGCGTCCACGGCGGGAATGACCGACGCCGATTTCCGCGTGATCCGCCCCATCGACGAGGTGGTGGACGAGGTTCGACAACTGTGGGAGAAGTACCAGTTGAAGAAGGTATTCTTCGTGGACAACGGCTTCAACTTCCCCCTCGACCATGCCAAGTCCCTGTGCAGCGCCCTCACCGAGGCCGACATCGGCGTGCGCTGGAACACCTGCCTCGCGTCCTTCAACTGCGACGCTGAACTGGTCCGCTTGATGCGTGACGCCGGCTGTGCCCTGGTGCTGATGGGCAACCGCGGGGGCGACCCCCACGACGGGCTCGGCTCGCTGGAAGAGCAGATGGAGGCCCAGATTGAGGTCCCGCGGCTCTGCGAGGAAGGCGGACTCCACTACACCGTGGCCCGCACCTTCGGTGAGCCCGGCGACAACCGTGAGTCGGTCGAGCACAAGCTGGACTTCCTGCGCCGCATCAACCCCGCCCTCGCCAACCTGCGCGTCGGCGTCAGCGTCATGCCCGGCACCGACGTTGCTGCCCTCGCCCTCGAGGAGGGCCTGATCTCCGACGAGAGCGAGTTGATTGAGCCCACCTTCTATATCGCCGAAGAGGTGCGTGACTGGATCGTTCCCTACCTGCAGGAGCAGGCGGCTTCCAACCCCCGCTGGAACCTCTGGTAACTCCCTCTCTGCTGGCAACCGGTAGCGCCGTCTCTGCTGGCAATAAGGAAAGAGCGCCGGGACTTTCATACCGGCGCTCTTTCTTGCATTGCAGGAATTGCTAGGGGGCAGACGGCTGGGAGCTCGACTCGGCGTCGGCCGCCACCGCGCTTTCCATGGCCTGGATCGCCACCTCGATCTGCGAGTCGTCGGGCTGCCGGGTGGTCAGCCGTTGCAGCCACAGCCCCGGCGCCGCCAGCATCTTGCCGATGATGGCCGACTGGTGGCGTCCGCTGAACCGGATGACCTCGTAGCTCGCCGCAGCGATAACCGGCAGCAGCAGTATGCGCGAGGCGATGCGCCACCACCATGACAGCTCTAGCAGCGAGAATGCGATGAACACCCCCACCGATACCACAACCACCGTCAGCAGGAAGGCAGTGCCACAGCGGGGGTGTGGCGTGCCGAACTTTCGAACGTTGTCAACGTTCAGCGGCAGCCCGGCCTCGTGGGCGTGCACCGTCATGTGCTCCGCCCCGTGGTAGGCGTAGACCCGTCGGATGTCCGACATCATTCCGATGGCGGAGATGTAACCGACCAGGATAATCAGCCTGATGGCGCCTTCCACCACCTCGCTGAGCAAGCCGCTGCCCAGGACCGGCTCCAGGAACCGCACTACGCCGATGGGCAGCAGGAAAAAGAGCCCGATGCCGAATATCAGCGAGAAGGCCAGCGTCGAAGCCATCATCCACCCGGGGATGCCCTCGCCCTCGCTCTTGCCCTGTCCAGGCTCCGATGCGGCCAGGTCAGCCGACATCTGGAGCGCCTTGATTCCCAGCACCAGCGTTTCAGCCAGCGCCAGAACCCCGCGCACCAGCGGCCAGCGCCGCAGCCTTCCGTTGTAGAGGGGGTTCAGGCGTTCGCGGTGCTGCTCAATGCTCCCGTCCTGCCGACGAACGGCAAGGCTGAACCATTCGCGGCCGCGAATCATCACCCCTTCGATAACCGCTTGTCCGCCGTATGCGTGTACCGGCTGGGTAGCCAAGTAAGTCCCCTGCCTTCAAGAATTACCGGATCGTGAAATCCTGCCAATAACCAAATCGTCCATCCCTGTACCAAATCGGGATGAACGACTCGAAAAAAAACGAACCCCAATGAAAATCGAGGGCCGAGGCCCTCGATTCATACTGCGGACCTATCGCCGGCTGAAACGGCGGTTGAATCTCTCGATGCGACCCTGCGTGTCGACTATGCGTTGCTCACCGGTGTAGAAGGGATGGCACTTGCTGCAGATTTCCACCCTGAGCTGCGGCTTTGTTGCGCCGGTCTGAAACGTATGCCCGCAGGAGCACGTTACGGTGGAATTGAAGAAGCGCGGGTGAATGTCGGTTTTCATGCGGGTGATTCCTCAGTCTGATGCTTTGGTCGGATTACCTAGGACTGTACGAGCGAGTACACACTGACCCGACGCCGGCCCTTCGTCGCCCACTCGTATTTGACCTCACCGTCGGTCATCGCAAACAGGGTGTAGTCCCGTCCCAGGCCGACATTTGTTCCGGCCCGGATCCTGCTGCCCCGCTGTCGGACCAAGATCGAGCCGCTGGTAACGCGCTGTCCGCCGTAGCACTTCACGCCCAGCCGTTTTGAATTGCTGTCGCGGCCGTTGTTGGTGCTGCCGCCTGCCTTCTTGTGTGCCATGCTTTCCCCGCCTCGAACGTCCAGCGTCGCGATGCGACCGCTAGGGCGTCAGAATGTCCTGGATTGTCACCCTGGTATAGCCCTGCCGGTGTCCTCTCTTGCGGCGGTAGCGGGTCTTCGCCTTGTACTTGTAGACGATGACCTTCCGGTCCTTGTAGTGCGACGTTACCTGAGCTCGAACCGTCGCTCCCGGAACAGTGGGAGACCCCACGGTCAACTCGCCGTCTCTCGAAACCGCAAGAACTTCAGCGAACTCCGCAAGGGAATCCACTTCATTCGGAATCAACTCGACGTCCAGTGTATCTCCGGGTTGCACCCGGTACTGCTTTCCGCCTGTCTTGAAAACCGCGTAATCCATAAAAAACCTCGATGCTCATTCTACTCCGGGAGGCTCTTCCTGTCAACGAAAAACGGCAACAGAGGACGCCCGCAACGCGTTATGTTCGTGGAGGTCTGGTGTATAATACCGCCGTTCCCAAACAGGTCATGCGTCCCAGGAGGTCGCGACTTGGCGTCAACACAGGAAGCGGGGCTGTCCGGGCCGGAACTGCGCCGGGTTTTCCGGGAAGCCTTCGACCGGCTTGAGGAATACCGCGACACTGTAAATGCTCTCAACGTGTTCCCCGTTCCCGACGGCGACACGGGCACGAATATGTCTCTTACCCTCCGGGCCGGCATCGAGCGTTGTCCCGACGATGACACCCTGACAGCCGGAGAGGTCGCCAGGGAACTCGCGCAGGGAACCTTTTTCGGTGCCCGGGGCAACAGCGGCGTCATTCTCTCACAGTTCTTCAAGGGTTTCGGCGACGCGCTGCAGGACCGGCATTCCTGCTCGGCGTCAGACTTGGCCCATGCACTCGATATGGCGCGAGAAGCAGCCTACGGCGCCGTGGGCAACCCCCGCGAAGGCACGATGTTGACGGTGATTCGCCGTGCCGCCGAGGCCGCGCTGGAAGCCCAGGACGAGACCGATTTCGCCGCGGTCCTCGAGATTGCATACCTCGCATCATGCGTGGCCCTGAAGAACACGCCGGAACAGTTGCCCGTGCTGAAGGAAGCGGGAGTCGTGGACTCCGGCGGGCTGGGCGTGGTCGTCATCCTTCGCGGCGTGCTGGAAGGAGTCGCGCCGGAAAGATCGCGCGAGCTCACCGAGGAAGCTGGCCTCGAGGGGATCATCGACTCCAGCATGGCCTCCCTGGGCGGCTCCAGCCAGTTTCCTGAGTCCGGCTTCGTTCATCAATCCCTGGAGGCCGACTGGGGATACTGCACCGAGTTCATCATCAGCGGCGATTCCCTCAGCCCCCTGGCAGTGCGCCAGTATTTTGAGGAAAATGCCCGTTCCACGGTCGTGGTCGGCGACCCTCGAAACGTGCGCGTCCATATTCACGCGGAGGACCCTGGGCCTGCCATCAGCTACGGCGTCGCCCTGGGTACTGTCTCCAACGTGAAGGTCGAAAGCATGGACGCCCAGAACGTCGAGTGGGCAGCGGGGCACAGCGGGCCTGCGCCGACCGCCGGCGCGGAGCAGGCGGTGGTCGCCGTAGCCGCCGGCGAGGGACTGGCCGGACTTTTCATCGAGTCGGGTTGCGGCCACGTGATCCAGGGCGGCCAGACCATGAACCCCAGCGTTCAGCAGATTATGCAGGGAATCCAGAGGGCAGGCGCCGAAAACACTATCTTCTTGCCCAACAACAAGAACATCGTTCTGACGGCGCAGCAGGTCGCGGCCAACGATCCCGCGGTTCACGTCGTGCCAACCAGGAGTATTCCGCAGGGGGTGGCCGCGCTACTGGCCTACAATCCTCTCTCGTCCTTGGAAGAGAACTTGGCCGCCATGGAGGAGACCCTGCCCACCGTCGTCACCATCGAGGTTACCCAGGCCGTTCGGGACACCAGCGTTGACGGCGTTGCGGTCAGCCTTGGCGACTACATCGCGTTGCTCGACGACTGGCTGGTCATAACCGCGGGTTCCCCCGAGGACGCCCTGAGGCGTGCCGTGGAGCTGGCGGGTGCGGATGCCGATTCGATTCTGACCATCTATCGCGGGGCGGACGCAGACCCGGAGTCTGCCGACGCCTGCGCTGAATCGCTGGAAACCCGAACTCCGGGAATTCAGGTTGACCGGATTTACGGCGGTCAGCCCCATTATCACTACCTGGCGTCCGTCGAATAGCCCAGCCGAAGCCGGCCCGATAGTCTAATAGCGCTCAGCCAGGTTGGAGTCTTCATGGCCATACGAATAGTAACCGACAGCGTGGCTGACCTTCCCCCGGCCCTGGCCAGCGCTAACGAAATCACTGTCATTCCCGCCTACGTGATCATAGGTAACGAGACTTTCCGGGACGGTCTCGACATCTCCGCCGACCGCTTCTACGAGCGGTTGGGCACCCTTCCTCGCTTGCCGACCACCTCCCAGCCCACCATGGCCGACTTCCAGGAGGTCTACCAGCGCCTGCTTGACCAGGGCCACCAGATTGTTTCCATCCACGTGAGCTCGAAGCTGAGCGGAACGGTGAATTCGGCAACCCAGGCAAAGGCCGCCCTGGGCGACGCTTCCCAAATCGAGATCGTCGACTCCCAGTCGGCGTCTGCGCCCCAGGGACTGCTGGTCCTGAACGCCGCGGAATGGGCACGCGAAATGTCCGATTTCCACGAACTCGCTCGCCGGGTCCGTCAGTCGCTGGACCGTTATCGCAGCTATGTGCTTCTCGACACGCTGGAGTATCTGCAGAAGGGCGGTCGCATAGGAAAGGCGCAGGCGTTCGTCGGCGGCATTCTCAAGGTCAAGCCCATTCTCACCATCCAGGACGGCGAGGTCCATCCCGTTGAACGACCCCGCAGCCGCGAGCGAGGCAAGGCCCGCCTGATCGAACTCGTGCGGAACCTCGCACCTGTCAGGCAGATAAGCATCAGCTACAGCACTGAACGCGTGCAGGCCCTTGCCGTCCGGGCTGAGCTCGCCGAGATGGTCGACCCCGAGCACCTTGTCGAGTCCCGTTTTGGCCCGGTGCTCGGCACCTACCTCGGTCCCAACGCCCTAGGCGTGTCGGTGGCCCAGGGCAGCGCTGACTGGCTCTAGCCTGTAAAATGGTCCTGTGACTCCTCGCAGGACATCAGCGCGGTGACGCAACGGGAAATCGACGCGCCGCAGTGGGCGCTGGCGCTGGGCAAGATTCTCGCCCTCGAGTCCAGTCGCGGCTACGACGACACGGCAGTAGTCGGCGGACTTGACAGGTTCCGCCAGCGATGGCGAGCGGAGATGTCCGAGCTTGCGGCCGACTCCACCGAATCAGCTTTCCTCCTGGACCAGGACTACTCCCCACTCCCAATAGAGCAACGGGAATCCTGGGCCCAGCGGTGGCTGTCGCTGCTTCCCTCTTCCGCGGTCACGGCAGTCCCGGCTGGCCCAGCCCGACGCCGGCCCGCGCACGAACCGCCGCAACACCAGGCAGAGCGTTCCCCCGAGGGCCCGGCCAGTGAGACACACCCCGAGGGGGGCCGCTGGCTGCCCCATCCACGCCCTGCCTTCGGTGAACCTCCCGAAGGCCACACCGTCGACGACCCCTTGGCCACTCTGAAGGGCGCTGATGCCAGGACGGCTGAACGCCTGGCGCGTCTCGACGCTTCCACTGTGAGGGACCTGCTCTACCTCTTTCCCAGGCGGCATGACGACTACAGGGAGGTGGTGCGTGTTTCCGAGGTCGTTCCAGGCCAGGAATGCACCCTCGTCGCCACAGTCTGGGAGTCCCGCGTGGCGGCGCAGGGCGTCAAGGGCCGCCGGAAGGACACCGAGGCCGTTCTCGGCGACGAAACGGGGAACATCCGCGCCAGATGGTTCGGCCAACAGTATGTGGCCCGCACCCTGCGGCAGGACAGCCGCGTGGTGATCAGCGGCAAGGCCGAGGTCTTTCGTGGGCAGCCGGTGTTCAACTCACCCGCCGTATACCCGCTTGGCTCCGAGGCCGCCGGCATCCACACCGGCCGCATGGTTCCCGTCTACCCGCTGACCGAGGGCCTGCGGATGCCCGCCCTGCGCAACCTCACATGGCAGGCGCTGCTGCACTGGCTCGGCGGCGTCGATGAAACCCTTTCGCCAGCACTGTTGCAGGGCCGGATGCCCTTGCGCGATGCCATCTTCCAGGCCCACTTCCCCGACGGGCCGGAAGCCTGGCAGGCCGCGCGGTCCCGCCTGGCCTTCGACGAGCTGCTCATCCTCCAGCTCGCGATGCAGTCCCGGCGACGGGACTCCGAGGAGGAAGTCCATGGAGTAGCCGTAAACCCGCCCGTGGACGTGGCCGCCCGATTCCTGGCATCGCTGCCTTTCGAGCTGACTGGCGCCCAGTCCCGCTGCATCACCGAAATAGCCGCGGATATCGCCTGCGGCACTCCGCCAATGAACCGGCTTCTCCAGGGCGAGGTGGGCAGTGGCAAGACAGTGGTGGCCCTCGCTGCCCTCCTGTCCACCGCCGCGGCAGGGTTCCAGGGCGCGCTCATGGCGCCCACCGAAGTCCTGGCCGAACAGCATTTCCGCTCCGCATCCCGACTGCTGGAGGGCCACCCACGCCACGTGGAAGAAGACAACCTGCTGTCCGTGTCTCTTGAAGGGATGGACCGGCCCGTTTCCATCGGGCTGCTGACCGGCAGCGTTCGCGCCCGCGAGAAACGAATGCTCACCGCGATGGCGGCCGACGGAACCCTTGACCTGGCCTTCGGAACCCAGGCGCTGATCCAGGAGAGCGTCTCCATGCCCAACCTGGCCCTCGCCATCGCCGATGAGCAGCACCGCTTCGGCGTGATGCAGCGTTCGGCCCTGCGCCACCGCGGCGGCAAGAACCCACACACCCTGATAATGTCCGCCACGCCCATTCCCCGCACCCTCTCGCTCACCATGTACGGCGACCTGGATATCTCGACCATCGACGAGCTTCCCGCCGGACGCCAGCGTGTATTGACGCACGTGGTCGCCCAGGAAAAGCGGGAAGACGCTTACGTATTCGTTCGCCGCCAGGTGCAGGAGGGCCGGCAAGCCTTCGTCATCTGCCCCCTGATCGAGGAGTCCGCCTCCATCGAGGCCCGCGCCGCCACCGAGGAATACGAGCGTCTCTCCGGCCAGGTCTTCCCCGACCTGCGCGTCGGGCTCTTGCACGGCCGCATGAACTCGCGCGACAAGGACACCGTCCTGCGCCACTTCGGGGACGGAGGGTACGACGTGCTGGTGTCGACGGCAGTGGTCGAAGTCGGCATCGACGTCCCCAACGCCACCATCATGCTCATCGAGGGCGCCGAGCGGTTCGGCCTCGCCCAGTTGCACCAGTTCCGAGGCCGCGTTGGCCGAGGTCAGCACCGGAGCTACTGCCTGCTATTGCCGTCGGATACACAGGGCGAGATGGGGTTGTCTGCCAGGGAGCGCCTGGCGGCATTGGAAAACAACCACGACGGTTTCAAGCTCGCCGAAATCGACCTGCAGTTGCGCGGCCCCGGCGACTTCTTCGGCACTCGCCAGAGCGGCCTGCCCGCCCTGCGCATGGCACAGTTCTCAGACCGCGTCCTGCTGGAATCGGCCCGCGACGTGGCCGATTCTATCTTCCATGCTGACCCCGACCTATCGGCCCCGGAGCACGCCGCCCTAGCCGCGGAAGTCGCCCGCTTCACCAGCCACGCCAACTCCGACGCCAGCTAGCCCAGCCTGACAGGCGCAGTTTCCGCAGGCGTTGGAAGACGGCCTAGGCCGGTGCCCTGAACCGGTATCCGACGTTCCAGATGGTCTCGATGAAGGAGCGCCCCGGCGACTCAATCTTGGACCTCAGCCGCCTCACGTGCACATCCACCGTGCGCGTTCCGCCTAGGTAGTCGTAGCCCCACACCTGGCTCAGCAGCGCCTCCCGCGTGTACACCCGGCCCGGGTTGGACGCCAGCAGCGCGAGAAGCTGGAACTCCTTGTACGTCAGCGTGACACGACGTCCCGCCACAGACACCTCGTAGCGTTCCAGGTCGATGGTCAGGTCACCGACCGACAGTGCTTGCGAACCGGCCGGCCCGCTGACCCGGAACACCGCCTGCTGTACCCGCAGCGACAGCTCGTCGTCAGGGGCAGGGCAAATCAGCAGTTCATCCGGGTTGAGGGAGGGGTCGTATCGGCTGATTGCTTCCCTCGGCAGTGCGGCAACCACGGGCAACTTTCGGCCCTTGCAGTGCTCGACCACTCGCTTGGCGATTCCGCCGTCGAGCGAACCCAGATCCAGCATTACCGCGTCCGGAGAGTCGGAATTTCCATCGTCCAGCAGGAGTTCGACGTTACCCTCGACCCTGCAGGTCATTCCAACGCGGGCCACGGATTCCGCCAGTCCGTCCCGGTGTCCGTGGCTGTTCAGTAGTATCAGGTTATACAACTGCCGCGCCCGACCTCATCGGTAGCCGCCGCGCCCCGTGAGGCCGTGCGGCTTTTCTAAAGCAGCAGTATATCAAATAGTCTGCGGGGCGCCCTTTGGATAGCGGGCTGGTAGTCTGCGGGGTGCCCTCTGGATAGCGCGCTGGCTCAGGGCGATTGCGTTTTAAACGCTGGAGGCCTTGTGACTCGTCATTCTCGCGCAGGCGGGAATCCAAACCCCCGTCTACCGTCGCACCCAGTCCCCAGTCCACAGAACCCGAGCAAGCACTGTCATTTTCACTGCCACCTCTATTCCAGCCCGATGTGTGTGCCCAGAAACAAAACGCGATTGCCCTGCTGCTGAAATCTCTCCCTTGCCCTGGAGCGATGTGTATCGTACAATTGTTCTGAAAGAGAATTCTCTGAATCGCCTGAGCGCTATGTTTCAAATGAAAGCCAAATTGATACTGACGTTACAAAATGTTACAGGATGTTACATCTCCACAAGAGGACCTTCGAATATTGAGACTGGAGTCCAAGGGCAATCGCGTTTTAAACGCCGGAGGCCATGTGACCTGTCATTCCCGCGTAGGCGGGAATCCAAACCCCCGTCTACCGTCGCACCCAGAACCCAGTCCGCAGAACCCGAGCAAGCACTGTCATTTTCACCGCCACCTCTATTTCGGCCCAATTTGTGTGCCCAGAAATAAGACGCGATTGCCCTGGCTGGCTGCGCCCAATTGACGCTCTATCGGACGCAAACTATGATGGTGAATGCTATCAACGCCCCATGCGGACGCCGGAGGGCACACATGACGGTCCAGACAATCGAATCTGCAGCTGTGGAAGCGCGCAGGCGCATCCGCTCAAACGAGTGGCGCGGTGTCACCTCCGGTGTCGCACCTGGCCACGTCCAGGCCAACCTGGCGATTCTGCCCCGCGACCTTGCCTTCGATTTTCTGCTGTTCTGCCAGCGCAATCCCAAGCCCTGCCCCATTCTGGAAGTCATCGAAGCTGGCTGCGTCGAGCCGGTGTTGACTGCCCCCGGCGCCGACATTCGGACCGACGCCTCCGGGTATCGGATATACCGCAACGGCGAGTTCACCGCCGAGGTCGACACCCTCGAAGACTACTGGCAGGACGACCTCGTCAGCTTCCTGCTTGGCTGCAGCTTCTCTTTCGAGACCGCCATGACCGACGCGGGCATACCGCTTCGCCACCAGGAACAGGGCAAGAACGTGGCGATGTACATCACCAACATGGAGACCGCCCCCGCTGGCGCCTTCTCCGGCCCGATGGTGGTGAGCATGCGGCCCATCAAGCGGGAGCAGGTGGTCCGCGCCGTGCAGGTCACCTCCCGCTTTCCCGCCACCCACGGAGCGCCCGTCCATATAGGCAGTCCTGCTGACATCGGCATCCGCAACATCGACCTGCCCGACTTCGGCGAACCGGTCGAAATCAAGTCCGACGAGGAGCCGGTCTTCTGGGCCTGTGGCGTAACCCCCCAGGCCGTGGCCCTCAGTTGCAAGCCCCCGCTGATGTTTACCCACGCCCCCGGCCGGATGTTCATCACCGACCACAGGGACACGGACTACGCGGTCCTGTAGACGCCCTTTCCGATGGGAGGCCCTTTGCCGGAAACGATACCGGAAACGATAGAAGACATAATCCTGGACTTCGACAAGCGCGGGATGCTGGCCCTTCGGCCGCACATGCCCGCCGACTTCTGCGAGCAGGCGGCCCAGTACGTGGTTGACCACCCCGGCCACACCGTCATTGCTACCGGCTTCTACGTCCTGATGGCCGGCAAGCCCGAGACCGACGGCCCTCCCGGCGCCATCGCCATCGGAAGTGCGCTGAAGGAGCTTGGCCGGAAGGTTACGTATGTAACCGACGAATGCACCGCTCCGGTGCTGCGAAGTTGGGCGGGCGATGCCGAGGTAGTCCAGTTTCCGGTAACGGGCGTCGAAGAAAGCAAGCAACATGCCGCCGAACTGCTGGCGACCCTGAAGCCTGACTTGCTTATCTCCATCGAGCGCTGCGGTCGGAATGACAACGACGAATACCTGAACATGAGAGGCCGAAGCATAACCGACAACACTGCCCGCCTTGATTACCTGTTTGACGGCTCAGTGCCGTCCGTGGGAATCGGCGACGGCGGCAACGAGATTGGCATGGGCAACCTCGTCGAAATCATCCCCACGGTGGACAGCCTGCCCGACGACCCCGCCATCGCAGAGGTTGACCGTCTCGTCATTGCCAGCGTGTCTAACTGGGGCGGCTACGGTCTGGTGGCGGCCATTTCGCGCCTGACCGGGAAAAACCTGTTGCCCTCCGCCGATGCGGAAGCCGCGATGGTCGAGGCGATGATTGAGGCGGGTGCGGTCGACGGTACCACCGGCGACGCCGTGCCCACCGTCGACAACTTCTCGATGGAAGAGAACGGCGCCCTGCTGGCCCGCCTTCACCGGTTGGCCGGCGTTCAGGCCTGACCGCGTTGGCAATCCTCCTCAAGGACACCGCTACCGGTTCGCTGGTACTGCTTGCGGCAGCATTGTTGATTTTCTCGGCCCTCGGGCCCGCGCTGGACCACCACTTCGCCGAGCGCCACCCTGACCATAGCCACATGTACATCGGCACGGTGGGCCCAGACCACTCTCATCCCTTCGAGCATTCCCACATCCACTACGACGAAATGTATGCCCCCGCTTACGGTGATCGAGATATCCTCTACTTCGCTCCCTTCGACGGCTTCGGGCATGCCCACTCCGACGTCATTGCTTCTGCGTCCCCGTCGCTTCCTGATTTCGAGAAAGGCGACGGTCCGCTCCTCAAGAGCGGCTACGACACCGAGGCCGCACTGCCGGGCGTATCTGTCGCGCCACACCATCAACCACCACGGTCATAGCTCCTTTCCGCATTCCCTTGACGGGAGATCACACAGCGAAAGGAGTGTTTATGCTGAGGCATTTCCGTAACAGCCTTTGGCTTGCGGCGGCTTTGTCGGTCGCCTTGAGCCTCACAATTGGCACAGTCCTTGCTCATGAGGGGCGCCCCGTCGATGACTACAACTTCGTCGTCGGCTGGCTACAGGAACCCTCCTACGAGGGCGCAAGAAACGCCGTCTCGGTGACCGTTACCATGACCATGGAAGCCGGGCACGAGTCCATGGAGAACGAGTCGATGGAAAACGAGTCCATGGAAAAGATGTCCGGGGACGAAGATGAGGAGGCTCCCGGCCATCACGACGAGGAAGACCAGGACGGCATGTCCGGCAGTGAACATGAGAACGGAGATGAAGATTCGTCGTCGATGTCCTCCGCTATGGCCGGCATGTCCCACGCCCAGGGCATGCTGGTCGAAGGCCTTGAGGGTTCGATCCAGGTCGAGGTCACGTATGTCCCCACCGGGGCCTCCAGGACCTTCGACCTCCTCGCCGTGTTCGGAGAACCCGGGCACTACGTCGCCAATCTGGTTCCCACCGCATCCGGGGTCTATGAGTTCCGTGTCTTCGGCGCTGTTGAAGGAAACCCCATAGACGAGACCTTCGCTTCCAGGGGTGGCGGAGGCGGCTTCGACGACATCCGTCCCTCCGCCGGGTTGCAATTCCCCGAAGAACTGCCGGAGATTCGAGAGATCGAAAGCGGCGTACGAGGCGCCTTGCAGATCGCCCAGGAAGCCCAGGACTCGGCTCTCGCTGCCCAGGAAAGCGGCGGCAACTCCCTGGCTGTCGTCGCCCTGATTGTCGGCATCGTCGGCGTGGTCTTTGGCATAGCCGGCGTCTTCTTCGGCCTGAGGGCGCGGCAGGCCCGGTAGGCAGGAAGACACTTGGTTATGGGTTCCCACAACACGACCGCCAACTGGTCCCGGTTGGTGGTCATCCGCCCCACGGCCCTGTTCGACGCGCTGCTGGGGCTGCTGGTTGTCGCGTCTTGGTGGCTGCTGTTCCCGTCCGACGCGGCGGCTCACGCAAACCTGGCTTCTTCCGATCCTCCGGCCAACTCCGAGTTGGATGAGGCGCCCGGCCGCATCATCATCTGGTTCGCCGAGCCGATCGAACCGTCTCTGAGCGAAATCAGGGTACTGGACGCCGCCGGGAAGCAGGTCGATCAGGGCGACAGCGTTGTCGACGACCTCAATCCCCTGGTGATGTCGGTGGGCCTGGCCGATGTCCCGGACGGCACTTACACCGTCGCCTGGAAGAACGTCTCCACCGTCGACGGACACAGGGTGCGCGGCTCATTCGTGTTCACCGTGGGGCAGCCCCTGTCGGCTGTACCCGTCCAGGTGGAAGGGCAGCCGCTGCTGCAGTCCCCCTTCTCGCCCCTCTTGGGATGGCTGGTGTTCCTTGGCGCCCTGGCAATGACCGGCGGCCTCGTCTTTGAGCTGCTGGTCACGCGTCCGGTGTTCTTTGGCCGCCTGGCCTCACCCGTGCGGCTTGGCGTAGGGGACGCCCTCTCCGCGCGCACGAACCGCCTGACGTGGCTGGCCGTCTCCTTGTTTCTCGTCGCTTCCGTCGGCCAGCTCCTCACGCTGGTCACTGTTGACACTTCCCTGTGGGAGGCCTTGGGTGGCCCTCTCTGGAGCACTCTGTCCTCCACCGGTTGGGGCAAGCTGTGGCTCTGGCGCATCGCCGCTGCGGCCGCCTTCTGCGTTGCCCTGTTCAGCTTGCGTTTCGCCTCCGAGCTATGGCAGCCCGCGGTTCGTACCCTCGCCCTTGCCCTGAGCGGCGCCGTCCTGTGGACGTTATCCCTGACCAGCCACGGCGCGGCCACCGTCGACATCAGGAATATGGCAATCGCCGCCGACTTCCTGCACCTTATAGCGTCGGCTTTCTGGATAGGCGCGCTCTTCCACTTCGTATTCGCACTGCGTCAAGCTATTCGCGACTTGCCTGACGAGGAACGCCGGGAATGCGTGGCTGACCTCGTGCCACGGTTCTCCGTGGTCGCCTCCTTGAGCGTGGCAACAATCGTTGCCACCGGCATCTTCAGCGGATGGGCGCAGGTCACGTCGACCGAGGCCCTGTCCACTCCCTACGGCATCACTCTCATCGCCAAGGTTGCGCTGGTGCTGCCCCTGCTGTTCCTCGGCGGGCTCAATCTCGTCTGGGTGCGGCCACGCCTGCGGAGCGACCCCGCCGCCCTCGTGTGGCTCAAGCGCCTGCTCATCGGTGAGGCCGTGCTCGCCCTGCTGGTCGTGGCCGCCGTGGGTATGCTCACCAGCCTGGAGCCCGCCCGCCAGGTCGCCTCCCGCGAGCTGGCCGACTCCCGCCAGGCTCTGTCCTTCAGCGACGTCGTGGCCGGCGACATCATAGAGCTGGAAGTATCACCGGGACGAGTCGGATCCAACGAGCTCACTGTAACCCTGACCGACCGGCTCGGGCGCCCTATCGACAATGCCAGCGAGGTCCTTGTTCGACTGGTCTTCCTCGAGTCTGACCTCGGCGACGACACCCTGACCGCTGCCTCCGCCGGCGATGGACGCTACCTCCGCGAGGACGCGCAGCTCAGCATCGCCGGAGTCTGGCAGGCCGAACTGGTGGTGCGCCGCCTCGACGCTTTCGATGCCCGCACCGCCTTCCGCTTCGAAGCCTTGGACACCGGAGCGGCCGACAGCGCCGCCATTTCGCCTTCGCCAGCGACCGCTTACCTGATGCTGGGTGCGGGCTTGCTGGTGGTGGGCATGCTGTTCTTGGTGGCCGGCCTGACTCTCGGCGGCTGGTTCTCCCGCTCCGGCGCAGGGGTCATGACACCCGGCGTCGCCGGTGTTGCCGCTGGCTTGATCCTCCTGTTCAACGCCCAGCTCGGCATTGGTGGCGGCGAAGTCCTGCAGAACCCCTATCCGCCCACTCCCGAGTCGCTGGAGTCCGGCGCCGCCACCTACGCCCAGGTCTGCCAGGCCTGCCACGGCGACGAAGGCCGCGGCGACGGTCCTGCCGGCGTGGCTCTCGATCCGCCGCCCGCCGACCTCGTCGTGCACGTCCCTCTGCATCCCGAGACCGACCTGTTCCGCTTCATCCGCGACGGCATCCCCGGCACCGGCATGGCCCCCCTCGGCGGTCAGCTGACAGACGACCAGATCTGGCACGTCGTCAACTACATCCGGACGCTCGAACAATAAGGGCCCACCTTAGCCGGTCGGCCCATCCGTTTCGATGCAGCTGAAGGGCGTGCTCAGTCCGCGGCCGGCGCCAGCGTCTTCTCCTCGACCGCCAGCAGGCGTCGCAGTTCGAAGATCTCGTCGCGGAACTGCGCCGCCTTCTCGAACTGCAGCCCTTTGGCCGCGTCCTTCATCTGCACTTCCAGGTCCTTCACCACCTTGAACATATCGGCCCGGGACATTTCCTTGCGCACGGTATTGTAGCGGGCGCGGTTCTCCGCGATGGCCTTGATGCCTTCGGTGATGTCGTGAACTTCCTTCTGGATGCTCTGCGGTTCGATTCCGTTTCGCTTGTTGTGGTCGCCCTGTAACTGCCGCCGCCGTGACGTCTCGTCGATGGCCCGCTTCATCGAGTCCGTCATCCTGTCCGCGTACATCACGACGTGGCCGCTGGCATGGCGGGCCGCGCGGCCGATCGTCTGTATCATCGACGTCTCCGACCGCAGGTACCCCTCCTTGTCCGCGTCCAGTATCACCACAAGGCTGACCTCCGGAAGGTCGAGGCCTTCCCTCAGCAGGTTGATGCCCACGATCACGTCGTAAACGCCCAACCTCAAATCCCGAAGGATCTCTATGCGGTCCAGCGTCTCGATGTCCGAGTGCAGGTAAGTGTTCCGGATCCCCATCTCCGACAGGTAGTCTGCCAGCTCCTCTGCCATTCGCTTCGTCAGCGTCGTTACCAGCACCCGCTCCGCACGCTGCACCCGGTCCTTGATCTTCCACAGCAGGTCGTCAATCTGCCCCGTGGTCGGCAGCACCTCCACCGTCGGGTCCAGCAGCCCGGTCGGGCGAATCACCTGCTCGATCACCCGCGGGCTGTTCTTCATCTCGAAGGGCCCCGGGGTCGCCGAGACGTACACCACCTGGTTGATGCGGTTCTCGTATTCGTCGAAGTTCAGCGGCCGGTTGTCCAGTGCCGACGGCAGTCTGAACCCGAATTCCACCAGCGTCTTCTTGCGCGATAAGTCGCCGTGGTACATCCCACGCACCTGCGGCAGGGTCATGTGGGACTCGTCGACGAACATCAGGTAGTCTTCGGGGAAGTAGTCCAGCAACGTCCACGGGGCGCTTCCCACCGGCCGTTGCGACAGGTGGCGGGCATAGTTCTCCACCCCCGCGCAGAAGCCCGTCTCCTGCAGCATCTCCACATCGTAATTCGTGCGGCTTTCCAGGCGCGCCGCCTCGAGAATCTTCCCTGCGTCCCGCAGCTCCTTCAGCCGCCACTCCAGCTCCTCGCGTATCCCCTCGACGGCCAAGTCCAGCTTTTCCTTGGTGGTCACGAAGTGGTTCGCCGGGTAGATGGCCACCTGCGGCAGGTCCGCCAGCACCTCGCCCGTCAGCGGGTCCACCTGCACGATGCGCTCCACCTCGTCGCCAAAGAACTGGATGCGCACCGCCGCTTCTTCGTACGCCGGAACCAGCTCCAGCACGTCGCCCCGGACCCGGAACTTCGCCCGCGACAGATCCAGGTCGTTACGGTCGTACTGCATGTCCACCAGCTGCCTCACCAGTTGGCTGCGGTTCCGTATCTCTCCCACATTAACCTGCGCCACGAGGTTGAAGTAGTCCTGGGGGTCGCCGAGGCCGTAGATGCACGACACCGACGCCACGATGAGCACGTCCCGTCGCGTCAGCAGCGATGTCGTGGCCGACAGTCGCAGCTTGTCCAGTTCCTCGTTGACGCTGGAGTCCTTCTCGATGTACGTGTCCGATTGCGGAACGTACGCCTCCGGCTGGTAGTAATCGTAGTAGGAGACGAAATACTCGACGGCGTTGTGGGGGAAGAACTCCTTGAACTCCGACGCCAGTTGCGCCGCCAGGGTCTTGTTGTGGGCCATCACCAGCGTCGGACGTTGCACCTGCTGCACGATGTTGGCCATGGTGAACGTCTTGCCGCTTCCGGTTACCCCCAGCAGCGTCTGGCGGTCCTCGCCCTTCGAGACACCCTCAGCCAGCCGGGAAACCGCCCCGGGCTGGTCCCCCGTCATGCTGAAGTCCGCTGTCAGCCTGAACTGTCGGTCTTCCGGCTGCGCGTTGCGACTTTCGTTGACCTCTGCTCCGGCCTCGGCCCACTTCATACCACGTGTGTAGGTGGTCATCTTGCCTCACCATCGGCTCCACATAATCGACCCGTGACAATTATATCTCTGGTTCCTCAACATAGGCGGAGTCCCGTGACTAACGCTGGGCGAACTGCTGCAGCGCAAGGCGTATCTTGTCTTCCACCGTCAGATCCTCCGCATTCGGAATCGCGTCCACTGCCGCCTTCACCTCCGAGGCCGAGTACCCCAGAGCCGAGAGCGCCGCCAGCACCTCGCCATCTGCGCTCGACGAAGCGACGATGCCGTCCCCCTCGATGGCATCCACCTTCCCTCGCAGCTCCAGGATGATGCGGTTCGCCGTCCGCCGTCCCACTCCCGGCGCCGCGGACAGCGCTGTCGCGTCGCCCGAAGCGATGGCCACCTGTAGCGCCCCAATATCCTGCGAAGACAGAAGTGCCAGTGCCAGCCTCGGTCCCACTCCGGATACTCCCGTGAGCAGCGTGAAAAGTTGTGAAGACCCCTCTTCTGGGAACCCGTACAGGGTCGGCTGCTCTTCCCGGATGCGTAGCAGCGTATGCAGCGAGACTGTGCCGCCCGGCGACCCCAGTGCAGCAATGGAGTTGGACGGGACGAACACCTGCAGCGTCACGCCGCCGACGGTGACGTGTACCCAGTCGGGCCCGATGGCCGCCAGCGTTCCCCGCACGCCAACTATCACGTCGAACCACCGTCACACGTCATGGATGGCTGCCGGGCCCCTACCTTTCCCGCCCCGGAGGAATCTCGTTCAGGATGGCCCCAGCCGCCTGCTGCTGCGACAGGTGACACAGTCCGACGGCAAGGGCGTCCGAAGCATCCAACTCCAGCGTGGGTGGAAGCCCGAACGTGGAAGTTACGATCCCGCGTACCTGCTCCTTTGTCGCGGCGCCATGGTCTGCCACTGCTCGTTTGACCTGGGCCGGGGCGTACTTGAATATTTCAATCCCCAAGCCGGCAGCACTGACGAACACCACAGCCTGGGCTTGCCCGATCGCGAGCGAAGCTTTGGGGAAGCTGCGCTCGCCCTGTCCCACGAAAGGGTCCTCGATTGCCACCGCTTTCGGTTGGAAGATGGCGATGAGGTTATGGACGTGCGTGTACATCTGGTACAGGCGACTCTCGATGGCCATGGACGACGGAAGTGCAATGACGCCGTAGTCCACCGCCTCCAGGGTCGGCCCGTCCGCCACCACCCCATACCCCATCCGCAGGGTGCCCGGGTCAATCGCCAGAATGGTCATTCGCGGCTCCCTGCGTGAATATCAGCTGTCCAATGATTTCCGTGTGGCCAAGGTGCGTCTATGCCTCTTCTTCCGTGTGCTTAGGGTGCGTCTATGCCTCTTCTATGGAATCGATCCGGGTGTCAAGCGCACTATTTCTGCCTGGGTGATGGGGAGGTAGGCCAGCAGCGAATTGACAGCCTCTTCGCTCCGGGCACTGGCCTCGTCAATCTCCTGTCTGGATTGCTCCAGACCAGACATCGTCACCTGTAAGCTGGCAACTGTATCCTCGAGGCTGGATATAGAAAGCTGCATTCGCCGAATCGATTCTGCGGACCTTTCTACGGCAGCATTCAATTCCAGCATAGCCTGGTCCCTCATAGCAGCCCCTTGGCTCAGCCTTTCTCTCGCTGCATTGGAAGCTCTGAGCGCAGCAATCACGCGCGCAGACACTTCTTCCAGGGTTGTTAAGCGTTGTTCCATTGACATCGCAGCGCAGGACCTCCCCTCACATCCTTGATGCGCTTGAGGCTGGCCCTAGATCGCCTGGTACTTCTCCAGCACCTCGGGCGGGAAGTCGGCGTTGGTAAAGGCCTTCTGCACGTCGTCCAGGTCCTCCAGTGTATCCAGCAGTCGCAGCGTTTGCTCCGCTTCCTTGTCAGCCAGTGCGATGGTGGTCTTGGGGACCATTGACATCTCCGCGGAGCGGACGGGCACGTTCTCGGATTCGATAGTCTTCTGTACTTCCTGCAGGCTATCTATTCCCGAGTAGATTTCCAGGACGCCCTCGTCGATCTGGATGTCTTCAGCGCCGGCGTCTATGGCCAGCAGGCCCAGTTCCTCGGCCTTCTCTTCGTCTTCGATGTCAATCGTCACCACGCCACGAAGGTCGAAGTTCCATGCAACGCAGCCACTCTCACCCAGGTTTCCGCCGCCACGATTGAACGCAGCCCGGACATCGGCAGCCGTGCGGTTGCGGTTGGTGGTGACCGCCTGTAGCAGGATGGCGCCGCCGCCGGGGCCGTACCCCTCGTACGTGACCTGCTCCAGCGATTCCCCGTCGCCCCCCTCGCCGCTTCCTCGCTTTACGGCGCGTGTGATGCTGTCCTGTGGCATGTTGCTGCTCCTGGCCCGGTCAAGAGCCAGCCGCAGCTTGAAATTCATGTCGGGGTCCGCCCCGCCTCCGTCCCGTACTGCCAGGGCGATATCGCGGCTGAGCTTGGTGAAGAGCGCGCCGCGCTTGGCATCCGCCGCGCCCTTCTGGTGTTTGATTGTTGACCATTTGGAATGACCGGACATCTCTCTACCTCCCGACCTAGCAAGGGGTGAAGCCGATTTTAGCACTGGCCTCGATTGAGGGTCAAAAAGAAATTGTCACTGCCCACGGCAATCGCGTCTCAAACGCCGGAGGCCCCATGACCCGTTGTTCCCGCGCAGGCGGGAATCCAAACCCCGTCTTCCTTCGCACCAGGAACCGAAGGAGGCACTGTCACTCCATCTCCACCGTCATTCCGGCCGGATTTGTGCGCTGAGAAATAAGACGCGATTGCCTGGGCGTCACCGCAGCCCGTCGAGAAGCCGCACCCTCATTTCGTTGCCGTCCAGGTCCACCTGCAGCACGACCTGGGTGGTCCCCGGGATCAGCAGCTCTCCGGCATCTCCCCGCACAATGTAGACGTCGTTGCTGCCGGTTTCGAGAATTTCTCCGATCTCGCCGAGGTATTCTCCATCTTCGGTCACCACTCGCATCCCGATGAGCTGATAGTGAAAGTACTCCCCTTCCTCAAGCTGGGAGTCAGATTCCGGCGGCGCGGTGAGGAATTGACCGGAAAGAGAGGAGGCTTGTTCTCGGGTGGAGATTCCGTCCAGCCAGATTAACCCTGTTTTGGGTCCTGTAGGACGGTAGGATGTCACGGCACGCGCTGTTCGGTCCGCGAACAGGGTGCGCCCCGGATCAAATCTGCCGGGGACGTCGCTGAAGAGGCTGATGCTGAGCCCGCCATCGACTCCATGAGGGCTGATTGCCCTGGCCACGGCTACGGAGTCGGATGCCTGAGGGTCTGGGGAGTCCTGGGGTGAGTTTTCCAACGGATCAGACGACAGACGGGGGTCTCTACTCGATCTCGAGCGTGGCTTGGGATCCGTCTTTCACTGCCGCTACGCGCAGGATGGTCCGCATGGCCTGGGCGACACGGCCCTGTCTCCCGATGACCTTGCCCTTGTCTTCCTGCGCCACCTGGAGACGAAAGACGGTGCGGCCGCCCTCTACGCTCTCGACAACCTGTACGTCGTCAGGATTGCTGACCAGCGACGTGGCGATGTACTCGATGAGTTCTTTCATACCTCGGATTCCACCGGCGTCGCTTCGGTTTCGGCTTCAGACTCAGTCTCCACCGGTTCATTCTCCGGTGCCGCTTCTCCGTTTATCTGCGCCAGTACGCCGTTCCTGTCGAGGATTCGCTGGACGGGATCCGAAGCCTGGGCTCCCATGCGCAACCAGTGCAATGCCCGGTCCTGTTTGATCGTAATGGCCGGCGGGTCCTGCATCGGGTCATAGGTGCCTATCCATTCCAGATAGGCCCCATCTCTGGGCGCCCTTGCTTCAGCCACCACTATCCTGTAAGAGGGCTTCTTTTTCTTCCCTACCCGAGCTAGGCGAATCCTAAGCATTCAGTCTCCGTGCTTACTAATTACTGATGCGGAATTGTACGAATTACGTAGCTTGATGTCAATTATTCCGAGTTTCGGCAATGGGTCCAACCTTCAAAAGCATAAAGAAATCGGGCCCGGCCAACTCTGGCTTGGGTTCGCCCGAATTTCCTTCCCGGATACTAGGGGCGATGGTAGACATTGGCCTGGGCCCGACGTTCGGGTTCTCTAAATTTCGAGGCAAATACCTACGAAACGATCACCTCGTCGCGTCCAGACTGATGCCTACCATCGCCCCTGCGTGTTAAACTATCGTCCATTCCTATCACCTCCTCTCTCAAATTCCGCCCAGCGGTTAACGTGATTTTACCCCTCCTGTTTCTCCCGTGTCAACAGCTAATTCTCGAACTTTAAATAATTCAACAACAATTAGGTACCTTAATTAGGTACCTTGCGGTTTTGAAATTAAGAAGTACACATAGATGCGAGTGATTTTCATGGGCACCCCACTGCCGGTGGTGCCCGCCCTCGAGCGACTGTCCGGACTGCCGGAAGTCGAACTCGTTGCCGCCGTCACACCCCCCGACCGTGAGCGAGGCCGGGGTCGCCATCCGTCGCCGCCTCCGGTGAAGGAGGCCGCCCTGCGCCTTGGCATCCCGGTGCTGCAGCCCGAATCCCTTCGTTCCGCCCGTGTACAACAGGAACTCGCCGCCTTCTCCCCCGACGTCATCGTGGTTGCGGCCTATGGCAAGTTTCTGCCTCCGCCTGTTCTGGCACTGCCTCCCCACGGCTGCCTGAACCTGCATCCTTCCCTGCTGCCCCGGCATCGCGGCCCTACACCCGTTGCCACCGCCATCCTCGAGGGCGACGAAATCACCGGCGTCTCCCTCATGCTCCTCGATGAAGGCATGGACACCGGCCCCGTCATCGACCAGCGCAAACAACTCCTGACAGGCAATGAGACCGCTGGAGAACTCACCGACGCCCTCTTCGCCACGGGCGCCGACCTCCTGGTCGAAAGCATCGGCCCATGGACGCTAGGCGAACTCTCGGCCACGCCCCAGGACGATGACCACGCCACCGTATCCCGCAAGCTCGAGCGGACCGACGGCCTTGCTGACTGGACGCTTCCCGCTGCTGCCCTCGCCCGCCGGTGTCGCGCCTTCTCCCCCTGGCCCGGCCTCTACACTCACTGGCAGGACCGGGCACTGAAGCTGCTCGACGTAACCGCCATCCCGGAACGGTCCAACACGGCGCAGCTTGGCCGGGTGCTTTCCGGCCCTCCAGACGCACCAATCGCCGTCGCCACCGCCGACGGCCTGCTGTCCCTCCACCGCCTGCAGCTCGAAGGCCGCCGCCCGGTATCCGCCCGAGAGTTCCTTGCCGGCTACCCCGACTTCATGGACGCCGTGCTGGGCGTCCAGTAAACGCACAATCCGGTAAATGCGCTATTAAGGAGAACACCGCCATGGCGAGAGCAATCCCCGACGAATCCCAGGTCCTGGAATGGCTCGAATCGCTGAAGAACTGGGGCCGCTGGGGCTCCGACGATCAGCTGGGCTGCCTCAACTACATCGGCCCTGAGCAGCGCAAGCGAGCCGTCGGCCTCGTCACAGAAGGCGAGACCGTCAGCTGCGCCCGCCCCATCACCACCGAGATGACCCCCGACGTCACCTACCAGGTCCAGCGCTTCATGGTCGACAGCGGCGAGGGCCGCGACACCGACCCGCCCGAGCGCCGCTACACCCGCCGTGGCGCTGGCGAATTCATCGGCATGGTCTTCCACGGCCAGACCATCACCCACATCGACGCCATGTCCCACTACTCCTGGAACGGCCTGATGTACAACGGCGTCCCCTCCAGCCTCATCACATCCCGCGAGGGCGCCCAGTCCCACAACATCGAGGCCGCATACAAGGGCATCGCCACCCGCGGAGTCCTGCTGGACCTGCCCGCCGTCAGGGGCGTCGACTGGCTCGACCCCACCGAACCGGTTATGCCCGAAGACCTCGAGGAAGCAGAGCGCGCCCTGGGAGTCCGGCTCGAAGAGGGCGACATCCTCCTCACCCGCACCGGCAACTACCGCATGCGCCTCGAGCGCGGCCCTTCTTCGCAGTCCGACCCGATGACCGCCCACCAGGCAGCCTGCGCTCCGCTGTTCCGGGAGCGTGGCATCGCCATGATGGGCACCGACACCTCCAACGACGCCCGGCCCAACCCCTACCAGACCATCGGCAACCCGCTGCACACCATCTGTCTCGTCAGCCTCGGGCTGTGATTCATCGACAACGCCAACCTCGAAGAGCTGTCCGCCGCCTGCGCCCGGCACGGCCGCTACGAGTTCATGCTGACCCTCGCTCCGCTGCGCCTGCGCAACGTCACCGGGTCACCGGTAAACCCCATCGCTATGTTCTAGCAAGCGCCCCCGATCAGCAGAAAGGCCCTCCGTTCACCTCGAATCGGAGGGCCTTCGAGTCCACTATCCGCGGCTGCTAGTCACTGTTCCGAGGCCAGGGCAGCACCCTCTTCACAACCTCCACCAGCGCCTCCGCCCCAAACGACGCCGCGATCAGCGCCACCCCGAGTACCAGCACCACCAGCGCCGGAGTCAGGAATCCTGCCGTGGCCTGCCTCCCAAACGACTCCAGCAGGTCGCCCGCCAGGTTCACCGCCGAAGCCGGCACGTCTGCGGAGAAGGACGTTGAGTACGTTACCGCCCGGTTCAGCTGGTTGGGAATCGCCGAGTTCATCACGAACCCTGCAATCAGGCACACGCCTCCTCCCAGCGTCAGCGACACGCCCGGCCATCGCAGCACCTGCGCCGGTTCCGGCAGATGCACCGCCGCCAGCAGCAGGACGCCCACCACGATCAACGTCAGTGCGATTACCCGGCCCGTTCCGTTCGAAAACGCCAGTACGTCCCGCAGCCCTTCCGCCTGTTCGTCCAGATCTTCCCGCGTGAAGTCTTCCGACTCCTCCACCACCTTCTCGATCAAGTCCAGTTGATCGCCAGGCTGTAGCTCCCGACGGATGTCGGACACGGCGTCTTCCACCAGCGGACCGATGAGCGGCGTCACCGCTGCCTTCAGAAACGCCTTGGTGTCGCCCTCCTCAAACGGTTCCCGCAGGTCCTCCTTTGCCGATTGCAGCAGGATCGAAGTCTGCGAGCTCAGCGCGGCATTCGTGACCACCCGCTCGAACCACGCCTCGAACTGGCTTTCTCTGCATTCCCGGGTCATTGCCAGAAGCGAGGGCGCGCTTTCCGGCAACTCGCCGTTGGAAATCTGGTCCAGGGGCTTGGCCGAATTGGTCGCAAGCCATGCGATGGTCGCCGGCGAGCACCCGGGTTCTCGCGCCTCGACGATTTCCAACTCGTCGATGTACTGGTATACCTCGGCCTCGACCGTCGGTTCCAGCCGCTCCAGGGGCTCCTTCAGTTCGACGTAAATCTCCAGCCGATCGACGTCGCCGTTAAGGAACCCGGTGAACCGGTCGATGTTGTCTTCCGTTTGCTCCTGCAGGTAGGACGGCGGCATCACCTGCCGGAGAAGCTCCACGGCCTCTTCCTGCGCGTCGATTTCCAGCCCGCCCACCAGGTCCTGCGACTCGTCGGAAAGCGCGTCGTCTACCAGCACCTCGTCATATATCCGGTTGTAGGCGTCGGTGTCGCTGATTGCGACGCCGTAGACGTCGGAATCGACCAGCCTCTGGGTGAAGTTGGAAATGACGAGAAAATGCAACAGCCCGGCGAAGATGGCCAGGCCCAGCACCAGCCGTCCGAGGACCCGCAGCAGGGCAATCACGCAGCCCAAGCTATACCCTCCCGCTTCGCCTTCCCCGCTCTGCCGTCAGAGGGGCAGGCCGGGTGGTGCTTGCGTTTCGCAACGGACTCAGAACCTGGGCGTCATCTGCATCGATGACAGTCTCCGGACTCTTTCCTCGATGGGCGGATGCGTGGAGAACAGGCTGGCGAGGTTCTTTCCGCTCAGCGGGTTTACGATGAACAGGTGAGATGCGCCCTCGGCGACCTTCATCGGCCGAACCTCCGAACCGCGCTCCAGCTTCTGCAGCGCGCTCGCCAGCGCCAGGGGGTTGCCGCAGGTGTGCGCCCCCGTGGCGTCGGCCTGGAACTCCCTGGTCCTGGAAATCGCCGCCCGCACCAGCGCCGCCGCTATGGGCATGATGATGGCCAGGATCAGCATTCCGAAGATATTGCTGCCCCGGTCGTCGTCGTCGCTGCCGCCGAGTCCGCCGAAGATGGCCGCGATCTGCGCCATGAACGCCAGCATTGAAATCGCGCCGGCGATCGTGGCCACAACTCCCATTATCAGCGTGTCCCGGTTCCCCACGTGGGCCATTTCATGCGCCAGCACCGCGCCCATCTCTTCCCGATTGAGTATCCGGCGTATGCCCGTGGTCACCGCCACGGCTGCGTTGTTCGGGCTCCGTCCCGTGGCGAAGGCGTTGGGTGAATCCGTCTCGATCTCGTAGACCTTCGGCATCGGCAGACCCGCCAGTTCCGCCTGCTGCCGCACGATACCGTAAAGCTCGGGGTCTTCTTGCTCGGTGACCGGGTGCGAGTGGGTCATGCTCAGCGCAATCTTGTCGCTGAACCAGTAGGCGCCTAAGTTCATTGCTATGGCGAACACCAAGGCCACGATTATGCCCAACTGCCCTCCCACCGCGCCGCCGATTGCAAGCAGCATCGCCGACAGCACCATCAGCAGGAGAAAAGTCTTCATAGTGTTCAAGGCGTCAGTCCTCCGCTATATACAGTTACGATGGATTCTATAAGAAGGCCGGAAAAGTCTAAGACTAGTCCTCAAATAAAGCCTTCGCAAAAATTATATCACCCGCAGATCCCGCAATCTTGAAGTCGCTTTCCCCTGCTCACTCCGAGTGCCTCCCGCGACCCAGTCCGTGCCCCTGACGTTTCTTCCGCACCCTCCGTCATTCCCGCGCAGCCGAAAATCCAAACCCCCATCCCTCCCCACCCGGCATTCCCGCGCAGGCGGGAATCCAAACTCTCGTCACCTGTCTATTGGACCACCTGATTTGAAACCATTCCAGGTGACGTTTACCCCTTGCCATGGCATGGCACTCAACGTTAGAATAAATGTGCCAATCAGAGACATCAACTGTTTCGGACCCTTCGAGACCCATTTCCCTCGACCCAGGGAGCCCGGACCAAAAAAACCTCTGTGTTCTCTGCGCCCTCTATGGCAAGTGAACCCCTCGGCGTAAGCGGCACTCAAAGGAGAATCTCTTATATCCTGTGCATCCAGGCAAATCTCCTGCAAAAGCCGCAACTTCGACCGCCATCCCAAAGCTGACGTGAACGGAAATGCTCGGAATTGCTCGGAAAATCACAATTTCCATCCTCTCCAACCATCTCAGAGAGTGAAACCAAGCACCATCGAAACCGCCACTCTGCCCGCCGCCCCAAACCTGACGTGAGCGGAAACGCTCGGAATTGCTCGGAATTTCAGGTTTTCCACCCCGCCTGGCCAAACAGGAGAGTGAAACCATGTACAACCTCGGCCATATCCGCCGCCGCGTTGAAACCCGCAAGCGCAGGTTCGCCCCCGCGCTCGCCGTCATTCGCCTACGCCGACTCTCCCAAGAGTTCTGCGACCAGTGGGAGGCTTCCTCCACTCCTTTCTCTGGGACCGCACCGCCGAAGCCTAACCTTAAAACCCTTCGCACCCAGACCCCCAAACAAACAACTCGACGCCCTCGGCGTAGGCTTTGCGTCCTCGGCGTTTAAATTCCGTCCCTGTGCTACCTGTGCTCTCTGTGGTGAAAAGATCCCCCGCGTCCTCGGCGTTTCACCACCGCCCGCCCTGCCAAAATTGACACCTCGAAACCGTAAGTGATATATTTCACACAATCCGGCGACCCACCCCCGCGGGGTTTTTTTATGGCATTGAAGATTGCTGTTTTGGCCAAGCAGGTCCTTGACCCCGAGATGCCCATGGCGGCATTTCGCATCGACGAGAACGCGAATCGCGTCGTTCCTCCCGCCAATATTCCCCCGGTAGTCAACGGTTTCGACGAAAACGCCGTTGAAGCCGCCTTGCGGATAAAGGATGCCCAGGAAGCCACCGTTACGGTTATTTCTACGGGCACCGAGTTTGCCTTGGATGTAATGAAGAAGCCCCTCTCCATGGGCGCTGACGAACTCGTGCTTCTTCAGGACGACTCCTTCCAGAACACCATCGACAGCTTTCAGACCGCCCAGCTTCTCGTTGCGGCCATCCGCAAGTTGGACGGCTTCGACCTGATCATCTGTGGCCGCCAGGCGTCAGACTGGGACAACGCCCAGGTTCCCCTCGGCGTGGCGGAGATCCTCGGCGTCTCATGCGTGTCCCTTGGCAAGAAAGTCGACGTCGTCGACGGCAAGGCCGTGGTGGAGCGCATTGTGCCCGACGGCTTCGAGGTCGTGGAAGCGTCCCTTCCGGCGCTGGTAACCGTCAGCAACGAGCTCGGTCAGCCGCGCTACCCCACCCTGCGCGGCATCATGGCCGCCACCCGGAAGCGCCCCACCGTCTGGAGCAAGGCTGACCTGGACTTGGACGCAGCCGATTCGGAAGCCCGAATCACTTTGCGCCAGCTTTTCATTCCAGTCAGCGACCAGGAATGTGAAATCATGGAGGGCGATGACGCTGCCGACTCCGGCCGTCTCCTGGCCCTCAAGCTTCGGGAAGCAAAGATAATCTAGCCTTCCAGCGCCCGTTCGATCAACGCTCGTTCAATCGACGCTGGCTCAATCAACGAAAGGGCCGGCCCTGGACTCCCAAACTCTTGCCGCTGTTTTCTGGAGGCCGCAATGGCTGACGCTGTCGGGGTACTGGTTATAGGTCAAATTTCTGAGGATGGGCTCGACTCTACCGCTGCCGAACTGCTGGCCGCCGGTCGTGGTCTGGCCGCGACGTTGGGCGAAGAGTTGTCCATAGGCCTGTTCGGCGACACCGTCGATGCCCCTGCGCAGCAGGCCGTTGCTCACGGAGCGGACCGGGTCTACGCCGTCAACCATCCGCTACTGGCCGAATATCAGCCCGACCTGTTTCTTGCCGCCATGGATGCCCTCTGCCGCGAGGCCAACCCGCGTGTCGTGCTGGTATCCCGTACACCCGAGGGTCGCGAGTTGGCCCCTCGTCTCGCCTTCCGGTTGGGTGTCGGTCTCGCCCAGGACTGCCTTGAAGTCTCCATCGACGAGTCCAGCGCCACCCTGCTCGCCAACCGTCCCGTATACGGCGGCAACGCCGTGGCCGTCGTCAGTTGTGAGCGCAGCCCCCAGATTGCTGCCATCCGCCCCAAGGCCTACGAGCCCTACGAGCCCGACAGCTCCCGCCAGGGCCAGGTCGTTTCTTTCCCCGTCGAGCTTGACGCTTCCCAGGCGAAGACCCGTGTAATCGAGACCGTTCGCGAGGAATCCGAAGGTGTGAAGCTGGAAGAGGCCCGCGTCGTTGTGTCCGGTGGTCGCGGTCTTGGTGGACCGGAGCCCTTCTCAGGCCTGGAGGAGCTCGCGAAGTTGCTGGGCGGCGCTGTTGGTGCTTCCCGCGCCGCCGTCGACTCCGGCTGGGTCCCCTCGTCCTACCAGGTCGGCCTTACCGGCAAGGCCATCACCCCCGACCTCTACATCACCGTAGCCATCTCCGGCGCCAGCCAGCACATGGCCGGATGCTCGGGTGCGAAGTGCATCGTCGCCATCAACAAGGACGCCGACGCCAACATCTTCAAGGACGCCCGTTACGGCGTCGTTGGCGATTGGGAAAGGGTCCTGCCCGCTCTCACCGAAGCCGTCCGCGAACTGATGGACAGCTAAACTGAAACCGAGGTGGGCTCTACATTTCTGAGAAGGCGACAATAGGTCAGTTCTGCCATGTAAGGCCCGCCCGTCCGCACACTGAAGTCATTGCGACACTGAAGTCATTGCGACGTTAAAGTCGTTGCGTCTCCGTTGCCGGGTATCCCCAACTGCGCATTTCACCTTGGCTTTGGTTCAGCTGCTTCCTGCCGCCATCTCGGGCCGCTAACCTATTCCAGCACCAGGTTGTCGATCAGCCTGATGGGCCCCAGGTGCACTGCCATGGAAAGCATCGCCCCCGTCGTTGCTGTCTGCAGCTCCTCGAGCGTGTCCCCGGCGGCCAGGCTGACATAATCGATGATACCCAGTAGCGGTTCTTTGGCCAGCGTCAGGCGGACGGCTTCGCGAATGGCCTCGGCGTCTCTCGCGCCCCTCGCCCATTCGTCCCGGCCCGCAGACAACGCCCGATAGACCGCAGGAGCCGCCTGCCGCTGCTCAGAGCTCAGGCGGACGTTGCGGCTGCTCATTGCCAGCCCGTCCGGCTCCCTCACCGTTGGCAACACCACGACTTCGATGCCCATGTCCAGGTCGCTGGCCAGCTTGCGGACTACCACCGTCTGCTGCCCGTCCTTCTGCCCGAAGTACGCCCGATCCGGCTGCACGATGCCGAACAGCTTGGCCACTACCGTGGCCACCCCGCGGAAGTGCCCCGGCCGCGCCGTTCCCTCCAGCCGCTCCGCCACTGGCCCAACGTCCACCCAGGTGTCGAACTCCGGCGGATACACCTCCGCCACGTGCGGAACAAACACCAGGTCCACGCCCCGCTGCCGTAGCATCTCGAGGTCGGCGTCCAGGTCGCGGGGATACTCCGCAAAGTCCTCCCCTTCGACGAACTGCGTCGGATTGACGAAGATGCTCACCGCAACGGAGTTGCAGTCCGACCTCGCCCGGTCCACCAGCGACAGGTGCCCGTCGTGCAGGGCGCCCATCGTCGGCACCAGGCCCAGTGGCCGCGCCGTCTCTGCGCACGCCGATCGCATCTCATCTTTCGCACTGACGATTCGCATGCCAGATAACATCAGCCCTTCTACGCTTGGTTAAATCCTGCAACGCCGGAATGAAGAGTCTAGAGCTCGGACACCGCCGGTATGCCGCCCAGCCCGGTGGCCCGACGGACCGCCCTCAGTACTGCCTGCGCGGTGACTTCCACCGCCGCTGCGCCCAGCGACGTCAGGTCGGCACGGGTGCCCGACTCGCCGGTGGCCATGGCGAACATTGTGTCCCCGTCTCTGATGGTGTGGCAGGGCCGGATGGTCATTGCCAGCCCGTCGTGGCTGACCCGAGCAAGGTAGTTGGTCTCCTCCCGGCTCAGCACCGCGTCCGTCGCTACAATACCGATGGTCGTGTTCACTGGGCCGGTAGGCGAAGCGGGCGGAGTGCCATCAAGGAGTATGCCCACCGGGTCATCGAACCCGCCGTTTTCTCGCCGCGGTCCGGCGACCACCTGCCCAGAAGAGTAATCCCAGATCCCGCCGATGGCGTTGACCGCGACCACCGCTCCGACGGCCACGCCGCTGCCGAACCGCAGGCTCGCTGAACCTATGCCGCCCTTGACCGCTCGTGCCGTTCCTCCTGTTTTGGCCACAGTGGCGCCGGTACCCGCTCCCACCGTTCCTTCAGCCAGCGGCGCCTTCGACGCCGCATCGCACGCCGCTCGTCCAGCCTGAGGGCCCGGCCGCACCTTCGAGGTAACCAACCCGAGGTCATAGATGATGGCCGAAGACACTATCGGCACGATGATCTCGGGCGAGACCCGAAATCCGATTCCGTGTTCTTCCAGCCAGGCCATGACGCCCGTCGCCGCGTCCAACCCGAAGGCGCTCCCTCCGCTCAGCGCGACCGCGAATAGCTGGTCAACCCGACGAGTCGGCTGCAGCAGGTCTGTCTCCCGCGTTCCCGGCGATCCTCCCCGAACGTCCACTCCACCCACGGCCCCGCTTCGGCACAGTAAGACGGTGCATCCGGTGGCGTTGTCAGCGTCGGTGTAGTGCCCTGCTTCGATTCCCGGCACCGATGTGATGGTGTCGTTCAACTTCTCGCCCGCTCTGCAGTCAGTTTGCTACGGAGATATGAAGCTCCCGATGGACTAGCCCGCCTGCGGATCGTACTTGGGGAACTTTGTCAGGGCAACAATAACGCAGGACGCCGCCGTCATTGCGCCTACATAAATGTACATCGACCCGTAGCCGCCAAGTTTTTCGATGATGGTAGCTGCAAGAAGGGTAGAGGCAAAGCCTACGGCGCCGTTGATGCCAAAGACGAGCCCTGCGACGGTGGCCTCAGTGCCACGAACTACCCCGTCCAGAATCGCGGCAAGCATCACCTGGTGTAGCGCGAAGCTGAACAGCCCAAGACCCGCCATCACCAACCACAAATAGACCCCTTCTCCTGCCGGCACGATGGCGAACGGAAGAGCGGATGCCACGGCCAGCCCAGGCACAAGGACCTCCTTCCGCCCCAGCTTGTCGGAAAGCTGTCCCAGAATGGGAGACGACACCGCCCCCATTCCCGTCAGCAGCCCCATCAGTACGCCTGTAATAGCATACGAAAAGCCGAGCCCTCCTTCTTCCATGGAGCTCTCCAGGAAAAAGGGAGTCCATTCGAACATCGCGTTGTTGGCAACACCCCTGAGAGACGCGGCTACGAGCATTGCCAACATAGCCGGGTTCTTGAACAGACCCAGTCCCGCCATCCCCAGCGAACGCATTGTCCGTTGTTCCCCAGACTCGATCCCAGCGTCTTCTTCACGCCCCAGGTCCTTCAGCGACCACCAAACGAAGAAAGCCACGACGGCCGCGGGGATGGCATACAGGAACAGGACGTTCCGCCAGAGGAGGTAGGACAGCAACAGGCCGGCTACTATGGGTCCGAGAGCGTTGCCCACAGTCGATCCGAAGCTGTGGATCGATATGGCGAAGGCACGGCGGTCTGTGAACCTTCGGGAAAGCGAAGCAATGGCCGGGAGATGCCACAGGGACCCGGGGATGGAAATCAGGAAGACCCCGATGACTAGTATTGCCAGATTTGGAGATACGCCAATTACTACGAAAGCCAGGACGTTCAGCACCATGCAGACGGTGAGCATCACGCCCCACTTATTCCTGAAGCGGTCGACTAGGACCCCGGCTCCCATGCTGACAAGACCTGAGCCGCTGGTGCGTATTCCCAGGATGATACCCGCTTGGAAGGTGCTCAGGCCGAGCGAGTTTGCGATAGCGGTCAGGAAAACTGGGAAGCCAAGATCGTAGAGGTGCGCCACGCCATGGCCGAAAGCCAGAGAGCCGAGGATGAATCCCCGGTTCTGTCTGTGTCCGCCTGTCGCCTGTACCGCTTCGGCCATGGTTGTTTGCCCGATTCCTTCTACAGGCCAGCGAATTCCGCTTAATGCTAGTCGAGACCCCCGCTGATTCTATTCCCGCCACTGTATGGGCGCAAGCGGACAGCTGGAACTGAAGAGCTCTTTGCTTATGCTATGCTACTGCTCGACATAGACACTTGGCCGGGATCATGGAGGGGAGATGGCCTATTCGGGGCTTAGCCTGGAAGGAAGAGTAGCGCTGGTCACTGGCGCGGCCCGCGGAATTGGAGCGGCGCTCGCCGTGGGACTGGCCGAGGCAGGAGCAGACGTGGCAGTGTCCGACATGGCGTCGCGGCTGGAATTGGGCAGGGACACGCAAGCCAAGGTTGAGGCTGCCGGCGGCAGGAGCGCCACATACGAGCTAGACGTGCTGGATATCACGGGGATACCAGCAGTTGTCGACCGTGTGGTCGGAGATTTTGGCAAGCTGGACATTCTCGTCAACAACGCCGGTATCCGCATTCCCAAGCCGGCGCTTGAGATTTCCGAGGCTGACTGGGACGCGACAGTCGACACCAATCTCAAGGGTCTGTTCTTCTGCGCCCAAGCAGCGGCCCGTCCGATGATCGAGCAGGGCTGGGGTCGGATAGTCAATATCGGCTCGCAGTTTTCCGCAGTAGGGTCGGCAGATCGGGCTTCCTACGTAGCCAGCAAGCACGGCGTGGCAGGCCTGACCCGAGCACTGGCCGCCGAATGGGCACAGTACGGGATTACGGTCAATGCCATAGGGCCCGGCCCCACCGAAACGCCGGGAGTACTGGCCGCCTATAACCGCACGCCGGAGCAGTTGCAGGCGGAGTACGCAGACCGGATGCCGTTGGGCCGGCGGATGCAGCCCGAGGAGTTGGTCGGAGCGGCCATCTACCTAGCGAGCCCTGCTTCCGGTGCCACCACCGGTCATCTGTTGTTGGTTGACGGTGGCTGGACAGCGCTATAGAAGAGTCCGTGTTGGGAGAAGTCATGCCTTCTGAAGATTTAGAGAGAAGAATACGAGTCCTTGAGGACATTGAGGAAATCAAGAGACTGAAGCACAGGTACTGCGCCTACTGCGACGACAATTACGACGCCGACGCCCTGGCGGACCTGTTCGTTGAGGATGCCGTCTGGGATGGCAGGGAACGGGGACGGAACGAGGGACGGGAAGCCATTCTTGCGTTCTTCAAGAACGCTCCTCAGCGCCTGCCCTTCGCTATCCACATGGTCCTGAACCCGATAATCGAGGTGGACGGAGACCGGGCCACCGGGGTCTGGTATTTGTTCCAGCCCTGCACCTACGCTGACGGAGAGCGGGCCGTGTGGGGGTCGGCCCGCTACGACGAGGAGTATGTCCGGGTGAACGGCGAATGGAAGTTCCAGAACCTCACGCTTACCTCCCACTTCTGGACGCCTTTCGACGGCAAAGGGTGGGTGGAGACTAGGTTCGCCTAGCAGTCAGCTCAATTGCTCCAGCTGGGCGATGATATCGTCGTTGTCGACGCGGTCCGACGCTGGGGCCTTGGCGACATATTCCCACCGGATGTTGCCTTCCTTATCGATGATGAAGGTCGAGGGGGCGGGAAGTTCATTCTGGAACAGGTTCCAAACGCCGTATGCGTCAACCACCTCGTGGTCAGGGTCCGACAACACCTGGAACTCCAGTCCGATGGATTCAATGGCTCTCTGGGCCCCTCTGAGGCTGTCAATGCTGACAGCTAGGACCTCAGCATTCAGGCCAGATATGGCCTCGTAGTCCCTTTGCAGCTCAACGAGCTGCCCTCGGCAGTAGGTTCACCAGAACCCACGGTAGAAGACCAGCACCACATTCTTGTCGCCGGCATATGAGGCGAGGCTTACGGTCTCGCCCTTTGCGTTTGGCAATTCAAAACCTGGAGCCATCATGGCCGAAGGTGCCGAGGTCTCGGTGACGGTTGATCCTTCTTCGCTGACGGCAGAGGCGGGAGGGTCAGTTGCCGCTGGTGCGGATGTGGGCTCCGGTTCGGAAGAGGCCCCACACGCGGCGAGTGCGAACAACGCCAGGGACATGGAAACGATGGCGACGGAATGGCCAAATACTCTGAGGAAAGTTGCCCGCATCTAATTCTCCGGCCCCAAGAGTTCCTGCAGTATTGCAGCGTTCTCAGCTCAACTTTTCCAGTTGCGCGAAGATGTCGCTATTGGGAGTGCGGTGGGAAACCGATGCCCTATGGTGCCAGACTACGGAGCCACTCCTGTCAACGATAAACACATTGGGATTAGCGTATCCGCCGCCAGCATTGTACACATCATACTCTTTGACTACTTCCGCTGGCTGGTCGTACAGCACGGGGAAGTCCAGACCCAATTCTTTAACCGCAAAGCTCGCCTGCGAAAGATCATCCACACTTATGGCCAGTATTTCAGCGTTCAGGTCAGTAAACTTGCCGAAGTCACTCTGCAACTCACCGAGCTGCCCGCGGCAGAAGGTTCACCAGAAGCCACGATAGAATACCAAGACCACGTTCTTGTCGCCTCGATACGATTCCAGGCTGATTTGCGAACCGTCCAGGGCGCTCGGCAATGCAAACAAGGGAGCGACGTTCTCCGGCGGAGAAGGTTCGGGGGTAGGTGTTGCCGTGGAAGTGGGCTCCGGAGTGGGCGTTGACGCAGGTTCCGGAGTCGGAGTTGCAGTAGGCTCCGGGGTAGGGGTCGCCGTCGGCTCCGGTGTTGCTGTAGCAGCAGGTGCCGCCGGCTGGGGAGCCCCAGGTTCTGCAGTCGGGGCCTCGGATGGCGACGGTTGGACAGGTGTAGCTTCGGGTTCGCGGGTGGCTTCCGCCTCTGGGGTTTCCACAGGCGTGGGCCACACTGATGTGGGAGCAGGAACCGGCGCTTTCGTTGGCTCAGGGGTCGCGGGCACGGGCGTGGAAACGGCCATAGCCGTGGTTGAGGGAGATACGGTCGCCGGGCTTTCCTGGGTCGTTACGATCTGTGAAGTGGCAGTCGGCTCCTGTGTTGCCGGGGCTGGGGAGGTAGGCTCTAAGGTAGCTGAATCTCCGCCGCAGGCCGCAATGGCGAGCGATACCAGGGTCAGGACAAGTACCCAGCCAAGCTTAATCGTGATGTTTTGAGTACCGATGGGTTTCATCATAAACGAGGGAACACACTACCATTTGACGATACACGAAGTTATACGCTGGTCGATTGCGAGTGGTTCTGTCTGGCTTCTAGGCGAGGCAACGGACCGGCTCGCCTCCATTGAGGGTCACCATATCGCTGGCGATTGGGCCGAGGTCCAGCACGGTGCCCAGAGGTTCTCCGCGAAGTTCCGAGTACGCTCGATGGAGGTTTCCGGCAATGCGCTCGGTGTCGTGCCAATTGGCGAATCTGCCTAGGGCGGTTTTCTTCGCAGCGTCCAACGGAGACAGGCCTGACGAAAACGTTTCCCTGGCGGTTTCCTGAACGAAGCGAAGATAGGCTTCGATATCGCCTATGACTTCCGGGCCGCAGACCGACCCGTGCCCCGGAACGATGACGTCTGCGTCGAATTGACGGAGGCGGTCCACGGCAACCAAGGAGCCCGAGATCGAGCCCATGGCGACGAAGGGTGTGCCTCCGTTGAAGACGAGGTCCCCGGTGAACAGGAGGCGTCGCTCGGGAACCCACACAACCACATCGTTGGTGGTATGTGCCGGGCCCATGTAATGGAGTTCCAGCTTGAGGTCGTCTACGTACAGGTCCAGACGGTCCTGGAAAGTGATGAAGGGCGGAGCAAGCTCCAAGTCACCCCAGACCACGCCAGGAAACAGCGGATGGAGGGTGTGTAGGCCGGTATCGATTACCGTTTGGCGGCAGAGCTCGTGACCCACGATGGAGGCACCGGGCAGAAGGTAGTTGCCGTGGGTGTGGTCGCCGTGGTGATGGGTGTTGACCAGCGTGCGTATGGGCAGGTCTGTAACGTTGGCGATGGAGCCCAGGAAGGCACGGGTACGGGCCTCAGTAAAGCAGGTGTCCACCAGGGAGACCGCATCGCTACCGGTGATGAATCCAGTGTTGTTAAGGCCCCAGCTTCCATCCAGTTGGATGTAGGCGTAGATGCCGGGACTTACCTCCTCGATAGTGGGTCGAGGGAGTTCATCGGGGGCATGTGCGTGGCCGGAAACCGGTGCCGTCATGGATGTCCTCCGGGCAGGTCGGGCCCAATATACGGTGAGGCACAGTGTGAGTCAACCAATTATGACGCTTCTAGCGGGTCTACCCCGGTCGGTTGACCGGGGCGGGCATGCAGAGAATTTTTCTAAATTCCGGTCAAAACCGATCATTAACTCCAATCCCAAAGGCACCGGACCTGCAGAGAGAACTTTCCCCAAAAGTGTAAACGTCTGCCAGATTACGGACGCCAGCAACGGCTTCAGGAATTCGCAAAGGGCTTGCAGGAAGGATGCATTATTATGATGGTACACAGGCGTCACCTTACGATGGTACACGGGCGTCACCTTGGCTGGCAACCGAGGATTGTCACCAAAGTTGTGACCACTGCGGAACACCGGACAGCCGGAACGGCCCGCTTCCAGGAATCATGTCCTTTGACCGCAAGAATCACGGATTGTTGCCTAACTTGCCACCTAAATCGGAGCGCTATCCTGTCAGTAGAATTGACTTCCAAAGCGATGAGACTGGTAAGAAAGATCCAGTTGCCAACGTGACTGGCCAGCAGTTCGAGTTGTATGATTTTATCGAGGAACGTCTTCGCCATTTGAAATCGGAGAAGCCATTATGCCAATAGTCGCGTCCTATGGCTCATGGGAGTCGCCCATTACCGCTGACCTGATTGTCTCCGGAGCGGTGGGACTGGGCCAGATTGCGATCGACGGAGACGAAGTTTACTGGGTTGAAATGCGCCCTTCGGAGGGTGGTCGCATGGTCGTAGTGCGAAAGGGCGCGGACGGCGCGACGGTCGACGTTACACCCGAGCCTTTCAGCGTGCGTGCGCGGGTTCACGAATACGGTGGTGGGGCCTTTCTGGTGGCTGACGGAGTGGTGTTTTTCTCCAACTTTGCTGACCAGCGGATGTGCCGGCAAGACCCGGGCGTCCCGCCGCGAGCTATCACTCCCGAGGCCGAGCTTCGATACGCCGATGCTATCTTAGACGGTGGGCGAGGGCGCATCATTTGCGTTCGGGAAGACCACACTGGCGACGGAGAGGCGGTCAATGCCATAGTCTCAGTAGACATTGATGGCGTGAATGCACAAGAAGTGCTGTACTCCGGATCCGACTTCTGCGCCGCACCCCGTCTCAGCGCCGATGGTGCGACGCTGGCCTGGCTCTCCTGGGACCATCCCAACATGCCATGGGACGGAACTGCGTTGCTTGTGGCTGATGTTTCGGAAGACGGGTCTCTGGGCGAGGCGCGGACTATTGCCGGCGGGCCAGAGGAGTCGGTGCTGCAGCCAATCTGGTCGCCGCAGGGCGATCTTTATTTTGTTTCTGACCGTAATGGGTGGTGGAACCTGTACCGGTGGCGCAACGCTGAGGTCGCACCTGTCCTGGAAATGGAGGCGGAGTTCGCCCGCCCACAGTGGGTTTTCGACCCGGCCGGTTATGGCTTCCTGGACGACGGGCGCATTGCCTGCAGCTACGTTGAGGGTGGTATCTGGAACATTGGAATCATCAATGCCCGGACAGGCCGCCTCACCCACCTGGACCTTCCATATTCCGAGATGGGCCGGAGCGAATTGCGGGCTTCCGGACAACGGGTGGTATTTTCAGCAGGGGCTCCTGACAAGGCGATGTCCATCATGTCGCTGGACGTTGTGACAGGCGAGGTGCAGACCCTGCGACGAGCGCATGACCTTGAGGTGGACCAAGCATACCTGTCTTACCCCGAAGCAGTGGAGTTCGAAACCACTGCGGGAAAGATTGCCCACGGGTTCTACTATCCGCCCAGCAATCCAGAGTTTGAGGCGCCGCGCAGCGAGCGGCCACCGCTGCTGGTGAAAAGCCATGGCGGGCCCACGGCGGCCGCATCCACAGCTCTGGACCTGAGCATACAGTTCTGGACCAGCCGGGGCTTCGGGGTCGTCGACGTTAACTACGGCGGCAGCACGGGGTACGGTACGGAGTACCGGCGCAGACTGAACGGCACCTGGGGCATCGTCGACGTGGACGACTGCGTGAATGCAGCCAGGTTCCTAGTGGAACGAGGAGACGTGGACGAGGGGCGGCTGGCGATAGACGGCGGCAGCGCAGGCGGCTACACAACGCTCGCTGCCCTGACCTTCCACGACGTGTTCAAGGCGGGGGCCAGCTATTACGGGGTCAGTGACCTGGAGGCGCTGGCCAAGGAAACTCACAAGTTCGAATCGCGTTACCTAGATAGCCTGGTTGGGCCTTACCCGGAGCGAAAGGACCTGTACGTGGAGCGCTCGCCGATCAACCACACGCACCTGCTCTCGTGCCCACTGTTGTTGCTGCAGGGGCTGGAGGACGAAATAGTGCCGCCGAACCAGGCAGAAATGATGTTTGAGGCGGTGAAGGCCAAGGGGTTAGCAACAGCGTACGTGCCGTTCGAGGGAGAACAGCACGGGTTCCGGCGGTCGGAGAACATCAAGCGGGCGCTGGAGTCTGAACTCTACTTCTATTCACAGGTGTTCGGGTTCGAACTTGCCGATCCGGTGGAGCCGGTGGACATCGAAAACCTATCCAGGTGAACGGTCCGCGGGAGTTCAACAGGCAGGAGCGTCGTTCTCTGCCATGCGGGCCTTGTGGTTGCGGCGGTCGGCGCAGGCGCGGCACCATCCGTAGAAATCGATTCGCTGGCCGGTGAATTGGAAGTCAGAAGAATTCTCCAGCTGAGACTTCAGCCGTGTGACTATCTCCTCCCCGGCGCTGGAGTCGACCACACCGCCGCAGCCCACGCATACGAGGTTGGCGTGAGGGGAAAGGTTGGCGTCGTAGCGGGACTGCTTCTGGAAGGGAAGGGCGCACACGAAGCCCGCCTGTTCCAGGGTTTCCAGAGTGGAGTAAACGGTGGCAAGGGTCACGTAGGGAAAGAATTCCTTGACCCGCTGATAGATTTCCTTGACCGATGGGTGGTCGCCAGAGTTCACGACCACTTCGGCGATGGCGAGACGCTGCGGAGTCTGGCGTATGCCCAACTCTCTCAATTTTGTGGAAAGCTGCTCTGGTGTAGTCAATGTTCCTCGACAGGTCGGTGGGTCCGAAAAATAGAAAGGGGGACTGAAAAGTCCCCCTTCAGGTCAGCGTTACCGTGAAAGGGAGGCCGGTATGACCTAGAGGCGTCCACCGAAGAACATTGGCTGCTGCTTGCGGTAGATCTGGATCCGGTTACGGCAGGACTCGACCGCGAAGAGACGGTCCTGGTCGTCGACTTCGACGTAGCAAACGCCCCAGAAGTCCTTCTCGCGCTCGATGCCCTGAGCGATTTCGCGTTCCTCCCACATTTCGGAGTTGGCGTCCAGCTTGTCCTTGCCCCACTTGGAGATAGTGGCATCGCCGGAGAGGGTGGAGACCAGCTCGCCCTCGGGGCTGTAAATGCGGACCTTTTCGTTGCCCCAGTCGGCGACGTACACTAAGCCCTGGCTGTCGGTGTCGACGCTAGTGGGCCGCTGCAGGTCGCCCTGGCCGTACTGGTGCAGGAACTGACCGTCGGCCGAAAACTTCTGAATTCTGTCGTTGCCCCAGTCGGCGACGAAAACGCTGCCTTCGCCGTCGATGGAGATACCCCAGGGCAGGTTAAACTGGCCTGGGCCCGAGCCGGTCGTACCGAACTTGGAAATGAACTGGCCATCGCCAGTGAACTTCTGGATGCGGTTGTTCTTGCTGTCGACAATGTACAGGTTGTCGTCGGCGTCGAAGGCCATGCCAGAGGGGCCGTCGAGTTCGCCGTCGCCGGTTCCCTTGGCGCCCCACTTGCCCAGCCACTCGCCATCGCGGTCGAACATGGAGATGCGGTTCAGCCATTCGTCGGCGACGTAGACGTTGCCCTTGCTGTCGATGGTTACGGAGGTGGGCCAGATTAGGGACCCGTCGTCTTCGTTTTCATCGGTCACGCCGGCGGTGTGGACGCCACGCGCGAACTCGCCGACGTAGTCTTCATCGACGGTGCAAATGGTGATGCGCTTGCCGTCGGGCCGGTACTCGTAGGAGCGGTTGACAACGTACATCGTGTCTTCGTCGCCGAGGGCCACGGCGACAGGATTACGGAAGCCCGGGCCGGAGAATTCCCCGCGCCCAATGGTATGGCTGTACTGGAATGTGATTCCGAGAGTCTGCGTTGCCATCGTTACCTCGCTTAAGTCGAGTGTCGCCTTGCGATTCCCGAATTGCCGATTTACCCCCACCCTAACCCTCCCCCTTATTGGGGGAAGGAAATTGGCGGGGCTGTCTCGAACGGGATGTCAGGCGGCGATGAAGTCCATCTGCTCGAAGGTTCCGCCGACGATCGGCTTTGCGTCGAGGCCGAGCCACTGCTCCAGAAGGGTGGAGTAGAGGCCACGGAAGTCGTTGTTGAAGTGCAGGTCGCCTTCCAAGAGCTTGTCAGCAGCGAGGGAGGGGTATTCGCCGTACAGGCCGCCCTTGACGTGGTCACCGACCACGAAGGCGACTCCGCCAGAGCCGTGGTCGGTGCCGGAGCCGTTGTCGTGGACGCGGCGGCCGAACTCGGTGAATACCAGAAGGACGACATTATCGCTGGCCGACTGCTCGCTGATGTCGTGGTAGAAGCTGGAAATGGCGCGAGAGGTGTCGCTCCACAGCTTAGAGTGGGCACTGAGCTCCCCGGCGTGGGTGTCGAAGCTGTTGTAGGGAGCAGTGGTGTACAGGAAGCGGGTGCCCAAGTTGGCGAGGTGCACCATTGCGATGTTGCGCATGTACTGAGCCACCGAGTCGTTGCCGTACTCGACGGAGGAGTTGTACATAGCGGGGGCGGTGGCAAGGATGTCTGCGCCCTTTAGCGCGTCCATGCCGGTGTGGGACAGATAGTCGACCACTGAGCCACGGCCCACGGCAGGCGAATACATGCGGGAGAACAGATCAAGGGCGTCGTCGCGCTCCTCTTCCTCGATGCCTGTGAGCACACCGTAGGTCTCCAGATTGCCTACCGAAGCTACCGGTACCTGCGGGGCAGCCATCGAGCGGGGAAGGCCGCGACCGAAGTTGACGCCGGTCAGAACGTTCTCAGCGCTGGGGTCGATGTCGCGGATGGCGCGGCCAATCCAGCCTTCCGTTCCGACCTTGTCCGGCTCGCAGGTGTGCCAGATGTCCATAGAGCGGAAGTGGGACCGATTGGGATTCGGATAGCCGATGCCCTGGATTACGGCCACGTTACCCTGATCGTAGAGATCCTTCAGGGGACCCATAGCAGGATTGAGGCCGACATGGTCGTTGAGGCGGAGGACCTGCTCGTCGGACACCCGCACCGTGGGACGGTTGTCGGCGTAGAGGGGGTCGCCGTAGGGTATCAGGGTGTTCAGGGCGTCGTTGCCGCCCGAAAGCTGCAGTACCACCAGCACCGGGTCTTTCTTGGTTGATGTCATTGTATGGCCACTCCTTGTTAGGTCTGTTGTAGCCGTGCCATTTTCGAAAACGGAGGTTGTCTACTCGGCCGTAGTGCCGCCGTCGATTACCAGTTCGGAACCAGTAACGAAGGACGACTCGTTAGATGCCAGGTAGATGACGCCGTAGGTGATGTCTTCCGGGGTGCCGACCCGCTTCAGAGGCAGACGGCGCATTCGCGCTTCCCACCGTTCAGGGTCGGAGAAAGTGTCGCGGATCATGTCCGTGTCGATAGGACCGGGATGCACCGAGTCGCATCGGATTCCTTCGGAAGCGTACTGGATGGCGGTGGACTTGGTCAGGAGCCGGACGGCACCCTTGGTGGCGGTGTAGCTGGAGGAGCCCTCGGGGCTGCCCACCAGCCCGGCCGTGGACGATATGTTGACTATGGAGCCGCCGCCGGCCTCCCGCATGGCGGGGATTGTGGCCTTTGTGCCAAGGAAGACTCCCTTGGGGTTGATGTCCATTATCCGGTCCCAATCCTCAACCGTGGTGTCCTCAATTCCCTTGCGGATCAGAATGCCAGCGTTGTTAACCAGCGTGTCCAAGTGGCCGTAGGTAGAGACAGCGGCTGAAACCGCGCCGCTCCAGTCTTCCTCGCTTGTCACGTCCAGATGAAGGTAGGTAACGTCGAGCCCGGCCTCAGCCAACTCGGCTTCCACCTGTCGGCCGAGGTCGTCGAGAATGTCACCGATAACGACTTTCGCCCCTTCCTGGGCCATCATGCGGGCCTCAACGGCACCCTGGCCCCTGGCCCCGCCGTTGATGAGAACCACCTTGCCATCCAGTCTGCCCATTCCGGTCTCCGCCAGTGAGAATCAGGACCATCTCTCGAGTGAGGGTCAGACGTGCCGCCCTCACTCGATGATTTAACCTGCTTATGCGAACTGGAATTCCTGGGTGGCGACGATGAGCTGGAGGGTCTGGCCGACGCGGCGAGAGTAGTCTTCAGTTCCGGTCTGTAACTGACCACCCTTCTCAATGTGGTCGACCAAGTAATCCCGGGTCTCGTCGGGAAGCTGGTAGGAACCGACCATGTCCAGACAGCGGTCAACGAAAGCCTGCGGTTCGGTGATGCCCTCGGAGCCCAGTCGCTCGATGATGGCACGAATGCCGGGCAGGTTTGTGTTGCCAACCTGGTCGGCAGCGAAGTTGATGCGCTCCACCAGCGTGCCGCTGTCGATCCACTCTGCGCCGGTATGCCAGCCCTCAACGGTGGGCGGGTTCAGCAGGTCCTGTCCCATGTAGCGGATCTCCATTGCGATGGGGTGCAGGCCGGGTTTGGGGTGAGTGAAGTCCTGCACCAGTCGCATGGTGCCGGCGACGGCCTCCGCTGGGCTCTTCACCTTGGCGAAGCGGGCGTTCTTGAAGAATTCCGAGTTAAACAGCGTTCGCAGCATGGCGGTGAGGTTGTAGTTGGACTCGAAGTAGGTGTCTTCCAGCATCTTGATGGCTTCAGGGTCGCGAGGCGGAGTCTCCTGCCACGATGGAACCTGCGGCTCATCGGCGACGAAGAAGTTGTACAGGTGCCTGGCAACGAAGCGGGCCGTGGCCGGCTGACGGGCGATGATGTCGATAATCTCTTCGCCATTTAAGTTGCCGGTCTCGCCAAGGAAGGTCTTTTCGTCCTCGTCGTGATCGGCGGGGTTGAAGACGAACTGGGACGTATAGCGGCCATAGGGGTAGCGAGGGATGGCGTTGGTGATGGTCCAGCCGGTGAAGGCGCGGGCCGCTTCCTTGACGTCATCCTCCGAATAGTTGGCGTGGCCATCCATTCCGACGCCCATTGAGAACAGTTCCAGAAGCTCGCGGCCCCAGTTCTCGTTGATGGCGTCCTTGTGGCTCATGCAGTTGTCGAGGTAGAAGACCATGGCTGGGTCGCGGGACAGTTCCAGCAGCAGGTCGTGCATGCTGGCCATGCCCAGGGCGCGGAACATGTCCAGCTGGTCCTGGATCTGGCGGCCGTGCTCGCACTTGGAGTTTCCAGTGCAGAAGATGCCGTGCCAGAAGAGGGACATCTTCTCCTGCAGAGGCCGCTGAGTGTTGATCATACGGTAGGTCAGATACGCCTGGTTTACTTCCAGGGCGTTCATTTCCTTCCAGTCAACGAAGTAGCGGTCGAGAATGTGCCGGTCTATGTCAGGCTGTTCCATGGGAGAGAGGAGCTCTTCGACGGTGGCTTCGTAGCCGTGGACTGCCCGTCGTTCGATTTCCTCGTAGGTGGCGCCAAACCCGGCGCGTCGCATAAGGTGAGCCATAAGCTCGATTTCTTGGTTGGCCATAGAAGCCTCTCCTGCCTTGAAGTCTGGCCACAGTGAAACGAGGAAGGCCATGCGCCTAAGGCGCACTACCCCTTCTGTGAGGCTGATTATATTGATTCCTAGGTGAGATTGTCTATGCCCACTCAATATTGCTCAGCGATTGGCCTCCTTGTGGAGATGGCCATTCATCAAAGCCAGAGCAAAATGCAACGGATTATTCAATTCAGAATATCCTTACGAAGAATTAGCAAGCAGTGTATAGGGAAGATAATAGGATTCCTGCATAAAATCGAAGCAATTCGTAATCACCGTGGCGGAGGTAGTTCAGCAACGGCCACTGGAATAAGGAAAGGATTCCTGAAGGGATAGGAGCAATGCGAAAGTTCCTGCTGATGGCCCTGGCGGCTTTGATGCTGTCCATAGTCGCTGCCTGCGGAGGAGCCGCCGAATCTCCGACGGAAGCTCGGTCGCCCACCGTGGCGCCGACCGCCGTGCCTCCGACCCAGGCCCCGCCAACGGACACCCCTGTTGCGATGAAAGAAGACGAGAGGATGGAGTCGGACGGTAGCGTATCGGCCGAGATGGAAATGCTGCGGCTTGGCGCAATCCAAAATGAGGTCGGGCTGCTGAAGAACGTCGAGAAGTGTGGTATGGAGTTTTCGGAGTTCTCACCGGGGCTGAGAGCACAGAGCGACAAGGCGGTGGTCGACGCCGTCATTCCGAACAGGGCCGACCGGGTGGGACTGGACTCCCCATGGATTGATGTCTTCAACGGGAAGATGGGGCACGTAGTGGGCTACAGGATAGAGTCCGACGGTACGGTTACCAAGATCCGAAATTTCAGCAAAGCCGTGGGAGACATCAAACGGGTACATGGTAGAGGCCCCGGAGGTTATTCTTCGGGGCCTCTTCGGGTACGCCGTTGCGAACGAGATTACTCGCGGCCGAAGCGGCGGCGGTGCTGGCGAAGGGCGCAATCGTTCATTATCACGGGGATGCCGGCGGCTTCGGCTTTGGCCTTTGCTTCCTCGTTGATCACGCCGTCCTGCATCCAGATATAGCGGGCGCCGACCTCGATTGCCTCATCAACAACGGGCATGACCTGGTCGGAGCGGCGAAAGACATCGACCATGTCTATGGATTCGGGCACGGACTTGAGGTCTGGGTAGCTCTTTTCGCCCAATGCCTCTTCAATCACAGGGTTGACAGGGATGATGCGATAGCCCTGGCTCTGCAGGTAGCTGGCGACCCTGTGGCTGTCGCGGTCCGGGTTGTTGGACAGGCCCACCACGGCGATGGTCCTGCTGTTTCGGAGCTGCTCGTCAACGAGGTCGAGGAATTCTGTGGCCATAACGCCCTCCACTTTGGCTGAAAGATTCGTCCCGACTGAGCCGATGTCCGGCTATGCCCAACTCTTACCGGCGATATATCGGTGGGCAGCGATGGCTGCGGTGGCGCCGTCGCCTGCGGCGGATACGAGCTGGGAGGAAGAGTGTTGTCGGATGTCGCCAACAGCGTAGACGCCGGGGACTGCGGTCTCCATGTTGATGCTGACGGGAATGTGGCCACCGCCGTCCGTTTCCAGCAGCCCGTGGGCGAGTCCGGAATTGGGAATCAGACCTACGTATACGAACAGGCCGGAGAGTTCCCTAGCCCCTTGATTTCCGGAGGCCAGGTCGGTGACGCGGACGCCGGAGACGGTGTTCTCTCCAAGAACCTCTTCGACAACGGAGTTCCAGACCACTTCGATCTTCGGCTCTGCCAACACTCGGTCGACCAGAGACTGCTGGGCGCGCAACTCATCGCGGCGGTGGATGAGCAAGACCCGGTCGGCGTACTGGGACAGGACGAGGGCTTCATCGACGGCTGAGTCGCCTCCGCCGACCACGCCGACGACCTCGCCGCTGTACAGCGGGCCGTCGCAGGTGGCGCACTGAGATACGCCGCGGCCCATGAACTCCTCTTCGCCGGGTATGCCGAGGAGGCGGAGGGTGGATCCCGAGGCGATGATCACCGCCTTTGCGCGCAGGTTTCCAGCGTCGGATGTCACGAGGCGGTAGTCGCCGTCCTCTGAAACGCCTGAGACCTCGCCCATAACGAAATCGGCCCCGGAATTCATGGCCTGTTCTTGGGTCATGGCGGCAAGATCCGCGCCCATGATGCCTTCGGGGAATCCGGGGTAGTTCTCTATCTTCTCGACGTTAATTATGGACGCGCCGCCCATCATCTGTTCGACGATGCCGACGTTGAGCCCGTGGCGGGCAGCGTACATGCCGGCAGTCATTCCCGCCAGGCCACCGCCGACAACCAGGACATCGTAATCGCTAGCCATTCCTCAATCTCCAATCGACCGGAAGTACGGAGTGGGACGCACGGTCGGTTGCCGCTTCGCGGAGCAATGCGCGCCCAATTATATGATAGCAGGCTGCGGCTAAATCAGGCCCTGGTCTTCCAGGAATCCCAAGGCGGCGTCGAGGCACAACTGAGGCTGTTCCAGCTGCAGGAAGTGAGTGGTGTTAGGGAGGAAGTCGTAATTGATGTCGATCAGGTGGCTGAGGTTGGCGGTGGGCATAAAAGAATATGGCTCGGTGGGGTCGGCGCCCAAGACCTTTACGGGGCAGGAAATCCTCTGGAGGTCCACCCGCATGGCCCAGCCGAAGAGGTACTTGTAGACCTGGGCCTCGTATTCCCTGGGGCAGCAGAGCTCATAACCGGTGCCGTCCTGTGCCGACCGGAGGGTGGTGGCAGCGATAAGGTCAGGCATTCCCGGCGGCAGGCGGCGGTAGATAGGCGACCGTTTCACCAGGGAAGCATACTGGCGCCTCGTGCGGAAGCGGTCTCTGCGACGGTGGGCTGCAATGCTCATCTCCTCGCCGACTTCCACCAGATCCTCGGGCCAGCCGCCTGGTGGCTGAATGGGAGGGTCGAAGAGGACCATGCCGGAGAAGCCCTTCCAGCGTTCCTCGTGAAGCAGGGCGACCAAGGCCGAAATGGAATGAAAGAAACCCATGACCGGTCGTTCGCCGAAATTGGAGCCGATGGCGCGAAGAACAACCTCGCAGTCTCTAACTAAGGTCGGGATGTTCTGATTCCGGATGTCTCCCGGCGGGTTCCAGCCATGGCTGCGCTGGTCGAAGAGGAACAGGTCGAACCGGTCCAGCAATAGCGACCAGAACGGGAGATAAGAGTCGGTAGCCAAGCCGCACCCGTGGCTGAGCAACAGGCGCTGACCGGTGGGGTTTCCGTGACGGCGGACGTACACGAGGGCGCCGTCCGGCATTTGGACATTGAGAGCCGCCGAAGGCTGAGGCAGTTCCCAAGCCTGGGTAAACGTTTCGGGAGACCCTTCTTCCACTAGGTTGCTTCGCCCGAGTGATTAGCCTGCAGTTGCCGAAGCGCTGGTCCGGTAGCCACCGGCGGATGTGGTGAACACCAGTAAACATAATTCTAACAGCGCGATTCAAATCGTCAAACCGAGCGGTATGGCCGAAATTCACATATCTTCCAACGAATATCGTAAATTTGTCCCGCGGTTTGGTCATATATTTTCCGGAAAGATTATTGCTATTCGATATTCGTCAAGAACTATTTATCCCATCGGCAAAGTGACCTACGAACCTTCAGCAAGTGCGGTCCCAGAGGGAGGCGTGGAGTAAGCCTCGCTTGGCGGCCCATGGCAGGAGGCTGCCCACGACGTCGCGGGGTTCCGGGCGCTTCTTGTCGTCGATGCAGCGTTCGAGGTACTTGCGCATGGCCATCCAGATGTCCAGGCGGAAGCGGGCCTTGCGGATGCGGGGGATGAAGGCCGAGATCTTCGCATCCAGAACGTGACGTGGGGCTGGCTTTTCTCCCGAGACGGCTTCGTCCCAGTCGTCACAGAATTCCTGAGACAGCCTGCGAAGGCGAATGACGGCGAGCTCCGGGGGCGAACCTGCGCTTGAGGATTTCTACCCTGCGGCGGATATGGCTGAGGCTGTACATGGTTTCACTCTCCTGTTTGGTCGGGCGGGGAGGAAATTCGGATTTTCCGAGCAATTCCGAGCATTTCCATTCACTTCAGCTTTGCGGTGGCGGGCACGGTGGCGGCTTTTGGAGGGGTTCACCCTCGCTCTTACCTCTTTCACTTGAATGGTAGGGGGATTCTGTCCGACGAGGGTTGGCATCAGGCCCGGTTCTGGTTCGGCACTGTTAATTAGTACCAATATTCTAGTATGATATCTGAGGCTGAGTCAAGGGGCAGTTAACTCTCAAGGCGCGAGGAATTGCTTTAGCTGAGGAAGGATCGGGGTTTGGATTCCCGCCTGCGCGGGAAAGACGGGTAATGCGATATGGGAAATGACGGCTAATGAGATAACGGGTTATGCGATATAGGGAAAGAGTGGAGCAGGGACTTAAACGCGAGGGGTATGGGAGGGAGTCGCGGGGGACGCGGAACTATGCAATACCGATATGTAATGCGTTGGCATGTTGACGAGTTTCGTTGACAGTGCATAGGGGCAACCGTAGACTGGATGTAAGGGAAACAGATTATTGTCCTCCTGGATTTCGTTCCCAGATTGAACATATTTGGAGCATTGCATGCCGTCGCTAGCCGAGTTGGACCCCCAAGTAACTGCAGCCCTGGAAGCTGAAGACCGACGTCAGCGCGAATCGATCGTTCTGATAGCGTCTGAGAACTATGCCAGCAAGGCCGTGCTGGCCTCGGGTTCCAGCGTCCTGAGCAACAAGTACGCCGAGGGGTACCCGGGACGGCGATACTACGGAGGCTGCGAGAACGCGGACATAGTGGAGAGCCTGGCCATCGAGAGGGCGAAGGATCTCTTCGGCGCGGAGCACGTGAACGTTCAGCCTCACAGCGGTGCGCAGGCCAACATGGCCGTCTATTTCGCGCTGCTGGAGCCCGGCGACACCGTGATGGGGATGCAGCTGGACCACGGAGGGCACCTGACGCACGGGGCCAAGGTCAATTTCTCGGGCAAGCTGTACAACTTCGTCTCATACGGCGTGGACAAGGATACGGAGACTATCGACTTCGATGGAGTTGAACGTCTGGCGCAGGAACACCGGCCGAAGATAATCGTCGCCGGGTACAGCGCCTATCCTCGCATCATCGACTTCCCTCGCTTCCGGGCCATCGCCGACAGCGTGGGGGCCTACCTGATGGTGGACATGGCCCACATCTCCGGACTCATAGCGGGAGGGGCGCATCCTTCACCGTTCCCTCACGCGCAGATAGTGACCTCGACCACGCAGAAGAGCCTGCGCGGGCCGCGGGGCGGGTTCATCATGTGTACAGAAGACTTGGCCCGGGATATCGACTTCGCAGTGTTCCCGGTGATGCAGGGCGGGCCGATGATGCACACCATAGCCGGCAAGGCGGTGTGTTTCGGACAGGCGCTGCAGCCGGAGTTCTCCCGCTATGCCCACCAGGTGGTGGAGAACTGCCAGGTGCTGGCGGCGGAGCTCTCAGAGGCGGGAATGCGGCTGGTGTCGGGAGGCACCGACAATCACCTGATACTGGTGGACGTGACGCCGCTGGGCATCACAGGGCGACAGGCCGAGCAGGCATTGGAAGCCGTGGGTATCATCGCGAACAAGAACGCCATCCCCTTCGACTCACGCCCGCCACGGGTAACCAGCGGCCTGCGCCTGGGCACACCGGCGATCACCAGCCGCGGCATGGGAACGGAGGAGACCGGGCAAGTCGCGTCGATGGTGGCGCGGGTGCTGACGAACATCGGCGACGAAGAGGCGCATTCGCAGGTGGCTGCCGAGGTGCGTGAGCTGACCGCCGGGTTCCCGGTGCCGGGTATAGACGACTGATACCGCAGTTGAGAACGGTGCGACCCGGTGCTATAATTCCGGCAGCATTTTGCCACTAAGGGGTACTCTTGCGTCACTACGAACTTGTCGTTGTCCTCAGCCCGATGATTAGCCCTGACGAAGCTAGTCAAGCTTGGGAGCGAATCAAAGGATTCATCACGACCCGCGAAGCGGAGATAGTACACGAAGAACGGTGGGGAACGCGTCGGTTGGCCTATCCGGTAAAGAAGGGACAGTTCCAGTTCCTGGAAGGCAACTATCATCTGACGAGATTTGCCGCCGAAGGGTCTTTCAACCGCGAACTCGAGAACTTTCTGAAACTGGACGACAACGTGCTCCGGTCTCTGGTAACGATAACCCTATCGGAAGAAGAGCTGGCATCCCACGCCGCGCAGACGAGGGCGCCACGTCCTCCTCGGGCTCCGGCGGGAGTCGCACCCGGAGGAGCTCCACCGGCAGGCGGTCAGGCCCCGGCTGCTGGCGCGACCGAGGCGCCCGCTGCCGAGGCTCCTGCGGCTGACACTGCCGAAGCTCCCGCCGCTGGCGCTAGCGAAGAACCCGCTGCCGCGACCACCGAAGCCCCTGCTGCTGAAGGTGGGGAGACTGCGGAATCCACCGAACCTTCTCCGCCCCAGGCGGAAGTCGAAGAGCCCGCGGATGCTCCGGCCCCGGAGCCGGCGGCCGCGGAAGAAGCACAACCGGAAGAGCCATCGTAGTGGCAGGGTAGGCCGTGAACAAGATCATCGTCATCGGCAATTTGGGCAATGACCCTGAAATGCGCTACACGCCAAATGGGCAGTCGGTTACTTCCTTCAACATCGCCTCAAATCGTCGTTACCGAACGGCTGATGGGGAACAGAGAGAAGAAACTGAATGGTTTAGGTGCAGCGCTTTCGGACGCCTGGCAGACGTCTGCAATCAGTACCTCACCAGAGGTCAGCAAATTTACGTAGAAGGGCGACTCAGAGGTAGAAGCTTTACCGACCGAGATGGCCAACCTCGCTACTCATTAGACATTACTCTCACCGAAATGCAGATGCTGGGACGCCGCGGCGAGGGTGAAGCTGGAGGCGGCGGCGGAGCCAGTTACGGAGAACGAGGTGGTAACGGCGGGGGCAACGAGCCACCGTGGGACGAGACCGACGATCTCCCGTTTTAGACACGGCAATATAACGAAAGGAATAATCCAGGGGAATTAAATGACGAGCGAATCAACTCCCTCAAACAGACCTCCCGGAGGACCTCCTGGCGGACGCCCCGGGGGAGGCCCCGGAGGCCGTCCGGGCGGACGACCGGGTGGACGCCCGCGAGGGCGGTTCGTGCCGCGACGGCGCGTCTGCACATTCTGTGTGGAGCACATCAAGCTCATCGACTACAAGGACATTGAGAAGATCCGGCGTTTCGTGTCGGACCGCGCCAAGATCGAACCGCGGCGCCGGACCGGGGTCTGCGCCAAGCACCAGCGCGGCCTGCGGGTGGCGATTCAACGAGCGCGGCATATTGCATTGATTCCCTTCGTAGCGCACCATTCCTTCCCCAGCGCCCGCCGCTGATCTCGCATTGTCGAACGAGCAACTGCTGAGCCCGAAAGTCTTCCTCGAGAATGATGCATGTCTCTGGCCCGGCTAAGCGGCAGGTTCAGGGCGCCGACGAGTCGCGCGGGTCGCCGCCGGGCCTTGCGGCTTCGGACGGGCGACGAGCCGGAGATTGACAGGCCCAGCGAGGAAGAGAGTCGAGAGCGGCGTCGTCGCTACTGGTCGATCGGCCTTGCCGTGGTTCTGCTGGCGGTGATATTCGGTGTGGTACTGGTCGGCTACTACAGGGAGTTCTACCGGCCGCCGCGGGTTTGGGCGGGCAGCGTCAATAACGTAGAGTTCACCATGGGTGATTTGGTCCAGCGGATCAGGGTGCTGCAGGGAGTAAACCGTTACCAGGGCGGCCGAGTTGACCTGAGTACAGTCCCCTTCGAGTACCTGCAAAACCTGATCAACGCGGAGGTGCTGCGGCAGAGGGCTCCCAGTCTTGGCCTCGACCCGGGCGAGGAAGTAGTCGAAGGTGCGCTGCGACGACAGTTCCAGCCCACGGTGCCAGAGGGACAGGAAGTGGACTCCGGGCAGCTCGACCGGGAGTTTCAGAACAACTACCAGACTTTCCTCACGGCCACTGGACTTACGGACTCCGAGTATCGGGTCATACTGGAAGAAGACCTGACGCGGGCGGGCCTTGCCGCCATGCTGGCCCAGGAAATTGAAAGTCCGCAGGAGCAGGTCGAAGTCCGGTGGATTCGTCTGCCGGTAGACCCCAACGAAGGCGGAGGAGCCCGGCTGTTGCCGGAACAGGTGTCGCAACGGCTGGAAGTGGAGGACTTCGAGACGGTGGCCAGCGAAGTTTCCGCTTCGGCAGGATACGCGGACCGCGCAGGATACGTGGGGTGGGTGCCGAAGACCGCATTTCCCGAGCTGGATCCCCTGCTTTACGGCGACGCCGAGGATGGGAAGGTCGCACTTGAACCGGGGGAGATCAGCGCGCCGAAGTACGTCCTGGACGGCATTTACATAATCCAAGTGCTGGCAGGCCCGGAAGAGCGGGAAGTGAGCGAACGGATGGGGATCAAGCTGACGCTCGAGCGGACACGGATGTGGCAGGACGAAGTATTGCAAGAGGGGACCACCGCGGGAACGGTCAAGATGAACTTCAACAGCACGCTCTACGACTGGGTGGCGGACCAGGTTTTTGTGACAGCGCCGCGGGTGCCGGTCACGGGCCAGCCAGCGCGATAGGCGGGGATAGATGAGCAGCGGGTCGAGCATAAACGTTGGCCTGATGGGCTTGGGCGTGGTCGGCGGAGGCGTCGCCTCCGCGCTGCTGCAGGAGCCGTCGGCCGTCGCTGCCCAGGTGGGGCGCCCGGTGACCCTCCGGAAGGCGCTGGTGAGGGACGTTGGCCGCTCTCGGGACGTTGAAGTACCGGCGGGAATCCTGACCACCAACGCCGAGGACATACTGGACGACCCGGAAATCGACATTCTTGTCGAGGTGATGGGAGGGTCGGACCCGGCCACCGATTACTTCCGGCGAGCAATTTCGACGGGCAAGCACATCGTGACCGCCAACAAGGAAGTGATGGCGAAGGACGGCGCGGACCTGATAGCCCTGGCAAAGGCCAACAAGGTCAGCCTGTCGTTCGAGGCGAGCGTCGGCGGCGGGATCCCGATAGTGGGCTGCCTGATAGACGAACTGGCGGCCAACGAAGTCCGTTCCATACGCAGCATCATCAACGGGACTACCAACTACATCCTCACCAGGATGGCGCTGCAGGGAGCGCCGTTCTCTGAGGCCTTGGCGGAGGCGCAGGCGCTAGGATACGCCGAAGCCGATCCCACGAACGACGTTGAGGGAATTGACGCGGCTTACAAGGTGACGGTGCTTGCGACGCTCGCGTATGGGCGGCGCTTCCGACCGGAGGACGTTTACCGCGAGGGTATCTCGACGCTGGAGCCCCAGGATTTTCTGTACGCCCGGGAGTTCGGGTATTCAATCAAGTCGCTGGCCATCGCGGACGTGAAAGCTGGGGAGGTGCAGCTGCGGGTGTATCCGGCGTTAGTTCCGGCTGACAATATGCTAGCCAATGTGAACGGCGTGTACAATGCAGTAGAGGTCAACGGCGATCTCTGCGGTCGGGTGCTGTTTCACGGGATGGGGGCGGGCCGTGGGCCCACCACGAGTGCCGTGCTGGGAGATATCGTCAGGGCGTCCCAACTGGTACGAGACGGGGCCGTCGCCAGCGGACCAAGGGACCTGTCAGAGAAGCTGGGAGTTCGCTCAATAGACGAACTGCAGACCAGATACTACATCCGTCTGAACGTGGCGGACCGACCCGGAGTGCTGGCGCAAATCGCAAAAATTCTTGGCGACTGCGACATCAGTATATCGTCGGTGCTGCAAAAGGACGCCGATGTGGATACTCAAAGCGCGGAAATTGTGATAATGACGCACCCGGCCAAAGAAGCGTCGGTGCAGAAGGCACTGAGGGATATCGGGGTGCTGACGCCGGTAAGGCGAGTTGGCAACGTGATCAGGATCGAAGAGTAGCGGCGATATCCAGAAGCGTTTTACGCAAGGGAAAGGACTGGAAGACAGGCGCATATGGGTTCCGGCGTACTGACAACATATCGAGACCTGCTGCCGGTGACGGATGCCACGCCCATGATCACCTTGGGCGAGGGAGACACGCCACTGGTGAAGTCCAACAGGCTGGCGGCGGAACTTGGCTGCCCCGAGCTTTATTTCAAGCTGGAGGGATGCAATCCCACTGGCTCGTTCAAGGACAGGGGAATGGTAGTCGCCATCGCCAAGGCGCTGGAGGAAGGCAGCCGGGCGATAATGTGCGCGTCGACAGGGAACACGAGCGCTTCGGCCGCAGCGTTCGGGGCATACAGTGGTCTGCCGTCGCTGGTGATCATTCCCCGAGGGGAAGTTGCCATGGGCAAGCTGGCACAGGCGATGGCCTATGGCGCCAAGCTGATAATGATAAACGGCAATTTTGACTCAGCTCTGGCCCTGGTCCGGGAGTTCACCACGAAGCACGAGGTTACGCTGGTAAACTCGGTGAATCCCTACAGGATAGAAGGCCAGAAGACCGCGGCCTTCGAGATTGTCGACACCCTGGGAGACGCGCCGGACTACCTGTTCATACCGGTGGGGAATGCCGGGAACATCACGGCATACTGGCGCGGATTCAGGGAGTACCACCAGCTCGGGCGGAGCACCAAGCTGCCGAAGATGATGGGGTTCCAAGCGGAGGGCGCCGCGCCCATCGTGCGGGGTGAACCGGTCGCGAACCCGCAGACGATAGCGTCGGCCATACGCATCGGAAACCCGGCGAGCTGGAAGGGCGCCCTGGAAGCCAGAGACGGCTCAGGCGGCACCATCGACATGGTCTCGGACGACGAGATCCTGGAAAGCTACAGACTGTTGGCCTCGACCGAGGGAATTTTCTGTGAGCCGGCCTCGGCCGCTTCCTTCGCGGGGCTTGTGAAGCTGCACAAGCAGGGGCTGGATTTTTCGGACCAGCGGGTGGTGTGCGTGTTCACTGGCACCGGGCTCAAGGACCCGGACCTGGCCGTGAGCAGCGCGGGCACGCAAGCGATAGTGGTGGAACCGACCTTGGAAGCAGTTGAAGCAGTGGCGCTGTCCTGAACTGGGAAATATCCGGAAAGGCGAACAGGAGACGGTTACGGTCGAGCACAGCCGCATAATGAAGGCGGTCGCCGACATACTGGAAGCGGTCGGCGAGGACCCTCGAAGGGAAGGACTGGAACAGACTCCGGCCCGCGTCGCCCGAATGTACCAGTCCCTGTTCGGGGGAGTCGGGGCGCGTGCTGAAGAGGCCATTGATGCGGTATTTGAGACCGGAGACAGCGATCCGGTGGCTGTGAGCGGTCTGACATTCCACTCCATGTGCGAGCACCATCTGCTTCCCTTTTTCGGAGAGGCCAGAATCGGCTACGTGCCGAGGGATCGAATCGCGGGCATCAGCAAGCTGGGACGGGCTCTCGAAGTTGCGGCGGCCAAGCCGCAGGTGCAGGAGAGGCTGACCGCCGAGGTGGCCGAGGCGATATTCACCGTGCTCGAGCCTGATATCGTGGTGGTTGAACTTGAAGCCGAGCACCTTTGCATGTCAATGAGAGGCATTCGCAAGCCGGGCTCACGGATGCTAACCTCTGCCACCAGAGGAACTTCAGCCCGAAAGGAGACCAGGCAAACATTACTAGAAATGATGCACAGCAGCTAAACGTGTCCGTCAGCCCCATCACTTCCTTTCGGGATGCTCAGGGAGAATGGGACTCAATATTGCGTGACTCTCCGGTGGCCAGTATTTTTCTATCTCCGCAGTGGCAGGAAGTCTGGTGGGAGAACTTCAGCGCCGGCCGGGAGATGACCGGTTTCGTGGTTCCCGCAGCAGGGGGTGGGGCGAATGCCCTGGCATCTCTGGCTCGAACCAACGGGGCCATAGGGTTCGTCGGGGCCCCCGATACCTTCGATTACAACGACTTTATCATTCGGCCGGGATTTGAAGAGGACTTCTATCGTACGTTCTTCGACGTAGTAGGGAGCTGGGAGTGGGACGAACTGCACCTGGATTCCCTGATAGAAGACTCACCCACGCTCGGCCATCTTCCCGAAAAAGCCCTCGAACGTGGTTACACCGTCGAGGTGGAGTACGAGGACGTCACCTCGGGGGTTGACCTGCCAGAGGACTGGGATCAGTACCTTGGACTGCTTACCAAGAAGGACCGGCATGAACTTCGGCGCAAGTTGCGACGCCTGGACTCCCAAACCGAGTGGAGCTGGCATTGCTTAACGGATCCAGACGAGGTAATGGCGAGTTTCGACGACTTCCTCGGCCTGATGCGGATGAGCCGCATCGACAAAGAGGAGTACATGACGCCGGAGCGAGAGGCGTTCTTCCGCTCGATGGCCCGGCGGATGGCAGAGCTGGACCGGATACGGCTGTTTTTCATGGATATAGACGGGTCGAGGGCGGCTGCGAGCCTGTGCTTTGACTATGGTTCATCGAGGCTCCTGTACAATAGCGGATACGACCCGGAGCTATCCTACTACAGCGTGGGGCTTCTTCTGCATGCGATGTGCGTGAAGGATGCGATAGAGCGGGGTCTCGGGTACTTCGATTTCCTCAGAGGCCCGGAACCATACAAAGCCCACCTGGGTGGACGCCAGAAAAGCCTGTACAGAATTGTGGTGAAACGAAGTTGAGCGTAGAGCGAGCCGCGTTCATCGCGTTCCACGCCTGCCCCCTGGCCGCTCCCGGACAAGGGAAGTCGGGGGGTATGAATGTATATGTACGAGAGCTGTCGCGGGCGATGGGCGAATCGGGTATCCTGGTGGACATTTTCACCCGTGAGCACGACGGACGGAAGGGCATAGAAGAGATAGTTTCCGGCGTACGGGTGATTCATCTTCCCGGCGGGCCAGAGGAGACCGGTGTCGGCGAGCTTTTCGGTCATCTGCCGCAGTTTCTAGAGGAGCTGCGGTCTTTTCAGAAAGAGCAAGGCATCGAGTACGAAGTCGTTCACTCGCACTACTGGCTGTCGGCATGGATCGGGCAGCGGTTCTCACAAGGCCTGCATATTCCGCATGTAGTGACCTTCCACACCCTGGGACTGATCAAGATGCAATCACGGGCAGGGGAAGTGGAACCGGAGGAGCGCCCCCTGACGGAACGTGCCGCCATGCTCAAGGCGGACCGAATCATCGCCTTCAGCGGACACGAACGGGACGCCATGGCCCGGCTGTACGGCGCCGACCCGAAGAAGGTCAGGCTGGTTCCCTGCGGGGTTGACCTCGGGAAGTTCCGTCCTCTTGACCAGAAAGAGGCGCGGGAACAGTTGGGGCTGAACGGGGAGAAAGTCCTGCTGTTTGTGGGACGGGTCGAACCTCTGAAGGGCCTGGACCTGCTGGTAGAAACGGCGGCGCAGCTCGAAGCGGGAGAAGAGAAGGTCCGGATGATGGTCGTAGGCGGCGGCGGCCCGGGCGAACCTGAGACGGACAGAGTGCGCCGGCTGGCGGAAGAGCGGCAGGTGGACGGGATGATCGAGTTCGTGGGGCGCGTGGACCACGACGAGTTGCCGCTTTACTACAACGCCGCCGATGTCTGCATTGTTCCGTCCTATTACGAGAGTTTCGGTCTCGTGGCCCTGGAGTCGATGGCCTGCGGCACTCCGGTGGTGGCCTCGAGGGTCGGCGGGCTGCCGACCATCGTGCATCACGGGCACACGGGATACCTGAAGTCGTGGCGGTGTCCCGAGGCCTTCGCCAATTCCGTTGAGATGATTTTCGCCAGTACAGACCTGCAGGAAAGCATGGGTTCGGCGGCGCGGCGCAGGGCGGAGCTGATGGGTTGGAGCAACGTTGCTTCCATTATTTCCGACGACTACCTCACCCTGAGCGACAGAGACAGCCGGTCCGGAAACTAACGCCATGGCATCGCAAGGGGGATCCGGCGACAGCGGCGGAGCGAGTGGAAGACGACGGCGCTTTTCGTTCATCCGCAGGATAGCGCGTCATTTCCAGCGCACCATGGTGGCGGGGATACTGGTGATGCTTCCCATCGGCATCACGGCGCTGGTGCTCAAGTTTATCTTCGACCTGCTGACGCCGATTCTGCAACCGGTGACGGACCTTTTGCCGGGGCCTGATATTCACGGCACAGGCCTGATTGCGCTCCTTCTCCTTATATACATCGTGGGGCTCGTCGCTGCTTTCGTAATCGGTCGCAGGTTGATAGACCTGGCGCACAGGGCTATGGAGGTCATACCCTTCGTCAAAGGCATTTACAGCACTACCCGCACGGCCATTCAGTTGCTTGGCGGCAACCTGGAGGCCAACGACCGCGACAAGTACACCGGGGTGGTGCTGATCGAGTTTCCGCGGCCGGGGATTCACTCCATAGGGCTTATCACTTCCAGGATGGACAATCCGGACGGGGGAGAATTTCTTTCGATCTATATTCCGACCACTCCGATTCCGTCCTCCGGGTTCTTGGTGATAGTGCCGGACACGGAGGTCATCACGACCGACATTTCGGTGGAGGAAGCGATGTCCGTTGTTGTATCCGGCGGCATTCTGACCCGCAGCGTGTTTGAGCGGGTGCGGTCCGACGAGACGGAACTGGGCGGAAACGGGACCTACAGTGATTACAGGAACCGAGGCCAGTAAGGCCTCTCGACGGGAGGAAATCAAGCAATGGACGTTACCCCTGAACGAGTTCTGGTGGTAGTTCCCCATCCCAATGATTCGGAGTTCTGGTGCGCAGGCAGCATTGCCAAGTGGATTAGCGAAGGGGCGACCGTGCGGTACGTGGTCTGCACGGACGGCGGAAGGGGGACGTCCGATCCTTCAGTCAGCCGGGAAGAACTGGTGGCGATCAGGGCAAAGGAGCAAGCTGAGGCGGTCCGGGAACTCGGGGCGCAGGAGCTGGTGTCGCTCGGTCATTCGGATGGAGAACTGGAGGATGTTGACGACTTCCGACGGGAGCTGGTGCGCCAGATACGGCAGGTTAGGCCCGACGTAGTAGTCTGCCCGGAGCCGTACCGCAAGAACCTGGCCTGGCACCGGGACAGCCGTATTACGGGACAGGTAACACTGGACGCCGTGTTTCCCTGCGCCCGAGACCACCTGCATTTCGAAGAGTTGTGGCGCGACGAGGGACTGGAGCCGCACAAGACGGGGACGGTGCTCTTCTGGGGAACGGAGACGCCCGACACCTTCGTGGACATTGGCGATACGATGGACGTGAAAGCTAAGGCGGTGAGGGCCAGCAACACACGACTCGACGGCAGATCCGACGAAGAAGTCAGTGCATTCCTAGAGCAGCACGGGCAGGAAGGCGCGGGCAATTCGGGCGCGACCTACGGAGAGGCTTTCCGGAAGATTACGTTTCGGACGTAGCGTGTCGGGGCGGCAGGCGGTTCGTACCTAAAGGGGCGCGCTGCCGTTTTCCAGCATCACGTCACGCAGCAGGGGCAGCGGGGGAGCACCGTAGGACAGCAACCGGTCGTGGAACTCACGCAACGAGTAGCTGACGGGGTGTTCGCGGCGGAAGTCTTCGCGGAGCTTGAGGATCATCAGCTTGCCGAGGGTGTAGTTCAGGTAGCCGGGGTCGAAAGTTCCGCGCAGCGCTTCTCGACGTGCGGGGTGCTCGCCCATGTAGGACTTTTCGACGAAGAACTGCGTGGCCTGGTCGACCGTCATGTCGCCGGTGTGCATGGCGATGGAACACATGTAGCGGCAGTTCCGCACCAGCGCCTCCAACAGCTGGGTCAGCTGCAGTTCCGGTCTGTCGTTGCCGTAGTCCGTTTCCACCATCATCTGCTCGGTGTAGTGCGCCCAGCCTTCGCTGAAGGCGTATGAGGTTGCGGCGCGGCCGATGAGGGGGAGCTGCCTGCCGTAGCGATTATGGAGGTTGTGGACGAAGTGGCCGGGATACACCTCGTGGATGGAAATGATCCTGAGGGTGTTGTAGTCAAACTTTGACAGCCACTCCTCTGCCTGTTCAGCGGTCCAGTGCTCCTCGACCGGGGTTACGTAGTAGAAGGACTCGGTCGCACGGGTTTCCAAGGCGCCGGCGCTGTCCATAGCGGCGAAGGCGTAGCGCATGTAAGCCGGGGTTTCCACCACGCGGCACCGGTCTTGCGATGGCAGCGATATAACCTCGTGGTCGATCAGCGACTGGCGTATGTCTTCCAGCAACTCCTGGGTGTCCGGGATCAGCGATTGCGCGGTGGGGTGGACGCGGCTGTTCTCTTCGACGATTTCCCAGACTGTTCTATCGGGAGCGATTGAGGCGGCAACCTCCTTGATTCGGGCGAGGTTGTCTTCCAAGTCAGACTGGCCGACCGCAGCGATGCGGTTGATAGACAGGTCCAATCCCTCTCCCGTTGCAAGCATTCGGGAATAGAGGCGTTCTCCGATGGCGAAGTCGTTGTCGCCGCCCGTTGCCCGCGCCTGCAGTTTTTCCACGAAGCGGCCGAGGGCCCTTGCCGCGACTTCTAAGGCGGCGGAGAAGTCCGCTGATATTTTGGCGTCGTCGATCTGGTTTGAGAATGCGGCAAGGTCGGTGCGGTAGAAGTGGGCCATGCCGCTGTAGCTCTCCACGCTCATATCCACGATGTGGCGTGACAGGTCGCCGCGCAAGGCGCCGTCGAGGACCTGGAGGAAATCGGGAACCTGGCGCAGAGCTTTGGTGGCAGCCCGCAGCCGGTCTTCCAGCGGGGCGTAGTCGCGGCGGACGTAATTGCCCATGTTCAGGAAGCCGGACTGTCGCATCGGGTTGTTTTCAAGCGGCCGCATTTCTTCGAATGTGAAGAGCTCCCGATCCAGAAAGAGCCCCAGCATCCGGTAATACAACCGATCTTCCATGCCCAACGTAGACTCATCGAGCGTTAGGAGTTCGTCCTTGCCGCGCCGAATCTCCCCAACACGGCGGGCAATTTGATCGCGGGACAGGTCGGGTATCCTGCCGTCGTATTCGTGCCGGCCTATGCGTGAACCGGTGGTGGGGTAGAAATCCCAGTGTTCCCTGATGAGCCGCTCGGAAAGCTCGCTGAAGCGAGTGTCGCCAAGAATCTGAGTCATTGTCGCAACCCCGACGGTTTTCGTGTGTACACAAAGGGCAGGCACTGTCACCTGCCCCCAAAGCTATGATGGTAGGGCCACACAGGCGGCTGTGGAGGTTACAGTACCTCACTGATCTGGAATTGCGGTGTGATGTCGGTATAGTTCTTGATGTCGCCGACGATCTCCCTTCCGTGGGTCTTGAAACCCTCGTGGACCTCGTCGGCTGTATTGAAATAGAGGTTGGCCATGGCAACGAAGGGGGCTGGGGCATTGGGGTCAGCGGCGGAAACGCCCTTTTCCAATTCGCTGCGATTCAGCCCCATGGAATCCAGACACCGATGGACAATTTCCATGTGGGGACCGGCCCAGTAATCGAAGTCGAACTTCTTCCCTTCTTCGTTGGAATAGAGCACGGTAACTTTAATCATCGGGGAATCTCCTTGGCTTATACCGGAATTGTGGCGTGCCGATCACTCGGAAACGCCAGTTGATTGCAGTGTACATTCAGAGGGATATGCTGGCAACGCCCGAAGAGAGATTGGAGGCAGTCCGTTTGTTACAATTGCAAGAAGGGACCGATGCAAAATTTCCGCAGTCCCAGGAATGTGTCTTGCTTGTTCGAAGATATCTCAGGTCTCGGTTTTTTCCCGTCCTGATAGTCCTTTTGTCTCTCTCGCTGCTCCTGGCAGTCGGGTGCTCAGCCAGCGATGGCGAGTCGCCCGAAGGGACCGGCTCCGAATACGCCATAGTCTGGGAAGCGTGGGACGTGCTCAGCGAAAACTACGCGGCCCCGGCCTCGCTGGACCACGAAGCGGTTGCCGGAGGCGCCATAAAGCGTGTCTTGGACATGGGGGAGATTTCGCCGTACCCGTTCCTCACCGATCTTGGCCGCATGAGAGGGCAGGTGCCCCTCGAGGTGCCGGAGGAGTTGACGGATGTATGGCGGGCTTCCCAGATTTACCGCGAAGACAATCCGGACCTGGATGCCGATGAACTGGAAGACATATTGATCCAGGGAATGATGGCGGGATTGCCTGGAACAGGCGCGGCATATCTCACACCAGAGCAACTGACCGAGGCAAGGAAGCAGGTGGACCGCAACCTGCAGGGGTCTTACCTGGGCATTGGCGCCAGCGTCGTCGCCCAGGATGGCAAGATTCTGCTTTTCCCGTTCAGCGATTCGCCGGCCGAAAAGGCGGGAATAGTAGGGGGAGACTCCCTGATAGCAGTGGACGGCGTTCCGGTCGGCGACGCCACGCCCTCGGAAGTCGGGGAACGGGTCAAGGGCCCGGAGAACACCAAGGTGCTGCTGAAGCTGGAGCGACAGGGAGAGGCGGAACCGCTGGAACTGGACGTGTTTCGCGGCCACATCGAGTTGGACAGCGTCGCCAGCCAGCTGGTACAGGGCGGCATAGGCTACGTTCGTGTGACCAGGTTCCGGGACAACACTGGGGCGCAGGTCTTCGAGGCACTGGAACGTTTGAAGCAGTTCGACATGCTAGCGCTCATACTTGACCTTCGACGCAATTCCGGGGGGGTGCCCGCCGCGGCTGCCGAGGTAGCGGCGCAGTTCCTACCGGGAGGCTCTACATTCCGGTACGTGGAAGACAGGGAAGGAACCCGCTCACACCACACGATACCCGACGAAGTTGACCTCTTGTCGCTGGACAAACTGCCGGTCGCGGTGATGGTGGACGGGCGGTCACACAGCGAAGCGGAAGCCCTGGCGGCGGCACTGCAGCAGGCGGGAAGGGCGCAGGTGGTGGGAGTGCCGACGTTTGGCGAAGGCGCGAGCTATGATTTCGTTGAGCTGTCAGACGGCTCAGCGCTGTATCTTCCGACGTCACATTGGTTCACGCCCGACGGCACTTGGGTGGGCGACGAGCCGATTCAGCCGGACGTTTACGTGGAGTATGAGGAGGTGCCGTCCGGAGTGGGTGGTGAAAGGCAGTTCAACGCCGCTTACGATCTTCTGAATGAACAGCTGCCGCTATTCCGGTAATTTCTCTCGGAGCCTCGCTGATGAAACGGAAGGAGGGGCGCGACGGTCGCGCCCCTCCTTCGTTGGCTTCCGGGTGGCAGGCCTAGCTGGGCCTGGTTTGGTCAGTTTGCCTGCTCTTCCTGGCACCGCAGGCATACGTAGGTGTTCCGGTCTTCGGGCAGGCTGTCCACGTTAACGTTGCGCCGCCGCCCGCAGGACGAGCAGGTAACCGACTCGGTAACGGGTTGAGGCGGCGCCGGAGCAGCCGTGGCCGTGGCCGCTCCGCGGAATCCCTGGTAATCGGGGTTGGCCTCTTTCAGCCGCAAGAATCGGTCACGGTCTTTACGGCCCATGTCAGGCCTCCCGCATTGATGGCTGTGGTTACTTGACCTCTACGACAGCACCGGCCTCTTCCAACTTGTCCTTAACCGAGTCCGCCTCGTCGCGGGGAACGGACTCCTTGACCACCGCCGGAGCGGATTCCACGAGGTCCTTGGCCTCGCGAAGACCGAGGGAAGTCACTTCGCGGACGGCCTTGATGACGTTGATCTTGTTGGGTCCGATCTCGCGGATGTGGACCTCGAATTCGCTCTTCTCCTCTTCGGCTGGGGCGGCGGCTGCATCTCCACCAGCCGGCGCCGCGGCAAAGGCAACGGGAGCAGCAGCGGTGACGCCGAATTCGTCTTCGAGGGACTTGACCAAGTCGGCCAAGTCAACCACGTTCATTTCCTTGATCGCGTCGATGATTTCTTCCTTGGACATTGCCATAACGATTTACCTCATACAGTATTTGGCGGGAATTCCGGTTACTAATCTTCCATCTGCCCCATGCGGGCGCGCAGAACGTTATCCAAGCCCTGCAGGGGGCTGTTGAGCGCCCCAACGAGTCGAGACATGGGAGCCTGCATCTGCGCCAACAGGGTTGCTATGAGCACAGGCCTCGGCGGCAGGGTGGCCAGGCGGTTCACGCCGTCAGGGCCCATAGGGTCGCCGTCGCCCATAACCGCGCCGCGTATAGAGAAGGAATTGGCGTTAGCGCGGGCGTAATCCGCAATGGTCTTGGCGGCAGAGGCCGGGTCGTCGAACCCGAAAGCAACTGCCGTTGGCCCCTGAACGATTTCCTTCACCTGGGGCTTTCCCGCATTATCAGCAGCCAGGTACATCAGGGTGTTCTTGACGATAGTGAAATCGATGCCGTTGGACCGCATGGCGCGACGCAGTTCGGTCATCTGATTTACCGAAGTCCGGGTATAGTCGGCTCCGAAGGTGATGGTGCTGCGCTCCAACAACTCCTGCAGTTCCGCTACCCGGTCCATTTTCTCCTGTGTTGGCAAATGCCACCTCCTTACAGGTACATAACGAAGAGCCCTGTGCCGACGAACAAGACGCGGCGCAGGGCCCAATTCCCTGTTTACAATCGTCGCGCCTCGGCGGGCGGCCGGTCCATTATCCCAAAAGGGACCCGCTTTCTCTGGCGTCGGGTATTCAGTTGTAGATTTATGCTAGCAGGCTAGTCTTCCGGACGCAATGCCTGGAGAGCAACCAGGTCTACCGGGACACTAGGTCCCATGCTGGATGTCAGATAAGCCGAGCGGAAATACTGCCCCTTCAGCGCGGCCGGCCGGTCGCGGACCACGGCGTCGCTGAGGGCGGCGAGGTTGTCCAGCAACATCCTAGTATCGAAGCTGATCTTGCCGATGGCGCAGTGAATGATGGCGGTCCGGTCGGTGCGGTACTCGGTCCTGCCGCCCTTGGCTTCCTGGATGGCTCGGGGGAGGTCCTGCGGCTGCACCATGGTGCCTGAGCGGGGGTTGGGCATGAGGCCCCGGCGACCGAGGATGCGGCCCAGCTTGCCGATCTTAGGCATGATCTGCGGGGTGGCGAGGCCAATGTCGAACTCGACCCAACCGCCTTCGATGCGTTCTATGAGGTCGTCCTCACCCACGTAGTCTGCGCCTGCCTGCCTGGCGATTTCGCCGCCCTCGGCCCCGGCGAACACGAGGACGCGGACGGTCTTGCCGATGCCGTGGGGCAGACCGACGACGCCGCGCACCATCTGGTCGGCGTGGCGGGGATCGACATTGGTACGGATGTGGAGCTCGACGGTTTCGTCGAACTTGGCGGTTGAGAGGTCCTTCAGCAGGTCCAAAGCCTCTTCGGGACTATAGAGCAGGTCCGGGTCGACCCTTTCGGCCACGTTGCTGTAGCGTCTGCTGCGACTGGGCATTGGTTATTCTCCCGACACTTGAATACCCATGCTGCGGGCAGTGCCTTCGATGATTGCCATGGCCTCTTCCACGGTGCCGGCATTCAGGTCCGGCAGCTTGGATTGAGCGATTTCACGCAGGGCGCCACGGGTGATGGAGCCCACCCGGCCCTGTGTGAGGTCGGCCGATCCCTTGTCCACCCCGGCGGCCTTTCGCAAGAGCTCGGAGGCGGGAGGAGTGCGGGTTACGAAAGAGAACGAGCGGTCTTCGTACACGGTCAGATGGACGGGGACGATGGTCCCGGCGTCGTTGGCGGTGCGGGCGTTATATTCCTTGACGAAGCCCATGATATTGACACCGTGCTGACCCAATGCGGGGCCCACCGGAGGGGCGGGAGAGGCCTTGCCGGCCTCGAGCTGCAGCTTGATGATGGCACGTACCTTTTTTGCCACTTGGGGCTCCTGAATGGCAACCGTCCGGCACGGCGGATAAGGCCGATGCGGACTGAGTTCCTGCTAGATTCTTTCGACCTGGAGAAAGTCCAATTCGACTGGCGTTTCGCGTCCGAAGAAGGAGACCAGCACCCTAACCTTGCCTTTGCTTTCATCGACGTCGCTGATGGCGCCGATGAAGTCCACGAACGGACCCTCGGTGATGCGAACGGTCTCGCCCCTTTCGAGGGCAATCTTGACCCGGCTGGAGTCGCTCTCGACCTGCCGGAGGATGTCTTCGATCTGCTTGTCTTCGAGGGGGACAGGCTTGGGGCGGCTGTCGCGTTCGTCCTCGGTAGAAACGAAGCCTGTGACACCCGGGGTATTGCGAACGGCGTACCAGCTCTCGTCGTCCATGCTCATGTGGACGAGGATGTAGCCGGGGAAGAGCTTCTTGCGCTCCGAACGCCGCTTTCCGTCCTTGAAGACGACCTCTTCCTCGGTGGGCACCAACACCTGCTTGATGCGGTCTTCCATATCGAGGCTGCTGATGCGCAGATTGAGGTTCTTCTCCACGAGGTCTTCTTGACCGGAGTAAGTGTGAACGATGTACCAGCGCATGTCTTCCGACTGCGCCTCGGTCTCCGATATGTCGCTTATATTCGTCATTCGGGCCTTCCGGTACTAATTGGCCGCGCCCCCAAGCCTAGGTTGGCCGGGGGCGGGGAGAATCCGTGGTTTGTGAAGCGGGCCCACTGGAGGCCGTGCTCAGAGGCCGAATATCACGCGATTGAAAAGTTCCGCAAATACCCGGTCGAGTCCGCCCAAGAAGAAGCCGGCGGCCACGGCGAGGACGATAACGACCATGGTGAGGCGCGCGGTTTCCTCACGGCTGGGCCAGACGCACTTTCGCAGCTCCTCATAGGTTTCCCGTATGAACTGTACTGGCGAAGTGCGCCCGCCGCCCGTCGGGGCGAGAATTCGCTGGGCGCGTGAGTTGGCCCTTGCCATTAGCTATCGCACTTCCCGGTGGGTCCGGTGGGTACGGCAGCGGGAGCAGTACTTGCGCAGCTCCATTCGCTGCGGGTCGTTGCGGCGGTTCTTCATGGAGGTGTAGTTCCGCTCACGGCAGTCGCCGCACTGCAGCGTGATTATCTGGCGGATGTCCGCACTCTTTCGGGCCATATTAGTCCATGACCTCCGTAATCACACCCGAACCCACGGTGCGACCGCCTTCGCGGATGGCGAAGCGCATTCCGCTTTCCAGGGGCACGGGGGAAATCAGTTCGATGTCCATCTGAACGTTGTCTCCAGGCATCACCATTTCCACGCCTTCCGGCAGACCGATGGAGCCGGTGATATCGCTGGTGCGAATAAAGAACTGGGGCTTGTAGCCGCTGAAGAAGGGGGTGTGCCTTCCGCCTTCCTCGCGACTCAGGATATACACTTCAGCCTTTGCCTTGGTGTGAGGCCGCATAGAACCGGGCTTGACCAGCACCTGCCCGCGCTCCACCTCGTCGCGGTCCACGCCGCGGAGCAGGATGCCGACGGCATCTCCGGCAACGGTCTCGTCCAACTGCTTGTGGAACATTTCCAAACCGGTGGCCACTGTTGCGCGGGTGTCGCCGAATCGGATGATTTCGACGGGTTCACCGACCTTGATGGCACCGCGCTCTACGCGTCCGGTCACCACAGTGCCGCGGCCCTTGATGCCGAAAACGTCCTCAATGGGCATCAGGAAAGGCAGGTCAGTTGCGCGAGGCGGGATAGGAATCCAGTCGTCCATTGCGCCCACAAGATTGATGATGCTTTCCTCGTACTCAGCTTCGCCCTCGAGAGCCTTGAGACCGCTGACGCGAACGATCGGGGTGTCATCGCCGGGGAAATCGTACCGGTTGAGCAGGTCGCGGATTTCCAACTCGACCAGCTCTAGGAGTTCCTCGTCGTCCATCATGTCGACCTTGTTGAGGGCGACCAGAATGCGGGGAACTTCAACCTGGCGTGCGAGAAGGATATGCTCACGAGTCTGAGGCATTGGTCCGTCGGGGGCGCTCACCACGAGCACTGCCCCATCCATCTGGGCGGCGCCTGTGATCATGTTTTTGATGTAGTCGGCGTGGCCAGGGCAGTCCACGTGGGCATAGTGGCGAGTTTCCGACTCGTACTCCACGTGGGCGATGGCGATGGTAACGCCGCGGGCCTTTTCCTCGGGCGCGTTGTCAATGGAGTCCATGTCCAAATACTGGGCCTGGCCCCGATCGGCAAGCACCTTGGTGATAGCGGAGGTCAAAGTCGTCTTGCCGTGGTCCACGTGCCCGATGGTTCCCACGTTGACGTGGTTCTTAGACCGGTCGAACTGCTGTCTGGCCATGTTATGCCGTGTCCTCCTTAAATGCCTTGCAACTATTATGGTCGTCATTTGGTGGAGCCCAGAGGCGGGATTGAACCGCCGACCCCGTTCTTACCAAGAACGTGCTCTACCGCTGAGCTATCTGGGCCTGCCTCAAATTATATGTGTTGGGCCGTGGGTGTAGTGCCTGCCATTGGTTCACAGCCCGGAATTTACTGGTGGAGGGAGCAGGATTCGAACCTGCGAAGCCCTTCCGGACGCCAGATTTACAGTCTGGTGGCTTTAACCACTCACCCATCCCTCCAGTATAGACGCCTCAATATATTCTCACACACCCCGCCGGAGACGCAATCCGTTCCTCAACCTCGTAGAAGCGAGTAAGGAATAGCTGTATTTGGAGCCCCAGAGGGGATTCGAACCCCTAACCTGTCGATTACAAATCGACTGCGCTTCCATTGCGCCACAGGGGCATCGACGAAACCGTGCCAAGGTGTCCAAAGTTTGACACTAGAAAATAGCCCCACAATCGCGGGGCTATCTGGAAATGCCCGACAAATACATTATATTAACAGTCAACTTGCAAGTCAAACTGGTGTTTTGGCAATTCGTCGGCTGGGCGATCAATCTCCTTCGCCCGCGTTCAGGTTGACTGAAATTTGGGCGGGACTTACACTTCCCGCGCCGAAACTGCGGGATTGGGCTTTCAAGTCGTAGACCCGCATGAACTATTGGCAGTGTCCTATGAATCTGAAAGACTACATTCGAGATATTCCGGACTTTCCGGAGCCTGGCATCCTGTTTCGAGATATTACTCCGTTGCTGGCCAGTCCGGCGGCGTTCGATCTCGCGGTCTCCAACCTGGCTGACGTGTGCAGGGAGCCGGACTTTGACATCGTAGTAGCAGTGGAATCAAGAGGGTTCATTTTCGGCGCCCCGCTGGCCAGGGAACTAGGGAAGCCGCTAGCGCCCGTTCGGAAGCCAGGCAAGCTGCCCGCCGAGACGTATTCGGTGGAATATGACCTCGAATACGGCTCCAATGTCCTCGAAATACACAAGGACGCCATCGCGCCGGGTCAACGCGCATTGATCGTTGACGATCTCCTAGCCATCGGCGGCACGCTTTCCGCGGCCGCCAAGCTGGTGGAAGACTGCGGAGGCATTGCGGCGAAGTTGGCGGTAGTTATTGAACTCTCCTTCCTGGATGGGAGGAGCCGTCTCGCCGGGAGAGACGTAGTTTCGCTGCTTCAATACTAAGGTAGCATCCGGACTAAGGCAGCACCCGGCTGATTCGACGATTCTGAGTAACGACAGGAGGCCTGGAATGGCTGGCCAGATAAGAGTGGGCAATGTTGACATCGTAGCGGTGCTGGACATGGTGCCGCCACCTCGCGACCCGTGGATGATGTTCCCCACGACCTCCGAGCCGGACTGGGCGGACCACCAGCACGCGCTGGAGTGCGGACAGCTGCAGCTCTACTACCTGCATTTCTTCCTTCGCTCGGAAGGCAAGACGATCATGGTGGATACGGGCATGGGCCCCGGGCCTCACCCGGACCGGGGCAACCGCACCGGAGACCTGGTGAACCAGCTGAAACTGAAGGGTGTGAACGTCGAGGATATCGACGTGGTGGCCCACACCCACCTGCACGGCGACCACGTGGGCTGGAACGTGGATTACACCGGCGAAGAGCCGGCGCCCGCCTTCCCGAAGGCGCGGTACTTGGTGCCGCGCCTGGACTGGGAGCACTTCACCAAGCCCGACGTCATCGGAAGCGCGCCCCAAGTGACCAACAGCGTTGTGCCGCTGGAAGGCATGGGGGCGATGGACCTGGTGGACGATGAGCACACCATCACCGGGGAGGTCAAGATGCTGACCGCCTCGGGACACACGCCCGGCCACATGGTCATCGACATCACCTCGCAAGGTGAGAGGGCGATGGTTGTTGGCGATCTGTTGCACAGCAAAGTGCAGGTGGAGCGGCCGGAGTGGACCGCCGGTGTTGACACCGACAAGGAAGACAGCCATCGAAACCGCGAGCGCGTTCTCAACCAAGCGGAGGCCGAAAACGTTGTCATCGCGGCGGGACACTTCCATCCCGACGATCATATTGGAAGAGTGATAAGGAAGGACGGCCGGCGCTACTGGCAGATCCTGTAACGGGAAGCCCAGCGATTCCCGGTTAAAGTGAGCGTATTGACCACCGAACACGAATTCGAAGACGACCCATACCTGCGTCCGTACGAGCCGGGCCTGGAGGCCGAGCCGGAATTCGAGGAAGACGACGAAGAGGTGGAAGTGGACCTCGAGGAGGCCGCCGCCGATTTTCGTATGCGCTACTACGGGCCAGAGAACAACCCTCAACCACCGGCGGCAATGGCGGAACTCGCGCCTGAGGTGATGCAGCTCGTCGACGCCGTAATCTACGGCGAGATTTACAACCGGCCGGCTGTCGACCTGAAGACTCGCAGCCTGTGCACCATCGCAGCCCTTGTCGTGCTGGGGCACAGCCCCCAGATGATCAAGCGACACATCACGGGCGCGTTGCATATTGGCGTCACTGAAGAGGAGATATCTGAGATCATCGCGCAGATGATCTTCTACGGTGGTATGCCCGCTGCGGTGAACGCCTTCCGCATCGCCAAAGAGACCTTCGATGAGCAGCAAGCCCGCGATGAGTCGCCGGAGGTATCCTCGTCAGCGAGGCAAAACCAACAGCAAACCACCCAAGCGAGTGGGTACGCTCCGCGATACCGCAGGGAGAACATCGGAGGCTACGCGCCTGAAGAGTTAGGCAATGAAGAGCCCCCGAGATTGCGTCCGAGGGTTGGTCCGGAGCAGGGACCAGGAGAACGGGCAGGTTCAGAACGGCCGCCGCACGACGGCGGCACCAGAGACCCGGGACGGCCGCCGCGGGACAGCGGCGCCAGAGACTCGGGACAACGAGACAGGAGAGAAAGGGATGAAGATAGGGTTCATCGGAACCGGCAATATGGGCAATCCGATGGCCGCCAACCTGATTCGGGCCGGTCACCAGCTAACCGTCCACGACCTGCGGCGGGAGGCCGCAATCAACCTGCTGGAGATGGGCGCCGAGTGGGCGGACAGCCCCAGAAGGGCCGTCCCGGGCAACGACGCGGTGCTAACCAGCCTCCCCGTCCCCAGGGACGTCGAGGCGGTAATAGCGGGGGAGGACGGAATCCTGGAGGCCGCCGGTAGCGGCTCGGTAATCTTCGACCTTTCCACGAATTCGCCGACTGTGGTCCGGCGGCTGCACGACGTCTGTGCCGAGCGCGGGGTAACCCTGCTGGACTCGCCGGTAAGCGGCGGCACCTACGGCGCTGCTGCAGGCACCCTGGCGGTTATGGTCGGTGGCGATCGGGCCACTTTCGACCGCTTCGAGCCGGTGCTGGGCGCCATCGGAAGCCACGTGGTGTACTGCGGCGACATAGGGGCCGGGTCGGTCTGCAAAATCTGCAACAACCTTATGAGCATGGGAATCGGGGTGCTGCTTGCTGAGGCCCTGACTCTGGGCGTCAAGGCCGGAGTGGACCTTGCCACGCTGGCCGACGTCATCGCCCACAGCTCCGGAAGCTCGCGGCGGTTGACGGAAAAGTTCGCCCGGTTCCTGTTCCAAGGCAACTTCGAGCCGGGGTTCGCGACGGCGCTGGCGGCAAAGGACGTGCGACTCGCCACCGATCTGGGGCGGGAGTACGGCATCCCGATGGACCTGTCCAACCTCGTTGACCAGAGGCACGTGGAAGCGATGTTTCGGGGATTCGGACCCGAGGATTCCGATGCGGTTGCTCGCATCCAGGAAGAGAAGGCAGGGGTGCAGCTCCGGCTCAACGTCTGACGCCCAACCGGTACAACATCCCCAGGCAGCTAGAGGCTGAAATGAATCGTTCCGATATCGTGGAATACAGCGACACGGTGGAAATCATTGAGGAATGCTACCGGATGGGCTGGAGTGACGGCCTGCCGGTTGTACCGCCGGTCGACTACAAAGTGCGGGAGATGCTGGAGCTTTCCGGCATGACGGGTGAGGAAGAAATCATCACCTTCGAGATGCGCCGTCGCGTCCTCACCGCGGAAAACGCCGCCGCCAACGCCGTGATGGCGGGCTGTCTGCCGGAGTATTTCCCCGTGCTGACGACCGCGCTCCGGACGCTGGACGAAGAAAAGAACTACGTCAACATGGCCGCCTCGTCCACCAGTTCTCCCGCGGTACTGATGATTGTGAACGGCCCCATCAGGCACACACTGGAGATGAACTCCCGAGACGGCATTTTCGGGCCAGGCAACCGGGCCAATGCCTGCCTGGGGAGGGCGGTCCGTCTCTGCTTCATGAACGGTTTCGAGGCGCGGCCGGGCATTCTGGACCGTGGAACGCTTGGCAACCCGAGCAAATACACGCTGACCTTCGCCGAGAACGAAGAGGACTCGCCGTGGGAACCGCTGCACGTGAGCCGCGGGTTTCAGCCCGGGGACAGCTGCGTCACCATCGCGGTGGCCTACAACCCCATCACGGTCAACAACGCCTACGGCCAGAATGGTGAGATGATCCTGGCGTCGGTGGCGGACACGCTCAAGAGCGCTTGTCTGGCGTGGCGGTTCCCGGCGCAATGGGCGCTAGTCTTCGGGCCTGAGCACGCCATCACCCTGAACGAAGGGGGCTGGACGCGGCGCATGATACAGGAATACCTGATCGAGCACGCCGCCCGTCCGCAGGCGGATCTGATACGGCTAGGCATTGCGCAAGGACCGGAACGGGAGGGAGACGACCAGTTGCTGCGGCGCTGCTCCCGTGAGCCGGACGACATCATCATCGTGATGGGTGGAGGCACCGGCGGGCGCAACAGCGCCATCATAGACACAACCAACTACCAGATTCGCACCCGCAAGATAGAGGTCGCTACCGGCTAAAGGCAGCGGTTGAAATATTCCTTCAAATGTTGTTCACTGGCAAGCAACGGTTAAACGACCGGGCAGGAGAATAGTATGGCGGACACGGTTACGGTTAAAAACGTGAGACTGGTTGATCCCTCGGGTGTCCAGTTGGCGGTTGGCGACTTCCGGCTGAATGACCGGCCGAGTTCGCTGGAGGGGAAGACCCTAGGTCTCCTTGAAAACTCCAAGGCCAACTCCGACAAGGTGTTGAACGAGCTGGGCCAGATCCTGCAGGAAAAGTACGGCTTCAAGGAAGTCCGGATGTTCAGCAAGCATTCGGCTTCACTGCCGACGAAGAACGAAACCATCGAGGACATGCTGAATGGGGTGGACGTGCTAATCACCGGGGTGGGGGATTGAGGGTCCTGCAGCTCGTGCAGTGTGCACGACGGAATTGAGATGGAGCGCCTGGGCATCCCCACCGCCTCCATCATCACCCACGTATTCAACAACACGGCCAAGGCCATGACTCGCATGATGGGCGTTCCCGAATACGAGTACGCAGTTGCGCCGCACCCGCTTTCCAGCCTGACCGATGATGAATGCCGACAGAGGGCCGAGGCACTGTTGCCGGACGTGGAACGGATTTTGCTGGGTAGCGTGGCAAGGGTGGAATAGGGAAGCGGCTTCCCTGCTTGAACAGAGATGGCGACCAGAGAAAGGGCGGGTCAATCCCGCCCTTTTCTGTTTTCGGGTTGGAGGGCGACGAAGACCGCCGCTCCCATTATTGAACCCGATTGGGGCAATATGTTAGTATCAGCTTGATTGTTAATTCTTTCACGAATGGGTTGCTGGCAGCGATTCCCTGCCGGGAAGGTGGGCCGTAAACCGCCGCCGGGTCCCCTTCAAGGAGTCCGGCCAGATGGATGGTCTGGAACAGCGCATAGAGAGGGCTGTCCGCGGCCAGACTCAACCTACCGTTACGATCCTGTCTTCCCTCCTCGCCGTGGAAGACGAGATGCACTACATCCCACGCGAGGCCGTTGAACTGGTGGCGCAGTATATGGATGCGACGGTCAACGATGTCTGGGCCGTCGCATCCTTTTACCCCAACTTCCGCTTCCAGCCGCCTGCGACACGGCAGGTGGAAGTTTGCTGGGGGGCATCCTGCCATCTCATGGGAGCAATGGGAGTGATGAACGCGGTGCTGCAGGCTGCGGACCTCGAAAGCGAGGGTGAACGCCCGGACAACCGGCTGTCGGTGCGGCTCAACACTTGCCTCGGGGCCTGCGCCCAGGCGCCGGTCATTTCCGTCGATCACCACCTGGAAGGGCGCGTCAACCCCGAGTCGGCCGCCGGTCGCGTAACGGGGATCCTGCGGGGCGACGCAGCCGTGCATCCAGTTGGGGCTGAGTTCGATGGCCGCTAACTTCGAGCAACTCGAGTCGGAAGCGATCCGGCGCCGCGACGCTGAATCAGCCCGTCCCTGGCTGCGCGTGGGCACAGCCCTCTGCGGGCAGGCTGCGGGAGCCGACGCCGTCGTAGCCGCTGTCAGCGACGCGCTGGAGAGCCAGGGCGTGGACGCCCGTCTCACGGAGGTCGGCTGCATTGGGCTGTGCTATGCCGAGCCCCTGCTGGACGTGCAGCTTCCCGGCGGCCCGAGAGTGTTCTACGGCAACTTCGACCCCGATAGGGCCGGAGAGGTAGTATCCACGCACGTCGCCGGCGGACAGCCGGTCGAGGAATTGGTGTTAGGCTACCTGGCGCCTGAAGGCGGAGGAGACGACTTTGTTGCTCCGCCGGGACTTCGCGACCTCGCTCTGCACCCGATGCGGGCGTGGGAAAATCGCATTGCACTGCGCAACGCCGGGAACATTGACCCGCTGGACATCTACCAATACATCGCGACCGGTGGCTATCGAGCCCTGAGCCGGGCGCTGCTGGAGATGACTCCCGAGGACGCCCTGCAGCAGGTCAATGAGTCCGGCCTGAGAGGACGAGGGGGAGCGGCCTTTCCCACGGCCACGAAATGGCGGTTCCTTGCCGGAAATCCGTCGCGCGACAAGTACGTGCTCTGCAACTGCGAGGAAGGAGACCCCGGAGCTTTCAACGACAAGGCGATCCTTGAGAGTGATCCTCACACGCTGGTCGAAGGGGTCATCATAGCTGGGTACGCCACTGGGGCGAGTCGTGGGTACATCTTCATTCGCCACGGGCACGACGGGCCCATCGACCGTTGCCGCGCCGCGGTGAAGCAGGCGCAGGAACTGGGCCTGCTGGGCGAGAACATCCTGGGGTCGGACTTCAGCTTCGACATAGAGGTTGCTCTGACCGGCGACTCCTACGTGGCAGGCGAGGAAAGCGCGCTGATGGAAGCCATCGAAGGCAAGCGCGCCATGCCCCGGTTCCGGCCGCCCTTTCCGGCCCAGTACGGTCTGTTTGGAAAGCCCACCAACATCAACAACGTGAAGACCCTGGCGTACGTCCCGGAGATTGTGTCCAAGGGCGGTGAGTGGTTTGCCAGCATTGGCCACGAGCGAAGCACTGGCACCGCCATTCTCTGTCTTTCGGGTCCGTTGAATTACACGGGAATGATGGAAGTGCCGCTCGGCATCAACCTGAAGGACGTGCTGTACGACGCCGCGGGTGGAATACGAAACGGTAAGGGGCTCAAGTTTCTGCAAACTGGCGGTCCCCTGGGCGGGGTACTAGGCGCGGACAATGTGGACATCGTGCTCGACTTCGAGGTTCTGCGCAACGCCGGGGCCATCTTGGGGTCCGGTGGCATCATTGCGGCCGACGAAGACACGTGTGTAGTCGACCTGACCCGCGCGCTGGTGGCGTTCTGCCAGTACGAGTCATGCGGCAAGTGCTTCCCCTGCAGGATGGGCATGAGCCACCTGCTGGAAGTGCTGGAAAGGATCTGCAGCCTCGAAGGGGAGCCGGAGGACCTCGACCTGATGCGCCACACGGGAGAGAACATGCAGGCCGGTTCCCTCTGCGGCCATGGTCAGCTGGGATTCAATCCCGTTTCATCCGCCCTGAGATATTTTCCCGATGAGTTCGAGGCCCACATCCTGGAACACCGGTGTCCGACGGGCACCTGCAACGAACCGCGATTCTCGCCCAACCGGTCGCGCCGGTAGGGCCCGCGCCAGCCAGAAAGGGAGCCAGCGAAGATGCCCGACGATATCACCATCACAATTGACGGGATAGAGGTCACCACTCAGCCCGGCAAGATGGTGCTGGAAGCGGCCATCGAAGCCGGAATTTATGTTCCTTATCTGTGCTACCACCCGGGCATGAAGCCCTATGCGGCCTGCCGCATGTGTGTCGTCGAAGTGGAGGGGCAGCGGGGCTACCCGGCCGCCTGCACTCTGCCGGTTGCCGACGGGATGGTGGTGCGCAACCAGAACCAGGAGGTTGACGAGCTCCGCAAGTCGGTGATGGAGATGCTCATCGCCGAGCATCCCAACGGCTGCCTGACCTGCCACCGCATCGATATCTGCGGGCCCAACGACGTATGCCTTCGCCATGTATCGGTGAATGACCGGTGTGTTACCTGTCCGAAGAACGAACGATGCGAGCTAAAAGATACGGTCCGATATCTGGGGATGAACCTCGAGTCGCCCCTGGGCTACAAGTACCGGGACATCCCGCTGGAAGTTTCGGACCCCTTCTACGACCGGGACTATAACCTTTGCATTGTCTGCGGACGCTGCGTCAGGGCCTGCGAGGAACTGCGGGGCGACGACGCAATCGGTTTCACCGAGCGCAGCGGGCAAGCCCTGGTGGGCACTTCCTTCGGGACGTCTCTTCTGGAGTCCGGCTGCGAATTCTGCGGGGCCTGTATTGACGTCTGTCCTGTGGGTGCCCTGGTGGAGCGGGGCCACAAGTGGGAGAAGGCGAGACGGGTTGAGCGGTCAATCTGCCCGCACTGTCCCGTGGGTTGCCAGCTGAACCTGGAATTCAACGGAAAGGACGAACTAATTCGGGCGATTCCGGAGATCAATTCGCCAGCAAACAAGGGGCAGGCCTGTTTCAAGGGCAAGTTCGGCCTCGAATTCGTGAACGACGAGAACCGGTTGGTTGCTCCGCTAATCCGCCGGGACGGCGTCCTTCAGGAGGCAAGCTGGGACGAGGCGTTGGACTACGTGGCAGACAAGCTCCGGGAGGTGATCGGACCGGAATTTGCGCTGATTGCATCGCCCACAGGGACAAACGAAGAGCTGTACCTGGCCCAGAAGTTTGCCCGTACGGTGATGGAGTCCAACAACGTCGACCTGACTTCGAACACGAACCCGGAACTGGTCTGGGGACTCGAGACCACGCTGGGCATTCCCGCCGCCACCAACTCGATCTGGGACTTGGAACAGGCCGGGTGCATTCTGTCGTTCAACAACAACGCGACAGAAGAGCAGAACGTGCTTGCCGTACCGATCAAGAGAGCGGCGAGGAAAGACGCAAAGCTGGTGGTCATTGATTCCCGCGAAGTGGAACTCACCCGGTATGCCCATATATGGCTGCGACCGGTGCCCGGAACCGAGCTGCTGCTTCTCGGCGGCATCCTGCGCAGCATCCTCGACCAGGGTCTGGTACGCCAGGAATGGCTCGACGAAAACTGCGAGAGCCCAGCCACTCTGCAGTACGTCCTGGGGTCTCTGGATATCGCCGAAGTGTCTGCCGCTACCGGTGTGGCGGCGCACGACATCTCCGGGGCAGCGAAGCTGTACGCCGGTGCGGAATCCGCCGCAGTGGTCTACGGTCTGGACAATATTTCCGACGAGCACGAACGCGACTGCGTGTTTGCCCTGGTTGATCTTGCCCTGTTGACCGGCAACCTTGGCAGGCCGGGCACCGGTCTGTACCCCATGCGGCTGGGCGCCAACGAGCAGGGCGGCTGGGACGTTGGCTGCCTGCCCGACCGGTTGCCGGGGTATGGCCGCGTTGCGGAAGAAGCTGACCGGCAGGCGGTTGAATCAGTTTGGGGCAATACCGTTCCCGAGGAATCCGGCATAGGGCTGGCCGAGTCGATTGTGGCGGCGAGGGAAAAGAGGCTGAGGGCTGCTATTGTCATTGGGAACAGCCCGAATTTCAGCAATGGACTGCTCGGCGATGCCATAGAAGCCCTGGCCTCTCTTGACTTCCTGGTGGTCCACGACACCTTCCTTACTCCGCTGGCCCAGCGGGCCGACGTCGTGCTGCCCAGGGTGACCTTCGCTGAAAAAGAAGGCACGTATACCAACATGGAGCGTCGGGTGCAGCTGCTCGAGCCTGCGCTACATCGACTGGACGGGGCGCAGTCCGAAGGCTGGCTCTTCGCCCGGCTAGGGGAACGCCTGAAGCCGGAAGCCTTGGAGGTAAATACGCCATCCGAAACGATGGACGAGATAGCTCGAGTCGCCAGGATATACGCTGGTATTTCCCACTCCCGATTGAAGAGAGAAGGCTCGCTGGTTCTGCGGACTCACCTGGAAAGTCCACAGCCCACACAGGTGTTGTATGCCGGGCGCCAGCACAAGGGGCTACAGTGGCCTTGTTCCGACGCCGAGCATGCGGGAACGCCCACCCTGTACGCCGAGGGGTTTGCTGGCCGTCGGGCCGAACCCATGACCCCCGCATTTGCGTCGCCTGCGCCACAAGTTCCTGCAGAATTCCCGCTGTGGTTTGCCCCGGGCCGGGTCCTGTTGCAGCAGCATCGAGAAATGGAAGTAGTGAAGGGCAAGCGGAACCGGATTCAGCGAGAGGAATGGGTGGAAGTGAATCCTGCCGACGCCTCTGAATTCGGAGTGTCGGAAGGGGATAAGGTTGCCATCGAAACCGCGCACGGCCTGCTGCCCGGCGTGGCGCGCTTCAACTCCGGGCTTCCCAAAGGTGTGATGGGCACCACAGGTTTGTTCGGTCAGCTGGCCATAGAGATGGAGGCGAGCCAGGAGCCGGAACCGGCCACCATGCTAGGGGGGCTGGAGGTAAGGCCAGCTAGACTGGTCAAGGCAGAATAGTCGCCAGGCTGTTGATAGTTGGCTCCGATAGAGGTAATTCTGGGAAGCGCACTGCCCGTGGCACGGCAGTAACGAGGGAAAAGGAGGGAGCAATGGTTGAGACCGTGAACTCTGATGTCGCAAAAGACATGGATCTTACCCCGAATCCTGCTTTTCCCAGAGCGCGCCTCGTCGAGCGCAGAGACATAACGGAAGACTTGACGGTCATGAAGTTTGAGCCCGAAGAGGGCGGGAGATTCAACTTCAAGCCCGGTCAATACTGCACGCTGGGCCTGGGTTCCATCGAGCGGGCATATTCCATTGCGTCGGCCCCTCACGAGGGCACCATAGAGGTCTTCGTGGAGATGGTGCAGGACGGGGAGCTGACGCCCCTGATGTGGCGCCTGCAGCCAGGGGATGCCATGTCCATACGGCCCCGGGCCAAGGGCATCTTCACCATGGACCAGAAGGCGCACCACCACTTCATGTTATCGACGGTCACGGGCGTCTCGCCGTCGGTCAGCATGGTGCGCGATTATCTGCACAACAATGGGGAAGGGCACACCTTCTACGTGCTGCTGGGCGCCAGCTACTACTACGAGCTTACCTACGACGAGGAATTCATTGACCTTGCCGCCAAACACCCAGATGTAGTCAAATTCGTGCCCACAGTGAGCCGCCCGGACGACCCGCGCAACGCGGGCTGGCAGGGTGCAGTGGGGCGCGTAAACGTGCTGGCCGACGAATACTTGGAGAAATTCGGTCTTCCCCAGGACGATACGCTGGTTTACGCATGCGGTCACCCAGGCATGATTGAAGACATGAAGGCCAAGCTGCCTCCGCAGGGTTGGCGTTTCAAGGAAGAGCGTTTCTGGAAAGAGTAGCCCCCTGACCGTTGTTGTTGTGAGTGCCGTCCCTCTCCCGCAAGGGAGGGGGACGTCTTTTTCTCAGTGGGGCGGTCCGGTCTCGCGGCTGGCCCGGTGGTATAAAATCAAGGCAGTTATGCTCCAGTTTTCTCGTGGCAAGGAACCGGACCAGTGACGCCGATCCGTCGCCAATACCTGAAGATAAAGGACGCCTATCGCGATTCCATCGTTCTGTTTCGCATGGGCGACTTCTACGAGACCTTTGATGACGACGCCAGGCTTGTGGCCCGGGAACTGGACATAACCCTAACCAGCCGCAGCCTCGGCAAGAACCTGCGCGTTCCGATGGCGGGCGTCCCCGCGCACTCCGTGGAGTCCTACCTGGTGCGGCTGGTCAAGAAGGGGCACCAGGTCGCCATTTGCGAGCAGCTGAGCGACCCGGCCCAGTCCAAGGGACTGGTGGACCGCGATGTCGTCCGTGTCGTGACTCCGGGTACCGTGTTCGAAGATTCACTCCTTGACCAGCAAGCAAACAATTACCTGGCAGCGGTTTACGTTGAGGGTGATCTGGCCGGGCTGGCGTACGCAGATATCACCACCGGCGAATTTGCGGCGTCCCAACTGCCGCCGGAGCAACTGTCCCTCGAACTCAGCCGTGTAGCTCCGGCCGAAGTGCTGGTACCGCAGTCATTGCTCGATCGGTCCGGCGGGCATGAGATTCTTGAGAGTCCCGATGCCGACTATCGCCTAACGGCGACCAGCGACGCTGCTTTCGACGCGGATACCGCCGCATCCAGTCTATTGTCGCACTTTCGCATTCAGACACTGGAGTCGTTCGGTTGCGAAGATTTGCCCCTGGCCGTGTCTGCCGCAGGGGCTATCATCGACTACCTGGACCGCACCCGCCCTTCCGTGGGTGCCGGCCAGGAAGGCAAGGTGCAACTCAACCACCTCGCGATCTACTCCGCCCGGCAGTACATGGCCCTCGACGCCCGAACCCGGCGGAACCTGGAGCTGTTCCACGGAGGCAGGGGTGCGCAGCGAGAGTTTTCGCTGCTGGCAGCCATTGACCGCACCAACACTGTGATGGGCGCCAGGCTCCTTCGGCGATGGCTGGGGCAGCCGCTCTTGGACCTCGCGGCGCTGGAGGCGCGCCTGGATGCTGTGAACAGCTTCTTCAGGGAAGGACTGATGCGGGAGGCGGTCGCTGCCTCTCTGAAAGGTGTGTCCGACCTTGAGCGCATCATGGGACGAGTGGTCGCCGGTTCGGTTAGCCCTCGGGAATTGCTGGCCTTGAAAGCAGTACTGGAGGTCGTTCCTGAGCTTAGGGAAAGCGCAGCATCTCTGGGGCCCAGTCTGGCGCGGCTGCACGGCGGGCTTGTTCCGTGCCCGGAAGTCGTCGCGCTGGTGGAGGCGGCCATCGAACCGGAACCGTCCGGGGCGGTCGGAGACGGGAACACAATCCGGATGGGCTTTTCCGATGAGATAGACCAGCTCAAGACCGCCAGTACCGATGCCCGTCAATACATAGCATCGCTCGAACTGAAGGAGAGGGAGCGAACCGGAATCAGGTCCCTCCGCGTCGGATACAACCAAGTATTCGGCTACTACATCGAGGTCTCAAAGTCCCAGTCCGGGAACCTGCCTGACGACTATATTCGCCGCCAGACCTTGACAAATGCGGAGCGCTACATAGTACCCGAACTGAAGGAGTACGAGTCGCTCGTTCTCAATGCCAGGGAGCGCCTGCAGGAGGCGGAAGGGGCTGCATACCGCCGCGTTTGCTCCCAGGTTGCCGAGTCTTCCGAGACGGTAGCAAAAGTTGCCGTGGCAATCGCGGAGCTGGACGTATACGCCGGGCTGGCGCAGGCGGCGGTCGAAAACGGCTACGTTCGGCCACTGGTTGACGATGGCCCGGTTATCAGCATTCGCGACGGCCGGCATCCGGTGGTGGAACGGGTCCTGAAAGCCGGCGAATACGTGCCCAACGATGTTGAGCTGTCCCCCGAAGAGCGGGTGATGGTCCTGACGGGCCCCAACATGGCTGGCAAGTCGACTTACATAAGACAGGTGGCCCTGATTACGCTCCTGGCGCAGGTGGGCAGCTTCGTACCGGCCGGGAAGGCTCACATTGGACTTGTTGACCGGATTTTCACCCGGGTAGGGTTGCAGGACGACCTTGCCACCGGCCAGTCCACTTTCATGGTGGAAATGGTGGAGACGGCTGCCATACTGAATCAGGCCACACCGCGGTCGCTGGTGATTCTTGACGAGATTGGCCGCGGCACCAGCACTTACGACGGCCTGTCCATTGCGAGGTCGGTGATCGAACACATCCACAACGACCCACGACTGGGCTGCAAGACGCTGTTTGCCACTCACTATCACGAGTTAACCGAACTGGCATTTACGCTACCCGGAGTTCGCAATTTCAGCGTGGCCGTGACCGAAGAAGGCAGCGACGTGGTTTTTCTGCATCGCATAGTTCCCGGCGGGGCGGACCGAAGCTACGGTGTCCACGTGGCGAGGTTGGCCGGGCTTCCTCCGGGGGTGGTGAACCGGGCGTGGGAGGTACTGAACGACCTGGAATCAGGTGGCGCCGGATCCCGACGGCACGGGGGCCGTGCATCGGCGTCCAGCCAGGCGTCTCAGCAGTTGCCCCTGTTTTCCAATGATCCCTCACTGGCCGAAGCCGTCCGGGGGCTCGACATACCGAACATGACCCCGCTGGAGGCATTGAACAAGCTCTACGAGCTTCAGGAGAAGGCAAACCTCTTGCCCTGAACCGGTCGTCGGAACTGCGAAAGGAATTCTTTTTCTCGGGTGTCGAAGGGTTTAGAATGGGCCGGATGCGGAGTTACCTATCTTGATCTCGAATGAGGTAGTCATGAGCACTCAGGCAACATTTTTTTGGTGGCCCCGTTGATCGACCTGCCGGAAAGCGAGAGAGTTCCTCTTGCAAAATGACGTCTCCCTTGAGGAGCGCGACTATTTCAAAGAGCCCTTCAGTGAATCTGAAATCAGGGAAATGGCGTCACTTGCCGGCATAGAGCAGATATTCGCCCGCCGCAGCCCCAGCCTCAAACAGATGGGACTGGCGGGGCAGGACCTGTCCGAAGACGAAATGGTCAACCTTATGCTGCAGGAGCCCAAGCTGGTGCGCCGCCCGATGACCCGTGTGGGAGGCCAGATGTTCGTTGGCGGCGGTGCCGCGGTCCTCGATGCGGCGGTTGAGGCCGCGAGATAATTTCAGGCTGAAGAGGACCCGGCACCGGTTGCGCCGGATACTTTTGCACGGGTATCATACATAACTTGAATATCCTCCCGGCGGCGATTCCCATTTCTGCCGGACGAAGGAAAGCTGCTTTGGGAAGGGCCTATTACCGCCGATGAAGATATTCTTTGATGTCGACTACACGATCCTTGGTCTGGACAATAGTCTCCGTCCCCAGACCAAGGAAACGTTCCAGGCGCTGCTGGACGAAGACCACCAGATATACATCTGGTCAGGAATGGGAGAAAGGTGGGAGGTAATTGAAAAGCACCAGCTCGAACCGTTTGTCAGCGGAGTTTTCGAGAAACCCACTCACCACTTTCATGAACGCCTGGAAGAGCTGGGTGTGCCATTCGAGCCGGACTTTGTCATTGACGATTATCCGGAAGTGGTCGCGGCATTTGGCGGGGTGTGGGTGCCTCCGTATTTCTTCAAACGCTCGCCGGACCGGGAAATGGAACGTGTATACCGCATCGCGCAGGACTTCGCCGCCACGGGAACGTCTGAGGACAAGCAGTACCGGGCCAAGGGCACCATCGTTCCCCTCTTCTAGTTCCCAATCGGCGGTCCGCCATGTCGATTAGGATTCTGCCGTCGGACCTGGCAGCAATGATCGCCGCCGGAGAAGTGGTGGAACGCCCGGCGTCGGTGGTCAAGGAGCTGCTGGAAAACTCAATAGACTCGGGCGCCTCCCAAATCACCATTGAAATACAAGCCGGCGGCGTAGAATCCATTCGGGTCGTGGATGACGGGGCCGGCATACAGTCCGACGAAGTTCCCCTCGCATTCCACCGCCACGCCACCAGCAAGCTTGCCTCGCCCGAAGAACTCGACTCCGTAGCTACCATGGGCTTTCGAGGAGAGGCGCTGCCCAGTATCGCCGCCGTTTCTCACGTGGTCATGCGGACTCGACCACACGACGAAACCGTTGGTTTCCGCATGGCCTTCCGTTGGGGAGAACCAGTTGAGTCTGGCGGAGAAGGCTGCGCACCGGGAACGTCTATCGAAGTATCCCATCTGTTCGGCAACCAGCCTGCACGTCGCAAGTTCCTGCGGTCGGCTCAGGCTGAGACTTCGCGAATTCAGGAGCTAGTCAGCCGCTACTCGCTGGCATTCCCCGAGATTCGCTTCCGTCTCGTGAACGATGGTCGGCAGTCGCTGGCCACGCCAGGGAACGGACAGCCACGGGAGGCGCTCCTGGCAGTGTACGCTACCCAGGTCGCGGAAGGCATGCTGGAAGTCCACGCCGAGGACGGTGAGTCAGGATATTCCGTGGAGGGGTACGTTGCCGCGCCCAGTGTGAGTCGGTCCAACCGGACCTATATGACTTTTTTCGTGAACCGGCGCCTGATTCAAAGCCGCATGCTCTCATTCGCCGTGGAAGAGGCGTACAGTGGTCTGTTGCAGACGAGGCGGTACCCGGTTGCGGCAGTAAATGTCGTAATGCCCTACTCTGAAGTGGATGTAAACTCCCATCCGGCCAAGCGCGAAGTGCGTTTCCATCAGGAGAACTTGGTGTTTTCCCTAACGCAGCGGGCCGTACGCACGGCCCTAGTGTCCGACTCCCCTGTGCCGATGTTCGCACCGGAATCCTCAGGTAGCAGCAATGCTGCGTGGAGTGGCATCGCCAAGGGAGGCTCCTACAGGAGGTCGGGCGCCACCGCTCCTGCAAGCTCTTGGGGAGGGCCCGCAGTGCCTCCGCAGGACGTCGCCGTTTCGGGAGCCGACGCGCTGGCCCTGCTGGGCCGTCCGTCTGTCCCACTGAAGGTCGTGGGCCAACTCAAGCTGACCTACATCGTCGCCGAAGGACCGGAGGGAATGTACCTGGTCGACCAGCACGCCGCCCACGAACGGGTAGTCTTCGACCGGCTACTCGCACTTCGGAGGGACCGGCAGCCTGCATCCCAGCCGCTGCTGTCGCCGGTGAGCGTGGAGCTGACGCCCTCGCACGCAACGACGCTGCAGGAGAATCTCGAAGCGGTGTCCGGATATGGCTTCGTAGTGGAGCCCTTCGGAGAGAGGACATACCTGCTGCGGGCCGTGCCTTCGGCTCTCGCCGCCGACGAGCTTGGCAAAGCACTGATCGACATCCTGGACATGGCCACGCTTGAAGGACTCACGCGGCAGAAAGAGGACGTCATGGCGGCCTCCATCGCCTGCCATTCAGCGATCCGCGCCGGGCAGGCTCTTACCGAAGCAGAAATGCGGGCCCTGCTGGAGCAATTGGAGGCGACACCGAACCCGCATACCTGTCCCCACGGACGGCCCACAATGGTGCACTTCAGTTCCTACCTCGTGGAGCGGGAGTTCGGCCGGCGCTAGGAGACCAGTTGCCAGTACCGGCGACCTTCGGCGCGGGCCACTCGGCCGAATCCGCCATGGTGGCAAATCGCGATGATGGCGTCCTCGGATTCGGCGCGCTCGATCATGGCGGTGCGAGTTGCGACCCCTTGGTCTCCGTCCATATCGAAGCTGAACTTCCAGTCCGTCTCCGTAATTTGCGTCGGGCCGTGGAATACGTCGCCCATGATGTAGGCCCGCTGCCCGCCAGAAACAATGGCGAGGCTCATCGATCCGGGCGTATGCCCCGGCGTCGGGATGGCGGTGATTTCGCCGGTCAGCGCCCTCTCCCCGTCCAGCAGATCGAGCACACCCAGGTCCTGAAGCGGGCCGATGGCAAGGTCCCAGTGGGGAGGGAAGAGCTCCATCACCTCCGGACGCTGGAACACTTCCCAGTCGGAGCGGTGAGCCACGTAGCGGGCGTTGGGAAACGTGGCACGAGGCGCGGCTCCCGACTCGTGAGTCAGGTTCCATCCCACGTGGTCGAAGTGCAGGTGGCTGAAAAAGACGGTGTTGATATCGTCGGGGCTGACCCCCGCACCACGCAATTCTTCCAGCAGTCGCCCGTCAACGCCACCCGCCATCGCCTCCACGGCGTTCGGGTTGCTCACCGCCCCGCCGAGCCCAGTGTCCACGAGTATGGTCTGGCCCTCCGAGCGGATGAGGTAGCACTCGAAATGGGCGAGGAGATGGTCTCCGCTGAAACCGCTGGGGTAGTGTTCCTTGTAGGGTGCCCAGGATTCCGCAGGCACTGAGGGAAAGACGTCGCTCAGGGGCAGGGTCGCCTCATTGTCATTTAAGGAGAGGATCTCCACATTTCCGACGGTTAATCGCGCTTCAGGCACGGCTCGTCCTCCTTGGGAGATTGGGGAAAAGCTGAGTGCAACCCTATCGTCCCGAATAAATCAAGGGATGATGGATTGCACTGGTCGAAGCTGCTTAATTCTTGGAGCGCTCTTCGTTCTGCCGAAGCCGGATGCCCTGCATGGCGCTGGCCTGGCCTTCGCGAATATTCGCTGCCAACGGTCAGGCGCGGTCGGTACGTCGAGGGTCGAGGCGGGGGTCGCTGGCCGGATGGAAGATGGAGTCCTCGTCGGGGAATTCCAAGTTGCGGGCGTTCGCCCCGCCGTTCGAACCGGAGCCCCGCTTGGCAGCCAAGCCGCCGGTTACCAGGGCGAGGGCAGCGGCCCCTATGCCTAACTTGGCCAGGAAGCTGCGACGGGACTCGCCCTTCTTAGCAATGTTGTCTTCCGCTGGATTGAGCTCGGACGCCACGATTCGCTCCTGCCCGCTCGAGGGCATTAAATATAGGCTACGGTAGATTGTACCCGACCTGATGACATTTGCAATATTTCGTCACCGGCTTACCGGACAGAGTCGTCCATTACCATCCGCGCCACCTGTCGGCCCATTCGAATCGAGTAGTTCGTGCCACGGTCTTCTGGGAAAATCTGGGTGGTGTTGGCCAGGTACAGCCCCTTCAAGGGCGTGCGGTGCGGCGGGATCCGCTGGCTGTAATTCCTGCCGATGATGGGTTGGGCGCCGTCCACCCGGTGGTGATGATAGTTCTGCACCCAGGAAAGGTCGAAGTCCGGATTCAGCTTGCGCAGGTGGGGGGCGAACAGGTCCAGCAGTTGGTCTGGTTCCATTCGGTACAGCTCGCTGTTGCGATCGGGGTAGTTGCTGATGTAGACGATATGTCTTCCCCCGTACAGCGACTTGTCGATCATGTTGGTGTGCTCGATGATGCCAACGAAGGGCATACTGTCGTCGGCGATGTTGATCCAGTACTTGGAGGTCAGGGGACGGTCCAGTTCCAGGATCAGCAGCACGGCGGAGAGGTAGCTGACCCCAGTCAGCATTTCCTGATAATCATCGGGCATCGGAGGAACCAGCCGGGTGAACACGTACGAGGGAGTAGTGGCAATCACGGTGTCGTAGTGGCGGTGCTCGGGACCGCCGTCTGAAACCTGAACCTCCAGGCCTATGGCAGCGGCGTCTTCTATCAACACCTGGCTGACACGAGCGGAGGTGTGCACGTCGCCCCCCTGCTCGACTATCCGATTGGCCAGGCTATCTATGACTTCGCCAAAGCTGCCCATGGGGTAGCCGAGCCGCTCCTTCTGAAGGGCCTTGCCGCGGGAAGCGACGCGCAATCGCACCTTTCCCCAAAGCCAAGTCATGCTGACCTGGTCGTAATGGTCGCCGAATTTTCCCCGGAGCAACGGTTCGAACAGGACTTCGTATGCCTCGCGCCCCATGTGCTGTGACAGCCAGTCGCGGGCGGTGATGTCCTCGAAGCCGCTGTAGTCGGCGGTACGCTGCAACCTCAGCGTCCACAGCCCAACGCGGAGACGTTGCCAAAGAGACAGGGGCCTGAACCGCAGGAGGTCCATTGGAGTGGCGAAGTCCCATATCCTGCCGTCATGGTAGAGCCCCACTTTGGATTCCAGCCACGCCAGCTTTTGGCCCAGCCCGAGTTCATGGATGAGTTCGGTAATGGCGGTGTCGCTAACGAACAGGTGGTGGTAGCCGCGCTCGAGCTGTCCGCCGCCCACAGGGAAGGTGGAAGCCTGCCCACCGAGAAAGGGAGCTACCTCGAAGACCTCTGCGTAATGGCCCTGCGCGGTAAGGTCGTAGGCCGCCGCCAATCCGGCCACACCCCCGCCGATGATTCCAACCCTCACGGATTACCTCCCGCAGGGGAGGACGTGGCGGCGGTTGCAGGCGGAGACTCTTCCGGTGTTGAGCGAGATTCTTCCTCCTCGGGCGCTCCCAGTAACTGCTTGAGACTGAGGCTCTGCCGGAACAGGATTGTGAGAACGATGGCAAGCCCTACGATATTGACGGGCAGCCACAGGGCTACCAAGTGTACGAAGACGGAGTAGGCCCCCGCCACGGTGGCGCCGACGCCGAGGGCGATCAGCGTCTGCTGGGCTACCACCTCGAAGGGGCCGATGCCACCCACCGCGCTAGGGATTCCGGTGGCCAGATTCGAGGTGGCGGTCAGCAGCGCTATGACGAGAACGTACGCCAGAGCCGAGTCATAGTATGAGCCCAAGTTGAAGGAATAGGACACCAGGAAGTACACCGACCCCTCTGCCAACCAGACAGGAAGGGATAGCAGGACCAGGGCAAGGTGCTTTCGGGGCGAGCTGAGAATACCCAGGGCCGAAACGAAGGAGCGATAGAAACGCAGGGCGGAACCCTGCAACTGCCGAGGAAACAATGTCAACAGACCTTCCACGCCCACGGCGAAGCTCGGCCAGGTCGCGAGGAGGGTGAAGAAGAAGAGAAAGCCGCCGAATACGGCTCCGACGGCGACAGCCAGCAAGATGGCCGTGCTTTGCGATACGCCGGCCCCGTCGCTGAATTGACCCATCAGCAATAGCCACGGAGCTGTTACGGCGATCACGGCGACCAGCGTGAGTCCGTCGAAAACGCGTTCGACCGCCACGCTTCCCAGTGCCGCGCTGGTGCTGAAATTCTCCTGTCTCGCCAGATGATACGAGCGGACCAGTTCTCCCAATCGCATGGGCAGCAGGTTGTTGGCAGTGTACCCGACTATGACGACCGGATACAGCCGGTGCACCGGGAATCTTCTCAAGGGGGACAGAAGGTAGCGCCACCGGTAGGCCCGGAACAGGACGCCAACAAAATAAAGCGCAACAGCGGGAATAACGTAAAGGTAGTTGGCGTCGGCCAGAAGCCCCTTCAACTCGCCCGGCTCCAGCTGCTGATAGAAGAACAACAGCATAACAACGCTGATGGCGATTCCTACCCACAAGTGCCACCTTGCCGCGAATGCCCTGAGCTTGGCCAAGATTGTCTCCGACGCCAATAACTGGTTGGTTAAAGGTGGTCCTTATCGAGATTCGTCAGCGCCTGAACCAAATTCGTTGAGCGTCAAGTATAGACGGACGCATACTGGGCCTCAAGGCAGGTAGCTGTAGAATTCTGAGCTGTACCAGCCCTTATCCAAATCGCGGAAGAGCACGTAGTCCATCACGTCAACCCACGATTCCCTGCTGGCGATGATGTCTCCGAAGAACCGGAAGTCTCTGGCTAACTGCCGGTACATTGGCTCCTCTTCACGGTTCTCGTCCGGCCTGCGATAGGATTCCGGGAACCAAAGAAGGTTGTTGAAAGTACCGTCCCGGCGATAAGACTCGCGGACGACGCCGTCCTCGCCGGCGTGTGACTCCTTCACCAGCAGTCCTGCCGGATTGCCGAAACTGAATCCTCCGTCGTCCAGTTGACTCCCTTCAAGGATGATGCAGTCGGTCTCCTCTTCGGCGGTGGCCTCGAAGCAATTGAACTCCACCCTCCCGTCGCTGGTGTGGTTGCGGACGTACCACTGCAGGGGATACCACATGTCGTAATCGACCTTGAGGGGATCCTCGCCTTCTGAGAGGGGATAGACCTCATCTTCCAGGGCTGTGAAGGTTGCCTGCAAATCGGCGGAACCTTGAGCGTAGACCATGACCTCCACGTTGGAGTCGTCGTAGGTATACGCGGCGCGAAATGCGCCCAGGACACCCAGAGCCAGAAGCAGTGCCGCGAGTCCCAGGCCAACCGTGGGGGCTGCGCGTCGCGGTCCCGACAGGCGACAAAAGTAAGACGTCAAAAACGCGGCGGCCGTCGCGGATACCAACAGCAGCCAATGATGGAGAGCGAGGGGCCGCGAAGGGTCCAGGTACTGCAACAGGAGATAGACAGAAGCGGCCACCAGGAGGGGCGACAGGAACAGGAGTGCTACGGGCATCAACTCACCGCCCCTGCCGATGAGGCCCCGCCAGTCGACACGGTCGGCCAATTCTCCCAGGAACTTAGCGGCAACCAGGATAAAGGGGGTGGTGATGTTTACCAGCAGCCAGGGCATTTTTTCGGTTGCCAAAGTGAAGGCAACCAGTGAGAGCACCGCCCACAGGGCCAGCGCCAATCCCAAGACGTCCTGCCTGCGGAAGAAATACACGATTCCCGCCAAGCCGAACACTAGCGGGAGCAGTTCGTATACCGACAGCCCAACGAAGTAGTAATACCAGGGCTGATTGCCCCTTGCCACGTCCTGCTGGGCAATCCAGTAGCCCATCCCCTGCCAGGAGCCGGTGAAGACTCCAGCCAAGTTGGTGAACAGGGTGGAGTACAGCGCAGCCCATGTGACATAAAAGATCCCGGCGCATATCAGCCAGACCCTGCCCAGCCACCAGACTCCCACCGCCACGGAGAAGGAGAGGGTGCCTAGCAGCATGGCTAGAGCCACGACGTAGTTTGTCGGAACTCCTGCTTCGCCCGCCCCCAGAATCGCGTTGCCGGGCAGCACCATGTCGACGACAGCCTGCACGTCGAGCACTGGAGTAAACAACAGCGAATACAGCGCCGCAGCCGCTGCGGGGACAAAGGCTAACAACAGGGTTCGGCCGAGGGAGTGGCGGCTCCAAAGGGCAAATCCGAGTGCAGCCACTGCCGCAAGGAAGAACAGCGTCCAGTCAGCCGCCGTCAAGGAAACGCTCGACTCGTCCAGTCCGGAATAAGGGCGAAAGATAATCCAGGCGCAGGCGAAGGTGCTGAGCAGAGGCAAGGCCACGAAAGCCGACGCCCTTTCCTGGTTCAACGGACCACGGCTCAGCAGCCACACCAGCACCGCCAGACCTGCGACTATCGCCACGGCATGGGCAATCCAAGGAAGCTCGGCAACGGGCAGCAGAAGGGTGGCCCCCTGCCATGCAGGGGCACCGGTCAGGCCCTTGCTGCCGTCCAAGTTGGCGACGTTGTTGCCAGTGAGCGCGTCGGGATTGGCGAGGGTCAGGCCCAGCAGGTTCTGGAAAAGGCCAATGGCGGCGGACCACTGGGGAAGGGTGATGGTTACGAGCAGGAGAAGGAGTGCCGTCTGTGTGCCCTCCTTGACCAAGGCTGCCCTTCCTCGTATCCATGCCCCCAGTTCGGGCAAAGCTGCGACGAAGACAATCAGGCCGAATATGGCCACCAGCAGGTAGGCTGTCTCCTTGGTGGCGAACATGAACGCCAGAACCGCTGAAGCCAGGTACAGGTTGATGCGGCTTCCGCTACGCAGATAGCGCCACATCAGGGTGAAGAGGGCGACCGCCCAAAACATCATGATGATGTCGTTGCGTCCGAACCGGCTGAAATACAGCAGAGCTGGAGACAGGGCCAGCATCACCGCAGCAATCAGCGCCGCCCTTCGCCCGATGTGGTCCCGGAGAAAGTACGGGAGCGCCACGAGGGCCGTTCCGAAGAGCGCATAGCCCAGGCGGGAGGTGAAGTCGGTGTCTCCCAGGATGGTGAAGATGGCAGCGGCCATCTCTATCTGGAACGGCCCGTGCATCCATGCGGAGTGAAAGTAGTCGGTCCCGAATATCCACGGCCAGCCAAGAGCGACGCCGGGGCTGTTGGCAAGCTTGAATGAATAGTGCAGATGAATGGCCTCGTCGTAATGCATCGCCCGGCTGCTGATCTCATACAGACGCAGGCCAAGGGCGAACACGATAACCACGATAAAGGAGACTTCCAGCCACCCAAAGCGACGCAGGTGGTCTCGGAAGGCCGAGGGCCATTCGTTGAGGGATTGAACGAAAGACGTTGGAATCATTGAGATAGAGAGTCGAAACTACTCGAAAACCTGCTCGGGCTGAAGTTCGTACACTATTACGTCGTCCTGATGGAATGCGGTTCTCAGGAATTCACCGTATCCCGGTAGACTGGACACACCGTATTTCTGTTGCTCTCGGCTGCCCAGGTAAACGTAACGCACCCCGTAGTGTTCCAGCAACCGCCTGACTTCCACCGGGTCCCCGCCGGAATAGATTGTACCGATGTCTTCTTCGCGCCCGGCAAAGGGTTCGTGGGAGCCGCGCCACTGGATCTCGTGCCCTTTCCAGCCGAGAACCGTGGCCATGCCTGTCGCTGCGGAAATGCGACCGTATTCGGAGTAGTCGTCGCCCACGGCCTCGACGATGCGCCCCGGCTCGGCTTCATCGCGTAGCCACGCAATTGCTTCGTATTCGCCCGGGGAAGTTTCTCTCAGGAAGGCCAGGCCGTCCAGGGTGCGCGCACCAGGAGACGCCGAGCCACGGTCCAGCATCGCGCCGGCAGTGTAGTAGAAGGACGCCGCCAGCAGAATAGCAAGCACTCCCACGCTTGCCAGCTTTCCCGCGGCGAACGCAGTTCTTGACCTTCGCATCGGAGGCGAGGTTACCAATCTAATGGGCCAGAGGACGCTCAAAGAGAAGGCGGCAACTATGCCCAGCAGCAGCCACGCCTGATAGTAGAACTTGAACACTGTGTTCATACGCCGCCAGGCGCCGCCGAATGAGTCCACGATATGAAACAGCTCGGCACCCATCAGGAGGTAGAAGGCGATAGCCAGCGCCAGCAGAACGAACGGGACTGCCGGAGTTCGCCCTTGTCGCGACGATGCCATAGCGATGTACGCGGCGACAGCAACAACCATGGCCCCGGGGACAGCCAGAGTCAGTCTGCGTCCCAGGTCGGCCAATGCCGCGCCTCCTCCGTCGGTTGCAACCTGGAACAAGAAGCCGGTCGCTACCCACATTCCGAGCGGGAGAACCGCAACAACCAGGGCCGTTGCTGCCATCGGCACGTCGTTGATTTCCGGTCTAGAGGTTCGCAGCAGCGCGCTGACGAGAAATCCGAGGGAAAGGAAGATGAACAGTCCCAGCACTACGAACAACAGGAATGGGCGTGTCGCCACCTCCTGAAGCGGCAGCACCCCCGAAGTCTGCCCGCTGTACGCGGAGAGGTGAAAGGGGAGAAACAGGACGACGGAGAGTACCAGCAGGGGAAGGAACACAGAGGCGGCAGCGTTGGCTGCCTGCAGCAGGGATTCGGGATAGTCCCTGCAACCTTTCAGGAAAAGTGCCCCAGACAACAGGCCCAGGAACGTGGGGAAATCCCAGAAGTTTATAAAGGCCAGGGCCCCGCCCGACAGAGCCAGAAACGCCGCGGGAGCCGGATCGCTGCGCAGCCACGACATCCCAAGCTTTGCAGGCGACAGATACACGCAGAGGGTCGCGGCTACCGCCATCAACAGGAACGGAATCGCGAGAACATGGGCGTGGAGATCGCCCAGAACGAAGCTGAAGACCGGAAACTCGGTGATCGTATAGTCCAGGCTGCCGCCGACTTCGTCCAGCGTGTCAATGACCCGTGTGCTGCGGAACCACCACCAGAAATCGATAGGGAAGACGGTGCCCGTTGCTGATATTGGGTCGAGGCCCTTGATGGCGACCCAGTCCCAAAACCCTTCTCCGTCCCATCCCCTGAGGCGGAAGAACTCCAGAGCACCGACAAGGTTGCCAGCCAGCAGGATCAGCGCGGGGGCCGCGAGGCCCGTAGCGATGGACCTCTTTACCGTACCGCCTGCCATCCGCACGAGGTTGTATACCAGCCCCAGGGCCACGGACCCGGCAACGGTTGCTATCGTCACCAGGCCAAGGTTGTAGCCGACCGAAGTTACAACACCGCTGAGCTTGGCGAGGAAGGCGATGATGATGTGGCCGAAGTGGTAGTAGCTGATCGAATGCCCGGACAGCCACGAATCCTCGACTGGGAAGAAACGCGCCTGGTATGCAGCGTTCAGCAGCATCAGGTCCATCGGCTTTTCGGTATGGTTGATGGCGGGCGAACCCGACACCACGAAGGCCCAGAGGGCGAAGAGGAAGACGAACACCAATTCGGAGGCGAGAAGAAGGGCCCAGTTGTCTTTGAGAAATTCCCGTAATTCAGGCCAGCGTCGCCGTACCAGCCAGTAGGATCCTGCACCTGCCGACAAGACGATGACCCATGCGGTGAGCTGGGTGTTGGGCAGGATGTGGGCCAGACCGAGAATCCAGACTGCGTAGGAAAAGACGAGAAGGGCCGCGGGCTTGGCGAGGGTCAGTCCCCGGTCAGGCAGCGCACGAAATAGCAACCAAGCCCAAGGCAGGGCCACTATTCCCGCCACTTCCAAGACCAGGAACCAAGCTAGGGCGTCGGTCATTGGCTACACGGCACACTGGGATGGCGCCAAGATCATTAAGCAACGAGGAGATGAGTTCTAGGGCACAGGTTCAAGAAGGGCGTCCACGAAATCGTTGGCGTCGAATGGCGCCATATCGGCCATGCTTTCGCCAGTGCCGATGAACATGATTGGCACCTGGAGCTCCTTCTTGATGGCCAGAACTATACCGCCCTTGGCGGTGCCGTCCAGCTTGGCGAGGAATATTCCTGTGCAGTCCACCGTTTCCTGGAACGACTTTGCCTGGGCGAGACCGTTGTGGCCGGTAGTGGCATCAAGGGTAAGTATCACCTCGTGAGGGGCTGAAGAGTCCTGGCGTTTCAATACCCGGTGAATCTTGCGCAGCTCTTCCATGAGGTTTGACTTGGTATGCAGGCGGCCCGCGGTGTCCAGAATGAGCACGTCCGCTCCCCGGGCCTTGCTGGCCTGGTATGCATCGTAAGCCACGGCGCCGGGGTCTGCGCCCGCAGCGTGGCGGATAACGTCCACTCCGACCCGCTGGCCCAGGATTTCCAATTGCTCTGCGGCGGCGGCCCGAAACGTGTCGCCTGCTCCGAGCACGACCCTTCGTCCCGACTCGGTGAAATGGTGGGCCAGTTTACCGATGCTGGTGGTCTTTCCGACGCCGTTGACGCCGACCATCAGGATCACGTAGGGGCCGGCAACGGTATCTATCGAGTCGTCGGTGGTGGGCACTGAGCCAATGGATTCAACAGCGAGGTCTTCAACAAGGGCCTGCTTAAGCGCGTCGGTTACCGCTTCCGGGGTGTCGAGGCGGTTCTGGCGGACCTGTTCGCGGAGGCGTTCGATTAGATTCAGAGAGGTATCCACGCCAACGTCGGACGAGATCAGAATCTCTTCAATCTCCTCCCAGACGGAGTCGTCCAGCCGGGAAGAGCGGAGGAGATTGGCGATGCGACCAAACCAGCGGTCTCGGCTGGGCTTCACCGCCTGCTCGGTGGCCTTCTTTTCCTCCTGCCGGTTACGCCGGAAAAGTCGCAGCATCTTTGTCCCTATGGCTGTCAGATTGGAGTTCTATCGTCGTTCGTTTAGACATATGCTAGCGCAATCAGAGCAGCTTCGGCGGCTTCGCGTTCAGCATCGGACTTCCTGCCCCCGCTGCCGACGCCAAGGACTTCCTCGCCCGCCACGACCTCCACGGTGAAAACAGGGTTATGGTCGGGCCCCACCCGGTCTACGACTCTGTACACCGGAGTGGGTTCACCTCTACCCTGGAGAATTTCCTGCAATCGAGACTTGGGGTTTTCGGCCGGTGCATTGCCCGCAGACATAGCCGCGCTCAAGGCTTCAAGTTCATCTACCATTTTTTCGGTGATGAACTTTCGCGCGGCTTCCATGCCCTGATCAAGGAAGACAGCAGCTATGACCGCCTCGGTTGCCGCCTCAAGAACCGAATCCTGATCTCGCCCTCCAGTATCCTCGACGCCGCGGCCAACCTGCAGCCATTCGCCAATACCCCAGCGTCGGCCCACGTTCGCGAGTGTTTCACCCTTGACGATGGAGGCTCTTGCCTTGGTCAATTGGCCTTCGTCCGCGTCCGGGAACTTTTCGTAGAGGTAAGAAGAGATGGTCAACTCGAGTACAGCGTCGCCAAGGAATTCGAGGCGCTCGTAGGAGTCGGTGGCGTCCATCCCGTGCTCGTTACAGTAGGACGGGTGCACCATCGCCTGACGGAAAAGGCTGGGGTCCCTGAATTGGAACCCCAGCAAAGTTGCCGGATCTCGGTCGTGGCTGGTGAGGGTCCTAGATGACCCCATGAGGCCACGGGGGCTGAGGGCGCTTGAACTCGCCGACATGGACGAATTCGCTCATCGACTTCATGAGGTTGTCGTAGATTTCCACAGACTGTTCATCGGGCGGGATGAACATCTTGAGGAAGGCGAAATTGCCGTTGTCGAAGACGAAGGTGGGCACGCCGAAGGCTCCGTATTCGTCGACGGCCTTGGTGTGGCTCTCAGCCAGCTCTTCCAACAGAGTGGGGTCGGCGATGTCCTCGCGGAAGCGGGCCATGTCGATGCCAGCGGCGTCGCCGGCGGCGTCGATGACAGCCTGTTCGTTGAGGTCGGCCTTGTCTTCGTGGCGGGCCTTCAGCAAAGACATGAAGTAGGCCTCGAAGGCTTCCCTACCCTGGCGCTTAACAGCCAGTCCGGCCTTGTGGGCCAGGAGAATGGCGTCTGCGCCGCTGATTACGTCAGGGCGCTCCCAGACGTTGTCGCCATCCTTGTTGTTGACCTGCGACAGCGAGAAAGGCTGCCAGTCAATTTCGATGGCCTGTCCGGTCTGTTCCCGAACCTTTGCCAACCACATGTTGGCATTGTAAACAAAGGGTCAACGGAAATCGTAATAGGTAGTGAACTCAGCCTCGGCCATATCGTGCCTCCTGCCGGTTTTGGACGCGACGCCCTTGGAGCGGCAAGCATCCTATTGGAATTTTAGCCACGGCCTCTCGCGTTGTCAAAATTATGTTCAGGTCGGAGCAGCGACTACACGGTGGCAATGGGACTCAGGGAGAGAATGCGCTTCGGAGACAACGCGTCTTACTGATTTGCTGTGATGGACAGACCCAGGCCGGATGGAGACAGATACAGCTGAGAGGCTGGGCCACCCAAGGGTCCTCTTTTAGGCGACTGAACCAGGGATATTCCCCCAGAGTGTAAATTTCTGTAAAGTTTTGTAACATTTTGCTGAGAACGGCTGGATCGAGAAGGGCGTAGCAATGGGTGATGTGAAGCAAGAAATACTGGCATCCTGCCAATTATCGTAAAGGGGTGTCACTGAGGTTGGCAAGGGCCAAATGTCACTATCAGTGCCCCAGCGAGCACTTTTCCTGAGTCAGCGCTCCCTTTGCGGAAAGCAGTCTCGGCAATGCCGTAGAGTTGGTTGGCGGGCGTTCCTGGCATCTCCAGATTTCGTCTCGAACATCCAGCCAACGGTCAGGCGCCAGAACCGGAGCGGGATCTTCGGCATCGGCCCAGGGCAATCGTGTTTTATTTCTCAGCACACGAATCTGGCCGGAATGGACGTGGGAGTGACCGTGCTTGCTTGGGTTCTGGGCGCGAGAGTAGAGGCGGTAGATTCCCGCCTTCGCGGAATGCCGGGTCATAAGGCTTCCGGAGTTCAAGGCTCCATTGCCCTGGGCAAAGGCCGAAATAGACCGGGGGGCGAAAGCGCCTGTGCTATAATTTTTCTCCCCTGATCCTTCTGCGGCATATAATCGATTCTTCTGCCCCATAGAATCGCGGAGGCCCCACACGGCAGTGCTCGCCAGCCATTCCCTGAACGTTGACTCCCTTGCTGCCGGTCTGACTGATGGTCAGCACAGGGCACTGGATGCCGTACGAGATCGGGCGCGCCGGTCGGGGGTGGCCGTGTACCTGGTTGGCGGTCCGGTGCGCGACATGCTGCTGAGCGAGCCGGTGCTTGACCTCGACTTCTCGGTAGAGGGCGACGCAATTGCTTTCGCACGGGAGGTGTCGATTCGGCTTGACGGCGATGTCACGGCTCACTCTCGTTTCGGTACCGCTACTATATCGATCTCTCCTCCATCGATCCCTCATCCGGGCGGCGAACCTTTAGCGGGCCGCGTGGATTTTGCGACCGCCAGGACCGAGAGCTACAGAACTCCCGGACAACTCCCGGATGTTCAGCCGGCAGGTATTGCCGAAGACCTGGCCCGTCGTGACTTCTCGATCAACGCCATGGCTCTGCCCGTCGCATTAGAGTCTGGGACGCTGCTCGACCTGCACGGGGGTGTGCACGATCTTGAGGCTGGCGTCATTCGCGTACTGCACCCGCACAGTTTCTTCGACGACCCGACGAGGATGTTGCGCGCAGTCCGGTATGAGCAGCGCTTCGGCTTCAGGCTGGAAGGCGAGACGCACAGGCTTCTGTCGAAAGCAGTGTCTGCCGGAGTCATGGATTCGGTAAGCGGGGCGAGGTGGCAGGCCGAGCTAGAGAGAGTGTTCCGTGAGGAGAATCCCGTTGCTCCCCTGAGACGTTCGGCTGAGTTGGGGCTCCTGCGGGGCCTCCACCCCGCCCTGGGGAAATTGACCCTAGACTCGCCTGAATTTTGTCGACTGGACTGCAAGAGGCAGCGAGGGGAAAGGCTGACAGACGCCGAATGCCTTGCCGGCCTGCTTTGCCGGCTGGACTCCGTGGAGGCGGAGCTGGTCATTGACCGGCTGCATTTCCCGCGACGGTGGACCACAATCGCGCGTGATACCATTGGTCTGAGGGAAGCCGAGGAACACATCAGGGCAGAGGCTGGCAGCCCTTCGCGGATGATTCGCCTGCTGGCAGGATGGTCCCCGGATGCCGTAAACGCATGGACAACCCTAACGTCCGACGAAGTAGTCGCTGAAACCCTGGAACGCTATCTTCACGAATGGCGAGTAGTAAAGCCGGAATTGTCGGGGGAAGATCTGCTGGAAATGGGCACCGCACCTGGGCCGATGGTCGGAGAACTCCTGGCCAAGCTGCGGGATGCCCGTCTCGACGGTTCCGTGAAGAGCATTGAGTGTGAGCGAAGCCTGGCACTAGAGCTGCTGGCGACTAATGGGGTCGAGGCCACTGGCTGATTTTCCAGGACGGCGCTGGCCCCAATCTCGGTAAGCACCGAAGCCACAGGATAAGCAATGACCGATCAACCAATCGAGCAGGGAGAGCTGGAGTCCTGTGTAATCTGCGGCGAGGCCCTGGACGGCTTCAACGAGACTTCCTGCCAGATGTGCGGGGGCAAGTTTCACCAGCCGTGGAGCGTGGATTCGGATTCACCGCAATGCGGTCGCATCGGCAGCCACGAAGATGCCTTGGCAATCGTCTTTCTCTGCGACGACTGTTTCTACGGCCGCCGTCCATAGAACGTGGCCGGAGAACGTGGCCGGCTTGCGGAGCAACAATCAACTGCAGGAAAACCAGAGGAGGCAGCAATTCAATGCAAGCGGTGTACATAGAAGCACATGGCGGCCCGGAGGTGCTGACGTTAGGGGAGCGCCCCGAACCGGAGATTGAGTCGGGCCAGGTGAAGGTCAGAGTGCGGGCAACAGCCCTGAACCGTCTCGACTTATACACGAGGGCCGGCGACCGGGGGCTGGAGAGGCAGTTTCCGCCGCCACTGATTCTTGGTGGCGACTGCGCTGGGGAAGTGGCGTCGGTTGGTTCAGGGGTCGCCGGACTGAAAGAAGGGGACCGCGTGGTCATCAACCCCCGCCTCTCCTGTCAACAGTGCCCCGCCTGTCTCTCCGGACAGGACGACCTGTGCCGCCGCTCCCAGTTCCTGGGCAGTGCTCTGGACGGAAGTTACGCTGAGTACCTGTCTGTACCAGCGGCCAACGCTCATGTGATTGCTGACGGCGTGAGCTACGAGCAGGCCGCCGCGATCCCCACCACGTATCTGCCCGTGTGGAACATGTTGGTCCGCCGCCTGCAGCTCAAGCCCTGGCAGACGGTGCTGGTGCTGTCGGCGTCCGCCGGTGTTGGCACGGCTGCCATCCAGATGTCCAAGGATGTCATCGGCGCCAGAGTCATCGCCACGACCAGTACCGCGGAGAAGGCGGCCAAAGCAAAGGAACTGGGAGCGGACGAGGTAATCAACTACACCGAAGAGGACATCCGGCAGCGGGTCAGAGAGATAACCGGCGGAGCGGGCGTGGACTGCGTGGTCGATCACGTGGGCGCCGACTTCTTCGGGGCCGCTTTCGCCGCTCTGAGACCGGGGGGGCGTTACGGCATCTGTGGCGCCACCACCGGGCTGCGGGCCGAGCTGCACCTTGGCCTGCTGTTCAGCCAGCAGAAGGAAGTGTACGGCGTCTACATGGGGACGAAGGAAGACATGCGGCAGATCGTGGAGATGCTGAACCGCGGGGCGGTCAGACCGGTTGTTGACCGCGCCTTCCCGCTGTCGGAGGCTGCCGCGGCACATGAGGCTATGGAGGGCACCAGCTTCTTCGGCAAGCTTCTGCTGACCCAGAACTAGGCGTCGCGCGGGGACGACGTTGTTTGTCTGGCGGGCCCTGGGCTGGCTGTTCAGGTCGGGCTCGCCGAGCCGAGGCCAGGGCCGTGCATATCCTGTTCGGGTTATGAGAGTGCAGGATGGCGATTCGCTGATCGTGAGTCGTGGGGACGGTCGAGGCAAGGATGCCTTGCGGCTTCGCCTCTATGCCATAGATGCTCCGGAGATGGACCAGGAGTTTGGAGGCGATGCCAGGAGCTACCTGGGCTGGCTGGTCCGAAATCGGACGGACCTCATACTGGAACCCGTGGACACCGACCGGTACGGAAGGCTGGGGCAGCAGACATAGTTACGAGTGGTGGAGGTCGCTGGAGACCCACGCATTCCCGCGAATCGGCGCGATGCCGGTCAGCGAGGTTACATCGGCTGACGTTTTGGCCGTGTTGGAGCCGATTTGGGGCAGCAAGCGAGAGACGGCTGGCCGGGTGAAGCAAAGGCTTGAGGCCACCATGGATTACGCCATCGCCGCCAGACACCGCAGCGATAACCCCGTGCTCGCACTCAAACGCGCCTTGCCGTCCAAACGCCCTCCCCAGGAGCACTTCAAGGCCCTACCCTACGGCGAGCTACCCGAGGCGCTGACGGCCATCCGCAAGACACGGGGCAGGGTCGTGGTGTTGGCAGTTGAGTTCTTGGTGTTGACGGCCACGCGATCCGGCGAGGTTCGGGGCATGGTCTGGGATGAGGTTGACCTCAACAGCCGGACATGGGAGATTCCAGCCATCAAGATGAAGGCCCGTCGCCCACACCGCGTCCCACTGAGCGACCAGGCCATCGCGGTGCTGGTGGAAGCCGGGGAACTGACGGGCCGCAGTGGGCTGGTGTTCCCTTCCAAGCATGACAGTGCCGGGCCAATGACGCCCCAGGTGGTGGCTAGGGTGCTGGAACGGGCCAATATTCAGGCGACCATTCACGGGATGAGGTCGGCGTTCAGGGATTGGGCGGCTGAACAGTCCGGGGCGAGCTGGGCAGTCTGTGAAACGGCACTTGCCCATAGCGTCGGCTCTTCCACCGAACAGGCATACATGAGGAGCGACCTGTTCGAACAGCGGCGGGTGCTGATGGAGCAATGGGGCGCGTTCTGCGCGGGGTAGCCCCGCTGACACCGGCGAAAGCGTTCGGGGCTGGAATGTTTCCGCCCCTTTTGTTGTGACTGACATTTGTCCGTTTACGCCGGTCCGAGGTGGGTGATAGGGTTGTTTTTAGGTGCAATCCAATTGCAAACCCCGCCACTTTGTAGAGGAGTGGGGGCGGTAAGTGGAGACAACCCGAAATGTGGGAAAACCTGTCGGAAGGCCGCAAGCGCAGACTCCACGAAGAGTAGCTCAATCGCGGGACATACTTGGAGTACTTCAGCTCGCAGGATCCGCCGATGGCCTTCCCGAAATGGCGGGGCAACCCCGACCCCTGCCGGTGCGGGTGTGGGGAAGTGAGATACAGCAGGGATAACCCTGACAATTTGTGGAAATCCTTCTCGCCGGACCTACTGTGGAAAACCGAATTTCTGATTCCCCAAATTCGAGCTTTTCGCGGGCTTCTCTGGACACTTCCGGGACTGGCCTGGGCTAATTTCCGCACCGAATTTCGTGCTAGTGCCTTTAAGGGGAAAGTCATTTCCGGCCCGCGGGGCGGTGGGGGCATGATTCCTCTTCGATTTTTAAATTGGGCGAGCATCAGCCTTTTCTTGTTCCTGCTCGTAGTAGCGGCGAGGATAGTGTCCGGCCTTGCCCTCTTCGTGCTTGCGCCTCTATACATTGTGGGTATGGCGATCGTTTTTGCCGTCATGCTGCTGGATTCGGCATTCGGCGCGGCTCGAATAGCGTTTATCGGCCTTGTGTTCCTAATCGGAGCGGCTGCATCATTTGCGTTCGGGCTCAGCCCGGTAGTAGGTATCTCGCTGATCGTAGTTGGCGTTGGCTTCGAGTACGAAGGCAGACGCCGGCGGGACAGGCAGAACCGGGAGCAGCTTGGGCGGGTGCTGCGGATTATTGAGCAGAAAAACGGGCAGTAACCATTTCGTTCAACTGGGACTATCGCAGCCGTGGGCGGGTTTCCGCGCTGTGTGAAGGAAACACCTAATGGCATTTCAGGACTGGGTTCCCATAGTTGGGGGGATTTCAGGGATTGTCTCTCTCGTGCTAGTTTTCGTTTTGAGACTGTTTCCGTCAACAGAAGGGGCAGGAGACCGTTTCCTGCGTTGGTTGCGCACTCACGGCCCCCTTTGGCCGTTGAACCGCGTAGTCTACGCCAAGGCCCTAGACCGCTTAACCACTCCAATCCGTCCCAACCCAACTCTCGGCGAGTTGGAAGAGCAATTGGACACCCTCTGGGAGCGGCTCGCCCTTCTGGACCCTGTGATTAAGAGACACCAATCGTGGTTCGCAACTGGATACTTTGACTCGGAGGGCGTGAAACATCCTCACAATCACAGGTTTCTTGAGTTCAGAATAGCTTGGTGCCTGTTCTGGCGGGGTGAATCTTATGGGAAGTTCCAAGAAAGGCTCCGAGACTCGACCGTACCCGAAATCAAAGATGATCCAGGTCCAAATTGGACTGTGGCGAGATCGTCTTACGGAACTTCCGAGTTCAATCGCCAGACCCCCACGGTTTCGACCGGGATGGGGATGGGATAGGCTGCGAACGTCCCTAGCCTAATCCCAATGTCGCCTTTCCGATCTGTTCGACAAGCGGCGGGATCTGATGCAAGGGTGGGCGCGTTCTGCGCGGGGTAGGGGTGTCCACTGGGTGTCTCTGGCATGGCTCCCAAAACGGCTGAGGGGCAGGTTTGTGGCTGGCCCGTGGTATATCTGGGTGAGCTCGACAGGGCCGTTTGTGTGTCTGCTCAGAACTGCCCAAGAACTGCCCACAACTGCTAGGGAATACCCGAGGAACGCCAAGAAACCCCCCACAAACGGGAGTCGCGGCGCCGCATTCGTGGGGGGTTTTGGACGTTTTGGACAATGAATGGGGATAAAAGAAAACCCCCCGGATGCTGGTCCGGGGGGTGAGCGAGGAAGGAGAGTGGGTAATGTCGTCCAGCAGGTCCCTCCGGTCTACATCATGCCGGAACCGCCCCGCATGGAACGGTAAGCCCCATGAGCGCGGTAGCCGACGAGGGCGATGATCCCCAGGGTGAAGATGACCGGGACGAAGCCCAGTATCAACGTCTGGATGGAACCGAATTCCTTGGTAACGCTCAAGGTGTCTCCATCGACGACCTCAGAGGCGTCGCCCAAGGTGTCGAAGATGACCGGGCCGAGGCTAATGGCGATCAGGACGAAGATCAGTGCGCCGACCTCGCCCCGGATGATCCCGCCGATTTGCCCAGATCCGGTGAGCCCGGACAGCCCAGCGGAAGCCATAAACCCGATGACCACCACGAGAGGCAGAATCGAGATGACTGTCCTGTTGATGCTGCCGAAGCGGGAGAGGGTGGGCGAGGGCGTGATCCAGGTGCCACTGGTCACCTCGTTGCTGGCAATGGCCACGTTGGTGTCGTCCTCGGTGAGAGCGGAACTCACGGAGGTCGTGAGCTGTACACTTGCCGCCAGACTTTTGCGTGACCGGGATGACGTCTCCGGTGTTGGTGTGCAGCTTGACCGTGGTGGTGCCGTTGATGGAGCAGTGCCCGATGAACTCCCGGTAGAGTTGATCGGCTCCGGCTGCCAACGGCTGGAAGAGGAACAGGCTGACAATGAACACCACTCCAGCGGCGATCAGTGCCTGAATTCGATTCCCACTCATAGAGCGGCCTCCTCGGGCCCGGAAGTTCCGCAAGTTTCGTATCTGCGGCGGCCCTTGGAAGTAACGATAAACCCGCCTACGGTCAGGGAGTCAAAAAGAAAGTCACGAGAGAAATTGAACCTTGACCTGATTGTCAAAGTTCAGCAAATTCCCTCGACATAGTTCCGTGTGCGACAGGTCACGGAGCAGAATTTCCGAGGGCGACCGGTCGAGGGCTGGCGCAGGGGAGCATCGCAAAACAGGCAGGCGGTGGGGGGTGTCGATGGTGGGTGTCCGTCGAGCCAAGCCAGGCCGCAGCAGGCGGCGGAGCAGAACTTCCGGGGCCGCCCCTCTTGTTCTGAGTCAAGAGCTCACCGCAACGGCGGCAGCTGGTTGAGCGATGATGTGTGGTGTGGATCAGGCTAACCCTTGCCCCGGCGGTATCGCCTCCAGGCGTGCATGGACGGGCCCGCGATGGACACCAGCAACAGGCCCATGGGGGCGACGATCAGCAAGGCCAGCGCCAAGGCCATGCCGGGCATGGGGCCAACCTCGATGTAGATGTCATTCAGCGGGGTTATCCAGCGGCCGATACTGCCGACGTACCAAGCTGCGGCGATCAGGAAGGCCAAGCGCGTCAGGAAGCCTGCGTTGAGGTCCGCCGACGCCACCGCCACCAGCGCCATCAGCACTAGGGCCATCAGCCCGGCAACAGCAGCCGGGGGCAGTCCGGCGTCTGGCAGCACGACAATTACCATCTCCCACACGGCTAGGGTCATCAGGGTGATCACGGGTGTCCTCCTACTCCGAACTGTTGAATTGCCGCCAAGCTGTCGCAAACCCGGACAACAGGAACATCAGCGCCATGAATGGCACAAGGATCGGCAGCAGTCGGCCAGCGATGGAGTCCGCGGCGATGTCGTAGCCGCCGGGAACCCACCGATAATTTTCTGGCAGCAGCAGGTTGTCCAGGTCCAGTGCCGTGGGCGTGGTCGCGGTCAGGTCGATGCGCTTCCCACCGGGTAGCTCCCAGCCGTCAGCCGTCAGGTAACGGGGCAACACACACCTGCCCGCCTCGTCGCCCGTGCCAGCCTCCAGCTCCATACCGCCGCTCACGTCATACAGGGTGTAGAACATCTCCGAGCCCTCGGCGTCGCGGCAGTGGTCCTCGTTGACTATGCCGAGGCTGTTCAGGCCGACCAGGACCGGGACGAACAGCACCACCGCGATCAGGGCCAGGACGCCAGCCTTCGCGATTCGTTGGTAATCAGTCATTCAAGCCTCCAGCTACTGCGCGGGTAGTGGCGGTGCGCCTGTGCCATCCCAGGGCAACCACTTGAGCGTTACCGTGGAACCTGCGGGCACGTTCCCTGCGCGGGACAGAATCACGTGATATTGTTTCCCGCTCAGAGTCAGCGCCCCGTGTTGAGATACCCATCCAGTGGCGTCTATGGGCATCTCAACACCGGCGTTTAGTATCCACATCTCCGGCCTTCCCGGTGGGCCACCAGTTGCCGGAAACGCGACGGCCAGATGCCCGCATTGCTGAACCCCAATCGCGCACGGCCCGGGATTCGTCCAACTCGTCAGCGGGCTCGGCATGGTGATGTGCACGTCAGCGCCTCGCACGGTTGACCAACTGGCATCAAATCTGAGTCCGTCTTGTTGAAGGAACGTAAATGTATGGGCGCCAGATGGCGTGTTCGTAAACCCGGCAAACAGCCGCTCCATGCCAGACTGAGCCACTGGGTTAGATGGTGCCAGGTCACCGCTCGGTATGGAGGGATCCACGGCATCACCTTCTAGGCCGGATACCAGCTGAATATGCAGCGGCGAATCTGCAGCGCCTCTGGAAAGGTCGGCGAAGAACACGGCGCCGATGAAGACGGCGATGAGGCCGACGATAAGGACGGCAACCTGCGTTGGTCTCATATTCACAACAGCCACCCCGCCAAGGAAGTCAGCGGCGCCCACCGGAACAGGACAGCCAAGACACCCAGCAGGAAGCCCAGCTCCAACGTCACCAGCAATAAGAGAGCCATGTTCACTGCTGCCCACAATTCTGGAGGGGCCACACCATCATTTGCCTGCACCGCAACGTCGGTTGTCGCCTTTGGCGTGGGCTGTCTCTCAAGCGCTCTCCGCTTCGCTCGTTCCAGGTGAGCGCCGAGCTCGCCGCCGTCCGTGGGATCAGGGACTCTCCCCTCCCGAAGGATGCTGTCCAACTGTGCGCCGGCGTCCATGGGCTCGGGCGTTTTTGGCAGATCCATTTCTCTCATCTCCATCCATCCTTCGCTTCCGAAGCGCCGTCGTCTCTGTGTCGCGCGATACAAGATCGCTGCTGCTGCCTCCGCCTACCCCCTCGGTGTGAACCACGCGCGCAGCTCTTCGAGGGACACAGGCGCGTTGGTGCCGGAGCGCCTGCTGGTCCACCTGGACAACAGATCTTCCAATTCACTCGGGACGAACACATTCCCGCCCATGCTCAACTTGGTGAGCAAGAGTGCCAGCGGGATAGTTCTCTCGGTCTGCAACCCCAGACTGATAACACCGTGCCACAACCGAGTGACCTCGGTCTGGTCTAGCTGCAGCTGTTCCTGATACGCCGACTGCTCCGCTGCCACGATCCCCTGGGGGTCGTCCACCTCCAAGTCGTCGTCGACCTCGAACTCGATGGTTCCGCCACTGTCCAAGGCCCCGCGCATATCGGCCGCCGTGACGCTCGTGCCGGCGTCCTTACCCCAAGGCAAGGAAGCGAAGCTACTCTGCCTTGCCGCCGCCGCGTATACCTGCTTCGGCCCAAAACTCCTGAGCGTGGACCACTTGGGTTTCTTCGTGGACGGGGAGAGCCCGTACTTCTCACCAACCGTCTTGCCCGAGTCGTAGGCGAAGGGACGAGGCCCCAACCGCCTCACCTTGAGGTGACACCACTTGTCGTACCGCTCCTGCCCCTTCCTCGTGGGGATCCGGACATAGCGGCGTTGTCTGGGGTACAGAACGTAGTCGACCTCGTACTTGTAGCTGGGGTTCAACTCGACCTCCTGGGAGGTGATGCCGATGATGGTGATCCGTCTCTTCCTGAGTTCGGCCAGGGCCTGAATGAACAGCTGGGACTTCAGGCTGGCCATCGTGTACCGGGACAGTAGGTTCTGAATCTCGTCGACCACCACCACGCATCTGCCGGGGAGCGCACGGGAGAACGCGAACAGGTCGAGGGCGGACTCGATGTGATGCCCGTAAAGCAACGACAGGTTGGAGGCCACATGAATCCTCTGGCGTAGTACATGGCGGCGATGTGACTCGCCACGTTGCTTTTGCCCTCTCCCTTCTGCCCGACGATCAGGATTGACGCGAAGCCGGGGTCGGAGTTGTCGTCCTTGTTGGCATCGTGCTGCTCCTTGAGTGCGCGGTGCAGCTCCAGACGGTAGCCCGTCCCGATGGTGTCTGCGACGTGATGGGGTAGAGCTAGGATGTCCTCCTCACCGATGGCTCTAAGCCGGGTCTTGGTCTTCGCCATTGGCAGCCCCCCTCTCTGCAATCTCCTGTTCCATGGGTGCCTCCAGCACGGTCCCTTGGTATGTCTCGCAGTCCTCTTCATCCTCCTCGTCGTCCAGGTCCGTCAGTTCCATGACCAGAGGCTCCAGGATGACAGGGCCACCTTCCCTCGCTGGCACAATCCCCTCCTGCGGGGCGGGGGATGTAAGGTCATGGTCGATGACCACCTCGTTGCCATCACGATAGAGGGCGGTGTGGGTGCCCGCCTCGCCGTGCATGACCTCCTGGACATTGGCGAGTTGATCCGGGGTCAGTCTGTCGACCCAGTACATGCAGATAGCGCAGTTGGGGTCGAACCCCGTAGGCATGATGTTAGGTGTCATAGATGATCTCCTTGCGCCCCCTGCCCGGCCTTTGGGGGGACAGCAGATATTAGTTGGCTAACACGTAGAATAGGATTGTGGCGCGAGGTTTCGACTCTCTCACTCCCTCGGGTCATTTTCAAAAACCGAGGAGCTGCGGCGCGGAATCGTCCTGCTGGGCCCGGGCCAGCGCCGTCCACTCGGCGATCACGGCCTGGAGGTCCGCGGCAGCTCGGCGCGAAGTCCGGCGGTCGGGTTCGCATCCCATCAAGTCCAGGACCGGGCCGACCATCCGCTCAGACCGCAGGTGACGGGGCAGGTGCTCGGGAAGCCACCCGGCCAGCGCCCTCGCGGTGAATGTCGCCCCAGTGGGTCGCCCCGACTCCACCAGCTTGCCGATGGCCTGGATTAAGATGATCTCTTCCGGGCTCAGTCTGACGGTCACCATCGGATCTGCCTGTCCCAACCGGCCATGTCCGGCCTAATCCGCTGGCCCCGTCGAAGAGCTCGTGCCTGCCTGGGCGACACCTGAACAATGGGACTAAGGCGGCGTCTGGGTCTGCGGACTCTCTGCCTGGGTGTAGTCCTTCCATGTCGCCGCTGTCGGTTGGCTTGTAGCATCCGCAGAGTGGCCCGCTGCTGGGCTGGTGATCGCGGTCTCCGTTGCATTGACATGGTGCATGGCCTCCTCATGCGTGTTCGGGTCCCTACGGGCTGGCTACCCGCCCTTCTCGAATGGACGGGGGGCGGGCTGCCCTGCCTCGCGGTGTGTGGACGTGATGCCGGATGGGATCGATTGGCCCAACAGGTTGCGGTTCTTCGGCCTGAACCTCGGGCGTGGGCCGGAAGTCGCACCTGCCGCAGCTGGAGCAGGTCCTCGCGTCGGCGTCGAAGTTGTCCACCAGCATCAACCCGTCCCCGCAGTGTTCACAGCGCATCTCGCCGCCTCCTGCTCATCGTCCGTGATGGCAGTTTTTACGCAAAATACGCAAAATAAGCGCAGGCGTGTTTCAGGATTCCTAATAATAAGTATTGGGAAATGTTGATGTTTCCCAGACACCCCCCCGCTTATTTTGCGTATTTTGCGTAAAAACTGCCGCTAGGCCCTATCCTTGGGTTTCCGGGCCCCCGATGGTCTCACTCAGTAGGTAAGTCGCTCTGCCGGAGCCCTTGGGGTTGGTCTGGCACAGAAACCCATGAGCAACGAGGATGTCCAGCGCCCGCGCCCTGTCCTCAGCGTCCCGCCGCAGGTAGTAGGCCGACCCAGCGGCATAGCGGTTGATAAATCCCTTGACGTTGAAGTCCCGTGCGCGTGTGAACTTGGCCCGGACATCAGGGGTCATGGCGGCAAGCTGGCGTCCGAGTGCGTTGGCGGCGTCGGAGATTTTGGATTCGCCGGCACTGCGGAACTGACAGGCGGACTATCTGGCCGTACCAGCGCACCAGTCCGATGGCCGGGGCCAAGTCGTCAACCCCATAGACTAGGTTGTCGTCGGAGGTGGTGAGCAGCCGCCAGCCCGCCAAGTTGCCAGCGATCCGCGCCGCCTGTTCAGCACTACGAACCAGGAACCCGCGAAGGTGGTTGCTGTCGGCGGTGTCGCTGGCAATCTCGCATTCCTCGTTGAACGCCACCAGCATGGCCCGCGCCTCGTCAGTGGGCTGGAGTGCCCGACGGTCATAGACAAGGCATTCGTCGTATTCCATGCCCTTGTCCTGTAAGCCTCTGATGCGGGCTATCTCACCCTCGAACCCGCGGATGACGCTATCGGGGTTCTGGCCGTCCTGCCACTCAAACCGCAGTTGCTTGGGGCGCTCCGTGTCGGCGGAGTACAACAGCCTGGGGCCGAAGCCGTTTGCCGCGTCGTCGGAGAAAATCACCTTGTCCACGACGGCGGGCTGGCCGACAGTGCACATGGTCAATCGCTGGCCGGACAACCTAAACTCCAGATTGTCGTCGCGGACCCGCAACACCGAGCTGGGCACACCGTCCCACAACTTCGTCAGCTCACCCATGCTGTCAACTCGGCCATGACTGAAACTGTGTTCGGCGAACAAGGTTGACGCCTCGGTCATCTTCAGGCCCTGGGTACGCCTGCCCCATGCAAGCGCCCTCAGCAGGGCCGGGATCGTGCTGTTGTCCCTCAGCGCAACCGGACTCCGGTCAGCGGCCTTCGCAGTGTCGGCGTCGGTGTCGGCGGCTTTCTTGGCGGCTCTCCATGAAGCCTCAATCGCATTGTCCGCGGCGTCGTGGGCGCTGAACCCGCAACCCAGGGCCTCGCTCTTGCGCCAGCCACTTTCGCTGCTTGCCACTATGTACAGGGAAGTGGGGACGGGCAGGCGGGCAAGTGCCTGCACATCGTACTCTTCGGCCACGCACAGGTTGATGCCTCCCAGCACACCGGCCAAGGCTGTCGCTAGGGAGCAACGGCTGGACTCGGCCACGGCCCGCACAACCGGGGCGATGGAGGGGGGAAGGGGCGGGGCCGGTAGCTCGGCTGTTGCGGGCTGGATGTGGTCGGGCTTATCGGAGTCCCAGGAGGCTGTGCCCATGTATGCCCGCGCCCAGCCGATGATCTCAGGCGGCACTAGGGCCAAGGCGTCGAGCTGGTTCAGGACTCCCAGAACGCCCAGGCTCCGGGTTGTGCGTAACGCTTCGGCCAACTCGCCAACGAAGTCCGGGTATTGGGCGACATACGCGGCTATCTCGTCGTTCCCCATGCCGGTCAGCCGCTGTTGCAGCTTAACGACATAATCCAGGATGGCCGTTGCGTCGGAGGGCGGAGAAGCAGGTGAGGGAGAAGCGGGTGCATGAGGAGCAGGAGCGGGGGGGACAGAGCTGGGGGTGTCGGTGTCGGCGGGGAAACTAACAGGGGAGGTCACGCCGTCACTGGGCGCTGTTTTCGGTGTGGTCATTCGACGATCCTTTTGGGTGGCCTCTACGGGTTGGTAATCCCTGGGCTACCACTAGGAGCCATTCTAACACAGCCAAAAGCCGTGTGACGGGGGGATCGTCGTGGCCCCGTCAAAACGGCTTTTGCTTTGCTCCGCCCCACTGGAGCGCTTCAGGGTTACCAAGCCCCTCAGCTTTCAGGGTGTGTCTGTCGTGCCTCTACATTGTACCGTACCCTAACCAGCAGGGCGACGGTTCCGCCGCGATCCCCTCCGGCAGGAGGCAGGGGGGGGAGGGACAACGCCACTAGACTAGCAAGAGTATGACCTAATTGTCAACTTTGAGCACGAAATTGCCCCAAGTCGCCCCTCCACCATCCGCCGGTGTGTATGCTCTTGTGTATACGCCTTTCAAATCCACCCCTCAAACCGGCCTATTTCGTGGTCAAATCGCCCATTTAATGCGCGGAAGGCTGGCATCGGTGTCCTGTTTTACCGAGCTGCGGGTCGCACGCGTTCGGTGAACCGACTGATGGTGGAGCAGGGTCTGGCGCGCTGGTACAGCCGGTATGGCGGGCATGGTTTGAGCTTGGAGCGGGCTGAGCGGGACGCCCGGAGGCGGAGGCGCGGCATCTGGTCGAGCGGCGGGTCGACTGCTCCCTGGGAGCACCGGCGGGCGCAGCGGGAAGCGGCGGCGAGAGGAGGTTGGTTGCGGTGGGTGCTGGCGGCTGCCGTGATTGTGGCGTTGGCGTGGGTCGCCTGGCGGTGCGGCGCGCTCGCCTAGACGCCTGTCCGAGGATTAGATTTTGGAGATGAAAAGCGCCACTGTCTAATCGCATTGGTGACTAATAGGCTCCAATAAAACAGTAATCGGACTAATTGACGTTGTTGAAGACAATTTTCGCTTAGAACATTGTTTCTCGGACGGGCAGCTAGACGCCGCTGCCGTCCTGGAGGGACTTCCTGTCGCGGAGGCGTCTTCCGTGGAAGAGGTACTGGTTGGCGTAGCCGGCGTATTGGCCGAAGTAGCCTTGGGCCCACTCCAGCAGGACGCGGTTGGTGGGGGTCTTCTGGCCCGGGAAGTACCAGTCGGCCAGGGCGCGGCGCACCCAGACGTCGATGGGGAAGGCTTCCATCTTTTCCAGCGACATCAGAGCGATGCAGTCGGCAATCTTTTCTCCGATGCCTTTGAGAGCGACCAACTCGTCCTTGGCCTCGGCGTAGGGCGCGCGGACCAGATAGTCGAGGTCAATTCTCCGTTCCAGGACCGCCACCGAGGCCGCGTAGACATAGGGGGCCCGGAAGCCGAGCTTGAGGCGCCTGAGTTCCATCTCGCCCGCCTCGGCGAGATCGGAGGGACTGGGGAAGGTGTTTCGCCGCACTACCGCAGGCTCACTGCCGGAACAGTCGGGGCTGCTGATCGTCAGGGGCTCGCCGAACTCGTCGGAGAGGCGCTCCATGTTGCGATGGATGGTCTCGATGCTGGAGTTGGAAGAGCAGATGTAGGCGACGAGGCACTCCCACGGGTCCTGCCGCAGGACTCGCAGGCCGGGATAGCGCTTTACCTGGGCGTCGACGTTGACGTCCTGGGTGATGTGGTCGTAGATGGCCGGCAGGTCGTCGTCCAGGCGGAGGTAGTCGCGGACTCGCGGTATGAGCGCATGGGGCTCGGCGGGGCTGCTGGTGAACTCGACAGAGCCGTTGTCCTGTCGTACGAGCAGCAGGTTGCCGTCGAGCACGCAGCTGTACCAGTGTCCCTCGCGCCGCCAACGATGGGCCTGTCCGCCTAGGAGGCTGGCTTCGAGGTCGAGGGGCTGCCCCGGCTCAAACCGAGCGGAGACGGCTGCCACGCCTGCCTCCTTCCAGCCACTGGGACGCCAGCATGCCGACGTTGGCGGTGAGGCACGGTGTGTGGCGGCAGGGTGGCATGGAGTTCTGGAATGTCCGGCCGTAGCCGTGGCTGATGATCCTCGAGTCCAGCACCACGATGGTGCCGCGGTCGTCCTTGTTGCGAATCAGGCGGCCGATTCCCTGGCGGAAGCGCAGGACGGCATTAGGGACGGAGTACTCGCTGAACGAGTCCTGGTACAAGGCCGAACGAGATTGGACGATGGGGTCGCTGGGGACCTGGAAGGGCAGACGGGCGATAACCAGGGCTTTCAGCAGACCGGACGGCATGTCAATGCCCTCCCAGAAGCTGGACACGCCGAGAAGAACTGCGCGGGGTTCGTCGGCGAAGGCGCCCATCAGGTACGGAGCGGAGCCGTCGACGCCCTGGGCCATGACGGAGATGCCGTGGGGCTCGAGCATGGGGCGCAGCCTCTGGGCCACGGCGCGAAGGGACGCATAAGAAGTGAACAGGGCCAACGTCCGGCCTTCCAGAGCCCGGCCAAGCTGTGCCAGCACGTCGGTGATGGCTGGCACGTAGCCGTTGGCGTTGGGCTGCGGCATGTCTTCGGGGATGAGCGCCTGGGCTGCCCGCTCGTAGTCGAAGGGGGAGCCAACCAGCCGGTCGGGAGTTTCGTGGGCCACACCCAGCCTACGCTTGAGGTACTCGAAGTCGCCGGCGGCGCTGAGGGTCGCACTGGTGAGCACCACGCAGTCCCTGTCCTCGAACAACTTTTCCGACAAGATGCCGCTCACGTCGAGAGGAGCGGAGTGCAGGGAAATGGTGGCCTGGGACGGGTTCAGGTTAAGCCAGTGGATGGACCTATCCTCCACATCCGGTTCTGCGTCGAGGATGGACTTGAGTTGCCCGGCGAGCTCCGACAGGGCATCGCCGATGGAGGAAGCCTCGACCGCCAGTGCGGACTGGTCCTGGGCCGCCTGCAGTCGCACCGAATCCAGGAACCTGCGAAGGCTTGCGGTGGCGTTAAAGGCCTGGGTGAGGCGGGCATCCATGTTTTCCCAGGCCAGGTGCAGGTCTTCCCACGCAGACGCGCTTCTGACAACCGACGTGATCAGCAGCTGGTTCTGGTCGCCCTGGTCGCGGTTTCGGCCCCGACGCTGGCTGGTGTGGAGCAGCTCGAGGGACGCGAAGAGGCGATCCCACGCCTCGCGGAGGCGAGGGCCCTCGGTTTCCACCGCAGCCATGGCGGCTTGGCCGGACTCGACTTCCGCTGGCTCAACCCCTTCGCCGAGGGCCAAACGAAGCTCCCCGGCAAGACGGCCGACGGGCTCCCAGGCGCGTTCGAGGTCGCCCTGGCCCAACTCGAACCCGAACTGGTTGGTGGCGGCGTCTTCCAGGTGGTGGGCCTCGTCGATGATGACGGTGTGGTATTCGGGAATCAGCCCTCCGCCCATGGCGAGGTCGGTCATCAGCAGGGCGTGATTGACGACGACGATGTGGGCTTGCTCGGCCCGCTGGCGCGCGGCGCGGAGGAAGCAGGGGGAACCGTCGCGCATATCGAGGCAGAAGCCCCGCTCTCCGGCGGAGATGTGGTTCCAGGTGGTGGCGTCGCGGCCCATGAGGTTGATTTCGCTGCGGTCTCCCGAATCCGTGCCCTGCAACCAGACGGAGGTCTTGGCCAGGAGCTTGGCGTCGTCGACTGAAAGCGAGTCGCTGCGGGAAAGCTGGCCCCAGCGGCGAAGGCACAGGTAGTTGGCCCGTCCCTTGAGGGGAGCGACCTTCAGGGCGCCCGGCTCCATCAGCCCGGACTGCTCCAGCACCGCAAGGAGGGCCGGGATGTCCTTTTCGATGAGCTGCTCCTGCAGGTTGATGGTGTTGGTCGACACCACCACGCGCTGACCTTGGGACAGGGCGAACAGGGCGGCCGGGAGCAGGTAGGCCAGGGACTTCCCGACACCGGTCCCGCCCTCGATGATGAGGTGCTGCTGGTTGTAGATGGCGGTGGTCACCTCATCCAGCATTTCCTCCTGCTCCGGACGATGCTCGAAGCCGGGGAATACCTGGGCGAAGGGCCCCTGGGGGCCCAGCATACCGTGAATCTGCTCCGGGCCGAGGTGCTCGAGGCCCTCTTCGGGTTTCCTTCTTTCGGGGGGCTCCAGCCGCTTGGCGAGGAGAGCGTGATTCAGTCCGGACGGGCCCACGGAGGAAAGAGCGGCGGGATGGGCGGTGGCAAGACCGGAGAGCACCGGATAGAGGGGCCAGCCGCTGCGCCGCGCCAGGGCCGCCATGTAGGACAGCAGGCCCTGGTCTTGCTCCTCGGCGATGCGGACCAGCTTGACGAAGAGCTCCTTGTGGGCCAACGCATCGTATACGGCACGGTGGCTGCGCTGGTCTCGATTGGCCTGCTCGGGCCGGATGTCCAGCGCGTCAATGAGGCGGGCGAGGGAATAGCGTCTCTGGAAGGGCAGGAAGACGGTGGCGAGATCGAGGGTGTCGTAGGCTTGGTTGGAAAGGGGAAGGCCGTGGGATTCCAGAAATCCCAGGTCGAAGTTGACGCTGTGGCCTACGACCGGGTCGAGCCCGATGAAGTCGGCAAGCTTGCCCCGGATTTCGTGGAAGGGCGGCGCCCGGCGGATGTCCTGGGGAGTGATGCCGGTATATCGCTGGACGAACTCGGGGATGTCACGTCCCGGGTTGACGAAGGACTGGAAAGTTTCCAGCACATCGTCTCCCCTGAAGCGCACCCCGCCCACTTCCAGGATGGAGTCATTCTCGGCGCGGAGGCCGGTGGTCTCGAGGTCGATGGAGACGCAGGTCTGTTCCAGGGGTGAAAGTAAACGCTGAAGTGAGGCCATCACACTCCCATTCCGCTCCGCATCGAGGGGCCGGTGAGAGGGAGTTTAGCACGTACTCCCGCCCCGATTCGAGGGGAAAATGTCAGTAGATGCGGGGCCGAATCAGGCGGTCTAAACAACAAAGGTACGGGGGTTTGGATTCCCGCCTGCGCGGGAATGACGGTTTGATTCGCGGAAAATCTCTCGCATGGGAACGTTTCCGTTTCAGTAGGGCAGGGGCTCAGGCGGAGTAGCGCCTGATGGCACCGTTGCGCAGGCCGACTACCGGGTGGTACTGGCCGGAGTGCAGTGCCTTGAGGAACTCTGCCTCGGAGGTTATCTCGTCGTGGAACTCGGTCACGAATTTGCCGAGACCATGGAGGGAGTGGGCGTCGCTGCCGCCGGTGACGGGCAGGTCGAGCAAACCGGCGACCTTCATTGCGAACTCGTTTTCGCGGTCGACGGTGCCGCCGTTGGCGACCTCGACGGCATCGGCGAGTTTGAATACAGGGTGGTCCAAGGCGTCTTCAGGAGCCTCGGGGAGTTCGTCCGGCACCGACTGGTAGATGAGGGCGCGGGAACGGTTGCCGTTGCCGCTGAGAACCCCGCGGAACGGGTGGGCGGTGATGACGAACCCTCCGGCGGCGGTGGCGGCCTTACGGAGCTCGGCGGCCTTGTTGAAGCCGGCCTGGTACTTGTCGAGGCCGAAGGCGAGCATGTGGCCCATGTCGGTCTCCACTTCCATGGCCCGAATCAGGACCACGCTGTGGAGGGCGGCGAACTTCTGAAACTCGTGGCGGTCCCATGGCCCGGCGTGCTCGGTGATGCAGAGGCCACGGAGCCCGAGCCGGTCGGCTTCCAGCACCATGTCTTCGGGGGTGAGGCTGCTGTCGCTGCTGCCTTTGGTGGTGTGGATGTGCAGGTCGAAAAGTCGGGCCATCGGGCGGCGGTACCTCCATGTTCCCGACACTTCTGCGAACGCCAAGCGAAGAGCGGGGGCGACACTAGTCTAAGATGGCCGACGATTTTCGTCAATGAAAGGAACGGGCCGGGCAGGGTCCGCAATCAGGTGGTCTGGCCGGTCAGGTGTGTTCGGCTTGGGATTTTCGCCCCCACCCGAACCATCTCCTTCGAGGAGATGGGATAGGCCAGAATCCGATGCCTTTGAGGGGATGCCAGTCGGGACTCCAGTCTCATTTTCCGTGGGTCCTCTCGTGGAGATGCAACATTCTGTAACGATGCAACATTCTGTAACATTGTGTAACTTTAGTATCAATTTGGCCTTTATTTGCGACGGAGTATTGTGGAGGTTCAGGGCGTTCTCAATTAGAACAATTGTACGCCACACAACGCTTCATGGCAAGGAGGAGACTCCAGCAGTCAGGGTTGCGAATCAGGTGGTCAAATCGGCAAGGGATAGGGGGGGTTGGATTCCCGCCTGCGCGGGAATGACGGGTCGCAAGGCCTCCAGCGTTTAAAACGCGATTGCCCTGTGTCACTGTGCCCTTGAAGGGACGGACTATCCGGAAAGGGGGCGATGCCCTGCACCGGGAGGCGTGTGAGCCACGGCGTCAGCGAGGGCAGGGAAGCGGGAGAGGGGGAGGACTTCGCCGGTCTCCTCGTAGTGGCCGATGATCTCGCGCAGGTCGTCGGGGATGCGGCGAGTAGCCTCTGTGGCGGCGTCGTATCCGACGTACACGGCGTCGATCCGTGTGAGCAGCAGCTCCGGGTCGGGGCGGTAGAGCTCCATCTCAAGGTCCATGCTGGTATTTCCGAACCGGGACACGCGGACGTATGCCTCGACGATTTCGTCGACCTTTGCCGGGGCCTTGAACTCGATGGTGGTCTTGACGACGGCGAAGTCGAAGTAGCCGGACTGGGGCATGTGGTAGATGCCGATGCCGAGGTTGCGGTAGTACTCGGCCTGGGCCAGTTCCAGGTAGCCGAGGTATGTGCCGTTGAAGACGATGCCCTGGGCGTCGCACTCCATCCAGCGGACGCGAAAGTCGGTGCGGAACTTAAAGTCAGTCTTGGGCATTGTCTTTGTATCCCAGAGATCGGAGGTAGCGGCGGTCGTCGTCAGTAAGCGGAGCGGTGCGGAGCAGGTCGGGTCGGCGGGCCAGGGTGCGTTCGAGGGACTTGCGCCTGCGCCATCGCTCGATCTCTGCGTGGTGGCCGGACAGCAGGACGTCGGGGGCGGCCATGCCGCGATACTCGGCCGGGCGGGTGTACAGGGGATGCTGCAGGAGGCCGGTGGTGATGGAGTCGCCGGCGACGCTTTCGGGGGAGCCGACCACGCCGGGGAGCAGGCGGGTAACGGCGTCGATGATGATCATGGCGGGAAGTTCTCCACCGGTAAGGACGTAGTCGCCGACGCTGACCTGGCGGGTCGCCACGCCGTCGGCGATGCGCTCGTCCACGCCGGCGTAGTGGCCGCAGAGGAGGGCGATGGCCGGGGCCGCGGTCAGTTCTTCAACCAGCTTCTGGCTGAGCAGCTCGCCCTGGGGGGTCAGGAGTATCACAGGTATTGCGGCTCGCTCTTCGTTCGAATAGCCGGAGAGGGCGGCTTCGGTGGCCTCGAACACCGGCTCCGGTTTCATCACCATGCCGTATCCACCGCCGAACTGGGTGTCGTCGGCGGTGCCGTGGGCGTCGTGGGTGTAGTCGCGGATGTCGGAGACCTCGATGGTAACGTGCCCGCGCTGGACCGCCCGAGCCACGATGCTGAACTGCAGCGGCGTAGCGAAGGCCTCGGGAAACAGCGTCAGGACGTGGAAGCGCATACCAGACGCGGCGGTGGCTAGACGGCCACGGGGGTTTTGGCAGGCAGCTTGTCGACGCAGGCAACGCCGCCCTTCACCACCAGCCTGATGGCCTCCCTGTCGCGGAGGACGCCGATGCTCTTGAGGGGGTCGCCGTCGACGGCGAGAAGGTCGGCCTGTTTGCCCTTCTCGACGGTGCCGATTTCCTTCTGGAGGCCGATGCACTCGGCGGCCCAGCCGGTGGCGGTCTGGATGGCCTGCATGGCGCTGAGGCCGCGCTCGACCATCAGCTCGATCTCGCGGGCGTTGTCGCCGTGGACGAATCCCCCCGCGTCGGTTCCGGCGGTAATCTTGGCCCCGGCCTCGACGGCCTTGTGCAGGCTGTCCTGGTGGGTGCGGAACAGGGCCTCGGCGCGGGCCTTCACGTGGGGGGCGCTGATGGTGGAGTGGAACTGGTACACCTCGAAGGTTGGCGTGAAGAAGGTGTTGTTGTCGGCCATGATCTTCAGGAGGTCGGGGTCGTCGGCGAGGTAGCAGCCGTGCTCGACGGAGCCGACGCCGGCCTCGATGCACATTCGCAGACCGGGGCCGCCGAGAGCATGGCACATGGTGAGCTTGCCCTGCCCGGTGGCCTCGTCGACCAAGGCTTTCACCTCGTCGGGGCCGAAGGCGATGTCCAAGGGGCCGTGGCCCTGGCGGGAACTTGCGCCCCCGGTGGTGGCGAACTTGATGACATCTGCGCCGACGCGGACCATCTCGCGGACCATGCCGCGGACGGCCTGAGGGCCGTTGGCGACGCCGATGGGGCGCATGGGGTCGGTGGCGAAGGCGGTGCGGTGGCCGGAGGGAGCGACGCGGTCGCCGATGCCGCCGGTGGGGGAGATGATGGACACGGCAGTGAGCAGGCGGGGGCCGTTCAGCAGCCCCTCGGCAATGGCCTGCTTGAACCCGGCGTCGAGGCCGCCCGCGTCGCGGATGGTGGTGTATCCGGCGGCCAGGGAGTCCTCGATGGCCTTCGCGGTCTTGAGGTGGGCCAGCGATGTAGGCTCCTCGATTTCCCATCGGGAGAGGAGGGTGTAGTTCTTGTCGGCCAGGTGGTCGTGGGTGTCGATGAGGCCGGGTAGGAGGGTCAGGCCGGAGAGGTCGACTTCCTCGGTTCCCGGGGGAATTTCAACGGCGGCGCGGGGGCCGACCGCCTGGATGCGGTCGCCGTCCAGGAGCACGGCGGAGTCAGGCAGAGCCGGGCCGCCAGTGCCATCTATCAGAGTAGCCCCGATCAACGCTTTCATCATGTGCCTCCCCGGCCAGTGAGATATTGGGGCAATGCTAGTTACGGGCGGCGCCACATGTCAATAAGCGCGGATCAATACGGGACAAGGCACGGGCCTAAAATCGGCCAATCCCTGTCGCGCTCATTCCTGTTCTTCGGAGCCGTCGCGGCTATAATTTACATAATATTGGGCGATGGAAGAAGATGATGCGGGCAATGATTCGAGCGCTGGGTGTCGCAGGATTGGCCGCGATGGCCCTTTTGGCGATGGCCTGCCAGACCTCGGGCGGCGATGTGGTGTACGTTTCGGAGGAGGAGGGCGACGCCGAGATTTACGTGGTCGACCCTGACTCTGGAGAATCCGCTCCGCTGGTGAGGCTGGCGTCTTCGACGGAATCGGAGCCACGGCTGTCGCCCGATGGCGAGAGCGTGGCCTTTGTATCGGGTGATTCCGGCAGCCTGGATATCAGGGTCGTCACGGTGGGCGAAGAGGAATCGGTAGAGCGGATTGCGTCCCCCGAGGGGAACGAGGAATCGCCGCGCTGGAACTCCGAAGGCGACTCGCTTGCGTATGTGACGGACCAGGACGGCAACGGGGACGTGTACGTTTCGGCCTTGGACCAGGGTGACCAAGGGGAGCAGGGCGCCCCGGTCAGGATCACCACGGCTGAGACGGATGAAGTGCTGGGCGACTGGTCCCCGGACGGGGAGTGGCTGGTCTTCTCGCGACGGGGTGACGAAGGGACGCAGGGCCTGTGGCTGCGAAATCCGGGGGGCGTGAACCTGTTCCAGTTGACGTCGGAGAACGACCTGGCCCCGGTGTGGTCGCCCGACGGGGACGCAATCGCCTTCGTTCGCAACGTGGACGGCAACCGCGACATCTACCTGCTGCTGCCGGAGGACGATGACGACTGGCGTGGGCCGGTGAAGGCCAACCGGCTGATAGCCTCGGCCGAGGCGGACCACTCACCGGACTGGGCGCCGGACGGCGACACGCTGGCGTACGTGTCGGAGAGGGACGGCAACGCCGAGATCTACGTCATCGAGACCGACACCGACGACCCTGCCCGGCGCCTGACGACCAACGAAGCCGAGGACTCGCAGCCGGTTTGGTCTCCGGACGGCAAGCGGATTGCGTTCGTTTCGGATGTGCACGGGGAAGCCGAGATATTCGTGATGGACGCCGACGGCAGCAACCAGCGGAGGCTGACGCACAACGAGGCACGCGACCACTCGCCCGACTGGTAACAACTGCGTTGAGCAAATGACGGCAGGGGCGCTGCGCGCGGCAAATGACGGCAGGGGCGCTGCGCGCGGCAAATGACGGCAGGGGCGCTGCGCGCAGCAAATGACGGCAGGGCCGGGGCGAGATGTTTTTGTCGACTTGCCGTATTTGCCTTAGCCGCTATGCCGATGGGCCTGGGAAACCATGGGAATTGAGGGGGCTGCCAGGTAGCGGCTGTGCTAAACTTCCTTCGATTTCTTCGGTGGGATTCTGTTGGGATTTTGTATGGATTACGCCAAGATCGCGCCCATCATGGGGAACCTCTGGGCTCCGCTGGCCGTGGTGTCGAGCCACTGGCAGGGGCGGTACAACGCCCAGCTTTGCCTGTCCATCGGGGGGGCGTCGATCGTCCCCGAGCGGCCTCGGGTGGTCACCCAGATATACAAGACCAACCAGAGTCGCGAAATGATCATGGGAAGCGGCGCCTTCGCCCTCAACTTCCCGAGGGCGGAGCAACTGGACTGGATTGACAGGTTTGGAATGCATTCGGGGCGAGACCTCGACAAGCTGGAAGCGCTGGACTTCGAGGCGGGAGCAACGGGAAGCCCGCTGCTGTCGGACTGCTGGGGATGGTTGGACTGCCGCGTGGTGAACGCGATGGACGGCGGCGACATGACCTGCTTCCTCGCGGAGGTCGTGGACGGGCACACAATCAGCGACGCCCAGCCCCTCATCTGGCGGGACGCCCGGCAACTGATGCCGGAAGAATGGTTGCGGGCCTACACGGAGAAGCAGTCGGGCGAGGTCGCATTCTCGCGCGCCCACATGTCGGAGATTGACCGCACGCCTTACACGCTTCAGTAACCGGACACGTCAACCGGACACGACGCCTCGGAATGGCAGAGGAGAGATTTCCCCGGATGGAAGAGATTCGGCCATACATCCAGCAGCTGCATGATGCTCCGCACAAGACTGTGCTGGCGGTCTCGGGCGCGGGCACACAGGCGGTTGCCTGGCTGCTGGGAGTGAGCGGAGCGTCGAGAACCATCCTGGAGGTGGTGGTGCCGTACGGGCGGGTGGCTATGCAGGACTTCCTGGGGTTCGAGCCAGAGCAGTCGGCGTCGGCGGACACGGCCATACAGCTGGCCAAGCGGGCCTACCAGCGGGCGCGGGCACAGCGGGAGGACGATTCGCCGGTGGTGGGGCTGGCCTGCGCCGCGGCCATCGCCACCGACCGGTACCGGCGGGGCGAACACCGGGCGTTCGTTGCGGCTTGGGATGCTCGCATCACCGCTATCTGGTCGCTCACGTTCGATAAGGGACTGCGCGACCGGGCGGGCGAGGAAGACGTTGTGAGCCGGCTGATCGTGCAGGCTCTGTCGGAGATGTCGGGACTGGACCCGGACCTTGACCTGGGACTCACCGATGGGGATTACCTGGAGCCGGGGCACTACGACCGTCCCCAGCCTCTGGGGGAACTGCTGGAGGGACACATTCGCTGGGTGGTGCGGCATCCGGACGGGAGCATGGAGGCTGAGGGCGACGTGCCGCAGGTGCTGCTGCCCGGGTCGTTCAATCCGCTGCACGTCGGGCACCGGGAAATGATGGAGACCGCCACCCGCGCTTCCGGAACGGCAGGTGCGTTCGAGCTGTCGGTGACCAATGTGGACAAGCCACCGCTGGAGATCGAGGAAGTAGAGCGCAGGCTGTCGCAGTTCGGTATGGAGGACACGGTGGTCCTGACGCGGGCGGAGACGTTTCAGAAGAAGGCCGCGCTGTTCCCGGGGAGGACATTCGTGCAGGGGTGGGACACGACGATACGGCTGGTGGCGCCGCGCTACTACGGCGGCGATGCGGAGATGATGCTGGCGCTGGCGGAGATGATGGCCGGGAGGACGAAGTTCCTGGTGGCGGGCCGTTCGGAAGGCGGAGAGTTTCGTACCCTGGCGGACGTGGACATTCCGGCCGGGTTCGCGCCGATGTTCGCGGAGATTACGGAGGAGGAGTTCCGGCGCGACATATCGTCGACGGAATTGCGGGGTGATTGACATAATGAGAGAGGGATTTGAGGCTGATTCGTATCTGTCTCAATTGACACTCAAATAGCCGGGTGATATATTCGCGTTCGCTGGCAACGGGGATTTTAATTCGGAACGCAGGCGTCACGGCGATGCGTTTCGGAGAATGGCAGACCGGCTGAGAAATGTTGCTTCAGGTCTTCAACCCCGAAATTTTCACTGAAAACTGGACGGCGGTCGCTCTCTCCGCAGTGATAGCGTCTGCCGCCATAATCGGGATGTTCACCGCGTCGCAGGTTCTGTCGGCGCGTCGTTCTTCTGATGTCAAGCTGACAACGTATGAGTGCGGCATTCCCGCCACTCCCTACAACTGGTCGAACATCAATGTCCGCTTCTATATTTTTGCGATCCTGTTCCTGATATTCGATGTTGAAGCGGTATTCCTCTTTCCCTGGGCGGTCATCTTCCTCCAGGACCAGGTGACCTCGCTGCCCTTCTACGCCATGATGCTGTTCCTGGCAGTGCTGGCCTTCGCCATCGTATACGCCTGGCGCAAAGGGGTGCTTGAATGGCAGAAATAATCCTGGGCACCGGCAACCAGCCCGGCCCCAGCCTGTTTGACCAGGCCATGGGCGGACGCGCTCCCGGGGTCATCACGACCACTACCGACCAGTTGTTCGCCATGGCGCGCAAGTCGTCCCTGTGGACACTCAGCTTCGGGTTGGCGTGCTGCGCAATCGAGATGATATCCACCTACATGGCCCACCACGATTTCGACCGTTTCGGCGTGGTCACATGGCCCTCGCCGCGCCAGTCGGACGTGATGATCGTTGCCGGGACGGTGGTGAAGAAGATGGCGGAGCCCATCCGGTTGCTGTACGAACAGATGCCGGAGCCGAAGTGGGTGATCGCGATGGGGAGCTGCGCCACCAACGGCGGTCCCTACTACCGCTCTTACTCCGTGGTGATGGGCGTTGACCACATAATTCCGGTCGACGTGTATGTCCCCGGTTGTCCTCCCCGGCCCGAAGCCCTGCTTTATGGCATCCTGAAGCTGCAGGAGAAAATCATGCAGGACGCCGGAAGCAAGTGACGGAAGCCGGGAACGGCCCCGTAGACGCGCAGAATGGGGCGCCCGCGGAAGAGGGTGAATCCGTGGCTGAAGACATGGAACCCTCCGGGCCCGACCTCAGTCCCCTCAGTGAAGACGGGCGCGCGCTGTTGTTTTCCGCACTGGAAGTCCTCGGGCAATACGGACCCACTCCGGGAACGCTGAGCGACCTTCCCCAAGTGTCAGTTGCCCGGCGGAACATCGTCAATGCGTGCCGCGCGCTGAAAGACGACGAACGCATAGGCGCGAAGATGCTTCTTTGCCTGGCGGCCGTCGACTATCCGTCCGGGAGCGGGGCTTCAGGGGGCGGGCGCGGCCACGGGGGAGGCGAATCAGAGGAAGCTGCTCCGGAGACCGGCGGAAGGGTGGAGATGGTGTACTTTCTTCAGTCGCTGGACCCGGAACGTACAATCGTACTCAAGACGGAAGCCCCCTACGACGATCCGGTGGTGCCCTCGGTCGCCGCGGTCTGGCGAGCCGCCGACTGGTACGAGCGCGAGGCCCATGACCTGTTCGGAGTTTCCTTTGAAGGGCATCCTGACCTGTCGCCGCTTCTCCTCTACGACGATTTCGAGGGTCACCCGGGGCGCAAGGAATTCCCCTTCTTTGAATACCGCGAGTTCTAGTTGCCGGTCGCTGTTAAAGGAGCAAGTATTTCGTTGGAGCGACTGACATTGACAGCAAGGGTGCAACAGGAGGACAGCAAGTACGTGGCCCGAATTGAGGGGATTGACATCACAGGAGAAGGCGAATCCCCGGATTCCGCCAGGGAAGAACTGGTGCAGGCGATGCTGTCGTGGATTTCGAATCAGGATTGCGCCGAGAGCATGGCCGGAGCCCTGGCCTCGGCCGGATTCCCGGAAATCACCGACGAAACCGAACTTGAGCTGGAGTTTGCGGACCTGCCATGAAGGACAAGGTCGTTTACCAGATAGAGGAATCGAAGTTTGGCGACGCCTGGCAGGCGGTCTGCCCGGAGCTGGTAATCACGGCTTTCGGCGACACGCTGGAAGAGGCCCGGAAGGCGCTGCGCAAGCAGGTGGCGGAATACCTGCAAGACTGCCATAATCTTGGCGCCCTGGATGAGGTGCTGATAGAAGCGGGCTTTTATTTCGAAGAAGACACGTGGATGAGCAACGAGGTGAAGCCCGTCAAGGGGCCGAAAATAGTAATCCCCGGACTGCTTGAGTAGAAAGCCGGACCAGGCCCACGGGGCTGGCATACGAATGAATGCCGGGAAACTGAAGTGAGATGGTAGAGACCAGACTGAATACGACGCCCCAGGGCGAACAGATCGAGATGCTGCTGAACATGGGGCCGCAGCATCCTTCTACGCATGGCGTGTTCCGCATGGTCCTCTGGGTGGACGGCGAGAAGATCGTCGACATCGTGCCGCACATCGGCTACCTGCATCGCGGGTCCGAGAAGCTGTGTGAAGGCGAGCAGTACCACCAGGTAATCACGCTTTTCGACCGGCTGGATTACATCGCCAACTTCAACAACGAGCACGTTTACTGCCGGGCCGTCGAAAAGCTGATGGGCCTGGAAATACCGGAGCGTGCGGAGTACGTGCGGGTCATGCTGTGCGAACTGAACCGAGTCGCCAGCCACCTGCTGTTCATCGCGACCATGGGACTGGACGCGGGGGCGATGACGCCGTCGATGTTCTGCTTCCGTGGCCGGGAGCGCATCCAGGGATTCTTCGAAGCGGTGTCCGGCGCCCGAATGATGCACAACTACTTTCGCGTGGGCGGCATCAAGGAAGACGTGCCGGAATACTTCATTCCCCGCCTGCGGGAACTTATGCCGCTGATTCGCGAAGACCTGGAAGAGTCGGACAGGCTGCTCAGCTTCAATGAGATATTCCTCGCGCGGCTGAAGGACATATCGCCGATAACGGCGGAGGACGCCATCGATTACGGCCTGACCGGGCCCTGCTTGAGGGCGTCGGGGGTGGACTACGACGTGCGGAGGGCTGCACCTTATTCCATCTACGACCGATTCGACTTCGAAGTTCCGATAGGCCTGGACGGGGACTGCTGGGACCGATACTACCTGCGGGTGCAGGAGTGCTACGAGTCTCTGCGCATTCTCGAGCAGGCGATTCAACAGTGGGACGAAATGTGGCCGGTGTATAGCGAGCAGCCTCTGGCCGCCATCAACTCCGCGCCGGGCGGCAGCAGACGTCTGCTGCGGCCGCCAGCCGGCGAGGTATACGTGCGGGCTGAGAATCCGCGCGGCGAGATCGGGGTGTACCTGGTGAGCGACGGGGCCGATCGCCCCTACCGGCTCAAGTTACGGCCTCCCTCCTTCTGCAACCTGTCAGCGATCCGGCACATGCTGATCGACACGTGGGTTGCCGACTCGGTGGTGATACTGGGGTCGCTGGACATCGTGATGGGCGAGGTAGACCGCTGATGCCCGGCCTGATGTTTATATCGTGGGCCGATCTCGGCTGGATAGCGCTGGGGCTTTTCTTGATGTTCAACGCCCTGGCCATCATCGTGCTTTCGCTGACGTGGCTGGAGCGCAAGGCCCTGGGACGGCTGCAGCGGAGGCTGGGACCCACCCGCAGCGGGCCCATGGGAACGCTACAGCCGGTCGCAGATGCGATAAAGCTGATCATCAAGGAAGACATCATTCCGACGTCGTCGGAGAAGGCCATCTTCTGGGGCGCTCCAGTGATCGTGATGCTGTCGGCGTTCATGATCTGGGTGACGATACCAGGAGCGCAGAACGCGGTCATCAAGAACCTGGACCTGGGGTTGTTCTACATCATTGCCTTTTCGGTCATCGGGATTCTCGGGCTGGTGCTGGCTGGATGGGGATCGGCCAACAAGTACGGGACGCTGGGCGGGCTTCGGGCGGCGGCGCAGTTGGTGAGCTACGAGATACCCATCATCATGGTGGCGGTGTCCATAGCAATGCTGGCGCAGTCGCTGAATCTGCGGGAGATAGTGGCGGCGCAGGGCAGCTACCCGTTCGTGCTGGTGCAGCCGCTGGGCTTGGTGGTGTTCTTCATCGCAGGGCTGGCCGAGGTGGGACGCACGCCCTTCGACATCTATTTCGCGGAGTCGGAGATCGTGGGCGGGCCCTTCGTGGAATACAGCGGGGCCCACTGGTCGCTGTTCTTCCTGGCGGAGTACATAAACACGTTCGCAATCGCGGCGCTGACGGTGATACTGTTCTTCGGCGGCTGGGCAGGGCCGGGGCTGGAAGGCAACTGGGAGATCATCTGGTTCCTGTTCAAGGTTTACCTGGTGATCTTGGTAATTGTCTGGATACGGGGCACTTTCCCCAGGTTGCGCATCGACCAGCTCATGGCCTTTGCCTGGAAGGTGGTTGTGCCGCTGTCGTTCCTAACCGTGGTTATGACGGCTATCTACCTGTTCTACGGGTGGCCAGCGTGGTCGCTGACGCTGATGTCGCTGACGGGCCTGATCTGGGTGGCATACGCCATTTACCGCCGGATGGCCGGCCCGACGAGCCGCGTGGCGCAGGTGAAGGCGAGGCAGGAGGCTCTGATGGCATCACGTCGAGAGCAACGCGCCCGACCCGCCGCCCCGGTACAGGAGACGGGAGCCGGACAGGAGACAGGAGACTGATATGTGGAACAGCGTAAAAGGCATGTTCGTAACCCTGGTCTCCTCGGCCAAGGGCCTGAGGGCGCCGGTGACGCGGCAGTACCCGGCCACAGGCAACCTGCTACATCGGGAGGAGGCGCCCACTCCGGTTCAGCCGAGGTTCATGGGCTTTCCGGCGCTGACCTGGGACGAGGAAGTGGGCGAACCCTACTGCACGAGCTGCATGGTGTGCATTCGGCACTGCCCGACCCAGTGCATGTCGTCCACGATGCAGGACAACCCCCTGCAGGCGGAGGGCAAGAGCACCCGCCGCAAGATTGTCGAGAGCTTCGAGATCAACCTCAACCGCTGCATTCTCTGCGGAATCTGCGTCGAGTGGTGCAACTTCGACGCAATTGTGATGTCCCATGAGCACGAGATGAGCACCTACGCCCGCAACGGCGACCGGGTCGACCTGCCGGAGTTGCTCGAGCTGGGCTGGAAGCATCAGCAGGATACCGACTGGGTGCCGCCCACGAAGCGGGCGAAACCGGAAGCGGCGTCGACCGGGAGCGGGAGCTAGCGCTGAATGTCCTTGGCACTGTTCATAGTGCTGGCCGTCGTCGTTCTGGGCGGCGGACTGGCCGTTGTGGCCAGTCGCAACATCGTTCACGCCGCGCTGGCGCTGCTGGTATCGCTGGTGGCCGTGGCCGGAGTGTACCTGTTGCTGTTCGCCGAATTCCTGGCGCTGGTGCAGGTGCTGATATACGGCGGGGCCATCGTCATCGTACTGATATTCGCCATCATGCTTACGCGCGGCGCTGAGTACCCGCGCACGTCGGACAACAAGCAATGGCCCCTGGCGCTGGTGGCAGCGCTGGGACTGCTGGCGGTGCTGGTGCCGGCGTTCCTGATCAACTCCGTGCGGGACACCGAGGCGCAGAACGCCGCCTTCACGGATATAGGCATGTCGCTGTTCACCACGTGGGCCGTCCCCTTCGAGATAGCCTCGCTGGTGTTGCTAGTCGCGCTCATCGGGGCCATAATCATCGCCCGATCCGGGCCTGGGGAGAACTAGTCCGTGGTTGACCTGGTCTGGTTTCAGCTCCTGAGCGCCGCCCTCTTCGTAATCGGCCTGTACGGTGTGCTGGCGCGCCGGAGCGCCGTGCTCATCCTGATGTCCATCGAGCTGATGCTGAACGCCGTCAATATCAACCTGATTGCCGCAGCGTCGCACATGGAGGGATTCGGGAAGTTCAACAGCTTCGACGGGCAGCTCATCGCGATCTTCATCATCACGGTGGCCGCGGCCGAGGTCGGTCTGGCCCTGGCAATCATTCTGCGGATGTACCGCAACCGCTCCACGGTCAACGTGGACGAAATCAACTTGATGAAATGGTAGAGAGGCGCGTGGATATCCAACCAGCCGGGACCGGGGCTTTGGGAACGGGAGCCGCCAACTGATGCAGTGGGCCTGGCTCATCCCGGTGTTCAGCTTCGCCGCAGCGCCGATCATCGTAGTCATCGGCAACAGGCTACCCGGCAAGGGGGCCCTTCTTTCCATTCCCGCCATTGGCGCGGGGTTCATTTTCTTCTGGATTACGCTGTTCGGCTGGCTTGCCGCAACTGACACCACCGAGCACTGCGGAATTGCCATTGGCACCGAGGCGCTGACCTGCAACTTCGAGAGAGTCTGGTTCAACGCCGGGCTGCCCGAGCTGAGCGACAGCGTGACCCTCACGTGGGGCTTCTTCGTTGACCCGCTTACCCTGGCGATGCTGGGGCTGGTCACGTTCGTGGCCCTGATGGTGCAAATTTACTCGCTGGGCTACATGCGCGGCGACCCGCGCATTAACTGGTATTTCGCAGTTCACGCGCTGTTCGCGGCCTCGATGCTGACGATCATCCTCGCCGACAGCTTCCTGCTGCTCTACGTGGCCTGGGAGCTGGTGGGCGTCTGCTCCTACATGCTCATCGGATTCTGGCACGAACGACCGGCGGCGAGAGAGGCGGCCAAAAAGGCGTTCATCGTCACGCGCATCGGCGACGTCGGCCTGCTGATTGGCATACTGCTGCTGTGGTGGCAGGTAGGCTCCTTCGGAATGACCGACGCATTCGAGGCGCTGCAGACCGGTGCTTTGAGTGACGGATACGCCGTCGCAGCCGCGCTGCTGCTGTTCCTGGGGGCGATGGGCAAATCGGCGCAGATTCCCTTCCACGTCTGGCTGCCGGACGCCATGGAGGGCCCGACGCCGGTCAGCGCCCTGATTCACGCGGCGACAATGGTGGTGGCCGGGGTGTTCCTGGTGGCCCGCACGTTCCCGCTGTTCGAGGCGGGGGACGGCCTGCCGCTGATGGTGGTGGCCATCGTGGGACTGGTAACCGCGCTGGTAACGGCAACAATTGCGCTTGTCGCCACCGACATAAAGCGGATCTTGGCATATTCGACCGTGAGCCACCTGGGGCTGATGATGCTGTCACTGGGCGCCGGTGGCTACACCGCAGCGATATTCCACCTGCTGGCGCACGGATTCGCCAAGGCGCTGCTGTTCCTGGGATCGGGCAGCGTCATCCACAGCACCGAAGAGCAGGAGATCGCGAAGCTGGGCGGGCTGCGACGGGTAATGCCCATCACCGCCCTGGTGTTCGCCATAGGTGCGATGTCGTTGGGCGGCATACCCATCCTGGCGGGTTTCTGGAGCAAGGACGAAATCCTGCAGTCTGTGAACAACGGCTTGAACCCGGCGTTCATCGTGTTCGCGATGATCGCCGCACTGCTGAGCGCCCTGTACATGGGACGGGCGCTGTTCGTGACCTTCTTCGGGAGGCTGCCTCGAGAGCTGGAACACGCCCACGAATCGCCGTACGTGATGACCGTGCCGCTGATGCTGCTGGCGGTGCTGGCCGTGGGGTTCGGTTTCATCAGCTTCAACTGGCCTGGTTCCTTCGGCGGGTTCGGCTACTTCCTGTTCTACCACGAGGGCCACGGGTTCGAGTTCACGTTGTGGATCGGGATCCTCTCGGCTGTATTGGCGGTGGGTTCCTTCGTCTTCACCTACCTCGTATACGAACAACGAAGCATCTCGCTGGAGTCCACCAGGGAGAGATTCGCGCCGATACTCAAGGTGGTGGAAAACAAATATTACTTCGACGAGATCTACCAGTGGGCCATCGACCGCGTAGTGCTGGCCCTGGCCAACTTCATCGGCTTCTTCGACCGGGCCATCATCAACGACGTTGGCATAAACGGCCCGGCGGACACCGTGCGCTGGTTCGGCGTAAAGCTGAGGCTGCACGTAACCGGGCACCTGTACAGCTACGCGCTGGCGATGACGCTGGGCGTGGTGGGACTGGGCATCTTCTGGTGGCTGATAACCTCGTGAATGGAATGATCCGCAATAGCTGCACTGGCAACCTGACGCGCTCTTCGTTTGGAGATACGGCGTCGTTCGGGAAGGTCAGATAGTGGCCAATTTCGACAGCGTAGCCCTGCTGCTGCTGATACTGGTGCCGCTGGCCGGCGCCGGGCTGATGATGTTAATGCCCGGAGACCGGCCGAAGGACTCGTGGTACTTCGCGCTGTTCATCGGCGCGATATCGCTGGTCCTTTCGGTGCTGATATTTGCCCGCTACGACTATGATTTCGGCGGTTTCCAGTTCAGCCGCACCTACGAATGGCTGCCCGGCCCGATGGACGTCAACCTGTCGCTGGGCGTGGACGGCATATCGACCCCGCTGCTGGTGCTGAACGGCATCGTGCTCATGGGCGGGGTGATGATTTCGCAGAACATCACCTACCGCACCCGCGAGTTCTTCGTCCTGCTGCTGGCCCTGGCCGCGGGTGTTTACGGCGTCTTCGTCGTTCGCGACCTGTTCTTCCTGTTCTTCTTCTACGAACTGGCTGTGCTGCCGATGTACCTGCTCATCGGCGTGTGGGGCAGCAGCACCAATTTCAGCAACTTCCTGCGCACCAAGGAATACGGTGCGACGAAGCTGATCCTGTTCCTCGTGGCGGGAAGCATCCTGATATGGGTGGGAATCCTGGCAGTTTACGCCGAGGCCTCCAGCATGGGCGAAGGGACCTTCTCTCTGCAACGCCTCAGCGACCTGGCGGCGGGAGGTCAGTTCGACAGCACCTTCCAGACGCTGGTATTCCCTCTATTCATGGTTGGCTTCGGATCGCTGGCCGGCCTGTGGCCTTTCCACACCTGGTCGCCAGACGGCCACGTGGCAGCGCCAACGGCCGTGTCGATGCTGCACGCGGGCGTGCTGATGAAGCTTGGCGCCTACGGCATCATTCGCGTCGGGATCTTCCTTTTGCCGGAAGGGGCCGATGCTTGGATGCCCGTGCTAATCGCCCTCGGCACGGTCAATGTGCTGTACGGCGCGATGTCTGCGATGTCGCAGCAGGACCTGAAGTACATCATCGGCTATTCCAGCGTCAGCCACATGGGCTATGTGCTGATGGGCATAGCCACGCTGGACACGATCGGCATGGGTGGCGCCGTGCTGCAGATGTTCTCCCACGGCATAATGACGGCCCTCATGTTCGTGCTGGTGGGCGCAATCTACGACAGGACGCACGTGCGCGACATAAACGTGCTGAACGGCCTGTTCGGCCGCATGGGCGTCACTAGCTTCTTCTTTGCCATCGCCGGTCTCTGCTCCTTGGGTCTGCCGGGTATGAGCGGATTCATCGCTGAATTCATGGTGTTCACCGGGGCATTCCGGACGTACCTGCCATTGGCAATACTGGCCGTCATCGGGGCGGCCCTGACCGCGGTGTACATTCTGCGCCTGCTGGCCCGGACCTTCTACGGGGAGCCGGACGTGCGATGGTCAGGGCTGTCGGACGCCGGCGTAATGGAAAAGTCGGTGGCCGGAGCGTTCGTGCTGGTAATAATCTTCGTCGGCATCTGGCCTGAGCCCATCATGAGGGTTATCAACGTCAGCATCCCGTCCATACCGGGAGTCTAGGAAGTCGTGCCGCTAACTGCCAATCTCGACCTTCTCACGCCGGAGTTCGCCCTGGCGGGCTTGGCGTTCCTGGTTTTTGCGGCCGACCTGCTGCTGCCGGAGGCCCACAAGAACCTGCTGGGATGGCTGTCCATCGCCGGGCTGCTGGCGCTGATCGCCGTTTCGGTATTCATGCTCTGGGGCGTCGACGAGACGCTCTACAACGGGCTGCTGGGAGTGGACGACTTCTCCTTGTGGTTCAAGGTCGTGTTCATGGGCATCGGGGTGTTTATCATCCTGAGTTCAATGGACTTCGTGGACCGGCACTTGGCTCACAAGGGAGAGTTCTATGGGCTGGTGTTGTTCTCGGTCCTAGGCATGAACTTGATGGCCCAGGCGCGGGAGCTTCTGACGGCATACATTGCGCTGGAGCTGTTGAGCTTCAGCCTGTACGTGCTGGCAGCCTACGCACGGGACGACTCGAAATCCAACGAAGCGGGCCTGAAGTACATAATCATCGGGGCCTTCAGCTCCGCCCTGCTGCTCTACGGCGTCAGCATGGTCTACGGCGTGCTGGGGGTAACGAAGTTCGAGGCCATCGCGGCAGGACTGGCCGCCGCCGACGCGGTGAGCCCGTCGCTGTGGGTCGGCGTGGCGCTCATCCTGGTGGGCCTTGGCTTCAAGGTGGCGGCGGTGCCGTTCCACATGTGGGCGCCGGACGTATACGAGGGAGCGCCCTATCCCATCACGGCGTACCTGTCCATCGGCTCCAAGGCGGCAGCCTTCGCGCTGGTGTTGCGGCTGGCGGCCGAGGGGTTCGTGCCCGCCGGCGACCGGTGGGAGCAGTGGCAGCTCATTCTCGCCGTGCTGGCGGCGGTCACGATGATGGTGGGCAACCTGGTGGCCCTGGCGCAACAGAACCTGAAGCGACTGCTGGCCTACTCCAGTATCGGCCACAGCGGGTTCATTCTCGCCGGAGTGGCGGCACTCTCGCTGGACTCGAATCTGCCTTCAAACGCGGTGATGTTGTACATAGTGGGGTATTCGGCGACCAGCTTCGTCGTTTTTGGTGGACTCATATCGTTCTTCAACATGACCGGCAAAGAGATGATGGCCGACCTGAACGGGCTGGCCGGCACGCAGCCGTTCCTGGCGGCGGCCATTGCCATCGGGATGTTCTCGCTGGCCGGACTGCCCATATTCGCCGGATTCGCCATCAAGTTCTACCTGTTCACCGCCGTGGCTGACGAAGGGTTCCTCTGGCTGGCCGGCCTGGCAGTATTCGCCAGCCTGGTATCGCTCTACTACTACCTGCAGGTGATACGGCATATGTACATATCTCCTGCGGAGGGCGAGCCTGCCTTCGGCCACGGGTACGGCTACGAACACATCGACGCGGACCACGGCGACGAGCATCACGAAGCCGACGAACCGGCCCCGCGGTACGGCGCGGCACTGTTCGAGACCTACCCCGCCCTGGGCCGGCGCCCATCGGTCACGATGCTGGCGGTGCTGGGCATCGGGCTGCTGGCGGTATTCTGGATCGGCGTCTACCCCGCTCCCCTGCTCGACACTATCGACGCGGCAAGCAAGGCGATTCTGCAATGATTATTTCCGTTATCGGCAGCAGCAACCCCCCAAGCCAGGAACTCATCGACCTGGGCGAAGGCGTCGGCCGCGAATTGGCCCGCCGCGGGGCAACCGTGGTGTGCGGCGGTCTCAGTGGCGTGATGGAAGCGGTGTGTCGCGGAGCGAAGTCGGAAGGCGGCTCCACCATCGGCATCCTGCCGGGGCGCGTCCCAAGCGACGCAAACCAGTACGTGGACATCCCCATAGTGACCACGATGGGCTACTCGCGAAACGTCATCGTGGTGCACACCGGGGCCGCAGCCATTGCCGTCGGCGGGGCCTTCGGAACGCTGTGCGAGATTGCATACGCCCTGGACGCCGGCATTCCGGTGGTCGGGCTGAACACGTGGCCCTTTACCTACACGGGCGAGGGCACTCCCATTCACGATCGCGTCATCCGCGCCGAGGATCCGGTGGACGCGGTGCAGAAGGCCATCGCCGCGGCGGAAGCGCGCGGAGCGTAGGTTACCCTCCCGAGTATCTACCCCAACACGGACGGATTCAGATGAAGATAACCGAATGAGCAGCGATACCGGCAGTGTTTCCATACAGTCGGTGCTGGGCCGCGAGGTACTCGACTCGCGCGGCAACCCGACCGTCGAGGCGGAAGTGGTTCTGACCGACGGGACGGTGGGTCGCGCCCTGGTGCCCTCGGGCGCGAGCACGGGCAGCCACGAAGCGGTCGAGCTGCGGGACCGGGAACCGTCGCGCTTCGGCGGGAATGGGGTGCTGCAGGCGGTTTCAAACGTCAACAACGTGCTGGGCGGTTACCTCAAGGGGCGGTCGCCGTTCTTCCAGGAAGCGCTGGACCAGTTCATGGTTGGACTGGACCATACCTCGAACAAGGGAGAACTGGGTGCCAACGCCATCCTCGCCGTGTCGATGGCCGTTGCCCGCGCCGCAGCGACTTCCCGGGGACAGAACCTCTGGCAGTACCTGTCCGAGGGCGAGCTTGTGAGCCTGCCGGTCCCGATGTTCAACATCCTCAACGGGGGACGTCACGCCTCCAATTCGGCGGACATCCAGGAATTCATGGTCTTGCCCGTGGGTGTCGACTCCTTCTCAGAAGCTCTCCGCGCCGGGGCCGAGATTTACCAGTCGCTGCGTTTCCTGCTGCGGGCCGGGGGCCACAACCTCAACGTGGGAGACGAGGGCGGTTTCGCCCCTTCCCTGCCATCGAACAAGGACGCGCTGGACCTGGTGCTGCTGGCGGTGGAGAACGCTGGGTACACGCCGGGCCACGAGGTGTTCCTGGGGTTGGACGTGGCGGCGACCGAGCTGTACGACGTCACAAGCGAGAAGTACGTGCTGGCGCGGGAGGGCGTGTCGCTGGATTCGGAGGAGCTGATCGAGCTGTACGAGGGCTGGGTCTCCCAGTACCCGATACTGAGCATCGAAGACGGCCTGTCCGAGGACGACTGGGAGGGCTGGAAGTCGCTGCAGGAGCGACTGGGCGGTACGGTGCAACTGGTGGGCGACGACCTGCTGGTGACCAACATTACGCGCATCAGCCGAAGCATCAATGAAAACGCCAGCAACGCGGTCCTGCTCAAACCGAACCAGATCGGGACGCTGACGGAGACGCGGCAGGCGCTGGACACCGCCCGGGCCGCTGGCTGGGGCGCGGTGATGAGCCACCGTTCCGGTGAGACCGAGGATACGACCATCGCCGACCTTGCCGTCGGCTGGGACGTGCGCCAGATAAAGACGGGCGCACCGGCGCGGTCCGAGCGGGTCGCCAAGTACAACCGGCTGCTGAGAATCGAGACGGAGCTGGGCGATTCCGCGGTATACGCGGGATCCACCGCCTTCGAATACCTGGGAAGGGAGCTGTGATAATATATCGCAGCGGACGATACACAACTCATCTCTGAAAACACTTCCTCGTAACTGCACGACCAGGCAAGAGTATTCCCCGAGGGATGCCCGAACACCTGAGAGAAAGCGCACTACCCTGAATTCGTAGAGGTTGCTTATGGTCACGCGAATCGGCATCAACGGCTTTGGACGAATCGGAAGGCTCGTGCTCCGGGCGAACCAGGAGCGGAACGAAGGCAAGGTGGAGGTGGCGGCGGTCAATGACCTCACCGACGCCGAGACCAACGCTCACCTGCTCAAGTGGGACACCAGCTACGGCGGTTACCCGGGCAAGGTGGAAGCCAACAACGGCGACCTCGTCGTGGACGGCCGCGCCATCAAGGTATTCGCCGAGCGGGACCCGTCCGCCATTCCCTGGGGCGAGATGGGCGTCGACCTGGTGATCGAGTCCACCGGCATCTTTACCGACGCCGAGAAGGCTTTCGGCCATCTGACCGGCGGGGCCAAGAAGGTGATCATCTCAGCGCCGGCGCGGGGTGAGGACCTCACGATGGTGATGGGCGTGAACGACCACCTGTACGACGCCGAGAAGCACACCATCGTTTCCAACGCGTCCTGCACCACCAACTGCTTCGCGCCGATGGTGAAGGTGCTGCACGACCAGTTTGTTGTGGAGCACGGGCTGATGTCCACCATTCACTCGTACACCAACGACCAGGCCATCCTCGACCAGCGTCACAGCGACCTCCGTCGGGCCCGCTCTGCCGCCATGAACATCATCCCCACCAGCACCGGCGCGGCCCGGGCCGTGGGACTCGTGCTGCCGGAGCTGAACGGCAAGCTGCACGGCATGGCCTTCCGCGTGCCCACCGCGACGGGCTCGATCACCGACTTCACGGCCCAGGTGGCGCACGATGTGTCAGTGGCCGACGTCAACGCCGCTTTCCAGAAGGCAGCGGAGAACGAGCTTCAGGGCATCTTGGAATACTGCGACGAGCCGCTGGTCAGCTCCGACTTTCGTGGCAACCCTCACAGCTGCATCTTCGACGCCCTGTCCACTATTGTGATGGCCGACCGTATGGTCAAGATAATGGGCTGGTACGACAACGAGTGGGGCTACTCCTGCCGCACTGCCGACCTGGCAGCGTTGATGAGCGAAAAAGGCATCTAGTCCAAGCCATCGAACCGTAAAGGGGACGAAGAATCGGAGGTAAGAAAGACCCTTTCCAGTGGCATCCATGCTCACATCCGATAGCCTTCGTCAGTATTTGACCTTGAACGGCCGGGTTTCCTGGCCGTTCTTGGCGTTGGCGGCCATAGTCGTGGTCGCCCTTGCTCTGAGGCTGCACGGCATCAACTGGGACGAGGGTTTCGGCTTCCACCCCGACGAGCGGGATATCTACATGCGCTCCGACTGCATGTATGCCCTGCTCACCGACAAGTCCCATGCCGACGTCTGCGGTTACCTCGTGGAGCACCCCGAGGCGGAGCCGGGCCTTGGCGGTCTCACCGCCTTCTTTGACCGCGAGCGCAGTCCCCTCAATCCCCACTGGTTCCCGCTTGGCAGCATCCTGATCTACGTGATGGTGTTCTTCCGGTCGGCCATCGAGCTGTTCACGGACATCGGCGGGCTGGAGATGCGGTACGTGGGGAGGACGCTATCCGCTCTGGCCGACGTCGGTACGGTGCTGATGGTGTTCGTGATCGGGCGTCGGCTGTATGGCCGGAACGTGGGCCTGCTGGCGGCCGGCCTGACCGGGCTGGCTGTGATTCACGTCCAGCACAGCCACTTCTACCGTCCCGAGACCTTCACCGTCCTGCTTACGCTGGCGTCTATCTGGGCAACTCTGAGGATGGTGGAGAAGCGCCGGCTCCGTGATTCCGTCCTGCTGGGGCTCATGCTCGGGCTTGCGCTGTCGCCCAAGGTGAACGTGCTGCCGCTGCTGGCTCCTCTAGCCCTGGGCTACGCGTACCGGGTTCTGGACGAGGCCGAGGGGCGCTGGTCCGGCATCACGCCGGAAATGGTGCAGAAGATCGCCGGGCATGCCCTGCTGGCGGGGGTGATCGCGCTTGGCGTCTTCTTTGTCACCACGCCATACGCGTTCATCGACATCGGCGCGTTCCTGGGCGACGTGATGGCCCAAACCCGCATGGCCCGCAATGCCGGCCTGTGGCCCTTCACCGTGCAGTACGTCGATACCCCGTCGTTCCTGTACCAGATCCGGCAGACCACCGTCTGGGGGCTGGGTGTGCCACTCGGGGTTGTGGCCTGGCTGTCCATACCCTTCACGGCGGCGCTGGTGCTGCTGCAGCGGCGCAACGTGCGCGGCGACCTGCTACTGCTGGCGTGGGTCGTGCCCAGCATCCTGTTCTTCGAGAGCTTCGAGGTCCGCTTCCTGCGCTACCTGTTCCCGCTGATGCCGGTGATGATACTGCTGGCGTCCCGGATGATGCTGTGGGAGACAGACAAGGCCCGGCAACTGGTGCGGCGTATGACGACGGCGGCCGGATGGAACGCGGCCCGAGCCTTTGGATGGGAGAGAGCGGGGAAAGCTTTGCTGGTGGCGGCCTTTGCCGTTCCCGTATTCGTGGTCGCTAGCACGGCCTTTTACTCACTCGCTTTCCAGAAGGTGTACGCCAACGACCACCCGGCTCTTCAGGCATCGCGGTGGGTACTGACTGAGGTGCCGCGAAGCGCTGCCATCGTGATGGACAATCACTGGGACGAGTTCCTGCCGGGGCTGCACAGATACGACATCTGGCAATTTCCGGTCTATGAGCCGGACAACGAGACCAAGATGCGCACACTGGCAAGGGAATTGGCCAACTCCGACTACCTGGCTTTCTACAGTCATCGTCCCTATGCCAGCGCGGCGCGCGACCCAGAGAGGTTTCCGTACAGCAACAATTACTACCGCCTGCTGTTCTCGGGTGAACTGGGCTACACGCTCCACCGGGAGTTCACCAACTACCCCTCCCTGGGCGGCGTGGTATTCCGGGACGACGCACTGGCGGGCGCCGGGCTCGACGACCCTACGCCGGAGGCTCCATCCCGGGACGCCGCCTTCACACTGAATCTTGGCTACGCCGACGACAACGTGGTGGGCTACGACCACCCGCGTGTCCTGGTGTTTCGCAACGCCCACCACCTCAGCGAGTCTCAGTTGCGGGAATTGTTGACGCAACGGCGCGGCTCGGGTGAGCAGGACACGGATGCCACCGCCCTCATGTTGTCACCGGAAGCGCTGGGGAAACAGCGGGGCGGAGGGACCTTCGGAGACATCGTGGACCGCGACGGGTGGACCAATAGTCTGCCGGTGCTGTCCTGGCTCCTCGTGGTGGAGATAATCTACCTCCTGACCCTTCCGCTGGCGTTCTTCATATTCCGCCCACTGCCGGACCGAGGAATCATCCTGGCTCGAATTCTTGGCCTGCTGGGCGTCTGTTACGTGGCGTGGCTGGTGGTGTCCCTGGGCTGGCTGGACTTTTCCCGCGGCGCCGTTTATGTGGGAATGGGCGTAGTGGCGGTCGCTTCGGGGATTGCCCTGTGGCACGTTCGTCAGGAGGTGGGGGAGTTCGTGCGGGCCAGATGGCGGCTACTTGCTTTCAGCGAAGCGCTGTTCCTGGGCGCGTTTCTCGCGTTCGTGCTGGTCCGATACTTCAACCCCGATCTGTGGCATCCCTACCGGGGCGGCGAGAAACCGATGGAGCTGGCGTACCTGAACGCCGTGTTTCGGTCCACCGTGCTGCCCCCGTACGATCCGTGGTTCGCCGGGGGGTACCTCAACTACTACTACTGGGGCTACTTCGTGGTTGCCTCGATCGCCCGGGTTGCCGGAATGTTGCCGACAACGGCCTTCAATCTCGCCGTGCCTTTGTTTTTCGCCCTGACGCTGACCGGGGCTTTTTCGCTGGGCTACAATCTGGCAGCGGGCGTGCGAAATGCGGGGGTCCGTACCTGGGACGGCGGCCAGTCCAGGGGAGGACGAATCGCCCCGAATCGGATGCTGCCCCCCGTCCTGTGCGGGCTGACTGCGGCAGTGTTCACGGCGGTAATCGGCAACCTGGACGGAGTCATTCAGCTGGCCCAGGGCGCGTGGTCGAGGGCCGTGGACGGTGTGGCGTGGGCCGGCTTCGACTTCTGGCGCAGCAGCCGGATGATTCCCCCGCTGGACAGCTTTGACCCACCGGCACTGGCGTTTTGGGTCCCCGACTTCATCCCAGGTGATGCAGGTTCATCCTGGCATATAACCGAGTTTCCCTTCTTCACCTTTCTCTTTGCCGACCTCCATGCCCACATGATGGTCATTCCGTTCACGCTGTTGGCCCTGGGGCTGGGGCTGTGCCTCGTTGCCGGCCTGCGAAATGAAGGGCGCGCGTGGCTTGCTGCCGCGTCGCTGACCCTGTCGATGGTGCTTGGGGCTTTGTGGGCCATTAACAGCTGGGACTACCCTTCCTACCTGCTCCTGACCCTCGGCCTTCTGGCGCTGGCCGTGTGGTTCTCGCGGGGAGAGCCCCGGAAGAGGGCAATGCTGTTCGTCGGGTTGTCGGTGGGGATAGTTGTGGTTAGCCTCCTTTCATTCTGGCCCTTTCACCAGTACTACGAGACCTTCAACAATGGCCTCGAGGCCTCACGATGGCGAACGCCTGTCGACAGGTTCCTGGGGATTCACGGATTGTTCATCTTCGTCATTGCAACGTACCTGATGGTCCGTGCTCGCCACTCCCTTACAGTTCTGGCCATGAACGCGTGGAGGAGGGAAACGCCGACGCTGGAGATTCGATGGCTGCGGCTATTGGCAGTACCCTTTGTTGTCGCGGCGGTGTTGCTGGGCGTTCTTGGCTTCTGGAATGCAGTGTTGCTGACCGCACTGCTGTTCCTGGTGGCGGTGGCGGGATGGCAGGTACTGCAGCGTCCGGAGCCGGCACGCCCGTATGAGGCGCTGGTTCTAGCCATGGTTGCAATGGCCGTTCTCATTGCCATTGGCGTGGACTTCGTTACGGTGGAAGGCGACATTGGGCGGATGAACACCCTGTTCAAGTATTACCTGGAAATATGGGTGTTCCTGGCAATCGCCTCGGCCTACATGCTGTGGCGCCTGGCATCCCACTGGCTGCCTAGGCTGGGGCCCGTGCCATCGGCGACGTGGGTGTTCGTGCTGACCGTGCTGATCTTCTGCTCGCTGATCTACGTGGTGCTGGGCACCCGAGCTCGGGTTGACGACAGGTTCGTCGAACTGCCGCCCACCCTGGACGGGACAGCCTACATGGCGGAGGCCGGACACTGGGAGCGCGACCAAATTTTCCCGCTAAAGTGGGACCATGATGCCATCGTCTGGCTGCAGGACAATGTGGAGGGTTCCCCGGTGGTGCTGGAAGCCCACATGGATCAGTACCGCTGGGGGAGCAGATTTGCCAACTACACGGGTCTTCCAACCATACTGGGCTGGCCGTGGCACCAGATTCAGCAGCGACACGCGTATCGCGACCAGATAGGCGATCGGGCCGACGACGTCAGGCTGGCATACGAGACAACGGATGTGGGGACGGTAACCGAGGTAATGAGGCGCTACGGAGTAACCTACGTGGTTGTCGGGGAGTTGGAGAGGCTGAATTACCCTGAACGGGGACTGGCCAAGTTTGAGGACATGGCAGAATCGGGATTGCTAAGCAAGGTTTACGAGAATGAGGGGACGACGATATTCTTTCGCGAATTTCCATAAAGTGGGGTATTGACATAAGTATTAGACTAGTTTAATATTTTGACCAGAGTCAATATGGCTCGGCTGAATGGCAACAGAGATGCCAAGTCAGTCATCAAGGTGACGGTCGGGGGCTTCGGTCCCTTGTGCTTCGCTTTCGCCGGTGGGAGCGTTCCACCGACGGGGGGATAACGAAGCCCGGCCCAACCGGCCCTCCTCTACTGCTCCGGGCTTGTGGATGTGTTCGTGTGGTGCGGCGCTGAGTTTCGGGGATAGACAGGGGAGGGCTGGTTTTTTTGTGTCCTAGGCGGAGGCGGGCTCGGGGACCCACTTCGGATAGGAACCCAGCACTCGCAGCGAACTCACCCTGCGTCCGATTTCCTCGATAGCGTCCCGCATGAGCGGGTCATCCCGGTGACCATCGCAGTCGATGAAGAACACGTACTGCCCCAGCGACTGCTTTGTGGGGCGGGACTCGATCTTTGCCAGGTTGATTTCCCGCTGTGCGAACTCGCCCATGACGGCATAGAGCTGGCCCGGCAGGTCCTCCGCGAAGGTGAAGAAGAGGGAGGTCTTGTCGTTGCCCGTCGGTTCGTGGTCTGACTTTGACAGGACCACGAACCGAGTCGCGTTGGCCGCCACGTCCTGTATGCCAGAGGCCAGTATTTCGGCCTGGTACAGGGAGGCCGAGCGGTACGGTGCGATGGCAACCGAGGGCGCTTCGCTGCTCATCGCGTCGCCCACGGCCTGCGCGGTGCTCAATGAGGCCGACCTCGTTGCGTTGGTGAAGTTCCGTTCCAGGTACTCCCGGCACTGGGCCAGCGCCTGCGGATGGGAGTACACGACTTCCACGTCCTCTAGCCGAGTCCCCGGTTTTCCCATGAGGAAATGCTCTATGGGGAGAACTATTTCAGACCGGATGAGGAGGGAATTTTCGCTGACCAGAAGGTCCAGGGTGAAATTCACGGAACCTTCGATGCTGTTCTCGATGGGTGCCACGCCCTCCTCGGTATCTTCCGTAGCAACCGCCCTGCCGACGGCAGAGATGGAGGGGAAGGGACGCAGGTCCGCGTTGGGGTCGTACAGGAGGGCCGCCTCCTCTGTGTAGGTACCGTAGGGCCCCAGAAAAGCAAGTGTGCGGGCCACGCTCAGACTCCGGTCAGGATGTCGTATATGATCTGTTCGTCGGCGTTGGTCGCTACTGTCACCAGTTCGTCCTCTGCCTGAACAAGGTAGTTGCTTGACGGCAAAGCCGCGCCGTCCTTGTTCACCACAAGGGAGATAAAGCAGTCCGGCGGAAGCCCGATCTCTCCCAGCCGCTTTCCCACGATGTCAGCAGTCTCCGGCACCGGAACGCAAACCAGTTGCATACCGGACCGTCGGAGGGGCATCAGGTGGCGCAGGGGGTGGCCCGGTATGCCCGCTTCCAGCGCCGTCAGGGCCAGCTGGATCCAGTTGACCACCACGTCCACCCCGAGCTGGTTGAAGATCGGCTCGTTTTTGGGGTCCTTGAGCAGGGTCATGGTGCGGGGAGTCTGAAACATTTGCTGCACAATCTGGCAGATGACCAGATTTGTGGCGTCCACACCGGTCAACGCGGCAACCACGTCGGCCCGATGGGTCCCGGCGGTATTGAGAACCTGGATGTCTGACCCATCCCCCAATACCGGCATGATGCCCAGGTCCTCAAGCAGCAGACGGTGTCGGTCGAGGTCGCGCTCAACCACCGACACCTCGTGGCCGCTGGCAACCAGGGCCCGGGCCAGATAGAAACCGGCTTCGCTGCACCCGACGATCACTACGTACATAGCATCGGAAGCGCCCGGCCGCAGGCCCTGAACAGATATTCGGCTTCACACATTTATGACCTGGCGAATATCCTGCAGCATCCCTCGGGAATAGCTCAACACATTCATTCCCAGCCCAGTGTACATCATGTGCAGCTGAGGGTCCGCGACGTGGCACACGACATTGGGAACATTGAAGATGAGCTTGGCTATCTGCGCCACCAGCAGATTTTCGTGGTCGTCGTCCGAGAGAGCGAGAAAGGCATCGGCGTGGCTCACTCCCGCGCGCAGCAGGTAGTCCTGCATGGCGGGCGCGGTCAACAATTCGGCTGACACCCTGCCGGCGCCAGCCTGTGGCTCTTCGGATTCTGTGGGGGTATCGGTCAGCCGCTCAAGACGATTGCGGTCCGAGCCTATGACAATGATCTCCTCCGCTTCGGAGGTCAAATCCCGCACTGCGCTGGCGGCAAGCTGTCCGCAACCGTAGACGATGATTCGCACTTGTCGCTATTCCCCGACAGGAATGGCCACAACGGCGGTATCGCGCCACAGCAAGACCTGGCATGGCGCGTGTTCGAAAATGTAGGCCGCGGAGGACCCCATCTTGTACCGCCCCATGCTGCGGCTATATGGGATGCCCACCACGATAATCACGGCTTCCTTCTTTTCCGCTTCAGACAGGATGGCGGAACCGGCCTGCCTGGCCCTCAGGCATCCGGCCTCCAGCCCCTTGTACTTCTCCTCGTGGGCAATGCGCTCATATTTTTCCAGCAAATCCTCTGCCCGGTCCAGGTCTTCTGTAAGCTCCGCCTCGATGGACAGAGAGAGCGGAACTTCAATCACATGAAGGGCGTGCAGCCTGTCCCTGTTCTTCTGGGCCACGTGGCAGACCCAGCGAAAGGCGTGCTCGCTATGCAACGAGTCGTTTACCGGGACCAGGATGCTGCTGTTGCCCGGGTGTTTGGACTGTCCACCGAAGGGGTTGTGCAGCTTCGTGGCGATAGCCATCACACGTTCCTGCGGATTGGGGAGTTATGCAACTACGTGGATTCCGGATTTGTAATGCCGGTACTCTGGCGGATTGCCGGTCGGGCCAGGTTAGACGCCGCCTCTGACCGGCTGCCTTCCTGGGGCGGAATCCTCGGTCAGGCGCCTGCCCATTTCAGGCAGCTTGCCAAGTTGTTCGCTGGTCGCCGCCACCACCAGGACGTCGCCGTGCTGCATCACCTCGTCCTTCGAGGGATGCAGAAACGAGGTACGGCTTCTCCTTATGGCGAGGACCGAGATTCCGTGGCGATCGCCCGCGCCGGACAGTCCCGCCTCTTCCAGGGTCTTGCCCAGCATTCCTTCGGGGACGCGGATCTTGCTGATGCCGTAGTCGGCCAGAATCGGCATATAGTCCAGCAATTCGCGGGTGAACTCCAGTTTCGCGACTCGTCGGGCGTTCTCCGCCTCCGGGAAAATCACCCTGTCGGCGCCAATGCGCTCTAGGGTTTCGCCGTGCAGGTCGTTGGCGGCACGGGCGATGATCATTGGAATTTCAAGGCTCTTCAGCAGCACCGTGACGCCAACACTGGCCTGGACGTGTTCAGCGCCCAGCGCCACTATCGCCACGTCGTAGTCGGGTATGTCCAGCTCGCGCAAAGCTGCTTCACTGGTCGCATTGGCTCGAACAGCGTACGTAACGTGGCCCATCTGTTCCTGGATTCTGGCCTCGTCAAAGTCAATAGCCAGAACGTCGTGGCCGCTCTGGTACAGTTCCCGCGCCATCGTAGATCCGAAACGCCCCAGGCCAATGACGCAAACCTGCTTCTTCACGCTCCGCCTACTCCATTTTGTTGTTAACCTATTCTAACCCTTTCTTGTGCGAAGCGATACAGAACTACTTCGTCTTCTTTGGGTGCCAGGGCCAGGGCCAGGATGAGAGGGCCCATTCTGCCGGCGAACATGGCGACCATCACAATGCTCTGGGCGGGCAGCCCAAGGCTGGGCATTATCCCGGTGGTGGCTCCGACGGTACCGAAGGCGGAGACGATGTCGAACAGCAGCGACAGGAAATGGGTTTCCGGCTCCAGTTTTACGAGAGTCATTGCCGCAATGAATATGACTCCCAGGCCGATGAGCGCGACTGATAGTGCCCGGTGAACCTGGGGCTGGGGAATCTCGCGCCCGAAAGCCTCGGCGTGAGACCTGCTCCTGAGAGAGGAAACTACCGCCGCGACCAGCACCGCGAAGGTCACCACCTTGATCCCCCCCGCGACGGAACCAGGCGCGCCCCCGATGTACATCAACGCGGTAAACGTCAGGTTCGTTGCGTCCGACACCTGGCTGAAGTCGATGGTGCTGAACCCGGCGGTGCGGCCGCTGACGGTGAGGAATACCGTGTTAATAATGCGGTCGGCCCATCCCATGGAAGCCATGGTACTTGCGTTGTTGAACTCATCCAGCGCCAGTACCGCGCCTCCCAGCAGCCACAACCCTAGGCTGGTTACCAGGATCAGCTTGGTATCCAGCGAAAACCTGGCAAACCTCTTTCCCCGCCACACGTCCACCATGATCGCCCAGCCCAGCCCCCCCCAGGCGATCATGCCGGTCATCACCAGAATGAGAAACGGATTGGAGAAGAAGCGGGCGGCGTTCCCGGCAGGGTCTTCCGGAATGATGTTGAAGCCGGCATTGTTGAAGGACGATACAGACAGAAACAGCGAATACCAGTAGGAACGCCCCTCCCCCATTCCATCCAGACCATTGATTTGGGTGAAGAAAATCAGGGAGCCTATCAGATAAATGAACACAACGATGATGATGACGTTTCGACCGAACGCCCTGATGGCCCGAGCTTGGTTCATGCCGGCCGTGTCGCTCATCAGGCCACGGGAGAAGGCCCGCTGCTGGATGCTCGCGCGGCTCCCCAGGGCCAGAAGCAGGAAGGTGCTGATGATCATGAATCCCAGGCCGCCCAGCGTCATCAACACAAATATCACCGCCTGGCCAAATGATGACCAGTATTCCGGGGTGCTGACCACCGTGTGGCCGGTGACCGTCACGGCGGATATCGACGTGAAGAAGGCTACATCAAGCGACGTGAAGTCCCCGGAGTTGGACGCGTATGGAAGCGCGAGAAGGCCAGCTCCGAGTGCAATCAGCAGGGTGAAGCCGATGAGAAGGGTCCCTGTAACCCCGAGCAGCCTGCGGGTGCGACGCGGCGACTCATCGACCCGGAAGGTTTGCGAGACCTCGCGTCGGCGCGGTAGCCGGATGGTCTCGTCTATAGGCCGAGGCCTCCGGGGAGTAGCCAAATTATCAAGCTCCGGCTTTCTGCCGGCCCACCGGCACGTCAGTTGGATGTAGAGGGTCGGGTTACGCCGACAGGAAGAAACCCGAGGGAGGGATGTTAGGGTCCTCCGCTCCGAAATTCTAGGAGCGGCGCTCCAAGTATGTCAATCGACAAAATCTGCGCCCCTCTATTATCATCATCGGGATGGGTAGGCGCCGACACGCCGGTTAATCAAGGGTTAACAGGTAACCATACTGCTATAATCTATTGGCCCAGCCGAATAGAGGTGACAGTTCCATGACGACCAGCCCCCGACAGGTGGAACTCGGATTCGATCCCGTTTCCATAGACCGCAAGTGGCAGAACCGCTGGGAACGAGACGAACTCCACAAAGTTCGGGATGATGACCCTCGCCCCAAGTGGTACGAGATGACGATGTATCCGTACCCTTCCGGCGACCTGCACATTGGCCACTGGTACGCCATGGCGCCTGCCGATGCCCACGCCAGGTTTCGGCGAATGCAGGGCTACAACGTGCTGCACCCCATCGGCTTCGACGCCTTCGGGCTTCCCGCAGAGAACGCAGCCATCAGCCGGGGCATACACCCTTTTGAATGGACGATGGACAACATCGAAAACATGCGGGGGCAACTCCGGTCGATCGGGGCGATCTACGACTGGGACCGGGAGGTCATCTGCTGCGACCCGGAATACTACCGCTGGAACCAGTGGTTCTTTCTCAAACTGTACGAGCAGGGCCTCGCCTACCGGGCCAAAGCTCCTGTGGTCTGGTGCCCCTCCTGCGTGACGGTGCTGGCCAATGAGCAGGTGCTGAATGGCGCCTGCGAACGCTGCGATGCCACAGTAACCCGTCGTGATCTTGAGCAGTGGTTCTTTAAGATTACGGACTACGCCGACCGCTTGATGGACTTCGGTGGACTTGTCGAGTGGCCCGACAAGATCCTGACCATGCAGAACAACTGGATCGGCAAGAGCACCGGCGTTGAAATCAGCTTCGATATTTCCATGGCAGGGCTGGACGAGCGGGAGATTCGCACCTTCACCACCCGCATTGACACCATCTTTGGCGTTACCTTCATTGTACTGGCCCCCGAGCATCCCCTGGTGGAGAAGCTCACCCTTCCCGACCGGCGGCAGGCGGTGGAGGGATACGTCGACCAGGCGCGCCGCACTTCCGAGATTGACCGCCTCTCGACGGACAAGGACAAGACGGGTGTTTTTACCGGCAGCTACGCCATCAACCACCTGAACTTCGAGCGGGTGCCCATCTTCATCAGCGACTATGTGCTGATGACCTACGGCACTGGCGCGGTGATGGGCGTGCCCGCCCACGATGCCCGCGATTTCCAGTTCGCCCGCAAATACCGCCTGCCCATCCGGCAGGTCATCGCCCCAATCTCCTGGGACGGCAAGGACCTGAACGAGGCGTACCTGGGCGACGGCTTCATGACCAATTCCGGCCCCTACGACGGCATGACCAACGAGGAAGGAGTCGAAGCCATCTCCAATGACGTGGAGAAGAATCGTTGGGGACATCGCGCCGTCTCGTATCGCATCCGAGACTGGCTGATCTCACGGCAGCGGTACTGGGGAACGCCCATACCCATGATCTATTGCGACGACTGCGGCGTCGTTCCCGTGCCCGAAGGCGACCTCCCCGTGCTGCTGCCCCAGGATGCGGAATTCAAACCAAGCGGCGAATCGCCTCTGGCGGTCAACGCCGGGTTCGTCAACGCAAATTGCCCGTCCTGTGGCGGTCCCGGCCAGCGCGAGACCGATACCATGGACACGTTCATGGACTCGTCCTGGTACATGATGCGCTACATCAGCCCACACTTCTCCGAAGGGCCGGCCGACCCGGGGCTCATCAAGTCCTGGATGCCGGTAGACCAGTACACGGGAGGAGCCGAGCACGCGGTGATGCACCTGCTCTACTCCCGATTTTTCATCAAGGCCATGTACGACATGGGCATGGTGGACTTTGAGGAGCCCTTCCTCCGACTTTTCAATCAGGGGGTGATCCTGGGCCAGGACCACGAAAAGATGAGCAAGAGCCGGGGCAACGTGGTCAATCCGGACGATGTCGTCGGCGTGCTGGGTGCGGACGCAGTGCGCTGCTTCCTGATGTTCATCGGGCCCTGGGACCACGGCGGCCCCTGGAGCGGTGAGGGTATCAACGGCATCGCCCGGTGGCTCAACCGCGTGTGGGACATCGGAACCCGAGACCCGTCGGCTCTCGACGGCTCCAATGGCGCATCGGATCGGGAGACGGAGCGCCTGCTGCATCAGACGGTGCGCAAGTGCTACAACGACCTGGACCGCTTCAAGTTCAACACGGCTATCGCGTCTCTGATGGAACTGACCAATCACCTGAACCGTGTCTGGGCCGATAGCAGCGTTTCGCCTGACTTGTGGAGCGAATGCGTCGATAAGTTGCTGCTGATGTTGGCGCCCATGTCCCCCCACCTGACCGAAGAGATGTGGGAGAAGGCCGGCCGCGCGTACAGCATCCACAAGCAGCCCTTTCCTTCGTGGGAAGAGGACCTCGCCGCGGACGAGGTGTTCACCCTGGTGGTGCAAGTCAACGGAAAGGTTCGCGACAAGCTTGAGGTGCCTGTGGGTATTCCGGAGGCGGAAGCACAGGAACTCGCGATGGCCAGCCCACGAGTGCAGAGCTTCCTCGACGGCAAGTCGGTCAACAAGACGGTATACGTTCCCGGAAGGCTGCTGAACGTGGTGGTGCAGTAGTGGCGGCACCCGGCTCTTTCTACGGCGTGGGTGTGGGCCCCGGCGATCCGGAACTGCTCACCGTCCGCGCCCAGCGACTTCTGGAGAAGGTGGGCGTCGTCTGTTACACGCAACTCGACAACGGAGCGCCCAGCTTTGCCCTGAACGTGGTGCGGCAGTTGTTCGCCGCTAACGCGGAAATGCTGCCAATCATCATCCCTTCCGACGATTCGCCGATCAGCCACGATACCTGGAACGAAGCTGCGAGGAGAATCGGCGGCAAGTTGCGCGAAGGGCGGGACGTGGCCTTCATCACCGAAGGCGACCCGATGCTGTACAGCGAATTCCCTCACCTCATCGATTACGTGCGGGCGGAAGACATCGACGGCTTTAACGTCGAAGTGGTGCCAGGGGTCCCTTCCGTCATGGCTGCCGCCGCCAGTTCCGGGGTGCCGCTGGTGACCCAGGGCCAACGCCTCGCTATCCTCCCTGCAGTCTACGGCATCGACGACCTGCGCGAGGCCATCACCAACTACGACACCATCGTGCTGATGGAGATAAACCCGAACCTCATGCGTGCGCTGGCCAACCTGGAGAATCTCGGTCTGGCCGGCCACGCCATCTACGTCCGGCAGGTCAGCACCGCCAGCGAGAGCGTCATCCACGACATCAGCAAGCTGACCACCGAGGACTACGACTATTTCAGCCTGTTGATCATCAAGAGATCAGACTGAATCGTAACCTTCCCTTCGTTCTCCTTCCCCTCCCTTGTCTTCCCTGTGCTAAACTGCCGGAAATTCAGGGCATCAATTTCATTTTGACTTTCGCCGGAGGCAACGTCATGACCACTACGGTGCAACCAACGGACGTGATGGTTACCTGCAACGGGATAAACTTCCACTACCTCGACTGGGGCAACCAGGGAGCGCCCGTGATGCTGCTCCTCCACGGGCTGAGGGGGCATTGCCACTCCTGGGACGACGTGTCGGCCCGTTTCTGCGGCGACTACCAGGTGCTGGCGCTGGACCAGCGGGGGCGAGGTGAGACCGACTGGGCCCCGCGCGGCGACTACTCCACCGACGCCTTCGTGGCCGACATTGAAGAGTTCTGTTACACCGTGGGCATCGAAAAGATGACCCTCGTCGGCCACTCCATGGGCGGCCGGAACAGCATGGCTTTCGCGGGTGGAAACTCCGGAATGCTGGAGAAGCTGGTGATAGTGGACATTGGCCCGGAGATAGACCCGGCGGGCTCGGCCCGCATCACCCGCGAGGTCGTCGAGGTACCTGAGGAGTTCGACAGCTTCGAAGCCGCCTTCCAGCACGTGTACGCACAGAACCGGTTTGCTTCCGAGCCAGTAATGCGCCGTCGACTGCAGTACCAGACTCACGAGTTGCCCAACGGCAAGGTCGGATGGCGATACGACCCCGAGATTCGCGAACAGCGACGCAATGGCACCGGCGCTACTCCGCCCGATTTCTGGACTCCATTGAGCAAGATCACCTGCCCGACCCTGGTTGTGCGCGGATCGGAGACCGACACCCTGAGCCTCAGTGTCGCCGAGCGAATGGTGGAGACGCTGGCCGACGGCAAGCTTGCGCACGTGGACAATGCGGCTCACATGGTGTTCGAAGACAACCCCGAGGGCTTCAAGGCCGTGCTGGCAGACTTCCTGGGATAAGAGAGAAGAAATGACCAGTGGAAAGAAGCCCGAATCCGTAAACGAACTGATCGAGCTGTTCCGCGTCACGGATGCGCCCCTGCCCGATGGAGACACCGGAGCGGGGCTCAAGTTCCATACCAACCGGGGCGAGTTCAGCGGCATTATTCACCGAGCCGAGAACAGCGATCGTGCCATCGTCTGGGTGTGCGGCGCTCGGGGCGGGTTCGGCGGACCGGGACCCGGCACATACGCGCGGTTGGCTGAGCATCTCGCGGGGCAGGGCATCACCTCGCTGCGTCTGGACTACCGCTTCCCCAACGACCTGCTGGAGTGCGTGCTCGACCTGTTGTCCGGGGTGGAGCACCTCAAGGACAACGGCTACGGCCCGGTCGTGGTCGTCGGCCACTCCTTCGGCGGCGCGGTCGTCATTGCGGCTGGCTCCACCAGCGACCACATCAAGGGCATCGTGTCGCTTTCGCCCCAGACTCACGGTGCGGGAATGGCCGGCCAACTCGCCCCGCGCAAGCTGCTGGTGGCCCATGGCAAGGCCGACACCCGACTGCCCTACTCCTGCGCCCTGCAGATATACGAATGGGCAAAGGAACCAAAGGAACTGGTGCTCTTCGATGGGGCGGAGCATCGTCTCGAGGAGTGCCGCGACGAGCTGGAGACTTTGCTGTCATCCTGGATTCCCGCAACCCTGAACGAGAAAATAGAAATCACCGTTCCGGGATAGGTCATCAATAACGTTTTGCCCGGCTGTTCACCATAGGCGGCTGCCCAATAAGTTGATCGGGAGGCAATCATGCTGGACTTGATTATCAAGGGTGGGACCGTGGTCGCGCCGGGAGGCGCAAGCCAGATGGACGTTGGCGTCCAGGGAGAACTGATTGCCGCCGTGGCTTCCCCAGGCGCTCTGGACGACATCGGAGCGGGGGAGACCATCGACGCCACCGGGATGATCGTCCTTCCGGGCGGCATTGAGCCCCACGCCCATATCAACGTGCCCGTCCCCGATTACTGGGCCGGAGGCGACACCGGTATCTACACCCAGCCGCCCGAGGCAGCCAGCCGCGCCGCCGCCTTCGGTGGCGTCACCACCTACGTCGACTTTGCCGGCGCGCTGCCGCTGACTCCAGGCGCGGTACCGCCATCCGACCCGATAATGGGCCAAATCGAGGTGCGGCGTGATATCTTCCGTGGCCACTCGTACACCGACTACACTTTCCACTACATCCTGGCCGGGGCCATACCGCCGGTGACTCTCGGCGAGATTGGCGAGGCGATCCAGTCCGGTGTGGCCAGCTTCAAGATTTTCACAACCTTCCACGCCCGAGTTCCCATGGGCCACCTGTGGGAGATCTTCCAGGAAGTCGGGAAGCACGGCGGCATCATGGCCGTTCATGCCGAAGAGGACGACATCGTCACCTACATGGAAGACAAGCTGGAGCGCGAGGGCCGCGAACACGGCTCCAACCTTCATCTCGCCCACAACAACATCTCCGAGGACATTTCCTTCCGCAAGGTGACCAGGCTGGCCCAGAGCACCGAAACCGGCATTTACTTCGTGCATACCACGGCCAAGGAGGGAGTGAATGCCATAGCCGAGGCCCGCGCCGCACAGCTTCCGGTTTACGGCGAGGCCCTCCACAACTACCTGGAGTTCACTTGCGACGACTACCTGAAGCCCGAAGGGCTGGCCATCCACACCTACCCGGCCATCAAATTCTCCGACGACCGCGACGCCCTGCAGCAGGGTCTGGTGGATGGCCCCATCTGCACCACCGCCACTGACGAGTGGACCACCTACAAGAACGTGAAGCTGGCAGGCGAAACTATCCGCACCCTCTGCGGCGGCCATAACGGGATTGAGACCCGATTGCCTGTGACCTACACGAAGCTGGTCGCCCCAGGCCGCATCGGCCTCGAGCGCTTTGCCGATATTACCTCTACCAACGCCGCCAAGATCCTGGGCATGTACCCACAGAAGGGCGCCATCGCGGTGGGCAGCGATGCCGACATCGTCATCTTCGACCCCAACCTCAAGAAGACCATTACGGTCGACGAGCTGCACGCCGAATCCGACTACTCCATCTGGGATGGCTTCGAGTGCGAGGGTTATCCGATAATGACCATCCTGCGCGGCAAAACTATCGTCCGCGACGGCCAGCTCCTTGGCGATAGCAGCGATGGGCGCTGGCTCTCCCGCAGGGTCGCCCCGAGAGTGATTACGCAGACCTCGGTGTAAGTTCGCTGGAGCAGCAACTCCTGGAGTTCAAACTTGAAGGGCTGGTCAAGAACCAGCCCTTCATTGATTTGCCTTTCCGCTAGGACCCTACCGCAGCAGCGGCGCGACCTCCGCGCTGATTCGCTCGATCTGCGCCGGGTCGGGCCAGGTAGGGCCGACCATCACGGTCTGGGCACCGGCATCGATGTAGGCCTGCAGCTTGGCGGCGCAGTCCTCGGGTCGACCGAAGGCGCAGGCATTCTCCACGTCGTACTGCGGCCCGTAGTAGGCGTGGGTGAAGGCTTCCAGCGCCCGCTTGGCCCGGTCGCGGTCCGTGTCGACGTAGGTGTAGATCAGCTTGGCCGATTGAAGCGTGTCCTGGTCCTTGCCTGCGGCGGCCGCGTAGTCGCGGACCTTGCCCCAGGCCTGGGCGAATACCTCGGGGCTGGCCGCGCCTCCGGCCACCCAACCGTCGGTCTGCTCGGCGGCCCGTTGCAGCGCAGTGTCGGCGGAGCCGCCGATGATGATTGGAATGGACGGCTGCTGTACCGGCTTGGGGTCGATGTTCACGTTGTCCATCGAGAAGTAGCGGCCGTAGTGGGTCACGTCGCGCTCGCTCCACAGCCGGCGCATGACCTCCAGACCTTCGTTGAAGCGGCTGACGCGGCGGCGCACATCGACCCCCAGCGGTCCGAACTCGTTGTCGCGTCCGCCAAGGGAGATGCCGAGTGTCACCCGCCCTCCGGACAGGTAGTCCAGCGTCGAGGTGGTCTTGGCCGCCAGGACCGGATTGCGCAGAACGAACAGCAGCACCGCAGTCCCGAGCCGAACGCGCTCGGTGACGGTGGCCGCGATGGTCAGCAGGGCCATCGGGTCGATGATGCTGTTGGGATGGAACACACGGTCAATCACCCACAGCGATTCGTAGCCCAGCTCCTCGGCCCGCCGAAAGAACCCTGAAAACTCCGCCAGCGACGGCGGCGTCCCGCCAAATCCGCCAGGAACCAGTATCCCCAATTTCGCATTGGTAGCCATGAGCGGACCTCCTGTGTGTTAAGGCTCAGTGTCGTATTCTAACTTCCCATTGCGAATCGTCACGACACGCCCGGTCAATGCTATGGCACGTCGCCGCGCCTTGATCGTGGCACGACGCATAGCTGCTTCTATGCTAGGGATGGTGGTTGTCGGGTTGCTGAAAGTCCAACGCCCTTCATCGTCGGCGAAGTTCTTTTCATCAATCTCAATGTCAGCCATTTCATCCTCGCCTACGCATCGTAGATTATGGCTTCGTCGACTAAACCTTGGTAAGGGCGAACAAAGTTGCGCAAACCGGAGTGAAACCGTCGCCGGATCACGTCTACAGCCACGTCATGTCCGCCTTCCTGAACCCTCTGCTGAACTCTCGCAATCGCTACTTCAGGCGAGGACAGCCTGAGAAAAATCAGTGTAACCCAGTAGCCTTGCGCTTGCCATCGCGGAATCAAGCGGGCGTAGTTTAGTCCGCTCAACGTAGTTTCAAAGGCGAAATTCTCTTCCCTGCGAACGAAGGTATCAATCATTTCCAGCATCATGCGCCCGGCATGTATCGCAGCTCTCTCTGGTTGCAGTGGATTTAGGCCAGCAGCCAGAAGATCTGCATTGATGAAAGTCGGACAGTTCGCCTCGTTCGTCAGTACTTCCCGGGCGAAGGTCGTCTTCCCGGCGCCGTTGGGCCCGGCAATGATGATGATTCGTTTGTCTGGGCGGCCGGTCATCTCGTGAGCAGGTGGGTTAGACCGCCCCGGATTCCCGCAGCGCCGCAACCTCGTCGGCCCTGTAACCCAGCAGGCCGGTCAGCACGCCCACGGTATCCTGACCCAGCGTCGGGGGCGGTGCGAAGGTGTCTGGGTTGCCGGACTTGATTGGGTTGCCCGCCGTCCGGTAGTTCCCGGCGACCGGGTGCTCCATCTCCACCACCATGTCACGCAGTTGCACCTGCGGGTCTGCCAGTGCCTCGGCGATGTTGTTCACCGGGCCGCCCGGCACGTCCCATTTCTGCAGCAGCCCTTCCCACTCCTGGCGCTGCTTGGTCTCGAAGCCAGCGGTTAGCGCCTCCTCCAGCGCCGCGCGGTTCTCGATGCGGGCGGGAGCAGTGGTGAAACGGGCGTCCTCGTCCATTCCTTCCAGCCCATCGACTTCGCCGGCCATCATCCGCAGCGTCTTCATCGCGAATTCCTGGCTGGCGCAATGCACCTGTACGTACTTGCCGTCGGCGCACCGGTACGCGCCGACCGGAAGGTTGGAAGGGTGGCCTGAGCCGATGGGCTCCGGGACTTCGCCCGACACCAGGTAAAACTGGCCCAGGTGCGCCTGCAGGGCGATCTGCACGTCAAGAAGAGAGATGTCCAGGCGGCGGCCTTCGCCGGTCACCCTGCGGCCATACAGGGCCGAGGAGATGCTGAGGGCCGCCACGTACCCGCCCACCATGTCGCCGACGGGGAAGCCCATGAACACCGGGGGCTGGCCCGGGTTGCCGGTCACGCTCATGCCGCCGCCCATCGCCTGCACGATGCCGTCGAAGCCGGGGCGCTCACGATAGGGGCCTTCCTGCCCGAACGCCGACAGAGAGCAGGCGATGATGGACGGATTGGTGGCCTTCAGCGACTCGTAGTCCAGCCCCAGCCGCTCCAGCACCGAGGGTCGAAAAGCGTCGAACACCACGTCGGACACCGCGACCAGCCGATGGCAGACCTCCCGGCCCTGCGGTGTACGCAAATCGATGGTGACGCTCTTCTTGTTGCGGTTGAAGTTGAGGTAGTAGGCGCTCTCGCCGCCGAGAAAGTGGGGGCCGATGCGTCGGGACATGTCGCCCACGCCCGGCTGCTCAATCTTGATGACCTCCGCGCCAAGGTCACCCAGAGTGCGCGCCGCCACCGGCCCGGCGATGGCCTGCGACATTTCCAGGATACGAACGCCCTGCAGCGGCGGAGTCACGTTGCGTTACTCACTGTTGGCAGGAAAATCGGTCGGCTCTATTCCGTGGACAGCAGCGCCGCCAGTTGCCGAACGTCGTTCATCTCGTCCAGAGATTCGATGGCCTCGATTATCTCCGTTTGGCGTTCGGCGCTGATCACGGGAGAGGTCAGTACCTTGAATTTGTCCTTCATCTCATCCCATGACAGCGAGTTCTCCGGGTCTCCCTTCGGGTAGCGGATGTCGCTGCGGACACGCCGGCCGTCGGTGGTTGCAACCTCGGCCCAGGCCCTGAACTCGCGGGGGAAGTGGGCGTCCAGTTCCGGATCGGTTACGCACTTGACCCGCGGCAGAATGTGGCGCACCTCGGGCCGGTCGGGCACACCGTCGGAGTATTCCTCCAGCGATGCTCGCCCGTAAGCCAGCGCCACCGCCGCGCCGAAGGGCATTGAGAACTGCATATCGACTACTGTCTTGGGGTTGGCCTTGTCCTCCTCCGGCGACGCCACCAGCTTGAAGCCGCCGCTCAGAACGCCGATGGTAACTTCCTCGACATCTTCCGACGTCAGGCCATGCGCGTTGCGCAGGTCGAGCAGGCAGTCGATCGGACCCTGCTTGTAGCGGCAGCAGGCATGGGGCTTGATGCCGGTGCGGGTGATCAGGTATTCCTCGCCCAGGTCCTGTAGCACCAGCGAAGGGTCGGGGTTGCCGGAGTAGGCCTGCAGGAATCCGTCGCGGCCCTCCAGGATGGTGGTGGGCCCGGTGTATCCCGAGCGCGCCAGCAGCGCGGCCCAGGAGCCGCTGTGCGATGCCCAGCCCGGGTGGAGGCGCTTGGTCCACGCCCCCTGGGCCAGGTATTCCATGCTGCCGGCAGTCTGGCTGCCCGCGATGCCCAGGGCGTGGATGAAGTCGTCGCCCTGCAGCCCAAGCAGCCGCCCGGCCACCACCGCAGCGCCGAAGGCCCCGCAGGTGCCCGTGGGGTGGAAGCCGCGGCCGTAATGCTCCGCCGGCTGCAGCGCGCGCCCCAGCCGGACGATGACGTCGTATCCTGCCACCACGGCGGCGATGAAGTCCTTGCCGGAAATGTGCGCCAGGTCGGCCATCGACAGCGCCGTCGGGAATGCCACCACGCCCGGATGCAGCGACGCTTCGTTGTTCACATCGTCCATCTCGATGCTGTGGAAGGCGACGCCGTTGGCCATTGACGCGTACTCCGGCAGCACCCGGTAAGGCGTGCCCACGACCGCCGAGGGCCCCGGACGTCCCAGGCGCTGCAGTGCGTCGACCACCGCTTTGGCCGAGTCCGTCGTCGAGCCGTTGAGAGTAACAGCGGCAAAGTCGAGGCACAGGTACTTCGCCCAGTCGATTACTTCAGGAGACAGGTCTTCGTACTCCAGCGTCTGCGCAAAATTGCCCAACGCTCGGGTGATGCCGCTCTCATTGTTGGTCTGCGCCATGGTTTCTTGCCTCCTGTTTGCCTGGCCGCGCTCAGGGCTGCGGCTCGGCTTTTCGTTATATCCGAGCTTTCAGCGCCCGAAATTATACATCAGCGTAGCTTCACAACCCCGACTCGTACAGGAAGTCGCCCGTGGGGAAGTTGTTCAGCAGATGCCGGGCGATGACCAGCCGCTGGATTTCGTTGGTGCCTTCGCCGATCATCATCAGCGGCGCGTCGCGGAAGTGCCGCTCGACCGTCAGGTCCTGGGTGTAGCCGTAGCCGCCGTGGATGCGCATGGCGTCGGTGGCCACCTGCATGCACATCTCGCTGGCGAACAGCTTGGCCATTCCCGCCTCCATGTCGGCCCGCTCGCCCCGGTCCTTCTTGTCGGCGGCGTGCAGCACCATCAGGTGGGCCGCCTGTATCTGCGTAGCCATGTTGGCCAGCATTATCTGGATGCTCTGGTGCTCGCCGATGGGCTTGCCGAAGGTCTCGCGCTGCTTGGCGTAGCGCGTCGACTCCTCCAGCGCCGCCCTGGCCACGCCCAGGCACCGGGCGGCGACGTTGATGCGGCCCAGTTCCAGCCCGCTCATTATCTGGTAGAAGCCCTTGCCTTCCTCGCCGCTGACCAGGTTGCCGCCCGACACCCGGTAGTCGTCGAAGGACAACTCGCAGGTGTCGACGCCCTTGTAACCCAGCTTGGGCACGTCCCGCACCACGTTGAAGCCCGGCCCCTTCTCGGCGATGAAGATGCTGATGCCTCGCCGCGGCGGGTCGGCCTCCGGGTCGGTCTTCGTGACCAGGGCGAAGGTGTTGCCGTGCCGGCCGTTGGTGATCAGGCTCTTGCTGCCGTTGACCACGTATTCGTCGCCGTCACGCACGGCCCTCGTCTCGATGGCCTGCACGTCGCTGCCCGCGTTTGGCTCGGTGATGCAGATGCCGCCGCGCTTCTCGCCGCTGGCCATCAGTGGCAGGAACCGCTCCTTCTGCTCCGTGGTGCCGTGGGTCACGACCATGTAGGCCATGATCAGGTGAGAGTTCAGTATCCCGCTGAGGCTCATCCAGCCCCGGCAGATTTCCTCGATCACCAGGGCGTACGACGCCACGTCAAGCTCCAGGCCGCCGTACTCTTCGGGGATGACCGCGCCGAACAGCCCCAATTCTTTCATCTTCTCGACAAGCTCGAAGGGGTACTCGTCTGCGTGTTCCATCTCCTGCGCTACCGGCTGCACCTCCCGGCGCACGAACTCCCGGATGGTGGCGACCATGCCCCGTTGCGCTTCAGTAAGCTGCGGCAAACCTGCCCCCGAATTAAGGTCAGAATAGCGGCCTCATTCTAGCACGGGCCCAAGCACGGAGCGGTTTGACACCCTATTGGCGGCGCACTACACTCGCCCCTAGTCGCGAGGCTTAAACTTCCGGGCGGGATACTCCCTTCGCACAGATGGCCGCGTCCGCTCCGGCCTCCACAACGTCTTGATTCGTGAGGTAACGCAATGCCGGACACACCTGAATACATTGGACTGCTCAACGACATCCGCCTCCAGGAATATCGCGCCGGAGTCTTCCTCAAAGCCTGGGCCGAGAAGACGGAGCATCCAGGGCTGAAGGGCTGCCTTTCCCTGGTAGCCGAGCGCGAGACCAGCCACGGCGACATCTTCGACCGCCGCATTCGCGAGCTGGGCGGCACTCCCGAGGACAGGGACGACGAAATGTTCCACGAGCGGCTGCGGGTGGCCAACTCGGATATGACCGATTCGGAAAAAATCGCCAAAATGCGGGAATTTCAGACTCAAATGACCCTGCCCACCGTTCGGATGCGCTACGAGGAGGCCGCTCAGGACGAGTCCGTCGACCAGCTCACCCGGTCCCTCATCAAGTGGTTTACCGAGGTGGAGGACGATTCCGGCGCCTCGATGCGCACCGTCTACGCCGATATCGAGCAGGAGGCCTAGCCGATGAAGTTCGGAGCCTTCTTCGTGGGCCAGCGACCGCTTCTCCACGAGCAGTATGCCGACGAAAGCAAGGTGAATCCCAACCCGGTATCCCGCACCGACGTTCAGGTCTACGAAGACATCCTGCGAGGCGCGGAGTTGGCGGAGCAACTCTGCTTCGACTCCGTGTGGATCGCAGAACACGCCTTCAGCGAGCACAGCATCATCAGCTCGCCACATAGCTTGCTGGCCGCAATAGCCGCGAAGACGGAGCGCGTGAAGATTGGCGTGGCCTGCACCATTGTGCCCTGGCACGCACCGCTGCGCCTGGCCCAGGACCTAGCCACCCTCGATATAATCAGCCGGGGCCGCCTGGTAGTCGGTGCCGGGAGAGGCTACCAAAAGCGCGAGTTCGACATTTACGGTCTCGACATCGCGGAGTCGCGAGGCCGCTTTGTCGAGGGTATGGATATCGCAATACGTTCCTGGACCGAGGACACTTTCTCTTACGATGGAGAATACTTCAGCTTCCCCGAGGTTCGGGTCATTCCCAAGCCCGTGCAGCAGCCCTACCCGCCGGTCTTCATGGCGGTGACGCACAGCCCCGAGTCGGTGGAAATCGCCGTGGAGAACCGCTGGGGCCTCTTCACGGTCGGTAGCAGCTTCTTCCCCGCCTCGCCCGACTCCGACCAGAACCTGATCAACCTCTACCGGCGGCGCATGCTGGAGGAGGGAGTGGCACCTGATGACATTGAGGTCGCCGCCGTCCGCAACGTGTACGTTTCACCCACCGATGAGGAGGCCGTCAACCTGCTGACGCCTCGCCTGAAATGGGCCGGCGACATGAGCGATTTCCTCCGCCGTCCGCTGTCCGACGTGGTGCGGGCGTCTGGCGTTACAGGCTACGAGCACTACGTCCAGGACCCCTTCATCGAACCCGAACTCGTGGCCCAGCGCGGCAAGGAAGGAATGGCCGCCATCGGCAGCCCCGAGAAGGTCACTGCCGCCATCAGGGAGCTGGAGGAGAACCACGTCACCCACTTCATCAGCTACCTGGACGCTGGCGGCCTATCTTACGACGAAGTTTCCAGTTCCCTGCATCTTTTTTCCGAGAAAGTGATGCCCAACTTCCGCTAAGGAGCGCCCTTCATGGCAACTCTGGACGTTCTCACCTACGGTTTCGCCCTCAACACCGACCAGGGCTCATTCGGCTATTCCACCAACTCCCTCCTGCGGACGGGCAACCACAACATCCTGATAGATACCGGCCCGTCGTCCCGCCGTCCGTTCCTTTACAGGGCGCTGACCAACATGGGCCTGACCACCGACGACATTGACATCGTCATTCTCACTCACATGCACTGGGACCACTGCCAGAACACCGACCTGTTCCGTAAAGCCCGCGTACTGGTGAACCCCGTGGAGATTGACTACGCGCGCAATCCCAACAGCTGGGACCTGGCAGTGGCCGCCGGTATGGCCGACATGATGCGCAACATGAAAGTCGAGGTCGTTTCAGAGGGCGACACCATCGTTGACGGAGTTTCCATCCTCGAAACTCCCGGCCACACCAAGGGCCACATGAGCGTGCTGGCGGAGATCGATGGCGAGAAGGTGCTCATCGCCGGCGACGCAATGCCGGAGAGTGGCACCGTGTCGCGGGGCATCCCCTACAACATCTTCTGGGACACCGAAGACGCCCACGACAGCGTCGAGAAGATGGTGGCTTCCTCCAACGTCTTCTATCCCGGCCACGATCGTCCCTTCCGAGTGGAAGGCGACGAGATCGCTTACCTTCACGGCCCGGCCAACATCGAAGTTATGAACAGCACCGAGGGTGGCGGCACCACCTCCCTGACCTTCACCGTGAGCGCGGCCCGCACCGTCAACGTTGACCTGGTTCAGAAGCCACGGGAGCCTTAGAGGTGTGGTGAACGCCGGCAGCGAAAGGGATATCCGTGAGGTTCTCGAATCCCTTGCAGTGGAGCGCTCCAATTTCTGGAGCCGCACGGCTTGCGGAGTAACCCGTTCCCTCGCGCCCATTCCAGCCCTGGTCGACCGCTATGCCTACGCTGCCGAGACCTCGCGTTCTCGCATTCTGCTGGTGAGCGGCATGTCGGGCCAGCCTGCCGACGTCGACCTCGCCCTGCATGCCCTCGAGCTGTACGCCGGGGGCGGTGACGGACTCGCCCTGCGCGTCGGACTCAGCGCCGTCCCCTGCGTGAATCCGGATGGCCTGCGGTTGGGGCGCTTGCCGGAAAACGGGGCTGGCGGCAATCCCTCGCAGGACTACCCGCCCGTGGGAAACTTCTACTTCGATGCCCATGACCCTGAAAAGCGCTATCTATGGCGCTGGGCCTGTTTCCAAGCCCCCGACCTGGTGCTGGAAGTGCAGGCAGGCACCGGCTCCGTGCGCTGGGAGTGCAATGCGGCAGCCCGCAACGTGGCTCCCGCGGTAGCCGCCCAGGAACTGGCTTCCGACGGCTTCCTTTACGCCCTGGCGGACGGCTATCCTGAGGGGCTGGGCCCCATTCCCGGCTTGCGCCTGACCGCTTCCCGCGAGCGACTCCCGCGAGAGCTGAGCCGGCTTTTCGGGGCCGTCAGGCAGCTGGGCATCCTTGGGCCGGCCGTTGCCCGTCGCACCCTGGCTTCCAGGCGCCGGCGCACCATCACGGAAGTGGCACGCATCCTGGCCAACGCCTACGGGCACTCATTCGAACCAGTCGTCTACACCCAGGGCGTGCCCATCAGCGGTCGCCTGCGACTTGCCCAGCTGGACCCGGCTGTAATCAACCCCAAGCGGAATCTCACCGAACTGCTCGATCCTTTTGTAGAAGAGGCGGCCGCGTCGGGAGGGTTTGGTGAGGGTCTGGCCCCGTCGGCACTGGCATCGGTGGTATGGGGGCATGAACTGTCTCTCGCCACCGGTGATGAGCGCTATTCTCGGCTGATCATCGACGCTGCCAATCGCTTCCGACCGGCCCCAGCCGGAGATGCTCCGTCCCCATGCGATCCCGAATTTCGCACCGAGGACATGTTCATGGCCGCGGCGTTGCTGGGCCGTGCTCACAGGTTGACCGGCGAGACCAGGTACATCGATATCCTCGCTGACTTCCTGCTGGCCGGCAAGATACAGCAGGACAACGGGCTCTTCTGGCACTGCCGCCCGGCCGAATTCTATTGGGGACGGGGAAACGGCTTTGCCAGCCTGGGTCTTACCGAGGCGCTCAGCTACATGCCGGAAGACTACCCTCGCCGGGCAGATGTCCTGACCATGTACAGGAAGTTGATGGAGTCCCTGCGGCACCTGCAGCGGCAGTCCGGAATGCTGCCGCAGGTGCTCGACTTCCCCGGGTCATACGACGAATTCACCGCCACCTGCATGATGGGCTACTCGGTTGCCCGCGGTCTCCGCCGTGGCTGGCTGTCGCAAGACTACCGTGACGTCGTCGCTCTGGCCTGGCAGGGCGTGGCCGAGCGCATCGACGACGTGGGCAACGTGGTTGACGCCTGCGCCAGCACCGGCGTCCAAAACACCGTGCGAGACTACTTGGACCGCCCAGCCATCTTCGGGTTCGACGACCGCAGCGGCGGCTTCGCCCTATGGTTCGCCGTCGAGATGGAGCGGCTGGCGCGGGGGCTGTAGCTGGCGCGAATATTGAAGGTAGCAGCGTTGGCGTAGCTGTCCGCGGTTGCGTTAAAATCAGGCCATATCCCGGAAAGAGAACTATCGATGACGCAGCCCGACCTCTCCGACAGATACGACCCCACGGCCGTTGACGACTACCGGCAACAATCCCGCGCTTTCCTCGAAAGGGCGCGACTCTATCTTGCTGAAGATGACCTGCACCAGGCGTCGGAAAAGGGCTGGGGCGCAGCCGCCTGGATGGCAAAGGCCGTCGCGGTAACACAGGGTTGGGAATACGAAAGCCATCCCCAGTTTCCAGTAGTGATGTACAACGCCAGTGTAATGGCCCGGAATGACCGGCTACGTCTTCTGGGCAGGTCAGCGTCCGGACTTCACAGGAACTACTATACCCGCAAGCTTTTTCTACTAGCTGAAGACGTGCAGCGAAGTCTGGAAGACATGGCAGAACTGCTCGATGCGCTCGAGCCACTCACCCTCCCGGAGAACAGGCAGCACAACCAATAGACCTGAACCAGATTGAGGAGGTATGCAGCATGGCCACCATCACCGGATCAAACGTCGTGCTCTCCAACGAGGAGTTCAACGTGGTGGGCACTCGTCCCATCCGCCAGGACGGTGCGGAGAAGGTCACGGGCCGCGCTCGATACGGCGCAGATATCGACCTGCCGGGCCTGCTCCACGCCCGTGTGCTACGCAGCCCCCACGCCCATGCCCGCATCAAGTCAATCAACACCAGCAAGGCCGAGGCCGTGGAGGGCGTGCGCGGGGTTGTTACATCCGCGGACCTGCCCCAGCCGCAGGGTCGCATCAGCGACCAGACCGAAGCATCAATGGTTAACCCCAAGTTCCTCAGCAACAACTGCCTCGCTGGCGAAAAGGTGCTGTACAAGGGCCACGCCGTAGCAGCCATTGCCGCCACCAGTCCGCACATCGCCGAAAAAGCCCTGGAACTCATCGAGGTGGACTACGAGATCCTCGACTCGGTGACCGACGTCCTGGACGCGATGAAGCCCGACGCACCAGTGCTGCACGAGCGCCTGGCCAACGTCGCCAACCCCAACATGCGAACCGGCGGCCTTCGCGACGACGATGACGCATCTGCCGGAACCAATGTCGCCAACCATTTCCTCTTCGAGATGGGCGACATCGAGCAGGGCTTCAAGGATGCCGACATAGTCGTGGAGCGCGAATTCCGCACCCAGTCCGTGCACCAGGGCTACATCGAGCCCCATACCGCCACGGTCAACTGGGGCCCGGACGGAGACATTACCGTCTGGAGCAGCAGCCAGGGACACTTCAACGTCCGCGACCAGGTCGCCCTCGTTTCCGGAGTGCCAATCTCGAAGATCAAGGCCATACCCATGGAGATCGGCGGCGGCTTCGGCGGCAAGACGCTGGTCTATTTGGAGCCGGTGGCGGCAGCCCTGTCCCGCAAGACCGGCCACCCGGTGAAGCTGAGCATGAGCCGCTCCGAGGTCTTCCAGGGCTCCGGCCCCACCGCCGGGTCCTGGATGCGTTGCAAGGTCGGCGCGACCAACGACGGACGCATCACCGCCGTCGACGCCTCCATGGCCTACGAAGCGGGCGCCTACCCCGGCTCCCCGATCAACCCCGGTGTCCAGTGCATGACCGGCCCCTACGACATCGCCAACGGCCGTCTGGAAGGCTTCGACGTTGTGCTGAACAAGCCCAAGACTGCCGCCTATCGCGCACCGGGCGCGCCTGCTGCTGCCTTCGCCATCGAGACCGTTCTCGACGAAATCTGCGAAAAGATCGGCATTGACCCGCTGGAGTTCCGGCTCCTGAACGGCTCCAAAGAAGGCACGCGCCGTCTCACCGGACCCGTGTTCGGCAAGATTGGCAACATAGAGACCCTGCAGGCCGCCAAGGACCACGAACACTGGGCCGCGCCACTGGAAAAGGACTCCCGAACCGGTACCCTGCGCGGCCGTGGCGTCGCCGCCGGCTACTGGTTCAACGCCAGCGGCCCGGCCAGCGCCGTCGCCAGCGTCAACCCAGATGGTACAGTCAGCCTCGTCGAGGGCTCACCGGACATCGGCGGTTCCCGCGCCGCCGTCTCCATGCAGCTGGCCGAAGTGCTCGGCATCGCCGCCGAGGATGTTCGCCCCCAGGTTGGCGACACCGACTCCATCGGATACACCTCGATGACCGGCGGCAGCGGCGTTGCCTTCAAGACTGGCTGGGCCGCCTATGAGGCCGCGTTCGACATCCGCAGCCAGATGGTCCAACGCGCCGCCCGCATCTGGGACGTGGATCCCAGCCTGGTCGAGTACAAGGAAGGCGGCGTATCCCATACCTCCGACCCTGAGCTGCGCCTGTCCTTCCGGGAGCTGGCCGCCCGTCAGAACGCCACGGGTGGCCCCTTGGTCGGTCGTGGCAACGTCGCCCCCACCGGCGTCGGCGGTGCCTTCGCGGTCCACATCGCCGACGTGGAAGTCGATCCCGACACCGGCAAGGTGGATGTGTTGCGCTACACGGCCCTGCAGGACGCCGGCAAGGCCATCCACCCCAGCTACGTCGAAGGGCAGATCCAGGGCGGAGCCGTCCAGGGTATCGGCTGGGCTCTTAACGAAGAGTACGTGTTCGACGACAACGGCGGCATGCTGAACCCAACCTTCCTCGACTACCGCATGCCCACCAGCCTCGACCTGCCGATGATCGACACCGTCGTCGTGGAGGTCGCCAACCCTGGCCACCCTTACGGCGTGCGCGGCGTGGGCGAAGTGCCCATCGTGCCTCCCATGGCCGCGATTGCAAACGCCATCCACGACGCAGTGGGCGTCCGAATGGACCGACTGCCCATGTCTCCCGGCGCTGTCCTGGAGGCACTGTGGGAACAGAACGGCTCCTGACCTGCCCCGATTGCAATCCGGGGACTGATACGGTCCTTCACCAAGGGGCGCACAACAAGTGCGCCCCTATCCACGCAACTCTCAATGCTCTAAAGGACGACTATGCTGCCTCGGGACGTAGAGCAATTTCTGGCCCTGGACTACCTGGAGAACATGGACCCGACGCTGATTTACCTGGCTTCACCCCTAGCCCATTCGTTGGCGGAGGTACGGGAGGCCCGACTCGAGGCCGTGCGCCACGTCTGCGGGACAATGATCAACGAAGGCAGGATAGTGCTCTCGCCGCTGGTGTACGCCGGAGAGCTGGCCCAGCGCGGGTTCCACGCACCCCAGGGATGGTACGCATGGGACCTGCAGTTCCTGGCCCGCTCCGACGAGCTCGTCGTGCTGCAACTGCCGGGCTGGGAGGACAGCAAGGGCGTGCTGGTGGAAATAGCCGCTGCTCAGGCCCTGCATCTCCCCATCCGCCTTATGCCATCGGAAGAAGCAAATCTACCCCCAGAGATTCTGCAAGCCTGCAAGATCGACTGACCGTGATATCCCGGCGCTGTGTGCGCTGCGATCCCCATCCCACGCCAAAAGGAGCCGCCCAATGGAAGCTCTCAACGCTCTGAGCTACACCTTCAACAGTGTGAAGCACGAGGTCACCTGCGACACTGACGCTATCTCCCAGCTTCCCGCCGTGCTCCGGCGCGCTGGCGCATCCCGGGCAATGGTGCTCTGCGGCCCCTCCATCCTCGCCCACTCCGACGTGGTGCCGCGCGTGCAGAGAGCGTTGGGTAGCAGCTTCGTCGGCCTGTACTCCGGCGTGGCGCCCCACTCGCCGGTGGCCACCCTCGACGCCGCCGTTGCCCTGGCTCGTGAGACGGGCCCCGACGCCCTCATCAGCGTCGGTGGAGGCAGCACCCACGATACCACCAAGGGCGTCGCCACCCTGCTTGGCGAGGGCGGCCGCATCCACGACTACGAGGCCCACTTCGAACCGCCCGACAGGATCTCCTACCCTGACCTGTCGCCTGACCGCCTGCCCATCATCACCGTGCCCACCACCATGGGCGCCGCCGAGTTCAGCCGCGGTGCAGGATTTGCCGACCGCGACCTGAGCCGAAAGATACTCGTCGCCGACCCCAACACCATCCCAAGCTACATCGTTATCGATGGCAAGGCACTGGCGACAACCCCCGTAGGCATTCTGACCTCCACCGCCATGGGTCAACTTCGCATCGCCATCGAGACCGTTTACTCCACGAAGCACAATCCCATATCGGACGCGCTGGCCCTCCACGCGATCACCCTGCTGGTCGAGAACCTGCCACGCTGCGCTGACCTGGAACTCGATTGCCTGCTGCGCACCAAGACCGCGGCCATCATGGCATCCCTGGCCGGCGTCGGCGGACTGGGCATGAATACTGCAATCGCCCACCACGTCGGCGGCATATTCGATGTGCCCCACGGCGAGGCCAACGCAATCCTCCTGCCTCACACCATGCGCTACAACGCGGAGGCTTGTGCCGACCGCCTCGCCCTCATCGCCGGTGCCATGGGTGTCGACACCGGCGGAATGTCTGACGACGAAGCCGCCCATGCCGCCGCAGACGGCGTGGAAAACCTCCGTCGCTCGCTGGGCCTGCCCGACCGCCTGCGCGACGTGAACGTCCCCGAGGAAGGACTGAAATTGATTGCATCGGCCACCCTCCACGACCGCGCTCTCTCCACCAATCCCCGCCCTGTCGCCGACGCCGGGCCGATTATGACCGTGCTGCGGGAGGCGTGGTAGCTGATGAATTGTTCCCCGAAGGGAGAACATCCAGAGCGATGCCGCTCATGAGGTTCGGAGTTTGCCTTCCCCAGTACAGCCGGGAGGTCAGCTTCGATGATCTGAGGGCCGTGGCGTCGGACGCCGAGGCGATGGGATTCGACTCCGTGTGGGCCAGCGACCACATCGTCACTCCTGAGCACATGCATCGGAACATCGGGCCCGTGTTCCTCGATGTCTTCACCGTCCTGTCCCACGTCTCCGCCCTGACCACGCGGGTCAGGCTGGGCACGACGGTGCTGGTCACGCCCTATCGCAATCCACTGGTGGCAGCCAAGGCTATTGCCACATTGGACCTGCTTTCCGCCGGGCGGCTGATACTCGGTGTCGGAGCCGGTGGCGCGCCCGACGAATTCGCCGCGCTCGGTATTCCCGAAAACCAGCGCGGCCGGCGCACCGACGAATACCTGGCTGCCATGATCGAGCTCTGGACCAATGACCCGTCCGGTTATTCCGGCCGCTACGTCAATTTCGAAGGTGTGCGTTTCGCGCCGAAACCCACGCAGCGTCCCCATCCGCCCATCTGGGTCGGCGGACGCAGCGATGCCGCCCTTCGACGTGCCGTCCGTTTTGGTGAGGCGTGGCATCCCACCGGCACGGGCTTGGATGTTCTGAGGGAACGGATGGAACGCTTGGCCATACTGTCGAAGGAGGCTGGCCGCCCGCACCCGCCGGTTACTACGGTCCACCAGGCCGTGTCGTTCGACTCCGGTGACGCCGGTGCGCCGGACCGTCGTCAGGGGCGCGGCTCCCCTGAACAGGTGGCTGAAGACCTGTCGAGCTACCTTGAGATGGGAATATCCTTCGTGGTCTGTAACTTCCGGGCCGGGGACACAGACGGACAACGCCGGGCGATGGAGACATTCGCCCGGCGTGTGATGCCCAGTTTCAGCGTTTAGGCTCGACAGGCGTTGGCCTGGCCGTGCCCATTTTGCGTCTCTCTATCCGAAAAATTCCCGAAGGTGTCCGGCCAGCTCCGCGGGCCTCTCCGCGTCACACCGGTGCCCGCAGTTCTCCAGTGTCACGAGGCGGGAGCCGGCGATGGAGTTGTTGTACGCCTCGCCCGCGCTGGGCGGCACCACCTCGTCGTTGCGTCCCCATGCGATGAGAGACGGGAGGTCCTTCAGGCGACCCAGTCGGTGTGGAAGGCTGCGGTCATGCATGTACGGACGCCACGATAGCCGGCACGCCTCCTCCCGGGCCGTTTCCCATTGCTCGACCAGCTCGGGTGTCGGCTCGTCGGGGCAGACCTGCTGGAAACCGGGAGAGGATGGGTCATGGAACCCCGCGGTGATGAACTCCTTCGACACTATCAGGAACATATCCAGGATCTCGCCAGTGGGAGGCAGTATCCCCGCCGGGGATACCAGGGCCATCTTGCGGAACGCGCCAGGGTTCTGCGTGGCCATTTCGGCTGCAATCCACCCGCCCAGGGAAAACCCGAGAATATTTGGATTGGACAAGCCCATGTCTTCCATAGCCCAAAGTGTCCAGGTCGCTATATCCCGGACGTTCATCACCCAGTCGAGCCGGTCCGTAACTCCAAAACCCGGCAGCGACGGCGCATAGACCGTGTAATTCTTGGCCAGCTCGTCATGCAGTGATTGCCAGCCGGGTTGCCCCATTTCGTCGTGCAGCATCAGCAGCGGTTCGCCGCTCCCGCCCCTCAGCACCTGCATTTCCGCTCCCGCCACCTGCAACCGCTCCTCGGTCCACGTCGCCGAACTCGTCGTCATCCCTTGGTTCCTCCCTTGGGCCGCGCAGTCGGAAAGAGTGTTGGCTTGATTGCGGGGCCGGAATGATTGTCCAAGCGCTCGAAGCTATTGTCAACCCAGCACGACGGATTACGTAAGTTGGCTCCAAATGTTCAGGTTTGTCATGGCTGAATCCGAGTGGCAAAATGACTGCGACACTGCATAGACTGCTTCACCAGCTATATGGCCAGAAATCATTGACTTAGGGAGATTAAAATGCCGCCGATTCGAGCCAACCGAGCCAAGGAAAAGCTGCAGCGTGGAGAGGTGGTTACCACCATCTCGGGACTGCAGGACAGCGACATCATCGACTTTCTTGGACCCTTGGGATTCGACGCCGCGTGGATCGAATGCGAACACGGTTCAGTGGACTGGGACGCCCTGGGAAACATGACCCGCGCCTGTGATCTGTGGGGCATGACGTCCATCACCAGGGTGAACGCCAACGATCCCGGCATAATAACCCGCACCCTCGACCGGGGAAGCATGGGCATCGTGGTGCCCCACGTAAACAGCCGTGAGGCCGCCGAGCAGGCAGCCCAGTCGGTCAAGTACGCCCCCATTGGCTACCGCGGCATGTTTGGCGGTCGCCAGTCCTTCGGCGTTTCCGACTACTTCCATACCGCCAACGACCAGACCATGGTCATAGTCCTTCTCGAGGAAATTGAGGCCCTGGAGAACATCGAGGAAATCCTGAAGGTCGACAACATCGACGTCTTCTTCGTTGCGCCTTCCGACCTGGCCCAGACGATGGGGCACATCGGCAATGCCGAGCACCCCGAGGTACAGTCCGCCATCGAAGAGGCCATCGGCAAGATAGTCAACGCCGGCCGCACGCCCGGCACCTTGGCTAGCGACGCCAACATCGCTAGGTTCAAGGCGATGGGTGTCAAGTTCATGATGACCTCGTGGAACGCATGGGTGGTCCGCGGCGCGTCCGAGTTCCTGCAGAAAGCCTCAGCCTAGAGCCGAAGCCGGGCGCTCACTCGTTCCAACGCGCAGAGATGAGCGCCCGTCCGGAAACTTGTCCGTCGTCATGTTCCCGGTGGCGAGATGGCCGTTGCTTCGTGAGCGTCCTCCTGCCCGGTTCGCTCCATACTAGAGGGATTTACCGGCAGTAGGATCACTGCCCCCATGACGAACAGGGCGGCGCACCCCGCGATGAGCGTCCGATAGCCCAGGTCATCCGACGTGTGATTCAACAGGTCTATCCCGGGGCCGAACAGCCGCGGAATGGCCGCCCCCCCTATGGTCGACAGGTTTACGATGCCGATATGGGTGCCGGCCCTCCGTTCGTCTGCCATCTCGTTGGCCAGGGCCCAGCTCGCGCTCAGCAGCGTTCCTGCCGAAGCGCCGATCACGCTGGCGGTAATCACCAGCCCAGTGGGAGTATCGACCAGCAGCAGCCACGAAGTGCTCACGGCCCCCGCCGCAGCCCCAGCCACTACCACCGGCTTCCGACCGATACGGTCGGAAACCCACCCGGCGACATACACTGCCACTGCCAGCGAACCTCCTATGGCGGGGATCATGTGACTCAGAGTCTCCGCCGGGTTGGAGGCCTCCACCACGTCCCGCAGGAAGAACAGCCCGTACGTCGGGAACGCGTAGATGGCGGTCATCAGCAGCAACCGCGAGGCCAGGAACATCGCCAGGTTCCGGTTCAGCACCGGAGGGGAGGCTTCTTCGCTGCGCCGCACCGGCCGGGCCCGGCGACCTGGGTCTCTGGCCAGTACCGTAGTGCAGGTCACCGCCACCGACACGGCCAACGCCGCCCCTAGCATTGCGTAGACGGCCCATTCCCAGTCGACATAAACTGGCACCGGCACCGGCCCCAGCTCCGTACCGGAGGCCAAGCCGATGAGCGCCGCGCTTATCGTGATCAGCGCCAACCCTCCGATCGCGTCCATCAGGATCTTGATGGAGGAAGCGACCCCGATGCGGGTCCGTGGTACCAGGTCCCTGATCAGCGCCATCCCCGGGCCGTACGAGATGTTCAGGTTTGCCTGGATGAACATCCACACGGCAAACAGCGCCGCCAGGTTAGGAGCAAGCACCAGCAGGATGAGGCTCCCGCAAACCACCGCCGACCCGCATATGATGTACGGTACCCGTCGTCCCAGTGGCGAACGCGTGCGGTCGCTCACCCGCCCGACCAGCGGCTGCATGATGGCCGCGACCAGCAGCCCGCCCATACCCAGCGTGGCCAGGTAGGTGTTCTTCAGGCCTTCGGGGGCAAGGGAAAGGACAATGACGGGAAGTACAGCCGTGTCCATCGCGAGGATGAACCCGGTGACTCCGAAGCTGAAGGCGTTCAGCCGGATCAGCGACAGGATGCTCCAGTTGGCATCTGCCACGCTTCGGGACATTTACGGTGTGTGCCGGTTGGAAGTGATAGACATAAAGGCTCGGTGCCGGCTGGTGGGTAGTGGGAATGGTCTCCGTGGAAGTTCAGCGGTTGTGGCAGCGGGCAATTGCCGAGGCCGCCTTGGCAGGCGCGATTGGCGGCTGCCCAATATAATACAACAAGGCCTGATTTGAGACTTCCGCATTCGTTGCAGGAGATGACGAGTTGAAGATTTGTTGCCTGCTGCCCAGTGGCGCCGAAATCCTCTGCGCCCTGGGGCTGGCCGATAGCATCATCGGAGTTAGCGACCTCTGCGACTACCCGCCCGACCTCCTGCAGATCAAAGCCGTGGTAAGCCGCAGCAGGGTCGACCCGTCGGTAATGTCCAGCGAGGAAGTGGAAGCAGCGTTGCGCGACATTCTGGTCAGCGGCGAAAGCCCCTATGAGCTCGACTACGAGTGGCTGGCCCGTGAACTCCCAGACATAGTCTTCACCCAGGACCTCTGCCACATTTGCGAGATTGACGCAGGTGAGGTCAACATGGCCGTGCGAGGCATGTCCGTCCAGCCTAGGGTGGTCGTCCTCCAGCCTCGCACCTTCGCCGACATCCTGGACTCCATTGTGGAAGTCGGCGATGTCTGCGGCGTCTCCGACAGGGCTGCTGACCTTGTGGCAACACTTCGCGCCAGGGGCGATGCTGTGGTCACTCGCGTCAAGTCAGCCCCGTCCCGGCCATCGGTATTTTCGCTGGAGGGCGTCAATCCCCTGGTGGCTGGCGGCCACTGGATTCCTGACCTGCTGCGGATGGCTGGCGGGAACATCACCTTTCTCGAACCCGGCTGCGACGCCCGCCGACTTGTTTGGCGGGACGTGTTGAACGCCGCCCCCGACAAGCTGTTCGTCGACCTGTGCTCCTCCGACGTTGAGCGCCAACTGCGTGAGGTGCCCTGGCTGGCATCGCAGGAAGGATGGCGGGACATTCCGGCTGTTGCCTCTGGCGAGGTGTATCTCCTCGACCACACCTATTTCAGTTGCCCCGGCCCAAGGGTGGTCGACGGCCTGGAAATCCTGGCTCAGCTGACCCATCCCGACCTGTTCGATAGCAACATCCCTACGGGAGTGGCCGCAAAACTTGACGGCGAGGCCGCGGCGTATACCAAACCGGTTAATATAGCCTCCTGTTTCCGCCCCTTTCCTTAAGGCCGCATTGCCCTCCCATACCTGTCAACATCATTGTCCGAAAGGTAGCGCAGATAATATTTGCGTATTATAATTACGCAAATCGAGCGACCCGGCCTTTCGCCCACTAGCTTTCTGTCCACGGGATGCCGATCGCAGGCGCGTTCGGAGAGGGTCGTCACTTGGGGTGTGCATGACCTCGATTGACAAAAACGAGTTCAGGACGGCTTTGTCTGAGTTTGCAACCGGAGTCACCGTCATTACGACGCTGGACGACGATGGCAATCCCCACACAATGACCGCCAATTCCTTTACTTCCGTCTGCCTCGAACCACCTATTATCCTCATTTGCGTAGCTCACGGCACTCACACCTACGGCTATCTGGAAGAGCGAAAGCGATTCGGCGTCAATTTCCTCACCGAAGAACAGGAGGAAGTCGGTGCCTATTTCGCCAAGAAGCCCCAGGACCGCACTGGCGGTGTCGACTACAGCTTCTCGGATTCCGAGAACGGAGTGCCCGTCCTCGATGGCTCGTCCATCTTTCTGAACTGCGATGTCGTGGGTTCCCACGTTTACGGCGACCACACTGTCTACATGGGCGAGGTCCAGGAAATCCGCCGCAGCGACTCCGATAATCCCCTGATGTTCTACCGGAGTCGCTGGTACCACCCCAACCGCTCCTGATTGCAGCCCCTGTCTCGAACGAAGCGAGAAAGAAGAACGCCGGAAGAATGCATCCGGCGCTCTGCATTTGGGACGGCCTGACGAACGATCAGGCGACGCGCCTGGACGAGACCTTGAAGGTCCCCAGGAAGTCCTCGATCTGTTCATTTACCTTCTGGTATTTTTCCATGTGAACGAAATGGCTGCCGTCCGGTATGATCGCCTCCGTGGCTCCCTCGATGTTGTTGGCCAGGAAGTGCGAGTACTTCGCCGGTGTCATAATGTCGTCGCTGCCGCAGATTACCCGAGTTGGCAGGGTGATCTCGCTCACTTTGTCCATCACGTCGAAGCTATCGCAGGCCAACAGGTCGTTCAGCTCTACCTCGGGGCCCACCTCTGCCGCCCGCTGGCGCAGCACAGGGTGGACTTCTTCGTCAACGTCCTCATAGTAGCCCAGGTGTCCTTCCAGCCAGGGCATGTTGCTCTCGCCCGGCTGCTGGCAGCGTTGCAGGTAGGTCGGGTGCACTCGAAGCTTCGCCCCAGTACCCAGGAGTATCAGCCCCTTCAACTCCTCGGGGTATTTCAGCGCGTAGTCCATCGCGATTGCCCCGCCCATGGAATGCCCGCATAGCACTACATTCTTGTAGCGTCGTGCCCTGATGAATCCCCGGACCCACTCCGTATAGCCGCCCACCGATTCGCAGGGCTTGCCGTCAGGATGGCCAGGCAGATCAATGGCTTTGGCGCTTCGGAAGTGGCGTAGCTGGTAGTAGAAGGAAAGGCTGGAGCACCCGGCTCCGTGCAGGAAGACTAATTTCATTCCCAATTTCCCGTCTCTCCTAAATTGAAATTGTGAATACTAGAAAGGCAACACTATTCAATGTGCCGAACCATTTTACACAAAGCGATGATGTTTTTCAAGAGAATGGCTGCGATGCGGCGTAGATTCTGCGAACGTCCTTTGCGGCCACTCCGCGCTGACTGTCCCGTGAGGTGGCTGGAATTCCTCAGAAATCAGGGGCGGTTATTCACCGCCCCTGCATATTTTGCCTGTGTTCCCGATTGCCGGCTTCGTCAGCAGCTCTCCTCCTCCGACTCCTCTTCCTCCTCCTCGCCTGCCAACTCGGGCTCGTGTCCGTTGCTTCCGTTAGCCGTCGTCCTTCCATTCCTGCGATGGCCGTTGGTCGGTGGAATGCCGTCGCCGTTCCGGTCCGTTTCCTGGAACACTGCGATCGATGCCACATAGTCGTCGTCGGTGGCATCCCGTTCCTTCCAGAGGATCACTCCCTGCGCTACTCGGCCGGTTTCCCGCACATCGTCCATGCTGATGCGGACCACCTGCGCGTTTGCCGAGATGATGAGCATCTCCTGGTTCTCCGGGTCGGTCAAAATGCGGGCTGCCGCCACGTTGCCGGCCTTTTCCGTCGTCTGGAAGGTGCGGACTCCCTGTCCGCCTCGTCCCCTTCGGTTGTAGCTGGAGGTGGAGGTCATCTTGCCGAACCCCCGCTGGCTGATCACCAGCAGGAAGCTGTTGGTGGTCACTACCCCCGTGGCAATCACCTTGTCGTTATCCATCAGCCGGATTCCACGCACGCCTCCCGCAGTCCGGGACCGTGGCGTAAGGTCGTCGATGGCGAACCGTATGGCTTGTCCGCTTTCGGTCACCATCATCGCGTCTTTGGCGTCGCCCACCTGCGCCACCGAGACCAGTTCGTCGTCAGGCGCAAGGTTCATTACGATGAGTCCCGACGGCCTGATGTTGGTCAGTTCGCCGGTTTTCAGCGACTTGATTTGTCCCTTCCTAGTGGCCAGAAGCAACGGATATTCGTCTTTCGGATTGTCGATGAGCAGCATGGCCTGCACCTGCTCATTGCGTTGCAGGGGAATCAGGTTGGACAGCAACACCCCACGAGAAGTCCGCGAGGCGTCGTTATGTATCTGGAACGCCCGCAGAGGGTACACCCGGCCCCGGTTGGTGAAGAAGAACAATGTGCTGTGCGTGTCCACCACCAGCAGGTCGAGTATTGCGTCTCCCTCGCGGGTCGTCATCCCGCGAACACCCTTGCCTCCCCGGTTCTGCTGTCGGAAGGTGTTCGGCGGCACCCGCTTCACGTAGCCACGCTGGCTCAGGGTGACGATGGCGTCTTCCCGCGGAATTAGAGACTCCGGCGTCTCCTCGCCAATCTCTTCTTCCTGTATCACCGTACGTCGTGGGTTGTTGAAAGACCTCTTCAGCTCCCGGGTCTCCCGCTTTACCTCGGCAAGAATCTTGTCCGGATCGTTCAGCAGGGCCTCCAGTTCGGCGATCCTCTGCAGCAGTTCCTCATGCTCGGTCTGCAGCCTCTCCCGCTCCAGTGCCGCCAGCCGGCGCAGTTGCATGTCGAGGATCGCCTGCGCCTGCGCTTCCGAAAGGTCCAGTTGCTGCATCAGGTTGTTGCGCGATTCCTCTACGTCGGCTGAATTCCGGATGATTTCGATTACCTCATCAATCCGGTCCAGCGCCAGCAGCAGGCCCTGAACTATGTGGTCACGATCCCGGGCGCGCTGCAGTTGGTACTCCGACCTGCGTCGAATGACCACTTCCCGATGCTGGATGAAGAGCTCGAGACACCGCAATAACGGCAGCACCTGCGGCTGCCCGTCCACCAGCGCCAGCACTATCGAGTTGAACGACGAACGTAGCGCCGTCTGGCGGAACAGGTTGTTCAGCACCACCCGGGACTGGGCGTCCCGACGCAACTCGATGACGATTCGCATTCCTCGACGGTCCGATTCGTCCCGGATGTCGGAAATGCCGTCAATTTTCTTTTCGCGGGTTAACGCAGCGATCCGCTCGATCAAAGTGGCCTTGTTGACCTGGTACGGAAGCTCGGTGACGATGATCTGCTCGCGGTTGCTGCGCGGCATCTCCTCAATCTCGGCCTTCGCTTCCATAATGATGCGGCCGCGTCCCGTGGTGTATGTGTCCAGGATGCCCTTGCGCCCCCGTATGGTTCCCGCAGTCGGGAAGTCAGGGCCCTTCACGTGGCGCATCAGCCGCTCTGTGGTGGCTTCGGGATGGTCGATCAGGTGGATGATGGCGTCGGTGATTTCGCCCAGGTTGTGGGGCGGAATGTTGGTCGCCATGCCCACGGCGATGCCGGTGGCGCCGTTCACCAGCATGTTCGGCAGCCGGGCCGGCAGTACCGTCGGTTCCGACAGGGAATCGTCGAAGTTGGGCGCGAAATTCACGGTGTTCTGGTCGATGTCTGCCAGCAACTCTTCCGAAATCGGGGCCAGCCGCGCCTCCGTGTATCGCATGGCAGCGGGCGGGTCGCCGTCGACGCTGCCGAAGTTGCCTTGACCCGCTATCAGCGGGTAGCGCATCGAGAAGTCCTGCGCCATCCTCACCAGCGCGTCGTAGACCGATCCCTCCCCGTGAGGGTGGAACTTGCCCAGCACTTCTCCCGCGATGCGGGCACTCTTCCGGAACTGCGACCCGGGCCGGATGCCCATGTCGTGCATGGCGTAGAGGATCCGCCGCTGTACCGGCTTGAGCCCGTCCCGGACGTCCGGCAGCGCCCGTGAAACGATTACGCTCATGGCGTAGGTGAGATACGATGTCCGCATCTCATCTTCGATTCGAATCGGCTGCTCTCCGGGCGGTTCTGTGGGTGGTACTGGGGCGGTAGTTACCATGATCCTGCGCTCCTCACATCACAACTTTGGCCCGCCTGGGTTTGGGTGCCTGTGGCAACCACGAAGACTGCGCTACTGAGAAAGCCCTTCCGCGAATTGCTCTGCACGGTCATGCAGCCCGCCGAAAAGATTAACGAAAAGCCGGGGCACTTCGTCCGACCGCTCCGGGTGACATTGCATGCCTATGACCCAGCTGTGCTCCGGGCTCTCGATTCCCTCAACGAGGCCGTCTTCGACGCTGTATGCTGTCGACATCAGCCGTGGCGCCCTGTGAGCTTCGTTCAAACCTTGGTGGTGGTAGCTGTTGACCCGAAAGAATCCCGCAGACCCTATGACTGCAGCGGACTTAGCTCCGGGTGCGATGTAAATCTGGTGGGTGGCGTATTCTTCGCTGGAATCGTCGCTTCTGTGTCCTGGCAGGTCCTGTATCAACCTTCCGCCGAACGCAACATTCAGCACCTGCATACCCCGGCATATGGCTAGCACGGGCATGTCCACTGCCAGCGCGTGCTCAAGGACTCGAAACTCTAGTTCGTCCAGCGCCGGGGCTAGCTTGAGGTTGGCGCTCGGGTCCGGCTCTTGGCCATAGCGTCGCGGATGGACATCGGGGCCGCCCGTAAGCAGAAGTCCGCCCGCTCCCCGGAGCAGGTCCTCGGCCGTAACATCGGATTCGGTCTCGGGAAGTAGCAACCGCGTTTCTGAACCGGCTGCTTCCATTGCGCCAACGTAGCGGCGGGCGTTCCGCTCGCTCACGGAGGTGATTGCGACGATCGCCATACTACATAACATTATACTAGATTCAGGGTGCTATTGGCATCCAATATGTGGTGGTTTGGCTTGGATTTTGCTACCACTTCGTCCGCTTTCCTTTCCCTGATTCCTCTCGAATCCCGAGTCATTCGGAATATTCGCCGCAATCTCGCGTTGAAACGGCATTTCACAGGTTAGAATGGTTAAAGTCTCGCAAACGTTTTGTCTGAAGCAGGTTTGCGGGTCGCACGGCCGTTTTGATAAGCTACACCCGTCAGGCACACCCCAGTCTGCGGGGAAGGAAGAGCCATGAAGGAAGTCATCCAGGGAGCCGTTGACACTCTGCGTGAGGGACATCCCTGTGTCCTTGCCACCGTGGTCAGGACGAAGGGCTCGACGCCACAGAAGGCTGGCGCGATGCTGCTGGTTCGAGATGACGGAAGCGGCCTCGGCACCCTCGGTGGCGGCTGCGTCGAAGGAGACATCTGGTTCGCTGCGAAGGAAATGCTGCGCCAGGGCGGTGGCCCCGAGTTCAAGGACTACTACCTGAACGAGGACATCGCTGCTCGCGACGGGTTGGTTTGCGGCGGTACCATGTACTTCTACCTCGAGCCGCTCCGACATCTGGATGAACTGCTACCCCTGGGTGACGAAATCCTCGAGGCCTACGACGGCGGCGAGCCCGTGGCACTGGCCACCGTGGTCAATTCACCTCAACTCCCCGAGCGAATCGGCGCAAAGCTCCTGTTGCGCGCCGACGGCACCGTTTCGGGCACCCTCGGGGCCGAAACCCTGGACGAGCCGGCCATAGAGACCGCCCGGCGCATTGCTGCCGTCGGCAACACCGAATCCATCTCCACCGAAGACGGCACCGAAATCTTCGTCGAAGGCTTCACCACGCCTCCGACGCTGGTAATGGTCGGCGGTGGGCACGTCGGCAAGGCGACTGCCGACTTGGCCCGATTCCTTGGCTACCGCGTCTACATCGTCGATGACCGCCCCGAATTCTCCAACGAAGAGCGCTTCCCCTACGCCGAGGAGACAATCGTCACGCCCTACGAGCACTGGGCCGACCACCTGAGCGTGAACGTAAACAGCTACGTCGTCGTCGCCACCCGCGGCCACCGGTATGACGACATGGCCCTTGAGTCGGCGCTGAAGACCCGCGCCCGCTACATCGGCCTCCTGGGCAGCCGGCGCAAGACCCTGATGATCTACCGCCGTCTCCTCGAGCAGGGCGTCAGCAGCGAACGCATCCGCGAGGTCTACGCCCCCATCGGACTGAACATCGGCGCACTCACTCCGGAGGAAATCGCCGTCAGTGTAATGTCCGAGGTCATAATGACCCGGCGTGGCGGCGACGGCGGCAAGATGCAGATGGGCGACTGGTACATTGACCGCGCCGCAGCCATCGTCGACCGCGCCGTCGAGGTCTAGTCGCGTGCCCGGCGCCTGGGCCGTCCTCCTGGCGGCCGGCGAGTCCAGCCGCATGGGCCGGCTCAAGGCCCTGCTCCCGTGGCGCGGCCAGTCCCTGCTCCAACACCAAGTCGCCGCCCTCCGCGAGGGTGGCGCAGACCGTGTGGTGGTCGTGCTGGGCCACCGCTCCAGCGAGCTCAGCCCCCTGCTTGAAGGCGTCGACGGCGCAACCTGGACACTCAACCCCGACTACTTGCAGGGCAAGACCACGTCCATCAAGTCCGGCCTCTCCGCCATCGACCCTGCTGCCGTCGACGAAATTCTTCTGCTGAACGTCGACCAGCCCCGCTCCGCCGCCGACGTCGCCCGCGTCCTCGACGTCCATCGCGCCAGAGGCTGTGCCATCACGGTTCCCGAGTACCGCGGCAAGGGCGGCCATCCCATCGCCCTCTCCGCCTCCCTGCTTCCCGAACTGCTCGCCATCGACGAAGAAACGCAGGGCATCAAGGCGGTGGTGCGCCGACACCCCGATTCCGTCCACCGCTTTCCCCTCGACAGCCCCGAGATACTGCTCGACCTCAACACCCCCGAGCAGTACCGCGCCGCCGTGGAAGCCGCCGACGCTTAGGCGTAGCCCCGGCCCGTAGCCGAGGCCGCTGCTACACCAGCCGCCGCCCGTTCGGCATCAGCGCCGACACCGCGAACCCGAAGAAGTACAGCCCAGCGGCCATGTAGAACGCCGAGGACCATCCTGCGAACTCCGCCAGCGCCCCCGCGGCAATCGAAGCTATCGCCCCGAAGAAGGCGTTGCTACCCCACATCAGCCCGATGAACGACCCTTCCAGCCCCTTGCCTTCGGCCACGTCTATTGCGGCCGCTTGCGTCATCGAGTTGACTGTGAAAATGAACACCCCGAACAGTAAAATCATCACCGTCATTCCCCAGCCGCCGCCCATCATCACGATGCCCAGGGTGATCACTCCCGTGGCGCCCATGATGAACATCGTGATCCACTTTCGCCCGATTCGGTCTGATAGCGCCCCAAAGAGCGGCCCGGTGATGATGCCGGGTATGGCGAACAGCGCGACGTGAAACCCCACGGAAATGTTGCCGTAGCCAAGGTCGTCCTTCAGGTAGAACGGTATCACCCACAGCAGCGATCGGTCCCCCATTCCCCGCACCGCCGACACCATGAAGATGCTCCACATCCCGGTCCCTCGGAACGAGTCGACCATGCTGCTGATCTGCGTCTTGATCTTCGCCTTGTAGTCCACCCCGGGCAGCGGAGGCCCGTCCACGTTGCGCAGCAGCACGAAGATCGCCAGCGACAGCACCAGCATGATCGGAGCGCCGCCGCCCACGATCCAGCGCCAGTCGACCGACCACTCCCAAGGCCACCAGTCCGAACCCCACCACTCCGCAGCTCCGGCCGCGGATCCGAGCAGCGCGCCCACTATCAGCGGCCCGATCCAGTCGCCCAGGTTCCCCGTCGACCGGTGCATCGAAATGAACAGCCCTCGCCGATCCGGGAACCGCTGCGCCAGCAGCCCCAGCGCGGGCGGATGCCACATCGCCGTCCCAGCCGATGCTACTGCCAGCGCAACCAGGATCAGCGTGTAAGTCGGCGCGATGGATACAAGCAGGTAGCCGACGCCAATCAGCGCCAGGCTGAGCGTCAGTACCTGCGATCGCCGGTGCTGGAAGATATCCACGAAGAACCCGCCGGTCATGCTGGTGGCGCCGCCCGCCAGTTGCCGCACTCCGTCCAGCAGTCCCGCCTGGATCGGGTTCAGCCCCATCGCCACGTAGATGGCCGGTATGAGCACCAGGAACCCGCGACCGTACATGTGCTCCAGCGTATGGGCCCCGATGACCGTGGTCGCCATGATCGGGTCTTTGGTGCGCTTCTGTCCTAATTCCGCCTGTGTTCCCCCGCCGGCTGCTGCTTGTGCCACTGGACCTTATCCTTCCTTGACTTCAGTGCCTGTTATCGATTTTTGGGATTATACACGCCCCCGGTATTCCCGGAATCTAATACTCCCGGAACGCCTGCATCAGCCAGTCCCGCTCGTTGCTCACCGTCAGCGCCATCATCAGCAGGATTCGCGCCTTCTGCGGCAGCAGGTTGTCGGAAACGATGAACCCCTGCTCCTCCTTACGCGGCGTCATCACCACCCGCCCGGCGGTCGAGCGCGACGCCAGCACCACCGGTATGCCGTCCTCCACCGCCCGGGCCGCGGCGGCGATGAACTCCGGCGGATACGTCCCGCCGCCGAACCCCGCGACAACCAGGCCGTCGGGACGCATCTGCCGCACCGCGTCGACGATCGCTCCGTCCGCTCCGGCATACGAGTACACGATCTCCACCCGTGGCATGCTGTCCCGCCCCTCGATGTCGAAGGCCGTCCCCGTGGTGTGCTTGCGGACCGGTGCCCGGTAGAACACCACCTGCCCGTCCGAGTCCGAGTATCCCAGGAACCCCAGCTCGTTGGGCCGGAACGTCTCCACCCGGAACGTGTTCGACTTCGAGACGTCCCGCGCCGAGTGAATCTCGTTGTTCAGCACCGTCAGCACGCCCATGCCCCCGGCGTGCGGCGTGGCCGCGATCCGCACCGCGTCCATCAGGTTCGCGTCAGCGTCCGTCCCGATCGACGTCGGCGGCCGCATCGCTCCCGTGATTACCACCGGCTTGTCCGTTTTCACGGCGAGGTGCAGGAAGTAGGCCGTCTCTTCCAGCGTCGCCGTCCCGTGGGTGACCGCGATGCCCGTCAGTCCGGAATCCTCCCGCATCAGGCCGTTGATCCTTCGCGTCAGCGCCAGCCAGTCGGCCGGCCCTATGGCCGTGCTCCCCACGCTGACTAGGTCCTCCGAGGTGATCGACGCCAGGTCGTTGATTTCCGGCACTCTTTCCAGCGACTGCTCGATGGTCAGGTGGTCCCCGATCTCCGGGTAGAGTATGTAGTCCAGCCGGTCCGGGCCGATCCCGGCTATGCTGCCTCCGGTCCCGATTACGTGCACCCGCGGTTTGGCTGCGGTCATGGCTGCCGCCTCCTCGTTATCTATAGGTTAATCCGCAAGGATGGAGCAAACGGTTGCTATAATACCCCATCTCCTGCGACATACGCCCTGCGATTTATGCCGAGGTACCCTTGCGCGCCCTGATCGTATCCGACGTCCACTCCAACCTCGAAGCCCTCGATGCCGTTATTGCCCACGCCGATGGGCACGGCGGCTTCGACACCGTCTGGTGCCTCGGTGATCTCGTCGGCTACGGACCCGACCCCTCCCGGTGCCTGGAACGACTGCGCCGGTTCAACCTTGTGGTCGTCGCCGGCAACCACGACTACGCCGCCGCGGCGATCATCGACGCCTCCGACTTCAACGGGGCCGCCTTCACCGCCATCCGGTGGACTGCCGGGCAGCTAGTCGCCGACGAAAAGCGCTTCCTGGCCGAGTTGCCCCAGGTCGCCCTTGTGCCTCCCTTCACCCTCGTCCACGGCAGCCTGCGCGCACCGATAGTTGAGTACCTGCTCCACCCTTCCGAGGCCCAGGCCACATTCGACCTGCTGACCACCCCGTACTGCCTGGTCGGCCACTCCCACTACCCGTTCATCTGCCGCGAAATGTCTCCTGTCCCTGTGTTCTTGCCCTTCCCCGAGGGCCAACCCTCGCCCCTCGACTCCACGCGCAGCATCGTCAACCCCGGCAGCGTCGGTCAGCCCCGCGACCGCGACAACCGGGCCGGCTACGCCTTATTCGATAGCGACGCCTCGGCCGTCGAGCACTACCGCGTCGAATACGACATCCCTGCGACGCAGGCAAAGATGAGGACGGCCGGCCTCCCCGAATACCTCATCGACCGCCTCGACCACGGCGTATGACTCTCCACATAGAGTCCCGACGTGCGTGTCTCGCCCGCCGCCGTTCCGTTATTCCCGCGCAGGCGGGAATCCAAACCCCCGTCGTCACCCGAATGAACCGCTCGATTCGGAACGCCACCGACTCCTCAGCCTCGACCATGGCGTATGCTCCCCACATACAGTTCCGACATAGGTGGCTCGTCCGCCGCCGATCCGTCATTCCCGCACAGGCGGGAATCCAAACCCCCGTCGTCACCCGATTGAGCCGCCTGATTCGGAACGCCGCCGACTCCTCAGCCTCGACCGCGGCGTATGACCCCCCACATAGAGTCCCGACATGGGTGGCTCGTCCGCCGACAGCCCGTCAATCACACATACAGTTCCGACATGGGTGGCTCGTCCGGCGCCGATCTGTCATTCCAGCGCAGGCGGGAATCCAAACCCCCGTCGTCACCCGATTGAGCCGCCTGATTCGGAACGCCACCGACTCCTCAGCCGCAATTGACAGCGTCGCCCGGCACTTGTTAGATTGGAATGCAGCGGCCCGCTAGCTCAACTGGCAGAGCAACGGACTCTTAATCCGTAGGTTCTCGGTTCGACCCCGAGGCGGGTCACCAAATCCGCCGCCCATTGCCGCCCACCGCCGTCGGTGGGCGGCTTTTTTTGTGACATTTATCCCCTTGCTTTCCTCCGTCCCTCATGCCTACCATGAAATATAGAACATAACGTCTGTTTGGAAGCCGCAATCCCCTCTCAAGGGAGAGGGTTAGCATGAGAGTGAATTCAATGCACAAAAACACCGCTGCCTTCAGCCGATCCGCATCCCCCTCCCCCTCGGGAAGAGGCCCGGGGCAAGGGTGAAATCCCCCCAACCACGCCAGCATCACCCGCTACCGCAAAGCTGACGAGAGCGGAAATGTTCGGAAATGAGCGGGCTGTGAAATATCCCCGGCAACCCAACCATTCAGGAGGGTCAAACCATGTATACCTTCGGTTCTATCTGGCGCCGCATCCGGTCCCTCCAGCGCAGACTCGCCAAGGACCTCGCCATAATCCGACTGCGCCGCCTCGCCGAGGAATTCTGCGACGACTACGAGGACGCCGTTAACGACGACCCTCCCGCTTCCCACCTCGAGCTCGATAGGATGGGCTCGGCCTTTATCCCCAGCATCGGGAAGGCCGGCTTCCGCCTCAGTACCTTCATGGCCCTGCGCAAGTACCTCGAGCGTTGCCTCGACGACAAAAGGCTCCCCACCCCTCGCGACATCGTCGGTAGCCTCCTACCCTGGGCCGCCGAAGGCGGCTTCCTTCGCTCCTCCCTCTGGGAACGCAACGCCGAGGCGTAGGACTGACCGTCATCCTCGCGCAGGCGGGAATCCAAACCCCTGTCTCCCTTGGGCTGCCGAGGGCGGCTTCCTTCGCTCTTCCCTCTGGGAACGCAACGCCGAGGCGTAGAACTGACCGTCATTCCCGCGCAGGCGGGAATCCAAACCCCGGTCTCCCTGCGCACCTGCCAACCTGCGAGGGCCAGGAACGCAACGTTATCGACGGCCAAATTCAAACCCCAGGTCTCAGCGCGCTCTGTCGCCAGTGACCTTCCCGGGGACCGCAGTATCTGAATCTGCCCACATCAGATGGGGGCGTCGGCCTCGCTGAGAGACGGCAGAGGCTCCTTGCAGGACTTGTATCAGGGCAACCGTCGGTCTACATTAGCGGTGGCCCGCCCGTGGCGGGCGGATTGCATGCCACCCGACTGTGAAACTAGGAGAGAAGACCAATGTCCGACGCAGCAACGACCATCTTCGCGCTGGAGCGAAACTGGGGCATGGTGTCATCGGCCGTCGAAGGAGTCGACGACGATACCCTGTCTCGCTTGCCCAACGACCAGTCCAACTCCATCGCCTGGCTGGTCTGGCACATGACCCGCGTCGCCGACCGCTTCATTCAGGTCCGCTTCCAGAATACCGACCAGCTTTGGATATCCGGCGGATGGGCCGTAAAGTTCGGCATGCCCGCCGATCCCGACGACTTCGGGATGGGTTGGAGTATGGAGAAGGTGGCTAATTGGCCGGCCCCGTCCCGCGACGTCCTTATGGGCTACTACGACGCGGTCAACAACGGTGCCCGCGACTACATTGGTAGCCTCGGCGCCGATGGTCTGGCTCGGCAGGTGCCCGCCGCCGCGCCGGGCGCCACAATGTCTGTTGCCGAAGCCCTGGGCATCCTGGCGTGGGACAACATTGTCCACGGCGGCCAGGTGGCCTACCTTCGCGGCTACTTCGAGGGTATGGGCTGGCACCGCTAGGCTGATTCGCCCGCCGGGCCGCCTTGAGGCCGGGCGCCTTCCCGGCTGGGGCCGGCAATAGGGAACGGCAAAAAAGGGAATGGCTTACCGCACTTAGGCTTGCTTTGCATTGCGTCGCGCCTTCCGGTTCTCCATCATCGCCGTCCTCGATGCCTCGTAACCGGCGATATATTCGTCTACCGGCGTACGGGCGATGACTTCGCCAATGAGACCCAGGGGGAGGTCGTCCAGCTTCTTGAAGCGGACGCATGCCTTGCCCATGTCCAGCTTCTTGCCTGCGGCGGCGTACTCGTCGGTGAACCAGCGCGCGGTTTCTTCGTCACCGTAGACGTTCATCAGGTAGACCGCCATATGCCGCTTCTGTGAAGCCAGCGCCGCATACATCAAGGGATGTCCGTTGTAGGTCTCGGGATAGGTCTCCAGCGGTATCACGTACGAGATCATCCCGAAGTCTATGACCTCGGCGTATCCGACGGGCAGGTGCTTCAGGATCAACTCCCGGAGCTGGCCGATCTGCTCCGCCCGGTCTTCCGGCAGCCCGGCGATGTATTCCTCGGCAGTCTGTGGCGCTTCTCCGGCGGGTTTCTGGTTCATCGCGGTGTCGTCCTCCTGGGTTGGTTGATGCGTGGTTCGAGATTCGGCTTCAATCCTTCAGCGGCAAGAGCATAACTTACATCGAGTCGATTGTGACCTTGAACGCTGCTGCGCTCCGGGCGAATTGCCCGCGATACGCCCCCAACATAACTGGAACATTACCCCCTCGTTGAATAGAATGGTGTGTAAAGAGTGAGGGATGTGGGAGGTGGAACGCTTCCCGGACTACGGCGGCCGGACCTCTCGGCTGCCAATTGTGCTGCAACTCTTCCACGAACCCGACCGCAGCCTGTCATCCGTATACTCCGCAGCCTGGCTATGTCCATCGACGGCGCAGGCCACCTTGAAACATGGAGAGTTTGAGCATGAATCTGACCCGGACCAAATTCCTTTTACTCATAGCAGTAGCCGCCCTGCTTGTGAGCATCCCGGCCATAGTATCCGCCCAGGGTGTTCCACCAAACAGGTTCTATGGCAGGGCTACCATTGATGGACTGGCCGTTTCGGCGGGTACCACGGTTGAGGCCTTCGTTAATGGCAATTCCGCTGGAAATACTACAGCCAATAACTTGAGCCGTTTTGTGCTCACCGTTAGTCAGCCATCTGGGGGTACTTCTCTAACCTTTGAAGTGGGCGGACATGAGGCCACTCAAACAGCGAATTGGACTCAGGGAAGAAATACCCCTCTCGATCTGACTGCCAGTAGCACGTCAACGACCACGACCCCAACGACGACGACTACTACAACTATCTCTAGGCCCGCAAACACGGTGCCTCCCACCATTATTCGCGGAGAACCGGGCCCGGTCGGACCCAGAGGTCCGGTTGGTTCCGCAGGCCCACCCGGCCCCGAAGGCGCCCCCGGTGCCCAGGGCCCTCAGGGAATACAGGGCCCCTTGGGCTTCCCCGGTGATCAGGGCCCTCCCGGCGACACCGGGCCTGCAGGCCCTCAGGGTCCACGTGGTGAGTCCGGTATCCAGGGCCCTGTCGGTGGTCAGGGGTCGCAGGGCGTGGCTGGCCCGGCCGGCTCCCAGGGCGTTCAGGGTCCCTCAGGCCCCGCCGGTAGTCCTGGCAACTTCCTTATAGCCATAATCGCTCTTGTGGTGGCGCTCTTGGCCCTGCTGGTTGCGATAGGCCGTTGGATCTGGGAGCTCCAGACCGGCTGAACACCCGTCGCAGGCCCCGGCATGCCTCAGGCACAGCCGCAGTGAAGTGCCCGGACCATGGAAATGTCCCAACCGGGCAGTCCCGTGATAATATAAATCTCAGCGGGACTGCCCGCCGTTTTGCCAGCCGAAAGGCGGCCCTCCTCTTCCTGCGTGGGGAAGTGTCGAAACTGGTAGACGAGCATGACTTAGGATCATGTGCTGCAAAGCGTGGGAGTTCGAGTCTCCCCTTCCCCACCACCTCGCCCCCCTGATCATCCCCCGGCCTGCCGAGTTTTCACACAACCGTCACATACACGGCACACTGGATATCGGATTACGCTAGAATAGCAACGGTTACTTCCTGGCGGGGGATTCTCTGGCTTGTTTCTAGAAGCACTACCTCTTGTGTTGTTATCCATCGGCTTGGGCGCGGAAGGTGACTCCGCCGTCTCTCACGTTGAAGCACTGCTCTTCATCGGTTCCCTCGTCGTCGTGGCCAAGCTCGTTGAAGGCGTCCTCAGCCGCATCGGCCTCAACTCCATCGTCGCCTTTACCTTGGCCGGCGTCATCCTGGGACCCTCGGTCACCGGATTCGTCGACATCACCGATCACATCAAGCTGTTCCTCGACATCGGCGTCTTCATCTTCTTCTTCCTCATCGGGCTCGACGAGATAGACATCCCCGGCTTCATGTCCACCATCCGCGGTCGTTACTTTGTGGCCGCTACCGTTTCCGTGCTGGTCTCGATCCTGGCGTCGCTCGTGGTCACCTCAGACCTTCTTGGTCTAGACTTCGCGCTCAATCTGGACTTCAACCACGCCCTCTCTCTCGCCGGCATCCTGTCGCTGTCCAGCCTGGGCCTCGTCGCCAAGGTGCTGGCGGACAAAGGCTTGCTCAAGGAACTCATAGGCCTGCGAATATTTACTGCCGTGATCATCGCCGAAGTGATCGCCCTGCTCATTGTGGGGCTCACAATCGGAGGCGGATCGGAGGCGGTAAGTGTGCTGGGCATAGGGAGGCTGCTGGCCCAGATAGCAGGATTCACCATAGTAATCTGGATCGTCTCGGCGAAGCTGCTGCCTCGGGTGATGTCTGCCTTGCTGCGCTTCCTCAATGTGCCGGAACTGTCATTCGGGCTGCTGATCGGTGCTCTCTTCCTGGTTGTGGTCGGAGCGGAAAAAGTCGGACTTCACGGCTCTCTTGGCGCGCTGCTGTTCGGGGCGGCTCTGTCCGGTCTTCCTCACCAACTGCGCGAAGACATCATGCCGGGCATGCGCAGCACGGCCGAAGGGCTCTTCGTTCCCCTGTTCTTCGCATCGGCAGGGCTGTACCTGGACTTCTCCTTCCTGCAGCTTCCGCCGGTGACTATTGTCGCGCTGCTGTTCATTCCGATGATCGGCAAGATCATCGCCTCGTACGTCGGCACTTACCTGGCGCGACTGGATACCCCTATAGTCCTATCCGCCGGGCTAATGGGCAAAGGGGTTGCCGAGATCGCCTTGCTTCTGGTCATGCTTGAGACAGGGGTGATTGAACAGGACATCTTCTCCCTTCTGGTAATCATCATGTTCGGCTATATACTGCTTATGCCGCCGATCATTTCGACAGCCGTGAGCAGGGCCAAGGTGCCGGAGATCGCAACGCAGCCTTCGACCGTAATGCCTTCGTTCGCCAGGCACGCCCTCGCTGGGGTTATGGTTGGGTCGGTAATGGACAGGACACGAGAATATCCGGGCCCCGACACGCCTGTGGACACCTTCCTGGAAGACTGGCTGGTACCCAACCAGACCGACTACCTGATAGTCGAGGGAGGAGTTCCGTCGGGTACCGTGTCCCTGGCGCGTCTGAACTCTCGCCGGAGGCTGTTCTTCTGGCGCATGAGTTCATTCGGGGACACCCCTCTCCGGGCGCTAATGCGCCGGAACCCGCCACACGCTAGCCCGGACGAGCCAATCGATGACGTTCTGGAACGGATGGCTGCCAACTCGATGACGATCATTCCGGTCCAAGACCGGTTCTCGGGTAAATTCCAGGGGATGGTTGACAGCCGGGAAATCCTCGAACTGGTCGCCCTGATGGACGAGATCCGTGAAGAAGCACGAAGGATGTCAAGCGATGTTGCCGAGGTTTCAGACACGGCGTAGCTGACTTCTCCGGTCCCGGGGTATCGGCGCTGTAAAGTGAAGCCCCCGCGGTACTTGCGGGGGCTTGTCAGTCTTCACGTTCCAGGATCGCCGGGGCAGCGGGGGGACCCCGCTCAGTATGGGCCGTAACCTTCCGCTTTCAAGCAGGCTGCCCAGTGGTCCTGGCTGACCTCCCGCACCTCTGGCAGCACCTGGTTGCAGGAGTCGTCCGCAATCGGGCAGCGAGGATGGAATACACACCCCGAGGGCGGGTTCAGCGGGCTGGGGACTTCCCCGGTCAGGAGTACCCTTTCCCGTTGGGCGTCCAAGATCGGGTCAGGAATCGGCACCGCGGAGAGCAATGCCCTGGTGTACGGGTGTATCGGATTGCGGTAGATCTCGTTTCGCTCTGCGATCTCGACCATGTGACCCAGGTACATCACCCCCACCCGGTCGCTTATGTGTCGCACTACCGACAGGTCGTGAGCGATGAACAGATACGTCAGATTGAACCGCTCCTGCAGTTCTTCCAGCAGGTTAATGATCTGGGCCTGGATGGACACGTCCAACGCTGATACGGGCTCGTCCGCGACGATGAACTTGGGGCTGACGGACAGTGAGCGAGCAACTCCAATGCGTTGGCGCTGTCCGCCGCTGAACTCGTGGGGGAAACGGTCGGCCATGTACGGGTTCAGTCCCACGTTTACCAGAAGTTCGGCCACGCGCTCACGGTATTCAGCCTTGCCGTGGACGAGACCGTGAACAACGAGCGGCTCACCAATGATGTTGCCCGCAGTCATCCTGGGATTGAGCGAGCTGTAGGGGTCCTGGAATATCACCTGCATTTCGCGGCGCATGGCCCGCATCTGCTTGGTGTTCATCCTGGTCAAATCCTGACCATCGAAGACTACTTCTCCGCTGGTAGGCTTGTATAACTGGAGAATGCACCGTCCTGTGGTAGTCTTTCCGCAGCCGCTTTCCCCGACCAATCCCAAGGTCTCGCCGCGTTTTACCGAAAAGCTGACATCGTCCACGGCCTTGACGTGAGCTACAGTCCTCTGAAACAACAACCCGGAGGTCACAGGGAAGTGCATCTTCAGGTTCTTGACTTCCAGTAGGATGTCTTCATCCTGAGCAGACTGCGACACCGCAGAGACCGGTTCCTGAATCGTAGTCATTTCTACTAATCTCCGGCAGGGCTTTCTTGTTCAGCGAACTCGGACACCCCCAAAAAGTCCAAGGCGGCAGGGCCCAGGTCTTCAGAGCGCCAACAAGCAGACCAATGATTGGGGCTGGTTTCGTCCAGCACCGGCGTATCGGTGGCACACTTATCAATGGCCCACCGACATCTGGAGCGGAAAGCACAACCTTGAGGAAGGTTCACGAGGTCGGGCGGCTGTCCCTCGATGGGATCAAGCCTGGCGCGGCGAGGCAAGTCGAGTCGCGGTACCGACCTGAGCAGACCCACGGTGTAAGGGTGGCGCGGATTCGCGTAAATTTCCTTGGCGGAGCCTCTCTCAATGATCCTGCCAGCGTACATAATATTCACGCGGTCAGCATAACGGGCAACCACGCCAAGATTATGAGTGATGACGATCAGGGCCACTCCGAATTCCGTGGTCAGCGACTTCATCAACTCGAGGATCTGGGCTTGAATAGTAACGTCGAGAGCCGTGGTAGGCTCATCGGCAATGATCAGCCGCGGATTGCAACTCAGGGCCATTGCTATCATTACGCGCTGGCGCATGCCGCCGCTGAACTGATGCGGGTACTGTTTGATCCGCTGTTCGGGGTCCGGTATGCCAACGCGAGATAGAAGGTCAATTCCTTCTCGCCTGGACTCGGCTTTGCCCATCCCTTTGTGCAATTGCAGAGTCTCGGTGAGCTGGCGTTCGATTGTCAGGACCGGGTTCAGTGACGTCATCGGTTCCTGGAAGACCATCGACATTTTAGCGCCCCTGACATTGCGCATTTCGTTCATGTCGATTTTGAGGATGTCCTCGCCATCCAGAAACACTTCGCCGTTCACTATCTTTCCCGGTGGGTCGGGAATGAGGCGCATCAGGGAAAGGGCACTCACACTCTTTCCGCAGCCGCTTTCCCCCACCAGACCTAGCGTCTCGCCCTCCTCAAGGTCATAAGAAACGCCGTCCACGGCCCGCACTATGCCGTCCATGGTAAAGAACTGAGTCTGCAAGTCTTTGACTTCTAAGAGAGTGGCCAAAGGGCCTCCTGTCGACCGCTCATTGGCGATTGCTGGCAAAGGATCGCATACTTGTGCTTATTCAGGAGGCACAAGGAAGCGTTGAAATTATGGTGCAAACTCTGTCCAATTGCAAACCACGTGAGACCGGTTCAGTACCTCATTTCCGAAAGGGCCCTTAGACGCGAAAATAGCCCATTCAGAATGAAAGCGAGGGTCGACTGACCTGACCACAGAACAACATCGCCTCACGCTTAGTGGTGCAGGCCGGGGAGTTTCTTATTTTCCTGTTTTTCCCGGTCATTACAATCCGCACAGTTTTGCAAAAGGGTGCCACAGTTGGAACCGCATGACCTCATTTTGCAGTTTAGGCCCCTTAATGTGATGGGAGGGGGAAGAAGAACTACTTCCAGTCGAAAGGCGGAATTTTCCTCGTGAGTCCTGGAGAGTTCACATGTGGATCGCAAGCGATTGTCGCAACACATTCCAAGAGGCGGATGTCATCACGCAGAGGACTTTCCAATTGGCTATTCACGGACTTCTTTCAGAGGGTGTTGCACCACTGAGATGGAAGCGCAGGAGTTGCAGGGCAATCGCGTCTTGTTTCTCAGCACACAAATCGGGCCGGAATGGCGGTTGAGGTGGGATTGGCAGCGCCTCCTCAGGTTCTTGGTGCGAGGGAAGACGGGAGTTTGGATTCCCGCCTGAGCGGGAATGACGGGTTATGGGGCCTCCGTCGTTTAAGACGCGATTGCCCTGGCGGGAGTTGCCTTTCCTTGACACGTCAAGGCCCTGTTAGTAGTATAAAGCTGTCCCATGAGTGCCGGATTGCCGACCGGAAGTGGGGGAATGGGTTTGGATTGGGCTTCTCGTGCGAGAAGCCTTTTTGTTGGCTGTTGAAGTTGCCAGAAAATTCGATGGCGAACGAAAAACAGATATAATTCGAACCATTTCTTCGATTCATTGGCATCGGAGAGTCCTGATTGAGCGAAATTCAGCCCATTGTTTGGGATGGTAGTAGGCTGCACCTGCTCGACCAGACTCGCCTGCCTGCGGAGGAAACTACAGTCGTTGTCACCCGGTACGAGGAGGCTGTGGACGCGATTCGAGGCATGCAGGTCAGGGGTGCGCCGGCAATAGGGGTGACGGCGGCTTACGCAATGGCCCTGGCGGCGAATTGGTTCGCCGACAGCAGCCATAGCGACTTCGAGAGCTCCCTACGCCTGGCCGCCGAGAGAATCCGGGCGGCCCGCCCGACGGCGGTAAATCTGGGATGGGCCGTGGACCGAATGCTGGCTGTCGCCAGCACCTACGCTGCCTCCGCTGCGCCCAAAGAAATCGCCCAGCGGCTCCTAGCGGAAGCGAAGGAAATCCAGAGAGAAGACGAAGCAATTAACCGACGGATGGGTGAGTTCGGGAAGGCCCTGATGCCCGACGGTGGTTCGGTGCTGACCCATTGCAATACCGGGGCGCTGGCCACATCGGGATTCGGCACCGCACTTGGCGTCATTCGCGCGGGTTGGGAATCCGGCAGGCGATTTGACGTTTTCAACACCGAGACCCGACCCTGGCTGCAGGGCGCGCGCCTCACTTCGTGGGAATTTCAGAAGCTGGGCATCCCGGCCACTCTCCTTGCAGATTCAGCGGCTGGCATGTTGATGCGGCAGGGAAGGATCGGTTGCGTCATCACCGGGGCGGACCGCATCGCCGCCAACGGAGACACAGCCAATAAGATAGGCACGTACAGCTTGGCAGTACTGGCCAAAGAAAACGGCATACCGTTTTACGTAGCTGCTCCGACGAGCACGGTCGATCTGAGTCTGCCGGACGGCGACTGTATAGAGATCGAAGAGAGGGCAGCGGAGGAAGTCACCCGGTTCGGTGGTATTCAGACTGCCCCTGAAGGAATTGCCGCCGTCAACCCGGCCTTCGACGTTACGCCAAACCGCTACATCACCGCGATAGTCACCGAATCAGGATTGGCCTCGGCCCCATATTCGGAAAGCTTGCAATTAGCGGTTCAAGAGGGACAACGGTCCCTAAAAATGGGAAACATGCATGAGTGAAGGGCAAGCGGAAATAGCGGTCATCGGAGGCAGCGGCCTGTACGAGATGGACGCCCTGACCAACGTGGACCGCGTGGACGTAGATACGCCCTTTGGCACTCCCAGCGACAGCATAGTGCTGGGGGACCTGGCAGGCGTACGGATGGCGTTTCTCCCACGTCATGGCCGCGGTCACCGCTTCAGCCCCACACACATTCCAGCGCGTGCCAACATCTACGCCCTGAAAACCCTGGGAGTGGAGCGAGTTATTTCCGTCAGTGCCGTGGGCAGCCTGAAAGAGGAATTCGCGCCCCTCGACCTAGTCATCCCGAGCCAACTCATAGACCGCACCAGGATGCGCGATAGCACCTTCTTCGACGAGCACATTGTTACGCACATCGGCATCGCCGATCCTTTCTGTTCCGGCGCTAGCCAAGCCATTCATCGGGCGGCACAGGAACTGGACGTCAATGTCCATCCAGGCGGCACGATGGTCGTGATGGAAGGCCCGGCATTCTCCACCAGGGCCGAATCGTTCATGTATCGCTCGTGGGGAGCCGATATTATCGGCATGACCGCCCTGCCCGAAGCCAAGCTGGCCCGTGAGGCGGAGATGTGCTACGCGACCATGGCCTGGGTCACTGACTACGATGTGTGGCGGGCCAACACAGAGGAGGTCAGCGTTGAGGCTGTGGTGCGGAACCTGATGAAGAACGTTGCCACCTCCAAGGAGTTGCTACTTCTAACTGTGCCAGCCCTGTCCGGATCCAGGGATTGCAAATGCGGGAGCGCCCTCAAGGACGCGATCATCACCAGCCCTGGTGCGATTCCAACTGAAATGAAACGAAAGCTGTCCCCCATAATAGGGAAATACATAGTCTAGCGAACGGCGGGTTGAAGCGAGAGCTAACCCGAACCAGGAGGTTGAACCATGCCCAGGCAAGAACCAGGCGAACCATACTTCCGGGTGGACTCGGCAGAAGCCCAGCAGATGCTGGAGGCGGACCCGGATAATACGGCGATCATCGATGTTCGCCGCCCCGACGAATGGGTTACCGGCCACGCCACAGGAGCAATTCACATTGAGATTGACGATCTGATGGGTCGCCTGGACGAATTGCCCCAAGACAAGAAGCTGCTTTTCATCTGTGCTGCCGGCGTACGCAGCGGACTGGCCTGTGAATTCGCCATGGCCGGCGGATTCGAACCGGCCAATCTTTTCAACATCGATGACGGCACGCCGTCCTGGATCGCAGCGGGCAACCCGACCTCTTTCCGGGATGACCCCTAGCGCGGAACTGGAGGTCGCGCCGCACGGAATACTGGAATAAAAGGAGAAACTTTTGGCTACACAGCAAGCAAAAGGAGACGTCAAAGATCTTTCACTGGCCCGGGATGGCGTCAACCGCATCGAATGGGCCGGACGGGAAATGCCGGTGGTGAACCTCATCCGTGAGCGCTTCGCCCGCGAGAAGCCACTGGAAGGGTTGCGCTTGGCAGCCTGCCTGCACGTCACCTCCGAGACAGCCAACTTGGCCATCGTGCTGCGCGACGGCGGTGCCGAGGTGAATCTCTGCGCCAGCAACCCCCTGAGCACACAGGATGAGGTGGCTGCGGCACTGGTCAGCGAGTACGGCATTCCCACTTTCGCAATCAAGGGCGAGGATGACCAGACGTACTACAGCCACCTCACCGCCGCGCTGGACCTTAAGCCCCATATGACCATGGACGACGGCGCAGACCTGGTAACCATCCTGCACACCCAGCGGTCCGAACTGGTGTCGGAAGTCATCGGTGGCACTGAAGAGACGACGACGGGGGTCATTCGGCTGACGGCCATGGCCAACGACGACAAGCTGCGGTACCCGATAATCGCCGTTAACGATGCTGAAACCAAGCACTTCTTCGACAACCGGTACGGCACCGGCCAAAGTACGCTGGACGGCATCACCCGAGCCACCAACATACTGTGGGCCGGCCGGCGCGTTGTCGTCGTTGGGTACGGCTGGTGCGGTAGGGGCGTCGCCTCCCGGGCCAGGGGCATGGGTAGCCACGTAATCGTAACCGAAACCAACCCGATTCGCGCACTCGAGGCTATCATGGACGGCTTCACGGTGATGCCCAGCGTCGAGGCCGCGAAGGTCGGCGAAGTGTTTATAACGGTAACGGGCGGTTTCCACGCCATAGGCCGCAAACACATCGAGGTGATGCCCAGCGGGGCGATTCTTTCCAACAGTGGTCACTTCAACGTGGAGATCGACATACCGTCGCTGCAAGATATGGCGGTGTCGCATCGCGAAGTGCGGCCGTTCGTGGAAGAGTATGTCATGGGCGACGGGCGCAAGCTGTATCTGTTGGGTGAAGGCCGGCTAATCAATCTGGCTGCGGCCGAGGGACACCCTTCGGCAGTGATGGACATGAGCTTCGCAAACCAGGCTCTCTCGGCCGAGTACATTGCCAACAACCGGGGACAGCTGGCACCCGGCGTCCACAGCGTGCCCATCGAGACTGACCGCGAGGTAGGTCGGCTGAAGCTGGAGTCGCTGGGTGTAGGCATCGACAGCTTGAGTGCTGAACAGCAGAAGTACCAGGATAGCTGGGAGGAAGGAACCTAGCCCCGGCTTTCAAGCTACAATACCGGCCGGCGAAAGCCGGAGCCATCAACCGGAGGACTTTCTTAATGCCTATTCAGTTCATGACGTCCCCTAAATACCTGCTCACTTCTGAGTCGGTAACCGAGGGACACCCTGACAAGCTCTGCGACCAGATTTCCGACGCGGTGCTGGACGCAGCCCTTCGCGGCGACCCGATGAGCCGAGTTGCCTGCGAGACCGTAGCCACCAAGAACCTGATCATGGTCACTGGCGAGATCACCACCAAGTCGGATTTGGACTTTGATGCCATCGCTCGTGGAGTCATGCGGCAGATCGGTTATACCGACGTGTCCTACGGGATCGACGGCAACTCTTGCGGCGTGATTGCGCATGTGAGCCAGCAGTCTCCCGACATTAGCAGCGGCGTTACCACGGCCTTGGAGGAACGTGGAAGCGCAGCCGCGGACGCCCGCCGAGCCACCGGTGCCGGCGATCAGGGCATGATGGTCGGGTTCGCATGCGACGAGACCGACGGACTGATGCCGATCACGGTGGACCTTTCGCATCGGCTGGTAGAGCGATTGGCCGCAGTACGCAAAGACGGGCTGCTCGACTACCTGGGCCCCGACGGCAAGTCGCAAGTAACCGTGGAATACAGCCACGGCAAGCCCAAGCGAGTTGACGCGGTCGTGATCAGCTCGCAGCATGAGGACAAAGACGACCGGGAATCGTTCACCCAGAAGATCCGCAGCGATATCCTGGAGCATGTGATCCGGCCAATCGTGCCTTCCGAGTTGCTGGACGACAACACCCGTTACTTCGTTAATCCCAGCGGCTGGTTCGCAGTTGGCGGGCCGCAAGGCGACACCGGTCTTACCGGACGCAAGATCCTGGTGGACACCTATGGCGGCATTGCCCGCCACGGTGGCGGAGCCTTCTCAGGGAAGGACCCGACAAAGGTTGACCGGTCAGGCGCCTACGCCGCCCGATACGTCGCCAAGAACCTGGTGGCGGCCGGTCTGGCCCAGCGGGTGGAAGTCATCGTTTCCTACGCGATCGGCGTTTCCGAGCCCATCTCCGTGTCGGTGGAAACCTTCGATACTGGCCAGGTAGCCAACGACCGGATAGAGGCACTGGTGGGCGAGTACTTCGACCTGCGCCCCGGCGCGATCATCGAGGACCTCAACCTTCGCCGCCCCATATACCAGCCCACGGCAGCCTACGGGCACTTCGGCCGACCGACCGCAGAGAAGCTGGGCCTGAGCTGGGAAGTGGCAGACAAAGCAGACGCTCTGAGACAGGCGGCGTTTTAAATCTCAGCCTTCTGAAAGGGCTTGAGAGACACCAACAGAGCGGCGGACGCAAAGTCCGCCGTAATATCATTTATTTTGTATCTGCTTTGGGTCTTATTGAGACCACATAGATATTGTGTGTACCAGTTTATGTACCTAAGAAATGTTGTTGCCCCGCTCCTACTCATGCCCCTCTGAACAGAGATAGCTTCAGCAGGTCGCGGCCTGTACAGATGAGTTGCTATTCTTGATCGAACTACTCTAACCCCTGCGGCGGGAGTTGGCGCAACCTCCGGACCTGATTGAACTGGCCGCGCACCGCCCCGTTGTATCCACCCGCATCTCGTTGCGCTCCCATCCGTTTCTCGTCCGCAGCTTGCCTCTAATCCTGTCCTTCGCTGACAGCCGCTTGGATATGCGTCCCAAGAGCGCCAGTTCCGGATTCGCCCCGTGGCGGCTCCGGTCAGACGTCATTAGCGTTTGCACTCCCAGGGTGTTTAACGTCAACTACTTTTGCCGGTCCTGTTGCCTCATTGAGAAATGTTACCGAGACTTTAGCACCTGGGGGCCACTCCAACCAGCGCTAATTCCGGCATTGCAGGGGGTTCCGCCATGGGCTCACCGGCAGCGGCGTAGACCAGCGTTTTGGCCATGATGCCGCGCCACTGCTGCACTCTGCGTTGCAGCGTCCGCAGGTGAGCCCGGCTGAAACGATCCGGTTCAGCCTCTTGCAGTCGGCCCAGCAATACCACGGCACTGGCGTCCGGGTCTTCCTGCAACCAGGACAGCACGTCGCACCACACTCCTTCGAAGGGGTCTGGCCGAGTTCGCCAGGTGCGGGGCGGTTGCACCCGCCGCTCCCGTGAGGTACGGGCTGCGTCCTGCCGCCACAAGTCGGGTAACTTGGCCAGGAACTGTTCCAGGCTCTCGCCGCTGGGAGTGGGCCGGATTTCGGGGAACGTAACCGCGGCCAGGGCCGACTGCGCTTCCCTGATGGCGTGCAGCAGCGCCACCGGATCCAACTTGACCCGATACTGACTCAGCGCTGCCTTCACCTCCACGCTGACCGCGTCGTGTTGCATCAGCCGGTCGCAGGGCGTGGCTGGCGGGCTGTACCGCTTGACGACCCTGGAGCCGTGCCGAGTTTTCTCCACCAACTTGAACGAAGGCTGGAAGTAGTTCACGTACTGTCGCACCGCCCCGTACAGGTGGGCCATGGTCTGTCCGGCAACTTGGCCCGAATAGCGGTCATGACCGACGTAGTGGCGCACCACCGCGCCGTTCTTCTGCTCAATCCAGGCCTGGTCGTTCTTGCGGTACGGCCGGGAACGGGTGAACTCGATGCCCCGCTCGGCGCAGTACTGGGTGAGAGTTTCGTTGATGAATACGCTGTCGTTGTCCGAGTCGATGCCTTTGACGGGGAAGGGCAACTGTCGCCCGATGGCCTCCAGTCCTGCCACCACCAGGGACTGCTCCCGAGCCAGCAGCGGCACCGCTTCAGTCCAGCCGGTGCAGATGTCGGTGGCCACCAGGCTGTGGATCATGGAACCCCACAAGGAGCCACCGTGGTGGACCACCAGGTCAATCTCCAGGAATCCCGGTGGCGGCGCATGCCAATCTGCGAAGGTCCGTACCGGAATATTGCGGCCCGGCGACTGATTCCTCCGGCGTCTGAGCCGCCGGCTCGCCGGTGTCCTGATGGGCTGGAGCAACCGGTCCAAGGTGGCGGCGCTGGCCGCCAGCAGCCGTTGGCGCACGCGAGGGTCCAGACCCAGGTGGCCGTGGCGCTCCATGGACTCTACCAGGTGGGGCAATGCCGCCTTCAGCCGCTTGCCGCAGATCCGGTCAGCAGCTTCCCAGACCACGATCACCGCCAGGCGGACCGCCTCGTCGTAGATCCGTCGGTCCTTTTTTACCGCCGGCTGCTGCTCTCCGTCGTCGCTGGACTGCCCCAGCAACCTGATGCCATGCTTGCGGTGATGACCGGTAACCGCGATGAACTCGTCCAGAATCCGGCTTTTCTCCCGCTTCGATGAAGCTCGGTAACGGTCTCGGATCGTCGCCAGCAATTCCTGTTTTGCCATCTTGCTGATGCCTCCTCCCACGCGATTGCCTCCCCGAGTTTGGGTAACATTTTATTTGAGGCAACCACTTGCGTTGGGTAACGGTTTTGTTGAGGCAATGCGCCTGCTGGACGACGTCGGGGACGAGACCGGAATTCACCCCTGGACGACGTGACATCGTGGCTGGGCACCGATGTTACCTTCGCGGTCCTGGACCTCGATGAAGACGAGGATTTGATCGAATGGACCCTCATGGTCCAGATCAGTGATCGGGATGAGGCCCACGATTTTGTGGAGAAGCTCCTTGAGTATCTGGAGGACTACCTTTACACGGAATTTGACGATGACGAAATCGGAGGAGCGGACGTCTGGATCGCTGATGACGAGGACCTGGCCATCGGCTTGACCGATGAATACCTGCTCTTAGCGGACAGCGAAGACACCATAGAGGACATGCTGGACAACATTGATTCTCCGCCCACACGCTCCCTTGCCGAGGACGAGCAGTTTATTGCCGCTAGAGAGGCCTTGCCCGAGGGACGCGTCATGTTCGTGTATGCGCAGGTTGAGAACTATCTGGAAGAGATCCAGGACATTGTCGACCCCTGGGACGATGTGGATCCGGTATGGAACTGGGCAGAGAGCAATACGCCGGAGTACGTGGCGGCATCCCTGTCGTTCATCGACAAGGGGATGCGCTTCGATGTCGTATCGGAGGCCGCATCAAGCTCCCTGTCCCTGGATTCCGAGAGCGGCCTTCGATCGGCTGAGGCCGTGCCCGAGGACACCTTGTTCCTGGCCTCCTACACCGGCGTCACCGACGCGTGGGAGGAATTTCGCGATACCCTGGAGGATTCCGATCCATGGGCCGCCGAGGACTTTGACGAGTTCTTGGACGATCTGGAAGACGAAACGGGGGTAAACCTTGAACGCGATGTCATCGAATCGCTGACAGGCGAGGTCTCCCTGGCGATCATGCCAAGCGATATAAGCATCTCGGCTGACGACGGCGATCTGGAGGGGGTCATTGAAGCGCTCTTCTTGGCCAGCCTGGATGACCCAAGGGGCATCGAGAACGCTCTCGAGTCGCTGACCGACTGGATCGAGGACGAAGGGTATGATACTGACAGGGAATCCTTCGGTGATTACGACGGTATCTCTGTGAGTCTGGACCAGTTCGACGATGACGTGTTGGAGGACTACGAGGCGGGATATGTTATCACCGAGGAGTGGCTGGCCATTGGCAGCTCCATCGATAGTCTGGAATTATTCCACGACGCGGTCGAGGGCGATGCGGACTCCCTGAGTTCAGCCGACAAATATTCGAACCTGGCAGAACTGGCCCCCAACCCTCTGCACCTGCTCATTTATGCCGACATCGCAGGTATCCTGGAGATGGTGGTTGATGGTCTTGACGAGGATGCACTGGAAGACTACGAGGACGATGTGCGCCCCTATGTGGAAAATCTGAACGCTTTCATGTTGGGCAGCTCGTTGACCGACGAGAGGTGGCGTTTCACAGCAGCGCTGACGTTGCAGGAATAATGGGATCGGAATGATGCGGTGTGGTACGGGGTCAACTGGCCGGAGGGAATCCACCGAGGAAGGGGATGACTCGTAACCAACAGTGAAACGTAAGCTATCGTAAGATGGAAACAGAATAGGACGAACGAGACCGCGAAGAGAGGGCCGCTATTCTTCCGCCCCATTGACTTATATTTTCGGCGCAATCGCCCCTGTGCTAAGGGCAAGTCCTGTGGGGCAGGTTTGAGACCCCCTCGAAGCGTCAAGGTACAGAAGTCAGGCTTGGCTATGACGTCCTCTCTACACCCGCGCTGCAATGAGCGTCGGCGTCGGCCGCGCTCGCTCGGAGGTCCTGCACTTTGCATTCGCTATGGAAAAGATCCTCAGAAGCCCTCAAAAAGAGAGGGACAACTTCACAATACTTTTCCGCAACCCCCTCACAAGGCGCAAGTGTCACCAATTCCGCCAGTAATCGTTGTGGACAGTCAGGCAAAAAAACCGCCCCGGAGTTTACGTCCGGCAGTCAGAAGACCGGTTGTGCTAAGCGCATTTTCAGCGTTCAACGGCCCTTTCCGGTGTGCGAGTCTAAGGTCAGGACCAACTGGGTGCAGGGATTTTCCCACGCCGCAGCCAAGATAAAAGTTGATGCTGAACACCCTGCGCGCATGCCCGAAACTCCCTCCTCGAGCTGTCGTTGTAATATTGGGAAAATGCCCAGAAAAATCCCGGTCAAATGCGCCATTCCCGGCTGCCACCGCCGGATAAAGATGACGCTCGCCGAACGCGAGGAACTGAGGCGGGCGGGACGCGAGAACAACGCTGCGGCGGGCCTCGTTTGCCCCGCCCACGTGAAGGCTGCTTTTAACTTCGAATTCGACGATATCGACATTGATGTCCCGCTCGAGGAACTCCTTGTCGAGGCGTTCAAGGAAAGTCCCCGTTGGCGCGTAATGTTGACTCCTCTGTCCGGGGCGGTGGGTGAGCCCGACAGCCAGTCCACACTAGAGGGGGGACAGGGTCATTTAGTTCACCCGCACTGGTTGGCAACTCCTGGGAGAATTCAGGCGTGTTCCGGAGAAGCTCTGGGGATGGCCAGGTTCTTTGTCCCACTGCCGGGGCTGTGGTCATGTTTCTCAAGTTGCCGATGGCCGCCGCTACGGGAGCTCTCTGTGCTTAGGCAAGAGGAGATGCGAACGTTGCGGCCAGCCCGACGTGGCGATGCTGTCTTGGGCTAGACAGCAGGTGACGATTGGCACGACCGGTCTTCTGACTGCCGACAGTAAACCTCGGGGCGGTGTTTTTGCCTGAATGTCCACAACGATCACTGGCGGGAAACGCCCGGTTTTCGCCACTGGCGAAAATGCTGACAGTCGCCTCTTGTGACCCCCCTGGCGAAAAAGGGTAAGATGGGCCAATGACCACCTACGGCTACATCCGCACCAGCCGGGACCAAGAGCCTGGCCATCCCGGAAGCGACCCTCACGTCCAGCGCCGCCAGCTCGTCGAGGCCGGCGTGGACCCCGCGCGGATCTACGCCGACGTCGCGTCATCGGGGGCCAAGGACTACAACAGCCGCGACCAGTGGCACGTCCTGGACCAGCAGTTCGCTCAGGGCGACGTGCTGGTGGTGGCCGCCATTGACCGCCTGGGACGGCGCTACCTAGAGACGATGTGGGCGATCTACGACCTGCAGCGCCGCGGCATCAGGCTGCGGTCCCTGGCCGACAGCGAGGTGCAGTGGACGAAGTACCTGGACGCCGATCCCGACTCGCCCGAGGCCTTCATGGGCAACGTCCTGGCCAGCATGGCGGCCTACGTGGCCAGCCAAGAGCGGCAGAACATCAGCCGCCGGACCCGGGCGGGACTTGACGCCGCCAGGGAGAAGGGCGTGGTGCTGGGCCGGCCGCGACGACTTACCGATGGGCAGCTCGTTGCTATCAGGCAGGACATCAAGGAGGGTATGCCGGCGGCGGCGGTGGCCAGGAAGTACGGAGTGCCCAGGTCCACGCTCCGCAGCACCCTGGGCCGGACGGAATGCCCAGGTCCACGCTCCGCAGCACCCTGGGCCGGACGGAATGAGGTTGGTCAGGGCGACGCCATCTTCAAGAACACCTGGACCCTCTCAGAGCTGGACGTGGCCTAGATGGGTCTGATCGCCGACGAGCAGTCGGCCATGGCCCACGTGCTCAGGACGTCGGGAAAGGCCCGGACCTGGGTGGCTCCCCCCGGGTCGCCCGAGAAAAGACAGGGGCCTTAAATCGCATCCTACGAGGTCGTTTTCGCCCCGATCGGCACGAAAAACGGGAAAATCAACGGTTTGGAGGCCTCCGGGCCGTTTTTACCCGGGCAGGCTCCAGAGGGATGTCTAGGGGTCCGTTCCCCGGGAAACGGTGGCGCTGGCACCGGGGGGGACTGATGACAGTTGGTCCTTGCGACGCCGGTACGGCAGGGGCTATCGTGGAACTCTCACTCTTCCTCGAGGGCCCTCGCCATGGCCAACCCCACCTGCAGGAACTGCGACCGCAGCGCCGACGCCGGCGCTTACTGCAGTTCGTGCGCCGCGGGCATCATGGCCAGTGCCCTCAACCCCCACTTCCGCGGCCGACACAAGAGACTTCCTCCAAGACCAGGGACACTTCCGCGGTGGCCAGGACCCACGGCCGGCGACACATCCGGTCAACAGCGCCTGTTCCGGTAGTCCAAGCTTAGCGTTACGCGGTGTAACGATATGAGGAAGACCGCGACCTGCTGGACTTGCGGCCGCACCTTCTGGGTGTGGCGGCTCAGGGAGCGCAACTTCTGCTCCGGGAAGTGCCGCGTCCGACATCACCGTTCGGCGTTCAGGAAGCCTGGGCCCTCAACCTCGGGCAGAACACCCGCTGGCATGGGATAGGTCAATCGCCGGTGTCGGCGCTGGAGAGCATATCCAGGTCGGCACCGGGGAGCATCTTCAAGTCTCCATTGGAGAGGGCCTGGTACAGAGTCTGCTTGCCGGTGAGCATGTAGGGCAGGAAGACCTCCTCCACGGTGACCATCTCCGTCTCGATCAGCGCCATCTGGGCCAGTATCCACTCCTTGATGATCCGCCAGGCGGTACGGTTCGCCTGTTGCATCCGCGCCGCGGGGTTGGTCTTCATCACCCGGTCCCGGGTCAGTATCTCGAAGACCGCTTCGGCGTTGATGGGGAGCGAGAAGCCCAGGGTCCCGCTCGTCGTCTCCATGCGCCATTTCAGACCGGTGGCCATGCCTCCGGGGCCATAGTGGGTGAGGATCTCGGTGGCGCCCTTCTTGACGAGGATGGACATGATCTCGGCTGAGGTCTGCTCGGCCGGGATCTTGGTCGTGTAGTTCAGCAGAGGCACGGTGACGCTGACCCTCTCGTGCAGGATGTCCATCATGATAGCACCGGGCTGGTCGCCTATCCGGTTCTCCGACCATCCCTGACCAGCCACTGGCCACTAACGCCCCAAGAGCCGCACGGAAGCATGGACACTCAGGATCGGCTGCGGACAATTGTCCGCATGGACACCCACTATCATATCTGGTACTACCAACGCGACTCGGAGAGGACCATCCGCTCCATGGAGCGCGACGACACGGTCTACACAACCAGGCGGAAGGCCAACTACGCTCTGTCCGACGGGCGCCAGTACTGGAAGGCCGGCCAGGTCCTGCAGTGCGTGGACGGCGCCTTCCGCAAGCCGATGCCCGAGGAGATGGTGGACCGCGGCGTGCCCTTCGGTCCGAAGTACGCGGCCTTGGAGCAGCTGGCCGACCAGGCCAGGTCCATTCGCCCCGCCCTGAAGCACGCCCGGGCGATGCGGCAGCGGGAAGAACTGGACGCCGCCGGCAGGACCAGGAGCCCCCGAGAGGTGAGAGCCGAGCTGACTGAGCGCCAGGCCGAGGTCGACGCCGAGCTGACCCAGCTCCTCCAAGACGTGCCTCGGGAAACAACTAACGAGACGGGGTAGGACCTCGCTTTCGGAATGGTCCTGCCAAATGGCTTCGAGCAGCAGCGAATCGTCGCCGGAGTCTACCGCGTTCACATGCCCCTGCGTTTACGAGAACCTGCACGACTTCCTCAACCCGCTTCCGCACCCGCTGACTCGCCGCGTACCCCGCGTGACGGTGCGTCCGCCAGTCCAGGGCTGAGTGCCGTTGCTTAATGGCCACGTGAGGCGTGATCCGGAACGAGCGGCAGGTCGTCACGAACTCCCCTGTGTCATACCCCTTGTCGGCCCCGATCGTGATCCTCCGTGCGGTGCGGACCCGCTCCAGCATCGTCAGCGCCGCTGCCGTTTCAGCCGTCCCGGTAGCCTGCGACAGCACCACGTCCACCGCCAGCCCATTCCGGTTCTCCATGAGCACGTGGCCGACGAAGGACAGCTTCGCCGCCTGTCCCTGCCCCTTGCGCGCCAACAGCGCCTCCGGGTCTGTCGTCGATACATGGGTCGCGTTGGAACGCCGCTCCCCCCGGAAGTCCTTCCATGGGTTCCGCCCGCCTGCCCCCGTAGGCGGGTCCCTCTCCTCGCCCCTCGGCCGGACGCTCTTGAGGGAGGCCCACGCCTCCAGCAGGGTCCCGTCCACGCTGAAGTGCTCCTCCGACAGCAGGCGCTGCCGCTTCGCTTCGCTCACCACAGCCCCGAAGAATCGGCCCGTCACCTCATGCGCCAGCAGCCGGGTCCGGTTCTTGGCGAACGTCGACTGGTCGAAGGAACCGCCCAGGATGTTCAGGTCGAGGAACCACCGGAAGAGCATGTCGTAGCTCAGCCGTTCGCAGAACTGGCGCTCCGAGCGCACGGAGTAGAGCGCGATCAGCAAGCTCGCCTTCAACAGGTGTTCGGGCGGCACGGAGAGCCCGCCTCACTTGGCCCTGCCGCGGCAACTCCGCAAGCTGGACGCCTTCGACTTCCTGCTCCTGGATGACCTGGGCTACATGCCCCAGGGCGCCGAGGAATCCGAGGTGCTCTTCACCCTCATCGCCGAACGCTACGAGCGCCGGTCATTGGGCATCACCTCCAACCTGGTCTTCTCCGAGTGGGAGCGCATCTTCGCCAATCCCATGGCCACCGCCGCGGCCATCGACCGGGTCGTCCACCACTCGGTCATCCTGGAATTCGACGTGCCCAGCTACCGCACCGGCGTGGCCCAACAACGCAGTTCAACAGGAGGAGCTGAACCGGCAAAACTGATCGACGCCCACCGGCAATAATAGTTGACGCCGATCACACCTACGTCAACGTGGGAAGCCGGGGAACGTTGCAGTGGTAGCGGTAATGCGCAAGATCCTGCTCCAGCTCAACGCGGTTGCTCGCAGAGGGACGCCTTGGGCGCCACAGGCCGGATGACCGCAGGTCCTCAAAATCCCACAAAAGGCTTGACTGCGAACACGGATACTTCACAGTACGTGACCGTGCCGACCGAGGTCGGTCCACTCCACGGGCGCGGTAGCGGCGCGGCGACGTATATCAAGTACGTAGCGTCCTAGATCCCTACACGGAGTGTGCAGCTGCAAGCAACAGTTGGGGACGTCATTGTACTGTAACCGTTTCTGAGAATTCTGAGCAGCCGGCCTTGTTGCATGCCCTGGCTTTGTACCTGGTTGTCTGAAAGCCGCCTTCGATGGGCAAGAAGTTACTATTTGGAGAAGCATCATAATAGTGGGTCTGTGGAGCGCTTATCTCCGCATCAAAGTCAGATCCGTGATATATCTCGTAGTAGGTTGCCCCCGGCACCGCACTCCAGGTTACACTCGCATCGTCAAAAGCTAAGAATTGGTCTTCTTTCCTCCCCAGAACGCCAGTAGGAATGGAGGGAACATCAACCTGGCCTGCGGATTCCGTTACTCCGCCCATCTCGCCGGAATATCGGGTACAACCGACTGAGTTGCAGCCCTTCGCTGAATAATAGTAGGTAGCGTCCGGGTCCAAGCCGTGGTCATTGAGGGTTCCAGATTCGTGCCGGCCCAGGTCGGTCCACTCCCCGGGCGTGGTAGCGGCGCGGCGCTGTATCTCAAAATACGTAGCGTCATTGATCTCTACACTGAGTGTGAGGCTGCTACTTGACCTGCCAACGACTTTGACGTACGGCGGAAGACTTGGCGGAGCCGGAGTAGGTGTGGACCTAGGCGTTGGTGTTGGTGCTGGCAAGGCAATGGCACTTGAACCGGCTGTCAGCAGCAAGTATTGTGCTTTGAAGGGGAAAGGCTTCACGCTAAGGGCCAGAAAAGTCTCGCTGATCGGAGCCTGCAAAACGATGTCGCCCTGGACGGTAGCTCCTGGCGCTATATCCTTGTCATTTATGAGATTCCCTGTGTCCGGCATTCGGTATGCATCACTCAATTCCGAATAGTTCGCATCCACCAGAGTAAAGACATGAGTCCGCGTGAAAGAGAATTCGTCCTCGTGAAGATTCTCAATTTCAATGACAACCTTGACCCACTCATTCCCACTGTCCAGCCAGGAATCCGAACTTTCATCCCCCACATAACCTCTTACCACTTCCAGCGCTTTGAGTTCTATATGTATGTCCCAAAAATCGTCCTTGAAGGTCAAGATTCCTCCAGAGGCAGGCACGGGCGTGGCGTCAAGCTGCGGCGCTGTAGGATGCGACACCGACCCGTCACCAGAGCCGTTGCAAGCTACCATCGCAAAAGCGATTAAGGACACCACGCCCAACATCAATTTCAGGAGATGGCTGGAGACTATTTGGCCGGAGCCTGGCTCGCTCATAGCTCGATCCTTCCTTTACAAACCGGGGTAAAGTAGATCACTATTCCCGGTAACGCCCCGCAACTACTTCCTGGCGCCTGCGTCTATGAGAATCTGCACGACTTGGTCACTGTCCCCGTCGATTAAGCGGATGACGACGAAGCATCCAAGGCTTGGCGGGAGGGATACACCGGGGAGTCAATCCGGCTCGAATTCGGCGAAGACCCGGTGGAGTGACACGCCCTCAAACAACCCCTCCGGCGTTGCCCTTGCCATGACCGATAATTGTACTTATCGGTCATGCAAAAAGTGAGCCCGGGCCACCCTGTTTCCCAAGGAACGCCAACGCCCACCCGACGCTTGCGCTTATCCGCGATTTTGGAAAGCAGCCCCGGCAATCCCCGCCCCGACCCGCCTTGCGAGCCCCCCGTGATTAACGCCAATAAGGAATGCCGGCCTGAACGCCAAGGTGAACACCATTGATATACGAACGTCAGTTCTTTATAATCGTGCGACAAGCTCACTCCGGACGCACCAGCCCGGTTCTCAGGAGCTGACGGGAATTTCCGCACCCAGGAGGAACCCATGGCCCAGGCCCGCGCAACCGGACCCCGCATTTCCCCGCTCTGGCTTGCCGGCTTGCTGTCCGGAGATGCCCAGTGCCAGTGGGCCTCCTGGTTCAGGACTCACCACGAGGATTGGGATACGGTGGAAACGCCCGGCCTTCCCCGCCTTGACTGGCGAATCCAGTACACCGTTCAGCTCAACGGCTGCATCAGACGCTACGAGGAACAGGGCTACACCGTGTCCAACGGAGCGCCGAACGCCTACAGCCTCGGCCTTGGCGACGCCGTGCTGTCGGGCAGACCCGACGTGATAGCCGTGAAGGGCGATGACTGCGTGGTAATCGACTTCCCCAAGGGCGAGGCAAACGGCTCCCACGCATTTCAGGTGATGACGCACATGTACGCCCTGCCCAGGGCCGTGGAGCGGCTCCGGGGCATGTCTCCCAGAGGGGAGCTGGACTACTGGGAAGAACAGGTGGACGTCCCGGCCGGTTCACTGGACCGGGAGTTCGTTGAGAACCTGCACAGGCAGGCGGAACGCCTGGCGACCGGGGAGCCGCTGGCCCGCGTTCCCAGTGTCGATGAATGCTGGACCTGCGACATCGGGGCGGCCGACTGCCCTGAGAGAATGAAAGACGATGGGACCAGGCGTATCCTGTTTCCCGATCCCCCGGGTTACGAAGACTTCCAGGCCATGCTGGAGCGCGCCCGATGGGCGGAGGCCGACCGGGACAAGGAACACCAAGGCCGCATCAGGGCGGAGGCGCGCATCAGGGAGCTGGAAGAGGAGGCCGGTCGGCCCGGGAGTATCTGAAAGCTCCTGCCGGACGGGCGATGCGGAGACGGTTCCTGATCACGGGAGCCACCTGCCGCCAAGGCCGGCCATGCCCGCAGGCACCAGAGAAAAGCTGCTCACTCAACGCCAGAAGAAGATGCTCGCCCTCATCCGGGAATTCAGCGCCCAACACTCCTGCCCGCCCGGCATACGGGAAATCACCGGGGCCTGCCGCATCAGCAGCACTTCGGTGACGGACCACAACCTCCGGCTCTTGGAGCATGGGAATTACCTGACCCGGAAGTCCAGAACCGCGCGTAACATCGTGCTGACCGCGCGGGGTCGGTTGCCATTGCCAGACCCGCCGGACGCTCCGGCGAGCGAGGCGGCATGAAAGTCGCCTGCATACTGATTGACGCCAAACCGGCAATTATGGTTGACGCGGGACACCAACGCTATCAGGGCGTGTTGAGGCTCCCCGGTCCGCGCCACCAAGACCAGGGTGGCCGCCACGAGGGTGCCCCACCACACCTTGCAGGAGCGGCTGTTTTCCGCCATGCGCTGTATCACGCCCTGCATGATGGTCAGGTGGGCCTGAACAGACGACGGGTCTTCGTTCAAAGACCGGTTTTCTGTCATAGTGGTGTCTTCCCTCGTTACTTAAGGTGTATCAGGGTGCGCCCCCGAATTGGCTGGAAGTCAGATTCTCACGTCCGCAGCAGTCTGAGCCGATTGAGTCATCTACCCGTGCGCCGTCGCGCCAGACTGCCAAGGGCCGCCGGCAGGCCAATGCCCTGCGAAAGGCTTGGCGGACAGGATGGCGTCGCGAACCGGGCCAATGAAGGACCGCATTCTAACGCCAATGTCTTCAAACGCGATCGGTGGAGGCTTCAATAGTCCGCCCTGGCGTCCATAGTCTGTCCAACGGGATCGCAGGTTGATATCCGAATAGAACTCTGACGTAAGAGCATCAGGAGTCTCGGCGGTCCAAGAAGTGCCCCGTCGCTCAAAACAGCGCTCAACCGCCTGCTGTAACTCGACACCGTCGAAGGCAAAGGTCTCGGACAGGGCCCAAATATCGTAGAAATCCTTCATCCTGCTGTTTCGAATCTCCAAATGAACCATGGATTCAAACTTTTCAGCGATCGCCGAAACCTTGGGATACGTGCGCAGAAAAGGCTCTGGGAGGCCGGCAATGAGTGTGGGCAGCCGGGCGTCCTCGGGCCCCGGGGTAACTGCGTCGCCAAATCCGAAGTCCACCTGGACGGTGATGCGGGCTGTGCCCAGGAGGGCGCGTATCCTCGCCCGTTGACCCCCGTACCTCTGATCGTCCCGAATCGCCGACACATCCAGGGTGTCAATGTCGAATAGCAACCCGTCCTCAGGACACGGCACGTTGCAGATGGTGGACATCATGGCCCTGATGGCCTCCACGTCGTTCGCTCCGAAGGCCAGGATGTCAATGTCCCGCGTGGCCCTGTAAGGCTCCTCCATCCATACGGCCAAGAGACCCCCACCCTTCAGGATGCAATGGCCACGCGCCGCGGACGCCCCCAGCCGGTAGAGAAACCGCTCGCAGGCGTAGCGAACAAGGTAGAGTTGGAACTCCGTCCCCTCGCTCCTCGCCCTGTTGAGCAGTCGTGCCCTGATAGAGTGCTCAGTGTTGGTGCTCATAGCACCCCGGAGTCCAGGATGGCCCTGAGGCGGCGGGAGGGCAGAACTTCAAGCATGCGCATCAGGGCGGAAGCGGTTACCTTTCTATCCCGGAGAGCCTCCTGCAGCGCCTCCAGCGCGGCTTCCCGCCCAATGAGGCGCTGGAACCGGAAGCAATCAACTATGGTGCGCACCGGGGAGGTAATGCGGGCAGGCACCTCCTCAAATTTCGTTTCCTGCAGTCCGCAGCTCAAGGCCGCGCCGCTGAACCGGACCAGGCGAATTCCAATATTCCCGCTGGAAGGGGGTCTCGCCTTGTGCGGAATGGCAATCCAGACCTGTCTAGGTAGTTGGGTGCCGATCTCATGCACCTGGAGAGCCGAGAGGAGACAGACTATCGCGTTGGGCGCCCGGGCGCAGACGGAAGCTATCGAGTAGCGCTCAGTGGGCTCGACATCGGCAAGGCGGTAGAGACCCCAGCCGACACGCTCGACTGTCTCTTCAGCCTCAAGCTGCCGAAGCCTGTGGTAGGTGATGCCCAGCGGCTCAAGCTGACCTGGACGAAAGAAATTGCCGATGCCAGCTTTGTGAAGGGTCTCCTGATTGAGATCGCCCATTATTCCTAGTCAATTATGTCGGCAGTTAAGTAAACAGTGCCGACATTTTACAAAAAGGCAAGAAATAGGTCAATTCGGGTAGCGGGTCCCATATCATTGTCGGCATTGTTTGATCGGCGAATCGGGCTGGAATCTCCGAAAATAAGCAGGGGCTGTGGCTTCAGTCGGCACCCGAATTATTTCCGATTTGGATGTCCACATCCTCCATAGGGCACGGCGGGAGGCCGCAACAGATGTTTATCTCGCGCTGGCAATTCTAACGTTTCCGCCCCCGCCGTCCTGTTCGGAGTTGTCTACGCATGTGTCGGCTTGATGGGATTGACTTCCCGTTTTTGGAAAACGTCCACATCATGTGCCTGTATCTAAGGCCCTCAGTTACGGGTCTTGTTCCAGTTTGCCGTCGCGGCTCCAGCGGGGCCCGGCGGGGCCAGGGTTTGAGCTGGAAGCAGGCACAGGTTCCGGTATCCGAGCGCAGGTCTGTCGACCCCTTCTCTGCGGAACTCGCCAGGGCCGTTGGTGAGGACGAAGTTAAATTTCAACTGGGAATCGTTGATGTTGACGTGGGCGGCACCTGTTATGGCATGAACAAGCGCCCAGGATCTCGGTCATTTCCTGACTGGCGGTCCGGAGGCTACCGGCACGACACTAACCGCTACTCCCCCTGGATGGAAGTTGACTCCGGCCGCCTCCCACACCGACGACCCCGCCTGGTGCAAAAGGCCGCCCGTGCAAAATTCCCAGTTCACCCCGATTAATCCGGAACGCGGCCTTGTCGGCGAGACACCTCAACTGGCAACGAGCAGAGTGATATCGCCTCGCCAGCAGCACTCTACCGCCATGAGAGAGGCCTGACCTCTCGGCCGTAACGGCCCCCAACGACGAAGCAAGAACAAGAGGATAATGGCACCGGCGACACCTGCGCCCTTTCGCTCCAGACGGGCACTCCCGCGCCGAACCCGGTCTGAACGCAATCAGACAGAGCGAGCAATCGCCGGGCTTGGAATTGCGCGCAATACGAGTAATGCCAGCCATGACATCAGCTGCCAACCTGTGCAAAATTACCCGCTGAACCCACCGGATCTTCCCAATCCTGGATACTTGGCCAAATCTGTGATGCTTTTCTCCTTTGATCGAGGGATTCAAAAGCTAGTCCAAAGCCGAAGAGGAAAGGCAGGCACTACCGTGCAAGCACGCCAACACCCGCGTACCCCACCAGGATGCCAATGGCAACGGAGCAGAGCCTGATATGTCGCATCCGAACAACTCCAGTCCACCGTGGCGAAGAATCCTGCTGACAGCCGCCATACTGGCAACCATAGTCATCGCCGTTGGAGCAGCAACCGCACTCCTGCTTCAGAACGAAGCCAACCGGGCATCCCTCACCAAGCTGGACCAAAAGCTGGACGCGCTGACCCAGAAAACCGACCTGCTACAGCAGGACGTGAACAGCCTAGCCACCGGCACGCACGCCCCGACATCGAGCGAGACCGCGTCCCAAGCAATGAGACAACCGGCGGCGATACCCACCAGGACCAGAACGGCTCCGACCAGAAGACCCACGGGGACGCCAAGACCAATGACCACAGCAGTCACCACGCCAGCGCCTCCGCCGACGGCAGCAGGACCCGGTATCTGCGGCCGGAGCCCGACGATACAGAACAAGCTGCTGGACGTGCTCAAAATATCATCCTGCCAAACGATGACCGAGCCGGAACTCTTTCGCATTGCGGAGAGAATGACGATTAGGTTCGAGACCCCGCCGCAACCAGGGGACTTCGCCGGGCTGGTCAACCTGCAGGAACTAAGCATCGAGGTGATGGAGGGAGCAACCCTTCCAGCCGGCATGTTCCACGGCTTGGACAACCTGAAGACTCTGACCGTCTCGATGCAGGGTAACGAGGACAGCCACTCGATAATGGAGATCGGCGCATTCGCTGGCATGTCCAGTCTCGAAACTCTCCAGATAAACTGGCCGATCAACAACTCGAACCAGCAACGACGGTCAACGCTCCCGCCACTGGACCACATCCCCACCCTGGAACTACTGACGATCACTACCAGAGGTTGGATATTCACTCCACAGGCCAGTCATCTGCGAGACCTGCCCAACCTGCAAACGCTGGTAATTCGAGGAGACGACTACTCCGAGACCGCTCCCAAGTGGTTCCGGCTCAATGCCAACCTGTTCGAGAGCAACCCAGCGCTGGAAGTCGTGGAAATTCGCCTCGATACCAACAACATCCAGATCACCATCGCCAAGGACACCCTGAGCCTGTTGCACGGTCTAAAGGAATTTTCCCTGAGCCCGTACAGCGACTCAGAAATATCTCTCTCGCCGAACTCACCCCTGATGAAAGACATACTGAATGGAAGGCAGTCTCCCAACGGCTACACCCTGATTCCGCCCGGAGCGACCTCGCCGTGACCGTTGCAGGCCGTCAACGACGCTCTGGCAAGCAGCGCTACTCACGGAGCTGCTGCATCATCCGCCCTGCCTCACGGTCACCAAGTCCGGGACGTTGCTCTGGAGTAGATCCACGCGGTTGAGGTGGCTGTAAATTCAACCCTCCCGTAGCTGACGGGCGGCTGGAAACTCTGGCTGCAGAACCTCTGGCAGAGAACCCGCCTCCAGGTGTTCCAGCCGCCGGGGCGTTAAACAAACGGGCGGGCGATAATACCTGATTGTCGGTACGGGGTTCCCTGGGAAACGCTGGAGTTGCGCTTATCCGCAATTTTGGAAGGTTAGCACTTCATAAGGAGATCTCCTCAGCCTTGGGCAAGCCAGTCCGAAACAGGCAGAGCAGGCCCGACGGTTTCCAAATCCCTTCGATCAAGTAATCGGAGCGCCAGGTATACCCGGGTAAGGCCCAGGGTGTTGCCTTACCGCACAACGATCCTGCCCACTCAAAAAACCATTGACAGCGTTTTTGAGTGTCGATTATTGTTGAGGGGATTTGTTGAGGGGCTCGCCAAAGCTGACGGGTGTGGTCCTCAGGACCCCTCTCAAAAACGGCCGTTTGTTGAGCGGAGAAGAACGCCCTGCACGTCCACCTGGCAGCCGCCTGCCCCCAGTGCCGCAGCACGACGATGGTGGTCACCAACCAGGACGACGTTTGGGGAAAGGACCACGCCATCAACTGCGGTGTCTGCGGCCGCCGGGTGATCGCGGCAGGACTCACCGGGAGGGGACTGCAGTGGCACGGCTCGATAGACCCGGAGGTTTGGGGCAACAAGCTGTGGGACTTCGCTTCGGAAGGGGTCGATTCCGTCACCATGGCAGAGGGTGACCGGGCAGAGGGTGACCGCAGGCGCGAGGAGAGCAGAGTTGTCGCCGCAGCCGCTGTGGTCCACCATGCCCCGGGAGACTCCCCGCCGTGTGGCCTCGAGGAGAGTCCCGAACCGACGACCCCCGACCCGGAGCTGGTGCGGGGATGCGGAGACTGGCTTGAGCTGGTGGCCGAGGACCTGTCCGACCAGAACACATACATGGGCTGCTGCCTCCACTGCAATCGGGAAGTCCATGCCAAGGGCGGAGTCGCCTGGCGTCGTGCGGTCCGGAATCCCTGCCCGCACTGCGGCAAACCGGGGTGGTGAAGCGATGATGATTCCCGTCACCTATGGCTACGCGCGGGTCAGCAAGAGCGACCGGGACGACCGGAACCTAGAGACCCAGCTCCGCGAGCTGGCCAAACACGGCATCCGAGGGGAGCTCATCTTTTCCGACGTGATGAGCGGCCGTTTGATGTCGCGGCCCGGATGGGATGATCTCTTGGCCCGGGTTCAGCCGAACGACACCATCGTGTTGGTATGGCTGGACCGCTTCAGCCGCAACTTCGACGAGGGCGTGAGGATCCAGGCGGACCTGACCAGCCGGAACATCGGCATAGTGGCCATCAAGGAAGGGATCGACACCACCGACGACAGCGCCGCGGCCAAGTACTTCCGCCGGATGATGCTGGCCAACGGTGCCTACCAGGCTGATTCCACCAGCGAGCGGATAAAGGTGGGCCAAGAGCGTGCCCAGGCCGAGGGGAGGCCGCCTGGGCGGCCGCCTGCGCTTTCACCCGACCAGGTGAACGAGTGCAAGCGAATGTTCGCGGAGAACCCGTCGGTGAGCCGTGTGGCCAGGATCATGAAGATCTCGTGGAGCACGGCCAACAGGGCAATCTTCGATGAGAGTTCAGCGCAAGCAGGAATGCAATGACTGGTCAGGACCGGCCTGTTTGCGACCGTCCCGAGCCCTGCGGCCGCTATGCCGTGAGCTACGCCGCCGGTAAGGACAAGGCTGATTTCGAAGTTCTGGCCAGCCTGGACGTCCTGCCTCATGCCGATGGCTGCGCCTGCCAGCCCTGTCAGGTGAAGCGGGCCTGCCTACAGAGGGCCATGACCCTGCTGGCCAAGACGTCGCCCGGGCTATTCGACCAGGTGGAGGCCTGGGCCAAAGAAACCCAGCGTCCTCGAGCGGAGGCTGGCACGCGTGTATCATGAATACCGTTATGAGCGACCTGGAACAGCTACGTGGCGAGGTCGAAAGGCTGGTCTACAGCTCGGAGGAGTCCGGATTCACCATCTGCCGCCTTGTGGTTCCGGGCAGAGGCGACCTGGTGACCGTTGCCGGAACCATGCCGGGAATTCAGCCGGGAGAGCGGTTGCACCTGCAAGGCAGGTGGATAAATCATCCCATCCATGGCTATCAGTTCCGGGCTGACAGCTACAGCTCCCAGTTGCCCGCCAGCGCCAACGCCGTGCGCCGCTACCTGGCCTCAAGCTTGGTGAAGGGCATTGGCCCGGTGCTTGCCGGAAGGCTGGTGGACTGCTTCGGCGACGAGACCCTGCGGGTGATTGATGAGCAGCCGGAGCGTCTGGCCGAGGCGCCGGGGGTCGGTCCCCGCCGGGTGGAGAGCATCAAGCGGGCCTGGGTGGAGCAGCAGGAGATACGGGGCGTGATGCTGTTCCTGCAGGGTCACGGGGTCAGCGCCGCCTACTCCACCCGCATCTACAAGACATACGGCCAGGACGCGGTGAAGGTCGTTCAGGAGAACCCCTACCGGCTGGCCCAGGACGTGCGGGGGATTGGTTTCATCACCGCCGACAAGATCGCCAGGCAGATGGGTATAGACGAGCATTCGCCCCACCGGGCCCAGGCCGCCCTGGAGCACCTGCTGTTGGAGCGGGCCGGCGAGGGCCACGTCTTCACTCCCAACGCTGAGCTGGTCCAAGAGTGTCGAACTCGCTTCGACCTCCCCGAGGACCTGCTGACGGCGGCGGTGGGAAGCCTGCGGAAGGCGGGACGGATCGTGTTGGATGGAGAGGCTGTCTTCCTTCGGGGCCTCTACCATGCTGAGCGAGCAGTGGCCGATTCCATCAGGGCTCTGGTGGCCAGCCCCGGCCAGCGGCGCGAGTTCGACGCTCCGGCCGCCGTGTACTGGGCCAGCCGCCGGATGGGAGTGGAGCTGACCGGGGAGCAGAGGCAGGCGGTCCACGAAGCCGTGTTGGAGAAGGTCTTCGTTCTGACGGGCGGGCCTGGCACCGGCAAGACAACCATACTGCGGGCCGTGATAGCGATCCTGGAGGCTCTTGGCCAGCGGGTGGCCCTGGCGGCTCCCACCGGGAGGGCGGCCAAGCGTCTGGGAGAGGCCGCTGGTCGGGAAGCTCAGACGCTGCACCGTCTGCTGGAGTTCAAGCCCGGGGAGGGCCGATTTGGACGAGACGCCGAGCGGCCCCTGGGCGCCGATGCCGTGGTGGTCGACGAGACCTCAATGCTGGACATCGTGCTGTGCCATCACCTGCTGCAGGCCGTGCCTCGCCACGCCTCGGTGCTATTCGTCGGAGATGCGAACCAACTGCCGTCCGTCGGGCCCGGCAAGTTCCTTGGAGATGTTCTCGAGTCCGGAGTTGTACCCTTCCTCCGTCTGGAGCGGATCTTCCGTCAAGGGGACCGGAGCGGCATCGTCGAGGCGGCCCACCGGGTCAACCAGGGCCGCCTGCCCTCTCTCGGCTCCAGCGACTCCCAGGGAGACTTCTACTTCGTCGAAGCCGGAGAACCGGAGGCGGCAGCCAATGCCGTCGTCCGCCTCTGCGCGGAACGCATCCCGGCGCGGTTCGGATTGCGCCCCATGCGGGACGTTCAGGTGCTGTGTCCCATGAACCGGGGGGACGTCGGCGTCCATCGGCTCAACGACAGGCTCCGGGAGGCCCTCAACCCGGCGGGAACCGAGATAACACGCTTCGGACGGACTTTCCGGATGGGCGACCGTGTGCTCCAGACGGTCAACAACTACGACAAGGATGTGTTCAACGGTGATCTGGGCTGGGTAACCGGGGTGGACCACGCCGCCGGCCGGATCACGGTGAGCTTCGAGGAAACCGGCGTGGACTACGATTTCACGGAACTCGACGAACTGCAGCCCTCCTTCGCAATGACCGTACACCGGGCCCAGGGGAGCGAGTTTCCCGCGGTGGTGGTTCCGCTTTTGACGCAACATTACCCGATGCTGCAGCGCAACCTGCTGTACACCGCGATCACCAGGGGTAGGAAACTGGTCGTGGTTGTCGGAAGCCGCCGGGCGTTGGCCATGGCCGTGCGCAACGACCGCCCCGGGGAGCGCAACTCGATGCTTGGAGTCCGGCTTTCGGGGGCGGATACAGAAAGCATGAGGGCGTTCCCCGAAGGTGGCTTCGAGCGACTCGGCCTACTGTAGGCCGCTGAAAGCCCTGGGCCGGTGATGCCACACCCGGCATTTCCCGGAGCAGAGGTTGCGCTTTCTGGCGCACCACACGAGACGGGTGCAGCCGGAAGCCCGCCAGGCGGCCCAGGGGTTCATCCGGAGGAGCCGATGCGGTACTTGCCTGTGCCGCACACGGTGCAGACAGCCCGCAGGGCGGGACGTCCGTTCTTCATTGTTACCTGTTCAACATCCCTCGAGCCGGTCTTGGCGCGGCACTTCAAGCAGTAGATTTCAACGGATTCGGGGGGTGTGGCCATAATCGAAGGCTCCTGTTCCGGAGGCTGTCACGATTATAGCCAAAAGAAACCCTCCCGCCGGATGCGCCTGCAGGATCGGCCAGACCGGCAGGTCATTGCACTCTGAAATTGCCTGAATTCTCCCGGGAGCTACGGGCCACGTGGATGGACTAGATAACCCTGTCTCCTGACCCTGGCGTGGATTGGCTGTCCGGCTCACCAGCCGCCCCGGGCAGCGGGGTCAGCATCACGCGCCAACGGGGAGTTTCCTTGAACGCCTCGACCAAGAGTTCCTCGAGCGGAACATCTATGTCGATATCGTCGAATTCGAAGTTGAAGGCGGCCCTCACGTGGACGGGGCAGACGAGGCCCGCTGTCGCGTTGTTCTCCCGTCCCACCCGCCTCAGATCCTCGCGTTCGGCGAGGGTCATCTTCAGCCGGCGGTGGCAGCCGGGAATGGCGCATTTGACCGGGACTTTGCTGGGCATTTCCCCAATAGTACAACGGCAGATCAAGGAGGAGGCGCGTAGGCGCGCAGGGTGTTCAGCGACAACTCTTACCTTGGTTGCGGCGTGGGGAAATCCCTGCACCCAGGTAGTCCTGGGCATAGACTCGCACACCGGAAAGGGCCGTTGAACGCTGAAGATGCGGTTCGCACAACCGGTCTTCTGACCGCCGGACGTAACCCGGGGGACAGGACGGGCCCCGCCTGCCAACTGTTGACGACCGACTGCAACAACGCCACTTCCGAAGGGCAAATACCCACCGCTCGCCGGACTGTGGCTTAGGCCCTCTCCCCCGGGCGGGCCTTTTTTGCCATTGGCGCTCCTACGGGCACAGCACAGCCACCGTTACCGGTGGATTCCAACCGGACGCCAGGCGATTAAACCGGCCGGGTCATTGACTCCACCGCGGCGGGTGCGGAGGCAGGCAATCCCCCGCCTCGTGCTATTATCCGGACGCACCATGCCGTCACACCGCGGCCCAGCAAACACAGGGAGTGAATCGTAATGAGAACTCCACGACTTTACCTAGGAATCTTGGCCCTGGCACTGCTTCTGCCGTTGCTGCTGCTGCTGGCCTGCGGCGGCTCTGATGAGCCCACGGCTGTGCCATCCTTGGAACGGGCCACCGCCGAGCCGACCGACATGCCCGACTCTGAACGGCCCACCGATGAGCCGGAGACGACGGCCTCCCCCGGACGGACGCCGTCCACGCCAGGGTCAGGGGACGCGCCCACCGCCACTGATGCGCCTGTACCTGCGGCTGCGACTGCGACAGTGCCGCCCACTGCCACCGATGCGCCTGTACCTGCGACGGCGCGGCCTGCGGCCTCCGGCTCCGCCGAAACGGACCGGGAGGCGCTGGTTGCCTTCTACAACGCAACGAACGGTGAGAACTGGACGTTCAGTGATAACTGGCTGAGCGACACTCCCCACGGCCAATGGCCCGGTGTCTTGGCCAACAACGACGGGCGCGTTATAGGACTGGACCTCCGCGGCAACCGCTTGAGCGGGGGGCTACCGGCGGAGCTGGGCAGCCTCTCCAAGGTGACACATCTGTACCTCCAAGATAATGGCTTGGGCGGGGAAATACCGGCGGAGCTGGGCAGCCTCTCCAACCTGGAAGTGCTGGACCTCAGCTTCAACGACTTGAGCGGGGAGATCCCTGCCGAACTAGGCAGCCTCTCCGACCTGGAAGTGCTGGACATCAGCTACAACGAGTTGACTGGGGAGATACCGGCGGAGTTGGGCAGCCTCTCCAACCTGCAAACACTGGTTCTCTACAACAACCAGTTAAGCGGGGAGATACCGGCGGAGCTGGGCAGACTCTCCAACCTGCAAACGCTGTGGCTCTACAGCAACCAATTGAGCGGGGAGATACCGCCGGAGCTGGGCAATCTCTCCAACCTGCAAGGGCTGGACCTCAGCTACAACGACTTGAGCGGGTGTGTGCCAAGCAGCCTGGAATACCAGGTGCGGCCCGTTGGCGGAGGCCTGCCCCTCTGCTGAAGCCACGCGCCCTCAGCGGGGGACGGACAGCATATCGCCCGGAAGGCGCTCCCATCGCGTGTTGGCTATGGCGCATGGCGCCGCCGAGCAACGGGTATCAAGTACGGAGCCTGCCCCTGCTCATGGTAAACCTGTCGAACCAGCTGAGCAGGCAGATACTGCCGGAGTTGGGCAACCTCGCCAGACTCTGGAAATACTGGACCTCGAAGGGAACCAGTTGAGCTGGTGCGTGCCAAGCAACTTGTCGAGCCAGTTGAATATGGAATATTCAGACCTGGGTGATCTCCCGTACTAGCCCGTAAGAACCCGGGTTACCCGGCCTGTCGACGAGATAAATTCTCCGCGGAGCGCACAGTAGCCGATGTTACGTGTCCCCGGTGCGCTACGCAATGTCCGTCGCGCATCGGGTGATAGAATTCGGACGCACCATGCCGTCACACCGCGGCCCAGCAAACGTAGAGAGTGAATCTAGATGAGAACGCCACGGCTTTTCCTGGGAATCTTTGCCCTTGCACTGCTCCTGCCGTTGCTGATTCTGGCCTGCGGCGGCTCTGATGAGCCGGAGACGCCGGCCTCCCCCGCGCGGACGCCTTCCATGCCAAGGTCAGGGGACGCGCCCGCGGCCTCCGGCTCCGCCGAAACGGACCGGGAAGCCTTGGTTGCCTTTTATAACGCAACGAACGGTGAGAACTGGGATGGAAGCGGCAACTGGCTGAGCGACGCTCCCCTCGGCCGATGGAAGGGCGTCACCACCAATGTCGACGGGCGCGTTACAAAGCTGGAACTCGTCTTCAACAACTTGAGCGGGGAGATACCGGCGGAGCTGGGCAGCCTCTCCAGCCTGACAGAGCTAGACCTGCTCGGCAACGCCTTGAACGGGGAGATACCGCCGGAGCTGGGCAACCTCTCCAGCCTGACAAGGCTGGGCCTCGGCGGCAACAACTTGAGCGGGGAGATACCGCCGGAGTTGGGCAGCCTCTCCAGCCTGACAGAGCTGGACCTCTACGGCAACAACTTGAGCGGGGAGATACCCGCGGAGCTGGGCAGCCTCTCCAACCTGACAAGGCTGGGCCTCTTGGCGAACGACTTGAGCGGGGAGATACCGGCGGAGCTGGGCAGCCTCTCCAGCCTGGAACGGATGGTCCTCTACGACAACGACTTGAACGGGGAGATACCGTCGTGGTTGGGCAGCCTCTCCAACCTGACAGAGCTGTACCTCAACAACAACGCCTTGAGCGGGGAGATACCGGCGGAGCTGGGCAGCCTCTCCAACCTGACATTTCTGAACCTCAGCAACAACGCCTTGAGCGGGGAGATACCGGCGGAGCTGGGCAGCCTCTCCAACCTTGAATCGTTGTACCTCTACGACACCGATTTGAGCGGGTGCGTGCCAGACAGCCTGGAAGACCAGTTGAGCCTTGACTACTCTGACCCTGGCGACCTGCCCTACTGCTCGCAACGGGCCACCGCCGAGTCGGACACGCCGGCCTCCTCCGCACGGACGTCTTCCACGCCAAGGGCTGGAGATGCGCCCACTGCCACCGATGCGCCTGGACCTGCGGCTACCAGACCGCCTCTGCCCACCCTTGGGCCGACCTCTGCCGAAACAGACCGGGAGGCCCTGGTTGCCCTCTTTAACGCCACCGGCGGCCCAAATTGGAATAGCAGCGATAACTGGCTGAGTGACGCGCCCTTGGGCGAATGGTACGGCGTCGAAACTGACGGAAATGGACGCGTAGCCGGTCTGGACCTCGACGATAACGGGTTGAGCGGGGAGATACCTCCGGAGTTGAACAGCCTCGCCGACCTGTTAAGACTGGATCTCGGATTTAACGGGTTGAGTGGAGAGATACCGCCGGAGCTGGGCAGCCTCGCCAACCTGGAAGAACTGTGGCTCGGCGCGAACGGGTTGAGTGGGGAGATACCGCCGGAGCTGGGCAGCCTCGCCAACTTGGAAGTGCTGACGCTCGGCGGGAACGAGTTGAGTGGGGAGATACCGCCGGAGCTGGGCAGCCTCGCCAACCTGGAAGGTCTGTACCTCGGCATCAACGGGTTTAGCGGGGAGATACCGTCGGAGCTGGGCAGCCTCGCCAACCTGGAAGAGCTGTCGTTCTTCGGCAACGAGATGAGCGGGGAGATACCGCCGGAGCTGGGCAGCCTCTCCAGCCTGCTGGTGCTGGATCTCGGCGGCAACGAGATGAGCGGGGAGATACCGCCGGAGCTGGGCAGCCTCGCCAACCTGGAAGGTCTGTCGCTCAGCGGGAACCAGTTGAGCGGGGAGATACCGTCGGAGCTGGGCAGCCTTTCCAACCTGGAAGTGCTGGACCTCTACGGCAACCAGTTGAGCGGGTGCGTGCCTAGCATCCTGGAAGACCAGTTGTCTTACTCTGACCTTGGCGACCTGTCCTTCTGCTGAAGCCACGCGCCCTCAGCCCGGGACGGACAGCATATCGCCGCCCGTGCCCGTATCAAGTATGGAGCCTGCTCCTTGCTCATGGTAAGCCTGTCGAACCAGCTGAGCGGGCAGATACCGCCGGAGTTGGGCAATATCGTCAGACTGGGAATACTAGCCCTCGCAGATAACCAACTGAGCGGGTGTTTGCCAAGCAGGCGGAACGGGAGGCGAATCGCCGACGGGTGAGATCGAAATCGAATACTGGGTAGGAGTCGAGGACCCTCTTGGCGCGAAAGGTCAGAGGACTGTTCGAGGTTTCCGGACAAGATCACACCGGCGAGTTGAATACCGTCAGGTCGGAAGCGTCCCTGATTTTCTCAGATTATGGCAAGCCCGTGAACATCCAGGAGCCCTGGCCGCTGGCCCCCTCCGGCGTCGGGCAAAAAGGAGCAGACTTTATGGAACTACGGGAAGCAGTCAAATCCGGTTTAGACAACCTGACCAACTTCGAGGGACGGGCGACCCGGTCGGAATTCTGGTGGTACTGGGCAGCAATTGCCGTCCCGGCCATCATCCTGTCCATGATATTTTCATCGTTTATCCCCCTCGTGGGGGCGCTCATCGGGCTGGCCGCGACCGGGCTCGCCCTCTCAGCGGCCGTGCGGCGGCTGCACGACTCCGGACGACCCGGAATGTGGATGGTGCCTTTCGTCGTCGTGACCTCCTTGTTTACACTCGTGACCTTCATCGCCCTGTTTTCGGGGGCTTTGGTGCTGGCTCTCCTGGCGAGCTATGTGGGAGCGGTCATCCAGATAGTCGTGGGCTTGGTGGTGCTGTACTTTTTGGTCCAGCCAAGCGATACCGGCTCCAACCGGTACGGCCCGCTGAGGGCATAGCGGGTGTGGGGCCACCGCACAAAGGCTCCCGCAGAGATACAACTATGAGAATTCCCTCAAAGTCTTGACGATGCTTTCATAAGCAACAATCCCGCAGTGCAACCCGGGGATGGGAGGGAGAGCCCGAGCAGACCTCAACGGGCCAACTGCACCACAGTCTGAAATTCAGGATTTTGTAAAAAGCCGAGCCGAAAGGATGTGGAATTATGAACGCCACCTTGTTTAGGTCCGCTATTCTTCTTGCGTGTGTCCTGGTGTCCGTGCTGCTGTTGGCTGCCTGCGGAGGTGGCGGTGGAACGGAGGACATCGCGGAACAAACGTGGGACTGCATGGCCGAGAACGCCGAGAACCCTGAAATTTTCGAGCAAAGCATGCTCATGATGCTTCCCACGGCGAGCAACCTTGAAGAGGCGAAGGAGATGTACATCTACGTGAGTTCGGTCGCCCCGATAGAAGAACTGAAGGTGGCCCGCGACGAAGCCTGTGGCTCAAACTAGCTGACCCCCTTCTCCAGCGGGAAAGCACCTGCTTCGGGCGCTTGCGCGAGCTGAAGATGATTGTAGACCTGCTGTCCCGGGGAGGCGGTCACCGTATTCACTGCTTGGCCAGCGACACCGCCGGGTATGGCACCCTCAGCCGCCGCGACCGCATTGTCGAGACCGTCGGCAGGCAACTGCGCGCCATGATGTCCTGGATGGCTCACAAGTAATGGCCGGCAACCGGTGTTCGGTGGCCGGCGGGTGGTAGAGACACCCAAATGGATAGGAGGTAGCGCGATGGCTATGCAGAACAAACGGAGCGTGATCGACACCCGTTGCAAGGAGCTCCAGCCCGGCTGGGGTCCCAAGGAGCACGACGGCGAACTCCAGATGCTCTTCGACGCGCTGAACGATGACGAGAGCATCGAGGCCCTCGTGGGCTGCGTCTGGGGACCGGAAAACGCGTTCCGTCCCAGCGCCAACCGGTGGGACAGGATGATGCAGTACGACGGCATAGCCGTTGTAACCGTAAGCCGGGTCGTTTTCCTCACAAGGCGCGGCATGAACAAGCTCACCACCGAGATGCCGCTTCATGCCCTGAAATCGGTCGACGTAGACGGCGAGGGCGAAGTGACCCTCACCGGACGGAGCTACAGCGGATGGCATGGCGCCGGCAACCCCGGGGCCTTCAGGATGCGAGACGTTCAGGATGGCAACGCCCGGAATTTCGCCGGCCGGGTGGGGGAACTCCAGGCCGCCCCGCCCCCACCGGCCACGCCCGCTTGGTCTGCAGCATCAACCGGGGCGAGCACAACGCCGCCTCCGGCGAGCCGCTACGCCGGTATGGGCAAGGAGGAGCGGGTCGATGCCCAGTGGCGGGAACGCTCCACCATGTGGGGGCGAAATGACCCCAGCGTGCCGGAGCGTCTGATAGCAGGGCTGCTCAACTTTTTCACCGGAGAGAATCTCACCACCTACCCAGGTGAACTCCGCATCCTCAAAGAGGTCCTGGAAGACGGCGAGAACATCGAGTACTGGATGGGCGGCCGATGGGGTGACGCCACAGAGTTCACCACTCTGAGAGGTGTGGCGGGCCGGATGGCCATCGGCGCCGTTTTAAACGCCACCACCGGGGTGGGAGGGATGGGTATGGGGGCCCGGCGCCTTGAACTCGGGGTTCATAACGGAGTCGTCGTGGCCACCGACCGGCGTGTCCTCATGCTGAACTCCGGCATGGTCTCAAGAGACGTGGTCGAGGTTTCCTACCAGGGCCTGGAAGTGGATTATAACGAGGGGCTGACCTGCTCGGGATTGAAGTTCTCCGGGAGCACGGACGAGGACTACGCCTACTACCTCGACCACAACGGCAAGAAGGATATAAGGAGCCGGGCCAGGCCGCTGTTCGAATGCGTGCTCCGGCAAGTTCACGCCGCGGCCAACCCGGCCGGCGCCTGACCGGGGCAGGGACCGGCGGGTGGCGCACCCGGTGAAATTCAGCCGGGAGGGAACAATCACGGCGTCACGAGAGAGGATGCGCCAGATCGACGCACAGTTGCAGGGATTGCAGCCGGGCTGGGGCGAGAAGGACTACGACGGCGAACGCAAGATGCTCTACGACATATTATGGCCGATAGCGAGAACATCGAGCGGCTGGAAGCATTCCCTACGAAGAAGCCACGACCAGGGCATCGTCGCGGCCACCGGCCGCCGCGTGTTCTGCCTGAACAAAGGCCGGTTCAGCAATAACGTGACCCAGATTCCCTACCGGGGCATTCAAACGGTGAGCGAGACCGGACCTGAGGAGGTCAGGATCACCAGAAGCAGGCTGGACTTCGGGATCATGAACACCTTTGAGATACGTCCGTTGGCCTGCGCGGCCGTTCTCTTTTCCAGCCTTGTCCACTCGCGCCTGCTGACCGATGCTGCGTCACTGGAGGCGGCGTTCCCCCACGTCCTGGACAGCGAAGGGCATTGAATACTGGATGCGCTTCTCCGCAGGCAAGATGACATCTGGAGAAGGGGCTGGACACTGTGGCCAGCGCAGAGGGACAGAGAGGTAATAGGAGGTGGATACATCTGCAGAACGGCGCATCGCTGCTGCAACCGACCGCCGCTCGTTTTCGTATGCCTGGGCATCTTCGGCGAAAACGTGAACGAGCTGTCATACGGTGAATAGGAGATAGCATCATGACGACACCGTTCCAACCCGCATCGTCTCCCTATTTCGGCGCAAACTCGGCCGACGCCATCTTCACCGCCGCCATGACCCGGCTATACATGTGGATGACAGCCGGGTTGGTCCTCACCACAGTCGTCGGCTTCGCGGCCTATCAGGTGGGTATCGGATTCTTCGGCTTTCTGATTGCCTTGGTGCTGTGGATCGGAATCCTGTTTGGGATGCGCTGGGCCTCGGATAGGGCGCCCGTGCCGATTCTGCTGGGACTCTACTTTACGTTTACCGCTGTGGGCGGGGTGATGTTGTCCGGGGTAGCGGCCTACCGGGTCGAAACGCTTCTGTTTGCGCTGGCGCTGACGGGAGGCGTATTCGTCGCGATGAGCGTGATCGGGCTGACCACGAAGAAAGACCTGACCAACTGGGGGCCCATCCTCGGGTTCGCCCTGTTGGGCCTGGTCGTCATGATGATAGTCAACATCTTCATCGGGTCGAGCTTCATCGGCTGGGTGGTCACTCTACTGCTCTTGCCGGTATTTCTGGGTCTGACGATCTACGAGACCAAACAGGTGAAGGAATTGGCCCAGGACGCCGCCGCAGAAGGCGACGAAGAGGCTGCGGGCAAGATAGCGATAATGGGGGCCGTGGGACTGTACCTGAACTTCATCAACCTGTTCCTGATTATCCTGAGAATTACGGACTTTTTCGGCGACGACTAGTATTACAACATTGGAATGGAACGCCGGGCGGCTGTCAATCAGGCCTGCTCGAGGATTCGACGAATACGAGATCATCGGGATAGACGACCAGGACCCCCGGGATTCTCGTGAGAGGGGACACCGAGAGGCGTTTGTAGCACGCCCGCAGACCATTGTCGAGAATGCGTCCAAGTAGGCGGCTGCGCCTGTAACGCCCGCGCAGGATTCCGAGCCAGCGGATTCTGGAACAAGAGGTGAACCGGCAAGAATAGTTGACGTCAAACACCCGGACCTTATGGCTCGCAGAAAGGCAGTTGACCTGGGTAACGAAAGTAGGTGTAACGTCCCGGCCCAGAGGAATAGCCCTGGCGCATCTGTCGAAAGATCGCGGGCATGCACCCGGATAGTTCATTATCGGGTTGGGTGCTAATGTGGTGTATCCGTAGTTCATTGGTTAATAAAGGGGCAATCGACGCTGATACGTTACTCTGGTTCGAGCAAGAATCCGGATTCCTGTCCTTTCAGAAAGCTTCCGAATAATACGACGAACTACGGATACCCCACACTAAGACGATTCCGAATGATGAGGTTACCCAGTTCCGGGGGTATCTCCCCGGTCAACCGGTTCGCTGAGAGGTACAGCTCTTCCAGCTTGATGAGGTTACCCAGTTCCGGGGGTATCACCCCGGTCAACCGGTTCGAGTAGAGGTGCAGCCCTCGCAGGCTGGTAACCCGGCCCAGTTCCGGTGGTATCTCCCCGGTCAACTGGTTATTTCCGAGCTGCAGCCAGTTCAGTTTGACGGCGTTTCCCCACTCTGCCGGTATCTCCCCGGTCAACTGGTTATTGTCGAGCAGCAGCCGGCTCAGACTGACGGCGTTTCCCAACTCTGCCGGTATCTCCCCGGTCAACTGGTTGTCGGTCAAGTCCACGCGCCGCAGGCTTTCCATACCGCCCAGTACCGATGGTATCGCACCGGTCAGGCGGTTGCCCGTGAGCCGCAGAGATTCCAATTCGGTGAGATCACCCAACTCCGGCGGCAGCTCCCCGCTTAAGTGGTTTTCCTCGAGGAGTATCCTCGTGACGCGATAGCTGTCGTTGGTGGCTACACCCTTCCACCGGTGGAGGGGCAATTCACTCAGCCAGTTGGTGTTGTCTGTCCAGTTATCCCCATCGGTGGCTTTGTAGAACGCGACAAGGGCGGCCCGGCCCGGAACGGTCCCGTTGTCATCACAGAATGGTAGACCAAGACTGCGGTTGCGAATCGCTCCACGCAAACTCCTGGGTATGCAGCCGGTTAGCTGATTGTCCGATAGCTCCCCTTTTATCAGCTTGGCCAGGTTGCCAAGTTCATACGGTATATCACCGCTGAGCTGGTTATCATTGAGGTGCAGGATTTTCAGGTTGGCGAGATCGCCCAACTCTGCCGGTATCTTACCGCTCAACTGGTTTCCACTGAGGTCGAGGTAACTGATCCTGCCAGCGCCGTCAGTGCCGACGCCGTACCACTTGTGGACTGGCTCCTCACTCAACCAGTTGGTATTGTTGTTCCATCCCTTGCCGCCCATGGCGTTGTAAAGGGCAACCAGGGTGGGCCTTTCCAGGGATTCGCAAAGCGGCAAACTGACATCGGAAATATTAAAGGATTGGTCCCTGGCTATGGTCAATGGCACGCACCCGGTAAACCGGTTCCCGTTGAGGACCAGCGTTTCCAGTCGGTTGAGGTTGCCGAACTCCGACGGCAGACTACCTTCCAAGTCGTTCCCGCTGAGATTCAGAATCCGCAGTCTTTCGATGCTGCCCAGCTCGGGCGGAATCTCTCCACTCAACCGATTGTCATTGAGGTTAATTTGGTTCAAGCCAGCGATGGTACCCAGCTCGGACGGTATATCACCGCTAAAGTTGTTCTGCGCGAGGTTCAGGGCGTGCAGTCTTTTGAGGCTGCCCAACTCGGGGGGTATATCGCCGCTCAAGTTATTCTGCCCGAGGTTCAGAATTAGCAGGCCTTTGAGGTTACCCAACTCGGCCGGCAACTCCCCGCTCAAGTTATGCCCCGCTAGGTTTAGGGTTAGGACCCGGCCCGTGCGGGACCCCCTGCAGCTAACGCCGTACCATTTGCAAACGGACTCGGAGGACATCCAGTTGGTGTTGTCCGGCCAGTTTTCCCCGTCGGTGGCATTGTAGAGGGCGACCAACGCTTCCGTGTCGCTGCCAGTAGCAACTGTCTTGAATGTCAATAGAAATGAGCGACTTCTGGCTGAGTCATATCGCACCACGTGGAGCCGTGTTTGAGCATGGAGTTGAGTATGACCAGCAGTTTGCGCATGCACGCGACGAGCGCCACCTTCTTCGGCTTACCGGCTGCCAGCAGCTTCTGGTAGAAGTCGCGGATGACCGGGTTGTGGCGGCTGGCTACCATCGCTCCCATATACAAAATGGCTCGTACTCGGGCGCGCCCGCCCCAGACGGCCCGCTTGCCCCGCAGGGTGCCGCTGTCCCGGTTGAAGGGGGCCACTCCTACCAGGGCAGCAATCTGCCGGCGATCCAGCGTTCCCAGCTCCGGCAGGTAGGCCAGCAGAGTGAGGGAAACCTGTTCCCCCACGCCGGGAACGGTGCGCAGCAGGTCATCCTTCTCTCGCCACACGGGGCTCCGGCGGAGAGTCTGCCTCAGCCCCTCGTCCAAGTCGTTCAACTCCTGTTCCAGCCAGGCGATGTGGGCCTCGATGCGGGGGCGAACGGCGCTGATAGCGGTCCCCAGCCGGTTCTTCTCCGAGACCAGCATGGTCAGCACCTGATGCCTGCGGGCCGCCAGCGAGTTGAGTACCTGCGTCTCGGCGTCTCTGAGAGGACGCACGGAGGGACGAACGGCGTCGGCGAAGTGGGCCAGCACTGCCGCATCGAGAGAGTCGGTCTTGGCCAGCGTACCGGTGGCCCTGGCGAAGTCGCGAACCTGGCGCGGGTTGACCACCACCACCGGCAGCGCCGCAGCAGCGAGAGCCGCCACCAACGGCACTTCCAGACCGCCCGTTGCCTCCAGCAACACCATGGCGGGACCTATATCCACGATCTGGGAAACCAGTTCCCCGACGCCGGTTTCGTTGTAAGACGCGGCCCATCTCTGTCCCGTAGGCCGGACGGCAACATCCACCTGCGCCTTCGAGACATCAATGCCTATGTATCTCGGGTTCTCTTCCATCTGTACCTCCTGCGTCAGCGCTGGCCCGTCCTTGCACGATACGGGCTCGATTGGCCCAGGCAACTGTTCGGGCTCTGCTTGTAGGGAGCGCGGCGACCCTCGCTACTGGACGGTCTGTCGTGACCAAGGGAATGCCGGTCTGCCGCGCTCGGCTCCATCGCCAAAGTCAAGATACAAGGGATCAGGGATTTCCCGTCTCCGCAGAAGTCCAGTCCAAGCCTCAGAAAATCATTCTCCTGAACTGAGCGCAAACGGCTGGGTATGCACCCGGTGAACTGGTTCCCACCAACGTATAGCGCCTGCAGCCTCCCCAGCCCGGACGGGATCTCCCCGGTCAACTGGTTGTCATTGAGGTAAAGGAACGACAGTCTGCGGAGGCTCCCCAGCTCCGTCGGAATCTCCCCGCTCAGGCGGTTGTTGCTGAGGTCCAGACCTATCAGGTCCCTGACGCTGCCCATTTCCGGGAGTATCTCCCCGCTCAACTGGTTCCGACCCAGATATAAGTATGAAAGGAAGTGGAGTTTGCCAAGCTGAGAGGGTATCTCGCCGCTCAGCTGGTTCGCACTCAGTTGTAGATGGGTCAAGTTGTCGAGCTTTCCCAGCTCGGAAGGTATCTCGCCGCTCAGCTGGTTTCCACCAAGCCACACCCGGGACATTGATTCGAAGTTGCCCAACTCCGAAGGTATCTCACCCTTCAATCCGTTGCTGCGCAGGTCCAACCCTATTACACCTTGTACGACGTGGGTGGATGTGCCTCCCATGGGGTTGGAGGTAGCCCTTTCCTCGCGCATGTATCGGACGCCGTGCCAAGAGGCGATATGCTCGTCGCTCAGCCATCCGGAGCTATTCTTCCAATCAGCTCCGCCGGCGGCATTGTAGAGGGCGGTCAAACTCTCTTCATCCGAGTTGTCGAACGGGTTCACGCCCGAGACGAACCGGCCCGGACTGCAGGCGGCCAACAGAATGGCTATCACACCGCACAGGGCAACCCGGCGCAGTATGCCGGGGATGTAGGAGAGATTGCCGTTCTTCACTTCGTCGCCCTCAGGCAAAAATCGAATGCCCCTGATCAAGGTTCTACCTCACTTTACCCCCAATCCACCGCCAAGATTAAGTGTCACGGCTGGTTGAATGGGTAAGAAAGTGCTCCTGTGCACCTGGGATAATGGCCTTCGACTGATCTGTGTAAGCCGACGCTTGCCTTGATGGCTCCTCTGGAACCGCGCCGTGGTCCTGACGGCGGCCAGGGCATCCCTGGTCAGGCCCGTCGCCTGCTCCTGAGGCCTGCGGTGCTCACTGACCAGCCACTTCAGCGTCGCCCTTGACCAGCGGACGGGATGCTGGGTCAAAATGACCGGCAGGGTCGTTGGGCCGCGGCGGTTGTCCCTAAATATTCGGTCGCATTCTATCTGAGACAATCACTTCCAAAAAGGTAACGAATTTATTGAGGCAATGCGCCAGGTTCCAATCTCCCCACGGCTACTCCGACTGACCGTGAACGCGGAGCAGTCCCATCGCTTCTGGAACAGAGGAGTGCCCCACCGCAGGGTGTTCCATACTCGAGTGTGCTCATGGTGCTGCTGCCTGCTGGTGAGCGGTTCCGGCCAGCGCCTGAAGACGTGATGCAAATACTCCGCGGTATCCCTTCTTACGGGAATCGTGAGGATCCATGTTGTCTATGCTGGATATCTCATACCCGCTATGTCCCGACTTGGCCGTGATGATTAATTCTCCGCCTTTCAAGGCGACGTCATCTATCCCATCGTAAGATAACTGGCTGACATTCTGCCCCAGCAGGCCGTCGCTCACCAACAGGAGCCGGCGACCGGTGGCGGCTATGATGCCTCCGTAGAGTTCCTCCTTCGCCCCCTTCTGCCCGTAATCGCCCCATGCCAGGGCTTCGATATGCTCGTCGTCATCCATGATTTCTACGAGCTTGCGGCGCTCGCCGCCATGGTTTTTCCTATGGTCCCAAAGCGGGTGTTGCAGTTTCCACTCTGCGGAAATCCTGGCCTCCGCAGACAACCGCCGCGCCGCAGTTCCAACATGCTCTCTCATCGGTTTTACAAACTGGGTTGCGTCGCCGTCCTCCCGGAACTCCAGGGCGTGGGTTCGGGCGTCGACGTCTACGAACCTGAGGCTCGTGCCTCCCCGGTACTCCACCGACAGGATGCTCCCGTGAGGCCAGCTAGCCCGCTCGCGGTCATAATTAAACCCCAGGGTGCAGAACAGGATGCGCCGGTCGGTCGCCACGGCTAGGGCCGAGGAATCCGCAAGAGTAGTGGTATTGATGTCATAACTACCGCCACCCCCCTGGGTGTTACCCCCCGCTTCATACACCTTTTGCTCGCCCACCGTGCAGTGTGCCCAGTGGTCAATGCGTTCCCCTCCCATCAGAATGCCCGACAACCTGTCCTCCAAGGAGGCTGCATCGGAGTGCAAGCGGCCGCGGATGTAATCGGCCAACTTGGCGGCGCCTGTATCCAGGGTGATGGAGTAGTCTTGTCTGGGCGCTACGACGGTCAGTGTGCCCGGCCCCTGCTCCCGTACTTCCCGGATAGCCAGGTACGGGATTAGTTCCACGTTCTTGCTGAGACGGCCGCGGTTGAGCAAGACCAGCCCCCGCTCCGTGGCGGCGACGATGCCCCGGTCATGGTTCGAGTTGTCGCTGCCCCAACTGCATCCGAAAAGGTGCTCGAAGTTGTTGCCCTCCACGATGGCTTCGTACAGCATTCTGCGCTCGCCCTTGAAGTCGTCGCGTCCCCAGCCCGGCTGCAACATTTGCCAACGCCTATCTATGTTGTCTCTGGTTTCTTTTCTGGCCATCGGTGTTCCCTCCAGCTCTCCAGGGTGAGGTAAGCACCAGTTTAGTGCCGCCTTTGATTTGGATTCCAGTCCCTGGGATAGGATTCCGAGACGTGGGCCGGATTGCCGTTTGTAGATTACCGGGATGTCTTACCCGCCAAACTGGAGAACTGACAAGCCCATTCCGCTCTGCCGCATGATCGCCGAGTCCGGAACGCCAGCCCGGGTCAGACCCATCCGTCCGCCTTGGCTGGAAACAGCCCCCTCTTCGCCACGGCGGGAATGCCGACTGTTGCACCTTATGAGAGGGTGCTTGCAAACGGGGTGATTCCACCGTGGCCCAGAAGTGGAAATGGCGATTCTCACAAGGGCTGTCCTGGCCCGTTCTGGAGTAAAAATGTGACACAGGAACGCCTTATGAGCTTCGGACCTGGAGATGTCCTGAGGGTGGTACTCCGGTGTACGACCTGCGAGGGCGAACTTTCTTATTCTATGAAACGATACCTGCCGAACGTAACTAAGGAATGTCCTCTGTACCTGCAGGAGTGGAACCGGTGGTGCGGTTTAAAGACTACAAAGCCCGCGCCGACCTCCTGTATAGGGCACTGGATTTACTGTCTGTTGCTGATGATAGCTCGTTCTTTGAGTCATATGGCGACGAGGAATCTAACTGGGCACCGTGGACCGTGCGGCTGGTGATAGAAGAGTATGGTCCAGACAGTTAGGAAAGAGGATTTTGAAGAGGTCTCTCAGATGCCGAGACCGCGGTTCGTACAACCGGTCCTCTGGTCAGCCGACGTAACCCCCGGGGACTGAGCGGGCCCTTCTGCCAGCCTTTGACGACCGAAGACAAACAGGTTGCTTTCGAAGGGTGATTACCCCCGTCCGCTGGACTGTAGCTTAGGCCCTCTGCCCCGGGCGGGTGTTTTTTGCCATTGGCGGTCCCACGGGGCACACCCAGCCACCGGCACGGATGGAGTGGAACGGGACGCCACGCCACGCTGGTAGACCGGCCGGGTCATTGACTCCACCGCGCCGGGTGCCGGGCAGGTAATTCTCCCGCCCCATGCTATGATTGGGGTGCGCAGCGCCGTCACACCGCGACTCAACTAACACGGGTGGCGAATCGAGATGAGAGCGCCACGCCTTTTCCTGAGGATCTTTGCCTTTGCCCTGATTCTGCCGTTGCCGTTGCTGGCCTGCGGCGACTCTGATGAACTGACGGATGGGCCATCCTCGGAACCGACCACCGCCAAGGAGGAGGGAGTTTCTTGGATTTTGAGTGGCCCCTCCGGATTTCCGTCTTTGCCCTGCTCGCCCTGCTTTTCATCGTCTCGCGCATCCGCAAGTCCCGCTGGCCTGCCGCCGCTGACTACCCCGAAGTGCCCGAGGGTTTGACCACGCTCCCCAGCGACCTTCCCGCCCCGGCAGTGTCGGTGCTTGGCAGCCGGAAGGTCGGCCCGAAAACCTACCTGTCCATCCTCGTGGACATGCTCCAGAAGGGCAACTTGACCATTACCGGCGGCTACGGCGAATCCGTGAACAGGAGACTCCAATCCCGCGTCTGGTTTACCCAGCAGTTCGAACCCGATCAGCCATGGGAAAAAGAGGTCTACAGCGCTCTGACCTCCTTCTCTGTCTCAGATTTACTGAAGCCGCACTCAGATATGCTGAAGTCAGAATTAGAGGGGCGGCGGAAAGTCATTGCCAGCCATCTGGACGAGTGCCTGCGGTCCCGGGGCATTTTTGATGAACCCCCCTTGCAGGTCATGGCAGACCGGGGCCAGGGTTGGGTGGCGAAAACCGCGTGGGTTTTGGCCACAGTAATATTGGCCGTGGGCGTGGGCCTTTGGGTCAACCTCTGGCTGCCCTGGTGGGCCGGCGCCGCCATCGGAATCCCGATTGCGGTGGTTTTCCTAGACTACGCTTTTGACAGAACCTCAGGACGCCTGAACCCGACTCCGGCCGGGGGCCTCGAGATTAGCCAATGGTGGTCCTTCGCAGGATCGATCAGGGACGGCCTGGTCTCGCCAACTCTGGACCCCAGCCAGCCCGATCCCATGCTGCCGTACGCCGTGGCCCTGAACGAAGCGAGACAGTGGATCACCAATAGCAACGCTGTTCCGCCCTGGTTTCTCCCCGACGGGCCCAGGGAACAGACCCGACTGGGCCTCTACGCCGCCTACCGCGGTTTCATGGGCGCCGACTCCTGGGACCTGGAGGGAGGCCCAAAGAGAAAATCCAGCCCTTTCAGGGACTGGCTGGCACAGCCTGCGGGCAAAGAACAGGGACGCTGGAGTGGTCCCGGCGGTGACGCCGGCGGTGATGGCGGGGGCGGCGGGGGCTAAATCCTCTCACCCTCTCCCAAACCGGCCTCCACGCAGACGGTTTGGCCCGCTCGTCCTGGGCCTCGTCCCCCACCTTCCGTAGGCGTGCGGCGGTGCGCGCCTGGCAAAAACCCAACCCGTCACTCCGGCGTCGGCGTGGAGCCGCCTCCGCAATTTCCCCACCCATCATGCCAGCCTTCCTGGTACGTAGGGATACGGCATACCATGCCCTGATGTGTTATAAGAACCCCTAACCCCTACCAGAAAGCGGTACAGTCGAGAGTTGCAAACCGCCTCCGACGAATTTCCCAAAGACCGTTTTCAGACGAGCAACCCCAGCTCGAGGGATTACCTCGCCGCAGGGTGAGAATTAAGGCCCCTGTTTCGACTGCGCCCGTCCCGGTTGTACAACTACCCTCAGAATCGCAGCCCAAGGCGGTGCAGGCATTTTCCGCGGGTGCCAATATTCGGACGCGCCGGGCCGTCACACCCCGGCCCAGCAAACACAGGGAGTGAATCTAGATGAGAACGCCACGCCTTTTCCTGGGAATCTTTGCCCTGGCACTGCTTCTGCCGTTGCTCCTGCTGGCTTGCGGCGACTCTGATGAGCCGGCGGATGGGCCATCCTCGGAACCGGCCACCGCGGAGCCGACAGACCTTCCCGACTCGGAACAGGCCACCGATGAGCCGGAGACGCTGGCCTCCCCCGGACGGACGCCTTCCACGCCAGGATCAGGGGACGCGCCCACTGCCACCGATGCGACCAGCGCCGCCCGCGCCCTCCGGCCCGCCGAAACGGACCGGGAAGCGCTGGTTGCCCTCTACAACGCAGCGGACGGTGAGGGGAACTGGCCGAACCAACAGAACTGGCTGAGCGACGCTCCCCTCGGTGAATGGGACGGCGTCACCACCAACGAAGACGGGCGCGTTATAGAGCTGGTCCTCGCCTACAACGGGTTGAGGGGGGAGATACCGCCTGAGCTGGGCAGCCTCGCCAACCTGGAAGTGCTGAGCTTCTTCGGCAACAACTTGAGCGGGGAGATACCGCCGTGGCTGGGCAGCCTCTCCAACCTGGAGCTACTGTCCTTCAGCCGCAACAACTTGAGCGGGGAGATACCGGCGGAGCTGGGCAGCCTCTCCAACCTGAGAGAGCTGTACCTAAGCGAGAACCAGTTGAGCGGGGAGATACCGGCGGAGCTGGGGAGCCTCTCCAACCTGGAGATACTGTACCTCTACGACAACGGCTTGAGCGGGGAGATACCGGCGGAGCTGGGCAACCTCGCCAACCTGACAGAACTGAGCCTCGCCGGCAACTACCAGTTGAGCGGGTGCGTGCCAAGCAGCATGGAAGACCAGTTGGACTTTGACGAATCTGACATTGGCGGCCTGCCCTTCTGCACCTCCGGCTCCGCCGAAACGGACCGGGAAGCCCTGGTTGCCCTCTACAACGCAACGGACGGTGAGAACTGGGATGCAAGCTACAACTGGCTGAGCGACGATCCCCTCGGTGAATGGCACGGCGTCACCACCAACCGCGACGGGCGCGTTACAGAGTTGTTCTTCCACGACAACGGCTTGAGCGGGGAGATACCGGCGGAGCTGAGCAGCCTCTCCAGCCTGGGATCCCTGAACCTCCAGGGCAACGCGTTGAGCGGGGAGATACCGCCGGAGTTGGGCAACCTCGCCAACCTGACACAGCTGTACCTCGGCGGGAACCAGTTGAGCGGGGAGATACCGCCGGAGTTGGGCAACCTCGCCAACCTGGAAGAGTTGGGCCTCGTCGTCAACAACTTGAGCGGGGAGATACCGCCGGAGTTGGGCAACCTCGCCAACCTGATACAGCTGCAACTCTGGGAAAACCAGTTGAGCGGGGAGATACCGCCGGAGTTGGGCAACCTCGCCAACCTGATACAGCTGCAACTCTGGGAAAACCAGTTGAGCGGGGAGATACCGCCGGAACTGGGCAGCCTCGCCAACCTGATACAGCTGCACCTCGGCGGGAACCAGTTGAGCGGGGAGATACCGCCGGAGTTGGGCAGCCTCGCCAACCTGATACAGCTGCACCTCGGCGGGAACCAGTTGAGCGGGGAGATACCGCCGGAGTTGGGCAACCTCGCCAACCTGATAGAGCTGCACCTCGGCGGGAACCAGTTGAGCGGGGAGATACCGCCGGAGTTGGGCAACATCCCCAACCAGATACAGGTGGTCCTCAGCGGGAACCAGTTGACCGGGTGCGTGCCAAGCAGCCTGGAACACCGGTTGCACCCCTCTTCTAGACTTGGCGGCCTGCCCTCCTGCTGAAGCCACGCGCCCTCAGCCGGGGACGGACAGCCTATCGCCCGGAAGGCGCTCGCAGCGCGTGCAGACTATGGCGCATGGCGCCGCCCGTCCCCATATAAATTACGGAGCCTGTCCCTTGCTCATGGCAAGCCTGATGACCGCGACCTACACCGAGGAGCCGCAGCAGGTGCAGGGCTCAAAGGCTGCCTCGAGCTCGTCGCCGAGGACCTGCTGGACACCAACGACTACCGCGGCCACTGCCTGCACTGCCGGCGGGAGATCACCGCCCAGGACGGTCAGGAGGCCGTGCCCGCACTGTGGGAAGGCCGGTTGGTAACTAACAGCAGGGCCTTGAGGCTGGCTTCAAGCAAGGGGCTCGACCTGTTCGCCCACGTGGACAGCCTCCGGGTCGTCCTCGAGGGTTTGAGCGGCTGACCCAGAGACTCACCACCGCACGAAGCAAGTATTCGGACGCGCCGCGTCGTCACACTCCGGCCCAGCAAACACAGGGAGTGAATCGAGATGAGAGCACCACGACTTCACCTAGGAATCTTGGCCTTGGCACTGCTTCTGCCGTTGCTGCTGCTGGCCTGCGGCGGCTCTGATGAGCCGACGGATGGGACATCCTCGGGCCGGGCCACCGCCGAGCCGACAGACATGCCAGACTCTGAACGGCCCACCGATGAGCCGGAAGGCATGTCATCCTCTGGACAGATCACATCCGAGACGGCAACGCCCAGTGCCGAACCGTCGCCCAAGCCCAGGGCCACAGCCAAGCCCCCTCTGGCAGAGACCTCACTCGAAACGGACCGGGAAGCCCTGGTTGCCCTCTACAACGCAACGAACGGTGAGAACTGGACCAGAAACGCCAACTGGTTGAGCGACGCGCCCCTCTCGGAATGGGATGGCGTTACCATCAGCGACTACGGGCGCGTTTCACAGCTGTACTTCAACGCCAGAAATTTGAGCGGGGAGATACCAGCGGAGTTGGGCAACCTCTCCGGACTGACATATTTGGCCCTCTCCAACAACGACTTGAGCGGAGAGATACCGCCGGAGCTGGGCAACCTCTCCAACCTTGGCCATCTGGAACTCAACGGAAACAAGTTGAGCGGAGAGATACCGCCGGAGCTGGGCAGCCTCTCCGACCTGGAATATCTGGACCTCACCGGCAACGAGTTGAGCGGGTGCGTGCCAAGCGGCCTGAAAGGCCAGTTGCGGCCCTTTGGCCGTGACGGCCTGCCCTACTGCTCGCAACGGGCCACCGATGAGCCGGAGACGTCGGCCTCCCCCGCACCGACGCCTTCCACGCCGGGGTCAGGGGACTCGCCCACCACCACCACCGATGCGCCTGAACCTACGACAGCGCCGCCCGCCGCCTCCGGCTCCGCCGAGACGGACCGGGAAGCCCTGGTTGCCCTCTACAACGCAACGAACGGTGAGAACTGGAATGGAATCGACAACTGGCTGAGCGACGCTCCCCTCGGCGAATGGTACGGCGTCATCACCAACGACGACGGGCGCGTTAAATGGCTGGACCTCGGCGACAAAGGCTTGAGCGGGGAGATACCGTCGGAGCTGGGCAGCCTCTCCAACCTGACAACGCTGCACCTCTACGGCAACGAGTTGAGCGGGGAGATACCGGCGGAGTTGGGCAACCTCTCCAACCTGACAACGCTGGGCCTCCAGAGCAACGAGTTGAGCGGGGAGATACCGCCGGAGCTGGGCAGCCTCTCCAACCTGATACAGCTATGGCTCATGGAAAACGAGTTGAGCGGGGAGATACCGCCGGAGTTGGGCAACCTCTCCAACCTGACAGCGCTGGGCCTCAGCTCCAACGACTTGAGCGGGGAGATACCGGCGGAGCTGGGCAGCCTCTCCAACCTGATACAGCTGTACCTCCGCTACACCAACTTGAGCGGGGAGATACCGGCGGAGCTGGGCAGCCTCTCCAACCTGGGAAGCCTGGATCTCAGCTTCACCGACTTGAGCGGGGAGCTACCGCCGGAGCTGGGCAGCCTCTCCAATCTGACACAACTGTACCTCCACGGCAGCCATTTGAGCGGGTGCGTGCCAAGCAGCTGGGAAGACCAGTTGAACCTTGACTTCTCTCAGCTTGGCGGCCTGCCCTTCTGCTGAAGCCCCGCGCCCTCAGCCGGGGACGGACGGCATATCGCCCAGGAGGCGCTCCCAACGCGTGTTGGCTATGGCGCGTGGCGCTGCCGAGATACCGGTATCTAAACCAATACCAAGGTGGGATGTGCATTTCGGGGAGATTGACGATGACCGAAAGGACTCCACGGCACCTCATATCACCTTTAGGCCCCAACTGGGGGCACCGATAGTGCGGTCTAGCGATATGTACATTTCACCTTGGCTTTAGTTTAGTACGGAGCCAGCCCCTTGCTCATGGCAAGCCTGTCGAACCAGCTGAACGAGGGGATACCGTTGGAGCTCGGCGGCCTTGTCAATCCGTAGTCCCTGTATCTCCGGGGGAACCAGTTGAGCGGGTGCTTGCCAACCGGGTGCTATTATCCGGGCGCACCGGGCCGTCCAACCACGACCCAGCAAACACATGGAGTGAATCTAGATGAGAACGCCACGACTTTTCCTGGGAATCTTTGCCTTAGCACTGCTTCTGCCGTTGCTGCTTCTAGCCTGCGGCGGCTCTGACGAGCCGACCGATGCGCCGTCATCGGAACGGGCCGCCGCCGAGCCGACAGAACTGCCAGACTCGGAACGGCCCACCGATGAGCCGGATACGCCGACCTCCCCCGCACGGACGCCGTCCACGCCAAGGTCAGGGGACGCGCCCACCGCCACTGATGCGGCTGCACCTGCGGCTGCGGCTGCGGCTGCGACAGTGCCGCCCACTGCCACCGATGCGCCTGTACCTGCGACGGCGCGGCCTGCGGCCTCCGGCTCCGCCGAAACGGACCGGGAGGCGCTGGTTGCCTTCTACAACGCAACGAACGGTGAGAACTGGACGTTCAGTGATAACTGGCTGAGCGACGCTCCCCACGGCCAATGGCCCGGTGTCTTGGCCAACAACGACGGGCGCGTTATAGGACTGGACCTCCGCGGCAACCGCTTGAGCGGGGGGCTACCGGCGGAGCTGGGCAGCCTCTCCAAGGTGACACATCTGTACCTCCAAGATAATGGCTTGAGCGGGGAAATACCGGCGGAGCTGGGCAGCCTCTCCAACCTGGAAGTGCTGGACCTCAGCTTCAACGACTTGAGCGGGGAGATCCCTGCCGAACTAGGCAGCCTCTCCGACCTGGAAGTGCTGGACATCAGCTACAACGAGTTGACTGGGGAGATACCGGCGGAGTTGGGCAGCCTCTCCAACCTGCAAACACTGGTTCTCTACAACAACCAGTTAAGCGGGGAGATACCGGCGGAGCTGGGCAGACTCTCCAACCTGCAAACGCTGTGGCTCTACAGCAACCAATTGAGCGGGGAGATACCGCCGGAGCTGGGCAATCTCTCCAACCTGCAAGGGCTGGACCTCAGCTACAACGACTTGAGCGGGTGTGTGCCAAGCAGCCTGGAATACCAGGTGCGGCCCGTTGGCGGAGGCCTGCCCCTCTGCTGAAGCCACGCGCCCTCAGCGGGGGACGGACAGCATATCGCCCGGAAGGCGCTCCCATCGCGTGTTGGCTATGGCGCGTGGCGCCGCCCGTCCCCGTGTCAAGTACGGAGCAGGCTCATAGTCCTCATTCCAGCCGCCGGGTGTACATCGACACCATGGTTCTGCTGTACCATCGGCCGTGCCACACGATCGCCGACTCCGGAACACCAGCCTTAGTCAGACTCACCCGGGCGAGGTGGCTGGAAACAGTCCTGTTTACAGCCATGGCTGTAAATCCCCTCTCCCCGTAGCTAAAGGGGCGGCTGGAATACCCGTTTGCAGAGCATCTGGCAGAAAGCCATACTTCGGGTATTCCAGCCGCCCCTGCTCCTGCGCCCAAACAGGCCCGGAGCACCTCTCCAGGTCTGCCTTTTGATGACAGTAGCCTGTTGCGCATCAGCACTCGGATGCCGGATCATGTAAACGAGCCCCTCAGCGCCTGACAGACAGTAAACGGCGACGACGCCGGCGCTGTCGGCTCATCCTCTCTCAACCTCCAGGACGCCACCCCATGCAGAAAGCCGCCATCTACGTCAGAGATCCCCTGACAACAACTGGCAGCATGATCTCCAAAGATAACCAGGAGATCGCCTGCCGCGAATACTGCCAAGCAAGAGGCCTCACAGTCTCAGCCACGTTCATGGACACGGCCGGCACCCGGAACGAGTTCACCAGGATGATCTCCGAGGCCACCCGGGACGACAGCACTCTCGACTTCATAGTGGTCTGGAAGCTCAACCGCTTCTCCATGTCCCTGGAGGAGACCATCGAGCTGCGCGACAAGCTCAGACGGGTTGGCACCAAGCTGGTCTCCACCACCGAGAGAGGGATCGACGACTAGCCGTCCGCCTCAATTTCATCAGCCAAAACCCAGCAATCCCACGTCCCCAGCCGGGTGTGCCAACAGCCGGGTTATTGGCATTTTTAGAGGCGAGTTAAACTCGTGATAATATTGAATTATCACGACTTTAACCGGGGCGTCCGTGACCACCGAGCTGGCCACCGTTTCGCAACGCCGCAACCCTGTAAACGGCAGCTCGAACCTCGAACCTACGGGACGTCCGCCATGGAGTGGGTGCTGCCCACGATGGGAAGGTAGATGCGGAGCGTCACCTCCGGGTTGGCATGCCCCAGCCACTGGCTGACAACATTCAGTGGGATCCCTGCGGTGGTCAGCCAGTGACGAGCGGCACTGTGTCGGAGGCTGTGGGCCCCGGCTCTCTGGCGCCCGGTCCCCGGCGACTCCTCATCCAAGCCGGCATGCTCGATGCCAGCCCGCAGATGCCGCAAGGCCGTTTTTCGAGTCAACCCGACAACGAGATCCCGCTGACCGTAGGACGTGGGCCAGTTGGCGAACAGGCTGGCTAGGTCTGGGTGCAGCGGGGCGGTCCGTCCCCTGCCGCCCTTGCCGCGGCGGACCAGCAGGGAGCCGGCCGTTAGGTCTATGTCCCGCCATGTCCAGGGCCACGGTCTCGCCGACACGCAGCCCGGATCGCCACATGATGAGCGCCGCCACCCGGGCGCGGCGAAGCCCCAGGGCCGCCAGGGCGTCCAGAAAACGCTCGACCTGCTGGGGGTTCCAGTAGTGAGGAATTATCATGTGGGAACTTTTACGCCAAAAGTTCCCATCAGGGCAAACTGAGCCCACCCTCAGATCCACGGCACAAACCTGCAGCCAAGGGACCTGAGCTGGCCATCGGGCCGGAAATGGGAACTTTCAGACCCAAAGTTCCCTCGCGCCATCCTCCCGCGTCCTGCGCGAGATTCAGCCGGACGGGGCCAACCACCCTCTCTCCGAGGGCTCGGTGTTCGGGCTTACCGGCGAAGCCCTGGCCAACCTGGTGCGGGACGCAGCCAAAGCTGCGGGCCTAGGCGACGGGTTCACAGGCCGCATCGGCACGGCCCGGCGCGTGGTCGCAGCAGGAGCGCTCGTCGCAGCGGTCCAGCACCAGGGCCGATGGCACCACAGCGACATGGTCGCCCGCTACACCCGGGGCGAGGCCGCCGGAGAAGCTCTTAAGTGGCTGAGCTGACCTACACCACACCTACCCGCTGCAGTCACCCAGGTCGCTATGAGCTGGGGGTGTGCAGGAAATTTCCGTTAATGATCCTCCGCCCACACAGTCCACTCCAAGCCCGCTGCTTACAGGACTGACCTGCGGGCTGCAGGTGATTGAGGGCCTGCACCATGCGGGAGTGGAGTTACGGCCCCTGGCGGAAGACTTCGACACGGCCACGTCAACCGGCAAACTCCAGATCTCGATGGTGCTCGCCTTCAGTGAGTGGTGGCGGAACTCGATCAGGGAGCGCTCGATCGCGGGCCAAGCGAAGGCTCGGGTTCCCAGGCTGGCGGCCGAGGTTGGGCGAGCAGCAACGGGAGTACATCAGACCAGAGCGGTCGAAGGGAGTGAGCCAGCGGGAAGTGGCCAAGCGTCTGGAGGTCAGTCGCTGGACCATCCAATAGGTGGACAGGTACGGGGTGGGTGGAAATTGCACCCTCCACTCGAATCTCGTGTGTCGTACAGGTGGCCAGTATTACCCCGCCCCAGTGGCCTATATTCTCGGCGCCATTGTGTGTTGTTGTCTAGAATGTTGGCCACCAGAGAAAGGTGTGTTGTAGTGAGGGGCGGTGTTGGCTCAACCTAACTTGAGAGGGAGCGGTGGATCGGGAAACTCACCCTGACGGGACTTGGGAGAATCCCCACAGGGGGATGTCCGGGGAGAATAGTGACTGGGTGCAACCCGGACTACAAGTCGAAGTTCATTGTCGCCCAGTGTATGGCTTGGAGGGATACGGAAGGGGGCTGAAGTCCAATTCTTCCTGATCACGGAAAAAGATTCATGGAGAAAGAACGGGCCCGCTCTGAGCGGGCCTTTCGAATCTCCGGTGCAGGTTGCCTGAGCAATGTAGATCAGGGCAGTCAACCGCCCAAACCCCGGCGACATATTTCTGCGACATTTCATCCCTATCGTGAGCAGCATTACGGATACCCACGAGGGAGATGAAAAGATGGTCCACGGGAAGCTCAGGAAACTGATTACGAAAAAGCTCCTGGCCTGGACCCTTCTGGGAGCTATGCTCCCGGCAGTGATGATCACCGGCTGCACGTCCGGTACCGGACCGGAGGCCGGCCGGGACTCCGGCGTTCCCGCGGCAACTCAGGTTGCCGCCCCGCAAGAGGGCGGCGACTCTGGGGACGATCACGGCGGCAAGGACCATGCCGGTGAACCCGTAGGGGAGGGCCGTGAAGGAAACGGCGAACATGGTCCCGATGGGGAGGTCAGGGAAGAAGGCGAACACGAACCTGGCGGAGAGGGCAATGGGGAGAGCAGGGAAGCCGTCATGTCGAGCCCGATCATCCCCTTGGGACAGCCTTGGAGCGGCGTTCTGGGCGGATTGTCCGTCTCAATGCAGTACGACGCGGCGACAAGGACCGTCCATGGAACGCTTCAAAATACCCTCTCCCGGAAACTCTGCTACGTGCAGGTCGAACCTCACCTTAAGTCAGGAACCAGGACCGTGGGAGAGCTCGGCCCCGAGAAACTGGGACACCTGGACCCCGGACAAGAAACAACCTCAAGCCTGGCGGTCGCCGGCGAACCGGAACTGGCCGGAGTCTCCTTCGACGGGTACGTCGTCCACATGGAAGTATTCGACTGCACCGGCCCCGGACCTTCTAAACACACAGCAGGTGAGGGTGCTGAAGGGGACGGCGAACACGGCGGCGGTCAAGGCAACGAAGAACAGGGACCCGGCACGGAAGACAGCCATGAATCCGGCGGAGCAGACGAGAAAGAGGGCAGCGGCGCCAATGCCCTGGCACCAGAAGAGAGTCTTTATGTGGTCCGCAGTGGCGCTCGGCTGTCACTGGGCTACGACGCCCCAAGCAACTCATTCGAAGGCACCTTGGAGAACACGACCGGCGACATCCTGTACAGGGTCAGGGTCGAGGTTCACCTTTCCAACGGGACGGAACTCGGCCCGACGACTCCAACCGACATGGCCCCGGGGGAGATGCTGACGATCAGCCTGCCTGCGACGGGGGAGTCCTTCACCGGCTGGACTGCACACGCCGAGGTTGGCGCCGGAGGCGAGTCCGGCGGGGAACACGGCGGCGGCGAGAACCCCCGCGATGAAAATGGCGGGACCGAAAATCACCGGGACGGCGACTAGCCCCGGCTCCCGGTGGGGCAATCCGACAGCGATAATACCGGCACCTGATGAAAACGCCGGAAAGAAAAAGGACCAAGCATGAACGGCGCCGTACTTATAATCGAGGACGACACCAGGATAGCGAACTGGGTCAAGGTCTACTTCGAGCGCGCTGGGTTCGCTGCCCAGGTTGCCTATGATGGCGAGTCCGGCCTGACCCTGGCCCGCAACCTGGCCCCGGACCTGGTAGTCCTGGACCTGACGCTTCCCCGTCTCGACGGCGTGGAACTGTGCCGAATCCTGCGCCTAGAGTCGGACGTTCCGATAATCATGCTGACGGCCAGGGAAGCCCACGTCGACCGGATCACCGGACTGGACACCGGGGCCGACGACTACATCGTGAAACCCTTCGACCCGGAGGAGGTCATCGCCCGCGCCTTTGCCGTACTCCGCCGGGTCAGGAGCAGGGTTCAGCACGTCCTGACCCGGGGCAACATCACTCTGAACGAGACCGCTGGCAGCGTCTCGGTCAGCAACGTACCCGTGATCCTGAGCCAAGCGCAGATGGCCCTTCTGGCGACGTTCATGCGTCACCCCAACCAGGTCCTGTCCCGTGAACAGCTGATCTCCCTGAGCTTCAACCAGGAATTCGGCGGATTCGACCGGTCCATCGACAGCCTGATAGCCCGACTGCGAGGGCAGATCGGCCGGGGCGGCAGGCAGCCCATTCAGACGGTCTACGGCGCCGGGTACAGGTTCGTGGCGGAGGAGGAGTGATGTCGCTCAGGTGGCGGATCATGGGTTCCATCGTCTTCGTCATCCTTCTGACTGTCCTGGCCAGCGCCGCAGTGGGCTATTACGCGACCCAGCACCGCTTGGGCGTGTTCGTGGACCGGATAGGGGTTGACCGAGCAAGACAGTTGGCCCAAAGCCTGAGTAGTGAATACACCAGCACCGGTAGCTGGGAAACAGTGGACAGGCCGCTGTCGGAGGCTGGGTACGTCTACGGCGAAGCTCCCCAGCGGGAACGTCATGAGGAAGGCCAGGAAGAAACTGAAGAACTCTTCCACAGAGACCCGGTGCGGGTCGTCATCACCGGCGCAGATGGAGTGGTTCTAAAGGACAACCTGTCCAGGCTGCCACCCGGGGCCATGGCGCCTGACCTGGACGGGCACCGGGAGACGGTGTTCGACCTGAACACGGATCAGCCCGTGGGTCAGGTCTACGTGGACGTGGAGCGTGAGTTCCTCTCAACCGAGTCCCACGGGTTTCTGATCACGCTCCTGTACATCACTGTCATCGGCGGACTACTCACGGCCAGTGTCGCAGTACTCCTTGCTGCCTGGCTGTCCAAGCGGATCACCGCCCCTGTGACCGCCCTTACGGAGGCGACCCAGGCCATCGCCCAAGGAGATTCGGCCCTGCTCCCGGTAACGTCGCGGGACGAGTTGGGCCGGATGAGTGCGGCATTCAACCGTATGACTGCCGCCCTGGAAACCCAGCGGGAGCTTAGAAGGCGGTTGATTGACGACCTCTCCCACGAGTTAAACACGCCGCTGAGTGTCATACAATTGGAGGCTAGGGGGCTGCGGGACGGGCTGCAATCGCCGGAGAACGCCTCCCAACACATCACCCAGGAAGTGGGCAAATTGCGGGGCCTGGTTACCGACCTGAACTGGCTAGCTGAGACCGACCACCGGGAGTTGAGGCTTACTCCCGAAGGGAGTTCTATTTACGAGTTACTGGACACGGAGGTGGAAAGGTGGCAGCCGGTGTCCATTGCCAGTCAGGTTGAACTGTCGCTCCAGGCCTCCCCTGATCTCCCTCAGATAAACATAGACCGGATGCGGATGAGCCAGGCACTGGGGAACCTGATCAAGAACGCCGTTCAACACACCCAGCCAGGAGGGCAAGTCATGGTCCGGGCGGAGTTGGAGGGTGAAGAGGCGTTGGTTATCTCGGTCATCGACGACGGAACCGGCATCGACGCCGCAGACCTTCCCCACGTCTTCGAGCGGTTCTACCGCAGTGACCAGTCCCGTCTTCACGGGATAGCCGGCACGGGTCTGGGACTGGCCATCACAAAGGCCATCGTGGAAGCCCACGGAGGTACGATTGCGGTAGCGAGTGGAGGGCCGGGACAAGGGGCCGTCGTAACCTGTCGGGGGTTTCCACCAAGTCATAGTTAGCCGCAGAAGGAGGCGGAGGTCAGCGGCCTGAATTATCCGAGTCGCTGCCTGTGGGCGAAGACAACAATTCCCGCAACCATTCCGTCCATTGATTACCGACAATAAGGAACGTCGCTCCAGGCGATCGAGAGAGAGTTGGGGATCCACAGAGCCACCATCAAGAAGTACATGGATGCCGACGGCCCTCCGGGGCGGCGGTCCCGCCCGGCTCTCACTGCGTCAACATCTGATACCATCCCAACATAACAGAGTGACATTTATGCAGAACACTTAGCCGGACATTTCCGCTGGACGACAACACCCCAGTGGCCCAATTTCTCGGCGCCATTGACACCAGCGTTGCCGGGCGGCTCCGAGACTCTGGGGCGGCTGGTGCGGACGTAACGGTAGGTCTCGGGCATAGCTCTCCAACCAACCGGTGCGGATTGCACTATGCCTTTGTGACCCACACCTGAACAAGCTAAAGGGAGTGAATTGTGGCCCAGTGTCACAAACGCGCGTTTATGAACCACCCAACCAGGGCGACTCATGCACATGGACCGCTCCGTAGCTGACCAGAAGCAAGTCCGGAGACCGCACTGCTCAGGTGCCACCTCTGGGGCTGGCTGGCAGGATTCAACCGCCAGATGTCAGCGATCTTCCGCCTACAGGGTCCACTTTACCGCCGCCGCTTACAGGGCTGACCTGCGGGCTGCAGGTGATCGAGGGCCTGCACCGGGCGGGAGTGGAGTTCCGGTCCCTGTCGCAAGACTTCGACACGTCCACCGACCGGCTCCGGCTCTCGATGGTGCTCGCCTTCAGCGAGTGGTGGCGAAACTCGATCAGGGAGCGCTCGGTCGCGGGCCAGAGGAAGGCGCGGGTCGAAGGCCGTTTCCCTGGCCGACGGCCGAGCCTGAGTGAGCAGCAGCGGGAGTACATCAAGGTGGAACGGTCGAAGGGAGTGAGCCAGCGGGAACTTGCCAAGTGCCTGGAGGTCAGCCGCTGGACCATCCAACAGGTGGACGGGTAGGGGTTGGATGGAAATTGCAGCCTCGGCACGGAGCATGGCCGGTCGACAGCCTAGCCCAGTACCAGCGAGGGCAACGCCGCGGCCAATTTCTTTCGCCAGTCCGTGCTAGCCCACGGGGGTTATCAGGTGGATTCGGCCAGCGAACGCATCAAGTTAATATTACAACGACGGTTCGTAAAAAGGGACCCTGAGCACATCTTCATGGCGACCTGCCCACGCGCTTGACAGCTTTGTGGACTTGCCTTCCGAGAAGCGACTTCCGGCCAAAACCGACCAAATTGAGGAAGCGTCGTTGTAATACTATGGTAGGACCGGCCCAAGGCCGGCGAGAAACGAATCAGACGACCACCGGCTTTGACTGCGGTCGCTGGAGGTGGTGCTCCAGCGCCGCCGTGTTGTCCAACTAAGGTGTCGTCTTTCCTCCTCGTGCTGCTCTTCGGGTAAGGACATCGTGTTTGTTCCTATTTCGTGTCTGTGGGGTAGTCCGGCTGCTTTTTGACAGATTCAACCTGTTGAAAAACTCGGACACAATCCCGTCCTACCGGTGGGCGAACTCCCGGAAGGCCCTGCCATGGGCCAGCAGGGTCAGCTTGGCGTCGATCTCCAACCGTTCGCGGGTTGCGTAGAGTGAAGCCCCGGTCTCGATCAGGAAAGCCGGGGCTTCTGTCCGTTGCCTAGCAGTGATGTCTGATTGCCTGTTTCTGTTGGTTAGCGTGCCTTGGCAGTGTTTGGTTGTGTTTCTTGCTACAATCGCGGCGGCGGAGTTATCGGGTTGCCGCCGACGCTCAGAAGCAGGTAAGTTGTCCTATCTCCTTTGCCGCTTCAGGGGTGATTTGTCTTGAGCCTCTGCGGGTCGGCCGGCCGGCGGTCCTGTTTCTGCTGGCTCCGGTGCCTTTGCCCCGGGCGGAGTTCCCGCTCTTCCTCCGGCGCTGGTGCGGCAGCAGGACTTCAACCTCAGAATTCTGTCTATTTGGACGATCCGCCTTCAGCATGTTCAAGGGCAAGACAGATGTCATCGCTGCTTGAATACTTGGCGAGGTCAACTACGTTTGCCGCATTACGCTTCAGCTGCTGCACGTCCCAATGTGCCGGCACGTCGCCAAGCCAGGGGATGCCAGATGGCTTGTAGGCAGGGTATGGGGGCGGAAATTGGTCATGGCTGGGATACCGGGCCGTATTGCCAGCCACGGGAGTTGGCGCCTATTTTGAGGCTGTCGGCCTTCTTCTCGGCTTGCCGCCTGCTCAATCCTAGGAAGTCTATAAGAATATGTTCCGGGAAGGTGTCCGGGTCGGGTACGACCGAGAGGGCCAGTTGCTCGCATTCTCCCGTAGTTATCGCCATGACTCCGGTTGATTTGAGCTTCATCTGTCGGGCATGAAGGTTCCAAGAATCTTCGGCGGAGATTAGGTCTCCGTCATGGCATGACAGCATTCCTTTGTCTTTTGTCGTCGGCTTGTAGGCTTGGGAGCTTGGCTCGCCGCTATGTAGCCAGTCTGGGTGGATGTTTCGGTAGAGATATTTGTCATTCGGCATGATTGTCATGAAGCCTTGCCGGTAGTTTCCGATGCCATCCATTCCCAAGTTGCGGTGTCTTCCAAGTTCAGCTGTCGTTCGTCATAGTCGTCCGAGTTTCGGTCGAACCAGAGCCAATATCCGGTGTGGGTGTTGAGGTCCACTTCCACAATGATGGCATTGGCCTGTTGTGACCATTCCATCCTGACGCAGCCCTCTTCGGTAGGGTATATGCGCGGCAAGGGGGCAGTGTCGGGATAGCGGCGGTTGAAGGCGTCGGACAGCCAGTCTAGGCCGATGTTCGGTGGTGCAATCCCGTCGCCGTCGAGCCAGCCGTCATTCATTGCGCGGAGTTCGTCCAGACGCGCCGGAACGTCCAGAGTATCCAACAAATCGACGTGTTCGACGGATTCAAGACGCAAAAGGCGGTTCTGTTGATTGAATCTGCCGATGCCATAAACGGCGACTCGCACTCCGTCCCGGTATTCGTTAAAGGCCTCCATGATAGTGTCAAGGTGTTGTTCCGGTATTGGGCCGGCAACTTTGCGGCCATATACCGGTTGCAGATCGAAGGTCATTTCGTCTTGGTCCATTTCGGAAACAGAGCCGCGCAGAGTTATCGTTTCAGTAAATTCCCTGATTCGTGAAATTTCCACTAACCGTAGGCGCGATTCTTTGGTCAGGCGAGCTGGGGCGCTGCGACGGGGTGTGGGTAACTCCATATACTCGCCGTCCCGCAGGCTGCGGCCAATTCTGTCGAAATATGCCAAGTGATTTCTGGGTAAACGTATGTTGAGCTCGGGTTGACTGTTTTCTTCGGCGGCGCTAATAGTGTCGGCAATATACTCTCTGGCTTGTTCAAAGGTGTCTTGATATGGTAATGGATATCTGTCCAGAGTTGGCCGACTTGAAGAGATGGTTATTACCGCTACTGCGCTACCTTCTTCCAGTCCGGCGAGCTTTAGAGTCACGCTTTCTGTAAATCCGCGCGGCACACGTCGCCGTTCAGGGTTTTCCTCGAGAAACCGCCATTTGGCGACTTCCAGCACCATCTCCAGCAGAGCCACCAAGTCTCCTAATACCTCAAGTGGTATCTCACCTCCATCAAAGCGCGCTCCATGCAGCCGCGGTCGCAGGAATTCCATGCCAGCCATCGTTGCATCTCTTGTGGTGTGATTCAGATCAAGCGTCTAGTGTTTTTCTATCGAGTCAATTATAGCTCCTTATAATCCAATCTAGCAGTCCTTCCGTTTCTCGCTCCAACTTCAGTATATTAGCCCGAATCTCATCCAGCGGGCGCATAGGCTTTGCCTTGTAGAAATGCTGGGTGAAGCTGATTCCTACCTGCTCTTCACCTGTGCGGGTAGCTACCAGGCGTCGGGCGCGTAGGGCAGGCCCTCCTTTTCCAGGAAGGCGTCTATCCCACCTAAGTGGAGCAGGGGGTATCTGCTCGGTGTCCCGGAGTTCGGTGTCCGGCTCGTACTCGACCACTCCGGGCTTGCCCTTGATGGTGGCCTCGAAGAACCCGTTCAGGGGGCTGGCCACTGCGTTCCGCCCGTGGACCTCTTGATGACGGGAGGCGCCGACTCCGAACGTTCCCAGGTCGCCCCCAGTTCCCGTATCTCCTTGGCGGTATGCGCCTTCTCTGGGTCGATCCCCTCGATTCTGAGCGGGCACTCCACGGTCACCTTCCAGTAACCGAAGGCTTGGTTCGGGAATATCTTGGACTGCTCCGTTTCCTCGAAATTCATGAAGGTGTCGCAGTTCTTCTGGCCCAAGTTACGCCGGAGGGGTGTGTACCACTGGGTGGCGTCGATTAGTTGGACGTGGCCCTTACGGTGCTCGGGTTTCCGGTTGGTCTGAGGTGGACCCGGAAAACTGGACAGTTGGTTAAGTGGGAATCCTGCTCCTAAACTACGGACAGCGACAGCTGTTGATGAGGAGCGGGAAATGTCCACAGAGCGGAGAAAGCACAGCCCGGCCTTCAAGGCGAAAGTTGCACTGGAGGCAATGAAGGGCGAACAGACGGTGGCCGAGTTGGCCGCCCGGTTCGAGGTCCACCCCAACCAGATTCAGACTTGGAAGAAGGCCTTAGTGGATGGCGCGGCCGTCATCTTCGGCCAAGGCAACGGGACCAATAAGGGCAAGGAGCAGAAGAACAAGAACAACGACGCCCTGGTGGCTCGCCTGTACCAGCAGATCGGCCAGCTCAAGGTGGAGCGGGATTTCTTGGAGGAAAGGTCCGGTCCATGACCCCAGCACAGCGGCGTGAGCTGACCGACCGGCAACATCGGCACCTGCCCATAGTGCGGCAGTGCCAGCTGATGGGTGTCAGCCGCTCCAGCCTCTACTACCGTCCCAAGGGGACACCCCTGGGGGACCTGTCCCTGATGCAGGCCATGGACCGCCAGTACCTGGAAACCCCTTTCTACGGTTCCAGGCGGATGAAGGCTTCGCTGGAGCGGCAGGGCCTGCTGGTAAGCCGGAAGCGGGTGCAGCGGCTCATGAGACTGATGGGACTGCGGGCTATCTACCGGCAGCCTCGCACCAGCCAACCAGCGGCGGGACACTGGGTCTATCCCTACCTGCTGAGGGATCTGACGATCACCCGGGCGAACCAGGTGTGGGCGGCTGACATCACCTACCTGCCCATGGCCCGGGGATTCCTGTACCTGGTGGCCATCATGGACTGGCACAGCCGGTACGTGGTGGTCTGGGGGTTGTCCAACACTCTGGAGACCGTCTTTTGTGCCGAGGCCCTGACCGAGGCCCTCGGCCAAGGAAGGCCCGACGTATTCAACACCGACCAGGGAAGCCAGTTCACCAGCCGCGAGTTCACGCAGATACTCCAGGATCACTCGGTGAAGATCAGCATGGATGGCAGGGGCAGGTACCAGGACAACATATTAGTCGAGCGGCTATGGAGGACAGTGAAGTACGAGGAGGTCTACCTGAAGGCCTACGCCAACGGCCTTGAGGCCCGCCGAGGGCTGCGAGAGTACTTCCGGTTCTACAACCACCGGAGGCCGCATCAGGCCCTGGGCTACCGTACGCCGGCGGAGGTCTTCCACGGCGAGCCTGTAGAAGAGGAGCTGAAGGAAAGGAGGTGCCCGGACCAACGGGTCTTGGTATCATACGGAGGAGTGCAGGAGTCCCACTTAATTGTGGCTTAATCCTGTCCAACCGATGGGGTCCACCTCAGTCAGCACCCAGGTTTAGGTGGCGATGCCGGTGTAGTAGAACATGTTGAGCGGCAGCGCGACGATGGCTTCCACCTCACTATGCGCCTCGTCCAACCCATCCTCGGAGAAGCGCCGCTTGATGCGGAACACCGTGCCCCTCGGCCACATCCAGAGCTTGGGCCACCTTGGGAGCCGGCCAGTCCTCGTCGGTCTTGAGCAGGATGCGGGCCCGGGTCGTAACCCTAGTTGAACTCTTCCCTGCCCGGACCATATGCTCCAGTTGGTTGCGCTCCTCCAGCGTCAGCCGGACCGCAAATTTCTCTCTGACCACACCGCCACCTCACAACAACACCAATTGCCAAAAGATTAGCACTACCAGTCAACCACCGATGCCACCCTCAAAACCAAGATTGACTGAGTACTAAACTAAAGCCAAGGTGGGATGTACATTTAAGTGGCGATGATGATCAGCCGGGTTTCGCGGGTTAATTCCTCTCATCCGTACCTGGAGAATGACCCGTCCTCGTCGCTTGTCTACCACCGTCTGCGCATTTCACCTTGGCTTCGGTTTAGTATTACAACGACGCTTCTTCGATTTGGTCAGTTTTTGGCCGGAAATCGCTTCGCGAAAGGCAAGGCCGCAAGGCTGTCACGGGCGTGGGCAGGTCGCCATGAAGAGGCGCTCAGGGTCCTTATTCTTGCGAACCGTCGTTGTAATACTAGAAGCCTGGCCGGAAACCCCGATTCTGCCCAAGCCGTCGTTTTCTTAACGTCGGTTATCGATGAAATAGTGGGTGTTACAATGTATTATATGCACTACCACGCGGTATAAGGCTCGAATGCGTCTGCTTGGCGTAGCGCAAAACCCGGCCAATGGCTTTCCGGCCAGACTTCTAGTATTACAACGACGGATCACAAAAAGAGACCTAAAGCACCTCTTCATGTCGCCCGTCCACGCGCTTGACAGCTTTGTTGGCTTGCTTTCCGCGAAGCGGTCTCCGGCCAAAAATTGACCAAATTGAGGAAGCGTCGTTGTAATACTAGGAATCTGTCTGAGAAATAATGTTCTACACGGTAATCGTCTTCAGAAGAGGCAGACATTCCGAAAATGGACACACTAGAGCGTACCATTCAGAAATAAGGTCAGATGATTACGTGTTTCGACTCTCAAAACTAATCCTCGGACAGGCTGCTAGGTCACAACGTTAAAGGGTGGGCCATTGAATCGCAGCTTACCCTCGGTCGTTTATGAATCCGGGTATTTTGTTGCGGGGGGCATTTGCGTCGTGCAAGTGTCAATTACGCTTCAAATACCGTGGTAACCCGTCACCGAACCCTCGATTGGGGGGGGCTTTCCAAGTTTTAAAGCGACCTTAACCGCCAAAAGTGATAAAGTGGATGGTCAGAACTTTGACTTCCCAGCGAATCGGATCAGGAGCGGACCGCATGGCCAGCAACACGTTTCTTACCCAGGTGGGTACTGAGATCGCAGCAGACGTAAAGCAAACCGCACAACGGAAACTTGTCGCTATGGTCGATCCAGCGCAGTACATCGGTGATCTAATCACTTTGGATTACGACCATGCGGACATTCTCGTCCACGACACACATAGAAACCGAACCAACGGCTTGCCCCACGGCTGCCTCCTGATTGCCACTCGTATAACTCCGGCAGACCTAACCAACGACACGTTGCCAGAAAACTCGTCGCTCCTGCTTATCAGAGTAGCCGAAAGCGTTAAGCTGTCCACTGACACCGACTTGGACAAAGTACGATTTGAGGCGGTCCAACGTTCCAACGACACCGAATATAGCTACGATGAATCCAAGCAAACCGACCAATTCACCCTCAATCTGCTCCGTTACTCTGGAATCCGGTGCCGGATTTTGGGAACATTTCGTCTTTACCAAGCCAGCCCAGACGATGATTGGGTAGTCCATTTCGGTAGTGACATATCTAACTTCAACGCTGGTCAGGGCATGAAAATCTACAAGCCCACCGGCAACGCCCTCGAGATCATCGTCAATCACCACCGCGATACCGAGGAACCATTTACCCCGAAAAAAGTGGGCCGACTCCGGTATTCATCTGCCATCAAGGAAGATGGCACTCCGGAATCTGCGCCGGTCTCCATCCGGGCAAGGGATTTCATTGCGCAACGGACCGCGCTCTTTGGAATGACTCGCAGCGGCAAATCCAACACTACGAAGATCGTAGCCAGCACTCTGTTCGGCCTTCGGAGCGAAGGCCGAGGAGAGGTCGTAGGTCAGCTAATCTTCGACCCCAACGGGGAATACGCAAACGACAACCCGCAGGACCAGGGTTGTATCCGCAATCTGCAGTACGAAAAGTCAGATTATGCGGACCAAGTGCATACCTACGGACTGCATGAGCACCCTTTCGATAAGAAACGGCACATTACGAAGTTCAACTTCTATGGAAATCAGGAACCTAGCTCACCTCCAGCGACCCGGGAAGAATTAGATCGACTGTTGCAAAGCTTATACCAGGGCAAGCAAATAATCGATGATACCCTAGCCGAAGAAACAGGCGGTTACATTCAAGATTTCCGGAACTCAAATATAGCCGACTCCGCTGGTGTAACTGGAAACAACGCCCGCGGAGAATACACACGCTTCCGACGTCGTCTCTTCATCTATAGGTGCATCCTAGCGGAAGCGGGGTTTGACCCACCTCCAGCCCCTCCTTCGACAAAAGGGTTGTTCAGGAAGGAACTCAGAGACTTGATTGCTCAGTCAGCCGACACGGCTCAGTACGAGGGAATGCTTGAAAAAGACGGCATGACTTGGGATGTTGCAGGGAATTTCGTAAAAGCATTTGCCGCGTGGACCCAGTCTGATGAATTCAGGGCTTTCGACAGGAATTACGCTATCAGCCGCCAGGGCCGAAACTGGTCCGATCCGCATCTGAGAGGGTTGCTCCGATTCTACGAAAATACCCGCGGCCGCGCGATAATGCGAAACGCCATGGTGTGGCACGCCATCAACTCGGCCGACGATTACGCAGAGACAATCGTCCAGCAAGTGCGAAATGGAAACTTGGTTATCGTTGACCAGTTGCTAGGCGACCCTGACCTAAACCGCCAGGCGGCCGAACGAATCGTCAAACGTCTCTTTAATGCCCAGCAACAAACTTTCGTCACTCCCAATGTGGACGAAACGACGGGCGAAATCATCAAACCGCCCCACGTCATCATCTACGCGGAGGAAGCGCACACACTTCTGCCTAAATCCGGCGAAGACGACAACACTAACATTTGGGCGCGCATAGCCAAAGAAGGGGCCAAGTTCAACATCGGACTGGTCTATTCCACCCAGGAGCCTTCCTCAATCCAAACCAACATTCTGAAGAACACCGAAAACTGGTTCATCGCTCATCTGAACAATACCGACGAAACGAACCAGCTCAGCAAATTTAATGATTTCAAGGATTTTGCCAGGAGCATCATCAACGTATCAGAAGCTGGTCTGATCAAGATGAGAACCCGATCCAGCTACTTCACTATCCCAGTCCAGATGGACGAGTTCAAGGCTCCCCCTGCTCCGTCCCTCAACCTGCAAGCCAACGGGCACAAACCCGGTCAACAACGATAAGCCGGGCACATAAGGCGGAGAGCTATGCCATACCTGAATGAACGTGCTACCGGCGATTCGCTCTGGCGACTCGAGGAAAATCCCAGCGTACAAGCGTTTAAGGGCTCCATTCGCACCCGCAACGACCAGGAAGCATATAGCCTACCGCCGACAATTGAGCTGCCCCGTCGGCAAAACCCCATCAGACGTATCGTCGCCGTAGACGGCTCAACAGTAACGAAGGCTGTTCAGAATGGCTTTCCTAGGGCTGAGGCTGCGCTCTTCAATGCAGCCGTAATCGTAATCAAGGTTGACGAACTCATAAAATTCGACCGCGACCACATACCTAGTCCCAGCCAGCTACGAGACCTCGAAAAGGTCGAAACCATGAGTGCCGTGCTACCAGGCCAAAATGTGGTGGGATTGCAGCCCAACCAAGACACTCCCAAGAAGTTTTACCGCCAGACAGTGCGCCAGGAATTGAACTTCCGACTGGACGAAAGCCACGAATCTCTTTTGGAGACCTTTCACTCTATTACCGCCAGCGTTACCGGGTCTGGCCAAAAGTTTCAATGCCCTATAGACGAATGCGAACTTGAACCGCCAGGCTCCACAAGTGCTCCAACAGTTGCTAGGCAGGCAAGGGACTCCGTTTGCCCTTGCCCTCTAAAAGAACAACTCTACTCCACTGACAGCCTTCGTACCCAAGAGCGGTTCCATGACTTCAGTAGTAGCGAACAAGCTTTTACCGCATTTCGCATGGTAACTGAACACCTACTGATGACCAACATCCTCAGGTATTTTCACGCGAACCTACCTGCCCGTTGCTTTGACGACACCGCTTTTGTCGTGGACGGTCCGTTGGCGATCTTCGGAATGCCCGCCTGGCTCAAAGAACATATCCAAACCGAAGTCGCGCGAATTCATAATGACCTTGTATCACGGGGTAGGCTAGGCCTCCTGCTGATCGGACTCGAGAAGACTGGCGAATTCATCGACCACTTGGAGGAGATAGATTGGGATGACGCAGCCGGTCAACGCCAACGATTACCCAACGGAACCGCCTTAGTGCCAACCACAGATTACATTTACAGGCACATTGTTCCTAACCCTAACCCTAATTCGACTAAACCCTATGGACAAGCCGTCTACTATGGCCGCAAGGTCATGTACAAGAACAGTGCTGGCCAACACGCCGTTGTCATGACTCCCATTGTGAACTCATTTGGCGCGGAGCCTAACAGTTCCAATTCCTCGGCCTTCCCAAGGTTAGGGGATGCCCTTGACATTATTGATGACCTATACACTCACCTCTACCGAGATGGGTTCATACCACTCATCCGTGCCAACGCCCATGCTGCCATTCCTCTTCGGCGAGGGCAGGGCATTTTGGCAGAACTATTCAAGGACGACGGACAGGCACCATAATGCCCACGAGCCTCGACCTATCGTTCAGCACTGCGGCAGGCCGTTGGGTCCGCCTGGGTCCCTACTATGCGATGTTCCCCATACCATTCGTGTTCGAAGTAATCCGGCTCTTCGCTAAATCTGGGAACACCGTTATTGACCCGTTCTGCGGACGAGGCACGGTCCCGTTCATAGCTATGGCAAACGGAGTTCAGGCAATAGCTGCCGACATCAATCCAGTTGCGTGGATATACAGCAAGACCAAGACAGACCCACATCCACGGCTCGACGAGGTCAAGCGTCGCATTGGGCAAATCCGTGAAGCCGTGTCCTCCGATGACCGTCGAGCCGAGCACGAGTTTCAGGAAGTGGCTTTCTGCACCGACGTTCTGTCCTTTATCAATGCCTCACGCCGGGAGTTGGACTGGCGCGATTCCCGGGTAGACCGGACCGTTGCCGCTTTCCTAATTCAGCACTTGCACGACAAACGAGGGCATGGACTATCTAACCAAATGCGACATTCCCGAGCTATGTCTCCTGGGTACTGCATCCGCTGGTGGCGGAGCAAGGGCTACGACCAACCCCCGGAAATTGAGGCTCACACTTTCCTGCAACGCCGGGCCGAATGGCGCTACGCCAAGGGGATAGTAGAATCAAGACAAACCCCTCGTCCAAGTATTGGGTTAGGTAGCGCAACCGACGTGCTCCCCGAATCACACTCATCGGCAGACCTTGTGCTTACATCTCCACCGTACTGTAATGTTACGAACTATCGGAGCGACAACTGGCTCCGGTTATGGGTTCTGGGAGAAGGTCCCAGCTTGCCGGATTGGGACCCCGAGCAGAAGTTCACAGACCCCGAAAAATACAGCACCATGCTATCTGACTGTTTTCGCTCCACGTTGGGGCGCTGCTCTCCCCAAACAGTGTGGTATATCCGATCGGATGCCAGGCAACAGACCCGGCAAATCATCACGAGAACACTGGACGATTTGTTGCCCAGCCACCAACGATACGAGAATCCGGCTCCATATCAATCAGCTACACAGACAGCCCTATACGGCGATGGTGCGGCTAAGCCCGGCGAGACAGACCTACTCTATCTGCCAAAGGGCAAGCGAAGACGCGGCTTTACCAGGGGATTCGTAAACGACTGGGCCGATGGTGGCTGAAGCCCTTTGGCGTGGTGCCCTAGCAAAGGGGCAAGGAAGTAGCCGGAACGGACCCCAAGAGGCTCTACGTCAAATGAGAATGTAAACGGCGGAGATAAAGTGGGCCGCGCGGGCGGAGGATTGCTGAGTATCGGTTGTCGAAGTTCAGGATAAATGTCCGGTTAAGTGTTCAGCAGAAATGTCCTTTACCTAGTCTGCGATGGTATCAGATGCTGGTGCCGGAGGAGTTGCCGGGGTTCGCCACGTCGGCGGAGTCTCGGCGTCGATGTATCTCCTCACCGTGTCTCTGTGGATTCCCAACTCCCTAGTATTACAACGACGCTTCGCAGGAAAGGGGCTTTGAGCACTTCTTCATGGCGACCTGCCCACGCGCTTGACAGCTTTGTGCCTTTGCCTTCCGCGAATCGATTTCCGGGCAAAACTGACCAAATTGAGGAAGCGTCGTTGTAATACTAGAGAGTTCAACGAGAAACGAGGCCCGGCAACAGCAGGGTCTCTCTTTTTCGCACCGGCCCGAGTGGCCGGAGGCGGAGGTGCATCAGCGCCGGGGCCGCATCATTTGATGACAGCAGCTCCTTGAGAATTGTCCATCGACAGCGGAACATGGAATCAGGGCCTGGTTGCCATTGACGAACAGTATCCGGAGACGACGCCGGAGCAACCGGCCCTGCAGCATTCCCAATAGGCTGAGTAGGTACGAAAGCCGATGCAGAAGACAGCCGTCAATCGCCCAGCGATCTACGTGAATGCCAACGCCGGAAAATCTCCGGACGGCGCGGAGCCCGACACGCAGCTAGCGGAATCGGAGGACTTCTGCAGGTTCAGGGACCTGGATGTAGCCGTCCGATACAGCGACGACCTGAACAGTCGTGCAGAGTTCCAGCGCATGATGGCCGACGCCACGGGCGAGAATGCTGCCTTCGACCACGTCGTGGTCTGGAAGCTCAGGTACTTTGCGTGGAGCCTAGAGGAATCCGTCCTGGCGCAGCAGAAGCTGAGAGCGCACGGGGTCCGGGTCCTATCAGTGAAGGAGAGGAAGACGGACGACTGACGGCCGCCAAACCTAGGGATCGCCCCCGCAGCAGATCAGCAGCGAAGTGAGCCCGGCGAGAGCCGGGGTTTTTTGCACGCCGGGCGGAGTAGCCGGACTCTGACTACGTGTCCCTGATATTGAAAAGTCCAAGCGAAGGGCAAGCGAAAGAAAGGGAACAATCCGCGTCCGATGAGCTAGGCCGATTCGACTGGCGAATTGAGCAGAACTAAGGAAAAAGCCTTGGAATCTTGTGGCAATCGTGCCCGGCGTTAGTATCCTGACAAGCACTTCGCAAGGCAAACGTACCATATTTCCCTTGGGCTGGAACCCTCTGCCGCCTAAATGCTGCCCCAAGCCAACAAGAGGACCCACAGCAACACAGACGGCCCGGCCACCCAGTACGACCAACGCACCAACCCCATTTTTTTGCTGGCTATCGTTGAGACCACATGGACTTGGCCAATGAGCTGACGCTCAATTTCACCGGCTTCCACGTGGACAGCCCGCTCCTCAAATTCCTTAAACGTCAAGGCTCCAATGTCCTCGAAATATATCAGCGATCTTCCGGTACCTGGGTTCCTGGGCACATACACCGACGCCGCAAGAGCCATCGAGATGAGCAGCAGAAGAACGTAAACGACCAGCACAGCGGCCAGCGCACCGGCCTCGGCACCGAAGGGTTCTCCCGTCAGGATAAGCCACAGTTTGTCCATGCGGGCTGCTAGAGTCCCCGCCAACGCGACCTGGAGGCCCAGGACGGGTCCAGCTTTGTGTCCGCCGCCCTAGCAGCCTGTCCGAGGATTAGATTTTGGAGACGAAAAGCGCCACTGTCTAATCCCATTGGTGACTAATAGGCTCCAATAAAACAGTAATCGGAATAACTGACGTTGTTAAAGACGATTTTCGCTTAGAACATTGTTTCTCGGACGGGCTGCTAGTGAACCCGATCGCCCGCGACAGCGATTCGTAATGCGACCTGAGGCGGTCTTCCAACATCAGCTTGCCGGCTTTTTGCCTGTGAACACCGCTTCACAGAGCTCGGAACCGTGTTTCCCGCACCAGGGCGTTTTCAATCTGTACGCATCCTGGAAGTCCAGCCCCAGCTTCTTAGGTACAGGCACTTTGTTCCAGAGAAACGTAGTTTCACCGGCGGCGAGAGCCAAACCAACCTTGGGCTTGCCGTCACTGCATCCGCAGGACCACAAGAGGGCCCTCTGCCTTACTGGCGAGGCCTTACGAAACGCTTCAAACAACCGGTCGGATACCACCACTTGATTATTTCCAGCAACCGAACTGAGCTTGGCAGCCATGTTGACCGGCTTGCCGGCCCAGACCTCGTTCTGCCTGGTTCCCCTGAGCCCCAGACGCCGAACCAGCAAGGTGCCGTAATCCAAGCCGATTCCTGCTTTCAAAGCCTGACTTGGATTTGCATCTTTCCTGAACCTGGGCTCGACAGCCCGCTCCATCTGCGTCTTCATGGTAACCGCGCACGCAGCCGCCGCGAACCTAGAGCCCTTGCCACCAAACAGGCCGAATATACCGTCCCCTTGAATGTCCACGTATCTCGCACCGAATCTTTCCAATATCAGCGCCATGGCCCTGACGAAGTACGTATAGGCGTAGGCCGCGTCTATTCGGGATCCATTCACGCTGAGGGAAGTCGAGCGCTTGAGGTCGGCGAATATGGCCGTCGCTTCCGGGATTCTCCACCATAGACCGTCAGCTACAGGACCAACGTCGGGGACCTGTTTATGGTCTTCAACCTTGACCCCGAGTTTGGCCTGATCGTTCAACTGCTTGGTGACGTCTGCCATCACATCATCCAGCTTCAAAAGACCACCTCCGCAGAAGTAGAACGAGACAGCCTCCGAGCATGGCACAGTGAAACGCCACAGGGACCGGAGGTAGTCTGTCTCAACAAGGCAAGGGAAATAGTCGAGTTGGAGTCAGGCAACCAAAGGTGAACACCCCTGACGCGGGACCGACCCTTGGAATATACCCCCGCTGCTGACCGGGTGTATAGCGAACTCAACACCAGCACAGCAGCCGATGACAGCAGACGGTTGCGAATTCTGATAACTTCAGCGGAGAATGGAGTCGCAGCTTGGCTGCGATTAACTAGGGGTATCCGGCGACGACTACAGCGCATCGAGCGATGCACAATCCCTGAAACAACTAACTTGGGAAAGAGAATAGCTGGTCTAGAATAAGGCCGCCGACCAAGGCGCGGCCCGCGTCCAGGAGTCCCGTTGAACCAACTCGGGAATCGCGGACGAACAACGAACCTGGCAGAATGCGTGGAGTACTGTGCAAAGGAGCGAATCTTGCCGTCCGGTAGAAACAGACAAGGACGCCTTCGGATGCTTTTGTCTACCGAATGGCAGATGCCTCACTACCCTTTAATGAGTAATGCGTAAAGCAAAGGCAGACTAATGAACAAGCACAAGCAGGCGCGGGCCGAGATATTGAAAAGGGCAGGATACATCCCTCTCGGCAAGTCGAAAGGAAGAACGAAAAGTGCCATCAAGGTCGCGGAGTACTGGCCCGCACCTTTGCCCGCGAACCTGCTCGCGCAACCAGTGGGAGATTGCCTGATCTGGACCGGCCAGCTGAACCGAGATGGATACGGCACCGGAAACTTTCCGGATGGCGTGCAGCTGGCCCACCTGCAGGCGTACGCCCAGTCAAGAAAGGCAAGACCAGCGCCAGGGCGGACAATCTGCCACATGTGTCACAGACCATTTTGCATTCAGCCATCGCACCTGTATGAAGGAGACAACCAGACGAACTCCGACGACCGCAAGTTGAGAATAGGCAATGGGTCCATGGCGCTCGTGCTCCAGAAGCACGATGACGTGATGAGCGCTGCAAAGTATCGCTGGGCCAGTCCATCGCCGTACAATGACAGCCTGCTGGACCCTGATGCAGTGGACGTGGATCACAACTGCGAATACATCATCCCGGCCGGGGACGTACCTATATGCGCGATTTGCGAGAAACCGGAGGACCTGAATTTACACCGGGGTTCCGGGCACAAGCGTATGCAACCACCAGACACCGACAGGAACGCCCACTCCATGGTCAAGTTCGGCAAGGCTATTACTGAATTAGGCAACGGAGCGGTCCTTTGCTCCAACTTGGAAGTGGAGCTGAACCTCCCGAAGAACCGGGCTGAGAGGCGAAGAAGACAACGAGGGACAATGAAGCAGCCCGCTTGGGGTGAGCCCCTACTGATACATCAGGCCCAAGGAATTGTTCGCGTAAACGACCCGCAACCGATACGGGTCCAGACAGCGTCGCCGTTCGTTGCTCCAAGCGACGGTTTCTTGGTCGTTACGGTATCCACCACACCTCTGAAGGAAGGTAGCGCAGAAGTGCTGGAACAGTTAAGACGGCCCAGCTCCCAAGCAGAATGAAGGCCAGACGGACAAAATTCACGGGAGGCCGCAGGAACCGAAGAATGGGCAGAGACAACAACGCCCGGCCAAGAGCCGGGTTTTTCTTTTTTTGACCCGGCCAACGGTCCGGGACCAACCGCAGCCGCGCGGAAATGCGACCGGATGCACAGTTTACAGCCGGCCGACTACGACCAGCAGTTCGGGGCTACAACCGCCCGGGAACTTGTCCGCGACCACCTGCTACGCCTCACCTACACGGCCCATGACATGGAACCCTTCGCAAAGGACCTCGGATACAACGGCCCACCGTTCATCTGGGCCGAAGAAGAACGGCGCCACCAGCGCGCCAAGCTTGACGCACTCTATTTCCACCTCTACGGAATCTCCCGGGAGGACGCAGACTATATCCTGAGCACCTTCCCAATCGTCCAACGAGAGGACGAGGCCAAATTCGGAAACCACCGTACCCGCGACCTCATCATGAGTTACATGAACGCGCTGGCGGCCGGAGACACAAGTACGAAAATCTTCGGATGAACTCAAAAGCTGCGGACCAAGGAATCAACCCCTGAGGACGGAAAGGAACAGTAAAATGACCACCCCCAACCTGACAATCTCCCGGCCCGTCAGCCTCAAAAATCACCCCACCATCAGCGAGCGGTGGTTGCAAGAGCAAATCATCGAGAACCCGAGCCTACTGGGCCTGGGAGACCTGATGGTACACCGGGTGGAGCGGCAGCAGCCCACCGGCGGCCGGGTGGACCTGATCCTCCAAGACGAGGACACACGGTACGAGGTAGAACTCCAGCTGGGATCGCTGGACGAATCTCACATAATCCGAACCATCGAATACTGGGACATGGAACGACGACTCTACCCTAGAAATCTGGCCGGAAAGTGGTTTGAGTCGCCGAGCATTTATAATTGGGGTCAACAAGAGTAGCGAGGGTTGAGAATGCTGGGAGAGCGTTCGGACCAGAGGGGTCTTTGGGAAGCGGACCGGTTGTACCTGGACCACGTGGGGAAGGACACCTTCTACGGTCTGCTGGCTTCCCTGCGGGGCCGGCTGTTCCAGGACTCCGATTTCGCGGTGTTCTACTGCGCTGACAACGGCCGGGACAGCGTGCCGCCCAGCCTGCTGGCCACGGCGCTGCTGTTGCAGACCCACGACAAGGTGAGCGACGCCGAGGCCAAGGCCCGGGCCGACTTCGACATCCGCTGGAAGGTGGCTCTGGGGATTGAGGTGGAGGACAGGCCCTTCGCCAAAAGCACGCTCCAGGTGTTCCGGGCCCAGCTGATCCTGCACGACAGGGTGCGGGAGGTATTCGAGTCCAGCGTGCGCCTCGCCCGGGAGTCGGGCTACCTGAAGAGGCGCAGCATGAAGGTGGCTCTGGACACGACCAACATCCTGGGCCGGGGCGCGGTGAGGGACACCTACAATCTGCTGGCCGACGGGATCGTCAAACTGATGCGGGCGCTGGCGCAGGTTGAGGGAATCAGCGTCGGGAAATGGGCCAAGGCCCGGGGATACGGGCGGTACCTCGCCTCCAGCATCAAGGGAGAGGCGACCATCGACTGGTCGGACAAGCGGGCGCGGACGGCACTGCTGGCGGGGATTGTGGGAGACGCGGACCGGCTCTTGGAATTATCGCGGCTGGCCCAGGGGGAGTTGCCCGAGGACGGTGCTGAGCGTCAGCAGATAGTGGCGGCGGCGGAACTGCTGGGGCAGTTGCTGCTCCAGGACATTGAGCGCAAGGGTGGCGACGGCGACGGCGACGGCGACGGCGATGACGGCGTGAGCCTCAAGGACGGGGTGAGCAAGGACCGGATGATGTCGGTGCACGACCCTGAGATGCGCCACGGGCACAAGAGCAGCAGGAGACGCTTCGACGGACACAAGGCGGCGATTGTGGTTGACACCGACACCCAGCTGATCACCGCCGTGGAGGTACTGCCGGGCAACGCTCCGGACAACCTGGGGGCGCTGGAACTGGTAGAACAGAGCGAGGCCAACACCGGTGTGCCGGTGCAGGAGGCCATGGGCGACGCCGCCTATGGAGACGGAGCTACCAGGCAGACCTTCGCCGACGCGGGCCGCACCCTGATTGCCCGGGTGCCGGGACGGCCCGACCGGCAGCGCTTTCCCAAGAATGACTTTGTCATCGACCTGGTGGCGGGCAGTTGCACCTGTCCGGCAGGGCAGGTCACCCACACCATAGTGCCAGCGGGACGGCGTACGGATGCCGCGGGTCGGATACACCACTTGCAGGCCTTCCAGTTCGACGGGTCCGAATGTATGACATGTCCCCTGCGGTCTCAGTGCATCTCGGCCAAGGGCAGGAAGGGACGGCGGGTGCTGATCCATCCCCAGGAGGCTCTCCTGCAACAGGCCCGTGCGTTGCAACAGAGCGCCGGGTATGACGAATATCGAGCGCGACGCGTGGTGGTCGAGCACAGATTGGCCCGACTGGTCCAGTTGGGCATTCGCCAGTCCCGCTACTTCGGACGCGCCAAGACGCGATTCCAGCTGTACCTAGCGGCTACAGTGGCCAACCTGACCCTGGTGGCGGGCAAAATCGAGCTGTCGGACAGTGTCGGCGGTGGGCTTCCGCGCCACCGCGCCGTCCTCAGTGCCGTCCCCAGTGCCGTCCCCAGTGCCGTCCCCAGTGATGTCCAGGCTGTTTCCCACGGTGTGGTCGCCCATGCTACGGCCATTTTCGGCGCTGTCCGGCTCGGACTGCTGTGGTCCCAGATTCTGTTCGCCCCGGCTTTACTGCCGAAATCTCTCTCCCCATCCAGGGCTTTTCGGCCCGGCTTCTAGGCTGAACCACATCGCAGTGATTGTCGCCGAAGACGTGACCAGCCGGTTCCTGAACATTATCACCCTGCTGGCCGGTTCCATTCCACTGATCGCCATCCAGATACACGGCCTCCAAGTCGGTGAAGCCTTCACATTAGTCGCCACCCGGGTCGTGGACATGACGGCCGGACAGCCCAACGAAGACGACGACGGCGGGGATCCGGTGGACAGAACCAGCTGGGAAAGGCGATCATCAAGGGAATCACTGGAAACACTGGACAGGATAATGGAGCTCGTAAACGAGGTTCAACCCGGCACCGCGGCAACATACAAGAAGCACTACATCGGGCTGGCAACCAACGGGATGGCGCGAAACTTCATGCAATTCTGGCCCAGAAAGACCACGGTGGTCGCTGGGTTCAGGATGGACGAGTCCGAGGACATGAGCCACTGGATCGACGAGATCGGCCTGACATACATAACCTACCGGCGATACAAAGGCCAGCACCAGTTCCACATCCGAAAGGCCGACGTGGAAGAGCGCCGGGAGGCACTACTCCAGCTGATCCGCAAGGCGAACGAGGCATAGGAAACAAGTCATGCGGCCAATGATCGCCGAACCAAGACTATTCTGCAAAGAGTGCAGGCACATCATTCAACCCGGACGACTATGCCTCTTTGAATCCGCGGAGGAAAATCCTCCCGGGGTCGGTCACAGCGACTGCAAGAGCTATTGCATCGGATGACCGGGAAGATATGCCCAACCTGGTAAACCAAGACACCGCATATCAGAATGCGAAAATACTCTCGGCCAGCGACCGGCCCGGGCGGTCCAGCGCCGCCACCTTCACACAGTGGCCCGGCTGGAGGGCGGCCTCCAGCCGATTCAACTCGGGCCGGTTCCAAGAGTCCCGCTCCCCATGTTCTCGGAGATCTAGTCGCCGTCGGAAAGTACCCGGCGCTGGGTCTCCAGGTTGTTGGCGTCAGCGTCGCTGGTTACCGGCACGCGGGCGTATCCATAGAGTCTTCCACTCATCTTTCGATGGCCCCCGGTTCTGGCATGGCGGCATGATGCTGCGGTGGGCGGAATTCTGACTATGCTCATATTCGTCCACTTTGGGCAGGGATGGCCGCAAGGCCGGCGCAGCCCGGAAATAAGAGCAAGGCAGACCACAATTCGTAGTCGGTCTACCTTTTCCGCCGTAGCTTTCACGGTTAGACAAAGGGAACGGCAAAAATAGCTGGCGCGGGGCACGTTTTGCCTGGAACGCAACAGGTAAGGTGGATCAAGGAGGGCGACTCTGCTGCTCTCGGCTACGCAAGAATGCACTCAGATCGCGTAATACGAACGGGACCGCATGCTGGGACGATTATCGCGAGGCAGGCGGCATCATGCCTGTTTGTCTGTTGCCGTTATCTGTGGTCAGGAACCGCGCCCAGCGTTCCATCACTGGCTTCCGCTTCTCATAGAGCTGAGTACGAATGTAGGCCATTTCAGTATCGTCATCATCCGCATCATGAGCCAACGCTGTCTTTCGCACTTCTCTCATTTCGTCTTCAGTTTCCAGAAACCATGTAACGAAGCTGGACCTGAATCCGTGCACAACACATGGAATCTCCAACCTCTGCAACAGCCTCAACAGGGTCATGTCGGCCAGTGGCTTGCCTTTCCGAGACGAGGGGAAAATCAGTTCATTCTCACCACATGTTTCTTTAGCAGTTCGAAGGATATCTACGGCTCTCAGAGACAGGGGAACCTTGTGCTCCCGGTCGGCCTTCATTCGTGAAGGAGGAATTGTCCAGGAAAGTTCCTTCCAGTCAATCTCTTCCCATCGGGCTTGGCGGGCTTCACCTGATCTGGCGGCTGTAAGGACCAAGAATTCAAAACAGAGCTTGGTTGATAGATCTGCGCTGCACTCGCGTACTTTACTTACCGCGGCTGGGACTTCGGCATGAGCAAGGGCTTTGTGGTGCTTCTTTCGCCGCTTGACCTTCGGCAATGCCTCAGTGATAGACCTTTCAGCGGGATTGTCCTGTCGCCAACCCTTGGCCTTCACCCAAGCAAAGATTGTATCTATGCGTTGCCTGACCCTGGTAGCGGTTTCATGCTTATCGTTCCAAATTGGAGAGAGAATTCTCAGGATGTGGTCGGTCTTCACCTCATCCACAAGCATTTTGCCTATAATGGGGTATGCGTAGGTTTCCAGAGTACTGCTCCACTGGGCTCGGTGCTTGACGTTCCTCCAAGTATTTCGTCTTGCGTCGATGACCATTCTGGCTGCTTCAGAGAATGTGGGCTTTTCCTGCTTGCGTGTTTCTTCGCGAGCTTGGCGCCTTTCAGAAATTGGATTTCGGCCCTCACGGATCGCTTGAGCATGGATAAAGGCCAATTCCCGAGCTTTGGCCAAGGGGACTGCTGGATACCCCCCCAGACCCATGTTGTGGCGTCTGCCGGCGATGGTAACTCGTTGAACCCAACGTTTCCCCGACTTGTCTACCCGGAGCATCAAACCATTGCCGTCGGAGTAGGCTCCGTGGGCGCCAACGGTACGGACGAAAGTAGGTGACAGCGAGTTCGATTTCTTCATCGGCATTCGAACCTCATGTGTACCAATGTGTATACCTATAATTACTGGACTAACCCTTACGGCTCTGGACTAAATGAGACGACCATTGAGATTGTTTGTATCTACCAAGCCCATTTTAGAGGCTAATGATGATACTGTCAAAGCCTAATGTTGGCGGATGCAAAGTCCGCCGCTTTTTGACATAATAGTGCGCAGCACGGGAGGAGCCAATGACTCAGCTGGCGGATATTCGATTTGGAACCGACGGATGGCGAGCTCTTATTGCCGGGGATTACACTTTTGAAAACGTGGCCCGTTGCGCCCGAGGCTTGTGCGACTACCTGAAGCAGCGCGGCACCGCCGACAAGGGACTCATCGTTGGCTACGATACTAGGTTTCTTTCCCCCGAATTTGCCGCCACCGTGGCTGGAGTGACCGCCAGCCACGGTATCCGCGTTATGCTATCCGACAGAAGCGCGCCCACGCCGGTCCTTAGTTACGGCGTGCTGCACCAGAGAGCGGCAGGCGCGGCAATTATTACAGCCAGTCACAACCCCGCCGCCTGGAACGGATTCAAATTCAAGCCCGAATACGCCGGCAGTGCCACCCAGGAAATTACCGATGACCTGGAAGCCGCAATCCGTCGTATCGGCGCAATGGACCCGTCCAAGATAAGCTCGGGGCGCAATTCAGGATTGGTTGAGAGCATCGATCCCTCAGCGCCATATTTCGACCAAGTGGCCCAAATGGTCGATCTTGACGCCATTCGTTCAGCTGGTTTCCGGGTCGTTGTGGACGCTATGTATGGTGCGGGTGCGGGGTATCTGCCCAAGCTGCTGGAAGGCGGCATCACTACTGTGGAAGAACTGCATGGGTATCGCAATCCTGCCTTTCCCGGAATGGCGCAGCCTGAACCCATAGGGCCCAACCTCGTCGAGCTGATGGCACGTGTTCCGGAGACAGGAGCCTCGATTGGCATCGCCCTTGATGGCGACGCGGATCGAGTGGGCATTATTGACGAGAAGGGGCGCTTCGTAACTACGCTGGACACATTCTCCCTGCTGGCCCTCTACCTTCTAGAAGTTAAAGGCTGGCGTGGCTCGCTAATCAAGGGCGTTACTGCGTCGCAGGCCCTCAATAAGATGGGCGGCATATTCGGTGTCGAAGTTCACGAAGTGCAGGTCGGCTTCAAGCACATGGGTCCCCGAATGGGGGAGCTGGACGCCTTAATGGCCGGCGAAGAAAGCGGCGGGTTCGCCTTCCGTGGCCACGTGCCGGAAAGGGATGGCATTCTTAGCGGCCTATACGTGCTGGAATACATGTCCAAGACAGGCAAGAGCGTATCGCAATTGCTGGAGAACCTTTTCAGTCGTGTGGGACCCCACTTCTACCATCGGCGCGACATTGAATTTGAGGATGAAGACCGGGATAGAATAAGTGCCCTGGTTAACAGTTCCACTCTGGACAGCCTGGGCGAATTCCCTGTGGTTGCGTCAGACAGCATCGATGGCCGCCGCCTGCAATTCGACGATGGCTGGCTGGGAGTGCGGTTCTCAGGCACTGAGCCGCTGCTCCGCATATACTCGGAGGCGAGTTCTCCCGAGCGCGTCAGCGCCTTACTGGACGCCGCGGGACAGTACCTAAAGGTCTAGCTTCATTGCCACACCGGAGAAATCGGAAGAGCCGTTAGTCTCTTCTGTCTGGAGGAACGGAATATGCCTGAAAAGAGGATTCTGTGCGCATTTGGAGTGGATTTGGATGCTGTGGGAGGCTGGCTCGGTTCGTATGGCGGCGAGGACTCTCCGGACGACATCTCACGAGGTCTGTTTGCGGGCGAGGTGGGTACTCCGAGGCTGCTCAGGATGTTCGACCGGCTGGGAATCACTACCACATGGTTTATCCCTGGCCACTCCGCCGAGACCTTCCCGGAAGAATGCCGAATGATCGTCGATGGCGGCCACGAGGTTGGCCTGCATGGGTATTCGCACGAAAACCCGATTTCGATGTCTTCGGTGCAGGAGGAGGCGGTTCTGGAGCGCTGCATTGAAGTGCTTGGCAGGCTTGCGGGCAAGCCGCCCACCGGTTATGTGGCCCCGTGGTGGGAGTTCAGCCACGTCACCAACGAACTGCTGCTAAAGCACGGCATTAAGTACGACCACAGCCTGATGCACCGGGACTTCGAATGTTACTACGTCCGCGTCGGAGACCGCTGGACCAAGATAGACTATTCGCAGCCCGCCGACACCTGGATGCACGCCCTGGAGCGTGGGGAAGAAACTGACCTGGTGGAGATCCCGGCCAATTGGTACCTCGACGACCTGCCACCGATGATGTTCATCAAGAAATCGCCCAACAGCCACGGATTCGTAAATCCCCGGGATATCGAGTCAATGTGGAAAGACCAGTTCGACTATGTGTATCGGGAATACGACGAAGCGGTCTTTCCCATCACCATTCACCCTGATGTGAGCGGCCGCCCGCAAGTGATTCTGATGCTGGAGCGACTCACGGAATACATCACTTCGCACGATGGGATCCAGTTCCTGACGTTCAACGAAATCGCAGACGACTTTCTGCTAAAACGCCCGAGGGGGAAATAGCAACGCTTTTTTAGCGAATTCGTAAAGGGAGGAGCCCCGCCTATCAGCGGGGCTCTTTCTGTCTGAATTTACTTTCGAAGTCGAGAATAGTGACTAACGCTTGGTGTACTGCGGAGCACGTCGTGCTCTCTTGAGGCCGTATTTTTTGCTTTCCTTGATCCGCGCGTCGCGTGTTACAAATCCAGCACGCCGCAGGGCGGGCTTCAGCGCTGGGTCAAAAGTAATAAGCGCCCGCGTGATGCCGTGGCGAATCGCCTCTGCCTGAGCGTTTACGCCTCCACCTGCAACCTTTGCCACTACTCGAAACCGATTCATCATGTTGGTAACCTGAAAGGCATCTGTTGCCACTCGCTGCCAAGTGGCCCACCCGAAATATTCGTCCATCGGCTTGCTGTTAACGATAAAGGGGCCCCCTTCATCGGCATACAGTCGCACGCGTGCTATGGCCGTCTTTCTCTTTCCGGTCCCGTAGTAGTACTGTGAAGTTGCGTCTGCTTGCACCAAGGTCCTATTGCCTCCGTCCTTGTTTGCCGGTAAATGCGGCTACTATTGACTGATCTGAGCCACCTGGGCATCGTGAGGGTGCTTGGGTCCAGCGTAAACCTTGAGCCGGCGCAACATCTGGCGACCCATGTGGTTGCGTGGCAGCATTCCCTTGACAGCCAACTCAAGGACTCGTTCTGGCTTCGTCTCAAGCATCTCTCGAAGGCGCATGGACTTGAGATTGCCAACGTACCCTGAGTGCCGATAGTAATACTTCTGCGTGGTCTTACGCCCCGTAGTGCGCACCCTAGAGGCGTTGACGACAACCACGAAGTCGCCGGTCATGGTGTGCGGGGTGTAAGAAGGTTTGTCTTTCCCCTGGAGGGAAACCGCAATATCACGGGCTAGTCGCCCCAGAGTTTGTCCTGTGGCGTCAACAACCTTCCAGTTTTCGGCCACCTCGCCGGGCTTCGGGAAATATGTGCTTGTTTTCTTCATCAGTCTTTTTCCGGTTAATCGGGAGGGAAGTCGAAGGTCCCTTCCGGGTATTTTACTTCGATGAGGCACAGGCCCCGGGCCGGGAGGGTCGGAATTCCCGAGGGATCCCAAGTCCCTTCCAGTGTCCGTTGCATTACCCCAACAGGCTGTCTTCGCTTGCCTATCTCCAGCAGTATACCGTTGGCTCTTCTAATCTGTTGTTTCAAAAACCCGTTGGCCTCGCATTCGATGACCACCGTCTCGTTTTCCTGATTCACTCCCCAGCGGTTAACCCTCCGGACGGCACTTCTGTTTTCCGGATGCCCAGCAGCCAAGACCCGGAAATCGCGGGTGCCGGTGAGGAATCCGGCTGCCTCAGCCATCAATCCTGTGTCCAGCCCATCCTTCACCCATAAATGGGTGTGCCTGTGCAGGGCCGAGGGCTCTGGCCGTGCCATTATCCGGTACTGATAGACCCTGCCCAAAGCCGAACGGCGGGAGTGAAAGTTTGCTGAGACTTCACTTGCCCGGAGGACCCGGATGTCAAGGGCTAGGAAGTAGTTCAAAGCCGCCGCAAACCTCTCGGTTGAATGCCGCGACGCTGTCAGGAAATCCACCACCTGCCCTTGTGCGTGGGCACCGGAGTCTGTTCGGCTTGCTCCGCGAACTCGGATGACTTCCCCGGTGAACCGATAAAGAGCCTCTTCCAATGCTCCCTGTATAGTCGGTTGGTTAAGCTGCAGTTGAAAGCCGTTGTAATTGGTGCCCTGATATTCCAGCCAGAGGGCAATCCTACGCGGGTCATCACCCGTCCTCTTGTTTTTACAGTCCAATGACGGTTGTTCTTCGCTGCTCTCTATCTAGATAGCTCCATCAGACAAGTTCAATGACCGCCATTTCAGCAGCGTCGCCCTGCCGGGGTCCCAGCTTAACAATACGGGTGTAACCGCCGGGCCGGTCGACATAACGCTCCGCTATATCGTCGAAAACCTTTCCCACTACCTTTTTGTTGGGGATCTGGGCCAACGCCAAACGACGGTGATGAAGGTTACCCTTCTTGCCGTGGGTAATTAGCTTTTCAGCTACTATCCTTGTCTCCTTGGCTTTGGCCAAAGTGGTGGTAATTCGTTCGTGTTTTATCAATTCGCAGACCAGCCCGCGCATCAACGCCTTGCGCTGGTCCTTGTAGCGACTTAAACGGCGTCCGGAGACGCGATGGGAAGCCATGGCTGGTATCCCCCTTAATCCTCGTCGTAATCTTCCGCACTGAAATCAAAGTCGTCAGATTCGTTCTGCAGGCCAGGCGAATCGTCTGACTCTTCGAGACTCATGCCTGCTGGCAGGGTGTCAACGTCTCCTCCGCCTCCCATCAACTCATCTAAGTCTTCAGCAGTAAGGCCGGGAGCTTCCCCGGTTGACATTCCGGCTTCTCCATCCGGGCGTCCACTGCTAATCCCATGCTCAGCGAGCTTTTCATGCAGCTCGAAAAGGGATTTCTCGCCGAAATTTCGAATCTTCAGCAAATCCTCGTCGTTCATTTCCAATACTTCGCCCACACGATTGATCTGGGCGCGCTTCAGGCAGTTGAGCGTGCGTGGCGAGAGTTCGAGCCTTTCGATCGGGGTCTGGTATACCTCAGGAGAAACCACACGGGGCAGGCGGTCGCCCCCTTGATCGGCAACTCGGCTCAACTTACTGAACAGGAAGAAGTGCTCCACCAGCCTTTCCGCTGCCTGCTGCACCGCTTCCACGGGTTTGATTGCTCCATCGGTCCATACTTCCAGCAGCAATCGTTCATAGTTCGTGTTCTGGCCGACGCGGGTGGGCTCGACCTTGAAATTGACCTTTTTAACAGGACTGAATACTGCATCCACTGGAAGGGCTCCCGTGGGGATAGCCGTACCGTCCTCTCCGGGCTGAGCCGGACGGTATCCCACGCCCTGTTCGACATTGAACTCGATGCTCAGATCGGTGTCTTCCCCATCGAGAGTGGCCAGATGCAGTTCAGGGTTGACGATTTCCAAGTCGGGCGAAGTTTCAATGTCCCCGGCGCATACTCTGCCTTCTCCGCGAACATTGAGGCGCATCTTACCTTGTCGAACTGCACTGGATCTGATCCGAATGCCCTTGATGTTGAGGAGGATTTCCATAACCTCCTCTTTGACGCCAGGAATAGCCATGTACTCGTGGACCACATCTTCGATGCGAACCCAAGTGATGGCAGTTCCCGGAGTAGAGCTGAGGAGGATGCGGCGGAGCGGGTTGCCAATAGTCTGCCCAAAGCCCCGTTCCAACGGCTCCACAGCCACTTGTCCGTAGAAATCTGGAGAATCGCTGCCGTGAAGCACACGAATTTCAGGCTTCACGGATTCGATTGCCCCTATCTCCGGCCCGCTGGCCGTAACAACAAAAGTGTCCAGCATAGACACTAAATTACCTCGAGTAAAACTCAACAATTAGACGAGAATCGAGCACGGTCTGCAGCTCCTCATCCGATGGCAGGGACACAACCTTTCCGGACATCTCATTGAGATCCAAGGCCAACCAGGCCGGTACTGGTCGTTTCGGAAGCCCGCTCGTCCTTTCCGCGAAAAATTCTGTAGTCTTGTCAGATTCCTTCCAAGTGACGTCTTCGCCCGCCTTAACTGAATAAGAGGGCACATCGGTCTTCCGTCCGTTCACCTGGAAGTGGCCATGAAGGACAAGCTGCCGGGCTTGCTTGCGGGAATCAGCAAATCCCAAAAGGAACACGACGTTGTCAAGACGTCTTTCCAAGCTGCGCAGCAAATTCATGCCGGTCACGCCGGGAGAGTTGAACGCGTCGGTCATGTATTTGCGAAACTGGGACTCCAGTACGCCATAAATGTACTTGGCTTTCTGCTTTTCCAACAGATGCACACCGTAATCGGACGGGCGACGCCTACGTCGCGATACATTACCCGGAGGATTGCGGCGCTTCTCGAAGGAACAGCGCGGGGTAAAACAACGATCGCCTTTCAGGAACAATTTTTCGCCGGAACGCCTGCACAAACGGCAGGCCGGCCCTGTGTATCTCGCCATAAGCTACTGGCCTACACTCTCCTACGCTTTGGTGGTCGACAACCGTTGTGAGGGATGGGAGTGACATCTCGAATACTGGTGACTACCAATCCGACACCCTGCAGTGATCGGATGGCGGCCTCTCTGCCCGCTCCCGGTCCCTTTATAAACACGTCGATGTGGCGCATACCTGAATCGACGCCTCTTCGCCCTGCCTGCTCGGCGGCACGTTGTGCGGCGAAAGCAGTGCCTTTTCTCGAACCCTTGAACCCCACAACACCTGCGCTGGCAGATGCTATCACGTTGCCCTGTGGGTCTGTGATGCTGACCAAAGTATTGTTGAAAGTGGAATATATGTATGCACGTCCCTGTGGTACGGAACGCCGTTCCCGGCGTCTGGTTCTCGGTCTGGGCATTAGTTACACCGCCTACTTCTTGCCACCGGTACGCCGGCCGCGACCTGCCACCGTCCTGCGCGGGCCCTTTCGAGTTCGCGCGTTGGTCCTCGTGCGCTGCCCGGAGACAGGGAGATTCCGCCGATGGCGAAGCCCACGATACGAACCGATGTCCATCAGCCGACGGATATTCTGGTTTACCTCACGTCGCAGGTCACCCTCAGAGATATACTCCCGGTCCACTAATTCGCGGATCCTATTGACCTGTACTTCGCTTAGTTCGTTCATGCGCGGCGGCATTTCCGGGTCCAAGTCGGCTTTGGACACGATTTCTGCCGCAAGCTTTGGGCCGATTCCATAAATACTGCGCAGGGCGATATGGGCCCTCTTGCGGTCAGGAACGTCTACTCCAGCTATGCGAACCACGTTGCCTCCTGATATACGACAACACTTGCCATCGTCAAGCAGAATTACTATCCACAGTTTCCGCTGTCTTACCCTTGGCGCTGTGCGTGACGGGCGTTCTGGCAAATGATACGAACTACACCCTTACGTTTGATAACCCGACACTTGTCGCACCGTGGTTTTACTGACGCTGTAACTTTCATATTTAGTCCCATAAGATGCGGCCTATCAAGCAAACCGACGCTCAGCGTCGGAATGCCGGTCTGGCCCCCGAAGATTGCAAGGGTTTGCGGGCTACTTGAAGCGGTAGGTGATGCGGCCTCGAGTAAGATCGTACGGGGACAATTCCACCAGTACACGGTCTCCCGGCAGCACGCGAATGAAGTTCATTCGTATTTTGCCCGACACATGAGCAAGTACTTCATGGTCATTTGGAAGTTCCACTCGGAACATCCCGTTTGGCAGTGCTTCCTTGACACTGGCCTCTACTTCAATCGCTTGCTTCTTCGCCATAAAACCCCTTAAATGATAATTTCCCAGAAATCGCCGCTATCTGGTCTGGCAGCCCCGGCGTTTAGTGCTTAGCTATGAACCGTAAGGATCTCCGGTCCGGTTTCCGTGATGGCTAGCGAGTGCTCGAAATGAGACGACAGCTTACCATCTGCGGTTACCACCGTCCACTGGTCGTCCATTACTCTTGTTCGCCAATCTCCCAAATTGAACATCGGCTCAATAGCAATGCACATTCCTGTTCGCAACAGGGATCCTCTTCCGGCTACGCCGTAGTTGGGGACCTGCGGATCTTCGTGCAAAAACCTGCCCACGCCGTGCCCTACGAACTCGCGAACCACACCATATCCACGAGATTCCCCGTACGCCTGAACTGCGGCGCCGATATCTCCCACCCTAGCCCCAGGGACCGCGGCTTTAATGCCTTCCTCCAGACCCAGACGGGTGTCTTCCATCAGCTTTGACAGCCCTTCATCGACTCCACCCACTGAGAGGGTAACCGCTGCGTCGCCGATGAACCCTTCGTAAGTGGCGCCGACATCGACTTTGACAATGTCGCCTTCCTGGATTACACGCTTGCTAGGTATACCATGAACTATCTCTTCGTTAATCGAAGCACAGATTGTGGCAGGAAAGCCCCTGTATCCCTTAAACGTTGGATTCGCTCCTCGACGCGTTATCTCCCTGAAGGCTATGCGGTCGAGGTCGCGAGTTGTCATTCCTGGTTCGATGGAAGCTTTCAGCAGGTCTATCGTCTTACCGACGATTTCGCCTGCCTTTCGCATCAAGTCGAGCTCCGGCTGGGACTTAATCGTTATCCCGCCGGAGTACGCAGAAGGCGATGTGGAGGCGGTTTCCTTCTTTCGCTTGCGATTCACTAAACTATTATACTCTGAAATATATTTAATGGAAAGTCAGCAGTAAATGTGTGGCTACAAGGCCGCGATTAAATATTGAAAAACCCCGTTCACGGAGTTTTGCCCGGGGATGTCTGACAACAGGCCACGCTGTCGGTAAAAGTCCAAGACCGGCATAGTCTCATCACGGTAGACATCTATCCGCTTTTGAACGGCTTCGGGCCGGTCGTCATCGCGTTGGTATAGCTCTCCGTTACAGCGCTCGCAGGCAGATATATTGGTGGAGTCCGTTATAGTGTACGGGGCCTGACAGTCTCGGCAGACGTGCCTTCCACCCAGCCGACGACTGAGTTCATCTTCTGGAACGTCGATGTGCAGCACCCTGTCAACGTTTCGAGCCTTCAAAATCAAGGCCTCTTCCAGGTCTTCCGCTTGCCGGGTGTTCCTCGGAAAGCCGTCGAGGATGAATCCCTCATCAGCATGAATGGACATTATCTTGTTCAGCATGATGTCGATGACCACTTCGTCGGGCACCAGTTCGCCTCTATCCATGTACTCCTTCGCCTGTAGACCCAGGGGAGTCCCCCGGCGAAGATTGTGTCGGAAGATTTCGCCCGAACTGACGTGAGTCAGCTGGTACCGCTCCACCAGCAGTTGCGCCTGAGTGCCCTTTCCGGCACCCGGAGGTCCGAAAAGCACGAGTCTCAATTCTCTTGCCACAACTATCTCAGAAAACCTTCATAGTTTCGCATCATCAGTTGCGCTTCCAGTTGCCGCAGAGTATCCAGTCCCACACCTACCATAATGAGCAGGCTCGTACTGCTAAGGGAAATGGCCTGCACCCCTGTAATTAGGGACGCCAAGTAGGGCACGATGGCAACGAACCCCAGGAACAGGGCTCCACCCATGGTGATACGGACTATCACCCTGTTAAGGTAGTCTTGTGTCGGTCTGCCTGGTCTTATGCCCAGCACAAAGCCGCCGTTTCTCTGCAAATTCTCCGCCAAGTTCTGCTGGTTGAAAATGACCAGTGTGTAGAAGAATGTAAACAACACCACCAAGATGAACACCATCACCCAGTACAGGGGCGAGGTGGGCACGAGCAACACGGCAAAGAAATTGGCAACGTCCCCGATCCACGTGGTGTTCGTGGAGAAGTAGGTGGCAATCGTCCCTGGCAGTATGACAATCGAGAAAGCGAAGATGAGGGGGATCATACCAGCTGAATTGATACGCAATGGCAGGTAAGTTGCGCCGCTCTGTCTATACATCCTGCCACCGCGGAAAATGCTGCGGCCGTACTGTACTGGAATGCGGCGATGGGCCTCGTTGAACAACACAATCAGTGAAATTATCAGTACCCCAATGATTGCGAAGAACCCTATGCCAAGGACGTTGTCCCGGTCAAGGAACCCCTGTGTCATCAGACTTGGGAAACCGGCCACAATGCCAGCAAAGATAATCAGCGAGATGCCGTTGCCAATGCCTCTCTCGGTGATCATCTCACCCAACCAGACCAGGAATATGGTGCCAGCGGTGATAGACAAGAGGGCAGCGACGGTGGGCAGTAGCGCATCTCCGGTAAACCCCACGTTGGTGAGCACATTGCTCTGCTGTAGCAGCACCAACTGCCCATAACCCTGTGCCAGGGCTATGGGCACTGTGAGCCAATGGATGATGCGATTCATCGTGGCCCGGCCGGATTCGCCCTCACGGGACAGCTCCTGAAGCTGCGGAATCACGGGGGTCAGCAATTGAATCACGATGGACGCAGTTATGTAGGGAAAAACACCGAGGGCGACTATGCTCATTCTGCTGAGAGCCCCCCCGCTGAACAGGTCGAGGAACCCCAGCAGTTCATTGTTTCGGAAAAGGTTGTCCAGCTGGACCTGGTCGATGCCGGGCAGCGGGATGTGGGCGATGAACCGATAAAGGGCCAGGATGGCCAATGTAAACAGGATCTTCGCCCGCAGATCGGGCAAACTGAAAGCGTCTATTGCCGCTTGCAGGAGACGGGGAAACCGGCCTCCCTGTGTCTCCGCCGCCATCATCTGGTGGCTGCGTTCTCCGCCTTTCCGCTGGCCGCTTCGATTGCCGCTCGGGCAGAGCGGGTGAACTTGTGGGCCACCACTGTCAACGGTTTCGTCAGTTCACCGCCTCCCACGATTTTAACCGGGCGGTTAAGGTTACGCAGGTAACCGCGGTCAACCAAGACCTCCGGAGTCACGGTGTCTCCGGCCTGGAACAGATCAAGGGTATCCAGTTTGACAAGGGAATAATAAGTCTTGAATATGTTATTGAAGCCTCGCCGCATGGGGAGTCCCTTGATCAAAGGTAGCTGGCCGCCTTCAAACCCCACTCTAGGACCGCGCCCCGACCGGGATTTCTGCCCCTTCATGCCACGTCCTGCGGTGCTTCCCTGGCCGGCGGCGTCGCCTCGACCAATACGCTTGCGATTGCGTCGCGCTCCATTCGAAGGCGCTACCTGATGCTGCATCATGAGCCGTCCTGCACCTCCTCGACTTGCAAAAGGTGTTCAACCTTCTTGATCATGCCCCTGATAGTGGGCGTGTCATGATGAACGACTGTATGGTGCAGGCGATGCAGCCCCAGAGAGCGGACAATTTCCCGCTGATTTCCGGGCCGCCCTATGCAGCTTCGCGTCCATGTAATTTTCAATTCAGACATATACCGTTATAGCCGGCCGCTTTATACAGCGACAGGCCGTTCCTCTGCTTGCGTATTATCCGTCGTTTCCTCGGTATGCGGAGTTGGAAGAGGACGGATGCCGCGTTTGGCCAGTTCTGTTGCTGGGTCCTTGAGTTGGCGCAGGGCCTCTATCGTGGCATAGACTATGTTGATGGGGTTGCGAGACCCCAAGGATTTGCCAACCACGTCCTTGATTCCGCCCAGTTCCAATATGGCGCGCATAGCCCCGGCAGCGATCACGCCGGTCCCCTCGCGGGCCGGTTTTATCAATACGATAGTAGCGCCCTTTTTCACAGTGATCTGCTGTGGGATGGTGCTGCCCCTCAAGGGAACCGTCACCATCTCCCGGCGGGCCACTGCGTTTCCTTTGCGAACGGCATCAGGAATGGCTAGAGCCTTCCCCAAGCCAGCACCCACCGTGCCTTGCCCATCGCCGACAACGACCAGAGCGTTGAAGCGCAGGCGACGGCCTCCCTTCACCACTTTGGCAATTCGGCGGGTGAATACGACCCGCTCAGAGAATCCACCAGTATCTTCTTCTCGTGGGGCACGGTCCCGCGGGCCGCGGCCGTCACGGGGACCTCTGCCGCTCCCAACGCCGTCCCCTCGGGGCTGCCTATTCTGACCCGGTGGGCCAGAGCGGCCTGGGCCGGCCCTGCCTTGTCCACCGCGTCTGCTTGGTGGGGCTTGTACCATCTGAGGTTAATACCTCCCGATTCTTCCCTTGATCGCTTCTAAAACTGTAGTCCACCCTCGCGAGAGCCATCAGCGAGGGCCTTCACTCGGCCGTGATACTTGCACCCTCCGCGGTCGAAGACCACGCGACTCACTCCGGCAGCCAGCGCTCGCTCCGCCAAGGTCTTCCCGACGGCGTTGGAAACATCCGACTTGGTATCGGGCGCTTCCACACCCTCGCCTTTCGCTGCTTCCTGGCTTGAAGCAGCCACAATGGTGCGGCCAGTCGTATCGTCGATAACCTGGGCGTAGATGTGTTTTAGGCTGCGAAACACCGAGAGCCTGGGCCGCTCCGGTGTTCCTGCAACTTTTTTTCGGACTCGCTCCTGGCGCACCTTGCGAAGGTGTCTTGCGTTCTTATCTTTTGGCATAACAATCTCTATAGCGCCGGTTCAACTACGTACCGGCCTTTGTCTTTAGGCTTTGCGGGCCGCCGACTTGCCGGGCTTGAAGCGCAGAACCTCGCCCTGATAGCGGATGCCCTTTTCCTTGTAGGCATTGGGGGGGCGGACTTTCCGTACCTGTGCCGCCAACTGGCCCACCTTTTGCTTATCGATTCCACGGACGTGCACACGGTTGTTGCCTTCAACTTCCATGGTCACACCTTCGGGTGGATGAATCTCCACCGGATGGCTGTATCCGACGTTCAGGATGACGCCGTCGCCGGCTGCCTGGACGCGATAACCCACACCCATTAGTTCCAGTGTTCTCGTATAGCCGTCGGTTACTCCGGTTACTGCATTGGCGATCAAGCTACGGGTCAGTCCGTGCAGCGCATGGTGGAACTTTCTGTCACTGAGACGCTCGACCACCACCTCACCTTCTTCAACCTTGACCACTACGTCCGGGTGGTATCCCTGCTTGAGAGTGCCCCGGGGTCCGCTTACCGTGACCTCCCCATACCCAACGTCCAGCGTCACTCCAGCGGGTATAGATATCACCCGACGTCCAATACGCGAAAGCGTACGACCCGAAGCTTCGCCATTTCCATTATCGTTACCAGACATAACAGAGCAATTCTCCTCCGATGCCTTCACGCCACGCTCGCCTTCCGGCCATCAGGCCCCGGGACGTGGAAACGACGGCGAGGCCGAGCCCGCCGTACACTCTCGGGATTTCTCCTTTCCCAACATAGACCCTAAGTCCGGGTTTGCTCACCCGCTTGAGACCCGAGATGGCGGATTGACGTCCCTCTCGGTAGGTCAAGTGAAGACGCAACATGGGATGGGCCTGCCCTCGTGGCGAGTCGAAATCCCGGATGAATCCTTCTTCCTTCAGAATTCTGGCGATGGAGACTTTCATCTTGGAGTGCGGCATCATCACAGAATCATGCCGGGCTTGGATGGCATTCCGGATGCGAGTCAGCATGTCTGCTATGGGATCAGTTACGGGCATCTGTTTATCGTCTCCCTGTGATAGGGGATAATTTCAGGGTATGCCTTTAAGCAACAAGGGTCGCCGGTCCTCAGCTTACAAGCTGGCCTTGCGCACTCCGGGCAACTCTCCCGTCAGGGCCAGTTCCCGGAAACATATACGGCAGAGACCGGTATGGCGAATGTATGCACGGGGGCGGAAACAGCGGCCACAGCGGTTGTAAGCCCGCACCTGGTACTTGGGCTTCTTCAGCCATTTCTGTATTTGAGATGTCTTGGCCAAGCCTAGCCTCCGTTAAGTCTCTCGGATGAAAGGGAACCCGTAGAGCTCCAGCAGTCGCATCGCTTCGGCGTCGTTGCGCGCCGTGGTGGCGATAGTCACCTGAAGGCCTCGGATTCGGTCGATAGAGTTATAGTCAATTTCAGGAAAGATGATTTGTTCCCTGATTCCCAGCGAGAAGTTTCCCCGACCATCCATTCCACGTCTGGGTATACCGCGAAAGTCGCGAATGCGAGGCAATGCAGTGTTCACCAGACGGTCCAGGAAATGATACATCCGGTCGCCGCGAAGGGTCACGGCCGCACCTATTGCGTTACCCTGGCGAATCTTGAATCCGGCGATCGACTTCCGCGCACGGGTGGTGATTGGTTTCTGGCCGCTGATGGTGGTTAGGTCTTGGGTTGCCGCCTCCAGCGCCCTTCCGTTGACTAGAGCCTCCCCGAGGCCGATGTTCAGTACAATCTTTTGCAGCCTGGGCACTTCCATCGGGTTGGCGTAACTGAACTCCCGCATCATCTGCGGGATGATTTCATTGCGAAACTGTTCCTTCAGCCTAGGAGCGGGAGGTAGTGCTTCCGGTTCTGCTACCGCAGTGCCGGAATCGCCGCCGCCGCGTTGCCGCCGGCTGGAGCGGCGTCCACCTGTGTCACTTTCCGACTGTTCTACTTCGACATCTTGCTGTTGGGTTTCGTCATCGAGCATCGTCGATCACTTCCTGGCACTTGGTGCAACTCCTGACCTTGGACCCGGTTTCCAGAAATGAAACTCTCGCTTTGGTCGGTTGGTTGCACTTATTGCAGATGAGGACAACGTTTGACGCATGCAGTGGAGCTTCCATCTGGATACGTCCGGACTGCCGCACACCAGGCCTCCCCTTCATGTGCTTGGTAACCACATTTACGCCTTCAACTACTACGCGATTTTCCACCGGGTAGTTGCGTTCTACCCTGCCGGTCTTGCCCTTGTCTCTGCCAGCGATAACCAGCACCGTATCCCCCGTACGAATACGCATCAGACCACCTCGGGGGCGAGAGAGACTATGCGCATGAACCCCTTGTCCCTCAGTTCCCGTGCCACAGGACCGAAGATGCGGGTACCCCTTGGATTCAAGTTCTCTGCTATCAGCACAGCGGCGTTGTCGTCAAACTTAATGTAAGTCCCGTCGGGCCTGCGCCGGGCTTGAGCTTGTCGGATGACCACGGCGCGCACCACATCTCCCTTTCGGACGGGCGAGTTAGGCGCGGCCTCCCGCACATTGCAGACAACGACGTCGCCCACGCCGGCATACTTGCGTCGGCTGCTGCCGGGAATGTTGATGAGGCGGATAACCTTTGCACCACTGTTGTCCGCCACCGTCAGTCTAGTGTAAGTCTGTATCATTCCGGTAATCCTCGGTCTTCAGCCCGCATCGGAAGGCATTCTTTAGTCATCGTCTTCTTCGTCTAAATCGACACTTCCGGAAGTAAGCTGATCAAGAATATCGGGGTCGATATCCTCGTCCATTTCCGGCGCCACTTCTTCGAATTCGGGCTCCTGTGCTGTTTCGGCGTCCCGTTCCAGTTCGATCGGGCGCACCTCGGCTACTTGACGACGCTCCAGGATTTCCAGCAGACGCCAGTGCTTGCTCTTGGAGATCGGCCTGGTCTCTTCGATGCGGACGAAGTCTCCCAGCTGACACTGGTTATCGGGGTCGTGGACATAGAAACGGGCGACCTGCCTCACCTGCTTGCGATAGAGGCGATGGCGCTGCTTCCAGACCATTTCCACAATGGCGGTCTTGTCCTGTTTGACCCGCACCACCGAACCAGTGCGAATCTTCCGCGTAGCTCTGGTTACCACTAGTTTCCCCCCCAAATCTGCCGTTCGCGGATGACCGTACGCAGTCGAGCGATGGTCTTGCGGACGGAAGCGGGCTCGTTGGAGTTAGGCAATTGGTTGGTCGCTGCCCTGAACCGAAGATTCATCAGTTCGCGCCCCGCTTTATCCAACTCTTCATGCAGTTGCTCGTCGCTCAGTTCTCTAACTTCGTGTATACGCATGAGACAGTTAGGCCACTGCGTTGCTGGCAGCCGTTGCCAGACGATCGCGGAATACGGTCTTCGTTGCCATCGGAAGTTTCTGGGAGGCCAGACGCAAAGCCTCCACCGCCTCATTCTGGGGCACGCCGGCAACTTCGAAAAGTATACGCCCTGGCTTGACGACGGCGACCCAGAAGTCCACTCCGGCTTTGCCGCCACCCATGCGTGTCTCGGCCGGCTTTTTGGTCACCGACTTGTCGGGGAAGACCCGAACCCAGACCTGACCGCCGCGCTTAAGGTGGCGGGTTACGGCTATACGGGCCGACTCAATCTGACGGGCCGTGATCCAACCGGGTTCCATGGCTTTGAGGCCCACTTCCCCTGCATTGACACTGCTACCTGTTACTGCAGCTCCTCTCATCCTTCCCCGGAACTGCTTCCTATACTTGGTACGCTTCGGTTGGAGCATCACTACTCTCCAGTTACCTGCTGGTTATTCCGCCGGCGATCCACCGACTAATCAATAGCCTGTTCCAAAAGCTGGTCGAGTTCCTCGTCTGGCTCTCCGGCTTGTACGGTTACTTCAATTGTCTCAAGTTCAGCTGTTTCTTCGGCTTGGACGGGCATCACCTCTCCGGTGTAAACCCAAGCCTTGACTCCCACCCTGCCCATAATCGTGTGGGCTTCGGCCAGAGCGTAGTCGATATCAGCCCGAAGAGTATGAAGTGGGACTTGCCCGAGCATCAACTTTTCGGTTCGAGCGATTTCCGAGCCTGAAATACGGCCCTTTACTATTATCTTGATACCTTCTGCTCCGGCCTGCATAGCCCTTTGGGCCGCCTGCCGCATGGCTCGGCGATACGCAACCCGACGTTCCAGCTGGTCGGCCACGTTGCGAGCTACCAGGTAGGCGTTCAGCTCCGGTTGGTTGATTTCCAGGATGTTGAGCTGCACGCGGCTCTTGGTGATGGCTTCCAGCTTGGCCCGCAGATTCTTAACACGTTCGCCGTCGCGACCAATTAGAATCCCCGGTCGCGCTGAATGGATGTTGATTACACTGTCCTGAGCGCCCCTGTCGATTTCGACTTTCGCGATTCCAGCATCCGAAAAGGCCTTGTATTCGTTCCGAATACTGTCCCTCAGGCTCAGGTCCTCTTTGACCAAGCTGCGATACGCAGACCCGTTCGGGGCATACCAATGAGCCTTCCAGTCCTTGATTATCCCGAGGCGAAAGCCGTATGGATGGGTTTTATGGCCCATTCCCAGTCTCCTATTCCTCTTCTTCGTCCACAACCACAGTTACGTGGCTGCTTCGCTTGGTAATGCGCCCGATGCGACCTCTGGCACGCGGTCGAAAACGCTTGAGGGAAGTCGCATTGTCTGCGGTAATCTGCACGATCCGCAGATTGCCTCGATCCATCAGCATATTATTTTCGGCATTGGAGGCCGCCGATTGCACCACTTTAGCCACGGGCTTGGCCCAGGGTGAAGGCAGCAATTTGAGCGTAGTCAAGGCGTCGTCAACCCGCTGTCCTCTCACCAGGTCCAGAATGGGCTTGAGCCTTTTCTGGGAGGCTCCAAGCTTCTTGGCAACTGCGCGAACTGGCGGCAAACCGTTACCTCACCCTACTGGATCGTTCTGAACGTGCAACGTGCCCACGGTAGGTCCTCGTCGGAGAGAACTCACCCAAGCGGTGGCCGACCATGTTTTCCGTAATGAAAACCGGTACGTGTCTGCGACCGTCATGCACGCCTATGGTGAGCCCTACCATTTCTGGCATTATCATCGACGCGCGCGACCAAGTTCTGATGACGGTGGTGGCTCCAGAGCGCTGCACCTGTTCAACTTTCTTTATTAGTTTTGGATGTACGTAAGGGCCCTTTTTGATGGAACGGGACATTCTAACGTCTCCTGCCCCGGCGCACTATGAACTTGCTGGACGCCTTCTTTCGATTTCTTGTTTTGTATCCGAGGGTCGGTTTGCCGGTAGGTGACTTGGGGCCTGGCATTCCAATTGGAGACCGGCCCTCACCTCCACCATGGGGATGGTCCACCGGATTCTTGGCCACTCCGCGCACATGAGGGCGCCGACCCATATGGCGGGAAGCCCCAGCCTTCCCCAGGCTTTCGTTCTTGTGGTCCGGATTGGATAGCTGCCCGACGCTTGCTCTGCACCGCAGCAGCACGCGCCTCATTTGGCCGGACGGCAGCCGGACCAGCACGTATTCACCTTCTCGGGAGAGCACCTGCGCGCCTGTGCCGGCACCTCTCACCAATTGACCGCCACGCCCGGGGGTGAGTTCGAGATTGTGAACCACCGTACCGGTCGGTATGTTCGTCAAAGGAAGGGCATTCCCCAGGCTAACCTCCGCATCAGGGCCAGACTGAACAACGTCCCCAACAGTGAGTCCGTGAGGCGCTAAGATGTAGCTCTTTTCGCCATCAGCATAGAAGATAAGTGCAATGCGGGTCGTCCTATTGGGGTCGTACTCAATCGATTGAACCTTGGCCGGCACGCCGTCCTTTTTCCGCTTGAAATCAACCTCGCGGTACATCCTGCGCGAACCGCCGCCGCGACCTTGCGCGGTAATACGGCCGCGGTTGTTGCGGCCAGCATGGTTTTTCTTCCGGGAGATCAGGGATTTTTCTGGCTTCCTGGCCGTGATTTCCTCAAAGGAAGCACGGACTGCATTCCGGGTCCCTGGAGTAATCGGTCTGTAGTTCTTCAAAGGCATTGGTTTCTACTCTACAGCCCTTCGATGAGATTGATGCGGTCACCCGGCTTCAACGTCACCACCGCTTTCTTGGTGTCGGGCTGTTTCACCAGTCGTGGGCCGTAGCGCTTGCGCTTGCCCCTCAGCTTCGAGATATTCACGTCCAGCACGTCTACGCCGAAATTCCTCTCGACTGCTTCCTTGACCTGCACTTTGTTGGCGCGAAGAGCCACTTCGAACGTATATTTCCCCGTCTCCTGGAGGATCGTGCTCTTCTCCGTGATAGTCGGTTTAACCAGAACGCGGTGAATATCCATGCTACTCACCGTCCTCTTCTAAATCGTATGCCGTTCCGACAGATGCCTCTTCAGGCTCCACCGCGTTGGCTTTCTTCCGTCCTCTGCGGCCATGGGGGTCGGACGCCAAGGTATCCTCAGCCCATCGAACTGCATCGACCGTCATGATGACGGTATCTCTGGTAAGAAGAGCTTCGGCATTCAGTTGGTTAACAGGGAGAGTATAAACCTTCTGCAAGTTGCTGGCCGCCCGGACCACCTCGGTCACCGTACCCACGGTAACCACCAAGGCAGAACCGGAGATATTCAGGCGCTGCAGCAGGCCAGCCATCGAACTGGTCTTGCCGTCCACGCCGTCCATCGAATCCAGGCAAACAATGCACTTGCTGCGCGCTTTGTCCGACAACACACAGCGCAGCGCGTGGCGCTTCATCCTCTTCGGCATTGCCTTGCGGTAGCTGCGCGGGTGCGGGCCAAAAACAACCCCACCATGACGCCACTGCGGCGACCTTGTGCTGCCCTGCCGGGCTCGTCCGGTGTGTTTCTGAATCCACGGCTTGCGTCCGCCACCGGAAACCTCGGCGCGAGTTTTGGTGTCGTGGGTTCCCTGTCGACGATTGGACTGATATATCACCAGCGCCTGATGCACCAACGTCCTGTTCATGGGCACGTTGAAAACCAGGTCGTCGAGGTCGATGTTGTCGACGATTTCGCCTGACTGATTCTTTACTGGGACTTGCATAACTTCGTTGCCTGCCGGATCAGGAGATACGCCGGATTTGCACCAAGCTGTTCGGGGCGCCAGGAATGCCCCCCTTAATCGCCAGAATGTTCCGGTCGGTATCCACCTTGACTATTTCCAATCCTTTAACCGTGATGCGGCGGTTTCCCATGTGTCCCGCCATTTTCAGGCCTTTGAACACCTTCCCAGGAGTCGTTCCGCCGCCAATAGAACCGGGAGCCCGGGCTCGGTCAGACTGACCGTGGGTGCGGGGACCACCTCCAAAGCCATGCCGCTTCATTGTGCCAGCGAAGCCACGTCCCTTGGAGCGACCGATGACATCCACCTTTTCACCTTCGGTGAAGATGTCGATACCTACGGTCTGGCCCACGGAAAACCCCGAGGAATCGTCGGCCTTCACTTCTCTCACATACCTACTGGCACTACTGAGCCGAAAGTGACCCTGCATGGGCTTGTTAGGTCGCTTGGATTCCCCGAATCCGAGCTGCACTGCCTCGTACCCGTCTCTATCTACCGTCTTCACCTGAGTGACCACGCACGGGCCAGCTTCTATGAGTGTCACCGGAACGACGCTGCCGTCTTCCTTGAACAACTGGGTCATTCCTATTTTCTTTCCGAGAAATCCCTGAAGCATAGCTTACCGGCCTTGATGAAATACCTGCTGACGTCACCCTGCGGTAGCGCCCGCGACATGCTAATTGCAAAGACCAAATGTAATTTTTTCGAAGTGGGAACCTACAGTTTAATCGATATGTCAACACCGGCAGGAAGATTGAGGCGGGTCAACGAATCTATGGTCTTGGAAGTAGGCTCCAAGATGTCGATCAGTCGCTTGTGGGTGCGAATTTCAAAGTGCTCCCGAGAGTCCTTATCCACGTGCGGTCCGCGTATGACACAGAAGCGGCGGATGTGCGTCGGCAGAGGCACAGGCCCGGCAACCCTGGCACCCGTTCGCTCGGCAGTCTCTACAATCTGCCCAGTCGAGGTGTCCAGCATTTTGTGGTCGAACGCCTTTAGAATGATTCTGACTTTCTGCCTTGCCTGCATACGCCTTCTTCACATGGCTCCGGTCTGCATCATTGCACCCGGGAAATCGTTTCAAAAATTAAACCCGAAAAGCTGCGCCGAATCAGCCCCAGGTACTCCAGCAGATCCGCTAGAGCAGGGTTCGGAGCAACCCCTCGGGAACCGACTCATAGTAGCGAAACTCCATTGTGTAGGAGGCACGCCCCTGTGTAATAGATCTAAGCGCTGTGGTGTAGGAGAACGTTTCTCCGAGGGGAACCGAGGCGCGAACCGTCTGAATCCCTTCTTGTCCTTCAATGGTCCGGATCTGCGCTCGTCGGGTCCCTAGGTCAGCAATGATGTCGCCGAGGAAATCTCCCGGCGAAACCACTTCAAGGTCAGCGATAGGCTCTAGTAGGACCGGGCCCGCCTTGCCGACGCCCTCGCGGATTGCCATCATACCAGCGCTGCGGAAGGCCATCTCTGACGAATCCACAGTATGATAACTGCCATCCACCAGAGTTACCTTCAAATCTACAAGAGGATAACCGCCTAGCGGCCCGTTGTCCAGTGCTTGGCGTACGCCTCGTTCCACGGCCGAGATATATTCCCTAGGGATTACGCCGCCGGATACGGCATCGACGAACTGAATGCCCTCGCCCCGGTCCAGCGGTTCCAGTTCAACCACGACGTGACCATACTGGCCATGCCCTCCCGTCTGTCGTACAAAGCGGGCATCCGAGCGGTAGAAGCGGGTCACTGTCTCCCGGTAGGATACCCGCGGCCTGCCCACTTGGGCCTCAACATTAAACTCCCTGCGCATTCGGTCAACGAGTACTTCCAAGTGTAGCTCGCCCATGCCCGACATCACAGTCTGCGCAGTCTCTTCGTTGAAACGAACCACGAATGTGGGATCTTCGTCGGACAGCTTCCGAAGCGCATCGCTCAGCCGGTCCTGGTCTGCGCGCGTCATCGGTTCGATGGCCACGGACACGACGGGACTGGGGAACTTGGGCGGTTCGAGCACCACTTGGTCGACGTCGGCGCAGATGGTGTCGCCGGTGAAAGTGTTCTTCAGACCCACCGCGGCGCAGATATTGCCCGCGGAAACGTCTTCCAGTTCCTCGCGGTGGTTGGCGTGCATGAGGAGCAGGCGCCCCATCCGCTCACGGCCCTTTCGGGAGACGTTGTGCACCGAGGACCCGGCCTTCACTTTCCCGGAATAAACTCGCAGAAACACCAGGCGCCCCACGTAGGGGTCAGTTGCCACCTTAAAAGCCAGCGCCGCCAACGGGCCGTCTTCATCTGGGTAACGCAGCTCAGTCTCATCCGTCTGAGGACTAACACCTTCCACCGGAGGGACATCCGAAGGAGATGGCAAGTAGTAGAGAACGGCATCTAGCAGCGGATGTATCCCCTTCCCGGAGATGGCGCTTCCGCAGAGCACGGGGACAATAGTCTGATCCACGGTGGCTTGGCGGAGGGCGTTGCGCAGGTCCGCTGGAGGCAGTTCTTCGCCTTCAAGATAACGTATAAGCAGTTGCTCATCCGTCTCGACTATCTTCTCAATCATCTCCTGACGGTAACGCAGATAGTCCTCTTCAAACTCGGCAGGAACTGGCATTTCTTCGTAGTCTTCCGCGCTGCTACGGCTGCCACGTCCGACGGGATATACAGTTGCCCTCCCTCCGATGAGGTCGATGGTGCCACAAAACTCAGCTTCCTCTCCCATCGGCAGCTGGATGGGCACCGGATTGCCGTTCAATCGCTTGCGAATGGAGTCCAAGGTGCGCTCGTAGCTGGCGCCGACCCGATCCATCTTGTTGACGAAGCAGATTCTGGGAACTGAGTAAGTGTCCGCTTGGCGCCAGACGGTCTCAGACTGCGACTGCACTCCGGCAACGGCATCAAGAACAACAACACCGCCGTCCAGCACGCGCAACGAGCGCTCCACTTCGGCGGTGAAATCGACGTGGCCAGGGGTGTCGATAATATTTATACGGCAGTCTTGCCACTGGGCGCTGGTGGCTGCGGCCGTAATGGTGATGCCTCGCTCCTTCTCCTGAGGCATCCAGTCCATCGCGGTGGTACCGTCATCAACCCCACCGACCCGATGTATGCGTCCGGTGGCGTAAAGAACCTGCTCGGTAACTGTGGTCTTGCCTGCGTCGATGTGGGCGATAAAACCGATATTGCGGATCTCTTCTATGGGGAACGTGTTCTGCATTTCGCTTGGCACAGTGGGGAGAGCAACCTGTCTCCACGACCGCCGGAGTTACCGGCGGTAATGAACAAAGGCACGGTTGGCCTCGGCCATCCGGTGCAATTCCTCCCTTCGGCGAACTGCCGAACCTTCACCGCGTGAAGCATCCATGAGCTCTAGCGCCAGACCCCTTCGCATTGGCATACCCTTCCGTGACCTGGCTCCCCGTATGAGCCAACGCATAGCCAACGCCTCACTTCGTTCGGTGCGTAACTCGGTGGGTACTTGGATGGTTGCGCCGCCCACACGCTTGGGCCGCACCTCCACAGCGGGGGTAGCATTGCGCAAGGCCTGCTGGAACACTTCCAACGGCTCCCGGCTCGATTCGCCCTGTATTATCGTAAACGCATTGTAAGTCACCCGCTGCGCGGTGGACTTTTTACCTTTGGTCATCAGCCGGTTAATAAACCGGGCCAACTCAACGTTGTTGAAGCGCGGGTCGGGCGCTGTAGCGCGGCGCTCGGCGCGTCTTCTTCTTGACATCGGTTCTTACACCCTTAGACTTCATTTCGAGGGGTTCAAATAGTGAACGCCCTGCGGACCGGGGTTCGCGGTGTGGCTAGTCCGTCTCTAGGAGCGGCGAGGCCGGTTCGCGCCGTATTTGCTCCTTCCCTGGCGCCGGTCGTTTACACCTTCGCAGTCCAGAGCACTTCGGACGACGTGATAGCGCACGCCGGGAAGATCCTTAACCCTGCCGCCACGAATCAGAACCACCGAGTGCTCTTGGAGGTTATGGCCTTCACCGCCTATGTAAGCAGTGACTTCTACGCCGTTCGTCAATCTTACGCGAGCAATCTTACGCAGCGCCGAATTGGGCTTCTTGGGCGTCATGGTGCGCACCTGGATGCAGACACCTCGTCGTTGAGGGCAGCCGGAACCCCATTTAACCCTGTTGCGCAGGGAGTTCTGGACCCAATGCATCGCCGGAGCCTTAGTCCGCTTGCGGACAGGCTTTCGCCCTTTGCGCACTAACTGGTTGACTGTTGGCATACGTAAATCTCCGCACACGTTTCGGTGGGAGATTTAATTTAGCAAGCAACTGGACGGGTGTCAAGCAGAGATTCACGAGTTTGACATCCGAACTCCCCTTAAACGACCGATTTCCGATTAGCAGATTGCGTGAAGCCTTCGCCATTGGTAACCTGATAGTGCATTTTCTTCGCCTGCCCCCGGAGGTTGTACAGTGGCCCGCACTTTTCCGTACGCTGACATGGACAAGATTCTGTCTCTGTCGAAGCGTCGTGGATTCGTATTTCAGAGCAGCGAAATCTACGGCGGACTCGGTTCGACTTGGGACTATGGGCCATTGGGAGTCGAACTAAAGAGAAACGTCAAGGAAGCGTGGTGGCGATCGGTCATTTCGGGCCGGGATGACATGGTCGGACTCGACGCCGCTATCCTGATGCACCCCCGTACGTGGGAAGCAAGCGGCCACGTGGAAAACTTCAGCGATCCTCTTGTGGAGTGTCGCGAATGCAATCAGCGCTTTCGTCAGGACCACCTTCTGGAAGACGCGGGAATAGACCCCTCGGCCCCAGTTGGCGCACAAGCGGCGAAGTCCTTGCGGTGCCCACACTGCAACGGAGAACTGACTGATCCCCGCCGCTTCAACCTTATGTTCCGGACCTTCATGGGGCCGGTGGAAAGCACAGCCCATGAGGTATGGCTGCGGCCCGAAACTGCGCAGGGCATATTCGTCAATTTCCCCAACGTGGTTAACTCCAGTCGAAAGAAACTTCCCTTTGGCATCGGTCAAATTGGCAAGTCCTTCAGGAACGAAATCACACCAGGAAATTTCACCTTTCGAACTCGTGAGTTCGAGCAAATGGAGGTTGAGTTCTTCGTTCGTCCCGACACAGACATCGAATGGCTGGACCGGTGGGTGAAGGACCGATTCCAGTGGTACGTTGACCTGGGGGTCCGCTCGGAGAATCTCCGGTTGCGTCGCCACGGACCCAACGAGCTCGCACACTATGCCAAGGACTGTTACGACATCGAATACCGCTTCCCCTGGGGGTGGGCGGAGCTTGAAGGCATTGCGGATCGCACCGACTTCGACCTGAAACAGCACGCTGAATTCAGTGGTGAGGACCTCTCGTACTTCGACGACGAGCTGCAGACCAGGTATTACCCCTACGTAATCGAACCATCGGGTGGAGTGGACCGCGCCACCCTTGCCTTCTGGCTGGACGCCTACGACGAAGAACCAGACGGGAACGCAGTGCGCGTAGTCTCCCGCATTCACCGTCGCCTCGCGCCGGTCACTGTTGCGGTTCTGCCTCTGAGTAGGAACGAACGCCTAACCCCAACCGCAAAGCGCGTCAACGATTTGCTCCGACCCCACTTCGCGGTACAGTTCGATGACGCCCAGAGCATCGGCAGACGCTATCGCCGCCAGGACGAGATTGGAACGCCTTACTGCGTTACCGTCGACTTTGAGACGTTGGATGACCACGCGGTAACCATCCGCGACCGCGACACCATGTATCAGGCCCGCGTACCCTTGTCGCGTCTGGTCGAAGTGCTTCAGGACAAGTTGGAACACGGGTGGTAGTTCGTTCTTCCTGTAGTTGGTTCTTCCTAATGCGAACTCCGGGAGCTTCGAATCGTCAAGGTAATTGATGCCAAATCTTGTAGCATCCACGCTCCGAGAAGGTCTTTTCACTCACGTTGTCGGCAGGCGGTTCCTCTATTTCAACGGGCTTGATTCCACCATGGACGAGGCTGCGAGGCTTGCTGGAGAAGGAGCCGAAGAGGGTACGGTTGTCATAGCCGAGATGCAGACGGCTGGTCGGGGAAGGCAGGGACGCGGTTGGGTATCCCAGCCGGGCAATCTTCTTTTTTCCATTCTTCTCCGCCCCGACATAGATAAGCTGCCTTTCATTAGTATGATTGGAGGGGTGGCCGTGGCTCGAGCAATTCGTAAGACGACCGGCCTCAACCCCAGAATCAAGTGGCCCAACGACATCATGCTCGACGGCAAGAAGACCGCTGGAATACTCGCCGAGAGCGCCATTGCTGGAGTTTCCGTATGCTATGCTGTCCTCGGCCTTGGTATAAACGTTGCCCTGAATGTTGCGGAGTCTGAAGAAATCTCCGCACTGGCCACTAGTCTTGACGCTGCCTCAGGCAGTGCCGTCGATCGAGAAATTCTGCTGCGCCAGATGCTCCTCGACCTCGACGAACTCTACATCGGCTTGGATGGAAGCGAATCACCATTGCAGGAATGGCGGCAAATGTTGGAAACGACAGGGCGACGCGTTACTGCAACGTCGGGCTCCGACGTCCACACCGGCATCGCAACGGGAGTGGATGAAACGGGGAATTTAATTCTCAAGTTGGACGACGGCAGACTCATTACACTGACCGCCGGAGACGTCACCCTCAGCGCGTAGAATCGTGAAGCTGGATGCATTGAGCAGAATCTCGCTTTTTGATAGGTAGGTATGCTGGAATCGCTGAGTCTTGAGGGGAAAACGGTTGTCATCACCGGAGGCGGTACCGGCCTCGGCTTGGCGATGGTACGGGCGCTGGCTCGCGCCGGGGCCGTGCTGGCCATTGCAGGTCGCCGTTTCGGGCCGATAGAGGAGGCCGCCTCCGAAGTGGAAACCTTGGGCAGCGAAGCCATCGCCGTGGTTACGGACGTCACCGACTCATCCCAGGTGGACGCTCTAATAAGCTCTGCAATTTCCCGGTTCGGCAAGATTGACGTCTTGATAAACAACGCGGGGGCTGTGCAGGACAATGTCCGCAAGCCGATATGGGACATTTCCGACGAAGACTGGCACCGCATTATGGACGTAAACCTCACCGGCGCCTTTTTCTGCTCCAGAGCCGTTTCGAAGCCCATGGTGGATCAAGGCCACGGGAAGATCATCAACGTGGCCTCGGGATTCGGAATGCGCGGCGGGCGCGATATTTATATGTATTGCACCAGCAAGGGCGGTATGATTCAGCTAACCCGGGTCCTGTCGTTCAATCTGGCGCGGCACGGAATTACCGCCAACAGCATCGTTCCCGGGTTCGTTCCCACCGGCGACATGGGAGCGACAGCCTCCAGCCTGCCTCGGTCCGGCGACTTCCTGCCCATCGGCAAGCTGGGTAAGCCGGAAGACTTCGGCCCGTTGGCGGTATTCCTGTCTTCCAGTGCGTCTGACTACATGTCAGGGGAAATGATCATCGCAGACGGCGGTGGACTAGCGGGCGGCATCACTCCGACGGGACACGCTCCAGTCATTCCTCTGGAGCCATAGTCTGGAAAGGTAAGCCAAACTTCAGAAGGTTCCATCACTTCAGCAGGGAGACCAACATGCCGGTGCTGCCGGAATACAGTCTGACTGGCCGGGTTGCGGTTTTTGCAACTTCAGGAGGCGAAGAGGCCCCGTTCCTCGCCGGGGCGCTGGCCGAGGCAGGCGCCAGTGTGTTCGCCGTCGCCCGGACTCAACGCCTGCTGGACGCGGTGATGGAAGCGTTGCCAGCCGGAAGCCATGGGACCGTCATGAACGCCGGTTCAGACGTGAGTGCCGCCCGTACGATGGAGGAATTTGATGTCCATCACTACCGGCTGGACATCATGGTAAATGACTGCCGTAGTATGTATGCCGCTCCTTTTGCCGAAATTCGGCAGCTTGCCTGGGAAGAAGTTCAGACACGCAACTTACGGATGCCTTTTCTTCTCCTCCAGCAGGCCCTGCCGCGAATGGCGAGCGGAGAGTATGGCCGCGTCGTCAATGTTGTGTCGGAACTGGCCGAACGAGGAATGATTAACGGGTCTGCATTCGCTGCTACGCAGGCATCCCTGCTGTCGCTGACTCGCTCCTTGGCTGTTGAATGGGGGCGGCACAATATTCGGGTCAACGCCTTGGGCACTGGCTGGATTGATTCCAGTGGCCAGGCGATTGAACAGCAGTTGGAGGAACTGCTGGTTCGGTATACCCCCCTTCGACGCAAGGGGCGCCCAGAGGATATCGGACCGCTGCTGGTGTACCTCTGCTCCGAGTCCTGCGATTACTCGACTGGACAGCCGGTGTACGTAGATGGTGGGCTGAACGCGCATCCATAACCTCTAAACTTCTCGACAATTTCAGCGATAAGTGTACAGATAGTAGGAAGATCTGGGTTTTAAAGTTCTAGGCCCTAGCTGTAAAATTGCAGGACCCTCATCATTATGAATCGACAGCCAGCGGAATCAGCAACGCCCGTTGCGCGACTGCGCGGTATGTCTGATTTAACCGGCCCCTCCCTCCTGAAGCGGGTATCACTCGAACGCTATCTATCTTCTCTCCTTGCCAGCTACGGTTACCGCTCCATTGACACTCCACTCTTGGAGCCTACGGAGTTGTTTCTCCGTAAGTCCGGCGGAGAGTTGGCCTCTCAGTTGTTCAGCTTTACCGACCCTGGCAGCAGGGCCGTCAGTCTGCGTCCTGAGTTCACCGCGCCGGCCATGCGTCATTACCTGGAAAATGCTGGGCAAATCGACCTCCCGGCCAGGTGGCAGTATTGCGGTTCGGTATTCAGGTTTGATGGCGCGGCCCTCGCATCCCCCAAAGATGCTCAGATGGGAGGCCAGTTCACCCAGATCGGAGGGGAATTGCTTGGGTCCTCCAGCGTCATGGCCGACGTTGAGCTGATCGAGTTGGCCTCTTCTGTCCTGTCAGAGTCAGGTCTGACGGGTTGGACGCTCCGGTTGGCCGATCTTGACATTTTGAACAGCCTGTTGGATCCACTGGGCTTGTCCGAAAGGGCCAGGGCATTCGTTGTGCAGAGCGTCCCGCAACTGAGCGAGGGCCCATCGGCAATCCAAGGGCTGATGGACAAGGCCCGGCGGCTGCACTTCATCGGACGCCCAACTGACGACGATTACCTGAGTCAGGCAGTCAATGGGCTGGACGACGCAGAGGCCAAGAACGTGCTGCTCGGAGTGCTGCGTTCGAACCCACTTGACCAGCTGGGTCAGCGCAAGCCGGAAGAGGTGGTCGAGCGACTTCTTCGCAAGATTCGACGTCCTGATGCCGAGCAGACCTTCCGCCAGGCCCTACAGGCAGCGTGCCGGTTAGCGCAGGTCCATGGTAACCCTTCCGATGCTCTGGAAGAGGCCGCCAGCTTGCTACGAAAGGCGGGTGCCGACTCAAGTTCAACTGAACGAATGAGAAAGATTCTAACTTTGCTGCCAGAACGGACCGAAACGGGAGGGCACGTTGTCCTGGACTTGGGACTCGTTCGCGGTTTGGCCTACTACAACGGCATAATCTTTGAGGTATCTCACCCCAATTGGCCCGGCCCTTTGGGAGGTGGCGGGCGTTACGACGGGCTGGCTCGCGACCTGGGGGGAACCAGTCGCGTGCCTGCTCTGGGCTTCGCCTACAACCTTGACGCCTTGGTTGCCCTCACCATCGACTCGTTGCGACAAGCCCAGGAAGAACCGGATTGCGTGCTGGTCCTGCCTCAGAACGAATCTGCGCAGCCGGCCGCATTGAGGGTAGCTCGGGAGCTGAGATCCGGGGGCATTCAGGTCGAAACAGAAATGTCAGGTCGTACTGTGGAAGAAGTTAGGGCCGATGCCTCGCAACGAGGATATGCTCGGTTCGCCATCGTGGAAGAGACCGGCAATTTCGAGATGCTGGATATCTGAACCGGGCCGGATCAATCTAGGCATCTGAGTCGACTTGGCCGCGGTAAGGGCGGGATATGAGCAAAACAGAATTTACAAACAGTAAGCTGTCGCTGCGCCTCCTTTTGCCCAGCGACGGCGACCTGCATCAGCCGGCCCTCGATTTTCTGAAGGGCTGCGGGCTGTCGGTTCGCCGCCCAAACGCCCGCCGCTACACGGCCTCAATTCCGGCCATCCCCGGCGTCGAGGTTCTCTTCCAGCGTACCGCTGACATTACTGCGAAAGTGGAAGAAGGCAGTGCCGAGTTGGGAATCACCGGGATGGACCGTCTTCTGGAGTACCGTGACGATGACCGCAGGGCCGCCGTTCTAGTGGAGAACCTGGGCTTCGGACGGTGCGAATTGGTGCTGGCCGTGCCCGACGTTTGGCTGGACGTCACGTCGCTGGCAGACTTGGCAGATCTCGCGCTGGAGTTTCGGCAGGAAGGTAAACAGCTTCGCATTGCCACCAAGTACCCCCGGCTTCTCAGTGGCTTTCTCTATGACCGCGGAATAAATTACTTCACCCTAGCCCCGGCTTCCGGCACCCTGGAGGCTGCGCCGGTCGCTGGCTACGCTGACCTGATCGCAGACCTGACTGCCACGGGGACCACCCTGCGCGAAAATCGTTTGAAGACCCTGGAGGACGGGACGATCCTGACATCCCAGGCATGTCTACTGGCCAACGCAGAACTCTTGGCCCACTCCCCCGAAGCGCTGGAACTGGCGCATGGCCTCACGGAATTGATGGAAGCCCACATGCGCGCAGAACCCTACTTCCGGTTGACGGCAAACGTGCAGGGGACGTCTGCCGACGAAGTGAGCGGGATGATTCTGGCGCGGCCTTTGCTGGCAGGACTCCGAGGCCCAACCATCGCCCGGGTCTACAATGTCGAGGAAATCGGCTGGTTCTCGGTAAGCCTTCTGGTAGAAAAGGAACGGCTGTTGGAGGCGGTCTATCACCTCAGGGAATGCGGCGCGGTTGATGTTGCCGCTTCGCAGTTGGGTTACCTATTTGACGATCACTCCCACGCCTATGATTCGTTGTTCGGTCCGCCTATCGAAAGAGGTTCGACAACCCAAAATTAACAATATACAATAAAGCACCCCCGCCCGATTCCGTCTTGTGGGTGGAATTTGTGGGTTTGGGAAGCAGTCAGAGACTGTCAGGTCTTTACATGACCAGACATCAGGACGCTGAGAATGCCCAACCTGCCCATGCATATCTATCTCGCCTACCAGGTTGCTGAGCAGCTTGATTGGGGATCTGTTTACGACCATATCGGCAGCTTTTATCTGGGCTCCACTTCCCCCGACATTCGCGCCATGACGAAGTGGCCTAGAGAGCAGACCCACTTCGCTCCCCTTTCAGTTAGCCAAGTAGGCACGGGTGCCCGCACTATGTTCGACATCTACCCTGAACTGCTGGAAGAAAGTGCTCAGTCGCAGGCGACGCGTATTTTCCTCCTTGGCTACCTATGCCACTTGGCCTCTGACGAAGTCTGGATCACCACCGTTTACAGGCCCAACTTCGACACCAGCGAAGATACCAGCCTCACCGAAGACCAGGTTGAAGCCGACATCTGGGACAGGGCGGTGCAGCTGGATATGGACCGTATCTCGCTTCCCGAAGTAAGCGGCCCACTTAACGCAGGGCACGCCGTTTCCTGCGGAGAATCAGGAGTAAGTGTGGCCTTCTTCGAGGACGGGTTGCTTACCCAGTGGAAGGATAGAGTCTCCAGCTTCGTGGGACGGGAATTTGAGTGGTCTAGGCTCAAGTTCGCCTTGAATCGCATGTACCGTGACAACGATGGAGTGCAGTCGACTGTTGATCGCTTCCTCGACCGGATGCCCTACAGCCTCGAAGAAGTTTATGAAAAGATTCCTGAGGCTAAAATGGAGAACTATCGCCGCGAAGCCGTGGCTGCCACCATAGCCCACGTCCGTGAGTTTTTGCCAGAATAGCCCCTGCAAATCAAAATCCGGAGTCCCCAAGTGCCTGCCAGCGCTACATTGACCGTCATCATAGGCGCGGAGAACGCCGAAAACGTACTCACGCGCATAGACCCCCTTGACCTGTCGTCGCTACCTGAATCGGTGACAGCTCGGACGCTTGAGGCCTTCGGTGAGGGCGTCTCGCCCGCAGAGTCAGTGGTGCGAATGCTGACCGACGTCAAGCAGGAAGGCGACGCTGCGGTCCGCCGCTATGCGAAGCTTCTCGACGGGGCGGACCTTGAAGACTTTCGCATTCCACAGTCGGAACTGGATGCCGCCAGCGAGCAAGTTAGCCCTGAACTCTGGCAGTCTCTGCAACTGGCCGCGGACCGCATCCGTTCCTTCCATCAGTCCACGCTGCCCGGCGACTGGATGGACCCCTCTCAGGGTCTGGGCGAACTGGTGCGCCCCTTGGCGCGCGTCGGTGTTTACGCCCCCGGGGGCACGGCTGCCTACCCCTCCACGGTCCTGATGACGGTCATCCCGGCCCGCGTGGCCGGCGTGGCCGAAATCATCCTGACCACGCCGCGCGCTGGCTCCCAACCGCTGAATCCCGCGGTGGTCGCCGCCGCCAAAATAGCCGGCGTGGATGCCATGTATCAGATCGGCGGTGTTCCGGCCATTGGCGCCCTCGCCTATGGCACCGAGTCGATTCCGCGCGTGGACAAGATTTGCGGACCCGGCAACATATTTGTCGCTTACGCAAAGAAACTGGTGCAGGGATCCGTGGACATCGACGGCGTTTTCGGGCCCACAGAGACCATCATCCTCGCCGACGACGGGGCGAATGCCGACTTTTGCGCAGCGGACCTGATTGCGCAGGCGGAGCACGACCCCCTTGCCACCGCCATACTGGTTACCGATAGTTCCGATTTGGTCCACCGTGTCGAGGCCCAGTTGGATTCGAGGCTTGCCTCTGCCCCCCGCGGTGAAGTGGCTCGTCAGGCACTGGAACGGCAAGGCAGGGTCGTTCTCGTGGACTCTCTCGACGAAGGCGTCGACTTGGTCAACCGCATCGCCCCCGAACATCTCTGCCTGCTGCTTAAGGAACCGTGGAGCTGGGTGGACCGGATTCATCACGCCGGGGGGCTGTTCCTCGGCGAATATTCGCCGGAAGTGATGGGCGACTACATAGCGGGCCCCAGTCATGTCATGCCCACAGGAGGCACGGCCCGATTTGGCTCCGCCCTCAGCGTTCACCACTTCCTCCGCACAATGCCTGTCGTTGGCCTCAGCCCTGAAGACTTCCAGCGCCTGGGGCCTGCGGCTGTCCAGATAGCCGACGCCGAGGGGTTGGCCGGACATGCCGGTGCGGTTCAAGTGCGACTCGACTCCCTCAAGTCTTTGGCGGGGTGATACTCTCGAAATTTTTGGCCTAATCTCGCAGGTCTGGTCGATACAGCATGGCGACATTTACAGAAAAACTGCAACAGTCGATGCTTCCCCACATGCGCGGGCTTGACGTCTATCAGGGCGTCGAGCCAGTGGAGGTTATGGCCGAGCGGGCGGGCATTCCGTCCGAAAGGATAATCCGTCTCAACGGGAACGAGAACCCCTACGGCCCCTCTCCCTCCGTCGCTGCCGCCTTGGCCGAATTCCCCAACTTCAACCACTATCCCGATCCCGAGCAGCGACAGTTGCGCCAGGCCCTGTCCGGTTACGTCGGTATCGATCCGGAGCGCATCATCGCAGGCAACGGCAGCGATGAACTCATCGACATGCTCTTCCGGATGTTCATCGGCCCCGGCGATAACATCATCAACCTGACTCCTACCTTCGGGATGTACTCCCTTGGAGCCGAAATCTGTGGCGGCGAGGCGGTCTCAGTTCCGCGCGACTCCGAATTCGAAATCGACTTGGAAGGAGTCCATCTGGCCATCAACCCGCGGACCAAGGTTATTGTGGTCTGTTCACCCAACAACCCGACCGGCAACATGCCCAGCGAGGCGGATGTCCGCGCCTTGCTGGACACTGGCATCCTGACGATCGTTGACGAGGCCTATTACGAGTTCTGCGGCCAGACCGTTATGGCGCTGCTCGACGAATACCCCAACCTCGTAGTCCTGCGCACTTTCAGCAAGTGGGCTGGCCTGGCCGGCCTGCGGATCGGGCTCGGCGCCATGCACCCCGACCTTGCGCGCACGATGATGTCTGTAAAGCCCCCGTACAACGTCAACCTGGCGGCAGAGACCGCCCTCATCGCCTCTTTAGACGACATGCCGGCGCTTTTGGAGAGGGTCAACGCCATTGTGTCGGAGCGGGAACGCATGCACCGGCTCCTCTGGGCCATTCCGGCGGTCAAGCCATATCCCTCCAAGGCCAACTTTATCCTCTGTCAGCTGCCTGAAGGAAGCGGTCAGGCTGTATTTGAAGGCCTCTGCAGTCGCGGCATCTTCCTGCGGCACTGGAGCAACCCCCGGCTGAAGGACTGCGTCCGCACATCCGTCGGCCTTCCGGATGAAAACGATGCCGTGGCTGCGGCCTTGGCCGAACTCACGGGGGGTTCCAATGACTGACAACTCCAAACTGCCTGCTGTCCCCGAAGGCCGCACCGCCTCTCTCCACCGCACTACGGGCGAGACTGCCATCCACCTTTCTCTCAACCTGGACGGCACTGGCATCTACGACGTTGATACGGGCAATGGCTTCCTCGACCACATGGTCAGCCAGATCTCCCGCCATGGCCTGATAGACATATCCCTCAAGGCCGAGGGTGACCTCCACACAGGCTGGCATCACTTGGTGGAAGATGTTGGCATTACGTTGGGTCGCGCACTAAACGAAGCCATCGGGGACGCTCGTGGCATCCGCCGTATGGGACACGCCATCGTACCCCTGGACGAAACGTTGGCGATGGTGGCCCTGGACTGCTCAGGCCGCGGCTATGCGGTCGTCGAGACTACGATCGACGACGCCATGGTGGAAACGCTTCCCGGCTCCCTGGTGCGACACTTCTTCGAATCTTTGGCGTTGGAAGGAAAGATCAACCTGCACGCTAAAATTCTCGCCGGCATCGACCCTCACCACAAGGCTGAAGCCCTGTGCAAAGCGACGGCTCGCGCACTGCGCGAAGCGCTGGAACCGGACCCGCGATCCCTCCACGCCGTACCCAGCACCAAAGGCACCCTGAGCGGTTGAGTACGGCCTGAAGGCAGATCCAAGCCTTAGGTTTGTCGGCCCCTCCGGGCGATGAACTCCGGAAAGGCTTCTTCCACGCCGTATCCCTTGACCTTGTTGGTGAAATCCACCTCGTTCTCCCACATTTCCCTCAGGTCGGCCGCCTTGTCCTGCAGCAGGATCTGTTTGATTCCCGTAACCGACTCCAGGCGATGGCCCGCTATGGTGGTAGCTATCTCCATCGTCTTCGCGCGTAGCTCCGACACTGGCACGAGGTGGTTGAGCAGACCTACCCGGTAGGCCTCCTCAGCTTCCACCACCCGTCCGGTGAACAGGAACTCCTTGGCGATGGGCCATCCGACCTGGTTGGTCAGCGTCCAAGTGCTGTTTATGCGACCGTAGGCCACGGCCAAGAAGCGGAATCGGGTGTTCTCGCAGCCGACGCGCATATCCAGGCAGGACGCCAGCACCGCTCCGCCTCCATATGCCAGCCCGTTCATCATGCCGATTACCGGCTTGGGCGAGGCTGAAATGTCGTACATCCAATTCTGGTACTGAAGGGAGTTCGCCTCCAGCTGCTCATCCGTCAGTTCCTTCGCATGCACTCGCTGCTCGTGGATATCGCCTCCCGCCGAGAATGCCCGCTCTCCTGCTCCGGTAATAACGATGCATCCTACGCCATCGTCTTCATTGGCGGACATAACGGCGTGGTACAGCTCCTCGTCCAGCTTGTGGTTCATCGCGTTCAGGACTTCTGGTCGATTCATCGTGATGATCATCACGCGGTCTTCGATTTCCACCAGCAGGTACTCGTAATCCATTGGTTTACCCTCCGGGCCGGGAAAGGCCACCTGATTTTATAAACGATTGTATGGATTAAACGAAGGAAGCGCAAAGGGCAGAGTACGAAAGCCGTCCTGTGTTAAACTGCGATTCAATTATTCACTCCGGAGGACCACTCTTGACCCAGCGACTCAAGGCAGGGGAGGCCGTAATCGAACTCCTGAAACAGGAGGGTGTTTCCCATTTATTCGGCATCGTCGGCTCGTCCTTCCTCGACATCCTCGACCCACTCTACGACCGCGATGACATGAAGTTCGTTGGTGTGCGCCACGAGCAGGGTGCCGCGCTCATGGCCGACGGCTTCAGCCGCATCTCCGGCGCGCCCAGCGTATGCCTTGCGACTAACGGACCTGGGGTCCTCAACCTCACCTACGGCATCGGTTCCGCCTACGTGGCTCACTCGCCGGTCGTTGTCATCGCGCCCTCGGCCTCCCGCCGCGACCAGTACCGCAACTCTACGCAGGAGTTCGATCAGGTCGCGCTGTTCAAGCCCATCACAAAGGCCGCTTTCCCGATCAACCGTATAGACCGCCTGCCTGACGCCCTCCGCCATGCCTTTCGGGTTGCCACTTCCGGCAAAATGGGGCCCGTGCTGCTGGACATCCCCCGTGACTTGCTGCCTGGTGCCGAGGTGGAGCTTGACTTGCTGCCTCCCGATGCCTACCGTCCGGGGCAGACCCGTTCCCGCGGCGACCTGACCCTCATCCAGCGCGCCGCCGACGTGCTGGCCTCTGCGGAGCGTCCGGTGATCCTGGCCGGCGGTGGAGTGCAGTGGAGCAACGCCAGCGGCGCGGTTTGCCGCCTCGCCGAACTCACGGGTGCAGCCATGGTCACATCCTACGGTCGGGCCGATGCCGTGCCCTCCGACCACCCGAACTTCCTAGGCCACCTTGGCCGCTTGGGCGCGGCCGAGGGCATTGAAGCCACACGAGAAGCCGACGTTATCCTGGCAATCGGCACCCGGCTGGGCCAGTCGACCACCTTCTACGACAACCGTTTCATACCCGCCGATGCCAAAATCATCCAGATCGAGATAGATCCGGAGGAAATTGGCCGAAACTATCCGGTAACTGTCGGCATCGAAGGCGATGCGGGGGCTGTGACGGAGGGACTGCTTGAGGAATTGAGGAAGAAGGAACCTCGCGTCAACCCGCAGTGGGCCGACGAGGTCAGGAGCTGGAACGCTCGCCGGGCGGAGCGCCTGCGCGGCGAGGAGCGCCTGGATACGCTGCCGATGAAGCCCCAGAGGGTGTATGCCGAGTTGCGGAAGGTCATGCCCCGTGACGCAATTGTCGCCTTGGATGCCGGCCTGGCCCCAAATTTCGGACAGGACCGGTTGGACTTCCTTCAACCTCGCAGCCTCTTGACCTCTCTGGACCTGGGAGGACTTGGATTCAGTTTCCCCGCTGCTCTGGGTGCCCAGTTCGCCGCTCCAGACCGGCCCGTCGTAAACTTCAACGGCGACGGCGGCTTTCTTTTTAACGCCCAGGAATTCGCCACCGCCGTCGAATACAACCTGCCTGTAGTTACAGTGATTATGAACAACGGCAGTTGGGGTTCGGAAAAGGCCTATCAGCGGTTCGCCTTCAACGAGCGTTACGTTGGCGCCGATACCTTGAACCCTCGATACGACAAGTACGCGGAGCTCTTCGGAGGTGCCGGCTTCTACGTTGAAAGGCCCGAAGACGTGGGCAACGCAATGCTGGAAGCCCTGAACGCCGGAAAACCCAGCATCATCGAAATTACCATCGATCCCGACGAATTGCCCCGCCCCGCCCGCCTCGGCGATGTCCAGGCTCAACCACAAACGTGAACGGGCGGAAGCGCCACGTCCTGACAGGTCATTACGTATGCAGCAAGATCCGGTCTTTCCCCAGGAAATCAACCTCGAGGGCCACTCTATCGTCATAATTTGGGACGACGGACACCGCAGTCCGTATCCTCACCGTTACTTGCGGCTACGCTGTCCCTGTGCCAGTTGCGTTGAGGAAATGACGGGGCGGCCGGTGCTCGACCCTGAGTCGGTGCCTGTTGATGTGAAGGCCATCGACCACATGCCCGTGGGAAACTACGGCATGCAATTCCTGTGGGACGACACGCATTACACCGGAATCTACACGTTTCGCGCGCTCCGTGCCTCCTGTACTTGCATAGTCTGCAACGAAGCTAGGGCGGAAGCCGCCGGCGGTGGCTGAAGCTACCCGGGAGCCGGAAAGAGCCAGGAGAAGGAGCTAGTCCTGGCTGGACGGTGTCTCAGGCCTGGACCGCATCGGCTTCTCCAGGGACGCCTTGAATTTGGGTGCAGTGAAGGTGTTCGACCGGAAGGCAAAGTTGGAAAGTTGGCGCTGCCCGGGCTGACCGCATTCTGAACACGGAGCAGGGTCGTCCGATTGGGACACCGGGCGAATCATCTCGTATTCGCTATTACACTTTGAGCAATAGTATTCGTATATAGGCATGAATCTACTCCTGTGGATTGCCAGCTTGAATTTTAACCTCATTCGACGCTGGAACGCCACGCGACTCTAATTCCAGCATCCAATTTCATCAGGATAACCTAACTATGGCTGAATCGACAGACGTTGTAATAATTGGAGGAGGGGCCGCTGGCTGCTCCGTTGCCTACTACCTTGGCCAGGCCGGACTCACCAGCACCATAATCGAGCGGGAGGGCATAGCCTCTCAGGCCTCCGGGTACGCCGCTGGCGGCCTGAACCCACTTACTGGCCAAGGCATCCCTGGCCCTCTGTCAGAATTTGCTTGGGAATCTTTCCAGTTGCATATGGGGCTTTACCCCGAACTCAAGGCGCTGACGGAAATTGACTATCAGCTTCGGAAAACGTCAGAAATGATGTTGGCCTTTCGAGAACCCGAGCTGCCTGAACTGGAGGAACTGGCATCGAGATTCTCGCAGACCCCCGGCTTTACCGCCTCGTTGATAGACGAAAGTCAGGTAGGCAAGCTCGATTCGCGGGTCAGTCGGAACTTTGCCGGCTGCCTGGTCAAGTCCGGGAACTACCAACTGGATAGCCAGGCTTTTACCAGGGCCCTGTATTCCGCCGCTGAGCACGTAGGCGCAAGGCTGCGCCCCGGAACGGTGCTCGGACTGCGGGTTGTTGGAGACGGTGTTAGCAACGTATTGCTTGAGGACGGCGAAATAGAGTGCGCCCAGGTGGTGCTGGCCATGGGTCCTTGGTCGCGTCAGGCCGAGCACTGGCTCAACACCTACATCCCCGCGGACCCTCTCAAGGGTGAGATCCTGCGCATGGAGCTGCCCGGCGACCCCTTGCAGTACGATGTTTCCGGCGACGGCGCCAGTATCTACGCCAAGCCCGACGGTCTGGCTTGGTGCGGCACAACCGAGGACTGGCGAGGCTTCGACCTGGAGCCTTTGCCGGAAACAAGGGAGCGAATCTTGACCGGGGTTAAACGGATACTGCCTGCCATCAGCGAGGCCAGGCTGGAGATGCATACCGCCTGCCTTCGCCCGGTGACACCCGACTGGCTCCCCATCCTGGGTCGCGTCCCCGGCTACCGCAATGCCTGGCTGGCCACCGGCGCAGGCAAGAAGGGCATACTTCTCGCTCCAGGAATCGGCAAGTCCGTCGCCGACTCGATTTCCCGAAACGAGACCTCACTGCCAATCCAGAACTTCTCTCCAGAACGCTTCACCGCTCCCAAGGCGGTCTGAGGTTAACGACTCGTCTTGCCCAATGACATAATCATCACCGCCGGAAAGGTGGAACTGAAGGCGGAGCTGAACCACTCCGCACCAGCGCGGGCCGTGCGGGAGGCCTTTCCTATCTCATCCATGGGCAACACCTGGGGCGACGAAATTTATTTCCGGACCCCCCGTTACCGCGGAATCGCAGGACCTGAAGGAACTCGTAGGTTTCGGCGCCTTGGCCTTCTGGCCTCTGGGCAACAAGTCCTGCATCTTCTTCGGCCCAACTCCTGCCAGCCGCGGCGACGAAATCCGGACCGCAAACGGCGTGGCAATCATTGGTAAGATCGTGGACGACGACGCCCGGTTCAAGCAGGTCTCTTCCGGCAAGCAGGTGACCATATCGCGGGCATAGCCCTCACAATTTCGCCGACGTAAGGAGTTCACTCTTGTCTTTCGGTTGGGGAATCATTGGCATAGGCTCTCATGCCGACCTCAAGATAGCGCCGGCGATGAACTTGGCTCGAGATTCCCGGCTTGTAGCGGTCTTCAGTCGCGACCAGGGGCGGGCCGACGCGTTCGCCGAATTGCATGGGGCCGATGCTGCCTACAGCGACCTCGACCTCCTCCTATGCGACTCTCGCGTTGACGCAGTCTTCGTCGCTTCTCCCAACTATCTTCACGCCCCTCAGACCATCAGGGCCGCTGCTGCGGGAAAGCACGTGCTAGTTGAGAAGCCCATGGCAACCACCGAGTCCGACGCCGTTGCAATGGTGGACGCCTGCCGCGACCACGGCGTTACCCTAGGGATGGGATTCGAACTGCGTTTCCATCCTGCCCACCTGTGGGCCAGGAAATTCATCGACGATGGAACAATCGGCCGAATACGCTTGGCCCACGGCCAGTGGGGACGTGGCAACCGCGGCGAATCCGAGCATCTGCCCCGCACTGGTCTGCGCGAATGGTGGGAATCCCCCGACCTCATAGGCGACGCATCAGTATTAGTTGGCTTGGGGGTGCACGTCTTCGACCTAATGCGCTTCCTCCTTCGCGAAGAGGCTGTTGAGGTCGTCGCCATGTCCGACGGTCAGACTGCCGCGCAGCCCCTGGAACACATAGCAACTATCGCCCTCCGTATGAGCAGTGGCACAATCGCCCAGGTGATGTGCGGCCGAATGATTCCGGACACTCAGAATGACCTCGCCCTGTACGGGTCGGACGGACGCATCGCCACGAAGGAGACGATCTGGGAAGCCCGTCTCGGCAAGGCCGAAGTGGCAAGCGCGTCCCTCAACCAATGCCAGTCCTACGAATACGACTATCTCGCCAACTTCGTCGCTGAGTTGGAAGACTTTCACGTGGCCCTGGAGCAAGGCCGAGACCCATCGGCTACGGGCAACGACGGCCTCCAGGCCGCCCGAATCACAGCCGCCGCCATCGAATCAGCCAAGACGGGCCGGGCAGTTAAAATTCCAGCCCATACTCACAGCCATTGACCTGATCCAACGTTAAGACAGCAGGGAGACACTCTATGACCACCGCAGCCAGTAACGATGCAGGCACCCAAACCGGAGGCGCCCTGCGTGGAGTCCGGGTGGTTGAGTTCGGACAATACATACCGGGACCTCTTCTAGGCATGCTTCTCGCCGAACAGGGGGCGGACGTCATCAAAGTGGAACGCCCGGGAGGCGACCCTGCACGCCTTGAACCCGCCTTCGCCACCTGGAACCGCAGCAAGCGCTCCGTGGTTCTGGATCTGAAATCCCCCGAAGGGCGAAAGCAGGCCCATGACCTCGTAGGCTGGGCCGACGTGCTGATCGAAAACTTCCGCCCCGGCGTGGCGGAGCGCCTGGGTATCGGGTACGAATCTACCGCGTCGAATCCCGGCTTGGTTTACTGCTCCCTGCCTGGCTTTGGCGAAGACAGCCCACACCGCAACGACCGCGGCTGGGAACCCATTGTTGGCGCTGCCACCGGCGCACACCAGGGCGTTGCCGGCATGGACGAACCGCTGTTCCTGCCTTTGCCTACGGCCAGCACTTTCGCTGCCATCATATCCTCTGTTTCCGTCACCATGGCGTTGACCGCCCGCCAGCGTACCGGCAAGGGGCAGCGCATCGAGGTCCCGCTTCACAGCGCGATGTTTGCCGCCATGGGCCGGCACCTGTCCAACTTCCATGACATTGACCCGCCCGACCTCTTCCAGCTTCCACGAAACGTGATGTCCCACCAATATCAGTGCGCCGACGGTCGCTACGTCCAGAATCACGGAATGTATCAGCGATTCGCCAGCCAGTTCCTGCTGGCAGCGGGTCGTCCCGAATGGATTGAAGATCTAGAGGACCTGTATGGCACCGATGTAAGCCCTGAAACCATTGAATTGTGGCGGGACCGGGTGGAAAACCTGTTCAAGGAGAAGACCGCAAAGGAATGGGAAGACGCCATTGCCGAGACCGGCGGCGCCTGCACTGTCTGCAAGACCATTGACGAATGGATGGTGCACGAGCATGCCCTCGCGGCTGGTATGGTCGTGGAGGTTGACGATGCTGTCCACGGCCCGATGAAGCAACCCGGAGCGCCAGTGCGACTAAGGGGGACGCCGGGCCCTGCTCCGCGTCGCGCTCCAACACTGGGAGAGCACTCTCAATCCGCCTTGTCGGAAGTGAAGTCCGCCTCGGCTCGACAGTCCTCTAACGGCCACAAGTCAGTCCTCTCGGCGCTGGAAGGGGTGCGAGTCCTGGACCTCTGCATCGTCCTTGCGGGTCCCACCTGCGGCCGCACCCTCGGGGAGTTCGGCGCCGACGTCCTCAAGATTGATGACCCCTCGCGACCCTACGATTACTCCGGCAACCTTGACGTCAACCGGGGCAAGCGAAGCATCCAGATCGACCTCAAGAGAGATGAAGGCCGCCAAGTGTTCTGGAGGCTGCTTGAATCTGCCGACGTGGTGGTGGAAAACAACCGCAAGGGCAGTATGAGGCGTCTGGGATTGAGCTACGAGGAAGTTCGCAATCGAAAGCCTGACATAATCTACGCTTCCCTCAATGCATTCGGACACGATGGCCCTTGGGCAGAGCGACCCGGCTGGGAACAGCTGGCTCAGGCAACCACGGGCATCCAAGTACGCCGCGGTGGCCGCGACTCGGCGCCACAACTCTTGTCATATCCGATGAACGACTACGCCACTGGCCTGCTGGGTGCTTACTCCGTTGCGCTCGCCCTTCACGAAAGGCAACGCACCGGCCGGGGTCAGTCCGTCGACGGGGGTCTGGCCCTTACAGCCTGCCTGCTCCAGTCCCCGTACTTCCTCGACTACCAAGGCTACCAGCGCTCCGACCCAGAGGGCCTGGACGTGCGCGGGTTCTCTGCCTTGTCTCGTCTCTACCAGGCCGCAGACGGTTGGCTGTACCTGCACTGCCCGGATGAGTCCTCCTGGCAGACTCTTGCCGGTCTTGGAGAGTTTGCCCACCTACCCACCGACCCACGGTTCAAGGGAGCCTACGAGAGGGACCAGAATGATTCAGCGTTGACCCTAGCCCTGTCGGAGATCTTCGCACAGGACGCCCGACAAAATTGGACCGAACGGCTCTCCTCGGTTGGCGTCAGCGCCATCGAGAACCTCGCTGTTCACGACTTCCATGGAGACCCGCATGTCCGCAAAGCTGGGCTGATCGTGGAACGGCAGCATCCCGGCTTCGGTGTGGCGGACCACCTTGGCGTGGTTCCGCGCCTGTCGGGCACCCCCGCCAGGGTCGGCCGACCTACCCCTGTGCTGGGCGCTGAAACGGACGAAATCCTAGCCGAATCCGGCTATTCTCCAAGTGAAATTTCCGCTCTCAAATCGGCGGGAGTTGTGGTGCAACACGGCTGATTACAACACTCCGATAGCGTTCCAATTTAGGTGGTATGCCAGCTTGAGGCCCGCCATTCCCTCGCAGGCGGGAATCCAACCCCCCCTTATCCCTTGCCGGTTAGACCGCCTGATTCGCAATCCTGACTGCTGGAGTCTCCCCCTTGCCTTCAAGCGTCGTTACTCGTACAATTGTTCTGTAAGAGAATTCCCTGAACCGCCAATCTGGCCCCTGAACCCCCAGAATACCCCGTCCCAAATAAAGGCCAAATTGATACTAACGTTACACAATGTTACAGAATGTTACATCTCCACGAGAGGACCCACGGAAAATGAGACTGGAGTCCCACTGGCATCCCCTCAAGGGCATCGGATTTTGGCTTATCCCATCTCCTCGAAGGAGTGGATTCGGGAGAGGGCGAAAATCCCAAGTCGAACACGCTTGATCGGCCAGACCACCTGATTGCGAACCCTGCCCAACACCCCAGGGCAATCGCGTTTTAAACGCCGAAGGCCTTGTGACCTGTCATTCCCGCGTAGGCGGGAATCCAAACTCCCGTCTACCGTCGCACCCAGAACCCAAGCAAGCACTGTCAATTTCACCGCCACCCCTATTCCGGCCCAATTTGTGTGCCCAGAAACAAAACGCGATTGCCCTGCTGCTGAAATCTCCCCCTTGCCCCGGAGCGCTGTGTATCGTACAATTGTTCTGGAAAAGAATTCCCTGAATCGCCTGAGCGCTATGTTTCAAATGAAAGCCAAATTGATACTGATGTCACAAAATGTTACAGGATGTTACATCTCCACGAGAGGACCTTCGAATATTGAGACCGGCCTCCAGGGCAATCGCGTCTTCAACGACGGAGGCCCCATAACCAGTCATTCCCGCGCAGGCGGGAATCCAAACCCTCGTCTACCGTCGCACCCAGAATCCGGGGAATTACTGTCAATTTCACCGCCACCTCTATTCCGGCCCAATTTGTGTGCCCAGAATCAAAACGCGATTGCCCTGCCCAACACCCTCGCAATATGGCGGCAGCTTCGGCTGCGTGTTAAACTACCGGTATTCCGCGGAAAGGGGCGTTTGCGTTGCTGCGAATCTACAACACCCTTACTAAAAGGGTAGAGGAGATCGAGCCCGCAGAGCCGGGCGCGGTTCGGATGTACACTTGCGGGCCAACGGTTTACCGTGATGCCCACATCGGCAACCTCCGGACCTACATGATGGCCGACTGGATCCGACGTGCGCTGATGCACCATGGCCTAGAGGTGCAGCACGTCAAGAACATCACCGACGTCGGTCATATGCGCCAGGAACTGGTGGAAACAGGCGGGGACAAAATGATCCTCGCCGCCCTGGCCGAAGGCAAAACTGTCCAGGAAATCGCTCAGCTTTACGCCGGTCGATTTCATCGCGACGAAACCCGCCTGAACATCATGGACGCCCATGTCTTCCCGTGGGCCAGCCAGCACATCCCTGAAATGCTGTCCATTGTTGGTGCCCTGCTCGAGAAGGGCCACGCCTACGAGCGCGGCGGTAACATTTACTTCGACGTCCCCAGCTTCTCCGATTACGGAAAGCTTTCCCGCAACACCGGCGCCGACCTGCTAGAGGGCGTCCGCGCCGAGGCTGATCCGCTCAAGCGAGACCCGCGAGACTTCACCCTGTGGAAGGCCGCTGAACCCGGTCGCGACGTGAAGTGGGACAGCCCGTGGGGAGAAGGCTTCCCAGGTTGGCACATCGAGTGCTCGGCCATGGCCTCCAAGTATCTGGGCGAATTCTTCGACATTCATACCGGCGGCGTCGACAACATCTTCCCACACCATGAAGACGAAATCGCACAGAGCGAGGCCGCCTTCGGATACCAGCACGTCCGTTACTGGGTACACGCCCAGCACTTGCTGGCCGACGGCGCCAAAATGGCAAAGTCATCAGGGAACGTCTTCCTCATCGAGGAGCTGATCGAGCGCGGCTTTGATCCCCTCTCCTTCCGGTATCTCTGCATGTCGGTGCTCTACCGACACCGCATGAACTTCACATTTACCTCGCTGAGGGCGGCGGAAAAAGCCCTTACCAATCTTCGCTCCCGAATTTGGCAGTGGAGCATGGAGCCGGAAAGCAGCGGCCACACGGCCGAGGCTACCAACTTCCGTCAGCGCTTCTGGGACGCCATCGACTCCGACCTGAACCTGCCAGGCGCTTTGGCGATTACGTGGGAAATGGTTCGCTCCGGCCTGCCCGGTCGCACGAAGATGGAATTGCTGCTTGAATTCGACGAAATGTTCGGATTGGACCTCCACAAGGCGCCCAAAGATTACTCAGTCGACGAAGACGTAGTCGCTTCCCTCCGAGAGCGCGAGTCCTTGCGAGAACTGCGTACCTGGGATACTGCCGACACCATGCGCTCCCAGCTTTCCGCCAATGGTTTCGTGGTTGAGGACTCTTCAGAGGGGTCTCGTGCCCGACCCAAGACCCAGATGGAACGCCGGTTGGAGAAATGGGACGCGGTGTCTTCTTCTCGTGAAGTCCCCTCGCGGTTGGATGAGCCTCCACGGTACGACTTCACCTTCATATTGAACGCATACGGCTACCTTGAAGACGTCAGACGTTGTGTCGATGGGATGCTTCGTCATTCCGTGGGCCGTTCCGCCGAGATAATCGTGATCGACAGCGGCTCGACAGACGGCACTGGCGAGATGCTGGAAGAGATGCGGCAGCAGCACGACAACATCCGCGTGGTTCACTGCGACCACGTCATTGGCGATGCCGCCAGCAAGAACATAGGCATTAAGCAGAGCCTGGGGAAACACATCATCATCGTTGATGGGTCGGCCGAAATAGTGGGCGATATTCTGGGGCCTGTTGCCGACCGCCTCAGCGACCCAACGGTGGGCATTTTCGGCCCGTATGGCTTGACCACCGACGACATGCAGCACTTTCACGAGGAGGTTGATGAGGGCGAGGCCGATGCAATGCAGGCTTACTGTATGTCCTTCCGCCGCGAGGCCATCAACGACGTAGGCCTAATGCGCGAGGTGTTCCGCTTCTATCGGAACCTTGATATTGACTATTGCTTCCAGTTCAAAGACAAGGGTTACCGGGTCTTCGCAGACTCTTCCCTACCCATCGTGCGTCACGAACATCGGCAGTGGACAGAACTGGACGACAATCAGCGAGATGAACTTTCCCGCAAAAATTTCGGTCGCTTCCTCAAGCGCTGGGGCAACCGGCCCGACCTTCTCATCACCGCCGGTGCACGGGGATTCGCTGGCGGGTTCAACCACTAGAACCGTGCTGGAAAAGCCCCTTCCCTTTCACAACTTCGCTTGCCCGAAATGGAGACGCTGAACGTTGTCTGAGTTGGCCGAAAGGCTGTTGGTCGGCGAGCAGCGGGCTCTCTCTCGTGTCATATCCATGCTGGAGCGTGGCGACGCTGCCGCAGCGGAAGTGATGCGCGAAATTGACGCAAACACCGGTCGCGCCTATACCATCGGCATAACAGGCCCTCCCGGGGCAGGTAAGAGCACAATCGTCGACCAGTTGACCCAACTGCTGCGCGGCATGCACAAGCGTGTGGGAATAGTCGCAGTCGACCCTAGCAGCCCATTTAGCGGCGGTGCACTACTGGGCGACCGCATCCGGATGCAGCGGCACTATCTGGACTCGGGAGTTTTCATTCGTAGCATCGCCACCCGCGGGCAGACCGGCGGACTCCCCCGCATCGTAAAGGGCATTTCTAGGGCCCTTGATGCCGCCGGATACGATGTTGTGTTGGTGGAAACCGTGGGCGTGGGCCAGACCGAGCTGGGCATAATGGGTGTGGCCGATACCGTTGCCGTGGCCCTAATCCCCGAGGCCGGAGATTCTATCCAGGCTCTGAAGGCCGGCGTCATGGAGATCGCCGACCTGTATATCGTCAACAAGGCCGACCGGGACGGGGCCGACCAGATGGCTGCCTCAGTAACTGCCATGCTGCGAATGGCCCTCACCACCCCGAAATGGGTACCTCCGGTAACGCTCACAGCCGCCCACGCCGGTCGTGGAATCGAAGAGCTCTGGGAAAGTCTAAAGGCGCACAGGGAATTTCTTGAGTCCTCTGGTGGCCTCGCCGCCCGCCGCGGAGAGCACCGTACTCAGGAGTTCCTCGAAGTAGTCGAAGAGGAACTGGTACGACGACTCCGATATATGGTCAAGACAGATCTGGCATTGCTGGAACGCCTGCAACAAGTAGCCTCCAGGAACGCGGAACCTTACTCATCCGCCCTTGAATTCCTTGCGGACTCGCCTCTCAACCCTGAGCTCCTTTCCACCTCCTCTCACTAATACTGGACACCCGGTTCTACTTCTGTTCCGCTCTCGGTAGGGCGGTCTTTATCTCCAAAAACTGCTATGCTGTTTGTATGGCGGCTGTGGTATCATACTCACCCTTTTTCGGGCATTCGGTGAACCGCAGGTTCCATCTTCTGATTCTGGATATAAGGAGGTGTGACAATGGACTTGAGTATCCAGGGCCGGAACATTGAGGTTACCCGCACGATGAAGGAGCACGTGGCCGCCAAGCTTGCCTCTCTTGACCGCCATCAGCCCGCCATCCAGAGGGCTGAGGTGGAAATGGCCAGCGAGTCGACCCGCTCGCATCAGGACAGGGTAGTGGTCCAGGTGTCGCTGAATGTCGGGGGAGACCTGCTGCGCGCCCAGCGTCGCGCTGGCAGTGCCCGCGCCGCCGTCAACTCCGCGGCCGACGCCCTTGACCGCCAGCTCAAGCGTTGGAAATCCCAGAACTATCGCAGCGAACGCCATGCCAGGAACGCCCCGGACGCTGACCTTGTGGTACAGGAAGCGTTGGCGGCACAGATCGACGTCGAAGACGATGAGCTACTTGCGTCTCTGGTTGGCGACCTCGTCAGGATAAAGCGCTTCGACATGGAACCCATGACCATCGAGGATGCTGCGCTCCAGATGCAATACCTCGACCACAGCTTCTATATGTTCCTGGACGTGGAGACTAACCGATACAGTGTCCTGTATCGCCGTGCCGACGCCAACTACGGCCTCATTCAGCCGTCGGACACTCAGCCAGGGTAGGCGACGTATCCTCGCGATCAATTTGCGGCTGAATTTCTCTGCCACAAACAAGAAAAGGCCGGGCTTCGAGCCCGGCCTTCTGTTGCCGTCAGGAAACTGTTGTTATCGTTCAGCTTGCTCCGTTGCTCTGATGTTCACTGCTTCCGCTGCCGCCGGCGTTGCTGCCCATGGACATGAAGTTACCCAGCATGGAAGTAAACTCCATCGGGAATATCCACTTGGTCGACGGAGAATTGCCCAGCGACTTCAGCGTCTCGAAGTATTGCAGGCTCATGGTTCTTCCGTCCGCCTGGTTTGCCACTGCGTTGATTTTCTCCAGGGCCTCGCTGAACCCTGCCGCACGCAGCACCGCCGCCTGCTGGTCGCCTTCCGCCTTCAGAATATCCGACTGTCGTTCGCCCTCGGCCCTCAGGATCGAGGACTGCTTTTCGCCCTCGGCCCGGTTTATCTGCGCCTGGCGGAAACCTTCCGATTCAGTGATATCAGCGGTCTTGATGGCCTCGGCCGACTTTTCACGCTCCATCGCCTGCTTTACGCCCGGCGGCGGGTCGATCTCGTTGATTTCCACCTGCGAGACCTTAACCCCCCATCGTTCGGTGACCTCGTCCATTCTTACCTGCATGGAGTCCCGGATCCTTTCCCGCTCGGCAAGTGCGTCGGTAAGCGTGGTCGATCCAATAACGGCGCGCAGCGTCGCGAAAGCCAGGTTGACTACCGCCAGCTCGAAGTTCTGCACCTCCAGCACTGCGCGATCGGCCAGGTCTTCCATTACGCGGTAGTAGATTACGAAGTCCATATCCACCACCACGCTGTCCGCAGTGATGTATTTCTGGGTCGGCACACGGGCAACTCGTTCCCGCAGGTCCACTTTCGTACCGTGGAATACGAATGGAATCAGAAAGTGAAGTCCTGAACTCTTCGTGCCGACAAATGTACCAAACCGTTGAATCACCATCCGTTGATATTGCTGAACCATAATGAGGCCTGCTGACATATAGCCCTCCTACCGATTACCTATACCGGGAATAGGCACCCAGGTTTCCTACAGAATGCATTACCTCAGGAAGGATCGCCTAGATTCGATTTTTCATGCCTGACAACCGTCAGAACCAGCCCGTCCACAGCAATTACCTCGATGGGCTCTCCCGACTCAATCCTCGTCCCGTTTGCGCTCACAGCCGACCACGTGTCATTCGCCACCCGCACAGTTCCCCTCGGCGTCAGCTCGGCGGTCACCGCGCCGATCATGCCCACAATGGCCACCGATGCGCTCTCCGGTACTTCATGCCGTGACTTGACGGCCTGGCGGGCCAAGTATATCACGCTGGCCGCAGCTACCATTCCGGTGCCGACAATGAGCCAGCGGTTAACCGAAAGCGGCGGCAGGGTTGGCGACGCATCCCCGAACTGCGCGAACAACAGCAGTCCCCCGATCACCAGGCTCACTGCCGACGCGACGCCCAGGATCCCGAAGCCCACCACCACCACTTCGGCGGCGGCCAACGCAATTGCCAGCAGAATCAGTGCCACCCCCGCCCAGTTAACCGGAAGATTCCCGAGGGCAACGAACGCGAGTATGAGGCAGATTACACCCACCACCACCGGCGCGATCAGCCCGGGATTGAACAGTTCGATCACGATTCCCAGGCCGCCGATGGAAAGCAGAAGGAACGAGACGTTGGGGTCTGACAGGAACTCCAGAATCGTTTCCAAGAGGTCCTTCTCGAGGGTCCGTTGCAGCAGCCCTTCGGTCTCAAGTACAGACTCGCCATCCGCAATCTGTGCCATGCGACCATCTAGCTGCGAAAGCAGATCGTCGATGTCTTCAGCAATGAAATCCGCAACGCGCCCGTCCACTGCCTCTCGGGCCGTGTACGATGCCGCCTCCCGTACCGTCGCCTCCAGTAGTTGCGCGTTCCTGCCACGCTCGTCGGCAATGCTGCGAATCAGGGCCGCCGCGTCGTTCTCCACCTTGCTCGCCAGCGTTTCGTCGAGGTCCTGTCCGGTGCTCGACACCGGGGTCGCAGCTCCAATGTTTGTCCCCGGGGCCATAACCGCGAAATTCGCCGCTGCTGTGATGAATGTACCGGCGGATCCAGCCCGGGCTCCGGCCGGCGAGACATAGACCGCCGTTGGTACAGGCGACGACAGCAGTTGCTCCACTATGTCGCGAGTAGAGTTCAACAACCCGCCCGGGGTGTCCAACCTGATGATCAGCAGCGCAGCGCCTGCTTCAACACTCTCCTCAATGGCCCGTTTGATATAACGGTCTTTGACTGGATTAATGACCCCGTCCACGGTAATGACCAGTGCATGAGGCTCAGCTGGAACCTGTGCCTGCACACCACTCGTCAACAGACCGGCCGTCCCTAGTAGCAGAGCGACAGCCGAGCACACCAGCATCACTCGTCGCAGTCGGTTGTACACGGCCATTCCCACTCCTGCTTGCATTCAGGCGTACCTTTGCACTCGCATCCTTCAATAGATTATACGCAATCGGCAGCATCTTCCGACTCATTTTCGCAGTGCCCAGCCGAATGCTCTTCCTGATTGGCAGATTCGCTACCCACTCGGCAGCGGGAAAACCGTTTAAATTCGATTGGCGTATATCGATTTGCAGTATGGAAAAGGAAGCACAGTGAATGATGACCTCGACAATCCCGATTCTTAAGTTTGCACCTCTGGCCCTGATGCTGGCCTTCTTGGCGTGGACGGTGGCGGCCTGCGGCGACTCAGCGTCTACTACTGCAGCCCCTGAAATTGAGGACTCCCCACCCGCGCCGACCGTGATAGTAAATGTGACCATAGGCGACGACGGAATCATTGACGCGACCTCTTCCCCCAGCCTGACAGTTCCCCCTCCGCAAAGTCCCTCACCGACGCCCATTTCCCAGTCGAGCGTCCGTCAGCTCACCGGTGATCAGCCAGAGGCCACTCTAGCGCCCAAAGTTGAACCACCTCAGTCGGAAGCCGATTTCACTCCAGCACAGATGCTGGCAGCTTTCGAAGAGGTGTTAAGTGATATATATGAAAGTTCCGTTCCTTCCGTGGTTTACATCCGGGTACCAAATCCGAGTGCTTCTACCTACGAGGGTTTGCCTGGCATACCCGATGATCTACTATGGGCGGCAGGCTCCGGCTTCGTATGGGACGACGAAGGCCACATTGTCACAAACCACCACGTTGTAGAAAACGCCATCGGTGAGACTGATCAAGTAACGGTCATTTTCGCGGATGACACCGCGGCCAAAGGCACCGTTGTAGGCGGTGACCCGCACTCGGACCTCGCGGTCATCAAGCTTGAGGAAGGAGACTGGGATTTGTATCCCGCCAGCCTCGGCGATAGTGATTCCGTCCGGGTTGGGCAACTGACCGTCGCTATCGGATCCCCCTTCGGCCAGGAGTTCACCATGACATCCGGCATTGTGAGTGCAGTTGGGAGAAACATCAGGGGCCTAGGAGAATTCACCATCCCCGAGGTGATCCAGACCGACTCCGCCATCAACCCCGGCAACTCGGGTGGTCCGCTGCTCGACCGTTTGGGGCAAGTAATAGGCATCAACACCCAAATCGTCAGCCGCACCGGAAGCTTCTCCGGCATTGGAATGGCAGTTCCTGTCAACATAGCAAAGCGAGTGATTCCTCCCCTGATAGCTGACGGCGAGTTCAATTATCCCTGGCTCGGGGTGAGTATCGCCCCAATGAATTCCGACTACGCTTGGGAGATGGGATTGCCTGCCGACACGCGGGGAGCGTTCATCATCTCCGTAGTGCAAGACAGTCCCGCCGACAAAGCTGGATTGCGGGGGTCCGACTCGACGGTCTACATCGACGGGATTGAGTTCCCGGCTGGGGGCGACGTAATCGTATCAATCGGGGATTATTCGATCTCTAACCCCAACGGCCTGATCGCCCACCTGACTTATTACAACAGCCCCGAAGACGAGGTATCCTTGGGGGTGTTGCGCGATGGACAACTGCAGGACATAGAAGTTATGCTAGGCGAACGTCCACGAACTCACTTACCATAAGGCCTCACCGGACGGATAGTTGCCAAACATAAGAGCCATTTATACGGCGGCGGTCAAGTCTCTTGCCCTCGAGGCCCGAATGGAAGTCTCCGTAGGCCCGACAGGGATAGCCGAAGACCGCCGCTTCCATCTCATCGACGGGGGCGGGAGGCTGCTTACCCAGCGGCAGCGACCGCAGTTAGCCTTGGTCTTCGCCTACTACGACGCTGACGCTGATGTCCTGACGATTACCTTTCCCGACGAAAGGGCTTTCTCTGGCAACGTGCAACTGGACGAACCTGTTCGTACACCCATCTGGGGCAGGCTCGTCCCCGGAAACGTCGTCTCCGGCGAGTGGAACAGCGCACTCTCGGACCTCTGCCGCGGGCCTGTCCGAGTCGTCAAGACCGACGACGTTGGACTCTCCTTTGACGAATACCCTATTTCAGTATTGTCCCAGGCATCCTTGGAAATGCTGGAGCAACTCGCAGGAGGAATCGTGGGGTTCGAGGCCCGTCGGTTTCGCCCAAACTTCCTGCTGGAAGGTTGCTCGCCCCACGAAGAGGACTCATGGCTGGGTGGCGTCGTCGCTGTAGGGCCGGACTTGAAGTTGCGGATGGTTGCGCCAGACCCCCGTTGTGCCATCACTACGGTTGACCCGGACACGGGCAAGCGGGACTTCGACGTACCAAGGCTCCTGCTCACCTATCGCCCCGCTGTTCGCGCTCCCTACTTCGGGGTGTACGGCACTGTCGAGGTACAGGGAGTGGTTTCCATCGGTGACGAAGTCCGCCTGGACGTCCCTCCTCCTAGGCGATAAAGTTTTAATGCCCTCGCGGCACGATGGCGACCCAATTGCGTTGGTACGCAGGACAGCTTCCCCTTGTGGCGGAGGAGTGCTGTGCCGCCGAAGCTTGGGCAATCATTCCAGCGTTGCTGGCTGCGTTGCACGGGCAAGCGATTAGTAAACTGGCGACAGGGTGGTCAAGGTGCCCGGAGTTAATCGGTTGCATTGACAGTGCTGACAATCCCCGGTTCTCAGCCACCGTGATGCCCCCCTGTCTGATGGATCATTTTTGGCCATTAGCCTTGCGCGCTGCGGAGTTGCCCGCTTGCGCCTGTAACTTCACAAAATCTACACATATGAGGAAAAAATTCCTCTGGGAGTCCTTGACTCGGTCGTAACTCTGTTAGGGCCATCGATAGCGTTGCAGATCAGGTGGCACGGATAATGGGAGCTCAGTAAATGGGCCATCTCAGTTCCCCACCTTCGAAGGTGAGGTTGATAGTATCGAGTTCCATCATCCACTGGGAGTTGCACCAACTGCTTCTGAACGCTACTTGCCGCCTCTTGAGACGACCTTCTACCGTTTCCGTCTGCCCTGACCCAGCGTTGGCTTGCGCCGGTGTAAAGCAGTGCCGATTTCGAGATTTTCAATGACCACGGACTTGCCTAATTTGCCCTCGGATAACCTCTCAAACCGGACTCATTTCTGAAATGGACAGAAAAATGCCTTCCTGTCTCAAGGGTGGAAGCTCCTTCCTTCCGTGCCATTGGCGTTTGACATAGGGGCGTAGCTGTAACTACACTTTTGCAAAATACGACGCTGCCGGGTCGATCGAGGTAGAGCGATGAAAGAAAACCGGGTAAAGCGGATCATGCATGAAGGCGGTCTGGCCATAGTCAGCCATGTCGGGTTTGCCGACCCGGCCGTGGTGGAGATTATCGCCGCTGCCGGCTTCGACGGGGCCTTCATCGATATGGAACACTCGAACTTCAATATGCAAACGGTCGCCGATATGATCCGTGTGGCCGACCTATGCGGCATCACCCCCATCGTTCGCGTCCCCGAAAACAATCCGAAGACGATTCTGCGCATTCTTGACGCCGGTGCGCAGGGCATACAGGTCCCCCACATCGAGGGAGTCGAAGGAGCGAAGCGAGCTGTGGCTGCCGTTCGCTACCCTCCTCAGGGCGAGCGCGGGGGTGCAGGAAGCACACGGGCAGCAGGTTACGGATCAGTGCCGTGGACCGAACACATGGCAACCTCCAATGAGGAAATCCTGCTGATAGTGATGACCGAGGACAAGCGCGGGTTGGATGAAATTGAGGAAATAGCCGCCGTCGAAGGCGTGGATGTGATTTCACTGGGGCCCACCGATATCTCGACCGCCCTCGGTATGACTGACCCCAACGACCCGCGCTTGCGCCAGACATTTGTGGATTTGGCCGCACAGGTCAACGCCGTAGGGAAGGCCAAAGTCTACATTCCGGTCAATCACGCCGCTTTGCGTCTATCGCCGCGGGAGCTATTGGACATGGGAGTAAACTACACCTCTGTTGCTCCAGCCCCGCCGACTATTGTGCTCAACTCTCTGAGAGAATCGGCGGCTCGAATACGTGAGGAAACCGCGAAAGCTGCTGTCGTATAAACATGGAGTTTCGATCTCTCCCTTAAGAAAGCAAAAATCAACTTTAGATTTACGGAGTCTCCAGAATAGCTACTCACAGACTCGCACCCAGGATTACAACCATCTCCGCCAATCGGGAATATCTCGAGGCGGCGATCGAAGATTCCGCCCGTAACGCCGATAGCAAAGAATACCTGCAGTTGCGCCGCCTTGTGGCGGAGAAGGGGCTGCTGGACCGCCAGTACCTCTATTACGCGGTCAACGTCCCTCTTAATCTTGCGGCCCTCGCGGCCGGTATAGCGGTTATTGTTCTGTTCGACCAGGTCTGGGTACAACTGCTCAATGCCGTCTTTCTTGGAGTGGTTTTCGGCCATTTCGGGTTCATTGGACACGACTCGGGACACCGGCAGATTTTCAGGTCCGCTCTCAACAACGACCTTGTGATGTTGCTTTGTGGGTTCGTTACTGGGATGACACCGAGCTGGTGGATGGACAAGCACGGCGCTCACCATCGCAACCCCAACCAGCTTGAGCTCGACAGCGACATTGAAGTCTCCGTATTCGCATTCACTGAAGAGCAGGCTCTGAAGTCACGTGGATTGCTGCGTCCCTTCGTTAAGTACCAGGCATTCTTCTTCTACCCAATGCTGCTGCTCACCTCCCTGAGTCTCCTGAGTGGAGGGCTCGGCTACCTCTTGCGCCGTGAGCAGGTGCGGTACCCTATAGCGGAGACAGTTGCAGTGGTCGCTGGTATAGGCCTGTACCTGGCGGTGGTCTTCTTTTTCCTGCCGGCATGGCAAGCAGCGCTGTTCATCGTGGTGCATCGGGCATTGGCCGGATTCTATATGGGCTCAGTCTTCGCGCCCAATCACAAGGGGATGCCTGTGCTTGAACCCGGCGCAAAACTGGACTATCTGCGTCAGCAGGCGTTGACCTCTCGTGACGTCATCCCCAATCCGGTTATCGATTTCGCTTACGGCGGCCTGAATTACCAGATTGAACATCACCTCTTCCCGAACATGCCCCGCAATCGCCTGAAAGATGCTCGTGAAGTGGTTAGGACCTTCTGCCAGGAACGTGGGATCTCATACCACGAGACCGGGTTCTGGCAGTCTCAGCGAGAAATTCTCGGATACATGCACGAGGTCAGCGCGCCGCTCCGCCGCTGAGTGCCCTGTTGGGAATGCGCCACCAGGCAGTGGTTCCCGGTTGCCTGGGACATTTCAAGGATCTGCTATTGTTGCTGAACGAAGCGCTGGTAGACCTCTTCTTCGGACAGCGCGGCTGAATGGAACCACGTTTCTTCGATCGATGAGTGCAGTTGCCCCAGTGTTGGCAGCACCTCATCCATCAGTTCCACCACCTCTTCGGGAGCGGTGATCTGCTCTTCCACCGAGTCCATCAACTCGATGGCCGCGCCGATAACCTGGATCACTTCGACCGGGGCTACATGAGTAGCGTTGAATCTGGCCGCTACCAGGCACCCCCGCAGCGAGGCTCCGCTGTCCCGGGTCAGCAGCAGGTCCAGTGCCGTGTCGTCCGGCCCAACGCTGACGCCGCGAATGCTGGCAGCCATGCCCAGAACTGTCTCCAATCCGGGTTGGCCACTGGTGACGTCCTGCTGCGCGGCCCAGCGCACGACCCTGGCGATAGTCTGCGCCCTCTCGATCCAGCGCCCCAGCCAGATCAGGTTGTAGACCCGTGAGTCAGTAATCCACCGATTCTCTCCCTGGGACATTGCCCTGGCATCGGCCCTGTTGGTCATCTGTCTCTCTCCGGTCGTTCCATTGGGAAACTGGATACACTCAACTCATTCTGGACAACGTAGGCGCCTTCAAGCAGCTCGAGGGCGTCGCTGAGGGTCGAGGGTCGGTCATCGAAGCGGGCCTGTGCCATGGCTGCGATGTCCTGGGCCCCTCCCTTGGACAGGAATGAGCCGGTAACAGGCGATACATCCGTGTAGTCCCGTCCGACGCCAAACTTCACATAGTCCCTGCGAGGGGGCAGGATGATGCCTCGCGTGGGGTCGGCCCCAAGCCATCCTTGTTCGGGATGATAGAACTCGACCCAGGAATGGGTCTCTCCTGTCTGCCCAGTCAGTAGGCCGCTGGCATATCGGCAAGGGACCTTGAGAGCACGCAGCATACCGAGGGCAAGGTGAGTCTTGTCCTGGCAAACTCCTTCCCCGGCAGTCAACACTTCGTGGGCCGTAGTGGCCACGGAGGTCGTGCCGCGCTTGTACAGGATATTCTCGTAAATCCAGCGAGTTACAAGGTTCACCGTACCAATGAGAGTACCGTCCTGCCTCGCAATCTGGACTGCCAGGTTGTAAAGAGGGTCTGGGTCGACCAGGGGCGAAACCGAGGTGTATTCGAAGCTTTCCGGCAGTTGAGCCAAGTCCGCAATGGAGACTTCTCCCACAGTGGGGGTCTCATTGGAAATGCGCACCGTGCCTGTAGCAGCCACAATGTAGATCGTGTGAGGTTCGATTACCCTGAGACGGCGAACGCGATTCCCAAACCGGTCCTTGTAGTCGACTCCTCGTCCAGCGGGAATCGACCATATTTCGGACTCGTGACTGAACTGTCCCTCACCGTCCCTCGGGAGGATGCGGAGGTGGTTGTCATTGTGGATTACCGTATCCGAATAGCCATATCTGGCCGCGTAGATGAACGACACGGCGACGGTATCTATTTGACTACCCAGGTCGGTTTGCATAGGCCACCGGAGGAATTGTTGGTAATCCTGCTGCCGGACTGCGCCACCCGTGTCAGACCGCCGGGGAAGACCGATACGGTGCCGTCTCCACTCTGGACTGCGAACACCCGTAGGTCGATGTGATGAGGTTCCAGCCCGGGCACCTGCTCATTAAAGACCATATGCTGCGAAAAATCCAAGGTTTCCTGAGCGATAAACATCAGAGGATTCTGGAGGATGCTGTTAGCGACTCTGGCTTTGTAGCCTTCTCCCAGGTCCGGCATTACGAACACGCCAAGTCCACCGTATCCCTGGCGAGTCTTGATCACCAGGCTGTCGAGGTTCTCCAATGTGAACTTGCGGCTTTCTGCGTCTGCCATGTTATAGCTTTGTGCCTGCCGGAGAACGGCCGTCTCACCGAGGTACCGCTCGATCATTTCCGGCACCCACAAGAATACGAGCTTGTCGTCCGCCGCCCCGGTTCCCAGTCCATTGACCAGAGCGACCTTACCAGCTAAATAAGCTTCCCGCAGCCCCGGAACGAAGAGGTCTATGTCCTCAACACGACGGTAAATTACATCCACCCTGACATCGTGGTCAAGAGTCCGGATATAGACGTAGCCATCAGGGGCAACGTACAAGTCTGGTCCTTCGACCAGCGGGATGTCCAGCAACTCAGAAAGGAAGCGGTGTTCGAAGAAGGCGGAACCGTATTTGCCGTCCGTCAGAAGGGCACAGACAGGTTCCGGATTGTCGGTCAGCGATCGGAACATGCCGAGATACGCCTCGCGTATCTCGTACGGAAGTATTTCGTACTCTTCCCCGAATTCCGGGAAAAGCTCGCCTGCCATTTCCAAGGACTTCAGCTGGTAGGAAATCCCCGAGGGTATCCTCAGGTTGTCTTCAAGGACGAGGTACTGCCCGTCGCCCATGTGGACGAGGTCGATGCCGTAGATGTGAACGAACAGGTCTTTGGGCGGTCGAAAACCCTGGAATTCCGGATAGAAGTGCTGCGAGGTGTAAATGGCTTCCTCGGGAACCACGTCCTGGGTACCCTCGTAGAGGTGGGACAGGAATTGGTTGATGGCCCTGAGCCGCTGGGCCACGCCTGTGGCGATGGTCTCCCAGTGGTCCAGGGGGATGACCCGCGGCAGGAAGTCGGTTGGCATATCCCGGTACGTGCCGGGGTCGAGATAGAAAGTTACGGCGTCCAGATTGACCCGGCGACGCGCTTCGGTCCAGCGCGAAGCGAGGCTGTCGTAACCCACCGTCTCAATTGTTGATGCAAGGGCTTCGTACTGCGGTCTCAGGATGCCCTGGGAATCCCTCCATTCGTTGTAGAACCTGAGGGCAATCGAATCGGCGGCGGCAACCAAAATTCCAAATCCTCTCGGAGCGAATTGGGTCAGACTTGACTTCACAAAGTCAAATATGTCCCACGGCCATTCATTTTAAATGGCAAATGTTACGGTCTGATTAATCCTCCAGGTTGCCTTTTAGCAGTTTGCCTTTTAAATGAAGAAAGGCCGCCAATCTGCGCTGCGGCCTCTCTTCCCTAATCAGCAGTCTTGCCGGGTTCTAGTCGGGTATGAGCTCCGCGAACCGGGGCATCACATCATTGGCGAAGAGGTGCATGGACTTTTCCCAGGCTTTCTGGCTCTCCATGTTGTCGTAAATCAAGGTGAGAAGAGTGCCGAAGCCCCCACACATTTCGTAGAGGCTGAGAAGGCGCTTTTCAACCGTGTCGGGCGAGCCGACGAGCCAAACGTGTTCGGCCATGTATTCCGGCGTGACCGCCGAGTCCGGCACGCTGGAGTCATGCTTGATAACGTGGAGCAAACCGAAGGCACTGAAGAGAGGCAGCAGGTATTCGCCCCAGACACGGCCCAGCATGCCGTTGACCGCACCGTCCATGGCCTCGTCGTCGGAGTCCGCCACCCACACGTCGCGGGTGATGCGCCAGTCGGAGCGCTTGGGAATCCTCCCGCCGCGGGCTGCGCCTTCAGCGATGGCATCCCAATGGCTGATGACGTACTCATGATTGAAGGCCAGGCTCATGGGGATGAAGCCACGTTCGCCGGCAATTTTCAGGGTCTCGGAGCCGATACTCACGGAGGCGACGCCCACGGGAGGGTGGGGCTTCTGATATGGCTTGATGAAGAACTTCAGGGAGTCGAGCATGGGTTCGGGGTAGTTGACGTCCCAGAAGTCGCCCTTGTACTCGAACGGTTCTTCGGATTCCCACAGTTTCAAAATGATGTCGATGGACTCCCTGGTCATCCTCCGGTGCTGGCCATTCATCCCGTCAACATCAAACAGGCGGTAGTCGGTGGGTAGACCGCTGGAGCCTATGCCGAACATAAACCGTCCCTGGGCCAAGTGATCGAGATAAGCCACGCGACAGGCCAGCTCGGCGGGGTGATGGTAGGGGAGAAGGTGGACGCCGGTGCAAAGTTTGATGTTCTTGGTGCGCATCAAAGCCTGGGCGATCATAAGGTCGGGCGCGGGGATCGGCTCCCACGTCGAAGTGAAGTGCTCGCCAATCCACGCCTCGGAAAATCCGAGCTCGTCGCCCAGCTGCAGACAGTCCAGGTCCCACTGATGGGCGGTGTACAAGTCCCGGTCGGGGGGGTGGGATGGCATCATAAACATTCCGTATTTCATTGGTCCTCCATTGGCCTTTTTTTACTGCGAAACTATCAGGCCCGGAGGAATGCCGGTGGGCCCCTGTCGCGACCTCAATTTATCACGTTAAGCAGGGGTTGGGAAACGGCGCAGTTCATAAGGCGGGGCTGGGAGTAACCGTTGGGACCGATCGTGTTCGAGTCGTGGTGGGTGAGATTCTTGGCCTGGCTCTGGATTCTTGGCTTCGGTCTGAATGACAGGTGACTCAGGTTGCGCGAATGGCTGCCCCGTTTTCCCCGGAGTGGGGCGAAAGGGTAGCGATTTTTCGAGTCCTGCCAGATTGCAGGGTGCGACGGGAGACGGGGGTTTGGATCCCCGCCTGTGCGGGAATGACAGAGTGATGCGGGATTGACGGGGTCCGGCGAACCAGGGACAACGGCTATTGCGGCTTGGCAGTACGCTCCCAGAGGCAACGGCTGCTACCTCCAGGCCGTCCGTTACCAGAGGGATGCGTGTAGTAGGCCTCTCTTGGCGGCCCATGGCAGGAGACTGCCCACGACGTCGCGGGGTTCCGGGCGCTTCTTGTCGTCGATGCAGCGTTCGAGGTACTTGCGCATGGCCATCCAGGTGTCCAGCTGGAAGTGGGCCTTGCGGATGCGGCGGATGAAGGCCGAGATCTTCGCATCCAGAACGTGACGTGGAGCGGGTTTATCCCCTGAGACGGCTTCGTCCCAGTAGTCGCAGAATTCTTCAGCCAATCGCCGGAGGCGGATGACGGCGAGGTCGGGGGCGAACCTGCGCTTGAGGGTTTATACCCTGCGGCGGATATGGCTGAGGTTGTACATGGTTTCACTCTCCTGTTTGGTCGGCCGGGGAGGAAAATCGGATTTTCCGAGCAATTCCGAGCATTTCCGTTCACATCAGCTTTGCGGTGGCGGGCCAGGTGGCGGTTTGAAGGGTGCTTAGTTTCACTCTCCAGATTGATCGGCTGGGGAGGAAAATCGAATTTTCCGAGTAATTCCGCGCATTTCCGAGCGCTCAGATCGTGCGGCTGCCGTTCCTTCTAATGAGTTGCTTGCACAGATGCTCATGGAGGCTCGTCGGACGGCTTGGGGCTCAGTCATTTGGAGCGTACTAATGTTCTAACAATAGGTTAAATGGTAGCGCATGGTAGCGGGTTTGGCAAGCAGTCTGAGGGAGAGGGAGATGAGGATCCAGTGGGCCAGGGATGGAAAGTCAACACCACCCTGTTCGAAGCGGTCCTGGTCGGAGTTTTGCCTAGAATCCGACTGTATTATTCATCTTGAATCCGACTGTATTATTCATTAGGATATAAGACACTAGATACTATAGTGTTTGAATGCCTTAGGCCGCGCGGCCCTCTTGCGCAGGCACATTGAGAGACAGCACTCTGTTATCCGTGGCTACGACAGAACCGGCGCCTGACGGAGGGCCGGAATGAGGCGACCCAACCTATTCTATGGCTGGTGGATCACGGTTGTCGCCGGGGTGGTCATGGCGATGACCTCGGTTCCCGTCTTCCACGCCAACGCGGTGTGGGTAGTAGCCATCCAGTCTACATTCCCGGAGTGGTCCAGGTTTCAGCTCAGCCTGGCGCTAACGATGACCCGGGTGGAAGGTGGGCTCTTCGGCGTGCTGGAGGGCTATCTAGCTGACCATTTCGGTGCCCGGCGCATGGTTACGGTCGGGTTGCTGGCCCTGTCTGCCGCTTTCGTCTTTTTTGCTTTCACCCAAAATTTCTGGTGGTTCCTTGCGGCATTTGTGCTGCTGTCGATGGGCCAGGGGCTGGGCGGCTGGGTTCCCCTCATGACACTAGTGAACCACTGGTTCGTGCGCCGGCGTGGGACGGCTATGGGTTTCGTCATGGTGGGGATGGGTATCGGCGCAATGACCATTGTGCCGGCCATTGCATGGGCCATTGACCCGGAAGTGATGCGCCTGGACTGGCTGCCGTCATTTCCCTGGGACCTGGCCCTGCCAGAAGGTCGGCTGGGCTGGCGGAATACCGGCCTGCTGGTGGCAATCATCGTTCTGGCATGCGCCCTGATTCTTCCCCGGTTTATCTACAGCAGGCCGGAAGAATTGGGGCTGCACCCCGACGGAGAACAGGTGGCCCCGCGTGCGCCTGGAGGGCCTGCTACGGCGGGCGCTCACATCGAGGAGGGACTGACCGTGGGCCAGGCGCTACGAACGCAGGCGTTCTGGTGCATTTCCTTTGGGCACGGATTGGGCTCCATGATTATCCTCGCAATCATGTCCCAGCTTGGACTTCTGATGAAAGACCTGGGCTACGGAGTCCAGACCACCGCCTGGGTTGTAACCGTATATACCGCAGTATCCATTGTGTTCCAGTTGGCTGGCGGGTATATGGGCGACCGGGTACCGAAGAACGTGGCCCTGTTCGCCTTCACAGGTCTACAGGCTGGGGCCGTGGTGATCCTCGTGCTTGCGCCCAGTCTGGAGATGATCTTCCTGTTCGCCGTCCTGTTCGGGGCGGGATTCGGTGGGCGCACTCCACTTACCACAGCGATCCGGGGGGACTACTTCGGGCGCGCATCCTTCGGGAAGATCCTGGGGGTCTCGACCCTGCCGATGAACGCCATGCTCCTCATAGCCGGACCAATGGCCGGGTTTATGAGGGACAGATTAGGCGACTATGATCTGGCCTTTCTGGCCCTGGCCGGTCTGAACGGCATCGGCGCCCTGCTGTTCCTGATCGCGCGCCGTCCTGTCCTGCCCGCCACCAGTTCCGCTCCCGTTCCCATGGCACCCGCTTCGGCGGGCGATTCGTAGGATGCGCCTCATCCCACACGGTAGAATCCTTCAACCGCCCGTCTATTTACTGCAGCCTCCCTCCAGGGAAGCCCGATGAACTTTGCCCGCGCCCCAATTCCGCAGCGATTGTTCTATGGCTGGACGCTGGTTGGCGTGGCCGCGTTTATCATGGTGATTGGCACCGTCCCGCTGTTCCAGGGAATGACGGCCTGGTTTGTAGTGCTGGAACGGGAATTCGCGTGGTCGCGCACCCAGCTTTCCATTGCCTTTTCCCTGAGCAGGGTGGAAGGCTCGATCATGGGCCCCATCAGCGGTTACTTGATAGACAAGCTGGGCTCGCGACGGATGGTGGTCATAGGACTGCTGATTGCGGGGTGCGGCTTCGTGATCATGAGCCGTATGACAAACATCTGGCACTTCTATGCGGCGTTTGTCGTGATGAGCATGGGCGTTGGTCTCGGCACCTGGATGCCGATGATGACGGTGCTAAACAATTGGTTTGTTCGCAATCGGTCGATAGCCATGGCGCTGGCGATGGAAGGGTTCCTGGTGGGTGGAATGGTGCTGGTGCCCCTGCTGGCCTTCGCCATAGACCCCGACGCTGTGGGGCGACCCGGATGGCGAAACACCGCGCTGGCTATCGGCCTGTTCCTGGTGGTGGTGGCGTTTCCCGTGTCCCGGCTCGTTCGCAACGCTCCGGAACCTTACGGGCTCTATCCCGACGGTGAGGCGACGGCTCGCCCCCACCGGGCCGCTGCTGCAACAACAACACCCGGCGCGGCCGAGGAAGAGACGGACTTCACTTGGCAGGAAGCGGTCAGAACCAAAAGCTTCTGGCTGATAACGATGGGACACGCCTGCTCGTCCATTGTCATCGTAACCATAACGGTGCACCTGGGGCCGATGCTGGACGACCGGGGATTTTCCCTTCAGACGACCGGATGGGTCGTCGGAGCCTACACGGGCGTGGCCGCCATATTCACGCTGGTGGGCGGCTATGTGGGGGACCGCCTGCCCATACGACTGGCGCTTTTCGGGTTTTCAGCGATTCAGTCGGCGGCGGTGGTGTTGCTAATGCTGGCCGAGACCCAGCTGATGGTCTTTATGTTTGCAGTGGTGATGGGCATCGGGTTCGGAGGGCGGAATCCTCTGACGACAGCCATACGTGGCGTATATTTCGGGCGCAAAGCATTTGCCAGCATCACCGGCATGTCGATGATTCCGATGAACATACTCCTGCTGGGCGCGCCGCTCTTCGCCGGCATAATGTTCGACGCCACACAGAGCTACGCGGTGCCGATGGCGGTAGTGGCGATAGTGAGCCTGGCCGGTTCGACGTTGTTCCTGTTCCTGGGGAGCCCGGAGGAGGCCGCCGAGTCCCGTCGCCGCGCCGTCGCCGCCGCGCAGACCAGCCAGGCGGATTAGACGCACAAAGAAGAACCGGCCTCAGGCGAGGCCGGATTCAGGTTCAAAGCGGGCGCAGCCAAAGGGTCAGGAGACGCTCTTCTCCAGCAGTTCCCGGATTTCGACGACGGTGGCGGAGATCCACTCGTCGGCCTTGGCGGCGGTGCGGGAACGCCGTTCGCGACCGAAGGCCTGGTCGTCAATGTCCGGGTTTTCGGCGCGGATGTCCGCCTCGATCTGGTGCATCTCCCTTTCGGCGATGGCAGGACGCTCGATCCAATGGCAGATGTAGTCGTGGTCGCCAGTGTAGAAGACTGCCACGGGGATGGACATCCATTGCCCTTCCTTAAGGAACTCGTTCATGATGTCGTGGTGCGAGTCGCGGGGGAAGATTCGCATGTCCAAACCCGCCGCCTCGGAGATGCGAGCAAGTACACCCAATCCGCGCACCACATCGCCGCACCAGTCTTCGCCCAGCACGAGCATCTTCTTTGGCCCGCCAGCGCGTGACGCCAGTTCCCTGAAGGCCTTGACGTCGTCGTCGGAGAGGACGCTGCTCTCGTAGAAGCCTTCGAAGCGGGCCTTGTTGACCTTGATTTCGTTCATGTATGCCATGTAGTCGAACCCCTGAGAATACCTCTCCGGGGTCACCACGCTAGTCTCTCTCGCCATATCGCCTCCGCGTGAGTGTCATTTTGCGCGCTAGCAGAGAAATTGATGCGGGCGCACGGCCCGCAGTCAGCCGATTTCTCAACCAGTCATGCCCTTGAACCCGACCTCCACCTTTCCGTCGGGATGGATGATGATGGGCACGGTATCGGCGTAGTCAAGCGCCTCGTCGAGCGTGTCCTGGCTCTGGTCCACGCGCCTTTCATCGTACTCGATACCCTCGCGCTTCCATGCGGCACGAAGGGTATCACAGGCAGGGCAAACGGTGAGTGTGTAGACGATGGGGATGTCGGCCATGGTCGGTCTCCTTCGACGGATTCGGAACTAACGCTATCGCCGTCGTGAGGCAATTTTACATCGGCAGACGGCCGGACGCCAACCGTGGGCGCAATTGCCGGTGCGCTTCAGTGCGGGCTATAATTGCGCCGCCGTAGGTCCGCCAGCGGCGGTTCGACGAGCCATCATTTTTGCTGCCCGGACTCGCTCTGGGTCCACCGACCGGACGCCGGGTATGGAGGAACAATGTTCACCCTGTTCGTAACAATCAAGATCAAGCCCGGGCACCGCGACGAGTTTATCGCAGCAACCAAGGGCGATGCCGAGGGCTCGAACACCGCGGAACCCGGCTGCCTGCGCTTCGACGTGCTGGCCGATAACAACGATCCCAACACCGCCTACCTGTACGAGGTCTACGAGAATCGGGACGCATGGGAGACCGCGCACCGCGGCATGCCGCATTTTACCGCGTGGCGCGAAGCGGTGGCCGACTGGATCGACGGGGACATCCAGCGAATCGAGACGACGACGCTGTTCCGACGCGAGGACTTCGTGTAGAAGCCTTCCCGGCTCGCTTTTCGAATTTTGAGTCCCCTCTCCGGTATTTGAGAGGGGACTTGTGTTTCTAGCCCTGGCGTTGCAGGACTCTACGGAAGGCATTCACGAAGGTGTCCACCTCCGGCTCTTCGATGACGGTGGACACGGCGCCGACAAGATTGGGGGCGATGAGGATGCCCTCGTTCAGCAGGCCCAGAAACACATTGTGCCGGAATGCAGAATCGGCTCGGGCGATGTCGCGGTATCCGACCAGTGCGTCGTCCGTGAAGTGGATGCCGAACAATGAACTCAGGCCAGTGATCTGAACAGGCATTTCCAGTTCCTGCCCGACCTCGCGCAGTCCGTGGCGCAGGTATTCGGTTACTTCGGCCAGGCGGCGGTAGACGTCCGGGGTGAGCTGCTCAAGGGTGGCGGACCCGGCGAGCATGGTGGCCGGGTTGGCGTTGAAGGTGCCAGCGTGGGCGACTCGCGGGCCGGACGTTGGGTCATACAGATCCATGATGTCGTTGCGTCCTCCGAAGGCGCCGACGGCGAAGCCACCGCCGATGATCTTGCCCAGGGAAGTCATGTCCGGAGTGATGCCGTAGTATTCCTGAGAGCCGCCGGGGGCGACGCGGAAGCTGATGACCTCGTCGAAAATGAGCACCACGCCGTTGTCCGTGGCGAAGTCCCGGAGCATCTGAAGGAATTCGTGGGTGGCCGGGAGCATCCCGACTGAACCGAGCATCGGCTCCACGATGACCGCGGCGAGGTCATCTTTGTGCAGTTCCAGGATTTCCCGGGCCGGGCCGGTTTCGTTGAATGGGATGACGACCACGGAGTCCAGAACGCCTTCCGCAAGGCCCTCGGTAGCAGGCAGGGCATCGGGATGCAGGCGTTCACCGGCCTTGCCGGGGTCGACGCGCACGCTGACGCTGACGACGTCGTGGCTCCCGTGGTAGCCGCCTTCGGCCTTGGCGATGAGGCTCCTGCCGGTGAAGGCCCGGGCGGCCCGTATTGTATTCAGAGTGGCCTCGGTGCCGGAGTTGGTGAATCGAACGAGGTCGAAACTGGGGATACGCTCGCAAAGAATCCGGGCGAGGCGCACCTGGTGCCGATTCGGGGCGTTGTACACCACGCCCTTTCCCAACTGTTGTCGCACCTCGCCCATAACCGGTTCGGGAGAGTGGCCCAGAATAAGGGTGGTCATGGTTCCGATGAAGTCGAGGCGGTCCGTCCCATCAGCGTCGACGACGTGAGCGCCGGTGGCCTCCTCAACAAATATCGGATAGGGAGACCAGAAGATGGAGTTACGGCTGTCGCCACCGGGGAGATATTTCTTAGCCTCTTCCCATGCCATCCTGGACTCGGGCGTCATTTCAAGGTAGCGGTCAAGTTCGCTGCTCATTCACGTGCCTCCGGTATTCGAAGTGGATTGTAAGTGGACGTCAAGTAGTTGCAGGAATGGCCGGCGCTGGGAAGTACACCTGACGCAGCGAGGGGCTTCCGAAGCTCAGCGCCACCGCCACGAGGAACACCAGCCCGCCTACCACCATCACAGCGGGAGCGGAGAAGACGTCGGATATAGTCGCTCCGATCATGTTGGTAATGGCCATGCTGCCGCCCACGTGGACGGAATAGACTCCGGCGACCCGCCCCCGGACCGAGTCATCGGTCAGTGACTGAATTACTGTATGGCTGATTGTCATGAAGCCTGCTTGAGTCGCCCCAATCAACACAGTGGCGATAATCGAAATCTCACGCATAGAGGACAGGGCCAGGAGTATCGGGGCCCCGCCGCTCAGAATGCTGAAAAGCAGGAAGATCCTTCCTCTCGCAGACTGTCCGCGCACTCCCGCCAGGAATATCGACGTTACAAGGGCACCGATGCCCACTCCACCCATCAGGTAGCTAACGCCAACCGACCCGGCGCCGAGCTTTTCTACCGATATGGCCGGGAGAATCGCCTCATAGGACATGGTGAAGGCGCAGTGAGCAACGGCGAGCAAGACCATTGCCAGCAGTCGCGGCCGAGTGTAGATGTACTCGAACCCGGCTGTAAAGTTGCTCCAGAAACCTCGAGACGCATCGATAGTTCCGGTCGACCGGGTACTGACCCTGGAAACCTGTATGAAGCCGACGAAGTAGAAGACGCTGCAGAACCAGAATGCGGCCTCCAGGCCAAAGAAGCCAAGCAGCGGCAGAATAGCCATTGGGCCCAGCAGCCTGGACCCTTGTTGCGTGGCCTGGTTGAGGGCCAAGGCGTTCAGGAGGTGCTCCCGCGGAACGAGGTTCGGGATCAGGGCCTGGGCAACCGTCATCTGACCGGCGCGGAGCGTGCCGTTCACCAAGGCAAGCAGCGTGAGCACCCAGGGCCCGGCCATGCCGTTCATCACAAGAAAGCCCAGCAGAATGTTGTGGGCAAGGTTCAGAGCGAAGATCCACCGGAGCATTGTCTGGCGGTCGAAACGGTCGGCCAGGTAACCTACGATGGGGGTAGAAAATACCCGCGGAAACATGGCCGCGAAGGTAATGATACCGACCCACGTTGATTCGCCAGTCAGCTCCCAGGCCAGCCAACCTCTAGCAGCCCGTCTGAGGATTGACCGACTGGCGGTGTCGGTCAGCCGGGATTGCCCAGCGGCAACAGTTCTTGCGTGGTGCGGTTAGGAACATGCCGATTGTCTCTTGAAAATCCCACTGCCCATGACCCGGCACGTCTCCCTGTTGTTCCCAGTGGCGCCTTTGCCCCACACCTTGCCGGACATCCCAGCCCCGAAGCGGAACAGCTTGAGCAGATTGTGCCCGGCGCAGATCAGCAGCCACTCCCGGTTCACCTTCGCCAGACCCCGCAGCAGGAACTGCCGGAATCCCCGGCCCTGCTTGATCTGGCCGAACACCGGTTCCACCGTCTCCATCCGGAGGGAGTAGCGTTCCCTGCCCCGTTTCGTCCGCAGCTTGCGCCGCATCCGGTCCCTGGCTGACAGTCCCTCGGGTATGGGGCCAAGGGGCGCCGGTGGCGGCACCCAGCCGTGGCGGGTCCTCTCCGGCGCGACGAACGGGTCCACTCCCAGGTCGTATAGCCCATCCACCTCCTTGGCCGAGTAGTACCCGGCGTCGGCGGATACCTCTTCCGGCACCGCGCCCGCGTTCAGGATGGCCTCCTCAATCATGCTCACGGCCTGACCCTTGTCCGAGGGCTGATCGGTGGCACAGGCCGCCACGATCACCTGATGCTCGCTGTCCACCACCGCCTGGCAGTTGTAGGACTGCTGGAAGTCCCTCCCTCCCGGGCCAGGCATGATCCGGGAGTCCGGGTCGGTGAAGTTCCGCTGCGCCTTGTCATCAGGCACCCCGGGATGATTCCGTCCCTCGGACTCAGCCTGCTCCGCCTCCGACAGGGCCTCGGCCTCCAGCGCCGCCTTGGCCTCCCTTATCTTCCGCAACCGTCCCTCCCGGAAGGCCAGTTCCTCCGGCAACTCATCCCCACGCCTGTCCTTCCCGTACCGGCGGTCCTCCTCCTCGTCCACCTCCTGCGCCTTCCGGAGCAACTCGTCCACCTCGGCCTGCAACCGCTCCTCCCTCTCCTTCATCCGCCCGTAGCTCATCGCCTTGTGCCTGGAGGCATTGGCCCTCACCTTGGTGCCGTCCAGCGCCACGTGCCCCAGCTTCACCAGTCCTGCCTGCTGGCATAACGCCAGCACCTGCAGGAACAACTCCCCCAACGCCTCCAGATGGTCCTTTCGGAAGTCGGAGACGGTGCGGAAGTCCGGCGTGTTGTTGGCCGCCAGCACCCGGAAGGCGATGTCCTCGTGCAGCCTCTGGGCGATGCGACGGGAGGAGGCCACGCCGACGCAGTACCCGTAGAGCAGCACCTTGACCATCATCTTGGGATGGTAGGGCGGGCCGCCCCGCCTTTCCTGCTCGTAGCGGGCGGTGATGTCCGAGAGGTCCAACTGGTCCACGACGTCGGAGATGAAATAGGCCAGGTGCTCCTCAGGCAGCCATTCCTGGAGGGCCGCCGGCAGCAGCAACTGCTGGTCCGGATCGTAGGGAAGGTAGGTCTTGCTCATTGACAGCTCCGCTCGTCTGATGCTCCGCACCATCATACCCTCAGTAACTCGCCAACCCTGTTTCTCGGACGGGCTGCTAGCAACTATCAGGGCCCATGCCGCCGCTCCAGAGCATGTGGTGGCTATCCACATAGTCCGGTAGTCGGAGTATTTCAGCCCTAGCAGGAAGCGATCCCTGGTGGCGGCGAGATAAGAATTCACGGAGCGCTCCAATAGTCCGGGTCGCACTGAAGACCCAGACGGCGCATTATAGCAGTGAGTCCCGAGGATCCGAGACCTCGATTGTCAGGGCTTCAACTTGACGGCCTTTCCGCACCTTTCTACAATCCCGATGCCGTGTCAGCAGAATTCAAACTGCGATTCGAACACGGAATTGGGACTCCGAGGGATTATGCCCCCACAAACGCCGGAAGAAGGACGCCTGCTGCCACCATATCGAGTGCTGGACCTTAGCGGCCCGGAGGCGGTCTTCTGTGGCAAGCTGCTGGCTGACTACGGCGCCGACGTGGTCAGAATCGAGCCGCCGGAAGGGCACGAGTCCCGCTGGCGAGCTCCTTTCGCAAGCAATGAACCCGGGGCAGAACGCAGCCTTTACTTCCTGTTCTACAACACCAACAAACGCTCCGTAACGCTGAACCTCGAGTCCGAGGCCGGGAGAGACTTGTTCCGGCGGCTGGTGGGTCAGGCCGATGTCGTCCTGGAAAGTTTTCCGGTCGGATACATGGACTCCATCGGCCTTGGCTACGAAACCATGAAGGGCATCAACCCCGGCATCGTGATGGCGTCTGTCACGCCATTTGGTCAGACGGGGCCATGGAAGGACTACAAGTCATCCGACCTCATCGCCCTTGCAGCCAGCGGGTTCATGCAAATCACCGGCGAGCCTGATGGTCCGCCGATGAGGCAGGGGAACGAGCAGTCGCACTATCCCGGCGCGCAGTATGCGGCAGCGTCCATACTGGCTGCGCTCTACCACAGGGACTTCGGCGGTGGAGACGGGCAATATATAGACGTGTCGTTGCAGGAAGCGCTGATCACCTATTACACCGACGCTCATCCGGCGCTGGCCTGGGAGTTACTGGGCGACAACGTCACCCGGGTGGGAGCCACATCTACGCTGGTGATACCGCTGGGGGCGTATCCCAGCGCGGACGGCTGGATATCGGCGGGCATCATCACGCCACGAGAATGGGACACGCTGGCGGAGTGGATATACGAGGTTACCAGCAACAAGGAAGTGTTGAACGACGCTTATCGCGGCGGCAACCAGGACCGGGCACCGTTCAACGACATAATCACCGCGCTGGTCATGGACTTCACCACTCGCTATACGAGCGAATACCTGTTTCACGAAGGCCAGCGAAGGAACCTGGTGTTCACACCGGTGAATACCGTCTCGGATCTTCTGGCCGATCCGCAGCTGGAGGCAAGCAACTTCTGGTTCGGCCTCGAGCATCCGGAGATGGGTACGCTCCAGTATCCGCTGGGGGTCTTCGACAGTGAGGAAGTGTCGCCCGGCACCAGGCCCGCACCACGATTGGGGCAGGACAATGACACGGTATTTGTCGAGGAACTGGGACTGAGCGGCGAAGAAGTATCGGCGCTCAGGAACGAAGGGGTGATTTAAGTGGACGGCAACGGCAGAAAGGCCCTGCAGGGCATCCGGGTGCTGGAGTTGGGGCCCTACGTGGCGTTGCCGCTGACCGGGCGAATCCTGGCGTCGCTTGGGGCGGAGGTCATCAAGGTCGAGACCAACAAGGTTCTGGATGAGATGTCCTTCATACCGGCCTGGTCGCGAGGAGCAGGGCAGCCGGACTTCCAGCGAGCCAAGAAGCGGGTGAGCATAGACGTGCGCACTCCGGGCGGACTGGAGGTGTTCCGGGAGCTGGTCAAGGTCAGCGATGTGTTCATGACGAATTTTCGTCGCAATATTCTCGACCGCTGGGGAATAGACTTTCCGGCAGTGCGGGAGTTGCGACCTGACATAATCCTCATGTGGCAGACGGGACTTGGCGGCATCGGTCCGTACTACACGTACAAGTCGTACGGGATACTGGTGCAGCACATGGGCGGCGTTTCGCTGATGACCGGGGATGAAGGGGAGCCGCCATCGGCCATCAACACTTCATACTCCGACTACCACACCGGTGTGTTCCAGCCGTCGGCCATCATCGGCGCGCTGATGCGACGGAGGATGACCGGAGAACCCGCGACCATGGAGTCCTCGATATTCAAGTCGGGCGCGGTCACCGCGGGGCCGGCAATCCTCGACTACCAGGCCAACGGGCGGTTGCCGGAACGGGTCGCCAATCGTGATGCGAAATGGGCACCGCACGGCGCGTACCGGTGCGAGGGAGAGGACCGGTGGTGCGCCATTGCAGTACAGAACGACGAGCAGTGGGCCGGGTTCCGCCGGGCGCTGGGAAATCCCGAGTGGGGCGGGCAGTCCGAATTCTCCACGATGGAGGGCAGGCTGGCGAATCAGGGCCGCCTGGACGAGTTGATCAGCGAGAGTACGGGGAGCCTCAACGCAGACGAGTTGATGAAACGGATGCAAGGCGAGGGAGTGCCGGCCAGCGTCGTCTCGCAGGGTGATGACCTGTATACCAGCGAGCACCTGAAGGCTCGCGACTTCTATCGGCCATCGCCGTACTACGTGGCGGAGAGAGGGACGCCGGCGTGGGAGTGGGAGAAACGGGACAGCCTGGCGTGGAGCACCCCGGCGCGGCTGTCGGAAACGCCGATGGAGTTCGGTCATTACAGCAATGTCGGCGAGGACAATGATTACGTGTTCCGGGAGATCCTGGGGATGCCAGAATCGCGAATTGAAGCGCTGAAGGAAGATGGTTCCCTCTACTGACCACGAGACATAATCCCCAAGGAATGAAGATGATTGACTACAGCGGATACAAGGACCTGCTGATAGAAAAGAGCGACGGGGTCGCCCTGCTGACGATGAACCGGCCGGAGGTGTTCAACGCCACCGGGTTCACCCTGCACAACGAGCTCTCGCGGGTCTGGCTGGACTTAGGGCAGGATCCGGAGGTGCGGGTGGCGGTCATCACCGGGAACGGCAACGCCTTCTCGGCGGGCGGGGACTTCGAAATGATCGAGCAGTCCATCGGCAACGCCGAGGTCATCGCGGGAACGATGCAGGAAGCCCGCGACATCGTGCACAACATGATCAACCTGGACAAGCCGGTCATATCGGCCATCAACGGGGTGGCCGTTGGGGCGGGACTGGCGGTGGCGTTGCTGGCAGACATTTCCATCGCGTCGGAGCGGGCTCGGTTCACCGACGGACACGTGCGCCTGGGTGTCGCGGCGGGGGACCACGCCGCTGCGATCTGGCCGCTGCTGATAGGCATGGCCAAGGCGAAGTATTACCTGCTGACGTGCGAGTTCCTGGACGGTACCGAGGCGGAACGGCTGGGACTAGTAAGCCTGTGCGTGCCCCACGACGAGCTGATGGAGCGGGCGATGGGCGTGGCACGGAAGCTGGCCGACGGACCGCAACAGGCTATACGGTACACGAAGCGGTCGCTGAACCAGTGGCTGCGGATGGCAGAGCATACGGCCTTCGACTACTCGCTGGCGCTGGAGATGCTCAACTTCTTCGGGCCGGACGTTCGCGAGGGTCTGGACTCGGTGCGGCAGAAGCGGAACCCGGAATTCCCGTCGGCGCGTTAGGTCAGAGCACTAGGACGAGTTGCCGGCGCGGCGCGCTAGGGGCGGGTCATCCAGACGGCGAAGGCGACGATCCACAGCACCAGCAACAGGTTGACTCGGGCGGCCCATTGCACGAACAGACGGCCTGGCCCCCTGGGCAGCGGCGAGCCTGACGAACGGGCGGCATCGAGGCGGTCCATCATGCGAGGGCCGAGCCAGAAGTCGTGGATCAGGCTGAGAATGATCACGATGATGAAGATGCCGGTCTTTCTCTGCAGGTAATCGACGAAGTGGGTTTCGCCAGTAAAAAAGGTTTCCGGGCGTATCCCCCAGTATTCCCATGCGAGGTACGCGCCCGATCCGGCGAGGACCAGCTTTGCCGCCCACGCGATTGGCACAAATTTTTCGGCGGCACTGCGCAGTGTGCCGAATCCGACCCCGGCGTCGCGGCGGGCCAGGGGGATCATCACCATCAAGAGGAAAAGCATCCCGCCCAGCCAGGTAATGGCGGCCAAAACGTGAATGAGCGATAGTACCTGGTACATCTACGGCATTCCTGAATCAGGTTCCGGGTTTTTGCGCTTCACCAAGATATGAGGCCCTCAGGACAACCAGGGGATATCTTCGGCAAGATAGTGGGTGGCACGGAAAACGCGGTTTACGGGTTGGCCCTCAGCGTCGACGTGGAAGTGCGGGTTGATGTATTCCCAGACCACCTCGCCGTCGGGTGTGACCTGGAACATTCGGCCGAACTGTCCCTCGGTGATGAGAGTGTTGCCGTTGGGCAGGCGGCGGGCGCCAGAGATACAGGCGCTGAAGAAGTTGTAGGCGGGGTTGTCGCAGTATTCCCACACGATTTCGTTGTTTGCCGGGTTGACCTCGATGACACGGGAGTAGGGCAGGCCGGCGTCGCGGCGGTGTGAGCCGTTGTCGAAAATGAGCACGTTGCCGTTGGGCAGCATGCTGGGGTCGTGCTGCTGGGCCAGGGTCTCGTAGCCAATCTGCCAGACGATTTCACCACTGGCCTTGTCCACAATGCACACGGTGGAGATGTTGCGGAAGCTGAACAGCACTCGGTCGTCGCCGATGAGGGCCAGGGTGTTGCCGTGGCTCCACTCGTCGCGGAGGTCGTTGACAGTCAAGATGTGCTTGTCGACGTCCAGGTGTTCGGCAGCGCGCCACTCCCAGATGCGATTGCCGTCGGCGTCGACTTCGACGAGGACGTCGGCCCACATTCCCATTCCGTCCGGAGCTGAGCCGGAGACGCCACCCCGGACCCGCGCGGCCAAGGACGGGTCCATGGGTTCTACGGTCATGTACAGTGCGCCACCGGATGCGGTGCGGCGGGCGTCGTGGTGGTGGTCGGGGTCGCGGTGTTCCCAGACGACATTGCCGTGGCGGTCTGCCTCGATCATCACGCCGCTCTTGAACCGCTTCCAGGACGGGAACCGGTCCCAGGTCTCGTCCATGACTTTCCCGCCGTAAAACACATTGCCGTTGGGCAGGAGGTAGCCGTAGAGGCCCGGAGGATAGGGCAGCCGCCACCGGTGGGCGACGTTGCCGTGGGTGTCGACCAAGTACAGGTCGCCCCGGCTGGCCATGGGGGTGTACAGGACGTAGCCGGGGCAGGCCTTGTCCGGGTTGAGGGCGGTCAGGCCGGTGCGCCCGATGCGGCGGCGGGTCTGCTGGTCAACGGAGGTCATCGCTTCTTCCCCTTGGCTGAAAGGAAAAGTCCACCAAGTGATTGGGCTACTGGGCCACGTAACCGCCGTCGACCGCCATATTGTGGCCGGTGACGAAGCTGGCGGCGGGGGAGGACAGCCATACAACGGCTTCGGCTATCTCCTGGGGTTCGCCGAGACGTCCGATCGGGTGGCGGGAGATGATCGTGTCTTCCATGTTGGCGTAGTTGTCGAAGAGGGGGCGCACGAGGGGAGTATTGATGTAGCCGGGGCAAACGGAGTTTACGCGAATGCCGTCGGCGGCGTACTCAAGGGCCGCGGCCTTGGTGAGGCCGACGACGCCGTGCTTGGCTGCCATGTAGGCGACGGAGCCGGGAGCGGCAATGAGACCCATGATGGAAGCGGTGTTGACAATTGCGCCGCTGCCCTGCTTCAACATCTGCGGGATCTCGGCTTTCATGGAGAGCCAGACACCCTTGAGATTGATGCGGATCACGCGGTCGAAGTCTTCCTCTTCGTAGTCGGCGGAGCGGCGGCGCTCGCGTCCGCCGGAAATGCCCGCGTTGTTGAAGGCGCAGTCCAAGCTGCCGAAAGCCTCCACTGCGCGGTCCACCATAGACTGCGCTCCGGCGGAGTCGGAGACGTCTGCGTGAACTAGGACCGCTTCTCCGCCGGCCTCCACTATCATCTGGACCGTTTCCTCTCCGCCTTCGACGTTCAAGTCGGCCACCACCACACGAGCACCCTCGCGGGCATAGGCCAGGGAGGTTGACCGGCCGATGCCTGAGCCTCCGCCTGTTACCAGAGCTGTCTTGCCATCCAAGTTTCCGGCCATTTCAATTCTCCGAATTCAGTAGTGAGGCAGATTATAACCGTCTATTCCGAAGTAGACACCGCCGAAGGAAGGAAGCGTTCCGAATGAGGTGGTCCGGTCAACCACACTTCGTCGGCCATTGAGATTCTCAGCCTTACCCTCTTTCTCAATGGCAGGGGAGTTGAAGAGGCCTCATCTAAAATCTGCTGCGGGCGGTGCCACCTGATTTGGAACGGGGTCGGCCGGGGACCGCAAAAATCCCATGACAATGGAGATGAGCGTTGACAAGGGACGATGAGCGGTTTCCCTCGCGCGTAGGCGTGTAACATCTTGTAACATTTCGTAACGTTAGTATCAAGAGTGCCTTTAATTGATACAAAACAAATTGGCGGTTCAGGGAACTCTCCATAAGAACAATTGTACGATTAACGGTGCTTCAAGGCAAGTGGGAAATTTCAGCAGGCAAGGCTCCGTGTCGGGAGGTCCAATCAACAAGCGACGGGGGTTCGAATTGCCGCTTTCGCCGGAATGCCGGGCTATAAGGCCTCCGGCGTTTATGACGCGATTACCCTGCTCTCCAGCACAGGGCAATCGAGTCTTATTTCCAAGCACACAAATCTGGCCGCAGTGGCGGATTGGGTTGGAGCGGCGGTGGCTCCTCCGGTTCTGGGTGCGAGGGTAGACGGGGGTTTGGATTCCCGCCAGCGCGGGAATGACGGGCTATAAGGCTTCCGGCGTTTATGACGCGATTACCCTGCTCTCCATCCTGCTCACCCCGATGTACGAAGGTGGGTTGGTGGTAGAATGAACCCCACTCAGATCACCGCGCCCGAAGGGGCCTGTCTTCGAGGTGATGCAATGCCCAACCCAACGCCAAACATGACTGATTACGAGCACGCCTACCAACACGACCGTCTCGAAGTGCCGGAGTACTTCAACTTCGGCCTCGACGTGGTGGACAAGTGGGCGGAAGACCGAACCAAGCTTGCGCTGTTGTCGGTGGATCCGAGCGGCGACAAGGCCACTCACCACACCTTCTGGGACCTAAAGACCCTTACCAACCGTTTCGCAAACTCGCTGAGAGCGCAGGGTATCAAGAAGGGCGACAGGGTGTTCATCATGTTGCCGCGGATTCCGGAATGGTACGTGGCGATGGTGGGGCTGTTCAAGCTGGGCGCACTGCCAATGCCGGCGACGACGCTTTTGACAACCGGAGACATCGAGTACCGCATCAACCGGGCCGAGGCGGTGATGGCGATCACGGACGGGGAGAACGCAGCCAAGGTGGAACAGGCGGCCGGGGGATGCGCTACGTTGAAGCACCTGGTAGCCACCGGCGAGGACCGGCGTGGCTGGCTGTCGTACGAGCGGATGGTAGCGGACGGGTCAGCGGTCCTGGAGGGAGCAGAACCAACTCGCAGCGATGACCCGCTGCTGATCTACTTCACCTCGGGCACCGTGGGATACCCCAAGATGGTGCTGCACACGCAGGCCTCGTGCGCCATTGGGCATGTGCTGACCGCGAAGTACTGGCACGACCTTAAGCCTACGGACCTCCACTGGACGCTGTCGGATACGGGCTGGGCCAAGGCGGCGTACGGCAAGCTGTTCGGTCAATGGGCCGTGGGGTCAACGGTGATGCAGCACGACGCCCGTGGCCGTTTCGACGCCCAGATGACGCTGCGGATGCTGGAGCGATACGGCGTGACTTCCTTCTGCGCACCGCCCACGGCCTACAGGATGATGGTGCTGGAGGACCTGAAGAACTTTGACCTGAGCGGGCTGCGCCACTGCACCGGGGCCGGTGAGCCGCTGAACCCGGAAGTGATGAAGCAGTGGGAGGACGGGACCGGACTGACCATATACGACGGTTACGGCCAGACGGAGACGGTGCTGCTGGTGGGCAACTACCGGTGCCTGCCTGTTCGCCCAGGGTCGATGGGAAAGCCCATACCGGGATTCACCATCGGCGTGGTGGACGAGGACGGCAACGAGGTGCCAGTGGGAGAGGAAGGCCAGATAGCGGTCAAGGTGAAGCCAGAGCGACCGGTGGGGCTGTTCCAGGAATACTGGCGCGACGACGAAGGAATGGAACGCTCATTTGTCGGCGACTGGTACCTGACCGGGGACAAGGCGTACAAGGACGAGGACGGCTACCACTGGTTCGTGGGGCGAGCGGACGACGTTATCATCTCGGCGGGCTATCGCATCGGTCCGTTCGAGGTAGAGAGTGCATTAATAGAACATCCAGCGGTGGCCGAGTCGGCGGTGGTAGCCAGCCCCGACGCGGTGCGGGGCGAGATCGTGAAGGCGTTCGTGATTCTCGCGCCGGACTATGTGCCGTCGGATGAGCTGGTGCTGAGCATACAGGACCATGTTCGGAGCACGACCGCACCGTACAAGTACCCCCGAGCCGTGGAGTTCGTGACCGAGCTGCCCAAGACGGTGAGCGGCAAGATCCGGCGGGTCGAGCTCCGTCAGATGGAGCTGGAAAAGGCCAGAACGGAGTAAAGGCGATGGACAGTTTCAGCGACCAGCTACGGGCGGAGGCGGAGCCCATCTGGCGGGAGATATTCGCGCATCCGTTCCTGAAGGCGATCAAGGAAGGCACGTTGCCGCTGGAGACGTTCCAGTACTATCTGGGGCAGGACTACCTTTACCTGGAAGGGTTTGCACGCTGCGTGGCTATCGCACTGGCGAAGGCGCCCAACGCGGATTTGCTGGAAGAGCTGGCGAAGCGAGTGCTGACGCCCATCGAGCGGCCGCTGCATCACAAGCTCTTGGAGGCGGCCGGACTGACGCTGGACGACGCCAAAGGGGCGGTGCCTTCGCCGACGAACGCGGGGTACGTGAACCACATGCTGTCCGTGGCGAACCGAGAGGGACTGGGCCCGACGGCGGCGGCGTTGCTGCCCTGCCCGTGGACGTACCACTTGCTGCGGGAGGAGATTGGACAGTCGGAGCATCCAATCTACGGGCAGTGGACGAGCTTCTACGTATCGGGGTTGCTGGAGGACAGCGTGGCGGCGTGGCGCAGCTTCGTCGACCGTCAGGCACGGGAGGCGAGCGAAGAGGAGCTGGAGTCGATGCGGCAGGCTTTTCTGACAAGCAGCCGGTACGAGTGGATGTTCTGGGACGCAGCCTACCGGCGGGAAGGGTGGCCGGTGTAGAGTTGCCCTAATCGCTATCCTCTCCGACGAGAAGCGGGAACGAAAGACGAAGGAGACCTGAAATGCCCAAAGCGCCGATCAACGGCATCGAGCTGTACTACGAGTCCCACGGGAGCGGGCCTGCCATCGTGTTTGCACACGGACGGGGCGGCAACCACATGAGCTGGTGGCAGCAGGTGGCCCGCTTCTCCCGGGAGTTCCGGTGCATCACCTTCGACCACCGCGGCTGGGGACAGTCCATTGCCGAGTACGGCTCGCCGCTGCGTGAGAACTTCGCGGGCGACCTCACAGCGCTACTTGACTATCTCGGGGTGGAAGATACATTCCTGGTGGCCCAATCGATGGGTGGGTTCAGCTGCCTGGAGTTCGCGGTGACGTATCCGGAACGGACGCTGGGCCTGGTGCTGGGCGACACCACGGGCGGAGTTGTCACGAAGGGTGTGCTGGCCGAGCTGGCGAAGACCAACCCGCCGGAAGGAGTGGCGCGGTCGCTTGCGGCCGAGTTCATCGCCGAGAAGCCGGTGCTGACGTTTCTGTACCAGCAGATACAGGGGCTGAACCCGGAACGGGGCGAGGACGGGGTGATCTCGGGCTTCCGTAGAGAAGACGGACGGCAGGAAGTCGACTTTTTCGGATGGGTGACGCCGACGCTACTGATCGTGGGAGACTAGGATGCCATCTTCCCGCCGAGCGTGATCGCCGAGGTGCAGAAGGTGATCCCGGGCGCGCGGATGGAAGTGGTCGCCGGGGCGGCACATTCGACCCACTTCGAGAAGGCGGACGAGTTCAACGGACTGCTGGCCGGCTTTCTGTCGGGGGTGATGGCCGAGCAGGTAGCGGGCGCGCCGGCAGACTAGCGGCAGGCAACGCGGGAGCCGATGGCTTTCGCACCGGATGCTAAAAGAACGGGGTAGGCTCTCAAAGCCTGCCCCGTTGACGGTTCTGCTGGAAAGGGCGTTGGTTACGGTGCGGTGGTGCCGCCGAAGGCACCCCAGCCTGCGGGTATCTGGATTATGCCGGAGTCGAGGGCGTTCACGTCGGACTGTCCGGTGAAGGCCATGGCGCGGTCGACTTCCTCTCGCAGGAGCTCGAGGACGCCGTGGACGCCGTCTGCGCCGTCGAGGGCGAGGCCCCAGAAGAGGGGGCGGCCGATGGCGACCGCCTTGGCGCCGAGGGCCAAGGCCTTGAGGACGTCGCTGCCGCGGCGGACGCCGGAGTCGACGTAGACCTCGGCGCGGCCCCTGGTGGCGTCCACGATTTCCGGCACCATCTCGATGGCACCCATGGTCATATCGAGCTGACGGCCGCCGTGGGTGGAGACGAGAATGCCGTCGACACCGTTCTCGACGGCCTGGTAGGCATCCTCGGAGGTGCGGACGCCCTTCAGGACGAGGGGCAGGGAGGTCAGGCCGCGGAGCCACTCGAGTTCGCGCCAGGTGATGGGAGGAGAGTAGGAGACGTCCCATCCTTCGGTCTCGTCGGTACCGCTGATGACGTTGCGGTCGGCGTCCATGCCGCGGAAGTTGCCCAGATCGTGCTCACGCTTGAAGCGGTTGCGGAGGTCTCGCTCCTTGGGGCTGGCGACAGGGGTGTCGACGGTGAGGACGATGGCCTTGAAACCGGCCTCCTCGGCACGGTGCACCAACATCTCGGTGAAGCTGTAGCCGCGGTGGTAGAGCTGGAACCACAGTGGGCCGGCGGCGGCGTCGGACACCTCTTCCATGCTGTAGTTGGAGGAGGTGCTGAGCATCATCAGGGTGTCGGAGCGGCCAGCACCCTGGGCCGTGGCGACCTCGCCATCGGGGTGGGCCAGCATGTGGCTGCCGGCGGGTGCGACCATCACGGGCATGCTGATTTCCTGGCCCAGGACGGTGGTGGAGATTTTGCGCTCCTGCACATCCCGAAGGAACCTGGGACGCAGCTTAAGATCTTCGAAGGCGGAGCGGTTGCGGCGGGTGGTGTACTCGTCCATCGAGCCCGCTTCGATAAATTCCCAGTTGTTGTGCGAAAGGACTAGCTTGGCCCTTGCCTCGTAGTCGTAGAGATTGATGGGGTCGTTAGCCATACGGCCTCCTGAGTTTTCGGTTGCGGCTACTCTAGCTTCAAGTAACTGGACTGGCAAGGGTGACGTCTCAATGCTTTTTGTGTTCTCGCGGATTCTATGATTCTCGCGAGTTCCCAGATACTCTTTCACGATGTGAGGGAGAGCTTCAGTTGCGGGCTGGGCGCCAGCGAACCACTCGGAGTCGAGCTCTAAGGCATCTGGGTCTGCCCTGATGCCAGCTTCGACTGCGGCATCCTCTTCAGGGGAGAGAGGATTGTCACCAGGTTTAAGCCTGGGCATATTCCCTCCTTTCCTTGTTGCTTGCCCTTCGCAAGCTAATTATGCGCCGTCGGCCCCCTCGATCCGTAAACACTACCACGTGGAGGCTTTCTCCCAAATAGCCGATAGCTGCCCACCTAAACCAAAGCCAAGGTGAAATACGCAGACGCATAGGGTAAATTTGTGAGGGAACTGGGTTAGCCGGTCTCAGGAGTAGCGGGGGGTTGGTGATGGGTGTGAGGGAGATAGACCGGTCTCTGGAACAATGGCAGATGGGGGTCAAGGATTTGCGGCGGCGGATGATTCTGGAGCCCACACCCAGGGAGCGGGAGCGATGGTACGCCCTCTGGCTCTTGGCGCAGGGCTGGACAGCAACGGCCACGGCGGAGGCGCTGGAGCGGGACCCCCACACCATAGGACGGTGGGCTTCGGTTTTCGGCGAGGGAGGGCCAGCGGCCTTGATATTTGAGCAGACTGGTGGTTCCCCCCCGTCCTTGACGAGACGCAGCAGGCGGAGTTGAAAGGGGCGGTAGGGCAACCGCCCGCTGAGGCGGGCATCGAACTGGCCAACTGGTATTGGAAAGGAGTCCGGCAGTTTGTCTTGGAACGGTTCGGGGTCAGTTTGAGCCGCAGCAGTTGTCTGAACTGGCTGCACCGGTTGGGATTTGCCTTCAAGCGGCCCAAGAAGCGTCTGCTCAAGGCGGATGAGGGCAAGCGGGAGGCCTTCGTGGCGGAGTATACCGCCCTGAGGGAGGAGGCCCAACGGACCGGAGCCAGGATATTCTTCGCCGATGAGGCCCACTTCCGGGCCGATGCAGAGTTGCGGGGCAAGTGGGTACTGAGAGGAGAGGCTGCTCTGGTGGACTCGACCAGTCCGCGGTATGGGGAGAAGGCCAGCTATTATTCGGCGGTGTGCCTGGAGACGGGTGAGGTGGAGTGGATGGAGTTGCAGGGGAACAGCAACGCCGGGACCTCGGTTGACTTCCTGAAGCAACTGAGGGGAAAACACCCTGAGCCGATGCGGGTCATCTGGGACAATGCCCCGGCCCACCGTGGGGAGGCGATGCGGGAGTACCTCAGGACGCCTGGGCTGGAGTTGAGGTTGGTGAACCTGCCGGGGTACAGCCCGGACTTCAACGGGGATGAGGCGATCTGGGGTTGGGCGAGAGAGGAGGCCACCGGCAATCTGTGCTTGGGAAGCAGGGAGGCGGTGCAGGAGAAGGTTGGCAAATTCCTTGCCGGACTGGCCAGCCGCAAAGACGAGGTGAGACGGCGGTGCCGGACAGTCTTGCAGTCACGGGGCGAGGCGCTCCTGCGAGCCTCCCGGACCGATTCTCAGCCTCCGGCAAATGCACATCCCACCTTGGCTTTGGTTTAGGTTCTCGATATCGGTCCGAACGCCTGGTTACTGCTGTATCCCACTCGAAATTCTCGACTTCCGAGAAGGCGATGAGATGCTTTTCAAGATTGACCCGATACTTTGCTTCGTCCCATTCGTATATCAAATTGCATTATACCGTTCGCCATTCCTATTCGTAGCGGAGGGCTTCGGCGGGGTAGATGTTGCTGGCCTGACGGGCTGGCAGGAGAGTTGTCGCGAGGGAAAAAACGTAGGCCGCTGCGACAATGGCCACTATCTGAATCCAGGGGAAGGAGAACCGGATGGTCTCTATGTCCTCACGGATGTCCCGGACGATGAGGTAAGAAATGGCCGTGCCCAGTCCGACGCCTATAGCAATGCCCAGCAAGACCACGAATGAGGACTCAATAAGGAAGGTGAGCTGCACCATCTTCCGACGGTAGCCGATGGCCCGCAACACGCCAATCTGCTGGCGGCGCTCCACGACGGCGCGCAAGCTTACGACTCCCAAGGCGGCGACGCCGACCATCAGTCCGAGTCCCATAAACCCGGTGAGCAGGTGGTTAAAGGACTCGTTCGCGGATAGTGAGGATTCAGCGAGGTCGGTGAGGACATCGCTTTCCATGCCATAGCGCCGGAAGGCGAATTCAAGGTCGCGGGAAATCCGGGCTGCGTCCACGCCTTCGGTCAGACTGATGCTGTAATTCGTGGTAGGAATGGGGAAGGGGGAGACTTCGTCGAGCTGCCTGCGCCCGGCGATCATGCCGGACCCCAACTGTCCGAAGACGTCCGAGGTCTCATCGAGGACACCGATGACGGTAAGCTGGATTTCCGCCCCGGTACCGGGCTCTCGCACCTCTATGGGGACGGGCTGCATGGATGTATCTTCGTAGAAAACGCCCTCGAGCTGAAATTCCGGAGTGTTCTCAGCGCCGCGGAATCCTGCCCTGTTTGGAACCGCGAGAGCGTCCACCACGACCAGAGTGGAGTCGCTGCGGAGAGCGTTCCAGACTTCCTCGGTGGTGGTTCCGTAGCCCTCGGCAATCAGGTGAATTTCCGCGCCGGTACCCGAGAGGTACCCGTCGTCGGCGGCCCGAACGGCGTAGAACTTCCAGCCCTGCTCTTCCGCCTGCGGCTGCCGGACCTGCACCGGGATATATGTGTAGCCGCCGATGTCCTGGAAGTGGTCAGAGTTCAGTTCGGGACTGTCTTCGATAGCCTGCCGCAGGTCGGCGATTGGCGTAGTGGGATTGACCCTTGCGGAGATGTCCCAGCCGCCCACGAAGGTTGCCGCGTCGACCGTGGTAGAGCTGAATGTCTCGGTAAGAATGGACATAACCATCATGGTGAAAATGACCAGCGCGAACATTGCGAGGGTCAGTCCAGTACGGAACTTGGCGGCCATAGGGTAAGCCACCGCGGTCACCAGCACCGGACGCAGGCTACCGATTCTTCCCGTCGCGGTGGTGAGAATCCTGAGCAGGATGTCGGAGTTGTACATCACAGCGCAGACGGCGGAGGCCACCATGGTCACGCCTGAAAGAAAGAACATCTCAATGCCAGCGTTGAGCTCGCCGACAACCGACCTGAGGGCGCTGAAGGGTATGAACCAGAACACCAGAGTGACAACGCTGATGAAGGTATAGGCCACTCTGTCAGAGACTCCGGGACGTACGTTGTTGACGTTGAGCAAGGAGCGGAGCAGCAGGCCGACGCCCACTATTGCAGCAGTAACTCCCAAACGGAACCAGATAGCGGAGTCGGTATAGCCGCCCAACCACGTTAATACCAGCCCCATACCCACTACCGCTATGGACAGGATTACACGTATAACCACCATCCAACCCTGCCTAAAAGGGCTGAGAAGAAGCTGGAACAGCGTGTACACGAAGACGATAGGCGAAACGGGACCTGCCAGGGGAGCCAGAATCAGCAGCGCGATGCCACGGGAAATTTTGCGGGCCAGCAGGGCGCGGACGGCGGAGTAGAGCACCTGAACGGGCAACAGGAAGAAGCCGGACACCAACAGGCGGGTCAGTTGCTGCAGGGCGCTGGCGGTGTTGGTCTCCGCCGGTGTCGGCAGATCGCGGACGGCGGCCACGATGTTCATTCTGCTGACCCGATAAGCGGAAACGACAACGGTGATGAAGGTGATGACCATGCCGAGACAATAGGCGACAATGGCGCTTCTCAGTTCGAAATGCCGCGTGAGCTGGAAGTCTTCGGAGCCATCGCCGGCACCGCCGCCGGCAAATATCTGGTTGATGATGCCGACTATCAAGGCGCTGGCACCGAGGCCCAAGCCAACGCCGACTACCCCGGAGACAAGGGAGTAGGCGGTGCCCTCGAATACGAACATCTGGACGAGGTGCCAGCGCCTAGCTCCGATGGCCCGCGCCATTCCCAGCTCTGAGCGGCGAGCGGCCGCCAACATCACGAATATCAGGAAGATAAGCAGGATGCCGACCATAATGGAGAACAGGCCGAAGAGGATGAAGAAGCTGGTAACGACGCTGCCGACCTGCTCGGCGACATCGAGGAGGCTGCGCTTGATGTCGATGACGATGAACTCCGCCAGAGACACGACGAGGGTGTTGACCTCTCGTTCCAGATCCCTATCGCCAGTGGCTCCCACAGCTTCCAGAAATTCCGAGCGCACGTCCTCGTCGGAAAAGAGAGAAATCAATTTATCGGAGAGACCGGGGTTCGCCAGTTCAGCCTGAAGAAGAGCAAGGTCGGCCGCGAGGTCATCAGAAATGCGGGGGCGCTGCTCTCGAAGCCGGAGCTGTTCCATTACGCCCGGGCGGGACAAGACATCCTTCAACTGCGCCGCAACTTCCCGGTCGGTGAACAAGACACGAAGAGCCCTGGTAACTTCGTCGCTGCGCTCTGCGCCGGTGTACTCGTCTCCGCGGTTCGAGACGAGGATGGAGTTTATGAAGCCCTCGCGACCAAAGAGCTGCTGGGCCTCGCCGAGCTGCAACAGTAGTGTCGGCTCGGACCCAGCGGGGCCGCCGCCGGAGACGATGCCCTGAACGGCAAGGGACACAGGCTCACCGTGCAGGTAGACGGTCAGCGAGTCGCCTTCCTGCGCTTCGAGGGAATCGGCGGCAGCGGAATTGATGTAGACCTCGCCACGGGTCAGGTCTTCGACACGAACGTCATCGCCATTCTCGAGGGTGAAACCTCCGAAGCCTTCCAGCGAGTCTGGGTCGACTCCGGCGATCTGCATCCTTCCCTCGCTCCGGGAAGTGCGCTCGTTCACCGTCGGCGCGATTTCAGCGAGGCCGGGAGCGAGGCCGTCTATGTCGTCGAATCCGGCCAACTGGCGTCGCAGTTCAAGGAAGTCGTCGACGGGAACGTAGGCTGCTCCGCCGAACTGGTCGGTCTCACCCGGTCGGGCGGAGAGGACGAATTCGTCGATAGTGCCAAGGCCGTCCACGACGGCCTTGCGGATGGAGAAGGTGAGGGTGTCGCCGGTGCCGAAGGAAGCGGCCATGATCAGCGTGGAGATCATGATGCCGAAGATGATGAGGGCGGTCTGAGCCTTGCGGCGCGGAATGTTCCGCAGGGCCATCTTCAGCATGACCCGGTTGCGGAGGCCCATGAAAGCGATGATGGCCAGAACGGGAAGGAATACGGCGAGCAGGACATACATGATCCAGTCCATCTTTACGCCGAAAAGGTCTTCCATTTACCTTTCTTCCCGCCCGGTGGCCACGTCTTTCCGAACCAGACAGATGCCACAACAAGGGGGCCCGCCGCGGTGCGCCCAGGTTCGAACGGCTGAGGCAGACTAGCCGGCAGTGGCTACAGCGGGCCGCCTTCCAAGCTTGGCGAAGAGCGCCGGGATGCTCACGTTGAACAGGTAGTAAACGACGGGCACGACGATGAGCGTCAAGGCCGTGGAGCTGGCAAGGCCGCCAATGACAACGGTAGCCAATTCCGCACTGATTATACCGCCCGCTCCTCCGCTGAAGGCAGCCAGAGGGAGGAGAGCGAAGCTGGTAGTCAGAGCGGTCATGAGAATCGGTCGCAGCCTGACGCGGCCGCCGATTATCAACGCGTCGTAGACCGACATTCCCCTTTCGCGGAGCTGCTCAACGAAGGCGATAAGGACTATGGCGTTGGTAACGACGATGCCGATGAGCAGGAGCAGGCCCATCATGGCAGGGAGCCCCAGGGTCCGACCGGTGACGGCCAAGGCCACCATGACGCCAATGAGGGCCAGTGGCAGGCTGGTGATGATGATGAAGGGATTGCGGAGGGATCCGAGACTTGCCACCATCACCAGGTACATCAGGATGATGCCCACGGCCATCGAGACGAATATGGCCTGGAAGCCCTCCTCGATGTCGGCGAAGATTCCACCGCTGTTAACGGTAACCCCCGGTGGCGTGTCAAGCTCAGCAATTTTCTGGTCAATGGCGAGACCCACCGCCTGGGTGTCTTCCGCGGTGATTTCGCCGGTGATGCTTGCGGAACGTTCGCCGTCGGTACGGCTGATAGTCACGGGGCCTTCGCGGACGGTCAGGGTCGCGAGTTCATTCAAGGGGGCGGTCCCCACCGCGCCGGCAATGACGAGGTTGCCGAGCTTATCGAGGCTCCTGACTGCCGAGGGTACGCCTGACAGGATTACGTCGGTCGCCTGACCATCGACGTTGATGGTGGTAACGGCCCTACCAACGAGAAACTGGCTCAGCTGGATCCCGACCTGCCTAGCGGTGAGGCCGATGGCAGCGGAAGCCGCGGCATCGACCTCGACGGCGACCTCCTCCCTAGCCCGGGCGACGTTGCTCTTGACGTTGATCACTCCTTCTAACGAGGCGATGGAGTCAACGAGCTGATTCGAGACCCTGCTGATGTCATCGTAGTCCGGTCCGGAGACGCTGATTTCAATGCCGGCTGCGGGAGGCCCCTCGCTGATTTCAGTTACACGTATGGACCTATCCGGAGTGGCGAGGTCCTCGCGCAATAACTGTGCGATGTCTTCGGGAGCTTCATCCCGCAACACCAAGAACATGCTGGCCTGGTTGAAGGAACCGGGAATTGCGCCGGATGAAAGATCGGAGCTGCCTACAGTTACAGTGTAAATCTCGGCAAATTGCCGGATGTCGCCTTCGATAATGATGACTTCGTCGAGGGTGCGCTCGGCAGGCGTACCCGGGGGCAAAGTCAAGTCTACCTGGACAAGACGTTCGCCGCCGCTGGGGAAGAGGGTGATCGGTATGAAGATCATGAGGGCGAGGCTGGCAACGGTCAGTACGATTGCCCCCAAGATGGTGGCCGCCTTGTGACGCAGGGCCCAAGCCAAGGCAGGGGTGTAGGCCCTCTGCATCCAGGTCTCGTTCACGAAGGCGATGTCTTCTTCGCCGGCACCCTCAGGCAAGTCCCCGGGGCGCAGCAGGTATGCGCCGAGCACCGGAACAGCTGTAAGGGCAACGACCAGGGAGGCCGCTAGTGCAAAGACAACGGTCAGAGCAAAGGGCAGGAAGAATGCGCCGACGAGCCCCTGGATGAAAGCAAGGGGGATGAAGACCACAATGGTAGTTAGGGTGGATGCGAAGATGGCCGGGCCCACCTCGGTGGTGGCTTCGAGGGCGGCACGCCATCGCTCGCGGCCGGCCTGTATGTGGCGGTAGACGTTTTCCAGGACGACGATGGCATCGTCCACCACGCGGCCCACGGAAATTGCCAGTCCACCAAGGGTCATGAAGTTCAGAGTCATATCCTGCCAAGACAGGAGAAGAACGCCGGTGAGGACGCTAAGGGGGATCGACAGGGCAATCACAAGGGTCGGGCGAAGGGTGGTGAGGAAGCCCTTCAGCACCGTCGGGCGGATGGTGATAAGGAAGAGGAACACGATAGCCACGGCGAACAGGAAGCCGTAGAGGGCCTCTTTCAGCAAGGTGTCAATCTGTTCCTGAATTTCAGGGCCCTGATCGGTCACGATGACGATTTCCGTACCGAGGGGGAGGGTGTTTAGCCCGTCGAGCGCCTGCCTGACGCCTTCAGAAACCTCGATGGTGTTGGCCTCGGGCTGCTTGACGACGGCCACATTGATTGCGGGTTTACCGTTAGTGCGGGATATGCTGGTCGGCGCGCCCTGGGTCAGAGCAACGCTGGCGATTTCCCCGAGCAACACGGGTCCGGAGGAGGAACCACCGACGACCAATGCCCGGATGTCGTCGACCGTATCAAGGGTGTGAACCGTCTTTACGGGCACCAGGTTACCCTGGCCGAAAATTAGGCCGGCAGGCAGATTGACGTTGTTGTCGCTGAGGATAGCTGCTATGTGAGGCAGCGAGATGCCTTCCTCCCGCAAGCGGTCGGGGTCGACCGAGACCCGTACCTGACGGTCGGTTTCGCCGGTGACCTGCACCTCGAATATGCCCTCAACTTCAGACAGCGTCGGGACAATCTGGGACTGGACGAGTTCAGAAACGGCTTCGGTACCAGCGTCGGAGATTACGCTGAACTGGAGAACCGGAAACTGATCTGGGTCGAAGCGGCCCACCTCGGGCCTTGCCACGCCATCCACGAAGGACAGCCCGCGGACGGCAGCTTCGATGACGCTTTCGGCGTTGGCCATATCCGTGCCGTAGTCAAAGGTCGCCAAAACGATGGAGTTGCCCTCGAAGCTGTTCGACTGGACGGTATCCAGTCCTTCCATGCCGGTTATAACCCGCTCTATAGGCTCGGTAACGTCCTGCACGACGGCCTGTGGGTCGGCGGAGGGATATGAAGTGGTGACGACCACGAGAGGGAATTCGATTTCTGGAAATAGCTCGACCTGAAGCGTGTTGTAGGCGAAAACCCCGCCGGCGAGCAAAATAATGACCGCCAGCAAAGTGACGGTCCGTCGGCTTATGGCGGCAGCGGTGATAAATCTCATTTTCCCCGGGGTCCTCTCTATTTGCTATTGGACTGGCTAGTTATGAATGTCCGTCGTTGACTATGGCGCCATCTCTCATGCGAACTATGCGATGGGCCATCCGGCCGACTTCCTCGGAGTGGGTGACCAGGATGAAGCTCTGCCGGTTGACGCGATTGAGGTCGATGATGAGATTCATAATGTCGTCAGTAGTCTCACTGTCGAGATCGCCTGTCGGTTCATCAGCCCAGATAATGGAAGGCTGATTTATCAGAGCCCTGGCTATGGTAACCCGCTGGCGTTGGCCGCCGGAGAGTTCGCCAGGAAGGTGTCCGGCTCGGTCGGCAAGGCCCACGCGGTCCAGCAACTTGAGGGAGCGACGCCTCGCCTCGGTTGCGCCAATGCCGGACAGCAACAGCGGCATTTCGACGTTTTCCACTGCGGACAATACCGGCAGCAGGTTATACAACTGGAATACGAAGCCCATGTTCCTGGCGCGGTAGTCGCTGCGCTCATCATCGGGCAGGTCGTGAAGGACCACGCCGTCGATAGTGACCTGACCGGAGTCCACGTCATCAAGGCCGGAGAGGCAGTTGAGCATAGTGGTCTTGCCGCAACCGCTGGGACCCATAATGGCAACCATCTCACCGCGCTGGACGTCAAGGTCCACACCCCGCAGCGCGTTGACCCGCACCTGGCCGGTGTCGTAGGTCTTGTGGATTCCGACGGCTCGCACTATGGGTTCTTCCATGGACTCTCCGAAATTAGAGTGAAGGGCGACTTGGTATACGTCGCAGAAGTCGGTTCGGATTCTGACAGTGGGTTTCGGAGTTAACACGATGAAATCATACTGCAAAATCGTCCCAACTTTGACATGTATTCGTAACGGAATTAGCAGTCAACTCGCGGCTCCGTGACAATTGGCGAGTTGCTCATGCAGGGTGCAGATTCAGAGTGGGGATCCGTTGAGAGAGAGAGCCAAACGTGCGCCTAGGACGCATTTTCGAGGCGGAGCTGCAGCTGCTCGAGCCACCACCACAGGCGGCTCCACACCATTCTCCTCTCGGCGTCGGTCAACTGCCGTCCCAGATGGCGTCGAGTGGAGGCAACGCCCTGACCGGCCAGAAAGCCCCAGGCACCACGCTCACGGCCCATCCAGGCCAAGGTCTTCTCTCGATGTTCGGTCAGAACCTGCCGGAGGACCGGGTCGAGGGTGTCCAGAGTAAGCGGCGGAGGCTGGGACATCAGCCTCCGCCCACAGGACGAACAATCTCAAGGATGTCGCCGTCCTGCAGGACGACTTCCGGATACTGCTCACGCTTCAGCACGTCGCCGTTGTATCCAACGGCGACGTGCTTCAAATCCAGACCGAAAGAGTCCAGATAGGATTCCAAGTCCATGCTGTCATCGATCGGTCGAGGTTTGCCGTTCACCGTCAAGTTAATCATTTCGGTAACGTGCCTCCGGTCAGGCTTGGCTGGCAACCGATGGGCCACCAGCAGAAGGAACAGACTGCCAGGCTTCCTGAAGAGACGACTTCAACGCACGGGCCGCGACTGCGGGGTCGCCTGCAGCCAGAATACTACGAATGACGGCCACGCCGGATGCCCCCTCCGCCACGACTTCCTCAAGGTTGTCGCAAGTGATTCCCCCAATACCAATGAGAGGGACGTTGCAGGAGCTTCGGACTTCGCCCATCAGGGCAGGGCCGGCGGGGGATGCACCAGGATGGGACCCGGTGGCGAACATCGTTCCAACCACCAGGAAATCGGCTCCCGACTGCTGGGCTTCAAGGGCACCGTTAACGGAGTGAACGGACCGCCCAATCAGAGAACCGGCGGGCAGAATGCTGCGGGCAAAGGATGGGTCGAGGGCTTCCTCTCCGAGTTGGACGCCGTCGACGCGGGCTGCGGCGGCAACGTCAACGCGTTCGTTGACCACCAACAGGGCGCGCCCGTGTATAACCCGCTGCAGTTCCTCAACCAAGGAGAGCAGCCGCCCGCCCGGAAGCTCCTTGTCGCGGACTTGCACCAAACTGACGCCACCAGCAACGGCCGCCGCGACCCGGGGAACCAGTTCGCCGGGACCGACGACGGAACTGTCGGTCACAAGGCAAAGGCACGGAAGCTCCAGGGAGGCTGCCATGCTAAAACACGAAGCTCCCGCTACACTCCGGCAGCAGCCGGCTGGGGAACGTCGGATGTAGGACTGCTGGCGGCAGCGTATTGCCGTACGGCGATACGCCCGGCGAGGTAGGCCTTGCGGCCAGCTTCCACCCCAGCCTTGAAGGCCTCGGCCATGAGGGCCGGGTCGTTGGCCTGCGCGATGGCAGTGTTCACCAGGACGGCGTCGGCGCCCATTTCGAGGGCCTCGGAGGCGTTGGATGGCACGGCCAAACCAGCGTCGACGACTACCGGGACGTTGGCCTGTTCAATGATGATGCGCACTTCCTCCTGGGTGTGGATGCCCTGGCCGGAGCCGATAGCGGAGCCGAGGGGCATCACGGTGGCGCAGCCCGCATCTTCGAGGTTTTTAGCCAGAACCGGATCGGCGTGGATGTAGGGCAGAACGATGAAGCCTTCATCAACCAAGCGGCGGGCTGCGTCCAGGGTTGCGGCGCCGTCGGGGAACAGGTATTTAGGATCGGGGATGACCTCGAGCTTCACGAAGTTGGTCTGTCCGACCTCGCGGCCGAGGCGGGCCACGAACAGGGCCTCGTCGACGGTGGCGCAGCCGGCGGTGTTGGGGAGCATCTGGTAGCGGCTCCAATCGATGTAGTCGAGCAGGGTCTTGCTCGTCGGGTCATCAAGGTCGAGGCGCCGGATGGCTACAGTGATCATCTCGGTGCCGGATGCCTCGACTGCGGCGACCATTTCTTCCATCGTGCGGTAGCGGCCAGTGCCGACAATCAGCCGCGAATTGAACGTCTTGCCACCGATAACCAGTTCGTCCGACATCTCGCCCTTGCTCCTGAAATTGCGGTAGAGAATCGAGGAAGCTTCATTAAAAAAATGAACCGCCAGGAGGAATCCAAGCGGCCACTCAGCGAACCAGTCCGGCGTCTCATCCCTGCGCCGGAATTACCCGGGTCAGGTACAGACGGTCGGCGGCGATAATGGCCGCCCTCTCAGCCTAGCTTACCCAAGCTCCCGCCAGAGGGTGAATACCAATGGTAGCTTATCACCGGGCAAGCGGGGGCGTCAACGCGGCGAAACGTGCTGGCACCTTATCCCCATACCTTAGCACTTGAGGCATCAAAATAGCTCACCTCTAGTTTGCTCGCTTTACCTGTCTTTGAAATAAGCCGACCCTGAATTAGGGAGTCCGCCCGAGAATTAGGGAGTCCGCCCGAGCGATGATTCGCTGATTGTCACTACTGAAAGGATCCCCAAAGATGCTTACATACACGTCAGTGGCTTTGTTCCGTTCAATGCACTTCAATATATGTTCATCATTGTCATTTAACGAATGGCCAAAAACAAAGAGTGAACCACCAATTTCCGAAAGGCTCCGATATCCCCTGATCAAAAATGAGTTGTGAAGAATGCGGTTAACCTTGGAATCCGATGACCCTTCTGCGACATATATCGGAAATCGGTCCTGCTCTAAAGCTTCACGAATCTGGTCAACCAAGGCCACACCCGTGTTTGACCATGTATATTTTTGAATTTCTGAACCCGCATCGAAAATATGCAGGGCACCGTGCATGTAGAATACATTCTGGCTTTGTTCACTGAAGTCCCAAGCAACGTGGTCCGTGGGCTCTCCGCCTGGAAATCTGAAGCCATCATCACATTTGATCTTGATCTCATCAAGGTCATCCTGCATTAAGGCCCAATACAATAATAAATCATAGTTTAGTGAATAAATTCTTGCAAAATTACTGATGAATTGTCGACAGTATGAGAATTTCTCTTCAGAAATCTCATCCATTCTTTCCGGGTGATTGCTGGCTATTACTTTTGCCAATATGTCTCTAAGGCTACTGGCCTCATCCCGAAATTTTTGGGACAGATTTAAGTCTCCCGGAGAATAGTTCTTTACGAGCAATTCCCCTTGCTTGAGTGCCTTCATGACTGTTTCGAAGTCAGTAGTGCCCAGAGCCTCAAAGGCACTCTTGGTCTTTGGGTCTAGTTCGTCCTTCGACGCTTCAAAGAGGGCAGTATAGCTAAATAAGTCATCCCTGCAGGCGCGGCTGAATCCATTGCCTATTAGCAGGCTCCGATTTTTCTTGCCGGTTCGCTGCAAGGCTTCGTCAAATTCGATTATTGGAGGAATAATCTTACTAATATCGCTCACTAAAACTGACCCAACACCGATCAAGGACCCCTTGTGATCGCACATCTTTGACGAAATAGTGTCAATTATGGCAGTAAAATCGCCGATTGTATCAATCAACGAGGCGAATTTCTGAGTCGCAAATCAAAAAATCGTCTTGCTAATCCCGCCATTTCCTGCCGGTCTTTTCTTCGAAGAGCTGCCAGGTTCGGTCGTTGAAGGGGTAGTACTTGCCGGGGCTGCACTGCTCGACTTCGAGCTGGGCCTTGATGACCTCCTCAACCTCCTCGCGCTCGTGGGCGATGCGGATGACTTCGTCGACGGCGGCGGCGGGGACCACGACCGCTCCGTCATCGTCGCCTACGATTGCGTCGCCGGGGCGTACGAGGACTCCGCCGCACTGGACTGCGTCGTTGACCTGCCAGGGCCAGAACTCAGCCGGGCCCTGCTTTGCGGTGGTGTTCGCGGCGTAAACAGGGAACCCGTACTCCTTCAGGGCGTTGCTGTCGCGCACCGCGCCGTCGGTTACCAGGCCGCCGACTTTGCGCTGCATGAGGCGCATGAACTTGATGTCGCCACCGATGGAACTGTACTCCCAGCCCATGGCATCGATGACCAGCACGTTTTCGGGACCACAGAGCTCGAATGCCACATACTCGGCGGAGTCGGCTCCCTTTGGTTTGTCGACGGCGAGGTCGGGGCGATGGGGGACGAAGCGCAGGGTGACGGCCAGGCCGGCCATGTGCTGCCCTGACTGGAGGGGTTTCGCGCCGTGGATAAAGCTCATCGGCCAGCCCATCACCCACAGTCCGTCGATGAGGGTCTGGGTGGGGATGCCACGCAAGGTCTCCAGCGTTTCTGCGGTGATGGCGGGGGCAGAGGTCATCTTGCGACTCCGTTCAGTTGGCCTTATTGGGAATTGTGCGGAAGCAAATTGGGGCTACGCGGGGGCGCAGGCGCGAATGACAGCCATGGCCCGCTCCTTCGCGCCAGGGCCAGTGGCGCGGGGAGAGACGATGGGCATCTTGATTCCCGCCTCGCGATAGAGCTGCAGACGCTCGTGGCATTCCTCGGGGGAGCCGGCGAGGGCGACGGTATCGACCAGGCCGGAGGGGGCCAAGGCAAGGGCGTCTTCGAAGCGACCTTCACTCCACGCCTGAGTCATGGCCTGCACCTCGTCGGCGAAGCCAGCCTCAGCCACCAGGCGACGGTAGCGGGGAAACCGCTGGATGTAGGTCGCGACGTAGCGGCGGAGCTCGTCGCGGGCGACGTCGCGGTCGTCGGAGACGGCACAGGCGATCAGTGTAGTGACGTCAACGTCGTCTGGATCGCGTCCGGCGCGCTCCGCTCCGATAGCGACATGCCTGGATGCGGTGGCGGCATGGTCCAGGGTGCACCAGGTGAGGATGACTCCGTCAGAAATTTCTCCGCTGATCTCCAGCATCCTGGGGCGTACGGCGGCGAAATAGATTGGCATCCGGCGGCGAACCGGCTCGAACCAAAGATCGAAACGCTCAATGTTGTAGACTTCGCCGCGGTACCTGATGTCGCTGTCGCGGAGGATGCCGCGGACGATATCGGTGCATTCCCGCATTCGCTCGATGGGGCGGTTGAATTCGAGGCCGTGTTCCGGCTCAACCTGGACCTTGTGGCTGCTGCCGAGTCCGAGGATGAAGCGGCCGTTGGAGAAGTGGTCGACGGTGGCGGCGGCCATGGCGATGGTCGGAGCAGTGCGGACGAAGACGCTGGTGATGCTGGTGCCGAGCTTGATGCGGCTGGTGGCGACGGCGCAGGCGGTAAGGATGGCGAACTGGTCGCCACCATGTCCCTCAGCCACCCAGGCGGACTCGTAGCCGAGCTCTTCGCCGAGTTTCACGCAATCAACGATGTCGGGCGGCGACATTCCGCCGGAAAAACCAACTCCGGTTCTCTCCATAGATTCGTTCTCCCCGTACCCCTCGAAGCGTGAGGGCAAGCTTGCCCTCAGCACCCAGGCCAGCAGATTGGCAGGATTGCCTTTGCCGGGACTATGATATGCCAAACCTGCGACGTAATTCCAATTGCCCAGCGGGCCGTGACTGGTCTGCGGCATTGTTGAATTGACCCAAGGACCGCAATGACGATCTATCCCACCTATCGCTGGGTACTGGTTTGCCTTTACCTGATGTGCAATGTCTCGGCGCAGATGGTCATAAATACCTTGGGAATTCTGTTGCCATCCATCACCGCCGCGCTGGACCTGTCGCCGTCGCAGCAGGGAATACTGGGGTCTGCGCCGTTCTGGAGCACTATCACGCTGGCCATACCGATCGCCTGGGCGGGATCGCGGCTCTCGCCCAAGTGGCTGACGCTGGCAACCCTGGTGGGCTGCGCCCTGTGCCTGTTCATGCAGAGCTGGGCACCGGTCTTTGCCTACCTGCTGCTGGGGCGGCTGCTTTTCGGGATATTCACGGTTGCGCAGCAGCCGGCGCGGGCGATACTGACGAGGCAGTGGTTCCCGCCGAGAGAGGTGGTGCTGGTAAACGGGCTGTCAAACGTGTTCTTCGGATTGGTGGTTGGCGGCGGTCTGGCGCTGTCGCCGGTGATTCTCATACTCCTGGGAGACGACTGGCGGGGAACACTGCGGATATTCGCGTTCTACTACGTTGCTCTTGCCGGCCTGTGGCTGGTGATGGGCCGGGACCGGGTAACGGAAGAGTTTTCCAGCGGCGAATCGCAGCCCTTGCTGCCATTGCTTCGGAGCGCCCTCAGCCACAGGAACCTGTGGATATGCGGTGGCGGATTTGCCGGCGCCACAATGGCATTCTCGGCGTTCCTGTCCTTCTATCCCACGTTTATGCTGCAGGAATACGACGTGTCGCTGCGCACCAGCGGGATAGCGCTGGCCCTGGACGTAATACTCGGCGGGATCGGTGGCCTGGGCATAGGCTACTTCGCCGCGACATGGCGGAAGGAAGGGCTGTTCCTGCAAGTACTGGGACTGATTATGGTGGGATCCTTCCTGGGGATGGTCCTATTCAGTTCCGTGCCGATAATCTTCATCATGGCGTTTGTAAACGGCGTCGCCTGGACCTTCTTTCCGATTCTCATCACGGTGCCGTTCAACCTGCGCAGGATACAACCAAGGCAACTGGCAGTGGCATTCTCCTTCACGATGATGCTGATCTCGACAGGACAGGCGCTGGGGCCGCTGTTCATCGGATTTCTGGAGGAGGCCACCGGCAACCTGAAGCTGACCATGTTCATCGCCAGCTTCTCTCCCCTCTCGCTGGTCCTCGCCGGAACCACGCTCAACTTCGGGCACCAGCCGGACCCCGCTCCCGCGGCCGGTGACTAAGGAGACATAATAGTGTCGATGACTTCCTACCGAACTCCAAGATTGAGACCGGAAACTACCAGATACGGCAGAGGTGAGATATGACAGTACGAAGGCCCACACCGGAGAACCTGCGGCGCCTGGCGGAAGCCAATCACTTCGAGATAACCGAAGCGGAAATGGCAGCCTTTGAAAGGATGATTCCGGGACTGTTCGACTCCTACGACAAACTGGTGCAGATGCCGGAACCCCGCCCGGTCCTGAGCCACTCGAGCCGTGACGCCGGAGTTCGCCCGAGCCGAGAGGAAGACCCGTACAACGCCATCCTGCGCCGATGCACTCTGCAGGGCGCCACCGGCGGCAAGCTGGCGGGGAAACGCATCGGGCTGAAGAACAACATCTGCGTAGCGGGTTTTCCGATGACCTGCGCCTCGCTGATCCTGGAGCACTACGTTCCGGACTCGGACGCCACCATCGTCACCCGGATGCTGGACGAGGGAGCGGAGGTCAACGCGATTCTCAACCTGGACAATTTCGCGTTTTCGGGAGCGGGGGATACCAGCGCGTTTGGCCCGACGCTGAACCCGCACAGCACTGACCATCTCGCCGGAGGTTCTTCGGGCGGGTCGGCTGCGGCACTGTACTACGATGACATCGACATGACCATCGGTGGCGACCAGGGCGGGTCGATCAGGATACCGGCGTCGTTCTGCGGGATCGTAGGGCACAAGCCGACGCATGGGTTGGTGCCGTACACCGGGATCGTGGGCATCGACAACACCTTCGACCACACAGGGCCGATGACGCGGACGGTGTACGATGCAGCGCTGTTGCTGGAGGTTCTCGCAGGGAAGGACCCGCTGGACCCGCGGCAGGGGGAAGTGATCTTGCAGGACTACACCGGAGCGCTGGACGCCGGAGCGAACGGGTTGCGGGTCGGGGTGCTGACCGAGGGGTTTGGGCTGCCGGAGTCGAATCCAGAGGTGGACCTGAAGGTACGGCAGGCAGCGAACCGGCTGGCCGAACTGGGCGCGACGGTGGAGGGCGTTTCGATTCCCTGGCACTCGCAGGCGAACGGGGTGACCTGGGGCCTGATCGCGGAAGGGGCGACCGGGCTGCTGCAGTCGAGCGGCACAGGGCGACACTTCGAGGGGCAATACAACTCCGGCCTGGCCCATGCGCTGGGGCAAGGTCTGCGGGCGCAGGGCAACGACCTGCCACCGACGGTGAAGCTGGTGCTGCTGATCGGCTCATACATGACCGAGCATTACAACAGCGAGATGTACGCCAAGGCACAGAACATGCGGCGGGAGCTGCGGGCGGCATACGACGAGGCGCTGTCGCGGTATGACCTGCTGCTGATGCCCACCACGCCGATGCCGGCGCATCGAAACGATGCGGACGGCGACCCCTACGCGGTGCTGGACCATGGGTGGGACATGCTGGCGAACACTGCGCCGTTCGACATGAGCGGCCACCCGGCCATCAGTGTGCCGTGCGGCAAGACCTCGGAGGGGCTGCCGGTCGGGCTGATGCTGGTGGGGCGCCACTTCGACGATGCGACGGTGCTTCGAGGGGCGCACGCATTCGAGCAGTCGGGGGACTGGGAGACGATGTAACAGCCATCCTACTTGCAGGCGGCCTACTCCAGCACGCCGTCGGATTCGAGGGAGCGGTATTCATCGTCGCTGAGGCCGATGATATCGCGGAGGAAGTACTCGGTGTGCTGGCCGAGCTGAGGAGCCGGGGTTTCGAGGCTGCCGGGGGTCAGCGAGAGCTTGAACTCGCTGACATCGGTGGCGTAGGGGCCTATCTCGGGGTGGTCGAGCCACCGGAAGTGGCCGCGGTGCTGAAGCTGCTCGTCGTCGAACAGGTCGCGGGGGTCGTTGATTGCGCCGGCAGGGACGCCAGCATGCTGGAGCAGACGCATCAGATGTCCGCGTTCGTGTTGGGACGTCCATTCGGCAATCAGGCGGTCGAGTTCTTCCTCATTGGACTTGCGGGACAGGAGGGTGGCGAAGGCATCGGCGTGCAGCGGTCCGCCGTCCGGCTCGGCGGCGCGCAGCAGGGCCTGCCACTGGCCTTCGGTGGGACAGGCGAGGGCCAGCCATCGGTCTTCGCCAGCGCACGGGTAGACGCCGTGGGGCGCGGCGCCGGGGTCGCGGTTGCCCTGCCGACCCTGCTCGCGACCATTGGCGGTGTAGTCGAGAAGCAGCGGCGCGATGAAGTGCATCGAGGTCTCGAGCTGGGAGAGGTCGAGGTGGATACCCTCTCCGGTGCGGCGGCTTCGGTCGAGGGCGGCCAGGATTGCGGCGACGGCGAACTTGGGGACGATAAAGTCGGTGTAGGCTCCGTAGGGATTCACGGGCGTCCGGTCGGGCCAGCCGGTGAGGTTGGTGAGTCCGACCAGGGACGAGAGAACCGGGCCGAAGCCGGGCTGGCGCTCCATTGGGCCGCCGCGCCCCATCATTGAGGCGCTGAACATTACGAGGGCTGGGTTCACCGCACTGAGCTCATCGAAGCCGAGTCCCCAACCCTCCATGGTGCCGGGGGTGAAGTTTTCGGTGACGATGTGGGCCCACCCGGTGAGGCGTAGCATCAGGTCGCGGGCGCGGGGGTGGCGCATGTCCACGGTGATGCCCATCTTGTTGGCGTTGTAGCTGGCGAAGTAGCCGCTGCGATTGATACCGGCCACGCCGTCGCGGAGTGGAGCGGCGGAGCGCAGGGTGCCTGGGCGTTTGGCGGATTCGACTCGGACGACGGTGGCGCCGTGCTCGCCGAGGTACTTGGTGGTCATTGGGCCGACAGCCACCCAGCAGAAGTCGAGGACGTTGACGCCGTCCAGCGGTTTCGCGGACATCAGATTGCACCGCCGCGGCGGAGGGACTCGACATCGGCTGCGGACAGTCCCAGCTCGTCGCAGTAAATCTCGCGGTTGTGTTCGCCGACGCGAGGAGGCCGGCGGCGCAGGGCAGCGAGGGGTGAGCCGTCGCCGCTCTTTATGAAGGCACCGGGGTAGTCGATGTCGACGCCAAGGTCAGGGTGAGACACCGAGGTGAAGTAGCCGCGCGCTTCGAGCTGGGGATGCTGCAGGAGGTCGGAGGGAGTGGCGACAGGGAAGAGCAGGATGCGCCGGGAGACGCTTTCGAGGGTGAGTTCCTCGCGGGTGTGGCGGAGGAAGAAGTCGCCCATAGGCCCGACGACGGCGTCCATCACGTCGGGGGTGATGCGGCCGTAGCCCATGTTCTCCCAGTCGAAAGAATTAAGGGTCGAGACGTCGAAGCCGTCCTCCTCCATCCAATCGAAGAGGGCGCGGGTGCTGTGGGCGACACCGCCGCCCTGGAGCATGTAGTTGACGTAGCCGTCGGCGCAGGGCCAGTTGATGCGGACGCGGTTTTCGCCGGAGGTCTGGCGGAAGACACCCATGCGCTGAAGGATGGCGCCCTCGATGTCCCAGATCTGGGGGGCGTGGGCGAGGGTGCGGGCGACGGCCTGCTGGCAGGAGACGTCGACGTGCTGGCCCTCGCCGGTGAGGGCGCGGTGAGTGTGGGCGAGCATTGAGCCAGCGGCGGCGGCGGCCGAGCCGTGGAGGTAGAAGTGGGGGAAGCTGGGCCGCAGCGGCGGACGGTCGGGGTCGCCGGTGAGGTGCATGAAGCCGCCGAGGGCCATGCCGGTGATGTCGGTGGCCTGGTAGTTGGCGTAGGGGCCGTCCTGGCCGAAGGCGGTGATGGAGGCAATGACCAAGCGCGGGTTCGACGCCGTGAGGCGAGAGAAGCCCAGGCCGATGCTGTCGAGATAGCCGGGGTCGAAGGACTCGACGAGGAAATCGGCGGACGGAAGCAGCCGCTCCAGCAGGGCCCGGCCGTCGGGGTGCTCGAGGTCGAGGGTTATGCCGCGCTTGTTGGCGCAGTAGGCCCACCAGAAGAGGCTGTTGTTGGGGGTTGGGTCGTCTTCGTAGAAGGGACCAACGCGGCGGGCCGGGCTGCCTTCGGGAGGTTCCACCTGGATGACGTCGGCGCCGAGGTCGCCCAGGATTTTGCCGCAGAGCACGCCGCGCTCGTCGGTGAGGTCGAGCACGCGGTAGGGGCCAAGCAGGGTTTCGCCGGGAGCAAGGGGCATTGAACACCACGGGTTATAGATGCTGCGGATATTCTATTCGCGAAGCCGGTTTCGTCAAGGCGACAGAGCTATGGGGGGCAGGCAGGATTTTTGCTTCGGGGGAACGGGACTCCCCTCGTAGGGATGTAACCTTCTGTAACATTTTGTAATATTTGATGGAAATTCCGGTATGTTCCGGGTGTGAGCCGGCAGACAAGGGTGTCGGTTGAGCGAAGCTTTCATAAGAACAAATATACTATACTGCTTACGCTGCTGGCAACAAGGAATTGTCTGCAAGGTAGCTTTCCGGATCGGGTGACGACGGGGTTTTGGGTTCCCGCCGGCGGTGGAATGACGAGGGTTGGGTGCGCTGGCTGGCTGCTTCATCGCGGGTTGCTGGGTGCGATGGTGGACGGGGGGTTGGATTCTCGCCGGCGGGGGAATGACGGGGGGTGGGTGCGCTGGCTGGCTGCTTCCTCGCGGGTTGTTGGGTGCGATGATGGACGGGGGTTTGGATTCCCGCCTCCGCGGGAAAGACGGAGATTGGGTGCGCTGGCTGACTGCTTCCTTGCGGTTTGCCGGGTGCGCTGGTGGACGGAGGGTTGGATTCCCGCCTGCGCGGGAAAGACGGGTTGTCTGGCTTAAGACCGCTAATATGGGAAAGCTATGGCGTCAGAGAGGACCGTTGTCGGCGGTGCTAAGATACATTCCGGGCCATCGAGCGGAAGGCCGGGCCACCGAGCAGAAGGGAAACGCAACAGGGAAGCAGAGTTTCGATGACGACACGAACGAACTGGCACAGCGAGCATCCACCGGCCTGCACGTGCGCCCGGTGCCACGACAAGCGCACGATGCATGCCGAGCGCGGCAAGATCGGGCGCAATGAGAAGTGCCCGTGCGGCAGCGGCAAGAAGTACAAGCGCTGCCACGGCAACTAGGGAGCGGGGCGTGTTTGAGGACTTCACACGGGCGCAGATAGAGGCGTCGGAGACGGTAATCAACCTTGTGCGCGGGGGAAGCGGGCCGGCGGTGCTGCTGCTGCACGGGTATCCACAGACGCACGTGATGTGGCACAAGGTTGCGCCGATGCTGGCGGAGCGATACACGGTGGTCGCGCCGGACCTTCGGGGTTACGGAGACAGCGGCAAGCCGCCGGTGGGGGATGATCCGGAGCGGTTCTCGAAGCGGCGCACGGCGAGGGACCAACTTGAGGTGATGACCGTGCTGGGGCACGAGTCGTTCCACGTCGTCGGGCACGACCGGGGGGCGCGAGTGGGCCACCGGCTGGCGCTGGACGCGCCGGAGCGGGTGCGCAGTTTCACGACGCTGGACGTGGTGCCGTCGCAGGCGGCCTTTGAGGCGATGGACAGCAGCCTGGCGTTCGCGTGGTTTCACTGGAACCTGATGCGGCAGCCGGAGCCGCTTCCTGAGACGCTGATCGGCAGCAACGCCAAGTTCTACCTGGACTTCCTGCTGGAGCAATGGACGTCGGTGGAGGGGGCGATCACCGAGGAGGCGTACGGTGAGTACCTGCGCTGCTTCTCGGACCCGGAGATGATACGGGCGTCGTGCGCCGACTACCGGGCCATCGACGTGGACCTGGCACACGACGAGCACGACCGGGGCAGGAAGCTGGCATGCCCGGTGCTGGCGCTCTGGGGCGGAAACATGGCCAAGCGGCCAGGGTGGCAGACGGGCCGGGGACTGGAGATGCTGGCGGTGTGGCGGGAGAGGGCCGACGACGTGCGGGGACGGCCGCTGGAGTGCGGGCACTTCCTGGCGGAGGAGGCTCCGGAGGAAACGGCGGCGGAGATACTGGCGTTCCTGGACGGAGTGTAGCTGAGGCGAATCGAAGGCCGAGTCTCGGCATCGAAGGTAGGCAGAGCTGCGCCATTATCCCCGGAATGCAGGACGCTGGATTCCCGCCTCCGCGGGAATGACGGAGGTTGGGTGGCGCTGACTTCCTGCCTCCTTGCTGGGTGCTGGGTGCGATGGTAGACGAGGGTTTGGATTCCCACCTCCGCGGGAATGACGGGTTCAAGGGAGAGGGAATTTGTGGCACGGCTTTCGCGGGAATGACGGGGGCCTTTGTTAGAAATGAAGAAAGGCTCCCGGCCTATTGCGATTGCCACGTGAAGGAACCCTCTGGTACCGAGGTTGTCACGGTACCAGCAGGTTTTGCTTTTAGGGGGCCTGTTGGCCGGAGGGGATGAAGCGCATGGAGAGGGAGTTGACGCAGTGGCGGGTGCTCTTGGGGGTGATGCGCTCGCCGAGGAAGACGTGTCCGAGGTGTCCGCCGCAGCTGGCGCACTCGATCTCGGTGCGGTTGCCGTCGGGGTCAGGCAAGCGGCGGACGGCGCCGGGGACCTCGTCGTCGAAAGCGGGCCAGCCGCAGTGGGCGTCGAACTTGTCGACGGAGGAGTAGAGCTCGGCGTCGCAGCGGCGGCAGACGTAGGTGCCCTCTTGGTAGAAGTTGTCGTACTCGCCGGTGAAGGGCGGCTCGGTGCCCTTGAGCTCGATGATGTGGCGTTCCTGGGGGGTGAGCTGGTTGTAGGTGGGCCGTTCCATCGCGGGTCAGCTCCTTTGGGTGTGTGTCTGATGCCAGTATAGCCCAGACGCTGCCGCAGAGGGAGGGGATGCGCCAACCCTCAGGGCAATCACGTTTTATTTTTCAGCACACAAATCGGGCCGAAATGGCGGTGGAGGTGGGAGTGACAGTGCCTACTTCGTTTCCGGGTGCGGGCGTTTCTGGGTGTGAGCGGTTGAGGGTGCGCAAGTAGACGGGTGGTTTGGATTCCCGCCGGCACGGGAAAGACGGGTTGCGAGGCCTCCGGCGTTTAAGACGCAATTGTCCCGCCCTAGCCTTCTCGTGGAGGGAGAGGGGATCAGGCGCGCGCCTTCAGACCAGGGGAGCACTGCGGAATGAGCAGCGAACGTTATAGTTGACATAAATCATCGAATAGGCAGGTAGTTTACATAAATTGTAAATTGTGAGTGCTGTCTCAATTGTCCGCCATGCTGAGGACGATGAGATGGTTCAATTGACATAATTATGTTGGCAGGTTGAGGTGATGGTCTACATTGCATAAAGTGTTCGAAATTGGCTATTAACGCACGAATCATCGATTATGGAAAGATGATATTTTGTAGTCGTCAAGTAGAAAAAGAGCGAATCAGCATTTGAACAAGAATCATCTCTCCAGTGGGTCGCATAATTTATAAGCCAGGTTTTCCGATCACTGAGAGAGCCTCAAGTCGACATAATAGATAGCAACAGTCAGGCGTACTGGACAGGCGAACAAGCCGTACGCCGACCAACCGACCGATGCTTTGCGGGGACAGTCGGGGCGCGAGTGCGGCCCGGGCCCGGAGGGCGGACAGGGAGCGTGCGGAGGGGTTATGCACCGGAGAACGGTCTCTTTATTCACGGCGATGCTGGGGCTGGTGATGATGGTCGTCGGCTTCGGCGCGCTTTCACCTTCCTTCACGCTGTACAGCGTTGCGCACTCCGGGACGACTGATGGAGCGGCGTTCGAGGAGAACGCAGGCGGTGCGCTGCGGGTCGATTCGGCGAGCGGGTTCGTGGGCGGCGGCGACCTGGGGCGGGACGACGGCGTGAGCTACCGGTATTCGGCGGACCACTCGGACCGGCCAACGGTTAGCATCAAGAGCGTGACGCCAGAGTATGGTGAGGAAGGAACCAACCTAAGAGTTACCTTAAGACTCAGTAGGGAACTGACGGCACATGAGGAATTTTGCTACGAAACCGCGGGGGGAACACTAGATGAAAGACGCAAGCAGGGAAAGTGCATCGAGGGCGGAATCGCCCTCTTTGACAGCTACAACGATCATCTGAGGGAAGACGGAGCCACCACCAACGACGGACAGGTCGCGTTCGTATTCAGAGGGGCCGAGGTGGAAAAGCGGCTGACCGTTCGTGTTAAGGAAGATGAGTGCATTACTCCCAATCGCACAATCAGAATTGGCATCTACACGCCGTATCAGGACAGAGATGAAGACGGAAGTGGAACGATAGAACCCGATGAAACCGTACACGGTTACGACATAGACACCACGACTTTTACGCTCCCTGTTATTGGGAACGACGACGACGCATTTGATGATACCCAGCTGAATAATGGCCTCTGGCCAGTGAAGCCAGACGATTACGTGTGGAGCCGAACCAACGCAAATTTTTGTGAAAACGACGGAACCGGGATCACTGAAGAGGGCAACTTCAACCGAACGCCGTTGTTCAGCGGTCGTCCCAGAGAGTTTGAAGTCGTGGAGAACACGCCTGCGGATCAGAACGTCGGAGACCCGGTGACGGCGGAGGACCCAGAGAACAACACGCTGGTTTACTCGCTGATCGGAGCGGATGCTTCTTCATTCAGCATCAATCCTTCCACCGGACAGATACTGACGAAGGCCGCGCTCGACTTCGAGACGCAGCCGAACACCTACCACCTGGCTGTCTCCGTAACGGATGGCAAGGACGTGCACGGCAACTCGAACTCGGCTGAGGACGACAGCATAGACGTGACCATCAACGTTACTGACGGGAACGAGCCGCCGGTGTTTGATTCGGGGATTCCGACAACTCTGGAGGTTGCAGAGAACGCTGAGGCGGGAGTGGACATCGGGAGCCGAGTCACTGCCACTGACCCTGAGGGCGACACGCTGACGTATTCGCTGGATACGGGCGATGGGGCGGCGTTCGAGATAGACGCCAACGGTCAGATCAAGACGAAAGAGGCGCTGGACCACGAGGTCAAGAGCAGCTACACCGTTACGGTACAAGTCACGGATAGCCAACCGGATTCTACGGTGGACGACACGCACACGGTGACGATCACGGTTACCGACGTGAACGATGTGCCGGTGTTTGAGGACGACAACGGGGATGTTCAGGCAACTACGACTCGGTCGGTGGCGGAGAACACGGCGGCCGGGCAGCCGGTGGGTGCGCCAGTGGTGGCGATGGACGATGACGGCGATAGGCTGACGTACGAGCTTGGTGGTACGGATGCGGCTTCGTTTGATATTGACACGGGGACGGGGCTGATCAAGGTCAAGGATAGCCTGAACTACGAAGACAAGGCCAGCTATAGCGTCAGAGTGTCGGTACACGACGGTAAGGATGGTGCGGGGGATACGGAGGACCCACCGACGGAGGATGCCTCCATCGGCGTGACCATCTATGTGGATGACTTGAACGAGAAGCCGGCGTTTGCGGACGATGCGCCTGCGACGCAGGAGGTTGCGGAGAACTCGGCTACGGCTACGGACATCGGCGCCCCGTTTACGGCCACGGACCCGGATCGGAACCCTAGCGACACGCTGACGTACTCGCTGGAGGGGACGGATGCGGGGTCGTTCGACATAGACACGGCATCTGGGCAGGTGAAGACGATGGCTGACCTGGACCACGAGGGGAAGGAGACGTACAGCGTGGTCGTGCAGGTCAGCGATGGACGGGATGATGCGGGGACAGCGGAGCAGACGCCGGTGGTGGACACGACGCATGCGGTGACGATTACGGTTACGGATGCGGACGATCCGGGGGTGATCACGCTCTCGACGGATCCGCCGTCGGCCGGGACTACGCTGACGGCGACGCTGATGGATGATGACGGGGTGAAGTCGAGCCCTGCTGCTACCTGGAAGTGGGAAAGCTCGACGGACGGGATGGATACGTGGACGGTCATCGACGGGGAGACTACCAACAGCTATACACTTGGCACTGACGATATTGGCAGTTACCTGCGGGTGACGGCTACTTACGACGACGAAAAGGGTTCAGGAAAGACGGCTGAGAAGGTATCGAAGGCGGTGCTGACGGCTCCGGCGACCAACCTGCAACCGGAATTTGCCGACGCGACCACGACTCGTTCCGTTGTGGAGAACACGGCGGCGGGGGAGAATATCGGAGCGCCGGTGTCGGCGACGCATGCTGACAGCAAGGGGACGCTGGTCTATTCGCTGGACACGACGGGCGATGCCACGTTTGACATTGACTCATCGACAGGGCAGTTGAAAACCGAGGACGCCTTGGACTACGAGAGCGGCACGAGCTATACCGTTACCGTGTCGGTTAGGGATGGATTGACCGATTACAGCGTTGAGGACACTGCGGAAGACGGTAGCATCGAAGTTACCATTAACGTTACCAACATCGACATTCCCGCTGTGCCTGGGGCGCCGACGGTTACGGCTACGCCAGGCGCGGCTGCGGGGCTGACGGTGAGGTGGACGGCGGTGGCTGCCACGACGGCGGCGCCGGTGGACGGTTATGACGTGCAGTACCGAGAGAAGGATGCGAATCCGGTCGATGAATGGAAGTCCACAGACGCCACTGTTTCGGGGGCGAGCGCTACGATCACGGGGTTGGCTTACAGCACGACGTATGAAGTGCAGGTGCGGTCGAAGAACAGCGAGGGGGAGAGCGCATGGTCGCCGACGGGCGAGGGGAGCATTCCGAGCCGGTTGGACGTGAGCTTTTCGCCTGCGAGCGATAGCGTTAACGAGGGGAGCAGCGCGACGTTCACGGTTGCGATTCCCTCACCGGGGGCGGACCGGGTGCTGAGTATACCGGTCACCCTGTCTAGCTCGAACGCTGAGCCGGGGGATTACTCGCCGACCAGCACCTCGGTCAGCTTCGCTTCGGGAGATACGTCGAAGACCTTTACAGTCTCGACGACGAATGACTCGGACCGGTCAGACGAGACGGTAAATATAGGGTTTGGGACGCTGCCGGCGGCGGTGGGTACCGGGGCGCAGTCGACGGCGACGCTGACCATCAACGATACGACGCCTGCGCCCAACAACAACAACGGCGGCGGCGGCGGAGGTGGTGGTGGCAACAACTTCGTGCCGCCCAGCAACAACGTGCCTACGCTACCCAACAATGAACCGGAGTTCCCTGGCGCCAGCACGTCGCGGTCGGTGGCGGAGAAGTCGGCGGTCGGGACCGCTATCGGAGCGCCGGTAACGGCGACCGACTTGGACGGCCACACTCTGGCGTATTCGCTGCGAGGGACGGACGCATCGTCGTTCGACATCGAGTCCGGCACAGGACAGATCAAGGTCAAGGCTGACCTGGACTTCGAGGTAAAGAAGACTTACTCGGTGTCAGTGCGCGCGTCGGACGGACGGGGCGGAAACGAGACCATCGGCGTGACCATCAACGTCACGGACGTGGTGGAAGTGCCTGTGATATACCCGACCACGCAGGTGGTGGTGCTGGTGGACCCGGACGAGGATACGACCGCCGACACGCCGGACGATGTGGTAACGACAACGATACCGGAGGACACGCGGACAGGCCCCTACTTCATCAGGATCAACTCGGACGCGTGCGACTGGGACTCACTGACCGACCCGCCGGCTGACGAACTGCTGGCATGCGTCGAGGTGGAAATCTTCGACAGCCAGGGCAATCCGCTAACAGGGGACAACGTCCTGGACGAATCGATCAGCATCGTGGTCGACGTCAATGAGAATGACGTGGATGATAGCGATACGATTGAGGCCTTCAAGGAACCCGACGGGGAATGGTCCGACTACAGCCACACCGAGGCGGCCAGCCGGAATGGCGTGATACCGGTGCTGATAGCTGGCATAACCGGACCCGGGGTGTTCGCGATCGGCAAGGACGCGGCGGGAGCTGTCCAGCAGCAGGTGACGAGGTTGGTGGTGCCGGTGTCGCAGCTCCAGCAGGTGAAGTCGCCCGACCCCGAGCCAACGGCGACACCGGAGCCAACGCCCACGCCGGAACCGACACCCACTCCGGAGCCGACGCCGACTCCAGTGCCCACGGCGACGCCAACGCCGACCGCCACGCCGGTACCCACGACCACGCCGGTGCCGACTGCGACACCGTTGCCAACCGCGACGACGGAACCGACGGCAACGATCGAGCCGAGTGCCTTCGAGGGGCCAGTGGGCAATTCAGAGGGCCAGTTGCTGCTGTCGGAGAACCTGGATTCCGGTGTGGGTTCACAGCCGACGGGCATGGAGCCGTCGGTGGCGCCGATACTGGATGACCCGTCGCTGCGCATCTGGCCGATCATACTGATCATCCTAGGGGCGATGCTGGAGGTGGTCTCGATTGGGATGTTTGTGCGGAGTAAACCTACGGAGTACATAGGCTAGGGCAACCGGGGCGCACACTGAACATCCGCGGGATAGGGCATCCAGGGGATAAGGCAGGGCAATCGCGTTTTGTTTCTGGGTACACAAATTGGGCCGGAATAGAGGTGGCGGTGAAATTGACTGTGCTTGCCTGGGTTCTGGGTGCGACGGTAGACGGGGGTTTGGATTCCCGCCTACGCGGGAATGACAGGTCACATGGCCTCCGGCGTTTAAAACGCGATTGCCCTTGGGGATATGGCAGTTAAAGGATGAGGCGGCCAGGCGCACGCTGAACTCTCACGGAGCGGCCCACGCGCAACGCAGAACTTAACGGCCGCTCCACACGCAAAGCCCGTCGATTCGTTGGGGACGAATCGGCGGGCTTTTGGTTCCGCGGGAGGCGAGCATGTCGGCGGGCCCTCTTCGGCAGAACCTCCAAGGGAAATGGCGGGCCGGATGCGGAAGGGCGACGGGGGTTCCGTCGGCAGGAGCGGGCCGAAGGGTCAGTTGAGATCGCGGACCTGTCGCAAGGATGCGGCGCATATTGCAGTGAGGGCGAGTGCCAGCGCGCCGACAGCCAGCAGCGCCATGGAAGCCGAAGTGGCGTCGGCCAACATTCCGACGAGAATGCTTGCGCCGGTGAGGAAGCCTCTCTCGTAGGCCATCACGCTGAGAGTGCGGGCCCGGAACCGGTCCGGCACGATGGTCAGGACCACTGTGCCCTGGATGGTGCGGTAGTGGGACTGTCCTGCGGACATCAGGGCCAGGAACACGAAGGCGGCAGGGAGCCAGGAGGAGTAGGCGAAGGCCATGGTGCAAGCGGCCGCAAACCCTGCGGAGAGCAGCATAATCCAGCCCTTGTGCCTAGGCAGGCCGAACGAGGCGATGGAGACAGTGGAGATGAAGCCTCCCACGCCGGTTATGGCGAGCAAGTAACCACCCATATCGGCGTTGGCGTGAAGGACCTCAGCGGTGAACAACGGAAGCAGGAACCATACGGGATGGAGGATGGTGTTGGGAATGAGGGACAACACCATCATCTGGACGATCTCCCGCTGGTTTCGCCAGATGTGCAGGAGACCATCCCTGAAGTCGGCAAAGGGGGTGAAGCGGCGAGGAGCGCCTTCCTGGGCAGGGGACGTGTAGCGTAGCTTGACCGTTAGCAGAAGGGCCACCACTCCCAGGTATAAGCCGGCCTCAAGGGCAAAGTTCCAGAAGTAGCCGAGCCAGAAAATCAGGAGTCCGCCGATGAAGGGACCGAAGATGCGGGTGCCGGTGATGGTCATCACGTTGAAGGCGTAGGCATTGCTGAGAGCCTCACGGGGCACGGTGTTTGCCACCAGCACCTGCTGCATCGGCTGGGTGATGGCCAGAAACGCCCCGGAGATGAGAACGTAGGCGTAGGCGTGCCAGGCGCGGACGTATTCGCTGTCCGCCAGGAAGGCGAATCCCAGAGCAAGGACGAGGCCCATGGCCTGCACCGTCATTACCAGCTTGCGCCGGTCGAACCGGTCGCCAAGCACGCCGGACAGTGGGTTTACGAGAAGACCTGGAAGGGTGTTGATGGCGCCGACGGAAACAACCAGCAGCCCCCCGATATGCGACCCTTCCGACAAGTCCTTGACCAGCCAGCCCACCGTGAGCAGCTGAACCCAGACCGCGAGGTTGGCGCAGAAATTGGCGCACCACAACAGCCGGTAGTCCCGGTATTGCATCCATGCCGACAGGGGTTGAGGGCGGGAAGGTTGGCGAGGGGAGCTGATGTCTATCTGCCTTGTTGGGGCGTCGGGGCGTCGCGGCCCTGACTACCGAGGGAGGTATCGGACACCGGGCTGGCAGGTGTCCTGGTCCGCCGTAGCGAGTGAAGCCGAGGTGGCGCTGAGCGGAGCTTCACCTCATTCGCAGGTTATCATGATTGCCATAATGACGCCATGCGGGGAGACGGACCAACTTGGTCAGAAAGCAACCGTGGACTATTATAAGATAATGAATATAGTGTATAATGATATATGGACTACTTATCGAGACCTCGCCTAATCCCCCGATTCTACCTTCAGTCACCCACTGAATTCGATTGGTCCGACCCGCGTGAGGTCAGAGGACCAACGAGTTGGCTTGTCTTCGGACAAGCAGGACGCAATGTGCACGCCGACGTGGTCAGACGTTCAGCAGTGGTCTGACAACGTCGGGCAAACCGGAACCGGCGGGCGATTAGAGCACAATGCACAATTGAAGGGCATACTGTGCATTTTATTTTTTGAACAGACTTTCGTTTTGGACTCGATTAATCTATCAATTCCCAGAAATTGCATAGTCGCATCGGGAACAAGCATTTCCGATTTATTTTCTGAAGACAAGTACGGTTGCAGATCAGAATCGGTCCATCCGTAAGTTCACTCCAAAATTTGGGCAACCTGAAGAGGAGGTATTTTCGAACGCCAGAGAGCGTAACACTTATAGAGGAAGAAACAAGGCTATGGGACGAGGGGATTTGACAGGACAGTAGTGGAAGAAGATCGAACCACTGTTGCCCGCGCAGAAACCGCGCACAGGGCGGCCTGGCAAAGACCACCGCACAATCATCAACGGCATCCTGTGGGTACTACGCACCGGAGCACCGTGGAGGGATCTGCCGGAAAGATACGGCCCCTGGCCCACTGTGGCGAGCAGGTTTTACAGGTGGCGCGAGAAGGGACTGTGGGACGAGCTTGTAGAAGTGCTGCTACAAGAAGGTGTGGTAGTCGGCAACAGGGGGGAACCCGACTGCTAGAAGAACAATGTGTTAGCTGAAAGCTATTCCGCCGTTTCGCCACCGGTCCAAAGCAATTCATGCAGGACTTGAATGAAATGGGCGGGAGTTCCATGGCGGATGCTCCTGGGCGAGCAGAGCTTGGGGCCTTCCGGTGATGCGAAACTGAAACCACAGGGCCGATTTGTTGACGCCTGATGGGAGCAGTTGAAGCTCAGGCGGGCGGAATAATTTGAGGGACGGACCATCGGTCCGTCCCTTCTTGTTTACCTGATGTTCCAGCCAGAGCCGGGAGTGCGGCCGTTTTCGCAGCGGAGTCTACTGGCTGAGCTTCCAGGTCTTGACAGTGAGACGGGCGACAGGATTCCGCCAGTCGTGCATGGCCGGGTCGAGGTCGGAACCGGCGCCGCCGTGGATGCCGGCGTGAACGAAGACGAAGCCTTCGGCGTCGGAGTTGTCATGGGCGTGCCTACCGCAGGGAGGGCCCGGTATGAAGGCGCAGTCCTCGCTGTTCGCCTCGGTGCCGGAGTCATAGGCATTCAAGATCATGGTGCGGGACTTCGACACATCGAGGGCGTTTGCCCCGATGAATGCATCGTTGGTGGTGACCAGCATGCTGGCGAAGGAGACCATGCTCTTGCCGTCGTTGACGTCGAAGGTCATCGAGACGGTCTCACCGGGCGGGATGGGGCCGTTGTTCAGCGCGGCCACCATTGCTTCGGCGATGTCGTCGTTATCTCCGGGAGCCCAGTCCGAGAGCAAGCCGGAAGCGTCGGCGTCCTCGGCCATCTTTGCCAGGCTGTCACTGGCGGGCTGACCCAGGGCGTACAGGGGGCCCGCGTCGCCGTCGTGCCTCGCGACGAACACGGGGGACAGGACCTGGCCGCGGGTGAGGTTGGTGATGGACATTTCCACCATCATTTCCTCGCCTTGCTCGTTGGCGCTGAGCAGGCCGCCAGCAAACAAGGCGACGAGGGCGATCATCCCGCCTATCACCACGAATATGGATAGCGTCCTTTTCACTTCGATTTCTCCTATGCGATACCTGACACACTTCGTGCTATTTGAGCGCTGGTGCAGGTCTGGCGATTTTCAGGATTCTTCGAATTGGAGGGAGATGCTGGACCTGGTGAGAATCGTTCCACCGGGTTTGCCACACCCCGAATGGGCAATGGCGTCTAAACGGAGCCCTCGAGCCAAGGGCGTTGGAATTGTCCTTGCTCAAGGCGCGGGCAAATTTCGCTTACCCTGGCTTATCGACGCGGTATTCTCTGAATCGGCCAAGGGCGAGGGTTGCCTGGGCAGCAGTGGTGTCCGGGAGAAGGGGGAACAAGGCCTGTGGATCCGGGATTGCGGTGTGCATTCAGACCTCCCATTTTGTCGCTTGCCAGGCCAGCATCAATTTCATCGATGAATCTTATTTGCCAACCACGGTATTGGGTTTTAAGGGGCTCTACTGGGTGATTTGGCGATGTTCTATATATAGATACGTGATATTAAGCAATCCAGTTTTCCGACCGGCTGTCCGGGTGCGAGGTGGAGAGGCAGCGTTTGGGGGGGAATCCCTCTGGTCGCAGGTGAAGCCGGGCTCGACTGCCCAGAGTCGTCGTGTGGGCTGGGGCGGAAGCTGCAATCCAGCAAACTACTTCCGACGGCCAGCTCTTGAGGGACCGCTGCGCCTTGTTATCGAAGTGGAGTAAGATTGGCGCGGTGTCTCGGCCGAAAATATGTATTGCACGGTGAGGCCGCTGTGGAGGGCCGATGAGCGAAGATGAGGCGCGCAAAGGAGAAATAAGCAGGGCAAGCATCCGTATTGAAGGCTTCCTGCAGGCTCTGAGCGAAGATGATCTGTCCCGCCAAAGCGCCTGCGAGGGGTGGACCGTGGCCGACGTGGTTGGGCACCTGGTTGAGCGAGGGAGGCCCATACCCGATCAGATAGAGAGGGGACTGGGCGGAGACCTTTCGCCCACGCCAGGGTTCACGGACGACCCGCCGCTCAGTGAGGACCAGTTCCGGATTGACCTGGACCGGAGGGCGGTCACGCTCCGGCAGGAATTGGGGGAAGGGCTACTGCCGGAGTTTGCCAGGGTCAATCGGGAGTTCGACAGGGTGATGGGCCCGGTGGGACGCGATGACTGGGACAAGCTCTGCTATCATCGTCTGCGCCCGGAGACGGTGCGGTCGAAGGTAGACATTCGCATCGCCGAGCTTGCGATGCATGAATGGGACATGCGGTGGGCCTTGGACCGGAATGCCGTTCTGGCAGAGGAAAGCCTGCCGGGGGCTGGTGAGCGCGTCGGGCCGGGCCGTGAGGCGAGCCTTCCGGGCTGACCCTGCCCGACTGCGCACCACCCGGTATCGTTTCGTGCTCAGCGGCCCGTCTGTCGATTCGGTGGACGTCGTGCTGAGCGCGGACGGGGCGAACTTTGAGCCGGGCGCATCGGAAACGCCTGACGTCGTGTTCCGTTGTTCGTCGGCCACCTACTCGATGGTGATTTTCGGGAGGTGGAAGCTCGACGGCGTCATTGGCGAGGGTCTGGTTTCCGTAGAAGGAGACGAAACCCTCGTGGATGGATTCATTGAGGCCTTTGTGGGCGGGTAAATGGCGGTGGTCGTGGCCGCAAGAGGCGCGTCGCAATGGCCGACGGCAGGAGCATCTGAAGCCTCAGAAAAGGGAGCGGCCCCGGTGCTCCGGGGCCGCTCCTTGAATCAGTGGGGTGTCTACGGAAAAGGTTGCAACGGGCTTGAGTCCCTTCGGGCCAGACTGCGAAGCCTTGACCCGTTTCTCGGAAATGCGGCACTGGCATGCTCGATAACCTGATTCGCTGAATTATCGAAAGCAGGGTAGCGAGTGGGGGAACCCGAGGCTGCGCCCTTGACCGTCTTGGCCATCCGGTAACCAACGCCGTGCTCGGTGAATATGTAGGAGGGCTTCCTGGCGTTGTCGCCCAGTTTCTGGCGCAGGGATTTTACGTAGGACCTCAGGAGCTGCGGTTCTCCGGCGTACTCCGGGCCCCACACTCTCTGCAGCAGTTCATCCTGGGTGAGGACGCGACCGGCGCAGTTGGATAACTCGGTGAGGAGCTTGTACTCGGTTGCTGTCAGCTGCACCGGTTGCCCCGATACCGTCACTCTTCGTTCGTCAAAGTTGACCCGTATTTCTCCCAACTGGAATGTTCTGCTGGTGGCGGACTGCGGAGCTACATTGTGTATTCGCAGCGATGCCCTGATCCTAGCGGACAGTTCGGAGGGTGAGAAGGGCTTGACGACATACCCTTCAGCTCCCATATCGAAGGCTCGGATAATGTACTCTTCGCTGTCCCGGTCGCACAATGCGATTACCGGAAGTCGCAGAGAATCCCACATCCGCTGAAGCAGTTTGAAGCATTTCTCTTCCCGAGCGGTGATGTCCAGTACGATGAGATCCACTTCTTCGCTGACCGCGAGCGGCTCTATTTCCTCCAAATGATAGGCCGTGACCGAGGCATAGTCAGCGTTGTACAGCATCTTGCGAACCGACCCCAGCAACCTGGGCTCTTCGATGGATACCAGGATACGATTCCTGTCAGTTGGTACCGGAGCGGGTCCGGTAAACGCTTCGGGAAGTTCGAGGGGAGTGGGTTCCATCATGTCTTCCACTGTCGGAAGAGTGAAGGTCATGGTAAGCCTTCCTTCCTCTTCGTCGATTACCGTCCTCATCCTGCCGCCGTGGGCCTCGATGACGCCACGACAGTATGCCGTTGCCAAGCTCTCCCCCTGCGAGGCCAATTCAGCAGCCTTGGCGTGGGCCCGGGTGGCATTCTTGTACAATTCAGGATGGTCAACAGAATTGATCGGAAAGGCAGTCATTTCGGGAAGAGCAAACGGGCCCTCTACGGAGACCGAGATTGCGACGTAGATACCGATCATGGTTGCCGACACCGTAACCGGGGAAGACTCGCCTGGGTACATTGCCGCCTGGCGGAGGAAACTGTGCAACACCTTGCTGATACGCTGCCTGTCCGCCAATACGGTAGCAAGCCCTTCTTCGACATCCAACTGGATGGAAATCGCAGTATGTTCTCTCAGGTACTCTCCGCAGGAGCGTTCGAGCAGCAATGCCACATCCGCCGGTTCGGCAGCCACAGATAGCGTTCCCGTCTCAATCTGAGTCAGTTCCGTCAAGCTATTAATCTGGCTGCGCATCAGGTCTGCCTGCTGGTCAATGATACGCAACAGTTGAGCCGGCTCCGTTGGCTGCATTTCCTCCACTATGCTTCTCAAGGCAGCGGCAGATCCCTTGATGGTTGTGAGCGGAGTTCTAAGCTCTTCACTCACCTTTCCCAAGAATTCGGACTTCTGTCGCTCCACATTCTCCAAAGGTGACAAGTCCTGCATTACGGTCAGGACAGACACAATTTCTCCCGACCCCGAGAAGATGGGAGCGCAACTCACCAAGGTGGTTATCGACATGCCATCAGGTTGGTAAACGATTATTTCTTCGGCAGTCACAAATTCGCCGCTTTGCAGTGCCCTGGTGCCCGGTAGTTCTGCGAAGGAAAGCTCTTTCCCGTCAGAACGAGTGAACCTCAAAGTCTGGAACACGTCATCAAAGTCGGTATCAGCAGGGGTCAATACACCGACAAGGCGCCGCGACTCCCTATTCATGTAGGAAACTTCACCCAGTCGCGCGTCGAAGACGGAGACCGCGACGGGACAGATCTCCATCAGGGTTTCCATGTCGGCCTTTGCCTTGTGCTCCGCATCGAACCTGCGGGCGTTTGCGATGACCGAGGCAGCCTGGGCGGCGAACATGGCCGCAATGTCTTCATCCTGCTGGGTGAATTCCTCGCCTTCTTCCTTTTCGGTCAAGTAGATGTTGCCCACATGCTCGCCGCGATGGTATATAGGCATTCCGAGGAAGGCCTTCATTGGAGGGTGATTCTCAGGAAGGCCCACGGACTCGGGATGGGTGGACATGTCCTTGAGTCTGACAGGACCATTTGCCTTGCTGATGTATCCAAGCAGACCCAAGCCCTGGGGAGATTCAGTCATGCGATTGCGCTGATCTCCAGAAAGGCCGGAGGTGTAGAAGTCTCGTATCCCACCCGTGAGATCGAAGGTCAAGAGCGCACCGTACCGGGCGCCGGTCAGCATTCAGGCGCTGTTGATGACTTCCTGGAGAACGGATTCGGTATCCAAGTTTTCGGAGACGTTGATGGTGGCTTCGCTAAGCCTGGCAAGACGCTGCTTGAGCGCTTCGTTCTCCTTCCTGAGCAATTCCGCTTCGGACTGAATTGTGTCCAGCTGTGCAGAATCCATGGTTCCTCCGTGAAAAATTATGAATTGGCGGCAAGAGCACCCAAATGCGATGAGACTTTACATAAACTGAGTCCGATTGACGGAACTAGTTTGTCGGGCAAGTACTCCAACACTCTGGACACTCTTACTCGGGCCGGCGTCCGGTTCGCATGAAACCGGGAGGGGCGGGCGAGTTATGCTAGCACAGGGATTCCTTGGTTCACAATATATATACAAACGGTGCTGCAAGGTAAAACAAGGCTCGTTTGCATACAAATTTCACAATTGAAAATGTGCATTTTGGGATTTCAAGTCCGGACAGAGGCTGTGAGGAGGGACGAAAGCAAGGGGCGGTTGTGAGAAATACTGCCGAAACGTGTGTTTCCGGCGTTTTTCTCACAAATAGAGCACAAGCCGGCCTGCATAATTCACAAAATTTTCATAATTCCCGATCGTTGTCCCGATCGTTGTCCCGATCGTTGTCCCGATCGTTGTCCCGATCGTTGTCCCGATCGTTGTCCCGATCGTTGTGAGGACAGTTGCCGGAGAGCACCGCGCGGAGCCGAGAGCCACTCTCGTTCAATCAGCCCTTAACGGGAGGTAGGCAGCCCTTGTCGGGAGGTAAGCAGCCCTTGTCGGGAGGTAAGCGACCAGGCATGCGGGTCCTCAGCCCGACATCTCCTCGGGGGCAGTTGAAGTCGTGTTGCCGGAGTCCGCTGACGTTGCTGCGGCAATTTTCGGCAGCCGCCCGCCGAGGCAGGGCAATCGCGTATTATTTCCCACCGCGGGAATCGTGCCGGAATGGCGGTGGAGGCGGGAGTGACTGTGGCCCCTTCGGTTCCGGGTGCAGGGGTAGATGGGGATTTGGATTCCCTGCTGCGCGGGTAAGACCGGTCATAAGGCCCCTGGCGTTTAGGGTGCGATTGCCCGGACCAGCGAGGGGACCTGCTTGACTTGCGAAATTCGAAAAACATATAATCTGCGCGGCAGGTTATTGAGAAATGGTTAAACGAACGTATCAACCCAAAAAGCGCCGACGCGCCCGAGTCCATGGATTCCGTTCCCGTTCGGCAACGTCCGACGGGCGGGCCGTGCTGCGCCGCCGAAGGTTCAAGGGGCGCCACAAGCTAAGCGTGTGATTTTCGCGGCGCCGTGATGCAACGCCGGCACCGGATTTCCGGCCAGAAACGACACTCCGAGATCCACAGCGAAGGCTCCAGCGCCGCAAACCGATTGCTGGTCATCCGGTACCTGGCCAACGGACTGAACCACAGCAGGTTCGCTTTCGTCGTCAGCAAGCGCGTCGGTAACGCGGTGGTCCGTAACCGCTTGAAGCGCAGGCTGAGAGAGGCCGTACGACGAAGTCCGGTTTCCGAAGGCTGGGACGCGGTTTTTATTGCGCGTCGCGGAATAGAGCGGGCTGGCTTCAGCGAGTTGAATCGTGCGGCATCGAACCTGCTCAGGCGCAGCGGAATCGTGAGGCAAGTTCGCGACGCGCCGGGCACAGTGCCGGACTCCAAAGAAAACGGGGAAGCATCCGAAGAATGAAGTTGGCGGTTCTCTGGATTATACGAGCGTACCAGGCCGGTCTCTCGCCGCTCTTGCCAACTTCCTGCAGGTATTTGCCCAGTTGTTCTCATTACTCCCATGACGCAGTGAACCGATACGGCGTGGCAAAGGGCGCTTGGCTTGGCGCCAAACGCCTGGCCCGATGTCATCCCTGGGGCGGACAGGGATACGATCCGGTGCCATGAGTATACGGGCTCTTCGTTTGAGCTGAATTTGCTCCATTCCTTTTTCTTTCCCTTTCCCTCGGGCGGGGCCACGCATAAAAAGAAGCAGTTTGCCGGAGATGATGCCGTCGGACGTCGTAGGTATAAAGGCGTCCCGAGACGGTGGTTCTTGCTGCTGGCAGTGACTGCTTTGTTTGCGTTGGGCCTGACCGCCTGCACCGGCCGCGACATCGGAGGCGTGAGCACAGGCTGGAACGCACTTGCGGCAAGCAACGGCGTGGTTTACATCGGCACCAAGGACGGGCGGGTGCAGGCCCTCATTGACAATGGATTCGAGGGAATCAGGGCAGGCTGGACTTTTCCGCAATCCGAAGGAACCGATGATCTGGAAGGGGTATACGGCACGCCAATAGTGGCCGGCGGACTGCTGTACGTGGCGGCGGAAAACGGATATCTATACGCCCTGGACCTGGAGAACGGAAACGTATCCGACCGGGGCTGGCGCAGACCGCTGGGAATCCTAGAGAACCTGGAACCCCTCGTGGCCGGGCCAGCCTATGACCCGATCAACGAACTTGTCCTCATAACGTCCGAGGACGGCAACCTGTACGGATATGACTCGGACACGGGAGAACAAGTCTGGGACCAGCCGTTCCCTACCGGGGACCAGATCTGGTCAACCCCGGCCGTCAGCAATGCCGTGGCCTTCTTCGGCTCTCATGACCACCACATTTATTCCGTGAACGTGGCCACTGGCAAGGAGAATTGGAGCTACGAGACGGGCGGAGTGGTCGCAGGGAAGCCTCTACTGGTAAACGGGATGGTAGTTGCCGGTTCCTTCGACAAGAACCTTTATGCCCTGGACGCCGACGACGCCTCGCTGCGCTGGCAATTCGAGGGTGGCAACTGGTTCTGGGCGGGAGCAGTCAGCAACGGTCAAATGATTTTCGCCCCGAACATGGACGGGTATATCTACGCCCTGGATATGGAAGGGAACCTCATCTGGAAGTATGACGCCGGAGACGCGATAGTCTCGCCGCCGGTGCTTGTCCCAAGGGGGTTGGTGGTGGCCGCGAGGAACGGGCGCCTCGTGCTGCTGGATGTGACCACCTCGGCAGGGCGTTCCGCAGACCAACGAATCCTTTCGTCGCAGACCCTGGGCAACGCCGAGATAAGGGCGCCAATCATTGCCGTGGGCGAGTCTGTGTACGTCGGATCGGAGGACGGGAGCGTACGCAGAGTGGAAGTGAAGGGCGGACAGGTGCAGATGTGGTGCTGGCACCACGAAAATACGGTATGCAACTAACAAGCTAACCGGGCAGACCGGCCTTCCGCTAGGGCGCAGCGTCGATACAGCGGGACGCTGACCGCGGAAAGAAGGGAGTGAAGGCAGGCCCTTTTGGGAATCGACGACCTCTGGCGAGAAATAATAATACGGCCCATGTTGAACCTGCTGGTGGTGCTCTACACCATCTGCTTCAACAACATGGGAGTCGCCATAATCGTATTCACCGTAATCGTGCGCCTGTTGACGCTGCCGCTGACCATCAAGCAGCTACGGCAGATGCGGGCGATGATGGACCTGCAACCGCGCATGCGCGAGATCCAGGAACGGTTCGGTCGGGACCGTCAGCGGGTTTCGCAGGAAACGATGCGGTTGTACCGGGAGGGCGGAGTAAACCCGGTGGGATGCCTGGGCCCGCTGGTAATCCAGATGCCGATCCTGTTCGGGCTGTTCCGGGTGCTGATCCAGACGCTGTATTCGCGGCCCGACAACCTGGTGGCGCTGGCGGAAAAGTTCTACGCATGGATCCCCTACTTCCCCATCTACACCGTTGCCCCACTAGGGGCGTCGTTCCTGTGGATGGACCTCTCGGAACCGGACCCAACCAACATCATCATGCCCGTGCTGGTCTTCGTCTCCACCTGGTTGCAGCAGAAAATGACGATGACCCCGTCCACGGATCCCCGGCAGTCCACGAACCAGATGATGATGCTGTGGCTGATGCCGCTGATGATCGCGTTCTTCTCTTTCACCCTTCCCAGCGGTCTCTCGCTGTACTGGGTGGCTTCCAACCTCATCGGCATAGGAATCCAGTACTTCATCACAGGATGGCAGCCCATATTCCCGTTGTTCCCGAAGGCGGAACCGGCACCGGCCGCCGCGCCGTCTTCTTCGTCCAACTACGATGAATCTGAGGAGGTTGATGGTGATGCAAGAACCTCTGGTAATGAGCGCGCGAACCGTCGAAGAAGCGATAGAGCTGGCACTCAAAGAACTCGACGTCGTCCTCGACGAGGCCGAGGTCGAAATACTAAGTAGAGGGAAAGCAGGTTTCCTAGGTATCGGGGCCGAACTGGCCCGGGTGAGGGTCACGCCACTGGCGGGCAGAACGGCGGGGGCAGGGACAGTAGCAGGGGCCGCACCCCCCGCGGATGGGGAACACACTGCCGCGTCGTTAGCCACTGCGGCCGTTGGGCGCATTCTTGATGCCGCCGGGGTGAACGTTACCCGCACGCTGCGGTCGGCCCACGACGCCGAGGCCGGCGGGCCGGTGATCGACCTGGCCGGCGAGGATTCGGGGCTGCTAATCGGAAGGCGAGGGCAGACACTGCATGCGCTCCAGTTCCTCGTGACGCTGATAGTGCGAAAGCAACTTGGCGAGGACGTCCGGGTGGTACTGGACGTGGAGAACTACCGGCAGCGCCGTGAGTCTTCCCTGCGCGACATGGCGGCGAAGGTGGCTTCTCGGGTGGCGCAGACCAACCGGAGCATCACGCTGGAGCCGATGTCGCCCGCCGACCGCCGCATCATTCACACGTCGCTGTCGGAGAATCCGGACGTACGGACAGAAAGCGCCGGGGAGGGCGAGAACCGGAAAGTGACGATAATGCCCCGCAGGGACTAACCGGAGGAGTGAAGCCCTAACCCTACGGCTCGCGAGGAGCCGCGGGGCCTGCACATCTTTGCAGAGCTTTTGATAACATAAGGGGCAAATGCCCAACCGGGCAGGGGAAGCCAGGAAAGAACAAGACAAGCCGGAGGAGGGCCATACTTTGGTTGCGATCGAACCAACTCGAGATGTCGTGTCCGCGGTCTACGAAAGGTTGGCACAGAACCTGGATACCGTTCGCTCAGTTCAGAACCGTCCGCTGACTCTGGCGGACAAGATTCTGCTCAGTCATCTTGACGAGCCCACCTCGACGGGCATGGTACGGGGACAGACCTACGTCCAGTTGCGGCCCGACCGAGTGATCCTCCAGGACGTGCTGGGCCAGACGGCGATGCTGCAGTTCATGCAGACCCGGCGCGCCACGACGGCAGTGCCGACCTCGGTGCACTGCGATCACCTGATCCAGGCGCGGGTGGAAGGGTCCCTGGACCTGACCGAGTCGCTGTCCGAAAACGATGAGGTCTACAACTTCCTTCGCACCGCTTCGGCCAAGTACGGCGTCGGCTTCTGGGCACCGGGCGCTGGCATCATTCACCAGGTGGCTTTCGAGAACTACGCCTATCCCGGCGAGATGATGATCGGTACGGACTCGCACACTCCCATGGGCGGCGGTCTCGGCTCCATCTCGGTGGGAGTCGGCGGCGCAGATGCCGTGGAGGTGATGGCCGGCCTGCCCTGGGAAGTCCTCTATCCGCGTTTCATCGGCGTGCACCTGACGGGCGAGATGAGCGGTTGGACGGCACCGAAGGACGTTATCCTGTACCTGGCGGGGCAGCTGACCGTATCAGGTGGCACCAACGCCATCATCGAGTACTTCGGCCCGGGAGCAGCCTCTATCAGCGCGACGGGCAAGGCAACCATTACCAACATGGGGGCCGAGCTTGGCGCGACGACGTCGGTGTTCCCATACGACGAGCGCATGGCACGGTACCTGCGAGCGACCAGACGCGGCGACATCGCCGATCTGGCGGACCAGTACCGGGGCCTGCTGACTGCCGACGCGGAATGTGAAGCGAATCCGGAGCAGTACTACGACCGCATCGTGGAGATCAATCTTTCGGAGCTGGAGCCCCACCTAGTGGGACCGCACTCTCCGGACAGGGCACGGCCAATCTCGCAGATGTCGGCGGAGCTGAAGGAAGACGCCGGACTCATTGACGATATATCTGCGGCGCTCATCGGCAGCTGCACCAACTCATCCTACGAAGACATGAGCCGCTCCGCCGACGTGGCCGAGCAGGCCAAGGCGAGGGGCCTGTCGTCCGCGGTGCCGTTCATGGTGACACCGGGTTCGGAGCAGGTCCGTGCGACCATCGAGCGGGACGGGCAGATGCAGTCGTTGCAGGACATCAACGCCACGGTGCTGGCCAACGCCTGCGGTCCGTGCATCGGTCAGTGGAGGCGCGCCGGGGAATCGGTGGGCACTCCCAACACCATCGTCACCTCGTACAACCGGAACTTCCCGGCACGCAACGATGGGCAGCCGTCTACAATGAACCTGATAGGCAGCCCTGAGATTGTTACGGCCCTGGCCATCGGCGGAAGGCTGTCCTTCAACCCAATGACCGACACGCTGACGGCTGCGGACGGAACCGAGTTTCGTCTCGACCCGCCGCAGGAAGCGCCTGAGGTACCGCCTTCCGACTTCGCGGAGGGTCGTTCGTTCTACCTTGCGCCGCCCGAAGACGGCAGCAACATCGACCTAACGGTCTCGCCGGACAGCGAGCGGATACAGCTGCTGGAGCCGTGGCCGGCATGGGACGGCAGCGACTTCGCAGATATGCCAGCGCTGCTGAAGGCGCAGGGTAAGACCACCACCGACAGCATTTCGCCGGCTGGCGTGTGGCTGCGGTTCCGCGGACATCTGGACCGATTCAGCGACAATATGTTCATGGGCGCCATCAACGCGTATACTGGCGAAGCGGGCAAGGGCCTGAACGTCCTCAGCGGCGAGCGGGACCAGGGATTCTCGCGGATTGCCCGCGACTACAAGTCCAAGGGCGTCAAGTGGGTGGCCATAGGCGACTCCAACTACGGCGAGGGCAGCAGCCGCGAGCACGCCGCGCTATCGCCACGGCTGCTGGGCGGCGCGGCAGTGATTGCCCGCAGTTTCGCGCGCATCCACGAGAGCAACCTGAAGAAGCAGGGTCTGCTGGCGCTCACGTTCTCGGACGATGCCGACTACGACCGCATTCGCGAGGACGACCGCATCAGCCTGACGGGGTTGAGCGATATCAAGCCTGGCGAGCCGGTGAAGTGCACGGTCAGCCACAGCGACGGGACTTCGGAGACGCTGGACCTGAAGCACTCCTACAGCGAATCGCAGCTTGAATGGTTCAAGCTGGGCTCGGCGCTCAACCTGTTCCACCAGTAGGAAACCGATCGCCTGAGGGCGACCCTGTGCGACCCCTGAAGCCCGTTCATCCCAGAAAAACCCATGGATGGACGGGCTTACGCTTCCGGGCACTGGTAGATGTGGAGCAGCCCGACGCTTCGCAATTTTGCCGGACCGCGGGAGCCATACTAGGCAAGATGACTTCAGTCCGGTTGACCGCTTGGGAATGAGGTCTATAGAATACTCCCGTGAACAGTGAGCCGTACGCCCACATGGACTATGGCCCGTTCGACAGTCCTCGCGAGGAATGCGGGGTTATCGCTGTGTATTCCCCAGGAGAGACCGCCAGCCGTCTCACCTTCTTCGGCCTCTTCGCCCTCCAGCATCGCGGCCAGGAAAGCGCGGGCATCGCCGCCACCACCGGAGAATCCGTCGAAGTCCACGCGGACATGGGACTTGTCGCCCAGGTCTTCCGCGAAGCCGACTTCCAGCCCCTGGCAGGGGAAATGGCCATCGGCCACACCCGCTATTCCACGACGGGAAGCAGTGAGCTCTGCAACGCGCAGCCAATGCTGGTGGAAGGCCGTTCCGGCACAATTGCACTGGCTAACAACGGCAACATCACCAACGCCAATGAACTGAAAGAGCAACTGCAGCAGGAGTGGCAGTGCGTCTTTGCTTCCACCACGGACACGGAAGTAATCGCACGAATGCTGATCAACGCCCCGGGTTCCTGCTGGGAAGAGCGTGTCTTCCAATGCATGCGACAACTGGAGGGCGCGTATTCGCTGGTCGCGCTGACCCCCGAAGGCATTATCGCGGCGAGGGACCCGCTGGGTATCAGGCCGCTGTGTCTGGGCAAGCGTGGGAACGGCTGGATAGTAGCATCAGAGAGTTGCGCCCTGGACAATCTCGGCGCCGAGTATGTGCGGGAGATCGGGCGAGGCGAAGTAGTAAGCATTGACCAGAACGGGCTCCGTTCCGCAGTGTGGTCCGGCGTGAAGGAGAGCCGACCCCGGGCCCTGTGCGTATTCGAGCTGATTTATTTCTCCCGTCCCGACAGCGTGATGGACGGTCAACTGGTGCACTCGAAGCGGCAGGAGATGGGGGCAGAACTGGCGCGAGAACATCCGGTTGATGCCGACCTAGTAATCGGGATCCCCGACTCTTCCACTGCGGCGGCTGTGGGTTATGCCTTGGAGTCCGGAATTCCCTTCAGTGAGGGGTTGATCAAGAACCGGTACGTGGGGCGGACCTTCATCGAGCCGGAACAGAAGCTGCGCGACCTGGGCGTGCGCCAGAAATTCAACAGCCTGGGCGGAGTCATCAAAGGCAAGCGCATCGTGGTGGTGGACGACAGCATTGTCAGAGGCACCACCACCCCGCACGTGGTCAGCCTGCTGCGCCGGGCAGGGGCGACTGAAATCCACATGCGGGTGTGCGCGCCGCCCATCCGGCACCCGTGCTTCATGGGCGTGGACATGGCATCGCGCAAGGAACTGCTCGCCGCCAACTATACGGTTCCCGAAATCCGCGAGTTCATCGATGCAGACACCCTGGGGTACCTCAGCGTGAAGGGACTGATGCGCGTCGTGGGCGGAACAGACGGCGGATTCTGCGACGCTTGCTTCACTGGAAACTATCCGGTGCCGGTGCAGTTGGAATTGGACAAGATGATGTTGGAAAAGCCCAGGGGAGAACGCGGAATTGAGCGGTAATCTGCCCGGCGCCTCCTACCGGCAGTCCGGCGTGGACCTGGGCCGGATGGATGAACTCAAGGAACGCATCCGAGGCCTGGCCGCCAGCACCCATGGTCCCGAGGTAATCGAGGGTGGCAGCAGCTTCGCCGGGCTTTTCCAGCTAGGCGGAGAAGACGGTCCGGTTCTGGTCGCAAGCGCGGACGGTGTAGGCACCAAGCTCAAGATAGCGTCCCAGCTGGGGCATTTCGAGTCCATCGGGCGAGACCTGGTCACCCTGAACGTCAATGACATCCTGACGAAGGGCGCCCGACCGCTTTTCTTCCTGGACTACGTGGCATTCAGCGAGGTCGACGCCCAGTCCCTGGACTCGCTGATGCGGGGCATCGCCTGGGGCTGCCGCGAGGCACAATGCGCGCTGATCGGCGGTGAAACGGCGCAGATGCCGCAGGTGTACGCAGACGGGGAGATGGACCTGGCGGGCTTCGTGGTGGGTGTGGTTGAGAAGGAAGGGCTGCTGGAACCGGGCAATGTAAAGGAAGGAGACAAGCTCCTGGGAATCCCTTCCAGCGGTTTCCACACCAACGGCTTTTCCCTGGTGCGCAAGGTGTTCAACACGGACGACGACCCCGCCGCCCTCTTCCGACGCTTCGAAGGAATGGAGCACCGACTGGGGGAAGAACTGCTGCTGCATCATCGTTCGTATTACCCGATGCTCACGCCAGTCCTAAACCTGGTAAACGGGCTGGCCCACATCACGGGCGGAGGTATCCCCGGGAAGCTGCCGCCGGTGCTGCCCGAAGTTCTGGCAGCCATCATAGACTGTTCGGCCTGGACACCGCCTGCCATCTTCAAGGTATTGCAGCGAGAGGGCGGCATTTCCGACGACGAGATGTTCAGGGTGTTCAACATGGGGCTGGGAATGGTGGCGGTGTGTCCGGAAAGCAATGTACCCGGCTTCTGCGACAAGATACCGGAGGCAATCCAGGTGGGTACCGTCGTGCGGCGGGAGTCGGACCAGCAGGTAGTCCTGAAGAACTGAGATCCTGCCTTTTACGCGCGCCTTCTTGGAACGAGAGCAAGGGGCTTGGCCCGGGACAATCCCCCATGGGGCAATAACGGAGAACGAGATTTGAGAGCGCTCATCAGTGTTTACGACAAGACCGGCGTGGTGGAGTTTGGGCGGCGGATATCGCAGGCCGGATACGAACTCATCAGCACCGGCGGCACCCACCGCACCCTGACCGAGGAGGGAGGGCTGGAGGTGAGGCAGGTGGCCGAGGTGACCGGTTCTCCCGAAATTCTGGACGGGCGGGTCAAGACCCTGCATCCGGTGATCCACGGCGGGCTGCTGGCACGGCGCGAGTCGCCGGAGCAAATGGAGGAACTGTCGGCTCACGGCATCTCAACGATAGACCTCGTGGTGGTCAACCTGTATCCATTCGTCGAAACCGTCAGTCGGCCGGACGTAACCCTGGACGATGCGCTCGAGAACATCGACATCGGCGGCCCCACGATGCTCAGGGCAGCCGCGAAGAACTTCCTGTCGGTGGCGGTTGTGGTCGACCCGGCGGACTACGAATGGGTGGCCGACAAGCTGGCAGGAGACGGCCTGACCGGCGAGGACCGGCGGGGGTTGGCGGCCAAGGCATTTCGGCACGTTTCGGAGTACGACGCCGCCGTAACAGGGTATCTGGGCGGCGAAGATGAGGAGGCCCTGCCTTCGCGGCTGACCGTCTCGCTGGACAAGGTGGCTGGCCTCAGGTACGGGGAAAACCCGCACCAGTCGGGGGCGCTGTACGCTCCGGCGGGCGGGCCTCTGGCGGGCATCGCCGGGGCCAAGCAGCTTCATGGTCGGGAGCTGTCGTACAACAACCTGATGGACGCCGATGCCGCGTGGCGGACAGTTTCGGATTTCGAGGAGCCGACCGTGGCGGTGGTGAAGCACAACAACCCCTGCGGGCTGGCCAGCCGGGATGCCATCGTGGAGGCGTACCTGCAGGCATACGAAGGGGACACCGTGAGCGCGTTCGGCGGTATCGTAGCCGTCAACCGAACGGTTGATTTGGCAACAGCCGAGGCAATGGACCCGATTTTCTACGAGGTGGTGATTGCACCCGGTTACGACGACGACGCGCTGGCCATATTGCAGCGCAAGCGAAACCTGCGGATCCTGACTGCCGACGCGGGGCCATCGGGCACTGCCCTTGACCTGCGCCCGATTGCGGGCGGGATGCTGGTGCAGGGCGCCGACGACATCGCCGAGGACCCGGGTGAGTGGAAGACGGCCACGGAGCGGGAGCCGAGCGCTGCGGAGAAACAGGACCTCGCGTTCGCGTGGAAGGCGGCCAAGCACATCAAGTCCAACGCCATTGTATTCGCCAAGGACCGGACGCTGGTCGGGATGGGCGCGGGTCAGCCGAACCGGGTGGTCAGCGTCCACCTGTCGCAGAGGATCGCCGGCGACAAGGCGAATGGTGCGGTGCTGGCGTCGGACGCGTTTTTCCCCTTTCCGGACAATATTGAACTGGCCGCGGAGGCCGGGATCACGGCCATCGCGCAGCCCGGCGGTTCGGTGCGGGACGAGGAAGTGATCGCGGCGGCTGACAAGGCGGGACTGGCGATGGTGTTCACGGGGGTGCGCCATTTCCGCCACTAGCCTCAAGACTGGAGAGAGCCGGGAATGACCGCCAGCGTTGACGTTGTCATTCCCGTATACAACGAGGAGGACGCTCTTCCGGTCAGCATCCCGCGGCTGTGCACGTTCCTGCGGGACAATCTACCGAATGCCTGGCGGGTCACCATCGCGGACAATGCCTCCATCGACGGCACCCGGGCAGTGTCGGCGTCGTTGTGCCGCGCGTTTCCGGCCGTGAATTACCTGTATCTGCCGGAAAAGGGAAGGGGGCGGGCGCTGCGGGCGTCGTGGCTGGGCAGTGACTGTGACATCGTGAGCTACATGGATGTCGATTTGTCCACGGACCTGTCGCATTTTCCGCAGCTGGTGGGTCAGTTGGAGTCGGGCTTCGACGTCGCCATCGGCAGTCGACTGAGCCGCGGCTCGAAGGTGACGCAGCGCAGCTTCAAGCGAGAGTTGACGTCGCGCGGCTACAACAAGCTGGTGTGGTCGATGTTCTTCGTGGGCTTCCCTGACGCGCAGTGCGGCTTCAAGGCGATGACGCGAAAGGCGGCGCAGGCGATCATCCCCTACGTTGAGAACAACAACTGGTTCTTCGACACGGAGCTGCTGGTCATCGCGGAGAAGCGCGGTTATCGCATCGGCGTGGTGCCGGTGGCGTGGCAGGACGACCCGACCAGCACCGTCAACGTGGTCAAGACTGCCACCGAGGACATCAAGGGTCTGCTCCGCCTGCGATTCAGCGGAATTCCCAGGGTCGAGCCGCCAGCCCGGGCATAGCAGTTACGCTCTTCCATTCCGGCCATTTGCGAACAGCGAATGGAGAGGAATTCACCCCCAACGAAATCTCATTGTAAGGTCGTATACCCATGGAACTCGGACTTGCAGGGAAAACGGTCATCGTCACCGGAGGCGGCTCCAACATCGGGCGCGCCATCGTGCATGCCTTCGCCGATGAGGGCAGCAACATCGTCATCGCTGAGCTCGACGCGGCCCAGGGCCAGCGGGTGGCCGAGGAAGTAGCGGCAATGGGCAGCGGAAGCCGGGCGATGGTGGTGTCGACCAACGTGACGGATCACGAATCGGTGGACGCGATGGTGGAAGCGGCGACGGCGGAGTTCGGCGGCGTGGACGTGCTGGTGAACAACGCAGGCTGGACCATTGACCGGCTGTTCCTCGAGAAGCCAAGGGAAGAGTGGGAGCGGGAGGTTCAGGTCAACCTGTGGGGGGCCATCAACTGCATCCACGGGGTGCTGCCGGGAATGGTCGAGCGACAGGGCGGCAGCATAGTGTGCCTCAGTTCCGACGCAGGAAGGATGGGCGAGTACCGGGAGGCGGTGTACTCGGCGTGCAAGGCCGGTGTGATCGCGCTGAGCAAGTCGATCGCGCGGGAGACGGGCCGCTACGGACTGCGGCTGAACTGCGTGTGCCCGGGGCTGGTGGTGCCTCCGGAAGAGGAGGCCATCAGCGAGACCAGCATGTGGCACCAGATGCGGGGAGTGTTCACGCCGGAGGCACGGGAGCGCGCGATACGGGCATACCCGCTGCGTCGCATGGCCGAGGCTCGGGAGATTGCAAACGCGGTGGTGTTTCTGGCTTCGGACGCGGCGGGGTTCATCACGGGGCAGACGCTGAGCGTGAGCGGCGGGTACACGATGGCATAGGGAGAGACTCAAAATACCGGCAGACATAGAAAGGCCCCGGCGTTTGCCGGGGCCTTTAGTTTCTCGTGTGATCGGGTTGCCGATCTAGAGGGCGGCGACCTTTTCGCGGAGGGCCTCGATCTCGGCCATGATCTGGGACTTGGGGTCGTCATGGCCGCCGTTGTTCTTGGCAACCAACTCCCAGGAGCGAGCCTCTATATGAGGCAGCGTGGACTGGAGCAGTTCCTCGTCCACGTCGTTGGCGATGGTGGGGTAGCCGGCGCGGGTGATCATGCTCTTGATCTTGCCCTGCTTGAACTGGTCAAGGGTCCAGGCCAGCGTCTCGCCGGAAGTGGTGACGTCCCAGTAAATCCGGACGTCCTGGTTGCGCGGGCCGTAGTGGTAGTGCGGGCCGTTCTGGAAGCAGTCGAAGGCCAGCAGCTCGACTTCCTGACCGGCGATGTCGGACAGGACGTGGATGGCCATGCCCTCGTCGTTGATCTGCGGCAGGTGGCGGTATTCCAAGCCGAACTTGATGTTGCCGACGGTAATCTTGTCGCCATCCAGCATCTCGGGCATCATGTGATGCACGGTGCGGCGCTGGCCGTTGGCCATCCCGCGGGCGGTGGACTCAATCTCGTCCAGCTTTTCGGAGCTGACGGGGCTGCCTTCCAAGGTGTCGGCCAAGTCTTCGTACCCGGAGCGGCGGATCATGGTGGAGAGGTTGTTGCGCAGGTTGCCGATGGTCCAACCGAGGGGGTTGCCGGCAGTGGTCTTGTCCAGATGCAGGCGGATGTTGTGGTTCTCGGGGCCGTAGTGGTAGTGGGGGTCCTGGTCGAAGCAGTCGAAGCGGAGAATCTCGGTATCATGCCCGTCGATTTCCGAGTAGACCTGCAGACACAGGCCCTGGTCGTTCATGATTTCCGCTCGATAGCTCATGGCTATGTCGATGGAGCCGGCGTTGATGACAGTGTTGCCCTTTTCCACGTTGTGCCTCCTCCGTTATTGTGTTGGGGTCGTATGGCGTATTGAGACGGGACTGTCGCCCGAGTTGCGTAAGAATTATATCACGATGGGGTATACTGGCAAGCAAAATTCCGCAATTCAGCCCACTCCTGCTCTTGCGTGACATAAAGGTGAATATTGCCCAACCGGAAAGAGAGGTTCAGACAGGATCTGATACCCATTGGAACAGTTTTTTGATACCCATCGCAACTAAGGGAGCCAAGCTGACCGAACGAATTTTGATACAAAACGATCGCCACATCGCCTGAAAGAGGAAAGAATAAAGAATAAGGAGACGGCACTCAATGGAAATTGGAGTATCCATGCCGCGCATTCCGGATGGACCCGGACTGCGGGAGTTCGTACAGGCGGCGGAATCGATGGGGTTCGAGTCTGTGCTGATCGGGGACCACATTGTCCTGCCGACGGGAGGAACGACCCAGTATCCGTATACAGCGTCCGGTGGGTTTTCCCGGCCCGCCAATGAGCCGTTCCTCGAGACGATGACACTGCTTGGATACCTGGCCGCCTGCACGGAGCGCATCAAGCTGGGCAGCACAGTGCTCATAATTCCCTATCGCAATCCGGTGGTGCAGGCCAAGATGTTCGCATCGCTGGATTCGCTGACCGGCGGGCGGATGATCTGCGGCGTCGGCGTGGGGTGGCTCGAGAAAGAGTTCGACACCCTGGGGGTCAGCTACGCCGAGCGTGGCCCGCTGACGGACGAGTTCCTTGAGATATTCAGGACACTCTGGTACGACGAACACCCTGAGCACAACGGGAAGCATTACCAGTTCGACGGCATCCAGTTCTACCCCAAGCCGGTGCAGAAGCCTCTGCCCATCTGGGTCGGCGGCCACACCCGGGCCGCCCTGCGCCGTACCGCCAGGTACGGCGACTGCTGGCACACCACTCGCCAGACGCCGGAGTTCGTCGCTTCGAACATTCCCTACCTGGAGCAACGGATTGTGCAGGAAGGCCGAAGGGTGGAGGACATAACGGTCTCCTTGAAGCGCAGCCTGCACTTCACCGACATCGGGTTGCCGGAGATGGGCAGCGAGCGAAGCGGCGGGGCGCTGGTCTGTGGCACGCAGGAGGTCGTCGACGACCTGCACGCATGCCACGAGATCGGCATAGGGCAGCTGACGTACGACTTCCGCGTGACCGAGATTTCGGACTGCATCCGCGTGATGGAGCGACTGGCGGAGGCTGTGCTTCCCGTGGCCGGGCGCCTTGGGTAACGGCTGGTCGGTTCGCAGCTAGTCTCGTTAGTCCAGTTCAGGAATGGATAATCTTCCAGATTCAGCCGGTTGGAAAAGCGAATTATGAGCAGCCTAGAAAGTGCCTTCGCAGAGATTGACCGGTACGTTGAACGCCGGATGGAGGAGGTAAACATTCCCGGACTAGTGCTGGCAGTCACCGACCGGGGGGAGCTGCTCGCCTTGAAGTCGTTCGGTTGCTCCGACCTGGCTGCGGGCAAGCCGATGGAGTCCGGCCTGATGTTCGAGATCGGTTCCATCGGCAAGTCGTTCACCAACATTGCACTGCTGCAACTGCGAGACGAGGGCCTGCTGGATCTGCACGCACCGGTATCGCAGTATCTTCCGTGGTTCGAGGTGCGGTCGGACTACGGACCGATAACCACGCATCACCTGATGTCCCATTCGTCGGGGCTGCCTGCGGGCACGGACATCGGGACCCACGGGCTGTACGAGGTGTGGGCACTGCGGGACTGCCGGACGCGGGTGGCGCCGGGGGAGCAGTTCCGGTACTCCAATGTTGGATACAAGACCCTCGGCTTGCTGTTGGAAGAAATAGACCGCAGGCCCTACGCGGAGGCAATTCAGGCGAGGGTGCTGGACCCGCTGGGAATGTCGGATTCGCATCCCGTGATCGGGTTCGAGACACGAAAGCGGTCCCCGGTGGCCTACAAGAGCTTCTACGACGACCGGCCGGAGCATCGGTCTCACGGACTGGCGCCCGCACTGTGGACCGAGTACGGAGTCGGCGACGGCTGCCAGGCCTCCACCGCCGACGACATGTGCGTCTACCTGCGGATGCTCATGAACCGCGGCGCCGGCCCGGCGGGGCGGGTCATGTCGGAGTGCAGCTACGACCTGATGTCCAGCCGCGTCATTGCAACCCCGCAATGGGGTGGCGCTTGGTACGGATACGGGCTCATCTCGGCCGACGTTGAAGGGCACAGGTGCCTGGGACACGGGGGGAGCACCACGGGGTTCGTGGCGGCGATGGTCGCCGATGCGGACGCAGGCATCGGTGTGGTTGTTCTGATCAACGGCATCGCCGAAGCCTTCAGTCCAACGCCCATGGCGTTCAAAATGCTAGGGATGCTGCGGGCGGGGCTGGAACAGCGAGAGATGCCGCCGCTGGCTCCCTCCGCTGACGCTGCTTCGGTGAGCAACGCTGCGGAATACGCCGGGTCCTACGGCTCCGGCGGAGAGGAAATGGAGGTCACGGCCCGCGGAGACAGGCTGACGCTGCGATGGCACGACGAGGACATTGCCCTCGAGAGGCGCGGCGAAGACAGCTTCTACATTGCGCATCCCGAACTGGAGCGGTTTTTGCTGGAGTTCGGGCGCGAAGACGGCAAGGTCGTGGAGGCGTTTCACGGTCCTGAGTGGTGGGTGGGCCAAGGTTATTTCGGGCCCATAGTATTCGAATACCCTGAGGAGTGGGACAGCTACACCGGACACTACCGGACGTACAATTTCGGGTTGACGAACTTTCGCATCGTGCTGCGCAAGGGGTCTCTGCTGCTGATATACTCCAACGGCGGCCGCGTTGTCCTGACGCCGCTGGGAGACGACACCTTCCGCATCGGCGAGGACCCTCGTTCTCCGGAGACGCTGCGGTTCGACTCGGTTGCTTCCGGCAAGGCGTTGCGGGCGGTTTATTCCGGCTGCCCGTACTATCGAACGTACACGCCATAGACTATTGCGTTCTCTGGCCTGAGGATTGTCCGGCCTGAGGAGATGATAAAGCACGGCGTGAAGAGACCCAGCCGATGTGGCCGGGTCTTTCGTCTATATTGAGTCGCTTACGAGTCAAGTGGTCGAGCGCTAAAGACCGCTGTCCTTGAACCACTTGGCCCGTTTCACCAGCTCTTCGGTGGTGTGTCGCATGGCAGTAATCTGCTTTTCGGTCACCTGGCGCTTCACGGAGGCTGGAACACCGGTAACAAAGGACTTGGCGGGTATCTGCATTCCGGCCAGCACGGCGGAGTTGGCTGCCACGAGGCAGTGCTCACCGAGAGTAACCTTGTTGAGGATGGTGCAGTTGTTGCCCAGCAGAGAGCCGCGACCGACCACGTCACAATGCACAACGACGCTGTGTCCCACCGACACTTGCTCTTCGATAGTCAGGCCGTTACCGTGGATTACCGACCCTTCCTGGATGTTGACGTAGTCGCCGATGACGATGGCGTCGTCGCCGTCGCCGCGCACGGTAACGCCTGGCCAGATGCTGGCGTATTCGCCGATTTCGACGTTTCCGACCACATAGGCGAATTCACTGACCCAAGCGGAGTCGGCCACCTTGGGGGTGACCCCATTGAGAGTGCGAATCAACTCGATGCTCCTTGCTTCATTGTACTGAGCTTCAATGTACTGAGGTTCATTGTTCTGAGCAGCCAGCGGGATGGCTGAATTCAGCCCCGCATTGCTCCAACCGCGCGCCTGGCCTCGCGGTCCATATCGCGGCTGATGATGGCCTGGCGCTTGTCGTAGCGGCGCTTGCCCCTGGCGAGGCCCAGTTCAACCTTGGCAACATGGCCCTTGATGTAGATGCGAAGGGCCACCAACGTCAGGCCCTTTTCGGCCACCTCGCTGGCGAGTTTCTCGATCTCGTCGCGGTGCATGAGCAGCTTGCGCATGCGCCGCGGGTCGTGGTTGAACTGGCTGGCGGGGTCGTAGGGGGCGATGAAGGTGTTGTGCAGCCACAGCTCACCGTCGCGGACGCGGGCGTACCCGTCGCCGAGGTCCACCTTGCCAGCGCGGAGCGATTTTATCTCGGTGCCGGTCAAGACGATTCCCGCTTCGTGCTTCTCAAGAATTTCGTAGTTGAAGAAGGCCCGGCGGTTGGAAGCCGCAGTGCGTATGCCACCCGAACTCTCGCCACCCTTCGCGGTCTTGACGCCCTTCTTATTTGGCATGTCTCCCACTTCTTTCGGTTTGGCGGTCAACTCGGAATCAGCTGGTTCAGTTTTTCCAGGGCCAAATCCAACTGAATGTCTTCGGATTCATCCTCGGAGGCCTCCTGAACTACATCAGGAGTGATTCCCATTCCCTCTATCAGCTTTCCACCGGGCGTGTACCATCTACCTATAGTAAAGTTAACCGCTGACCCATCGTACAACGGCCAGAGATTGTTGACACTGCCTTTCCCGAAAGTCGTCTCGCCTATGGTTTCGGCCCTGTCGTGAAACATTATCGCCCCGGCGAAGACCTCGCTAGCCGACGCGCTGCCGTTGTTCATCAGCACCACCATTGGGACGTCCAACGCCATGCCGCCGGATTCGGCGTTCCAGTCGCGACGGTTGCCCTTCCCATCCAGCTGATACAGCACAAGCCCATCGTCCACAAAATGGCTGGTGGTTTCAACCACCGAGGAAAGAAGCCCGCCGGGGTTATTGCGGATGTCGACTATGAGGCCGAGGCCCCTCGAGCGTTGGAAGCGATCAAGTTTTTCTTCGAGCTCTTCCTTTGTGGTACCACTGAAGGACGTGATTCGCAAGTGGCCGATGCGACCCACCAGCATGGTCAGGCGAACGCTTTCCAGGGGAATGACGCCGCGGACTATTTCCACCTCTTCCGCTTCACCCGTACGGTCCCTTCTGACCAGCAGCGTAACTATCGTGCCCTTTTCGCCGCGGATGAGGTTGATGGCGTCGAAGAGCTCCATACCGTTGGTGCTCTGGCCATCAATTTCCAATATAACGTCCCCTGACCTGATTCCGGCTTCCTCGGCAGGGGTATCCGGTATCGGGGAGACGATGGTGATCAGACCATTCCGTACGCTCACCTCAGCTCCGATGCCCTCGAAGAAGCCCTGGATATCCTGGCGCATCATCGAATATTGCTCGGAATCCAGGAAGGAGGCATGGGGGTCGTTGATGGAGTCCATCATGCCGCGGATGGCCCCGTCGGTGGCCACGGCCGGGTCGAGAGTGGCGGAGTCGATATGTTCCCGTTGTAGCAGGGCCCATACTTCGGCCAGCTTGGCGAACTCCGGTGGAAGTTCGTCCAGCATGCCGGGTTCCGGCTCGCTGTTCTGAATGGAAATGCAAGCAACCGGAATCGCAACTAACGTCGAGACCAGCAGGACCAGAATGATCGAAACCCACAGGGAAGGACGGGGCAAGGGCAATCCTCGAAAATATACGGCCTTGAACATGGCACAGGTACTATGATGTTATCACAGTCCGCTTATCACGGTGCGCTATATGTGTCTTTCTGAGCGGGTTGGCAATCGCTTCCACATATGATGGACGGTGCCACTTATCATAGGTCCTTTCCGTGGTCCTTTCCGTCATTTTCCCCGTTGACACCGGAAGCCGAGAGTGTATAATACGCGCCGAAGTTGAAATTGGTCATACCACTTTATGCCGACAACATCGGGACAGGTCGGGATATCGTCCCTCGCCGGGCTTCGCGGAGAGCGCCTTCACGAGGCCATAGTTGTGCGTCTGCGTGAACTGATACGGCAGGGAGAGATTCTGCATGGATCGCGTCTTCCGCCGGAGCGGGCGCTGGCCGAACAGTTCGGTGTGGGGCGAAGCTCTGTGCGCGAGGCGATCCGCTCCCTGGAGCTGCAGGGTCTGGTGGTGACGCGCCACGGGTCGGGGTCGTTTGTAAACACCCAGAGCCTGGACGCCGTAGCCACGCTGATGGCGCCCGAGAACGGCACGGGCGGGCTGGAGGACATCTTCGAGATGCGCCACCTGCTGGAGCCCCAGATCGCCGCCCTGGCCGCGCGGCGGGCCACTCCCGCTGACATTGAGCGACTCGCTTCGATCCTGGTGGAACAGCAGCGGCAGGTCCTGGAAGGTGAAACAGGCGTTGACGCCGACACTGAGTTCCACTTCACTCTGGCCAGCGCAACTCACAATCCGGCGCTAGTGAAGGTGGTCATTGCGGTGGAGGACGTGCTTCGCCGCTCCCGCGACCGCTACCTGCAGCAGGCGGGCCGTCCCGAGCGGTCGCTGCATTCCCATCACGAAATCCTGGCCATGGTGCGAGCCGGAGACGACGCCGGGGCACGCCGCGCCATGGACCATCACCTTACGACAGTGGAACCCGCCAACATATCCGACGACGGAAAGGAGGAGTAGTATGTCCACCCTTGCTGTGGAGGTTGTATACCGGGGCATCTTCCAGAAGACCCTGGCGCGCAACATTGTCCGCTCCATAGTGTTCGCCGCCCGCAAGGACGGCAAAATCGGCACCGCCTTCGGGCGTTACGGCGACTCTCCGGAGCGTAACGGCATCCCGGCCAAGCAGTTCGCCATCGTTGCCGACGACGCGGAGGAGCTGGAGGAGAGTCTGGCAGTCTACCAGGCCACAAACGTGGACGTTACCATCAACGTCGACGACACGATGTGCAAAGGCATCGAGTCGTGGGCGTGGTACGGCCTTCAGCCCATCAACGAGCTGACCAAGCCGGGCGGCACTCTCATTGTGACCTCGCGCCAGCAGGCCGACGCTCTGCTGGAGGACATCCACCCCAAGGAGACCCCCTACAACCTGTCCATCGTCACAGGCACTTCGAGTTTCTCGGGTCTGTGGGTCTACAAGGATGACCACACGGACGCCCGGGTGCTGGGGGCCCTGTGCAAGGTCTGCCCCGAACTGGTCAGCATCGAGGCGATGCTGGAAACCATCGAAGAACAGATGGGCGGAGGCACCAAGCTTGCCTCGGCGCAGCGCACCTACGACCGGACCGCTTCCCGTCCCGTGGAGCCCGGCGAGGGCGGAAACGAACGGGAGATGAAGTTCACCCTGCCAGGATGGAAGACGATGCAGGAAGGCCTCGTCATCCAGGCGCTTCCCGAGGGCGGCGAGTACGCCGAGGGTGAGGGCGGCTATCTACCCGGACGCAGCGACGTGTTCAAGAAGTTCAGCACCCGAACAATGCGGCCAGTCATTAACTTCGAGACCTGCATCAAGTGCACCCTGTGCTGGCTGCAGTGCCCCGACACCTGCTTCGACGTTACGCCGGACGGGCTTTATGACGCCAACATGGAAGCTTGCTGCGGCTGCGGCGTTTGCGAGGCAGTCTGCCCGGTCCCCGAATGCGTGACGATGGTCAACGAGGCCGAGTTCAATGACCACGACAGCCAGTGGGAAATGTGGCAGAAGGACAAGGACGGCTACAACAAGTGGATGACTGAGCTGGTCGACAATCAGAAGGCCGAGACTCGGACCCACGGCTTCCATCACGTCGGCGGTTACGCCGAAGAGATCCAGACGGCGGAGGCGGACTAATGACCACCACCGTTCAGAACGAAATGTTTTCCCAGTCAACCGAGGAACTGATCAGCGGCTCCGAGGCCATCGCCATCGCCTGCGCGCTGGCCGACGTGGACGTCATCACCGCATATCCCATCCGGCCCTACGACACGGTGATGCAGTACGTGTCGAAGCTGAAGGCCGACGGCGTTTTCGACTGCGACTTCATCGTGGCCGAGAGCGAGCATTCCCAGTTCGAGATAGTGAAGCACGCCTCGGCAGTGGGAGCGCGAACCTTCTGCGGCTCCAGCGGCGTGGGCTGGTTCTACGCCTTCGAGGCCATCACGGTAACCGCCGGCCTGCGGATGCCCGTGGTGGCGATGGTCGGCAACCGCGCACTGGACGACCCCGGCGCCTTCGGAGTGGAGCACAATGACGCCATGGCCGTCCGCGACCTGGGCTGGCACCTGTACTGGGTGGCCACGGCTCAGGAGGCGCTGGACACCGCGCTGCTGGCATACAAAGTGGCAGAGGACCGGCGAGTGCTGCTCCCCTTCGCCATCAGCTGCGACGGTTCGTTCCTGACCCACTCGCAGGCGATCGTGCAGGTGCCGACGCGGGAGCAGGTGGAGAGTTACCTGCCAAGTTACAACCGGCACGAGCTGCAACTGCACCCCGACAATCCCATCACGGTGGCGCCACAGGTCAACGAGGACTGGCTGATGGAGATCCGACGCCAGACCGACGAAGCCATGCGCCGCACGGTGGGCGTAATCTACGAAGCGTACGACGAGTTCAAGGAAGTCTTCGGACGGGGAGATCCCAGCCCCTTCATAGAAGAGTACATGACCGAAGACGCTGAGGTAATCATCGTCGGGATGGGTACGCTGGCAATGCCGACCCGCGTGGCAGTCCGCCGGATGCGGGAGCAGGGCAAGAAGGTGGGCTTCGTTCGCATCAAGTTCTTCCGGCCCTTTGCCGCCGAGGAGATTCAGAAGGCCCTGGGCGGAGCCAAGGCCGTAGCCGTCATCGACCGCGACTACTCCTACGGCTCGCCATCCTTTGGCGGCGTGCTGTTCCACGAGTTGCGCTCGACCCTGTACCCGCTGGACAACCGTCCTCTGATGCTCAACTTCATCGCCGGGCTGGGCGGGCGCGAAGTTATGGTAAAGGATGTTAACGAAATGGTGGAGACTACCGAAAAGGCAGTCGAAACTGGTAGAATTGAGCAGGAAACAACCTGGGTCGCGGTAAGGGAGTAAGAGCCATGACCACCACGATGACTCAGACGGACCTCCCGCAGGTTCGTGGCGTCAAGAACATTCCCGTGGAGGAGTTCTATTCCTCCGGTCACCGCACCTGCCAGGGCTGCGAGTCGGCGCTGACGATGCGGTTGATGATCAAGGCCGCCGGTCCGCGCAGTATCGTGCTGGGCAGCACGGGCTGCATGTACGTGGCCAACACCACCTACTACAGCACGCCGTGGGTGGTGCCCTGGATGCACACGCAGCTCGGCTCCTCCGGCAGCGCCGCCACCGGCACAGCCGCTGGCCTGGCTTCGATGATGCGCAAGGGCAAGATGCACAAGGAGCCGATCAATGTCATCGCCTTCTGCGGCGATGGGGGCGGAGTGGACATGGGCCTTTCGGCCATATCCGCGGCGTTGCAGCACGATGAGTACAACCTGCTCATCCTTTGCTATGACAACGAGTCCTACGCCAACACCGACATCCAGGTGTCGGGCAGTTCCCCGTGGGGCGCCAATAGCACCTTCAGCCCTCCGGGCAAGGTGCATCGCATCATGAACAACCGGTGGAAGAAGAACACTGCGCCGATGCTGGCGACCGGACACCCGGACGTGCGGTACATCGCGACCTCATGCGCCTCCTACGGGCTGGACCTGAACAACAAGATCCGCCGGGCTCTGACCATCGGCGGGCCGACGTTCATTCATAACATCGATCCCTGCCCCAAGGGCTGGGACTACGACCCCAAGTACTCCCACGAGCTGGGAATGCTGGCCGTCGAGACCGGCCTGTGGGTGCAGTACGAGATTATCGACGGGGAGCTGACCCTCAACGGGGCCAGCCGCGCCATCGCGAAGGGCATCCGCCGGCGGAAGCCCATCGAGGAATACCTGACTCGCCAGGGACGCTTCGCGCATTTCACACCCGAGGACATCGCCTACTTCCAGAAGCGGGTGGACGAGCAATGGGAAAAGTGGTGGATGCCGGGCGTCGTCCCCTTCACATTGAATGAGGACTAGCCGGTTGAATGAGGAATAGCCGGACTCCGTTGAGCAAGGTGGCAATTCAGATGGGGCAGTCTTTAGGACTGCCCCACATTCTTGTGCGCGGTTTTCCGTCATTAATTTAAAACCGCGAGAAAAATCTGCAACATTTATTAGGTATTCGCTTCGTAAATCAAGTGCAAAATACTCACAGACAGATGAAATCAATCGAGATTCTTGATGGATTCCCTGCAACATTAACGCATTCATTCAATTCGTGATATTGTTCCCCGATTTGTCTGGTGTCCAGGTCTTGGAGAATCCGAGTAAACCACGAACGACTCGCGCTGGGCAGATATAAACTTCCCAGCCTTTACAGGAGAGGTGTTCATGCGATTCACGGTATTCTTGTCATTTGCCATGGTGTTGTTGATGGCGGTATTTGTGGCCTGCGGGGAATCCGCCACTCCCGCACCGACCAACACCCCTGAGCCTCCGACACCCACGGAAGCCCCCACTGAAGTCATGGAGGAAGAAGGCGACGGGATGATGATGTGGGAAGTCAGCGATGAGCTGAAGGCCTACGCCGCCGAGAAAGCGGGCGGTCCCGGCGCCATCTACATCGGCGACGGCAACTTATCTGTCCTGGTTGGCCCGTCGGTGTACCCTGAGTCCATGGATCTCTACGGAACGGACCTCGGCGATGACGACGGAAACGTACCCCTGGACGCTCTTGAGGACGTCAGGTGGGTGTTCGAATCGGACTACTACCGGCAGCTGGTTGAGACTGCCAATCTCACCAACCCCACTCCTCTCACGTCATCCGAGGAAAATATCGAACTGCAGCACACCTGCATCAACAGTCGGTTGCTCTGGTGCAAGCACCAGCGCACGTTCTTCGTCCCCAACGTCAATGAACGGACTGAAGGGCAGGTAACGATCAACATAACATCGTTCCTCGAACTTGGTCTGTCCGGAACTGACACTGCCAGCCTGCTGGCCGACGGTACCCTGGGCATGACCGAGATCTACGGCGGCTACGTAGGTGGCGAGTTCCCGGCGCTGGCCGCGCAGTACATCTGGGGACTGTGGCCCGACCATCAGACCCACTACGACGTACTGACCAACATCGCCCCCGATCTGAATCGGGTTTACACCGAAGATCTGGGCGCGCAGGTGCTGATGCGCAACTGGATTGCCAGCGACGACCAGTTCTTCTTCAGCAACAAGAAGCTGGAAAATCCGGAGGACTTCATTGGCCTGAAGATACGCAGTCACTCGGCCGAGTTGTCCGACTGGATCAACCACATGGGCGCCGCGGCCCAGTTCATGGCCTCCGCCAAGGTATACACCGCGCTGGAGCGCGGCATCCTAGACGCAGGCGTAACCGAAGCAAACCCGGGTCTCAGCCAGCGCTGGTACGAAGTAACCGAATACATGAATGGCGGCTCTACAGCTTCAACTCCACCACCAACGTGATCAACGGTGAAGTGTGGGCTGAGATTCCCGAGGACATCCAGCAGATCCTGCTGGAAGAAGGCGCCAGGCAGGAGCTTGAAGCCCTGCGCCTGACCGCCATCCACAACGTCACCGGCATCGCCCGCAACATCGAGGCGGGCCTGGAGCTGGTGGAATTCGGCCCCGAAGCGCAGGCTCTCAGTAAGCGGGCCGGCGCCGAGAGTGTGCTGCCCAACTGGCTGCAGCGTCTTGGCTACCCCGACAAGGGCCAGGATGTGGTTGATGTATTCAACAACAAGATCGGCCCCTTCGTTGGACTGCGGGTTGACCTTGACGCCTCAAATGAACTGGGATTCGTCGTGGTGGACGTCCCCATCACGCTGGGAATCCACGCCCAGTAGCTTTCGCAACGAGCGGAACTACCACACCGAGCAAGCAAGAGGGGCGGCCGATTGGCCGCCCCTGACTTTTTATGTGAATGGACCGCTCGAAGGCCGCGGCGGGTTTTGGGTTTCTAGAAGAACACGCTGAGGTTCTTGGCCATAATGACGTTCGAGTCGAGGACGATGGTGCGGCGGGATATTTTCCAGTCTCCGTCTGCCGGGCGCAGTATGTCATCGCGGTAGCCGGCGAAGATGTTCTCTTCGGTCTCGTGGTGGGAACGATAGAGAATGAAGGCAGTCTTGGTCTTCACCTCTCCGTCGGGCTGCGGTTCCACGACGAGGTTTCCGACAATGTGCCTCGTGCGCGACGGCGGGTCTTCGCCCCATGCCATTCCGGTCTCAAGCCTCTCCACCCGCATCGTCAGGTAGGTCTTGTCGTCCTCGAAGATCGCCAGGTCTCCGACGGGGGTCAGCTCACGTTCCGTTTCGTGCCGGTGAATATTTAGCCGGCGCGGCATGAAGTAGAACACGTCGTCAGTGAACAGGTCCAGCCAGTCGCGAAAGCGGCGCTCGTCGAGAATCCAGGCCTCGCTAATATAGAACTCCATCAGCTCGTGCCAGAGCTCCGTTCGCGAGGGTGTAGTAGCCTGTGCTTTGGTCGCCATATCTGTCTTACCCGTGCAGGGTGGCGGTACCATCGTAATCCATTGATTTCGGCTCGAGGGGGATGTCTTCCCAGTTCTCCGCGTTCATGAACTGTTCCCAACGCTGGTAGAAGAGCCGCTGGTTGCTTTCCGAAGTGTAGCGTTCGGCAACGACGCCGGGGTAGTCGGCATGCCTCCGGTCGTGCCCCACGCCCATGGACAGGTTCTGCGCGTACTTGCGTCCCATGGCGGTGAGGGCCGAATTGGTGACGCCCCGCCAGTTGTCCATATCGTCCTGCTCAAAGATGCCGTTGACGCCGTTGTAGTTGGCGCTGCCACGGCGCAGGGCGGTCTTGAGGTCCTCGGGCATATCCTTTTCCAGCACCGCAAAGTGCCAAAATTCAGTCTGCAACGGACCTCGCGGGTGGGCGAGGCGCAAGCCCAGCACACCGTTGGGGAAGAGACTGTGGTTGCCCAGTTGCAGGCGGCGGGCACGCAGGGCGCCTAGCCGGCGTTCGGACTCGGCGAGGGTCTGTCGGTAGTATTCCTCGAAGGCCTCGCGGTTTTCGGCAGTAATGCCGTGGGTCTGGCGGGCCTGGTCAGGGCGTTCCAGGAAGCGCATGGTCAGAGAATGGCCGTTTACAAAGAGGTGCTTGTTCTCGGACTGGAACTGCTGCTCGTGGGTCAGCCGGGGAAGGCCGCGATAACGTCCCTGAACGATGATTGTGGAGAGGTGGGTTGTGGGCACATGGTAGTTGTCGGAACAGTTGTCGACGGCAGTCTTCCAGTTGACCGGTTCCATCCACTTGATGGGGCCCAGCGCCTCCGTACCGTTGTCAAGGCGGTTGAAGTTGACGTCCAGCAGCCAGCGGGCGTCGCCGAGGAAGGCGTCGAGGCTGGGGGCCGACTGGTCCCAGGTGGCGAAAACGATGCCGGCGTAGGTGTCGACCCTGGCTTCAACGAGGTGCAGGGATTCGCGGTCGAGGGCACCGTAGTAGGCCTCTTCTTCGCCTGGCAAGTATTCCAGTTCCCCTTCGTTGGAGTAGGTCCAGCCGTGATAGGCGCAGGCGAAATTGCGGGAACTCCCCTGGTCTGTGCGGACGATGCGGTTGCCACGGTGGCGGCACATGTTCAGGAAGGCGCGCAGGTTGCCCCTGCCATCGCGGCACAGGATGACCGGTTCCTCACCCATGTAGGTGTGGAAGTAGTCGTTGGGTTTCGGCACCAGAGACTCGTGGCCAATCATCAGCCAGGCTCGGCCAAACACCTTCTCCTGCTCTTCGGCGTATATGTCAGGGTCAACGAAAATGCGCCGGTCAAGCTGCCCGGTCTGCATGTCGATGACCTGGTAGTTGCGGCCGGCGGCGACCATCGCTTCACTCCCGCGAGTAGTGGGATTAAGGCCCTTTTCAACAGTATCAATCATCCTGTGCATTCTGTCTATCGGTGTAGTAGAGTAGGGCAAACCAATGAACTGGAAGAGCGAGGCGCGTATGAAATTCGGAATATTCACCATCGTCCCCTACCACGAAGACTTCACCCAGCAGCAGGCGCTCAACGACGCGCTGGAACAGATCGAGTACGCGGACCAGATGGGCATCGAGGAAGTCTGGCTGGGCGAGCACAGCTTCTCGCGCCACGGGCTGCTCTCGGGTATATGGTCTTTCCTCGGCGCGGTGGCCGGGAGGACGCAGAACATACGCATCGGGACGGCGGTGATCGTGCTGCCGCTGCACAACCCGGTTCTGGTGGCCGAAGAAGTCGCGATGCTCGACATAATCAGCAACGGCCGCATCAACTTCGGGATCGGCGCCGGGTATCAGCAGCAGGAGTTCGAAGGCCTGGGCGTCGACATAGACACAAGCCGGGAACGGTTCAAGGAAGCAGTCGACGTAATAATCAAGGCATGGACCGAAGAGCGGCTTACGTTCCACGGCAAGTACACCAACGTCGACGACCTGTGGGTGCTACCCAAGCCGGTGCAGAAACCCTATCCGCCGCTCTTCCAGGCGGTCAGCACCAGTCCCGAGAGCATTGACTTCGCCGCCAGCCGCCAGATACAGGTTATCGCCGGCGGACCAACGGACATACTCGGCCAGGCGCCGCAGGTCATCAAGCTGTGGCGGGAGAAGATGGACGAGTATGGACATCCGCACGCTCACCTTGACCCGCCGATGTCCAAGTCGATCTACGTGGCCCCGACTATGGAAGAGGCGGAGCGAGACCCTGTCGGACTAGAGGATTTCTCTTCTCGCATCCTGCGCTCCGCAGGCAGCAACGGCGCGCCCATCGGGATGCCCGTGGACAAGAACGGCAACGTGGCCAAAGGGTACGAGCACTGGGCCAACCGGCAGCGGGACCGCGAACGGCGCGACGACGTTGGCCACGCCGGGCTGCCGCCCCTGCGCGGCACGCCCGAAGTGGTGGCGGAACGGCTGAAGGAAACGCAGGCGGCGGGCATCAACCACGTGTTCGGCAACTTTGGGTTTGCCGGCTTGCCCCACTGGAAGGTGATGCGCTCGATCGAGCTGTTCGCCAACGAAGTGATGCCGCATTTCAAGGAAGTGCCGGTGACCTGATGTTGCGCGAATCCAAGTCTAGGCCAGAACGCAGAGGAGCCGATCAGAGATGACCGCCCCCATTACCGAGGAATCGACCAGCAGGACTGCCATGGTTGGCGACATGCCGGTGCATTACCACGACGTGGGCGAGGGCGACCCGGTGGTCATGCTGCATTCGTACGGCCCCGGCACCACGGGCTGGATTACCTTCCACAAGGTGCTGCCGGCCTTCGCCGAGCACTTCCGCTGTATCGTGATGGACCTGCCCAACTTCGGTAGAACCGGACCGGTGGTGTACAACGAACCGCTGCACAACCTGCAGGCCCGCACCGCCGTGGGACTGATGGACGCGCTAGGGATCGAGAAAGCGCACCTGGTCGGGAACTCTCAGGGCGGTCAGTCGGCGATGGTGCTGGCGGCGCATGACCCACATCGGGTGGACAAGCTGGTGTTCGGGGCCTGCCACATCCGCACCGGCGGCGACCTGTACCTGATGGGCAACAGGCCGTCGGAGGGGAGCCTGGCAACCCGGGAGGTGCGCGACAACCCCACTCGCGACAACGTGTGTCGCTACCTGCGGACGCACATCGACGATAACGCGCTGGTCAGCGACGATCTGGTGGACTACATCCACGGCAACTACACAGGCAACCCAGACCACATCAAGGCAGACGCCGAGTCGGTGAGCGTGCCATACGACCACGGGGTGGACCTGCCCAACATAAACGCATCCAGCCTGATCATCTGGGGGCGCTACGACCGGATGTGCGTCTTCGAGATCGGTATCGCTGCCCTGAACAACCTCGAGGACTCACGCCTGGTGCTGCTGAACAACTGCGGCCACTGGGTGCCCTTCGAAAAGCCGGAGGAGTACGCGACGCACGTGCTGACGTTCTTGCGGGGTGCCTGACCTCGAACAACAAGGAGACTCGAACAACAAGGGAAAAAGAAGGGGGCGGCACCGGGCCGCCCCCTTCTCCTTTGATTACCTGTCAAGACGATCTGCATTCACTCCCGCAGATAGCGCTCCTGCAAGTCGATGAACTGGTCGGTGCGGTTGACGCGGCGCAGGAGGTCTGGCGGGGCCTGCCGATCTGCGAGTTCTTCCATTGCGCCGCCGTCCCGAAGGTGCAGGAGACTGTCGTAAATGGCCTTGACGGCAACGGCGAAGGTCGGATTGCCCAGCATCAGAATGCGTATGTTGGCGTCGAGGAAGGCCTGGTTGTTGCGGGCGTCGGCGGGCGGATTCAGGACGCAGAGGGGCAACGCGGTGGCCTCGTGGGCGGCCTCAATCTGCTCGCGGGTAGAGACGCCGGTCAGCATCAGCGCTTCGGCCCCGGTCCGTGAATAGGCGCGGATGCGGTCAAGGGCCTCGTCCAACGGGCACAGGCCGAGCGCGGCGGAGCGGGCGACGATAACCGTCGTGGGGTCGGTGCGGGCTGACACGGCCGCTTCCAGCTTTCCGACCTGCTCCTCGGTGGATATCAATCCGGGGTCGGTGACGTTGAACTGCCGGGGCACGAAGTTGTCCTCGATTTCGATGGCTGCCACGCCCTCGGCTTCCATCTCGCGCACCGTGCGCACGACATTCACGGCGTTGCCGAAGCCATCCTCGGCGTCCACCATCAGCGTTACGTCAGCGATGCGGGTGATGCGGCGGCAGTGGTCCACCACGTCGGACATGTTTGAGAGCACGATGTCCGGCACGCCGAGATTGGCCACCTTGCCCACCGAGCCGGAGAGCACGCAGATTTCATAGCCCAGCATGTGGGCGATGCGGGCCGACAACGGGTCGAAGATGTTGGCGGCCAGCGTACAGGTCGGCCGGGAGATTACCTCACGGAACAGCTCACGGGCGCGAGACATAATCACTCCCTACGGGCGCAGAATCACCTTGCCACGGGCGCCGCGGGCGGCCAGGTGTCGGTGGGCGGTGGCGACGTCGGACATGGGCAGAACCTGGTCGACAATCAACTGGGCCTTGCCGTCGGCCATGAGCGGGAAAATCTCGGCCATGGCCGCCTGGTGGTCGAGGCGGCCGACGGGAGAACGGCCGATGCTGAATCCGATGACCGTGCGGTTGGCGGCGAATATTTCGCCCGCTGGCAGGCCGGCCGGAGTGCCGGAGGCGTTGCCGTAGGTGATCATTCGGCCGTAGGAAGCAACGCAGCGCAGGCTCTTCTCCAGTACCGGGCCGCCGACGCATTCCAGTATCAGCTCGACACCGTTGCCGCTTGTCTGCTCGTTGATGACTTCCTCGAAATCCTGCTCGGTGTAGTTGATGCCCTGGTCGGCCCCCAGCGAGCTGCACAGGTCGAGCTTGTCCTGTGTCGAGGCGGTAACGATGACACGGGCGCCCCATGCCTTCGCCAACTGAATCGCGACGGTGCCCACGCCGGAAGCACCGGCCTGGATCAGTACGGTGTGCCCCGGCTCCAGCTGGCCGCGGGACTTGAGCAGGTGATAAGCGGTGAGGAAAACGATGGGCATTCCGCCGGCCTGCACCGGGTCGACGGTTTCGGGGTAAGGGAAGACAAAATTGCCGTTGACCGCCACCATCTCGGCCTGTCCGCCGGGTCCCATGGCCAACACACGCTGGCCAACGGAAAGGCCTGACACCTCGGAGCCAACCTCCACCACTGTTCCGGCGGCTTCCAGCCCCATGGACGAAGGAAGATCAGGGCCCGGATAGTTGCCTCCGCGGCGCATCAGGTCTGCATAGTTCACGCCGGCCGAGTCGACCTTGATCAGGACCTGGTGGGGACGCGGTTCGGGGTCCGGGGCGTCTTCCCACTTGAGAACGTCGAGGCCGCCGAATTCGTGGATGCGGACTGCTTTCATTTGCTGGTATCTCCTGACGTTGTTGGAACGTTGATAGCGGAATTGGTCTCCAGCGTGAGACTGACGGAATCCGAGAGGGGCAATTAACCCAAGTCGGGGCGAACCTGCCTACTGGTAGCCTCGAAACTGGGAAGCGGCCAGCACGTCCTCGTTGATCATGCGGACCGGTTCGCCGCTGGCGAAGGCGCGAATGTCATCGATGACGCCAGCGTACATGGCGCGATAGGAGTCGTCGGTGACGTATCCCAGGTGCGGGCAAATCAGGGTGTTGTCCAGTTGCAGGAGCGGGTGGTTCTCCGGCAGCGGCTCCACGTCGAAGGTGTCCAGGGCTGCCCCGGCGATGGCCCTTCGCTGCAGTACGTCCACCAGCGCGTCCTCGTCCACTATGGGGCCGCGGGATATGTTGACGAGATATGCCGTCGGCTTCATCAGGGCCAGTTCATGAGTGCCCACGATTCCACGACTGCGATCGCTCAACACCAGGTGGACCGAGACGACGTCGGAATCGCGGAACAGGGTGTCCTTGTCTACCAGCGTCGCGCCGCACTCGCGGGCGCGTTCGGCGGTGAGGTTCTGGCTCCAGGCAATGACGTTCATGTCGAGGGCGACGGCGACTCTGGCGACCAGGGAGCCGATATGCCCCAGGCCCACCAGGCCGATGGTCTTGCCCTTCAGCCCCACTCCCACGGTGGTGCCCCAACTGCCTTCGCGCGCGAGTCGGTCTTCCAGCGGTATCTGCCGGACTATGCCGAGAATGAGGCCCCAGGTTAGCTCCGTCGGACCTTCACCGGCGCCATCCGTTCCGCAGACCGCGATGCCCAAATCCGTGGCTGCCGCGATGTCGAAGGAGGCGTTTCGCCGCCCGGTGGTCACCAGCAGGCGGACGTTGGGCAACCGCTCCAGCAGCGAACGAGTGAAGGGAGTCCGCTCACGCATTCCCATCACGACGTCGAATCCTGCGAGCCTTTCGGCAAGGTCGTCTTCGCTGGTCAGGTGGTTGCTGAAGTACGTTACCTCGGTCCCTGCGGGCAACTGGGTCCAGTCAGCCAGACTTTCGGCAACGCTCTGGTAATCGTCTAGGACGGCTACTCTCATCCGGTGGCCTCTTTGCGGTCTCCAGAAAAGCGAAGCAGTCTATCGCTCCCGGGTTTCAGGATTACTTGAAAGCAGGCATCACCTGTTGGGTGATGATGCGAAGACTGCGGGTTACAGCTTTCTCGGGGATCAGACCGCCGGCATTGAGCTCGGCGACCACGCAGTCCAGACCGAGTTCTTCCTTGAGCTCACCGAACCGGTCGATGAGACCGTCTCCGGTCCCGAAGGCGACCTTGGTGTCCAGCATTTCCTCGTACGACATCGTGGCGAGGCGGTCGGCGCGGCCCTGTCGGAGGCCGGCGTCGCCACCTGCCCTGGCGGTAGCGGAGTCGCGCAGCAGTGAGCCCATGCGATTGAAGTAGGCGTTGATGCTGTCCTGCGGCTCTTCGAGTGCTGCCTCTTCGGTCTCAGCGGCGTAAACCGGAATGCGCAGGGACACATCGCCGTCGCCTTCGTGTCCGGCCTGACGCCATTCCTTCCGGTATTCATCTAAATGGTCGCGAAGCTCGGGAATGTCCATACCGCGAAGGCCAACGAATATCGGGCGTCCCTCGCGGCCCAGCCTGGGGAACGTCTCGGCTGTGGTTGCCGCGACACGCAGCGGAGGGTGCGGCTGCTGGTAGGGGCGCGGTGATACAACGGCGCCTTCGAAACTGAAGAAGTCTCCATCGTGGGAGAACGGCTCGCCCTTCCACGCTTCAAGGATGACGTCCAGAGCCTCGCGGAACCTCTCGCGGCTCTCCACGTACGGGACGCCGTAGAGGTCGTAGGAGCGGGCGAACCCACTTCGACCTATGCCGAACTCGAAACGTCCCGCGCTAATCTGGTCGAGAGTGGCCACCTCTTCGGCGATGCGGAGGGGGTTGTTCAGGGGCAGCACGTGGACAGCCATCCCGATACGCAGCCTCTCCGTCCGGGTGGCGATGGAGCTGGCGACCACTATCGGGGATGAGAGAACGGAACGCGTAGGATTGAAGTGCAATTCGGCAAGCCACACCCCGTCGAGGCCCATTGACTCAGCGGAATCGACCAGCCGAAACCCCTCCCGAAAAGACTCTGCTTCGGAGAGATTGGGGCGGCTCCCAAATTCCATGAAAATACCGAATTGCATAGGCTCCTCCGAGTTGAAAAAGGCGATGGGCGGCGGATTCCGCCGCGACGGTAAGTATAGCACGGCTCCGACCTTTCCTTGACCCTCAGGCTACCGCCAACTAACCTTAGTCAACCGGCCGGCACCGCCTGTCCAACCACGCCCGTCCGGAGGGAGCGCGCTTATGGAACGGCAGCAGTACGACGTAGCAATCGTGGGCGGGGGCATAATTGGCCTGTCCACCGCCATGCACCTGAATCAGCAGTTCCCACGGCTCAAGGTGGCCGTGCTGGAGAAGGAGCGTGAGCTGGCTACTCACCAGACCGGGCACAACAGCGGGGTCATCCATTCCGGCATCTACTACAGGCCCGGCTCCCACAAGGCCAACTTCTGCGTGGCCGGTGTGCAGAAACTGATCGATTTCTGCGACGAGAATGAAATCGAGTACGAACGCTGCGGCAAGGTCATTGTTGCTACGGACGAGTCGGAGCTTGGGCGTCTCGACAACCTCCACGAACGTGGCGTCGCCAACGGGGTGGAAGGCTTAGAAATGATTGGCCCGGAGCGGTTGCGGGAGATCGAGCCCCACGCGGCTGGAATCAAGGCGCTGTGGTCCCCGGGCACGGGCATCGCCGACTACGTGAAGGTGGCGCAGACTTATGCCAGCCGGTTCGCCCACGCAGGCGGTGACGTGTTCACCGAAGCTCCAGTGCAGAACATCACCAAAGACGGCGGCTCAATAGCGGTGGAGACGGCCAAAGGCACCCTGCAGACCAGCCACATCATCAATTGTGCCGGGCTGTATGCCGACCGCGTGGCTGCCATGGTGGAAGACCGGGTCGACGTTCGAATCGTGCCCTTTCGCGGTGAGTACTACACCATACGGCCCGAGAGCCAGCACCTGGTCTCCGGCCTGATCTACCCTGTGCCCGATCCGCGATTTCCCTTCCTCGGCGTACACTACACCCGCAACATTCATGGCTACGTCGAAGCAGGGCCCAACGCGGTGCTGGCGTTCAGCCGCGAGGGCTACCGCAAGAGCGATGTTGACCTGGGGGAAACGCTCGGTACGCTGGCGTATCCAGGGTTCTGGAAGATGACCGCGAAGCACTGGCGAACCGGGTTGAGCGAGACGCGCCGTTCGTACAGTAAAGGAATCTTCCTACGCGACCTCCAGCGACTGCTGCCGGACATTCGCGAGGAGGACCTCGTGCCAGGCGGTTCGGGAGTGCGCGCCCAGGCGGTGGCCAGGAACGGTGCGCTCCTGGACGACTTCAACATCATTTGCGGACGGCAGGCGGTGCATGTCCTGAACGCGCCTTCGCCGGGAGCCACTTCGTCGCTGGCCATAGGCGAGCACATCGTGGAACTGGCATCCGAGGCTTTCGACTTGTCATAAATGCCGCTTCGGGGCCGCCTGCTGCGAGCCACAATCGACGAGCGGGTAACAAATGCGAAACAGTTCACGTAAAGTTTTATTGCCCGTCCTCGTTGCCCATATGTATACTCTACTGCGGTTGTCACCGGATGCCGGATGCTCGTCCAGCTTGGATGGCAACCGGGACGCCTGGAACCTGTGGGGGCCAATACATGACTACCGAACCCGGCGGCGCCCCCTCCCAGCCACTGGAAATCGGGCTGGTGAGCACGGAAGCAAAGCCGGTGGACCACTACCTGCAGGCAGTGGGAGATCAGCTTCCCATCTACCGAGAATCGGGGCTAGCCCCTCCGCTGTACGGGTCCGCTGCGGCCCTCGGACTTCTGCTTAAAGCACTGGAGCTTCCACCTGGAGCCATTCACAGCCTGCAGGAACTCGACACGCTAGCGCCCATCGCCGTTAACCAGCAACTGAAGGCCACTGCAACCCTGGAGCGCCCCCGCCAGCGTGGCGGTCTGAATTTCATTACCGCGTCCTGCCAGCTCCAAGCGGGCGACCGTCCCCCGGCAATCGCAGGGAAGACCACGGTTCTCGTGCCAGGAGGTACGGACGCCTCCGGTGAGCGGGAGTCCAGTCCGAGGGAACGGACGGCAGTCGCATCTCGTAGCGAACTGGCCTATGTGCGTCGCGACATCACTCGAGAGCGACTGGCAGCGTACTCAGCGGCCTCCGGAGACGACAGCCCCCTGCATCTGGACGATGACTTTGCCGCCGGTACGAGATTCGGCGGCATCATTGCCCACGGCATGCTGACCCTCGCCTTCATATCCGAGATGATGGCGGCTGCCCTGGGGGAGAGGTGGCTTACTTCCGGCTCTTTGCGGGTGCGGTTCAAGGGCGCCGCCTACCTCGGGGACTCGGTAGAGACGTGGGGACAGCGCAAGGGTACTTCGGGTGAGCGGGAAAACTTCGCAGTTGGAGTCAGGAACCAAACCACCGGCGAAGACCTGATTACCGGTACAGCGACGGTAAAGTAGAATAGGCAACGGCTCTCCTGGCGACAGGGCAATCGGCGAAGAGGTGTGGAATGCAACGCAATGGAATCGAAGACAACCGTCGAGTGCGGGTAGCGGTGGACGCGATGGGTGGCGACTTCGCTCCGCATGAGACGGTGAAGGGCGCGATACAGGCCCTTCGGTCAGTCGACGCCGAATTGCTGCTGGTTGGCGACCCGGGCCCGGTGCAGGAAGAGCTTGCCAAGTACGAGACCGCGGGTCTGCCAATAACGGTAATTCCCTCCGAAGGCAGAATCACCGACGAAGAACACCCGCTCCAGGCCCTGCGGCAGAAGCAGAGGTCCTCTGTAGTTGTCGCGACCCAACTGGTCAAAGAGGGCATGGCGGACGTAATGGTCTCGATGGGGTCGACCGGTGCTACCATGGCCAGCGCGGTCCTCTCACTGGGGCTGATGGAAGGCCTGGAGCGCCCATGCCTGGGCGGCCCTTTCCTAGGTCTGGCCCCCAGCACCGTCCTGGTGGACATCGGAAGCAACCTGGACTGCCGTCCGGGGCTGCTCCTCAGCTTCGCCGTACTGGGCGCGGCCTTCGCCCACACCTACATGGGCATAGAGAACCCCCGGATCGGTCTCCTCAGCGTGGGCGAGGAGTCGGCCAAGGGCAACCGGCAGGTCCAGGAAAGCTACCAGATGTTCCAGGACAGCCACCTAAATTTCGTAGGCAACGTGGAGGGCATGGACTTCTTCACGGACAAGGCCGACGTGATCATCTGCGACGGGTTCGTGGGGAACATCCTGGTCAAGTTCACCGAGGGAATGGGCGGTGCCCTTGCCTCCTTCGTACGGGAACGGCTTAACGGGTCCGCCGCAGCCGGTGTGGTTGATCAACTGGCCGACGACCTGTGGGAAACCACCAACCGCCCCCGGACCGTGGGAGGCGGGCCGCTGTTCGGCGTCAACGCGCCCGTCATCGTGGGACACGGCTCCTGCCGCGCCAACGGCGTCGAGGGCGCTGTCCGCACTGCCGTCCGGTACGTGAACGTAGGTCTGCTCGACATAATGCGCCAGGAGCTTAACGTGATGAACAAGTCCGGCGCGGCCGGTGCGGGGAAGGCTCCTGATGCCGGAAACTAGCTGGGGAATCAGCCTGGAAGGCAAGGTGGCCCTGATCACCGGATCTTCGCGGGGAATTGGCGCCGTCATCGCCAAGCGGCTCGCCAAAGCGGGCGCCAAAGTAGCATTGAACTATAACGCCAGTATTGACGCCGCCATCCAAGTAAAGGAAACGATCTTCGCTGACGGCGGAAACGCCATGATCATAGCGGGAGACGTGTCCGACGAGTCGCAGGCGCAAGAAGCCATAAAGGCTGTTGTAAGCCAGTTTGGCCATATAGATATACTCATAAACAACGCTGGCATCCATCGGGATCGCCTGTTGCTGCGGATGACGCCCGCCGATTTCGACGAGGTGCTGCAGGTGAACCTGCGCGGCGCCTTCCTTTGTACGAAATTCGTGATGCCGCACCTCATTCGTCAGCACTATGGCCGGGTGGTGAACGTGTCCTCGGTGGTGGGCCTCACCGGGAATCCTGGGCAGTCCAATTACGCCGCCGCCAAAGCTGGGCTGATCGGCTTCACCAAGGCCGTGGCCAGGGAGGTAGCCTCCCGGAACGTCACCGTCAACGCTGTGGCGCCAGGCTTTATCGCCACCGGCATGGTGGAGGATCTGTCCGAGGAACAGCAGAACCAGATCCTGGAGCGCATCCCCATGGGCCGCTTCGGGACGTCAGAGGATGTTGCCGAGACCATACTGTTCCTCAGCAGCCAGGCCGCGGGGTACCTCACGGGCCAGGTTCTCACCATCGACGGCGGCCTGATCGCCTAGACGCCTTTCCCGACCTTTAGCAATGTAAGATCCCGGAGGACGAAATGCGAGCGACCACCAAGTTCCGAAAGCTGCTGGAACAGCCTGGGATTATCACGGCGCCCGGGGCATACGACTGCCTGACCGCGAAGCTCATCGAGGCAGCCGGATTCCCAGCGATTTACATGACCGGCGCCGGGACCTCCGTCGCCCGGTTGGGATACCCCGACCTGGCCCTCGCAACCATGACCGAAATGCTGGACAACGCCTCGCAGATCTCCTCCATCGTCGACATTCCGGTCATTGCCGACGCAGATACCGGCTACGGTGGCGTCTTGAACGTGCGTCGCACGGTCCGGCAATATGAGCGTAGCGGGGTCGCCGCGCTACACCTGGAGGACCAGGACTTTCCCAAGCGCTGCGGTCACCTGGACGACAAGCGGGTCATACCGGCCGAGGACATGGTGCAGAAGATACACGCCGCGGTGGACGCCCGCACCGACGACGACTTCACCATCATAGTGCGCACCGATGCCCTAGCAGTAACTGGCTGGGACGATTCGATGATGCGGTGCGAGAAGTACATCAAGGCAGGAGCGGATGTGCTCTTCGTCGAGGCGCTAAGGACACCGGAGCAGGTGGAGCGCGCCGGACGCGAACTGAGCGTCCCCCTTCTGTACAACTACGTGGAGACCGGCAAGTCGCCGCTCTTGTCCGCGCAGGAATTGGAGAAGTTCGGATTCAAGATTGTCATATTCCCCGCCAGCGCGCTGCTGACCGCGATGCAAGCCGTCCAGCAGACCCTGGCGACACTCAAGCAGCAGGGCACCACGGCCCACCTGGTTGAGAACATGAGCAGCCTGCAGGACTGCTTTGAGGCAGTCGGCCTGTCGGAAATGCTGGCCGACGACGCCCGCTTCGCCACCACCGGGGCCTTCTAGCCTCCTTGAAGTCCGCGCAATGAACCGGGAGCTTCGGGCTTTCGTGAAGGAAGCCCTGGAACGCGGGCACAGCCGGGAGGAGATTCGCGGCATCCTGCTCGATGCCGGTTGGGAGGACGGCGAGGTACGCAACGGGCTGGCCGGCTTTGCCGACGTTGACTTCCCGGTCGCCGTCCCCAGGCCTGCACCATACCTGTACGCCCGCGAAGCGTTCCTGTACCTCGTTTCTTTCATTGCGCTATACGTCTCCGCCATCAGCTTCGGCCTGCTGGTGTTCGGCCTGATCGACCACGCCTTCAGCGATGTCCTCGAATATCGGAGCGACTATCCGTCCGCTGGGCAGGCAACGGCCATCGCCTCCGTAATCATTGCTTTCCCGCTGTACCTCTTCCTCTCCAGGCATCTTGCCCGGCATGTGTCACGTGACCCCGAGCGCCGCCAGTCGCTAGTGCGGCGCTGGCTCACCTATGTCACCCTGGTTGTCGCCGCAGGCATCATTCTCGGAGACCTGATAGCCCTGCTGGCCAACCTCCTGACCGGAGATCCCACGACACGGTTTGCGCTGAAGGCAGTTTCGATCCTCTTCATAACCGGCTGTATCTTCGGCTACTACCTATGGGAGATGCGCCAGGCCGAAGACGCGGTTTCCACGTCAGGCGGCACGACCGTGGTTCGAGTGCTACTGGCGGTGATAGTTGTCGCGGTGCTGGGAAGCATCGTCTATGCCCTGTTCCTGATGGGATCTCCGGGAGAGCAGCGCGACATAAGGCTGGACCAGGAGCGGGCCTCCCATCTGTCGAACATAGCGGACAACATTGATACGTACTGGGAGCTGAACCAGGAATTGCCGTTGACACTGACCGAACTGTCGGGCCCCAGGTATTACGTGAACCGGATACATGACCCCGAGACCGGCGAACCGTACAACTACCGTACATTGGAAGGTTCGAACTACGAGCTGTGCGCGGTATTTTCAACGGACACCGACGAGGTAGGCGCACAGGATCGCCCGTTCTCCAGGCGCGCGTGGGACCATGGGACCGGCAGGATCTGCTTCCAGCTGGAGGCTCAGGCCCCGTAGCCGCGGTCTTGCTCCCGGTCGTACCGCTGGGCCATACTTTCGAAAACACAACCATCAGGACGGGAGGCCGTCATGGGTAACGTCGTCGTAGTAGTGGATATGCTCAAGGGTTTCCTGGAACCTGGGCACAACCTGTATCACGCCGAATCAAGGCGTATCATCCCTCACGCGAAGCAACTCATCGAGCAGGAAAAAGCAGCCGGGTCGGACATCCTGTTCCTGGTCGACAATCACGATCCGGACGACCTCGAGTTCCAGGTCTTTCCGGTGCACTGTGTGGTGGGCACCGAAGAGACCGAGGTCATTCCCGAGTTGGCCGAGCACGTCACCAGCGACAACTTGGTGCCCAAGAAACGTTACAGCGGTTTCTTCAACACCGACCTTGCCGACAGGCTCGTGCGGCTGGGGCCCGAGAAGCTGCTGGTCTGCGGCGTGGCCACCAACATGTGCGTGATGCACACAGTCTCCGACGCCCGCAACCGAGACTATTCCGTGGAAGTGTATTCCGACTGCGTCTCCGGTCCGGACCCGGATGCCCACCGCTGGGCGCTGTCTCACTGCCAGCGAGTCCTGGGCGCAAAGGTGATCTAGCTTCCTTTCGGCCTCAAGGGATCCCAGTCACAGGGATGTACGGCCCGGCGATTTCCCTTCCAGACCCAGGCAATTCGGCGGTCCGATTTACATTTTCTGTGAACTGCCCGCGGTTGATAATGCCACGGGTGGCGCGTATTATCGGCCTAACAGTTGCTTTCGACGCAGTTTTGGGGGATGGCATGCTTTTTCGCACTTACCGCTATTCCAAGTGGGACGGAACCCAAAACGTCTTCGATCTCGACGCTGACCAGTTGATGGATCTGCTCGCCGACGACATCCTCAACAAGGGCGACCTCATGCAGGCGCTGCGCGACCTGATGCGCCAGGGTATGCAGAACCAGGACGGCCAGCAGATGCCCGGCCTGCGTCAGTTGATGGATCAGCTGAAGGACCGCCGCCGTCAGCAGATGCAGCAGCACAACATGGACTCGGTGGTGGATGACCTCAAGGAGTGGCTGCAGGACATAATCGACACGGAGCGGCAGGGCATCCAGAACCGTCTGGGTGAAGCCCGCCAGCAGGTGGAGCAATCTCCCGAAGACGAGCAATCCCAGCAGGAATCGCTCTACAACCTGTTGGAACAGCGCGCCAACCGCAACCTGGAACGTCTCGACGACCTGCCGGAAGGGGTCGGCAGCCAGCTCAAGGAGCTGATGGAATACGACTTCATGGACCCGGAGGCGCAGCAGAAGTTCCAGGAACTGTTGGATATGCTGAAGAGCCAGATGGCACAGAACATTTCCCAGCAGATGCAGCAGCAGATCCAGAACATGACGCCCGAGGACATGGCCGCCACTCGCGAGATGATGCGCGACCTGAACCAGATGATGCGCGACAAGCTGGAAGGACGCGAACCGGACTTCGACGAGTTTATGGATAAGTGGGGCCCGATGTTCGGCCCAAACCCGCCGCAGAGCTTCGAAGAGCTGATGGAGATGATGCAGCAGCAGCTGGCGCAGATGCAGTCGATGCTGGACAGCATGTCTCCGGAAGCCCGCCGCGAGATGGAGGACGCCCTGGGCCAGGCCCTCGACCCGGAGACGCAGCGGGAGATGGCCCAGTTCGCCAATCTCATGGAACAGCTGATGCCCATGGAGGACCTGCGCCGGCAGTACCCGTTCCTGGGCGACGACAGCTTGACCATGGAACAGGCGATGCAGATGATGCGCGACCTGCAGCAGCTTGACCAGCTTGAAGCGGCGCTTCAGGAGGCCATACACACCGGCGACCTCAGCGACATCGATCCGGAAAAGCTGGCCGAACTGCTCGGCGACGACGCCCGGCGCGTCTGGGACGAGCTGGAGAACCTGCGAAAGCTGCTGGAAGACGCCGGCTACATCACTGGCGGCGAAAAGGCCGAACTGACCGCGCGTGGTATCCGGCGCATCGGCCAGAAGGCACTGAAGGAGGTGTTCGCCCACCTCAAGAAGGACCGCATTGGCGGGCACCGTATGGACGCCCGGGGTGCAAACGGCGACCTGCTGGGAGAGACCAAGACCTACGAGTTCGGCGACCCGTTCTTGGTAGATCTGCAGTCTACGGTCAAGAACGCAGTGCTGCGGGGCGGTCCGCAGGTGCCGGTGCGACTGGAACCCCGGGACTTCGAGATTCATCGCACGGAACACATGACCAGGTCCGCCACGATTCTCCTGCTGGACCAGAGCCGTTCCATGGGTTTGTTCAACAACTGGCAAGCCGCAAAGAAGGTAACGCTGGCGCTCATGGCCCTGATTCGCTCCCAGTTCCCGCGAGATACCCTGAAGATAGTGGGCTTCTCTGACTACGCCCGCGAAATCAAGGAAGAGGAACTGGCGTCCTGCAGTTGGAACGCCTGGGTGTCCGGCACAAACCTGCACCACGCCCTTATGCTGTCCCGCAAAATGCTGTCAAAAGAAAAGGGCGGCACTCGGCAGATCCTGGTCATAACCGACGGGGAGCCAACCGCTCACCTGGAGGAAGACCGCTCGTACTTCAGTTATCCTCCCAGCTACCGTACGGAGATGGAGACACTGCGGGAAGTCAGACGTTGTACCCAGGAAGACATCCTGATCAACACCTTCATGCTGGAGAATAACTACCAACTGGTCAATTTCGTCGACCGCATGACCCGCATCAACCGCGGGCGGGCCTTCTACACCAGCGCCTCCAATCTCTCCGAGTTTGTTCTTGTCGACTATCTCAACAACAGGCGCCGCCACGTCGCGGCTTGATTAATCAGTAGCAACCATCTTCAGCAGGGGGCAGTGTCGGCGACACCGGCTCATCCGTTATCCGGTGCAATCGCCAGTTAGGCGGCTTCCGTTGCTGCTTCATGTTGTGGTAAACTGAACCCTGCAAATACAATATATGGCTGTTATTCAGCCGGATAGTCAGACTTTTAAGGCAGTCCAGTGAGGCTGGCAAAGTAGGGCGTACCGGATGTGTCCTTGGACAACCATCCTGAGTATCTCAGGAAATGGTGAAGCCGGGCCGGGCTCTACACCCTTGCCTCACACGGCAAGGGTTTTTTGTTGGCCCATGGGCCGCCAACTGTCGCCAACGGGAGGCAAGACATGCCCGCAGAGGGCATTCAAGGGATGTCGGAACGGCAGATCATGGCAGAGGACGGCATGGGCCGGGCCCTGTCGAGAATCGCCCACGAAATCCTGGAGCGTAACCGCGGCGCCGGAGACCTGCTGCTGGTCGGCATTTACCGCCGTGGCGTCCCGCTGGCCAACCGCCTGTCCCAGCGACTGATGGAGTTCGAAGGCGCAAACGTCCCCGTTGGCTCCCTCGACATCAACCTGTACCGCGACGACCTGCGAGAACGCAAGAGGCCCAGGGTCAGGATTCACCGCACTAATCTGCCGGTCAGCATTCAGGACCAGCGGGTGGTGCTAGTAGACGACGTCCTCTACACCGGGCGAACAGTCCGCGCCGCGCTCGACGCGCTGACCGATTACGGCAGGCCCACGCAGGTCCAACTGGCTGTGATGATAGACCGGGGACACCGCGAACTTCCGATCCGGGCCGATTACGTAGGCCGCAATATACCTACCGCCCGCAACGAAATAGTAGCCGTGCGCCTCAGGGAAATAGACGAGTTGGACGAGGTAGTGCTTCTTCGCCCGGATTCTACTTCCGAGGTCGGCGTCGAGGCCGTACGTGCCCAAGGAGCGGAATAGATGACGTTACAGCGGGTTGAGGACATCCCTGCCGTCGGTGCCGAATCATTTCCGGAACGTAGACACGTCCTGGACCTGGACGACTATTCGCCGGATGAGTTGGCAGCCACCCTTGAACTGGCCCACGGCATGTCGGAGGTTCTGAGCCGCGACATCAAGAAAACGCCGGCTCTGAGGGGTCGCCTTATAGTAACGCTGTTCTATGAGGCCAGCACCCGCACCCGTATTTCCTTCGAGGAAGCGGGGAAAATCCTCAGCGCCGACGTCATCAACATGAGCGCGTCGGGCAGCAGCGCCGACAAGGGCGAATCCCTCCTGAACACCGGCCTCACCCTGCAGGCCATGGGCGTCGACACGCTGGTGGTGCGCCACCCTCACTCGGGAGCTCCGAACTTCCTGGCCCGCAATCTGGAGCGGGTCAGCATAGTCAACGCTGGCGATGGGATGCACGCTCATCCAACCCAGGCGCTGCTCGATCTGTACACGGTGCAGTCCAGGCTTGGCGGCATTGCGGGTCGCAAGGTGGTCATAGTCGGCGACGTGCTGCACAGCCGGGTCGCCCGGTCCGCCATCTGGGGCTTTGCCCAAATGGGCGCCAGGGTGGTCCTGAGCGGGCCACGTACACTCATACCGCCTGACTTCCTGTTGACCGACCATCGGGTAGGGGAAGACGGCAGCCGCACCGGCGCGCTATCGTCCCTGGTTGAAGTGGACACCGACCTGGATCGCGCGGTCGAAGATGCGGACGTGGTGATGGCATTGCGCCTCCAGTCCGAGAGGCAGCGAGGCGGTTTCCTGCCCAGCGTCCGTGAATACATCCGGCGCTGGCAGGTCAACGACGCCAGGTTGGCTCGCGCACAGCCGGAGGTGGTTGTGATGCACCCCGGTCCGATGAACGAGGGCATCGAAATCAGCACGTCCCTGGCCCATGGCTCACGGTCGGCCATCGAGGAGCAGGTCACAGCGGGCGTCTCAGTGAGAATGGCCGTGTTGTACCAGCTCAACGCGGGAGCGAGGCCGGCATGATTCCCACAGATAATCCTGCAGTCATGGTGCGCCATGCCCGCCTGCTGGACCCTCTGAAGGGCCTCGATTTTGTCGGAGACATCCTCGTGGCAAACGGGCAAATCTCCGCAGTGGAGCGAGCTATAGAGGGACTTCCGGACGGGTGTAAGGTGATAGATGGGACGGGGCTGGTCGTTTCCCCCGGGTTCATCGACCTCCATGCTCATCTCCGCGAGCCGGGGTACGAATACAAGGAGACCATCGCGACGGGGACGCAGGCAGCGGCGCGAGGCGGGTTCACGACCTTGTGCTGCATGCCCAACACCGACCCGCCCATCGACTCGGAATCGGTGGTCGAGTTCGTGCTGCGCCGCGCCCGCGACGCCGGCCCTGTGCGTGTGCTCCCCATAGGCTGCGTGACCCGCGGGCGGAACGGCAAGGAATTGGCGGACTTCGAAGAGATGGCGGCGGCGGGAGTCGTGGCATTCAGCGACGACGGTGACCCGGTGCAGGACGCCAACCTGATGCGGATGGCCCTTTCGTACGGTGCAGACCTCGGCCGTCCTGTCAGCAATCACTGCCAGGACATGCACCTGAGCGGCGATGGCGTGATGGCTGAGGGCATTATCGCAACCCGGCTGGGGCTCCCAGGAATCCCCTGCGCCGCCGAGGACGCCATGATAGCTCGCGACATTGCCTTGGCCGAAGCGACGGGAGGCCGCCTGCACGTGGCCCACCTCAGCACCGTCGGCAGCGTTCCACTGGTGCGGCGCGCCAGGGATCTGGGGGTATCGGTTACCGCCGAAGTCTGCCCTCATCACCTCACGATCACCGATGCGTGGGCACTGGGATCTCAGGGTGGGGAAGGACGAAGCGAACTGGCGTACGACACGTCCACCAAGGTCTATCCTCCCCTCCGTAGCCACACGGATGTCGATGCGTTGGTCGACGCCCTCGTCGACGGCACCATCGACTGCATAGCCACCGACCACGCCCCTCACGACGCTGCCACCAAGCAGGTCACCTACCAGGATGCGGCATTTGGCATCAGCGTTTTGGAAACCGCTCTAGGCTCTGTGCTGAAGCTGGTCCACGACGGAAAAATCTCATTGCCTGCGCTGGTTGAGCGAATGACGGTTGGTCCAGCCCGTGTCCTGGGCCAGCACTACACCCCACTGGCGTCATTGGCGCCGGGGACGCCGGCCGATCTCGTCGTCTTCGATCCCAATCGCGAGTGGACGGTGGATTCGACTCGGTTCGCTTCGAAGGGCCGGAATACCCCTCTGAACGGGGTACGACTGAAGGGACACGTGGCGGCTACGATTGCCAACGGAGAGGTCGCATACCTGAACGAGGAATTTGGAGCGCTTGATGCCCGATAAGGTTTACCTGGTTCTCGAGGATGGTTCGGTCCACCAGGGCTTCGGTTTCGGAGCTTCATCCGAAGCGGTTGGAGAGGTGGTATTCAACACCACCATGACCGGATACCAGGAGGTACTGACCGACCCTTCCTACGCCGGACAACTGGTCACCCTCACCTACCCTCTGGTGGGGAACTACGGCATAAACAGGGAAGATTTCGAGTCCGGGCGCATCCAGGTAAACGGCCTCATCGTCAGGGAACATTGCGATGCTCCCAGCCACGGGTCTAGCGTCAGCACGATTCACCAGTTTCTCGAGAGCCAGGGCATCCCGGGCATATGCGGGGTGGACACTCGCGCCATCACTCGGCGATTGCGGACCCGCGGCGTGATGATGGGTGCTCTTGCCGCCGACCCGGACCGAGCCCGAGCTCACCTGGAGAACTCCCCAAACTATGGCGAACTCGACCACGTCCGCACCGTTAGCACGCTCGAGAACTACGCCTGGGAGACGAGCGGCGACGATGCGTTACGCCAAAACCGCCCGGAAAGGCCCTTCCGAGTGCTGGTAACCGACTTCGGGCTTAAATACAATATCCTTCGTGAGCTGACCAGGCGAGGATGCGAAGTCCTGGTAGTCCCTGCAGACACACCGGCGCAGGACCTTCTTTCGCTGAAACCGTCCGGAGTGCTGCTTTCTCCGGGGCCGGGAGATCCTCAACTGCTCGACTACGCGGTGGATAACGCTCGCCAGATACTGGGGAAGACACCTGTAATGGGCATCTGCCTCGGCCACCAGATTGTAGCCCGGGCGTTGGGAGCGGATACGTTCAAGCTGAAGTTCGGGCACCGCGGCGGGAACCACCCGGTGAGGGACGTCAGCACCGGGCGAGTGTACATAACGGCCCAGAACCACGGTTACGCGGTTCGCGCCGATTCCCTCCCTCCTGGTCTGGACGTTTCGCACATCAACCTGAACGACGACACGGTGGAAGGGCTCACCCACCGTGACTTGCCAGTCTTTACTATCCAATACCATTCCGAAGCGTCTCCTGGCCCAAGGGACAACAATTATCTGTTCGACCATTTCCTGAGCATGATCAAGGACTTCAACGGATAAGGAGGTGATTATTTACAGCGAAGAGAGCGGTTAGCGACGAAGGATTTTCGCCGGCGCGTTTCGCTTCCAGATGCGGCGGCAGGCCAAAACCTTCCGGAGGAATTATCTTCATGTCTTCTTTTTCAATGGTGTTACTGGAAGGTGGGGTGGATGTGGAAGTGGCGGCTGTGTTCGGGGAAATCACCTCTATCTTTGATTCAGAGGTGCCCGGATACTATTGTGGTGAATTCGGTTACAATGTTAGACCCGGCAAGGGAACCATCGGGGGACACTGGTCATTTCTGGTCAGCGTTTACCACCTCGGTGACCCCCAAAAGACCCCCATAACGTTGGGGCGCATGGAGGTCGAGGCCCGTGAAAAGGGCTTCGTCACCATCAACATTCCGCCCAGGGTGGAGCAAACAATACCCGGCACTGATGCCGCAGACTGGGACGGAAAACTGTTTGGAGCCTTCGTCTGTCAACTGCTCAATACGCTGCACGATCGTAGTCTTATCGATCTGCCCGGGGTTCTGCCAAAGGTGTAGCCCTCGGGTCTTGGCAAGGAAAGCCTGGCCATAATGGGAGCCTGAAATTCCCTTCGCGAAGCCAGTTCGTGGCGAGTTCGTCTCACTGCGGGCTGGTTTCGTTTACCACGAAGGGCCCGCCCGAATTCATTTGGCGAGAGGAAGGGACGGGTCTCTGCGGAATCTCGCTCGAGGAGGCACGAAATAGCGGAGAAACCACGAAAGGTCCTGGTGATTGGCTCGGGCCCCATAGTGATCGGTCAGGCAGCCGAGTTTGACTACGCAGGCACTCAGGCCTGCAAGGCCCTGCGGGAAGAGGGCGTGGAGACCGTTCTGGTCAATTCCAATCCGGCCACCATTATGACCGACGATGGAATTGCGGACCACGTCTACATTGAGCCGCTGACCGTGGAGGTCATGGAGAGGATCATCCAGCGCGAACGGCCGGACGGCCTTCTTCCTACGCTGGGAGGGCAGACCGGTCTGAATCTGGCCGTTGAGATGGCAGATGCCGGGGTCCTGGAACGCTACGACGTTCGGTTACTTGGAACGCCCCTCGAGACCATTCGCCGGTCTGAAGACCGAGAGTTCTTCCGGAACTTTCTCCACGAAATTGACGAACCGGAGCCGGAGAATGTAACTGTCAACACGATGGATCAAGCCCGCGAAGTGGCCTCACGAATGGGCCTGCCGCTGGTTATCCGCCCCGCTTACACCCTCGGCGGAAGCGGCGGCGGCATAGCCACCACCGAAGAGGAATTCGAGGCCTTCGCAGAGACTGGCCTTTCCGCCAGCCCGATTTCGCAGATTCTGCTGGAAAGGTCGCTGGTGGGCTGGAAGGAGATCGAGTACGAGGTGATGCGCGACGGCGCCGATAACTGCATCACCGTCTGCAACATCGAGAACCTGGACCCGATGGGAGTCCACACCGGAGACAGCATCGTTGTCGCGCCAAGCCAGACGTTGACCGACAAGGAATACCAGATGCTGCGTACGGCCAGCATCAAGATTATCCGCGGCCTGGGTATTGAGGGCGGTTGCAACGTTCAGTTCGCCATACAGCCCCACCCCAGCGTCTCGGAAGTCATCGGGCAGCAGTGGCGTGACGACTCGCCTTACTACGTGATCGAAGTAAACCCGCGGGTGAGTCGCAGCTCGGCCCTGGCCAGCAAGGCCACGGGTTACCCCATCGCCCGTGTGGCCGCCAAGATTGCCGCCGGCAGGACCCTGGACGAGATCGATAACGCGGTAACCGGCAGGACGAAGGCCGCCTTCGAGCCGGCTCTGGACTATTGCGTGGTCAAGATTCCTCGCTGGCCCTTCGACAAGTTCCCCAACGGCGACCGCAGGACAACCACGCAGATGAAGGCTACCGGGGAAATAATGGTCATCGACCGGTCCTTCGAAGCAGCGCTTCAGAAGGGGGCCCGGTCACTGGAGCTGGGTGGCAGGACTCTCTTGTGGGAGGATCCCGCCTGGCGTTCGGAGAATGACTCATCCCTCGACAGCCTGCCCTTGGGCCCCAACGATATGCGTCTGTGGGCCATCATGTCCGCCATTCGACGCGGCGCCAGCGTCGAGCAGCTGGTGGAGCGCACCATGTTCGACCCCTGGTTCCTGGTCGCTTTCAAACGAATCGTCGCGATGGAACGCAGGCTTCTGTCTGAGGAGCTGACCCCGGATCTGCTCTACCTGTCCAAGCGGCTTGGATTCTCGGACGTCCAGATAGGAACGCTGGCAGACATGCTGCCGGAGCAGGTGAGGAATCTGCGGAAGCAGTGGGATATCCGTCCGGTTTACAAAACGGTGGACACGTGCGCGGCTGAATTTGATGCGGTCACTCCCTACTACTACAGCACCTACGATTTGGAGAACGAAGCGCTGCCGCTGGAAGGCGAAAAGGCCCTGGTCATCGGGAGCGGCCCCATTCGAATCGGCCAAGGCATCGAGTTCGACTACTGCAGCGTACACGCCGCCATCGCGCTGTCCGAGTCTGGCGTCCGAAGCATCATGGTCAACTCCAACCCCGAGACCGTGTCTACCGACTTCGATTCCAGCGACCGGCTCTACTTTGAGCCACTTGATGAGGAGTCGGTACGCGACATTATCGAGAACGAGACCGGCGACGATGAGAACGGCTACGCCACACCCCCCGCGTCCCTAGTGCAGTTCGGTGGCCAGACCGCCATCGACCTGTCGCAGTCATTGTCCCGGGTCGGCATGCCTATCCTCGGCTCAAGCGCAGAAGCGATTGACATCGCCTCCGACCGCCAGAAATTCGAGGACTTCCTGTCCGGCTTGGGCATTCCCCAGCCCCCCGGAGGAGCCGTGTCTTCGGTCAGCGAAGCGCTCCAGGTCGCCCAGACGATCGGCTATCCGGCAGTGGTGCGGCCCAGTTACGTCCTGGGTGGCCGCGCCATGGAGATCGTCCAGAACGCCACCGAACTGATTCGCTACCTGACGGCGGCGACAGAACTGTCGCCCGACAAGCCGGTCCTGATCGACCGCTACATGGAGGGCAAAGAGTGCGAGGTGGACGCCATCTGCGACGGCGAGGGTGTGCTGATTCCCGGACTGATGGAACACGTGGAGCGAGCCGGCGTTCACAGCGGCGACTCTATGGCAATCTACCCTGGCCTGAATCTGACCGAGACGGAAGTCGACACCATCGTGGACTACACAACCAGGATCGGGCTTGCCCTGGGCGTGAGGGGACTGATGAACGTCCAGTTCGTGATCCACGGCGGTGGGGCCTACCGCAGTCCCGGGATCCCGAGCGCCGACACCGAAGACACAACGGTCTACGTACTGGAGGTAAACCCGAGAGGCAGCCGCACCATTCCCTTCATTTCGAAAGTGACAGGCGTGCCGGTAGCCAGGCTGGCCACTCGTGTGATGCTGGGGTACACCCTCGCCGGGGAAGGCTATCCGACCGGCCTGTGGCCCCGCCAGGGCCTCGTGGGCGTCAAGGCGCCGGTCTTCTCCATGGCCAAGCTGGTCGGCGTCGACTGGCACCTAGGTCCCGAGATGAAGTCCACCGGAGAGGTGATGGGGATCGATCATGACTTCCCCGCCGCTCTTACCAAGGCTTTGCTCGCGGCTCGGCTCAACCTGAAGCGTGGGACCGGAGTGCTGTTGAGCATCGCCGACCAGCACAAGGCGGAGGCGGTCTCCCTGATCCAGGACCTGCGCCAGGCCGACTGTCAGCTGTACGCCACCGAGGGCACGGCCTCGATGATAGAAGCGATGGGGTTGCCCGTAACAATGACGACCAAGAAGCTCAGCGAGGGGCATCCCAACGTGGTCGACGTAATCAACGACGGCAGCGTGAGCGCAGTTATAAACACCATTACAGGCGTCAGCGAGGTGCTGCGGGACGGCTTCCACATCCGACGCGCCGCAGTGGAGCGCCAGATTCCATGCTTCACGTCCCTAGATACCGCCCGCGCCGCCGTGGAAAGCCTGCTGACGGACCACGCAACCTACGACATCGGCACCACCCGCGACTACCTGCGCCTAGGCTGACGCGCCGCACCCGTCGCTGCGGTTCCGGTAACACTGCACGGGGGCGAGTCGATTTACACTGGCAAAACGAAGGGCCCCGAATGGGGCCCTTCAAGCTTGGTGTGAGAAAAACCCGAAAAGCAGATGGCCGAGCGACTTGTCCACAGAAGGCGGTCCACCTCTCTGAAGGCGCCTACCAGTCCACTTCGGTGCCCAGACCCTGCTCCCTTGCGCTGTCGTAGGCGAGCTTGGCAGCCGCCACGTCGGCCACACCCGTTCCCATCAGCTTCGCGTACACAATCTGCTTTTCGTCGTCACGTCCGGAGATTGCTCCGCACACGGCATGCCGAAGTTCCGTAAGTTGACTCCAATTCAGCAGGCCCTTGTCGACCGCAGCCGCGATGTCTCCCGCCTCAATGGGCGCTTGGTCCAAGGAATCCACAAACAGCCTGTCAGCTCGGGTCAGGGTCTTCTCGTCCACCTCGCTGACGCGCCACGTCGTGGGGCCTGCGCCAATCACCGTGGCGCCCTCCTTTATCCAGTCGCCCTTGATCACGGGCTCGGTGGTCGCCGCGATTCCAATCACCACGTCGCAGTCGCGCACGGCCTCTTCGTTGCTGTTCGCCGCCTTAACCTCGACTCCCAGGGAATCCGTCATTCGCGAGGCGAACTCGGTCCGCCGCTCCTCGTTCCGGCTGTGCGCCACGACGCCGGCCACCTGGCGCACCTTTGACACCGCCAGCAGCTGCGTCGGAGCCTGCCCCCCCGTTCCCACGATGCCCACGCGCACGGGGCCGTCGTTGGCCAGGTGCTTCACGGCCACTCCAGTGGTCGCTCCGGTGCGGAGCTGACCCAGGCGGTTGGCTTGGGTGTAGCAGAGCAGTTTGCCAGTAGCAGCGTCATACAGGCTTACCTGGAAGGAATACGACCCTCTCACCACGGTGTAGGTCTTCACGCCCAGAACCCCGTCGTAAAACAGGCCGCCTCCCATGACCGATAGCATCCCCGCTTCCGCGATGATCTTGCGGCGCCCCAGGTTGTATGCCTCGCCCTTGCCAAAATGCGCCTGCATGTTTTCGATGCTCTGCAGCATGGCATCCATGTTCACGCACTGGGCAACGTGTTCGTCTCGCAGAAACAGCGTCATGGCGGAATTACCTCCGAATCAGCAGACAAAAATGCAGGCCCGCATCCCCGAGATCGGAAACGACGGCACCAAGCACGGATGCACTCTCTCGCAGGGCAGCAGGCCGGGGAAGGGCACAAGCGCCACTATCTACCGCTTCTTATAGAAATCGCGGTTCTTGGCGATAAAGTGGCGCCACTGGCTGGGGACGGTAAATTCGTCAAAGATGGCGTTGACTGGACACACCGATTCGCAGTAGGAGCAGTCAATGCAGGTAACCGGATCTATGAAGAACTGTTCCTCTTCGTCATCGGAGTTGATGCAGTCAACGGGACACACCTCTATGCAGGTGGCATCCTTTACGCCGACGCATGGTTCAGTTATCACAAATGGCATATTGTCAACCTGAAGCCTGGAACCACCAGAATGGACGGCTGGTCTGGTATATGCCGCTGAAATGGAACAGTCGCCCCGGTGCAGGGCTGATTGACATCATTCTCAATTTCGCCCTCTTATTTTGTCAAGGGATAACTTATGATATATTCTATTTCTGGTTGCGTGGTCAACTATTGAGGCGAATTTATGGAATTGCGTGAACTGGTCAGTTTTTATCACGTTGCGAGGCTGCGCAGCGTATCCAAGGCGGCCCGCACTCTCGAGCTGGGGCAGCCCACGGTTACCACTCACCTTCGAAAACTGGAGGACGAATTCGGCGTTACCTTGTTCGACAGGATCAAGCGTCCCATTCAGTTGACTTCGGAAGGTTCTACGCTCTTGGAGTTGGTCACTCCGGTGGTGACCTCCATCGAAACCCTGAAAACCGAGATGGACTATGCCGAAAGGAGAGGCTCGTTCCAGGTGGCTGCATACCCTGACCTGATAAAGAGCCACATGCCTATGGGGGTGAAGGAGTTCAGCGAGAAATACCCCGACATTCGCATCAGAATGCTCGCTCGCGCCTACAACCCGCTGATGCAGCTGGTTAGCTCCGGTGAGGTGGACCTGGCCTTCTGCTCGCCTCCTCCTCTCGACGAGGTATCCCTCGAATTCCATAGGCTTTTCGACTACGAGCCTATCCTGCTTATGCCGAAAGGGCATCCGCTGACGCCCAAGCCGCTGATTACACTTGAAGACATTGTTCAGTGGCCACTGATCCTGACAGGTCCAGAGAGTTTTCTACGCAGTCAGATAGACCAGAAACTGAGGGCCCAGGGTCTCACGGGAGACGTGATTCTTTCCCTTGACGACACGGAGTCCATGAAGCGCTATGTGGAAATCGGGATTGGCGTCGCCGTCGCCAATGATTTCGCCTTGCATCCCGGGGATCCCGACCGTATGGACATAGCCCCGATCGGCCACATTCTGCCGGGCTCATGCATTGGGATCTGCACGCTCAAGGGCAAGTTCGCGGGACAAGGCGTCCGGAATTTCATCGAGCTCATGTCCAAGCACATGAGCGGTTACCACGCGGATATTCTGGATTCGGTGATGCCCAACCACGTTTCCGCCCGGACTCCGCTGCCCATCATCGACGACGCCTAGTCCGTCCCTTCGGCAGGCATGACCTGCCGGATGCGGCGGGCGAGCTGCGAGCGTGGGATCAAGACATAGCGGCCGCACTTTCGGCACACCAGGCCAATGTCGGCCCCGAGTCTGGTAACCGTCCACTCGTATTCGCCGCACGGATGGGCTTTCTTGAGGCGCACCGCGTCGCCGACCTTCAGTTCGTAGGCCATCCCTTGCCATCCGCCGCAAGAACATCGTTGATCTCGTCCCGAAGGCGGCGAGCCGCTTTTCCCGCCGCCTCCGCAAAATCATTCCGCCGGGAAGCGTAGATGATGCCCCTGGCTGAGTTGATCAGAGCCATTCGTCCCAATGCATCTACCCCGGCGCGAACCGCCGCCTCCAACTCTCCCCCCTGCGCGCCGACCCCGGGCACCAGCAGAGGCATATCGGGGCACATCTCCCGCACTGACGCCAACTGCTGCGGGACTGTGGCCCCCACCACCAACCCCACGTTTCCCCGCGAATTCCACTCCACACAAGACCTCGCCAGGCGCATGTATAGCGGCGTCCCGCTTTCCGTGGTGCGCAGATCCTGAAGGTCCGCCGAACCGGGGTTGGACCCTCTGCACCAGACGAATACACCCGTCGATTCGTCGGCAAGGAAAGGCTCCACCGTATCCGCACCGCCCCATGCGTTGACGGTAACCGCGTCGAAACCCCATACCTCGAACATCGCCCTGGCATAGGCCTTCCCGGAAGGGCCGATGTCTCCGCGCTTGGCGTCGCCGATGATCAGCGCGTCCGGGCAAACATTCCGTATGCAGGAAATCGTATTCTCCAGGGCCGCCATGCCCGCCGGTCCCAGTGCCTCGTAGAAGGCAAGGTTGGGCTTGTATGCGCAAGCGTACTCGCCCGTGGCTTCCACTATCGCCCTGTTAAAGGCCGACGTGTCCTCGATCGGCATGAACTCCGGATCGGGGTCCAGTCCAACGCAAAGCAGACTCTGCCTGCTTTTGCAGGCCCGGTGTATTCTGTCGACAAACGCGCTCAAGCCTGAAGCTCCTCTTTCCCAATTAACCCAGCCATTGTTACTATTGGCGGCGGTGGGCGCAAGTGCTCCAAGGCGGTACCAAGTGCTCCGAGGCGGTACGTGGATGTTCCTGGGCGACGACCTGGTGAAGGCAAGATTTCTCCGGCGCGTCAACCGCTTCCTTGCCACCGTTGAACTGAATGGACGGGAAGCGGCTGTGCATGTCGCCAACTCGGGTCGCCTCAGGGAGCTGTTCCTGCCAGGAGCCTTGATCTGGCTGAAGCCCGCCCATCGCGAGGGAAGGAAGACGGCATACGACCTTGCGTTGGTGGAAGCAGAGGGAACCCTGGTGTCTGCCGACGCCCGCCTGCCGAATGCCTTGGTCACCGAGGCCGTCTCCCAGGGATTGCTCCCGGTCCTCGGAAATCCGGCAACCGTTTCCAGGGAGTCCACCTTCGGAGAGAGCCGGTTCGACCTGATGCTCGGAGAAAACGGCGACACGACTTACGTAGAAGTGAAGTCGGTGTCCCTGCTGGACGGAGGCGTGGGCCTCTTTCCGGATTCACCGACAACCAGGGGCGCAAAGCACCTCAATACCCTCGTCGAAGCAGTCCGGGCCGGACACCGCGGCTCCGTGGTGTTCGTTGTGCAGCGTTCTGACTGCCATGCCTTCGCCGTCAACGCCCCGTCCGACCCTGCCTTGGCTGAGGCATTTCGGGTGGCCGTCGAAGGTGGGGTTGACGCATATGCGTACAACTGCATCGTATCCGAACGAGAGGTCAAATTGGACCGCCGGCTCCCCATCATTTCTTTTGTCGACATTGTCCCAGGAAGCGAGTCCGCCCAATGATGGACCAGGAAGGCCCGGAACTGTCGCGGCTTCTGCTCGAGATTTTCCGCAGACTGTACGATGCCCACGGACCACAGCACTGGTGGCCAGGAGACAGCAGGTTCGAGGTCATCGTCGGGGCCATACTTACCCAGTCCACGGCATGGACGAACGTCGAAAAGGCCTTGTCGGCCATGAAATCGGCACGGTGTTGGTCTTTCGAGGAGATCGCCGCCCTACCCGAATCGGAACTGGCGTCCATAATCCGGTCATCGGGTTACTACAACGCCAAGGCTCGCAAGCTGCAGTCATTCGCATGGCACACGCTGAATCGAGGAGGACTGGACCCGCTGTTTGACCAGGACATGGATTCACTGCGGTCGGAACTTCTATCCATCCACGGCATCGGGGAAGAAACGGCCGACGACATAGTCGTCTACGCGGCGGAAATGCCTTCTTTCGTCATTGACAGCTACACCCGCCGCATCGTCGACCGTATGGGCCTGGCTCCGCAGGGACGCAGCCGAAATTACGGGAGCTACCAGTCCCTGTTCCAGGACAATCTGCCCGCCGTCACTCCGCTGTTCAACGAGTTTCACGCTCTCCTGGACCACCACGCCAAATTCGTTTGCCTGAAGCGCGACCCGCGCTGCTCCGACTGCTGCCTCGTCGACCTTTGCCCGACCGGTTCGATTGGCAGTCCAAATTGACGCTGGCCAAGCGTGGATTTATCATTCCGGCGTTGGAAGGCCATCAATATGACTTGGCTTGATTGGAATGGAGAAACGCAATGCAGGTAGTCAGGATATACACGGGCGATGACGGTGAGTCCCATTTCGAAGAACTGGAACTGCCTTTCGAGGCCGTTGCCAATGCCGAGCGGACTGCCGCTCAAACTGCCAACAGCGTCACTTTCAGTCGGACTCAACCCGGCAGTTTTTCAGACTGGCATCCGGCACCCCGACGGCAGTACGTCATCACGCTTGAAGGTCAGATGGAAGTCGGTTTGGGCGACGGCACGAAGCGAATCTTCAATTCCGGAGACGTGCTGTTGGCCGATGACCTGACCGGACGCGGCCACACCACCGCTGCGTATGGCGACAAACCCCGCTTGTCGGTGGCGATTCCCGTAGTTGACTAGAAAATAAAGTTCTTTTCAAAGCACGAAACTGGAGACCAGAGCAGGTCTCCGGTATTTGGCCCTGCCAGGATTGGACAGGACCGGATTCTCTCACTGCCACGGGAGGCGCGCCATGCCGTTCGCACGACTCGATTTCTCGCTGGAAATGTACTACGAGGACGATGACTTCACCGACCCCTGGCGCACGCCCGAAACCGTTGTCTTGCACCACGGCAACGCCAAGAACTCGCAGCTTTGGTACGGGTGGGTGCCGTTGCTGGCTCGTTCGTATCGGGTGGTGCGACTGGATGCCCGGGGTTTCGGCCGGTCGACCGTGCCGCCGGAAGGCTTCCCCTGGTCTCTGAGCGGTTTCGCAGCCGATCTGCGCGGTCTCCTCGACCACCTGGAACTGGGGAAAGTTCACCTGATTGGAGAGACCGTCGGCGGGACCATCTCGCTGCAGTTTGCCTCGCAGTTCCCGGACAGGCTCCTGTCGGTGACCACCTGCACCTCACCCTACAAGTTCGTCGGAGTGCCGACGTACCGCGAGTCCTACAACTTGGTGCGGGACGAGGGAGTGGAAGCCTGGGTCAGGGCCACGGCTGAACGACGCCTGGAGAGCGGTGATGCGGACTCCGCTCACCAGGAATGGTACATCAACCAGATGGCCCAGACTCCCGCCAGGGTTGTTATGGAGACGCTGGATTACCTGTCGGGGCAGGATCTGACCGACACTCTGCAGAAGATACGGACCCCGGCCCTCATTCTGGCTTCCGAGCAGAACGCTAGCGCCAACCCGGACCGCACCACCGGAATGGTATCGCTGCTGCCTAACGGCCGCCTGAAGGTGATTCCTGGAACAAGCGGATACGTCCAGCACTCCGAACCCGAACAGTGCGTTCAGGCGTGGAGACAGTTCGTGAACTCGCTGTAACGATTCATTCCCGCTCCCCGAAGAAATGGCAAAGGGGCACTCATCGGTGTGCCCCTTTCGATTCCAGTATTCCGGGTGGCCACGCTGGGCCGCGCACGACATACCCCCAAATGGGACGTCAGAACAGGGATCGTGACTGTCCACCATCGACGTTCAGGCAGGTCCCGGTGATGAGATCGGCGCGCTCGGACGCGAGGAAAGCCACCGTTTCGCCAATTGGCTCAGGCCAGCCGAATTTCCCGGCGGGCAGATTCCGCGCGATGAACTCGTCCACCACCTCCGGCGTATTGTTCTGCTGGAACCTGTCCCACGTGCTCCCCGGGAAGTCTATGGAGCCCGGTGCGATGCAGTTGACCAGCACGTTCTCCGGCGCCAGGTTTAGCGCCAGATGCTTGGAGAAGGCGATCAGCCCGGCCTTTCCGGTCATGTAGTCCACCGAGCCGCCGTATTCCCGCCCATAAATCGAAGAGATGCTGATGATGCGGCCCCACTTCTGCTTTCTCATGTGCGGCAGCACCAGCGCCACCAGCTCCACCGCGCTGAACAGGTTCACCTCCAGCCCTTCCCGAAACAGCTCCATGCCGGTCTCCTGGAAATCCGTCGTGCCGCGGCGCCCCCCCACGTTGTTCACCAGGATGTCGACCTCGCCCAGGGCCGAAACCGTTTCGTTGTGGAAGCGCACCAGGTCGTCGTTGTTGGTAACGTCCGCCTGCACCGCGATGACCTGTATGCCGCCCCCGGCCAACTCGGCTCGCGTCTCCTCCAGTTGCTCAGCTCCCCGGGCGCAGACGGCGACCTTGCAGCCCTCGCGTCCCAGCGCGGCCGCAGCCTGCTTGCCGAGGCCGTGGCTGCCCCCCGTTACCATCGCTACTCTGCCTTGCAGCCCCAAGTCCATAACAATCTCCTTAGCCTTTGGAATCATCTGCGGCGATTATAGTGCCGAGCCGGGATACTTGCACCACAACCTCGTCGCAACCCCAGACGGCGTTCGTGGCGGTTCGGCTGATAGCGCAAGTAGGGATATAATCAGGGAGCCCTTTCACTCCAGGCAAAGGAGATACCGCCCGTGATGGCTCTCGAAGGGATCAAGGTTCTGGATTTCTGTCGCAATGCCCCAGGCATGTTCGCCACCATGATCCTGGCGGACCTGGGCGCCGACGTGCTGATGGTTGAACGCCCGATGGACGAAACGAGGGCCGCCTACGAACGCATCGTCGCGGGTATCGAGAGTCCGGAGGGCGAACGCCGCCATGCCGCCTTCAGCGCCCTCCAGCGCAACAAGCGCAGCATCGCGCTGAACCTGAAGGAGCCGGGAGCCCTCGAGGTCTTCCGCAAGCTCGCTGTCGACGCCGACGCGGTGGTCGAAGGGTTCCGACCCGGCGTGGTCGACCGGCTGGGCGTGGGCTACGACGATGTCAGGGCAATCAACCCCCGCGCCGTCTACTGCTCCGTCTCGGGCTACGGCCAGACGGGCCCCTACTCGCAGATGGCCGGACACGACATAAACTACATCTCGTTCGCCGGGGCCCTCGGGCTCATCGGCGACTCGCCCGACGGTAAGCCCGTGATTCCGCTGAACCTGATCGCCGACTACGCCGGAGGCGGCCTCTGCGGCGCAGTTGGCATCCTCGCTGCCCTGATGGCCCGCGAGAAAACGGGCCGCGGCCAGTACGTCGACATCGCCATGACCGAAGGCGTGCTGTACATGCTGTGCGGAGCCATCGCCGACGCCTTTTCGCAGGGTTACACTCCCACGCGGGGTAAGACCCGGCTGAATGGCGGATCGCCCTACTACAACGTCTATCGCACCGCCGATGACCGGTACTTCTCCATAGCCGCCATCGAGCCCTGGTTCTGGGAGAATCTTTGCAGCGCCATCGGTCGCGAGGACCTCATCCCGCACCAGACCGCCGGCGAGGAGAAGCGCGAGGAAATCGCCCGCACTCTCGACGCCATCTTCCTCACGAAGACCCGCGACGAATGGTTCGAAGCACTGCGCAACGCCAACATCTCGGTCGGCAAGGTCTACGACCTTGAGGAAGCCCTGACGGACCCGCAGGCTCTGGCCCGCGGCATGGTCGTGGAGCTGGAGGCTCCGGGAGTTGCCGGAGCCAAGGTCAGGCAGCCGGGCATCCCCTTCCACCTGTCGGAAACGCCCGGAATGGTCCACCACCCCGGCAGCGTTACCGGGCAGCACACCGCCCAGGTCTTGGCATCGCTGGGCTACCCCCCTGACTGCATAGCCGACCTGCAGGCGCGGGGCGTGGCGGTTCAGGGCTGAGGCGACGCCGTGCTATACTAATTCGCCATGTGAAAAGGCCCAAGCATCCCAATTTTTCGAGACAGGCAGATGATCAAGCGTTTCTCAGTTCTATATGTCGGCCAGATTGACCTCGACGATGTCGGTGCAAACGGGAGGAACCCCGACGAGCGCCGTTACTCCAACAAGCAATTGGTGCAGTCCTTCGACCACGCAATGGCCTTGGCCAAGCAGATGGACGACTCCGGGTTCCATTGCCTGTGGGCGGCCGAGCACCACTTCCAGCGCGAGGGCTACGAGTGCATCCCAAACCTCACGCTTCTCGGCGTTCACCTCGCGGCCCACACTAAGAACCTGAAGTTCGGCGCCGCCTTCAACATCGTCCCGATGTGGCATCCCCTGAGGCTGGCCGAAGATTTCGCCATGGGCGACGTGCTGACCGGAGGAAGGCTCGTATTCGGCATCGGTCGCGGCTACCAGACCCGCGAGGTCGAGACCTTCGGCGCCCCTCTGCTGGACCAGGACGCCAACCGCGAACTCTTCGAAGAGCAGGTTGACATCATCCTGAAGGCCTTTAACGAGGACTCCTTCAGCCACGAGGGAAAATACTACCAGATCCCTCCCGACGTCCCATACCGCGGCTACCAGTTGAAGGACATCACGCTCGTGCCGCGACCGCTCAACCTCCCCGTGGAGATGTGGCAGCCGGTTACCAGCGGGCGCACCATCGACTTCATCGCGAAAAGGGGCATCAAGGGCATGACCGCCCTGTCCGGCGAAAAAATTGTGGAGCAGTTCTTCGGCCGCTACCGGGAGGCCGCCGTGGAAGCCGGTCGCGATCTCAAGCTCGGCCAGGACCTGGCCCTCGGATTCGGCTTCTACCTCGCCGACTCCGTGAGAGAAGCGGTGGAGCGGGTCCGCCCCTTCCACGACGAACGCTACAAGTGGTTCGCGCCCTTTGGCCTCGTGCGCTACGTGGACGAACACGGCCGGATGTGGGGTTCCCCCGGGGCGCCGGCCCGCACTCCCACGGTGGAAGACGGCGTGCAGCAGAAGGCATGGATCTGCGGCCCGCCGGAGGTCTTCATCGAAACTTTCCGGGAGCTGGAAGAGAAATACCCCGGCCTTGAAGACATCGTTCTTCAATGGCCCGAGGGCATGCCTTGGCACGAGTTGAGCAGCCAGTTGGAAATCTTCTCTCGCGAGGTACTTCCCGTCTTCGCTGGACGGAACTAGCCGGCAGAACTCTTTCCGCATTGACCTGCATTGCTTGGGCAGATCAGAGAGGCGGTCAGTTGTGAATTTATCCGAGGTGTAGCAGTTGGCAAACCCCGACCACTTGGGCTTGGCGCGTTCCGGGCCTAACGCCATCGCCCGGTGGCGAGAGCTTACCTTCCGCAGCCTGAATACACGACTGCCGAGGTTCGACCTTGGCTACCGGCTGGAAGACCGCGCTGCCAGCGAGACCTTCACCCCGGAGTTCGTCTACGGCCGCCCTACCCTTGACCTTTCGGGCGCTTTTCTCAGCGGGATCAAGCTGCCCGGCGCCGACCTGCGGCACGATGACCTGAGCGATGCGGACTTCACGGGATGCGATTTCCGAACGGCCGACCTTTCGGGTGCGAACCTTACCGGTGCCCATCTCTTCCGCGCTAGCCTGCCTCGCGCCAACCTGACCGGCGCGCAGCTCGTGGGGTCTTCGTTGACCCGCGCCAACCTCTCCAACGGGACCCTCAGACACGCCGTCCTCAGAGGCGCCGACCTGTCCTACGCAGCCATGCCTTACGCCGATCTTCAAGGGGCCGACCTGAGCGGAGCCAACCTTACCTCTGCAGACCTGTCCTGGGGTAATCTCTCGGGCGCAAATCTGCAGGGGGCGGTCCTGACGACAACCTCGCTGCAGATGGTCAATTTGACGGGTGCGGACCTGCGTGGCGCAAAGATTGTCCGGGCTGGACTGGACAGCGCCATCCTGCACCAAGCCTCCGCTGGAGGGACCCTCTTCGCCAACTGCGACCTGCGAATGACCATCGGGCTCGAAACAATGAAGCACGAGGCCCCCAGCACCATCGCGCTGGATACGCTGGCCAATTCCGGTGGTCGCATCCCTCGAGAGTTCCTTCTCGGGGCGGGCGTGGCAGAACCCCTGGTGGATGCCCAGGACGTGATGAAGGCGGAACGGAGGACTTTTCCGACCACGCTCTTCGTCGCCGCATTGTCGGATAGGGAACTGGCCGAGCAACTTCGCGTCCACTTGTGGAAGGCACGTATGCCGGCGTGGATTCTCTTTCCGGACGACGAGGACGCTCTGAACACCGGAGAGGCCTCCCTTGATCATACGGTGCTGTATGACAGGCTGGCGTTAATCTGCACCGACGATGCACTGGAGAACCCCCTTGCCAGCCGCTATTTCGCAGAGCTTCTGCGTTCAGGGAAGCAACCCGGCTCGGCGCCGCTGACCGCCCTCGCGTTCGGCGAGTCGTTCTTCGACCGCAAGGACCGGCTCTGCAGGCAACTACGCGATAGCGAATACCTAGACTTCCGCAGTGGTGAGGACTCAGCCTTGGAATCGCTGGTTGGAAAGCTATCCGCTCCGGCCTTTTAACGGGGAATCGTACTTATATTCGGTATCGGTATCCTTTCCCAGCATCAGGCAGGCCTCGCCCCATTGCTCTCGGTTGACGACGCCCCACTCTCCCTCGGCTCCTACCGGACGCAAGCGCACTCCCTCGCTCCCTCCGTAAACGAGCAACACCACTCCCTCGCCCGAGTCTTCGGATAGCGCGGCCATCGCCGGGCACGTACCTCCGCTGTCCCAGCCTGTCACCTCGCACCACACGTCTTCTCCCAGGGGATTGGGAGCCATCACCCGCGACACCGGGCGCGAGTCTTCCAGAAGATCAAACATTCGGTGCAGGTCCAGCGGGCTGTTGTCCCCGGCGGTGACTTCCACTTCGATGAGCATGTAGAAAGGCTCCGTTCTAATTTGACGTATTCGATGCCGCAGATTCCGATTGAGTGACTGCGTCTGCCAATCGACCGTCCCGGTATTCCAACGGAATATCTATGATGCGGTCGTAATCTCCTTCCACGAAATCCGGTTTCAATATCAACGATGACGCCAACTGCGATACTACGAGATATGACCCAGGTAGCGTTCCAATTTAGGTGCTATGCCAACTCGCGGTCCCGCATTCTCGCGCAGGCGGGAATCCAAACCCCCGTATACCTTAGTTGATTTGACCACCTGATTCAAAACGCTGCCTGCTGAAGGCCAGGGTAATCGCGTTTTAAACGCTGGAGGCCTTGTTACCCGTCATTCCCGCGCAGGCGGGAATCCAAACCCCCGTCTACCGTCGCACCCAGAACCCAGTCCCCAGAACCCGAGCAAGCACTGTCAATTTCACCGCCACCTCTGTTCCGGCCCAATTTGTGTGCCCAGAAATAAAACGCAATTGCCCTGTGCTGAAGGCCCCCTTGCCATGCAGCTCTGTAATACGTACAATAGTTCTTGTATAGAGCCCCCTGAACCGCTGAAACAGTCCATCGCAAATTAAGGCCAAATTGATACTGATGTTACGAAATGTTACGGAACGTTACATCTCCACATGAGGGCGCTCGGCTATTGAGACCAATACCCCAACTGCATACCCTCAAAGCACGGGATTTAGGCCCGTTCCATCTCCCCGAAAGAGAGGATTCGGGAGAGGGCAAGAAACTCAATGGCCCAGGACGACTGATTTGGAACCCTGCCTGCTGAAATCTCCCCCTTGCCCTGAGCACTGCCTATCGCACAATTGTTCCGATACGGAACTCCCTGGACCACTGAAACAGGCCATCGCAAATTAAGGCCAAATTGATACTGACGTTACAAAATGTTACGGTGTTACGGAATGTTATATCTCCACGTGAGGGCGCTCGGCTATTGAGACCAATACCCCAACTGCAAACCCTCAAAGCACGGGATTTTGGCCTATTCCATCTCCCCGAAAGAGAGGGTTCGGGAGAGGGCGAGAAACTCAATGGCCCAGGACGCCTGACGAACAGACCGCCCGGTTCGACACCTGTCCGGATGTCCCCTTTTGTTGACACCCCGGTAGGCCCTTCGTATGATACCCGGCAGTTGAAGACCCAGAATTAAGGGGGGTGCAACGTGGCCCTTGGAATCAGAACCTACCGTCCCTTGGTAACCGGAGCGCATCACGCCGTTTCCAGCGGCCACTACCTCGCCACCGCCGCCGGATTCCGCATCCTTGAGCAGGGCGGCAACGCCACCGACGCCGGAGTTGCCGCAGGCATCGCGATCAACGTCACCCTGCCACAGTGGACCGGGTTCGGCGGAGTCGCGCCAATCATCATCCACGACGACGCCAGCGGCGAAACGGTGTCCATCAGTGGCCTGGGACGCTGGCCCAAGGCTGCCAGCATAGACTACTTCAACCGGCAGCAGGGCGGAGAGATCCCCACGGGTGTACTGCGTACCGTCACTCCGGCCGCAGCCGACGCCTGGATAACGGCGCTGCGCCTCTACGGCACCATGACCTTCGAGCAGGTCGTGACCCCGGCCCTGGAACTCGCCGAATACGGCTTCCCCATACCTGCCACATTGCAGTCGGCCCTGGCCCGAACGGGCGATTCTCTCATCGGCGACTCCGACGGTGACGGCCGCTGGCCTTCCACGGCCGCGGTGTTCTTCCCTGGCGGAAGGCGCCCGGACGTGGGCGACATCCTGATGCAGAAGGACCTGGCCCGCACCTTCCGCCGCCTCATTGATGTGGAGAGGGACCACGCCGGTCAGGGTAGGGAAGCCGCGCTTCAGGCGGCCCGAGATTTCTTCTACAAGGGAGACATCGCCGAAGAACTGGTCGGATTCGTTCAGGGTCAAGGCGGCTTTTTGTCTAAGGAAGACATGGCCGGGTTCAGCGTGGGAGTCGATACGCCTCCATCCATCGACTACAAGGGCATTGACGTCTACGCCTGCGGGCCGTGGTGCCAGGGTCCTGTAAACCTGCAAACCCTGAAAATCCTGGAAGGTTTAGATCTGAAGGGTATGGGGCACAACACCGCCGCCTACGCCCACACGGTGCTGGAAGCTCTCAAGCTGGCCTTCAGCGACCGCGAATCCTACATCGGCGACCCCGATTTCGTCGATGTGCCCATGGACGGGCTGCTGTCCAAGTCCTACGTCGAAGAGCGCCGTGCCGCCATCGACCCGCGGCATGCCTCTCCTGAGATGCCCATAGCCGGCGACCCGTGGCCGCACATGGGGATGCCCGCCAGCAACGGCCACCGGAAACGCCCCGACGCCGTGGCAGGTGGACTGCCCGCGGACACCAGCTATGCCTGCGTGGTGGACCGCTGGGGCAACGCCTTCTCCGCCACCCCAAGCGACAGCTTCGGCACTTCGCCGATTGTGCCGGGCCTGGGCTTCATAGCCTCCTCCCGAGGTTCCCAGATCTGGTTGGATCCTGATCATCCCAGCTCTCTGCAACCCGGCAAGCGGCCACGCCTGACCCCGAACCCGGCCTTGGCGATGCGCGACGGCAAGCCGCTGATGCCATTCGGTACGCCGGGCGGCGACGTGCAGCCGCAGTCCATGGTGCAGCTCTTCCTCAACGTGATGGAGTTCGGTATGGACGTCCAGCAGGCTGTGGAAGCGCCGCGCTTCTCGACGTGGAGCTTCCCCAACTCCTTCTGGCCTCATGCCTACCACCCAGGCCTGGTCGGCGTGGAAGGTCGTATGTCGCCACAGGTTGTCGGCGAGCTTTCCGCCATGGGACACAATGTCGAAGTGTGGGACGACTTCACGCCTAGGATGGGATGCCTCTGCGCCGTGCAGGTGGACCAGAAACGGGGCGGCCTCAGTGGCGGCGCAGACCCTAGACGCGACGGCTACGCTATTGGTCGCTAGCGGTTCAGGAGTTCTCACCAACCCCGAAAGAGGACGCAGGGGCGGGTTTCAAACCCGCCCCTGTCGCGTCCCAGTGTTTGCTCTACTCGGCAGTCCGCCCGCCGTCTATGACCAGCTCCGAGCCCGTCATGAAAGAGGCCTCGTCCGAAGCCAGGAACAGCACGCCATATGCCACGTCTTCCGCAGTCCCCAGACGACCCAGCGGCGTGCGGTTGAGGCGGTCCTGGCGATAACCTTCTTCGGACAGCATTGTCGCCGTCATCGGAGTCTCGATGGTGCCCGGATGCACCGAGTTGCAGCGGATGCCCTCGTGGGCGTACTGGATGGCGGTTGACTTGGTCAGCAGCCGTACCGCACCCTTGGATGCAGTGTAGGCCGTCGACATGAGGTTGCCCACCAGTCCCGCCACCGACGAAATGTTGACGATAGAGCCGCCGCCGGAATCCCGCATCGCGGGAATGGCCGCCTTGGTTCCCAGGAACACTCCCTTGGCGTTGATGTCCATTACTAGGTCCCACTCCTCCGAAGAGGTGTCGGCGACGTTGTGGGTGCGGTAGATGCCGGCATTGTTAACCAGGATGTCCAGCTTGCCAAAGCGGCTGACCGCCTCGCCGACTGCCGACTGCCACGACTCCTCGCTGGTTACGTCCAACCGCACGAACACACACTCGCCGCCGGACTCGTTGATCTCAGCCTCTGTGCGCCGCCCTTCATCTTCCAGCACGTCCCCGATGACCACCCTGGCGCCCTCCTGGGAGAAGAGCCTGGCTTCTACGGCGCCCATTCCGCGCGCGCCGCCGCTGATCAGCGCGACCTTGTTTTCCAGTCTCATGTTCATCCTCCAACCCCTGTCCGTAAATCCCATGCGCTGACCAGATTCTAGTTGCTCCGGCTTTCCAGTCAAGGCAGTGAGCGCAGATTTGCGTTGAAAGGGTAATCCACCCCGGATAGAATGCGAAGGCCCTGTATTGCAGGTCCACGTCTCCGCACTCGGTAAGTTATGCTGCTTCGCCTCCGATGGGCCCTATTTAGTTTCTTGTTTGTTGCCGTCGTGTTGGCGTTTACTGCTGGCTGCGAAGGCGAGAAAGCGCCGGACTTCGAGGTGGAACTCTTCGATGGCAGCCGCTTCAGGCTGTCCGAGGGATACGAGGAGAATGTGGTTGTGGTCAACTTCTGGTATCCCAGTTGCCCGCCATGCCGGGAGGAGATGCCGGAGTTCCAACGGGCCTGGGAAGAGTTGACGGGTGAGCCCGTGCGATTCATCGGACTGTTCGTGCCACGGGGCCTTGATAGCGAGCACTCAGCGAGGGAGTTCGCGGACGAACTGGGTTTGACCTTCGACTTCGCCACCGACCGCCGAGAGACCATCGCTGTCGCCTACGGAGTGGAGTACTATCCCACCACGTGGTTCATAGGCCGCGGGGGCAAGGTGGCGGCAACTCACGTGAGCGCACTGGATTCCGATCGGATCCTTGTTACCGTACGAGAGCTGCTGGAGAGCTGATGATGCGTTTGCGGGCCAACCTGTCGGATAGGGTTCTCCGTTAGAGTCATGAGCGTTCTGGACTGGATACTGGTGGTCATCAGGTGGGGGCATGCCGTTGCCGCGGTGGCCTGGGTCGGCGGGGGCGTGTTCTACCTGATGGTGTTGCGCCCGGCCATACGGCGCTCACAGGGGCTGCCCCCCGAAACCGGCGCAGCGATTCGTGATGAGTTCCGCACCCTGGTTACGACAGCAATCGCCGTGTTGCTGCTGACCGGCGTGATCCTGTCGGTAGCGCGGCTCACGAGTGCAGCAGCAACAGTTCCGTACGCAGTGGTGCTTGGCGTAAAGATCGCCCTGGCTCTGTACATGTTCTACGTCGTTCGGATAGTCCGACGGGGCGACTACGCAGAGCAGCAGGACTCGGACGCGAACCGGCTGCGACGGGCGACCAGCAAAGTAAGCAGTCCGATGGCACTTCTGGTCATTGGCATCGTTGTCATCGGGTTGTCGGATGTGCTGGATGCACTCATAGAGGGAGCACTGGTGTCCTGACCATTCCAACATCGAGAGAGAGGGTTAGAACTTGAAAAAGGACCTGATGGAGATACTGGCTTGCCCGGTATGCAAGGGAGAGTTGGAACTGCGAGTGGACGAGGAGGAAGGAGACGAGGTGGTCACGGGCTCGCTGTTCTGCGGGGCCTGCGACGAGTCGTATCCGATCGAGGACACGATCCCGAACCTGCTGCCGCCGGAGCTTCGGCAAGAGCTGGCGCAGTAGGGCCTGCCGTTCATTGCTTAGCCACCCAAGAGCGAACGGCAGGCTTGAAACGCGAAGCGCAGTTGAGCGAAGCGGCTCTCTAGCCCTCGCCAGTGAGGACCTGGACGACGAGTGGCGCAAGGCCCTCGGCGCGGGCCCGAAGGGTGTCGCGGGTGAGGTTCTCGATGGGGTGCTCTGTGTAAATCGTGGGGTAGTCGGGGGCGCCCCACATCCGTGCCATGCCGGTGGCGGTAGGCACGAAGCGGTCGGTGCATATGGTAGCCGAAGGGATGCCGGCGTTTTCGACGTGAATTCCGTCGTGCACACTGCACGCACTGCAGGAGCCTCAATCACCTATCGCTATGATGATGGAATCGCTCTCCTCAACCAACTCCGACAAGGCCACTGGGTCTGCAGGGCGGGACGCGCTGGGCTTGCGGAGCCACTTGATGCTGGCGATCTCGTATCGAGTGCGCAGCACCTCTGCCAGTTCCTCCAACAACACATCGGCGTTGCGCTTGCTGTCGTCGATCAGCCCCAGCCGCGTACCAGCCAGGCTGGCCAGGCGAGGAGCGCCGTTGAAGGGAGCGATCACCGGCTGGGTTACCGGGTTGACCAGCACGTGCTCATTGGTCTGGACCATAGCTCTCTCCTGTCTGTAAGTTGCTCTATCTCGAGGGTGCGCAGGTAAATCTACTGAATTGTCGCTAGTTTATCACCCTGGTAACCGCTGTGCTGCCCACCTTGGGGCCCCAGCTGGGTATCACCGATGACATGTTCGCTTCTTCCCCTCCGGCGAAGAGCAGGAGTATGTCGGAAGGATCGGGTATCAGCGGGACTGCGGTTGAATCGTCGCCAGGTTGAGGGTCGCCGGCCAAGACCTGGGCCTGCTTCAGTTCGGCAACGCTGCGGTGGGCCCGCTGGAAGATGAAGTCGCGGACTTGGTCTTTAGTCCAATCCTTCCACAGTCCCGAGTTTCCGGCGATGGTGACCACGATCTGCCCCTGACGGACGCCCGTACCGGTCTCGCCCACGGAGCCGGAGGTGGACATGTTAGTGCCAAGAGAGGAGGCAGCGTCGGAAATGGCCATCAGAATCGGCTCGGGACGCCCTACGGAGCGAACCTGGCGGGGTGACTCACCGGCGAATACGGTTACTGTGCTCTGCTCCGGCTGAAAGCCGCGTTCGACATGCAGAGGGGTCCAGTGGGTTTCGGTCTCGGCCTCGGCGATACAGTAGGTGTACTTCCCGGGATGGCCGATGACGCTGCGGTCAAAGACGCCGGGTATGGCGGCGCAGGCGTTCATCAGTATCAGGCGGATGGCCCTGCCTATGGTGGCGTTGGCGCGGTTGCCCGGGCCGAACAGGTTGTTGCGGGCATTGATGTTCAGCTCTCGCACCACGGGCCCGTTTACGATGGTCAGGATGGCGGAACCGCCCATGCTGGAGGAAGGGCCAACGAGGTTGAAGACGGGGTCGAGCATGGCCTCGGTGGCGGTGAGGACGACGGGCATGTACTCGGGGAGGCAGCCGGCCATCACGGCGTTGGCCGCGACCTTGCCGACGGTAATCTCGCGGCGTCGCTCGGGCAGCCCGCCGACAACTTCGCCCGAGGGGCGTCCGGAGCGCTCGATGAATTCAGCTACGCGGGCCTCTGTCGGCGGGACTACTGGCAGGCCGTCGGTCCAGCCGAGTTCGTAGCAGCGTTCAATGGCTTCCAGGGTAGAATCCCACTGGACGGTTGTGGTTTCGCCGATTTCACTCAAGGGTTGATTGCTCCTGTTCGGAAAATTCTTGGAGACGTGGTGAAAAAACTTCCCGAAAATCCATCAATTTCCCAATAATCCAGTCGCCGAATTCAGCTCGCAATTCTGGCTGGTCAAAAACATTCCCAGCTCGATATACCGAAATCCGGCTCGCTTGCCTGCCCTCTGTGTCTTGCCAAACGCACCTCTCTCCTTTTCTCGGGTCAGCGAGTTTGGCCTCTATGTCCGATTTATCCACATCCAAAGTGTCGAAGAGACGTTGGTTCCACTCCCGTCCGTCGGTTCCTGGCTTGTGGGCTATCATCTCCAAGCCTGGAATGCCTTGATTCCATGTAGCAGCGTACATAACGTCCGGAAAGGGACGATCGATGAGTAACCACGTAGCCTTGGCTTCGATTATCCTTCGAGAGGAAAATCCATGCTTATCACGTAACCCTTCAATTAGCACACGGCGCCACTCGAAGTTCCGCTCGTCTCTTTCAGAAGGTGGGAGAACCCCGCTCCTCATTTTGCGCCATTCGTTTGGATTGGCTACTACTTTGAAGTGTGGAGCGAGCGGGGAATCACCAATGCGCCAAAGCTCCACAACTACGCCGAAAAACTGCGTTTGTTCGTCTGTTCGCTGGTTAAGCCAATCCAAAGCCTGACGGTGTTCATCACGAAAATCGTCTGTTACCCACACTACCGTTCCCCCATTCAATCCGGCGGCGTAAGTGAGCAATTGTCCCAAATGGGTATGGTCCGTAGTGCTAAGCTGATTCTCTACGATTACGGGCGTACCACTACTCAAGTCGGTAGCCAAGATGTCTAGTGAGTATCCTCCTACGGGTACTTCCGTCCGAGGATCACCCAATTCCATACCTAAGGCTTTGCCTAACTCGCTGATATTCGCAGCCAACCAAGGCGTGAAATCATAAGCTTCGTGAGCCCAAGCCTTGTTAAGGTCGCGCTCTGGCTCTATTTTCGCGAGGTTCGGTGTGGTCATGCTTTACAGATGGTTCGGGAGAGGGTTTCCCCTCTCCCGGTTCTCGTCTCCTGATTTGGTCTAGACGCGGCGGTACTTGGAGAGGGAGCGGAGCTCGCGGGGCGGGTTCATGTGCTGGCCGCGGATGGTGTAGGAGACTTCGGCCACGTAAATGTCGCCGTGGGAGTCGACAGCTATGCCGTGGGGGGCGATGAACTGGCCGCCGCCTTCGCCTTCGTCCTTTGAGCCGAACATGCAGACGCGGTTGCCGTCGAGGTCGTAGATGCTGACGCGGTGGCCGAGACCTGGGGCATCGTCAACGCCGCCCATGCCGTTCAGCTCACCGACGTATATGTGCTCACCCCAGAGCACCATGGAGTCGGGGCGGTGGATGTTGCTCCACATGGTGATGAACTTGCCTTCTGCGTTGAAGATCTGAATGCGGTGGCACTCGCGGTCGACGACGTAGACGCGGTCGTTGCTGTCGAAGGCGATGTTGTGGGGGCGGATGAACTGACCGGCGTCGATGCCGGGCTCGCCCCAGGAGAACTTGTACTCGAGCTGGCTGCTGTATACGTGAACGCGGGAGTTGCCGTAGCCGTCGGAGACGTAGATGTCGCCGTTGCTGGGCCTCGTGGCGGCTGAAGTGGGCCGGTTGAAGGGCTCGCCGCTCCAGCGCTCTGCCGGGTTGTTGCGCTCGCCCAACTCCCAGACCTTCTCGCCATTGGCGCTGAACTTCTGGATGGTGTGGATGCCATCGTCGGCGGCAAGGACGGAGTCGTCGTGGCCGATGTAGAGGCCGTGGGTGCGGTTGTCGCTGAACAGGCCCTCGCCGAAGGAGCGCATGTAGTTGCCATCGCGGTCGAAGACCATAATCGGCTGCTTGCCGCGGGTCAGGACGAACACGTTATCGTTGGAATCACAGGCCACTCCGGGACATTCCTGGAAATTCACGCCGTCGGGGAGCTTGGCCCAGTCCTCGACGAATTCGTATCGAAAGTCACCTACGCCGTAAACTTCTGGCATTTTCTTCATCCTTTCATTGCGGATTTTGCCGACATCCTTCACCGAGACCCTCTCCTGGTGGGAGAGAGATTCATAAAGGCAGGAGGCGGGCAGGGGTAATCGTAAGCCCGCCCTGTTGGGGTGTCAACGGGCGGACATTGGGATGGTAGACGCTCCGAAACAGGTTGTCTGGTCAACCAAACGTCGTTGGGTATCGAGAAATTGACCCTTACCCAGAACATCTCCCTCGGGAAGATGGCGGAAGCCAAATTTCCATGGCTTGCAGGGGAGCAGGTCGGGACTACAGTCTGCAGAGCTGAGGGTCCTCTCGTGGAGATGTAACATTTTGCTTCTTTTTGTAACATTGGTCGGACAGGGCCTCTGGTTCTGTCGAAAGTTGTTGCTCGTCCGCAAGTCTCTTCAGAACAGTTGTACGTGGCGGCACCCACATTGGGCAAGCGCCAAATGTCAGTAGGAGGCGGTCTCGTCGTGCTGATAGAAGCCGAGGGGGTTGCCTTCAGTGTCCTGGTAGATCGCGATGTAACCAACGTCCGGGATGGGGATTTGGGGCTGCAGCACACGACCGCCGGCGGCCTGTACCTTCTCAAGGTATTCCTCGATTGACTCGACGTCGACGTAGTTGACTCTCGCCGGGCCGTCAGGAGGGCGGCGAGTGATGCCGCCGTCGATTCCAGGGCTTTCCGCGCCGGTGGTGACGAGGCGGTGATCCATATGCGGCGGGCCGTCCCGATTGTTTATTTCCCAGCCCAAGAGTTCTTCGTAGAACTTGCTGGCGCGGTCAACGTCGTCGGCGTAGATTTCGAAATGGACAATTCTCGGCTTGTAGTGCTATTTCCTGGATCAAAAACCCTCTCCCGAAGGAGAGGGCCGTTTTGAATTGCCATCGGATGGGCTGATCTAGCGAAAGGAGTCGCGGCCCTCGCCTTTGAGGTAGTCGGCGGTGCGAAGGGCCAATGCCTGGATGGTGGACGTGGGGTTGATGCAGGCGCTGGTGGTGAAGATGCTGCCGTCGATAATGAACATGTTGGGCACGTCGTGGCAGCGGCCCCAGCGGTCTACCACCGAGTTGCTAGGGTTGTCGCCCATGCGGGCGGTGCCCAGCAGGTGCCATCCGGCATTGCGGCGGAGGCGAGAAGTCATAATCTGCTTGGCTCCGGCAGCCTCCATCACTTCCTTAGCCCGCTCGACACCGTGATCCAGCATCCGGTTGGTGTTTTCGCTGACGGTGTACTCGACCTTGGCAGCGGGGATGCCATTGCTGTCAGTCTCGTCGGGGTCGAGGGCGATGAGGTTGTGTTCCTCGGGCAGGTCTTCGGTCATGATGGTGATGCCGACGGTGTGGCCGAAGCGCTCGTCGAAAGCCTGGTGGTGCCCATCGCCCCAGGGAATCCGCTCACCGAGCAAGCCGCCGAGGGCGGTGGGCAGAGGGGAGCCGCCGAGAGCCAGAATCTGCAGGTCGTAGCCGCGCACAAAGCCGCGGCCGGTGTCGGTCTCGTAGAACTCCTGGCTGAGCATGGTGCTGCCACGGGGGAAGCCGTCCTCGGTGCCCAGCCACTCATCGAAGACGCCGACCACGACGCCGGCCGGGTGGTGCATCAGGCACTTGCCGACAAGGCCGCTGCTGTTGGCCAGACCGTCGGGGAAGAGCGGCGAGGTGGAGTTGAGCAGCAGGCGGGGCGTGCCGATGCCGTTGCAGGCCATCACGACGGACCTGGCCTTCTGCTCGACCAGGTTGCCGTCGGCGTCGTAGTAGAGCACACCGGTGGCCTTGCCGGAACTGTCGACGAGGATCTCGCGCACTCGGGCGTTGGTCTTGAGTTGAGCGCCGAGCTCGAGAGCGCGGGGCCAGTAGGTCAGGTCGGTGCTGGCAAGAGAGCGCAGGTATCCACCGGAATCGGGCTCACGGCCGTCGTATTCCACCGACGAGATTGCGGTGTCGGCGGCCCACCAGTGCCAGCCGAGCTTGTCGAAGCCCTTGGCCAGGACCTCGCCGCCGGGGCGAATGGACAGGGGCGGGCAGGGTCGCTCGGGCTTGGGCGGGTAGGCAGGGTCGCCGAGCAGACCGGACACACCCATGATGCGATCGTTCAGGTCGAAGTAGGGCTCCAGCTCGTCGTAGGTGAGGGGCCAGTCGTCAGCGACTCCGTCCAGGGTACGCACACGGAAGTCGGAGGGATGGAACCGGGGGTAGTGGGAGCCGTAGTGCACGGTGCTGCCGCCCACCGCGTTGTACATGTAAGGCGCGATGGGCGAGGCTGCGCTGTTCACGGGGTAGTCCTGAGGCAGCCGGCGCACGCTGGGGTCGGGGTGGAAGTCGCTCTGCCAATGGAGCTGGCTGTCGGCGTTATTGGCCGGAAAGGCGTCGCGGGAGACCCAGTCGCCCTGCTCCAGGCAGAGGACGTTGATGCCTGCCTCGGCGAGGCTCCAGACGAAGGCTGCGCCGGAGGCTCCGGCCCCGATTACCAGTACGTCGGGGATATCCTGGTTGCTTGCCATCTCGTTACTCCGGTGTTGGTGTGGCGGGTGCGGGTCAGGCTACTCGCGCTCGAAGACTGCGGCGACGCCCTGACCGCCACCTACGCACATGGTCTCGAGGCCGAACTGGGCGTTGCGGCGCTCCATCTCGTACAGCAGGGTGGTCAGGATGCGGGCGCCGGTGGCGGCGATTGGATGGCCCAGCGAGATGCCGGAGCCGTTGACGTTCAGGTTGTCTTCATGGGGGAGCTTCCACTCGCGGAGTACCGCAAGCACCTGGGCGGCGAAGGCCTCGTTGAGCTCGATGAGGTCCATGTCCTCGAGGGAGAGGCCTATCTTCCCCATAACCTTGTTGACCGCGGGAACCGGGCCGATGCCCATGGTGGCGGGGTGGCAGCCGGTTACGGCCCAGCCGCGGAGGAAGGCCATGGGGGTGAGGCCCAGCTCTTCCAGCTTGTCCTCGCCGACGACAAGGCAGATGGAGGCGGCGTCGTTCTGGCTGCTGGCGTTGCCGGCAGAGACGCTGCCGTCGCGCATCACCGGGCGCAGGCGGGCGAGGGTTTCCATATTGGTGTCGGCGCGGGGGCCCTCGTCCTTCTCGAACGGGACCGGGTCGCCGCGACGCTGAGGGACCGGGACGGACACGATTTCCCTGTCGAAGCGGCCCTCGGTCTGGGCGGCAACGGCGCGCTGGTGGCTGCGGAGGGCGTACTCGTCCTGCTCGGTGCGAGCGATTTCGTACTCCCGGGCCAAGTTTTCGGCAGTCTCCACCATGCCGCCGGGGATGGGGCCGAACCGCTCGTCGGGAGAGATGGTGACGCGGGCGCGGGCGAGGCGGTCGTGGAATGTGACCGAGCCGTAGCGGGCGCCCCAGCGAGACTCGTTGCTGTAGAACTCGGCGTTGCTCATGCTCTCGACGCCGCCGGCGATCACCACGTCGGCATTCTCGGTCTGGACCAGCATGCTGGCGTTCAGGATGGCCTGGAGGCCGGAGGAACATCGGCGGTCGAGCTGGTAGCCTGGAACCTCGATGGGGAGGCCCGCCTTGAGACCTGCAAGTCGGCCAATGGCGGGGTTTTCACCGCTGGGGTAGCCGTGGCCGAGGATGACGTCGTCGACTCTGGCGGGGTCCAACTGGGACCGGTCGAGGGCCTCCTTGATGACGGTGCTGGCCAAGTCGGCAGCGGACACATCCCGCAGGATTCCGCCGAAGTTACCCACGGCCGTGCGGACGGGTGAGACTATGGCAACGCGACGCATGATTTGCTCCTAAAACGGGCAGATAAATGCCGCAAAATCCAGCATGGAATTTTCCGGCTATGATAACCGCAACAGGCGGGCCTGTCGAATTGGCGCGATGCTCGGAGGGCTAGCTGGCGGTTCCCTCAATGAGCTGCAGATACTTGTACCCGGAGCCGGTGTTGAAGAGAACGGTTGTCTCGTCGCGGCGGAGGAATCCCTCGTCGACCAGGCGCTTGTACGCCACCAGCGTGGCGGCGCCCTCGGGGCAGGCGAAGATGCCCTCGGCGGTGGCCAGCTCGTACATTCCCTCGACCATATCGGAGTCGGAGACGGCGAGGGCGGTGCCGCCGGTTTCGCGGATGGCCTTGAGCATCAGGTAGTCGGCGAAAGGGCCGGGCACACGCAGCCCGTCGGCCACCGTGGCGGCGTTGGGCCACGGTTCAGCGGTGTCCTTGCCCTCGTGGAAGGCCTTGACAATGGGCTGGCAACCCTCGGCCTGCACGGCGATGAACTTCGGAAGGTCACCCACGATCCAGCCGAGCTCCAGCAGTTCCAGGAAGCCTTTGTGCATCCCGATGATGCCGGTGCCGCCACCTGCGGGGTAGATGATGGCCTGGGGCATGCGCCAACCGAACTGCATGGCCAGCTCGAGTCCCATGGACTTCTTGCCCTCGGCGCGGTAAGGCTCCTTGAGCGTGGAGAGGTCGAACAGGCCCTGCTCCTGCGCAACGGCCACGGCCTGCCGGCCAGCATCGCCAATCAGCCCGTCCACGAGGTTGAGCTCGGACCCGGCGACAAGGCATTCCTTCTTGTTGGAGTCGGGGGCGTCCTGAGGCATGAAGACCTTGGCGGACAGACCGGCGCGGGCGCAGTAGGCGGCGGCGGCTCCGGCGGCGTTGCCCGCGGAAGGCATGGTGAAGCCGGAGGCGCCCAGCTCCAGGCCCTTAGAGATTGCGGCGGAGATGCCCCGGGCCTTGAAAGTGCCCGTGGGGTTCAGCCCTTCTTCCTTGACGTATAGATTCGAGACGCCGAGCTTCTCTCCGAGGTTTTTCACTTCGATGAGGGGTGTGCCGCCTTCCCCGAGGGACACGATGTTGTAGGGATCGTTGACCGGCAACAGCTCCTGGAAGCGCCACATGTTTGCTGGGCGCTCGACCAGCCGGTCGCGGTCGACCTCGGCCCGGATGCGGCCAAGGTCGTAGCGGGCGTACAGCACCTTGCCGCAGCAGGGACTCACGCCCGAGAGGCGGTCGGCCGGGTACTCGGCTCCGCAGATTGTGCATTCCAAGTGGGAAAGATAGCTGGCCATCGCAGACCGCCTCCGTAAGATTCAAAGCTGGGTAGATTTAACCACAGGGCGCGTAGACAACACAAAGCCATTGGGACCGGGCCCAGAGCAATCGCGTCTTATTTCCCAGCACACAAATCGGGACGGATTGGCGGTGGAGATGGGAGAGGCAGCGCTTTTTTGTTTTCGGGGTGCGAGGGTAGACGGGGGTTTGGATTCCCGCCTGCGCGGGAAAGACGGGATATAGGGCCTCCTCGTTCAGGACGCGATTGCCCTGTTTCAGGCCCGAAGGTGACGGACCAAGGGTGTTCAGCAGGAATTGCGGACCCATAGGGAGCCGCGGAGGAAGCCGCCTTCGGCGGCCCAGGGCAGGAGGCTGCCGACGATGTCGCGGGGGGTGGGGAGCCTTTTGTCGTCGAGGCAGCGTTCGAGGTACTTGCGGAGGGCCATGAAGGTGCTGAGGCGGAAGCCGGCCTTCCCGATGCTAGGGATAAAGGCCGAGCCCATCCTATCGAGCTCGAGGTGGGAAGCGGGAGGGTCGTCGGAGGCGGCCTCCTCGTAGTCGTCGCAGAAGTCCTGGGCGAGACGGCGCAGACGGATTATGGCGAGGTCCTTGGCGAGGCGGCGCTGGAGGGACCTGATGCGGCCCCAGATAGCGTTGAAGGAATACATAATTTCACTCTCCTGAATGGCTGGGTTGCCGGGGTTTTTTCGGAACCCGCTCATTTCCCACCATTTCCGATCTTGGCAGGTTTGCAGCGGCGGGTGATGGTGGCGCTGTGGCGGGGGTTATTTACATGGATAGACAGGATGCAAAGGATAGATGGAATTCTCTTTTAAACGCCGAGTACACCGAGGGGTTCATTTACAACATAGGGCACAGAGGACACGGAGGACACGGAGGTTTTTTGATCGGGCTGCCTGGGTTGATAGCGATGGGTCTCGAAGGGTCCGAAACAGTTGGCGTCTCTGATTGGTACATTAATTCTAATATGCGATTTCAAGCCATGGCAAGGGGCAAACGTCACCTGGCGGGTCTTCAAATAAGGCGGTCAAATTGACCGGGGACGGGGGTTTGGATTCCCGCCTGCGCGGGAATGACTGTTTGGGGAGACAGGGGTTTGGATTCTCGCCTGCGGGGGGATGACGGATTAACGGATTACAGGTCCTCAGGCGTTCACCGCGCGGTTGCCCTGCGTCACTGGTTGGGGTCTTTAATTCTCCCTCCACCTGAAGGAGGAAGGTTGGGTTGGGGTGAGACTATCCGGTTCGACTGCTTTCGATCTAGCGAGGGCCCTCTATCGGGACCGGGCCGTTGTTGCGGCTACTCAAGCTTGGAGAATACAATGCGATTTCAAGAGGCTCGAGGGGAGGGCCTGTTCGCCTATGACCAATGAAACCGGCCCGTCAGCACTGCTTGAGCGCCTGAAGCGCGGTGAGCTCTTGATTTCCGACGGGGCCACGGGCACGTTTCTGCAGCAGCACGGACTGGAGCCCGGAGGGTGCCCCGAGGAGTTCAACGCCAGCCATCCGGAGGTCGTCCGTGAGATGGCCCGACGATACTTCGCGGCCGGGTCGGAAATGGTCCTGACCAACTCGTTCGGCGGCAGCGTATTCATGCAGAAGAAGTACGGCTATGGCGAACGGGTTGAGGAATTCAACCGGCTGGCCGCAGAACACGCGCGCAGCCAGGCCTCACAGGGCGGGTTCGTGGTGGGCTCGGTCGGCCCGACGGGAGAGTTCCTGGAACCATTGGGGCCGGTGTCAGAGAGCGAAATGTATGACGCCTTCCTGGAGCAGGTGAAGGCCCTCGAGGCAGGCGGCGCCGACGGAGTGGCGGTCGAGACAATGACGGCCGTGGAAGAGGCGACTCTGGCAGTGCGGGCGGCCCGGGAGAACACGGCGCTGGTGGTGATGGCGACGATGGTGTTCGACAAGGGACCGCGCGGCTTCTTCACCATGATGGGCGTCACCCCGGAGCGGGCCGTGCATGCGATGGAGGAGGCCGGGGCCCACGTGGTGGGCTCCAATTGCGGCAACGGCATCGACAACATGGTGGACATTGCCCGCTTGATGAGGGCCGAGACCGACGGCTTCCTCCTGATACATTCCAATGCTGGCATACCGGCCATGCGCGGCGGCGAGATCATCTACCCGGAAACGCCGGATTACATGGCGGAGCGGTTCAGGCAGTTGGCGGACCTGGGTGTGAACATAATCGGAGGCTGTTGCGGCACAGGTCCGGAGCATATCAAGGCACTGGCCGCCACCGTCAGGCGCCAGGGAGGGCATCATGGCGACCAGCACTGAGAAGCTTCGGCCATCTGAAGTAATCGAGCGCTATGGGCAGTGCCTCGAGCTTGTGCCCCTGGACAGGCGGTTTCACGACATCAGCGTCGGACTGTACGTGAAGGACGGCCTTTGCACGATCTGGACATTCAGCCGCAAAGAGGGAGTGGAGGACCGTATCCGGGAGATCCGGGACCAGATGATCGCTCTCGGCGGCATGGAAGCGGTGGAAGGAGCGGACAACCAGGTCCGCTTTCCCTGCAGCCACCTGCACCAGCGGACGCTGCGATTCGTGATGTCGCAAGCGGTGGGCAAGGCGCCGGACTATGCGCCGCCACAGGGGGAACTCAGCATCCAGGACTCGAAGTCGGCGCTGACCATCCGGTTGGAGCCGCCGGCGTTCCCACAGGGCGGCGACGGACCGGCGGTCTACGAGGTGTCGCTGGAGGGCGAGGCACGGAACGCGGCGATGCGCCTGCGGATGGTGCTGGCCGGGTTCACGCGGTATGGCGAAATGGAACAGGTGGGAGAGTCGGGCGTGGCTTTCGCCTGCGGAATGGCCCACGATGCGCTGATGCGGGTGCTGCTGCCGTACTCGCGAAATATATCCAGCGTCGAGACGATGATGGCTGCCGAGGCCATGCGGGGCCAGATGACCACGGGCACCCTGGGGTTCTCGCAGACGTAAGCCTGTTTGGATGTGCATTGATGGCGTTTACTTGCGCCATAGAAACAGAAAAGGAACTTGATGGCCGGTGGATCGCTGAGGTGGCGGAGATCCCGGGGCACTCGCTTTTGGCCCAACAAACGATGAGGCAATTGCCAAGGTGCAGGCACTCGACCTGCGCGTATTGGCTGAAAGGCCACAGCACGGGGAACAGGTTCTCAGAACCCTCCAGGAATTGGAGTAACCCTACGTCGAAGCAGCCCTTCCCGAAGGAGGCGCAGCCATGGCTTTCACCGAAACGATGACGCCCAAGGAGCGCACGATGGCGGCGCTGAACCGGCAGCCGGTGGACCGTACGCCGGTAGCCAACCCGACCAACGTTGCGACCGTGGAGCTGATGGACCTGGTGGACGCGCCATTCCCGCAGGCCTGCCAGGACCCGGAACTGGCCGCCCGGCTGGCCGCCACGGGCTATACGGAGCTGGGCTTCGACTCGATCATGCCCTACTTCAGCATCATCCAGGAGTCGTCGGCGCTGGGCTGCGAAATGCAGTGGGAGGACAAGGACAACTGGCCCACGGTGCGAATGTACCGTCCCATCTGGAAGACGGCGGACGACGTGCATATCCCGTCGGGCATACTGGAACACCGGGACATGCTGGCCATCACGGGGTCCATACGGCAGCTAAAGGCGGAGTTCGGGGACGAGGTCGCGATCATCGGAAAGACGATGGGACCGTGGACGCTGGGATACCACGTATTCGGCGTAGAACCCTTCCTGCTGGGAACGGTCGACAATCCGGACGAGACGATGCGGGCGATGCACAAGCTCAAAGAGCTCTCGGTGCTGTTTGGGGAGGCGCAGATTGACGCAGGAGCGGATGCCCTGACCTTTCCCGACCATGCCACGGGCGACCTGGTGAGCGGCGACTACTACAAGAGGTTCCTGCAGGACATCCACGCGGAGATGGCGGAGCGCCTGAAGGTGCCATTGATCCTGCATATCTGCGGAAGGACCATAGACCGGATGCCTTACATTGCGCAGACGGGCATGGCTTCGTTCCATTTCGACTCCAAGAACGACCCGCATGAGGCAATGGCGGCAGTGGACGGCGGAATCGGCCTGGTGGGTAACATCAACAACCCGGAGACGCTGTACGCACGGGGCCCGGAAGAAGTGCGCCGCGAGGTCTATCGGTGCCTCGACGCGGGAGTGCAGATGGTAGCCCCGGAATGCGCGGTGCCGCTGGCCACGAAGATCGAGAACCTGATGGCCATACCGCAAGCGGTCAAGGACTGGACCGCCGAACACAGCAACTAGCCAAGCACAGCAACTAGAGGTATAGCAAATGCCCGTCGTTCACGAGGGACTGGAAGAGGAACTGGCATACGTCGAGAATCCCGACGAGCAGCGCCACATTCGCGCGCTGTGGGACGAAGCAGATCCCCTGATGCAGGAGATTTCCTACCAGCTGATCATCGGCAAGAACCTGGAAGTCGACCGATTGACTCTGCAGGCGCTGGACGAGGGCTTCTCGGCCAACACCGTGATGGACGACGGTCTCATCGCCGGCATGGCCATTGTGGGCGTCAAGTTTCGCGACAACATAATCTTTGTACCTGAGGTGCTGGTGGCGGCCCGGGCGATGAAGGCGGGCATGGCGCACATTGAGCCGATTCTTTCGGCGTCGGGTGTCTCGCCCATCGGCACGGTGGTCATGGGCACGGTCAAGGGCGACCTGCATGACATAGGCAAGAACCTCTGCATCATGATGCTCCGCGGCGCGGGATTCGTGGTCCATGACCTCGGGGTGGACACCCAGCCGGACGAATTCATCGAGGAGGTGGTGGACAAGGAGGCGGACATACTGGGGATGTCGGCGCTGCTGACCACCACCATGCCGAACATGGGGCGCACCATCGAGGCTTTCGAGGAGGCCAGACTGCGCGGGGAAGTGCGGATCATGGTGGGCGGGGCGCCACTGTCGCAGGAGTTTGCCGACGACATGGGCGCCGACGGTTACGGCAAGGACGCCATGGACTGCGTGGACCTGGCCAAGGATTTCGTGAGGCAAGCGGGCGTTGAAGCGGCAACGGTGGCAGGGTAGCCGATGTCCGGTGAGCCTCGAAGGGTCGACCCGGAACGATACCGGCGGAGCGTGGAGCGGCTGACAGAGATTTTCAGAGGAATTTCCGAGACGGTCAACGTAGTGTCCACGTACAGGTGTCCGTACAAGAACGCCAAGGATCAGTGCACAGCCCAGTTCGGCTGCCGCAACCAGGACCACTCGGTCCCGTTCGGCGAGTTGTATCCCTGCACCGGCGACGACAACCTCGACTACAGGTCAGCGTGGGAGACGTAATTCCGGCGTTGAGCCTATGATTTTTCAAAGAAGGGCTGCACCGACTGAGATGGGGTAGTCGACCCAATTGGAGGGGCACGACAGCGACCGGGGCAACTGCGCACGCTATTCTTTTGCTACAATGCCGCCATGGCACCTGTCAGGCTAAACGGGCGCGAGGTCCAGGCTCACGCCGGCAAAACCCTTTTCGACTACGCGGACTTCATGCGTGTTCGGGTTCCTTCTTCGTGTGGAAGAGGAGGAACTTGCCATGAATGCATCGTGGAGGTCAAAGAGGGAGCGGAGGGGCTCATGCCCTCCACCCGGGACGAGTACTTCCTCTCCGGCAGCTACAGGCTGGCCTGCCGGGCGATCGTCACCGACCCGACGCAGGACATTGAGTTCTCAGTCCTTCGACGTCAACCCCGCATTCTGACCGAAGGTGTTCGCCGCCGCATCGACCCAGATCCCCTGGTCCGCCGTGAAGGGGAAGAGGTCACCATAGGTGGTCAGGCGGTGGATACGTACAGGGGCCGAATCCTTGGGCTGGCGGTCGACATCGGCACCACGACCGTGGCGATGAACTTGGTTGACCTGGAATCGGGCGAGATAGTCGCTACTTCGTCGTTCGAGAACCCCCAGCGTTTCGGAGGGAGCGACATAATGAACCGCATTTCGTACGACATTGGCCGGAACAGGGGAGAACTGCGCCACGCGATAATTGCGGCGATCAATTTCGAGATTGGCGAGTTGACTCGTGAGGTGGATGCCCACCGCAGGAACGTCTACGAAGTGGTGCTGGTGGGCAACACGACCATGCGGGACCTGGCCTTCGGCGTTAACGTTCAGTCCGTCGGCGTGAAGCCCTACAAGTCGAAGGTGGAACTGGAGTACGAAGAAGGCTACCGCACGGGGACGGCGCTGGAATCCAACGCGCAAGCCATGGGCCTTCGAGTATTCCCCAAGGCACACGTGTACGGCGGGCCCATCGTCGGATGCCACGTGGGAGCCGACATCGCGGCGGCGCTGCTGGCCATCGGCATGGACGAGCAGGAAGAGCCGGTGATGCTTGTGGACATTGGCACCAACACCGAGGTGGTCATCGGCAACCGCCACGGTATGATGGCGGCATCGTGCCCCGCCGGACCCGCATTCGAGGGAGGGGAGGTGACGTTCGGCATGCCGGGTTACGACGGGGCAGTGGAGTCGGTGCGTATCCACGACGGAAGGGCCGAAGTCACCACGATCGGCGATGCCACAGTGCAGGGAATCTGCGGTTCGGGACTGGTGGACTTGCTGGCCGAATTGCGGGCACAGGGAATGATGAACGAACTGGGGGTTCTCGCAGGCAGCGCCCGCGAGTTTTCGTTCGCCCCGGAACAGGAGATGTCACTTTCCAGGGCAGATATCAGCGCACTGGCCCAGGCTAAGGCCGCCAATTACTGTGGACAGTTCATAACCCTGCGACGTCACGGGATTCCCGTAGAAAAGATATCGAAATTGTTTCTGGCGGGTGGATTCGCGAACTACTTGAACGTGAATAACGCCAGAGAAATCGGATTCATTGCGAACTTTGCCGATGACCGTGTCGAGAAGGTGGGCAATGCCGCCCTTGAAGGTGCTACGATCATGCTACTATCCACAGAACATCGAAACCGGATAGAGGGTTCGATCCAGCGGATAGAGCACATTGAGCTTGAGACAACGGACGACTTCTTCGAGTTATTCGTCGAGGGGTGCATGTTCAAGCCGATGCCCCGCGTGATTGATCCTCAGTCGTAATAGTTTCCAGAGAAGGAATGCGACTAACTTAAAAAAGAGGGGCCCAGATGAGTTGGAAAGTATTGATTACCGATCACGTCTGGCCTTCTACAGATCCGGAACGCCAGGTACTGGAGGCGGGCGGAGGTTCGTTAGTCGTTGCTCCCGATGGCGATGAAAGAACGCTCATCGAGTTAGCAACAGACGCCGACGCCATCATGACCTGCTTTGCCCATGTAACTGAAAATGTTGTGCGAGCGGCAGAGAAGTGCGTTGTCATCGGGCGTTTCGGTGTCGGCGTCGACAACATCTCGGTAAGCACGGCTACGGAATTGGGAATAGCCGTAACTTATGTGCCGGACTATTGCGTAGATGAAGTGTCTGACCATGTCATGGCTCTGCTTCATACGTGGAACAGAAAGATAGCGCTGTTCGACCGTTCAGTTAGGGAAAATGGCTGGGGCAGTCAGCCTCTGACAATGAGAATGATGCGCCTCAGGGGAAAGACCATCGGCATAGTGGGTTTTGGCCGCATAGGAAGGGCCGTGGCGGCTAAAGCGCAGGCGTTCGGCCTGAATGTGCTAGCTTCAGATCCCATCGTTTCCAAGGAAACGGTTGAAGCGGCAGGCGGTCGGCTTGTGGATTTGCAGACGCTGCTTTCCGAGGCGGACTTCGTCAGCCTGCATACCCCGTTAACCGAGAGCACGCGGAACCTGATCGGCTGGGATGAACTTTCTGTGATGAAACCCGATTCCTTTCTAATTAATGCTGCGCGAGGTCCTCTCGTAGATGAAGAGGCGTTGTGGGAAGCTCTCACTTCCGGCTCCATCGCGGGCGCCGGTCTGGACGTCATGGTAGATAATGTTCCTTCAAGTGACCACCCATTGCTGTCCCTGGACAACATTATCGTTACGCCTCACGTAGCTTTCTTTTCCCAGGAATCCACCCTGGAGCTGGAGCAGCGGGCCGCCGGAGAAGTTGTAAAGGTAATGCTCGGCGAGATGCCCGACAATCTAGTAAACCCTGCGGTCCTCGACCATCCTCATCCGAGGCATCGCCTGCCTAAATAAATTGGCTGAAGTCACTTTCCCCCCTCCATTGCCACAAATATCCTCCTTGTGATATATACAGGGTTGTGAGCCAACAACCCTGCGTCAGGAACTGCACAGCTGGGCTGATTCCACTTCGCCACGCTTGTTACGCATTCTTGTGTTTGGCCGACGCAGCTTGACTTAAATTCTTGAGTGTAAGGAAGGCGTTGTCATGGTGCGACTCAATTATAGGGACTCCATTTATCAAGTTGTGCACGAACTTAACAGAAACCCCATGCTGGAGGAGCTCAACCAGACTTCCATGAAGCAGGGCGTCGTGCTGCGGGTACTGGACGCCGCGGGATGGAGCGCATTTGATTTGACGGAAGTCGAACCGGAATACAAAGTTGGCACGACCAGAGTCGACTTTGCACTAAAAGCAGCGCAATCTTCGCGAATGCGCGCTGCGGCCAAACCCAAAGCGCTTGTAGAGGTCAAGGCGCTGGATGACAATCTGGAGAACGAGCGACATCATCGCAGGTTGTTAAGTAATTGCGAAAAGGCGGGAGCAGAGATCGGAATTCTGACCAATGGACCCGCCTGGATGCTGTTCCTGTGGTCGGCCGAGGTTAACCGGCAGCAAAGCCTCTTTTGCGAAGTTGACCTTCGGGAGGACTCTGAAACGGCAACCGAAGAACTGAACAAATACCTGGCAAAGGACAAAGTCAACAACGGTCAGGCGGTAAGGTCGGCAGAAAGGGCGCTGAGGGAAAGAAATCGAGACGAATCGATGCGATCAGCGATCGTGGAGGGCTGGCAGCAAGTCGTGGGGGGGCTGGATGAAGGACTCGTGGAACTCATAGCGACTGCCGCGGAAGTCAAGACAGGAATACGACCGGAAAACCGGCTGGTCAGAAGGATATTGGTCGACAACAGGGCGGAATTGCTGGCTTCGGCAGGTGAAAGCCCAGTCGCTTCCGCTGGAGGAGGTACACGAAGCAGGCCGGCCTCATTTACCTTCGAGTCGGAGCGGAACGAAGTCCGGTCCTGGCCAGAGCTGCTGACGGGACTCTGCGAGATAATGAGAGCCCGATATCCGCAGGATTTCGAAAAGATCCTGGAAATTCGAGGGCGGTCGATACCCTATTTCTCCCGCAACCCGGAAGAAGTGCACCTGCCCAGGGAGATAGGCGATACAGGTATATTCGCTTCCTGCCAGGGTGCCGGAGATCTTATCGAACGTCGCGCACGCCGGGTAGTCTCCCTGTTCGGATACCCCGAGAGTGCCCTAGTCATTGAAAGGCGCTGACTTCAAGTTTCCCCGGTTTTAATGGTTCACCCACGGAATCCACAGGCGCAGACGAGGCTATCATCAGTCCTTGTCTGCGCCAATTTCTTGGTTATATCCACACAACACCATTAAATGAAATACGATCGTTTAACGCTTTCGGGCGCACAATTGGCTCTCAAGACTGGGGAATTATTCCTTCAGTTCAGAAGTCGGACTCACCACAAACAGTTCAGCCACTGAAAAGATTCAAGAACATCACATGCGTTGGCGCCGTTTGCTTGTCGTGTATTGCTACGCGATTAAAGGAAGAGGAATATGCAATGGCAAAACAACTAAACCAAAGCCAAGGTGGGATGTGCATTTGCCGGAGGCTGAGAATCGGTCCGGGAGGCTCGCAGGAGCGCCTCGCCCCGTGACTGCAAGACTGTCCGGCACCGCCGTCTCACCTCGTCTTTGCGGCTGGCCAGTCCGGCAAGGAATTTGCCAACCTTCTCCTGCACCGCCTCCCTGCTTCCCAAGCACAGATTGCCGGTGGCCTCCTCTCTCGCCCAACCCCAGATCGCCTCATCCCCGTTGAAGTCCGGGCTGTACCCCGGCAGGTTCACCAACCTCAACTCCAGCCCAGGCGTCCTGAGGTACTCCCGCATCGCCTCCCCACGGTGGGCCGGGGCATTGTCCCAGATGACCCGCATCGGCTCAGGGTGTTTTCCCCTCAGTTGCTTCAGGAAGTCAACCGAGGTCCCGGCGTTGCTGTTCCCCTGCAACTCCATCCACTCCACCTCACCCGTCTCCAGGCACACCGCCGAATAATAGCTGGCCTTCTCCCCATACCGCGGACTGGTCGAGTCCACCAGAGCAGCCTCTCCTCTCAGTACCCACTTGCCCCGCAACTCTGCATCGGCCCGGAAGTGGGCCTCATCGGCGAAGAATATCCTGGCTCCGGTCCGTTGGGCCTCCTCCCTCAGGGCGGTATACTCCGCCACGAAGGCCTCCCGCTTGCCCTCATCCGCCTTGAGCAGACGCTTCTTGGGCCGCTTGAAGGCAAATCCCAACCGGTGCAGCCAGTTCAGACAACTGCTGCGGCTCAAACTGACCCCGAACCGTTCCAAGACAAACTGCCGGACTCCTTTCCAATACCAGTTGGCCAGTTCGATGCCCGCCTCAGCGGGCGGTTGCCCTACCGCCCCTTTCAACTCCGCCTGCTGCGTCTCGTCAAGGACGGGGGGGAACCACCGGTCTGCTCAAATATCAAGGCCGCTGGCCCTCCCTCGCCGAAAACCGAAGCCCACCGTCCTATGGTGTGGGGGTCCCGCTCCAGCGCCTCCGCCGTGGCCGTTGCTGTCCAGCCCTGCGCCAAGAGCCAGAGGGCGTACCACCGCTCCCGCTCCCTGGGTGTGGGCGCCAGAATCATCCGCCGACCCAAATCCCTGACTCCCATCTGCCATTGTTCCAGAGACCGGTCTATCTCCCTCACACCCATCACCAACCCCCCGCTACTCCTGAGACCGGCTAACCCAGTTCCCTCACAAATTTACCCTATGCGTCTGCGTATTTCACCTTGGCTTTGGTTTAGTTATTGAGTCAATATGGTGGCCTCCGATACTGCTTGGTGTTGCAGTCGGGGCATCCGTAGCCCTGGCGTCCTGTGGCCCTTCTGAAGCTGACCACTCAGCCCCTGCCATACTGGGGAAGGAGTACGCCTATGAACTCTACACCCATTGCGGCGTCCGGACGGCGGTGTTTGACCGGGGCCGGTGGTGGCAGGCAAACTCGCCCCTGGACGACGGCTACGGCAACCCGCCGACAGGCTGGGGGAATCCGACCACCGGGGGCAAGATGGTGCTAGTGCGGGAAGACTTGGCGGTGATCACGTCACGGTCCGGCCAGGTGGTTGAGTTTGCCCCATGGCCGTCAGAGGTTGAACGGGAACTGTGCATGTGACAAACCCGTCCAGGACTGTTTGAATTTCTCTTCCGGTTGCCTATAAGGACCCGCCATTCCCCAGCATCAGATACAGCACAGAGCGCATCCATAAGCTGCAGCCCGCCCCGTGGAACAGTATTGGCAGGATGCTACGCTGGGCCAAACTCCATAAGTAAACGGAACCCATGCGTGAGGCCAGGCATGTTACTTCGCAACTTGAGCGGGTTTTATTGCTGACAGTAGCGATATAGCCTAGAATGAATCAAGAGGCCTGTGCCCTGGCCCCTGTTGGTGTCCGTGGGGGTGTAGCTCAGTGGGAGAGCACCTGCTTTGCAAGCAGGGGGTCAGGGGTTCGACCCCCCTCACCTCCACCACATTCGGGTCTTCGGCACGAGGTTCCCGCCAATCGCCCCGCTTTGATTCTCCGTCGCCTGTCATCCCTTCTCACTCCTCACTGAATTTCCCACGACTGACCACCCTGTTCGCTGTTTAGAAAATTGGCAAAGGGCTCCGGCCTTCCATAGATCGTCCCGCCTCTTTTACCGGCTCCACGTTCCCGGAACTACCGCGACTGACGGGTCCTTTACTGACCACCGCTGTAGCAGTCGGCCCGTCTCGGCGGGTGTCGTTCCATTTCCATCATGCAGTTCGTTTTGTGCCTCCGCACGCTACGCGGTTTCCTCGAAGACTCGGAGTATTTGAGGGAACCGTGGGCTATAATGGGCGCAATTATCAAGATCCACCGAGGGACTGCGATGGGCGACATCTACCTCGACTACAACGCTACAACTCCGATTGACCCGCAGGTCGCCGAAGCGATGCTCCCCTACATACATGGCCTGTTTGGCAACCCCTCCAGCGGGCACGCCTTCGGCATGGAGGCACGACGCGGGGTCGACGATGCACGCCGGCAGGTATCATCCCTGCTGGGCTGCGACGCAGACGACCTGATCTTCACCAGCGGGGGTACCGAGGCCAACAATCACGCCATCAAGGGTGTGGCGGCGGCCCACAGGGAGCGCGGCAACCACATTATCACCTCATCGGTGGAACATCCGGCGGTAACCGAGGTGTGTCGGCATCTTGAGGGACAGGGCTATCGCGTGACCTACCTCCCGGTGGACGAGTGCGGCCTAGAAATCTGGCCGGAAAGTGGTTTGAGTCGCCGAGCATTTATAATTGGGGTCAACAAGAGTAGCGAGGGTTGAGAATGCTGGGAGAGCGTTCGGACCAGAGGGGTCTTTGGGAAGCGGACCGGTTGTACCTGGACCACGTGGGGAAGGACACCTTCTACGGTCTGCTGGCTTCCCTGCGGGGCCGGCTGTTCCAGGACTCCGATTTCGCGGTGTTCTACTGCGCTGACAACGGCCGGGACAGCGTGCCGCCCAGCCTGCTGGCCACGGCGCTGCTGTTGCAGACCCACGACAAGGTGAGCGACGCCGAGGCCAAGGCCCGGGCCGACTTCGACATCCGCTGGAAGGTGGCTCTGGGGATTGAGGTGGAGGACAGGCCCTTCGCCAAAAGCACGCTCCAGGTGTTCCGGGCCCAGCTGATCCTGCACGACAGGGTGCGGGAGGTATTCGAGTCCAGCGTGCGCCTCGCCCGGGAGTCGGGCTACCTGAAGAGGCGCAGCATGAAGGTGGCTCTGGACACGACCAACATCCTGGGCCGGGGCGCGGTGAGGGACACCTACAATCTGCTGGCCGACGGGATCGTCAAACTGATGCGGGCGCTGGCGCAGGTTGAGGGAATCAGCGTCGGGAAATGGGCCAAGGCCCGGGGATACGGGCGGTACCTCGCCTCCAGCATCAAGGGAGAGGCGACCATCGACTGGTCGGACAAGCGGGCGCGGACGGCACTGCTGGCGGGGATTGTGGGAGACGCGGACCGGCTCTTGGAATTATCGCGGCTGGCCCAGGGGGAGTTGCCCGAGGACGGTGCTGAGCGTCAGCAGATAGTGGCGGCGGCGGAACTGCTGGGGCAGTTGCTGCTCCAGGACATTGAGCGCAAGGGTGGCGACGGCGACGGCGACGGCGACGGCGATGACGGCGTGAGCCTCAAGGACGGGGTGAGCAAGGACCGGATGATGTCGGTGCACGACCCTGAGATGCGCCACGGGCACAAGAGCAGCAGGAGACGCTTCGACGGACACAAGGCGGCGATTGTGGTTGACACCGACACCCAGCTGATCACCGCCGTGGAGGTACTGCCGGGCAACGCTCCGGACAACCTGGGGGCGCTGGAACTGGTAGAACAGAGCGAGGCCAACACCGGTGTGCCGGTGCAGGAGGCCATGGGCGACGCCGCCTATGGAGACGGAGCTACCAGGCAGACCTTCGCCGACGCGGGCCGCACCCTGATTGCCCGGGTGCCGGGACGGCCCGACCGGCAGCGCTTTCCCAAGAATGACTTTGTCATCGACCTGGTGGCGGGCAGTTGCACCTGTCCGGCAGGGCAGGTCACCCACACCATAGTGCCAGCGGGACGGCGTACGGATGCCGCGGGTCGGATACACCACTTGCAGGCCTTCCAGTTCGACGGGTCCGAATGTATGACATGTCCCCTGCGGTCTCAGTGCATCTCGGCCAAGGGCAGGAAGGGACGGCGGGTGCTGATCCATCCCCAGGAGGCTCTCCTGCAACAGGCCCGTGCGTTGCAACAGAGCGCCGGGTATGACGAATATCGAGCGCGACGCGTGGTGGTCGAGCACAGATTGGCCCGACTGGTCCAGTTGGGCATTCGCCAGTCCCGCTACTTCGGACGCGCCAAGACGCGATTCCAGCTGTACCTAGCGGCTACAGTGGCCAACCTGACCCTGGTGGCGGGCAAAATCGAGCTGTCGGACAGTGTCGGCGGTGGGCTTCCGCGCCACCGCGCCGTCCTCAGTGCCGTCCCCAGTGATGTCCAGGCTGTTTCCCACGGTGTGGTCGCCCATGCTACGGCCATTTTCGGCGCTGTCCGGCTCGGACTGCTGTGGTCCCAGATTCTGTTCGCCCCGGCTTTACTGCCGAAATCTCTCTCCCCATCCAGGGCTTTTCGGCCCGGCTTCTAGTAGACCCAATGCAGGTGGAAGAGGCCATTTCGCCCGAGACTGTACTCGTGAGCGTGATGCACGCGAACAACGAGGTCGGCGCCATTCAACCCATTTCCGAAATTGCGGAAATCGCCCACCGCCACGGCGCGCTCTTTCACACCGACTGCGCCCAGTCCGTGGGCAAGATTCCGGTGCGGGTGGACGACCTGGGAGCTGACCTGCTATCCATCGCCGGGCATAAGCTGTACGCCCCGAAAGGCATCGGGGCCCTCTACATCCGGCCCGGGGTGCGGTTGGAAAAGCTGATGCACGGCGCCAACCACGAGATGGACCGCCGAGCCGGGACCGAGAACGTGATACAGATGGTGGGACTGGGCAAGGCCTGCGAGCTGATAGAGCAGAACCTCGACGGGTACTCCCGGCATATGTCGGAGATGCGAGACAGGCTCGAACAAGGGCTGCTGGGGACGGCTGCCACTGCTCGAGTGAACGGCCATCCCGAGAAGCGCCTGCCCAACACTTCCAGCATCGCATTCAAGGGACTGGAGGCTGACCGAATCCTTGCCAGCCTACCGACTGTCGCCGCCTCTGCCGGCGCGGCCTGCCACAGTGGCCAAGTTGAGGTCTCCCATGTGCTGGCTGCGATGAATGTTCCGACCGAGTATGCCATGGGTACCCTGCGCTTCTCGGTGGGCCGCTTTACAACGGGGGACGAAATCGACCGGGCCGTCGCGGAGATCGGCGAAGTGGTTGACAGCATGAACCCGGTCCCGGCTCCCGCTGACTGACTACCGTAGTGGAAAGGAATCCCGAAAATCCACCCGCATTGAGGACGTACATCATGACCACCGAGACGAATCCCGGCACCCTGGACGCGGCCTCCCTGGGGTCCTTCAAGAAAGCCTACGAGTCGCAACCCCATCATCAGCTGATGCAGAACGTGGTTACGCAGCACGACGTAAACGACGTGGCGCTGAACCGCAACATTGTGGCCGAGGCCACGCACAGCTTCTCCACCACTCTGGACGAATGGAGCGTAACCAACCAGGCTCGCTCGGGGCGATGCTGGATGTTCGCCGGGCTGAACCTGTTCCGCTCGGAAACCAAGAACCTGCTGAATGTGAAGGAGTTCGAATTCAGCCAGAGTTACGTGATGTTCTGGGATAAAATGGAGCGGGCCAACTACGTCCTGGAAGCGGTCATCGAGACCGCCGACCGTCCCGTCGACGATCGGGTGGTGGCCTGGCTCCTGCAGCAGCCCCTGGGCGACGGCGGGCAGTGGGACATGTTCGTCAGCCTCGTGAGGAAGCACGGGGTGGTGCCGAAGACGGTCATGCCCGAGACGGAAAGCTCCGGCAACTCGATGCGCATGAACTCCGGGCTCAACTACCAGGTAAGGCAGGGGGCCCGCAACATACGTCGCATCTACACGGAGGAGGGCGGGACAGCCGCCATGAGGGAGGCCAAGCAGGAGGCCCTGCGCTCCGTCTATCAGATCCTCTGCATCCACCTGGGCAACCCGCCCGAAAGCTTCGACTGGCAGTGGAAGGACAGGGATGGCGAGTTCCGTCGCGACGGTGAAATGACACCTCTCGAGTTCGCCGATAAGTACATTACGACTCCCATGGAAGAGTTCGTCTGCCTGGTGCATGATCCCCGAGGCTCCAACCCGCCGGGGCGCACCTACACAGTCCAGTACCTTGGCAACGTGGTAGACGGCACACGCATCAAGTACCTCAACGTGGACATCGAACTGATGAAGGACATCGCGATGCGGATGCTGCAGGACGGCAAGCCCGTGTGGATGGGCTGCGACACCGGCAAGCAGATGCACCGCGACAAAGGTCTTTGGGATGCCGAGCTCTTCGACTATGCCAGCGTATACAACGCAGAGTTCTCGATGAACAAGGAGGAAAGGCTGGAGTACCACCAGACGGCCATGACCCACGCCATGCTGTTCACCGGCGTGGACGTGGTGGAAGGGAAGCCGCGGCGATGGAGGGTGGAGAACAGCTGGGACGACAAGGTTGGGGACAAGGGTTTCTTCCTGATGAACGATTCGTGGTTCGCCGAGTACATGTTCGAGATTGCCGCACCGAAGAGCTATCTGCCCGCTGAACTGCAGGAAGCGTTGGACCTGGAACCTGTAGTTCTGCCGCCGTGGGACCCCATGGGGTCGCTGGCGAGCTAGACCAATACCGGGGATCTGACAAGGCGCATTTTTGGGAGAGGTGATCAGGCCATGGCAACTCAAGCGCTCACCATTGACTGCCAAGTACACTGCTACGAACGAAACACGCCGGCACGGCCCTGGAACGGCCACCTGGAAGGTCCCGAACAAGTAACCGGCGACGACATGGTCGCGGCCATGGGCGCCGTGGGAGTGGACGGGGCGATAATGATCTCGCCCTTCTCCCTGTACGGCTATGACCCAAGCTACTGTCTGAGCGTGTATGCTCAGCACCCGGGCAAGTTCGGCCTGGTGCGCCCCTTCAATCCCGACTCGGACAGCGTCGACGAAGATGTCGCCGAGTGGACCGGTACGGAAGGGGTGGTGGGCTGTCGGGTGATGCTGGGGGCCTTCGAAGGGGACGCCGACCACGCTGGCATGAACCAGATATTCGCCGCGTGCGCCCGGGCCGGAGTGCCCGTCAACGTGATGGCCGCAGGGAAGCTGCCGTTGCTGAAGGAACTGGCGCGGCGCAACCCGAATACCTCGGTGATAATCGACCACCTCGGCCTGGCCCAGCCCTTCGTTCCGCCGCCGCCCGCTGAGCCGTTCGCAGACCTCCCCAACGTGCTGTCGCTGGCCGAGCTCGACAACGTGGTCATCAAGATTTCCGGGGCCGGCACGCTGGCAGGCGAGCCTTTCCCGTACCCGGACATCTGGGAGCCCCTTGGCCGGATCTTCGATGCCTATGGTCTTGACCGGTGCCTGTGGGGCACGGACTGGACCAGGGCCGTTCGGCTGTTGACCTACGAGCAGGGCGTGGAAGCATTCCGAGTCAACGAAAAGCTGTCGGACTCGGACCGCGCCACCCTGATGGGCGGGACTCTGGCCAAGGTGTACAACTGGTCACCGTCGTAGTCGTCCTCGATTCCGCGACTATAAACGGGCCTTGGATTCGCTTCCAAGGCCCGTTTGGCGATCCTGGGCGATTCGTCAGCGAGAGGGGAAGCGGGCGCAGAGCATATCCTGCATCAGTTTGGCGGCCACCTGCACGGTCAGTTCGGCGTTGTCGTACGGAGGAGCAACCTCCACAATGTCGAAGGCCACGAGGTTGGATCTCGCGAGAAGGGCCGTAAGACATTCCCGGACTTCCTGATAGAACAGACCTCCGGTTTCGGGGGTGCCGGTGCCGGGCGCTAGGCTCGGGTCGAGCACGTCCACGTCGAAGGTGATATACAGGTTTTCCGCCGGCGGAATCAGGTCGGCGACGGCCTGCGGACCCAGCTCCCTGAACCGGGCGCCGCTGACGATCAGGCTGCCGCCCCGCGTCGCTTCCTCGTATGGAATACGCCGTGCTGATCGAATGCCCACAGACGTAATGTGTCCCACGAAATCCAGCTCACGGCAGCGGCGAATGGGACTGGCGTGGGTGTACAGTGCGTCCTGGATGTCGTGGGTGTAGTCGAGGTGGGCGTCGAAGTGGACTATATTCAGGGGAGCGAACCTGGACAGGCCGCGCACCACCGGAAAGGTGATGGCGTGGTCGCCGCCCACGACGGCCGGAAGGGCGCCCCGTGCGGCCACCTGTTCCACTGCGCGGGTAATGCGGTCGAAGTTGCCGACGACCTCCGACGGTACGATGGGCACGTTGCCGCAGTCCGCCATGGTCACGCCACGCAGCAGCTCATCACCGGCATCGATGTCGAAGAAGCCGTCGGCCGCTCCCTGCCTGCCGTACGGGTCGGAGTAGGAGTATGCCCTTGGGGCGTCACGCAGGGCGTCGGGGCCGAAGCGCGCTCCGGGCCGACCCAGAGTGCCCTGGTCGAAGGGGACGCCGATGAATGCGACGTCCGCTTCCAGGCTCTCGATGTCGTCGCAAAGTGGCGCGTTGAAGAACGTTCGCGGCAACGCCCGCAGATTGGGCCACGGCTCCTGGGGTTGACCGGATGGGACCGGGACGGCAGTCATGGGTATCCTCCAAGGGTATCATACAGCTACGAAACAGCTACTGGGCGGTTGTGCCACCGTCGATGACCAATTCCGCGCCGGTAACGAAGGACGATTCATCGGACGCCAGGTAGACGATGCCGTGGGCGATGTCGTCGGCGTTGCCCAGGCGGCCCAGCGGAATGCGATCCAGTGACCATTCGCGCCGTCCCTCTTCGCCGGAGTAGCCCGGGTCGGTCAGCGGCGTCCAACAGAAGCCGGGGTGCACGGAGTTCACCCGGATGTTCTCTCCGGCGTACTGGACGGCCACGGACTTGGTGAAGAGACGGCTGGCGCCCTTGGCCGCGTGGTAGGCGGTGGATGTGGGGCTGCCGACCAAGCCATAGATGGACGAGACGTTGATGATCGAGCCACCGCCAGCCTTCCTCATTTCGGGGATGGCGTGCTTGGTGCCGAGGAACACGCCCTTGGCATGGACATCCATCTGGCCCTGCCAGTCTGCGACAGTGGTGTCTTCCACGGTAAGGCGAGCGCCGGTGCCGGCGTTGTTGACCAGCACGTCCAGCTTGCCGTAGCGGGCCACAGTTTCGGCGATGACCTCCAGCCAGCGTTCCTCGCTGGTCACGTCGTGCTCCATGAAGACAACATCGCCACCGTTTTCGCGAATCTGGGCGGCGGCGGCTTCGCCCATTTCAACCTTGATGTCGGTCAGGACGACCCTTGCGCCCTCCTGGGCGAACATCCGGGCGGCGGACCCGCCGAAGCCCATCAGCTGGCCTTCCACACCGGCAGCCGCGCCGGTAATGATTGCGACCTTATTTTCCAGACGCATAATTCAATCCTCTGAATTCAACCCTCTGAATGATTGGGGATTGTCGCCGGCTTCAGGTCCCGTAGGCCTGGCCGAATCGTTCGCTGTGGGCGATTTCGGGTATTGGCTTACGCAGCTTGGTCCGCGAAGCAGCCTCGTCAGTGGGATAGCCGAAGGCCACAACGGTCACCAGTTCCTTGTCCTCCGGAATGCCCAGGAGCTCCTTGACCTTGTCGTTCTCCTCACCGCGCACCCCGGCCACGCAGCCGCCAACACCCTCGGCCCACGCCGCCAGCTCCATTTGCTGCAGCGAGCGGCCGGCGTCAAACTCCGGCCTCCCTCCCCGGTCCATGACCACCGCCACGGCCAATGGCGCGCCGCCGATGAATCCGCCGGAGGAGGCAATGCTCCCAATTCGATCCAGCGTTTCGCGGTTTAGGACCACGATGAAGTGCCACGGCTGGCGGTTGCGGGCGCTGGGCGACCATCTCGCAGCCTGCAGCATCCTACGAACGACGCCTTCGGGAACCGGATCGCGTTTGAACTCCCGCACCGTCAGCCTCGACCTGATGCACTGGTAAACATCCATTGACGCCCCTCCGGCAGAACAAGATAAGCGATTGCGACGATTATAGGCGGAGAGTTACGGATAGCGGTAGTGCGATTCCAACTGCGGCAGCGTTCCGAATCGGGTGGTCAGGTCAATCAGGGTCTCCCCGGTTTGAGAGTATTACCCAACCCGTCTTGGTCCTTCGGGCAGGCTGGTTGGGACAAAATCCGACGCTCTCGAGAGACGCCAGTCGGGACTTCGGTCTCATTATCCGAGTGTCCTCTCGTGGGGATGTAACTTTTTATAACATTCTGTAACAAACCCGATCATTTTGGTCCTTAATTGAGACTGGCCAATCGGGTGGTTCAGGGCGCCAGACAGGCAGTTCGGGGTGTTCTTATTGAGAACAATTGTACGATGTGTGCGCTTCTAGGCAAGGGGTATTTAAGCGGAGCGCCATATCCGACTGCCGGGCTTGGCCACTGGAGCGGAACAGTTGATACGGAACCCTCGGAGAGTTCAGGCAGGTCTAACTCGCCTGTTCAAGTCCAGGATCGGGCCCGGGTCGGGGCATAGCTCGAGGTATATATCACGCTCTGCCAGGCTGGACATACCCGGGTAGTCTCCACTTCTGTCCTGCATATCCCTGATGAGCTGGAAATGCAGGTGCGGAGTCCAGTCGCCATTGGTAGGCCGGTCTCCCACCGAAGCGATATGCTGTCCGATGGCTACTTCCTGCCCTACTGCCAACTCCCGAATTGACTCGACGCTCAGGTGTCCGTACAGGGAGAAGAGGACTGTCCCTCCCAGTTCATGTTCGAGGATGATGGTGGGGCCGTAGTCGAGCGGATGGTCGTTGAACTGGAAGCTATGCACTCTCCCAGCGGCGGGCGCCAGTATCGGGGTTCCTGCCGGAACGAACAGGTCGACCCCCAAGTGGACGACCCTCGACTCGGAACTCTCGGTGAACAGAGGCACATCGTACGCAATGCGGTGCTCGTTGTACCGGCCCACTCCAATCAGGGCGTCATTCTCGGCTATCTTGTCCCGGACGTAGGCGGTCAAACTGTCCATGGATTCGGGGCTGAAGCGCGTGATTCCGGCTTCCCTCAATTCAGCGTTGGAGGAAGTGAAATCAAAGACGTGCGGCTTGGACCTGTAAAACAGTTCAGGAAAAATTGGCCCGAATTCAGACCGCTGATTCAGCAAGATGCCATGAAGATCCGTCATTGGGCACCCCCTCGCACATTGGCCACCCCCTCGCACATTGGCCACCAGGTCACACAGAATGCAGTCACACAACACCGTGAACAAGCCCGATTACCCGCGCTGGACAGATGGAAGCCGATTGAAACGAGCCTCGCATCGCGGAACCGGCCCGCAAATCTCCCATTCTCAAGTATACTGCGGAAAACTCCGGTATCTGCCGCGCGGACAGCGCATGGGAGGTTCACGATGCCCAGAGTGGCCCTGGACTTGAACAACGATTCCGACAGGTCGCTGGTGAAGGGCCAGTGGCTGGTTGCAACGGGACTGGTCCCCGGTGAATCCAACGAAGGCCTGACCGCCCAGCTGCTGGGCACTTCGGCCCGCCTTGTCGACTATGATGATTCCGGCTGGGAGGTGTGCGACAACATCCGGCAGAGCCTGTCGGTGGGATTCACCTTCGCCTGGTATCGCATTTCAGTGGAACTGCCCGAGACGGTGAAGGGGATGCCGGTAGCCGGAGCGCGTCTCTGGTTCGAAACCAACGCCGACAACTACGGCGAGGTGTGGGTCAACGGCCAAATGGACCGCAATACTGGGGCCATCGTAGGCCTCAACGTCCCTCATCGCGTTGAACTCGCAAATCCGGCGGAGCCCGGCTCGTCATTCGTGATAGCGGTGCTCTGCGCCAACGGCCCGCTGGCCGAGCCAAGGGGCGGTATCTTCCTACGCTACGCATACCTCGCTCTTGAGGCCACAGACAACTAGGAAGCGACGACTAACCCAACTTCTTCCGTGGACAAGGAAATTCGGGAGGTAGCATGGTCCGAAGGAAAGGAACGGCGCTGCTGATGGTGTACACCGACGTGGACATCGAGCACGACGCCGAGTTCAACCGCTGGTACACCGAGGAACACATCCCGGAAAGGCTGAGCGCCCCCGGATTCCTGGACGCCGCCCGGTACGAGGCGCTCAAGGGAGGGCCGCGATACCTGGCGGTCTACGAGCTGGAGTCCGCCGAGGCCATGCAGTTCGACGAATACCTGCGAATGAGCAGCAACCCAACTCCGTGGACGCAGCGGATGTCGCCGAACGTGGTCGGGCGTGGATTCGTCAGGAACGTCTACACCCAGATATACCCTGAGGGCGGCGATGACCCGGATACGATGGGTCGAGGCATGGCGCCCGCACTGCAGATAGGGCGCATGGACGTTCCCGCCGAGATTGAGGCCGGATACAACGAGTACTACGACAAGGTGCGGACTCCGGGCAACCTGCAGATTCCGGGCTGCCTGTACGTGCGCCGCTATCACGCGGTGGAAGGCGACCCCAAGTACCTGACCATGTACGAGTTCGAGCACGAGAAGGTGCCGGAAACGCTGGCCTGGGAGAAACAGCGCGGCCAGGACACGATGAACGAGTTTATCGGCGGCACATACGGCCACGCCCACGGTTCTCCCGGCGTTTACCGGCGAGTGTTCCCGCCGCGGGCCTTTTAGCTGGCACCGTCCCATAGTCAAAGCAGAGGAGGCCACTCATGTTCCTGATGCGATTTACCGAGCGCGCCTACGTGGACTACACCGAGGAGGACGTGCGGAACAGTCCGCACAGCGCCGTGCGCCTGACCTTCTCCAACCGCAATTTCGACCCGCAGCTCGGCTCTCAGCTCTACAACATGTATCTCGACGAGTACGAATACTCGGAGGAGGTGGGTTTCGACGGCCTGATGCTCAACGAGCACCACAACACGCCAACCTGCCTCGGCGCGACCATGAATCTGGAGGCGGCCATCCTGGCGCGGATTACGAAGAAGCCGAAGATCGTGCTGCTGGGCAACCCGCTGCCCATCTTCGACAATCCCATCCGTCTGGCCGAGGAGCTGGCGGAGATTGACATGATTTCCGGCGGCCGACTGGTTTCAGGCTTCGTGCGGGGAACGGGCGTAGAGAGCCTTGCCACCAACACCAACCCGCTGTTCAACCGTGAACGGTTCGAGGAAGCCCACGACCTCGTGATGAAAACGTGGACGGAGCCCGGTCCCTGGCGATGGGAGGGCAAGCACTACCATTTCCGGGTGGTCAACCCCTTCCAGGTGCCGATGCAGAAGCCTCACCCTCCGGTGTGGATCCCGGGCACGGGCAGCCCCGAGACGCTGGTATGGTGCGCCGAGCACCGCTACCCGTACATATTCCTGGAAACCGACATCCAGTCAACCCAGGACATGAAGGAAATCTACGCGGAAAACGCCCGTGAGGTCGGCTATGAGCCGGGTCCCGAGCACCTGGGCTACCTGGTGAGGATCCACGTTCAGGATACCGACGAGAAGGCTCAGGAGGTTGGCAAGGGCTACATGACCGGCAACATCGGTGTGGGCCGCATTCCGCTGCCACGCGATTACCAGTCGCCGGTGGGCTACGCCAGCGCCAGCCAGGACCCGCGCTACCTGCGCATCCGGGAGCAGATTCGCTCCGACCCCTTCCGAGTCGGCGGGCTGGACACCGCAGCATACGACCAGATTCTGGACTCAAAGCGCTGGATCATAGGTAGTCCGGAAACTGTCATCAAGCAGTTGCGGGAAGTGCTCTCGGTGATGAGGCCCGGAATTCTGTCCATCTGGACCAACGACGGCAACATCAGCCATGAGGACACCATGCGATGCCTCGAGCTGATGGGTCAGGAAGTTCTGCCCGCCCTAAGGGAAATCGGAGAGGAACTGGAGCTTACCGATCCGTTCCAAAGAACACCATAAGTGAACATTATCAGAGACGAACATGATCAGGTGAACATAATCTGAACGCAAGCAAATTAACATAAACAACGTAAACAGCGACTGAAAAGGCCCGGCGTCAATTCGCCGGGCCTTTAGATTGGCTACGATATTGGTTCCTTGACCGTTAACCGATTCGGTCTATTCCTCGTCCCACAAAGCTTCCAGGATGCGGCCGGGGGTCATTGGCAGGTCGGCAAGCCGCTTTCCGATAGCGTGGGACACGGCGTTCGCGACAGCGGCCAGGGGCGGCACCAGCGGCACTTCGCCCGTGCCACGGACGCCGTAGGGGTGACCCGGGTTTGGCACTTCCACGATGACAGTGTCGATCATCGGGAGGTCCAGCGCAGTGGGCATTCGGTAGTCCAGGAAGCTGGAGTTCAGCATCCGTCCCTGGTCACTGATGTAGTATTCCTCGTTCAGGGCCCAGCCTATTCCCTGGACCACACCCCCTTGAATCTGGCCTTCGACGTAGCTGGGGTGGATGGCCCGGCCGGCGTCCTGGAGGGCGGTGTAGCGCAGGATGGTGACTTTGCCCGTGTCCGGGTCGACTTCCACGTCCACGATGTGCAGACCGAAGGCGTTGCCCACGCCACCGGGGTTGACTGCGGCCCGGCCCACGATGGGGCCCCCGGTGCTGTTCAGACGAGGCGCCAGCGCCTGGAATGTGATGCTCAGCTCGGGGTCCTGCCTGTGGGACAGGACACCCTTGTGGTACTCGACGTCCTCGGGAGAGACATCCCAGATGCGGGCGGCGCGCTCGATCACCTGGCGCTTGATATCCTGGGCGGCGTCGTGGCAGGCGGTGCCCATCTTGAAGGTAACGCCGCTACCGCCGGCTCCGGAGCTGTAGCCAATGGAGTCGGTATCAACCACCGAAGGCTTGACCGTCTCCACAGGAATGCCCAGCACCTCGGCGACCTGCATCGCCATGACCGCGCGGGAGCCGCCGATGTCTGGCGAACCCTCGATGAGGCTGACGGTGCCGTCGGGATTTACGCTGGCGACGGCACTGGCAGGCCCGGAGCTGTTGAACCACGCCCCGGCGGCCACGCCACGGCCCCGATTGGGGCCGGTCAGGGGCTCTGCCAAGTGCGGGTGCTCCTGGGCCGCCTGAAGCGTTTCCACGAAGCCTATCTTTCGGAAGATGGGTCCGGTGGGCTGGCGGCTGCCCTCCCTGGCAGCGTTGCGCATTCGGAACTCGACTGGGTCCATGCCGATCTGGTCGCAGATTTCGTCGATCACCGACTCGGCGGCGAAAGAGGCGGTGGGCGAGCCGGGAGCACGGTAGGCGGCTGCCTTCTGGCTGTTGACCACCACGTCAATGCCTTCGATGAAGCTGTTGGCCACCTCGTAAGGCGCAAGCATCGTCCGGCAACCGGAAGGCACGGGGGAACCCGGGAAAGCGCCCGCCTCGTACACCAGCGTGCAGTCGGCGGCAGTCAGCTTGCCCTCGCGGGTTGCTCCCAGCTTGACGCGGATGTGGCTGGCCGACGTGGGGCCGGTGCCTTCAAACACCTCGCCTCGCGTCATCGCGATTTTGACGGGCTGGCCGCACTTTCGGGAAAGGGCCGCGACGACGGGCTCGAGGTAGCAGCCGCCCTGGCCCTTGCCTCCGAATCCGCCGCCGATTTCCATGGGGATGATCTTGAGGCGGGACACGCCGACGCCAAGGATTGCAGCGGTGTGGTCGCGAAGGGCAAAGTGCCCCTGGCTGCTGGCCCAGATGGTCACCGACCCGTCGGTGCTCCACTGTGCGGTTGCCGAGTGGGGCTCGATGTAGCCCTGGTGCACCGGGCGGGTGTGAAACTCCCGCTCGACAACGACGTCCGCCTCGGCAAACCCGGCTTCCGGGTCTCCCAGGCGGAACTCGAAGCGATTGGAGACGTTGCTGGGCTTGCCTTCAGCGTCGCCCCATCCGCCCTGTCGGAGGTTGGGGTTGGCCAGCGTTACCAGCCGGTCGTGCAACAGGGGGGCGTCGTCGCGCATGGCGTCGTCGGCATTGAGCACGGGCTGGAGAACTTCAAAATCGACGTCCAGGGCACCCAGCGCCTCATCGGCGGCCGCTGCGGTCGTGGCGGCGACGGCTGCAATCGCGTGTCCGCAGTAAAGGGCCTTTTCGCGAGCCATCACGTTGCGACTGTAGAAGCCGTAGTTGACCGTCGAGCCCTCCTCCTGATCGGCGATTTCAGCAGAGACATCCGGAAAGTCTGCGGAAGTCACCACGGCCTTGACGCCGGGAATGGCAAGAGCCCGGGTGGAGTCAATGCTGCGGATGACGGCATGAGCGTGGGGGCTGCGAAGAACTTTTCCTACCAACCACCCCGGCGGGTGGATATCGGCGGCATAGCGGGCACGGCCCGTGACCTTGTCCGGTCCGTCGTGCCGGATGGGCCGCGTTCCAATGACGTCGAACTCGCTTTCGGCCTGAACGACGCCGGCCTGTTCAGTTGTCATAAACATCTCCTCCTCCTGTTTGACGTTGTTTACATAATCATAAACACTCGCGCAGCAATTCACATCGCCGGGAGTGCGGTCTCAAAAAGGCTACGGCGGGTAAAGAATCCAGCCCCGGCGGCCGGTGTTGTTGACGCGAAACAGGTGGCCGCCGCGAGTGGTGACGTAGAGGGTGTCCAAGGCGCGGCCTCCGAAGGCGCAGTTGGTGGGCCAGTCCGCAGGAACCGGGTGTGTCTCGATGATGCGGCCGGAGGGGGCGAAGACGTGAATCAATGGACCGGGCCCTGCCTGTCGCCAACCGCCTGCGGCGATGATGTTGCCATCGACGTCCAGGCACATTCCGTCCAGGCCGCGGTGGACACCCCGAAAGTCGCGACCGAACTCGTGCAGCAACAGCGGTTGTCCCAGGGAATCGTCAGACTGGAGCGGATAAGCGCGCAGGTCCCGGGTTCCCTCATAGTCGCTCTGCACCACGTAAAGCGTACGCTCGTCCTGCGAGAACAGGATGCCGTTGGGCGCCCAGGTATCGAAGGTCATGCGATGCAGGGTCCAGCCGCCATCGGCATCCGGGTCCGGGTCGAGGCGCAGCACCGACGCGTGGTCCAGTTCCTGAGCTTCAGGCGGAATCTGCCCGGCGGGGTCGGTGAACCAGATGCGCCCCTTGCGGTCAATCGCGAGGTCGTTGGGGCGGTTATGGGCCTTGCCGTCCAGAAGGTTGGGAAGGGCAGTTGTGGTGCCGTCGGCGTTGAAGCGCTGGATAAGGCGCCCGCCGCCGGAGCAGCCGTACAGGTTGCCCAAGGCGTCGAAGTTCAGGCCGTTGGTTTCCTGCGTGCCCGTGCGGAACTCGGCGCATTCGCCGGTAACCGGGTCGTAGCGCATGATCCTGCTGCCTGGGATATGAGTGAATAGAAGGGCCTGTCCATCCCAGGCAGGACCCTCCGTGGTGCCTCCATAGGGGCCCGCGACCAATTCGAACTCCCAGCTCATGCGATTCCTCCTTCGGGTTGTGTACCGGGAATTGTTGAACGCTATCTCTACTCGACGAAGCGTGCCCCGACGCTGCCCATGCGGGTGTATATCCCCTTCACGTAGTCGCCGGGCTTGACCTCGACCGGAGTGACCATAGAGCCGGAAATGATGGTCTCGCCGGCCCTGAGATAGTCGCCAAACTCCGCCAGCTTGTTGGCCAGCCACACAATGGGGTTGATGGGGTTGCCCATGACCTCAGCGCCCGTGCCGGAGCCATGCAGAAGGCCGTTGTGCTCCACCGTTACGCCCTCGTACTGCAGGTCCAGCTCATTGAGACTGCACAGGCGCGATCCGGCCACAATACCTCCGTGGAGGGCGTTGTGGATGATGACGTCGGTTGCCTGGATTCCATCTCCCTGCACTTTCAGGTCCACCAGCTCCAGGGCCGGCAGAATGCCGAGGGTGGCGCGCATCACGTCGACCGGAGTTACGCCGGGGCCGCGCAGGTCGTCGCCCAGAACGAATGCGACCTCGGCCTCAACGTGAGGGGCCGCCAGGTTGCCGATGGGGACCTCAACGTTGTTGGCATAGACGCAGGGACTGAGGATGTGCCCGTAGCAGGGTTCGTGAACGCCCAGATGGTCTCGGGCCGCCTTGGTGGTCAGAGCGACCTTGTGGCCCGCCACCGCTTCCGGCGGTTGCAACTGCTGCAGGAAGTGGTATTGGGTCAGGTAGGCGTCGCCCTCATTGAATCCGGACGCAGCCAGGGGAGTTGCCGCGGTGCCGGTGCGAAAGCTGCGTTGCACCGACTGAAGGGCGGGCAGATCTTCATTGCGAAACGGCGGGGGGCTGCCATTGAACTTCAAGTCGGCTGTGGTCGTGTTCATCGCGCTGTCACTTCTCCGTCATCACTCGCGGAAATACCGCATCTCAGTGCTGACGGATATTGTACACCTGTGCCTGGCTGAGTCAGCCTAGGGCAATCGGGTTTTGTTTCTGGGCACACAAATTGGGCCGGAATAGAGGTGGCGGTGAAATTGACAGTGCTTGCCTCGGTTCTGGGGACTGGGTTCTGGGTGCGACGGTAGACGGGGGTTTGGATTCCCGCCTACGCGGGAATGACAGGTCACAAGGCCTCCGGCGTTTAAACCCCGATCCACCGAAGGAGGGCGTGTAGCGGGGTCCTGAAGATACAAGAAAGTGCTCCTGTGCCTCTGGGATAATGGTTTTCGAGACAGAAAACCGGTCCCAAAGCAGGAGCACCCAACGGATGCTATCACGCAACCACCCCGACCGCATCCGTATCGCCTTCGACGACACCCGCCTGGTGGCCAATGCCGGACTGATCCTTCCGGCTACCCTGGCCCTGCGCCTCGGCCTGCCCAAACTCGTCCAGCAGCGCCTCGACCTGGGCAATGCGCCGGGCCGGGCGAACACGGGCGACAAGGTGATGACCCTGGTTGCGTCTGCGCTGGCTGGCGGCGACTGCATTGACGACGCCGATGTGTTGCGCACTGGGGGGACGGCCCGCACCCTGGGCGGCACGGTCAAGGCGCCCTCCACTCTGGGCACCTTCCTACGTAGCTTCAGTTGGGGCCACGTCCGTCAACTGGACCGGGTGAGCCGCGAGTTGCTGGCACGCGCTTGGAAGGCCGGTGCCGGACCCGGCGACTCGCCCCTGACCATCGACCTGGATTCGACCATCTGCGAGACCTATGGACTGGCCAAGGAGGGGGCACGCCACCACGGCTACACCGGTGCGCGGGGCTATCACCCACTGCTGGCTATCGCCGCCGGCACCGGCGACGTGTTGATGTCCCGGCTGCGCGAAGGCCGCGCCAACACCGCCCGGGGCGGCGCCCACTTCCTGCGTGAAACGGTGGGGCGGGTGCGCCATGCTGGGGCCAGGGGCCAACTCACGGTGCGGGCCGACAGCGGGTTCTATGCCCATGCCATCGTCGCCGTCTGCCGCAAGATGGATGTCCGCTACTCCATCGCCATTCGCCAACACAAGAGCCTGCGCAATCTCATCGAGGCGATACCCGAGACGGACTGGACGCCCATCCCCTTGTATCTTGACTTTGGCGATGGAGCCGAGCGCGGCAGACCGGCATTCCCTTGGTCACGACAGACCGTCCAGTAGCGAGGGTCGCCGCGCTCCCTACAAGCAGAGCCCGAACAGTTGCCTGGGCCAATCGAGCCCGTATCGTGCAAGGACGGGCCAGCGCTGACGCAGGAGGTACAGATGGAAGAGAACCCGAGATACATAGGCATTGATGTCTCGAAGGCGCAGGTGGATGTTGCCGTCCGGCCTACGGGACAGAGATGGGCCGCGTCTTACAACGAAACCGGCGTCGGGGAACTGGTTTCCCAGATCGTGGATATAGGTCCCGCCATGGTGTTGCTGGAGGCAACGGGCGGTCTGGAAGTGCCGTTGGTGGCGGCTCTCGCTGCTGCGGCGCTGCCGGTGGTGGTGGTCAACCCGCGCCAGGTTCGCGACTTCGCCAGGGCCACCGGTACGCTGGCCAAGACCGACTCTCTCGATGCGGCAGTGCTGGCCCACTTCGCCGACGCCGTTCGTCCCTCCGTGCGTCCTCTCAGAGACGCCGAGACGCAGGTACTCAACTCGCTGGCGGCCCGCAGGCATCAGGTGCTGACCATGCTGGTCTCGGAGAAGAACCGGCTGGGGACCGCTATCAGCGCCGTTCGCCCCCGCATCGAGGCCCACATCGCCTGGCTGGAACAGGAGTTGAACGACTTGGACGAGGGGCTGAGGCAGACTCTCCGCCGGAGCCCCGTGTGGCGAGAGAAGGATGACCTGCTGCGCACCGTTCCCGGCGTGGGGGAACAGGTTTCCCTCACTCTGCTGGCCTACCTGCCGGAGCTGGGAACGCTGGATCGCCGGCAGATTGCTGCCCTGGTAGGAGTGGCCCCCTTCAACCGGGACAGCGGCACCCTGCGGGGCAAGCGGGCCGTCTGGGGCGGGCGCGCCCGAGTACGAGCCATTTTGTATATGGGAGCGATGGTAGCCAGCCGCCACAACCCGGTCATCCGCGACTTCTACCAGAAGCTGCTGGCAGCCGGTAAGCCGAAGAAGGTGGCGCTCGTCGCGTGCATGCGCAAACTGCTGGTCATACTCAACTCCATGCTCAAACACGGCTCCACGTGGTGCGATATGACTCAGCCAGAAGTCGCTCATTTCTATTGACATTCAAGACAGTTGCTACTGGATGGACGGCGCCGCCGCTGTGGCCGAGACCACCTATACCCCCTTCCAGAGTGAGCCGGACGCCGCACCGGTGCGGCTCATCGTGCGGCGGGTGAGACCAACACCCGGTTCCCAGCTCGCTCTCTTCGCCACCTACAGCTATCACGCCTTCATCACCGACCGGGACGGGGAGATGCTGGAACTGGATGCCGACCATCGCCGCCACGCCGAGATCGAGAATGCGATACGCGACCTCAAGTACGGCGTCGGGCTGAACCATCTCCCCTCGGGCCGCTTCGCCGCCAACGGTGCCTGGCTGGCGATACAGGTGATGGCGCACAACTTGGCCCGCTGGACGGCCCGTATCGGCCTGGGTGAGCAGATCGTGACCACCAAGACGCTCAGACGACGGGTCTTCGCCCTGGCCGGACGGCTCACCCGCTCCGCGCGCTGGCTGACCCTGCATCTTCCCAAGGGTTGGCCATGGGAGGAGAAGGTCAGTCGCGCCTTGGCCCGGTTGCGAGCCATTCCACTCCCGGCCTGACGGCGCCCGTCCGCCAGTGTCCCAACGTCCCCGCAAACTCGCGCCAGTCCGGTCCGCGAGCGCCTCTTGCCGTGTCCTCTCCCACCATCTCGCTCACCACAGCCACTGTAGGCCGCCATCGGCCCCCCCAAAACGCCTGCAGACCGCCGCCAACCCCCCATCTACCCAAATTCGAGCCCGGACCATCGCGCTTGTAACTCCCTCACCCCCCCTTCCAGCGTCCTCACGCCGTCCATCGGTGGATTCGGGCTAAAACGCGATTGCCCTGTGAGTTACCCTCGTTTGCCCATGGGTAAACTTTAAGTATAATCACGATTGCATACATATCCCCGGATACCGATGAATCGCGGAAACCGATGAATTTCGTGCCTCATTCCCAATGCACCGGAGGGAAGGGACCAGTCATGGCTGATAGCTCAAAAGGCATAGAACCGGACGCAGGCGTGAATCCCAACAGCACCATCGGCGACATGCTGGACCGGCAGGTGGAGCGTTTCCCCAACCGGGACGCGCTGGTCAACGTAGAAACCGGCGAACGATTCACCTACACAGCATTCCGCGATGAGGTTGAGCGGGTCGCCCGGGGCCTGATGGCGCTGGGAATCGAACGGGGACAGCACGTGGGCATCTGGGCCACCAACTATTCCGAGTGGGTGCTCACCCAGTTCGCCACCGCAAAGATTGGCGCGGTGATGGTAAACGTGAACCCGGCCTACCGGACTCACGAGTTGGCCTACCTGCTGGAGCAGTCCGAAGCCAACGCCCTGATCCTCATCGGGCGGTTCCGGAACTCGGACTACGCGGCCATGCTGAACGAGGTAGTCCCGGAGCTCAAAGACTCCCACCCGGGCGAACTGCACAGCCAGCGGTTCCCCTACCTGCGAAACGCAATCTACATCCCCCCTCACGAAGACAACGCCGCCGCCACACCCGACGGCATGTGGTCTTGGTCCGAGATGGAGGCGCGGCACGGCGAGGTATCCTCGGCCGAACTGGCTGAGCGGCAGGCGGGGTGCCGGCCTGACGACCCGGTGAACATCCAGTACACCTCGGGCACCACGGGCAACCCCAAGGGCGCAATGCTGACCCATCACAACCTGGTATCCAACGGTCTGTATGTTGGCGACTGCATAGAGCTCACGGAGGCCGACCGCCTATGTGTTCCGGTGCCCTTCTATCATTGCTTCGGTTGCGTGATGGGCAACCTGGGCTGCATCACCCACGGGTCTGCCATCGTCATCGCCTCGGAGCATTTTGACCCGCTGAAGACGCTCCAGGCACTGGAACAGGAGCGCTGCACCGCGCTCTACGGCGTGCCAACGATGTTCATTGCGCAGTTGGACCATCCCGAATTCGACAGCTTCGACATTTCGTCCCTTCGCACTGGGATCATGGCCGGCTCCCCATGCCCCATAGAGGTGATGCGGCAGGTCATCGACCGGATGGGCGCACACCAGATGACCATCGCCTACGGCCAGACCGAGCATTCTCCGGTCATCACGCAGACCCTGGTGTCGGACTCCATCGAGCGCCGGGTGTCCACCGTGGGCGCTGTGCTCCCGGGAGTGGAGGCCCGCATCGCCGATCCGGAAAGCGGGGAAATATTGGGGCCAGGCATTCAGGGAGAGTTGCAGGCGCGCAGCTCGATGGTGATGCGCGGCTACTACAACTTGCCGGAGGCGACCGCGGCCGCCATCGACGACGAGGGGTGGCTGCACACGGGCGACCTTGCCGAAGTGGACGAGGACGGTTACTACAAGATCACCGGCCGGCTCAAGGACATGATCATCCGGGGCGGCGAGAACGTCTACCCTCGGGAGATAGAGGAGTTCCTGTATACCCACCCCAAGATTTCCGACGTTCAGGTCATCGGCGTGCCGGACGAGCGCTTCGGCGAGGAAGTGATGGCGTGGGTGATGCTGAAGCAGGGCGAGACGGCCGACTCCGAAGAGATACGCGAGTTCTGCCGGGGCAAGATCGCTCACTTCAAGGTTCCCAGGTACGTGAGGGTTACCGAGGAGTTCCCGATGACGGTTACCGGGAAGATACAGAAGTTCCGGATGAGGGAGATGGCGGTGGAGGAGCTGGGGCTGGAGGCTGCCAGCCAGATCGAGACCGCCTAGCGTCACATCGCTGGAATCAAGGCCCGTCCTTGCCTCGACCGGCTCGGGAAGGACGGGCCTTTTGTTTCGCCCGGGGGTCGCCTCTAGTTGGTGCGGCCGACTACTCCTTGCACCAGCCAGTCGACGCCCTGAAGGTACTCGTCGGTGGCAATTTCGCCCTCGGCGATGCGGACCTCGCCGTCCTGGTCGTGGATGGGGCCGGTGAAGGGCTGGATGCTACCGTCGCGCAGGCCCTCGACGGTGTCCAGGACGAGCTGGCGGGTCTCCTCCGGGACTGAATCGCCGAAGGGAGCCAGCTTTGCCCAGCCAGCCTCGATCCCGGCCAGCTTCACCGAGCTCTGGTAGGCGCCGGTGCGTATCTCGTGGATGACCTGGGCCATAATCGGTCCCCAGTTCCAGGTCGCGCCGGTTATCCAGTAGTTGGGCGCGGCGGCACTGGCGTCGTAGTGGAAGCCGGTAACCCACACGCCGGCCCGCTCCGCTGCCTCGATCACCGTCTTGGTGCAGTCCTGCTGTAAGGACAGTACATCGACTCCGGCGTCGGTCATGGTCTTGACTGCGGTGACCTGCTTGCCGGGGTCGCACCAGTCGCTGGTGAAGACGACGGTGGTCTCCACATCTGGGTTGACCGACCGCGCGCCAAGGTGGAAGGCGTTGATGTTCAGCATGGTGGAGGGAATGGGGAAGGCCGCGATGAAGCCCAGCTTGTTGCTCTGGGTGGTCTCGCCGGCGGCGCGTCCGGCAGCGTACTCAAGCTGCCAGATGTTGGCGAAGAAGGAGCTATAGTTTTCGTATATCTCGAGGTCGCCGAGGTGCAGGAACATCACCTCGGGGTGCTTTTCGAGGATGGCCTTGGTGGGGTCGGAGTAGCCGAAGCTGGTGGGAATGACGATGCTCGCGCCGTCGCGAATCATCTGCTCGGCAACGGCCTGGACCTCGACGGTCTCGGGGATGTTCTCGGCCCGGATCACCTCGACGTTGGGCAGGGTCTGCTCCACGTAGTCTGCGCCGGCGGCGGCCGCCTGGTTCCAGCCGAGATCGCGCTGGGAGCCCACGAAGATAATGCCGACCTTCAGTTTTTCGCCTTCCTCCAGCGGCTTGGCGGCGACGGCGAACTCGCTGGTGGCACGGAAGGCGCTACCTGCCCGGCCTTCGTCGAAGACCTTGATGAACCCCTGGGGGGAGCCGCCGCCCAACTGCTCTTTACTGGGGAGAGGGAGGTCGGGGACGAACCCGGCGGGAACGGCCGTGGCGGTTGGCCCAGGGGCCAATGGGGCTTCCGTGGCCGTTGGAAGAGCCTCGCCGCAGGCGACGAGGGCCACTGCGAGAACGACCAGCGATGCCGTCAGGGCCGCTGGGAGGATCGGGGTGCGAAGCTTGGTCAACAGTCCTGACAGCAAAGCAGATATTCCTTCAATAATCTAGTCCGCGGTTACCTCGGCGTACCACTCCGCCGTCTCTTGCCCCGGTTCGGGCAGCACCTGGCCGCCTTCCATGGCCCAGTGCGCCGGAGTCTCTCCGATGCGCCCGCTGACCTGGTCCCGAGGCACGCCGGTGTGCGACACGAAGGACTCCAGCAGGGTGTTCAGCAGCTTGTCCTTGACTTCCTGGGGACGCCCGGCACGGTTGATGGCGTCCAGGTAGTAGCGGGTGGGATAGTCGGACCGGCCTTCGATCTGCTCGTCGAAGTAGACGTGGACGAAGTGCCGAGGAGCAAGGGTCTGGCCGCAATGTATGTCCGTAACGTCAACCGCGATCTTCTCGCGCTTTTCGAACTCGACGGATCCCTGGGGGACTTTGAACCGGTAAATGGGCATTGCTCTGCTCCTTTTCAGCTGCTTATAGCCTAATTGGGGCTGTAACCGAAGTCGGCGGCTCCGACCACCAGCTCGGCGGTGGTCTGTCCCGTGACTTCAATCCACATATCCTGGACTGCCTGCATGAACTCGACGCGCTGCTCCTAGGAGAAGCCAACGGGTATCACGCTCCTGACCGAAGACGATGTGGAGAGTTCGCCTCCACGGAATCCGAAGCCGCGGGGAATGACCTCGTAGTTGACGCTGATGTCATCGGGGGCTTCCCCGAGAATCTCAGCGGCGATCTGAACGAGGCGCAAGTTCAGGGTCTCGCGCGTTTCCTCGGAAATGACCCCTTCCTGGATGGTGCAGTTGTAGGTAATCAACGGATTCCCCAGACGGAGTTTCAACGCCGTATAAATTACAGTAGCTCAGGCAAGTTTGCAACGACAGGTCCGACGGCGCAGCGTTCAGAGGCAGCCGACCAAGGCTTCCGAAATCTACGAGACGTGAAAGCCGGTTGTTGAGCCAGTGGGACATTCCCCAACGATCTCTCCATATATGTAACATTACGTAATAAAACGTAACATTTCAGAGGACAGTGAGCTGCGTCCCCAACTTCAGGGGGAGGGTGGCAGCGGCTGAAGGAAGGTTCCTCTTCCGAGCCACTTCCCGGCTTGATGCATGGGCGGAGCAGCAGGGTAAAGCTCATTCATCTATTGTAGAAAGAGGGCGACTGAACTGGCAACAAGAAAATGTAACTGGCCGAGAGTAGCGACTGAATCTTGCCGCGCAATCTCAGCCGGTGCGTAGGATGCCCTTGAGGCCTTCGGGCATGGCCCGGTCGGCGGCCCCGGTCCAGATTGCCAGCACGGCCAGGGTCAGGACGTAGGGCAGCATATCCAGCAGGAAGGGCGAAACCGGCGCGCCCAATGCCTGGAGCTGCAGTTGGAGGCCCACTGCGCCGCCGAAGAGCAACGCGCCCAGCATCCCGCGCAATGGCGACCAGAGGCCGAAGACGACCAACGCCACGGCGATGAACCCCCGGCCAGCGGTCATGGCCTCCGACCAGGTGTGGGTCAGGCCGACGGAGAGCTGCGCGCCGCCAAGTCCGGCCAGCGCGCCGCCAAGGACAATGGCGGTGAACTGCAGCATTGTCGGGTTGCGCCCGGCGGCGAAGGCCACGGTGGCGTTCTCCCCGACGGCCCGCAGGCTCAGTCCCCAGCGGGTGTACTGGAGCACGAACCAGATGAGCGGTCCCAGGGCGTAGGCGAAGTAGGCCAAGAAATCCTGCCGGAACAGTGCCTCTCCAAGCACCGGGATGTGCCAGAGCCCCGGGATGGCAATGGGGTTAAGGCCGTCAATGATGCTGTCCACGTAGTCGCGGCCCACGTATGCCGTCACGCCGCTAGCGAACAGGGTCAGGGCCAGCCCGGTAGCTAACTGGTTGGTGTCGCGGAAAATGACGAGACCGGCCTGGATGCAGGCCAGCAGCCCGCCCGCCGCCATTCCGGCCAGCACGCCGATGCCCGCCGACCCGGTCTCGGCGGTCACGAGGAAGCCGAAGCAGGCGCCCATCAGCATGCAGCCTTCCATGCCGAGGTTAATCTTCCCGGCCCGTTCGGTAATCAGTTCTCCGTAGACGGCGTACAACACGGATACGCCGGGGCCCACAGCGCCGGTCAGGGTGCCGCTGATGACCAGCCAGAAGGTGCTCACAGCGAACGGCGCTCCACCTTGCGCAGTCCGAGCACGAAGAACAGGGCCAGGCCGATCAGCACCAGCCCCGCCGCTGAGGGAAGGCCGGAGGTGAGCTGCAGAACGTCCCCTGCCACGAGGAACACGGCGATGAGGAAGCAGGCGGCGACGATGGCTACGGGATTGTGCCCGGCCAGCCAGCTTGCCAACAGGCCGAGGTAGCCGAGGTTGTTGGAGATACCCGGGCGCAGGTCGTGGTGAATGCCGGAGACTTCCACCATCCCGGCCAGACCGGCCAGGGCCCCCCCGGCGATCATGGCAGCGATCACATACCGGTCGACGGCAATTCCCCGCCGACGGGCTGCCTCGGGGTTGCCGCCGACGGCGCGCATCTTGAATCCCCAAATGGTGCGGGTCAGCACGACATAACAGACCACCAGCGCCACCGCCGCCGCGAGGAATCCCCAGTGGAACCGGGTTCCCGCGATGGAGGGGAAAATGGCCGCGTCAACGAAGGGCAAGGTGTAGGGATAGCCGAGCCCGCGGGGGTTCTTCCAGGGGCCGAACACGAAGATGTCGACAACCAGAATGGCGAGGTAATTGGACAGCAGCGTGGAAATCACCTCGTTGACGCCGCGCCAGCGCCTCAGCAGAGCGGCAGCCGCGGCCCACAGCCCTCCTCCGGCGCATCCCGCCAGGGCCATGACCGGCAGCATCAGCCACTGCTGGCCGGTGGAGAAGTACAGCGCAACACCGGTGGCCGCCCAGGCGCCCAGGATCAGCTGCCCCTCGCCGCCAACGTTGACCAGGCCCACACGAGTGGGAATGGCAGTGGCCAGTGCGGTCAGCAGGAGGGGAATCATGGTGACGCCCACCTCGCTTAGCCCGAACGAACTGCCGATGACTCCTTTCCAAGCCTCAATGAGGGCGTCGACGGGGTCTGTGCCGGAGGCCAGGAGGAATAGAGCGAAGACGAGGAGGGCCAGGACCACGCCCAGCACCGGACGGCCCGCCGACTCACCGACCGCAGCGGGTCCGAGACGCCAGAGCCTTGCGAGTTCAGCCTGCGCCCCTGCCGGTAGGGACAGACGGGGAGTCATCTCGTTCCGGCGAGAGAGTGGTGGCCGGTCATGAGCAGGCCGATCTCGTGAGGGGACGCTTCGTTGGCGGCAAATTCGCCCGCGACACCGCCGCGGTACATCACCAGCACACGGTCGCTGAGGGTCAAAAGCTCGTCCAGGTCTTCCGATACCAGCACGGTTGCGGCGCCGGCGTCCCGCTGTTCCAGCAGCAGCCGTCGGGTCGATTCGGCGCTGAGGACATCGAGGCCGCGGGTTGGGTAGTAGGCAAGGAGCACCTTCGCGTTGCGGCCCAGCTCTCCGGCCAGCAGCACACGCTGCACGTTGCCACCGGAGAGGTGGCGGACGCGGGCATCGGAACCGGCCAGCGGCAGGGGGAACCCGGCACGCATGGACTCGGCGGCGGCGGAGACGTTCCGGCGGTCCAGCCAGATCCCGGAACGCTTGTCCCGGCTGATGCCGGCGAGCATCAAGTTCTCGTCAACACGCATTTCGGGAACCATGGCGTCGGCGAATGGGTCCTCGGGTATGACGGACACGCCACGGCCCAGGGCCTGGGCGGCGGTGTGACGGCGCAGGGGCTCGCCTGCCAGCAGGATGCTGCCGGAGCGCACAGGGTCCAGTCCCAGCAAGGCCTCGCCCAGGGAGCGCTGACCGTTTCCGGCAACTCCGGCGACGCCGAGAATCTCGCCCTGCCTTACGCTGAAGCTGACGGCGTCGAGGCCCTGACGTCCAGCTGCGCGGGCGGTGCTGACGTCGCGGAACTCGAGAGCAGGGGAGCCGACGTGGCGCGGAACTCCGTTCAGATGGTGGTTGGCGGACAGGGCGTCCTCGCCGATCATGGTTGCCACGAGCCGCTCAGCGTCGAACTCGCCGCTGGGAGCGGTGGCCTCCACCCGCCCGCGCCGGAGGACCGTGACGCTGTCGGACACGCTGAGGGCCTCGCGGACCTTGTGGGTGATGAACAGGATGGAGTAGCCGCCATCCCTCAGGGCGGCGAACACGCGGAACAGGCCATCGACCTCGTGGGGAGCGAGGACGCTGGTGGGCTCGTCGAAGATGAGAAGCCGGGCGTCGGCCAGCACGAGCTTGATCAGCTCGACACGCTGCCGCTCGCCCAGGGACAGATCGTCGACCCGGCGGCGGGGTTCAATCTCGAGGCCGAATTCCTCGGAGAACCGCTCGATGCGACGGACGAGGTCCCGCCGGCGGATGAAGCGGCCCTGGCTGGGCAGGAACAGGGCGACGTTCTCGGCCACCGACAGCGCGGGAATCAGCGAGAAGTCCTGGAATACCATGCCGATGCCCAGCCGGCGGCCGGCGGCGGGGGAGCCGAGGCGGACGGGCCGGCCCTCGATGGACACCGTGCCCGCATCGGGGGCGTGGTAGCCGTAGATGACCTTCATCAGGGTGCTCTTGCCGGAGCCGTTCTCGCCCAGGACGGCGTGCACCTCGCCGTGGTTCACGCGGAGGTCGATGCCATCGTTGGCAACGACGCCGGGGAAGGTCTTGGTGATGCCGCGCAGTTCGAGGAGGGGAGGGGCGTCGCCGGGGGATTCGTGGCCATTGACAGAAACGTCGACCGGCCGGACAGCGGGCAAAACGCCGTTGTCGCGGCCGGCACGGAGGCGCAGGCGGTTGAGCAGGGCCAACGCCGGGTTAACCCGCGGCGATGGCCCGGACTTCGAGGGCCTTGTCGGGCAACGGGTGGCTGGCCCAGGTCGCGCCGTCGTCCCCAGAGCGGAACACCTGGCCGTCGCGGGCGGCGCAGGCAATGTTCGCCGGGGCTCGGGGGTCGACCGACACGGACATCATGGTGGAGTCGGCGGTGATGCCGCGGTCGACACGCTCGAAGGTCTTGAACAGGTCGCGGCTGCGGTACAGCGCGCCGGTGTTGCTGCGGGCCGCCGCCCCGATGGAGACGTAGAGCATGTTCGGGTCGTGGGGCGCGGCCTTCAGGTCGCGGGTGTAGGTGACCTCGGAGAAGTTGCCGAAGTCGACCGGAATCCATTCGGCGCCTCGGTCGGGCCCGATGAAGGGACCCTGGCGGGTGGTGATGAAGACGACGTGGGGCAGAGCGGCGGCGCACTGGATGCCGTGCAGGTCGAGGGTGTCTTCGCTGGGGGCCAGGCTGCCGGTGATCTCCTCCCAGGTGTCGCCGCCATCGGAGCTGCGGATGACGCCGGCCACCTCGAGGGCGGCGTACATCTCGTCGGGGAAGTTCGGGTCGGCTGCGAGAGCGATGACGCGGGTGGGGAATGACATTGAGACTTCGTTGGATCCCATGCTGGCCGCATGCAGGCGTTTCCACGACTCGCCACTGTCGATGCTCCGGAATATCTCGCCGGGCGCGGTGCCGAGGTACATCACCGACGCGTCGCCGGGACGGAACATGAAGGACCACACGGGCGGAGCGATGGCGGGGTAGTCCATGCGCTCCCAGGAATCACCGCGGTTGAGGCTGCGGTAGGGGCCGTCATGAGTGCCGGCGAAGACGATTTCCGGGTTGTCGGGGTGGATGGCGATTCCGCACACCGATGGTGAATCCGGCAGGCCGTTGGACAGTTCCTCCCAGGCTTCACCTCCCGGCGACAGGCGATAAAGGCCGCTGCTCTCGGCTCCGGCGTAAATGTAAGTCATTGCGTTCCCTCCCGTGGGTTGCGAATGCGGTGCGGGTGATGCTGCAGTCAGGGTGCGGGAATTTCCTCCAGCTCGAACCGGTAGTCCTCGATGACCGGGTTGGACAGCAGTTCGCGGCACATCCGGTCCACGGACTCGCTGGCGTCGTCCTTCTTGCTGCCGGCAACGCGGAGCTCGAGGTACTTGCCGATCCGGGCGTCCTCGGCCGACTCGTGGCCCATGCGCCGCAGGGCGGACAGCACCGTCTGCCCCGCCGGGTCGCTGACGGCGGGCTTGAGCGTTACGTATATTTTTGCCAGGTAGGCCATTTGATGCGTTCCGCCGCCTATTGCTAGGGGGTGCCGGGCATGCTCTGCTGCGCGCCACGGCAGGAGATGGCGCCTTCGGGGCCTAGGCGGCCCACGTAGTGGTCGAAGAATCGCTCTATGCGGTCCTGGTCGATGCCGTTCATGATGTCCAGAACGCCCCAGGCCGACAGGGCAACCTGCCCGGGCTGAATCTTGGGGTAGGAGCGGACGACCGTGTAGTGGTCCTTCCAGCCGTCGAGGTCGTTATAGACGTCACGCAGCTCGTCAAGGTCGGCCGAATCGGTGAAGTTGTAGCTTATGACGATGTTGCCGTGCTCGAGGTTGTGGACAACCCGCTCGTCCTGCACCTCTCCTTCGTAGAAGCCGCAGGGCTGGGGCGAGAAATAGTGGTCGCCGGAGGTTGCCGGTACGCTGTTGTAGGCGACGGCAGACCCGTCCGGAACGTGGTCCTTGGTGGGCATCACTTCCTGGTCGACGCCGACGCCTTCCACGTAGGCAGCGGCCCTGCCCAGGGACACAGCCTGGGTACCCCCGATGCTCTGGAAGATGGGCACAGCCGCAAAGCTGCCAATGACCAGCACGGCGATGATCAGTGACCCGATGAGAATGAGCTTGTTGGTGCCACCGCGCTGGGTCGTGCGGGGTATCTCCAGGTTCCGGGGCCGGCGGTTGCGGCGGTGTCTAGATTCGGGCAATGGGTATCTCCACAGGGCGCAATGGGTATCAAATTCGGCTAGAGGTTTTCTCCGGTGAGGCGGACATAGGCCTCCCGATAACGCTGGGTGGTGCGGTCGGCCACGTCGGCGGGTAGCTCCGGCGCCGGCGGCTCGTGGTCCCAGCCCTGTTCGTCCAGCCAGTCGCGAACGAACTGCTTGTCGAAGTTCGGCTGCGAGCGCCCGGGATTGTAGCCTTCGGCGTCCCAGAAGCGGCTGGAATCCGGGGTCAGCAGCTCGTCAATCAGAATAAGCTCGCCGTCCAGAGTGCCGAACTCCATCTTGGTGTCGGCCAGGATGATGCCCCGCTTCAGGGCGAAGGCCTGGGCGAAGGAGTAGACGGCCTTGCTGGTCGCCTCCAGCTTCGCTGCCATCTCGCCGCCGACCATGTCGACGACCTCCTGGGCTGACATATTCTCGTCGTGGCCTTCCTCGGCCTTGGTGGTCGGAGTGAACAGCGGCTCGGGGAAGGTCTGCCCCTCGACCAGTCCCTCGGGCATGGCCTGGCCCTGCACGGTGCCCTGCCGCCGGTACTCGGACCAGGCGGAGCCGGTGATGTAGCCGCGCACGATGCACTCGATGTCTATGCGCTGGGCCCGCTTCACCACCATGGCCTGCTGGGCCACATCGGCCGGGACGGGCTGGCCCAAGCCGCCAACGTAACCGGCAGCGTCCGAAGAGTCGGCGAGACAAATCAGGTGGTTGGGGACGATGTGGGCGGTCTTGTCGAACCAGAAGGCCGAAATGCGGTTCAGAATCTGGCCCTTGCCTGGTATGCCGCCGGGAAGCACGACGTCGAAGGCGGAAATGCGGTCGGTTGCCACCATCAGCAGGCGGCCATCACCCAGGTCGTAAGTGTCGCGCACCTTGCCACGGTGCATTCTCCCAGGCAGCGGAGTCTCGATGATCATCTATCTTTCCTCGACAGGAATTTTGCTGGATTCCGAAATCAAAGTTGCCGGAGCGGAAGGTCGCCTATGCCGCGCTTCCAACGGGGGCCGGCAGAAGTCCCAGGCGACGGAAGGTGTCGTCGACGTACCTGGTGTAATAGCCGTAGTCGAACAGGGCATCAATTTCCGACTCCGAAATATACGCGGTCACGGTGGAGTCGGATTTAATCAGGTCCCGAAAGTCTAAGCCTCCGGGCAGGTCCATCTCCGCCCAGCACCGGGCGGAGTTGGTCTGAACGATCCGGTAGGCTTCCTCCCTGGACAGGCCCCGGTCCACGAGTTCCAGCAGCGTGCGCTGGCTGAATATCAGCCCGCGGCTGCCCTCGATGTTGGCGTACATCCGCTCGGGGAAGACCAGCAGCCCTTCCACGATGCGGGTGAAGATGCTCAGGATGTAGTCCAGGGCCAGGCAGGAGTCGGGCAGGATGATGCGCTCGGCGGATGAGTGGCTGATGTCGCGCTCGCCCCACAGGGCCACGTTCTCCATGGCGGTCATGGAGTTGCCGCGCAGGACACGGGCCAGCCCGCAGATGCGCTCGGCCAGTTCCGGGTTGCGCTTGTGAGGCATTGATGACGATCCGGTCTGCCCGTGCCCGAATGGTTCTTCAAGCTCGTGAATCTCGGTGCGCTGGAGAGAGCGTATCTCGGTGGCGAACTTCTCGAGGGACGCGCCGATCAGCGCCAGGGCGGTGAGGAAATGGGCGTGGCGGTCGCGCTGCACGATCTGGTTGGAGATGGCCGCCACCTTCAATTCCAAGTGGTGGCAGACCCGCTCCTCGATGGAGGGCGGCACGGTGGCGTGAGTGCCCACGGCGCCGGAAATCATCCCGACACGCATCGTTTCGATGGCGGCCTCGAGGCGTTCGCGGTGCCGGTTGAGCTCGTCCCACCAGAGGGCCAGCTTCAGCCCGAGGGTGAGCGGCTCGGCGTGAACTCCGTGAGTTCGGCCCATCATCAGGGTGTCCTTGTGATTCAGGGACTGCTGCCTCAGGGCTGCAATAGCCAGGTCAAGCTCGGCAAGGAGCAACTCGCCGGCCTCGCCCACCTGCAGGTTCTGCCCGGTGTCCAGCATGTCGTTGGAGGTCAACCCGAGGTGCAGCCACCTTCCCTCGGGGCCCATCGACTCGGTAATAGACGAAATGAACGCCGTCACGTCGTGGCGCGTCGTCTGGAAGATCTCGTCCATCCGCTTGGGATCGTACTTGGCTCCACGGAGGCGGGACAAATCATCCTCAGGGATGACGCCCTCTTCACACCATGCCTCGCAGGCAGCCAACTCTACGGCAAGCCATTTCTCGTACTTGTTGTCGTCGGACCACACCCGCTTCATCGCGGGACGAGAATATCGGTCTATCACAACCGTTGCACCGTTACTCGAAGGTAGAAGTTACGGCCGGGTCGGCGCCGTTGGAACTCACATACAGGTCGCGCACTGCCAAGAGGACGGACTGATAGTTCTCGAAGGGCTGGTATGGAATGCCTTCTTCGTCGCAGTAGCGCGCCAGCGTTCGATGGGCGAACACGAGATCGGCGCTGCGGGAGGCTTCCAAGTCGGACATGCCATCCCCGGCGAAGACGACATAGTAGCCACGCTGCTGGAACTTCTCGACGACGTAAGCCTTCGAGTTGCCCTGGCTTTCCTTACCGGGATAGGCGTGGTTGTATTGGTAGGAAATCTGCCCCTCGTGAAAGGTTGTATTTACGGCATAGATGGGAACGTCTCCGAACCCGTCGCGCTCCAGCAGAGCCGAAATATAGAAGTCCAGGCCCTGGCTGACAACCGCGAAGGGCAAGCCCCGATGTCGACAGAACTGGCGCAACTCCCCGAACCATTGCCGCAGAGTGGCGTGTTCCCTCACGTAGTGCTGCATTGCCGGGCGGTCGGCACGAACGTCGCGGAAGGTAATCTCCTGGTATTCCTTCAGCGTCAACTTGCCATCTCTAAACTGCTGGCGCACATCGGTCCAGGTGGAAGAGCCGAACCGGTTAAGCAACAATTCCGCTACATTCTGGACAGCGGCGGTGTCATCGAAGTCGGTGAGGAAGGCGGGAGTCCGCCCTTCGGCCTTGCCACGGGAGGACCTATCGTTCGCGGAGCTCTCGCCGGTAGTCGTCATACGCCTGCCTGATTTCAGGGTGTTGGAGTCCCAGTATCTGGGCGGCGAAAAATGCCGCGTTGCGAGCTCCCCAGGAGCCGACAGCCATGGCGGCCACGGGGATGCCCGGCGGCATCTGCGCAGTCGACATCAGCGCGTCGATGCCCTTGAGCTCGCTGGATGCCAGTGGTATGCCAATCACGGGGAGTGTGGACCATGCGGCCAGTGCGCCTCCGAGGGCCGCTGACCCTCCCGCGGCGGCGATGAGGACCTGTATGCCCCGGTCTCGCGCTTCCTGCGCATATTCAGCAACCCGTTCGGGAGTGCGGTGGGCCGACATCACCCGAACCTCGTAGTCAATTCCCAGTTGTTCCAGCGTCTTGACCGTGTCGTTCACGACAGGCTCATCGGACGCGCTTCCCATTACGACGCCTACCAGTGGCACGTGCTCCTCTCCTTCGATTGTTCAATAATGCGATTGTTCGACAATGTTGTCGATTTCAGGGGCGGGGCGCCGACACGAAACACAGATGACCGGCACCTTCGCACACGTTGTCCATAATAACACGCAAATAACACGCAGCTACAACTGCAACTGCTCCCGGAAGGCGTCAATCAAGGCCCGTTCCAGGGCGTTGCGGTTCTGCCTGATCTGTACGCCGTTGACCATGAGCGAAACGCCCTCGTCAAGCATGGCCAGCTCCACGACGACTTCCAGTTCTTCGCCTTCGTCCCAGCTCAGGGCGGTAGAAATCACGTCGGCGACGTCTTCGTCGTCGTAGATGTCCTCTTCATCGCCACTTTCCCACTCGACGGTGTGTTCGACCTGTCCTTGCCCGTCCAGGAGGGCCTCGTTCATCAGGGTGAGAAGGGAGATGATGTCCAGGGATTCGTGCCGGGACAGCAATTCATCGCGTTCCGCGGCTATTTCGGTGTCGATAGCGGCCAGGCGCTCCACGCGACTGGCGCGGGCCACGGCCAGTTCCGATTTCAGTTGTTGCAGGGATTCGCGCCAAGGCATTTGTCAGCTCCCGTAATACCGCTATGCCGGTCCGGATTTGCGCTTGCCGGACCTCATCGCCAGCCTGGCGACCAGCCAAGCCGACTCGTCCACCGCGATGAAGTTGGGCAGGCCCGCCTGAGAACCGAGGCGTCCCAGCGCCTCCAGCAGGTCCAGGTACCGTATGCCTTCCGGCCCCCGCTTCATCGCCCCGGGATAGGACCCGGCGCGCCTGAGCATTCTTTCGGCGTTGCCGTTCCAGATGCAGAACAGGGACGGATTGCGAAGGCAGAGCAGCCAGGAAACAAACTCGTGGCCCGCCCCGACCAGCTTGTAGGCACCGCCGGGCGCGGCACATTCGTCGAAGCGCCCTTCCAGTTTGATAGTATCATACAAGAGGAAGTCCAGGCTGTCTCTCAGGTCTTCTATGCTGTTGCCCGTGAAGGACGCCGAGTCGCGTCCCCCGGAGGCACGGTACAGCCGCAGCGCCTGCTCCGGCTGCAATGATTCAATTGCATCCTGCTCCAGCCAGCCGGCGAACTCCGCCGCCCGGCTCCAGCGCCGCCTGCGGTAAGTGTCCAGCGTTCCCGATTCGACAGCTTCGTCGTACAGGCGACGCAGGTGGGCCGGGGACAACTGGGGCGACGAACGGGCGCTGCTCATGCGTTCAGCCCGATATCAGTCCGCCAGCAAGCGCCCTCGAATCGTATGGTTTCGAGACGCCGGTATGCCTGTTCTCTCGCCTCGGCAATGGAATCGCCGCCGCCGACCACCGTGAGCACCCGCCCTCCGGAGGTTACGGGCACGCCTCCCTGACCAGCGCCAACCCCTGCGGTGAAGACGGGCGTATTGCTGCCGTCTTCGTCCAGGCCGGCTATTTCGAAGCCCGTGTCGTAGTGGTTGGGGTAGCCTCCGGACGCCATCACCACCCCCGCGCAGTGCCTGTCGTCCCAGCGGACGTTGATGCGGTCCAACGTACCCTCGGCCGTACCCACGGCGCAGGCCAGCATCAGCTCCAGCGGGTCGGAAGCGAGGCGCGGCATGAGGACCTGTGTCTCCGGGTCGCCGAGACGGCAGTTGAACTCCAGAACCCTGGGGCCATCGCCGGTCAGCATCAGCCCGGCATACAGGACGCCGCGGTAGGGTGTGCCCCGCTCGGCCATCGAGTCGATCACGGGGCGCATGACGCGGCTCTCCACCTGGGCGCTGAGTTCGGTGGACCAGAAGGCGGGAGGCGAGTAGCTGCCCATGCCGCCGGTGTTGGGGCCGTGGTCACCGTCGCCCAGTCGCTTGTAGTCGCAGGCCGCGACCAGGGGAGCGATATGTTCGCCGTCGGTGAAGGCGAACACGCTGACCTCGGGGCCTGCGAGGCGTTCTTCGAGCAGGACCGTCGCTCCGGCCTCTCCGAAGGCCCGCCCGGACATGGCCGCACGGACAGCCGCCGCCGCCTGAAACTCGTCGTCGCAGACGGTTACGCCCTTGCCCGCCGCCAGGCCGTCGGCCTTGACCACCCACCGGCCGGGATTGCCCTGAAGGAAATCGAGCGCCGCGGACTCCTCGCGGAAGACGGCAAACTCGGGACCGGGGACGCCCGACTGCCGCATCACCTCACGGGCGAAGCTCTTGCTGGATTCCAGCTTCGCAGCGGCGCTCGTGGGGCCGAAGACCGGAATGCCGGCGGAAGTCAATTCGTCGGCAAGACCGTCGGCCAGTGGGGCCTCTGGGCCGACGACGACGAGATCGGCTGCCAGCTCGCGGGCCGCGAACGTCAGGGCTTCGATGCCGGAGCCGACGTTCAGGTTGGTGGCGATGCCAGCAGTGCCGTAGTTGCCGGGCGCGACCCAAAGCCGGGTCAGCGACGGGCTGCGGCTGATGCGCCAGGCCAGGGCGTGCTCGCGGGCGCCGTTCCCCACCACGAAGACCCTCACCGCCCTGACTCCACCCTTCCCAAAGGCAGGGACCGCCTAATACGGATTCGCACCGGCGCTATTCCCACTCGATGGTGCCCGGGGGCTTTGAGGTGATGTCGTACACCACGCGGTTGACGCCCGGAACCTCGTTGACGATGCGGTTGGAGATGCGGGCCAGCACCTCGTAGGGCAGGCGCACCCAGTCGGCGGTCATGGCATCCTCGCTGGTTACGCAGCGTATGGCGCAGACGTAGCCGTAGGTGCGGAAGTCGCCCTGCACACCCACGGTGCGGCTGTCGCTGAGGACGGCGAAGCTCTGCCAGACGCGGCGGTACAGGTCGGCGTCCTTGATTTCGTCGATGACTATCCAGTCGCAGGCCCGGAGCATGTGCAGCTTTTCCTGCGTTACCTCACCGATGACGCGGATGGCGAGCCCAGGGCCGGGGAAGGGCTGGCGATAGACCATGTCGGGAGGCAGGCCCAGCTCCACGCCCACGTCGCGCACCTCGTCCTTGAACAGGTAGCGCAGCGGCTCCACCAGCTGCAGCTTCATGTTCTCCGGCAGGCCGCCCACGTTGTGGTGGGACTTGATGCGGGCGGAAAGCTGCGCACCCGCCGGGGCGTTGCCGGGCGCCTCGCTCTCGATGACGTCGGGATACAGCGTGCCCTGCGCCAGGAACTCGGTCTCGCCCAGGCCGGTGGCGGCTTCCTCAAAGACCCGGATGAACTCTTCGCCGATGACCTTGCGCTTGGCCTCGGGGTCGATGACCCCGGCCAGTCGAGTGACGAATCGCTCGGAGGCATCCACGTAGGCCAGGTTAAGGCCCATGCCACGGTGGAACGTGGCTTGCACTCGCTCGGCCTCTTCCAGCCGAAGCAGGCCGTTGTTGACGAAAATGCAGGTGAGCTGTTCGCCAATGGCCCGGTGCAGCAGGGCCGCGGTGACCGCCGAGTCGACGCCACCGGACAGCGCGCAGATGACCCGGCCGTCGCCCACCTGCTCGCGGATGCGGGCGATGGCGTCGGCGGCGACGTTGCCGGGGGTCCAGGTGCCGTCGCATTCGCAGATTCGGAACAGGAAGTTCCCGAGGATGTCCTTGCCCAGGGGCGTGTGGTTCACCTCCGGGTGGAACTGCAGACCGAACATATCGCGGCCGTTGCCGATGGCGGCAACCGGAGAGTTCTCGGTGAAGGCAAGGCTCGAGAACCCCGGTGGCAGCGACTCGACGCGGTCTCCGTGGCTCATCCACACCTGCAGCGACGTCGGCAGGTCGTGGAACAGGGGCGGCCGGCCGCCGGGCAGACCCCATCCGGCCGAGGGGCTGTCCTGGTGCAGCAGCGCGTGGCCGAACTCCTGCTTCAGCCCCCGGGCCACGGTGCCGCCGAGCTGGTGCACCAGCGCCTGCATTCCGTAGCAGATGCCGAGGATGGGCAGATTCCGCTCGAATACCCAGTCGGGTATGCGGGGCGCGTTCTCCTCGTAGACGCTGGCCGGCCCGCCGGAGAGGATGATGCCCTTGGGGTTTATCCGCTCTACCTTTTCCCACAGGTCTGAGGGATTGGTGATCTCGGAGTAGACCTTGAGCTCGCGGACTCGCCGGGCGATGAGGTGGCTGTACTGGGAGCCGAAGTCGATGACCGCGATGCCCTCGTTGACCTGCCGGGCGGCGCCTTCGGATTCGGTCTCGGAGCCGCTGGCAATCTCCAGGTAAGCGGAAACTTCCAGGTCATCGCTGGCGGCAACCCTTCGGCCTATCGGCAGCTTGGGCGTAGTCGTGGCGGGCCTCCTGTGGCTGAAAGAGTCGGGCGTGTCCCTTGCCGCGCCTGGCTGAGGAGCACTGCCGTAAATTGGCGATTATTATATCCGCTGCAAGTGCGGGATACTATATATTGTGCCGTCGCCGTGGAAGCTGAATGCCCATACGCGGCACAAATTGACACCATGGAAGGCGGTCATTGGAAGGCGGTCATTGGATTTGTGCCAGCACTTGGGCAGTGCAGCACGCGGGAGACGATTCTGTAGTAGATGGTCATGGCTCCCCTCCTGTAGTAGATGGCCATGGCTCCCCTCTCGGTGCTGGGGTGCGCTGGAGAATCGATTCCAACAACGCCCATTAGGTGACGCCGCCACGCTGGCTCTCGCAGAAGAAAACGGTTGCTGTACCGCGGCATTGGCACGCCGGCGCGAGATTAGGGATTCGTGATCGCCTCACTCCCAAATTGATCTCCCTCCACTCAATGGCCATTGCCCGAGGGCAGAACTTGGCTGAATACTATTAATAGACCACCGACGCAGGCACCATCTCCTTCAAATCAAAGTCGCCCAACACCCGTACCGCGACTGCGGCGCCACCCGGCTGCGCCGTCGCACCCTCTCGCTTGGCTTATTGACCGCCCGGTAGCTGCGTGGTAGCTTGACCGCAAATCCCACAGGGGGCGAGCGGGCATGAGCACACAGCAGGAAACGGCGCAATCGGCAGCGACGCTGCCTTGGCACACCACCATCGGGCGCGTCCTCGACCGCATCACCGAGGCCGACCCCGGCAAGACCTTCGTGGAGATCGACGGGCAGTCCCACTCCTACGGCGAGATCCGCGATGCGGTGCTCCGAACGGCGTCGATGTTCCGCGAAATGGGTGTGGGCCACGGCGACCGCGTATGCCTGTTCATGCCCAACGCCATCGAGTACCTGTACTGCTGGTTCGGCCTCTCCGAGCTCGGTGCCGTCAGCGTCCCCATCAACACCGCCTACCGCCGCGACGAGACCGCCTACATCCTGAACAACGCCGAGGCCGTCGCCCTAGTCACCGACCCGTCGCTGGCCGAAGTTGCCGGGGCCGCCGCCGACCTGGCCCCCGGCATACGACACCGCATTCTGCGGGGCGACGAGCCGGCAAGCGATGGCTGGACATCGTTTCGCGAGGGGTTCGACCTGGCCGAGCCGCTGGCAGACCGGCCCGAGGTGTCGCCCGACGACGTGTCGATGCTGGTCTACACCTCCGGCACCACCGGCAACCCCAAGGGCGTGATGGTCACCCACCGGATGTACGCCGCCGCCGGGCAAGGCTTCAGACACTGGACGCAGGCCACCCCCGACGACCGCTTCTTCACCTGCCTGCCCTTCTACCACGCCAACATCCAGTACTACTCCACCATGGGCGCCCTGGCGACCGGTGCCACGCTGGTTATCGTCGACCGGTTCAGCGCGTCGCGGTTCTGGTCGCAGGTGCGCGAGGCCCGGGCCACGGTGGTCAACTTCATCGGCATGATGATGCCGGTGCTGGCCAAGAACCCGGAACAGCCCGACGATGCCGACAACACCGTCCGGCTTTTCTACGGCTCGCCGTCCTTCTCGCCCGAGTTCCTGTCCGAGTTCCAGGATCGGTTCGCCACCGACATCATAGTCGGCTTCGGCATGACCGAGACCTGCTATGGCACCATCGAGGAGATACGGGAGGACCGGCGGGCAGGCTCATCTGGCAGGGCCAGACAGCACCCCGACCCGCGCTTTGAGAACACCATCCGCATCGCCGACGCCGAGACAGGCGTTCACGTCGGCCCCAACACCATCGGCGAAATCACGATCAAGAACCCGGCGGTGATGTCCGGCTACTGGCGCAACGACGAGCAGAACCGCGAAACGCTGCGCGACGGCTGGCTCTACACCGGCGACCTCGGGTGGCTGGACGACGACGGATTCCTGTATTTCGTTGACCGGAAGAAAGACATAATCCGCCGCCGCGGCGAGAACATTTCCTCGCAGGAAGTGGAGAACGTCATCAAGGCGAACCCCAACGTCCTGGACTGCGCCGTGGTCGCGGTTCCCTCGGAACTGGGGGAGGATGAGGTCAAGGCCTACGTGACGCCGCGCCCCGGTGCCTCGGTCAACCCCGAGGACGTCGTGTACTGGTGCGCCGAACACCTGGCCTACTTCAAGGTACCGCGATACTGGGAGGTACGCGACGAGCTGCCACGAACGCCCAGCCTGCGGGTGCGCAAGAACGTGCTGCGCCAGGAGCGCGAGGACCTGATCGAGGGCTGCTACGACCGCGAAGCCGCCGGCATCCGACTGCGCTAGAAGCGAGTGAGCTGGATTGGTGGGGCCCCCGGACACCTTCCCGCGAACCCCTTCCCGCGTACTCCTTCAGCGGCCCCCTTCAATGGCGACACAGGGCAATCGCGTCTTAAACGCCAGAGGCCTCATAACCCGTCTTTCCCGCGCAGGCGGGAATCCAAATCCCCCTCTACCCTCGCTCCCAGAACCGAAGGAGGCGCTGCCCGCAACCTCCACCGACATTCCGGCCGAATTTGTGTGTTGAGAAATAAGACTCGATCGCCCTACCTGATGACACTTGCCGCTTGCCAGACAAGGACGCGCCCTTATACCATTATCTCGATGAGTTTCTGCCGAAGCAATTTGCTTTTTGCCCCCGAAACGGCAGCGCTTCCAGCCCCGAACAAGCGCGTCTCTCCCCCCAGGGATTCGCGAAACTTTACATGCCTAGAGAAAAATCGCTCGCCTGCGAGTCATGCGTCACGATGAAACCCGGTCCGCGCTGGAATCGGTCCTGCACTCTGCGACATGGCAGAGGCAGGCTCCCGTGCAGGAGGTGCTAAATTGCCTGAGCCGAAGTACTGGCTGTTCAAGTCAGAGCCGTCCGCCTATTCCTTCGACGACCTTCTCAACGAGGAAAACAGCACGGCGGAGTGGGACGGAGTTCGCAACTATCAGGCCCGCAACTTCATGCGCGACGATATGAAGGTGGACGACAGGGTGCTGTTCTACCACAGCAGCGCCAAGCCCACGGCGGTGGTCGGAACCGCCCGCATCGTGAAGGAAGCTTACGCCGACGCCACGGCGTGGGACCCCAACGACAAGCACTATGACCCCAAGAGCAGCCCCGGCGAGACGGTCTGGACGGTGGTGGAAATCCAGGCGGAAGCCCCACTGTCCAAGCCAGTGACGCTGGCCGACGTGAAGGCGAACCCCAAGCTGAAGGATATGCTGCTCATCCGCAAGGGCCAGCGCCTGTCCATCCAGCCGGTGACCAGAGAGGAATACGACGAAATCATTGCGATGGGCAACGGCTAGCCCGCCCCATAGGCTGAAGAAGTAATGCCCAGCTACAACTACGAAACGCTTCTCGTCGAGCAGTCCGGCAAGGTCCTGACCATCACCCTGAACCGTCCGGAGAGCCTGAACGCGGCCAACGAGGTGATGCACCGCGAGATAGAGGATGTCTTCCACGAGGTCGGCCGCGATGCCGACGTCGGCGCGGTGGTGCTCACCGGCGCGGGCCGCGGCTTTTGTTCCGGCGGCGACGTGCGGGCCATGGACGAGCGTGGTGGCGCAATCGCCCTGCAGGACCGGCCCATCGGCGCGATTTCCCCCAGCGGGCGGCGCATCGTCCAGAACATCCTGTGGGTTGAGCAGCCCGTCATCTGCGCCCTGAACGGCGTGGCGGCGGGACTCGGGGCGACGCTGGCCCTGTTCTGCGACGTCATCTACGCCTCCGACCGCGCCCGCATCGGCGACACCCACGTCCGCGCCGGGCTGGTGGCGGGAGACGGCGGCGCGGTCATCTGGCCGCTGCTGGTGGGCGTGGCCAAGGCCAAGGAACTGCTGATGACCGGCGACATAATCGAAGCCGCCGAGGCCGAACGCATCGGCCTGGTCAACCGGGTGGTTCCCCACGACGACCTCATGGACACCGTCATGGACCTCGCGCAGCGGCTGGCGGACGGTCCGGCACTGGCCATTCGGGGCACCAAGCACGCCATCAACAAGAAGATCTGGAACGACCTGAATCAGACCCTCGACCTCGGCCTGTCGCTGGAGGCCCGCAGCGCCCACCATCCCGACCACGCCGAGGCGGCCCGCGCCTTCGTCGAGAAGCGCGCTCCCCAGTACAAGGGCACCATCTGACGCAAACGGAAACAGGGGCGGACAACACCATGCCCAACAGCGACACCACGACGGCCCGCAGCTTCCACAACGCCACAAAGCTCAGCTACATCAGCCTTTCCACGAAGCCGTCCCTGTACAAGACCTACTCGGGCCTGCCAACGGTGGCGCTTCCCGCCGAGCTGCCCTCGCCGGAGATGCCGGCGCTGCAGGCGGTTGGGGGCGCACTGGCAGCATCCTCGGCGCAGCTGGACCTGGCGGCGCTGGCGCAGCTGCTGCACTACTCGGCGGGGCTGATCCGACGCAGCTTCCTGCGGTCTGCCGGTGAGGTGCATTACCGTGCGGCCGCATCCGCCGGGGCGCTGTACCCCATCGAGCTGTACGTGGTCTGCGGCGACCTGCCGGGTTTGCCTGCGGGCATCTACCACTACGGGCCTTCCGAAAACGCCCTGACACTCCTGCGCTCCGGCGACTTTCGAGGCAACCTGGCGGAGGCGTCGTCCGGACACCCGGGCATCGCCGATGCTCCGGCCACCATCGTCTGCAGCTGCGTCTTCTGGCGCAGCGCCTGGAAGTACCGCGAGCGCGGCTACCGTTACTGCTACTGGGACAACGGCACCATCTTCGCCAACATGACCGCCACCGCCAATGCCCTGGGTCTGCCTGCCGAGATCGTTGCCGGATTCGTGGACGCCGATGTCGACGCCCTGCTCGGCCTTGCGTCCGGCAGCGAGGCATCCTTCTTCCTGGTGCCCGTCGGCACGGGACAGACCGCCCCGCCCCCCGTTCAACGGCTCTCCGCGGCCCCCACCGGCGCGATGGGCGACGAGCGGCGCACCGAGTACCCGGAGACGCGCGCCCTGCACGCCGGCTCATGCCTAGCCGACGGCGGCGAAGTGCGTCAGTGGCGCGCTGGGGTCTCGTCTGGGCCGACGCACACCCCCGAAAGCGGACAGTGGCCCGAATCGGAACCACTGGGAGCCACCATCGCGCATCGCGGCTCCACCCGTCGCTTCGGCCGCGTCCCAACGCCGGGTGGGCGTCTCGAAGCCCTGCTTTCGGCCTCCACCGCGCCGATTCCGGCAGACTACGGCTCCAGCCTGATCGACACCTACCTGATTGTGAACGCGGCTGAAGGAATCAAGCCGGGATCTTACTACTATTCGCCCGAGAGAGGGTTGCTGGAGCTGCTTCAGGAAGGCGAGTTCCGGGAGGAAGCCGGGCACCTGTGCTTCGAGCAGGCCCTGGGGGCAGACGCCAGCGCCGTCGCCTACTTCATGGCCGACATTGACGCCATCCTGTCGCGCCTCGGGAACCGGGGATACCGTGCGGCGCAGCTCGAGGCGGGCATCATCGGCGGGCGAATGTACTTGAGCAGTCATGCCATGGGAATGGGAGCGACGGGCATGACCTTCTTCGACGACGCCGTCACCGCCTTCTTCTCGCCCCACGCCGCTGGCAAGAGCCTGATGTTCCTGGTCGGCCTCGGAGTCACCCACGAGCGCAACCAGGTGCACCCCTTCCGGTCGAAGATCGGGATGCTCAAGGACTCGCTGGCCCGCGGCGCCGGTGGTCAGGGACAGCGCGTCCCCGACTGGCTCTACGCCTGACGCGGCATCTTCCCTCCCTTTCCGAGACTGTTGACCTCCCTTTCCGAGACTGCTGAGAGGAAACGAAAGGGCTAGCCGATGGCCTTGCGACGGATGTGCTGCAGGGCCATCTGCATGTGCCACTCCATGGCGCCCAGGCCCACAACCCGCACGCCCACGTCGAAGTAGCGCCTCGCCGACTCGGCCATCGCGTCGAAGTCGGGCGAGTCGAGGCCCATGTTGTACATAATGGCCGCGCCGTGCTTCTCCCCGGTCTTCACCGCGTTTTCCAGCAGCCGCATCACCTTGGGGTCGTCGTACTTGAAGGGCACGCCCAGGATCTTGGTGACGTCACCTGCCGCCAGCCACACGAGGCGTACGCCGTCGATGGCCAGGATCTCGTCGAGGTCGCGCAGGCCGCCCTCGCTCTCGACGGTGGGCACCACCAGCGTCCCCTCGCGGGTCTTGGCGTTGAACTCGGGAAACTCCTCGGCGGTGTTGAAGCGGCGCAGGTGTATGAGTCGGTGCCAGTCGTCCCGCAGCCCCATCAGCTCCTGCACCTCCTCCTTCGAGCCGACCGACACGGTGACGGCCGTTGCCCCCAGCGCCAGCGCCCGCGCGGCGTCGGACACGGTGCGGCGGTCGGTGCCGGTCGCCCAAGGGAAGGCCTGCACCCGTATCAGCGGCGAGATGCCGGTACCGCGCGCAGCCCGTATCAGGTGCGCGATGTTGTCCCAATCGTGGGCGGTGAACATCATGTCGGCCATGAAAGCGTCCATACCCGCCACGCCGGCCACCTCGACCATGTTGGGGTGGCTGAACACGTAGGCGCAGAGAGACGGCAGCTCGTTGTCCAGGTTGTACAGCAGCCGGTCGTTAGCGGGCGAAGGAAACAGCACGATTCACCTCGAAGAGCCGGATAGCGAAGTCGTCGGAAATCAACGCGGGCTAGTGTATCCGAAATACTCCGCCCACTCAAAGCCCACCCGCTCAAGGGCGGCCAGGGCTGATACCATATCGGGAGGCGACATTCAAACCCCAACAACCTGAACGGAGACTCGTCTTGCTGGATTTCAACCGATACCAATGGGTCAGTTTCGACTGCTACGGGACCCTGGTGGACTGGGAAACCGGCATCGCGGATGCGGTGGCCGGCGTGTTTGCCCAACACGGGGTGCGCCGGAGCAGGCAGGAAATCCTGACCCTCTTCGCCGACTCGGAGCCGAAGGTGCAGGCCGGAGGAGAATTTCTGGACTACCGGCGCGTCCTGCGCGACGTGATGGAGATCATGGCGTGGCAGGTCAGCATCCGGTTGCCACCGGCAGAGGCCGAAGCACTACCGGACTCCCTGCCCAGATGGCCCGTCTTTCCAGATGCGACGGAAGCCCTGCGCAAAATGCAGGGGCGGTACAGGCTGGCCATAATCTCGAACGTCGACGACGACCTGTTCAGGCATTCAGAGGAGGCCCTGGGCGTCAAGTTCAGTGCGGTGATCACCTCGAAACAGGCGAGAAGCTACAAGCCTGACCTGAAACCCTTTTACGAGGCACGGGAGCGGATTGGCTTGGACGACGCCCTTGACCCTTGGCTGCACGTCGGCGAGAGCCTGTTCCACGACATCGGCCCCGCGAACCGCGTCGGCATCGACAGCGTGTGGGTGAATCGGCCGGACCGGGGCGGCGGGTCCCGCCGTACCGATGCCGTGCCTTCCCTCGAGGTGCCCAACCTGGCCGAACTGGCACGCCTGATGTTCGCGGAATAGCGGTCGCCGCCCATCGACCTGCACGGATCGCGTCCGCCGGATACCCCTGTACTATAATCACAGCGCAAATTTCGCTGGCCGGGCCACTTTGGCCCGGCGGCTTCAGAGGTGAAGCATGGAGACCGTAGGATTTATTGGCTTGGGTAATATGGGCGGCGGCATGGCTGGGAACATCCAGAAGGCCGGCTACCCGATGGTGGTTTTCGATCTGCGCGAGGAGGCCACGCGTCAGTTCCTGGAGGGCGGCGCGAGGCTGGACAACTCGCCAGCCGACGTGGCCGAACGCTGCGACGTGACGCTGACCTCGTTGCCGGGGCCTCGCGAGGTGGAGTCGGTGGCCGTGGGCAACGAGGGCGTACTGGAAGGCATCAGGCCCGGCTCGGTCTACATCGACCTGTCCACCAGCCGCCCGACGCTGATCCGCGAGCTGGAGGTCCAGTTCCGGGCCAAGGGCGTCCATGTGCTGGACGCGCCGGTCAGCGGCGGCAAGACCGGGGCGCAGACCCGCAACCTTGCGGTGATGGTCGGCGGTGAACGCGAGATATTCGACCGCGTCAAACCGTTGCTCGACGCCTTCGGCGACAAGGTCTTCTACGCCGGGGAGATTGGCGCGGGTTCGGTGGCGAAGCTGGTCCACAACATGATCGGCCACGGCGTGCGCCAGGCCATTGCTGAGGGGCTGACTCTGGGCGTCAAGGCCGGCGTCGATCCGGAACCCCTGTGGGAGTGCATCCGCCGCGGGTCCCTCGGCCGGATGAACATCCTTCACGAGGGCGTGGCCCGCACCCTGTTCCGCGGCGAGTTCGAACCGCCCAGCTTCGCGCTGGAGCTGGCTCGGAAGGACATCGGCCTGGCCACAGACCTGGGCCGCGAGTTCAACGTGCCGATGCCGGTGGCCAACCTGGCCGAGCAGATTGCCATCGAGGCAATGAACCGCGGCTGGGGAGGCCACGACAGCTCGGTAACGTTCCGCCTGCAGGAAGAAACGTCCGGCGTCGAAGTTCGCGCCCCGCATGTCGACCCGGCCAAGGCGGCCCGGTTCATCAGCACTCACCCCGACGCGGAATAGCCTGCCCATCGCTTCGCCTGCGCAGCCGGAAACTAAGACCCGTTCGTCCTTCAATGTGCTCAGGATGAACGGGTCTTCTTTTGCTCCGGAAGAAGTGGTGCGCTACCGCAGGTGCTCCAGCATCGCTAGGGGCGTGGTGGCCAGCAGGCCAGCGTCGACTGGCATCACGATGCCGGACACCCAGCGCGACTCGTCGCTGGCGAGGAACACTGCCGCCCAGCCAATGTCCCACGCATCGCCCTCGGTGCCGAGCGGCCCGGCCCGGCGTCGCAGGTCGCGGAACTCGTCGGCCATGGCGCCCGCCACCATCGGCGTGTAGATGTGGCCCGGAGCAATGCAGTTTACCCGTATATTGTCGCGGCCATGGGTCACAGCCATCGTTGCCGACAGGCCGATGATGCCGGACTTGGACGCGGCATATGGCACAGCAGCGCCGCCGCTGCCGGCCCGCATGCCGGCGATGGACGAAACGTTGATGATGGAGCCGCCTCCGGCCTCGATCATCTTCGGGATGGCGTGTTTGCTGGTCAGCACCATCGACTTCAGGTTGACGTTCAGCACCTCGTCCCAGTGGTCCTCGTCGACGTCCACCACGGTGCCCCGTCCCAGTATGCCCACGTTGTTGAACAAAATATGGACGCCGCCGTAACGCGCCACGGCGGCGTCCACCATGGCGCGGCAGTCGTGGGTGCTGGTGACATCCGCCTCGAAGACCGATGCTTCTCCACCCTCTTCGTGGATAGCGGCAAGGGTCTGCTCCGCCTGTTGTGCCGCGCGGTCCACCAGGAGCACCTTCGCGCCTTCCCGTGCGAACAGGATGGCCGTGGCCTTGCCGGTGCCGACTCCCGGCCCGCTGGAGCCTGCGCCGGTAACGATTGCCACCTTTCCTTCAAGCCTGAACCTCGGTCTCTGCTGCATGACACCTCCTGCCTTTGCGGTGCTAAATCGGTCGAATGGGTCCGGAAAAGAGCCGCGCCGCCTGAATTCACAGACGGCGCGATCAGTGTCTCCCTGGAGAGTCCGGTTACCAGCACTAACTGGTGAGTTTGGCCTGCCCGTTGTTCACAGTATGCACCAACTCTGCGTCCGACTCTTCCAGCTGCCCGTAGGCCAGGCGAAGGGCAACGTCGCCGGGCGTGTTCCAGACCTGCCGAAGGTCGTCGTCGATGAGCTCGATAACGGCCGACCGCACGCCTGTGCTTTGTCCGATGTCAGGGTAGAGCTTCCAAGAGTCCTTCTTGACGGCCTCGACCCGGGCGTTGCGATTGCCGTTCTCCCCACGCCGCTCCTCGAAATGCCAGGAATACCAGGCGTTCACCATGTCCCTGAAGATGGCCAGGTCCGACAGCGAAGCGCCGACGGTGGACATCTGCACCTCGAAGCGGTGGTTGTCGCTGGGGTGGCCTTCTACCGCAGCGAACCTGCGTCCGCCGCCCAAGCCGCGGAGTACCGAGTCGTGTAGCGCGGAGGCGGTGATGCCGACCCCGGCCGCGGAATCGACGTGGCCCATCCGGTATTCGCCGACGCGCCACATCTTTTCTTCCATGGCCGCGGCGCCCATTCGCATTTCCACCAGCAGTTCGCCCAGCTCCTCGCCAAGCCGTCCGCTGTTGTTGGAGATCAGGGACAGGAAGCCGTCGTCGATGGCAACGGTGTCCTTGATCTTGGTGGCTACGGCCTCTGCCAGATGGTTCTCCAGCTCAAATACATCGACCCGGTCGGAGCCATAGATTGGCTTCCCTTCCAGCCTGTTGTGGACATGCTGACAGACTTCCATCAAGTCCAGGTTGCTGACCTGGAAGCGGTTCAGTATCCGCGATGCTATATCCTGGGCCTGGCGACCGGACACTAAATTCTTGACCGTCGGGTCATCGTTGTCGAAGGTCCAGTACTCAGGATCGGTTACCTCCCGGAACAGCCTGCCGCCTCCAACCGACTCCCGGCGCAATTGGTTGACGGTATCCGTCCAAGAAGAAGAGTAATCGCCGATCTCTTCCAGCAGCTTGGCAACCACTTCACCTGTGCGGTTCAGGCACAGCACCTCGAGCCACTCGTCCGTCTCCTGTTGCCAGCGTAGAAGGCGCCGCCGCCGGTCCTTGGGGCCAACGTCCAGCTCGGCGTGTGTGGGCTCCGAAACCACGGGCAAGTCGCGCTGCACCACGCGGTCGGCCAGCGAGGCCCAGCGTCGCAGCGGCGGGTCTTCATCCGGGTTCATAATGAGGTTCTGAAGGAACATTGCCTGTAGGCGGAAGGAAGTCCCGTCCTGCAGTTCGTTCCTCCTGACGTCAGCCAGTGCGCTGGCGCGGGCCATCTCGGTCCTGACGTCGCTGTTGGCCTCCATCGCCATGCGGTCGCTGATGTTGCCGTCGGGGCGCAGCCGCTCGAAGATCGAGTTCAGGGCACGCTCCACGTCGGCCAGGACCTCGTGGAGCGTGCCCAGGATCTGGTTATACGCGTCCCGGGCGCTTCCGGTCCGGCCCGCCTGCAGAAAAGCCAGCGGGTCCACTGGCGTGGGAAGGTTGGCGCTCGCCTGGCTGAAGGATGGCCGGTTCCTGCGTATTTTGAGTCTTGCCATATTTCTCTCCCTGACTACAGGCGGTTTCGCCACTGGTTTTGGAGGTACTGTTTGGCGGTTTGGGTGAAAAATCCATCGAGCAGCCCAATCTCGCGGGAGCTAATCGAACCGAACCGCGCATCTTCCTGGTTGTTGGCCTCGCGCATGGTCTCGTGGAAGCGGGCCCACCAGTCCTGTCCGGTGCCCCACGCATCCGCCACTAGGTCCTCGAGGATTCGCGCCACATGGTTGCGCTGTACCGGCAATGAGTCCTTGGGCGACCGATGCAGGAGGCACACATCGAAGTGAGGCCCGATGGCCTCAATTCGTTTATCCGGGTAGACCGTTAAATTGAAGGTATCGCTGCCGGTGTGTTCGCCACGCCCCACCTGCACGCCGGTGATGGAGCGCAGGAACTGGAGAATGGCGTAGGCGTTTCGCAACTGCAGCGGATAGGTGGTCTCGGGATCCCGGGACATGCCGCGCTGGGGCAACAACAGGTGGAGCACCACGCTGAAGTTGTAGGCCGTGCCCCGCACTTCGGAGAGAGCTGCCAGCAGCACCGGCAGTGTCCCCACCGTGCCGCCGCCGAGGAACGCCACGATATGGATGCGCAGGTAGGTAATGCCCTCATAGTACGGGCAAATCTGCTCGATCGTGGAGTCAAGATGGCCGCGTATTTCGCTGTAATTGAAGCGTCCGGCCACTCCGGCGTTGGCCAGGGTGCCCAGTGCGCCCTCCCGCGACAGGCTGAGGTATCTCAGCTCCGGAACGCATTCGGTGATCCAGGGACGCATATCCCTCAGGTTGGAGAAATGGGGCAGGATCAGGGGGATGAACCGTGAACCCCGGGAAATCTCCCCCCGGGTGGCCTCGCGGGTATCCATATATAGAAAGGCCAGATTTTTCCGGTCCTCGAAGCTCCAGTTTTCTGAAGTAGCTTCAAGCTTGCGGACAATCTGACAACTGGTTGACCCGAGGCCAATTACCATCGATGGCGAGACAACGCGCTGCGCGTTCTTGTTGGCGTTCAGGCGGGCCGCCCCCGTGTCCATTGATGACGAAGTTGGGGGTGTTACCATGTGGCCTCCTGTCGGCGCATGTGCGCCGGACAGCGTTAGAGATTAACCGTATTCAAGGCAGAGGTGGGGAACCTCAGTTTAATAGGATAGGATACGCAAATTAGGTTTGTCAATTTACATAATGATTATCACTCACAGAATCCGCAACGAGCATAGCGGAATGCATATGACAACGGCGTTCCGTTCCCTGGCTTGACCTCGCCGGGCAACCGGACCGTTTCTATTGGATCATCAATGGGTAACACAGCAAGTTACCCATTGGCACACCCGACTAGCCGGCGCGCGCGTATCTCCGGTCATTCCGCTTGAGTGTTTTCAGATGCGCGGACACCGAAGGCGTGTGCCGTTTCTCCGCTGGCGCGCCCGCTATAGCGAGCCGTCGATGCTGATGTCCAGGAGGCCGGGCTTTCCGCTTTCGAACATTCGACGGGCGGCCGGCCCGATCTGCGCCGGGTCGGTGATCTTTTCGCTGGCCACCCCCATGGCCTGCGCCATCGCTGCCAGGTCCAGGGCGTTTGCGAAGTCCATGCCCGTGTACTCGCTGACGCGCCCCTCGTCGTTCAGCATTCGCTTCAGGTAGATGTCCATGTTGACCTTCAGGATGCGATAGGCCCGGTTGTTGCAGATCGCGTATACCACCGGAATGTTGAACGTGGCGGCGGTCCACAGCGCCTGCACGGTGTACATCGAAGCGCCGTCGCCGACAACCGCCAGCACCGGGCGGTCGGGGTTCGCCAGCTTCAGGCCCAGGGCACCGGGCATCGCCCATCCCAGCGCTCCGCCCTGTATGCCGAAGAACGTGCCCGGCTCGTCGAAGTCGAACTCCTGCATCATGGCCGGCCGCGACGTAACCGCCTCATCGGCCACGATGTTGCCTGGAGGAGCGGCGGCGGCCAGCTCGTGCATCATCCGCTCCACGGCCATCGGGTTGTTGTCCCACTCTGCCGCAGACGCTCCTGGTACTCCTCGCGGGCCCGCCTCCGCCTCTCCCCCAGCTCGGCCATGCGGGTGGCGGCGGCCTCCTTGGCCGGACCAGACATATCCTGGTCGAGGGCGTCGGCCAGCTCGGCCAGGCCGGTGGCCGGGTCGGAGAAGATGCCAATCTCGGTGGGATAGTTCTTCTCAACTTCGCTGGTGGCGCTGTCCAGGTGCACCAGCTTGCTGGCGGGGTCCAGCAACGGCACGTCCACGTACAGGAAGGACGAGAAGATGTTGGCGCCCACCGCCAGCACCACATCGGCGCCGTTCAGCAGCCGCCGTGTAACCGGGCTGCTGGTGTTGAGCATGCCGCTCCACAGCGGATGGCTGGTGGGGAAATTGACCTCGGAGAACGCCGCCGCGAACACCTTGGCGCCCAGCCGCTCCGCCACTTGCACCATCTGCTCCACGCCGCCCGACTGGGCGATGCGGTCGCCAATGACGATGACCGGGTTCTCCGCCTGGGACAGCAGCTCCGAGGCCTTCTCCAGCGCCTCGCGGTCCGGCCGCACCCGGTGATATCCCTGGCTCGATCCCACGATGTCGATATCGGCCTCCACATCCATTGTGTCCCACGGGAAAGACAGGAAGGTCGGGCCGGTCGGTGGGGTCTTGGCCTCGTTGAAGGCACGGCGCACCGCGCCGGGGATATCCTCCGCGTGATGAATCTCGTGGCTCCACTTCGTGTACTGCCGGGTCATTTGCACCAGGTCGCCCGACAGCGTCGGTTCGCTGAGCAGCATTCGCGTGTCGGAGTTGCCCGCCGTCAGCACCACCGGAGTCCCGCCACGGTAGGCGTTGTACAGCGCGCTGATACCATTGGCCAGGCCCCCGGCGATGTGTATGTTGGCGAAGGCCGGACGTCCCGTGGCCCGGGCGTAGGCGTCGGCCATGCCCACCGCCGTTCCTTCCTGCAGCGCCTGAATGTACTTCACCTCCGGGAAGTCCTGAAGGGCATCCATCATCGGCGTTTCGCTGGTGCCCGGGTTTCCGAAGATATGGTCGCAACCTTCCGCAATCAGCATCCGCACCAGGGCTTCCTTGCCGGTCATCATCGCCATGAGGCCACCTTCCTCGAAATTACAGTCGTAAGATTATCCAGGGACATGCTACAGATAGGTCATCCACTCGAGCAGGTTGTCGTCCGGGTCGCGGGCGTACAGGCTGAGCGACGGCACTTCACCGAACCCTCTGCCGCCCTTGCGTGGCACCGGGCCCAATATGACCTCCACTCCCGCCTCGGACAGCCAGTCCTGGCATTCCTCGACCGTGCCTTCCCACACGAAGCAGATGTCGGCGCACCCGGGGATGGCCGTCGGTCCGCGTAGCCCCGCCACGTAGCCCTCCGGGTGGACGTTTATCTTCGAATCGCCAACCTGGATGGAAAAGATGTTGGCGTCGCCAGCCCTCCACGCATCTTCGTCGTTGATGGTGAAGCCAAGCCGCTTGTAGAAGGCAATAAGCCGCTCGGCGTTGGAAGTTGGCATGGCGATATGGTCGATGGAAACTGTAGACATGGGTAAGCTCCAGCAGCCGGATTCTTCCGGCCAATCATATCCACCGCCCCGATGGCTGGCAAGCGTGGCTCACGGTATCAGAACCCAGGGAAGTAGGCGCGATGCCAGTCGCCGTAGAACACGCCGCCGGGGTCGTAAAGGTCCTTCAGGATGAGGAATTCGGCGAACTGAAGGTAGCAGGACACGAGTGGCTCCGGCGTTGCGAAGCATTTGTAGGTCAGGAAGTAGCTGCCCTCTCGCTCAGAGGCCAGTTCGATGAGGCTCTGAGGTCGTCGACCACCTTCGCCCTGCCCCAGTCGGTGTGCTCGAAGTGCTTGCTGAACACGACGCAGGCGTAGGGGTGCTTGACCCAGTTACGGAAGGTCTCATCGTCCTGCTCTATCAGCCGTATGGTCCCGCCGTTTGGTCCCGTAGATAACGCTGGCCTCGCGCCCGGTCGGCAGGCGGTAGTAGGACGGTACGGCACAGGCGGTGACCCGCCATTGGCCGCAGCGCCGCCGAGTAGATTGCGCCGAACAGCCCGGGTTCTCGGTGCGGATGAAATTTCGCAGGTTCCCGTCTGCGTCCACCAGCTCGAACGATTCCACGTCCTGCACAATGCTCCGGGCGCAGCCACTGTCCCTGACCCCGGATATTGCCGCCCGCAGTCCTTCCAGCGACGCGGGAGTCTCAACAGACTGCATCGAAGTAGAGTTAAGTTGAGAGTGAATGTCGTTGAGCATGATGCCGTTGGTGTTTTCCACAGCCAGTCCCGTACCCACCGAACAATTTCTTTCACGGACAGGAATTAATACGAACCCTTGGCATTAATGGGTTCACAAGTAAAGAAGCGCCGACAGCAGTTGGTCGGCGCTTCTGTCCATTGCCCGCACTCCCCCTGGCGTTATCCTTGGTGGAGCAACCACGAAACGCAGGCAATGGCTTGGGCCATGGTGGCTATCGCATGCGGCAGCTCCAGGACATCCACGGCACTTGCGGATAGGCTTCCATCCTTATAAGAAGCTCCCAGCCCTGCGCACAGTTCGTTGACCCTCTGCGCATCCCGGCTTTCCCCTCCGCCTGGAGAGATGCATGAACTGGAGAGCCTGAAACCGTCCCCCTCTTTCTCGACGACCACCTCTAGGTGAGTTCCGTCCGGCAGGACCCATGGCGTACGAATGAGGGTGCCGACTTCAGCGCCTGCCTCTACGACAAATAGCCCAGGAAGACCGGAAGCGACTGCGTACATCACGACTTCCGTCTCTTCCGCCCGCCTGTCCTCATCCTCGTTCCGGTCGGGAGATTCTTCCAGTTCCCTCGTCAGGAGCCGGACTGTTTCCCGATGGCCAAGGTCCGACTGTAACCAGGTGTCATACCTCTGGCTGTATTGAGTAACAGGATCAAAGTCCGGCAGCAAGAATGCGGAAGTCCCAAATGGCTTGTAGCTCCGGCTTTCCGGCATGATCGAAAATGTCGTCCTGACCAGTACGTTTGCGACTGTGTCCTGCCCCACGACGGCGATTTTCGCGACGTCGTACTGCATTCTCCAAATGGCATATTGCGACGCAGTTACTTCTATCGCATTACGTCCGTTATCGATAATCCGGTAGACAACGTTCTCGTCCTCACCCTGAGGCAGTTCCAGTTGCTTAACAAACCCTCGGATGCGATCAAGCATTGCTGTTATTTCTCCTGATCTCGCGGCATGTCAAGATTAAGAAACTCACTGTGCGGCGATCTGTACATCCATCCATTTACGAGACATAAACTGTACAGTTCATGTTCATACTGTGAATTTTCCTTGAGTCCAACGGTGAATTTATGAGTTTCCATATTCGTCGATTGTAGTCTATCACCACTGCTTCCGCCGCGCCTCAAATTGCTCCCGATGAACACCCTCAAAGCCCTCCTTATCCTCTCCCGGATTTCTCAAAGCCCCACTCGTGGCGAGAGCCTGTCTTCGCCGTAGGATTCGGGTAGAAGGAGGCCTCCAACCGGTCTTCGGCTTGTGGTAGGCTAATGGCCGAATCCGCGGTAGCAGCAATGGAGGAAGCATGTTCGATCTGTTCCTTCGCAATGGACGAATAATTGACGGTACCGGCCAGACTTGGTATCGCGGCGGTGTCGGCATCACCGGCGACACAGTCACCATCGTGCGTTCCGGCGAGGAAAGCGTGGAAGCGGCGCGGACCATCGACGTGAACCAGAGCGTAATCTGCCCCGGCTTCATTGATATGCACTCCCACTCCGACCTGGTCCTGCTATCGAACCCGCAGCACGAGGTCAAGCTGAGACAGGGCGTCACCACCGAGCTGACGGGCATGGATGGGCTGTCCTACGCCCCATCGCCTTCCCCCGAAAAGCTGGAGCAGCTCCTGTACTACCTAGCGGCAGTGAACGGCATGCCTCCCGAGGGTGTTCGTTGGGCTTCCGTCCGCGAGTACCTCAACCTGTTCGACAACCGAGTCGCTTGCAACGTGGCCTTCATGGCCCCGCACGCCGCCATCCGCGTGGAGGCCATGGGCTGGGAAGACCGGCTGCCCACGGAGCCGGAGCTGGCCCGAATGCGCGAACTGGCGCGACAGGCAATGCAGGACGGCGCATTTGGCTTCGCCACCGGCCTCACCTATCCCCCCGGCGCCTACAGCGACACCAACGAGTTGGTCGCCGTCAGCGAGGCCATCGCCGACCTTGGCGGCATCTATATGACCCACGCCCGCTACACTCTCGGCGACCGCCTGCTCGATCCCTTCCGCGAGGCCATCGAAATCGGGCGTCGCGCCGGGGTGCCCGTCCATATCTCGCACTACCACAACCCAGTCGACGGCATGGGCGAGCGCATGGTCGGCCTGGTCGACGAAGGCCGCAATGCCGGCGTCGACGTCACCTATGACCAGTACCCGTACGCCGCCGCTTCCACCGTGCTCCATTCGCTGCTGCCCTACTGGGTGCACGCCGGCGGCCCGTCCGCCCTGCTTGGCCGGATCAGCCAGCAGTCGGTCCGCGACGAGATCGGTGACGCCGTGGAGCCCATGTGGGGCCTCACCCTCGACCACTATATATTCAGCAACGTGCCCGGTAACAAGGAATGGGAGGGCCGCTCCCTCGGCGACTTGGCCCGCCACCAGGGCAAGCGTATGGTGGACGCCATCTGCGATATGCTGATCGAGGAGAACCTGGAGGTGGCTTTCGTGGCCCGTACCGGCAACCCCGACAACATCCGCACCATCGTCAGCCACCCGGCGCAGATGGTCGGTTCCGACGGCATCATGACCGGCGACATGCCGAATCCGCGCACCTACGGCACCTTCCCCTACGTGCTCGGCCAGTTCGCCCGCGACGAGGGGCTGTTCCGGCTCGAAGACGCAGTTCGCAAGATGACCTCCGCCCCGGCCCAGCGTCTGGGCCTGCAGGACCGCGGCATACTGCGCGACGGGATGAAGGCGGACGTCGTGGTCTTCGACCCGGAGACGGTCAAGGCCAACTCCACCTTCGAGGAACCCAAGCAGTTCCCCGACGGCATCTCCCACGTAATGGTCAACGGCCAGCTCGTGGTGGATAATGGCGTACACACAGGTGCCCTACCCGGCCGCGCCCTCCGCTCCCAGTAAACTGACCGAGCACCAGCCTATTAGGAAGGGGCGATATCCATGTCAGATACCTATCTCAAATCCACTGTCACAGTCGGCATCAGCCGAAGCGAGGGTTACTACGTGGGCTCCTTCGTTGAGATTGCTGCTGTTACTCAAGCTGCTACTCTGGACGAGTTGGTCCATAACCTCCGGGAAGTGGTTCATCTCCACTTGGAAGATGCGGATCCAACCGAATTCGGCTTGGCGACCAACAATCCTTCAATAGTGATGGTCTACGAACTCGAACCAGCTTATGCCTAGACTAAGGCGACTGTCAGGCTTGGAAGTAGTTTCGATTCTTCGGAGATTTGGATTCGAATTCCGCAATCAAGAGGGCAGTCACATTAATCTCGTTAGAGTTTCGCCGGAGGGACGCCGGCAAAGGATAACCGTCCCAAGGCACAGCCAACTGGTTACGAAAACATTATTCGACGTCTATAAGCAATCATGCAGATACATACCTGAGGACGAACTAAGGCCCCACTTCTACACCGACTAGACCCGGAGGCACCCATGGACTTTGAATCCCGTTACACCCACGAACAGGAAGAGTTCCGCCGCGAGGTCAGCGCCTGGCTGAGGGAGAACGTGCCCGACGGCATGGAGCATCCCGCCGACCCGGCCGACCTCACCTGGGACCAGTACCAGCTCCGCCGCGATCTCGGCCGCAAGCTCGGCGACATGGGCTGGCTCTGGCCCACCGCCCCTGCGGAGTACGGCGGCGGCGGCCTCGACGTTGACAGCGCCGTCGTCATCGAGGAGGAGATCGACGCCTTCGGGCTGACCCTCCCGCCCTACTACGACTCCGGCGGTCGCCTCGGCGGCAACTCCATCCTCGTTTGGGGCTCCGAGGAGCAGAAGCACGCCTTCCTCCCGCCCATCTTCACCGGCCGCGTCCGCACCTGGCAGTTGCTCTCCGAGCCCGAGGCCGGCTCCGATCTCGCAAACGTGAAGACGCAGGCCATTCGCGACGGCGACGACTACGTCCTCAACGGCCAGAAGATATTCGTCGGCAGCGATCACGGCTGCGACTACATGTGGACCATCACCGTCACCGACCCCGAGGCCAAGCGACACGAGAACCTCGGCTGGTTCATGATGCCCTCCCACCTGCCCGGCATCACCATCCAGCCCATGGACCTGCTCATCTCCGGCGGCGAGTCCGGCGCAGGCTCCGGCGTCAAGCAGACGGTCTACTTCGACAACGTCCGCGTCCCCGCCTTCAATCTCGTCGGCGGTGAGAACCAGGGCTGGAAGGTCGCCACCACTCACCTGGAGCTGGAGCACGGCACCGGCGGGCGCATCGGCCGCAACTGGCTCGTCGACCGCCTCTTCGACCACTGCCGCAACACCGAGCGCCGCGGCGAGCCCATGGCCAGCGACCCCGATGTTCGCGACCGGCTCGTCGACGTCTACGTCGAGGCGGAAATCGTCCGTCTGTTGAACCTGCGCAACTACTGGATGCGCCACAGCGGGGCCGACATAACCTACGAAGGCCCGCAGGCCTCCTACATGCGCAAGACATCCGGCCTCCGCATGGCCCGCGCGATGCTCGACATCCTCGGCCCGGCCGGCCTGACCAACGACTCCGAGCTCGGCGCTTCCGAAGGACACATGGAAGCTCACTCCCGCGCCGGCATCGTCGCCATCCACCCCGGCGGCACCACCGACATCCAGAAGGTCATCATGGCCCGCCGCATCGGCATCGGCCGCGAGGTACGCGAACGCGCCGGCGCTCTCGGCTAGTACAGACTTCTAACGACGCGGAGGCGCGCGGCCGTGCGACTTGCCGCCATCCTTGAACCACCCAGAGGACTGAAATGGACCTTTCCCTGACCCCAGAACAGGAAATGCTGAAGGCGGCGGCCCGTCGCCTCGTATCGCAGGAATACCCCAAGGAGGTGCTCCTGCAGATAGCCTCCCCCGACGAGACCACGCCCCTCGAACCCTGGGGACAGCTCGCCGCCACCGGCTGGCTCGGCATCCTCATCCCCGAAGAGTACGGCGGCGAGGGAGGCTCCTTCACCGATGCGGGCGTCCTCTTCGAGGAACTGGGCCGCGGCCCCGTCCCCGGTCCGCACCTTACGTCAGCGGTCCTGTCCGCCTTGGCCATCCTCGAGGGCGGCACCGAGCAGCAGAAGCGCGACTGGCTACCCCGCATCGCCCGTGGTGAGATGCGCCTCGTCCCCGCCATCACCGAGCGGGACTACGGCTGGGACGAGCGCGACGTCCGAACCGTCGCCACCGCCGACGGCGACGGCCTCCGCGTCACCGGCGCAAAGGCCTACGTGTTCGACGGCCAGTCCGCCACCCACTACCTGTGCGCCGTCCGCTCAGAGGAGACCGAAGACGTCGGCCTTGTCGTCGTACCCGCCGACGCTCCCGGCGTGAGATCCCGCAGCCTCGCCGGGTTCGCCTGGAACCTTGCCGAAGTCCGCTTCGACAACGTAGCCTCAGATTCCGCCAGCGTTCTCGGCGGTGGCATATCCGGCGGCTGGGCCGCGTGGCAGCGCGCTGTCGCGAAGTCCATTCCCGTCATCTCGGCCTACCAGGTCGGCGGCTGCCAGGCCGTCTACGAGGTCTCCGTCGACTACAGCCGCACTCGCATTCAGTTCGGCACCCCCATCGGCCGCTTCCAGCGCGTACAGGACCAGGTCATCGCCCTCGTCAACCACCTCGACGCCGCCCGCTGGACCACCTACGAGGCCCTGTGGAAGCTCGACACGGGCCGCGACGCCGCCAGCAGCATCAGCCTCGCCAAGGCGGTCGCCAGCGAGGGCTACTACGAGGCCTGCAATTACGCCCACGAGGTCCACGCCGGCGTCGGCAGCATGACCGAGTACGGCCTCACCCTGCACACCGCCGCCTCCCGCACCCTCTACCACTTCCTCGGCGACCCCAAACAGCACCGCCGCGAGCTAGCCGCCGCCTTGGGGCTGTAGGATTCTGAGCCCTCCCTTCCAGGGGGAGGGTAGAGCGGGGGTGAGCGTTCCGCCCTTCCAGTACGCTTCACCGCCGCATCATGGACCGCGGGTCCGGCTCAGCCGCAGCCGAACGCGATGCCCGGTCCGGCTGTCCTGCGAACCGCCGCGCCAACCGCACCAGCCGTAGCTCCTCGTAACTGTATCCCTCTCCCAACTCCTCAAGCACCGGGCGCAGTGGATTTTCGCCCAGGGCGTCGAAGGCCGCCTCGATCGCCGCCCTCCGCTCTTTCGGTGGCAGCAAGTGTCCCCACTCCACAGCAATACCCTCTTCGACCAACCGCTCCAGGTGCCCCAAGACCGTGCCCACGGTCAAGTTCCTAGCCTCCGCTGCCTCTTCCAGCGATACTCCCGCAGAGACAATACGTCCCGTTTCCCGGACGGACTGCCCGGTGGTACGAGCTCTGCCCCGGTCCGGTACGAGTTCATCCCTGCTTGGTGAAATATCCGCTGTTCCGTGCTCACCAAGATAGGCGTTGATGCGTCCCAGGAAGACGCCTCCCAGGTCCTCCAGCTTTGCCCTGCCCACTCCCGACACTCCCGCGAACTGCGCCGGAGTCCTCGGCGCTTTGCGGGCCATGTCCTGCAAAGTGGGGTTATTGAAAACCATGTACGCGGGGACTCCCCGTTCGTAAGCGATTTGCCTTCGAAGCGCAGTCAATTCGCTGTACAGTCCCGCGTCGTAGTCCCCGGTGTTGTCCCTCGCTCTTCCTCCCCGATCCGCTGCAGCTCTGCGCCCCACGGTCCGCGACAGCGTCAGGCTTTCCCGGTTCTTGAGGAAATCACGCCCCCGTGGAGACACTTCCAGCGTGGGAAACTCGCCTTCCGATGTGGACAGCAGCCCCTCGCGCTTGAGGTCCTCCACCAGGTCCCGCAACTCGTCTCGAGCGCGACCCGCGGCAATGCCGTATACCGAAAGCTGGTCGTGTCCCTGTTTCAGGATCTTCTCTCCTTTGCTTCCTCGCAGCACGTCAATGACATGCGCGGCGCCGAACCGTTCTCCTGTGCGTATCACAGCCGACAGTACCTTCTGCGCTATCTCCGTGGCGTCGTACTGCTCGCGCGCCTCCGTGCAGTTATCGCAGGCACCGCAATTCTCGTCGGTTCGTTCCTCTCCCAGGTACTCCAGAACGAACTTTCGGCGGCAGGTCGGCATTGTGCACAACGATATGACCTGCTCCAGCCTCTTACGCGCCCTCTCCTGCTCCTCGGAGCTCTCTATCTGGCTGATGAAGAATTCCTGCCGCGACTTGCCCCCGTGGGAGAAATACAGCACGCACTCGCTGGTCTGTCCGTCCCGTCCGGCCCTGCCCGTTTCCTGGTAGTAGCTCTCGATGCTTTTGGGCAGGTCGTAATGCACCACCAGACGCACGTCCGGCTTGTTGATGCCCATCCCGAATGCGATGGTCGCCACCACTATCGGCGTGCGGTCCCGGATGAACCGGTCCTGTATGCTGCGCCGGGCGTCCGACTCAAGCCCGGCGTGATATGCCTCGGCCGAGAACCCCCGTTCCGACAGTGTCTGCGCCATCTCCTCCGTGCCCTTGCGTGAGCCGCAGTAGATGATGGCCGATTCGTCGCGATGCTTCGCAAGCAGGGAGAGCAGGTGCGACAGGTCATTTTCCTTGGGGACCACCGAGTAGGTGAGATTGGAACGATTGAAGCTCGAAATGAAACTCTGTGGGTCTCTCAGGCCGAGCTGGGAAAGGATATCGGCGCGCACCGGCTCCGTGGCCGTGGCCGTCAGGGCAATCACCGGCGTGTCGGGGCACACCCGTCGCAGCCCTGACAGCTCCCGGTAGGCCGGACGAAACTCGTGCCCCCACTCGGAAACGCAATGCGCCTCGTCGATCGCGATCAGGCTCACATCAAGCGTCCTCAGGAAGTCGGCGAAGCGTGGTTCCGTCACCCGTTCCGGTGCCACGTACAGCAGCTTGATCTCCCCGGACCTGACCCGCCGCACCACCTGCCGCAGTTCTTCCGGAGTCTGCGTGCTGTTGATGAACGCCGCGGGCAGACCGTTGGCTTCCAGCGCGTCCACCTGGTCCTTCATCAACGCTATAAGCGGCGACACCACCAGCGTCAGCCCCGGAAGTGCCATCGCAGGCAGCTGGTAGCAAAGCGACTTGCCGCCACCGGTGGGCATCAGCACGAAGGCATCCCGACCTTCCGTGACGATGCCGATGATTTCCTTCTGCATCGGCAGAAATTCGTCGTATCCGAAATGGGTTTTCAGCAGTTCCAGCACGGTCCCATTTTAACGTCCTGCCGCCGTTCCACAAGAACCGCGCTTCCGCCAACTCCACCTGCCGTCCGCGACGCGAAGCCTCGCCGGACGAAAATCCCAGCCTCACCTTGTCACCAGCAACAGGAGACAGGTAAACTCCTATGTGTAAATTAGTGATTCACTGAAATAGTGGCAGCGACTGACATGAAAACCATCAGCGTGACCGTCGACGAAGACACCCACCGCCGACTCCGCATCATGGCCGCCGAGCAGGGGACCTCTGTCTCGGCAATGATCCGGGAGCATATGCTGCGCGTCCTGAATGGGACCACCAAAGAACCCTCCGGGGAAACAGCCAACGAAAGGCACCGCCGTAGACTGACCGAATTGTTGGACGAATTCCAGCGCAAGGGCATCGGGATTTCCATGAAGGATAACCAGACGCGTGAGGAGATGTACCAACGCGGTGCGCCTCGCTGACACAAACATCCTCCTCTACGCCGTCAGCGCCGACCCCTCAGATGCCGCCAAGCGCGCCCGGGCTGCCAAGGTTCTGGCCGACCGGGAAAACCTGGCTCTCTCGGTCCAGGTCCTGCAGGAGTTCTATCACCAGGCCACACGCCGGTCTAGGTCCGGCAGACTGACTCACGATGGGGCTATGGAGTTCCTTGACCGTTTCGCGGAAATAACTGTGCAGCCGGTCACGACCGAAATATTCCGCAGGGCGACCGAACTCTGCAACCGCTTCCGCATTTCCTACTGGGACGCAGCCATCCTGGCGGCTGCTATGGCCTTGGGGTGCGACGCCGTCTACTCCGAGGACATGAGCGACCAGCAGGATTACGACGGAGTACGAGTCATCAATCCCTTCCGAGAGGAGCAGGGCGACTGAAGCCACCTGCAGCCACATACACGATAGCGTTGCAATTTGAGTGGTCTCCGCCCCATAACCCGTCATTCTCGCGCAGGCGGGAATCCAAACCCCCGTGTCCCTTGCTGCTTTGACCACCTGAATCGGAACGCCGCCCCACTGACACTTCCCCCTTGCCCCGAAGCGCCGGCAATCGTACAATTGTTCTGTATGAGAACGCTCTGATCGCCCAGCTATTCCGTCGCAAATAAAGACCCAATTGATACTGATGTTACAAAATGTTACAGGTTGTTACATCTCCACGAGAGAGCCCTCGGTTATTGAGACCGGACTCACGACTTGCATCCCCTCAAAGGCTTGGGATTTTGGCCCATTACGTCTGCCCGAAGGGGTTTGTTCGGGTGGGGGTGACAATCTCAAGCCGAGGAAGGCTGGTTGACCGGACCACCTGATTCGGAACCCTGCCCCTCCGCGCCTCCTCGGTTGCAACGCCATCCGGCCCCGCCTAGAATGCGGGCAACCACATAAGCACCACCCAATGGAGCGGCCCACCCGATGGAGTGTCATTGATATCCCGAGTCCTGCCCCCCGGAGCGGTATACCACCCAGCCGACATAATCGCCTACGACGCCACCGTCAGCGGCTTCAACGGCGACGCCGTGCCGGCCTACGTCGCGCGGCCCAGCGAAGGCGGTCCTCATCCCGGGCTGCTCTTGGTGCACGGCATCCACGGCTACGAAGAGCACATGAAGGACATGGCCCGCCGCTATGCCGCGCTGGGCTACGCCGCCATCGTACCCGTCCTGTACAGCCGCGACGGCTTCTTGGCGGTGGTGGAAGAATCGGACATGGGCGCGGCCCGAGACGCCTTGAACGCCCGACCCAACGCCCAGGCCGTCGGCGACTTGAACGGCGGTCTAGAGTTCCTGCGAGCCAGTTCCCATGTCGGCGACCGCGTCGGCTTGGTCGGCTTTTGCTCCGGAGGACGCCTCGGCCTCGTCTTCGCCAGCAGCCCTGACCTCGGAGCGGGACAGGTCGATGTCTTCGTCAACTTCTATTCCAACGGCCTGTTCCAGCCCACCGACGTCAACCCGACGCCGCCCGGCGAGCTGGCCAAAGGACTCGGCTGCCCGATGCTGGCCCTGTTCGGAGACGACGACACGAACCCTTCACCCGACGACGCGGCGAGACTGCGCGGCGTGCTCGAAGACTCGGGCAAGACCTTCGAGTTTGTCGGCTACCCCCGAGCCGGACACGCCTTCATGTCTGACACCCGCGAGAGCTACCGCCCGGAAGCGGCCCAGATGGCCTGGGGCCGCTGCCTCGAATGGCTGTCCCGGTACCTGAAACCCTGAAACCCTGAAACCCGAACCGGCGAGGAGTCCCAATGAAAAACGGCTACCGCGTCATCGACATTGACACCCACGTCAACCCGAGCCTGGACACGCTGGTCAAGTACGTCGATCCCAGCTTCCGTCCCCGCCTTGACGATCTCAAGCCCTACATCCGCACCGTGGGCGAATACAACGCCCTCAGCATCGCCTCCATCCCCTTCGACCGCTTCCCCGGCGATGCGCCCAGCACCGACGACCAGGCCGCCGTCGCCGGTGGGCGCGGCGCGCTGGAGGGCAGGGTGACCCGGTCATCGGGACACCACCGCGTTGACCCCCAGAAGGGCGTCAGCGACGAGAACGCCGCTGGCCGCCTCGCCGATATGGACCTGGAAGGGCGCGACATCGACGTCATCATCCCAGGCACATGGGCCAACGGCCTCACCGGCATCGAGGACGTCACTCTCGCCGAGGGACTGTATTCCGGCTACCACCGCTATATGCGCGAGTACTGCAGTGCCGATCCGGAACGCCTCCGCAGCATCATCCTCGCCCCTGCCGCCGACATCGAATGGTCCGTCAACGAGATCAAGGCCGTGTCAAGGGAGAAATGGGCCGTGGCCGTGGCCATCATCCTGCCCGAGGGAATGCCCATCGACCACCCGGTAGTCGATCCGCTCTTCGAGGTGCTGAACGAAGAGCACCTGCCCATCCTGCACCACAGCTTCACCTTCGAGCCACCCTACTTCCCCGGCTACCGCGATATGTGGGGCAACATCGCGGTGGCCCGCACCGCCGCCCACCCATGGGGAGCGGCGCGGCTGCTGTCCTACCTCATCGTCGGCAGGATATTCGACCGGTTCCCCAACCTGAACGCCGGCGCCGCCGAGGTCGGCCACGGCTGGCTCCCTCACTGGCTGATCCGCCTCGAAGAGATGTGCAACTACGTCTCCGGCACCACGCCCAGGACCGACTACAAACCCATCGAGTACTCTCAGATGGGCCGCTTCCGCTGTGGCGCCGAGCCCTTCGAGGGCGCGGCCATGACCAAGGCCTGCATCGACCTGCTGGGCACCGAGGCCCTGATGCACCAGTCGGACTACCCCCACGGTGAGGCCCACTTCCCCGACACTGCCGAAATGGTCATCAACTGGCCCTTCTGGGAAGACCTCGGCGACGAAGCCCTTCGCAAGCACATGTCCGGCAACGCCGAGGCCCTGCTTCGCCTCACCTAGCCCGACTGCCGCTTCTGCAATAACAAAGGGGCGGGTCTGAGACCCGCCCCCGGCATTCTCCGAGCGATGCGTCTGCTAGGCGCAGGCTTCGCGGACGGCCTGGGAAACCTCGGCCAGGCGCCGGTTGTTGTTCTCGTTCCCCCGGAACCCGTTGGTGATGTATCCCACCGCCAGCCCGGTGTCCAGGTCAGCCCAGCCGATGGAGGTGCCCGCCCCGCCGTGCCCGAAGGTGTTCAGCGAGTGGCCGGTTGGGTGCCCCATGCGCTCGTCTGCCAGCGCCAGGCCGAGGGCGCGCTGGGCGAACAGCCCCAGCGACTGGTCGATTCCCTCCGCCTGGATGGTGATGCCCTCGATGACCGTCTCCGACCGCAGAACCTGGGCCCCGTCCAGCGAGCCCTGCCGCTCCATCATGGCGTAGAAGCGCGCCAGGTCGCCCGCCGTGGCTATGCCATTGGCCCCGGGGCAGATGACCCGGTGAATCGCGGGCCGGTCGAAGGTGACCGCGTAGCCGTTGGCGTCGGCGTCCGCTTCCATCAGGTGGATGCGCGACACCTTGTCTTCCAGGTTCTCCGGAAGCCCGACGTAGGCGTTGTTCATTTGCAACGGAGAAGTGAGGTCCTGGGCCAGGAAGCGGTCGAACGTGCGCCCGTCGATGCGGCGCACCAGCTCGGCAATGACCCACCCGTAGTTAATGGGATGATAGGAGAGAGTCGAACCGGGCGCGAACTTGGGAATCGCATTCTCCATCGCCGCGCACACCTTGTCCCAGTCGCCCCAGTCGGTCCACGGCAGGTCTGCAGGCGTGTCGGGGAAGCCGCCCTGGTGGCTCAGCAGATGGCGGATGGTAACCTTGTCCTTGCCGTGTTGCCCGAACTCCGGCCAGAACTTCACGATGGGGTCGTCCCACTCCAGCCTGCCCCGCTCCTTGAGCATGTAGATGCAGGCGGCAGCCAGGGGCTTGGTGGAGGAGAACAGCACGAACATGGTGTTCTCATCGGCGCGGCGGCCCGTGTTGTTGTCGGCAACGCCGCCGTGGATGTCCAGGACCAGCTGTCCGTAGCGGTAGACAGCCAGTCCGGCACCGGGATGCAGTCCCTCGGCAATCTGCTTGTCGAACAGCTGGGAGACCTTCTCTAGACCGGCAGGACTCATTGAAACAGTTTCAGGAGCAGCTAAAGTAGCCATAAGTATCCCTCTCCCCATAAGTTGGCGAGGACCGTGGAAAAACGAGTAATCTCGCCGTATTCTAGCACTCTTTTCGCCGCACGAAAGCCAATTCGTGAGGCTCCTCGGTTACCGGCCCTTCCACACCGGAGCGCGCTTTTCGGCAAAGGCTCTGACTCCCTCCTGCGCGTCCTCGGTCTCCAGCACCTCGTCGCGCTTATTCTGGGCGAATGCCACCCGCTCTTCCAGGCCCATTTCGCTGCCCTTGATGGAAGCCTCCTTTATGGCCGCCAGGGAAAGGGGAGCGTTGGCGATGATCTTGCGAGCCATCTCTTCTGCCCGCGGCATCACGTCTTCAGGCTCGACGACATAGTTGACAAGCATAAGCTCCAGGGCCTTCTGGGCGTCGACGAAATCGCCGGTGAACAGGAACTCGAAGGCGATATTGCGGGGCACCACCTGCGAGAGCAGCGCCGGCCCGCTGACCGACGAAATCCCGCGCTTGGCCTGCGGCCATCCGAACCGCGCCTCGCTGGAGGCAATTCGTATGTCGCTGCCCAGCGCGATTCCGCACCCCTGGGCCAGGCACACGCCATTGATGGCAGATATAATCGGCTTCCATATCTTCGATTGCTCGACATAGAGGTCGCCGGTGGACGGGCCATGGCCAGCGCGCGCGCTGGCCATGGCCACCAGGTCGTGTCCGGTGGAGAAGGCCCGGCCACTGCCGGTAACGATGGCACAGCGCACCTCGGGGTTGTCCTTCACGTCCTGGAAGGCATCCCACAGCAGTTCGCGCATCTCGGGGTTGATGGCGTTCAGCTTCTCGGGCCGGTTTAGGGTGATGTAGGCTATGCCTTCCTTGACTTCGTATATGACTTCTCTTTCGGTCAAACCGGTTCCTCCAATCAGATAATCCGTGAGCCGGTGGGTTTTGTTCCGATCACTCCACCCGACTCCAGGGCGTCAATGTCCTCGCTGGCCAGGCCCAACAGGCCGCCGTAGACTTCACGGTTGTGCTGCCCGAGTGTGGGAGCGGGCGAACGCACTTCTCCGGGTGTACCAGACATCTTCCACGGCAGGCCGGGGTATTGTCGAGGACCAACTTGCGGATGGTCCACGGTAACGAAGGTGCCTCGCTCGTCGTAATGCCGGTCTGCCAGCAGGTCCGGCCCGCGCAGCACCGGCCCGGCGGGCACTCCCGCAGCCTGCAGGCGTTCAGCCAGGGCAAAAGCGTCATGTTCGCTGGTCCAGCCACTGATGATGGCATCCAGTTCGTCCTGGTGGGCCAGGCGCGCCTCCGCCGTCGCGAATCGTTCGTCGGTCGCCAGGTCGGGGGCGTTCATCTCGGCAGCCAGTGAAGCCCACTCGCTGTCCTTGATGGCAGCAATGGTGATCCAGCGGTCTTCGCCGCTGCAGGGATAGGTGTTGCACGGCGCGTACCAGCGTGACCGGTTGCCGATGCGCTCGGGCTCCGCTCCGGTCATCTGGTAGGCCAGAAGCTCACCTCCCATCAGGGCCACCGACGATTCCTGCTGGGACACGTCGATGTACATTCCCTTCCCGGTGCGCCGCCGTCGCCGCAGGGCGGCCAGCAGCACCCCGGCGGCGTGGGAGCCGGTGATCGGGTCGCCGTGGTTGATACCCGACTTCATGGGACCGTCGTTGGGGTAGCCGGTCAGGTGGGCCATGCCTGAAAGCTGCTCCTGCCCGATGCCGTATCCCAGGTAGCCTTTCCAGGGGCCGGTGTTGCCGAAGGCCGGCATTGAGACGTATATCAGGTCCGGCCGGTGCTGCCGCAGCTCGGCATAGTCATAGCCCAGCCGCTCGAGGCTGCCCTGCCGGAAGTTCTCGATAAGCACATCGCTGATGGATACCAACTGCTCGAAGACCCGGCGTCCCTCGTCACTGGTCAGTTCCAGCGTGATGCCGTACTTGGACATGTGCAGGCAGTTGAACCAGCCATTGCGGTTCCAGGGCTCTTCGCCGGGTTCGCCGTCGGGGTAGGCGGCGATGCCCCGTGCCGGGCTCACCGGGCCTCGGTGCGAGTCGTAGACGCTGAGCGACTCCATCTTGATGACCTCGGCCCCGAGGTCGGCCATCAGCTTGGTGCAGTACGGCCCGGCCCAGATTCGCGACAGGTCGAGGACTCGGTAGTTCTTCAGCGGCTGCTTCGTCGTGGGTGTCAGCATTGGACGCTCCCGAAGGCTCCCGCTGCGGCCAGTTCCGCCAACCGGGTCTCATCGTGCCCCAACCAGTCGGAAAGGACGGCGGTAGTATGCTCTCCAAAGGCGGGCGCCTGGGTAAATCCCCACGCGTTGGCCTCAGGTTCGCAGGCGATGGGAGCTCCAGGATAACGCAGGGTTCCGGCCTTTGGGTGGTCCAGCTCGACGAAGTAGCTGCGGGCGATCAGCTGCTCCATCTCGAGGATGTCCTGCATCGTGGCAACGAAACTGAAGCCCAGGCCGCTGTCCTGCCCTGCCTTGAAGATGTCGACCTTGTCGTTGTCTATGAGCCACGGCAGCATCAGCGCGTCCACCTCGTCGGCGTTGTCCTGCCTGCCGCGGCGGGAGGCGAACCGCGGGTCGGCCAGTTCTTCGCGCTCCATGATGCGGGCAACCTCCAGCCAGCGATGGTCGGGCCCGGCGATGATGCCGACAAAACCGTCGCTACAGGGGTATATGCCCCAAGCGGCTCGCCCGTAGCCCCGGTTGCCGACCCTGGTGTATTCCTGGCCGGAGAAGCTGTACTGCATCAAGGCGTTTTCAAGGATGTTGGTGGCGTATTCGGCGATGGAAATGTCGATGTGCTGCCCGTCCCCCGTCTCCTCGGCATACATCAGGGCTGCCATCGTAGCTACGAAAGCGTTCTGTCCCGCCCCAAGCTGGGCCAGCGGCACTCCTTCCTTGAGTGGCTCCTGGTCGGGCTCTCCGGTGATGTTCATCAGCCCACCCATGGCGTAAAGGTTCACCTCCGCGGCCCGCCAGTCCCGGTAGGGGCCCGTCTGCCCGAAGTTGCTGATGGACGTCGCCACCAGCGCGGGGTTGGCTCTACGCAGCTCATCGTAGCCCAGTCCCAGCCGCACCAGGGTGCCCGGAGCGAAGTTCTCCACCAGCAGGTCAGCCTTCGACGCCAGCTGCAGCAGCGTATCGCGCCCCTGCTCCGACTTCAGGTCCAGCGACACGCTTCGCTTGCCTGCGTTCAGATACAGGTGCCATGCCCCATCTTCTACCGGCAAGTTGGAGCCGTGGGAAACCGGCAATTCGGGACGGGAGGCGAAGGGGCCGTACCGTCGAACCGGGTCGCCTGCGGGCGGACGTTCCACTTTGACCACGTCGGCGCCCAGTCCTGCGAGCAGGCGAGTAGAGTAGGGGCCGGCAAAATAATGGGTCAGGTCCAGTGCCCTGACCCCTTCGAGCAATCCATTCATGCCCGAAATTTTGGCATCGCCACGACGCGAATGCAACCGTGGACTGCAAATGCCTGCAATGTGTTATTCTGCTGGAACTTCACGGTTGGAGTCAGAACGCAATGGAACGCCCCATCTTTCAGCCCGCAGGAACGCCGGTCGAAGAACTGGACACCCCGGCGCTGGTGGTTGACCTTGACCTGATGGAGCACAACATCAATACCTACCACGCCTATTTCGATGGAAGTGGTGTCACGGTACGTCCTGTGGTGACCAGCCACCTGTGCCCGCAGGTGGCGCGCCGCCAGGTGGCCGTCGCCAACAGCCGGGGCATCGCGGTTACCACCGTCGGAGAAGCGGAGGTGTTCGCGGCCGCCGGATTCAATGACATCCTCCTCGCCAACCAGGTGGTTACGCCGGGCAAGATACGACGCTTCTGCGGCGTGGCCTCTCAGGCCTCTGTGGGTGTGGCGGTGGACAACGCCGCCAACTTGGAGCAGCTTTCCCAGGCCGCCGCAGCCGCGGGTGTTGAACTGGGCGTCCTCGTGGAAATCGAGGCGGGACTGGGGCGCTGCGGCGTTGCCGCCGATTCCGATGCTGTGGCCCTGGCACGGGCCGTTCTCGACGCGGATGGGCTTTGGTTCCGGGGTATTATGGCCACCGTCCCCGGTCCTTCGGGGGACGACCCGGAATCCCACACACAGCAAACTGCGCGGAACCTGCAGACCGCCCTCGACGCCAAGGACCGGATGGAGAGCGCAGGCCTGAGCGTGCCGGAGGTCAGCGTCGGCGGAGCGCACTGCGCATCGGCGGTTCCCTCGTTGCCGGGTATCACCGAGGTCCGCGCCGGGCGCTACCCACTCATGGACGTTCGCCTGCAGGAGCACCTGCCGGACCTTTCCCTTGCGGCGATGGTGTGGGCCACGGTCATCAGCCATCCTGTCGCGGAACTGGCGGTGCTGGACGCCGGACACAAGGCGACGGGCCCCGATTCGGGGCGCCCGGTCCTGCAGGGCGTCGCCGGCGGGACCGCCGCACGATTCAGCGCGGAGCACGGAATCGTGGAGTTCGAAGATGGAGCCACGGAGGCATTGACGCCCGGCGAGAAGGCGCAGTTGGCTCCATGGGAACTGGCGTCCTGCGTTAACCAGTATGATTACATCCGTGCCGTGCGCAACGGAATGCTGGAAGGCTACTGGCCCCTTTCGGCCCGCGGACGGTTCGCCTAGCGGCCCCGGCGGACAGTATCATTCGAAGTCATCCCGTTTCCGCAATACAAAGGGATATAACGGAGAAACAAGATGATTGACATCCATACGCCCCTGCCCGGGACTCCGATGGAAGAACTGGACACGCCCTGCCTGGTGCTGGACCTGGACGCACTCGACAGCAATATGGACGTTATCGCCGATTACTACCGCGACAAGCCCAGCAAGCTGCGAGGCCACGCCAAGAACCACAAGACTCCGGCAATCGCTCTGCGACAGATTCGTCGGGGCGGAACCATCGGCGGCGTCTGCGCCGCCAAGGTCGCTGAGGCCGAGGTCATGGTGCACGGCGGCGTCCCCAGCGTGTTCATCACCAGCGAGGTCATCGGCGACTTGAAGATTCGTCGCCTGTGCTCGCTGGCCGGGCAGGCCGAGGTGATGGTCGCCTGCGACAACGGAATCAACGCCCTCGCCCTGTCGCGGGAAGCGACGGCGCAGGGAGTCGACCTGGGCGTGGTGATCGAGCTGGAGACCGGCCTGAAGCGCTGCGGGGTGCAGGAAATCAACCAGGGTGTGGCCTTGGCCCACGAAATCGACTCGCTGCCTGGCATTAGTTTCCGCGGCATTATGAGCCACCAGGTCATATCTGCAATGCCGGACCGGGAGGACCGCGTCACCGAGGGCAACCGGGTCATCAAGGGGGTCATCGACCTGAAGGACGCCATCGTAGATTCCGGGCTGCCCGTGGAGATAGTGTCCACTGGCGAGACGTGGAGCTACGACGTCGCCGGCGAAATCCCCGGCGTCACTGAAGTCCAGGGCGGCAGCTACCTGATGATGGAGACCCACTACAGCTACATGACCGAGTTCAGCTACGCCGCCAAAATACTGACCACCATCATCAGCACTCCCCGGCCCGGTGTTGCCATCGGCGACGCGGGGACCCGCGCCGTCAGCACGCTGCGTGGCATACCCGAGGTGGACAGCCGCCCCGGCGTGACAGTGGATTCAATGGACGGCGACCATGCCGTCTTCAAGGTCACCGACGGTGCGTCGCTGAGCGTTGGCGACCAGGTGCTTCTCATCCCTTCGCAGCAGGACGCCATGGTCAGCCGCTGGGATCGCTTCGTCGGCCTTCGCAATGGCAAGGTCGAGGCCGTGTGGGACATATTGGCCCGCGGCTGCCACAACTAACCGTGAAAGGATAGGCGGGGGAGAAAAATCTCCCCCGCCTTGTATAGTCCTGGCCGTCCTCGGGCGCCGCGGCACGCAATCGTTCGGCGGCTGTTACGGCGTCGGGCCGAACTCCGTGGTCTTCATCAAGTAGGTGTTCTGGGCCTGTAACACGCCGCGCACCCGTGGAATGTAAGCTCCACCCCACTCCGGGTCGGCTGCCACTGCGGCCTTCGCCTTCTCCATATGGCCCACGTTGTCGAAGGCCCAGATGTGCACCACCTGGTTCAGATCGCCCAGGTCGCTGTAGAACCAGCCCGCCAGCTTGACGCTGTGCCGCTGCCGAATCGGGAGAGCCAATTCCTCGACGGCCGCCATGTAGGTGGACAACCCGCCGGGGTTCAGAGTGTACTGACGGAAGTCGAAGACCATGTCGTTCTTCCGCTGGTACTCAGGCGTGCCTTCTTCAGCAATGGGGCCCCTCACCGGGTAGGTGGGTGCAAAGGCGGGCGACATCATCAGCCAGGTCTTCTGCGACTCAACCAGGGGCTGCGCGCGAGGGACGTACTTACCGCTCCAGTCGGGGTCGCCGTACACCGCGGCTTTCTGCGAGTTGAGGTGCTCCAGGTCCTTATAGCCCCAGATATGCACCACCTGGTTCAACGCTCCGATGTCGCTCCAGTACCAGCCGGATAGAGCGACGTCGTGGTTCTGCCGGATGGGCAAGCCTACTTCCTTAACCCCGGCCCGGTAGTCCGGGGTCGCGCCCGGCTTGAGGGTGTACATCCTGAAATCGTAGAGCATGGTCAGCCTCCGGTATGCTTTTTGATGAATTCTCCCGCTTGTGCTATCGCCTGCAGCCCCTCGGGCAGGATGGGAGCGAACAGGTGCCATACGTGAATCATATCGTCCCAGACTTCCATCCGGACCTCAACCCCGGCCTCCCTGGCCACCCCGGCCAGCCGAGTGGAGTCGTCCAGCAGCACCTCGGCGTCCCCCACCTGGATCAATGTCGGGGGCAGCCCGCGCAGATCGGCGTACAGGGGCGCAGCCAGTGGGGCGCGAGGGTTGCTTCCTCCTAGGTAGGTCTTGGCGGAAATCAGCAGGTTCTCCTTATCTACCATGGGGTCGGCCGCAGCCCGCGTCTCCATCGACTCACCGAGGCCCTCCATGTCGACCCATGGCGAAATGCACACTGCCGCGCCGGGCATCGGCAGGCCCAGGTAACGAAACTGCACCAGCGCGGCAATAGTCAGCCCGCCACCCGCGGAGTCGCCGCCCACCGAGATCCTCGCTGGGTCGTAGCCCTCATCGAGCAGCCAGCGGTATGCTGCCACCGAGTCCTCCACGGGCGCCGGGAACGGATGCTCCGGAGCCAGCCGGTAGTCCAGCCCCAGCACCTTTCCCGCGGACTCCCGGGACAGCCATGCCATCAATGGACGATGGGTGCGGGGAGAGCCGATGATGTAGCCACCGCCGTGAAGGTAGAGCACAACCCTGCTGTCGGAAGAGCCCTCGGCTACCACCCATTCCGCTGTCACCCCTCCGGCGTTCACGCGACGGTATGTCGCAGGCACGTCGATGCTGAAGTCGTCTATCATACGCTCGAAGGACCGTCGCCGGCCCTCGGTCGCGCCCTGTGACTCATCGATTTCCTGGGTCTTTAACAGAGAAATTACCTGTTCCAGTTCCGGGGACTTGGCCATGTCTAAGCCTCCAGCATTTTCTTGAGCGTGCGAGCGCTGCTGTGGGGGGCCGAAAGTACAGGCACCGGCGACACCTTGCGCAAGTGCTCGAGGGCAGTGGCGAAGGAGAACTGGCTCAGAAGGACAACGTCAACGTCCGGCGCCAGGGCTAGGACTTCTTCTTCCAGCCGCTTCTCGAATGCCGAATGCCTGCTTTCGCGCAGCACCTGTATCAGGTCGGTTGCAAGGCGCTGAGTTACAACTACTTCTACGCCAACTTCCCGCGCCGCCAGTTCCAGGTAGTACTCTGAGTCGGACATCGTGGCGTCATTGGTGGCGATCACGCCGACGCGCGGTCCAGCGGAGGCTGCCTCCTGCATCACCGGGCCGTAGGAGGAAACCAGCGGCACGTCGATCAGGTCGCGGGCTGAGTCCACCACCGGGGCATAGACTGAGCAGGCCAGGCCGATGGCGTCGGCGCTATTATCCTGCGAGTAGCAGATCAGGTCACTCATGCGTCGCCTGAGATTCGGCGTGATGCTGCCGGGGAAGTCAATCAGCAATCCCTCGTCCAGCAAGTTGATTACCTCGGCCTCCGGAAACTCGTCCTGGAAGGCCAGCCTCACCGGTGGAATGGACTCGGCCAGGGCATGAATCATAACTACGCGCATCGGATAGTCTCCCTCGCTAGTTGAGGATGCCGATTATCTCGCCGTCCGGTGCCACGTCCATGTCCAGCGCGCGGGGACGAGTCGGCAGACCCGGCAGTGTCTCGATGCGTCCGGCCAGCGCGTACAGGAACCCCGCTCCCACCGAGGCCCGCAGGTCGTTTATGGGGAACGTGTATCCCTGGGGGCGGTTGCGTCGGCTCGGGTCGTGGGAGATTGACAGGTGTGTCTTTGCCATGCAGATGGGGAGGTTGCCCCAACCCTGCGACTCAAAGTACCGGAGCTGGTTCATAGCCTGGGTCGACCACGAGACGTCGGCGGCGCCGTACACCTTCTGGGCCAAAGCCAGCGCCTTCTCCTGTGCCGTGGCCTCAAGGGCATATGCGTATGTGATGTCGCTGTCGGACTTAGTGGCTTCGACAACCGCCTGCGCCAGCTCCTCAGCGCCCGCTCCACCCTGGGCGTAGCCGTCGCATTCCACCGCCGCAGTGGCGCCGGCTTCCAGCGCAATCTGCTTCACCGCGGCCAACTCCTCTGGGCTGTCAGTGCCGAAGCGGTTGATGGCGACGACGCAGGGCAGGCCGAAGCTGGTAACGATACCCACATGGTGGGCGAGATTGGGGCCGCCCGCTAACACCCGGTCCACGTTTGGCTTGTCCAGATCGCGTCGAGGGGCCCGGCCATGCCACTTCAGGGCCCGCGCCGAGGCCACCAGCACGGCAGCACTGGGCAGCAGACCGCTCTGTCGCGTCTTGATGTGCATGAACTTCTCGAATCCCAGGTCTGATGCGAACCCTGCCTCCGTGATCACGTAATCGGAGTAGCCGAGCGCCAGCTTGTCGGCGAGGATGGAGCTGCAGCCGTGGGCAATGTTTCCGAAGGGCCCGGCATGCACCAGGCAAGGCTGCCCCTCCAGCGTCTGCACCAGGTTGGGCATGACAGTCTGGTGCAGCAGTGTCATCAGTGCGCCCTGCACGCCAAGCTGAGCCACGGACACGGGCTCGCCGCTTCGGGTAGCGCCGACCACGATGCGCGAAATGCGCTTGCGAAGGTCGTCCGGCCCGTCGGCCAGGGCAAGGATAGCCATTATCTCGGAGGCGGAGACTATGTCGAACCTGGCCTCGCGCAGGGGGCCGTAGCCGCTGCCGCCCACGCCTGCGATGACCTGTCGCAGGCCGCGGTCCGAAGCGTCGGTCACCCGAGTCCAGTGGATTCCGGTGGCGTCGAAATCAGGTATGGCGTTGCGAAATACCGCGTTGTCCACCAGTGCCGCCAGCAGGTTGTGGGCCGAGGCCACGGCATGGGCGTCGCCGGTGAAGTGGATGTTGATTTCGTCCTCTGGCACGATTCGGGCGTTGCCGCCCCCTGTTCCGCCGCCTTTGATGCCGAAGATCGGACCCAGCGTCGGCTCGCGCAGGTTGACCGCTACCTTATGGCCCAGCCGTCCCATGCCCTGCGTTAGACCGATGGCGGTGGTCGTCTTGCCCTCGCCCGCCGGCGTCGGCGTGATGCCGGTAACGACCACCAGCTTGCCACTCGTGGCGCGGGCGTCCTTTATGGCATCCAGGGAAATCTTGGCCTTATAGTGGCCGTACGGCAGAACATGTTCCGACTCAAAGCCAAGGGCGTCGGCAATCTGGCTGATGGTCTGCATCTAGCCTCCGGGTCAAGGCCGCCCCCTTTCAGAGACGGCCCACCTTTGATTTAGTCTGCAATTTCTGCGACGACGGGAAGCCGCACACTATCTTCCGATCTCGGTTTCCAGGCGGGTGATGTCCTGTTCGCTGAGGTTGAAGTACTTGGCGTCGGGGTGGTGGAACACCATGGCCGACACTGTGGACTCCGGGTCCATCATGTGGCCTTCCGTTAGTTCCACGTCGATGTGGTTGGACACCTCCAGCAGCCGGAACAGCTGTTCCTGGTCCTCCAGCCGCGGGCAAGCCGGGTATCCGAAGGAGAAGCGGCGTCCTCGGTACTGCGTGCGGAACAACTCGTAGGGCGTGATACCCGCCGGGTCGCGGAACCCCCACATCTGCCGGAGTTGCTGGTGAAGCAACTCGGCAAAGCCTTCGGCGCTCTCCAGCGCCAGCGCCTGCAGGATGTGTGAATCGAGGAACTTGCCCTCAGCAATCCACTGAGCGGCCAGTTCCCGCACGCCCTGCCCAATGGTGGTAACAAACATGCCAACGTAATCCATCCCGTCCAGATTGCCGCTGGACGAAGCTGAATCCGGCAGCGCGTAGTCGGACAGGCACAGGCCGTCCCGCTGCGACTGCCGGCCGAAGTAGAATCGTTCCAGTACCCTCGAGCCGTCGGGCGAATAGATAAGCATCCACTGTCCGTCTGAGCGGCAGGGGAAGAACTTGAACACCGCGCTGGCGGAGATGTCGCTTCTCGCCAGCATCATGTCCTCCACCCGACGCACCGAGTCTCGCAGGCCGATGGCGGCTTGTTCGCCAGCCTCCAGGTCTTCTGCGAAACGGCCCTTGTAGCCCAGGTGCCGCACATATAGCATCTGCGGGTTGATGTACCCGAATATGTCCTCCAGATTGTAGTCGGTGAGGACGTGGAGCCGAAGATCCGGCGGATTCGGTATCGGTAAGTCGTGCCGGACCTTCGCCGGTGGCACATCCTCAACGTTGTCGTCCGATTGGCGCCGGACATCGTCATCCAGCATGGCCTCGGTCTCGGCTTCCAGCTGCGCCGCCAGATGCGCCCGCTCGTCGGCTTCCTGGATGGTGTTTGCCAGCGCAAGTCCGGTCATGGCGTCCGGGGCATAGGCGACAAGCCCTCCATACTCGGGAGCGATGCGCAGCCGGGTGAATCGATTGGACAGCGCCGCTCCCCCCACCAGCACCGGAACGGCCACGCCGTCCTGCCGGAAGTCGCGCACGGTCTCCACCATCATTTGCGCCGACTTCACTAGCAGGCCTGACAGGCCGATGATGTCGGGATTGTGCCGCCGGTAGGCTTCAATGAGATCCTGCGGCGGAATCTTGATGCCGAGGTTGATGACCTCGTACCCGTTGTTGGAAAGTATGATTTCCACCAGGTTCTTGCCGATGTCGTGAACGTCGCCCTTCACGGTGGCCAGCACCACTCGTCCCTTAAGGGAGCTTTCCTTCCGCTCCATGTGGGGCTCAAGGTGTGTGACTGAGAATTTCATCGACTCGGCCGACTGCAGCACCTCGGCGACGATCAGCTGGTTGGCGTTGAACTGGCGACCAACCTCGGTCATGCCGTCCATGAGAGGTCCGTTTATTATTTCCAGCGGCGTTCTCTCTTGCAGCGCTTCATCCAGGTCGCTGGCTAGGCCCTCCTTGGTTCCTTCGATGATGGCAAGGGCAAGGCGCTCGTCCAGCGGCAGGTTGCGGCGCTCCTCGTTGCTGGCTCTGGGAGCCCTCTCCCGGAAGTGGGCCGCAAATGCCCCCACAGGATCCTCGCCACTGTACCAGATCAGGTCCTCGGCCAGCTTTCGCTCCTCCTCCGGAATGGAGGCGTAACGCATCATTGCTTCCGAGTTTACGATGGCCATGTCGAGGCCTGCCTGCACGCAGTGGTACAGGAACACCGAGTTCAAGACCTCTCGACCGGCGACGGGCAGTCCGAAGGAGACGTTCGATATGCCGAGGATGGTCTTGGCGCGAGGCAGCGCTTCCTTGATCAGCCTCACTCCCTCGACCGTTTCCGCGCCCGACCCGATGTAGTTAACGTCACCCGTGCCCACCGGAAAGACCAGCGGGTCGAATATCAGGTCTTCCTCGGGTACGCCATACTTCTCGGTCAGCAGCTTCGCTGAACGCAGGGCTACCTCCAGCTTGCGTTGTCGGGTAATGGCCTGCGCCTGATCCTTGTCGTCGTCGATGCAGCCCACAACCAACGCGGCGCCGTAACGACGCGCCAGCGGCACGACCTTTTGGAAGCGCTCTTCTCCGTCCTCGAGGTTCACGGAATTGATGATGGCCTTGCCCTGCAACCGCTTCAGTGACAGCTCAATGACTTCGGAATCAGTCGAGTCCACCATTATCGGCGTCTTGACCTTCTTGGTGACCAGGTCAAGGAACTCCGCTATGTCGGATGCCTCGTCCCGGTCGGGATCCTGCAGACAGATGTCCAAAACATGGGCGCCATTGCGCGCTTGCCTTCGTCCAATCTCGGCCGCTTCTTCGAACTTACCTTCATTGATGAGGCGACGGAAACGGCGGCTGCCAAGAACGTTGGTGCGCTCGCCTACCACCGCAGGACGCAGTTGGTCGTCGATAAGCAGGGCGTCGATGCCTGAAACCCGGGTCTCGCCAGACTCGACAACCTGCCTCGGTGGCTTGCCTGCCGCCGTTTCACCCAGCAGGTGAATGTGGCCGTTGACAGTGCCGCAACAGCCGCCAACTAGGTTGACCCAGCCCGAGTTCACGAACCGGCCCAGCGTTTCGGCCATCGCCTCGGGCGTCTCGTTGTACTTGCCGTCCTCGTCGGGCATTCCGGCGTTGGGAACGCAGGCAACGGGAAATCGGGAGATGGACGCCAGCGTGCGTATGTGGTCGGTCATGAAGGCGGGCCCGGTGGCGCAGTTGATGCCGATCCAGAGCAGGTCACGATGCGCAAGCGAGACGTAGAGGGCCTCTACGTCCTGCCCGGCCAGCAGCGTTCCCATAGGCTCTATGGTGCCCTGCACTGCCACGGGCACCTCGCGTCCCAGCTCCTCGAAAGCGCGGTCGATGCCATCCAGTCCGGCCTTGATATTCAAGGTGTCCTGGCCTGTTTCAAGTAGGAGTACGTCGACTCCGCCCTCAATCAGCCCGGCAGCCTGAACGTGGTAGCTGTCGGCCAGCTCCTCGAAGGTCACACCACCGGTTACGGAAATAGTCTTGGTGGTCGGGCCCATGGACCCGGCAACAAAGCGCGGCTTTTCCGGCGTCGCGACCGAGTCGGCAACGCGCCGGGCCATAGTGGCGGCTTCATAGTTCAGCCGGCGCGCCTCGTGGGCGAGCTCGTACTCTGAGAGGACAATCGCGGTGGAGCCGAAGGTGTTGGTCTCGATGATGTCGGCGCCGGCACCAAGGTGACCACGATGAATGGCCTCAATAACGTCGGGCCGGGTCAGCACCAGGTGTTCGTTGCAACCTTCGTAATCGATGCCGCCGAAGTCGTCGGGGCCAAGATCGAAGGACTGGATTGCGGTGCCCATCGCGCCGTCGATCACCATGATGCGTTCGCGCAGGGCGGATTTCAGGGATGCGATGCGTTCCTTTGATTCCATAAAGAAGTTAACCATACTTGGGAAGTATCCCAACCCAACTTGATCCTCACACTCCCACTTTGCCACCTCCGCAAGTTGGGCCATTTTGTAGGTCCGCCAATTTGTAGGTCAATTGATAGTCAGTGCCGCGCGGCTAGACCCCAAACCAAGAGTTTAGGGCCGGACGGTTCAATTCCAGCCATCGGATGTTGAGATTCATTCGCTCCATGGCCTGGCGGATCGTGCGCTCGGCGGCGGGAGCGGGGTTGTCGGTGAAGAACTTCTCCACGTCGGTCCGCTGTTCCTCGGTTGTGAAGCTGTTGACGATGGACACCAGCCGCATTAGCCCGAATCCGCCACCGCCGTAGCGCCGGTCGAACTCAGCCCAGTTGCTCTTCAAGAACTCCCACGCGGGCTGGCGGCCCTTCGGGTTGGCGGCCACGCCTGCGACCACGAATATGGTGTCCTGCGAACGTACCCGGGAAGAGAGAGAGGCTTCCAGAGTGTCGTTCAGGAGCCTCTCGTCCTGGAAACGGCACGTCGCCAGCAGCAGACGGATCTTCTCCTCCTGCAGGCTGGTGCGCTCTTCCAGTCCCCATATCTGGTCGTAAGTCGAGCGGTCGCCGGTCTGCGCCGCAAGGCTGAATACCACGCCGCGAAGGTCGGGGTGCACCGCGTCGGCGTCCGACAGGTACCGCTGAAACAGGCTCGAGGCCTGTGCCAGCGTCTCCGAGTCGTTGTAGCTGCCCGACTGACCCAGAACCGTGGAGCGCAGCAGCGAGTCCAGATGTCCGTCGTCAGGCCGCGGAGTCCACCCGGCGCGGCGGGCGGCAGGCCCGAACAGCTCGCGCCCGAACCTCCGGTATGCCGGATGCACCGGCTCCCCGGCAATGAGCTGCTCAATGTCCCGCAGATTGGAGGCCAGATCGCCCCATACCGACGCATCGGTCTCGCCGGAGTAGGAGCCGGCCAGCTCCAGGAACTGCGTGATGGGCAGCAGGCCCGCCCGGGACAGGGCATAGGCGTCGTTCTGGACACCCAGCCGGTCGGTTGCGGGGATCTGCTGTGCGCTGATGGCCGGCGTTAGGCGCTGCCAGTCTTCTGGGGCGTAGTTGACGCGGTAGAAACCGGTCTGGTCCGCGTTAACCTTGTACCAGTCCTCGGCCGGGCTGGAGGCCGGAAGGGTCAGGACGGCGTCCTTGCTGTTCATTACCGTCGAAGCGCTGTTGGACCCCGGGGCGCTGACGGTTACCGGCACCTGCCACACTTCCGGGTTCGGCTCCTCGTCGCCCAGCAGCCTGTCGTAAACGAACCTCTCCTGGGAGATGGAAATCTGCACGTCCTCCGCCCTGCGCTCCGCGTCCACCTGGAGCACCGGATAGCCCATCTGTTTGACCCACGAGTCCATGATGCTGGTCACCGGAAGAGCGGACTCCTCTTCCAGTGCCGCCCACAGGTCCTGGGTCCTGGCGTTGCCGTACTCATTGGCCTTGAGATACCGGTACAGGCCCTTCTGGAAAACATCGGGTGTCAGGAAGTTTTCCAGCATCCGCAGGACAGAACCACCCTTGCTGTAGCTGATGGCGTCGAAGAGTTGGCTTACCTCAGCGGGGTTCTTCACCTCCTGCTCGATGGGGTGGGAGTTCTTCAGGCCGTCCAGGCTGAGGGCGCGATTGGCGTCCATGTTGACGAACTGCGTCCACATCTCCCATTCGGGGAACAGCCAGTCAACGGCCTTGGTACCCATCCACGAGGCGAAGCTTTCGTTCAGCCAGAGGTCGTCCCACCACTCCATAGTCACCAGGTCACCAAACCACATGTGGGCCATCTCGTGGGCCACTACCTCCGCAACCCTCTGCCGGGTCCCCGCCGAGGAATTCTCCGGATCCACCAGCAATGCTGTCTCTCTGTAGGTTACGCAGCCCCAGTTCTCCATAGCCCCGGCGGCGAAGTCGGGAATCGCGACGTGGTCCAGCTTGGGCAGTGGATACGGTATGTTGAAGTAGTCGTTAAAGTAACCCAGCAGCTTGACCGACGTATCCAGTGCGAATCCTGCCTGGTTCTCCTTGCCCCGGGTGGTCCAGATGCCCACTCGCGTTCCGTTGGCGGCGTCGGCCTCCACAGAAACAATATCTCCGACCACGAAGGCCAGCAGATAGGTCGACATAACGGGCGTCTCGCCAAACCTCACCGACCTCAGGCCGGGAGCTGGGGTGCTTTCTTCAACGATCGGAGTGTTGGAGACGGCCTCGAACCCTTCGGCGAAAACCAGCGTAACGTCGAAGACCGCCTTTAGTGCCGGTTCGTCCCAGCAGGGAAAAGCACGGCGGGCGTCAGTCGCCTCGAACTGAGTGGTTGCCAGGTAGCGGGTCTCTCCTTCCGTATCCCGGTATTCCGAGCGATAGAATCCGACCAGGCGGTCGTTCAGAATACCTGCGAACTCCATCTCCAGCTGAGCCGGGCCGGGAGATAGCGTCTGCCCGAAGTCCAGGGTCGCCGTTTCGGTGTCTGCGTCCAGCGAAATCGAGTGGGCCGCGGTCGCTGAACCGTTCCGGATCAAGGAAATCCTGCTTATCTCCATCTCTGCGGCGTTCAGCTTGATCCGCGCCGTGGGTTCCACGATTTCGATGTCGACGGTCTGCTCGCCCTTGAAGGTGAAGCTCGCGAGATCGGGCTGTAGCGTCATCCGGTACTTGGTGGGCTTGACGTTGGATGGCAGGACGACGGCATCGGCAGAAGGCATTTGATGGTCCTCTGATGGAATGTGGCGATGATGGACTGTGGCTAGTCCCGCGCTGGATATGATTTTACCACGAATCGAGCGACAGGCCCCGATTGCCCTGGATTCTCAGGGGCTCGTCCTGCCAGGCTGGCGTGTTGTCTGCCGCGTTCGCCGAAAATACCCGTCGCCCGACGCCGGATGATATAATGAGCGCCGGTTTCCGCTTGCCACATTCGCGCTCAGGCCCGCGTTTTAGGAGAAAAAATCGATGCCCCCGAAGACGATGTTTGAGAAAATCTGGGACGCCCACGTGGTGCACGAGGAACCGGGCGAACAGGCGATCATTTACGTTGACCTCCACCTTGTCCACGAGGTCACCTCCCCGCAGGCCTTCGACGGACTGCGCATGGCAGGGCGTCCAGTGCGCCGGACCGACCTGACTGTTGCCACGGCCGACCACAACACCCCCACCTGGGACCTCTCGCTGCCGATTACCGACGAGATATCCCGCGAGCAGTTGGACGCCCTCACCCGTAACTGCGAGGAGTTCGGCGTCACCCTCTACGACCGTTTCAGCCCGTTGCAGGGAATCGTGCACATCATTGGCCCGGACCTGGGCTACACCCAGCCGGGAAAGACCGTGGTTTGCGGCGATAGCCACACCTCCACCCACGGCGCGCTGGGGGCCTTCGCCGTCGGCATCGGTACTTCCGAGGTGGAGCATGTGCTGGCCACTCAGACGCTGCGACAGTTCAAGCCGCGCACCATGGAGGTCCGCGTCGACGGCAAGCTGCCTCCCGGGGTTACGGGCAAAGACATCATCCTCGGCATCATCGGGCGCATCGGCGTGAACGGAGGCACCGGACACGTCATCGAATACACCGGTGAGGCCATTCGCTCCCTGTCCATGGATGGTCGCATGACCGTCTGCAACATGAGCATCGAGGCGGGCGCAAGGGCCGGAATGATCGCGCCCGACGAGACCACCTTCGAGTACGTCCGGGGACGGCAATTCGCGCCCCAGGGCACCGAGTTTGACGCAGCCGTGGAACGCTGGCGGCAGCTCCCGACTGACCCCGGCGCTAATTTCGACAAGACGGAAATCTTTGACGCCTCAGCGATGGAGCCATACGTCACCTGGGGCACCAACCCCGGCATGGTGGCGCCGATAAGCGGCCAGGTGCCCGACCCCGCGTCTTTCGGGGAAGCGTCTCAGCAGGAAGCAGCCTCCCGGGCGCTTCAGTACATGGATTTGACGCCTGGGACTCCTATTCAGGACATCAAGATTGACCGCATCTTCGTCGGTGCCTGCACCAACGCCCGGCTCGAGGACCTGCGAGCCGCCGCAGAGGTGGTGCAGGGACGCAAGGTCCACCCTGACGTCTACGCCATGGTGGTTCCCGGATCCGCCAAGATCAAGCTGGAAGCTGAAGAGGAAGGCCTGGACCGCATCTTCACCGAGGCGGGCCTCGATTGGCGCGTGGCTGGCTGTTCCATGTGCCTGGGAATGAACCCCGACATCCTGTCACCCGGTCAGCGTTGCGCCGCCACATCCAACCGCAACTTTGAGGGCAGGCAGGGCAAGGGCGGTCGCACCCACCTGGTAAGCCCGGCGATGGCCGCCGCCGCCGCAATTGCCGGCCATTTCGTCGACGTACGGGATCTATAGACACTTCAAGAGACAAGTCCCACATTATTGACCCATTATCAGCTTCCGATGAGGCAGCTCTTCCCGAAGAAGCTGGCAACCGTCCGTTCATTTGGGAACAGGGAGGACAGAGATGGACCCCTTCGTAAAAGTTTCCGGCGTGGTTGCGCCGCTGGACCGCGTAAACATAGACACCGACCAGATTATCCCCGCCATCTTTCTTAAGCGCATCGAGCGCAGCGGCTTCGAGGATTGTCTGTTTTTTGCTTGGCGCTTCAATGAAGACGGAAGCCCGAAGAGCGATTTCGTGCTGAATCAGCCCGACTACCAGAACGCCAGTGTTCTGGTTGCCGGCCACAACTTCGGCTGCGGGTCCTCTCGCGAGCACGCGCCCTGGGCCTTGCGCGACTACGGAATACGCTGCGTCATCGCGCCGAGCTTCGCGGACATCTTCTACAACAACTGTTTCAAGAACGGCGTGTTGCCGCTGCGCTTGGCTGAAGAAGATGTGCGCAAGATTATGGACAAGGCTCAGGGAAAACCCGGCGTGAATCTCACCGTCGATCTGGAAGGCCTGCTAGTCTGGGACGAAGATGAAGAAATTTCAATTCCTTTCGAGATTGACGCCGCCCGCCGCCACAACCTCCTGAACGGCCTCGACGACATTGGGCTAACGCTGCAGTTCGAAGACAAGATATCGGATTTCGAGACCCGTATTAGCAACTAGCCTCTCAGTAGGTCGGGCCCGGCAGCGCCGTTTGCATACAGCGCTGCCGTTTTCTCTTCTGTGAAGAAGCTGCGAGCCAACGAACAATTCTTGCTCCCGCCAATATGCATTGTCACCAGCAGAACACTTGATAAAAAGATAATCCTCGTGTTAGGTTTCCTTTTAGGTTACATAACAAACGCCACATTTGGCAGATAAGGGATGACCACCAACCAATCCTTTCCCACAGACAGCAACCCGGAAAACCCTGCGGCAGGCCCGTCGCTGGGTTTGTCGGCGTCTGAAGGAGACTCGCCCGCTGAATCTGCAGAACGAGGCCGCAACGGTTCTGGAAGAAGGGTTCGCAGACGTTCGGTCTACCAGTTTCCTGCTTACGACTTCGATACGGCCTTTGCCATTGCCAGGCAAGTCGAGGAGAGCGGTGGCGGAACCCTGACAGAGGAAACCCTTGCGATCAACGTCGGACTGTCCAAGAGCAGCAGCGGTTTCAGGCTCAAGTGTCTGGCAGCCCGGCACTTCGGTCTTCTTACCAAGCAGGGCTCCAGCGTCAGCACAACCGCGATAACAAAGGCTATCCTGAAACCCACCAGCGAAGAAGACGCACTGCGGGGCTATCAGCAGGCGTTCCTTTCGATACCCCTATTCCAGGCTGTCGCAGAGCGTTACCGCGAACAGCGCCTTCCCGACAGCCAGACGCTTAGAAACGTGCTTGAACGTGAGTTCATGGTGGAGCCAAAAAGGGTCCAGCAGGCGGAACGAATGCTGATAGACTCCGCACGGGCCACCGAAATTCTGAAGCACGAAAGCGATGGGTCCTACCTTGCCATTTCCAATCGGCTACAGGGTGCTGATGACGAGCCCTGGCCCGCTCCAGACAATGAAGCCGGAACAATTGCTCCAAGCGGACCTGGTGTCGACACGGGAGACAGGCTGACTCGCAAAGCGCCGGCAGCGGCTCCGGCTAACGTGCTATCCTTCAGCTTGGACGAGATTGGTCAATTGAGCGAGGAAGACTTCGAACCCGTGTGGCACGCCGTCGGAATCCTGGTTAAGGCACGTGGCGCCCGCAACCGGTCTGCGCTGGAAGAAAACGGCGACCGTCCCCCCGAGTGACCCGCTCGTTTCCCTTCTTCGTTTCCTGGGAAATTCGACTCCTCGGCCTTTCTCGAACACGGTTGTCTACCCTTCTCCAGGACGTATTACTCTTCCTCAGAAGGGCGAAAGACCCTCGCGACCTGGCTCTCGAAGTCCGTTTCGTATCGCAGCATCCGGCCCTGACGCACCTGCTCGTCCAGCGACGGCCGCTGTACCGGCCTCGGGTCGGCGGGAGCATATCCGATCACTCCTTCCCCTTCCAACTTCTCAATGTCTGCTTCCGCCAATCCGAGAAGATCGCGGAGAACATGCTCGTTGTGCTCTCCCATTAGCGGAGCCGCCTTGGGAGTTACAGCGGGCGTCTCCGACAACTTCCAGGGTCGACCGGCGTAGGGAAGGGGCGGCATTCCGGTGCTGGGGTGGTGCGAAACCACTTCGTAGAACCCTCTCTCGGTCAGGTGCTCATTGAACAGCAGTCCCTTGCTGTCAAGCACAGCCCCGGCCGGAACGCCCTCCCGCTGCAATGCGATCATCAGCGAATGAGAGTCCCACGCGACGGTCTCTCCCGACACCATCGCGTCTAGCTCTTCACGATGCCGCTGGCGGCCAATGCCGCTGGAGTAGCGCGGGTCGGTTACCCAGTCCCGCCGGCCAAGAACCTCGCACAGGCTCTTCCATTCCCCATCGTCGGATACGGCGATAACGACCCATCGGTCTTCCCCCAGGCAGGGATAGCAGCCATGGGGTGCCATAACCGGGTCCGCGTTTCCGATGCGAACAGGTTCCCGACCATTGGCCGCAGAGTCCAGCAGCACCTCGGGAATGGTGGCCGCGCAAGTCTGGGTCTGTGACACGTCGATGAACTGCCCCTCTCCGGTCCGCAGCCTGTGCATCAGGGCGGTCATGACTGCAAACACCGTGTGCTCGCCGGCCGTGTAGTCGACGTAGGGAATCTCCGCCATCACCGGCTGGCCACCCGCATAGCCGGTGGCGTAAGCCAGGCCGGCGGCCCCCTCGGTGGCCGGACCGGTGGCGCCGAAGTTCGCCCAGGGTCCGGTGAAACCATACCCAGTGGAAGAGACCATGATGATGTCAGCTTTGATCTTGCGCAGTTCTTCGTATTCCAGTCCGAAATTCTTGATGACGCGGGGAGTGAAGTTCTCGGCAAAGACGTCGCTGACCGAAATCAGTCTGCGGAGAATATCCAGCCCTTCTGCCCTCGCCAGGTCCAGGGTAATCCCCAGCTTGTTCCGGTTCTGCTCGTAGAAATTCGCCCCCCGGTTCCAGAACTCGCCGTGAATTTCGTTCTGGTACACCGAGTCGCTGCGGTAACTTTCCAGCCGCCCCGTCGATTCCAGCCTGATGACCTGCGCGCCCATATCCGCAAGCATCTTCATCGCAAAAGGGATCGCGATAAGCTGCCCCATCTCGACAATCCGCACCCCCTGCAGCGGTCCGGCATTCGCGTTCGGTCGCAACTCCACCCCGTTTGCCATCGACTAGATCACCCCCTGTGAACGCAGAAGCGCCTGCTGATCGGCCGTGTACCCCAACCTCTCGCCGAGGATTTCTCCATTGTGCTGACCCGCCGACGGAGCGGGGCATTCCGTCTGCCAGGGAGTGGACCCCATGTTGAACGGCGCCCCGGGAAATCTCACGTTTCCCATTACAGGATGGTCCGCATCCTCGAAGAAGCCGCGGTGGGCGAATTGCGGATCGGCAAGAACTTCCTCTGGCGACTGGATGACCCCGAAAATGAAGCGGCGCTCCTGGGAGTCATGGAACATCTCGTATTTGTTCTGCCGAATGAAATACTCGTCCAGGATTCGTCCCAGCTCTTCAGCATTTGCCAGCCGCGCCGACGGAGTGCGAAACCGTTCGTCGTCCAGCTCGGGCAATCCCAGAAACTCGACGAAAGAGTCCCAGTTCAGCCCGCCACCCAGCCCAGGGTTCGGCAGCAGGAAGCCGTCGGCGGTGGCTCTCAGCCGCTGCAGGTCTCCGCTGTGGTTGGGCTGACGGCGACGGATGGCGCCGGTATAGGTGTAGTTGTTCACCACGTCCCGCAGACCGGTCGCCACAGCTTCTTGAATGGAGACATCCACGTGCTGCCCCTGTCCGGTCAACCGCTGGTGATAGAGGGCCATGAGTGCCACCGACGCCGCGTCGGCGCCCGCCTTGAACTGTGCCTGGTTTAAAGCGTGCTTCAGCGGCTCCCGGTCGTAGGCGCCAAAAATGTACATCAAGCCTCCCAGGGCGTATTCGACGATGTCAGTGGCCTTGTAGTCGCGGTACGGCCCCGTCTGTCCGAAGTTGGAAATGGACACCATCACCAGGTGAGGGGCGATTTCCTTAAGCGAGGCGTAGTCCAGGCCCAGCGAGGGCATGACTCGAGGAGCAAAGTTCTCAACCAGAAGATCGGTTTCCGCCAGCAGCGAATGCAGGACTGACTCACCCTCCCTTCTCTTCAGATCGAGGGTGAGGCTTTGCTTTCCCGCGTTGAGGTAGGCGAAAAGCAGGCTGGAATCTGGGCCCGGCTCGTCATGAAAGAATGGCCCTATTCTCCGCCCGCGCTCTCCGCCCGGCGGCTCTATCTTGAGGACTTCAGCGCCGAACCCCGCCAGCAGCCTTGTGCAGTACGGGCCGGCAATGCAGTGGGTGAGATCGAGGACGCGAACGCCTTCCAGGGCGGCGGGCATATCGGGTGATGTGCTCCTGACTATTCGTTTGACGAGAAAATAAAGGCAGTCCGGCTAGGCGTCCCGGTACAGAGGGGTATCGAGCCCCAGTTCCGAGCGCCCGACCAGTTCCAGGCATCGCTCGAGGTTGGGGGGCATCAGCGTCGAGGTGCGAACGTCCCGGTGGAGACGTTCGAGTGGCATACGCTTGTGGGCGCTCCGGCCGCCAGCCACCTGTATCGCTTTGGAGGTGACATCCAGCGATGCAACGGTAGCCATGTATTTGGCGCGGGCTGAAAGCACTGCCCGCTCCGCTGGATTGGCGCCGGGCCAGTATTCCGCCGCCGTATAGAGCACCCTGCGCGCGCCTTCCAGCGCCATCGACATCTCGGCCACGGTGCGCTGCACCACCAGGCTTTCAGCTATGGACGCCGGGTCGGGCTCGAAGGTCTGCGTTTTCGCGAACTCCCGGATGAATTCCAGCGCCGCCTGTCCGGCACCCAAGTATACCGCCGCGAAGCCAAGTCCAAACCCCTGCGTCACACCCGTTATGGGAGCTTCGCCCGGCAGGCCCAGCGGCGCGTCGGGGCCCACGAAGCAGTTGTTCAGCCGGATGGCCGGGCTCACCGTGGCCCGCATCCCCAGTGTGTCCCAGTCGCCTGTCTGCTCGATTCCGGGCGCGTCATGGGGCAGCAGAGCCAGCCACTGCGACTCGAGGGCATCCCCGGCGCCGGCGCTGCAGTGGATCATGTAGCGGTGCGCTCCACCGGACATGGTACAGAAGTGCTTGACGCCATTGATCACGAACCCGCCGTCCTGCGGCACAATGGTGGTAAGCCTCATTGCCGTTCCGCCCCGAGTTTCCGGCTCGCTCCCCCAGCTGCCGAATAGCTTGCCTTCTTCTACGATTTCCCGAAAATAGAAGGCCTTCTGCTCCTCGTTGGCAAGGGCGTCGATGAAGCGGGTCACGGTTGAGTGCATGTGAACGGTCATGCCCGTGTTGGTGCAGCCCGACGCCAGACGCTCCACCACTCTGACGTACGTTGACATGTCCAGTTCCAGACCGCCGAAGCGCAGCGGAATCCCCATCGCCAGCAACCCGTGCTGCCACACATCGTGCCAGCTTTCCCGTGGGTGGGTCGCCTCAGCGTCGTATTGTGCCGCCCGCGGGGCCAAACATTCTACTGCAAGCCTCTTGGCGATCTCCAGGATTTCGTTAGACTGTCCCATCTGCGCCCGGTTTACGGACTTTCGATCAACGACCAAGGTATCAGAACTCCGGGTTTTCTGGGTTAAGGCCAAACAGTGCGCTTCACCGGCACATGGTTCTTCTTCTACTCACCCGGGTAGGTCAGGCGGAGAAGAGTGTGTCGGCGGTTGCTCGTATGGGGCCGCACCTGCTCCGGCCAGCGGCCCAGCTCAACGGCTTCGCCCCACTCGGGCGATGTAAGTACCTCGGGAGACTCAATCTCGTAAACGGCGTGGAAACGAGGCCGACCATCGGGGGCCATCGTGCGCAACTCACCACCGATCATCACCTTGAAGGGTTCGGCCTCAAACCGCGTGATCTGCCCGACACCGGGCACCTTGCCAAGTTCCGGACAGTGTTCGACGTTATAGACCTCATTGAACAGGGCTTCCTTGTCTGGCTCGACATCCATGCTGGCAACGAACAGGTACTTGGAACGGGCCATTTACTCATCTCCTCAAGATGCTGCGGGCTGCCTTTTGTCGTTGAAAAGGGGCGCACTCCTGCGCGCCCCACATATCCGCCTCAGTTGCCAGAGCTAGAATGCGCGCCGGTTGGCAGCCTCGGTCTCGATGCTGGTGATGAACTCCAGCAGCACGGCGCGGCCTTCCTGCTCGGTAACCTGTCGCGCCCGGGTGAAGGCCCCCTTTATCTCTTCCGGGTCCTCAATGCGCTCGGCATAGCCGCCCATGGCTCGTCCCATGTCCGCGTAGTTGCCGCCAAGGTCCCGCGTGCCGTAAAGGCGGTGCGAGTCGGCCATGGCGTGCACTTCGGCGCCCATGTGCGAGTTGTTAAGCACCACCGTGATTATCGGGATGTTCGACCGCACTGCGGTCTCGAAGTCCAGACCCACCATGCCGAAAGCGGCGTCGCCCATGAAGTTGACGCACACCTTGTCCGGATCCGCCAGCTTGGCGCCGATGACCAGCCCAAGACCCGTACCCAGTCCGTGGGACTTGCCCCAGCCTATGTAGGTCCGAGGACCGCCCGATCGGTAGAAGGGCACGATCTGATCGCGCGGGCTGCCCGAATCGTGGGTGACGATGGCCTCGGCGGGGGGTACGGTGTGCATGAAGTCCCAGATCACCCGGTACGGGTTGATGGGTCGGGATCCATCGGTCAGTTTGTGCTTCCAGGCCTCGATGAAGGCATCCCGTTCCTTCGCGACCTCTTCCGCCGTATTTCTGTCCGTTCGGCCATTGCCGACGATGTCCCGGCAGGCGTCGATCATCTGCCGGAGCACCAGCTTTGCGTCGCCTACAATGGGAAGGTCGATGTTGTAGTCCTTGTTGATGTCCACCGGGTCGTTGGTTGCCTGGATCATGGTCTTGCCGGGCGGCATCGTCATCACCATATTGTGCCGGGTGAAGCTTGTGCCGACGCCAAATATCAGGTCCGATCGGCGAAGGAAGTTCACGACCGTCGACGAAGATGTCAGCGCCGCCGAACCAAGGGCCAGCGGGTGGTTCTCTGAGAAGGCGCTCTTGCCCAGCAGTGTCGTAGTCACCGGAACCTGCAGCAGTTCGGCCAGTTCCTGCAGTTCCTCGGTCGCCTTCGCGTACATCACCCCCTGGCCCGCGATGATCACCGGGTTCGAAGCTGAGCACAGGGCGTGGGCAGCCGCCTCCACGTCTCTCGGGTCTCCCTGGGTCGCGACCCCCCGGCTGGGAATGTAGTAAAAGGACTCCTCGGACACATCCTCAACGGCGACATCCGCGGGAATCTCAACCGCCACTGGGCCCGGGCGTCCCTGCCGCAACGCTGCGAAGGCCCGGCGCATCACCTGGGAAGTGCGGTCCGGTGTGTTGATCTGCTCAATGCTTTTCGTTATTGAAGCGTAGCTCTCCAATGAACTGTAGAGAGGAAAAACGCCCTGCCGTTCCCTTGGGTGCCCCAGCGGTAGCAGCAGCAAGGGCACCGAGTCTGAGAAGGCGGTGGCGGCGCCGGAATATGCGTTTTCCGCGCCGGGGCCATACTGCATGGCGAACACGCCCATCTTGTCACCGTTGGTGGTGCGGCTGTAGCCGTCGGCAATGCCCAGGCCTACCCGCTCCTGTCGGCAAATAATGGGTCGTATGCCCGCCTCCGCGCATGACTCGATTATCGGCGTGGTCGGGAAGCAGGGGAGATACTCCACCCCTTCCCGCTTCAATATCTCCGCGATGGCCTCAGTAGTTCTCACCGGATGCCTCCTTCAACGTACGGCTGGCAAGCTGCGACAGAGTATAACATCGGGAAAGCCGTGCAGTACGGCAGGCTAAGACTGACGGCTTATCCCAAGGCAGGCCGAACTCCTCGGTCTCATTGGAACTGGGCACAGCATACGACGAGGCTGCCGCTCCTGATTCGGAGCGGCAGCCTCCAGCCATTAGCGAACCACAATCGAAGGTCCGGGTACTGCTTTCCTAACCGGCGTTCTCGGCGGCGATCCTGTCTGCCACTGGCTTCAGTATCGCGTACAGAAAGTCGTTGGCCGGAGTGGGGATGTTCGTCTCCCGCGCCAGTCGAATAACGGCGCCGTTCAGCCCTTCCAACTCGCCCGGCCGACCTTCCGTGAAGTCCTTGGCCATGGACGCGCGCCCCTGCGCCGGGAACCTGTCCAGCGAGTCCATTGCCCACTGCAAAGAGTCCTCCATAATCGGCGCCCCGGTGGCTTTGCCCACGTCCAGGGCCTCCTCCACGGCCTGCTGAATCAGCGCACGGGTGATCGGAATCGTCCGCATCTCTTCATAGACGCAGTTGGCCGCGGCGCACACGGCGGCGGAACCCGCGATGTAGGCGAACTTCTTCCACAGCATGCCCGTCATGTTCTCGTGAAGCTCGATCCGCCATCCGGCGTCGAGGAACTGCTCGTGCAGTCGCTGTCCCCGTTCGCTGATGCCCACGGTCATCTCGCCGAACCCGGCGATACCCGGTCCGCCCTGCGTGACCACCCCAGGCTCGGAGATGCGCCCCTCCATGAACGCCGAGCCGATCATAACCGGGCCCGGCCCAATAACCTCAGCCAGTTGGTCACCGTTGTCGATCCCGTTCTGCAGCGTCAGCGCCACCGTGTCCGGCCCCACCATGGGCGGTATTGACGCGATGGCCGCCTCGTTGTGGTGCATCTTCACCGTCAGCAGTACCAGGTCCTGCACTCCCGCCTGCGTGGTGTCCGCAATTCCTCGCCCGGGGGCCAGAAATTCGCCGTCGTTCTGGCTTTCGACACGCAGTCCGCCGTTCCGTTGAATTGCTTCCAGATGGGCCCCGCGGGCGATGAAGGTGACGTCATGTCCGGCCCTCGCCAGCAGGCCGCCAAAATAGCCTCCAACGCCTCCCGCCCCTACAATCGCTGCCTTCATCGGTCCAGCCTCCACAGTTCGATTTTCGCCTCTCGCCGGTCCGAAAAATCAGGGCGATTCGACGGGATAGCCATATGCTTCCCGCAGGTCGCGCTTTAGCACTTTACCCATGACGTTCCGCGGCAACTCGTCGACGAATACCACCGACCGCGGTCGCTTGAACCCCGCCAACCGCTCCCGGCAATACTCGATGACATCGGCTTCGCTGGGCGGTTCGCCCTCACCGCTGCCGGGGGGAGCGCCGCTCAAGGCCGTCACCACCAGCGCACGTATCTCTTCGCCCCACTCGTTATCCGGCACGCCGATCACTGCCGCGTCCTCGATCTGCGGGTGCGACATCAGCACCTGCTCCACTTCTTCGGGGGAGACCATCTCACCGCCGCGCTTGATGAAGTCCTTCGACCTCCCCGCCAAGTATATGTAGCCGTCCTCGTCCTTGAACCCCAAATCGCCGGTGTAGACCCACCCCGAACGCAGCGTCTCGCGCGTCGCCGCTTCCTCCTGCCAGTAGCCCGCCATCATTCGCGGCCCGCTTGCCACTATCTCCCCGGTCTCACCCACCGAAGTGGGCTCCCCGTCTTCGTCGACGATTTCTACATCCACGTCCTCCAGCGGCTTGCCGATGGATGTGAGGCGACGCAGCTTTACCTCTATTTCCTGCGGAGTGCCCTCCAGTACGTGGTCTTCCGGCGGAAGCATGGTGATGGTGGACGCAGTTTCCGTCTGACCGAAGGCATTGATGAAGCTGGCGCCGGGGAACCTCACGATGGCCTCCCGGATAACGTCGATTGGCATTGGCGCCGCTCCGTAAGTGATGACCTCAAGCGACGACAGGTCGAAATCGTCAAAGCGCGGGTGGTCCATGAGATGCTTCAGCATCGTGGGCACAAGCATGGCGCGATTGGCCCGGTTTTCCTGCACCAGCGCCATCCATTCCACCGGCTCGAACTGGCGCATGATGACCTGGGTCCGCCCGGCGTACACCGCCGTCAGCGCCGCCTGAAGCCCGGCGATGTGGTAATAGGGGACGGTGACCAGGTTGGTCTCCTCAACGTCCGGGTCCGCGGGCATCACCGTGGCCAGGATGTACGATGCAAAGCTGTCGTGGGTGAGCATGACCCCCTTGGGGACGCTGGTTGTTCCGGAAGTGAACATAATGACAGTGGTGTCATTGTCATCAGCCTCCGGGAAATGCAGTTGATCCGGAGAAGCGTATCGCAATAGTTGCTCGTAGCTGGTCAGTCCGGTGCTGGTGCCTGCGTCCAGGATTATTACCCGGTCTTTTGGCAGTCCGAACAACTCCTCCTCACCCAGCAGCTCCAGGTATCTCTCGCCTATCAGCAGCACCGTCGGATCTGCAATGGAGAGCATCTCGTGCAGCTCTTCCGTCTTGGCCCGGAAGTTTATCGGGACGTACGCTGCGTCCAGTTGCGCCGCCGCAAAGTACGTTTCGATGCTGCGGTGGCTGTTGACCTGCATCGTCGCCACCCGGTCTCCGGGATGCACACCCAGCTCCGCCAGCGCGTTCGCCAGCCGGTTGACCCGCTGCGAAATCTGTTGGTAGGTGAACTCCCGCCCGTCGAAGATCATGGCGGTGCGTTCGGGCACTATCGCTTCGGCAATCGTTAGCAGTTCAGTGGTGTTCATTGTTTCATGTCGAAATTCATACAGATTTAATTAGTGGAGAAGATAGGCCGCTCATTGGCGTCAATTGAGATTTATAGTTGCCAGCCGTGTCTCTAGGATCAGCCCCTCCCGCAGAGGCAGGTCTGCGCCCTCCCTCAGAGCCCGCTTCAGCAGGGAGACGGATCGCGTAGGGCAGTCCGCAAGGGCGTCAGCCACCTGCGTCGCATCTTCAGCCAAGCGGTCGGGCGGCGAAACTCGCGTCACCAATCCCATCGCCAGCGCCTCATCGGCCGTGAATCGTCGCCCCGTGAACAGCAGGTCCAAGGATCGCGCAACTCTCGCATTTCGCGGCAGCGTTTGGGTTCCTCCCGCGGCGGGAATCATGCCCAGCCGCACTTCCGGCATCGCGAACACCGTCCCCTCGGCGGCCAGGCGCAGGTCGCAGAGCAGCGCGATTTCCAGTCCCGACCCGATGCAGTACCCGTGAACCGCGGCGACAATGGGTTTGTCGCAGTTTATCATCTGTCCCCAAACATCCCTATCCCATCGGACTTCTCTCGCGACGACCTGCGAAGGCGCCGTGCCGAATTCCGTGAGGTCCGCACCTGCGCAGAAGCCTCGCCCTTCGCCCGATAAGAGTAGAGCGCGGACGTCAGGATCTTCCGTGGCAGCCGAGAGTGCTTCCGAAAAATCATCCCTCATCTGCACGTTGTAAGCGTTCAGTACCAGCGGACGGTCCAGCGAAATCCGGGCGACGGCGCCCTCCTTCTTATATATAAGCGTTTCAAAGGGTCGCATAACTGCTACCCAAGGCTGACGCCCGCGGGCTTGACGACTTTTCCGTACAGCTCCTTGAGGTCGAACTCGCTATAGCGCAGGCCGATGTTTTCGAGATTGTGTGCGTCGCTGACCTCCATGGTGAGCAACCCGTGGCTATCCGCCTTTTCCTTCACCTGCGGCTTGCGGATGTGCCAGTTGTGGATGAAATTGTCGATCTCGATGGCGTGTATGTCCTGCTCGATGATGATTTCCGGCGAGTAGTAACCCGGATGGCAGTAGGTGCGAAATACGCCGCCCTCCATGCCATCCATCGGTGGCAGAAAAAGTTCGGCAACCTGGTACTCCGCAAACGGGTTCCGCTCCGGCCGTACCTCGATCTCCCACCCGGGAATGATTACGACCTCCCCGGGGAAATGTTCCTCCACCAGCTCCCTGAACTCGAATGACCAGTCCTTATTGTGGTGGTCGGTGATGCCTATTCCGTCGATGCCGGCAGCCTTGATCTGCCGCACTACCTTTTCGGCGATGTCCCGCGAGGGAGGCTGGAAGTTGAACGCCTCCCATACATGGGTGTGGAGGTCCAGTTTTAGCTTCAAATCGTTGTCCCCTGCCCTTTTATAGACACAACTCTGCCGAAATCGCCGTCGGCTCCCAGCTTACTCACCAGTGAAGTGAGGGTCACGCCGCTCCATGAACGAAGCGATACCCTCGGCACGGTCGGCTGTGCTCTGAAGTATGATGTTAAGGTCCGTTTCCAGCACCAGGCCCTGCGGCAGCGTCAGATCGCCGGCCGAGTTCACCGCCTCCTTCGCATACCGTGCCCCCAGTGGGCTGCCCTGGATGACTTGCAGCGCCAGTTGCCTGGCCATCTCGGTGATGTCCTCGCCGGGGTCGCCAACCCGGTTGACCAGCCCGATAGCCAGGGCTTCTCGCGCATCCAGCATGCGCCCCGTGAGCAGCATGTCCCGTGCCCACCCAGGCCCGACCAGCCGCGGCAGACGCTGGGTTGCCCCGTCAAACGGGAAGCTGGCCTCGGACGGAGCAGCGAACCCGAACCGGGCGTCTGCGGCCGCTATGCGTATGTCGCCCGCCAGGGCCACTTCAAGTCCGTGGTCGGTCGCGTCGCCGTTGAGCGCCACCACCACCGGCATCGGCAACTGCGCGATGGCCGATGCCGCCTGCAACCTCTCCATTTGCGCGGCTGACAGGGGCGCCTCTCTCCCCGTGGAGAACACCCGGCCGACGCCGGTCAATATTACCACTCTGATTCTGTCGGCAATGGCAAGTTCGCCAGCCAGTTCCCGCAACTCGGCGGCCATCTCCTCATCGATCCGGTTCCCCGCTTCAGTGCGGTCAAGGCGGATGGTCGCCAGACCCTCCTCCATTGCGAATTTCAGGGCTCGGTACGGAATGAACTGCCTTCCTCTCCATCGCCGGAATGCTACTCGCAAGGCGCCGGAACGCCGCTATTTCCCTGGTAAACATGCCGCCGGAAAATGCGGTGACGCGACGAATCTTGACAACGTATTTGACGGTGATTACCATAGATTAGCACTCTGACAGCCAGAGTGCTAATCTATGGTCAAAGTTGCCGGGCCAAGACCAATTTCCCGGCATAACAGTAAGGAGGCCACGGTGTCAAATTTCCAGCCTTTGGGCGAACGCGTGGTAGTTAAACCCATTGAGGGCGAACAGACCACTAAGGGCGGAATTTTCCTGCCCGACACTGCCAAGGAAAAGCCCCAGGAAGGGGAAGTGGTCGCGGTGGGCCCCGGCCGCATGAGTGATGAGGGCGCACGCATCGCCATGGACGTTGCGAAGGGCGACCGGGTTATCTATTCCAAGTTTGCCGGCACCGAGTACAAGGACGGCGACGACGATTACCTCATCCTGCGCGAGAGCGATATTCTAGCCAAGCTTTCCTAGTCTTGGCGCAGGGCCGGCAGCCCCCGATTATGAAAATGCGCGGGCAGCCGGTAAATTCACCCCTGTTTACACCCCTGTCTAATTGAAGGAGGAATGGATGCCAGCCAAGAAGCTTACCTACTCGGAGGACGCACGTAAGTCCCTCCGGACCGGTATCGATACCCTGGCCGATGCGGTCAAGATTACCCTCGGCCCCAAGGGCCGCAACGTGGTCCTCGACAAGTCCTTTGGCCCTCCCCAGGTGTGCAGTGACGGCGTAACCATCGCCAAGGAAATTGAGCTCCCCGATTCCTTCGAAAACATGGGCGCTCAGCTCTTGAAGGAAGCCGCCACCAAGACCAACGACGCCGCCGGCGACGGCACCACCACCTCGGTCGTGCTGGCACAGGCCATCATCACCGACGGCTTCAAGAACGTCACTGCAGGCTCCAACCCCATGGCCATCAAGCGCGGCATCGAGCGTGCCGTTGAGGCCGTGGTCGGCGAACTGCAGGGCATGTCCCAATCAGTGGAGACCCGCGAGCGCATCGGCCAGGTCGCCAGCCTCTCGGCCCACGAGGAAGCCATCGGCGAGACCATCGCCGAAGCCATGGAAAAGGTCGGCAAGGACGGGGTCATCACCGTCGAAGAGTCCAAGGGCCTTTCCGACGAGATTGAGTACGTAGAAGGCATGCAGGTCGACCGCGGCTACATCTCTCCCTACTTCATCACCAACCCCGACCGCATGGAAGCGGTCCTTGAAGACCCGACCATCATCATCACAGACAAGAAGATTTCCGCCGTTGCGGAGCTTCTTCCCGCCTTGGAAAAGCTGCTGCAGATCGGTCGCAAGAACGTCGTCATCGTCGCTGAAGACGTCGACGGCGAAGCCCTGGCCACCGTCGTGGTCAACAAGCTGCGCGGCACCCTCAACGCCCTGGCCGTCAAGGCCCCAGGCTTCGGCGACCGGCGCAAGGCCATGCTGGAAGACATCGCCATCCTCACCGGTGGCACCGTCATCAGCGAGGAGACCGGCCGCAAGCTCGATGCCGCGACCATCGAGGACTTCGGTCAGGCCCGCCGCGTATCTTCCACCAAGGACGAGACCACCGTCGTTGAGGGTCGCGGTTCAGAGGATGCCATCCAGGCCCGCATCACCCAGATCAAGGCCCAGATCGAAGACACCACCTCCGAGTTCGACCGCGAGAAGCTGCAGGAGCGGATGGCCAAGCTGTCCGGCGGCGTCGCGGTGATCAAGGTCGGCGCTGCCACCGAGATCGAGCTCAAGGAGCGCAAGGCCCGTGTCGAGGACGCCCTGTCCGCTACCCGCTCCGCCGTCGAAGAGGGCATCGTCCCCGGAGGCGGCGTGGCCCTGGTCCGCGCTCAGCGGGCCCTGGACGGAATCGGCGAACAACTGCCCCTCGACGAGCGCGTCGGCGTGGACATCATCCGCCGCTCTCTCGAGCAGCCTCTCAAGCTTATTGCCGAGAACGCTGGATTCGAGGGTGCCGTGGTGCTGAACCAGGTCAAGCAGCAGGCCGACGACTACGGCTACGACGCCGAGGTCGGCGAATACGGCCCGATGCTGGAAAGGGGCATTGTCGACCCGACCAAGGTCACCCGCTCCGCCCTCCAGAACGCGGCCAGCGTCGCCGCAATGGTTCTGACCACTGAGTCCATGATCTCCGAGATCCCCCAATCCGCCCCGGCAATGCCTGCAGGTATGCCCCCCGGCGGCGGAATGGACTTCTAGTCTCGACACCGGAATTAGTCGAACGGACGGCCGTCCCGCGAATGCGGGACGGCTTCTTTTTTCGGTGCCCCGTTCACGAACCCAAAAGCCCGCGCGTGATACGGCAGGCTTGGTATAATGCTCAACGCCACCCAGTTCGCACCGGTGGTTGGTCGTGAGCGGAAACCGGAAGAGGACCCTATGCTTTGAATGGCAATTGCAGCGGCAGGAGCCGCAACCGCAGGAATAGTGGCTCTTTGGGACAGGATCAAGGGCTCGGATGCCAAGAGTAACGAATCCGATGAGAAGGCCACCCAGACCGGTCAGTCCGAGCAGCCTGCCCAGGCCCCGTCATCGTAGAGGAAAACGCCAGTGACTTCCCCATCCGGAAACGGCCTGAACAAGGTGTACCAATCGGCTGAAGGCTCCCTGTCCGGCCTCTCCGAAGGAGCCACCCTGCTGGTCGGAGGATTCTGCGGTCACGGCGAGCCGGAATCACTGTTGCGGGCGGTCATGGCCAGTGGGGCACGAGGGTTGACCATCATCACTGGCGGTGCCGGAACTCCCCAACCGGGCCGCGCCGACCTCCACGCGCTGGTCGATTCGGGCTGCGTCCGAAAGCTGATTTCGCCACTGCCATTTGACCCACGAAATGGTGGCGCGGTTAAGGCTGGATGGAGCGCCGGAAACTTGGAACTCGAAGTACAACCAGCCGGTGTGCTGACCGAGCGCATTCGTGCCGGCGGAGCCGGTATCGGCGGCATGTATCTCCCCACAGGCGCGGGAACACGGTTCGCAGAGGGAAGGGAGTCCCGCGAGATAGAGGGCCGTCCATACCTTTTCCAGACTGCCGTAAAGGCAGACTTCGCACTGTTGCGCGCTTCCGCCGCCGACACCCTAGGCAACCTGGTCTACTCCGGCACACAGCGCAACTGGAATCCCGTCATGGCCATGGCGGCCAGGGTTACCGTCGCCGAGGTGGACGAAATCCACGAGCCGGGCGGCCTCGATCCGGAGCTGGTCATCACGCCAGCCATTTTCGTTCAGCGCATGGTCCTGTCGGGCTAGGCTCTTCGGACTAGCCCCAGCCGGAAAAACGAGCTCCCAGAGGACTCTCAGATGCCACCGGAACGACTTTCCCATTCCAAGATGGCCTTGCGGGCCGCCCAGGAAATCCTCGCCGGCGAGGCGGTCGCCGTCGGCCCCGGCCTGCCCTCGGCCGTCCCCGCCGCAGTCCCGACCGGAAGCGGTGCCTGGTTCCTTTCCGATAGCGGCGCAGTTGGCTACCGGCCGGCGTCTGCCCACGGAACGGCCGTCGACAGCGCGGGGGATGCCGTCGCGGTCATTCCGGGCGCGGCGGTCGTCGGCGTCGCCGACGTCGCATCATTACTGGCAGACGGGAACGTCGGCCTGGCTCTCCTCGAGACGGCCCAGGTGAGCTCGGCGGGCGATTTCGTCCACTGGACCACCGCCGAGACTCCAGGATTGTTCGCCCCAGGCTTCTCCGTCGATGCAGGCTCCGGCGCCCGGCGTGTGGTGGCCCTCATGGAGCAAACCGACGGGAACGGAAACCCCCGCATACTCGAGCGATGCACCCTCCCCGTGGACGGCAGCCGCTGTGTTTCCGTCATTGTTACCGATTGCGCGGTGTTCCGGGTTACCCATGACGGCCTCGAACTTGCCGAAGTGGCCCCCGGTTGGTCATCCGACGATGTCATCGCCATCACCGGCGCACCCCTGTCCGTTTCCTCAGGGCTGCAAGAGATGACCTTCGACCTCCCGACACTGCCCTGGCCCAACAAGGTCTACGACAGCGCCGCCGAGGCCGTGCGCGACGTCCCCGACGGAGCCGTCGTGAACGTCGACGGCTTCGGTGGCCCAGGTGGCATGGCCCACTACCTGATGACCGCCCTCCGCGACCACGGAGCCACTGGCCTGACCATGATCAGCAACACCGCGGGCATCGCCCGCGTGGCCCGCTTCGGCGTTCCCGAGGGACTGACTGCCATAGACCACACCATCTTCGTGGAGAACGGCCAGGTCGCAAAGGCCATCGCTTCCTACCCCGTCTCACCCTCCATCAACCGCCCCAGTGCCTTCGAACGGGCCTACCAGGAAGGCGAGTCCGACCTCGAGGTCTCCCCGCAGGGAACCCTGGCCGAGCGCCTCCGTTCCGGCGGGGCCGGCGTCGCCGCTTTCTACACCCCCACGGCTGTCGGCACCTTGCTCGGCGAAGGCAAGGAAGTCCGGAACATAGACGGCAGGGACTACGTGCTCGAGCAGCGCATCATCGCCGATTTCTGCATCATCCGCGGGCATAAGGCCGACACCTTGGGCAACATGATCTACAAGGGTACCTCACGCAACTTCAACCCTGTGATGGCCACCGCCGCCCGCGTCACCATCGTAGAGGTGGATGAAATAGTGGAGCCCGGCCAGCTCGACCCTGACCAGATTGTTACCCCCGGCGTCTTCGTGGACCGCATCGTCAGACGCCCCGACGGCTTCTCGCCGTACCTCGATACCGCCTAACCCCACTGAGGAACAGATTATGGCTGTTGATATGGAATCCCTGGCCGAAAAGGAACGACTGCCCCGCGAGATAATCGCCATGCGGGTGGCCAAGGAGCTGCCCGACGGTGCCTACGTGAACCTCGGCATCGGCATTCCCACGCTGGTTTCCAGCTTCCTGCCCGAGGGCCGAACGGTCTACTACCACAGCGAAAGCGGCATCCTTAACTGCGGCCCGCTGGCCGAAGAGGGCGGCGAGGACATAGACCTCATCAACGCCGGCGGGCAGTTCCTCGATTCCGTGCCCGGTATGTCCTTCTTCGACTCATCTCAGGCCTTCGCTATGATCCGCGGCGGCCACGTCGACGTCACCGTGCTCGGCTCCCACCAGGTCTCGGCGAAGGGCGACCTCGCCAACTGGATGCTCCCCCACCGCGGCGTCGGCAACGTCGGCGGCGCCATGGACCTCGCCGCCGGGGCCAGCGACGTCATCGTCGCGATGGAACACACCGACCGCGAGAACAACCCCAAGATCGTCGAGGAATGCACCTTCCCCATCACCGGCAGGGGTTGCGTATACCTCGTCGTCACCGACCTGGCCGTGATGGAACGCACCGACGATGGTCTGCTGCTCAGGGAAGTCGCCCCCGGCTGGACTCCCGAAGAGGTGCAGGCGCTGACCGGGGCACGGCTGATAGTCGCTGACGACGTCAAGGAGTTCGAGCTCTAGGCACCCACGTGAAGCCCGGCGCCTCTGCTCCCACCAACCCTGACCCACGTTTGCAAACTTGGGCCACATCCACCTGAGCCACATCTGGAAAACCGACCCAGCCGCCAACCTCCGCTGTACTGGCCCTAACGCTTACATCGCATTTCCGGCCTTGGCGTCTATTGCCGAAAATTGAACTGACACACAAACGACTTCTGCTCTTGGCAGCGGCGGCGGTGATAATCATCGCCTTGCTGGTGGTCTACCTTCTGGGGACCGTGCTGTTCCCCCTCTGGCTGAGCCTCGTCATCGCCTACGTGCTCCTTCCCGTTGCCCGTTTGGCGGAACGTGGAATGCCCTGGCGCGACAAGCGCCCCGGATTGAGCCGTGGCATCGCCATCGGCGTCATTTTTCTGGCCTTGTTGGGCTTGCTCGCGGGTTTGCTGGCACTGGTGGTCCCGCCCTCCATCGAGCAGAGCACAAAGTTTGCCGAGGACTTTCCCGGCTTCCTCAATTCCGCCCGCACCACCGTGGAGTCTTGGCTAGACCTCTACGCCGAACTGATACCCGTTGAAGTCCGCGACCGTGCGGAGGAAACCCTGTCCGATGCTGGCGGCATAGCGGGTGAAGCCGCATGGAAAGTACTGTCCCAGACCTTCTCGGTCATCTCCGGTTCCTTCGCCCTCATTCTCGGTCTGGCCACGGCGCCGGTGTTGGTCTTCTACCTGATGAAGGACTCCACGAAGATCCGCCGGTCCGTCTACGCCCCTTTCCCAGGTGAACTGAAGCCCTACCTGGAAAAGGCCATCGACATCGTCGACCACACCATCGGCGGTTACCTCCGCGGCCAGCTCATCCTCGGCCTTACCGTTGGGGTCGTGGTGACTGCGGGACTTCTGCTGCTCGGCGTGCCTTTCCCTTTCGTCCTCGGTATCGTGGCCGCCATCACCGAGTTGATACCCGTAATCGGCCCGTGGATTGGCGGCGCGGTTGGCGTCCTGGTAACACTGGCCACTGCGCCCGAAAAGGTCCCTTGGGTCATACTGCTCTACTTCGCGGTCCAGATGTTGGAGAACGTACTTCTGGTGCCGCGTATCCAGGGCAATTCCCTCAACCTCCACCCGGTGGCCATCATCCTGGTAATCGTAGTGGCCAGCAACTTTTTCGGCCTGTGGGGCGTTATCCTTGGCCCGCCCCTGGTGGCCATGGCCAAGGACATGGCGGTCTGCTTCGCCCGCGAGTGGAACAACAGTGAAATGCCGCCATTGGCTTCCGTGGAATCCGCTGCCGATCAACTTGCGGGCGCGGAAGACAAAGACCCCGTTGATTCGGATAGCCACAGTGAAGAAACGGGCTGAACCCGCGGTCCTCGTATTCGTGCAGAGTTCGCCGCTGCGGTTGCCAGAAACAGTGACAAAAAACCTCTCCCTGCTGGCAGGGAGAGGCGATTCCGCGAAGCTTTGGTTGAGGAGCTAGCTGCCCAGCACCGAGTCGATCTTCTTCTTCAGAGCGCCCTTTGGCACCGCGCCGACAATCTGGTCGACCGGCTGGCCGTCCTTGAAGAAAATCAGCGCGGGGATGCTGCGCACGCCGTATTGCATGGCGACATTCGGGCTGCTGTCCACGTCCAGCTTGCCCACGGTCAGCTTGCCGTCGTACTCCACGGCCATGTCATGCACCGACGGAGCAATCATCTTGCAGGGGCCGCACCACTCGGCCCAGAAGTCGACCAGTACAGGCAGGTCGGACTTCAGGACTTCGGAGTCCCAATTCAGTTCAGTTACCTCGATGGGTTCAGCCATTCCATCCTCCAGAACATATTCCGCTGCCGTAATCTAGCGCGGCGTTCCGATGGCAACCGGGACTCGCGCGCAGCGAACTTTTGCAGGGCGTCACTTCAAGTTTAATTCCGGCGCTTCAACTGGTCAACCAAAAGCTGTCAGCAGACAGGGCAAGCGCGTCTTATGACTCAGCACACAAATCGGGCCCGATTGGCAGTGCAGGTAGGGGTGGCAGTGCCTCCTGCGGTTCTGGGTGCGAGGTGAGACCGGGGTTTGGATTCCCGCCTGCGCGGGAAAGACGGGTTGCTGAGGGTACCGGCTGCCCGATTCCTCGCAGGTTGTGGCAGTTGCCCGGGGAGACGGGGGTTTGGATTCCCGCCTGCGCGGGAAAGACGGGGTACGCGGCCTCCGGCGTTTGAGACGGGACTGCCCTGCCGGTCAGTCCCGGGGGCGGGCGTCCCAGTGCAGGGCGGCGCGGACTAGGCCGGCGTTGGAGGCCCGAGGCAACAGGGATTCGAGGAAGCCGCGAGGCTCGGGGCAGCGGTTTTCGTCGACGCAGCTCCGTATGTATCTCTGAAAGTCAATGAAGGCAGCGTTGCGAATACCGGCTTCACGCACCTTCGCGACCGCCTGGAAGGGGTCGGGCAGGGGTTTGCCGTCGGCGTGGTCGGCGGTCCACCCCTGGCAGAGGCGCTCGGCGACGCGGCGTGCGCGGACTACGGAGAGGGCGAGGGCAAAACGACGCTGGAGGGTTCTGACGCGGCTCCTTATCTGAGCGAGGGACATTGAGCATCTCCTGAAGGGCCCGGGCGGCCCATAAATCTTGAAATTCCGAGCAAATCCGAGCGTTTCCGTTCATTGCAGCTTTGGGGTGTCGGGTGGAGTGGCGGTGGTTCGAGGGGCATCAGCCTTTTCTCAGTCAGGTTTTTCACAATGACCAGACTGCCAGGACGGGCATTTACGGCAGCGATTTCACCCTCGCGACGGCGATGTCTCCCACAGGGATAATATCCCGTTCCTTATCCGAACACATATTCTTATATAAATGCTACACACGTCCTGCAGGAGTACGCAAGGGGCGAGTGTCATCAATTCAGGAGTTAGGGTGGCTCCTCCGATTCTGGGTGCGAGCGTAGACGGGGGTTTGGATTCCCGCCTGCGAGGGGATGACGGATTGCGGGGATGACGGATTACAAAGCCCCCGGCATTTAAGACGCGATTGCCTTGTGTCAGCAGGCAGGGCAATCGCGTCTTAAACCCTAGTCTCTCCCAACCCGTCATTCCCGCGCAGGCGGGAATCCAAACCCCGGTATAAGCACGCTGTATCCATCGCTTGGGGAATCGAGGTTGCTCCACTCCTCCTTATTCTCCCCCCAACCAGTCATTCCCGCGCAGGCGGGAATCCAAACCCCTGTTACCCTCGCACCCAGAACCGTAGGAGGCACTGACACTCCCACATCCATCTCCCATTAATGCCCTCTTTGTATGCCGGGAAATAAGACGCGATTACCCTGGGTTGTTACGACCTTAGCTGGTTTCCGTACAGAGTTCAGCTTATGATACTGTTTGCTTAAGTCCCTGCAATTGTGTCCCAGTGATTCCCTACGGGGCCTGCATATTTCATCCGCAGTGCAGACCATACCCCCGGAGCGAGGACCAACTGCGCCCCTGTGTCGGTTCGTACGGAAATTGCGTCGAGTGTGAGTGGAAGCCACCAACTCTGCCTGGAGGATTTCTTTCTTAAGTTGCTGAATTACATCACATCTGACAACTCCAGACGCATCGCCCTCGGGGTTCTGGCGCTGTGCTTGGTTGCGATATTTGCAGCCTGTGGAAACGACTCGTCAGATGAGCCTGCTCCTCCCGCTTTCACCCCTGAGGCCACCAGTGTCCCGGCTCCGGCGGCAACCGACGCATCTGACCCTGCGCCCGTCTCGTCAACAGAAACGCCAACTCCAGACTCCACGCCCGGACCAATGCCCACGCCGACTCCCATCCCGCCGACAGAAACCCCGACCCCGACACCGACACCGACACCGACACCGACACCGACACCGACACCGACACCGCTTCCAACAGCTACACCATACCCAACTGCCACACCATACCCAACGGCTACTCCGGCGCCAACGGCTACACCGGCGCCGACGTACACTCCAATCCCAACGTATACGCCCGTGCCGCTTCCGACGTCTACTCCATACCCGACATCTACGCCTTATCCCACCGCCACACCCACACCGAGTCCAACCGCTACCCCGACGCCAACACCGCCGCCGCCCCTTGGGTCAAGGCGCAATCCCATACCCCTCAGCGAGGTAACTGTCTTTTCAGGCTGGGATATTTCCGTGGTCTCATTCGACCGGAATGCCATAGACTTTATCTCCGAGCCGTCAGTTCACCCGCCGGACCCGGGACACGCGTACGTCATGGTGCGTCTGAAAGCCACCAACACCGCTACCGGAGATGTCCCCCGAGCGCCGTGGCAGGGCTTGTCTTTCAGATTGATTGGCAATGCCAATGTCTTTTACTGACATCCGGAGGTGCCAACAATTGTTTCCGGTGAAGTGTATGCTCTTCAGGGTGGAACATTGCCCAAATATGACGAGATATTTATGGTTCCGGAAGATGAGAGTGATTCGTTGCTGCTGGTAGTGTCCGAAGGCTACGCCCTTTCCACGGCTGAGGTAATCAGGTACTTCTCACTGAAGTGACCGACCCTATCGCGGATGTTCGCTGCCCCGCCGTCGAAGGCCCCATCCTACAGGTCTACTTATGGGAATGCCTCCCCCAACCCGTAGGCGAACGCCATATACGGGGCCGAGTCCACCACCTGTAACGCGATTGACCGTGCCTTGGTCGCCAGATTGGAATCGCCGCTTCGTTGCCTGTATAGTGTTTCAAGAATATGGTCTCAAGAGAAGAATCCGCTCGGCCTGCTGAGCGCCTGCAGACTGGCGACCTGCTGGAGTTGACCCTCGAATCGTGGGGGCGCCTGGGCGAAGCTCTGGCCTGGCATGACGGCTCCCCCGTTTTCGTCCTCGGCGGCATTCCCGGCGAACGGGTCACTGCGGAGGTGGTGCGCGTTCACCGCAAGCACGCTTCCGCTTCGGTCGTCGAGGTTCTGGAACCCGACTCGACCCGCGTTTCGCCGCCCTGCGAGTACTTCGGGCTCTGCACCGGCTGCCAGTGGCAGCACGTCGGTTACGACGCGCAGCTCGCCGCCAAGCGCGATAAGGTCGCGGACGCCCTCGTGCGCGTCGGCAGCCTGTTCGCAAACGTCGAAGAGACCCCGGTTGCCGATACTCTGCCCTCTCCGAACCGGTTCGGCTATCGCAACCACGCCCGCTTCACGGTCAGCAAGGCCGGAGCCCTCGGCTTCGTGAACCGCGAGACCCGCCGGTTCGTCCGCATCGACCACTGCATGCTGATGCGCCCCGGTGTCAACACGGTCCTCGAAGAGCTGCAGGACCGTTGCCAGGAAACGACCCAGTTGTCTATCCGCTCCGGACACGCCGATTCCGGTCTGCCTGACGACTACCTGATTCAGCCACAGCTCTTCAACCCCAAAGTAACTGTCGCCACCGGCCAGAAGCGGTATGTGGAATCCGTCAACGGGCACCGTTTCTTCGTCTCGTCGCCCTCCTTCTTCCAGGTGAACATCGAGCAGTGCGCCCAGGCCGCCGCCGTGGTGCAGGAAGGACTCTCTCTGTCCCCGACCGACGTTCTGCTGGACGCATACACTGGCGTGGGAACTTTCGCTGTGCTCCTGGCGCCCCATGTTGCCAGGGTTCTGGCGGTGGAGGAATCTTCCGCGGCCGTCGCCGATGCCCGCGAAAACGCTGCCGGCTCGCCCAACGTCGAGTTCGTACTCGGACGTACCGAGGACGTGCTGGGCGATCTGCCCGTCCGTCCCGATGTCGTCGTGCTGGACCCGCCCCGCTCCGGCTGCCAGCCCCGTGCGCTGCAGAAGCTGCTCGACCTCGCCCCCGAACGAGTCGCCTACGTCTCCTGCGACCCGGAGACACTTGCGCGAGACCTCAAGGTCCTGTGCAACGGCGGTTACGCGCTGGACAAAGTCGTTCCCATAGATATGTTTCCTCAGACCCACCACGTGGAGTGCGTCGCCCTGCTTCATTGGACTGGCAGCGTGCGGGGGACTGGCAGCGTGCGGACCGCAAATCTCGTGCTGGCCTCAGCGTCCCCTCGCCGCCGCGAGCTGATGGACGGGATGGGCCTTCAATTTGACATAATGCCCGCGGACGTGAACGAGGACCCCTTGCCTGGGGAATCGCCCGTGGATAAGGTTGAACGCCTCTCCCGCGACAAGGCGCTGAAAATCGCCGGCACTATGACCGCAGGCTTCGTCATCGGCGCAGACAGCACCGTGGTCCACCTCGGGGAGTCCATCGGCAAGCCCATTGATGACGAAGAGGCCCGCGCCATGTTGCGCCGCCTTCGTGGCACTACCCATCACGTCTCAACCGGCCTGACGGTGGTGAACGCCGCCACCGGGAATGCTCTCACCACCAGCATGACCTCGGAGATCACACTTCGCCATTTCACCGACGACGAAATCGAGGCCAGCATCGCCACCGGCACACCCCGCGACAAGGCCGGAGCCTACGCCGTGCAGGACACTGACCTCCGCCCGGCCTCAGGTTGGGATGGCTGCTACCACAACATAGTAGGACTGCCTACCTGTCGGCTGCTGCAGATGCTGTGGGAGCTGGGATGGCAGCCACCCACCGGCTGGTTGCTGCCTGCTGGCGCCGCCTGCGGCCTGGGCTGCCCCACGGAAATGGGACCGAAGGGCCAGCCTTGAACGTAATGGGCATGGGGTTCATGGAGCTGCTGGTGATACTGCTGGTGGCTTTCTTGGTTCTCGGACCCGGCAAGTCCATCGACATGGCCCGCCGCACCGGCAAGGTGCTCGGCGACCTCCGCCGCACCTTCAGCGAAGTCACCGATGCCATCTCCGTGGAAGAACACCAGCGCACCCACGCCCAGCGGCCCCCGCCGGGGGTGCCTTCACGTCCCGAGGTCCCCGACGACGAACCGGCAGCGCAGAACACCGCCACACCTCCCGAGGAGACGCGGCCCCCAAGAAACGAATCCAGCGGCGCTGGCTGATGGCCCGCGAACTCAGCTTCACCGAGCACCTGCGGGAGCTTCGTCGGCGCGTTCTGATCAGCGTCGCAGCAATCCTGATAGGAAGTGCTGCTTCCTTCGCCTTCTACGAGCAGATTATAGATCTCCTCTCCCGCCCCGCTTACAACCTGCAAGGGAGCGAGGGCCTTCAGCTCGTCTTCATAGAGATCACTGAGCTCCTCACCACCGCCGTCAAGGTATCCTTCGTTGCCGGGTTCATACTGGCTCTCCCCATCATCCTCTACCAGGTGATAATGTTCGTCGCCCCCGGCCTCACCCCGAGGGAACGGCGCTACCTCTGGCTCTTCATGCCCATGGCCCTGCTGTCCTTCGCCGCCGGTGTCGCATTCTGCTACTTCGTGCTGATACCGCCCGCATTGCGATTCCTGCTCGGCTTCAGCGACGTGGCGGAGCCGTTGATTCGCATCAGCAACTTCGTCAACCTGATGGTTCGGCTGCTCTTCTGGATGGGCCTCGCCTTCGAGACTCCGCTGATAATGTACATGCTGGCCCAGCTTGGTATCGTGTCCGCCGGCCAGCTTTCTCGCTTCCGCCGGGCCTGGGTCGTGATAGCCTTCATCCTCGGCGCAATCATCACCCCCACCTTCGACCCTGTGAATCAGGCCCTGGTGGCCGTCCCGCTGTTGGTCCTGTATGAGCTCGGAGTCATCTTGGCGAAGATTGCCGGACGCAGCAGGCGGAACGCCGAGGCGGCCATAGCGCAACAATGAACCCGCTGCCGAGTCTTCGCACAACAGAAAAGAACCGGCGGACTGCCGGTTCTTTTCAACTTCGACCATGTTGCTCTCTAGTAGGGAGTGCGCTCGTCTCCGCTCTTTGCCGTGGGTCCGGTGTCTTCCTGTTTGTTCTTGTCGTCCTCGCCCATCAGCGCGCTCTTGAACGTCCGGATGCCCTTGCCCATCGACGAGCCGATCTCAGGCAGCCGCCGCGCCCCGAAAATGAGCAGCAGAATCGCGATGATTATTATGATTTCGGGAATACCCAGAGGCCCCAATCGCATTTCGCGTTCCTTCACTGGCGCAATGAGCCAGCATGTTCGGCTTTCGCAATATTAGCAGAATCGACGTTGACTAACAATCGCACTCACTCGAAGGCCTTCGCAATTGCACCCTTCAGAACCGTGACGCGTGACGCACCAACTGTCTCAACCGACGCCTCCAGCGTCTCCCGGTAGCGGTTGAGGAAGTCGTGCGCAACCTCGTCCCTTGCAACTCGTCCCCGGTACAGCTCGACGGCGGTCTTCAGTCGCGACTGCAACCACTCCGCTCCTCGGAATTGAAGTAGGAATTCGAGGAACTCGCCATCCCGAGCCAGCGATATCCCCAGAAGCGGGTACCGCTCCGACCGGACCTTGTCGTAGGCCAAATAAGCCAATGACTCTGACACCTGGTCTTCCTGCCCTCGGTTCTCCAGCTCCACCACAATCAGCGCAGCCAGTGCCGGATTGGCTGAAATCACCCGATAAACTATCCTCGCCGGCGGAGCAACCACCGCATCGCTTCCCTCCACCAGCGCGGCTGCCAGTTCGACGTCGGTTTGCAGTGTGGCGGCCGCCGCAGCCGGCATATTCACAATCATGCCTTCAAGCGGAAAGGGCGTCTCCATCATTGTTCGGATGACCATGGTCGGAGATCCGTATGCCCTTTGCGCCGTCACGAGATACATGAGCCCCAGAAAAGGCTCATCGATCGTGTAGTTTCCCGAAGGTTCGTCAATCAGCAGGGTAATTCCGCGACGCAGGTCGAAATCCTCCGCCTCCGGCGCGATGTCCAGCTTCTCCAGCAAACGCTCAGGGCGCAGCAAATTGCGGAGCTGAATGGGGACCCGCGGCATCAGTTCCCGTATCGTGGCCTTGTCCACTTCCGCCATTACAAGATGGGCCACCGCGGGGTCGGCATCATGGAACAGGTCGAAAAACAACCGCAGGTCGTGCTCTCGTTCCAGGCCTGTTTCGTCAAGGAACTCGTACAGCGCCCCTGCGCCCTTTGGCGGCGAATTCCTGCCCTCACTCAGTACTTCCTCCGCCAGCCCCGCGAACCGCTGCAGCCTCTCCACGAAGCTGGCGGTGGCCTGCAGCGTCGGCGCGTCCGGAAGTTCGAGGGCCCCGGCGAACAGTTCTATCAGAATGCGGTTGTCCACCGCGGGCAGAAAGTTTACCAGAAAGGGCTGCTCAGGTATTTGCCGTTCCAGCGCGGAAGCCCGTTCCATCGGGCTGCCTTCCATTGCGCTGAGAAGCTGCAGTGCGTCGGCTATTTCTCTCGCCCGCGGGTGTTGCAGCGATCGAAGGTGCCCCGGATGGACACGGTGAAGGTGCACCTTGTCTTCCAGGTACCCCCGCCAGAACTGGAAGTTCTCCTCAAGCTGCGCGTCCCCCAGCAGCAGGTCGAACTGCTCCGCTAGGTCCGTCAACCGCTGCCGCTCCTCCACTGCTAGCACCCGCGCCGCCTCCTCTGTGTAGCCCGGTGGCACGTCGTACGCCGGCAGGTCCGCGTAGAGCCGCAGGTCCAGGTGTTCGAACCCCAGGAACCTCCCTGCGGTTCGCCGCTCTTCGTGGTGCAGCGACTGCAACCATCCCACCGCCTGGTCCCAGGTGTGGAAGGGTCCTTCGTCCATGAAGTAGCCCCAATACTTGCGCAGTATTGGCGGCACCAGGCTCAGATCCCCACCGGTCGTTTGAGGCAGGTCGGCCTCCAGGCTGTGGAACAGCGGCTCGGTGTTGTCTGCTGAAAGTCCCGGCAGATTCCGGAACCGCTGCCGCAGCACTTCGTAGTCATCCGGCGGCTGCGCCATGAAGGCAAGTACATCCTCGTGATATCCGGCCAGTCCCGGCGAAACATCCTCCCCTTCGCTTTTCTCCCAACCGAGCTCCGGTCGGCCGATTACCGCAAAACCTCCCCAGTACGAGTGCATCAGCTCATGCATTGTCGGCAACGGCTTCGCCTCCCCGATGCCGGCCCATCCGTCGAACCCGTAGCTCCCGAAATACCCTGGCTCGCCCTTCGTTTGCCGCAGGTCAAGGCTGCGAAGAAGCGCCTCCCCGGCGGGCGTGGGATTGTAAAGGGAAATTACCGCGTCCAGCCGCTCGCCCACCCATCTGCTGGCCCCCGGGTGCGGAGTCGGCGGCGGGACATCGGGCGCAGGATACGGAGTCGGAGGCACAACCGTAGACGCAGTCGTATGAGTAGGCTCCAGAGCGGACGTTGGCGCCACCGCAACAGAAGTTGCCGTTGCCGTCGTCTCTGGCTCAGTCGCCCTTAACGTCGGTGCCTCGACCGTCTGGTAGAAGGCCGCGGGAGGAGCTTCCACCGTCGGCGGTGGCTTCGTGGGTTCTACGACCAGAGGCTCGGGGATATCCCCACCGCACGAAACAGCGAACGTAGCTAATGCAATAGCTGAAATCAGCCAACCGCCAACTCGACGCCAATCGGTGCAGTTACTCGAGAAACCCACTCTCTTGCCCAGGGACGCTCACCGTACGACGCTCCATCCATTCGCTTCGAGACCGGCCCTTATTGTATCGTTCGCCGGGGGACGACTATAATCGTCCTTGAGTTCCCAGTTTCATACGCCCCGTCATGGGATGCGCTTTCCGAGGATTTGCATGGAATCTAGCTACGACCTGGTTGTAATCGGTTCCGGCCCCGGCGGTTACGTTGCGGCCATTCGCGCGGGTCAGCTCGGCCTGAAAGCCGCTGTAATCGAACGGGAAGCGCTGGGTGGCACCTGTCTCAACTGGGGCTGCATTCCCACCAAGGCCTTGCTCAAGAACGCCGAAATCGTTTCTTACGTCCGGCGGTCCGAGGAATTCGGACTGAAATTCGAAGGCTTTCATGCCGACTATGAGGTCGCCATGGCGCGCAGCCGCCGCGTCGTCGACCGCAACACCCGTGGCGTCCGCTTCCTGCTTCGCAAGAACAACGTCGACCACATCGAGGGCACCGGCCGCATCGCCGGGCCAAACCGCGTCGCCATCGACCCACAGGGAGACGTCGTCGAAGCAAAGAACATTATTCTCGCCACCGGTTCTCGCCCTCGCGCAATCCCAACCCTGCCGGTGGACGGCAGTCGCATCATTTCCAGCCGCGAATCCATCGTGCTCACAGATCTCCCGTCGTCCATGGTTATCGTGGGTGGGGGCGCCATAGGCGTTGAGTTCGCCTACATCTACGCGATGTACGGCGTCGAAGTTACCATCGTCGAGTTGCTGCCCCGCCTGGTGCCCAACGAGGACGAAGACATCAGCACGCAACTGGAACGTTCTTTCCGAAGCCATGGCATGAATATCCTCACCGGTGCGGCTGTCACCGGCGTTCAGACCCGTCCCGACGGCGTAACTGTGTCGGTGGAGCAGGACGGCGCGACCCAGTCCATCGAGACCGGCATGGTGCTGGTCGCCGTCGGTGTGCAGCCCAACGTCGAGGAACTGGGATTGGAGGCAGCGGGCGTCGCCGTCGACCGCTCCGGCATCGTAGTCGACGAGTTCCTGGCCACCAACGTGCCAGGCGTCTACGCAATCGGAGACGTGACCGGCAAGATGCCGCTGGCCCACGTCGCCTCCGCCCAGGCTGTCACCGCCGTGGAGCGCATCATGGGCATGGAGCCCCAGCCCATGGACTATGTGAACATGCCCCGCACCACCTACTGCAACCCGCAGATTGCCAGCTTCGGTCTGACCGAGGCACAGGCCCGCGAACAGGGCTACGAAGTAAGTGTCGGCACTTTCAACGCCATGGCCAACGGAAAGGCACTGGCCATGGGAGAGACTGAGGGCCTGGTCAAGCTGGTTGTTGATTCTCGATACGGCGAGCTCCTCGGCGGCCACATGATTGGCCCAGAGGTAACCGAATTGCTCGGCGAGCTTTCCATGACCAGGATGCTGGAAGGCACCACTCTCGAACTGGGTTGGACCGTGCATCCGCATCCTTCACTGTCCGAAATGCTGAAAGAGGCCGCACTGTCCGCCCAGGGACGCGCCGTCCACATGTGACGCAGAACAAACAGGGAGTCGCAGCGACAAATACCCTTGTAGATGTCGAAGAAACTGCTACTTGTTTTGACGAATAGCGTCAAACCGTTTGTGCCGGGCGAATAGCGACGGTATACTGGCCTCTGACTGGAATCAAACTGGACACATCAGGCAAGTTCCGCCTCCGCGAATGCGTAGTTGCGGCACGGATTGGAGGAGCGTTTAGATGGCATCGGGCATGTACGATTTCGCTTTGGCCATCGGGGGCGAGGCAGGTCAGGGTATCGCCACCCCCGGCGACATTTTCGCCCGCATCATCGTCCGTCGCGGGCTGCACCTCAGCACCTACAACGCATACCAGTCCATCATCCGCGGTGGTCACATATTCCTCACCCTCCGAACAAGCGACCGTGAAGTCTTCTCCCATGGCGACAAACTCGACCTTCTCCTTTGTCTGAACCAGGACACCATGGACCGCCACCAGCGCCACATCGGCCCCAGCGGGCGCGTCCTCTTCAACAGCGACTCAGTCACCCCGGGCGAGTCCAGCGGCGGCGACCTCTGCGCCATCCCCGTCGGCGAACTCACGCAAAGCCGCAACCGCCTCATTCAGAACACCGTGATGATGGGCTCGGTAGTCTCACTGTTGGGCATCGACTTCCAGGTCCTCCAGGACAGCCTTGAGTTGCGCTTTGCTCGGCAGGGACAGCAGGTCGTCGACCAGAACGTGGAGGTAGCCCGGGCCGGATTCGACTACTCTGAGAACAACTTCCGGCGCTTCGATCTCCCCATGCCCGACGGCGGCAAGCCCTTGGCCGTATGGTCCGGCAACGATGCCATCGCTATGGGCGGCGCTGCGGCCGGCGTCAAGTTCTACGCCGCATACCCAATGAGCCCGGCTTCCGGAGTCCTCCACTGGATGGCCTCCAACGCCCGTAACCTGGGCATCATGGTCCGGCAGGTGGAGGACGAGATCAGCGTCTCCAATATGGTGATAGGGGCCGCGCACACCGGCACTCGGTCTATGTGCGCCACTTCGGGCGGCGGCTTCGCCCTGATGACCGAGGCCGTTGGTGCCGCTTCCATGATGGAAATCCCCGTGGTGTACGTCGATGTGCAGCGCGCCGGTCCCTCCACCGGCGTCCCCACCAAGACGGAGCAGGGTGACCTGTGGCAGGTGCTTGGCGCCAGCCAGGGCGACTACGAACGTCTGGTTGTTGCTCCGCACAATGCCCTCGACGCCTTCAACACCATCCCCGAACTCTTCAACCTCGCCGACAAGCTCCAGTGCCCGGGCATCGTAATTTCAGATCTGTTGATTTCTGAGGGCCGGTACAGCGTAGACCCCGACCTCATCGACATGCACCCCACTATCGACCGGGGCCAGCTCATTACCCAGGACTCCCAGTCTAACGGATACAAGCGTTACGCCAATACCGAAAGCGGTATCTCCCCTCGGGCCATACCCGGCATTCAGGGCCACGTCCACGTGGTGGCAACCGACGAGCACGACGAGGACTCCACCCTCATCAGCGACGAGTTCACCAACCCCCACAAGCGCCGCATGATGGTGGAAAAGCGCGGCCGCAAGATGCAGAGCGCCCAGGCCCTCGTGTCCCCTCCGGAGCTGGAAGGCCCCGAAGACGCAGACGTTACTCTCGTCGGATGGGGTTCCACTCACGGCACCATCAAAGAGGCCATCGAGTTGCTGGCCGAGCGTGGAGTTTCAGTCAATCAGCTCGCCATCAAGTGGATCATTCCCTTCCACGCCGACCACATCAACAATATTCTCACCAGCGCAAAGCGCGTGATCATCGTCGAGAACAGCTATTCGGGTCAGTTCGCCCGATTCCTCCGCAGTGAGACCGGCTTCGCTGCCCACGGGCACATTCGCAAGTACGACGGCGAGCCGTTTATGCCCCATCACATTGCCGACGGCGTGATGGAGCAGGTGGCGGATAAGGTGACCCACTTCGTCCCCTACCAGGAAGTAATCGTCTAGGCCGGGCCGCGATAGCGCAGTCGGCCTCTCTGAATCATGCGGCGGAGTCCGCAACTCTTGGCAATAGAGGTGATGCAATGGCAACCGTAGGTGTGGGCAACGGCACGACCGAGATTCAACTGACTGCGAGGGACTTCAGAGGTCAGGTCAATCCGGACTGGTGTCCCGGGTGCGGCGACTTCGGTGTCCTCAACTCTCTGCAGCGTGCCTGCGCTGAGTTGGGCCTGCAGCCCCATGAGATTTTGACCGTCAGCGGCATAGGTTGCTCCTCCAACCTGCCCGGCTACTTCAACTCATACGGGATGCACACCCTCCACGGTCGTTCCCTCGCGGTGGCCACCGGCGCCAAGCTCGCCAACCACGACCTCACGGTGTTCGTCACCGGCGGCGATGGCGACGGCTACGGCATCGGAGGCAACCACTTCGCCCACTCTGCACGCCGCAACATCGACCTGACCTACGTTGTAATGAACAATCAGATCTACGGTCTCACCACCGGCCAGGTCTCGCCCACCAGCAGTTACGGCATGAGCACCAAGAGCACCCCCTTCGGCAGCGTCGAGGCCCCGGTCAACCCCATCACCACCTCGATAATGAACGGTGCCACCTTTGTGGCCCGCGGCTACAGCGGCGACGTCCGGCAACTCACCGAGCTCATCAAGGCTGGCGTCCGGCACAAGGGGTTCGCCCTAATCGACGTGTTCAGCCCTTGCGTAACCTTCAACCTCGACAACACTCACGATTTCTTCAAGGACCGTGTTGTCAAGCTCGAGGACGAAGAGCACGACCCCGCGGACTGGAAGACAGCCTGCGAAAAGGCCTTGATGTGGGGCGATACCATCTACACCGGCCTCTTCTTCCAGAAGGAGTCCGTCTCCCTCATTGAGGCCGAGCCAGTGCTGTCCAAAGAGGGTCCCTTGGCCCATCGGCCCCTGGGGCTCAACAAAGAGCAGGCGGACCGAATCATCCAGCGCATGATGTAAGTCCAGTTGACCGAGAACCATGAGCAAGGGAGCGTCAACCGGCGCTCCCTTCGCTTTTTGAGGCCAGACCACACCAGCAGCGCAATCGCGTCTGAACTCCGGAGGCCCGATAACCCCACATTCCAGCGCAGGCGGGAATCGAAACCCCCGTCTACCCTCGCGCCCAGAACCCAGAACCCAAGCGAGCACTGCCACTTCCACCTCCACGGCCATTCCGGCCCGTCTTGTGTGCTCAGAAAGAAGACTCGATTGCCAGACTCCACCAGGCTTCCGGTTGCCCATACACCCGCCGTGCTTTAATATCAACGCGAACACGCACCCACACAAATTCAGGCCGGTCAGCAGGGAGAGGAGGAAGCGTTGGCTACATCCATTGTGATGCCGCAGTTGGGCTACGATATGCGGGAAGGCACCGTCGTTCGCTGGGTCAAGCAGGAAGGCGACGAGGTTGTTGCCAACGAGGTCATAGCCGAAATCGAGACCGACAAGGCCGTGGTGGAGTTCAAGCCCACCACCGGTGGCGTCCTGCGCCGCATCGTCGCAGGCGAAGGTGAGGCCGTGCCGGTGGGCCAGCTCATCGCCGTCATCGGCGACGCCGACGAAGCCATCCCCGACGACCTTGGTGGTCCCGCTGCCGCCTCCGCCCCGGCCGCTGAACCCGAAGCCGCCCCAGCTCCCGCTCCCGCCGCTGCGCCCGCCGCAGCCCCTGCTGGAGAGGTTCGCGCCTCGCCAATCGCCAGGCGCCTCGCCCGCGAACGTGGTGTCGACCTCGCAACCGTCACCGGCAGCGGCCCCGGTGGCCGTATCGTCGAGGCTGACGTTCTGGCTGCGGCCGATGCCGTACGCGCTGCCGCCGAGGCTGGCCGAATCATGGCCTCTCCCCTCGCCCGCCGTCTTGCCCGCGAACGCGGCATCGACTTGTCGACCATCACCGGAACAGGTCCTGGCGGAAGAATCGTCGAAGCCGATGTCCCCGCTTCCGCACCCGAGCCTGCTCCGACGCCCGCTGCAACCGAGTCATTGCCTGAACCCGCCCCAGCCGAGCGCGCTGACCGCGCCGACCTGTCCCGAATGCGACAGGCCATCGCCAGCGTCACCTCCGGCAGCAAGCGGGACGCCCCGCACTTCTACGTCGCCGTCGACATCGAAATGACCGCGGCCATGGCCCTGCGGCGTGACATAAACGATGAGTTGCCCGCATCCAGCCGGGTCAGCGTCAACGACCTCATCGTCAAGGCATCGGCCATGGCCATCGTCAAGCACCCCAAGTTCAATTCCTTCTACCGCGGCGACCACTTGCAGATGAACCGCTCCATCAACGTCGGCATCGCCATCGCCTTGGAGTCTGGCCTGATTGTCCCCGGCATCCCCGAGTGCGAGAACAGGACGCTGGCCCAGATTGCCGCCGCCAGCCGCGACCTCATCGACCGCGCCAACAACGGCAGTCTGCAGGCCGAGGAGTACGCCGGCACCACCTACAGCGTCAGCAACCTCGGAATGTTCGACGTCGACAGCTTTACAGCCATAATCTTCCCGCCTCACGCCGCGATCCTGGCCGTGGGCGCGGTGAAGGACCAGCCTGTCGCCCGCGACGGCCAGCTCGCCATCGCCGAGATAATGAAGGCCACCCTGTCCGTCGACCACCGCGTCGCCGATGGTGCAGAGGCCGCCCAGTTCCTGATGGAAATCAAGCGCCTGCTCGAGAAGCCCATAAGCCTGTTGATCTAACCCAGCAGTGCCGTTCCTCCTTCCAATGCGAATCTAAGGAGTCCGACCGTGCCCAATTTGACTGGCGGCCAGGCCGTTACCGAGTCCCTGAAAGCCCAGGGCGTTGATACCGTATTTGGCATCATCAGCATACATAATCTCGACCTCTTCGACGCCCTCTTCGAACGGCAGGACAGCCTCCGGTTCATCGGCGGCCGTCTCGAGCTCGGTTGCGGCTTCATGGCCGACGGGTACGCCCGCGCCACCGGCAAGCCCGGCGTCCTCTTCACCAGCACCGGCCCCGGCGCTGCCGACTCCGTGGGCGCCATGGGCGAGGCATACTTCTCCGGCTCGCCCCTGCTACAGGTGACCACCAACGTCGAGTCCGATTTCATCGGCCAGGGCCGCAACACCACCCATGAGACCAAAAACCAGCTCGGCATGTTTGAGGCCGTTACCGACTGGAACGCCATGATCGGCGAGATCGAGTCCATCCCCGACAACCTGCTCGAGGCCTTCCAGCGATTCCAGAACCGCCGTCCCCGTCCCATCGAGCTTGAGCTTCCCACCGACCTGTTGGGCAACAGTGCCGACGTGGAAATTATCGGCCCCCGCGACGCCGACATCCCCCAGGGCGACCCGGCGATGGTGGAGCAGGCTCTGCAGCTCCTGCTCAAGGCGAGGCGTCCCGCCATCGTCGTCGGCGAAGAAGTCCAGATGCTCGGCGGCACCGACGATATCGTCCGCTTGGCCGAAACTCTCGGTGCACCCGTGGTCACATCCGACGGTGCCAAGGGCGCATTCCCCGAAGACCACCCGCTGTCCTTGGGCCAGGTCCTGGGCCGCCGCATCTGGGGTGAAAACCCCGTACAGGACTGGCTATCCACCTGCGACGCCGTGGTCATCCTCGGCTCAATCATGCCCCACCGTTCGACCACCGGCGTCCAGCTCAAGCTGCCCGGGAACGTGGTCCACGTCCTGCTCGACGGCGATGCCATCGGCAGGAACTACGACGCCACCGTGCCAATCGTCGCCAACTCCCAGGCGGTGGTACGGCAGTGGCTCGACGCCATCGGCAGCACCGACGTTGGCAAGGGCCAGTCCTACGCCGACGAGGTCGCCTCGGTGAAGAAGGACATCCACCGTTCCCTGCAGGAAACCTGGGGCAACGAGCTCCGCGTCTTCGAGACCATCCGCGAGGTCGCGCCCCGCGAGACCGTGTTCTCCCTCGACCCCACGGTTCCCGCCAGCCGCGCCTCCCGCTGCCTGCCCATCTACGGCCCTCGCAAGTACATGCACCCCCACGGCTGGGCCGGACTCGGCTTCGCCTTCCCCGCAGCCCTCGGCGCAAAGGTTGGCCAACCCAATAGCCCCGTGGTCTGCATAACTGGCGATGGCGGCTTCCAGTACAACTTTCAAGAGTTGGCCACTGCCGCCCAGTACGACATCCATCCGGTCATCCTGATGTTCAACGACAACGCCTGGGGCGTCCTGAAGAAGTACCAGCAGGACCGCTTCGGCGACCGCCTCTTCGCCACCGACCTGGTCAATCCCGACTTCGGCAAGCTCTTCGACTCCTACGGATTCGGTGCCACCCGCGTCTCCACCGTCGCCGAACTCGGCCCGGCCCTCGAAGCCGCCATCTCCTCCCGCAAAACCCACCTCGTTGAGGTCTCCATCCCCGACGGCTTCAGCGAACTGGTGTAGCTATTGTCAAGAGTCTCGCGTCCATCTTATTCTGGATGGGAATTTGGGAGGTGTAAGAGTGGAGAATCCTAAGTTTAAGGACGCACTGAGAGACCTGTTGAATTCAAGTGCGCTCGTGGATGCTGCCGACTTGGATTCGGTATCAGAGTCGCTTCGTTCCCACGATGAGACTTTCACTGTGGGGCGCTTAGTCGGCCTTCTAAGGGGACTTCCTCCTTCAGCATCAGAGCGCAGGGCAATTTCGCTGGTGCTGGAAGCAGCCTCTGATAGGTGGCTGTCAGACAATTGGCTACTGGAAGACGTGAAATCCAGAAATTTAGCGCAAATAGCGTTTAAACAAATGCGGAGCCACGTTCTTGCCAAGGCCTTTGTTGAGTACGTCCAAGTTGAGGCGCAATTTCGGAACCAAAACCATTCAGAAAAAGAACTCGTAGAGATCCATGAGAGGTTCAAAGATGACTTCAGAACCCCAGTGGAAATCGAGGTTTTCGACATAGGGCCATGACAATGGCTCGGGAAGCCAAAAAGACATTAAATCACGTCATAGAGTCGTTTGGTCTTGATTCCCTCACACCACCGACAGACCTGCATACTCTTGCATCTGCTTGGGGAGTAATATCTGTCGAATACAGCGATATATCGTCGGACGCAATGTTTCTTCCCACTGGCGAAGGTTATCGCGTTCTATTAAAAGCTCCTGCGTCTCCTGGAGGAATCGCTCGCCAAAGATTTTCCTTCGCCCATGAACTGGGCCACCTATTGTTGCGACTATTGGGATACGACAAAGCGCCAAGTTCAGCTCCCTTGCACCTAAACAGAAACATCCGGGACTCCCTAGAAAGGCTATGTGACGAGATTGCCGCCGAAATCCTAATGCCTAGGGGGGCATTTTTTGCCGACGCTTCAGGGTCAGGATGGTCGCTGCACTGCCTTAGGTACTTGACTCGACGGTACGAAACGTCAGTGGAAGCCACCGCTAGGCGTATGGTCGATCTTATGCCAGAAGCATGTCTCATGGGGATCTGGAAACCCGCGACAAGTGAATCCGATTCACACACACTGGAGCGCTCTAAGTCAACAGTGTCATCCTACGCAATTAGGAATTCAAACCGTGTCCCCAGAAGGAGATTTTGGCTGATAGCTAGAGCCTCACGTAGCACAAGAGTGGAGTCCGGGATAGCGCCCATCGTTGACAAAACGCGTCCAACGGCCCAGCCAGTAGACGTTCCCTCTGAAGCAGTCTCTTGGGGTAGCAGAGAAAATCAGAAAGTAATTGTCTTATATTATCCAGAAAGGACCTTGTCTGAAGACATGGCAGCGATCTCAAATGCCACTGGGCGGCTGTTTTGAGTCTATCGTCCCCCAATGCCCCTGAACCATCGCAACATCGGATGCCGTTATTCGGTGAAACCCCAAGTAATGCGTCAGATCAGACGACGATAGCCAGGAGCGAAACTGTTGTTATCACCGGCTCTCGACACACCCACGAAAGCCCCCCCCGCCGTGTCTACCCCCTCGACGCTCGCCTGCTCTCCGAGGAGCAAATAGCCGTAGCCTTCGCTATGACCTCCCGGCGTCCCGAACCCTTCGACGAGATCGCCCGACAGGTGAGCGAGGAAAAGGCCGCCGACTTCCACGAGCGCTGGGTGCTGGGCTACGGCCATGCCTCGGTCGCCGAGCACGCCGTTGTCCACCTCGCCGCCGAAAACATCTCCCGCCTCGCCTGCGACGGCCTCGAAGACAACCGCCTCGCCTCCTACACCGAGAAGTCCTCCCGCTACCAGGTAATCGACGTCGACTGCTTTCACGTACCCTCTGAGCTTGACGCACATCCCGCCCTGCGCGAAGAATATGTGGCCACCTGTCGCGGCCTATTCTCTGCATACCAGGACCTGATCGCAAAGAGCTCCGAATACCTGCGGGGCATCCACCCTCAACGCGGCCGCGAAAACGATTCCGCCTACACCCTGCGCATCCGCCGCATGGCAACCGACGCTTGCCGCTCCGTATTGCCCGCCTCGACCCTCACCAACGTCGGTGTCACTGCCAACGCCCGGACCCTGGAGCACGCCATCTCCAAGCTGATGTCATCAGAGTTGGAGGAAGAACGCCAGCTTGGCGAAGCAATTCGCGACCAAGGCCGCGCAGTGACGCCAACTCTTATCAAGTACGCCGACTACGTGGACTACCTCGCCGGCCGGCCCGCCGCCCGCAAGACAATGGCCGAGTCCCTCAGTGGCTCACCGGAATCGCCTCAACCAGCCGCGGAGGTCCGCTTGGTCCACTACGACCCGCAGGCCGAGGAAAAGCTCGCCGCGGCGTTCCTCTACGGCTCAACAGAAATGGAATACTCTCAGGCCTGGAAGCGGGCGCAGGGCATGAGAGCGGACGAGCGCGCGAAGCTATTCGACGGATTCTTCTCCGGCATCGGCCCCCACGACGCGCCCCCGAGAGAACTCGAGACCGTGGACTACACCTTCGAAATCATGCTGGACTACGGCGCATACCGCGAGTTCCGCCGCCACCGGATGCAGACATACCTGCCCCAGCCCTTGACAGTAACCCACGGCATCCGCATCCTGTCCCTGATTTCCGACGCCGGTCTGGAAGGACCGTTCACTGAAGCCACCGACGCGGCGGCCCGCACTTTTCATAACATTGCGGGCGAAGTTTCCCCCACCGTCGCGCAGTACGTTGTCACCCACGCCCACAACCGGCGGTTGCTCTCGAAAATGAACCTTCGCGAGTGCTACCACCTCTTCAAGCTGCGCACCTCGGATATGGCCCACGAGTCCATACGGGAGCCGATGAAAGAGGCCTTGCGCAAGGTGAGTGAAGTCCACCCGCAGTTGTTCCGGCACCTGCAGCTCCGCTAATGAGCGATGGCGCCGCTGAGTTGCTACAACGAAACTATCGGTGCTGTGACAGAATGGCGGTGAACTCTGCCATCCGGGCTCCCAGCGCTCGTGCCTGCGCCAGATCATCCTCCGTCACCGCTCCAGCGGCCGTTGCACCGTAATATGACCCGGCAATCCGCATCTGCTCCGACCAAGGCAGGCCCACGATTACCATGCCACAGGCCATCATCCAGTGGATCAGCTGTCGCAACGTGGTCTCGAGGCCGGAGTGTCTCCCGGTTCCCGTGGTGAACGCAGCTCCGGGCCGACCCGCCAGCGTCAGTTCCTCCCACAGGTCGCCCTGGTCGTCCAGCCACTGCTTGAAAGTACCAGTGATGCCGCTCCAGTTCGGCGACCCGAGAATCAGGCCGTCTGCGGCAATCAAGTCTTGACGAGAAGCGTCGTCAATAGTCTTGAGGACTGGAATGGCTCGTCCGGAATCCCTTACCCCTTCCGCGACAGCCTGTGCCATTGACTCTATGCTGCGCCCCTTGGCGTCATAGAGGATTAGCACCGTGTACTGAGAACTCACGTTTGCGCCCCGCAGTCGGGCCTAGGGGTCGGAGCAGTCGCGGGTGTAGCCGCAATTGAGGCAGCGGATCTTGCACTTCTGCTCCACCATCACCGCGCCGCACAGGTCGCAGGTCAGGTCGTGGGCCGCAGACTTCTGGCTCATCCGGTTCACCTCCACCGACTCGCGCCGAATATATCAACCCGCCTCGTCACGGGCCAGACAAAATCTGCCGATATATCGGGCTCAGGACTCATGGAACTACGGCAACGCCACTTCCAGCACAATCTCCCCTACAATCCCGGCGGCGGCTAGGGTTAGTGGTGCCCGGCTTATCTGCACTGAGTCGAACTGCGAACCCCCGGCTCCCATTGCGAACGCCATCGTCCCCCAGCCGTTTTCGTCCACTTCCATGTTGCCCGCCCACGTCCTTTGGCCTCGCTCCATCAGCCACACATGATACGCTGCATCTTCCTGCAGCGATTCCAGGCCTGAAGCCATTATCACTGCAGCCGACGTATCTCCCGCAAGTACCAGAACGCCGTGCGACCCGCTGCCCGGCTGCATCGTTTCCATCGACAGAGACTGATTGCCCGGCTGGGCCAGCGTGTTCTTCAGGAACTGAAGGTCTCCCTGCATCTGTGTGACGGCATTCGATGCCTGGGACAGCTGCGCCGTCGCCGTGGCCCGGCTTTCTGCCAGGGTTTCCTGAAGCTCGGCATTCTTGGCCATCATGCCGTCCATTTCACCTGTCATCTGGACGTTTTCCGTGATGAGGAATGCCGCGATGGCTACTGCTGCCAGTGCAGTTACGGGCATCAGCACCCTGGGCCAGCGGCGCCCCATCACTGAGAACGCGCGCGACCAGCTCTGCGGATGCCGCCTCGCGGAAATCGGAGCTGCAGGCGCCTGTTCCTGCACTGGTTCAATGGGCTCGATTGCCTCCATCAAGCTCGTTCGTAGCTGTTCCGACGGCGACGCCGAGGGAACCGTCGACGCCAGCACGGCTGCCGTGCTCAGGTAGTCGGCAACAAGCACTGAACATTGCGTACAGTCCTCCAGGTGATCGAGGACAGTCTGCTCCTCCTCCGGTTCGAGCGCGTCCAGTGCGAACGCCTCCAGGAGGTCTTCCAAGTGTGTTGTACTACTCGTCGTCATCTTCCTGCATCGCAGCTTTCATCTTCTGCATCGCCAGGCGGACCCTGGTCTTTATGGTGCCCAGCGGCTGGCCCAGAAGGTCCGCCATTTCCGATTGCGAATATCCCTCGAAGTATGCCAGCTCGATGACCTCCCGTTGATTGTCCGGCAGCGTATCCAGTGCCCTCTCTATACGCTCCCTGTCCAGTCTCTGGCTGACCTGGGATTCCACCGATGGCCCCGACGACGGCAACCGCTCCAGGGTGTCGTACCCCTCCGGGTCCGTCATCACGTTGGATCGCCGCCTCGAACGAATTACGTCCACGACCCGGTGATGAGTAACACTCATGATCCAGGAACGGGGATTCCCACGTCCGGAATTGAAGCTCTCTGCCTTCAGCCAGATGTTCAGAAAAACATCCTGCGTTACTTCTTCGGCCAGCGATGGTTGCTTCAGCATATGCAGCGACAGGGAGTACACCGGCGTCATGTATCGGCTGTACAGGGCGTTCAGAGCGTCCTTGTCTTTGCCGGCGATTCGCTCCAATAGCTGCAGGTCGTCCGGCTCATCCGGCGAAACGGCGGGATCGGTCTGCGGGCGCTGGGCCTCCATCTCTTCGCTCATTACCCTATACGCCTGAATCGTCCAGTCGGATTCGACAAATCGGCGTCAGTTTAGCCGGCTTAGAGTGGTGCGAATGGAGTCCGCCCAGTTCCTGACCTCCGAGGCGTCAGGAGCCTCGGGTACGGCCTTCATATACGTTTCCAGGCTGCGTAGGGCCGCCCGGTACTGTTGCAATTGGAACTGCATTTCCGCCAGGTCCTTGTACAGCGCGATTGCCTCGGCATTCACCATTAGCATGCGTTGAATCACGCCCACGGTCTTCTCGACCTCGCCCGAGCGCTCATACACGACCTTCAGGTTGTTGAGCATGCGGAACAGGAACTCGTACTTCGTGCACGGCTCCAGGTAGCTGTCCCGCCACGCCATGCGCGGCCCGAACAGGCCCTCCGCAAGACGACGGCAGTCGTCAGCGTCAAGGACCGCTCCGCCGTGGAATGGGTCAAGGTAAACCCCTCCGCCCTCCAGCCCAACCAGGAAATGGCCCGGCATACCCACCCCGCTGCAGCGAACCCCAACCCTGCGGGCAACCTCCAAGAACAACAGCGATAGCGTAATGGGTATCCCAGAATGGGTATCCAATACCCTGTTGAAGTAGCTGTTGTCGGGGTTGTAGTAGTCAATCGCGTTTCCCTCGAATCCCTGCTCTTCGAACAGGTACCGGCTCACCAGGCGCGCCACGTCGGGTGCCTGCATTTCGCTCGTCCTGCGTCGCAGTACCTCGTCCGCGAACTCGTTCAGGCGACCGAGGTGCTCCTCGACGTCCAGCCCCGGGTATTCTTCACCCGCCACCAGCAGGGCTGCCAGTCCCAAGTCCAGGTCCTCCTCCGGCCTGGCAATCGCCCTCGCAAACCGCTCGCGAAAGCCTTCGGCCCCTGCACTATCGCTTTGGGGATCGTTCATTCGCCTTCTTGCCGGTGTGGCTCGTTCGAAGGGGCCCGGGGTATGCGCACACCCTTCAGGACTTGATGACCAGGCTGTCGAGCACTGGCTCCAGGTTGGGCAGCTTGTCCAGCGACCGGATTAACTCCAGTGCCTCGTCGCATTGGTCCGGCGAAAGCTCGGTTCCGGCGAAGTTCCTGAACTTGCCCTCGACCTCCGCTTCGGTCATCGGATTGCTGCGGTGTCCGCGAGGCCAGGCCGTGTGTGCAACGTGGGAACTACCGTCCGATGCGGTTACGGTTATGCGACAATTATATTCGCTGGGATACCGCGCGGTGAAGTCGGGCTCCTCCTGCAACGTCATGCGCGACATAATGTCGCGGATCGCCGCGCTGGCGATGCGCTCGTCGGCGAAGCTGCCCGGCGTCACCGGACCGTCCAACAATGCCGAAGCCACCAGCCACGGTATGCTGTGGTCCGCCGTCTCCCTTGTTTTCGGGTCCCACTTCTCCGGCTCGCTCGAAGCCGTGCTGGCCGCCACCTTGTACGTGTCGATGTGGACGGCACTTATGCTCTCCACCGGAATTTTCTCCCGGAGTTGCAGGGCGAGGCCGATGGGCGCCTGCGTGTGAATCTGCGACGGGTAGGCCTTGAAGATGGTCCTAGTGATCCGGAATGCATCGTCGTCGCCCCGCGCGTTCCCCAACGGGAAGTCGGGAACGGTCACCTCTCGACCCACAGCCTGTTCCCACAGACCGCGACGCCCCTCGAATGGCTCCCCCGGACCGGACATTCCCTTCGCCGCCAGTTGCGCCGCGAACACCGCTGACCGCGAGGCGCTGGCTCCAGCGCACCCCTTCCACATCGCCAACTCACCTGTACGGGTAACCGCCAACGGCAGGTGCGGTGTGATCGACAGCGAAATGGCGTTGCCCGTCTGCTCCTCGTCCAACCCCATAACTCGGGCCGCCCCACACACCGCGCCGACCACGCTGAATATCCCTTGGTCCCAGCCGAGATCGCTGGCCACCACCTCGTCCGATAGGCGGCAGAACACCTCGTAGGCCAGTGCAATGGCGCTGATGACCGCGGGGCCGTCGCTCTTCAGCGGGTCTGCCATCGCCAGCACCGCGGAAATCATGTCGCTCGGATGCCCGCCGCCCGGCGAGAAGTACGAATCGTTGCAGTCGAGATACCGCACTGCCACCCCGTTGGCGAACGCAGCAAGGTCCGGCATGGTGCTGCCGGATGTGCCCAGCACCCGAGACGGCATCCCGCCGCTCACCCCATCGGCCATGCTGCGAGCGATTGCTGCGGGCTCCGAGTCGAATCCGCCGATGGCGCACCCCATGGTGTCCACCAGAGTACGTTTCACCTGCTCCACCACGGCCGGGCCCAGCTCTTCGTACGTTAGCCCGCAGGAATACGCACTCAGCATCTCGGTCGTTCGGTCCATCCCTTCCTCACCAGTATGGAGTAGATCGCGGCGCGGTCAGTGTGAATGCACCCGCAACCGTTTTCTCTGCGCCCTCAGCGTTGAATGAGGGCCAGCTAGCGTATGACTGCCTCGGCCATGCGCTCCAGTTGCTTGCCCATCTCGTACTCGTTGGCGACGTGATCCGGCCTCACCACCACTCTGTCGGCGCCCGCGTTCAGGTACGACTGCACCAGATCGCCCTCGGCAGGCTGACCGTAGACGCTGATAGTGATGGACTTCGGGTCTCGGCCCACCTCGGCGGCCATGGCGTCCAGCCGCCGCCGGCTGTCCTCCACCTCCGCCGGCGTGACCCGGTTGGGCAGCCACCCGTCGGCGTGCGAAACGATGCGGCGCAACACGTTGCGCGCCATTCCGCCAATGATGATGGGCGGATGAGGGTCCTGTGCGGGCTTGGGATACGACTTTACCGGCGGGAAGTTGAAATACTTCCCGTGATACTCAGCCTCGTCCTTCGTCCACAGTTCCTTCATCACCTCGATAGCTTCCCGCGTCTGCGTCCACCGGTGCTCGAAGTCTCCGCCGAAGATTTCGGTCTCTTCCCGCAACCACCCGGTTCCGATGCCGAACAGGAACCGCCCACCGCTGAACCGGTCTAGGCTGGCGATCTCCTTTGCCAGCAACAACGGGTTACGCTCTGGCACCAGCGTTATCCCGGTGCCCAGCTTGATTGTGCTCGTCGCTCCTGAAGCGCGCGCCAAGGCGATGTAGGGGTCGGTGAAGTGCGAGTAAGTCCACGGTACCTCCCCGCCCGTGGCCGGGAAGGGACTGTTGCTCTCCACCGGCACCGCCGGGTGCTCGGCATACCAGATCGACTCGAATCCCAGTTCCTCCGCCTTCTTCGCCATGAAGGCCGGATCAACGGTATAGGCCGGCAAAGGCGTAGATACTCCAACACTCATCATTTCATCTCCTGGCACTGGATGGACCGGTTCCAAAATTGATTGTTTCGTCGCTATTGAGGAAGTATCGGGGTCCCCGCACACTCCTCTACAGGATCACTTCATCTTCCCCGTTCAGATCCGCCGGCGGCTCCTCTCCCGCGAAGTCGCGCCACCACTCGGCGAACGCTTCCTCCCCGTGTTTTTCCCGCAGCCGGGCAAGGTGCACCCGAGCCTGCGCGATGACCGGCAGGTTGTGGTCGGTTGCGAGCTGATACGTTCGCGCCGCCCAGCCCAGCGCGCCTTCGACGTCGGATCGTTCTTCGGCCGCCATCCCCAGCTGCCCATAGGTGCGCGCCGTCCGGCTGACGTCCCGGATTTCCTCGAAAATCTCCCGCGCCCGGTGATACCAACTCTCCGCTTCCGCCAGCTTCTTCTGCTCGTGGAACAGCACCCCTAACTGACGGCACTCATCGCCCGCGCTTCTCCAGTCGCCCAGCTTCTCGTACTTTTCCAGCGCCAGCGTATACCAGTGCTCCGCGTCGTCGGGGAACAGTTGCCGACCCTGCTCCAGCAGCCCTAGGTGGTGGAACTCCACCGCCATCTGCGCCTCGTTGCCCATCCGGTCGCTGAGAGTCAGCGCCTGCTTGTACCAGTTCTCTGCGTCATCTAACTGGTACTGGGCATGCGCCACGGTGCCCAAGGCGTGGTAGACAAGCACCGAAGTCTCTTCGTCCCGCGCCTCCTCCAATATTTCCCGTGCTCGGTGATACCAGCTCTCCGCTTCCTGGTACTCGAAACGGAACTGCGCGCAGAGCCCCAGCGAGCGGTAGTCCTTGACCATCTCCTCCACGTCTTCCAGTCGCTGGTGAATATCCAGCGACTTCGAGAACCAGTCGCGGGCTTCGGTGTAGCGCCGCTGGTACTGCCGTACCTGCCCCATTCCGTAATAGTCGTCTCCAACCGACGCCCGGTCCTCGCCTTCCTCGATTATGGCCAGCGACTTGGTGTACCACTCCCCCGCCTCGTCGAGCTGCCACCGCTTCAGTGCCACCTCGCCCATCTGGTGGTAGACGGCTGCGGTGCGTGGGTCGCTATCGGCCTCCGGCTGCGCCGTGAAATAGTCCAGCAACTGCCGGTTCAGGCTATCGGCCCTTCCCAGCTCGTTGGTCTCGATGCACTCCGACGACTCGGTCCCCATCAGGTACAGCCACAGCTCGATCGCGCCCTTCGCCTCAGCTTCCTCCGCGGAAGTCCCCGTCACGTCCAGCAATTGGCGCCGCAGTCGCCGCAGCTCTGGGTACCTCTTCTGCATCCGGTACACCTGCGCCAACGGCTGCGTCAGCAGTTGAGCGTTGTCCCACTGCCCTGATTCCAGCGACAGCGCCAGTGCCTGCGTCAGGTTGCCCTCTTCTGCAAGAATGGCGTTGGTGCCGGAGTCCTGGTTTTCGTAAAGGGTTTCCATAAAGTAGTCGGCGGTGTCGGCATATACCCGCACGAACTCGTTCTCTAGTTCCGAAACGCGGGCCGGCGACATCTGCCGGTACAGCGCACGCCCGTAGAACCATCCCATCGCTGGATGGATCTGGTACACGCTCGGCGTGATCGGCTCCAGGAAACCGCCGTTCCGGGCCGACCGCAGCATCGTCCGACAGGCCCCCCAGCCCAGTTCCTCCCCCATCGCCGTTCGGTATTGGCTCTCCTGGGTGATGTGCGTCAGTATGTCCATCATCACCCGGCTTCGGAATAGCGACAGGAAGGGCAGGTGCGTCCGGCTGCGGCGCGGCATGCGCCCAAAGGCATGGTCCATCAGCGCCGTCAGGTAGACCGGTCGACCATCCTCTCCTGTGCCGGGCTGGTGTGCTTCCACCTCCCGGCGTAGCTCGATAAGCAGCACCGACGCCGGTACATCGTTCAGCAACGGGATGGCAATTTCCATGCCCAGCGGATGGCCTTCCAGCAGGTCCAGCAGTTCGATGAATTCCTGCCCCAGCCGCGCCGGATCAACTCCAGCCTCCTCGATGAGCCGGGTCGCGAACTCCACCCTGTCCTGGCCCGCAAGCCCCTTCAGTTCATAGGCGCTGAAAAGAGTCGAAAGCCACGGCTCCGCTTCCCGCCGGCTGATTAGCAACACTCGAGTCTTTCCGCCCTCGGCGGCAAGCTCTGCGAGGAACTCGTCCAGTTCCGACAGCTCCCCGGCTTCCAGCAGGCCCGTCCCCTCGGCAGGGAACCCCGCCAGGTTCTCCACGCTGTCCCATATCAGCAGCGTTTCGTGCTCCCGGAGGTAGCTCAGCAGCCAGTTTCGGCGCGATGAGGCGGGCAGGTCGCCGAACTCCAGTCCTGCCAGTGCCGTTCCGACCTCGTGCAGTACCTTGTCCAGGCCCGCGCCCACGTCGAAGTTGGTGTAGAACACGCCGTCAGGCCTGCTCCCGTTCTTTTCCAGCCACGCAGCCGCGCCCAGTGCCGCTTCAGACTTGCCGACCCCCACCGGTCCCGTCAGGAGCACAATGCCATTCTCGTCAATGGCCCGCCCTACCTCAAGAATCTCTCGTCGCCGCCCGATCAGTCCGTAGGGTCCGCCCCGAGGAAGTTGTCGCGGTGGAAGTTCCGGAGTGGCCGAAATCATTCCCGGAATAACCGGCTCGGGCTCTTCCGGCTTGACCTCAACCGGCGAATACCGCGCCGACTGGTAGGCCAGCGGCGTTATCCAGTCCCATGACACCATCGGTCCTGCAGCAGAAGGCCGGTGAGGGTGCTCCATCATGGCGCGTCGCGCTGCCGCCACAGACGCTGCGGCCCCTTCACCTCGCGCTACGGCAGTGTAGAAGGCGTCGGCAAACAACTTACGGCCCGAACCGCCTAGCGGCACGGGCAACACTGCCACCTCGGGCACTCCTGCCCTCGACAGCCTCTGAGCGGCGAAGTGAAAGTGGTCGAGAGAGGAGCATGTCAGCAGCACGACCGGAATTCCGGCATCTGCCGCGGCTCGCCCTATCTGCTCGACGGGTCCAATCCCCTGTATGGCGGCCCCTTCGTCACCGAAAGATACGCCATCTAGATGCAGCAGATGGTAGTGCCCATTCCACTCCGACAGGTGCGCCTCAATCACGTCGACGGATGTGGAGCCCAGGCAGTCCAGGGACACCTCAACGTCCAGTGATTCCATCGCCCCCAGTGCCTCAGTCGCCAGGCCTTCGCTGGAGGGCGGAGTTACCATGAGAACGTTGAATCGCTTATCGCTCAGATCGCTTGCCGGAAATTGCGGCAACTCAGCGGTGGATTTGGGAACACGGCTGACACCCTCCGCCCGGGATGCGACGTAACCGGCTTCGGGATCGTTGATTACTTCCCAGGGACGCGACAGGAACTCCGCGCTGTCCGATACTATGGACAGCCGGAAAGCACCCTCAGCAGGAGGATTGACTCGCGCCAGCAACTGCGACGCTTCATCGCTGGACCGGAACACCGTCTCAAACATAAGACGGCCCAGGTCTCTCAGGCCCGCTTCGACAGCCTCCGCCCTCGACCTCGAATTCCCGAACGGCTCATGGGCGTAGTTCGTAAACAGCCAGGCCAGTTCAAGGAGTTCTTCGTCGGTCAGAGGATAGGGGAATAAGACCGGTGGGGCTTTCGTGCGATTGCCAGAATCGTCTACGAGAGAAAGCTGAATCTGCCCGCTGTCCGCCAGGTCCAGGATTTCCAGCGTGTCGGCCAAAGGTTCCTCCGGGCACGGGGCGGGCGCAAACGTGATTAGGTAGAATAAGGAAGGGCCGATGCCCGCTCGTGCGGTTCGGCACCTATACTATCATCGCCCGCATACCCCGTCCAACGAACACGAGCCTGCCGGGTCGCGTCCCGACCTACTGCGCCGTGAACCCTCCGTCCACCGCCATTGCCACCCCGGTGACCAGCGACGCCGCGTCTGAACACAACCACGTCACCGACTCGGCAATCTCCTCGGGACTCCCCAGCCGTCCTATCGGCTGCCGCGACGGAATCAAGGTCTCGTAGTCCGCTTCCCGCCCTCCGATGAGCCGCCGCACCATAGGCGTGTCTATGATGCCCGGGCACACCGCATTGACCCGAATGCCGTCCCGGGCGTATTCAAGGGCCGCCGCCTTGGTCAGCCCAACCACCGCATGCTTGCTGGCAACGTAGGCCGACAGCCGTCGCGACCCAACCAACCCTGCCGCCGACGCTGTGTTGACGATGGCGCCGCCTCCCTGCTCCATCATCTGCGGCACCTCGTGCTTCATGCAGAGCCACACGCCCTTGAGGTTGATGTCAATGAGCCGGTCCCACTGGTCTTCCGGGTACTCATGCAGACGTCCCGCCATGTAGCCCTCGATCCCCGCGTTATTGTACGCGCAGTCAACCCTCCCGTACGCCGACACCACCTGCGCCACCAGTGCCGCCACATCGTCCGCGCGCGACACGTCGGCATGCACGAACATCCCGTCGCCGCCCGCTTCCTTGATTGCGCTCAGCGTCTCTTCTGCTCCGTCCGCGTTGACGTCCGACACCACTACGGTCGCCCCTTCGCGCGACATAATCAGCGATGTCGCCCGCCCGATGCCCGACGCCGCGCCCGTCACCAGCGAAATCTTTCCCTCCAACAATCCCGCCATGTCCTGCACCCCCTGGCCCCTGCCTGATCGAAATACCTTAGCCTACGTCTCCCCGGACCGTCGCGCGTCCGCCCGCCAGTCGTCCGGACTAGGCTCCCGGTCGATCGCCACATCCACCACCGCCGGCAGTCCCGACGCCTGCGCCTCTCGCAACGCGTCCGGCAGGTCTCGCGAGTCTTCCACGTGCACGCCATACGCCCCGAATCCCCGGGCGATGGCCGCGTTGTCCGTCGGGTAGAACTCCGACGCTATTTCCTGTCCCCGAGGTTGGTGGTCCAGCACCATACCCAGTGCGTTGTCGTTGAACACCACGCAGGTCATCGGCAGGTCGTACTGCATAGCCGTCGAAAGCGCATTGACTGTCATCATGTACCCGCCGTCGCCCGTCACCGCGGTCACTGGCCGGTTGCGATACACCAGCTTCAGCGCAACCGCCGCGGGCAGCGCCCAACCCATTCCCGCTGTCCCGCCGGGGCAGTAGAACGTCGCCGCTTCCTGCGCCTTGTACAGGTGCGCCATCCACGTTCGATTGTTACCTGCGTCCAGCGCGTACACCGTCGACGGGTCCGAAACCTCGTTCAAAATCGACACCAGACGCTGCGGCGTCACCGGCGAGCTGTCCTTGTGCATCTCCGGGTCGTCGTAGAAAGCCATCGCGTCCTTGCGCGGAGACACAGAGGCCGTCCACTCGCTCCGTTGCCCTGCGCTACCCTCTGCCGCTTCCTTCGAAGCCGCAACCAGCTGGTTGAGTATGCTTCCCGCATCCCCGACCAGCCCGATCTCCACCGGGAAGCTCCACCCCGCGTTCCTCTCGTCGATGTCGATCTGCACCACCCTCTGCCGTCGCGGGTCGAAGATGTCGGGCCGCTCCCGCACCGTCTCCTGCGAGCGCAACAAGGCGCCCACCACGATGACCGTGTCCGCTTCGCCTACCACGCGGTTGGCGACCGCCTGCCCGTACGTGCCGACCATGCCCACCGACAGCGGATGCGTCTCGGCGATGGCGCTCTTTCCCTTATAGGACGTCGCGACCGGCATCCCCCAGATCTCCGCCAGCTCCTGTAGCTGGGCGTGTGCACCGGCAACGTGCACTCCATTCCCGGCCACCAGCACAGGCCGCCGCGACTCCGACAGAATATCCACCACCCTCTGAACGTCCGACGGGGCGCTCTCCGGCTTGGCGGTGTTCAGGAAACCGGCGGCGTTATGGATAAATGGCGGCGACTCCACGTCAACCTCGCCGCCGATTGCCGCCGACCGCATTACCACCGACGATGGTCCCGGCCTGCCGCTGACGGCGTGCTTGATCGCCATCTGCGTAGCCAGCACCGCTTCCTTGGGACTCGCGGCCAGCGCCGTGTACTTGCTCATCGACTTGAATATGTTCGGCAGGTCGATGCTGCCGTACTCGCCCGCCCCCGACTGGTTCGCCGGTCGCTGCGCCGACCCACCGTCGGAGGTATCCGTCAGCACCAGCATCGGCGAACTGCTCAGCATCGCCTCCATAATTCCGAACGTCGCGTTCGAGCCAATGAACAGACCCTGACCCATCACCACCGCCGGCTTCCCGGTGGCCCGCCCGTAGGCGTCGGCCATGATCGCCGCCACCTGCTCGTGCCGCACCAGGATGGTCTTGATCCGGTCCTCTCGCCCGTAGAGCAACTGAAAGATCTGCCCCGTGCCGCCTCCTGGAATGCCGAAAACATACTCCACTCCGGCCTCTTCCAGGGTCTGCACTATCATCTCGCTGGCTGTCGGCATACCGCCTCCTGAAAACCGTCTTCAGTTAGGGATGTCTTATAAAGGATGCCTCTATATATGAAAGACGCGGGGTCTTGGCCCCGCCTGAGAATCGGATAATACCCGCGCCCCATAGGCCGGTCAAGGAAGCTCCGGCCTACCGACCAATGGCGTTCCAAATTAAGGCCGTCTGCCAGCTTGAAGTCCGTCATTCCGGCGAAGCCTGCCCTCACGAAGGCGGGAATCCAAACCCCCGTCTCCTTGCTGACCTGACCACCAGGTTCGGAACACTGTCCGCTGAAATCTCCCCCCTTGCCCTGAGGTGTCGTTAATCGTACAATAGTTCTTATGAAGAGCACCTCGATCCGCCCATTTGGCGCCCTGAACCACCCAATTGGCCAGTCTCAATTCAGGACTAAATAATCGGGTTTGTTACAGAATGTTACACCTCCACGAGAGGACGCTCAGATAACGAGACTGGAGGCCCAGGGCAACCGCGTTTTAAACGCTGGAGGCCTTGTGACCCGGCATTCCCGCGCAGGCGGGAATGCAAACCCCCGTCTACCGTCGCACCCAGAACCCAGTCCCCAGAACCCAAGCAAGCACTGTCAATTTCACCGCCACCTCTATTCCGGCCCAATTTGTGTGCCCAGAAATAAAACGCGATTGCCTTGACTGGAGGCCCGGCTTGCGCGCCCTCAAGGGCACGATATGATGTCCCATTCCGCCTCTGCCCGAACCACCGGGTCTCGGCGGGGGTGAAATCCTGGTTTCAGAGGCCACTACAGAGGCTCTGTTTACATTTCCGTCATTTGGTTTCTCATAGGGAGTCCCGAAAGTGGGAGTCCCGTAAGTCTGGCAATTGGGGATATGCGCAAACTGGATTCCTCCAAGGATTTCCAATGCTGTAGTCCTGAGATTCGCCGCACCTCTCCCGAACCCCATCCTTGACCGCCACCGGGGGCAAGCGTATCATCCCCGCATTCTGGCCCGGTGATAGAGGCAAGGCTGCTTTGTACCGAGCAGCACCTGACCGGACATAATCGATACGGCGGGAGAGCAGCCATGAGAGGCGGCGACGCAGTAATCCACGCGCTGGAAAAGGAAGGGGTCCGATACATCTCCGGTTTCGCCGGCGGCGGTGAGGCCCCGTTATGGCCCGCGTTGCGGGCGTCGCAGCAAATAACGGTGTTTTCCGCCCGCCACGAGCGTATGGGCGTCGAAATCGCCGACGGCTACGCCCGCGCCACCGGACAGGTCGGCGTCGCGTTGACCGGCACTGGCCCCGGTGCAACCAACACCCTGACCGGCATCGCCGGCGCCTACGCCGACAACATCCCTGTGCTCCTGCTCATGGGGCAGCACCCCCTCGGCAGCATGGGCCGCGAAATCCAGCAGGAAGTGCCTTCCAGCATCTTCGACAACTTCGTCAAGTGGAAGGGCACAATGTCCCGCATCGAGGACATTCCGTCCATCATGCGCCGCGCCTTCACCAACCTGCGCTCCGGCTCGCCAGGGCCGGTCGTTCTGGAGATGCCCCAGGATGTCCTGATGTCTGAAGCCCCCGACGACATCCTCAACTATGAACCGGTCGGACCCGGCCGCCGCGCCGCTCCCGACGCCGGAGATATAGAGCGCGCCGCCGACATCCTGCTCAATGCCCGCTACCCCGTCATGAACGTGGGCGGCGGCGTCCTCGCAGCCGAGGCTTGGGACGAAGCCCTCGAGCTCGCTGAACTTATGGCCATGCCCGTTGCCAGCACACTGGTCGGCAAGGGCGCATTTCCCGAGAACCACCCCCTGTCCGTGGGCGGCGGCGTGTTTCCCAAGAGTCGATACGCCTCTGGCGCGTCCTACATCGTCAATCGCAGGGCCGACGCCGTCCTCGCCGTCGGAAACTCCTTCCGTCTGCCCAATGCCACCGACGGCCGGCCCATACCTGAAGGCGTCAGCCTGATTCACATAAACGCCGACTCCGGCGACCTCAACAAGATTTACCAGGCCGATGTCCCCATTCTGGCCGACGCCAAGCTGGCCCTGCGCAGCCTGATTGACGCCGTGCGGGACCGTATGGGCCCAGGTGGCCCTCCCTCCGCGGCCAACCGCGAGGAGCTTGTCGCCGAGATTCGAGAGGCCAGGGCCAAATGGCTCGCCGAGTGGGAGTCTACCTTCAATGACGACTCCGCCCCCACCAACGGCTACCGCGTCGTCCAGGAACTACTGAAGGTCGTAGACCTCGACCGCACCATCGCCCTCCACGACGCCGGTGGCAGCCGCGGCTACCTCTCACCCTTCTGGCCGGCCACGAGACCCCGCAACTACATCGGCATGGGCGGCATGGCCGCTATGGGCTGGTCCATGGCCGCCGCCATCGGAGTGAAGCTGGGACGACCCGACCACCTCGTCTTCAACGTCTTGGGCGACGCCTCTTTCGGCATGGTCGGCATGGAGCTCGAGACCGCCGTACGCATGGGTCTGCCCACCTTGACCGTGGTGCTCAACAACGGCGGCACCGGCGGCGGCCTGATGGCCATGGCCCGCGACAATGCTGCTCCGCCGCCCATGGCCGAGCTCGGCGGAAACTTCTCCCTCGTGGCTCAGGGCCTCGGAGCCTATTCCGAGCGCGTCGAGGACCCGTCGCAGCTTCAGGACGCATTCCGTCGCGCCATCGCTGCCACCGAGAACGGGCAGGCCGCCCTCGTCGAGGTCACCATCCGTCCCATGCCAACCCCCGAAACCCCCGAGGACTGGACGCTCTAGAAACCGAATTCCAACGCACAGTACGCTGGGCGCGCCGGGGAAGCTGGAAATATTTGCGGTCTCGGCGCGCTCGTGCGTTTAGTCGAGAGGAGCTCAACCGTGAAAAGCATCGAAATTGACCGCAGCAAGCGGCTGAAGGAAGAGCCCGAAAAGGGCCACAACCGCTGGCACCCCGACATCTCTCCCATCCTCGAGGCCGCACCCGGCGAAGATGTCCTGCTGGAGACTCGCGACGCCTCCGATGGCCAGATGCACCCCGCGGTAACCGTCGACGAATTCGATCGCTTCGACGCCAACGTTGCCCACCCGCTCACCGGGCCCGTGTATGTCGCCGGAGCGGAACCCGGCGACCTGCTGGAAATCGAGTACGTCGACGTAGTCCCCCAGTCATACGGCTGGACTCGCAACCGTCCCGGCGCCGGCTTCCTGCGAGACCTGTTCCAGGAACCGTACTTCGTCAATTGGCGCATCGCCGACGGCTGGGCAACTTCCGAACAGCTCCCCGGCGTGCGGATCCCCAACGGCTCCTTCATGGGCACCGCCGGCATCGCCCCTTCCCGCGAGCAGATGGAGCAATGGACCCGACGCGAGGCTGACTTGGTGCGCCGCGGCGGCAGGGCTGCCATGCCCGAACCCGAAGATGCCGTCCCTGCCGGGGGCTCCATCGCTGCCGAGGGCCTTCGTACCCTGCCGCCGCGCGAGAACTGCGGCAACGTGGACGCCAAGCAGCTCACCAAGGGCTCCCGCTTGCTGATTCCTGTAAACGTCCCCGGCGCACTTTATTCATGTGGCGACGGCCACTTTGCCCAGGGCGACTCGGAATGCTGCATCACCGCCATCGAGATGGGCGCTACCGCCGTCGTGCGCTTCCACTTGCACAAGGGCGAGGCCGCTAGACATAACATCCGCTGGCCTCGCTACTCCCACCCGGGATACTTCCTTCCCCCTGAGTGGGCCGCACCTCGTAACTTCATCGCCACCATGGGCATGCCAATCCGCGACGACGGCACACAGGAGGGCGAGGACCTCACTCTTGCGGCCCGCAACGCCCTGATCAACATGATCGAGCTTCTACAGGAGCGGGGCTGGACCCGCGAACAGGCCTACGTCATCTGCAGCGTCGCCGTCGACCTCAAGATCAGCAACGCGGTGGACCTGCCCAACGTTACGGTATCCGCGTTCCTTCCGGAGGATATCTTCCAAGGATAGAATTAAGACAAAAACAAGACATATAGAAGGGCCGCCCACCAAGTAGTGGGCGGCCCTTCAAAAGAGACAGGTTTCCGGAAAAGCTGACTCTAGCTTATTCGCTTCACTTCCAAGACTTCGCCGGGAGAGAGGGCAACCCGCCTTACATTTATACCGAGCTTCAGCAACCAATAACCCAAGGTCGCCTTGCTGACTCCCAACTCCTCCGCGGTGCCCGACAGTCCGAGCTCATTAACCTTCTCAGGGAGGAGCCGTTCCAGCTCCCGTCCGTGTTCCTTTTCTACCCTTAACATTAGCTTCGTCTTTCGCGCCAAAGCTTCACTCCTCCGTCGGCTTTTCCACTCCGGAAACTGTCTTTTGAGTAGCTACACGGTAACATGGGCATGGATAAGTGTCAAGTTAAAAACAATCCTTTTCCTAAACGTGTTTAAGAATCATTTAGTCCAGCTTCCGTCCCGCGCCCAAGCGTGTCACCAACTTGTACTGTACCCTTCTGCCCTCAGCTGAACAATCTGTTCAACTGGTCTGACCTGTCCCCTCCAGTCATCTAGGGCAGCCGTTCACCTCCCTAGAAACCGTTCGTTCAGTTGACACTCCGTTCATTGTTCCATAGTCTTGATACCCACTTATAAGGTAAACAGAGGCGACTTATGCATGCCCCTACCATTCGCGACGTGTACCGAGCTAGACAGACTATTTCTCCCTACTTCCAGCGTACTCCTCTGCATTACTCAATGGGTCTCAGCGACCTCCTGCAGGCTGAGGTGTACCTGAAACACGAGGAACACCTTCCCTTGGGGGCCTTCAAGTCGCGGGGCGGCATCAACCTGCTGTCCAACCTCAGTGAAGAGGAGCGACGCAAGGGGCTCATAACCTCCTCCACCGGCAACCACGGCCAGTCGATCGCCAACGCCGGCCGGGAGTTCGGCGTACGCGTGCTTATCGGCCTCCCCGAAGACGCCAATCCCGTCAAGGTAGCCGCCATGCGATCCCTCGGCGCGGAGTTGATCTTCCACGGCGAGACCTTCGACGATGCCCGGGAATACTGCGAACGCCTGGCCCGCGAGGAAGGCTACCGCTACGTCCACGCCGTAAACGAGCCTCTGCTCATCGCCGGAGTCGGCACTGCGGCCCTGGAAATCATAGAGGACCTGCCCGAAGTCGACATAATGATGCTTCCCCTCGGGGGCGGATCGGGAATTTCCGGCGCTTGCATCGTCGCCAAGGCCATCGATCCCTCCATCCAGGTAATCGCCGTCCAGTCCGATGCGGCTCCGGCGGCCTATCAGTCCTGGAAGCAGGGCAAAATAGTCGAGGCTCCCACGGAGACATTCGCCGAGGGAGTTGCCACTCAGTCTGGCTACGAGCTGCCTCAGCGCATCATGGCCGACCTGTTGGACGACTTTCTGCTCGTCACTGACGACGATATTCGAAGAGCCATTGGCATTTTGGTGGAGAAGGCCCACACCCTGGCCGAACCGGCCGGCGCCACGGCTCTCGCCGGGGCGGTGAAACACGCGGACCGGCTGCGCGGCAAGAAGGTGTCCATCACCATAAGCGGCGCCAACATTACTGCTGGGCGCTTGGCCGAGTCTCTGTCAGTGTACTTGGCCAGCGACCCGTAAAATGCAGTCAGGTAATGTCGTTTCTGTGTAACCGCCCAGCTTTCGTTACACTCCCCTAAGTGTAGTGGTACCGCTACATTAATTCTGCACCCCGGTTGGGCCGCTCTACCCGGGTAGCCTTTTACCTTTCTGACAAGTACCTTGCCAGCTCATCCCGCGGGAAAACCGGCAGAGGTACTTCCTCGCCGCTGCGTGCAAAGAGTACACGTCCCTCCTCCACGGGAATCATCTGTCCGATCTCCCAGGCGTCGATACCTTTCTGCTCCAGGGAACGCAAAAGGGTCGGTGTAGATAGTGGGTGTAGTGTTACCAGCATCGCCCCCGAGGCCAGCAAGCCCATCGGGTGTAACCCAAGTGCACTGCACACTTCGGTTGTCTCCGGCAGTACCGGTACACTATCCTCTTCCACTGCTACACCCAGTCCCGATGCAGTCGCAACTTCGTGCAACGCGGTAATCAACCCTCCTTCGGTAATGTCGTGTAATGAATGTACTCCTGCCCGTGCGCAGATCTGCGCCTCTTTCACTACACTGATCCCGAGTGTATCGAGAAGCATTGCACTTTTATCGACTACACTTCCGGCGACCCCTGCGGCCCGCAACTCATCTGCATAGTCCCTCGACAGCACTGAAGTACCCTCGATCGCCAGCCCCTTGGTAACCACAATGCTGTCCCCTTCCTGGGCTCCCCCGGTGGTGATGAGCCGGTCTCGCTCCACCTCCCCAAGCATCGTTCCTATCACTATGGGCCGCTCGATTCCGTGGGTGACCTCGCTGTGTCCCCCGATCAGCGATACGCCCAATGCCCTGCATCCCTCCAGGACATCCTCAAAAATCCTCGACGCCTGTTCGGGAGTAAAGGCTTCCGGCACCAGCAACGTCGCCAGGAACCACTGCGGCGTCGCGCCGGTACATGCAACATCATTGGCACAGACCTGCACCGCGTACCATCCCGCCCGGTCCGAGGCGAAGGTCACCGGGTCGCTTTTGGCGATAAGCAGCCGGTCCCCGAAATCCAGGGCCGCCGCGTCCTCGCCGACCCGCGGCCCCAGCACGACTCGCGGATCATCCGACACCACGGACCCGAGCAAACGCTCCAGCAACTCCGGTGGAAACTTTCCGACATCCATTGACCTGTCCTTTCCCGAGGGGCGCAAAAAATGAGGCCGTTATTATGTTAACAGCCTCCTAGGCTCCCATCGAGACTACATAACGTATCTTGTGCGAACCAACCTGTAGCGAAAATCACTTCAATCCATTATGCCAAGTAGCCCCGAAAAAGGTCTCCTCCGACCCGGAGACCGCCCCTCCGCCAACGACCCTATTCTTGGCCAATATGGAAGGATTTTTCTTTTCGCGCGGCAGCGTGTCTATCTTCCTCGCCGCCAGTCTTGCTCCAACCTTGAAATTCCCGCCCAACAAAAAAATCCGCCGGAGTAAGAGCCTCCGACGGGTGAATCTGAAATTTTCCAGGGCATTCTGGGAATTACGCTAGCCGAACAGGGCAGAAGAAAGGCGGTCGAGAGCAGGACCATCACGCCAACCGATCAGCCGCGGGCCCCAATGGTCGCGACCCCAAAACCCTTACCGCCAGCCGCTGGCGTACTCCTCGGTCATCAGCAGCGGCCCATCCAGGTTGACCAACTGAGTCTCGATCTCCCGCAGCAGGTCATCAAGGTTCCACCCTTTCTCCGCCGACACCAGCACTCCGTCTCCCACTTCTCTCGCCCACGCCGCGTCCCCACCAGGATCAAGGCCCTCGACACCAGGAATGCCGTTCTCGCCCTCCGCCAGGAGGTCCATCTTGTTTATGACAAGTAGACGCGGGCGGTCTCCCAACCCCAGTTCCTCCAGAGTCTGCTCCACCACCTCGGTCTGCTCCGGGGCCTTCTGATGCGAAACGTCAATCACGTGCAGCAACACGTCCGCCCGGTCCAGTTCGTCGAGCGTCGCCCGGAATGCGGCTATCACATTGGGCGAAAGCCTTTGTATGAAACCCACCGTGTCGCTCAGCAGCAGCGGCGCCCCAGAGGGCAGTCGAATGCGTCGCGTCACCGGGTCCAGAGTGGAGAAAAGCTGGTTCGCGGCGAGAGAGGCGTTTTCCTCAGAACTCGCGCCCGAGCGCACCAGAGCGTTGAACAGAGTGCTCTTGCCAGCATTGGTATATCCGACCAGCGTTGCCATGGGTATGGCCGACTTCTTCCGCCGGTCCATGTGCAGCGTTCGATGACGACGGACCCCGTCCAGTTCCGAGCGAATTTTCTGCAACCTTCGCCGCACCAACCTTCGGTCAGTTTCGATCTGCGTCTCACCCGGTCCACGGGTGCCGATCCCACCGCCAAGGCGTTCTAGGTGCGACCATTGTCCTGCCAGCCGCGGCAGCAGGTATTCGTGCTGCGCCAGTTCCACCTGCAGCTTGCCCTCGTAGGTCGAAGCGTGGCGCCCGAATACGTCGAGAATAAGGGCGGTCCGGTCAATGATCTTGACTTGGCTCTGCTCGCCGTTCCGCGTAAACGTCTTGGGAGCGATCGCAGCTTCCAGATTGCGCTGCTGCGTTGGAGTCAACTCGTCGTCGAATATGACCAGGCTGGCCGATTCCTGCTCAACTATGTCCCGCAGTTCGTCCAGCTTGCCCTTGCCAATGTATGTCGGCGTGAGTCGGTCGGCGCGTTGATGCAAGACCCCGACTACCTCTGCACCGGCCGACTCCGTCAGGTGCCGCAGCTCCCCGAGGGTGTCTTCCAGCGTCCAAAGCTGGTCGCGGGCTTTCAGGTCCACCGCAACCAGGATGGCCCGCTCCTGCTCCGGTATTACGTCAACCAGCCGCGATGCTCTCGCCGCCTTTTCGCGCCCGTTTGTCGGGCCTCTATGTCCTCTGGACTTCGCGATAAGTTCAGCCTCCCTGCGGTGTGGGAATCGACCAGCCTTCGATGCGCTGGCAACCCTTCTCCACCTGCTCGTTGGGCGTGGTCAGAGACAGTCGGATATAACCCTCGCCGTACCGGCCGTAGCTGGAGCCCGGCGTCACCACCACGTCAAGGTCCTCCAACAGCCGCTGCGCAAACTCAGCCGACGTGAAACCGGCGGGCACTTTGGCCCAGATGTACAAGCTGGCCCGGGGCACGTCCACTTCCATCCCTGCGTTTCGACACGCCTGCACCACCCGGTCCCGACGCCACTGGTAGATGGCCACGTTGTCGTCCACGCAGTCTTGCGGCCCGGTCAGGGCCTCCATCGCCATCTCCTGCACCGCCTGCGGGACTCCCGAGTCGAGGTTGGCCTTGATCTGGAACAGCGCCTTGATCATGTCGGCGTTGCCAACCGCCATTCCGATGCGCCACCCGGTCATGTTGTACGTCTTTGACAGCGAGTGAAACTCTATGCCAATGTCCTTCGCTCCGTCCATCTGCATGTAACTGATGGCCCGGTATCCGTCGTAACCCACTTCGCTGTAGGCGGCATCGTGCAGCAGCGCAATGTCGTTCTCACGACAGAAGGCCATAGCCGACGCGAGATCTTCTTCCGTCGCCACCGCGCTCGTCGGATTGTTAGGGTAGTTCAGCCACATCACCTTCGCCGCCCTCGCCACGTCCGCCGGTATGGCGTCCAGCTCCGGTAGCCAACCGTTCCGCTCATAGAGCGGCATTATGTAACTCTCTGCACCTGCGAACATCGTTCCCACGCCATACACCGGGTACGCCGGGTCGGGCACCAGCGCGATGTCCCCGGGATCCAGGAAGCAGAACGCCGCGTGCCCGATGCCTTCCTTGGCCCCGATCAGCGGCAGCACCTCGGTGTCCGGGTCCAGCTTCACCCCGAAGCGGTTGTCGTACCACTCGGCGATGGCCCGCCGCATCTCCGGCAGACCGTCCGTCTCCGGATACCGGTGGTTCGGCGGATACTGCGACGCCGCCAACAGCCGGTCGATGATGGGCTGCGGCGTTGGAATGTCTGGATCACCGATGCCGAACGTCACCACGTCGGCTCCGGCGGCCCGCTTGGCCGCAATGATGCGGGAAATCTCCACGAAGGGGTAGGGCGCCAGCTTGCCCAGACGTTCAGAAAATTTCATCCTCGCGGCCTCTGTTATCTATTGAAATCGGCGGTGGGTAATCGGGAGGGAGGGAAGCCATTATCCCCAAATTTCTTCTTATGACCCCAGCAGCGGCCCGAATACGTCCTCTACCGGCAACTCGAACCCCGGCAGCACTTCCGACCGGAGGCTGTCATGCATCCCGGCCGTCGACGCTAGCTCGTAGCCTTCCGCGCCTGACCGCCAAACCTCGATCGTGAGGGTGGCAAAGTCCACCAGCCAGCACTCCGGCACGCCGATGCTAAGATGGTCAGCCAATCGCTGTTCGATATCGCGCCGCGTATTGCTGGGCGAAAGCACCTCAACTGCCAGCAGCAGCGGCCAGTCCAAGAAGGGACGGCCCAACAAATCGGCTGGGCGGCCGATGGCTGTCAGTTCCTCATTCACAACCAGAATATCCGGCTGCCGAACTCGAAGGGGGTCTTTTTGTATCAGAACGTCATAGGGTGCTGTTAGCACAATCCCAAGATCGTTCTCAGAGATAAACGAGTCGAGGGCGACAAAAATCGCCCGGACCGCCCACGCATGTTCCCCAAAAGGACTCGGCGGCATCACCAACACTCCATCCACGACCTCACACCGCTGCTTCGTCTCCGGCAGCGCCTGCCACTCTTCGAACGTCAGCCGTTTCGTACCAGTCGTCGTCATCAGACAGCCCACTCCCCGGTGAAAACCTCCGTCGCCGGCCCCTCCATCATCACCTCGCCCGTGCCGTCCCACTGTATCCGCAACGTACCTCCCGGCAACGTTATGTCCACCTCGTCGCCGCAATGCCCCGACAGCCGCGCCGCCACTGCAATGGCGCAAGCCCCCGTGCCGCAGGCCAGTGTCTCCCCGCTGCCCCGCTCCCACACCCGGGCCGTCAGCTTCCCCGGCGCGACCACGTTCACGATCTCGAAGTTGACCCGCCTCGGGAACATCGAGTGATGCTCAACTTTCGGGCCCACGGTATGCAGCGGGAAGTCCGCTACCGGCACGTCAATGAACGTCACCGCGTGCGGGTTCCCCATCGACACGAAGCTAAGCGGCAGGTCGTACCCATCCATAGCGAACGCATATCCCAGCACCGGTGCCGGCAGTTCCTCGTCCAGCGCCACCGGCACCTCGGCAGGCTCCAGTATCGGAGCGCCCATGGCTACCCAAGCGCCCGAGATCCGCGCTCCGTCATACGTCGGCGTCACCGTCCGTATGCCTGCCAGCGTCTCCACCGTCAGCCTGTCACCCTTCGGCATGGCGATGTCCCGTTCGATGGCGTACTTGGCAAAACACCGGATGCCGTTGCCGCACATCTCGCCCTGCGAGCCGTCGGCGTTGAACATCACCATCTTCAGGTCGGCAACATCCGAGTCGGCGATGAGAATCAGTCCGTCGCTTCCAACCCCGAAATGCCGGTCGCTCATCTGGCGGGAGAGTTCCGGCCAGTCCCGCTCCTGCGACCGGGCGTCTATATAGACGTAGTCGTTGCCCGCGCCTTCCATCTTGGTGAATTTCATAGCCCGGCTTCCTCGTGCTGCCCCAGTCTCACCGTCGATTGGGTTCCGTTTGCTATGGGTGTTCCGTCTTCCCTGTTGCTACCTGCTATACCCAAAACCCAACGTACCCATCGATTATGTTCATTCAGATCCGTACGCCGCAGGATTCCCACCGCAGTCGGTCTTACTGAACAAGTTTTTTGTCATTCTGAGCGAAGCGAAGCATCTCGCCAGCTACCGCAAAGCCTTCCGTCTCTCCGGAAGGACCCTTCGCAGTATCTCCCATTTGCGCAAGTTTCCAATTGCCGCCTATTCTACCACAGCGCTCGGCCGGCTCAGGTACAGCGACACCACCTCCGACGCCCTCTCCTCCAGCCCAGGTTCGCCTGCATCCAACCACCGGATTCGGGAGTCCGTGTGCTTGAACCAGGCATACTGACGCCGTGCCAGCCGGTGCGTCTGCGTCTTTGTACGCCGCACCGCCTCCTCCAGCGACAGCTCCCCCGCCAAGTGTTGCCCCAGCTCCCGGTAGCCCGGACTGTCCAGCGGACCTGCCCCCATCGGCACGCCCGCCTCTCGCAGCTCCTCCAACTCACGCAGGAACCCGTCCTCCATCATCCGGTCCACCCGCTCGTCGATGCGCCGGTACAGCGCCTCCCGTCCCAGCGTCAGCCCCAGCACCAGCGCATCGGTCTCTCCCGATTCTACCGGCTTCAACTCCGACGGCAGCCGCCCTGTCACGTGGTGTATCTCCAGCGCCCGGATAACCCGACGCACGTTGCGGGCGTCCAGCGCGGAGGCCCGCTCCGGGTCTATCGCCGCCAGCCGACGGTGCAGCGCCTCCGCCCCCAACCGCTCCGCTTCCGCCTCCAGCCCGGCTCGAAACTCGGCATCGGGAGGCGCCGCGTGCAGACTCTGTCCCTCCACCAGCGCCCACACGTATTGCCCCGTCCCGCCGCAGATAATCGGCAGCCGTCCACGCCCGCCAATTCCGCGCAACGCCTCTGCGGCACCTTCGAGAAACAGACCCAGCCCGAAACTGTCCGGCGGAGTCATTATGTCCACCAGATGATGCGGCACCGCAGCCCGCTCCGCCTCCGTCGGCTTCGCCGTCCCGACGCTCATCCCCCGGTACACCTGCCGGCTGTCCGCGTTCACCACCTCCCCGCCAAACCGCCGCCCCAGCTCCACGGCCAGCGCCGTCTTCCCCACCGCCGTAGGCCCCACCACGCACACCAGCGCCTCGCCTACCGATGTCGTCCCGCTATCGTTCATAGCGGAAATGGTACTCCACGGCCACAATCATTGTCGCAAAATGGGGTCAAAAATAGTTGGCATCGCTATGCTAGCAATTTAGCTTCCGCCATTTCCCGCGAATCGCAATGACCACCGCCAGGAAGACACCCGTCATTCCCTCGCAGACGGAATCCAACCCCACTTCTCCTTCCGTGCTCTCCGTGTCCTATGTGGTAAAACCGACCTTACGCCGTCTCTCACAGCCGCGCCTGCCGACACCGCACCCGGTGTGCCAGCGAAGCGCCTCAATTGATCATTTAGTTGCTGTAATTTGGACGACGGACCGACCTACTGGGTTTGAGTCGCCATCTCCGTAGCTTCTACGATGCTTCGAGCGACTCGCACACCTTTCCCCTCCCATTGTCCGAGCCAAATAATCTAGAAAGCCGTCGGGAGACTCAATTGGAATGCAAAGTTCAGACAGTTGTGTTCCAGAGGGCGTAAACTCCGCAGAACCAAATGGGATGGGATTGTTGCTCGCAAGAAATATATGCTCTTCTCCATGTTCGTACGCTGCAAATCTGCTACTGCCTTGGTTAATCTCGTACCCAAACGAGACATATCTCACCAACCCCAACCACTGGAGGCGCGCAAGAGAATCAAAATTGATTCCCGTATCAGTGTACATTTGGTGCTTATCGTCTAGCACCGCCAGCTTCGGCGAAGCAAAGGCTCTGGTGAAGACGAGCGCACCTTCGCCGTCGAATGCAGGGGTAACTGGAACTAGGCGGAAATTTGACAGACTCCGAAACAAGCGGGCATCTGCGGGCTCTAAATCCGCTAGAACATTTACCGTCTTTCTGGAATATGAACCAGGATTATTAGCTTCCTCAGCCAACAACTGTGCCCATAGACGCGACATTTCTTCGTCAGAGCAAGTGCGGGCCTTGTCCTTGTAGTTGGCAACCCAGTCGTCGTCGATTAGGGAGGGGTCGGCTTCTTCGGCCAGCTGACTAGCTGCCAATTGCAATATTCGAGCCAAGTTCATCAGGTTGGTCTTGCCGCCGGATGAAATCAATGCTTCCAGAACATCTTGATTCCAAGGAGTTGAATCAATGTAATTGGCAACCTGCACTGCCAGTGATTGTTGTAAAGTTGCATGCGAGTCTGCATCGGCTTGACGGCGGGTCAGCAGTGGGCCCAATACCTTATCTGCCAGTCTAACGAATCGATTTCCGAGCTTAAGCCCCTGCCCTACTTCGTCCATACACTAACTCCTAAGGGACCCAACGCTTTGGCAAACGTATCGGACCCAGAGTGGCCTTACTAGCTTGAAATTCTCATTGGCCAAAGAAGCTATTGCCCCACAGAGCAGCGCGGCGCCATCATCGCGTTCCGCCCGATGAACTGCCGGAAGGCCGACACCATGTCCTTCACCGCCGACGGCACCGACGGGTTGCCGATGATGTCCTGCTCGAACGTAAACTCAGTTTCCTGCGTCCACTCCCACGTGTCCGTGAACGCCCGTATTTGCGCCGGCGACTCCTCACCCGTCTTCTCCCGGAACAGCACGTTGTACGAAGCGTTCGAGTTGAACGGCGGGTCCAGGTACACCAGGTCCACCGACTCGTCCCCCACCCGCTCCCGAAGCACCGCCAGGTTGTCCCCTTAATACAGCGCGTTCGCCATTGACCACTCTCCCGCGCGGGTCCCTAAAGTGCTGTCCACCAATTGTCCCCCACCTACCCCTTCGCGGCCGCCACCGCCGATGCCACCTCCAGGAACTGCCCCGCCTGCAGGCTCGCGCCGCCCACCAGCCCGCCGTGGATGTTCGCTTGCGACGCGAACGTAGCCGCGTTCCCCGCGTTCACGCTCCCCCCATACAGCAACGGCACCTCCTCGGCCGCATCCCCGAACAGGTCACGTAACGCGTCCAGGATCGCGCCCCCCATGATCTCCTCCGCGATCTCGGGAGTCGCCGCCAGCCCCGTGCCGATGGCCCACACCGGCTCGTACGCCACCACCACGTCCGTTATGTCTGGGACGTCGGCCAACCCAGCCAGCACCTGCCCCTCCACCACGTCCGCAGCGTCCCCCGCTTCCCGCTGCTCCAAGGTCTCCCCCACGCAGACTATGGGTCGCAGCCCCGCCAGCAGCGCCGCCCGCACCTTCAGGTTCACCGTCTCATCCGTCTCCCAGAATAGCTGCCGCCGCTCCGAATGCCCCAGGATGACGTACTGGCACAACCCCGTCAGCATCTCCGCCGACACCTCGCCAGTGAACGCCCCCGAACCCTCGTGGTGCATGTTCTGCGCCCCCACTCCCACTCGTGACCCGGCCACAGCGTCCCTCACCGCCGCCAGCGACACGAAGGGCGGGCACACGATCAACTGCACGTCACCCACGCTTGCAGCACCGGCGGCCACTCCCGCCGCCAGCTCGGCGGCCGATTCTACGGTCGTGTTCATCTTCCAGTTTCCGGCAACAATGGACCGCGGCATATTCGCTCTCCTGGATTTTGCTTCGCCCAAACTTGGGCTTGCCTATTATCCGACAATAGTTATAAGGACACCCTGCCTTTTTCCGCATGTAGGGGCGGGTTTCAAACCCGCCCCTACTCTACTCTTCCTGCCAATGAGAAATCACGGACCGTACTTCGCCATCTTTCCGGCGTGCGACATCCCCAGCAGCATCACGTTCGTCGCCGGTATGCTGCCGATGGAACCCAGCCGGCACTCCCGCTCATTGAAGGCGGGCACGCCCTCCCCTCGTGTCAGCTTCGAGTGCAGCATGAACGGTACCGGATGCCAACTGTGTCCCGCCGTTATCGCCGGCGTCGCATGGTCTCCCGCCACCATGAACACGTCCGGTTCAAGCTCCCGTATCGCCGGAATCAGCGGGTCCAGCTCCTCCAGCCGCTGCACCTTGGCGTCGAAGTCCCCGTCCTCCCCCGCTGCGTCCGCTGGCTTGTAGTGGATGAAGAAGAAGTCATGCGATTCAAAGTTCTGCCGCATCGTCTCCACTTCGTCCGAAAAGTGCCGCCCCGTCGGAATGACCGTCATCCCCGCCACCGTCGCCAGCCCGCGGTACATCGGGTACGCCGCGATTGCCGCCGGGTTCATTCTGTACACCTCTCCCATCGGCGGCAGCCTCGGCATCCGCGCGAACCCCCGCAGCAGCAGCATGTTGGCCCGCTCCTCCTCCGACATCAGCTGTGACGCTTTGGACACGAACTCGTTCACCAAGTCCGCCGTCCGCTGCGCCCCATCGTTCAGCGCCCGCACCGGCAGCGCCCCCACTCCCTCCCGCTGCGGATCTGTCTCCGTCACCGACTCCGACAGCCCTTCGCCGCGCAGTCGCAGCACGAACCGATAGTCCTGGACCGGGAACACGTCCACCTGCACGCCCTCCAGCTCGATGCGGTCCAGCCGCTCGCAGATCGGCGCGCTCATCTCTGTTGGAATACGACCGGCCCGCCGGTCTACCAGCAGCCCGTCGCCATCCACCGTGCAGAAGTTCCCCCGCGCCGCCACGTCTCCCGGCTGTAGCTCCACGTCGATACCCAGCGCCTCCAGCGCGCCCCGGCCGATCATGTGCTTCAGCGGGTCGTACCCGAACAGGGCCAGGTGCCCCGGTCCGCTGCCGGGCGCAACCCCGGGCAGCACCGGCGTCGTCATCCCGCAGGCGCTCACCCGCGCCATCTCGTCCAGGTTCGGGATGCGAGCCGTTTCCAGCTCCGACAGCCCCGTGTCCGGGTGCGCCAGACCTCCCAGTCCATCCACCACGAGCAGCACCATCTTCGATGATGTGTTCATGTAGCAGTCGCGCAGTTCTTCGATATCTATCATAGTGTCCCCCGTATTCGGCGCCCTTTCGACCAATCCCTCTTCTTTGCGGCAGGGGATCAGGGTAAGGATGGAATATTACGCTCGCTTAACCATATCTCCAATGCACCTGCCACGCTACGCGTCCGGCAGTGCCGCGATTCCCGGCAGTTCGATTCCGCCCAAGAACTCCAGCGACGCACCGCCGCCGGTCGACACGTGCGTCATCCGCTCAATCAGCCCCAGCGCCTCCACGGTCTCCGCCGTCGACCCGCCTCCGACCACGCTCGTAACCCCCGGCGCCTCCGCGATGGCGTTCGCCACCACCCTCGTTCCTTCGCTGAACCTCGGCATCTCGAACACTCCCATCGGCCCGTTCCAGATGACCGTTCGGCACTCCCGCAGCGCGCTGGCAAAATCTCCGGCCGCCGACGGTGCGATGTCCATGATGATCCCTCCCTCCGGCACCCCGTCCGCGGAAGTCACCTGCACCTCCGACGGGTCGGCCGCAAACTCGCTGGCCACCACCACCTCGCTCGGCAGGTGCACCTTTATTCCCCGCTTCTCGGCCTCGCCCAGCATTTCCCGAGCAAACTCCAGGCGGTCCTCTTCCACCTGCGACGCCCCGATGCCGTGTCCCTGCGCTTTCAGGAATGTCACGCACATCCCGCCGCCGATGAACAGGTGGTCCAGCTTGTCTAGGATGTTCTCCAGCAGCAGTATCTTGTCGCTGACCTTCGCTCCGCCCATCAGCGCCGCCAGCGGCTTCTCCGGCGACTCCAGTGCCCGGCCCATGGAGTTGACTTCCTTCTCCACCAGGAACCCCATCGCCGACGGCAGGTACTCCGTCACACCCACCGTTGACGCGTGGGCCCGGTGCACCACCGCGAAGGCGTCCATCACGAAGTAGTCCGCCAACGCCGCCAGCGACTTCGCGAACTCCGGATCATTCGCCTCTTCTCCCGCGTCGAACCGCAGGTTCTCCAGCAGCACCACGTCCCCCGCCGACATCTCGGCAACAGCCGCCTCCACATCCGGCCCGGTCACCTCCGGCAGACTCTTCACCGGGTGGCCCAGCAGGAACGCCAGCCTGTCCCCCACAGGACCCAGTCGCAGCGCATCGTCCACCTTGCCTCTCGGCCGCCCAAGGTGCGAGCACAGTATCGTCCTGCAGCCCTTGTCGATCAGGTGCCGAATGGTAGGCAGCGTGGCTCTAAGCCTCTGGTCGTACCCCGCGATCGCCTCAATGCCTTGCTCGATGGGTATGTTGAAGTCCACCCGCACCAGCACTCGGCTGCCCATTATGTCAAGTTGCGACAGACTGCGCTTTGCCACCTGTGCCTCTCCTGTCCGTGATGCCCAAGCCTGCGGGAATCAAAATCGTTAGTTCCCTTTCAGGGCCCACTCACCCAGCTCGCGGAGCAGCGCCATCCCGTCCGATGCCATGTCGGCGCTCGACATTACCCCAAGACCGTCCTCCACCAGTTCCCGCGCCTTCTCTTCCGCCACGGGACGCGATCCAGTCTCGTCCAAGATCGCCACCAGCCGGCCGGCGTCCTCTGGCTCCAGCACCCGCTTCATGTAGATGCTGCCCAGCTCCCGCCTCGCCGCGATGCTGGCGTGCTCCAACGCATGTATGAGCGGTAGGCTCTTCTTCTTGCTGATGATGTTGCTCGGCGTGATTCCATCACCCCGTTCCCCCCACAGCTCTCCGATATCCCGAGCGATCTGCCACGCGGCGCCCAGGCTGACCCCCATTCGCTGCGATCCCTCGCACGCGTTGTCTGACGCCCCAGCCGCCAGCGCTCCTGCCTCGGCGGCGCACCCGGTGAGCGCCCCTGCCTTGCGGTTCACCATCTCCAGGTACGCGGCGTTCGTCACCATCATTTGGTCCTGGAACTCCAGGTCCATGTACTGCCCTTCGCACAGTCGCAGGCATGCCGTATCAAGCGACCGCACCGCTCGAAGCACCAACTCCGGCGGTGTGCCGTTCCGCGCCATACGCATCATCGCCTTGCGGCCTAGCGCGTGCAGCCCATCCCCGGCGTTGATCGCCTGCGCCGGACCCCAGACCCACCAGATGCTGGGACGGTCCGGGTCCTCGGCCCGGCCCGCCTGCACTTCGCCGTGCACCAGGGTGAAGTGATGCACCAGTTCCACCCCGGCCGCCGCTGGCAGAGCTGGGCGAAAGTCCCCACCCAGCGCCTCGCTGAAGGCCAGCGCCATAGCGCCCTGGAAGTGCATCGCCGTCGCTCCTTCCTGTGGCCTGCCTTCGGGATCAACCCACCCGAGGTGGTAGCGCAGCAATTTGTACAGGAATCCCTCGCGCCCCTCGAAAATGCCGCGTAGCTCTTCCTCGACTCCCCGTCGGTATTCGTCGTATCTGGAAATCATCGCCTACCCAATTTAATCGCTGTTAAAAAGAGCCGCAATCTCAGGGAAGGGTATCGCCCCTTCCCGCACCAGCTTCGGGGCATTACCCGTCACGTCCACGATCGTCGAAGCCGTACCCGCCGGCGCCGGCCCCATTGTGACGACGCCGTCCACCCTATCTCCCATCTGTAGCCACAACTCTTCCAGCGATTGCGGGTCGCTCCCTCCGCTGATGTTTGCGCTCGTCCCCGTAATGGGCCTCCCCAGCAGCCTTGCCAGCTCCCTCGGCACTGGATGGTCCGGCACCCGAGCCGCCACCGTATCGTGTCCCGCCGTCAGCCGCGATGGAAGCCCCTGTGCCTTTCTCACTATCAACGTCAGTGGCCCCGGCCAGTACGCCTCCGCCAGCCTTTTCGCCTCTACCGGGGCCCTTCGTGCCACCAGCGACAGCTGTTCCGCATCGGCCAACAGCACCGGTAGCGCCAGGCCTTCCGGCCGTTCCTTGATTGCAAACACTCGTTCAATGGCCTCGGCATTGAAGGCGTCCGCGGCCAGTCCGTACAGCGTATCCGTGGGAATGGCCACCACTCCACCGTCCCCTATCAGCCGCACCGCCTGTTCGATTTCCCTGTCCGTCACAGTCTTAGCGCCCAGTCCGTAATGTGGTCCCCGGCCATCCATTCCGTGGATATAGGTGCAAACCTCGACTTCCGATGCAGTATATCAGACCTTATTGCCCCGCCTGTCTTTTCTTCTGCTTTGACAGTCTGCATCCTGTATATCCCGTCCATTTATGAGAATTCTCCCTCGGCGTTCTCTGCGTCTCCTCTGCACCCCATGCGTTGAACCCGTCCCGGTTCCTCAGGTTGACACCTCATAGGCTCGACATTAACCTGAACCATCATGCCAGTATCCGTAGACCCGCGACGCCTGAAAATCACCGACGATGCCGGCACCGAGGGCACCCTCATCGGGTTCCGTTGCCGCGAATGCAGCGTGACCGTGTTCGGCCCCGCCACCTTCTGCCAGTCCTGTACCTCCTTCGAGGTGGAGCAAGTCGATCTCGGAGCGCAGGGAACACTCTACAGCTACACCATCGTGCGCATCCCGCCCGCTGGATGGCCCGGACCTGTCCCCTACGTACTCGGACAGGTCGAGTTGCCCGCCGGCCCCCAGGTCCTGGCCGAGGTCATCGACTGCGAGCAGCCCGACCTCGTGATCGGCATGCCCGTCGAGCTGGCCATCCAGGCCGTGCCCGCCCAGGAAGGCGGCGAGGACAAGCTGGTCTACAAGTGGCGCCCGGCGTCAGGGTAGGCTCCCTCCAACTAATCATCCGCCCCGCACGGCGGACATCCACCGGCGGAGGACAGTACAGTGGCACAGCTAAAACCGGGACGTGAAGTGGTAGTCGCCGGAGTCGGCCTCCACTCTTTTGGACGCTTCCCAGATAAAGACCTCAGCGACCTGGCCCTCGATGCCGTCGTCGAGTCCCTCAAGGACGCCGGAGTCCGCTGGCGCGACATCCCCATCGCCTACTTCGGCCACGTCTACTACCACGGTATGTCCCTGGGCGAGACCACCCTGTCCAAGCTCGGCCTCACCGGCGTTCCCATCGTCAACGTCGAGAACGCCTGCTCCAGCGGCTCCACCGCTTTCTGGCAGGCCTATTGGGGCATCGCCACCGGCATCTACGACATGGCCCTCGCCTTCGGCGCCGAGAAAGTGCCCCGCGGCCCTGTCACCGTTACCGCCGAGGACGCCCCCGAACGCTATATCGGCGGCGACCACATGATGGCCGGCTACGCCCTCCGCGCCCGTCGCTACATGGAAGAGACCGGCGCCCCCGCCACGGCCTTGGCCCAGGTCTCGGTGAAGGCCCGCCAGAACGCTTCCCTGAACCCATACGCCCACCGCAAGGACATCTTCTCCCTCGAGGAAGTCCTACAGTCGCGCATGATCGCCGACCCCCTCACCCTTTACCAGTGCTGTCCCACCAGCGAGGGTGCCGCCGCCGCCGTCCTCTGCGCCCGCGAGTCGCTGTCCCACTACGGCATCGACGAGAGCCGTGCCGTCTCCATCGCCGCCGCCGTCCTCACCTCCGGAGACTACAACGGGCGCGGCGCAGACCACTCGGCCTTCAGCCCCTACCGCACCGAGCCTGCCGCCCTCCAGGCCTACGAGATGAGCGGCCTTGGTCCACAGGACGTTGACCTCTGCCAGGTACACGACGCCGCCTCCATAGGTGAGCTCCAGCAGGTCGAGTCCCTGCACCTCGTCCCCTTCGGCGAGGCCTGGCAGGCCACCGCCGAGGGACGCACTGCCCTAACCGGCGACATCCCCGTCAACACCGACGGCGGCCTCCTTGCCATGGGACACCCCTTCGGCGCTTCCGGCATCCGCATGATCCACGAAACGGTGACCCAGCTCCGCGAAGAGGCTGGCCCCCGCCAGGTGGCCCGTGCCCGAGTCGGCGTCGCCCAGTGCTCCGGTGCCGGCGACGTCACTACCGTCCACATCCTCAAGAAGTAGGCAACAGAAAATGCCGCTTACTCAGATCCCTCTCCCTGTGGGGGAGGGTTAGGGTGAGGAATTCCGCATGCCCACCTACGTCATATTGGCCGCCATGAAGGGCAGGTTCGTTTCCGACTACGGCAACACCTATGACAACTTCCAGATGATGGGCTACGTCACTCGCCCCCAGGGCGACACCCCATTCGACGCCGTCGCCGCCTTCTTCGACCAGCCTCCCTACCCCATTCAGTGGCAGGACATCGAATATCTGTGGGCGGAACAGCTGGGCGAGCTTCCCGACAACGCCCACTACGGCGACTACGACCGCGTTTATGTCGAGTCTCTCCGGGACCGCTGGGAGCGCGGCACACCACCCGACTAACGCGATCCCCGGCCAACTGAAATTGTAGGGCCGGGTCAAAAAGAGTGTTCTACAATTCTCATCTTCCACGGAAAAGGGTGAGGCCCCCATTCATTTTTCGCAGGAACGAAGATTGCTATTCTGCGTTCCTCTGGTGAGAATTGGGCATTCGCCACGCACCTTCTTGTGATTGCCCAGTAACCAACAGCCGCGAGCTCGCTCACAAACTAAGGGCGGGTATAAAACCCGCCCCCTTTTCGTTGGTACAACCGTCGAACTGCGTCAGTCAACGGATGAGTAGTTGCTTTCGATTGCCGGCGATTGTCACCCCGCCGACGCCCTTAGCTTGCCGAAGTCGGCCCGGAACCCCTCGGTTAGCGCCCTGCGGTCCGTCCCGTGCAGCACGAAGCGCGCGCCTTGGTCGATCCAGTACGTCGACAGCTCCGGCGTCTGGTGATGCACCAGCGTCGCTACGCCCTTGGCTTCCGACATATCGATGACCCGCTTCACCGTGTCTTTGTACTCCGGCCTGTCGTAGTCATCGGGGAAGCCCAGAGAAATGCTCATGTCGTTCGGACCGACGAAGATGCCGTCGATTCCAGGCACCTCCAAGATGGCCTCAAGGTTGTTGACCGCCGCCACGCTCTCGATGCCGATTATGGCGATACTGTTGCGGTTCCGCTCTTCCAAGTACGCCCTCGTCGCTGCGCTCACATGCTCGCCTTCGGCCACCACCCGTTCCACCGCCTCGCCCTTCAGCGGACGCCATTTGGCCGCCGCCACCACTTCCTGTACCTCGTCGACCGTCTCACAGTACGGGGCCAGCACGCCCTGTGCCCCGGCATCCATCGCCATCGTCACGTAGTGCGAGTCCGGAATGGGTATCCTAACAATTGGTACCACCCCGCTCGTATTGAACATCGCGAGGTAGTCGCCCAGCTCCGCCCGGCCCCGCGGGTTGTGCTCCGTGTCGATCACCGCGTAGTCGATGCCCACTCCCGACAACACCGGTATCCAGCGGGGGCTGTGCCCATGGGTAATCATCGTGCCGAAGACCCGACCGCCTTCCCTCAGTGTCTGCTTCAGTTCAGCCCCGTTCATAATCGCCTCTCAGTCTTCACTTCCGGTAACCGGAGGAGGATGGTATGCGCCTCAGATCGCTTCCTAAGCCCGCGCCCGCTGGTTGATGGTCAGGATGTTCTGACAGAATTGGGCCGTTGCCATTATGTCCGGTATGACCACGTACTCGTTGACGGTGTGCATCTCGTTGGTGGCCATACCCACCACCACGCACTCAACACCGTTTAGCCGCATGGCATTGGCGTCCGTCCCGCCGCCCGACGGATGAATGTTCGGCTGCATCGCCATGTTTCGCAGCTGGTTCGTCACTAGCTGCACGATTGCCTCGTTGGGGTCGAGGAGATACATCTGGAACATCATCTCCAGCTCTTCCCGGATCGTGGCGTCCCGATATTTCTCCCTCGCCTTCCGCAGGGTCTCTGACACCTGCATCCGGAGCAGGTCGATAGATTCGGTATTGTGGCTCCTGAACTCACCGCCGAAGCTGGCATCCACCGGAACGGCGTTTCGAACCGTCCCTCCTGTGATCAGCCCCACGTTGAAGGTAGTCTCATCGTCCAGCCTTCCCTGCGGCAGGTCGTTGATGATCTCCGTCGCGATGCGGATGGCCGAGAGCCCCTTCTCCGGCTCCACGCCAGCGTGGGCGCCACGGCCCGTGATGTTCACGTCGAACCTCATGTAGGTGGGGCTCGCCCCAGTGATGGTGTTCACCGGCCCGTTCCCGTCGAACACCACCGCATCTCGACAGCGGATCATCGAGTAGTCCAGGTTGGCCGCTCCCACCAGCCCGATTTCTTCCCCTCGGGTCAGCACCACCTGCACCGGTCGCCTGGCCCCGCCGTCCTGCGCGATGCTGTCCAGCCCCTCGAGTATGGCAGCCAATCCGGCCTTGCAGTCCCCCCCGAGGATCGTGGTGCCGTCGGACACGATGCGATCACCCTTAACCTCGGGCTTGATGCCCCGTCCCGGCTCCACCGTGTCCATGTGCGCCGAAAGCATCAGCGGGTCGGCCCCTTCCTCCGATGCGATCAGGTTCCCGTGAGCGTCTCGCTCCACGGCGAAACCCAGTCCTTCCAGCCTCCCCGTGAGGTACTGGGCAACTTCCTCTTCTTCGTCCGACGGGCTGTCGATCTTTACCAACTCACAGAAGGAGTTGATCAGACGTTCTTGCTCGATCATCTTCCAACCTCCGGCGGGCCCCGCGAATGAGCGGGCCAACGCACCCAACTTCAATTGGCGGGTATTATACATTACCAAAAGCAAAGCCCTCCCCCGGATTCTCATGCGGCCCATGCTTCGGAGTACACAAACCTATCATTATGACAAGTAAAAACGACATAGATGGCCCGGGAAATGGCGGGGCAGAGCACCTGGCGAACCTGGCTGCCTTGACCTCGGAGATAGTCAACTGCCGGCAGTGTGCACGTCTCGTCGAACACCGGGAACGCATCGGCGAGACCAAGCGCGCCTCCTACCGCGACTGGGACTACTGGGCCAAACCCGTTCCCAGCTTCGGCGATCCCCTTGCCCCGCTCATGGTGCTGGGACTCGCCCCCGCTGCCCACGGCGGCAACCGCACCGGCCGCGTGTTCACCGGCGATGCCTCTGCTTCGTTCCTCGTTCGGGCAATGCACGAGGCAGGCCTGGCGAACCAGCCCGTCTCCGACCACCGCGACGACGGTCTGCAGTACTCCGGCGCCTACATCTGCGCCGCCGTCCGCTGCGTCCCGCCAGGAGACCGGCCGACCCCTGACGAACAGCGGGCCTGTCTGCCGTTCCTGGTGCGTGAAATGCGGCTGCTTCCCAATCTGCGCGTGGTGCTCGCCCTCGGGCAAATAGCCTTCCAGGCAGCCTTGCGTACCTTCGCGGAGATGGGGGGGCAACGCTTTCGAGCAAAGTTCGCTCATGGTGAGGTGTATCGCTTCGCTCCCGACCTTCCGCTGCTGGTTGGCTGCTACCACCCCAGCCCGCGCAACACCAATACGGGTCGCTTGTCTATGGACCAGCTGATAGAAACAATGCGGAAGGCAAAGCAGCTTGGTGAGGAGGAACTTAAGGGGGGAATTGGTAGGGCGTAGGGGATTTGAACCCCTGATCTCCGCCTTGAGAGGGCGGTGTCCTGGGCCGCTAGACGAACGCCCCACCTGTGCGAGGGCCGGACCCTAGCCCGTGAAGGCCCGACGTCACGAATATAGCAAACGCCACCTGGGATGTAAAGGCTTGCGCCAGTCCCACCCCCTCCGTATAATTGAAATGTTCCCGTTTTTATGCGGGCGGTTAGCTCAGTTGGTCAGAGCGCCTCGTTCACACCGAGGAGGTCGGAGGTTCAAGTCCTCCATCGCCCACCAGCCCAAGGGAACTTGGGAGCCTCGGGCCTCGGTCCGGACTCCGGCGGGCCGAGGTGGCGGAACGGCAGACGCGCTGCGTTCAGGGCGCAGTATCCTTACGGATGTGTGGGTTCAAATCCCTCCCTCGGCACCACTCAACAACCGCGCGCTTGTAGCTCAGTGGATAGAGCGCTGCCCTGCGGAGGCAGAGGTCGTGAGTTCGAATCTCGCCAAGCGCACCACCCCCTTGAACTAGACCCCTTTTGACTTGGATTTCTTACGCCTCAGTAGTCTGGCGCCCTCGCTTCTGGTGCCCCGCTCCGGCTAGACCTTGATGAACTTCTGCACCCGCTCGTTGGCCGTATCGATGCCATATATGCTGCCCTGCGAGTCCGTGTAGACTTGGTGCATCCCCTCGAACGTTCGTCCCCTCGCCAGCAGTTCCCCGTCTAGCGTGTAAAGGCTGATGCGCGGAATCTGGTCCGTTACGTACACCACCTCGTTCGCGTCTATGTGCACCCCCATCGGGCACTTGAAGTCGGTCCACTCCGTCAGAAACTCGCCCTCAACGGTGAAAACCTGCACCCGGTGGTTCTCGCGGTCCGCCACATACACCCGGCCGTCCAGCGACACCCGGACGCTGTGAGGCACTATGAACTCTCCCGGCCCGCGCCCCGGTTTGCCGAAACTGCCGATCAGCTCTCCGTCCGCGCTGAACCGGTGTACGCTTGAGTTTCCGTAGCCGTCAGCCACGAATATCTCCCCCGACGGCGCAATGCACGCGTCTGCCGGATGGTTGAACGGCGCTTGCATTGCCGCCTCGTCCCGCGTCCCCAACGACCACAGCATCTCCCCATTCGTGTCGTAGGCCAGCACCATGTGGGAGTCCCGATCGGTCAGGTACACCGTATCGTCCGGCCCCACGTGTATGTGGTGGGCGTCTGCGGGCAGTCCGTTGCGACGCGACCACGACTCGATGAACTGTCCATCGCTTTCAAAAACCAGCACTGGCGTCCCTTGTCTCTGGAACACATAGACTCGGTCCTGCGAGTCCACCGCGACCCCGCTGGGCGCCATTATGTCCGTCCCCGCTGGAGTTCTGGCCCACCCGGCCCAGTATTCGTAACGATAGTCTCCCGCGCCGATGCTGATCGCCATCGTTCACCTCAGTTGTATCATCCCGTCCGAGCCGGACGGGGAAGTTTGCTATACTCCCGTCGTCGATCTCTGTCCCAAAATATTACTTCATCTGGGAGGCTCCCGTGGGACTCGAAGGTTCAGTGATAATCGTCACAGGTTCGGCGGTCGGGTTGGGCGCCGCCACGGCCCGGGTCGCCGCATCCAAAGGGGCCCATGTTCTCATCAACTATACGAAAAGCGAGGCCGAAGCAGAAGAGACCGCCCGAGCTTGCCGTGAATTGGGCGGCGACGCCGTCCTGTGCCAAGGCAATGTCGCCGAAGACGCCGACTGCCGCCGGATGGCGGCAGTGGCCCTGGAGCAGTGGGGCCGTATAGACGGTCTGGTCAACAATGCCGGCTCATCAGTCTTCGCCAGCGCGACCGACCTCGAGTCCCTCTCCGGTGACGACTTCCTGAACATCTACCGGGTCAACGTGGTCGGCGCTTACCAGATGATCCGCGCCGTTTTGCCGCACCTGAAGGCCCAGGGCAAGGGCTCCGTTGTCAACGTCTCCTCTATTTCGGCCATCACCGGCGGCGGCAGCTCCATCGCCTACGCGGCTTCCAAGGCCGCCCTGAACACGATGACTATTTCTCTCGCCAGATCCCTTGCCCCCGAGGTGCGGGTGAACGCCGTCTGCCCCGGCCCTATACCCACACGCTGGTGGGGCGACGGCCTCGGCGAAGAAGGAGCGCAGAAGCTCTTCCGCAGCTTCGAAGCGCAGGTTCCACTCCAGGAAGCGCCTTCTGCAGAAAGCGTGGCCGAAACGGTGGTCTGGATGCTCGAGGGAGCGGGGCACGTAACCGGAGAAACGATAATGGTCGACTCCGGTATGCATCTCATCGGCTTCAAACCCTGATCCCTGCGGATACACCCTAATCCCCGTATGCACAAGGAGATTAAGAGGCGTGGCTAACGAAAGTCCTTTGGAAATGGGCGGCGCGGGCAACGGTCCGGAACTCGTCGACCACCTGCTTTACGAACCGGAAGACAACGGCATCCTCTGGATCAAGTTCAATCGTCCAGAGCGAATGAACGCGCTCATCGGCAACTCCCAGAAAAACGGCACCGTCGCCAAGGTCGGTGAGTACATGCGCGCCGGCGACGACGCCCCGAACATCCGCGTCATCGTCCTCACCGGCGTCGGCCGCGGCTTCTGCTCCGGCGCAGATATGCGACGCGACACCGACCCTGCGCTCACCGGCGACAACTTCATCGGTAACCGAGGCGCCGAGCACGGCCCCGACGCCGCCCGACAGCACTTCTTCCACGGGTTCACCCACCTGCACCGCGACATCTCGCTCATTCGCAAGCCCACAGTCGCGATGATTAACGGCCCGGCCGTTGGCTCTGGAATGGACATGGCCCTCCACTGCGACATCCGCGCCGGGTGCGAGAACACCCGCTTTATCGGCTACCAGCAGCTCGGCCAGATTATCGAGAACGGCGGCAGCTACTACCTGCCCAGAATGGCCGGCCTCGGCCGCGCCCTCGAGTTCGCCTACACCGGCCATCTCGACTCCCAGAGAGCCTACGACTGGGGTCTCCTCAACTACCTCGTATCAAGCGACGAGCTGGAGCAGACCACCCGCGACCTCTGCGACCGCATTATGCGAACGCCGCCGATGGTCCAGTGGATCAGCAAGCGCATCATGCGCACAGCCATGGACACCAGCCTCGAGAACACAATGGTCCTCACGTCCAACGCTGGCGGCATCCTCAACGGCTCCGATGACGCGGAAGAGGCCCGCCGTGCCTTCCTGGAAAAGCGGGCCCCTGTGTTCAAGGGACGTTAGATACAGGGCAATTGCGTCATAAACGCCGGAGGCCTTATAACCCGTCATCCCCGCGAAGGCGGGATTCCAAACCTCCGTCTACCCTCGCACCCAGAACCGAAGGAGGCACTGTCACTCCCGCCTTCACCGCCATTCCGGCCCAATTTGTGTGCTGAGAAACAAGACGCGATTGCTCTGACGCGAGATATGGAAGCTGACGCCCCTAGCCGGCCACCGCCAGCGCCCCCACAGCGACTGATGGCAGCTCGACCGGCAACTGCCGCCACGTCTCACCCCGGTCGTCGCTGGCGAATAGCTTGCCTCCATCGGTGCCCGCGTAAACGTGGGATGGCAAATTCGCGTCCCACTCGAAGGCCACAACCATGTCTTCCGCCTCTTCGCCCTCGCCGATGCCGTCGACCAGGCTCCAACTCCGGCCCCCGTCCGTGGAGCGGTAGAACTGTGGCGCCTTGCGCCTCGCGTTCTCCGACACCGTGACAAGAACGAGGTCGGCATCGTCGGGAGCCGCCGCAATGTGCAGAGTGTATCGGCGCAACAGCCCGTTGTTTATCAGCTCCCACTGTTCTCCGCCGTCATCGCTGCGGAAGGGGGCGCTGGCAGTGGCGGCATAGACCCGCTGCGGGCGGTCCGTTCCCAGGCTCAGGCAGTGGATATCGTCATCGAGACCAGGCAACTGCTGCCAGGAACCGCCCCCGTCCCTCGAGCGCACCACTCCCCCTACTTCGATGCCGCCGTACAGCAGGCCCGACTCCCTCGGCGACACCCGCAGGTCCCTGACGTGAGAGTCTCGGGTTGGCGCATGAAACCCCCACCCCTTTGACTCGGGGACGGCGCGAAATCCCGCGCATTCAGCCCAGTTCGCTCCGCCGTCCGACGACCGGAACAGTGCGGCGGGTTCGCTCCCTGCATAGACCGTCTCCCGTTCTTCGGGATGGGCCAGCACGCTGTGAGCGTAGTCCTTGGGATACGAGCCCAGGTGCGTCCACGAATCCCCGCCGTCGTCTGTGCGATATACGCCAGCTTCGTAGGCCGCTAGCCAAGCCCGCCTCGGCTCTGCGGGACTCGCCGTCAGCCGGGCCGCCGCGTGGGGAAGGCTCGTAATCGAGCTCCGCCTCCATGTCATTCCTCCGTCGTCGCTGCTCACCGAGCAGACCCCGTCATGCATTCCTACATAGATAAGGCAGCGTTCTTGCGACATTTCCCGCCTCCCCTTGATGTTAAAGTTTAATGCTAAAGTCCCTTCCTCTTCCGCGATTATATGTCAACAGGGAAGAAACTGGTTTTGAACTATAGCCAAGGTGGAATGCGCACATGGCGGATACCCTGAGGTAGTGGTGCGGACCGTTTTCGATGTATGTGTGGAAGAGCCTCGTCAGGGAGCCCTGGCTAATGAGCATCACGCTTGAATGCAGCTTCCACCTTGGCTTTGGTTTAGAAACAGGTTGCAGCACATACCTTCAAGAGCGACGCTGCACGGTCAGATGGTCGAAATGGTGGCGTTCAGTGCAACCGGCAACCGATTGCTCCATTTGTATAGTTACATGGGCAATTCCAAAGTCTTGATAGGCAATCTGCTGCATCCGAAGCCGCAGAGTTTCCAGCTCGCCCGGATAATCGGGGTCAATAAGCACATGGGCGGTCAAGGACTCATATCCGGACGTGATAGTCCAGGCGTGAATGTCGTGAACCAAAGTCACGCCTTCTACCGCTTCCAATTCACTGCAAAGCAGAGACATGTCCAGGTGGATCGGCGCGCCTTCCAGCAGAACATGAAAGACTTTGATCACCAAACGCCAGGAGCTGATCAGGATAAGCAAACCGATGAATACGCCCAGAATGGGGTCGGCAATCCACCAGCCAAAGGCCATTGTCAGGACGCCGGAGATAACCACGCCGATTGACCCCATGAGGTCCGCCGACACGTGCTGAAACGCGCCTTCAACATTGAGGCTATGCCCGGCAGAACGCCTGAGTACCCAGAAGGCAATCAGGTTGACTCCGAGTCCCACCCCACCCGCTGCCAGTACGATACCTCCTTCCACCTCGGGGATATCGCGAAATCTACGATAGGCCTCAAAGAGAATCCAGGCGGCAATCAGCCACAGGCTCAGTGCGTTGAACAGCGCGGCCAGCACTTCAGTGCGATAGTAGCCGAAAGTACGCTCAATGGAGGCCGGACGGTTCGCAATCCACATGGCGAAAAGGGCCAACCCGATCGCGCCCGCGTCGGTGAGCATATGGGCGGCGTCGGCCAATAGGGCGAGGCTGCCGGAAAGGATGCCGGCGACTATCTCGACTCCCATGTAGCCGGAAATCAGCGCAAGCGCAATCAGCAGGCGCCGGCGCCCGGCCATTCGATAGTCATGGGAATGACCAGCCCGGTAGTTACCAGCATGGTAGTCCCCAGCATGGTAGTTACCAGCATCGTAGTCGTGTTCCGGGTGGTGATCAGATGTCATTTCCGGACTCTCGGGCGGTTGGCCGGATTCGGCAACCTGGTTTGTCACGCCTCAGCGTGTGTCCGGGCTTCCAGATGTCCCACGTGGTGGTTCTCGGTACAATCCGCCCCCGTCTGCTCTATTTGTATGGTGATATGGCGGATGCCAAATTCCTGATACGCGATATGCCGCAAACGCCGCAGAAGCGGTTCTAACTCCCCTTGGTAATCGGGGTCAACGACCACATGAGCGGTGAGAGCATCGTAGCCGGAGGTAATAGTCCAGGCGTGAACGTCATGCACCAGGGTTACACCTTCCACTTCCTCCAGGGAATTGCAGAGCCTGCACATATCCAACCCGGCCGGTACGCCCTCCAACAGCACCCGAAATACCATGATGGCCAAACGGCAAGAACTCACGAGGATTAGTGCGGCGATAAGCATACTGAGGATGGGGTCGACAAGGTCCCAGTCAAAAGCCAATGTCAGGATGCCGGATATAACCACAGCGATGGAGCCCAGCAGGTCGGCCACAATATGCCAGAAGGCGCCCTGAACGGTGATGTTGTGCCGCGACGAGCGATAAAGGATCCAGGCTGCCAACAGGTTGATAGCAAGTCCTGCAGAGGCGACAGCCAGCATCAACACGCCTTCCACTTCGTGACCGTGTCCGTCGGCGTGTTCGCCAAGCCGTTGGTAAGCCTCGTAGATAATCCAACTGGCGAGCACCCAGAGAGCAAGAGCGTTGAACATCACTGCCAGCACCTCGGTGCGCTGATAGCCGAAGGTGCGCGTAATGGTAGCCGGACGCTCCGCAATCCACATGGCGAACAGAGCCAGACCAATGGCGACAGCGTCGGTAATCATATGGGTCGCATGGGCCAGCAATCCCAAGCTGCCTGAAAGGATGCCGCCGACTATTTCAATCCCCATGTGGCAGCAAAGCAGAATCAGGACCATTATCAGGCTGCGACGACCGGCGCTCCGATAGTCGTGGCCATGATCGTGCCCAGGGGCTATTCTCCCGCGGCTGGCGTGGTCGTGGTTGGTGTGACCAGTTTGCTCAGGTGTCATTCCCCGCTGCTTCCCAGTCGATGATTTCCAGGGTCTCCCCCCAAACATGGCACAGGGGTCGAGATAACGCCAAGCTACTTGTTTGCATCATAGTGCGGGCTTTATATGGCGGTCAAACCACGGCGCCCCGCGCAGGTGGGTCCTGTGAAAAGGGTTTTCCCACAGCGAAATCTTGCCCCCACCCGTCATTTCCATGTTGCGAAAGCCGCGCAGGCTGGAACCCACGCCCCACCGCAGCACACCGCCCGGTTTCCTGACATTGGCCTCTTGCCGGCTCCTGTTACGCCTCCCTGAACCAAAGCGAAATGCGCATTTGGATATGCGCATTTGAGGGATCCCCGGCCACGGAGGGCGACCTGACTTCGGCGACCTGACTTCAATGTGCGGCGGTAAATCTCTACTTGACAGCGCTGCCCTGCCCTCATCATCTCAGAAATGTAGATCCCGCCTTGGTTTTAGTTTAGCAGCGGCCTTTACGACGTTCGACAGCGACACTATGATAGTTGCAGCATGGGTGGTTAGCTCAGATGGTTAGAGCACCTGCTTTACACGCAGGGGGTCGCAGGTTCGAGTCCTGCACCGCCCACTCCCTCCAACCTGATAACCCTGTTTTCGCAACCTGTTGAGCGCTGCAACCCTGTTGACACTACCCTTCTACGACCGCTACCGTGCTACTTGCTACCGTCCTACTATCGATCGGCAAAAATCCTGTCTTCAAACCTTTCTATGCCTATCAACCTTTCCAAAGCCCTTAAACGCGAACTTGGTCCTTCCGGCGTTGTTCCGAGAATCCGCGAGTACGAAGAGCGTTTCAATACGCACAAGCGCGGCGGACCGGACGGGAAGAATAGCGACTTCAGAAAGTCCAGCGACCTGTACTATGACTTGGCCACGGACTTCTATGAGTTCGGATGGGGCAGGTCATTTCACTTTGCGCCGCGCGTCCCCGGAGAGAGTTTCAAGGCATCGCTCGTTCGTCACGAGCGCTTTTTGGCGGACAGGCTGGCCCTCCGCCCAGGTATGTTAGTCGCCGACCTCGGTTGCGGCGTGGGCGGGCCGTTGAGAGAAATCGCCCGTTATTCCGGCGCCAGCATTCTCGGCGTGAACAGCAACGCCTACCAGCTCGAGCGCGCCCGGAGACTGACCGAAGACGCGAAACTCATGCACCTGGCCGAATTCATGCACTGCGACTTCCTCCACGTCGACTCTCCGGACAATTCGTTCGACGCAATATACGCCATCGAGGCGACATGTCACGCACCTGACAAACCCAGCGTCTACGGAGAGGCCTTCCGCCTTTTGAATCCAGGTGGGCAATTCGGTGTTTACGAGTACTGCATGACTGACCGCTTCGACCCCCCGGGATCCCGCTTTACCTCGAAATTAAGGCCGACATCGAATTGGGGGCGGCCTCCTCGAAATCGACGATCAACAAACAGTTGATGACGCGCTCGAATCTGTCAGGTTTGATGTGCTGGAAAGCCGGGGTCTTTCAATACAGACCGGCCCGTCGGTTCCCTGGTATCAACCCCTGGCTGGCTCCGCCATTTCCTTTGCCAGCTTTCGCAGTTCGAGAATCGGGCGCTGGGTCACCTACAAAGCGTTGAGTGCGCTGGAGGCGCTTCACATTGTGCCGCAGGGAACGTCTCGCGAATCCCATACCCTGAACCTGTGCGGCGCTGCCATGGTCGAGGCAGGCCGCTTGGGTATCTTCACCCCAATGTACTTCATCCACGCCCGCAAACCGGATCCACGCCCGCAAACCGGATTAACGCAAACCTTCCTTCACTTTATGACAACCGCACTCACTAACCTCGATACCTTCCATCGCTCCTCTTCCTCCGCCTGTTGCCTCCCCAGGATGTGCCCTCAGAGCTACACTCAGGGCAACGCGCAGCGCATTGCTCCCAGAGCCACCGGAGCCCTTCCGCCGCTCCGCCATATGGTTTACAAACACCGCTACCGTTAGACTGTGCCTGCCATGTTTCCGGGCATTCCCCACCGGCAAAGAAATAGCAGGTGAACAGTTGGCCGCCAGTCAGGTGAATGAAAATATCCGGTACGAACCCGATGACCGACCACCGCTCCCGGTGTCCGCCGGCGTCGGCTTGCAGGCCGCTGCCATCACGCTTCCCGGTATCGCCCTCACCGTCGTCATAGTCGCCAGGATCGCCGATCAACCCGAGAGCTACATCCAGTGGGGCGTCTTCGCCGCGCTGCTGATAAGCGGCATCACCACCGTGCTACAGGCCGCCCGCGTCTGGCGGATCGGGTCCGGCCACGTGCTGATGATGGGCACCTCCGGCGCCTTCATTGCCGTATGCGTTGCGGCCCTGAAGGAAGGCGGGCCCTCAACAATGGCCAGCCTCATCATCGTTTCTTCCTTGTTCCAGTTCCTGTTGGCGGCGAGGTTGTCCCTCCTGCGTCGCATCTTCACCCCCGTCGTGACCGGCACCGTGATAATGCTGATTGCGGCAACGGTCATGCCCTTCGTTTTCGATGAGCTGCAAAACTTTCCCGACGGTACATCGGGTGCGGCAGCCCCCATCGCCGCCGGAGTAACCCTCGCCGTCGTCGGCGGGCTCATCTTGAGGGCTCCCCCCTCCTGGCGGCTGTGGTCGCCGCTCATCGGCGTGATCGTGGGGTGCGCCGTCTCCGTTCCCTTCGGTATGTACAACGTGCAGCTTATCCTCGATGCTCCCTGGGTGGGTGTGCCCTTCACTTCATGGCCGGGCCTCGAACTGACCCCCGGCCACGAATTCTGGGCTCTCCTTCCGGCATTCGTGGTTGTCACACTGGTTGGTGCCATCGAAACCATCGGCGACGGCGTGGCAATACAGAGGGTCTCACGACGTGAGCCCCGTGCTACCGACTTTCGCGTCGTACAGGGAGCCCTCAATGCCGACGGTGTGGGCAACCTGTTGTCCGGCCTCGCAGGAACGCTGCCCAACACCACCTATTCGTCCAGCATCTCCCTCGCCGAAGTCACGGGAATCGCCGCCCGCCGCATAGGCATTGCTATCGGCATCATTTTCGTCGCCGCGGCCTTCTTCCCCAAAGTCGCAGCCCTCATCATCGCTATCCCGGGCCCCGTGGCAGCAGCCTACGTGACGATATTGATCGGCGTTCTCTTTGTGCAGGGAATGAAAATCATCATCGACGACGGCTTGGACCACCGGAAAGCCTTGGTTGCGGGTCTGGCCTTCTGGATCGGTACCGGCTTCCAAAACGGGTGGATTCTGCCTGAGCTCCTCGGCGACGGGTTCGTGTCCGTTCTGCTGGGGAACGGCATGACCTCAGGGGCCCTGGTGGCGGTGATAATGATGCTGTTCCTGGAAGTGACCCGCCCTAGAAGTCTGGCCGGAAAGCCATCGGCCGGGTTTAGCGCTACGCCAAGCAGGCGTATTCCAGTCTTATATGGCACAGTAAAGCATGTAATACGTTGCAACACGCTCTGTTTCATCGATAATCGACGTTAAGAAAACGACTGCTCGGGAAGAATCGGGGTTTCCGGCCAGATTTCTAGGCGTGGCCACCTGCGGGTCGCTCTCGACAGCGAAGCCCTGCCAATGGTCGATAGCTTCCTTCGCGACTACGCCTCACGGGCCCGTTGGAACCCAGCTTCCCGGGACCGGCTCGCCTCGGCGGGAGAAGAAACACTGGCCATTCTGATGCAGGACATCGACGAGGCCGAGCCCCTTCACCTCACCGTAACCGCCAGCACCAACGGTAATTCCGTGGATATCGAGTTCGTTACCTCTTTGCCCGGCGAAAACGTCGAAGACTATCTCGCGCACCTAGCAGCCTGCCGCCCGCCCCCAGCGAACGCGAGCTCTCCTACCGGCTGCTTCTTTACTACGCTTCTTCAGTCCGCCACCAGAAGTATCACGATGTAGACATACTGACCGTCCAGGTGGAGGCTTCCCGCTGACGTCATTCCCCACGACTCCGGTATAGTCCCCTGACCCGCATCTGAATCGCCACGCGGCGCCCGCTCCGGCGTCCCTTCGGCCAGGCCGTTACGGCTTGGTCCCGATCGCCTCCCCGAACGCGATGGCCCCGACGGCCCCGGAGTGTCCCTTCCACTCTTCGAGGTGTGCCCGCCACTGCTCGAACTGCTCCCGGGTTGCCAGCCCGAAGCTGGTCGCCGCCTCGATGACATAGGGCATGAAGAACCAGTCCACTATGAATCCGTGCAGGAATGCTACATCTTCCGGCGCGCTGAAAACCTCGAACGAAGCCGACGCGCGGACCTCCGTGAATCCGGCACGGACCAACCAGTCCTTCAGTTCCCGCCCGATCTGAGGGTGGCCTCCGTTCGCCGCGATAAGATTGCCGAAGACCGTCCAACCGCTCCTCAGTTCATCGGCGGAAGGCTCGGCGAAACACGATGCCACGATGGTCTCCCGGCTCGATATGATGCCTCCAGGCTTCAGCACCCGCCTCACTTCCCTGAGCGTAGTCTCCGTATCCGGTACATGCATCAGGACGGCGTGACAATGGGCCACGTCGAAGGAATTGTCCTCGAAGGGCCGCTCGGTAACGCTTCCGACATGGAACGTGACGTTGCTCTGCCCACCCGCTTCGGCAGAGGCCCTCGCCAACTCGATCTGCGACTCCTCCATGTCTATGCCATGCACTTCTCCCGGATGGACCATCTCCGCCAACCCCATCGTTATGGTTCCTGGCCCGCACCCAAAATCCAGCACCTTGAGACCCTGCCGAAGAAAGGGCACAAGGTGAGCGCCATGTGTTTGCAGGCTGCGTCTGTCTAGCAGCCTGTCCGAGGATTAGATTTTGGAGACGAAAAGCGCCACTGTCTAATCCCATTGGTGACTAATAGGCTCCAATAAAACAGTAATCGGAATAACTGACGTTGTTAAAGACGATTTTCGCTTAGAACATTGTTTCTCGGACGGGCTGCTAGTAGCTGCTGGAACTCCTCGCTGTACCCCATCGTGTAGCTGGCTGTCTGCTCAGAGCGTTCCGTCATTTTTCGTCACTCTCAATTCGTCTGTTTTCGTCTCGTCTCTTTCAATCGATGTAGCAAGATCGACCTGCGATTTCCGGCAGCAACTTCCTGGCTCGCCTGAGGTTTTACTGCGAGGCATCTGCGAGTTCACACCCGCAAACCCGGATTTAGTTGGCGACCAACGACTTCTCGAGTATAATTTGGCGGGCTTTTCCACATCGCCTAACCCCGATATCGGCGCGGATTCGAAAAGACCATATCTCTGACACCGGCAGGCGCGCTATTCTGGCGCGCGTCCACGGAGAGTTGCCAATGCCCGACAAAGCGTCCACCAATCCGCAAGCTGGATTGGCCACCCTGCCCGTCGCAGCCGAATGGAATGCAGGCTACATGGGTTGTGGAGAAGTCATCATTCTTCTGCGTCGCAAGTTTCAGGCGCTCCAGCCGGGTGAAATCTTCAAGCTCATTTCCTACGACTTGGGTGCCCACGAGGATCTGCCGGCCTGGTGCCGCATGACTGGCCGGCGCCTCCTCTGCGCCGAGCACCCTGACTACTGGATAGAACAGAAAGGCGGCTGACGATCGCCAAAGGGCCGCCACAACAACTGGAGGCAAGAAATCGCAATGTCCGATAAATTCTGCGTTATGCTGACCTGCGCCAAGGACGACACCGACAAGTCGACCGTGGCTTTCGTAATCGCAAACGCCGCTCTCGGCTCAGAGAAGGACACCACTGTGTTCCTTAGCACCGAGGGCGTTCGGCTGTCCCAGAACGGATACGCCGACGACATGCACGAGGAAGGCTTCCTCGCCCTCAAGGACTTGATGGACAACTTTGCCGAAGCCGGTGGCTCCATACTCGTTTGTGCTCCATGCTTCAGGAAGCGCGGCCTTGACGAGGAAAACCTCGTGGCCGGGGCCCGCATCGTCGGTGGCGCCGTGCTCGTCGAGCTCCTTTCCGATGGGACGCCCTGCGTCTCTTATTGATTCGATCACTCTCTGGTACCCGTGAGGGCGGCCTGTGGAACCCATAGAAAAGCACTCGTACGAACCCCACGTCAGCTTCGACGGCGGGGACTTGGATTGTGGCGGCGGGCTGTTGCTCCTGATCCGCAGGCACATCGACCCGCTGGTACCGGGTGGACTCCTCGAGATTCTGTCCACCGACTCCACGGTCGAGGTCGAATTGCCGGCATGGTGCCGGCTGACCAAGAACGAAATGATTTCTTGGACCAAGTCGGGACGCCAGCGCAGTTACCTCGTTAGCAAGGGCCCCTTCCTCCGCCCTGCTCCGACGCCCACTGCACCCGTCAACGCCGCCATCGGTCCTCACGTCCGGGTTCCGGTAACCATCCCTGAATCCCTCCCTTCACCTTCCCCTTCGCCTCGCATCCCTCCCCTCTCTGTCATGGGCATCGGCAGTTGGCCTCGCCCCCGTTGGATGCTTCAAGCGGTCCACGATCGCCTCGAGGGCAGATTGCCCGAGGCCGATTTCCAGACCACCGCCGATGACGCGGTCCGGCTGTCCCTCGACTCCCAGGCCAGGGCCGGCGCCGATGTGCTTACCGATGGCGAACAGCGCCGCGATAGCTACGCCAGCTTCGTGGGTGGCCTGCTGGACAACTGCCAGCTCATTCCCCTTAGCGACCTCACGGCAATGGTGGACGACCCGGAAGAGTTCGAGCTAGAGCTCCGCGCCCTCGATGTCCCGGCAGCGGAGGTGCGACATCCGGTGGTCTACGGAGACCTCGGACGTAGCGGCCCGCTGGCCGTTCACGAGTTCGACTTCGCCCGCTCCTTCAGCGACCGGCCCATAAAGGTCGCCCTGCCGGGCCCCTATTTGCTCACCCGCACCATGTGGCTCGATTGCCTAACCGACCGTCCCTACCAGACCCGCGAGGACTTGGCGCGGGACATCGTGCGCGTCCTGAGGGAGGAGCTGCACTACTTGTTGTCGGCTGGCGCCCCGTTGGTGCAATTCGACGAGCCTGTGCTGACCGAGGTGGTATTCGGTGCAACAACCCAGAACCGCAGCTTTATGTGCGGCGCCCTCAGCGAAAAGCTGGAGCCGGAATTGGAGCTCGATTTCGCCGTGAGCCTCCTCAACGAGGTGGCCCGAGACCTTCCCGAAGAGCGTCTGGGCCTGCACATCTGCCGCGGCAACTGGACCCGCGACGAATCGGCAGCCCTGGCCGGCGACTATCGTCCGTTGCTTGGAGTGCTCAAGCGCGCCCGAGTCGGCTCCCTGTTCCTGGAACTGTGCACCGAGCGTGCCGGCGAAGCGGGGGTGCTTCGGGATATCCCCGAGGACAAGCGCATCGGGGTCGGCGTGGTCAACCAGAAACTGGAAACGATCGAGACAGTCGAGGAAATCGGCCAGAGAATCAGCCGGGCCGCGGACATCTTTGGCAGCGACCGGGTCCTGCTCACTCCCGACTGCGGGTTCGCCACCTTCGCGGACAACCCGGTTGCCTCGGCCGCCATTGCGGAAGCCAAGCTCCGGGCCATCGTCGAGGCCCGGGACCGCTTTGTCGACGGCTGGAGGCCCTGAGGCTCAGCTCGCGTCTGTCTGCTGATGCCTGCCAATATATCCGACTATCACCTGCCGGCGGTCCCGGTCCCATTCGAACGCGATGCGGATCGTGTAGCGGGCGTCGAAGCTGGTGCCCTTCCCAATGTGCTCAGCCAGCCAGTGTCGCTTTCCGTCCACTCGTGTTGTGTAAGATTTCTCGTAGCGCGATAGCGTGGTCTCTCCCTGGTCTCCCTTGTACCACCACCCGCAGGCCTCTTTGATCGATTGGTCGAAGTCGGTGACCCTCAGCCGGCCCATCTTCGAGGCATAGTACGTCGTGGCCAGCCATCTGAACGCTCCCCACACTCTCTGCGGATCAGTGAAGGGATTTTCCTCAACACTCGACTCAGAGTTGGGTGCGAACACTAATTCCTGCCGGTAACGACTCTTCGCCAGCTCGACTGCATCATTCACGCTCTCTATCTCGGGGCCTTCTTCCGCTTCCACCTCCAGCGAACCGCCTTTGGCCGAACGAAAGGCTATTCTCCAGGACTCCTCCAGCCGTTGGCTGTCCTGTAGCTCCGTCTCCAGCGCCTCATTGTGGTCCTTCAAGCTCTGGACTTGAGAATTGAGGGCGCCCACGTTTTCTAGAAGGCGCTCTACCTCGGACTTCAGCCCCTCGACTTCAGCAGCGGCATCGGGATGCATCAGCGTCGGCGCCGGATGCTCCCCGTGAGGCGATTCGGCGGCGGTCAGCGCCTCTTGGAGCGAGTTGGTCGGTGGCGGCTCCTGGGCGGTGGACAAATTGGTTCCCTGCATCAGCTCGTCTGGCTCGTAAGAAGTGGTCCCTTCCCTCGATCCTGCGTTGCGACCGGAATCGTCCCGGTCGGCAGCATCCGATTCATCGGTCATCAATTGGTCGATCTGCTCGATTATGTCCAGTATCCGCGGCTGCAATTGTTCACGACGTTGCGCCCGCTCTCGCTCCTCGCTGATGCTCGGCGCCCTGTCGTGAATGGGTCCGTATTCCGCAAGACTGGATTTCAGCTCCCCAACCAGCCCAAGGGCGCTGCTGGCATCAGCCGTTCTTGATACCCTTCGCGCACTCCATTGATGGGTATCATATTCGAAAAAGGCCAGCATCTCGTCGAATTCGGATCCGATTGACTGCAGAATTGCGTCAAAATCGTCCGCCCATTTCATCTCCGCTTCTTTGGCGGCAATCAGGGCGCTGAAGGAATCCAGGAACTCGGGAACGGCCTCTTCCCACTCCGGCGCGCCGGCAGGCAGTCCCTTTAGGAAGTCCAGGAACTCCTGAAATCGTTGCTTGCTAGACTCCGCAACCACTCCGGCTGGATTACGGTCCCGCATCCCCGGAACTCGGCCCGCCACGTAACAGATCATCAGTGCCGCTTCGTCATCTGAGAACCCCTCGTCCTCATGGCTTCGCATGAACGCGTTGCGATGCTCTTTCCAGTCATTAGGCGACCAGGTCCCTCGGAATTGCTTCGCCGAAAAATCGGGATACTCCGCCCCGATATCAGCACTGTCGAGATGCTTGACCACTTCGTCTTCCAGGGCCTGCTGCGACTCCGCCCACACCCGCAGCACGGTACCGGCCAGATCGGCGTCAGAAGCGATTAGCTGCGAGACCGGGGCCCGCAACAGTGTGTGCGGCGCTCGAACAGCGTCCCTGTACCCCGTGACCCGGACGCGGCTCCTCTGGATGGCCGAATTAAGGGCGTTGGCCGCACCCGCAGACGCCTGCCCGCGGAAACTCAGCGCTCGGCTGACCACGGCGTCCCTGAAAGTCGCGTCCATCCCTTCATAGACGGCGCTGAATTGTAGACTCTTCGCGTCGGACGCGCCCTTGTCCGGCATCTCCGTCTACTCCATCTGTTGCCTCGCCCGCTCCTATGCGAGCTCGGCACGGATAAAAATATATCTTAGATTACGCATGGGCAACGGGCAAACAGTTATTCCTGCGGGGCAGGGCAATTGTGTCAGAAACGCCGGAGGCCCCAAACCGTCTTTCCCGCGCAGGCGGGAATCCAAACCCCCGTCTACCCTCGCACTCAGGACCGAAGGGGCCACTGTCACTCCCACCTCATCCGCCATTCCGGTCCAATTTGTGTGCCTAGAAGCCGGGCCGAAAAGCCCTGGATGGGGAGAGAGATTTCGGCAGTAAAGCCGGGGCGAACAGAATCTGGGACCACAGCAGTCCGAGCCGGACAGCGCCGAAAATGGCCGTAGCATGGGCGACCACACCGTGGGAAACAGCCTGGACATCACTGGGGACGGCACTGAGGACGGCGCGGTGGCGCGGAAGCCCACCGCCGACACTGTCCGACAGCTCGATTTTGCCCGCCACCAGGGTCAGGTTGGCCACTGTAGCCGCTAGGTACAGCTGGAATCGCGTCTTGGCGCGTCCGAAGTAGCGGGACTGGCGAATGCCCAACTGGACCAGTCGGGCCAATCTGTGCTCGACCACCACGCGTCGCGCTCGATATTCGTCATACCCGGCGCTCTGTTGCAACGCACGGGCCTGTTGCAGGAGAGCCTCCTGGGGATGGATCAGCACCCGCCGTCCCTTCCTGCCCTTGGCCGAGATGCACTGAGACCGCAGGGGACATGTCATACATTCGGACCCGTCGAACTGGAAGGCCTGCAAGTGGTGTATCCGACCCGCGGCATCCGTACGCCGTCCCGCTGGCACTATGGTGTGGGTGACCTGCCCTGCCGGACAGGTGCAACTGCCCGCCACCAGGTCGATGACAAAGTCATTCTTGGGAAAGCGCTGCCGGTCGGGCCGTCCCGGCACCCGGGCAATCAGGGTGCGGCCCGCGTCGGCGAAGGTCTGCCTGGTAGCTCCGTCTCCATAGGCGGCGTCGCCCATGGCCTCCTGCACCGGCACACCGGTGTTGGCCTCGCTCTGTTCTACCAGTTCCAGCGCCCCCAGGTTGTCCGGAGCGTTGCCCGGCAGTACCTCCACGGCGGTGATCAGCTGGGTGTCGGTGTCAACCACAATCGCCGCCTTGTGTCCGTCGAAGCGTCTCCTGCTGCTCTTGTGCCCGTGGCGCATCTCAGGGTCGTGCACCGACATCATCCGGTCCTTGCTCACCCCGTCCTTGAGGCTCACGCCGTCATCGCCGTCGCCGTCGCCGTCGCCGTCGCCACCCTTGCGCTCAATGTCCTGGAGCAGCAACTGCCCCAGCAGTTCCGCCGCCGCCACTATCTGCTGACGCTCAGCACCGTCCTCGGGCAACTCCCCCTGGGCCAGCCGCGATAATTCCAAGAGCCGGTCCGCGTCTCCCACAATCCCCGCCAGCAGTGCCGTCCGCGCCCGCTTGTCCGACCAGTCGATGGTCGCCTCTCCCTTGATGCTGGAGGCGAGGTACCGCCCGTATCCCCGGGCCTTGGCCCATTTCCCGACGCTGATTCCCTCAACCTGCGCCAGCGCCCGCATCAGTTTGACGATCCCGTCGGCCAGCAGATTGTAGGTGTCCCTCACCGCGCCCCGGCCCAGGATGTTGGTCGTGTCCAGAGCCACCTTCATGCTGCGCCTCTTCAGGTAGCCCGACTCCCGGGCGAGGCGCACGCTGGACTCGAATACCTCCCGCACCCTGTCGTGCAGGATCAGCTGGGCCCGGAACACCTGGAGCGTGCTTTTGGCGAAGGGCCTGTCCTCCACCTCAATCCCCAGAGCCACCTTCCAGCGGATGTCGAAGTCGGCCCGGGCCTTGGCCTCGGCGTCGCTCACCTTGTCGTGGGTCTGCAACAGCAGCGCCGTGGCCAGCAGGCTGGGCGGCACGCTGTCCCGGCCGTTGTCAGCGCAGTAGAACACCGCGAAATCGGAGTCCTGGAACAGCCGGCCCCGCAGGGAAGCCAGCAGACCGTAGAAGGTGTCCTTCCCCACGTGGTCCAGGTACAACCGGTCCGCTTCCCAAAGACCCCTCTGGTCCGAACGCTCTCCCAGCATTCTCAACCCTCGCTACTCTTGTTGACCCCAATTATAAATGCTCGGCGACTCAAACCACTTTCCGGCCAGATTTCTAGAAATAAAACGCGATTCCCCTGTCTTTATCATGAATATCGTAATGACTCACTCTGTTGTTTCCATGATCAGCCATCTCACTTTCAGGACACTGCTCCTCCCCTGACACGACCGCCGGAACTGCCCAACCTTACAAAAGTCGACAAAACTTTATACTCTTGGGAGAAGTTCCGCCCCTGGGCCCAAATTCCCTCGGCCCTGCCACCCTGCGTTCCGGGCTCAATCGGACACCCCACAGAATTGACATTGCTGGGCCCATCATTCAAAATCGCGATAATCTGCCCCTGTGTGTATGGAGGAGTCTTGTTATGCTGAAAATCGGTCACGTCGTAGTGCGCCCAGGCCGACGACACGGCGACGCTCCGGTGGAAATTCCTGTCCCCGAAGAGCTGGAAACCGTGCCCGGCATCCCCATGAACAAGAAGGACATCGACTTTTATAGCCGTGAGTACCCGCTCCAGCGCCAGCAGGTGGAGCATGCCGCCGACACCGAATGGGCCCCCTCAGTCGGTACCCCGGCGATGCAGAAGTACCACCACGAACATCAGGAGGTCATGGAGCAGTTCTACCCGCTGATGAACCGCACCGGTGAACTGCCGCCCACCGGCACCCCCACGGGCGAAGACGTAACCGATCTGATTCGCACCAAGGCCCGCGAGATGGGCTACTTGGAAGTGGGATTCACTGCTCACGACCCCCGCTTCATCTATCAGGACCGCAAAGATCACGTCAAGTTCGGAAACGCCGTCTGCTTGGCTCTGGAGCAGGACTTCGCCGAGACCCAGACTGCTCCCAGCATGGCCGCGGAACACGGCCACTTCGGCACCTATGAGACCCAGGCGCCGATGGGCTTGGAGATGGTGGATTTCATCCGTTCCCTGGGTTACGGAGCGCAGGTCCACGGCCCCAGCAATCACAGTGCCGCCACCATACCCATGTTCGTGGCCGCCGGTCTCGGCCAGTTGGGCGCAAACGGCCAGTTGCTCACCCCCCACGCCGGCGCCCGCTGCCGATTGCAGATCATCACCACCGACGCCCCGGTTACCTACGACGCGCCCGTCGACTACGGCTTCCACGCCTTCTGCCAGGTCTGCCAGGTCTGCGTCAACCGCTGCCCCGGCCGCGCCCTCATGCGCGAAAAGATCTGGTGGCGCGGCGTCGAAAAGAACAAGCTCATATACAAGCGCTGCCGCCCCGTTATGTCCCGTTACGAGGGTTGCGCCATCTGCATGAAGGTCTGCCCCATCAACAAGTACGGCGCCAAGGCAGTCATGGAGTACTACTCCCAGACCGGCCAGGTGCTGGGTAAGGGCACCCACGACCTCGAGGGCTACACCCTGCACGAGGAAAGCACCGGCAAGTACGCTACCGGCTACTTCGGCCCTGGCGAACTGCCCACCTTCAACGCGGAGTTCTTCAAGATTCCCAACGGCACCCGCGAGAACGCCGCGCTGGAAGACCTGATCGACTACATAAAGGACAGCAGTGACGACCTGGACCAGCCCGAAGGCCAGGAAAAGCTGTTTGACTTCCGAGACCGGCTCAAGGCCATCGTCTCCGCCGAGAGCGTCAGCGACAGCACGATGTTCTAGCCCGGCTGACCGCGCCTGTCTGAGGCAACTGGGGGCGCACAACTGTGCGCCCCCAAGTCTTGTCCACGGCCGAAGCGGGCCAAACCACGAGCTAACCCCCGTCGTTCTTCACGTATTTGACCCGCGTCATTCTTCATAGACCTCACCCCCGTCATTCTCGATACGGAGGATAATCAAGTGCCTCAATCCTGGTGGGCCGAAGGTGACCTGTTCGAAGGCTGCAATTGCAATCTGCTCTGCCCCTGCCACATCACCTTCCGTCAGCCCCCGACCAACGGCTACTGCGACGCCATCTGGGGCGTCTCAATCGACCGGGGCAGCTTCGGAGACGTCGACCTCGCCGGACTGGGCGCCGTAATCTTCGTCTATTCACCCGGCCCTACCATGGCCGACGGCGACTGGACCTCCGTCCTGTACGTCGACGAGGCAGGCGCCGATGCCCAGCAGAAAGCACTGCGCGCCATCTTCGGCGGCGAGGTCGGCGGCCCCTGGGAAATCCTAGGACAGTTCTTCCGAGACGGCCACCTCACGTCAGTCCGGGCGGTGCCCCTCGACATCACCATAGACTCAACCTCCCGCACCCTCCGCGCCCCCGACCGGGTGCTCCTCGAAGTGCAGGCCATTCGCGGCGCCGATCGCGAGGGCCTGGCCACCATCACCAACCTGCGCAACGTCATCCACGGTAACGTCCACACCCTCGCCCGCTCCAACCAGACCATCAAAGACGAGACCATCTCCTGGGAAGAGCAGGGCAAGCACGGCCTCTACAGCCGCTTCCGCTGGGAAGGCAAATCCTCCGAATGAGACCATCCGGGCGGCGTCCCGAAGTCGGTTGCTACATCAGGTGGATGCGCAGGGCAATCGAGTCTTAAGCGCCTGAGGCCGTGTAACTCGTCTTTCCCGCGCAGGCGGGAATCCAAACCCCCGTCTACCCGGGCACCCAGAATCCAAAGAGCCACGTTCACTCCCGCCTCCACCGCAATTCCGGGCCGTTTTGTCTGCTGACAAATAACACGCCATTGCCCTGGGTAGATGCGAGTTTGAAACCGGCGCTCCCCTGCGGTCGGAACGAGTCCCTGGACTCGACCCTCCAGATGCTGCCGCTTTCGGTCCTACCCGATTTCCCAACCCTCACTAACCCAGCAGGTCGCGGAACACCTGCCCTTCCTTCATCACCAGCATGATGCGGTCTCGATCCTGCAGCACCGTAACGTCGCCCAGCGGGTTGCCGTCCACCACGATCAGGTCAGCCAGCTTCCCCGCCTCCAGCGTCCCCAGGTCGCCCTCCAGCCCACAGCACGCTGCCGCCTCGCGTGTTCCCGCGACGATGGCCTGCGTCGGCGTCATCCCAGCGTCCGCCAGCATGTCCAGCTCAATCGAGTTGTTGCCGTGGAACCAGCCGCCGGCGTCCGTTCCGGCCGCCACCCGCACTCCGTATCGCATCGCCTGCTGCACCGTCTCAATGTGGTGCTCCCGGAACTCCCGCGCCTCCACCTGCGCCACCGGGTTGCCTTCCGCCGAGTGGTGCGCGAACACCGTCAAGGTCGGCACCAGCGTCATGTCCTTGTCCGCCATCATCCGCAGCAGGTCATGGTCCCGGTCGAGATAGCAACCATGCTCGATGGAGTCCACCCCAGCCTCCACCGCCGTCCGCAGCCCTGGCCCGCCGACAGCGTGGCAGGCCACCAGGCGTCCCTGTGCGTGAGACTCGTGGACCAGCGCCTTCAGCTCCTCCAGGTCATAGCAGGCGTCCGTCCCCAGGTGCGTGGCCCGTCCGAAACCGGTCTGGAACACCTTGATCAGGTCCTCGCCGACCCGTGCGTTCTCCCGCACCACGGCTCGAATCTCTTCTGCTCCGTCGGCAACTCCGTAGGGAATGTTGGGGTCCGGCATCGAGTACCGCCGGTGCCCGGAGAATGTGGGCCGGTCCTGTACGCTGTGCGTCGGCCCCAGCGGTCCTGCCGCCACCAGCAGCCTGGGCCCTTCGATCAGCCCTTCCTCCACGGCGACCCTGAATCCGGCCTCCAGCCAGCCGCAATCCCGGATGGTTGTATAGCCCGACTGCAGCGTATCCTCAATGACCCTGGCGATGCGCAGAGTCCTGGTGCTCCGTGGCTCGGTCATCCCCCAGCGGCTCAGCAGTTCATAGGTGAACGACGCAAGGTGGTCATGGCAATCGATCAGACCCGGCATCACCGTCATGCCCGAAACGTCGGTTACCTCCGTGCCTTCCGGCATCCCGACCGCCGCCCGTGGCCCTGCGGCTACAATGCGCCCGCTCGCATCTATGAGCACCGCAGAGTCCCCAACCGGCTCTCCCCCTAGACCGTCGATAAGCGTTCCGCCAACTAAAGCCTGCATGGTCACCCCACTTTCCGTGAGTTGAATCTCCTCAATCCGCCGGACGGTTGCTATCATAGCGCAGGCGGTCAAGAATGACCGCACAGCTGTTTCTGCCAATAATAGGAGCGCTAAAATGGATCGTGAGTTCATTAACCCGCCGGACATCGCCCCGCCACCGGCCAACCTGTACAACCACATCGTCAAGGTTGGCAAGACCGTCTACATTTCGGGCCAGGTTCCCAGGGGAATGGACGGCAAGGCGGTTCACCCCGGCGATGCCGCTGCCCAGATTCGTCAGGTATGGGCCAACCTGGAAATCGCCGTGAAAGCGGCCGGCGGCTCCCTCCAGGACATCGTGAAGACAACCACCTACGTCGTCGGATCCGAAAATCTGCCCAGGATTCGGGAAGTCAGGATGACGTTGCTGCCCGAAGAGGGTCGCCCCACCAGCACCACCGTGGTCGTGGCCGGACTCGCCGACCCGGATTTCCTCGTGGAAGTGGAAGCGGTGGCCGAGCTGCCCTAGCGTCAGTCCTGCCCGCTACACCTGGATTCCCTTCATACTTCCATCCCCCCAACGGCTCGGACAACCTGCCCGTAGTCGCCCTCCTGCTATGCCTTCCGATCGACCGCCCTTCCCTGCCGACAACCGTCACTCCCGTGCAGGCGGGAAACCAAGTCCCCGAAATCGTCCTCTGCATCAGTTGCTTGGGACATCAACCAACCTTCCCTGCAGACAACCGTCATTCCCGCGCAGGCGGGAATCCAAACCCCTGAAATCGCCCTCTGCATCAGTTGCTTGGGACATTTTGAGGCCGCACTCCACCATTGCTCTCTGAATACTGACATTCCTCACTTGCGCAGACCGGTCGGACCCTATAACATTAATATATCGAACATTTGTACCATACACGATCCCAAAACCCCCTTCCTTGAGGGAGAGTGTTAGGGCGAAATCACAGCCGGACAATCCATCCCATGTCAGAGAACCTACCCAGCAGGAGTGTAGGAGAGAGGGTGAAATCCCCTCAACCACACCCGCCTCACCTTACACCGCAAAGCTGCAGTGAGCGGAAATGAACGGAAATGAACGGGTTCCGAAAAAACCCCGGCATTCCAACCATTCAGGAGAGTGAAATTATGTATCCCTTCAATTCTATCTGGGGCCGCATCAGGCACCTACAGCGCAGGCTCGCCAAGGACCTCGCCATAATCCGACTCCGCCGCCTCGCCCAGGAATTCTGCGACGACTACGAAGACGCCGTTAAGGACGACCCTCCCGCTTCCCACCTCGAGCTCGATAGGATGGGCTCGGCCTTTATCCCCAGCATCGGGAAGGCTGGCTTCCGCCTCAGCACCTTCATGGCCCTGCGCAAATATTTCGAACGCTGCCTCGACTACAAGAGGCTCCCCACTCCTCGCGACATCGTCGGCGCCCTCCTGCCTTGGGCCGCCGAAAAGGGCTTCATGCGCGCCTCCCTCTGGGAGCGCACGGCGAGGGCGTAGCAACTCCCCTCGAATCGGTCCACCAGTCATTCCCGCGAAGGCGGGAATCCAAAGCCCGGTCTCCCCGCGCACCAGAGAATTTGCGAGGGGCAACTAACCTTGACGATAAAAGAGACCACCAAAAATCTCTGCGCCCTCTGCGCCTCCTCTGCGACCTCGGCGTTTAAACAACTCCTCTGTGCTCTCTGTGGTTAATACCCCCCAGCCCTCTCGGCATACTCGGCGTTTAAATCCCCCCGGCGCGAATCTGACCACCACCGGAATCCGACGATGAATCCCCAGGCCGGCCCGGCTAAGCGTGATTCTCACTCATCCTTACCTGCACTCCGGCCCGTTCCTCCTGCAGGGTCAGCACTATCGAGCTGTCGTTCTCTTCCCAGCCGCGCGACATCGCCTCGGCATATAGATCGCGGCAAACCTCGGCCAGTGGCATCGGGACTTCGTACGCTTCGGCCAGCTCCGCCCCCAGCAGGAGGTCCTTGTTGGCTGTCCTCAGGGCGAACCGCGCCTCAAAGTCGCCTTGGAAGAATGTATCGGGCAGCCTTCCCCACAGGTTGGACATCCGCCCGATGGCTCCGTTGCGGAACACGTCGATAATGGTCTCGGCGGGTACCCCCGATTTGATGGCCAGCGTCCAGCACTCGGTCATGGCGAGGTCCGCGCAAAACACCGCGGTGTTATGCATGATCTTGCAGATGCAACCGGCCCCGATGCCGCCTGTGTACATCACCCGCTCGCCGATTGCTTCCAGCACGGGCAGACAGCGTTGGAAGGTCGGTTCGTCTCCCCCGACCATCACCAGGAGATCCCGAACCCTTGCACCCTCGACGCCCCCGCTTACCGGCGCGTCCAGCATGGCCACCCCTTTCTCCGCGAATACGTCGTGCACCCGCCTCGCCAGGAGGGGCAAATTGGTCGTATGGTCAATGTAGACCGTGCCGGGCTTTGCCCCTTCCAATATGCCGCTGGGACCAAGCGATACCGGCTCCATCTCCCTCGGACCTGGCAGGCATGTGCAGATTATGTCGCATTGAGCCGCCACTTCCGCCGGAGAGCCCGCCCATTCGGCCCCTTCGGCGGTCAGCGCAACGGTTTTGTCCCGGTCAATGTCATGCACCACCAGCTCGTGCCCGGCCTTGAGGATGCTGGCGGCCATTGGGGTGCCGATGTTCCCGGTGCCTATGAACCCGATACGCATGGGGTTTCACTCCTCTCTGGCCACACAACGGGGCAAAGCGAGACGCCGGGGTGAGCCAAAACTAACCCCGGCGTCCTATCCGTCTCGGCCTTGAGATTTGGGTTAAAGCTTGTAGAGACGGGCCGGGTTGTCCCAGAGAATGTGCCGCTTGCTCTCATCCGACAGCGGCAGCTCCAGGAACGTTTCGATTGTGTGTGGGTATTTGGCGTCGCCGTGAGGATAATCGCTGGTGGTCAGCAGCCTTTCGTCGCCCACTGCCTCCACTACGTGCGACACAAACACTTCCTCGCACTCCACCGCGGCGTAGCCCTGCCGGTTGAAATACTCCGATGGCAGCATCTTGAGGTGCTGCATCTCCCCAAAGGGGTGCCGCCACTCGTAATGCTCGTCCATCCGACCCAGCCAGAACGGCAGCCATCCGCACTGGCCCTCCAGGAATGCGAACTGCAGCTTCGGGAATCGCTCCATCACCCCGCCCATGATGACGTCCATGCAGCACATCATCTGTTCAACCGAGTGAGTGGCGATGTGGGCGATGCCCAGGTCGTCGGGGAATCGGTCGGCCCCGGCCGCCGGCATCCGCGAACCGGTGGTCTCGTGAAACCCTACCGGCACATCGAGGTCCTGCACCTCCGCCCACAGCGGATCGTAATGCGGGTCGTGCCACGACCGGTTGTTGTACATGTTGGGGCGAAGGAAGACCGCCTTGAACCCCAGTTCCTGTACGCAACGCCGGGCTTCCACCACCGCGGTTTCCACGTCATGAGGCGAAAGGGCCGCCGCGCCGAACATCCGCGACGGGTCTCCGGCCTGCATGTAGTCGTACAGCCAGTTGTTGTAGGCCCGGCAGGCAGCCTCCGCGAAACGCGGGTCCATCCCGTTCTTGGCCGTAATGTACATGCCCGAGGTCGGATACAGAACCGCCAGGTCCAGCCCCTCCCTGTCCATGGCCCTGACTTGCGATGCCGGGTCGAAGTTGGCGGCGATCTCCTCCGAGTACCTCGCTGCCAGCGTCTCTTCTTCCTCTGTGCTGCGGGCTGGCCAGTTGTAGTCGGTCATGCTGGCCATCACATCGCCTTCCACCACGGTCCGTATATCCCATCGTCGTTCGTTGAGGCGACGTGGCGCCCGCTCCTTGAACTCCGGGTCTATGTACTTCTCCCAGAGGTCGACGGGCTCCATCACATGCAGCTCGGCGTCGATTATCTTGAACCCATTCTTAGCCATGACGGTTCTTCTCCGCGATATCGGCTGGATCGGGCCAATCCCCGGAACGGGTTATATGGCTTGCCAGTAGCGGCGCCCTTCGGACCTGACGATGCGCCCGAAGCCGGGAGCCGCCAGATGAACAGCCGCCACGGGAATACCCTCCTGTTCCAGCCGGTTCATCATGTCCCGCCGGGTGATGCGAGTCTGCTCCGGGTCTATGTCCGCGCGGGATACCCAGTCGGTGTTTTCGATCTGAACCGTGTTGTGAAGCACGTCGCCCAGCACCAGCCCTCGTTCGCCATCCGAGGAGACCATGATGCTCATGTGGCCCGGCGTGTGGCCCGGCGTGGGTATCATGGTCAGTTCGCTCGTCAGCGAATACTCGCCCTCCATCAGCTCCAGAACTCCCAGTCCTTCCAGCGGCCAGACGCAGTCAGGGGCGTTGGGGAACCGGGTCTCAATCAAGGCCGGGTCATGGCAGGCTTCCCAGTCCCTGCTGCTGACATAGTAGCGGGCGTTGGGAAACGTCGGCACGTAGTTCCCATCTTGCGAAACGACGTTCCAGCCGATGTGGTCGCGATGCGCGTGGGTCATCACAACCATATCCACATCGTTGGGGTTCAGCCCGTGGGCAGCGAAGTCGTTCAGCAGTTCTCCCCACGGTGTTTCCGGAGTTGGCTTGGGCCCCAGCCCGGTATCGACTGCGATGGTTCGCCCTTCGGACCGAATGACAAAGCAGGCCAGGTTGAATCGAACATTACCGTCGGAGGTCAGGTGGCCTTCGTGCCCATGCCAGTCTTCGTTGGGAATGGCGGGGAAAAAGTTGCAGAGGTCAAACTCCAAGAGCCCGTCCGAGAGGGAGGTTATCTCTACGTTGCCGATATTCAGCTTGTTCCCGGGCATATCTGGCCTCCTGATATTTGGGTTCGACTGCCAGATTATAGATTGCACCCTGAGTGGCCGCAATCAGGCAGCTACGGTAACAAGAAGGGGCGGCTCCAGGTCGAAGCCGCCCCACTCGCACCGCTACCCCCTGCCCGGCGTCGGGCGATGTCTACTGAGCTGGTACTGCCATGAGCATACTGGCATCTTTGATTTCGATATTGGACACCAGCATGATCAGCTCTTCCAACCGGCGCACTTCAAACTCTATGAAGTCATCCTCCACCACCATGTAGCGCGAGACGACCTCCAGGATCTCCTCTTTCATTTGCTCCATCACGTCTGGAGCCAACTCAACACGGTCCTGAATGAGGACCAGCCGCACTCGTTGCTTGGCAATCTCGCTTGAACTTTGTCTGTCCTTGTAGGCTAGCCCCAACAACCACTGTAATAGCTCACGCATGGGAGAACGCCCTCCCTTTTATGCCCACCATATCCCGTAGCTTGTTGAACATTCCGGAACGGGGCATGATTTCGTTGACCGGCATTTCCTCGCCGTCTATCTTGGCCGCAATGTGGATGAAAGCTGCTCCGGCCGGGGACCTTCCGTCATGCACCACGGGTATGCCGCGGTTGGCGGCGGAAACGGTACGCTCATCTACCGGCACCAGGCCGAGAAGCTCGATGGCCAGCAGCGACTCAACATCCTGTTGGCTCATCATTTCGCCTCGTTTCACCATGTCGGCAGAAATTCGGTTGATAATTAGCCGGTGCTGGTGCAGTCCCGACGCCTCCAGCAGGCCGATGACACGGTCGGCGTCTCTGATTGAGGCAACCTCCGGGGTTGTTACAATTATCGCCTCCTGTGCTGCCGCAGTGGCGTTTCTGAACCCTTGCTCGATTCCCGCCGGACAGTCAATGAGGACATAGTCGTGCTCCTGCTCCAGTTGAGCGCAGAGTTCCTTTACTTGGGCAGGCTCTATGCTGTCTTTGTCGCGAGTCTGTGCCGCGGGAATCAGGTATAGGTCCAGGCCCTGTTTGTCCTTGATCATAGCCTGCCGCACCCGACACTTGCCTTCGATCACGTTTACGAGATCATAGACTATGCGATTCTCCAGCCCCATGATCACATCTAGGTTACGCAGGCCGATGTCTGTATCTATCACTACTACTCGGTGCCCGCGCATGGCCAGGGCGGCCCCAAGGTTGGCGGTAGCCGTTGTCTTTCCAACGCCTCCCTTGCCCGAGGTGACGACGATCGTTTTACCCGTCATAAGGTACCCCTTTCGTATATCTGGCGAAACGCCCGGCGAACGGCGAGATAAAGATGTCCCCGCGTCGGGTGTAAGCAATTGTAGGTCGTGCGAAGTCCAACTCCTTGGCCCGGTCCCCGCGACGCGGCTTTCTTCCGTTGCCCTGCTGCACCACCGCTTCACAGTCCCCGATTCGGATGCGAGGCGACGCCATCTCCAAAGCAATGACGGCCGCACGGTTGTCTCCCGTTGCCCCTGCATGAACAAGTCCCTTAAGCGATCCCATCACCACGATGTCCCCGTCGGCCGTGATCTCTGACCCAGGGTTCACATCACCTAAAACCACTACATCGCCGTAGTGGCGAATGGTCTCTCCTGACCGGAAGGTCGAGGTGATTATCATGGCATGACTGCGGTTTCGATGGTTGCCTCGAGTGTAGCCGGTAAGCCCGGAACCCGCTGTGCTGACCTGAGCGGGAGACTGAGGCACAAATCGCCTGCGCGAGGTCTTGTGAGGAGAGCGGTTAACGCCGTCTTCGGTCTCTGTTTCATAGTCTCCGGCCGACGAAATGAAACGCGAGACTCTGAGTCCCGAGTTGTCCTCGAATATTCGTTGGACTGCGGCCTTTTCCCAGGAACTGAAGACTCGTTCTCCGGTGTGGACACTCACTCCTCCCTCGGAAAAAAGTGCTCCCCTCCCGGAGAGCTGCGCGCTGAGGTCTCGCGCCACCACTTCCATCGGTGCGTTCTCGTCAATGACGAAGGCCACGTCTGCACCCCTACCGGTAATGTTCACCGCCCGGTGCCTGACGCTGCGCTGTCCGTTGGTCTGACCGGCTGTGGCTGCCGGGGAATCGGAAACGGCCACTGCTCACCCCATCGCGGGTTATGTCATCTGAATTTATATCAGGGGCTCTATTGCACAAGCAATGAAAATTGAAGCGACTTTTGATAACTTTTTAATATTATATGAAATGTTTTTATCAACAAAAAATTTCCGCGCTCAACCAGAGCGCGGAAATCGTTGGAACGTCTTGCCCAACTTAGTCTTACGAGAACTAGTCACGGGTTCCAAAAAGGGCAACCGAGCAGGTGAAGGAACCCGGGCGGCCGCCTAGGTTGTGTGTCAGTCCCAGATCTGCCTTCTGGAGCTGGCGCGCTCCAGCCTTGCCCTGCAACTGCTTGTATACCTCGTAAATCATGCGGATGCCACTGGCTCCGATCGGGTGCCCGAAGCACTTGAGCCCTCCGTCAGTGTTTACGGGCAACTCCCCTTCCAAGGTGAAGGTTCCCGCTTCAACATCGGAGCTTGCACGGCCTCGTGAACTAAAGCCCAGATCCTCGTAAATGATCAGCTCTGTGATTGTGAAACAGTCATGAACCATCGCCAGATCGATCTCACGGCGCGGATCACTGATTCCCGCCTCCTGATATACCGCCTGACTGGCACGCACTGTCTCGGGGAAGTGGGTAAAGTCCCAGTCGTTGCGCATGATTCCGAAGGCACCCACCGACAAACCGAGACCCTTCACCAATATGTAGTCATCCCGAAAAGTCCGCGCGATTTCGGGAGTCGTAATTATAGCGGCGGCCGCTCCGTCGCTTACGCCGCAGCAGTCAAACAATCCTAGCGGCCAAGCTACCATCGGAGCGTTGGCTACCTGTTCGGTGCTGACCTCCCTCTGGAAATGCGCCTTGGGGCTCATGGTGCCGTTGTGATGATTCTTTGACGCAATCTGTGCCAGAGTCTGCTTTCCCTTTTCGAAGGGAATTTCATACTGATGAAAATAGCGCGTTGCGGCCAAGGCAAACTGCGACGGAGGTGGTACGGGAGGGTTTACGTCTGCGCCCGGTGCTTCAGGCACTGCGAGACCGGAGAAACCCGAGTCCTTGAGTTTTTCAACCCCCAAAGCCAGTACAATGTCGTAGACCCCAGCAGCTACAGCATAGCAAGCGTTTCGGAAGGCGTCCGTGGCGGTCGCACACGCGTTTTCCACTCGAGTAATGGGTATGTAGTCGAGCTTTAGGGCGTCAGCCATAGGCTGCCCAGTTCGAAAAGAGGATACGGTACCCACCCAAGCAGCTTGTATATCTTTGCCCTCGATGCCAGCATCCTCGTAGGCCTCGTAAGCCGCTTCCACCATAAGGTCTGCGGAACTGGCGTCCCAACGCTCACCGAACTTGGTGCAGCCCATTCCAATGATCGCCACCCTGTCTTTAATCCCAGTCATGCTTACCTCTGCTAGTAATGCGTTTTCCTGGGCGGAAACTGTCAGATTAAACCAGTTGCCACTCGCCGTGGCACCGCCTTCCAATAATAGTTATGTATTCCGTTAACCACTCGCAACTTTCGAAAGCTCATATCCACTGGCATGCCTACCTTTATTTCATCCAGGTCCCTGTCAGTCATCATACACAGAACACGCCCTCCCACCTCGAAGTCCACCACGGCAATAACCAACGGCGTGTCCGTCGTTCCAGCCAGGTAGTCCATCGAATAAGTAAAGACGTTGCCGGGCTTGTCACTCAAGCGAAGAGGTGTTGAGTCGTCTCGCGCTTGACAATTTACGCAAACCCTTTGCGGGGGATATTGTACGAATCCGCATTGATTGCAGGTTGCACCGTAAAACCGAATGTTGCGGTCACTTTCCCTCCAGAGGGCAGAAACTGACGGCGACTGGGCTTGCGGCCTGCGAGACGCAGCGTCGGTTAACCAAACATCACGCCATCTGGCATAGGTCTCGTAGCTGTCCAGTGCCTGCCCTGAGTCCAGGTAGCCACTCAATCCTGAAGATGAACTGCTGCCAACGGGCGCCCCCGAGATCCGAAATCCGAGGACATCGCTACCATCCCCGTAGGAGGCAGCCACTAATAGTTGACCTGGGACAGCAGTTTCCAGTGCCGAGGCTAGCATCATTGGAACGAAGGCAGATCCGGTGTTACCCAACCTGCCAAACATGCCGTCCTGCACTTGCTCCTCCGAGAAACCCATTTGGCGAGCCAACTGCGAGTGGCGGCGTCCGTCAGGGGCATAGAGTACAAGTTTGTCCACGTCCCTTGCCGATATGCCTTGCCGTTGCATAAAACCAGCGACGGCTTCTCCTAGAATGCGCTCCAGCCCTTCTTCAATAGCAAACCGGTCTTCCCAGGAACGAACAAACTGGTCCCCGGCGCTACGCCAAACGTCCATCATATTTTCAGTAATGCTATATGTGCCTTCCAATTCCGCGATTGTTCCCTCGGCGGAAACGATAAAGGCGGCTGCACCGTCTCCGGAGTTTCGTTCGGCATCTCCCTTTGGTGCTCCTTGGCGATTATCGCTGGCGATAACGAGCACCTGCCGGGCGGAACCAGCGGCCACAGAATCCAAGGCCTGCTTCAACGCGGAGGTGCCAGCACGAAGCACGTCCGTCACGTCAGCCGTGAAAATATCGCGACGCAGGTCAAGTGCCGTGGCGATGATTGAAGCGCAGCCTTTTTCGGCGTACGGCGGTGTAGTAGTGGCAAAGAGAAGTCCATCAATGTCTCGCCGGTCTCGGCCAGCTATGCAATCCAGACCAGCAGCAACCGCCATGCTGACGCTGTCCTCGTCGAAGTTGGCCACCGAACGCTCGGAACGGGAATTCCATCCCTCTGTGGTCGGCCCCAAACGAAATCGAGGGACATACGCTCCAATCGCAGATATTCCAGCCACAAAGGAACTCCAAGTGCAGATTGGAGCAATGCTATCAGCAGGGCGATTTTAGTGTCAACGCATCAGCGTTTACCAGCGCTTGAACGATATAGCGCGAACGAGTTTTGTTGCTAGATTCTAAGGGCCCAGACCAGGATACCGTTTACGATTAGCACAGGGATCAGGGCAATCAGGACTACAAAGAATGCTCGCCAGAGTGAGTTGTAGTCCAGGCTTTCCCTGATGGCCATGAGCATGGCAGCCAGCTGCCAGAAGAAAGTAACCACCCGGACGATTTCACCCAAAATTGGAATAAAGACCAGGACATTGAGCAGACCGGGAGTTTGTGCAAACCCGGTACCTCGAGCCACTTCTCCCCAGTCGGCACTTGTCTCTGAAGTCTTCAAAATTGTGGTCCCGACGATTAGTGCAGCCGCAGCCCAAATTGCCCACGAGAGCAGACCTCGTATGACACCAAAGACCACGCCCCGAACTATATCTACATCGCCTGCCAGCAAGCCGCCTACTCCGCTGGCGATAGATACCAGGATCACTACGCCCATGGCCTGCAGGGTGGCACTTCGGTCATGTTCCACATCTTCGAAGGTCCTGCCTTGCAGCATAGCAGCGCCCAGCATTCTGTTGAGCATTCCCACTCCTCCCAAGGAAATTTGAGTTTTCACTGGCATCTCAATTTCAACCGGCAGGAGGGAGCATAACAAAAGTAGTTTGCGATTTTGTACAATTATCTGCGCAGCTAGGGACTTGTTTGCAAGTTACGACCGATACAGCGCCCCTAGCAGCCCGTCCGAGAAACGGGGGTTGGCGAGCCGTTGGGGGGTATGATGGAGTGGAGCATCAGACGAGCGGAGCGGTCAATGAGCAAGACCTACCTTCCCTACGATCCCGAGCAGCAGTTGCTGCTACCGGCGGCGCTGCAGGAATGGTTGCCCGAGGACCATCTGGCCTACTTCATCTCCGACGTGGTTGACCAACTGGACCTCTCGGACATCACCGCCCGCTACGAGCAGGAAAGGCGGGGCGGTCCGCCCTACCATCCCAGGATGATGGTGAAGGTGCTGCTCTACGGCTACTGCACCGGGGTGGCCTCCTCCAGGCGCATCGCCCAGAGGCTGCACGAGGACATCGCCTTCCGGGTGCTGGCGGCCAACAACACCCCCGACTTTCGCACCGTCTCCGACTTCCGAAAGGACCATCTGGAGGCGTTGGCAGACCTGTTCCTGCAGGTGCTGGAGTTGTGCCGGCAGGCAGGACTGGTGAAGCTGGGGCACGTGGCGCTGGACGGGACCAAGGTGAGGGCCAACGCATCGAAGCACAAGGCGATGAGCTACGGGCGGATGAAGGAGAGAGAGGAGCGGTTGCAGGCCGAGGTGGACGAGTTGCTCCGCAAGGCGCAGGAGGTGGACGAGGAGGAGGACCGCCGCTACGGGAGGGACAAGCGTGGGGATGAGTTGCCAGAGGAACTGGCCTTCCGGGAGGGCCGGTTGCGGAAGATAAGGGAGGCCAAGGCGGCGCTGGAGGCCGAGGCCCGGGCGGAGGCGGAGCAGGCTGAGTCCGAGGGCCGCAATCACCCCGGGGTGCCTGATGACAAGGCGCAGCGGAACTTCACCGACCCGGACTCCCGGATCATGCCTGGCCCGGGAGGGAGGGATTTCCAGCAGTCCTACAACTGCCAGGCGGTGGTGGACAGCGAGCATCAGGTGATCGTGGCAGCCCGTGCCACCGATCAGCCTTCGGACAAGGGTCAGGCCGTGAGCATGATTGAGGAGACCGTGAATAACACCGGCGCGGTGCCGAAAGAGGTATCCGCCGACGCCGGGTACTACTCGGCAAAGGAGGTGGATGAGCTCTACGACCTGGGAGTGGACCCGTTCGTCGCGCCGGAGAGAACCCGCCATGGCTGGGTGCCACCACCGGCGCCCCGTGGCCGTATACCCCCAAGGGACTGTCCGTCAGGGACCGGATGCGGCGCAAGCTGCGAACGAAACGGGGCAGGGAACGCTACTCCCTCAGGAAGGAGACTGTTGAACCGGTGTTCGGGCAGATCAAGCAGGGCCGGGGCTTCCGGCAGTTCCTGCTGCGGGGTCTGGCGAAGGTGAACCGTGAATGGCTGCTGATCTGCGCCGGCCACAACCTGCTGAAGCTGTTCCGCTTCGGGCCCGGGACGCCCGGCAAGGTGAGGGGCAAAGGAGCCACCGGGAACAACCGGGCTACGTGCCGGGCCAAGGGCAGAGGGATTTTCAAACAACAACCCGCATGTGCCTACCCGCACCACGCAAGAGCTGTTGCCGCAGGCTAATCCCGGCTGACCAACGGAGCCAGTTGGTCAATCCTCAGACGGGCTGCTAGAATAGGCTCCCCTCGTCAGCTCAGGGTCATGTGTTCCTGTATGTAAACTGCTTCACCCAAGAGTCACGGAACAGCACTTAAAATAACAGCTAGACACTTGTTCGTGGTTCATTTTCTTGTTAGGTTGATATTCAAGCGCTTGTGTCTGGTAGGGATTGAAGTTGCAAAGTAAGACATGGTTGCCGATTGCAGGGCTTTTCTTCTTGATTTTGGTTTTCACTGGGTGCACCAGGGAGGTGGTAAGGGAAGTGGTCGTTACTGCTGTCCCTGGCCCCACCCCTACCACCGCCATTGATCGAGAAAAGATCCAGGAATCACAACCTCAGGGAACTGAACTTGGCGAGAAAGTCTATCGCTTGGGAATCGCTGAGGACTTGACCACTACCAACCACTGGGCATACCTGGGGCCTGATGGTACCGTCTGGAATGGATATGTCTTGTCAGGAAGCAAGCCGGTGCTGTTCACGTATTCCTCCCAGAGGTTCGACTGGATTCCATCCTTGGCCGCCGACTTTCCCTCACCCTTGAAGGAGGAAGAGGTCGAAGGGAACACCTTCTGGACCACGGAATTAGCCATCAAGGAGGGCGTGAAGTGGAGTGACGGCACCGAAGTCTCCAGCGAAGACTTCGCGTTCACGGCCCAAACTGCCTCAGAACTGCGCCTCACTGGAAACTGGCCCTCCATTGTTGACCCAGAATATTTCGACCACGCAGAGGCCGTAGGCTCCTACGGCCTGAAAATATACTTCAAGCAGAAACCCGGACTGGCTAAACCAAAGCCAAGGTGGGATGTGCATTTGCCGGAGGCTGAGAATCGGTCCGGGAGGCTCGCAGGAGCGCCTCGCCCCGTGACTGCAAGACTGTCCGGCACCGCCGTCTCACCTCGTCTTTGCGGCTGGCCAGTCCGGCAAGGAATTTGCCAACCTTCTCCTGCCCCGCCTCCCTGCTTCCCAAGCACAGATTGCCGGTGGCCTCCTCTCTCGCCCAACCCCAGATCGCCTCATCCCCGTTGAAGTCCGGGCTGTACCCCGGCAGGTTCACCAACCTCAACTCCAGCCCAGGCGTCCTGAGGTACTCCCGCATCGCCTCCCCACGGTGGGCCGGGGCATTGTCCCAGATGACCCGCATCGGCTCAGGGTGTTTTCCCCTCAGTTGCTTCAGGAAGTCAACCGAGGTCCCGGCGTTGCTGTTCCCCTGCAACTCCATCCACTCCACCTCACCCGTCTCCAGGCACACCGCCGAATAATAGCTGGCCTTCTCCCCATACCGCGGACTGGTCGAGTCCACCAGAGCAGCCTCTCCTCTCAGTACCCACTTGCCCCGCAACTCTGCATCGGCCCGGAAGTGGGCCTCATCGGCGAAGAATATCCTGGCTCCGGTCCGTTGGGCCTCCTCCCTCAGGGCGGTATACTCCACCACGAAGGCCTCCCGCTTGCCCTCATCCGCCTTGAGCAGACGCTTCTTGGGCCGCTTGAAGGCAAATCCCAACCGGTGCAGCCAGTTCAGACAACTGCTGCGGCTCAAACTGACCCCGAACCGTTCCAAGACAAACTGCCGGACTCCTTTCCAATACCAGTTGGCCAGTTCGATGCCCGCCTCAGCGGGCGGTTGCCCTACCGCCCCCTTCAACTCCGCCTGCTGCGTCTCGTCAAGGACGGGGGGGAACCACCAGTCTGCTCAAATATCAAGGCCGCTGGCCCTCCCTCGCCGAAAACCGAAGCCCACCGTCCTATGGTGTGGGGGTCCCGCTCCAGCGCCTCCGCCGTGGCCGTTGCTGTCCAGCCCTGCGCCAAGAGCCAGAGGGCGTACCACCGCTCCCGCTCCCTGGGTGTGGGCGCCAGAATCATCCGCCGGCGCAAATCCCTGACCCCCATCTGCCATTGTTCCAGAGACCGGTCTATCTCCCTCACACCCATCACCAACCCCCCGCTACTCCTGAGACCGGCTAACCCAGTTCCCTCACAAATTTACCCTATGCGTCTGCGTATTTCACCTTGGCTTTGGTTTAGGTGGCAGTTTGGCCTGGCGTTCATGCCCATCTTTCCCAAGATCTATTGGGAGCCTGTCGTCGAGGAAGCCAGGCGGGCGGGGGATATCACCGAACAACAGAAGGCCCTCTATGCCCATGTCCCTCAGGACGAGCCCAGCGCTGGTGGCTTCATATTCGAAAAGTGGGAGAACGGCGCTTTCGCGGAAAAGGTTCGCAATCCCGATTATTTCTTTGCCGGTACCGAGGTGACTCATTACGCTAACGGATCGTACGAAGCCTCCAAGCCGGGAGTGTACGAGTTCAGCGCCTACGGCCAACCAGGGGGTGAAGAGGTACTCGAGTACGTGGAGGGTCCCTACGCCGCGAGTTCGATCTATTCGATCTACGGCAGCCAGGACGCCGCTGTTCTGGCCCTCAAAACAGGCGACATTGACTTCATGCTCAATCCCCTTGGACTGTCCACGGGACTGCAAGAACAGCTCAGGGGAGAAGATGGCCTGACTACCATCGAGAATTCGTCCGACGGAGTCCGCTACTTGGGATTCAACTTCCGAAAATCCCCCATGGATAACAAGGAATTCCGGCAGGCGGTTGCCACCCTGATTGATAAGGAATTTCTGGTGGACACGGTACTCCAGGGAGTTGCAATTCCCATTTACACCATGGTCCCCGAAGGCAACGCCGCCTGGTACAACCCTGAGGTTCCGTTGTTTGGCAAAGGCCTGAACAGGCAGGAAAGAATCGCGAACGCCGTTGAACTGCTCAAGTCCGCCGGATTTTCATGGGAGACCGAACCTCGGGTCAGCGACGACGGTCAGTTTGTTGAAGAAAGCGGCCAGGGGCTCATGATGCCAAACGGGCAGCCGGTTCCCGAAATGGAATTGCTCGCTCCGAGCGCAGGATACGATCCTTTGCGCTCCACATTCGCTATCTGGGTCGAGAGGTGGCTCAACGAAATTGGTATTCCCCTCAAGGCCAATCTGACAGGGTTCAACGTAATCGTTGAAAGGGTGTTCGACCGGCAGGACTTCGATATGTGGATTCTGGGCTGGGGCCTCAGCCCCTTCCCAGACTACTTGGAAACATTCTTCCACAGCCGCCATTCTGGATTGGAGGGCTACAATCCCGGCGGATACAGCAATCCTGAATTTGACCAGTTGGCGGACCAATTGTTGTCGGAAACCGACTTGGAAGCTGCTCGAAGTCAGGTTTTTGATATGCAAGAGTTTCTAGCCCAGGAATTGCCTTATGTCGTGCTATTCGACACTCCCATTGTTGAAACGTACCGGAGCGAACGAATTGAGTTTCCTTTCACCGAATCGTGGGGAGGCATTCAAAGCTCTGCTGGCATGCCCACCTTGGTTTACTTCAAATAACATCTTCGCTCCCCACGTGCGAACAATGTGGGACAGTTAAGGATCATGGGCCGGATATCGAAGAGTCGACCCGCATGACAGGTTACCTCGTGCGTCGCATGGGGCAGATGGGGCTGACTTTATTTCTGATCGTCACAGTTACATTCTTTCTAGTGGAGGCCCAGCCAGGAGATTACGCATCATTCTATGTACTGAATCCGGACCTGCCGTCTGACGTCAAGGACCAGATCAGGGCCTTCTTTGGCTTATCCAAGCCTCTGTGGCAACAGTACCTGATCCATTTAAGGAACACCTTTACCGGAAATTTCGGCGTCTCATTCGGTCATTACCCCAGGCCTGTACTCGACGTGTTAATCGAGCGACTTCCCCGTACTCTGGTGCTGTTCCTTACCGCGTCCGCAGCCTCCTTCTATCTCGGGTTTTTCCTGGGAAAGGCTATAGCTTGGCGACGGGGAGGGATTTTGGAGTACGCTGCGACCATATCCGGAGCGACGCTGTTCACTGCCTTCACTCCTGCTTTCTCGTTGATGATGATATGGATCTTTGCTTTCAAATTTGGTTGGTTTCCCGTGGGGAAGTTTTTAGACCCACTGGTGTGGCGGGGGGCCGACGTTAGCGCCAACTTCGTATTCGGAAGCATTCTCGCCAGTGCTGGAGCTTTTCTTGTTTTCTCGCTGCTCGTCATTATCTTACTGAAAAACGCCAATCATCGGGGTTTTTCGGGATTTGCCGTCCCTGCGATATTCGCTGGGGCCTTAAGTATCATCGTGGTCTGGATATTTTCAGGAATCGGCGAGTTAGCGCTGGACATTCTGAGACACATGGTTTTGCCGGTTGCTACGCTGACGCTCATCTCTTTCGCTGGGACCATGCTCCTCACACGAAACAGCATGCTGGAGACAATTCGCGAGGACTACGTCACGGCCGCGAGAGCAAAGGGCTTGCCTGAAAAGCAGGTGCGCGATCGGCACGCCGCCCGGAACGCCTTGCTGCCGGTGATAACCAGCCTCGTATACAGCCTGGTATTTGCAATCGACGGGAGCGTGATAATAGAAGGTATTTTTTCCTGGCCTGGTACGGGCATGACTCTCCTTTGGGCCGTCCGGTCTGAGGATCTGCCACTCGTCATGGGCTCAATCCTCTTTATAGGCCTGTTTTCCCTCTTGGCACATTTCATCGTGGATATCCTTTATGTTTACTTGGACCCAAGGATCCGTTACCAATGATTGAGCCTGATCTCAGGGGCCTTTCGCCCTTTGAAGAAAACCCAACTACATCGTTTGAAGGAATGGAACGTGGGAGACTCCCATTCGTTCTGGCCAGACTGCGATTGATTGCGAAGTCCTTCAAGAACGGCTGGAGCATTTTTGTGGAAAGCCGTCTGGGATTGTTGTCCGTGGTTACCGTTTTAGTTTTTGCGCTCATGGCAGTTTCGCATCCTGTATTGATGGCTACCGTATGGGACTCCGAAACTTTCGACCCCGTAACCGGATACGCCTTTGACCAGGTTGAGCAACCTGCTCCGCCGAGCTGGAGGCATCTGCTGGGCACAGATCCACTGGGAAGGGACGTACTCAGCCAATTGCTTTACAGCACTCGCTCGGAGTTCGTTCTGGGAATAACCGCCGCTGTAGTTACAGTGGGCATAGCCACCCTTGTTGGCGGAATGGCTGCATACTACGGTGGTGTCTTGGACGCCTTCTTCATGAGGCTCGCCGACCTGATAATTGCTCTGCCAACAATTTCGCTTCTAATCGTGCTAAGCGCTTTATTCCACCTTAACCTCTTCTATCTTGCGCTAATAATTGGCGTGCTGGGAGGATTCGGCGGCACGGCCATTATCTTGAAGTCGCAGGCCCTCACCATACGAGTCAAACCCTTCATTGAGGCAGCCCGGGTAGCGGGGGGAGGGCACTTCCATATCATATTCGTTCATATAATCCCTCACCTTCTACCTTTATCTCTGCTTTACATGATGTTCACTGTGACCAGCGCCATATTTGCCGAGGCCGTACTGTCGTTCCTAGGACTGTTGGACCTGAGAATGAGTTGGGGAATCATGATCCACACCGCCAACGCTGGGGGGTATCTGCTTGGAGGCACTAGGTACTGGTGGCTGGTCGTTCCCGCGGCGGCCTCCATAACCCTACTGTGCAGCGCATTTTACCTAGCGGGCCGGGCGCTGGATGAAGTGGTCAATCCGAGACTCCGGCGGCACAATAACTGATTCGAACAAGCTTGGAATAAATCGAGTTGACTCCGATACCAGTGCTCAAAGTGTCTGACCTTTCCCTTGCCTACCAGACCAGACAGGGAGAATTGAAAGCTGTGCAGGAAGTAAGCTTCGAGCTTTCGCGCGGACGATCCTTGGGCCTTGTTGGAGAGTCAGGGTGCGGTAAGTCTTCCATCGCCTATTGCCTCTTGAGATTGCTTCCGGACAATGCTCTCTTAGAGAGCGGTCAGGTTCTGTTAGGCGGCCAAGACTTGCTGCTCTTGTCCGAAGAGGACGTCCGAAGTTATCGATGGCGGCGCATCTCAATGGTGTTTCAGTCAGCCATGAACGTACTGGATCCCGTTTACAGAGTAGGACAACAGATCGTAGAAGCCATTGAGGCTCACGGGATGGAGAGCAGCAGAGAGGACGCAAATGCAAGGGTAGCCGATCTTTTCCGTATGGTGGGATTGGACCCACAGTTTATGGACAGGTATCCCCACGAATTCAGCGGCGGCATGAGGCAACGCGCGGTGATAGCCATGGCCTTGTCCTGCGATCCCGATGTTGTCATAGCTGACGAGCCCACTACAGCCCTCGATGTCATAGTCCAGGACAGGATTCTGCGGGAATTGAGGGACATACAACGCCAACGCAATACGGCCATGGTCTACATCAGCCACGACATAGCAGTGATAGCGGAGGTTACCGACATGGTGGCAGTCATGTACGCCGGCCGACTGGTAGAGATGGGACGAACTCCGAACATCCTCGACTCGCCCTTCCATCCATACACCGCAGCACTGTTGTCTTCGTTTCCCAGCATCCGCGGCGAAAAAAGGCCCCTTGGCACACTCCCTGGGGAGCCTCCTAGTCTCTTGAATCCACCTCCAGGATGTCCCTTTCATCCGAGATGCCCCGGAGCGACAGAAATATGCCGCTCGAAATTTCCGCCAAGGACTAGCCAGGGTAGCCACTGGGTCGACTACTGGCACCCGCTGAACGAGAATCCGGGTCGAATCGACTGAAATTATGGTTACTGAAAAGGGGCGCAAACCCCACCTCGGCGAAGGCAATAGTCCCAAAGATCAGCTTTTGGAAGTTCAAGAACTGTCCAAGCGGTTCGAGGTGTCTAAGAATTTTTTTCGCAAGGCCTCTGGCTTTATCCACGCCGTGGACGGGGTGTCGTTCAGTATTGCGGAAGGCGAAAGCCTTGGGGTGGTCGGCGAGTCTGGATGTGGCAAGACCACCATTGGCAAGCTGCTGGTCAAGTTGCTCGAACCAGACGGGGGACGTGTCCACTTCCGACTTCCGACTTCACCCACTGGAGCAGGTGAAGCTGAGTTCGTCGATATATCTTCCTTAATGGGAAAGCAGGTAAGGAGATTCCGACGGCATGTTCAGATGATATTCCAGGATCCTTACGAGTCGATGAACCCGAGACGCACCGTCTACGACATTGTTTCTGAGCCAATGTCGGTGCAGAAGATTGGCAATGTGATTGACCGCGTTGATCGCGTAAGCGAGATCCTAGGTTTGGTCGGACTGGCGCCGGCGTCTTCGTTCCTCCTTCGTCATCCACACGAGCTCTCAGGGGGTCAGAGACAGCGAGTGGCCATTGCCCGGGCGCTGGTAATCCGCCCGAAGTTTGTCGTGGCTGACGAGCCGACGTCAATGCTGGACGTATCCAGCAGAACCGGAATTATCCAACTGATGCAGCAACTGAGAGAACATCTGGGCGTTTCCTACTTGTACGTAACTCACGACCTCGCAGTCGCCCGCTATATGTGCGACCGGGTCGGCGTAATGTACTCGGGAAAATCGTCGAACTGGCAGAAACAGAGGAGCTATTGCGCAACCCCCTTCATCCGTACACCCGGGCTTTGCTTTCAGCAGTACCGGACATGGCCTCCCACCGGGACCCTCCCAACATTCTCGGCGACCTCACCCTGCCCATAGACCCTCCCCAGCGGTGCCGTTTCTACGACCGATGCCCAATCGCCACAGACCCATGCCGGACAGACCCCCATCCCCACACAGTCGAGAAATCTCCGAATCATTACGTAGCATGTTACGAAGCATGAGCAGGGCACTCATTCACGCATATTTGAAATCTTGCTGACTGTCGAAGATTTCGTTAAACTCACGCAGCGATCTAAGCAACGTTGCATACCCTTTGCTAAAGCGATTTGCTTTCGTTAGCCCGGGCAACGACCCGCGATTCGTATCTGGGGAGTGGATGGGGCCCGGTGGCCCTTGCGGTCTTCAAATTAACAAGGCGAACCTATTTGGGACTCGTCTAAGCTCATTCAGCTACGAAAGTGTAGGCCGAAGACTTCCCCCCAGCCTCTGTTCCAGCTTTGAGGCCTATCTAGCCGCAAAGAGAGGAATGGCAAATTCATGCCCCTTACTGCCGCCACTTTAACGGCAAATTTGCGCGAATGCTGGTCGGTGATCAACGACAATTAGTCTTGCCGGTTGGCGACGACTATTTTTGCCGGTCCCCAAGAGTAATCATCCGGTACAGGAGGTGCCGGATTGGTTACAGATCAGCAAGTCGCAACACTGAGGCAGAGACGAATGGAAGGAAAGACGCAACAGACGGCGGCGGCAATGGCGGGGATGAGCGAGCGCTCGGCCGGCAAGTGGCAGTGCGGCCCGTTGCCGTCGGAGACCAAGACTGAGCGCCAGTGGCGCACCCGTCCCGATCCCTTCGACGGAGTCTGGGAGAAGGAAATCCTGCCCCTGCTCCGGGGCGAGGCCGCCGGCAGGCTCAGGGCAACGACAATTATCGAGTGGCTGGAGGAGCGGCATCCCGGCCGGTTCAGCGCCTCGCAGCTGCGCACCCTGCAACGACGATTACAAGACTGGCGAGCGCTCAACGGCCCGGACCAAGAGGTCTACTTCCCCCAGGAGCATCCCCCGGGCCGCGAGGCCCAGATCGACTTCACCCACTGCAACTCCCTGGGAGTGACCGTTGGCGGTCGGGCCTATCGCCACCGGCTGTTCCAGTTGGTGCTGAGCCATTCAGGGTGGCGCTATGCCGAGGTGGCTACGGGGGAGACCTTTCTGGCCCTGAAGCAGGGGCTACAGAACGCCCTGTGGGAGCTGGGCGGTGCGCCTCGGGTGATCCGCTCGGACAACACCTCGGCCGCCACCCACGAGATGAGGCGCAGCCGCGGCAGGGCCCTGAACGGCAGCTACGCCGAGCTTCTGGACCACTATGGGCTCGAGTCCACCCTGATAAATGCAGGAGAGTCCCATGAGAACGGCGTTGCCGAGCAGGCCCACTACCGGCTCAAGGACGCCATCGACCAAGCCCTCATGCTGCGGGGCAGCCGTGACTTCAACTCCCTTGAGGAGTACGCCGGCTTCGTCCGCAAGGTGGTGGACCGGCGCAACCGGCTGGTGATGGGGAAGCTGGAGGAAGAGCGCCCACATCTGCGTCCCCTGCCCCCAGCCCCGGTGCCGGAGTACGTCAACCACCGGGCCCGGGTGCGCAAGTGGAGCACCATCCAGGCAGCCGGACGGACCTACACCGTGCCCTCCCGGCTCATCGGGAAGGAGGTGCAGATCCGGCTGTACGCCGAACACTTGGAAGTGTACTACAAGGGCACCTTCGTGGATCGAATGGAGCGGGTGCGGGGCGAGAAAGAGGCCCGGGTTGACTACCGCCACGTCATCGGCTCCCTGGTGCGCAAGCCCGGGGCCTTCGCCCGCTACCGGTTCCGGGAGCAGATGTTTCCCACCATGACCTTTCGCCTGGCCTACGATGCGCTCCGGGAATGGCGTGGGGAACGCGCCGACGTGGAGTACGGGCGCATCCTGCACCTGGCGGCGACGACCATGGAGACCACGGTGGACAGCGCCCTGGCCCTGCTCTTGGAGGCGGGCGGACCCTTCGACTACGCCGCAGTCAGGGAGCTGGCCAGTCCCGCGCCGCTGCAGGCGCCGGCACTCAGCCTGCCCGGGACGCCGGACCTGAGGGTCTACGACTCCCTGCTGGCGGAGGTGGCCTGATGCTGGACACCCTGACTACTGACACCCTGATGACGGACACAGTGGCCATACAGGAGCGGATCGGGGAGCTGTGCCACCAGTTCCGGCTGCCCACCATGGGTGCGCAGTCGGTGTCCCGCTTCACTGCAGCCGGCCACGGCGACGCCCTGGAGACTCTCCTGGAAGTACTGGAGCAGGAGGCCGAGGACCGCAGGCAGCGGCGCATCAGCAGGCTGCGCACCGCGTCCAAGCTGCCGGCGGGCAAGACCTGGGAAACCTTCGAGCACGACCGGGTGCCTCTGTCTCTCAGACAGCAACTGGGGGAACTGGCCGACGGCAGCTTCGTCGACCGCGGCGTCAACGTCCTGGCCTTCGGTCTTCCCGGCACCGGGAAAACACACGCCCTGTGCGCCTTGGGCCACCGGCTGGTGGAGTCGGGCCGCTCGGTGCTCTTCGCCCCGGCCTACCGGCTGGTGCAGGATCTGCTGGCAGCCAAGCGGGACCTGGCCCTGCCGCGACAACTACGCAAGCTCGACAGCTACGACTTCCTGCTGCTGGACGACCTGGGCTACCTGCCCCAGGGGGCCGAGGAGTCGGAGCTGCTCTTCACCCTCATCGCAGAACGCTACGAGCGCCGGTCCCTGGGCATCACCTCCAACCTGGTCTTCTCCCAGTGGGAGCACATCTTCGCCAACCCAATGGCCACCGCTGCCGCCATCGACCGGGTGGTCCATCACTCGGTCGTCCTGGAATTCAACGTCCCCAGCTACCGGACCGGAGTGGCCCAGCAGCGGGGGCAGGATAAGGAGGTGAACCGGCAAGAATAATCGACGCCAACCGCGCATTGCCTCAACAAAACCGTTACCCAACGCAAGTGGTTGCCTCAAATAAAATGTTACCCAAACTCGGGGAGGCAATCGCGTGGGAGGAGGCATCAGCAAGATGGCAAAACAGGAATTGCTGGCGACGATCCGAGACCGTTACCGAGCTTCATCGAAGCGGGAGAAAAGCCGGATTCTGGACGAGTTCATCGCGGTTACCGGTCATCACCGCAAGCATGGCATCAGGTTGCTGGGGCAGTCCAGCGACGACGGAGAGCAGCAGCCGGCGGTAAAAAAGGACCGACGGATCTACGACGAGGCGGTCCGCCAGGCGGTGATCGTGGTCTGGGAAGCTGCTGACCGGATCTGCGGCAAGCGGCTGAAGGCGGCATTGCCCCACCTGGTAGAGTCCATGGAGCGCCACGGCCACCTGGGTCTGGACCCTCGCGTGCGCCAACGGCTGCTGGCGGCCAGCGCCGCCACCTTGGACCGGTTGCTCCAGCCCATCAGGACACCGGCGAGCCGGCGGCTCAGACGCCGGAGGAATCAGTCGCCGGGCCGCAATATTCCGGTACGGACCTTCGCAGATTGGCATGCGCCGCCACCGGGATTCCTGGAGATTGACCTGGTGGTCCACCACGGTGGCTCCTTGTGGGGTTCCATGATCCACAGCCTGGTGGCCACCGACATCTGCACCGGCTGGACTGAAGCGGTGCCGCTGCTGGCTCGGGAGCAGTCCCTGGTGGTGGCAGGACTGGAGGCCATCGGGCGACAGTTGCCCTTCCCCGTCAAAGGCATCGACTCGGACAACGACAGCGTATTCATCAACGAAACTCTCACCCAGTACTGCGCCGAGCGGGGCATCGAGTTCACCCGTTCCCGGCCGTACCGCAAGAACGACCAGGCCTGGATTGAGCAGAAGAACGGCGCGGTGGTGCGCCACTACGTCGGTCATGACCGCTATTCGGGCCAAGTTGCCGGACAGACCATGGCCCACCTGTACGGGGCGGTGCGACAGTACGTGAACTACTTCCAGCCTTCGTTCAAGTTGGTGGAGAAAACTCGGCACGGCTCCAGGGTCGTCAAGCGGTACAGCCCGCCAGCCACGCCCTGCGACCGGCTGATGCAGCACGACGCGGTCAGCGTGGAGGTGAAGGCAGCGCTGAGTCAGTATCGGGTCAAGTTGGATCCGGTGGCGCTGCTGCACGCCATCAGGGAAGCGCAGTCGGCCCTGGCCGCGGTTACGTTCCCCGAAATCCGGCCCACTCCCAGCGGCGAGAGCCTGGAACAGTTCCTGGCCAAGTTACCCGACTTGTGGCGGCAGGACGCAGCCCGTACCTCACGGGAGCGGCGGGTGCAACCGCCCCGCACCTGGCGAACTCGGCCAGACCCCTTCGAAGGAGTGTGGTGCGACGTGCTGTCCTGGTTGCAGGAAGACCCGGACGCCAGTGCCGTGGTATTGCTGGGCCGACTGCAAGAGGCTGAACCGGATCGTTTCAGCCGGGCTCACCTGCGGACGCTGCAACGCAGAGTGCAGCAGTGGCGCGGCATCATGGCCAAAACGCTGGTCTACGCCGCTGCCGGTGAGCCCATGGCGGAACCCCCTGCAATGCCGGAATTAGCGCTGGTTGGAGTGGCCCCCAGGTGCTAAAGTCTCGGTAACATTTCTCAATGAGGCAACAGGACCGGCAAAAGTAGTTGACGTTAAACAGTCGGTTGCAACTCTCTCCAGACTACCTGCACAGTTGTCAGACAAGACATTGCTACCAAGGGTCTGGATGTCTTGGCGGCACTCAGAACCCTTGCAGCTAAATTTCCAGGGTGGGGAGCCAAAGCCGCGGTAAGGAATTCGGCCGAACGGCTCTCCTTGGCCGTGATTTCTGCTCAGTTCATGATGAGCTTTATACTCACTACTCCTTTCTCTCTGAACTACGACAAGTTTCTTTCCAACACTCCTTTTCCCGCTAGTACTTCCTCATCGACCAAGGCAGAGTGGCCACGGCACGCCACCTGACTCCCCACTTAGTACTACAGTCGCACTAATTCTGATTTGGTAATCCCGGCCTCGAATTCGATTTGATTTAGTTGGGATTGGAGACTTTGGCCATAGCCAGACGTTGCGATTTTTGGCCGTCCGACGCCCCAAGCGGCCATCTGCGACTGTAGTATTAGTAACTATCTCAAAAAGGTATTGATCTGAGAAAGAGAGCACATAGGCGGTGGGGGTAAGATAGGGGAAACCTGTGTGGTGGTGGATGATGGGAAAGAGCGTGTCCCTGCCAACGATCTGGGAAATACCGGATGATCTGTGGCAGCGAATTGAACCGGTGATTTTGGAGTTGGACCCACCCAGGGGGAAGGGGCGCAAACGGGTGAACCAGCGGAAGATGCTGGAAGGCGTCATCTTCCGCATGCGTAGCTCCTGCCAATGGAACCACTTGCCCAAGGAGTTGGGGGATGACAGCACCATCCACCGGACCTTCCAGCGTTGGGTCGAGCGTGGGGTGCTGGAGGGTATCTGGGCCGTCCTGATCGAAGAATGCCGGGAGTTGGACGGCGTAAACTGGGAATGGCAGTCAGCTGACTGCTCGATGGGAAAGGCGCGTTTGGGGGGGGCGCCATTGGACGCAATCCCACGGACCGGGGCAAGGCAGGAAGCAAGAGAAGCATCCTGGTCGACGGGGCCGGCGGACCACTGAGCGTGGTGGTGGCTGGAGCTAATGTCCACGACACGAAACTCCTCAGGCCGACGCTGGAGAGCATAGTGGTGGACCGTCCAGAAGGCGTCCAGAACCTGTGCTTGGACAAGGGGTATGACAACCCCACCGGCCACCGAACCGTCGCCGACGCTGGATACCAACCGCACATCCGGCGTATTGGCGAAGAGAAATTGGGCCAGTCGGGCGAGAAGACCCACCCAGCGCGGCGGTGGGTGGTGGAACGGACCCTGGGCTGGCTGTCCAAGTGCCGGGCGATACTGGTGCGCTACGACAAGAAGCCATCCAATTACCTGGGTCTGCTCCAACTGGCATGTGCCCTTATCTGGTACCGCCGTCAATGGAGCCTCGCTAATTTGAGATAGTTTCTAATACTACAGTCGCAGATCATACAGGCGCCGTTTGTAATGGCATTTCTGGGCTCTGGCTTGGTGGCGGCGTCTCCACCACGACCAGTACAGGATGAAATCAGGCGGTTGGTTGTCTGTCCATACAAGGCGGGTCAGCAGCCGGCGCACCTCCGGCACTGTCATCGGAACCAGTTCTTCATCGAGACAGTAGTAGCCCCCCTTTCTCCCTGTTCCATGGCCTGATGCTTGATCACGGACAGATACGCGTGGGCCAACATCGCCAGAGTGATGTGCCGGTACCAGCCATCCCACCTCCGCACCTCGTACTGGTCCAGCCCCACCTGTCCCTTGGCCTCCTCAAAGCATTCCTCTATGGCCCACCGGGTCCCGGCCACCCTCGCCAGTTCCTCCAGGGTCGTTCCCGCCGGGCCGTAACAGACGTAGTAGGCCAGTTCCCCGGGGTTGGACAGACTGCGCCGGACCAGCAGCCAATAGCCCTTGCCAGGCTCCCTCAGGGGCCGTATATCCACAGTGGCCCAGTCGTAGATCCGTGGTCCCTTGGCTCCGTCCCCGGCGCTGCACCTCACCCAAGCGCATTCATCAACCCCTGAGGCCAGACGGTCGGCCCTCACCTGTCGCGGTCCCCTGTCCGTCAAAGCCCATAGCTTCTCGCTGCGTTTGATGGCCAGCACGTGGGGAACGCCCTCTCGCTCCAGCCACAGCCGCAGGTTGCGGTCGTTGCCGTAGACCTCGTCTCCGGCCACCCAGGCGAAGGGCACTCCCGACTCCACCGCCCGCTCCAGCATGAGCTGCGCCAGTTGCGGCTTGGTCCGGAATGACACCCCCTCCGGCACACCGGCCTCCCGCCGGCGCTCCAAGTCCTCCGCCCACACCTGGGGCAGGTACAATTCCCGGTCCAGCAGCGTCCTCCCCCTGGCACTGGCATAGGCCAGGAATACGCCAATCTGACTGTTCTCGATCCGCCCTGCCGTACCGCTGTACTGACGCTGCACCCCAACCGACTTGTCCCCTTTCTTGAGGAATCCGGTCTCGTCCACCGCCAGAACTGCGCCAGCGTCGGCCAGATGCTCGATCACGTAGTTCTTCAAGTCATCGCGAACCAGGTCCGCGTCCCACTGGTAGTTGTACAACAGGCGCTGCACCCCATCGGGAGTGGCGTCGCCCGCCTGCTCCGCCAGTTGCCAGCCGTTCTTGCGCTCCACCGGAGAAATAAGTCCCTTCAGATAGTCCAGCGCCCGCCGGCGCGGCTCCGGACGCCGGAACCGTCCCGCGATGCACTCGTGTACCCGCTCGATGCCCTCGGCCCACCGGGTGACCACAGCCACCTCATCCTGATGCCCTGCCACAACCTCACCTCACGACCCGCTGATTGCCCCAATTCTACCCGCTCTTAATCTGCGACTGTAGTACTAAGGGCAGTTCCTTAACGACCTGACAAAAACGCGCCTGCAACCGGAACATCGGATGAGCTCCTGGGCCCGTTCGTCGATCCCGTCTGGGCGACAGCGCTCTGACGATCGGCCGATAATGGCACCGATCATCAACGAGAGAGATCGGGTACGGGGAAAGGCCACCTCCCAGCGGACGCCGATGGACGCCTCTGCGGCAGCATGGCGGAGGACTGTGGAAATATCAGGGTAGCGACGCTGGACATCGAAAGCGGCCTCAGCGCTGACCTTTCCAGCAGATTCCACCCTGAAATGCGGGATGCCAGGATGTTGCCAATACTCGGCTGCCACGTATACGGGCAGCACGCTAGGACGTCGAGATGCTCAGAGCGGGTGGATGGGTAAAATTCCCGCCCACTGGTGACATCGTTTGGGCAATTAGGCGGTACGGCACCCAATTTTGCTGCCGTCGAAAACTGCTATGGAGCTACCGAGGTCGAAATGGGGAGGTTACTGGTCGGGGTCATCGGCCAGACGATTGCTGTGGGCACGCGGTTCGGCGCGAGCCCAAGGATCGAACCCGTCAGGAGTGATAGGTCGCATTTTCAGCATCGCGCGTATGCTCCGGGTGTCGGACGGTCCCGCCTTATATAACGGATTGCGGATGGATGCGCCATATGGGAGCGAACGGAGCTAACGCGTCCGGACCACCGAGCATCCGTCGTCAAGAACTCAGCCGTCTTCCGGATTGGCTTACGACTAGGCTACAAAGAATGAACGCAAAGGCAATCACGCTGGCGACCGTTCGGATGTTGTTCCATATCGACCATTCGCTAATATAGGAGAGCATCTCGGAACGATTCTCGGGCAATCCTGGGTCCAACGAAGCCAAAGTTTCGTTCAAGGGCACGTTGACAAGAAAAGTGACCCCAAAAGCACCAATTATATAAACGCTCCCACCGACCAAGACCATCCACCCGGCTGGCCAGTCCCTCCGATGAGCCGCATGCGCCATCGCGGCAACACATGCCAACGGCGTACCAAAAAAGCCGACAGCGAACGCAATGTTGCGCACAGAGGCATTTATCGCTTGCATTGCTTCCATAGCGATTGCAGGGTCAGCAGTAGACAAACCTGGCATGACCACAGCCGAAAACGCGAAGAAAAACCCGGCCATGACTCCAACCCACAACGTAGCCACCGATCTGGACACTTTTGCCAGCGTTTCAGCACCGTTCAAAACCTATCCTCCACCCAATAACCCACTATGGCTGCGCCCCGACACGTCACGCTGGCAAGGTAGCGTGAGCACCAACGAGTCTGACAATGTCGTAATCGGACCGAGCGGAAAGCCTGATTACGGGTGTGTTCGGGAACGCCAATCCACCCATCCTGAGGGCAGGCGACCGTCAATCACCGGCTTGCAAGGTCATGATATCGGATTCGAGGGCAAAAATCGGAGATTCGACACCAACGGAGCCGAATCGCTACGCTAAACCTACAACAGGGAATCATTTGGATAATAGCGTTTGGGATTCGGGATAGCGGTAGCGCCGGCGTCGTCGCCGGTTACTGTTTGTCAGGCGCTGAGCGGCTCGTGTCCATGATCGGGGATCCGGGACCTGAGGCGTAACGGGCTACTGTCATCAAACGGCGGAGCCAGGGAGAGGGGAGCTGGTCGGCGGTGTTTGTCAGGAGTCAGGGGTGGTGGGTGTGGCCAAGGTAGATTCGGCTGGGGAGATGTGCCAGAAATGGCGAGTTTCTCAGAGGGTTAGACCTGAGATTAGGGAGGCCTTCTGCAGGACGAGGCGTTTGAGGTGTCGGCATCCGCGAGTTCTGGGTCGTAGGGGACCATCTCTGCGGCGTAAATGTATCGGACACCGGGTGTGCTGCGAGCACAGCTGGGGCGGAGGGGGAGCTGGGGTTGTCGGAACGGCTGGTGATGGACGAGGAGTGTGAGGGTTTCCCTGGACCAAAGGGGAATGATGAGGAACTCGTGGATTCGGACTCCGGTTTGATATCTGTGGAGTTCTACCCGGATGCAGGCCAGTCCAGAGGGGTAGGCGAGGAGTCCGCTAGTCGGGTTTGCCTTAATGCGTTCGGGATCCTCGGGGAGATACCGGTTCGGCCGCTGTGCCCGATATACCAATGGTGCACCTGGGTCAGTGGCGCGGCAGGTGGGTGGGCGTCAGCCGGCGTGCCACGGGGTCGACGGCGAGTAGCGCCTCCTGCAGTGCCACGATGCCCAGCACGCTGGCGGCGTCCTCTTCGGCTAATATGACTTGGGTGGAAAACTGCTGTCCTTCGAGCCGGATGGTGGTTTCGCCGACGTCGACGCTGGAGACGGGGCCGTCGGCGGTCTCCGTGGGGAGAGAACGTACGACCGGCACGCCGAGGCGTGTGATGAGCGTCCGTGGGACAGCTGTGTAGGTGGAGCCGGTGACCTCGAGGTCTTCAAAGTGCAGTCCCTGTGGATCGCCGACCGCTATGGTGACCTTGACTGTGGGCATTGGTGCCGCCTCTCTTGTGGAGATCTGGGGTTGTCGGTTACGAGGCATTGGCGAGTTTCTCCCATCAGCCGAGGAACAGGCCGAGGAAGATCTCCCGCTTGGGTACGCCCTTGAGGGGACAGGGATTCTCGTACACGGCGGCTGGTCCTGGTTGGTATTGGAGGGTGCTGGCCCGATGTATGGCTTTCTGCCAAGGGGTGGCTGCAAATGGAGTTTCCAGCCACCCCTTCAGCTACGGGGAGTGGGGATTTACAGCCATGGCTGTAAACAGGGCTGTTTCCAGCCACCCACGGGTCAGGCAGCGGGGGCTTCGGAACAAGCGCCGGTGTCAGATTGGCCCCAGGGCCGCGCTGGAGTAGCGGTCCGGGTTCCCGTGTGTGATTCCTGGTTGGCGAACAGTTGACCGTATGCCCGCGTCGGCTCTGTGTTAGCCACCAACCCTGCAGGGCCAAAGTTGCCACGGACACGGGGGTAGGTGGCCGGGGATGGGCGCTTGGGGACTGGACGTTGACGCTCCCGATCTCAGTACGCAGACAGGGCTGCTTCCCTGGGCGCCGGACAGTGACAGCGCAAACTCGCTGCTTCTGGCCAGTTAGGAGCTACCAGCGCCATCGGGCGATCAGTCAGTTTTCTGCGCTCCTCGGCTCCAGTTTCGACGCGGCCGGCCCGAAGGATTGAAGACACCCGGCGTATAATGCCAATCGATAGAACTCTGCGGCCGCACCCTCAGGACATTTGAGATGAAAACGGTTCCTGCCAGTCTCTTCGACAGGCTGGAGAGCGCCCCATACGGGGCCTACGCCATCGACATGGAACAGAACATCGTTTTCTGGAATCCCCAGGCGGAGAGGATCCTGGGCCACAAGGCGCAGGATGCTCTTGGGCGGAAGTGTTACGAAGTCGCGCAGGGCGTTCGGCACGACGGGATGACACCCTTCTGCAGCCGGGACTGCCCGGCGGTCGTCGCAGCAAAGCGTGGACGAATTCCAAACGCAGCCCACGTACGAATGCAGTGCGCCTCGGGGGAACGCAAACGGATGACCATGATCCCGCTCATCGCCACCGACGACGCTGACCACGTCATCCTCGTCCACATGTTCCACGAGGCTCCTCCCGATGAACCCGGCTCGGCCGCTATCACAGAACTTCCGCTCACCCCACGGGAGCTGGAGGTGCTCCGCCTGCTGTCGTCGGGACTTCGCCCCGTTGAAGTTGCCGGGAAGCTCCACATAAGCGTGCACACCGTCCGGAAGCACATCAGCAACGCCTGCGAAAAGCTCCACTCCCATGGAATGATGTCCGCGGTCCTTGCCGCCCAGCGTCAGCATCTGCTCTAGCAGCCCGTCCGAGGATTGACCAACTGGCGGTGTCGGTCAGCTGGGATTACCCTGAGGCAACGGTTCTTGCGTGGTGCGGGTAGGCACATGCCGATTGTCTCTTGAAAATCCCACTGCCCATGACCCGGCACGTCTCCCTGTTGTTCCCAGTGGCGCCTTTGCTTCCCACCCTGCCGGACATCCCAGCCCCGTACCGGAACAGCTTCAGCAGGTTGTGCCCGGCGCAGATCAGCAGCCACTCCCGGTTCACCTTCGCCAGACCCCGCAGCAGGAACTGCCGGAATCCCCGGCCCTGCTTGATCTGCCCGAATACCGGTTCCACCGTCTCCATCCGGAGGGCGTAGCGCTCACGTCCCCGTTTCGTCCGCAGCTTGCGGCGCATCCGGTCCCTGGCCGACAGTCCCTTGGGTATGCGGCCGCGGGGCACCGGTGGCGGCACCCAGCCGTGGCGGGTTTTCTCCGGCGCGACGAACGGGTCAACTCCCAGGGCGTAGAGTTCCTCCACCGCCTTGGCCGAGTAGTACCCGGCGTCGGCGGATACCTCTTTCGGCACCGCGCCCGCGTTCAGGGTGGTCTCCTCAATCATGCTCACGGCCTGCCCCTTGTCCGAGGGCTGGTTGGTGGCACGGGCCGCCACAATCACCTGATGCTCGCTGTCCACCACCGCCTGGCAGTTGTAGGACTGCTGGAAATCCCTCCCTCCCGGGCCAGGCATGATCCGGGAGTCCGGGTCGGTGAAGTTCCGCTGCGCCTTGTCATCAGGCACCCCGGGATGATTGCGGCCTTCGGACTCAGCCTGCTCCGCCTCCGCCCTTGCCCCGGCCTCCAGCGCCGCCTTGGCCTCCCTTATCTTCCGCAACCGTCCCTCCCGGAAGGCCAGTTCCTCCGGCAACTCATCCCCACGCCTGTCCTTCCCGTACCGGCGGTCCTCCTCCTCGTCCACCTTCTGCGCCTTCCGGAGCAACTCGTCCACCTCGGCCTGCAACCGCTCCTCCCTCTCCTTCATCCGCCCGTAGCTCATCGCCTTGTGCTTGGAGGCATTGGCCCTCACCTTGGTCCCGTCCAGCGCCACGTGCCCCAGCTTCACCAGCCCTGCCTGCTGGCACAACTCCAGCACCTGCAGGAACAACTCCCCCAACGCCTCCAGGTGGTCCTTCCGGAAGTCGGAGACGGTGCGGAAGTCCGGCGTGTTGTTGGCCGCCAGCACCCGGAAGGCGATGTCCTCGTGCAGCCTCTGGGCGATGCGACGGGAGGAGGCCACACCGGTGCAGTAGCCGTAAAGCAGCGCCTTGACCATCATCCTGGGATGGTAGGGAGGGCCGCCCCGCCTTTCCTGCTCATAGCGGGCGGTGATGTCCGAGAGGTCCAACTGGTCAACCACGTCGGAGATGAAGTAGGCCAGATGGTCCTCGGGCAACCATTCCTGCAGCGCCGCCGGTAGCAGCAACTGCTGCTCGGGATCGTAGGGAAGGTAGGTCTTGCTCATTGACCGCTCCGCTCGTCTGATGCTCCACTCCATCATACCCCCAACGGCTCGCCAACCCTGTTTCTCGGACGGGCTCCTAGCTTTCGGCTCCATCCCCACGGGAAATACTGCATTTGCGGTATTCCTTCAACCCATCCTTATCAGTACAGTGAATGAGGATACGTTCTCATTGGACGCGCTGCCTGCAATGCTCGCCGGAGAGAGAATTCTCTCCTTTAGAAACGGCAACATTTGGAGGGGTGATGGATTTGGGGAGCAATATGAAAGCCGACCGCATACCGCCCGGTTTGGTCCCCGCGGGCAGCAGCCTCAACTTCACCAGAGAGACCATTCCGGAGGCCCTGCAGCGGGAACACACCCTGGCTTCCGGCCGCTGGGGAGTGCTCCACATTCTCGAGGGCAGCATCCTCTTTGTGGACCTGACGACAGGGAATGAGCGCCTGGTGGAGGCACCAGACCTCGTAGTCATCCATCCCGGGGCACCCCACAAGGTGGTTGTTCCGGGGCCATTGACCTGCCGAATAGATTTCTCCCGGGATCAGGTCGAGGAATCCGGGATGAGAACACCGGGAGAGTATGCCGATGAGGCGGTCAGACAGAGCCTGGGGCGCTGCGAAGCCACCGGCGACTTCGGAGAGGTCTTTTATCAACAATTCCTGAACTCGTCCCCGGAAATCCCTCCTCTCTTCTCCGGGACAGACCTCAACCGGCAGAAACAGGTGCTTCGGGACTCGGTGCACAAGTTGCTCAGCCTCGATCTGTCCGACCCGGCCCTCCGGCAGGAACTGGACCACCTGGGGCGGGTCCACGGCCGCTGCGGCCGCAACATTCAACCCCGGTTGTACGAGCTCTGGCTGGACAGCATTTGCGAGACCGCCAAGGCACTGGACCCGGAATGGAGCGGGGAGCTTGACCGGGCGTGGCGCGTGCGCCTGCGACCGGGAATGCAGATCGTAACCGCGGCCTACTAGACACGGCGAATTTCCTGGAAGCGGGGACGCAGTTCCGCTGACGACGGAGTGGAGGCTATGGAACACGCTGGCCGGATTCCCGACGAGGCGCGTGAGGCCGGGGTTGCGACGGCAAATCCCCGCCGAGTGAACCGGGTGTATCTGGCTCTCTGGGCCACCCTGATAGTTGTCGTGGTTGGCTCCTTTGCCGCCCTGCTCTACTTCGGGGGCGAGGTCTACCAGATGGCACCACCCATCCCCGAGGCGGTTGCCAGTTCCGATGGGGAGGTCATTTTCACCGGCGACGACTTGCGCCTCGGCCAGGATGTGTGGCGCTCCATCGGCGGGCACGAGCTGGGCTCCATCTGGGGGCACGGGGCGTACACGGCTCCGGACTGGACCGCCGACTGGGTTCACCGGGAGGCCGTCTGGCTGCTGGAGCACTGGGCGCAAGATGACTACAGGTCATCCTTCGAGTCCCTTCCGTCCGAGCAGGCCGCAGCCCTGACGGTGCGGCTGCAGGACGAGGTCCGCACCAACACCTACGATGACGCCACCGAGGAGATCACCGTCTCTCCCCTGAGGGCGGAGGCCATCCGGGCCGTCCAGTCCCACTACACTGCGCTCTTCGGCGATGACCCTGAGCTGGACCATCTCAGGGAGAGCTACGCGATGCCCCGGTCGGTGATTCCCGACGCGGACCGGAGGGAGGCGTTCACCACATTCATATTCTGGGCCTCCTGGGCCACGGTGACCGAGAGGCCCGGCAGGGACATCACCTATACCCACAACTGGCCTCCCGATGACCTGGTTGGGAACCGCCCCACGGGGACCATGATCGTGACGTCCGTCGTGAGCTTCGTGCTGCTCCTTGGGGGAATCGGCGGTCTGGCGTGGTTTTTCGCTGCCACCCGGGACACCTGGCGCAGCGAACCGACTTCCGTTCCCGCCGACCCGTTGCTCGGGACAGATGCCACACCGTCCATGCGGGCAACCCACAAGTATTTCTGGGTCGTGGGTGCACTTGCCGTGGCCCAGATCGGCGCGGGAATCGTCACGGCCCACTACGGCGTGGAGGGGACCGAGTTCTATGGCATCGCTCTGGCGGAAATCGTGCCCTACTCCCTGTCCCGGACGTGGCACGTGCAGCTGGGCATGCTCTGGATCGCCACCTCCTGGCTGGCCACGGGCCTCTGCCTCGTACCATTGATCACCGGTCGCGAACCCCGTTTCCAGCGCCTGGGGGTCAACCTGCTGCTGGCGGCCTTGGTGGTCGTCGTTGCCGGCTCGATGCTGGGCCAGGCCTTCGCGATACACCAGGTGCTCGGTGACAAGACCAACTTCTGGGTCGGACATCAGGGGTACGAGTACCTGGACCTGGGCAGACTCTGGCAAGCATTGCTCCTGGCGGGCCTGCTCCTGTGGCTGGCGCTGATGCTGCGGCCGTTGCTGCCGGCATGGCGGGACGCCAAGGGCGACAGCAGGAGGCGGCAGTTCCTGGGGATCTTCATACTGTCCATTGGCGCCATAGCCTTCTTCTACTCCCCCGGACTCATCCCGGGACAGCACACCAACCTGGCCATCGCCGAATACTGGCGGTGGTGGGTGGTCCACCTGTGGGTGGAGGGTTTCTTCGAGGTATTCGCCACGGCGGTGATCTCCCTGGTCTTCGTGCGCCTGGGCCTGGTCCGCGTTCAGTCGGCGGTCATGGCTATTCTGTTCACCACCATCCTCTACCTGACCGGCGGCGTGCTCGGGATGTTTCATCATCTCTATTTCACCGGCACCACGCCCGTCATTCTCGTCATCGGAGGCACATTCAGCGCCTTGGAGCTGATGCCCTTGGTGATGATTGGTTTCGAGGCCTACGAGAACCTGTCCATGGCCCGGCGGACATCGTGGATCCACCACTACAAGTGGCCGGTGTTCTTCTGCATAGCATCGGCCTTCTGGAACCTGGTCGGGGCGGGATTGTTCGGCTTCCTGATCAACCCGCCCATCGCCCTCTACTACATGCAGGGGCTGAACACCACGTCGGTGCACGCCCATGCGGCGCTGTTCGGGGTTTACGGAAACCTGGGACTGGGGCTGACGCTGCTGAGCCTGCGCATACTGACGGTGCGCCGGCAATGGCGGACCGGGTCCCTTTCCTTCGCCTTCTGGTCAATAAACATCGGGCTGGCGCTGATGGTCCTGATGAGCCTGCTTCCGGTGGGACTTGCCCAGACCTGGGCCAGCGTGGAGCACGGGATGTGGTACGCCCGCTCGGCCGAATTTCTGCAGACTCCCGTTCTGGAAGTCTTCCGGTGGCTGCGCTCCATCGGGGACACCATATTCGCCGTGGGCATCCTGGCAATTGGCTGGTTCGTGATCGGACTTTCCGCGGGATGGTCCGTCAGAGGGGCCCGATCCGATTCCGAGGGTCTCGCAGCAGCGGACTTGTCAGCCAAGACCGACTCCGGCTAACAAGGATTGCTGCGCTATCACGCAGGCCGGAAGGTCACTGTGGACTCGGACTCGTCAGGACCGACGACTATGACAGGCGGTCCGTGGGTCTGGAGAATGTCCTAGCATTGTCCGTATTTTCACGGCGGACGCCGGCGCCACGAAATCAGGGGTACGAGCAATGTGCGGGAGGGAAGTAGGGCGTCCCACTAATTTCGGGCACCGGTCCAGGCGGTATTGCTGATGGCTCACTCATTTCCCTTCCTCCAGGTCGAAGGCCAGTTCAACCTCACGGGCGACGGCGGGAGCCGTTCCAATGTCCCCAATTCCATCTACCGGATTCACGACAAGATCGCCCCAGGATCAAACGCCGAGATGGCCATCTGGGCCGTGCAGAACGGCCTGATCGATGGAGACGGGCCGCCCGGGTGAATGACCCAGCCAGTCTACCCGCCTTGCGTCCGGTTCGACTCCCCCGGTTACGTCCGGCGGTCAGAACACCGGTTGTGCGAACCGCCGTCTCCACGTCTGTACCACCAGCGTGCGAACCCCGTCCGCTGGATTGCCGGGCCGAGTGGCCAATCGGGCACGATCCCGAGGAAAACAGAGGCCATAAATCGCATTCTGAAGAGCCGGATATCTTGGGATTCCCGCCAATCGGCGCTGGAACGGCCCGTTTCAGTCCGATTTCCCGCTAATCGCCACACCGGCCCTCTTTAGTTCAACAAAGCGGTCAGGAGGGAGTTGTGACGAATTTAAGAGGGTGGATTTGGCGCAGCTCAGAACATCCTTGTCGCAGGACACCAAGATGAAATTGGCGTGGGACCTGTAAGCGACCCCATGAACACCACAGCACTTGAGTTGATTAAGTTTTTCCCTGACCTGTTCCTTGTTAGCCCTGCGACGGTCGATGCTTTGGTCGAATACCAGGGTGAGCTTCTTTGGACGAGCTCTGGCAATCGTTACAAGTTCAGAGACCAATAGATACTTGTTAAAGTATCTCCCCGGTCTGTCCGGCCGGTGTCCGGTGTCCGGGTCGAAAAATAGGTGGTCTTGGCAATTGTTGCCTGCCGCAATCCAACAGTCCCGGCTGTGGTATTTCCCGAAGAAAGTTTGGGTAGTAACTGCGGACACGCCCAGAAAACTGCAATAGGCCTCCGCATACGACGTCGGGTCCTTGTCGGTGAACATCGGATGAACGGACCATGTGCCGTGATCGGAAAGCCACCGTAGGAGGCTCTGCTTTACGATGTCGTAAGAGTCTCCAAACTTATCCCTGTTCATGGTGAGAGGTATCCTTCTTCCCGAGTTCCGAGCTGCATGATGTCATTATTGTGGATGGTTCCGTTTGCTTGTAGCGTATACCCTCCAGAAACACATTAGTTGGCCTCAACCATACGCTATAAGCGAACGGAACCTCCTGGCGGACTCGGCCTAGGTGAGCGGCCCGCCAGGACGGTGTATGTCTGCTCGCAGGCAGGGAGTAGGGTGGTGGGTTACGGGCCTGCGACGGTTATGCTGGCGCTGTTGGAGAGCATCTTGCCCCAGGTGGTGCAGACGGCGCTGTCGGCGCTGCAGTCGGTCGTCGGGCTGAGCGCGATGGTGACGGCCCCTGCTCCGGTGGGCTGCACCGTCAGCTCCCACCTGGTGTTGGGCGCGGTGCTTTCCCCGTCCGTGCGCCGTACCTTGGTGATGTCGCCGCTTGTGAGTGTGAGGACGTTGTCCCGGACGTTCTCGAACCCAAGGGTGGGCTCGACGCTGAAATAGAGCTGGAACGTGAACGTGGAATTGAGGCCGCCGTGGCTGGCCGGCACGGTCGCGGCGTCGAAATGACCCTCGAGCGGTACGACCGGAATGTCCAGGCCGGAGCTGGTCAGGCTCTCGCTGAATCCGGCGTCGTCGGTGAAGGAAACGCGCACCTTGATGGCGTGGCCCTCGTCGGCTCCGGCGACCACGTAGGTCGAGCTGGTGGCGACGGCTATGGCGGTGTCGTCCCGGAGCCACTCGTAGGTGAACGACGCGTTGTCCAATCCGTTGGCGTCAGTGATTGCCGAGGTGCCTGCGGTCAGCGTCTGGCCCACTTGGACGGTTCCTGTAATAGTCGGAGCCCCGCTGGCAGCAGTATTGGTGAGGGGCGGCGCGGCTGACACCGCGGCTGTCGCCGCGCTGGTCAGCGTTTCGGCGTTGCTCGCATCATCGGTGAACGACACCCGCACCTTGATGGTCTTGCCCTGGTCGGTAGCAACCGGTGTGTAGCTGGAACCGGTAGCGCCGGTGATGTCGGCCTCGGTGGAGTCGCTCTCCACCCTTATCCACTGATAGGCCAAGGTGGCGTTGGCCAGACCGTCCGAATCGGAGATTCCCAAGGCGTTGGCCGTTAGCGTCTCATCCACCTGGGCAGTGCCGACAATGGTCGGAGCGCCGGCGGCGGGGCTGTTCTCTACCGGGGTCGATTCCGCTGTGCGCATCTCAAACGGCTCGGACGCCTCGTGTGCATAACCCAGGAAGTCCACGCCCTGCACCCGGTACACGTACAGCACCCGGGCTCCACGTCCGTGTCGGTGTAGGTGAGTCCCACCTCCTCGGTATACCTGACGTGCACCAGTGGTTCGGTCTCGCCAAGCTCGGGGCGGTTGCGCAATACCTGGAAGTATATCCGCTGGTAGGGAAAGCCCGCCGGCAGCTTCCAGGTCAGCACCACCGCACCATCCAAGGCCGTTGCGGTCAGTCCGTATGGTCGACTCATGCGGGCCATTTCGCTGGTAAGCGATTCCTTGTAACCGGCGGCGTCGGTGAACGACACACGCACCTTGAAGGCCTTTCCCTCGTCTGCGGAGACCGGTGTGTAGCTGGCGCCTGTCGCGCCCGCGATGTCGGTGTATCCGCTTCCGTCGTACGACACCCACTGGTAGCTGAACGTTGCGCCGGTCATGCCGTCGGCGTCGGAGATGCCGGACGTGTCCGCCGTCAGTGTCTCTCCCACCTCGGCCGTGCCGCTGATGGTGGGTGCTCCCGACGTCCGGTTGTTCGGCCTTGGTTCTACCGTCAACTCCATCCGGTTGAACAGCCGCCGGCCTTCGGCAGTACAGATCGCATTGGGAAGCGCGCAATCCAGGTCGGGTTCGATCGCAATTGTGACTGGGTCCCTGGAATTGGGCGTGACCGAGACGGCCCATTTGCTGTTCTCGGTGCCAATGGCCTCGACGCCGGAGACCGTGCCCCCGGACACCGACAGAATGTGGTCACGCAGCGCGTCGGCGGTCATGGCGACCTCATCGCTGAAGGTGATGCGGAACGACACATCCTCGTTCCTGACGTGCTCCATGGGAAAGTCGCTGAAGAACGCTGTTACCGGCGCCTTCTGACGGTCCCCCAGTTGGTCATCCGGGTGGAGAATCAGCCTTACCCGGACGGGGTCGTCCCCGAAAAGCGCCGGGGGCGTCGAGGGCCACCAGTACGCCTCCGGCACCGCCGCAATATCGGGGTTCATGCTCTGGCTGCCGAGGTAGGTGGAGTCGCCGACGCGCAGGATGAAGTCCGCCGGCAGTTCCGGGCTAATACCCAACCAGAGGCTCTCCTGGTCGAGCACCAGCAGTTGAACCCTGTGGGTTCTGCCCTCAAGCACAAACAAGTCCGGGGACAGGGTCCCTCCCAGGTTTCCGAAGATCGAATACCCCGACGCCACGGGGACGATGTCGGTCTGTCGGCCCGCCGTGAGTTCGCTCTCCAGGACGATCCTGTGCGGCAAGGCCACGTCGGCCGACCACGCCGACACTGCATCGGAGTTAACCCCGCGCACGCGGAAGGAGTAGACATCGCCGGCCGGCAGGCCGCTGACCACAGCGCTGGTTCCGTCGTACGAGATGTCCGTGCCGCCCGCAGGTAGGCCTGTCCATCGGCCGCTGTTCAAGAATTGGACCTCATGCAACTGTCTTTGGTGTCAAGAGGAAAGAGTTGCGAATGTCGAACCCTTATCTCCCCAGGATGCGCCATGCTTGAGCATAGCGTTCAGGATGACGAGCAGTTTGCGCATACACGCGACCAGAGCCAACTTCTTCGGTTTGCCAGCCGCCAGCAACTTCTGGTAGAAGTCCCGGATCACGGGGTTCCAGTGGGTCGCGGTCAGTGCCCCCATGTAGAGGACGCCCCGTACTCGGGAGCGACCGCCCCAGACGGCGCGTTTGCCCCGCAGAATGCCGCTGTCCCGGTTGAAGGGAGCCACGCCCACCAGGGCGGCGATCTGCCGGCGGTCCAGCGTGCCCAACTCCGGCAGGTAGGCCAGCAAAGTGAGGGAGACCTGTTCTCCCACGCCGGGAACGGTGCGCAGCAGGTCATCCTTCTCACGCCACACCGGACTCCGGAGAAGAGTCTGCCGCAGCCCTTCGTCGAGGTCCTTCAATTCCTGTTCCAGCCAGGCGATGTGCGCCTCTATACGAGGACGCACGGCGCTGATGGCGGTTCCCAGCCGGTTCTTCTCAGACACCAACATGGTCATCACCTGGTGCCTGCGGGCCACCAGCGAGTTGAGGACCTGGGTCTCAGCGTCTCTGAGAGGGCGCACGGGGGGACGAACGGCGTCGGCAAAGTGTGCCAGGACCGCCGCGTCCAAGGCATCGGTCTTGGCCAGCGTCCCGGTGGCCCTGGCGAAATCTCGAACTTGGCGGGGGTTGACCACGACCACCGGCAGTGCCGCAGAGGCCAAGACGGCCACCAGCGGCAGCTCCAGTCCGCCAGAAGCCTCCAGCAACACCAGGGCGGGATCCAAGTCCACCATCTGGACGACGAGTTCCTCAACCCCGGGTTCGTCGTAGGAAACGACCCATCTCTGTCCCGTAGGCCGGACGGCGACATCAACCTTGGCCTTTGAGACATCAATGCCCACGTAGCTTGGTTCTCTTTCCATGCCTACCTCCTGTGTGAGCGTTGGCCCGTCCTTGCAAGATGCGGGCTCGGTAGGCCCAGGCAACTGTTCGGGCTCTCTCCAGGGTGGATGCGGCGACCCTCGCTATGAGACGGCCTTCCATGACCAAGGAGCCACCGGTCTGCCGCACCCCGGTCCACCTGAGTGAAGTGATTGTCACACTCCAAAACCAAGATACAAGGAGCGTGGCCTCCAGCCCCATCGCAGTCTTGACCGCTCACCTGGCCGGCGCGCTACTCCTTACAGGAGGCGGAAATGACAGCAGTCGTCGGTCTCGAATTCATCTGCGCTTTCCAGGTGGTCGTCGGAGTTGATACTCACCAAGACGAGCACGTGGCCGTTGCCATCGACCAGCAGGGTGTGCGTCTCGCCCAGCGCCAGGCCCCAGCCAGCAGTTACGGGTATAGGGAACTCGAACGGTGGTCCCGGACCTTGGGTGAGGTACGCGCATTCTGGGTCGAGGGGACTGGTTCCTACGGCGCCGGACTTGCCCGATTCCTTAGCAGTCGCGGCTTCACTGTCGTCGAGGTTAACCGGCCTGACCGGTCAACTCGATACCGGAAGGGTAAGAGCGACCCCACCGATGCGGAGATGGCAGCGCGTGCGGTGCTGGCCGGGGTGGCCAACGCCACTCCCAAGTCAGGCGAGGGCGAAATCGAGATGATCCGCATGCTGAAATCCGCCAAGGACTCGGCTGTCAAGGCACGCACCCAAGCCGTCAACCAGATGAAGGCCTTGGTCGTTACGGCCCTGTCCGGACTTCGAGAAACACTCGACGGTCTGACGGCCACTGCAATGGCGACGAGGTGCAAGAGCTTCCGTCCAGGTCATCTTGGAGATCCCGCGGCTGCGGCCAAGTACACCCTTCGATCCCTTGCCTGCCGTTATCTTCAGCTCGATAGAGAGATACGCAATTTGCAGGCCGAGTTGGAACGACTCACTCGGATGGCAGCCCCAGGCTTGGTCGACATCTTCGGAGTAGGACCCGACACTGCGGCCGCTCTGCTGATTTCTGCAGGCAGTAACCCTCAACGCATCCACTCCGAGGCTGCCTTCGCCGCGCTGTGCGGAGTGAATCCAATACCTGCCTCCTCAGGAAAGACCAACCGGCACCGGCTGAACCGAGGTGGCGACCGGCAGGCCAATGCAGCTCTCTATCGAGTCGTTCTGGTCAGGCTTAGCCATGAACTCCGAACAAGGGAATACATGCATCGCCGCACCGGGGAGGGGATGAGTAAGACCGAGGTCATTCGTTGTCTCAAACGATATGTCGCTCGGGAGGTCTTCTCGGCCTTGCGGCACTCCTACGGAATACCCAGAAGCGCACCTTGACATCTATAGGAGCATCAGTTGCTTGACACAGGGCTATTGCATTTGGATTTTGGTGAATTGGGATAGCAATGTGGCGAGGTAGTTGTTGTCCCACCCGGCCCGTTTCAGCTTGCCTCTCATGGATCCTTTGGAGGGTTCCAGCCGGGCCAGGTTTAGCGCCAGTTTGCGTAGCAGGGCCAGATTGTCCGGGCAGTTGTCCTTCCGGTTCCGGGACTGGTCCTCATTGAACACCACATCCAGCACCCAGTGCAGTTGGTTCTCGATTCCCCAGTGGGCCCGCGCGATTTGGTTGAACCGCGCCGGCGGAAATGCCTGGCTCAACAGATAGTACCGGCTCTCGACACTGCTATGGCCTCCCTCCTAGCGGCTGGCGGTTATCTTCCCCACTGCCGCAAGCCCGGGCCACTGGTGCCGCTCCTGCAGCCAGGCCACATCGCTGCTTATGCTGGCCGTCCGGATCTCGATACGCCCGTGCCCCTTGTTGGTCTGGCTTGCCTGTGCCACGTCTGTGGCCGAATCGTCGAGGAACAGGCGCACATCATCGTTCAGGGACTCCTGGTTGCCCTTGAGGACCAGTACGTAATCGGCCCCCTGGTCCAGCACCTGCTGGGACAGCCTTCTCTGGCAGTGCATGGCGTCAGCGGTGACCACCATTCCCGGCAGGGCCAGCATTTCCAGGAGTTTGGGCACTGCGGTTATCTCGTTGGACTTGCCGTCAACGGCCAGTTGCCCCAGCACCAGGCGCTGCTCTGCGGCCCAGGCATTGACCAGGTGCAGAGGCGACTTGGCCTCGGCGCGGTCATAGGAGCGCCGCAACGTCTTGCCGTCTATGGCCAGGACCCCCTCGCAGCCTTGGGCAAACTGGCCCATGAACCCCAGAAACCACTTCTGGAATGCCTCTGGGTCCAACAGGCGAAACACCCTGGAGAAGGTGTCGTGGCTGGGGATGCCATTCCTGAGCGGCAGGAAGGATTCCAAGAACTCCCGCTTTGAGTGGCCGAAGAGGGCCATGTCGGTGCACGTTTCGCCGCCGCATAGGATGGTGCAAAGGGCAATGATCAGGATGTCGTGCAGAGAATGCCGCTCTGCGTTTCCGTGTCTGGGATCCTCCAAGGGCTCCAATTCCTCAATCGTCATCCCCATCACCACTGCCTCCACACAACTCAGCGCCAAAGCACTGTGTCTTCCTCAACACCTGCTACTCTAAAACCTCCAACACCACTCCCCCGCAAATGCGATTGCCCTGTTGCTTGACACCTTTAGGATTGACACCGAAGCAGCAGTTCTGATACCTTACAATTTCGACGCATTAATTGAATTATCTCCCGAGTTGCTACTAATAATTGAACTACAAGAACCAATACAACTATGAATTAGGGATGAATTATGATTAACTTGCGGCATTCCATTTCCTGGTTGAAAATTTTGATGCCGGCAGCCTTGTTGTTCTTGCTGTTGGTCGCCTGTGGCAATTCGGCAACATCGACACCCGAATCTGCGGCTGCACCGACCGCCGCACCTCAACCCGCCGCGGCAGTGCAACTCACCACAGCAGCGCAACCCACTGCGGAACCAAGACCCACGGCTGCGCCGACGGCCTCTATGGCGGACGACGCCCCACATGGCACCCTTGATTTTGGGTTCAAGGAATTTGGCTCCATGCAGGCCAGCCTCAAGAACGGGACCGGTGCGAGTTGGCTCTTTGTCGGTATCTCTTCTGGTGAATCTCTGGTTACTGTGAACGAAAAAGGCGAATTCCTTCCGGAGTTGGCAACCGATTGGAAATTGTCGGAGGACAGCCTCACTTGGACATTTACCCTCAAGGAGGGCGTGCAGTTCCACAAGGGATACGGGGAGATGACCACCGATGATGTAATTTGGGCATTGAAAGGCTATGCCGATCCCGAATCGCTGAACGGGGGGACCGCCCAATACACCAGGCTGTTTGACAACCCAGAGGGCGGAATCACCAAGATCGACGACTATACGTTCTCGGTCAATACGGGCACTGTCCAGTACGACATGCTCATCGCCTTGGCTATTCCCCACATAGGAGTGATACCCAGCAAAGCGGCCTTCGACGACCTTGGTGAAGAGGAGTATGCTCGGGTGGCCGTCGGCACCGGACCCTGGGAGCTCAGGGAGGCAAAGACCGGACAGTTCTGGAAATTTGACGCGGTGGAAGACCACCACCGTAAGACGCCGTATTTCGCTGAACTGGTTTTCCACGAAATTTCGGAGGAATCCACCCGATTGGCCAATTTCCAAGTGGGGGAATTGGACAGTTTCAATATGGCGCTGGACTCCAAGTCTGCAGTGGAAAAAGTGGAGGGCTTCTCGTTTATGCCGATCACCGGCGGTGCTACGATTCACGTCGGCTTCTACGGCAACTGGTATACAGGAATCGGGACGCCGGACCAGAGAGAAGGCTACAAACCCGAAAACCCCTGGATATCCAGCAACCCCGACTTCGGATCTGAGGAGTGGAAGAATGCCGCCAAGGTCCGGCGCGCGCTTTCCATGGCCATTGACCGGGATACGATTATTGAAACCCTTCTCCAAGGGGAAGGAGGCCACCTGCTGCTATGGGGATGGGAGGGTGCCCAGCACCGCTTCACGCCCGATATGGCATGGGAATTCGACCCCGAGGGAGCCAAGGAATTGCTGGCGGAAGCTGGCTATCCCGATGGATTCGATTTGACGCTCACTCCCGACATTCGCGGCATACCCTCTGAGGTGGAGATCTGCGAGGCTGTCGGCAGCATGTGGGAGAACATCGGCCTTGATGTCAATCTGAATAAAGTGGCCTACGAGGTCATCGGACCGAAGATAACCAGCCGTCAGTATGACCAGATTAACTGCCACGGCACCACCGGCCGTCCAGAACCAATAGTCCTGTGGAGCGTGGTAGCCACCAGCGATGCCGGCTGGACGATGGGTTTCGATCACCCCTGGTTGGACGAGAAGTTGAAGCAGGCCGTGGCAACAGTCGACCAGGAAGCCCGTGCCCAGATAATGGACGAAGTAGGGCGATGGGGGTTTGACAATGCCATGACCGCCGGACTGTTCACTATCAATATCCTGTGGCCCTTGGGTCCTGATGTTGACTCTTGGGGTGATCATGTGGAATACGGAGACCGGAGGATGTTGAGCAGTTCCGAGTGGGCGCCACACAAGTAACCAGGCCATGGGCGACGCAAGCTAGCGCTCTCGCCCAAGTGCGACAGCGTTCAGGGCGAATAACTGGGTAGCGTTCGGCCCCCAAGGATCTGCGGATCAACCCGGTTCGGTTGTGGCATCACCCAACGCAATTCCATGGAGTCATAGACTAGCGGAGCCATATGCAACGGTTTTTTGTCCGTCGTCTCCTGCTGATCGTTGCCACATTGTTGGCCGTCTCTCTCATTATCTTCATCATGGCCCGCCAATCCGGGGACCCCCGCGTGTTCCTGCTGAGCGAGGAGCACACGGAGGAGCAGTGGGAGCGTGTAGGACAAAGACTGGGGTTGGACAAACCCCTCTACCAGCAGTACGTCATTTACCTTAAGAACATGATCACCGGAGACTTGGGGGACTCGATCCGCGAACGGCGCCCGGTTAAGGAGGTTCTCTGGGAACGTTTCCCTGCATCAATGGAACTGGCGCTGGCTGCTTTCGCACTCTCGCTGGGAGTGGGGATTCCTTTGGGGGTCGTGTCAGCAGTCTGGAGAGGTACGGCCTTGGACCAAGTATGCAAGGTAATCGCCTTGCTGGGGCAGTCTGCTCCTCCGTTCTGGTTGGGAATCATGTTCATATTCCTCTTCTCAGTGCGTTTGCAGTGGGTTCCGGTATCCGGCCGTACGGAATGGTCGGCTGTCATGCTGCCGGCCGTTACTCTTGGGTGGTTCTTGGTCGCAGCCAACCTGAGGTTGGTGCGCTCGTCGATGTTGGATGTGCTGGATTCGGAATACATCAAACTGGCCCGGGCCAAAGGTGTCCCGGGCTGGCGGGTTGTGTGGAGTCATGCGTTGCGCAACGCCGTCATCCCGGCATTGACATTCGCCGGAGTAACTCTTGGCAGCTTGGTGGCGGGCTCAATGACAGTGGAGGTGGTTTTTGCGTGGCCCGGCCTTGGCCAATTGGGATTGCAGGCGCTCCGTGGATCGGACTATCCGCTTCTTCAGGGAGTCGTCATTGTGTATACTCTAATGTTCGTTCTTGCCGCCTTCTTGGTAGACGTGCTTTACGCCTACATCGACCCCAGAATTCGCTACGCCTGACCACGAGGTTGTCAAGTGACTGAGTCACCGGTTCTGGTGGAATCAGCAGTTGGTCTGGGCGCTAGGGTAATCAACGCGACCCGACGTGTCAGGCGCCTGCCTCTAATCCCAATCCTCCTGCTGGTATTGGTATTAGTCGCAGGGATCGGCGCTCCTTGGATTGCCACCCACGACCCGGAAAGAGGTAACTTGAAGGATCGCAACCTGCCGGGGTTCTGGGAACGAGAGGAAACCGCGGTCAAAACCGTCGTCAGTCAGGTGGGAACCGGACAGGTGGACGTTGAGATCTCCATCCGTGACGCCCAGAAGATAAAAGAGGACGCGGTCGTCGGGGAACAATTGGGGGTGACAAGGCGAACCGGGGGATCCGAGTACCTGCTGGGCACTGACCACTTGGGCCGCGACCTTTTCAGCCGCGTCATCTACGGCGCACGAATCTCCCTGATCGTGGCGGCGGTAACCCTTGGCATCGGTGGGACCATCGGCGTCGTGCTGGGGCTGGCGGCCGGTTGGTACGGCTGCTGGGTGGACGAGCTGTTGATGCGGGTCGTCGACGTGTTCTTGGCGATGCCCCTTTTCCTGGTAGCGCTGGTACTGGTCTTCACCCTCGGGCAGTCCCTGTCGATCATCATCGTGGTCCTGGCGCTGTGGATATGGCCTAGATTCGCCCGCATGGTCCGGGGCGAAGTGTTGCAGCTAAAGACCGCCGACTACGTTGCGTTGGCCCGGGTGGCTGGCGCTTCCACAACGCGGATTCTATTCGTCCATCTACTGCCGGGGACCGCCAATACCGTAATCGTGGTTGCTACTCTGCAAGTTGGCATTGTCATACTGGTCGAAGCGTCGTTGAGTTTCCTGGGAGCCGGCGTACCGGCTCCGACTCCGGCGTGGGGCTCGATGGTAGCGGACGGACGGGACCGATTGGCCGAGTACTGGTGGATCTCCACTATGCCCGGTGTGGCCATTCTGCTCACGGTGATGGCCCTGAACCTGTTTGGGGACTGGTTGAGAGATACCCTTGATCCCCGGCTCCGGCAGCTGGAGTAAGCGAATTATACGGAGGTTAGGATGGTGTCAGAGGCTGACCGGAACGTACTGGCTGTTCTTTCGTTAACGGGCGGGAATGACTTCCTGAACACGGTCGTCCCTTTCACCAACCCGCTTTACCGGGACAACCGCCCCAACGTAGGTATTTCCGAGGAAGATGTCCTTCCCATCAACGATTGCCTTGGGTTCCATCCCGCTATGGCGCCGATGAAGAGGATTTGGGACCAAGGCAAAATGGCTATAGTCCTTGGAGTCGGATATCCCAACCCCAACCGCTCCCATTTTCGGTCCATGGATATCTGGCATACCTGCGAGCCGGATAAGATTGGGACAGAGGGGTGGTTGGGACGGACAATACAGGCGCTGGACCCGAACACGGAAAACGTATTGACCGGTGTCAATTTCGGACGGGGTCTGCCCCGGGCTCTGATCAAGGACGGCGTCCCCGTAGCCTCGGTCGGCAGTCTGGAGACCTACGGCCTTCTCAATGGTATCGAGGGCGAAAGGCAACGGGACAGGGCCTTGGAAGTATTCGACCGGATGTATTCCAAGGCTATTGGCAGTTCGGCCGTCGTGAGCTACATACGAAGGACCGGGTACGACGCTATGAAAGGGGCTGATGTGCTTGGGACAGCGCCGGCACTATACAGTTCTAGCGCAGAGTATTCCGATTCCGTGGTAGGCCAATACTTGCGAAATTTCGCGCAGGTACATCTTGCCGGTTTCGGTTCTCGCGTCCTTTATACGGGCGCTCCCTACAATTCCTTCGACACCCACGCCAACCAACCGGGAATCCATAGCGCGCTCTGGCAGGACATCTCCAGGAACGTGGAGACCTTCCAGGACGACCTGAAGGAACATGAGGCGGCCGACGAAGTCGTACTCCTGATTTTCAGCGAATTCGGCAGGAGGGCGCACGACAATGGTTCCGGCACTGACCACGGGACTGGCGGCGTGGCCTTCGTCATAGGAGCCAACGTCACGGGGGGAATTTATGGCGAATACCCCTCACTTGATGATAACGAATTGGAAGACGGTGGGGACCTGCTGCATAACGTTGATTTTCGCAGTGTCTACTCTACGGTCATCGAACGCTGGCTGGGCTTGGACCCGATCCCCATCGTCGGCGGCAACTTCGAGCCTTTGGAGATCCTGTAGACGCTCCCTACTCCGGTGAGACCCGTTGACCCCAGGTCCAACAACGCTCTTGTGCGGACAGCACTCTGGAGGAGCATCGGTGAAATCTGACATAGCTCTAATGGCCCATCTACTGCGAAGAGCGGGTTTCGGAGCTGACCGAAGAACTATCGAGGCCTACGTCGCCATCGGCTACGAGAAAGCGCTGGAGGAATTGCTCAACTCGGAGGGGCAATGGGGTGTAGACCTTGACGAGATGTGTCGTTACTACCCATCTTACTTGAATCGAGAGACGATAGAAGACAACGAGGGCGAGTGGATCTTTCGCATGATCAACGAGCCCCGCCAGCTTCGGGAAAAGATGGCCCTCTTTTGGCACACGATGTTTTGCGCGGGGTACAGCAAGGTCGAAGCGCCCCGCCAGATGGCTCTTCATATCGACATGTTTAGAGAGTACGGCATGGATAATTTCCGGGACTTACTTTTGCTCTTGTCCCGCGACCCTACCATGATTTACTACCTGGACAATTGTGAGAACAACAAGACGGCCATCAACGAAAACTACGGCCGAGAGCTCTTGGAGTTGTTCTCCATGGGCGTGGGCATGGACGGGGCTCCGAACTACTCGGAAGATGACGTGAAGGCCTGCGCCCGGGCGTTTACAGGGTGGAGTATTGCGCCCACCCTGCCCGTCTTCCCTTACGGCAGGAGCCGGTGGGAGTTCCGATATAACCCGGTAGACCACGACGATTCAGAAAAGACTTTTCTCGGCGAGACCGCGAACTGGAATGGCGACGACATTGTCGACATTATCTGTAAACAACAGGCCACCGCCAGATTTCTGTCGCGGAAGTTGTATGACTTTTTTGTGGCCGACGAGCCGCCGGTGCCTTTCTGGCAAGGCACCCCCCCCAGGGACCCGGCAGCGATAGCGATCTTGGAAGAGGCATACTTCGATTCCGGGTACGAAATAAAATCAATGCTTAGGGCGCTTTTCAACTCCGGCTTCTTCAAGGCCCAAAAAGTTCGGTTCGCCAAAGTGAAGAGTCCTGCCGAGCTCGTGGCCGGCATAATTCGCGTGGTTGGGGAACACCGCGATTATAGACCTGGACAGATCGAACTTGGTTTCGAGTGCAAGTACATGGGGATGGAACTGATGAACCCGCCGTCGGTGGAAGGATGGCACACCGGCCGGGAATGGATTGACAGCGGGAGCCTGATGGAGCGGATCAATTTTGTTTCGGGGCTTCTGGGCAATCCGGAATTGCCCGGTGTAAGGGACATTATTCGCCGTTTGAACGAGCGTCCGGCTAAGTTGCCCCCTGAGGAGTTGGTTGATGGGTGTCTGGATCTGTTAGGACCCATCGAGGTCTTTGGCGACACCAGGGCCCAACTCTTGGAGTTAGCGGAAGAGGATGCCGCAGTGGAGTGTGGTCCAGAGCCGGAAGACGTCCGCTTCGCCAACCGCGTGGCCAAAATCCTCCAGATGATTGGCGCCACGGCCGAATATCAGATGTGCTGACTTCTGGCCCCGATCCCTATCATCGTCCGCCTATTGAGCGCGTAACCTCTAACCGTAACCTTTAACGAAGAGAGCAAGGACTTCGGTGAGCGCCCATGAGTACTAACTTCTTCGGAGTAAGCGATCGCTTCTTCGTCCATTCCTATGACATAGGCAGGTCAGAGTTGGCAGGTACCGGGTTCCGTTTTCCAGTATCGCTTGCCTTGGGCTCCGAGGGCCTAATCTACGTAATCAACCGTCCTTCAACCGCCCGGCGTGAGGGTGTCCGCGTCACCATCTGTACTCTTGACGAGGAATACGTAACGGAATTCGGGTCATATGGAGAAGGTGACGGCAAGTTCATCTGGCCTGCGGCCATAGTCATCGATTCGCAAGAGAATCTCTACATTTCCGATGAATGGCTGGACCGTATATCGGTCTTTACCAAGGAGGGAGAATTCATACAGAAGTGGGGGGTTCCCGGTTCCGGGCATGGCCAACTCGCCAGGCCATCGGGCTTAGCATTTGATTCTGAAGACTGCCTGTACGTGTCCGACAGTGGAAACCACAGGGTGCAGAAGTTTACGAAAGACGGTCAATACCTCGGCAAGCTTGGGACCTTTGGCCACAAGGAAGGGGAGTTAAACCTTCCATGGGGCATTGGAGTGGATAATCAGGGCCAAATTTACGTTGCAGACTGGAAAAACGATCGGGTAGTGCAATTCGGACCGGACATGAAGTTCCTGGCTGCCTTCGGTCGATCCGGTCGTGAAGTGGGCGAATTCAATCGTCCCACCGCGGTCTGTGTGGACGAAGACGGCGATATTTACGTGGCTGATTGGAACAACCACAGGGTACAGGTGCTTGCTCCCGACGGGAGATTCGTCTCGGCTCTTACCGGCGAAGCAGGGTTATCAAAGTGGGGTAGAGAAAAGCTGGCATCCAACCCGGATATGGTGCGGCAACGTCAAATGGTCCACAACCTGACTCCTGAACGGGTATTCTGGAACCCCTGCGACGTGAAAGTCGATGACCAATTCAGAATAGCAGTCTTGGAGTCTACAAGGCACCGAATTCAGATCTACTCCAAAGAACGAGTACCGGTCCTCAGAGCCTGAAGATATCCGACAGGGAGTGCGGCATGACACATTCCTTGCTTCAGGCCCGGGCTCTCCGCGCTGGAGTCCGCCAGCAACCCCAAGGCGTCCACACCGCCCGGACGTAGCTCGAATGGGTCGTATAACTCCGCCGAGGGGCCGTACGTACAGGACCTCGAAAACACTGTTGAATCGCATTGATGCTGCTCCGAAGGGCCGATTGTTTAAGCTAGGCCAGGATGATTGCCAGGCGGTAAATCCAGCTTGCAAGGGCGTCGGGATGTTAGGCCATCAGGGTGTCGAAGTTCAGGGCGAATGTCCGGTTAAGTGTTCAGCGAATATGTCACTCGGTTAAGTCTCGATGGTATCAGATGATGACGTTGAGGAAACCACCCGGGATTGTCGCGTTGGAGGACTCTCAGCGTCCATGTATTTCCTGATGGTGGCTCTGTGGATTCCCAATTCCCGCTCGATTGCACGGAGCGACATCCCTTTGCGACGGGCTTTCTGAACCGCCTTCCATCCCTCCCTCTGAAGGAAGGTCGGCTTGCGCGGAGAGATGATTGTGGGCGTCGAGGCGGCAGGCGAACTTTCGGTGATGTCCACTTGGTCCCCCTCATCTTCTACCCTTGAATCCAGCGGTTCGAGAATCGCTGTCCAGTGTTCGCCCAAGCCGTTGGCGCCGGAGGGCGGGACAGGAACACTAGCGGAATGGCCGTGGCTGTTGTAAACGGCGGAGTTAAAGTGGGCCGCGTGGGCGGAGGATTGCTGAGTATCGGCGACTTAATACTGTACCGCCCGTCATCATCCATAGGGTTATAGCCGACCCCATGGATGGTGCGACGGATGTACAAGGTGGACGAATATCTGCGGATTCGCCGGGCGGTGCTGGTGGAGGGGGTGAGCGTCCGGGAGACTGCGCGGACGTTTGGCCTGCACCGGGACACCGTACGCAAAATGCTGGCCTATTCGGTCCCGCCGGGATATCGCCGGCAGTCTCCGCCTAGAAAGCCCAAGTTGGAGCCCTTCACCAGCGTCATAGACCGGATCTTCGAGGATGATCACGGACGTCCCAGGAAGCAGCGCCACACTGCCAAGCGCATCTTCGAGCGTCTCAGGGACGAACATGGCTACGACGGCGGATACACCACGGTCAAGGACTACGTCAGGGAGCATCGCCGCCAGGCCAGGGAGATGTTCGTGCCGTTGTCCCATGCGCCGGGCCACGCCCAGTGCGACTTCGGCGAGGCCCTGGTGGTCATCGGCGGCGTGGAGCGGAAGGCCCACTGCTTCGTCATCGACCTGCCCCACAGCTACAATGGACATTGAGGCAAAACACCCGCCAGATGGAAAGGGCCTAAGCCACAGTCCAGCGGACGGGGGTAATTGCCCTTCGAAAGTAATGTTTGTGCCTTCGACCGTCAACAGTTGGCAGGCGGGGCCCGTTATGTCCCCCGGGTTGCGTCCGGCAGTCAGAACAGGCGATGTGCGAACCGCGATTCTGTCGTCTGGACCTCCGGCGGCAACGCGAACGTCAGCTCCGTTGTGGGGCGGGTAAAACCCATGAGTAAAGCTCGTGACAATGGGGAATTATATCGAATTCTACCCAAACAGAAGCGGCCCAGCACTCGGAGCACCGGATCACTCGCATTAGATAGCCATCGATGAATTTTCTATGCTTTCCCTGCGTGTAATCGGCGGAGGTAAAGTTGACGCTGCACACCGTGCGCGCATGCCCGAAACCCCTTCCTTGAGCTGTCCTTGTAATATTAGGGGAATGCCTAGCAAAGTCCCGGTCAAATGCGCCATTGCCGGCTGCCACCGCCGGATCAAGATGACCCTCGTCGAACGCGAAGAACTGAGGCGGGAGGGACGCGAGAACAACGCTACGGCGGGCATCGTCTGCCCCGCCCACGTGAAGGCCGCCTTCAACTTCGAATTCGACGATATCGACATCGATGTCCCGCTGGGGGAACTCCTGGTCGAGGCGGCCAAGGAAAATCCCCGTTGGCGCGTGATGTTGACCCCGCTGCCCGGGGCGGCGGGTGAGCTGGAGAACCAGTCCACGCCAAGATTGGGAGACAGGGTTATTTAGTTCTCCTGCGCTGGCTGGCAACTCCCGGGAGAATTCCGGCGTTTTCCGGAGTAGCTCGAGGGATGGCCAGCTTCTCCGTCCCACTGCCGGGGACATGATAATGCTGCTCAGGCCGGCGATGGCCGCCGCCGCAGGGCACGCCATATCCCCGCTCATGCTGAGTTCGGGCGTCCGGGATATTCCAGCTACTGCAAACGTGTACATATCCGCGCCGGTCAGGGATGGTTGACGTCGACCGGTCCCAGATGAATCCTTACCGGTCAGCCATTCCCCGGACGGGCAGCCCGTAGCTGTAAGCGCTTCGCTGCTGGGATATGTGGGCAGAAGCGCCGGCCACCCGCAACGGACGGCGGTTTTCATGTGGCCAAGTCCACCGGGGTCCAGCCGTCGCCCCGGTGGCGCCAGGCGTGGCGCGGCTCCCGGCCCAGGATGAGTATGTCGCCCGTCCAGCCGGCGTTCAGCACCCGCTGGGCCACCTTCATGGGGAACTCGCTCACGGGCTTGACCTCGGCGTAGGCTTCGCCGTCGTTCAGTACGAGCCGGAAGTCGGGGGTCCAGCCGCTGAGCCGGACCGGCTCGTACTGCCAGGCAATCCCGCGCTGGTCGAAGTATAGAAGTCTGGCCGGAAAGCCATCGGCCGGGTTTTGCGCTACGCCAAGCAGACGTATTCCAGTCTTATATGGTTCAGTAGTGCATGAAAGACGTTGCAATACCCACCGTCCATCGATAATCGACGTTAAGAAAACGACTGCTTGGGGAGAATCAGGATTTCCGACCAGATTTCTAGTATTACAACGACGGTTCTCGGAACGACACAAAGGGGTGGATGTCAATGGCGCCGAGATATTGGGCCACTGGGTCGGCGTGATCGTGTACCACTGACGTGATGCACCGTTGGGTCGGGGCCGGGCGGTTCTCCTGTTTTGAACTGTCCTCATTCTCCGTGAAACTGAAACTGGAACTTCAATGTCCGGTCCTCTCAGGGGAGGGGTCCCTTTGACCAGCATTCCTTGCACAGCGTAACGAAACCATCATCCTCAAGGATATGGAAGTGGACTTCCTCCGCTCGCATCCCGCTTTCGCACCGGGAGCATCTGGGCTGGCTGTCCGAATGGGCTTCTTCCTGCCGGTAAGGGCAGTCCCCGACTTCGGGCAGACATTCCACCCACGGGACTCCCAGACCCTGCCACCGCTTGCCGTAGAATTCTTCCCTGGACACGTTGGGGTCGGAGTCAAGGAAGTCGATCAGTTCCTGTCCTGTCTGCCACTGGGGGTGTCCCTCGATTGTTGCCAAGGGGTCCACCTCTATGCTGGCCTCCATTCGCCCCAGGATGTCGCCGCCGGAAATTTCGCCGTCCAGATCGATTTCCCTGAGTCCGATGTTGTCGTGGTGGGCTTCGGTCATCTCGAAGGTCACCGACCGCAGGGTGATCGCGTCAATCTGCTCCGTTTCAGATAGTGCCTGGTCTTCGGGGGAGTTCACCTGGTACCGGCGGTTTTCGTCGATGCTCGTTCCCAGCGCCGTGAGCTCTGGGATTGCGCCTTGCGGGGACAGCGGAGGTGGATGGTCGAACTCGGGTGGGGTTCCGCCCCCTCCGAAGTTGCCCCCTGCCTTCGCCCGGTTCACCTTTCGGCTCTGTGCCCTCGCGCTCTTTCGTTTGTTCTTGCTGAGCGGCATTCGTGTTTTACTCACACTCCTCGTGGGTTGGCCCTGATTTTACTCCGGGTCCGACAGTCCGTCTCTGGGCAAGTGTTCTTCCCAGTACCGTGGTATTGAGGAGGAACCGACATTTCCGCCAGAGCGATAACAGCTCCCGGCGTCCCTCTGGCGGACGCCGTCACCTGGGCCGGATTGTAGGGTGCCTGACCGAAGTGAAAGCCAGGCTCGGCCCCGGGTACGCCAGTCGCCGCCCGGGGCTTTGCTCGGTGCAGCCCGCGAAGGAGGTGATTGACCGGACCACCACAACCAGATAATGCTCAGATCACCATGCCCCAGGGTGGGTCAATGACCCTGGAAATCAACACCAGCGTGGCGTCCGGTTGGAATCCACTGGTAACGGTGGCTGTGCTGTGCACCGTGGGAGCGCCAATGGCAAAAGAACACCCGCCCGGGGGACAGGGCATAAGCCACAGTCCAGCGGACGGGAGTAATTGCTCTTCAGAAGTAACGTTCTTGCCGTCGGTCGTCAACACTTGGCAGACGGGTCCGTTCTGTCCCCTGGTTACGTCCCGCGGTCAGGACACCGGTTGTGCGAACCGAGGTCTCCACATCTGGACCACGGAAGGTAAAAGCGTGATGTTCCTGGTGGCGCTGGGGAAGCGAGCCAGGCGTAGGCTAGTCACCCTCGACACCAGTCGGCTGAGGCAACAGCCCAACTTGTAAAGGGCACGCCACTTGAGGAACTTGACCATCGCCGAGGAGTTGCCATACTTGGAGAGAGAACACACCTCTCCGAGACCAAGCGACCAAATTTTAGAAGTAGAGACTATCAAGGCCCCAAAACCGTCAAGCTAGAAACCGGAGTCGAGGAGTGCTTTGCATGAGAGTGTATTGGCGAAAGGTAAAAAGGGGAGAGAACCTGATTCTCAGTGACGAAAACAACGGCCATGAAGAGGAGCTTGGAGGGTTCCGAGACACCAAACGGGGCATCGACGCGTTGGCGAAGACTTTTAGCTACGAGCCGAGCCACTCCCGGAAGGGGTTCCCATCTATTGAAGAAGCCAAGGATTTCGTGGAGTCCTTCAGACCTTGGGAGCTATTCGGTGCCCAAGGCGTTACTGTCGACCCTGGGGTTAGGCCCGCCCTAGATTCGGCCACAACAGACACAGCGGGCACGCCAGACCAGCCGGCGTAGTCGATGGTGGCGGACCTACATCGCAACGGAGCGAGAAGGTGGAATTAATCTTGGTTGGGGTGTGAAATAAGGACTATAATTTCGGTGACATTCTCTGGTGAGGCAACAGGACCGGCAAATATAGTTGACGCGGGACAAAGGGGGCCGGTCCGCAAAGCCGAAGGGGCCGCAGACTCAATTTGACGGTCACTTCCGTAGGAATCTGGTCACATAGCCAACGTCGACTGCTGGCATTTCCATTCCGATTTCCGACAATGCTTCGGAGAACCGGCTGATGTCGTAGACGCTGGTGTCGGACAGGTACGGCTCGACTGATCCCAGGGACCGGATCAGAACTTTCAACTCCATGTCATCATCCCGGTCGGCCATCATTCCCAATCTTGATTTCCAGTCCCCCAATTGAGCGCGGTTCCCCACGTATCCGTGGTTCTCCATATATGCAAAAACTTGATCGGCGGGTACGGGGGCCTGTTGAACCACGTTGTATACCTTCCCCAGGTGGCTGGGGTCGTCGGAAATTTTCGTTATTGCTTTGACCAGAAAGTCGACAGGGGTCATTTCGAAGAACCAGTTCGGCGCCAACGGGGCACACCCCAGACGTGCACAGGCCTTGATTATCAACGACAGGAAATCATTCGGGTTGGCCGTACCGGTACCACTGTGGTGGCCAATGTTGCCCGGGCGGAAAACGCATACCGGCAGTCCTCGAGAAACAGCCGACCAGACAAGCCGCTCCGCAACCCATTTGGCCTGATTGTAGCCCCCCTCCATCCTGTCGACAAAGCCGTCGATGGCGTTGTTTTCCAAGTAGGGGGAGTCGTCTCCTCCCGGGAAGATGCCGTTGGATGAAATGAACTGAATCGGCTTGGTTACATCGGTGCAGGCGAACTTGAGCACCTCCAATGTCCCTCCGACGGTGTGGGGCTTGGCCGCAGAATAGGGGTAGGCGTAGTTGACCGATGCGGCGCAATGGAAAATCAGGTCGATCTCTTTCGCCAGCCGCCGGTAATCGTCATTGTCCAGTCCCATCCTGGGCTGGGTGAGGTCTCCAGCCACCGGGACAATCCGTTCTCCCGCGGAATGACCGGCCAGCCCGTAAAACCTCAGAGTGTCCAGGACGCGGTTGGTGGACTTGCCCTGTCCTGAGTCCCTGTCCCTTACCAAGCAGTAGAACCGGGTGTCCTGTCCAGCGGCACGCACCAGTTCGTCGAGTAAGAAGGCTCCAAGAAATCCGGTTGTTCCCGTCACAAGGACCGAGGACGCCTCGCTGATACGCGTAATTCTCGGGGCGCCTCCAGGTGCAATCTCCGGATCCAGTATCGAGTCCTCGGCCAGCGAAATCCCAGATTCCATATTCGGCCCTCTTTTTTCCAAGTACGCGCCCAGCTCACTTATTGTGGGGTACTCGTAAATCTCCGTGCCCCTGAGTTCAATCCCAAACTGCTGTTCGATCCCTAGAGTGAGGCCCAAGCCCGTCAGGGAGTGGCCGCCGAGATCAAAGAAGTTCCAATCATCTTCCAGTGATTCAGTGTCGACATCCAGGGCTTCGCTCCATAGCTCCCGCAAGACCCTGCGACGCTCGGCTGCGGTTGCGTGCTTGGACAGCGGAGTGCGCTGCTTCACCGCAGGCCTCCTTTCTCGCAATGAGGGCAATGCTTTGCGCTCCAGTTTGCCCGTCTGTTGATTTATCGGGAGCGTCTCCAGTTCCATGAAGTGGCTGGGCACCATGTAGAGCGGCAGATGCCGTTCCAGCTGAGCACGCAGGTCTCTGCTCGTCCCGCTCCTCCCATCGACCTTCCACGCCGCTCGTGGGCCCCGAACCACGTAGGCCACGAGCCGCTTGTTGACTTCGCCCTCGTTCTCGGCCAACACCGCTGCATCCGCCGCGTCACAGTGCTTGCGGAGGGTCTCCTCTATGGCGCTCAGGTAAACGGTGTAGCCCCTGATCTTGACCATCGAATCATTGCGGCCGATGATCGTCGTCATACCCCGCGCATCAACCTCGGCTAGGTCACCGGTGGAGTAATACCTCTCGCCGTTCCATCTGACGAACCTCTCGGAATCCAGGTCGGGCCTCTTCAGATAGCCCCGGGCCAGTCCGCGACCGCCAATCAAGAGCTCGCCGACCCCGCTGGAAGCCAGATCGGACTGCCCTTCCGGGAGCACTCGGAGTGTCACCCCGTCCATTGCGTAACCCACGGGGCAGGCATCCCTGCCGCCCAGGCTCAAGTCCGTCAGTTCAATGGAGCAAACGTCGTGGGCTTCACTGATGCTGTAGGTGTTGAACACCCGCGCAAACTTGGGCATAACGTCCAGGGCCAGCTTCAGCAGGCTGGTTGGCACCACCTCGCCGTTCAGCCATACCACTCGCAGTGAGGACAGGCGGGCGCGCAATCGTTCCGGGCTTGCCGAATTCAAGATCCCCTGCAGCAGGGAAGGAGTGAAGAGCACCTCGGTAATCCGGTGTTTCGCTATGAACCCGGTTAGCGCGCGCGGCACGAACACCGCATCATCGGGGATAACGTATACCGTTCCTCCCTTCAACAGCGGACGGAGGAACTCCCAGGGAAAGAAGATGTTGCAGGCGACCCTGTCTCCGACATTGTAAGAACTGAACCTGTACCTGGCCAAGTAGGATGAAATCAGGGCGCCGCTGGTCTGCATCACCCCTTTTGGCTGTCCTGTCGTGCCTGAGGTGTAGGGGAGGAAGGCCAGATCGCCGGTGTCAACGCGAATTTCGTCGCTTGGGGGATCGAACTCCCTCCAGGACTGGTCGGAGTCAACGGCCAATAGACGAGGCCCAGTGAATCTACTCAGCCTCGGCAAGTGCCTCGCCTTGGTAATCACCACCTTGGGTTGGGACTCGGACACCAATGCGCCAAGAAGGGAATCGGGGAGATCCAGGGCCACGGGCATGAAGGCCGCGCCGGCCTTCAATATTCCGATGGTCGCGGCAATGTACTCCGGGCAGGTTTCCATGTATATGCCCACCGGATCATCGGTTAATACGCCGCAACGTCGAAGGTAGGCTCCCAAGGCATCCGTCGCCTGGTCCAGTTGTGCATAGGATGTCTGTTCGGCGCCGAAGGCTATTGCCGGAGTGCCTGGAGTCGCCGTCGCTTGAGCCTTGAAAAGTTGATGTAAACCACTCTCTGCGGAATTCATTTCTCCATCTCAACCATCCTCAAACGCAATCAAGCGGCACGGACATTTATTCTATATTATGAAAGGATAATAGCTTAGTTTACAAAATATGGAGCCTGAAATACATTGCAAATCCATATTAAGTGTGACTTCTAATGGTAACGTAATCCGACGTCTTCAAGGGTGTCCATATGCAATTCGACTCACTGGACTTCTAAAGTGAACACGCCAGGAGATATTCCCAGCTTTCCCACGAGTTCACCCACTCGGTGTATACCGGTTCCTCTCACCCTGCATTGACGGGGGACATGGACCTGCTCAATCGAGTTGGCGCGGGAGAATGGTGGTCCGAACACAGGTTGCGGAGCGGTAGCCCGGGACGTTCACCTGCTGCAGGCGTGGGGCGGGACCCCAGGTGCTAAAGTTTCGGTAACATTTCTCAATGAGGCAACAGGCCCAATCACACGTAACCGAACGTCCAATCCCCCTCCCCGCAGAGGCGTTTTGGATTTCCGCCATATCGGCCACGTGTCTCCGCAATCCGGCCCAACGGCCGCACGAGTCTTAGCCCCAATCCACCGAACGGAGTGGGGAGGGCGGTGGAACAGGGCATCACAGGGATGGGGAAGGGACCGTCCCGGCGGATATGGGGCGGGCGGAGCCAGTAGCAGGTCTGTTGGCGGTGAGAGGAGCCGCTCATGAGGTGGCCGAAGGCAGCAAGGAACTCTCGCTGGCCGATTCGTGCGGCGCGAGTGGGAGAGATCTTCGACTGGCTGGTGGATGAGGGCGAGGATGGTGGGCCGGTTGCCGGCGCCACGGTCAGGAGGGAAGCGGCAGGGTGCGCAATCGGGTCAGGGCGCCAGTGAACTGGGCCTCCCAAGGCCAGCGCCGAGGCAAATGCAGGGTCAGGCGGCGCGCCGAGCGGGTGAGCCGACCGGCGAGGGAGAAGAATCGCCGCCGCAGGGTCTTGGTGGTCACCACCTGCTCGCCCAGACCGATGCGCGCCGTCCAGCGCGCCAGGTTGTGAGCAATCGCCTGGACCGCCAGCCAAGCGCCGTTGGCGGCGAAACGGCCGGACGGGAGATGGTTGAGACCCACGCCGTACTTGAGGTCGCGAATGGCATTCTCGATCTCGGCGTGGCGGCGATGGTCTGCCTCGAGATCCAGGGTGTCGCCATCCCGGTCGGTGATGAAGGCGTGATAGCTGTAGGTGGCCAACAGGGCCAGTTGAGAGCCAGGCGTGGGCTTCACCCGCCGGACTATGAGCCGCACCGGTGCGGCGCCGGGCTCACTCTGGAAGGGGGTGTAGCTGGTCTCCGCCACGTCGGCGGCGCCGTCCGTCCAGTAGGGGACCGGCGTCCAGTCCGCCTCCGGTATGGCCTCGATGAGGTTCCGCAGGCTGGCGTGCTGCCGAACGGTGATGGAGAAACGGACATCCAGCTTGCGGCAGACCGCGACGATGGCGTGGGTGTAGAAGCCGCTGTCGGCCCGCATCGTGAGTTGACCTTTGGCCCCGGCGTAGCGCACCCGTCCCACCGTCTCACGCAGGAAGTGAGCGGCGCCCCGAGCGGTATTGGCGCGGCCCTCTCTGAGCCGGACCATCAGCACGTCGCCGGTGCCGGCGGCGACGGCCAGCAGCGGGTGATAGCCCCGCTGGCCGGTGTAGCCGTGGTGGCGCGCCCCCTCCTTGGCCAGCCCGTAGCAATATTATGGCCTTGTCCGGCCTGTGCAGAGGCGACTAACTGGTGAGTCGGCCCAAGGATGTATGCTCATGGCGAGGCGTGTCGTCCGGACAAAGACCGAGCAGACTCTGGTGCGTATTGCCCGACCCGTAGCATGGTCCGGGAGCCTTACGACGGCATCATTGGTGAAGCCCCGATCGGGGCGATCCCGTTGGGGAGAGTGGCTACAGTCCGCGGCTCCCTCCGGCGACACGCCTACACGGCAATGGCAGAGGCGATGATGAGCAGACGCCAGAGCGGGGCAAAACCGGAAGGGCTGTCCCAGCTGAACCTGAACGCGGCGGGCATCGACGTGGGCGCTACCAGCCACTATGTGGCGGTGCCCGCCGACCGGGCGGAGCAGCCGGTGCGAGAGTTCGAGGCTTTCACGGCGGACCTGTACCGTTTGGCGGACTGGCTGACCGAGTGTGGTGTGGAGACCGTGGTCATGGAGTCCACCGGCGTGTACTGGATACCGCTGTTCGGGGTGCTGGAAGAACGGGGCTTCCAGGTGATGCTGGTGGACCCCCGGCGCATCAAGAACGTGCCCGGCCGCAAGACCGACGTGCTGGACTGCCAGTGGCTGCAGCAGCTGCACACCTACGGCCTGCTCTCGGGGGCTTTCCGGCCCGACGGGGAGATCCGACGCTTACGCAGCTACCTGCGGCAGCGGGTCATGCTGGTGCAGTACGCATCCCACCATATCCAGCATATGCAGAAGGCGCTGACCCAGATGAACGTGAAGCTCCACCACGTCATCAGCGATATCACCGGCAAGACCGGCCTGGACATCATCGAGGCCATCGTGGACGGCCAACGGGACCCGCGACAACTGGCGCAATTGCGCGATCCCAGGATCAAAGCCGACGAGGCAACCATCGCCAAGTCGCTGCAGGGGCACTGGCGGGAGGAGCACATCTTCGAGCTGAACCAAGCCCTGGAGCTGTACCGGTTCTATCAGGATAAGATTGCCGAGTGCGACCGGGAGATTGAAGCCCAGTTGGAGCGTTTCGAGGACCGCAGCAATGGTGATCCTCCGGCGGCGAAGTCCGGCCGGAGACGCAGCAAAGGAAACGCGCCACGCTTCGACGTTTGGACGCACCTGTACCGTATGACGGGGGTTGACCTGACCCAGATCGACGGTGTGGATGCCTACACCGCGCTCAAGGTGGTGAGTGAGATTGGCGCCGACATGACGAAATGGCCGAGTGCGAAGCACTTTGCGTCCTGGTTGGGGCTGAGCCCGAACAACCGCATCACCGGCGGCAAGGTCATGAGCTCCAAGACCAAGCCCAGCGCCAACCGTGCGGCGGCGGCCTTACGTCTGGCGGCCAACGCTCTGCACCGCTCCGACAGCGCCCTGGGCGCCTTCCTGCGCCGGAAGAAGGCACAGATGGGCGGGCCCAAGGCCATCACCGCCACGGCCCACAAGCTGGCTCGCATCTTCTATTCCATGCTGCGCTACGGTCAAGAGTACGTGGACGCCGGGGCCGAATACTACGAACGCCGATATCAGCAGCGGGCGTTGCGCGCGGCAAAGCGGCGGGCGGCGCAACTGGGCTATTTGCTGGTGCCCATCCCCGATGCTCCGGAACACACAACCTACGCCCCCCCCTGACGCGCCAATTGCCGCGTGACGACGTTGGTTAGTGGGGAGGTCTCGCAGATGGTGGAGTCCAGGTCGATGGTCAACGGCCCGTCACCGGGTCCGGCCCCAGTGGCCCAGGCCCGCGCCAGCAGCTCACGGCTCACCCGGTCCAGCTGGCGGACATGGCCCCACCGGAAGCTGCGCAGGAAGGTGCCCAGGGTGGACGGCGCCTTGACCACGCAGCCGATGGCGCCAGCCGTCCCGCCGGTGCGCAACACATCGGCGTCGTCAATGCAGTCGCCACCGGCCAGCGCGGAGGCCACCAGGGTCAGCATCTTGTCCCCCGTGTTCGCCCGCCCCGGCGCATTTCCCAGGTCAACGTGATTGCCGACGAGTTCACCCAAGCCCAGGCGCTGGGCGAGGGTGACCGGAAGGATCAGCCCGGCATTGCTCACCAGGCGGTGGTCGTCGAAGGCGATTCGGATGCGGTCGGGCTCGCTGGGTGGTAGCATCTATCAGGTGCTCTTGCTTCGAGGATGGTTTGCCGTAACAACAACCATTATCCCCGATGCCGGGAGCACTTTCTTACCCCTTCAACCCGCCGCCACACTCACCCCTTCGGTGGATCGGGGTTTAGGCAGGCGGCGGTTGTAGTGGCAGCGCTGGGCTGTTGCTTGGTGGCGTCTCCTCCACCACGACCAATACAGGATCAAATCAGGTGGCTGTCTTTCCGTCCATACGAGACGGGTGAGTAGTCGGCGCACCTCCGGTACAGTTAGGGGAATCAGCTCTTCATCGAGACCGTAGTGGCCCCCTTTTTCCCCTGCTCCAGTGCCTGATGTCTGATTACTGTCAGATAGGCATGGGCCAGCATGGCCAGCGTTATGTGCCGGTACCAGCCATCCCAACGACGGACCTCGTACTCGTCCAGCCCTACCTCTCCCTTGGCCTCCTCAAAGCATTCCTCGATGGCCCAACGGGTTCCGGCCACCCTGGCCAGTTCCGCCAAGGTTGTTCCCGCTGGGCCAAAGCACACGTAGTAAGCCAACTCTGTAGGTTTGGCAATGCTGCGGCGGGCCAAGAGCCAGTAGCCTTTGGCCGACTCCTGCAGAGGCCGTATCTTCACCGTGGTCCAGTCGTAGACCCTGGGTCCCTTGGCACCGTCGCCCGCGCTGATCGTGCTCCAACCAGCTACGTCAACTTGCGACACGAGACGGTCAGCCCGAATCTGACGGGGTCCCTTCTCGTCGAAGCCCAGAGCTTCTCGGTGCTCTTGATTGCCAGCACGTGAGGAACGTCCAATCGCTCCAGCCACAGTCGCAGCTTGCGATCATTGCCGTAGACCTCATCCCCGGCAACCCAAGCGAAGGATACTCCCGATTCCACCGCCCGCTGCAGCATCAGTTGCGCCAATTGGCCCTTGGTGTGAAAGCTGACGCTCTCCGGCACCCCAGCCTCCTGACGCCGATCCCAGTTCTCCGCCCACACTTGGGGCAGGTACAATTCCCGGTCCAGCAAGGTTCTGCCTCTGGCACTGGCATAGGCCAGGAATACTCCAACCTGACAGTTTTCGATCCGGCCTGCTGTCCCGCTGTACTGCCGCTGTACCCCAACCGACTTGTCTCCTTTCTTGAGGAATCCAGTTTCGTCCACCACCAACACTGCGTCAGCGTCGGCCAGATGCTCCACGACGTAGCTTTTCAAGTCATCACGAACCAGGTCCGCGTCCCAACGGTACTGGGACAATAGGCGCTGCATGCCGGTGGGAGTGGCGTCGCCAACGTGCTCCGCCAGTTGCCAGCCGTTCTTACGCTCCACTGGACTGAGCAGACCACGCAGATAGTCCAGAACCCGCCGGCGCGGCTCCGGCCGTCGAAACCTTTCCGCGATGCACTGGTGCATCCCCTCTATGCCATCGGCCCACCGTTCCACTTCCGCCACCTCGTTTCTTCCAACAACCACCGCCACACCTCATCAACAAAGAACCGGCTCGATTCTATCTGTTTTAGGCCGTGTGGTCTTGAATGCTCAAACCCCTTATGGTGTTCGGCACTTAGCCATTGATATCCTCGATGAAAATCATTCCCGCCATGGGTACAATTACTTCATAGCCACGTGGTGTGGAGAGTGGCCCTGTTTGGAAGTGATTCTCACTTTGAGTGACCGACAATGGAACCTCATCGAACCGATTTTGCCCGATGGACCGGGTAAGCCGGGCAGGAACGGCAACGACAACCGCATGTCGTTGGAGGGGATGATTTGGATTTGCAGAACTGGTGCTCCTTGGCGGGACTTGCCGGAAGTGTTTGGTAAGTGGGACACCGTGTATCGGCGATTCCGGCGCTGGGTCGCCACCGGTGTCTTTGACTCCATCTTCGACGAGATCGGGGATCAGCTGCATTTGCTATCGGCCATTAGGGACGGAAAGCCAACCGCCTCATTTGACCCTGGCCCCACCTCCTCGTTGCCACTACAACCGTCGCCTGCCTAAAGTGAGACTGTAGTACTAGAGCCTGTGGACATTCAGGTTATTTCGCGTACACATCGAGACCATGACCACCAGGAGAACTGCGAAAGAACCGGTCTATTGGCGATGATGTCCTGATTCATGATCCTTTCTGCGGCTCTGAAACGACTTAGGCAGCCTGAATGTCCACAGGCTCTAGTACTACAGTCTCACTTTAGGCAGGCGACGGTTGTAGTGGCAACGAGGAGGTGGGGCCAGGGTCAAATGAGGCGGTTGGCTTTCCGTCCCTAATGGCCGATAGCAAATGCAGCTGATCCCCGATCTCGTCGAAGATGGAGTCAAAGACACCGGTGGCGACCCAGCGCCGGAATCGCCGATACACGGTGTCCCACTTACCAAACACTTCCGGCAAGTCCCGCCAAGGAGCACCAGTTCTGCAAATCCAAATCATCCCCTCCAACGACATGCGGTTGTCGTTGCCGTTCCTGCCCGGCTTACCCGGTCCATCGGGCAAAATCGGTTCGATGAGGTTCCATTGTCGGTCACTCAAAGTGAGAATCACTTCCAAACAGGGCCACTCTCCACACCACGTGGCTATGAAGTAATTGTACCCATGGCGGGAATGATTTTCATCGAGGATATCAATGGCTAAGTGCCGAACACCATAAGGGGTTTGAGCATTCAAGACCACACGGCCTAAAACAGATAGAATCGAGCCGGTTCTTTGTTGATGAGGTGTGGCGGTGGTTGTTGGAAGAAACGAGGTGGCGGAAGTGGAACGGTGGGCCGATGGCATAGAGGGGATGCACCAGTGCATCGCGGAAAGGTTTCGACGGCCGGAGCCGCGCCGGCGGGTTCTGGACTATCTGCGTGGTCTGCTCAGTCCAGTGGAGCGTAAGAACGGCTGGCAACTGGCGGAGCACGTTGGCGACGCCACTCCCACCGGCATGCAGCGCCTATTGTCCCAGTACCGTTGGGACGCGGACCTGGTTCGTGATGACTTGAAAAGCTACGTCGTGGAGCATCTGGCCGACGCTGACGCAGTGTTGGTGGTGGACGAAACTGGATTCCTCAAGAAAGGAGACAAGTCGGTTGGGGTACAGCGGCAGTACAGCGGGACAGCAGGCCGGATCGAAAACTGTCAGGTTGGAGTATTCCTGGCCTATGCCAGTGCCAGAGGCAGAACCTTGCTGGACCGGGAATTGTACCTGCCCCAAGTGTGGGCGGAGAACTGGGATCGGCGTCAGGAGGCTGGGGTGCCGGAGAGCGTCAGCTTTCACACCAAGGGCCAATTGGCGCAACTGATGCTGCAGCGGGCGGTGGAATCGGGAGTATCCTTCGCTTGGGTTGCCGGGGATGAGGTCTACGGCAATGATCGCAAGCTGCGACTGTGGCTGGAGCGATTGGACGTTCCTCACGTGCTGGCAATCAAGAGCACCGAGAAACTCTGGGCTTCGACTGAGAAGGGACCCCGTCAGATTCGGGCTGACCATCTCGTGTCGCAAGTTGACGCAGCTGATTGGAGCACGATCAGCGCGGGCGACGGTGCCAAGGGACCCAGGGTCTACGACTGGACCATGGTGAAGATACGGCCTCTGCAGGAGTCGGCCAAAGGCTACTGGCTCTTGGCCCGCCGCAGCATTGCCAAACCTACAGAGTTGGCTTACTACGTGTGCTTTGGCCCAGCAGGAACAACCTTGGCGGATCTGGCCAGGGTGGCCGGAACCCGTTGGGCCATCGAGGAATGCTTTGAGGAGGCCAAGGGAGAGGTAGGGCTGGACGAGTACGAGGTCCGTCGTTGGGATGGCTGGTACCGACACATAACGCTGGCCATGCTGGCCCATGCCTATCTGACAGTAATCAGACATCAGGCACTGGAGCAGGGGGAAAAAGGGGCCACTACGGTCCCGATGAAGAGCTGATTCCCCTAACTGTACCGGAGGTGCGCCGACTACTCACCCGTCTCGTATGGACGGAAAGACAGCCACCTGATTTGATCCTGTATTGGTCGTGGTGGAGGAGACGCCACCAAGCAACAGCCCAGCGCTGCCACTACAACCGCCGCCTGCCTAAAGTGAGACTGTAGTACTAGTACTACAGCCGCAGATAGGTCTTGGTAGAATGGAGGCACTTCCGGGAGTGGGTGAGGTGAAGCGATGGCAACGGAGAGGGACGAGGTTTTGGAGGTGGCCCGGTGGGCCGAGGGGATTGAGGGAGTTCATGGGTGCATTGCGGGGCGGTTTCACCGGTCGGAACCTCGCCGGCGGGTGTTGGAGTATCTGGAGGGACTGATTTCTCCGGTGGAGCGCAAGAACGGTTGGCAGTTGGCGGAGCGTGCGGGCGACGCCACCCCTGACGGAGTGCAGCGGCTGCTGTCCACCTACCGGTGGGATGCCCATCTGGTGCGCGACGATCTCAGGGCCTATGTGGTGGAGCATCTGGGCTACGCTGACGGGGTTCTGGTGGTGGACGAGACCGGGTTCCTGAAGAAGGGCGACAAGTCGGTGGGGGTGCAGCGTCAGTACAGCGGCACGGCGGGCCGGATTGAGAACTGCCAGGTTGGGGTGTTCCTGGCCTATGCCGGCTCTGGAGGCAAGGCGCTGCTGGACCGGGAGCTGTACCTGCCCCAGGTGTGGGCGGAGGACCGGGAGCGGCGTAGGGAGGCCGGAGTGCCGGAGGACACGGTATTTCGGACCAAAGGGCAAATGACGCGGGTGATGCTGGAGCGGGCACTGGAATCGGGAGTTCCCTTCGGCTGGTTCACCGGCGACGAGGTGTACGGCAGCGACCGCAAGCTGCGGCTGTGGCTGGAGCGGGCGGAAATTCCTCATGTGCTGGCGGTCAAGACCAATGAGAAGCTGTGGGCTTGGACGGACAAGGGGCCCCTTCAGGTGAGAGCGGACCGGCTGGCATCGCAGGTTGAGGAACCGGGATGGATCCGGTGCAGCGCTGGCGACGGGGCCAAAGGGCCCAGGGTATATGAGTGGATCGCCGTGGACATACGACCGCTGAGGGAGCCTGGCAAGGGCCACTGGCTTTTGGTCCGGCGCAGCGTGGCCAAGCCTGAGGAGTTGGCCTACTACGTCTGTTTCGGCCCAGCGGAGACGGCCTTGGAGGAACTGGTGAGGGTCGCGGGAACTCGCTGGGCCATAGAGGAGTGCTTTGAGGAGGCCAAGGGACAGGTGGGGCTGGACCAGTACGAGGTGCGGAAATGGGATGGCTGGTACCGCCACATCACCCTAGCGATGCTGGCCCATGCCTATCTGGCGGTGGTCCGGAATCAGGCGTTGGGGAAGGAAAAAAAGGGGGCTGTTACGGCCCCGATGAGGAGCTGATTCCAATAACAGTTCCTGAGGTGCGAAGGTTGCTCACCCGACTGGTATGGACGGAAAGACAGCCCCCGGATTTCATCCTGTACTGGTCGTGGTGGAGACGGCGCCACCAAGCACGAGCACGCCGCTGCCATTACAAACGACGCCTCGCCAGCTATATGCGGCTGTAGTACTAGTACTACAACGACGCGTTTAAGGTGGTGGCTCCATCCTGCCTTCACGGTGGGCGGAGCGGCGTCTCTGGTGGGAGCGGCGCGCCCGCTCGTTGCGTAGCTGCGTATCCTCCAGCCACAGCAGCAACTCCTCCGGTCCGAACCGTTCCCGGGGCAGCATTTCCCGCACCACCCGGTACACCTGGGGACGGGTGATCCGGGGCATCTTTTTCCCCCCAGTCCCCTTATCGCCGGATTTCATCCTGTACTGGTCGTGGTGGAGACGGCGCCACCAAGCACGAGCACGCCGCTGCCATTACAAACGACGCCTCGCCAGCTATATGCGGCTGTAGTACTAGAGTGTGTGGACATTCAGGTCGCCTGAATCCTCGGTCGGGAGGAGTCCCATGAGCAAGAGCCGCCTCAGTCCAGCCCTGGCCCCCCTGGGCGGGAATCCTCCTGATGGTTGTCCTCATCGCCTGCCGGGGAGAGCCGCCAACTCCGCAATCTCCTAGTCCGCCCCCAACTGCTACTCCGATGCCGATGCTGACTCCGGCTATCACTCTTGCCGTGACGCCGCTGGAATCGACGCGCATCATTTCTGAGGAAACCCACGAGTTCGTGACCGAGGATCTCTTGGAGGCCCACAGGCTCGAGCCGTACCTCGTCGGCAACCTGCTCTTCATCGCCCATTGGGACGAAGATGTCCAGCGCTGGTTCGTCTATGACGTTGCCGGGTATTTCACCCCTGACCAGTTGACGCCGCCTCCGGGTGTGGCCATTCCACCTGATCCAGAGATTGCAACACTCAATGAGTTGGAACGAGGAAAGCTCTACGACTTCCACGTGCGCTCGGACCAGATCGTCAACATTGTTGAGGGAGAGATTGGGGACTGGTATTTCAACGCCGGTGCTAACTTCATCAAATGGTCGCGCTGAATGTCCACAGGCCCTATTCGACGCTGCGCCCTACTACCTGAGTCGCATGGCCTCCTGGCCGAGCTCTGTCTGGTGATGGCCCGGATATAGGCCGTGGATTTTTCTTGCGTTGCACCACCGTTTCCCAGGGAACGCTGCAACAGTCCTTGGATCCAATCCTTGAACCAATCCAGCGCCTCGCGCATTCCATAGTTCAGCGCGGCAACTGTAATCGCCTTAACTATCCACTTGAGAAGCCCATTTCTGGGGCTGTGCTTGTGGACCTGCACCGTCGCGGTCATCGCCGGAAACCCGCTTGCGATCTTGCCCTCCAGTTCCACCTTTGCCATTGCTGACACCTCCGCAAGTCGGCCTACCTCTGTTTAATAAGGCCGTTCACGGCGGCGTCAATACCTGAGGTGAGGAAATCTCGCGGCCACTCCCACTCAAAAAACCCTTGACGGCATTGTTGAGATCAAACTATTATTGAGGGGATTTATTGAGAGGCTCGTCAAAGCTGACGGACGAGGTCCGCACCAACCCTCTCAAAAACGGCCGTTTGTTGAGCGGAGAAGAACGCCATGCACGTCTACCTGGCAGCCGCCTGCCCCCAGTGCCGCAGCACGACGATGGTGGTCACCAACCAGGACGACGCTTGGGGAAAGGACCACGCCATCAACTGCGGTGTTCTGCGGCCGCCGGGTGATCGCGGCAGGACTCACCGGGAAGGGACTGCAGTCGCACGGCTCGATAGACCCGGAGGTTTGGGGCAACAGGCTGTGGGACTTCGCTTCGGAAGGGGTCGATTCCTTCACCATGGCCGAGGGTGACCGCAGACGAGAGGAGAGCTGAGTTGTCGCCGCAGCCGCTGTGGTCCACTACGCCCCGGGAGACTCCCCTGTCAATGGCGCTGAGATGTTGGGCCACCGGGGCGGCGTGATCGTGTACCACTGACGTGATAACTGACGGCAGTGAATCAGTCAGGGTGGAGACGTTGAAGGAGCAGGTAGAGACAGCGTTGATGGCGCGTCCTATTCTTCCTCGCGATCGTCAGGAGCCTGCGGGGCAGCGTTCTCCCGGCTGCGCCTGAGCCTGTAGCTTTCGCCGTTCATCTCCGTTCATCTCCAGGATGTGGACGGGTCCTGAGCAGCCGCCGCGACTGCTGTAAGCCCAGCAGCTGCGCAACCTTCGGGCCAACCGCCTTCACGCCGACCGCCGCGACTCCCTCCGGGCATCCCCGGCCACGCCACCGTTAACTGTCGTTGCGATACTGGCCCTTCGGAAGTGAGGCGCCCCCAATGCCCACCGTAATGAACCGTTGAACCCGTGGCGGCGGGCCTCTCGGCGGCCCTCCTGCACCCAGTCTCAGGCCGTGCCATCGAGTCGCGTGTGACCTCAAATGGACGGATGCGGCGCAAATTCCTCCGACACACGCCATAACTCTGCAGATACAGGCAATCTTCACAACACCCGCACGTATATTCCCGATGAATCTTCACCTCAGTTTCACATGACGCTGGCAGAATTGAATAACAAGGGGAAACGCAGGGGCGCCAGTGTCGCCTTAACTTCAACTCGTCTCAGCCCCGGAGAGAGGCAGGCCGGGAGATCCTCGGCCGGTTTCGGTTTGCGTGTCGCAGGCCCAGTCAGCACCGAGCAAGGGAATTATCCATGACCTTTCCGAGAGCCGTGACATCTCCCCGGTTCGCACTACTCTGGGCCGCGCTCCTTTTGGTTGCCGCGGTTGCCGTATTGCCGTTCTTTGCCTGGCCGGCCTCGGCGCAGAGCGACAGCCCCCCGGACAAGCCGGCCCGCCCCACGGCAGGCGCCGTGGGACACGGCTCCATTACCTTCTCGTGGGCTGACCCGGGCGACAGCAGCATCACCGGCTACCAGGTACTGCGGCGCAACCGGGATACCGACGCCGTGGGCGACTTCACCATTATCGAGGACGACACCGGGACAAACGCCGCAACCTACACCGACGACACGGTGGCGCCTTCGACACAGTACGCCTACCGGGTGAAGGCCCGGAATGCTCAAGGCCTGAGCCCAAGGTCCAAATCCGTTCGGGCAACCACTCCGGCCGAGCCGGGACCCACGCCAGAGCCCACGCCGGAACCCACGCCGGACCCCACGCCAGAGACCGCGCCTGCGGAACAGGCCGATGTGCCAACTTGGGCGGCCGAGGTGACCGTCGGTACCTACGAGCCTTATTCCCCGCCGATGATCGGCTATTCCACATGGTCGCAAACGGGCTCTGTATCCGACAGAGACTTCGAACTGGACGGGACCACCTATCGAGTACTGGCGTTGGTCGAGCAGGCCGGCGGCCAGATGCAGACCGGTGGCCTGTATCTGGTCACCACCCTCGCGCTGCCCGTCGAGTTCACGCTTACGGTAGGGGGCCAGGAGTTCGCGGCCTCGGACAGCTCGATACCCGACACGGCGGGCACCGGCCGCTACTGGTGGCAAACCGACTCCGAGCTGTTCGCCTCCGGCGAGACCGTCAGCGCCGGCATCACCACGTTCGAGGACACCGAAGCGTCCGCCAGCCGGCCGTTGGCGCCGCCCGCCGCGTATTTCTCAAATATCCCCTCGTCCCACAACGGCACCGACGAGTTCACGCTGGGGGTCTCGTTCACCGAGGAGGTGGCCCTGTCCGCAACGACGCTGCAAGACCACGCGCTAGTGGCAACCGGCGCGACGATCGCTGCCGTTGAGCAGCGCACCGCCACTTCGACCAAGACCTGGAACGTCACCCTGCAGCCCGAAGGGACCTCCGACGTCACCGTGGAACTGGCTGCCACCACGGCCTGCGACCAAACCGGCGCCGTGTGCACCGCCGACGGCAGACAACTCCACAACCAGCCCCACGCAGTTTTGCCCGGGCCGGCCTCGGCGCGACTCAGCGACTTGACAGTGGCCGGGCTCAGCCTGAGCCCGGCGTTCAGTGCCACCGAAACGCTCTACACCTCTCAGGCTCCCGCCGGCCTCACCGAAGTCACTGTCGCCGCGGCCGCAGTCCGCGACGACATCACCGTCGAGATCGCACCCGAAGACGCCGACACCGCCGCCGAGGGGCACCAAGTCGCCTTGACCGCCAATTCCGCCACCGCCATAACGGTCACGACCACCTCCGCCGACAGCACAACGTCGTTGCAGTACTGGGTGACCGTTAGCCCGCACATCGACCCATCTGACCCATCAACCCAGCTCGATCCGCAGGACGCACAGTTGGACTCACTCAGCTTCCAAGACCTGCCTGATATGGGCTTCGAGCAACGCCAGGCGCGTTACGATGTAGCCGCTCCAGCCGACGTCAGCGAGACCGTCGTGGTCGCCAATCCGTTCGACGAGGACGCCAGCGTCGAGCTGCTCGTCGTCCGCAGCGACGACCCAACGCTCTCCATTGACCGCACCACCGCAGACGGGACGCTCACCAGCGGCAGCATCGCGCTCTCAGCCACCGGCGATACCTTGGCGCTGCTCAGAGTCAACTCATCCGACGGTTTCCAGCAAAGCGTCTACGCGGTCCTCATCCACCGTGACTCCCAGCCCAACAGCCCGGGCGCCTCATCGGCCCCCCATCTCAGATCAGGCATCGCACCCAGAACGAATACCCCCAGAGCCGACGACGCCACACTCAGCGGCCTCACGCTCACCCCAGGGACGCTGGACCCGAGCTTCTCATCGGGCACAACGGCCTACACGGCCCAAGCAGAATCAGACACAGAACACGTCACCATCAGCTTCACCACCGCGAACACCCTGGCGGGCACCGCAATATCCCACGCCGACGCCGATACCGACACACCCGGCTGGCAGATTGCACTCACTGCGCCTGATGGCACGAAACCCACAAAGACGGCAATCATGATCATCGTGAGATCAGCCGACAACAGCAACCTCAACACATACGTTATCGACGTCTACCGGGCCGCCCATGAGGGTCAGCATGCCCGGGCTCTCGGTTCGGCCCCTGAACTCCTTGCGCTCCTGGTAAAGGACGCCAACGGCAATACGGTCGAACTAACACCCGATTTCGCAAGCAATGAATATTCCTACGTCGTCAGTGATCCAATGCCCCCCTATTCGCGCCTACGAATCGATCCCTTCGTTAGAGGTTGGCAGTTGCGCATCGACGTGCAGTCGATCACCAGCAGCGATTCAGACAGGAGTGCCGCGATACGGGATTGGTATTACCGTATCTGGGGTAACGGGTACAGCGGCACGCGGACGGCATTTATTTTCAAGGATCCCTCGCGTGGAAAGATACAAATAAGATTGACGGACGGCACAACGGAGCAAATCTATACGATTCGCACAACACTTGATGAAGAAAATGAGAACCCTTACATTCCGTCCTATGACGAGGAATTGGAAGTCGACGGAGACGGTAATATGGTATTGCCGTCAGGCTGTGCACTGCACCAAATCACGGATACGTCCGACGGATTGCAGACCGAGCGCCGGTGGACCAATAGATGCAATTCGCATCTAGAGTACTACTCGTTAGTGCCAGGTGGCACCTATGGCCGAACTACCGGATATGCGCGTTTCTATGAGATGGAAATAGCCTCGACGGGTGAGGTCAGCATCGGAATCAGCCGAAGAACGAGTTATTACCTTGTACTTCGGGAAGAAGACGGAACCGCCATAGCGGACCGCCACTTCGAGATCGATGGCCGCGGATTCTTAGAGAATGATGGCACGCCGATTGTCGAGACGCTGGATGCCGGCACCTACTTCATTGAGGCTGTACAGATGTACAGCTGGCTAAACAAGAGGGAATTCGTGACGCTTGATGTGGACAGCGACGTCTTGGATTAGCAAAGCCGCTGGCACAGGGCACCTAAAGCCGTTCGGCTTGTCGGGGACACTGGTGGTAGTGTGGTGAAGAGAGTGCCGGGAGGTGGTCGCAAAGGAATCGGCATGCCAAAAGCTGGCCACTGCGTCATCCCTGATTGGAACGAAGCAAACCAAGAGGAACCGCGGCGGTCAAGCAAATAATGGATCTTTCGGAATAATTACGCAGGCGTGACCTGGACGGAGACGTGGATTTGCTGAGGAAACCCTGCGCGTCCTGGAGCACGGCATCATGGACGCCAAGGTTTTCGCAAAGATCGGCGAACGCAACCCAGAAGGTGTGACGCGCTTTTGCATCACTTGACGGGACAGTACCCGGCAGCGTCGATGCAGTCGCTACCAGCCAGGGTATAGGCCACCGGGGTCATCATCTTGTTGTCGGTGTTGGTTCGGCCCGGCGCATGACCAAAGAGAGATGTCGGCCAACCAGTGGAGGCAGGCGGGATGCATGGCCAGGGTGGCTGGCAACATCAGCCCAGCATTGGCCACGGTGTCAATGACGGGTTAGAAATGAGCCACATCGTTGATGTCCAGCGATTCCGTCAGCCGGCGTAGTTGTCGCCGGCCCCTTCCGGCGAAGCAGCCAGATGTTGCCGTGACGGGAACAGCCCCGCCTGGCGTTTCTCCCTGAGCCGGTAGCTCTCCCCACGGATGTTCAGCACATGGCTGTGGTGCAGCAGCCGGTCCAGCACCGCCGAGGCGATGACGGTGTCCCCCAAGAGCTCGCCCCATTCGCCGAAGCCTTTGTTGGACGTCAGGATAATGCTGCCCCGCTCATACTTGGCCGACACCAGGGTGAAGAAGGCGGTGGCCGATTCCCGGTCGTAGGGCCAGATGCCGAACTCGTCCACGACAAGGACCTTGGGAGCGAGGTACACCTTCATGCGCCGGTCGAGGTTGTGCTCGTTCCGTGCCTTCCTGAGATCTTCCATCAGGTCGTAGGCGCGGACGAAGTAGGCACCGAAGCCGTTATCGATGGCCCTGAGGGCCAGGGCTATGGCCAGGTGGGTCTTGCCCACGCCGGGCGGTCCCAGGAGCAGGATGTTGCTGGCCTCGGGGACGAAGGCCGGGTTGGCCAGTTCCTTGACCAGGCGCTCGTCGATGGAGGGCTGGAAGGCGAAGTCGAATTGCTCCAGGGTACGCTGGAAGGGCAGGTGGGCCAGGCGGGTTCGCGTGGTCAGATACCGTATCCCGGCGGGCGGCCACCTCGGCCCCCAGCAGTTCGGCCAGCATGTCGGGATAGGGCAATTGCTTGCTGGCGGCTGAGTCCAGGGTGTTGTCCAGGATCTCGACGGCCTGCTTGAGGCCGAGGGTCTCCAGGTGTTGTCGGGCCTGTTCCAGAGCGATCACCTTGCACCTCCCGCGGCCAGTTCGTAGACCTCCAGGGAGCGTCGCTCCACCTCGCCCACCGGGATCTGCACCGCCACCGCCTCCCGATTAGCAATCCTTGCAGGCACCTCCGCCAAGTGTCCGGCGATGATGCCCCAGCTATCGAGGTGGCTCAATTCCAGTCCGTAATTTTTGGCTCAGTTTAAGCCCGTTATTAACACAGGACCGCCCCACCTTTCCGACGATACCCTGACAGGCCCTGGGAGGAGCTGCGAACCGAGGCCCCGGGCGCCAGAAGAACCCCTCCGGGGAGCACGGGCGGTCGGCCCGGACGAAGCCGGGGCCACGTCAGGGTCCCCACCATCTCCCATCCGGTAGACGGCCACGATCAGGCTCCCTCCCACCACGAAGGCCATGTAGGCAAACAAGCTCATGGCGTGCCACATGTAGCCCACGTTCAACCGGTCCAGGGCCTCATCCCGGGTGATCCCCAACTCTCCGAAGTCGATCTCCCAAGAACCCAGGAGGTTGTGGTCGGGAAGGACCATGGGCAGGTCCGGAGACACGTATATCGCCACGATCACAACCAGCCCCAGCGTCCCGCACAGCATGGCCGTCGCCGCCACGACGGGGAAGAGCATCCGCCGGTCCCGCTCGCTGAAGGTCACCTCCGGGTCACGAAGGACCAGAAGCGCGGTGAAGACCGTCGCAATGACCGGGACCAGGAACGCAAGCTGGATGGACACCGAGGCGTTGGTGATCACGACGGCCACCCCGTAAACCACAACCAACGGGGGCAGGGCCACCCAGAGCGCCCTCCGGAGTGCGCCCCCGGTTTCCCCGCCAACGTACTGCCACCTGTGGAGGCGGTGGAAGAGAACTCCGGCCCCGGATGCCAGCACCAGGTTGACCAAGAGGGCCAACAGGCACGGGATCCAGGTGCCACGGATTGCGTCCAGCACATGGAAGTTGTAGTGGTCCAGTCCCAGGGGAGCGAACTGGAAGAGGGGGGTGGTCAGAACGAAGAATATCGAAACCCAGAAGAACTCCCTCAGCCCGGCCTGCCGCTCCGGAAACAGGAACCCCTGTCCCAGCACCAGGGCCACGGCGAACCCGGCGAATGGCACCGTATGCAGGGAGCCATCCCACCCTGCAAGCGACAGCACATACCCGCAGGCGGTGAGGGCCACGCCCAGCAACAGGACCCTTAGGAAAAAGAGCCGGACTTCCGCCGAAAGGCTCGGCATCAGACCCCTCCTCCTCCGGCCCCCGACGGACCCGGCAAGGAGGGAGTCACGGTCAGGGTCTCCCAGCTCAACCCCGTCCAATACAACCCCGGGCACAACTCCGGGCGATTCCGGTCGCCGGACGGGGTCGGAACCCGACGAGAGAGCCAGAGCGGCACCGGGGAAGTCCGGGGCGAGCCCGGCCAGCAGGATCAGCCCCGCAACCTCCGTCTCGGAGAGGTTCAGGGCCATCCCGAAGACCCGGAGCCGGTCCACGGAGGGACGAGTTGATCCCGACTCCCAGCGGGAGACGGTGCCGTGGCTGTACCTCGTCTCGTATACGTCATCAACCGCCCCCATCCGCCGGAGCAGCTCCGCTTGAGACAGGCCCCTCCTCCCGGTCCCCAGGGCGAAGGATTCCCGGTAGGACCGCATCAGGATCCCCACCTGGGCCGACCTCAGCCTCTGTACATCACGTTCCGATGCCATGTTTCACGCACAATCCACTATTGAACTGTCAAAAAAGTAGCTTTCGACCTGATTTCCCATCTCCCCAAAACATTGGGAGTATAAATTTATGCAGGTACTATCCGCCTATTTCTCACGCCAAATATTCAATATCTTGCCTTCCCGGGCCAACGGTGACAAGCACTGGAATCAAACAGAACGAACACAAGGTGTGCAACGTGAGGCAGGAATCAGTCGTGATGGGACACATGACAACCACGGCTGTGAGGCCGTGAGTTGGAGCATATACAAAATGAACGAATCCGGGGACAGACTGCGAAGCGACGGGGTGTCCGCGGACGGACTCACCCGGTTGGTGGACGCCTGTCTCCGCATCTCGTCGGAACTGGACCCCAGCGCCGTCCTCCAGAAAATCGCGGATGAGGCCCGTCAGGTAGCCCAGGCCCAGTACAGCGCCGTCCGGGTTTTCGAAACCGGAAACGACCCAGGTGAACTGGTCACGTCTGGATTCACCCTGGAGGAGGGAGAATCGACGGAGTATCCGGTCAGCCTGGAACGCCTGGTCCGCCCCGAGAGCGGGAGCCAGGAGGCTCCGGAGGCCCAGGACGCCGGACCCTGGCTGACGGTACAGGTGAGATACGACGAAGAGGATGTTGCCCGTCTCCACGTGGCAGACAGGGACGGGGGCGAAGACTTCACGCCGGAGGACCGGACCCTCCTTCACATGTTCGCGTCCCACGCCGGGGCGGCCATCGCCAGGGACTGGGCCCACGGCCAGGAGCAGCGGGCCAGGGCCGGTCTGGGAGAGATGACCAGGCAGCGAACTGAGTTCCCTGACTTCGTGGCCCATCAGTTCAGGACTTCAATCGTTGCCATCAAGGGGTCGGCGGCGACGGTGCTGGGATCCCCCTACCCCATGGACCACAGGGAAACACGCCAGTTCCTCCAGATCATCGACGAACACGCCGACCACATGCGCCACCTGATAGGCAACCTGTCCGACCAGAGGGACATGGAAACAGGGACGCTGTCGGTCCATCCCGAACCCGCCGACCTGGGAGCCCTGGTGGAACAGGCAAGAGTGGCATTTCTCCGACGCGGAGGCGCAAACACAGTTATCGTCCGTTCAGGACCTGCCCTGCCCATGGCGAAGTTGGACAGGGAGCGGATCTTCCGGGCCCTGGGCATCCTCCTCACCCACGTTTCCGAAAGTTCTCCCCCGTCGTCCGTCATCAGGGTGAGCCTTTCGGGGACGAAAGCAGACGCCATGGTGACAGTGGAAATATCCGCCCAGTACGGCGGAGGCTGGGACCCAGAGGGTGAACCCGGCCTGTGCAGCCAGACATGGGCTGCAGCCCGCCCGCCCGTGGGGGAGGCCGGAGAAACACTCGTTCGAGGGCCGGCGATATGCCGGGCCATAGTGGAGGCCCACGGGGGGCACCTGTCGGCGCACGGCGCCGGACCTGGGCCCGGCCCCCGTTTCACCCTCACGGTCCCCGCAGGGGGCCAGAGAGAGAACAGCGCCAAGACCGGCCCCAGGCACGGCGCCGCATCCCTGCAAGGCTCGAGGAGAGGCCAAGCCCGGGTCCTGGCAATCGACCCAGACCCGGTGTCACTCACCAACATCCGGAGCATGCTCCTGGAGGCAGGATTCACAACCGTGGCAACCGGGAACCCGGACGCCATCGAGCACCTGGTGGTGACGGAACGTCCTCACATCTTTCTGGTGGACCTGACCCAGACCGGGCCGGGAGGACTCGAGATCATCCAGCGCATAGGCAGGATCTCAGACGCTCCGGTGATGTTCATCCTGGATCCCAACACAGGCCCGGACATGGACTGGGTATTCGACCTGGGAGCCGCCGACTTCATACTAAAGCCCTTCACCCAGCAGGAGCTTGCGGCAAGAATCAGGGCGGCGGTGCGGACAAGGCGCGACCCGGTCCACCCAGACTCGCCGGAACCCTTCGTGCTGGGCGAGCTGACCATCGACTATGCGGAACGCACGGCAACCGTCGCCAACGTCCGGGTCCAACTGACGGCGACGGAGTTCAACCTGCTATCCGAGCTCTCCACGAACGCGGGGGTGACGCTCACCCACGAACACCTTCTGAGAGAGGTCTGGGGACCGCTCCACCAGGGGGACGTCCGGGTGTTGCGCACCTTCATCAAGGGGCTGCGCCGGAAACTGGGGGACGCCCCCTGGAGTCCCAAGTACATCTGCACGGCCATCCGGGTCGGATACCGGATGCCAAGTCCCTCCGGGACATAGCATCACCGGGATACAGCGCCCCGGATGGATCCCCGGTAACGGTAATCCTTCACACCCTGCCCCAATCTCTCCAATCATCGTCCATGGCCCGACGTTACAGGCAGACTTCACAACACTCTCACGCGTTTTCCCCGCATATCTTCACGTCAGGTTCACCTTGCTCTGCGACAATTGTTCGTTGGAGGAAAAGTCTCTGGCAAGAGGTGTGGCGTGGACCCTGACACCTGCCTCAGCCAGAGGTGGTCTTTGCCGAAAGGCCCGGGGTCGATCTCAGTCTGTGGCCGGCTTGGTCAACCTGCCGGCCACGGGGATAGCTGAGCTCAAATCGTCCCACGGCCTGTCGCTCGGGGAGCTCGTGCCGCTCCGGCTCCTCCTGGACAGGGAAAGTGGACCACTACCCAGCTGAGCCAGGTGTTGCCGGTCAGGGTGTACCGGATCAGCCGGGCGGTGAACAAGCCGGTGAGGTTGGGTCGGATGACCCGGCGGTATCCCGGCGACGACCGGCGGATGGTGCTGCCGGAGCTGACAAAAAATGGGAGGGCGCTGACCCGAGGGGTCCACCAACGTATGCAGGAATGCGAAGCCGCACTTTTCGAGGATACCAGTGAGGAGGAAATGGCGGTGTTCCTGCAGGTGACCCTCAGGGCCACGGGCCAACGCGTCAATGCGGTACAGGTCAGCCCGGGGAAACACCCATCGGTCGGAACGGGCCAGGCAGGCAGGATATTTGCAGGGTCTCCGGGCCAGCCCGCTCCGGTGGGCCGGGGGCCCTGACATCCTGTGAAGAGGGAAGGGGAGGCATGGGAACCCAGTGTGCCAGCGGTCTCGCACAGCCCCGCAGCCCCGCTGGTCGCCCCGGGCGTCCGGAAGGCCAGGCAGTGAGCCAACATCCGAAACCGGCCCTGGGGATCATATTTGTCCCCTGCTGGGAGCATTTTCCAGTTTGCAACCCGCTCCCACCTAGGCCCAGGCGGTCAACCCCAGGTATGTCACCATCCAGACCAGCGTCCACCAGGGAGGTCAGGCGCATTCATGGCAATGCATTACGGCGGCAGCCTGGAGAATTACCTCACGGTCCGGGTGGAAACCTGGGAGACGAACCACGAACTCCCCAACCCCTCCAACCTAGCCGGACAGACCGACTCGGTGACCCTCGCCAAGGGAATCAGCACAATTACCGGAGAAACGCCCCCCTTGTGGCAATTCTCGGGGGATGGTCACCTGACACCGGGAGCTGCCGAACGGGTGATGAAGATCGCCTGCGACGACCCGGGCCTGCCAGCCAACCTCGCACAAACCGGTTGCTCGACGTATTGGGAGGTGGCCAACGTGGCCGTCCTCGGGTGGGACTGCACCGTCGGATAGGGATAACTTCCGCAGAGCAAACAATTTGCTCCCAAAGAAAGACAGGGCCCAAGTTAGAAGCGCGGAGGACCAGACACAATGCGGACCAATGGCGAATTTGACAGAGAAATTGATGCCAGAAGAAACAACACTGCCCTGAGGACAGTTGCCTCTAGGAGGCCGGGACGTTTACACCTTCTCCCCTTGGCGACGGGCGGCTTGATGGCCGTGCTCATCGCAGCCTTCGCCACGTTCTTGTATCCGGCGAACGTGGAGGTGGCGGCGGCTGCGAGTCCCTGTCCCGCGGTCAACGACTGGTGCACGACGATGACGGTGGCAGACGCCGAGGGTGACGGAATATTAAACGGGTATGAATTTGACAAGTTCGGCTCGATCGTCGACGACACGATCCAACCCGGCGGCGCAAACATCAACGTCTGGACCGTGCACACCTTTGCGCACCCGGTCCCGCAACTGACCGATTACATTTACTTCGGCTCTAACCCGAGAGTGCCGCGCGGCACGCAGGTCACCATTGAAGGGCACACGTTCATAGCGGACGCGGAGTCGGACGACGGCGAACTGGGCGATCGATGGGATTTTCCCTCTGGCGAGTTGCCCGCCAGCCTGGTCTGGTCGGCAGGCCAGGAGGTCACGGTAAGCGTGAAGCTTGCCTCCCCGTGCGACAACCTGGACAACTTGGTCAACGCCATCGTCGTCAAGAACCTGACCGGTGAGATCACCCAGGCCGGCGAGAGCCAGTTCCACAGAATCAGGCTGGACCCCTACCGGTCCTACCTCATCGAAGCCATCGGCCAGGTCGGGGAAGACATGCTCGGCGTCGAGGAACACCCCAACCTCACGCTCTCCAACCCCGACATCCCAGCAATCTGGAACGCCAAGGCCACCTCCAGGTGGATTACCTACGGTGACAGCAACGACGGCGACGAAAGCAAAAACGTCATCAGGCGCTTCCTGCGCACCGGCTACCGGACCTACAAGGTCGAAGTCGCCTCCGGCAACAACGGCACCGGCACCTACCAACTCAAGATCCGGGTGAACAACATCTGCCGGATCAACGACGAAGGCAACACCCAGTACCAGTGGGCCGGTGGCCCCGAGGGTTACCCCGCCGACTCCGACCTGCCCGCCGGAACGGGCGGACGTCAGGTCCTGTTGGCCGGCACCGACTGGGGCAACAACAACGTAACACGACCCGAACTCCACCACGTTCTCGGAGACAACTGGGACTCCAACCCCGACGAGGACTGGTTCGGCGTGGACCTGGAACAGGGAAAGGAGTACACCGTCAGGCTGCGCACCAAAACCAACCTGCCTGAAAGGCTTCAAGCCACCCAGCTCAAGGTCCTAGGCATCAAGGAGGCCAACGGGAACGCGATCAGTGGCACCGCCAGCGCAGAAGCTGCAGGGAAGAAGGTCTACGTCACCGACTGGACAGCTCCCAGCACCGGCCGCTTCTACATCGCCGTGGGTTCGGAGGGCAACGACCGGACCGGAATGTACTGGCTCAGCATCATCAAGAAGGCCACCAACTAACGGCAAACAGCGACCAGCTGCAGACCAGTCCCAGCCTTCCAGCAGAGCAACAAACAGGGGCAGTACCATTCAGTTGGCACTGCCCCTAGCTTTGAGCCCTACAGCCCGCACGTTTCCGCCGACTGAAGGTCGGCGTCTTCTTCATCAAAAGCGCAGGCCAATTCGGCTGGCACTTCTGCGAACAACTACATTCCAAACCGCTAAAGCAAAGGAAATGCACGAGCCCCGGCACCCACAGACCAGCCATACATGGTATAAATTCGCGCTCTCAGGCCTGCTTACTGCGATCAGCCTATGATTCTGCACATAGCTCACAAAAAGGGATCAGAGGTCAAATTCGTGCATCCGCAATCAGGTTTATAGCGCATCTTGCGTCGGGTTGAGATAACCGACGACAGGGCAAAACCGCCCACGATGGGCGGCTCGACGAGCCGCCCTTTTCGTTGCTCGACGACAATCACCGCGACAAAGAATCCCGCTCAACCCACACGCCGCAACGAGGCTCTGATGGAAAACCCTTGAACATCACAACCCGTTCTGTTGCGCCCCAGTTATCATGGTTGATAACCTATCGGCCACACTGTGGTTGGAGGAAACGAGCCGTGGCCATCCCATTTCCCTACATCACCGCCCAACAGGCGGCCGAGGAAGTCGGCCTCTCGTATTCGCGCATGCGACAACTGCTCAACGAAGGAAGAATCAGAGGAGCCTTCAAGACCCCGCTGAACTGGCTGATACCCAGCCCCGTCGAAATTCTCCCCCGACAAAGCGACCAACCACCACAATAGAACCCTAGGAGCAAACCCACATGCGAAACCTAACCACCGATAATCCTCACAGAATCCCGGCCATACTGGCCCTCATTGCCATCGCCGCCATCCTGGCATTTGCCGCGGTCATGACCGTATCAGCTCAGTCAGACGACCCCGACTGGAAAGTAGCGCCAACCGGACTGAACGTAGCCGCAGGAGATGCGGCCGGAGAGCTGGACCTCACCTGGGACGCCAGCTCCCCAACCACCAAGACCCTGTCCGACTACCGCGTCACCTGGACGCCGGACGGCGAGCCCTTCAAGACCCCCAACCAGACCGATTGGTTCGCCTACCCGACCACCAACCAGGTGACGGTAACGGGCCTAGATGCCGGCGAAGCCTACAAGGTCAGGGTCCGGGCCCGGTACGACGATAACAAGAAGTCGCGCTGGAGCCAGGTGCGAAACGGGGAAGCTGCTCCTACAGCTGCCGAACCAGCAGACTCCGAACCAGACCCCACGCCAGCGCCGCCGGCGCAGAACGACAAGGAAGACGAGGAAGAAACCGCAACGCCCCGTCACAGCCACCTGGCAGCGCCAACCAACCTGCGCGTCACCGGCAGAACCATAGATTCCATCGCATTTGCGTGGAACGCCCCAACCAACAACGACGTCACTCACACCTATGTCCACCGCACGGTTCTCGGCAGCACAACAGCACACACCTACCCTGACGTCCGCACTACGTTCACCGTCACGAGTCTCACTCAGGACACATCCGTATCCTTAGCAGTAAGGTGGGCCACCGGCACTAACATTGCCGACCGAGGCGCAGCACAATCAATAAGTGCCAGAACACTGGAGGACAAACAGGCGCAGAACCTGGCGGTCTCGGAGAAGACAGCTGAATCTGTCACGCTAACCTGGGACAATCCCACGAATTACAACGTCACCGGCTATAAGCTCGAGCGCCGCACCGGAAACAGCGGCGCCTTTACGACCCTGGAAGACGTAACCACACGGGGAACCGGGCTCACGGATTCGAACGTCGTGGGCAACACCACCTACACCTACCGTGTCACCATAAGCTACCGGCTATCTGGCGACAGCATCTCTCAGCCTGGCAATTCCGTGACGCTCGATGTAACCACCCCCGATTATTCCGACATCCCCGCGCCCACCAACTTCAGGATCACAAACGCCACGCTCACCAACGGCGTATACGTGCTGGCCAGCCACGACGACCACCCGGCGCTCGCTTGGAATAGGTCTCCAGCCACCACCGGCTACAAGTTCACCCGAAAATGGATCGACAGCGACGCCACATGCGGGACCAACTGCCCCTGGCTGGTAGTTGCCCTGGCGAAGGGCACCGGCCACAGCTACTTCACCGACCGGTACATCGCCCCAGGCAAGTACACCTTCCGCGTCAGGGGATTGGACGCAGACCATAATCCAGGCGCGGCGGCCGAGATCACGGTCAAGTTGCCCGACGGACCTCCCTTCGTGCCTGAAGCACCCACAAACTTCAGCGTGACCGGAGGCAGATACGGGTCGGCAGCCACCCTGGAAGGGGAATGGCATCGGAACGACTCGCCTCTCCACAAGATACCGCCCGCCTTCGTCGTCCAGTGGAAATCAGGCAACCAGGCATACCCCACCGGACCAACCGGCAACCAGAGCCTCATCAACGCATGGAGCGGACCTCACATGCTGGGGGCCGACGGAAACGACCAGTGGAGTCCGGCCTGGAACAAACTCCACCTGAGACATAACTTCGAGAAAAATGGCTTCACCCCGAACCTAGACTTGGATACCGAGTACACCGTGCGCGTCGGCATGTGCCTGACCACTGCCTGCACCCTGAGCGATGCCGTGTTCGCAACGGAACGCTCGGTCAGGACGCCTGCGGCGCCCTAACGGCCAAGGTCTGCCTGAGGGGCAGCCGACCGGCGTCTAACCGACGAGCATCGCCAATAAGGCACCGAACCAACGGGAGGCCGCGACGGCTGCCCCACCACCCAGCACCATGAGGATTGATCCCAGAGAGGCCACCAGATGAACATACTCGCCACCAGAACCACCGCCGTATTCGCCGCAATGGCCGCCGTGATCATCCTGGCGTTCGCCATGGTAATGACCGTTTCGGCACAGGCGGCACCGGAGCGTCCCACCGACCTCACGGCCACCGCCACCGACCACGACACAGTGAGTTTGAACTGGAGTCACCCCAACCCTGCCAGCGTCGACCACTACCAGGTCCTCAGCCGCAGGGCGGACTCCGGCACCGGGATTGCCCAGGTCGGGACGTCCACAACCACATCATTCGAGCACAACGGCCTGGAACCCGAATCCACGTACGTCTACCGGGTAAAGCCCGTCAACTCCGCGGGAGAAGAGGGGCAGCGCTCGGCACGCGCAGAGGCCACCACGCCTGCGGAGGAAACACCGGCACCGCCCCAGCGCAGCGACGGGCAGGAGCAGGGCAACATCGCCCGCTCCAGCCACAACGTGCTGGTAACCAATACCGGCGAGACCGTAAATCTCACCAGCGCCAGCAGCGCATTCCTGGCGCAAAGGGTCACAACAGGACCTAACGCCTTCGGCTACACAATTGCCGAAGGCGGTGTCTTTATATCCAATATCGGCCCTACCACCACCACCGTAGTCTCCATCAGAGAAAACGACAGTAGCAACACACCCGGCGATTTGGTAGCCACACTCGACAACCCAGCCACCTTCACGAACGATGCCCTCAACATGTTCACCGCACCGTCCAATACGACAATTGATGGGGAGAGCACACACTACTGGATAACCGTCAACGACGGACTCACCTCCAATAGAGGAAACTTCCGGGGAACCACTGGCGACGGACAAACAGGCGAGACGGGTTGGTCCATTGGCAACGCCCGGCTATGGAGATCAAGCGAATCAAGTGCATGGAACACCGACTCGGTAAATCTTGTCATATCCGTCAGGGGCTCAGCCAGAACCTCCACCGCTTCCGACGACGCAACGCTCAGCGACCTCGAACTCGAGGACGACAGCGGCACCGCAATCACGCTGTCCCCATCGTTCGTGTTGGGCACCACGACATACACGGCTAACGTCGTCAACAGCGTCGACGAAATCACCGTCACCCCGACGGTGAACGACAGCAACGCCGACCACGAAATCCAGAACAGCGCCGGCACCGCGCTCACGGACGCCGACACGAACACGACCGGCTTCCAAGTCGATCTCTCCGAGGGCGCGAACATCATCAACGTGGAAGTGACGGCCGAGGACGCCTCCACCGAGACCTACACGGTCACGGTAACCCGCACGCCGGCAGGCTGCGAGACCGACGACATCTGGTGCGCCACCCTGACTGTCGGCACCCACACGGCCGGTGGACTTACGTTCTACGGCTATAGCGTTGGATTAGGTGACACTACCGGCACCCTCTCACCAAACACATTTACGTACCGGGCCGCAACAATCGGGGTCCTAGCTCTCAAGTACGACTCTGGCGCAACCGGAACGTTGAGATGGGGCATAAGCCTGCTTTCCGGCACCACCCCGACCGACGGCGTACTCGGCGACGATGACTTTACCCTCCATGTCGGTACGCACACCTTCGCAATCGACGCGCCGGGAACTACCACAACTTTCACTTTCCCCGACCACGGTCTGTCCTGGACTGTTGGCGACACCGTCACCGTCCGGCTGGTCAAGAACCCCTCCAGCGACGTGACGCTGAGCACCCTAGTGGTCAACGACGGAACCGACGACCTCTCCCCCGACCCCGCGTTCGACCCAGCAACCCTCGGATACTCCGTAGAGGTTGACCACGATGTGGATGAGGTCACCGTTACCCCGACCCTGAACGACACGGGCGCCTCCTACGAGATCCAAGACGACGAAGGCGCCGCCCTCACGGACGTCAACACCACCCAAGATGACTTCCAGGTGTCCATCAGTCCCGGCCCAAATACCATCAAAGTTGTAATCACCGGGGCAGACGGACACACGACACAGACTTACACAGTCACAGTCCAACGAATTAACATCCTGGTTTCAAACATAGACCAGGCCACCGCCGTCGCCACCTCCGTAGGAAACAACGGCTCAGCCCAGATAAAGCACGCTCAGAAGTTCACCACCGGCAGCAACACCTCAGGCTATACGCTCTATGACGTCAAGTTATTCCTAGACAGCAGCGCATCCTCCGAACCAATCGTCACGGTCAACACCGCCGACGGGAACAACCCCGGCACCCTCCTATACAACCTCACAGCCAAGGACAGTAGTCTAACCCTCGACGGTCCCAGGCGATTTACCGCAAACGCCGGAGCGACCCTGGACGCAAGCACCAGCTATTTCATCGTGGCCGCGAACGGCAACACCACCAACTCCACCCAAGCACGTTACAACCTGTACCTCACCGATTCAAACGCCGAGGACAGCACCGGATTATCCGACTGGAGCATCACCAACTCCGGCAGAACCGGAAACCCAAACTGGTCAGGCACATCAGGCAACCGGGCCTTCAACATACAAGTCCGTGGAACGGTGACCCCCGCCTCCACAGACGCGACCCTGAGCGCCCTGGTCCTGCAGGACGCGTCGGACGACTCCGTCCTCACGCTCGACCCCGCGTTCGACTCAGCAACACTGGAATATGGCGCCACAGTTGGCCGCGGCGTTGGCGAGATAACCATCATCCCGACCCCGAACGACACGGACGCAGACTACGAGATCCAAGACGGCGACGGCACCGCCCTCACGGACGCCGATACCACCCAGGACGAGTTCCAGGTCTCCATCGCCCGTGGCCTGAACGCCATCCAGGTTGAGGTCACCGCAGAGGACACCACCACCCAGACCTACACGGTCACGGTCACCCGGCCCAGGATACTGGTCTCCAGCACAGGACAGACCAGCGGCGGCACAGCAACCACCGGGAATAACTCGGGCTCCCAGCACAGGCACGCCCAGAAGTTCACCACCGGCAGCAACCCCGCCGGTTACACACTCGATGAGGTCAGAATCCATCTCGGTACAAACGGCAACGCCGCAGAACCAGTCATCACAGTCAACTCAGGAAGCGGCAACAACCCCGGGGCGGTTCTCTACACCATGACCAACCCGGCAACTATTACAGATAACGCGACAAACACTTTCGCTGCACCCTCCGGAGCGACTCTCGAAGCGGACACCAGCTACTTCGTCGTGATGGAAAACAGCAACACCAACGACGACCCCAACGCGCTATACCAAGTAGGTCTCACAACCTCCGATGGAGAGGACAGCAGCGGACTTTCCGACTGGGACATCGACGACACCGGCAGAACTGGAACCCCAGGCTGGTCAGCCACATCAGGCAACGTAGCCTTCAGAATCCAGGTCCGCGGAACGGTCGACGTCGACCCCAACTCCGCCGCCCTCACAGAGCTCTCGTTCCAATCCATCAACATCTCGGTGGATGAGGACGGAAGCCAAGCAGCGCTTGCAGTAGAACTCAGCCAGACGAGCACCGACACGGTCACCGTGGACTACGCAACCAGCGACATCACCGCCGAAGCCGGCGACGACTACACGGAGACCTCCGGCACCCTCACGTTCGCCCCGGGCGAAACCGTCAAGGCCATCATCGTACCCATCCTGGACGACGCCATCTACGAACCCACGGAGCGGTTCGACGTCACGCTGAGCAACCCCACAGGAGCAACTCTGCCGGCCTTCCCAGGAGCCCGGGTAAACATCGCGGAAGACGAGTCTCCGCCGACAGCGTCCATAGCCAACGTGACCGTCGGCGAGGACGCAGGCACCATGACCCTCACGCTCAACCTGAGCCACGAGAGCAGCCGCAGCACGGCATACGAAACCACGACCTCAGGCGTCGGGGGAACAGCAACGCAAGGCGCGGACTACGAAAACTTCCTCTCGGGAGGCGAAGCCCGCATCACCGTGCCAGCAGGGGACACCCAGGCAAGCCTGGACATCACCATCACCGACGACGCAGCCGCAGAAAGCAGCGAGACGATCACCATACATTGGGAAAACGACCCCAGCGGCGGCAACGGAGACGCCACCCCCAGCGTCATAAACTTCACCGGCGCCATCACCGACAACGACAGCACCGACAGCTCCGACGCCACGCTGAGCGCCCTGGCGTTCAGAGACAATGCGGAAAACCGGACACTTACACCCGGGTTCACCCCGGGTACATACGCCTATGCAGCGCAGGTAGTCAACGCTGCCACCACGGCAACGCTGACCGCAACTCCCAACCACGCAGAAGCGGAAGTGACCAACGTCACCCTGGCCGGGACCGCAATCGCGGATACCAACCTCACCGACGGCATCACCGTTCCCCCGCTCGTCGTGGGAGACAACGTGATCGTTGTGACGGTAACGGCCCAGGACAACACGACACAGGACTACACGGTGACACTAACCCGGGCGCCAGCGTTACCCGCCGTGAACATAGTTCCCTCAAGCTGGAGCCTTAAACCAGCCGGCCTGAGCGCAGGCGAGTTCCGACTCATATTCCTCTCGTCCACCAAGCACAACGCCGAGTCTTCAAACATCGGCACATACAACACGTTTGTCCAAAACCGAGCCGCAGCCGGCCATGCCGACATCCGGGATTACAGCTCCGCCTTCAAGGTTGTCGGCTGCACTGCCGACGTAGATGCCCGGGACAACACCGGAACCACCCACACCAGCACGGACCGAGGCGTACCTATCTACTGGCTGGACGGAAACAAGGTCGCCGACAATTATCAGGACTTTTACGATGGCACCTGGGACGACGAGGCCAACGACAGGAACGAGTCCGGCAACGACGCCCACGATACCTCACAAAGCGCCAACTACCCCTGGACCGGCTGCGACCACAACGGCACGGAATCTATCTCAGGAAATTCGTTAGCCCTAGAAGCCGGGCCGAAAAGCCCTGGATGGGGAGAGAGATTTCGGCAGTAAAGCCGGGGCGAACAGAATCTGGGACCACAGCAGTCCGAGCCGGACAGCGCCGAAAATGGCCGTAGCATGGGCGACCACACCGTGGGAAACAGCCTGGACATCACTGGGGACGGCACTGAGGACGGCGCGGTGGCGCGGAAGCCCACCGCCGACACTGTCCGACAGCTCGATTTTGCCCGCCACCAGGGTCAGGTTGGCCACTGTAGCCGCTAGGTACAGCTGGAATCGCGTCTTGGCGCGTCCGAAGTAGCGGGACTGGCGAATGCCCAACTGGACCAGTCGGGCCAATCTGTGCTCGACCACCACGCGTCGCGCTCGATATTCGTCATACCCGGCGCTCTGTTGCAACGCACGGGCCTGTTGCAGGAGAGCCTCCTGGGGATGGATCAGCACCCGCCGTCCCTTCCTGCCCTTGGCCGAGATGCACTGAGACCGCAGGGGACATGTCATACATTCGGACCCGTCGAACTGGAAGGCCTGCAAGTGGTGTATCCGACCCGCGGCATCCGTACGCCGTCCCGCTGGCACTATGGTGTGGGTGACCTGCCCTGCCGGACAGGTGCAACTGCCCGCCACCAGGTCGATGACAAAGTCATTCTTGGGAAAGCGCTGCCGGTCGGGCCGTCCCGGCACCCGGGCAATCAGGGTGCGGCCCGCGTCGGCGAAGGTCTGCCTGGTAGCTCCGTCTCCATAGGCGGCGTCGCCCATGGCCTCCTGCACCGGCACACCGGTGTTGGCCTCGCTCTGTTCTACCAGTTCCAGCGCCCCCAGGTTGTCCGGAGCGTTGCCCGGCAGTACCTCCACGGCGGTGATCAGCTGGGTGTCGGTGTCAACCACAATCGCCGCCTTGTGTCCGTCGAAGCGTCTCCTGCTGCTCTTGTGCCCGTGGCGCATCTCAGGGTCGTGCACCGACATCATCCGGTCCTTGCTCACCCCGTCCTTGAGGCTCACGCCGTCATCGCCGTCGCCGTCGCCACCCTTGCGCTCAATGTCCTGGAGCAGCAACTGCCCCAGCAGTTCCGCCGCCGCCACTATCTGCTGACGCTCAGCACCGTCCTCGGGCAACTCCCCCTGGGCCAGCCGCGATAATTCCAAGAGCCGGTCCGCGTCTCCCACAATCCCCGCCAGCAGTGCCGTCCGCGCCCGCTTGTCCGACCAGTCGATGGTCGCCTCTCCCTTGATGCTGGAGGCGAGGTACCGCCCGTATCCCCGGGCCTTGGCCCATTTCCCGACGCTGATTCCCTCAACCTGCGCCAGCGCCCGCATCAGTTTGACGATCCCGTCGGCCAGCAGATTGTAGGTGTCCCTCACCGCGCCCCGGCCCAGGATGTTGGTCGTGTCCAGAGCCACCTTCATGCTGCGCCTCTTCAGGTAGCCCGACTCCCGGGCGAGGCGCACGCTGGACTCGAATACCTCCCGCACCCTGTCGTGCAGGATCAGCTGGGCCCGGAACACCTGGAGCGTGCTTTTGGCGAAGGGCCTGTCCTCCACCTCAATCCCCAGAGCCACCTTCCAGCGGATGTCGAAGTCGGCCCGGGCCTTGGCCTCGGCGTCGCTCACCTTGTCGTGGGTCTGCAACAGCAGCGCCGTGGCCAGCAGGCTGGGCGGCACGCTGTCCCGGCCGTTGTCAGCGCAGTAGAACACCGCGAAATCGGAGTCCTGGAACAGCCGGCCCCGCAGGGAAGCCAGCAGACCGTAGAAGGTGTCCTTCCCCACGTGGTCCAGGTACAACCGGTCCGCTTCCCAAAGACCCCTCTGGTCCGAACGCTCTCCCAGCATTCTCAACCCTCGCTACTCTTGTTGACCCCAATTATAAATGCTCGGCGACTCAAACCACTTTCCGGCCAGATTTCTAGGCAAGAACGCAGTCCGTACTGGCGAACCCAACTCCTCCCTTGGCACCCGAGGCCCCCTCCAAGGCGCAGGTTCGTCTACGTCCGACAGCCCCCGTCCCTTCTACGGGCTATCGTCGGTCTTCCAGGTGGAACCCAGCAACTACCCCAACCTGAGCATCATCGACGCCTCCGCCACGGAGGGCGACGACATCGTCTTCACCGTAAACCTAAGTGGAACGTCGGCAGACGACGTCACCTTCGAATACGCCACCAGCAGGGAGTCGGACGACAACTCTGAGGCCAATGACTTCACGGCCACGTCCGGCACCGGGACCATCACGGCCGGCAGCACCTACACCACCATCACGGTCCCCACCTTCGACGACGGCCACAACGACACGAGCAGCAGGTACGAGGGCGACGAAACCTTCACGGTCACCATCAACAACCCCACTCTCGCCGGAATATCCCAGGCCACCGCCAAGGGAACCATCATCGACGATGAAAGGCTGCCCACAGTCAAGTTCACTTCCATCGACCGCATCGTGACAGAGAACGCAGGCCACATCACTGATTTCCTCACGTTCGATGTAGTCCCCCCGGGCGAACACACTGCCTACATCTCATTCACGTTCTCAGGCACAGCAACCGAAGGGCAGGATTACAACATCCAGAATACGACGCTGACCGTGAACGCAAATGTAAACAGCATTACCACAAACATCATAATGGTCAACGACAACGTAGCCGAGCTAGACGAAACCGCAATCATCACCGTCGTAGCGGCCAGCGCCAACATCCAGGTGGACCCGGAATTCAGCACCAGGACGCTAACCATCCAGGACGACGACGAGCACCCGACCCTCTCCTTCACATCAGAGACTTACAACGTGAACGAGAATGCAGGCCACGCAGTCCTCACGGTCAACAGGACCGGAGACAGCAGCTTCCCAGTACACGTTGACTACGAGACGGTCAGCAGAAACCTTGCCATCGCCGGCGATGACTACGTCGCCACATCAGGGACCCTGACCTTCCAACCGGCAGAGTTTTCCAAGACGATCTCAGTCCCCATCATCGACAACAACATCTACAGGGATTTTGGCCAGCGATTCAACGTCGAACTGATCTACTCCTCACAATCCAACGATCAGAACGTCCCATCCGTGGGAATAGACACGGCAGTCGTCATCATAATCAACGACGACCCGGTGCCGACGGCCTCAATGGCCAACGTGACCGCCAACGAGCGGGCCGGCACCATGACCCTGACGCTCAAACTCAGCCATCCAAGCACCCAGGACATCTCGTACCGGACACCCGACAACAGCGAGTACCGGGGAGGAACCGCAACCTTTGAGGACGACTACGAGATCCAATACGACGGATCCAACCCCGTCATCATTACAGTCCCCGCCGGACAACTGACCAGGTCCTTCGACATCACCCTCATCGACGACGACCTGGAAGAACCAGACGAAACCGTTGAACTCGTTTGGTTGAAAGTCAGTTCATCCCAAGCAACACCCGACGAGTTCACTTTCACCGGCACCATCACGGACCCGCCGATATGCGACGCCCTGGGAAACCTCGAGAACACCATCGTCGTCATGAACCTCACCGGTGAGATCACCCAACCCGGCCAGAGCAAGTTCCACAGAATCAGGCTCGACCCCTACCGGTCCTACATGATCGAGGCCATCGGCCACAACGGGGAGGACATGCTCGGCGTCGAAGAACATCCGAACCTCACGCTCACCAACCCCGACATTCCAGCCATCTGGAACGCCAGGGCAACTTCCAAGTGGTCCACCTACGGTGACCGGAACGACGGCGACCAACCCAAGAACGTCATCAGGCGCTTCCTGGACTCCAGCTACCGGACCTACAAGGTCGAAGTCGCCTCCGGCACAGGAGGCACTGGCACCTACCAGCTGAAGATCCGGGTCAACAACGTCTGCCGCCTAGACGAGAACGAAAACGCCCACTACCAGTGGGCCGGCGGGCCATTGGGCTACCCCAAGGGCTCCGACCTACCGGCCGGAACCGGCGGACGCCAGGTCCTGCTGACCGGCACCGACTGGGGCAACAACAACATAACGCGACCCGAGATGCACCATGTGCTCGGCGACAACTGGGACTCCAACCGCGATGAGGACTGGATCGGCGTGGACCTCGAAGACGGTGAACTATACACCGTCAGGCTCAGGACGAAGAACAACCTGCCCGAGAGGCTCCAGGCCACGGGCCTGAAGATCCTGGGCATCAGGGACGAAAACGGGAACGAGATCTCAGGCACCGCCAGCGCCGGAGCTGCCGGGAAGAAGGTCTTCCTCACCGACTGGACAGCTCCCAGCACGGGCCGCTTCCACATCGCAGTGGGTTCAGAGGGCAACGACCGGACCGGAATGTACTGGCTCAGCATCATCAAGGACGCGACCAACTGACCAACGACCCCTCTTCAGAAGGGGGACCACGGCCAGATAAAGGAAGGGCCGAGCAGGGCCGCTCGGCCCTTCCCGTCACGAAGCAAATGAGAACCAGGGCCCAAGGGCCTCACGGCAACCGGCAAAGCGCAGGGTAACCGGAGTGGGGGAGAAAGAGGTAAATACATGCGACATCAGGCACTCATACCCTGGGGCAGGAAGCTGACGCTCCTGGCAACAGCCGTTGCACTCACCGCGCTCATATACGCAGCGTCGCTGGCAATGCCGCCGCTGCAGGCCCAGGAGATCACGACTCTTGTCAGCAACACATCAGAGACAACTACAGGCTCCTCCAATGGGACCCACGCCCAGAGATTCGAGACTGGCACAAGCTCCAGCGGGTACACAGTCACCCAGATCCAAATCCGGCTGGGAGACCATATATTAGGATCAACCCAGACAGTCGCCAAGATCAGCGCGAACAACGGAAATGTGCCCGGCAATGTGGTCGCCACTCTCACCAACCCCACGTCCCTACGGGAAGGCAGTCTAAACACCTTCACAGCACCGGCCGGTACCAGGCTGGATCCCAGCGAAACGTACTGGGTCGTCGTGAACGACGGACTGCCAGGCGGTGATACATGGCAATATGCCCTCACCCCAGGAAACGGCCAGACCGGCGAGACTGGCTGGGAGATCGCCGACCAACGGTTGTTCAGAACATCAGGTACCAATTGGACCCAATCCACCAACTCTTTATCCATCGCCATCAAGGGGACCATAAACGCACCACCGCCCTCCCAGGCGGCGCTCACCCCAAACAAGGTGGTTTATATCCCACTGGACTGGGACCTAAAGCCCGCCGACATAGGTCCCGGCGAGCGGTTCCGGCTGATCTTCCTCTCATCCACCAAGCGGAACGCCGCGTCCTCAGACATAGAGACCTACAACACGTTCGTACAGAACCAAGCTGCAGCCGGCCACGCCAACATCCAGGACCACGCCTCGAGTTTCAAGGTCGTCGGCTGCACCCAAGCCGTCGATGCCCGCGACAACACCGGGACCAACACCAACGGCCCCGGAGTGCCGGTCTACTGGGTGGGCGGAGCCAAGGTAGCCGATAGCCACACCGACTTCTACGACGGCTCGTGGGACGATGAGGTCAACGACAGGAACGAATTGGGCAACGACGCCCACGATACCTTATTGGATGCCAACTTACCCTGGACAGGCTGCGAACACGACGGCACGCGGTCTGCCACACCCTCTCTATCGGTAGCGCTCGGACAGAACGCAGTCCGACTCGGTCAACCCAACGCGCTCGGCCACGGCCCCATCCAGGGATCAGGTTCGGCACTTTCGAGTAGCAGCCGTCCCTTCTACGCTCTCTCTCCGGTCTTCCAAGTACCCTCGATGAACACATCCAGACTTTCCCCCACCGGAGCGCCACACCCAGGAAAAATAACCAGTAACAGCGACAACGGCATCGAACACAGTGTGAAACTGCTCAAGAACGGCCGATACAGGATCGACGTCAAGGGCAGCGAACGCAGCCAGCCCGGCGGCACCATCGACAACCCCAGAGTGAAGATCCTGGCTGGCAGCAGCAAGATCAAGCTCCTGAACGGATCGTCCGACGGCGTATCCCAGACCAGTTCAGAAACCCGGGCCACCGGTGGCGGCGCAGGAGCGAACTCCCGCCTGGATATAAAAGCCAAGGAGACCGATAACTACAGACTGCTCATCCACCGAGCCTCCGGCGACAACGGCACCTACACCGTCACCGTGACCAACCTGGGCTGGCCGGACGGCCGCAGGGCACCGGACATCACCGTAGGCCAGGAGAACCGGAACAACGTCGAGATCAGTTGGACCAAATCCAAAAAGACCCAAAGCAGCCTGCTGGCTCCACCAGGCGATTACGAAATTGGGTACCGCACCCTGTCGGGCGGGAGTTGGAGCAACGCAGGAACGGTCGATGAGTCCGCCCGGGATGCAACGATCACAGGCCTGTCACGGAACACCGCATACGAGATCAGGGTCAGGATGATCCCGCCTGCCGGAAGCACACACATCTACCGGTGGGGCTACGCCCGGGTCTACACGACCAACTGACCAACACCTCACCAGAAAGGATTGATCCCCGAACCCCACTAGGGCCGAGCCTCACACGCTCGGCCCTTCCCATTGAACGCCCTTCAGCGGCCGATCCATCGGGGGAACCAAGGCCAACATCAACAGCAGCACTTCACAAACGGGAGCACACCATGACCCCAAAGAGAATCGCATTCTACACACGAGACACCGGCGATCCCGACAACACCGCCGACCACCAGTGGCAAAAACTGCAAGCAGCAGCTCAGGATGAGGGCGCCCAGGTGGTCCGGGATTACGTGGACCACATGCATATGTCGCTCCACCGTATGCTGGGAGAGGCCACCAAGGAAGCTCCGCCCTTCGATGAACTCCAGGTAACGAGTCCATCCCTCCTGGGAGGAACCGACGAGCAGATCCAAAGCAGGCTCAACGAGCTCGCAGACAACGGAGTGCAGGTTAGGGTGATGGACGACACCCCAACTCCCGGAGAGTGACCCTTGCGACACGCCGCCATCTACGTCAGAGACCCCCTTACAAAAGCCGGCAACAGCATCTCCAAAGAGGACCAGGAGACAGCCTGCCGCGCCTACTGCCTGGCCAAAGAACTCACAGTCTCAGCCACCTTCACTGACGAAGCCGGAGACAGCGACCAGTTCGACACGATGATCGCCCAGGCCACAGGGCCAAACGCCCCCTTCGACGCCATAGTGGTCTGGAAGCTTCACCGCTTCTCAACCTCCCTCGAGGAGACCATCAAGTACCGGGATATACTCCGGCGGACCCGCACCAAGTTGCTCTCGACCACAGAGCGAGGCATCGACGACTAGCCGATTTACGAAATACGACCCAGGCTCCATATCCCGCGATCATCCCCAACTCAGGGCAGAACCCACCCAGTCGAGGTGGCTGTAAATCCCCACTCCCCGTAGCTGAATGGGTGGCTGAAAACCCGTTTGTAGAACCCTTGGCAGAAAGCCATACTTCAGATATTCCAGCACCCCACCTCCCTCCGCACACGAAGCGATCAACCCTCGTATACTATGGTGTCCTCTTGGGCTTGCTTGCTCGCCCCGCCCATACCAGCGACAACCGGACGGAGACGACATCAATACGGAACAAGAACAAAAACCGTTGCCCGCAGGCATCACCCAGGAAGAAATGGACCGGGTCAACAAAATCGAGAAGAAGGTCTACGACGCCAGGCTCCCGGGAGAAACCTGGGGCTGGTCAGTTTTCCGCATCACCTTCGACGACGGGTGCCGGTACCACGGTTACACCCCCAAAGTGATCGCGTGGAAGGTGGACGAACTCTGCAACTTCGACGACCCGTTGGCCGACCCCTGGCTGGTGATACACAACCGAGAGATGGGCAAGACACTGGAATGCCCAGCCTCAGGACTCCGGCAGGGAGAGGCAATGAGTGGCAAAAACCGGGTGGTCGATGCGGCCCAGGCAGAGGCGGAAGCCCGGACACAGGTCGGCGAAACGAAGATCTGCCCCATCTCCAGATTCCTGAACGACTACCGAATGGACATGATGCGCACGTTCCACCAGAGACTGCAGGGCGGGCACACGCACCCAATAACCCAGCGCACATAACCCAGTTAACACGTGCCAACCACACTCGCCACGCATTCATCGACGACCATGCCACCCGGTTCCCAGGTGGCCGACCAGGCCAAGTCCATCAGGCCAGCCGCCAAGCACATCAAGGCCGTGAGATTGCGGGAAGAGCTGGACGCGACCGGCCGCATCAAGAGCCTGGAGGCGGTCAGGGCTGAGCTCGCGGAACGCCAGGCGGAGGTCGACGTTGAGATGGCCGGACTCCTGGAGCAAGTCTCGTCTTCCGACGAATCTCCGGCCAAGGGACCACGCACTGAGCCAGGAACATCTCTTCGGCACGAAGGATGAAACATCAACTCCGGTGAACAAAAAGCTGCTGTCCCCCCGGTTGTGCTGGATTCCCACTATCGGTACGCTGGATAATGCACTCACTACGGCAACCAGGAGAGACCTTGACGTCAATTAGAGAAACGGCCTCCGAGACACTCCACTTCGCGGCTGGACTCAACCGGACTAATGCCAGGGACCCAGAGCCTGCGAGCACAACGCCGCTGGCAGGGATTCCTTGGGAGCTGCTGCTGCAGCTCGACGCACCCGGATGGGCACAACTCTTCGCCGATAATGACGTCGACCGCGACTTCACCCGGAAGCTGGACAGGCTTGTGGCCACCTGGCTCACGCAGGAGGATTACCGGGAACTCAGAGAGACGGCATCCAAGAAGACTGACCTCCCAATCGTCGGAGCAGCCGAGGCCGTATTGTCGGAGTGGATAGACGACAGGGCCTGCAAGCGGCTGAGCCACCTGGTAGTGGGAATGAGGTTCACTGACACCCAGACCCCGGTCTGCTACGCGCTCTGCAATGCCGAGAGGGCTATCCACTCTGCCGTGGAGTATTCCAGAAGGCCAGAGGGATACAGCGAGCAGGAGCTGGAGGCCGCCAAGCAGGAACTCGAAGATCATGCTGACGAGTACGCAGCACTGGCTTCGCTGGGCATCCTGGAGGAGCCAGCAGAAGGAGCCACGTGAGAAGAGGCGAGATAAGGCGTGTCCGCAACTGGGATTACGTGGGCCACGAGGCCACAGGAAACCGCCCCTGCCTCATCATCAGTCCGGACTGGATCAACTCCACCGGCAACGCCATCATCGCTCCGCTAACCACACCAGGCCCCAACCATGAAAACTGGTGGGAGATCCACATAAGGGCCACCGACTCCACCTGCCTGGTTCCCGACATCAGGACGGTGCCCTCCAGGGTCCTGGACGCGTCAGTACTCGGCAATGCGACGCAGTACGAACTCGATGACGTGGCGTTCGCCCTGTACCGACTGACCGGCGGCGCGGAGGACAGTCCAGACCCCAACTGCAACCGCGGCGAAGTCTGGATTGCAGACCTCTCAGCCATGCCACCAGATTCCGATCCGGTCATGGCCGAGTTGCTCATATTGCACTACAACCCAGCCAACCTCATGGCGATGACAGCTGTGGTGTCCCACAGGCTTCGGAGAAGGTCGCCCATCGTGTTCCCACTCTCCCCGTCAAGGGTACTCACTGGGAAGTCAGCACTGCTGGCTCAGGTCAGGGCCATTTCGGCAGATCCCAGGCTGGTGGACCCGGTGGGCACCGTATCCCAATCAGACATGAATGCAATTTCCGACCGATTCACGGCGTTCATCGAATCCTAACCCTGCCCGAACCCGGTCATCAAAGCAGCGAGAGGGCACCCATGGGGCCTGGCCAACAGCCAGGTCCTTCTCCTTTTTTAGAGGCGAGTAAAACCCGTGATAATAGAGTGTTATCACGGGTTTAACCGGGGCATCCATGACCGGCGACCTAGACGTCGTCCGGCAGCTCCAAAACACTCCGGATCTACCGGAGCACGACCGCGGTGCGGCCGAGGCCGTTGCCGCCGGACTACGGGACGCCAAAGCCGGGAACAACCGCCGGGCCTACAGCTCCGCCTGGCAGCAGTTCCGGACGTGGGCGAGGCCGGTGGCCACCCCGCACTGCCCGCTGCCCCGCAGGCCGTGGCCATCTACCTGGGCCACCTGGCCTCAACCGGCCGGTCCATCGCCACCGTTCAGCAGGCCCGCTCGGCCATCTCCCACTTTCACGCCGCCGCCGGGACGGGGAAGGGCGACAACCCAGCGCGACATCCGGTAGTGGCCGAAATGGTCAAGGGTTGGCGGAACCAGGCTCCGGCGCAGAAGCAGGTAGGCGCGCTTACCGCCCAGGCCCCGACGCGCATCCGTGAGACCGCCCGCCTTCCCCGGCGAGGCCGTGGTGGGCGCATGGAGACGCCGGCCGCGGCTCTGGACCGGGCCGCCGTGGACCTGGCGATCATCGGAGTGCTGGCCGACGGTGGCCTGAGGCGGTCCGAGGGTGCCGCCCTGACTTGGGGCGACGTCGAATACTACGAGGACGGCATGGCGCGCATCACCATCCAGAGGGGAAAAACCAGCCCGCACCAGCTACTGTGGCGGTCACGGAAAACACTGCCTGCGCCCTGCGCGAAATCCAGCCGCGCAGCGTCTCCCCGGGCACACCGGTATTCGGCCTGACCGGGGGAGACGCTGGCCAACCGTGTGCGAGCTGTGGCCAGGGCCGCCGGCCTGGGCGAGGACTTCTCCGGACACAGCGGACGGATCGGGAAACTCTCCCTGACGGGACTTGGGAGAATCCCCACAGGGGGATGTCCGGGGAGAATAGTGACTGGGTGCAACCCGGCCTACAAGTCGAGGTTCATCGTCGCCCAGTGGATGGCCTGGAGGGATACGGAAGGGGGCTGAAGTCCAACTCTTCCTGATCACGGAAAGAGATTCATGGAGAAAGAACGGGCCCGCTCAGAGCGGGCCTTTCGAATCTCCGGTGCAGGTTGCATGAGCAGTGTAGATCAGGGCAGTCAACCGCCCAACCCCCGACGACATATTTCTGCGACATTTCATCCCTATCGTGAGCAGCATTACGGATACCCACGAGGGAGATGAAAAGATGGTCCACGGGAAGCTCAGGAAACTGATTACGAAAAAGCTCCTGGCCTGGACCCTTCTGGGAGCTATGCTCTCGGCAGTGATGATCAACGGCTGCACGTCCGGCGCCGGACCGGAGGACGGCCGGGACTCCGGCGTTCCCGCGGCAACTCAGGTTGCCGCCCCGCGAGAGGGCGGGGACTCTGGGGACGATCACGGCGGCAGGAACCGGGACGGAAAGCCCGTAGGGGAGGGCGGTGAGGAAAACGGCGAACATGGACCGGGTGGAGAGGGCAGCGAAGGCAACGAAGAACCCGAATCCGGCATGGAGGGCAGTGAGGACGGCGGGCGAGAGAGCAGGGAAGCCGCCATGTCGAGCCCGATCATCCCCCTGGGACAGCCTTGGAACGGCGTTCTGGGCGGATTGTCCGTCTCAATGCAGTACGACGCGGCGACAAGGACCGTCCATGGAACGGTTCAAAATACCCTCTCCTGGAAACTCTGCTACGTGCAGGCCGAACCTCACCTGAAGTCAGGAACCATGACCGTGGGAGAGCTCGGCCCCGAGAAACTGGGACACCTGGACTCCGGGCAGGAAGCAACCTCAAGCCTGGCGGTCGCCGGCGAACCGGAACTGGCCGGAGTCTCCTTCGACGGGTACGTCGTCCACATGGAAGTATTCGACTGCACCGGCCCCGGACCTTCGGCTCACACAGCAGGTGAGGGTGCAGAAGGGGACGGCGAACACGGCGGCGGTCAAGGCAACGAAGAACAGGGACCCGGCACGGAAGACAGCCATGAATCCGACGGAGCAGACGAGAAAGAGGGCAGCGGCGCCAATGCCCTGGCACCAGATGAGAGTCTTGATGAGGTCCGCAGTGGCGCTCGGCTGTCCCTGGGTTACGAGGCCCCAAGCAACTCATTCGAAGGCACCTTGGAGAACACGACCGGCGACATCTTGTACCGGGTCAGGGTCGAGGTTCACCTTTCTAACGGGACGGAACTCGGCCCGACGACTCCAACCGACATGGCCCCGGGGGAGATGCTGACGATCAGCCTGCCTGCGACGGAGGAGTCCTTCACCGGGTGGACTGCACACGCCGAGGTTGGCGCCGGAGGCGAGTCCGGCGGGGAGCATGAAAGCGCCGAAGAGTCCGGCGAGGAACACGGCGGCGACGAGAACCCCCGCAATGAACATGGCAGGACTGAAAATCATCGGGACGGAGACTAGCCCCGGCCCTATGGACCACAGGGAGACGCCCTGTCTCCCAGTGGGACAATCCCACAGCGATAATACCGGCACCTGATGAAAACGCCGGAAAGAAAAAGGACCAAGCATGAACGGCGCCGTACTTATAATCGAAGACGACACCAGGATAGCGGACTGGGTCAGGGTCTACTTCGAGCGTGCCGGGTTCTCCGCCCAGATTGCCCATGACGGCGAGTCCGGCCTGGCGCTGGCCCGCGACCTGAACCCGGACCTGGTTATTCTCGACCTGACGCTTCCCCGTCTCGACGGCGTGGAACTGTGCCGGACCCTGCGCCTGGAGTCGGACGTTCCGATAATCATGCTTACGGCCAGGGAAGCCTACGTCGACCGGATCACCGGACTGGACACCGGAGCCGACGACTACATCGTGAAACCCTTCGACCCGGAGGAGGTCATCGCCCGCGCCTTTGCCGTGCTCCGCCGGGTCAGGAGCAGAGTTCAGCACGTCCTGACCCGGGGCAACATCACTCTGAACGAGACCGCTGGTAGCGTCTCGGTCAGCGACGTACCCGTGGTCCTGAGCCAAGCGCAGATGGCCCTTCTGGCAACGTTCATGCGTCACCCCAACCAGGTCCTGTCCCGTGAACAGCTGATCTCCCTGAGTTTCAACCAGGAATTCGGCGGATTCGACCGGGCCATCGACAGCCTGATAGCCCGACTGAGAAGGCAGATCGGCCGGGGCGGCAGGCAGCCCATACAGACGGTCTACGGCGCCGGGTACAGGTTCGTGGCGGAGGAGGAGTGATGTCGCTCAGGTGGCGGATCATGGGTTCCATCGTCTTCGTCATCCTTCTGACTGTCCTGGCCAGCGCCGCAGTGGGCTATTACGCGACCCAGCACCGCCTAGGCGTGTTCGTGGACCGGATAGGGGTTGACCGAGCAAGACAGTTGGCCCAAAGCCTGAGTGGTGAATACACCAGCACCGGTAGCTGGGAAACAGTGGACAGGCCGCTGTCGGAGGCCGGGTACGTCTACGGCGAAGCTCCCCAGCGGGAACGTTATGAGGAAGGCCAGGAAGAAACTGAAGAACTCTTCCACGGAGACACGTTACGGGTCGTCATCACCGGCGCAGATGGAGTGGTTCTAAAGGACAACCTGTCCAGGCTGCCACCCGGGGCCATGGCGCCTGACCTGGACGGGCACCGGGAGACGGTGTTCGACCTGAACACGGATCAGCCCGTGGGTCAGGTCTACGTGGACGTGGACCGTGAGTTCCTCTCAACCGAGTCCCACGGGTTTCTGATCACGCTCCTGTACATCACTGTCATCGGCGGACTACTCACGGCCGGTGTCGCAGTACTCCTTGCTGCCTGGCTGTCCAAACGGATCACCGCCCCTGTGACCGCCCTTACGGAGGCGACCTTGGCGATCGCCCAAGGAGATTCGGCCCTGCTCCCGGTAACGTCGCGGGACGAGTTGGGCCGGATGAGTGAGGCCTTCAACCAGATGACTGCCGCCCTGGAAACCCAGCGGGAGCTCCGAAGGCGGTTGATTGACGACCTTTCCCACGAGTTGAACACGCCGTTGAGTGTCATACAGTTGGAGGCGACGGGGCTGCGGGACGGGCTGCAATCGCCGGAGAAAGCCTCCGAACACATCACCCAGGAAGTGGGCAAATTGCGGGGCCTGGTTACCGACCTAAACTGGCTCGCTGAGACCGACCACATGGAGTTGAGGCTTACTCCCGAAGGGAGTTCTATTTACGAGTTACTGGACATGGAGGTGGAGAGGTGGCAGCCGGAGTCCACTGCCCTTCAGGTTGAACTGTCGCTCCAGGCCTCCCCTGATCTCCCTCAGATAAACATAGACCGGATGCGGATGAGCCAGGCACTGGGGAACCTGATCAAGAACGCCGTTCAACACACCCAGCCAGGGGGGCAAGTCATGGTCCGGGCGGAGTTGGAGGGTGAAGAGGCGTTGGTTATCTCGGTCATCGACGACGGAACCGGCATCGACGCCGCAGACCTTCCCCACGTCTTCGAGCGGTTCTACCGCAGTGACCAGTCTCGTCTTCACGGGATAGCCGGCATGGGTCTGGGACTGGCCATCACAAAGGCCATCGTGGAAGCCCACGGAGGTACGATTGCGGTGGCGAGTGGAGGGCCGGGACAAGGGGCCGTCGTAACCTGTCGGGGGTTTCCACCAAGACATAGTTAGCCGCAGAAGGAGGCGGAGGTCAGCGGTCTGAATTATCCGAGTCGCTGCCTGTGGGCGAAGACAACAATTCCCGCAACCATTCCGTCCATTGATTACCGACAATAAGGAACGTCGCTCCAGGCGATCGAGAAAGAGAGTTGGGGATCCACAGAGCTACCATCAAGAAGTACGTGGGTGCCGACGCCCCTCCAGGGCGGCGGTCCCGCCCGGCTCTCACTGCGTCAACATCTGATACCATCCCAACATAGCAGAGTGACATTTTTGCAGAACACTTAGCCGGACATTTCGGCTGGACAACAACACCCCAGTGGCCCAATTTCTCGGCGCCATTGACACCGGCGTTGCCGGGCGGCTCCGAGACTCTGGGGCGACTGGTGCGGACGTAGCGGTAGGTCTCGGGCATCGCTCTCCCTCCAACTGGTTCGGATTGCCCTATGCCTTTGTGACCCACACCTGAACAAGCTAAAGAGAGTGAATTGTGGCCCAGTGTCACAAACGCGCGTTTGTGAACCACCCAACAAGGGTGAGTCATCCACTCGGACCGCTCCGGAGTCGACCAGAAGTTAGTCCGACAGGGAACGCTCAGTCGCGGGACAGTCGAACGCGCGGGTCGACGGGTGTTTCTCTGGTCAGCGGCCGAGCCTGACCGACCGACAACGAGCGTACGTTCGGGCAAAGCGGTTGAAGGGCCGGCGCCAGCCCGGATCAGACCCACTCAGCCGCCATTGCTGAAAAACCGGGTTATGCCTCCCTGGAATGACTATCATACTTTCGCTATTCCAGCCAAAGGGTGCATATGAGCGGGCCTCCATCCTAGTGGCCGCCAACCTGCCCTTCGACGAGTGGACCAAGGTCTTCGACTCGAGGCGCCTCACCGGAGCGCTGCTGAACCGGCTCACCTACCACGTCCACATCCTAGAGATGAACGGCGAAAGCTACCGCCTCAGGCGCAGCCGGGAGAACGCCGCCTCGCAAGCTCCAGAGAATCAGGAAGACGCATAACGCACCGTCAACGCTGTCTCTACCTGCTCTACTTTAACTTCCCCACTCCGACCAATTTACTACCGTCAGTCATCATGCCAGTGGTACACGGTTGCTTCGTCCCAGTGGCCCAACTTCTCGGCGCCATTGACATGTCTGCCTAAACCTTTCGAGTTACCGCTCGGTCATCCCAAGCGACACTCCACCTTTCGGGTGGATCTCCGCTCTGTCGTCTTGGTGGTAATTTTCCCCGCGGACGAGGGGAGGGGCAGATTATTGCGTGCTGAAGACGGCCATATCAGTAAATGGTAAGGCTTCTCCCATCGTCCAGCTCAACACCCCGGGCATCCGTTTCGACCAACTGAATTTCTACACCAGGTTCTGGACGGAATATCAACAGAGGACAAGACAAAGCGAAGTATTTGGTTATATTACCTTCGCAGTGCGAGAATCGAAGGGTTAACTGCAGTCCGTTTCCGGGTCCATATAAGAACACCTTGCCCCTCATTCCATGCCCCACAGGGTGTTCACCATATAGCAACATACCAGGTGGCAACGACCCGTCCCGCTCATACCTGGTCTCAGAAGACCTGACCTCACGGACAACAGGCTCTCTCTTCCCATATTTCTCATCAAAGGCCTTCAGTTTTCCCTCGGACAATCCCGACTCCATGACTTCCTCCCATGCCTCCATCTTTTCCAAGGTTTCCGTCCCCGGAAACTCTTCCAGAGGTGTCAACACATGGTCTGACGGGTGTCTTAAGTACTGCCAAGGCACAAAAAATCTCTGCGCAAAAATATGACGCTGGTCTGGTTCAAGAAATTTCGACCCCGTGTCTCTAATGTACGGAGGGATATCCAATCTTTCGTCAAAGCCAAGAGGCGCGTATGAACCGTTGACTCTCGACGTTCTTGGGTCTCTTCGCATCAGATTAAGCGTCTGAGCCTTCCGAACCGTCCGTTGGTATTCAAAGTCCCAAAGAAACGTGGACCGTGCCTCACATACAATGTTGAATGCCCGTCCCAGCCCATCGTTCCGTATGTCCAATTGGAGATCAATGCCGCCCGTGGGGCTTAGGTCAACGGCAGCAATGCGGACTATGGGGTTAAGATGGCAGGGACGCGAATCGACGTATGTTTGTCGCTGAATTTCGGTCTGTTTCTCAGAGTTCCGCTTGCTCCTATAGATGAAGAACCCAGAAATGACCGCAACGAAAAGAGAGGCGACACCGATAATCCAGGCAAAATCCATAAGTCTATCTGACTCCGCAAACTTGGACCTTCGTCAGAATCGGGTAAGTGGAGTCTACACCTATACACTGGCGCAAATGTGCCTTGCAAGGCTGACAGAAATCAACAATCAGGGCTGACAGGAGTTCCGCCCAGGCCATCACCCGGGCCCGCATCCTGCTCAAGATAGATGAGGGCTGGACCGCCCTCCAGATGGCCAGGGCACTGGACCGTGTCGGAGCAGATCGTGTTTCGCACCAAGCGGCGGTATGACGAGGCAGGACTGGACGAGGTGCTGAGGCACCATAACCGGGTCAACCGGCCCACATATTGGGCTAGCCAAGTCAAGTACTCAATGGCACGCGTGTGTATTGCCAGCTAATCGACGGACTACAGGCGTTGGAAGGGTACCCATTGAGGGATAGCCAAGAACATCACCATCGAGGCAACCCTGGGTTACTAAACCAAAGCCAATGTGGGATGTGCATTCGCCTGAGGCGGGGAATTGGGCTGGGAATTTGGCAGGAGTGCTTCGGCCCTTGACTGCAGGACCGTCCGGCAGCGGCGCCTCACCTCGTCTCTCCGGCTGACCAGTCCGGCCAGGAAGTTGCCGACCCTCTGCTGCACCAAGGCCTTGGTCCCCAGACACAGATTTCCAGTGGCCTCCTCTCTCGCCCAACCCCAGATGGCCTCATCGGCATTGAAGTCCGGGCTGTAGCCCGGCAGGTTCATTAACCTCAGCTCCAGCTCAGGCGTCCTGAGGTACTCCCGCACCGCCTCCCCACGATGCGCCGGCGCGTTGTCCCAGATCACATTCAGCGGTCCAGCGTGCCCCTTCCTCAACTGGTCCAAGAAGGCCGCCGAGGTCCCGGAGTTGCTGTTGCCCTCCAGTTCCATCCACTCCACCTCACCGGTCTCCAGGCACACCGCCGAGTAGTAGCTGGCCTTCTCCCCATACCGCGGGCTGGTGGAGTCCACCAGAGCCGGTTCACCCTTCAGCACCCACTTGCCCCGCAGTTCCGCGTCCGCCCGGAAGTGGGCCTCATCAGCAAAGAATATTCTGGCTTCAGTCCGTTGAGCCTCCTCCCACAGGGCGGCGTACTCCTCCACGAATGACTTCCGTTTGGCCTCGTCCGCCTTGAGCAGCCGCTTCTTGGGCCGCTTGAAGGCAAACCCCAAGCGGTGCAGCCAGTTCAGGCAACTGCTACGGCTCAAACTGGTGCCGAATCGTTCCCAGACAAACTGCCGGACTCCTTTCCAGTACCAGTTGGCCAGTTGGATACCTGCCTGCTCCGGCAACTCCTGCACCGCCGCCTTCAACTCCTCCCGCTGCCTCTCGTCAAGCGCGGGGGGGAACCCCCGGACTGCTCGAATATCAGGGCCGCAGGCCCTCCCTCGCCGAAGGCCGACGCCCACCGGCCGATGGTGTGTGGGTCCCGCTCCAGCGCCGCCGCCGTCGCCGCTGCCGTCCAGCCCTGGGCCAGCAGCCAGACGGCGTGCCACCGCTCCCGCTCCCGGGGCGTGGGCGCCAGGATCATCCGCCGGCGCAAGGCCTTGGCATCCATCTCCCATTGTTCCAAATCCCGATGTATCTCTCTCGCACCCATCACCAACCCCTCTCTGACGCCTGGAAAAGCTAACTCTGCCCCTTCGCCAATTTACCCCATGTTTCTGCGCATTTCACCTTGGCTTCGGTTTAGGACTGGACTACGACCGAAGTGGTTCGGAGTTCGATAAACAGCCCAAGGCATCAAACCCATTTACTGGGCGTACAATACGGCAAACTCGGCGTTGGCGCGTCATTCGGGACTTGGCGTAGGTACAGGCCGGTGTATCTCACCTAGATTTTGCCGCTGATTCTCTGAGAGGGTGTCTAAAAAGAGTGTAACTGGGATAGTGGTACGAAGGCAGGAACCTGGGAGTTGGTTGTAGTGTGGAGGCATTGAGCGACCTGCTTATGCTAGCGATGTCAGCGACCGGGAGTGGCAGTTTTTGGAACCATTGTTGCCGCCACCCAAACCTGGAGGGCGGCCGGTCAAGTATCCGAGGCGCGAGATCGTCAACGCCATCCGCTACCTGCTGCGCACCGGCTGCTCTTGGCGGATGCTCCCCCACGACCTGCCGCCGTGGCGCACCTCATTCCATTACTTCCGTACTTGGCGCCGGGATGGAACCTGGCAACGAGCCCACGACACGCTGCATGCCATGTTGCGGCAAGCTCAAGGCCGCCAGGCCACACCCTCCTGAGCATGCCGAAGGGGCGGCCATCATCGACAGCCAATCGGTGAAAACAGCTGAAAAAGAGGGCCCAGAGGGTACGACGCGGGCAAGAAGGTGAAAGGGCGAAAACGCCACATCGTAGTGGATACCCTGGGACTGCTGCTGGCGGTGGCGGTGCATCCGGCCGACATGCAGGATCGAGACGGTGCTCGGCTGGTGGGTCGATGCCCCCGGCTACAGGTGATCTGGGCCGACGGAGCCTACGGGGGCAAACTGGTGGAGTGGGCACAGGCGACCGCCGGTTGGAGCCTGGAATTGGTGCGCCGTCCCGCTGGGCAGAAGACCTTCCAAGTATTGCCCAGACGTTGGGTGGTGGAACGGACCTTCGGCTGGCTGAACCTGCAACGGCGACTGAGCAAAGATTACGATGCATTGTGTGAAACCACCGAAACCTGGCTGTACATCTCCATGACCGGGCTCATGCTACGCAGACTCACCCGCCTTTTGCCTTTTTAGACACCCTCTGAGAGGTGCATCTTGTTACTGGAAGTTGTCACGGCGGCCGTTGCGTCGCAACTGGACCAGCAGGCTTCCCTTGGCGTAGACATAGAGATTGAAGAGGGCGTGCCGGATCACGGTCCGGTACGCGGCGGCGTCTGGCTGCAGATACCGGAAGTAACCGCCGTTTTTGCCGACATCAAGGGTTCCACTGACCTCAACAACAGGCTTGGCCCCAGGGTGGCCATCCACGCTTACACTTTCTTCAACAGGGCGATGGTGGCAGTCCTCAACGGGTTCCAAGCTAGGTACGTGGACGTTCAGGGCGACGCCGTATTTGGGCTGTTCAGCGGCAAGGGTTCGCGGTTTTTGGCGGCCGCGGCCGCGATCACCATGAAAACCCAGGTCGAGACCGCGGTTGCAGACCGGTTCCGGCAGCATGGCTCTGGCCAATGGGAGATGGCGGCGGGGATAGGAGTGGACCGGGGTAAATTGCTGGTGCGGCAGCTGGGAATCCGGGGAACGGGCATGAACGAAGTGTGGGCCGGAACTCCTGTGAACACCGCCGCCAAGCTCAGCGGCGTCGCCGGGCCGAATGAGGTAGTGGTGTCGGACCGGGTGTTCGCCGATTACGAGAACAGCGCGAAGATCAGACGAAGGGCGCTGCTGTGGGGCTGCGGCTGCAGAGGGAATGTACGCGGCAGAGGACTGGACCTGGCCGCTAATGAAGCCGAATACCTTTGGAAACAAAACTCCGTTCCCGGGAACTTGGGATTGGACTTCGACCGCCTCTACCGCCTGCGGAAGCCATGGTGTCCAATTCACGGAGCTGAGTTCTGCGAAGCGATGGTCACTCGGCAACGGCGGCGACCGTAAGCTTGGAAGAAAGGCTGAGGTCACACTATGAAACGCTGTCGCGGGTGATAGGGTTCACCAGGACCGCCGACGCGAAGGCGGCACCCGTGCTGGCGCTTCAGGTAGCGCTGCTTGGAGCATTGTCTACCCAATCCGGAGAACTCTACTCCATCATTGCCAACGGCCCGTGGGATGTGGAAAGAGCAGCGGTAATCGGGTTCACTATCGCGTACATCTCATTGCTGGCCATAGTGATCGTGCTGGCCGCCATGGTGTATATGCCAATGATTGCGAAAACGGGCCAATCGCTCATCTTCTTCGAGGACATCGCAGACATGGCATGGGACGAGTTTCAATCAGCAGCGCAGAACATGAACCATGACGTGATTGAACGCCAGCTGATCGACCAGATTTACCGCGTTTCGTCAGTGGCCAGTATCAAGATGCGCCGGGTACGCTGGGCCATCATATTGAGTTTGCCAGCTACCTTTTCATGGGTCGCGCTTTTGGCGTGGAGCAACAGCTGAATTAGAGGCTCAGGCCCAATGGGGAAAAACACGTCTTCAATGTCGTCGAAAGTCGAGAAGCACTGTTGACCAGTGACATGGGTGTCTGAAGGCTACGGCAATAACGACGATATTCGTCTCACGATATTAGACGCTAGCCTTCGAACGGGCTTTTTCAACAGGCCCTTCTCGACGCCATTGGCACGCGCGGTTCCTCCCGATTACTCCAATCAGATTTCGCCCAATTGTCGATTTCCCCTAATTGGGAGGAGGGAAATCTCACGTAGTATCTCGCCTAGCAATTCGATAGACTCGGACAGATTCGGTTGTGCTCCAGTGGACAGAGCATCTACAACGTTAGCGAACGCTTCGCTCTTTCGGTTGAGAATCTGGTCAAGAGCTTCCTCTATGGTTCCCTGGCACCTGAACCGATGAACTTGGACTACCCGCTTCTGCCCTAACCGAACGACTCTGTCTCTAGCCTGGGCATTAGCGGAAGGGTTCCACCACTCGTTGATGAAAATAACGTGATTCGCTTCTGTTAGCGTCAATCCTTCGCCTCCCACCCTACTCGAGCACAAAAGCGCCACGATACGCTGATCAGATTTGAATTTCTGAATTACCCGTGCTCTCTCATCAGTCGTAAGTTCGCCTGTCATGGAGACCGTTTCGAGAGACGGGTGATCGCGAGCCAAGCGTTTTCTCAACACATCCAATGGATGGAGCAAGTAAGAGAACACAACGGCCTTTTCCCCTGCATCTTTCACTAGTTGCAGAATATCGACAACCCGATCAAGTTTAACGCTCGATCCAGACTTTGGGTCTATGTCACATAGAGAGCGCAGGAGAGTGAATCGTTGGAGAGCTTCATTGACATCATTAGAGAGGGATTGGGATCGAGCCGCATTGTAGGCTCTATGTTGCTGAGGAGTTAGTTCTAATAGTTCCTTGGTGTCAATCACTTCTGGTAGCTCAGTAAGCACATCTTTTTTGAGCCGTCTTAGCAAGTATGGGCGCGCCCGCGCTCTTAGGCTTCCCGACTCTACGGCGACTGACTTTGCCGAGAACCTAGTGGGCTCCAGTAACGATAGAAGTGTAGCCAAATCTATTTCGTGGCGTTCAATAGGTGTTCCAGTGAGCGCCCAGATCCGCTCGAAGTTTATCCGCCGAAAACCCTGAACTAGTTTCGATTGGGACCTTCTAAGTCTGTGAGCCTCGTCTGCAACAATCAGCTGCAGCCTGTCTAATATCAATGGTTTCGGTGGGGGGCGGAGTTGTTCATAGCTTGTGATGATGATGTGGGATCTACCAATGATCGCGGACCAAACTTCGTCTGCCTTGGCTTGAACTGGCACGCAGCTAACGACTGTTAGCCCAGGGACCCATCGGGCACACTCGGCCTCCCAGTTTGCGATGAGCGACTTTGGACAAATCACCAGTGCGCTTCTAATAACGCCCCTTTCAACTAGCCCTTCCAGCGCACGCAGGGCTTGGGCAGTCTTGCCGAGGCCCATATCGTCAGCAAGAATTCCCGCCTTACGACCTATAAGCCATTGGACTCCAGATTCTTGGAAGGGCCGTAGGGCAGGCTTCTGGATTGGCTCTAGAACAAGTGGGGCAATCAATTCCTCAATCTGAGGCCGCAGAGATAAGACTTCATCTGCCGTTCGTGGTCTAAGGGAGTGCTCGGAGCGAAACCGTTTGGCATCAACTCTCACAGCTTCGCCTTCTGCCACCGCCTTAGCTCGCGTAGCGTCATACTCGAGGACAATGTTTGCCGCGCACTGGAGATTGTGCACCTGCGCCTCGTCAAGCTCTACTGTGCATTCAGGAGATCCATTCCGTGGAGCGATCACGATTGAGCAAGAATCACGAGTCGCGTCCAGGTGAATGTCCAGTAGCCGACCCCGCCATTTGAATTGCGCTACGGAGTAAAGTGCTGTTGTTCTGCTGTCTGAAGCTGAGTTCATGTTCATGACACGCCTTGGGGGCCTGGCGTTACGATGTGGGGCGAAGCGCTTGGATTCTTGCCCACAGTTCGTGTTCGTCGTCGTCCGCCGGCAGGCTACCCAACCTGGCTTGCCAACGATCCTTCAGATTTGCCTCTTCTTGTTCATTGAATTGGACATTGCCGATCATCCAACGCAGCATCAGTTTGGCAGTATCTGTTGCCAACTTCCGGTCCTCATTCCTCATGGACCACTTGCCTGTATCACGGGCATGGACGAGGATTAGTCCGCGCCAAGGAACTTGATGAAGTCGCCAGTCGATCGCGCCCAACGGAGCCAAGGCCGCTTTTGCTCCTTCTAAAGTCAACATTTCGGGGCAATCATCTAACAACGCCCTTGCTACACTTATCATGACGTCCTGTCCTATGGGCCAAAACAGGAGGTTATCTGCCACTCCGTCGTCAGAACCGTCAGCCTGATGATTCTTGGCATCGCTTGGATTTAAGGCTAAGTCTGGTATTGCTCCAATGATGGCATCCCAATACAGTTGGATCTCTACAAAGAGGTCTTCAATGTAGGGTTCTGGCGGCCGAAAGCGTTTGAAGCGGTTCACATCCGCTTCTCTTTCAGCTTCCGGGCCAGTACCCCACCCGTTGTTCGAACGAAGGTGGGTTGTTAGCAGCGTCTGGTTCAGATCGTACAGCTGCTGGAGACTCGTAAAGTAGGAGGTCCCCTCGCGGAGGGGTCGCCCACTGGTCTTCACCCTAAAGGAGTCGAGATGGCGCCCCGGAGCCTTGAAGAAGTCGTGGCTTGAAATCAGGCGCCGAGTGAGAATGGCGAATATGTCGTCTTCGTCCATAATGATATTCGTATCTCTGTCCGTCGGCTTGGCGTACCTGTTGAGGCTTGAGAAAAGGCGACGGTACGATGTTAACCACTCCTCCTCCGGTGTATCAGTTGGGCGGATCACCATCAAGACTGAGATTTCTTCATTTGCGAAGTCTGTTGGGGGGTCGACTCTCTCCGATTCGTCATCAGGTTGCAACAGAGTTTTGATTGCCTTCAACCTATGTTGTCCATCCAATGCGTAGTAGCTCTGGCTCCCAGAAAATCGCAGTACCCCGAAGGACTGTTCTATACTTTCCTCGTCTGCGAGAATTTCGAATTGAGGATCATCCGAGACACTCACCGGATAAAACTTAGGCGATCCCCCGACAGCTGCGACCACAAGAGACGCAAAGAAACGGTCTGGTCGGCCGGTCAAGAAGGTAACGATCTCTTTCTTTACTCGACTTTCCTTGATTGTCCGCTGAATGGCTTCATCCAGCGTATGGTCATTGTGAACCTGCGAGCCGAATTGGGCTTCCGCTGCGACTTCTCGCATTCTCATCTTGACAATGTAATACGTCCAGTCTCCCATATGCGCTATGAGTGCAGGGTAAAGGTTCATGGCCTAGTTCCTCCCTATGCTTCCAATGGCGGTTTGATTGTTCCGCTTATTGTCCCAGCCCGCTTATTTACAGGGGGGCCGAAACACTTTATTAGCCAGGCTTCTGCATCCCTGACGGCACTGACCGGAAGTTCCATGAACCAGAAACTCAGCTGCACTCTGTGGTAGCACTGCTTGGCTCTACGCAATTCCGCGTCCGTAGTGCGACAGTGAGCGAGAAACCTCGACTTGATGTTCGACTCTGATCTCCCGATGTAGAGGGGAGTTGCCAAACGGTCAAATAGAGTGCCCTTATCTTGTCGAGTGGCGGTCGGTGGTGGAGCGCAGATTGCGTAGACGCCAGGCTCCTCCGGCACTAGTACTTGGTCGTTCATGGTCAGCAAGGCAAAATTCCAAGTACCGGTACTGGGAAGAGTCCGCTCTAGCACCTCCCAGTCGTCGCCATTGATCGACCACCCCTTATCCACGGTTACTCAACCCCACCAATTCATTTGTGACACGCTAGACAGACCTTCGTCTGCCCGTACAGGTCGTCGATGTCCAGCGGCTCGGCATCTGGCCGGAGCGGGTTGACCTGTGTCTTTGTGCGCATCCGTTCAAGGCGCCGTTGGTGCTCATCCCGTATCTCGGCCACGCGCTCCGGCTTGGCTAGTTGATCCAACGACTCGCCCTGGCTCCAGGTAAACGGCGAGCCGTGGTCGATGGCAGTTTTCTCGTAACTCTTGGCTTCCTCGAAATAGCCCGGGTGCCGCTCCATAAGCCGCACCCACTCGATTTTCTGCTGGAAAAAGCAGAACGTGCAGCCGCTACGGGTACGCCATTCGTAGTATTGCGGCAGTCCCAAGCCAGCGCCGTCGAGTATATCGAGCACCCCGCCTTTGTCGATGCCGGATTCTTTGAGAGGAAGCCGGACGATGAGGTTATCGTGCTTGGAGGCGTAGCCTTCCCTGTATTCCTCGTCGGCCCTGATGGCGACGTAGCTGTACACCGTGTCGCCCCCATCAAGGCTCGGCCGGACCCACTGTTCGAATGGGCGCAGCTTCAGCTGCCTAGTGCACCAGCGCGTCTGGGCCGATGGCAGAAAGTTGTTGTATTGCTTGAGCCAAAAATCGAAGTCCCGGTCCGGGTTCAGCCGGACAATCGGCCTGCCGAGGAATCCTTCCAGCTTGACCAGGAATTCATACACCTCCGGCAACTCTTTGCCGGTGTCGGTGAAAAAGTATTCGATCTCCAGGCCGGGGTGGTTCTGCCTCATAAATACGGCAAGGGCAGCGCTGTCACGCCCTCCGGACAGACCCAACACGTGCCGTTCTCCACCTGCCATCTTCATGATACTGCCTGCTTTGTGGTTGTTAGATCGGCCGGTTCCTCTGCTTCAGCCGGGTCAAGGTACAGGGCGCTAATTTCCGCCAGCGCAGCGAGGATGACATTCCGTCGTTCCTCGCCAGTGGTCTTCAGCGTCTCTTTCAGCTTGGACGCCAAGTCGTCCACTTCGGGCCGCTCCAGGGAATTCACGTCGAACTCGTCGTGGACCGTGGCCGGCCGGCCACCAATGCCCACCGTAACGGCCATGGAATGACGCTTGTTGGAACGTCCCTTGACGTGGGAGAAGGACTCGGCTCGCATAAACTTCTGCGCCATTTCAGCGAGTTCGACGGTGGTCCGGTCTATGTCAACGTCCACCCAACTCCGCGAAGGCTTGTTGGCCACCATGCTGGCTATGCTTTCCATGTCCTCGTCATTTCCATGAAACTGCGCGAGCCTCATGACGAAAGCTTCCATCCGGTGGTCTCCGCTCAGTTCCCGGATATTTTCGGCCCGGGCTCTTAACTCCGCCAGCATCGGCGCCGAGGCATTAGGCACCTGCAGTTCGCTCAAAAGAATTTCACGCAACCGGTGCAGCATCGCCGGGTAAGCTTGTTGCAGCTCAGACAGCCCTTCGCGCACATTGTCCGAGATCGTTCTCAAAGCGTTCTCATGACTTGGGTCCATTCCATCAGCGAGCGACCGTGGGATGTCGTCAAAAATCAGGCTGTTGGGGTCGCTGGCCTGCTTGAACAGCTGGCGCACCCGCTTGGCGTTTGAGGACAAGCGTTGAGTGCGCCCCACCCAAGGAGCCAGATTGTCATGGATGGCAACCAGTCCCTTTGCCACGTCGATGGGTTCCAAGTCGGGAAGGGAATTCTCCCGATCTAGGGACCGCACAATGCCCGCCATGTCTGAAAGCAACTCGCGGGACGCATCGGAAAGGTCCATCCATCGCAGTTGCGCATCACTGGGATCTCTCGCCAGATAATCCATGTCCAGATCAGTTACGCGAGACTGGAAGACACTCTGCCGGTAGAATGCCGTTTCTCGCCGACGAGACAGGATGAACGCTGCCGCGAGGACCGGTAGAAGGCCCTCTTTGATGCCGAAGGGTTCTTCCCGCCAAATCGCGTAGATTTCGGAAACCGGCACCGTTCGCTGCCGGTTGGACTCCAATAGTTCCTTAGCCGCTTTCCATGCCGGGGCGAGACGCCAAAGTTTGTCTCCAGGCACTGGGACTGCGAAACGCCAACCCTGAGGCGTGTTCCGGTAGAGTCCGCTCTGCTCCAAGAGGGATGCGAACAACCCTCCCTCTGCCGGAAACCCCTTGATTCCCAAACGCTCTTCCCCTTCGTGCAAGGCCATCCGGCGAAGGAGGGCATTGCGGGCGGCTACTGCGTTGCTGGAAGGCTTGACTCGGTTGAGGAGCTCGTTGTGCAAGTGAGGAGCTGAGTGAAATCGCTGGTCCGCCAACTCGGATGCCAGTCCGTTAAGCTGCGCCTGTGTCAGCCGGTCGGCCTCCCAGTCCTGATCCTTCGTGTACCAAAGGGCACAATCAAAGGCCCTCCTCAGTTCGCTTTCCAGATAGCCATGCAGGCTGGATACCCGGGCCTCCACCTCCCTGCGAGCTACACGGTCTCCCTGCAATTCCGGGGACTCGTCCCTCACCTGCTCGGTCGCCAGTAGCTCTTGGGCCAGAGACGTAAAATTCCAGGCCTCCTGGGGCAGGCCAACGACCAGGTCCCACTGTTGGATGTCACTGACAACTTGCAGCGCGGTTTGCCGGGCGGCCTCCCTGGATATATCTTGCGTGGGCACTGCCAGTAGGAAGGTTCCCACCCCGCCGTTTTTGGGGCGATGGCTATCCGGCGTTGCCTGGACCTCCTCCCATGGAGCGATTGCCATATCGAACCAACGCATGGCACCAGTCTCATGGTAGTGGCGCTTGGCCACAACGGGTTGCAGGTCGGCGATTGCGTTGAGCCGGGCGAAATCCAGGTCCCCCATAGTTTCCAAGACCCGACCCACTGCTCCATCAACGTCGAAGTCGCTGCCCTCAAAGATGCTGTAGGAATCGTTGAACTTCCGGTAGATGATCAGGGACCATTTCTGCAGTTGGGCCAGTGCGTCCTTCACTGCATCCGGATTCAATTCAGGGAGCGCCGTAGACAACGCATCGACACTTGGCGCCAAGCCGGAGCGCTCCTTGAACAGGTCGAGCAGAGCGACTGTCTCCAAGAGGCGGAGATGCTGCTCTTCGCCACCTAGACCTTGACACCGTTCAAGGGCATCGACCGCCAAGGCCCACCGATGCCCGTCAGGCGATGCCATGATGGAAGGTTCCAAGTTGAGGCGGAGATACTCCCAAAGGAGGGTGGGGGTGTATAGCTCGCCATCTTCAGCGCGTCGCAGGAAGTCCTGAAAACCGTACGGCTCACCGGAGTTCAGAAATCCGAAGATGCTCCTCTGATTCTGGCCGAACCTCCGCCGGGAGATGGGACCCAGCAGGCACGCCACGACCGGGTGCAGGGGCCAGCAGTTTTCCAACAGCTGCGGCAGGTCTCTGGAGCCAGTACGGTTGGTCAGTGTCGCCACGGTCTCGGATAAAAGACCAGGTTCCACCGGGCCACGGCCGTTGTCGATGGCGCGGCCGATAAGGTCGATCTGTTCGTCGCCGCCGGTGTTCACCGGCAGGTCTATGAAACGCCCTTGGATTTTAGACCACTCATCCCGCATCTCACGAGATAAACGGTAGGAGTACTCCTCGAACGCTTGGTGGAGGATGCCCACCACGATCAAGCGGCCATTGCTTCGGGAGGCCATATCGGCAAGCTGCTGGAAGAAATAGACGTCGGACCCATCTCGGGCCGAACCCTCAAGGAGCTTGCCCATCTCGTCGAAAAAAACGATGAGACCGCCCGTGGAAGCCTGGTTTCGGGATGCGATTTCCAACAGCGCATCCAGGGTCTGTTTCTCGGTCCAAGTCTTGCGCTTTCTGCCTTTGAGCAGCTTCTTGGTCTCGATGGCATCGCCGGTCAACTGCTCCGGACGGTCTCGTCGACCGACTATGGGCAAGATACTCCATCCGTGGGTCTTAGGAGGCATCGCGCTCCAGACGGCCTCGGCCGTATCTACCCCGACCACGGATGCGGCGCTCCGCCTCGTTTGATCATCTCCCCCGAGCAGAGCGGAGAGCGCTATCACCAGGCTGGACTTACCGGTACCATAAGGCCCCGTCCAAGTAAAAGCCCCCTGACCGGTTTCCGAAACATGACGGGCCATCGTCTCCAAGACCGCAGCTGACGACTGCGGACAGACAAACCCTTCCAGGGCCGATGGGTCGTCTAGCAGCCCGTCTGAGGATTGACCGACTGGCGGTGTCGGTCAGCCGGGATTGCCCAGCGGCAACAGTTCTTGCGTGGTGCGGTTAGGAACATGCCGATTGTCTCTTGAAAATCCCACTGCCCATGACCCGGCACGTCTCCCTGTTGTTCCCAGTGGCGCCTTTGCCCCACACCTTGCCGGACATCCCAGCCCCGAAGCGGAACAGCTTGAGCAGATTGTGCCCGGCGCAGATCAGCAGCCACTCCCGGTTCACCTTCGCCAGACCCCGCAGCAGGAACTGCCGGAATCCCCGGCCCTGCTTGATCTGGCCGAACACCGGTTCCACCGTCTCCATCCGGAGGGAGTAGCGTTCCCTGCCCCGTTTCGTCCGCAGCTTGCGCCGCATCCGGTCCCTGGCTGACAGTCCCTCGGGTATGGGGCCAAGGGGCGCCGGTGGCGGCACCCAGCCGTGGCGGGTCCTCTCCGGCGCGACGAACGGGTCCACTCCCAGGTCGTATAGCCCATCCACCTCCTTGGCCGAGTAGTACCCGGCGTCGGCGGATACCTCTTCCGGCACCGCGCCCGCGTTCAGGATGGCCTCCTCAATCATGCTCACGGCCTGACCCTTGTCCGAGGGCTGATCGGTGGCACAGGCCGCCACGATCACCTGATGCTCGCTGTCCACCACCGCCTGGCAGTTGTAGGACTGCTGGAAGTCCCTCCCTCCCGGGCCAGGCATGATCCGGGAGTCCGGGTCGGTGAAGTTCCGCTGCGCCTTGTCATCAGGCACCCCGGGATGATTCCGTCCCTCGGACTCAGCCTGCTCCGCCTCCGACAGGGCCTCGGCCTCCAGCGCCGCCTTGGCCTCCCTTATCTTCCGCAACCGTCCCTCCCGGAAGGCCAGTTCCTCCGGCAACTCATCCCCACGCCTGTCCTTCCCGTACCGGCGGTCCTCCTCCTCGTCCACCTCCTGCGCCTTCCGGAGCAACTCGTCCACCTCGGCCTGCAACCGCTCCTCCCTCTCCTTCATCCGCCCGTAGCTCATCGCCTTGTGCCTGGAGGCATTGGCCCTCACCTTGGTGCCGTCCAGCGCCACGTGCCCCAGCTTCACCAGTCCTGCCTGCTGGCATAACGCCAGCACCTGCAGGAACAACTCCCCCAACGCCTCCAGATGGTCCTTCCGGAAGTCGGAGACGGTGCGGAAGTCCGGCGTGTTGTTGGCCGCCAGCACCCGGAAGGCGATGTCCTCGTGCAGCCGCTGGGCGATGCGACGAGAGGAGGCCACGCCGACGCAGTACCCGTAGAGCAGCACCTTCACCATCATCCTGGGATGATAGGGCGGGCCGCCCCGCCTTTCCTGCTCGTAGCGGGCGGTGATGTCCGAGAGGTCCAACTGGTCCACGACGTCGGAGATGAAATAGGCCAGGTGCTCCTCAGGCAGCCATTCCTGGAGGGCCGCCGGCAGCAGCAACTGCTGGTCCGGATCGTAGGGAAGGTAGGTCTTGCTCATTGACAGCTCCGCTCGTCTGATGCTCCGCACCATCATACCCTCAGTAACTCGCCAACCCTGTTTCTCGGACGGGCTGCTAGGTCTGTATCGATCCGAATGGCCCGTTGAAACCTCCGGGAGACGGCCACACGGTTAGCCAAACGCACGGGTTAACTCCAATTGGCGATCAGTTCGGTAGTCTTCTTCCAAGAACTCGAATGACTCTTCTAGGGACACAAACCGGTTGCGTATGAGCTGTTTAAGACCGGCCGTCTCAGACCACCGGTATGCGCCGTCGGTGGAGTCTTCCAAAGCGAGCAGCAGGTCTACCATGTCATTCTCGTCCAGAAGGAAAGTCCGCCCAGGGGAACCCGGCGCATGAGTCAGGGCCTCGAACGACAAAGTGTTTGCGTTACCAAAGGAGCGCTCCCAGAAGTCGGTCACCGCATAACCGAACACACCAGGTCCCAGAGAGGGCTTCGGTCCACGGACGAAGCGGAAGCCGTCCCGCCTACCGGTCGCTTTGATCAGCCCCAACTCAATCAGAGGCGATTCCAGGCCGTCTTCGTAACCGTTCTGGCCGGAAGGCGCTTGAGCAACGTAGGTGCGGATGAAACAGGACACGTCTCTTCGAATAGTGGCGGCTGACGCGCGGGGCCACTTCAGTTCCTCAGCGAGTTTCTCTATGCCTTGGATCAACGCCTCGCGCTCAAAGGAAATGGCCGGGTAATAGTGAAAAGCCCAAAACCATGTCGTCTTGGTTTCCCTGCCGCACAGGTTCCAGTGGATCAACCATGCAGTGGCAGGGTGTTCCATGTAGGGATCGATTCCCCGGTTGCCGAATATGAGACGACCTAAAGGGGTCGTAACGATTCGCCCGGCCGTGTCCTCAATCACGCCGGCCACGGTGGCCCAATGGCGCATTGAGCCGACCATGTTCTTACCCACGCCGAAACGGGCGATGGCTTCGGGGCCAGAAAAGACATACTTGTTGTCTTCTTGGCCTTCGCTTTCCTGCACCGCATCGAAGGCTTTCTTCAACCATCCGTAACGGATGGGAAATGTCTCATGCCCGGATAATTGCGGGTGATAGCCATCCCGGTAGAGGGGACCTCGAAGCATCCGTCCTCCTGCTGGCGGCATCGTCCAAGTAGACGTTAGCAGACGGCTGCGGTACTGTAAAGACGGGCCTGCTGAGCCCCGATTGAGGTCTGAAGGTATGAGTACCATTCCTGTGAGCCGCAGGAATACCATCTACGCTGATTATCAAGCCACCACACCCGTTGATCCGCGGGTGGTGGAGCAAATGTCGCCCTTTTGGCGCGAGTCCTTCGGTAATCCCCACTCAAGCGATCATATGGTTGGATGGCGTGCGGCCGAGGCGGTCCGCGAGTCCCAAACGTCCATCGCAGGGCTGATTGGCGCGGACCCCGATGAAATTGTATTCACCTCCGGGGCCACCGAAGCCAACAATCTTGCTTTGTTCGGCCTTGCCCGGCGGGCGCCGGAGGGACGGCGGCAGATTCTGGTCAGCGCCATTGAGCACAAGTGCATCTTGGCAGCCGCAAGAGCCCTTGCGGAGCGCGACGGCTTCATTGTAGAGCTCATCCCGGTCGACGGCGAAGGCTTCGTCGACTTGAACGCCCTGGAAAATATGCTAAACGATAACGTCCTAGTCGTCTCTGTCATGGCGGTAAACAACGAGGTGGGGACCATTCAAGACATTTCCCGTATCTCCGGCATGCTTGCCGGTAGCGGCGTTCTGTTTCACTGCGACGCTGCGCAGGCCCCTACCGCCATGGACGTGAGCGAGTTGGCGATTCATGCCGACTTGGTTAGCCTGTCAGGGCACAAGGCCTATGGACCGCAGGGCATTGGATCGCTTTACATTCGGCGAGACGTGCAGGAATTCGTCGAGCCAATTATCTACGGCGGAGGGCAGCAAAACGGCCTGCGCTCCGGTACTGTTCCTCTCCCTTTGTGCGCCGGGATGGCAGCAGCCCTGGATATTCTCAAGACGGATGAAGGCGCGGAGGAGAGGGGCAGGGTGGCCGGCCAACGCGACGCCTTCGTGGGTTTATTGCAGAATAACGGTTTCCCTGCGGTCATTAACGGCCCTACTAGGGAACGGCGACACCCCGGAAACGCCAACTTGCAGTTTGCTGGACTCATCGCGCAGGACATTCTGGGCTCGGTTCAACCTTGGCTTGCGGCTTCAACCGGGGCCGCCTGCACTTCGGGTATTCCGGAACCGTCCCATGTCCTGCGCGCCATGGGACTCAACGTCGAACAGGCCGAGTCTTCCATTCGATTCAGCTTTGGCCGTTTTACGACCAATGCCGAAATCGAGGAAGCTGCGCATCTGTTGATCAAGGCCTTCGATTCGTTGAAGCCAGAGCATGGAAGATAATCACCGCAGGCATTGGTCCGAGTCTCGGGCGTGGTATAAGCGCAGCTAGAATGCAGCGGGGTTCTGGGTTCACTTTCTAGAGAGAGGCGTGTACTAGCTGACAGATTCACGCAGCAGAGGTTCAAGTAGCGATGCAGGAATATTTGGTTCGGGCTAAGCTGGCATTTGCTCAAGACGCGGAACAGGATGCGCCGACCTGGCCAAAAAAACTCCCGATTGACATAGGGACGTTTGAATTGAAAGCGTCTCCCAATAACGATTTGTACCTTGGGGAAAACGGCTGGGGGCCATATAGAGATGATAGATATCCCCAATGGGAATATCCTGTCTCCTTGACATACCTCGAAATCAGGCTCCAGGTAGAAGAAGGAGTCAGCTTACTAGCACTAGCGGACGACGAGTTTGAGGCTATAGAGAGTCTACTGCGCCTGTTCCAGCCCGGTGAAGTCTCAGTCCGTCGGCACGACCGGGTATGGAGGGTTGTGGGAGAAGAACTTAAGCAGCTGATTTTCTTCGATTGGCTACCCATCAAGCCTGATCCTGCCGCAGTGTACGACCGACCCCCTTATCCGTTTGATGACGAAGTTCTGGACCAATTCATTGGCTTCTTTAATGCACATTGGGAAGTGTTGAAAAATGCTGCCCCCCCACTCAAGACTGCGATTAGCCGCTTTAATTCCTCCCTTGATAGGCGAACCTTGGCAGATCGGTTAATAGACCTAGTTGTTGCGCTGGAAGCTTTGTTCGGCGACCGTGAATCAAGTAGCATTTCTTACAAAGTTGCCATCCGTTGCGCCTGCTGGCTTCACTCGTCGGGGCAACAGCGCCTGACAACATTCAAGACCGTCAGGGATTGTTACTCCACTAGGAGTAAATCCGTACATGGCGGAAAGGGGACACACTCCTCTGCACAGCAAGTCAATGAACTTGAAGGTATAGTCCGAGGGAGCATAGTCAAATTTTTCGACCACATTAGATTAAAAGGCAGCAGTCCCGATCGGATAACTTTCGATTCCTTAATTATGACTGGAGAGATGTAAGCGGACGCTCCAGACGATGACGTGGCCACCGGTGTCCAGGATAATCTTGGGCGGGATGCTAAAAGGCCTGATGCTGACAACGCCGGAGAGCTTGACACTGGGCAGCCTAGTAGTTTCCTCTGTCCATTGGATCTGCCTATGGATGGTCTCTCTGGCCTCTCCTGTGGTTCCCCGAGCTGTTCCCGGAAAGTGTCCGCTCCGTCATACGGGCAGACACTTGAGGTTTCACCGTGTGGCCTTGCCGGATGTCTATTACGCGCCGGGCGTGATGCGCTGCGGCGTGGCTATCTGCGTCCCGTTCTCCTCGTGGACCTTGATGACTATGAGGTCGATGGTCAGTGCTTGCTCCGTCATTTCGTCTAGGTAGGCGGTGATCCTGTTCAGCCTTTCCGGGACTTCGTCTAGCACCATGACGAACCTGAAATCTCCCCTGTTGAGAAACCCTTTGAGCGAGGTTCCGAAAGTCTCGTCCACGGCGTCCGGGCTCGTCTGGGCCTGTGCCGCTTCCCGGATGGAGCGGTAGCCGCGGTCCTTGAGATGTTGGCGAAGTGCTCCGGTCTCCAAACTCCTCACAGTGCTCCCCTTGAGAAAGGCTGCGAAGCTGAATGCCTGGGCCAAAATGCTTCCACGCGATTCGGGGTTGCTGACGCTGGTCTCGATTATTGTGGGCCGTCCGGTGGATTCCACGGCAAAGATGCCGGCCTGCTCATCGCCTAGCCGCACGCTGGACCCCAGAACGGCGAGACTGGGGGCTCCCTCAAGGGGCAAGAGCTGGGGAGTTTCCATTATTAGGCTCTGCAAGGTTGCTTCGTCCGGAAAGGGTTGCGGCAACGCTGCTTCCCAGCCGGTTTCTGTTCTCGTCCACATACTCTGGCGTCGTCCTTTGGAAGTATTGCGGCTGGCCTAGTGTCCGTCTTCGGCGAGTATCCTTGCTGGACCCGCCGTTGGGATTTCCCTCAAGAGGGATGGTCCTGTTGCCGCCTTGCCCCGTCAGGCGCACTTTGCGGCGTGAGAACGGAGCAGCTTCACCGTCTCGAAGGTCTGCTGGCAGCTGTCGCAGGTGTATTCGCTTTCGGAGGTTAGAGCCACCTTGACGGCGGCTTCGTCCCCGTAGAAGCCATCGGTCTTGGCCTTCCGGAGCAGCCGGTTGAAGTCGCCCTTCTCTTCGTGCAGCACCCGGGCGGCGTTTGCGATTACTTGGCGAATCGAGCCAGGCTCCGAGACGAATCTCTTGAGGCCTGCCGCATAGTCGTCGAGGTTCTCCGCCGGCAAGCTTATGTAGCTTTCGGCGAAGTGCTCGCCGCCGCAGAGCCGACATTGGTAATCTAAGCGGCAAAGTCTGCGTATGTAGGGAGTGTCTTGGAATACACTCTTGGGCGTTCGCCCTGCGAGGGGCACCGGTTTGTTGGGTGTTTTCATCTAGTCCTCGTGGCGATTCCCGAATAGTTTCCTGCGGATTACAGCTCAGGGGCGGAGCCCCTCCATGCTGCATTTGCCGGCCCTGGCGCCTGTTGTCTGAACCGATGGTAGTCGTCAGAGAAGGCCCGGAAGAGGCTGTCCATGCAATTGATGTCGGCCACGCTCGGATTACACTCGGTGCCTCCCTTGTTTACGGGTCAGGCTTGATTTCCACCGGTCCCTTATCAACGAGTTCCAACATCGTGGATTCCACTATGGTTTGGACGTACGCGGAGGAAGCGGCGCTGCAAGCCAGGGATCTGAGCTAGCTGTTGTCTGGGTGCGCCTCTATGGAGTTGTTCCATAATCTCTGGAGAGTGTCTGCATGAACTTGGCCACCGTCTGCGAGCCCCACCGGGCCGCTGTCTTCGTCCATGGCTTAGGCTTCGACAGCGGCCTCCATGGCAAAGAAGCAGGCAAGGTCATGGTCCACCGGTAATTTGACCGCATCATAGACGGCCGCATAGGCGTTGGAACACGGAGTGTTTCCCGCCATGCTCTGCTCCTTTCTTTTATGGGTCGCCAATATATTCCCCACTAGCCTATACGCGACGCCGTAGGACTCGATTGCCGCGGATCCAAAGCCTACCAAAACTGTCGCCCGATGCCAACGCTGCCTCGAACGTCTAGGCGCGAACATAGATGACCTGTTCCATCACGCGCTGGGAGTCATTGGCCTTATCAGATAACCCGTCGTTGTAATATCAGATGTCCTTCCTCGAAGGCGGTCGGCGCTATTACGTCAAGGTCCCAGTCGCACATCCGACGGACACTGTTGGAGGGCAACCTTCAGGCGATGCAGCCAAGGCCGCTTCCATCAGACCCTACTGCCCATGCCCTCAAAGACCTGCTCTCAGTCGGCCAACACCCGGCGCTGGGTCTCTAGGTTGTTGGCGTCGGTGTCGCTGGCCTCCGACACGCGGGCATATCCAAACGGTTTTCCGCTCATCTTTCGCTGGCCCCCGGTTCTGGCATGGCGGCGTGATGCTACGGCGGGCGGAGTTCTGGCTATGCTCACATATGTCCCTTTGTGGAAAGGTTGGCCACCAAAGCCAGCGAAGCCCGGAGTTGAGCGCAAAGTACGCACAGTGCGCAGGCGGTCTACAATTCCAACCGCAGCTTTTCCAGTGCGGCAACGGGAACTGCAAGACTAATCGCCGTTGATCACAGAGCCCCCCGATCAGACCCTTAGCCAGTTTTCTCGATCTCCGAACTCCCTTGCCAAGAGCCTCAGCGTGGCCTTGACCAGCGTCGGATCCGGGCTCAAGCCCGGGAAGTGCGCTACGACGACCTCTGGGACAGCGGGTGCGCGCGGTGACCATCGACGTGCACATGGTCTCTCACCAAGCGACCAAGCACCAGTTGACATCGGCTTTGCTACTAAAAAGCCAGTGCACCAGTTCTCCATCATTCGGTTAGTGAAGTCCATTCACCTGGCAACCGAGACGCGGTGGCCTCTGGGCGACCACCTTTTGCAGAGTTTTTCCCCCGCGATGTGACGCTCATCTCTTTGGCGGAACAATGGGATGCAACTAAACTCAGTATAAGGCCCAACGGTCAGAGGAGGTGCTCTGTCAGAGCCTCCCTTCGAGTACGGCCGACGGGCGTTTGATGTTGTTCTCGTAGAGCTCTTTAACGAGCCAATGTGTTGGGCAATCACACAAGACGCTTCTCATAGCAGGTAGGCAATGGCGCGTGGGACAATTAGACAGGGTTCAAAAATTAGGAAAGATTCTTGGACCGTCGAGGTCTACACCGGTGTGGACCCCAACACTGGGAAGAAGCGCTATTACTCAGAAGCTGTCAAGGGTACCAAGTCCTTGGCACAGCGGCGACTGACGGAGTTGCTGCGCGAAACCCATACCGGCACTTTCGTGGAACCTTCTCGCCAGACCGTGGCGGAATATCTCAAGCAATGGCTCCGGGATTCTGCAGCACCGCGCGTTTCCGGCCGCACGCTGGAGAGTTACAGTGGCAATCTCGATCGCTACCTTGTACCCAAGCTGGGTCAAATTCCACTGGAAAAACTGACCCCGCGTCACGTACAACTAATGGAAGCCCAGCTTCTAAAGGACGGCGGTAGAAATGGAGGGCCTCTTTCACCCCGGACTGTGCTCCAAGTCCATAGGGTTCTCTCCAAGGCATTGAACGATGCAGTCAAGCTCGGAATCGTAGTTAGGAACGCGGTCGACGCTGTGGAGCCTCCCCGTACGACCAAGTACGAGGCCCAGATTCTGGGCTGGGAAGAAGTCCACGCTTTTCTGGACCAAATAACGGATCCGCTGAAACAGACCCTCGCCCTGCTGGCCATTCAGACGGGGCTGCGAAGGTCCGAGATACTGGGACTGCAACTGCATTGGAGAGACCTTGATTTATCGGCCGGCACTCTGTCCGTGCGCAGGGCGCTGATCAAACTGGCATCCGGGGCGACGGAATTGAAGGTGCCCAAGAATGGCCACGGGCGGGTAGTTGACCTGCCCTGAGAGTCAGTCGAGGCTTCGAAGGCTCACCGGGAGCGAAATCGAGAGACGTCAGGGAATGGCAATTTCGCTTTTTGCCATTCCGACGGGTCTCCCCTCGACCCCGATCTGGTAACTCAAGCGTTTGAGCGCCTGGCGAATAGAGGTGGTCTGCCGGGGTTGAGGCTCCACGACCTGCGCCACACTCACGCCTCCTTGATGCTGTCTCAAGGGGTACACCCCAAGATAGTCTCCGAACGGTTGGGGCATAGTTCCATTGGAATAACGATTGATTTATACTCGCATGTGTTACCAACGGTGCAAGGAGAGGCAGTAAGCCGGTGCAAGGAGAGGCAGTAAGCCATTTTGGGGCCGAGTGGAAGAGAAGGAATGGCAAATTCAGATCAAGGCAAGTAAGATCCCTTAAATTCGTATCTGGGGAGTGGATGGGGCCCGGTGGCCCTTGCGGTCTTCAAAACCGTTATGCCTCGTTAAGAGCGGGGTAGGTGGGTTCGACTCCCTCGCACTCCCGCCACTTATCGCCTTCTGGGCTCAACCGCCACCCTGGCGCAGGTGACGGCCAAACAGAATCGCTATGAGCGCACTCGCCATAGCGACTCCGATGCACAAATAGCCCATGGCGTAATAGCCTACGCTGGCCAATAGCGCGCCCGCGACGGCACCACCCAACATACCTCCTGACTGGTTGCTAAAGCCCATCATCCCCACACCCGTCGCCTTGGATTCTCCAGAATATTCAGTGCTGGCGGCCACTAGCGACGGGAACGGAATGCTCAGCAGGCCCGTTCCCACCGCCGCGACGGCCACTGCCATCCAAAGATTGAGGGGTATGGCGAAAAAGAGGAGACCACAGACCCCGCCCCTAGCTGTGACAGAGGCTATGATCACCGCCCTGGACCTTCTGGATGCCACGAATCCACCAGCGTAGCTTCCGGCCACCTGGCCTATGGCTGCTATCGCCAGAGGCAAAGCCACAAACCCCACGCTCACGTCGTAGGTGTGTATCAGGAAAGCCGCAAAGAAGCTTACGATGGCCCAGTAAGCTACCCGGTGAGCTAGATTCACCGTCAGGGCAACGCGGAAAAATTGCATTGACAGCAGCGACCGGTACCTGGAGAAAATCGCGATATCACGGACCCGCTCACCGCTATCTCGAGGAAACCAGATCCAGTTGGTAGCGAGTCCAGCCCCCAGCAGGATGCTGGCGACAACAAAGGCGAATCTCCAGCTTGTCCATTCCGCAATCAAGGCCACCATCGGGACACTGATTGCCGTGGTCAACAGGCTGATGGCCAATAGAGCGCCAACCGCTTGGGCGCGTTTTTCGGGCGAGATGACGTCGGAAATCGCACCGACGGCATTGGGAGGGAGAGTTCCTCCCCCCAGTCCGGTCAGCACTCTGAGCACCAGGAACACCTCGATATTGGGGGCGAAAATCGAGGCAACCACAGACGCCAATAGCAACAGAAGCCCGGCGAGGGCTACTGGTCGGCGTCCGAATGAGTCCGACAAAGGCCCGACCGAAACCACAGAGAGTCCCCATGCGGCAAAGGTAACCGTAGCCAATTGACCTGCCAACGCAACGGAAACATTGAGGCCTGACGCAATCTCCACCAACAGAGGAGGGACGATGAAAACGGCGTTCTGAGTGGCTAATACTGCGAGGGAAAGCACTGCGAAGAACCACGCCTTGTTTACCTCGTTGGTTTCCGCCTGTGCAGTTGGAGTTGCGATTCTCCCTACTCCCCTATCAGGTCTGAGTTAACGATGGCTTCAAGCTGCTCTCGAGTTATGGAGCCGGACCACGTTCGCATAAGACGGCCGTCGGAGCTGATGAAGGCCGTCGTGGGCATTGCCCGAATCCCGTATTTCCGCACCACGCTGGCGTCATCCGTGTAGCCCGCCGGGTAAGTGACGCCGAGCGCTTCCAGTAGCCCGCTGGCATCTTTCGGTGAACCCAGGCCGGTGAATTGGCCCACATCCACGCCAACCAGCCTGACGCTATCTTCGAATTCTTCGTAGAACTTCTGCAGCTCCGGCATCTCAGACCAGCAGGGAGTACAGAATCGTGCCCAGAAATTCAGGACCAGTGGCCGACCCTCAAGCTCAGAGAGGGCCAACTCGGAGGCGCCCAAAGCATCCTCGCCCTGGAACAGGGTGAAGCGGAAATCCGGCGCGTCCTCGTTCAGACCGGCAGCGGCAGCAACCTCGGAGGAACTCACGGTTGCAGCCGAAGTGGCCGTGGGCGGAAGGGTGGGGGTGACGGCCGGTGCGGTGGTCGGGGACGGCTGTTTTGGTGTGTTTCCGTCGCATCCCACTGCAATAAGCAGGAGAACCGGAAGAGAAATCGCAATCCGGAAGTACTTGTTGATCACGAATTCCTACAGTCGCCGGGATCTGGGCCAATACAGGGGCAATGCGATGTCAAACGATTAAATGCCATAAATACTGGGCCAGTTGCATAGCTTCTTACGGCCCGCATCAGGCGGACCGGTCGCTGGCTCATGTACGAGGAAAGGATATGCCAGCGTTCCTGGCATTACAATGCTTCCAAACTGACTGGTAATGTTTCGAATCAGGTAGTGCTGAGTCAAAGCTGCAATGTCAGGAGAGAGACGGCGAAGCTAAGCCCGTGCCAGCGCGCCAAACTCGATCTTCGCCATCTCTCAGGCAAGCTCAGTACAGGGTTCTGCCAGCTCTCCCGCTTGGGCGTGTGCCGGATCTCCAGGCGCTTGGCGATCCGTTTGGGGTTCAGGCGGAGGGAACGTGTCATATTGCGACGCCAGGCGATGGGTGTACAAGCAGTCGAGAACCACCCGAACTGCCAGGACGTCGGGGTAAGACTGGTCCACCAGCGAGCGAATCCTGAACCTGCGCCGTACCCCGGGGACCGACGGTGGAACGCTCGTTCGGGAAAGCAGCGACAATCTACTCGCCAGTCCCGCTGCCGAGGTAGTCTTCCCTCGCCCGGTCCACCGCCTTGGTGGCGAGTCCGGCTAATTCGGTCCTTCGGTCAGCAGTCCAGGCGTTCGAGTCCACGAGGCTTGCTACGGATCCCTGGAATCGGGGCATCACGTAGCGGGCTATCAGTTCGTAAGAATGGAGCACTTGGTCCCGAGTAGCCCATTCCGTAGCCTGAACGAGGATTTTACCAAATCCTCCCGATTCCTCATCCAGCCTCAGGATGTGTTCGATCAAATCATCGGGGGTTCCAACGCACCAGCTGTGGGACTCCACCATGTCATCGATCACCTTGTCTTCGGGGACATCAGACCCCTGGAAGAGGCCAAGGGTGTTTTCAAAGTACTGGCGCTGGTATCTTCCGGCGCCGTGGCGGGCCTGCTCAATGGCTTCCTTGCGGCTTTCGGCCAGATGAACGTGGATCACCAATCCCCAGTCGTCGCGGTTGACCGTCTTGTTGTTCTCGGCGGCGGTCTGCTCCGCGATCTTCCAGAACTCGCCCAGGTTGGGAGCAACGGCTCCGGGCAGCCTGACGGTGTTGAGGGAGAGCACAGCGATGCCGTACTTCCCGGCGCTGATCATCCCTGCCGGCGACTGGGAGGCGGCGACAGCCACGGGCATGTGCGGCTGAGAGTAGGGGCGAAGATGGACCCGAGCTTCCCGCAGTGTGAACCACTCAGACTCGTAGGTGATGGGCTCCGTCTCATTCCAGAGTCGCAGGATCAGGCCCAAGGACTCGTCCATGCGCCTACGCTGGGTGGAAGGGTCGATGCCCATCATGTAGGCATCCCCCACAAGGGCGCCGGGCCCGGCCCCCATCATCACCCTTCCTCGGGTCATGTGGTCCAGTTGGATCATCCGGTTGGCGACGATCAGGGGGTGATGGTACGGGAGGCTGATGACGCCAGTCCCCAGCTTTATGTTCTTGGTCCGCTGGGCTGCGGCGGCGAGGAATATCTCTGGCGAAGCGATGGTCTCCCAGCCGGCGCTGTGGTGTTCACCCACCCACGCTTCATCGAAGCCAAGGTGATCCAGCCATTCGAACAGCTCCATATCGCGTTCCAGGGCCAGCGTAGGGTTTTCACCGACCGGGTGGAAGGGCGCCATGAATATTCCGAACTTGAGGCGGTTTGGAAGGGTCAAGAGCAGTCTCCTCTATCGTTGAAATTGCGTTGCCAATTCAGGGAAATTACGGTGCCAATTCGGGTCAAACTGTACCATCTATTGTTGTTCTTCCGCACATCTCCTGCACCATGAATGACCCTCCCGCAACTCAGCCTTTATCCCATAACGTGGCACCCGGGGTCAGTCCACGTAACACCTGACAATACACCCTTGACTCATTACTGGTAACTCATTACTGGTCGAATTTCCGGATATACCCTTGCGGAAAGGGAGGGCATACCGCTTTGCGTTCCAACTCCAGGCCAAACGGCATGAGCGGGAACTCCATCGGGGTCGCCGGTAAAGTTGCGACCCCGGAGGAATTTTTTCTTATGCGTGTAAAATTCTGTACAGTTTCAGCTGCCTGATGGGGATTTCCGAAGCTCGAAAGGCCCTCAAAAGACGGTCGAATCTCCGGATATTGACCATGCGGAAACGGGGAGCATACCGCTGTTGGCTCCTGCAGCAGACCCAACTGCACGAGCCGGAAAGATATCGGGGTCTCCAGTAAAGTCGCGGGCCACGGAGGAGTTTTTCTCCTATGCGTGTAACATTTTGTAACATTCTATAACGTTGCGGCCTTCAGCCCGGGGTTTTCGGAGCGCGCAAGGCATAGTCGAACGGGTGATTCATAACAAATATGGTACAAGGGCGTCACCGTAGAAGGCAACCGGGAAATGTCAGCAATATCATGCGTAACACTGAACACCGGGCACCGGAATTGAGGCTCTCGCCCCAGCGGTCGACGCTCAACGACGGGTATCAGTGAGCATCACTCCGCATACGACCCAGAGCGGACACCTATCAATCTGTGGGGAAGTAGAAAGAGATGCGACTGGAAAACAAAGTAGCGCTTATCAGCGGCGGAGCCAGGGGGATGGGAGCAGTAGAGGCCCGACTGTTTGCCGCAGAAGGCGCGAAAGTGGTAATCGGCGATGTGCTTGAAGAGGAGGGTCGCCAGACCGAAGCTGCGGTGAATGAGGCTGGCGGGGATTGTGTGTTCGTCCGTCTCGACGTCACCAGCGAAGTGGACTGGAGCGCAGCCGTAGCCACTGCAGTTGCCCGACTCGGAAAGCTGGATATTCTCGTCAACAACGCTGGCATTTCCAGCACGGGGAGAATCGAAGACCTCACGGTGGAGGAGTGGGACCGAACGCTGGACATCAACACCAAGGGAGTGTTTCTCGGCACCAAGGCAGCAATTCCCGAGATGCGAAAGGCCGGCGGGGGAAGCATCGTCAATATCTCATCGGGAGCGGGAATCGCCCCCGCGCCAGGGACCTCCGGGGCCTACGCCGCAAGCAAGGGCGTCGTGAGGATCTTAAGCAAGTCCACGGCGGTCCAGTACGCCCGGGAGAACATACGCTGCAACTCGGTGCATCCGGGTCCGATCGAGACGCCGATGCTGAGGTCGGCCCGTGGTTCAGCACCGCAGCTCGAAGATACCATCGGGCGGGTTCCGCTGAGGCGTATCGGAAGGCCGGAGGAGATCGCCTACGGGGTGCTGTACCTTGCTTCCGACGAGGCGTCGTTCGTTACAGGATCCGAACTGGTCATAGACGGAGGGCGGACCGCCCAATAGAGCGGACGGCCCCTCCTCTCGATGGAGAAGGGGCCGCTCCGTTCCTGGGACGAACCCGGGGTTACTGGTCTCGCGTGATTGTGCCGTCCGCCTCGATGGCAATGCCGACGACGGGGCCAATGGCCTGATTGAACACGTCGATGAAAGGTGAGTCGATTCCAATGCGGTCGACCCAGTTGGGCAAGACGGAGTTGGATACTGCGTTATCGCTATGGGCCCGCATCTCGGGACCGAACTCCACGTAGGTCATGCCAGCGTCAATGTTTTTCTGAAGGCCCAGCTCGTTTTGGATCGAGCCCACTCGCAGGGCTTCCAGTTCCAGCTTGGCGCCCTCTTCTTTCATAATCTCCTTCAGGTCGTCAGGGATTGAAGCCCAGACCTCGCCGTTGATGACGTTGTGGCTGGAGGGCCACGAGGTCAACGGGCCGTTGATGTAGCCGGTGACTTCGTACCAGCGCTGGCCATATCCGGCGTCGCCACCGGTCACGCCCGCCTCCAGAATGCCGCGCTCAAGGGCGGTATAGACTTCGGTGAAGGCCAGGAACTGGGCGGCGCCGCCCATGCCATTGATCCAGTCGGAAATGGACGTGCCGAAGGCACGGGTCTTCATTTCGGCCACGTCTTCCGGCAAGTTCAGGGGCCTCTTGGTGAACAGGAAGATGTCGTCGCCGTTATGCCAGTTTACGTTGATGGGATAGCCGCCAGTCTCGTCAATTAGCAGCTGTTCGATATCCTCAAGCATCTGGACGGTGGATTCATACTGCTGAGAGCGCTGGGTGTATAGGCCGAACAGGTATTGGATTTCCAGCTCGGGCAGCTCGCCAGCCACGTACGGACCGATGATATTGACCATGTCCAGGGTGCCGTCGCCAACGAGGCCCGGGGAGTCGGGGCCGGCGATGCCCAGCTCGGGGAAGGACGTGGCCTCAAGTAACAGCTTGCCGTTGGTTCGCTCTTCCAGGTTGGGGCCCCAGAAGGTTTCCATTATCTTGCAGAAGACCAGCGCCCGGTTGACGCAGGCGTTCTGGATGACGATGGGGTCTCCGTCGTAGGTCATTGGTGTGGGGTCAGTGAACTTGGCCCGATCGATCACACTACGATAGTAGTCGGACTCGTAAACGAACAGGTGCTTTTGCAGAGCGTCCAGCGGAACAATGCCATCCGCGTCGCCCTCATCATTAGTGGGCGCGGGGCCGACGAGGTCGTCCAAATCGCCTACGAAGAAGGCGCCTGGGCCGTTGGCGCGCTGGGCCTGGATGGCCAGAAGCTCGGGACTGTAGTCGCCCTCGGTTTCGGTGGCGGGAGCTTCCGTTGCCGGAGCCTGGGTCGGCACGGCAGTAGGCGCGGTGGTGGCAGTGGGCGGGACCGGAGTCGCAGCCTCGCCGCATGCCAGTACCGGCAGTCCTACGATTCCGAGTTACGCCATGAGAAAGTATTTCCGCATTTCGCCTCTCCTAAACCTGTTTGCCATTTTTCATTGCGATGAAACTGCCAAAGGAGATAGTGTTCCAACGCAGTTAAGGCGGGATTATATGGACAGCCCGCCCCGTTGACGATGGGGCGGGCTGTCCATCACAAAGCGCGAATCGGCTTAAGTGACGAATTGCGAACTTATTATACCTGACTACGGCCAGTTCCAGTCGAAGGCAGCGTAATGGCCGTTCTTTCCGGTGTTGTCCCAGGTCATGCCGTGGTCAGTGTATTCGGCGCGCACGCCCCGGGCCAGATAAAGGTCACGGTTGACACCGTGTCCGGTGTTGGAGAGCAGCATGGCATCGTCGCGGCCGGGAATTTGGATTGGCTCGACGCTGAAGTCCATTATCCCGGGCACGCTGACAGAATGGACCTTGCCATCAACCTGGAAGTCGATGGGGACGTAGTGCACGCCCCTGAAGTCGGCGGTCATCGCACGCCACCGCTCGGCGGGACCGCCCATGTCACCGGACAATATTTGCTCCATCGCGGCCCGCTGGGCATTGTCGGCGCGCTCGTCCACGTAAAACGCCGAGGTCCACCCTCCGGCAGCCATGGGGCCGGGGGTGAAGTTACAAGCTATGAAGTTGAGGCCAGCGAGGGATACACCGTCGAGTTCGCCTTCATCGATGTGGAAAGCCAGGGCCACGTCGCAGTGCCCTTCGGTGGGGTCTATGTTAGTGCCCCGCACGATGCAGGGACACAGGATTTCGCAGTTGCAGCTTTCGAAGTATTCTCCCTTGAGTTGCCATCGGCTGCCGGTGGTAGTCATGACCTGCCTCCTGCTGTGCAGATTGTGGCCGAATTGTAGCCGATATCAGAGCCAAAGGGGCCGTGTTCTTCAGCACTTTCGTCATGACTCACCATACGTAGCAGAGGTCTATGCTCATCTTTTCGGGTCATTGAACGCGACTGTGAAAGCGACCGATGGAATGCTACTGATTCCAAGCGGACGTTGCGGCGCAAAAGGATTACAATGCCCGCAGCCTTGGCCGCATACCGGATTGACAGGAGTGAAGCCATGAGACTGGAAGGAAAGGTTGCCCTGATCAGCGGCGGCGCGAGAGGGATGGGGGCGACGGAAGCGCGAATGTTCGCCCAGGAAGGGGCGAAGGTGGTCATCGGCGACGTGCTCGAAGATGAAGGTCGCCAGACGGAGGCGGCAATCAACGAGAGCGGCGGAGAGTGCGTGTTCGTGCAGCTCGACGTAGCCGACGAGGCATCGTGGGAGCAGGCGGTGGGGGCTGCCGTCGAACGATTCGGCAAGCTGGACGTCCTGGTGAACAACGCCGGCATTGCCCGCATCAACAACGTGGAGAACACCAGCGTCGAAGAGTGGGACCTGGTGATGGACATCAACGCCAAGGGAGTTTTTCTGGGCACCAAGGCGGCAATCCCAGCTATGAGGGACGCGGGTGGCGGCTCCATCGTGAACATATCCTCCATCGCCGGCATCGTGGGCGGGCGAACGTCGGCGTACACCGCCAGCAAGGGCGCCGTCCGGCTGCTGACCAAGTCCACGGCCATCCAGTATGCCGGGGAAGGCATACGCTGCAACTCGGTGCATCCCGGCGTCATCGAGTCGCCGATGACCCTGCCCATCATGCTGGACACCGAGTCGGGGCGAGAAGAGAGCGCGGCGCGCCACCCCATGGGACGCATCGGCCAGCCGGAGGACATAGCATACGGAGTGCTGTTCCTGGCGACGGACGAGGCCTCGTTCATGACGGGCAGCGAGCTGGTCATCGACGGCGGCCTGACGGCACAGTAGAGGACTCATTTCCTGTCGAGGTGAATTCATCCCCACACTAACCCTCCCCATCAGGGGAAGGGGACACATGAGAGGAGTTTGAGTGATGACTACCGCAAGCACTATTGATCCGAACCGGCTGCTGCTCACTGGCGAGAACCCATACATCCGCCTCAGCGAAACGGATGACGGCCCGGTGACCAGCGACGCCAGCTTCTGGCGCATCCTGTTTTCGCCGGGCGGGCCGGGGCACGTGCTGTTCCTGCAGAGCGAACTGACCGGAAACCAGCCTCGCATCTATACCGACAACATCCAGATGACTCGGTGGCTGCAGGGCGAAATCCAGGGCAGGATCAACGCCACGTTCGGCGACCAGTCGATACCCGCGACGGAGGCGAGCTTCCGGAGTTCGGGCGACCTGCGCTCATTCTGGACGGAGTGGGTCACGGCTCGCGGAGAGGACATCGCTCTCACGTGGTACGACCTGGGCGAGCCGTTCATGAGCCACAGCTTCCCCGGCGCCAATCCGGAACGCCCACACGGAGTATCCACGGTGCTGATACCGGCCAACGGGGCAAGGATCACGCGGAATGGGGAGCAGGCATCGGGCCGGCCGTTCCCCCGGCAGAGGGACGCCCGCGTGCACAGCACGTGCGCGCTGGCATTCTCGGAGTCATGGACGCTGCCGTACGACTAACCCGCGCCGAATTGGGTAAGCGAATTGAAGGGCGTCGGATTGGACGCCCTTCAAGACATCAGCCCAGAAGCTTGCGGGACAGGTTATCGAACATATCGTCGACCATTGCCTCGATGCCGTAGTCGGGAAGCCAGCCCCATTCCTGGCGGGCAACGGTGTCATCGAGGGAGTTGGGCCAGGAGTCGGCGATGTACTGGCGCAGGGGGTCGACCTCGTAGGTCATCTCGAAGCGCGGCACGCGGCGGCGTATGGCCGCGGCCAGCTCTTCGGGCTCGAAGCTCATGGAGTTCACGTTGTAGTCGGCGTGATGCTTCAGGCCTGAAACGTCCGCCTCCGCTACCTCGATGAGGGCCTTCATGGCGTCGGGGACATACATCATCGGCAGGTAGGTGCCTGGGCGCAGGTAGCAGGTGTAGCGGCCCTCACGGATCGCGCCGTAGAAGGCGTCGACTGCATAGTCGGTGGTGCCGCCGCCGGGCTCGACCTTCCAGCTGACCACGCCGGGCAGGCGGACGCCGCGGACGTCGAGACCGACGCGTTCGAAGAAGTAGTTGCCCATCAGCTCGCCGAAGACCTTGGAGATACCGTAGAGAGATGTAGGACGCTGCAGCGTCTCGTTGGGGGTGTTGTCGTGGGGGGTATCCACGCCAAAGGCGGCGATGGAGCTGGGGATGACGACACGCTCCAGGCCGGTGTTGCAGGCGGCCTCCAGCACGTTCAGAAGGCCGATTATGTTCACCCGGTGGGCGAAGGGACGGTTGGACTCGGCGGCAACCGACAGCAGGGATCCCAGGTGGTAAAGCGAGTCGACACCGTGGTCGCGTATAGCTTGCTCGATCGGCGCTTGCTCGGTGACGTCGAGCTGGGTGGACAGTCCGGTATCCGCCACCTCATCGGTCAGGGGGCTGCGATGCCATGCGGCGATGACGTTGTCGCTGCCGTAGCGCTCTCGCAGGGCAGGAATCAACTCTGAGCCGAGTTGGCCGGCTGCGCCGGTTACCAGTATTCGCTTCATCATTTCACTATAATGGCCGCGGTTAGAATAACGGCAGCGACACAGGAGGGGCAAGGATGTCCACTAACGAGAGTGCCAGGGAAGCGTGGGTGTCCATTCCCACCGAAGAGGAACACCGCGCCATCCTGCCAGCCGGGGCACGAGCGGGCAATTACGACTTCGGCTATCTGCCTGCCATGGGAAGGCTGCAGGCGAAGCACAAGGACATCGGGCCGCTGTTCGGGGCCCTGTACCGCCAGGTTATGTTCGGCCCGGGCGAGCTGGACCGGCAAGAGCGGGAGATGGTCGCGGCGGTGGCGGCCGCAGCGCAGGACTGCCGGTATTGAACGGTGTCCCACGCAGAGTTTCTGCGTGCGGAAGACGGCGACCCGGCCATCGTGGAGGCGGTGACGCACCGGCGGTGGCGGGAGCTGCCCACGCTGACGGCGCGCCAACGCGCGCTTTGCACGGTGGCCGAGAAGCTGAGCGAGACTCCGACGCGGATGGTTGAGGCAGACTGGCAGCCGCTGAGGGATTTGGGCTTCGACGACGTGGCGCTGCTGGAGGTGGGGCACATCGTGGGCATCTTCAACTACCTGACGCGGCTGGCCGACGGCTTCGGGCTGCAGCTGGACCGGCGGACCATTGAGGCCTCGGAGACAGGAGTGGCGCTGCGGCATCCAGCAGAGCAGGCGGCGCGAGCTTAGGAGGGACAAGTGATTCAGCTCACTGAAGAGATGACGACGCTGATCAACCGAGCGAGGGACGACGGGTTCCCCTGCATCGTGGGAACGGCGTCGGAAGACGGGACGCCCAACGCGGGCTACATCGGCACGGTGCTGTGTGTCGACGATTCGACATTCGTCTACCGGGACCGCACTAGGCGGGACCCGCTTGAGCACCTCGAGGATAACCCGAAGGTTATCCTCCTGTTCCGCAACGCTTCGGTGGATTCCGGCTGGAAGTTCCGCTGCACCGCCAGCGTGGTGAGGGAAGGCGAGGTCTACGTCGAGATGACCAACCGGCTGGCCGAGTCGGGGCTGATCAACGACCCGGAGATGCAGGGTGCGGCCATTGTCGTGCTGCACATCGACCAGGTGCTGACGCTGTTCGGCGAGGTGCTGCAGGAACGCGAGCCGGGGATGCGCTGGTAGCGGCCGCGGCTAGTCGGCGATTTTGACCAGGTCGAACTGGTCGGGGTTGAGGTTGAAGGTGCGCCCGAGGCGCTGCCACCGGATGACCAGCCAGTGCAGTCCTGCGCCAGTGCGGCGAACGGTGGTAACCTCGCCGATGTCGCCGACCACAATCATGTGGCCGGCACCCTCGACAGGGGCACCCATGTTGACCTTGACGGGGATTTCGGCGACTGCCTCCACCCTGGTGCCAGCTTCGAAAACTTCGCAACTCATTTCGCCCTCCCACCTTGCCCTTCCCATTATGAACAGGGAAGGTAAATTGGCCAGAATCGCCTGTCGCTGTGCGGAGCCCTGCCGGAAGCGCCCGGAAAATCAGGCCAGGTTTGGCGCTACCTCTTCCATCATCAGGCGGAGACTGGTGGCCTGGTTCTCCAGTGGAATCAGGTTGCCGAAGTTTATCTCGAACATGGCCTGGTCGAGGCCCAACTCTTCGGCCAACGAGTTCAGCTTTTCTGTTACGGCGTCGGGGGTGCCGTAGGCCACCTTGTCGCGGAGCCAGTCGTCGTAGGTCATGCTGCGGACGCGATCGGCCTGAGCGCCCCAGTCGCCGAGGGTGCCGACGTGCCCGGCGTAGCTGCCCACGCGGTCGGAAAGGCGTCCCATGGAGAACATCGCACTGTCCATCGGTTCGTCGTGGGCCTTCTGGGCTTCGTGGGACAGATAGACAGGGATGCGGAGGCCGACCTTGCCTTCGCCTTCATGTCCGGCGTCCTTCCACGCCTTGCGGTATTCGTCGATGGAAGGCTTCAGCTCGGAGAGGGCGAAGACACGCGAGGGGTTGATCAGGATGTTGAAGCCCATGCGACCGAGAATGGGGAAGCTCTCCGCGGAGGTTACGCCCACGCGAATGGGTGGATGCGGCGACTGGCAGGGCTTGGGGTTGACGGAAATCTCGGGGATGTTGAAGTGCTCGCCTTCGAAGGAGAAGGTGTCAGTGGTCCAGGACTTCAGGATGATCTCAATGCTCTCTTCGAAGCGGCCGCGGCTTTCCTCAAATGGCACGCCGAAACCCTCGTGGACGTTGGGGAAGGTACCGCGCCCGATGCCGAATTCCACGCGGCCGTCGCTAATCTGGTCGAGGGTGGCAATCTCCTCGGCGACGCGGACCGGGTTGGCCAAGGGCAGTAGCAGGACTGCCGTGCCGAGGCGTATGTGCTGGGTGCGGCCGGCGATGGCGCTGAGGATGGTTACGGGACTGGCAAGAACTCGGCCGGGGTTGAAATGGTACTCGGCCATCCACACCGATGGGACACCCAAGTCTTCGGCCTGGTCGACCAGGGCGAAGGACTCCTTGAAAGCCTCGTTTTCGTTGGAGCCTTCCCGGACCGGGAATTCCAAGAAGAGTCCGAGTTCCATAGAGACCTCCGCTGCGGCGCCGGATAATTGCGGTTGATTGTACAGGTCAGGTTGCAAGCGTCAAGCAGACTGGGAACGTACTCGTCTGCGGAGAAGTCGCGATTGCGAGCCAGTGACCTGGTTCGACTGACTCCTTACTTTAGACGAACTGAACGTTAGACGAACTGCATCCGTAAAGTGCTGTAGGGCCCGATAGCGTAGGCGGCCGCTGGAGAATACATTGCAGTACTCTATTGCTGCAGTACTCTATTGCTCGGGCCGCAGATAGCGACGAAGTCTTTCTTCCAAGCTGGGCCGCTGTTCGCCCGCTGCTTGCGCGGTTGCAAAGTCTCTCATTCTGACGGTTTCCGCTTCGGCTGTTGCGTAGGCCCTGACCAGAATTTTGGGCCCATTGATTTCCGGGTCCAAATGAATTCTTTGCGAGTTCTGGCCGGTGGCCCAGCCATTCCTGAAAACGGACAGCTGGTAGTTGATCGCGGTGAGTCCAACGACTGTCGACACGACGAGCTGGCGTTGACCCTCGGGCATCTCGGGCCAGTTGTCCCTGGTGGCCCTGTGCGCTGCCTCGCGGATCACCGCCCAGTGGGTCTCCTCATCTGCTCCCTGTTCCAGCCGCAGGTCGGAAATGGCTCTCTGCTGGCGCTCAAGCATTTCCGTGTCGGTTTCTTGTTGGTTCATGCTCCTTCTCTCACACTTACAATACGGATGAAAGATCGGTGGCGCCAGCGTGGACGGGACATCCCTGGCTACCGCTGCGGTTCGATCACCACCTTCAGAGATTCGGACGCTCCAGCGGTCAGCTTGAAGCCCAGACCCGTTTCATCCAGCGGGAGGCGGTGCGAGATCATGTCGCCGATCTGGACGCGCCGGGATGCTATCAGGTCGAGGGCGATGGTCAGGTCGCCGGGGGCGGCTGCGTAGGTGGTGGTAAGGGTTGCGCCGTTCCGGAAGAAGACGTCGTTGATGGAGACGGGAATCTCGACGCCGGGTTCCGTGGGGGCGTAGAACAAGACTGTGCCATCGCGGTCGACGGACTCCAGTGCCTGCAACAGAGCGGGTCGGGCACCTGTGGCAACGATGACGAGGTCGGCGAGGCGACCATCGTTGACGTCGCAGAGGGCCTGGGGCGTGAACTGGTCGGCGCGGAGGGTGACGTCGGCGCCCAGACGGCGGGCGGCTGCGAGGCGGAACTCGGATATGTCGGTTGAAATGATGCGGCCAGCCCCCACGGCGCGGGCCAGGTTTATGTGAAGCAGTCCGGCCAAGCCACTGCCAAGGACCAACACTGACTGTCCCGGCTGGATATTGGCGCGGCGCTGCCCGCGGTAGACGCAGGCAAGTGGCTCAGCCACCGAGGCCTCGTCGAAGGGCACCCCATCGGGGATGGGGATTGCGCCGCGGTCAACGTTGATGGCGGGCAGGCGAACGTACTCGCAGAAACCGCCGGGGTCGTAGCTGGTGGCGCGCAGGGTGTCGCAGACGGTGTGGCTGCCGCTGAGGCAGTAGCGGCAGGCGTTGCAGGGCACGTGGTGGGTTACGACGAGGCGGTCGCCCTCGCGGAACTGGGAGACGCCGGGTCCCGCCGCCGCAACGGTGCCGGCAACCTCATGGCCCAGCACCACCGGGGCGCGCTGGATGCGGTACCACTCCATGACGTCGCTGCCGCAGATGCTGCTGGCTTCAATTTTGAGCAGCAACTCGCCCGGGCCGATTTCCGGCACAGGCATCTCCTCGATGCGGACGTCGTTGTTGCTGTAGTACATCGCTACGCGCATGGCATCGATCCTTTAGTCGGAGACTCCCACCAGTTCGCCAGATTCGGCGCGGGCGGAGTCGAAGATTTCCTGGGCCTCGGCGACGGTGCCGTTGCCGTGAACAACGTGGCGGAGTGCGCGGATCATCGGCACGGGGTGCGGGCTCTGCCAGATGTTGCGGCCGAGGTTGATGCCGATGGCACCGTTCTGCATGCCGTCGCGGACGAACTCGAGGACCTCAACCTCGGTGTCGGCCCTGGGGCCGCCGGCCATCACCACCGGCACGGGGCAACCGTTGACCACGCGGTCGAAGCCGTCTTCGCACCAGTAGGTCTTGACCACTTTCGCTCCCATCTCGGCGCAGATGCGGCAGGCCATGGCGAGGTAGCGGGAATCGCGCTGGTCCAGCTCTCGGCCCACTGCGGTCACCGCCATCACCGGGATGCCATACCGTTCGCCTTCATTCACAAGCTTGCCCAGATTTATGATGGACTGCTTCTGGTATTCGGAGCCGACGAACACGGAGATTCCCACGGCGGACACATTCATCCGTATGGCGTCTTCCATGGAGGTCGTCACTTCCTCGTCGGCCAGGTCTCCACCGCTCATGCTGGTGCCGCCGGAGACGCGCAGGATGAGCGGCTTGGTGTCTGCTGGGTCAACCACGGCACGGACGACGCCACGGGTGGCGAAGAGGGCGTCAGAATAGGGAAGCAGGGGCGCAATGGTCTCGCCGGGGCGTTCGAGGTTGCGAGTGGGGCCCTGAAAATACCCGTGGTCGACCGGAAGGAACATGCACTTCCCGTCGGATTGAATCAGCTGTGCCAGGCGGTTGGCCATTCCCCAGTCCATGCGAATCCTCCTGCGCCCGGAGGCGCACCTGCAGTCAAAGAATATTGTGCGCCATTATCGCCTCTAAGGGTAGGCCGGGCAAGGCTAATTGAATGGTCCGGAATCCAGTCCCATTGAGTGGAGGCAAGTCGGTGCTTTGGTCTCAATATCCGAGTGTGCTCTCGTGGAGGTGTAACATTCTGCAACATTTTGTAACAAACCCGATCGTTTTGGTCCTTAATTGATACTGACAAATTGGGTGGTTCAGGGCGTCAAACAGGCGGTTCGGAGTGTTCTTGTTAAGAACAATTGTACGATTAACGACGCCTCAGGGCAAGGGGGAGATGTCTGCAGGCAGGGCAATAGCGTTTTAATTCTGGGCACACAAATTGGGCCGGAATATAAGCCCGAATCCACCGATGGGAGGCGTGAAAGCTGGGCAAATTGGTATGAGGGAGCCTACAAGGGAGAGAGCCTTGGCTCCATTGGGACCGATGTGACACGGCAGAGGGTTTTCAGTAGCCGCCCCGGGCCTGGAAAGCGGTCTATGGAGGCTGGGAATCGCCGGATAGTGAGATCGGACGCAGCGGAATGCACTCGCGGACCGGGCGGACGCGAGTTTGGAGGCCTTGGGTCGGTTGCGGATAGCGCCGTCAGGCTGGGAGTGGGATGGCTCGCAGTCGGGCCAGGGCGAGAGTGGCCTGCTCAGCCCAGGGCCAGCCCCGGGGAAGATGCAAAGTGAGTCTGCGCGCCGAGCGGGTGAGCCGTCCCACCAGACCGAAGAACCGTCGCCGGAGGGTCTTGGTGGTCACGATCTGCTCGCCCAGACCAATTCGCGCCGTCCAGCGGGCCAGGTTATGGGCCATCACCTGCACCGCCAACCAGGCGGCGTTGGCGGCGAAGCGGCCCGAGGGAAGATGGTTCAGGCCGACGCCGTACTTCAGGTCTCGGATGGCATTCTCGATCTCGGCGTGGCGGCGATGGTCAGCCTCCAGTTCGAGCGTCTCCCCGTCCCGGTCGGTGATGAAGCCGTGATAGCTGTAGCTGGCGAACAGGGCCAGTTGGGAACCGGGCGTGGGCTTCACCCGCCGGACGATGAGCCGCACCGGCGCGGCGCCGGCCTCACTCTCAAAGGGAGTGTAGGTGGTCTCGGCCACATCGGCGGCGCCGTCCATCCAGTATGGGATGGGCGTCCAATCCGTCTCGGGTATGGCCTCGATGAGATTGCGCAGGCTTTTGTGCTGGCGGATGGTGATGGAGTAGCGGACATCCATCTTGCGGCAGACGGCGACGATGGCGTGGGCATAGAAGCCGCTGTCGGCCCGCACCGTGAGTCGGCCCCTGGCGCCGGCGTAGCGCACCCGTCCCACCGTCTCGCGCAGGAAGTGGGCGGCACCCCGGGCGGTGTTGGCCCGGCCCTCGCGCAGCCGGGACATCAGCACGTCGCCGGTGCCAGAGGCCACGGCCAGCAGCGGGTGATAGCCTCGCTTGCCGGTATAGCCGTGGTGGCGTGCGCCCTCCTTGGCCAGACCGTAGGTCTCGCAGATGGTGGAGTCCAGGTCGATGGTCAGCGGCCCGTCGCCGGGTCCGGCACCGGCGGCCCAGGCCCGTGCCAGCAGCTCCCGGCTCACCCGGTCCAGCTGACGGACATGGCCCCACCGGAAGCTGCGCAGGAAGGTGCCCAGGGTGGAGGGCGCTTTGACCATGCACCCCAGCACCGAGTAGGTCCGCCCCGCACGCAGCGCATCGGCGTCGTCAATGCAGTCGCCGCCCGCCAGCGCCGAGGCCACCAGCGTCAGCATCTTGTCTCCCGCGTTCGCCCGCCCCGGCGCATCCCCGAGGTCGAGGTGACGGTCAACGAGTTCACGCAGGCCCACGTGCTGGGCCAGGGTGGCCGGCAGGAGCAGCCCGGCATTGTTGACCAGGCGGTGGTCGTCGAAGGCTATTTGGATGCGGTCGGGGTGCTCAAGTGGTAGCATCTGTTGGGTGCTCCTTGTTTCTGGTCGGTTTCCTTTCTCGAAAACCATTATCCCAGATTCAGAGGAGCACCTTCTTGCCGCTTCAGTTCGCCAACCTGACGCCCACTATCGGTGGATTCGGGATAAGGTGGCGGTGAAATTGACAGTGCTTGCTTGGGTTCTGGGGACTGGGTTCTGGGTGCGATGGTAGACGGGGGTTTGGATTCCCGCCTTCGCGGGAATGGCGGCTCATAAGGCCCTGGCGTTTAAAACGCGATTGCCCTGTTTCAGCAGGCAGGGTCCCGAATCTGGCCCTCCAATAAGAAACGCGACGGGGCACTTGGGCAGGCTCAGGACCGGGTTTGGATGACCGCTCGCCGCCTTCGCGAGGACAAGCTTCGCGGGAACGCCGGACCGTGAGCTGGCATACCACCTCAAGTTGAAGGCTGGCGTTCGGAGTAACCCAAGGCCCAGAACTCATTATCAGGGCCGGTGAAGGTGCACTCTCCCATTCGGGGCGAGTTCACTACGGGCAGAAACATCTCCTCATGGTCAGGCGACTGCGCCGTGTGAAGGGCAGAGCACTCGTGGCAGTAGAAGCCCTCTCCATCCCAGACGCACTCCGTGCAGATCCTGGCGGCCTGGGCGTCGCATTTGAAGCAGGGAATCGCCGGCGGGTCGTTGCGGGCCAGCAGCCGTATACCCTGCCGGTCAACGGAAACCTTGTCCTGTGAAATCACCCGCAAGGTCAGCTCGGTGGTAGATCCGAAGTCGTATTCATGGATAAATTTCATCCTTGGGCGAAGCGTTTCCTTGAGAGTTACTTCCATATCCAGGTCACCCAGGTCAGCCCAGATGCCCCGGTCTTCGCGAAAATGGTTTCTGCCACGGATGACAAAGGCGCTCATGTGACCGCAGCATTCCAGCCATGTACGCCTGAGATAAAAGTCCAATGCCTCCAGTCGGGCATTGTCTGCTATTTCCAGGTGCATCCAATACTCCGGACGATAGAGGCCCTCGACCACTAGGTGAAAGCCCTGCTTCTTCCGACCCTTGCCGAGACCGGGCCCGCCTTCGCCACCGGGGTCCTTTTGTCGGCACATCTGCAAATGCCGTGTCATGCCAGGCTTGCTGAAGGACTTACGGCACAGAATGCAGGTACCTCCGATACTCAACTTTGCCATTATTCAATCTCCTTGTTCAGCCTTACCGGACATTATGTTAATTCCAAGGCACTCGAGCAAGCGGCACAATAGGTATGCCGACAGGGCATGCTCCATCGAGCTCGGCCCGGAAGACGTGGCACTTGCGATATACACGAATAACCATCAAAATTCGGGAAATAGTCCGCATTGATTCGTGCATTCCCCACCTTGGCTCAGGAGGCATATCATGGCAGAGATTCTCGGACTGGGAGTTACGCATTCGCCGTCGCTGATTGCACCGGACGAGCTGAAGAACTATTCGTTAACGCGGGCGCTCAGGAACGACCGCATTCCGAACGAACGGAAGAACCCCGAGAACTGGCCCATGGCCATGCGCGAGGAGTGGGGCGACGACGAGGGGTACACCTCGGCGTTGTACCAGCGCGAGAAGCTGGTGGCCGGGTTCCGCAAAGTGCGGGCCGAGTTGGACGCTTTCAAGCCTGACGTGGTGCTGGTCTGGGGCGACGACCAGTACGAGAACTTCAAGGAAGACATCATCCCGGCCTTCTGCGTAATGGCATACGATGAATACGAGTGCCTTCCCTTCACCACCAAGGATGGCGGCACCAGACCCAACGTCTGGGGGGAACCGGCCGAGAAGACCTTCCGTTTCAAGGGGCACCCCTCGGCCCGCTACCTGGCCGGGGCGCTGATTGACGACGGGTTCGACGTGGCCTATGCCTACAAGGCGCTGCACGAGCCGGGATTGGGACACGCGTTTCTCAACACGCTGCTGTACCTTGACTACGATCGTACCGGGTTCGACTATCCGGTAATTCCCTTCGCCATCAACTGCTATGGCAGCCGCGTCATCCGCAACCGGGGCGGCGCGACCACCCAGACCGTGAACGGGGTAGAGGCGCCCCTCGACCCGCCCGGCCCGTCGCCGAAGCGCTGCATGGAGCTGGGGGCCGCGGCGGCGAGGGCCCTGCAGGAGAGCCCGTGGCGGGTGGCGCTGATTGCGTCGTCAAGCTGGTCCCACGCCTTCCTTACTGAGAAGAACTGGTGGATGTACTGCGACGTGGAGTCGGACCGTCAGCGGTTCGAGGAGTTCAAGGCCGGGGACTTCGAGGCGTGGCGTGGTCTCACCACTGCCCAGGTCGAGGACGCCGGCCAGCAGGAGATGCTGAACTGGATGTGCCTGGCCGGGGCGCTGTCCGAGCTGAACCGGAAGCCGGAGATCGTGGAGTTCCAGCAGACGTACGTGCACAACTCCAGCAAGTGCCTGGCGGTGGCGCGGCCATAATTCCCGCAGCACTTACGGACATCGTTGGTTGCGAACTACGGCGCGGGGAAAATCCGTCGAGCCGTCGTGTATACTGAGTCTCATTAGCATCCGCACGTTGGAGCGGTACTTTATGGCAACTACGATTGGCCGTTCGATGGGCAGTATCGTCAACCTGGACGAAGGGCAAATCAGCCGCGAAATATTCGTCAACGAGGACATTTACGCGCAGGAACAAGAGCAGGTGTTCTCCCGCGCGTGGCTCTTCGTAGGGCACGAGACGCAGGTCCCGAAGCCGGGCGACTACTTCGTTTCCAGCATGGGCGAAGAGTCGGTGATTCTCTGCCGGGACCGGGAGGGAGGGATTCACGTCTTCCTGAACTCGTGCACTCACCGGGGCATGAAGGTATGCCGCTACGACGAGGGGAACACACCGGTGTTCAGCTGCCCATACCACGGGTGGAGCTTCGCCACCGATGGCAAGCTGGTTGGCGTGCCCTACTTCAAGGACGCCTACAAGGGTTCGCTGGACAAGTCTCAGTGGGGCCTGATCGAAGTGCCGCAGATGCACAACTATAAGGGAAGCATCTGGGCGTCATGGGATAAGAACGGGCCGTCTTTCCAGGAATACGTGGGCGACTTCACCATGTATCTCGACCTGCTGATGGACGGCAGGGACGGCACGGAAGGCGGTTCGGAGATTCTGGGCGGAGTCCAGAAGTGGACGATGCCCAACAACTGGAAGTTCGCCGCCGAGAACTTCGCTGGAGACGGCTACCACAACATCAGCCACCGCTCGGTGGACATGGTGGGCATCGGCCCCAGTGGGCTGGGACGACGCGACAACGCCGAGTACCAGGCGGGCAGGCGCATCAATGTGTCGATGCCGCAGCACGGCCATGCGGCCGTTGTGGAACTGTTTCCGCCGGAGACGCCACAGGTCTCGACCTACCAGAACACGGCGGACGTAGGCGATTACTTCCGATACATGGAATCGGAGCGCCGTCGTCGCCTCGACGGCGGGACCAACCTGCTAGGTGTTGTGGGAACGGTGTTCCCCAATATGTCGTACCTGGCGCGGCAGCCGCGCTCCATCGCCGTGTGGCATCCGCGCGGCCCGAACCTGACGGAGGCCTGGCGCTGGTTCCTGGTGGACAAGGACACACCGGAAGAGGTGAAGGACGTGCTGCGGCACTACTACATTCGCTACTCCGGCCCTGGCGGAATGACCGAGCAGGACGACATGGAGAATTGGAACTACGCCCACAAGGCCAGCCGGGGGGCCATCGCGCGGCGTAGGCCGTACAACTATCAGATGGGCATAGGCCACCTGGCCGACGAAGTGGGCCTGCCAGGAGTCCTCACCGCAGGCATCAGCGAGGAGAACGCACGCGGCTTCTACTCCGGGTGGCTGAAGATGATGGACGCGAAGTAGGCTTTACTCCGTCGACAATAATCGGGCAGATAGGCCCCTGAACCAAAAATCGGGCAGATAGACCCCAGAACCAAATTCCAGATAGCGGGAGAATGGAATCATGGCCAGTGTTACCCAATTGGGCTATATCGGTATCAGCGCCAGCAACATCGAGGAATGGGAGCACTTCGGGACCGAGGTGCTGGGCCTTCAGTCCAACGGCGTCGATTCCGACGGCGTCCTGACCATGCGGATGGACGAGTACACCCACCGGTTCATCGTGAGCCCGACGGGCAAGGACGATGTGGAGTTCGTCGGCTTCCAGGTGACGGACGAGGGGTCGCTGGCGGAGATGGAGGAGCAGCTGCGGCGGGCGGGATTCGAGGTATCCATCGGCACGCCGGAAGAGGCGAAGGAGCGGAAGGTCGAGGGACTGATCAAGTTCGAGGACCCCGACGGCGCTCAGACCGAGGTCTACTACGGCCCGCCGGTCAGCTTCGACAACCCGTTCAACTCGCCGCGGCCTATCTCCGGATTCGTCACCGGCGAGCAGGGACTGGGGCACGTGGTCTACCACGTCGAGAACCTGGACCGGGCGGTGGGCTTCTACCGGGACGTGCTGGGGATGAAGATCAGCGACTACATCCGCAACCTAGTTTTCTTCCATTGCAACCCGCGGCATCACACCCTGGCCATCATCGAAGCGAAGGGGCGGAACACGAAGAGGCTGAACCACTTCATGGTGCAGACGCAGGGCATGAACGACGTCGGAGCGACCTACGACAAGGTGCTGGACTCGGAGATCAATGTGACCCGTGGTCTGGGCCGGCACACCAACGACCACATGACGTCCTTCTACATGAAAACGCCGTCGGGCTTCGACGTGGAGTACGGCTGGGGCGCGCGCACCGTGGACGACGCCACCTGGCAGGTGGTGCGACACGAGAAAGGCAGCATCTGGGGGCATCGGCCGGTGGCGCAGCCGGCCGCGACCAGCTAGGGGAAAGGGCACGACTCTACCATGGCAGATTTGCCACCGCTCCCTGAGCCAGGGTTCCAGAGCGCCGACGACCGACGTGCCATTGGTCGTCGGTTCATCATGCAGGCGCGTCAATACCTGGAGCAGGGCGATCGCCTACAGGCTGGCGAGAAGGCCTGGGGTGCGATCGCCCATAATCTGAAGGCAATTGGCGAACAGCGGGGCTGGAATCACGGGAGTCATCAACAAATCGAGTATATTGGTCGACAAATCGTCGTCGAGTTTGATAGCGCCGAACTCGGCAATGCCATTGCGGAGACATACCAAAACGGTCATCGAAACTTCTACGAGAATCATCGTACTATAGAAGAGATGGCGGTCACGATTGAGGCGGCAGAGGAAGCATTGCCCGTGCTGGAGGCTCTTCAACACGCCAGTCCTCATTCGTTCACCATATCGTCTAACACTCAGTTACGGCGATTGCGGGCCCTCACCAGCAACGGCGAATTGCAGATAGGCGACACATCCCCAGTGGGCTTTTCATTGAAACATAAGCCGAAACATACTCCTGACGACCACGGCAACGACGCCGCTACGGAGAGTTAGATGGACGTTGGATACATCGGCACGGGGACGATGGGGAACCCGATGGCGCGGTGCCTGCTGGATGCCGGTCACAACGTGACGGTGTTCGACGTGCGCCGAGAGGCGACCACCAACCTGTGCGAGCTGGGGGCGAACTGGGCCGACAGTCCGCGGGCGGTGGCCGAGGCAGCACCGGTGGTGTTCACGTCGCTTCCCGGACCGGTGGAAGCCGAGAGGGTCGTTACTGACCTGGACACCGGTATACTCGCCGGGCTGCCGTCAGGAGGCGCCTGGATCGACACGACCACCAACGCGCCGTCGCTCATCCGGCAGCTGGCAGAGGTCTGCGGACAGCGCGGGGTGGAGATGCTGGACTCGCCGGTGAGCGGACGTCCGCCCGCCATGACGATGATGGTCGGCGGCGATCCGGCCGTGTTCGAGAAGCACCGTCCGCTTCTGGAGTGCATGGGCCGCGACGTATTCTATGTCGGGGATACGGCTTCGGGCTGCATTGCCAAGCTGGTGACACAATACCTGGGCTACTGCGCCTTCATCGCAGGGCTGGAGGGGATGCTGATCGGGGCCAAGGCGGGAATCGACATCGAGATACTGGCGAAGATAGTGCCGGTCAGTGCAGGATCGAGCAGCGTGCTGAACCGGGCGACGGAGGCGATACTGGACCGCAGTTTCGCGTCCAACGGTACGCTGGACATCGTGGCGAAGGACATCCACCTCGCCTGCGAACTGGCCCGCGAGTCGCAAGCTCCCGCAGCCATCGGGGCCATCGCCGACGACATGTTCCAGCGGGCGCAGGTGCAGGGCATGGGCCAAGACGGATTCCCCGCCGTGGCCCGCATCCTGGAGCAACTGGCGGGGGCCGAGTTACGGGGGACGGACTAAGCGCGGAGAGGTCTGGTTTCCTGGGTTTGCGGGAGAGACAGGGGTTTGGATTCCCGCCTGCGCGGGAATGACGGGATGTAGCGGGAACTACAAGAGTTAAACACAGCGGGCGCAGGGCTGCGGGTCGAACGAAGCTCCGATAGTCGAAATGGTTCGCAAATGATGGGGAAATTGCCTCTCAGTCAAGGGGGATGCGATATGCAGAACGCACACGGCAACGGCAAGCAATCTTTAGGCGGCATGGTTGACTTGGAGTCAGGTACAGTCAGCCGCGAGATCTTCGTCAGCGAGGACATCTACGCCCAGGAGCAAGAGCTGCTTTTCGCACGGGCCTGGCTCTTCGTGGGGCACGTCTCGCAGATTCCGAAGCCAGGCGACTATTTCGTTTCCTGCATGGGCGAGGAGTCGGTCATCCTATGCCGTGACCGGGAGGGCGAGGTCCACGTGTTCCTGAACTCCTGCACCCACCGGGGCATGAAGGTCTGCCGATACGACGAGGGCAACACCCCGGTGTTCAGCTGCCCCTACCACGGCTGGAGCTTCGCGACCGACGGCAAGCTGGTGGGCGTGCCCTACTTCAAGGAAGCCTACAAGGGCGAACTGGACAAGTCCCAGTGGGGCCTTATTGAAGTGCCGCGGCTCTGCGTCTACAAAGGCACAGTGTGGGCCAACTGGGACAAGGACGCGCCTTCGTTCGAAGAGTACCTGGGAGGCTACCGGACGTATCTTGACTTCCTGCTGGACACCTGGGACGGGGCAGGCGGAGAGACTGAGGTGTTCGGCGGCATCGAAAAGTGGGTGATTCCCTGCAACTGGAAGTTCCCTTCGGAGAACTTCGTAGGCGACCGCTATCACAACATTAGCCACCGCTCCGTCGACCTGGTGGGTGTGGGTCCCAGCGGCAGTGGACGGCGCGACACGCAGGAGCGTGTGGGCGCGACCGCGCTGGACGTCTCGTTCCCGGAGCGCGGGCACGGCACCATCAGCTTCCTGCGGCCCGACGACTCGCCCGTCGCAGCATACCAGCACTCGAAGATCGTCTCGGACTACTTTTCCCACTGCGAAAACGAACGCCGCAAGAACTACGGCAAGTGGTCACGGTTCATACCAGGGCCAGGTACGCTGTTTCCTAACTTCTCCTTCCTGCCGCGCCAGCCCCGGACCATCGCCGTTTGGCACCCGCGAACGCCCGAATCCCACGAGGCGTGGCGCTGGTTCCTGGTGGACAAGAACGCTCCCGCCGAGGTGAAGGAGTTCCTGCGCAAGTACTACATCAGCTACTCCGGTCCGGCTGGCCTGACAGAGCAGGATGACATGGAGAACTGGAACTACGCGCACAACGCGAGCCGGGGATCCATCGCGCGGCGGTTTCCCTACAACTACCAGATGGGCATGGGGCACGAGGCTCCGCCGTTCGACACAGACGGCCTCGAAATGCCGGGTCAGCTCCGGAACGTGACCCTTGCCAAGGCCGCCGAGCAGAACCAGCGGGGCTTCTACTCGCGGTGGGCGGACTTCCTGACGGCGTCGAGTTGGGACGAGCTGGCATCGTGGCGCAACGGGCATGCCAACGGGGCCCAGGCAAACGGGGCGCAGGCCAACGGCGCGCAGGCCAACGGCGCCAAGGCCCACAACGGCGCGGGCGCCCGGGAGGTCAGCGCACCATGACCACCGTCGGGGCCAACGTCGCCCGGATGCTGCTGAAGAACGAGGTCGAGGAGTTCCTGTACCACGAGGCGGAGTTGCTGGACGAACGCCGCTTCGCCGAATGGCTGGAACTCCTCAGCGACGACATCCGCTACTGGATGCCCATGCGCCGCAACGTCAAGTTCGGGGAGCTGGACCGGGAGTTCACCCGCGAGGGACACGACATCAACTGGTTCGACGAGGGCAAGTCGACCCTGGAACGCCGGGTGAGCCAGATCCTGACGGGCGTCCACTGGGCGGAGGAGCCGCTGTCTCGCATCTGCCATATGGTGTCGAACGTCCAGCTGCTGGAATCGACGCCATCGGCGGAAGAGGCGATGGAGGTTTCGCTGAAGTGCCGATTCCTCATCTACCGAAACCGGGTCGAGACCGAGACGGACTTTCTCATCGGCAAGCGGGAAGACGTGCTGCGGAGGGAAGACGGAGGATGGAAGATCGCGCAGAGGAAGGTGATCCTGGACCAGAACGTGCTGCTGGCGAAGAATCTGACGTTCTTCTTCTGAGGGAGACGGGTTAGACGCAGAGGGCGCAGAGGGGACGGGGTTTGGATTCCCGCCTGCGCGGGAATGACGGGGCACAAGGGGACGGGGTTTACCACGGAGAGCGCGGAGAGCGCGGAGAGCGCGGAGAGCGCGGAGAGCACACGGAGAGGGGCAGATGGCAGAAGTAGTCAACCTGATCACCATCGAGGAAGGGTCGACGATATCGACGATACACGGGGCGACGGCGGAGGTCGTGAACAACCCGAAGGACGGGGTTTGGGTGTTCGCCAAGTACCTGACCTCGCCGGACGACCCCGAGCTGGTTGGTACCGAGGACATGATCTTCGCCCAGGACATTTCAGAAGTGCTTGCCGGAGAGTAGTTGGCGCAATGGCTACACCAACCCACGAAGAGCTGAGAGAGGCCTTCCAGGCTGGGTTCGACTCGATCGATGAAGGAGAGGGCTTCTACCCAGGGTTCCACGCGTTCCTTGAATACAACGGCTACAGCCTGCGGGAGGACTTCCCGTGCACGTGCATTGACCGCGGCTCGCACGGCCACCAGCCGGAATGCCGCTGGGTGAGGGCGTGACGTGTTTAACGCAGAGGGCGCAGAGGTTCGGGGTTTTGGTTCCTGACGGGGAGGACGAAGACGAGGGGCGGGAATAACGGAGAGAAGCATGATTGAACGGAGGGACGGAGGACGTCTGGACGGCGGAGACGCCATCCTGGAAGCCCTGCGGAACCTGGATATTGACTATATTATCTCCTCGCCCGGCTCCGAGTGGCCGTCGGTTTGGGAGGCCCTGGCGAGGCAGAAGGTCAATGAGGAGCCTGGGCCGACGTATATCAACTGCTGGCACGAGACGCTGGCGGTTGCGATGGCATCGGGATACACGCGGATGACGGGGCGGATGCAGGCGGTGTTGCTGCACGCGGGAGTAGGAGTGCTGCAGGGCTCCATGGGCATCCACGGGGCGTACCAGAGCGAAGTGCCGATGCTGGTGTGCTCCGGCGAGTCGAGTACCTACGGAGAAGCGGCGGAGTTCGACCCGGGCCCGCAGTGGCTGCGCAACCTGAGCATAGTGGGCGGTCCGAACCGACTGGTTGAGCCATTCACCAAGTGGAGCAACCGGGTGACCAGCGCGGAAACGCTGTACGAGACGGTGGCGCGCGCGGGGGAACTGGCGCAGCGGACGCCGAAGGGCCCGGCCTTCCTGAACGTGCCAATGGAGACGATGCTGGCGGAGTGGATGCCGAAGGGCCGGCCGAAGCAGCGGCCAACTGCGCCGGTGGGACATCCGGACCCGAGAGACGTGGAGCGGGTCGCCGAGATGGTGTGCGAGGCGGAGAATCCGGTAATCGTCGCGGACTCCGCGGGGCGCACGGCGTTGGGGTTCAACGCTCTGGTGTCGCTGGCGGAATCGCGGGGGATACCGGTATTCGAGGGAGAGGGTCCGTCGTACAACAACTTCCCCAAGAGCCACCCGCTGCATCACGGCTACGACCTGCGGCGGGAGATGGAGCGGTTCGACCTGTTCCTGGTGGTTGGAAACCGCGCGCCGTGGTATCCGCCGAGCGCGGGGCCGTCGGCGACGGTGGTGGTCATCGACGAATATCCAGTGAAGGAATACATGGTGCACCAGGACCTGCAGGCGGATCTGTACCTAGAGGGGTCGCTGCCGGTGACGCTGGCGGCGCTGGACGCCGCGGTGCGAGAGAGAACGGACGAGGCTCCGCCGGGAAATGGGAGCGATCCGAACCCAGTGTGGGAGCGCTACCGGACGCTTGACGGGGCGGCGTCGACCGCATCGCCCATCGATCCGGGCTTCCTGTGTAATACCCTGAGCGAGGCGTTGCCGTCGAACACCGTGTTCGTGGACGAGACCATCCTGCACCGGGCCCAGATCCTGCGCCGCATCGCGTGGGACAATCCGATGTCGTACCTGCGGCCCGCCGGCGGGCTCGGACAGGGTCTGGGCATCGCGCTCGGGGCCAAGCTGGCAGCGCCGGAGCGGCCGGTGACGGCGCTGATCGGCGACGGGTCGTTCCTGTACAACCCCATTACGCAGAGCCTGGGAGTGGCGCGGGAGAGCAACCTGCCCATCCTGATAGTGGTGTTCAACAACGCCAGCTATGCGGCGATGAAGAGCCTGCACCTGTCCTTCTATCCCGAAGGCACGGCAGCGCAGTCGGGAGTCTTCCACGGGGTGGACATCCCGGGTCCGGACTACTCGGAGCTGGCCCGTCCCTTCGGCGGGCACGGCGAGCGAGTGGAGGACCCGTTGCGGCTGCGCGGCGCGTTGCTGGAGGCGCAGGCGGCGGTGGACGCAGGTTGCGTCGCCATCGTCGACGTTGTGCTATCCGGCTAGGGCGAAGCGGGCGGCCCGGAAAGGGCGGAGCGGAGCTTCGTTGCCGTCGAGCAGGTACTGGGCCACCAACTCGGCAGTGCCGGGGCTGAGCATGATGCCCACGGCGTCGTGGCCGGATGCGATGGTCAGGCCCTCGACGCCGGGCGCAGGGCCGATGATGGGTAGGCCGTCCGGGGTCGCGGGACGCACGCCCGCCCTGCCACCGACGAAGGCAGCATCGGCCAACAGGGGAAACGACTGCGCGGCCCCCGTCACCAGCGTGGCAATGCCCTCGGCGGTCACGCTCTGGTCAAAGCGCCCCTCTTCGCGGGTGGAGGCCACCAGGATGTTGCCGCCAAGGCGAGGCAGAACGTAGACGGCCGAATTGCGCATCGGGCAGCGGGGCATGAACCCCGGCTTCCGCAGCAGGATGCGCTGGCCCTTCACTCCTCGCACCGGCAAGTCGAGCGTTCCGCCGCGGACCGTCCAGCCCCCGCTGCCGCCGGTCCACGGGCCTGCAGCGAGCACCACCTGGCCCGCCGTGATGCTACCAGCGGTTGTCTCGATGCCGGTGACGCGCTCGCCGTCTTGCAGCAGGGACGTCACCTCGGTACTCTCATAGAGCCTTGCGCCACTACGCCCTGCCGCGTGGGCCAGGGCGTCGCACAGCCTCTGTCCGCGGACACAGCCCTCGTGCGGGGAATAGACACCGGCGTGCACTTCGGGGCTGGTCTCCGGCTCCCGTTCCAGGACATCCTCTCGTTCCAGCCATTCCACGCCGAATCCCAGCTGAGACTGCCAACCGTACAGACCCCGGAGTTCTTCGACATCGCTCTCGCTGAAGGCCACCTTCAGCACGCCTATCTGCTGGAACTCGGGGTTCACTCCCGCTTCGGCAAGTTCCTCGACCCACTTTGGAAACAGTTCCAGGCTACGGATGCCGAGCCGCCACATGTCGGGGTCGTCCGGGTCTATGTGCCAGAGCGGCCCGACCACCCCGGCGGTCGCGCCCGATGCGCCACCACCGAAGGAACCCCGTTCGACCAGCGCACAAGACACGCCGCTCTTCGACAGTTGCCACGCGATGGCGCAGCCCATCACTCCGCCGCCGACGATTGCCACATCCACCGATCCGGCCATTGTGCAGCCTCCGTAGGAAAGGTGCGGCGAGTGTAGATTCGATTCGCCGGGAGTGTCAACGATGGTGACGGGGGGCGGTGCCCGGGGATGCCGCCGGGAGATGGTAACGGGGGATGGCGCCGGGGCGCGAATCATTGCCACGGTTGGTGGCGTCTGGTAGGCTTGGCTCGAGAGGAGACGAGCATTGAGGAGTCGGGAAGCGTTGAAGGCGGACCTGTTTGTGACGTGCATCGTGGACCAGCTTTTCCCCGAAGTGGGGGTGAGCGTGGTGCGGGTGTTGCGGCGGCTGGGCGTGGAGGTGGGGTTTCCGGAGGGTCAGACGTGCTGCGGGCAGGCGGTGTTCAACTCGGGCTTCTGGCGCGACGCGCGGGGCATGGCAGAACGCACGCTGAGGGAGTTCGCGGACAGCGACTACGTGGTCGTGCCATCGGGGTCGTGCGGGGCGATGATGCGGGTGTTCTACCTGGAGCTGTTCGAGGACGACCCGGAGCTGCTGGCGATGGCGCAGTCGCTGTCGTCGAGGGTGTACGAGTTCTCGGAGTTCCTGGTGGACGTGCTGGGGGTAGGTGCAACAGAGGACTCCGGGGGTGCCGACGGGGGTTCGGATTCCCACCTTGACGGGGGAGTCGGAAATGACGGGGGTGCCGACGGGGGTTCGGATTCCCACCTTGACGGGGGAGTCGGAAATGATGGGGGATCGGAGGCTGGGGAAGAGGAAATAACGCAGGAGGCGACGGGTACGGCGGTGTTTCACCCCGGTTGCCACCTGCTGAGGGAGATGGAGGTGCGGGATGCGCCGCAGTCGCTGCTGGCAGCGGTCCCGGGCCTTGAGATGCGGGAACTGCGGAACGTGGAGACGTGCTGCGGGTTCGGGGGCAGCTTCTCAGTGAAGATGCCGCACATTTCGGAAGGTATGCTGTCGGACAAGGTGTCGTCGATACGCGAATCGGGGGCGGACACTCTGGTGTCGTGCGACATGAGCTGCCTGATGCACATCGGAGGGGCGCTGCGGCGGGCGGCGCCGGAGGTGAAGATTCGGCACATTGCGCAGGTGCTGGACGGGGTCTGACCACGGAGGACACAGGGAGCACAGAGCGGACGGGGGTTTGGATTCCCGCCTGCGCGGGAATGACGAGGGGGATATGGCGGAAGTAAAGACCGGCGAGTTTGAGGCGGCGTCAGAGGCGGCAATGCGCAACCCGCAGCTGCGGAGGGCGCTGGACCGCGTGGGCGTGGGGTTCGACGTGGCGCGGCGAAACGCCATGGCCGAGGTGGAAGACCTGCACGGAGAGGGATCGTGGGATGAGTGGCGCGAAGAGGCTCGTCGCATCAAGATCCACACCCTCGACCACCTCGACTACTACCTAGAGCTGCTGAACGACAGCGTGACGGCTGCGGGCGGGCAGGTGCATTTCGCAGTCGACTCGGCGGAGGCCAACGCCATCGTGGCCCACTTGGCGCAGACCAGGGGCGTGAAGGTCGCAACCAAGAGCAAGAGCATGGTGTCGGAGGAGTTGGAGCTCAACCCTGTGCTGGAGTCGGTGGGGGTCGACGTCTACGAGACGGACCTCGGCGAGTACATCATCCAGCTGGCGGGTGAGACTCCATCGCACCTGGTTGCGCCGGCGCTGCACAAGTCGAAGGAGGACGTGGCCGAGCTGTTCGCCGACAAGCTGGGCATCCCTTACAACGAGGACATCGAGGTGATGGCGAGGGCGGCTCGGGTGGCGCTGCGGGACAAGTTCATGGAGGCGGACCTGGGCATCAGCGGTGCAAACTTCGTGGTCGCGGAGACAGGTACGCTGGTCATCGTGACCAACGAGGGGAACGGCCGTCTGTGCACTTCGGCGCCGCGGATGCATATCGGAATCACCGGAATGGAGAAGGTGATACCGTCGATGCAGGACCTGGCCTGCTTCCTGCGGCTGCTGCCGCGGTCGGCCACGGGTCAGCGCATATCCAGCTATGTGAGCATGGTTACGGGACCGCGCCGCGAGGACGACGAGGACGGGCCGGAGGAGTTCCACCTAGTGCTGGTCGACAACGGGCGGTCCCGGATGCTGCGCGACCCGAAGCTGAGGGAGGCACTGTACTGCATACGGTGCGGGGCGTGCCTCAACATCTGCCCGGTGTACCAGCGGGTCGGCGGGCACTCGTACGGCTGGGTGTACCCGGGGCCCATCGGCGCGGTGGTGTCGCCGATGCTGACTGGGCTGAAGGAAGCGAAGGCGCTGCCGCAGGCGTCTAGCCTGTGCGGGGCCTGCCGCGAGGCCTGCCCGGTGAAGATAAACATCCCGCGGATGCTGCTGGAGCTGCGCCACCGCACCGCCGAGAGCGAGGACCCGGAAGAGCGGGCATCGTCGCGCTCGGAGCGGTTCATGGCGGGGGCGTACTCGTGGCTGATGGGGAGCCCCGACCAGATGAACTTCGCCGCAAAGGTGGGCCGCGTCGCCCAGAAGGTGCTGCCCATCCTGCCGAAGCGCGAGGGCTGGATACGGAGCGCGCCGCTGCCACTGCTGTCGAAGTGGACGCAAGCGCGGGACCTGCCGCAACTGCCGCCGCGGTCCTTCCGGCAGATATGGCGGGACGAACTGGCCGAGGCCGGCCGCGACGGAGGCGAGAGTGGCCAGCACTAGCGGTGGCGGAACGCCCGGCACGCCGAAGAACGAGTTCCTTCGCTCCGTGCGCGAGGCCTTGGGCCGGCCGCTGGACTCGCTGGGGCACATAGCTCCGCCGGATGAGCCATATCATCGACTCCAGGAAGACCTGGAGCAGCTGGAAGACCGCGCTCTGCAGATTGAGGAGCGCATGCGGGAGAACCGGCCAGCCATGCTGGACCGGTTCGTCGACATGGCGCAGAGAGGCGGCTGGAACGTGCACCGCCTTTCCGGCACGGAAGCTGTGGTGGGGCGGGTTGACCAGATTGTTGCCGAGGCGGGCGCAAGCAAGGTGGTGCGCTCCGGCCAGACCGTTTTCGACGATTTGCCGTTAGAGACCGCCCTTGAGTGGAGAGGCATTGAAATCACGCCTGTCGTTCGTGGCGAGCGAGCCTCGCGGGAGGAGTTGCGAGAGGAGATTCGCCGTGCCGATGTCGGTTTGACCGGCACGGACTACGCCATCGCAGAGACGGGTTCGCTGGTAATCATGCCGCGGCGGGGTCTCTCACGGCTGGTTTCGCTGGTTCCGCCGGTCCACATCGCCCTGGTGCGACCCGACGAGGTCATCGAGTCGCTGCACGACCTGTTCCTCCTGCGTCGGCTGGAGTATTACTGGCGGGGCGGCGAAATGGGCAGCTACCTGAACTTCATCACCGGACCCAGCCGCACCGCCGACATCGAAATGACCATCGTGCAGGGTGTCCACGGTCCACGGTCCGTCCACCTGGTCCTCATTGAATAAACCGGGCGAATAAACCGGGCGCCTGGCCCGGGCGAATGTCCCGGCAGATTACCCGGCCGCGCCGCCGGAAAGGCGCGGCATGCTCAACTACACCCCTACAGGCTTCGAGGTTCGACAATGCCGATGCGCGTGGGATTCGCCCAGTTCCGCAAGCAGATGCTGGAGCGGGAAATTGAAAGCATCCAGGAAATCCTGCCCAACCTGGGAGTGGAAAAGGTGATTCTTACCGGAGAGGTCGCAGCGGGAGAGTTCACGCCGGAGAGCCGGATCGAGCTGATCGTGGTCCATGACACCGACCGTCCCTTCGGCAGGCGCTCCGACTTTTTCTCATACCACCTGGGCAGCTCGGTGGAAATAGACACCCAGGTTTACACGCCCGAAGAGTTCGAGACCCTGAAGGACACGCTGCCGGCGTTGCGGCGGGCCTGCGCCGAGGGAAGGGAGATTTTCAATGCCTGACTACCTGTCTGAAGGCGCACGCTGGCTACGCCAAGCCGAACGAGACCTAGAAGACGCTCGATTCCTCAAGGACAACGGACGGCACAACCTTGCCTGCTTCCAGGGGCAGCAGGCGGCCGAGAAGGCAGTCAAGGCCTACCTGTACCACAAGCGGGTGGAGGATGTGTGGGGCCACTCGCTGCTGGATCTGTGCGAGGACGCCAAGCTCTTCGACATGATGTTCGATACGGTGAAGAGCGAGGCCCGGCAACTGGACAAGTACCACTACATCACCCGCTACCCCGAGTTCCTGCCCAGCGGCGCGTCCTTCGAGGCCTTCGACGAAGTCGACGCCGAACGCTCTATTTTCCTCTCCGACCTAGTCCTGGAGTTCGTAAGGGAGCGGATGGTATAGCGCTCTCTCTTGGGCGTTCAGCCCCCTCCGGCACTCGCCATCGCGCGACCCGTCTGTATCAGTCGCATGGCGCCCTCGGCGGCGCTCTCCAGCAGTTCGGCGCTCCGGGCCAGCGACTGGTCGAAGTTCATCGGGCGGTCCGCGATGCCCACCACCGCGGCCAGATCGTGGTCGTAAAGCTCCTCGTAGCCGGGCCCAAGGCTGCCGGCCAGCAGGACTGTGGGAATGCCCCGGGCGCGTGCCAGCCGGGCCACACCCGCCGGGGCCTTGTTGAAGATGGTCGAGTGGTCGGCCCGTCCCTCGCCCGTGAAGACGAGGTCCGCGTCCCGCAGCATGGCGTCGAAGTTCAGCACTTCGCAGACCATGTCGATGCCCGACTGCAGCGTCGCTCCGGCGAAGGCCATCATTCCCGCGCCGAGCCCACCGGCAGCCCCCGCGCCCGGCTGCTCCGACACATCCTTTCCGACGTCGCGGGCCACCACCCGGGCGTAGTTGGCCAAGGCGGCATCCAGCTCCTGGACCATGTCCGGGTTGGCGCCCTTCTGCGGTCCGAACACTACGGAGGCCCCGTCCGGGCCGCACAGGGGGTTGGTGACGTCGGTGGCGGCGACTATCGTGGCCTCGGGCAGGCGAGGATGAAGTCCGGAAATGTCTATGCTCTCCAGCCTTGCCAGCGCACTCCCGCCGGGGGCGATGGTACTGCCGCCCGCATCCAGAAACCTGGCCCCAAGGGCAGTGGCAAAGCCCGCACCGCCGTCGTTGGTGGCACTGCCGCCCAGACCCACCATGATGCGGTTGTAGCCGCGCTCCAGGGCCTCGCAAACGATTTCGCCGGTGCCCGCGGTGGTCGTGACTCGCGGATTGCGCCTCCGCTGCGGCACCAGGGCCAGTCCTGACGCCAAGGCCATCTCGATCACCGCCGTCCGACCGTCACCCATCACTCCCCACATGGCTTCAAGCGGCTGTCCCAGGGGTCCCGTGACCCGGCTGGAGAACAACCCGCCTCCTGTGCCGTCCACGAGGGCGTGCAGCGTCCCGTCGCCCCCATCGGCCACCGGCGCCAGCACCGTCTCGGCGTCCGGCACGACTGCGGTGACGCCCCGGGCGATGGCCTGCGCAGCCTCGAGGCCCGAAATTCCTGCCTTGAATCCCTGGGGAGCGATAACAATCTTCATAGTCGACGATTATACACCGCGGGCCTTTGCATCACCCCTCGATAGTTTGGTCTACCAGGGCAATCGCGCTTTATTTCTGGGCACACAAATTGGGCCGGAATAGAGGTGGCGGTGAAATTGACAGTGCTTGCTTGGGTTCTGGGGACTGGGTTCTGGGTGCGACGGTAGACGGGGGTTTGGATTCCCGCCTACGCGGGAATGACAGGTCACAAGGCCTCCGGCGTTTAAAACGCGATTGCCTTGGACTCCAGTCTCAATATTCGAAGGTCCTCTCGTGGAGATGTAACATCCTGTAACATTTTGTATCATCAGTATCAATTTGGCTTTCATTTGAGACATAGCGCTCAGACGATTCAGGGAATTCTCTTTCAGAACAATTGTACGAGACACAGCGCTCCAGGGCAAGGGAGAGATTTCAGCAGCAGGGCAATCACGTCTTAATTCTCAGCACACAAATCGGGCCGGAATGACGGTCGAGATGGGATTGGCAGCGCCTCCCCAGGTTCTTGGTGCGAGGGGACACGGGGGTTTGGAGGTTCTTGGTGCGAGGGGACACGGGGGTTTGGATTCCCGCCTGCGCGGGAATGACGGGTTATGGGGCCTCCGTCGTTGAAGACGCGATTGCCCTGTTTGGTCTACGGCGACAGTGCCTACGTGCTACAATCCTTCCTGGAATCTGGTTGAGCGACGTGACGCCCGGACAACGGCGCGGGCCGCCCCCATTAATGTCAGTTACGAGGTAGTCCCAATGTCTTCAGGCCGGAGCGCCAGCCTGTCAAAGGAAGAACTCAAGCGCCGGGCGGCGGAGACCATCGACTCCAGGGCCGACGAGCTTGTCAACTTGTCAAAGGCGATTCTCGATAACCCGGAGCCGGGCTTTCGAGAGACCAAAACAGCGCGCCTGGTGGCAGGAAAGTTCGCCGAGATGGGTCTTCCGTCCCGCATCGGGCTGGGCCTGACCGGGGTGCGCGCGGACGTGGTTGGCAGCAGCCCGGGGCCAGCGCTCGCCGTCCTCGGTGAGCTGGATTCCCTCATCGTCAACGAGCACCCCCACGCGAACCCTGAGACCGGCGCGGCCCACGCCTGCGGCCACCACTGCCAGATAGGAATGATGGTGGGCGCTGCGATGGCCCTCATGCAGCCGGATGTGCTGAATTCCCTCAGCGGCAGGCTGGCCTTCATGGCCGTCCCCGCCGAAGAGTACATTGAGATCGAATACCGCGATTCCCTCCGTCGCATCGGCAAGCTGGAGTTCCTGGGCGGCAAGCCCGAACTGGTGCGCCTCGGCGAGTTTGACGACATCGACCTTGCAATGATGTGCCATACCACCTCCAACCCCAACGAGGGCCAGTTCTGCATCAGCGGCACCAACAACGGCACGGTCGCCAAGAAGATCCAGTTCGTCGGGAAGGGGGCCCACGCCGGGGGCGCTCCGCACCTCGGCATCAACGCCCTCAACGCCGCGTCGCTCGCGCTGAGCGCCATCAATTACAACCGCGAGACCTTCCGGGACGAGGACAGCATCCGGGTCCATCCCATCATCACCAAGGGCGGCGAGGCCGTCAGCGCTGTACCCGCCGACGTGCGGATGGAGACCTTCGTGCGCGGCCGGACCCTGGACGCCATCATGGACGCCAACACCAAGGTCGACCGTGCCCTGAAGGCCGGCGCAATGGCAGTAGGCGGCGATGTAGTCATCCAGACCATCCCTGGCTACCTGCCTCTGCGGCAGAACAGCGCGATGAACGACGTGTTCCGGGCAAACTCGGTCCAGCTGGTGGGAGAAGAGAACGTTGCGCAGATCAGTGCGCGCAACGGGTCCACCGACATGGGCGACATCAGCCACCTGATGCCGGCCATCCACCCCTACGTCGGCGGCGCTACCGGAATAGGCCACGGCGCAAACTACGTGATCGAGGACTACTCCCTCGCCGTCATCAAGGCGGCCAAGGCCCTGGCCAACACCGCCATCGATCTGCTGGCCGACGGGGCCTCGGTGGGCAGCAACATCGTCTCCAACCACCGTCCGGACATGACGCACTCCGAATACCTGAAGTTCATGCGCGGGATGTCCAAGGAAGAAACCTTCAAGGGCGCTTAATTATGTTGACTGTCGAAGAGATGAAGAGGCGGGCCTGCGAGACCATCGAGAAACGCAAGAAGGAAATAATCGCGGTTGCCCAGCAGGTGCTCTCCCATCCCGAGGCTGGGTTTCGCGAGCACCGCACATCCAGCCTGGTGGCGCAGAAATTCAACGAACTGCAGATTCCCCACGATAGCGGACTGGCCTTGACTGGGCTCAAGGGACGCATATCCGGGGGGGCCGGTTCAGGCCCCACGGTGGCCCTCATCGGTGAGCTGGACTCCCTCGTTGTAACCGAGCACCCGTACGCCGACCCCGAGACCGGCGCGGCCCATGCCTGCGGCCACCACTGCCAGCTGGGCATGATGCTCGGCGCGACCATGGGACTGCTGACCCCGGAAGTGCTTGAGGGACTCAGCGGCGAAATAGTTCCCTTCGCCGTCCCAGCGGAGGAGTTCATCGAGGTCGAGCAGCGGCTTGAACTGCGCACCCAGAAGAAGCTGGAATTCCTTGGAGGCAAGCAGGAGCTGATCCGGCTGGGCCAGTTCGACGACGTTGACATCGCCATGATGTGCCACACGGCCAGCGACATGGGAGAGCGCAAGTTCGCCATCGGCGGCACCAGCAACGGCCACGTGGTCAAGTACGTGCGGTACAGGGGCGTGGGAGCTCACGCCGGCACTTCGCCCCATCTCGGGGTCAATGCCCTGAGCGCCGCCTCCTTTGCGCTGCAGGCCATCAACGCCAACCGTGAAACGCACCGGGCCGAGGACACGGTGCGCATCCACGGCATCATCACCAAGGGTGGCGAGGCGGTAAATGCCGTACCCGCTGACGTCAAGCTGGAGTGGCGCGTCCGCTCATCCACCCCGCAGGTCGTGGTCAAGAACTCGGAGATCGTCGACCGCTGTTTCAAGTCAGGGGCCCTGGCCGTCGGGGCCGAGGTGGAAATCACCACCATCCCCGGCTACCTGCCGATGCGAAACGACGTCCATTTGCAGGACATTTTCCGGGCCAACGCCAACGAGATAGTCGGTGAAAATGCCACTATGGTGATGCCCGCCGGTCGCAATCGTGGAGGCTCCACCGACATGGGCGACCTGTCGCAGCTGATTCCGGCAATCCATCCGTACACGGGTGGAGCAACCGGGCCGGGCCACAGCAAGAGTTATGTCATCACTGACTACGAGACCTCGGTCGTCAACCCCGCCAAGATCATGGCGATGGCAGTGGTCGACCTTCTCGCCGACGGCGCAAAACGGGCGAAGGAAGTCAAGTCGTCGCACAAGGCCGCCATGTCCCGCTCGGCCTACCTGCGGTTCCAGCGGGACCGCGCCCGGACGCTGCACTTCGACGGAGCAGCAAACTAGCGGACGGGCAAGTACTATAGGGAATAAAGCTTGAGGCGAGGGGAAGGCCCCTCGCCTTTTTCGTCGGCGATTACGCGCCCATCGCCCACATCGCCGCGCCAGCCACCAGCGGGATAGCCAGGTTGTCGTCCGGGGGGATGCCTGCCAACTCGACCAGTGCAGCTATGGCAGCACCCGCCCACAGCGCCCAGTGGTACTCCACGGCCCCCGCTGCGAAAAGAATTGCGGCCACTGCCGCCGAAACCGCGGCAAACGCGGCCGTTCCGCCGGGTGACTTGCCGAGCAACCTCGGGCCCGGCATCCGGCGCCCCACGATGGCCGCCGCTGGGTCCCCCAGCGACAGGAAGAACATCACCGGCACCCCAACGTCCTTGCCGAAAAGCCAGAACACGATGGCTCCGGCTATCAGCATATAGGTGGCGCCAGTGATATGCGCCTCCTCGTCGCTCTTCAGGAGGGGCGCCATCAATCGAAGATAGATGCGGTTGAGGGAGCCGATGCCGATCCGGGTCAGGTCCAGCGCTACGGCGCCGGCGGCAAGCACCGTCAGCGCGTACAGCAGGCCGGTCTCTGGCGCAAAAATTCCCGCCACGGGAATCATGGAACCTGCGACTACATGGAACAGCCGCCGCCAGACCTTCGGTGGCTCGGCCCCGCCCTTACGCCTCTGCCCGCCGAAGACCAGCAGTTCGGCTAATCGCTGGGCCAAAGAGTCCGCTCTCGCCGGGTCGGATTGAAAGGCAAGTTAACTGCCGAAGGCCGCCTGGAAGCCCGGGACACCCTAGAAACGCACGGTGATCGAATCCCCAGTTCTCCATCTCAAGTCGCGGAACTCAGTGCCCGCCGGAACTTCGAAAACGAGGAACCCTTCCAAGCCGTGCCCCCGCTGGAGCTCGAAGGAGCCTTCAAGGAACAGCACCGACCTCTCCTCAATGTCAGTCTGATCGGAGGTGGACATGACGCGGACCCCGGCAGGCCATTCCGTGCCCTCTTCGCTGCTGCAGTCGTAGGGGAATTCGCCGGGCTCGCTGAAGGTGTGAGAAACCGATGCGCCGGGCCCCAGTGTCGCCCGACCGTTTTCGCCAACGGCCACCGAAGAATCGTCAAAGGCAATGTACTGTTCGGAGTCCGCCTCGTTCTCCCATTGCACCGACGTCCCGGGATCAACGAGGGCGCGTGCCCCGTCGAAGCACTGACCCAGGTCAATCCTCACCAGCGCCTCGGAGTCGCCGCGGAAGTCCTGCCAGACCGTTTCCGAAATGGGAATGGGCCTGTAGGTTGCGTTGGAGAAATCCCGCAATTCGGCGGCCGAGCGGTCCACATTGATGAACGCGCTGACGGCGGTGTGGTTCTCCACTTTCATCCTGACCAGAACCAGCTCGGAATCGGGAGCGGATGGGGTCAGGCTCCAGCGCCGGATCACTTCGTTCGGGTCTATCGTGGAGTAGCGCAGCTCCGGAATCCGTTCCAGGCTGACCACGCTGATATGCAGGGTTCGCCCCTGAAAATACTGACCGAAAGTGGACGAATCCGAGGCGCACCCGATTGCCAGCAACAGTGGCAGGGCAAGGATCAGCAATAGCGGAAACCCCAGTAAACGCAAAGGGCGCCCGGTCGGCCTGACGCGACTGGTTTCCTGTGGTCCCTGGATCGGTGGGACTCCGTTTCTTTCGCCGCTGTGGAGAATCAAGGCCGGGCTTTGGTGAGACTGGGCAGCCTGCGCAGACGCTCAACGAGGTCGGGCAGAACCTCCAGCAGGTAATCCACTTGCTCTTCAGTGTTGTATTTGCCGAGGGTGAGGCGCAGGCTGCCCCTGGCCACCTCCGCCGACTGGCCCAGTGCCAGCAGGACGTGAGAAGGCTCAAGTGACCCGGAACTGCACGCACTACCGCTGGATGCTGCGATGCCAGCCATGTCCAGGCCTAGGAGTATGGGTTCGCCCTCGATTCCAGAGAAAGAGAAGTTGGCGTTGTTGGGCAGCCTTTGCGTGAGATGCCCGTTCAGCTTGCTGCCCGGAACGCGATCCAAAACCTGCTCGACGATACGGTCGCGAAGGGCCGCGCAATGGCTGCTGCTCTCCTCGCGCTGCTCGTTGGCGGTCTCGAGGGCCACCGACAGGCCCACAATCCCAGGGATATTCTCGGTGCCCGAGCGCCGCTCCCGTTCCTGTCCGCCGCCGAGGATCAGGGGAAGGAAGGCGGTGCCGCGCCGCACAAACAGCACTCCCGTACCCTTGGGACCATGGAACTTGTGGCCCGACAGGCTCAGCAGGTCCACTCCAAGCCTTCGCACGTCCAGATCCAGGTAGCCCGCAGCCTGCACGGCGTCGGTGTGGAACACGATGGTGCGGGAAAGCTCCGCGGCACGCTGCCTGACGGCTTGCGAGATTTCCGGTATCGGGTTGATCGCGCCGATCTCGTTGTTGGCATACATCACCGACACCAGGCTGGTTCTTTCGGTGATGGCGTTGTAGACCACCTCGGGCTGAACTATGCCGTCGGAGTCGACCGGGAGGTAGGTGGCCTCATAGCCCTGAGACTCCAGGTGCTGGCAGGTGTGCAGTACGGCGTGATGCTCGACGCTGGAGGTGATGATGTGGTTGCCCGTTTCCTGCAGCGCCGTGGCGACGCCAACGATGGCGGCGTTATCCGACTCAGTGCCTCCGCCGGTGAATACCACCTCGCGGGGCCGGCAGTTCAGTACGCGCGCCACTCGTTCACGAGCCTCGTCCAGCGCATAGCGGGCTTCCTGTCCCACCGTATGAATGCTGGACGGGTTCCCGAAAAGCTGGGTGAAATACGGCGTCATCGCCACGAGCACTTCGGGCGCCAGCGGAGTGGTGCCCGCGTGGTCCATGTAGACAATGCCAATGTCCCGGTTTTCCGCCATCCCTGTTAAGCCGTCGGCCACCAGTTCGAAAGTTGGGGATTATTCTAACACAGCGGGGAAGAATCCTAATATTGCCAGCAGATTCCGGCTGGCCGCCCTCGCTTCAGCCCAAGCAGCCTAGTCATCTCTGGGATAGCTGCTGGTGGCCACCATGAACAGGAAAATGCCTATGACCAGTGCCCAGATGCCGTCCACCCACTCGCCATACAAAGCGTACGCGATGCCGCCACCCACCATCAGCACTCCGACGCCCTGTCCACATCGCGCGGCGACCTTTGTTGCCCGAACATGGCTACCGGAGCCGGCCCATACGATGGCTCGGAGCACCCGTCCTCCATCCAGCGGGAAGCCGGGGACCATGTTGAATATGCCAACGCTCAGGTTTCCCCACGCCAGGAGCAATAGCACCATCTCTACCGGAGAACTGACCCGCGCGGACCACGGCCAGTTCCCCGGGCTCAGCCAAAGCAGAATGCCCCCCACCAGCGCCGCCAGGACGAAGTTGGTCATCGGCCCCACAACCGAGATAAGGAATTCCTCCGAGGGGCGCTCGGGTTCCCGGGCCAGGTGGGAAACACCTCCGAAGACAAACAGCGTGATGCCGTTCACTCGAATCCCGCGACTCAGGGCCACCAGGCTGTGGGAAAGCTCATGGGCCAGCACCGAGAGAAAGAACAGGACGACGGTGACAATGGCCACTCCCCATTGCTGGGCCGCCGACCAGCGTAGCGACGAGGCCTCGAACCGGGTGACCAGCAGGACGGTCATCAGCAAGAAGATGATGACCCAGGTGATGTTGATTTCGATGGGGATTCCGAAGACCCGGCCCAACTGGAGGGACTTTCCCATTCGTTCAACCCTCTCCGCCCGCCAGTCGTCCTTCACCCATCGACAGACGGTGCTTACAACCAGCATACCAAATGGCGCGGGAATTAGTGCAGGGTTGAGTACGCCGCCAGCTTGGCGACCAGGCGTGCCGCGGTGTAGGAGCATGCGACGGGACCTTCACCGGGGGAAAGCTCGCAAACGTCAAACCCCACGATCCGCTTTGCCTCGCCGACCCGCCGCAGCAATGACGTAACCTGCATCCAGTTCAGGCCACCGGGCTCGGGCGTCCCGACCGCCGCCATGAGCGACGGGTCGAACACGTCAAGGTCGACGCTTACGTAGACATCTTCGCTCAACGCGGCCAGGATTTCGTCGGCCGGCAGCAAACTGCCGTCCGGTGGACACTGCCAGACGGATATGCCGTTGTCGCGGATGAAATCGCGTTCGTCGATGCTCAAACTGCGTACCCCGGCGAGCACAACGGAGCAGTTATCGTACACCCGCCGCGCCCCGGAGGCGTGCCCCCATCGGGTTCCCTGATATTCGTCGCGCAGGTCGGCGTGGGCGTCGAGGTAGAGCACGCTGAGTTCAGGGTTGGCTTCCAGGTGGGCTCGTACACTCCCGGCGGTCAAGGAGTGTTCGCCGCCAAGCACACCAACGGTGCGGTCAGGAGAGATGCAGGCAGCTACAGCTTCACTCACCCGCCGGAACATTGGCTCGGGGCCGCCCATGTGAGGCTCCAACGCGGGCGTCGTGTGGATGCCCAGTTCGGCGAGGTCGAGGTCAAGCTCGAGGTCGTAGTCCTCCATCTGTCCGGAGGCGGTGACAATGGCGGCGGGGCCGTCACGAGCTCCGCCGCGGTAGGAGGTGGTGCTGTCGTAGGGGATGGGGATCAGGACGATGCGGGCGGTTTCCAGCGAGGACTGCTCCGGGGTGAGGGCGAGGAAGTTGGGGTGGACCCACGGAATGCCGGAAGCGGAGTCTTCCCCGGGTTCACCCACGGCTCATCCCGGTCCTGTCAGTCAGAAGGGACGTCCGCTGCGCCTGTGATTCGGCCAGTCCCTGGTCCGCGTCCAGCCACTCTAGGCCGCGATCCAGCAGCCAGGTCTGGGTATCGTGGAGGTCGAAGAGCTTCTTCGCGTCTTCCAGGGCGCGGTCGTGGTCGAAGGCCCGGCAGGAAAAGATGTCAATGTTGACGTAGTTCTTGCGGGGGAACGTATGAATGCTGATGTGGCTTTCGGCGATGATGACAAATCCGGAGACGCCTGAATCCTCTTGCTTGGGCGCGTCGTATACCAGCACGCGGGGCTCGGTAATCCGGGTCATCTCCAGCGCATCCGGGTAATCGGTCAAGAATTGGCGGACAAGCTCTTCGTCCCACATCTTGCTCGTATTCCCGCCGAATCCATCAATTACCAGGTGCATTTCACCTCCGGGCACGGTCTTTCAGTTCACAACCGCGTTTCGTAATAGTTGGCAAAACCAGTTGTATACAATATCATTTGTCGCGTTCGAGTACAATTAGACGCTCCGCTTTTTCGTCGGGACGTTGACGGGCGGTGTATTCAATTGGCAAAAATGGCGTCGTAAACAGGCAGGCGGCGAGCGAAAATGACCACCGAGACCACCATGATCCAGGCCAGCGACGTGACCCATTACTATGGGCCGTATCCAGCGATCCAGGACGTAAACTTCAACGTAAAGAAGGGCGAAGTCCTCGGGTTCCTGGGCCCCAACGGCGCGGGCAAGACCACGACCATGCGCATTCTGACCGGGTTCCTGCCGCCATCGCGCGGCTCCGTCACCCTGGACGGATACGACGTAGTGGAGAAGTCTCTCGAGGTGAGAAAGCGCGTCGGCTACCTCCCGGAAACGGTTCCCCTGTACACTGACATGACAGTCACCAACTACCTGAAATACATGGGCACCCTTCGGGGGATGCCCACATCCCGCATCCGCAACCGCATCGGGGAAGTTATAGACGTTTGCCGCCTTGGCGACTACCGTAAGACCCAGATTGGCAAGCTCTCCAAGGGCTTCCGGCAGCGGGTCGGCATCGCCCAGGCCATCATCCACGAGCCCGAGGTGCTGGTGCTCGATGAGCCGACCATAGGAATCGACCCAATCCAGGTGGTGGAAACCCGAAACCTGATCCAGGAACTGGGGCGCGCCCAGACCGTTGTCCTCAGCAGCCACATCCTGCCGGAGGTGAGCATGATCTGTGAGCGTGTGCTCATCATCCACGAGGGCCGCATCGTAGCCGAGGACACGCCGCAGAACCTGGCCGAGGGCCTGCAGGGCGTCGAACGCCTGGAAGTGGAGGTAGGCGGCCCGTCGGCCGAGGTACTGCCCGCACTCCAGAAAGTGGACGGCGTGATGAGCGTGAGCCATCGCAACCTCCAGGGCCGCCACACCTACACCATCCAGGCACGCCCTGGCCGCGACCTGCGCGACGACATCTCACGCGCCGTAATCAGCAACGGTTGGAGCCTGCGCGGCATGCAACTGATGGGAATGAGCCTGGAGGAAATATTCCTGCGGCTCACCACGCAAGAGGACCTGTAACTATGCGAACTGTCCGGGCAGTGGCCTGGAAGGAAATCCAGCTATATTTCCTGAGTCCCACGGCTTACATCGTCGGTCTGATATTCCTGGCGCTGGCGGGGTTTTTCTTTTCCCGTGACCTGGGCGATCCCTTCCCCGAAGCGACACTGAGCCCCTTTTTCCAGGGCGCCATCGTCATATTCATTCTGCTGGCGCCCGCCCTCACCATGCGCCTCATTGCCGAGGAGGCCAAGCTGGGCACCATCGAGCTGCTGCTGACCTCTCCTATCCGCGACTGGGAGATCATCATCGGCAAGTACATTGCCAGCGTCGCCTTCTTCCTGGCCCTCGTGGCAATGTCCGGCTTTTATGTCATCCTGCTATTTGTCTACGCCAGCCCCGACCCCGGTCCCATCTACGCCGGATACCTGGGTCTTGTGCTCTACGGCGGGGCAGCCTTGGCCGTGGGCATTCTGACCTCGACCATAACCAGTAACCAGATTGTGGCTGCCGTCGTGGCCATGGGCATCCTTCTCGCCCTATTCTTCGCCGACCTGGCCTTCGGCGCCGTGGGCGGTGTACCGGGCCAGATCATCGGCGAACTGGGCATGAAGACCCACTTCGATGACTTCGATCGAGGCGTCATCGACACCAAGCACATCGTCTACTTCCTCAGCGTCATCGCCTTCTTCCTCTTCCTCTCGGTGCGCGCGCTGGAATCACGGCGGTGGCGTTAGCATGAGCTCCCAGAGGCAGGATGAAGGGCCGCGCGACTGGCGCCGGCGACGGCGGCGGCCCGCGCAGCAGCAGACGCAACCCCAGCCCACGGAGGAAGAGGAATCAGTCCCCTCCACGGCTGCTGACGAGGACCAGCCTGAGGAGCAGTCCTCACGCACCCTCATCAGCTTCCTGGACCCCGCCGTCAACGCCATCGGCTTCTTCGGTGCGCCCCTTCTGTTCGCTGGTATCGTCGGCCTCGTGACCGGCATCGTCATCGTCGCTTTCGTCAACTCGATGCGGCTATATGGTTACATCGACATCGCCATCGGCGCATCCCTCATCGGCATCGTGGGCGCGGTCTTCATCAGCACCGTCATTGCCGCATTCCTCAGCCGCACCGGCCGCTACGGCGTGAACACGCTGATACTGCTGGCAGCATTCATCGGCATAATCATCGTGCTCAACGTCGTCTCCTTCGAGAATAAGCAGCGGGTGGACGTTACGGCCACCAACCAGTTCAGCCTCTCCGAGCGCACCAGGGATCTGCTGGACGGGCTCCAGGACGAGGTCCGCGCAACCGCCTTCTACAAGGCCATTGAGGACACCGCCGACGCCCAGGTGGCCGCCCGGCGCAACCGAGTCGTCGACACCCTGGACGAATTTGAGGCCCGCTCGGGCAATTTCTCATACCGCGTGGTTGACCCGGACCTGGAGCCTGGCATCGTCGCCAGCTACTTCGGGGCGCGCCCGACCGACTTCGTCAGCGAGACCGTGGTCATCGAGAACCTCGACACCGGAGAGTTCGACTCGCTCGAGCCCACCGACGTTTCCTTCGCCCAGTTGGAGCAGGATCTCGTCACCAGTCTGTACATTGCGTCCGGCCAGGAACAGAAGACCGTATACTTCCTCGGCGGACACGGCGAACGCAACATCGAAAGCGGCGGCGGCGACGGCTACGCCCTGCTAAAACAGGCCCTGGAGCAGGAAAACTACGAGGCCCGCGGCCTAGTGTGGCGGTTTGGAGCAGAAGAAGTTGAGGTACCGGAAGACGCCGCCCTTCTCGTAGTGGCCGGGCCCACTTCCAGCCTGCCGGTGGCACACGCACTGGCCCTCGACCTGTACCTTCTGGGCCGTTACCCAGATGGTGAGCGCCGGCGCGAAAACGGCAGCATGATCTTCCTGGCCGAACCCGACACGCCGGTATCCTGGCTCGAGTTCCTGGTGCAGTGGGGAATCATTGTATCGCCCGGCTATGTCCGCGACGTCGACTTGTCTGTTCCCGGACTGCCCCAGACCCTGGCGCTCAACATGGACTTCAACACCATCCTGAACTTCAACTTACTCGTCCTGGGGAACAATGAAGCGGCCATCAGCAGCGCCTTCGAGGCCGCTTTTGAGATCGTCGCGCCGGAGGGCCAGCAACTCCAGAACGTGTTTATGCCCCACGCCGCCGCGCTCACCCCGCTGCCTGTTGGCGACGGCGCGCGCCTGCCTCTGGCGCTGGCCGCCACCTCGCCCAACAGCTATCTCATCGGCGACCCGGACCGCAACGATCCGGTGACCGAGGGCGAGAACGCAGACCCGCGCGGCCCCTTCATTCCGGCAATGCTGATGCGTTCCGCCGGCAAGGTGGGAATGCCTCTCCCCGAGGAGGGGCCACAGGACACCGACATCTCATTGATCCTGACCCTCGGCGACGCCGACTTCGTGTCCAACGCTAACATCGGCCGTGGCAGCGGGCTGGATATGTTCCTCAACTCCACCAACTACCTGCTGGGAGACTACTCCCTGGTCTCCATCCGGCCCAAGGCCCTCGCCTTCCGCGAGTTCAACCTCGATCGCAACGAGTACGACTTCGTGCGGTTCTCATCTTGGCTGTTCCTGCCCGGCCTTATGGCCCTGGCCGCCGGACTGGTGTGGTGGCTGCGTCGCTAGCCGCGACATTGCCATGCTGACGATGCTGACGCAAGCATGAATATCAGGCTCACCATACTGATGGTCGTGGTGGTGGCTCTGGCCGGTGGCGCCTGGGCCGTCATCGAGTTCACCGACGTGGTCTCGCGGGGCGAGGAGCGCGAGGAAGAGCCGTGGCTGTACCACATAGATGACGACACCATCACCGACGTCGAAGTCACTCACGACGGCACGACAGTGCGGTTCCATCGCGACGCCGCCAGCTACCAGTGGGACATCCTGGGCGACACCGACTACCCTGTCTTCCAGCAACGATGGGGCGGCATGCCGTTGCTCTTCAGCGGACCCCGCGTCAATCGCGGCCTGAAGCAGACCATCGACAACCCCTCCGTCTACGGCCTCGACCCCCCCGAGAGCATCGTCCGCGTGGCCGACTTCGCCGGCAACACCTTCGAGTTCCACATGGGCGGCCCGACTCCCGACGGCCAGAACCAGTACACCCGCCTGGTGGGCGACAACGCCCTCTACACCGTCCCCTCAGTCTGGGCGGACGTGGTCAACCGCCTCGCCGCTGAACCGCCCTGGGGCCGCCTCTTCGACCTGGATATCCTGTTCTTCCGGGTTGTGGAGGTCAACGTTGGCGACGCCACGTCCGTATACTTCCTCGACGGCGACCGGTGGTTCGTCTTCGACGGGCCTCCTCCGGTGGACCCCGAACAGGCCGCGCCCGCCTCCGACGAGTGGGCTGATTGGCTCCAAACCCTCTCCGCACCCCGCGTGGACGCCATAGTTGAACCGCAGGTGGAGGACCGGCACGAGGAAAAGCTGGAGATGTACGGCCTCTTGGAGCCGCCCATCCGCGTGGTCATAGCCCGTCGCGGAGAGTCCACCGTGGAGATCCACCTGTCCGAGGGCCCTCCGGGCAGCGACAGCTACTATGTCCGCAGCACAAACACCAGCGACATCAATCTCTACACGATTCAGAAGTCCAGGCTGGAAGGCATAGAAAGCTTGGCCACTGATCCGCTGGTGCACCCCGACTGGGAGCCGCCCGGCGAGAGCGGGCAGCAGAACTGAGCCCCGGGGAATGACATCAGCGGAGGGGCGCATGAGTGTGCGCCCCTCCGGCTTTCCCGCCACTTGTCGAAACTAGAATCGACGCTCGCGAGGACATCTGATGAAGGCTGAGATTATGGGCATCGGCACCGAGCTGCTGATGGGCGAATTGAACGACACCAACGCCGGCTGGATAGCCACCCGCCTTCCTGCATTTGGTATCAATCTGCAATGGGTAACCTTGGTCGGAGACGACCTTGCCCAGCTCACCCACGCCTTCAGGAAGGGCCTCGAACGCTCCGACATCATCTTCACCACCGGCGGACTCGGGCCGACCCAGGACGACCTGACCCGCGAGGCCGTCGCCGCCGCTCTCGACGAAACGCCCGCGGTGCAGGAGCAAATGGTCGAGGAGTTGCGGCAGTACTTCCGCAACCGCGGGCAGGATATGCCCTCCCACAACATCAAGCAGGCCTGGCTCATACCCTCCGCAGAATTCGTCCCGAACCGCAACGGCACCGCCCCCGGCTGGTGGGCCCAGCGCGACGGCAAGCACATCATCATCATGCCCGGCCCGCCCGTGGAGATGCAGGCCATCTTCCGGGACCAGGTCGAGCCCCGCCTCCGCGAAATGGTCACCGAGGAAGTCACCATCACCCGCAACGTCAAGACCATGGGACTTGGCGAGGCCGCTGTCGACGAAATAATGTCCGAGTATTTCGGGCATGAGAATCCCTACCTAGGCATCTATTCCAAGGCCGACGGCATACACCTGCGGGTCATCGCCCGCGCCGCCGACGAGGCCACCGCTCGCGGTATGATCGCCCCCGTCGAGCAGGCCGTGAAAGACCGCCTCGGCGAGTACATCTGGGGCTACGACGACGAGACCCCCGAGCAGGCAATTGGCAACGCGCTACAGTCCCGCGGCCGTACGCTGGCGGTGATGGAGTACTGCACCGGCGGCTTCCTGACCAACGCCATCACCGAGGCCAGCGACGCCCAGCGCCACTTTCGCGGGGGCATAGTGGCCTTCGGCGGGGATTCCCTCGCCGCCTCAGGCGTCCCGCCCGTGCTGCTCGAGAATCATGGCGCCGTCAGCCAGGAGACGGCCAACGCCATGGCCTCCGCCGCAATGGTGCAGCTCAACGCCGACTACGGCATCGGCGTGACCGGCGCCCCAGGGCCCGGCGAGCTCGACGGCCGCCCCATGGGTCTGGCCTTCATCGCCATCGCCCGCTCAACGAACGCGGGTCCACAGGTCATCAAGGAGCTGGAGCTGCGCGTCCCGCCCCGCCGCATTACCATCAAGCGCCGCATTTCCAACCAGGCCCTCATCGAGCTGCGCAAGCTGGTCGACGCGGGGGAATAGAGCCACCGTCACCGTAGACAACCTGCCCGACCTGCCCCAGAGCTTCTTCGATGGCGAGGAAGCGTCCGGCACCCTCAAGGGTTCGCTGCGGATTGGCGACAAGGTAACCCCCTGACATTCTACGTCGACGCCCGCCACGACGGCAGCGTGATCAACGCGCTTGGCCACACCATCTTCATCTGGGACCAGCTTGCCTCGCCGCCCCGATCGCCGGCCCCCTGGTGTTCCTGGCCGACGAGGTCCGCGTACAGGTGCTCATAGTAGCCCACGCCCAATAGACCACATGCCCGCCTGCCGACTGAACCTGTCGAAGAGGAGGGTCAGCATCTCTCACTTGCCCCGTCCCTCCCTCCTCTGCCCCCTCGGCGTTCCCGACCCCAAATGCCCCAACTTAGGCGGGCATGGAGTTCCGCGAGTCCGTTGAAGGGGAATCAAGCGTATGTTCAGATAGAACCCTTTGTTACAATGGCGGCCATTATGACAAGCCGAACCGCAATCTGGCCTTTCCTTATCCTGGCCGCAATCCTCTTTGCAATTGCTGCCTGCCGCGAAGGCCCCGCCGAGCCTTCTCCCGACATCGACGCCACCATCGAGGCCGGTGTCCGCGGCACCCAGGAAGCGGAACAGGCCATCGACGCTACGGTGGAAGCGCGGGTGGCCGCAACCCTGAGCCTGCAGCCTCCAACTGCGACGCCGACGCCTACCCCGTCGCCAACGCCAACGCCAACACCAATGCCAATGCCAACACCCACTCCTACGATGCGTCCCTATCCCACGGCTACACCCATACCCCGGCCGACGCCCACGATGCGCCCATATCCCACACCCACACCCATACTACCCACACCGACCACGCCTCCGACGGCAACGCCGCTGCCCACTCGCACGCCGGTGCCTCCGCCCACGTCAACTCCCCGCCCTCCATCCCTGGCCGAATACGCTGCCGAGCATGAAGGCGGTCCTGGCGCGATATACGCAGGGCAACTGACTCACCTAGTCGGGCCGGCGCCACGTCCGGAGTTCGGCGACGCCGAGGCAGGCGCCACCCTGGATGCCCTTCAGAAAAAACGCTGGATCTACGAATCGGAGTACTACCGCTCGCTTCTGGACCGGGCCAGGCTGACCGACCCCACGCCAGTGACCAGCAGAGGCGAGCGTATCGAAATCACCCACGTCTGCGCCCATCGGGATCTGCTGCCCTGTCGCCTCCTCGAGACCTACCTCACCCCCAATCTCCTGGAACGCACCAACGGCCAGGTGGAACTCACCGTGACGTCCCCGTCGGAGCTGGGTAATGTTGGCCAGGATTCCGTGGGGCTGCTCGCCGACGGAACTCTTGACTCCGCCACCATCGACCACGTGCTTTCAAGCTCGGAAATAACGGAACTGGGAATTCTTTTCCTCCCCGGGCTCTACTCATCGAGCCAGCAGGAATTCAAGGCGACCCAGGCAATCATTCCCGATATAGAAGAAACGGTCCTGAATCGCACTCGCGGCGTAGTCCTCAACCGCAGCTGGTTTGCCGGGAACGACCAGTACCTGTTCTGCAGGGAACCCCTGGATTCTCCCCAGGATTTCGCTGACAAGAAGGTACGAAGCCACCACTCTGCTCTGGCAGACTGGATCGACGGCATGGACGCTTACGCCGAATTCTGGTCTTTCGATTTTGTTCCCCAGGCCATGCAGAATCGCCGGTTCGACTGCGCGATGACCGGGGTCATTCACGCCAATGAACGGCACTGGAACGAGTTGGCCGACTACATGGTCGGCCCGCTGGTCAGCTTCCCGTTTGCCACCAACGTCATCAACTGGCGGGTCTGGGCGTCCATCCCCGGTGACCTGCAAGATATCCTGATAGAAGAAGCCGCAAAGTCGGAGTTGGAAGCCTTGCGGCTCGCTTCGATACCGAACGAAGTGGGCCTGACGGGGCTGCAGGAAGCAGGGACTGAGCTGGTTCCCTTCTCCGAGGCTGTGTCTAGCAAGAGTTTCAACACCGCGGTGGTTGATTGGGTGCTGCCTCGTTGGATCGATAAAGTGGGTGACACTAACAATCCCATAATCGCCGACACCTTCAACCTGAAGATCGGTCCCATAGTCGGTCTTCACGTCAAATCGGACGGCACAATACTCAACGCTCGGGCACCCAGCACGCCCACGGCTACTCCGTCACCCACCCCAACGGCAACACAACGACCAACGCCGCCACCGCCACCCAGACCGCAGCCCACTGTGGCCCCTGGCGAGCGACTCACCCTAAGCGAATATGCCGACCGGTTCGAGGGCGGGCCGGGCGCAATCTACGTCGACGACCTCGCTCAGCTCGAGGGCTCGGCGGTAACCGCCGACTTTCTCAGTGATCACGGCACCGCCCTCGGCGACGACAACGCCTACGTGCCGTTCAGCGCCATCGAGGAGCACCACTGGCTATTCGAGTCCGACTACTACCGGTCGCTACTGGAGAAGGCAAAACTGACCAACCCGACGGAACTGGTGTCCACCGGCGAAAAAATTACCCTCCAGCACGCCTGCGTCCATCGCTCCCTCAACGCCTGCCGCCACCTGGAGTCCTGGTTCGTGCCCAACGTATCGGCCCGCACAAAGGGACAGGTGCAGATTTCCGTCTCGTCGTACCCCGAGTTGGGTATTTCGGGACTTGGAGTCCCTGACTATTTGAGGGACGGCGTCCTGGACATGGCGGAGATTTACGGCAGTTCCGTCAGCGACCGGTATGCCCTGATGTCCCTGCAGCACCTGTGGGGACTGTGGCCCGACAGCCGGACTCATTTCGAGGTCACCACGCGACTCGCTCCGGCGATGCGGCACCTGCTGATGGAGGACACTGGTTCACCGGTGCTGATGCGGACCTGGACCGCCGGGGAAGACCAGTTCCTTTTCTCAAACCAAAAGCTGGAGTCCCGCCGCGACTTTAGAAACCTCAGGACCCGCAGCTTCTCTGCGCAGATCTCAGAGTGGCTGGATGGGATGGGCGCGTCGCCGCAATTTGCAGCGTACGCCGAGGTCTACGTTGTACTGGAGCGAGAAGTTTTCGATGCCGCCTTCACCAGCGCAAGGGCCGCACGGGAGCAGCGCTGGTACGAGGTGACAGACTACATGAACGGCCCTCTGATCAATTTCGACAGCAGCGTCATTGCGGTTAACCGGGACATCTGGGACGGCATCCCCCGTGACCTGCAGCAAATCCTCATCGAAGAGGCCGCCAAGCACGAACTGGAGTCCTTGCGCCTGGCAGCAGTCCAGAACGTCGTCCAGAAGCAGCGGGCTGTGGATGCTGGCCTCGAGCCGGTAGAATTCAACTCCACAATCCGCCAGCTCAGCTTCCAGTCCGCCTATGAGTACGTGCTCCGTCATTGGATCATCGGCATTTACGGTTCCGTTCCCGACGAAGCTGAAATCGCGACCTTCAACAAGATGGTCGGCCCCTTGGTCGGCCTCCGCATCGAACCCAACGACAACATCGCCGTCGTCCCCATAACCGAAGGCCCCCACGCCGGCAAGACCATGGAGCAGGTGCTGGCCGAGTAGCAGCACGTGGGGAATTGCCTAATTTTCTTCAAGAATAATTGAGGCCAAGGGCTCGATCGGATTCCTGAGCCTATCGGCTAGCTCAGGGTCCTCTCTAATTCTAGCAAGGAGGGTCTTGCGGTAGTTCTTCCGGCTGAGTTGCAGCGGCTTAACTATTTCGTCAATTACCTCACTATGTCGAATTGGGTAACGAACCAGAATTTCCTCCAAGTCATTTGAAGCTAAGAGGCGGCTAATGAAGTCCAGCTCCTCTTGGTACAAGGTTTTCGTATCTAGCTTTACTGAGTAAGTTTCATTATGTAAGATGTTTTTCCAAGTAGGTAACTCTACCTGATTTCTCACCAGACGTTCGCAAATACGCGCAGCCAGCATCTGCGCTACTCCCTCTTTTTCCAAGGCAGCCAATGCGCCGTCCTTAGCCTGCCTGTGCATATCGTCTGGATCCTCTCCCAACGCCAACGCCTGCCATTCAGCCACTGCTTTTATGGCGTCGACACAGAAATATAGCGACTCCACCGAATAGCATGACAACGCAAAGACACCCTTCTCCTTCAACCGGTCTTTGTCGCAGTCACCGCGAGCGTCTCCGTCAACTAGGCCAAAGGCTTCCACATCGTGGAGTGGCATTGAGTCGCGAAGTCCCGTGACCGAGTCGATTACCACATGGCAACTTCCTGACGGAATTACCGAAACGCCGGGAAACAATTCGGTATAGAGCTGGAAATCCAAACTATCTGAATCGCCCTCTACGTAAAGGATTTTGCGGCGAGACCCCAACATGGCTCTTTTAAGAGCTTCAGGCAAATCAGAATCTCCCTCTAGTAGTTCAGCGTCCCAAGCCTCCGCTGTATGGCCATTCCACCGGCACGACCTTACCATTAGTACAGGGGCATCCGGCTTGGCCACGGGCAACGCTACTTCGTGCGTCGAAACCACAAATGGGCAGTCCGGTCTCTCTGCGAAAAGAGCTGACAACAGCGGCTCTATGATTGAGCGGTGAAGGTGTCGCTCTGGCTCGTCAATTAGCAAGACCGTGCCTGATTCCACCGTTAGAACATTTGCGGCAAGGATAACCGCGTTTCGCTCCCCGTCCGACATTTGTGCCATACCATAAGCAGTTGAGGCATCTAGATGCCTCGCCAAGATTTCCTCCCCCTCCGAGTTTTCTATCGCCACCCTAAACCCAGCTGTTTTCAGAAGCGCATTTATTCTTTCAAAAGGGGACCCGTCTCCGTTTGCGATTCTGGATGCCTCTTCTGTCTCACCTTCCTTCAGGAGGTTTCTTAGTTTGCGCGCTTGTTCGTTGTCTTTTGCAGTTAGATCAAACAATATTGATGACAAGCGACCTGCGGGGTTCCATTCTTTCCAGCGATAGTCAGGGTTTCTTTCCTGTCTTGTTAGTTGCTGGTCAACTTGCCGACGGGTTTGGGCAGTAATGTCGATTGCCGCTGATTCCAACCACATCTGTCTGTGGGCCGATATACGTCTAACATTGATGGAGCCAATTTCCATGACAGCATGCTGAATCAACGCGGACTTGCCCGATCCGTTTGGGCCGACCACATATAGAGGTCTGCCTGGCTCAAGAAGAATCAGTAGATCTGCTCCGTTAGTGCGCCTAATAGAAAGTTCATTGACCAATGAATGCTTCCTTCGTTTTCAAACTGCGGCAAGACCATTATATCCTCAGTTCACCACCAGCCCCTGCCCCAGCCTGGTCAGCGTCTCGCAGCCGTCGGCGGTGGTCAGCACTGTATCGCCGACCGACATCGCCAGCTTGTTGTCCCAGTCCAGCAGGATCATGTGCATGAAGATGACCATGCTGGGCTGCACCACCACCGGGTTGTCGCGGAAGATCATCGGCCAGTCCATCCATGTCGGCGGGTACAGCGCGCCCAGGCTGTAACCGCAGGCGTTCAGCTTGTGTTCCCCGAATCCTGAGCGGTCGAATGAATCCGCGTGGGCCTGGAAGATGTCGCCGAATGTCGCGCCGGGACGGCACGCGTCCTTGCAGGCCTGTAGGGCCTCGGCGCAGGCGGCATGCATCGCCACGTGCCGCGGGTCCGGCTCCCCCGTGAGGATGGTGCGCATCAGGCACGAGTGGTAGTGCCGGTAGGCCCCGCCGAACTCCAGCTGCAGCTGATCGTTCTCGCCGAGGGTGCGGTAGCCGGTGAAGTTGCGCACCATCAGCGCGTTTTCGTCTGAGCCGATGATGAACCGCGTCGCCGTATAGTCGCCTCCGCCCCGGAACACCGCTGAGGTCATGGCGGCCAGCACGTCCTGTTCCGGCGTGCCAGCCGTAGCCGTTTGCTGCGCCGCCAGCCACGCCTCGTCAGCCAGCTCCCCCGCCCGCCGCACGTACTCGATCTCGGCATCGCTCTTCACCAGCCGCAGCCGGCTGACCAGCTCCGACTGGTCCTCCCACTCGCACTTCCCGTACATCGCCGCCCGCACGTACTCCCATCGCTTGCCGGTAAGGCACCACGCCTCCAGTTCGACGCCCACCTTCCGTCCCCGGCAGCCATGCTCCTCAAGGATGTCCCACAGGTCCTGCCCGGGGTCTACCCCGGCCCGGTCCACCCAGATGCGAATGTCCTCCACCACCGACGTCAGCCGTGCCTGTCGCAGGTCCGCCGACCGCGTCAGCAGCACGAGCCGCCCATCGGCGCCCAGGTACAGGCACTGGAACTGAGAGTACCCCGTGGTGTCGTATCCGGTCAGGTAGTACATGCTCTCCTGCCGGAAAATCAGCAGGGCCGCCAGCCCGGCCGCCTGCAGCTCCGCTACCACCCGGTCGCGGCGCAACTTCAGTTCCTGCTCGGTGAAATGCAAGGCCATTTCGCACCCTCCTGGCCCTCCCGCTACGGGACGGGCCCGCAATGCCAGTATAATCGCGCAAACATCGCTGCAATCGCAACGACAGCGATGGCCGGAGGTCAGACATGGCGACCGTCAACACCGTACTCGGGACGATTGATTCGTCCGAAATGGGCTTCACCCTGCCCCATGAGCACCTCATCGACTCGTCCGCCGGCATCCGCATCAGCTACGGCGAGCTTGAACTCCGCGACCGCGCCTTCGACATGGCCGTCGAAGACTTCTCGAAGGCCAAGGCCGGTGGCGTCGACACCGTCGTCGAGGTCTCTCCCATGGACCTGGGCCGCGACGTCGCGTTGATGAAGGAAGTCTCCGAGGCCACCGGCATCAACTTCGTCTGTTGCACCGGCTGCTGGCTCGACATCCCCCGCAGCTTCTGGTGGCGCGACAAAGACTTCATCGCCGACCTCTGGGTGCGCGAGGTAGAAGAAGGCATCGACGGCACCGGCATCAAGGCCGGCATCATCAAGATCGCCACCAGCGACCCCATCACCGAGCACGAGGAGCTGATGCTGCGCGCCTCGGCCCGCACCCACCTGCGCACCGGCATCCCCATCACCACCCACACGCCGCCGATGTCCCGCATTGGCGAGCAGCAGGTGAAGATCCTGACCGAAGAGGGCGTCGAGCCCCAGAACATCTACGTCGGACACATCAACCAGACCCTCGACTCCGACTACCACCGGGAGCTGGCCCGCCTGGGCGTCTGGCTGGGCTGGGACATCAACAACGCCTTCGGCCGCCCCAACTGCCGCCGTGGGAGCAGCGGGCCGAGTACCTCAAGAACCTGCTGGACGAGGGCATCGAGTCCAACATGATGCTGTCCCACGACTGGAACGTGGTCCTCTCGCGCATCGGGACGTCCGGCTTCCCCAGCCGCGACCAGAACCCCGACGGCTTCCTCTGGCTCAGCAACAAGTTCATTCCGCAGCTGATGGAGCTGGGCGTGCAGCAGGAGACCGTCGACCGCATGATGATCGAGAACCCTCGCCGCCACTTCGAGAGCGTCAAGCCTGAAGCCTAGCCAGCTCCCCTGCGTGCCAATGCTCGATTCCCCTCAGGGTGCGCCCGTTGTGCGAGAAATGCGCGGATCAATCGGGAGAGTCGCATGAGAATCGCCATGCTGCTCTTCACGACGGTATGCGCCCTTTCCCTTGTTGCCTGCCCAGGCCTGCCCACCGCGACTCCCTTGCCGGAGCAGGTCATTCGGAGAGCTGAGCCGACCCAACGCACCATCCCGCAACAGCAAGCGCCGCCCACCGCAGTACAGCAGGCGCCGCCCACCGAGGCGACCGAACCTCAGCTATCCTTAGAGCGATACGCCGCGAACAACGCTGACGGCCCCGGGGCCGTCTACGTCGGCATTCTGGACCAACTGGCCGGCCCCACGCTGCTTTACGAACTCGGCGATCATGAGGGCAACATACCGTTGAGCGCCCTCGAAAACTACCGCTTCATCTTTGAGTCCGACTACTATCAGGACCTGCTGCGCCGGGCCGGGCTAACCAATCCAACGCCGTTGACCAGCCAACCGGACGCGCCCATGGTCATACAACACGCCTGCGTTAACCGCGCCTTCATGTGGTGCCGGTTGATGGAGGCATACTTGGCACCCAACCTGGCTCAGCGCACCGGCGGCATGTTTACCATCGAAATCACCTCCTTTCCTGAACTGGGCATACCCCCTTCCGACACCCTCGATCTGTTTGAAAACAGCACGTTGGGTATGGCCAATACCTACGGCCCGTCCCTGGGAAGTGCCCTCCCGGAACTGGAGATTCTGTTCCTGTACGGCCTTTATTCCGACCACTCCCAGTACTTCCAGGCCGCAGTTCAGATGCTGCCAGCGATCGAGCAGTTGCTGGCGGATGCGACAGGCGGTTATCCCCTCGGCGTTAACTGGCTCAGCGGCCACAGCCCCTACTTGGTAGCCCAAAAACCGCTCGACCACCCTGAAGACTTTGAGGGACTCGAGACCTACGCGTTCAGCAAGCCCGTCTCCGACTGGCTGCGGGGGATGGGCGCAGACCCTTATTTCGTTTCAATTGCCGAGGTTTACACGGTTCTTGAACGGGGCATATTGGATGCCGCAGCCGCACCCGCCGTTTTTTCCCACTGGCAGCGCTGGTACGAAGTTACCCACTATATCAGCGGGCCACTGGTCTCCTGGCCCCCAGCCACTACGTAATCAACCGGGAGATCTGGGAGAGCCTGCCCGCCAACCTCCAGCAGATAATGAAGGAAGAGGCTGCTAGGCTGGAACTCGAAGCCCTGCGCACGGCTCCCGCGAACATCGAAATGGCACTAAAGAACAACACCCTTTCCGGATTGACCTACGTGGAATTTAGCCCGGAAGTCCGGGCGAAGAGCCAATGGGCGGCAATGAACCACGTTGTGCCCAACTGGGTCGAGCGCATCGGCGGCCCGTCCTCACCATTTGTTGAGGTATTCAACCGCGTCCATGAGCCGCTACTCGGACTCCGCATCGAGGCCGATGGCAGCGTTGAAAAGTACCGCTAACAAGGGGTTGGCATGTTCACACCAAAAGGCCCGCCCCGAATCATCGGAGCGGGCCTTCGTTTCCCCTGCGATATGTGTACCCGGTCTACCGCTTGGCGAACCGGCGGGCGGTGAGTTCCCGGTACAGCATGGGCAGCCGCTCGGGCAGGGCCCAGATGTCGCCGAGGACCTCGTAGCCCATGTCGCCGCACATGCTCTTCAGGTAGTCGTGCCCCGCCTTGTCCACCGTCAGGCAGAACGGGGTGATGCCAAGGTTGCGGGCCTCCACCAGCGCCATGTGGGTGTCGTGGACGGCGTATTCCTTCTCCACGCCCTCGCGGCTGTAGCCCCGGTCCTGGGGCCGACCGTCGCTGACCAGGAACATTATCTTGGTATGCGCGTCCTGGTTTTCCAGCTTGGTGATGGCGTGGCGGATTGCCGCGCCCATCCGGGTGGCGTGCAGCGGCGTTATCTTGTCGATGCGCCGCTTGACCTTGTCGTTGAAGTTTTCCTGGATGTCCTTGATCACGTAGAACTCGACGTTCTCGCGACCGTAGCCGGAGAAGCCGTATATGCCATAGGTATCGCCGATGGACTCCAGTGCGTTCACCAGCAGCGCGGTGCTTTCCTTTTCCAGGTCGATGATGCGCTTGTAGTTCCGGCGCACCAGCCCCTCGCGGCGGCGGCGCAGCCAGACCATGTACTCCACCGGGTCGTCGGGCGCGTCGCGGTCGTCCACCATCTGCCGGCCTTCGTCGATGGCCTCGGCGGTGGATGCGCTCATGTCCAGCAGGAACACCACGGCCACGTCGCGGCGGTTCCGGTTGCGATGCCAGTAGATTTTGTCGTCCGGCGGGATGTTCATCTTCAGGTCGACCCAGGCCTCTAGCGTCGCGTTGAGGTCCAGGTCTTCGCCGTCGACCAGCCGGTAGGTCTTCCGCATGCTCTCCGGCATGATCAGCTCGAACTGTCGCCGGATGTGGTTGGAGAGCGAGCTGTAGTTCTTCAGGGAGTCCTGGTAGAAGTTTATGTCACCTTCTTCGACGGTCTTTTCCTTGACGATGCACCAACGGGGTTTGTAGTCGTTGGCCCGGAAGTCCCACTCGTCGTACAGGAACGTCTGCGGCTCGCGGGCCTCCAGCTCGCCGCCGGCGTCGTCGTCGTGGAGCAGCGGGCCGTATCCCTGGCCGGGCTGGGAGTTGGGCGGCGGCGCGCCAGCCTCCTTCATTATGTTCTGTGCGAAGGTGGTCATCGCGTCGGTTATGTCGCCCTGCTCGGCATCCAGTTCCAGCTCGTCGCTGTCCTGCAGCAGTTGCTCCAGCATCTCCTGGGTCATCGGCTGGGCCTCGCCCTGCTCGCCGCTGTCGGCCTGCAGGCGGGTCAGGAGCTGCACCATCTCCGGCTTGAAGTCGCCGCGGTAGTCAACGGGTTCGGGCGATTCGTATGACTCGTCGCCTTCCTGACTCTCGGCCCGCTGCTCCATATCCGACTGCAACCGGTCCACCAGGTCTTGGAACTCTTCCTCGTTGAACTCGCCCGGCTCCTCCAGGTCCTGCTCGTCCCACTGGTCCTCTTCTTCCTCCTGGTTGGGGAGGCGGGAGATAATTTCGTAGGCGCGCAGGGTCGCCTCGCCGGTGTCCTCCACGTTGGCCTCGGCGGTACGAAGCTGATGAAGAACACGGGAGAGCATCACCGCCACTTCTTCGTATTCCTCGGGTACGGGCAGGCCGCTGAACTTCTCAAGGCTCATATGAATGAGCAGTTCAACCATAGCCTGCTGCAGCGGCATTTCCTGAATGTCCGGCCGCCGCTCCAGCGTTTCGCTCTGGACCCGAGAGGAAGCCCGGCTGATGCCCGGGTATTCCACCTTGATCCGGTAGTCGAGGCGGCAGTCTTCCAGGACCGTGAACAGGTCGAAGGCCAGCTTGCCGTTCTCGAACAACGCCAGGAATCGGCCGATGTCGGTGTATGCCCGCATCGAGCCGCCGCTTTCCTGCATCATATCTTCGGACATCATCGACGATGACGAACCGTCCGGCCGCATCTCGACGAACGAGACCTCCACGTCCGACTCGCCGCCTGCCATCTCCCGAGCCATCTCGATCATGGCCTGCCGGGCCGCCTGTTCCTCGGCCTTCTTGGCGTTGATTTCTTCCTCAAGGGCATGCCGGCGATCTTCGAACTGCGTCGCCGGAGTGTCGAACTGGAACTCGAAGCTGCCGAATTCCAGGTGGCTGACCTGGTGGGTAGATACCACCTTGAACCACGAGAAGTTGTCCTGCTTGTTGGAGTAGTGGTCGACTACCGGCGGCAGGAACACCCTGGAGCCGTCGGTGGAGGCCGTATCCTCGTCCACCCAGCCGATGTTGCGACGCACCAGTTCCTGGGTGTTCATGATCTCGATGCCGGCTCCGGACAATGCGCGGCAGTACAGCCGCAGGATGCCCTTGACCCGGTCCAGCTCCAGGCTGGACGAAAGGGTTTCCAGCATCTGTTCGGAGGTGTTGGACTCGATCTTGAAGAAGGCGATGCCGCTTTCGGGGTTTTCCTGTAGCAGCCGCATCCCGTGCTGATACCAAGTGTCTAGTTGGCTCACCGTGATGCGCGTGAGCACGCTGTCCAGGCTGCGCAGGAACGGCGGCACGGCCTCCGGGGCCACGGCGACCAGCTGGTCGCACAGGTCGAGAATGTAGCCCTGGTTGCCCTGCGGCACGCGGCCCAGCGCCTGGGTGCCGTCGGCCAGGAATCGGGATGTGTCGCGCAGGCCGACCTTGGCCAGCCTCTCGCCCAGCTTCAGGAAACGGCCGGTCTGGGCCTCGTCCACGTGCTGGAGCGCCCGGGGAACCAGCTCCAGGCAGGTCTTGACCTCGCGCCAGCTGCTGTCGATCAGCGCCCGGGTCATCGCCAGGAACGGCTCGCGCTCCCGGCCCATGCCGGGCAACACGTCTTTACCTAAGGTCAGGCACTCGCTGGCAACGTCGTAGGACTTGTAGGACAGCGCCTCGATCAGGGATGCAAATACCTCAACGTCCCAGAACGGCAGGCTCCGCACCAGTTCCGGCGAGACCTCGAAGAACTTGGCCGCGAGGGTGCTGGACTTCCACGTGCCCTTGTACAGGCTCCGGCCCAGTCCGGCCCAGCGAGGGATGTACTGGGGCCGCAGGTTCGGCACGATGGCCACGCTGGACTTGAAGAAGGCCACCGCCAGCGTGGGAGAGTCCTGCGCCAGGTAGGTCCCGCAGCGGGCCCACTGCATGAATGACGGGAAGGACAGAAAGCGGCACACATGGGGGCTGACCTTGTAGTACTCAATGGCCGCTTCCCAGGAACGAATGGTCTGGGAACCTATGGATACCCCTTCCTTGGCCCAGAGACCCACTTCGTCAGGCCCGAACGCGTCGTTGACGGGCTTGACCGCCTCCTGGTATGCCTCCAGTACCGCAGGGGGAAGTTTGGCCAGTTCCTGTTCGATTTCCGGTGTCGGAGCGCTACTCGTCAATTCTGACCCTCGCTATCCAGCCCGTCCTCCAAGAGTTGCAGGAATTGCTGGAGGATTCTTGCCGTTGCGCCAAAGACCACGTGCTTGTCGTGGGCGTAAGAGTAGACGTTTGAGGGGCTGCCATCCTGCCAGTGGGTCTCGACCCGGATGCTGGCAGGGTCCCGCAGCGCTGTGACCGGGAACTCGACGATCTCCGCGATTTCGTCGGCGCTGGGGCGAAACTCGTAGGATTGCCCGATGGTCCCGGCGAACACCCTGACTCGGAAACTGGACCGGGTGGCCACCTCGTCCATCTCACCCAGGACTTTAATATCGTCCCGCCGGATGCCCATCTCCTCTTCGGTTTCCCGGAGGGCGGTGTCCAGGGGATCGCGGTCTTCGGGATCTGTCGCGCCGCCGGGGAAGGATATTTCCCCCTTGTGGTGCTCCACTTCCTGGGAGCGCTTGTTCAGCAGAACGCAGTACTCGCCTTCCTTGGGATACAGCAGCACCATGACCGCTGCGGGCGTCAGGTCATCCCCGGCTACCCTTTCGGTAGGCCGGTTCGACAGCGCCCGCTTGATCAACTCCGGTGGCGTCAGGACTGCCTACGCTCCAACTCCAGGATGGACTGACTCCGAGAGGTCTACTCGAAGATAGAGGAGGTCACTTCCTCGAGACTCCGCTGCAATTCGGGGTCGTCGGTCAGGGTCCAGACGATGGCGACCTGGCAGGCGCGACGAGCCGGGATCCCTTCGGATATCAGGCGCCCGGCGTAAATCAGCAGGCGTGTGCTTGCGCCTTCCTGCAGTCCGTGGTCTTCAAGGTTGCGAATCTTCTCGCCCAGCTTTGCCAGTGAATCGGCCTGTTCTTCGGTGCAGCCGCTCTCCTGCTGAATAATATCCCGCTCGATTTCCCGGGGCGGGTAGTAAAACTCTATGGAGATGAACCGCTGCCTGGTGCTGTGCTTCAGGTCCTTCAGTGCGCTCTGGTAGCCGGGGTTGTAGGAGATGCAGAGCAGAAACCGGTCGTCGGCCTCGATGATGGAGCCAGTCTTCTCCACCGGAAGGATGCGACGGTGGTCGGTGAGGGGGTGTATCAGCACCGTGGTGTCCTTGCGGGCTTCAACAACCTCATCCAAGTACAGGATCGCGCCGGCTTTGACTGCCCGCGTCATGGGCCCGTCGATCCAGCGTGTGCCATTTGCGTCCAGTAGGTAGCGCCCCACCAGGTCGCTGGCGGTCAGGTCTTCGTGGCAGGCGATGGTGACCAGTGGCACGCGGACCTCGCCGCCCCGGACCTCCTGCACTTCCTGCGGTGCCGCTTCGCCCGAGGTCTTGCCATCTTCCTTGATAACTGTTAGTGGGCGGCCCAGCTTCCAGGCCATGTATTCAACGAACCGGGTCTTGCCACATCCGGTCGGCCCCTTTAGCAAAACCGGAATGTGCTGTTGGTAAGCCGCGGCGAACAGCTCCATCTCGTCGCCCACTGCGCGATAGTACGGCTCGGCCCTGACCAGAAATTCCTCAATGGCGTACTCGCTGTAATGTTGTTGTTCTTGCTCTACGGCTTCTACCATTATCTCTGCTCAATCCTCTCTTTGACTCTGGTTGCCCACAACTCGTCAATCGCCGTCTGCATTTCGGCGACGTCCCCCGAATTGTCAATCACAATATCGGCCCGCTCCAGCCTTTCCGCACGAGTCATTTGGGAAGCAAGACGCTTGCGCGCTTCCTCCTCGCTCATTCCGTTTCGCTGTGCCAGCCGATGTATTACCGCATCTTCCGAAGCGTCGGTTACCCATACTTCCTGCACCAGGGAGTTCCATCCTGCTTCGAAGAGAAGGGCGGCTTCCACCACCACCGTCTCCGCGCCGTCCGCCTGCAGTGCTTCTATCTTATCCCGCACCATCCCTGCCATCAGCGGGTGCATGATGCCGTTCAGCCGGGCCATCTGGTCCGGGTCGGAGAATACGATGGCGCCCAGGCTGCGACGGTCAATCTCTCCGCTGGGCTGGAGAATGCCTTCACCGAAAGCTTCGACCACCTGCCGCCACGCTTCCGCGTGAGGCTTGTATGCTTCGTGGCCCACAAGGTCTGCGTCAATCAGCGCGGCCCCCAGCGATACCATGTGGCGGGCGGCTTCGCTCTTGCCGGTGCCGATGCCGCCTGTGAGCCCGATTACCAGCATAAGCCCCCGGAAATGACCCTTCCTTCAGCGCGTAGACAAACGCCCGACCAATGGCAAGGCGCAATGAGCCTCATTCTATCAACCGGCCATAATATGGTCAACTTGAAATCGACTGTCTCACCCGCGTTGGGCGCGGCCATGCACGCAGTTCACTCCCTGATGTCGATGCTGCCCCATCGACTCTCCCACGTGTTCTGGAGCTCCGAGAACATTCTCCCGTACTCGGTGGAGTCAATCGGCGTGGTGGTCATTATCACGGCGTCTTCGCGATTGTCCGAGTAGTAGCCCTTGCGCATGCCCACCGACTTGAAGCTGTATTTCTCGTACAGCCGCTGCGCGATGAAGTTGGACACCCGCGCTTCCAGGGTCATCACGTGCGACCCGTACTCCACTGCGGCACGAAGCGAACCGATGAGCAGCAACTCACCTATGCCGTTCCCGCGCATGGTCTCACGCACCGCGATTTCCACGATGTGCGCCTCATCGCCCTGGTACCAGACGCTTACGTACCCCGCGATGGAGCAGTCTTCCCTCTCCGGCGCCTCCTCTACCCCTCCGAGTCCCAGGCGTGCCCCGAGCCGCGACAACCACGAGCGCGACGACTCTTCCGGTTCCTCGACAGGCGGAGGAGGCTCGTCTTCTTCTTCAATGCAGGCCACCAAGTAGCAGGCCCGCTTATTGTTGATGTCGCGCTTGAAAGGGGAACTCGACCAGGCGGGCGAGAATGCCTCTCTTTCGATCTCCACGACCTCGACAATGTCTTCTTTCTGTAGACGGCGCAGGTACACCGCGAATTCCTGCGGCAAATCGAACTGTCCAGGATCCTTGAGCAGCCTCCGTAACGGTGGCTAGCTCGAATTTCGTGAATTGTAGCACAAGCGAATGGCGCTTCCACCCGCCGGAACGTGCCCCGGCCCACCTTCCTCGCCGTCCCTCAACCGCCGAAGAACCCACACCGGAACGCTATCCAGAGCTGATCGTCCCGCCACCGCTACAGTACGCGCACAGTTCCGTACTGCCCATCGTAGCCGGGTTCCACCACAACGTTTCCGCTTCGAGCCCTCAGGATGGCGATCGCCACCTGCTCCCCGGCGACTCTCTCGACTTGCTCCATGTCCGCCCACGCCAGCACGGCCAGCTCGCTGCCCAGTTCGGCGCATAGCAGGTCGTAAACCTTGCCTACCTTCTTGCTCCGCCGACCGACCCCCAATGTTTCGGAAAGCAGCTCCTCTAGCGGCACCAGCCGCATGAACGGAGCCCGTCCGTCCGGCGACCGGATGAAGCCGCCTTCATCCGGAGCCATATCGTTGCCTTCGGTTTCTCCTGCAGAAAGCGAGTCCACCCGGTGCAACACGCCCAGCGTCATCGGCCGCCCGCAGACCGGGCATCGCGAGTCTTCCCGCGCGGCTGTTTCGGACGGCGACTGCCTGACCCCGCAATTGCGGTGGCCGTTGTAGTGGTACTTTCCTTCTTCAGGGTGGAATTCCACCGTATAGGCAATTTCGTTCCTCTCGATGGCCTGCCTGAAACCGTCATGGGTTGGCGTTCCCCGGAAGACCGTCAGTTCACGCCCCAGGCTCGGCAGTGAGTGGGCGTCGGAGAACGACACGATGGCCCTCCCATTCATGTCGGGAACTCCCCAGTTCATTGCCGGGTCACTGGAAAGTCCCGTCTCCACCGCCTTGATCAACGGCGTCGCGGCCCCGAAGCATTCCTCCAGGCTGTTGAACCCCGACACCGATCCCAGCATCCCGAACCACGGCGTCCAGATGTGGGCTGGCATGACCACGGCGCCGGGGTCCGTGTCCAGCGACAGCGAGGTCAGATCTTCCGCCGACAACCCCACCGTCGGGCGACCGTCTCCCTCCAGCTTGGCCCCGCGCGCTGAAAGCTCAGCGTTGAACCGCTGCACCGCCTCAAGAGACGAGAGGAATAGCAGCAGGTGCAGTCTTCGCGACCTCCCTCCCTGCCGGTACACGCAACTCACTTCGGTGCCCAGGACGAACCTGACGCCCTCGAACTCGTAGGTGCCCGCGGCCACCTCGGCGAGGTTGTCCTTCAGCTCAGCCAGCCACGCCGGGTGGGTGAAGTCACCGGTTGCCAGCAGGTCGATGCCTTTGGTCTTGGCTGCAGTCGCCAGGTTCGCCAGCGTGAGGTTCTTGCTGCACGCGTAGGCAAAGCGCGAGTGTATATGCAGGTCGGCAACGAATTCCGTCCGCGCGTTCACGCGACAAGTCTAGCACGCGACCCGGCCAGCCACGGGCATCCGCCAACGGCCGGCACGGCCTATGTCCTTCCAAGTAGCAAACCGTCGAAGTAGCAGACTGTCGAAGTGACAAAAGAGAAGAGCGCCCTCGATTGAGGACGCTCTTCCCGACGATGCTGGAGTTTCGGTCTAAGCGGGCTGACTACACCCGGGCTTGGTCCCGGGTTTCCACATCACCCTCACCTCCCCTTGGGAACAGACCGTCTCCTCATCGCCATTACCGTGCCTTGCGTCGCGACCGGGCCTTCCAGAGCCTGTAGCCCCCGTACGCGGCCGCAGCAAGGGCCACCGCACCAAGCGCCATTCCGATCTTCGCTTTCTTAGCCCCAATCCACCGAACGGAGTGGGGAGGGCGGTGGAACAGGGCATCACAGGGATGGGGAAGGGACCGTCCCGGCGGATATGGGGCGGGCGGAGCCAGTAGCAGGTCTGTTGGCGGTGAGAGGAGCCGCTCATGAGGTGGCCGAAGGCAGCAAGGAACTCTCGCTGGCCGATTCGTGCGGCGCGAGTGGGAGAGATCTTCGACTGGCTGGTGGATGAGGGCGAGGATGGTGGGCCGGTTGCCGGCGCCACGGTCAGGAGGGAAGCGGCAGGGTGCGCAATCGGGTCAGGGCGCCAGTGAACTGGGCCTCCCAAGGCCAGCGCCGAGGCAAATGCAGGGTCAGGCGGCGCGCCGAGCGGGTGAGCCGACCGGCGAGGGAGAAGAATCGCCGCCGCAGGGTCTTGGTGGTCACCACCTGCTCGCCCAGACCGATGCGCGCCGTCCAGCGCGCCAGGTTGTGAGCAATCGCCTGGACCGCCAGCCAAGCGCCGTTGGCGGCGAAACGGCCGGACGGGAGATGGTTGAGACCCACGCCGTACTTGAGGTCGCGAATGGCATTCTCGATCTCGGCGTGGCGGCGATGGTCTGCCTCGAGATCCAGGGTGTCGCCATCCCGGTCGGTGATGAAGGCGTGATAGCTGTAGGTGGCCAACAGGGCCAGTTGAGAGCCAGGCGTGGGCTTCACCCGCCGGACTATGAGCCGCACCGGTGCGGCGCCGGGCTCACTCTGGAAGGGGGTGTAGCTGGTCTCCGCCACGTCGGCGGCGCCGTCCGTCCAGTAGGGGACCGGCGTCCAGTCCGCCTCCGGTATGGCCTCGATGAGGTTCCGCAGGCTGGCGTGCTGCCGAACGGTGATGGAGAAACGGACATCCAGCTTGCGGCAGACCGCGACGATGGCGTGGGTGTAGAAGCCGCTGTCGGCCCGCATCGTGAGTTGACCTTTGGCCCCGGCGTAGCGCACCCGTCCCACCGTCTCACGCAGGAAGTGAGCGGCGCCCCGAGCGGTATTGGCGCGGCCCTCCCTGAGCCGGACCATCAGCACGTCGCCGGTGCCGGCGGCGACGGCCAGCAGCGGGTGATAGCCCCGCTGGCCGGTGTAGCCGTGGTGGCGCGCCCCCTCCTTGGCCAGCCCGTAGCAATATTATGGCCTTGTCCGGCCTGTGCAGAGGCGACTAACTGGTGAGTCGGCCCAAGGATGTATGCTCATGGCGAGGCGTGTCGTCCGGACAAAGACCGAGCAGACTCTGGTGCGTATTGCCCGACCCGTAGCATGGTCCGGGAGCCTTACGACGGCATCATTGGTGAAGCCCCGATCGGGGCGATCCCGTTGGGGAGAGTGGCTACAGTCCGCGGCTCCCTCCGGCGACACGCCTACACGGCAATGGCAGAGGCGATGATGAGCAGACGCCAGAGCGGGGCAAAACCGGAAGGGCTGTCCCAGCTGAACCTGAACGCGGCGGGCATCGACGTGGGCGCTACCAGCCACTATGTGGCGGTGCCCGCCGACCGGGCGGAGCAGCCGGTGCGAGAGTTCGAGGCTTTCACGGCGGACCTGTACCGTTTGGCGGACTGGCTGACCGAGTGTGGTGTGGAGACCGTGGTCATGGAGTCCACCGGCGTGTACTGGATACCGCTGTTCGGGGTGCTGGAAGAACGGGGCTTCCAGGTGATGCTGGTGGACCCCCGGCGCATCAAGAACGTGCCCGGCCGCAAGACCGACGTGCTGGACTGCCAGTGGCTGCAGCAGCTGCACACCTACGGCCTGCTCTCGGGGGCTTTCCGGCCCGACGGGGAGATCCGACGCTTACGCAGCTACCTGCGGCAGCGGGTCATGCTGGTGCAGTACGCATCCCACCATATCCAGCATATGCAGAAGGCGCTGACCCAGATGAACGTGAAGCTCCACCACGTCATCAGCGATATCACCGGCAAGACCGGCCTGGACATCATCGAGGCCATCGTGGACGGCCAACGGGACCCGCGACAACTGGCGCAATTGCGCGATCCCAGGATCAAAGCCGACGAGGCAACCATCGCCAAGTCGCTGCAGGGGCACTGGCGGGAGGAGCACATCTTCGAGCTGAACCAAGCCCTGGAGCTGTACCGGTTCTATCAGGATAAGATTGCCGAGTGCGACCGGGAGATTGAAGCCCAGTTGGAGCGTTTCGAGGACCGCAGCAATGGTGATCCTCCGGCGGCGAAGTCCGGCCGGAGACGCAGCAAAGGAAACGCGCCACGCTTCGACGTTTGGACGCACCTGTACCGTATGACGGGGGTTGACCTGACCCAGATCGACGGTGTGGATGCCTACACCGCGCTCAAGGTGGTGAGTGAGATTGGCGCCGACATGACGAAATGGCCGAGTGCGAAGCACTTTGCGTCTTGGTTGGGGCTGAGCCCGAACAACCGCATCACCGGCGGCAAGGTCATGAGCTCCAAGACCAAGCCCAGCGCCAACCGTGCGGCGGCGGCCTTACGTCTGGCGGCCAACGCTCTGCACCGCTCCGACAGCGCCCTGGGCGCCTTCCTGCGCCGGAAGAAGGCACAGATGGGCGGGCCCAAGCCATCACCGCCACGGCCCACAAGCTGGCTCGCATCTTCTATTCCATGCTGCGCTACGGTCAAGAGTACGTGGACGCCGGGGCCGAATACTACGAACGCCGATATCAGCAGCGGGCGTTGCGCGCGGCAAAGCGGCGGGCGGCGCAACTGGGCTATTTGCTGGTGCCCATCCCCGATGCTCCGGAACACACAACCTACGCCCCCCTGACGCGCCAATTGCCGCGTGACGACGTTGGTTAGTGGGGAGGTCTCGCAGATGGTGGAGTCCAGGTCGATGGTCAACGGCCCGTCACCGGGTCCGGCCCCAGTGGCCCAGGCCCGCGCCAGCAGCTCACGGCTCACCCGGTCCAGCTGGCGGACATGGCCCCACCGGAAGCTGCGCAGGAAGGTGCCTAGCAGCCCGTCCGAGAGACAATGTTCTAAACGCAAATCGTCTTCAATAAAGTCAATTTTTCCGATTACTGTTTTATTAGAGCCTATTAGTCACCGATGAGATTAGACAGTGGCGCTTTTCGTCTCAAAAATCTAATACTCGGACAGGCTGCTAGGGTGGACGGCGCCTTGACCACGCAGCCGATGGCGCCAGCCGTCCCGCCGGTGCGCAACACATCGGCGTCGTCAATGCAGTCGCCACCGGCCAGCGCGGAGGCCACCAGGGTCAGCATCTTGTCCCCCGTGTTCGCCCGCCCCGGCGCATTTCCCAGGTCAACGTGATTGCCGACGAGTTCACCCAAGCCCAGGCGCTGGGCGAGGGTGACCGGAAGGATCAGCCCGGCATTGCTCACCAGGCGGTGGTCGTCGAAGGCGATTCGGATGCGGTCGGGCTCGCTGGGTGGTAGCATCTATCAGGTGCTCCTGCTTCGAGGATGGTTTGCCGTAACAACAACCATTATCCCCGATGCCGGGAGCACTTTCTTACCCCTTCAACCCGCCGCCACACTCACCCCTTCGGTGGATCGGGGCTTAGACATGGTTCGCACCTCCAGTGATCTTCTTGACCGGCGTGGATTCTGTACTCCCGCCGGTTGGTTCTCGCTACGATTGAAACTGTCTATATCAATTATACCAATAATGATTATGTATGTCAAGGCTGTGAAAACAATCACAATATTGTTTATACATATTAGCGATACTGCTGCCTGCTGAACACCGGCCCCTTCAGCTACCCATCCTAACGAGGTGCGACACCCCTTCACCCCTCCCAATGACGCTTGCCCCTTGCCGTAGCCGTGAATTGGGTATTAGAATAAATGTACTGACCAGAGACGCCAACTGTTTCGGCCCCTTCGAGACGCATATCCCTCGACCCACGGAGCCCGACCAAAAAACTCTGTGTTCTCCGTGCCCTCTGTGGTAAGTGGATCCCTCGGCGTAAACGACGCTCAAAGGAGAATCCCTTATATCCTGTCCATCCATGCAAATACACCGCACAGCGCCACCATCACCCGCCGCTGCAAACCTGCCAAGAGCGGAAATGTTCGGAAATGAGCGGGTTCCGAAAAACCCCGGCAACCCAACCATTCAGGAGAGTGAACCCATGTATTCCTTCAACGCTATCTGGGGCCGCATCAGGCACCTCCAGCGCAGGCTCGCCAAGGACCTAGCCATAATCCGTTTGCGTCGCCTCGCCGAGGAGTTCTGCGACGACTACGAGGAGGCCGTAAACGACGTCCCTCCCGCTTCCCACCTCGAGCTCGATAGGATGGGCTCGGCCTTCATCCCCAGCATCGGGAAGGCCGGCTTCCGCCTCAGCACCTTCATGGCCCTGCGCAAGTACCTCGAACGCTGCCTCGACGACAAAAGGCTCCCCGAACCCCGGGACATCGTCGGCGCCCTCCTGCCCTGGGCCGCCGAAAAGGGCTTCATGCGCGCCTCCCTGTGGTCCCGGGACGCCTAGCCATAGAAGCCGTTGCCCCGGGAAATCCCAACCCCGTCATTCCCGCATCCACCCGTCATTCCCGCGCAGGCGGGAATCCAAACCCCGTCTCCCATCGCATCAGAGAATCCGCGAGGGGCAACTAACTTTGACAATAAAAGAGACCACCAAAAATCTCTGCGCCCTCTGCGCCTCCTCTGCGCCCTCGGCATTTAAACAACTCCTCAGTGCACTCTGTGCTCTCTGTGGTTAATAACCCCCGGCGCCCTCTGCGAACTCGGCGGTGAAAAAAATGGCAATATTCTCTGTGCCCCCTGTGTCCTCTGTGGTCAATTTGCCCCCTCGGCGCGCTCGGCGTTTAACTTCCCAACCTTGACCGGCAGAGAGTGCGGAATTATCCTATGTAGTTGAAATGTAAGAAACTGCCCGTCTCAGTCGCAAGGAGGATAGAAGAGGAATGCCAGCCAAGAGCATTATCAGTGATCAGGCTGCACAGAGAGCCCTGTTGAAAGGCATCTCGACGGTTTCCAACGCTGTGGGTCGCACCCTCGGACCGAAGGGCCGCAACGTCGCCCTCGAGAAGAAGTGGGGCGCACCGGTAATCACCAACGATGGCGTCACCATCGCCAAGGAAGTTGAGCTGCCCGAGTCCTTCGAAAACATGGGCGCCCAGCTCATCAAAGAAGCGGCAAGCAAGACCAACGACGTCGCCGGCGACGGCACCACTACCGCCACCGTACTCGCTCACCACATCGTCCGTGAGGGCATGCGGAACGTGGCCGCTGGGGCCGACCCCATGGCCATCAAGCGCGGCCTTGACAAGAGCGTGGCCGCCCTCGTCAAGGAGCTCGCTTCCATCTCCACCTCGGTGGAGGGGCGAGACCAGATTGCCCAGGTTGCCACCATTTCCGCCAACGACGGTGAAATCGGCAACATGCTGGCCGACGTCCTGGAGCAGGTGGGCGCCGAGGGTGTGGTCACCATCGAGGAAGGAAAGGGAATCCAGTCCGAGACCGAATACGTCGAGGGCATGAATTTCGACCGCGGTTACATCAGCCCCTACTTCGTAACCAACCCCGAGCGGATGGAGTCCACAGTCGAGAATCCATACATCCTGGTAACCGACAAGAAGATCTCCTCGGCCGCCGAGCTTGTGCCGGTGCTGGAGAGCGCCCTTCAGGTCACCCGCAACTTGGTCATCATTGCTGAGGACGTCGAGAGCGAGGCCCTCGCCGTGCTGGTGGTGAACAAGCTTCGCGGCACCATCAACTGCCTCGCCGTCAAGGCCCCCGGTTTCGGCGACCGCCGCAAGGCCATGATGGAAGACATCGCCGTCCTTACCGGTGCCGAGGTGGTGTCGGAAGAGCGCGGGCGTCGCCTCGACCAGGCCTCCGTCGCCGATCTCGGCCAGGCGCGCCGTATCGAGACAACCAAGGATCGGACCACCATCGTCGGTGGGGTCGGCGATCCGGATATGATTAAGGGCCGCACCGAGCAGATTCGAGTCCTCATAGAGGAAACCACCTCCGAGTACGACAAGGAGAAGCTGCAGGAGAGGCTGGCCAAGCTCTCCGGCGGCGTCGCTGTCATCAAGGTGGGCGCACCAACCGAGCCCGAGCTGAAGAACCGCAAGGCCCGCGTGGAGGACGCCTTGGCCGCCACCCGTGCCGCTGTCGAAGAGGGCATCGTTCCCGGCGGTGGCGTGGCCTACATCCGGGCCCTGCACGTCCTTGACAGCGTGCGGCTGAACGGCGACGAGGAAGTGGCCCGCTCCATCCTGCTGGAAGCCCTGCAGGAGCCGATCAAGATCATCGCCCGCAATTCCGGCGCCGAGCCCGCCGTCGTGGTGAATGAAGTCCGCCGCAACACCGAACGCAACTTCGGCTTCGATGCTGCCCGCGGCGACTACGGCGACATGGTGGAACGCGGCATTATCGACCCGACCAAGGTCTCCCGCTCCGCCCTCGAAAACGCGTCCAGTGTGGCTGGCATGATCCTGACCACCTACTCGCTGATAACCCAGGAAGAAGAGGAAGAACACGACCACCACGGTCACCACCACTAGGACCCAATCCCGCGGGGCCTCATCGAACCCGCGGGAAGGAAGTCAACAAAAATCGCTGAGGTGATTTTTATGCAGATCTCGATGCTGGTTACAATCTGGACCTGCGACAAGTGCGGCCACGAAAATGGCCCCATGCGGGACGTGTTCTGTGAAGGATGCGGCAACCGCCGCCCCGGCTGGTAGAACGCGAAGGTCCCGGGTTCCCCAACTAATGTAAAGGGCCGGTGAATCACCGGCCCTTCCTTTTCGACCCCTGCCTCATCCCGTCCCGCTAGGCGTACGTCAACAGCGCCTCCGCCACAGCCTCCGGCTTCTGCCAGAGGGCCATGTGGCAGGCGTCGATTTCCAGCGTGTCATCGCTGTTCAGGCGCTCGGCGGTCCGACGCTGCGCCTCCGGCGAAACCAGCTTGTCCTCTGTCAGCACAATGCAGCTCAGCGGCGCAGTAGGCTCCGCCGCCTCGGGAGAGAGCCGCGAGTTCAGCAGCCTCGTGGGCAGTGGGCCGAAGAACCCTAGTATCTGCACGATCTCCATCGCTTCCATCGTATTGCACAGGTATCGCTGGAGGGCTGGCCGCGGAATCCGGAACTCCTGCCGCGACACCGCGCTGAGAAACGAGAACAATTTGTAGCCGGAACGAACCCCACTGGCGCACCCGCTGATGAGCGGTCTCTGCCCTTCCGGTACTGCGGCCCCGACCAGCGCCAGTCGCTTCGGGGGAGTGGGCAGATGCCTGGCGGCTTCCAGCACAATGCCGCCGGAGATGCCGTGGCCCACCAACACCACGTCCCGCAGCTGCTCCTGCTCAATGGCCCGCCGGATGACCTCCACGCACTCCTCGAGCCGCACCGCCGAGGTATCGCCGGCCACGTCGGGTCCATGCCCCGGCAGGTCCACGGGGTGTACACGGTTGGCGCGGCGGCGCTTGTGCAGCGTCGGCGGATTCTCCACCGGCGCCGTCATTCGTCCCCAAACCTTCCCCCAGACCCAGGACCCCTGTCCCGGGCCATGCACCAGCAGATAGTCGGTCATCGTTTCCTTTGCTCCGGTTCTCTCACGCTCGGCTCTCGATCCATGTCTCAGCAGTTCAGACCCTGCAGGGCCTTCAGCAGTTCTATGTCCTCATCTTGGGCGACCGTTCGCGGATCGAACAGAACTCTCTCGTCCTCGACCCTCGCCACCACTGGTGGTCGGCCCTCCCGAAGCCGTCGCATGACGCCATCCGCTCCTCCTGGCAATGACGAGGCGTCCAGCGAAAGCGCCCACGTCGGCAGTGTCTCGCCAGGCAGACTGCCGCCGCCGATCGCAGACCGCGCCTCGACCACGGTGTACTGTCCCGAAAGCTGCCTCTCCCACCCCTTGGCCCGTTCCTTCAGCCCTTCGGGGGTAGCGGAGATCATGCGCCACACCGGCACCTCCCGCTCGGCTTCTCCTCGCAGGTAATGCAGCAGCGTGGCGTTCAGGCTCGCCAGGCTCAGCTTGTCGATCCGCACGGCCCGAGCCAGCGGATGCCGCGCCAGTCGATCCACCAGTGCCCCGCGTCCGACCACGATGCCCGCCTGCGGCCCTCCCAGCAGCTTGTCGCCCGAGAAAAACACCAGCCCCATGCCGGCCCGGACGCTTTCCTGCGGCGTCGGTTCGTGGGCCAGTCCGTACCTGTCCGTCGGTAGGAGGCTACCGCTGCCTACGTCGTGTAGCACAGCCACGCCCAGGCGGTCGCCCAGCTCTGCCAGGTCTCGCGACTCCACCTCGGCGGTGAAGCCCTCGACGCGGAAGTTGCTGGCGTGCACCTTCAGGTAGGCGGCTGTATTGTCGTTCGTCGCATCCTCGTAATCTCGGGCGTAGGTCCGGTTTGTGGTGCCCACATCTACCAGTGTGGCCCCGCTCTGGCGTAGAACATCCGGCACGCGAAAGCCGCCGCCAATCTCGACCGCCTCTGCGCGAGACACTATTACCTCGCGACCGGCAGCCAAGGCCAGCAACCCGAGCATAACTGCCGAGGCGTTGTTGTTTACCGCCAGCGCCGCTTCTGCCCCGGTGAGCTGCCGCAGCAACGACTGCAACCGCGCCTGCCGGGAGCCGCGTCTGCCCGACTCGAGATCGAACTCCAGGTTGGAGTAGCCGGCGGCTGCCTCCTCTGCTGCCTTTATCGCGGCGCGGCTGAGGGGAGCGCGACCCAGGTTGGTGTGGATTACCACTCCAGTGGCATTGATGACGCGCCGGGGTTCGGCTTGCCCCGCCTCTTCCACTCGGCGGCAAACCAGCGCGGCGATCTCCTCCGCGCTGTCGGCATCCTGGCCCTGTCGGATTCGCTGGCGGGCGGCATCCAGCTCCTGCCGCGCCAAATCCACCACCCACTCGCGACTGAATGATTCTGCGGCCGCCGCCACGTTGGGAGCGGACAACAGACTGTCAACGCTGGGAAGATTCCTGAATTGCATCACATCAAATCGGCCACAAATCTGCCGCCGCTTATTTTAGCACGGCTTCCGGGTCGCAATTCCTCCGAACTACAAGACATCTGAACGACAAGACGTGTCGTGGCTTGTATTCTTGAAGAATGCGGATATGGCAATGTCAGCCGCCCCGTTATAGAATTGGCTGTATGAGTCTGTCTGTCTCAGAAAGCAACGGAGCGTACCACGGAACAGGGAGGCCCTCCCGGTCGAGGAAAGCCACCCTCGCCGCCGTGGCAATCATCGTTTTGCTCACCCTGTCGTTTTTCGCCATTGGTTTTTCAGCTCTGGAGCAGGGTCGGGACACTGCGTCCGTTAATGCCGCGACGCCAGCCCAGGGTGCGAGCGATAACACCGCATTGTCTGCTTTCAAATTCGTCTGCCCACTCCATTGATACCCATTTCAAGCTTCGAGTGATACCAATTGCACTCAGGGCGCGAGGCATCTCGCGCCTTTTCAAACGCCGGAATTCCGGTGCGCCAAGTCAACCTGATGCCCAGGAGACAACCCGATGATCGCTGGAGAGGCCGGCCTGCCGCCGGAACTGGAAGCCCTCAAGCTCACCATTCGCCAGATTGTGAAGGACGAGTGTTACCCGCTTGAGCCGGAGTACCTGGCCAATCCCACGCTGGACGGCGTGGACGACGAAGGTGCGCCGCGAGGGATTGCCGAGGCGCTGCAGGGCATCCTGGGAACGCTTCCTCCCGACAAATGGGCCCGCCTGAACCAGATCTCCAAGGACACCGGCATCTACACATCTTTCGTACCCGAGGAGTACGACGGCGGCGGTATGGGCGCCCTGGGACACGTCGTGCTCGACGAAGAGGTGCACAAGAGCATAGTCCAGCTTCCGACTTCACCTGTCCCAATGATGATGATTGGTAACTGTACCCCGGAGCAGGAGCAGGAATACCTTCTTCCGTCCATTCGCGGCGAACTGCATTACGCATTCGGACAGACCGAGCCCGAGGCCGGCTCCGACCCAGGTGGCATGATGCAGACCCGAGCCGTCCTTGACGGCGACGACTGGGTGCTCAACGGCACCAAGACCTTCATCTCCGGTGCGGCCAGCTCCGACTACCTCCTCGTTCAAGCCGTCACCGATCCCGAGAAACGGCAGCGGGGCGGCATCACCATGTTCATTGTCGACAACCCCAGTCCCGGCCTGTCATTCGAACCCATTCGCATCTGGATCAACCCCACTAAATCCCAGCAGCACACTGTCCACCTGGACAACGTGCGAGTTCCGCAGACCAAGGTGCTGGGCGAGGTCGGCCGCGGCTTCACCCTGGGCCAGAAATGGCTGGTACATCACGACCGGCTGCTGCGCGGGTCCATGGCGCTGGGCATTCTCAGCCGCGCTCTGGAGATGGCCATTGACTGGGCCAAGCAACGGGTTACCTACGGTCGGCCCATCGCCGACCGGCAGGCCATTCAGTGGATGCTGACCGACGTATACATAGACATCATGACCCTTCGGTCAGCCACCCGCGAGGCGGCGGCCCGAGCCGATGCCGGAGATGACGTGCGCGTCGAAGCGTCGATGATCAAGTATTGCGCCGGCGAGTGGGGCTGCCGCAGCATCGACAAGATTATGCAGGTCTTCGGAGGCACCGGCGAGACTCTGGACCTGCCCATCGCGCACTGGTATCACCTGCTGCGCCACGCCCGCATCGGTGGTGGCACCTCGGAAATACACAAGTTCGTCATGGCCAGAGCCCTGCTGGACGGCCGGGTTAACTTCCAAGGCTGAGCCAAATCCGACCGGCGACTCAAACCCAAAGAGGCCACCATGAACTTGCTGCACGGGCGCTTTCGAATACACATGCTCATGGCCATCCTGGCGCTGACGGCGCTTCTGGCCACCGGCTGCGCAGCCCAAGCCGGTGCGCAGGACAGCGGGGAAGACGGAAATGCTTCGAGGACGTACACGTGGGAGCCGCCAGCGTATCCCGGCAGCTTCGGCGGGCCGTACGACGGTCCCTCCGGCATCTGGGTCAATGGCAGCGGCAAGGCCACCGGCGCGCCGGACGTTGCGGTGGTCTCGCTGGGCGTGGAGTCCGTAGAGGAGACGGCGGCGGCCGCGCGGAGCAATGCAGCCGCGGCCATGCAGAGCGTGATGGACGCTCTCACCGACGCCGACGTCGCTTCCGAAGACATCCAGACCCGCCGCTTCAACATCAGCCCTCGCTATCAAGGGGTGGAAGTCGAACGCTGCGATGAGCCCGACGCCGCGACGGCAGGCGAGGAGGCCGCGACGGTCGGCGAGGAGCAGGAAGTATCTGAAGTTTCGGAGCTATCGCCGGAAAAGGCCTGCTACAAGGTTTGGGAAAGCCGCCTCATCGGCTACTCCGTTTCCAACCAGGCCACGGTTATGATCAGGGATCTGGACAATGTTGGACCGATCATTGACGAAGTCGCGGAGGCTTCCGGAGACGTGGTGCGTATCAACGGCATCAGCTTCAACATCGAGGACCCCGAACCACTGCGCGATGAGGCCAGGGCCAATGCCGTGGCTGACCTGGAACGCAGGGCCTCGATGCTTGCCGACTTGGCCAGCGTGAAACTGGGCCCCATGGTATACCTCAACGAAGGCGCATCATACGTACCACCCCAGCCCCTGTACGCTCGAGCGGAGTCCGCCCTCGCCAGCGCCGACTCCTTTTCTACGTCAATCTCGCCCGGCGAGCTGGATGTTTCTGTAACCGTTCAGGGCGTGTTCCTTATCGCTGGCGCTTCGGAAGCGATGGATTCCGATGATATGGAAACTGGCGGGCAAGAAGAGGAAGCCAGTCAGTAGGGCCTTCTTCACCTTGCGGCAGGGTACCCCGGTTGCTAGAATCTGCCCAAATTACACGCCCGGGAGATCGGAAGAAACCGCCTTATGGTACTGAGCGACAGGACGATCAAGGAGGAGATGGAAAAGGGCCGCATCGTCATTGACCCCCTCGACTGGTCTGACATCCAGCCCGCCAGCGTCGACCTTCGCCTCGACCGCAAGATCCTCGTCTTCACCAACTCCCGCCGGCCCCACATCGACGTCAAGGTCGGCCTTGATGACCTGACCGAGATCGTCGAAATCGGCGACGACGCCCCTTTCATCCTGCATCCCGGCGAGTTCGTGCTGGGCAGCACCCTAGAAAACATCGAGTTGCCCGACGACCTCGTCGCTCGCCTGGAGGGCAAAAGCAGCCTGGGGCGTATCGGCTTGGTAATTCACTCCACGGCCGGATTCGTTGACCCCGGTTGGAAAGGGCACTTGACCCTCGAGCTCAGCAACCTTTCCCGCCTTCCCATCACGCTGTACTACGGGATGAAGATTGGGCAGATCTCCTACCTCCGCCTGACGACCCCCGCCGACCGGCTCTATGGTTCTGAGGGACTGGGCAGTAAGTACCAGGGCCAGGTCGACCCCACCGCAAGCCGCTTCTCACGAGAGTTTTCGCCGGACGGCGGGAGCGCTGGATGAGCTTTACGCGGCAGGCTATTGAACTGGCACGGCAAGTCCTCGGCTCTACCAGCCCCAATCCCGCCGTCGGCGCAATCCTGGTCAATGACGGCAGCATCGTGGGTCGCGGCGCCACTCAGCCTCCTGGCCAGGCCCACGCCGAGGTCGTCGCTCTCGCCGAAGCCCGCGAACACTCTATCGGCGCTACTTTGTACGTAACCTTGGAGCCTTGCTGCCACTGGGGTCGCACTCCGCCATGCACCCGCGCCATCATCGAAGCCGGTGTTTCCAAAGTCGTCGTCGCGGCGTCGGACCCCAACCCTGCGGTCTCCGGCCGTGGCATTGCTGAACTGAGAGAGGCTGGGATAGACGTCTCCTTGCTTGAGGATGATTCTGCGGAAATAGAGGCTTGCCGGGAGTTGTACGAGGGGTTCACCAAGCACATCAAAACAGGATTACCCTTCGTCACTGTCAAGTTCGCCATGAGCCTGGACGGCAAGATCGCCACCCGCACCGGCGACTCAAAGTGGGTTACCGGCCCCGAAGCCCGGTCCCTGGTGCAGCAGATGCGCCGTGAGACCGACGCCGTGATGGTCGGAATCAAAACGGTGCTAGCCGATGACCCTGCTTTGACCGCCCGCGACAGCACAGACCGTCCGCTGGCCCGTCAGCCCCTCCGCGTGGCATTGGATAGCCACTGCCGGATGCCAGTGGAATCGCAGTTGCTACACCAGCCCGGCCAGGCACTGGTTTACACTACCGCTGCTGCGCCCGCCAAGAACATCCGTGGATTGGAAAGCACCGGAGCCGAAGTGCTTAGTCTTGAAGCCACTGCGGTCGGCCAGGTCTGCCCCAAGGGGGTGCTTGCCGACTTGGGGCACCGCGGTGTGGTACACCTGCTAGTTGAAGGCGGCGGCCTGACTCTGGGGTCCTTGTTCGACGCCGGCCTGGTGGACAAGGTACATTCCTTCGTCGCTCCGGTGATCATCGGCGGGTTGGGGGCCGCGTCGCCGGTGGAGGGCTCTGGAGCGGAGTTGATGGCCCACGCCATGCGCTTGGAGCGCACCTCTATCCGCCAGATTGGTCCCGACTGGCTGATGACTGGCTACCCAGAGACCAAGAGTCCATGATCACCTCCGGCGCCGCTATCTCATAGGGCAGCCAGGCACAAACAACCCGAGGAAACAAGAGCCGCATCAGGTTGGAGCAGCAGCCAATGTTTACCGGAATAGTCGAAGAGCTCGGCTCCGTAGTCAGCATCAGCGGCAATGGGATGACGGTTCGCGCCGAGAAGGTGATGTCCGACTTGAAACTCGGCGACAGCATCGCCGTCAACGGGGCCTGCCTTACCGCCGTGTCTCTAGAGGAAAGAGAATTCTCTGTGGACCTCTCCCCAGAGACCATACGTCGCACTTCCCTTGGTGACCTGTCGGCGGGAGGATCGGTCAACCTCGAGCGGGCCTTGTCGGCAACCGATCGAATGGGTGGCCACATCGTACAGGGACATGTGGACGGCACCGGAAGAATCACTTCCACCAAGGAGGAAGGCGACTCCATCATTTTCCGAGTCCGGGCCCCGTCCCGACTCATGCCGTACATCGTGGAGAAGGGATTCATCGCTGTTGACGGTATAAGTTTGACCGTGGTAAAAGTAGGCACTTCCTCGTTCACGTTGGCTGTGATACCATACACTCTCCGCAATACTAATCTAGAAACACTATCAGTCGGCGCTAGGGTCAACCTGGAGGCCGACATTCTGGCTAAGTACGTTGAAAACCTGCTGAAGAGGTGAGTGAGGGGCGGTGTGGCAATGGTAGCTCTGAAGAAGGACTGAATTATGCCCCTGTGTAGTCTGGAAGAGGCGCTGGACGACCTTAAAGCGGGCAAACTGCTTATTGTTGTAGACGACGAGAATCGGGAAAACGAGGGCGACCTCGTTATGCCTGCTGAAACGGCGACCCCTGAAGCCATCAACTTCATAGTGAAGTATGCCAGGGGTCTTCTTTGTATGCCCGTTATCGGCGAGCGCCTGGACGAACTCCAGATGCCGCTGATGATCAGCCAGAACGCCGGCAGGAAAGACCAGACCGCCTTCACCGTGTCCGTGGACTACAACATCGGCACCACCACGGGAATCTCCGCTCAAGACCGAGCCGCAACTGTCAGGGCTATGATTGATCCGGCGGCCACACCGGATGATTTCACCCGGCCTGGCCACCTCTTCCCCCTGCGCTACCATCCCGGTGGCGTGCTTGCAAGGCCGGGGCACACGGAAGCCATCGTGGACCTCTGCAACCTGGCAGGCATGTACCCCGCGGGCATCGTCTGCGAGATGATGAACGAAGATGGATCTATGTCCCGTCTGCCTCAGTTGGAAGAGTTCGCAGAGATCCACGACCTTAGAATCCTCAGTATCCAGCAGATTGTCGCTCATCGGCGCCATAGCGAGCGGCTCATCGAGCGGGTGGCTGAAACGCGTCTGCCCACGCGCTATGGGGAATTCAAGGCCATAGGTTACCGGAGCTACTTCGATCAGGGTGAACACATCGCCCTTACCAAGGGCGAATGGAACCCAGACGACCCGGTCATGGTGCGCATCCACAGCGAGTGCCTGACCGGCGATGTGTTCGGAAGCCTACGCTGCGACTGCGGCGAGCAGGTTGAACTGGCCCTGAAGACGCTGTCTGAAGAGGGTGTGGGAGTCCTCCTGTACATGAGGCAGGAAGGCCGGGGCATCGGCCTGCACAATAAAATAAAGGCCTACTCCCTTCAGGACCATGGGCTCGACACTATCGAGGCCAACAAGACTCTAGGATTTGACGCTGATATGCGACACTACGAGGCCGGAGCTCAGATACTCCTGGACCTCGGTATTTCGAAGCTCCGCCTGCTCACCAACAATCCCCGCAAGGTCGTGGGGTTGTCCGGTTTCGGCTTGGAAATACAGGACCGTATTCCGCTGGAAGCGTCCGTGAACGATGAAAACCGCAACTACCTCATCACCAAAAAGCTGCGAATGGGGCACCTGCTCGCCAACTGCTAGACTGCCTTCAATCCCGGTTTCCGACCATCAGAATTAAAAGCAAGGGAGCGGCCAATTCGACCGCTCCCTTCGTCTATCTCCCCATTTAGAGGACCTGCTATCTGAGAACTTACCTTGTTCGAGGCTCGAGCGCCAACTGCCCCTCTATTCTTCGCTCCCCAGCTTGTGCATCAGGTAGGCTTCAATAAACGGGTCGATCTCTCCCTCAAGGACTCCATCCGGGTTGGTGCTCTGAAGGTTGGTGCGATGATCCTTCACCGACTTGTAAGGATGCAGGACGTAGCTGCGAATTTGATGCCCCCACTCCGGGTTGGTCCTCTCACCGCGTAACCGTGCCAGCTCTTCCGCCCTCTCGTCATCCTGCCGCTTCAGCAGCTTGGCTCGCAGAATCCGCATGGCGTATTCCCGATTCTGGTGCTGCGAGCGCTCGGTCTGGCAGGACACAACAGTACCCGTGGGAATATGCGTCAGTCTTACTGCTGACGCCACCTTCTGCACGTTCTGGCCGCCTGGACCGCTTGAACGGAACGTGTCCATTTTGATGTCTTCAGGGCGAATATCGACGTCCGATTCGCTCTCAACAGCCGGCAGTATCTCCACATTTGCGAACGAAGTGTGACGCAGGTTGTTGGGGTCATACGGCGAAAGGCGAACTAGCCGGTGGACTCCCTGCTCTGCACTCAGATATCCGAAGGCATGACTCCCGCCCACCTCGAGCGTGCCACTTCGCAATCCTGCCTCGTCGCCGTAGGATAGGTCGAGCACCTCAGCCGGCCTCTTGCCCGACTCAGCCCAGCCTGCGTACATCCGCAGCAACATTTCTGCCCAGTCCTGCGAATCAGTGCCGCCAGCCCCGGAATGAATGGTCACTATGGCAGACCGGACGTCGTAGGGCCCCGAGAGGGTTAGCTTGATTTCCTCTCGCGCCAGTTCACGGGCTATCGATGCGGCATCGGTCTCCAACTGTTCCTCGAGGGAGAAATCTTCCTCCTCGATAGCCAGAACGGTAAACTCCAGCAACTCTTCCGAACGGGATTCCAGGCCCCTCCAAAGCGTTACTGTATCACGCAGGCGACCCATCCTCTGCATCTTGCATTGCGCCAGCTGATGGTCGGTCCAGAAATCCGGTTCTGCAGACTCCTTCTCCAGTTCCGCTATTTCCAGTTCTTTGGCAGAGAGGTCAAAGACGCTCCACCAAGGACGTTATCTTCTGGCTCAGGATTGCTAGATTCTGCCTCAACTGTTCCATGGTAATTTTAGCTCCTAATAACTCACGAGTTCTATTGCACTGCTATTCCAAGCCGTTCCGCCAGCCAGCCCACTCTCGCAGCGGCGTGGATATGTCCACCACCTTCCGCGGCTCCGTCGTACAACCGCAGGTCGCAGTCGGAGATGGCGTTTGCCAAGCTCTCGGCGAAAGCCAGCGGACAGGTCCCCCGGTCGAAACGGCCCGCGCTCAGCAATACCGGCGCCGAGACCCGGGCTGCGTCCCCAATGGGGTCCAACATGCCCAGGGTCGCCTCCACATCATCACCCCGGTCCGGCTGCGCCCGCAGGTAGTCTCCGATTTCGCCCAACGGGTAACCTAGGCCAGGTTCGAGCGCGGACGGATGCCCCAGTGGCATGGGCGTGTCTGCGGCCACCGCTCCGACCCTTGACCGTCGCGACGCCGCGGCAATTGACAGGCTGCCACCAAGGCCCGCCCCCCAGAGGGTTACCGGCCCTATTTCCGCGAGGTCCTGCGTCAACAATACGTCGACTGCACGCAGGCAGTCGGCGTATGCTCCCAGCATGGCCCACGACTCGCCATCGGCTATGCCATCCGTGAGAAGTCCGGGATAGGACGCCCGGTACGCGCCATAGCTGTTCCTCTGCCCGCGATGGCTTGCATTCATTACTACGGCGTTGTGTCGCAGCGATGAGTAGATTATGTCATGCACACTGGCATAATCGGGCATTCTCAGCATCGCCGGCATGGGTCCGCTAGTCCGGTCCTTTGGCACTGACAACCACGCGAACAGACGATGTCCGCCAGTCGTATCGTAATGCAGACGGTATACATCCCACTCGGGTTGCGAATAAAAGGCGTCGCGACTGACGGAAATATCCGCCGGGGTTTCGGCCAACTGCGCCTCGGTTCGCTGCCAAAACTCGGAGGGCGTCATCGGGCCGCCGCCTTGGGTTGCGACGCGGCTATCCGCTCCTCGAGCCACGCTGTTTCCTGCTTCGGATAATCGTGGGCATTCCCGTGGCCGGACTCCGGGAACAGCCACAGCTCTCGCTCTCCACCCAGCCGGTCGTAGGCGGCGTAACTCGTTTCAGGTGGGCAAACCTCGTCTTCCAGGGCTATTCCTACCACCATTGGGCACTTGATTCGCGGCGCGAAATTCACGGCGTCGAAGTACCTCAGCGTCTCTAACATCTGCTCCTCGCGCCCCGGATAAGCGCGATGGTAGCAGGAAAGCTCGTCGTACGGGTACGACCGCAGCATCTTCATCGACTCCGGGAAGCAGCAGAGGAAGGGATAGCCGGATACGCCACCCTTGATTTCCTGGCGCAGTCCCGTAGTGATGAGGGTGAGTCCACCGCCCTGGCTGCTGCCGCAGGCGTAAATTCCATCGGAGTCTACTTCCGGCCTTGACAACAGGAAGTCCACGCCGCGGGAGCAGTCAGAGATCACTCCCTTGTAGCTGTATGTGTCGCGGCTCTCGATGCCGTGGGTCAGAAGGCCCGGGTAACCCGGGTTGAATCCCGCGCTGCTGGGCAGCTTGCCCCGAACGGCCACCGACAGAACTGCCACGCCCTTGCGGCCCCAGTCCCGCCGGAGAGCAGGCTCGGACTTATAGCCAGGCAGGACCAGTATAGCGGGGAATGGGCCTTCGCCATTCGCTGGCACGCTATACCAGCCGAAGATTTCCAGGCCGTCCAAACTGCGGTACCCTGCTTGGTAAACATTCACATCTTCGTTGCTGCGCAGTTGGTCGAGGGTGACACTTGGCTCTAAGGGAATCTCAGCCAGATCCTCCAACGTTTGACTCCAGAATTCGTCGAAGTCTTCCGGACAGGTGACTGAGGTAGAGAAGGTCTCCAGGTCCTCTTTCGTAGCCATGGAACGCTCCTGGCAGCAGACTTTTGCGGACACTTCATTATACCGCGCAATACAGGAACAGTGCGAAGGGCTTGGGATATAATGGCAATGAAACCTGCCAATCCTTCCTCAGGAATGAATCATGTTAGACCACGGCACCCTCGACGCCGGCAATGTTAGCGATGCCCATGCCCACCGCCACTCCTTGCGCCATTCGGCCGCTCACGTGATGGCCGATGCCGTTCTGAAACTGTTCCCCGAAGCCAGGATGGGTATCGGGCCACCCACCCATGACGGTTTCTACTACGACTTTGAAGTTTCCCGTCCGTTCACGCCGGAGGACCTCGAGCAGATTGAGGCGCTGATGCGGGATTCGATATCGGGGGCATTCCCCTTCGAGCGGGAAGAGCTGTCCCGTGTCGATGCGCAACGGATGTTCGCTGACCAGCCCTACAAGCTGGAGTTGATCGAAGGCCTCGACGATTCCGCAGTCATTTCCATCTATCGCCACAATGGGTTCGTTGACCTCTGCCAGGGCCCCCACGTCGGAAGCACCGCCGAGATCCCCGCGATGAAGCTGCTCAGCGTGGCGGGCGCGTACTGGCGCGGCGACGAACATCGACCCATGCTCCAGCGAATTTATGGCACGGCCTTCGAGTCCGAAGATGAACTCAACGACCATCTGGCCCGACTGGAAGAGGCGGAGCGTCGCGACCACCGGACCCTGGGCCGACAGTTGGGACTCTACTCCATCCACGAAGAAATCGGCCCCGGTCTGGTGGTCTGGCACCCCAAGGGCGGGCGGGTCCGCTCCCTCATTGAGGACTACTGGAAGGACATCCACTACCGCCGTGGCTACGATGTTGTGTATTCCCCCCACATCGGCCGGTCCACACTCTGGCAGACCAGCGGCCATCTCGATTTTTATCGCGAAGGAATGTTCTCTGCCGTGGAGGTCGACGAGCAGGAATACTTCCTGAAGCCGATGAACTGTCCCTTCCACATCACCATCTACCGATCGGCCCTTCGCAGCTACCGCGAGTTGCCCCTGCGTTTCGCCGAATTGGGCACGGTATACCGGTACGAGCGTAGCGGCGTTCTCCACGGACTGATGCGTGTCCGTGGCTTCACCCAGGACGATGCCCATATCTTCTGCCGCCCCGAGCAGGTAGAGGACGAAATTGGCGGCGTGCTGGAACTGACCTTCGAGCTGATGGAAGCATTCGGATTCTCGGACTACAGCATCGCCCTGTCCACTCGCCCCGAGAAGTACGTGGGAGACCTCGAGACGTGGGAGCACGCCACAAACTCGCTGCGGGGCGCCCTGGAAGCCCGCTGTCTTCCCTTCACCGTCGACGATAGCGGCGGCGCCTTCTACGGCCCCAAGATCGACATCAACATCACCGATGCTCTCGGTCGCGCCTGGCAGTGCACAACCGTCCAGTTTGACTTCAATCTGCCCGAGCGATTCGACTTGACGTACCAAGATGACCAGGGCGGCCGAAGCCGTCCCTACATGGTCCACCGGGCCATTCTCGGCTCCATGGAACGGTTTTTGGGCGTGCTTATCGAGCACTACGGCGGGGCCTTCCCAGTCTGGCTGGCACCGGTCCAGGCCGTCGTCATACCCATCGCCGACCGGCACTCTGAGTACGCCGAGAGCGTGCTTGCTACCCTGACTGCCGCAGGCTTCCGTGCCGAGATTGACAGTCGCAACGAGCGCATGAACCAGAAGATTCGTACCGCCCAGCTGCAGAAGGTCCCCTACATGCTGGTGGTGGGCGACCGGGAAGCCGAAGCGGCTGCGGTCGCCGTGCGCAGTCGCGACGGCGGCGACCTCGGCGCAATGCCCGTCGCGTCCTTCGTGGCAACACTGAAGAGCGACGCAGAGTCCCGGGCGTAATGTCAGTCTGCGGCCTTCAGATTCCAGGTCTCTTTAGAAAGCGCCAAGGTCCGGCGATGGCCGGAAAGGATGCAATGTATGCCCAACCGGCTGATTAACGAGACCAGCCCCTACTTGCTGCAGCACGCAAACAACCCCGTGGACTGGTATCCCTGGGGCGAGGAGGCGCTGACCCGCGCCCGCGATGAGGACAAGCCAATCCTGCTCAGCATTGGCTATTCGGCCTGCCACTGGTGCCACGTGATGGAGCGGGAGTCCTTTGAGAATGACGCCATCGCCGAGATCATGAACCAGCATTTCGTGAACATCAAGGTCGACCGCGAGGAACGGCCCGATCTGGATTCCGTCTACATGGAGGCGGTGCAGATGTTGACCGGCAGCGGCGGCTGGCCAATGACCGTCTTTCTGACGCCGGACTGCAAGCCTTTCTACGGCGGCACATACTTCCCACCCGTCGACCGCCACAACATGCCCGGATTCCCGCGCCTGCTGGAAACCGTCTATCAGGCCTACAGGAACAGCCACTCGGAAATCCAGCGCGTTACCAGCCAGCTGACCGAGCAGATGGGCCGTTCCGCCAATTTGCCTCGCGGCACGGGGGCGCTGGATGAGAGCATCCTCCATAACGCCTACAACCAGCTGGCAACCAATTTCGACTACCAGAACGGGGGCGTAGGCTCCGCCCCCAAGTTCCCCCAGGCCATGACCCTGGAAATCTTGCTCCGGTACTATGCTCACGGCCACAATGAACGCGCACTCACAATGCTGGACCTGACCCTCGAGAAGATGGCCCGCGGGGGCATCTACGACCAGGTGGGCGGCGGCTTCCATCGCTACTCTACAGACACGTACTGGCTGGTGCCCCACTTCGAGAAGATGCTCTACGACAACGCCCTGTTAGCCAGGCTCTACCTCCATGCCTGGCTGGCAACTGGGCGAGCCCTGTACCGGCGCATTGCCGAGGAAACTCTGGATTATGTGCTGCGGGAAATGACCGGCGACCACGGCGGCTTCTTCTCGGCCACCGACGCCGACAGCGAGGGTGAAGAGGGCAAGTTCTTCGTCTGGACCCCCGCCGAAATCGAGGAGGTTCTTGGAGAAGAGGACGCAGGCATTTTCAACGCTTTCTTTGGAGCCTCCGTGCGAGGCAACTTCGAAGGCAAGAACATCCTGAATATCTCAGTTAGAGCAGCCGATTTTGCCGAACGCCAGGGTGTCTCACTGGACGCCCTTGTAGATGTCATACGGAGGGGCAAAGAAACACTGCGGATCGCGCGAGAGGAACGCGAGCACCCCCTGCTGGACGACAAGGCGTTGGCCTCGTGGAACGGCCTGATGCTCCGCGCCTTCGCCGAGGCAGGCGCCGCCCTCGAACGTCAGGACTATTTGGATGCCGCAGAAAAGAACGCCGCTTTCCTCCTGGAGGCCATGCGCCCGGAGGGCAGACTGCTTCGGTCCTATCGGGAGGGTCAGGCCAAGCTGCCAGGATTCCTGGAGGACTATTCCTTCGTAGCCGACGGCCTGCTGTCGCTCTACGAAGCAACCTTCGAGAACCGCTGGCTTGACTCAGCCGTGGATCTGGCGAACGAGATGATTTCGCTGTTCTGGGACGAAGCAGCCGATTGCTTCTACGACACTGGTACCGGCCACGAGGAACTGGTAATCCGGCCCAGGGACGTGTTCGACAACGCCCAGCCCTGTGGCGGCTCCGTGGCTTCCGACCTGCTTTTGCGCCTCTCCGTTGTAACCGGCAACGAAGCCTACGCCGCCAAGGCCATCGCACCTCTTCGGTCCCTGGCTGAACTCATGGGCCGTGCTCCCGCCGGAACCGGCCGCTGGATAGCGGCATTGGACTTCTACCTGTCAACGCCAAAGGAAGTTGCGATCATCGGTCCCTGGGATGACCCCGTAACTACTGCCCTGCGGCGGGAAGTCAACGGACGTTACCTGGCCAACCGGGTGCTCGTTGGCGCGGAGGGAGAGCTGGCAGCGGCTGGAACGAGCCTCCCGCTGCTGGAAGGAAGAGGGATGGTAGACGGCAAGCCCACGGCCTACGTGTGCGAAAACTACGCCTGCCAACTGCCGGTTAGGGACAGCGAAGCGCTGGCAGCGCAACTGGCAAGCTGAAAATAGTCACCCTTCCAGAGCCATCCAGGATCCTCTCTCCGCTATGACCTTTGGGAGGAGGGTTTAGTAAACGGCGCTTTGCACTGTCCGTGACGGCAGAAGACCTGCGGCCGCTACCGTCTCTCGCGTAATTGTGTCAGGCAGCCGGTAGCGATGCCATAGTACGATGCCTGATAGAGCCAGCACACCTGCAATTACCGGTGTCAGACGGATGCCCAGCGGGTCTTCTGTCGAGTCCCCCAGAAGAAGTATCAGGCTCAAGATAGCTGGTGGAAGTGAGAAGGTGATCTTCTCAAAGAAATTTTGGGTGGCGTAGAACATGGCCTCTCGGCGCTCTCCGGTCAGCATAGCGTCGTAGTCGGCAATGTCGGCGGTCAGGCCCTTGGGGAGCATGAAAACGGCGGACATCGGTATCCCTGCTATCGCTGCCAGCACAAAGCCTTGAAATACAAGGCGGCTGTCTGAAAATAGTCCCACTAAGGCCAAGAGCGGAAAAGCCACTCCGCTCGCGACGATACAAAAGCCGTAAACTTGGCGCTTGCTAATTCTGCTTCCATTCACCACCGCCCAGAAAACGAGACCACTGACCACGGCGGCCGCAATGACTACGACGAAAATCTGCCCTGACAAACCTCCCACGTTCTCCGCCTGCAGCAGCTCAGCAACAAAATAGGGAACCCAGCCCATAATCACGCCCACGCCGGTGGTGAACATCACGAAAGTGGGTACGTAGTAAACGAACTGCGGGTTGCGCAACGTCTCCCGCATGCCTTTCCAAAATGCAACCCCAGCGGGAGCGGTTTCGCGTGGCGCGTGCTTCCATACCGCGGAAAGTGACATGTAGCGGAAAACCACTCCTATGACTGCCAACGTAATGCCTACCGTCTTGAATCCGTAGGCATCCTTCAGAAAACCGCCCATGCCCAAGCCAATGATCGCGCCAAAAATGGCGAACACAAAAATCAGCCCAACTAGGTTCATGCGGTCTTTTGCGCCGCGGGTCACCTCCGGCACCAGCGCTTCCAGAGGGCCGCTGGACATAGTGGCTGCAGTGAAAAACAACTCCAGCACAATTACGAAGTAAATTGCGTTCCACAGGCTGGCCCCTTCGTCGGGCAAAATCCATACCAGTGCGGCAAAGAGGGCATAGAATGGTGTGCTGAATAGAATAAACGGGATACGTCTGCCCCAGCGGCTCCTGGTTCGGTCGCTCCACCATCCGATGAGTGGATCAGTGAAAGCATCCACGAAGCGTCCGGCAAATATCAGAAAGCTGGCAAACACCCGCGCGTCAACATCAAGCCACAGCAGCGATACTTCCGGAACCCTCGCAATTCCTTCGCCCGGGGACGGAGCAAGGAAGAACAGGATCCACGACTGTCTGAAATAGCCGATCGCCTGCAGACCGACATGGTCCGAGGCGAACAGCATCTTGTTCAGCAACGGCATCCGCTGTATGGCGGATTGCCCCGATTCTGTCACTTTATCCTGGCCTCTGCTGAGCCACTCTTTCTAGTTCGCAAAATCACAGGGTCATCTTTTCCTCAAGAGACACAATGGCGTCCCTTATGGTCTTCGTGGCGACATCATACTTAGTGTTGGCCTGTATCTGGACTGGCTGACCGAACCTCACCTCGATCCTTCCCCTGTGAGGCCGGCTCCCCCCCTTGGCGACCACGCTGTCGGTTCCTTTCAAATACACCGGCACAACCGGAACGCCCAGACCTGCTGCCAGCAAACCAATGCCCGGCTTGAACTCACCGAGTGTCCCATCATCCGAACGAACCCCTTCAGGAAAGAACAGCACCGACCACCCGGCACGGGTCAGCTTTCCACAGTAGGCCATGCTTCCACGAATGTGCACCGTCTGCGAGATCTGAAAGGCGTTGCTGATGAGGGCAGCAAAGAAACTCTGGACACCCCCTCGTCCTCGCATCACTTCCTCTGACGCCGCGGTCGCCAGCCGGAGGCGCCACCGCCACGGAAGGGCCAGCAGGACAGCGGGGTTGTCTGCGACGCTGAGGTGATTAGACGCGAAAATAACGGGTCCGTCCAGTGATTTCAGGATCTCCCGTCCATAGGTGCGTCTTCGGGAAAACACTGCCATCACTGGGTAGATCAATCCCGCGATTAGCACTGCTCTCAATGCCACTACCGGCACCAAGAACTGCCATTGGCGCATCCGGTCGAAATCACCTTCCGCGCCAAACAGCAATTTACGTCCGCGAACGCCCGATCGGCGGGGCGTATTCGCTGGTCCGTCGAGCAAGAGTCCTTCACCTTTCAGCGACTGCTGGAATCCGGCAACAGTCTATACCGTAGAGTAGTTGTCTTCAATTCGTTGCCGCCTCCGCGTCCCACATCTCGCCCACAGGCGCCCCCCTGACGCAGGCCCCAGGGCCTCTTCATTGTTCCCTCTCCCCCGGGAAATGGTTAGGGTGAGGGCGTTCCCCCGTTGGGTCCCAAGCAGTCCGAGGGTCCCAAGCAGTCCGATCGCAAAATTTCACCCCAACCCAACCTTCCTCCTCAAGGAGGAGGGAGAATATAAAAACCCCGAATCAGTGACGCGTACCTATTGCTGTTGCAGGCTCTCGTGTATTAGAATATATGTACTATCTCATGATATTAGCCACCGCCGAAATCGCAATGAACCCATCTACAGAGAAAAGCCAAGTCCCCTCTCACTTGAGGGTTAGGGCGAAGGTGAAATCCCCCGCAACCATGCCACTATCATCCGCCGCTCCAAACCCGCCGAGAGCGGAAATGTTCGGAAATGAGCGGGCTGTGAAATTACCCCGGCAACCCAACCATTCAGGAGAGTCAAACCATGTATACCTTCGGTTCTATCTGGCGCCGCATCAGACACCTCCAGCGCCGCCTCGCCAAGGACCTCGCCATAATCCGTCTGCGCCGTCTCGCCGAGGAATTCTGCGACGACTACGAGGACGCCGTTAACGACGACCCTCCCGCTTCCCACCTCGAGCTCGATAGGATGGGCTCGGCCTTTATCCCCAGCATCGGGAAGGCCGGCTTCCGCCTCAGCACCTTCATGGCCCTCCGCAAGTACCTCGAACGCTGCCTCGACGACAAAAGGCTCCCGCAGCCCCGCGACATCGTCGGCAGCCTTCTCCCATGGGCTGCCGAAGGCGGCTTCCTCCGCACCTCCCTCTGGGTGAGAAACGCCTGCTAAACGCCCTTGGTCCGTCGCCTTCCGGTCTTGAACAGGGCCAATCGCGTCCCGAACGCCTGAGGCCCCATATCCCGTCTTTCCCGCGCAGGCGGGAATCCAAACCCTCACCTACTCTCGCACCCATAGCCCAAGAAAGCACTGTCCCTCCCATCTCCCCCAGAGCCCTTTAATTGTTCTCTCTCCCCCGGGAGAGGGCTAGGGTCAGGGCCGTTCCCTCGTTGGGTCGCAAGCAGTCCAACCGCAAAATTTCACCCCACCCCAACCTTCCTCCTCCAGGCCGAGGGAGAATTAAATAACCCTGCCGCAGGCCCGCCGCGGGGCTACCCCCTGCCGCGTATGGGTTGTATAATTTGAACGTTTCCGCGCTAAGCAGTGTGCGGATATTGAATGGCTCCAACCTGCCTTGCCAGCAGCCAGCCAAAGTGAGCAAACCCTGACTCAGCCCAAGGCTGGTAGCGGCCCGTGAGACTTATTCCCTAGAGGAGAGCAAAATGCCTGAAGCGGCCAAAATAATTTATACCAAGATTGATGAGGCCCCGGCCCTGGCCACGCACTCGTTGCTGCCGATTCTCCAGGCCTATACCAAGGGGTCCGGTATCGAGCTGGAGACTTGGGATATCTCGCTTTCCGGCCGCATCATCGCCAATTTCCCTGACCGACTGACCGATGAGCAAAGGATTCCCGACTACCTGACCATGTTGGGTGAACTGTCCGAGGACCCGTCCGCTAACATAATTAAGCTGCCCAACATCAGCGCCTCCATTCCCCAGATGAAAGGGGCAATCAGGGAGCTGCAGGAAAAAGGATATGCCATTCCTGACTTCCCCGATGATCCTTCGACTGACGAGGAACGCGATGCTCGGGCACGCTTTTCCAGAGTAGTTGGAAGCGCGGTGAACCCCGTCCTGCGCCAGGGAAACTCCGACCGACGGTCGTCCATCTCCGTCAAGGAGCATGGCAAGCGCAACCCCCATCGGATGATGCAGGACTGGCCAGACGTATCCAAGACCCGCGTCTCCTACATGAAGAGCGGGGACTTCTACGGCAGCGAGAAGGCATTAACGCGGTCGGAGTCGGGATCGGCAGCCATCGAATTCGTGGCCAGCGACGGCAGCGTGACCTCGCTCAAGTCCGGCATCTCGCTGTTGGCCAATGAAATCATCGACTGCGCCGCGATGAGTGTCCGCCAACTGCGCGAGTTCTATGCTGAGGAAATCGCAAAGGCCAAGGCAGACAACGTGCTCCTTTCGCTCCACGTGAAGACAACCATGATGCGTATCTCGGATCCGATAATATTCGGCCACCTCGTGTCTGTATACTACGAGGACGTGTTTGCCAAGCACGGGTCTGCTTTGGCGGAAGTCGGGGTTGATCCCGACAACGGCGTAGCTGAACTGCTCACGAAGATCCAGGACCTGCCGGAGGCCAAGCGAGCGGAAATCGAGGCCGACGTCCAGGCCGTTTACAACGAACGGCCCGAACTGTATATGGTGAACTCCAACCGGGGCATCACCAATCTGCACATACCGAGCGATACAATCATTGACGCCAGTATGCCGGTAATCATCCGCGACGGTGGGCGAGCCTGGGGCCCCGACAACGAACTGCATGACACGATCGCCATGATCCCTGACCGGTCATATTCGAGACTCTACCAAGCGGCAATCGAAGACTGTCAGGAACACGGCGCATTCGACCCCTCAACCATCGGCAGCGTGGCCAACGTGGGGTTGATGGCTCAGGCGGCCGAAGAGTATGGGTCCCACGACAAGACCTTTACGGCCTCCGGCAACGGGACGATTCGGGTCGTTGACGCATCTGGGGCCGTCCTGATGGAACAGAGCGTCGAGGAAGGGGACATCTTCCGGATGTGCCAGACCAAGGACGCAGCGATTGAAGACTGGGTCAAGCTGGGTGTCAATCGGGCCAGGCTCACCGGCACGCCAGCCGTCTTCTGGCTGGACAAGGACCGCGCTCACGACGCTGAACTCATCAAAAAGTTGGACCAATACCTGCCCACTCATGACACCACCGGGCTGGACATCCAGATAATGGCTCCCATCGATGCGATTAAGTTCTCGATGGAGCGGAGCCGGGCCGGACAGGACACCATTTCCGTCACCGGCAACGTGTTGCGGGACTACCTAACGGACCTCTTCCCAATCTTGGAGTTGGGCACCAGCGCCAAGATGCTCTCGGTCGTCCCTCTGCTCAAGGGAGGCGGAATGTTCGAGACGGGAGCGGGCGGCTCGGCCCCCCGGCACGTACAGCAGTTCCTGGAGGAGAACCATCTGCGGTGGGACTCGCTTGGCGAGTTCTGCGCACTGGTGGCGTCGTTCGAGCACTGCGCCCAAGTATTCAACAACGAGGCGGCGCAGCTATTGGCTGACACTCTCGATCAGGCCATCGGGGAACACCTGGAACAGCGGAAGGCTCCGTCCCGCCGGGTGAACGAGCTGGACACCCGAGGCAGTCATTTCTACCTCGCGCTGTACTGGGCGCAGGCACTGGCAGAGCAGACTAAAGACACGGAGCTCCAGGCCCGCTTCGCCAAGGCCGCGCAGCAGATGGCCGACAACGAAGAGAAGATCATGCAGGAACTGATCGATTGCCAAGGGCAGCCCGTCGAAATCGGCGGATACTACATCCCCGATGACGGAATGGCCGCCAATGCCATGCGACCCAGCCCCACGCTTAACGCGATCATCGACGCCATTTAGGACTCACCATCCTGGTGGAGGCACCTTGGCAGGTCTGATTCAGGCGAACGAGTAAAGGCGGCTGAAGCCGAGTCATCCAGAGGGGAGTCGCATGAATTCTCCTCTAAATAATCACAGGCAGCATCGATTGTGAGTTGCCTGAATTGGAGGGACAACCAGCCAATGCGAAGCAAGGTAACCGTAGTCGGCGCGGGCAATGTCGGCGCAACCACCGCACAGCGAATACACCAGCTCGGCTACGCCGACGTGGTGATGGTAGACGTGGTCGAGGATCTGCCCCAGGGCAAGTCCTTGGACATGCTGGAATCGGGGCCCGTCCTCGGAACGGACGCCCTCATCACAGGCAGCAACGGCTACGAAGAAACCGCCAACTCCGATGTCGTCGTCATAACCGCCGGCATCGCCCGCCGTCCCGGAATGAGCCGCGACGACCTCTTGCTCACCAACATGCGCATCACCAATTCAGTGACTGAGCAGGTGGTCAAGCACTCCCCCAACTGCGTCATCATTCCCGTCACCAACCCCCTGGATGCCATGGTCCAGAACATCTACGAGGCGAGCGGCTTCCCCCGCGAGCGCGTCTTCGGCATGGCCGGTGTGCTCGACACCGCCCGCTTCCGCACCTTCATCGCTCAGGAACTGAACGTGTCAGTAGAAGATGTTCACGCCTACGTGCTGGGTGGCCACGGCGACGACATGGTGCCCCTGGTGCGCTTCACCACCGTTGGCGGTATTCCCATCAGCGAATTGATGGCCGAGGAAAAGGTGGCGCAGTTGGTTCGCCGCACCCGCCAGGGCGGCGGCGAGATCGTCCAGCTCCTGAAGGAAGGTAGCGCCTACTACGCTCCGTCGGCGGCCATCACCCAGATGGTGGAGGCAGTGCTGTTGGACAAGAAGCGCATCCTCCCGGCCTGCGCCTACCTCCAAGGCGAATATGGCATAACCGGCCTCTGCGTCGGCGTGCCAGTCAAGCTGGGCGCCGGTGGCATGGAGCAGGTCATCGAGATTCGCTTGACTCCCGAGGAACAGGCTGCACTCCAGAGCTCTGCCGACAGCGTCAAGGAGCTCGTCGAGGTGATGAACCAGGCCAAGGCTTAGGCTCGACTAAACGAGTCTCAATCGCGGCTTCAAGGCCGCCGGACAGTACCAACAAATCGGCCCAGTTTGCAGTCGCAATCGGGCCGATTTCATTATGTCAGGAGTATAATCGTCCTTACCACATTCACAGGCTCTCAAGCATCAACCCACCAACGATATTGACGTGTACGGAGGCCCGCCATGCCCAACCGCACTCCCGATGAACAGAGCCTGCTGGATAAGGCGGGTCGCTATCTTCCAGGTGGCAACACAGGAAACCTCCACTTCAATCCGGAGCAGGACTTCCTCATCGCAGGAGGCAGGGGCTCTCGCGTCTGGGACGTCAGCGGCAACGAATACGTGGACTGGCTCATGGGTAGTGGGCCCATGTTGCTGGGGCACGCCCATCCCCACGTCGTTGAGGCGGTAATCAAGACCGTGGAGCAGGGCAGCACATTCTTCGCCAACAACGACAAGGCGGTAATGCTCGCTGAGGCGCTGGTTGAAGCGGTCCCCTGCGCCGAGCAGGTGCGTTTCACTACGAGCGGCACCGATGCCTGCTTCCAGGCAATGCGTATCTGCCGATCTTTCACCGGCAAAGAAAAAGTCCTGAAATTCGAGGGCGGGTACCACGGTAGCAGTGATTACGCGATGATGAGTGTAACTCCCAGCGCTTCTCTGGAATTCCCACAGTCCGAGGCCAACAGCGGCGGCATACCCAGGGCCATCGCCGACCTGATGCTCATCGCGCCGTTCAACGACCTGGCTACCACCGAAGCCATCATCCAGGCCCATCACGAGGAACTCGCTGCGGTCATCGTCGAGCCTATGCAGCGCATCATCGCCCCCCAGCCCGGTTTCCTGCAGGGCCTGCGCGACATTACCACCCGGTACAACATCCCGCTCATCTTCGACGAGGTGGTTACCAGCTTCCGCCTCTCCTATGGCGGCGCGCAGCAATTCTACGGGGTAACGCCCGACCTCTGCTCCGTGGGCAAGATAATGGGTGGCGGCTACCCACTGGCCGCGGTGCTGGGGCGGGCTGAGATTATGTCTGTCTACGACCGCGGCGAGGTCGACGGCGAGTCCTTCGTCAGCCAGATTGGCACGCTGAACGGCAATCCGGTGGCCTGCGCCGCCGGCCTGGCGACGCTGGAAGTGCTGCGCGACGACCCCGATGCCTACCGCCGCGTCCACGGGGCCGGCGCCGCACTGCGGAACGCGATGACGGAGCTCTGCGAGGAAAACGGCGTTCCGGTGCAGAGCTGCGGCGAAGACGCCGTCTTCGACTTCTGCTTCACCAACCGGCCCGTGTCGAACTACCGCGACACCCTGACCTGCGACGGTGCGTTGCTAGGCCGCCTGAACGCCGGCCTTCTGGAGCGAGGTGTCCTCAAGGGTGGCCAGAAATACTACCCGTCCGCCGTCCACAACGAGGAGGACATCGAACGCACAATCGAAGCCTACCGCCAGGTCGTTCCCACCCTTCGGGGATAGATATGGGCTGAACGATGGAGAATTTGAAGGGCTGGGTGAGCCCCAGCCCTTCCGTCATTTTCCTTCACACGACTTCGGAATACGAACAATACTTCCCAGCTGCTACTCCCAAGGCTCGTGGATGAGGACCAGCTCGGCGAAGATCGCCTGCTCCCACCCCAACGTTCGGCCGCGCTCCACCGCGTGGGCCGTCAAAACCTGGAAAGTCCGGTTGGTGGATTCCACACCCAGATATTCCAGGTATGCCCGGTGTTGCCGTAGGGAGTCCAGCCCCTGCTCCCAATAACCTGACACGTCAATGCCGTGTGTCGGGTCGGATGGGCCAAACGTGGCCACAAACCTGACACCGTTCCATGGCTCCAGCCCTTCCTCCAGTAATTCCGGGAATATCCACCGGTTTGCCGCATCCCTGGCGGCGTCGAACACGGCCACACCCACACTCCGGTGGTCCGCCTGGTTCAGGTGGCCGCTGGGAAACTGCAGGTGATGGCTGAGCGTCAGCAGCACGTCCGGGCGATGTCGCCGGATGCAGCGGCTGATGTCGCGGCGAAGCGGCAGTCCGTATTCGATCACTCCGTCGGTGTGCCCCAGGAACTCCACCACGTCAACACCTACCACCCGGGCCGCATCGATTTCTTCCTGCGAGCGCAGCGGCCCCACTTCACTGGGGTGCATGTCGTTGATGCCTGCTTCACCTCTCGACGCCATCAAGTAAACCACCCGCTTGCCCTGAGCCGTCCACTTGGCGACGGCACCGGCGGCCCCGTACTCCATATCGTCGGGGTGCGCCACTATGGCGAGAGCGGTCTGCCAGTCCTCCGGCATTGGTTCTAAGAGAGCCTGTTTCTGCTGCATTCGTCGCCTCTGAAGATGTTTCGGTGCCCTGCTGAAGTTTGCTGTATCCAACAGAAAGGGCCGCCGTCAGTGCAGCGGCCCCTGTTAAGGCCGATTGGTGCGCCGGAGATTGTCCTGCCCTAGTGGCCAGCCCCGGCGGGAGCGAGTTGCGTAATCAGCGGGCGGGTATTGACGATATGGCGTCGTAGGCCCAGTTCCTGCGGGCTGATGCCCATGGCCAGGCCGATCGCCTGAGGCATGTGAAGGATCGGCAGACCGATCTCCCTTCCCGCCTGCGCCGCCGCCTTGGGCTGGAAGCTGTCCAGGTTTAAGTGGCACAGCGGGCACGGAGTGATCATAGCATCAGCGCCCAGGTCCTTGGCCTCGCTGGTATGCTTGCTCACCATCGCCAGCGAGTTGCGCTCGTTGATTGTCAGGATGGGAAAGCCGCAGCAACGCGTCTTGCCGGAGAAATCCACAACCGTTGCACCCAGAATCTCGATCAGACGCTCCAGCGAGTCCTGCCGTTCCGGGTTGTCGGAAAACTGCAGGGCATCGGTGGGGCGCACGAGGTAGCAGCCGTAGAAGGGCGCCAAGCGCACGCCGTGCAGCGGGCGGGTGATGAACTCTTCCAGCTTGTCGAGGCCGTAGTCCTCAATCAGTATCCACAGCAGGTGCTTCGGGTCGGCGTTACCCTTGTATTCCAGCCCTTCCTCGGCCAGGTAGCTGTTTACCTTTGCTCGATACTCGGGGTCGCGCAGGCGGAAGTTGGCCTGGCTCATCACGCCCTGGCATGTGCTGCAGATGGTCATTATCGGCAAGTCCCAGTACTCCGCCATGGCGAAGGTGCGGGCGTTCAGCGTGTCGCCCAGCAACTGGTTCTTCTCCTGGAGAACGCCTGCACCGGTACAGGACGCACCCTGCATCTCCCACAGGTCGATGCCCAACCGTTTACAGATAAGCACGGCTGCGGGATACAATTCGGGGCATCCGCCCCGCGATACGCAGCCGGGAAAGAAAGCGTACCTCAACTCTGGTCTCCCTTCTGACTAATTATCCAGGTGACGAAGTAGTCTGAGTCTAGCGTTCCGTCTCGTCCACTTCTTCGAAAATGCGACGAACGTGCTCGATGCCCTCGATCTTCTTGTGCAGGATGGGCGGCATCTTGCCCTTCCTGAGCGCCTGCAACGCCACCGGAGCGTATCCGAGCAGTCCCGACACGTTGGTCATCCCTAGTGACTTGGGGACCAGCCGCAGCTCGTCCAGCGTGCCGGACTGCTCGACCGAGTCCGAAAACGCTTCTGTGTGGCGTGCGCCGTTGGTGTTGTGGAAACCGGCCTCGATTGCCTGGTCGCGCATAGCCATAATGCGCTCCATCGGAGCCACTCCCTTGGGGCAGGCCTGCACGCATTCCAGGCAGCGGGTGCAGTCCCAAATCCCAGATGGCTGGTTCAACTGCTCCAGCCGCTCCTTGGAGACACCCTCCTCGTCGCCATCGCGAGGGTCGGCGGTGAACCGGTAGGCTTTGGCCAAGGCAGCGGGACCAAGAAACGACGGGTCGACCTCCATCACCGTGCAGTCGGAGACGCAGGCGCCGCACATGATGCAGGCGGTAACCCCCGACAGGTGCCGCATCGACTCGTTGGAAACGACGTATTCCTGCTCAGGCTCGGGACCCTGCGGCTTCAGGTAGGGCTCAACCTCCATGATTTTGTCCCAGAAGAGGTCGAAGTTCACCACCAGGTCCTTGATCACCGGCATGTTGCCCGCGGGCTCAACCTCAATAACCTGGCCTTCCTGAAGCACCATAGCCGCCTGCGTCTTGCAGGCGAGGCCCGCATGGCCATTGATCCTCATCGCGCACGAACCGCAGATCGAGCTCCGGCACGAGCAGCGCAGGCTGAGAGTCCCGTCCATGTCCTCACGTATCTTGATGAGGGCGTCCAGGACGGTAGCGTTGTCTTCCACTTCCAGCGAGTAGTCCTGCCAGAAAGGCGCGGTGCTTTCCGCTTCGGGGTCCTGTCGCAGCACCTTGATAGTGACGTTCATCAATGGCTATCCTTTCACTGTATTGTGCCTGCCGCGAAGGAGTTAGCGAACCCCGGCCCGAGCCAATTCACTGCTAGGGCACACTGGGGACGCTTGCCTAATATTTCCTTTCTTCAGGCTCCCACTTGGTGATGCTGACGGGACCGTAGGAAATCTCCGGTCCGGTCTCCCCCTTCCTGACCACGAGGTGCTTCATCCAGTTCTCGTCGTCCCTGTCGGGGAAGTCCGTCCGCGCCTGCGCCCCTCGGCTGTCCTTGCGGTCGAGGGCACTCACCACAATCGAAGGCGCCACGTCCAGCATGAAGCCCAACTCCAGGCCGAACACCAGGTCAGTGTTGAACACCTTGCCCTTGTTTTCCACCGGCACGGTCTTGAAACGCTCCTGGAGTTGCTCCAGGTCTCCCAGCGACTCCTCCATGCCTTCCTGGTTCCGGTACACGGCCAGGTTGCGGTTCAAGGACTCGCCCATCCCCAACCGTACGCTGGCTATCCGATCCCCGTTGGCGGGGCGGTCCAGCAGTTCCTGGAGACGCCGCTCTTCGTTCCTGACTGCGCCCTCAACGTTGAACTCGACGAAGTCCACGCCGCGAGAAGCCTGGGCGGCATGATTACCTGAGCGCTCGCCGAAAACGATGGTATCGAGCAGCGAATTGGCACCCAGACGGTTGCCGCCGTGGACGCTGACGCAGGCGCACTCTCCGGCAGCGTAGACCCCCGGAACATTGGTCTGCCCGTCCACGTCGGTCTTGATGCCGCCCATGATGTAGTGCATCCCGGGGCGAATGGGTATGGGCTCCTTGATCATGTCCACCCCAGCCAAGTCAATACCGATTTCACGGATCTGGCTGAGCTTCTCCATGATCAACGCTTCGCCCAGGTGGCGGCAATCCAAAAGGACACAGCCGTTGATACCATTGCCCGCATTGATTTCCGTCTGCTCCGAGCGAGACACCACATCGCGGGAGGCGAGTTCCATCATATTGGGGGCATACTTTTGCATAAAGCGGTTGCCGTCTTTATCCAGCAGGTAGGCGCCCTCGCCACGGGCCGCTTCGGAGATCAGCACACCGCTGCCGGCCAGAGTTGTGGGATGGTACTGCACCATCTCCATGTCCATGAGTTGAGCCCCGGCGTTGTAAGCCAGAGCCATTCCGTCACCGGTGACAATCAGAGCGTTGGTGCTCGGTTCGAATATTCGCCCCAAGCCGCCAGTGGCGAAGATTACTGTCTTGGCACGGATGGCGTACACTTGCCCCGTCCGTATTTCCAGCGCCATCACCCCGCAGACTTGCCCGTCCTCGATGATGAGCGAGGTCACGAGCCACTCTTCGTATCGGCGAACGCCGGACTTGATGAGCTGCTCGAACATCACGTGCAGCAATGCCTGTCCGGTGAAGTCGCCTACGAAGAAGGTGCGGGCGCGTCGCTGGCCGCCGAAGGCGCGGGTACCCAGGTAGCCTTCGTCGTCCCGGTTGAACGTGACGCCGAAGTGCTCCATGTCGATGAGGGCCTGCCCGGCAGAGCGGCACATCACTTCGATGGCGTCCTGGTCGCCTAGAAAGTCGCTGCCTTTCACGGTATCGTAGGCGTGGTCTTCCCAGTCGTCTCCCCGGTCGGTCAGTGCCGCGTTGATGCCGCCCTGGGCTGCGTTGGAGTGGCTTCGAACTGGGTGTACCTTGCTGATTATGGCAGCGCTGGCGCCGTTGGCGCGGGCCGCAATGGCCGCACGCATACCGGCGAGACCGGCACCGATTACAAGGACATCATGCTCCAGCATATTGCCCTATTCCCTCCCGGTTATTCCTGATCGGAATCGCTCTTCTCGCCGGATGACAAGCCAAGACGATTCGAGACCGCCGAATAATATACCACAAAACGCAGCTTTCATCCCCCAATCAGGTACGCCGTATTAGCGGCGCGAAACAGGTAGTCGAGTTACGGAATATTGTCTTCGCGGAGAGGAAGGGAGCCTCGCTGCACGTCTCTACACAAGGGTGAGCCGCCTAAATATGAGCGCGAACAGGGTCTCCGGCAGGGTCCCGGTAGCGGACTTTCGGAGGACATTTTCCCTTACGTGTGTAAACTTTTGTAAAGTTACGGCCGCCAGCCGGAATCTTTCAGAATGAGCAAGGCCAGTCGGCGGGAGTGATGCATCGCAATAATGGTACAGGGGCGTCACCCCGACTGACAACCGGGGATTGTCACCAAAATAAGGGCCAGTGCTGAACATTTGGTGCCGGAAGAACCTGCCTCCGGGTTGATTCGTCAATCGAGCTTGCCACTGAGCAAGGGCAAAGCGACCAGCGGCATCGGAGGTCAGGCTCACGCCGCAACGAAACGTAGCTTCTCCACAGTTATCCGGATTCCTTTCCCCAAGCACCAACTGAATTGGAACGCTATCCCATGGCGGCGACGCCAAAACGGTTGCAGCCTTTTAGGTAAATTAAGAGACCCGCGACGAGGCGGGTCTCTTAATTGCGTGGATCTGCCCTTGGATAACGCTTAGGCAGCCGCGTGATCCTCGGCGTGGTGCTCGTGGCCGTCGCATTCGTGGATGTTATGAATGAGACTTGATTTCCACTTCCGTGAGTCAGTCTCATTTCTGGCCAAGTAGGGGCTGTGCCAGCAGCAGCGACGCAATCGTCTTCCCGTCGTGAATCTCGCCCGAATGAATCATAGCCACGGCGTCTGCAAAGGGAACACGCACTACCTGTATGTTCTCGTCGTCGTCCGCCGCCAGCTTCGACGGCGTCAGACCTGTGGCGAGGTAGGCGTGCATCCGCTCGGTTGCCCACCCAGGCGCCACCCAGAAGCTCGCCAGGTGCTGCAGGTTGGACGCCGTGTGCCCGACCTCTTCCTGCAATTCCCTGAGCACCGTTTCCTCGGATACCTCGCCTGCCTCCACCCCGCCAGCCGGGGCTTCCAGCAGCGACGACTCGGTGGGCTTCCGGTACTGGCGAACGAGCAGCACGTTGCCGTCGTCGTCCACCGGGATCATGCAGACCGCGTCGGAGTGCTCCGCCACCTCGCGGATGGTGCGCCGCCCGCTGGGCAGTTCCACGGTATCGACTCGCACGCTGAAGATGCGTCCGTCGTAGGGGCGGGAAGTCTCAATGGTGTTCTCGAACTGGACCGGAGCTGAATCGGTATTGGTATCAGCCAATTCCTGTCTCTCCTACAGGCCGCGGATGCTGAATCCAAGGCGGCGGGTTAGTGTCTCGAAGAAATATGACGGCGGATTCGCCCTCAAGAAGGTCGCTTTGTACGTACTTTGCGACAGGTCAACCCTGTCTCCGGGCTGCAGTTCATAGTCCTCGTATCCGTCAACGCTGAGCACCGCGGGCTGGTATCCCTCGAGCTGCAGCGAGACTTCCGCGCCGGAACGGAGCACCAGCGCCGCCGTGAGGCCCATGTGGGCCGCCACAGTCTTCAGGACCAGCGCGTCCGATTCCGGGTCCAGGATGGGCCCGCCCACGGCCAGGTTATAACCTGTGCTGCCTGTGGCTGTCGACAGTATCAGACCGTCGGCGCGGAACGTGGAGATCTGCGCCCCGTCGATGCTGCCTGCCAGCGTCACCACCCGGGACGCCGCCCCACGGGCCACCACCACGTCGTTCAGGGCATGATACGGCCCTTCCAGCAGGGACGAACCATCCCGCGTTACCGCCGCCTGCAGCATGTTCCGCTCGTCGACCCGGTACTCCCCTTTGAGGTAACGCGGCAGCCGGGGCATTGCTTCGTCCACGGTCAGTTCCGTCATGAATCCCAACCGACCCATATTTATGCCCACCATCGGGATGCCCGCCGGCGCTGCGAAGCGGGCCGCCCGGAGAATGGTGCCGTCGCCTCCCACCGTGATCACCAGGTCAGTTACGTCAGCCCGCTGCTCCAGCGACTCAAGATTCTCCGCGGGCGCGTACCAACTCCCCTCCGGCAGGTCCAGTTCGTGGAGGATGGCCATGCTCAGGTCGAGCGCCTCGGGGATGCGGTTGTTGTAGATGATGCCGACGTTCTTCATCGCGTCCTTAGCAGGTTTATATGACCTTGCAATCGGCACGTCCCAGGACGCGCCGGCTAGCCTTCCTGTTCCGCCGCTCCACCGCCTTCCCGTTGTCTCCCGCCGAGCAGACCGCGCACGACCCGCAGGAGTGTTCCCACTCCTGACGTACCTGCTCCCGTGCCCTCGGGAATCAGGCGCCCTACCATCTCAGCAATCCTCGTCGCGGTCGCCGCCGCAGAGGCGATGCTGTCGGCCGCCTCCTTTACCGAAGCAACGGTCTCGGCCAGTTCCTCAGTTCCTTCCCGCGTCTTTTCAGTCAGGTTGACAAGGTTGCGCGAGGTCTGCGCCAGGTTCTCCGAGGTTTCCTGTGAGACCTGCCGAAAGTCTTTGGCAATTGCGCTCAGGTCTTCCGTTGTTCGCCGGGAATTATGGACGGTTTCCCTGATTGGCCGGTACAGCTTGGCTATCGCCACTATCAGGATCGCGCACAGTGCGGCAAGCAGCCCGGCCGCGATGATGAGGAAAACATCGCGGATAACTGACGTTGTGCTGCCGTCCATGTCAGCTATCCTCCGGGATGAGTTCCGGGACGGCCCACGCTCGCTGTCCTTTTAGGAACGTCCATTGACCCGTCCGTTGTCGCCCGATAATAACACGCCTTCGAAGTATCACAGGGTCCGTGCGCGATTACACTCCCAGCGCCCGCACCGCGGCGCCCGCCGCCTCCATCACGAACCCGGGCGCGACCCCCATAAACACCAGAGCCGCGGCGGCCACACCCATCGCCACCCACGGCGTGGGGTTCCGGCTCGGCCGCGAATCGGGCGTCGCCGGAGCCTGCTGCAGGAACATCACCCGTATGATTCGCACGTAGTAATAGGCCGATACCGCGCTGTTCACCACGCCCACGATGGCCAGCCACGCCAGCCCGCTGTCGACGGCGGCGGTGAACACATACAGCTTCGCGATGAATATCCCCGTTGGAGGCACACCGACCAGTGCGACCAGCGCCAGCGCCAGGATGATGGCGAGCGCCGGGGAGCGCGTGATCAGACCCGAGTAGTCGCTTATGCGGTCGCTACCCACCCTCTCGCTGATTGCCGCGATGGCGAAAAAGGCTGTCAGGTTCGCTGCAGTGAAGGCTCCCAGGTAGAAAAGCACACTGTCCGGGCCGATGGCGGCGAACACCGGCGCCTCCAGACCGCTTTTTGCCGCCTGCACTCCGGCGGCCACGCCAACCAGCAGGTACCCAGCGTGGGCAATGGTGCTGTACCCGAACAGCCGCCGGATGTTGCTCTGCGTAATGGCGACCAGATTGCCGATGGTCATCGACGCGGCAGCCAGGGCTGCCAGCAGCACTCCCCAGTCCAGCGAGACGTCGAAGAACCCAGTGAACATCACCCGCAGCAGCACGGCGAATCCCGCCGCCTTGCTCGCCACCGACAGGAATGCCACCACCGGCGTCGGCGCGCCCTCGTACACATCGGGCACCCACATCTGGAATGGCGCGGCGGAAATCTTGAATCCGAACCCTGCCACCAGCAGCACCAGGCCAACCAGCAGGGCGTAATTCCCAAAGGCCACACCGCCGCCCGCCCGAGCAACCGCCGCCGATATTTCGGCCAGCTGCGTGCTGCCAGTGAACCCGAACACCAACGCCATGCCGTACAGCAACAGCGCCGAGCTGATCGCGCCGATGATCAGGAACTTGATACCCGCTTCGCTGGAGCGTCCGCTCATCAGGAACGCCCCCAGCGCCGCCAGGGGTAGCGTCGTAAGCTCCAGCGCCACGTAGATTGTTATCAGCTCCGTCGCCGCGGCCAGCAGCATCATGCCGGTCGCCGAGAACAACAACAGCCCGAAGTATTCCCCTTGGAAACGTGGCAGAAGGCGCACGTAGTCCGTCGATGCCAGCACCACCAGCGCGACCGCCCCGGTTATCAGAAAGTTGAAGAACAGCGCGAACCGGTCCACCGACAGGCTTCCCAGCAGAATGCTGGCTTCGTTGCCCCCATCTCCGTTGCGCACCAGGTTCGCTGACAGGCCGAGGTCGTAAAACTGCACCAGGCTCAGGACGAACGGCCCGGCCAGCATCAGAAACGCCAGGTACGGCAGCAGCCCGTGAATCCGGCGGCCCAGCACCAGGTCGAAAATGATGACAAGAGTAGCCGCCCCGGCCATGGCCAGGTATGGTGAGACTACATATACGTCGTGTGCGTTCATTCCTGTAATGAGCGGAGTCGAAGGGCTCGGCTATCCGCCGTTCAGTGCCTCCACCATGGGCTGCAGCGCCGAATCGAACACGTCGGTGAGCAGGGCCGGGTAGACTCCGATGCCGATGATGCAGATGACCATCAGCGCCAGCGGCACGGCCTCAACCAGCGACGCGTCGGTCAGGTCGGCGAATCGTTCGCGGGGCGCTCCGAAGAAGGTCCGTTCCATCATCCACAGGATGTACCCCGCCGCCAGCACTATTCCCAGCACCGCCAGCACCGTCGGCCAGTCGTAGGCCCGGAATGCCCCGAGGAACACCAGCAGTTCCGACACAAAACCGCTGAGTCCCGGCAGCCCCAGCGAAGCCAGCCCCGCTATCAGCATGGCCGCCGCCAGGAAGGGCATCCGCCCGGCCAGTCCCCCCAGGTCGGGTATGTAGCGAGTGTGTGCCTTCTCGTAGACAATACCTACTGCCAAGAACAGCAGTCCGGTAATAGTCCCGTGGGTGAACAGCTGCATCGCCGCGCCGCTCAACCCTGTCACCGTCAATGTCCCGCTTGCGACCCCCACCGAGCCGATGCCCAGCATCACTAGTCCCATGTGGCTGACACTGGAGTAGGCGATGAGCCGTTTCAGGTCGGTCTGGCGCATGGTGACCACCGCGCCGTAGAGTACGCTGACCACCCCCAGTATCACCAGCACCCAGGCGAACTGCTCCGTCTGGTCGGGGAACAGCCCGACGTTCACTCGCAGCAGTCCGTATCCGCCCATCTTCAGCAGTACGCCGGCCAGCATAACGCTCGCGGCAGTGGGAGCGTCGGTATGGGCGTCCGGCAGCCACGTGTGCAGCGGCCACGTCGGCAGCTTCACCGCGAAGGCAACGAAGAAGAGCCAGAACAGCCAAGCCAGCGGTATCAGGGTCGCAGCGCCCATCAGCGCAGCGCCAGACCCGGACAACTCCACCAGGTTGAAAGTGCCGACGTCCGGCGTCAGGAACACCGCGACTATGGCCACCAGCATGAACGCGCTGCCCACTATCGTGAAAATCAGGAACTTCATCGCCGAGTATTCTTTGCGCCCGCTTCCCCAGATGGAAATGAGCATGTACATGGGGACCAGTTCCAGCTCCCAAAACAGGAAGAACAGCAGCAGGTCCAGCGAGGTGAACACTCCCATCACCGCCGCCTGCAGCAGCAGCAGCCAGAAGAAGTACTCCTTCACCCGCATGGTGATGTGCCACGATGCCAGCACCGCGCACAGCCCCAGCAGCCCAGTCAGAGCCACCAGAGGCGCAGATAGCCCGTCCACCGCCAGCAGGTACGAAGCCTTCAGCCCGATGTCCGGTATCCAGGAGAACTGGTCAATGAACTGAAAGCGCGCCGCGTCCTCGGCCCGATCAAAGAAGGCGAAGACCAGCAGCGCCAGCACCAGGTCGGCGACGGCCACGGCAACCGCCGCTCCGCGAATCACCTTATTGCCGCGCAGCAACAGCAGCATCACCGCCCCTGCCGCGGGCAGGAACACGGTCGCTGTCAGTAACCCGTTGAACTCGGTTGCCATGTCGAAGAAGTCGTTTCCCGTCCCTGTATCAGGCCAGCAGGAACCCTAGAATGATTAGCAGCGACCCCAGCGCCACTCCCGTGGCGTAGGCCTGCGTCTGCCCCGATTGCAGGCGCCCGACCGCGGTGCCTATGTTGCGGAAGAACCAGCCGACGAAATCGACGATGCCGTCCACGATGCGCCGGTCCAACCAGTTCGTCAGCCCGGCGATCGCCCGGTAGAAGGTCCGCCGCACGATGATCCCTTCGTAAAGCGCGTCCACGTAGTATTTCTGCGACAGCAGCGTGTGAATGGGTCCCAGTACCCGCAGAGGCTCCCTCTTCTGGTCTCGCCGCAGGCCATACACAGCCAGCCCCAGCAGCGACCCGCCGACCGCCGCCGCCGTCGAGATGCCGGCCACCGCCCAGTCGAACTTCGGCAGCTCGGCGTGCCCCTCACCGCCGGTTGCTACGTGCAATCCGTCGGCCACGAAGCCCGTAACCCAGTGCACCGGCACGGTCACAAAGTCGATCCACTGCGGATTGATCACGTACCCGATAAGTATCGCTCCGGCGCCCAGCACTGCCATCGGCGCCACCATAACCCAGGGCGACTCCACAAGGTGCACCCCACCGTGCCGGTGATGATCCTCCGCCTCGTCTCCTTCGTGCCCGTCATGAGCGGGGTCTTGAGCCGATTCGCCGTGGGCCTCCAAGTTCAGGTCCGCCAGTTCCTGCGCCACGCCGCCGCGGAAGTCGCCGTAGAAGGTCAGCATCACCATTCGCACGGTGTAGAACGCCGTGAGCACTACCCCGGCGATCAGGCCCACAAAGGCAAAGATGTTGATCCAGTCGGCAAGACGGCTGTTCCCGTCGAAGGCCGCCAGCAGAATTTCGTCCTTGCTCCAGAACCCCGACAGCGGAACTATGCCTATGAGGCTGAGAGCCGCAATCACAACCAGCAGGTACGTGGCCGGCATGTACCGTCGCAGGCCGCCCATGTACCGCATGTCGAAGGTGCCGCTGGCGTGGTTCACGCTGCCTGCTCCAAGGAACAGCAGGGCTTTGAACACCGCGTGCGTGACCAGGTGGAAGATGGCAGGCGCGTACGCCCCCAGGCCCAGCGCGGCCATCATGTAGCCCAACTGGCTGACCGTCGAGTAGGCCATCACGCGCTTTATGTCGTTCATCACCAGGCCCATAGTCGCCGCCATCAGCGCCGTGAACGCGCCGATCAGCACCACCACCGCCATGGCTGCGTCCGACTGCTCGAAAACCGGGAAGAAGCGCGCCACTAGGAACACGCCGGCTGCCACCATCGTCGCCGCGTGTATCAGCGCGCTCACGGGCGTCGGTCCTTCCATGGCGTCCGGCAGCCATGCGTGCAGCGGGAACTGCCCTGACTTGCCCACGGCTCCCGCGAATATGCCGAGCGACATCCAGGTCAGCGACGCTCCGGCCAGTATCGCGCCGCCCGCTGCCAGCGGTTGCGCCGCCTGCCAGATGTCCGGTATATGGAAGGCGTTCAGGCCGACCGCCGCAAAATCGTCTGCCTTGAAGAACAGATACAGGATGGCGATCAGGAAGCCAACGTCGCCAATGCGGGTGACGATAAACGCCTTCTTCGCCGCCGCGGCCGCCGAGGGCCGCTCGTGCCAGAACCCGATGAGCAGGTACGACGAAACGCCCACCAGCTCCCAGAACGCATATAGCTGGACGATGTTGCTGGAGAGCGTCAACCCCAACATCGACGCCGTGAACAAGGACATGTAGGCGAAGTATCTGGCAAACCCCGGGTCGCCCTGCATGTACCCCACGGAGTAGATCTGTATCAGCAGGCTGATGGAAGTCACTACCACCAGCATCACAGCCGTAAGCGGGTCCACCAGCAGCCCCATCTCGATGGTCGCCCCACCGAACGACAGCCACTCCCACGTGTCGAACACGACCGTGTGCCCGAGAATCACCGACCGCAGCGTCAGGATGGCGAGCACGGTCGACGCGGCCAAGGCGCCGATTGTGCTGCCGGACGCCAGCAGAGGCCAGCGATTGAGGAATGGCCGGATGACCAGGGCAATCAAGACGAAGGAGCCCAGGGGCAGCAGGAATATGGCCCAGACGGTGGCTTCGGTGACCATCTACAGTTTCCTCAGAATCTCCTCGGCCACATGTTCCCGTCCCTTTGGCACGTAGATGTTGAACGGCACCCGCTCGCTCCAGTCAAGGATGTCGCCTTCCGGCAGAATACGCGTGGGCAGGCCCTCGCCCTCGAGGACCTCTTTCCACATCTCCGCCAACATCAAGTTGGACGCCTTTCTGAATTCTACCCACATATTCCGGTCTTCTTAATCCAAGGGCCAGCAAAGCCCTAGTGCCTCATCGCCGATGCTTCCGTTAGGTCCACCGACTCGTTGGTGCGGTACAGCGCGAACACGATGCCTAGCCCCAGAGCTATCTCCGCCGCAGCGACCGTGATGATGAACACCGCGAAAACCTGTCCCGTGAGTGCAGTGCTTATATCGGCCTGCAGGCTCGCCGGCGCCAGGTACTTGGCCATCGCAACCAGCGTCACGTTCACTGCGTTAAACATCAGCTCGATGGACATCAGCACGGCCAGCACATTCCGCCGGGCCAGCGAACCGTAAAGCCCGATGCAGAACAGGACCGCCGCGCCTATCATGAACGCTTCGAAGGACATCGCGGTTAGTCGGCCCCCGATGCCGATGGTCCCGGCGCGCCGCTGTCCTCTCGACTCCGCGGCCGGACCAGCGCCAGCGCGCCTATCAGCGCCGCCAGCAGCAGCACCGACACCGCCTCGAACGGCAGCACGTACCTCCCAATCAGCAAGTCCGCCAGGCCCGCGCTCTGTGCCGCCTCCTGCTCAGCAGACTCCGTTAAGCCCGCCCGCTCCAGGGATTCCGAAGGAATTTCAGCTACGGCCGCAGTCTGCACCAAGTCCACGGTCGCCTGTTCACCCTCTGGCAGGAAGTTCCACTGCGTATCCACCACCACCGTGACCATCGCCGCCAGCAGCAGTGCGGCCAGCACGGCGGCCGGTATCTGCAGGCGATTCGGAGGATTGCCGGTCTGTACGTCCCGCGTGAGCATCACCGCGAAGATGATCAGCACAGCGATAGCGCCGGCGTAGATGAGCACCTGCACCACCGCGAGAAACTCAGCGTTCAGCAATACGAAGAACCCGCCCACGGAAACGAACACCGCGACCAGCAGCAGCGCGGCCCGGAACAGGTCGCGAATCAGCACCACGCCCAGCGCCGACCCAACCGCCACCACCGTCAGGAGCCAGAACACGACATCCTGGAACAGCATCTAGGCCTGTTCCTCCGACACTTCACTGGCCCCGTCGGAAGGACTCGGTCGCCCCGATATCCGCATTCCTGCCTTCTCCTTCTCGTGCCACTGCCATGACTCCCGGCCCACCTGCTGCCAGTGCAGGGGCTGCCCGGCCCGGGGATCGTATCCCTGGGCCTCCAGTTGCGGACGGAAGAAGGTGCTGGGGCGCTTGTCCGCCTGTCTCAGCTCGTCGATGGTAATGACCATGTCCTGCCGGGAGTACCGTCCCTGCTCGAAGCCGCTCCCCATGAACAGCGCGTCGTAGGGGCAGGCCTCCACGCACAGCCCGCAGAACATGCAGCGGTTTATGGCGATGTCGAACACTTCCAGCCGGTACTTGTCGCCCTGTGGCACCGCGGTCTCGCTGGGGCTGGTAACGATCTTGATTATCCCCAGCGGGCAGTACTTGGCACAGGAGGCACAGCCCGTGCACCGCTCCTCGTACCAGACGAACTCCTCGCCCCGGAACCGCGGGTGCTGCTTCAGCCGCTCCTCCGGGTACTGCACCGTAAACGGCTTCTTGGTAAGGTTCTTCAGTGTGACCATCAGCCCTTTCACCATCCCCAGCCCATACATGCTAGTCGGCCTCCACAACGGTGATTCCCGGCGGCAGCGTCGGCGCGGCGCTCCGTCCTGCGGCGACGGGACGCACCTTGCCTCGCACCAGGTTGCCGAAGATGAAAATACACGCCACAAACAGCGCGATGTTGATACCGGTCATGATTCCCAGGTCGGCGGTGGTAAGCGTGCCCGCGTCGTCCCGCAGGAAGTAGACCTCCAGCGCCGTGGCAAACAGGTTGATCAGGCTCACCGGCAGCAGGAACTTCCACGCGAAGGACAGCAGCTGGTCGATGCGCAGCCTGGGGAACGTGGCCCGTACCCAGATGAATACCATGGCCACTGCCAGCGTCTTGAGCAGTAACCACAGCCAGCCCAGCCAGTGGGCCACCGGACCTTCCCATCCACCCAGGAACAGCGTCGTGATGACCGCCGAGGCGACCATTGCCCCGCCGAACTCCGCGGCCTGGATCATCGCGAACTTGATGCCGCTGTACTCCGTGTGATACCCCGCTATCAGTTCCGACTCAGCCTCCGCCATGTCAAAGGGCGTCCGGTTCAGTTCTGCCGTCGTTCCAGCCACGAACACCAGGAATGCCAACGGCTGCACGATGATGAACGGCAGCGACTGGGCCGACACCACATCAGCCAGCGACATCGAGCCTGATAGCATCACCACTCCCAGCAGCGACACCACCACCGGCACCTCGTAGCTGATAAGCACCGCCACGCCGCGTGCTGCGCCGAACAGGGCGAACCGGTTGTTGGACGACCAGCCGGCCATGAATATTGCTATGGATGTTATGGAGGTCACGGCCAGAATGTACAGCACGCCCACGTTCAGGTTGGCCAGCGCCGTGTTCTTGGCGAAGGGCACCACCGCCAGCGTGAGCATCACCGGCGCAACCATGACAATGGGTACGGCCAAGAACACCAGCCGGTCCGCGGTTCCCGGCGTCAGGTCTTCCTTGAACAGCAGTTTGATCAGGTCCGCGATGGGCTGGAACATCCCGAACGGTCCCCATCGGTTGGGCCCCAGACGGTTCTGAAACTTGCCGATGAGTCGCCGTTCCATCCATGAAAAGACGGCGGCGCCCAGCAGCACTGCATTGACCAGCACGATGATGATGATGAACCCCGCGACAAACCACGACAGCCAGCACGGCAACGCCTGCCCCACGAAATTGTAAATCTCGCGGAACATCGGCGTCCCATACAGGATATTGTCCGGGCCCAGCTGGCAGCCCATAGATGTCGGGTTCACCTGTCCACTTCACCCATGTTTATGTCAACACTGCCCAGCGTAACAATCATGTCCGCCAGTTTCCACCCAACCAGCAGGTGCTCCGTAACGGTCAGGTTCAGAAGGGAAGGCGAACGAATCTTACAGCGATACGGACTGATGCTTCCGTCGCTGACCAGGTAGAACGCCAGCTCCCCTTTCGACGCTTCCACTCGTCCGTAGGCCTCGACCCCGGGCTCCGGACGCAGCACCAGCGGCACCCCGGCTCGCACCGGACCCGGCTCTATCTGCTCCATGCACTGCCGGATAATTCGTACGCTCTGGCGAATTTCCTGGAGGCGCACCCAGAAACGGTCGTAGTTGTCGCCGTTCTCCGCTACCGGAACGTCGAACTCCACCAGGTCGTAAGCGTCATAGGGTTCCACCTTCCGCCAGTCCCACGCCAGCCCGCTGGCCCGCAGCACCGGTCCGCTGACCGAGCCGTTGATGGCAATGTCCAGCGGCAGGGAACTGACGCCTCGTGTACGCACCATGATGATTTCGTTTTCCAGCAGCAGTTGCTCCAGCTCCTGGTACTCTTCCTCGAAGTCCCGTAGGAACTGCTCCAGCGCGGGCCAGAACTCGGGCGGAGCGTCGAAGAACACGCCGCCGGGCCGCATGTAGCTCACGGTGATGCGCGCACCGCACAGCATTTCGAACAGGTCGAGAATCCGCTCCCGCGACCGGAAGCAGTACATCAGCGGCGTTCCCAGCGCTCCCAGGTCCTGGATGATGAAGCCAATGCCCATCAGGTGCGATGCGATGCGCTGCAGCTCTGCCGTCAGCGTCCGCAGATATTTCCCACGCATGGGCACTTCCGCCCCAAGCAGCCTCTCCACTGCGAGGCAGTAGGCCTGGTTGTTGATCATCGAGGAGACATAGTCCAGCCGGTCGGTCAGCGTCACCACCTGCGTGTAGTTGCGTTCCTCCGCCAGCTTCTCCGTGCCCCTGTGCAGGTAGCCGAAGATCGGCTCCACCTGCAGTATCTCCTCACCGTCGAAGGTGACGCGCAGACGGAACACACCGTGGGTGCTGGGGTGCTGCGGCCCTATGTTGACCGTCATCGGCTCGGTGCGGATGGTCATCCCAGGAAGTCCTTGCGCAGCGGGTGGCCCTCAAAGCCCTCCCAAAGCATTATGCGCTTCATGTTGGGATGCCCATCGAACCTGATGCCCATCAGGTCCCAGATTTCCCTTTCCTGAAAGTCCGCCCCGCGCCACAGGTGATACACCGACGGCGCCCACAGGTTATCCCTACCGTCCAGCTTCGCCCGCAAGGTCGCCTTGTGCCCCCTGCGGAAGGACGTCAGGTGATACACCAGCTCGAAGTGCCCAACGAAGTCAATCGCCGAAATCGAGTTCAGGTACTCGAATTCCAATTCCTCATCCCGCTGCAGGAAGGCCGCCACATCAGCGATGGCCTCGGGCTTCACCCAGAGGACTTCCGATGACAAATGGCCGGCATTCTCATCTGCCAGGGATCCCGGCAATGCGACGGATACACGTTCCGAAAGAAACGGACCATCAAGCTGGAGCAGGGCCATGGCCAGCGTTACTCTGCCTGTTCCGCGGCGCCGGACGCCCCACGCCCAAACAGGGACCGCAACGACACAGACGGCTTGTTCCGGTGCCGCTTGATCTTCTCGTGCAGCTCCATGATGCCGTACAGCAGCGCATCCGGGCGCGGCGGGCACCCCGGCACATACACGTCCACCGGGATGATGTGGTCAACGCCGGGAACCACGCTGTAGGACCCGTAGTATGGGCCCCCGCTGGTGGCGCAGACGCCCATGGAAATTACCCACTTCGGCTCGGCCATCTGGTCGTAGATGCGGCGGATGGGCGGCGCCATCTTCCAGGTCACCGTGCCCGCAATGATCAGTAGGTCAGCCTGCCTCGGCGAAGCGCGAAACGCCTCCATGCCGAAGCGGGCTATATCGAATCGGCCCATGCTGCTGGCGATCATCTCGAACGCGCAGCACGCCAGCCCGAAGGTTACCGGCCAAGCAGACGACTTCCGGCCCCAGTTGACCAGCGCGTCAATCGAAGTGACCATCAGGTTGCCCTTCAGGTCGTCCGGCACCTCGACGATGGGCTCAGAAAGCGGCTCCGGAGAAGCGTCCTTCAGCTCCTGAATGTTCCGTCCTTCCGTCCTGTCCAGGTCCCAGGTACGGGACTGAAGGGTCTCCCCGTCATGCGATTGCTGAATCATCGGCGAACCCCTATCCCCACTCCAGGTCCCGCTTTCGCCAGGCGTAGGCCCAGCCGATCAGCAGTATCCCCACGAAAACCGCCATCTCAATGAGAGCGAATAGCTCCAGCCGGAGGAATTTGGTAGCCCAGGGGTAGAGGAAGATGACTTCAACGTCGAAGATGACGAAGATGATCGCAAACATGTAGTAACGGAAGTTGAACAGATCCCACTTCCCGCCTATGGCCTCCATACCGCACTCGTATGTCTCGGCCTTGACATCGGTGGGCTTTCGAGGTCGCAGACCGATGCGAGAAGCTCCCCACGACATGATCAGCATGCTCGTCGGCACAGCCACCGCCACCACGCAGAAGATGGCAATCAGCCCATATTGCCTGAAGTAGTCGTCCAGAAACATCGCCGTAATTATATCAGAAACTCGGCATTCATCCGCACCAGACTAGATACCAAATTAAAGCCTGCAGCTACGTACAGGGCGGATTTGTCTCGCCGGATCCCTTGCCGCGACGGCAATCGCTGCGCAGCAGACGCTGCGTCCTTCAACCTCGACGGGCAACCTTCAGGTCAGTGATAAGATGGACGCCAACATTCAACTTTGGAAGAGGGCCGGTTTGACCGAACCCAGGCAAGCGACAGGAAAGGGACCGCTGACGAGCCTCCGGGTACTTGATTTGTCCATGATCGTGGCCGGTGGCACCGCAAGCAGCTTGATGGCCGACTTCGGCGCCGAAGTGGTGAAGGTCGAACGCCCCGGCGGCGGCGACCCGCTGCGCAACTGGGGGCCCTTCGCCAATGGCGTGTCTCTCTGGTGGAAGGTGCATTCCCGCAACAAGAAGTCCGTCACCCTGAACCTCGGCAACGCCGAGGGGCAGACAATCCTCAAGGATCTGGCCTCCCATGCCGATGTCCTCATCGAGGGCTTCCGTCCCGGCGTGATGGAACGCTGGGGGCTGGGCCCCGACGAACTGCTCAAGGTGAACCCCGGCCTCGTGATGCTGCGGTACTCCGGCTTCGGCCAGACCGGCCCCTACAAGGACCGACCCGGCTTCGGCACCATCGCCGAGTGCATGAGCGGCTACGTCGCCATGACCGGATTCCAGGACACCCCGCCGGTGCTGCCGCCGGTGCCACTGGCCGACGAGATCGCAGGCGTCTTCGGCGCCATGTCCGGCATGATGGCCCTCTACCACCGCGACGTCGGAGGCACCGGCAAGGGACAGGTGGTGGATGTCTCTCTCTTCGAGCCCCTCTTCCGTCTCTGCATCCCCCACATCACCATGTTCGATCTGCTGGGCATCAACCGTGAACGCGTAGGCAATGACTTTCCCGACGCCGCGCCTCGCAGCCTCTACCGCACCGGCGACGAACGCTGGATGGGCCTCTCCGCCACCTCCCAGAGCACCTTTGAGGGCTTGGCGAAGGCCATGGGGATCCCAGAACTGATCGACCGACCCGCCTTCGTCGACAACGCCTCTCGCATCGAGAACCGCGGCGAACTCAACGACGAGTTGAACTCCTGGCTCTCACGGCGCACTCTCGACGAGACGCTGGGGCAGCTCATTCCCGCCGGCGGCGTGGTCGGACCGGTGTATGGCGCGGAAGACATAGTGGAGGACCCTCACTATCAGGCGCGCGAGGACATCATCGAAATCGACGACCCTGAGCTGGGCCACACGCGGATGCTGGGCATCGTCCCAAAGTTCAGCGAGACCCCCGGAGCCGTGGAGCACGCCGGTCCCACTGTTGGCCAGCACAACTCCGCCATCTACGGCTCGTGGCTGGGCCTCGGCGACACCGACCTGGCAGGCTTGACCGAGCGGGGCGTGATATGACCGGGAAGCCCCGCCTCCTGGTAGCCACCGGAAATCCCGGCAAGCTCCGCGAGTACGCTGGACTCCTCCGGGACGCTCCCTTCACACTGCTCTCCCTCAGGGACATGGGCATCACCCAAGAAGTCGATGAGACTGGCAGCACCTTCTCAGAAAACGCCTGGCTCAAGGCCTCCCAGTACGCCGCCCTCAGCGGTATGCTCACCCTCGCCGACGACTCCGGCCTCGAGGTCGACGCCCTCGGCGGCGAACCCGGCGTACACTCCGCCCGCTACGGTGGCGACGACTGCCGCTCCGACACCGAACGCGTCGCCCTGCTGCTCCGGAACCTGGACGGTGTTTCCTGGCCCAGGCGCACCGCCCGCTTCCGCTGCGTCATAAACATCGCCCGCCCGCCTTCAGATGCAGACGAGCCGCCGGAACTGCTTGCGTCGGTAGTTGGCTCAGTGGCCGGAATGATACAATACGAACCGGAAGGCGATGACGGCTTCGGCTACGACCCGGTCTTTCACCTGCCATCCTTCGGCAGGACCGTTGCCCAGCTTTCGCTGGAAGACAAAAATCGCGTCAGCCACCGTGGCTGCGCTGCGGGCCGTGCCATGAGTCCCCTTCTTAGAATCGCTTCCGGGACTTCCTGAATTCATGCAAACCGGTTTAAATGCCATGCCCCTGAACGTAGCCGACACCATGGGCCGGTCGATGCGGGACCTCCGCATCTCGGTCACCGACCGCTGCAACTTCCGTTGCCCCTACTGCATGCCCGCTGAAATCTTCGGCGAGGCCTACGAGTTCCTGCCACGCGAGGAAATCCTCACCTTCGAGGAAATCGCGCGGCTGACTAGGCTGTTCGCCGAGTTCGGAGTCTCCAAGGCGCGCATCACCGGCGGCGAGCCTCTGCTCCGCACCGAACTCCGCGAGTTGATAGGCCAGATTGCCGCCGTCGACGGTATCACCGACGTCACCCTCACCACCAACGGCTACCTGCTGGCCCAGCAGGCCCAGGAACTGAAGGACTCCGGCCTGCACCGGATTACCGTCAGCCTAGACAGCATTGACGACGAGGTCTTCAAGCAGATGAACGGGCGCGGCTTCGGTGCGCGACGTGTTCTGCACTCCATCCAGCGCGCCGCTGAGGTAGGCCTGACCCCCGTCAAGATTAACGCCGTGGTGCAGAGGGGTGTCAACGACCACACCATCGTCGACTTGGCCCGCCACTTCAAGGGCACCGGCCACATCGTCCGATTTATCGAATACATGGACGTCGGCAACCGCAACGGCTGGAAGCTCGACGAGGTGGTGTCCGCCGAAGAAATCATCGCGCGTATTGATGCGGAAATGCCACTGGAGCCCGCCCCCGGCAACTACCAGGGCGAGGTGGCCGAACGCTACCTCTACCGCGACGGCAGCGGCGAAATCGGCGTCATTGCCTCCGTCACCCGGCCCTTCTGTGGGGCCTGCACCCGCCTGCGCCTCTCCACCGACGGCCAGGTCTTCACCTGCCTGTTCGCCACCCGCGGCACCAGCCTGCGCGACCCCATGCGCGACGGTGCAACCGATGAGGAGCTGCGGAACATCATCGCCGGCCTCTGGACCCGCCGCACGGACCGCTACTCCGAGGAGCGTGCCGCCGCCACGCCGGATATGCCCCGCCCTGCCAAGGTCGAGATGTACCAGATCGGGGGGTGAGCAGTGGCTATTGACGGCTCCACCCTCAGGCAAGTCACCATCCACACCGACGGCTCCTGCCTCGGCAACCCCGGCCCAGGCGGTTACGCCGCTATCCTCGAGCACAAAGGCCAGGACAAGGAACTCTCGGGCGGCTACAGGCGCACCACCAACAACCGCATGGAAATCCTCGCGGTGATCGCTGGGCTCGAAGCGTTGCAGGAGCCCTGTTCCGTGACCGTATACAGCGACTCGCGCTACGTGGTTGACGCCATAGAGAAGGGCTGGGCCAGGAGATGGAAAGCCAACGGCTGGATGCGCAACAAGCGTGAACACGCCGTAAACCCCGACCTCTGGGACCGGCTGCTTTCCGCCCTCGACAAACACCGGGTCCAACTGAAATGGGTCCGCGGCCATTCAGGCAACGCCGGCAATGTCCGTGCCGACAAGCTGGCGGTAGCCGCCGCCTACGGCCCCAACCTGCCCCGGGACGAAGGCTACGAGAATCCCCCGAAGGTGCTGAAATGACCTCTCCTTCACAGCAGTCGCTCACTCACCTCGACGAGCAGGGCCGCGCCCGCATGGTGGACGTCGGCGAAAAAGACGTAACCAGCCGCGAGGCCGTAGCCCGCGGCCACGTCTCGATCCAGCCGGAAACGGCGCGGCTGATTCGCGAGGGCCTGATGAAGAAGGGCGACGTTCTGACCATCGCCCAGGTCGCCGGTATCATGGGCGCGAAGAAGACCTCGGAGCTGATCCCTCTCTGCCATCCCCTCCCGCTGGACAAGGTCAACGTCGACCTTGAGCTGGACGAGGAGCGCAGCCGAATCAACATTTTGGCAACCGCAAGCACCACCGCCCGCACCGGCGTCGAGATGGAGGCCATGACCGCCGTTTCCGTAGCCGCCCTGACCCTCTACGATATGTGCAAGGCCGTCGACCGCGGCATCCGGATCGAGGGCGTCCGCCTGGTCAGCAAACGCGGCGGCCGCAGCGGCGACATCGACCTCGACGACGAGGAATAGCCTGTAGGTAATGGCCTCGTAGGAATAGGATAGAGATATGGGCGAAGTAAGATTAACCATAGAAGTGGGCGACATTCAGGAGGAGCACTTTGAACCCGTCGAGGTTCTGGTTGATACTGGTGCCACCTATTGCCAGATTCCCGGTAGGGTCCTGGGTCGACTGGGCGTTCCGGTCAAGTGGGAAGCTGACGTTCGTCTCGCCGACGGCAGAATAGTTACAGACCGAGTGGGCCAGGCATCGATTCGGCTGGAAGGGAAGACATTCGTAACTCCGGTAACCTTCGGACGGGAGGGCGAGCCAAACCTGTTGGGTGTTATAGCGCTGGAGACAGCACTCTTGGCCGTAGACCCGGTTGAGCAGCGCCTCATCCCAACCATCGGCTGGAAGGCCTGACGTACACCGCCGGCGGGTGCCGCCAAACTCCCTTACCGATCCCCGAACTCGCGCCATTCGGCTCCACGAAATCAATATGCGCCTCTGGTCGCTCCACCCCCGGCACCTAGACCTCCAGTGACTCGTCGCATCGTGGCGCGAGGCGCTCCTCACCTATAGGATCCTGATTGGCGAGACCCGGGGTTACCGCAACCAACCACAACTCAAGCGCTTCCACGAGCACCCCGCACCCATGGCCGCAATTGGCCCTTTCTTGCGCGCTGTCCTCCGCGAAGCTGACCATCGGGGCTACAACTTCGACAGGCTGAGAATTCGGCGCATCGAATTTGGCGTGCCCACAATCGAGGTCACAGACGGACAACTGAGCTACGAGTTTTTGCACCTGCCGGAATAGCCGCTCAGGCGTGGCCCATACGTCTTCAACCGCCTTAGGAGAGTTCACTTCCCCGACCCTTACCAGCTGTTCGATGTCGTTCCCGGCCCCATCGCGCCCTGGCAACGCCTCGGAGCCGCGATTGACGGCGCAAGGGGAATCGACCTGCCTGCGTCGTCCGACTAGCCCCTTCCCCGCCGCTCCAGTTCCCGTCCCATCGCCCTCAGCGCTGTCGCGGCGAAGTGGATGTAGTCGGTCGCCGACAGCTCAAGCGGCCTGTACCTGTCCACCTGGTCAACGTCCATAGGCCCCACCGGACCCGGAATGACCTCCAGCTCCAGCTCGCAGATTTCGCCGTCGGACAACACCACGACGCAACCCCACCCGGCCCGCGAGTCCGTCGGAGGCTCCAATTCGATGGCCTGCAGCGAATTCATATCCATGAAGGCGGGAAAGGGGCGCAGCTGTCCGGCCAGCTCCACCACCGATTCCCTCATCAGCTCGGCCGTCCGCTCCAGCAGATCGTTGGCGCTTTCACTTCCGTAAGGCATCACATGCCATTTTAGGCTAGCTGTCGCCAACAGCCAACGGTTAGGAGCATAATCTCTGCCCACACGGGTGGAATCCGAATCCCCGCCTCACGAGTGCCAAACCGCGATGAACGAAAACCCGTCAGTAGAGTCCCGCTAGGGCTGGTACGTTGTAATCGGCACCTTCCTCATCCTGACGATGGGGTTCGGCAGCGCCTACTCCTTCGGCACTTTATTCGCGCCTTTGCAGGACGAATTCGGCGCCTCCCGCGCCGCAGTATCAGTCGCCTTTTCGGCCGCAATCCTGGTGCTATTCAGCGTCGGCCCCCTCAGCGGCACCGTGGCCGACCGCCTCGGCCCCAGGCTTCTCGTTGCCGGGGGACTAGTGCTTGTCGGCTGCGGGCTGATTGCCGCCAGCGTAGCCCAGGTCCTGTGGCAGGTGCAGGCCGCCTTCGCTGTCTGCATCGGCGGAGGCGTCGGTCTTGCCTACGTGCCGGCCGTGGGCGCTGTACAGAAGTGGTTCGACCGAAGGCGGGGCCTTGCCTCCGGCATCGCCGTTTCGGGTATCGGTGCCGGCACCCTCGCCGTGCCGCCCTGCGCCGCCCTCATGATCGCCGAATTGGAATGGCGCACGGCCCTTCTACTCATCGGATGCATCGTGGTCGTCGCGGGGGGTGCATCCGGTCTTCTGGTCAGGAACCCCCAACAGACCGCCCGGCTATCTCCCGGACAATCCCGGAACGGTGTCGAGCTGTCTTTCGCCATCCGCTCGCGGCCCTTCTTCCTGCTGTTTCTCGGCTTCCTCCTGGCATCCTTCGGGCAGTTCACTCCCATAGCACACATCGTGCCCTACGCCGAAGACCGCGGCATCTCCCCGCAGACCGCCGCCACCCTTCTCAGCCTGCTGGGGTTGGGAAGCGCCTTCGGCCGCTTCGCAATCGGCGCCGCGGCCGACCGCATCGGCCGGTGGCGGGGACTCGGCCTGTCCTTCGGCGGCGTCGGCGTCAGCTGCCTTCTTTGGCTGGTGGGCGACAGCATGGTGGTTCTCGGTATTTTCGCGGTACTGGTGGGCACCTTCTGGGGCGGCTCCGTGGCCCTCGCCCCTTCGGTGATGGCCGACTACTTTGGCACTCGCGCCGTCAGCGGCATCATCGGCGTGCTGTATGCCGGAGTGGGATTCGGGGCACTGGTGGGCCCAATAATCGCAGGCCTGGTCTTCGACCTTTGGCAGAGCTACCTGATTGCCATCCTTTACAGCATCATCGCCCCGGTCATCGACGCCGCGTCAGTACTGTACGCCGAGTCCCCCGAGCGGTGGCGTCAACAGCACTTCCCAGCGACGGAATCGCCTGCTCAATTCACTGGTCAATCTGCGGAATTCGGCAATTGACACCCGAACCGGCTCCCGGCTAACATTGAAAGACCGGGTTGCATCCTGGCGGCTGGCCGGATGGCCCCTCGGTGGCAACGTAGCTCAGCGGCAGAGCGGGCGCTTCATAAGCGCTAGGTCACTGGTTCGAGCCCAGTCGTTGCCACCACTTTCTTTGTCCGCCAACTACCCCTGAACCTCCGCCAATTACCCTTAAACCTGAGGCAGACGGTACGCCCGCGCCGCCGTGTTGTGGAACAGGTCCGCCTGTTCCGACGCCGAGAAGTCCCGGGCCATCCGCTTGAACGCATTCCAGCACACCGTGTACGAGCACGACTGCTTGTCCACCGGGAAGTTGCTCTCGAACATGCACCGGTCCGCCCCGAACTTCTCAATGCAGTACAGGTAGTACGGCTGGGCCGCCGTGGCGATTTCCCCTGACCCCGGTGGCAAAGGACGCAGGTGCCAGTCGAACCCGCTGATGGGATTCCCCAGGCCTCCCACCTTGACCACCACATTGGGACACTCCGCCACCGCGTCGATGCCCGCCCGCCACTCCGGCATCAGTTCCTCGCGACGCCCCGCGTACGGCCCGATGCCCAGTGGCCGGCCAACGTGGTTCAGGATGATGGTCAGCTCTGGAAACGCTCGCGCCATGTCCGCCACTTCCGGCAGTTGCGGATGGTACACAATGCAGTCGAACGACAGTCCCATCCGCTCAAGGCACGCGAGCCCCTTCCGGAACTCCGCATTCTCCAGCATACCCGCCGAGTTCGCCCGCGCTGTGGTGATTTCAGGGCTGGCGTCCCACGCGGCAGTGCAGCGTATCCCCTTGAACCGTCCCTTCCCTGTTTCCGCCAGCGCCTCCAATACGGGTGCCACGCCGTCCCCGAGCATCAGGTCCGCGTTGCCCACGATGCCGGCCGCCACCGCTGTCTCGCCCCCAGCTGCGACGTTAGCCGCGGCTATGCCCTCGACGAACTCCACCTCGCCCACCGACTGCAATTCCTCCGGCCCGTCGGTGCGATACATCGAGTGGCACTCGACGAACACGGTCTGGTTCACCCGGTGCCCCGACCGAGTATCAGCCAGCAGGTTGTCCAGCAGGTAGGTATCGGCCGGCCGTTCCCAGAAGTGATGGTGCGGGTCCAGGACGGGCATATCCGGCTCGATGGGGTCTTCTTCCGTGAGGGCCAGCCAAGATTCTAGATCCGTCATTATCATCTCCTGTGCGCCCCGTTCTGGTCGCCGATTCCGTCGGGACGCCGGACGGCATTAGGCTACTACGAACCGGCCCGTTGCTCAAACCGTGCGCCGCCGGTCCCAGGGCAATCGCGTTTTGTTTCTGGGCACACAAATTGGGCCGGAATAGAGGTGGTAGTGAAATTGACAGTAATTCCCCGGATTCTGGGTGCGACGGTAGACGAGGGTTTGGATTCCCGCCTGCGCGGGAATGACTGGTTATGGGGCCTCCGTCGTTGAAGACGCGATTGCCCTGGAGGCCGGTCTCAATATTCGAAGGTCCTCTCGTGGAGATGTAACATCCTGTAACATTTTGTGACATCAGTATCAATTTGGCTTTCATTTGAAACATAGCGCTCAGGCGATTCAGGGAATTCTCTTTCAGAACAATTGTACGATACACAGCGCTCCAGGGCAAGTGGGAGATTTCAGCAGCAGGGCAATCGCGTCTTATTTCTCAGCACACAAATTGGGCCGGAATAGAGGTGGCGGTGAAATTGACAGTGCTTGCTTGGGTTCTGGGTGCGACGGTAGACGGGGGTTTGGATTCCCGCCTACGCGGGATTGACAGGTTATGGGGCCTCCGGCGTTTAAAACGCGATTGCCCTGCCACCAGTCCCGTGTGCCGCCTTTCTATGTATAATCTCAGTGCCGCTCAGGGCGGCTGAATCAGGATGATTTCACAGGAGGCATTATGTCCGCTCCCACCATGGCACAAGTTCGAGCAGCGATGGACGCGATGATCAACAAAGCGATGGAGACCCCCAACGAGCCGGTGGCCATGGCCATTGTCGACAGCGCCGGCAACCTGCTGGCCTACCTCACAATGGACAACCTGCGCATCTTCAGCCGCCGCCACGCGCTCCGGAAGGCACACACTTCGGCCCTTATGGGCCTGGACTCCGGCGAGAACGCCCAGCGGCTGCACAGCCAGGGCAGGAACATCGCCGACCAGGGCGACCCCATGATGACCTACGGAACGGGCGGCCTCGTGATAATGAAGGACGGCGTCATTCTCGGCGGCATCGGCGTGGGCGGCTACCCCAGCGGCCAGTCCGACGAAGACCTGTCTCGGGTGGGCCTCGAGGCCATGAACCTCTAGCCTCCACCGGTTCGATAAAGCATTCAAGAAACCGTCCCCAGGAGTTCGCCCATGCGAATCGGTGTTTTCGTCGGCGCATCCGTCGCCGACCTGATGACCCTCGACGGCCTGCTGGCCCGCATCAAGCAGGCCGAAGATGACGGGTTCGACAGTTTCTGGATACCTCACATCTCGGCCCGCGGCTACGACGCCCTGACCGCCCTCGCCCTGGCCGGGATGCAGACCAGCCGAATCCAGCTCGGCGTCGGCGTCGTCCCCACCTACCCGCGCCATCCGGCGGCCCTGGCTCAGCAGGCCCTCACCACTGCCACGGCCACCGGCGGCCGCTTTATCCTGGGCATCGGTCCGTCCCACCGCCCCGGCATGGAGGATGGCTTCGGTATACCCTATGACCGCCCGGCCCTGCACACCCGCGAGTACCTCTCAGTAATGCGCCCCCTGCTCGAAGAGGGCGCCGTCCGGTTCCAGGGCGAATTCTTCAACGTCAACCTTGAGCTCGCTACCCTAGAGCGCCCAGCCTGCCCCATCCTCGTCTCGGCGCTGGCACCCCAGATGCTCAACCTCGCCGGCCAGCTGGCCGATGGCACTGTCACCTGGATGGCCGGTCACCGCACCATCGAGACCCACATCACGCCCCGCATCCAACGCGCTGCCGAGAACACCGGCCGCGGGGCCCCCCGCGTCTGCGTCGGCCTGCCCACGGCGGTCACCGACGACGAGAACGCCGGACGCCGCACCGCTGCCGAGTCCTACGCGCGCTACGGCGACTTGGTCAACTACCGGCGCGTCCTTGACATCGAGGGCGTGGAGAGCCCGGCGGAGGTCGCCGTCGTCGGCAACGAGTCGTCCTTGAAACGCCAGCTCGAGGCCTTCGCCGAGGGCGGCGCAACCGACTTCGTTGCCAACATCTTCGAAGTCCACGGCGAAACTGACTCATCCCAGCGCGCCTACGAAGCCCTCAAATCACTGGTCGGAAAAATCTAAACGGAGGAGGAGAACCATGGCCCCTCGAATCAAGCACATCGCGCTTCACACGGAAGACGCGGTGGCTACCGCCGAGTGGTACAAGACCTGCTTCGGCCTCGAGGAGCTGCGCCGCTCCCCGGACGGCGGAGCCGAGGGCGTCTGGCTCACCGATGGCTACATCTACTTCGCCATCCTGAAGATGGGCACCGAAGACGCCCCCAACCTTGGCGAAGGCCCCTCCACGGTCAAGGGCGTCCACCACATCGGCTTTTACGTGGACGACATGGATGACGCCGTATCCACGGTAGAGGATCACGGCGCCACCGAGTGCCCCGGCAGCAGCCGCGCCAACCGCAAGTACAAGGGCCCCGACGGCCTGATGATCGACCTTCGCGTCCGCGGCTGGGACGAGCAGATTCGCGCCCGCAGCACCCTCTACGAACTCGTCGAAGCCCCTCCCCGCGAACCCGCCGCCACCCCCGCCGACGACTAGAACCGAATTGAGGCCGCTAACCCCGAAATCCGTTCATGGTGAGCCTGCCGAACCACGAACGGATTTGCCTCTTTCTTCGGCAAACCATATTCATTGGCTTCTAAGTTATACGGTTGCAAAAGTCCTCAAGGGATTTGTTGGTGCCGAACAATGATTGTTGTCCCGTTTACCTCGTCGCGCGAGACTTGGTCAAGGTTGATAGGCAATTGCTTATTGCCAATCATCCCCAATAAGAGAGAGCATAGGGCAACTTCATCTCCACCAGCAGACACAAGGTTCCTTACCAACAGCCTGTGTTTCCAGAACCATTGCATATATATAGGCAGCCCCAACCCATATTTGTCTAGCAGCACTGAGTCTACCAACTGCAGCGCTCCGTCCATTAACTTTATCTCTGGTTCCGTAAAGGGATAGCGAACCATGGAGAATCTACGTCCATAGCGACCGATCGGAGAGACTGGGGCTAAATCGCTACTGTATGAGTACACGCTACCATCTTCCACAGAATTCATTAGTCGAGCGACTAAAGCCTCTGAATTATCAAAAATCAAGACACTGTCGTCGGGAAAAAGAACTCTCACGGAAGATTCCGTCGAGCAATTTGGGGCCAAGATAACCGCAGTCTTGCGATCGCAACGGGCGTAACCTGGATAGCAGCAATCTAGATCATAGCCTAGCGCTCTGTCGAAAGCATTCTCCTGGGATTGCCCGCTCCTAATCATCCTTCGGTATCTTTTGGCTGCTTGCGCAGCTAAGCTGCCCATCTTACTCCCTACACATGGCGCACTTCAGAACGACTTCTGAGGTGGTCAATCCGTACTCTCGGCGAGCAGTTCGCTCTTCTCTTAACATTCTACTTCCCCGTCCACTCCGGCGGACGCTTCTCCGCAAACGCCCTCGGTCCCTCCCGGGCGTCCTCCGAGTTCAGCGCGCGGTGCCCCCACGCCGCGTTAACCCGGTACGACTCCTCCAGCCCGTACCGCCGCCAGAACTGCCCCACCGCCTTCGTGCCCTGCACCGCCAGGGGCGCGTTCGCTCCTATCATCTCCGCGATCTCCACTGCCCGCGGCATCAAGGTTTCCGGCTCCAGCACCTCGTGCACGAACCCCAGCCGGTGCGCCTCCTCCACGCTTAGTGTGTCCCCCGTCAGCATCAGGTACATTGCCTCGCCGAAGGGCATCAGCCGCGACAGGTGATTGATGGCGTAGTTGGCCAGAATCCCCCGTTTTACCTCGAACAGCCCGAAGTACGCCTCGGTGGATGCGATCCGTATGTCGCAGTCCGCCGCCCGTTCCATTCCCGCGCCGATGGCCAGCCCATTCACCGCCGCGATGAACGGCTTCGGATTGCGACCGAAGGGCTGGTTCCCCCGGAACGCCTCGATCCTCTCTTCCTCCGTCTGGTTCGCTCGGACCGTACCTGCGTTGTCCGCCATCTCCCGCAGGTCAGCGCTGGCGGAGAACGCCCGGCCAGCGCCCGTAACGATGCCAGCGCGCATCTCCGGATCGTGCGAGAACTCGGCCAGCGCCTCCCGCAGCTCAGCACGCATCTGGGCCCCCTGCGCGTTCAGACGGTCTGGACGGTCCATCGTGAAGATCACTTAGTGCCCGTCGACGTATCTCTCGTATCGCAGGTCCGCCATCGCTACCCTCCCTCAACTCCCCAGGAGTTCCCGCAGGGCGGCGTTCACGAAGGCCGCGTCCGGCGGGTTGAATCCCGGACCGCCTGCCAGGTGACCCCAGATCGACTCGATGGGCCGCAATTCGGCGTTGGGCATCATCGAAACCTCGATTTCGTTGTCCTCGGGCGGGAAGTACAGATCGGTGCGGCCCGGCATCACGATGGCCCGGGCGGTGATGCTTCCCAGGGCCCTGGCGAAGTCGCCGTTGTACTTCTCGTTGGCGCTTATGTCGGCGTTCTGCCACGTCCGGAGCATCGCCAGCAGGTCATTCGCGTCGGCACCCAGCCGGCGACCCTCCCAGAACTCCACCAGGTAGTCCTCCAGCGACGAGTACCCGATGTCCCGGTACACCTCCTCTCGGTAGAACGCCTGCGACACCGCCCAACCCGCGTACACTCGCCCCATCGCCCGCAGTCCCTTCGTCGGCGACTTCTCATACCAACCGTTGGCCCAGGCATCGTCCGCGGTCAATGCCGCCTTCACCCCCTCCAGGAACACGAAGTTGTGCCGCGACGTCCGCGCCGACCCGCAGATGGGCGCGATGCGATCCACCATGTCCGGATACAGCGCCCCCCACTGGTATGTCTGCTGCGCCCCCATCGACCAGCCCACCACCATCGCGATGCGCTCGATGCCGAACAGCTCCGTAACCAGCCGATGTTGGCTCGTCACGTTGTCGTACAGCGACACCCACGGGAACCGCGCCCGGTCGTACGGGGGCGGCGTGTTCGACGGCGACGACGACAGCCCGTTCCCCGCCATGTTCGGCACGATGATGAAATACTTCTCCGGGTCCAGCGCCTGCCCCGGCCCGATGATGTTCTCGTTCGCGTAGTGCTGCCCCCCGAAGAACGTCGGAAACACGACCACGTTGTCCTTCGCCGCGTTCAGCGCCCCATACGTCTTGTACGCAATCCACGCCCCCCGCAGCGTAGCCCCACCCTGCAACCCCCACTCCCCCAACTCAAAAACCTCATAGTCTTTCTTCATTACTGCACCTGTTGCCTGAGCTCGGATTTTCGTCTACCATCATACATTGAGTCAAAGGCACGAAAATCAGCGTTTTGGGTCAATAGACCGGACGTAATGAGATCAAAATGCACGTTAAATCGATAGAGCTATACGACTTTCCGGAATTGGGACGTGGGAATAGGGTCCGAATTGAATGCAATGAGAGGGTCAACCTGCTGGTGGGCCCAAATGCGACTGGCAAAAGCACCATATTACGAGGCTTATTCGACTGGGTGGCTCCCGACCTAGGAGAGGACGACGACGAAGTTCCAACGGAGTACGTTGGTTCGAACAGCGAGGACGACGATCAACGAACTGAGGAGCAATCTGAAGTTTCTTTTACTGCAAGTGCAGATTGGCCCAAGGATGACGAGGGAGAGCCTTTGCCTGCTCCTTCAGTGGGCTTACCAGTAATGAATATCTCCTCAATACGATTGTCGTACACCGACTACCGGGATTTGAGCAATTCCCAGCAAGCGATTCGTGGCCCGTTTGATGTCGGCATGCATTTGGCAATCGGAGACAAATATTACTCGGGGGCAGATCTTCTCACGCGAGAAAGAATTCCAAGTGTAAGCCTCGATGAGTACAGGAACTTCGTAGTGAAATGCTTTAAGGATGTATGCCCAGAGGTATTGCACCATGTAAGTATTTGGGTCCCCTACGAGCAGCGGGGAACAACTACAAACACCTTCTTGCTTTCATACGCTGAGAATTCGACCTCATCATCTGATGAGGCCTCCGAAGAGATTCCAATATACCAAACGAGTTCAGGCACGCAAAGTACGCTGCAATGGATTCAGATTCTGGTCCTCATGATGGGCGTCTCCTACCGGTGGCAGCAGGGATGGGAAAACCAATCTGCAATCCTCTTAGTCGACGAAATCGAAAATCATCTGCACCCCACCTGGCAGCGCCGCGTAATACCCGCACTGCTGGAGCACTTCCCCGGCCTCCAGATATTCGCCGCCACCCACTCTCCCTTCGTCGTCGCCGGCCTGAAATCCGGTCAGGTACACCAGTTTAGGCGCCACGTCGATGGTGCAATTTCCGTCACGACAAACGCCGAGGACATAATTGGCTGGACATCTGATGAAATCTCGCAGCGTTTGCTCGACATCAGAACCCCCACTGATCTGACAATCAACGCTTGGTCTGATAGGTTAGTTGAACTTCGGCGAAAGGCAACCCTTACTTCGGACGAACAATCAGAACTGGATGACTTGCGCCGTAGAGTAAATCTGGCGCTTCTTTCAGGTATGAACGATACCGAAGGGGACGAAGTCGAAACAGACGGTTCCTTTCGAAACCGGCGGTCAGACCTATCCCAAGATGGAGCTTAGATAGATGCGCCGTATAGAAAGGGGCCCCATGCCTCCATAAGTTAGAAAGTTTGCCATGGGACACACTCGAGACTGGATCAATTACTACTGTGGTATGAGAGGCGGTGCACCGCGACGATTCTGGGTGCCATATATTGAGGAATTGGGCAGTAGGAGCAATTATAATTGCTGGTATTGTGAACGTCGCTGCAAGATAGCAATTAAGGATGATGGCAAAGAAGAAATATTAGTCAAGGGAGATTGGTCTGCCAACACTGATCACTTTCGTCCTCGTAGCCTCTTTCCACATCTATCTCTATCATGGTCCAATTGGGTATTTAGCTGCGAAACATGCAATCATTTCAAGGACGATAGGTGGCCAAACAAGAATGTATTCCCATGTGAGCCTGATCAAAACAACGAACAAATTGAATTAGAATATGTCAATCCTTGCGCTTCCGATCCAGAAGAGTCTCCAGCCAAATACTTTAATTTCTATGGGGGTCGAATCGAACCCCGGCAGGGTATATCAAAAGCAAACGAAAGAAAAGCCTGCAATACCATTAACGCTTTTGCTTGGATAACCTTACTTTGGTTATACTTCGATATCGGTCAGCATTTAGCTTCGCCAGGGAGTTCTACGCCAGATTCAGCGCTCTTGATGCTGATGAACAAGAAAACTTTAGTGGCAAATTTTTGGGAAATTCAACTGAATGCCGAGTAGAATTCCTGATTCGTCGTTATGCAAATGAGGAAGGTGTTTTGCAATTTCCTGGAATGAAAGCCTTGATCGCGGAAGAAATATTACGACACGGTATAGAAGGCCTTGAGCGCCTCGGCCTTCCGGAAAATGTAATCGCTGGATAGACGACTCTCGACACCCACCCCTCACTCCACCACCTCCCCCCACTGCCCCTCGCCATCCCCAGCAGCGCCTCCATCACCGGGCCCGCCGCTCGCCCCATCAACTCCCCCAGTTCCGCCGGCGCCACCTGCCACGACAGCCCGAACCAGTCCGTAAGCCACCCGCACGGCATCTGCTCCCCACCCTCCGACGGGCCGTACCAGTAGTGGTCGATCTCCTCCTGCGATTCGCACGCCACCACGAACGACACCACCGGCGTCAGCCTGAACATCAGCCCGCCGTCCAGCGCGGTGAACCTCATCCCCTCCAGCTCGAACTCCACCAGCGCCGCCCCTTCCCCTGGCCCAGGCGCCAACCGGTTGACGCTCAGCAGCTCGGAGTTCGGGAACAGGGAAACGTACAACCGCGCCGCCTCCTACGCTTGCTCGTCAAACCAAAGGAACGGCGTTATCTTGCTGGTGATAGCCACGTTCGGACTCCCTCCTCCATCAGTCCAAAGCGCCTTGCTGCGCTGTCAGTCTGAATATGGTGGCCGCCCGGCACGGACTTCGCCTCCTCGCCCAGCTCTTTGGGAAACTTCCCCAGGGCGTCGATTCGTATTTTGATGACAGTAGCCCGTTTCCTGCCCTGTGGGCACTACTGTAAAATAGTTCTATGGTTAGAAATCCCTCACTGGGCATTGACCACTTCCACCCTCGTCGACGGTCCCACTCTTTGACCAGAAATGACCGGATTTGCTCGGGTTTTCAATATTTCCGGCCTCACCGGTCGCTCCGCCAAAGCTGCGACTGCCACTCCCACCCACGAGCCAGACGCCAACTTCCCTCACCATTTCCCCCTCAAATCCGCCGAAACCAAGGCGACTCTGGTCATTTGACGCCCGCGCCGCCACCAACGGCGGCCAGCAGGTACCGAAATGGCCAACGACCCCGTCAACATCTTCGAATACGAAGCCATCGCCCGCGAGAAGCTCGAACAGGGACACTACGACTTCATCGCTGGCGCGGCCACCGACGAGATCACCCTGCGGCGCACCCGTGCCGTCCTCGACAGCATCAGCCTGCGCCCCAAGATGCTCACCGATATCAGCCAGCGCGACCTCAGCACCACCGTCCTCGGCCAGCGCATCAGCTTCCCAGTGATGCTCGACCCCGCCGGAAACCACGAGGCGGCCCACCCCGACGCCGAGCTCGCCACCGCCCGCGCCGCCGGGAAGGCTGGCACCGTCATGGTTGTCAGCTCCCACGCCGCCCGTACCATGGAAGACGTCGCCGATGGCAGCCTCCGGCCCGCTGTGGTTCCAGCAGTACCTGTTCAAGGACCGCGGCCTCACCCTCGAGATGGCCGCCCGCGCCGCCGAGGCAGGCTACACCGCCCTGTGCGTGACCGTCGACGCCAAGATCAAGCCCAAGCGCGAGCGCAACATACGCAACGACTACGTCGGCGCTCCCTCGCCCAACTACGACAAGATCGACCTCTCCGAGCACTCCTGGCGCTTCGCCGCCGACGCTCCTGCCGGCGTGATGGACATCCGCGACCCCGCCGCCACCTGGGCCGACGTCGACTGGCTGGCCGCTGCCCAGAGCCTGCCCGTTGTAATCAAGGGCATCATGGTCGGCGAGGACGGACGCCACGCCGCCGACAATGGCGCGAAGGCCGTCATCGTCTCCAACCACGGCACCCGCTACCTCGACACCACCTTCACCACCATCGAGGTCCTGCCCGAAATCGTCGAGGCCGCCAACGATCAGATCGAGGTCTACATGGACGGCGGCATCCGCCGCGGCACCGACATCGTCAAGGCCCTCGCCCTCGGCGCCCGCGCTGTCCTCATCGGCCGTCCCCTCTTCTGGGGCCTCGCCTACAACGGCGAAGACGGCCTCACTTCCGTCCTCGAAATGTTCCGCGACGAGCTCGACGCCACCATGGGCATGTGCGGCCGCCCCACCATAGCCGACATCGACCGCGACATCATCGGCACCGTCTCCCCTCTCCTCGGCCTATTCCCCCAACAACAAGACACCTTCCGCTACTGACGGTTTTCTCGCACAACAGATTTGATGACAGAGAGGACGAGACCGTGCAGCCACCAGGCAGGTACAATAGAAAATAGCCAGGAGGTGGCCCATGGCTAACCCGCAACACATTGAATGGCTGTTGGATGGGGTAGAGACGTGGAATGCCCGGCGTCAGAAAGATGATTTCGCGCCCGATTTGTCGGGCGCAGATATTTACGGACTGTTTTACAACAAGGTGTACCTTGACAATGAAGGCAAGGTGCCTTTGCGCGGTATCAACCTAAAAAGAGCTAACTGTAATGGAGCCACATTAAGAAACGCGAACTTTGCTGATGCAGATTTAGAGGGTGCCAGTTTTATTGGAACCAAGCTCCAGCGAGCCAGATTGGATCGTGCAAGAATCTACGGTTGCAATCTTGAAGGTGCCAACCTAGTTGCTGCTCACCTGAGCAATGCAGGGCTAACCGGGGCTTGCCTGAGAGGTGCTAGGCTTTCTAGTGCCTTTCTGGATGGCGCATATCTATTTGAAGCAAATCTTGAGCACGCCAACCTCGTAAACACCATTTTGTCTAAATCCATTCTTACGTATGCCAATCTCACAGAGGCAACTATGCGGGGGGCTGACCTTTCAAACGCCAATCTACTAGAGGCAATTCTAGATGGAGCAGATTTATCCTTTGCTGACCTCAAGGGATCGAACCTCAATAAGGCAAGACTGAATGACGTTAATTTTGATAGGGCCGATTTGTCAAAAGCCAATCTGGATGGCGCCACTGTAGACAACGCGAATCTGGTGAATGCCAACCTAATAGGAGCAAGCTTGGCTGGCACTCAGATTTGGAAAGCAATCTTGTTTCCAGAGGGTCTATCCTCAAAACAGCATTCATTCCAGTAAATGAAGGTTAAATCAATAGCAGAGTTCCTGGAGAGAATTAAAGAACTCCAGGCTCAACATCCTGAAGAGTTACTTTACTTTCGCGGCGAAGCTTTTACTGGATGGGAACTACGACCTTCAGTTATGCGTCAGGGCTTTCTTGCTTATGAGAGCCAAATGTTGGTCGACCTCATCACTAGACGGCCTGATGAGTTTAGTGGCAGGGAATCAGCCATCTCGCAATGGGTTCTAGCCCAGCATCACGGGCTGAAAACTCGCGTTTTAGATATCACCAAGAACCCATTGGTTGCCCTCTTCTGTGCGTGCGAAACCCACACTTACCAAGAAGGCCGACTGCACATTTTTGCAGTACTACCAGCCCTAGTTGAGACCTTCAACAGCGATCGGGTCAGCATCATCGCCAATTTTGCTAAGCTGTCGAAAAGGGAGCAGGAAATTCTTCTTTCCGCAACGTCAAGTGACCTTGATTCTGAATACTCCGATGCGTTAAACCATCTGTATCTGCTTATACGCCAGGAAAAACCATCTTTTGAAGAACCGCTTGATGCGAGAGATTTGGCCCGAGTTTCCGTCATCGAACCTCAATTGTCTTCGGAGTGGATCCGATTACAATCCGGGGCATTTCTCGCATCTGCTTATCATCAGCGATTTGAGAGAGATCAGATTCAGAGCTTGAACGACCGAATTCCGGTTTATGCTCACTACACTCCAACCGTCTCTTGGAATCACAAAAGAACCATATTGAGGGAATTGCGTCTCCTAAACATCACCCGCGAAACCCTCTATCCCGGCCTGGACGAATCAGCAAAAGCAATTACGGAAACCTACCACCAACGCCTCGAACAAGGCTAACCTCACCTCCCACTCTGCGTGTACAATACCCCCACCATCCAACCCCACCACAGGAGGCAACACATGACCACCTTTGGCTCCGGCCACTACACCTACTCCGTCCAGGAAAACTGGGCCAAGCTGCCCGAGGGCGAGACCTTCGCCATGGTCAGCGCCATCGCCACCGACTCCCAGGACCTCGTTTACGCCTTCCAGCGCAAGGAGCCGCCCGTCCTCATCTTCGACCGCGACGGCAACCTGCAGGACTCCTGGGGCAACGGCTCCTTCCTCTTCGCCCACGGCTTCTACATTGAGGACGACGTCGTCTACGTCACCGACCGCGACGCCTCCACCTGCCTCGTCTACACCCTCGACGGCAAGCCGGTGCAGATGCTGGGCCGCCACGGCCGCCACTCCGACACAGGCTGCGAGGTCGCCGGCGACCTCGTCCCCCGCGCCGCCGGGCCGTTCAACTACCCCGCCGAGCTGGTGCCCTCGCCCTCCGGCGAGCTCTATGTGGCCGACGGCTACCGCAACTCCCGCGTCCACCGCTTCACCAGCGAGGGTGAGCTGATCCAGTCGTGGGGCCAGCCCGGCAAGTCCGAGGCCAACCACTTCCACCTGCCCCACAGCCTCATCATCGACGGCGACCGCATCATCGTCTGCGACCGCGAGAACCACCGCATCCAGCTCTTCACCCTCAACGGCGAGTTCATCGAGTTCTGGAACGACATCCAGCGCCCCATGGACATCTCCCGCGACCCCGAGGGCAACTTCCTGGTCAGCGAGGGCACGGTGAACGACGGCTCCGCCCGCATCAGCATCCTCGACCCCCAGGGCGGCGTACTGGCCCGCTTCGATTGCCGCGGCTCCGGCCACGGAAGCTGGATCGACTCCCGCGGCGACATCTACCTCGCCGGCGTCCCCGACGCCATCGACAAGTACGTCCGCGAGGGCTGACACGCCAACTCGCGACCCAGGCGCGCCGTCCGTTCGTCCTCAGCCTGCCCTGAGCCTGTCGAAGTTCGGAGGGTGAACCCACCCACAATGGAGACATTTATGGCAACCGACAAGGCTAAGGTAGAGCTGGAAGAGGTCATGGCCACCATGAGCGAAAGCGAATGGCAGAATGTTCGCATCCTGGATCACTACGCCGAGTCCCACATCTCCTATTCGCTTGTGGGCGTCAAGATTGCCGACGGCAAGACCTACTTTTACCAGACCGACACCGGCCGCTTCATAATGCTCAACATCTAGCAAGTCCCGCTCTCTTCCCTCTCCCCCTGGGAAAGGGTTGGGGTAAGGACGCTTCCCGAAGAAGACAACAGGGGCGCACAGTCGTGCGCCCCTGTTCCGTCTAACCTCTGCTGAATGTCGCGGGAATCAGTCCGCCGCGGCTCCCGCCTGTGCCTGCTGACCACCGCCCGACGACGGCGTCGCCGGCGGCTTGTACGGCCTGTGGAACGCCGCAATGATGGCCCCCGCCGTCATGATCCCCACCACCGCCAGTGCCGAGACCTGGAACCCCTCCAGGTGCAGCCGCTGCGACTCCGCCGGCAGCATCAGACCGATGGTCGCCGGCACAATCATCGCCACGATGAAAGCTGAGATGGTCGCACCGGTGGCGTGGCCCATGTCGCGGGTGGTCTCCAGCACTCCCGAGGCGAACCCCCGGTGCTGCGTCGGCAGCGTGCTCATCACCGTGGCGTTGTTCACAGTGTTGAAGATGTTGGTCCCCACCGATATCGGGAACAGCAGTAGCGGTAACAGCCAGATCGACACCGTCCCGGCAAACAGCGCCAGCAGCACGAACCCCGACGCAATCGACAACATGCACGCCGTCCGCAACAGCCGCGGGTTGAACTTGTCGTGTACGAACCCTGCAATTGCGGGCAACCAGATGCCGAAGGACTGGTGCGGCAAAAGCACATACGTAACGAATATCGGCGACTTCCCCAGTCCCTCCTCAATCATGATGGGCACCAGGATCATCGTCGCCATCATCGAGAGGTGGAACATCACGTTGGAAATGATGGCCAGCGTGAAGTATTTCTCCTTGAAGTGTTGGAACTCCACGAACGGGTGCGCCACTCGCCGTTCCACGAAGATGAACACCACCAGCAGGGCAACAGTCAGCCCGTGCATCGGGAGGTGATAGGACAGGGCGTCCGATGACGTGTACGACTCCTGTCCCCCGTGCAGGTGGCTGCCCGACAGGATGAATACCGCCGACACCGCCACCAGCAGGATCGCCCCCAGGTAGTCGATTGAGTTCTCCTTGTCGACTATGGCCTCGTCGTTCCGTCGCACCACTGGCAGGCACGACTTGATGACGATGAGTCCAATGGGCAGCATGGTCAGGAACACCAGCCGCCAGCCCGCGAAGATGTCCCAGTCGGCGAACTGCAGCAGTATCCCGAAGAACCCGACCCCTATGAACGTTCCTATGCGGGAGCCTGTAATAGGGAAGGCATAGGCCCGCCCGCGCTCCTGCGGCGGGAAGGCGAACGCCAGCATGGCGTTTCCATTGCCGTGTATCAGTCCGGCGCCGATCCCCTGCAACCCTCTCAGCACAATTACCTGCGTGAGGTCCTGTGCCACAACTATTCCCACCGCGCCAAGGGTGATGATAATAGTCCCGATGAAGAACACCCTGGGGTGGCCGAAGCGGTCTCCAAGTCGCGCCCCAAGGAACACGGTGCTGCCTAGCACCAGCAGATTGGCGATTACGATCCATGCAGCGGCGTCTACCGAGTATCCGAAGTCCCGCGCGATGCTCGGCAGGGCCAGCGTCACCGGCAGACTCGACAGCTGCACCAACAGCTGCCCGCCAGTCATCGCCAGCAGCACCTGTCGGCGCTCCACCGTGTTTACGACGCTCTTGTAATTTTCAATGAAGCCCGGCATCAACAGCCTCGGGGCGGACATCCAAGGATTGGCCTACTTTATCACTAAGCAAGATACATCGCCACCGCCGGCATCACCCGCCACTGGCTGCGATGCTGCGTTATAATGGCCTGAACCCGAATGGAGGACAGCGGCAATGGTCAACACCCCGGTCCGCCTGACCGAGCTTTCCCACTGCGCCGGTTGAGCAGCCAAGCTTAGCCAGCAGGACCTCGTGCAGGTCCTAAGCAAACTCCCCATGGTTGACCACCCCGACCTGCTCGTGGGGTCCTCTACGGGCGACGATGCCGCCGTCTACCGGCTGGACGACAAAACAGCCCTCGTTGTGACGGTGGACTTCTTCACGCCCATCACCGACGATCCATATGAATTCGGCTCAGTGGCAGCCGCCAATTCCCTCAGCGATGTCTATGCCATGGGCGGACGTCCTCTGGTTGCCCTCAACGTCGTTGGCTTCCCCGCCGACTTGGCCGTGGAAATGCTGGGCGACGTTCTCCGCGGCGGCCACGACAAGGCTGCCGAGGCCAACTGCCTCATCGTCGGCGGACACACAGTGGACGACAGTGAACCCAAGTACGGCCTCTCCGTGGTCGGACTCGTGGAGCCCGGCAAGCAGGTGTCCAACGCCGGCGCAAAGCCAGGCGATGTTCTGGTCCTGACCAAGCCTATCGGCACCGGCATCGTCACCACCGCTTGCAAGGCCGGGGTCGCCCCTCCCGGTTCCGTCGAGACCGCCGTGGAGACCATGGCCACCCTGAACCGTGCCGCCTCCGAAGCAATGATTGAGGTGGGCGTGAACGCCTGTACCGACGTCACCGGATTCGGCCTCATGGGCCACCTGACCGGCATGATGCGCGCCAGCGGTGTCTCCGGCTCGATTACCCGGTCCCAAGTCCCGGTATTGCCTGGCGCAATCGAACTGCTGGAACAGGGCGTGGCCCCCGGTGGTACTCACCGCAATCAGGCCGGCGTCGCTGCTTACGTCGACTGGAGCGAAGAACTGACCGACGACGATCGCCTTCTGCTGTGCGACGCCCAGACTTCCGGCGGCCTTCTCATCTCCGTTCCCTCAGACCGCCTCGAGCCATTGCTGTCTGCACTGGAGTCCCGCGGCGTCGTCACCCGCGCCGTGGTTGGCGGCGTTAGCGATGGCATTCCCGGGCAGGTCAGTGTGACACTCTGAGAACCGCCAGGGTCGTTGCGAGCGAAACTGCTAACTAATGCGAGGTGGGGCTTGAAGCGTCCAGACCAAGTGAAGACGGCCCCCGATCAGGGATACGGCGAACGGGTACCTCCCGGTCAGTTCCTGACCACCAAGTTCCCGGTACTCACCTACGGCTCAGAGCCGAAAGTAGACATCGACTCATGGACTATGCGGGTCTTCGGGCTGGTGGATCAGGAACTCACGCTCGACTGGCAGCAATTCGCCGCCCTGCCATGGCAGGTCCTTGACGCCGACTTTCACTGCGTCACCCAGTGGAGCGCCCTCGACCAGACCTGGGAAGGCGTGGCGCTCTCTGACCTTCTCGACGTGGCGGGCGTATCTGCCGAGGCAAATTTCATCATGGCCCATTGCTTTGGCAATTACTCCACCAACCTTCCTCTCGAAATCGCCCTTGACGAGGGATTCCTCGCCCACAAGCAGGCCGGCGAGCCCATCGGTAAGAGCCACGGTTGGCCCCTGCGCCTGATAGTTCCCAGCCTCTACGGCTGGAAGAGCGCCAAGTGGGTCAACGGCATCGAACTGATGGGAGAGGACTCGCCCGGCTTCTGGGAGCAGAGGGGCTACCACAACAACGGCGACCCTTGGAAGGAAGAACGCTTCTGGCCGGAACTGTCGCATTAGCCGCTTGAGTCCCAGACAGCTCGAGTCCCAGATACTCGAGTCCCTGAAAAAGGAAGGGGCGGCCGATTGGCCGCCCCTTCCATTGGCAGATTCTAATGTCGTGCGGCTTTATGCCGCCTTCGCCAGCTGTTCCTCATCTGCGTACCAGATCGGGGCCACCGGGGAGGCGTTTGCCGCAGCCGGCGCGCCGGACTTGGCGTCGATGTCGCGCATGAAGCCACACTGCAGGCAACTGATGAAGCTCCCGTAGGCGTCCCGGCCGGTGGTCAGGTCACCGTGGCACTTGGGGCAACACTTGAAATAAATCATTGGACACCTCCTCTCCCTGCGTGGGCCGCCCTTCTCATCTCTTGTTCGGTCGCGGCGGCCCCAACCTTGCTGCGGCTCTTGGCCGTGGCAACGGTCGGCCTTAATCTTAATACGAGGACGATTCACAATTCGGATGCCTAATTTGCCTTGCAATACAACTCTTGACACGACTTGTATCAAACCGTATCATATGAATAAGCACAAGTCAATGGATTTTCGGGAGATTTAGAGTATGGCTCAAGAGCGACGCGTTCAGACCAGGCGCAGAACGGAATCCCGGCCAATACCGGACGAAGATATTCCGACTCGCCCGGCTGACACGTCCTTCGAGGCAACCGGGCAGGCGGCCTCTTCCGCTCAGCCACAGAAGCCCTCGGACACCGAAGACGATTCCGTCATACAGGAATCCGCCATTCAGATGGAAGGCGTCTACATCATCAGTGTCGCCGCCCGAATACTCGATATGCACCCCCAGACGTTGCGCAAGTACGAACGCCTGGGGCTGGTCCGTCCCGGCAGGACGCTGGGCATGCTGCGGCTCTACTCGACCGAGGACATCCGCAAGCTCCGCCTCATCCGCCACCTCTCCGACAAGATGGGGCTTAACCTGGCAGGCGTCGAGTTCGCCCTGACCACCGTGCAGAACCTTCTCACCATGCGGCAACGGTTGTCCGCAAGGCTCGGCCCGGAAGCCGGAAAGGAGGTGACCGAGGAGCTCAATCTCCTTTTCCAGAGCCTGAACCTCCCAGTGGAGGCTTAGCCGCAACTCACAAGTATCAGGAAACCGTTAATGACTGAAGAAAACGAAAACACGGAACCAATCTCTGAGACGCATAACCTCGAGGAACTCAGCCCCGAGGAGCAGGTGGTAGAACTGAACAGGAAAGTAGCGGACTTGGCCGTCGCCTTGGCCGAAGCGCGAGACGACGCCGAGAAATCCCGAAACGATATCCAGTACAAAGAAGCTGAGCTGCAGACTGAGCGGCGTCGCTTCGCCGAGCAGCGGTCCGATGCCGTCAAATACCGCGACGAGGACCTGCTCCGCGACCTGCTCCCGGCCTTGGAGGGCATGGAACTGGCCCTCGGCGCCGAGATATCCGACCAGTGGGGCGAGGGTGTGAAACTCGCTGTTCGTGAAGTAAAGCGTCGCCTCGAAATGAGGGGCCTCAGTCTAATCGCTCCCAGCGGCCAGGCCTTCGATCCCAACGAGCATGAAGCCGTCGGTATGGAGGAGAACGCTGAACTGGAGCCGGGGTCCGTTGTCCGCACCATCAGAGCAGGCTACCGCCTACACGATCGGGTCCTGCAGGCATCTCAGGTGATCGTTTCGACCTGACGCCAATTCTGGAAAGTTCCAGTAAATTCAATCTAATATGTCAATAGTTAACAAGGAGGATCAGAAATGCCTAAAGTTTTGGGCATAGACCTTGGGACAACCAACTCGGTCGCGGCGGTTATCGAGGCCGGGGAACCGGGAGTGGTCGAAAACGCCGAAGGCGCCAGGCTCACGCCGTCAGTCGTGGCCCTCAACACTCGAACCGGCGAGCGCTACGTCGGTCAGGTCGCCAAGCGACAGGCCGTTACCAACCCCGAAAACACACTTTTCTCCGTGAAGCGCCTTATGGGCCGCCGCTTCGACGACTCCGAGGTACAGAACGCCGCTTCCAAGCTGCCATACCAGGTCATCCAGTCCGCCAACGGCGACGCCCATGTGAAGATGGGGGACGATTCCTACGCCCCTCCGCAAATTTCATCCTTCGTCCTCGCCAAGATCAAGCAGGACGCCGAGGCCAAACTGGGCGAACGCATCACTCAGGCCGTTATTACTGTGCCCGCCTACTTCAACGACTCCCAGCGGCAGGCAACCAAAGACGCCGGCACCATTGCCGGACTTGAGGTCCTGCGAATCATTAACGAGCCTACGGCCTCTTCCTTGGCCTACGGCTTGGACAAGACCCTGGGCGACGCCAACATTGCGGTGTTCGATCTCGGTGGCGGCACTTTCGACATCACCATCCTCCAGATGGGTGAGGGTGTCTTCGAGGTCAAGTCCACCAACGGCGACACCTTCCTCGGTGGCGATGACTTCGACCAGGCCATCCTGGAATGGCTGATTACCGAGTTCCGCCGCGAGACCGGCATAGACCTGGCCAACGACCGCATGGCCCTTCAGCGCCTGCGCGACGCCGCCGAGCGCGCCAAGGTCGAGCTGTCCAGCGTGGTGGAGACTGAGATCAACCTCCCCTTCATCACCGCCGACGCCAGCGGCCCGCAGCACCTAGTGAAGTCCCTCACCCGCGGCCGCTTCGAGCAGTTGGTTACCAACCTCATCGACCGCACCGCCGGGCCATGCCAGCGTGCTATTGCCGATTCCGGCCTCAGCGCCAGCCAGATTGACGAGGTCATCGTGGTGGGCGGCATGTCCCGAATGCCCGCCGTGCAGGAAAAGGTGAAGGAAATCTTCGGCAAGGAACCCAACCGCAACGTCAACCCCGACGAAGCGGTGGCCCTCGGCGCGGCCATACAGGCCGGCGTCCTGGCTGGCGAGGTCGGCGACATCGTCCTGCTGGACGTCACTCCCTTGACTCTAGGGCTGGAGACACTGGGTGGTGTAATGACGACCCTTATTACGCGCAACACCACCATCCCGACCAAGAAAAACGAGACGTTCACCACCGCCTCCGACAGCCAGTCCTCCGTGGACATCCACGTCCTTCAGGGTGAGCGGAGCATGGCCAGCGACAACAAGTCCATCGGGCGGTTCATGCTCGACGGCATCATCCCGGCCCCGCGGGGGATTCCGCAGATCGAGGTCACCTTCGACATCGACGCAAACGGCATCCTCAGCGTCTCGGCGCAGGACAAGGGCACCGGCAAGGAGCAGAAGATCGTCATCCAGTCCGGCTCCGGCATGGACAAGTCGGACATCGAGAGGATGGTCGACGAGGCCAGCCAGTACGAGGCCGAAGACCAGCGTCGCCGCGCAGAGGTGGAGACTCGCAACCAGGCCGACCAGTTGGTCTACCAGACCGAGAAGTTGCTGAACGACAACGCCGACAAGGTCCCCCAGGAACTGCGGGCCGAGGTTCAGACGAAGATCGACGCCCTGCGCGCCGCATCGGCCTCCGGCAACGTGACGGAGATGCAGAACGGTATCAACGAGCTGAATGCGGTGCTTCAGCGCCTCGGCGAAGCCGTCTACAGCCAGAGCGCCGCTCCAGGTCCGGATGCGCCGAGCGCCGGTCCCCCGGAGGACGACGGCACGGTCGAAGGTGAATTCCGCGAGGTGTAAACGGACGCCTGACGTTCTGGAGTGGGGGAAGTGACCGGACCCTCCCCCGCACCGGCTAGGGTCTCAGCCAATCCACTTTACACACGAGAATCGTAGGAATAGACAAGGGGTAAGTCTGAGCCTAGGGGAGCCGACGGAGGACATTCAGTTATCAGAACGTTATTTCAACCGTTACCGCAGGTTCTGACTCTGGTATAATACCGCTTTAACCTCGGACTAGGGAAAGCAATCAGCATCCGGTAAAAACCTGCGGTTGAAACGGATGGAGCATCTCATGAACGCACAACCAGAACAACGAGCAGACCAGGAATTCGTGGGTCAAGAAGACCCTGAGGTCGAGTTCACGCCTGTAATCAGTCAGTGGAGGGTGGAGGGCATCAACCGTGATCTGACTCCACTCCAGTACCACTACCTGAGTCTGTTGAAGCGCCTGATTGCCTTGAAAGACAGCTATCAGACCGATCCCGAAGCAGAAAGCTGGCTGGCAACTGCCTTGAACAAGTCCATATTTTCCACCCTGCGCGACAGCATCGAGTCCAACGTCGGCGACGAGGCCAAGGACCTCCTCAACGCCAAGCAGCGCCTGGAGTAGCCAGTCCAAACGGATACCACTAGGATCTTCATCCACCTCCTGAACTAAAGGGCGCAGGGCAGTCTCTCCGGTTGCCCTGCGCCGCGTAAGCCAACTGCTCTGGCTGCCCCTTCGCTGCCTCTATTCCCCTTCCCGACTGCGACCTTCGTCGTTCTCTACCCATCAAGCCCGTGTACCGGAAAGATGTGCTCCTTGATGGCGCCCACCGTCTCGCCGGCGTGCCGCCGAACGTCCAGTCGCAGGTTCGCCGGCATCTCCGGCACCGCGCTGTCCCGCAGGTGACCTATACCGTGCTCCAGCGCGAATCCCCTCGGCAGCGAATCCGGCCATTCCACTCCAAGCATCACGCCGTAGGCCAGTGTCCAAGCACGCGCCACGGCCATCAGGTCGTAACCTCCTCCGCCCAGCGCCAGCCACGGCAGTCCCAGTGCCGCAAACTCCCTCGCTACCTCTGCGAACCCTTCCGTCGTCAACTGAAGATGGGTCAGCGGATCGGAGTGATAGCTGTCTATCCCCATCTGCGCCACCAGCACGTCCGGCGCGAAGGCCCGGACCAGCGGCGGCACCACTTCCCGGAAGGCCTCCAGGTAAACGTCGTCGCTCGTGTATGGATACAGCGGCAGGTTGACCGAGTAGCCCCTGCCTGAGTTCTCGCCCATCTCCGCCACGAATCCTGTCCCCGGGAACAGGTACCTCCCCGACTCGTGCACCGACACCGTCAGCACCCGGTCATCCCCGTAGAAGGCATCTTGCACTCCATCGCCGTGATGGGCGTCCACGTCGACGTACGCCACCCGCAATCCCCGTCGCAGGAAGTAGTGAATCGCCAGTGCCGGGTCGTTGAAGACGCAGAACCCCGACGCGTGTCCCGCCGCGGCGTGGTGCAGGCCTCCCGATATGTTGAAGGCGGAAGCCACCGTCCCGTCGGCCACCATCTCCGCCGCCAGCAGGGTCGCGCCCGAACTTAGGGTGGCTGCTTCGAACATCCCCGGATAGTGGGGATTATCGCCCTGAAGGCTGAAATTGAAGCGGTGCGCCTCGTGAGCCCCTTCCCCGGAGCTCAACCGGCGTACCATGTCGATGTAATCGGGAGTGTGCAGCCAGCGCAGTTCCTCCTCCAGCGCCGAGCGAGGGGTGACCAGCACCGCGTCCTCGTGCTCGAATGCTCCGTAGCCCTGCAGCAGTTCGTGGGTGTACCGCAGTCTCACCGGCCGCATCGGGTGGTCGCTCCGCAGCTCGTGGCGCGACATCCGGTCGTCGTATACAAAAGCGGCGCGGGCCATTTGTTCACTCCTTGGGACGCTGGGGTCTGGCTCGGCGTCAAGTTTGTCGTGACGAAATTGTGTCTGCGATTCCATCGATTATAAGGCCTCCGAAAACAGACTCGCGCAAAAATCCCCAAAATATGCTTTCAGGAAAGCGGCGTAATTCCGGGATAGCGGGTATATTAGATGCCGTAGCGACACAGTTCGCTGCGATGAATTTCCTGCCCTAAGGGCAGTCATAGCGCCGGATCGCCTGATTTCGGCCCAGCTTGTCCAGTAGACCCGAAATGGGACTGGGCATCGATAAGTAAAGCACGGGGGTTTGCGTCCAGCGCGGCAGTTCGCCGCACCAGCCCGGATTCCTGATCGTCTCAAAGGTTCCCTATGGCGTTGCGCCCGCCGGGGCCGGAGTGCCGCATCAAGTCCGGAGGCAAGCTTATTCATCCTTTGGCGGCCGTCTTTATATCTCGTTATCTCGCCATCGGAATGGAACGTGCGCCTTATTGCAGTAGTCATCCTTAGTTTGAGGGGTGTTTGTGATGCCAATCGTTTTCGACGAATCCATGCAACAGAGGCTGAAGCAGGCCGAGATGGCGGAGAGGGAGTTGGCGCGGCTCCAGCCTCTGGCCCTCGAGGCTGAAGAGCTTCGATTGAAACAGGCGCAGGCAGCCAAGTTTGCCGACAGTCTCCGCCGGAAGGACCAGGCCCTGGCCGAGGCCCAGCAGCTGGTGGAAGCGGCCGGCGCCCGACAGGTCGAGATCCCAGACCTGTTGAACGAGGCCTCCCAGTCCGTGAGCCTGCTGTTCGCCGCCATGAAGGACGTCAGCAACAAGCGGCGCCGGGCTGCCGAAGCCCTGGCCATCGTTGACCGCGTTGACTACGAAGTCGAGCTGGCCGAGGCCGGCGCCGAAGAAATCGCGCGGAACCGCGACCCACGCGGCCTGGCCTACGCCCTCGCTGCCCGGCACGGCGACAACAAGGTGCAGGAGATGCTGGAGGAAATGGACCCAGGCTTCGACCTGCTCCGCAATTGCCACATGAACGACGCGCTGCACCGCGACGTGGCCAGCTTCGTGACCGGCCACGTTACCGCAAAGCAGTCCGGACCGGCCAAAGCCCACATTCTCGGCAAGTCCTCCGTTCACGAAACCGAGGAACCCATCTCCGAGGGGACCGAGGAATCCAGGGTCCCGGTGGAAGCCAGCTAACCTCCGCCGCACTTTGTCCACACCACCGGAGGGGCGCCCGCACGGTGCGCCCCTCCCTCGACCTCCACACCCTCGCCATGGATAGTCCGGCGGGGCCCTTTTCGTCTACGGCCGACTCGCCGCGATGCCGTTGACCCAGTGGTCACGTCAGTCTGGACTCCCGCGATTATGCAAAGAAGAGAGGACAACATGGCCTCGCTGGACCAGTACGCAAACAGCTACGAGAACATCGGGTTCGAGCGCCGGGACGGCATCCTGCAGATGACTTTCCACACCAACGGCGGCCCCTTGCAATGGGGCGGCGGCCCTCACGAGGAATTTCCCCGGGCCTTCGCCGATGTCGGCAGCGACCGCGAAAACCGCGTCATAATCGTCACCGGCACCGGCGACTCCTTCTCCGGCCCTCAGGGTACGGCAGCGGGAACCCCGAAGCGCACTCCCCGCGACTGGGACAAGACCTACTGGGAAGGCAACAAACTCCTGGGCAATCTGCTCGACATCGAAGTCCCGATGATTGCCGCCGTAAACGGCCCGGCCCTCCGCCACTCGGAAATTCCCCTCCTCTGCGACATCGTCATCGCCTCGGAAACCGCCGCCTTCCAGGACTCCGGCCACTTTATGAGCAACCTCGTGCCCGGGGACGGCGTCCACGTCGTCTACCCCATGCTGTTGGGAGCCAACCGCGGCCGTTACTTCCTCCTCACCGGCCAGTCGATCGGAGCCCAGGAGGCCCTGCATCTCGGCCTCGTTAGCGAAGTCCATCCGCCTGACGCCCTCATTCCCCGTGCCTGGGAACTGGCCGAACAGGTCGCCCAGAAGTCCGACCTCGTCCTCCGCTACACCCGTGTTGCCACCACCCAGTACATCAAGCGGCTGATGCAGGACCTCCTCGGATACGGACTCGCCCTCGAAGGCCTCGGCTCGGCCGACTCCCTCCTCAGCCAGCAGTAAAAGGACCGTCGGGAAGGAGTCAGGTCGCCCCTGGAGAGTTGCTTTGGTGAACTCTGGGCCGCCTTACGACGCATGAGTCACGCGCTGGACCTGTCGGCAGCAACGCCGGCAGACGCGCAACGTTACGTCTTGTCAGTGACGATCAAACCTTGAAAACGGTTCATCATTCTGGCATTATTGGGCTATGCGAGTAGGTTCTTTCGAATTAGTTGAACCCGTTCCCGAGTTAAGGGACCCTCATGTGTTTGCGATGATCCGCCCTTGGGTGGACGTGGGCAGCGTGGGTACGCTGACACTCAACCGCCTCGAGCGGTTCATGGGTTCGAAGGAACTGGGACAGTTGCAACGGCCAGGCAACTACTTCGATTTCACCCGATACCGTCCGAACATGCGCTTCGTAGATGGCGCCCGCCAGGTTAAGATTCCCAACAGCACGATCAAGTACGCCACTACGGAGAACGGTCCCGACTACCTCTTTTTCCACCTGCTGGAACCTCACGCCAACGGTGAGGACTACACTGACTCGGTCCTTGAGGTCGTTCGCCACTTCGGCGTCAAGCGCTACTGCCGCGTCGGCGCGATGTACGACGCGGTGCCTCACACCCGCCCGCTGCTGGTGACCGGATCCCTCGGCTCGGTGGAACAGAGGCGCTCTGTGCCCAACTTCAAGCTTCAGCAGAGCACCTACCAGGGTCCCACCACCATAATGAACCTCCTCAGTGAAGGCATCGAGCGGGACGAGATAGAGACCATCAACTTCATGGTCCACTTGCCCCAGTACGTTCAGCTGGAGGAGGACTACGCCGGCACCTCCCGCATGATCGAAGTCCTCTCCTCGGTGTATGACAACATCCCGCCGGATTTGGCACCGGTCCGCCGTGGGCAGCGTCAGTACCGTGAGCTGAACTCCACCGTCGACCGCAACTCGGAGCTCAAGACACTGATCCAGCAGATGGAACAGTACTACGACTCCCAGTTGACCGCTGAATCCGCGTCCGGGTCGTCGGAAGAGAGCGGCGGCAGTTCCGGGCCCGCCCTCTCGCCCGAAATCGAGGCCTTCCTCAGCGAGCTCGGCGACCGGCTGGATGGCGACCCCGAACGGGACGAATAACCGCCTCCGGTTCCCATGACCGAACGGCAACAGCATCGGCCACGCCGCTACCGGCGTGGCCGTTTTTGATGGCCCATTTTGACAGCCCGACATTTCATCCCTACCCTTTCTGACGAGGAGGCCGACTCTGCAGCTAAGCCAATTCGTTTCCGGTTGCCTCGAACAGCACTACAACGCCATGCTCCGCTCCGTCGACGGCCTGTCGGACGGGGAGCTCAAGTGGATGCCCACGCCCGAATGCTCCTCCATCGGCTTCCTGGTATGGCACTACGCCCGCACCCTGGACCGTTGGGTGCACGCCCGGCTGCAGGGCGTACCCCAGCTCTGGGAGCAGGGATGGGCTGATCGCCTCCACCAGCACATAACCGACCCCAACGACACCGGTTACGGCTATGGCCCCGACCAGTTGGCGGCTTTCCCCTACCCCGAATGGAGGGTGCTGATGGAGTATGCCGCGGCTGCAATCTCAGCCGCCCAGGCCTACCTCGCATCATGCAGCGAGTCCGACTTCGACAATATGCCCGTGGTCAACCCCCGCGGCGGCGCCATGACCCTGGCCAATATGTGCCAACAGCTCCTCTGGGAGTTCAACCAGCACGGCGGGCAGATTGCCTACCTCCGCGGGATGCAGCGAGGTCTCGAGGACACATCCTACAGCGGCGGCCTGCTGGAAGGGCTGGCCGCGAGGCAGGTCGGCAATGCCTGATTCGCAACTCCTCCTCTTGGTCCAGATGACCTGTGCTCGCGAAAATCTTGAATCCTTCACCACTTGGTACAACAGCCACCTCCCCAACCTCTTGCCTATACCCGGGTACCTGTGGGCCCAGCGATTCGCCAACCTCGACGGCAGCGCCCGCTTCACTGCCCTTTACGGCATCCGCAGCGCCGACGACCTCCCGTCCCTGCTGCAGTTCGGCGGCCCCGACCTCCACCCTATAGCCGCATCAGAGTTCTCGGTGTTCAGCACGCTCCAGGGGACCACCGACCACCTTTCCAACGTCTATGAGCAGGTGAGCGGCGCACCCCTTCGCGATCCACTGCTCCTGTCCGACCGGCCGCTGAGCATCGTCACCTCAGACGTCGACCCCGCCCACGAAGCCGAATGGGACCGCTGGTACACCGAATCCCACCTACCCGGCGTCCTCGCCGTCCCCGGCTACGCCTGCGGCGCCCGCTTCCGCCGCCTCGACCATCCCGCCCTCGAGCACTTCAACACCGGCCCTAAGTACCTCGCACTCTACGAATGCGACAGCGAGGAAGTCCTTCCCACTCTCGTACCGGGCGACCAAATCCATCCCAAGGCCCGCGCCGAGCTTGATCGCTGGCAGGCCTACGGCGCCCTCCACGCCCGCAACTTCGGCTGGGGCTTCTACCGCCTCATTTCAAAGCACTTCAAGTGGACCGACCTCTGACCCTCCCTAACGCGGTTTGCGCGTGTCGCAGGGCGATGATAGTTTGCGCCTGTCGCAAGGCGATGATAGATTGAATGCTGCAGCCCCGTCATCTCCGGCTGTTTTAGAATTCGGCTGTTTTAGAATGTTGGGGGAATTCCATCTACCCTGAGTTTGTCTTTGGATTGCGAATATGACCACCGAGAGCAACGGCAGTAAGAAAGGCGTCATCTTCTCAGGCATGCGGCCTACCGGCCTGCTTCACCTGGGCAACTACATCGGTGCGCTCCAGAACTGGGTCGCCCTTCAGGATGACTACGACTGCATCTACTGCGCCGTCGACATCCACGCCCTCACCACCGTGGAATCCCAGGCCGATGCCGCCTCCATCCAGTCCAACATCGAGGACATGATCCTCGACTGGCTCGCCGCCGGCCTCGATCCGGAACGCAGCATCATCTTCGTCCAGTCCCACGTGCCCGAGGTTATGACCCTTCACACTCTGCTCAGCATGGTCACCCCCCTCGGCTGGCTCACCCGTGTGCCAACCTTCAAGGAGAAGGTTCGCCAGATGGACGAGACCGAGGAGACTGTCAACTACGGACTCGTTGGCTACCCTGTCCTGCAGACCGCCGACATCATCCTGTACAAGGCCGACACCGTCCCCGTCGGCCGCGACCAGATACCCCACATCGAGCTGTCCCGCGAGATAGCCCGGCGGTTCAACAACTTCTTCGGCGACACCTTCCCCGAGCCCCAGGCAAAGCTCACCGAATCCCCTCTCCTTCTGGGACTCGACGGCCAGGCCAAGATGTCCAAGTCTCTTGACAACCACCTCGACCTGGCAGCCAGCCCGGAAGACACCACCAAGCGCGTGATGACCGCCTTCACCGACCCGCAGCGCACCACCCGCAGCATCCCCGGCCGCCCCGAGGTCTGCAACGTCTACTCCATGCACAAGATGTTCAGCCCCGGTTCGTCGTTGAGCACTATCTACGACGAATGCGTTACCGCCGCCCGCGGCTGCGTCGACTGCAAGCGCCAACTCGGCGGCAGCATCAACGACTTCCTCGAGCCGATGCGCGAGCGTCGCCGCGAGTTTGAATCGCGCCCCGACTACGTCCGCGAAATCCTCGGCGAAGGTGGCAAACGTGCCCGCGCCATAGCCACCCGCACCATAGAAGAAGTCTACGAAAAGATGGGTCTCACTCAGGCCTGAACCGGAGTTTCCCGCCAATCAGTGGCACAGGAGTGGCGCAAATTCCGAGTCCCGCAGCATCGGCCTCCAGCGCCCAGTGGCCCTTTTGCGGCGGCCCAGGTTTGACTCGGATGTAAGTTGTACGCCCCTGATGATGGAGCGGGTCCGCCCCCGCGCCCCGCACTATCTCCTCCCCTCAGTTTCGCCCCAGAAACGCCATGCTTCCCCAAATCCTCAAGGCAATCGCGTTTTAAACGCCGGAGGCCCTATAACCCGTCATTCCCGCGCAGGCGGGAATCCAAACCCCCGTCTCACCTCGCACCCGGAACCGAAGGAGGCACTGCCACTTCCACCGCCACCTCTATTCCGGCCCAATTTGTGTGCTGAGAAATAAGACGCGATTGCCTTGGCCTCAAACCCACGGGTAACCCTGCATGTCTGAGGCATCACGGTTATAATGTTTCGGCCGAGATAACCACGAAACAGGCAAGGGTGAAATGACCAGAACTCCCGTTACCATCCTGTCCCCCGCCTCAAGTTCCCGAATGTCCGGCGTATTCAAAGCCCTCATGATCACTTTGATCATCGGCCTGCTGACAGCGATGATCGTTGCCTGCGGCTCCGAGGAACCGGCGCCCACCAACACTGTCGCTCCGGCTCCCGCTCCGACAACAGCGCCTGCCCCGACGGCAGCACCCGAGCCTACAGCAGCGTCCGTCGCAACCACTGCTCCGACTCAGGCTCCCACTCCCCAGCCCGCCCCCACTGACGCGCCGGCCCCGACGGTTGCTCCCGCGCCCACGGTAGCGCCAGCTCCGACGGCGGCTCCGCAGCCTACCGAAGAGCCCACTGCAACCCCGGAGCCCACCGAAGCCCCGACGAACACCCCCGAGCCGACCGCGACGCAGGAACCCACCAACACGCCCACCCCTGAGCCCGCTCCTGCAGGGGACCCAATTGTCACGGACCTTGCTCCGCTTGGCGACAACCTGCGGTGGGTGGCCCACTTCGACAACGCGACCAAGGTCTGGTCCGTCTACGACCCCAGCGGCGATTTCTCACACGAGGCCTTGGGCCCCATCTCCCCGCAGGGCGTACCCAACCCTGCGGATATCCAGCAACTCACCCGCCTCACCTCAGGTCAGATTTATTGGGTTATGCTGAAGGAAGCCCAGACCGCCGTCCTCGGTGGCGTCTCTCGCAGTTTGGGTGCCAACCTCACTCCCATGCCCTGGTAATCCAGGCAGACGACTGGAGTCCGGCCCACCTGCGTGTTCGCGTAGCGCCGGAAACTTGCAGACAGGCTGGAGAAACATGACCGACACTTCCAACCGGGCCTTGCCCACAACCTCCGACGGCCGTAGCGCAATGGACGTCGCCCTCGAGGCCACCCGCACCGCAGGTGAAATCATCCGCAACGGCTGGAACTCCGATCGCGAGATCAAGTTCAAGGGCCGCTCCGACATCGTCACCGACATCGATTTCGCCGCCGAGAAGGCTGTGCTGGAAATCCTCACCGGCGCCTTCCCCGATTTCGGTATCCTCGCCGAGGAGTCGCAGCCCGTCGCAGGCAACTCCCCATACCGTTGGGTGGTTGACCCACTGGACGGCACCCGTAACTACGCACAGAGCATCCCTCACTTCTGCACCATCGTCGCCCTCGCCGAGAACGACGACGTAATCGCTGGCGTGACCTACGACCCAGTCCGCGAGGAGACTTTCACCGCGGCCCGTGGCCAGGGAGCGTTCCTGAACGGCGCCCCCATCAGCGTAACCGATACTACCGAGTTGTCCCGCTCTCTGCTCAGCTGCGATCTAGGTTACGTGGACGAAAAGGCCGGCCTGGCCCTCGATATGCTCCGTTCCCTCTGGCCCGGAATGTACAGCGTGCGTCTCATGGGTTCGGCTGGACTGGGCGTCGCCTACGCCGCGTCCGCACGGGTCGACCTCTTCTTCCACCACTCTCTTGCGCCCTGGGACATCGCCGCAGGGTTGATCCTCGCCAAGGAAGCCGGCGGTCGCGTGGTCGACCGGCAGGGCAACGATGCCGGCCTGTTCACCCCCAGCGTAATCTGCTCCAGCCCTACCCTCATCGACGGCTTCCTGGCCGCAACAGACGGCCTTCCGTGGCGCACCGCCCAGTAGAGCTTTGCAGTCACCGTAACTGGAAGATAGCGAGACTGTAATTGGGTCAGGACTACGACATCATAGTCATCGGAGGCGGCGTCGGCGGTTCCGCTCTTGCTGCGGGCATGGCCACTGCGGGAGCCCGCATACTCGTGCTGGAAAGCGAATCTTCATTCCGAGACCGGGTGCGAGGCGAAGCCCTGATGCCTTGGGGCGTCGCTGAAGCACGGCTGCTCGGACTGGAAGACGCCATCTCCCGTGCCGGCGCAAACCCGCTGCCTTATTGGGACTCCTACCTGGGCGCCGAACGCTCCGGCCACCGCGACCTCACCCGCACCACCCTCGTCAACGAACCCGTCATGGCCTGCTACCATCCAACCTTGCAGACGGCTCTCCTCCAGCACGCCGAAGAGTCCGGCGCGGACGTGCGGCGCGGCTCCCGCGTAACCGGCTTGGCCGTTGCCGAGTCTGGGCCGCCCACCGTTTCAGCGGAAAGAAACGGCGACACTACCGTGCTGACGGCCCGACTCGTCGTCGGTGCCGACGGTCGAGGCTCTCCCACCCGCAGCTGGGCTGGCTTCACGGTGCGGCAGGACCCCGAACGCAATCTCGTCTCGGGTGTCCTGATGGATGGCGTGGCTCTATCCTACGACGCAACCCATGCCTGGCTCGACACGGAAAATGGACACTTCATCCTGAACTTCCCCCAAGGCAACGGTCGGGCTCGCGTCTACCTCTGCTACGCCGACGGTAGCGCTACGCGCTATAGCGGCCCGAACGACATATCCACCGTCTTGGAGCAGTGCATTGCGTCCGGCGTCCCCTCCGAGGTCTATGCGGATGCCACCCCCGCCGGTCCGCTGGCAACCTTCGACGGCCGCACAACCTGGGCGGAGTCAGCCTACCGCAATGGCGTGGCACTCGTCGGCGACGCCGCCGCCAACACAGACCCCACCTGGGGACAGGGGTTGTCCACGGCCCTGCGTGACGCCCGCGTACTGAAGGAGAGACTGCTGGCCGGCGACGACTGGCATGCGTCGGGTCGTGGCTACGCCGAAGCCCGGCGGGAATACTTCGATGTCGTCCACGCTATGGAGAACTGGCAGACCCGACTCCTCATGGACACAGGCGAGGACGCCGACGCCACCCGCGCCAAGGCTTTTCGTAGCTGGCGCGACGACCGCACCCGCAACCCAGACACGTTCCTCAGCGGCCCCGGCTCCTCCCTCGGCGAGCCTGAGCGACTCCGCTACTTCGGCGAGGACTGAGGGCCAGTCCGTCGCTCTACCGCCGCACTCCGCTTCCCTGGTTGCCCAGTATCGTCCCATCGGCCAGCAGTCCGTCCACCTCGTCTTGAGTGAAACCGCGTTCCAGAAGTATCTCGGCCGAATGTTCCCCTAGCGCAGGAGCCCTTCGGCGGATGCTTCCCGGCGTGGCCGAAAGCTTCACTGGCACGCCGATGTTATGTATAGTCCCAAGATCGGGGTCTTCGGTGTCCACCAGCATCTCCCGCGCCAGCACCTGCGGGTCCTGGTACACCTGCTCCATGTTGTAGATGGGCCCGGCCACCACTCCGGCATTGTCCAGCAGCTCCAGCCAATACTCCGTGTCCTCGCTCGAGAACGTCTCCTCCAGCAGCGCGGCCAGCTCCTCCTCCCGTGCCTTCCTGTCCCAGGGTTGCTTGAACCGCACGTCTTCCATCAGGTCCTCCCGGGCGATGGCCCGGCACAGTTGCTCCCAGGTCGGCTGCGTCGCAGCCCCCAGGTTCAGGTAACCGTCCTTCGTCCGCAACGCCTGGTATGGCGCGGACATACGATGCGCAGACCCCAGCGGCCCCGGTATCTCCCCCTCGGCGAAGTAGACCGACGACTCCCAGACGGTGTAGGCCACTCCGGCCTCCATCAGCGAAGTGTCAACCATCTGCCCTTCGCCGGTTTTCAGCGCATGTACGTAGGCAGCCATGATTCCGTTTGCTCCGAACAACCCCGCCGTCAGGTCAGTCACCGGAACGCCGACCTTCGCGGGTGGTGAGTTCGGGTGTCCGGTAATGCTCATCAGCCCGCTCACGCCCTGCGCCACCAGGTCGAACCCGCCCCGGTTGCGTGCCGGCCCGGTGCTGCCGAAGCCCGAGATGGTGCAGTACACCAGGCGCGGATTGATGCCCTTCAGCTCTTCGTACCCCAGTCCCAACCGTTCCATCACGCCCGGTCGGAAGTTCTCAACCACCACGTCTGCGCCCTCGACCAGCCGCCGGAACACTCCTCGCCCACCCTCGCTCCGCAGGTCAAGGGCCAAGCTGCGCTTGTTCCTGTTCACCGCCAGGAACCCCGCTGACCAGTCCTTGAAAAATGGCGGGGCCATCCGGCGGTTGTCGTCCCCGCCGTTGGGCTTTTCCACCTTGATGACGTCGGCCCCCATATCGGCCAGCACCATCGTGCACATGGGCCCCGCAAGGATCTGGGTCAGGTCCACCACTACTAGGCCGGCCAGTGGCCCGGCTCCGGATAATGAAGTCATTTTTCACAGACCTTGATCGTTGGTTGCTCCCGAAACACGTCTTTTGGTAATGGAACTCGACGGGAATTTTCACCAATTATACCCGACCAGCGCCCTTTGAACTCCTGAAACGCACAAGAAGCGAGCGGAGCGGCAATATAGCAACCCGATTTGCTACCACCTCTTCCCTTTCACTGCTATATTTATGTTCAGCGGTCAGCTGTATGCAAAAAGCCGCACCCAAATTTGACCAAGCCTGCCGATGCGCTGAAGAGCGGACATGCTGGACAGTCCTGTCGAAATACTGCAACTCGTTGCTTCTGGTGTAATCGGTTATCTGCTGGGAGCACTGCCCTTTGCCCAGTGGGTCAGCCGTTATGTCAAGGGAGTGGACATCTTCAGTACCGGCACCACCCTGGCCGGAACCGCCAACGTGTTCTGGAACGTGGGCCGGCGTAGTGCCCTGCTGGTCTTCGCGGGCGACATCGGCAAGGGCTCCGCTGCCATAGCGGTGGCATGGGCCCTGGGTGTGGAAGCCCCCTTCACCCTGGTGGCCGCCGCCGCCGCAGTCTTGGGCCATTGGGCCTCGGTCTTCTCTTCGTTCCGTGGCGGCGATGCCATGACCCCGCTGATTGGCGTGAGTGTAGCTCTGGCTCCCGTGTTGACCGTTATGGCGGCTGTGATTGGGGTCGGAACCGTGCTTCTTATGAGAAACCACTACCTACGGTCCTCATGCGGTATCTGCACCGGCTTCCTGTTGATGCTGGGCCTGAGCCTGGCTTACGACATAGAGCCCGCCGTCACCGAGAACATTGAGGTCCAGCTGGTCGTGGGACTTACTACTCTGGCGGCGCTGGTGCTCGTGCGCAGCACGATCATCCGACACCGCCTGCACTCGGCGGGAATCCAGGAAGTGCGCGACGAGCTTTCGCTGTCTGAAGACCTTGGGACCGATCCCGAACTGCGTCAGGAGCCGTCCGGTCGCGGCTAGTCTGGAGAACCTGTCGGAGCGTCCGGGTCCCGGGAGTCCCTCATCTCTCGCAGCTTCAGCGCCCATCCCAGGTGTTCGTCCTGGGCAACTTCCGCCCCCAGCTCCGGTGCCATCGACAGCAGGCTGTCTAGGTGTTCGAGGCACGACCCCACGTCACCAATCTGCGAATAAACCCGCGCCGCGTTGTAGTGGGCCGACGCCAGCCTGGGATTTCCTTCCAGCGCTGAATGGTAAGCCTCCAGCGCGGCTTCGATTTCCCCCTTTGCTTCCAGCACCGCTCCCCGATTGCTGTGTGCCTCCGCAAAGTCCGGGCGCATTTCAAGGGCGGACTCGTAATCTCCGATTGCGGAATCGTAGTCGCCCAGTGCGTCGAATATCAGCCCTCGATTGTTGTACGCTTCCGCGTCATCCGGGTCCAGCTGAAGCACGTCGGAATAGCCTTCGAGTGCTTCTTCCAGGCGTCCCATGTAGTAGCAGGTCCGGGCTCGGTTGAATCTCGGACGAGGGTCATCCGGATTGAGCTCGGCTGCCAGGCCGTAGCTGCGTATGGCTTCCTCATGCAGCCCCATCTCATCAAGAGACGCGCCCCGGTTCAGATAGGCGTTGCCGATATCGGGTCGCCGGTCGATTACCCGGTCGAATTGCACCACTGCTTCCTGGTGACGTCCGACCCCGGCGAGCACGATGCCCCGGTTGTACATCGGTTGGATGTACCCCGGCGCCAGGTCGATCGCCCTGGAATAGTCGGACAGAGCCTGCTCTACGTCTCCCAGGTCATCGTAGGCGTTGCCCCTCTGGTAATACGCTTCGGCCAGTTGCGGAGAACGTACCAGTGCCTCAGTAAACTCCTTGACCGCCTGTTCCGGCTGCCTCAGCCGCAATTGTGACAGCCCGAGGTTGAACCGCGCCTCAATGCTGACCGACTCGCGGCCCAGTACGGTGCGATAGGCTGATACCGCGTCGTGATGCCTGCCTAAAGCGTAGCAAGCGTTGCCGTAGGTGAGCATCGCGCCTTGGATTTCCTCATTGCTGAGGGAATCTACCGTTTTGGCAAGCAGAAGCCGGTTCTCCTCACTCAATCGGAATCCTCGAGGGCCGGGAGTAATGCGCCCTGCGCCTATGGAAAATTCCTCGAGAAGAGAGGTCAGGGTCTCGATTGTGGACTGATTCCCCTGTGTATCCATGGCATCAGGCCTTCTCTTAAACAGGGTGTCCCCTTAGCATAACATCTCGCCTCGACCCCACGCATACGCACTCCACACCATTTACGCTCGATTGTCTGCGTTGAACAAAACATCTGAGGCGCGTACAATTTTGGCAGAATACATAAACTGCCGGTTCACCCGGCAGTTCCAACAGGGGGAAAAGTGACTCAAGACAACCAGGTCATTATTTACACCCACCCCGACTGCGCCTTCTCGGCCGCTGCCAAGATGGACTACCGCAAGCGCAAAGTTGCTTACGAAGACGTGGACCTCTCGAAGCAGGAAGACCGCATCCCGGAATTGCTCGCCCTCACCAAAGGCGAACGCGTGACCCCGGTCATCGTCGAAGACGGCTCGGTTACCATCGGCTTCAAGGGCGGCACTTGAGAATTCTAATACCGGACCAGTTGGTCCTTTCCTCGCTCTCCCGCGACTCCGCTTTCAACGACTGTAGCTCCCACTTGAAAGCCCGATTCCCGGCTGGTGACACTTACCTCTTGACTAGAACATTGGCTCTATAGTAGCCTTGCTGCATCCAACGGGAGGAACGCGCCGGGTGATGAAAAAAGACAAGACGGAAAACAACGACAAGAAAGCCGCACTGGACATCGCTCTCAGCAGCATTGAGAAGGACCACGGCAAGGGTGCCGTCATGCGGCTGGGTGAGCTAAGCAACAGTCTCGCTACCGAAGCTATTTCCACTGGTTCACTGGCTATAGACCTGGCCCTTGGCACCGGCGGGATCCCTCGCGGCAGGGTTACCGAAATCTTCGGCGCCGAGTCTGCCGGCAAGTCAACACTCGCCATCCACCTGATGTCCGAGACCCAGAAGGCGGGGGGCGTCGCCGCATACATCGACGTCGAGCACGCCCTCGACCCTCTCTACGCCTCCCATTGCGGCCTGGACTTGGACGAGTTGCTCATCGCCCAGCCCGACAGCGCCGAGCAGGCCCTTGATATTACCGAACAACTGGTGCGCAGCGGAGCCATCGACGCCATCGTCGTGGACAGCGTCGCCGCCCTGGTGCCCCAGGCGGAAATCGAGGGCGATATGGGCGACACCCACGTCGGCCTCCAAGCACGTCTGATGTCTCAGGCCCTCCGCAAGCTGACTGGCAACATCCACAAATCAAAGACCGCCGTGGTCTTCATCAACCAGCTCAGGGAAAAGGTCGGCGTGACCTACGGCAGCCCCGAGGTGACGCCGGGCGGTCGCGCCCTCAAGTTCTACAGCTCGGTCCGTATCGACCTGCGCCGCATAGAGTCCATCAAGCAGGGCTCCGAGGTCGTCGGCAACCGGGTGCGGGCACGGGTCGTAAAGAACAAGGTGGCCGCTCCCTTCCGCGTCGCCGAGTTCGACATTATGTTCAACCACGGCATCAGCAAAATGGCCGACCTCCTCGAAATCGGCTCCTCTCGCGGAATCATCAAGAAGTCGGGCGCCTTCTATTCCTACGGCGAGACCCGTCTCGGGCAGGGCAGGGAAAACTCCAAGGAATTCCTAGAGCAGCATCCGGAAATAGCAGAATCCGTCGAAAGGCGAATCAGGGCCAACGAAAACGGCGAGGAAGCCCCATCCGAACCCGCCCTGAAAAAAGAAGACGACTCCGTCGCCTACGGCTCTCCCTCGCCCAACGGCTCAGAGCCCGGGTCCCAAGACTAGTCAAGCGCCGCGCTGCCTCCTGGCTAACCCTGCGGGGCAGCGCCAACAGGATACGACTCGCCCAGATCACCCTCCATGTATCACGCTGCGCATGCCGAACCAAACGACGAATCGCCCTCCGGCGACCGCTCCCGGCATGCGCATGCCGCGGCCTTGCGGCTCCTCGCCTTCCGGCCACGAACGGTGTCCGAGATGACGGGTCGCCTCACGTCGAAATACGGCGCTTGGGAAGCCGAGCAGGTCGTGCAGAAGCTCCAGGCCGAAGGGCTGCTCAACGATGCCGAATTCGCACAGCAGTGGCGGGAAAGTCGGGAGCGACGCAAGCCCCGCAGCCGCAAGATGATAGCGCACGAGCTCCAGCAGCGCGGCGTCTCCGATGAAGTCATCGACGCGACCATGGAAGGCTTCGATTCAGAAAGTGCAGCCTACCGAGCCGCATCGAAGTACGCTTCCAGGCAGGCAGGGAGCGACAGGACCGCCTTCGACCGGAGGGTCGGGGCCTACCTCTACCGGCGCAGCTTCCACCCGGAAGTCATCCGGAAGACCCTGCGCCGACTCCACGAGGAACTGTCTGCCGGGGACAATGGCAGCTGAACACCGGCGTCAGCGAATCCTCACCACCGCAATGAATATCCCCATGGCCACTGCGATCAACCCGAACAACGTGAACGGACCGAAGAAGGCCAGTTGAATCAGCCCGGCGACTCCCACGGCGGAACCCGCAACCCACGCCAGCGTATTGCCCCGCTTCTTGTTCACCGACAGGCCGATCAACTCGGCCGCCCCATAGCCTACGCCGGCGGCCAGTAGCACCGACACGAATGGTACCCCAAACAGCGCGTTGTACACCACGCCCCACAGTATGCCGCCGATGAGCGCCACGGCGATGCCCACTCCCACCGCTCGCAGCAGGTATGTGGGCTGCACATCGTAGGTCGGCAGCTTCTCGGACCGGCCGCAGTCCCGGCAGCGGATGCCGACCGGTACCTGCACCAGGCACAGTGTGCACATGCTCTTGCCGCACTGGCTGCAGTACAGCCGCGTCTCCGTTTCGGGGTGCCAGTTACAGTATGCGGCGTTGGCTTCTTGGCCCGCACCTCGCGGTTCCGTGGCCATTACCTGCTCCTGTCGGCGTCCGTTCAGCCGGACGCGTCGGGTATACGTTCAACCCACTGTGTTCGGTCGTCTACGTCTCGATCCCACACCAGCCGGTTGAAAAAGACCTTCCGGCGCGGCAGGTCGTTGGGCATTGCCGACCAGTTCGCCAGCAACCTCTTGAGCAGTGCCAGCCCGAGAACTCCCAGGGCAAACCACACCATTGTAAGCCCGTCCAGCATTCTCAGACCCTCCGGGACTACAAACGCCAACACCGGAAACAGCATCAGCGCGGCCAGTGCCCATACGGCCGCTCCCGTCCTGTGGACAAGGCAACCGCCGAAATAGATCAACAACACGATTCCCATGATTACCGGCGAAAGCGCCAGCAGTGTGCCGGCCGCCACCCCCAAACCTCTACCACCCTGCAACTTCAGGAATAGCGACCAGTTGTTGCCCGCCATCACCAGCAGGGGAGGACCAATTACCAGCGTCGAATTCCACTCAACCCCTGCGACATAGACCGCAAACCAGATTGAACCAGCCCCTTTGACCAGGAAGTCGGTGGCCGCCTGAACGACCATCCACTTCTTCCCCACATGCTCCCTGACGTTGTTGGTGCCGGCGTTGCCGCTCCCGTACCGCCTGATGTCGATCCCCTTGACCACTCTTCCCAGTATGTATGCCGTGGGGAAGGATCCCAGCAAGTACGCGGCGATGTAAAGTCCGGCAATTTCCATCTGGCAGTTACCGAGGAAACATTCAGGTAATCAGGCATTCCCCTACCGCTGCACGGGGAAAGACCTAGCCGCTGTGACCCAGCCGCGACGTCTGTGCGGCGGCCTCCAGCAGATCGACCGATTCCAGCGAAGGTCCGTTCTCCCCCGGGAGGCATTCGTCGCTGTTGCCCATCCCGTGGTAATCGCTCCCTCCGCAGGCAATTAGCCCATATTCGCGTGCGAGACGCGCCAACTGCCGGATCGTGTCATCTCGGTATTTGGCGTAGTGCACTTCCATGCCCGCCAGGCCGATGCCCGCCAGGTTTGCAATGCCCGCTTCCATATCATTCATGTAGGCCGGATGCGCCAGCACCGCCGCTCCGCCTGCTTCCCTGATGATGCCAACCGCGTCAGCAGGAGTCAGCTTCGCCCGTTCTACATATGCCAGCCCGTTTCTGCCCAGATACTCCGGGAAGGCGTCCTTTGGTTCTTTGCAATAGCCCGCCTCTACCAGAGCCATAGCGATATGTGGCCTGCCCACGGCACCATCCCCGGCGAAGTGCTGCACCCTCTCCCATTCGATGTTGATGCCCAGATCTCGCAGCTTATCCACCATCGCCTTGCCCCGGTCAATCCGGCCCGCCCGGAAGCGCCGCAATTCAGACTGCAGTTTCTCATTCTCCGGGTCGAGGAAATATCCCAGCACATGCACCTCGTCTCCCGGAACGTCGGCGCTTAGCTCGATGCCCGGTATGACTCGCAGCCCCGGGAATTCTCTGGCTGCCTCGAACGCCTCTTCCAGCCCGTCGGTCGTGTCGTGGTCGGTAACCGCAATTGTCTGCAGCTCCTGGCTGGCCGCCAGCCGGACCAGTTCCGTGGGAGTGAGACGTCCGTCCGACGCCAGGGTGTGAAGGTGAAGGTCTGCGGGTGCGCTCATTTGCCGGTCGTCCTGTCTACGCGCTCCACCATAAGGGAGCACCCGGTATCCTCGTCCACTTCCACTAGGACCGAATTGAATATGCATGGCCCTTTGGCCACAGTGAGAGTGTTTGGCATCGAGGTCAGAAAGCGTTGCAGCACCGCATTAGTGTCGCTTCCGATCACCGAGTCCATCGGCCCGGTCATTCCGACGTCGGAGAGGTAGGCGGTGCCCCGCGGCAGGATTCGGGCATCGACGGTACCCACATGCGTATGAGTGCCGAACACCCCGCTGACCCGCCCGTCCAGGTACCAGCCCATTGCCTGCTTTTCCGAGGTGGCCTCCGCGTGGAAGTCCACGATCACCACCGGCGTATCCTCTTCGCTTCGTATCTCGTCCAACAACCGGTCCGCTGTCCTGAAGGGACAGTCAAGCTGGGTCATGAACACCCGGCCCATTAGGTTCACCACGGCAACGCCCCTGCGCCGAATGACGCCCACGCCGGGAGCGTCGGGGTAATTGGCCGGCCTCAGCACCGGCAGCCCTTCCCCTTGCACATCGTCCAGGTAGGGAATGAACTCTTTCTTATCCCAGATGTGGTTTCCCGATGTGATTACGTCCACTCCCGCATCCAGCAGTTCAGACGCCGTGTCCGCCGTCAGGCCGAATCCCCCCGCCGTGTTCTCGCCGTTGGCGATCACGAGGTCGACCTCTTTCTCCTGCCTCAGGTCTGGGAGAATCCGCCGGAGCGCCTCTCTGCCGGGACTCCCGATAACATCGCCTATCATCAAAATTCGCAATGGAATACAGTCCTTCCTGCCGTCTACGGGCATCATTTCCCGTTGAAAAAGGGACTCAGCAACCGGTGATTCCTGCTCCTGAGTCCCCTTCCCGTTGTCTTATGCTACCGGCTCTGCATGCCAGGCGGAACGGCAAACAGGTCGGATTGGGTTATGACTCCTGATCTGTCCTTAACGAGCGTACTCCACGCTGCGGGTTTCCCGAATAACCGTGACCTTGATTTGACCAGGGAACACAAGGTCCTCTTCTACCTTCCTTGCTATATCACGGGCTAGGGACGCCGACTTGATGTCGTCCATGTCTTCCGGCTTGACCATCACCCGCACTTCCCGACCGGCTTGGATGGCGAAGGTGCGCTCCACGCCACCGAAGCTGGCGGCGACCTCCTCCAGTTCCCTGAGACGTTTCACATATAGTTCCAGCGATTCCTTGCGGGCCCCGGGGCGCGCCGCACTGATTGCATCGGCGGCTGCCACCAGGAACGATTCCACCGTTTCGTGCTCGTCCCAGTGGTGCTCCAGGATGCCGCGGTACGAGCTGTGGTTGATGCCATGGCGCTTGGCGATTTCCGCCCCGATCTCGGCGTGCGGCCCAGACACCTCGTGCGTCAGTGCCTTGCCGATATCGTGCAGCAGGCCACCGACCTTGGCAACCTGCACGTTGGCTCCCGCTTCTGCGGCCAGCATACCGGCCAGCAGTCCCACCTCGACGGAGTGCTGGAGCACGTTCTCTCCATAGCTGTAACGGTACTTGAGCTGCCCCAGCAGCCGGACCAGTTCGCGATCCAGACCGCTGACCCCCACGTCGAAGGTGGCCTGTTCTCCGGCCTTCAATATGGTCTGCTCAATTTCGTGGTGGGCCCGGTTCACCATGTCTTCGATGCGGGCGGGTTGAATCCGTCCGTCAGACACGAGTTTCTCCAAGGCCAACCGGGCGACCTCCCGTCGCACCGGGTCGAAGCAGGACACCGTCACTGCTTCAGGGGTATCGTCGATTATGACATCCACCCCGGTTAGGGCTTCCAGGGTCCGTATATTCCGTCCTTCTCGGCCTATGAGACGGCCCTTCATCTCATCATTGGGCAGGGATACAACAGAAGTGGTGCTTTCTGACACCACTTCAGAGGCGAGCCGGTTTATGGCAACGGCAATGATCTTGCGGGCGTTTTCGTCCGCCCTTTCTTTGTAGTCCCGTTCGAGTTCGTAAAACCGCCGGGCCAAGTCATGCTGCGCATCCTCTTCTCCGCGCCTCACGACGGTATCCCGAGCTTCTTCAATGGTCAGACCGGCGATTCGCTCGAGAGTTCTCGTATGTTCGGCCTTCTGGTCTTCCACCTCCCTGCGGATATCGTCGAGTTGGGACTCTCTTTCTACCAGTTGATTCTGCCGCTGTTCCTGCGCCTCTATCTTCCGCTCCAGTTGCTCTTCCCTCTGGACATGCCTGTCCTCCAGCCTGGTGAGCTCCCGGCGCTGTTCCTTGACTTCCGACTCTGCTGTCTTTTGTAGCTTGCGGGCTTCCTCCTGCGCTGTCTGGAGGATTCTGGTGCTTTCCTCCTGTGCTTGGGCGGTCAGACCTTCGGCGGTTTGGCCAGCCAGCGCCAATCGAGACGAATGGCTGCGCTGCCGAATTCCGAGCCACGCTGCTATCCCTAGACCCACGGCCGCCAGGACGGCTAGGATTGCGATGACAATTGAAGTCATATCACCTTTCCTTTCCGCCTGCTGTAACTAAACTTGAGCAAAACCCCATATTCTGGGGGCATTTTGATTTTTGCTCCTTATCTGAATCATAGCGAGCGGCCCCCCCTAGCGTCAAGGCGAGACTCGTACTGGCAACTCCGGAAATGCTATCAGCTTCAGACTCGCGTTATGTAAGCTGCCTCGCTATTGAGCGTGGGCTGCCGCTCATCTACAATATCTCTATGTGTGCATTTCAATCTCGCCAACATTCGAGTGATAACTGATGGCTGACCAGGACTACTACGCCGTTCTGGGCGTCGCCCGCAACGCCAGCGACGAGGATATTCGCCGCGCGTTCCGGCGGAAGGCTATGGAATTCCACCCAGACCGCAACAAGAACGCTGACGCCGAGGATAAGTTCAAAGAAATCAACGAGGCGTACCAGGTCCTGTCCGACTCCCAGAAACGCGCCCAGTATGACCGCTTTGGCAGGTCTGGTGTGGGCTCCGGCGCCCAGGCAGGCGGTAGTCCTTTCGACGGCTTCGATGTATTCGGCGGCTTCGGCGATATATTCGATTCCTTCTTCGCAGATTCCACCTCCCGCTCGGCGCGTCAGCCGAGGCGAGGTAGCGATATCCAGCAACAGGTTTCCCTTAGTTTCGAAGAATCAGTCTTCGGCGCCGAGAGAGAAATCGAGCTCAACCGCCTGGAACCCTGCCAGCACTGCTCCGGGGCCGGCAACGAGCCTGGCACCTCCGTGGACACCTGCTCTACCTGTCGCGGCACCGGCCAGATTCGCCGCTCTCAGCGCAGCGTGTTTGGCCAGTTTACCCAGGTCGTCGGATGCTCCACCTGCGCGGGACGAGGCAAAGTCATCACCACTCCCTGCACCAATTGCCGTGGTGCGGGGCGCGAGCGTCGCAAGCGCAAGATCGAAGTCCGCATCCCTGCCGGCGTGGAAAACGGAATGCAGGTCAGGCTCAGCGGCGAGGGCGACGTCGGCACCGACGGCGGTGGAACCGGCAACCTCTACGTTGCGGTCAACGTCCTTGAGCACAATCTGTTCCAGCGTGAAGGCACTGACATCCTCTACACCCTGTCGCTGAACGTCGCGGAGGCCTCCTTGGGGGTCGACAAGGTCATTCCGACCATCGATGGCTTCGACGAGGAGTTTAAGGTCCCCCAAGGCACTCAGCCCGGGACAGTGTTCAGCATCCGCGGCAAGGGTGTCCCTTTTCTGAACTCTAACCGGCGGGGCAACATGCGCATCATGGCCGACGTCAGGGTTCCAGGTTCCCTCAACTCCCAACAGCGCGAACTGCTGGAGGAGCTGGCCCGCTCATTCAACGGCGAAAAACCGTCCAGTAAGGCATCGCCCAACGGTAGGAAGAGGCGTCCAAAGAAAGAGAATGCTCAGGAAAGCAACGGGCTCAGTCCTGAGGAAGACTCTGACGACAACCCGGAAAAGGGACTGTTCGACCGTATCAAGGACGCCTTTTAGATGTCCTGGCAGGAACTCAGCATTTCCGTCCCCCACGAATACGTCGAACCCATCTCCTACCTCTTCAGTCGCTACGGCAAGGGACTCAGCACCGAACCCCAGGGAGCCGGGCGGGTGATGCTGAGAACGTATCTGGAATCCGGCTCGACCCAGCGCCTTGCTCGCATCGACGTGGGCATCAGGCTCGTCAGCGCCATAGAACCCTTGGGCGACCTCATCATTCGCGACCTCGACGACGGCGAAGACTGGCAGAACAGCTGGAAGCAGCACTACGACGCCCTACCCGTGGGCAACCGCCTCATCATCAAGCCCTCTTGGGTTGAGTTGGACAAGAACGCCATCGGCGACCGCGTGGTGATCGAGCTCGATCCCGGCATTGCCTTTGGCACCGGGTACCACCCCACCACCTACACCTGCATGGAAGCCCTCGAGGAACTGGTGCAGCCGGGAATGAACATGTTGGACCTCGGTGTCGGCTCCGGCATCCTGACCATCACTGCTCTGCAACTTGGCGCGGCATCCGTGGTGGCGCTGGACATCGACGGGCAGGCGGTTACTGCCGCGCGGCAGAACTTCCGCCGCCTTCGCCTTCAGGACCACGTCACTCTCGCCAAGGGGTCCGTGCCCCATCCTTCGGCCCCTCCTGCGTCCATCGACCTCGCCGTCGCCAACATCTCCGCCCGTGGCGTCGCCGACCGCTCTCCTTTCATCTTCCAGGCCCTCCGGCCCGGCGGAATGTTCATCGCCTCGGGACTTCTCGCTACCCAGCGGCCCCAGGTCGACGACGCGGCCATAGGACTGGGTTTCACGCCTGAACTTGAGTGGCCCAAAGAAGAATGGCTGACCCTGGGCTACCGCGCTCCGGACGGATGAGAACGTGGCTGGCCATCCTGAAGACACCGCTGCGGTTGAAATCCGCCTGAGCACGACTTAACATCAACAGGATTTCCAACTAGCCCATATTGCTCCCGCACTGCACCGTCTGGAGATTGACAGTTGGTGGAAAAGGTTGAACTTGAACGCTACGAGGTAACCGGACGTCTCGGCTCCGGCGCCGACTACGACGTGCGCGCCGCCATAGACCGGGCAACCGGAGCGGAAGTCGCCCTCAAGCGTCCGGTTCCCCAGGCCGTTACCCGTAAGCAGCACGGCGCCATAGAGGCCCGTACCGAACGTCTCCTGCAGGCCTACGACCAGGCCGGCGACGCGGGCGGCCTGCTTGCCCCCCTGCTCGGCTACACCGAGACCGCTGTCCACGACGGCTTCTTCGGCGACGACGTGGGGGAACCCTACACCGTCTTCGTACAGGGACGCGCCTCGGGCATCCCCCTGCTCGGCGACATGATGTCCCGAATCCGCGGAGTCCCCATAGGCGCAGGCCAGAACCTCTTCGCCATGTTCCCCCTGGTTCAGTCCCCCGCCTGGTCTGCATACCCCATTCACAACCGATTGCTTGACCTGGAACAGGCATACCTCGACGCCGGCTATATCCTGATGGACCTTCGCCCCCAGAACGTCTTCTTCAGCCCCGGCACCGGCGCGGTCCAGGTCATAGACTCCGGCGCCCTCGCCGGCATCAACGACCCTGCCCCGCGCGGCCGTCCTCCCCTCGACGTCAACGACGCCTGTCTCGAGCTGCTCAAGTTCTACACCACCGCCGAAAATCCCCCGGCTGTCCCAGACGGCTACCGCGACGCTCGAGGCATCCGCCCCATCGTGAACGTCCAGCAGGAACTGGCCGAGATGCGAGGCGGTCTCCTTGGTGCAGATGAGCAAGTGGCCGCAACCGGCGCCGCCATGCTGGATAAAATCGAAGCGCGGGCATACACTGATTACCGGGAATTCCGCGCCGACCTCAACGCATGGCTCGACTCCGTCGCCGGACGCACCCGCTCCGCGCCGGACATCGACGCCACCTTCGCCGCTTGGCGCGAGGCCCTCGAGTGGCTGCGCGGAGATTACTGGACCCAGTTCCGCTTCAACGCGGATACCGAGCTAGCCGCCATGTCGGATTAGCGCGAATATCCAATATCAAACTTAGGAGATTTTGAGGACGCTTCCTATGGTTGCCAGCACTTTTTCAACGCTTCAGGACAATTCAGCTCATGGCGAAGACAATTTGCTGACCCGCGACCTGGGCAACGGCGAATTTCTGGACGTGGTGATGGATGGCGTTACCGGACACGGCGGCGGCGAGGCCAGCCGTGAACTGGGCGAGGCACTGGCCGACTGCAACACCGACAGCATCGAAAACATCGCCTCCACCATCAACGAAGTCAGCGACGAGTTCTTCGGCGTCGGTGGTGGGCGCTTCCTGCTCACCACCGTCTCCGTCGCCCTGTACCGCAGCGGTCGCCTCTACGTCGCCGCCGCTGGCGACAGCCCCATCGTTCTGGTGTCGCCCGACTCCCACGAACGCCTCCTCGGCCGTGTCGGCGGCTTCCTGCACGTCGGCGTCGCCCGTGCCGTCGGGGCCGCGGCCTCCCTGGGCGACATGGTGCATCGCGACCTCGACGTCCAGCCCGGCGCCCGCGTCGTCCTCGCCACCGACGGCGTCACCGACAACATGGACATCGACGAACTCGCCGACATTGTCCGCAGTTCGGCCACTCCCGATGAGGCCACCGGGCGCATCGAGGAAATCATCGCCGGCCGCCTTGTCGAAGGGCGCGTACCCGAGAAGCTGGGCGTCCGGTTCCGCTACGACGACCGCACCGCCATTGTCCGCTTTTTCGACTAGGAATGACCCACCCAGTCGTTCAGTTGAGCGCAGTAGGCCTAGTTGATACAATCTAGCACGGTATTTCGGCCGGTTTGCCGCCTTCCGGGCGTCCGGCAATTATTCGTCGCATCGGTAGCCGGTCGGCACCCCTGTCGGCGCAAAGGAGCCTCTAAGTGGGCAAAGTCAAGGTAGCCATCATCGGCGTGGGCAACTGCGCTTCCTCCTTGGTTCAGGGCATTCACAAGTACGTTGAGACTCCCGACAGCGATGCCGTCTCAGGCGTCATGCACAATCGCATCGGCGATTACCGGATCGAGGACATCGAGGTCGTTGCCGCTTTCGACATCGACGAAAACAAGGTGGGCCGGGACCTCTCCGAGGCCATCTTCACCCAGCCCAACAACACCATAAAGTTCTCCGACGTCCCCAGCACCGGCGTCAAGGTCGAGCGGGGCATGACCCACGACGGCATCGGCCGATACGTCTCCCACCTCGTCAAGAAGTCCAACCACTCCACATCCGACATCACCGGCATCCTCCGCGACCGCGAAGTCGACGTCGTCATCAATTACCTCCCCGTCGGCAGTGAGCAGGCCACCAAGTGGTACGTCGAGCAGATCCTCAACGCCCGCTGCGCCATGGTCAACTGCATCCCCGTCTTCCTCGCCCGTGAGCAATACTGGCGCAGTCGCTTCGAGGAGCGCGGCGTCCCCATCATCGGCGACGACATCAAGTCCCAGCTCGGCGCTACCATCACCCACCGCGTTCTAACCCGCCTCTTCGAAGACCGCGGCGTCCATCTGGAAAATACCTACCAGTTGAATTTCGGCGGCAACACCGACTTCCTGAACATGCTCGAACGGGAGCGCCTCACCTCCAAGAAGATTTCCAAGACCGGCGCGGTCACCTCCCAACTCGACAACGAGATCGACCCCGACAACATCCACGTCGGACCTAGCGACCACGTCCCGTGGCTCAAGGACCGCAAGTGGTGCTACATCCGGATGGAGGGGCAGATTTTCGGCGGCGCCCCCATCAGCCTCGAGTGCAAGCTCGAAGTCTGGGACAGCCCCAACTCCGCCGGTGTGGTCGTCGATGCCGTCCGCTGCGCCAAGCTGGCCATGGACCGAGGCCTGGCCGGTGCCGTCGAGGGCCCCAGCGCCTACTTCATGAAGTCCCCCCCGATTCAGTACACCGATGACGCAGCGAGGGATCTGACCGACGCCTTCATTGCGGGACACGGCACAAGCTCCGCGGGACACGGCACCGGCTCCGCAGGGAATGGAATGAACTCCGCAGGGGAGGGATTGAGCTCCGTGGAAGAGTGACGGCGCTCTTCGGAGCATACCGTTGAAGATTGCGATGGTGTCTCCCTACGATTTCACCTGGCCGGGCGGCGTGACCATGCACGTGTCGCAGTTGGCCCGCGAATTGGGGCGGTCTGGCCACGAAGTCCAGGTGCTGGCCCCCCACTCTCCTTCCCGCGAATGTCAGGACCGCGACCTGCTGATACCGCTGGGCCGCTCCGTCCCCTTGCCCAGCGGTGGCTCCATCGCCCGCGTTTCCCTCTCCTGGTGGCTCGCCCGGAAGATCCGCGCCTTGCTGCAGCGCGAGCAGTACGATGTTATCCACCTCCACGAGCCCATGGCCCCCATCCTTCCTCTGACGGTGCTGGAGTACTCCAACACCGTCAACGTCGGCACCTTCCACGCCTTCCACAATCGTCAGCACCTCTACAAGATGACCCGACCCGTCATCAAGCGATGGCGTAGCCGCCTTCACGGCAGCATTGCCGTCTCTCGTGCCGCAATGCGCTATGTGAACGGCACCTTCCCCGGCGACTACGAAATCATCCCCAACGGCATTGACGTCGACCATTTCTCCCAGCGGGCCGAACCTTGGCCGCAGTACCAGGACGGCAAGACCAACATCATTTTCGTCGGTCGGCTGGAAAAGCGTAAGGGTCTTCGCTATCTGCTGGAAGCCTACGGCCGCCTCAAGTGGGACAACCCCGACCTCCGCCTCCTCGTGGTGGGCCCCGGCAACCCTGACAAGGACTCCTACCACGTCCTCGGCTCTCAGAACCTGCAGGATGTCGAGTTCCTCGGCCGCGTTCCCTACGAAGACCTGCCTCGCTACTACGCCTCTGCCGACATCTTTTGCTCTCCAGCCACTGGCGGCGAAAGCTTCGGCATCGTCCTCCTAGAGGCCATGGCCGCCGGCAAACCCGTGGTCGCGTCCGACATCGAGGGGTTCCGAGGCGTCATGCAGGACGGCGAACAGGGCCTTCTCTTCCTGAACAAGAACGTCGAGTCTCTTGCATCCCAGCTCCAAACCCTCATTCGTGACCCGGAAACGCGAGGCTCCATGGGCCACCAGGGCCGCGCCACCGCCGAAGGCTACCGATGGGAAGTGGTGGCAAGCCGCGTGGAGCAGTACTACCAGGAATGTATTAAGTCGGCCAATGGCGTTGCTGGGAAGAGAACAGCTTAGGGGCGCCGTCCGCAGCTACTTTGAAGAACCGGGCGCCCGGCTCTTCAGGGCCGTGGGGTTTTCTCCCAACGCCATCACCGTCCTTGGGTTCGCCGTCTGCGTCGCATCCGCCTATCTGGTGGGATCGGGCTGGCTCGTCTGGGGCGGCGTCGTATTCCTCACCGGCGGCATCCTGGACCTCTTCGACGGCGCCCTCGCCCGTCTGACCGGCCAGGCCTCGCCCTTCGGTGCACTCCTCGACTCCGTCTTCGATCGCCTGGGAGAGGCCGCCCTGTTCGTCGGCCTCGGCGTCTACGCTCTCCGTGGCGAACACACCGACGAATACCGGGCCTGGTTCATCGTCGCCTTGCTTCTCGCCCTCATCTTCTCCCAGGGCGTCAGCTACCTCCGCGCTCGTGGTGAGGGGCTCGGTGTCTTCACCCGCGCCGGCCTGATGACCCGCACCGAGCGCGTCGCCATCCTCGGCATCGGCCTCATCCTCGGCTGGATACCGTGGCTTCTTATCGGCATACTCGTTGCCATCGCCGCCGTTTCCTGCTTCACTCTCTTCCAGCGAATGTTCACCATCCGCGATATGCTCAACAAAAGCGGTTGATCTCCCCAATCTACCACCCACCTTCGCGCCAGACCCCTGTCTCCCTTCGCGCCAACCTCCACCGACAAAGCAGGAACCGCCCGCATCCACGTACCGTCTTTCCCGCGCAGGCGGGAATCCAAACCCCCGTCTCCCGTCGCGCCAACCTCCGCCGAGGAAGCAGGAACCGCCGCATCCACATACCGTCTTTCCCGCGCAGGCGGGAATCCAAACCCCCGTCTCCCGTCGCGCCAACCTCCACTGAGAAAGCAGGAACCGCCGCATCCACGCACCGTCTTTCCCGCGCAGGCGGGAATCCAAACCCCCGTCCCCCTTCGCGCCAACCTCCGCCGAGAAAGCAGGAACTGCCGCATCCACGCACCGTCTTTCCCGCACAGGCGGGAATCCAAACCCCCGTCTCCCTTCGCACCAACCTCCACTGACAAAGCAGGAACCGCCCGTATCCACGCACAGTCTTTCCCGCGCAGGCGGGAATCCAAACCCCCGTCTCCCTTCGCGCCAACCTCCACCGAGAAAGCAGGAACCGCCCGTATCCACGCACCGTCTTTCCCGCGCAGGCAGGCATTCAGACTCACGGCCTCCCGCCTCCAATCCATCAGAACCTGGCCACGGAGCGGCTTTCTGATGACAGTTGGCCCTTGTCAACCACGGTGACATCTCTCTACCATAGTTGCTATGACGTCGACATTTCTTACGCCATTGCAGACTCTCTCCTCCCTGCGTCGACTCACTGCGAATTTCCGAAATGTTACATATTGTTACCAAAAGTTACGCCCCTACGCGAGAGAGGCCCTTCCAGAGCGTTCCGACGAGACGATCGCCGGACCTGTCGTTCGATCCCTTATCGCTCGATCCATTAACTGACTTTCCTTCAGCTCGCCCGGCGCCCACCGAATTCGATCCCTCCCAGTGGTCTCCGTGTTATCTGTGGTAAACCCCGCTTACCCCGCGCTTGGCTAACCGTCCCCGGCCCGTGTAAACTGGCCCCAATCCGTCCACACCTCAGGAGCACGCCCGATGGCGACGGCACAAGATTCTCTCATCCCGTCTCAGGAGCAGGCGCGACTGAAGCGGGACTTCCGCAAGCACTTGAAGGGCAACGTGGGTCTGCGCTTCTACACCCAGCGTCCCTCACCCATCGCTATCCCGGGGCGCGACTGCCGTTACTGTCCGCAGGCCGCTCAGCTTCTCGACGAGTTGACCGCCCTTTCCCCCAGACTCTCTCTGGAATCGGTGGAGTTTCACTCGGAACCGGATCGGGCCCGCGAGGATGGCGTGTCGCGAATCCCCGCCATCCTGTTTGGCACGGAGGACGGTGGCCGCCTGCGTTTCTACGGTCTGCCCTTGGGATACTCCCTGCCAGTCTTTATCGAGAGCCTCAAGGCCGTGTCTCGTGGCGCCACTAGGTTGTCGGTTAACACGAGGAAGCAGCTTCGCCGCATCAACCGCCCTGTTCACCTCCAGGTCTTCGTAACCCCTGGCAATGAAGTGTCCGCTGGCATGGCGCTCTTGGCCCACGCCATGGCGGTCGAGAGCAAGCACATCATCGCTGACGTCATTGAAGCCGAGGAATTCCCCGAGATGGCCCGCCGCTATGGCCTGCGTCAGGTCCCGCTCACCGTCATCAACGAGATTTCCTCCTTTTCCGGCATGGTGCGCGAGGACGAACTGCTGGAGCGGGTCATTCAGGTTGGCATGAGCCCGCCCCAATAGGATTCTCTCAGACCAGGCAGCAGCCGTTTGCCATTGACCGCCGTCGCAGGGTACGCTCTGCGCCCGGCTTTCCAAAATTACAAAGGAGTGCTGATTGTGCCCAACGAGATCAAGGGCGACATGAACGGGCAGGGCCTTAGGGTCGGAATAGCTTGCGCCAGGTTCAATGATATTATCACTAAACAGTTGCTGGAGAGCGCCCTCGAAACGCTGACCCGTTGCGGCGTGCGCGACTCCGACATCACCGTGGCCTGGGTGCCCGGCTCCTTCGAGCTGCCCGTGGTCGCTCGCGCCTTCGCTAAGAGCGGCCGTTGCGACGCGGTAATCTGCTTGGGCGCGATCATCCGTGGCGAGACCTCCCACTACGACATGGTCGCCGGACAGGCCCAGGGCGGCACAGGCTCCGTCGGCATGGAGACTGGTGTGCCCACCATCTTCGGCGTGCTGACCACCGAGAACATGGAGCAGGCCCTCAACCGGGCCGGCGGCAAGTCGGGAAACATGGGGACCAATGCCGCCCTCGCCGCCGTCGAGACAGCCTCCGTCATCGCAGCCGTCAACACGGCGTAATTCCCCCTCCAGCGGCAGAGAATCGGACGAGGACACGATATGGCGCAGATTGGCGTTACCATTCCCAACAACTGGGGCGTTGCCGACCCACAGCAGGTGCTGGCCTTGGGGCCGGAAGCCGAATCAATGGGCTATGATTCCATCTGGGTGATGGACCACCTGTTCAACACCGGCTACATCCGCGAACGACTCGAAGACCGGCCCTACTACCACCCGATGGCCATTCTGTCCTATATGTCCGCGACCACCAGCCGCGTCACCCTGGCGACATCGGTGTTGGTGCTGCCTTACCACAACCCTGTCGAGCTCGCCAAGTACGCCGCCACCCTCGACCAAATGTCCGGCGGCCGCGTGACCCTCGGCGTCGGCGTCGGCGCAATGACCGAGGAGTTCGAGGCCCTTGGCATACCAATGTCCCAGCGTGGTTCTCTGACCAACGAGTCCATACGCCTCATGCGCGAACTCTGGGCCAGCACAAAGCCCGAGTATCACGGCCACAACTGGGACTTCTCCGACCTCTACTTCTCGCCCAAACCGGTGCAGCCCAGCATCCCCGTCTGGGTGGGCGGCTCCTCGACCGGCGCCCTCCGACGCACAGCCCGCCTCGGAGACGGATGGCATCCCACCGGCCTGTCGCCCGAGGACTTCGCCATTGGACGCGCCGAAATCTCCTCCCTGGCAGAGGCGGCGGGCCGCAACCCGGCCGACATCGCCATGTCCTCTCGCATTGAGGTGGAGGTCCACGGCGGCCCCTCCAGCCAGCGCGCCGCCGGCCGCGCCCGGCTTCCCGGCGACGACATGGGCGCTCTCCTTGCCGGCATGGAAGCTTACGGCGAAGCGGGCGTCGAGCACTTCGTACTGGCCCTGAACTCCGGCGACGTCCCTGCCCTTCGCCGGGTCATGGCCACCATCGCCGAGCAGGTGCTCCCAGCCTTCAAGTAGCAACCTGCAGACCCCGGATATTCGCCGCCGCTCTCGAGTTCGCCTGGGCCCAGGCAATCAGTATCCACCTCCGGTGACCAAGCACTTTACCGACCGACAGCCGAAGAATCTCCGAAGGTGCCGTAAATTGCAGGCGGGAAATTGCTGACCGGAAATTACAAAAGGAAATCTCCCCGCTATTCTTCCCGGGGACGCTCCTTGAGAAACTCCTCCAGCTCTGAATGGCTGGCCTGCAGCCCTTCCAGTTGCGCCTCGGTCGAAGGTGCTGCGCCGTAGTGCGAGTGCTGGAACTCCTCCACGATGCTCGCCACCGGGTCCGCCGGCAATACGCCCGACAGTCCCCGCTGGTGCTCCCTCGGCGTCTCCCACGAATCGCGCGGCCGTCCCCCCTGCCTCGCGAATTCCAGCAGCGCATGGTAATACTCCCGCGGCGACCGAGGCCTATCTCCCTTTCGCCTCCTCCTCCCTCGACGGCGCAGCCCACCGAACAACCCTCCCAGCGCGTCGCCCACATCGTCGCTGGCATGCTTCAGCGTGAACAATGACTCCCGGTTCTCCACCACGTCGCCGTCCCCCCCTCGTCGACGTCGCGACCGGAAGAGTGCGTAGACGATCCACGCCAGCGCCAGGCCTCCCACCGTCGCCGCGGTCCACTTCAGCACAGTGAACAGGCGGTTGCCACCTTGTTCCGACTCCGCTTCCCTCAGGCTTTCGTGGAACTCATCAATGCGTCTCTGCGCCTCGATCAACCCGTCCAGGCTGCCCCCGCCCATCTGCTCCGAGAACCAGTTCCCTATTTGGACCAGCGCTCCCGCCAGCAGCCCGATGAGCATGAGCACCGGCTCCAGCATCCAGTACCCTGCAGCCGCGACCGCCCGCGCCACCACCTTGGTAACGTCGTCCAGCCCTCCCATGCCCACCGCGCTGACCAGCAGTCCCAGCGTCAGCACGCCCCCAACGCACGCCGCGATCGGCCACAGCCACTGCGTTGGCATCTCCCTCTCGTCGCCCGTCTCCGTCGAAAAGCGAGCCACCGCCATCCCCAGTAGTCCCACCGCAAAGAACCCCACTACCAGGAAGCCGCTCACGATCCGCCCCTCGGTCGCCGCATCGATCAACGAAGCCGCCAGCAGCACCACCACCCCGACCTGGAAGGAAGACCGCACAACTTCCAGAGTGACGTCCTCCTGCGACAGGCTGACACCGCGCCACCAGACCACGACCAAGAAGATCATCGAACCCACGAAAAGCCCTATGCCCGCCATGCCGCCCTCGTAAAGGAGCGAAAATGGTAGCAGCGCTTCTCCGGCGTTCCATGCTGTGAGCACCAGCAGCGACGGCGCACCCAGCGCCAGCCCAAGCGCGCCCCGCATCACCGGCGTAACGCTCAGCCCAAGAATCCACGACGACAGCAGGTAGCCCCACAACAGGCTTGTCAGCACAAGCCAGAAGGGCATCTGAAGCTGTTCGAATCTCGTCAGGCTGGCAAAAACCGCGAGGATTATGTACAGGTAGCTACTCTCTAGGAAGAGCGCGACCGCCGTTATCCCCCGGGACCTCCAGAACAACGCCATTTGGTGTCCCTATCCCTCCCCGTTCCGGCTCGCCTTCACATGCGTCTTCCGACTCCGGCAATTCGTCCAGCAGGTGAGCGATTCCGGTTACCGGAAACTCCTCCACGCTTTCGGGCGGCTCTCCGTCTCCCGCGTACAAGACCAGCACCCGGAATCCCCGTTCCGATATTTCCCTCACCTGTCTCGGCACAGACGGGGTTAGGGCAGCCGTCACATAGATCACCGTCGCTCCCTGCGGCAGCCGGTCCCGCTCCGCCCGGAACACATCCGGCAACATGGCCACCACATAGGGGGCCGCCATCGCCAGCGCCTCAAGCGTTAGCGCCAGCTGCGATGTCGCCGCCCCCGGAGGCACGCTGAGCCACTTCCCCGAATAGGATGCCACCGCGTTCGAGATCAAGCCAAAGGTGTACCCCAGGCGGTTCGCCGCGCTCACCGTCGATGCCGCCGCTGTCACCGCTCGCTCGAACAGCCGCCGGTTCGTTCCCTGCCAGACGTAGTCACTGGTCGAGCCGTTCATTGCGACGACCAGGTTCATCGACACGGCGGGATCGAATATCTTGGTCTGCAGCATTCCCACGCGGGCCGTGGCCTTCCAGTCGATGTGTTTCATCGGGTCGACGGAACTGTATTCCCGCTGACCCTTCACCCGGTTGGTGTCTTGGTACAGCGGCAACCGTCCCCGCGTCAGCCCGAATGGGTTCTGCGGCGGCGTCAGCATCCCCTCGATGTCCACTATCCGCGGATATACCAGCAGGTTCTCAACGTCGGCCCGGCGCGTCTCAGTCGACGAGAACCCGAAGATGTCCCCGCTTCTCATCCGCACCGGACCGATGCGGTGGTATCCCCTGCGTGTGCAGCGCATCGGGAATTTCCACGTCGCCCGCTGGTACGGCAGCAGCGAGGTCGTGATGCTGTGATGCCGATTGGTCTCCAGCGTTGCGCCCCGTACCACCGCGCCCGAAAGTTCCAGCCCTTCGGGGAACGGATCCTGCACCTCCACCCAGATGAGCGGCAGGGGCTTGTCGTTGGTCAGCACGACCGTGTACTCCAGCGTGTCCCCAATGAAAGCCCGCCTCTGCCCAAGGCCCCGGCTGTACGTCACCTTCCGGAACCCCTGGCGTTCCCACAGCCGCGCCGCCATCCAGACCACCGCCACTAGCGACCCCACTATCAGCAGCAGGCCGCTGCTGGTCAACAGGCCGATCAGGATCAGCAGCCCGCACGCCAGCGGCCAAAGTTCGTGTCGCACTGCCTCGTCCCGGGCTAGACCGGGACCTCCACCTTCGACAGCAGGTCCTGCACCACATCCTCCGACGTCCGCCCCCGCAGCCTGGCCTGCGACGAGAGTATGGTGCGGTGGGCCAGCGCGTACGGCGCCACCACCTTCACGTCGTCGGGCGTAACATAGCCTCGCCCTCGAATGGCCGCGAACGCCTGCGAACAGCGGTACAGCCCCAGCGTCGCTCGCGGGCTCGCCCCCAGCTCCACGTCATCATGGCTGCGGGTCGCCTGAGACAATCGCACCACGTAGTTGCTCAGCACCGGATCCACGTACACTTCCTTCACCCGACGCTGCGCTTCTGCTATGTCTTCCCCGCTGGCGACCGGAATCATCTCGTCCATCGGGTTGACCGAGTTAAAGCGCGACAGCATCTGCTCTTCATCTGCCTCGTCCGGGTACCCCAGCCTAAGCCTCAGCATGAACCGGTCCAACTGCGCCTCCGGCAAGGGGAACGTCCCCTCCAGTTCGATAGGGTTCTGCGTGGCCATCAGCAGGAACGGCGAAGGCAGGGGCATGGTCCGATCATCAACGGTCACCTGCCCTTCGGCCATCGCCTCCAGTAACGCCGACTGTGTCCGCGGCGTGGCTCTGTTAATCTCGTCCACTAGCACCACTTGTGCCAGGATGGGCCCCGGACGAAACTCAAACTCCCCTGCCTTTTGGTTGAAGAAATGCAAGCCCGTTATGTCCGAGGGCATCAGGTCAGGGGTGCACTGTATACGGCGGAAGCTGCATTGCAGTGATTCGGCCAGGCTCCGCGCCAGAGTGGTCTTTCCGATTCCGGGCACATCTTCGATGAGGACATGACCGCCGCTGAGCACCGCGGCCAAGGTCAGTTCGATGACCGAATCCTTCCCCACCAGCACTTTCCCGATGCTCGACTTCACGGTGGCCGCCAGCGTCGCCACTGCGGAAGCCCTCTCACTTGCACCGGCAGACGGGTCCGCTGTCTTGCTCTGGGTCATTACCTGCTCGAGCCGCGACTACTACTGCGCCGCGCCTTCTCGCGAAAGATACTGCTCCGCTTCTCGCAGGTCTTTGAAAGAATCAATGCTCGTCCAGAACGATCGCGTCTTGAGGGTCGCAATTCGTCCCTCTTCGGCCAACCGTGGAAAGGTCTCCACCTCGTGGTCTCCCAGGTCGGGGAACTCCGCAAACACTTCCCGGTCAAAGACATACACGCCACCGTTAATCCAGTGCGGTAGTCCCACCTTCTCCCGGAACCCTACCACCTTCCCATCGTCATCCATATCCACAATACCGTAGGGACTCACCATCGGCACAGATAGCAGCGTGACTGACGGTCCGTTCTCCCTCGCCGGGCTGCTGCGATGAAACTCCAGCAGGTCCGAGAGAGCCTGTCGCGTGATGATATCTCCGTTGGTTACTACCACCGGCTCCCCGGACGGAGGCACAAGTGGAAACCCTTTTTTGATCGCCCCGCCGCGGCCCAGCGGCGTCTCCTCTACGCTGTACTCTGCGTCCACCCCGAATCCGGCGCCGTCGCCAAAGTGTTCGCGAATAGCCTCCCACAGATACCCTGCGAGGAACACCACTCCGTCTACCCCTCCCTCTTTCAGCCACTCGATCTGGCGTTCCAGGATCGGTTTGCCGCACACTGGGACCATCGGCTTGGGCAGGCTGTCGGTGAGCGGCCGCAGCCTCTCTCCCTTTCCTCCCGCCAGAATCAGCGCATACATAAACCCCATCCGCTATGCAGAATGGCGTAGCGATGCCCTAATATAACTGTGGCCAATGGCAGGGTCAAACAAAACCGCGATCCCGCGCCCCTCGGCTGCTATTACTTCTGATAGCTTTCAATGCACCCTGCAGGCGCGGAGCGGGCGGTGTGTCCGCCGGTTGGCGGCAGCACCGTAATGCAATTTCAATCGTAGGTACATAAGGACCTTACGCTTTCCTTGGCGCAGTGGCTTACTGTGATCAAAACGACACTCGTTAAAATCGGAGTGGCATTCAATAGCCTTTCTTCAACCAAAAACCAGGAGCGAATCATGGATTACGATATTCTTCACAAGCCTTCATACGCCCTTGCCAGGATCAAGCTCAACAATGGGGAGCAGCTTCAGGCCGAAACTGGCGCCATGGTCAGTATGTCCGATAGCATCAAGATGGAAACAGGAACTCGCGGTGGAATTTTCGGAGGGCTTCGGCGCTCGGTTCTTGGCGGCGAAAGCTTCTTCGTCAACACCTTCACTGCCGAGCAGCATGGAGAAGTCACCGTTGCCCCATCCCTGCCCGGCGACATTGAGGCCCTGGAGCTGCAGGGCGAGACCGTTCTTGTCCAGTCCGGTTCTTTCCTGGCCGCAACGATGAATATCGAGGTCGACTCCCAGTGGGGAGGCGCTCGATCCTTCTTCTCCAAGGAAGGACTGTTCCTCCTGCGCTGCTCCGGACGCGGCCTGTTGTTCATCTCCTCTTATGGAGCCATCCACCGCATAGACCTCGGCAGGGGAGAACGTTATACGGTGGACAACGGCCACATGGTAGCCTTCGACGAGTCGGTACAGTACGAAGTGGGCCGCTCTGGAGGCTGGAAGACCACCCTGCTTGGGGGAGAAGGTCTCGTCTGTAAGCTGGAGGGCCCCGGCCGATTCTTTATGCAGACCCGTAGCGAGGACGCCCTCCTGAGCTGGTTGCTACCCAAGGTCAAAAGCAAATAAGGGCGATGGCCCTCAAACTTGGACGGTCTGTCTCGCAGGAAATGTGCCGGAAAACTTTCTCATTTCCAGCGCAATCGCGTCTTGAACTCCGGAGGCCCCATAACTCGTCATTCCCGCGCAGCCGGGAATCCAAACCCCCGTCTACCCTCGCACCAAGAGCCGAAGGAGGCACTGACACTCCCATCTCCACCGCCATTCCGGCCCGATCTGAGTGCTGAGAAATAAGGCGCGATTACCCAGTCCCCAATTCCCTCTCCGTTGACGGAGAGAATTTGGGTGAGAGTGGCGACTTCAAGCGCCTGCAGCCTCCATTTTCCCTGGCGCCCGCGTTGCAATCCTGTAAGCCTGCGTCGCAATCCTGTAATAGTGGGATCCACAGATATCCCTGCACCGCCCGCCGCTAGGTCGGCGGGTAGTGTTCTTTCCACCAGCGGGCGATGTCCAGCCGCCTGGCGAACCAGACGCCTTCCTTCTCCGATGCGTACTTGAGGAACTGGTCCAGCGCTGCGGCCCGGCTCGGTTTCCCGATAATGCGGCAATGCAGGCCCACTGACATCATCTTCGGGTGCGTCGCCCCCTCTTCGTACAGCGTGTCGAACGAGGCCTTGGCTACTTGGAAGAAATGCTCCGGCGTCAGCAGGTCACCGCGCCAGTACTTGTAATCGTTCACTTCCAGCGAATACGGCACCACCAGCCAGGGCTTTCCGTACACCTGCGTGTAGTACGGCAGGTCGTCGTTGTATGCGTTGCAGTCGTACTCGAAGCCCCCCTCTTCCACCACCAACTCCCTGGTGTTCAAGCTCGGCCCGTAGCGCGTGTACCAGCCCAGAGGACGCTCACCACAGATTCGGGTGATCGACTCCACTGCCTCCCCTATGGCTTCCCTCTCGGCATCCCGGTCCATCCGGTAGTATTCCTCCCACCGGTTGCCGTGCCCCATCACCTCGTGCCCGCGTCGAACCGCCTCCGGCCCCACCTCCGGGTTGCGCTCCAGTGCCAGCGCACAGGCGTAGAACGTCCCCTTTACGTTGTTCCTTTCCAGCACGTCCATAATACGCCAGACGCCCACTCGGCTCCCGTACTCGAAGAACGACTCGTTTGCCAGGTCCCTCTCCCCAGGCCCCAGCGGCGACGGCGACTCCCCCGACGTTTCCCCGCTCGCATCTCCGTCCAGCGTGGAATACTCCGATCCTTCCTCGTAATTCACGACCACGGAAATCGCTATTCTGGCGTCGTTGGGCCACTTTACCTCTGGCGGAGTTGCGCCGTAACCCACAAAGTCGCGTTCCTGCATTTCACTCCTCCTGAAAGAGCATCGCCCTGAACCATAATGGTCAGCGACGCCTGTGCCAGTATCTGCTTCCCCGACCTGTAGTGGATTAAATCTCCACCAGCCGACGGCCGTGCTTTACATACGCCAGAACTCGCCGCCGCCAACTTCAAGGCGCCTGAACGCCACGGGGACCCCTTATCGGAACGCTCACGATGCGGGAGTCCCGAACTATAAAAGGGCAAAAGGGAATACCCCGATAGGAAGAAGAAGGATTGGTCGCGGAAAGAGGTAAAGTTGGCTGCCCCGCCTGGGCTCGAACCAGGGATTTCAGCTCCAAAGGCTGATGTGCTACCACTACACCACAGGGCAACTAGGCTTCCGCTTACCTATTGTCCGCCTACCCACTACCACCGTCAAGGGGAACTTTCGCCGACAGTAGGGCCTTTTAATTGTTCCTTCTCCCCCGGGAAAGGGTTAGGGTGAGGGCGTTCCCTCGTTAGGTCGCATTCAGTCAAACCGCAGAATTTCACTCCAACCCAAACTCCTTCCTCAAGGTGGAGGCAGAATTACAAGACCCTGTCGCCGACAGCGGGTCTCTTTCCAGTCCCCCGGGAACAGGGTGGGAGATTCGCCCTGCGAGTTCGAATCCGGAATCTCCGTACCCTGTGAATATCCCGGCCACCGGACCGCATCTCTGCCTTTTTCGGCGGAAAACACAAACCCCGGACGGTTCTGCAGCTGCCTAACGAAAATCGCAAACTCCACCGAAGTCTCGTCGCAATCGACTGCCCGATTCTGGCTGGAGCTGTACGATGATTGCGGAATCTGTTCTTTCGACCACTGGCCGTATGTTGAAGAAATCAGGTCTCTGGGAACTGGGCAGGCGGGCTGAGGAAATCCTCGGTAATGTCCTCCTGTTGAGTTTCCTCGCCTTTCCGGGCGCGGCCTGTTCGCCACGGGGTTTCTGGGACTCTTCAATTACGGATCTGAATGGTCCGATCCGGCCATATGGGCGACCGGATTCTTTCCGTACTGGCTTATATCCATCGCCATCGCATTCACGGGCGGTCGGTGGTGGTTTGTCGTTTCCTGCGGGCTTTTCATGGCAGGAACCCTGTTCATGATTGTCGCCGTTCAATACCAGTGGACAAATCTCACCCCCGAGGATGTCAAGTCAAACGCCCTGTTTGGCAACGCTCATTTGGTTCTCGCTTACTTGTTCACCTTGGTATCTGTGCCGATCGCCATAGCCCTGGCAATCTACGCCGCCTACAAGATACAGAAGTCCCGGCCCCCAATGAAATCCGCAGAAAGCGAGACTCCATAACCATCCCAATTCTCAAGCACCCCGGTAACCCGCCTCGACGCAATGATATAATTGAATCGGAGAGCATTCGTGTTCAGGGAGGAGTTGCGTGCTGATTGCCTTGCTTCACATCGCGCCTGTGACCGGCGACATCGACTACAACCGACGCCTCGTCGAGCGCGGAGTGGCTGCGGCCGCCGATGCTGGCGCGCAATGGGCCGTCACTCCAGAGCTCTGCATCCCCGGATACCTGTTCCTGAAGACCCTCGGCACCGGCTGGATTCAGCCTCAGCCCGACGCGTGGATGACCGCCTTCTGCGACCACGTCCGTCAGTTGGGCATTACCGTGTTCCTGTCGCACCCGGAGCTGGACCCCGCCTCCGGCCGAATGTACAACACCGTATTCGTCATCAACCCTGACGGCGAGATCATCGGCCGCCACCGCAAGATCAAGGCACTCGGCGGTGCCGAGGCCTGGTCCACCGCCGGCTGGAAAATTGCCCCCTACGAGTGCGACGGCGTCCAGGCCGGCGTGCTGATCTGCGCCGACGCCTACAAGAACGACGTGGCAGAGGTACTGGTCAGCAAGGGCGCCCAGGTACTCATCTCCCCGGTGTCATGGGGACCCGGCGGCTGCGGCCCTGACGGCGAATGGGAAGCCCGCTCCGCCCAGACCGGCCTGCCCATGATCGTCTGCAACCGCACCGGTACCGAGCCCGACGAACTCGACTACCGCGATGCCGAAAGCGTCGTCGCCCAGCACGGCCGCCGCCTGCTGGAGGCCACCTCCGACAGGTCGGTCGTCCTCACCTTCGACTGGGACATGGCTACAATGTCCCTCCAGTCCGACGACTTTCACCGCACCTACCTCTAGCCCGCATCACCCCCGCTTTGCGTTCCCTGGCCAGCGACCACAATACCACCACCGCCCAGTCCGCCTGCGACTGCTTTGCGGAGCATCCGCCGCCGCCCCGTCTCTGGTCCTTCCAGGGTCGCCGATTGGCAGACCGTCACTGGCTGGAACACGAGCCAATTCTCCACCGCACCTACTTCTGTCCCGCTTCTCCCACCCCGGCGTCTAGAAACCGCCTCAGTATCAACACTGCCGCCGCCTCGTCCACCGATGCCCGGTCTCGCGACGGCTCCAACCCGGCGTCCCGCAGCAGACCTTCGGCCTCAAAGCTCGTGTACGCCTCGTCCACCGTGTGCACCTGCACCGGGGCCTCTCGCCTCAACGCCCGCACAAACCCAAGTACCTGTTTCGTCTGAGGGCTCTCTTCCCTGCCGTCCCGGTACGGCACGCCCACCACGATTGCCTCGGCCTGCCGTTCCCGGGCAGCAGCAAGCACAGCCCTCACGTCCAGCTCCAGCCGCGTCCGCGAAACGACCCCCGCCGGCAGAGCCATCCCCAGCTCCGCGACTCCCGACGCCAGACCAATGCGCCGTTCCCCAACATCCAGCGCCAGCAGCCTCATTCGTCTCGATTCCTCGGGCCATCATCCCCGTGGCTGAATCCGTCGACCTTCACGTCCCGCGCCAGCCGCCTCCGCCTGACGACCCCGGCCGGCAGCGCCGTCCCCGCCTCCGCAACGTCCAGCGCCAGCAACCTCAAACAGAACTCAGCCCTGATGCTGATGTCCTGCCAAACCCGGCATCTACGACAGCGCCTCGCGCACCAGGTTCGGCACGGCCGCCAGCGCCTCGTCCAGCTTCTCCGGCTGACGCCCTCCGGCCTGCGCCATCTCCGGCCGTCCTCCGCCTCCGCCGCCCATCAGCTTGGCCGCGTCCCGCGCGATGTTCCCCGCGTTAAGCCCTCGCTCCACCAGGTCCGCCGTGACCATCGTCACCAGGATCGGGCTCCCCTCCGAAAGGGCACCCAGCGTCACCACGCAGCTCGACAGCTTATCCCGCAGGAAGTCCCCCATCTCGCGCATACCGTCCGCGTTGTTGGCCGACGTGCGCCCGGATACCACCCGCACGCCGTCAACGTCCTCCACTCGCCGCAGCAGCGCCTCCGCCTCCGACCGCAGCAGTGACCGCTCCATCGCCGCCAGCCGACGTCGCAGGTCCTCCGATTCTTGCATGTAGCTGTCCAGCCGCGTCTCCAGCTCGGCCACCGGAGTCTGCAACCGCCGCGACAGCCCGTCCAGCAGCGCCGACTGCTCCACGAACAGCGCCTCCGCCGCCCGGCCCGTCAGCGCCTCGATGCGTCGCATCCCGCCTCCGATGCTCGACTCCCCCAGCACCAGCAGTGTGCCCACCTGCCCCGTCGCGCCCACGTGTGTCCCTCCGCACACCTCGAAGCTGAACGGCTCCGCGGTGTCCTCAGCCATCCGGACCACCCTCACCACGTCGCCGTACCGGTCCCCGAAGAACGCCAGCGCACCCTGCCGCACCGCGTCGGCGTACGTCGTCTCCTGCGCTGACACCAGCAGGTTTGCCCGCACCTTCTCGTTCGACAGCGACTGCACCCCCAGTAGCTCCTCGTCCGTCAGACGTCCCACGTGGCTGAAGTCGAACCGCAGCCTCTCCGGCGCAACCAGCGACCCCGCCTGCCGCACGTGAGGGCCCAGCGTCGCCCTGAGCGCCGCGTGCAGTATGTGCGTGCCGCTGTGGTTGCGCGACGAATCCAGCCTCCGCGACGCGTCAACCGACGCCGACACCGGGTCACCCACTGCAATGTACCCCTCTTCGACCACTCCCTTCTGCACGATGAGCCCGGCCACCGGCGACTGCGTGTCATCCACCCGGAACAGCCCGTTCGGCCCCCGGACGTACCCCCGGTCGCCCAGTTGACCGCCTCCCTCGGCGTAGAACGGAGTCCGGCTGATGACGACCTCCGTCGCCTGTCCCTGCGTCGCGTGTCCCGCCGGTGCCCCGTCCACCAGCAGCGCCGCCACCACCGACTCCTCGTCGATCGGCCCGTGCCCGGTGAACTCCGTCCGCCCTGCGCCCAGGTTCTCGTAGGCCGTCAGCATCTCCATGCTGCCTTCGAAATGCTGACCCGAGCGCGACTGCTCCCGCTGCCGCTCCATTTCTGCCTCGAATCCGTCCATGTCCATGTCGAAGTCGTGCTCGCGGGCAATCTCCGCCGTCAGCTCCGGCGGGAACCCGTAGGTGTCATACAGCACGAACGTGTCCCTGCCGGAAATCATGCCCGACTGCGATGCTCCGTTTCCGCCGCCCGTCTGCGCGCCGATCATATCCAGCAGAATTTCGTTGCCCCGTCCGAAAGCCTCCGCGAACCGCTCCTCCTCCAGGCTGACCACCCGCGTGATGAACTCCCGGTTCTGCGACAGCTCGCCGTACGCCGCCTGGAATCGCGGGATGACCTCGTCCACCACCTCCACCAGGAACCGCTCGGTCAGACCCAGCCTCCGGCCATACCGAATGGCCCGGCGTATCACCCGCCGCAGCACGTACCCCCGTCCCTCGTTGCCAGGCACCACGCCGTCGCCGATCAGGAACGCCGCCGCGCGCGCGTGTTCTGCCACCACCCGCATCGCAAAGTCGGTTTCCGCGTCCTCTCCGTACCGCTTTCCCGTCAGCGCCCCCACCCGGTCGATTATCGGCGTGAAAAGGTCCGTTTCGTATATGTTGTTCTTGCCCTGAAGGATCACTGCGGCCCGTTCCAGCCCCATGCCCGTGTCGACGCTCGGCGCAGGCAGCGGCGTCCGGTTTCGCTCCGTGTCCTGGTAGTACTGCATGAACACCAGGTTCCACAGCTCCACGAAGCGCTCGCAGTCGCAGTTGGGATGGCACCCGTCCACTTCTCGCGACGGGCCACCATTCCGCTCCTGCTCCGTGAGAACGTCCACTTCCACCATCCGCCCGTCGTGGCAGCCCTTCTCCACTCCTCCGTCGTAGTGGATTTCCGAGCACGGCCCGGTGGGCCCTTCCGTTCCTGCAGGACCCCACCAGTTGTCCTTGTCCCCGTAGCGATAGATGCGCTCCACCGGCACGCCTATCTGGTCTCGCCAGATGCCGAACGCCTCATCGTCGTCCAGGTGAATGGTCACGTACAGCCTGTCCGGCGACAATCCGAAAAGATCTGTGACCAGTTCCCACGCGAACCCCACAGCCCCTTCCTTGAAGTAGTCTCCGATGCTGAAGTTCCCCAACATCTCGAAGAAGGTCAGGTGCTTGTGGTCCCCCACCTCGTCAATGTCCGTGGTCCGGAAACTCTTCTGGCTGCTCGTAAGTCGCCTCGATGGCGGCGTCTGCTCCCCCATGAAGAACGGCTTGAACGGCACCATCCCTGCGCTCGTGAACAGCAGCGTGGGATCCCCCGCCGGAATCAGCGAGGCCGAGGGCATGTGCTGGTGCCCCTTGCTCTCAAAATATTTGATGAAGGAGTCTCTGATCTGGTCGCCGTTCATCAGCCTCGACTCTCCCGGTTCAATTTGGGTTCCAGCTTGCGCCTTCCGAAATCAGCAACAACCATTGACGGGTTAATGCCTTAATGACGACTGCGAGTATCGGCCAGGCAAAATGAAATTACGATTATCGCCGCGCGGAGGGTGTGGCAGCGATTGTATTTGACGCTACATTTTCAGTCAACGACGGCACGTCCTCGTTGAGAGTCACTCTTTCCCAATCGCTTCCTCTCCTTGAATTCCCGCTTTGGGCCGAATAGAATTTAAGTGAATCCAATCCCTCTACGAGGGCGTATTCACAGTAAGCCGTACGGTTCCACGGAAATTCAGAGGGGCCGGCGGGTATGGAGGTGCGATGGACTCCAGCATCATCGGAAAGATAGACAAAGCGAGGAAGTACGCCGAAGAAACTGAACGAGTCAATATCCGAAGTTTCGCAGCAACATTCCAAGGCAATCACAACAGCTACGACGTTTCCTTCAATGACGGTGTCTGGGATTGTGAATGCCACTTCTTCGTTACTAGGGAAGTCTGCAGCCATTCCATGGCTCTCCAGAGAATGCTGGACGATTTCTTGGCCAAAGTTTCCGCGGACGCCGAAACGGCGGAAGTCTAGAAACAACGGAGCATCCCGAACCCGCTGAAAAGGGTTGCGACGAGGTCGCGACCCTTTTCTCTTGCGCCACCTTCGGCCCCCTTACCACCGCTCCACTTCCCCTGGATCGCCGTCTGCGTCCCTCCGGGCCGCCACCCGCCTCCGCGTCTCCTCCGCGTTTTTTCCGGGCCGCCCTGCGGTCTCTGTACCCTCTGTGTTTAACCAGGGCAATAGCGTCTCAAACGCCGGAGGCCCTATAAACCGTCATTCCCGCGCAGGCGGGAATCCAAACCCCCGTCTATCCTCGCACTCAGAACCCGGGGAAGCACTGTCAATTTCACCGCCACCTCTATTCCGGCCCAATTTGTGTGCCCAGAAACAAAACGCGATTGGCCTCTGTGTTTAACCCGTCCCTTGCCTACCCGACAGACTACTGCTATTATGAATATGGAACACCTGTGCTAACATCGCTGGAATGTAACCCAACGGCCACGGGCCACTTCGGCAGAAATTGCCCAGAGGAAGGCATCACCGACAATCGAAACAACCCCAACAGCACCCCATAGATCCTTTGATCCTGGAACTCTAGATTCAGTCAACAACCAAGGTATCCCCCATCTCAAAGCCACAGTGAACGGAAATGCTCGGAAATGAACAGAAAATCCGATTTTCCTCCCCAACCGGCCAATCTGGAGATGAAACAAAGCACCCCTCAAACCGCCACTTCACCCGCCACCGCAAAGCTGATGTGAACGGAAATGCTCGGAATTGCTCGGAAAATCCGAATTTCCTCCCCGTCCGACCAAACAGGAGAGTCAAACCATGTACAACCTCAGCCATATCCGCCGCAGGGTATAAACCCTCAAGCGCAGGTTCGCCCCCGAGCTCGCCGTCATTCGCCTCCGGCGATTGGCTGAAGAATTCTGCGACGACTGGAACGAAGCCGTCTCGGGAGGGAAGCCCGCTCCACGACATTTCCTGGATGGAAGGATCTCGGCCTTCATCCCCGCATCCGCAAGGCCCGCTTCCGCCTGGACACCTGGATGGCTATGCGCAAGTACCTGGAACGCTGCATCGACGACAAAAAGCGCCCGGAACCCCGCGACATCGTGGGCAGCCTCCTGCCTTGGGCCGCGAAGCGAGGCTTACTCCATGCCTCCCTATGGTAACGGACGGCCACCCCTTACCTGATCTCTCTGGTACGTGCATTGACGAGTCGCCGGGCGTTGGTGTCAGGGCCTCGCCTCCTTGCTGCCGGCGACCTGCGGCAACACGCCGAGAGCTTTCGCCACAGCGATCTCCAGCGGACCGTCAGGCCGCTGAGGAAGTCTTCGGACTCGAACCCCGAAGGCTTCCCCAATCCACGAAGAGTCTCATTCCCGTCGTTGCTTTAGTTGCTTACCTTCCTGATATTATGTAATCCTCGCGTATGCACCGGAAATCTGGGAAATACTGGGTGGCCGTATACCCGGGGACGGTGGAAATCCAGACCGGAAGGTGGGCAGTATGAAAGTGGTCGCAGTGTTATATCCGGGCGGTGCAGCCGCAGCCAGAACCCCCGAACTGCTGGGGTGCGCCGAAAACGCCTTGGGATTGCGCGAATGGCTGGAGGGCTCTGGCCACGAACTTGTGTCCACCACCGACGCCGGCGCCGGACTCGACAGTCATCTCCCCACCGCTGACGTCCTTATCGCTACTCCCTTCTGGCCGGCTTACATCAGCCGCGAGCGTATCGAGAGCGCGCCCAATCTCAAGCTGCTGCTTACCGCCGGTGTCGGCTCGGACCACTTCGACCTCGCCGCCGCCGCCGAACGCAACATCACCGTCGCCGAGATCACCGGCAGCAACGTGGTCAGCGTCGCCGAGCACGTCGTGATGCAGATTCTCACCCTGGTACGGAACTACATCCCCGCCTATCAGGAGGTCATCGACGGTGGCTGGGACATAGGCAAGGTGGCCGCCCCGTCCCATGACCTCGAGGACAAACGTGTCGGCATCGTCGGCTTCGGTCGAATCGGACAGCGCGTCGCTGCCCGCCTCAAGCCCTTCGACGTCCACATGCGATACTTCGATTACCGCCGCCTGCCCGTCAGCGAGGAGATGGTGCTCGGGGCCCGCTATCAGGGGCTCCGTGCATTGGTTGCAGAGAGCGACGTCGTCAGCATCAACATTCCTTTGACCCCCGCCACCCAGGGCCTGTTCGACCGCGACCTGCTCTACAGCATGAAGCCGGGCGCCTACCTCGTGAACACGGCCCGCGGTCGCATCGTCGACACCGACGCCCTCGTGGAGGTGATGGAATCGGGGCACCTCGCCGGATACGCGGGCGACGTGTGGTACCCGCAGCCTGCTCCTGCCGACCACCCCTGGCGTAGCATGCCCAACCACGCCATGACCCCCCACGTCTCTGGCACCACCTTGGAGGCCCAACGCCGCTACGCCAACGGCATCCGCGAGTGTCTGACGGCCTTCCTTGCCGGGGATCCAATCGACCGCGACTACATCATCGTCGACGGTGGGCGCGTCTCCAGCCCCAGCTACAGCCCGGCCTACCAGTAGAATCACAAGTAGTGGGGAACAAGAGCCTCGTTCCCCACTACCCGGGCAGTGCCTGCGACAACTGTGTTAGCACTGACCGCTGGCTGTTGACCGTCAGCACCAGGACGCCGACGTCCCGGTTCCTGGCCTGGGTCGCCACATATCGACGATCGGCTTCGGCCACGTCCCTGTTGATGAGAACCGCGTCGTATGGCGACGACCCCACCATGTCGATGGCCACACCGTCGTTGGTGGTGCTGGCAACTATGTAGCCAGCGCCCTCAAGAATGCGGGTTAATCCGTCAATGCCGGCCGAGTCCCTACCGAGGACCACGATTCGCTTGTTGCTGCTACTCATAAGCCAAAGCCTTCAGGGCTTGTCCGCCGGAGGCTGGTCTCTGCCTCCGGTCATCTCAAGTATCCACTCGCTCAAAGTATTCAGGAAGCCCGAAACAAATTCCCTCGGAAGTTGTGGGTATTCCTGGGGGCTTCCGGTGACCGCCTCTTGGAACAGGTGGTTGGCCGGAGGCAGGATGGTAACAGTGTAGTCCTTGTTGCCAGACTCGGCGAGAGCACCAGCGAGTGCGGGCACATTGATATCCGGCGGCACTTGGGTGTCCAGACCTCCATACAGTGCCAACATCGGAACGGTCAGCTCTCTCAATTCTGGAGCCGGATCAAACTTCGCGATCGATCTATACCAGGGACTCTGGACACCCGCAATCTGCTGCTTGACCAAATCATCCAGGTAGAGATCGATATCTGTAATGGCCTGTCTCCAAACTGCGGCCAGACCCTCGATCCGTTCTCGCGGCTCCAGCCGAATCGTTGCCTCATCCTCGTCCCAACCCTCATCAGTTACCACTGCTCGCAGGATCAATCCCTGCCGGGCCTTGGATTGCTCTATCTCGTCCCCAGTTGCGCCCGCGGCTTCCATCACTCGGCCCACCTGCTCCGTCAGCAGGACCTCACCAGAGACGGCAGGAGCGGCCAGCAAGACCAGAAAGGCCACGTCGCCGCGTTCTCTGGCCACCAGAGGAGCTATCATCCCGCCCTCGCTGTGTCCGACCAGTCCAATCCGCTCTGCATCAATATCGGCGTGTAAGCGCAGGATATCTACGGCTGCAGCCACGTCTTCGGCTCTCTCCACCAGCGTCGTCTCCAGCACCGAGCCGCTCGAACCACCGACCCCTCTGTCATCGAACCGGAGCACGGCGATGCTCCTACGCGCCAAATGATCGGCGATGATGGCGAATGCCTTGAAACCATAGAAGTTGGCGTCCCTGTCCTGGGCGCCGCTGCCGCTCACCAGCACCACGGCGGGGTGCGGTCCGACCCCTTCGGGGACGCTCAAGGAACCGGTCAGCATGATGTCTCCGCTGGCAAACTTAACCTCTTCATCGCGGTACGGCACCTCTTCGTCTATGCCCGTCGTTTTCGCTATCTGTTCTCTGACCCGGCGCATGCGGAACGAACCCATCACGCCCGCCTGGCAATACTCTCCCTCGATCAGCTCAGGATGGACGCCACCCTCCCAGACTGCCGCCCCGATAGGCGTCTCCAGTTCAAAGCGAAGTCGTCCGTATTCGATGCCAACCTCGGAGAATTCTAGCTCGTAGGCTCCCACGTCCGGGAAGGCTATCGTCCCAACAAGTCCTTCGCCGACCTCAAATGTAATTACAAATGGCAGCCGCACTCCCAGCAGGATGTTCTCTCCTTCCCAGCGTCCTTCAAACGTGGAGTGGTAATCGCCGGGAGCAGGAGTCGATAAGTAGGAGGCGTGGTCGTCCGTGGCATGTATGTTGCCTCCGGAGCCGCCGTCGGTGTATAAACGGGCGTCGGCGCGGGAGGAAGGGTTGCCATCGCTAATGGCGCCGGCGTCGTTGTAGGCGTCGGCGTCAGAACAGGCGTTGGCTCCATCGTAGGCGAAGTTGCCAAAGTCGCAACGCTTTGCTGCTCTTCAGGAGTCTCACCGCCACATGACAGCATCAGCCCAACGGCTAAGAGCGCCAGTACCAACAGGACGAGTTCAATACTGCGGCATCGCCCGGGAGTCAATTCAACCCGCCTCCGATTCTTCATGGCTTATAAGGTGATTGGCGCGACAGGGAGAGTCAGCGCTCGATTCGTAGGGATTGCGGCCGGCTCCGTTGCGCAGGAGACTGACAGAACCTATATTAGTGCCGACCTCAATTGCTGTGGCGCCCAAAATACTGGAGTTTCCTCGATGGTAGGGTATCGCAAGGACGAGTGGACTCGATACGGCGGATTGCGCATGCACGTCCGCAACTGGGGTGGCGAAGGGCGCCCGGTGATTCTCCTGCACGGGCTGGCTTCCACCTGTCGCATCTGGGACTTCGTCGCTCCCATACTCGCCAGGGACTTCTCTGTGATAGCGATTGACCAACGCGGGCACGGGGACAGCGGTAAACCGGAGCAGGGGTACGACTTCACCACCGTGGCGGGAGATGTTGCCTCGTTGCTGGCAGGCAGAGACATCAAGCGCCCAGTTCTGGTCGGACACTCCTGGGGGGCCGATGTCGCACTTGAGTTGGCGGTCTCCAGGCCGGATTTGTTGGAAGGCGTAGTATTCGTGGACGGAGGAACCATCGACGCTTCCGCTCGCTACGATACCCTGGACGACGCACTGGTCCAGATGGCACCTCCGGACTTCAGTGGCGTTACTCCAGAACAATTCGTGGAGCGTGTGCGATCCGGCGGCCAATGGGCCACACTCATCGAACAGCATGGAGTGCCCGCCGAAGAGATAATCCTCGCCAACTTCGAGACGCTGGACGACGGAACGCTTCGAGCCAAGCTCTCTCGAGATAACCACCTGCAAATCATTCGTGCGTTATGGGATCACCACCCACGGGAACTCTACCCGCTGGTGCAATGCCCAGTCCTGATGATGCCAGCCCGCCAGCGAAACAATCCTGATGCGTACGAACGCACCCTTGCCCGTTTGGAGTCCTTCGGAGCGGCGGAAAAGTTGCTGCCCAAGAGCAAGACGGTCTGGCTGGAGGACAGCATCCACGACGTTCCGGTGCAACGTCCTGAACTTGTGGCAGCCACCATTTGGGAACACATTCTCGGCGGGTTCTTCGCTTAGAATCCTCCCAAATGGAATATCCCCGCGGGAAGAGAAGGAGACACGTTGGCGTCAGTTGACTACACGGAGTTGGACCACATCGGGATCTCGATGAACGCCTTCTATCCTCGAAAGAACTGGTCTCCGGCGCCGTCGGGAGCCAGCGACCACACCGTGGCCGCGGACGAAGAAGTCTCCCTCTCTTGCCGATTTTTCGCGACCGCCGACTCCGCACCTACCATTCTTCTCTTCTACGGCAACGGAGAGACGGCCAACGACTACAATGACATCGCCCCTCTTTACAACCAGATTGGCGTGAACTTTTTCGTGGCCGATTACCGGGGCTACGGGCGGAGCGGCGGCTGGCCTTCCTTCACCTCCATGCTGGGTGACTCGGTGAGGGTGCTGGACTATGTGGAAGGCCTTCTGAAATCTGAGGGATATACCGGCCGGATTTTCGTGATGGGCAGGTCCATGGGACGTCATTCCGCATTCGAGCTGGCTGCTCACCACGGCGACCGGCTTGGCGGAGTGATCATCGAGAGCGGACGGCCAATACTCGGAAACTTCGTCCATGGCCTGCCCCCACGGGACGCCAAAGCACTGGAAGCCTCGTATTTCGCGAAAGTGTCGTCGATAGCGACACCGTCTCTGGTGATTCACGGCGAGCAGGACAATCTCGCTCCGGTCGAGCAGGCTGTCCAGATGCATGAGTGTTTCCAGTCCAGCGACAAGCGGTTGCTCACCATTCCCGGCGCGGGACACAATGACCTGCTGTATTACGGTCTCAACGAGTACATGGCAGCAATAAAGGAGTTCACCTCCTCGTGAGGACTGAAAAATGCCTAGAGTAGTACGGGCCGGGCTCATTCAGGCCGGCATCGGACGAGACGCGCCGGAAGATATTCACGAGCTCAAGGGGTTCATGATCGACAAGCATGTCGCGTTGGTCGAGGAGGCCGCTGGAAAGGGCGTAGAGGTAATGTGCCTGCAGGAACTCTTCTACGGGCCCTACTTTCCCGCCGAGCAGCATGACCGGTGGCGGCAACTCGCCGAGCCCGCGCCCGACGGTCCGACGGTGCGACTGATGCAGGACCTCGCGCGGAAGAACGGCATGGTCATGGTCGTCTCGCTTTACGAGGAAGAGATGACCGGGGTGTTCTACAACACCGCGGTCGTGCTGGACTCGGATGGCTCTTACCTTGGCAAGTACCGAAAGACTCATATTCCGCACCTGGAGCCCGGCTTCTGGGAGAAGTTCTACTTCCGGCCGGGCAATCTTGGATATCCGGTGTTCGAGACAGCGCGGGGCAAGGTGGGTGTCTACATCTGCTATGACCGCCATTTCCCCGAGGGGGCGAGGGCGCTGGGCCTGGCCGGAGCCGAGATGGTATTCAACCCCTCGGCAACCGTCGCCGGACTATCCGAGCACCTGTGGCGGCTGGAGCAGCCGGCGCACGCGGTGGCCAACGGCTACTTCCTCGGCGCGATAAACCGGGTGGGCGTCGAGCAGCCGTGGGAAATCGGCGAGTTCTATGGAAGCAGCTACTTCTGTAACCCGAAAGGACAGATAATCGCTCAAGGGTCAAGGGAACACGACGAGGTGATAGTTGCCGACCTGGACCTGGACGAGATCGCGGAAGTGCGCACCACGTGGCAGTTCTACCGGGACCGCCGACCTGACAGCTACGGAGAGTTAACTGCGCCATGACTTACGAGCCGGACATCCGCTTGCCGACCCACATCGACCGGAAGGAGTTGCTGGCGCGTCTGGACCGCGTGCTGGACCCCGAGTTGGACGAGTCCGTTCTGTCGCTTGGGTTCGTTGAGAGCGTTGAAGCGAACAGCGCCGGAGAAGTGTCCGTCGTGCTGAGGCTGCCCACCTACTGGTGCGCCGCCAACTTCTCCTTCCTGATGGCATCGGATGTGCAGCGGGAGCTGGCCGGTCTGGAAGGGGTCAGTTCGGTCAATGTCAGGCTGGGGGACCATTTCGCTGGCCGCGAGGTGGAGGAGGGAGCAGGAACGGGCAAGAGCTTCGGCGAAGCCTTTCCGGAGGGAGGTCCCGATTCCCTGGAGGAGACGCGCCGGATATTCCTGGTCAAGGGGTATATCACGCGGCAGGAACGCCTGCTGCGGGCGCTTAAAGGTGCCGGTCTGGCGTTCGAGGAGATATCGGAGCTGCGGGTTGCCGACGCCTGGGAGCTGGGAATGGAGGAGCGGGCAGTTTCCCGATACCTGGACCGGCGGGACGACCTGGGCCTAGACTGCTCGGATAACAGTCCGCTCATTGTGGACATCAAGGGGGACAAGGTTCCCGCCGAGGAACTGGAAGCCCATTACGTCCGTGCCCGGACGACCCGGCTGGCGATGGAGGCCAGCGGTTCCCTGTGTTCAGCCATGCTGCAATCCCGAAACCAAAACTGGTTGCCAACCACCCCCTGATCGGAACAATCGACGGCAAATAGGGAGGAACGCGATGTACTCTGTGAACGGCGAAGACATATTCGTAGTTGACGGCCACATGCACTTCTGGGACGCCAGCCCCGACAATCACCGCAACGACTACGGCAACGCATGGATCAAGTGCTTCTACGATTATCACTCCGCGCTTTCTCCCGCCGACTACGTCTGGGACTTTGACAAGTACTGCAACTACGGCGAGGAAGCGTTGATCAGCGACATGTTCCTCGAGGGGTACGTTGACGTAGCCGTGCTCAACTCGACCTACCTGTACGAGTTCTTCAAGACGGGGTTCAACACCCATCAGAAGAACAACGTCGTGAAGCAGAAACACCCCGACCGGTTCATCCTCTGCGGCTCCTTCGACCCGCGAGAGGAGGAAGCGGGCCTCGACAAGTTCCGTGAGATGATGGCCGATTACCCGATCGGCGGCCTGAAACTCTATACGGCAGAGTGGCGCGGCGAGTCCAAGGGCTGGAAGCTGAACGACCCGTGGTCGTACAGGTACCTGGAACTGGCCCAGGAAATGGGAATCAAGAACGTCCACGTTCACAAGGGCCCCACCATCTACCCGCTCAGCCGGGACGCTTTCGACGTCAACGATGTTGATTACGCGGCCACGGACTTCCCTGGGCTCAACTTCATCGTGGAGCACGTGGGACTGCCGCGGCTGGACGATTTCTGCTGGATAGCCACGCAGGAGCCGAACGTGTACGCGGGGACATCGGTGGCGATGGCCTTCATCAATTCACGTCCCAAGTATTACGCCGAGATAATGGCCAACCTGCTCTTCTGGTTGGGGGAAGACCGCATCCTGTTCGGCAGCGACTACGCCATCTGGAGCCCGAAGTGGATCATCGATCGCTTCATGGGCTTCCAGTTCCCCGACGACGTCCGTGAGGAGTTCGGCGTAGATCTAACGCCAGCCATCAAGCGCAAGATCCTGGGCGAGAACGCGGCTCGGCTGTATGGCCTGGATATAGAGGCACACCGGACCAAGCTAGCCAATGACGAAATCGGCGCGAAGCTGGCAGCGGCAGCGTAAGCCCCGTTCGGACCGCCGTGTGCAGGTGTAAATTCGCTCCAGTGACAGAACGACGGGAGCTGTGGGAAGCGCCTTACATGGCTCCTCACAGAGAGTCAGGTGCGCTGGGAGACGGGGGGTTTGTATCCCCGCCTGTGCGGGAATGACAGAGTGGTCCGGGATTGACGGGCTCCGGCGAACCAGGGACAACGGGTATTACGGCTTTTCAGTGTGTTCCCAGAGTCAACGGCTGCTACCTCCAGGCGGTCGGTTACCATTTGAGGGGTGCTTAGTTTCACTCTCCAGATTGGTCGGCCGGGGAGGAAAATCCGATTTTCCGAGCATTTCCGAGCGTTTCCGTTCATGTCAGCTTTGCGGTGGCGGGCACGGTGGCGGCTTTTGGAGGGTTTCATCCTCGTTCTGACCTCTTTCACTCGACTGGTAGAGGGATTCTGTCCGACTAGGGCGGGCATCAGGCCCGATTCTGGTTCGGCACAATTGGTTAGTACAAATATTCTATTACGGTATCAAAGGCGGAGTCAAGGGGCAGTTAACTCTTAAAAGCGCGAGGAATCACTTCAGCTGAGGGAGACGGGGGTTAGGATTCCCGCCTTCGCGGGAGTGACGGGTTATGGGGCCTCCGGCGTTTGAGACGCGATTGCCCGGTGTAAAGAGGCCTCAAAGTAATTGTTTCGTTACGCTTCCGTGCTACAATTTTCGCTGCGCCTATTGCAGGTATTCAGACTCCGGCGTGGTGGGTGATGGTTTCGCATAGTCACCGGGCAAGACTGCACGAAATAGACGAGACACTGGACGCCATCGAAGAGTGCTACCGTCACGGCTGGACCGACGGGTTGCCGGTGGTGCCGCCGACGCTGGCCCGGGTAGAGGCGATGCTCGAAGCGGTGTCACTGCCGCCTGAGCAGATCCTGGGGGAAGTGCCGGTCCGCCGGCGGGCCCTTACGGCCGAACATGCCGCGGCCAACGCCGTGATGGCGGGTTGCCTGCCGGAGTATTTTCCGGTGGTGCTGGCGACGATGGATGCGATGTTCCAGCATGACCCCAACTGCATACACGAGGCCTCGGCGGCAACCAATTCGCCCGGCATCCTGGTGCTGGTCAACGGCCCAATTCGGAATGAGATCGAACTCAACTGCACGGGCAATCTATTCAGCCCCGGTCACCGCGCCAACGCCACGATAGGGCGGGCCATCCGGCTCATACTGATCAACGTGTTCGAGCAGCGCCCCAACGTGCTGGACAGGGGCTGCATGGGCTCGCTGACCAAGTTCGGCGTCTGCATCGGCGAAGACGAGGAGCGCAGTCCGTGGGAGCCCTTCCACGTTTCGCGAGGGTTTGACGCGAACCAGTCAACGGTAACTGTGGCAACTATCCAGGATCCGGAGATGCTGGGGAATCGCTACGGCGTCACAGCAGAAAGCCTGATGGACGCCACGGCCGACGCAATGGCAAGCCACGGTCTGGGCATCTATCTCAACGACGCGCCGTGGTTCTGGGTGGTGGGCCACTGGCACGCTGAGATGCTGGGCAGCCAGGGCTGGAGCCGCCGCCAGATACAGGAATACGTGTACGAGAAGGCGTGGCGCAGTCGGGCGCAGATGAAGAGGCTGGGGGCAGTCAACGGGGCGATTACAGACGCAGACGAGGATACGCGGGTCCTGGCCGCTCCCTCGCCGGAGGGCATCATGGTGCTGAAGGGCGGAGGGGACAGCGGCATCTACAGCGAGCTGATGATGAACTATCATGGGTTGCCTGCGATAACCGTCCCAATTCGCGATTCCTGGGAAGACTTCAAGGTTCCCGAAACGGAAGCCGAAGCAGACCCATACCCGCTACCCGGACGAGGAGACTAATCCTGCCAGCCACAGGGAGGCGAAAGTGACAACGGCGACGCAACACAAGATTCAACTGGTGGACCCCACCGGGGCGGACCCGGGACCGAACCCACTGACGCTGGCGGACCGGCCGGCCGATATCAGGGGGAAGCGACTGGCGCTGCTGGACAACTCCAAGGCCAACTCGGACGTGATACTGCGGGCGATCTGCGAGATAATCAACGACGAGTTCGAGTTCGCCGAGGTCTTCTACGCCAAGAAGCACAGCGCGTCGCTCCCGCCGAAACCCGAGGTGATGGCGGAGCTGCACCGGCATGCCGACCTGATCATCACCGGGATCGGGGATTGAGGGGGGTGCTCGTCGGGCAGTTTGCACGACGGAATCACCCTGGAGCGGCAGGGCATCCCCACGGCCACCATCATCACCGACGTGTTCGTCACCACAGCGCAAGCCTACACCAAGCTGATGGGCGTACCGGGCTTCCCGTATATCGTTTGTCCTCACCCGATCACGAACGTCGGCGCCGCCGGCCTGGATGAGCGAGCGAGACTGCTGGCTCCGCAGGTGGCGAAGCTGCTGCAGGAAGGGACACTGGACTAGCGGGCAACAAGGGGAGTCGCAAAATTTACCGGTGGCGCCTTATTTCGCGTTACCAAATGCGCCGGTGGACGGGGATCTGGATTCCCGTCTGCGCGGGGATGACGGGGGTGTCGGGACAAGGAGTTTAGAGGTTCAGGAGTTGACATGACCACGGAACACGGCACGCGGCTGAGCAACAAGGTCGCCATCGTCACCGGAGCCGGGGCCACGGGCAGCGGCGAGTTTGTGGGGATCGGACAGGCCATTTCGATCCTGTTCGCACGACAGGGGGCCAAGGTCCTGCTGGTGGACCGGGACGAGCGCAACGCCGACACGACGCTGGCGATGATCCGGGAGGAAGGCGGTGAGGCGTCGATCTTTGCCGGTGACGTTACGAGCAACGACGACTGCCGCGAGATGGCGGAGGCCGCGAAGTCGCGTTACGGAAACGTGAACGTGCTGATCAACAACGTGGGCATCAGCGGGCCAGGTTCGGTGACGGACGTCGACGAGGACTTCTGGGACACTGTGATGGACGTGAACCTGAAGAGCGTGATGCTGTGCAGCAAGCACGCCATTCCGCAGATGATAGAGGACGGCGTCGGTTCCATCGTCAACCTGTCGTCTATTGTGGGCCTGCGGGCGGGCAGCGGACGGCCGAGCCATCCGTACGCGGCGTCGAAGGGCGGCATCATCGGCCTGAGCAACTCGATGGCGGTGCACTACGGGCGCGACAACGTGCGGGTGAACTGCATCGCGCCGGGGCACATCCACAGTCCGATGGTGGCGCGCCACACGTCGGAGGAGATGCTGAACCTGCGCCGCCGGGCCGGACCGCTGGGCGTCGAGGGGACACCGTGGGACGTGGCGTACGCGGCCCTGTTCCTGGCGTCGGACGAGTCGCGCTGGGTGTCGGGCGTGACACTGCCGGTGGACGCGGGGTTGCTGGCCGCGACGCCGCTGGCGATGTATCCGCACCTGCGGGACCCGGAGTAGGGGTTTCCGGCCAAAGTGGAGACAGCAGAGAACGCCCCGGCTGCTGTTGCCGGGGCGTTCGATTTACCGAGAACCGGGGACTCTGATCGTCAGAGCCATGTTCAGCCCTGGTAATAGGGGCCTCGCAGGACCTGACCGGGGAGGGCTCCGGTGTGCTCGCCATTCTCCAGCAGTACCTCGCCGTTGACGATCACGTAGTCGATGCCGTTGGCGGGCTGCTTCACGTGCATTTCGCCGTCTGGGAACTCGTACATGGGCTCCCGGGGCTTCATGCCGATGGTGTCGGGGTCGAAGATGGTGATGTCGGCCGCCTTGCCAGCCTGGATAAACCCGCGGTCGTGGAGATCGTGCATCAGCGCGGTCTTGCCGGTCATCCGGTAAACGGCGTCCTCGAGGGTCATCACCTGCTGGTCCCGCACCCAGTGGCCCAAGAGGTAGGTGCTGTAGGTCGTGCGGTCGCCCTTGTCGGGGCGTGCGCCGCCGTCGGTAGTGCCGATGACGGTGTAGGGGGAGCCGAGAATCTCCCGTTGAGCGTCGGGATCGCTGTTGCGATCGATGACCTGGAAACTGGTGCGGAGGTCATCATCCAGCACCAGGTCGAGGAAGGCGTCCATGATGCCCTTGCCCTGCTGATGAGCGATCTGCTCGATGCTCATGCCGCTGTATTGCCGGTTGCGCTCCTCGTGGGCCATGTAGACCTGCACCAGGTCCCAGCGGCGGTTGAAGCTCATGGTGCGGGTGCCGCGGTTCATGCGATAGCGGTGCTCGCCTTCGGTCTCCACACCCTCAATGCTCAGCGCTCTGCGGGTTTCTGAGTCGGCGAAGGAAGCGATCCTTTCCTGCACCGGCAGGGCCATCACTGAATCCCAGGTGTTCATGCCCTGGAATACGGTAGTGGGGCTGATCATATCCTCGTCTTCCAGGCCACCCAATCCGGCGCGGAGGTCGAAAATGGGCCCCGCCGTGGCAGACAGGCAGGAGGCATAGGCCCTGGTGCCGGACCTGAAGGCATCCTCCACCATCTGGAGGTGCTCCTTCCATTCGTCGGGCTTGCTAAGTTCCTGGGCCAGGAGGTTGTAGATGGCGGGGCGTCCGGTGCCCCGGGAGAGTTCCTGGGCGATCCGAGCCGGAGTAGTGTAGCCGCCCGGCGCCCCGCCGCTGACCTGGAAGACGCCGGTGCCCAGCTCGCCGAGAACGCTGCCCACAGCGTAGCGCTCTTCGTCGCTAGCCACCGAGGATGGAACGCGGACACCGAAAATCTCCTCGCCCTGATCGGCGAAATTTCCGACGCTGAAACCAAGGGCCCCGGCCAAGACACCCTTGCGGACCTCGGCCTTCATGGCTTCGATTTCCTCGGGGGTGGCTTCCCGCTCCTGGGCGGCCTCACCCATCACGTAGCGGCGGACGCCGGAGTGTCCGACGAATGCACCCACGTTGATCCCGCGGCGGCGGCCGATGGCATCCAGATATTCGGGGATGGACTCCCAGGCGAAATCCACGCCGGCCCGTTGCGCCTTCAGTGGGATGCCTTCCATCTTGTCGAACATTTCCAGATACCAGTCGCCATCCCCGGGGCGTACCGGGGCAATCACCGCGCCGCACTGTCCGACGATGATGGACGTGTTGCCGTTGAGGGACGTGGAGTTGACTATCGGGTCCCACATACACTGGGAATCAAAGTGGGTGTGGTGGTCAATGAAACCCGGCGCGACCACGCGGCCCTGCGCGTCAATGACGCGAGTGGCGGATTCGTTGAACCGCCCCACCCCGACGATCTTGCCGTTGCTAATGGCAACGTCGGCACGAAACTCCGGCCCTCCGGATCCGTCTACAACCCGTCCGTTCTTGATTAGCAAATCGAAAGCCATTGCTCATCTCTCCTATTCAGTCCGAATTTCAGAGTGAGTCGTCTCTGACTCTACGATAGCAGCGAAACTATGTCAAACAGCTTTACTCATATCATCCAGTAATACGTCTATTGTTTCACTTACTTTCGAATATAATCAGCGACGTTACGAAATACAGTGAGGATAGAGCATGTCAACTAACCCAACTGGCAACATAGCCGAGATAGTGGAAGAGCTTCAGAACAGGGTGCGCGCCCTAGCAGCCTGTCCGAGGATTAGATTATGGAGACTAAAAGTGTCACTGTATAATCGCATTGGTGACTATTAGGCTTCAATAAAACAGTAATCGGATTAATTGGGGTTGTTGAAGACGAGTTTCGCTTAGAACATTGTTTCTCGGACGGGCTGCTAGAGGACGTCGAGGAGCTGCGCAACCTGAAGTCGGAGTATGCCGCGGCCTGCGACGACAACTACGACCCGGACCGCATCGCCGCACTCTTTGTCGAGGACGCGACGTGGGAGAGCCAGGGCCTGGGCAGGTTCGAGGGTCGCGAGGCCATCCGGGAGTTTTTTCGGGGGATATCGGGATACTTCGTTTTCGCGCTGCACTACGGGCTGAATCCGCAGATCGAGGTTGACGGCGACACTGCCCGCGCGGGCAGTGTCGCGCGCGGTGGTATCTCTTCATGCCGTGCACAGTCGGGGACACGGGCAAGGCCATGTGGCGGGCGGGACTGGACGAGGAGGAGTACGTCCGGTTCGACGGCAAGTGGATGTACAAGAGCAAGAAGTCGGCGCCCATCTTCAACACCACCTTCGATGAGGGCTGGGCGAAGCAGCGGTTCATCTAGGGGGTTGCCCGCAACTAGGGCGTTGCCCGGGGCGGCTGAACCGCAGGCCGGCCGCCGAGCATCGTGCCGGGACGGTCGGGATAGGCGAGGCCGGCGATGACACCAAGGGCGGTCAGCAACGAGAGGGCGATCAGGCCGGCCTGTATCGAGCCGGTCAATTGCGCCACCACGCCGACCAGCATCGGGCCCATGGCGAAACCGACGCCCATGAAGGTCAGGATGAGGCCGGTCAAGACGGCCACCTCGCGGGGCAGGACGCCTGGGAACTCGAAGGGCAGCACCTGTATCGCTGGCGTGGCGACCCACACCAGTCCCAGTCCGGTGATAAAGACCATCAGCATTGGCGGGGCTTCGGACAGGGTTATCACCACGCCGAACACCGCGTTGAGCAGGGCGGGCACCACCAGCAGGGCCTTTCGGCTCCGCATCTTGGTGAGCAGCCAGCCGCCGAGGAACCCGGACGGTATCAGACCGTAGTACAGGAAGCCCAGCAGCGGCCCCCCAAGGGTGAGGGGGACATTCCGCTCATCCGCCCACAGCGTCGGCAGGAAGGTCACCATCCCAGTCCAGGTGGACGAGAGGAACAGCATCACGACAGCTATCAGCCATCCTTGAGGGAAGCGGCGCAGCGCCAGCCAGGGCGATTGTTCTCCATCATCGTCGGTCGCCTGCCCCGGTTGGGGCGGGGCGTGCTCCTCGCGGGCCACCAGCATCCATGCCAGGATCTGGGCTGCGAAGAAGCCACCCAGGACGGCGTAGGCGATTCGCCAGCTTCCCAGGCCCTCAATCAGCCACGGGCTCAAGCTGACCGCGAGGGCGAGGATGACGCTGTGCTGCGACAGCCCGAAGGACTGCACGAGGGCGTACTGGTGCGGCGCGCACCACTGTCGGAGCAGGAGGGCGCGGGCGGGAGTGTTCACGGTGTGGGAGAGGATGAAGCAGAACCGCCCAAGCAGAAGCACCCAGAATCCTGGGGCCAGCGCCTGCACGAACAGGAACGGCGCTCCCAGCACCAGGGACACCAGAGCGAGGGGGACGGGCCGAAAGCGCGAGAACCATGCCCCAAAGGGGAGGGACAGGCCCGCTGCCGTAATCCACCAAACCGCCTGAAGGAGCCCTGCCTGGATCGGGGTGATTCCCAGATCTTCACGGATGAAGGGCAGGAACAGGCCAAAGGTGTAGGACACGAGGATGACGCTGCTCTGCTGAGCGCGGAACAGGAGGATAACAGCCCACCCTCGCGGCGGCGTACGCTCAAGCACTTAACTCACCACTCAAGCAATTACCTAACCACCGGGGGCGCAGAGGACACCGAGATTCGATACGTGTACCTCCCGGTGTCCTCCAAGTGCTCTACGGTCGGCCCCTACTCTTGCAGGAAGGACTTGATGATGGCGTAGCTCTCGTCGGGCATTTCCTCGGGGATGTAGTGTCCGCAGGGAAGGGACTGGCCACGGACATTGGTGGCGTACTGGTTCCAAACGCCCACAACGTCCTGGGTGCGACCCACGTATCCGGTGGAACTCCAGAGAGCGAACATCGGGACGGTCACCTTGTTGTCGAAGTCGGCGTCGTCGTGGACCAGGTCGATGCTGGCTCCGGCCCGGTAGTCCTCGCAGGTGGCGTGGATGGTGCCGGGGTCGCTGAAGCAACGGGCGTACTCGTCCACGACCTCCGGAGGGAATGCGCCTGAGGCGTCTGGGTTGCGGGCGAAGGAGCGACGCAGGAAATAGTCGGGGTCTGCGCCGATGACGCGCTCGGGGAAGTCGTAAGGCTGGATCAGGAAGAACCAATGGTAGGTGTTGGTCGCCATCTCCTTGTTGACGATCTGGAACATCCTGTGGGTGGGGATGATGTCCAGCACCATCAAGCGCTCAATCCGCTCCTGGTGGTCCTTGGTCAGGCGGTGGGAGACCCGGGCTCCGCGGTCGTGGCCCACCAGCTTGAAGGTATCGAAGCCCAGGTGCTGCATCACGTCCACCTGGTCCTGGGCCATGGAGCGCTTGGAGTAATTCAGGTGCTCAGGGTCGCCGGGCACCTTGCTGCTGTCGCCGTAACCACGCAGGTCAGGGACGACCACGGTGAAATCCTCGGCCAGCCTGGGGGCAATCTTGTGCCACATCATGTGGGACTGCGGGTAGCCGTGGAGCAGAAGCAGCGGGGGGCCGTCGCCACCCTTGACGAGGTTGATGGTCGCGCCGCCGCTGGTGTCTATCCTGAGGTTCTCGAATCCTTCGTACATCAAAGAATCTCCTGCGTGCAGTTGGTCAGGCCCGGATGAAGAACGTCGTCGGTATCTCGGGCAACGATATACTATCATCCTGTTGCCGCAGTCTGCTGTCGCAGTACACACAAGGGGTTCGGCAGGAGTTCGACGCCGGGCTGGTTGACGCCAGGGCTGAGGACTCGGAACGACTGGACAACACCATCCACGGCATCATCGACGCCACGCGCTACGAGGAATTCAAGGCACGGCTCACGGGCCTCGACAGGTAGATTCACCGGGTCTTCGAGGCCGTCGAAGCAGCTTCGGGAGACCCGGAAACCGCGCAGACGCTGGAATTGATGCAGGGCATAGTTGTTCTGAGCAGCATCATGAACGCCATCGCGGAAGCCCGGATCGACCAAGGCATGGACGGAATGTCAACGGCACCTGTCAATACCGGGTCTGATGCGGAACCTGGTCTGATGCGGAAGGCGGCTTCGCTGTGCTGGGTGCAGGGGTCTACACGCTGGAAGCAACAGGCGCAGACTCGCGCCTGAAGGCGGTGACTCCCCTGGAAGTAACCGACAGCTGATTCCCTGTTCACCGATACAACCGGTATGGAGTTGAACGCGGAGCCCCCGCCCGAAGCTCTGCAGTCAGGCGGGGGCTCCGATTGCCACGCTGCGGGCTGGTAGTATAATTCGCGCTATCTACACCCAGCGACGGGTTGCCGACAGATTAAGCCAGCGCAGGAGGAAGCCATGAGCGCCAACGGAAAGACACTGGTCATACGCAATGGAACGCTCATAGACGGCACCGGGGAGCCGGCGTCACAGAACGACGCGGTCGTCATCGAGGGTAGCCGTTTCTCCAGCGTGGGCACCCTTCCTCCCGGGCTGAACCTGGAGGACACCGGCAAGATTGAAGTCATTGACGCCGAGGGCAAGTGGATCATGCCGGGCCTGATTGACGGCCACTGCCACCTATCGTTCGGGTTCCCAGCCGTGTCCTCGGCGAAATACCCCAGCGGGCGCGGCACCATCAGCCCGGGATTCAGCGCCATTCGAGCAGCGCGCAACGCCCAGACGGTACTGCGATCGGGCGTCACCAGCATCTCCATCCCCGGCGGCACCTGGTTCATCTAGGTGGGACTGCGGGACGCCATCAACGCCGGGCTGGTCGAGGGCCCTCGCATCTTCACCGCCGGGCGCTTCATCGTCACGTACGGCAGCATCGGCGACTACGAGCCCTCCTGGGTGGGCACTCCGGAGCATCTGCTGGGAGTTCTGGCCAACGACGTGAACGACATGGTAACGGAGGTGCGACGCCAGACAAAGCACGGCGTCGACTTCGTCAAGCTGGCGGACAGCACCTGGGGCGACGACCAGACCATGTCAAAGGAAGAGATTTCCGCCGTGGTTGAAGAGGCACACCGGCGCAACGCCCGGGTCGCCATTCATTCGCGGGGCGCCGGCTCCACCAGGGCAGCGGCAGAGGCGGGAGTGGACTGGATCATGCATGCCGACCTAGCCACGGAAGCCGAGTTGTACGCCGTTGCCGAGGCCGGGGTGCGGGTAATGCCCACGATGACCTTCCTGTTCGAGGCGCTGGCCATCGGCAAGGAGAAGGGCCGCAGCGACGAGGAGTTGGACATCATTCGCCGAAACGCCGAGAGCGCGATGCGGGTGCTGGAGACGGCCCGGAACTTCGGCGTCAAGGTGATGTGCGGCACCGACAGCGGCAACTCGCCGGTAATGCCCTATGGGACGCTGCACGCGAACGAGGCCAAGGTGCTGGTCAAGTACGGAGGCTACACGCCGATGGAGGCCATCGTCGCGAACACCCGGGAGAACGCATACGCGGTGGGGCTGGAGGGGGAGCTGGGCACCGTCGAAGCTGGCAAGCTGGCGGACCTGCTGATTCTCGACGCCGACCCGCTGGCGGACATCCGAGTGCTGCAGGGCAGCAATCACCTGGACACCGTGATCAAGGACGGCCGCCGTGTGAGCCTAAACGGCACCGAGGACGAAGCGCTGCTGAACCTGTGCTAGGCGGCGGCGGGGTATTCGCAAACAGGAAGACTTGCACATGAAAATCACCGGAGTTACCAGCGAGCTCTTCGAGTGGGAAAGGCCCGGCATCTGGAACGGCGGGCACTTCTACGGCCCGGGGCGACTGCACAAGGTAACGGTCACCACCGACGAGGGAATCACGGGCCACGGCTGGAACGGCGGGACGGCCGCCGAGAGGCCGCTGACAATGTTCCCGCTTTATGTCGACTATTTCCGCCCGCTGCTCATCGGCCGCGACCCGATGGACACCCGCGGGATTGCAGTAGATCTCGGCGAAAAGCTGATCAAGATCCTCGGTCCAGCGGGACTCAACACCCAGGTGCTTGCCGCCATCAACATCGCCTGCTGGGACATCAAAGGGAAAGCACTGGGCGAATCGGTCCACAATCTCCTGGGTGGAGCGCAGCAGCGCATCCGCACCTACATCGCGGGCGGTTATTACGCGGAGGGCAAGGGGCTGGAGGAGCTGAAGGACGAAGTTCGCTTCAACGTGGAGGAACTGCACGCCGGGGCGGTGAAGATAAAGATCGGCGACCCCAACGTGGGCGTCGTCGGAGACATGGAACGAGTGGCAGCAGCCCGCGATGCCATCGGAGACAGCGCGTCGCTGCTGGTGGATGCCAACTGCGCGCTGGACCTGCCAAGGGCGATGGAGTTCGCGCGATTGCTACCGGAATATGACGTGTACTGGTTCGAGGAGCCGCTGCCGATACACGACTACGAAGGCCACCGGCAGCTTGCGGAGATGTCGAGCGTGAAGATAGCGACCGGCGAGAACGGCTACCACCTCGCCCATTTCCGCACGCTGCTGGACCACAATGGGGCGTCGGTCCTCAACGTGGACGCCACCATCTGCCCGGGGTACGACGTGGCGATGGACGTTGCCAACCTGGCGGCGGAACGGGGCGTGTCGATTGCTCCGCACGGCTGCCAGGAGCTGCAACTACCGGTGGCCGCCGCAGTGTCGCACGGCGAGTTCCTGGAATACTATCCGGTGGCTGTGGACCCCTTGCGGGACGAGATGTTCGAGCCGAAGCTGAGGCCTGACGCAGACGGCTACGTGACAGTCCCCGACCGGCCCGGGGTAGGCTTCGAGTTGAACATGGACTTTCTCCGGCACTACCGGGTTGGGTGACGCCGGCACCATAATCCTCGCCCCATGGGTGAGGACCCTTATCGGGACGTCCGATCCGCCTTCCTGGGACTATTGGCTCAGATAGGCGTAGCTGGCCTCGAGATTTTCGAAGACCTGCGCGTGAGGCGGGATTTCCATGATTGCCGCCCCCGAGTAGCCCTTGGCCTCAAGAATGTCACGCATCTCTCGGCAGTCGAGGTCGCCGTTGTCCACAGTGGAAATGGCCTCTCCGTCGCGCATCTGCTTGAAGTGCACAATTTTCAGCATGTCCAGGGGCAGGGCTTCGAGGTCCCGCAACGGCGTGGTACCGGGGAAGCGACGCAGATGGTTGGTGGGGTCGGGGCATAGGCCGAGGTATTGCCGGTATTCTTCTGGCATGCGTTCGCGGACTGCCTCCACCAGCATCGCCATGCTCCCGATGGGCTGACCGGAGTTCTCCATGGAGAGGATGACGCCCTGCCGGGCCGCCTCTGAGGCCAGTCCTGCCAGACCCCAGGCTGCCTCGGGGATGTCGGACGGCGATTGCCATGCCGCGTCGAATGATGACGGGTCGACGATGCGGAGGTGAGGTTCGTTGCCGCCCACCATCCTGGCTCCGGCCAGCGCCGCCTGCCATGAATCTCCGTGCGGGTCTGCAGCGCGGGTGAGGCAGGGCCAGGCCATGGCGAGGTCGAAGGTGAGGTCGGGGTAGGCTTCGACAACGGCAGCGAGGCCCTCGAGGGACGGGCGCCAAGCGTCGCCCTCGCCAGACTCGCAAGCGCCCAGGCAGGTCTGGCGCAGCTCGATGTGCCGCGCGCCCCTGGCCCGGGCTTGACCCACCAGCGCCAGCAGTTCCTCTGATTCCTGCTGTAATCGCCACGAATTGGTAATCGCTCCGTAGATCATTTCGCGGCCTCCTAGACACGATTGTGGCAACCAATGCCAGCACGAAGCATAACGCTTGGGAACCGCGCTGGCTAGAAAGACTCGGAACCCGTCGGTGGTTCTTTCTGCAGGGCGCCCCGGGGCGCTGTCTGTTCGAGCACGTTCGCAGCTGCGAGCGCGGGCTGCTTGCGTCGCAATTTGGGGTGGTGTAAGGTTTAATCAGGCTCCAAGCGAGGGCCGCCAACAGCCAGGATTCTGAACAGCAACTGCAGCTTCCACAGGCAATCCAGTTGTCCATGCCGAAGTGGCGAAATGGTAGACGCGCCGGTCTCAAAAACCGGTGGGGGAAACTCCGTGTCAGTTCGACTCTGACCTTCGGCACCACTTAAATTTCCGCAATGCCAACTCCGATGGCGAATCAACATCAGTTCCTCGACAGTGTGCTGATTCGCCGCCTCTTTTCTCCACCTTAGCCTCAGATTGTCCTCTTCCGAAACGGGGGGTTCCAGAGTATTAGCTGTCAAGCCGCAAGGCCAGCCTTGTCAAATTCCGCTGCAAGTGCCACCCTGTTGGCAGACATCGGGAATGGAGAAACCGCATCCCGTTGGTCCGGAAAAGAGTGGCGGGGGACAGTGTTCTTGACCACGCAGAGTTGGAGGAAAGAAAAATGGCGGACACCCATTTCCAGAGGCTGATTTCCGCTGACTCCCACGTGATGGAACCGGCGGATTTATGGTGGAACGCCCTGGGCGCCAAGTTCGGGGACCGGACACCGCGCCTTCTCGACGAGTACAAAGGGGAAAAGGGAAGTTTCTTCTACTCCGGGTACCTGGGTTCGCCGGTGCAGCGTGTCCGGATTCCGCTGTCGAATGAGACGGAGGCCGCGGCGTTCGAAGCCCAGTAAAGAGGGATGGAAGCGGTGGGGTATGACCCGGAAGTTCGGGTCATGTGGCAAGTGGAAGGAGGCATCACCGCAGAGGTGATGAACCCGACGACCATGCTGGGGGTGATGCGCAACCCCGACCTGCCGGTGCTGCAGGCCTGCTCTGAGGTCTTCAACGACTGGATGGCCGAGTTTGTGTCATGTGATCCACGGCGGCTGGTCGGTGTCAGCGTGATCCCCATGCACGACGTCGACTGGGCTGTAGGGGAATTGGGCCGTACGCTCAACCAGGAACTCAAGGGTCCGATGATCAACTGCCAGGCTCCCGAGGGGTGCCCGCCGTACCGCGATCGCGTCTATGACAAGTTCTGGGCAGCGGCCGAGGAGGCGGGAGTACCCGTGACCCTACATATCCTGACCGGCCGGGTGGTTGACGCCCTCTTTCTTGCTCGAATCGGGCAGACGCCGGAGGAGACTTCAGCGAATCCAGGTCTCTGGATTGACCTGTTCATCGAAGCGCAGACCGTGCTGGCCAACGACTTCATCTACGGAGGAATCCTGGATCGGTTCCCCAAGCTGAAGGTGCTATGCAGCGAGTTTGAGGTGTCGTGGATACCGGGCTTCATGGCAAGGCTGGACCAGATTGAAGACGTTGCTCCGCGCCTGAACCTCCCGAAGCTAGACATGAAAGCCAGCGATTACATGAAAACGCGGGTGTACCACGGGTTCATCGACGATACGGCAGCCGAATTCGCCATTCCACACGTGGGAGTAGACCAGGTCCTCTGGGGATCTGATTTCCCCCACATACGATCCATCGGACTGGATGCTCAGTCCACACTGGTACAACAGCTGCAGACCTTCTCGGAAGAGGACCAAGCCAAGCTGGTGGGAGAGAACGCAGCCGCTGTCTTTGACTTGAACTGACTGCGAACCGGAGAGACCAGACCCGCAGTTTTCCTACCAGCAGGGAGACCCGCATCCGGTCTCGGCTACTCAAGTACCGACTGCAAAGAGACCGTGCAGCAGCCGAAGCGTTCAGCTCACTTCGTGAAATCCCGCCTGGGCCGAGTTTCCAGGCGGGATTTCGCTACAGTTCGTACGTGATGGAGAAATTTACCCCGAACCAGCCTGACTTTCAGCGGCCCGCAAGGCCTCGGGGTCGAGGCCATAGTCTTCAGGTTCGCGTCCCTGCATGGCGGCCAGCACCCTTTCAGGGCTGAGCGGGAGGGTTCGGATGCGTACACCGACTGCGTCATAGATGGCGTTGGCGATGGCAGCTGGCGGGCCGAACCCCGGAGGCTCGGCAACGGCCCTGAGGCCGAAGGGGCCGTCTTCGCTCGGCACTTCCACCAGGACGTTCTCGATTTCCGGCATGTCGATCGCCAGCGGCATCAGGTATGTGGCAAGCGACGGATTACGGATTTGGCCAGTGTGGGGGTCTATCTGGATTTCTTCACTCAGTGCCCGGCCGATACCCTGCACTGCGCCGCCCTCGAGCTGCCCCTCCACACCCATCGGGTTAACCGCCAAGCCCACGTCCTGGGCCTGTACAAAGCGGGTGACGCGGACCTGTCCCGTCTCCCGGTCCACCTCGACTTCGGCACCCTGGGCGTTGAAGACAGGGTTGTAGGGCATACTGGACAGAGAAGCGGTGCCGACAATGGGCCCGCCCCGCGATGAGAGGCTCATCCTAGCGAGCTGGCCCAATCCCATGGACTGAGGCGGATTATCCATCACGTAGACGGCTCCTCCCTCGCACCCAAGGGCGTCAGGCTGAACGCCCAGCCGGTCGGCGGCCAAGCCGAACAGCTTGTCGCGAGCGTCTTCCGCGGCCATTTGTACCGCCTTGCCCTGGCTGTACACGATACGGCTGCCCCCGCTGGGACCGGTGAACGGCGCGAGGTCCGTATCCCGCTTGGCAACGATCACCTGCTCCATTTCCAAGCCCAGGACCTCGGCGGCGATCTGAGCAAGCGAAGTGTCGCTGCCGGAGATGTCCACAGAGCCCGTGAGCAGGCCCACGGTGCCATCTTCATTAACGCTGATGGATGCGGTGGACGGGCCGCTGCCGCTTCGCCATTCTCCTACGGCAATGCCGACGCCGCGGGCAATTCTTTCACCGTTGGCATCGGAGTTTGCGCCTGAACGGGGAAGGGCCATCTTATCCTTCAGGGCGTCCATGACCTCGGCCAGACCATGGCGAGGGATACGGGCCCCGCTGACATTGACGTCTCCCTCCTTCAGGGCGTTTAAACGGCGGAACTCGAGCGGGTCCAATCCCAGCTTGTGGGCGATGACATCCATGTGCGACTCGACGGCGAAAGTCATATCGGCCACGCCTGAGGCACGATATGAGCCGACGTACAACTTGTTGGTGTATACCCCGTAGGAGCGCAGCCTGAAGTTGGGAATGTCGTAGGCGCCCAGACCGTGTCCAACGCCGGAGTTCGGTCCAGCCCCCAAGTAGGCACCGACATCAAAGATGCTGCGCGCCTCGCGGGCGGTGATGCGACCGTCGGTTGTGACGGCAGTCTTGAGGTAAATGTTGGTCTCGAGGCGAGGGCCGTTGAGGGTAAAGGTCTCCTCTCGGGTGTTGACCAGCTTGACCGGCTGCCGCGTCTTCATAGACAGCAAGGCCGGAAAGGCTTCCAGCGCGAGGCGCAGCTTTGCGCCAAACCCGCCCCCCATCTCCATGGCGATAATCTTGATGTTTCCGATGGGCATATCGAGAACGGAGGCGAGTTGCTGCCTCACCTGGTATGGGCCCTGCGTTGAGGCCCAGATCGTGAGCCTGCCGTTGGCCTCCACATTGGCGACGCAAGCCATCGGTTCAAGGAACCCCTGGTTGATGGGCTGGGTGTGGTAGGTTTCTTCGACGATGAGGGCGGCTTCAGAGAATGCCTGGTCCACGTCGCCCCGGTCGGCGTCCAACATGGTGCAGTTGTTGCCACCGAGGGCGAAACCGTATCCCTCGAAGCCCTCCAGGTCCGGGTGGACGACAGTAGTGGCGTCCGTCAAAGACGCTACCGGGTCGACGACGCTCTCCAGGTCCTCGTATTCCACTCGGATCAGCGAGAGCGCTTCCACCGCGGTAATTTCGTCGTCAGCAGCCACCGCCGCCACCGGTTCACCGATGAAGAACACCTCGCCGCGAGCCATCACCCGGCGGTCGCGCAGAGCGCCGGAGCCGAAGAACACATCAGGAAAGTCCCTGCCGGTAATGACGCCGCGAACACCGGGCAGTGCTTCAGCCTCGGAAATGTCGATGTTTACGATGCGCGCGTGGCTACGGGTGCTGGTCAGCACCTTGCACATCAGCATCTCAGGCAGGTAGACGTCGCCGGCATAGATGGAATGGCCGGTCACCTTGTCCAATGCGTCAACGCGGACGTGGTTCTTGCCCAGGACGTTGAACTCAGTCATCTCTGCTACTCACCTTCCCCAGAACTCTGGACGGCAGACATCACTGCTTCTATCACCTTGGAATAGCCAGTGCAACGACACAGATTTCCGCCCAGGCCCAATTTGACCTCTTCTTCGGAAGGGCCGGGGTTCTCGTTCAGAAGTCCAACCGTTGCCATTATCAGTCCCGGAGTACAGTAGCCACACTGAAGACCACCATTTTCGGCGAAGCTGCGCTGCACAGGGTGAAGCTCCCCCCCGGTCGACAGACCTTCGACGGTTGTTACATCAGCATCGTGAGCGCTGTGCGCCAGTACCAGGCACGAAGTCACTGGCTGCCCGTTCAGCAAGACGGTACAGGCACCGCAGTCGCCCTCGTCGCAGCCCTTCTTTGTGCCGGTCAAGTGCAACTCGTCCCGAAGTGTGTCGAGGAGCGAGTAGTAGGGCTCCACCAAAATGGTACGTTCCACGCCGTTGACGGTTATCTGGACAACTCTCTTCATTTCGCCGTCCTGCTACAAGTTGTTAATGCAAAACAATGGCCCTCACCGGCGCTCAGACAACCGCCTGAATAGCCAGTCGGCGGGAGTCTTCGTAAGCCATGGGTCCGTTGGCAGCCGCAGACGAGGCATTTTCCAAGGTACGTCGCGTCAGCACCCCAACCATCTGGCGACGGTAGGCAGCGGTGCCACGCACATCGTCAATCGGGGAGGCCTCGGACATGGCCAATTCCGCAGCCGCCCGCAGCCGCTCGCCACTGGGCCGCTTGCCCCGCATCGATTCCTCCGCGGCGCGGGCCCGAATAGGCGTAGGAGCAACTGCGCCGAGCGCGATGCAGGCGTCGGTGCAGATGCCCGACCGGTCGACGGTTATAGCCGATGCCACGCCGACGGTCGCGATGTCCATGGCGCCGCGGGGACTGTGCTTTATGTACAGTGAGCCGCTGTTCGCGGAAGGAGGCGGCAGGGTAATTTCGGTCAGTATTTCATCGTAGGACAGCACTGTCTGCCCCGGCCCGGTGAATAGGTCTTCCAGCGGTACATTGCGATGCCCGTCCGAGCCCGACAAGCGGCATTGCGCGCCGTAGACCAACAACGCCGGGAGGGTATCGCCTGAGGGCGAGGCGTTGCAGATGTTGCCACCGATAGTTGCCAGGTTCCGCACCTGAACGCCGGCGAAGGAAGCCGCAGCGGCGGCCAACGCCGGATATCGCTGACGGATAACGGGGTGCTGTTCCAAGGTCTGTATAGTGACTAGCGTGCCGAGCCGCAGTCCGTTTCGTCGGCTGTAGGTCACCCTGCTCAGCCCGGGAATGTGCTGGATGTTCACCACGTGATCCGGGTGCCAGAATCCTGCGCGCCACCGCACCAGGAAATCGGTGCTACCGGCGACGATCCGGGCTTGGGGGCCCTGCTGCTGCAGCATCCTGATAGCCTGCCGCAGAGTGTGCGGCTCCAGATACTCAAACCGCTTCATGCCAGCCTCGTGTGTTGAGCTTGCCGCGAGTGTAGATAGGGCAGGCAGTCAATGTCAACGAAGGACGCCAGGCAGCATCACTCGAGGCAACTGGCCAGTCGTCCTTTGCGAGCCTTCTGGAACATCACACACTGTAGCTATGCCGGAATATTATGCGGACCAATTATCTCGCGTCTCACTCTCGTAGTGCCATGAAACGACCGACTGCCATTGGAACTCGCCAGTTGGGAATAGTTCCAATCGGATGGGTTTACGGTCTACGATAGAAACATGCGACACTATTGCCAAGTTGAAGCGGCCATATCAAACATTGTTGTCATCAGACCCAACACGGCGTGATAGAAAATCGGCTGCACTATCAAGTCAGAGGGGCAGATTCCTCTACTCCCAAGGCTCACTGGATTAGAAGTTACCAAAAGTTGCGAGTATGAACTCCAGTGAATGCGGCCTTATTTTCGATTGACACGAGAGCCGATATTTACACACCAACCACGCTCTCCACACGCTTGTCGATCCAACAGAATTTCATGAGTTAACGCATCATAAGACCTGTCACTCAACGTTACAAATCGTCCAAAGACAAGTCCAGAATGGATGAAGATTGTGTGACGGCAGATGAAATTGTCGCATTCCAATTCCAGCTGACTTACCATTAACTCAGAGAACAATCAGCATTCAGAGGAAAACTTGACCTCCTCTGTGCTCTTTCTCTTAGTGTTTATTTTGTGAATCGCTACAAGCAGGCTGCCACCCACGGCTACCACCATGTACACCAAGATAACAAGGGAGGACCAAGCCGCACCCAGTCGATACCTGTCCGTCAATTCATCCATAGAATATCCGAGTCTCTCAAAGTCAATATTCCAAGATCGGAGTAAAGTGTGATCCGGTACTGAGAGGAAACTGGGCTCAATGTAAATAACAATCGTCGCCACACCACCTAGAGTCGCAAAAACAATGGTGGTTACAACTGCTGCCTGTAGTAGCAAGCGGCGTTCCCACTCACTGAAGCTGATATGCTGGTCCCTCAATATCAATGAGGAGATAGATCCAACTCCCCAAAGAGAAGCAGAAAAGCGTAATCAGATAGACTACTAGCAAGGGTGGAAATGCAACCCACCCAGCACGGCCAAATGCACTGGCGGCGCCTCCGTCACTCGCGTATTGCCAGCGCCACAGAAATTCGAACAGCAGACCGGCGACAAGAGCGAGCAGCAGATTGGCGATAAGCGCCAGCAGGTAGGGGACCGGGGTTCCTCCAAAGTCCCCGATAGCATAGAACCCGTACGGATCCATCCGCAAGAGAGGCGCCAGCAATATCTTCCCGCCGAGAAGAAAAAACACGGATATAAAGTAAAGTTCACGCAATTCGTTCGTTCGACGCAAATTCATGAAGCTCTGAACCAAGATAAGGCCCATTGCCAGATTGATATAGAGCATCATCACCCAAGAAGCGTTCCAGCCCAATGATGTCAACAGGTAGCCAGAGCCTGCGACGACAAGGCCGGGCAGCGCCAGTCGGGTAAGGCTGTATCTGACGACTCTGCTGGCATACGTCTGGTTCTCTGCAACTACTAGAGTTGGGGCAAATTCCGGCAGCTGGATGTCGGATGTCGTCTCTTCGGCTGGTTGAACGGGTAAAGCCTCCGCCGGTGCCGCTGGGCTCTCATCTTCGGATATTCCAGCAAGGTGAATCATTCCTTCGATTTCGGCCTGGGTCAGTTGAAGCGCCTTTCCAAACACTTCAAGTCTATCCCTGGTTGGTCGTGTAGCGCCTGATTCCCAACGAGCGACTGTAGAGTGGTTGTAACGTTCAAAATATCTCGGGTCTACCTGTCCCATCAGGCGCAACAGGCCCTCCTGCGAGAGTCTGCCACTACCTTTGTTCGGGGTATACGAGCGGCGGTAAGACTGCATCAGCATGCCTACCTGCTTCGATCTGAGCCGACGAGACTGTGGATCCAGTGACATATGAACTCACTCAATAAATTGGGTAGAGAGAGGCAAATATAGGCAAATACCCAATGAAGTAACAATGCGTAATTTTCGCATGGCCAGTCATATATCGCAACCTGTAATAGAAATCCATCACAACGGTATTACGCAAACAATACCGCATAGCCAAAAAAATTATTGGCAGGAATATCGGGGGGTCGAAGAAATGGCTCAAATGTCTCATCATCAAGCTAAATTCCTGAGGCACGTCCCTGTCGGCCGAACTATCTGCGAACTCAACAGAGTGCGCACGGCTTTAATCTTTGAAAACAATCACGAGCCAGACGATCCGAAACAAGCAAATGCATCTCCAGCTTCCTTCCCCTGTGCTGAAGGATGAAGCGAACTTGGCAAATTCGTCAATTTTCGAAAGTGCGCCCGTTAAGGGGGCCCTCATAGCTGGGCTCCAGCGGAGGGATCGGTGCAGTGTGGAGAACAAGTCCGAGTAGCCTCAAGTTAGTCATATGTGCATTATGCAGATATGGACAGACACTCAGCAACACATAATACTAGCTCGCGGCTATCATTGACAGATAGGATGGCAAAGGCTAACTTTCCGTGGCGTGCGCTGAGATATTGGGATTGGAGAAAATAGTCAATTGTGAATCTATTGTGAATTGTGAAGTATTTCTGTGAACCCTTTGTGATGATAATTACATGCGGGATATGCAAAGGCATTTGGGCAAATTATTCTCAAACTACGAGCAAGGGAAGAGACTAAATTGTCGAATAGAACCACCAGAGACTTTGCCCACGTAGAATTTAATATAAGTCTTATCGTGATGGCACAGGCAGGATAAACCAAATGAATGAATCGCACGAGCAACGTGAGGGCAGAGAAAGGGCGGCGACGCTCGCTGGACGCGTTGCCGCGTCATGCCTGCGCATATCTTCATTTCTGGATCTCGCTGACGTCCTGGATGCAATTGCCCAAGAGGCCCAGAGGGTAACAGGTTCAGCTTACGCCGCGGTGCAGGTGGTCAGCCCGCTTCACGGTGCCCTCTCCGGACTCCATTTAAGCGACATTGGCCTTGAGGAATTTAATTCGCTGATTCGCGTAGCCTCTGAGGAAGAGTCTACGCAAGCAGCCGAGCGCCAGGACCAGCGCCCCGACTCCGAGGTCTCTGGGCACCTTCCAGTACTCTTATTGCAGGCCAGGATTGAACTGGAAGGGGGTTTCGCTGCAAACATTTACGCGGGCAACCCTACGAGCGGAGGTTCTTTCACGGCAGAAGACGCCGAGTTGCTCCAAATGCTGGCCCTACACAGCTCGTCAGCCGTTGCAAACGCTGTCCTGCTTCGCAACGAACAGCTAGCGAGATCTGAAATTGAGAGCCTACTGGAAAATGCACCCTCAGGTATCTTCATCTTCGAGACGGAATCCGGGGAATTGCGGGCCACAAATGGCGAGGGGACGCGACTAACCCAGGGCTCATTCGAATGGGGAAGCTCAGTGCGAGAATTCGCAGAACTGCTGGAACTCCAACAACCCGACGGCCAAATCTTGGCATTCGACGAACACCCGATTGCCCAAGCCATTGAAACCGGGCGTCCCATTCCACCTCAGCAGTACTTAGTGCTCCATTCGGACGGTCAGTCATTTACCGGGCTAGTAAGCGCAGTCCCAGCCCTGTCATCAATGGGACGAGGTGGATCAGTTGCGCTCTTCATCCAGGACGTCTCTTCGATTCGAAGTCGCGTCATGCTTCCGGGTGAACTGCTACGCGCTGTTCGCAACGTCCTACACCGGCCTCTTACTACCATGAAGGGGTCCACGGTTGCCGCCCTGTCCACGTCATCCGAGCAAGATGCCACCGAAACACGGCTATTTATTGAGTTAGTAGATGAGCAGCTCAACTACGTACGCAGAACGATAAACGATCTCGTGGACATCGCAGAGAGCGAGTCTGGATCCCTCAAGTTGACGCTACAGCCCATAGACTTTTCGGAGTTGGTGGACGAAGCTCAAAATGCTGCGAGAGCTGATGGTTTGAGGATTGCCGTAGGGCTTGAAATGGCTCCTTCAGCTCCAATGGTCATGGTGGACCGCAACAGGATAGTCCAGTTTCTGTCAAACCTGTTTTCAGCAACAACATCCAACTGGCCTGACGTGTCAGCCATAAGATTGGTTGCGACTCCGGCCGAATCTTTGGTGAAAATCACTGTGGTACTTGAAGGGAAAATGATTGCAGCAGAATCGCTTTCTCAGCTCCTTGCGCGTTCCAGTCTATTCGTTCTTGGAGAATCCGAACTAGAGACAGGGAGACAGGACCTAGCCATGGCGATTTGTATGGGCATAGTAAATGCCCACGGTGGCGAAATATGGTTAGAAAGTGATGACGAAGGCACCGACTCACATATTACCTTCACCTTACGGACAGCCACTGAAACCGAAGACGATGCCAATCGAGGGGATAAACTCGACGAATCCGCTGCCATGGAATCCGCCAGCATCCTGATCGTTGGTCTCAGGCAACAGGTTCTTCTCCAAGTTAGGGACACGCTGGCCGGAGTTGGATTCAATGCGATCCTGGCCGGAAACTCTGAAGAAGCCGAACAGATCGCTATAGTCAAGAGGCCTAGCCTCGTCCTGTTGGATATTACGCTTCCTCAGACCGAAGGACTGGGCCTGGTTCGCAGAATTCGTGAGATCCTGGATTGCCCGATTGTCTTTCTCTCCGGTCCCGGAGGGGACCAAGACATCTCAAGGGCTTTCGAAATGGGGGCCTATGACTACATCAGCAGGCCCTTTCCCCCTGCGGAACTCATTGGCCGCGTCAATGCCGCAATTCGAACCCAGTCATCCGTTCGCGCGGGGCAGTTCAACACCTACGAGAGGGGCGACCTGGTCATCGATTACACCGAACGGCGAGTTTCGGTCGGCGGTCAACCGGTAAGGTTAACCGCAACCGAGTACAGGCTATTGTGCGAGCTTTCGCTAAACGCCGGTCGGGTACTGACGAACAGTCAACTACTTCGTCGCGTCTGGGGAGCGCAGTCGTCAACGGATACGCGGATTCTCAGAACCTTCGTCAAGAACCTCAGGCGGAAAATCGGAGACGCCGCACAGCACCCGGTCTATATCTTCACCGAGCCGCGTGTCGGCTATCGAATGGAGCGGCCATAAGGCACGCCCCCGGTACCGAGTGACTAAATCCAGCACCGCTGTAAACACAGAGTCGAAACGATTGCCCAGTAGTGCCATGCACGCTTCAACTCGAAGACGTCAACTTTTCACAAAGTGAGCCTCTGACAACGGTCTTCCTTCGTTATGCGCCGCAATACGACTTGCAGCTAGCCGACGTCACCGGATTCAATATACTTTCTCCTGCTATTGGGGATAGAATGGTTACTACTCGTGGCCCAATATCGCCAATATCAGGAGGAATGCAATGGCGGAGACGATTCGCGAAGCTTACGTTCGAAACAATTCCAGATCCGCAGCGTTGTTTCCACGATTCCGGCAACACTTTCCTTCGGGTGGAGCGGGACACGACGGCTACGTTGCCGATCCTTTTCCCATCACCATCGAGCGCGGACAGGGACCTCGCAAGTGGGATGTTGACGGGAACGAGTACATAGACTTTGGACTGGGTTCGGCGTCGCTGCTGCTGGGACACTCTCATCCCGAGGTTGTGGAAGCCCTGATACAGGCGGCTCCAAACGGGTCCCATTACGGGTCTCCCGTAGAGTCGGTCCTGGAGTGGGGCGAAAGGGTATGCAACCTGATTCCCTGCGCAGATAAAGTGAGATTTGTGGGGTCAGGCGCTGAAGCAACGTCTCTTTCGATGCGAATTGCCCGTGCCTTTACAGGAAAGGACAAGATAGTTCGCTGGCAGTCCCACTACCATGGATGGCACGATTATGTCATGCCCGGAAACCTCACCCCCTTTGACGTTCCTGCATCAACGGGCATTCCAAAGGGCACTATCGATTCCGTGGTCGTATTGCCGCCTGACCTGGACGCACTTGAACACACTCTGTCGACAGACAGCGAAATCGCCGCCGTTATCACCGAGGGTTCCGGGGCATCCTACGGAACCGTTCCGCGGATACCCGGCTTCGTCGAGGGCGTACGGGAGATTACAGAAAAGTATGGCGTCATCATGATCCTAGACGAGGTGATTACCGGATTCCGCTGGAGCCCTGGCGGTCTGCAACAGGTCTTGAATGTGCGACCTGATCTCTGCACGATGGCCAAGATCCTGACCGGCGGCCTTCCCGGAGGGGCAGTGGCAGGTAGAGACGACGTGATGGCAGTGATGGAGCAGACCGGCGACTCTCACCACGACCGCTTCGAAAGGGTCTATCACGGCGGAACCTTCAACGCCAACCCGTACTGCGCAGCCACTGGCAACGCCGCCTTGCGGATCGTAGCAACCGGCGAGATGCAGGTGCAGGCCGACGCCATGGCGGCAAGAATGCGAACCGGTTTGCAGGAAGTGATCGACCGCTACGAGGTTGCTGCCTGCGCGTACGGCGAGTCTTCCACCTTCCACATTCACTTCGGAGCCAATTCCATTGACGGCCTTGACGCCAACACCCTGAAAGGAGTGCCGGCGCACATCCAGACGGCCTTTCGGCAGGCCCTGCAGGTCAGGGGCGTAGACCTGATGTCGCGCACCAGCGGTGTGCTATCAGGCGTACACACCGATGTTGACATTGACCAGAGTCTTGAGGCCTTTGACGGCGCCATCAAGGCGATGATGGATGAGGGCCTTATCACCCACCGCTGATATTGGGCTTCGGACTTTAACCTTCCCGAACCGAGTCGGAGCCGAAGGAACGGTCGATTGACTGTCCTTCGGCTTTTTGGGTTACGCTGTTAACACGGGACCAATTTCCAGCGACTGCAGAGGTGGCATGGACACAATCCTCAGAAGAGCGAGAGTTTCGGGGTCTCCAAGCTCGCCAGTCGATATTGGCATCGAAGATGGCCATATCGCGGCAATCGAACCCGACCTGAACTCCGAGGGCGTCGTGTACGACCTGGAGGGGCGCTTGGTCACTGCCGGGTTCGTCGAGTCGCACATCCATCTGGACAAATCGTGCCTCATTGACCGTATCTCCTCTGAAAGTGGCGGGCTTAGTGAAGCGATCAATCAGGTGAGGCGCCTGAAGTCGGAATTCAGCCCGGAAGACGTCTACCAACGCGCTCGTCGCACACTGGAAAAATGCATCGCAAACGGGACCACCCACATGCGTACCCACCTGGAAGTCGATCCGGTCGTCGGCCTGCGCAGCCTGGATGGCATCCTACCTCTCGTCGAAGAAAGCAAGCGGGCAATCGACGTCGAGGTCTGCGTCTTTCCGCAGGAGGGGCTGCTGAATAATCCCGGGACCGATGAACTGATGATCGAGGGCCTTCGTCGAGGCGCGAGCTTGGTGGGCGCCGCCCCCTACACCGACACGGACCCCAGAGGCCAGATTGACCGCGTGTTCGACATGGCTCGTGAGTTCGACGTGGACATCGACATGCACCTTGACTTCGATTCCAACCCGACTGATATGGACCTGGACTACGTCTGCCGCCTCACGGAACGGTACAACTACGGTGGCCGCGTTGCTATCGGCCACGTCACGAAACTCTCCGCCGTTCCGCCCTCAGTCCTGCAGGAAAAGGCCAAGACACTGGCGAACTCGGGCGTGGCGGTTACCGTCCTGCCGGCCACTGACCTGTTCCTGATGGGAAGGCAGCAGGAACACTCTGCAATACGGGGCGTCGCTCCGGCCCACGCCCTTCTGCGGCACGGCGTCAACTGCTCCCTGTCTACGAACAACGTGCTCAACCCCTTCACACCATTCGGCGACTGCTCGATGGTGAGAATGGCCAATCTGTACGCGAACATCTGCCACGTGGGCAATCGGGAAGGGTTGGAAGATTGCTACGACATGGTCACCACCCGACCGGCGAGACTCATGCGCGTCTCCGGCTACGGTCTGGACATCGGATGCCCCGCCGACCTCGTGGTGCTCGACTGCGAAAGCCGAGCCGCGGCCGTGGCCGAAGTCGTCTCGCCGGTCATGGGGTTCAAGGGCGGACGCCGGACCTTTACCAGACCGCCCGCCGCGTTGGAAATGCCCATCGGCGAATACAGGAGGCAACGAGATGTTGAATGAGCCTCCCCACGATCCACTGGGAGCCTTTTGTCGGGAAAACCACGCCGCAATGCGCGGGTCCGGAGAAGGCCCGTTGGCCGGGCTGTCATTCGCTGCCAAAGACGTTTTCGACGTGGCCGGCAGTCGGACCGGTTTCGGCAACCCCACGTGGCTGAGCACCCACTCGCCTGCCAGCCGCACGGCTCCGGCGGTGCAACAACTCCTCGACGCCGGGGCTAATATGGTGGGAAAGACCCTGACGGACGAACTAACCTACAGTCTCAGCGGGCAGAACGCCCACTACGGCACTCCAGTTAATGCCAACGCCTCGGGCCGCATCCCCGGCGGGTCCTCCAGCGGTTCGGCATCGGCCGTTGCCGGGAACCTCGTCGACTTTGCCCTGGGAACCGACTGCGGTGGCTCGGTCCGTCTCCCGGCCAGCTACTGCGGCATCCTCGGAATCCGCCCCAGCCATGGCCGCGTGTCACTCGAGGGAGTATGCCCTTTTACCTGGAGCTTCGACGTGGCGGGGTGGTTCGCACGGGACCCTAACGTGTTCGCTGACGTCGGTCGCGTCCTGCTCTCCTACACCGCTGAGCACGCCCCTTATCAGGTGTCTGACGAGGAGCCTTCGCCGCCCCGCCGGCTGCTGGTGGCGAGAGACGCCTTCGACATCCTAGACGTACCCGTGGCGCTGGCGCTGGCCCTGTCCGTTGAAATGATCGGGAAGGCTTTTGCGGAAATCGAAGAAATTACTGTCAGCGAGGAAGGTCTGGCAGAATGGTACGAGACCTTTCGAGTGATACAGGCCCGGGAAATATGGGCCAACAACGGCGAATGGATACGCGAGTCAGGCCCGCACTTCGGCCCGGGCGTCAGTGAAAGGGTCGAGTGGGCCTCGAGAGTGACCAACGAACAGGCCGAGGCCGCGCGCTCCCGCCGCGAGGGCATCGTCGACCGAATTCGCGGCCTCATTGGCGACGGCGATGTATTATGCCTGCCGACCTCTCCACGGGTCGCTCCCACGGTCGATTCGCCGCAAGATGACCTGGAGGTCCGGGTGCGTGCCCAGGCGATGAGCCTGCTCTGCATCGCGGGACTGGCCGGCCTGCCCCAGGTCAGCCTGCCGCTGGCATCGCTCGAGGGCTTGCCTCTGGGAATCTCCCTCATGGGCCCGTGGGGAAGCGACATCCAGCTGCTTGAACTGACCCGGCGCTTGATAACCGCCCCTTGATAAAAGACTCTGGCTAGTAACGAGGTCTGCTCTGGCACGGGTTGTCAGGGTTCGGTCAAATCCCCGTCCACCATCTCCAGGCGTCTGTCGCCCGCCTCGGCAAGGACCAGGTCGTGGGTGGCGACGACCACGGCAGTCCCCTCGACTGATATTCGCTTCAGAATGTCGATGATTGACCTGCCCGTGGTGGTGTCCAGCTCGCCGGTGGGCTCATCGGCAAACACCACGTCCGGGCTGGTAATGAGGGCGCGGGCAATGGACACGCGCTGCTGCTCCCCGCCGGAAAGCTCGTACGGCCGGTGCCTGGCCCTTGGCCCCAACCCCACCGAATCCAGTGCCTCCTGCACCCTCCGTCTTCTCTCGTTCCAGGATACTCCGCCAATGTGAAGTGGAAGTTCCACGTTCTCCTGAGCAGACAGCAGGGGCATCAGCCCATACGACTGAAAGACAAAGCCGATTCTCCGACGTCGCAGTTCCACCAGTTGTCCGTCTGTCATTTGCGACAGGTCCTGCCCGCCGAACAGCACAGTCCCTGACGTCGGCCTGTCCAGTCCAGATAGCAGGTTCAGCAGCGTCGTTTTTCCCGAACCCGACCGCCCGGTGACGACCAGCAACTCCCCATGTTCGATCTCCAGGTCGACACCTTTCACCGCCCGGACGCTCGACCCACCGACCTGGAACTCCCGGTTCAGGGCGGCAGCTACTACCACGCTGTCGGTCATTCGGAGACGCTCCAGTCTTCAGGATGGGTTTCCGGGGGCCTCAGAGTGACCAGGCCCTCCTCCGACGCAACCTGTGCGAGCCCCCTGCTCCGGAACCTTGCGGCGTATTCCTGGGGCAGCTGAAGTCGTCCCGCTTCGTCAATCACCAGGAATTCGTCCTCGGTTCGCTCCCCTTCCCGTTGGTATGAGGGGGTTGAAATAACCTCTGAGCTGATGCGCCCATCGCGGATATGCACCACCCGATCGACGAATTGAGCGATTCCGGGGTAGTGCGAAACTATGATTACGGTAACAGCGTAGCTCCGGTTCAAGGTGCGCAGCATCTCGAACACCTGGACCGCGTTGGCGGTGTCCAGCTCACCGGTGGGCTCATCGGCCAGGAGCAAGGGAGGCTGGTTGGCCAAGGCGACTCCGATGGCGGCTCGCTGCTGCTCGCCCCCCGAAAGCTGATGCGGCAATCGGTCGGATTTGTCCCCGATTCCCAGGGTTTCCAGCAGGTCCCCGGCCCAGGCGCGACGATGGGCTCGCGGCTTTCCCGCCAGCGCCATCGGCAGCTCTACGTTGTCACCCACCCTGAGATATGGCAGCAGATTTCGGGCGGTCGCCTGCCACACAAACCCCACTTCCTGCCTGCGGTATTCCACCAGTCCCTTTTCGGAAATGTCCAGCAGGTCTCTTTCACCCACCATCATCTGTCCCGCTGACGGTCTATCCAGTCCTGCGAGGATGTTGAGCAGGGTGCTCTTGCCGCTGCCGCTGGCCCCAACGATGGCGACCAATTCGCCCGACTTCACCGTCAGGTCAAGTCCGCGCAGGGCCACTACTTCAAGGTCGGCCCTCTTATATATCTTAAAGAGATCGCGACAGACGACATACGGTTGCCCCAGCGGCCCCGAGGCTGCAATGCGGTGCTGTTCGCCGATATTGCGTTGCTGTTCGCCGATATTGATTGCCAAGTCATTCTCCCATGCGCAGGACTTGCTGCAACTGGATCTTAAATGTCATCCAGGTCATCCACAAACCGCACAGGACGGTTACGACAGCCAGGATAACGTAGGACGCCGACAACCGCTTCCAATCTATAGTGAACAGGTAGGAGGGAACGGCGCGCTCTCCTCCTTCCACGACTTCCATCAGGGGCAGGACGCTGGAACCGATCAGCCATCCCAGCAGGGTGCCAAGCCCCACTCCGGATAACGCTATCAGAAGCAGGTTCACCCAGACTATCCTCTGCATCTGTCCCTGGGAAATGCCCAGCGTCCGCAGGAGGGCGAACTCGGTCTGGCGTTCCCTCGCGTCCATGTGTGCGAACAGGAGGAGACCGGAGGCGCTGGCAAGGGCCACGGCGAGGAACAGCAGGACCAGCAGCGCCCCCCAGCCTGCGTTCACCAGGGGCTGCTCCACACGTTGGTCGACCATGGCGGCCGCATCGAAAGAGTCCCTGACCCTGATTCCCTCTTCCCGCAGCGCATTACTTATGGTTTCCGCAGTTTCCGCTTCGCCGGGAACACCTCGTTGGGACAACCACAGCTCGTTGGGGCCACGGGAAGAGCGTGGACTGTATCGAGTTTCGGCCTGGGTGAATCGCGACAGATCGACAATTGCGAAGGGGCGGTCCCCCGGGTCCAGCGTGGGGAAAAACTCCACTTCAGCAGCCACTCGCAATAGAAGCGAGTACGAAGACATGCTGAGGATGACGGTGTCGCCAATCTCGGCATCCGCCACATCCAGGAATTCAGAGCTGACCAGAGCGGGCATCGGCTCGTCCTGGCCACCCGCCCTGATGCCAGTCAATCCCGTTCCGCCCGGCGACCAGCTGAACCGGCCGGTAATGTCGAATTCTTCCTCGGAAGCAGACCGGCTTGACTCCAGCGAGTTCAGGCCCGGAATCCGGAAGTCCTCGATTACCTGCCACCCCTCGGTGGACTCGAAATCATGCAGAACGACGTCTTCGGTGGGTGTTTCCACATCGACCCTGCCAAAGAACACCGCTCCCCCGAAGCTGTCCCGGAACCTGCTGCGCACGGTGAATGACACGAGCTCAAGAGGTGGCTTGAGTTCCCGAAGAGACGATTCTTCTCTCCTCGGGAGTCCTTCGGAGGGTGGCGCGTTGAAGTCCAAACGGAAGGGCGACCACCGCGTATCCCCGAAGTCTCCCATCCATTCGTCGGAGACCCGGCCTTCTGAGTCTCTCAACCTCGCCCAGACTCCCACGCCTGGAGCGGAGCTACCCGCCCGGGCCCAGACAGTGAGCGCTGTCGCTTCACGGGGAATGAGCAGACCGTCCCGAGACAGTTCTTGCCCCGTCCCCGCCGGTCCTGTCTGCAAGATCTCCGACAGCTCCCCCAGGGTTCGGCCGTTGGCGAAGTCCTCGCGGAACCAGGCGGCGTCATCTATGGCGTCCGACTCAACTGCGAGGAGGGTGCCGGAGGTGCTGAATCCCGTGGTCGTGAGATAGCCGGGGGATCGGAGCACCTCCGCCCCGGCCTCCACCCCTTCAATGCCCTGCAGGGGCCCCCCTGCGCCGCCAGCTTCCAGAGACGCAGCCGTTCCGCTCGTGCGGTTCAACCTGCCGTGCTGCAGTCGCAGGTCGGAGCCTGCCTCGTACAGGGCGCTTTCGCGATGGCCGCGCTCAATGGTGGCCGACAGGGAGCTACCGATTACGCCCAGCGCGGTGGCCAGCATGACCAGCACAATCAGCATGGCGGGAGTAATCGGATCCCGGGAGAGATGCCTGAAGGCATGCACCAGCCAAGACGGCGCCACAGGTCCGGTGGCTCTCGCAAGAATGGTTGCGGCCAGCGGGAAAAGCCGAAGCACAATGAGACCGGCGGCGACGAGGCCCAACACGGGCCCGAGGAGCAGGGAGTAATTGATGCTGATTTCGCGGCTGCCCGCCGCCTGAACCAGGAACGTTTCCTGGTTCAGAAGCTGCCACCAAAGCACCCCGATCAGGGCCAACAGCGCTAGGTCGATGTAATACCGGTGCAGCACGTTGGTCGTAGGCGGTCGGGCCCTGGCCTGCAACGCCTCCACGCTGCTGCTCCGAGCCGCGGCGAGGCTGGCTGTAGCAAACACCACCACCGCCAGGACCCCGCCGGCCAGACCCAGCAGAATGGCGTCGGCCGAGATCCCCACCGGCACTCCGGTCAGCGCTTCGGCCGACCCACTCAATCTGAAGAACACCGAGCCCAGTATTTTCACCAGGGCAAGCGCCACGAACGGCCCCGCAATCACAGCGGGCGCTGCCAGCAGCAGTCCCTCCCCGAGCCCCAACAAACCAACCTGCAATGTGGTTGCTCCCCGGCTCTTGAGCATCGCGATTTCCCCCGCCCTTGAGCGCACGACCAGTCCTGAAATCAACGCGAGGTAGTAAATCAGGACGCTGGTAACAATGAACAGCACTAGATACAGGGGCAGGCGAGCCAGCAGGAGTTGCTCTTCGTACGTACGCAGCAGGCTGTCCAAGCGAATCGAGTAGCTCGAATTCATCAAGCCGACGGAGGTTATTCGTTCGACGTGAGACAGAATTCCCTGGACCTGCCCTATGTCGGAGGCCTTTATCGCCGTCTCATCGGGAAACAGGAACCACGTCGTATCAGCGTAAAGGGACGGGTATGAACCAAGCGCCTTCTCTATCAGCTCACCCTCGTTGGCAAACAGCGGCACCAGGGTCCATCGCTCATCCTTGCGGCTGAAGGCGTAAGACAGCCCGTACCAGAATTCGTCAGACCGGTCGACCACTTCGAATATGGCGGCGACCTGCGCCTTGATGGGCTCCGCGTCGGCGAACGACGTCGCCGGGAACACTTCCATTGTTTCGCCGACGCCAAGCTGCAGCAACTCGGCACCCAGCGAGTCAATCGCCACGTGGATGGGTTGCTCCCCGTTCCCGTTGGGCGTCCCGTTGCCGTCCGGCCACCGGCCTTCGAGCACGCGAATACGTCCGTCGAGACCTGTGAGACTGACAAATGCGCCCCTGGGACGATGGTCCCGGTCCAACTCGAGGTGAGGACGTCCCTGGAAGAAGAAGGTGGCCGTCTCCAAGAACCGCGCGTGTTCCTTCAAATAGGGCTGAAACTGGCCGATAACCTGGTCCTCTACGAAGGCATTCCTTGCCTCGAAGGCCTGGCGCCTGGCTTCTGCGTTCTCGGGGTCGTCCCGCCCGCTGAAGGTCCGTACCTGGAAGTTGACCTCCGTCGGGTCGGCGTCGAGCAGGAAACCACGCAGCGCGGCGTTCGCCAGCAGCTCCGAGAAAATCACCCCGCTGGCCATCAGGCTCACCGCCAGCATGATGCTCCCGAACAAGACAGTTTCAATTCTCCATCCCGAGATGGCGCGCCGGCTGGCCATGACGTAAGCAAAGCGGAACAAGGAAGACATTCCGCTAAACTTCCTCCCGCAACACATCGACGGGACTCAGCCTATTGGCCATCACCGCTTCGAGTACTGCGGACACCGTCACCGATGCTGCCAGGGCGGCCAACACGGAAGCAAAAAGTGCCAGGTGGACTGTCGGGATCATTTCGGGCAAGGGTGAGGCGCTGCTGGCCGAAAAGTCCAGCAACTGCACCAGTTCGAGCCCGGGCCAGTACCCAATTGCTGCCCCGGCGGCGATGGCAAGCCCTCCGGTCAGCCACCTCTCCAAGACAAGGGACAAATAGACTTGTTTCCCGGACACTCCCAGGGCACGGGCCACCACGCTGTCGACTCGGGCAGCCTGAATCGAGGCTGCGCCGTACACGATCATAGCGGCCACCACGGCCAAGCCGACCCCGGCCATGCTCAGGATGGATATGCCGTCCCAGCCACCACCCGCCAGGGGATTAAGGGCGGCCAACTCCGCCAGCCTCTCACGGTCCTGAATGCCGGTAAGAGTCGGGAGGTGAGACGTAATATCCGCGATTACGGTTTCCCGCGGTTGGGATGGGTCCAGAGAGACCCACAATTCCCTTGCTGAGGGGGCGGAACTGCCCGGGAGAACTACTTTCTGGTATGACTGGTAGGCATTCAGGTCCAGAAGCAGGAAAGGGCGGCGGAAGTTGGACACCGTTGGGAAAAGGTCAATAGTTTCCCTGACCTCCACTGGAATGGACCCCAATCCCTGCCGGATACGAACGCGGTCTCCTTGAACCAATCCGGCGCCACCTATAGCCGGAATTGGGAGAGGAACCGGCGACAGGTGTATACCTCGTTGCTCTCCTCCAGCGGGGTCGGACCATGAGAAAGTGATGCCAGCGTTTCCTGTACGGGCTCCGGAAGGCCCGGCCACCAAGGTGTCTGGAACGCTGGCGGTAGTTCCTATGGGCAGCCATTGTCGGGGCTCTTCGAAATCCTCCACCACAACTCCGTCATCCGGTAGGCCCGGAGCGAGCGCGGTGAAATCGTCCATTTGGATTTGGCTAATCGTCACCTTTGTATAGGCGCTGGTGGTAAAGATAATGGCTGCAAGAGACCACTCACGGTCGGTGGTTACTAGGGCTTCGGGCACATCGCCTGCAAAGAACCGCCAGTCGTCAACTCTTTCGTAGTCGGCCCCTGAAATGCGGCCCATCGAGACATTCCTGTAACGTGAATCCGAGTCCACGATTCTCGCCCAAATGTTAATGTCTCCCTGCAATTCGCTCTCCAAGAGTTCTCCCAACTTCAGCCAGACGCCAACTCTGTGGGTCAGTGGTGGCAAGGGCACTCCGAAATTGGAATCACCCCGGACATTGTCCTCTGTTGCAATGAGCTCTGCCAAATCAGGAAATGGGGTTGCGGCGAAGTCGGTGCGAAACCATGAGGATTTCGCCAGCGCTTCAGGGTCCGCAGCTATCAACAATGCCGAAGAAGAAGAGTGTCCCTCAATCAAGCTGACGGAGTCGCGTAGCACGAGAGTGGCCGCCTCCACTCCTTTCACCTGCTGAACCTGTTCCTCCAACTTCGCGCCCACGCCCGGTCCGGAGACCCGGACGTCTCCTCCGACTCGATAGTTTGCCTGGTCACTCTGGCTACGGGTAAGACTTGACTGGATGGTGGCCCCGAATACTCCCAGTGCAGCCACAAGCATCAACAACACTGCCAGCGATGCGGGAAGCACGGGATCTCGAGCAACGCGAAGGAGAGCAAGAGATGCCCACCCCGGTCCGGAACGCATGCTCAGCCACAACACCAAGCGGACAAGTATAGGAAGAATCCTCATCAACAGCAGGGCCGCGGCGAGCAAACCCAGCACCGGGCCCAGTGCGACCATGGGATCCACGTCAAGGCCACTTGATGCGATCGAGTTTGACACAAACCCTTCCCGCTCCTGAAACTGCCACCAGATCAAGCCCAGGACAAGCACGCAAACCACGTCGAGATAGTACCGGTGGACGAAGGAAACCACCGGAGGTCGGGACCGAGACGTCAGGGATTCAGCCACTCCCGTCCTCGCGCGTCCGGCCACGGAAAGCGCCAAGACGAAGATGGACAGAACTGCGCCAATTGCGCCCATCCAATACATCTCACCGGAAAGAGAGATCTCGATCGGTCCACCGCCGATAGTGCCGAAGGTAGGCAGAATCAGGAGTCTCACTATTACCAAGGCCAGCAATGGGCCAACACCGACGGCGAGGAGTGCGATGAACCCTTCGGTGGTCAGGAAAACGACGCAGACCTGCGGGATGCTGGCGCCTCGGCTCCGCAGCAGACCGATTTCACGGGCCTGGCTGCGGGCCAATATACCGCTGACCACTGCCAGGAAATAGAGCACTACGACAACAATCAAGGAAACGAAGACATACACCGGAACCAGGGCCAATGTAAGGTCCCGTTTGAATTCCTCCAGTGTCAGTCCCAAGCGACTGAGCACCAAAGTGCGAGGGTAAACCTTGTTTATATTGGCCTCAAGGCCTTCCAGAGCATCAAGCGTTGAATCGACCGTTTCGGCTTCAATTACGGCAGGATCCACAAAGACGTTGAAACCGAAGTCTCCAACGGCTATGGGAAAGCGACTTCCCAATACCTGCAGGAAGTCGCTTTCGGTAACGAACATCGGAATGACCAGTTCTTCTCCAACGGTCTGAACGCCGAAGTGTACGGGGGCCCCGAGCCAGAACTCATCCCGAGGGTCGACGGGGGCCGCTATTCCTACGACAGTAAGAACAACCCGCTCTTCTGGGGTCGAGGGGAAAGGGGTGACGTAGATCCGAGTACCAACCGAGTAGCCGAAGTCATTGGCTAACTCGTCCCCTACCACCGCCTCCAATTCCACCCCGTATGGCCCGGACCGTCCGGGGTCTTGAGGCCAGCTACCATCAAGGAGGCGGGAATGCTCCATGAAACCGGTCATGAAGAAAGGCCTTCCCGAAGGAGAGCCCAAAGGAGGCGGCTGGGACTCGGGATTGGTCGTGGCAGGCATCCCAGCCTGGGTCCTTCCGTATCTCTCGACATTTGTTGCGAGAGAAGGGACCCTTTCCCGCACATTTTCTTCCGCGACACTGCGGAGTTCCGCATAGTCTTCGGGGCCGAGGGGGCGATTCTGCACGAGTATCTGGATGTTGAGCGATGTCTGGGACCGACTGAAGAGGCCGTAACGAACACCGGCTTCGGCAAGGACGTCGGAATAGAGAGCCACAGCACTGAGCATCACCACCGCCGTCAGTGTTCCCAGAGACACCACCAGCAATGATCCCCACGAGCTGCGCAGCCGGTTTCTTATCAGGAAGAGTGAAATTGGGTAGCCCTTATTCATTCCGAGAAATGCGTTCGTCCATCAGAATATCAGGCCGGTACGCGCCCTATCGGAAGCGTCGAAAGAAAATGGCTTGGCTCTGGGCGCAGAATATAATGCTACGCGATTCAATGAGAATTCAAGCAATATATTATACCGTTGCCCTTTTTCCGCGAGCACTAGCCATTCGGTCTATGGAGATGCTACTGCTGCGGTGATTCATCGATATCGCGTCCACAATGCGGGCACGTTCTGATAACGGGCCGGTTGCGACGCCTGTTAACCTGTTCCATGAAGCTTGAGCCCAATATGCCCGCGGGCAGGGCGAAAATTCCGATACCCAGCAGGGCTATCATGCCGGCGAGCAAGCGGCCTACAGGAGTGACGGGGGCGACATCTCCATATCCGACGGTGGTGACGGTGATGATACTCCACCACATAGTCTCAGGAATGCTGGAGAATTTGTCGGGCTGGGCGGTCCTCTCCACGAAATACATCAGCGAAGAGGCCAGGACCAGCAAGACTCCCAATACGGAAACCACCGCGAGCAGTTCATCTTTTCTGGCCGCAACAGCGGTGCCCAGAGCCTGGAGCCCCGGCGAGTAACGGGCCAACCGCGCCATGCGTCCGACAAGGCGCAGCGCACGAAATGCTCCGAGGTCCAGTCCGAGCGTGGGCGGAATCAGCAACAGAACGTAATACGACACAACGGCGACACCGTCCGCGAGCATCAGCGGATGAAGGGCGAATCTAATTCTCCCAGTAATTGGGTGGGAAAAATCCGGATCGGCCGTACAGGCCCACAATCGCAAAAGATATTCCACCCCGAAAATGCCAAAAGAAACAGCCTCGAAATAAAAAAAGAAGCGCGGGGCGTAGCTGTAGATACGCTGGTCGGTGCTAATGACCAGCGCTGCCACATTGGTTACGATGAGGAGCATCAGCAACGTGTCCACTGCCTGGCTTAAGTTGTCGCCGCTCTCATCAACCTCCAGTATCTGGTGGACCCTTTCTTTAATATCCATCAGCAATGTTCTTGACGTTCGGTCCACGCCCGGACTCATCCGGCATCGCCGGGGTCATGGACAATGCAGCTATGCTATCATCAATTTCTGCATGGCACGAATCGTCCACTTACAACGTCCTCAAACGGCAACAACGACGCAATTATTCGTATGAGCAGTCCTTCCTCTTCCTATGCCATTGAGACCCATGACCTTGTTCGCCTCTTCGGTGAAGTGCGCGCCGTAAACGGGGTTGACCTAGCGGTGCAGCGAGGCGAGATATACGGCTTCCTTGGCCCCAATGGAGCAGGTAAGACCACCGTGATCCGAATACTGGTCACCCTCTTGGCGCCCAGCAGCGGGCGCATCCGGGTGGCGGGCCACGACGTTATGCTCGAGGCAAACCAAGTCCGGAGCCAGATAGGCGTGGCGCTCCAGGAAGCAGCGTTGGACAATAAACAGACCGGGCGTGAACTTCTGCGTCTGCAAGGCAGGTTATACGGCCTGGGCAGACATGAAGTTCGCAAGCGAATAGACGAACTGGCAGGGCTTGTAAACATCGGGGACGCCATGGACCGGCTCATCGGTACCTACTCGGGAGGAATGAAGCGGCGCCTGGACCTAGCCGCGGCCCTGATCCACAACCCCAGCATCCTTTTCCTCGACGAGCCGACCACGGGGCTGGACCCGATCAGTCGGTCACAGATATGGGAAGAAGTCCGCAGCATTAATCAGAACATGGGTGTCACCATCTTTCTGACCACCCAGTATCTCGAGGAAGCAGACGCTCTGGCCGGGCGCGTTGGCATCATCAATCAGGGGAGGCTAGCTGCAGAAGGGGAACCGGCCGAACTAAAGCGGGCGCTCGGTTCCGACCTGATCATAGTGCGGCTCAATCAGGACGCCGACGTCGCCATCGAGGCGCTGGAATCCATGCCTTCAGTCTTGGCGCTCGAGTCCCACGGAAACGAGATCACTGTCAGCGTTTCCAACGGAGCATCTCTCATCAGTGCCGTAGCGCTCCGTCTGAACGAAAAGGACATAGCAGTGCGGGAACTCACGCTTCGCACCCCGACGCTGGACGATGTGTTCCTGCAAGTGACAGGGGCCCGCTTCCAGAGCGCAAATGCCTCAGATCGGGCGATCCGCGCAGACCAGCCTTCGTTGCAGGAAGACGTCTAGTTTTCCCGGAATCGAGAAGATGGCATTTCGCTTGCCCAGGAGTACCAGATGACTGTCGTTTCCGCTGATCACGTAGCCAGCGGGCGAAAGGCGGGGTTTGTGCGCGATGTGGTCGCGGTTTCCGAGCGGGCACTGCGATCTGTCGTGAGAGACACGGAGACAACGGTGCCCGCCCTCGTCATTCCAGTTTTCATGTACGTTATGACCGTCGGGGCACTGGAAGACTTTGCGAAGTCTATACCGGGCCTCGACTACCGTGCCTTCCAGCTCCCCGTGGCCGTGCTGTTCGCGGTAACCGGCATTTCGCGGGCAACCACCGTCGTGACTGATATACAGAGCGGCTATTTTGACCGGCTGGTCATGACGCCGGTAAATCGCCTGGCACTGCTACTGGGGTTGATGGTTGCGGACTTTACGCTGGTGGTGGCGCTTACCATACCCGTAATCATCATGGGGTTCATTGCCGGAGTTGGTTTCGTTACCGGCGTTCCCGGGATACTGGCGTTCATGGCACTGGCCGGTGTCTGGGGGCTGATCTTCTCGGGTTTTCCATACGCCATCGCCTTCAAAACAGGCAATGCAGCAGCGGTCAATATGAGCTTCCTGCTGTTCTTTCCCTTCCTGTTTATGACCTCCCTCTTCGTCCCCCAAGAAGAAATGACCGGCTGGATGTCAACCGCCGCCGACTTCAATCCGGTAACATACCTGCTTGCCGCACTCCGGTCTCTCATCTACGGTGGTTGGGACGGCCCGGTGATGCGGGGCGGCATGATATCCATAATGTCATGCGGGGTTCTGACCATAACTCTCGCATTAACCGCACTTAAGGGCAGGGCTACCAGGAAGTAGGAACACTGGCCTATTCGCTGACTGCTCCCATTGTTTGCATCGCCAGCTTTTCAGCTTCAGCGGCCAGCGAATTCAAACCGGTGAGCGGCACCTCCACAGCCGGCTCTTCTCTCGGGAACAGAAAAATGACTTCCTTGACCGGCATACCAGTGGACTGCTGTAGCGCCAAGGCATATGCCGCACCCTGCATCCGGTAGGACTCGCCAACCGAATCGTAGCCATCCCCCAGACTGTCAGTCTTGTAGTCCACCACCACCAGTTGCCCGTCCTCCTCAAACATCAGGTCTATGAAGCCCTGAAGAGACCCGAGAGCAATAGGAATCGCCACCGGCACCTCACGCCAGTAGCGGCCGCTATTTACGGCTCTTCTCACCACGGGGCTGTCGATGGCCCGCCTGGCAAGCCGCGCAACCTCCGCCTCGCGCTCGGGGATTCCTTCCGCTGCGACAAAGGCCCTTGACCATACTTGGAGGTCGGAGCCCGCAGCCAAATCCGCTGATTGCATCACGGCGTGGAGTGCCCTCCCCACGCTGGTGCCAGCACGTCCCCTCCGCCACGGCTCGGCAGCCTCCGCCTCCGGCTTTTCGTCTTCGCGAGAACGGCCGAGAGCGGTAGCGGCAACAAACGACGGGTGACCGGCACTTTCCAGGACAGACTTCCTGGAATGACCCCAGGCATCGCGGGCTTCGAGGGAGTGGTCCAGCAGAGCAACATCTTGAGCGGCAGGCTGTGGTCCCGAAGTATCAGAGCCGGCCAGAGACGGAGCTTCCCAGAGATCCGGGGCGCTCTCCATGGCCTTTGAAATCTCGTGCGCCAGTGTCCCGTTCCCGTTTTGAGACTTGGGTTGACGACGGAGACTCACTATCAAGTGGTCGCGAGCGCGAGTGGCCGCAACGTACATCAGGCGGACGCGTTCGGCGTAGTCCTGATGATGCTCACGTTCCAGCAGCCTTTCGTAGCCGTGAGTGGCAAAACGGCTGGCCGCCGGTCCCACACCCACTTCAACTCGGCCGTCGTTCCGGTCAAACAGTACTGCCTCCCCTCGATTGCTGCGTCCGGAATTGATACCCGTCAGCAGAACGATGGGGAATTCCAAGCCTTTTGCAGCGTGCACCGTCATCACGCGCACCGCGTCCTCATCCTCTTCCGGGACCGGTGTTTCAGAAATCCTCGCGTTTTCTTCGGCCTGGTTATCCATCCATTCGAGGAAGGCTCGAAGGGAATTCCTGGCCGGCTCGACGACATCCGAGAACCGCCTGGCCTGTTCGACCACGAAACGGTAGCGGCGCCATTGCTCGCGAGTTCTAGGATTTACCAAGGCCGATTCCATCAGAGACCTCTGCCTGATGAAACGGTCAATCAGAAATGCGATGGGATGCCACATTCGTTGCCTGTGAAACTCCCTCAGCACCATCAACCCCGAGCCGACCGGCCCGTCTGCAGGATCAGTTTGAGGATGCAGATAATTGAAGCTGCCGCCGTTCGACCGGTGTCCGAAGAGATCGGCATCACTGCAGCCGAACGCTGGAGAGCGCAGGGCCGCGACGGTCGCTATCTGATCTGCGGGGTCGTCTATCGCCCGAAGGCAATTCGTCAAGTCGCGTATTTCCTGGGTCGCGAAAATGAGAGAGGCATTTTCCAGCCGGTAGGGAATACCGGCGTTTTCGAGTGACGTCTCCAGTTGCCTCAGCGCGGTTCGAGCGGGCATCAACAGGCAAATGTCGGCGTAGGTGACAGCACGGTAGCACTCGAATCCCTGCTCGTCCGTTTTCTCCCGGTCCAATACCTGCCAGGGCTCGGCGACAACCCTCCGGAGCAGGAGCGCGATCTCTGAGGCTTCCTGTTCCCTCAGGGGGACCATTCGAGTACCGATTTCTTCGTCGCCAAGAGCCCAAACCCTTGGCCGAAGGGCGTGATCGACGTTTCCTTCCCACCGGTGGAACATATTCTCGTACGCGGCCTGAACACCGTCTTGTCCGGGCGACATCCAGCGACTGAAAAGGTGATTGACCCACTCGGTTACGGGGCGCTGGGAGCGGAAGTTCTGGGTAAGGCTGACCGAGCAGCCTCCCATTTTCCCACGGAGACGTTGCATCTGGGTAACGTCAGCCCGTCGGAAGCGGTAGATCGATTGCTTTGGGTCCCCAACGACAAACAGCTTGCCCTTCCTGGGATTAATCTCCCTCCAATCCACGGGGCGACTCTCCGAGCTATTGCCGTAAACGTTATCTTCCGCCAGGAGTAGCGCGATCTCCGTCTGCAATGGGTCGGTGTCCTGAGACTCGTCGATCAGCAAGTGCGTGAACTTATCGCGAAAATGGTCACGGACTTCAATGTCATCCCGCAGCAATTCGCCGGCCCAGACCAGCAGGTCGTGAAACTCAGCGCGTCCTTCCCTGCGGCGCTGTCTAGAGTATTCCAGCACGAACTGCCGCAGCGCGCCCAGTACGGGCATCAGCGCCATCCGACGTACGTCGATCTCGAGCTGCTTGAGTGCATCCCGGACGTCCTTGGGCGAATAATCCTCCGGCCAGTTCCGTGCAGTTCCAACTCCGCCTAGTCGGAAAGGCAGCATCCTGCCAACCATATAGCCGAGGGTTACGGGGTCGTTTCCGGCGGCAGCAGCTTGCTGCGCCTCTTCCAACTTCCCCTGCAAATAGTCGTATAGCCTGTCGCCCGCATCGGGATTGACACAGAGATCCAACAGTCCCTCTATGCCTACGACGAGCCCCTCTCCGACACCTGCCTCCGCCGCTTTTCCAGCGAGCCCGAAGTCGGCATCGTACAGGTCGTTGTAATTCTTGTGGAACGACTTTGCTATATCCTTCAGTTGACTCAGGGTGAGTCCCAGGGACAGGGCCACGGCAAGGTGCGCCGCCACCGGCGATTTTTCGTCCAACGCTTTATCCAGCCACTCATCCCAAGCATCATCGAATTTAAGTCCGGCGGCAATTTCGTCGGTGGTCTCGAATCCGGGAGGCAGTCCCGCTTCCAGTGGACGTTCGTGGAGAAGGGCAGAGGCGAAAGAGTGCAGGGTCTGTATCGACGCCTGATCAAGGTCGGCAACACCCTGGCGGCACCTTGCGCGCCCCACATCGCTGCGCGACGCGGAGGCGGCGGCTTTCTCCAGGTCCTGACGAATGCGGTCACGCAGCTCGGCGGCGGCCGCCTCGGTGAAGGTAATGGCGGCGATGCGGTCAAGAGTGGCACGGCCCGAGGCCACCAGGTTCACCACCCGCGCCACGAGGCTGGTGGTCTTACCCGTCCCCGCGCTCGCTTCTACGAACAGCGTTTCGTCCAGCTGCTCGCTGATTGCCCGCCTGGCCTGGTGATCTATCGGGATAAACTGCGCTATTGTCACCCTTCCTCGCCGGGCGCTGCATTTACATCAGTCGAAAGTGACAGGTACGCGGAAAGGACCTCGTCGTTTCTCTTGCGTTCCCAAAGCTGGAGTCGCCTTGACGGGCACAGCGAGTTGAAGTCGCAATAGGCGCAATTCAAAGGGTTGCCGTCCTGATTGAGTCCGTCGCCGGGATTGGCGGGGAATATGCCGTTCCGAATGCCGTCGGCTATGGTAGACACGCCCCGTCGAAGCCTATCAATCACCGCAGGCTCGCCGACATCCAGGGGTTCTTTCGGAGCGAACTGGAACCCACCTCCCGAGGACACAAACCAGTAGGCCGACGCCACACCGTCGGATCCGGCAAGGTGTCGCGCTGCCTGGGAATATATCCCCAGCTGCAGGTGCCTCCCGCCGTCAATGGGATCGTCGTCCAGTCCCTTGTACGAACCAGCCCTTCCGGTCTTGTAGTCGACGATGATTGCAGGAGTGCCGTCCGCCTTCAGATCCACCCGGTCTATCACGCCGCGGAATCGGAGTTGCGCTTCCTCGTGCACGACTTCCTGCCAGTCATTTCCCGGTCCGAACTTAGTCTCGACCAGCACTCTCGACGTGCCGAATCGTTCCCTGAGTTTTTCGTCTTCATCGAGGAATTTCTGAAGGTCGGCCCGTATGCCCAGCTTCCTGATTTCCCAAAGCAAGGGCTTGCCCGTAACTCCTTTCGATTCAAACTCGACGAAAACGGCCTCCGCGATTTCCATTATTCGCTGCCGGTGAGCGAGGTCCCATGCATTACCATCGGGTGGCAATCGGCCTGAGTTCTGTACTGAATCGAGGAACCACTCCAGAATTTTATGAGTCATCAAGCCGCTGTCCATGGGGCTGATGCCAATGGTTTCCTCGGGGTCCTCCTGTGCGCTCAATCCCAGGACGTTGGCCAGGAAGTAGCGATAGGGACAGACTGCCCAGCGCTCCAGACTGGTGGCAGAGACCACGGGGGCCAGGAAGCTGTGGGTGGCGTTTCCGGCCTTGCACACGGCAGTCAGGTTTCCATCAAAGTCAGTCAGGCTGCGACTCGACCGGCTACGGCTAAGCCGGACCGCCCTCGCCAGGACGCCTTGTTGAGCGAGCGGGTGCGCAGCAAGGCCATAGCCCTCCTGCCTCCATCTGAGGAGTCGCTGCAGGTCATAGTCGCGGGAATCGGCGGGGATTCCCAGCCTGGATATGGAGTTCTCGAGGGACTGCGCAACCGTAAGCCACGGCCGGTCCCGAAGTCTGGCCAGGCCGTCGGCGTAAACCACCTCGCCCGCCAATTCTTCCGCCAGCTCCAGCAGCCAGCGAGATGGAAACGTCTTTCGCCGCGATTGGGGGTCCGCGACCGGGTACGAAAGGGACAGGCGCCGGCACGTCGAAATAGCCGACAAGTAATCGTAGCGTTCCCGAGACACCCTGTCGTAAACGCGGGACTGACCGCCAGCATCCCGCCACGAAGGTTCGGGCAAAAGCGGGTCGTCGTGGAGGCGGGGCGGTACCGCCCCCTCAATCATGCCCACCAGCCACACGGCGTCGAAGTCCATCCCGACGGCCGCAGAGAAATCAGAAACGAATACGCCCCTCCCCGTTGCCCCAAGGTGGCCGACCGGAGCTTCCAGGGATTCCTCCACCACCTGCCTGAACTCGCTCAAGGTGGTCTGGCGTCCTGTCCTGTCGGCGGCTTTCAATTCCTCCAGCATCCGGTAGATCTTGTCGCGGGCGTCCTGTTCCTCTTCGGCTGCTCGGCGGTTCTCGGAATCATCTCCTGAAGATGAGCCGGTCTCTGTTCGGCGCAAGTAACGGTTCATCAATCCAATGGCCCAGTCGCAGAAATCGACCCATGTGCCATTGCGCCTTCCCGAACCGATACCTTTCGCCAGGTTTTCCACAAAGTCCAACAGGGCTCTGGCAGCAGCAGCCTCTGACCTCGTCCGTTCGACTTGGCCGTCCGTAAGGTCGTCCGGGTCGACACCGGCACCGCCTTCCTGCCAATCCGCATAACCAACGAGGCGCCGCCTCCATTGCCCGATACCACCGATTACGCCAGCCTTGCGACTGATGGAGTCCCAGCGAGAGGGACTAAACAGCTGACGTTTCAGGCCGCGAGGGCGGCGCACCGGACAGCCGGTGAGCCAGGCCATAACCTCGTCGCGTCGCAGTGAGTCGTTGGCGCCAGTGGAGGAGGCAAGCCGTAACAGTCCGGTCAGCGTCCGCCCGGCCGCCGTGTCTGCGAGGGACTTCGTGCCAGGTCCGGCCATAGGGATGCCCGCCAGGCGGAGTTCGTCCCTCACCAGTGAGGAGTACGGGGGGTCCATCCGGTACAGTACGGCCATGCGATGGAGCGGGGTTCCAGATTCCGCTTCCGCCACTATTCCGCGAATGACATGGCGGGTCTCTTCATGGGCATCGGGAGCGATGTGGATTCGAGCGTCGGCTGGAAACCTCGGAAGGTCCTCTCCGTTTTCAGGATTCGCCGGCGCTGGCTTTCCCAAGAACGGCCGCAGGGTATCTCCCAGTTGGTGAACGGGGCCGTCGGCCTGCTCATCGCCGGTGGTCCCCAGAATGGCAACGCATCGACCAGTTTGGGCAAGCGATTCGATGAGCTTCACTTGACCGGGAGAGGGCTGCCGGACCATAGAGGGCTGCCGGACCATGTAGAAAACTACGAGACCCAATTCGGCCAATGTCGCCGCCGTGCCTTCCAGGACAGCTTCAGCGGCAGCTTCGGCGAGGTCTTCACCGTCATACCAATCTTCAGCAGTTGAATTTCGGGAGAGGCTGTAAAGGCGGACCACTTCGCCGCGTACTCCTCCGGAGTGCTCCAGCGCCTGCCGGACGCTGTCGGGGGCACGGCGCAGGTCGCGAAAGGAAGCTCGGACTCCGGCGAGGGTTGAGCGGTGCTGTTTTACGTTCTCCAGCAGTCCACCGGCGTCTTCCAAAACCGCACGGAGCAGCACGTTTTCCAAGGCCGGAGTCAGCGGCCTGCGGTCCGCCTTCGCCATAGCAGAGGCACCCAGCATCTCCGCCAGCATAGGCAGCAGCGCGAACCGCACGTTGACGTAGCCGGTGCGTCCCAGTTCATGTCGCAGGCCCAGGTTGGCGTACTGGGACGGACCGATGACCGTTACCGGCGCGAGCACTCCTTCCGATTCCTTGGCCTCTCTCACCACACGCCACAGGGCTTGCCGCAAGGTGGGAGATTGCCGGTCAATGATCAGCCGGGATTGTTGTTGCGATCTTTCGTTCATGCCCAAAACATACCACACCCGGCCAATTCACACGCTGCCAAATGGAAGAGCCGCAGGCTTGATGCGCCTGCGGCTCACCGGCTTCCGGAGTGCAGGGGGCGCTAGTCGCCCCTTATCCACTCGGCGCAGCGTTCGCCGATCATGATGGTGGTGCAGTTGGTGTTGGCGCGAATGACGTTCGGCATGATCGAAGCGTCCGCCACTTTGATGCCCTCCAGCCCGTGGATGCTCAGGTGCTGGTCAACGACGGCCATGGGGTCGCTGGCCGGGCCCATCTTGCAGGTGCCGGAGGCGTGGGTGGTGTTGAACACCGCGCTGCGCATCCAGGCGTCGAGGGCCTCGTCGGAAGCGAGTACCTCCTCCGAGGGCTGAACCACCTTGTCCACTATGGACGCGAATGCGTTGTTTTCCAGAAGTTTCATGCTGATTCGCACCGCTTCCCGAAGTCGCTCCACGTCCCGCTCTTCCTCCAGGTAGTGGTAGTTCAGCGAGGGCTGGACGTGGGGGTCGTTGTCGGACAGTCTAACCTCGCCCTTGCCGTCGGCCAGTTCGAGGATGCACTGAATTCGTACGCCACCGGGCTCAAACGGGTCGGCGCCGCCGATGGGGGTGGAGAAGGAAGACGCCGTAATCTGCATATCGTTGCGGTCGGGTGAGCCGGTTGCGGTGTAGCGCAGGCCGGTCTGGGTGCGAGGAGCCAGCGGATCCTGGGGAAAGTCGTCCTGCACCTCGCAGATTACCGCCACGATGGGATGGTCGCGCAGGTTCTGGCCGACACCCGGCAACTCGTGGACCACAGGAATGCCCATCTCACGGAGATGGTCGGCGGGGCCGACGCCCGAGAGCATCAGAATCTGCGGCGATGCCATGGCACCGGCGCTGAGGACGATCTGGTCTCCCTCTGCCAAGAACACCTCGCCGCCGCTTTCAACCTCGACGCCGACAGCTCTCTTGCCCTCGAACACGATTCGGCGGACGACCACGTTGGCCTTCACAGTGAGGTTCAGCTTGTGGCGCACCTCACTGAGGAAGGTGAGGGCCGTGCTCATCCGCACGCCCTCGGGGTTGTTCATTGGGATGGGGCCGACGCCGCCGGAGTCGGGGGCGTTCATGTCGTAGTCTTCGCGGTATCCCGCAGCCAGGGACGCCTGCACGAAGGCCTGCTGGAAGGGAAGCCAGTCTTCCTTCTTGTAACGGCGCACGGGAATGGGGCCCTCGTTGCCGTGGAAGTCGTCGGTTATGTCGAGGTCGGTCTCCATCTTGCGGAGGAACGGGAGGCAGTCGATGTACTTCCACTGGTCGTTGCCCTCGGCGGCCCAGCCGTCGTAGTCCTCGGGCACACCGCGGAGCAGTACCTGGCCGTTGATGGCGCTGGTGCCGCCGACAACCTTGCCCCGGGGCGCGGGAATCATGTCGGTCTGCTGGGCGGAACCCTGGGCCCACCATGTCCAGTTGTGGGGAGCGCCCTGGGCCGAAGCGTCGGGCTTGTAGCCGTACTTGAGGTCGTCCGGGTAATACTGGTAGTCGGGGTAGTCCGGCCCGGCCTCGAGCACCAGCACAGAGCGACTGGAGTCTGCGGCCAAGCGGGAAGCGACCGTGCAACCGCCGGAACCTGCGCCGATTACTATGACGTCATACTTCATGCTACTTTGCCCTCCTTGATGAAGTCGGAAACTCTCTCTGCGATCATGATGGTGCTGACGTTGGTGTTGGCCCGGGGAGTATCCGGCATGACGGAGGCGTCGCAGACTCTAAGCCCCTCTACGCCGTGGACTCGCCCGTACTGGTTCACCACGGCCATCGAATCCGAGGAAGGCCCCATCTTGCAGGTACCTACCAGGTGCTGGGACGTGCGGACATTCTCGCTCAGCCATGCGTTGAGGGCATCGTCCGAAGCGACTTGCTCGTCGCTGGGATACAGCCTCTCCTTCAGGATTTCCTTGTAGGCGTTGCTCTCGGTCAACCGAACGATCAGGCGGACGCCATCGCGCAGACGCTCCGTATCCCGCTCGTCTTCAAGGAAGTGGTATTCCAGCAGCGGCTGGTCGTGGGGGTCAGAGGAGGTCAGGGTGACCTGGCCGTGTCCCTTTGCGAGATTGAGGATGCAGGACATCCTGAAGTCTTCCCCGGGGCCAGTCAGGTCTCCCATCGGGGTGGAGAAGGTGGTCGGGAACAGCACCATATCGTTTCGCAGGTCCGAGCCGGTCGCGGTGTAGCGAAGGCCAAGCTGGCTCCTCGACGCCTCGAAGTTCATTGGGAAGCCGTCCTGGGCGCTGAATGCGATGCCAACCTGAGGATGGTCGCGGTAATTCTGGCCGACTCCGGGAAGGTCGTGCACCACGGGGATGCCGACTTCCTCAAGGTGCGCCCGGGGCCCGACCCCGGAGTGCATGAGAATGTGCGGCGAAGCGATGGAGCCGGAGGACAGCACAATTTCCTCACCCTCGACGACGAAGGTCTCACCGCCGCTCTCCGCCTCGACGGCGACGGCCTTCTTGCCTTCGAACAGGACGCGAGTGGTGAGGGCGTCGGGTTTGATGGTCAGGTTCAGACGGTGGCGGATGGGGTTGATGTAGGACAAAGCGGTGCTGAGCCGGACGCCATCGACGTTGTTCATCGGCAGCGGGGCGACTCCGGTGGAGTCTGGGTTGTTCATGTCCTGCCCGGCGGGGAAACCGTCGGACACGCAGGCGGCGTTGAAGGCGTGCATCAGGGGTTCCCACGCCTCTTCCTTGTGCCGCCGCACCCGCATGGGACCGTCATCGCCGTGGAAGTCGTCCCGAATGTCGAGGTCGGTTTCCATGCGGCGGAACGTGGGCAGCAACTTTACGTATTCCCATTCGTCGTTACCCGCCGCGGCCCAGGAGTCGTAGTCCTCGGGCAGCCCGCGCAGGAACACCTGGCCGTTGATGGCGCTGGTGCCGCCAACAACCTTGCCGCGTGGGGCGTACATATCGTTGGGGCGGCCCGGTGTGGGTTTGCCGACAAAGGACCAGTTGTGCTCTGAGCCGTGAAGCGATGCCAGCTCCGACTGGTATCCGTTTTTGAGGGCTTCGGGGTAAGTCTCGATGTCGGGGTAATCGGGGCCTGCTTCCAACAGCAGCACCGACAGTTCCGGGTCCTCCGAGAGACGCGCCGCGAGGGCGCACCCAGCGGACCCCGCCCCAACCACAATCACGTCATACTTCATACTCGCACCTACAACCTAAGACTGAGTTAACTACTCTCTTGTCGAGGCTAGGATAAGGCAATGGCGGAGGGTGTTCAACAGGGTAACGTCCGGTGCCCGAAACCAGGCTGAGCAGAAGCCGGAGGCCCCGGACGTTTGCGTCATCCGGGGCCTTCGGGTTAATGCGGGATACCGTGAGAGGAATTTACGAGGTGTCATTGAGATGGGCTAAACGCCCAGAAGGTTCGGAAACGGGCTAAATGCCCAGAAGGTTTTCCAGGTTCTTGTGGAGGATGGCCTCCTTCTCTAGCATGGTCAGGCTTTCCAAGCCGAGAATCCAGGATACCGGCCAGTCGGCGGCCATATCGAAGGGCCAGTCGGTGCCGAAGACCACACGGTCGATGCCGACGCTGTCGATGAGGTAGCGCAGGGCTTCCTCACTGTGGGTCAGGCAGTCGTAGTAGAACTTGTTGAGGTACTTGCTGGGCGGCTGGGTAATGTGGACCCGCGCTTCGCGGCGCACCTGCCAGCCGCGGTCCATGCGGCCGATGCCGTAGCAGGTGTAGCCGCCGCCGTGACACAGGCAAACGCGAAGGTTGGGACAGGCGTCCATCACGCCGCCGAAGACGAAGGACGCGAAGGTGACGGCGCGGTCGGCGGGGTTGCCGATGGTGTTGGGCAAGTGGTACCGGTCGCTGCGAGGGCTGACGATGGTGTTGCCGCCCTGGTGAATCAGCATCACTGCGCCGGAGGCCTCAGCAGACTTCCACAGGGGCATGAATTCCGGGTCATCGAAGGTCTTGCCGTTTACGTGGTCGCCGATCATGGCGCCCTTGAGCCCCATGTTCATGCTTCGCTCCAGCTCGGTGACCGAGGCGGCGACATCCTGCATGGGCAGGGTGGCGAAGCCGGAAAAGCGGTCGGGGCGGTCCTTGACCAGTTGGGCAACGTAGTCGTTGCACTCCCGGGTCATGGGGGTAACCGTTGAGGCGTCATTGTCGTAGCAGTAGAAGAACGCGTTGGTGGAAAGAACCTGAACGTCCACGCCCAGGGAATTCATGTCGGCGATGCGCTCATCCGGCGACCAGGTGGTTCGTGGGTTGTATCGCATGTTGGGGACGGCGCTTGCCGTGATGCCGTGCCAGTTTTCTCCCTTGCGGAAGGCTTCGACGAAGCCGGCCGGCGTGATATGAGCGTGGATGTCGATTGTTCGCATTAAAATTCCCCAGACAGAATTAGCATGCCGCCGGACATTCAGTGTTGATGGTGCCCCGTATCTTCGGGAGGGTCGGACAGCAGGTCTATGCGCTCGAGCCACTTGACACTCCAGCGTCCCTCCCGGCCCTGCACGACGAGGCGGCAGGGGCCGCCATGCTCGGCGGTCAGGGGGGCATCGTTGTGGCGAAGGGCGACGATTACTCCTGAATCACGGGCTTCGGCAACGGTCATGCCCACGGTGTAGCCACCGGAAGTGAAGCCGACGAATTGCGCATCCGGGAGCGGACCCGCGTCGTCCAGCAGGTCGGACAACGGCACGCCCTCCCAACGCTGGTCGGGGATGACCCACCCGCTGACGCAGCGGAAATCGTCAACCATCTCACCCTGAGACAGCCTGGACAGGGCGTCGACGTCCAGCACCCGGGGTCGGGCGACCAGTCCACCGACGTTGAGTTGCAACCATGCGGCATCGGGACTCTCCGCCCCACAAACTGGCAATATCTTCAGGGCTTCGTTTTCGTTGTCGCTCATAGCAGCCTCCCCGGAGAAAGTTGCAGGTGTTGAGTATCAATTGGCCCGTAGAATCTTAACGTTAGGGTAAGTGGCTGTCCATCTCTCGCGACATCCAATCCAGGGCAATCGCGTTTTGTTTCTGGGCGCACAAATTGGGCCGGAATAGAGGTGGCGGCGAAATTGACAGTGCTTGCCTCGGTTCTGGGGACTGGGTTCTGGGTGCGACGGTAGCCGGGGTTTGGATTCCCGCCTGCCCGGGAATGACGACGTGGAGGCTCCGGCGTTTAAAACGCGATTGCCCTGGACATCCAATGCAGGGCTGCGGATCAGGTGGTTTGGTCAATCAGGCGTCCTTGGTTTGGGATTTTCATCCCCAATGGAACCCTTTTCCTCGGGGAGTTGAATGGGGCAACACTCATGCTTTCAGGAGGACGCAGGTCGGGGCTTCGATCTCGGTCCGAAGGCCCTCTCGTGGAGATGTAACATTTTGCAACATCCTGTAACATTTCACGGGGCAGAGCCGGGCACTGCATGGGGAGGAGCGTCCACAGCGACGTAATTAAAGCCGACATGATGATATACATGGTAGAGGGGCGTCACCGGAGTTGGCAACGGGGAAATGTCAGTGACCACCCCCTCCACAGTCGATGCAACGGCGGGAATATCAGACCCGGGTGGACAGCCACCCGGGTCTCTTCTTTCAGGGTTCGAGGGACCGGACAGCAATCACGAGGACGCGCCGGGCCACACGGGGTCGTGATGGCCCAGGGGCACCGTGGGCCGGGCCCAGAACGGCGGCGTATCGGAGAGCTCCAGCACCGGCGCCAGGTGGCCGAGCTTCCCCGAGGGCGTGTCGGAGTGCGTTGACCAGCGCTCGATTTCGGAGGAGGTGAAGTCTTCCTCCACATCGCGCAGATCGCTCTCGGGGACCTGGCCACGGTCGACCAGCCAGCGTCCCGTCTGGGCCAGGGAGGCGCGGACGAGCCAGCTGCCGCCCTCGGTGGCGCGACGGGCCAGGGCGACCATTGCGCCGAAGGCCATGAGGTAGCCGGTCAGGTAGTCGATGGCGGAGACAGGGTAAAACTGAGGGCCGGGCGCGGTACCGGGGAACAGCTCCCCCTGGCGGTGGGTGATGCCGCTGACGGTCTGCACCACCGTGTCGAACCCACGTCTCTCGGCCCAGGGGCCGACGCGACCAAAGGCGGAGAGGGATACGTAGACGATTCCCGGCCGCAGCACTGCGAGGTCCTGCGGGGACAGGCCCCTCTGGGCGAGGGTGCCGGGGCGGTAGCCCTGGGAGAAGACATCCGCCTGGCTAACAAGGGAACGCAACGTCTCCACGTCCAGATCTTCCCGCAAGTCCAGATGCGCCGACAGCTTGCCATGCCCGGTGTCCTGTTCCTGGGTCGGACTGAAGGGCAGGTGCGAGCCGCTGATTTTCATCACGTCTGCGCCGTGTTCCGCCAGGGTGCGGGCGCAGGTCGGCCCGGCCAGCACCCGGGTGAGGTCGAGGGCCCGAATTCCGGACAGGGGCCGTTCGCCGTCCGGCAAGGGCTGGGGCGGGCAGTCCCCGATCTTCTCGATTTCCAGCAGGGGCAGCGATGCCACTCCGGCGGACTGCGGGTGCTTCGCCCACTCCTCCATGGAGCGAACCATCCCGCCGGCTCCCCTAGCGGCGATGATCGCCTCCTCGAGTTCCAGCGCGTCCCACTGTGCGACGGCGAGGCGCACTGCCTCGCGGTCCTCGGGCACTCCAAGCACGCCCAACGCAGCGTCGCGGTGGTTGGGGAAGTTGCAGTGCAGGTAGCTCCAGCGCCCGTTCTTTGCCGGGTACACACCCATCACCGGAGTGCGTTCCGCGGCGACCGGTTGGCCATCGAGCGTGAGGTACTTGCCGCTGCGCAGGGAAGCGGTGGCCCGGCGTGCGTCAACCTTGACCTGCTGACCACGGCCAGTCTTGAGCTTCCACAGGTCCGAGACGGCCAGGCCCACCGCCGCGAGGCTGGCCGCGGAGGTCTCGCCGATACGGAACGGAGTGGGAAGGATGGGGTCGGTTCCTCCGGCTATTTCCACATCGGAGGCGCGGTCGGTGTCCACGCCGACAGTTGACAAAACAGATTTCAATGCCTGGTAACTCACTCTCGATACCTCAATACGATCTATGTGTGCGGGAAGGGACTACGCCTGGTAACTCACTCTCGATACCTCAATACGATTTATGTGTGCGGGAAGGGACTACCAGAGTTCCCGGGACACCAGGAGGGCGCCCTCGGCCATGGAGGCGAGCTTGGCCCACGCGATATTGGCCTCGACCTTGCGCCCCCAGGCAGACGTGCCGAAGCCGCAGTCGCTGCTGGCAACCACGTTTTCGCGTCCGACCGCATTGGCGTAGTTGGCGATGCGCTGGGCTATCAGCTCGGGGTGCTCGATGAAGTTTGTGGTGGTATCGAGCACTCCCGGTATCAGCAGCTTGCCATCGGGCAGGTCGACTTCCTCCCACACCTTCCACTCGTGGGCGTGGCGAGGATTCGCGCCCTCGAAGGAAAGGCCGTTGGGGAGGGCCTTCAAGGCGATGTTCACGATCTCCCTGAGCGGGATGTCGTGATGATGAGGGCCCTCGGTGTTGCCCCAGCAGAGGTGGAGCCGCATCCGCTCGGGGTCGAGTCCATGCAGAGCGTAGTTGACCACTTCCACATGGAGTTCAACTATCTTCTTGAATTCCTCCACAGAGAGATGGGAGAACTGGGTGACGCGGGTCATCGCAAGGTCGGGGCAGTCTATCTGCAGGAGCAGGCCGGCCTCGACTATGGCCCGGTACTCGTCCTTCATCACATCGGCTAGGGCGTACAGATAGGCCTCTTCCGTTTCGTAGAATTCGTTGGGGAGGAAGTTGGCGATGACTCCCGGTGACGCAGCGGTCATGAACACTTCTTCGGCGCCGGAATCCGCAGAGCCGCTCTTGAGGTTGGCGATATCCGTCTCGACAGCGGGCCAATCCTTCCAGGCGATGGGACCGGTACAGGCCGGCTGCGGCATGTTCCGGGACGACATGTGCGACTGCGTGGCGGCGAAGTCGGGGAAGTCGGCGTCATCCAATCGCGGCCGGGCCCTGACGAGGCGTTGGCCTTCGAAGCCGCTCAAGCGCTCCTTGACGTAGGTGGCGTACTGGGAGCGGCCCTGTTCACCGTCGTTGATGACGTCGATTCCGGCGGCACGCTGCCGGGCCACGACGTCTGCCACACCTTCTCTCACTCCGTCGGCTAGCGTGGCCGGGTCGAAGGCATCACCGTCCTCTCGTTCCCGCAGCAACTCCTGGAGGCCCACAGAACGCGGGAGGCTTCCGGTGTGGGTGGTAAGGATTCGAGACTCACTTCGTTTCATGGATATCTCCCATTTGCCACAGAAGGGACAAGGTTTAGCGGCATTTTACCCCAAACAATGACGCGGGACGGCAGCCAAAGCAGGTACGGCACGGCAATCGCGTCTTATTTTTCAGCACAGAAAACGGGCCGGAATTGCTGTGGACGTGTGAGCGACAGTGCCCCCTTCGGTTCTGGGCGCGAGGGTAGACGGGGGTTTGGATTCCCGCCTGCGCGGGAATGACGATTCGGGGGTTGAGGCGTTCAAGAGGCGATTGCCCTGTTATAGACCCGAAGCAGGCGAAGCAAGGGTGTTCAGCAGGCGTTCCTTGCCCAGAGGGAGGGAGAGGGAGCGAGTTCAAGAAGGGCGGCATGGTGCTGAATCCAAGAGAGCCAGCCAGCTGAAAGACCAATCGGATGCGCAGGCGGAAAGGGCTTTGCACGTGAAAGGCTTCAACAGACTCGGCCCCTGCTACGCAGCGTCGCTCTCGCAGGGGCCGTTGGAATGCGTGGTCAAGTCGGTCGCGGAGACGGCTAGTCGTACAGGTGGCAGGAAACCTGATGGCTGTTGCCCACGTCCTTCAAGACAGGTTCTTCCACGGAACACCTTTCCATGGCGACGGGGCATCGAGGGTGGAACCGACAGCCGGCGGGAGGGTCAATTGGGGACGGCACTTCCCCCTGCAGCACTATTTCTTCCCGGTCGATATCGGGATGGGCGGGCAGGGCCGCGGAGAACAGGGCCTTCGTGTATGGGTGCAGCGGGTTGTCGTAGAGCTCTTCGGTGGGTGAGTATTCCACAATTCGACCGAGGTACATGACCGCGGTCTGGTGGGCCATGTACCGGACAGTGGCCAGGTTGTGGGCCACCAACAGGAAGGCCACCCCGGTCTCTGCCTGGAGGTCGACCAGCAGATTCATAACCTGGGCCCGTATGGATACGTCCAGAGCAGACACCGGCTCGTCCAGTACGACCAGCTTCGGGTAGGACGCCAGGGCGCTGGCCACCGCCACGCGCTGGCGTTGACCCCCACTGAATTCGTGAGGATACAGGTCGGCCTGATTAGGGCGCAGGCCAACCTGTTGCAGCACTTCCGCAACCCGATCGTCAGTTTCCTCACGGGATACTTCCCTGTTGGCCCGAAGTGCTTGAGATACGATCTCCCGCACCTTCATACGCGGACTGAGAGACGACCAAGGGTCCTGGAAAACCGCCTGGACCTGGGTGCGAAAATCCTTAACTTCCGGACCGCTCAGGGACTGAATGTCCTTACCGCTGAGGAAGATTTGGCCCTGGGTCGGACGTTCCAAGCGAAGGATCAACTTGGATGTAGTGGTCTTTCCACAACCGGATTCTCCCACCAGGCCGAGGGTCTCCCCTTCGTTGATGGAAAAGTCGATCCCGTCCACCGCTTGAACCTGTCCGACCGTCTTCATCAGGATCAAGCCCTTCGTTACGGGGAAGTGCTTGGTCAGGTTTTCAGCCCTGAGCAGTTCGGTAGGCATTTAGGCTCCTGCCGCTATTCCAATTACCTGGTTGCCTGGTTACCTGGTTGCCTTGATGTACTCAAGCAACCGCGGAGGACGGAAGCCTGAGGTCTTGTATTCCGCGATAACGTCCGGGTTGATGACGAACTCAACGTTGAGGGCTACCAGTGGAACCGTTGCGTACTGCTCGTACAGGTGATTTCCGGTATCCCGGAGGATTTCATCCCGCTCAGCCAAATCAACCGAAGCGAGGAACGTATGGTAGTTCTCGTTTACGACGTCATCTGAGTAGAACTCGCAGCAACCCACGCTGGCGTAGATGATGCGGAGCTGCTCCCGGTCCGTCTCGCGGAACGGAGTTGCGTCAGTCCAGGCGATGCCGGAGATTTTTCGAGCGAAGAACTGCTCAGCCGCATACGCCAGTTCCCGTTCCTCAATCTGGATCGGGACGCCAATGGCCTGCCAGTAGTTGGCGACTGCTTCTCCGACGTCCTGCACCTCGGCCAGCTCCGGGCGTGGCGACAGCCAGTAGCGGGCATTGGACCAGTCCAGCGGCTTGCCCATGTCGGCTTCCACTTCGGCCAGCAGCTCCTGAGCGCGTACGGGGTCGTACCCGTAGTCGTCGTCGAAGGTTTCCAGCCACTCCGGGTTCCAGCCGTTAAGGAAGGGGAGGTAGAAGGTGACCGGCATGACCTGACCGCGACCGCCCAAGACCGTGTTTATGAGCTCTTCGCGGTTGACCGCCCGGTTCAGAGCCTCTCGAACCTTCCGTCCGTGTTCACCGGGGATGGCCCACGGGAAATCGGGGTTGTAGAGCGAGGGGTCTTCCTTGACTCTGTCGTGAGCCAATTCTCCGAGGGAGTAGTTTCCGCCGAAAATGGCGTAGACGGTTGTGGACGGGATGGTACTTTCAATGATCTTCAACCCTCCGTCTATGGCCGGGCCCTGCAGGTCGAAGGGCAACCTGCCGAGGTCCGCCTCGCCCGCCAGCAGGTTTGCCAGCTGGGTGGAGGGTTCGAGGACGACGAAGATCTGGATCTCTTCGAAGTCCGGCTTTATCCGCCAGTGGTCGTAGGACACGCGTTCGTGGAGCACGTGGGAGCCCAGGACGCGCTCGACGAACTGGTAGGGGCCGGTCCCGATCATTCGCCGGTCCACTCCCTCCTGACCTTCGGCGTCGAAGTAGTCCTTGCTCAGAATGTCCGATACCTGCAAGCCGCTGAACTGTGCCAGCGCGTCTAGGAACGGGTCAGGCAGGTCCATGACCACGTTGTAGTCGTCCACTATCTCAGCATGGTCCACCATGTTGTGCATATTGTAGAGGGTGGCATTTACCGAGTCCTCCCGCGTGTATCGCTGCATAGTGTGCAGGAGGTCCTGAGCGGTGAAGTCCCCCCATCCGTCGTGGAACGGCACGCCCTCCCTGAGGCGGAAAGTCCAGGTCTTGCCGTCCGGAGTCATGCTCCATTCGGTGGCCAGCATGTTGCGCATTTTGAAGTCTTCATCGTCGTCGAACAGCGTTTCAAACACGGTGCCGTGGTACTGCGGGGTCTGATGCACCAGTCCCAGCACCGGGTCGTTGTTTTCGCGGTCCACCGCGGCGAGGACCCGCAACCGCTTCTGCACTTCACCGACCGCTGCGGGGACGGGAGTGGCCTCGGGTGCGGCCGTGGGCACGGCGGCACCCGAGGCCGTTGTCGGAGCCGCTGCGGCAGGTTCAGTGGGTTCAGGCTCCGAAGTAGCGTCTCCACCACACGAAACGGCCGCCACGGACGCAATAATTAGAACGATTACCAGCCAGATGAAGTTTGCTGGTCTTTTCACGGCGAGCCTCCTGCCTTAGAGTCTTAGATTTGCCTCAGTTTCGGGTCGAGACGATCCCGCAGCCAGTCACCCACGAGGTTGACGGACAGCACGGTCAGCACAATGGCAAGGCCAGGGAAAAGGGAAACCCACCAGGCGGCTTGAATAATCAGGTCTCTGCCGTCGGCCACGATCGAACCCCAGGACGGCGTGGGCCTGGGGATGCCCACGCCTATGAAGCTCAGGGCCGATTCAATGATGATGACGTAGCCAACCTGCAGCGTTGCGAGCACGATGAGGCTGTTGAAAACGTTGGGAAACACATGGCGCGCCATGATGTAGAGATGCGAACTTCCCGCCACCCGGGCAAGGTTGATGAAGTCCTGGGACATGATGCCTAGGGTTTCCCCCCTGACCAAGCGGGCGTAGCGGGACCACAGAACACCGGCTATGACGATGACCAGCACTTTCAAGCCCGGCCCAACGACCACCACAAGGACAAGGGCGATCAAGATGACCGGCAGGGCCATTGCCACATCGATCACCCTGGAAATGGCGTAGTCGACCCATCCACCGAAATAAGAGGCCATGATTCCCAGGATGGTGCCCACCACTCCCGATATCACGATGACCACCACGGACACCAACAGGGAAATCTGAGCCCCTTTGATGATCCGGCTCAGCAGGTCGCGTCCCAGCTTGTCGGTGCCCAGGGGACGGCTCCAACTCCCTCCCGGCCTCTCGACAGTCTCTACCGTGTCGCCCAATGCCACATTCGGGTCGAAACTCGGCGTTTCTCCGACGGCGGTGCCCACTTCGAGCTGCCTGGCATCTTCAAGAGTTATCTCTGCGTGCCGGTCCTGACGAGTCTCGACCACGGTTCTCGTAGCCACTTTAGGACCCACCCATGCGGGCGGCTCCAAGCGGTGAGAGAGGTCGGAAGATATCGGATCATGCGGAACGACCAGGTCGGCGAACAGGGCAGGAATGACGAGGACCAGGAACATTATCACCAGCGGCACTATGGGATAGCGCCGGACCTCCCGTAGTCCTTGTCCTATTGCGCCAGGCGAGTACCAAGGACGTCGCACTGGGCTCAATGTCTGGGCCACTGGTTTTCCTCCCCCGCTTAACGGCTCCCTGTGGGTCTACCCATACCGGATTCGCGGGTCCAGGTAGGCGTAAAGGATGTCTACAATCAGGTTGAGGCTGACAAACCCGACGGCGAATATCATAGCCACGGCCTGCACCACCTGTAGGTCCCGTGCCAGCACGGCCTGAATTGCCAGAAGTCCGATGCCGGGCCAGGCGAAAACCGTTTCCACAATAACGGAGCCGGTGATCAATGCTCCGGCGATGACTCCGAAGTAGGTCAATGGAGCGATTGCGGCATTGCGCAAACAGTGCTTCCAGATGATTCCCCGCTCGGACACCCCTTTGATCCGGGCAAGCTTCACGTATTCGCTGTCCATGGTGTCCAGCATGGAGGAGCGCACCAACCGCATGATCGCGGCAACTTCAAACCACCCGATGGTAATTACAGGCAGGACCATGTGCGAGATGCCGCCTCGACCCGAGGTAGGCAAAAGGCCAAGTTCAACGCCAAAAATCCAGATAAGCATGATCCCAATCCAGAAATTTGGTGCGGACTGACCCAAAAGGGCGAATATTTTGCCCACGAAGTCGAGGGGGGTGTCCTTGGCCGCAGCAGTAATAACCCCCAAGACCACGGCCATGATGGCGGCCAATATCAAGGCGGTCAGAACCAGTTGCAGCGAAGCGACCAACCGGGTGGCAACGAGTTCGGTAGCCGTATGGCCGGGCCATTTAAAGGAATCTCCGAAATCGCCCTGGACCGCGTTGCTAATGAATCTCCAGTATTGGACGTGATAGGGCTGGTCCAGGCCCCAGTGTTTCGCCAATATCTCGAAGGCTTCCGGTTCGGCATCCAGTGGCAGCATCAAGATCAGGGGATTGCCAGATGCGCGGGCAAGGGCGAAGACGATGAACGACACAGCGATCAGAACGAAGATAGCCTGGAACACCCTGATAATGATGTAACGTTGCATCGGGATCCTTGAGTAGAGTATGGAGATTTAAGGAGATGGCACCCTTGGACGCCGACTCTCCATTCGTATTACGAAATACGTACCGAACAATCCGTTTTAAAAAACTTTGTCTGCAATTTTGGTTCTATTTTAGTGATTTGCAAGTCTACTTTCGCCAACTATGATTGTCAACCTCTACGGTTTTGCGCTACACCTGCGATATATCCGGAAAAGGGGAGAGGACCAAGTTGGGCGGAGATGCGAATGCAGCCAGCAAACTGGGCGGCTCGGGGGTTATGGCCGACGTTCGGAAAGATGGATATTCCGCGTCCCAATGCCAACAGTTCCGCATGAGGCTGCAGAACCCAACGACATCAGGGCAGTCGGCAGGAGAGAGGGCGGTGTGGAAGTCGCGTCTCGCGACTTTGGACGGGAAGGGAAAGTCGCCGGCTATACGATGGCCACTGCAGTGACCTCGAACAGCAATTCTGGGATCAAGCGGTCAGGCGGGCCGGGCCGGCGGATGCGGTGCATCGAGACTCCGGTAGCAGAAGGGAAGCTGTTGCCGAAGTACTTTCGCCGCACCTCTCCCACGCTCCGGTAGGAGGACAGGCCGTTGGGCGGGACCCACTCAATGGTGTTGACGACGTCGTCCATCGAATAGCCACCTTGTGACAGCACCCGCGCCAGGTTGCCGTAGGCCTGCTCGGCCTGGGCCACTATGTCGAAGGGGGCGACAACGGAGGCTGTCGAGTGGTCGATGCCAGCTTGCGACGACAGCTGTAGCATTCGCCCTTTCTTTACGCCGGGAACGTATGTCGCTCCACCGTAGCTGGCCTCCCAGCCGGGTACCTGTATATCCTCCCGGTTTCCGCCGAGCACCGCGACGGCTTCGACCTCCACGTGTCCCTCGGGCCGCAGCAGGCGGTTTACAGTGATGCCAGTGTTGGCGGGGTATTCGCCACGGAAGAAGTTGCCGCGGGAGTCCGCAGCCCCGCCGTCATACTGCAGCCACGCCTGGGGCGAGATGTATTCCAGGGTCTTGACGACGTCGGAAGGAGAAGCCCCGGCGGATTCCAGGACGCTGCCAACGATTTCGTAGGTGAGGCCCATCTGGACGCCGGTATCCTGGGGGAAGGAGGCCTGTCCGTCCACCTCCTCGCTTCCGACGAAGCCTGAGGTCCACAGGGTGTCGCCCGCGATTACACCGGGCACGAAGGTGAGCGCACCGTAGCGATCATAGCCGGGGTTGACGGCGCGCTTCTCCCCACCTACTGCCACGGCGCTGACCTCAAGCAGGGCGTCGGGGCGCAGAAGTCGCCCGACGCAGATGCCAGTGGAACCGACTGGAGTGCCGCAGAGGAATTCGCGGCGGATCGCCCCGGTCTCGCGGTATTGCGGGAGGGCCGACGGGTCGATGTAGTCGACGGTCTGGACCACGTTGTCGAAGGACATCCCGGCGGCTTCCAGGACCACACCCAGCTTTTCGTAGATGACCCTGGTCTGATCCAGAAGGTCGCCCTTGCAGACCACCGCACCTACAGCGGGGTCATACTCGCTGGCCGTTTGCCCGGCGAGGTAGAGAATCCCTCCGCTTTCCGCCCCGAGACAGAAAGTGTATCGATTCAGGTCCAGCCATGGGAATTTCTGCGGGTCTACGTCGACTATGTTCCTGGGCATTTCAACTCCGTGAGGGCGGGAAGGTCACCCGATTGCGCCCGACGATACCAACCGGTCGTATTCCTCGTCGGGCACCTGCAGCAGTTCTTTCAGCACCCACTGATTATGTTGACCGAATGCAGGGGCCGGCCAAAAGTCATCCACCCGCCGGCCATCGGTGGCCCAGGGCAGGGACAGGACCGGGCGCGTGCCCGCCACCGGGTGCTCTACGTGGGTTACGAATCCGCGCTCCAGCAGGTGCGGATCGGCGAGCACCTCAGCGGAGTCCGACACCGGCGCGGCCGGAACGCCGGCAGCCTGCAGTAACTCGACCACCTCAGCAACCTTCAACCCTGCGGTCCATTCCTGGAGGAGCGCTTCCAATTGATCCTGGTTTTCGAGGCGGGCGGCCGTCGTGGCGAACCGCGAGTCGACGGCCCAGCCGGGGTTGCCGGCGGCATGAGACAGGGCCCGGAATTGTGCACCGGTTTCCACGGAGATGGCCACCCATTTCTCTTCACCGAGGCACCGGAACACGCCGTGGGGCGCGGTTCTCCCGTGGCGGTTTCCGGTTCTGGGCTGTTCTCTGCTTGTGAGGGAGTATTCCATCACCGCCTCGGGGATCATGCCGGTAAGCGCCTCCGTCATTGAGACCTCAATGTACTGGCCTTCGCCGGTACGGGACCGGTGGTACAGCGCTTCCAAGACGGCCAGGACGCAGTAGCATCCCGCGAAGGCATCGGGAATCAAGCCGCCCATAATGCGAGGGTGGGAATCGGGGTATCCGGTTACCGACGCAAGGCCGCTGAACAGGTTGATGACACTGTGGAACCCGGTCAGGTCCTTGAACGGCCCGCTGCGCCCGAACGCCCCCAACGACATGTATATTATGTCTGGCCGCAGCTTTCTCACCTCGTCGTAACCCAGCCCTAGATTCTCCAGCACTCCTGTCCCATAGTTCTCGACGAAGACATCGCTAACACGAATGATGCCCTTGGCCAGTTCCAAAGCGTCGGGGTGGCGCAGATCCAGGCTGCAGCTGAGCTTGTTGTTATTGACGAGGTTAAAGCCGCCGCTGTTGTTTATGCCGAACTCACCGTCTGCGAAGGGCGGCCATACCCGAGTGGTGAAGCGCGATTCGGTCTCGACCAGCACCACCTCAGCGCCGAGCCAGCCCAGAACCTGAGCCGTAACCGGGGCGGCGATAACCTGCCCGAAGTCGGCCACACGGATGCCCTGCAGCGGCGACGACGAAGGGTTCATGGGTCCGGCTGAGCTGCGGTCGCCGCGTCGGCGAGCGTCCGGAAATCTTCAGATAACGACTGTGCGTTGGCTTCCGGCCAGCCAAGCCATTCTCGCAGGACTTCGGCGGTATGCTGGCCCAGGCGGGGCGCGGGACGAAAGGACTGCCACGGCGTGGCGCTCATGTGTATGGGATGCCCCGGCAACTGGAAACTGCGGCCCTGCGGACTCGTCAATTTTCGCAGGAAACCCCGCTCGGTCACATGAGGTGATTCCATCATCTGTCCGACGGTGTAGGCGGGGAAACAAGGGACGCCGCGTTCCTGGGCAAGTAGGGCTATTTCCTCGCCGGTATGAGTCATGGTCCATTCCAGCAGGAGCGGTTCAAGCGCGTCCCAGTTCTCGCCTCGAAGTCGTCCGGTGGCGAATACCTCCAGGTCGCCCCACTCGGGGTTGCCTGCGGCGTCCATCAACCTGCGCCAGTGGCCGTCGAGGACGGCCATGATTACAACGTAGCCGTCCTTGCAGGGCATATAGACGTTCGGCATCAGAGCGAAACCGGGCGGCTGGCGGGTCTTGGCCTCGTGGTAGGCGGCATGGGCCAGTTCGTAGGGCATGACCGCAGCCACTCCCTCCTGTAACGAGAGGTCGATTTCGCAGCCCTGCCCGCTGAATTGACGGGCCAGCAGCGCTGCCACGCAGGCCGCCGACCCCAGCACGCCGGTCATCAGCTCGGCTAGGGGAGTGTTGGCGGTGAGAGGGGGTTCAGTCGCCGGGTCCAGCACGCCGTCGGGGACACCGGGGGTTGCGAAGGACAAGCCGCCGGCCGCTACCGCCGTCAGGTCGTCTCCAACATAGGCGCTGTTCGGGCCACTTAGGCCGAAGGGCGTGATGGCAGCGACAATCAGCCGGGGATTGAGCGGTTGCAGGTACTCCCGACGCAGACCCTGCTGTTCGATTTCAGCACTCTGCCCGCCTACCACCAGAATGTCGGCACTGCTCAGGAGTTCCCTGAATGCGGCGTTCTGAGCGGGCTCGCGCAGGTCAAGGCCAAGGCCACGCTTGTTGGCGTTCAGGTACAGGAACATCCCGCTCCAGTCGGGGTCGGGGTTGCCGTCGGGAAAGGGGCCGTGCCTGCGGTGCCGGTCTCCCCCGGGCTGCTCCGCCTTGACCACGTCAGCCCCGGCGTCGCCAAGCAGGCGGGCGCAGAACGATGCCGACGCCATCTCGGTGCATTCGACGACCCTCACGCCGGCGAGGGCGGCGGGCGGATTCCCTTGCGAGTCAGCGTTAGAGACCATCAGGGCCTTCCGGGATCCGATCGACGGGGTAGCTGCACCACCGCACTGGCCCGGTCGACCACACGCTCGTCGCGCTGGTTTTCAATCCACAGGTCGCACTCGACGATACCAGCCGCGTCATCACCGTCGCCGTCCCCGGACAGCCCGGTGACCGTGCCCCGGCACACCAAAGAATCTCCGGGGTACACCATCACCCGGTTGCGGAAGGCCAGCTTGCGCAGAAATGCACCCGGGCCTGCCCAGTCCTGGACGAGCTGGGCGAGGAAGGCGCCCAGCATCTGGCCATCCACGAACGGGCCAGGGAAGCCCAGTTCCCGGGCGCGGTCGGCGTCGTAGTGAACTCGGATGAAGTCCCAGGTGGCGGCACCGTAGGCCATCATCCGGGGAAGATCGATCTGCTTGTGAAGCCCGGTCAACTCCTCGCTGACCGCGACTTCCTCGAAATACCGTCCGGAGTTCCCGCTGGCGGTCATACCGGCGCTTCCTCACGGTAGAACAGGGTCTCGGTATTGCGGGCCAGCAATTCGCCTTTCTGGTTGTGGAACGTGGCCTCGACGACCTGGAAGACGAGCGAGCCGGAGCGTCCAGTGCGTTCGTATACGTCCTTCACCAGCCAGCGCGCCGTGATCGAGTCGTCCGGGTGTATGGGTTGAAAGAACTCGTACTCGTTGCCGGCGCGAAGCCCGGTCAGCTCACCGAAGGATCCGCGACCCAACAGGTCGCCGCGCTCGTCCATATCGCTGTCGACGTACTGCCAGGTGTCGCATATCAGCGTCGGCGGGGCCATGACATCCCGCAGGCCGTGTGCAACAGCGTGTTCAGGGTCGGAGTATATGGGGTTGAAGTCGCCGACGGCCAGGGCGTACTGACGGAAGGCGGAACGCCCGACCTCGTCGGGGGCCTGGAACACCAGTTCCTGTCCTATGGTGGCCTTCAGCCGCTCCACCAGAGAGTCAGCCATTCACGTTCCTCGCTTGAGTCGGCTACTTACCCTTGAAATTGGGCTCACGACCTTCCAGGAAGGCCGCGAGGGCCTCGCGATGGTCTTCGCTTGCCAAGGATAGCACTTCGGCATGGGCCGCTTCCGGCAGATGCTCCTCCAGCGACTGGCCCAGGCCTCTGTAGACCATGCCCTTGACCAGGCGGTTGGCCACAGGAGACTTTCCGGCGATCCTGGTGGCCAAGGCCATCGTTTCCTCCTGCAGGTCTGCTGACGGCACGAGACGGTTGAGCACGCCCAGCCGCAGGGCGTCTTCCGCTTCTAACCAGTCTGCGGTGTACAGCAATTCCAGGGCCTGATTGACTCCCATGGCCCTCGGGTAGAGCCAGGTTGCCCCGGTGTTCGAAACCAGCCCCATCTGCAGGAAGGCATTCATAAACCGGGAGCGCTCGCAACCAACCCGGATATCGCAGGCCAGCACGAAGTCGAACCCGTCGCCGATGGCCAGGCCGTTGATCATGGCGATCGTCGGAATTTCCATCTGGTGAAGCTTAAGAGTGATGCCCTGAGGGCCGCTGCGGATGAACTGGTAGATTTCGTTGGGCTCCATGTAACCCAGCAGCCGGTCCCCCTCCTGTCGTTCTTCCTTGATGTCGGCTGAGGCACAGAATGCCCTGCCCGCGCCGGTGAGCACCAGCACGCGCATTTCCCGGTCGCCTGCCACATCCTCAAGCGCAGAGTTCAGCTCGGCAAACATCTGCCGGTTCAACGCGTTCAGCCGTTCCGGACGGTTGAGCGTAAGGCGAGCGATGTGGTCTCGCTTTTCCAGGACAATTGTTTCGTATGCCAAGTTTGACCTTCCTGTTTCGGACACTTTACCGGAGATGGCAACCAGCCCCTGTTATGTCCGCTACTCGTGTCTCCGTCGGGTTCACCTTAGCATTTTTCGCGACTTGCGTCAGGACTCCATCCGGTCAAGTCAGGGCCATCGCGTCTCATTTCTCAGCACACAAATTGGGGGGGGAATGGCGGTGGAGGTGGGAGTGACAGCGCTTCCTTCGATTCTGGGTGCGAGGGGAGACGGGGGTTTGGATTCCCGCCTGCGCGGGAAGGACGGCGATTCTGGGTGCGAGGGGAGACGGGGGTTTGGATTCCCGCCTGCGCAGGAAGGACAGGTTACAGGGCCTCAAGCGTTTAAGACGGGATTGCCCTGCCGTTCAAATTCCAAGCCTGTTCCCGGCGACTCCGTCAAGGTTGTGCGTGACGGCTGCTGGAGACATTTAACTCAATAGCAACAGAATAGCAATAGTTTTGTAACGATATCGTAAATCCAGTGACACCTTTCAGCAACGGGAGCGAAACACCCTTCTTGTAGCTTTAGCTGTAAATCTCGTCGAGGGCACCGTTGCATGAAGGAAGTCGTAGCAGTTATCCGGTCTGAGAAATGGCAGGAAACCCTGGCAGCGGCGCAGGCGTTGGGGCTGTCCGAATGCTCTCACTTTCGCGTCATGGGCCGGGGGAAGCAGCGCGGCCTGCGCTACATGCGCCCAGTCAACGGCAGCGACGACGGAGTGATGCAGTTTCTGCCGAAGCGGATGCTGACCTGGCTTGTGCCCGACGAAATGACTGGAAGCCTGGTTCGCGCTCTCATAGCAGTGAACAAATCGGAAAACTTCGGCGATGGCAAGGTGTTCGTCTGTCCGGTGGAGGAGGTCATCTTCTCGCCGGAAGAAACGGTGATTCCGGAATCCGAACCGGTGGAGGTGTAAGCCATGGTCGTCCGTCCCGACGTCAAGTACCCGAAATTCAAGGACCAGTTCGCGGCCATGGACTTCGAGGCTGAGCCCCTGCCGGTCCTGTCGCTCTATCCCATGCCTCAGCCGTTGGCGCTGGAGGACTGGAGCTTACCGATTACTGAAATCACGGGCAAGACCGCCTTGGCCACATGTGAGCATTTGAAGGAACTGCCCAAGGTGCAGGAGCCGACGCCGCTGGTCTGCCAGATATTCAACTGGTCGGAGACGCCGATGGTAACCGGCATCCGGCTGCCTGTGCTCATGGATTCCCTAGGCGTCGACCTGACAGGAAGCCGATTCCTCTCGTTCTATTCCGGGGACGGGATGTACTTCGAGACTCTCCCCAAGGCGCTGGCCCGCGACCCCCGCGTGCTGCTGGTCTACGAGATCGAGGGCAAGCGGCTGCCCCAAGAGCTGGGCGGCCCGGTGCGCCTGTGGGTCCCGTTCCTGCAGGGCTACAAGAGCGTCAAGTGGCTGAACCAGGTCCGCGGCTTCGCACGGGACCCCCACGGCATCAAGCGGCTGCTCGGCCAGAGCAAGACATCCGTGCTCGGCGCGCCCGGCCAGGAGAAGGCCCACATTGTGGTGGCAAGGATGGGCAGCGGCGACTCGTCCGTGGAAGTGTAAAGAACGAACTGACCCGTCTGGCGACTCGGATTGCGGACCCGTTGGTGATATCTGAGCGAGGGCAGTCATGACCATCGGAGTGGACCCACTCACTCAAAAGGCAACGCGTATCCCGCTGTTCAGCTTCGGACTTCCGCACATGCGGGTGTTCCACATGAGCTGGATGGCGTTCTTTCTTGCCTTCTTCGGATGGTTCGGCATCGCGCCGATGATGGCCATCGTTCGCGATGATCTCCAGCTCACCAAGACAGAGATAGGCAACACAGTCATCGCGTCAGTCGCCGCAACCATCGTGGCGAGGCTGGTGGTGGGATGGCTGTGCGACCGCGTCGGGCCCCGCGTCACATACTCGGCCCTGCTTATCATCGGCTCGATTCCGGTGATGACCATAGGACTGGCCAACAACTACGAGTCTTTCCTACTGTTCCGGCTGGCCATCGGCATCATCGGCGCCTCCTTCGTCATCACGCAGTATCACACCTCGGTGATGTTCGCGCCGAACGTGGTGGGGACGGCGAACGCCACCACTGCCGGCAGGGGCAACATGGGAGGGGGCGTCACGCAGATGGCCATGCCGCTGGTGCTGGCCGTCATAGTAGCCTTGGGCGCAACCGACGTAATCGGATGGCGCATCGCCATGGTGGCGCCCGGCGTGGCGCTGTTCTTCATGGGCATCGCGTACTTCAAGTTCACCCAGGACTCGCCATCAGAACAGGCTGAGGAAGAGCGGTCAAAGGAGCCGCCCGGCGCAAGGACCAAGGCTTTCCTGGAAGCGGCGAAAGACCACCGCGTCTGGGCGCTGTTCATGATCTACGGCGCCTGCTTCGGCGTCGAGCTGACAATGAACAATATTGCAGCCCTCTACTACCACGACCGCTTCGGGCTGGGTGTGGGGATGGCAGGGCTGATTGCCGGACTGTTCGGCCTGATGAACCTGTTCGCCCGCTCACTGGGCGGCTTCGTAGGCGACAAGGTGGGCATCCGCTTCGGCCTCCGAGGCCGGACGCTGTTCCTCGGGTCTGTCCTGCTGGTAGAGGGAATCGCACTGGCGGTCTTCTCTCGTATGGACATCCTGCCGCTGGCTATCGGAGCAATGCTGGTCTTCAGCCTGTTCGTGCAAATGTCTGAAGGCGCGACTTTCTCGGTAGTGCCGTTCATCAACCAGAAGGCGCTTGGCGCCGTGGCCGGCATCGTGGGCGCGGGCGGCAACGCCGGGGCGGTGGCCGCCGGGTTCCTGTTCCGTATGGAATCGCTGAGCACAGAGATGGCCCTGCTTTACCTTGGTGCCATCGTAACCGTGGCGTCCGGGCTGGTGCTGGTGGTGCGCTTCTCGCCGGAGCGCGAAACCGAGGAGCGGCGGGCGATGGAGCGCGCACTTGGCCGGGGACAGCTGGCGGTCGCACCGGCCTACGCCAAGCGGGTGCCGATGGCCCTGTTCAGCGAGGCGTAGGACTCAATATACCCACGACGAGTTGAAGATTAAGGCGGGGCAAGAGTGACCACAGCAACGAAAACAGGCAACCCGGTCGAGCGGATCAAGGCCGAGAAGCCTGGTCTGGACATCCTGGACGAGATCAACGAGCTCGCTGCGCAACACGGTGGTTGGGAGACCATCGAACCCGACGATCGGGAGCGGCTGAAGTGGATCGGCACTTTCTTCCGCAAGCCCACCCCAGGGCGGTTCATGATGCGGCTGCGCGTCACCAACGGACTCCTGAGCGCGGCGCAACTCACCGCCCTGGCCGCCCTGTCTCGCAGACTGGGCAGCGGCGTGATGGACCTCACCACCCGACAACAGATAGAGCTGCGCGACATTCAAATCAGGGACGTTCCTAAAATCCTGGAGTCACTGAGGGGCATCGACCTCACGTCGCTGCAGACGGGGATGGACAACATTCGGGGCACCAACACCTGCGCGTTGTCGGGGCTGACCCCCAACGAACTGTTCGACGCCTCTCCCGTCGGCGAAGAGTTCACACGAATGTTCCTGGGCAACCGCGAGTACACAAACCTCCCGCGCAAGCTGAACGTGGCCTTCACCGGCTGCCGTGAGAACTGCATCCACGCCGAGGCGCAGGACATAGCGATGACGCCGGCATGGGGGCCCGATGGCGAATGCGGGTTCAACGTGGCAGTCGGGGGCAAGATGGGTTCCGGCGGCATGACCGTCGCATCTCCGCTGGACGTGTTCGTCGGGCCGCAGGATGCCGCGCGGCTGGCCTCCACGATTACGCTGATGTTCCGTGACGAGGGTTCGCGCGAGAAGCGGACCCGCGCCCGCCTGGCTTTTCTGCTGGACGACTGGGGCGTCGACAAGTTTCGCGAGCGGTTGGAAGAGCGCTGGGGCCAGCCATTGCCTCCGGCGGGCCGGGACGCCCGGTACGACAACCACCCGGACCACATGGGGGTGAACCCGCAACGGCAGGAAGGGCTGTACTCTGTCGGGCTGTGCGTGCCCACCGGCCGCACCTGCGCCGACGACATGACCGAGCTGGCTCGACTGGCGGATGTCTACGGTTCCGGCGCTATACGGCTCACCGTGAGTCAGAACGCCATCATAGCCGACGTGACTGAGGGTAAGCTGCCCGCGTTGCTCGAAGAACCACTGCTGTCCCGATTGTCGCCTGAGCCCCCGCCCTTGATGAGAGGGATGGTGAGCTGCACCGGCAACGACTATTGCAACCTGGCTCTTATCGAAACCAAGAGCGTCAGCCAGCGGGTCGTGCAGGCGCTGGACACTCTCTACCCTGACGCCGCTCCGTTGCGGATGTACTGGTCCGGGTGCCCAGCGGGCTGCGGCAACCACCACGCCGCCGACATCGGCCTTCAGGGAGGCAAGACGCGGTTCGAGGGCGAAGTTGTGGACGCGGTAACGATATTCGCTGGCGGCAGGACCGGACCCAACGCCCGCCCGGCAAAGAAGCTGGCGGAGCAGGTGCCTGTGTCGAAGCTTGGGGCCGTGCTTCCCATAATTATCGAAAGGTTCAATGCGGGTGGGTTCGCGGCCAATGAGGGTCTGAATGGGTCCGATATTCCGGGAATTGACTTCGAAGCATAGCAAGATTTCAGGAGAAACGACGATGAAGATGGTGCGAGCGATCATCCGGCCCGAGAAGGAGGTCGCCGTGGCCGCGGCCCTGGCCAACGACGGATTTCCGGCAATGACCAAGTGGGATGTGCTGGGACGCGGCAAGCAGCAGGGGGTACAGGTCGGCGACCACTTCTACGACGAGCTTGCCAAGTGCATGTTCATGGTAGTGGTCGAGGACGACCAGGTGGAAAATGTTTCCAACTGCATCCAGGCGGCAGCGTCCACCGGATTTCCCGGCGACGGGCGGGTGTTCGTGTCTGACGTGGAGTCCGCTTTTACGCTGCGAACGGGTGAGTCGGGGCTGTAATACGATTCGGCAATTCCGTCTGTTATGGGGCTGTCTGACTTTCAATGACGTTAATGCAGGGTGTTGCCTTGAGCAACACCCTTTTTCGTTGGCCGACCGAGTGCCCTCCTGTCAGCCATAGTGTCGCCCATGCCTGTGGAGCTGCGATTGGAAGAATCGCGGCATCATCCCCCGAACCGACCGCAATATTGGTAGAATACGCATCGTCCCAGGGCGACGACGTGCCACATCAGCCACAACTCCACCGCCGTCTCCCCTCGTTCTTCATCTAGGCCTTTTGATCTCAGGGAAGTCCGCCGCCAATTGCAGCCAAGAACCGGAGGCACCAATGCGCATCGATGTTCACAGCCACATGGTTTACCTTCCGTACTTGGAATACCTCACGGGCCGTGGCTCACTGCCCCAAGGAGTCCTTCGTGGCGGGACCTACTTTGTGAGCTGCACCGGCGGGTACCTGCACGCTTCACCGTCGGCTCACGCCGACGTCGACCAGAAACTGCGGGCAATGGAAGACCTGGGCATAGGCATTTCGGTGCTGAGCCATGGAATGCCCGGGCCGGAGCTGCTGGGCAGCCCGGAGGCGGACGGGTGGGCTTCGCGCATCAACGACCACCTCGCCGAGGTGATGCAGGCGCACCCTGGCAAGTTCGAGGCATGGGCCACACTGGGCTGGCACAGCATCGAGCAGACCATCGCCGAGATCGATCGGTGCGTGAACCAGCTGGGATTCAAGGGCGTCTACCTGTTTTCCAACGTCAACCAGAAGACCGTGGACATCAAGGAATTCTGGCCTGTGTACAAGCATGTCGAAAGCCTGGGACTGCCCATCAACATGCATCCAACGGCTCCCATCAACATGAACGGCATCGACCATCGGCCGCTGGTTCCCGGCATGGCGTTCATGTTCGACACGGCCCTCGCCACCGTGCGCATGGTGATGAGCGGCCTCTTCCAGGAATACCCTGACCTGAAGCTGATCGTTCCGCATACCGGGGGGTTCGTCCCGTACATCAGGGGACGAGTGGGCCGGTTGATCGACGAATGGACCTCGCCCGACGAATGGATCGACCTAGACCAGTCCTCCCAGTCCCACTTCGACAAGCTGTATGTGGACACCGTATCCCACAGCCCGGAAGCGCTGGAATACTGCTACAGGATGTTCGGGGCGGAGCGGTTGCTATACGGCACAGACCACCCCTTCGGCCCTCCGAACATTGAGATTTACAACGAGATGGTGGACGGGTTGGACTGCCCTGAAGCCGACCGGGAGTTGATCAATCACGGCAACGCGCGGCGCCTTCTGGGCCTCGCTGCGGGATGAATTGTCATTTAGACCAATCCCACTGAAACCGCTCCTTCGAATTCTAAAAGCGCAGCCAGTCCAGTCGATTCATTTGTGACGAAGTAACAGCATTGTTGTTCTCGAAGAGACAGGTCCATTACGCCTGGGTCATCGTTGCGATTGCAGCAGCGATGGGGTTCATCACGTCGGCCGTTCGATTCGCGGCCGCTGCGCTGGTGCCTCACCTGAGCGACCCCGACGCCGGGTTCGGCTGGAGCTACGGGGAGATCAGCTTCGCCTTCAGCCTGCAGTGGATAGTCCTGGGTCTGGTGAGCCCCTACGTGGGGCTGCTCGGAGACCGGTACGGGGTGCGGAGGCTCCTGTTGCTTGGAGGCATCCTGTTCATTGCCGGCATGATGCTGACGGGCGTCATGAGCAATCTCTGGCAGTTCTATGTCTTCTTCGGTGTGATCTTGGGCGGCGCCACGACCATTTTCACCGTACTGACGGTGTCGGGCGTCACCCTGTGGTTCAGGAGACACCTGGGAGCCGCCATGGGCGTGGTGTGGTCGTTCCAAGGAGCGGGCACCATTGCGCTGCTCTTCCTCATCGGAGCGGCCTTCAACCAGCTCGGAATGCAGTGGATATTCTGGCTTCCGGGAATAGCAGGCGGAGCCATACTTCTCCTGCTGGTCAGGTTCTTTCACAACGGACCCGCCGAGATAGGGCTGCGCCCATGGGGCGACCTTGGAGACGGGCCGGTCCAGGGGCCGCAGAGGGATGAGGCCGCCAAGGTAAGGGCCCGGGTCTTTATCCAGCAGGCGAAGCGCACCGTTACTTTCTGGAACCTCATCGGGATCCACTACTGGGGATGCATGGGCCACAACATCATCAACGTCCTGATCGTGGCCATCGCGGTGGACCGCGGTCTGTCGCTGGGAGTGGCCGCCGGGGTGCTCGCCGCTCAGCAGGGCGTGGGGGTCATCGCCCGGGGACTGGTTCCCGTCGCGGCGGAACGATGGGGCTGCCGAACGGTCTGGGTGGTGGGTATGTCCCTGCAGGTATTCCCGCTGCTGATCATCCTCTTTTCCCAAGACGTGTGGGCATTCTACGTGTTTGCTTTCCTCCTTGGTATTGGCCAGAGCTGCGAGGTTCCCACGTTCCCGATTGCCAACCGCCAGTACTATGGGAACGTCCCCCAAAGGCAGCCTCTACGGCTGGCAGAATCTGGGTAACGGCCTCGGGATGGGAGTGGCGCCCGTATGCGCGGGAATCCTGTGGGACCTGACGGGCACGTACCTGGCTCCGCTGCTCATGTCGCTGGGGTTCAGCACCCTGGCCCTAGAAATCTGGCCGGAAAGGGTTTGAGTCGCCGAGCATTTATAATTGGGGTCAACAAGAGTAGCGAGGGTTGAGAATGCTGGGAGAGCGTTCGGACCAGAGGGGTCTTTGGGAAGCGGACCGGTTGTACCTGGACCACGTGGGGAAGGACACCTTCTACGGTCTGCTGGCTTCCCTGCGGGGCCGGCTGTTCCAGGACTCCGATTTCGCGGTGTTCTACTGCGCTGACAACGGCCGGGACAGCGTGCCGCCCAGCCTGCTGGCCACGGCGCTGCTGTTGCAGACCCACGACAAGGTGAGCGACGCCGAGGCCAAGGCCCGGGCCGACTTCGACATCCGCTGGAAGGTGGCTCTGGGGATTGAGGTGGAGGACAGGCCCTTCGCCAAAAGCACGCTCCAGGTGTTCCGGGCCCAGCTGATCCTGCACGACAGGGTGCGGGAGGTATTCGAGTCCAGCGTGCGCCTCGCCCGGGAGTCGGGCTACCTGAAGAGGCGCAGCATGAAGGTGGCTCTGGACACGACCAACATCCTGGGCCGGGGCGCGGTGAGGGACACCTACAATCTGCTGGCCGACGGGATCGTCAAACTGATGCGGGCGCTGGCGCAGGTTGAGGGAATCAGCGTCGGGAAATGGGCCAAGGCCCGGGGATACGGGCGGTACCTCGCCTCCAGCATCAAGGGAGAGGCGACCATCGACTGGTCGGACAAGCGGGCGCGGACGGCACTGCTGGCGGGGATTGTGGGAGACGCGGACCGGCTCTTGGAATTATCGCGGCTGGCCCAGGGGGAGTTGCCCGAGGACGGTGCTGAGCGTCAGCAGATAGTGGCGGCGGCGGAACTGCTGGGGCAGTTGCTGCTCCAGGACATTGAGCGCAAGGGTGGCGACGGCGACGGCGACGGCGACGGCGATGACGGCGTGAGCCTCAAGGACGGGGTGAGCAAGGACCGGATGATGTCGGTGCACGACCCTGAGATGCGCCACGGGCACAAGAGCAGCAGGAGACGCTTCGACGGACACAAGGCGGCGATTGTGGTTGACACCGACACCCAGCTGATCACCGCCGTGGAGGTACTGCCGGGCAACGCTCCGGACAACCTGGGGGCGCTGGAACTGGTAGAACAGAGCGAGGCCAACACCGGTGTGCCGGTGCAGGAGGCCATGGGCGACGCCGCCTATGGAGACGGAGCTACCAGGCAGACCTTCGCCGACGCGGGCCGCACCCTGATTGCCCGGGTGCCGGGACGGCCCGACCGGCAGCGCTTTCCCAAGAATGACTTTGTCATCGACCTGGTGGCGGGCAGTTGCACCTGTCCGGCAGGGCAGGTCACCCACACCATAGTGCCAGCGGGACGGCGTACGGATGCCGCGGGTCGGATACACCACTTGCAGGCCTTCCAGTTCGACGGGTCCGAATGTATGACATGTCCCCTGCGGTCTCAGTGCATCTCGGCCAAGGGCAGGAAGGGACGGCGGGTGCTGATCCATCCCCAGGAGGCTCTCCTGCAACAGGCCCGTGCGTTGCAACAGAGCGCCGGGTATGACGAATATCGAGCGCGACGCGTGGTGGTCGAGCACAGATTGGCCCGACTGGTCCAGTTGGGCATTCGCCAGTCCCGCTACTTCGGACGCGCCAAGACGCGATTCCAGCTGTACCTAGCGGCTACAGTGGCCAACCTGACCCTGGTGGCGGGCAAAATCGAGCTGTCGGACAGTGTCGGCGGTGGGCTTCCGCGCCACCGCGCCGTCCTCAGTGCCGTCCCCAGTGCCGTCCCCAGTGCCGTCCCCAGTGATGTCCAGGCTGTTTCCCACGGTGTGGTCGCCCATGCTACGGCCATTTTCGGCGCTGTCCGGCTCGGACTGCTGTGGTCCCAGATTCTGTTCGCCCCGGCTTTACTGCCGAAATCTCTCTCCCCATCCAGGGCTTTTCGGCCCGGCTTCTAGCAGCCTGTCCGAGAAACAATGTTCTAAGCGAAAATCGTCTTTAACAACGTCAATTATTCTGATTACTGTTTTATTTGAGCCTATTAGTCACCAATGCGATTAGACAGTGGCGCTTTTCGTCTCCAAAATCTAATCCTCGGACAGGCTGCTAGTCTCGGCCTGGATGCTGCCCTCTCCACAGGCCAGGCTGATGCCAGACTGGGAGCAACACCTGCCCCCCAACCTGCGTCCCGCCGATTAGCTGGCACCCGCCTCCCGAAGACGCCGGTATCCGAAAACCGGCTCTAACTGAGCGGCCTCCGTCAGGGAGAAGATTCGGCAAACCTTGGCATCACTTCCCTGGCAAACAGCTCCATGCTTTCGGTGGGTATTGGGTCCGGGAAGAGAAGGAAGAAGTAGGTGATGTCGCTGTCCACGTAGCATTCGATCTGCTCGGCGCACTGCTCCGGCGTTCCAGCGATTGCCCGGGACAGGGACGCCCGGTAGTCGTCGGCAGTCATGTTGGCAGAAGCCGCGCCCCGGGATACCATCCTGTCGAACTCTGCCTCTGTCTCTGCAATCACGACCCTGGTGTTGTGAGTGACCTCGATCTCCGAGGGGTCCCTTCCCACATCCCGGCAGTGTCCCTCAAGAACATCCAGGGTCGCACGGTGTTCGACGAGGTCCATCTCGAAACCCACGTTGCAGATGTCGGCGTGGCGGGCTACCGCCCGGAACAGGTGCCTCTCGCCGTGTCCTCCAATCAGAAACGGCGGGTGGGGTTTCTGGATGGGCGCGGGGTCGTTCTTCGCTCCGGACAGACTATAGTAACTGCCCTGGAAGGTCACCTCCTCTTCCGTCCACAACCTCTTCATCATTTCGACGGACTCTTCCAGCATCCGCACTCTCTCCGGCGTCGAGGGGAAATCCAGCCCGGCGGCCTGATGGTCCGTTCTGCCGCCCCCGGCGCCAATCCCAACCTCCAGCCTGCCATCGCTGATGACGTCCAGGGTGGAGGCCATCTTGGCAAAGACCGCCGGCGGACGGTAAGTGTTCGCCAGCACCAGCGGCGTGAGCCTTATCCGGCTCGTTTCGGCGGCGATGGCGGACAGGGTGGTCCAGCACTCCAGGGTGGGTACGTTCAGCAGGTCGTACAGGGTCGCGGAATGGTAGCCCAGCCTGTCGGCATCCAACCAGATTCGCCGAAGGGTCTGGTAATCGTAACCACCCTGGTGTATCCGGACGCTGAATTTGACCGTTCTGTTCATAGAGCCACCCGGGGACCTAAACTATGCTCCCCAACCGGGGAAGCGTACTACGCCGCAAGCTACCCCGAAGGTCAACGAGGCGTCGAGTTTAGCGGAGTTTGCTGCTGAACTTCTGCCGCGTCTTGGCAACCTTGGGGTTGATAACTATCTGGCAGTACATGCTGCCAGGATTGTTCTGGTAGAAGAGTTGATGTTCCCTTTCCGCGGGATAAAACGTTTCGAATGGGGCAATCTGTGTCACCACTGGCCCGTTTTCGGTCCCTGAGGCGTCCAGTTCCCTGATAAATTTCTCCGCCTGTTCCTTCTGGGAATCAGAGGTGTAAAGAATCACCGAGCGGTACCGTGCACCACGATCGGCACCCTGGCGGTTGAAGGTCGTTGGGTCGTGAGTGGCGAAGAACACCTCGAGGACTTCCGGGAATGTTATCCGGCCCGGGTGGAATTCCACCCGTATCACTTCGGCATGCCCCGTCTTTTCGCCGCAGACCTCGTAGTAGGTCGGATTAACCTTGTGGCCGCCGGAATATCCCGACGTTACCGCGGTTACCCCTGCGATTTCCAGAAAAACGGCCTCAGTGCACCAGAAACACCCGCCTCCGAGTACGACAATCTCGGTATTTTTGTCAGTCACTTTTCTCTCACTCCGATTTCAAGGGCATTCGACACCCAATTTTGCATTCGGATACTTCTCAAAAAGGAAGAACCAATCGAATTGAAGGTTCAGCGATGGGAAGACGATAGCGGCATTCGCGCCGGTGTGGGCGGAACCTCTTGCAGACCGCTCAGATCCATGGGCGGCAGGTCCACCTGTACGAACTGCTGTACGCTGTTGGCCAGCTGGTTGTAGCCGCCAAACCAAGCCGCCAATAGGCGGCGCCAGGACTCCAGCCCGCCGCTGGCATGGAGCTCGAACACCGCCTCTCTCCCATCCAGACCCGACGACACCTGGTCCCAGGCGAGCTGCAGGAGCGCCGCCCGTTGCAGGGCAGTGTAACCTCCCCCGCCAAAGGCGTCTTCCAGCTCGGCAGCCATCTTCGGGTCTTCGAAGTCGGTATCGGCGGGAGCATTGACCAGCGAAGAACCGGGGAGGCCGCGCAGGATTTCGCCCATTCGCTGGCGAACCCTGAGGGTGTTGGTTCCCGCTGAGGCCACGTGCAGCTGGTTGGGCAGGGCATGTCCGCTGGCCGTCGTTTCGGGTTCCAGTTCCGCCGCCGTCATGCAGGTGCGGGTGGTCTGGACATTGACGGTCAACTCGACCAGCTGCTCAATTGTCTGTGGATTGTCCTTGAGGCCCATGACCTCCGCCAAAGCGAGGGAGAGGGCCAAGGTCAGTTCCGACTTGGCGAGCCAACCGTAACTGTGGTGCCAGAGCAGCCAGCATACGAGGGAGTGGCGACGGTTCCGGTTCAGGGGTTCCCCGGTGAAAACGCGGGAGCGGGGTACGAATACGTCGTCCATCCAGACCATGGAGTCCAGTTCATCAAACCGGCTGCTCAAGGGGGACAAAAACGAGTTCCGGTGCCTGGCGGCGGCGCGACGCGACACAACGCGGAGGCCGGGTGCATTCACGGGCACGATGAACCACAGGTGTCGGCCGCTGCCGGGGGGCAGCTCGTCCCTGCTGGTGACCAGCAGGTCCTCCGCGAACGGTGTGCTGGTGTGCATCTGGATTTTGCCGCTCACCACGATGCCTTCCGCTGTTTCGCTTACAAGCTTGAGGGCTGCTCGCTGGCTTTCGTCCTGGCGGAGTCGTGTGCCAATGAGCGGACCACCACCGGCGAACGTGAGGAACCTTCCAGACTCACACAGGGAATTCAGGTATGCCTCGGCTGCCTCGATGTCTTCAGAGGAATGGTTCAGCCGTACCAGGGAATTGAGCATCCCAAGGGCGATCAGGGCCCCGTAGCCCGGGGTGTGGGTCATGTTTCCGCCAGTGATGAAGTGCACGGCGGAAATTTCTTTGCCCAAGCGCCGCAGGTCCTCGGATGTCTTTGGCGGGGTGAGCGCGAGAGGACGTCGCCTGCCGTATTGATCGGAAGGGGTCAGCAGGACATCCTGCCAGTCGGGGTCGAAGTGACGGTCATACCAGGCGACGTACTCATCCACCATGGCCGCGGTCGAAGGGTGCGTGGTGACGTCCGGCACGCCGCCTTCGCCCACTACCCATACGTCGCGCCCATCGCGAAGACTCTCTTTGTAGTCAGACCCTGTTCTCATAGCTCACAGTCCGCGAGTCAACCGGCTCCACTTCGCAATTGTACATTGCCATCAACCAATGCACATACGGGGCAATTGAGATAGCCCGGGAATTGGGGCTTTGAGATGAGCGGCAGGCTGCGAATCGAACGAACATAGCCAAAACGCGCCAGTTTTGCTGCATGGCGGCAGCCACGTACGTAGTTGTCGGCGAAGGGTGGGCTGTGGAGGTCGGGCAGCAACCCATGGTGATCGTCGCTGACCGCCCATTTCTGTTCGTAGTCCGATATCAGGCAGGCGGGGCCATCGTTTTTGAGGAAAGGGTGCTGCACCCTTGACTTTCACTCACTGTACCTTTGACTTTCACTCACTATATCCTTTAACTTTCACTCACGACACCTTCGATTTTCACTCACTGTATCCTTGATTTTCACACATGTTTTCAAATTAAATATCTGTGGACGCCAATTTGGACTGCAGTCCGGTGGGGCCGTATTTGAAAGGCCATTTGCGTCGTTACGATGCCGTCGCCGGGGTCCCTGCAAGCTCAATTAACTCAACTATCCGGAAATGAGAACAGCAGCAATCATATCGCTGGCGTTACTGGCCTGCCTGGCGCTGGCCGGTGCGCCCGTGTTCGCCCAGGAGCCGCCGGAAGAGACGGGCAAGCAGGACTCGCCGGTCAGTCCGCTGCTCCAGCGGTTCATCGATCAGCGCGAGACTACCTCGGCGGAGGCGGACACCCAATCGGACAGCGGCGCCGTCACCCGCTCGCAGTCGGGCGACGGCCTCACCACCAAGGACGCGCCAGCAGCCGACAGCGCGCCGTCGAAATCAGACACAACCGACGACCCGGTGCGGTTCGACTCCTCGGGCAACGTGCAGGTGTACATCCACCTGGAGAACACCGATGAGGAGACGCTGCAGGAACTGCGCGACCTGGGGGTGACCATCGAGATCACCAACTCCGACGTGAACGTGGTGCAGGCGTGGGTGCCCATCTCCGCCCTCGACGATCTCGCGGCTCTGGACGCTGTGCAGGAGATCACTCCCCCCGACTACGGTGAGACCAAGACCGGCCGCGTCAACACCGAGGGCGACGGCGTCCACCGGGCCGACCTGGTTCGCGCCTTCAGCGGCCTCAACGGCAGGGGAGTGAAGGTCGGCGTGATCTCCGACGGCGTGGATGCCCGGCGCACCTCCCAGGCCAGCGGCGACCTGCCCAGCAGCATAGAAATAAATCCGGACAACGACGGCAGCGGCGACGAGGGTACCGCCCTGCTGGAGATCATCCACGACCTTGCCCCGGGCGCGCAGCTCGCTTTTTCCGCAGCGGGCTCGTCACTGGGATTTGTGGAAGCATCACTCTGGCTGGCCAATGACGCCTTCAATGGAGAGGGCGCCGACATCATCGTGGACGACCTTGGATATTACTCAGAGCCATTTTTCGAGGACGGCCTCGTAGCACTGGCGGTCGACGACGCAGTCGCCGGAGGGGCGGTGTTCGTATCCGCCGCCGGCAACAGCGCCAATAAGCATTACGATGGCCAATTCTCCGAAGGCGGCAGCGGCTACCACGACTTCGATGGTTCGAGCGAAACGGACATCGCGCTGAGAATTGGGGTCGGTAGAAGCGTGGTACTCCAGTGGAATGACCAGTTCGGGTCCTCTGATAACGACTACGACCTCTTTGTCTGCCCTCCCGGCCTCAAACCCGTCAAGTTCAACCTGCAGAACGACGTTTGCGAGGGCAGCACCCGGGTGCAAAACGGCGATGATAATCCCTTCGAGATTGTTTCCACCCTCTTTACCGATTACTCGGTGGCGGACGTCTACATTCGCGAGTACGCCGCCGCCGAGAACAAGACCCTCAAGCTGTTTGTCCTCGGCGGCGGCGTCCTGGAGCACGGCGTCGAAGAGGGCGGCATCATCGGGCATCCCGCCCTGGCTGGGGTGTTGGCCGTCGGCGCCATCTCAGCCGGCGACCCCGGCAACGACGAGCCGGAAGCTTTCAGCGACCGGGGGCCAACTGAAATTTATTTTCCCAGTGAACAGACCCGGAACAAGCCCGACGTGATGGGCATCGACGGTGTTACGGTAACCGGCGCCGGCGGTTTTGGCATACCGCTTTCTGGCATCAACGGCAGCCGCTTCTACGGCACCTCGGCCGCCGCGCCCCATGTGGCCGGCATCGCTGCGCTGGTCATGGAGGCTCAGCGGCTGGCCACTCCAGGCGCAACCAAGAAGACTGTCTCCGACGCAGTCACCCAGGAGCTGAAGGACACCGCAATCGACCTGGGCGCGACTGGGCACGACAACACCTTCGGCTACGGCAGGGCAGACGCCCTCGCCGCCATCGAGTCCATTGCCGCATCGTCCGATGACTTCGACCTGGACTCCCTTGACCCGTTCCCGGACGAATACACGGTGGACTCCACGGGCGATGGCGCCGACAGCTCGACCTCGGATGGCGTCTGCGACGACGGAACCGTGCCAGGCTCCACGAACTGCACCCTGCGGGCGGCCTTCCAGCAGGCCAACGCGGGGAACGGCGCGGTCATCAAGTTCAACATCACCGGCAGCGGGACCCAGACCATCGGCCTCGCGTCGGCCCTGCCCACCATCACAAAGCCGGTGTTCATCGACGGCTACAGCCAATCGGGGGCCAGCGCCAGCAACCTCCTCATCGAGCTGGACGGCACCAATGCGGGCACGGTCAGCAACGGCCTGACGCTCAGCGGCAAGGGCAGCTATGTCCGCGGCTTGGCCGTCAACAGCTTCGAGGGCAACGGTATCATGCTGCAGGGAAGCGGCGGCGGGCTGGTCCTCGTTGGCAACCGCATCGGCACGGACGACACCGGCGAGTCCGACGAGGGCAACGGCACGGCGGGCGTGTACATCAACGGGGCGCCCGATGTGGTGCTGCGGGACAACGTCATCTCCGGCAACACGACCCACGGGGTCCACATCAACGGCAGCGGCGCAAAGAGAGCCGTCATCTTCGACAACACCATTGGGCTGAACGCCAGCGGCACGGCCGATCTCGGCAATGCCATGGCCGGCGTCTACGTCAACGGCGCGGAGGAAGCCATACTCCGCCACAATATTATCTCAGGCAACGACACCCACGGGATCAACCTCTCCGGCAGCGGCGCCAGGAACGCCGACATCCAATACAACCTGATCGGGGTCAACGCCTCCGCCACGCTGGGCCGCGGCAACACCGGCTCCGGCATCACCGGCTCCGGCATCCACATCTCCGGGGCACGCAACACTGGCATCTACGAGAACGTCATTGGCGGCAACGACTCCCACGGTGTCAGCCTGACAAGCTCTGGCACCATGGACACATTCATCGGCGAGATCTACATAGGCACCAACTACAGCGGCACCGTCCTCGGCAACGGCGGCTCCGGCGTCCACATCGCAAGCAGCTCCTATAACAACTTCGTCGAGGTCAACACCATCGCCAACAACACCGGCGACGGGGTCACGATCACGGGCAACAGTTCCACGGGCAACACCGTCTGGGAGAACTCCATCCACGACAACGGGGGCCTGGGCATCGACCTGGGCGGCGATGGCGCGACGGCCAACGACATCGGCGACGTCGATACCGGGCCCAACTTCCTGCAGAACTATCCCGCCAATATCACCTTCGCCACCAGAGGCGACGTTGCCTCGGTGCGCTTCACCCTGGACGTTATAGCGAATCGCCGGTACATTGTGGACTTCTACTCCTGCGACTCGCCCGCCAGCGGCGAGGGCAAGGAGTGGCTGTGATGTCTCCCCGGTGCGGGGAGACATCACAGGCAACCTGGCCTTTTCCCCCAGCACCTTCGAGAATACCATCGGCGAGTTCACCTCGCCGTCGACCACGCAAATTACCGCCACCGCCACCGCCACGCTCACGAACTCCACCTCCGAGTTCGCCCCCTGCGTGTCGAGGGTCGCCCTGCCCGAGCTGGTTATTTCCAAAAGCTCAGTCGAAGTGACCGAGGGAAGCACGGCAACATACACGGTGAATCTGCCATCCGCTCCGTCCGCAGACGTGACAGTAAAGTTTGCTGTAGCCAACTCCAGCGTGGCCACCGTTTCTCCCACTGAGACTACTTTCACAAGCACCGATTTTTCCGAAACGGTGACCGTCACCCCTGTCGCGGACGACGACGGAGACAACGAGGCCACGGAATTACGCCACCTGGTCTCAATCGGCAGCAACGAATTCCTGGCAGCGGTGGTGCCGGTGGATGTAACCGACGACGACGTCCCGGGGCTGACGCTGACCAGCACCCATACCGGCACCACCTTCCCCACCGACGTTTCCGTGGGGCACTTCTACGACGGGAGAATTGGCAGCACGGACAATCCTTTCAACGAGGGCGCCACCACCACCTACACAGTGCAGCTGGACAGCCAGCCGGACGGAGACACCACCATCAGCCTCAGCAGCTCCGACACGGACGCCCTGACCGTCTCGCCAACCTCGATAACGTTCACCAAGGAGGGAGATGCTTCGGACCCGAACAAGTACGAGTGGGACGACCCCCAGACCGTCACCCTGACGGCTGAATCGGACACCGGTGCCGGCGACGAAATCGAGAGCGTCTACCACGAGATCACGGTCGATGGAAAGGACTACGTGCTGGGCCTCGTGCGGGCCCTCATCCGGGACACAGGCCTGCCGGCGCTTACCTACACTCCGGGCACCCGGGAGGTCACCATTGGCAGCGAGGGCGGCACGGCAACCTACACCATTGTTCCCGCCACGGAACCCGCCTCGAACCTGGCAATGCGGATTTTCAGCAGCGACGTTGACTCTGTAACCGTCTCCCCGGTGAATCACACATTCACCGTCGGTACAAATGCGAACTGGGCTACGCCCCTGACGATGACCGTCACCGGCGTAGCCGACGGCGACACGTTCGACGACATTGCCTTCATCCGGCACCGCACAACTTTTGGCGGTGATGATGTTTCCTGGGCATCGGTGCAGGTCACAGTATCCGACGGCAACCGCGCGCCGTTCTTCGAGGACGGTCTGGAAACCACTCGCGAGGTCCCCGAGACCGCCATCCAGGGAGCCAGCGTTGGCGGCCCAATCACAGCCACCGACCTGGACGGCGACACGCTGACCTACACCCTTGACGACCCCAGCAACCTGTTCGAAATCGGCACCAACGGCCAGATCACGGTTTTGGCCGACAACTCGCTGGACCACGAGGACGTGCAGGACTACTCGATGGAGGTAGCCGTCACCGACAGGACCACGGACGGGCTGACCGACAAGATCGAGGTCAAGGTGCTGGTCACCAACGTCAACGAGCCGCCCGTCATCGCCCGCACCACCGGCGATGACGCTCTGTCCTACCCGGAGGACACCGCCACTACCAGGGTGCTCCATCGCTACACCGCCACAGACCCGGAGCGCGGCACCATCACCTGGTCGGTGGAGGGAACCAACGGCGGCAACTTCGCCATCGATGCCAGCGGCAACCTGAGGTTCGCCAGCCAGCCCGACCACGAGACCACGCCCAGCAACAGCATCACCGTCGTAGCCACCGACAACGGAAACCCTGTCCTGAAAGCCGAACTCCCTGTCACCGTCACAATCACCAACGTGGATGAGCCGCCAGAGATAACTCAAACCTCTCCGATAGCTCCTTATCCTGAGAACGCCAGTTTCCCCGCGGGTATGTACAGTGCCGTGGACCCAGAACGAGCTACCACCACCTTCACCTGGACACTTGGCGGCACGGACAACGGCGACTTCACCATCAGCAGCAACGGCCAGTTGCAGTTCGCCAACGCCCCGGACTTCGAGAGCCCCGCGGACTCAGGCCGCAACAACGAATACAACGTCCAGGTCCGCGCCTCCGACGGCAGCAAGACCGGGACGCTGGACGTGGCCGTAACCGTCCAGGATGTGAATGAGGCGCCGATGGTATCCGGCGATGCCGCAATTTCCTACCCAGAAAATACCGCCACCACAAGGGTGCTCGGCCGCTATTCCGCCACCGATCCCGAGAGGAGTCCAGTAACCTGGTCGCTAAGCTCGCGAAGCGGGAATGACGCCGATGCCTTCCGCATCGACTCCTCCGGCAACCTGTATTTTGACGGGGAGCCAGACCACGAGGCTCCTACCGACTCGGGTGGCAACAACGTCTACGACATCCAAATTGTCGCCACCGACGATGGCAATCTCGGGGACGGTACGTCATCAGGACAGACCGGTTTGGCCGGATCCTTTGACGTCACCGTAACCGTCGCTCCCGTCGATGAGCCGCCGGTCGTTACCGGCACCACCACCATCAACGATTATGCCGAGAACGCCGCTACCTCTGTAGCCACCTACACAGCAGCCGATCCTGAGGGCGACACCAGCATCACCTGGAGCGTGGGCGGAACGGACCGGAGCGACTTCGACGTCACGGGCGGCGTGCTCACCTTAAAGAACGCCCCGGACTACGAGCGCCCCGCCGACTCCGGCAGCAACAACCACTACGAGGTCACCATCTATGCCACCGATTCCAACAACAAGAGGGGTGAACTGCACGTCGACGTCATCGTCCAGAACGTGGACGAGCCGCCGGAAATTACTGAATCGGGAACCCTCTACGACTTCCCCGAAAACTCCCCCACCAGCCGCCAGGTCGGCCGCTACACCGCCAGCGACCCCGAGGGGGCAACGGTCACTCTGAGCCTGTCGTCGGGAGGCGCCAATTTCACTCTCGCCAGCAACGGCGTCCTTACCTTTGCGCAATCACCGGACTACGAGGAGCAGAGCAGATACATCGTAACCGTGAGGGCCGTGGCCGGGTCGCACACCGTCAACAAGACTGTGACCGTCAACATCCAGAACGCAGAGGAGCCGGGAGCCGTATCCCTGTCCACGGTGCAACCTCAGGAAGGCACGCCGCTGACGGTCACCCTGGACGACGACGACGGCCCCACCGGGACCTCCTGGGAGTGGTATCGCACCTCCAGCCGCGGCAGCACAGGCACTGCCATTACCAGCGCAACGTCGGACACATACGCGCCCGACGCCGACGACGTGGGCAGCTACCTGCGGGCCGTCGCTTCCTACGACGACGGCCACGGAGACGACAAGACCGCCGCCGCCGTCAGCGCCAACCGGGTTCAAGAAGCGCCGCCTGACCCGGAGGCACCTGTGTTCCCAGCGGACGGAGATTACGACCGCAGCATCCGCGAGAACACACGAGTGGGCACCAATCTGGGCGCGCCGGTCAGGGCCACAGACGCCAACAGCGACCGGTTGACCTACTCCATCCCTGCATCCGTCTACTTCGAGATTGTCGACTCCACCGGCCAGCTGCGGACCAAGGTCGAGCTAGATCACGAGGCCTCCCCAACCCTCAACATCAGGGTGACCGCAACCGACCCGGGCGGGCTGACAGACACCGTCAGCGTCACCATCACCGTCGAGGACGTGGACGAGACGCCGGAGGTCACTGGACCGACCACCGTCGAGGTCGCCGAGAACGGCGGCACGAATGTTGCAACCTACACGGCCACCGACCCGGACGACACGGGCATCGATTGGGTCCTAACTGGCAGCGACAGCGACGCCCTCAATCTATCCGGCGGCTTACTGTCGTTCGACGAGGTGCCCGACTACGAGGAAAAGAACCAGTACCGGGTGACCATCGAGGCGCGGGAGCGGAGCCCCGGCACCGGCGTCAGCCGTCTCAACGTCACCGTCCAGGTGACCAATGTTGATGAGCGCGGCATGGTGGAAGTCGCGGTGAGCGAGCCGCGGGTGGGTCAGCGTCTGACGCCCACGGTGTCCGACCCGGACGGGGGTGTTGGCTCCATTGAATGGAAGTGGGAACGACGAGAATCGGGTGGAGACTGGACGCCCATTCCAACAGCCACGTCACAGTCCTATACACTGACCAGGGACGATGACGGCTATGACCTGCGAGTAACCGCCATTTACCGCGACAGGGAGGGCCCCGGCAAAACGGAGACTTTCGAATTCACCAGCCCCGTCGTGCTGCGGCCTTTCTTCCCGACGGACTCGGCTGCGCGGACTCAACAGGAAAACACCCCCATAGGCAGAAACGTCGGAGCGCGGTTCACGGCCAGCCATCCCGACAACGTCAACCTGACCTACTCCCTGACTGGAGGCGACACAAGCTACTTCACTGTCGAATCATCTACCGGTCAGCTGCGGACCAGCGCTACGCCACTGGATTACGAGACCCTGGCAGGCCACGAGGCGGAGGTAGAAATCACTGCCACTGACCCCAACGGCCAAACGGCCATCATCACCGTGACCATAACCATAACCGACGAATGCCAGTCCGCCGGCGAGCCGCCCTGTGCGCCCGGCAGGCCCGGGGTATCGTCGGCGTCAGACACCAGCCTGCGGGTCACTTGGTCGACGCCCCGGACTTCCTCCGGCACGTCAATCACCGCTTACGACCTGCAATACCGGGAGTCAGATAGCGGGGGGAGTTGGATTTCCCAGAGCGTCTTAGGAACGGACGGCGCCCATACCATCGAGAATCTTATCAAGGACACGACCTACGAGGTGCAGGTCAGGGCCAGCAACGGCAGTGGCGGATACGGAGAGTGGTCGCAGTCCGGCAATGGCACGCCGGGGTACGTGCCCCCGCCGCCGCCCCCAGTGACGACGACTCCAGTGACGCCGACTCCCACCCCATCCAGCGGTGGCGGTGGTGGCGGCGGCGGGAGTTTCTCTTTCGGAGGTGGTGGTGGCGGCGGTGGCGCCCCTGTCGGTCCGCCGCGCCCGCCTGCGCTGGTGGGGCCGCAGGCCGTTACCCGCGTGTTCGCGCCGTTGCTGGATAACGGGACCCTGGTGCGGATCTGGAGGTTCAACAACGAGGACAAGTCGTGGACTTTCTACGACCCACGTCCCATCTTCGCCCAGTTCAACTCGCTGCGGCTGGTACGCCCGCCGGTGATCCTGATCGTCAGGGTTACCAGGGCCCAGGAATTTCGGGGCGAGCAGCTGAGCGCGGGCTGGAACTTCATCAACGTGCGATAGGCCACACGCCCGGAATTGCTAGGGCGTGGACGAGAGAACCGGTGCCCTGCTACGTTGAAAAGGGCGTCGAGAAGGGCTCGTTGAAAAAGTGGGTTTCGACGGAAGGACAGGTTGCCACAATAGGGCTGCAACGTTCATCAAGGCCGCGGCGCTCGTCAGAAATCCAGCAGGCCAGGAGCCTTGGGGCCCATCCGTGTGGGTCGGCTCCCCACAAGGCATTTGGAGTCGCCTGGGGCTCCATCTGCTGCTGCCCTGGGGTTCAATGGGGCCGGAGGTCCCGTGCTTTGGCGCGACCTTCGCACGGCCTTGAGCACGCTGTGGGCCGGGGCGGCCATTTATCCCTCGCAGTCCACTCTCCACAATCCACGCAGCCGGAACCTGGCCCAGCCCAGTCTGTCCAAAGATGCAAAGGAGTCTTCGGAGTCGATACGGCGGCCTTTCTGCTCCCGGCGATAGGCGGCGGTCCGATTCCTTTTCCTGGCTCTCAGTTGCAGCGGGTGATACATGGTCAGGCCTTTGTCTTTCCGGGAAGACGCTCGGTAGCGGTCCCTTATCGCTGACAGCAGTTCCCGTTCCGCCATCCCGCCGATGCCTCCTGCCACACAATTGCCTCCCGAATTTTCTGTAAGATTTTATTTGAGGCAATCACTTCCCTAAACCCGAATCCACCGATTGACGGCGTGAGGACAGCGGAAGGGGGTGAGGGAGCTACAGGTGAGATGGCCTGGGCTCCATTGGGATAGATTGGAGGTCGGCGGACGGTCTTCAGTCGCCGGACAGGGGTCCTTATGGCAGTCTGCGGGAGTTGCGATGCGGGGGATGGCGAGAGAATACGCAGCAAGGAACTGCCGTGGGCCGGGGTGGCGCGAGTTTGCGGGGACGTTGGGTCGGTTGCAGGCTGGCCGTCATGCAGGCAGTGAAACCGCTCACAGCCGGGTCAGGACGCTACCGAACTGGGCTTCCCAAGGCCAGCACTTGGGGAGATGCAGGGCAAGCTGGCGCGCCGAGCGCAGTGAGCCGTCCCGCCAGGGAGAAGAACCACCGTCGGAGGGTCTTGGTGGTTACCACCTGCTCACCCAGGCCGATGCGGGCAGTCCAGCGAGCGAGCTTGTGGGCCAGCACCTGGACGGCCAGCCACGCAGCATTGGCGGCGAAGCGGCCCGAGGGGAGATGGTACAGGCCGAAGCCGTACTTCAGGTAGCGGATGGCATTCTCGATCTCGGCCCGCAGCGTGAGTTGGCCCCGGCCACCGGCGTAGCGCGCCCGTCCCACCGTCTCGCGCAGGAAGTGAGCGGCACCGCGGGCGGTTTTGGCCCGGCCCTCGCGCAGCCGGGACATCAGCATGTCGCCGGTTCCGGCCCCAGTAGATCAGGCTCGGGCCAGCAGCAGGTGATAGCCACGGGCGCCGGTGTAGCCGTGGTGTCGCGCGCCCTCCTTGGCCGGCCCGTAGGTCTCGCAGATGGTGGAATCGAGGTCGATGGTGAACGGCGCGTCGCCGGGTCCGGCCCCGGCGGCCCAGGCCCGTGCCAGCAGCTCCCGGCTCACCCGGTCCAGTTGGCGCACATGGCCCCACCGGAAGCTGGGCAGGAAGGTGCCCAGGGCGGATGGCGCTTTTACCTCGCCGCCCAGGGTGCAGGCCGTCCCCCGGTGCGCAACGCATCGGCGTCGTCGATGCAGTCGCCCCGCCCGCCAGTGCGGAAGCCATCAGGGTACATTCGGCAGCGACGTTGCCCAGGCCACGCAACAGGAACCTCCGTAACCCCTGCTGCTCCTTGATGATCCCGAAGACAGGTTCCACCAGTTGCTTTCTCTTCTTTAACGCCGAACGAGCCTCGTCTGTGGCCATCCAGGCGCGATGATGGCGCAGGGCTGCCGCGGCGGGCATCGAGGCCGCCCGCGGCATCACCGAGGACGCCATCATCATGAAGTCCCGGGACGCCATGGCCTACCGTTCGGGGCTCATGCGCCGGGAGCGCATCGAGGAGGCGCTGCGGGCCGGTGAGATCCGGGGCATCGCCAGCACCAGCGCCATGGAGCTGGGCATCGACATCCCAGACCTGCAGGTGGGTTTCAACCTGGGGCTGCCCCACTCGGTGGGACGCCTCAAGCAGCGGGCCGGACGGGTGGGACTCAACAGCCCGGGGCGGTTCATCATCGTAGCGCCGCGCCACGCCTTTCAGTTCCACGATGACAGCCTGGAGACCTACTGGCGGCAGCCGGTGGAGCCGGCCCGGCTCTATCCCTCCAATCCCAATGTAAAGAACTCCCACGGCCGCTGCCTGGCAAAGGAGACGGACCTGAACGGCATGGAGCGCGCCCTGCCGTCGCCTACGGACGTTTGGCCGGAGCAGTTGCCCCAGACCCTCAGGGAGATCGCCCGCGGGGACCACTACGGGCAGGAGTTCCAGACCGGAGATCCCCAGCAGCCCCACCGCAACGACATCCGGGACGCCGCCGACGGCCGGGCGCGCATCGTGCAGATTCTGCCGGAGGAGGAGACGGAGCTCCTGACCAGCGAGGTTACCCGCCGGGAGGCGGCCCGCGACGCCCATCCTCTTGCCACATACTTCCACGCCAAGCAGTCCTATTCCATCCTGGGCTGGCGGGAGACCCGCGGCGAGACGGTGATCACGGCGCGCCATGCTCCGCCGCGGGAGACCCGGCCCATCACCCGCAGCGGCGCAACTCTCACGCTGCAGCAGCCCCGCACATCCACCCTGGGCCACCTGGAATACCGTACCCACGCCCAGGCGGTGGCCTGGGAACGGATCGTCGGCTGCGCCGTGCGCGAACCGGGGGATGGGGAATGGCGGGAGGTCCACTACGACGGGGAGGACATCCCCGAGGTGATGACCAGCCTGCGCACCACGGCCACCCTGATCATTGTCTGAGAGGAGTGGTTCGACGATGCCAACACGCGGCGGGACGTGGCCCGGGCCCCCCGAACGGTGATGTGCGGCCGTGAATCGATACACCCCGCGGACATACGAACCACGCACCAGAACGTCCAGGTGGTGCGGGACGGGCGCAGCAGCGAGGTGAGCCGGGCCATCGTCATCTGGGGCAGGGTGGGCGGCGGCCTGGGCCTGTCGAAGGCGGTGGCCGACAACCTGGGGCGCTACACCCAGTCCCTGCTGGAGATCGCCCCGCAGCCGGGCCAGCGTTCCGAGCAGGAACGGCTGCTAAGGGAGGATACCGCCGCGGCGCTGCACCGAAGGGCGACCAGCATGGCCCCCCACACCCTGAATCCCGAGAACACTCCAGTCATCACCGGGTACGCCGGTACGACCTTCCGCAGTCAGCTGGAGGCCCGGTTGGCGGCATACTTCGACCAGCGCGGGATTGCATGGCAGTACGAGCCAGTCCGGCTCACCGGCTGGAACCCCGACTTCCGGCTGGTCCTGAACGACGTCGAGGCCTACGCCGAGGTCAAGCCCGTGAGCGAGTTCCCCATGGACGTGGCCCAGCGGGTGCTGAACGCAGGATGTACGGCCGACATACTCATCCTGGGCCTGGAGCCGCGCCACGCCTGGCGATACCGGGGCTCCGGCTGGACACAGGTGGACCTGGCTGCGTGAAAGCCGCCGTCTGTTGCGGTGGCCATCGCCAACTTGAGCAGCGTGAACAAGGCCCAGGCAGTGGGAGGGAGAAGCTGGCCATCCCTCGAGCTTTTCCGGAACACGCCTGAATTCTCCCTGGAGCTACGGGCCGGCGTGGCTGGACTAGATAACCCTGTCTCCCCGCCCTGGCGTGGACTGGCTGTCCGGCTCATCCGCCTCCCTGGGCAGCGGGGTCAACATCACGCGCCAATGGGGAGTTTCCTTGGACGCCTCGACCAGGAGTTCCTCCAGCGGGACATCGATGTCAATATCGCCGAATTCGAAGTTGAAGGCGGCCTGCACGTTCAGCGAGGGTAATCTTGGTCTGACGGTTGCATCCGGCAATGGCGCATTTGACGGCGACATCTCTGGGCATCTCCCCAATATTGCAACGACAGCTCAAGGAGGGGTTTCTGGCAGGCGCGCAGTTTGTTGGGCATCAACTGGTATCTTGATTACGTTGTGCGAAAACTCCTGCACAAGGGTAGTATTGGGTGAGACAGACCGAAGTCAACTGGGTCGCAGTAGGCCGAAGGGTGGCAAGGGTCGCCCCGAACCCATGATGTGTGGTGCAACGTGTTGCTGTGGCCTCAGAAGGACCACCACGCCAACGCCAAGGATCTGCTGGCACGGCTTCGGTCATCGCATCCAGGGCGGTTCAGCGACACCTAGCTGCGGACCCTGCAGCGAAGGGTGAATGGCGGGCGCGACGTCATGGCCAAGAGACTGGTCTGCGTTTCTTCCGAAATGCTTGCAGTGGAACAGCGTTGCAGAGGCGAATCAGCTTTGGCCGGAACAGGAATCAGCGGCTAGAATGTCGGTAACATCATCTGGTGAGGCCATAGGATTTGGAAGCGTGGCTCTATCCCGCGCCATATCCGGGCGCTGCATTCGCATGAGCGCCACAGGTGACCGTCAATCTGGGCAGACCAGAGGGCACTGCTCGGAGGAGTATAGTTTCGGACATAGCCATGCTCAGACTCCTTAGCGTAACCAACTTCGCCACCATAGAACAGCTCGACATTGAGTTTGCGTCCGGCTTTGTTGTGCTTACCGGGGAGACGGGGGCCGGCAAGTCGATCATCGTGGATGCGCTGGGCTTCCTCGTTGGGGGACGCGCCGATGTTGGCATGGTACGTTCCGGTGCACGCCAGTCCAGAGTAGAGGGTATCTTCCTGCTTGGCGGCGACATCTCTCAAAAAGTCAAAGTTGCCCTGAATGAGTACGAAATTGACGTTGGCGAAGAGGAGATAATTCTCGCTCGGGAGGTCAACCTCGATGGGCGCAACACCTGCCGTGTGAACGGGCGAATCGTACCTCTCAGACTGTTAAGCACACTGGCCCAACACCTGGTAGACATCCATGGCCAGAATCAGCACTTATCCCTTCTCCGCGTACGTGAGCACATGGATATCCTGGACAAGTATGGTGGGCTATGGCAGCTTCGCACAGGGGTTGCAGCGGGGGCCCGCCACCTGACGGAGGTGCGCCAAGAGCTGGACCGGCTTCGGAGGGATGAAGCAGAGGTGGTTCAACGGGTGGATTTTCTGAGGTATCAGGTAGGAGAGATCAGCACAGCAAGTCTACGCCCGACTGAACATGATGACCTGACCCTGGAGAGGAACCGGGTCGCCAACGCAGAACGAATTATCGCACTGTCCGACCACGCTTACAGAGCATTGTACGATGGCCTCGACCGGCGCGAATCGGTAATGGACCTTATCGGGCAGGTTTCGAAGGACCTTTCCCAATTGGAGCAATTGGACCCCTCATTGAGACAGAACCTTGAGTCGGTGGACGCCTTGATGCACCAGGTGGACGAGTTGGCGCGTGCACTCCGAAGCTATCGCGACGACATCGAATACAGCCCGGACCGTCTTCATGAGCTTGAGGAGCGTTTGGACTTGATCAACCGTCTCAAAAGGAAGTACGGCAGCACCATCGTAGAAATCCTGGCCTTCGGCGAGAAGGCCTCGCAAGAGCTGGAAGAGCTATATCACAGAGAAGAGCGATTGGAGGAATTGAAGGCCCGAGAGATGGACCTTCGAAGGCAGGTCGGCAGCCTTGCGGGTCAGCTCTCCGAAGCTCGCCAACACGCAGCCAGGGGCCTCGCCGATGCTATACAGGAGGAGGTCGCTGGGCTGGCCTTCGGTTATGCCCAAGTGCTTGTGGATATCCGTCAATCAGACTCTGAAGACGGTGTGCCGGTTGGGACCGCGGCCGGGGTCCCGTACGCAACACCTTCTTTAGATGGGGAGTCAATCAGGCACCTCTCGTTCAACGAGACCGGTATAGACTCCGTGGAATTCTTGATCTCGCTCAACCCGGGCGAACCGCCACGGCCCCTGGCCAGGATCGCCTCGGGGGGAGAAGCTTCGAGGCTGATGCTCGCCATAAAAACCATCCTGTCTACGGCCGACCAGATCCCAATACTCGTGTTCGACGAGGTCGATGCTGGTATAGGTGGTCGAATCGGGAGTGTCTTGGGTGAGAAACTATGGGGTCTGTCCAAGAGCCACCTAGTGCTGTGCGTAACTCACCTCCCGCAGATAGCGTGCTACGCAGACCACCACGCCAAGGTTACGAAACTTGCCTCGCATGATAGGACCGTGACATCCGTGGAGGTTCTGGACGGCGAGGCCAGGGTGACAGAACTCAGTCAGATGCTGGGGTCCGATAGCGGCGCAACCCGCACCAGCGCCTCAGAGATGCTACGCCAAGCCGAGAGCTGGAAGGGGAGTCAAAGGGTGCACCACTGATCAAAAACCATTTGCTCCGGTCACCTGTTGCCCCGGAGCCGCCTGATTATTAGGAATCCTCTGAACAAGGGCGTTTTGATCTGGGTTGTGTTTGACGGAGCGGCGAAGGGCGTGAGGACTGCGATCCGTAGCTTGCCGACCGGCACTCAGCCCCTTGCGTTTAGCCCCTGACTGGGCCCGTTGGGGACTTGATGCAGCCCTGATTGCTGGTTCGGGCCTACTTTCATCACATTCATGCCTCCAGTTGACCCTCCGCCGTCAGCAGGTCGCCGAAGCCGAGCAGTAGCGCCAGCCGCTCCATGTTCTTCGCCAAACCCCAGTAGCGAACCTTGCCGTAACCGAACACCCGCTTCAGCCTCACGAAGGGGTGCTCCACCTTCGCCCTCACCGACGCCTTCGCCTTCTCCGCCAACGTCTCTTCGCCCCCGGGCTCCAACTGCCGCCGACTCCCCGGACGCATCGCCACCCGCCATTCCACCCTCAACCCCAGGTTCTCCCTCCGCTTGTGGACTCCCTGATACCCGGCATCGCCCAACACCACTGTCGCGCCCCCGTGCAGCAGATTGTGCGTCTCGGTAACATCGTGCACGTTGGCCGCAGTCACGCTCATGCTGTGGGCTATGCCCGTATCGGAGTCCACCCCGATGTGCGCCTTCATGCCGAAGTGCCACTGCTTCCCCTTCCTGGTCTGATGAATCTCCGGGTCTCGTTCCTCAGCCCGGTTCTTGGTGGAAGCAGGAGTCTCGATGTCCCAGCTGGTGATCAACGACAATTAGTCTTGCCGGCGCATTGCCTCAACAAAACCGTTACCCAACGCAAGTGGTTGCCTCAAATAAAATGTTACCCAAACTCGGGGAGGCAATCGCGTGGGAGGAGGCATCAGCAAGATGGCAAAACAGGAATTGCTGGCGACGATCCGAGACCGTTACCGAGCTTCATCGAAGCGGGAGAAAAGCCGGATTCTGGACGAGTTCATCGCGGTTACCGGTCATCACCGCAAGCATGGCATCAGGTTGCTGGGGCAGTCCAGCGACGACGGAGAGCAGCAGCCGGCGGTAAAAAAGGACCGACGGATCTACGACGAGGCGGTCCGCCAGGCGGTGATCGTGGTCTGGGAAGCTGCTGACCGGATCTGCGGCAAGCGGCTGAAGGCGGCATTGCCCCACCTGGTAGAGTCCATGGAGCGCCACGGCCACCTGGGTCTGCACCCTCGCGTGCGCCAACGGCTGCTGGCGGCCAGCGCCGCCACCGGGATTCCTGGAGATTGACCTGGTGGTCCACCACGGTGGCTCCTTGTGGGGTTCCATGATCCACAGCCTGGTGGCCACCGACATCTGCACCGGCTGGACTGAAGCGGTGCCGCTGCTGGCTCGGGAGCAGTCCCTGGTGGTGGCAGGACTGGAGGCCATCGGGCGACAGTTGCCCTTCCCCGTCAAAGGCATCGACTCGGACAACGACAGCGTATTCATCAACGAAACTCTCACCCAGTACTGCGCCGAGCGGGGCATCGAGTTCACCCGTTCCCGGCCGTACCGCAAGAACGACCAGGCCTGGATTGAGCAGAAGAACGGCGCGGTGGTGCGCCACTACGTCGGTCATGACCGCTATTCGGGCCAAGTTGCCGGACAGACCATGGCCCACCTGTACGGGGCGGTGCGACAGTACGTGAACTACTTCCAGCCTTCGTTCAAGTTGGTGGAGAAAACTCGGCACGGCTCCAGGGTCGTCAAGCGGTACAGCCCGCCAGCCACGCCCTGCGACCGGCTGATGCAACACGACGCGGTCAGCGTGGAGGTGAAGGCAGCGCTGAGTCAGTATCGGGTCAAGTTGGATCCGGTGGCGCTGCTGCACGCCATCAGGGAAGCGCAGTCGGCCCTGGCCGCGGTTACGTTCCCCGAAATCCGGCCCACTCCCAGCGGCGAGAGCCTGGAACAGTTCCTAGCCAAGTTACCCGACTTGTGGCGGCAGGACGCAGCCCGTACCTCACGGGAGCGGCGGGTGCAACCGCCCCGCACCTGGCGAACTCGGCCAGACCCCTTCGAAGGAGTGTGGTGCGACGTGCTGTCCTGGTTGCAGGAAGACCCGGACGCCAGTGCCGTGGTATTGCTGGGCCGACTGCAAGAGGCTGAACCGGATCGTTTCAGCCGGGCTCACCTGCGGACGCTGCAACGCAGAGTGCAGCAGTGGCGCGGCATCATGGCCAAAACGCTGGTCTACGCCGCTGCCGGTGAGCCCATGGCGGAACCCCCTGCAATGCCGGAATTAGCGCTGGTTGGAGTGGCCCCCAGGTGCTAAAGTCTCGGTAACATTTCTCAATGAGGCAACAGGACCGGCAAAAGTAGTTGACGTTAAACAGCAGGTGTCTTTCCAGAAGATGGCGGAAGTTGAGGATGGTGATCTCATCGGGCAGGGGGCCTGAGAGCTTCAATCCCACGAACCGCCGCACCGGGTCGGACTCGTAGAGCAGGTCCTCCATGCCCGGGTCACTCAGAGCCTGCCCCCGCGGAGGCGGGGGTTGTAGAAGAGATGGACGCAGTGAACCCGCAACATGACGGACAGCGGGTAGGCATAGCGTCCCCGTCCCGGCTTGGGGTAGAAGGGGTGGACGCGGTCCTCCAGCATCTGCCAGGGAATCAGGCCATCCATGCGTTCCAGGAACAGTTCCCGGCGGGTCTTGCCCTGGTATTTCAGGTCGGCTGGTCCATCTGCCTTCACTCCCTCAACAGGTACCGGCTGGTTCAGCCTCACTGTGCCACACCCCGTGCGACTTGTTCAGAGGATTCTTAGGTAGCGTTTTCTGATGTAGCCTTCGGGGTCTGTCTGAATTGCATCCCTTTCCTCGGATTCCAAGTTAACCGACAGATCCAGCCGCGCTCCCGAGGCACGTCTACTATCCGACGGTGTCTCGCCTTCAGGATTACTGCCGCTATTGGACATGGAAGCCCCTGATGCGAAGGATTGAGGTAGCTTGCGATGGTTGCCCGCCTGTACGCGTAACGCGGTGCATGGGCAATCCCATCTCTCAATAGCATCTATTGTCTAGGCGTATTGGATCGTGGTAACTGTAACGGCAGGCAGGCAGGCCAACATGGGTTATATACCACTAGCAAACGAACCCAATAATCGAACCACATTTGACATTGCCTTTTTTGAAGTGTCCACGTGAATTTGCTTTCCCCTCCCATCGCACTGCTTATAAATTGGTCAAGGGAACACGGGGCTTTTCTGTTCTGAAATATTGCCGCCTGGAGTAGGACCAGACATTGCTATAACCGTGCGCGCTCTCAAGTCTCGCGACCGCGAACTTGAAGCGGCTCCACTATCTCAGATGGAATCTGAGCTTATCGGGCTTTGAACCACCGCCCGTTCTTCTTTGCAATCTCAGTAGAAGTTCGTATTTGAAGGCTCGTTCCCAAAGGCAAAAAATCACCCCGCTGTTCCTGCAAAAGTTCCTTTTTTTTGCTCTCAAAGTTATTCACCAGTACGCACAAATTCCTCACATTACATTCACGAAACCACCGAGTATATCAACGATATTTATACAAACGTCCGATATGTTTGTACGCACGGAAATCTCTAAAAGCCGCGACGAGTGATGCAAACGCACACTGATCTTTCGACTATTAGACAACCATACACACAAGAAGCCTTACCGCAGCGATGTTGCTAATTTCGCCGAATCTTCTCCATGAATCAATTGGAGTAAAGAACAGTCATTGAGCTGAATTGGTGTCTTCTGACCCACTCCAGTTCCCAGTTTCACCACAGTGCCTTTTCAATAAATGGACCTGCAACAGAGTTTCCTGGCTACTTGTCGCGTCATGTTCAGGGGAGAGTTTCCGGAAAGCCCGTCCAGAGTGTCGTTTAAAAGAGCCGAATCACCCCCGAGGGAGAAGGAAATGGGAGCACTTCCAACATTTCCAAGTGTCCGAAAAACTTTGATCCTCATCAGTACGATAACCGCAATTCTGGTGTGCCTGGTATTGCAGGAAACTGCAAGCGCAACGGTGCCGATTACAAATCGGCACTTCAAACTGGTCAATGGCCATGACAACGCCAGGGGAGTATGGGGCCAAGGGAGCACCCTATGGGTCGTGGAGAATGACCAGTCGAGAAATGAAGGGGTGATCATAGCCTACAACAGTATCACCGGAAAGCGACGCTGGGTGGGAGACTTCGGGCTAAGCGATCACAACCTCAAGATTCAGGGTATCTGGTCCGACGGGGCGACTATGTGGGTTGCCGACTGGGATGACAAGAAGATTTACGCTTATGAACTTGACAGGCGGGAAGTCAGCAACACGATACGCATTCCCGACAAGGATATCTCACTGGCGGGAAGCAATGACGCCCCAAGAGGGGTGTGGGGGGCTGGCGCCATGATATTCGTCGTGGACAAGGACGATACCAAGGTCTACGCCTACAGCACGACCGACGGCAGTCGCTTGACCGACGAGGAGTTCGACCTTGATGCAGACAATGACAACCCGTGGGGTATCTGGGGTGAGGGTGGCCGAGTGTGGATCAGTGATATTGACGACGACATGCTGTACGTCTACGAGAGGAACCCCAATTCCTCCACGCACGGGGAACGCTGTCAATGGCGCTGAGAAAGTGGGCCACTGGGGCGGCGTGATCGTGTACCACTGAAGTGATGACTGACGGCAGTAAATCGGTCAGGGTGGAGACATTGAAGGAGCAAGAGGAGACAGCGTTGTCGGTGCGCCCTATTCTTCCTCGCGATCGTCTGGAGCTTGAGACGCGACGGATTCCCGGCTGCGCTTGAGCCGGTAGCTCTCGCCGTTCATCTCCAGGATGTGGACGTGGTGGGTGAGCCGGTCCAGCAGCGCTCCGGTGAGCCGTTCCGAGCCGAAGACCTCGGTCCATTCATCGAAGGGGAGGTTGGTGGTCACCATGACGGAGCCCCGCTCGTAGCGCTGGCTGAAGACCTCGAAGAGCAGTTCCGCGCCGGTTCTGGACAGGGGGACGAAGCCCAGCTCGTCGATGATCAGCAGGTTGAGCCGGGCCAGTTGTTTCTGCAAGTTCAACAGGCGCCTTTCGTCCCTGGCCTCCATCATCTCATGCACCAGACCGGCGGCGGTGGTGAAACCCACAGACATCCCGCGCTGGCAGGCGGCCAGCCCGAGTCCCAGGGCCACGTGGGTCTTGCCGGTGCCGCTGTTGCCGATGGCGATGACGTTCTCCCGGCGCTGGATGTATTCACAGCGTGCCAGTTCCATCACCAGGGCCTTGTTCAGCGACGGGATGGCCGGGAAGTCGAGGGTGTCCAGGCTCTTCACTGCGGGGAATCGGGCGGCCCGGATCCGCCGCTCCACCATGCGCTGGTGGCGGTCGATGAGCTCCAGTTCGGCGAGCCTGAGCAGGTACTGGGGATGATCCACATTCTCGGCGGCGCACAGGGCAGCCATCTTCCCGTACTCTCTCAGGAAGCTGGGCAGCTTCAGCTCTTTGAGATGGTGTTCCAATAGCAGCGTCGACCGGTCGTTCATGCCGCCCTCCTCCCTGTGAGGAGAGTCATGTAGTCTTGTGTGGAGGTGGTGCTGACCCTGACCCGGGGCAGGTAGGGATAGAGCTCCAGATCCAGCCTGGGCGGCCGTCCCTCCAGCCAGCACAGCATCAGGTGCTTCACGGCGTCAAAGCTGATGGCTCCCAGGTGGATGGCATCTTTCACCGCTGCGTGCACTTCCTGCTGGGAGAAGGTCTCCAGCAGCCTGAGCACCTGCACGTACTCCCGCTTGCCCCGCCGTCCCATGCGGGACTCCAGCAGACGCCGCAGCGTCCCGAACTCATCGGGGAGCTCCCATCCCCGCAGGGGTGCGGCCTGGTCCAGAGCTCCCGGCTTACGCTCCAGGAGCGGCAGGTAGTGGATGGGGTCGTAAACGAAGTCGTCCCGCTCGTATGATCGGCGGTGCCTGGCGATGACCTCGGACCCGCAGCTGATCACCACCTGGTCCACATATCCCCGTACTAGCACGTCCCGGTATCCGTAGGCCACCGGCACCGAGTAGTCGTTGGTCCTGTACCTTACCAGGGACAGCGAACTCACCCGGCCAACCTGCTTGTCGCACGCGTCGTAGGCCACCGGAGGCAGGGGCAACAGGGCGTCCAAGTCCCGCTCCATCCGCTGACCGATGGTCTCCGTGTGTCCCCTGAGCTTGCGGTCCATTCGCTCCAGGCATCGTTGTTCCAGGTAGGCATTGAGTGCATCGAAGCTTTCGAAGGACGGCACCGGCACCAGAAAGTTTCGGCGCACGTACCCCACCAGGCCCTCTACCTTGCCTTTGTCATTGCCCTTGCCGGGGCGCCCGAACCGGTCCTCGAACAGGTAGTGAGACTGCAGCTCGGTGAAGGCGCGGGTGCGCTGGCGCCGGCCGTCCCCCAGTATCTTCGCCACCGCCAGCCTGGTATTGTCGTAGAGGATGCTCTGGGGCACTCCGCCCAGAAAGGCAAACGCTGATACGTGCCCGTCCAGGAAGGCCTCGGTGGTCTCAGCCGGGTAGGCCTTCACGAAGCAGCCGTCGCTGTGGGGCAGGTCGATGACGAAGCAGTGAGCCTTACGCTCCACGCCGCCGATGACCACCAGGGCCTCGCCAAAGTCGCACTGCGCGTGTCCCGGCGCATGGGACAACGGGACAAACATCTCCCTGGTCTGACGGCGATTCTCTCTGACGTAGTCCTTGACTGTGGTGTATCCGCCGTCGTAGCCGTACTCGTCCCTGAGACGCTCGAAGATGCGCTTGGCCGTGTGGCGCTGCTTCCTGGGGCGCGCGAGGTCATCCTCCAGGATCCGGTCGATGACGCCGGTGAAGAGCTCCAGCTTGGGCCTCTTTGGCGGAGTCTGTCGCCGGTAGCCCGGAGGAACGGAGTAGGTCAGCATCTTGCGCACCGTGTCCCGGTCCAGACCGAACTCTCTGGAGACCTCCCGAATGCTCTTGCCCTCCACCATCACTGCCCGGCGAACCCGCAGATATACTTCCACCTTGTACATCCGTCACACCATCCAAGGGGTCGGATACAACCCTTATGGATGGCGGCGGACGGTCCAATTTGCAACCGCCGTTTGTCAGAGATTACCCGCCCGCACGGGACAATTTACCTCCGCCGCTTACAGTAATGGACGCCGAGGACAAGGGGGCGTACTCATACGAATTGGCTACGGGAACCCGCCTGAAGCACAAGGAATTCATGACTGTTCCCGACAATGACAACCCCAGCGGCGGAATGACAGGGCATGAACTGCGCTTCTGGGTCGTCGACAGCGACGATGAGATGCTGTACGCCTATGGCAGGCTCAATGCTTCGCCCACCTTCAGTGAGACCTCCGCGAACTTCAAAATTCATCGCACTGCGGCCGCGGGAGACTATGTCGGATCGGTTCCCGAGGTGAGCGATCCCGACGGCGACACGATCACGTATCTCCTGACGAGCGGAGGGCTCGGCGTGTTCCGCATGGATCCTCAAACGGGAGAGATTTTCCTGAGGGGCGATGCCTCCGGCTTCACCGGAGGAGAGGAATACACCCTTGAGGTTGCGGTCACAGACAACAAGAGCAAGCTCGGCGGACTCAGCTCCGACGCTGACGACGCCATCAACGTAACGATAACCGTGACGCAGAATGCAGACCCTCAGATCACCACAGCGGATGGCACGGTTTTCTCTGTCGCCGAAGATGCGACCGAGGACGATACCATCGCTCAACTCAGCATCACCGATCTGGATGGCGACCCCCTGTTTTATGCCTCCCAGATCACACCCAATAATCCTTTCTCTCAATCCCAGGGGATGTTCAAGCTTTCGAATGGCAGAACCCTGGACTATGAGAGCACCAATTACTACACGATCAACATACAGATTCGCGACAATAAAGATGAGTCAGGGCAAGCGGATTTCAGCTGGGATGATGAGATCGACTTCACGATACAAGTGACGAACGTCAACGAGGACGGTGAGATCATCCTGGACAGCGCCCATCCGGAGGTAGCCACCGAAATCGTTGCCACCCTCACGGACCCCGACGGTGTGGACTTTTCCAACGGGAACCAAGTCAATTGGGTCTTGGAAAAGAGTACAGACGAGACCAACTGGATCGAAATTTCCGACACCGATACTGGCAGTTCGACTCACGCCTACACTCCGGTGACAACGGATCGCGGAACCTATCTGAGGTTCAAGGCCACATACAGCGACGGTTACGACACCGTGAACGCCAAGACCACCCAGATCCAGAGCGCCAACAAAGTTGCCGCCGAAGCCCCATCCAATAGTTCGCCGAGATTCACGGAAGGCTCCTCCTCCACCCGCTTCATCGCGGAGGATGCCGGGGGCGGTAGCAACGTGGGAAGCCCCGTTTCGGCCACCGATCCCGACGAGGATACGCTGGCCTACCTGTTTGTTTCCTACTCCGTCGGCCAGTTCCACGGGGACTCGGAAACCGGGCAGATACTCCTGGCCGAGGATGCAACGCTGGACTACGAAGATAAGCAGACCTACTACGTCCGCGTGGTCGTGTTGGATAACTTGGATCCCTTAGGCAACGCGGACGATTCATTTGATGGCACCAACCTCGTTACCATAAGTGTGACCAACGTCGAAGAGGCCGGGAGCGTCCAGTTGTCGTCGGACAGTCCCGAGGTCGACGATGAGGTAACGGCAGAGCTAAGCGACCCCGATGGCTCAATTGCCAATCTCGTCTGGGTGTGGCAGACAGCCGACAGCTCCGGGTCAACGACCTGGACCGATATCAACGGCGCAACGTCAGACAGCTACACACCCACAGTGGGGGACATCGGCAAGTACCTGCGGGCAAGGGCGACCTACGACGACGGTGAGGGAACGGGCAAAGAGGCGACGGCAACAGCTTCGGGCGCGGTAGTTCGGTTGGACAATGCACCACCGACTTTCGACGAGGGCGCCAGCGCGACCAGGTCCATCAACGAGAACCCGGAGGCCGGAACAAGGGTCGGCGCCGTCGTCACCGCAACAGATCCGGATGGCGATGCACTAACCTATTCGTTGGCGTCGGGGGCGGATTCTGAAAAATTCTCTATCGACTCCTCATCCGGCAGGCTGGAGGTGGCCGCCGGAGCAGCCCTGGACTTCGAAACTGATGCTGAGTTTGAGGTGGAACTCCAGGTGTCGGACGGCAAGGCCACCGACCATAGCCAGGACAATACGGTGGATGCCGCCATCAACCTGACGATCAACCTGCTTAACCTCGACGAGCCGGGCACCGTGGCGCTCTCGTCAACTGATCCAGAAGTGGGCACATCAATTACGGCCACCTTGAACGACCCGGATGGTGTGGACAGCAACGATTGGCATTGGGAAAAGTCCCAGGACGGGGAGACAGGCTGGACGACAATACCGGATGCCTCCGCGGAAGACTACACGCCGGCCTCGGGCGACGTGGGCATGTACCTGCGGGCCATGGCCGAGTACACCGATGGCGAGGGTTCCGGCAAGAGCGCCAACACCATGACCGACGACAGTGTCAAATCTCCTCCGGTGGACACAAGCCTGGCATCTCTCACGCTGGGTCGCATACCCTTCACGTTCAGCAGCAATACCCTTGAATACAACCTCACGGTGCCGAACGGGAAGAAAAAGACCAAGGTAATCGCGACGCCCACGGCTGGCTCTGGGGTTTCCGTGGAGATCACGCCGGCCGACCTCAACCCCAACAAACCCGGTAACCTGGTGGGCTTGGAGGAGGGAGAAAACCAGATAATCATCACCGTGAGCGAAGACCAGGGAAGTGCGTCCACTACTTACACGGTGCTGGTGACCCGAGAAGCGGCAGAGACACAAGACCCGCCGCAGCAGGACCCACCACAGCAGGACCCGCCCTCGGGAGGGAGATTGGCCGAGGATTGCGAAAACCAAGAAGACGCCGGGTTGATCGCGTATTGCGGCACCTACCCGTTCGCGGTCGTTAGAGTGGAGTTCGACGGCAGCTACACTATCGAATGGAGCGAGTGGGACTCAGATCATCTGGACGTCACCGGCTACAGTGTCCTTCTGAGCCAGTTTCTGTACCGGATGTACGAAGACGAAAACGGCTCCAATATCGACTACAACAGGTTGTCCCAAATCTACGAAAGCTGTGAGTTCCGTTCGGGGGAGTGGGACTGCCAGGGGGCACTACCGCCGATGAATGGCTGGGTGGATTGGGAGGGGAACCCCACTGAGAACCTGGAATTCACGACCAACGAAGACCTGACAGAATGGAGCTACGCGATGGAGGAGCCGGGCCGGCACCCGGCCGAGGAGACCTATTAACAGTGGAGCGGGGACGCCACCGATCCGGACAACGAACCGGAGACCATCACCATTCAGACTGAAACATACGAGATGGACCTGTATAACATCTACATCTTTGAGGGGAACGAACAGGTAGGCAGGGAGACTATTCTGGTGCACGGCGCCAATGGGTTCGATTAGGTAGCGAGGATAGGGCTGTCGGCAACCGTGGCCTGGTCCCTGAGCCGAGGACCACATGCTTGCGGCCTCGGCTCTGTTGCCTTACATCGGTGCAATATTCCCACCTCCGAAAGAGCTATGACCAACCAGTTTGAGGACAGAATCCGGGAACCAACCAGGGCAATCGCGTCTTATTTCTCAGCACACAAATCGGGCCGGAATGACGGTGGAGATGGGATTGGCAGCGCCTCCCCAGGTTCTTGGTGCGAGGGGAGACGGGGGTTTGGATTCCCGCCTGCGCGGGAATGACGGGTTATGGGATCTCCGTCGTTGAAGACGCGATTGCCCTGGGAACTAACTGCTCTCATTGACAATGGTGGAATGGTCGGACACCGGGTCGTCGATGGTGAGGAACCAAAACCAGCGATATGCAATGTCCCCGGAGATGGCCGAACACAATCTGCGGAAGGCGGCGATGTTGTAAAGCGAGCAGATGAGCAGAGCCCGCACCATTGTCTCGGGATGAACGGCTGGCCGGCCAAAGTCGAGGCAGTAACGCTGTTCCAAGGGAGCCACCAGCTTGGTGAAGTCCAGTTGCTCATCGATCTGGATAAGAAGATGGTTGGGATCAATGAAGTCCCGCAAGCGTTTGCCGATGAACTGGAAGAGGGTGGAGTCCCTGCGGCAGCGGTCCAGCGCCTCGAGCATCCCCATTCCTCGCAAATTATGGGCTATCCGCCCATCGTGGCCCGGGAGCCGCCTGGCCCTGCTCTTATGCCGACTGTTTCAACAAGCCCCTGTATGCGCCATTGACATGGGCTTTCGGGTGAGGAATTAGATAAACCGAGCCGCGCAACCCTGTGATGTGTCAAGGGCGCCATCAAACTGATCGCAAATTGATACGCCGTGTTTGGAGATCGGAGGGGGAATCGTCCGAGTTGTAGCCGGTTCGCTTGCGCCTGCGAGGTGACGCTGGACCGGCGCACATACTAAACCAAAGCCAATGTGGGATGTGCATTCGCCTGAGGCGGGGAATTTGGCGGGGAATTGGGCAGGAGTGCTTCGGCCCTTGACTGCAGGACCGTCCGGCAGCGGCGCCTCACCTCGTCTCTCCGGCTGACCAGTCCGGCCAGGAAGTTGCCGACCCTCTGCTGCACCAAGGCCTTGGTCCCCAGACACAGATTTCCAGTGGCCTCCTCTCTCGCCCAACCCCAGATGGCCTCATCGGCATTGAAGTCCGGGCTGTAGCCCGGCAGGTTCATTAACCTCAGCTCCAGCTCAGGCGTCCTGAGGTACTCCCGCACCGCCTCCCCACGATGCGCCGGCGCGTTGTCCCAGATCACATTCAGCGGTCCAGCGTGCCCCTTCCTCAACTGGTCCAAGAAGGCCGCCGAGGTCCCGGAGTTGCTGTTGCCCTCCAGTTCCATCCACTCCACCTCACCGGTCTCCAGGCACACCGCCGAGTAGTAGCTGGCCTTCTCCCCATACCGCGGGCTGGTGGAGTCCACCAGAGCCGGTTCACCCTTCAGCACCCACTTGCCCCGCAGTTCCGCGTCCGCCCGGAAGTGGGCCTCATCAGCAAAGAATATTCTGGCTTCAGTCCGTTGAGCCTCCTCCCACAGGGCGGCGTACTCCTCCACGAATGACTTCCGTTTGGCCTCGTCCGCCTTGAGCAGCCGCTTCTTGGGCCGCTTGAAGGCAAACCCCAAGCGGTGCAGCCAGTTCAGGCAACTGCTACGGCTCAAACTGGTGCCGAATCGTTCCCAGACAAACTGCCGGACTCCTTTCCAGTACCAGTTGGCCAGTTGGATACCTGCCTGCTCCGGCAACTCCTGCACCGCCGCCTTCAACTCCTCCCGCTGCCTCTCGTCAAGCGCGGGGGGGAACCCCCGGACTGCTCGAATATCAGGGCCGCAGGCCCTCCCTCGCCGAAGGCCGACGCCCACCGGCCGATGGTGTGTGGGTCCCGCTCCAGCGCCGCCGCCGTCGCCGCTGCCGTCCAGCCCTGGGCCAGCAGCCAGACGGCGTGCCACCGCTCCCGCTCCCGGGGCGTGGGCGCCAGGATCATCCGCCGGCGCAAGGCCTTGGCATCCATCTCCCATTGTTCCAAATCCCGATGTATCTCTCTCGCACCCATCACCAACCCCTCTCTGACGCCTGGAAAAGCTAACTCTGCCCCTTCGCCAATTTACCCCATGTTTCTGCGCATTTCACCTTGGCTTCGGTTTAGTTGCGTTTCTCGCCAATGTGTCTCGTTGCACCCGCATCCGTCATACCAAGACTGCCTAATAGGACTAGGGTTAGGAACGAGCGTAAATTCTACCCCTCTCTCTGCCAAGAACTTGACAGGACCGCCCGGCCCCCAATTTTGATACGAGTACCAACGTCTAGGCTGATGGGCAAGTGCAGTCAGACAGGCAGCTAGGCGCCGAGACTGTTGAGGTGTTCGTTCGTTGGGCGGGATACCGCTAATGTCTTTGATAGCGTCCACTCCGCCCATATTCAGTTTGCCTGAGTCGTTGGTCGTCATTACTCCCCGCGGTTTCCAAATTTTTCCTTCATCAGACCGCCCAACAAACGGGCGTTTTTGCGCAACGTCCCGATCGGCGGGTCCTCAGTTTTGCGCTGGCGCTCAACAAATACGCTCGTCTAAGCTCACAACCGGCTTACCTATTTGTGATGCACTCCGGCCAGCTCCACATACCTCTGCGTGTCGACCATCGAAGCGTGGCCCAGCCATTTCTGCAGCACTGGGATCGGAACCCCTCATGGTGGCGGGCGAATGTTGATCACACCCCCTCCCAACAGGTCTTTAAGCGTCACACCAAGCGTAACGCCAAAGCCAATTTGTTGCGCATCGGGTCGCCCTGAGCAACTTCACTCCGTCCGCCCCAGGGTGCTACGGAGCGTGGACCTGGGCAATCCATACTTCCGTGCCACCCCCGCCACCGGCATTCCTTCCTCCACGTCCTGCCTGATGGCAATGAGCTGCTCGTTGGTGAGACGACGCGGCCGGCCCAGCACCACGCCCTTCTCCCTGGCGGCGTCAAGTCCCGCCCGGGTCCGGCGGCTGATGTTCTGCCGCTCCTGGCTGGCCACGTAGGCCGCCATGCTGGCCAGGACGTTGCCCATGAAGGCCTCGGGCGAGTCGGGATCCGCGTCCAGGTACTTCGTCCACTGGATCTCGCTGTCGGCCAGGTACCGCAGCCTGATGCCGCGGCGCTGCAGGTCGTAGATCGCCCACATCGTCTCGAGGTAGCGCCGTCCCAGGCGGTCGATGGCTGCCACCACCAGCACGTCGCCCTGAGCGAGTTGCCGGTCCAGGACGTGCCACTGGTCGCGGCTGTTGTAGTCCTTGGCCCCCGATGCCGCGACGTCGGCGTAGATCCGCGCGGGGTCCACGCCGGCCTCGACAAGCTGCCGACGCTGGACGTGGGGGTCGCTGCCGGGATGGCCAGGCTCCTGGTCCCGGCTGGTGCGGATATAGCCGTAGGTGGTCATTGGCCCATCTTACCCTTTTTCGCCATGGCGTCACAAGAGCGAACTGTCATCATTTTCGCCAGTGGCGAAATACGGGCGTTCCCCGCCAGGCATCCAACAGTTGCAATGTTAAACCATCCGTTATCTCAACCAACTCGACCAACCCCCGGATGTCGTCTATCACTGCGGCAGCAGGCCATTTGGGTGCACCGGTGCCAGGGGCGGCGGCATTGTGTACCACCGTGCGGGTGGCATCATCGACTCCGTTCGGCGAGGTAAGAGGCGGAGCTTGGTCTCCCAACCACGGGTGGAAGCTGCCGTCCATCTGGATCAGCATCCCCTGTCGGGGCATTCGCTGGCGACGTACCCGGTGCTTGGGCGGACGCCTTCGCTGCTGACTCTTCACCCCTGCGTTGACCAGGATGCGTCTGAGCGTGGTCCTGCCGATGTCGATGCCCCCGCGTTCGCTCAGCAACTCGCTGAGATGGGTGTGGTTGGCCCCTGATTACCTGGTTTGAGCCAATTGGACCCATCGTAGGCCACGGCCTCGGGAGTTGCATTGGGCGCACTGCGACCCTGGTGGCCGTGAGCAATCGCGGCAACCCCCTTCTTCCGTTGGGCCGCCAGCAGGCGCCTGGTGTGCCGACTGCTGACACCCGGCAACGTGGCCGCTTGGTCCAACGTCATGTACTCTGCCAGCAAGCTGTTGAGAACCCGTAGTCTCGCCTGTTCCTTGGGAGTCAATGTCACATTCTCCATTGGATGAATTTGACATTTGCGCTGGCCAGTTAGCGAGGACCTTTATCCTGAACTTCGACAGCCGAAAGTCAGCGACTACCTTCCCTGACTGAGCTATTGTCCTGCGCCGTATGCATAAGGGGAGGTACTTGGTTACAGAGCATCCGGTTCGGAGGTGGAGGAGTCGTTCATAGACGCCGCCACGTGCTCCCGCACTTTCTCGAGGACATCCTCATCATAGTCCGCGCCGATGACGGTGCACCCGGATTTCAACGCAGCCACCACAGCGCTGCCCTGGTGCTCGAGTGAGGGTAGCAGGACCTTCTTCCTACCGGTGGCAAACTTTTTGACAACCAGTGACAGGCCGTCCGCGACGTCCATATATTCGTCGTCGTCTGTGCTGTTGCCTGGGGCAGGAATTTCAATTACGTCGTCTCCCTCGGGCAAACGTGCCTCCGGTTTTCCGAAAACCAGCAGCGCCGCTCTCCGGATTTCGGTCTGGTGAGGGTCTCCCAATTCGCGGATGGGAACTGGGAACAGCATGCTGAATTCGATGATGAACTTCACTTCTCGCGGTCTATCGGAGAGACGGACCATCGCCTCCTGCAACACTCTATTCGGCATGGCCACTACCACGAGCACACCCGTCTGGCGCAGCGCATGATCGGCCAAATCGGCCATGTGTGAGAAAAATCCGCGGCCGCGGAATCGAGTCGAATCCACCAGTACGAGGTCGACGGAGGCGGCTGCCACGTACCGTCTCACTCCGTCTACGGAGGACCAGTAGAATTGCGCACTCTTCCCGACCTGGACCTTGGGAGGAATCCTCGAATGCAGCTCGACCGCACTCGCCTGGCTTTCCCGTTTCACCCGGGCTACGGCCGCTGTCAGAGTCCGTACCCCTTGTTCCTTCACCAGCCCCAGAGCTTCCACCTGCACCTCTTTGGACGTGTCACTGACGTTGCCCTCGACGATGTCGCTGATAGCCACGATGCCCTGTCTGACGGCCTCCCTCACCTCCGGAGCCACCCTCCCGTTCGGGTCGGCCACCTTGTTTGCACCGCTGATCAGGCCCCGGCTGACGCTCGCCGCCTTGGCAGCCTGACCCTGCGTGAGACTGGGGAAATTGTCGGGTTCTGGACAATTTTCGGCGGGCCGCCGAGGTCTGCCCGGACCCGCGAAAGCAAAAATCTCGGCGAATGCCAATGCCCTCTGGCTGGGGTTCAAATGACGCCTTTCGCAGTTTTTGGCCCACACGTAATCCCTTGGGTCGATGTCATCGCGGAGGATCCGGTACGTGGGCTGGATCCCCGCGATCTTACAGGCCTGTAGTCGCCGCTTCCCGTCCATCACCTGCAGTGGACTCCCTGGACCATCGGTCCTGGCCAACGTGGGTTCCTCCAGCACTCCGAGGATCTTGATGTTGTCAGCGAGGTCGTTGAGCTCTTCGGGAAAGAGCGGGGAAATCTGGGCCAGGGGACTCAGTTCGAAATCGCCAGTGACGCCGGTGGACTCATAGACCAGAGAAATCCCCTCGACGCTAACTTGCGCTTCGGCAACTGTATCCTCACGGCCCGACGGGCTTCGAGCCTGCCGGTGCAGGATGGTGGAGTCAGGTACTTCGGCTCCGTCAGGCCCCTGTGGCTCACCAGCGCTGGACAGGTCGTCCATGGTGTGCTGCTGGAGGAGATTCCCCGCACCTGCGTCGGTCTCGACCTTGTTCATTTCTGAGGCTTGCTGCTCGGGTGCGTCGAAGCCAAACTTGATCTGCGTGTCCATTCTCGCGGACCTCCGTCATTATCTGTGTGCCGTCCATTTCGCTGGGTCCCGTTGCCTCCTCCCTGCCCGAACGCCAGCGTAAGCCGGCCGCGCAGTCTCAAATCATGCAGTCCACCCCGCCTGCCGGCGTTCAGGGACCTGGTTTCCCCTTCGATTCCGCGTCCTCGCCCAAGGTCCATTGTCTCCCGGAGTACCTTGATCTTTGACGGTTCAGGGATTTCCGACGCCGCAAAAAGCGGACTCACCACAGACCGGAAGCCGAGGTCCGTATTGGAATAGATGGCCATCACGACCCCGCTGAGGCCGAAGGCGGAAAAAGCAGAGAGAAAATTCAACAGCCACCGACCAACAGCCACCGACAAGGAATGATCTCCCGATTGTGGCTCCGGCTCGGAGGAGTCTCACGCGGGAATTGTCAGCAACTCCGTGTCAGTGTTCCCCCGCACTAGCAGGCTTTAGTCATGCATTGTGGCCGCCTTAATACCGGGACGAGACTACGAGGAGAGGGTCGGCGAAGCCGGGGTTAAGAAACAGAACAGCATGGCATTCCCTGCGGGACGACGGAGCAGCAGCGGAGGGTCGGCAAGGCATGCATGTACGCCTTGCCTCCAGATTCTCCCCTAGTTGCCGCGCCCTGGGGCGCAGGGCGGCTTTGCTGGTTGGATGTGTGCAGGTGGGAGGGGAGAGGTGGAGGTCTCAGAGAAGACTGGGATTAGGAGTTCCAGGTGGCTACCTGACCGTGCGTGACACTGCAACTGTGCAACGGCGTCACAGCACCCCGCTGGCGCCTCCTGACACACCTCACCGTGGGAAAGTGCCCGGGCATGCGCGCAAATGGTGTAAGGGCGCAGGCTCCTACAAGTTTATCGAGGGTTCCTCGTAATCCTTTAGCTTGTTATAGATTTGAAGTCGGTGATGGTAGGACTCCAAAATTATGATCCGGTCGGCGGCGTCAACATTTACAGCCACCGGCCGCCGGAAGCGCCATTCAGGCTCCAGATCGGTCCGCCGCCTAGCCTTGATGATATCCGGATTGGCGTCAATGTAGGTCTGGGCCCAGGGTGAAGGCCCTTGGGCGTCACCGACCAGCGCCGTAATATATTGGCCGTCGGCAACGTAGATCTGGACGCGGTGGTTCCCCCAGTCAGTTACGTATACATCCCCATCTGAGTCCACAGCCACACCGGATGGCCCTTTGAGAGAGCCCACCCCGGTACTGGAGCCTTCGAATTTAACGAGCAACTCTCCTGTGGGGGCGAATTTTTGCACCCGGTTATTTCCCCAATCCGCGACGAAGATGTTGTCTTGACGGTCGATGCAGATGCCCCATGGCATTTCCAGATCTCCGTCACCGCCACCTCGCTCCCCGAACTTGGACTGAAACTCACCGATCTGGCTGAAACATTGAACCCGGTGATTCAAGCTGTCCACCACCCAGATGGTTCCGCGGGAATCGAAAGCAATTCCAGACGGTCCGTTTAGCTGCCCGTCTTCGCTGCCGGACCTGCCCCAATGATACCGGTAAGCGCCCTCCTCATCGTACATGGTTATCCGGTTGAGGTACTCGTCCGAAACGAACACGCGTCCGTGATGGTCTAAATCAATTGACCGTGGCCAAACAAAGCGCCCATCTTCCGCGCCGACGGAGCCGAACTGGCCTTGAAACTCGTGGTCGAAGTTGATCTTACTGATACGCTGACCCAATTGTTCCACACCGCGGCTCAACACATAAATTCGACCGTTTGATCCCAGGACGAAATCTTGGGGAGCCCAAAATCCCCGGCCGGCCTGACTGTACATGCCTATGCAGTAGCTATAGTCATACACCCGGCCAGCGGCGACGGTGGTCAGCATATCTGCTCTCCCGTGAACGAGTTTGGGATTCTAAAGCTACACGAAGGACATTTGCTCGAAGTGTCCGCCGACGATTGGTACCGGGTCGAGTCCCAACCATTTTTCAGCCAAGGTGGAGTAGAAGCCACGAAAATCGTAGTTGGGCTCCAGGTCTCCCTGAGTGAGATCTCCAAGTTTCAACGACGGATAGGTCCCGTACATTCCGCCATTTACCCTGTCGCCGACGGCGAAGGCTACCCCAGCCGCACCGTGGTCGGTACCAGTTCCATTATCTCGTACGCGGCGTCCAAACTCGCTGAACAACATAATAACCACCTCGTCTGAGGCGTCGTGCTCACGCAGGTCGGCGAGGAAGTCGCGTATGGCGACCGAAACGTCCATCCAAAGTTTGGTATGTGATCCCATCTGGTCATAATGGGTGTCGAAGGGTCCGTAGGACGTGTAAAAGACCTGGGTGCCTAGGCCAGCCAGATGCACCTGGGCCACGTCTCTAAGACGCCGCGCGATGGGATTATTGGCGTACTCTACGTTTGATGAATAGGTTTCAGGAGCAACCCGGATGATGTCGGCTCCTCTCAACGCATCCCGTCCTGCCTGTCCCAGATATTCCATGGTCGGTCCAGTGCCGATGGCGGGAGAATACATGCGGGCGAAGCTCTCCAACAACTGGATCCTCTCCTGCTCGGACGCGATTCCCGGATTTGATGAGAGCACGCCGTATGAAGGAAGGTGGTTAACAGAAGTAACAGGAACCCCTTTCATCGTTAGCGCCCGGGGCAAACCCTGGCCCAGGCTCACTCCCTTAAGCACGTTCTCGCCGCCGGGATCCAAATCCCGGATGACCTTGGCGAGCCAGCCGTTAATCCCGATGGAATCCGGCTCGCAGGTATGCCAGATGTCCATGGCACGAAAGTGCGAACGGGGTGAATTTTCAAATCCGATGCCGTGAATGATTGCCATGCTGCCTTTGTCGTAGATGTCTTTCAACGGCTCCGTATCAGACCGGAATGCCAGTTCGTCATCTATGGGCAGCAATTGGTCTTCAGCGATACGAACCTTGGGGCGGTTATCCCAATACAGAGGATTGCTATAAGGAACGATCGTATTGAGGTAATCGTTGGCCCCGGTAAGCTCCAATACGACCAGCACGGGGTCTTTATGGGTTGATGCCATTTTAGTATCCTTCTAAATTGGTTGTAAGCCCTCGAGTTGTAAGCACTTGCCTAGGCAAACTGGTAGTCTCGTGAGGCGGCGATCAAGGTCAATATCCTGCTCAAGTTCCGAAATGTGGCACTGAGTTCTTCTCTGGTGCTCCAGGCCAGATCGCCGCATCTTTCGGCATGGGCCATCAATTCAGAATGGGTCACCTCACTGACTTCCAACGGCCCCATCGCATCAAGGCAAGCTGCCACAATCGCCTGTGGGGAATGATCCCCTTGCAGATTCACCAACACCCGTTTGATGATAGCCTGCACTCCGGGCAGCGAGGTGTCTCCAAATATCCTTGCGGCAAAATTCACCCGACGCATCAAAACGCCAGGGTCGATCCATTCGGAGCCTGTGTGCCAACCCTCCACGCTGGGAGGATTGAGAAGTTCCTGTCCCTGCCAACCGCACTCCAACGCCAGATTGTTGAATCCTGGCTTGAAGCCGTCATAGTTGCCCGCCATACGCACAGTGCCAACGATCAATTCAGCCGGGCTTTTCACCCGGGCGAAGCGTGCATTCTTGAAGAACTCTGAGTTGAACAATACTCGTAAAATAGAGCGGATGTCGCCACGGGATTCATCGTAGGCATCCACCAACAGCTCGATGGCTTCAGGATCAATTGGTGGTGTAACGCTCCAAGTGGAGACATGAGGCTCGTCGGCAACGAAGAATCTATAGAGGTGGCGGGCCAGGAACCGGGCCGTAGCCGGCTGATCCACAATAATGTCCACGATGTCTTCGCCGTTGAAGTTCCCGGTATACCCTAAGAAAGTCTTCTCAAGATTGTCGTGGTCCTCAGGTTTGTACTCGAATTGCCAGTGGAAACGGCCGTAAGGATTACGGGGAATCTTGGGGGCAATCGTCCATCCGGTAAAAGCCCTGGCTGCTTCCCTGATATCATCCTCCGAGTAGTTTCCGACTCCGAGGGAGAATAGCTCCAACAGCTCCCGCCCCCAGTTTTCATTGATGGCGCCGTCATGATTTCCGTGGTTGTCCAACCAGAAGATCATGGCTGGTGACTTTGCAACCTCCACCAGAAGGTCACGGTAAGTACCCAATCCGTGTTCACGGAAGATCGCAATCTGGCGAGTCAGCTCTGGAGGATTGTCCACCTTGGAGTTGCTGGTGGCGAACAACTGATGCCAGAAGAGAGCCATCTTCTCTTCCAGAGGCCGTTTGGTGTTGATCATCCGGAAAACCCAATCGGCCTGATTAATTGGCGGCGCTCCGGCCCCCTCATAACCCGGGAAGAACCGGTACAGCAGTTCCTCGTCTATTGCTGGCTGACGCTCTGGATACAGAAGCTCCTCGACCACTGCTTCGTAGCCTTTGGAGACACGCTCCTCCAATTCCTCACGGGGATCACCGAAGCCCGCGCGTCTCATCAAGTGGGCCATCAATCGAATGTCTTCTTGGTGGGGCATTACCACCTCTCCGTTCATCGATCCCGAAGCACTGAGCCAAGCGCCCATTCACGGCATCTTAGGATTGGCCAAATCGAATGTCAACAAAAGAGATGATGTCCCTTCCACGCACTATGGAGTGTCGTCAAAAGAGCTTGCTCCAGATCATCACTGCCCGGAGTTGGCAGCCGGCCAGGTATGACGCTGTTCTCTTGGCATAACGGGTCGCTATCTCGCGCTACTGCTTGAACTCCAGCAACCTGTTCTCCACCAAGTGCCTCAACTTGCACAGTGTCCGGTCCTAGTCCCGCTGGCCCCTACGGTTGCTTTTGGGCGGAATCACGGGGTTCATTCCCAACTCTGTGGCGGCAGCTATGTTTTCACTGGTGTCATAGGCTTTGTCCGCCAGCAGGCACTCAGCTTCGATACCCTCAATCTGGGGCAGCCCCAAGGAGCAGTCGACCGGCGTGTCCTCGGCCACCGCCAGCCTGCCCGGCATGCCATGAGAGTCCACTGCCGGTGCAGCTTCCTGTTCAGCCCTCTTTTGTCCGGGCTATGCCCTGGTTGCCGCTCGGGCTCCGGCGCTGCGGAGGATGGGCTGTGATATAGCTGGCGTCAATCATCAGCCATTCAAATCAGGGTCATCCATCACCGCTTCCAGCAGCCTCGCCCACTCGCCTTTGTCCCGACAGCGACAGAAGCGGCGGTGGGTGTTCTCTAGTCTCCGTGGTCCGGTCGCAAATCGCGCCAAGGAGCGCCGGTGCGCAGCCTCCAGCACACGGCGTCGACAAACCGCCGGTTGTCATGGCCCGGCCGACATCTCTTGTCCTCCCCCGGGCAGATGTGGCCTCAATCGCTACCAAACGTCACCGGTCATATCATGGTGTCGGTGCGTTGCCACCATACCCCACCTTCCACTTGAGACGGAGAAGAACTCGGCGAGATCGCTGATGGAATACTCGCCCGTTGCATGCATGCGGCAGAGTTCCCGCTGCTGTCTGTGGACAGTTTGGGCTGCTTGCCGCGCAATTTCCCCCTGGCGCGGGCGATGGCCATACCCTCGCGGGCACGCATGCGGATGAGATCTGCTTCGAACTCAGCGAAGGTGGTGAGGATATTGAGGAACATCTTCCCCGTCGGATCGCCCGGGTCGTAGAGCGCCCGGCCGAGGGCCAGTTTCACGTCTCGTTCCCGAAGCCGATCGGCGCTGGAATACCGCCCATCTCGGCGAAGCGCTCAGACAGCGGAAACACGCCGGGCTGACCGTCGAGCCCGAGCTCCTGGCCCACATCTCACCCCTTGGGTGGACCCACATCCTGCTCACCGGCGAATACCGGTGGCCAAAACGCCGATAGCAGCCTTAGCGTACGATTCTGCCCCTACCAGACTCGACCCGTTCTCGGCCTTGGCGTCCCGGAGTCCGGCGGCAACGGCCTCGGCCGCACCGCGGTCGCGCTCCGGCAGATTCAGGGTGTTGCGGAGCTGCCGGACGACGGCGAGTTCGGTGGTCATGGACGCCTCGGTTAAACTCGTGATAACACTCTATTATCACGAGTATTACTCGCCCCGAAATCGGGCGTTTTCAGCCCGTCTTTTACCCCCTCGACATGACGTCGCGGTCATTGTGGGCCAGGATGGAGACCAGGTCCCGGCGGTGCAATTGGCTAGAGCAGAACTCTCGAAGTTGCTTGGCATCGAGCGGGAGGTCGGTCCCGGCTACGGGGCGCTGGCGAGCTATTCCCACCAGTCGAGGGAATAGCTGAGGAAGCCCACAGTTATGGGTATGCCGTAGACGATGATCCGGAGTGCGATCTCGCGCTTGGCACGTCCTTGAGGGGACAGGGTTTCTTGTACATGATTGCTGCCTCTGGCCGGATTGTGAGGAGCTGAGCGTCTTAGTTGAATTGCAGGGGCAGAAAGTCCCGGTTGCCGACATTGGGTAGGTGCCTGGGACCGTGGGGCTTTGAAATGCTTGCCCAGGCGTCGGAGCTGCTCATGGTTCCGCTGGCCTGCACACAACAACGAATACTTTTCCATCATGGCTGAGGGCGAGCTCACAACGCGAAGGAAGCCGCGGCGATCCTGGGGGGCACGCCGTAAGTTCTGAACGAGCGGGTCCGGGAGGAGTGGGTTAAGCCGCTGCCGCTATTCGCGACCGGCGACCGGCGGTATTCCGGTTATGTCCTAGAAATCTGGCCGGAAAGGGTTTGAGTCGCCGAGCATTTATAATTGGGGTCAACAAGAGTAGCGAGGGTTGAGAATGCTGGGAGAGCGTTCGGACCAGAGGGGTCTTTGGGAAGCGGACCGGTTGTACCTGGACCACGTGGGGAAGGACACCTTCTACGGTCTGCTGGCTTCCCTGCGGGGCCGGCTGTTCCAGGACTCCGATTTCGCGGTGTTCTACTGCGCTGACAACGGCCGGGACAGCGTGCCGCCCAGCCTGCTGGCCACGGCGCTGCTGTTGCAGACCCACGACAAGGTGAGCGACGCCGAGGCCAAGGCCCGGGCCGACTTCGACATCCGCTGGAAGGTGGCTCTGGGGATTGAGGTGGAGGACAGGCCCTTCGCCAAAAGCACGCTCCAGGTGTTCCGGGCCCAGCTGATCCTGCACGACAGGGTGCGGGAGGTATTCGAGTCCAGCGTGCGCCTCGCCCGGGAGTCGGGCTACCTGAAGAGGCGCAGCATGAAGGTGGCTCTGGACACGACCAACATCCTGGGCCGGGGCGCGGTGAGGGACACCTACAATCTGCTGGCCGACGGGATCGTCAAACTGATGCGGGCGCTGGCGCAGGTTGAGGGAATCAGCGTCGGGAAATGGGCCAAGGCCCGGGGATACGGGCGGTACCTCGCCTCCAGCATCAAGGGAGAGGCGACCATCGACTGGTCGGACAAGCGGGCGCGGACGGCACTGCTGGCGGGGATTGTGGGAGACGCGGACCGGCTCTTGGAATTATCGCGGCTGGCCCAGGGGGAGTTGCCCGAGGACGGTGCTGAGCGTCAGCAGATAGTGGCGGCGGCGGAACTGCTGGGGCAGTTGCTGCTCCAAGACATTGAGCGCAAGGGTGGCGACGGCGACGGCGATGACGGCGTGAGCCTCAAGGACGGGGTGAGCAAGGACCGGATGATGTCGGTGCACGACCCTGAGATGCGCCACGGGCACAAGAGCAGCAGGAGACGCTTCGACGGACACAAGGCGGCGATTGTGGTTGACACCGACACCCAGCTGATCACCGCCGTGGAGGTACTGCCGGGCAACGCTCCGGACAACCTGGGGGCGCTGGAACTGGTAGAACAGAGCGAGGCCAACACCGGTGTGCCGGTGCAGGAGGCCATGGGCGACGCCGCCTATGGAGACGGAGCTACCAGGCAGACCTTCGCCGACGCGGGCCACACCCTGATTGCCCGGGTGCCGGGACGGCCCGACCGGCAGCGCTTTCCCAAGAATGACTTTGTCATCGACCTGGTGGCGGGCAGTTGCACCTGTCCGGCAGGGCAGGTCACCCACACCATAGTGCCAGCGGGACGGCGTACGGATGCCGCGGGTCGGATACACCACTTGCAGGCCTTCCAGTTCGACGGGTCCGAATGTATGACATGTCCCCTGCGGTCTCAGTGCATCTCGGCCAAGGGCAGGAAGGGACGGCGGGTGCTGATCCATCCCCAGGAGGCTCTCCTGCAACAGGCCCGTGCGTTGCAACAGAGCGCCGGGTATGACGAATATCGAGCGCGACGCGTGGTGGTCGAGCACAGATTGGCCCGACTGGTCCAGTTGGGCATTCGCCAGTCCCGCTACTTCGGACGCGCCAAGACGCGATTCCAGCTGTACCTAGCGGCTACAGTGGCCAACCTGACCCTGGTGGCGGGCAAAATCGAGCTGTCGGACAGTGTCGGCGGTGGGCTTCCGCGCCACCGCGCCGTCCTCAGTGCCGTCCCCAGTGATGTCCAGGCTGTTTCCCACGGTGTGGTCGCCCATGCTACGGCCATTTTCGGCGCTGTCCGGCTCGGACTGCTGTGGTCCCAGATTCTGTTCGCCCCGGCTTTACTGCCGAAATCTCTCTCCCCATCCAGGGCTTTTCGGCCCGGCTTCTAGCGCCACTCTTGGGCTGGCCACTTGCCGACAAGTCCCGGCATTATCTACGCGGCGCTCCCGGAGGAAGGGCGGAGTTCGCGTGTGCTGTTTCACCGGAGGGGACTTCGACGGTTGCGAGTTTTCGACCGGGACGTGTTAGTTGCTTAATTTACTGCCCCAGTCCAAGACCAGTTGCGCCGTAATGGATACTAAACCAAAGCCAAGGTGGGATGTGCATTTGCCGGAGGCTGAGAATCGGTCCGGGAGGCTCGCAGGAGCGCCTCGCCCCGTGACTGCAAGACTGTCCGGCACCGCCGTCTCACCTCGTCTTTGCGGCTGGCCAGTCCGGCAAGGAATTTGCCAACCTTCTCCTGCACCGCCTCCCTGCTTCCCAAGCACAGATTGCCGGTGGCCTCCTCTCTCGCCCAACCCCAGATCGCCTCATCCCCGTTGAAGTCCGGGCTGTACCCCGGCAGGTTCACCAACCTCAACTCCAGCCCAGGCGTCCTGAGGTACTCCCGCATCGCCTCCCCACGGTGGGCCGGGGCATTGTCCCAGATGACCCGCATCGGCTCAGGGTGTTTTCCCCTCAGTTGCTTCAGGAAGTCAACCGAGGTCCCGGCGTTGCTGTTCCCCTGCAACTCCATCCACTCCACCTCACCCGTCTCCAGGCACACCGCCGAATAATAGCTGGCCTTCTCCCCATACCGCGGACTGGTCGAGTCCACCAGAGCAGCCTCTCCTCTCAGTACCCACTTGCCCCGCAACTCTGCATCGGCCCGGAAGTGGGCCTCATCGGCGAAGAATATCCTGGCTCCGGTCCGTTGGGCCTCCTCCCTCAGGGCGGTATACTCCGCCACGAAGGCCTCCCGCTTGCCCTCATCCGCCTTGAGCAGACGCTTCTTGGGCCGCTTGAAGGCAAATCCCAACCGGTGCAGCCAGTTCAGACAACTGCTGCGGCTCAAACTGACCCCGAACCGTTCCAAGACAAACTGCCGGACTCCTTTCCAATACCAGTTGGCCAGTTCGATGCCCGCCTCAGCGGGCGGTTGCCCTACCGCCCCCTTCAACTCCGCCTGCTGCGTCTCGTCAAGGACGGGGGGGAACCACCGGTCTGCTCAAATATCAAGGCCGCTGGCCCTCCCTCGCCGAAAACCGAAGCCCACCGTCCTATGGTGTGGGGGTCCCGCTCCAGCGCCTCCGCCGTGGCCGTTGCTGTCCAGCCCTGCGCCAAGAGCCAGAGGGCGTACCACCGCTCCCGCTCCCTGGGTGTGGGCGCCAGAATCATCCGCCAGCGCAAATCCCTGACCCCCATCTGCCATTGTTCCAGAGACCGGTCTATCTCCCTCACACCCATCACCAACCCCCCGCTACTCCTGAGACCGGCTAACCCAGTTCCCTCACAAATTTACCCTATGCGTCTGCGTATTTCACCTTGGCTTTGGTTTAGGAAACCATCTCAAAGCGCGCCACTGCCCCCGGTCAGTCAGTACTGCGAAGTTTCTCCCGTGAAAACAGTGAGCAGGAATCCAGTTGCTTGGACCGTTATCCAGCCAAAGGTACCGGAACTCGATTGTTTCGAGGTAGGTTCAAAATTTCGGCGGGGCGACCGCTGCAGGTCAAGCCAGATTGATAAGTGTTGCTATTGTGGGCAGGGAGCATCGGCAGGTATAAGGCCTTCGTGGCGTAGCTCCTGCCACAGCGCGGCTGGGATGGGATGTGACATCATCCGGAAATTCTCTTCCGCCTCAGCCACAGACCCCGGGCCCGGTATCACGGCGGCAACGGCGGGATGGCCAAAAACGAACTGAAGAGCGGCGGCCTTCAGCGGAACCGAATGCCGGTCGCAGACAGCTTTGCAACGCCTTGCCCGCTCCAGGACTTCGGCCGAGGCTGGCATGTAGTTGAATGTGGCAGTTGCCGCCAGGTCCGAGGCCAGAATACCGCTGTTGTACGGGCCTCCAATGATTACGCTGATGTCTTTCTCTTGGCAAAGGGGCAGGAATTCGGAAAGCGCCGAATGGTCAAGGAGGGTGTACCGCCCCGCCAGAAGAAAGCAATCGAAGTCCCCCTCGCGAGCCAGCCGGGCCTCCATTTCCCACTGGTTCATGCCAGCGCCTATCGCCGAAATCACCCGCTGCGACCGCAACTCCGCAAGGGCCTTGTACGCTCCCTCCATCGCCTGGTCGAAATGGTTGTCCGGGTCATGGATCAGGAGAATGTCGACGTGGTCTAAGTTCAGCCGTTTCAGGCTCCCCTCGAATACCCGCATGACCGTATCGTAGTCGTATATGTAGGGCATGTCCCTGGACGCGTCCGGTCCTATTACCGCCCCCACCGGAGCGGGCGGGGCGGGTTCCAGCAGCCTGCCTACTTTGGTGGATATCGTGAAACCGGAACGTGGGATTTCAGAGAGAATTCTGCCGTAGCGTTGCTCGCTGACGCCTCCGCCATAGACCGGGGCCGTGTCAAAGTAGCTGACACCCAGTTTGACGCACTTGCTGAGAATCTCAGCGCCTTCATCATCGTTTGTAGACCGGCCCAACGCCACGCCACCGACCCCTAGCCTTGAGACTCTCAGCCCGGTGCTTCCGATTTCGGCCAATTCCAACGGGTCCATATTCTACTCCTCCCGGGGTGCTGCGCCGGGCTATCGCGATAATACATACGGGCTATTTCAGCTAGCGCTAAATTGGGTTCAGGAGACCTAAACGCCCTCAACGCTGACCTGCCCCCCGGTTTGTCCAGAATCTTAACATCGACTCTTGAGTGATTGGCAGGCGTCAGTTCAGGAAACTGACCGAATCGTAGACCAACAGTCGGACTGGTGTCTGTCAGAGTTACCTGACTCCCTACTCAATCGCCAATGATCCGCGAGTCGTTGTTCGTACGAAAACGACCCCAGTTACCTGGAGTGTTGAGCAGTCGGTCTTCCAGATGATCCACACTGGTTTGGCCGCTGTAGACCATTGCGCGATTGAACACATCCCTCAGCAGTTCAAGCATATGGTGCACGCCCTCGGCCCCGTTTACCGCCAGCCCCCAAAACATAGGCCTGCCGATTGCGACTGCTGTGGCTCCCAAGTCAAGTGCCTTGAGCACGTCACTTCCACGCCGGATGCCAGAATCGACGTACACCTCCGCCTTGCCTTCGGTTGCCGCAACGATCTTCGGCACCGTTTCAATGCTCGATATGTCACCGTCGAACCAGCGTCCACCGTGAGTGGAAAACCCGGCGTTCTACACCGATTTTAGCTACGGATTTACCCTTTTTTGCAACTCGGTCCCACTTTGTGTCCCCTTCTGTATCAGTTACAGACACCCTACTTCGGCATGCTGAATCTCTCCATACACTCTTTATAGCCTTTATAGCGCATGATCTGTTGTGGACTTTGTCGACTGTGGGTGATGTGGCGGCCCGGAGAGAGAGGCGGCGATCCAGACTGGGGGTTAGCTCAACACTTCAGCGTCTCACCGGTCAGGCCGAACACCAGGAGTGCGGCAACCGGGGTGTTCGGCGCCGTCCGGCCAGTTGGGCTACGTGAGGGGCTCTACGGCTGGCGGCCTGAGGTGCAGGGCCTGTTAGTCGTCGATCCCCTTCTCTGTGGTGGAAACCAGTCGGGTGCCAACTCGCCTGAGTTTGTCTCGCAGCTCGATGGTCTCCTCAAGGGACATGGAGAAGCGGTTGAGCTTCCAGACGACGATGTAGTCGAGAGAGCTGTCGTCCTGGGTGGTCTCGGAGATCATCCTGGTGAACTCGTCCCGGCTGCCTGCGGTGTCGCTGAACGTGGCTGAGACAGTAAGGCCTCGGGCCTTGCAGTAGTCGCAGCAGGCTTTCTCTTGGTCCTCTTTGGAGATGATGCTTCCGGGTATTGTCAGGGGGTCTCTGACGTAGATGGCGGCTTGTTGCATGGGGTGGTGTCCTGGATATGAAGAGGAGGTCGAGCCGACAGCGACGTCGTCGCCGCCGGTTACTGTATGTCAGGCGCTGAGTGGCTCGTAGACATGGTCCGATATCCGGGAGCTGACGCGCAAGAGGCTACTGTCATCAAACGTCAGACCTAGGGAGGTGCTCCGGTCCTGTCAGGACGCAGGAGCAGGGGGTGTTGGAATAGCTGATGTATGGGATTCTGCCAAGGTTCCTGCAACCGGAGTTTACAGCCACCCGACCGGGTGGGTCTGACCCGAGCCTACGTTCTGGACCTGGCTATCATGCAGCAGGGCCGAATGATCTTGCCGGCAAAAGTGGCTGAGGCCGACCACTCTGCGCGCACGCCCGAACTGCCTCCCTGCTCTATCGTTGTAATATCGTGGAGATGCCCAGAAAGGTCCAGATCAAATGCGCGATTGCCGGCTGCCACCGACGGCTGAGGATGACCCTCGCCGAACGTGAGGAACTGAGGCTGGTGGGACACGAGAACAAGGCGACAGCGGGGGTCGTATGCCCGGCCCATGTTAAGGCAGCCTTCGACTTCGAGTTCGACGATATCGACGTCGATGTCCCCCTGGGGGAACTCCTGGTCGAGGCAGCCAAGGACACTCCCCGTTGGCGCGTGATATTGACCCCGCTGCCCGGGACTACAGGTGAGTTGGACAGCCAGTCCACGCCGTGGCAGATAGACAGGGTCATTTAGTTCGCCCGCGCTGACCTTGTAGTTCCCGGGGAATTCCAGCGTTTTCCGGAGGGGTCGAGGGAAGGCTAATTCCCCCCATTGCCGGGGCCGTGTTCATGCTCCTCAATTTGGCGATGGCCACCGCTACGGGAGGACCCTACGCTTCCGAAACACAAGGGCGCCTTGGGCTGTCTCAGCCGACTTTCGCTCAACTATTATTGTGCCGTCGAAATTGAATGTAGAGGCGAACAGCCTGTTTCAAAGTGGCGGAGCCGGTCCGCAGATTACCGTTTATTGGCACGCTGTGTCTTGGCGTTCTTCCTCTGTCCTGATCATCAGTGGAGTACGTCAACCTCCAAAGCAGTCCTTGGCACTGGTCGTTATCAAAGTGCCTGTCTAAACCCCAATCCACCGAACGGAGTGGGGAGGGCGGTGGAACAGGGCATCACAGGGATGGGGAAGGGACCGTCCCGGCGGATATGGGGCGGGCGGAGCCAGTAGCAGGTCTGTTGGCGGTGAGAGGAGCCGCTCATGAGGTGGCCGAAGGCAGCAAGGAACTCTCGCTGGCCGATTCGTGCGGCGCGAGTGGGAGAGATCTTCGACTGGCTGGTGGATGAGGGCGAGGATGGTGGGCCGGTTGCCGGCGCCACGGTCAGGAGGGAAGCGGCAGGGTGCGCAATCGGGTCAGGGCGCCAGTGAACTGGGCCTCCCAAGGCCAGCGCCGAGGCAAATGCAGGGTCAGGCGGCGCGCCGAGCGGGTGAGCCGACCGGCGAGGGAGAAGAATCGCCGCCGCAGGGTCTTGGTGGTCACCACCTGCTCGCCCAGACCGATGCGCGCCGTCCAGCGCGCCAGGTTGTGAGCAATCGCCTGGACCGCCAGCCAAGCGCCGTTGGCGGCGAAACGGCCGGACGGGAGATGGTTGAGACCCACGCCGTACTTGAGGTCGCGAATGGCATTCTCGATCTCGGCGTGGCGGCGATGGTCTGCCTCGAGATCCAGGGTGTCGCCATCCCGGTCGGTGATGAAGGCGTGATAGCTGTAGGTGGCCAACAGGGCCAGTTGAGAGCCAGGCGTGGGCTTCACCCGCCGGACTATGAGCCGCACCGGTGCGGCGCCGGGCTCACTCTGGAAGGGGGTGTAGCTGGTCTCCGCCACGTCGGCGGCGCCGTCCGTCCAGTAGGGGACCGGCGTCCAGTCCGCCTCCGGTATGGCCTCGATGAGGTTCCGCAGGCTGGCGTGCTGCCGAACGGTGATGGAGAAACGGACATCCAGCTTGCGGCAGACCGCGACGATGGCGTGGGTGTAGAAGCCGCTGTCGGCCCGCATCGTGAGTTGTCCTTTGGCCCCGGCGTAGCGCACCCGTCCCACCGTCTCACGCAGGAAGTGAGCGGCGCCCCGAGCGGTATTGGCGCGGCCCTCTCTGAGCCGGACCATCAGCACGTCGCCGGTGCCGGCGGCGACGGCCAGCAGCGGGTGATAGCCCCGCTGGCCGGTGTAGCCGTGGTGGCGCGCCCCCTCCTTGGCCAGCCCGTAGCAATATTATGGCCTTGTCCGGCCTGTGCAGAGGCGACTAACTGGTGAGTCGGCCCAAGGATGTATGCTCATGGCGAGGCGTGTCGTCCGGACAAAGACCGAGCAGACTCTGGTGCGTATTGCCCGACCCGTAGCATGGTCCGGGAGCCTTACGACGGCATCATTGGTGAAGCCCCGATCGGGGCGATCCCGTTGGGGAGAGTGGCTACAGTCCGCGGCTCCCTCCGGCGACACGCCTACACGGCAATGGCAGAGGCGATGATGAGCAGACGCCAGAGCGGGGCAAAACCGGAAGGGCTGTCCCAGCTGAACCTGAACGCGGCGGGCATCGACGTGGGCGCTACCAGCCACTATGTGGCGGTGCCCGCCGACCGGGCGGAGCAGCCGGTGCGAGAGTTCGAGGCTTTCACGGCGGACCTGTACCGTTTGGCGGACTGGCTGACCGAGTGTGGTGTGGAGACCGTGGTCATGGAGTCCACCGGCGTGTACTGGATACCGCTGTTCGGGGTGCTGGAAGAACGGGGCTTCCAGGTGATGCTGGTGGACCCCCGGCGCATCAAGAACGTGCCCGGCCGCAAGACCGACGTGCTGGACTGCCAGTGGCTGCAGCAGCTGCACACCTACGGCCTGCTCTCGGGGGCTTTCCGGCCCGACGGGGAGATCCGACGCTTACGCAGCTACCTGCGGCAGCGGGTCATGCTGGTGCAGTACGCATCCCACCATATCCAGCATATGCAGAAGGCGCTGACCCAGATGAACGTGAAGCTCCACCACGTCATCAGCGATATCACCGGCAAGACCGGCCTGGACATCATCGAGGCCATCGTGGACGGCCAACGGGACCCGCGACAACTGGCGCAATTGCGCGATCCCAGGATCAAAGCCGACGAGGCAACCATCGCCAAGTCGCTGCAGGGGCACTGGCGGGAGGAGCACATCTTCGAGCTGAACCAAGCCCTGGAGCTGTACCGGTTCTATCAGGATAAGATTGCCGAGTGCGACCGGGAGATTGAAGCCCAGTTGGAGCGTTTCGAGGACCGCAGCAATGGTGATCCTCCGGCGGCGAAGTCCGGCCGGAGACGCAGCAAAGGAAACGCGCCACGCTTCGACGTTTGGACGCACCTGTACCGTATGACGGGGGTTGACCTGACCCAGATCGACGGTGTGGATGCCTACACCGCGCTCAAGGTGGTGAGTGAGATTGGCGCCGACATGACGAAATGGCCGAGTGCGAAGCACTTTGCGTCCTGGTTGGGGCTGAGCCCGAACAACCGCATCACCGGCGGCAAGGTCATGAGCTCCAAGACCAAGCCCAGCGCCAACCGTGCGGCGGCGGCCTTACGTCTGGCGGCCAACGCTCTGCACCGCTCCGACAGCGCCCTGGGCGCCTTCCTGCGCCGGAAGAAGGCACAGATGGGCGGGCCCAAGGCCATCACCGCCACGGCCCACAAGCTGGCTCGCATCTTCTATTCCATGCTGCGCTACGGTCAAGAGTACGTGGACGCCGGGGCCGAATACTACGAACGCCGATATCAGCAGCGGGCGTTGCGCGCGGCAAAGCGGCGGGCGGCGCAACTGGGCTATTTGCTGGTGCCCATCCCCGATGCTCCGGAACACACAACCTACGCCCCCCCCTGACGCGCCAATTGCCGCGTGACGACGTTGGTTAGTGGGGAGGTCTCGCAGATGGTGGAGTCCAGGTCGATGGTCAACGGCCCGTCACCGGGTCCGGCCCCAGTGGCCCAGGCCCGCGCCAGCAGCTCACGGCTCACCCGGTCCAGCTGGCGGACATGGCCCCACCGGAAGCTGCGCAGGAAGGTGCCCAGGGTGGACGGCGCCTTGACCACGCAGCCGATGGCGCCAGCCGTCCCGCCGGTGCGCAACACATCGGCGTCGTCAATGCAGTCGCCACCGGCCAGCGCGGAGGCCACCAGGGTCAGCATCTTGTCCCCCGTGTTCGCCCGCCCCGGCGCATTTCCCAGGTCAACGTGATTGCCGACGAGTTCACCCAAGCCCAGGCGCTGGGCGAGGGTGACCGGAAGGATCAGCCCGGCATTGCTCACCAGGCGGTGGTCGTCGAAGGCGATTCGGATGCGGTCGGGCTCGCTGGGTGGTAGCATCTATCAGGTGCTCTTGCTTCGAGGATGGTTTGCCGTAACAACAACCATTATCCCCGATGCCGGGAGCACTTTCTTACCCCTTCAACCCGCCGCCACACTCACCCCTTCGGTGGATCGGGGTTTAGGCAGGCGGCGGTTGTAGTGGCAGCGCTGGGCTGTTGCTTGGTGGCGTCTCCTCCACCACGACCAATACAGGATCAAATCAGGTGGCTGTCTTTCCGTCCATACGAGACGGGTGAGTAGTCGGCGCACCTCCGGTACAGTTAGGGGAATCAGCTCTTCATCGAGACCGTAGTGGCCCCCTTTTTCCCCTGCTCCAGTGCCTGATGTCTGATTACTGTCAGATAGGCATGGGCCAGCATGGCCAGCGTTATGTGCCGGTACCAGCCATCCCAACGACGGACCTCGTACTCGTCCAGCCCTACCTCTCCCTTGGCCTCCTCAAAGCATTCCTCGATGGCCCAACGGGTTCCGGCCACCCTGGCCAGTTCCGCCAAGGTTGTTCCCGCTGGGCCAAAGCACACGTAGTAAGCCAACTCTGTAGGTTTGGCAATGCTGCGGCGGGCCAAGAGCCAGTAGCCTTTGGCCGACTCCTGCAGAGGCCGTATCTTCACCGTGGTCCAGTCGTAGACCCTGGGTCCCTTGGCACCGTCGCCCGCGCTGATCGTGCTCCAACCAGCTACGTCAACTTGCGACACGAGACGGTCAGCCCGAATCTGACGGGGTCCCTTCTCGTCGAAGCCCAGAGCTTCTCGGTGCTCTTGATTGCCAGCACGTGAGGAACGTCCAATCGCTCCAGCCACAGTCGCAGCTTGCGATCATTGCCGTAGACCTCATCCCCGGCAACCCAAGCGAAGGATACTCCCGATTCCACCGCCCGCTGCAGCATCAGTTGCGCCAATTGGCCCTTGGTGTGAAAGCTGACGCTCTCCGGCACCCCAGCCTCCTGACGCCGATCCCAGTTCTCCGCCCACACTTGGGGCAGGTACAATTCCCGGTCCAGCAAGGTTCTGCCTCTGGCACTGGCATAGGCCAGGAATACTCCAACCTGACAGTTTTCGATCCGGCCTGCTGTCCCGCTGTACTGCCGCTGTACCCCAACCGACTTGTCTCCTTTCTTGAGGAATCCAGTTTCGTCCACCACCAACACTGCGTCAGCGTCGGCCAGATGCTCCACGACGTAGCTTTTCAAGTCATCACGAACCAGGTCCGCGTCCCAACGGTACTGGGACAATAGGCGCTGCATGCCGGTGGGAGTGGCGTCGCCAACGTGCTCCGCCAGTTGCCAGCCGTTCTTACGCTCCACTGGACTGAGCAGACCACGCAGATAGTCCAGAACCCGCCGGCGCGGCTCCGGCCGTCGAAACCTTTCCGCGATGCACTGGTGCATCCCCTCTATGCCATCGGCCCACCGTTCCACTTCCGCCACCTCGTTTCTTCCAACAACCACCGCCACACCTCATCAACAAAGAACCGGCTCGATTCTATCTGTTTTAGGCCGTGTGGTCTTGAATGCTCAAACCCCTTATGGTGTTCGGCACTTAGCCATTGATATCCTCGATGAAAATCATTCCCGCCATGGGTACAATTACTTCATAGCCACGTGGTGTGGAGAGTGGCCCTGTTTGGAAGTGATTCTCACTTTGAGTGACCGACAATGGAACCTCATCGAACCGATTTTGCCCGATGGACCGGGTAAGCCGGGCAGGAACGGCAACGACAACCGCATGTCGTTGGAGGGGATGATTTGGATTTGCAGAACTGGTGCTCCTTGGCGGGACTTGCCGGAAGTGTTTGGTAAGTGGGACACCGTGTATCGGCGATTCCGGCGCTGGGTCGCCACCGGTGTCTTTGACTCCATCTTCGACGAGATCGGGGATCAGCTGCATTTGCTATCGGCCATTAGGGACGGAAAGCCAACCGCCTCATTTGACCCTGGCCCCACCTCCTCGTTGCCACTACAACCGTCGCCTGCCTAAAGTGAGACTGTAGTACTAGTACTACAGCCGCATATAGCTGGCGAGGCGTCGTTTGTAATGGCAGCGGCGTGCTCGTGCTTGGTGGCGCCGTCTCCACCACGACCAGTACAGGATGAAATCCGGGGGCTGTCTTTCCGTCCATACCAGTCGGGTGAGCAACCTTCGCACCTCAGGAACTGTTATTGGAATCAGCTCCTCATCGGGGCCGTAACAGCCCCCTTTTTTTCCTTCCCCAACGCCTGATTCCGGACCACCGCCAGATAGGCATGGGCCAGCATCGCTAGGGTGATGTGGCGGTACCAGCCATCCCATTTCCGCACCTCGTACTGGTCCAGCCCCACCTGTCCCTTGGCCTCCTCAAAGCACTCCTCTATGGCCCAGCGAGTTCCCGCGACCCTCACCAGTTCCTCCAAGGCCGTCTCCGCTGGGCCGAAACAGACGTAGTAGGCCAACTCCTCAGGCTTGGCCACGCTGCGCCGGACCAAAAGCCAGTGGCCCTTGCCAGGCTCCCTCAGCGGTCGTATGTCCACGGCGATCCACTCATATACCCTGGGCCCTTTGGCCCCGTCGCCAGCGCTGCACCGGATCCATCCCGGTTCCTCAACCTGCGATGCCAGCCGGTCCGCTCTCACCTGAAGGGGCCCCTTGTCCGTCCAAGCCCACAGCTTCTCATTGGTCTTGACCGCCAGCACATGAGGAATTTCCGCCCGCTCCAGCCACAGCCGCAGCTTGCGGTCGCTGCCGTACACCTCGTCGCCGGTGAACCAGCCGAAGGGAACTCCCGATTCCAGTGCCCGCTCCAGCATCACCCGCGTCATTTGCCCTTTGGTCCGAAATACCGTGTCCTCCGGCACTCCGGCCTCCCTACGCCGCTCCCGGTCCTCCGCCCACACCTGGGGCAGGTACAGCTCCCGGTCCAGCAGCGCCTTGCCTCCAGAGCCGGCATAGGCCAGGAACACCCCAACCTGGCAGTTCTCAATCCGGCCCGCCGTGCCGCTGTACTGACGCTGCACCCCCACCGACTTGTCGCCCTTCTTCAGGAACCCGGTCTCGTCCACCACCAGAACCCCGTCAGCGTAGCCCAGATGCTCCACCACATAGGCCCTGAGATCGTCGCGCACCAGATGGGCATCCCACCGGTAGGTGGACAGCAGCCGCTGCACTCCGTCAGGGGTGGCGTCGCCCGCACGCTCCGCCAACTGCCAACCGTTCTTGCGCTCCACCGGAGAAATCAGTCCCTCCAGATACTCCAACACCCGCCGGCGAGGTTCCGACCGGTGAAACCGCCCCGCAATGCACCCATGAACTCCCTCAATCCCCTCGGCCCACCGGGCCACCTCCAAAACCTCGTCCCTCTCCGTTGCCATCGCTTCACCTCACCCACTCCCGGAAGTGCCTCCATTCTACCAAGACCTATCTGCGGCTGTAGTACTAGAGCCTGTGGACATTCAGGCTGCCTAAGTCGTTTCAGAGCCGCAGAAAGGATCATGAATCAGGACATCATCGCCAATAGACCGGTTCTTTCGCAGTTCTCCTGGTGGTCATGGTCTCGATGTGTACGCGAAATAACCTGAATGTCCACAGGCTCTAGTACTACAGTCTCACTTTAGGCAGGCGACGGTTGTAGTGGCAACGAGGAGGTGGGGCCAGGGTCAAATGAGGCGGTTGGCTTTCCGTCCCTAATGGCCGATAGCAAATGCAGCTGATCCCCGATCTCGTCGAAGATGGAGTCAAAGACACCGGTGGCGACCCAGCGCCGGAATCGCCGATACACGGTGTCCCACTTACCAAACACTTCCGGCAAGTCCCGCCAAGGAGCACCAGTTCTGCAAATCCAAATCATCCCCTCCAACGACATGCGGTTGTCGTTGCCGTTCCTGCCCGGCTTACCCGGTCCATCGGGCAAAATCGGTTCGATGAGGTTCCATTGTCGGTCACTCAAAGTGAGAATCACTTCCAAACAGGGCCACTCTCCACACCACGTGGCTATGAAGTAATTGTACCCATGGCGGGAATGATTTTCATCGAGGATATCAATGGCTAAGTGCCGAACACCATAAGGGGTTTGAGCATTCAAGACCACACGGCCTAAAACAGATAGAATCGAGCCGGTTCTTTGTTGATGAGGTGTGGCGGTGGTTGTTGGAAGAAACGAGGTGGCGGAAGTGGAACGGTGGGCCGATGGCATAGAGGGGATGCACCAGTGCATCGCGGAAAGGTTTCGACGGCCGGAGCCGCGCCGGCGGGTTCTGGACTATCTGCGTGGTCTGCTCAGTCCAGTGGAGCGTAAGAACGGCTGGCAACTGGCGGAGCACGTTGGCGACGCCACTCCCACCGGCATGCAGCGCCTATTGTCCCAGTACCGTTGGGACGCGGACCTGGTTCGTGATGACTTGAAAAGCTACGTCGTGGAGCATCTGGCCGACGCTGACGCAGTGTTGGTGGTGGACGAAACTGGATTCCTCAAGAAAGGAGACAAGTCGGTTGGGGTACAGCGGCAGTACAGCGGGACAGCAGGCCGGATCGAAAACTGTCAGGTTGGAGTATTCCTGGCCTATGCCAGTGCCAGAGGCAGAACCTTGCTGGACCGGGAATTGTACCTGCCCCAAGTGTGGGCGGAGAACTGGGATCGGCGTCAGGAGGCTGGGGTGCCGGAGAGCGTCAGCTTTCACACCAAGGGCCAATTGGCGCAACTGATGCTGCAGCGGGCGGTGGAATCGGGAGTATCCTTCGCTTGGGTTGCCGGGGATGAGGTCTACGGCAATGATCGCAAGCTGCGACTGTGGCTGGAGCGATTGGACGTTCCTCACGTGCTGGCAATCAAGAGCACCGAGAAACTCTGGGCTTCGACTGAGAAGGGACCCCGTCAGATTCGGGCTGACCATCTCGTGTCGCAAGTTGACGCAGCTGATTGGAGCACGATCAGCGCGGGCGACGGTGCCAAGGGACCCAGGGTCTACGACTGGACCATGGTGAAGATACGGCCTCTGCAGGAGTCGGCCAAAGGCTACTGGCTCTTGGCCCGCCGCAGCATTGCCAAACCTACAGAGTTGGCTTACTACGTGTGCTTTGGCCCAGCAGGAACAACCTTGGCGGATCTGGCCAGGGTGGCCGGAACCCGTTGGGCCATCGAGGAATGCTTTGAGGAGGCCAAGGGAGAGGTAGGGCTGGACGAGTACGAGGTCCGTCGTTGGGATGGCTGGTACCGACACATAACGCTGGCCATGCTGGCCCATGCCTATCTGACAGTAATCAGACATCAGGCACTGGAGCAGGGGGAAAAAGGGGCCACTACGGTCCCGATGAAGAGCTGATTCCCCTAACTGTACCGGAGGTGCGCCGACTACTCACCCGTCTCGTATGGACGGAAAGACAGCCACCTGATTTGATCCTGTATTGGTCGTGGTGGAGGAGACGCCACCAAGCAACAGCCCAGCGCTGCCACTACAACCGCCGCCTGCCTAAAGTGAGACTGTAGTACTAGTACTACAGCCGCAGATAGGTCTTGGTAGAATGGAGGCACTTCCGGGAGTGGGTGAGGTGAAGCGATGGCAACGGAGAGGGACGAGGTTTTGGAGGTGGCCCGGTGGGCCGAGGGGATTGAGGGAGTTCATGGGTGCATTGCGGGGCGGTTTCACCGGTCGGAACCTCGCCGGCGGGTGTTGGAGTATCTGGAGGGACTGATTTCTCCGGTGGAGCGCAAGAACGGTTGGCAGTTGGCGGAGCGTGCGGGCGACGCCACCCCTGACGGAGTGCAGCGGCTGCTGTCCACCTACCGGTGGGATGCCCATCTGGTGCGCGACGATCTCAGGGCCTATGTGGTGGAGCATCTGGGCTACGCTGACGGGGTTCTGGTGGTGGACGAGACCGGGTTCCTGAAGAAGGGCGACAAGTCGGTGGGGGTGCAGCGTCAGTACAGCGGCACGGCGGGCCGGATTGAGAACTGCCAGGTTGGGGTGTTCCTGGCCTATGCCGGCTCTGGAGGCAAGGCGCTGCTGGACCGGGAGCTGTACCTGCCCCAGGTGTGGGCGGAGGACCGGGAGCGGCGTAGGGAGGCCGGAGTGCCGGAGGACACGGTATTTCGGACCAAAGGGCAAATGACGCGGGTGATGCTGGAGCGGGCACTGGAATCGGGAGTTCCCTTCGGCTGGTTCACCGGCGACGAGGTGTACGGCAGCGACCGCAAGCTGCGGCTGTGGCTGGAGCGGGCGGAAATTCCTCATGTGCTGGCGGTCAAGACCAATGAGAAGCTGTGGGCTTGGACGGACAAGGGGCCCCTTCAGGTGAGAGCGGACCGGCTGGCATCGCAGGTTGAGGAACCGGGATGGATCCGGTGCAGCGCTGGCGACGGGGCCAAAGGGCCCAGGGTATATGAGTGGATCGCCGTGGACATACGACCGCTGAGGGAGCCTGGCAAGGGCCACTGGCTTTTGGTCCGGCGCAGCGTGGCCAAGCCTGAGGAGTTGGCCTACTACGTCTGTTTCGGCCCAGCGGAGACGGCCTTGGAGGAACTGGTGAGGGTCGCGGGAACTCGCTGGGCCATAGAGGAGTGCTTTGAGGAGGCCAAGGGACAGGTGGGGCTGGACCAGTACGAGGTGCGGAAATGGGATGGCTGGTACCGCCACATCACCCTAGCGATGCTGGCCCATGCCTATCTGGCGGTGGTCCGGAATCAGGCGTTGGGGAAGGAAAAAAAGGGGGCTGTTACGGCCCCGATGAGGAGCTGATTCCAATAACAGTTCCTGAGGTGCGAAGGTTGCTCACCCGACTGGTATGGACGGAAAGACAGCCCCCGGATTTCATCCTGTACTGGTCGTGGTGGAGACGGCGCCACCAAGCACGAGCACGCCGCTGCCATTACAAACGACGCCTCGCCAGCTATATGCGGCTGTAGTACTAGAGTGTGTGGACATTTACGGTATGCCCTCAGTCAGCGCCACCTGTAATAAAGCAATCTCAACACTCTGCTGAGGTAGCGTGCTGTCTCGACACGTTCCCTGGTCTCGTGGTGGAACACCCACTTTGTTGTCCCGCCTTCCGTGTGGAGCACTCTGCCGGTCTCAGCTAGCAGCGTGTCCGAGGATTAGATTTTGGAGACGAAAAGCGCCACTGTCTAATCTCATTGGTGATTAATAGGCTCTAATAAAGCGGTTATCGGAATAATTAACTTTGTTGATGACGAGAGTCGTTTAGAACATTATTGCTCAGACAGGCTGCTAGGCACTCGATGGTATACGGCATGCCTTCCCTCTCCACCTTTGCTTCCCAGGGATGGAACAACCATCAATGGGATTGGCCGAGGGGTAGGAGGTATACGAGACCTTCTCCACATCCCACAGCCTGCCGTTCGCGTCAACTACCTGAGTTACCTCTCACCGGTGCGGTAGTGGCGGCACTCCGCACTGCCACCGGCCTGGGCGCAGGCCACGCCAGTGATGATCAGACATGACGCCAGGAGCACTGCCATAGAGAAAGAGCCCCAGTTATTTCGCCGGAGGCTTTTTTCAAAGACCCCCACGCTGGAGTGAATGTCCACAGACCATAGTACTACAGTCGCAGATGGGAAACGAATAGAATTGGGGCAATCAACGGGTGGTGAGGTGAGATTGTGGCAGGGCATCAGGATGAGGTGGCTGAGGTCACCCGGTGGGCCGAGGGCATCGAAAAGGTGCATGAGTGCATCGCGGGACGGTTCCGGCGTCCGGAGCCACGGCGGCGGACGCTGGACTACCTGAAGGGGTTGTTCAGCCCGGTGGAGCGCAAGAACGGGTGGCAATTGGCGGAGCGGGCAGGCGACGCCACTCCCGATGGGGTGCAGCGCCTGTTGTACAACTACCGGTGGGACGCGGACCTGGTTCGCGATGACTTGAAGAGCTACGTGATCGAGCATCTGGCCGACGCTGACGCGGTCCTGGCGGTGGACGAGACCGGATTCCTCAAGAAAGGGGACAAGTCGGTTGGGGTGCAGCGTCAGTACAGCGGTACGGCAGGGCGGATCGAGAACTGTCAGGTCGGCGTGTTCCTGGCCTATGCCAGTGTCAATGGCAGGACTCTGCTGGACCGGGAATTGTACCTGCCCCAGGTGTGGGCGGAGGACTTGGAGCGCCGGCGGGAGGCCGGTGTGCCGGAGGGGGTGTCATTCCGGACCAAGCCGCAACTGGCGCAGCTGATGCTGGAGCGGGCGGTGAAGTCGGGAGTGCCCTTCGGCTGGGTGGCCGGGTACGAGGTCTACGGCAATGACCGCAACCTGCGGCTGTGGCTGGAGCGGCAGGGCGTTCCCCACGTGCTGGCCATCAAACGCAGTGAGAAGCTATGGGCTTTGACGGACAGGGGACCGCGTCAGGTGAAGGCCGACCGTCTGGCGTCCGGAGTTGAGGAATGCGCGTGGGTGAGGTGCAGCGCCGGGGACGGAGCCAAGGGACCACGGGTCTACGACTGGGCCACGGTGGATATACGTCCCCTGAGGGAGCCTGGCAAAGGCTATTGGCCGCTGGCGCGGCGCAGTCTGTCCAACCCCGAGGAACTGGCCTACTACGTCTGTTACGGCTCGGCGGGAACGACCCTGGAGGAACCTGGCGAGGGTGGCCGGGACCCGGTGGGCCATAGAGGAATGCTTCGAGGAGGCCAAGGGACAGGTGGGGCTGGACCAGTATGAAGTGCGGAGGTGGGACGGCTGGTACCGGCACATCACGCTGTCGATGTTGGCCCACGCGTATCTGTCCGTGATCAAGCATCAGGCCATGGAACAGGGAGAAAGGGGGGCTACTACTGTCTCGATGAAGAACTGGTTCCCATGACAGTGCCGGAGGTGCGCCGGCTGCTGACCCGCCTTGTATGGACAGACAACCAACCGCCTGATTTCATCCTGTACTGGTCGTGGTGGAGACGCCGCCACCAAGCAAGAGCCCGGCGTTGCCATTACAAACGGCGCCAATCTAATCTGCGACTGTAGTAATAGAGTGCTCAAACACCACGCTCAACGACGATCGCCAGCCGGTAAACCTGGTCAGTCGTCATGGCCGTCCAGTACCCAGGCCTCCACCTGTTCGAAGAATTCCGGGGACCCGATGGCCATCATGTTCAGGAGGGCCCCTATGCAGGCGGTCTTGACCTGGCAGGGCTGGCAGGCGCAGCCCTAGTGGTGGGGTGTCCCCCCATCCAGGCTGGTCAGCACCTCTAAGTAACTATCTCAAAACAGGCCACCGTCCCCAAACCGTCATTCCCACGCAGGCGGGAATCCAGAAGATCAAGCGCTCATCGGGCCGGTAGGATGCTCACTGGGTCGTCTTGAGATAGTCACTACGAGAATACTCTGGTCAAGCAGCACCGCCAAGTGGTGGTACACCGAGCGCCCCGAAGCGATTCACACCCGGACACTGGAAATCTCGACCCGCCTGCCCATCCGATTCGCTTTGAGGGAGCAACTTCGATCGCTCAGTCAGCTCGAGACTGGCTGGCTCGACACAGTTTGGCCGACTGACAAGACCTCCCGGCTACACGCTGGCTCCGGGGAAAGCATCCGCCCTCTGGGCCTGTCTCGCACCCCGCCTGTCCCGTTAAAAGAGTCGGCGAAGGCGCGGAAACTCAGTTTCCCAGGAAGTCCCGGACCAGTTGAGATACGGCAGCAAGCTGTTCCAGCTGCGGAATGTGCGCCGCCCTGTCAACGATCTCGGACCGGGCGCCAGCAATGCGATCGGTGAACTCCTTGGCGTAGACGGCCGGCGCGATCCCGTCCTGTTGCCCCCAGACCACCAGCGTGGGGGCCTGAATCCTGTGAATGCGCTTCTTCAGGCCCTTGTCCGGGATGGGCCAGGTGAACTTCCCAGTACACCCCAGGTTCCACGTGTTCTGGATCGTGTTAGTGAGCCGCTCCTCCGGGTCTTCGGACTCCGCCAGTATCCCTTGGGCGACCGGCCCCTCGGGCTCGCAGAAGAGCGCCCTCGCCAGGTCGTCTGCGGCCATGGACATCCAGTTCTTGACCGGCGCATCGTCCCGCCACAGGCCGAGCGGGCTTATCAGCACCAGCTTCCCAACCCGCTTGGGGTCCGTCGCCGCCAGCTCGGCAGCCACCATCCCGCCGAACGAGTGTCCCACCACTGCGGGGGACTCCAACCCCAGCCGGTCGAATATCTCGTAGTAGTAGAGGACCAGGTCCCAGAAGTCGTCCAGCGGCTTGATGGCGTCGGGGTCTCCGGGCGTGGTGCCGGGATGCTCCGGCGCGTAAACGGTGTGGGTCTGCGTCAGGTTGTCCAGGAACTCGTCCCATCTCAGCCCGGTCGTGCCGTGCAGGAACACTAGGGGCGGCCCCTGGCCTGCAATCTTTACCCTGGACCGTATCTGTTCGCCCCAGACGCTCAGCGTTCGTTCCTGTATTGTCACCATCCTGTTTTCCCTCCAGGAAACGGCTGGGCCGGTTTAGTTGCTTGCCTGGCCCGCCAGCTGCCGCTTTCCCCGAAGCTTCTCCGGCCACCAGTGGTTCTCCCAGCCTTCGTCGTCCCAGATGTCGCGCAGCTTGGGAAGTACTTCCTTTCCAAACAGGTCGATGTTCTTGAGGGTAAGCTCGTGTGGCATGGAGCCGATGTGCAGCAGGACCATCAGGTTGCCCACCCGCAGCTTCTTGATCGCGTCCTCCAACTGATCGACCACCGAGGAGGGACTGCCTCCGATGACCAGCTGATTGTCGATGAAGTCCTGGTAGCTCCACTCCTTCATATCCTGGGTAACCGACGCAATCTGGTCCATGAATCCTTTTCTGTAGGTGTTGTCCAGGCTGCGGAAGTCCATGTAGCCGGGAGCGGCGAAGAACTCCGGTGCAATGTGCAGCGACTTGTCGTAGAAGTAGCGGATGTGCTCGTAGTAGTCCTTCTCCGCCTGCGCATCGGTCTCCCCGACCACCACCAGCTGCAGGAATCCCGCCCGGTAGGGGTTGGGTTCCAGGCCCTGCCGGTCAACGAATTCCCAGAAGCCGTCCATCACGTTTTTGCCCAGGTTGTTTCCCCAGTAGCTCAGGAAGCAGTAGCAATGGTTGTGCGTGGCGGAAAAGTTCCAGGTGCTGAGACTGCCGGTGCCCGGCACCCACACTGGCGGATGTGGCTTCTGTATCGGCCGGGGCCAGAGGTTGACCATAGGAAGCTGGTAGTACTTGCCGTTCCAGGCGAATATTTCCTCCGCCTGCCAGGCTTTCATGATCAGGTCGTGAGCCTCGTAATACCGGTCGCGGTGCTCGATGGGCGGAATGCCGTAGCACAGGTTGGCGTCCATCGAGGAGCCTAAGGGCATCCCGGCCACCAACCGGCCCCCGCTGATGCAGTCCAGCATCCCGTACTCTTCGGCGACGCGGATGGGAGGGTTGGTCGTGGGCAGCGTCGCCCCCATCTGCACGATCGCCACGTCCTGGCCGTTGGTGGCCCGTGCCAGGGCGGAACCCATCAGGTTGGGACCCGGCATGAAACCGTAGGCGTTCTGGTGGTGCTCATTGACGCACAGGCCGTCCAGGCCGGCGTTGGCGGCATAGGTGAGCTCATCCAGGGTCCAGTTGTAGTACTGGCCAACCTTCTCGGCGTCGGCCAACTCCCACCAAGGCGGGTCCACCCAGACCGAGTGGTACCGCTTTTCGAAGTCGGCTGGCAGGTCACGGTGTGGCATCAGGTGGAACATGGAGATTTTCATGTCGGGCTCCCTTAACCTGATGGGATGAGTAGCGGCATTGTAGCACCAGCGCCCACAATGCGCCGACCTCCGCCGGGGCTGTTGCAGGGTCTCTTGGTATTCGCAGGCAGGCCGTCAAGTCCGTTCATGGTGAGCTTGTCGAACCACGAACGGACGGCCCTTGGACAGGCCTGTCTTGAGCTTGCCGAAAGGCTCAGGGTCAACGAATTGGCTACGATTAAAAGGCCCCGGGGGCTGTTGGACCGGCCGCGAAGCAGGTCGGCCGAGGAGTTCGAAACAGGGTCTAGATACCCCTTGCGGGGACACCGCAGAATGACTTAGAAGCAATCCAATTACCTTGGCCTGCTCCAACTGGCTTGTGCCCTCATCTGGTACCGGCGTCAATGGAGCCTGGACATTTTGAGGTAGTTACTTTGTAGACCAAGTGACTATTGATTGACCTCTCGGTTATGCCAGAAGTCTGGCCGCTAATTCGACGAAGTCGTCTACGATGATGTCAGGCTGGTACTCCGAGTCCTCCGTGGGGAGTTTGTACCGGTTGACGTAGGCCGCTTTGAAGCCGCAGGCTTGGGCGCCCAGGATATCGAAAGCGTGCGCCGCGACCATCATGATCTCCCCGGGCTCGCACCCCAGACGCTGTATCGCCTTGCGGTATATCCCTGGGGATGGCTTGAATGCGCCAACTTGGTCCACGGATATTATCGCGTCGAACCTTATCGGGACGTTGTTGTCCAGCAATTCCTCCAAGTACCACTGCTCCCCGTTGGAGAGAGCAACCAGCTTGTAACGGCCCGCCGCCAGCGACCGCAGACCTTCAACGGCGTTTCCGTAAGGCTGCAGACCCTTGTAGACCTTCATGAACTCCTGGACCGCGCCGGCGGTGTAGCTGACGTTGTGCTTCTTCAGGCAGTAAACAAAGGCCCGGCGGCAGGTCTCAAGGTAGCCACTGTGTCCCAGCATCAACAGATTGTCCTGGTACTGCTCAATGCGCTGCCGTTCCCGCCACTCGGCGTAAAACGCCTGACCCGTCATAGCGGAGCCGTGGGCCGCCAGGAACTCTCCGGCGGGACCGGTCAGGCTGACGCTCAGGTTCATGACGGTGCCGAAGATGTCGAAGGTAAGGTAGTTCACGCGAGCAACGAATCCGTCGGCCATGCAATGACTCTCCTACTTGAACCAGTCGGCAACCCGTTCCCCGATCATGATAGCCGTCGCGTTGGTGTTGGCCCGGACAACGTCGGGCATGACCGAGGTGTCCACTACCCGCAGCCCTTCCAGGCCGTGAACCCTGCAATACTGGTCCACCACCGCCAATGGATCCGAGGCGGGGCCCATTTTGCAGGTGCCCGACATGTGGATTGCGGTGGTCAGGTTTTCCACCAGCCACGCATCCAGCGCTTCGTCGCTGCCCAGGACATGTGGGGGGATGTTGATCATCTCCTTGACCAGCGGTTGATATGACGGGTGATCAAGGAGACGCACGCACAATCTAACGGCCTCCCGCATCCGTTCCCGGTCCCAGGGGTCCTCCAGGTAACGGTAGTCCAGTACCGGGTATATGTGGGGGTCGGACGAGGCCAGCCTCAACTCTCCTGATCCCGCGGGAAGCTCCAGGGAGCATGTGATCCTAAAGTCGTCGCTTACGGACACGTCGCCGTAGGGCGGCCCGGAAGGATAAGCTTGGCTGATCATAATATCGTTGCGAGTCGGGGAGCCGGTGGCGGTGTATCTGAGGGTGAGATTGGTCCAGGGGCCGTTAAGGTCCAGGGCCACGTGGTCTTTGACCCGAAGGGACACCCTTACGCCGGGATGGTCCCGCAGATTCTGGCCAACCCCGAGCAGGCCGTGCACCACCGATATGCCGAATTCCCGAAGATGGTCCGGCGGGCCCACCCCCGACAGCATGAGCAAATGGGGAGAGGCCACGGCGCCGCCGCTGAGGACGATCTCCTCCCCCTGTGCTACGAACCGTTCTCCGCCGCTCTCCACCTCTACACCCGTGGCCCGTTGACCTTCGAACAAAATTCGAAGGGCTTGGGCGTTGGGCCGGACGGTCAGGTTCAGCCGGTGGCGGTTGGGGTTGAGGTGGGTCAGCGTCATGCTCATGCGGACGCCGTCGGTATTGTTCTTTGGCATGAGCCCCACGCCGGAGGAGTCCGGGTGGTTTACGTCCGGGTCTTCAGGGAACCCGGCGGCCACGCAGGCGGCATAGAAGGCTCGCTGGACAGGTTGTTCGTCTTCCCGGCTGTGGCGACGGATCTCAATGGGGCCGCTGGAGCCGTGGAAGTCGTCGCGGATGTCCAGATCGTTTTCGATCTGGCGGAAATAAGGCAACACCTTGATGAAGGACCACTCGTCGTTCCCCAAAGACGCCCAACCGTCGAAGTCCTCCGGGAGACCGCGAATGAACGACTGGCCGTTGATGGCGCTGGAGCCCCCGACAACCTTGCCTCGCGCTATCGGCGTCCGCTGGGAGTGGCTGGGCGCCAGTTGGCCTGAGTAGGCCCAGTTGAAGGCGGAGTTCTCGGCCGATGCGGCGGTGCTGAGTCCGTCGCGGAGCTCATTGGGCAGGTGTGTTGGATCGGGAAAGTCGGGGCCCGCTTCCAGCAGCAGCACTGACCTGTTGGGGTCGTCGGAAAGCCTTGTTGCAAGGGCGCAGCCTGAGGAGCCGGCGCCAACAACTATCACGTCGTATTTCATGATGCCCTTCCTGCAGATGCGCCCCAGCGGACGCATTGTAATGGGTTGCCGCTCAGTATAATTTTCCCGAACGGCTCTGAGCACAGCCCATGTATCTTCCGAACTGTACCATGTCCGGGGATGCCGCAGTGACCGCAGTAATGAACAATGAACGGAGGCTCAAGGCCGTTAGCTAAGTTGATTTGAGTACTTGCGCGGATCACAGGAGACCCGAAGTTAGAGTCCTATGGGGCGCGCTGTTCACCGGTCCGTGCAAGCGGTGCCCCGCCACAGGTCATAAGCCCCCGCCGGGTCGGCGGGGGCTTATGCAGAACTGATTCAACTGCTGGACTGACTGACCGCTCGTCTCTCGGCGGGGTTCACTGTCGAGCTAGGAAGGAGGCTGATTACAGTATCAGGGTGAAAGTAACAGTAAAGGTTCTTGATTTTGTCCAGTTTGGTGGGCTTGACGGGATTCCACGTAGTGTTACCGCCGATGGAAGAATAAGCGAAAGCGCCGAAGTTAAGTTGGCCCGCCTTGGCCGCGGCCAGGTCAGCAGGCAGTGCACAGTCAACCGCGGGCAATGAATGAAGGGGACAAAGAGTGGCGGAAATGCAAGGTCCCGATACAATGATCAGAAGCATAGCCGCAGTACAACCCCTTCCGGAAGCGCAGATGAGCCAGCCCGGAAATCGCTCCCTTGTGTATCCCGGTGCAGTTCAGCCTGCCCCAATATCGAGGCCCAGCAGGCGTCGCGCGTTGCCATGGTTGATCAGTTCGCGGTCGGATTCTGGGCGGTCCAGTCCATCCACCATCTGGTTGTATATCTCAATGTTTGGGGGGCCGAAGGGGTGGTCGGTACCGTAGAGCAGCCGGTCCGCCCCGAACATCTTGTGGCAGTACTCCAAGGCAGCCAGGCTATGGGCGACAGTGTCCACCTACAGCTTGTCGAAGTAGAACTGGGGGGACTGGTCCAGGTCGACCCAACCTTCAGGTGAGGTCCATTCGTCGATCAACCGGCCCACGGGGCCGCGGATGAAGGGGACGAAGCCGCCCGTATGAGGGACGATCAACTTCAGCTCCGGGTATTCCTGGAAGACGCCGCTCATCACCAGGCGCACCGTGGTCAGGGCGGTGTCGAACATGAATGCCATGCCAGGAACCATGGGCCGCTGGTCGATTCCGTTCATGTTGATGGGGGCCGTGGTGTGCATGTTAATGGGCACCCCCAGCCTCGCGATATGCCTGTACACCGGCCAGAATTCCCTGCGGTCAAGGGTCTTCTGGTTGATGTTGGAAAAGAGATAGACGCCTTTGAACCCCAACTGATTCACGCAGCGGTCGATCTCGGCGATGGTATGCTCGATGCTGTGCCAACCCAAGGCAGCCCACGCCTCGAATTTGCCTGGGTGGCCCTGCATCACCTCGGCGAGGTAGTCGTTGATGCGGAAGCTCAGGTGTCGGCCTCCGGACCGCCCAGCAACTCCGGCCCCGGCATACCGTGGCTCAGCGCCGATACGACTATACCCAGGTCTTCCATGGCTCGTAGTTTCTGGTTGACATCGGCGTGGGCCGACGGCGAAGCGTAATGGTACCCGCCGGAGCAACTCACGAAATAGGTCCCGCCTCGAAGGACACCCTGGGGCAGGGAACTGCGACCCGTGAGGTATTCCAGATATGTCAAATAGACCAAGTGGCTGTGGACATCGATGCGCATTACTGTCCTTCGGTTCTCTTCTGCAATAGGGGTGCGTTTCCAAACCATCCAGGAATGCAGAGATATACCTGTACGGTGGTCTTGAAGCCAAAACCGTATGAGTGGCAGCACCCGGATCTCCGCCCCTCTTGGTTAAAAGACAAGGACATACAAAGGCAGAAACGCAACATCCGGGGAAAAATAGGCGACGGCGCCTGAAGGAACAAGGCCTATGCACTTGCTGCACCAAAACGGTCTCGACCAACACCTAATGCAAAAACTGCTTCAAAAAATTCGCCGAGTGAGCGAAGGGAACGCGGCGAGAGCAAAACTGAAGAGCAGAAGAAGAGAACGGACATGGCCGACCAGGAAAGGCAACAGCATTGCAAGGAGGCAGGGATCTGCACTTCCTGCAGGAAGCCTGTCACCGGATACACAACCCGCTGCGATAGCTGCAATGTCATGGCGGCGAGAAATTGGGGCCGCTGTGACGGCGGAATCGTATACCTCCGGTCTGAAGCTCGATGACCGCGCGGCCAGCGTTTCCGAAAGGGGAGGTTTTTGGCCCGGTGATGGAATTCTTCTCCCTGACCAGAGCGGGCGGGACTTAAACCGGTGTGCGCAGGCAAGAGCCTGCCGATGCCCCCGCAGGTTAACACTCTTGTGTTGGAGGCAGGGGCTGGAACCCGGAGGCTCACCTATGGGGCACTTAGCATACTCAAATGACCTCGTGGATTATGGCGGCCATCGTAATTACGATGGCTGTTGACCTACCTTCTATCCAAAAGCGTCAACATACAAGTATTACAGCAGCAGATTATCTGGCGCGGTCATTCCTGACGTGAAATCGAACCCGGAGACGTATTGCCGCAACCGTCCCACGACAGATTACTGCGGTCGGCTCCAGTCCCGCTTCGTCGTAGGGCACGCTCCAGTTCTGGTCCGCCGGGCGGGTGGAGACATCGATCCCGACGAAGGTGAATTCCTCTGTCATGTTCACCTCCCTTGTTGTGGTGGCTCGTCCTTGCAAGATGCGGGCTTGGTCTGCCCTGGCAACCATTCGAGATCTATTAGGGATGAGTGCGGCGACCTTCGCTTTTCGGCGGCCCAATATGACCAAGATCCGATCGGTCTGCCGCGCGCGGGACCAGTCCTGATGGATAATCGGCGCCTGTGTACAAAGATACAAGGCCGTACTAACTGGCCAGCGAAAATGTCACAGCATGGAGAATGTGACATTGACGAAAATAGAACAGGGAAGGCTACAAGTTCTGAACAGCTTGCTCGCGGAGCACATGACACTGGATCGGGCCGCCGCTCTGATGGGTGTCAGCCACGCCACACCCGGCGCACCCTAGCGGCTTACCAAGAGAAGGGAGCTGCCGCAGTTGCCCACGGCCACCGGGGTCGCAGAGCGCCCAATGCGACTCCCGGGGCCGTGGCGTACGATGTAGTGCGTTTGGCTCGCACCAGGTACGCAGGGACCAACCACACCCATCTCAGCGAGTTGCTGAGCGCACGCGAGGGCATCGATATCGGGAGTACAACCCTGCGGCGTATTCTGGTCAACGCCGGGCTCAGCAGTCCGTGGCAAAGGCGGCCGCCAAAGCACCGGGTACGCCGTCAGAGAATGCCCAGGGAGGGTATGCTGATCCAGATGGATGGCAGTCTTCAGCCGTGGTTGGGGGCCGGGTACCGCCGTTCACGCTGCTGATCGCCATGGACGATGCCACCGGCGCGGTCGTCGACGCCCTCTTCGGCAAGAAGGAGGACGCCCACAGCTACTTCCTGCTAATCCAGCGCCTCTTGCAGCGCCGCGGCATTCCCCTCGCCCTGTACACCGACCGGCACGAGGTCTTCAGGCACATAGCCGGATCCGAACCGGGCGGGACATTAACTCAGTTCAGCCGGGCCATGGACGAGCTGGGTATTCAGATGAGGTTCGCCCTCTCTCCCCAGGCCTAGGGAAGAGTGGAGCGGATGGCGGAAACTTTCCAGGACCGCCTTGTAACCGAACTGCGGCTGGCAGGGACCAGCAGCAACGGGGGAGCCAACAGCGTGCTGGAGCGGTTTCTGCCACGATACAACCGGCGCTTCCGGGTTCCCTCGCGATGCTCTGAGTCCGCGTACCGGCCAATGGGCTCTGATCTGTCCCTGGAGCAGATCCTGTGCTTCAAGCACCGCAGGAAGGTGGCGAGGGACAATACGGTGAAGTTCCAGCTGCATACCCTGCAGTTTCTGCCAGAGCCGGAACGCCCCAGCTATGCCGGCGCGGTTGTGGAGGTCCTGGAAGGACTGGATGGCCGGCTCAGGGTGCGCCATGAGGGACGCATCATCAATGCCCAGGAGGCGCCGCCCAGTCCGGTATTTCTCCGAAACAGCCACGTCCATTCCGCTGGTGTTCCTGTTCCGCCCTCCGGCGCCAACGGCTTGGGCGGACACTGGACAGCGATTCTCGAACCACTGGACTCAAGGGCAGAGGATGAGGGGGGTCAAGTGACATCACCGAAAGTTCGCCTGCCACCTCGCCGCCCACAATCATCTCTCCGCGCAAGCCGACCTGCCTTCAGAGGGAGGGATGGAAGGCGGCTCAGAAAGCCCGCCGCAAGGGGATGTCGCTTCGGGCAATCGAGCGGGAATTGGGAATCCGCAGAGCCACCATAAAGAAATACGTGGACGCTGAGGGTCCACCAACGCGACAATCCCGGGCGGTTGTTGCTGCCACGCCGTCATCTGATACCATCCAAGTCTAACCGAGTGACATCCAAGAGAGCTGTTTTTCGCTGAACAACAACACAGGTCAGAAAGAAACCGGGCTGTCTTTCAGCCATGCCAAGTTCTTGTGATTTGGACGACACTTGAGTCAGGCGCACTCTTGTGGCTCCTTCAAGCCGGCAATGAGGATTGACGGCCTTTCCACACAACGTTACTTTCTAGTCCGTTAGTGGGCCTGTATCGGCACCGGTCATACGCCAGGAATGCGGAATCCCGAGAAAACCGTACAAGCAGCGACGGGTGAGGCGACATGAAAGATTTGGGAGCCCTTGCTGGCACTTTGGTTATCGTTTTGTTGGCAGTGCTGGCATTGGCGTGCAAGGTGGAAACTGCTCTACCACCAGAACGAGCCACGCCCGGGGATAAGGATCCGCAAAGTTCCATGATTGGCGCCGATGGGGCTGCCCCGACTGAGAGTCCCACTTCCACGGCGGCACCCGCACAAGCCGATGCCGGTTCGGTATCCGACCGAACCGCACTTATCGCTCTTTATCAAGCCGCTGGCGGAAGTGACTTCTGGAAGAACAACTCTAACTGGTTGAGTGAGGCTCCCCTAGACCGTTGGGCAGGCGTGACCACCGGATCAGGCGGTCGTGTCACTCATTTAGATCTGAGTAGGAACGAACTTACCGGACAGATTCCTCCAGAGTTGGGTGGACTCTCCAATTTGGTATTGCTGAACCTCTCGAACAACCTGCTTACTGGGCAGATACCACCGGAGCTAGGCAGACTGTCCACACTCTTGGCCCTGCGATTGGAAAACAACCTGCTGACCGGACCCATCCCACGGGAGTTAGGCAACCTGGCAGCCTTGGAGGTTTTGACCCTCTCGGGCAACTCGCTCACGGGGGAGATACCGCCGGAGATGGGTAAACTCTACCGCCTCAACCATGTGGAACTTCGTGGGATTTACTACGGTGAGGACGGGCCTGTCCTCAATCAGTTCACCGGGTGCTTGTCGGAAGACCTGTACCGGGTCCTGTCAAATAACTTATATGGGGGTAATGACCCTGTGGCCTTGGGCCTGGGGGTCTGCACGGGCAAGGACATAGTCGTGAGTGCAAAGGGCGACCCGACGGTATACAACGGCAATGTATTCGTGCTTCCCGTCGAGGATGTCCTGGGTGCTAACCGGCCGTTGGAACTCTACAGATACGCGAACCGTTTCTATGAGCACTTCGAAGATGCCTTCGATTTTCTGATATTTATTCCCAACTTGTACCCTTTCGAGCGTTTCGGCCAAGGGAACAACCCTTTTTATGAACCCATATCAAATGATGTGAAGGGCATAGGGGAGCAAATGTTCTCGGATTTCAGGAATGCGGGGTCCGGGGGCAGACTTGAAGGGATCATATACCTTAACAACAGTGTCGCCGGAACAGACGGACGTATTCTGTTGCATGAACTCATGCACCGTTGGGCTGCCTACATCACCGGGTCCGCCGAGGCTCATTGGTCTTTCAGCAGCGCCAACGGAATGGTTGGGGGGTTTGATATCGAGGACTTGGTGGACCTCGGGAATGGCCGGTTTTCAATCAGAGAGAATTTTATAGGAGGCGGCTCGTTTGGCCACGCAAACCGGTATAGCCCCATCGAACTGTACCTTGCGGGGCTGATTCCGGCCCAAGAAGTACCTGACCTTTGGGTGGCAGAGGATGTGGAGGTGGTTCGTGACGAGTCGGGACGGTGGGAACTCACCAAGGAAGGTTACATGTCCTTCCAGCCAGGCACGGTCAGGACGTATACCATCCAGGAAATCATAGCAGTGCACGGGGAACGGGTCCCGGATGCATCCCAATCGCAGAAGGACTTCCGGGCAGCGGCGATAATGCTCATTGATGAGGACCATCCGGCCATCAAATGGCAGTTGGACAGACTTAGCAACCAAGTAGCCGCGTTCGGTTTTGCAGGGACCAATGAAGACGATATGGTCAATTTCTACGAAGCGACCGACGGAAGGGGCACGATCTCCCTGGATGGTCTCACACGATTCCAGAAACCCAGCCCTTAGAAATTCCGCAAGATCCGGTCGGTCTGCCGCACTCTGAACCAGTATTGGTGGGTAATTGGCGCCCATGTACAAAGATACAGGGTCCGCGCTAACTGGCCAGCATAAATGTCCGTGCCGGCTGTTGAGGAGGAACGCGACACAGACAGGTGCGTAGTACACAGGGCAGCAGGAGGACGGTTTCTGGTGCGACCTACCCGTCGTCCGTGTCGTCTGGAGCTTGGGAGGCGGTGGTTTCCCGGCTGCGCTTGGGGCGGTAGCTGTCGCCGTTCATCTCCAGAATGTGGACGTGGTGGGTGAGCCGGTCCAGCAGGGCTCCGGTAAGGCGTTCCGACCCGAATACCTCGGTCCACTCGTCGAATGGGAGATTGATGGTTACCATTATCGAGCCCCGATCGTAGCGCGGGCTGAAGACCTCGAAAAGCAACTCAGCCTAGGTGCGAGACAAGTGATCAACGGCAATAAGTCTTACCGCTCCCGTTGCGAACCGGAAAAGCTACGGACGGAATCGTAGACCAACTGCGCACTGTGGTCTACACAGCCCTCAGTTCGGGGCCGTACTTCCGGCTAGCGTTGTCGGAGGGGGACGAATTCAAGCATAGCCAGAACTCCGTCCGCCATAGCATCACCCCGTCATGCCAGAACCGAATGCCGGCGAATGATGATCGGAAAACTGTATGGATACACCCGTGTATCGGTGCCAGCGATGCCAACAACCCCAGCGCGGAGTATCGCGTGCCGGCCGTAGCGATGGAGAGACAGTTCCGCTTCGTGGTCAACACCAGGGACAACGGATTCGAACCTCCCCACGTGCACGTCTGGGTATGCGACGAGGATGTGTGGCGCATTGAGTTGAACGGCGGGGCCTACATTGACTGTCCGCCGCCTTGCAGGAGGATGGCATCGGGTTGACCGTCGCGGACGGGTGCGGGGGACGTGATTCCCTTCGTCGACCTCCCGGAGGTGGGGGGAGTTCGAGGATCGCCGGCCTGGAGTTGCCGAACCCCAACGACATTATTCTCATCACAAGCCTCGGCGAGAGGGTTGTGATTCCTTGGGTCTTCGCCCGCCACTACAGCGACCAATCCTACTGTCAAGGTTGTTGATATCCAGCGAAAATGTCCGCGCCAGTTGATCGGGAGAAGTGTCAATGGTGCCAGCCCCAAATCCACCCACTGGACTAAATCTACAATTTTCACCCTGGGGTTCCATTTGAGCCTGCAATGGGACCCCGATCTCTGTCGCCTTTGAAACCGGATGTGCCGCCGATTGCTGGCGATGTATAATCACTGTCTTCTCTTGAGCGTTACGGGCCAAGCAACAGCAGTTAGAGTCTGACGCCAACCACAGAACGCACGACGTGCCGCCAACAGCAATCAGGAGGGGGGAAACCCAAGGCGTCGCAACCGGCCCCAAGGAGAAGATTCTCTTGCCCCTGCTCTCGTTGCTTCCAGAGCCGAAAGGTTATTGGCACAGGTTTTGAGCGATGATCAATCCGAAGGCAAGAGAATGGACGTTCGGACCAATTCTGAAGCTGTTAGCCACCCAGCTGGCGTTGTTGGTAGTCATCGCCTGCGGTGGCTCGTCGGGAGCGCCGCCAGCGTCACCTACACCGCCGCCCGGCATGTTCTCGACCCTACCCACAACTGAACCCCCGGTGGTCGGCGACCATCCGCCCACCATCGAGCCGAAGACACTAACCCCCAATCCGACCTATTCGCCTGTACCGACTCCGACACCCTATCCGACGGCTACGCCCTACCCCACGTTCACGCCCCAGCCGACGTACACACCACCTGTACCGACACCGACACCGACACCGACACCCTATCCGACGGCCACGCCCTACCCCACGTTCACGCCCCAGCCGACGTACACACCACCTGTGCCGACTCCGACACCCTATCCGACGGCCACGCCTTACCCCACGTTCACGCCCCAGCCGACGTACACACAACCTGTACCGACTCCGACACCCTATCCGACGGCCACGCATTATCCCACGTTCACGCCGCGGCCAACTTACACCCCTGTACCCACGACCAGACCGCGTCCCACGAACACGCCGGTGCCAGCGGCCCTGTCCTACTTTACCCGGGGCTCCTCGCAAGACGAAGTGCTTGTAGTACAGGGTACGCCAACCAAAATCAATATCTACGCTGCTACTGGTAGAGAAGTTTGGAATTACGGCTCCAGCAGAGTCACTTTCTCGCTGCCAGGCGGCAAGGTTACGGAGTGGTCCAACACAGGTAATTTGAGGGTTAGGCTGGTCCCCGGGTGATGGCGCAAACAGGTAAGTAGATGATATTGGAAGCGGCCTTTTCCGACACTGCAGCAGATGCTGTATTGGCGGCGCCCCCAGCGCCCAGGCTCTGGTGGGGCGTCTATTGTCAACTCCGGGCATTTCACGCTCCGGGATGGCCATTCTGCAACCATCAACGTCTTGGAGGTCACCGGCATCGCTTGGACTGCCCTCTGCCCTCGCGGGACTCTCAGCCTCACCCTTCCGCAGCGTTAGCGCCGAGACTGGCAATCCTGCCATGTTGGTTATCAGCAGGTTTTCCCAGCGCTCTTGGTAAGTGGTAGCCGGACGTCATACGCTTTGAGTTATAGAGGCTACGCCGCGTGGCCACGAAAGTGTTGAATTTGTGCCCAGACCCTCGTGATCGAACGGCGACCAACTATCCGCCATCCCGACCTATGGCCTCGATGGTGTGAGCCGGGAGCCAGCCCTGCAATTCGCCGCCTGGCAGGGCGACCTGCAGCCATTCGAGGCGTGAGTCGACGAGGCGCACCTGGGCGCCGCTGTGGAGGGTGAACTCTCCGGCGAACTGCGGCCCCGGCCCGCTCAGGGCCTCCACCGTGCCGGCGGTAACCACGCCAGTGCTCTCATAGGGATTGGAGTGGAGCATGCTCAGCAGCAGGGCCAGCGCGGCCAGCATGGCGACGAAAGAGACGACCGCTCCGCCCCGAAGAACCGCCCTTCCCGGTATGGCCGGTCGGAGGATAACCGCAGCAACGGTGATTCCTGTGATTGCCCACAGTAGCAGCGCAGCTATGCCGAACTCCCCGGTGGTGGCCCAGCGCCGACCGAAGTCCGATACGCTGGCGGCAAGGGAGTCGCCCTCGACCTGAAGCTGATCAACCGTCCGGCTGCGGGCCAACTCCAGATTGGCGACAATGTCCAGGTCACGGGGCGATAGTTCCTCGGCCCGCAGGTAGTTGAGTATGGACCGTCCCAGGTCGCCGCGCTGCAGGTAGGCATTGCCCAGGTTGAAGTAGAGGGCGACGTCACGGTATCCCAGGGCGGTGAGGGCCTCGTACAGCTGGACTGCTTCGGCGTACTCCCCTCTTTCGTACTGTCGGTTGGCCGAGTCCATCATTTCCGCTGCAGACGGTTCCTGGGCCAAGACTCCGCCGGCCGATGCCGCGAGCATTGCAGAGGCAACCATCGCGACCAAGAATAGCCTCTGCAACCGTGTCATCCTCCTATAGCCTCCTCGAGTTCGCCCAAGAGCTGAGAGGTCCGCTGGGCGCGGTTCCCAGCGCCGCTGGGGCTGCTACCGGGTGGAATGTACCTGGCCGACTCGCCAGCGGCCAGCGTCTCGCTCACCCTATCTTCCACATCTGGCGGCACCCCGGCTTCGCGGAGCCGCCGGATGAGCCCTTCGCGGGTCAGGCCATTGACCGGCGTTTCCAGCCGGGCGGAGACATAGGCCAACATGGCCTCGGAGGCGGCCACGCTGGGGTCGACGCCGGAGCTAATGGCATGGGCAAGTGCCGTCCTGGCGTCGGATAAGGCACTGTCGCGAAGAGCCTGAGCGCGGACGGCTTCCCGGACCACCTGCCTCCGGCGCCAAGCCAGAGCTCCGGCGATTGCCAGCGCCGGTATGGTCCACGCGGCCCAGTAAGCCGCACTACCGGCCAGTTCCGTGTTGGCCTGCGACAGGGAGGGCGGTGCGGCCTTGATGGGCCTGACCTGCGGGACTTCGCCCTTGGAGGCCACAACGGCAGGGGCCGAGGGGGCCGCAGTGGAACCGCTCACCTCAGCAACGCTCACGGTGATAGGAGTGGTGGCGAGCCTTATATACCGGTCCAAGGCCGGGTCGAAATAGGGATAGCTAATTTCAGGAATGGTCAGGCCCCCGGACTGTTCGGGCATGAGGACCATCTGATAAGTCCGGCTCCCGGCGATCTGCCCGGCGATGAGCTGGCTTTCCATGCTCACCGGCGATTCCATTACGCGCCAGCCGGGGAACGCAGGCCATTCGGGATCGGGCAGCGCCTCGATATTTCCCTCTCCGGCAATACGGACCGTCAGCCGCACTGGCTCGTTGAGCCTGCCCGCGGTGGCATCCGCTTGGGCGGAGATTTCCAACCTGCCCACGGCTCCAGTGAACCCCGACGGCTCCGGAGTGGGGAGGGGGCGCATTTCCACCGCCACGGGTGGGCTCGCCAGATTCTCGATCATGACGCCGCTGGATGTCATGGCTGTGATCTGCATGACGGCGGGCTTGATGTCCCTGGCTCCAGTGACGATGGCGAACAGCACGGTCTGCACCTCGACCACCCAGTACCGGCTGGCCCCTATCGTATCCTCGTACTCGTCCTGTATGTACTCCTGGCTGTTCCAGAAACCGACGAAGTCCGGGGGGGTGTAGCTGCTTACGCTCAGGAAGGACAGGTCGGCGTCTTGCTTCTGGTAGATCCTGAGGCTGTAGGTGATCTGCTGGCCCAAGTAGGGCCGTTCGTCGTCCACCGACGCCTGGACGAACAGCGCCTCGGCGGGTGGCGACTGGGCGTTGACGGCAGGAACAGCCACCGACACCACGGCCGCGATCGCGATGGAGACCACGGCCAGGAATCGCTTTATGGTTGATTGACCTGTCACGTTCTTATCTACCAGTCGAACTCGCTGGGCGGTTTGGGAGAGACCAGCACCTGTCCGCGGCGCTCCTGGAGGGTTTGGGCGGCTTCTCCTACCGATTCCAGGATCTGGCTTGCCTGTGCCTCCGTCATGGGCTGGTCCTGTTCATCTGCTTCGGCGTCCTGTTCATCCGCTCCTGCTTTCTGCTCATCTTGCTCCTGCTCGTCCTCCTCTTCGTCTTGTTCTTCCTCCTCCTGCTGCTCTTCCTGCTGTTGCTCATCCTCTGGAGGAATCTGCAGCAAGGCGAGTTCAAGATTGTGCTTGGCGTCCTCGTTGTCCGGGTTCATGCGCAACACTTCTTCGTATGCCTCGACCGCCTCGGGGTACTGCTCCTGCTGGAAGGCGGCATTGCCCCGGTTGAAGAATCCGTGCGACCGCAACTCCCCTCCGGCGTGCCGCAGCGACTCGTCGTAGCTCTGCAGCGCTTCCTCGTATTCCTCCGTCCGGTAGAGCGCGTTGCCTGAGTTGTAATAGGGCTCACCGGAATCGGGGGCGCTGACCTGCGCGTCCTGATAGGACTCAAGAGCGCTGATATAGTCGCCGTTCAGGTACGGCCCGTGGCCAGAGTTGTTGACCTGCGCCGGGGTCGGACCGCAGGCCATCAGGCAGACCGCGAGAACTGCGACGGCGACCGGTATTATCCGGTCAAGCATTTCGGGCACCCCCCGCTGCCGCTCTCCGCCTTGTCCGCCGGGGGAAAAACAGCCGGTCGGTCGTCAGCTCAGCCAGTGCCAGGCAGAGTGCGCCGGCCAGCAGGAACAGCTGGAACCGCTCGACCTTCCTCTGGCTGAACTCGCTCTGAAGACTCTGGTCCTGGAACGATTCAATCTCGTCGGCCAACCCGGCGATGGCTCCGCTGTCGGTCGCCCTGAAGTAACGGCCTCCGCCGCTGTCTGCGATCTGTTGCAGGGCGACCTCGTCGATTCTTGAGATAAGCACCTTGCCCTGAGCGTCCTGCCGGTAGCTGGTGATTTCCCCGCGTTCGTCATACTCGGGCACCACCCCTCCCTCCGCCGAGCCGAAGCCGACGGTATAAATCACCGCGCCCTGCCCCGCGGCTTCGCGAGCGGCGGCAACGGGATCACCCTCATGGTTCTCGCCGTCGGTCATGACGGCGATGACCTTCTGCGTCTCCCGTTCGGTGCTGAACCCGCCCATTGCGGTCTCTATGGCTTCGGCGATCACCGTGCCTTGACGCGTGATGGCGTTGGGGCTGGCGTGGTTCAGGTAGGTCCGCGCGGTGGCATAGTCGGAAGTCAGCGGGAACTGGATGAAGCTGGCCCCGGAGAACAGGACAATGCCGACCTCATCGCCGTCCAGTCTTGAAATCAGGTCGGAAATTTCCAGCTTGGCCCGGTCGAGGCGGGTGGGCTTCAGGTCCTGGGCCAGCATACTGCGGGATATATCCAGGGCGACCATGACCTGGACTCCGCCCTGTTCGACAATTTCGATATCGCTTCCCCACTGGGGCCGGGCCAGAGACATGATCAGCAGGGCGACACCGATGAACCAGAGTGCCAGCCGCAAGCCCCGCACCCCGCGGCCAGCCGTCAGGCCCAGACGTTCGAAGAGGGCCGAATCGCCAATCCGCCCCAGCGCAGCGTTTCGTCGGGTCCAAGCCCACCACAGGAAAATCCCCAGTGCGGGTAGCGTGGCCAACAGAAGCAGAAACTGCGGAGATGCGAAGGTCATGGCGTCTAGGGTATCCTCCTGAACACGGTCCGGGAGAGCAACACCTCCAACAGAATCAGCACCAGGGCCGGCACCAAGAACCAGGCAAGCACCTCCTGGTATCGGGTGAATATCAGTACCTCCACCTCGGTTTTCTCCAGCGTGTTGATCTCGGTGTAAATATCCCGCAATCCTTCCGCGTCGGTTGTCCGGTAGTACTTGGCATTGGTTATGTCGGCGATTTTTTGGAGCGTCTCCTCGTCCAGGGGACTTTCCACCACCGCTCCGGTCCCCATTCCGCCAGGCCGGATTGTTCCAACCCCGATGGTGTACAGCTTGATGTCAAGGGCTTCCGCCGCGGTGGCCACCGTTGTCGGATCCAGTTGGCCCGAGTTGTTTACGCCGTCGGTGAGCAGGGTAACCAGCCTGCTCTTCGAGTCCGAGTCCTTCAGCATATTGGCGGCCGTCGCCATGCCACTGCCGATTGCCGTGCCGTCTTCGATTCCCAGTTGGTCCGCCAGGTGCACGTCACTCAGCAGTCGAAGCAGGACATCATGGTCCAGGGTGGGCGGACTCTGGATGAAAGCCTCCTGCGAGAAAACGACCAGCCCTATACGGTCGTACTGCCGCTCCTCAATGAACTCGGCGATTATCTGCTTGGCTGCTGCCAGCCGGTGCGGGGCGAAGTCCGTCTGCCCCATGCTGCCGGATATGTCCAGGGCAATGGCGATGTCCACACCCTCGCCCCGTATGACCTCACGCGCATCTGCTATCTGAGGCCGGGCCGCGGCGACAATCACCAGCGCAAGCGCTAGGAACCGCAGCGCCGAGACGTAGGGCATCAGCCGGAGTCGCAACGACCTTCGGCCTCCTGATACCAGGGAAGTGTCGGCGTACCTCATTGCCGCAGGCCCCATCCGGCGCCTCCACAAGTGGGGCACAGCAGCCAGGACCGGCACCGCGAGGAGCAGGAACAGCAGCCATGGTGACTCGAAACTCAGATCGCTCACGGTGCTGCTCCATGTGCGACAGGCGCCGCGCCTGCTGCCTCGGTAACGACCGGACGAGTGGACTCAACAATGTTGCGTACCTGGACCGCCGCTTCATTCGCCCGGGCTGCGGTTGGCTCGTGGTTGGCGAACTTCACTAGGTCCGCCTCCTGGAACAGCTCGATAACCAGCCTAGCGTTGCCGAGGTCGAGCCCCGACCCCTCGATGATTGCTGCGATTTCTTCCGTTGACATATCGTCGGCATTTCGGCCACCCTCGCTCCGCAGGTATGTCGCTCCCAGGTAGGTGCGCAGCGCCGCTGCCACTAGGGTGTAGTGCTCCCTCGTGTCGCCTCTCCCCGGAAGGTCGAGTCGGACGATGCGCTCCAGTTCCTGGGTCGCGACCTCCCAGGGCGTTCGCAGATCCGGCGAGGCTCCGGCTGGCTCTTCAACACGGCGCGACCGACGAAAGAAGAAAAAGGTAGTTCCACCCAGCAACAAAATAACCGCAGCCGATATCAGGATGAGGACTATAGTCTGCTGCCAGAACGGAGTTGAAAGATCGGCAGGAAGGCGCAGGTCTTTCAGTTCTTCATCGGGGGATGACAATACCGTCTTCACGGTTAACCGGACCGGACTGGGCGAGACAAGAGTCACGGTTCCGTCCGAGCCGCGGATCGAAACAGGCAGGTCAGGCGTCTCGAAAGAGCCTGGCGCGAACAGGGTCACCCGGAACTGCTTTGCGACCGTCCTGATGCCTTCGGTGAGGGAAACTGTCTGCACGGACGTTTGCGCCTGGACCTCAAACGGCCCCCATTCACGCTCCATCCTGGGAACCACCGCCGTAGAGTCCTCTGGATGCGAAACGATGAGGCTTAGAGTGACCCAGTCTCCTACGGTAAGCTCAGAGATATCAGCGAACAGGGACGCTTGGACGCCAGGAGGCTGGCGACTTTGCGCTGGTGCCGCGGCGATGGCCGCGGCACAAAGCATCAAGACGAGGGAATAGGTAAACCACCTCCAGAAACAGGCACGTCCACCTCCATTGCCCATTCGAAGGAACAGTCCCACACGGGCAACCCAATCCCTCATCGCCCCAGCCTTTGCCGCCTGGTCCTGAAGAACGCACCGACCTCGGCGACATAGTCTCTCTCGGTGGTCAAGCTGACTCGGTCCACCCCCGCAGCCGTGAGAACGTCTCGCTTACCGGCCTCCAATCGGGCGACCCTGTCGCTGAACTCCCTCCTCCACTCGCTCCTGCCGGTGTCAACCCAGCGAATCTGCCCGCTCTCAGCGTCTTCCAGCGCGATCACGCCCACGTTGGCGATCTCGCGCTCCAACGGGTCGCTCAGGTCGAAGGCCACCACGTCGTGCCGCCGGTTGGTTACCAGCATCGCTGGGCGATAGGATTCAGGGTCCGCCAGGAAGTCGGAAACAAGGAAAATGATGGCGCGCCTCTTGAGCATCCGATGGACCGTGTTCAACGCGAGCGTGATGTCGGTGCCAGTGCCCTCAGATTGGAAAAGCAGCAGGTCCCGCACCATCCTGAGCACGTGGCTTCGTCCTTTCCGCGGAGGAACCAGCAACTCCATGCGATCGGTGAACAGGAGTAGTCCCACCTTGTCGTTGTTGGTGGTGGCCGCGAAGGACATGACCGCAGCCAGCTCAACGGCCAGATCCCGCTTGAAGCGGTTGCGGGTGCCGAAGTCCCCGGAGCCGCTGACATCGACCACCAGCATGACCGTCAGTTCCCGTTCCTCAATGTAGCTTTTCACATGCGGCTCGCCGGTTCTGGCGGTCACGTTCCAGTCGATGGAGCGCACATCGTCGCCGGGGTGGTACTGTCGCACCTCGTCGAATTCCATGCCACGGCCCTTGAACACCGATTGGTACTCCCCCGCGAAGCTGTTGTTGACCAGCCTCCGGGTCGTTATCTCGATCCGCCGGATCCTGGCGATGAGGTCGTCGGTCAGCATCTAGGGCACTTCAACGCTGTCCAAGATGCGCTGGACTATCTGCTCGCTGGTCACATCCTGGGCCTCGGCCTCAAAGGTGGTTATCACCCTGTGCCGCAGCACATCGGGCGCAAGTTGCTTGATGTCGTCGGGAACGACATAGCCACGCCTCTTCACAAAGGCATAAGCTCGCGCAGCCGCTATCAGGAAGATACCGGCGCGGGGAGACGCGCCGAATGAGATCAAATTCGTCAGGTCGCCGAGCCCCTGCGCTCCGGGATCCCTGGTCGCAATCACCAGGTCAAGCACGTAGTCTTTGATCTTTTCGTCCACGTATACCTGGCGGACGATTTCCCGCGCGCTCATGATGTACTGGGAGTCCACCACAGGCTGCACGTTCGGCGGGGCGCCCGATGTCATGCGCTCGATGATCTCCCGTTCCTCGGAACGTGCCGGGTAATCGACTATGACCTTGAGCATGAACCGGTCAACCTGCGCTTCCGGCAACGGGTAGGTGCCCTCCTGCTCGATGGGGTTCTGCGTGGCCAGCACCAGGAACGGCGCATCCAGCGGGAAGGTCTCGTTGCCGATGGTTACCTGCTTTTCCTGCATCGCCTCCAGCAGTGCGCTCTGCACCTTGGCCGGCGCCCGGTTCACCTCGTCGGCCAGGATGAGGTTGGAGAATACCGGGCCCTTCTGGACGCTGAAGTCGCCGGTGCGGGGATTGTAGATCCGTGTGCCGATAAGGTCGGCGGGCAGCAGGTCAGGGGTAAACTGAATACGCGAAAAGCCGGCCTGAATTGCTTGACCGATTGTCTTGACCAACAGCGTCTTCGCCAGCCCGGGCACACCCTCCAGCAGGATGTGCCCGTCGGCCAGCAGTGCGACCAAGGCTCGCTCCACCAGCCGGTCCTGGCCAACGATGGCCTTGCGGATCTCGGTGTCGAGGACCTGCACGAACCGCGCCTCTTTTTCCACCAGATCGTTTATCTGTCGAAATCCAGCTAAGGTCGACATGGCAACTCCTGCCTCCTTCAACTTGTCGCAATGCCGATCCTAAACCAAAGTCAAGGTCGGGTCGATTCCGGTAAGGGGCAGGATCGTACGCTTAGGGGAATGACGCCGCTTGAGTGTGCGATAGACGGTTGGCCTTGAGACGGAGAAGAGTTCGGCGAGTTCGCTGATGGAATACTCGCCCGAGGCATGCATGCGGCAGAGTTCCCGCTGCTGTCTGTCGGACAGTTTGGGCTGCTTACCGCGCAATTTCCCCTTGGCGCGGGCGATGGCCATGCCCTCGCGGGTGCGCATGCGGATGAGATCGGCTTCGAACTCGGCGAAGGTGGCGAGGATATTGAAGAACAGCTTTCCCATGGGATCGCCCGGGTCGTAGAGCGCCCGTCCGAAGGCCAGTTTCACGCCTCGTTCCCGAAGCCGATCGGCGATGGTGCGCGCATCATCTGGGACGGACCTTGCCAGCCGGTCGCGTTTCGGCACGACCAGCGTGTCGCCTTCGCGCACGGCGGCGAGGGCCTGGTCGAGGCCGAGGCGGGCACGGGTCGTGCCGGTGAGGCCGTGATCGGTGTAGATGCGATCCTCGGCGACGCCAAGCTCTAGGAGCGCCAGGCGCTGGGCGGCCGGATCCTGCCGGTCGATGGAACAGCGCGCGTATCCGATGAGCGTTGCGGTCATCGGGGGAGTGTACGGATAGGGTCCCGCTTCCGCAATTGTTCCCGTACCATTCATATGAGACGCTCCTGGCTCCTGTTTGGCGGGGGTCGGGGCGACGGACTGCGCCGCTCGCTGGAGGATCCTCTTACAGACAGCGCCGCGCAGCCGGGATGAACGGATAACGGAGAGTTAGAACATGCCGAGGCGAATCATCTGGAGCGCGCGCCAGCGTGCGGCCCTGTTCGACCTGCCCACGGACGAAGCCGCGCTGCCGCGCCATTACACGCTGTCCGACGACGACATCGAGCAGATCCGGGTGCGGGGACACAACCGGCTGGGTTTAGTACTACAGTCGCAGATGGCCGCTTGGGGCGTCGGACGGCCAAAAATCGCAACGTCTGGCTATGGCTAAAGTCTCCAATCCCAACTAAATCAAGTCGAATTCGAGGCCGGGATTACCAAATCAGAATTAGTGCGACTGTAGTATTAGTACTACAGTCGCAGTTGCCCGGCACAGGGCGGATATTTCAGAGAATCGCCAACATACAGCTACGGACTTGGTGTTTGTACGCGATTGAAGCATGTCAGTCACCAGGCTACAAGTCTCCCGTGTATTGGATGTGCGGCTGTAGTATTAGTAACTATCTCAAATTAGCGAGGCCCCATTGACGGCGGTACCAGATAAGGGCACATGCCAGTTGGAGCAGACCCAGGTAATTGGATGGCTTCTTGTCGTAGCGCACCAGTATCGCCCGGCACTTGGACAGCCAGCCCAGGGTCCGTTCCACCACCCACCGCCGCGCTGGGTGGGTTTTCTCGCCCGACTGGCCCAATTTCTCTTCGCCAATACGCCGGATGTGCGGTTGGTATCCGGCGTCGGCGACAGTTCGGTGGCCGGTGGGGTTGTCATACCCCTTGTCCAAGCACAGGTTCTGGGCACCTTCCGGCCGGTCCACCACTATGCTCTCCAGCGTCGGCCTGAGGAGTTTCGTGTCGTGGACATTAGCTCCGGCCACCACCACGCTCAGTGGTCCGCCGGCCCCGTCGACCAGGATGCTTTTCTTGCTTCCTGCCTTCCCACGGTCCGTGGAATTGCGTCCAATAGCGCCCCCCCAAACGCGCCTTTCCCATCGAGCAGTCGGCTGACTGCCATTCCCAATCTACGCCGTCCAACTCCCGGCATTCTTCTATCAGGACGGCCCAGACACGCTCCAGCACCCCACGCTCGAAGGTCCGGTGGATGGTGCTGTCATCCCCCAACTCCTTGGGCAAGCGGTTCCATTGGCAGGAACTGCGCATACGAAAGATGACGCCTTCCAGCATCTTCCGCTGGTTCACCCGTTTGCGCCCCTTCCCCCTGGGTGGGTCCAACTCCAAAATCACCGGTTCAATTCGCTGCCACAGATCATCCGGTATTTCCCAGATCGTTGGCAAAGTCTCGCTCTTTCCCATCATCCACCACCACACAGGTTTTCCCTATCTTACCCCGACCGCCTATAGATTCCCCTTCTCAGACCAATACCATTTTGAGATAGTTACTTAGCACTCCAGATTGGGCGCCAAGGCGAAATTCGCGACCGGTCGAGCGAGGGCCAGCAATACCGCATGGCCGGGCTCAACCTGCTCGCCGCCATCGTCATCCACTGGAATCCGTCCATCTCGGCGAAGCGGTCAGACAGCGGAAACACGCTGGGCTGACAGTCGAGCTAGAGCTCCTGGCCCACATCCTGCTCACCGGCGAATACCGGCGGCCAAAGCGCCAATAGCAGCCTTTGCGTACGATTCTGCCCCCTACCGGAGTCGACCCGATCTAGGGAGATGTGTCAATGGTTGCTGCAAGAGTGGTGGGCCTAGCAGCCTGTCCGAGGATTAGATTTTGGAGACGAAAAGCGCCACCGTCTAATCGCATTGGTGACTAATAGGCCCCAATAAAGCAGTACTCGGAATAATTGACGTTGTTAAAGACGATTTTCGCTTAGAACATTGTTTCTCGGACGGGCTGCTAGTCCCTGGAACGCCTCCGCCACTGTTCTGATCTGCCGAGCTTTCAGATCCCGTCGGTGTTGGCTGCCTACGCCTACAACGACCGGGCCCTGGTCATTGGTGTGCGGTCATTCCATTCAGCCGGGATACCTGACCATGTGCATCAGGTCATCAATGTGACTCAACATGGTCGCCTCGATTCCATTCAAAGAAACGTTCCCACCCCATTCATGACCCTCCTTGCTGGCCCTTATGTGCGCTGCGGTAATGAGTTTGCCTTTCCACCACATCAGGAAGGTCATAAAGGTTTCTCGCTTGAGAGTGCGGGGCCTTCCGACGGGAGTGACATGAGGTACCGTCTGCCGAAGGTCTCGCAGTCTTGAGATGCCTCGAATCTCCGGGTCGCCATGTGCCCACGAAGTGGCATCCATATTTTGTTCGCCGTAGAGATATTGCTGAGTTCCGCTGGGATAGAACTTGATCCCAACAAAAGGGGCCTCAGCCTTGTCCCAGAACAGCTCTAATCGGTCCATCTCCCTGCGCAGAGATTGTCCGCAGGGTGGTAGCACCAATGGCCGAACGGGCACGGGTTCCTCAAGCACAGATAGAGGGTACTTCTGTTTGGCGCCCAGTTCATAAACCGGAACTCCAAGGCGTTCCATCGTCCTCAGCTTCTGGTCGCTCGGTGGCGATGTATCTACAACTTCGATTATGCAAGACGGCTGTGGGGCATCAGGCGATGGGTAGACTGCGATGTCCGGTATGTATCCCGCAAAGGGCTTCTCTTGGTTCACATGCCCACCCTGGCAGCCTTGCAGTATGTCCACGACCATCACCCCACCGTCGCAGTCGTCATGCGGAGGTTCGTTGAATATCACAAAAGAATAGGGTGGTCTGGAGTTCAGGCGTTCCATAACTTTCTCGAAAGCCTGTTTCAGGTTAGCAGGCATCGAGTCATCGAGGGAAACGTCTCTAAATTCAGACGGCAACAGTGTGGCGTACTCGCGTGGCGCTTTGGGCCGCAAAGCCACGGCCAGTTTGTGGGCTATTAGCGCCTTTACACTGAAGTGCGGTACACCTTCAGGATGCGCCGGAGTCCCCATGTTATTGGTCATATTTCTTGCTCTGTAGTCATTTGTTTGACGTCAACTACCATTGTCGGCCCGTCGCCTCAATGAGAAGTGTTACCTAGAAATTGGAAGAATATCTTCTGGTGGAAAGCATAAGCAGAATGGCGCCCCGGGAGTAGTCGGCAACAACCCGGTGTCGCTTCCTGGTGTTTTCCTGGGAGAGCGCAAGCCATATCCTTGGCGAATCTGCCGCGGTGTCCGGACATCACCGCAAGCTTGGTATCGGGCTGCTGGCTCAATCCTAGCAGCCTGTCCGAGGATTAGATTTTGGAGACGAAAAGCGCCACTGTCTAATCGCATTGGTGACTAATAGGCTCCAATAAAGCAGTAATCGGAATAATTGATGTTGTTAAAGACGATTTTCGCTTAGAATATTGTTTCTCGGACAGACTGCTAGGCTGGCCTCGGTAAGGTCCGTGCCGCAGAGGGACGGCGCATGTTACGACGAGACGGTCCGTTCCTGAGGCACCATCAGACCACCTCGCTATGCTCCGTGCCGAGGCTACAATTTCCAGTCAACCCCTATCAGTCCACTTGTTGGATGGTCCAGCGGCTGACCTCCAGGAGCTTGGCCAGTTCGCGCTGACTTACTCCCTTCGACCGCTCCTCCCGGATGTACTCCCGTTGCTGGTCGCTTAGGCTCGGCCGTCGGCTGGGGAAACGGCCCGCGGCCCGCGCCTTCGCCTGACCCGCGACGGAGCGGTCCCTGATCGAGTTCCGCCACCACTCGCTGAAGGCGAGCACCATCGCGAGCTGGAGATTGCCGGTGGGTGTGGCCGCGTCGAAGTCTTCCGCCAGGGACCGGAACTCCACTCCCGCCCGGTGCAGGCCATCGACCACCAAGTCCAGCAGCTCCAGAAGGCCTCCTCGGATCGAATATTGCCCATGGAACAGCTGGCTCTGTGGCTGGTTGACACGACCTCGGGCATCGCAGCGGGCGCGGCCGGAGGTTTCTTTGTTCACAGGGTGGTTTTACGCGGGGACCAGTGGTACGAAAGTTTTGTATTGATGAGGTGATTGGTACAGGGCCTTTGCCCTGAGATAGTGATGCCATGCAAACAATTGCTGAGCAACCCGGCATTTCACCCGTCATAACAAGGATGTTGCTCCACTAGATTAACCTGGTTAACTTAATTAACCTTTCGGTGCCAGCTGTGCCGGGTTTTGACAAACAAGCAAAAGTAGAAGAGACACGTGTTCTGCGAGGGAACCAGTTGATGATCCGTGCCGCGGAACAACCCTTCCAGCGATTAAATGACGCCGGAATTTGCCCCGCAGAAGGGCGCGCCGTGCTATTTACCTCCTGAGTTCCAACCTGTACAGGGCCCGGTTATTTGAGCTGCCAGCGGGCGTGATAACGACGGAATCTCCGGAATCCAAGTCATAGGTGCGGCCGATCAGGGCTGCTATGAATCGTCCGAGGGAGGTAGCTCGGGCCCTCGAGCTGTGGCCTTTGAGGTCGGTGAGGATTCCAGGTTCGCTGTTTTGATCGTCGCCAACTATCGCGGGCGCAGACAATTCTTTTGTCCCGACGGCGTTCACGCCGTACTTTCCCCACCACCAGCGGACAAGGGCTTTTTCTCCGCCGTCGTGAATGCGGTCCGCTATTGCCAGGCCAACCGGCTCCCCGAAGCCGCTGACGCCTGCGGCTTTGAGGATTCCGCCGGTAATATCCCGCCATTCCTCGAAACCGCCCCAGCGGTTCAGACCGCGTTCCATAACAGAACCAGTGTCGAGCCAATGGGCTACCAACCCCACCACGGCCTCCATATAGTATCGCCGGCCCTTGCTCGCCCACTCCTGTGGGGAAAAAGTGAAGCGGCGTTCCTCAGGGCGCTCCATACCGGCGTCCAAGCGGCAGATGCAAACTCTGCCTGCCGATTCGGTGGTGAGTGTCAAGTTGTTCGCCGTCATGATGTCGGTGATAGTGCGGCGAGACACCCTTACGGTCTGGTCCGACGTGCCTAAGCGCCGCGACTCCCACACCTCCTGTGTGACATAGCGATTCCACTCCGGATGATCCAGGACCCCGGTTACGTTGTACATCAGGATTACGCCGCGGGTCTTGGCGGCAGCGGCGGTCAGGCCTTTTGCCATCTCGTCCACACTGGCAGTTTCCTTGCCTGCCGCGCCGGCGCAGGTTGGCAAATCTCCGGTCAGTATGATGGAAACAGTTTCCGCCATCAAGGTTGCCCCGGTCCTTGGGGTCGACTTGTCGAACAGAAAACACGGCTTCTTCGGCACAGCGGGTCCGATCACACCCGCCACGAGACACGCATATAAATGCGCCCTGCTGGCCGGAGAGTCGAATGGAAACCCGTGGCGGGCCAGGGGATTCTCGGCATAGACTCCAAAGAGGTCATCGAGCCTTCTTACACAATCCTCCACCTTAGGCAACTCACCCGTACCGTCCCAGTCCAGGAATATGCCCTCAGCCCGATGGTACCCGCGATCTATGAGCAAATGCCGGCCCTCCCTGGACAGGACTGGTTTGTCGATGATGGCCTCCAATGGCAGCAGGGTGAGGTTGTCTGGCAGGGCCGCAGCCATGGATCGGGTTACCATGCGATTGGGGTAATGGGGGACCGGATAAACGATATCCCAAGCCTCCGCAGTTGCCTCTCCGCGAGACTCTCCAGGGGGCGTATAAACAACGCGGGCGTGCGGGTGAACTTCGGCTGCTTCAATGGCAGTAGTGACGGTGTCCAGGTCCGACCCGGACAGGGGCGTCAATTCGCCAGTGGCCAGCGGCACGGTTTCCCACCCGTCATACCAGTAGATCGCCTTGCTGGTCTCGGCATTCCAGGTGTCGGGTGTATGGGGGCGGATGGCGAGATGGGTGGTGTGGGCCGCCAGTTCCGGTTGCATGTACACCGCGCGTCCACCCTTCTGGAAAATTGAGGGGGAGCTCTGGCCCCCCAGATGCCGCAACACGGCATCCCATGCCTCGTGATAGGTCTGGTGAAAGTCAGACTTATAGCTTGCGGTGATCAATGCTCTCTGGGACTCCGGTAGGTGCGAGCATTGCAGATTGTAATCCGTTATCGCCTGGTTAAGCCTGGCCCGATATGGGCAGGGACCATCTTCCGCAGATCCTGTCTTTCCCGGTGTCGCTTGCCCGTCTGATGTGTGACTTTGGCCGCCGCCGTTTTCGACGGCGAAGTGCTTTACCCAGCCCTCCGCTTGGGTTGTTTCCCCCACCGGCTCCAAGGCGCCTACCTGACCAGCGGAATGGGCATCCAGGTCTACCAAGGCCCTCTGGGGACGAAGGAGATCTCCTGTTCCGGTGCTCATGGTGTCCTCCCATCCATGTTGTCGCAGGCCCGCAAAATCCGGCTCCCGATCTTCGCCTCCCGGGCGGGACTATTTTCGGGCGGGTTAGCCAGGCCGTTCCGGGGCCCACTGAGTAAACCTTAGCAAACGATCTTGCAAGGGAGTTTGTCGTTAGTCGTACGGACCTTGCGAGATGCCTGGGAGCGCCTTCTACTGTTCAACAAGCAGCGGAAATTCTAGATGCATCAGGACTCGGTGATGGTGCTTGTAGGTGGACTGTCCAGGGCCAGGGGTGGCCAGCCTGATAGGCTCGAGGGACCGGGACGGACTGGAGGCCCAAGTAGACGTATTCTCCTAGTAGCTCAGCATCGTTGAACTGATGGGTGGTGGGGTACCATAAGGCCAGTAACCAAGGAGAAGTTTGGGACGTGGGGTGTGGATGATGGTGAAGCGGTACAGGGTACGGCTGGCGGAGGAGGAGCAACAGGGACTGAGGTCGCTGGTGTCCAGAGGGCGGGCGGCAGCCTATAGGCAGACTCACGCCCGCATCCTGCTGCTTTGCGACGAGAACCAGGCCGACGGCGCCATGAAGGACGAGGAGATTGCCAGGGCCCTGAAGGTGGGCACCGCCACGGCGGAGCGGGTGCGCCGGCGCTGCGTGGAGGAGGGTCTGGAAGCGGCCTTGGGGCGCAGGCAGCAACTAAACCGGCGGCAGAGGAAGCTGGATGGTGCAGGGAGGCTCGCCTGATTGCCTTGACCTGTTCCCAACCGCCGGAGGGTCGGGCCAACTGGACCCTGCGACTGCTGGCGGACCAGCTGGTTGAATGCGAGATAGTGGACAGCATCAGCACCGAAACGGTGCGCCACACGCTGAAAAAAACGAACTCAAGCCCTGGCTGAAAGAGTGCTGGTGCATTCCGCCCCGAGGCAGTGCCGAGTTTGTCTGCGCCATGGAGGACGTGCTGGAGGTCTATCACCGCCAATACCGGGACAACGAGGTCCTGGTGTGCTTGGACGAGACCAGCAAACAGCAGGTGAAGGAGACCCGGCTGGGCCGTCCACCTTGCCCCGGAGCGGCAGCTTCTTATGACTATGAATACGAACGCAACGGTGTGAGCAACCTTTTCATGCTGTTCGCACCCCTAGAGGGATGGCGGCGGGTGGAGGTTACAGAGCGCCGCACCCGGACCGATTGGGCCGAGGTGGTGCGGAAACTGGTGGACGAGGACTACGCTGACAGGGAACGGATAGTGCTGGTGATGGACAACCTGAACACGCATCATCCGTCATTTCTGTACGAGGCCTTTGAACCGGAGGAGGCGCGGCGCATCGCGGAGCGGCTGGAGATACACTACACACCGAAGCACGGGAGCTGGCTCAACCCTGTCCTGAGCCTGCCGAAGGGATGGCAGAGATCGAGATCGGCGTGATGTCCCGGCAATGCCTGAACCGCCGCATCCCGGACCGGGGCGTCCTGCGGAGGGAAACAGCAGCGTGGCAGGCTCAGCGCAACCTGGACGCCGTACGAGTGGACTGGCGCTTCACCACCGCAGATGCACGCATCAAACTGGAGTCTCTCTACCCCTCAATACTACACTGACGGACTACTAAACTAAAGCCAAGGTGAAATGTACATATCGCAATACCGCACTGTCGGCGCCTACACAGTTGGTGCCCAAAGGTGATATGAGGAGCTGTGGAGTCGTATCGGTCATCGCCTAGACCCCCGAAATGCACATCCCACTTTGGTATTGGTTTAGGTCCGGGATCTGGCAGAGGATATTCCAGGTGCCGCTAGATTACCTCGACAAACGGTACGTGCTGATCGACTCCACCATAGTCCGGGCGCACCAGCAGGCTGCCAGTGGCAGGGTGCCGAGCGCTAGAAGCCGGGCCGAAAAGCCCTGGATGGGGAGAGAGATTTCGGCAGTAAAGCCGGGGCGAACAGAATCTGGGACCACAGCAGTCCGAGCCGGACAGCGCCGAAAATGGCCGTAGCATGGGCGACCACACCGTGGGAAACAGCCTGGACATCACTGGGGACGGCACTGAGGACGGCGCGGTGGCGCGGAAGCCCACCGCCGACACTGTCCGACAGCTCGATTTTGCCCGCCACCAGGGTCAGGTTGGCCACTGTAGCCGCTAGGTACAGCTGGAATCGCGTCTTGGCGCGTCCGAAGTAGCGGGACTGGCGAATGCCCAACTGGACCAGTCGGGCCAATCTGTGCTCGACCACCACGCGTCGCGCTCGATATTCGTCATACCCGGCGCTCTGTTGCAACGCACGGGCCTGTTGCAGGAGAGCCTCCTGGGGATGGATCAGCACCCGCCGTCCCTTCCTGCCCTTGGCCGAGATGCACTGAGACCGCAGGGGACATGTCATACATTCGGACCCGTCGAACTGGAAGGCCTGCAAGTGGTGTATCCGACCCGCGGCATCCGTACGCCGTCCCGCTGGCACTATGGTGTGGGTGACCTGCCCTGCCGGACAGGTGCAACTGCCCGCCACCAGGTCGATGACAAAGTCATTCTTGGGAAAGCGCTGCCGGTCGGGCCGTCCCGGCACCCGGGCAATCAGGGTGCGGCCCGCGTCGGCGAAGGTCTGCCTGGTAGCTCCGTCTCCATAGGCGGCGTCGCCCATGGCCTCCTGCACCGGCACACCGGTGTTGGCCTCGCTCTGTTCTACCAGTTCCAGCGCCCCCAGGTTGTCCGGAGCGTTGCCCGGCAGTACCTCCACGGCGGTGATCAGCTGGGTGTCGGTGTCAACCACAATCGCCGCCTTGTGTCCGTCGAAGCGTCTCCTGCTGCTCTTGTGCCCGTGGCGCATCTCAGGGTCGTGCACCGACATCATCCGGTCCTTGCTCACCCCGTCCTTGAGGCTCACGCCGTCATCGCCGTCGCCGTCGCCACCCTTGCGCTCAATGTCTTGGAGCAGCAACTGCCCCAGCAGTTCCGCCGCCGCCACTATCTGCTGACGCTCAGCACCGTCCTCGGGCAACTCCCCCTGGGCCAGCCGCGATAATTCCAAGAGCCGGTCCGCGTCTCCCACAATCCCCGCCAGCAGTGCCGTCCGCGCCCGCTTGTCCGACCAGTCGATGGTCGCCTCTCCCTTGATGCTGGAGGCGAGGTACCGCCCGTATCCCCGGGCCTTGGCCCATTTCCCGACGCTGATTCCCTCAACCTGCGCCAGCGCCCGCATCAGTTTGACGATCCCGTCGGCCAGCAGATTGTAGGTGTCCCTCACCGCGCCCCGGCCCAGGATGTTGGTCGTGTCCAGAGCCACCTTCATGCTGCGCCTCTTCAGGTAGCCCGACTCCCGGGCGAGGCGCACGCTGGACTCGAATACCTCCCGCACCCTGTCGTGCAGGATCAGCTGGGCCCGGAACACCTGGAGCGTGCTTTTGGCGAAGGGCCTGTCCTCCACCTCAATCCCCAGAGCCACCTTCCAGCGGATGTCGAAGTCGGCCCGGGCCTTGGCCTCGGCGTCGCTCACCTTGTCGTGGGTCTGCAACAGCAGCGCCGTGGCCAGCAGGCTGGGCGGCACGCTGTCCCGGCCGTTGTCAGCGCAGTAGAACACCGCGAAATCGGAGTCCTGGAACAGCCGGCCCCGCAGGGAAGCCAGCAGACCGTAGAAGGTGTCCTTCCCCACGTGGTCCAGGTACAACCGGTCCGCTTCCCAAAGACCCCTCTGGTCCGAACGCTCTCCCAGCATTCTCAACCCTCGCTACTCTTGTTGACCCCAATTATAAATGCTCGGCGACTCAAACCACTTTCCGGCCAGATTTCTAGGGTTCGTTGCGGTATTGGCTCCTCAGCCACCGTATGAAAGCTGGTCTGCCCATCCTGTCTTCCAGGTAATTCAGGTGTTGCAGTCCCAAGACGTAGTTGCACGAATAGCCAGGCTGGTCCGGGCGAAGCTGGAGTGCTTCCAGGTTTGCGATGGTGAGGGATTCCGAAAGCTCACACGCCCATTGCGGACGATAAGGATTCTCCTCGGATGCGGTGGCGGCCCGGGCAATGAGTTCAGCAGCGCCTTCGTCAAGCCAGTCGGAGTGGCCCGTCCAGTAAAAGTGAGCGATTTCGTGGGCAATGATATAGCTGGATATTGGCGCCATCGGGTCGCCATCCCCGACGTCCAATACTGTGCCGGATGTCAGGCTGTGATGATTGTTGATGGCAACGACCGGGGACCCTTCGGGCCAGTCTGAAAACAGCATGGTCACATGCCTGATGGGGAAGGGTTCTTGCATGAACGCTTCGGCAGCACTAATTGCATGGACGAGACGGTCCATGGTGCGCTCTGATCCGTGATCAGTGCGTACCACCGCCACAGTAATGGGGCCAGCCAAGGGGAGGGAGATGATACGCTCCTCAACCGTTACGATATCGGGGTCCAGAAGTTCGCCCAACAGGCTCGCGGGCACTTCGTACCGGCCCCTAGTTGACAATCGCGGCCCGGGAAGGGCAGCGACGACAGGAGCCCATCGATCCGTGAATGGCGTCTTCGTAGTCAGGTGTTCCAAGAGTACATGGTACGTTTTCGGGTCGTTCAGCTGGACCGAACGAAGGGCCCGAAGCGCGGCTTCGTCAGCGGGTTCCACAGTGAGCAGAAACGGCATGGCAAGCCACTCGGTGAAAGCAAGGGGCGGGTTGGGGTCGGCATTCAGCGCAACCAGGGCGGCAACCACCCCACTCTCCCGCCAGTCTATTCCGTCCCGGGCCCACTCGGACGCCTCGAGAGCCGTTTCAGCTCCAGCAGGCGCGTTCTTGTTCAGTGCGATCCAGTGTGCCAGTGGGACAGGAGTCGGCGTGGGAAGCGGACTGGAAATGGCAGATGTATTTGTTCCCGGGGCATGAGCGTCTGTGTCGGATTGAGAAACATGCGCCATGGCGACAGCAGGCGTTGCTCCCTTGACTGCATTCTCGGCTTCTGAAGCAGGGCGATCCGAGAATGACGGAGATGGAGTCGCAAGGCCAGTAGCCTGGTGGGCCACCTCTTGAGGGGTTAGGGTCGTCTCCGACTCCGCCGCGGCTCGGCCGGCTACAGGAGACCGGCACCCCGCACTGAAGGAAGCCAGCGCGAGAACCAGCATCAGGACAGCGACTATCTTTGCAGATTCCCGGCTATGGCTTCTCATTGTCTAGCTAATTCAACTGGGGATGCCCGGATCGCCTCCGGTTCCTGCGACGGCGGCGGCGGAACAAGAAGGCCAGTAGGCCTAGCAAGAGTATAAGGGCCAGTGTAATCCACCATAACCAGTCTGGCTCGCCAGATAGCAGCTTGTTTACGCCTGTTTTCGGGTTTACAGCCTGGGAGGCAGGTGCCGGCGTCGCGGTGGGGGCCGTGATGGGTTGCTGACCAGGCGGTTCGGGCGTGGGAGTATAGGCCAAGAAAGCCCCGGGATTCAGGAAAGTGAGCGTCGGCGTTGGCGCTGGTGTGCTGGTCGGGATCCCTGAAGGAAGGCCGACGACGGGCAAAGGTGTTGGGGATTCCGAAGTGCGGACCGTCGGTGTGGGTGGCTGCGGGGTGGCCGTTGGAGTGGGTTGAAGGGTCGGAGCTTTCGCCCGCATTGGAGTAGCCGAAAGCGGGGGTACGGAGGCAATGGCAGTTGCGAGCCTTGGCTGCGAAACACGCACCGGAGTTGCCGTCGGCACGGGCGTTGGGGCAGGAGCGGACGTTGGGGTAGACGCGGGCGTTGGGGTTGGAGCGGACGTTGGGGTAGACGCGGGCGTTGGGGTTGGAGAAGGCGTTTCCGTCGGGACCTGAGTCGTCGTCGGCGCGGGAGAAGGCAGGGACGGTGGGTTCGGAACGGGAATCTCCGTTGACGCGGGTGTCTGTGGCCGCTCAATGGTAGTTGCGGTAATCGCGTCTGACCACGGGGAATTTCCCTCGTCGTTCACGGCCTGGAGAGAAACCCGGTATGAGGTCCGGTTCTCAAGACTGGTTATGGTGTGCGTGACCAAACTCGCGAGGAGCCGGGTGGTATCGTAGGGCGGGTTGCCATCCTTGCTGTACCGGATGTTGTAGGAGGTGATGGGAGGGCGCCCCCGATTGTCCGGCGCCTCCCAACGGACTTTCACCCAAGCGTCGCCGGCCACGTCCGTGATGGGAGTGGGCGCCAACGGCGGCTCGGCCACGTCAGTCACATTGACCGTTACTTCTATGCTATCCGAGCCGCCCTGGTTGTCGCGGACTTGTACCTGAAAGACGTATGCGGGCCTCCTTTCGTGGTCGTAACTGGCGCCGACCCGGGTCTTGAGCTGGCCGCTGGGGAGGTCGCCGGCACCCGCGGTGACGGTGAACGGAATGTTGGGCGTAGTGATTTCCCAAGTGATGTCGCCGCCTGCCTCAATGTCCGGATCGGTAACGGTAAGCGGGTCTCCAAGGTCAGTCAGAGCAATAGTGTTCTCGAAGATACTCCGGGTAACCGAGTCTCCTTGCGATATCTTCGGAGACTGGTTGTCGCTGGTGGTGCTCACGGCCTCGTCGGACCACGGCCCGGTTCCCTCATCGTTGGATGCGTTGACCTGGAAGGTGTACTGAGTGTTCTGGTCGAGGCCGGTGATGTTCACCGAGGTGGACGTATGGCCCGTAACGGTGGTCCAGTCTGCAACGCTGTGGTAACGGTACGAATAACCGGCGATGGCCGGACCGGTGTTGGCGGGTGCGCTCCAGAAGAATGTGAGGGAGGACAGTGTCTGGCCGTCAGCTGTCGGACGGGCGGGTTTACCCGGCGGCTCCCTTTCGTCCGTGACCGAGATGGTGAAATCGGCTGTGTGCTCGCGGTTCCGCGGGCCGTCGCCGCTGGTTACGGTTATTTTCAGACTGTAACTGTTGTCACTGTTGGCATCGTCGGGACGCTCGAAGTCCGGCGGTTGCAGGAATGAGAGCTGGCCCGTGTTTGTGATGGTGAAATCAGCGGAATCCGTTCCGCCGATGCTGAAGTCTTTGATCTCATCCTCAGAGTTGGGATCTGCCGCCGTGATGGTGATGGCGCTAACGGAGTTCTCGGCAACGGAATTGGACAACTGGCCAGTGAAAGCAGGTGGCCCATTGGCGATGACGGTGGCGGTGGGCTGCGATTCCACCTGAGCACGGTCGGAGTCGTGGCCGTCGGTATAGGAGGCAACAACCCGGACCGTCTCGCCGGCATCGGCGGATGTCAGCGCGTATGTTCCCGCTGCGGCGTTGGATGTATTGACCCAGTCGCTTTCTGTGGATCGTTGCCATTGATAGAGCCAGGAATCGGAGTTGATCCCGTCTTCGTCGGTTATGGCTGACACGCTTGCGGTCAACGTGCTGTCCTCTTTCGCCTCGCCGGCGATGGTGAGGATGCCCTGAGGCAGATCCTCTGCGTCGGTGACGGTGATGCTGACCTCTTTGGCGATGGAACCCTGGGCATCGCCGGAGCCGGACGTGGCGGTGATGGTGAGAAGGTAAACGTTGTCGGTGTCGGCGTCGGCCTCCTGTTCGTAGTTGGGCGGATTGTTGAACGAGAGGCTCACATCCTGGATTTCGTTGGTGGCGTCAACGGTAAAGAGCGCGGCATCGTCGCCGGTGATGGACACCGCGACGATCGCCTGCCCTTCGTCCGGGTCGCTAACCTGGAAGGTCTGGCTGATCTGCGAGACGTTCTCCGGGTGCGATATGGAGGTTGACCCGGTGATAGTCGGGAGATTGGACGTGGTGTACCCGGCGGAAACCCAATCGGAGCTGCCTTCGTGGTTGGTGGCGCGCACGCAGAATGTGTGCTCGGTATTCTCGGCAATGCCGGTCCAACTGTCAGCGGTGGCGTCGGCCGCCAACTGCTTGATGGTGGCGTTGGGGCAGGCGCTGCCGGTGCCGGCGGTGGTGTTCACGCTTTCCAGTGGGGGCTTGCCCGCCATTTCCGCCTCGCTGGGTAGAGTCCAGGAGGCGTTCACCGAAGTGGGCCCGGGGGACGCGGCGAGGCTGGTTGACGGCGGCGGGGGTTCGTCCACGTCGGTAACGTCGATGACGCTGTCGAAGGTCACCGATTCTTCCTCTTCGCCAACGGTGGTGGTAACAGTGGCTGAGATGGTGTATTGGGCGGTTTTCTCGTGGTCGTGTGTGCAATCGGCGCTGGTGTCATCGCTGGTGGTGAGGGTGCCGGTTTGGGAATATTCGCCGGAAGTGGAGAGGGTGAAGCACTTCGTTTGCGCGTTGTCGGCGTCCAGGCTCCAGGACTGGTTGGCTGGGAACTGGGATGTGGCGCGTGCAAATCCGGTAAGTTCGGTGTCGGCGCCCGAGTTTTCGGGAAGGGTGAAGGCATTGGCCACAGCCTCGGCCTCCTCCCTGACGACGGTGTCGATGGTCCCGTCGGGAAACAGGACGTAGAGGGTTTCGCCGTCGGGCGTGGCGATGCTCATCGTGTCAAGATAGTTTCCGGTATCAGCGTCATCGGGACGGTACTTGGTCTTGTTAAGGTCAAATCCGGTGGGTATGGTGTTGCCCGCGGAAATCTGGTATGCGATTGACCGACGGTTCTGGTTGGTCTGGAAATGAACGAAATCTCCGGCGCCGGTGACACGGCGTACGTTGGTGACAGAGAGCGATTGGGTGGTCTGAGGCACCAATGTGATGGAGTTGCCGGAGCGGGTGACGTCGTATATTTCTGCGGCGCCGCTTAAAGCAGCGTAGGCTTTGTGTTCCGTGACGTATAGGTCCTCAAGGATGCCGTCTATGCCGTCGGGTACGTTGATGTCCCGTCCGCTGACCCTGCGGAACGTACCGGTGTCGTAGGCGAGGAACAGGTTCCTTGCCGGAATGGCATACCAGATGGTGTCGGCTACGGCATTGTTGGCGGCGTCATCGCCGAATATGCCGCTGCCGTGATGGACATCCCCGGCTAGATGGTCGTATTCGATAGGGATATCTTTCGACTGGTTCCTGGTGATTGTCGTTGGGTCTTCTCCGATATCGTGAACCTCGAAGAGCGCCGTTTTATTGTTCTTTACGTAAATCGAGCTGCCATCGGTCCAGAGGTCATCGAAGACGGACGTGGTTTCCGGAAAGTCGCACAGGCTCTCGTGGACGCGTTCGGTGCGTGGTTGGTCGGGACTGAGGGTAGCGGTCTTGGTCTTGTCGCCTTGGGAGATCGTGAAACTCCATGTAGAAGTGGTGGTGTTGCCCTCGGTTACCTGGGTCTCCGTGACCGTGGCGGTGGTGTTGCTGGTGCTCCCGCAGGAGAGGCGGAAATGTATCTCCTGACCGGGATCGCGCTCCGTGGTCCCCGTGTTCCATGCCAAGAGCAAATAGGTGTTTGGGATTAGAACGTAATCGTAGGCTCCAAAGGTGTATTTAGTCCCCGCAACGAGGGTGGTCGTCGTTGAAGTTGTCGTTGCGCGGGGGGCTGCAGGGCTGTGGTCGTCACGCGAATTGAGGGTTTCGGTGTGGTCGGCCCCGGGATTAGCGACCAGAGGGGAGATGCCAGGGTCGATGAAAAATGTTTGGGGCTCAGGCCCGTGGATTGAAGAGATGGAGAATGTCTTGGAGACAAAAGGCGTAATCAGCCCGCCATCGTGTCCCGCCCCGCCGACGGGAACAAGATTCACTGTGGCCGTGCTGCCGGACCGGCCCAGGCGGGCGCCATCTGGCGCCGTCCCCTGATCGCGGGCCGAGATTTCCTTGGCCCCGGCCAGTAAGGTAACTGCGACGATCGTCAGCAAGAAAGACGCGCGCAATACCATGCGCATCTCGACGGATACGGACTTGAGCCGGTCCATGGGTTCCCCCTACAGCACGGTGGTGGAAATTTAATTGCTCCGTGGTATTCTCCCGAGGATTTCCTTGTCGAACTACGGATAACTACGGATATAAGTGCATTGGGGAGTTTAGAAAAAGGGCGCGCGGGGCTTGCTGGTTTCCGAATGCCGATTCCGTCTGTGGGGCATGAGATGATGAATTGAATAAAAAAGTGCACTGCCCAAGGACACCGTCGAAATTTCCTGCGCTTTAGCTCTTCTTGCCTCCTTGTTCATTGTCCAGATTTGAGGCTCCGCTTATACCACATTCCGAGCGGGTCTGTACATAATTTGCACGGGATTAGACCAGCACCACTTTCGTAACAGGCGGCCTACGGCCCAAGGGATTGTGCGCCCTGATTTGACAGGAATCCTCTGAACAAGTCGGGTGGGATACTGGGATAGTTAGGCTGAACCAGCCGATGCCTGTTGAGGGAGTGAAGGCCGATGGACCAGCCCACCTTTGCCGACCCCCGGTCGTGGCCGAGGGCAGGCTCTGGAATATCGGAGCAAGAAGCGCAAGACCCGCCGGGAAATGTTCCTGGACCGGATGGACGGATTGATTCCCTGGCAGTTGTTGGAGGAGCGCATCCGCCGCTTTTTCCCCAAGGCCGGAAAGGTGTGACAGCCCTACCCGCTGTCCGCCATGCTGAGAGTCCACTGCCTCCAGCTTTTTTACAACCTGAGCGACCCGGGCATGGAGGACCTGCTCTACGAGTCGGACCCGGTGCGGCGGTTCGTGGGACTGAAGCTCTCAGGCGCCCTGCCCGACGAGACCACCATCCTGAATTTCCGTCATCTCCTGGAGAGATACAAATTGGGCAGGGCCTTTTGTCGGAGATCAACGCTCACCTGGAGTCCCAGGGACTGATGCTCAGTGAGGGAACCATCGTGGACGCCACCATCATAGGGGCGCCGTCTTCCACCAAGAACCGTACCGGGGAGCGGGAACCGGAGATGCATCAGGCGAGGAAAGGGAACGAGTGGTATTTCGGAATGAGGGCGCACACCCTTCGGCAAGCTCAGGACGGTGGACTCCGATACGGGCATAATGCACAGTCCATACGAGCATAGTGCACAACATGAGCGCGACGGCGGCCAACGCACACGATGTGACGCAGGGCCACAATCTGTTGCACGGGGCGAGAGGGAGGTGTGGGGCGACGCCGGGTATCTGGGGGCGCACAAGCGGGAGGAGAACCTGGGGCCTGGATCTGGAATGGCGGGTGGCGATGCGTCCGGGGCGTCGCCGGACGCGGGAGGAGAAGGCGTGGGCCGTCTCTCGGCCGTGATCGCTCAGGTGGGGAAAGGATGGAACTGCAGGACAGTGGCCAGATCAATGGTCTAGGAGGTCTCAGTAAACTCGTGATAATTCAATATTATCACGGGTTTAACTCGCCTCTAAAAATGACAATGACTTGGCTGTTGGCACACCTGGCTGGAGACGAGGGATTGCTGGTTTTGGCTGATGAAATCAAGGGGGACGGCTAGGCGTCGTTCCCTGTCTCTGTGGTGGAGACCAGCTTGGTGCCAACTCGTCTGAGCTTGTCGCGCAGCTCGATGGTCTCCTCCAGGGACATGGAGAAGCGGTCGAGCTTCCAGAGGACTATGAAGTCGAAAATGCTGTCGTCCCGGGTGGCCTCGGAGATCATCTTGGTGAACTCGTCCCGGGTGCCGGCCGTGTCCATGAACGTGGCTGAGACGGTGAGGCCTCTGGCTTGGCAGTATTCGTGGCAGGCGTTCTCCTGGTCCTTTTTGGAGATGCTGCTGCCGGGTGCTGGCAGGGGATCTCTGACGTAGATGGCGGCTTTCTGCATGGGGTGGCGTCCTGGAGGTGGAGAGAGGATGAGCCGACAGCGCCGGCGTCGTCGCCGTTTACTGTATGTCAGGCGCTGAGGGGCTCGTTTACATGATCCGGCATCCGAGTGCTGATGCGCAACAGGCTGCTGTCATCAAACGGCGGACCTGGGGAGGTGTTCCGGTCCTGTCTGGACGCAGGAGCAGGGAGTGCTGGAATAGCTGATGTATAGGATTCTGCCAGAGGTTTTGCAACCGGGTTTCCCAGCCACCCTCTCAGCTACAAGATGGGGCATTTACAGCCATGGCTGTAAACAGGGCTGTTTCCAGCCCTGTCGGACGGGTTGATCTGACCCGGACTGGCGTTCCGGACTCGGCGGCCAAGCGGGAGGGCCGATGGTGCAGCAGCACAGTAGCACAATGGTAGCAAAGTACAGCCAAGGCTAGGCCGCGGGCGCACCCTCAGTGGCTGGAATGAGGTGTATGAGCCAGCGATCCTTTGAGGTGGTGGCAGTGTTGGCTGTCCGGGACTGCGCCCCCGAAATGGAAGGGCGGTCCAGCAGACCTGAGGTTTGCGCCGGCATGGCTAGGCACCCGGTGGGCGGCGGACGTTGCGGAGTGCACAGAGGACACGGGGCCTGGCCTCCTGTACTCTCCGCGGAGATTCTATCTCAGCAATAGGCGGGTGAGCCTGGCCCTCACTGGCAGAACCGGAGACCACCCAGGTTCGAATTATCCATATCCAACCGGCCCGATAAACCGCTTGGCACGCACCCGGTCAACTGGTTAAAGCTGAGGTCCAGCACTTCCAGGTTGGCGAGGTTGCCCAACTCCGGCGGTATCTCCCCCCTCAACTGGTTCCCGACGAGGTACAGCCATGTCAGGTTGGCGAGGTTGCCCAACTCCGGCGGGATGCTGCCCGTCAGTCGGTTGCTGCTGAGACTCAGCGCTAGCAGGCTGGCGAGGTTGTCCAACTCCGGCGGTATCTCCCCACTCAACTGATTCCCGCCGAGGTACAGCCCTCGCAGGCTGGCGAGGTTGCCCAACTCCGGCGGCATCTCCCCCCTCAACTGGTTCCCGCCGAGTTCCAGGTCTGTCAGGTTGGCGAGGTTGCCCAACTCCGGCGGTATTTCCCCACTCAACTGGTTCCCGTCGAGGAGCAGCTCTCTCAAGTTGGAGAGGTTGCCCAACTCCAGTGGAATCTCCCCGCTCAACTGGTTGCTGCGGAGGAACAGCTCTGTCAGGTTGGCGAGGTTGCCCAACTCCGCTGGAATCTCCCCGCTCAACTGATTATCCCAGAGGATCAGCCTTGTCAAGTTGGCGAGGTTGCCCAACTCCGGCGGTATCTCCCCCCTCAGCTGGTTCTCGATGAGGTCCAGACCTGTCATGTTGGCGAGGTTGCCCAACTCCGGCGGTATCTCCCCCCTCAACTGGTTCTTGTAGAGGCCCAGGTCTGTCAAGTTGGCGAGGTTGCCCAACTCCGGCGGTATCTCCCCACTCAGCTGGTTCCCGCCGAGGTCCAGCCGTGTCAGGTTGGCGAGGTTGCCCAACTCCGGCGGTATCTCCCCGCTAAACTGGTTCCCGCCGAGGAACAGCTCTGTCAGGTTGGCGAGGTTGCCCAACTCCGGCGGTATCTCCCCGCTCAACTGATTCTCGTAGAGGAACAGCTCTGTCAGGCTGGCGAGATTGCCTATCTCCGCCGGGATGTGGCCACCCGTCATTCCATTGTTATTAAGCCCGAATCCACCGATGGGAGGCGTGAAAGCTGGGCAAATTGGTATGAGGGAGCCTACAAGGGAGAGAGCCTTGGCTCCATTGGGACCGATGTGACACGGCAGAGGGTTTTCAGTAGCCGCCCCGGGCCTGGAAAGCGGTCTATGGAGGCTGGGAATCGCCGGATAGTGAGATCGGACGCAGCGGAATGCACTCGCGGACCGGGCGGACGCGAGTTTGGAGGCCTTGGGTCGGTTGCGGATAGCGCCGTCAGGCTGGGAGTGGGATGGCTCGCAGTCGGGCCAGGGCGAGAGTGGCCTGCTCAGCCCAGGGCCAGCCCCGGGGAAGATGCAAAGTGAGTCTGCGCGCCGAGCGGGTGAGCCGTCCCACCAGACCGAAGAACCGTCGCCGGAGGGTCTTGGTGGTCACGATCTGCTCGCCCAGACCAATTCGCGCCGTCCAGCGGGCCAGGTTATGGGCCATCACCTGCACCGCCAACCAGGCGGCGTTGGCGGCGAAGCGGCCCGAGGGAAGATGGTTCAGGCCGACGCCGTACTTCAGGTCTCGGATGGCATTCTCGATCTCGGCGTGGCGGCGATGGTCAGCCTCCAGTTCGAGCGTCTCCCCGTCCCGGTCGGTGATGAAGCCGTGATAGCTGTAGCTGGCGAACAGGGCCAGTTGGGAACCGGGCGTGGGCTTCACCCGCCGGACGATGAGCCGCACCGGCGCGGCGCCGGCCTCACTCTCAAAGGGAGTGTAGGTGGTCTCGGCCACATCGGCGGCGCCGTCCATCCAGTATGGGATGGGCGTCCAATCCGTCTCGGGTATGGCCTCGATGAGATTGCGCAGGCTTTTGTGCTGGCGGATGGTGATGGAGTAGCGGACATCCATCTTGCGGCAGACGGCGACGATGGCGTGGGCATAGAAGCCGCTGTCGGCCCGCACCGTGAGTCGGCCCCTGGCGCCGGCGTAGCGCACCCGTCCCACCGTCTCGCGCAGGAAGTGGGCGGCACCCCGGGCGGTGTTGGCCCGGCCCTCGCGCAGCCGGGACATCAGCACGTCGCCGGTGCCAGAGGCCACGGCCAGCAGCGGGTGATAGCCTCGCTTGCCGGTATAGCCGTGGTGGCGTGCGCCCTCCTTGGCCAGACCGTAGGTCTCGCAGATGGTGGAGTCCAGGTCGATGGTCAGCGGCCCGTCGCCGGGTCCGGCACCGGCGGCCCAGGCCCGTGCCAGCAGCTCCCGGCTCACCCGGTCCAGCTGACGGACATGGCCCCACCGGAAGCTGCGCAGGAAGGTGCCCAGGGTGGAGGGCGCTTTGACCATGCACCCCAGCACCGAGTAGGTCCGCCCCGCACGCAGCGCATCGGCGTCGTCAATGCAGTCGCCGCCCGCCAGCGCCGAGGCCACCAGCGTCAGCATCTTGTCTCCCGCGTTCGCCCGCCCCGGCGCATCCCCGAGGTCGAGGTGACGGTCAACGAGTTCACGCAGGCCCACGTGCTGGGCCAGGGTGGCCGGCAGGAGCAGCCCGGCATTGTTGACCAGGCGGTGGTCGTCGAAGGCTATTTGGATGCGGTCGGGGTGCTCAAGTGGTAGCATCTGTTGGGTGCTCCTTGTTTCTGGTCGGTTTCCTTTCTCGAAAACCATTATCCCAGATTCAGAGGAGCACCTTCTTGCCGCTTCAGTTCGCCAACCTGACGCCCACTATCGGTGGATTCGGGTTAAGGTTTAGTACGGCGACGCGACCGTTGGGGCCGGTGGTGATCCCGTCCCACTCGCCGATTGGCCGGTCGCTCAGCCAGTTGGTGTTGTCCTTCCAGTTTGGACCATCAGTGGCGTGGTAGAGGGCCGCCAGCGTTTCTCTTTCGGACAAGGTTTGCGCCGGGGGAGGCGTGGCCGTCGGGGCTTCGGAACTCCGGCAGAACGGCAGGCCGCCAAGGCGGGTAAACCTGTCATCCAATTGACCTTCAAGACTGCCTGGTATGCACCCGCTCATCTGGTTCCCGCTCAGTTTCAGCGACGTCAAGTTGGTCAGGCTTCCCAACTCCGGTGGTACCTCACCGCTCAAGTGGTTGCCGCTGAGGTCCAGTACTTCCAGCCCGGCCGAGGTACTCAATTCCGGCGGTATCTTCCCGGTCAACTGGTTGTCGCTGAGGAGCAGCCATGCCAGGCTGGCTAGGTTGCCCAACTCTGGGGGTATCTCCCAGCTAAGTCGGTTCTCGCCGAGGTACAGCCCAGTCAGCCGGGAGAGGCCGCGGAACTCCGGGGGCATCTCCCCAGTCAGTAAGTTCCCGTCGAGAGACAACCTGCCCAGTTTGGACAGGTTGCCCAGTTCCGGCGGTATCTCACCCCGCATTCGGTTCCTGGAGAGGGACAACTCTGCCAGTTTGGAGAGGTTGCCCAGTTCCGGCGGTATCTCACCCATCAGTTGGTTCCGGCCCAGGTAAAGATATTCCAAGTTGGAGAGGCTGCCCAACTCCGGGGGTATTTCTCCAGTCAACTGGTTCCCGTCGAGACGTAGCCTGGTCAGTTTGTAGAGACCGCCCAGTTCCGGCGGTATCTCCCCGCTCAACTGATTCTCATTGAGGACCAGCGACGTGACACTACCGCTCTGATCAGTGGTAACACCTTGCCATTCCCCTAGAGGAAACTCGCTTAGCCATTTGCCCTTCAACCTCCAGTTGGGTCCGTCCGTCGCTAGGTAGAGCGCCTTCAAGGCGGCGCTATCATTCGCGTTGTTGGGCGTCGCGCTGGGCGAGGCAGCCGAATCGCAGTAGGGCAGGCCTAGTGAAGCCAGGTCATCTGTCGACACACCCCGCAGTTGCGCCGGCATACACCCGGTCAACTGATTACCACCGAGGTAAAGGCTGGAGAAACCGGTGAGGTGTCCCAGTTCCGGCGGAATCGCCCCAGTCAGTTGGTTCTCTTTAAGGCTAAGGCCTCTCAGGCTTGAAAGATTTCCCAACTCAGGTGGTATCTCGCCGCTTAGCCGGTTCCCACCGAGGCCCAGCATGGTCAGGCGGGAGGGGCCGCCAGGCTCCGGCGGTATCTCACCGGCCAGTTGGTTGGAGCCGAGGCTCAGACTTGTCAGGTCGGAGAGGCTGCCCAATTCAGGCGGTATCTCACCGGTCAGTTGGTTGTTATAGAGGTACAGCGTGTCCAGGTTGGCGAGATTGCCGAGTTCTGGCGAAATTTCGCCGGTCAGCTGGTTCTCCCTTAGATAGAGCAGTTGCAAACTGTCGAGGTTGCCCAGTGTCGCGGGTATCGCACCTCTCATTTGGTTAGAGTAAAAGTAAAGCTCCGTGACGCGCCCATCGGCATCAGTGGTTACGCCGTGCCATTCGCCAATTGGCGCATCGCTGAGCCAGTTGTAGTTCAATCTCCAGTTGGCTCCGTCTGTGGCATTGTAGAGGGCGACCAGCGCTCCTCGGTCCGTTTCGGATGAGGTCTGCGTCAACGGGGGCTCGGCGGTGGGCGTGGGCGATGGCGTGCCTGTGGGTGACTGTGTTGGCGTCGGAGTTGGTTCCGGCGTTGCGGTTGCGGTGGGCGCGGGCGTGCCTGTGGGTGACGGTGCTGGCGTCGCCGTTGGTTCCAGCGCAGCGGTTGCGGTGGACGCGGGAGTCGAGGCCGGCGCCGCAGTCGGTGGCGGTGCTGCCGGGGGGGTCGTCACCGTTTCCGGTGTCTGCGTGAGAGTCAGAGGCAGCACTGGAACAAGCGTGTCCGCTGGAGCCATGGTCGCCGTGGGCTGCGGCTCAGTAGCGGCACTGACCGTAGCGGACGGTGCGGACACGGTCTTGGGTTCTGCAGGGACCGGGGTATCCGTCCCCGGATCGGCCTGCTCCCCGCCGCAGGCTGCCAGGGCGATCACGGCTGACAGGCACAGCAGCAGCACCGTTGAGGCCAGCCCTGCTCTGGTCAGCCTGCCCCATAACGATTTCATGGCGCCATTCTCCGCATCCGTCACGGTGGAGTCAATGACCCGGCAGATTTACCCGCCTGGCGTCCGAACCGACTCCGCCGGTGCAGGTGGCCGGCTGTGCCCCGTGGGAGCGCGGATGGTGAAAACCACCCGCCCGGGGGAAGGGCCTGAGCCACAGTCCAGCGGACGGGGGCAACTACCTTTCGAAAGTAACGTTTTTGCCTCGGTCGTCAGCAGTTCCCAGAAAGGGTCCGTTCTGTCCCCCGGTTACGTCCGGCGGTCAGAACACCGGTTGTGCGAACCGCGATATTGTCGTCTGTACCTCCGGCAAGAGCGCGAACGTCAGCCCCGGTTGGGTGCGGGTCAAACCCTTGAGTAAAGCTCGTGACGATAAGGAACTATATCGTGACGATAGGGAACTATATCGAATTCTACCCAAACAGCAGCGGCCCAGCAGTCGGAGCACCGGGCCACTTCCGTTGGATAGCCATCGATGAATTTTCTATGCCTCCCCTGCATGTAATCGGCGGAGGGAACGGTGAGCCTGGAAGCTCCAGCGGGGAGAGCTTCTTTCGCGGTAGGTCCAAGAAGGGGCTGGGGGCATTAGTCATCCGGAGGGACGGAGGACCTGAAAGAGCCACGGTCTACCTCAAGACGACGTAGTTCCAGCCGCGGTACAGGGTGCGGCCGCGGAACTCCGTCCGACGGTCCAAACCTACCCCCAACACCACCGGCGGGTTGGCGGCCAGATCAACCGGCGTCAGCATGTTGAATGCCACAAAACGCGGGTCCGGGTCGTAGAACAGCCATTGCTGCGTCCGGCTGTCCAGCCACCAGACCTGCTGCAGCACCCGCTGGTGGTCATCACAGGTTCGGGCGCGCGGCCTAACGGACATTGATGTAGTTCCAGCCCGCGCTGATCTGCTCACCCCGGAATACCTGGGCCCTGGTTACCCTGACTATCAGGATCACCGGGGGGGTGACCAGCCGCAGGGTGTTGAACTGGGCGAATACCGGCCTCGGGTCGTAGAACGTCCACGACTTGTCCTCGTTGTTGAACCTCCAGACCCGGTCCAGGGTCCCGTTCTCCAGCAACGGCGCGAAGACGCGGGTGACGAACTGCGGGCCAACCAGCGCGGGAGGGCGCGGCGGGCCGACGGCACCGCCACCACCGCCGCCGCCGAAGGAGAAGCTACCTCCGCCTCCGCCTCCGGAGCCGCCACCTCCGCCTCCTCCGGAGCCACTGCCACCGGAGCCACCGCCGCCGGCTGGCTGTTGCGGCTCGGGCTGAGGTTGAGGCTGGGGCTGCGCCGCAGGCCGGGCCACTCCCGGTGTTCCCATGCCGGACTGCGACCATTCGCCTGTTCCGTTGAGGTTCCGCGACCTGACCTGCACCTCGTAGGCCGTGCCCTTGATGAGATTGTCTATGGTATGGTCGCGGTCCGTTCCAGGCACGGTCTGAGGAGTCCAACTCCCCCCGCTGCCCGACTCCCGGTATTGCAGATCGTAGCCGTTGATGGAAGTGCCGGAGGGAATCCCGGGCGTGGACCAGGACGCGCGGAGGCTGGTGTCGGACGCCGACGACACGCTGGGCCTGCCGGGCGCGCAGGGCGGCTCCCCGGCGCTGGTGCACTCGTCGGTCACGGTGACGGTCACAGTGATGGTGGCCGTCTCGCTGTCGGGAGCGGTGGCCGTGATCTGCACCTCCGCCTGGTGGCCGTTCAGGGTCTCGTAGTCCAGCGGAATGGTGCTGGTGCGCATCTGGCCTGTGGCGGGGTCAACGGTGAAATGTACGGAGTCGCTCCCTCCCAGTGTGTAGGCTAGGTTGACGTTATCGGGGTGGCGGGCCGTGAAGCGTCCACCGACGTTCCGTCCTTCGGGTGAATTTTCCTGGATGGTGCGTTCTTCTCTATCGGCGTCGAAGAACGGACGCAGGACCACGGCACTGGGGAATTCGTGGGTCTCCGTCTTGCCGGAGCCTTCCCTGTCGCGGTAGATTGCCACGACCCGCAGGTCATGGCCGTTATCGTCCCTGGTGGGGGTGTAGGATTGGGATGTGGCCCGTGGAATGGGCGTCCAGGCACCGCCCGATGCGCGCCGCTCCCACTTCCACTCAATGGAGCCGACTCCCCCATCGGGGTCCTCCACGGTAGGCGACAGCCGTTGCCCAACCCGCGGTTCGCTCACGTCGATCTCAACCATGCCGGGCTCATCGACGTTGGCGACGTTGACGGTCACGCTGAGGCTGCCAACGCTGGTGCCGCCGCCCTGCTCCCTTGCCTCTACGGTCACCCGGTAGCGGGTCTTCTCCTCGTAGTCGGCCGCCTCGTTCAGGGTGAGAATGCCGCCGGACAGCGTGAACTCCCCGCTGTCGCTGCCGGTGAGGGCCCACCCTATGCCCGTGCCGTCTGGATCGGTGGCGGTGTAGGTCGCAACGGTTGTGCCGCCGTTCTCTGCCACTGAAGGGCTGTCCGGTCCGTCTACCACCGGAACTTCGTCCACGTCCTCCAGGGTGATGGTGACCGTAATGGTGGCAGGCAGGTTTCCGGGGTCCGTGGCGGTCACTGTGATGGTGTAGGTGTCCCGGTCCTCGTGGTCGAGCATTCTCCTGGTGCGCAGCTGCCCGGTGGCGCTGACTATCTCAAAGTCGTCGGACGCCGGGATGCTGTAGGTGAGCCGGTCGTTGTTGGCGTCGGTGGCCCGTACGGCCGCGCCCAGGCTGGTGCCCGCACGGGTGTTCTCGCGGATGCTGCGATCGGCCGTGTTGCTGGGGAACACCGGGCGCAGGTTGTCGGGGTTGAATGCCAGCGTCAGGTTGGCGCTGACGGCGGCCGCGGTCTTGTCGTCCCCGTGGGGGTCGTCGTAGGTCGCGACGACGCGCAGGTAGCGGCCCACGTCCTCAGGGACGGGGGTGTAGGCGGTCGAAGTAGCGTTGGTGATAGCCGTGCCAGCGCTCCCCCGGCTGGAGGTGCGGTACCACTGCCACGTGGTGCCCGACGGGCCGTCGTCGTCTACCAGCGTGGCGGTGAGCGCCGTACGCTCCTGGGGTTGCACCGCCGACAGCGTGACCGTTCCCCGCTCCTCGATGTTCTCTATATTGACCATCACGGCTCTGTCGACGGTGTGGGAGCCGGCGACGGCCCGCACGGTGACGCTGTAGCTGTCCTGGTCCTCGTAGTCCGGCGATTCCCTGAAGGTGAGGGCCCCGTTGCTGGCGAGAGCGAACTTGCCGCTTTCGGTTCCGGACAGGCTCAGGGTGATCGTGGCTCCTTCCGGATCGGTGGCGGTGTAGCGGCCCAGATGCCGGGACGTGGCGGAGTTCTCCGGGAAGTCGTCGACCGTGGCCGGGCCGGTTAAAACTGGCGCTTCGTCCACGTTCCGAACGATGACGTCCGCCTGCAGCTCGCCCCGCTTGTTGTTGGAGTCAGTGGCGTAGATGGTCACCTCGTACTGGTTGTCGCCGCCTGAGTCCGCCGGGAGGTCGTAGTCTGGTGGGTTGGCGAAGACCAGAACCCCGCCTGTGATGGTGAAGTCGCCCCGGTCCGGTCCGCCCAGGCTCCAGTCGATGTCTGTGTCGCCCTCGGGGTCGGAGGCGGTGTAGGTTGCCACGCTCCCCGTCCCGTTCTCGTCGTAGTTGTTGATGGTGGACGCGCCGGTGACCACCGGCGGCTCGTCCACGGGGGTGACCGTGACCGCCACGTCGTATGAAGAGGTGAGGCTTTCGTCCTTGGCGTCCACCTTTACGTTGTAGACGTTGTCGCCGCCCGAGTCAGCCGGGCTGTCATAGTCCGGGGCGCCGTCGAAGGCCAGGTTGCCGGTGTAGTCGATGCGGAAAGCGCTGGCATCGGTGCCGGAGACGCCCCAGGTCACCGTGTCGCCTCTGTCCGGGTCGGTGGCACTGTAGCGGGCCAGGTTGCCGGTGCTGTTCTCCGCAACCGTGATGGCGTTGCGGCCCGTGGGCGTGGACGGTGCCTCGTTGACGTTGGTTACAGTGACGGTGACGTCCAGCGTGCCGGTCAGGGCCGGAGCCCCGTTGTCGCTGGCACGCACCTGAATGTTGTAGACGTTGTCGCCGCCCGAGTCCGCCGGGCGGTCGTAGTCCGGAGCACTCTTGAACGTTAGTGCGCCGGTGTTGCTGTCAATGTCGAAGTCCCCGCGGTCAGTGCCTGACAGGCTCCAGGTGAATGTGGAGGCGGCGCCCTCAGGGTCGCTGGCATCGTAGGTTTCCAGGACGGTTGTGGTGGCAGTGTTTTCCGGGAATGAAAGCGCTTCATCTCCGGTTATCTCCGGCGGCTCGTTCAGGTCGGCCACGGTCACGGTCACAGGGAGTTCTCCCGACTGGGCGGGGTCTCCGTCGTCGGTGGCGACGATGACGATGCTGTATTCGTCCTCGGCTTCGTGGTTGGGTGAACTCTTGAACCTGAGGTTGCCGCCGGAGTCGATCTCGAAGTCGTCGCTCGGGTTTCCGGCGGTGTCCTCCACCGACCATGTGATGGAGCCGCGCTCCGGGTCGGTGGCGGTGTAGCCGGCCACCCTGGTTGCGACACTTGTGTTCTCGTCGATGGAGGGCGATGCCTCGCCTGTGATTTCCGGCGGCTCGTTGACGTCGGTAACCATGATGTCCACGGCGATGCTGTCGGTAAGCCCGGCCGTGGCGCGGTCGCTGACGGTCACCTTGACCAGGCGCACGACCGGCGGGCGGGCCTCGTGGTCCAGGATGGCACCGGCAGCCACGGTGATCTGCCCGGTGGAGGAGTTGATCTCGAATTCGCCATCAGGGTCGTCCTCCAGGGTGTAGGCCAGGGTGTCGCCGGTGTTCAGGTCCAGGGCAGTCACCGGGCTCCCCACGTCCGTGGACGCTGCCGAATTCTCCGGCACTGACCGGACGGTGAGGATTCCCTCCTCGAAGTATGGTGCGCGGTTCCCGTCGTTGACGGTGACGTTTACATCGGGCATGGAGCCGGAATCATCACCGATGGTGAGGCTGTGCTCGATCTCGGCGATATTGTCGAACTCATCGCCGTCGGCGACGCCGGCTACGGTCACATCCTGAGCCGTTGCCCAGTTTCCGGCGGCACCGCCCGTGAAGGTCAGCTCCTCGGGATTCACGGTGATGGGGTCACCGACTGTATAGAATCCCGTGGGCCGGATGGCCACGGTGGCTGTGTTGCCGTCCCCAGGGTCGCTGGCCAGGGCGATGGAATAGGTCGCTGTACCGCCCTCGTCGACACTGACCTCCCTGGAGCTTGGCGTGAAGATCAGCCTGGGCAGGCTGTTGTCGGAAATGATGGCCCTGATTACTGCCGTTGTGTAGGTCTTTCCGCTGACACTGGACTCGTGGAGGATCTCCTCCCTCTCATTGAAGGCGTCGTCGTCCGCAACCGCCGTCAGGGTGACCGTCTGCGGGTCGTCCCACTGGTACTTGTCCGAGGCCGATGCCTCACCGGTCCTGGTGAAGGTTATCGAGGCGGGCGAGACGGTCAGTGGTGCCCTGAAGGAGCTCTCCAGGGTGACGGTGGTGTCCCCCGCCGGCTCGCTGTCCAATGCGACGGTGTAGGTGGCGGCGACACCGCCCTCGTCGAGGCTGAAGGTGCCGTCCACGGAATGGCCCACGGCAATCGTGGCGGCACCGGGGAAGGTGACGCCGGTGGTGGTGCTGGTCAGGTTCAGCAATGGCGGGTCGTCGTCGTCCACCTCCACCGGCAGCCGGGCCGTGTCGTACTCGCTGCCGCCGATGCGGACGCGGTGCGAGATCACGGTGGCGTCATTGTTTCCGTCATCGTCGGAAACGCCGGACACGGTCACGGTCTGGGGCTGCGAGTAGTTGGCGGGCGTGAACGTCAGCTTGTTGGCAGGATCGTTCGCCGTGGAAACGGTGGCCACGCCGGAATCCACAGGGTACATGAGCACGTCGGTGTCGGCGCTGGGAGCCGAGGAAAGAGCGACGGTGTAGGTGGCGGTGCTGCCCTCGGTTACGTCTGCGTAGTCCTTGGAAATGTCCAGCCCGGGCAGGGCAACGTGCGCCACGCAGGGGGCGAACTCGGAGGTGGAACCCGTGCTTCTGATGCTGGTCGACTCAGTGGCCGTGGCCGTTATGTGGGTGCCCGACGGGGCCTTTATCCGGCTGATCTGGTCCCTGAGCGTACTGGCGATGTATTGATTCTGACCCGTGCTGGAAGCCGACGGTAACAATGCGGAACCCAGCAGCTCCTTGCCCTCCCCGTTGGTGGCGGCGTCGCAGGAGTAGAAATCGATGTGGTACCTGCGGCCCGAGGTGACGTCCAGAGTGAATGTTACCGTGGCAACTTCGCCCCTGCTGGCGAAGGAGATGGAGGTGGGATAATTCTGCAGGTTGTTGGGACCGATGTCGCTGTCGCCGGTGTCGTTGGTAGTGGCCCCGTCGCCGCCCAGATCGATGCCGTCGCCGGTGTTGTCGTGGATGGCGTTCCGGCGGATGGCGTTCCTGGTGGACCCGCTGGACTCCACCGCAACGCCGTCGCCGCCGTTGTTGGCGATGGTGTTCTCCTCAATGCGGTTGGTGTGGGAACTCTCGCCGATGTGGATGCCGGAGCCCGTGTTGCCCAGGGACGCACCGCTTGCGGTGGCCCCTATGTGGTTCTCAGTAATTTCCGTGTTACTGGTGCCCGACCCGGTGAGGCTGATTCCGTGGGAGTCGTTGCCGGCGATGACGTTCCCGGCAACGGTGGTCCTTCCAGACCCGCTGACGTAGATGCCCGAGCCGGTGTTCCCCAGGTCGGCGTCGCCGGCCTGGACGGTACCGATACGGTTGTGCTCGATAAAGGTGTTTGATGAGCTGCCGGCCACGCTCACGCCGTGGCTGCCGTTGCCGGAGATGACGTTGTCTCGAATCCGGGCACCGTCAACGCGGTTGTTCAGGTGGACCCCAGCCAGGGTGTTGCCGACGTCGAAGGTGCCGGCGGCGTTGGTCCCTATCCTGTTCTGGTAGAGCCGGGGCCTTCTGGCGCTCCCCTCGATGAGAACGCCGTGGGACGCGTTGCCGGATATGACGTTGTCCGACAGCACGACCCCCGGAGCGCCGTTTACGTACACCCCCGCCTTGCCGTTGCCGTGGTCAGTGGCATCCGAGGAGTCTGTGCCGATGAGATTGCCCGCGAGTACCTGCTCACCCAGCCCGCCCTGCAGCACAATGCCGTTGCCATCGAAGTTGGTGACGGCCAAGCCGCGGACATGGCTGCCCTTGCCGCTGATGGTCAGGCCGTTCACGTCATCACCGGCGCTGGTGCCGTCCAGCTCGACCAGTACCGTGCCCGCGCTGGCTCCCGTCTGGCTGTAGCCGTCGATGAACACCGGGTCGGTGATGGTGGGCAGGGCCGATGCCGGGCTGATGGTCTGCGTTCCGCTTCCAGATATGTTGAACTTGATGATTGCGCCGGTTCCCGCGTTGGCCTGCTGGATGGCGGCGCGAAGGGTGCAGTTGCCGCTGCCGTCGTCGCAAACGCCGTCGGAGGTGTCGTCGTCGGCGCCGTCGCCGGTGGAGTCCACGGTGTGGGTGGCCGCGAACCCTGACCTGGGGGCCAGATCCACGTTGTCGGAGGCCGAGGCGATGGACTCTATGGCGGAAAAGGCGTCGGCCCTGCCGTAGCCTGTGGCGTCGTCGTGGCCGGACTCGCCCAGGTCGATGGCGGTGTCGCGCAGTTTCTTGGTGACCGCGTCGGCCACGGTCTTCTTGGTAGCGTCGGGAGTGGCCAAGCGCTGGGCCTCCATGACCACGGCGGCGATGCCGGCCACGTGGGGAGCGGCGGCCGAGGTGCCGATGAAGGGGTTGAAACGGCCGCCGGGGCCGGTTGTGGAGATACCGTCGAATCCCATCACGTCGGGCTTATTCCTGGTATCGCCGATGAGGACTGATGGTCCCCAGTCGCTGTAGGACTCCGGGTCGTCCTGACCCGGGTCATCCACGTCGATGGCGCCGACAGCAAGCACTCCGGCAACGGCGGGGTGGCCTATGATGCCGCCCTCGGGCACACCGTGTTCCAGGATTTCGCCGCAGGGGGTGAAGAGTTCGAGGGTTTTGGCGGAGCCGGAGTACTTGCGGATGTAGATGTCCGCCTCGTCATAGCCACCGAAATAGCTCCACTCCAAAGGATCGTCGTCACCGTCCTGGATGTAGGAGCTGCTGTTGCAGACATCGTTCTGAAGGTTGAACTTGAGGGGCTTGATCCCGGGCGGGCAGACGTAGATGTCGTAGTCGTTGCCGGACTCACCGAAGGGATCATTCCATTGCAAACGGATGGACATGCTCCCGCTGACCCTAACCCTCAGTGCGATGTCGGTCTCCGGAGAGCTGTCGAAATCGTGGTAGCCATTGCCGCCGTCGGAGAAGGTCGCCTCATAGTGGCGCTTCGCAAAGTTGCCGACGGCGGATACGAACACGGCGCCGCCGGCCACCGCGTCGGCGGCGGCCTGGGCCACGTAGCCGTCCTCGAAGTAGGGCTGCAGGTAGTAACCTACATCGTCCACGATGATGTCGGCGCCCTCGCCGTCGAAGGCGTCGTTGGCCAGCCAGAGGATGGATTCCGTCATGTCCAGGGACCCCAACGGCCCGGAGAAGGCCAGCCGGGCGTCCGGTGCCAGGTCATGGATGATTTCCAGGAGGGCGGTGCCCTCGTGGCCTTCCCCGGAGCGTTCCGGGTCGATTTCCACGCTGCTGGGCAGGTCGCGGCTGCTTTGGGATGAGGCCAAAGAGTCCACACCGTCGGAGATGACGCCCACCCTGACGCCCGCGCCGGTGAGACCGGAAAAGGCCCGTACCATGTCGGTACGGTGACCAGCATCGCCCTCTGTGTTGACGCGGCCGGTCTTGGTCACCCCGTAGTCGGGAGGCTCGATCCGCCGCACCGCGTCCAGCGCACCGATCCGGTCGAGGGCCGAGATGGGCACCCACGCCTGCACCACGTTCCAGTCGGAGTTGGTGATCTCGACGCTGGCGCGCTGGTCTCGAAGCTCCTGAAGGGTGGCGTCGTCGGTGTTCTCCAGGTGGATGTAGACCTGCACGTTGCCGGATGAGTCAAACCGCACGGGATCGTCCGCCGTTTCCTCAGGGAACGGGCTGTCTGCCCCCTGCGCTTCCTTGACGATAAGGCCGACGCCGGACTGGCCGCGGGTTACGGCACCAATGACCGGTTGGGCGTCGGACTGGGTCGCCGACCCCTCACGTTGCTCGATGAATTCCCGCAACAGCGAGCTGACTGGCGAGTCGTCCTTTGCGTATTCCCCGGGAGGGTCATCAGCAAACAGGGGATAGCTCACGGCCAGGAGACCGAAGAGCGCAACGACTAGCGAAATCGCCGGGATTCTGATCATTGGCATGCGGCCAGCGTAAATCTGGGTATACCAGTCCTGCCGAGGCAACCGTTCTTCATCTAAGGCTCACAATGCGGCCCAGGAAAAGGAGAGATTCTGTGTCTCGGTCCCGAATCAAAAAGATGAAGGGACGGTCGATGGTCAGCTCAATGGGCTCCGGATCGGCCTCCACCGCTCGCGTCTCGCCGACCATTACCGCCGTGGCTGCGGTTGCCTCGGTGCCCGCCTCGTCAACGGAGACAAATGCCTGGTGCAGCACGTCGGAGATCAGCAGGCAGATGTCGCCTCTCGCCTGGCAGGACCGTCCATCCATCCCTGAGAAATCCGCGGAGCCTTCGACGAAGGCATTCTCCATCCCCATGTCCCTCAGCGTATCGGACAGGCTGAAGGCAGATTCCATTTTGAACCTGGGCATCGTCAGGCGGACGACCTCGTGAACGAGGCGGTCCAGAATGCCCCTCACTGCACTGCCGGGAAGGGACTCCTCGAATTAACTGAATCCTCCGCTGTCGGGCACCAGGATGGTCATTGCCATCCCGCGGCCTTTATAGGACAACTCCACGACCTGGTACCCGTTCCCGGCGGCGTACCGGAGGCTGGACTGCTGTCTCATCATCTCAACCTCGCTCTTGTTGCCATCCAGAACATAAAAGGGTTGCCGTCTTGTGGCCCTCGTATCGAAGGGCTGCTGCCACTCTGCCTTGAAGTACACGGCGTTGGCCAGCACCAGCCGGGTGAACGGGGTGACGGCGTCGGGCGAAATCAGGTGCGTGATCCGTTCCTCCGTCTCGTCCACCACCCAATCATTTATCCGGGTACTGGCGGCATTCGGGTCTCGGCGGAAGTCCACCGGCCTCACCTCCTCGCCGTAGTTCAGGGCCAGGGTGTCGAGGTAGTCAGGCAGAAAGCCGTAACCGTCCTGTGCCCAGACGGAACTGGCAACGTTGAGAAGGAATCCGTCACCCTTCCCCGATGATTGACCGTTCAGGGAGATGTCAAGGGCGTTGAAGGCTGAGTGCAGCCGGTCCTGGGGCAAGTCGAAGTGGAGGGTCTCCGCCATCTGCCACTCGGTGTCGCCGCGCCCCCCGGCGTACGCCATTGCGAGGGCCAGCGAGATACTGTACGGCGAAATGAAGAGATTGCCGTCGGAGCCTTGTATGGCCTGGTAAAGATCGAGGGCAAAGGCGGTGTTGCCGCCAACGAGGGCAGCGACTGTTGATGCGTCCGCCTCGGGAGATTCGTCGCGCGTGATTGACGACCGCGACACTCGCAGCACCGTCGGAGTCGGGTCCCTGGTGGGCACAGGAGTGGGGTCCGCCGCCAGTATTGGAGTCAGGGAGACGGCGTTTGGTGCAGGACCGGGGATTGACTGCGACTCAGGAGTAGGACCGGCGGGCCTGCCCGCACTGGAGACCACGATGGTTGGAGCAGCGGCCACATCGGTGGGTGGCGCAGATTCGGTGGGGGGATGTGGTCGCCGGGCAGTCGGCGACCCCTGGTCTCCGGGCTGCGACGGAGCATTTTCGGGCGGCGTATATGTGGCGTCCGATTGGCAACCAGCCAGCAAGACTGCCATCGTGATAGAAAGGAGTGCGGCGCAGATACCCTTCCTCAACACAACTGGTCCCTGTCGCAGGCGCGGACCTTGCGGTCTCTTTTGGAAGAAGTCCATTACGAAAAACTGATAAGGTCAGCCCCACGGTGATGATGTCGGCCGTGGCTTAGGTGTCGTCCGAGCCGGGGTTGGAGGTGATGGCCACCGACGAGACGGTGGGGGCGGTGCTCTGGGCGTGCGCCCCGGACTCGAGGCCCAGGAACAGGGCAATCATTGCCCCCAAAAGTAATAGTCTGCTCAACGTCCTGTGCTCTCTATATTCAAGGTTGTCGCCCTACCGTCTGCCGCAGCAGGGGGCCGTGCGTGACCGCGAGAAGCGGACGGCGCCAGCCGATACAAGCAGGGCTAGTGTCGTAGGCGAAGGGGAGGCAGTCCGGTGGTGGGAATGGAGTTGCCTCGCTACCGATTCTCAAAGCAGTAGAGTCCCGCCGGAGGCGACCACTCGCCCCAGCTGGAGCCGTACCGGCCCCGCACGCGGATCGACAACGCGCCCTGACCATCCAGCCTCACCCTCCCGTTCATCTCATAGTAGTCGTCCGAGGTGTCCGGCGACCTCCTGAAACTGTAGGTGGGCGCGTTCGCCTGCCCGGAGGTGGCGATATGCGCTGCCCATTCTTGCGCGTTCCGGTCACTGCCGGGACCCGCCCAGATGACGGTGAAACTATGGGTGCCGGCGCACGAGTCCAGCTGTTTGTCGTTGCTCCAATTCCTGCCGTTGGGATCCGTGCCGTCCCACCACAAGGAGAGCGCGCCGACATCGAACTGCTCGTCACCCTCGGGCTCTGGTGGAGCCTCGCCAACCTCTGGAGCCTCTGGCGTCCCCTCTGCCGAAGTCCAGGCGCCGGTCCCGACCCGGTTGGCTGACGCCACCTGGACTTCGTAGCTGCGCCCGTTCGTCAATCCACCGATCGTCTGCCACAGGACAGTGTCCTGGGATCCTCGCGACACAGTGCGCCACGACCTCCCCTCCTCACGGTAACGGACGCGGTATCCAGTGACCGGCGCCCGGGAGTCCTCCTCGACCGGCGGATCCCAGGACAACCCGAGGCTCCGGTCTGCCGGGTTTACCGTCAGTTTGGTAGGTGGCAGCGGCACGCTGGGGGGCCCTTCCGGCGTGGCCGTGTCGGAGGACGCCGGTCCCTGTAATGTGCCCCGCAACGCACGCACCTCGAAGGTGTAGCCGGTCAGGTTCACCAGGCTCCTCACCGCGTACGACGTGGTGTTCCAGCGGCTGCCCGGTATGTCCGTCCAGTCGGGGTTCCACGCGCTCTGTGAACTCAACCGGTAGCGATACTGGTACGCGGTGATGGAGTCGTCGCCCGAATTGTCCCAGCGAAGCGTCGCCCGCCGGTCTTCGCCGGAGGCCGCCGTGAAGTTGGCCGGCGCGGTGAGCGGACCCCGGGGCTTCTGGGTGGCGCGGGCAGGTGGACCGCCCGTGCCGTCACGCAGGGCGCGTACCTCCAGGGTGTAGAGCAGGAAGTTGGTCAGGCCGGACAGCGTGTGCGAGGTCGTGGTCGCGCCGCTGCCGGATATGTCCGTCCAGTCCGGGTTCCAGTCGCTTTCGGACGTGTTCTGGTGGCGGTACTGGTAACCGGTGATGCTGATGTCGCCCGGGTCGTCCCAGCTCAGCGCCAGCTCGCCGTCTCCGGCCGACGACGCTGACATGTTGCGGGGCGCAGCGAGGGGACCCCTGGGCACCGACTTGATCTCCCCCTCCTTGCCCATCGTCAGCTGCTGGCCATCCCGGAATATCGGCCGGACCTGGAAAATGTACTCGATACCGTTCGTCAGGCCCGTGGCCGCGAATGAAGTGGTGTTCTGGTTGCTGCCCGAAATGTTCCGCCAGTCCGGGTTCCACGTGGTGTCCGACGTGTTCATGAAGCGGTACTGGTAGCGTTGGATCGTGCTGTTGCTGGGGTTGTCCCACTCCAGCGTGACGCGTCGGTTCCCGGGCGTGGCGCGGAAGTTGACAATGTCGGAGGCGGGGTCCACGGTGCGGTCGGTGAAGGCGTCCGCCTCCTTGCCACTCAGGTCCTTGATCGGGTTCGCCGTCGGCTTGGTGTAGGTCACCGTGGCCGTCTGCTCTTGGGTGACAGCAGAGGCAAGGGTCAGCGTCACCACGCTGCCCGAGATCGACACGGCCGTTGGGTTGACCCCCGTGCCGGCGTCCACCTTCACCGTGAATGCGGTGTTGGCCGGAGCGGTCGTGTTCAGCTCCTCTCTGAAGAACAGCGACAGCGTGGCATCGTCCACCTCCGCCAATTCCAGGCTCGGCTTCGCCGCTTCTACCTTGTGGCCCGGCAGCGCCGCCTGCGCGGCGTGGTCCAGGTCGGCGTCCACCTGCTCCGCCACGTCCGTATGCGTGAACTTGATCGTCCCGCCGTTGAGGCTGAGCGCGTTGGCCGCCCAGGAGATGCCGTCGTGGTCGTCGCCGTCCGTGGCCACGACGGTGTGGGAGAACACGAGCTCCTGCGAGCCCGATCCGCTCGCGTACGCCATCTGGTGGGTCGTGCCGCCCAGGTCGAACGCGAACTGCGGCGCGCCCGTCACCGTCACGTTGCCGGTGAACGTCACGGTGAACTCGATCGTGTCGGTCGCGCCGTAGTAGTCCGCCGTCGGCGTCGACGTCACCTCCACGCTCGACACCTCCAGAGTGTCGGGTGTGTCGTCGACGATGGTGACCGTGGCCGTGCCGTCCGAGTCGTTTCGACCCGGAATGTCGAGCACGTCGGTGACTCCCGGGGTGTTATCGAGATACACAATGAAGGTCTCGTCACTGCGCTCGTACTGGTCGTCATCGAAAATCGTTATGGGAAGGGGTTTGGTATACGAGTACGACCCTCCGGCGACGGCCGTCCAGTCCACCGGTATGACCGAGACATTTCTACTGATATGTCTGTAGTCCCGGTTGATACTGGCAGTTCCCTGGTCCGTGAGAGCCGCGACAGTGAGACCTATCCTCGGGCGCACCACTCCGGCGCCGGTGCTGAACACCACGCCCAGATCCGCAGTGCCGTCGCTCTCGTTGACTGTGAGACTGAGATGCTCGTGCGACACCCACACCGTGGGACCCGACGCCGGCACCTTCATCTGGACGGTGGCCGAGTTGTCCGGCGCGACCGCCGGCAGGTGGTCGTCTCCTCCCGAGACCGTGGCCGTCAGGTCGCCGCTCGTGTTGCCCCGGTAACTGCTCGCGAACGTCGCCGTTGCAGAGAGATCTCCGGCCGGAATCGTGATCGTCTGGGTTGTCGCCAGATACGCGTCGGCCTGGGTGATGCCGATGTTCACCGTGAGTGCAGTACTCCCCGAGTTCGAGCGCCGGATCAGGAAGACAGGGTTCGCGATCCCCGGCGAGACGTCGGCGTGCACCGGCTCGATGCTCACCCGCGGCACGGTGCTGTTGTTTGGTGACCGCCCGGTCCGTGAAGTCCGCGGCGTCGTTCTCGTTCGCGTCCTCGATCACGGCGCCCGTCCCCGGCTTCGCGTAGGTCACCTTCACCGAACCGTCGTTGTGCGCTATCGGGGCCGCCAGCTTGAGCACCACCGTGCTGCCGCTCACCGTCACCCCGTCGCTGGACGCCAGCGCCACCTCCGCCTCGCTGCCCTCCATGGGCGTCGCCTCTACCGTGAACGCCGAAGTCGCCGGCACGGAAGAGGTCTTCAGCGCCTCGTTGAAGGTCAGCGTGAGCGTCAACCCATTGGCGGCCAGCACCGCCGCGTTCGTGGCGGTCAGCTCCGGGGGCACCTGGTCTGCGAGCTGGTTGATCACGTTCTGGTCAGGGAAAGTCGCCACCTCGTTGTCGAACGCGTCGACCAGCTTGTTGGCCGTGCCCGTCGTAGGCTTGGTATAGGAAACCTTCACGTCCGTATCGGTCGCCGTGACGGTCGTGGCCAGCGTCAGCGTCACCGTGGACCCCGAGATGGAGGGGCTGCCGCTCAGCGTTTGCGTCGTGCCCCCGCTGCCCTTCTTCACCGTGAAGGCGCCGTTTGCGAGGGATGCGGCTGCGCCCAGGTCCTCGCTGAACGTCATCACCAGCGACGTGCGGTTTACCCTGGCTTCGACGAACGTCGGCGCGAAGATGTCCTGGCTCACGTAGACTATCCGCTCGGCGTGGCCGGACCAGTCCTAGGAATGGCTTGTGAATGTGTAAGTGGAGCTCGAGACGGACGCGGACTTGAAGGCGTAGGCCTGATCGCAGACGTGCAGGGCCAGGGTCTTTTGTTCGGTGGCGGTCAAGGCCCTATTGAGCCCAACTTTCAATGAGGAACCCGTGGTATGGATGCTCTCGATAGCATAGTCGTTGAAGGCGTCTGTCGTGAACGTGGCGTTGTCGAGAATGCCCGCAGGCTCCGTCGCCGAGAAACCGTAGGTGAGATTCGGAGACATGCCATAGCTCTCAACCGCCACCTTCCTGGCCGGGCCGAGCTGCGCCGCCCCGCCCGTGAGCGTGGGCGCCGCGCAGGTTGCTGCCGGGATGATGTCCGGGGTTGGGGCGCTGTTCAGCGGGCCCTCGGGGTAGCCGTCGTCGTCGAAGAAGCTGACCACCACCCTCAGCTTCCTGCCCGCGTCCTGGTCGGTCAGGGTGTAGGTGGGGCCCGTCCCGATGCTGGCCGCCTCCAGCGTCGTCCCGTCCGAGGCGAACCGCTGCCACGTGTAGGTGGCGTTGTCTGCGATGTTCGTGACGCCGTTGAGATCGACGACGCCGGCGAAAGTGACGAACAGCTTTGCCGGCACGCGGAACGCGTTCGGCGCGTTGATTCTCCCCCCTCCCGTGGCGGGGGAGGGGTTGGAGAGGCCGTTGACGCGAAGAGACAAATTAACACAGGCTGAAAATTGAGCGAAGACGCCGTTTGAATTTGCAGTCCGAAACTCGCCCTTGTCGGCGATCATCCATCCACCGGCGCCACCTGAATCCTCGCTGGTTGAGGATGTTTTAACCCAAGCCAATCCGGCCCCGCCGCCTTCGGCCACCACCCAGTAGGTGGTCGAGTGGGTGAGCGGGACGGGTGAGGCCGCTGCGAACTCATAGTTGTCCTTAGCCATAATTGCCCCGGTACGGCTGAGCACGGCCACGGCCGTTCCCGCTGCCGACCCGGTGTGGAGTGTGACCGTGGGAGGGGCGGACGAAACTCCTGAGACAGTCGATACAAATCTGATATCGACGCTATTGAGCACATAGCCCGCACGGTTGGACCCGGTGGTAAAGGACTGCGCCAAGTCATGGGTCTCCGAAATCGCATCCTGGCCGGCGTCGGTCTGCCCGACGTTGCTCACCAGCGACCTAGCGACCAGCGGCCCGGGCGGTGGCTGATTGACCGTGCCTTTGACGCGGATCAGGCCGGGGCCGGCAACAGGAGTCGCGAATATACCGGTACTGTTTTCAGCCCGGGTGAGGGATACATTCCCGATGATCCAGCCAGGCGCGGCGAATTCCTCGTAGTTGGAAGTGGTATAGGCCCACAAGCCGTCGCCACCCTGGACTACCACAAAATATATGGTGGACCTGCTGAGCGGCACGGTTGTGGTCGGGACGTAGGTGTAGTTACTAGCCGAGCCGGTAACAAGGCTCGATGGGCCGGTGAAGTCGGCCACTTTTGGTCCTGTTGCCGACCCGCTGTGGAGCGTCACCGTGGGAGGAGTACTGGCGCCGGCGCCCTGGAGAGTGATTTCGATTTCGCCCAGCGTGTAGCCGGCGTCGTTTTCGCCGGTCGTGAAGTCCTGGACAACGTCGAGAACGGCCAGATTGGAAGTCCCGCCTCTCGTCTGAACGATGTTGCTCACCAGCGCACCCGAATACCCAGCGTTGGTGCGGGCGCCGCCGGGATAGCCGGTGATGCGCGTCCAGGCGACGTTCGTGGAACTGCCGCGCCACACATCGCCGGGCCCCAGTTCCCGCATCACGTTGGCGAACGCCCCGGCTACGTGCACAGCCTCACCGTCATTAACAGACGCATCCAGGTGATGAACACCATTGGCATGGGTGCTGCCGTTCTCTGTGAAATGCAGCGTGTACTCAGTGTCAGTTGCCAGGAAGTGCCCGGAACCGGTAGCTGTATACTTCACTTCCTGCCCAGTCGTCATCCCAGTCGGGATTTGCACTGTGGCAGGCGCGGTCAACGGAAAACACGTCCCGTTGGGGTGGGGGTCACCGCTACTAGTCGCCTCGCATAACGCAAGCCCCGGCGGTGTCGCGGTCCGAATCGTGCCCGTGCCATCATCTGGCCTGATCCGCAGCTCGACCTCGGTCACCAGCCACCCGTTAAAGCCGGTCCCAGCCGATGCGGCGGTCCGGAAACCCAGCGCCCTCTCGCCCTCGAAGCCGATCTGGGTCCCGCCGCCCTGCACCTCGATCAGGGATGCAGCAGTCTGTGCCTGGCCCACGCCCACGCTGCTCAGCAGCAGGGCAGCGAGCGCGGCGGCCAGCGTCAGCAGCAAGGCGGCCAGACGTGGGGTCAGCGTTCGGCGTTCGGAAGATCGAATCCGGTGCATAGTTGTTGCGTACTCATGGATGGTGTTGCGTATAAATGTTGAGAGACTTGATCACGGGCAATCTCCCAATGAATAATCTTGCCTCCAATCACGGCTCCTGCCTAGATTTGTTTGTACATTGTTGAGTTTGAGTTACGGAGCTCTGTTGTGACATTCACGATTTAGCTCTTTGTACATAGTTGGCATGTATAAAGGGCTTGATCAACGACAATTAGTCTTGCCGGTTGGCGACGACTATTTTTGCCGGTCCCCAAGAGTAATCATCCGGTACAGGAGGTGCCGGATTGGTTACAGATCAGCAAGTCGCAACACTGAGGCAGAGACGAATGGAAGGAAAGACGCAACAGACGGCGGCGGCAATGGCGGGGATGAGCGAGCGCTCGGCCCGCAAGTGGCAGTGCGGCCCGTTGCCGTCGGAGACCAAGACTGAGCGCCAGTGGCGCACCCGTCCCGATCCCTTCGACGGAGTCTGGGAGAAGGAAATCCTGCCCCTGCTCCTGGGCGAGGCCGCCGGCAGGCTCAGGGCAACGACAATTATCGAGTGGCTGGAGGAGCGGCATCCCGGCCGGTTCAGCGCCTCGCAGCTGCGCACCCTGCAACGACGATTACAAGACTGGCGAGCGCTCAACGGCCCGGACCAAGAGGTCTACTTCCCCCAGGAGCATCCCCCGGGCCGCGAGGCCCAGATCGACTTCACCCACTCGCATTGCCTCAACAAAACCGTTACCCAACGCAAGTGGTTGCCTCAAATAAAATGTTACCCAAACTCGGGGAGGCAATCGCGTGGGAGGAGGCATCAGCAAGATGGCAAAACAGGAATTGCTGGCGACGATCCGAGACCGTTACCGAGCTTCATCGAAGCGGGAGAAAAGCCGGATTCTGGACGAGTTCATCGCGGTTACCGGTCATCACCGCAAGCATGGCATCAGGTTGCTGGGGCAGTCCAGCGACGACGGAGAGCAGCAGCCGGCGGTAAAAAAGGACCGACGGATCTACGACGAGGCGGTCCGCCAGGCGGTGATCGTGGTCTGGGAAGCTGCTGACCGGATCTGCGGCAAGCGGCTGAAGGCGGCATTGCCCCACCTGGTAGAGTCCATGGAGCGCCACGGCCACCTGGGTCTGGACCCTCGCGTGCGCCAACGGCTGCTGGCGGCCAGCGCCGCCACCTTGGACCGGTTGCTCCAGCCCATCAGGACACCGGCGAGCCGGCGGCTCAGACGCCGGAGGAATCAGTCGCCGGGCCGCAATATTCCGGTACGGACCTTCGCAGATTGGCATGCGCCGCCACCGGGATTCCTGGAGATTGACCTGGTGGTCCACCACGGTGGCTCCTTGTGGGGTTCCATGATCCACAGCCTGGTGGCCACCGACATCTGCACCGGCTGGACTGAAGCGGTGCCGCTGCTGGCTCGGGAGCAGTCCCTGGTGGTGGCAGGACTGGAGGCCATCGGGCGACAGTTGCCCTTCCCCGTCAAAGGCATCGACTCGGACAACGACAGCGTATTCATCAACGAAACTCTCACCCAGTACTGCGCCGAGCGGGGCATCGAGTTCACCCGTTCCCGGCCGTACCGCAAGAACGACCAGGCCTGGATTGAGCAGAAGAACGGCGCGGTGGTGCGCCACTACGTCGGTCATGACCGCTATTCGGGCCAAGTTGCCGGACAGACCATGGCCCACCTGTACGGGGCGGTGCGACAGTACGTGAACTACTTCCAGCCTTCGTTCAAGTTGGTGGAGAAAACTCGGCACGGCTCCAGGGTCGTCAAGCGGTACAGCCCGCCAGCCACGCCCTGCGACCGGCTGATGCAGCACGACGCGGTCAGCGTGGAGGTGAAGGCAGCGCTGAGTCAGTATCGGGTCAAGTTGGATCCGGTGGCGCTGCTGCACGCCATCAGGGAAGCGCAGTCGGCCCTGGCCGCGGTTACGTTCCCCGAAATCCGGCCCACTCCCAGCGGCGAGAGCCTGGAACAGTTCCTGGCCAAGTTACCCGACTTGTGGCGGCAGGACGCAGCCCGTACCTCACGGGAGCGGCGGGTGCAACCGCCCCGCACCTGGCGAACTCGGCCAGACCCCTTCGAAGGAGTGTGGTGCGACGTGCTGTCCTGGTTGCAGGAAGACCCGGACGCCAGTGCCGTGGTATTGCTGGGCCGACTGCAAGAGGCTGAACCGGATCGTTTCAGCCGGGCTCACCTGCGGACGCTGCAACGCAGAGTGCAGCAGTGGCGCGGCATCATGGCCAAAACGCTGGTCTACGCCGCTGCCGGTGAGCCCATGGCGGAACCCCCTGCAATGCCGGAATTAGCGCTGGTTGGAGTGGCCCCCAGGTGCTAAAGTCTCGGTAACATTTCTCAATGAGGCAACAGGACCGGCAAAAGTAGTTGACGTTAAACAGGGCTATCTATAGGTTCACCCAAGATGTGCACATTCCGGTCTGGAATCGCTGCAAATGAGGCGATATATTTGATTCGGAGGCTCGTGCAAACCAATAATCGCCACCTGTGCGCCTGTGCCCACAGGGATGGCTGCCCTGGAGCGACTCACGGGGCGGCGCAAGTGTCGCGGCGCAGGTTGAGGCGGAGAGTCAGCTGCCGGAAGTCCTGATGACGTACGTACACACCATGGGGAGGATGGCGCAGTGGTTCGCCTTGGCCGACGCCGACGCCGACGTGGCGCTCTACGCCGCGAAGGTCACGGTCTGGGGGCGATGGATCGTCTGGTTCTTCGCCGCCGTTTTGCTGGCCTACCGCCCGGGTCTCTGGTATCCCGAGGACATTGGATACGCCCTCTTGAATGTGATGCTGGCAACGCTCAATGGTGTGTTCCACTACCGGCTCCTGACGAACAGGCCGGTGACCTGGCGCTGGATGGTTGGCCTCAGCGCCATGGACATTGCGCTGATTACAGCCAACATCGCTGTCAGCGGCAGATTCGACAACTACATCTTTCTCACCTACTACCCGGCTCTTGGCGCCATTGCCGTGATCTTCACGTCCTTTCGGCTGAACATGGCCTGGGCCACGGCGGCCGCCGCCGCTCACGCCGCCGTGAGCTGGGGGGTGGGCTCCGGCCTGGACCTCGAAGCGGGCGACGAGCGGGCGCTGGCCGCCAGGGTGGCGGCGATGTATCTCATCGTTGCGGGCGTCAACCTCATCGTCCGGTTCGAACGCATCAGGAGGCAGGCCGCGATGGCAAGGGAGCGGCAGGCGCAGCAGGAACGCATAGAACTCTCCCAGGCGATTCACGACACCACCGCCCAGACCGCCTACATGATCGGCCTGAGTATAGACGGCGCCATGAAGCTGGCCGGGGACTCGAACCCGAAGCTGACGGAAAGGCTCGCGGCGACGGCCGCGCTGTCCAAATCGACCATGTGGGAACTGAGGAGGCCAATCGACATGGGCCGCATCTTCGAGGGACGGGACCTGGCGCGCGTGCTTGGCTCACACACCGCGACGTTCGCGAAGATCACCTCCGTCCCCGCCGGGATGGTGCAGTCCGGGGAGGAGCCGCAGCTCACCACCGGGGTCCGGACCGGCCTCTTCTCCATCGCGCACAACGCCCTGGCCAACGCCTTCCTGCACGCCCAAGCCGGAAGGGTCGAGGTCAGGCTCGACTTCCAGGCCGACGGCACACGCCTGTCCGTCTCCGACGATGGGGTGGGCCTACCGGAGGACTACGCCGAGCGGGGCCGCGGCTTCAGCGGCATGGAGCGAGAGGCGGAGCGAATGGGCGGCAGGCTTATCGTGGAAACGGGCGGCCCGGAAGGGGGGACGACCATCGCCTGCGTGGTCCCCCATGATTCAGCTGCAAGAGGAGACTGAGATGTCATCGTCCAATCGAATCAGGGTGATGCTGGTGGATGACCATCCCATCGTGAGGAGGGGACTGCGGGACGTCCTGGAGGATTCGGGAGCGTTCGACGTCGTGGGGCAGGCGGCGGACGGGGTGGAGGCCGTCCGGACTGCGCAGGAGTTGCGGCCTGATGTCATCGTCATGGACGTGATGATGCCGAAGAAGGACGGTGTGGAGGCCTGCCGGGATATCATGGATCTGCTGCCGGACGCGAAGGTGCTGATGTCCAGCGAAAATGTCCGATTAGGCGGTGGGCACGCGATCGAGCTGCTGTGCCAGGGTCGCGGTTGCTGTGCGCCTCACCGGCGGGCTGTCGGCCAGGGCATATTTTTTAGTGGTCTCCCTGTGGATGCCCAGTTCCCGGGCGATTGCCCGAAGGGACAGTCCCCTGAGTTTAGCCTCCTGAACGGATTTCCATATGGTCCTCTGACGAGGGGTGGGCTGTCTGTCCAGTTTCGCTCTGGATTTGTGTGTCCTCCGGGGCCGGTCGACATTTCCTGTTTCCAGAGTTGCCAGGCTGTCTTGCCAGCGGCCGTTGACTGCCATGCCCCATTGGCCCTCGTCGCTTCCTTGCGCACGAGGGGCAGTTGCCCTGAGCAGACCCGGACGCGGCGGTGCCTCCTGGGTGGCGATGGCCTGCCCCAAATATTGCACGGATATCAGGGCTTCCAGGTTCTCGTGTATTTCCACCTGCAATCCGGCGTAGCTGGGGCGATCCGTACCAGGCAACAATTGGATCGTTCGCGTGTTGTACTTGATGGTGTTGTCTCTGGCCACCTTGCGGGAGTGCTTGAAGCAAAGGACATGTTCCAAGGACAGAGACGGGTCCAGGGGACGATAGGCTGGAGTCGATTCCTCTGCCTGCACTCCGAATTTCTGATTGAAGCGGGACAGGAAGCTGCGCAGGACGTCATTGGCCTCATCGATGGTGGCTGCTCCGGACAGCCTGAGCTCGGTTACCAGACGGTCTTGGAAGGTGCCCGCGGCGCGTTCGACCCGGCCCTTGGAGCCTGTCTCATAAGGACGCAAAGAGATTTGCCGGAGGCTGAAATTCGGGCCGGTTCACTGGCTGAGACCATTTGGGGCGTTGCCGATGGGACCAGCAGAGGAAACTGCTGGTAGGGGCGTTGTTGGCGACTATCGGCCGAGAACTGTTCCCCACTGGGGACTCAGGTAATGCGGCCGCCTGGATTGCCATACGCGCCACAGAGTCCTCAGGTTGAAGGTGGTGGCCAGCAAGGTCCATTCGGCAGCGACATTGTCGATGCCACGCAACAGAAACCTTCGTAACCCCTGTTGCTCTTTGATGATCCCAAAGACGGGTTCCACCAACTGCTTTCTCCTCTTGAGGGCGGACTGAGCCTCGTTGGTACCCATCCAGGAGCGATGACGGAGCAGTGCCGTATCATAGGGGCCTATGACCAAGCTCCGTCGGCGCGAACCATTGGTAATGCACGCCGCTATGACCGGACATGCCTGGCAAACGGGCCTGGCGGCTTGATACATTCTCTTGTTCGTTCCCCTCTTGTATTGGCCCCTCACGAAGCTCAGCATCTGTCCTTGGGGGCACATGTACGTGTCGCTGCCCGGATCGTAGGCGAACCGGTCCTTGTGGTAAGGATGGTCTAACGCCCTCCCTCTGGGAGGCTCTGGCATAGCCACCTGCTGACCGCGATCAGCGCATTCTTGGACCGCTGCTGCCGAGTGATAGCCGGCATCTGCCAGGGTCAATGGCGCCTTGACTCCCGTCATCTCCTCCGCCCTTCGGATCATGGGAATCAGGCTGGAGTTGTCGGCCCCTTCGTCCACAAGTTCGATAGCGGTGACCAGCATGCCCGATGTTTCTTGGCTCGTCTTTGCCGGTGAGACCATGGCCTGAGCGTTGTAAGCAGGCAAGAAGCCATGCCTCATTTTCATGAACTGAGCGTCCTGGTCGGTCAGGTTGATATTTTTGCGACCTTTTTGCTCCTCCAGTTCCTCAATCGCCCTCCGTACCTGGTCGCACAAGTTCTTCTTGTTGGCCAATACCTTGGGGAGATGAACTGGGGGCCCGTCGGTTTCTCCTTCATTCTGGTCCTCCAGTTCGGCGATGGCTCGCTCCAACCGCTCCAACCGCCCCAACAGCCCCTCGGCATCGTAACTTCGACCTGACGCAGCATTGGCAGGCACCTTTGTGCCATCCACCGCCTGTACCGCCAGATCCACCAGGTCCATGGCCAATGCCGTCCGCACCGTTCGCCGGAACAGCTTCCGCATGCCTTGGCGATGACCCTTGTAGAATCTCCACAGGGTGTTGTGGTCCGGGTGTTGCCACCCGGTCAGCCACAAATAGGGTATCTGGTCCCGGCAGGCCGCTTCCAGTTTGCGGCTGGAGCGTATTCCGGTCATGAAGCCATACAGCCAGATGCTCAGTAGTGCCCGGGGATGATATGACGGCGCTCCCATAGGGTCGCCCTCTATCTCCACGTCGAGTTCCCTCCAATCCCCGCGGTCCAAGGCATCTACGAACTCGGCCACGAATCGGGCAGGATGGTCCAGGGGCAATAACTCATCAAGAGACGGCGGCAATAGCTAGGCCTGCTCTCGGGGCATTTCTCGCAAAGGCATCCGCTCCCTCTCTCACAGAGTCCATTCCGAGTGTACACCACGCTAATGGATGGACTTATGAGACAGGCTCCAAGGGCAAGGTCGAGAACGGCGTGAAATACGTCAAGGGCAACATGTGGCCCAGCATGCGATTCACCGACGACGCCGATCTGAATCGCCAGGGGCTGGAGTGGTGCGACACGGTGGCCAACGTCAGAGTGCACGGAACGACCCAGCGGGTGCCTTGGGAGATGCTGGCCGAGGAGCGGTCTCACTTGGGCCAACTGCCAGGCCGCGGGGCGCTGGCGCCCTATCTGCGGGAGGACCGGAAGGTGGCACGGGACGGATTCGTCAGCTGGGAGGGATCCCGCTACGGAGTCCACTGGAAGTGGGTGGGCCGTGTCGTGCAGGTGGGACAGCGACAGGGGACGTTGGAGATCTGGGCCGACGATGAACGCATCGCGGTGCATCCAAGGGCCCAGAAACCCGGTCAGCGCTTCATTATGCCCGGCCAGTGGCAGGGACTGCCCCAGGGAGACAACCGGCCGCGCCGGGAGGCGATGGCGGTGCAGGTCCCCGTGGGAGAGGTGGAGCGCCGCTCCCTGGAGGTCTACGAACTGGCCGCCGTGGGAGGTGCAGGGTGATCGCCCTGGAACAGGCCCGCCAGTACCTGGAGAGTCTCGGACTCAAGCAGGCGGTGGAGGTCCAGGACAACACACTCGACACCGCCGCCAGCAAGCAGCTGACCTATCCGGAGATGCTGGAGCAACTGCTGGGCGTCGAGGTGGATGCTCGCCGGGAGCGCTATCTCTCCACCCGGACCAAGATGGCCCACTTCCCCTTCCAGAGGACCTTGGAGCAATTCGACTTCGCCTTCCAGCCATCCATCGACGAGCGGCAGGTCAAGGAGCTGGCCAACCTGGCCTTCGTGGCCGAGGCCACCAACATCCTGCTGCTGGGACCTCCTGGCGTGGGGAAGTCGCACCTGGCGGTGGCCCTGGCCAAGAAGGCCATCGAGCGTGGCTACGGTGCCTACTTCGTCCGGGCCTACGACCTGATGGAGGACTTGCGCAAGGCCCGTGCCGAGCACAACCTGGACCGGAGGCTGCGCATCTACCTGGCTCCCAAGGTGCTGGTCGTGGACGAGTTCGGTATCTGGCCCTACGACCGGGACGCCGCCACCGCCTTCTTCACCTTGGTCTCGGCCCGCTACGAGCGGGGCAGCATCATCCTGACATCGAACAAGGGCTTCGGTGAATGGGGCGAGCTCCTCGGCGACACGGTCATCGCCTCGGCGGTACTGGACCGGCTGTTGCATCACAGCCACGTGCTCAACATCCGTGGGGAGAGCTACCGGCTGCGCGAGAAACGGCAGTCCGGAATATTCAGCTCGCATCACCTGCTGGGCGCAACGCCAGCTAACGGTAACGACAACTATCCCGACTGACAGAGTCGCTGGCCAATGGGCCACTGACGCAATCGCTGAGCAGTAGCGACAGGGTGGGTCAACTCTAAATCGGCGGCACGGAGAACAAGAACCTGGTGGGTCAGGTCACCATCGGCGATACCGGGTCATTTCTCCGTCGGCGTTGACAGCTGAAAAGGGCTACAGGAAAAGATTGCGCGTCAACGAGCCCTTCGATTAGTCTGGAAGAATTTGCCCGACCCCCCCATACGCCCGCGAGATCGGGTTCATGGTATTGTCGAACCAGCCCCTTGCAATGGCCCGACACCCGTAGCCGGCAGCTAAAGCGCTGTCTCGTATTGCACTCTGGCTCCGCTGCCGTCGATTCTCAGCAAGGCGTGAGCCTCGGGGCCGTCCACAACTTCAATCCTGTTCTGCCTGTTGAAGTCCGCATGGTAGGTCTTGAGGAGCCAGAAGTCGCCAAACAGATGCTGGAATCGGACCCTCACGAGACTGAGACGGTTCTCAAAGTCGCGTTCGAGGATCGCATCGAGATGTTTGTGTTGTTGCGCCACTTTGTCCAACCAATCCGCGATTTCGACTCCGAGGTCCTCTTCGTGCGGCCATTCTCCGGGTCCGATGTGCAGGAACCGTGTACCACAAATTGGCAGTAGCATGCCGAGGACATTGCCAAGGTGGTCGATGATGTTTTCCTTGGGTCCCATCCTTTCGATGAGCGCCCGATAATCTATGTTCTCCATTTCCCTTCCTTCTACTCGAAAATGATGGACCGCCTCTTCGCTTGGTCCAAGGTCCTGATGATTCTCCTCTCACTGCCAGTCGGCTGAAGAACGCCTAGTGTGCATGGTTAAGGCGTTCTCCGACCGGCCCGGCTGCTCTCTCGCTGGAGGTGTGGTCAAGTCCGCATTAGCTGTCCGCTTCCCTTGAGATAGGCGATGTTCAGGACCGTCTTGTAGTCTGGCGCCCAGCTCTCCTCCTGGCCGGGGGTGGTCAACTCCCTGACCTCTATTTCCACCCACCAGAAGTCACGGACCAGGTGCAGTGCCCGCACATACACCGGACGATCCCCGTAGGTGAGCATCATTCTTTGCAGCGGGCTGCTTTCGTCCGCCATCACGGTGCGTTCAACTAGAAACTCAAGGACCTTCGACCTCAGTGGGATGTTCCTAGCGAAATCGTTCTCATTGTGTTCCGGTGTCTCCGGTTCATCTTCCTCCTGTATGTACAGAAAGGCCGCATTGCTCTCCTGTGAGCAGCCTGCTTCAATTCCGTCCAAGAAGACGGCAAACTCTGCCGCCTTCTCAAAGAGGTTCCGGTACTTCAGGATCTGTTCGTTTTTCATTGTTCCTCCTTGATGTGTTTTCTTTGAGACCCAAGTGTCGTAGAAATCTGTTTCTTGCCGGAACGGTGGTGTCGCCTTTTCTTCCTGCCCGGGCCCACCCTGATACCCCGCAGATACGGAAGCCACAGCCGTGGGCTTGCCCTTTCCGGCTGCACCTGACCTGTGCCTTTACATTGAATTCACCTCCATTCGTTCTCGCAGTTCCGCACACCCCGTCACAACAGTGGCACAGCAGGGCCGCGGGCGACGGTCGGGCAGACCGCGGCCCTGCTGTGTTGTGGTGGCTGGATGCATCCAGCCCATCGCTGGGCGGCTGATCCCTGGCCATGTTCCCGATGCAGCATCCTGGGCTAAATCGTCAGGGTGGGTGCCCTCTCTTTGAACCCCTTGGGCAAGGGCGGTATGGAATTACCCTTCACATCTCATGCGGATGGCCTCGGCCCCGCTGTCGCGCACAGCGGCGGGGCCGAGGCCATTTCCACGGAGCGAGATTGCCCGAGGAATTCAGAGGAGCGGGTTGATCACCAGTCTGAGGCGTGCATCAGGAGGGCCTTCTATCGAAAAGGACTGGAGCGGTTCCATTCCCGTTTTTTGTGCGGGAAAAATTTCGGCTGGGGCCGGGCGCTCTTTCCTGAGGAGAGGAGTGCTGGAACAAGCCTTGACCAAATTATCCGAGGGAGGTTGGAAGCTGATGTATGAAATCAGCGTTGCTGACACTGGATGATTCTAAAGGTAATTCGTCAGACCAATTGCAGTCCACACTCCGATGGCGGCACCCAGCGCTCCCCCAGCGAAGGTGACGATCAATATCCCGTTCCGTTTGAGGTTGCCATCCCTGCCGCCTGGATCTTGCTCGTTCTCTGCGAACTGTCCCTCTTGTCGAAGTCTTTCCTTCGATGCATTGACCAATGCCTGTTTGATCCATGGGCCCCTTTGCATTGAATCGAGCCTCGCAGCGTCATCGATGGCCTCGAGCTCCTCGCTCTTGACCCTGCAGGATATAGTGGTGGTGCTCCCTGACCCTTCTGCCGCCTCATTAGTTGCTGCCATGAATCAGCTCCACTGTTCCCCGCATTGCCTTTCAGGTTCCATATCCGTGCTCGGCGGGACCACAGTTTGTAGACGCCCCGTAAACACCGTATTTCAGCGGCCTCAACCGGCCGATATGAGTGGCATGTCCCGCTCTGAGATGGGGACCGATGAGTCGGCGATGGGCCGAATCAACAAGTTGAATATGTCTCCGGATTCCCGCCACTTTTCGAGGCATTTCCATAGCGGGCTTAGCTTTAGGACTATGTCTGCAAAATTGCATGGACATGGTATCACCAGATTTGGTATGTGCTTATAAGAGGCAGAGACTTACAATCCGTTGTCATCTTATGTCCCTGAATTTGCACCTCTTTGGTATCACCATTTACCACCACAATTTCCACCTCTGTTTCGGTCGTCCTCGGTCGCCCTCAGTGCCCCTGTTACCGAACCGCTTTCATCAGCCGACAATACAGATTGAGGAGAGGAGGACAGCATAACGGAGACTCCACATAACAACGGATGGATGGTCCCTTATCCAACCCAACCCGTTTCCCGGTCCCAATCGTCTGTATCGTCTGGGTATTCATCAAGATCGTTCTCTAACTGCTCCAATGGAGGAAGTTCACGCACCTGCTGCTGACTCATTGCCGCAGAGCGCTGGGCCGCATCCACCAAGATGTTCGCGATCCATTTGTTGGTAGGTAGCGATGATTCAGCGGCCGCCGCTCTGACAAGTTCGACATGGCGTGGGTCTCTAAATCTGACCGAGATCTGTGCCAGCTTTCGCTTTTCTTTGTTCGTCGGCCTTTGTGGTTGTGGCGAAGTTTCCCTCCTGCGGACCAATTCCTCCCATTCACGAGGAGACTTGGACCCCTTGCTGCTGTTACATGACCGGCAAACCAGGCGCTTGATGTTCGAGTCATCATGCAGGCCTCCTCTTATGAGAGGCACGTGATGATCTATGGTCTCCTGGTATTTTCCACGCCCCCAGAATCGTCTGTTACACTGGGCGCACTTTCCTTTCTGCCTCTTGCGTAACTTCTCTATTTGTTTCCGAGTGACGTTCCCACCGGATATGACCTTGAGTTCAGCCCGTTTTTCCTGCTGCAGGATCGACTGGGCCTGTATAGCCGCCTTAGCGCATTCTTTGCAGCGAATGGCCCTACGTCCCCGGTCGGAGATATCCTTCGGGCAGTCCCTGCATTTCCTTGATGGGCGTGTTGACATACTCACTCTCCTTTGGAAAATCGGTCTTGCCACTGAGTCTGCATGCGTCTGAGACGGACTTTCCGCCCCAGGTACAAGTCCTTGTCTGGTTCACTCCCCGGTTTCGCGATTCTGTTCATCCTGCCGAAGCTGTTGCACCTTCTCCCCGGCATTGGCATGAGAACGGTTTACTGGTTGCTGGGCCCCATCCTCAGCAAAGAGGGAACCCTGGTGGATTGCTGTCCCGGCGGTTCCATCGGCTCCCTGTGTACCTGCGGATGAGGGCCCCAAACACGGTTCAACTTCTCCTTTTTCCCGATTCTGAGCCACTTCCTTCCTGATCCTCTCCACACAGCCGCAATCCTGGGGTACGCCGATGAAATGGCATCCCAGCTTGAGGGCCGCGAGGGCCGTGCGGGGGCGGTACAGCATCGAGGGGTCGCAAACCCGCATTCCAGCCTCCGCCAGTCGTCGCAGTACCATCTCCGTCGAGATCTCCATCAAGCGCCGGACACCCGGAGACGGCTCCGTTGTTTGAGTCTGGATCCAGAGCACGCTGTCTCCGGCCCTCATCCTGTTGCCATCCTTGCGGAAAACAAGGATTGAGCGGTGATATTTCCGGCCTGGTTTTTCCGTGCGAATGGGGTGTCGCTGATGATGACCAACTCTGTAATGAACTGGAGGTCGGGTTGCATCAGTTGCTCTACGGCGGGTCCGAGGATGATTGGGCCGGCAACAACCGCGACAATACCTGTTGGAGACAAGGCGTTTACCGTGAAGTCCTTCAATTCCGCCAGCGATGTCAATTGGTGGGGGACCGTGGGGGGAACTGTGATGATCACATCCAAGCTATTTTTCTTCACCGCCTTATGCAGATCGGACACAGCGGAATGGATGATGGTGACGTCCTCGACGTTCCCCGCTGCTCCACTGCTGGCGGAACAAGTTGCGGTTCGGTCAGCCCTGGATTCGCTTTGAATCCGCGCCAATGCTCGTGCCCAGGGATTTGACCTGACCGCCCTGAACCATGCCCATCGCCCTTATCTGCACATCTTTGGGTTCATTCACTATGATGAAGCCATCGTTGACTGTGATTGTTTCTTGACTCAACGCCTCTTCGAGGTCCGCGGCTACTGGGCTGCCACTTCCCAAAACTCGCTTTATCAAGCCAATCTGCTGACCCCCACTCGTCGGAGCGCTTCTTCTTGGCCGTAAATGGGAATATCTTCCCTGTTTTCATTCTCATTTCGGGGTCGGCCGACAGTGGAGTGTCTGGACATGCGATAGCCGAAAAGAACTCTCTGTGACTTGTTCAGTTCCTTGTGCAGGTCCTGCTTGTCGACGACGAATTCCAGAGGGTCCAGGCCCTCTTCCAGAAGAGCGAACTTCGGTCGGAGTCCCAGTTCAAGACACGCCCAATACCTGTGACGTCCATCGATTATTCTGGGCGGTTCCTCCCGCGTGACGATGATGGGATCATATTGCCCTCGTTGGCCAATACTGGTCTTGAGATCTCGGTACTTCCGTGGCAGCATCCTCGGCACAATTTCCGCATGGGGATGAATTTCCATGTCCTTCCACTTCTCAATGCGCATCATCTTCCTCTCCGTTCTTCTCCGGATACCTCCATTCTGAACGGCATTTCGATGACGGGCTTTTAAGACTTGGGGGATTCGGTGGAATGAATGGTTCCGATGACTCCGCCCTGTTGCGATCGCCAACCCTTTCGGAGTCTCTTACTCCGAAAGGTGTCAATGGCGCTGAGATGTTGGGCCACCGTGGCGGCGTGATCGTGTACCACCTGCCCGATGACTGACGGCAGTAAATGAGGCAGAGCGGCGGCGTTACAAGAGCAGGAAGAAACGGCGTTGGCGGTGCGGCTATTCCTCGTCGGGTTCTTCTGAAGCCTGCGAGGAAGCGTTCTCCCGGCTGCGCTTGAGCCGGTAGCTCTCGCCGTTCATCTCCAGGATGTGGACGTGGTGGGTGAGACGGTCCAGCAGGGCTCCGGTGAGTCGTTCCGACCCGAAGACCTCGGTCCACTCATCGAAGGGGAGGTTGGTGGTCACCATGGTGGAGCCCCGCTCGTAACGCTGGCTGAAGACCTCGAAGAGCAGTTCCGCACCGGTTCTGGACAGGGGCACGAAGCCCAGCTCGTCGATGATCAGCAGGTTGAGCCGGGCCAGTTGTTTCTGCAAGTTCAACAGGCGCCTTTCGTCCCTGGCCTCCATCATCTCGTGGACCAGACCGGCGGCGGTGGTGAAACCCACAGACATCCCGCTGGCAGGCGGCCAGTCCCAGCTCAAGGGCGATGTGGGTCTTGCCGGTGCCGCTGTTGCCGACGGCGATGACGTTCTCCCTGCGCTGGATGTACTCACACCGAGCCAGTTCCATCACCAGGGCCTTGTTCAGCGACGGGATTGCCGGGAAGTCGAGGGTGTCCAGGCTCTTCGCGGCGGGGAATCGGGCGGCCCGAATCCGCCGCTCCACCATGCGCTGGTGGCGGTCGATGAGTTCAAGCTCGGCGAGCCGGAGCAGGTACTGGGGATGGTCCACACCCTCGGCGGCGCACTGGGCAGCCATCTTACTGTATTCCCTGAGAAAGCTGGGCAGCTTCAGCTCCTTCAGGTGGTGTTCCAATAGCAGCGTGGACCGGTCGTTCATGCCGCCCTCCCTGTGAGGAGAGTCATGTAGTCTTGTGTGGACGTGGTGCTCACCCAGACCCGGGGCAGGTAGGGATAGAGCTCCAGATCCAGCCTGGGCGGCCGTCCCTCCAGCCGACCCAGCACCAGGTGCTTCACCGCGTCGAAGCCGATGGCCCCCATCTAATTGGCGTTGTTCACCACCGCAGCCGCCTTCTGCTGGGGGAGGTTCTCCAACGACCGAAGCGCTTGGAAGTACTCCCACCTGAGCCGGCTGTCCTCGGTCCCCAGTTGCTTCAGGCGCCGGGCTTTGTCCCCGAGTACAACATACTCGGCCCGTCAGAGGTAGAAGGTCTGCTCCGAGACGCCAGTGCGACGTGCGGCCTCCACAACGGTACTGCCCGAGGCAATGATCACCACCGCCTCCCTCAGCTTGTCGATAATTTCCTCCACAGTGTATTTCCCCTTAACCACGTCTCTCTCAATTACCGAAATTCGGACATCGAGTCTGAAACGATCGTCGACGATCAGGGACATGCATTAATTCCCGAAGTCTTAAAAATCCATTGTCAAATCTTGTGGTCAACTTGCTTAAGTGGCGCTGGGTTGGTAACTCCCGAGATTGGAATTTGGGTTACGACTACAGGCGTTCCGTCTGTCCGGGAACGTTGCCACACAGTGGAGGTCTATCCATGAATCAGGACTCTCAAATGGGTTTCGAAGAGATCGACCCTTCCGAGGGGATAGTCTGCCACGCAAGAATCAGCGATGGCGATGGCTTCGACGAACAGGCTGCTCCCAGCGTTGATGACATCGACCTGCAAGATGACTATGTCGATGATGCCATTGTTGCATCCAAGAAACAGGGCGATGACATCCGCGAACAGGACTCCTTCAGCACTGATGACATCGACCTGCTGAATGACCACAGCGATGATGCTGCCAAGGACTCTATCGAACAGACTGCCCCCGGCGATTATGGCATCGACCTGCAAGATGACAATGTAGATGGTGCCGTCGTTGCATCCAACGAACAGGGCGATGACATCGGCGAACAGGCGGCCCCCGGTACCGATGACATCGACCTGGCCAGCCCCGGCGGTGATGGAGTCGTGGCATCCGAGGAACGGGACGCTGTCGACAGCGTCGTTTCGTCCGGTTTGCTGCAGGAGCCTCCTGACGATGGAAGTAACCTGCTCTTCTGGGCGAATGACCGGCGCAGGCTCGCTATCGAGTCTCAAGGGTGGTGCTACCCCATTAGCCATCACGTATTTCGGGTTCGAGCGATGACTGATGAAGAGTTTTCGGCACTCATTGAGGACATCTCGAAGCACGGCCTGAGACTTCCCATTATGCGGTGGAGGGGCGCAATCATCGATGGCATCCACCGCCTTCTGGCGTGTTTGGAGGCCGGGGTAGAACCCAGATTTGAGAACTTGCCTGACGATGTCGACCCGAAAGCGTACGTCAAGTCCGCGAACTTGGTTCGACGGCATCTAACCGACGGCGAAACGGTAGAGGCGGCAGTGAGATTGTCAGATGGGTCAAAGAGAGGACGTCGGTGGCCTTCGGGCACCACAGGGGATTATTCTGCAAATTTGCAGAATAATCCCGATGGCCCCCTGACCCAAGAGGAGGCCGCAGAGCAGTACGAAATAAGTCTGAGAACCCTTGCCTACGGAGCAAAGGTCTTTTAGCGGGACGGCACCGCGTCACCAGAACTGAGGCAGGCTGTCCGCGAAGACAAGATCGCGGTCAGTGACGCTTCGAAGGTGTCCAACGAACCTCCAGAAATCCAGCGCTGGGCGGTCGACCTCGTGGCTTCAGGAGAGTTGAGAACTGTGTCGGAGGGAGTGGGAATGGCCCGCCGGGAAGCGGCAGGTCGTCCCTCGGAGGGAGCTGATGTTGTTGCTCCAGCCTACGAGAAGGATGGCATCTGCATTCATCGAGTTAACGTCGCCGACCTACTGGTAAGGATGAAGCGAGTCAGCGTGGATGTGGTCATCTGCGCTACGGCTCCGGATGACCATTTCGGGGATAGCACTCCGGGCCTCGCGGCAATTCTCGCGTCCCATGCCCTCAGCACGGAAGGGATCCTCATTTTGGCAGCAGACCCTGGGCGGCTGCCGGAGCAACTGGCCAGAGTGAAGCAGCGAAAAAACCTGAATTGGATTTGCCAGGTCCATCTCGTCTTTGAGTCTGCAATCTCCACCAGCGGAGAGCCGCACTACATCGAACAGAGAACTGTCCCGCTGCTCCTTTTCGGGAAGCCCGGAGCACGCCTCGACGGTGGCGATGATGTGATCGACGTCCCCCCTCAACCGGAAGAATCCAAGCACGAGCCTCAGTCAATCCAGCATGCTGCGGCGCTTGTCATTCGCCGTTTTGTTAAGCCTGGTCAGGTAGTCTGCATTCCCGATCTTTCAGTAGGGAACAGCAGTCTGCTCATCGCCGCAGCCAAGGCCGGATGCAAGATCATTGCAGCAGACAGCAAACCATCTCGGATCAGGAGCGTGGTGAAGGAGCTTTCGAAGCTGCCGATCAACCCTCTCTCGGATGATCGTGCTGGCGCGTGAACGGGTCGATCAGTCAGTTGGTTTGGCCCATGCATCACAATCGGACTCGCAAGGCCTTGGCTGTAGTCAGGCCGACAATTCCGGTGCCGCTATTCAAGGGGCGTGATGCTCTTGTTTACTCCAGTCCGCTCGGCCTCCGAGGCTGAGAGGAGCCGACGGTTCCTCGAAGAAAATTCCGTCGGTGGACTGCTACCAGCGATGTTGTTCCCCAGGTCGCTGCCGCCGTGCATTTCACACGGCGGCAGCGACGCGGCGACGCAGGTTACCTCAGGCCTTGTCCGATGTGATATAGATGTTGACCGTCTGGACGTTTTGGAAGACCACCTTGTCGGTGTGCAGGTACAACGCCTCCGGAATGCCCGCAGCTACTCGCATTGTGCCGGGCATCAGCAGTTCCACCTCCTCGGCGGTCACGTCCCCGCTCGGCGGGTAGTTGACCCTCCATGTAGCTACCGCCCCGATGAGGCGCTCGACCAGGTTTTCCGTCCCGAACAGCACACTGACGCCGGCATGGATGGACCAAGCCTCGATGTTGGCGTCGGGCAACATGTCCGGGAAGACCAGCATGGGGATGACGAAGGGATTCCTGCCGGCCGGCAGCCGCTCCTGCAGATAGTCGTGGAGCTGTATGGACGACCGCCAGCTCTGCTTGGCCGGGCTGGGCTTGCGCCCCTCACCTCCCGGGGTAATGAGATACCAGATGCCACGGTCCACACGGTAGCGTCCCCCCTTGACCTGCAGGCCTGTGCGGGCGATGTCTTCCAGCCAGATGGCGTAGTCTACTTCCCGACCATCGATGCCGGCCCTGGCCTCGTAGAAAGCCACCCCTGGCGTCTCGCTGGCCTGAAGCTCGCAGAACACCATGAGCTCCGCCTGCCGCTTGGGATCGTGGATCCGGTCCTCCGGGAATTCCTCTGGGCATATGTTCATCCTCTCCCTCATTGGGGATTATTTGATATTTGAGAGGAGTCAACCGGACGCAGAAAGGCCCGGGTGAACACTCTCGCAGAGGGCGCCCGGGCCTTTCTAACCCCTATCGTCAGTAAAGACTTTTAGGGGAGTCTCAGCTACAGGTTAGAATCGTTTCTCCGGTCGCAAAATACGGCAAGACCTGCTGTCCTGTTCTTGGAGCGCCCTGCCATGGGCCAATAATTCACAGTCAGCGGAACGGGTTGATCACCAGGACGCCGTCGTATGACTGATTCTCGTTGAGGTCTTCGGAGTAGACGGCGTCGCAACCCTGCATCCCTGCTGCCGCCAGTATGGCCGCGTCCCAATAGGAGACCCTGTACCGGTCGGCAACTTGAACAGCCCTGTAGAACAGTTCCGAAGTTACCGGCACGCTGGGCAGGCCCATGAAAGAATCGAGAAAGGAAAGGGCTTGCTCGTGAGTCATGC